>NZ_CP088008.1:7500-4807500 GCF_021044645.1 Tardiphaga sp. 37S4 | reverse complement strand
GTTCCTTCAGCGAGTTCGCCTTGACCGAAGGATTGACGACCAGGATGTTCGGCGTCGAAGCGCCATTGGTGATGGGCGCGAAATCCTTTTCGGAATTATAGGCGGGCTTTTCATAGATCCACGGATTGATCGCCATCATGCCGGTTGTCGCGAGCAGAATCGTATAGCCATCCGCCGGCGACGCGGCGACGCGAGCCGCCCCGATCGAGCCGTTGGCGCCGCCGCGGTTCTCGATGATCACGGTGACGCCGAGCGACTTCGACATCAGCGGAGCCACTAGTCGTGGAATCGCGTCCGCCGTGCTTCCAGCCGGATAAGGGACCACGATTGTGATCATTTTTTCCGGAAAGCCGGCCGCTGCCGCGCCGGGCACGCCCAAGGCGACAGGCGCTACCAGCGCCGCCAAAAGAAACGTCGTCCACTTCATCCGTAAATCCTTGCTTGGCATTCTGAAACTCCTGCATGACATCTTGGGAACCATGGTGTTGGCTCCTCCAGGCTTACTGGCGCTTCCACTGCCGCGGTTCTTATCCAGCCGAGTGACCGGTTGCCGTCGACATCGTCTCAGAGAGAGTTGCTGATCACCCCGGGCGGTGCTCAGCCACATGCAACGCACCGGCCCGCTCAAGCGAGTCGAGCATCGCGATCCGGCGCAATAGCGCTCGTGCCTTTTCCGGATCGGCGGCTGCTGCGCGAATGTCGTCGCGGAAACGCGCACGATCGGCTTCGTCTTTCGCTTCGAGGTTCTTCTTGTTGCGGATGGTGTCGCCCTGAATGGCCTGCATCGTGACCGTCCGGCGCTGCAGATCGTAATCGGCAAGAATGCTCTCATCAGCCGTGCCGTTGATGACCGGACCCAGCTTCGCGGTCAGGTTCAATGCATCATGAATGCCGCCATTCATGCCCATGCCGCCGAGCGGGTTGTTGATATGGGCGGCGTCACCGGCCAGGAATGTGCGGCCTTTCTGGAAATTCGCGGCGACGCGCTGGTGCACACGATAGAGCGTGGTGTGGAGGATGCGGGCCTCCAGCTCTGCGGGAACGATCCGCCGGATCGACGCCGTCACATAGGCTTCGGACAGTGCTTCCTCATCGGATGTTTCCGCGGCCACCGGCATCATCACGCGCCATGCGCCGAGGATACGCAGAAGGAAGTACCAGCGTTCGGGATCGGCGACATAGCTGACCGACGAGACGCCCGGCCGAAGCGCGGTGAAATCGACCGGTGTCGTCATCACCAGGAAACGCTCGGGCCAGGTGAAGCCCTCGAATTCCATATCCTGGCTGCGGCGGACGATGCTGTTCGCACCATCGGCGCCGATCAGCCAGGCGCATTCATGCGTGGTGTCGTGGCCGTTGGCCGTGACCACCACCTTGACGGTATCGCTGGTCTGCTCGACCGATTTAACCTCGCTGCCGAACGCGATCGAGAACAGCGGATTGCCGGACAGGGCGTCCAGAATGATGCGTGTGAGCTTGAACTGTTCGGCTTGCAGGCGGAACGGATGCCGCACCAGATCGGAGATCGCCGCGAAATCGAATGTGCCGAGCACACCGTCTTCGGACGAACTGTACTGGACCGTCGGTGCCTTCAGCCCCTGTGCAATCAACGTGCTGGCGAAACCGAGATCGTCGAGCATGTCCAGCGTGGGCGGATGGAACGTCGATGCGCGCGACTCGCTGCTCAGCACGTCGTTCTTCTCGAGCACCAGAACCGGAATGTTCTGTCGCACCAGATCTGCGGCAGCCACCATGCCGACTGGCCCTGCACCGGCGATGATGACGGGAAGCTTCGCATTACTCATTCTATCAAGACCTCTTGCGGGGATTTCAGGGAGCATCGGCTCTGATCGGCGGCCCCTCCAAGAGGCTGCCGTCATCGTCTCTGTGGCTCTCAGGCGGGATCGTAGTAGTGCATTTCGAGAAGCAGGCAGCCGCCCTCGGATTTGAACGGACCATGCCACGCGCCTGGCGGTCTGACGGCGTAGGTGTAGCCGGCGAACGGCGTGCCGCCTTGCCCGTTCTCGTCATTGCCAACGATCAGGTCGCCGGAGACGAGAAAGACTTCTTCCCAGTGGTCGTGAACGATCTGCTGTGTGGTGAAGAGACCCGGAGGGAACTTCAGCAATCGCGTCCGGCTGCCGCGTTTGTTCGCGGTATCGAGCGATCCGGACAGTATCTTCTCCAGCGCGCCCGACGCGGGATCGTAGCCCTCGGGCAATTGCCAGCCGCTCTCCATGTCGAGCGTGTGGAATTCGTCATGCAATTTGTTGACTGCCACTGATGTGCTCCTTGAAGTTGATGACCGAAGCACCTGTGCGGGGCACCGTGCTGCAGTCTGCATGTCTTGAGACCGTTGCCGGGGCGTAATCTCGCCAGAGGTCGCCGCCCGCCATGACTTTTGTCATCGCGGGGAGATTGTTGCCTTGTGCTTAGGCGTGCAAACAATTTAATCTGCGGACATCTTGCGTTTTTGGAATGAACTATGCGCCGCAGAATACCGAGCCTCGGCGCGCTGATGGCGTTCAGCGCGGCTGCCAAACACCTCAGCGTCACCCGCGCCGCCAGCGAACTCGCGCTGACCGAAAGTGCGGTGTCGCGCCAGATTGCGCAGCTGGAGACGCAGCTCGGCGTGAAGCTGTTTCATCGGATCAAGAAACGCATCACGTTGACGCGGGCAGGGGCGGCCTACAGCACCCGCGTGGCGCAGACGATCGAGCGGATCGAGCGCGATGCGCTCGAGATCATGGGCTATGAGGCCGACGGCATGGTTCTGGACGTCGCGGCGCTGCCCACTGTCGGCGCCCAGTGGCTCATTCCGCGCCTGCCGGACTTCTATGCGCGCCATCCCGGCGTCGCTGTCAATGTGAGTGCGCGCAACACGCGCTTCTTCTTCAGCGAGACCGCGCTCGATGGCGCGCTGTACTTCGGCGAACCGGACTGGCCGGGCACGCAGGCCGACTATCTGTTCGATGAAATTCTTCTGCCGGTCGGATCGCCGACGCTGATCGGCAGGCGCGGCGAATTGCCGCCGAGCGAGGTCGCCGAGCTGCGGCTTCTGCATCTCGTCACACGCGCCGATGCATGGCGTCGCTGGTTCGATGCTGCGGAGCTCGGCGGCACGAATGTGATCCGCGGGCCGCGTTTCGATATCCAGTCCACTTTGATCAGCGCGGCAAGCTCGGGTCTTGGTGTTGCCTTGCTTCCCGAATTCCTGATTTCCGACCAACTCAGGTCGGGCAAATTGAAGGTGTTGTCGAGCCTGACCCTGAAAAGCGTCGGCTCGTACTATTTCGCCTGCCCGGAGGAGAAAGCCGGGAATCCTTTGCTGCAGGCATTCCGGGCGTGGTTGCTGTCGCAAGCCCAGGCGTCTGCGCATCCCGGCTCCTCGCCAGGAGCTTTGCAAAAAGAGACTGGTCGCCTCGCGGATCGACGCAGCGCAACGACTGCAGGTGGCAAAGGATAATGATTGTGGGCTCTACCGCGTACGATCGTTGAGTCCAGTAACAGGTCTCCGGTCTGAACCGCGGCGTTTACCGGTAGCACGCGCTTTTGGACGATACCGGCGCGCAGCATGCACTGGCTTCCTTCTGCGCCTCCAGCCAGCGGTCGCGTGGCTTGCAACTCGCCGGACGCGGGGCAAGCGCCACCGTGAGATTGCCACCCTCCAAGCGCGGTGTATCCGCGCAGTGTAGTTGCATCGGCGCGACGCCATCGCTCACTTCGAAGGTCAGCCGCGCATTGGCATCGAGAGCGACATGGTCGGAGACTTTCCGGATGATGGCGGCGAATTTAGCCGCCGTCATATGGGTCCGGTCACCTTCGACGATGTCCCACAACTGTACGAAGATCTCCGACCACGCTTCGGGATTGCCGCCGCAATCAAGTGCGGAAAAGGCGCCCGCCTTGACTTCGGTGATGTGGTAGCCCGCCTGAATGCTGTGACCGCTATAGGTGAACACCAAAGGCAATGCCGGTGCCGCGTCGCAGGCGGCGAGGAGCGCCCCGATGCTGATGTCGTCGGCGGTGATCTGCGGCGAAGGCGGAATTTCCGGCTTGGCAAGGTCCAGCATCGATGTTACTCCATGATTCGATATTTTTAGGATTATTGAAATATGGAAGAACGTCAAGCCCTGTCGGCTTTCGCAGCGCTGTCCCAGGAGACACGGCTTCGCATCGTGCGCCTGCTCGTGCAGGCCGGTCCCGCCGGGATGCCGGCCGGCGCCATCGCGGAGGCTGCAGGCGTGTCGGCCTCGAACGTGTCCTTCCATCTGAAGGAGCTGACCCAGGCTGGCCTTGCCAGCGCGAAGCGGGAGGCCCGCTCGATTGTCTACACCGCCGATTACGACGCCCTGTCGGGCCTCATCCAGTTCCTGATGCGGGATTGCTGCGCGGGTCATCCCGACATCTGTATGCCGGCCACGGCGTCCGCATGCACCTCGGACAGCAAGGAGCTGTCACGTGCCTGATAGCGTCGACGTCATCATCTATCACAACCCTGATTGCGGTACCTCGCGCAACACGCTGGCCATGATCCGCAATGCCGGCATCGAGCCGCACATCATCGAGTATCTGAAGACACCGCCGTCGCGGGTCCTGCTCGTTCAATTGCTCGCGCGCGCCGGCATGTCGGTGCGCGACATCCTGCGTGAGAAGGGAACGCCCTATGCCGAGCTGGGCCTCTCCGACACCAGTCTGACCGACGCGCAGTTGCTCGACGCCATCGAAGCCGATCCGATCCTGATGAACCGCCCGATCGTGGTCTCCGCGCTGGGCGTGAGACTCTGCCGGCCATCCGAAGCGGTTCTGGACATCATGCCCACTCGGCAGCTTGGAGCGTTCTCGAAAGAGGATGGCGACCGGGTCGTGGATGCGAGCGGCCAGCGGATCGCAGGACAACGTCATGACCAGTGAAGTCATTGGCAGGCCGGTTTCCGCTCCGGCGATGGGCTTGTTCGAGCGCTATCTCACGATCTGGGTCGGTCTCTGCATCGTCGTCGGCATTCTGCTGGGCCGATGGATGCCGGCCGTTTTCCATGCGCTGGGCTCGGCGGAGATTGCACAGGTCAATCTGCCGGTGGCTGTCCTCGTCTGGCTGATGATCATTCCCATGCTGCTCAAGGTGGACCTCGGAGCGCTCGGTCACGTTGGCGCACACTGGCGCGGCATTGCCGCGACCGTCGGAATCAACTGGCTGGTGAAGCCGTTCTCGATGGCGCTTCTCGCCTGGCTGTTCATCGGCCATCTGTTCAGGCCGTATCTGCCCGCGGACCAGATCGATAGCTATACGGCCGGTCTGATTCTGCTTGCCGCTGCGCCTTGTACGGCGATGGTGTTTGTCTGGTCGAACCTGGTCGATGGCGAGCCGAATTTCACGCTGGGACAGGTCGCGCTCAACGATACCATCATGGTGGTTGCCTTCGCGCCGATCGTCGGACTTCTGCTCGGACTGTCATCCATCACCGTGCCTTGGGGCACGTTGCTGTTGTCCGTGCTGCTCTACATCATCGTGCCTGTGGCGATCGCGCAGTTCTGGCGGCGCGCATTGCTGGCGAGGGGAGGCGAGGCGGCGCTATCGCAGGCGCTGTCGCTGCTCGGTCCGGTATCGCTGGTCGCGCTCCTGCTAACTTTGGTGCTGTTGTTCGGCCTGCAAGGCGAGCAGATCACCCGGCAGCCGATGGTCATTGCACTGCTCGCCGTCCCGATCCTGATCCAGGTCTATTTCAATGCCGGTCTCGCCTACTGGCTCAACCGCCGCCTTGGTGTCGCCTGGTGCGTGGCCGGCCCTTCCGCCCTGATCGGCGCATCGAACTTCTTCGAGCTCGCCGTGGCCGCAGCGATCGCACTGTTCGGCTTTCAATCGGGCGCAGCACTGGCAACGGTCGTCGGCGTTCTGATCGAGGTGCCGGTGATGCTCTCCGTGGTTCACATCGTGAAGGCGACACGGGACTGGTACGAGCGGGGAGCTGTGACCTGAGGTGGCAGTCGTTCGTTGGCAAGTCGTATCCGCGCTCGGTACGACGCAGACACTGGCATGGGCTTCCAGCTACTATGTTCCGGCCGTATTCGCGGATCCCATTTGCGACGACCTGCATCTGTCCAGGACTTGGTTCTTCGCCATGTTCTCCGTGGCGCTGCTGGTGTCGGGTTTGCTCGGTCCGCTCGCCGGCCGCATGATCGACCGCAGCGGTGGCCGGGACGTGCTTGTCGCCACCAATCTGATGTTTGCGGCGGGGCTGGCCTTGCTTGCGGTTGCAACGGGACCGATCACGCTGGCCCTGGCCTGGCTGGTCATCGGCGCCGGCATGGGGTTCGGCCTGTATGAGGCTGCGTTTGCGACGGTTGCGGGATTGTGGGGGCGACAGGCCCGCAGTGCGATCACCGGCATTACCCTGTTCGCCGGCTTTGCGAGTACCATCGGCTGGCCCCTCAGTGCCGCGATGATCGATGCCTTCGGCTGGCGCGGCGCCTGCTTCGCATGGGCCGCGTTGCACATCGTCATTGGTCTGCCGCTCAACCGCTTTCTCGTTCCGAAGGCGCCGCCGCATGCGCATCTGGATGAGCCTGCCGTCCCCACATCAGGCATTCCATGGGCGATGATCGTTCTGGCGGGCGTCTTTGGTGCGACCTGGTTTGTCACCACCGCCTTTGCCGCGCACATGCCGCGCCTGCTGGAAGCGCTCGGGGCCACCCCGGCGCAGGCCGTGCTCGCCGGGGCTTTGATGGGGCCTGCGCAAGTCGCAGCCCGGATCGGGGAATTCGGTCTGCTACGACATGCGTCGGCGATGATATCCGCACGCCTGGCTGCGGGTCTGCATCCCGTCGGCGCCGGATTGCTGATCCTGTTCGGAGCGCCAGTCGCGCTGCCATTCGCCCTTCTGCACGGCGCCGGCAATGGCCTGTTCACGATCGCGCGCGGAACGCTTCCGCTGGCCATGTTCGGCGCCGTGGGATACGGCATGCGAACCGGCTGGCTGGCCGCGCCGGCGCGCATCCTGCAGGGTGCAGCGCCGCTGCTGTTCGGCCTTGTGCTGGATCACGGTGGCCCGCGCGTCGCGCTGGCGCTCACAGGCGGGCTGACGTCGCTCGCATTCCTGGCGCTGTTTTGGCTAAGAACCCCAGCGGCGAAGCCGGCAACGAGTGCCATCGTTTAAATGCGATGAAAACTAACGTGCCGCCCGGCCAGGCGTGCAATTGCGCGCCAGGCCGGGCGACGGCCGTTGTTGCTGATGCGAAAGACCCTCAGTCCTTCTTCACATACTGGCAGCCGCCGTCCTTCATCGGACGGAACACCTGATCGCCGGGGACCTCCGCGAGCACCTTGTAGTAATCCCATGGCGCCTTGGATTCTTCCGGCTTCTTGACCTCGAGCAGGAACATGCTGTGCACCATGCGGCCGTCCTCGCGCAGGACGCCGTTATCGGTGAAGGCGTCGCGCACCGGCATCTCGCGCATCTTCGCCAACACCGGCTTGGTGGCACGTGTGCCTGCCGCCTGCACCGATTTGAGATAGTGCAGCGTGGCGCTGTAGGTCGCCGCCTGGTTCATGGTCGGCATCCGCTTCATCTTGTCGAAGAACTTCTTGCCGAAAGCCCGGGTGCGATCGTTGAGATCCCAGTAATAGGCTTCGGTGATGATCAGCCCCTGCGCCATCTTCAGGCCGAGCGAGTGGATATCGGAGATGAACATCACGATGCCGGCGAGCTTCTGGCCGCCGGCGACGATGCCGAACTCGGACGCCTGCTTGATGGTGTTGATGGTATCGCCGCCGCCATTGGCCATGCCGATGATCTTGGCCTTGGACGATTGCGCCTGCAGCAGGAAGGACGAGAAGTCCGCCGTGTTCAGCGGATGCTTGGCGCTGCCGACCACCTTGCCGCCCGCGGCGCGCACCACGTCGCCGGTGTCACGTTCGATGGAATGGCCGAACAGATAGTCCGCTGTGATGAAGTACCAGGAGTCGCCGCCCTGCTTGACGATGGCGCTGCCGACCGTGTGAGCGTTGCCATAGGTGTCGTAGGTCCAGTGCGCGGTATAGGGCGAGCACGACTTGCCGGTGATGTCCGACGACGCGGCGTCGGTGACGATCATGATCCTCTCGAACTGCTTTGACATCTCCATGCCGGCCAACGCAGTGGCCGATGTCGGCATGTCGATGATCATGTCGACATTCTCGGCCTCATACCATTTGCGCGAGATGGTGGCGGCGACGTCGGCCTTGTTCAGCGCATCGGCGGTGACCAGTTCGATCGGCTTGTCGAACATCTTGCCGCCGAATTCCTCGATGGCGATCTTCGCTGCTTCGACGTTGCCCTGGCCGCCGATGTCGGCATAGACCGAGGCGAAGTCGGCGAGCACGCCGATCTTGAGCGGAAGCGTGTTGGCCTGCTGGGCCAGCGCGGAAGCGCCGAAAAGCAACGAAACAGCAAACGTCGTAGCCGCAACCGTGCGGTGCGCGATCATTCAATCCTCCCCAAATTTTTATACGCGCCGTTTTCGGCGTCGTGGGACGCAGCATGAGGGGCGAAGGGCGGGGAGGCAATAGCGGTCGTGGGGGATGTTTGGTCGCAGAAATCTGCCGCATTGCGGCGGGCGGAAAATTGTGCCGGCGGAATCCGTTCATTCACGGCGCTGTTCGTTCCCGGACGACAGCCAGTTGTCGCCGCGCTCATTCAGCCTGAGATGACCTCGCTGAAGGCCTGCGCTTGCGGAGATGATAGGTCAGCGCCAGTCCGACGCAGTGACTCAGAGCTTGTTCCGGCACGGGATCATCGACGTGCAGCACGATGCTGCGGTTGCCTTCGAAGCTTAGCTCCGTTGGATACAATTCACGAAAGGTCGCGACCAGATCGGTCTGGCAGTGAAAGAACAGCGCGTACTGCTCTGTGGCTCCCATGCGATCAAGCCGGATGGTGCTGCCGCTTTTCGTCTCGCTTGTCAGATAGCTGGGCTGATTCCACTTGAGGGTCTCCTGCAGCGGACCGACGCCATCGATTCCCGCGGCGGTCCCGAAGATCAGTTGCCGGAGGACCATGAGCCGCGCCTTGAAGGGCGGCGGATGCTGGTCGAATGCTGCTTTGACGGTCGGATCGGAAAAACCGGAGGGGTGTTGCTGGGCCGCTTTGCTCAACTTCCGCATCGCTGCCACGTGGTGCCCCTCCTGTCAGATCTGCAAGTGATATGCCCTCAGCTATCGACCTTCAGCGCCGCGATAAACGCTTCCTGCGGGATGTCGACCTTGCCGAACTGCCGCATCTTCTTCTTGCCTTCCTTCTGCTTCTCCAGAAGTTTGCGCTTGCGGCTGATATCACCGCCATAGCACTTCGCGGTCACGTCCTTGCGCAGCGCGCGGACGGTTTCGCGGGCAATCACCTTGCCGCCGATCGCCGCCTGGATCGGAATGACGAACATGTGTGGTGGGATCAGTTCTTTCATCTTCTCGACCATGGCGCGGCCGCGGCCTTCGGCGCGGGTGCGATGCACCAGCATCGACAGCGCGTCGACCGGCTCGGCATTGACCAGGATCTGCATCTTGACGAGATCGGCGGCCTTGTAGTCGGTCAGATGATAGTCGAACGAGGCGTAGCCCTTCGAGATCGACTTCAGGCGATCGTAGAAATCGAACACCACTTCGTTGAGCGGCAGCTCGTATTTCACCATCGCGCGGGCGCCGACGTAAGTAAGTTCTTTCTGATTGCCGCGGCGTTCCTGACAGAGCTTCAGCACGCTGCCAAGATATTCGTCGGGCGTCAGGATCGTGGCTTCGATCCACGGCTCCTGGATCTCGGCGATCTTCACCACATCCGGCATGTCGATCGGATTGTGGATCTCGATCTCCTCGCCGTCGGTGAGATGCATCTTGTAGATCACTGACGGTGCGGTCGCGATCAGGTTGAGATCGAATTCGCGGCTCAGGCGCTCCTGGATGATTTCCAGATGCAGCAGGCCGAGGAAGCCGCAGCGGAAGCCGAAGCCCAGTGCAGCCGAGGTTTCCATTTCGAAGGAGAACGACGCGTCGTTCAGCCGCAGCTTGCCCATCGCGGCGCGCAGCGTCTCGAAGTCGTCGGCATCGACCGGGAACAACCCGCAGAACACCACGGGGATGGCGGGCTTGAAGCCCGGCAGCATCTCGGTGACCGGCTTGCGATCGTCGGTGATGGTGTCGCCGACGCGGGTGTCCGCGACTTCCTTGATGGCGGCCGTAATGAAGCCGATCTCGCCGGGACCGAGTTCGTCCACATTGACCATCTTCGGCGTGAAGTAGCCGACGCGCTCGACATCATAGGCGGCGTTGGTGCCCATCATGCGGACGCGCTGGCCCTTCTTCATGACGCCGTCGACGACGCGGATGAGGACGACGACGCCGAGATAAACGTCGTACCAGCTATCGACCAACAGCGCCTTCAGCGTGGCGTCGCGGTCACCCTTCGGCGGCGGCAGCCGGTGCACGATGGCTTCCAGCACGTCAGGCACGCCCAGACCTGTTTTTGCCGAGATCATCAATGCGTCCGAGGCGTCGATGCCGATGACGTCCTCGATCTGCTTCTTCACCTGCTCGGGTTCTGCCGCGGGCAGATCGACCTTGTTGAGGATCGGCACGATTTCGAGATTGGCGTCGAGTGCGTGATAGACGTTGGCCAGCGTCTGCGCTTCCACGCCCTGCGAGGCGTCGACCACCAGCAGTGCGCCTTCGCAGGCCGCCAGCGACCGCGAGACCTCGTAGGCGAAGTCGACGTGGCCGGGCGTGTCCATCAGGTTGAAGATGTAATCCTTGCCGTCCTTGGCCTTGTAATGCAGGCGGACGGTCTGCGCCTTGATGGTGATGCCGCGCTCGCGCTCGATATCCATCGAATCGAGCACCTGCTCCTTCATCTCGCGCGCCTGCAACCCGCCGGTGATCTGGATCAGGCGATCGGCCAGCGTCGATTTGCCATGGTCGATATGGGCGACGATGGAGAAGTTGCGGACGTTCGAAATCGGGGAGGTTGTCATGCGCGCGGGATAGCATTCAGGCCCCGATGCGGCAACCTTAATGCGGGTTTCGGCCTGATTCCCGGCCCTGTTTCCGTCACGGCATCCTGATTTTACTCCGGCCCGAAACACGCTAGGCAGGGGCCCATGAGTACAATCGCTTCCTCTACCCCCGCCAAACGCCGGGGCTTGCTGTCGATCGGCCGCCGCGGCGCTGCGCGGCTCGTTGCCTGGGCGTGTGATCCGCAATTGAGCGTCCTGCTGGTGCTCGGCTTCACGATCGCCCATGTGGTGCTGTGGACCGCGATCCTGACCCAGGTAAAGGCGGCGCAGGACATCCATTTCGACGTCTCCGAGGGCTATGCCTGGGGGCAGAAGTTCCTGATGGGCTACGGCAAGCATCCGCCGCTGTCGGGCTGGATCTCGGGCGTCTGGTTCAAATTTTTCCCGCCGGTGGACTGGGCGACCTATCTGCTCGCCATGGTCACGGTCGGCATCGGAATGATCCTTTGCTGGGCGATTGCGCTGCGCGTGGTCGATCGGCGCCGTGCCTTTTTCGTGCTGCTGATGGTCGCGATCTATCCGATCTTCAATTTCAAGGGCTTCAAATACAATCCGGACCTGCTGCAGCTGGTAACTTTGCCGCTGGTGGTGCTGGCCTATTTGCACGCGTTCGAGAAGCGCTCGATTCGCTCCGGTGTATTGCTTGGCCTCGCCGCTGCGCTGGCGCTGATGACCAAATACTGGGTGGTGACGATGATCGGCGCCATCGGTCTGGCCGCGCTGATCCATCCGCAGCGGATGCTGTTCCTGCGCTCGCCGGCACCATGGATCGCCATCGCGACGATGGCGGCGGCGATGATTCCGCATCTCGACTGGGTGCGGCAGGTGGAATACGCGCCGTTTCGTTACGCCGGCAATACCTATGCGATCTCGTCACGCTGGGAGAGCCTGCAGCTGGCGTGGGGTTATGTCGGCCACAATGTCGCGCTGCTGCTGTTGCCGCTGGGTCTGGCCGCTGCGGTGCTGGCCTGGGGCCCACGCTGGTGGGCGTTGGTGGCGCGCGATCCCCGCGCATTCGTCAGGCGGCCATGGTCACTGACGACCAATCCCGGTGTCTGCAAGGATCAGGCCCTGAATATCTGGCTGATCCAGGCCATCGTCGCCGTCGGCCCGCCCATCGGCGCGCTGTTGTTTGACATCTACATCAAGACGGATTGGGGCATCTCGCTGTTCTTCCTGGTGCCGCTGGCAGTGATCGCGATTCCATCGCTGAAGGTGGCGCGGGTCGCACTGGTACGGCTCGCCGCGATCTGGCTCGTGCTGTCGCTGGTCACGCTCGCCGCCGCACCGCAGATCGCCATCGCGTCACTGCCGCGCGATGCCAACGGCAATTTCGCCCACATCTCCTATTCGCAGCTCGCGCGTGAACTCACCGAGGTCTGGCACAAGCGCTTCCACACGCGCTGGAGCGAGGTCGTGGGCTTCGTCGATGTCGCCGAGCAGATGACGTTCTACAGTCCCGATCATCCGCTGCCGCTGACGCCTTACGAGCCGTGGCCGTCAGGCGTGACGTCGATGGCCGAAGCGAAGCGTAACGGCTTCATCGGAATCTGCATGGTCGGTGACTGGAAATTCGATCGCTGCGAAGCGTGGATGAAGGACAATCTCCCGAATGCCGAACGCATCGTGATGTCGACGCGACGCTTCTTCAAGGGCAATGTCGGCACGACCACGCGGTGGAATGTCTATGTGGTGGCGCCTGGAGCGATGAAATAGCCGCTCGCTGACGAAGCAGCTTTTGGCGAACCGCTACTCTTCGCCGAACTTGTTGGTCACAAGCTCGGTGATCGCATCCAGCGCCGCTTGAGCTTCGGCGCCTTTGGCAGTGACCATGATGCTGGTCCCGGGTCCGGCGGACAGCATCATCAGGCCCATGATGGATGTACCGCCAACGGTCTCGCCGTTGCGTGTCACCGTGACGTCGGCATTGAAGCGTTCGACCATCTGCACGAATTTGGCAGAGGCGCGCGCATGAAGGCCACGCTTGTTGGTAATCGGAATCTCGCGGGAGACGCTGCCGGACACCGTCGTATCGTCAGGGCTGTCGTTCATTTGCCGGCGAGAACGCGGCTGGCGATGGTGACGTATTTGCGGCCGGCTTCCTGTGCCATGGCGATCGCATCGGGCAGTGTGCGCTCTTCGCGCACCTTTGCGAGCTTGACCAGCATGGGCAGGTTGATACCGGCGAGAACCTCGACCTTCGGCCGGCTCATGCAGGAGATCGCCAGATTCGATGGCGTGCCGCCGAACATATCAGTGAGGATGGCAACGCCATCGCCACTGTCGACGCGATTGACCGCTTCGATAATGTCGCTGCGACACAAATCGGAATCGTCTTCGGCGCCGATCGTCACGGCTTCAATTTGTTTTTGCGGACCCATTACGTGCTCAAGCGCCGCCTTAAACTCGTCGGCAAGGCGCCCATGGGTCACAAGTACTAGACCAATCATCGGAAACTCCTCGTGGGTGCTTTTGGTGCACCGCACGAAAGGGCCACTTTGACCATCCAGAGCCCCTATGCAAGAGGGCTCTTCGCGAATCTCCCTTAAATTGCACGGATGCGGCGGGAAGTAGCGCGGGTCTATTCGGTGGCGATAGTGGGACTAATATGGTTACCAATTCCCTTCGAGCAATCGTCCAAAGGTCGCACTGCGGCTAAACCATCGTTTGTAATAAGCGCGGCTACGACCAATGGTAGTGGTGAAAAGCCTGTCCCGACCGGGATTCGGGGCAATTCGACGCCCTCCAGTGTGGTTTTGAGCGCTTCCGGCTCTGGCAGGCGCGCAGCGTCGGTGGCGGCGAGATCGACCACCAGCCCGACGATGGCGCCGGTAGCGCAGTCCAGACGCCGGATTCCGAGCCCCCTGACCTCAAGCAGCCCGACCAATTCGGGCGCCGGCCGTACCCACAGTTTTCCATCCCTGACATCCAGATGCACCCGGTCGTCGCCGACCAGCATGGCCTCGGGAAGCTGTCCGCTCTGAGCGGCGAGGATCAGGTCGAATACCAGCCGCGATTTTCCGGAACCGGACGGCCCCCGGATCAGGACCGCGCGCTCATCGACCAGTACGGCGGAGGCATGGATGCTTTTGCCATCCGCGCTCATGTGGCCGGCAACCGTACCACGAAGCGCGCACCCAGCACCGGGATCTCGCCGTCGGCATTGGCCGGGCCGATGCGGTTCTCCGCCCAGATCGTACCGCTATGGGCTTCGACGATCTGTTTGGAGATCGACAGGCCCAGACCGGAATTCTGGCCAAAGCCCTGATGCGGGCGGTCGGTGTAAAAGCGTTCGAAGATCCGTTCGAGTGCATCCAGTCCGATGCCGGGGCCGTCGTCATCGACGACGATCTCGATCTTGCCTTTCAGGCGACGGCAGACGATCCGCACCTTGCCGCCCGGCGTCGAGAACGACTGCGCATTGGTGACGAGATTGGTGATGACCTGACCGAGGCGGGAATCGTGGCCCGGCACTGAAAAGGCGTCGGTGGCAGCGCCTTCGAAGCGGACTTCAACGCCGACGTCATGACCGAGCTTGGTTTCGTTGGCGACCGAGGTCAGCGTGGTCAGCAACCGTCGGACATCGACGGGCGCTGTGTCGTTGCGCTGCAGTTCGGCATCGAGACGGCTGGCGTCGGAAATATCCGAGATCAACCGGTCAAGCCGGCGCACGTCGTGTTCGATCACTGCGAGCAGGCGGCCGCGGCTGTTGTCGTTCTTCGCCAGCGGGAGTGTTTCCACGGCGGAGCGCAGCGAGGTCAAAGGATTCTTGAGCTCGTGGGAGACGTCGGCCGCGAACATCTCGATCGCCTCGATGCGGTTATAAAGCGCATCGGTCATGTCGCGCAGCGCGCCGGAGAGATGGCCGATCTCGTCGCGGCGGCGCGTAAAATCCGGGATCTCGACACGCGTGCGGATGCGGCGACGAACGCGTTCGGCGCTGTCGGCAAGACGTCGCACCGGACCTGCGATGGTCGATGCCAGCAGCAGGGACAGCACGATCATCACCACGGCCGCGACCGCAAAGACTTTCAGAATTGCTAGACGTTCGGCGGTCACCATCTGATCGATGTCGTCGCCCTGGGTCGACAGCATCAGCGAACCATGCACGGCGCGGAAGCGCTGCACTGGTACGGCGACCGAGACGATGACTTCGCCCCGTTCGTTGATGCGCACCATGCTGCTCTTCAGACCGTCGAGCGACTGTTGCACTTCCTGATAGCCGTTGCCGTTTTCCGGACCAAGTTCGCGATACAGCGGAAGGTCGCCGCGATTGAGCCAGGTTCGGACCGCGATCATTGTGCGTTCGGCAAAGCCGGGCTTTTCGGTGGTCGGGGGCGGCAGTTCGAAACGCAGCACATCGCCGCGACCATAAAGGCTGCGGCTGTCGAGGATCAGCACGCCATCGCGGTCGTAAATGCGCGCACGAGTCTTGGTCGGCGAAATCAGCCGCCGCAGCACCGGCGCAACGCGTTCGGGATTGATCGGGAAATCGAGGCCGGAGAGTTCGTCCGGCACGCCATAGGTTTCACCGGGCTTGAGATCGAGCAAGCGGTCGGGGTCGATCGTGATCGTATTGGTTTCGACGGTTGCCGAAGCGGCAATGGCGCTGGCGATGATTTCGGCCTGCACCAGCAAGCTCTGCGCACGCGCGTCGATCAGGCCGGCGCGAAACTGCGAGAGATAGAGAATACTGGCGACCAGGGCGCAGAGGCCGGCGAGGTTGAGCGAGACGATGCGGCGCGTCAGACTCGAAAAGGTCAGTGCAACGAAGAACTGCCGGGCACGGCGGAGCCAGTCGAGCGGGCGCTGCCAGCCGCGACGGGTGCGATCGGTATCGCCGCCTGCCGCATGCGGCGACGTGCCGTCGGCGTCCAGGCTTTCATCAGGCTGCGTACGATCCAGCAATGCCAAAACTGCCCGGTTGTTGTCGATATCTGCGATGCGCCACGCGGCGCGCATTGTTGCGTGTGCGGATGCGCATTCTAGCGCAGCACGGCTGAGCCGTCAGGCCCCAACCGTGCCGCGGGAACCTTCTACAGATCAGGTTTCCTTGAAGCGATAACCGACGCCGTACAGCGTCTCGATCATCTCGAAGTCGTCGTCGACGACCTTGAACTTCTTGCGCAGGCGCTTGATGTGGCTGTCGATGGTGCGATCGTCGACATAGACCTGATCGTCATAGGCCGCATCCATCAGCGCGTTGCGGCTCTTCACCACACCCGGGCGCGTCGCCAGCGCCTGCAGGATCAGGAATTCGGTGACGGTCAGCGTGACCGGCTCGTTCTTCCAAGTGCAGGTGTGACGTTCCGGATCCATCCGCAGCAAACCGCGATCGAGCGCCTTGGCGTCGGTCTCCTTCGGAGCGGCAGTCGGGTCCTTCGGCGCGGCGCGGCGCAGCACGGCCTTGACGCGCTCGACCAGCAGACGCTGCGAGAACGGTTTGCGGATGAAATCGTCGGCGCCCATTTTCAGGCCGAACAGCTCGTCGATCTCCTCGTCCTTCGACGTCAGGAAGATCACCGGCAGATCGGACTTCTGGCGCAGACGGCGCAGTGTCTCCATGCCGTCCATGCGAGGCATCTTGATATCGAGGATTGCGAGGTCCGGCTGGCTCGTGCGGAAGCCATCGAGTGCGGAAGCACCATCCGTATAGGTCATGATGCGGTAGCCCTCGGCTTCCAGCGCGATCGATACGGATGTGAGAATGTTACGGTCGTCGTCGACCAGTGCGATAGTTGGCATGAGCCTGCTTTCCGAAGCGGGATGGGCTATCCGGCAGAATTCAACAATCCGCCGTATGAGGTGGCCTTAAGAACACAGTCAACGAGCAATGCAAGCTGGGCTGAAGTGTGGCCGAGTTCCCTGAACGCTTGAATGACGCGTGGGTTCCGTAGATGTATAGACCTCCCGGGGAAGAAGAAATAGCCACTTTTTGCAATGAAATACGGGATTTAACCATGCAGCCGACCCCTGATTTCGACCCCTCGCGCGTCACCCGGTCGCTGTTGCGGCGCAGTCGGCAGGGGGCGCTTGCCACCCTGGCCGTCGGTTCCGGCGATCCTTATTGTGCGCTGGCCAATGTCGCCAGCCACCCGGACGGGTCGCCGATTCTCCTGATTTCCCGGCTGGCGCTGCATACCCGCAATATTCTGGCGGATGCCCGCGTCTCGCTGATGCTGGATGAGCGGGCGCCCGGGGACCCCCTGGAGGGCTCACGCATCATGCTCGGAGGTATCGCGCAGGAGGCCAGCGACTGCGAAAGATCGCTGCTGCGCCGGCGCTATCTCAGCGTCCATCCATCCGCGCAAGTCTTTGTGGATTTTAAGGATTTTTCGTTCTTCCGGATCAAGCCGAAGAGTGCCCATCTGGTGGCCGGCTTTGGCCGCATTAACGACCTGAAGCCAGAGCAATTTCTGACCGATCTCACCGATGCCGAAGGCATGCTCGAGGCCGAGGAGGGCGCCGTTGCTCATATGAACGCCGATCATCTCGACGCGCTCAATCTCTATGCAACCAAGCTTCTCCACGCGGACGCAGGCGACTGGCGGTGCACCGGATGCGATCCGGATGGCATGGACCTGCAGAACGGCGCGACGGTGATCCGGCTGGACTTTCCGCGGCGGATTGTCACTCCGGGTGCATTGCGGCAAGTCCTGAAGGAACTCGCAGAGCAGGCCCGCGCTTTGAAGAATTGAGCGGTATCAAGTGCCGTGCTGGAATAAACCAAATATGCGGACAGCAGCTTGGCATTTCACATCTTCGTCACTATTAGATCGCCGGGTTACGGCCTCGGTGGTTATAATGACGGCTACCGCTGCTGACGTGCGATTGAAGACAGTTGCACAGGTCGGATATGCGGACTCAAGGAGGAATATTCCGTGCAAGAGACGGGCGTACGCAACGGTGCCTATGGCGCCGACAAATTCGGACTGAAAAATCTCAAAGCGGTGAACTGGAATCTCGGCGCGCCGCAGCTTTACGAATATTCGCTGCGTAACGGCGAAGCCGAATTGTCGTCCGATGGCGCGCTCTGTGCTGACACGGGTGAATTCACCGGCCGCAGCCCGAAGGACAAGTTCACCGTCAAGGACGCTTCCACCGAACAGATGTGGTGGGCTGGCAATCAGGCGATCACGCCGGAGCAGTTCGAAGCGCTCTATATCGATTTCAAGAAGCACGCCGAAGGCATGACCCTGTTCGCGCAGGACCTTTATGGCGGCGCCGATCCGAGTTTTCAGATCAAGACCCGCGTGTTCACCGAACTCGCATGGCACTCCCTGTTCATCCGCACGCTGCTGATCCGTCCGGAAGCCGCTGCGTTGAAGGACTTCGTGCCTGAACTCACCATCATCGACCTGCCGAGCTTCAAGGCCGATCCCAAACGTCACGGCTGCCGCTCGGAAAACGTCGTGGCCATCGATTTCGCCCGCAAGATCGTCCTGATCGGCGGGTCTTATTATGCCGGCGAAATGAAGAAGTCGGTCTTCACTACGCTGAACTACTATCTGCCTGCCAAGGGCGTGTTGCCGATGCATTGCTCGGCCAATGTCGGCCCCGACGGCGACAGCGCGATCTTCTTCGGCCTGTCGGGCACCGGCAAGACCACGCTCTCGGCCGATCCGAAGCGCACGCTGATCGGCGACGACGAGCATGGTTGGGGCAAGGACGGTATCTTCAATTTCGAAGGCGGCTGCTACGCCAAGACCATCAAACTCTCCGAAGAAGCCGAGCCCGCGATCTATGCGGCGAGCAAGCGCTTCGGTGCGGTGCTGGAAAACGTCGTGCTCGACGCCAATACCCGCCTGCCGGATTTCGACGATGGCTCGAAGACCGAGAACACCCGTTCCGCCTATCCGCTCGACTTCATCCCGAATGCCTCGCGCACCGGCCGCGCGCCGCAGCCGAAGAACGTGGTGATGCTCGCCGCCGACGCGTTTGGCGTGCTGCCGCCGATCGCCAAGCTGACTCCGGCGCAGGCGATGTATCACTTCCTGTCCGGCTACACCGCCAAGGTCGCCGGCACCGAGCGCGGTCTCGGCAACGATCCGGAGCCGGAATTCTCGACCTGCTTCGGCTCGCCTTTCCTGCCGCTCGATCCCTCGGTCTATGGCAACATGCTGCGCGACCTGATCGCCAAGCACAATGTCGACTGCTGGCTGGTCAATACCGGCTGGACAGGTGGCAAGTACGGCGTCGGCTCGCGCATGCCGATCAAGGTGACCCGCGCGCTGCTGACCGCCGCGCTGAACGGCTCGCTGCGCAACGTGGAATTCCGCACCGATAAGTATTTCGGCTTCGCGGTCCCGACCGCGCTGGATGGCGTGCCGTCGGAAATCCTCAATCCGGTAAACACCTGGAAGGATAAGGCCGAGTTCGATGCCACCGCGCGCAAGCTGGTCGGTATGTTCCAGAAGAACTTCGCCAAGTTCGAAGCGCAGGTCGATGCGGATGTCCGCGCCGCTGCGCCGGATGTGAAGCTGGCCGCGGAGTAATTCGCTGCAGCGATTATGAATGCGAAAGGGCGGCCGCAAGGCCGCCCTTTTTGTTTGATGGACAAAATTTAAGGCCATCCTCGGGCAAGGAGTGATGCAGTCCAGTGTTACAAGCGAAGATGGGATTGTCGCCGCGAGGGCCGCTTGCCATGACAGCTAAGAGTTTGAGGGCTGCTTCGATATGAAAAACGTCATGCTCACCTGGCCGTTCTGGGCGCTGCTGTCCGCGGGCTTTGCGGCGCTCACGGCGATCTTCGCCAAGGTCGGCATCGAGAACGTCAATTCCGATTTTGCCACTTTCATCCGTACCATCGTTATCCTGCTGTCCGCGGGCATGATGGTCTATGTCACCGGCAACTGGCAGTCGCCGTCCAATGTATCAGCGAAGACGTGGGTGTTTCTGGTGCTGTCTGGTTTCGCGACTGGAGCATCGTGGATCTGCTACTTCCGCGCGCTGAAACTTGGCAATGCCGCGCAGGTGGCGCCGATCGACAAGCTCAGTGTGGTGTTCGTGGCGGTGTTTGCCGTGTTGTTTCTTGGCGAGAAATTGTCGCTGCCGAACTGGCTCGGCGTCATCCTGATCGCCTGCGGCGCGGTGCTCGTTGCGTATCGCGCGTGAGCACCGTCGCGCTTACGTTGCCTTTCGTGCCTGCAGACTCGGTGTGCCCGGCAGATCGCCAGCAACCGGCACGCCCCAGATATCATCGGCATATTCGCGGATGGTGCGGTCTGACGAGAACCATCCCATCCGGGCGGTGTTGAGAATCGCAGCGCGGCTCCAGGCTGAGCCGGCCCTCCACCGCGTGTCGATGCCGCGCTGGGCTTCGTAATAGGAGTCGAAGTCGGCCGAGACCACATAGTGATCGAGGTGGCGCAGCGCGTGGCCGACGGAAGCATAGCGGCCGGGATCATC
Source organism: Tardiphaga sp. 37S4 (assembly GCF_021044645.1). Lineage (NCBI taxonomy): Bacteria > Pseudomonadati > Pseudomonadota > Alphaproteobacteria > Hyphomicrobiales > Nitrobacteraceae > Tardiphaga > Tardiphaga sp. 37S4. The sequence goes on along the minus strand of NZ_CP088008.1, from coordinate 4,787,058 downwards.
CGGCGAGAATGCGCCGGTCTCGATCGCCTGGATCGCGCGGCCGAGATTGGGCGACTTGTTGATGACGTCAGAGGCATCCAGGCCCTTGGCACGGCGCTCGACAACTTCGGCGGCGGTCATACCGAAGATCGCGATATTCTCCGGGCCGACATTGTCGCGGATTTCGATATTGGCGCCGTCCAGCGTGCCGATGGTCAGCGCGCCGTTCAGCGAGAGTTTCATATTGCCGGTGCCGGAGGCTTCCATGCCGGCGGTGGAGATCTGCTCGGACAGATCGGCCGCGGGAATGATGACTTCCGCTAGGCTGACATTGTAGTCAGGCAGGAACGCGACCTTCAACTTGCCGCCGATCGTCGTATCGTTGTTGACGGTCTCGGCGACGTCATTGATGAGGCGGATGATCAGCTTGGCGTAACGATAGCTCGCCGCCGCCTTGCCGGCGAAAATCTTGACGCGCGGCACCCAGTCCTTGCTGGGCTCGTCCTTGATCGCCTGATACAGCGCGACTGTTTCAATGAGGTTGAGCAATTGTCGCTTGTATTCGTGGATGCGCTTGATCTGCACGTCGAACAGCGCCGAGGGATCGGCCTGTACGCCGAGCTTCTCGCCAATCACGCGCGCGAGCGCGAGCTTGTTGTGATGTTTGACCTTGCGGAATTCTTGCTGGAACGCGGCATCGCCGGCAAAAGCCTCGAGCTTGATGAGCCGCGTGGGATCGTCGAGCACGGCTTCGCCGCAAGTGGCGCGCAACAGGTCGGTGAGCTTCGGATTGGCCAGCATCAGCCAGCGGCGGAAAGTAATGCCGTTGGTCTTGTTGGTGATGCGACCGGGATAGAGCTGGTTGAGATCGTGGAACACGGTCTCCTTCATCAGCTCCGAATGCATCGCCGAGACGCCGTTGATGCGGTGCGAGCCGATGAAAGCGAGATTGCCCATGCGCACGCGCCGACCTGACGTCTCGTCGATGATCGAGACCGAAGCGCGATAGGCGGTGTCGCCGGGGCGCGTCGCATCGGCGCGGTCGAGATGCGCTTCGTTGATGCGGTAGATGATTTCGAGATGCCGCGGCAGCAGACGCTGGAACAGTTCGACCGGCCAGGTCTCCAGCGCTTCGGGCAGCAGCGTGTGGTTGGTATAGGACAAGGTCGCGTTGGTGATCTGCCAGGCGGCATCCCAGCGCATATTGTGCTGATCGACCAGGATGCGCATCAGCTCGGCGATGGCCAGGCTCGGATGCGTGTCGTTCATCTGCACCGCCGCCTTGTTGGCGAGGCCACGCAGATTGCCGTCGGAATGGAGGTGACGCTTCACCAGATCCTGCAGCGAGGCGGAGACGAAGAAGTATTCCTGGCGCAGACGCAATTCGCGGCCGGCGGCGCTCTCGTCGTTCGGATAGAGGAATTTGCAGATCGCTTCGGCGCGCGCCTGCTCGGCGCTGGCGCTGACATAGTCGCCGGTGTTGAAGACGTCGAGCCGCAGCGGATCCGGCGCGCGCGCCGACCACAGCCGCAGCGCGTTCACATGTTGGCCGCGCCAGCCGACGATGGGCGTGTCATAGGCAACGGCCTCGACGGTCTCGCCGGGATGCCAGATGACCTGCTTGCGGCCCTTGCCGTCCTCGACGGTCTCGATGCTGCCACCGAAATAGACGTTATACGTGACTTCCCGCCGCGGTAGTTCCCACGGATTGCCAAAGCCGAGCCACTCGTCGGGATATTCCTGCTGCACGCCGTGCGAGATGACCTGACGGAACAGGCCGAAGTTGTAGCGGATGCCGTAGCCAAAAGCTGGAATGCCGAGCGTTGCCATGCTCTCCATGAAGCAAGCGGCGAGGCGGCCGAGGCCGCCATTGCCGAGCGCTGCATCGGGCTCGCATTTGCGGAGTTCGTCGAGGCCGACACCAAGATCGCCGAGCGCGGCTTCGAACAGCGGCAGCAGGCCCATATTGTTCAGCGCATCGGTGAACAGGCGGCCGATCAGGAATTCCAGCGAGAGGTAATAGACCCGCTTGCGGCCGGCGTCGTAGCTCTCTTTGTCCGAGCTCAGCCAGCGATGCACCATGCGGTCGCGCAGCGTCAGGGCGGCAGCCTTGTACCAGTCGTGCTTGGTGGCGAATGCGGCTTCCTTGCCGATTGCCAGCCTCAACTTGACGAGGATAGCGCTCTTGATGTCGGCAAGCGCCAGTTCATCGACAGCCGTATTCTCGGGCTGGAATTTTGCTGGGACTGATAGATCTGACAAACCGGCCATCCTGAGCTGTGTCACTGACCAAAATCATACGCGCATTTGGCTGCTCCCGGAACCCGTGGGGGTGGCGAGCTTTTGCCATGGAGCTGCCCGGGATTTGGGCAGGCACGCGAGAACCGAATTTATAAAAATTGGAACAAATTAAGAACAAATTAGTAAGCTATTGATATTCCGAGGTGATTCGTTTCCTTCGCCTACAATATCTATGGTCTGTTCAAGCTCGCGAGGACTAGATGTCCACCATTGCCTTCGATCAGTTTGCTCTCACCCGCATAGCCGACTTTGCGCGGTCGCTGTCGCGGCTGCATTTGATGGCGCGCCGGCATCCGATCGATGACGATCAGATCGATCGCGAGTTCAACACCGTTTGCCTCTCGGTCTGGGGCTATACGACGGACGACATCAGCGATGACCTGTTCTCGCTGGAAGATCACGCCTGGCTCGATCAGCTCGACGAGGCGCATGCGCGGATTTTCGCCGCGGAACAGGGCTACGACCTCGTCGACGACCACGGCATGCTGACGGACTGGTGGGGCTATTGCTGGATGATTCTCGCCGAGAAGCGCGGATTGCTGACGCCGGAGAATCGCGCTGCGGCGCGTGCCGAGATCGAAGAGAAGTATCTCTCGGCGCCGAACGTGATCGGCGTCATCGTCGGGCGATGATCTACTGAAGCTCGGCGCGCTTGGCACGGGCCGTTGGCGCGCTCTTCGGCACGACGGTCGTAGCAGCAGCCGGCGCTGCATCACGCGCGGCTTCGGACATGGGCGCTTCGTCGGTGATCATTTCTGCAGAGACCGGTGCCACCTTCATCTCGCCGAGCCGGGCACGGACATCCGAGGTCAGGCCGGGATAATTCGCCACCGGCGTGAATTCCGCGGTCTGGGTGTTGCCGGTACGGACGCCCGAGAAAGCGACGAGACCGTTGGTCGTCGCGATCACATCGCCGGGACGCAGCGATGTATCGAGCGTCAGATCGACCGGCGCGAGGCCGGAGGGATCGCGGCCGTTGCAGGTGCAGTCGGCCTTCAGCGCCTTGCGATAGGCGAAGGCGTTTTCCAGATCGTTGTAACGCTCACCGGTGCTCGATGATGCGTTCTCGATGCTGCTGCCGAACAGGACCTTGGTGGTCGCCGCCGGGCAGAATGCCTGGCACATCTGCGCCGGGCTCATGCCGCGACCTAGCGGAAAATACTTGCCGTCGCAGGTGCGCACGCAGAAGGCGGGACCGGAGCCGCCGATAGATGCGCTGCGCTGGGGCGGCGGCGCTTCGGCCGGCGTGTTGAGGCCGAACGGATCGGAGAAGAAATTGCTCTCCGGCGCGGGCGCGCCGCGGCGCTGTTGCTGTTTCTGCGGCTGGCCGCCGCCGAACAGGAAGTCGAAGAAATTTTGCGCAGATGCCATCTGCGGGGTCAGTGCGACGAGACTCATCGCCGTCAGCAGCACCAGGGGACGCACGACACGCGAGGATGTTCGATTGTGACGCAACGCCAGCTCCGCGACCGCATGTCAGTGCCCGAGCGAAAACGCTCCGGTGCGGTGTCATGTTAGGGCGTCATGGTAAATGAATGGTAACCAGCGCGGCGCGCTAGATGAAAAACACCCATGTCATCACCAGGAAGACCGGGATCAGCACCGCACCCGACCACAGGATGTAACCGAAGAAGCTTGGCATTTTTATGCCCGCGTCGCGGGCAATGGCATAGACCATGAAATTCGGCGCGTTGCCGATATAGGTGTTGGCGCCCATGAACACTGCGCCTGCTGAAATCGCCGCCAGCGTCGCCGCGCCCGATGCCATCAATGTCTTGGCGTCACCGCCGGTGAGTTCGAAGAACACCAGATAGGTTGGCGCATTGTCGAGGAACGACGACAGGATGCCGGTCAGCCAGAAATAAGCGGCATTGTTCGGCGTACCGTCGGCATGGCTGACGAGCGCCACCAGCGGCGCAAACGGGCCATTGGCGCCAGCCTGCAGCATGGCCATGACCGGCACGATGCAAATGAAAATGCCGGCGAACAGCAGTGCGACTTCCTCGATCGGCCCCCATTTGAAATCGTTCGCCTTGCGGTGCTCGGTCTTTGTCAGCCACAGCGACGCAAATGTCACCAGCACGAAGGTCACGTCGCGCAGCAAATCCTGCAATGCAAGCGGCGTGCCGAGTACGGTGAAAGTGATGCCGGGCTTCCAGCTTGCACTCATCAGGATTGCGCCGATGATCACGACCAGCAGCAGCAGGTTGATCTTACCATGGAGATGCAGTGGCGAATCCGGCGTCGGATCTTTCTTCGCAGGCAGATTGCCTTCGCGGTGATGCAGCCAGACATCGAGCACCATGAAGATCGCCAGCACGATGCCGGCCGCGAACAGCGTTTCCGGAAAAATGTGCACCGTGGTCCAGAAGAAATCGACGCCGCGGAGGAAGCCGAGGAAGAGTGGGGGGTCGCCGAGTGGTGAGAGCGAGCCGCCGATATTCGAGACGAGGAAGATGAAGAACACCACCACGTGGACGTTAGTGCGACGATCGTCATTGGCGCGGATCAGCGGCCGGATCAGGATCATCGACGCGCCGGTGGTGCCGACGACGCTGGCGATCAGCGTGCCGAAGCCCAGCAGCGCCGTATTGGTGAACACGCTGTCATGCAGGTTGCCCTCGACATAGATTCCGCCGGCCACGGTGAACAGCGCCAGCAGTAGCAGAATGAACGGCAGATATTCGAGCAGCACGGTGTAGGAGAGCGTGTGCACCACGGTCGTTGCATCAGTCACGAAGAACAGCGGCACGATCACCAACGTGGCCCAGAACGCGGCGAATTTGCCGTAATGGTGCTCCCACAGATGATGATAGAGCACCGGCCCCGTGGCGATGCAGAGCAGGATGCCGGCAAATGGTAATGCCCACAGCAGCGACAGCCTGGTGCCATCGAGGCCGCCCTCGGCTGCATGCGCCATGTCGGGCGCAAGCGTGACAATGAGGAGCAAAGCAGCGAGGGCGATGAAGCGAAGCAAAAGGTGACCTTTCACTGCATCCTTGCGCGCATTGTGCGCGAACGGAGCCGATGAAGGATCAACCCTTCAGAAATTCGCCGGCCTTGTAAAGCGAGCGAAACGCCACGCCGGCCTTGGCAAAGGTCTCGGCTGCGCCTTCGTCGCGGTCCACCATGGTGAAGACCAGCACGACTTCGCCGCCGGCCTCGCGCACGGCTTCGAGCGCCTTCACGGCAGAGCCACCAGTGGTGGTGACGTCCTCGACGATGACGATGCGCTTACCCTCCAGCGTCTCGCCCTTGGCGAGGCCTTCCACAGCGAGGCGCGCGCCATGTTCCTTCGGCTTCTTGCGGACGAAGAAGGCCGCGATCGGATGGTTCTTCAGCCAGGAGAGCTGCGCCAGCGCGCCGGCCAGCGGTACGGCGCCCATTTCGAGGCCGCCGACATAATCGAGATTGTCGTCGCGCAGCGCGTCGTAGGTCAGCTCAGCCAGCAGGGCCGCGCCTTCCGGGTGGCACATCGTGGGTTTCAGGTTGAAATAGAAATTGCTCTTGCGGCCCGAAGCCAGCGTGATCTCGCCGTAACCGAACGAACGGTCGCGGATGATCTCGAACAGGCGGGCGCGGGCGGCTGATTTGGTCAATGGCATGTCTCTGTTGAAACGGTCTCTGTGCTGAACCGGGCGCAATCTATCGGCGCTTTCCGGCACATTCCAGACTGGCACGGGCCTCGTCAACACTCTCGGGCCGTTTTACCGCCCATCGTGACGATGCTACAGACCGGGCAACAAGATCGGGCAAGACCGGAAGAGGAATCGCATGACTATCGAGCTGCACACCTGGAATACGCCGAATGGCCGCAAGATCTCCGTCGCACTGGAGGAAATGGGCCTACCTTACAAGGTCTTCCCGGTGCATATCGGCAAGGGCGAGCAGATGAAGCCCGAATTCCTGAAAATCAGCCCGAACAACAAGATCCCGGCCATCGTCGATCCCGACGGGCCGGATGGCAAGCCGGTCAGCGTGTTCGAATCCGGCGCCATCCTGCTCTATCTCGGCGAAAAGACCGGCAAATTCCTGCCGAAATCTCTCGGCGAGCGGATTCCGGTGCTGGAATGGCTGATGTGGCAGATGGGGGGCTTCGGTCCGATGCCCGGCCAGGTGCATCATTTCATCGCGCTGGAAGATGAGACCCAGCGGGCCTATGGGCTGAAGCGCTATTCCGATGAGACGCGCCGGCTCTATGGCGTGCTGGATCGTCGCTTGGCCGACCACAAATTCGTCGCCGGCGCGCTGTCGGTGGCCGATTTCGCCGTCCTCGGCTGGGCCTGGCGCCATGAGCGCCACAAGGTGTCGTTCGCCGATTTCCCGAATGTCGGCCGCTGGTACGACACGCTGATGGCGCGGCCCGGCGTGAAGCGCGGCATGGAGGCGAAGCTGGATTGAGGTCGGCTCCCTCTCCCCGCCCTTTGCGGGGAGAGGGCTGGGGTGAGGGGCATGGCGCTGACGTCACAACGTCCGTGCTACTCGCGTATTACGCAACGCGTGGTTCGACTTTCCGATCCGATAGACTGTTCGTGAGGCAGGCCCGGTGTCCTGCCCCTCACCCGCGCGCAAAGGTGGGCGCGACCTCTCCCCGCAAAGAGCGGGGCGAGGTTAGGAAGATCACGCCTTCCGCGTTTCCAGCGCCATCCGCACGGCGAGGCCGGCCAGCACCGTGCCCATCAGCCAGCGCTGCAGCTTGAGCCAGGTCGGTCGTTCGCCGAGAAACAGCGCGATCGACCCGGCGCCGAGCGCGATCAGTCCGTTGACGCCGACGCTGATGATGGTCTGCGTCGATCCCAGCACCAGCGACTGCGTCAGCACGCTGCCCGCCGTGGGATCGATGAATTGCGGCAGCAGCGCCAGATACAGCATCGCGATCTTCGGATTGAGCAGATTGGTCACGAAGCCCATGACGAACAGTTTGCGTGGGCTGTCGATCGCCAGCTTCTTGACCTGGAACGGCGAGCGTCCGTTCGGCTTCAGCGCCTGCCATGCCAGCCACAGCAGATAGGCTGCGCCTGCAAGACGCAGCGCGTCATAGGCATAGGGCACCGCGAACAGCAGCGCCGTGATGCCGAAGGCCGCGCACAGCATGTAGAAGATGAAGCCCAGTGCCACACCGCCGAGCGACACCATGCCGGCCGCAGGCCCCTGCGTGATCGAGCGCGAGATCAGATAGATCATGTTCGGTCCCGGCGTCAGCACCATGCCGAGCGAGACGAGGGCAAAACCGAGCAGGGATGTGAGATGGGGCATGGGACCATTCGCTGGCTGGGAATGGTCGTTGTTTAGCCCATGGGATGGCGTCGAACCATTTCAGATTCGGCATCGCAGATAGTCGAAATCGTTTGTGAATCTCACTGGGCTGGTAAGCGGATGTGCCCACAGGTGTCATGGCCGGGCTTGACCCGGCCATCCATCGTCCGCGTCAGCGGACTATATCATGCCACAAGTCGCGCCAATCCGGATTCATCGACCGGATCAGATCGATTTTCCACTCACGCGACCAGTGCTTGATGTTCTTCTCGCGCTGGATCGCGATGGTGATCGAATCGTGCTGCTCGAAATAGACAAGGCGCGTGACGTCGTACTTTTTCGTAAAGCCTGGCGCCAGTTTTTCACGGTGTTCGTAGATGCGGCGAATGAGATCATTGGTCACGCCCACATAGAGCGTTCCACCCAGCTTGCTTGCCAGAATGTAGACCCAATAACTCATGCGAAGATGATGGATTGCCGGGTCAAGCCCGGCAATGACAATTTTTATGTGGTAGCCGGTCGTGAACTACACGAGCCGGTGCATCTCACATCCGGCGTTAATGTGCCTCTTCCCAGTTATCCGCCGCGCGCGCATCGACCTGCAGTGGCACCGACAGCAGCACCGCCGGGAACGGCGCGTCCTGCATCGTGTGCTGCACGACCGGCAGCGTCGCCGCGACTTCGTCGTCGGGGACCTCGAAGATCAGTTCGTCATGCACCTGCAGCAGCATCTTCGCTGACAGCTTCTTCTCCGCCAGTGCATCTTCCATCCGAGTCATGGCGCGGCGGATGATATCGGCCGCGGTGCCCTGCAGGCGCGCATTGATGGCGGCGCGTTCGTTGAAGGCGCGGATCGAGGCGTTCGAGGCCTTGATGTCGGGGTAATGACATTTACGCCCGAACAGGGTCTGCACATAGCCGTGCTCCCGGCAGAAATCACGCGTCTGGTCCATATAGGCGCGGATGCCCGGGAAGCGCTCGAAGTATTTCTTGATATAGGCTCCGGCTTCCTCGCGGGGGATGCTGAGCTGGTTGGCGAGGCCGAAGGCCGAAATGCCGTAGATGATGCCGAAATTGATCGCCTTGGCGCGGCGGCGGATTTCCGCCGGCATGTCCTTGACCGGCACGCCAAACATTTCCGAAGCCGTCATGGCGTGAATGTCGAGCCCGTCCTGGAAGGCCTGTTTCAGCACAGCGATATCGGCGATCTCTGCCAGCAGTCGCAATTCAATCTGCGAATAATCGGCAGACACCAGCTTGTGGCCGGGCGCGGCGATGAAGGCACGCCTGATCTTGCGGCCATCCTCGGTACGCACCGGAATGTTCTGCAGGTTCGGTTCGTTGGACGACAGGCGTCCCGTGGTCGTCGCTGCCAGCGCGTAGGTGGTGTGAACGCGGTGGGTCTGCGGATGCACGTAATTCGGCAGCGCGTCGGTATAGGTCGAACGCAGTTTCGACACCTGTCGCCAGTCGAGAATCTTGCGCGGGAATTCGTGGCCCTGTTCGGCGAGGTCATCGAGCACCTGCGCGGACGTCGACCAGGCGCCGGTCTTGGTCTTGCTGCCGCCCGGCAGGCCCATCTTGCCGAACAGGATGTCGCCGAGCTGCTTGGGACTGCCGATATTGACCTCTTCGCCGGCAATCTCTCGGATTTCGGCTTCGATGCGCGCAGCGGTCTGCGCGAAGTCGGCCGAGAGTTTCGACAATACCTGACGGTCGATGGAAATGCCGCGGCGCTCCATGCGGGCCAGCACGGAAATCAGCGGCCGCTCCAGCGTTTCATAGACGGTGGTCATGTGCTCGGCCGCAAGCCGCGGCTTCAGCACATTCCACAGCCGCAGCAGCACGTCGGCGTCTTCGGCGGCATAGGCCGTGGCGCGGTCGATCTTGACCTGCTCGAACGTCAGCTTGCCCTTACCGGAGCCGATCAGTTCGCCAAAGGTCAACATGGCATGGCCGAGCCAGATCTCGGCGAGCGCATCGAGGCCATGGGCGTTGCGCCCGGCGTCGAGCGCATAGGACATCAGTTGCACGTCGTCATGATTGCGCAGCGTGATGCCGTGCTGTGCGAGCAGCACCGCGGTAAACTTGATGTTGAAGCCGATCTTCAGCAGGCCCGCGGATTCCAGCACCGGTTTCAGCGCTTCAAGCGCATCGGCAGCCTTGATCTGGTCGGGCTCGAGATCGGCGGCGAACAGGCCTGCGCCATCGCCGGATTGGCGATGGGCCAGCGGCACATAGCAGGCATCATTCGGACCGAGCGACAGCGCGATGCCGACCATGTCGGCCTGCATCGGATCGATCGACGACGCCTTGCATTCGAATGCGACGTGACCGGTATCGAGGATGCGGGAGATCCATAGCTCGAGCTCTTTCAGGGAGCGTACAGGCTGATAGGTCTCGCGCTTCACTGGCATCTTGCGCGCGGCTTCGGCGCGGGCCTTGGCCAGCGAGATCGGGGTGAGGGCAGAACGGTTGGCGTGAACAGGTGCTTCGATATGAGCGCTGCTGCTCGACGGACGCGAGGGACTCCCTCCCCCCCGCGCGGAGCGAAGCTCCGCTAGGCGGGGGAGGGTTGGGGAGGGGGGTGAGCCAAACAGATCGCCCTCGCTTGTGGACCCACCACCCCGGCCCTCCCCCGCAAGGGGGGAGGGGGCGGAGGGCGCGGAGCTGCTCTTCGTCGCGCTGTCGGCCTCCACATCCGCCGGATCGATCTCGGCATATTCAGCGACACGGCGCGTCAGCGTCGAGAATTCCATCGCCTTCAGGAACGCGATCAGCTTGCGTGCGTCGGGCTCATGCACCGCGAGGTCATCGAGCGGCACGTCGAGGGCGACCTTGTCGTCGAGTAGCACGAGCTGCCGCGAGATGCGCGCCTTCTCGGCGTGCTCGATCAGCGACTCACGGCGCTTCGGCTGCTTGATCTCGCCAGCGCGGTTCAGCAGCGTTTCAAGATCGCCATATTCGGTGATCAGTTGCGCAGCGGTCTTGATGCCGATGCCGGGGACACCCGGCACGTTGTCGACGCTGTCGCCGGCCAGTGCCTGCACTTCGACAACCTTGTTCGGCGGCACGCCGAATTTCTCGATCACCTCGGCGATGCCGAGGCGGCGATCCTTCATGGTGTCGTACATGGTGACCTGTTCGGTCACGAGCTGCATCAGATCCTTGTCGGAGGATACGATGGTGGCGGTGGCGCCGCGTTCACCGGCCTCGCGGACATAGGTCGCGATCAGGTCATCGGCTTCGAACCCACCTTGCTCGATGCTCGGCAGGTCGAAGGCGCGGACGGCGTCGCGGATCAGCGCGAATTGCGGGATCAGGTCGTCCGGCGCCGGTGGCCGGTGCGCCTTGTATTCGGGGTAGAGCTTGTTGCGGAAGGTCACTTCCGACTTGTCGAAGATGATCGCCAGATGCGTCGGCCGGTTGTCCGGCGGCATGTCGCGGATCAGCTTCCACAGCATGTTGCAGAAGCCCAGCACCGCATTGACCTGCAGCCCGTCGGATTTGCGGTTCAGCGGCGGCAGTGCGTGATAGGCGCGGAAAATATAGGACGAGCCGTCGACCAGAAAGACATGGTCACCCTTCGCGAGGGCCTTGACGGTGGCGGGCTTGGCGGCGGCTGTTTCTGAGGTTTTCGGCATGGCCGCAACTTAAGGATTTTCGCCGGAAATGACAGTCTGTCAGCCAGTCATCCCGCCGGTTTTTGTGATGCCGCCCGGCTTGCGTCGCGCCCTGTTCCATGTGCCCTTGCGCCGGTCATTGCCAATCGAAGGACCATTCATGCCCGAGCTCGCTGAACTGATGGACAAGTTGAAGGGCGTGGAGGCCGAGATCGAGGCCGAGCTGACCCGCCGGCGGGAAGAGCTGCGCTTCCGTTTCGAGCGGCGCAAGATTGTCTTCGAGCAGGATATCGAGAAGCTGCAGCGCGCCATCAAGGTGGGGGCGTCGAAATACCTCTTCAGCGCCAATCCGCTGATCGTGTTGTCCGCTCCGGTGATCTATTCACTGATCATCCCCTTCGTACTGATCGATCTCTGGGTGATGGCCTATCAGGCGGTCTGCTTTCCGATCTACGGTATCCCCAAGGTGCGGCGGCGCGACTATCTGGTGTTCGACCGGCATCACCTCGCTTATCTCAACATCATCGAGAAGGTGAACTGCGCCTATTGCTCATACTGTAACGGCGTGGCCGCCTTCGTGCGCGAGGTTGCCGCGCGCACCGAGGTTTATTGGTGTCCGATCAAGCATGCGCGCCGCGTGCTCGGCCCGCATCCGCATTATGTCGGATTTGCAGATTTCGGCGATGCGGAAGCTTTCCGCGCCAAAATTGAGGGCATGAAGGACGGCGTGAAGCTCGATGACGGAAGGTCGCCGACGGCGGTGTAAGTTCTACTCCGCCGCCTGCAGCGTCGCGCTTTTCTTTTTCGGCGCAATCCAGAACGCGGCCGGGCGCTCGAACAGGAAGTTCGCACGGACCATCAGCGCGAGCCTCCAGATCACCAGCGCGCCGATGACGCCGCAGAGTGTCACCAGCAGCGAGATCGTGCCGATGTCGAACGGGCTGAATTTCAGCAACAGCGCGCGGGATGTCGCCATCGGCAGGAAGAAGGCGAGATAGATCACGATGGAATGCTCGCCGAAGAAGCGGATGAAGCCGAGCCACTGCATCTTCGCTAGCAGCGTGCCCATCACGATGATCGCGACCGCGCCGGCAAAGCCGAGCATCAGCGAGATCACTGGCCATTCGCTGCAGCCGTCATAGACGAGAGCGGCATTGACCAGCGCCCAGGCCGCAAGGCCGACCAGCGCCATCACTGGTTTGGCCCGTGCGCGATCGGACAGCGCGAAGACCTGCGTCGCGAACAGGTAGCCCGAATAGAAATAGACGAAGCGCGAGCAGAACTCGTCGATCATCGTCCAGCCGGTGCTGATATGCGCCATCTCCAGTGCGGCGGCGATGCCCCAGATCAGCAGCGGCGGCACGCGCCGCGCCAGCTTGGTGACGATGAAGAACACCGGCAGCATATAGATAAACCACAGCGTACCGAACGGCTCGATGTAGGAGATCAGATAGAGATTGGCGACGTAGGCCCAGCCGTGTTCGGCAGCAAAGCCGGGCGCCTTGAAGCCGAACTGGATGGTCACCCACAGCACATAGAAATACAGGAAGTGGACGACCTTGCGGTCGAGATAGGTCCGCCAGTCGCGGTCGATGACACGGGCCAGAAAGAGCCCGGAGATCAGGAAGAAATCCGGCATCCGGAACGGTTTGGCGAAGGCCACCAGCAGATGCATGTAGCCGGTCTGGCCGGCGGCCAGTTCGACGCCCAGCACCGAATGCATCATCACCACCATGATGATGCAGATGCCCTTGGCGTAATCGACCCAGTCGATTCGCTCTGTCCCTGACAGCGCCGCGCGATCGGCGACGGCGAAGGTGCCACTGGTGGTCATCGGTATCCCCTGTTCGGCGCTTCTTTTGGCCGGATCATGAGACGAGATCGGTTTCAATTGCCTTTCTCTAAACCCCAAATATGCCCCGCAAATGGTCGCGGCAGGGCGAGTTTGGCGGGGTGGTTAACGGGCGTTAAGGAGTGGGGAATGGGGCGCAACGTCCTCTCCACCGTTATCGCCGGGCTTGACCCGGCGATCCATCTTCTCGCGAAGCAAGATGGATACGCGGGTCAAGCCCGCGTATGACACCTGAGATTGGTATGCCCCCGAGAACATCGCGAAGATGACGATTTGACCCGAACCTTCGATACATCCCTGCCCATCGATGCTGTGCTCGACGACCTGTCAGGCGCGCTGGAGGCCGGCAACGCCGCGGTGCTGGTGGCGCCGCCGGGCGCCGGCAAGACCACGCGCGTGCCGCTGGCGCTACTCGATGCGCCGTGGCTGAAGGGCAGGAAGATCATCATGCTGGAGCCGCGGCGCATTGCAGCCCGCGCCAGCGCCGAGCGGATGGCGAAAACGCTGGGCGAGCGCGTCGGCGAGACCGTCGGCTATCGCGTCCGCTTCGGCTCCAAGATCTCGCGCAACACCCGGATCGAAGTAGTCACCGAAGGCATCTTCTCGCGGCAGATCCTCGACGATCCCGAGTTGAAGAATATCGGCGCGGTACTGTTCGACGAATTTCACGAGCGCTCGCTCGATGCCGATATGGGCCTCGCGCTCGCGCGCGATGCGCAGACCGGATTGCGCGAGGATCTGCGCATCCTGGTGATGTCGGCAACCATCGACGGCGCACGTATCGCGAAGCTGCTTGGCGATGCACCGGTCATTGCCAGCGAGGGGCGGGCCTATCCCGTGGAGACGCGCTATCTCGGCCGCAAGCCCGACATCCAGCTCGAGCGGCAGATGGCCGACGCCATCGCGACGGCCTTGCGTGCCGATCCCGGCTCGGTGCTGGCCTTCCTGCCGGGTGCCGCGGAAATCCGTCGCACGCAGAACTTTCTCGCCGAGCGCGTGCAGGACGCGTCCATCGAGATCGTCCCTTTATTCGGTGCACTCGATGCCGGCGTACAGGACCGTGCCATCCAGCCCGCGCCCAAGGGACAGCGCAAGGTGGTGCTGGCAACCTCGATTGCCGAGACCTCGCTGACCATCGAAGGCGTGCGCATCGTGGTGGATTCCGGCGTCGCCCGTGTGCCGCGCTATGAGCCGGATATCGGACTGACGCGGCTGGAGACCGTGCGGGCCTCGCGCGCTGCGGTCGATCAGCGCCGCGGCCGCGCCGGCCGGACCGAGCCCGGCATCTGCTACCGGCTATGGGACGAGCCGCAGACTGCCTCATTGCCCGCCTACACACAGCCGGAAATTCTCAGCGCGGATCTGTCCACGCTGGTGCTCGATCTCGCGCAATGGGGCGTCAGCGATCCCGCGCAACTGACCTTCCTCGATCCGCCGCCCGCGCCGGCGCTGAAGGAAGCGCGCGGCCTGCTCGGCGAGCTCGGCGCGCTCGATGGTGATGGCCGTATTACCGAGGAAGGCCATGCGCTGCGCGCGCTGGCGCTGCCGCCGCGGCTGGCGCGCATGATCGTGGATTCGGCGCGGTTTGGTTATGGCGAGGAGGCGTCCGAGATCGCTGCGGTCCTTACTGAACGTGGCCTTGGTGGCGACAGCGTCGATCTCGACCACCGCCTCGATCAATTCCGCCGCGACCGCTCGCAGCGCGCCGGTAGCGCCCGGCAGCTCGCAGAGCGCTGGGCGTCGCAGGTTGAAAAATCCTCTTCTGCCCAAGAGAACGAGGAGCTTTCCACCGGCACCATGCTCGCTTTCGCCTTCCCGGATCGCATGGCCAAGAACCGCGGCAATGGCAGTTTCGTGCTGGCCAATGGTCGCGGGGCGTCGATCGAACAAAGCGCCGCGCTTGCGCGGGCGCCTTACATCGCCGTTGCCGAACTCACCGGAACCGCCGCCAATGGCCGCATCCTGCTGGCAGCGCCGATCGCGCAGGCCAATATCGAAACGCGCTTCGCCGATCAGATCGAGAATACCGACGATGTCAGTTTCGATCGCGCATCGATGTCGCTGCGTGGCCGTCGCAAGCGTGTGCTGCATGCGATCACGTTGTCGGAAGCACCGTTCACGCTGAAACCGTCCGAAGACACCGCGCGTGTCTTCGCCGACGGTCTGGTCGCCGCGGGTATCGACCGCCTGCCATGGTCCAAGGCGCTGCAGCAGTGGCGCGGACGCGTGATGTTCCTGCGTGCGTCGGAAGGCGACGCGTGGCCCGATCTGTCCGACACTGCGCTTGCCGCGACGCGCGAAAGCTGGCTGATGCCGGCGCTGTTCGACAAGATCTCGCTGAAGGACTTTTCGGCGGGCGATCTGTCCGACGCCGTGATGGGCCTGCTGCCCTGGGATCTGCGCGCGCGGCTCGACAAGGAAGCGCCAACGCATTTCGAGGCGCCGACGGGGACGGTACTGGCGATCGATTACGAAGCCGAGCAGGGGCCGACCATTGCGGTCCGTCTGCAGGAATTGTTCGGGCTCAACACCCATCCGTCGGTCGCCAAGGGCAAGGTGCCGCTGGTGCTGGAATTGCTGTCGCCGGCGCAGCGGCCGGTGCAGGTGACGCGCGATCTACCGGGCTTCTGGCGGGGCAGCTACCTCGACGTGCGCTCGGACCTTCGCGGCCGCTATCCGCGACATCCCTGGCCGGAAGATCCCGCCAATGCGCTGCCGACGCGCCGCGTGAAGCCGCGCGGGACGTGATCATCAGGCAAAGTGCCGCTCATTAACGCTTCGCTCATCCTTTTCGCGAAAATAGCAGTCTGTAAGACCGTCCTGAACGGACGGTGGTGAGCCCGTGTGATGAACTCGCGGTTCCCCTGATTGCGTTCAGTGAGGTTGCGTATGCGTAGTATCATGTTCTTCGCGGCGATCCTGATCGGTCTGGGCACCGTGATGGCGCAGATGGCCGACAAGATGACGGCGACGACGCCGGCCATGGCGAAGGCGTCATCCCCCGCACCCACCACACAGGCCAATGCAAAGGCCGGTGTCCGCAGCCTGTCGATTGCGCGCGATGCGCGCGGTCACTTCCAGACTGAGGGGAGTATCGAGGGCCAGCGCATCGGTTTCATGGTCGATACTGGCGCGTCCGTCATCGCATTGAATGAAAAGTCGGCGGCACGATTTGGTTTGCGTCCGTCGCGTGCTGATTATAACGCCACGGTGACAACGGCGAACGGAACGCTGAAGGCTGCGCGCACGCGAATCGCTGTCGTGCAGGTCGGTGAGCTGACCGTGCGTGATGTCGATGCGATGGTGCTGCCCGATGAGGCACTGTCCGAGAATCTGCTCGGCCTGTCGTTTCTCTCGAAGTTGAAACGCTTCGAATATGCAAATGGCCGGATGGTACTCGAACAGTAGTACCTCATATCCCCCACGCATTCACGCCGCAGCCCAATTCTAAACAAACTCGCATTCTTGAATGCCCGTGCTCCTTCCCACAGGCGTGCGCAAAGGCTAAGCCTGCGCATTCAAGATTGATCCCAATTGATGCGAGGTCCTGCGATGTTTCCGAAGCCGAAGCCCTTGCTCGTGCCGAATACCTACGCTTACGAATCCGAGCCGATGGTAAAGGCCACGGGTTTTCGCGAATATGACGCGCGCTGGCTGTTCGGCAAGGAAATCAACCTGATGGGCATTCAGGCGCTGGGCATGGGGCTCGGCGCGCTGATTGCAGAACTCGGCCAGAAGCAGGAAATCGTCACCGGACATGATTTCCGTGGCTACTCCGCCTCGATCAAATACGCGCTGATGACGGGCCTGATGGCCGCCGGCTGCAAGGTCCATGATATCGGCCTCGCGGTAACGCCGATGGCCTATTTCGCGCAGTTCGATCTCGATGTGCCCTGTGTCGCCATGGTGACGGCCTCGCATAACGACAATGGCTGGACCGGTGTGAAGATGGGCGCCAGCAAGCCGCTGACCTTCGGTCCGGACGAGATGACCCGGCTGAAGGAAATCGTGCTCAATGCCGAGTTCAAGAACAAGGCCGGTGGTTCCTATCAATTCCACGAAAACTATCCGGCGCGTTATATCGCCGATCTCACCAATCGCCCGAAGCTGAAGCGCAAGCTGAAGGTTGTCGTGGCTTGCGGGAACGGCACTGCCGGCGCTTTCGCACCACAAGTGATGGAAGCGATCGGCTGCGAGGTGATCCCGCTCGATACAGAGCTCGATCACACCTTCCCGAAATACAATCCGAACCCGGAAGACATGGAGATGCTGCATGCGATCCGCGATGCGGTGCTTGAACACAAGGCCGATGTCGGTCTCGGTTTCGACGGTGACGGCGATCGCTGCGGTGTTGTCGACAACACCGGCGAGGAAATTTTCGCCGACAAGGTCGGCGTGATGCTCGCGCGCGATATGTCCGCGGTCCACAAGGATGCGACCTTCGTGGTCGACGTGAAATCGACCGGTCTGTTCGTGACCGATCCGGTGCTGCAGAAGCAGAATGCGAAGACGACCTATTGGAAGACCGGCCACTCCTACATGAAGCGCCGCACCAATGAGCTGAATGCACTCGCCGGCTTCGAGAAGTCCGGTCACTTCTTCTTCAATGCGCCCGTGGGGCGTGGTTATGACGACGGCCTCGTCTCGGCGATTACGATCTGCGAAATGATGGACCGCGCGCCGGGCAAGACCATGGCCGATCTCAAGGAGGCGCTGCCGAAGACCTGGTCGTCGCCGACCATGTCGCCGCATTGTGCCGACGAGACCAAATACGGCGTCGTCGCTGCGGTGGTGAAGCATTTCGAGGATGCGCAAAAGAAAGGCGACAAGGTCGCAGGACAATCGATCCGCGATCTCGTCACGGTCAACGGCGTGCGCGTCACCTGCGAGGACGGCAGCTGGGGTCTGGTGCGGGCGTCATCAAATAAGCCGGAGCTGGTGGTCGTGGTCGAAAGCCCGGTCTCCGAAGCGCGGATGCACGACATGTTCGAAGCCATGAATGTGGTGCTGCGGACGCATCCGGAAGTCGGCGCGTATAACCAGACGATCTGATTCTCGACGACGCTTGGCGGCGCTCCGCTCACCTCTCCCCGGCGGGGAGAGGTTAAGTTAGGGCGTTGCAATCATCTCCGACATCTCCCTTGCCGCCTGCGTCACATAGCGCTCCTTGTGGCGCAGCTGGATGAAGCGCCGTGTTGGCAGCGAGGCTTCGAGGGCGATGAGATCGCCGCTGCCGATCAAGGCGGCGGCAGCCAGGCGTGAGATGATGCTCGCACCAGCGCCGGCCACGACGGCCGCGCAGACGGCTTCGTTCGATGGCAGCTCCATGGCAACGCGAATGTGGTCAGGCGCGATTCCTGATTGGTCCAGCACCGATTGCGCGATGGCGCGCGTGCCGGAGCCGGCTTCACGCAGCACCCAGTCTGCCTCGGCGAACTGACCCGGTACGACAGCATGTTGCTTCGCCCATGGATGCGATTGACCGACCACCAGCACAAGTTCGTCGTCGCCCACGGGCTGGGTCGCGAGCGCCGGATCGTCAACCGCGCCTTCAACGATGCCGAGATCGACTTCGCCATCGCGCACCCAGTCGGCCACCTGTTCGGTATTTCCGATGCGGAGGCTGAGGTCGATGCCGGGGAAGTGCTGGCGATAGCGCGCCATGATGGGTGGTAGAAAATAGTTGCCGACGGTCTGGCTCGCGGCCAGCGCAAGGGAGCCGCGCGTCATGCCGGCCATATCGGTGAGGACGGTCGTCGCGGCGGCAGCGCGTGCCAGCACGGCCCGGGCTTCGATCAGAAAGGCGCGGCCAATCTCGGTCAATTCGATGCGGCGGCCGACGCGGTGAAACAGCTGCGTCGCATAGCGCGTTTCCAGCGCCGCAATGGCGGCGCTGGTGGCCGATTGGGTGAGATGCAGACTCTCGGCAGCCCGCGTCATGTGCTCGTGTTCGGCGACGGCGACGAATATCCGGAGCTGTTCGAGCGTCATGGCATCTCCGTCAGGTAGTCAGTTTCACCAGCATGAGGCTGAAGCCGGCAATGAACAGGAAGGCTGCGGCGCCGAGCAGCAGCGGGCGCAGGCCCTTGGCGCGCAGCTTCTGGATATTGGTTTCCAGCCCCATTGCGGCGAGCGCCATGGTCAACAGGAAGGTCGTGATCGGAATGATCAGGCTCATAGCTGCATGCGGCACGTCAACGAGGCTATTCAGGATCACCATCGCCACGAAGCCGAAGGCGAACCACGGCATCGGCACCTTGGCGCTGCCGGATTCCGCGCCGATGGCGCGTGCGCGCTGTGTCGCCAGCAGGCCAAGTGTGATCACCACCGGTGCCAGCATCATCACGCGCGCGAGTTTCGCGACGGTACCGAATTCGCCGGCGTCGCGGCTCTGCTGGAAGGTGGCCGCGACCACCTGCGCGATCTCGTGGATCGATGCGCCAGCCCAAAGCCCGAAATGATGTGGGTCGAGCTGCAGCACGCTACCGAGTAGCGGATAGACGAACATGGCGATCGAGCCAAAGATGGTGACGCAGGCGACCGCGTAGGCGACATCCTCATCGGGCGCGCGGGTCACGGTGTTGGTTGCGATCACGGCGGACGCGCCGCAAATCGATGTGCCGGCGGCGATCAGTTCGACCAGTCTGCGGTCGATACCCATCGCGCGGCCAAGCCATGTGGTGAAGATGAAGGTTGTAAGGAGCGTCGCCGCGATCACCGCGAAGCCGATGCCGCCAACTTCCAGCAACTGCGCCGCGGTGAGCTGCAGGCCGAGCAGGATGATGGCGAAGCGCAGGATGCTGCGCATGGAGAAACTGATGCCGGCTTTGGCCGCAGCCGGCGCGCCGGATGTGTTCTGGATCGCGATACCGATGCCGATGGCCAGGATCATCGGACTGGCGACGCCGACATAGGGGATTTCACGCAAAGCGAATGCGACGCCAGCGATTGCGGCCGTGAGCGCCAATCCGGGGAGAAGCGGGAGGCTGCGAGCAGCAAGCGGGCTGGTGCGGTTCGCATCTTGGGCAAGAACGGTCATGGGCCAAACTCCGGTTTGGCCACATCCTCATGCCGTTTGATCAATAAATCTAATTGATCATTATTGTTGATTCAATCGAATTATATGATTGATTTGTTTCGGCGTCGTCGCCCGGTCCGACAGGGCGACGACAGCGCGGTATTTCTCAAGCAGCCGGCATGGGCGGCACCGGCAGTGCCGTGACCGACTTGATCTTCTCCATGGCGAAGCGGGAGGTGACGTTCTTCAAGGCCACGGCACTGATCAGCTTCTTGTAGAAGATGTCGTAGCTCTGCATGTCGGCCACGACCACGCGCAGCATGTAGTCGACGTCGCCGGCCATCCGGTAGAATTCCATGACTTCGGGCATGGCGCTCACGGCATCGGCGAACTTCTTCAGCCAGGCGTCGGAATGGTCGCCGCTCTCCACCGAGACAAACACCGAGATACCGAGGCCGATCTTGTTCTGATCGACCAGGGCAACCCGGCGGAGGATCACGCCATCGGCCTCGAGGCGCTGGATGCGCTTCCAGCACGGTGTCGACGAAAGCCCCACGCGGTCGCCGATCTCGGCCACCGACAGCGAGGCGTCTTCCTGCAGGACGGTCAGGATCTTGCGATCGATCGCATCGAGGCGGCGGGTGGATTCAAGGGGCTGGTCGGCGACATCGGTCATGGGAAGAACTTTGTTCTAATTATGGGGTCGAGTAACCTCATATATAGAACATTCTTCCAAGGCAAGCCCTGTACCGCCTCAGCTAAGGGCGCCGACTCTGGATTCCCTCAAAAGCTGTTCGACTTCAGCACGTTGCGGGCAGGCAAAAGCACCGCCATAGCGGGTGCATTTCAGGGCCGCGGCGGCGGAGGCGAAGCGCAGCGCCTCCGGTACCGACTTGCCGCCCGCGAATTCCAGCGCGAAGGCGCCATGGAAAATGTCGCCGGCGCCGAGGGTGTCCACGGTGTGAACGGGGAAGGCCGGGGTTTCCTTGGGATGTCCCTGCTCGTCGAGCCACAGGGTGCCCTTGGGGCCGCGGGTGACAGCAAGGAAGGACGAGGTGAGCGTCGCCATCTTCTGCAGCGCTTTCAGATTGTCGGTGATGCCGGCGGTCGATTGCAGCGCATCGTCCGAGAAGATCAGGTGCGAGGAGGCGGTCAGCAGGCCCTCGCGCTGCGACAGCGTGCTGTCGATGTCGACGACGACGGGAATGCCGCGATGACGTGCCTCGATGCACAGCTCGGTGGCAAAGCCGGCGCAGCGGCTCTCGACCAGAATGGCGTTGCAGTCCTTCAACAGCAGGTCGTGGTCGGGCAGCTTTACCTTCCAGAGTTCGGGATCGCGAAAGGTGACGATGGTGCGCTCGCCCGAAGGGTCGATCATGACGGCCGAGATCGGTGTCACCAGACCCGGCATATGCACCAGATGCGCGGAGTCGATGCCTTCCTTGGCGAGGTCATCGAACAGAAACTGGTCGGCGGTCTCGTTCTTGTCGCCCATCGGCCCGGTCATCGACGCCCGGCCACCCAGCCGGCTGACGCCGATGGCGGCGTTGAGCGCATTGCCGCCGATGATCTGGGCGAAACGTTGGGAGGGGAATTTCTGGCCACGCCCCGGGACGGCTTCGACGGCAAAGGTCAGGTCGCGAACCGGCAGGCCGATACACAATACGTGGACAGGCTTGGCACTCATGAAGGATTCCCCGTGTGGTCAGGCTTGGTCGGGATGCAGCCAGCGACCGAGCAGATGATGCGCGATGGCGAATGGGTGCGGCCCCGCGAGCCCGTCCGGGTGTTCGCGTTTCCACATCAGCATCGCCTCGTCACGGTCAAACCACCGGGCGTCCTCAAGTTCCATCTTGTCGACGGTAATCTCGTCGCTGATGGCGCGCGCCGAACAGCCGATCATCAGGGATGACGGGTAGGGCCAGGGCTGCGTCATGTAATAGGTGACGTCGGTGCAGCGGATGCCGGATTCCTCGAAGATCTCGCGCTTCACCGCGTCCTCGATGGTCTCGGCCGCTTCGACGAAACCGGCAAGGCAGGAATACATGCCCGGAGCGAACTGCTTCTGGCGGCCGAGCAGGCACTTGTCGCCCTTCTCCACCAACATGATGACGACAGGATCGGTACGCGGGAAATGCTCGGTCTTGCAGCTCGGGCAAACGCGCTTCCAGCCGCCTTCGGCCATCGACGACTTGGCGCCGCAATTGGCGCAAAACCCGTGGCGCTGATGCCAGGAGACGAGCGACTTGGCCTGTGCAACCGCCGAAAGCTGCTCCGGCGGCACCATGCCCTGCATGGCCATGCCGCGGAGTTCGCTGACGACGACATCGTCGCGGGTCAGCAGCTTTTCCACTGCGGGTGCGCCGATGCCCATGCCGAATACGGCATCGCCATCACGTAGGCCCAGAAAGACAGTGCCAGGATTGGCGCCGAATTTCAGCGCCTCGTCGATGGTCAGCAGCGCGCGCTGGGCATCGCCATCCTTCTTCATGACCAGCGAGTCGCGGTAGATCACATAAGCGCGCGAGGAGCTTTTGCCCTCCAGCGCGAACAGTTTCTCGTCGCTGAAGCGCAGATGCGCGGCGCGGTCGAGCGTGTCGGAGACGAAGGCCGGACGGCCGAGCGGAAACAGCTTGCTTGTCATGATGGTCAACCGAGCCAGATCTTGCGGCGGAGTTCTGAGATGAAGCGCTGCACTTCTGCCGCGTCATGGGCGAGTGGTGGCATCACGCCCCAGATCGGCCGAGGCCAGGCGGCATCGGTCTTGCGGCGCGCGATGATGTGGACGTGCAACTGCGGCACCATGTTGCCGAGCGCCGCGACATTGAGCTTGTCGCATTTGGTGATTTCTTTGAGCGCGCGGCCGACGCGGTTGATCTCGGTCACCAACTGGCCCTGCGCGACCTCGTCGAGATCGATGATCTCGGTCGTGTCGGCGCGGCGCGGCACCAGCATCAGCCAGGGGTAGTGCGCGTCCTTCACCACCAGCACGCGGCTGAGAGGGAGGTCGCCGATGTCGATGGTGTCTTGTTGCAGCTGCTCGTGCAGCGACCAGGAGGAGGGAGCGGCCATTCTGACTCTCGATTAAGGCGCACAGCGTCGCAGGAAGCGGCTGCGCAGACAACTCCCGTCATGGCCGGTTTTGCGCGTCTGGACCACGTTTTCTTGCGGCTTTCCTGCGCAAAACTTGCGGCGGACTTGCGACACGCGCCGCGCTTGCTTTCCGACCATTTTGGCCCCAAATAAGCACCGGGAGATTGGCGGTGGACGAGCCACTCGCCAATCGGGTCAGGTCCGGAAGGAAGCAGCCCTAACGAGATCCGGATCGGGTCGCTCGTCAGTCTCCTACTTGTTTTATCGAGCAAATTCAGCGTCCTGCACATGGGTCGTTAGCTCGGTGGGCGCCTTGTTCGATGAGTGAGGCAGCATCGAAGGCCGGAACCTGTGTCCCGTTCCGCCTATGATGCGCCAGATGTTCCGCAAGCCGGCTTTACGAGACAACACATTGCGGATTCCTCGATGACCGACGCTGGCACGTCCCCTCCTGATGATCACCAGAGCGGTTTCGATATGGGCGCTGCCCCGTCGCCTGCTGCCGCCACGCCCTATCGCGTGCTCGCGCGTAAATACCGCCCCGGCAGTTTCGACGATCTGATCGGCCAGGAAGCGCTGGTCCGCACCGTTTCCAACGCGTTCGAGACCGGCCGGATTCCGCAGGCTTGGATCCTTACCGGTGTCCGCGGTGTCGGCAAGACAACGACGGCGCGTATTCTGGCGCGCGCGCTGAATTATGAAATGGCCGATGGCTCGGTCAAAGGCCCGACCATCCATATGCCGACGCCGGGCATCCATTGCCAGGCGATCATGGAAAGCCGGCATATCGACATTCTCGAAATGGACGCCGCGAGCCACACCGGCGTCGACGATGTTCGCCAGATCAATGACAGCGTCCGCTATGCGCCATCCAGCGCGCGCTACAAGGTCTACATCATCGACGAAGTCCACATGTTGTCGACCGCCGCCTTCAACGCGTTCCTGAAGACGCTGGAAGAGCCGCCGGAACACGCCAAGTTCGTGTTCGCCACGACCGAAATCCGTAAGGTGCCGGTGACGGTGCTGTCGCGCTGCCAGCGCTTCGACCTGCGCCGCGTCGATGCCGACGTGCTGATGTCGCATCTGTCGAACATCGCGGGCAAAGAGAATGTCGAGGTCGAGCCGGAAGCGCTGGGCATCATCGCCCGCGCCGCCGAAGGCTCGGTGCGCGATTCGCTGTCGCTGTTCGATCAGGCGATTGCGCATGCCGCGGGCACGGTCCGCGCCGATGCTGTGCGGCAGATGCTCGGCCTTGCTGACCGCACCCGCGTGATCGACTTGTTCGATTCGCTGGCGCGCGGTGACATCGCCAGTGCATTTAAGGAATTTCGCGAACAATACGACGTCGGCGCTGATCCGATTGTGGTGCTGAGCGATCTTGCCGAATTCGTCAATTTCGTCACCCGCGTGAAGATCGTGCCGGCAACCGCCGACAATGTCGCGTTTGGAGAGACCGAACGTCTGCGCGCGCGCGATTTCGCCTCGAAGCTGTCGATGCGGGTGCTGTCGCGGATGTGGCAGATGCTGCTCAAGGGCATCACCGAGGTGCAGGGCGCGACGCGTCCCGCCGCCGCCGCAGAGATGGTGCTGGTGCGCATCGCTTACGTTGCCGATCTGCCGACGCCGGATGAAGCGATCCGGATGCTCGACCAGAATGGCGGGACGTCGCCGATGATCCCAACGAATGGTGGAGGCCGTGCCGCGCCATCGTCCGCTCCCTCGGCATCTTTGCCGTCAGCGCAGATGCCGTCCGCCATGCCGACGATGTCAGCGAGTGCGTCGCGTGGTCCGACCATGCAGCGCGGCGGCGCGGAACCATCGCCGCGGCCGCAAGTCGGCATGGCAGATGCACCGCCCGCAGCGGTGCTGAAGATTTCCACCTTCCCTGAACTCGTCGCACTGGCCGGCGAGAAACGCGACCTGATGGTGCGCGGAGCGCTCGAAGCCGATGTGCGCCTGATCAGGATTGAGGACGGGCGGCTTGAGCTGGCGATGGAGCGCACCGCGTCGCGCACGCTGATCAACGATCTGTCGCGGAAGCTCGAACAGTGGACCGGCCGGCGTTGGGCCGTGATCGTGTCCAACGAGCAGGGACAGCCGACGCTGCGCGATCAGCAGCTCGAGCAGAAGAACGAACGCCAGCGCGCGGCGGAAGCCGATCCGCGGGTCAAGGAAGTGCTGGCACGGTTTCCGCGTGCGAAGGTCGAGGTTCGTGTCATCGCCCCTGAGCCGCCGGACTTCAACGGCAGCGATAGCGACCTGATCAGCGATGACGCGACCGACGGTCTCAACGACGACGATTAATCGAACTGCGAAGGAAAACTCATGGCTGATTTTCTCGGCATGATGAAACAGGCAGCGCAGCTGCAATCGAAGATGAAGGCGATGCAGGACGAGCTCGACCATGTCGAGGTCGAAGGCATTTCCGGCGGTGGTCTCGTGTCGGTCCGCATGACCGCGAAGACCGAGGTGAAGGCCGTGAAGATCGACCCGTCGCTGGTCAAAGCCGATGAAGTCGAGATTCTGGAAGACCTACTGGTGACTGCATTGGGCGATGCGCGCCGGAAGGCGGAAGCCGCGATGCAGGAGAAGATGCAGGCGCTGACCGGCGGCCTCGGTCTGCCACCGGGGATGGGCCTCACCTGAGATGGCATCCACGGCTGGCCCGGAAATCGAGCGCCTGATTCAACTGCTGGCGCGGCTGCCCGGTCTTGGCCCGCGCTCGGCCCGGCGTGCCGCGCTGCATCTGATCAAGAAGCGCGAGGCGCTGATGACGCCGCTAGCCGGTGCCTTGCAGGTGGCGATCGACCGGATTCAGGTCTGCAAGGTCTGCAGCAATATCGATACGCAGAATCCCTGCACGATCTGCACGGACCCGCGCCGCGATCCCTCGACCATCGTGGTGGTCGCCGATGTCGCGGACTTGTGGGCGCTCGAACGCGCCCATGCGACGACGGGCAAATATCATGTATTGGGTGCAACGCTGTCGCCGCTCGACGGCGTCGGCCCGCAGGATCTGACCATCGACGCGCTGGTGTCACGTGCGCATGATTCAGAGGTGAGCGAAATCATCCTGGCGCTGAATGCGACGGTGGATGGGCAGACCACGGCACATTACATCACCGACCTCCTGCAGGAGGCCAATGTGAAGGTGACGCGGCTGGCACATGGCGTGCCGGTTGGTGGTGAACTCGATTATCTCGACGAAGGCACGCTGTCGGCAGCAATGCGACAGCGGACGCTGTTTTAAGACTGGAAGAGCATTGATGACACGATATGACTTGAAGGCTTTGCCGACCTGGGCCGCTGCGATTTGTGCGGCCGGCCTGTTTGCTACGGCTGCCAGAGGCGCGACCGAAACGCCGGCTCCGCCAGCCGCACCGGTGGCACCGAAGACCATGAAGATCGGCGATGTGCTGACCGGGCAGCTCAACGCCATGCGCAGCCGCGATGCCAAGGGCAAGCGCACCAATGTGTATCAAGTGGTCAGCGAGCCGCGTCGGCTGCCGGCGCCTGCAGGGCTGTGCAATCTTGAGACCGGACCTGAGACGTTCGAGATCGTCGTTGCCAATGACGTGCAGGCCACGCAGCTGAAGAAGCTTGTCGGCAAGGAAGTTGCGCTCAAGGTTGCTGAAGTCACCTGCGCCGAGCAGGCCGGGCAGATGAGTGAAGCGCTGGTGACGAAATGGAGCGTGGTGACGAAGCCGAACTGAGTTCGCTTCGGTTAAACCCTTACCGGCCCCAGCATCTCGAAATGCGCGCGGCGCTGCAGCCAGATCAGGAGGATCAGGCTCGGCACCGCGACGACCACGCTGATGACGAAGAACATCGGCCATCCCGTCGCCTGCGCGACGTAACCTGCACCTGCCGACAGATAGGTCCGCCCCACCGCAGCGAGCGCCGTGAGCAGCGCATATTGCGTGGCTGTGTGCAGCGGGTTTTTGCACAGCGCCGAAAGGTAGGCCACGAAGATCACCGTACCGATGGCGCTGGTGAAATTCTCGACCGAGATGGCCAGTGCCAGCGCCCATTGATTGACGCCGACGATGGCGAGCCACGAGAAGGCGAGATTGGACACCGCCTGCAACACGGCGCCGATCCACAAACTCGCCGCAAGCGAATAGCGCCGCGCGACAAAACCTCCAGCGAAACCGCCAATCAGCGTCGCGGCAAGGCCGACGCCTTTGACGATGGCCGCATAGTCATTCCGCGTGAAACCGAGATCGATCACGAAGGGCGCGGTCATGGTGCCGGAAAAGGCGTCGGTAAATTTGAACAGCACCACGAACGCCAGCGCCGCCCAGGCGTCCTTGCGCGCCAGGAATTCGGAGAACGCGCCGATTGCGGCCTGCAGCACGCGCGTGAAGGCGCTGTCGCCGCGTGTGGCGGCTTCGGCCTGCGCGGATTGCTCGGGCTCGGTGGCCGCAAGCGCTGTGACTGTGCCGATCAGCACCATCGCAGCCATCGCCACATAGCCCCACATCCATGCGGTGGAGCGCGCGATGCCGGTGCTTTCGAAGGCGCTGACCAGAAACAGCACGCCGGCGGTCGAGATCAGCATGCCGATGCGATAGGCCGCGACATAAGACGCCATGCCGGCCGCCTGTTCGCTCTCCGGCAGGCTCTCCACACGAAACGCATCGACGACAATGTCCTGCGTCGATGACATCGCAGCGACCAGCAGCGCACCAAGGGCGACGAACAGTGGCGAGCGGGCGGGGTCGGTCAGTGCAAGGAGCAGGATCGCGCCGATAAGCAACAGTTGCGAGAACACCAGCCAGCCACGGCGGCGGCCGAATTGCCGCGTGAAGAACGGCACATGCAGCGCGTCGACCAGCGGCGCCCAAAGGAACTTCAGCGTGTAGGGCGTGCCGACGAGGGCGAACAACCCGATGGTACCGAGATCGACGCCGGATTCGCGCATCCACACCAGCAGCGTGGAACCGGACAATGCAAGCGGCAGACCCGACGACAGACCAAGCAGCAGCACGATCAGCACCCGCGGCTGCAGATACACCGCCATGCTCTCGCGCCAGGTGGCACGGGGCTTCAGGGCGTGGGCGGCTTCGGACGAGTCTGGCGCGCTGGTCATGGGGAAGGGTTAGCAGATTCGGGAAGGAGCGGCCTGTGGCTTCGTATCCTTCCCCTCGGTTGTCATCGCCCGGCCTGGCGCGCAATTGCGCGCTAGGACCGGGCGATCCAGTATCCGGCGTTGGTTGTGTTTGGCAGCGTCGTACGAACGTAAGGTCGGTGTATACTGGGTCAACCGGTCAAGCCGGGTGACGACAAGTGAGTTTGGTGCAACGGCAGTGGCGAGTCCTGACGATGCGTGCCTACAACTTTTACGTCTACATTCTAGCAAGCGACATCGGCGGAACGCTTTATATCGGCGTGACGAACGATCTCATTCGCCGCGTATACGAACACAAAACGAAAGCCGCAGAGGGATTCACGAAGCAATATGGTGTGGATCGCCTCGTTTACTTCGAACACTTCGACAATATCGAATACGCGATGCTTCGTGAGAAGCGGCTCAAGAAGTGGAAGCGGGAATGGAAGATTGCGCTGATCGAGAAGGATAATCCGAACTGGGACGATCTGTATCCGATCATCTGCCGGTGAGGGCGCAATAACTCAGTTGCCTCTCGGCACCACTTTCTCAGTTGTTATCGCCCGGCTTGTCCGGGCGATCCAGTATACACTGCCCTTAACGTTGATACTTCATAGCAAACTACAACCGCCGCCGGATACTGGATCGCCCGGTCCAAGCGCGCAATTGCGCGCTCGGCCGGGCGATGACAGTTGGAGTTCTGGAGCTATTCCCCTGCCTGAATCTTGCGCGGCAGTGGCGCGAACATGTCGGGGGCGGCGGTCTTCGCGATGACCGGGGCTACCTCGGCCGCGGGCTCGCTCTTGCTGAAATCCAGTTCCTCGATGCGGCCGGCGCGCTTCTCGATCTTGTCGGCGGAGATCAGGATCTGGCGGACGTCCTCATTGGCCTGCCCGAAATGCGTCTGCAGCTTCATCACGCGATCGCGCAACCGGGTGAGGTCGTCGCCCAGATTCAGTACCTCGGTGCGGATCTGGTCGGCGGCGTCGCGCATCCGCGCGTCCTTCAGGATTTGCTGCATCACCTGGATAGCCAGCATCAGCAGCGAGGGGGAAACCAGCACGACGCGGGCGCGATAGGCCTTCTGGATGATGTCGTCGAAGCCGTCATGGATTTCCGCATAGACGGACTCCGATGGCACGAACATCAGCGCCGTATCCTGCGTCTCGCCGGCCACCAGATACTTCTCGGCGATGTCGGTGACATGTTTCATCACGTCCGCGCGCAAGCGCTGCGCTGCGTATTTCTTCTCGTCATCGCTGCGCGCGTCATGCAGCGCCGTGACGGCTTCCAGCGGGAATTTCGCGTCGATGCACAGCGGGCGCTGGTCCGGCAGGAAGATCACGCAGTCCGGCCGCTTGCCCGACGATAGCGTGTGCTGGAACGCATAGGCGCCGCTCGGCATGCCGTCCTTGACGATGCTTTCCATCCGCGCCTGACCGAAGGCGCCGCGTGACTGCTTGTTGGCGAGCACGTCACGCAAGGTCGTCACCTGCGAGGTGAGGTCGGTGAGATTCTTGTGGGCGTTGTCGATAATGCCCAGGCGCTCATGCAGCGCGCTCAGGCTTTCCATGGTGTTGCGCGTGGTCTGTTCCATGGATTGGCCGACGCGATGGGTCACGGAGTCCAGCCGCTCGGACACCGCGCGTGCCATGTCGGCCTGACGGCCCGCCAAGGCCTGGCCCATGGCGTCGACGCGGCCGGTGGCTTCGTTCTGTGCTTTCAGCACTTCGCTGAGGCGTTCTTCCAGTTCGTCGGCGCGGATCGCCTGGGCCATGGCCATGGCGGCGCCGCGGCTACCGGAGCGAGCGATGATGATGGCGATGGTGAGCAGCAAACCCAGCGCCAGAGCACTGAAGCCCATCAATGCCACGCCGGCGGTGACCGGCATGTCGCCGATCATGAAAAGAATCTCGTTCATCCCATCCTTGTAGCCGATTCGGTCGGTTGCGCGAACGAAGAGGGAACATTTATGGTTAATGCAAAATGAATTTTCCTGGTTAACCCAAGCCTAAGAAATGTGGTTAAGCGGACCTTAACCAGCATGGTTAACCGCGCCTCAATTTTCATGGTTAGCGGGGAGTTAACGTCCTTCAAAGTCCAGCTTTTCCAGCGGATTGACCCGGACCGGCGCGCAGATTAAATCGCCGCCATGGCCATTCGTGAAATCATTATCCTGCCCGACAAACAGTTGCGGCTGATCTCCAAACCAGTCGAGAAGGTGACGTCAGAGGTGCGCAAGCTCGCCGACGACATGTTCGAGACGATGTATGACGCACCCGGGATCGGGCTGGCGGCGATCCAGATCGCGGTTCCGCTGCGGCTGATCACCATGGACATCGCCAAGAAGGACGACGAGGAGGACGGCAAGAAGCCGCGCGTCTTCATTAATCCGGAGATCATCTCGGCCTCGGAAGAACTCTCGGTCTATGAGGAAGGCTGCCTGTCGATTCCCGAATATTACGAGGAAGTGGAACGCCCGGCGACAGTGCGGATTCGCTATATGGACCTCGACGGCAAGACCATCGAGGAAGAGGCCTCTGGTCTGTTCGCCACCTGCATTCAGCACGAGATCGACCATCTCAATGGCGTGCTGTTCGTCGATTACCTTTCCAAGCTGAAGCGCGACCGCGTGCTGAAGAAGTTCACCAAGCTCGCCAAGCGCGCGGAGTAGGTTTCTCCGCGTAACGCTGCAACAGATCGGCTCCGACCTATGTCGCTTCGTTTGATCTTCATGGGCACGCCGGATTTCGCGGTGCCGACGCTGCTCGAACTCGTGGCCCATGGCCATGAGATCGTGGCGGTCTATACCCGCGAAGCAAAGCCCGCTGGCCGTGGCATGAAGCTGCAGCCGACGCCGGTGGCGCGCGAGGCGGAACGGCTCGGCATTCCCGTGTTCACGCCGAAGACGCTGCGGACGCCGGAGGCGGAAGTCGAGTTCCGGTCGCTTGAGGCCGAGGCTGCGGTCGTCGTCGCCTATGGCATGATCCTGCCGCAGAATATTCTCGATGTTCCCCCCATGGGCTGTTTCAACCTGCACGGCTCGCTGCTGCCGCGCTGGCGCGGCGCGGCGCCGATCAATCGTGCCATTATGGAGGGCGACGCCGAGAGCGGTGTCATGGTGATGAAGATGGATGTCGGCCTCGACACCGGCGATGTCGCCATGGCCGAGCGCCTGGCGATCACCGATGCGATGACGGCGCTGGACCTGCACGATGCGCTGGCGCCGCTTGGTGCCGACTTGATGGTGCGGGCCATGGGTGCGCTGGAAAGGGGACGGCTGAGCCTGACCCCGCAGAGCGCAGACGGCGTCACTTACGCGGCCAAGATCGACAAGGCGGAGGCCAAGATCGACTGGTCGAAGCCGGCGCGCGAGGTGCTCAGGCATTGCCATGGGCTGTCACCGTTTCCCGGCGCGTGGTGCGAAGTGCCGATCGAGGGCGAGGCGGTACGCGTGAAGGTTCTGCGCTGCGAGCTTGCAAAGGGCGCGGGTGCGCCCGGCGAGATCATCGACGATCAGCTCACCGTCGCCTGCGGCGAGGGCGCGATCCGCGTCATCGATCTGCAGCGCGCCGGCAAGCAGCCGATGAAGGCCAGTGAATTTCTGCGTGGCACGCCGTTGAAGCCGCCGCTGCGGGTGGGCTGATGCCGCGCTACAAGATGATCATCGAATATGACGGCGCGCCATTTTCCGGATGGCAGGTGCAGGCCAACGCGACGCTGACCGTACAGGGCGCGCTGGAGCGTGCCGCCGAGGCCATTTGCGGCGAGCCGATCCGCGTCCATGGCGCCGGTCGCACCGATGCCGGCGTCCATGCGCTCGGCCAGGTCGCCCATTGCGACGTGCCGAAAGTGCTGGTGCCGGGTCGCTTTCGCGATGGCATGAATGCCCATCTGCGGCCGCATCCGGTCGGCGTGCTGTCGGCGGATATCGTGCCGGATGATTTCGAGGCGCGGTTCTCGGCCATCAAGCGCCACTATGTCTATCGCATCACCAATCGTCGCGCGAACCTCGCCGTCGATGCCGGCCGGGTCTGGCGCGTGCCGCGCCCGCTCGATGTCGCTGCCATGAGCGAGGCTGCGAAGCGTTTGCTCGGTCGACACGACTTCACGACCTTTCGCGATACCGAATGCCAGGCCAAGTCGCCGATCCGCACGCTCGATCAGCTCGATGTGGTGCAGAACGGTGAGGCGATCACCATCACGACCTCCGCACGTTCGTTCCTGCACAGCCAGGTGCGCTCGATGGTTGGCTCACTGGTCTGGGTCGGCAACGGCCGCTGGACGCCGGACGATCTGGCTGCGGCGCTTGCCGCGAAGGACCGCAGCGCCTGCGGCATCGTGGCGCCGCCGGATGGGCTGTATCTGGTAAAGGTCGACTACTAGACTTTCACGCCCTTCATCGCGTCCCAGAACAGATCCTGTCCATTCGCGACATTCGCCGTCCAATGCTCATGCGCAAAATCATTGGCGTCGTCGGTGATGAACTTGAAGGCGCGCCAGGGAATGCCGTGGCGCAGGCAGACCTGCGCGATGGCAAACAGTTCCATATCGACGATATCGACATTGTTCGACACCAGCCAAGGATCGGTGGAGGTGACGAAACTGTCACCACTGCCGCAGATCACGCCGCGCTGGCCCGAGACCAGGCGGTCGAGATCGGGCGCAAAGGGCGTGCGGCCGCGCGGCGCCAACGGCTCGGCATTCATGTCGCGCTGGATCACGTCGCTGACCTCGACCAGGCCGTTGAGTTTGGTGTTTAGCTTGCCGGCGGTGCCGTAGTTCACGACGAGCTTTGGCTGCATGGCCTGCACAGCCTGAAGTGTTGCGATCGTGGTGTTGATCTTGCCGACGCCGGTGAAAATCACCTCGATCTCGGCAGGCGCGCGTGATTTGTCGAGCTCGCTTTCGAGCGCGGTGAGGACGAGAATCTTGCCGTTCATGCGAAATACCGATCCAGCACGCCACGATAGATTTGGGTGAGCTTCTCCAGATCGGCAACCTTCGTGTGTTCGTCGATCTGATGCATGGTCTGCCCGACCAAGCCGAATTCAATCACCGGGCAGTAGTTCTTGATGAAGCGCGCATCCGAAGTTCCGCCGCCCGTGTTGAGATCCGGTGTACGGCCGGTGACATCCTTGATCGCGGCGACGACCGTATCGGTAAAGGCGCCGGGCTTTGTGACGAAGCTGTCCGAATTGCTCGGCTCCCAGATCACATGCGCGCGAATGCGATTGCCGGCGGCAGTTGCGACGCGTGCATCGATCAGGTCGCGCAATGACGCCTGCGTGTGATGGTCGTTGAAGCGGATATTGAACTTCGCCCGCGCTTGCGCGGGGATGACGTTGGTCGCCTTGTTGCCGACATCCACCGAGGTGAATTCGAGATTGGACGGCTGAAACTGCGCATTGCCCTGATCGAGCGGATCGCTGCTCAGCGCTGTGATCAACGCGGCGATGTCGGGCACCGGATTCGATGCGCGATGCGGATAGGCGACATGGCCCTGCACGCCATCGACGACCAGCGTGCCTGATTGCGACCCGCGGCGTCCGATCTTGATGGTGTCGCCCATCTCCTCGACATTCGAGGGCTCGCCGACGATGCAATGATCGAACCGTTCGCCACGCTCGGCCGCCCATTGGAGCAGCTTCACGGTGCCATTGACGGCAATGCCTTCTTCGTCGCCGGTGATCAGGAAGGAGATCGAACCGCCGCCGTCCTTTTGCGGCTTGCCGTCATTCGCCGCCAGATAGTCCAGCACGGCGGCGACTGACGCGGCGATGCCACCCTTCATGTCCACCGCGCCGCGGCCGTAGAGCAGGCCGTTCGTCACGTCGCCGGAGAAAGCGCCATGGGTCCACGCCGCTTCATCACCGGGCGGCACCACGTCGGTATGGCCAGCAAAACAGATATGCGGCGCGGAAGTCCCGATACGGGCATAGAGGTTTTCGATGTCGGCGCTGCCTTCCTCGCTGAAGGTGACGCGATGGACTTCGAAGCCAGCCGACGTCAGCAGGCTCTCCAGCACGCCGAGGGCGCCGGCGTCAGCAGGAGTGACTGAGGGGCAGCGGAGAAGATCTTGAGCGATGGAGAGAGCGTCGGTGGACATCAGACCCTTGGTGCAGTGGCAAGCGCGGCAAGCGGATCGGGACCGTATTCGTTCGGCCCGGCGGTGCCGCGCAGGAAGCCAAGTTCGACGATGGCCCAGATGGTCACGGCGAAGCTGGCGATATGAAAGACGAAGCTGGTGCTCGCGCTGCTGGTGCTGCCGATGCCGCTGAGGACGCTGGGGCCGAGCCAGAACACCAGGATCCACCATCCGCTCTTCTCGCGGTCATGCAGCCGCTTGATGCCGGTGGCGATGCCGGACCATGTACCGGCGGTGATGAGGACAATGGCGGCCAGCCACAGCAGCAACGCGCCGCCGACCATGCTGAACAGGCGATCGGTGTCAAAGCCGCCGAGCCACATCACGGCAGCAGCCACGAAGGCGATCCAGGCCACTATGTAGATCAGGATCGCGAGCCAGTATTTGCCGCGGTTGATCCGTCCCTTGAAGCTGAAAAGCAGCGTGGTCCAGTCCATGGCAGCCCCCAGGTCAACGGATCGGTCCGGTCTGCGCGATGCTACGCGCAAACCGGTCCGAACGACAATCAGTCGCGCAGCAACTCGTTGATGCTGGTCTTGGAGCGGGTGCGCTCGTCGACACGCTTCACGATCACGGCGCAGGCGGTGGAGGGGCCGATCTGGCCGTTCTTCATCGGCTTGCCGGGCAGGTTGCCGGGGACCAGCACCGCATATTCCGGCACTTCGCCGACGAACACTTCGCCCGTTTCGCGATCGACGATCTTGGTCGATGCGCCCAGGAAGACGCCCATGGCCAGCACCGCGCCCTTGCGCACGATCACGCCTTCAGCGACTTCCGAGCGGGCGCCGATGAAGCAGTCGTCTTCGATGATCACCGGGCCCGCCTGCAGCGGCTCCAGCACGCCGCCGATGCCCACGCCGCCCGAAATGTGCACGCGCTTGCCGATCTGGGCGCAGGAGCCCACCGTCGACCAGGTGTCGACCATGGAGCTCTCATCGACATAGGCGCCGAGATTGACGAAAGACGGCATCAGCACGACGTTCTTGGCGATGAAGGCCGACTTGCGCACGATAGCGCCCGGTACAGAGCGGAAGCCGGCGTCGCGGAAGCTGTTGTCGCCCCATCCCTCGAACTTCGAGGGCACCTTGTCCCACCAGGCCGCGCCGCCGGGACCACCAGAGATCTGCGCCATGTCATTGAGGCGGAACGACAGCAGCACGGCCTTCTTCAGCCACTGGTTCACGGTCCACTTGCCGTCGTCGGCGCGGACGGCGACGCGGGCCTCGCCCTTGTCGAGCAGGTTCAGCGCCTGATCGACGGCGTCGCGGACTTCACCCTTGGTCGAGGCGTTGACGTTATCGCGCGCGTCGAAGGCGGCATTGATGGTGGATTCGAGGGCGGTCAGCGACATCGCGATTTCCTTGGGCAGATCGTGGGTAAAAGGTGATTTCTTGAAGCTTTTGTCGGGATTTGGCCGGGGAGAGTCAAGACGCGCGGGCGGCCATCCCGCCCTACCGGGCCTTGTTCAGCGCCGCCAGAAACCCGGTCAGATCGTCGGTGACGTGATCGACATGGTCGTCGTCACGGCCTTCCAGCTCCCAGTCCTCGCGGACGACCTCCTTGGCGCCGTCAGGCACGATCAGCACGGTGGTCATGCCGAGTTGGTGCGGCACCATGAGGTTGCGTGACAGGTCCTCGAACATGGCCGCCTTGGAGGGATCGACGCCGTGCAGGCGCAGGAACTTGTCATAGGTCTGCTGAGCCGGCTTCGGCTCCAGATCGGCGGCGATGATGTCGAAGATCGCTTCGAACTGATTGGCGAAGCCGAGGCGCTCCAGTACCGCGCCGGCATGGGCGACCGAGCCGTTGGTCAGGATCAGTTTGCGGCCTGGCAGTTGTGCGATCGCGGCGCCCATCACCGGATTGGGCTCCAGCGGCGAATGATCGATCTCGTGGACGAAAGCCAGAAAGTCGTCGGCGCGGACCCCGTGTTCGGTCATCATGCCGCGCATGGTGGTGCCGTAACGCTTGTAATAGTCCTTCTGAACCTTGAAGGCCGCGTCGGGTGAAATCCTGAGGAAGTTCGCGACGAAGTCGCGGATCTTGCCATCGACCTGCTGCCACAGGTTCACGTGGTGCGGATACAGCGTGTTGTCGAGATCGAACACCCATGTCTCGACATGGTTGAAGGCGCGCGGCGATTTGGTCGGCAGGGTCATTGATTGTCTCTGTTGTCTGGCCGTCACGGTGTCCCAAAGCGCAGCGTCTTGCCGCCGCCGGACATATCGACGATGGCGAAGCCGGCGCTGGTGAGGCCGCGGGTATTGCAGTCACTGTGTTCGCGAATCTCGAATTTGCTCTCGCGTGTGCACAGCATGCGAACGCCGCCCCAGTTCAGCGGCTTGTCGTTGAGCTTAATGGCACGGCCATTGTCGTCGACGGCCTCGGCGAAACTGAGGATCTGGCGGGGTTGGCCGACAATATCCGGTCGCAGGCATTTGCCTGGCTCGATGCGATACCAGCCGCGGCTGACAACGCCCTTGCCATCATCGGTCGCGACTGACGCCATCACCTTGTAGGACGTGTCGTTGCACCAGGTGAGGCCTGTTGCGGAGGGCGCCTGCACGGCGGCGATCATTGTCTCGAAGAAATTCGGCGTTGAAACCACATCGGCAGCAAGACTACGGCTCTTGAGGAAGGACGAGAGCGCGCTCTGGGTCTTGGGCCCATCCACGCCGTCGATGGGCGCGGCGTCGTAACCGGCGATCACCAGCAGGCGCTGGATCGCGGCGAGCTTGGCCTGTTCGTCGTCATATTCGCTGTCTTCCGCGAGATAGGCGACCATATTGCCGTCGTCGGTCTGCGTCGGCTTGATCATCGTGAACGGCACTTGTGACTGTCCGGCACGGCATTGCCGGGCAGCGGCGATGACGAAGTTATCCGGCGCGATACACAGGTTGTCGGTGCCGTTCTGCGCCACGGGTGAGGCGCCGTAGATGCTGAGCGCGCGGGCATGCAGCAGGATGCGGTCGGCCGTCAGCGTGCCCTGTACGACGACACGACACTGTGCGGGATCGATGCGAAACCAGCCGCGCGTTGCGGTAGCGCTCTTGTCGTCAATGCCGATGGCGGCTTCGACGACATAGCTCATGCGGTTGCAGAGTTTGAGATCGGCGCGGGCGGCCGTGCTGGCAAATAGCCAGATGACGCTGGCAAGAAGCGTCAACGATGTTTTTCGCGCCCACCAGCCAGACGCGAATGGCCGGGACAAGCCCGGCCATGACGACGTGTGGTGTGGTGTGTCCATCACTTGTGGATCAGCGTGCCCGTGCCCTGATTGGTGAAGAGTTCGAGCAGCACGGCATGGGGAGTCTTGCCATCGATAATGACGACGCCTTCGACACCCTGTTCGAGCGAATAGATGCAGGTCTCGACCTTTGGGATCATGCCACCGGAAATCGTGCCGTCAGCGATCAGCTTGCGGGCATCCTTGATCGACAGTTCCGGGATCAGCTTCTTCGACTTGTCGAGCACGCCCGGCACGTCGGTGAGCAGCAGCAGGCGCTTGGCCTTCAGCGCGCCTGCGACGGCGCCGGCAAAGGTATCGGCATTGACGTTGAAGGTCTTGCCGTCTTTGCTTGCTGCGAGCGGCGCCAGCACCGGGATCAGCTCATAGCCGATCAGCTGGTTCAGCAACGTCAGGTCGACTTTTTCCGGCTCGCCGACAAAGCCGAGATCGACCACCTTCTCGATGTTCGAATCGGGATCGACCATGGTGCGCGTCGCCTTCGACGCGGTGACCATGTTGCCGTCCTTGCCGCACAGGCCAACGGCCTTGCCGCCGGCTTCGTTGATGTAGCTGACGATCTGTTTGTTGATCGAGCCGGCCAGCACCATCTCGACGATCTCGATGGTCGCCGCGTCGGTGATGCGCAATCCGGCGGCGAATTCCGACTTGATGCCGAGGCGCGTCAGCATCTGCGCGATCTGCGGGCCGCCGCCATGCACAACCACCGGATTGATGGCGGTCTGTTCCAGGAGGACGATATCGCGGGCAAATGCGCGGGCCGTATCCTCGGCGCCCATGGCGTGCCCGCCATATTTGATGACGATCGTCTCTTCGTCATATTGCTGCATGTGGGGCAGCGCCTCCGACAGGATGCGGGCCTGGTCGAGAGCACTGATGATGGGCGCGTCGGTCATGAAGCGGATCTCACGGTGAGCAATCTGCGGCGCGTTCTAGCCGATTGATTGCCGCCGCGCAAAGCATCGCTGCTCTGTCCAGTGGCCCGGCGTCAGGTGGGGCGCGGCCAAGCTGCGGATACCGCCAGCGCCAGCCAGCTGAGGATCAGCAGGGTGCCGCCGGTCGGTGCGGCCATTGTGAACAAGCCGTGACCGACATATTGGCGCAGGGTCAGGTCGCCGGCGAAGAGCGCGGCAGCGACGACGAAGCCGAAGGCGGCCGTCAGACCGATTTGCAGATGGGCGATGCCGCGCTCGATCAGAGCGACGGCGCCGAGAATGGCGGCAGCATGAAACAGCAGCATCGAGGAGGCTGAGGCCAGCCGCGTCGCGTCCGGCTGGTGCGCCGAAGCCGCGGCGAGAATGACGCCGTCGGCGCCCATCACGCCGGCCAGGATGACAAGAATGCGAAACAGGCTAAAGCGGGTCATCAGTTGCGCTCGTTCAACAGGCGGACCATTGCAGCCCGCAATTCGGCCATGCCGTCACCGGTGCGCGATGATGTAACCAGCACGTCCGGAAAGGCTGCCGGATGAGTCCGCAACTCGGTGCGGACCTCTTCGAGCGTCTTTTCGAGTTCGCTCTTCTTCACCTGATCAGCCTTGGTCAGCACGATCTGGTAACTGACCGCCGAGCGATCGAGGGACTTGAGCACGTCGAGGTCGACATCCTTCAGGCCATGCCGGGAGTCGATGAGAACGTAGACACGGGCGAGGCTCGCCCGGCCCTGGAGGAAATTGTAGATCAGTTTGGTCCAGGACGCGATCTTGACCTTCGGCGCGGATGCATAGCCATAGCCGGGCATATCGACGAGCCGGAAGTCGGAGCCATCGGGACCTTCGAAGAAGATCAGCTCCTGGGTGCGGCCTGGTGTATGCGAGGTCCGCGCCAGCGCGTTACGGCCGGTCAGCGAATTGATCAGGCTGGATTTGCCGACATTGGAGCGGCCGGCAAAGGCCACTTCCATCCCTGCCATTGGCGGCAGCGTCTCGATCGAGGGCGACGCCCAGATGAACGTCCATTCGCCTGCAAAAAGCAGGCGGCCCTGTTCGATCAGCTTCGCATCGGTGTCAGTGGTCATGCGAAGTGGCTTTCTGTGCTGCTCCGGCCCTCATGGTGAGGAGGCGCGCAAGCGCCGTCTCGAACCATGAGCGCCCCGCCCTCGTCCTTCGAGACGCGGCCAAGTGGCCGCTCCTCAGGATGAGGGCTCCAAGGGTTACGTCTTCTTTTCAGCCGGCTTCTTCGCGAAGGTCGACTTCACATTGTCGAACAGTTCGACCTTCACGCCGTTGCGATTCATGATGTAGGCCTGCTGCAGCACCGAGAGGGTGTTGTTCCATGCCCAGTAGATCACGAGGCCTGCCGGGAAGCCGGCCAGCATGAAGGTGAAGATCAGCGGCATCCAGTCGAAGATCATCTTCTGCGTCGGATCCGGCGGTGTCGGATTCAGCTTCATCTGGAACCACATCGTGATGCCCATGATGATCGGCCAGATGCCGAGCGCGAGGTAGTGACCGAACACCGGAATCGTCGTCGGATCGAAGGGGATCAAGCCGAACAGGTTGAAGAGATTGGTCGGATCATGCGCCGACAGATCCTTGATCCAGCCAAAGAACGGCGCGTGGCGCATTTCGATGGTGACGAACAGAACCTTGTAGAGCGAGAAGAACACCGGGATCTGCAACATGACGGGAAGACAACCGGCGATCGG
Source organism: Tardiphaga sp. 37S4 (assembly GCF_021044645.1). NCBI lineage: Bacteria > Pseudomonadati > Pseudomonadota > Alphaproteobacteria > Hyphomicrobiales > Nitrobacteraceae > Tardiphaga > Tardiphaga sp. 37S4. The sequence goes on along the minus strand of NZ_CP088008.1, from coordinate 4,746,785 downwards.
GTTGATCTTCTCCTTCTTGTAGATCTCCATCATCTCCTGCTGCTGCTTCATCTTGTCGTCAGGGAAGCGCTCCTTGAGTGCCGCCAGTTGGGGCTGCACGGCCTTCATCTTCGCCATCGAGGCGTAGGACTTCGAGGCCAGCGGGAAGAAGATGATCTTCACCAGCACCGTCACCAGCAAAATAGCGATGCCGAAATTGCCGAACAGGTGGAAGAACCAGTCGAGCGCCAGGAACATCGGCTTGGTGATGAAGTAGAACCAGCCCCAGTCGATCAGAAGGTCGAAGTGGTTGAGGCCGAGCGCCTGATTGTAGCCGCCGAGGCCGACCGCCAGCGGAAAGTTGATGCCGACAGTGGCCGCTTCCTTGGCGCCGGCGAACAGGCGGGCATTGGCCGTGCCGGTGCCGCCGATGGCGATGGTCTGCGCGTCCTGCAGATAATCGGTCTGGTAGGTCCGCTGGGTGCCGGTCAGGTTCGACGAGAAACGGGCCTGCAGCTGCGCATTGGTGTCGGGCAGCAGCGCCGAAGCCCAGTATTTGTCGGTGATGCCGAGCCAGGCATTGGTGACCTTGAAATTCACCGCCTTGGCTTCGTCGATCTTCTTGTAACCGTATTCCTGCAGGCCCTGGTCGCCGAGATAGCCGACGAGGCCTTCATGCAAGATGTAATAGCCTTCGACATGCGGCGTGCCGTGGCGCGAGATCAGCGCGAACGGATACAGCGTCACCGGCGCGTTGCCGATATTGCTGACGTCATCCTTGACCGAGAACAGGTAGCGGTCGTCGATCGAGATGGTGCGGGTGAAAGTCAGGCCGTCGCCGTTGTTGTACTTGAGCACGACAGGCGTGGTCGGCGTCAGGGAGTTGGAGCCTTCCTGCTGCCACTGGGTGTTCTGGTCGGGAATCTTGGTGTTCGCACCGGCGGCGGCGACCCAGCCGAACTCGGCATAATAAGGCGCGGCAGTGCCGGAGGGGGAGAACAGCACGATCGCCGGCGACTTCGGATCCACGGTGTCGCGGAACTTGGTCAGCGAGATATCGTCGAGGCGCGCGCCCTTCAGCGCGATGCTGCCGGAGATGCGCGGCGTGTCGATCTTGACGCGCTGCGACGCTGCAATGGCACTATCGCGGCTGATGATCGGAGCGTTGGCCGGCGCCACATTCGTGGGTGCGCCGCCTGCGGCGGTGGAATTCGCGGTCGGCGTCGTGCTGCCGGGCGTGGCGTTTGGTTGTGCGGTCGGGTTGGCGAGCTGGGTCTGCGTCGCGGTCTGTGCGCGCTGCTTCTCCATCTGCGGGATGTTGTAGAAATATTGCCAGCCGATCAGCACCAGGCCGGACAGAATGACGGCAATGATGGTGTTGCGATTGTCGGTCATCGTTCAGGTCTCGTCATTCAAATGCGGGTGCGGCTCTCGCTTCCGGCTGCGCGCTTGTCGCAGGCTGAAAGCGTCAGGTCACGCTGGTTTTAGAAGATTGCGTCTTAGAAGATTGCCGATCGAGGCGGTGCAGCGCCGAGCGGAGGTCGTCGAGCATCATCGTGAAATCGCGTTGGAGCGCGACACGACGGCCGACTAGCACATAATCGCTGTGGGGTCGCATGGATAAGACATCGACGCGCTTCACCAGTTCGCGAAGCCTGCGCCGGATACGGTTCCGCTCGGTGGCGGTGCCGTTTTTTTTGGTCACGGTAAAGCCGACCCTGATCGGGCCGTCGTCGTCACGTCGCCGGGTTTGCATCACAAAGGCAGGGCTGTTCACCCGCGGCCCATTGGCAGCGGCGAGAAAGTCCGCCCGCTGCCGTAACCGGTCCATGATGAACTCTCGGAAGAGATCCGATCAGGCGCTGAGGCGCTTGCGGCCACGTGCGCGGCGCGCAGCCAGAACCTTGCGGCCGCCAACGGTCGCCAAGCGAGCGCGGAAGCCGTGACGGCGCTTGCGCACCAATTTGCTGGGTTGATAAGTCCGCTTCACGGGTCGTTCTCCGCTGACCGGGCAATTCGCCGAGTAATTTGAGGTAAGTCCTAAGATGTTGGCTCAACGAGCCATTTCCGGCCCAAAGACGAGCCGCACCCGATCCAAAACCGGGTCATCGCGGACAGTTGGCGGGCTTATACGGGAGCGTCCTGTTTTCGTCAATGTTGCCCTGTAGCGGTGTTCTGATCCGCCAAATTCTTGGAACGATGGGATTAATCCCAATTTCCCGGTGTTTTCAGGTTGTTGGCGGTTGTGAAATTGATCTATGGCTTAAGGACGTTCGCTCAGCGGACAAATTTAAGAACTGGTCCCAAACATCATCGTAACAAATCGTCGTTGGACCCGTATCTCTCGATAGTTCAGCGTCAGACCGTGAGATCAGAGGCCAATATTGTGTCTTCGGCCGGCGAAAAGCCCATCGAGCCCGCGTTCAGGCTCGGCCCCATGCGACGGCTGGGGCTGTCGGGCAAGCTGTTGCTGCTCACCATTCCACTGGTGCTGATTGCCGAAATTCTCATTTATGTGCCCTCGATCGCTAATTTCCGGATCAACCGGCTGAACGACAGGCTGGCAGCGGCCAATACGGCAGCACTGGTGCTGGACGCCGCGCCGCTCGGCATGGTCCCGGAATCGCTGTCGCGACAAATTCTGAGCAGCATCGGCGCCCGTGCGGTGGCCATCAAGATGGGCCAGCAGCGCCGTCTGCTCGCCAGCGCTGATCTGCCGGCGCAGATCGATCATGACATCGACATGCGGTCGATGACGGTGTGGTCGGCGATCGTCGATGCCTTCGAAGTCATGCTGGAAACTGGCGATCAGACGATGCGCATCATCGGGCCGGCGCCCGGCGGGGCGCAATTCATTGAAGTGGTGGTCGATGAATTGCCGCTGCGGCAGGCGATGTATCGTTTCTCCAGCAATCTATTGTGGGTGTCGCTCGGACTGGCGATTCTCTCTGCCGGGCTGGTCTATCTGGCGCTGCATTATCTGTTCGTGCGGCCGATGCGGAATTTGACGGCTAATCTCGTCGCTTTCCATGAAAACCCCGAGAGCTCGGCGCGGATCATCGTGCCGAGCCAGCGCGCCGACGAAATCGGCGTGGCGGAGCGCGAATTGTCCGACATGCAGCGCGATCTCGTTTCGATGCTGCATCAGAAGAGTCGTCTCGCTGCGCTCGGCCTCGCGGTCTCGAAGATCAATCATGACCTGCGCAACCTGCTTGCGTCGTCACAATTGCTGTCGGATCAGCTCGCCAGCGTGCCCGATCCGCGCGTGCAGCGCTTCGCGCCGAAGCTAATGCGCTCGCTGGAGCGCGCCATCGCCTTCTGCCAGTCGACACTCTCTTATGGCCGCGCGCAGGAAGCTGCCCCTGATCGCAAGATGATTCTCGTTGAGCCGGTGGTCAACGAAGTCCGCGAATCGGCCGGGCTTGCGACCGACGTGTCGATCGGCTGGGTCAACGCCATCGAGCGCGGGCTGATGATTGATGCCGATCCCGACCAGTTGTTTCGCATTTTGCTCAATCTGGTCCGCAATGCGGCCCAGGCGCTGGAGGGGCAGCCGCAGAGCGACGTCGCCCCGCAGCAGATTCGCATCACCGGCCGCCGCGAAGGCGCTGTCACCATTCTCGAAGTGTCCGACACTGGCCCCGGCGTCCCGCAGCGGGCGCGCGACCACCTGTTTGAAGCATTTCAGGGCTCGTCCCGCCCCGGTGGTAGCGGGCTGGGCCTCGCGATCGCGGCCGAATTGGTCCGCGCTCATGACGGCGATATTCACCTTGTGGAAGGCACTTTGGGCGCCACCTTCCGGATCAGCCTTCCCGACCGGCCGGTGGAACTGCACAGCATCCGTAACGAACGCGCGCGGGCCTGAGCCGTCTTTTCCGGGTATGTCACGGGAGTGAAATAAGCGGCTCAGGGCGCTTGCCAAGCCGGGCTCGACCCGGTAGCTATGGCCCGCTTTCGCAAACATCGTTTCCGAAACGCATCCGGTGTTGGCGGCTCTGACTTTTGGCCCCACACATCGCGGCACGCGCCCGTAGCTCAGCTGGATAGAGCACGTGACTACGAATCACGGGGTCAGAGGTTCGAATCCTTTCGGGCGCGCCATTTCCGCTTCATTGTGATGCGCCAATCATCGTCGCCATTGCTGCGCTTCTCGTAGCTTACGGGATCCTTGCCACAAGGTCGGGCCGGTTTTTCTCGAGCCAGGCTACGGCCTCGGGTCCATCGACGACGCACTCGAAGGTTTCCCAGGTGGGGTCCTCCAGGGATTCCGGTTGCAGTCGCTTCGCTGCATACTCAACGAGGTCGTGCAAGCGTTCGTATCCTCGTCGGCTCTCGAGGGAATCTGCAATCGCTGTGCTGGCCCATCCGCGTTCGGCCAAATCGATAATGCTCGGAGCGTTAGCCTCGCTGAACCAGGGTGTGGCATCGAACTCGATGCAGCGGACATTATCAGCGGTATGGCAAGTAGCGTGGATCATTGGGGTCCTCCGTTCGCTGGCTAACAACCTGCGCTAGCATTGCTCTTTAGAGTTTCACATCGCTGCCCCGCACGCCTCAGCCTTTGACCAAGTCCCCCAGCAGGTTTGCCGCCACCATCAGCTTGGCGAGCGTCAGGCCGCCAGCAGCAATCTCCTCGACTGCGCGGCGGATGCGCGTCGCCTCGGGATGAGCTGCAAGCCAGGTCTCCGCAGCCTGCTGGCCGGATTGGCCGGTTGCCAACATATCCGCAGCGAGGCCTCTTTCGGCAGCCGCGATCAGGTCGACGGCGCGGTCGATGGCGAGGCGTTCGAAACGATCGCTGGCGGGCACGCTGCGCGCGGCAGCGATGATGCGGTCGAGACGGAAATTGGCCTCGGCGGCAAAGAACGTCGCGGTGGCATCGCCGATGCTGCGGCCGGTGCGCTCGGCGACCGTCACGATGTCCGGCGCCGAGACCAGGGTGTCGAGATCGGCCAGTTCGCCGGCGAGGCCGGACGGGACGCCGGCATCGGTCAACTCCTGCCGGCGCTTGCCGCGCGCGGCCTGCAAGTCCGGTGGCAGGGTGTTGTCGAGAGAGGCGCTGATCTCGCGGATACCCGGGCCGAAACGGGCGATCACCGCCTCGAGGCCATCCTTGAAATCAATATTGCGCACGTACCAGACCATGCGGGAAAGCAGAAGGTCCTGGACCGCCTCATAGAGGGACAATTGCAACTGCCCTTCGATGCAGGCGTCGAGCGTATCAATCGCATCATTTAGCCACTTGAGCCCGTAGGATTCATCCACCGCCACATAGGCCATGACGATGGTGGGGATATCGGCATCGGTTTCGTCGATCAGGCGCACGATACACGCCGGGCCGCCGCGGTTGATGACCGTATTGACGAGGCTGGTCGCGATGATTTCGCGTCGGAGGCGATGGCACTCTACCGCTGTCGGGAACCTGTCCTGAACCTGGCCTGGAAAATACCCGGAGAGCTCGCGGGCGAGATAAGGATCGTCCGGCACGCTGGTGCCGAGCAGGTCGTCGTAGAGCGTCAGTTTGGCGTAGGCGAGCAACACGGCAAGTTCAGGCCGCGTCAGGGACTGCCCGCGTCGTGTGCGCTCGGTGATCGCGGCGTCGTCGGGCAGGAATTCGACTGCCCGGCTGAGCAGGCGGCGCTGCTCGAGCGACTGCATCAGGCGAGTGAGAAAGCCGGTTTCGGCCACGCCCTTGCGTTCAGCGAGCGAGAGCGCGAGCGTCTGCAGATAGTTGTTGCGCAGGACCAGCGCACCGACATCGTCGGTCATCGCGGCAAGCAGGGTGTTACGGTCAGCCGGGCTGAGGCGTCCCTCGCGCTCGGGGCGGGCCAATGCGATCTTGATATTGACCTCGACGTCGGACGTATTCACACCGGCCGAATTGTCGATCGCGTCGGTGTTGAGCTTGACGCCCGTCTGCGCCGCTTCGATGCGGCCGCGCTGAGTGACGCCGAGATTGGCGCCTTCGCCGATCACCCTGGCGCGAACGTCGGTCCCGGTGATGCGGATCGGATCATTGGCGCGGTCGCCGGCCTGATCGTCGCTCTCCACCGACGCCCGGATATAGGTGCCGATGCCGCCAAACCACAGTAGGTCTGCGCGCGTCTTCAGGATCGCCGTCATCACCTCGAAGGGCGTCGCCTGCGGCTTGTCGAGATCGAGCAAGGTGCGCACTTCCGGTGCGAGCGGAATCCCCTTGAGGGAGCGCGAGAACACGCCGCCGCCTTGCGAGATCAGCGATTTGTTGTAGTCCTGCCAGCTCGATCGCGGCATGTCGAACATGCGCTTGCGTTCGGCGTAGCTGATCGCCGGATCGGGAGAGGGATCGATGAAGATGTCGCGGTGATCGAACGCCGCAACCAATTTCGTCGCGGGCGAGAGCAGCATGCCATTGCCGAAGACGTCGCCGGACATGTCGCCGACGCCAACTACAGTGAAAGGCATGGTCTGAATGTCGGTGCCGAGCTCGCGGAAGTGGCGTTTGACCGCCTCCCAGGCGCCTCGCGCCGTAATCCCCATCTTCTTGTGGTCGTAGCCCTGGCTGCCGCCGGAGGCGAAGGCATCGCCGAGCCAATGGTTCTTCTCGGCCGAAATCGCGTTGGCGATGTCGGAGAAGGTGGCGGTGCCCTTGTCGGCGGCGACGACCAGATAAGGATCGTCGCCATCATGCCGCAATGTCGAGTCGGGCGGGAGGAGGTCGTCGCCGTCGAGATTGTCGGTGAGTTCGAGCAGCGAGCGAACGAAGATGCGATAGGCTTCGGTGCCTTCCGCGAGCCACGCATCGCGGCTGGAGAGCGGCGGCAGGCGCTTGGGCACGAAGCCGCCTTTGGCGCCGACCGGCACGATCACGGCGTTCTTGACCTGCTGGGCTTTGACCAGGCCGAGAATCTCGGTGCGGAAATCCTGCGGCCGATCGGACCACCGCAGTCCGCCGCGCGCAACCTTGCCGAAGCGCAGGTGAATGCCTTCGACGCGGGGAGAATAGACGAAAATCTCGTAGAGCGGTCGTGGAGCCGGCAGGTCCTCGATTCCGCGCGCGTCGAACTTGAATGAGATCACCGGACGCGGATGTCCGTCCTCGCCGACCTGCCACAAATTGGTGCGGATGGTGGACTGCACCAGATTGGTGAAACGGCGGAGGATGCGGTCTTCGTCGAGCGATGCGACGGATTTGAGCTGCTCCTCGATATCAGCAAGGAGGGCGGTCTCCCGGGCCGAGCGCTCGGCATCAGTAAGGGTGAGGCGTGGATCGAGGCGGGCCTGGAATAGCGCGACGAGGTTGGCGGTGATCGCTGCGTTCTTGCGCAGAGTCTCCCACATATAATCCTGGCTGAACGGCGCGCGGATCTGGTGCAAATAGCGGGACAGCGCCCGGATGGTCGAGACTTCGCGCCAGCCCAGGGCCGTGCGCAGGATCAGCCCGTTATATCCGTCGGATTCGGCTCGATCACCGACCACCGCCATGATCGAGGCTTCGAGCCGATGGCTGAATTCCCGGTTGATCTCGATCGGCTGGCCGTCGCTGGTCTCGATCGTCATGTCGTGCAGCCACACCGGCTCAGGCCTGGCTCCGGGCACGATCTGATAGGTACGTTCATCGACCACGCGCAGGCCGTGATTTTCGATCACCGGCACGCGATAGGACAGCGACAGCGGCGCGGCATCCGAGAACACCTTCAGGCCGAAGCGTCTGGGATCGTCCTCGCCCTCGAAGCGATGAACCGAAATCGTCACCGGGCGGGTTGGCGTGAGCCTTTCGATGGTGGCGATATCGGCTATTGCCTGTTCCGCCGTGGAAACCTCGGTATAGCCGCCGGTAAAGGCCTGGGCATAGCGATTGGCGAGCATGCGCGCCCGCATGCCATCGGTAGACGCAGTCAGCGCGGCCTTCAGCTTGTCGGCCCAGGTCGCGGCAATGGCGCTGATCCCGGCTTCCAGCGTGGCGCGCTCGACGGCAGGAGTCTTACCTTCATAGCGTCCGATGATGTAGTGAACGCGCGTCAATGCTCCTTCGGGGAAAGACACGTAGGAGGCGGCCTGCATCCCTTTGTAGATCTGCGACAGGAAGGCGCCGACGCGCATGCGCACATCAGTGTCGTATTTGTCGCGCGGAATGAAGACGAGGATGGAGACGAAGCGATCGAACTTGTCGACCCGAGCGAGGGCCCGGACGCGGGGGCGCTCATAGAGGATCAGGATCTCCATGACGAAATTGAAGAGGGTGTCGATGTCGACCTGGAATAGTTCGTCTCGCGGATATTCCTCGAGGATATGCATCAGCGCCTTGCCCGAATGGCTGTTCGGATCGAAGCCGGCGCGCTGGAGCACCCGCGATACCTTGTGGCGAACATAGGGGATCTGTCGTGCCGAGCGCGTATAGGCGCCTGAGGTGAACAGGCCGACGACTCGTAGTTCACCCTCGAGCCGGCCGTCGGGCGCATAGAGCTTGATGCCGATATAATCCATCCGGATGCGGCGATGAACGCGGCTACTCACATTGGCCTTGATGACGATGAGTAGGGTCGGCTCGCGCATGAACTCGCGAATTTCCGACGTCATCACCACCATTTCGTTGCCGCGGCGCAGGACCTTTACATCGGGGTCGCGGAGGATGCCGAGGCCCTCAGCGGTCGTGATGTCGTCCGACGCATCGCTGTCGGGCGAGAAGCGATACTCGCGCACGCCGAGAAAGGTGAAATTGTCCGCGCACAGCCATTGCAGGAACTGGTTGGCCTCGGCGACCTCGTCGATCGGCAGCGGCGGTGGATTGGAAGAGAAAGTCTTGATCGCGTTCTCGACGCGGTCGCGCATGACGCGCCAGTCCGCGACGCTGGCGCGCACGTCGCTTAACGTCCTGGTGAGGCCGTCAATCAGCCTCTCGCGGTCAGCGTCGGCGTCGAGGCGGGTGATGTGGAGGTGAATCAGGCTCTCGCGCGCGCCCTTTGCCCCTTCCGGCAGTGCTTCACCGTGGAAGTGCAGGAGCTTGCCTTGGTCATCGCGCTCCACCGCGATGATGGGGTGAGCGACGAGGGTGACTTCGATGCCCTGCTCGGCGAGCTCCGCCATGATGGAATCGAACAGGAAAGGCATATCGTCGTTGAGAATTTCGAGCACGGACATCTCGCGTCCGTCCGGCATCATCGGATTGACGACGCGGATATCGGCACGACCCGCCGTGCGTCGCTGTGCATGCTCCCAGGCTTGCTCCGCCAGGAAGGCAAGCGAGGAGGCATCGTAACTGGCGAGGTCCTCGGCATTGGTGTAGCCGAACATAAGCTCGGCAAAGGTTCGGGGAGCCTTGCCCGGCTGCACGCTTCCCGCCGCGTCGCGGATCAGAGTTGCCCGGGCCTTGTCGTCACGCCACGCCATAGCGTCCTCCACGTCCCAGCCAACTCACCGCAATTACGGTCGGCGGTTGTTTTTGGAGTGCATCTCTTCGTGCGCCATCGTTTCCCGACCGCGTTTCAATCGCACAGGTGAAATCTTCGGTCGTGCGGTCTTGACTATGTTAGCACCCCGGAGCCGCCGTGGCGCGCGGAGTTGTGAGGTGTGTCTTGAGGCCAGAATCGATGCGACGAGCCTCGCGCCATGAGGCATCTTATAAAATCACAAGCAATTTCAACGATATATGAGTTCGTGGTTGTGTTCCGAATGGCGCGCCATTTTGCGCGGGCAACGGGAGGGGTGGCGCAGTTTTATCCCGAATGGCCCGCCAGACTTTCCGTTCAAATTAGAACAGCCAACCGTCGATTGGCTGCTCAATCGCTGCCCATGTCGAAAGCGGACCTTTGCCTTGGATTGGGCGACGCCTGCTTTCTTATCGGATTTTCTGCTCGACCTCGTAAGCTGCCTTCAAAAGCGTTTCGACAACTTCCTGCTCGCGTCGCGGGCCGAGCCGTGTTCGGACGGCCGATATGGTGAGGGCCGCCGCCGGATCGCCATCGGCTGTCTTGATCCAGGTCGAAATCGATTTCGTGCCCTGGACCAACCCGACTTCGCGCACGCCATAGCCCCTGCGCCGGGCGTCGGCGATCTCTGACAACACAGTCTGCCGATCGGTCCGATATCCCGCAAATCGAGGCTCATTCGTCATAGCGATCCGGCGTGATTCTTGAGCCGGTAACGCGGCCAGGATGGCAACGCCTGCGCTGCTGACGCCCAGCGGCCGCCGCGCACCGACGGCGATCGAGAGTACCTGGATCGGATATGAGCCAATTCTCCTATCCACGCATAAAGTGTCGTTGCCGGTGCGCACCGTTAGAAACAGTGTGTCGCCGACCCGTTGCGATGTTTCGCGCAAAATGTCGTCCGCTGCGGCGAGCAATGGCGAGCGCGATGGGCGAGCGAGTGCCAATTCAGGGACCTGCGTGCCGATTGCATAGCGACCCGAGCGCTCGTGGCGCTCGACGAGCCCCTCCTCCATCAGGACATGAATGATCCGGTGAACGGTCGGGCGCGATAGACGTGTCGCTTGGACGACTTCATTCAACGGCAATCCGCTCTCACCGCCCGCTGCAAGCACGCGAAGGAGGAAGAGCGCGCGCCGGATCGCCTGCGCGCCTTGTCGCGGCTCCGGGTCGAGTGTTGTCGGCAATCCGTTGTCCATAATGTGGACAATAACGGCACATTGGCATCGACAAGTAAAGCGGGTGAACCAATGGTTCGCCGCAAGAGCGCTGGTCCCAATCGGCGTCGAACATACGGTTAGCGGCGTGAAAGCCGCATCTGGCGGGAGGAAATGATGAGGTCGCTATGGATCGCTGCAGCCATTGTTGCGACGCTGGTTAATGGCGCGGCGACGGCTCAGGAATGGCCCACGCGCATTGTCAAACTGATCGTGCCCTATCCGGCCGGCGGCAATGTCGATAGCGCGGCGCGCATCGTCGCGGATCGGCTGCAAGAGAAATTGGGCCAGCCCTTCGTGATCGAAAACAAGTCGGGCGCTGGCGGCATGATCGCCGGGGAAGCGCTGGCGAAAGCGCCTAATGATGGCTACACGCTCATGGTCGGCGCCAATGGTCCGGTTCTCTTCGCTCCCGAAATCAACAAGCGCGACGCCTACAACTGGAAGCGCGACTTCCTGCCGATCTCGAGCATCTCGATGACGCCGCTGGTGCTCGAGGTTCATCCGTCCGTGAAGGCTACGTCGTTCGCCGAATTGCTCGAACTGGCGAAGCGCGATCCGGGCAAGCTGACCATGGCCTCTCCGGGGCCGGGCACCACCAATCACCTGCTTAGCGAACTCATGCAGTCCAAGCTCGAGATTCGTTGGGTGACGGCGCATTATCGCGGCAACGCGCCCGCGACCAATGACCTTCTCGGCGGACAGGTTCAGTTCGCATTCGATCAACTGTCGGTCAGCCTTCAATATATCAAGAGTGGAATGGTGCGCGCCTTGGCGGTCACGAGCCCACATCGACTGAAGACGCTTCCGGAGGTGCCCACTTTCGCTGAGCTCGGCTATCCGGATTTCGACGGCCAGACCTTCACGGGGCTGTTTGCCCCGGCGGGCACCCCCGCTCCCATCGCCGATAAATTGAACAAAGTGCTGGTTGAGATACTCAAAGAGCCAGGCGTGATCGACAAGTTCGAAAAGCTTGGCGCCGAAGCGCTCCCGATGACGCCAGGTGAGTTCAGAGCCTATCTCGATCGCGAGGACGCCAAGTGGATTCCGGTCGTGCGCAAGGCCAACGTAAAGGCGGATTGACGAATGAAGATCGATCCCGCTGAACTTGGTGCCGAAAAGGCTTATCGTCTGCTCACCGGCATCGTCGTCCCGCGACCGATCGCATGGGTGACCAGCCTGTCGCAGGCAGGTACCGTCAACCTTGCGCCGTTCAGTGCCTTCACCTTCGTCTCGCCCAAGCCGCCGATGCTGGCAATCAGCGTCGGCCGCAAATCAGGCGTCTACAAAGACACGGCGCGCAACATCCTGGATCGCGAAGAATACGTCATTCACATCGCGGATTCGCCGTTGATGTCGGCGGTTCACGAAAGCTCCGCGGAACATCCGCCGGAGGTGAGTGAGGTCGAAGTCCTCGGTCTCGAGACGACTCCCAGCGACCATATCGGGGTGCCGCGGCTGACGGCGGCGCCTATTGCGATGGAATGCCGATTTCGGCAATGCCTCGAATTCGGCGATACCCGCAGCCGGTTGATCGTCGGCGAAGTGGTCGCATTTCACATCAAGGATGATCTGCTCGCCAACGGCAAGATTGAAACCGAGAGCCTCGATCCGATCGCCCGCATTGCCGGTCCGCGTTACGCGCGGCTAGGCGAGATCTTCACGTTGAAGTCCGTATTCCAGACATCGAAGTAATTGGAAGAACGCCGCGGGCGCAGCTCGAGCAGCCGGTCCGGCACCGCGATCCGGCGGCAATCGATCCAGTGAATTATTCAGGAGCCTTCATGAAACTATGCAGCTATTCGACCGGCGGAAACAGCCGCTACGGCGTGGTGGCCGATGACGGCGTTATCGATCTCAGTGCATTGCTTGGATCGGAGTTTCCCGATCTGCGCAGCTTGATCGCCGGCAACGGGCTGGCGAAGGCGAAACAGGTGAGCGCCGGCCGCAAGCCCGATCATCGACTGTCGGATCTGATCTTGCTGCCGCCGATCCCGGCGCCGGAGAAGCTCTGGTGCATCGGGGTCAACTACAAGGACCGCAATGCTGAATACAAAGACAGCTCGGATTTGCCGAAATATCCGAGCCTGTTCGTCCGCAACCCGTCGTCGGTGGTCGGCTCCGATCAGCCGATCGAAAAGCCGAAGATCTCCGAGCAGCTCGACTACGAAGGCGAGCTCGTGATCGTCATCGGCAAGGAAGGTCGTCATATCGCGCGCGAGAATGCGTGGTCGCACATCTTCGGCATGACTCTCTGCAACGAAGGCTCGGTGCGGGACTGGCTGCACCACGGCAAGTTCAACGTCACCCAGGGCAAGAATTTCGATCGGTCCGGCAGCGTCGGGCCGTGGATCGTCACGGCGGACGAATGCGATCCGCAAGGGACGCACGATATCGTCACGCGGGTGAACGGGGAGGAGCGTCAGAACGACTCGACCGAGCGGCTGATGTTCACCTTCGACTATCTGATTTCCTATCTGTCGACATTCGCCACCTTGAAGCCCGGCGACATGATCGCGACCGGAACGCCGACCGGCGCCGGCGCCCGCTTCACGCCGCCGCGTTGGCTCAAGCCAGGCGATGTCGTCGAGGTTGAGTCCAGGCAGATCGGCATTCTTCGCAACGTCGTCGCAGAGGAGAAATAACGGTGCTTGATCAGACGGTCATCGATACGCTGGCGCGTCGCCTCGACGAGGCGGAGCGGACCAAGACGCTCATCACCATGTTCACCGCCGACTATCCCGATCTCACCATCGAGGATGCCTATGCGATCCAGCGGACCTGGACGGCGCTGCAGCTTGAACGCGGGCGAGTGATCAAAGGCCACAAGATCGGCCTGACCTCGAAGGCAATGCAGAACGCGGTCAGCATCTCCGAGCCGGATTACGGCGTGCTGTTCGCCGACATGTTCTATCAGGATGCCGGCAGCATCCCTTATGAACGGTTTTTCGCGCCGCGCATCGAGGTCGAACTGGCCTTCGTGCTCAAGACCGATCTGCGCGGGCCGGATTGTACGATCTTCGACGTGCTGAACGCGACAGCCTACGTCACTCCGGCGCTCGAAATCCTGGAAACGCGCATGCACCGCGTGCATCCGCAAACCAAGAAGCCCCGCACGGTGGTGGACACGATCTCCGACAACGCAGCGAATGCCGCGCTTGTGGTCGGCGGTCGTCCATTCCGTCCGCTGGATGTCGATCTGCGCTGGGTCAGCGCGCTGCTGTTCCGGAATGGCCAGATCGAGGAGACCGGCGTCGCCGCCGGCGTGCTGAACCATCCGGCAAACGGCATCGCGTGGCTCGCCAATCGCCTTGCGCCGCACGACGAATATCTCGCTGCAGGCGAGGTGGTGCTCGCCGGATCCTTCACGCGTCCGATCGAGGTCAGCCGCGGCGATACGATACATGCCGATTACGGGCCGTATGGCTCGGTGTCGTGCCAATTCGTTTGACCGTTATCCGGAGACTGCAGCCATGACATCTTCCAGGCGCCGCCGCAGCGTTCATATCGGCGAGTTTAAGCACGCAAATCCGATTCCCAATGCCTGCCGCATCAACAATCTGCTGATGTCCGGCGTCATCCTCGGCCGCGATCCCAAGACAAGCGAGATGCCGCCCGATCTAGAAAGCCAGTGCGCCAACATGTTCGTGCATATGAAGGCGATCGTGGAAGCCGGGGGCGGCAGCACCGACGACATCATCAAGATGACGGTCTGGCTCAAGGATCGCAGCAATCGTGGGCCGGTCAATGTCGAGTGGCTCAAGATGTTTCCGGACGAACATTCGCGCCCGGCCCGTCATGCGCTCTCCATGGAGATGGAGGGCGGCGCCCTGGTGCAATGCGATTTCACTGCGGTGATCGATTAAAGGAGCAGACAGATGCCCGACTATCTTCCATTTGATCCAAACCCGCGCACGCCATCCCGCAAGCCGCCGCCGAAGAGCATCGACAGTCAGTTCCATGTGCTTGGTCCCGTGGAGCGCTATCCCGTCCGGTCCGGCGCTGCCTATCAGATGCCGACGGCGACCTGGGAGGCCGCACTTCGGGTACACAAGGCGCTTGGTATCGAGCGTGGCATCATCGTGCAGACGACGACATATGGCGCCGATCATTCGGTGGTTCTGGACGGGCTGGCGGCGATGGGGCCGAACTACAAGGCCTGCGCGAATGCGCTGGTTTTCGCCGAACGCGACGATGCATATCTCGCCAAGCTGAATGACGCCGGCGTCGGCGGGGCGCGGTTCAGCTTCCGCAAGGAGCTCGGCGCCGTGCTTTCGGACAGCGACTACGAGCGCGCCATCGCACGTATTTCCGAACTCGGCTGGTACGCTAAATTCCAGCCGGAGAAGGACGGCATCGTCGCCAATCTCGACAAGATCGCGTCTCTCAAGGTACCGGTCCTCATCGATCACATGGGCCGCCCGGATCCAACCCTCGGCAAGAACGATCCGAATTTGCGTGCGGTTCTCGATCTGCTGTCTAAGGGCAATTTCTGGGTGATGCTTTCGCTCGGCGAAAAGACGTCCAAAAAAGGCCCGCCGTGGGACGACGTCGTTCCTATCGCGCAAGCCTATCTCGAAGCCGCGCCCGATCGCTGCGTCTGGGCAAGCGACTGGCCGCACCCCGTATCGGTCGTCCAGCCGCCGAACGACGCCGACCTGCTTGAATTGCTCTATCGCTACGCGCCGGACGATGCCTTGCTGGAAAAGATACTGGTCACAAATCCGGCAAAGCTGTTTGGGTTCTCTTAATAGATAGTGGGCGGACACCCTGCCGGGAGCGGAGTCCGCTTCCGGCGGATATCCGAGATCGCCCCTCATCCGAGCTGGGTTTCATCCGCGCGGGCGCGGGTGGTTCGACTGATTGCGAAGCCTGAACGCGCGTCCCGGTCGTTTGTTTCGATCTACGGCTTATCACGGCCCCACGGGAAGAGAGAGACCGGAAAATCGGCCGCATAGCGCCGCCCTTTCGGCGGACGGGGAGGGTCCTGCCGAGGATTCGGGTCTGGTTCCAGCACCTTGCGATAAAGATGCCAGGTGGCATGACCGAGTAGGGGCAGAACAACGGCGAGACCGACGAATAACGGCAGCGAACCGGCCACCAGCAGCGCGGCCACAATCAGACCCCATGCCGCCATGGTCACGGGATTTTTCATCACGACCCGCAGCGAGGTCTGAACTGCGTCTGTCACGCTCGCATGTCGGTCGAGCATCAGCGGAAACGCCACGACGCTAACGCACAGGGCCATGATAGCGAACAATAGTCCGACGCCGCAGCCCTGGACGATCAGTTGGTGCCCCTCTGTGGTTGTGAAGATGCGCGATGCGAAATCAGGAATGCTGGCCGCAGGGGCATTGCCGAACTTGGAAACGTAAATCGCATTCGCAGTGGTCACCCAGACCACGAACAGAATGAGCAGGAGCGTGCCGAGGCCAAGCATGGCTCCAAAGGACGGCGAGCGCAGCACGCCGAGTGCATGCCACGCCGACGCCTCTTCGCCGCGTTCGCGGCGGCGGCTGAGTTCATAGAGACCGAGCGCGGCAAAAGGACCAATCAACGCAAAACCGGCGGCTAGCGGGAAAAGCAGCGGTAACACCGAATAGCCAAGCGTCATTCTGGCCAGCACAAGCCCGAGAACAGGATAGATGACGCACAGAATAATGGCGTGACTCGGAACGGCCTTGAAGTCCTCCCAGCCCAGCCGCAACGCATCATGCAGATCGGACAACCCGATCTTGCGAATGACGGGCGCGGCGACGCTATCGGAAGCGCCTGGCACTGTCTGCGAGATCTTGTCAGAATACGGAGTAGCCATGGTCACGATCTCCCATGCGTTCGCACCGGCGAGATCTGGTCATTTTCAAATGACGAGTATTCGCCTTCGTGCGCAGAAATCGCGACTGGGTTCTGGAAGACGGCCAAGTTCAACGAAGAGAGCTTTGCCGAGCAAAACCTGTCGCAACCTGTGCGGCAAGTTTAGCGCAATCCGGAAAGAATAGCACGCACTGTTCGGTGAATTCTTACTTTGTAAGGTTTACGTTTCGCCGCGTGGCTGATGGCAACTGACGCATCACTTTGTCTGTCATGCGGACGCACGGCGTCGTGTATTGCAATGCGATATCAAAATCCGTTGCGCGTGCCATTGCTCAACGGTTCGATCGTGGTGCTATCGTCGTCGTGAGGAATAGGCCGGTCTATTGACAATCAAGCCTGCCGGGGAACATCCTGTAGTGGCAAGTGCCCGTAGTTCGACGACACCAGCGATCGCAACTTTTCGAATTCGATGTTGCGACCGGTTAGAGGGCAAGGCGGCCAGCATTGTGATGGCGAGCTCGAAATCAGCCATCGATGCAGACATGAACTGCGCCCTTTTCTAAGTCTTGTCCGCAGCCTCTAGAGGCAAGGATGAACAAGGGATGGCTGTAGCATTCATACTGCTGTTGGTCGCAGTCGCTTCGGTGCTGTTTCACCTCCTAAGCCCATGGTGGTGGACGCCAATCGCATCGAATTGGAGTTACATCGACGACACGATCACCATGACGTTCTGGATCACCGGAGCGGTCTTCTTCGCGATCGTCGCATTCATCGCCTATTGCATCTTCCGTTTTCATCACAAAGAAGGAAGACAAGCGGCCTATGAGCCCGAAAACAAAAGGCTCGAATGGTGGCTCACCATAGGGACCGCGATCGGTGTCGGAGCGATGTTGGCGCCCGGTTTGGTTGTCTGGCATCAGTTTGTGACGGTGCCGTCCGATGCAACAGAGATCGAGGTCATGGGCCAGCAATGGCGCTGGAGCTACCGGCTGCCAGGAAAAGATGGCCGGCTCGGGACGGTCGATGCCCGCAACGTCAGTGCCGAGAATCCACTGGGCTTGAATCCGAACGATCCCAATGGTCAGGACGACGTCGTGGTTGAGAACGACGATTTGCATCTCCCGATCGGGAAGCCGGTCAAGGTATTGCTCCGTTCAATCGACGTTCTGCACGATTTCTACGTACCTGAGTTCCGGGCGAAGATGGATATGGTGCCGGGCTCGGTCACATACTTCTGGTTCACTCCCACGCGCACAGGAACATTCGAGGTTCTTTGCGCGGAATTGTGCGGCATTGCGCATGCGCAAATGCGGAGTAACGTCATCGTCCAGGAAGAGAGCGAATATCATGCATGGCTGGAGAAGCAGCAGACATTCGCAGCGTTATATGGCCATCGCATCATCATGAAGGCGACTTACAAGATCCGCGGCAAATAGCAGGACCGGTGCGGCGGCATTGTACGTCGTAGCGCTCACGATGAGCGACGATCAGAGGATAGATCCAGGAGGACCATTTTAATGGTTGATGTCCCGTCTGACGTACTCGCAGGAATCCCGCCGGCCGAAGTGGGTGAGGTCGATCTCTATCACCCGCGAAGCTGGTGGACGCGATATGTCTTCTCGCAAGACGCCAAGATCATTGCGGTCCAGTATGCGATTACGGCAATGGCTATTGGTATGGTCGCGCTGGTGCTGTCGTGGCTGATGCGGCTGCAGCTCGGCTTCCCCGGAACGTTTTCGTTCATCGATCCGAGCCAGTATCTCCAGTTCATCACCATGCATGGCATGATCATGGTGATCTACCTTCTCACGGCGCTGTTTCTCGGAGGCTTCGGGAATTATCTCATCCCGCTGATGGTCGGTGCTCGCGACATGGTGTTCCCCTATGCGAACATGCTGAGCTACTGGATCTATCTGCTTGCCGTGCTGGTGCTGGTTGCGACCTTCTTTGTACCGGGTGGGCCGACCGGCGCTGGCTGGACGCTGTATCCGCCGCAGGCCATTCTTTCCGGAAGCCCCGGACAGGAAGCAGGCATCATCATGATGCTGGTGTCGCTGATCCTGTTCATTATCGGCTTCACCATGGGCGGCTTGAATTACGTCGTGACGGTGCTGCAGGGTCGCACGCGCGGAATGACGCTGATGCGGCTGCCTTTGACGGTGTGGGGCATTTTTACAGCGACCGTGATGGCCTTGCTCGCATTTCCAGCCTTGTTCGTCGCCTCGGTGATGATGCTGTTCGATCGGCTTCTTGGCACCAGCTTCTTCATGCCAACGCTCGTGGAGATGGGTCAGCTGGGGAAGTACGGCGGTGGCAGTCCGCTGCTGTTCCAGCACCTGTTCTGGTTTTTCGGCCACCCCGAAGTCTATATCGTTGCGTTACCTGCTTTTGGCATTGTCTCTGACCTCATCAGCACGCATGCGCGAAAGAATATTTTCGGTTATCGCATGATGGTGTGGGCGATTGTCGGAATCGGAGCGATGAGCTTCGTGGTGTGGGCGCACCACATGTATGTCAGTGGCATGAATCCGAAGTTCGGATTTTTCTTCGCAACAACGACCCTCATCATCGCGATCCCCACGGCGATCAAGGTTTACAATTGGATACTGACCCTGTGGCGTGGCGACATTCACCTCACCGTTCCGATGCTGTTCGCGCTCGCATTCATTATCACGTTCGTTAATGGCGGCCTGACTGGCCTGTTCCTCGGCAACGTCGTCGTGGACGTTCCGTTGTCCGATACCATGTTCGTGGTCGCCCATTTTCACATGGTCATGGGGGTTGCGCCGATCATGGTCGTGTTTGGTGCGATCTATCACTGGTATCCGAAAGTGACGGGACGGATGCTGAACGAGACGATGGGACGCTTCCATTTCTGGGTCACATTCCTTGGAGCTTACGCGATCTTCTTCCCCATGCATTATCTCGGGCTGCTGGGTGTGCCGCGCCGCTATCACGACATCGGCGGGACGGCATTCGTCCCGGCGTCGGCCCATGACCTGAATGCATTCATGAGTATCGCTGCGCTCATCGTTGGCTTTGCCCAGCTCGTATTTGTGTTCAACATGATCCGGAGCCTGTCCAAGGGCGAGGACGCCGGCGGCAATCCGTGGAACGCGACCACGCTCGAGTGGCAAACGCCGCAGACGCCGCCGGCACATGGCAACTGGGGCAAGGAACTCCCGGTCGTCTATCGCTGGGCTTATGATTATAGCGTGCCCGGCGCAGCACGGGATTTCATCCCCCAGAATGAACCGCCGGCCAGCTCGACGCCGAAGGGAGCGCATCCATGACGGCCGTCGTCCTGTTCATGGCTGGAATAGCGGCCATTGCGGGATGGTGGCTCTCGCAGCAACGGCTTGCGGCCAAGCCCTGGCTGGAGGAGGGGGCGGTCGGCGATTTTCCCGGCGGAAGTTCGATGTCGTTGCCGGCGGCGAAAATAGGTTTGGGTGTGTTTCTCGCGGTCGTCGGGTCGTTATTTGCGCTCTTCGTCAGCGCTTACTCCATGCGCATGCAACTGATCGACTGGCGGTCGCTGCCCGTGCCCGGGTTGCTGTGGTTCAACACCGGTGTTCTGATCGTGAGCAGTGGCGCACTGCAATGGGCGCAGGTTTCCGCACATCGCGACGACAGCGAAAATGTGCTGATCGGCCTGCTTGCAAGCGGCCTTTCCGCCGTTGTTTTCCTGATAGGTCAGTTGCTGGTGTGGCAGCAGCTCAACACCGGGGGCTACTTTCTGGCGGCCAATCCTGCCAACGCCTTCTTCTATCTGATCACCGCAGTCCATGGACTGCACTTGCTCGGCGGTCTCGTCGCTCTGGGCAGAACCATCGTCAAGGCATGGCGTGGTGTTGAAATCCCGCGCCTGCGTTTGAGTGTGGAACTGTGCACGATGTATTGGCATTTCCTGCTTTTGGTCTGGTTGATCCTGCTCGCTCTGCTGACAGGCTGGGCGGATGACTTCGTCACCATCTGTCGCCAGTTGCTGACATAGGGAAGGCATCGATGCGATGACAGAGACTGTGCTGACAAACATCGAAAAGCGCCGAACGACGACCGCAGGCTGGCAAGGTATTGTCGCCGACTGGTCCTCGGATCAACGGGCATTCAAGAATGTATCCTGGGGAAAGGCCATGATGTGGATCTTTCTCCTCAGCGATACCTTTATCTTCGGTTGCTTCCTGCTGTCGTACATGACGGCGCGCATGTCCACGACGGTGCCCTGGCCAAACCCGAGTGAAGTCTTCGCTCTGACGATTGCAGGACAACACATCCCGCTCATTCTGATTGCCATCATGACCTTCGTGCTGATCAGCAGCAGCGGGACCATGGCTATGGCCGTCAATTTCGGCTACCGCCACGATCGCCGCAAAACG
This sequence comes from Tardiphaga sp. 37S4, assembly GCF_021044645.1. Taxonomy (NCBI): domain Bacteria; kingdom Pseudomonadati; phylum Pseudomonadota; class Alphaproteobacteria; order Hyphomicrobiales; family Nitrobacteraceae; genus Tardiphaga; species Tardiphaga sp. 37S4. The sequence continues at coordinate 4,725,992 of NZ_CP088008.1, read as the reverse complement.
GCGATGCTGATGCTGGTGACCGCCGCGTTCGGTGCGACATTTGTCGGAATGCAGGCTTTCGAATGGACCAAGCTGATCATGGAGGGGGTGAGGCCCTGGGAAAATCCGTGGGGGGCAGAGCAATTCGGCTCATGCTTTTTCATGATTACAGGATTCCACGGCACGCACGTAACGATTGGCGTGATTTTCCTGATCATCATTGCGCGAAAGGTTTGGCGCGGAGATTTCGAGACTGAACGTCGGGGATTTTTTACAAGTAGGAAGGGGAACTACGAGATCGTCGAAATCACTGGCCTGTATTGGCATTTCGTCGATTTGGTATGGGTGTTTATCTTTGCCTTTTTCTATCTTTGGTGAGGGAAAAACATGGCTGAAGTCACGCTACATGCAACACCTCATGCAACTCCCGCAGCACATGCCGAGGGACACCAGCATCCGATCAAGCTTTATCTCGTGGTCTGGGGATGGCTGTTTGTTCTGAGTACATGCTCTTACCTCGTCGACTACTTTAACCTGCAGGGATATCTGAGGTGGTCTCTCATCGTGGTGTTCATGATGTTGAAGGCAGGCTTGATTGTTGCGGTCTTCATGCACATGGCGTGGGAGCGTCTGGCTTTGGCCTATGCCATCCTGCTCCCGCCGTTGGTGTTGTTGGTTTTTGTCGGGATCATGGTGTTTGAATCGGACTACACGTTGTTGAGTCGGATCATTTTCTTCAAGACTGGGGCGTGAAGATGAACGGGGGTCTCGTGCGCAAGGAGGACTTCCATGACTACATATATCATGCTTGCAAACTGGACTGATCAAGGTATCCAACACGTCAAGGACTCGCCGCGTCGTCTCGATTTGGCGAAGAAAGCTCTTAAGGATATGGACGGAGAGTTCAAATCGTTCTTTCTGACCATGGGCGACTATGACATCGTCGCGGTTTACGAAGCGCCGGACGATGCCGTCGCCGCGCGATTCAATTTGCAGTTGGGCATGCTGGGAAACATTCGAACGCACACATTGAAAGCGTTTCCCGAAACAGCTTACCGGGAGATCATCAAGTCGCTGGGCTGATTGCGGACCGGAAGCGCGTCCGCGAGGTGCCACGCGCCGGCCAAATGTCATGTCGACAGGAAAGAAGGCCGAGATGGCGCCCGCTGGCGGAAAGTAGGCGGGCGAGACAATTAGTGAAGACGAGGTGGTGCGCAGATGCAATTTACCGTTGGATTCAAGCTGAAGGGCAAGGCGGGTCATGTCGTCGTAGACGCCGAGGACGCGCTTGTCGCCGCTCTGAAAGTCAAGGCGGAGCTCCCGGAAGCGATGACGATGTATGTGCGCCCGCAAAACCGGCGCGGCGACGCACGACACCCGTCACATGTGCCTGTCGACGAGCGCGCCGAGGATACTCATTGATGGTAAATTGGGGTGATGAGCAAGCCAGCGCAAGCCATGGTTCGTTCGGCCCATGGCAGACTCAAGCTGAAGCTGGCGCAGAAGCACAAGAAATAAACTCACGGTACTCCGCCCGGCCGCGGCGTCATATGGCTGAGCAGATCCATCGGCAGCGGAAAGACCACAGTCGATGACCGCTCGCCTGCAATGTCGTGCAACGCCGCAAAATAGCGCAGCTGCATCGCCTGCGGCTCCTGAGCAAGGATCCGGCCGGCCTCGACGAGCTTCTCAGCGGCTTGCTGCTCGCCTATCGCATTGATCACTTTCGCCCGCCGCAGCCGCTCCGCTTCGGCCTGCTTGGCGATGGCACGCACCATGTTCTCATTGAGGTCGATATCCTTGATCTCAATGTTGGTGACCTTGATACCCCACGCGTCAGTTTGCTGATCGAGGATCTCCTGAATGTCGGCGTTGAGTTTGTCGCGCTCTGCGAGCATTTCATCCAGCTCATGCTTGCCGAGCACCGAGCGCAGCGTGGTCTGTGCCAACTGGCTGGTCGCGGCCATGAAATTCCCGACCTTGATGATCGCACGTTCCGGGTCGACGATGCGGAAATAGAGAACGGCGTTCACCTTGACGGAAACGTTATCGCGGGAAATGACGTCCTGCGGCGGCACATCCTGCACCATCACCCTGAGATCGGCCTTCACCATCTGCTGCACGAACGGAATAAGGATGATGAGCCCCGGACCTTTCACGCCGGTGAACCGTCCGAGCGTGAAGACGATGCCGCGCTCGTATTCCCGCAGGATGCGAATGGCGGAGGAGAGAAAGGCGATCACGATGATCGCGAGCAGCGAATAGGCTATGTAATCGAGCATCATCGCACACCTCCTTCACCGGCGCTGAGTGCCGGCCGGCGACGCACCATCAGCGTCAGATCCGTGATGCTGGCGATCTCGACCGTCTCTCCGGGCTTGAATGTTTCCATGCCGCGGGCTCGCCAGCGCTCACCCTGCGTGAAGACGTGACCTTCGATGTCATTCCAGTCGAGAACTTCGGCGGGCAGGCCGCGCATGGCCTGCGCGCCGACTCGTGCCGGAGCTTTGCGCGCGCGCTGAAGCGAGCCGAGCACAATGAGTAGCAGTCCGATGAACATCGCCGTCACGATGCCGACGAGTGTCCATGACAGCCGGTATCCGGGCGCTTCGATCCTGAACAACATCAACCCACCGAGGATCAGGGCGATGGCACCGCCGAGGCCAAGAACCACGGTCGGGTTGAAGGCCTCGACAATCAGTAGCGCGATCCCCAACATCATCAGCCCAAGGCCGGCATAGTTGGTCGGCAGCAGGTTGAAGGCATAGAGGCCCAGCAACAGACAGATCGTACCGACCACGCCGGGCGCGACGGCGCCAGGAGACATGAATTCAAAAATCAGACCGTAGATGCCGACCAGCAGAAGAATGAAGGCGACGTTGGGGTTGGTGATCACAGACAGAAATTGCGCGATCCATCCGGAGTCGATCGTCTCGATCGTCGCATCCTTTGTCGCCAGATGCCGTCTGTCGCCACCGGGAAGTTCCACGACGCGACCATCGACCTGCCTGAGCAGTTCGACCGGGTCGCGCGCAATGAGATCGATGACACTCGCTTGCAACGCAGCACTGGCGGAAAGACTGGCTGCCTCGCGGACAGCCTTCTCGGCCCAATCGGCGTTACGTCCGCGTAACTCGGCCAGGCTGCGGATAAAGGCGACGGCGTCGTTTGTCGCCTTCGCCATCATCGCATCCTTCGGCTCCGTTTGTTGGGAGCTGTCTTTCTTGTCCTTGCCGTCTTTGTCAGGGGTGATGCCCGGCAGGCCTGGCACCGGACTGCCGATTTGCACTGGCGTCGCTGCGCCAAGATTGGTGCCCGGCGCCATTGCGGCGATATGCGTTGCATAGAGGATATAGGTGCCGGCGCTGGCAGCATGGGCTCCCGACGGGGCGACATAACCTATGACAGGAACGGGCGAGGCCAGCACGTCGGCGATGGTCTCGCGCATGCTGGTGACGAGACCGCCCGGCGTATTCAGACGCAGAATAACAGCTTCGGCACGCCGTTCGCTTGCCTTGGCGAGTGCGTCTTTCACGTAGCTGGCGGTTGCCGGTCCGATCGCTCCGTCGATTGCGATCGTCAGCACAAGTTTTCCACTCCCCTCCGCCGAGACAGGCGTGGTGGGGGAGACGGCCAGAGCGACAATCGCAACTGTCGCCGCAAGAGTGGCCTGTACGGTCTGCACAGCCTGGACTCCCTTATCAAGATGATGTGGGAGGTCCTGGCAGAATCTCAATACGACCGGGATTGGCGAGCCATCGCCCGTTGTCGAAACGAATGTGAGGGCTGCGTAAGACGAGAAGAATCGTCGATATTATCAGGCAGTCTCAATGGCATAAGAAGTTCGCAGTTTCGATCCACGCCCTCGCTTCGCCTCCGAACAATGGCGTGACCGCGTAGGCACGGCCTTCTTCATCGCGGCTCGATGAGCAAAGTTCTGTCATCGAACTGTTCGACGATCGTGCCGACTGGCCGCGCCCCTCCGCCGGATCGCAAGAGGAGCGCTGGCCGTGTTTCAGTGATGGGCCGAAACGCTCTTGACGCATTCGGACAACAAATCACCTGACGCAGAATGGCTGACGTCGCCCAGACTGACGATGCCGACCATCCGTTTACTCTTGTTGATTACCGGCAGCCTGCGGACCCGCAGTTTCTCCATGTGATGTATTGCCTTTGCGAGATCGTCGTCCTCCCGGCAACAATGGATACCTTCGGTCATCACATCGCGCGCCGTCGCGCGGCCGGCATCGAAGCTGTTCCTCGCGAGCCCTTTGCAGACAATGTCGCGGTCAGTCACCATCCCGATCAGGCGGTCGTCCTCGCCAACCGGAACGCAGCCAATGTCATGCCCCCGCATCAATTTCGCGAGCTCGGTGACAGGAGTGTCGGGGCTGACCCAGTCGACACCTTTGTGCATCACCTCTTTGACTTTCATGGCGAACCTCCGTTCCTAGAGTTCAGATGAATTGATGCAATGCAGTATGTCTCGCCTCCCTCCATGTTCTCCAACTATACAATCAATTACGTGCGAGGTCGCAGAAGAAAACATCATTCCTGCGCGATCAGACCGGACAAACGCGGCCGCTGTGGCAATCCACCCTCCTGAACAGCGCGCATTCGACGCAAGGCCCGGACCATTCACGGTTGCAAGTGGATTAATGGAACCCAAATAATCCAAGAGTGCCTCATTGGACAGGGAACGGTCCTATCCACTAGTTTGACAGGCGGCGGCGTTGCACAATTCCGGGCGAGATCATCGGGAATGAAAGAGAAGAAGGATATCGTAGAAAACTGGTTGCCGCGTTACACCGGCACGCCGCTTGCTGAGTTCGGAGAGTATGTTCTCTTGACCAACTTCGACAACTACGTCGAATGGTTCGCCACGGCGTATGGCAGTTTGGTAAAGGGCGCAGATCGACCGATGCCCAATGCGACTGCCGATGGGATCACTCTGATTAACTTCGGCATGGGAAGCCCGAATGCTGCAACCGTGATGGATCTGTTAAGTGCCATCGCGCCGAAAGCCGTGTTGTTTCTCGGCAAATGCGGTGGGTTGAAACGCAAAAATAAAATTGGCGATTTGGTGCTACCGATTGCGGCTATTCGGGGCGAAGGCACCTCAAATGATTACTTGCCCCCGGAGGTTCCTGCGCTGCCCGCGTTCCAGTTGCAACGCGCGGTGTCGACCATGATCCGCGATCTCGGTCACGACTATTGGACCGGCACCGTGTACACGACCAATCGTCGTGTCTGGGAACATGATGATCGCTTCAGGGATATATTGCGTCGTACACGGAGCATGGCGATCGACATGGAGACCGCAACAATCTTTGCTGCGGGATTTGCCAATCACATTTCGACTGGCGCACTGCTTCTCGTGTCCGATCAGCCAATGATTCCCGAGGGTGTGAAGACCGAAGCGTCGGATCAGGAGGTGACCGCGAACTATGTCGAAAGGCATATCAGGATCGGGGTGGAGGCCTTGAAACTTGTGCGGCGCCGCGGCCGCAGCGTCAAGCATTTGCGTTTCGAAGACGATTTTGATGCAGGGCATGAGACGTAGAAAGGCGTCGTACCGCTGCAGCAACAGTTAAGCAGCGGCATAATCTTCCCATTCGGGACCGCGACGGTCGCCGCGGATCGTCCGACTAATCATCAGTCATGCGCGCTAAAGCGCCCGTGCTGCGCGTTGGCCATCAGGCGCGCAAACTGCGCGTGACCCATATGAAGCAGCGTCTCGTGATCGCCAGCTTCCAGATAGACCTCCGGCTGCGCCTGGATGCTGTCGTCGACGATGATATCCAGCCCGTAACACTTACCGACGGCAGGAACTGCACCATGTGCGCAGTCGCGGAACAGCTGATGGATCTCGGTTTCATCGGCCATGTGGACATTGTCGCCGAGTGATGTCCTCAGGTCCGACAGGCGGAGGTGATGCGATGCGGGCAAGACGGCCAGTATATATTCGCCGTCACGCCGCAACACGATGCCCTTGGCGAGGCGATCGCCCGAGATGTGGCATGCCTCAGCCGTGCCGGACGACGTCATGCGAAGTTCGTGCGGGATCACCTCGTATTGGATGTTTTCAGCGGCCAGGTATTTCTGGAGTGTGGGAGCAATGGTCATGGCGTGACCTCCGGGGCAAAATGCAAGCCATCCATCGTAAGGTCTTTGTCTGCAGACTCTCGCCGTGCGATGGGCGGCTGCGTGGTTATAGGCTCAGCATAGGCCTCCCATCCGACAGCTGCAATTCGTTATCGATGACCAACTCTCTCGCGAGATAGTCAGGCCCCCGCGCTGTCGATGGTGAGTGCGCGAGCGCCGCGACACTTCTTCTCTTCCCCAAAGGGGGGGCTGCTGTCCATTTGAGTGCATGCGAGGATCGCGTGAGGTATTCAATCGAAATTATATATCTATTTCAAAAGCATAGGAGTTCGCAGTTTTATTCTGAATGGCATGCCATTTTCCAGAACGCACAGCATTCACATAGAGGCTGATCGATCACGATGTCGATCATGTGGTGGCGCGCATCTCGCAGCCGCTAATCCCAACTGCTTGGTGTCACCACGGAGCGCTGAAGTGTGTGGCGCGCGCAGCGTGTGCGGCCGGTTGGTTGCGAGGGCATGATCACCGGGCTAGCCTATGGGCAGGACAAGCCCAAAGGTGAGAACATATGACCCCGCGCGAACGTCTCGACCAATTGCACCCGGAAATGACCGCATGGCGCAGGGATTTCCATGCGCATCCGGAGATTGGCTTCGAGGAGGAGCGCACCAGCGCGCTGGTCGCGGAGCGGTTGTCGGAGTGGGGCATCGAGGTGCATCGCGGCTTCGGCGGTACCGGCGTCGTCGGCGTGATCCGCGGCCGTCACCAGGCGGCCGGTAGCAACCGCGCCATCGGATTGCGGGCCGATATGGACGCGCTGCCGATGGAGGAGGGCGACGGTGTCGAATATCGCTCGCAGAATCATGGCCGCATGCATGCGTGCGGCCATGACGGGCACACCACGATGTTGCTTGGTGCTGCGAAATATCTTGCCGAGACGCGCAATTTCGCCGGCACTGTGCATCTGATCTTTCAGCCGGCCGAGGAAGGGCTCGCTGGCGCCAAGGCGATGATGGACGACGGGTTATTCGAGCGTTTCCCCTGCGATTCCATCTATGCGATCCACAACAGCCCGGACATGCCGCTCGGTACGGTCAAGGCGCTGACCGGCACGGCGCTGGCGGCGATCGACTATTTCAAGGTGACACTGCGTGGCCGCTCGTCCCACGGCGCGCATCCGCATCAGGGCATCGATACGGTGGCCATGGCAGCGCAGGTGGTGAATGCGCTGAACGCGATTCCGTCCCGTCAGGTCGATGCGCTGGAATCCGCCATCATCAGCATCGGCCAGATCCACGGCGGTACCTCGGACATCGTTCTGCCCGAGACGGTCGAGTTGCGTGGCTCGGTACGTACGCTGAAGCCCGAGGTGCGCGAACGCGTCGAGGAGTTGTTCATGCGCGCGGTGACGCTGACCGCGCAGGCCTGCGGCGGCACGGCGGAGATCGAGTATCGCCACGCCTATCCGGCCACCATCAACACGGCCGATGAGACGGTGCGCGCGGCAGAAGCCGCGGCGGCGGTGCCGGGCGTTACGGAGGTGCTGCGCGAAGGCAATCCAATTCTTGCCGGTGAAGATTTCGCGTTCATGCTCGAACGCAACCGTGGTGCCTATCTGATGTTCGGGCAGCGCACCGCCGACAAGGGCGGCGTGCCCGTTCACAATCCCGGCTACGATTTCAACGACGATCTGCTGCCGATCGGTGCGAGCTATCTCGCCGGGCTGGTGGAGCAAGAGCTCGCATAGACCGCGATCAGCGCGATTCGAGCGGCGCGTCTATGTCGCGCCGCTCTTCGGAATGGTGCGGCCGATCACGCGCAAAAGGTCTGCGCGCACCGACTCGATGTGACGTTCAAGGAAACGGCAGGCGTCATCGATCTTCTGGCTGCGGCACAGCGCGATGAGTTCGGCGTGTTCTTTCTCAGCGATGCCCATCGCGGTGGTGGTCGAGAGTTGCATGCGCGTGTAGCGGTCGCTGGTTTGCAGCAGCGCCATCACGATCGTCTGTGTGCGCGGCTGCCGCGCCCGGACATACATCGCCATGTGGAAATCGGCGTTGAGCTGTCCCCATTCGCTGATATTGCCGGCGGCAATCGCCTTCTCGAAGCGGTGCTGGATGTCGTCGAGTGCAGCGAAGTCGTTGTCCACAAAATGCGGCGCGGACTGCGCCAGCATCCGTGGCTCGAGGATGACCCGGAGATCGAACACGTCGTTGATTTCGTCGAGCGACAGTTCCGAGACGATGGCGCCCTTCTGCGGGACGATCTTCACCAGCCCTTCGGCCTCAAGCTGAAACAGGGCTTCCCGCACCGGAATCCGGCTGACGCCATAGGCCTCGCCCAAGGCATCCTGGCGCAACTGCGCGCCGGCCGGGTGGGTGCCGTCGAGGATGGCCTGGCGGAGTTGATCCGCGATCATGGCCGACAGGGTGCGGTGCTTTAGCGGCGCGCTCATTGATTTATCGAGCCTTTTCTCTGGATTTCGGCCGGATTGATCTCAGATCTCGTCCCGTCTTCGCTGCCGCACAAAAACTCCTCAAGGCGCGAATTTGTGCAAATCAGCGTTTGACAGGGAAATTGTATAAATTATACGATCCAAAAATCATATCACAATCGTGACAGCGGGGGCAGTTTATGAGTGACCAGACGATGTCGACGGCCCCGGCCATCGGGGCCCGCCGGGTCATCCTGGTGGCGTCCGCCGGGCTGCTGGCCTTCGAGCGGCTGGCTCTGATGGGCCTGATGTATCTGCTGACGGCGCTGATCCTGGTGAATGTCGTCACCCGCTATTCGCACTTCCCGATCTACTGGATCGATGAGTCGGCGGTGTATTCGGTGGTCTGGCTGACCTTCATCGGCGCCTCCGCGATGACCCGCCTGCGGCTCGACTTTGCGGTCACCATGATGACCGAGCGCCTGTCGGCGAGAAGCCAGCAGATCTTCAAGATTATCGCCACGAGCACAGTGATCGTGTTCGGTATCGGCCTGATCGTCACCTGCCTGCTGTGGATGGATCCGATCGGCCTTGCGCAAGCAGGCTTCGACGCGAAGACGTTCGCGGGCCAGACCTTCAATTTTCTCTACACCGAGCGCACCCAGACGCTGAACTGGCCGACATGGGTCCTCTATCTAACACTGCCCATTTTCGCGGTGTCGATCACCATCCATGGCATTGCGAATCTGCTCGAGGACCTCGGCCTCGTCGCCAAGGTGCCGCCGAAAGGCTTCCAGCTCTCCGAACTCGACGGGGTGAACTGATATGATCACCTTCGCCGCATTCACGGTGATCATGCTGGTCGGCGTGCCGATCGGTCTTTGCCTTTGCCTCGCCGGCTTCGTCTACATCATGGCGTCCGGCAATCCGGTGCTGTTCCAGTCCTATCCGCTGCAACTGTTCGGCGGCGTCGACAGCTACGGTCTGATCGCGATCCCGCTGTTTATCCTGATCGGCGAGATTATGAATGGCGGCGGCATCACCAAGCGCATCGTCGACATGGCGATGGCCTTTGTCGGCTCACTGAAGGGCGGGCTGGCTTACGTCAACATTCTCGCCAACATGTTCATCTCTTCCATTCTCGGTTCGGCGACCGCGCAGGTTGCGATCATGGCGCAGATCATGGTCCCGGAAATGGAAAAGAAAGGCTACGACAAGACCTTCGCTGCCGGTCTCACCGCCTACGGCGGCATGCTCGGCCCGATCATTCCGCCCTCGGTGATGTTCGTGGTCTACAGCGTGCTGGCGCAGGTGTCGGTCAGCGACATGCTGATCGCCGGTATCATTCCCGGCGTAATCCTGACCGGCATGTTCTGCGTCGTCATCGCGCTGATGGGCTACATCTACAACTATCCGCGCGCTGAATATCAGACGCCAAAACAGCGCGTGATGACCATCCTGCGCACCTCGCCGACCCTTTTGATTCCCATCGTCATCGTCGGCTCCATCCTCGGCGGTCTGGCGAACGCAACAGAATCGGCTGCCGTCGGCGCTGTCGCCGCTGCTGTTGTCGGCAAATACTGGACCAAGGAATTCGAGTGGTCGCAATTGCCGCAAATGATGCTGCGCTCGGGCATTTATTCGGCGATCGTGCTGTTTCTCGTTGCCGCGGCCGCCGTGTTTTCCTGGGTTTTGATTTTCGGCAAGGTGCCGCAGGAGACCGCCGCCTGGATCCAGACCGTCGCCAAGGATCCGATCAGCTTCATGCTGATCTGCAATGTCATCCTCTTGGTGATCGGTACCGTGATCGACGGCGTGCCCGGACTGATCATGACCGTGCCGATCCTTCTTCCCGTGGCCACCGAGATCTATCACATCGATCCTAGGCACTTTGGCGTCGTCGTCGTGATCAATCTCGTACTAGGCCTGCTGTCGCCACCTGTCGGGCTCTGCTTTTTCGTCGCCGCTGCCGTCACCGGCGCCAAGCCCGGCAAGATGTTCATGGTGACGCTGCCGTTCTTCTTCATCTCCTGCATCCTGTTGGTGCTGCTCTCGCTCTATCCGTATCTGTCTCTCGCCCTCATCAAGTAAGCCCCATACCCATCAAGGAGCCTCCGTCATGACCATCTCACGTCGTCGCTTCCTCGCCGCATCGGCAGCTGCTTCGGTGTTTGCGCCGTCGCTCGCATTGGCGCAGGCCAAGGAGCTGCGTCTCGGCCTGATCACGCCGAACGGCCATTCCTGGAACAAGGCTGCGCTGAAGCTCGCCGATCAGCTCAAGGAAGAGACCAAGGGCCGTCTCACCATGACGGTGTTTCACTCCGGCCAGCTCGGCAACGAAGCAGCGATGATGCAGCAGTTGCAGACCGGCGCGCTCGATATGGGCTTCATCCAGGCTGCCGAACTCGGTTCGCGCGTGCCGCATATCGCGGCGATCAACGCGCCCTATATCGTGCGCTCCACGCCAGCCGTGGCGAAATTCGTGCGTCATCCGGCGGCCGTCAAACTGTTCGACGTGCTGCCTGCGGAAACTGGCACCATTGGCCTCGGCTGGGGCATCACCGGCATGCGCGCGGTCTTCGCGGTCAGGGATCTCAACACGCTCGCTGACATCAAGGGCATGAAGCTGCGTATCAATCCGACGCCGGTCTATCGCGACTTCTACTCATCGCTCGGCGCCGCACCGACGCCGATTCCGACGCCGCAGGTGTTCGACGCCATGTCGAACGGCCAGGTCGATGGTCTGGAAGCCGATCTGGAATTCTCCTGGAACCAGCGCTTCGACAAGGTGTCGAAGTCGATCCTGCAGATGAATGCCGTCTTTATGCCGATGGCCGCCGTCGTGTCCGGCCGCGTCTGGCAGTCGCTGCCCGCCGCCGACAAGGAGCTGATCACCAAGGCTGTCAAATCGACGCTGGATGCGCAGATCGACGAATTGGCCGCCGGTGAGCCGGCGCTGATCGAGAATTTCAAGGGCACGTCGGTGCCCGTGCGTCAGGTGGCCGTCAAGGATACCGAAGCCGTCATCGCTGAATTCGACAAGATCTGGCTGCCCAAAGCGCCTGTGCTCGCCGAGCTGCGCAAGGTCGGCGCGACGATCTGATCTTCAATTCCAACCCATCGTCCTCATCAGCCGGCGCGCTATGCGCGCCGGCATCACACGGAGTTTTGCCATGAGTCCCCGCATTTCCTGGGAAGGCGTCTTCCCGGCTGTCACTACGCAATTTCATGACGATCTGTCGCTCGACATCGACGCCACCGCGAAGGTCATGGACGGCCTGATCTGTGACGGTGTGTCCGGCCTGATCATCTGCGGCTCAGTCGGCGAGAACACCTCGCTCGAGCGCAAGGAAAAGATCGCGATCATGGAAGCGGCCAAGTCGGTCGCGAAGGGCCGCGTGCCCGTGCTCTGCGGTATCGCCGAATTCACCACGGCCTTTGCCGTGGATACCGCCAAGGAAGCCGCGCGCGTCGGCATCGATGGCATCATGGTGATGCCTGCTTTGGTCTATTCGTCCAAGCCGCACGAGACTGCCGCCCACTTTCGTTCGGTCGCCACCGCCACCGATCTGCCGGTGATGCTCTACAACAACCCGCCGATCTACAAGAACGATGTCACCCCCGACATTCTCGCTACGCTGGCCGATGTCGACACGGTCGTCTGCTTCAAGGATTCGTCAGGCGATACACGCCGCTTCATCGACACGCGCAATATGGTCGGCGACCGCTTCGTGTTGTTCGCCGGCCTCGACGACGTCATTGTCGAGAGCGTAGCGATGGGCGCAGTCGGCTGGGTGTCCGGCATGTCCAATGCCTTCCCGCGCGAGGGCGAGACGCTGTTCCGTCTGGCCAAGGCCGGACGGCTCCAAGAGGCGATGGCGATCTATGAGTGGTTCATGCCGCTGCTGCATCTCGATGCGCGCCCGGATCTCGTCCAGTGCATTAAGCTGTGCGAAAACATCATGGGCCGCGGTACCGCACTAACCCGGCCGCCACGTCTGGCGCTGTTGCCGCATGAAAAGGCGGAAGTGGAGGGGATCATGACCAAGGCGCTGCGTCACCGTCCGATGCTGCCGGATGTCGGCCTCAAGGCAGCTTAACGACTCGTCGCTATCTGAAATTTATCGGCGCGTCAGTCGTGGCGCGCCGATGTCTTATGTAGCGATGCCTTCGCACAGCTAGATATCTTCGTCGTCGCGATCGCGTTTCGGTGTGGCGATATCGCCGTCTTCCTCGTCGTCGTCAGGCCGCGGCGGCGTGGGGACGGGTTTTTGCTTATCGTCCTTGGCCGGTTTGTCGTCGCGGGCTCCGCCCACTCGTCCGCTCATCATTTTCCCCGCCGGATTGCTTGTGTTGACCTCATTCTGACCGTGATTGAAGCAGATATTGCCGTAATCCCGCAATTGCCCTGTGTTTTTCCGCATGACCGTGTAAACGGGGGGCGAATCCTGCCCGCTTTGAAATCGGGCGAATCTTGTTCTGGAGTGACGATGAAAAAACCGAAGTTAGAGCTCGACGAACCGCAGGCGCGCAAATTCATTCGCGCCGACAGGGCGCCGACCGAAGGTTATTCACTGGTGGTGGATGGCCATTTCAAATCCCATCACGATACGGTCGAAGCCGCGGAAGAAGCTGGCATGAAGCTGAAGAACCAGTTTCAGATGCTTCAGATCCAGGTCTACGATTCTGCGACCAAGACCCGTACCATGATCGAATGGCCTGCGCCGAGCGCGGCCTGAGATAGATCAGACCCTGCGAAAGCAGGTCCTGCGATAGTCAGGTCCTGCGGCCGCCGCTGCGCTGATCGGCGAGCCACGCTGCCAGGGCTTGTGCTTTTTCCGCCGACTTGCTTGACGATGTCTTGCTCGAAGACGTCTTGCCCGATTTCGTTGCGGTCTTCTTCTTGGCCGGCGCGGGGGGCGATACCGCTTCGCGGGCAAGGCGCATGGCCTTTAGTCGGGCCATGTTGTCGAGTACCGCTTTGGCCGCGGCGTCGCGTTCGGATTTCGTCGCTTTGTCGTCAGTTGGCATCAGCTCGTTTTCTTTTTTCTGGTAGCTTTCGGTTTGGGTTCGGGCGGGTTGGCCAGTTCTTCGGCTTCCCTGGCAAGGCGAAGCGCGCGCAGTTCCTCGGTCCGCTTGCGGATGGCGACATCGGCGGCCGCAATGTCGGCCATCGCCTTCACGCCTTCGGCTTCCTGCGCCGCCTTGCGGGCAAGCCGGATTTCCTTCAGTTCTGCGGGTGTCTTCTGTTCCTGTTCGGTGTCCATCAACGCCTCGGGTTAGGCCACGCGATCGGCGCGCAGCGAACTCTGTGTCATTCTTATCACGTAGATATAGGAAGCGGCACCCCTGCTGCCACCTAACTGGCCGCTGCAGTTAATCGCTTTGTGCCGGAAATGCGGCGAATTCGACGCGAATGAGGCCAGGTTGCGTCCGTCAGGCCTTCCTGAGACAATCCGGTGGTAATCCGGACTGCAAGAATCTCCATGATCCGCACACTGTTCAACGATGGCGCCGACAACCTGCGCGGCCGCATCATCGCCATCTACGCCATTCTGATCCCGGCCAATGTGCTGGCCTGGATATGGGCCCTGATCGCCTTCCGCGACCAGCCGGTTCTGCTGGGCACCGCGCTGCTCGCCTACACCTTCGGCCTGCGCCACGCCGTTGACGCCGACCACATTGCAGCCATCGATAATGTGACGCGCAAGCTCATGCAGTCCGGCAAGCGGCCGCTGTCCGTGGGCCTGTTTTTCTCGCTCGGTCACTCCACTGTGGTCGTCGTAGCATCCATCTTCGTGGCGCTGGCAGTGTCGGCACTGCAGGAGAAATTCGCGGACTTCAAGGAAATCGGCGGCCTGATCGGCACGAGCGTCTCGGCTTTCTTCCTGCTGATCGTGGCAGTGGCCAATATCTTCATTCTCGTATCGGTGTATCGCCTGTTCAAGGCAGTGAAGCGCGGTGAGCGATTCATCGATGAAGATCTCAATGTTTTGCTTTCGCAGCGCGGCGTCATCGGCCGCATGCTGCGTTCGGTCTTCGCCGTGATCTCGAAGAGCTGGCACATGTATCCGCTCGGCATCCTGTTCGGTCTCGGCTTCGACACCGCGACCGAAATCGCGCTGCTGGGTATCTCCGCCTCGCAAAGCGCCGATGGCATGTCGATGTGGTCGATTCTCGTGTTTCCTGCACTGTTCACGGCGGGAATGTCGCTGGTCGATGCGACGGACTCGGTCTTGATGGTGCGCGCCTATGGCTGGGCTTTCGTGAAGCCGATCCGCAAGCTGTATTACAACATGATCATCACGCTGGTGTCGGTGATCGTGGCGCTGGTGATCGGCGGCGTCGAGGCACTCGGCCTGATCGGCCGCAAGCTCGACCTGTCAGGCAGCTTCTGGGACGGCATCGAAGCGCTGAACGAGAATTTCGGCGCGCTCGGCTATCTCATCATCGCGATTTTCATCCTGAGCTGGATGATCTCGGTGATCGTGTATCGCGTCAAAGGCTATGACGACATCGAGGTTCGGGTTCACGAAGCCTGATGCGGCGCCGCTATTTGGGCGCCATCTTTTCCAGCGCTGCGCGCTTCCACAGATCCCAGGCCCGGCCATGAATCTGGTCGATCACAGCCAGCGTTTTCTGGCTTTCCTCGCCCAGCAGATAGCTCACGGATCCGCCAAGCGCGAGCGCCTGGGACTGTAGCTGCGCATTGACGTTGCTGTAATGGGCGCGGAACACCGCCATCGGAATTGTGCTCGCCACGACAACACTGCCATGGCCCCGCATCAGTGCCACGCTGCGGTCGCCGAGCGTACTGGCCAGCGCCTTGCCCAGTTGCGTGTTGCTGACCAGCATGTTGCTCATGCCGGCGCTATCGCGGATCTCGAACACCGGCACGTCGGGAAACAGGAAGGCGCCGAGGTGGAACACCGGCCGTAACGGCGTGCTGCTGACGCTGAAGGGGATGATCCCCGGCGAATGTGTATGGACGATGGCTTTGACGTCGGGCCGGGCCTTGTAGATTTCGCCGTGGATGAAGCGTTCGAGGAAACTGGCGCGTCCCTTCGCATCGACCGGATTGGAGTCTAGGTCGTATTCCATGATGTCGTCGGCCGTTACCAGCGCCGGAGCCACGGAGCGCCCCATCAGGTAGCGATTGGGGTCGGTCGGGTGGCGCATGCTGACATGGCCGAATCCGTCGATGACATTGAGGTCGGTGAGGACGCGGTTCGCCACCACGAGGTCCTGCATCAACGCTGGGTCGACGGTGCCGGCAGATGTTGGCGCGGGGGTCTGTGCTGCGGTTTGTGCGGAGGCCGGTTGTAGGGAGAGTGCGAACACCATTGCCAGCAGCATTGGCGCAGCCGATCGTGTCGACGCCATTATCATCCTCCCCCTGTCGAGTGGCGGGTTGGTCCGCCTTGCTCGCTATATCATGCGGCCAGCACCGGGCCGCCAGCTTTCTTCCACGCATCGATGCCGCCGTCCAGATGTGCGGCATTGTCGATCCCAGCATCCTTTGCGGCAGTGACCGCCATGGCCGAGCGCTCCCCAAAGGCACAGAAGAACACGATGCGGCGCTTGGTGGCAGTGGCGACCTCCCGCAACATGCCGCCGGGCTTGAGGCTGTCCGATATCGACGGGTAGGGCGCATGCAGCGCGCCAGCGAGCACGCCGTGCTTGGCGCGTTCGCTGCTCTCGCGCAGATCAACCAGCAGGATGGCGGGATCGCCGAGATGAGCAATGGCCTCCCGCGGAGACAGCGCCAGGCCTTGCTTCTTCAGCGCGTCCGGCTTCAGCCCGACTTTCATATTGGCCGGGATCACCACATCCATCAGTTTCGGGTTCGGCAGGTTGAGCTTGCCCATTAGCTCGATGTAGTCCTCCACGGACTTCACCTGCAGGCGCGGATTGTAGCGCTTCTCTTCGCCGATGGTGCTCACGGTGTCGCCCTTGTAGTCGTGTGCCGGGAACACCATCGTCTCGTCGGGCAGCTTGAGCAGGCGGTTGAACAGTGAATCATATTGCGCCCGCGCGCTGCCGTTCTGGAAATCGGTGCGGCCGGTGCCGCGGATCAGCAGCGTGTCGCCGGTGAAGACGCGATCGCCCATCAGATAGCTGTAGGAGTCATCGGTGTGGCCGGGCGTATACATCACGTCGAGCTCGACGCCTTCGATCGTCACCTTGTCGCCGTCGCTGACACGCATGGCGACGACGTCGGCCTTGCTCTGGTCGCCCATGATGGTGACGCAATGGGTGCGATCGCGCAGTTCGGCGAGGCCGGTGACGTGATCCGCATGGAGATGCGTATCGACCGCCTTCACGAGCTTCAGGTCGAGTTCGCGCAACAACTGGCAATAGCGATCGACCTTTTCCAGAACCGGATCGAGGATCAGCGCCTCGCCGCCGTGGCGGCTGGCAAGCAGGTAGCTATATGTGCCGGACACACTGTCGAACAGCTGACGGAAGATCATGGGCGCACCAATTCTGCGTGGTCGATCCTTCTTCAGATCGGGTATTCGTCAGAATATTAACCCATTTGGCTGCGTTTGAACGATCTCTTTCTTCTCTTGTTCGTGAAGGCAACTTCGGGATACTGCCCGCAGCAGTGAGGGCCTGATGGCGGAATATGTGGTCGAATTCGGTCGGGATGGCCGGCGCGTGGAAGATGATGGCCGGCTCGATGCCGCAGCTTTCCATCGCAACCACGAGGCGATATGGCGGGTTCTTGCGACTTTCCTGCAGCAGGCTTGCGGCGATGTTGTGGAGGTCGGGAGCGGCACCGGCCAGCATGTCATTCACTTCGCTGGACAAACGCCCGACATCACCTGGTGGCCCAGCGATCTCAATGACGCCCATCTCAAAAGCATCGCCGCCTGGCGCACCCATGCCCAATTGACGAATGTCAGACCGCCGCTACGGATCGATCTGACCGATCCGGCGTGGTGCCCGGAGATGGAGAACGGCAACGGCCCGGATGCGCTGCTCGCGGTGTTCTGCGCGAATGTCGTCCACATTGCGCCATGGCCCGTCGCCGAAGGTTTGATCGCGGGCGCAGCAAGATATCTGCGGCCGGATGGACGTCTCTTTATCTATGGCCCGTTCAAGCGCGGCGGCAAACATACGGCCGTGAGCAATGCCGTGTTCGACACCAGCCTGCGCGACGGTAATCCTGACTGGGGCGTGCGCGATGTCGAGGATCTGGAGCACGTCGCGCAGGGCGGCGGCCTTCGGCTGGCTGAGGTCATTGAGATGCCCGCCAACAATCTGATCCTTGTATTTGCCCGGTTGCCCGGATGATCAGCGCATGGTGCATGCGCGCTGGCGTGTGTTGATCTGCCGCAGGGCGGTCGTCATAGTCGCGCTGAACAAAGGCCCCGGGACGAACCGGGCCACATCCGGGCGGATTTCCCCATGATCGACGCGGCTACCCCAGAGATTCACGATGATGCGCGCGCACGCTCCAACGTGATCAGGCTGGCGGCAGCGCAGGCGCTTGGCGGCGCCAATTCGGCTGTCATCTTCGCCACCGGTGCCATCGTTGGTGCAACGCTGGCGCCGAGTGTCTCGCTCGCGACGGTGCCGATCTCGGTCTATGTCGTCGGCCTTGCCTGCGGAACGCTGCCGGTCGGCATGATCTCCCGCGCCTATGGCCGCCGCGTCGCCTTCATCATCGGCAGTGGCGCCGGTGCGATCTGCGGCCTGCTCGGCGCCATCGCGATCCTGAAAGCATCATTCGCACTGTTCTGCTGCGCGACATTCTTCGGCGGCTTCTACGGTGCTGTCGCGCAATCCTATCGCTTCGCCGCCGCCGATGGCGCCAGCCCGTCCTATCGTCCGAAAGCCGTCTCCTGGGTGATGGCTGGTGGCGTATTCGCCGGCGTGCTGGGCCCGCAGCTCGTGCAATGGACCATGGATATCTGGTCGCCCTATCTGTTTGCCGCGAGCTTCGCGGCGCAGGCGGTCGTTGCCCTGATCGCGATGGCGCTGCTCTCTACCGTGGATGCGCCGAAGCCTGCGCCCGCGGACATGCATGGCGGCAGGCCGCTGCTCGAGATCGTGCGGCAGCCGCGCTTCATCGCGGCTGCAATTTGCGGCGTGGTGTCGTATTCAATGATGAATCTCGTGATGACCTCGGCACCGCTGGCGATGAAGCTTTGCGGGCTGACGCTGAGCGATTCCAATTTCGGCCTGCAGTGGCACATCGTGGCGATGTATGGGCCGAGCTTCTTCACGGGATCGCTGATCGCGCGCTTCGGCGCATCGAAGGTCGTGGCCGCAGGACTGGCGCTGGAGGCGATCGCTGCAGTGATCGGCATCGCCGGAAACAGCGCCATGCATTTCTGGGTCTGTCTCGTCGTGCTCGGCCTCGGCTGGAATTTCGGCTTCATCGGCGCCTCCGCACTGGTGCTGGAGACCCATCGGCCGCAGGAGCGCAACAAGGTGCAGGCCTTCAACGACTTTCTGGTGTTCGGCCTGATGGCGGTTGGCTCGTTCTCCTCCGGCCAGTTGCTGGCGAATTATGGCTGGTCCACGGTCAATGCTGTGGTCTTCCCGCCGGTCGTTCTCGGGCTCGTGGCGCTGGTCATGGCCGGTTTCATCAAGCGCCGGGCGTCGCAGCAGGCCGCGGCCTTTCCCGATCCGGCGGTCTAACCAAGGTGCATCACACACTTGCCGGCCGGGCGATCACCATCGCCCAAGCCGGCATTTGTGAACGACACTCTGAGACGTCCGGACGTCGTCAGGCCGTTCCTGTGTTTCCAGTGATCGAGGCAGCCACCAGTTTCTGGGTGATGCCTTGTCCGCTCAGCAGGCGGACAGCCGGACTTCTTGTTTCGGGAAAGATGGCCAGCAGGGTGTTTGACCCTTTCACTTCAGACCAGCCAAGCTCCTGCGCGTGAATCGCAGCACGCTGAGACACACGCACAAATGCTGCCGTCGGCTGGCCATTCTTGCCGGTCTCGATCATCAGATTTTTCAGTTCCTTATCGAGATAGCGGATCAGGTCGGCTTTCAACGTTCCGAAATCGGCATTGCAATCCCGCAGCACCGCGGCGGCATCGGTGTCATCGACCAGTGCAAGTAACAGGTGCTCCAAGGTTGCATATTGATGGCCTCTCTGGTCGGCATATTCGATAGCGCGTCGCCGTGTCGCGTGAAGCGCGGGCGAAAGCGGCAGCGTCGACAGGTCGATGAGGGCATCGGCGCTTTTCAGCCTCTTTACGGGGTCGAGAGTCGCTAGCAGCTTCTGCTTTTCGCTGATCGGCAGGACGATATGCGAGGCGATGACGTCGGCAACCCGTCCGGGGTCGAGGGTTCTCTCCAGTGGCGGCCAAATCGGTGGCACGCGCATGTCGTGAGCCGAAATGTAGCTCTCGAACCGTTTGACTGCCTGCTGGATCAGTTCCGGTTCATCAGGAATCGGACCCTCACTCACGCCTGTAACGTCGGCTCTGTACGAGCCGGTCTCGCCTACGAAGCGCTGAATCACGACGCGTTGACGTCCCTGTGCCAGAACCCTGAGCGTGCCGTCATCAAGCCTTTGAATTTCAAGCAACTGGGCGAGAACCCCAATGTCGTAGATGTCCTCGAAGCCAGGTTCGTCAACAGTTTCGTTCTTTTGAATAGCAAGCACGACCTCCCGCTGCCGCGCGAAGGCATCTTTCAGAGCGAGTATTGTTTTCTCCCGTCCGACAAAAAGCGGGTAGGTCGTTGTCGGGAATGGAACGAGATCTCTCAGAGGAATGGCCGGGTAGCTTGATATTCCGGTTTGAAGTTTGATAGTCGGCACTTCTGGCGAAGTTCGACCGACCTGCAGCATCGCAGACAAGGTATTCCAGTCAGCGACACCCAATATTCTCGATATCAGCTCCAGGCTTTCGCTGTGACTGATCGTGACGGCTTTGGTGGTGAGGTTTTCGCGCAGGGTCTGCGCCATAGCCTTTGCATCGCGAAAATCGCGCATCTGTTTCGTCCTTTGCGTGAGCGAACCAGGGGGCATCAGGTGGTTGCGTTGCTGACCCGGTCGCTCGGACAAAGGGTGTCGGCAAAGGAAGTGATACGTTCACCGTCCCGTTCAGGGCGCAACCGGCAGGTCGTATCAACCGAGATAAAATTGGCTCAAAGGCGTCTAGCTGTCAATGAGGTGCAACTGTCGGCTGCGGTCACGCGACAGTGAGACCTGTATCAGTCGACATCGGCCAACTGGTCCGCGGTTTCGAACGCGTCGCGAGGCCATGAGATTTGCACCACCGCGCCGTGATCCGGAAAGACACGATTGCTGAAGGTCACCCTGGCGCCGGTGCGCTCCAGCAGCGTGCGCGCGATGAACACGCCGAGGCCGAGGCCGCGATGTTCGCCCTCTTCGGCGGGGCGCCGACGCGACAGATAGGGCTCGCCGATCCGCTTCAGCAGATCTGGCGGAATGCCCGGGCCATCGTCCGAGATCGAGATCACGATACTTTCCGCATTCCACCAGGCGTTCACTTCGACCTGCTCCCGCGCGAAATCGACCGCATTCTCCAGAATGTTGCCGACGCCGTAGAGGATCGCCGGATTGCGCATGCCGGCCGGTTCGGGGGCGTTGGCGACGGCGATACGTATCTTGATGGCAATGCCGAAGTCGCGATGCGGCGCCACGGCTTCCTCGATCAGCTGCGAGAGCGGCATACGGTCGAATGGCGCGCCGCTCGAATTCAGCTGCGTGATCTTGGACAGAATCTCGCGGCAGCGCTGCGCCTGTTCGCGGACGGTCTTCAGGTCGTCGGCAAGTTCCGGGTTGTTGTGGATGTTCTTCTCAAGCTCGCGGGAGATCAGGAAGATGGTCGAGAGCGGCGTTCCCAATTCATGCGCGGCAGCGGCGGCGAGACCGTCGATCTGGGTCAAATGCTGCTCGCGCGTCAGCACCAGTTCGGTGGCGGCGAGCGCGTCCGAAAGCTTGCGGGCTTCCTCAGTGACCTGAAACGCATAGAGGCTGGTCACGCCGATGGCGGTCAGGATCGAGAACCAGACACCGAGCAGATAGATCTGTGGCAGCACTAGCGGTTCTGCGGAATCCCACGGTAGCGGCAGATGAAAGAAGGCCAGCACGGTGGCAGAGGCTGCGGCGAGAACGCCGAGCGCGATGGTGAAACGCGTCGGCAGTGCCGTCGCCGAGATCAGCACCGGTGCCAGAAACAGGAATGAGAACGGATTCTGCAATCCGCCCGTGCAGTAGAGCAGGCCCGCCAGCTCGATGATATTGAGCGCGAGCAGGGCAGCTGCGAAGAGCGGTTCCAGCCGGTGGACCGGATTGAACAGCGTCTGCAGCACGAGATTGAGGGTCGCCGAAAGGCCGATGATCGTCACGCAGGGAATGATGGCGACGTCATATTCGAGCCCCTGCACCACGACGAAGATCGCAGCCAACTGGCCGAGCGCCGCGAGCCAGCGCAAACGCAGGATCGTGTCGAGGCGAACATAACGGCGCGGCTGGCGAAAGTCGGAGGCGGAAATATCGGTCATATCAGGACATTAGACGCCCCGGGCGATGACCACAAACCCATGCGGGCTGCGGCCACTTGAAGCGCCCAAGCTTGCCTTCGCCGCCACAATGCCGCATGGAACGGCAGCAATGACGATTGAAGACACCAAGTCAGGTCATGCGGCGACGGTTGATCGCAATGCTGCGGCGGCGATCGACGTCGCTCATCTCGTCAAATTCTACAAGACCAACTGCGCCGTGGACGACATCTCGTTCAAGATCGCGCGCGGCAGCATCACCGGTCTCCTGGGCGGCAACGGCGCCGGCAAGACCACCACCATTGCCATGATCATGGGGCTGACGCTGCCGACCTCGGGCAAGGTCTCGGTGCTCGGCTGTGCGATGCCGGCGCAATCAGCCGAAGTGCTCGGCCGGATGAATTTTGAAAGCCCCTACGTCGACATGCCGATGCGACTCACGGTCCGGCAGAACCTCACCGTGTTCGGAAAGCTCTATGCCGTGCCTGACCTCAAGGGCCGCATCGCGCAACTGGCCGAAGACCTCGATCTCACCGATTTTCTCGACCGCGCCAGCGGCAAGCTCTCTGCAGGCCAGAAAACGCGCGTCGCGCTGGCCAAGGCGTTGATCAATGCGCCCGAGCTGTTGCTGCTCGATGAGCCGACGGCCTCGCTCGACCCGGATACGGCCGACTGGATCAGGCGACATATCGAGACCTATCGCAGGAGCAACAACGCCACGATCCTCTTGGCCTCGCACAACATGCTGGAAGTCGAGCGGCTATGCGACCGCGTCATCATCATGAAGAAGGGCCGCATCGAGGACGACGATAGCCCGGAGCAGATTTTGCTGCGCTATAACCGCACGACGCTGGAAGACGTGTTCCTCGACGTCGCGCGCGGTCGCGACCGGGAGCAGGCGCCATGAGCCTCGTAGAGCGGTCACACGGCATCGCCATGCATCGCATCAATGCGATGGTGCTGCGCTACTGGTATCTGTTGGTGTCGTCGTGGCCGCGCATGCTGGAACTGGTCTATTGGCCGGCGCTGCAGATCATCACCTGGGGCTTCCTGCAGAATTACATCTCGCAGAACGCCGGGTTCTTCGCCCAGGCCGGCGGCACGCTGATCGGCGCAGTGATCCTGTGGGACATCCTGTTTCGCGGCCAGCTTGGTTTCTCCATCTCCTTCCTCGAGGAAATGTGGGCGCGCAATCTCGGTAACCTGATGATGAGCCCGCTGAAGCCGATCGAGTTTCTGATCTCGCTGATGATCATGAGCCTGATCCGCCTCGCCATCGGCATCATCCCGATGGTGATTCTCGCAATGTTCTTCAAATTCAACCTGTTCGCGCTCGGCCTGCCGCTGATCGCGTTCTTCTGCAACCTGATCTTCACCAGCTGGTCGCTCGGTATCTTCGTGTCGGGTCTGGTGCTGCGCAACGGCCTCGGCGCCGAGAGCATTGTCTGGACGCTGATGTTCGGGCTGATGCCGCTGGCCTGCGTCTACTATCCAGTCTCGGTGCTGCCGACGTGGCTGCAATATGTCGCCTGGGCCTTGCCACCGACCTATGTGTTCGAGGGCATGCGGGCGCTGCTGTTCGATCACACCTTCCGCGCCGACCTGATGTTGACTGCGCTGGGCATCAACGTCGTGCTGTTTATTGTTTCATTCGCGATATTTCTTGGGCTTTTGAATAGCGCCAGGCGCGCCGGATCGCTGATCTCCGGCGGCGAATAAGACCATTTATCAAGGGATAACCGCTGTTTTTACCGCCAATGGCCTGAAAGCCATGTGTGCGGCGCATTGACGCTTTCTTACGCAGACACCAGTATATACTGCAGCGCAAAAGCAGACGCTCAACGAGTGAGGACAGATGCCGATAGGTGAATTTGGCAGGCCGCCAGCCCTGCCGTCCGAGAAGAGCCCGGCTCTGACCACCCCGATGTACTGGATGTATGAGATGGCCTACGCGTCGCTCAATCCGGCGCGCGCGATGACAGACGCTACCAGGATGCTGTTTCAGAATCCGCTGAATCCGTTCTCGCAGACTGAGTTCGGCAAGTCGGTGACGGCGGGCTGCGAATTGTTCGAACGCACCACGCGCCGCTACGGCAAGCCGGAATGGGGCCTGCACGATACCGACGTGAACGGTGTGCGGACGCCGATCGAAATCCGTTCGGTGTGGGAAAAGCCGTTCTGCCGTCTTCTCTATTTCGATCGCAAACATCCGCGTCCGCTGCGCGCACCGCAGCCGCGCGTGTTGATCGTGGCGCCGATGTCCGGCCATTATGCGACATTGCTGCGTGGTACCGTCGAGGCCTTCCTGCCGACCCATGAGGTCTACATCACCGACTGGTCGGATGCGCGTCAGGTACCTCTGGCCGTGGGCCGCTTCGATCTCGAAGACTACATCGACTATGTGATCGAGATGTTCCACGTGCTCGGCGGCAACGTCCATGTTCTCGCCGTCTGTCAGCCCGCCGTGCCGGTGCTTGCTGCGGTGTCGGTGATGGAAGCCGAGAACGATCCCTATGTGCCCCTGTCGATGACGCTGATGGGCGGCCCGATCGATACGCGCCGCAATCCGACCGCTGTGAACAATCTCGCTGCCGAAAAGGGCATGGATTGGTTCCGCAACAACGTGATCACCAAGGTGCCGTTTCCGCATCCAGGTATCATGCGCGACGTCTATCCAGGCTTTTTGCAGCTCAGCGGCTTCATCAGCATGAATCGCGACCGCCACGTGGAAGCACACAAGAAGCTGTTCGAGAACCTGGTGAAGGGCGATGGCGATCTCGTGGACAAGCATCGCGAATTCTACGACGAATATCTGGCGGTGATGGATCTGACTGCAGAGTATTACCTGCAGACCGTCGATACCGTGTTCGTCAAACACGCGTTGCCGAAGGGCGAGATGACCCATCGCGGCAAGCCTGTTGATCCGTCGAAGGTCGTCAACGTTGCGCTGATGACCGTCGAAGGCGAGAACGACGATATTTCCGGCCTCGGTCAGACCGAAGCGACGCATATGTTGTGCAGTTCGATCCCCGATGAGCGTCGTGTGCATTACGTTCAGAAGGGCGTTGGACACTACGGCGTGTTCAATGGATCGCGATTCAAATCTGAAATCGTGCCGCGCGTGTCTGACTTCATGCTGAGTGCAGCAAGCGCGCGCCATCGCGCCGCTGCTGCGGAGTGATTCAACACGCGCACATGCGGTGACGAAGCATCGTCATCGCATGTGCGCGATCACCATCGATGAATCGAAAACAACATCGTTGAAATGCGCGATGATCGCGTGTGAGTTGCGATGGCGCGCTTTCTAAGCCCTTGAAAATAGGCATGGAAACCGGATTTTCCGCCTATTTCTAACAGCGGTGCGCGATTCACTCTTAGATTCCGAAATTCAACGTTCTTTTGAATCCAGATTCCTGTTCCGGACCCCATCCGGTAGGGGACAAATCGCCTTTTGACCCCGTATATTGGGCAAATGATTTGTTTTTGCGCCGAGCAATTCCCGTGGCGGCGGTTATGGCAGAATCCGGTCGATCTACTGACGACCGGGACTACTGACATGGCCTTCCGCGCACTTCTCTACCGCCGCCCCACCGAACCAGACACGCTTGCCGTCAAACACGGCTCCCAGATCTTCGCCATACGCCTGCGCAGGCATCGCCGTGCGACGCGTTATACGCTGCGCATTCATCCGAGCGAGCGCGAAGCCATCCTAACCATGCCGCCGCGTGGGTCATTGGCCGATGCAAAGGACTTTGCACAACGTCATGGCGCCTGGATCGCCGCGCGTCTCGGCCGTTTGCCGAAGGCGGCGCCATTCGAACACGGCACAACGGTTCCGCTGCGGGGAACTCCGCATAGAATCGTGCACCGTGCGGGGCGGGGGACGGTGTGGACCGAGACCCGCGACAACGGCGAGAAGATCATCTGCGTCGCCGGCGATGTCGAGCATATCGACCGACGTATCCACGATTTCCTCAAGCGCGAAGCCAAGGCCGATCTCGTCAAGGCATCGAACCGCTATGCCGCGCAGCTGAACGTCAAGGTGAAGCGGATCTCGATCCGCGATCAGTCGAGCCGCTGGGGGTCCTGCACCACCGAGGGATCGCTGTCGTTCTCGTGGCGTCTGATCCTCGCGCCGCCCTTCGTGCTGGATTATCTCGCGGCCCATGAAGTCGGGCATCTCGTTGAGATGAACCACTCGGTGAAGTTCTGGCGCGTGGTCGGGCGGATCTGCCCGGCGACCGAACGCGCCAAGGCCTGGCTCGATACCCATGGCAACGACCTGCATCGTTTCGGCGTGCAGGATTGAGCTCTTGGTCCCGGCCGCGGTGCTGTGCATCGCGTGTCCGGGACATCGGCTCTATCTCCCGAACAAACGCTCCGTCAGCCAGCCATCGAGCCCGCTCGCGGCTTCCGGCCGCACGTTTTGCTGTGGCTGCTGGCGCGCAGCGGGGTAGTTGGTCTGGGTCGGTGCCGGTGGCTGTGGACGATAGCCGTTATAGACGGGGGCGCTTGGCACATAGCCGCGTTCCGGTGGCGCTGATGGCGACGGTGCGTTCGATCCGGGCAGCAGGCTCGACAGGGCCTGGCCGATCGGATTGGTGCTGAACGAATTCGACGGCGCCAGGCCAGGCACGGGCTGCGGCTGCAGGCCCTGATGCGCCGATTTCATGAAGCGCGACCAGATCTCCACCGGCAGTCCGCCGCCGGTGGCCTTCTTGGTCGGCGAATTGTCGTCATTGCCGAGCCAGACGCCGGTGACGAGCTGCGAGGTGTATCCGATGAACCAGGCGTCGCGGAAATCCTGGCTGGTGCCAGTCTTGCCCGCGGCCTGCCAGCCCGGCAGTTCGGCCTTCTTGGCGCTGCCGGACAGGATGGTCTGCTGCATCATCGTATTCATCATGGCCACGGCGCGCCCATCGATCACCTGGCTCGCGCTCTCCGCCGGCCGCGCATAGAGCGTCTTCTTGCCTTCCACCGTGCGGATCCGGTTCACCACATGGGGCGACACGGCGAGGCCGCCATTGGCGAAGGGCGCATAGGCGCCGACCAGTTCGGTCATCGACACTTCGGAGGTGCCGAGCGCGATCGAGGCATTGGCCTCGAGCTTGGAGGCGATGCCCAGCCGATGCGCGGTGCGCACCACGCTGGCCGGACCGACCTCGATGCCGAGCCGCACGGCCACCGTGTTCAGCGACATCGACAGCGCCTGGGTCAGGGTCACCGAGCCGAAATATTCGTGGGTGTAGTTCTCGGGCTTCCAGCCCTTGATATCGATCGGCGCGTCGGTGCGGATCGTCTCCGGCGTCAGCCCCGCCTCGATGGCGGTGAGATAGACGAACGGCTTGAAGGAGGAGCCTGGCTGGCGCTTCGCGGTCACCGCGCGGTTGAACTGGCTCTCCGAGTAGTTCCGGCCGCCCACCATGGCGCGGACCGAGCCGTCCGGCGTCATCGCCACCAGCGCGCCCTGCGTGACGTTGAACTTCACGCTCTTGGCCGCCAGCTCGTCGATGATGGCGGCTTCGGCGACGCTCTGTAGCTTCGGATCGATGGTGGTCTCGACAATGATGCTCTCGTCGACCTGGCCGACGAGATCGTCCAGCACTTCGCCGATCCAGTCGGCGACATAATTCACCGTGCCGGCGCCGACCGGCTTGACGTTGTATTGCGGCACGCCGGTCGCGCCCTTGGCCTGGGCTGCGGTGATGAACTCGGCGTCCTGCATTGCCGCCAGCACCACCTTGGCGCGCGCTTCCGCGCCTTCCGGATTGCGGTTCGGTGCCAGCCGCGACGGCGACTTCACGAGCCCCGCCAGCATCGCCGCTTCCGCCACCGTGACGTTCTTGGCGGGTTTGCCGAAATACTTTTGCGCGGCCGCTTCGACGCCATAGGCGCCGGAGCCGAAATAGACCCGGTTGAGATACAGTTCCAGGATCTCGGCCTTGGAATGTTTGCGCTCCAGCCAGAACGCCAACTCCACTTCCTGCAGCTTGCGCGCCATGGTGCGCTCCTGCGTCAGGAACAGGTTCTTGGCGAGCTGCTGCGTCAGCGTCGAGCCGCCCTGCGACACGCCGCGATGCATCAGGTTGGTGGCCGCGGCGCGCGCGATGCCGATGGGGTCGACGCCGTAATGCGAATAGAACCGCCGGTCCTCGATGGCGATAAACGCCTTCGGCAGATAGGGCGGCAGATCCTTCAGCGACACATTGGCGCCGGCCTGTTCGCCGCGCGTCGCCAGCACCGTGCCGTCCATGCCGACGATCTGGATCGTCGGCGGGCGCTTGGGAATTTCCAGCGACTGGATCGGCGGCAGATGCGCGCCGACATAGATCACGACGCCGACAATGGCGATCGCCGCCCACAGGCCGAGCACCGCGCCCCAGTAAAACAGCCGCTTGAGGCCCTTGCCGAAACCGCCGGAGCTGCGCGCCTTGCTGGATGTTCGGGATTTGCGCGGCTTGTCGCCGCCGCCACTATTGGACTCGCGTTTCGGCGCCTGCTTGGGCGTTTTCTTGGGCCGGTCATCGCCGCCGGGCACGCGATCATCCGCCGTGAGGCGCAGATCGGACAGCGCCGCGCCGATCCCGAAGGTCGGCTCCTTGCGCCCGCTCTTTTTCTTGCCCCACGCCATACGCAAACACCACGCCACCCGATACCGCGAGCCTAGCGGGCGCGGTTTAAGGGGCGGTTACGCAGAAGTTAACGTAAGGGAAACGCGGTTCCATGGTCGGGCCGCTATGTGTACGCGCTCGATGCGCGAAGCCTCTGCAAACATGGCTGTCATCCCCGCGAAGGCGGGGATCCATAACCCCCGAGTTCGTGTTGCGCGGCGAAGGTTACGACGTTCTCGCCCTGACTATTTCTGCACGTGTGTATGGATCCCCGCCCCGCGTGCGCCTTCGGCGCACTAGGCGGGGATGACACCTGAGTGTTGTGTGGCTGCACTGCGCAACACACGCACTGTTCCTCGCACGCTCACGCACCGCTTCACCTGTCAAACAGCCACGTCATTCCCTGGAAAAATCTCTGCGCCCACGCGCCGTCCGTATCGCGCCCTCGGCGCAAAGCGGGTGGACCGGTTTTCCCCTCCCCGAACAATGAGGGGGATGACGCGCCGAAAGGCGCAACTTGGTCGTTCTCGCGTTTCGCTCCGGCTTGCGAAAGCCCTTGCGATCCGCGCATCGCCTTTCGGCGCGCCATCGCGGCTTTTCTGTTCGAGGGACCGTGCTTCCGGGTACTGGGCAGGACTAATGAAAGTCCTTCGTTCCGGTCAGGCTTTCGCCTGCCTTCACCCGCACCCGTCCAGCCGTTTCCGGCAGAGCCCCGTAGTGGGCCCGGACGGTGACCCCCGACCTCCCGAGTCCGTGCTTGCGAGGCACGTCCGCAGGCGCCGCATCCCAACTCCACTTCGAAAGCGCCCTCGAGAAGCGCCCCTCGTGAGTAGGACGAAGAGGAAATTGCTTGGCTGTCAACCTTAAGATGGATAAATCCGACTCTCATGGTAACAGGTTGTAATCGCCCTTTCGCTGTATGTGAGAGTTGGTGCAACTTGAATAGACGCGCAGGTTTAGCGCAAAGAAACATTTTTGATGGGGGAAATATGGGAAGCGTAATCACAATAATGAACATGAAAGGAGGAGTAGGAAAAACGACTATTGCTGCTCACCTTGCTGGAATTTTAGCGCGTTATGCAATGGGAGGTAAGCCAAGAAAAGTTCTCGTAATAGATTATGATCCTCAGTTTAATCTTTCGCAGGCTTTCCTCCCAGCGAAAATATACTTCGCTCTAGAGAAAGCCAGAAAAACGACGTTGTCGATCTTGCTTGATGATGACGTAAATCTGAATCCGTACCAATTACAGGTTTCGGGAAATCACACCCCTCCCAGTGTTGGAAGTATAGTAACGCGGGTGTTTGGGACGCACGGAAACAAAAGCTTCCTAGATATTTTACCGTCAACTTTGGATCTCATGTACGTTGCTCTCGGCCAAGGGGCTGCGCAGACCGCGCCCTTCGAGGAACGTTTTGAAAAATTTATCGACGAGGCGAAGTCGATATATGACGTAGTCCTTATTGATTGTCACCCAGCTGGGTCGCTCTTTACAAAGACTTCCTTGAGGAACTCAGATCACGTGGTAATTCCGGTCGTGCCCCAGCAGTACGCACTACGTGGAATTGGTCTGATGTTGAATTTCATTAAGTCTAAGAAAACAGGTGCGAGTTCGACAACGCCTCATATTCTATTCAATCTTACTTCGAGAGTAAAAATCTCAGCTCAGGAAACAGCTATTCGGGCAAACGCTGAGTTTTCGGATCTCTGCATGGTCAACACGCTGAAGAAGTACAAGGGGCTATCTGAGCCAGAAGGTGGGAAGGGATTTGTTTGGTCGAGCAAAAAGCCCTACAGCACCGAGGCGTTTACGAATCTTCTGAAGATTGGCCGAGAGCTTTTGGAGCGGACTGGAGTGAAATGATGAATACGAAAGCGCGTCAACGAACGATTCGAAACTTTATAGCCTCTATGCTGATGTCGGATTTGAATCGATCAGAATTGCGCCAAGTTGCGGATGATCTTCAGCACGGTGAACTGGCGTTTGAGCTCGCTACATTGGTGAGAGAGGCTTCCGAAATGCTCAAAGAATCTCCGGCCGATCTGCGGCCCGATAGGACACTTGCGCGTCTCAAGGATAATATACTTGAAATGGTCACCAAGCAGAAAATTACAAGAAAGAATTTAGGTGACGTCATCCTGCTCGCCGCACCGAGATTGAAAAAACTTGTCGCGGTGGCATCAACTACAAGGGGGCTTCTCAATAAATTCCTGGATGCCGCAAATGAGCAGGAGATAGCGCGTCTCGGGAATATCCTGAATGGAGAATTCCAGGATGCGTATCTAAAAGGTATCGTTGGCCGTTAGTGGAAAGCAATCATGCCTATTGCTAAGTTAAGTGCAGCGTTAACTGCGGTCGATTGGGCTGGCAATGTGGCTTCGTTTTTGGGGCAGTCGCAAGCTAAGGATCTGGCCGAAGCCAATCTCCGAATGGCTATTTGGGCAAAGCAACTAGAGACAGTGGACAAGGGGAATCCTGCTCTGTGCTTCGTTCGAGAGATGCAAATTGAAGGCCAGTATGTGGCGACGCTCATCGCGCTTTCTTTGTACAAGCCTGCTGCAAGTTCGATGAGGGCGATGTTGGAGACGGCATTGTACTATACATTTTTTCGTACTCATCTTTCTGAGCTTGAGACGTTAGTCCGAGACGATGATTACTATATAAGTAAAAAATACATCTTGGAGTATCATAAGAAGCATACCCCTGACTTCTCTACGTTTCAGAATAAGCTTGGTGTGGTAGATCGCCTTGATAAATGGTACAGTAAGGTTTCAGCCGTTATACATGGCCAGATACCGGGGGCTTGGGTTGAGCACAAGTCGCTTGCCGAAATAGCGCCTATAGCCGCTACTCAAAATCTAGTTGTAGATGCCTTCAAAGAAGGCGAAGAATTGGTCCATAGGTTTTTTCTATGCACCGTAGCGCAAACTCATTGGCACTCGTTCTCAACTACAGCAAAGCAAAAGTTTCTGCATGGCCTTACTGGTGAGGTTAAGACCCTCCTTGATTTGGATGCGGCTTGAAAGGAACGCGCTGATTTGAGTGACACGCCCAGCCCTCTTGATCTCGATCTCGCCTTATTCCTTTCACGGCGCTGCCGCTTCCTCATCAGACCTTCCGCACACTTCCCCGCTATTACTTCGCTCCTTCCCAACCGGAAAGGAACGACCATGCGCATTATGACAGCGACGGCCCTCGCGGCCATTCTCTCGCTCGGCACGCCGGGTTTCGTGCTCGCACAGGGAGCTGCGAACCAGGCTGAGAAGGCTCCGGCCAAATCCGGCGAGCGGACCAGCGCCAAGATTTCCAGCATTCAGGTGGTGGATGTGAAGCAATTGCCGGAGGCGGTGAAGAAGCAGGTCGAGGAGGTCGTGTCGAAATCCAGCGAGGAGGATTTGAAGGCGCTGCGCGCCTCGATCGATGCCTCGCCGGCGGCGGCGAATGCGCTCAAGGAAAAGGGCATGAGTTCGGCGCAGGTGGTGGCGATCAATATCGCCGACGGCGTGCTGACGATGTTTGCGAAGGTGGCGTAGGATCGCGATGCGGTGTTTGCGCCAGACGCCTCTGCCACACGCACCAAACTTTCGTCATGGCCGGGCTTGTCCCGGCCATCCACGTCTTATGTGCGCTGTGCCCAAGACGTGGATGCCCGGCACAAGGCCGGGCATGACGGCGTTTATGATACTTATGACGGCGTGTGCTAGCCCGCCGAATCGTCCTCGATGATCGGGCCGAACAGTTCCCAGCGCTCGCCGTTGAAGCGCTGCATCTGCAGCTGCTTGTTGACGCGGTAGTCGGTGGGCGAGGTGGAGAGGCTCATGCCGGGCAGGCCGAGATCGGTCTTGAAGCCCGAAATGCTGCTGGCCTGCTTCATCACATTGGCGCGGGTGAGGTCGTCGCCGCAGCGCTTCAGCACTTCCACCATGAGCTGGGCATTGCCGTAGCCATAGGTGTTGAAGTTCGAGTTCTTGTCGCCGTCGGGATAATATTTGTCCATGAAGGCCATGTAGCGCTTCATGCCCTCGTCGTCCTTCCACTGCGGGTCCAGCGGGTCCTTGCCGTAATTGGTCGAGATGAGACCCTTGGAATTGTCCAGCCCCGCAGGCACCAGCACCGCGCCCACCGAGGTCGCATTGATGTCGACGATGTGGATCGGCTTCCAGCCGAGATCAGCCACCTTCTTGATCGCCTGGGCGGCGAATTTCGGCGTCGAGGCGTTGAACAGCAGGTCGGCACCGGAGGACTTCAGCTTGACGATCTGCGAGTCGATGGTCGGGTCGGCCAGTTCATAGGACGCTTCCGAGACGATCATCGACGCGGCCTTGTCGCCGAGCCCGGCTTTCATGCCGGTGAGATAGTCGCGGCCGAGATCGTCATTCTGCCAGAGGATCGCGATCTTGGCGGTCGGATGGTTCTTCAGGATGTATTTGGCGTAGATCCGGCCTTCGGTCTGGTAGTTGGGATTGTAGCCCATGGTCCAGGGGAAGTTCTTCGGATCGGTGAAGCGTGTGGCGCCGGTGGCGGCGAACAGTTGCGGCACCTGCTTCTGGTTCAGATATTTCTGCACGCCCGCATTGGACGGCGTGCCGATGATCTGGAAGGTCAGCAGCACCTCGTCGGATTCGACGAGCTTGCGCACCTGCTCCACGGCCTTGGGCGGCGAATAGGCGTCGTCATACTGGATCAGGTTGATCTTGCGGCCGTTGACGCCGCCCTGGTCGTTGACCATCTTGAAATAAGCGAGCTGCGTTTTTGCGATCGACGAATAGGCCGAAGCGGGGCCTGAGAACGGCACGGTCTGGCCGATCTTGATTTCGGTATCGGTGGCGCCTGGATCGTATTTCTTCTGCGCGGATGCCGGATTGATCGCGGCGGATGTGGCCGTGAGCGCAATCGCCGCCATCCCGAAGAATTTGGCCGATGTGGCGAAGCGATGAAGAAGCGTAGTTCTCATGTCGTTGCCTCCCTGATGATATGTCACTCGACAGTCGTTCCCGTGCGGGCGCCGTCGTTACCGGGGAGTGTGAGGCAAGGATTTCGCGTTGGCAAGGCGAGGAGATGGGCACTTTCCCTCACCTCTCCCCGCCTAGCGAAGCGAAGCTTCGCTAGGCGGGGAGAGGTCGCCGCGTCTTCGCGGCGGGTGAGGGGCCATGCACACGGGTTGACCCTAACTCCGTCGGTGCGGGTCGGTGAGCCGCTGCGCAGTTTGTGCGATCCGAGGGGAGCCTTTGTCGCGGCTGCGTGCCATGCCCCTCATCCCACCCTTCTCCCCGCAAGCGGGGAGAAGGAGCCGCGCGGCGCTCCAGGCTAACTTGCCAGCCACAACACGATCAGCGCCAGCGCTGCCGGCGCGGCCTGCACATACAGAATGCGCTTGCTCACCGTCGCTGCGCCGTAAGCACCGGCGACGATCACGCACAGCAAAAAGAACGCCTTGATCTGGAATGCGAAGGCTGGCGTGGAATGCAGCAGGCCCCAGATCAGACCGGCGGCGAGGAAGCCGTTATAAAGGCCCTGATTGGCGGCGAGCACTGCGGTGATCTCGGCCTTCTCCGGCGTGTTCCTGAAGGTCTTCAGGCCCTGCGGCTTCTGCCAGAGAAACATTTCCAGCACGAGAAAATAGATGTGCAGCGCCGCGACCAGCGCGGTCAGAAGATTACCGATGAAGTTCATGATGAGGCCCCATAAAAAAACTGTCATTCCGGGGCGGGCCGGCGCCGAAGGCGACGGGACCGAACCCGGAATCTCAATGTGTTCATACTATATCGGGATTCCCCACCACTCCCATTGGAGTGGCTGAGGTTCGCCCGCAGCTAACGCTGCGTTCGCCCCGGAATGACGCGTGAACTATCCCACCGCCGGCTTCGGCAGCGATGCCGGGTCCAGCCACGGACGTGCGGATGATGCCAGGCCGGTGAGGCGACCCTGAATGTAGTCGCAGCCCCAGTCGCGCAGCATCAGGCCGGACTCCTCGTCCTGCACCCATTCGGCGACGGTCTTGATGCCAAGCCGGTGGCACAAATCGATCAGGGTCTGCACGAAAGCGCGGTCGTCGGCGGAATGCGCGATGTTCTGCACGAAGGCGCCGTCGATCTTGACGATATCGACGCCGAGCTTGCGCAGGTTGCGGAATGAGGTGTAGCCGGCGCCGAAATCGTCGATGGCGATGCGGCTGCCGAAATTCTTCAGCCGCGTGACAAAGCCGCGGACGTCGTCGAGGTCCTGGATGGCCACGGTCTCGGTGATCTCGACGATCAGCCGCTGCGCGACGCCGGGATGGGCCGCCATCATCGACTCGATGGAGGTCCACCAGTCCGGATCCATTGTCGTATCCGGCGAGATGTTTAGCGAGAGCTGCACATCCGGCGCGGCGGCCAGCTCGGCAACGACCAGTTCGAGCACGCGGTGATCCACCAGCCGGATCAGCCCGAGTTTCTCGGCGACCGGCACGATATCCGGCGCCAGCAGCAATTGACCATCATCCTGCTTCATGCGCACCAGCGCCTCATAGAAAGCGGGGGTACGGCTGTCGGCATGCATCACGGGTTCGAAGGCCGTGACGATGCGGCGCTCGTTCAGCGCAGTCACGATCTCGTCGGTGACGCGGATATTGACGCGGCGCTGCGCGTCGCGCTCCACATTCGGCCGCCACAAAGCAAAGCTGCCGTGGCGGCGGCGCTTGGCGCCGTTCAGGGTTTCCTGCGCGCGGTTGACGGCTTCGTTGACGTTCTGCGCATAGCGGGGAACGCTGACGGCGCCGATGGTGGCGGTCACCGAGACCGGGCCAGACTGCGTCGGGATGACGTCGTCGCGGATGCCGACCAGAAAGCGCTCGGCGGCGATCGTGGCATCGTCAACAGTGCAGTTCTTCAGGATCAGGCCGAACTTGTTGCCGGAGAAGCGGCCCATCACGTCGCCGCCGCGCAGCCGCGCGCGAATCCGCCTGGCGATCTCGACGATCACTTCGTCGGCGATATCGAAGCCGAAGGCGTCGTTGATCCGGGCCAGATGATCGATGCCGATCAGCATGAAGGCAAAGGACGAGCGGAAGCGGGTGGCTTCCTCGATGGCTTCGGCAAGCGACGCCAGAAGATGCGCACGATTGAGTTCGCCGGTGACGGGATCGTGCTGCGCCAGTTTCAGCAGTTGTTCGTCGCGGGCATGGCGTTCGTTGTCGATGCGGACGACGCCTTCGACACTCACCGCCTTGCCCGCGGCATCGGCACGGCAATTGCCACTCTCCTCGATCCACAACACGGCGGCCGTGGTCGAGGCGCGTAGTCCGTATTCGATCCGGTAGGTGCCGCCGCCGGAAGCGAGTGCCTTGGCCAGTGCCTCGGTGCGAATGCCGCGTTGCGGCTCAATCAGCGTCGCAAGCTCGGCGCCGCTGGCGATGGTCGCGGGGGAAATGTCGGTGAAGATGGCGGCGGCCTGGTCGGTCCAGGTGATCCGGTCGCTGGCGATGTCCCAGATGAAGGCGGCCTGGCCGAGTGCGGCCAGAATCTCTGCTGCCTGCGGCTCGGAAGTGCGACCTGCCTGCAAGGAAGAATCGGCACTCTGGGAAACAGCGGATGTCAAAGTCGCCTCGTTTTGGGACGTCATCGGGTGATTCGCCCCCCGACAATACGGCTCAGATCGCTACAATCGTTAGTCAAAGTTCCTAAAGACTTAAGAAAGTGTAGCCGGGCAGGCCTTCGCAAACCTGATGAGGCCTCGATCTGAGTTGTGGAGAGCCGCGGCACGACCCTTGCGACGCAGAGGGGGGAGGGGCAACCCTCGTCCCGTATTGAGACGCGAGCACTGTTAACGATGTCGATTTCCGCGACCCGCGCTTACGCCACGACGCCGCAGCCGATGCGGCGCGCCGGCGATTTCGTGGTCGAAAAAGAGTCGGTCATCGTGGAGGCCGTCGCGCTGACGCGGCTTGAGCCGCTGCAGCATACCAACCCGGTGTCGTCGCGCGTGGCGCGGCCCGATGCATCCTTCATCGCACATCTGATCGCGACCGCCGAGCAGGCGCCACAAACGCGGGTGCTGCGCCGCGCGGATGTGGCCGATGTCGAGGCGGCTTACCGGACGGCGGCAAATATGTATGTTGCGGGATCGGCGATCAACCGCACGCAGCGTATGGCCTGACTCGGTACTCTCCGCTTACGTCTTCGGCTTGTCTTCCGGCGACGCGACGCCACCCGGCTGCAAATCCGGCGATGTAATCTGCGGCGACGTATGCGCGACGACTTCCGGCGGGACCGGGGTCGGGGTCGATTCAATCTTCGGTTCGATCCGTTCGACCTTTGGCTCCGGACGATCGGTCAACACCGCTTCGGCGACCGACGTTGCGGCGGGAACGGGGGCGGGCGGATGCGTCGGAGCGACCGGCGCTGGCGCGGGCTCATAATGCGGTGCCGGCTCCGGTGCATAGACCGGCGCGGCGACGCGGCGCGGACGGCGGGCGCGGAGCGAGATGCCGGCGAGGAAATCCACCATCGCCGTCAGGGTGATCAGGAAGAACGTGGCGTTGCCGAATTTCGGCAGCATCACGAATTCGGCGGCGGCAGCGCCGAACACCAGCAGCGACAGGAAATGATCGGTGAAATATTTCGGCGCCGGGCGCGCGGCGCGCATCACTTCGAGCCACAGCAAGAGAATGCTGAGCGCAACGAGCAGGTCGTTGAGCGTCACCATCCAGATGTCTTTCGACATCAGCGTGATCGGGAAGAGGGGGATCGGCCCCGACAGCGCGAGGTCGGGCATCAGGAAGGCGATGATGTTGCAGATCGCCACTGGAATCAGCAGCAGCGGGAAACCGATCGACGCCATCGAAGGCCTTCTTTGCGAGCGAGAGAACCAGAACGCATGTGGGCGATGCAGGACATCACCAAGGTGACGACATCACCGAGGTGACGCGCGCGCATCACCGGGACAACGCATTAGCTCCAGAGTTGGAGCGAATTCGGGCGGAAGACCAGTTCAGAATTATAGTCTGAACAGCTTTCTCGGCTTGCCCGCTGGCGCTTCGACCCGCCTGACCCGGACCTTACGTGGACGAGCGAAGGCGGCGCCACCTGATGTGGCGCTGCCCTCCATCCAGTGGTCAGGATTCTTTCTTCACCTTCAGAACCTGACGACCCTTATACATGCCGGTCTTCAGGTCGAGGTGGTGCGGACGGCGCAGTTCGCCGGAGTCCTTGTCCTCGACATAGGTCGGGGTCTTGAGTGCGTCAGCCGAACGACGCATGCCACGCCGCGACGGCGATGTTTTTCTTCTCGGAACGGCCATAGGAAAAGTCCTTGCAGGTTCTTGGCAGATGGTTTCGATCGGCGCCCGGTGACAGGCGGCCAGCACAGAACGCGCGGGCAAAATCGCTGATAAGGCCGGGCTTATAACGGAATGACGACGCGATGGCTAGGGCGGGGCCGCGGGAAT
The DNA here is from genome assembly GCF_021044645.1 of Tardiphaga sp. 37S4. Taxonomy (NCBI): domain Bacteria; kingdom Pseudomonadati; phylum Pseudomonadota; class Alphaproteobacteria; order Hyphomicrobiales; family Nitrobacteraceae; genus Tardiphaga; species Tardiphaga sp. 37S4. Next base: position 4,687,937 of record NZ_CP088008.1, on the reverse strand, counting down.
TTTACGGCAAATGGGGCCCCGAACTCGTCGTTCCGGGACAGGACCGGCGGCAAAGCCGACGGGCATGGGCCCGGAACCTCGAAGTGTTTTGAACATATCGGGATTCCGGGCTCGTTCGCAGCTGACGCTGCGCCCGCCCCGGAATGACAGCCTAGTTCCAGCACCTCTGCAGCTCCGCCGCCTGCGCCCGCGCCATATAGGTTCCCGCCAGCCGCCGCACCCCCGGCCCCGGCGTCCGGGCACTGCGGGTGACCGGATTGGGCAGGATCGCGGCCAGGAGCGCGGCTTCCCGGGCCGACAGGCTCGAGGCCGGCCGATTGAAGGCATATTCGGCGCCGGCCTGGGCGCCAAACTGCCCGGATGGGCCCATTTCGGCGATATTCAGGTAGATTTCCAGGATCCGCTGCTTGGACAGCATCAGATCGACCCACATGGCCAGCGGGATTTCGAGGCCCTTGCGGATCACGCTGCGGCCCGACCACAGGAACAGGTTTTTCGCCACCTGCTGAGTGATGGTGGAGCCGCCGCCGGAGACTTCGCCGTCCTGGGCGTCCTCGATGGCGTTTTGCAGGGAATCCCAGTCGATGCCGCGATGGCTGCAGAATTTACCGTCTTCGGACGCGACCACGCTGCGCGGCAGCGCCGGCGACATGGCCTTGAGATCGACCCAGGTCCGCTGCACGGGGGAACCGGTGATCCAGCGCCATGCCATCAGCGCCGAGATCGGCCGGCCGACGGCATAAAGCGGCGTCAGCAGATAGGGCAGTGCGACAAGCAGGATCCCGATCAGGATGAGGCGGCGGATGAGGCGCAAGAGGAGCGTTCCCGGTCGGAGCTATGCCGCTGATAAAGCGGGCTTTCCCCGCTCTTTTCAAGCCGGTTAAGCTTGCCGCGACCAATCGCGGCGGGACGCCGCAGGCGCAATTGACGTGGCCTTTGCCATAGAGGATTGTCCGGCCAAATTGTTCTGGAGCTATTCTTAATGTCGACCGGTGCTTCCACCAAAGATTTTGCCTCGCGCCTGGACCAGACCGCGGACGATACCGAAGCCGTACTGACCAAAGTGCTCGCCGATGGCGTGCTACCCGATGAAATCGCCCGGCCGAAGCGGCTGATGGATGCGATGCGCTACTCCTCGCTCGGCGGCGGCAAGCGGCTGCGACCGTTCCTTGTGGTCGAGAGCGCAGCGGTATTCGGCGTGCATCGCGAGCAGGCGCTGCTGGTTGGCGCCGCTCTCGAATGCATCCACTGCTACTCGCTGATCCATGACGACCTGCCGGCCATGGACAACAGCGACCTGCGCCGCGGCCGTCCGACCCTGCACAGGGCCACCGACGATGCCACCGCGATCCTCGCCGGTGACGCGTTGCTGACGCTGGCCTTCGACATCGTCACCCGCGACGAGATCCATTCGGATGCGACGGTGCGCCTGCTGCTGACCCGAGCCCTCGCCCGCTGTGCTGGTTTGGGCGGCATGGTCGGTGGCCAGATGCTCGATCTCGCCGGCGAAGGCCGTTTCGGCGACAAGGGGCCGGTGGACGTTGCGCGTGTTCAGCAGATGAAGACCGGTGCGCTGCTGCGTTACGGCGTCATCGCCGGCGCGCTGCTCGGCCAGGCCACGCAGAAGGAATACAAGGCGCTCGACGATTACGGCCGCGCGCTCGGCGAAGCGTTCCAGATCGCCGATGATTTGCTCGACGTCGAAGGCGACGCCGCGGCGCTCGGCAAGCCCGCGGGCGCCGATGCCGCGCTCAACAAGACGACGTTCGTCACCCAGCTTGGCGTCGAAGGCGCCAAGAAGCGTGTCGCCGATCTGATCGCCACCGCCGACGCATCGCTGTCGATCTTCGGCGCCAAGGGCGACGTGCTGCGCGCTGCTGCCCGCTTCGTGGCCGAGCGCAAGAACTAAGGAAGCCCTGATCATGTCGGAGACGGACAAGGATCTCGATGAGCTCCTTGTCCGTTTTCGCAAGATGCCGGCGCCGCTCCGCGTCGTCTATGGGCGACCGCGCACGTTTCTGGCGCTTCTGATCGGCATCGTCGCGTTCTTCGTCCTGCCGTCGTCGCTGCGGCTGGTGACGCGCCTGCTGATCGGCTGGGACGTGTTCATCGCGTTCTATCTCATGCTGGTCTACGGCATGATGTTGCGCAGTGGCGGCCAGAAACACATCCGCCGCAACGCCGCCCTGCAGGACGATGGCAGTTTCATCATCCTGCTGGTGGCGGCCCTGGGCGCCTTTGCCAGTATCGCGGCCATCGTCTTCGAACTTGGCGAGGGCCATCGCACGGGCTGGGAGTTGACGCTGGCGATCGTCACCATCGCCTCGTCCTGGGCCGCCGTGCACACGACTTTCTCGCTGCATTATGCCCATCAGTTCTATCGCGGAGCCAAACCCGGCGGGCTGGCATTTCCGTCTGGCGATGACGACACGAAGGAACAGCCCGATTATTGGGACTTCGTGTATTTCTCTTTCGTCATCGGCATGACCGCGCAGGTCTCCGACGTCGGCATCACCGTGAAATCCATCCGCCGCACCGCCACGGCCCACGGCATCGTCTCCTTCATTTTCAACACCGCGCTGGTGGCGCTGATGGTCAACATCGCGGCAAGCGCGATCTGAGCTTCGACCTCTCCGCCGTCATTGCGAGGAGCGAAGCGACGCGGCAATCCAGAAGGCCACAAGCGAAGTAAGACTGGATTGCTTCGTCGCAAGGGCTCCTCGCAATGACGATCACATTGACCTCACTTCTCATCCGGGCAAATTAGGCACGCAAAGGATGCCGCCCGCGTGGAAGCCAAATTTCAGATTTTCCTGGTCCTGATCGCCGCCCTCGCATGCACCGCGTGGCTGGCCAAGCGCATCAGCATTGCCCCGGCCATCCTGCTGCTACTGGCCGGCATTGCACTGGCCTTCGTGCCGGGCATGCCCTCGATCCAATTGCCGCCGGATGTGGTGCTGCTCGGCGTGCTGCCGCCCCTGATCTATTCGGCTTCCGTCGCCATGAGCTGGCGCGAATTCCGCGCCAATCTGCGGATCATCACGCTCCTGGCCGTCGGCTGCGTGATCTTCACGGCGTGCCTCGTCGCCACCGCGACGCATTTTCTGATCGGGCTGCCGTGGTCGGTCGGCTTCCTGCTCGGCGCCATCGTCGCGCCGCCGGACGTGGTGGCGCCGCTGGCGATTGCGCGCAAAATCGGCCTGCCGCGCCGCATTCTGGTGGTGCTGGAAGGCGAGGGTCTCGCCAATGATGCGACGACGCTGATCCTGTATCGCTTTGCGGTGGTGGCGATCACCACCGGGGCGTTCTCGCTGCCGAAGGCGGCCGGCACCTTCGTCGCCATCCTCGCCTGCGAATTGGTCTTCGGCCTCGCCATCGGCTGGATCAGCCTGCGCATGCGTCACCGCGCGCGCGATCCGCAGGTCGAGATTACGCTGTCGCTGCTGACACCCTATGTCGCCTATCTCATTCCCGAACATTTCGGTGGCTCCGGCATCATCGCCACCGTGGCCTGCGGTCTCTACATCTCCTGGAACGGCCCGCTGCTGATCTCGGCGGCGACGCGCCTGCAGGGCATCTTCTTCTGGGATTTGGTGATCTATCTGGTCGAGGGTCTGCTTTTCCTTTTGACCGGCTTCCAGATGCGGGCGCTGATCGAGAAATCGAAAGCGTTTCCGTTTGCCGAGATCATGTGGGCCACGGTGCTCGTCACCGCCGTGATCATCGTGGCGCGTTTCGTCTGGGTCTATGCGGCGATCTATGTACCGCGCTGGCTGAGCGCTGACCTGCGCAAGCGCGATCCCGCGCCGAACTGGCAATGGACCTTCGTCGTCGCCTTCACCGGCGTGCGCGGTGCCGTATCGCTCGCCGCAGCGCTGGCGCTGCCGTTCACGCTGGTCTCGAACGAAGGCTTTCCGTCGCGCGACCTGATCCTGTTCGTCTCCTTCAACATCATTCTCATCACGCTGGTTGGCTTCGGCCTGTGCCTGCCCATCGTGGTGAAGTGGCTCGGCGTGACCAAAATCGGCCGCGAGGAATATATCGCCGAGCACGAGGCCGAGCTCGCGACACGCCGCGAGGCGCTGGCCACAGCCCTGGCGCGGCTCGATGCCATGACCGACGATCGCGAACTGTCCGACGAGGTCGTGAAGCTGCTGCGCGCGCGCCATGAAAGCCGCTCGAATCAGTTGCCGGGCGAACTCGATCCCGACGTCGACGTCTCCGCGGTGGGTATCGATCTGGTGCGCGAACTCATCAAGGCGGAGCGCAAATTCATCCACGCGCAACTGCGCGACGGCAAGATTACCGACGAGAGCCGCCGCCGCATCGAGCGCGATCTGGATCTGGAAGAAGCGGGGCTGAGCAACCGCGAGTTCCGGCGAATTCCGCTGTAGTGTCGCTCAGCGGATGCGCTCGGTGAAGACCGGCTCGAAGAAGCGCCACTCGTCGTAAGAGGCATCGGGAAGCCTGTAGGGCTGGCAGCTCTCGAGCGCACGCATGCAACTCAGCTGATACGCCTTGCTATAGGGCGTGGTCGAGGTGATCGATATCGGGCGCGCCTCATCGATCATGCCATCGCGATTCAGCTTGATCACGAAGATCGCCTCGATCGGCTCCTTGCCGCCGCCACCGGGCTTTTTCCAGCATCGCTCCACCTGGGCTTTGAAGAGTGGTCCCCAGTGAGCTGCAGCGTTGCCGGTCCGCTTCGGCACCTGAGGGGGCGCTGCCGGCGGCGTCTGCTGTGATGGCGCGATGTCAGGTCGCGTGAAGCGGCCGGGCAGGCCAAACATCTGAGCGTTGCAGACGGGCATCCACGTCAGAAGAAACACGGATACGAGGACCGCGAGCCTGGCGAGGTTTTTTGAAGATAAGCGTTGGCGATCGACAATCATGCCATTCTGCCAATGAATGCGGACTCAATAAAATAAAACTATAGATTGAATATTACTCCGAGGGCAATCGAGGTGGTCAATAAAAAAGCCGGCGACGGATGATCCGGTCGCCGGCTGATTTTGGAGCAGCTGCTTGAATTACTCGGCCGCGGTGACGACTTCCGGCGCCTTGGCGTTGGCGCCGTAGCGCTGATCGATATAGTCGATCACCAGCGCCTTGAAGTCGGCCGCAATGCTTGGGCCGCGCAGGGTGCGGAATTTCTCGCCATCGACGAACACCGGAGCGGCCGGGCTTTCGCCTGTGCCGGGCAGTGAGATGCCGATATTGGCATGCTTGGATTCGCCGGGGCCATTCACGATGCAGCCCATGACCGCGACGTTGAGGTTCTCGACGCCGGGATACTGCGTCTTCCAGCCTGGCATCGAGTCGCGGATGAAATCCTGGATCGAACGGGCCAGTTCCTGGAACGTGGTCGAGGTGGTGCGGCCGCAACCGGGGCATGCCGCAACCAGCGGCACGAAGGTGCGGAAGCCCATGGTCTGCAGCAGCTCCTGCGCGACCTGAACTTCCACCGTGCGATCGCCGCCGGGCTCGGGGGTGAGCGAAATGCGGATGGTGTCGCCGATGCCCTGCTGCAGCAGGATGCCGAGCGCGGCCGAGGAGGCGACGATGCCCTTCGAGCCCATGCCGGCCTCGGTGAGACCGAGATGGATCGCATAGTCTGAGCGCGAGGCGAGCGTCTGATACACCGCGATGAGGTCCTGCACCGCCGAGACCTTGGCGGACAGGATCATCTTGTTCTTCGGCATACCGAGTTCTTCGGCGCGCGCCGCCGAGAGCAGTGCCGACTGCACCATCGCTTCACGCGTCACCGCGCGGACGTCCTTCGGGTTCGCGGACAGCGCGTTCTCGTCCATCAGCTTGGTGAGCAGTTCCTGATCGAGCGAACCCCAGTTCGCGCCGATGCGGACGGCCTTGTTGTTCTTGTTGGCGATCTCGATGATGTCGGCGAACTGGCTGTCACGCTTGCTCTTGAAGCCGACATTGCCGGGATTGATGCGGTATTTGTCGAGTGCCGCGGCGCAGGCCGGATATTCGGCGAGCAGCTTGTGGCCGATGTAATGGAAGTCGCCAACCAGCGGCGTGGTGATGCCCTGCTTGTCGAGCGCTTCGCGGATATGCGGAACGGCGGCGGCTGCTTCGTCGCGGTCCACGGTGATGCGGACCATTTCCGAGCCCGCGCGCGACAGCGCTGCGACCTGGTCGATGGTGCCCTGGATGTCGGCCGTGTCGGTGTTGGTCATCGACTGCACGACGATCGGTGCACCGCCGCCGACAGCGACGTTGCCAACCATGACCTGTGTGGTGAGGTGCCGGGGCGCCGGACCGGCGATATCAGACGGAATTTCAATCTTGTTCATGGGGTCTCGAATATCAGATTTAGATGACATCCAGCAATGCGTTAGTGGCCTAGGCCCTGACCGGTCGGTTAACGAGGACCAGCCCGGCAACGACCAATAACGCAGCGAGGCCGAAGGCGGGGGTCAGGTGGTCGCCCATGATGAGATAGCCTGCCGCGACGCCAAACAAAGGGGTAATGAAGGTAAAAGCCGACAATTTGCTGGCGGAATAGGTCTTGATCAGCCCGAACCAGAGCAAAAACGTGAAGCCGACCACCCAGAAGGCCTGAAACGAGAGCAGTGACAGCGCCAGCGGACCGGGAACCCGGGTCACGGTCTCGCCCGCCAGCAGCGCCGCCAGGCCCAAAATCGGGACAGACAGCCCGACCTGGTATCCCAGTGCCTTCTCGGGCGGTGCGTAGAGGAGTGGCGTCATCTTGACCACCAGCGTGGTCGCGGCCCACAGCCCCGCACCGCCGACGATCATCAGATCCCCGATCAGGACATCGGTGGTGACGTCAGGCTGCGGGACGCCGATGGCCACGGCGACGCCGGCGAAGCTCACCGCGAGCCCGGCCCATTGCACCGGGCGCAGGCGTTCACCCAGGAACTGATAGGCACCGAAAGCGACGAAGAACGGCATCGTGTAGAGGAAAACCGCGGCGCGCGAGGCCGTCGTGAATTGCAGGCCGTGAAAGATCAGCACGAATTCGATGCCGAACAGCACGCCGGCGAACAGGCCGGCCTTCAGCGTGCCGTCGCGTTCGAACAGCTTGACGCCGCGCATGCGCGCAATGGCCAGGATGACCAGCAGTGCGCCGGCCGAGCGCAGCATCGCCTGCGTGTAAGGCGGGATATCGTGCAGCACCAGCTTGATGGCGATCTGGTTGAAGCCCCAGGTCAGGCACAGCATCAGCACGAGGGCGATGGCGCCGGCGGTGAGTGCGCGTCCGCCGGGTGGGCTGATGATGGTTTCTGCAGACATGAAGCCTCGGGCCCGGCTTGTCGCCGTGTTGTTATGGGATCGTCACGCCTGACAGTGCGCGCAGGTTCCGGTGATTTCGACAACAGACAGTTTTGGGACGAAGCCAGTCGTCCGTGCGGCATCATTCAGGCTCTGCGCGACTTTCGTGGCCGGCACTTCGCCGACCGACCCGCACTGGTCACAGATCAGAAACGCGACCATCGAGGCCGTGCCGTGGTCGTGCGCGCAGGCCAGGAAGGCGTTGCGGCTCTCGATGCGGTGAACGAGGCCGTTCTCCATCAGGAAATCAAGTGCGCGATACACGGTGATGGGTGCCGGACGCGAAGTGGTCTTGGCCAACTCATCGATGATCTCGTAGGCCCCAAGCGGCCGATGGCTCGCGAGCAGCGCTTCAAGCACCTGCCGGCGGATCGGGGTCAGCTTTTGCGATCGGGCTGCACAGACATGCTCGGCATGATGCATCGCGTCCGCTGTACAGCGGTCGTGATCGTGGCCAGGAGCCGGGAAAGTTGGTTTCGGAACTGCCATATGGAGGTAGCTTAACCCGTTGGGTGTGATTGTGCCCGTCTTTTTGGCGTTGGGGCCCAGTCTTACACCAAATCCTGCGCTGCCAAACGACGAGCGTTCCCTGCAAATGGGGGGACAGTCGGGCGATTGCAAAGGTTGAATGGGCGATACCGGGCCGATCAGGTGGAGCTTTTGCGCTCCCGGCGCAGATCCGATGGCGAGGTGGCATATCGGCGCCGGAATGTCCGGTTGAAATACGACAAATCGTTGAAGCCGGCCTCGTCCGCGATCTTCCCGATCCGCTCATCGGCCCGCAATGGGTCGAGTAGCAATGCATGAGCAAGGGCCAGACGCCGTTCGAGCAAATATTCCGACAGGCTGAGGTCGTGTTCGCGAAACAGCTTGCGGACATAATCAGGCGAGATTTTCTGAGCCGCCGCCAGCGTTTCGGCCGAGAGGTCGTGATTTCCGAGGCCTGCTTCGATGGCTGCCTTGATCGCCTGCAAGCGCAGCATGCGGGTGCTGCAAGGTGGAGATGTCTCGGAGCGGTTCTCGCAACCGATTGTCAGAAGTGCGATCAGGCTACACAGATCGGCCACGACATGGTGTTGAAGATGGGTGGGGGCGGACCCGTCGAGGTCGATTGCTTCCTGACAATGCGCCATCAATAGCCGCAACGTCTGAGCCTCCAGGAGGACAGGTCGCATGAGCCAGGCGCCAAGATTGGGCACCTTGATCGACAGCGCAGCACGGTCGATCTGAACGATCAGATGCTGCGTCTCACAAGATGACGTATGCCAACCGGCGTCCCTGGTTGTCATCAAGACCGCATGGTTCTGCTCGATGATCTCTTCGCGGCCATGCTGTGATGCGCGAGCCCGACCTTTCAGAACGACTGCAAACACAACATCGTCGGGCGGTGACGCAGTCGCAGCATCCGGCATGCGATCGTTCGCCGGAAATCCCGTGCCGATAAAAACAATCGCGCCGGGCAGCCTGTGCAATGCAGTATCGGTTGAAAACGGGGTGTCCGTCGGAAAAGGGGATTCGACGTTGAATGTCAGGCGCCCGAATTGGAGCTGCGGTGTCGGCAGATTTTCGGAAGCAGCCGCGATTAATGAATCGGGCGTTTCGGGACCGGGCCTTGAAGTCACGAGGATCAGTCCTGCAAGCATTGAACTATATCTTGGTCGTGCCAGTACGGATCGCGTTCATATTCATCGCTTTGCTGCGTCTTTGGGCGGTTTCTCTTTTGATAGTTCGCGATGCGCCATGTGGCCTGAACGCAACAAGCAGAACGAATTGCGGTGCCAGTCTCGCCCAGTCCTGCCGCGTCGCGTCCGTTCCAAGTCGCTGATGTCTCATTCAACTACACATCATCGAAGCAGGGCCTTGGGCCTGCCTTCGTTGATCTGTTGCTGAGGAGACTGATGGTGAAACGTACCGTATTGGCCGCTGCAGGCCTCGCCATCATGGCGTTTTCGTCGACCGCGGGCGCTGCGGATCTGTCGCCCCGCATGTACGCCAAGGCGCCGGTTCTGGTGGACCCCGGCATCAACTGGACCGGATTTTATGTCGGCCTCAACGGCGGCTATAGCTGGGGCAAGGGCGACGCCACTTTCCTGCCGGGCACCGCCTTTGCGTCGCCGGTCAAGCAGGACGTCAATGGCGGCCTGGGCGGCGGCCAGATCGGCTACAACTGGCAGCTCGACCGCACATGGGTCGTCGGTCTCGAAGCCGATATCCAGGGGACTGGTGAACGTGGCAGCGCGAACTCTCCAGTGAGTTCGCTGCGGAGCACCTTGCCCGGCGGTGACTTCAATCTGCTCGCACTGACCTCGGCAAACAGCTCATGGAGCTTCCCGTGGTTCGCCACATTCCGCGGCCGGGTCGGCCTGCTGGCGACACCGGACCTGCTGCTTTACGGTACTGGCGGTCTGGTTGTCGGTGAGGTCAAATATTCCACCCAGACGACAGTAACGGGTCAGATCTTCGGGCCAGGCTCTGCTGGCACGACACCGGCCAGCGCGGCCGTGACGATTCCCGGCACGCTGCTGTCGGAATCGCAGACCCGTGTCGGCTGGACCCTGGGCGCCGGTCTGGAAAAGAAGTTCGGCACCAACTGGTCGGCCAAGCTCGAATATCTCTATCTCGATCTGGGTTCGGCGACCTATTTCGGGGGGACAGCCAACCAGACCTCGGTCGGCTTCCACGACCACGTCTTCCGCGCCGGCATCAATTACGCCTTCAGCCCCGCGGTCGTCGCCAAATACTGATCCTTTCGATCCTCCTGACGACCTCAAGCCCGGCCTCGTGCCGGGCTTTTTGCTGTGTCGCCCATTTGTGGGAGGTTCGGAGATCTAGCCATGCGCTAGTCGCGGGGCTGCGTCGTATCGTCCACCGATGCGCTATTCATAAGCTTGCTTATAATAAGCTAAGTTTACGGAGCGCCACCATGTCCTGCCAGCCTGACACCGGCACCGATTTCCTGTCCGCTTTGTTCGAGACCCAGCGCATGTTGCGGCTGCTGGCCGACAAGGAAGCGCGCCAGTTCGGCATGACCCGCGCCCAATGGGCGGTGCTCGCCAAGGTCGAGCGCAATGAGGGGCAAAAACAGACCGATCTCGCCGACGCCATGGAAATGGCGCCGATCAGCCTGACGCGGCTGATCGACAAGCTCTGCGACAGCGGCCTGATCGAACGCCGCAATGACGATACCGACCGCCGCATCAAGCGCCTCTATCTCACCGAGGCCGCGCGCCCGCTGACGGCAAAGCTGGCGGTGCTGCGCGGCAACCTGATGAAGGTCGCGTTCGACGGCGTGAGCGAGGCCGACATGCACCAGCTGGTCGCGCATCTCGAAACCATCAAAGACAATATCCGCGCTGCGCTGAACCCCGCAGCCACAAAGACCAAGGAACAAGTCTATGGCTGAGCCCGTGCTGAAATTTCCCGACAAGGATGCGCCTGAGGGCGGATCCGATGGCGCCGCGACCACGCAGCGTCAGGGCGCGAAAGGTTTCCTGAAGCGCTATCGGCGAACGTTGCTGCTGGTCGTACTGCCTGCCATCGTTCTTGTTGGCGGCGTCGCCTTCTATCTGTCGGGTGGTCGCTATGTCGGCACTGACGATGCCTATGTCGGTGCGCAGAAGGTGCTGATCACGCCGGATATCTCCGGCAAGGTCGACAAGGTCGTGGTGCGCGAAGGCCAGCATGTCAAAGAAGGCGACGTGTTGTTCGAGATCGATCCGGTCCCGTTCCGGCTGGCGCTCGACGATGCCAGGGCAAAGCTGGCGCAGGCGAAAACCACCTATGACAACCTCGTCAGCAACGTGAAGATCTACGGCCAGATGCAGGATCTGGCGCAGCAGGGTGTCGACTTCAAACAGCGCGACGTCGAACGCAAGTCGACTCTGGTCAAGAGCAACTTCGGCTCGCAGCTCGATCTCGACAATGCGGCGACTGCGGCGGTGACCGCGAAGGCGCAGCTCGAACTCCTGAGGCAGCAGCTCGCGACCTCGATGAACCAGTTGCTCGGCAATCCCGACCTGCCGTTGGCTCAGTTCCCGCCCTACGCGCAGGCGCAGTCGGCGCTCGATCAGGCGCAGCGCAATCTCGACCACACCGTGCTGAAGGCGCCGATCTCCGGCGTCGCGACGCAGGTCGATAACATCCAGCTCGGCCGCTTCGCGATGGCCGGCACGCCGATCCTCACGGTGATCGACGACAACAGGCCATGGGTCGATGCCAATCTGAAGGAATCTGATTTCACTTACATCGCCGTCGGACAGACTGTGGAGATCGACGTCGATGCGTTCCCGAACCACGCCTTCAAGGGCACCGTCGGTTCGCTGAGCCCTGGCACCGGCGCGCAATTCGCGATCCTGCCGCCGCAAAACGCCACCGGCAACTTCGTCAAGGTGGTGCAGCGCGTGCCGGTGCGGATCTATCTCGATTATGCAGATCCCTTCGTGAAGCGACTGAAGGCCGGCATGAGCACTTACACGACAATCGATACCAAGCATCATCGCTCGCTGGCGGGCCTGCTCGGCCTGTCATCGGCCAAGGCTGCTCAGGACTGATCCCATGAGCACGTCGGCGCCATCTCCCAGTGCGGTCCCCGGCTTTCGCCGGAATATGGTGACGATCTGCGCCATGACCGCGACCATCATGCAGGCGCTCGACACCACCATCGCCAATGTGGCCCTGCCCTACATGCAGGGCACGCTGTCGGCGTCGCAGGATCAGGTCAACTGGGTGCTGACCTCCTATATCGTCGCCGCGGCTATCATGACCGCGCCCGTCGGCTGGATCGCCAACCGGTTCGGCCGCAAGAAGATCCTCATCGTCTGTTCGGCGGGCTTCACGGTCGCCTCGGTGCTGTGCGGCCTCGCGCAGGACATCAACCAGATGGTCGGCTTTCGCCTGTTGCAGGGCGTTTTCGGCGCGGCACTCGTGCCGCTGTCGCAGGCGGTGATGCTCGACAGCTACGCGCTGCATGAGCGCGCCAAGGCGATGTCGATCTGGGGCATGGGCGTGATGCTCGGCCCGATCATGGGGCCTTCATTGGGCGCCTGGCTGACTGAAACTTACTCCTGGCACTGGGTGTTCTTCGTCAATCTGCCCTTCGGCATCGTCACGGTGTTTGGCCTGCTGGCCTTCATGGACGAGACCAAGACCAATGCAGACCTGAAATTCGACTGGTTCGGTTTCGGCGCGCTGGCCATCGGTATCGGTGCGATGCAGCTCGCACTTGACCGCGGCGAGCAGCTCGGGTGGCTCGAATCCAATGAAATCGTCATCGAGGCGATCGTTTCGATCATCGGCTTCTATTATTTCTTCGCGCATTCCTTCACGACCTCGAAGCCGTTCATCCAGTTCGCCATCTTCAAGGACAAGAATTTTGTCGGCGGCTGCGTGTTCATGGCCGTCATGGGGCTGGTGCTGTATTCGACCATGGCACTGTCGTCGCCCTATCTGCAGAACGTGATCGGCTATCCGATCCTCACGGCGGGGCTATTACTGGCGACGCGCGGCTCCGGCACCTTCGTGGCGATGATGCTGGTCGGGCGCATCATGAAATATGTCGAGGCGCGTACACTGATCATGGTGGGAATGGCACTGATGTCGGTGTCGCTGTTCTTTACGTCGATGTGGACCGACCAGACCGGCGTGCCGGAGATCGTGATCGTCTCCATCGCGCAGGGATTTGGCCTTGGTCTCGTCTTCGTGCCGCTGTCCACCGTGGCGTTCCTGACGCTGCCAAATCATCTGCGCACCGACGGCACCTCGATGCTCACGCTGCTGCGCAATGTCGCGAGTTCGATCGGCATCTCCATCGTGATCGCGCAGCTCACCTCAAACACCCGTATGGCCCATGCGGTGCTGGTCGAGCACATCACGCCGTTCAGCAATGCGCTGCAGATGCCCAATGTGACCAGCGCGATCAACCTCGCCACCGACAGCGGCCGCGCCATGATGGACGCCATCGTCACGCTGCAGGCCACGATCATCGCCTTCGGGCTGGATTATCAGATGGTGATGCTGGTGACGCTCTGTGCGATTCCGATGGCGCTGATCATCGGCTCGTCCAAGGCGACCTTGCGCGCGCAAGCGGCGAAGCCGGGTGCGGACGAGCATCCGGCGGTGATGGAGTAATTGAAGCGGAGACGCTGATGGTTTTCCTCCCTCAAGTCCAGCGAAGCTGGACGCAGTGGGGAGGGTCGGCCGATAGGCCGGGGTGGGGTCTCTCCCCAAGCGAGGACGCCGTGTGTGGCTCCCCACCCGTCTCGACCGCTTCGCGGTCGATCCACCCTCCCCACCTGCGCGGCTGCGCCGCTTTGGGGGAGGGATAAGAGAGACATCACACGTCGAAGAACACCGTCTCGTTGGCGCCTTGCAGGTGGATATCAAACCGATACACGCCAAGGGCCGTCTTCTTCGCGATGATCGTCGCGCGGCGGTCGGCCGGGACGAGGTTCATCACCGCATCATCAGCCGTCGCGGCTTCGTCCTCGAAATAGATACGCGTCATCGACTGCATGGTCATGCCGCGGCCAAACACGGCCATCACGATATGTGGGGCCTGCGGCTTGCCATCATGGCCGGGCACGGCGCCGGGCTTTACAGTGTCGAACGAATATTCGCCGGCATCGGTGGTGCCGGAGCGGCCGAAACCCCTGAAGCTCGAATTCGGCAGCCCGCGGGTATCCTGCGGATCGGCGAAGCGGCCCTGCGCGTCGGCCTGCCAGATTTCCAGCACGGCATCGGGCACAACCTTGCCATCGCCGTCATAGATCACGCCTTCGATGCGGATCTTGTCGCCGGTGACATCAGGCGTCAGCAGGTTGTTGGTGAAGGCGTCGTTCCAGGCGTATTTGCCGTTCGGTGTCAGGCCGTAGGCATAGAACGGACCGACGGTCTGCGACGGGGTAATTCCGGGCATCAGTGATTCTCCGTCGGAGTGGCGTTGCGACCACGCAGTACGATGTTGAAGCGATAGGCCAGCGCCCAGCCAGGCTCGGTGACGTCGAGGTCGAAATCCGACACCATGCGCAGGCGCGCCTTTTCGTCGGTGACCGAGTTGAAGATCGGGTCGAACGGAAACAGCGGATCGTTCGGGAAATACATCTGCGTCACGAGGCGCGAGACGAAGGAGTGGCCGAACACCGAGAAGTGGATATGCGCAGGGCGCCAGGCATTATGGTGATTGCCCCACGGATAGGCGCCGGGCTTGATAGTGACGAACTTGTAGTTGCCCGCGGCGTCGGTGACGGTGCGGCCGGCGCCGGTGAAGTTCGGATCGAGCGGCGCGGGGTGTTGGTCCCAGACATGCACGTAACGTCCGCAGGCATTGGCCTGCCAGAGTTCGACCAGCGTGTTCGGCACGCCGCGGCCGTCCTCGTCCATCACCGTGCCGTGCACGATGATGCGTTCGCCGAGCGGCTCGCCCGCATGCATGGTGGTGAGGTCATGATCGCCGGGTCGTACCGTCTCGTGGCCATAGACCGGTCCTGTCGTTTCCGACAGCGTGTGCGGCATCAGGATGCGCTGCTTCTGCGGCGCGCGCTTGATGGTGCTCTTGTAGCCGGGTGAGAGGCGCGGCGCGTGCGCCGCATTGCTCTCGACGGGATAGATTAGCGTCATGCTGGTTTCCCCTTTGGCCGCCGCGGATCCCGCGGCGGCTTGCTTGTGGACGTAGTTTTTTAGTTCAGCTTCTCGATCGCCATGGCGACGCCCTGACCGACGCCGACGCACATGGTGGCGAGCGCGAGCTTGCCGCCGCGCTTCTCCATGCCGTGCACCGCCGTCATCGCCAGGCGCGCGCCGCTCATGCCGAGCGGGTGGCCGAGCGCGATCGCGCCGCCGTGTGGGTTGACGAAATCAGCATCTTCCTTGACGCCAAGCTGGCGCAGTACGGCGATACCCTGCGATGCGAAGGCCTCGTTGAGCTCGATCAGGTCGAAGTCGCTGATCTTCAGACCAAGGCGTTCCATCAGCTTCTTGGTCGCAGGCACCGGGCCGATGCCCATGATGCGCGGCGCGACGCCGCCCGAGGCGAGGCCGAGAATGCGGGCGCGGGCCTTGAGGCCGTGCTTCTCGACCGCAGCACCCGAGGCGAGGATCATGGCGCAGGCACCGTCATTGACGCCCGAGGCGTTGCCCGCGGTGACCGTGCCGTCCTTGCGGACGATCGGGCGCAGCTTGGCGAGGCCTTCCAGCGTGGTTTCGGGGCGCGGATGCTCGTCCTTGTCGACGGCGATCGGGCCGGCCTTGCCGCCGGGCACCATCACCGGGATGATTTCTTCGGCGAAATAGCCCGAAGCGATCGCCTTGCCGGCGTTCTGCTGCGAGCGGATCGCAAAGGCATCCTGGTCGGCGCGCGAGATCTGGAAATCCTGCGCGACGTTTTCGCCGGTCTCAGGCATAGCGTCGACGCCGTATTTTTCCTTCATCAGCGGGTTGATGAAGCGCCAGCCGATGGTGGTGTCGAAGATTTCCGCCGAACGGGAGAAGGCTTCGGTGGCCTTGCCCTGCACGAATGGCGCACGGGTCATGGATTCGACGCCGCCGGCAATGGCGAAATCGATTTCACCGGCGCGGATGGCACGGGCGCCGGCGCCAACGGCATCGAGGCCGGAGGCGCAAAGACGGTTCAGTGTGGCGCCGGGAACGGAATCCGGCAGGCCGGCCAGCAGCGCGGCCATGCGGGCGACGTTGCGGTTGTCTTCACCGGCCTGGTTGGCGCAGCCGAAATAGACTTCCTCGACGACAGCCCAATCCACACCGGGATTGCGGTCCATCAGGGCTTTAATGGGGGCGGCGGCGAGGTCGTCGGCGCGAACTTTGGCAAGGGAGCCGCCGAAACGGCCGATGGGGGTGCGGACGGCGTCGCAAATGAAGACATCGCTCATCAATTCTCTCCCTGGAGACTGCATCCGCGCTCGATTGCCGGATTTTCGCGGTGGTTTTAAGAACCCCCGCTGACCCGGTCAAATGCCGCTGCTGGATGGCAGCGTTGTCCCTGGGAATTCAAAGAATTCCCTTGAGAACTGCGGATATGAAATCGCAGTTGACTTGTCAACTGTCTCGCCGCGGTGGGGAAAACTACGGTTTGCGACAGCCGCGGGTGGGATCGGCGGAGCAAAATTTGCTAGCGTCCGCCGCCATGACGATCCAGCAGCCCATTACCGCCCCAGAACCCGCTCCCCGTGTGGATGACACCGCAAAAGTGTCTCCCATGATGGAACAGTACCTTGAGATCAAGGCCGCCAATCCCGGCCTCTTGCTGTTCTACCGGATGGGCGATTTCTACGAGATCTTCTTCGAGGACGCTGAGCTTGCCTCGCGCTCGCTCGGCATCGTGCTGACCAAGCGCGGCAAGCATCAGGGCATGGATATCCCGATGTGCGGCGTGCCGGTGGTTCGCGCCGATGATTATCTGCACCGCCTGATCTCGCTCGGCATCCGTGTCGCCGTCTGCGAACAGATGGAGGATCCGGCCGAGGCGAAGAAGCGCGGCGGCAAGAGCGTGGTTCGCCGCGACGTCGTGCGCGTGGTTACGCCGGGCACGCTGACCGAAGAAAACCTGCTCGACGCGCGGGCCAATAATTATCTGCTGGCGATTGCGCGCAGCAAGGGCTCAAGCGGTGCGGATCGCATCGGTCTGGCCTGGATCGATATTTCGACTGCCGAATTCATTGTCACCGAATGTGCGACAGGCGAACTCGGCGCGACGCTGGCGCGGATCAATCCGAACGAGGTGCTGGTTACGGATGCGCTCTACAGCGATCCGGATCTCAGCCAGCTGCTGCGCGAATTGCCGGCGGTGACGCCGCTGACCCGTGACGTGTTCGATGGTGCCACCGCCGAACGCCGGCTGTGCGATTACTTTGCCGTCGCCACCATGGACGGCCTCAGCGCCATGTCGCGGCTGGAAGCGACCGCTGCAGCGGCGTGCGTCACCTATGTCGAGCGCACGCAAGTCGGCAAACGCGTGCCGCTGTCGCCGCCGACCCACGAAGCGGTCGGCACCACCATGGCCATCGATCCGGCGACCCGCGCCAATCTCGAACTGACGCGCACGCTATCAGGCGAGCGCAAGGGCTCGCTGCTGGATGCGATCGACTGCACCGTGACCGCGGCTGGGTCGCGGCTGCTGGCGCAACGGCTGGCCGCGCCGCTCACGGATGAAGTGGCCATCGGCCGCCGGCTCGATGCCGTCGCGAGTTTCGTATCGGACAGCGGGCTGCGCGACGATCTGCGCTCGGCCCTGAAGACCGCGCCTGATATGTCGCGCGCACTGGCGCGGCTTTCGGTCGGTCGCGGCGGTCCGCGCGATCTCGCCTGTCTGCGTGATGGTGTGCTTGCCGCCGATCAGGTGCTTGATCGTCTCGGCGTCATCGACAATCTGCCAGCGGATATCACGGCTGCCATGGCCGGCCTGCGCCGTCCGTCACGTGAGCTCGCGGCGACCTTCGCCCGCGCACTGGCCGACGACCTGCCGCTGCTGAAGCGCGATGGTGGTTTTGTCCGCGAAGGCTTCGAAGCTGCGCTCGACGAGACCCGCAATTTGCGCGATGCCTCGCGTCTCGTGGTCGCCGCGATGCAGGCGCGCTATGCCGATGACACCGGCGTGAAGGGCCTCAAGATCCGTCACAACAATGTGCTCGGCTATTTCGTCGAAGTCACCGCGCAGCATGGCGACAAGTTGATGCAGGCCCCGCTGAACGCGACCTTCATCCATCGCCAGACACTGGCAGGGCAGGTGCGCTTTACCACGTCCGAACTCGGCGAGATCGAGGCCAAGATCGCCAATGCCGGCGACCGTGCGCTTGGGTTAGAGCTCGAAATCTTCGAACGGCTGTCGGCGATGGTCGCCGAGGCGTCGGAAGATCTGCGCGCTGCCGCCCATGCCTTCGCACTGCTGGATGTGGCGACCGCGTTGGCGAAACTGGCGGTCGACGACAATTATGTCCGCCCCGAAGTCGACAATTCGCTGCTCTTCGCCATCGAGGGCGGCCGGCATCCGGTGGTCGAACAGGCGCTGCGCCGCGACGGCCAGCCGTTCATCGCCAATGCCAGCGATCTGTCGCCCGGGCCGGGGCAGAAGTCCGGCCAGATCTGGCTGATCACTGGTCCGAACATGGCCGGTAAATCGACCTTCCTGCGCCAGAACGCATTGATCGCGCTGCTCGCGCAAATAGGCAGTTTCGTGCCGGCCTCGCGCGCCCGCATCGGCATTGTCGACAGGCTCTTTTCGCGCGTCGGCGCTGCGGATGATCTCGCGCGCGGTCGTTCGACCTTCATGGTCGAGATGGTCGAGACCGCCGTCATCCTCAATCAGGCCACCGAACGCGCGCTGGTAATTCTCGACGAAATCGGCCGCGGCACGGCGACCTTCGACGGTCTGTCGATCGCCTGGGCCGCGATAGAGCATCTGCACGAAAGCAACCGCTGCCGCGCATTGTTCGCGACCCATTATCACGAGCTCACGGCGCTCTCCGCTAAACTGGCACGGCTGTTCAATGCCACGGTGCGGGTCAAGGAATGGCATGGCGACGTGGTGTTCCTGCACGAGGTGCTGCCGGGCTCGGCGGATCGCTCCTATGGCATCCAGGTGGCCAAGCTCGCGGGCCTGCCGCCGGCGGTGATCGCGCGCGCGAAGTCGGTGCTGGCCAAGCTTGAAGCGCAGGATCGCGGCCAGAGCGCCAAGGCGCTGATGGATGACCTGCCGCTGTTCGCGATCACAGCGCGTGCACCGGTCGAGGCGGCTCCTCCGTCGGAGGCGGAATTGCTGATGGACGCCGTGAAGGCGCTGCATCCCGACGAGATGTCGCCAAGGGAGGCGCTGGATGCGCTCTATGCGCTGAAGGCGAAACTGCCGAAGTAACATTCTCTATCGTCATGCCCGGCCTTGTGCCGGGCATCCACGCCTTCGATCGGCGAAGACAGACGTGGATGGCCGGGACAAGCCCGGTCATGACGGCGTTTCAAATGAAGCGCGCGCGCCTGCGTCCCCACGACCACAGGCCGAGATTCCACACCACGCAAGTCGCCAGCGCGAGGCTCAGGGCGACCACCGAGCCGAAGCGCGTGGCGGTGACATGCATCACGGCCACCGCGATACCGAAACCCATCAGGCCCCAGCCACCATTGGCGATCACGGCGGCGGTGGGCGGGCCACCGATCCGCGGATGCAGGATCAGCATCAGGCTGGTGAAGACCACGGGATAAAGTGCGAGAATGCCGCTGCCGGTCGGGCCGATGGTCGAGGACAGCGTCACCACGGTGGCAACCAACGTCGCGACGAGAGCGGCACGCAGCGGGATGTCGTACCAGCGCCGGGTGATGAGCGGCATCTTCGCATGGCGAAACCGCGCCATCAGCGGCAGGCAGATGCCGAAGGCCACGACATTGGCCGCGATGCCGCCAAGCAAAGTCCATTCGAACTGCCGCACCAGCAGGGCGAGGGCGAACCACACCAGCACAGCGGCGCCGAGGCTGACGATCACGTTGTGGCGTTGCGCCAGCAGCACGTAAGTCAATCCGAGAAACATCGTCGCGCCATTGATCGGCAGGCTGGCCAATGCACCTTGCGCGATGAAGGCGGCGTCATGATCGAGCGCGAGAAAGACGTAGGACGGTCCCGCCGAGATCGGCAGCGTCGCTACCAACGCGCCGATCACCGGGCCGGATCGTTCGGTGATGATGGAGGCCGTGATCACGAAGGCGGCGGTGATCGCCATGCGCAAAGTGAGCGTCAGGAGGAAGGCAAGTTCGGGAGACATGGCAGCCTGACGAGAGGAGGTGCTTGGCCTCCTCTTTCCTTGGTGGGAGTCGTCCGGCCTGCTTACACCCTGTTGAGGGACACCGAAACCTTCGGGCCATGCTTGATGGTCTGGTAGACCACGCAATAACGCTCGGTCAGCTTCAGCAGCAGATCGAGCTTGTCCTGCGGCGCGTCGGTGTCGACATCGAAGCGCAGGCGGATTTCGGCAAAGCCGACCGGGGCTTCCTTGTCGACGCCGAGCGTGCCGCGGAAATCGAGATCGCCCTCCGCTGTCACATTGCCGGACTTCAGCGGAATTTCGACGGCGGTGGCCACCGACTTCAGCGTCACGCCGGCGCAGGCAACGAGTGCTTCCAGCAGCATATCGCCGGAACAGAGTTCAAGCCCGGAGCCGCCCGTTGCTGGATGCAGGCCGGCGGCAGCGATTTGCCGGCCTGTCTCGACCTTGCAGGCGATGCCGTCATTGTCGATCGAGCCCTTGGCCTTCAGCGTGATGAAGGCGGCCTTGGGATCGGTCTTGTAAAGTTCCTTGATGGGGGCCTGGGTGGCGCGAAGCGCGGCGGCGTCCATGAATATCTCTCCCTGAGATTTTGTTAGTTGCAGCTTTTATTCGCCTGCGACGATGTTGTCACCACCACGCGCCGACAGTCTCGGCAGGTGCGCTATCGGGCACGTCACGATCCAGCGATCGATCCAGTGCGGTGAGCACGCGGCGCTTCACGGCGTCGAACAGTGGCGATGCGCGGTCGCGCGGGCGGGCAAGGCCGACATCGATCTCGGCGAACAGCCGACCCGGACGCGGCCGCATCACCAGCACGCGGTCTG
Organism: Tardiphaga sp. 37S4; assembly: GCF_021044645.1. Lineage (NCBI taxonomy): Bacteria > Pseudomonadati > Pseudomonadota > Alphaproteobacteria > Hyphomicrobiales > Nitrobacteraceae > Tardiphaga > Tardiphaga sp. 37S4. The sequence goes on along the minus strand of NZ_CP088008.1, from coordinate 4,667,035 downwards.
CCAGCACCACGGCTTCGTCGACATCATGGGTGACAAGGATCAGCGTCGGGCGTGTGTCGGCCCAGAGATCGAGCAGATGATCCTGCAGATCGCGGCGCGTGAAGGCGTCGAGCGCGGAGAACGGTTCATCCAGCAACAGCACCTCCGGCTGCGGTACCAATGCGCGGGCAATGGCCACGCGCTGCGCCTGTCCACCGGATAGTTCGCGCGGCCATGCCTTGGCTTTATCCGACAGGCCGACGCGCGCCAGGGCCTGCGCGACTTTCTCGCGGCGTGCGGCGACAGGAAGCTCGGACAGGCCGAAGTCGATATTGTCGGCGACGCTGAGCCACGGCAGCAACCGCGGTTCCTGAAAGATGATGCCGATCTTCTCGTGCGGCGCGCTGATATTGATATTGTCGATGCGGATGCTGCCGGTCGAAGCGCGATCGAGCCCCGCAACGGCGCGCAGCAGTGTCGATTTTCCGCAGCCGGAGCCACCGATGATGGCGACGATTTCGCCCTGCGGGATTTGCGCGGTGAAGCGCTCCAGCGCATGGACGCCGTTGGGATAGGTCTTGCCGACCTTGTCGAGTGCGAGCATCAGGTCTCTCCGCCCGGACGGAACGCATCCTGCCAGCGCAGCAGTGGCGTGGTGATCAATTCGATCAGCCAGTCGGTGGTCTTGCCGAGCAATGCGAAAATGGTGATGGCGGCGAGGATCTGCGCGGGCTTGCCGAGCTGCTGGCCGTCGATCAGGAGATAGCCGAGCCCTTCGGAGGCGCCCATGAATTCGGCGGCAACCACGAACATCCAGCCGAGCCCGAGGCCAACGCGAAGTGCAACAACATAGGCCGGCAGCACCGCTGGCAGCAGGATGCGGCGGATCATGGCGGGGCCAGAGAGGCGGAAGGTACGACCGACCTCGACGATCTTGCGATCGACCGAGAGGATCGCGCCCATCACGCCGAGATAGACCGGAAAGAACACGCCGACGGCAATCAGCGCGACCTTCGAGGTCTCGAAAATGCCGAGCCACAGGATGAATAGCGGCACCCAGGCGATCGATGGGATGGCGCGCAGCGCCTGAACGGTGGGATCGAGCAGTCGCCGCGCGATTCCCCAATAGCCGGAGATAGCGCCGAGCAGCGTGCCGGCGACGACACCGAGGCCGAAGCCGGCGGCAACGCGCGACAGCGTCGTGGTGATATGGCGCCAGAGTTCGCCGCTTCGGGCGAGCTCCATGATGGTGGCAAAGACGCGCGATGGCGGCGGCACCAGGCGGCCGTTCGACCAGCCGGACCACACCGCGAGCTCCCATGCCAGCGCGAGTGTCAGCGGCAGTACGACGCCCAGCGCCGGCCGCGCGAAACGCTGCCAGCGGCGATTCGGTGCGGCACTGTCGATCGCATCGGAATGTTCAAGCGCGGGTGTTTCCAGCGTCATGGTCATAGGAGATTGCGTCTCGTCGGTGATTGCAAGCAGCGCCTTGCTTTCTTCCCCTCGCCCCCGGGCGCAGCGAAGCTGCGTCAGGTGGGAGAGGGTGGATCGAACACGCGAAGCGGGTTCGAGACGGGAGAGGGGGCGCTTCGCGGAAGAAAGAACCCTCTCCCGCCTTCGCTGCGCTCAGGCACCCTCTCCCGCGGCGCGCAGCTTTGCTGCGCTGGGGGAGAGGGGAAGTTAGAGCGTCAGCTCTTTGGCAGCGGCACCTGATCGTCGATCAGTGCATCCACCGTAGCCTTCACATCGACCTTGGCGTCGATGACGCCGGCTTGCTGCAACGCGAGACCGGCGGCGAGGATGGACTCGCGCTGCGGTGCGCCAATGCGGCTGTGGGTCAGCTCGGTGCGTTCCTTGAGCTGCTTGTCGACGACGGCGTCGGGCAGTTTGGTCACGCCGATGAACGCCTTCTTCAGCTCGGGATAGTTCTCCAGCGAATATTTCCGGGCGTCTTCATAGACGGCGAGCACGCGGCGCGCGGCATCCGGATAGTCCTTCAGAAATTGCTCGCGCACATTGAGGATGCCCCAGGTGTTGGCGTCCGGCTTGCGGAAGAACAGCTTGGCGCCGTCCTCGACCTCGGCCTGCGCCATCATCGGGTCGAGTCCGGCCCATGCATCGACGTCGCCGCGGATCAGCGCAGCCTTGCCGTCGGCATGCTGCAGCAGAACTGGCGTGATGTCCTTGTCGGTGAGGCCGGCGCCGAGCAAAGCGCGGACCAGGAAGATGTGGGGATCGGTGCCGCGGGTCACCGCGACGCGCTTGCCCTTGAGATCGGCGACGGAGGCGATCTTGGAATCTTTGCCGGTTACCAGCGCCGTCCATTCCGGACGCGAATAGACGTAGACCGACTTGATCGGGTTGCCGTTGATCTTCGCCACCAGCGCAGCGGAGCCCGCGGTCGAGCCGAAATCGATGGACCCCGCATTGAGGAATTCGAGCGCCTTGTTGGAGCCGGCCGACTGTACCCAAGTGATCTTCACGCCGTCCTTGGCGAATTCCTTCTCCAAGAGGCCGTTCTGCTTGAGGATGATCGAGACCGGATTGTAGGTCGCCCAGTCGAGCCGGATTTCCTTGAGCGGTTCGGCGGCGAAGCTAGCTCCGGGCAGCAGTGCAGCCGCAGCAATCAGACCGGCGACAGCGCGCCGTGACATCGTGAACATTCTGGTCTCTCCCTGGTGGACTGTCGAAACGTGAGGTTCGAAGGCGACTTGCATCCTGCGGGCGTCATGGCACCATGCTGGGGTCGCTCTCTGTGCGAAAACGTGCTTTAATTTCAATTAGTTATGGCGTTTCGTCAACGAGAAGATATGATGCGCCAAGGTCACCGCCGCGAGAACGTTGTTGCCCGGATTGCGCAAAAGGCAGCATGGACTAGCTGTGGGGCTACAATCACCGTGACAGCGCTTGCGCCGTCCGATATCCGGGTTGTTCATGGACAGCGTTGCTACACAAGACAGACCGACAACCGAAACCGACTTCGACACGACGCGGATTACCGCCGAGATCGATGCGCTTGCAGCGCAGCATCGCGGCAAGAACGATTTGTTTCGTGCCGCGGTCGCCAAGCTGCTGAAGGCGGAACTGCTCAAGGCCAGTGAAGCCGCCGAGGCCGTGTTGCTGAAGGACCGCCACGGCCGACGCTGTGCCGAGCAGCTCTGCCAGGTGCAGGATGAAATCATCCGCATGCTGTTCGCCGCGGCGACGAAGCATCTGTATCATTCGCCAATCCCGTCTGGTGCCGAACGGATGGCGGTGGTCTCCACCGGTGGCTATGGCCGTGGGCTGATGGCGCCGGAATCCGACATCGATCTGCTGTTCATCCTGCCCTACAAGCAGACCGCCTGGGGCGAGCAGGTCGCCGAAGTCATTCTGTATTGCCTGTGGGACATGGGCCTGAAGGTCGGCCACGCTACGCGTTCGGTGGATGAATCGATCCGCCAGGCGCGCGGCGACATGACGATCCGCACCGCGATCCTGGAAACGCGCTTCCTCACCGGCGATCAGGCTCTCTACGACGAACTGGTCACGCGCTTCGATGCCGAAGTGGTGCAGGGCACCGCCGCGGAATTCGTCACTGCCAAGCTCGCCGAACGCGAGGAGCGCCATCGCCGCGGCGGCCAGTCGCGCTATCTGGTCGAGCCCAACGTCAAGGACGGCAAGGGCGGCCTGCGCGACCTGCACACTGTGTTCTGGATCGCGAAATACGTCTATCGGGTGCGCGACAGCAAGGAGCTGGTGGCGCGGGGCGTGTTCGATCCGCAGGAATACCGCACCTTCAAGCGTTGCGAAGACTTCCTGTGGTCGGTCCGCTGCAATATCCACTTCCTGACCAAACGGCCGGAAGAGCGGCTGTCGTTCGACCTGCAGCGCGAGATTGCGGTCCGCCTCGGCTATACCTCGCATCCCGGCATGCAGGACGTCGAGCGCTTCATGAAGCACTACTTCCTGATTGCCAAGGAAGTCGGCGATCTCACCGCGATCCTGTGCGCCAAGCTCGAAGACCAGCAGGCCAAGCCGGCGCCGGCGCTGACGCGCATGATGGCCAAGCTGCGGCCCGAGATGCATCGCCGCCGGCTGCCGGACAGCGATGCGTTTATCATCGACAACAACCGCATCAATCTTGCTGCGCCTGACGTGTTCAAGGAAGACCCGATCAATCTGATCCGATTCTTCCGACTGGCGCAGAAGCACAATCTGGCCTTCCATCCCGATGCGATGCGGACCGCGACGCGCTCGCTCCGGCTGATCACGCCGGAGATCCGCGAGAACGCCGAAGCCAACGCGCTGTTTATGGAGATACTGACCTCGGATAACGCCGAGATCGTGCTGCGGCGGATGAACGAGACCGGCGTACTCGGTCATTTCATTCGTGCCTTCGGCCGCATCGTGTCGATGATGCAGTTCAACATGTATCATCACTATACGGTGGATGAGCATCTGCTGCGGTGTGTCGGCATCCTTCAGGAGATCGAGCGCGGCGGGAATGACGAGTTCGTTGTCGCCAGCGATCTGATGCGTAAGATCCGCCCGGAACATCGGGCGGTGATCTATATCACAGTGTTGCTGCATGACATCGCCAAGGGGCGTCCGGAGGATCACTCCATCGCCGGCGCCAAGGTGGCGCGGCGGCTATGCCCGCGGCTCGGATTCAACGCTGCGGACACGGACCTCGTCGCATGGCTGATCGAGGAACATCTGACCATGTCCACGGTGGCGCAGTCGCGCGACCTGTCGGATAGCAAGACCATCGAGAATTTCGCTGCCGTCGTGCAGTCGGTCGAGCAGATGAAGCTGCTGACGATTCTCACCACCGCCGATATCCGCGGCGTCGGTCCCGGCGTCTGGAACGGCTGGAAGGCGCAGCTGATCCGGACGCTGTATTACGAAACCGAGCCGGTGCTGACCGGTGGTTTCTCCGAGGTCAATCGCGCGCAGCGCATCGCCTCGGCGCAGGCCGAATTCCGCCGTGCCTTCACCGAGTGGCCAGAGCAGGATCTCAACGCCTATATTCTGCGGCACTATCCGGCCTACTGGCTCAAGGTCGAGCTCGACCGCAAGATCCGCCACGCGCGCTTCCTGCGCGCATCGGAAGAGGCCGGGCACAAGCTCGCCATCAATGTCGGCTTCGATGAAGCCCGCGGTGTCACCGAGCTGACAATCCTCGCTGTTGACCATCCCTGGTTGCTGTCGATCATCGCCGGCGCATGCGCCGCAGCCGGCGCCAACATCGTCGACGCGCAGATCTACACCACGACCGATGGCCGCGCGCTGGACACCATCGCGATCTCCCGGGAATACGATCGCGATGACGACGAAGGCCGCCGTGCAACACGGATCGGCGACATGATCGAGGACGTGCTCGAAGGCAAGGTGCGGCTGCCGGAAACCGTGGCCAAGCGCGCCTCGACCAAGGGCAAGATCAGGGCCTTCACGGTGGAGCCGGAAGTTATCGTCAACAACCAGTGGTCAGATCGCTACACCGTGATCGAGGTCTCCGGCCTCGACAGGCCGGGTCTGTTGTATCAACTGACCACGGCGATCTCGAAGCTCAACCTCAACATCGCTTCGGCGCATGTCGCGACCTTCGGCGAGCGCGCGCGAGACGTGTTCTACGTCACCGATTTGCTTGGAGCGCAGATCAATGCCCCGACGCGTCAGGCTGCGATCAAGCGCGCGTTGATCCATCTGCTGGCAAACGGCGATATCGCGGAGAAGCCGGCGGCTTAGGACACCACCACGACACCCTCATGCTCTAGCAGCCAGCGTTTGCGCGCGATGCCGCCGCCATAGCCGGTGAGCGAACCGTTGGCGCCGATCAGGCGGTGGCAGGGCACGACGACACTCAGGGGATTGGCGCCATTGGCATGGCCGACCGCGCGCATCGCATTGGGCACGCCGAGTTGCGCGGCCAGCGTGCCGTAGCTGAGTGTGCTGCCTGCAGGGATTTTTCGCAGTGCCGTCCAGATGCGGTTCTGAAACGGCGTGCCGGGGATGTGGCAGGTGATGCCATCGAGCTGGTCGAGGTCGCCGTCGAAATAGCGTAAGAGTGCACTGCGGATCTCGGATGGTGCCGAGTTCTCGGTCAGTTCGACCGTCCCATAGTAACGACGCAGCAAAGTCAGCAAGCGCTCTTCGTAATCGATCCAGTCGAGTGCGCAGAGTGCGCCACCGTGGTTCGTCACCAGCAGCGCGATGCCGATCGGGGTGTCGAGCCGGTCGAGAGTGAGTGGGGTGGGTTGCTTCGCCATGGCGATGTTGCGCTCATCAAATGGAAACGCCGACCGTAGGTGTAGCCACGGCCGGCGTCATTCCGATTTCCGATAAGTGAGCCGTGAACTATTCCGGCTTCGGCTCGTGCGACATGCGCTCGAGGCGTTCCTGCATTTCCTTCATCTGGCGACGCAGGTCATCCATGGTGTCGGCAGGCTCAGCGGTCGGCTCCGGCGCCTTTTCCGGCTCCGGCGACGCAGCGCCGCCGCGCGGCGGCACGAACGGCTTGAACATCGCGAAGGTCTGCTGAAACAATTCCATGTTGCGACGAACGGTTTCCTCAAGTGGCGCGAACGGCGTCATGCTGAACGTGTTCGTCATCTGCTTGCGGAATTTCTCCTGCTCGCGCGTCAGGCTGTCGATGGACTGCTCGAGATACTTCGGCACCACCATCTGCATGCTGTCGCCATAGAAGCGGATCAACTGGCGCAGGAAAGTGGTTGGCAGGAGATTCTGGCCAGCCTTGTTTTCCTGTTCGAAGATGATCTGGGCCAGCACCGAGCGGGTAATATCGTCGCCGGTCTTGGCGTCATAGACGAGAAAATCCTCGCCGTCCTTTACCATCGCAGCGAGATCTTCAAGCGTCACGTAAGTGCTTGTTCCGGTATTATAAAGCCGGCGGTTCGCATATTTTTTGATTGTCGTGGGTTGATCTGATTTCGCCATGGGGGCTCACACATACGGACCGAGGACAGGGAACCTTACGGCAGCGCGCCATAAGGTTGTCGAACAACGCAATGCAATAAAGTAAGCACTTTCAAAGGGGCTCGGCTACCGTTTTGTGCGTCACGGTTAAAATGGCAGCAGTCTTGTGCTATGCAAAGCGACATCCGTGCCATTTTGCGTGCGTTGCGGCCGTAATTTGGCGTCTGGCCAATTGACAGTCCAACCCTCAGTTAACAGGATAGTTTGCAACGCGGCCCCCGCCATCCTGGCTCTGACCGTCGAAAAAACCTCAACAACAGGAGATGTCCATGTCAGACGATGTCGTCATCGTCAGCGCTGCCCGCACACCCGTCGGCAGCTTCAACGGCGCTTTCGCGACCATGCCGGCGCATGATCTCGGCGCCATTGCCATCAAGGCGGCGCTTGAGCGCGGCAAGATCGATCCGGCCCGCGTCTCCGAAGTCATCATGGGACAGATCCTCACTGCTGCGCAGGGCCAGAACCCCGCGCGTCAGGCCTCGATTGCCGCCGGCCTGCCGGTGGAAACTTCGGCCTGGGGCGTCAACATGCTGTGCGGCTCCGGCCTGCGCACGGTCGCGCTCGGCTATCAGGCGTTGCTCAATGGTGATTCGGAAATCGTCGTTGCCGGCGGTCAGGAATCCATGAGCATGGCCCCGCATGCGCAATATCTGCGCGGTGGCGTGAAGATGGGTCCGGTGGAATTCGTCGACACCATGATCAAGGACGGTCTGTGGGATGCCTTCAACGGCTATCACATGGGTAACACCGCCGAGAACGTGGCAAAGCAGTACCAGATCACGCGCCAGCAGCAGGACGAGTTCGCTGTTGCATCGCAGCAGAAAGCGGAAGCTGCGCAGAAGGCCGGCAAGTTCAAGGACGAGATCGTTCCGGTCACCATCAAGGGCCGCAAGGGCGACGTCATCGTCAGCGATGACGAATATCCGCGCCACGGCGCCACCATCGAGGCCATGGCCAAGCTGCGCCCGGCCTTCGAGAAGGACGGTACCGTCACCGCCGGCAGTGCATCGGGCATCAATGACGGCGCTGCCGCCGTGGTGCTGATGACCGCCAAGCAGGCCGCCAAGGAAGGCCTCAAGCCGCTCGCCCGCATCGTGTCGTGGGGCCAGGCCGGCGTTGATCCGAAGATCATGGGCACTGGCCCGATCCCGGCATCGCGCGCTGCGCTGAAGAAGGCCGGCTGGACCATCAACGATCTCGACCTGATCGAAGCCAATGAAGCTTTTGCTGCGCAGGCTTGCGCCGTGAACAAGGATCTCGGCTGGGATACGTCGAAGGTTAACGTCAACGGTGGCGCGATCGCGATCGGTCATCCGGTGGGTGCATCCGGTGCGCGTGTTCTCGTTACGCTGTTGCACGAGATGGAAAAGCGCGACGCGAAGAAGGGCCTTGCCACGCTGTGTATCGGCGGCGGCATGGGCATCGCGATGTGCATTGCACGCGACTAATCCTTACGCGCTGCGTGCTGAAAACATCAGCTCGCGCGTGCACTGCACACACTGCTACAACAAAATGCCCGGCGCTTTGCGTCGGGCATTTTCGCTTGATGGTCCAATTCTGCTTGATGTTCAGCGTATCGCCAGATTAATTCGAAGCTATAACTACAAAAGAGATTGGTGGAGGGATCGATCATGGCGCGCGTTGCATTGGTGACCGGGGGAACACGAGGGATAGGCGCCGCGATCAGCAAGGCGTTGAAGACTGCGGGCTACAAGGTCGCGGCGAGCTATGCCGGCAACGATACGGCCGCCGAGAAATTCAGAAGCGAGACCGGTATTCCCGTTTTCAAATGGGACGTCAGTTCCTTCGAGGCCAGCGCCGAGGGTGTGAAGAAGGTCGAGGCCGAACTCGGACCGGTCGATGTGCTGGTCAACAATGCCGGCATCACGATGGACGGCGCGTTCCACAAAATGACGCCCGATCAGTGGAACAAGGTGGTCAACACCAATCTCGGCTCGCTGTTCAATGTCACGCGTCAGGTGATCGAAGGCATGCGCTCGCGCAAGTTCGGACGTGTCATCAACATTTCATCGATCAACGGGCAGAAGGGGCAGTTCGGTCAGGTCAACTATTCCGCGGCCAAAGCTGGCGACATCGGCTTCACCAAGGCGCTGGCGCTGGAGAATGCCAAGCTTGGTATCACGGTGAATGTGATCTGCCCCGGCTACATCAACACCGAAATGGTGCAGGCGGTGCCGAAGGACGTGCTCGAGAAGAACATCCTGCCGCAGATCCCGGTCAATCGCCTCGGCGAGCCCGAGGAAATCGCGCGCGCCGTGGTGTTCCTGGCCGCAGACGAGTCCGGCTTCTTCACTGGCTCGACCATGACCATCAATGGCGGGCAGTATCACGCGTAACGGGCCTTGAAGCTCGGACCTCATCCTGAGGAGCCCGCCCTTGCGGGCGTCTCGAAGGATGTGCGCAATTGCGCCAACGTCGCGTTTCTGGCCTTCGCCGTACATCGCTTTACGGAGGACGCGTATGGCCATCGAGCCCGCTGGCATGGGCGGCGATCATCGCGCTCGGTGCCGCCTCCTATGCGACGCCGCTGCTATCGACGGCGTTCCTGATTCTGGCCGGCTTCGCGCGGGCGAGCGCGAATGTTGCTGTCGCGGCAGCATTGATCGCAGCGAAGGATATGATCTGGAAGCCGAGCTAGTCGGGCTTCCAGCCCTTCGGGGCCAACTCAAACGTCGCGAAATCGAAACCGGGTGCCACGGTGCAGCCGACCAGTGTCCAGTCGCCAGTGGTGGAGGCGGTCTGCCAAGCATGCGGTGGGACAATGCCTTGTGGCTCTTGTCCAGCGGCGACGTCCGGCCCGAGCGTGATCGTGCGCTGGCCGACGTCGCTGGCGATTTCCAGCGCAAGCGGAGCGCCCGCATGATAGTGCCAGATCTCGACGGCATCGATGCGATGCCAGTGCGAGCGTTCGTCTGATGCCAGCAGGAAGTAGATCGCCGTCGAAGCCGCCCGCCCGCCGGCATCTACGCGACTGTCGCGAAACGTCTCGCGGTAGTGGCCGCCTTCGGGATGCGGCTGCAGGCCGAGCGTTGCGATGATCTCGGCTGCAGTTGGCGTCTTGCCTGTCATCAGGACTTGTTCTTGCGTTCACGGAGTTCGCCGAAAACGTCGTCCTCGCTGAATCCCTTGAGGCGGACCGCGGCGGCGATGGCCGGATCGTCGGCGCGCAGAAACACGTTGGTCTTCTTCTCAAGCCCGAGCAGCACCGGGATGGTTGGTTTGCCGACAGCGCGCAGCTGCGCCACTTCGTCGGCGCGATTCTTCAACGCTTCGTTGTTGGCGTCGATGCCGAGGCAGAACTTAACGTTGGCCGCGGTGTATTCGTGGCCGCAATAGACCCGGTAGTCGTCGGGCAGTGTGCGCAGCTTCTTCAGCGATTGCCACATCATCGGATAGGTGCCTTCGAATACCCGGCCGCAGCCGCCGGAAAACAGCGTATCGGCCGAGAACAGCGCCAGCTCGCTGTCGAACACGTAGCAGATATGGTCGAGCGTATGGCCGGGGGTCTCGAACACCCGTGCGGTGAGCGCGCCGACCTGCACGGTATCGCCTTCGGCGACGCGGACGTCGACTTCAGGAATTGCCGTGCCCTGATCGTGGGGCGCTATGACCTTGCAGCCATAGGTCTTCTTCAGCTCAGAGATGCCGCCGACATGGTCGGCGTGGTGATGAGTCACCAGAATATCCGTGAGCTTCCAGCCTTCGCGCTGCAGCACCTTCATGATCGGACCGGCCTCCGGCGCATCGATGGCGGCGGTCTTCAGGCTCTGTGGATCATGTATCAAGTAGCCGAAATTGTCGGACAGGCAGGGGAAGACGCGAATTTCAGCAGCCATGGTAACTCCGTTGGATCACGTCGTGATGCGCTCGCACATACGTGCGGCAAATTGATGGGGATGAATATGGGCGATGCATGACGGTCAGCGCGGTGTCACACATTGGCGCGCGGGCTGGCCGGCAATCTGCAGCGTGATGGTGGTCTGGCCCTTGCCGGCAATCCCGACATTGCCTTCGCCGTAGCGGAAGCCCGAGCCGGATCTCTGGATCGGCATGCGGAGCGTTTCGTCATTAGGATAGAACAGGGTGATCGACTTGCCGCCTGAATTGTAATCGACGGAGATCTTGTTGCCGCCCGGCAGTGCGGGGGTGCAGATGTAATCGACCGTCGCCGGATTGGCCTCGGCGGAGAATGGCGCGAGTGCTGCCACGGCCAGACCCGCAGCCGTCGCCGCCGTCCTTGTGATCGTTTGACCTCGGCGTGACAGCATTTTTGTCTCTCCTGCAACGACGTCGCGGCGCCTGTTTCTTCGACTAGGCCGCAGCCGGGCCGGGCTTGTCAATTGGTGCAACTCACCACCCGCGATGGTCTGGATATCTGGCGTTAACACTGCCCCGGCAATGCGCGATTCGGGGGATCGTGGGCCGCCGCAACGTGTTAGAAAGTCATCATGACCATCGATGTGATCGATCTCCGGGATTTCTATTCGCGCCGCCTCGGTATCGTGGCGCGGCGGCTAATCAATCGCGGTATTCAGGCGCATTGGCCGGATGCCGAAGGCCAGCGTGTGCTCGGTCTGGGGTACCCCACACCGTATCTCGGCCTTTTCCGGGAGAATTCCGAACGGTGCATCGCCTTCATGCCGGCGGCGCAGGGGGTGCTGAAATGGCCGACGGCAAAGCCCGCGCTGGCTACACTGGTCGACGAATTCTCGCTGCCGCTGCCGGATGCCGCCGTCGATCGCATCATCCTGGTGCACGCCCTGGAAATGTCCGACGATCCCGAAGGTCTGCTCCGCGAGGTTTGGCGCGTGCTCGCGCCGTCCGGCCGGTTGATGGCGGTGATTCCGAATCGCCGGGGCGTCTGGACCCGTACCGACTCGACGCCGTTCGGTCACGGCCGCCCCTATTCGCGCTCGCAAATCACGCAGTTGCTGCGACAGACCTGGTTTACGCCGACGGCGTGGAGTGAGGCGCTGTTCATGCCGCCGGTGGGCATGGGCTGGTTTCTGCGCTCGGCAATGGCCTGGGAGCGAATCGGTGCGGCGCTGTCGATGCCGTTTGCCGGCGTGCATATCGTCGAGGCCACCAAACAGGTCTATCGCGCGATCCCCGCCAAGCGCGAACGCACGCGGCTGATTCCGGCGTTGCAGCCGGTGCTGGTGCCGACCTCCGGGATGCGGCGCGACGATGAGACGGATCATCTTGGCGAGGCCGAGCCGCACTCGCGTTGAGCGCTATTTTTCCGCGAGCGGATGCAGGTCGCGGACCAGGCTCTTGAGCCGCTCTTCCACCACATGGGTGTAGATCTGTGTGGTCGAAATATCGGTATGGCCGAGCAGCGTCTGCACGATGCGAAGATCGGCGCCGTTATGCAGCAGATGGCTGGCAAAGGCGTGACGCAGCACGTGTGGCGACACCAGCCGCGGCGCAATGCCGGATGCTGCGGCAAGTTCTTTCAGGTCGCGCGCGAAATGCTGCCGGGTCAGGTGGCCGCTCTCGCCAAAAGACGGAAACAGCCATTTCGAGGCGGCGCTCTTTTTTGGTTGAGACTTCTGCAACTCGGCCATCGCAGCGAGATATTCGGCCATCGCCTGTTTGGCGGTTTCGTTGAGCGGCACCAGCCGCTCCTTGTTGCCCTTGCCGCGCACCACGATCATGCGGGCATCGCGGCGCGCCGCGGTGAGCGGTAGCGAGACCAGCTCGGAGACGCGAAGCCCGGTGGCGTAGAGCACTTCGAGCAGACAATAGAGCCTGGCGTCGCGCAGCCGCTGTTGCGCTGAGGCTTCGGTATTCTGTGCCTGCGCCCGCGCCTGCACCAGCATGCGGTCGACGTCTGCGATCGACAGTACCTTGGGCAGGCTGCGGCCACGCTTCGGGCCCGACAGGATGGCGGCCGGGTCGTCGGTGCGGATTTTTTCGCTGAGCAGAAAGCGAAACAGATGCCGTATGGCGGACAGCCGCCGCGCCGCGGTGGTCGATTTGAAGCCGCGCTCGTCCAGGTCTTCGAGATAGTCGCGCAGTAACTGGGTGTCGGCTGCCATGAAACTGGATTTCGCTCCGGTGGCGAATTCGGAGAAATCTTCGAGGTCGCGGCGATAGGCGTCCAGTGTATTGACGCCAGCACCTTGTTCGGCGGCGAGCATGTCGAGGAACAGATTGGAGAGCTTGGCGTCTGAGGAAGTGGTCATGTGCCATCATAACCCATGATCCGGGCTGCAGCAGCGGTTTTCACTGGCTGCAGCAACCCGGAGCGAATGCAGATCCACAAAGATCAGGCAAGCTGTGTGATCGATGTGGCCTGCGACCAGACCACCATCCACTGCCGGTCACGCATTTCATAAGCATCGGTGTGCCAATAGTCGCCTGGCGGGACCTTGTGGCCCCCGAAAACCACCTCAATGCGGGCGCGATAGCGGATCACGGCACTCATGCCATACAGCCGCACGGCAATGTCACCGGGCGTCCATGTCAGGTACTTGATGTGGCCACCTGCAACGGCACCAAGATATTCGGCTTTTGACAGTGCCGCGCCGATCGGCGTGATCAGCTGGAAGTCTGCGGCGTGCAGCGGCTCGGCCGCTGCCATGTCGGCGCTGACAAGCGCACGAAGCCGCGCGCGTTCGATACCTTGGATGGCTTCCGCTTCCGGATGCTCTTTCGGATCGATGATGGATGAGGTCATAGGCTGGTTCCGTTGTTGTGAGGTGTGGGAATTCAGGAGGTCGCGAGCAGGCCGTGGTCGATCAGGCTTTGTGCACTGGCGCGAATGGCCTCGTCGGCGGACCTTGGTTGCCAATCCAGCATTCGCTGCGCCTTCGCGGCACTGACACTCAGATCGACGTCGAGTTCGTGGACGATCATGCGCGAGCGTGCGCTGAACGGCGCCATTGCTTTGATCATCCAGTTTGGCACCTCGCCCGAGGGCAGAGCCGGCGCATAATTCGGAAATGACTGCGCCAGTACGGCAGCCATGTCGCGCATCCATAGAAACTGCCCGGCAGCGATGAAGCGCTGACCTGACGCATCCGGATGGGTCATCGCCTTGATATGCGCGTCAGCCACATCGCGGACATCGACCACCGCGATGCCGAAGCGCGGCACACGTTTGAGCTTGCCGCTCATCATCTGCTGAACCAGCCCGATTGACGTGCCGTAACTCGGACCTAGCAGAGGTCCGAAAATGATGCCGGGATTGATGACCGCGAGATCCAGTCCGGTTTCCGCAGCAAAGGCCCATGCCGCCCGTTCGGCCAGCGTCTTGGATTTATAGTAGGGCGTTGCTCGCTTGCCCGTCGGATCGGTCCAGTTGTCTTCCGTATACGGCGCCTTGCCACCGCCGTGATTGGTGGCCGCGATTGAGGACGTCAGCACCACCCGCGTCACGCCTGCGCGGTGCGCGGCACGTAGTACCCGTAACGCGCCGTCCCGCGCTGGTTGGATCAGTTCATTTTCATCCTTCGGAAGGCCTGCCGGAAACGGCGATGCCGTGTGGATCACATAGCTGCAGCCTGTGACGGCGGCATCCCATCCGATGTCGGAGCAGAGGTCGGCTTCGACGAAACTGAGCGAGTGCGAGTCGGTTGGCGTCGCACAGATCTGCTTCGCGATCCGGTCGCAGCCGCTCATGCGACGAACGCTACCGCGGACGGCGTAGCCCTTGGCCAGCAACTGCCGGGCGATATGTCCGCCCAGAAAGCCGCCGATGCCCGTGACAAGAACAATGGTCTCTCGATTGCCGACCGATTCCGAATGCATGTTCGCTCCTGTCCCATGTGGAATGCGTGAATTGGACAATTGGACTATTATTGTCTAATTGTCTTTTGACGCTTTGGACACGAACTGTCAATCTGTCTGAATGAGCGAACGAGATGCCAAAACCGATCACATTCTGGATGCCGCACTCCCGGTGTTCGTCCGCCACGGTTTCCGCAAGGCGTCCATGGCCGATATCGCGCGCGCCGCGGGAATTTCCCGGGCGTCGCTCTATCTGAGCTTCAACAGCAAGGAAGATCTGTTTCGGGCGGGCTCGACGCGTGCCCATGCGCGGACCATGCGCGATGTCGAGGCGGCACTCTCAGGCGCTGGCGACGTGTTCGGTCGCATGGAGACGGCGATGGCTGTGTTTCAGCGCGAATTGATCGCCCCTTTCGCGGGCAGCGCCGACGCCATTGAACTGTTTGACGTCAACATAGCTCTGGCCAAAGACATCACGCTCGCCGCGCGGGCCCGACTGGTCGCTCTGCTGGCGCAGGCGCTGAGCGATGCCGAGACCGCGGGCATGATTAATCTCGGCTCATTGCAAGCCAGACCCGCCGACGTCGCGGGAGTCATTGTCGCCGCGATCGATGGCATCAAGCTCGCGGAGGGAGCCGGTCCGAAATTCGCGGAGGATATGCAGCTCTTCATGCGCCTGCTGCGCGCAGCTATTTCTTGAGAAACTTGTCCGGCTGGATGGTGACCGTCATGTCGCGCGGCTTCGGGTTGACGAAATTGGCCAGCGCGAAAATCACGCCATAGACCACGCCGACGATCACCGCGACGACCGTCAAAAAGCGGAACAGGCTGGGCATGATCAGGGAACTCGGCGGCGAAATGGGACGATTCGTTCCGCCGGGGGCGGTCACCCTGTCCGGATACAGACTGCAAGAGGTGCTGGCAACGCTGGCGCTGGGGGTAGTATAGGTGACCGGAATGCGGCAAACCTCTGCGATCCCTTGTCGCTCACTGATTTTGCAGGTGTTTTTTGATGTCCGAGACCATCTTGCCGGCCATTGCCAGCGCACCCCAGGAGGCCGCCATCGTCGCGGCGCTGGGAAAGCGTTCGGTCGTGCTGGTGGGCATGATGGGGGCAGGTAAATCGACCATTGGCCGGCGCATGGCGACGCGGCTGCGGCTGCCTTTCGTCGACGCCGACAACGAGATCGAGGCGGCGGCCGGGATGTCGATCCCGGACATTTTCGAGGTCCATGGTGAGCCGCATTTCCGCGATGGCGAGGCGCGGGTGATCGCCCGGCTGCTGGACAGCGGACCGATCCTGCTGGCGACCGGCGGCGGCGCCTTCCTGCGCGAGGAGACCCGTCAGCGCATCCGCGACAAGGCGATCTCGCTGTGGCTGAAAGCTGACGCCGACGTGATTCTGCGCCGGGTCCGGCGCCGGGAGAACCGTCCGCTGCTGAAGACCGCCGATCCCGCCGCGACCATTGCGCGGCTGATCGAGGCGCGCCATCCGTTCTACGAGCAGACCGACATCACGATCGACTCGCGCGACGTGCCGCATGAGAAGATCGTCGAGGAAGGCATCATCGCGCTGCATGAGCATCTGTTCCGCCCGCATGCAGCTTCCGCCATTTCCGAACCGACAGGCGATCCCTTGAGTCCTCAACTATGACCGCCCCGCTGAAACATTCCGATCCGATCGTCGTGGACGTCGCGTTGGCTGAGCGCGCCTATGACATTGTCATCGGCCGCAATGTACTGCCGTCGCTTGGTGCGCGGATCGCCAGACTGCGGCCGGGCGTGCGCACAGCGATCGTGACCGATAGGACCGTTGCCAAGCATTGGCTCGCTGCAACGGAAGCCTCGCTGGCGGAAGCCGGCATTCCGACCTCGCATATCATTGTTGAGGAAGGCGAGGGGTCGAAGAGCTATGCGGGCCTGGAGAAAGTTTCCGAAGCACTGATCGCGGCGAAAATCGAGCGCAACGATCTCGTCATCGCGCTCGGTGGCGGAGTGGTTGGCGATCTCGCCGGCTTTGCCGCAGCGATCATCCGCCGTGGCGTCGATTTCGTGCAGGTGCCGACCTCCCTGCTGGCGCAGGTCGACTCTTCCGTCGGCGGTAAGACCGGCATCAACTCGCCGCAGGGCAAGAACCTGCTCGGCGCGTTCCATCAGCCGGTGCTTGTTGTGGCCGATACGGCGGTCCTCGATACGCTGTCGCCACGGCAATTTCGTTCGGGCTATGCGGAAGTCGCCAAATACGGTGTGCTCGGCGATCACCAGTTCTTCACATGGCTTGAAGCCAACCATGCCGACATCATGCGCGGCGGTAGTGCTCGTGAACATGCGATCGCCACCTCATGCCGTGCCAAGGCGGGCGTCGTGTCGCGCGACGAACGTGAGAATGGCGAACGCGCACTGCTCAATCTCGGTCATACCTTCGGACATGCGCTGGAAGCGGTGACCGGCTTCTCGGACCGGTTGTTCCATGGCGAGGGCGTGTCGGTCGGCATGGTGCTGGCTGCGCAACTGTCGGCGCAGCTTGGTATGATCGCGGAGAGCGATGCGACCCGCGTGCAGCATCATCTCGCCGATGTGGGTCTACCTACGAAGCTGCAGGACATTGCCGGCTTCGCGCAGGAAGGCCTCGCGGACGCGGATACGCTGATGGCGCTGATGGCGCAGGACAAGAAGGTGAAACGCGGCAAGCTCACCTTTATCTTGCTGGAGGCCGTCGGCCAGGCCGTCATCGCTGGCGATGTCGATCCCGCGACGGTTCGCGCCTTTCTGCATCAGAAGCTGACGGGATAGAACTGACCGTGTCCGGTTTGGGATTTACCAAAGCCGGCGCCGTCGCAGGACTTTCATGAATTCGATTACCGTCAATCTGCTGATCGCGATCTTCCTGCTCGCTGCCAACGCGTTTTACGTGGCGGCGGAGTTTGCGCTGGTCAAAAGCCGAGGCTTCCGCGTCAAGAGCATGGTCGAGCAGAACCGCTTCGGCGCGCGTCTGCTGCAGAACATGATGGGCAATATCGAAGCCTATCTGGCCTGCTGCCAGCTCGGCATCACCATGGCATCGCTGGGACTCGGCTGGGTTGGTGAGCCCACGGTGGCCGCACTGCTGAAACCGGTGCTCGATCCGCTCGGCCTGTCGGAATCCGCGCTGCACTTTACGTCCTTCATTACCGGCTTCCTCGTCTTCTCCTCGCTGCATATCGTGATCGGCGAGCAGGTGCCGAAGACGCTGGCGATCCGGCAGCCGGAGCCGGTGTCGCAATGGATCGCCTATCCGCTTTATGCGTCCTACATCCTGTTTTATCCGCTGAACTGGCTGCTCAACGCGGCGTCACGCGGCACGCTGGCACTGCTCGGTGTGCAGGAGGCCTCGCCGCATGAAATTCTCACCGGCGTTGAGATTGAGGGCCTTGTCGGTGAATCCGCGGAACATGGTGGCATCGCGTCAGGCGAGGCTGAGTATATCCAGAACGTGTTTCGCTTCGGCGATCTCGCGGTGTCCGATGTCATGGTCCATCGCACGGCGATGGTGACGCTGAATGCGGACCTGCCATCCGAAGAGCTAGTGCGCGAAGTGCTGGCCACTGAATACACCCGCATTCCCCTCTGGCGTGAGAAGCCGGAAAACATCATCGGCGTGCTCCACGCCAAGGACCTGCTGCGCGCGATCCGCGCCGTCGATGGCGATACCGCAAAGATCGACGTAGCTTCGATCGCGCTGCCGCCGTGGTTCGTCCCGGAGATGCGTCCACTGTCGGATCAGTTGAAAGCCTTCCGTCGCCGCAAGACTCACTTTGCGCTCGTGGTCGACGAATATGGCGAAGTCGAAGGCATGGTGACGCTGGAAGACGTGTTGGAAGAAATCGTCGGCGACATCGCGGATGAACACGACGTGGTCGTCGCGGGTGTGCGCGCGCAGGCCGATGGTTCGGTGGTGGTCGATGGTTCGGTGCCGATCCGCGACCTCAACCGCGCCATGGACTGGCATCTGCCGGATGATGAAGCCACCACGGTGGCCGGCCTTGTCATTCACGAGGCGCGTTCCATCCCCGAACGCGGGCAAAGCTTCACGTTCTACAACTTCCGCTTCCGCGTGCTGCGCCGTGAGCGCAACCGCATCACCGCGCTGCGCATCGGGCCGGTGCCGACCGAGCCGGAAGTGCCGGAGAAAAAGCCGCGGGCCGGGACCTCGTTCTAGGCCATCGCCGGTCCAGTTCTTGCTTTTGCCTTCTTCCATGAGCTGCCATTCCATTGAATGGCGCAACTGGAGCGAGCGATGAACAAGTCCTGGCGATTGTCGTGCGTATTGGCCGCTGTATTGATGTCCGGCGCTGCGCTGGCCGACACCAACTGGCCGACGAAGCCGATCAAGGCGGTCAATCCGTTCGGTGCCGGCAGTGCGGGTGACGTGGTCCCGCGCCTTTTCTTCGAAAAACTGAGCACGGAGCTCGGGCAACCGATCGTGATTGAAAATCGCGTGGGTGCGGGCGGCTCGGTGGGCACGGGCGCGGTCGCGAAGAGCGATCCGGATGGCTACACCTTGCTGTCGCAGACCAACGCCATCTCCATTGCGCCCGCGATCTTCCCCAACCTCAACTACGACACCACCAGGGAGCTGTCCTCGGTGCTGATGATTGGCTATGCGGCCAATGTGATGATCGTGCCCAACGAACGGCCATGGAAAACGATTCAGGATTTCCTGGCTTCCGCGAAGACCAAGGGCACTGTGATCAATTACGGCTCGGTGGGCGTTGGCAGCGCCGTGCATATCAGTTCGGAAAAATTCCGCGCCGCTGCCGGGTTCGAGGCCACGCATATCCCCTATCGCGGCGGCTCCGAGGTGATCACCGATATCATCGGCGGTCGCATCGATTTCTACTTCTGCCCGCTGGCCACGGCGCTGCCGTTGATTCGCGAAGGCCAGGTCCGCGCGCTGGTGGTGTCGACGCCGACGCGGGTGCGGGATCTGCCGGATGTGCCGACACCGATCGATGCCGGTCTCAAGGATGCGGACAGCTCAATCTGGTTCGGCGTGTTCGTGCCATCGAAAACGCCGCCGGAGATCGTCGAGAAACTCTATGTGACTGGCACCAAGGTGCTGAACACGGCTGACATGCAGGCTTCGCTGAAGAAGATTGGTGTCGAGCCGATGCCGATGAAGTCATCCGAGATGGATGCGCTGCTGGTCAAGGAAATCGCCGACAACAAGGTGCTGCTCAAAAGCGAGATCGCGGGCAAGTAGGCAGACTGCCGGCCTTGCCAGCACGGGTGAGGCCGGCATTGTCCTTTGTCTGGGCTGGATCACCGCGCGTTCGGGCGTTGTTTTAGGCTTCAAACGGTCCGAAACTTGCTTCGTTGTCGCCGATTGGCCCCATCACTGGGCCGCCATTCCCTGTGGATGGTATTATTGGAGCAAGTAATGAATAAGCTTATGCGGTGGTCGTGTGTTTTCGCCGGTGTGCTGCTGTCGTCTGTCGCGGCGCAGGCCGAAAACAACTGGCCGAGCCGTTTGATCAAGGCCACCATCCCGTTCGGCCCCGGCAGCGCCACCGACGTGGTGCCGCGGATATTCTTTGAGCGCCTCGGGCCCGAGCTCGGTCAGACGATCGTGGTCGAGAACCGGGTCGGTGGTGGTGGCTCGATCGGCACCAACGCGGTGACAAAGGCGGAGCCGGATGGCTACAGCATCCTGGCGCATTCCTCGGCGCTGGCGATCACGCCGGCAATCTTTCCGAACCTGCCCTATGACACGTCGAAAGACCTGTCGTCAGTCATCATGATCGGCTCCATCCCGCAAATCATGATCATTCCGAAAGAACGTCCGTGGAAGACCGTGGACGACTTCCTGAAGGATGCGAAAGCCAAGGGATCGCAGATCAATTTCGGTTCGGTGGGCGTCGGCAGCGCCGTGCATATCAGCGCCGAGAAATTCCGCCTTGCTGCCAAATTCGAAGCGACCCACGTGCCGTATCGCGGCGGTCCGGAAGTGATCGCCGATATTCTCGGTGGCCGTATCGATTTCTACTTCTGCCCGGCGGCGACCGCTTTGCCGCTGATCCGCGAAGGGCAGGTGCGTGCACTGGTTGTCTCCACCGACAAGCGCAGCAATGAACTGCCCGACGTGCCGTCGATGACCGAAGTCGGCCTCAAGGACGGCGTCAGCGAGAGCTGGATCGGCGTATTCGTGCCCTCCAAGACGTCGCCCGAGATCGTCGCCAAGATGCACGACGCCGGCGTCAAGGTACTCGCCAAACCTGAGATGCAGGCGGCTCTGAAGAAGATCGGCGTGGAGACGATCACGATGGAGCCGAAAGCGATGGATGAGCTGGTGGCAAAGGAAGTCGCCGCAAACATCGCGCTGTTGAAAGACGTGAAGTAACGCCTCGTCGATGCGAGCCTTGGCGAATTGGCAAAGCCAATTCGTTGGGCGAAGCAATCCAGTTCTTGGCCAAAGACTGGATTGCTTCGTCGCAAGGGCTCCTCGCAATGAGGGGAATTGGACTACCCACCCAGATACGCCTCGCGAATACGCGGATCGTCTGCCAGAACGGATGCCGGTCCGGACAGTGTGATCGATCCGGTTTCCAGCACGAAAGCGCGTGCCGCAACCTCCAGCGCCATCGCGGAATTCTGCTCGACAAGCAACACGCCAAGCCCGGTTCGCTTGTTCAGTTCAACGATCTTGTCGAACACCTGTTCGATCACGATGGGTGCGAGGCCCAGTGACGGCTCGTCCAGCATCAGAAGGTTCGGCCGCGACATCAGCGCACGGCCGATCGCAAGCATCTGCTGTTCGCCTCCCGACAGCGACCAGCCGCCTTGCTTGATGCGCTCCTTCAGGCGCGGAAACAGTTCGAACACCAGCGCCAGATCGTCTTCGACCTCGGCCTTCCTGTAGGCGCGCGATGCGGTGCCGGTGATCAGGTTCTCGCGCACGGTCAGCCCCGGAAAAATCCGGCGGCCTTCCGGGCAATGGGCGAGGCCGGTGCCGACGATGGTTTCCACAGCCGTGCCGTGAATGTTCTCGCCCTTCCATGAAATCGTGCCCGATGTCGGTCGCAGCAGGCCGGAGATGGTGCTGAGCGTCGTGGTCTTGCCGGCGCCATTGCCGCCGATCAGGGCAACGATCTCGCCCATCTCGACGCTGAAGGAGATTCCCTTCAGCACTTCGATATGACCGTAGGAGACGCGGAGATTGTCGACCTTAAGCATGGCGGTGCCGCCTGCCGAGATAGGCCTCGATCACCAACGGGTTTCGCTGCACGTCGGATGGCGCGCCTTCGGCGATCTTCTTGCCGAAATCGAGGACGGCAACGCGGTCGCTGATCCCCATTACCAGTCGCACATTGTGCTCGACCAGCAACACGGTGATGCCCTTACCTTTTAGCTTCGCGATGGTGTCGAGCAGCGTCATGCTCTCGGTCATGTTCATGCCCGCGGCAGGCTCATCCAGCAAAAGCACGCTGGGTTTCGACGCCAAGGCCCGTGCGATTTCCAGCAGGCGCTGCTGTGCGTAGGGCAACTGGGTCGGGCGGTCGTCTGCGCGTGCGGCGAGGCTGACGATCTCCAGCGCTTCGCGCGAGGTGCTCTCGATCTCAGCCTCGCGTTGTCGCTGCGTGCCGTTCGACAGCATGATGTTGAGCATCGACATGGGCGTGTTGCAGGCTGCAGCGACTTTCACATTTTCCAGCACGGTGAGATTGGAGAACACCCGGATGTTCTGGAACGTGCGTGCCAGCCCGAGCCGCGCGATGCGGTTGGGCCTGAGGCGGAAGATCTCCTTGCCGTCGATGCGGATCGAACCGGCATCGGCATGTGAGGCGCCGGACAGCGCATTCAGCAGCGTGGTCTTGCCCGAGCCGTTGGGGCCGATGATCGCCTGCACGATTCCCTTGGGGACGTCGAGATCGACGTCGTCGAGCGCGACAAGGCCGCCGAAACGGCGCGTCACGCCGCGCGCGGTGATGATCGCTTGATCCGTCATCGCGCACCCGCCCAGCGTGGCAGCCGTGATGCCAGCGATGCGAGGCCGCCGGGCGCCAGCACGATCACGGCGATGACGCCGAGGCCATAAAGCACGAGGTACCATTGCCCGAGGAAACGTAGCGCCTCCGGCAAAATGGTCAGGCCGACGGCGCCGATGATGCAGCCGGGGATCGAGCCCATGCCGCCAACGATAAGCATGGTCATCAGCAGGATGGCCTGGGTGCCGGAGAAGCTGTCCGGGCTGATGAAGCGGATCGAGGAAGCGTAGAGGCAACCGGCGAGGCCGGCATAGACCGCGCCGATCATAAAAGCGATCAGCTTGGTACGCGTAGTGTCGACGCCGCTCTGCTCGGCGGCGATCTCGGAATCCTTGGTGGCGATCATGGCGCGGCCGAGCGACGATTGCCGAATCCGCGCGGCGACGAGGGCCGCAATCGCCAGCACTGCGATGAGCAAATAATAATGTTGAACCTGTCCTTGCGGGCCGATGCCGAACACGCTGATCCCCGGAATGGTGCGCAAGCCCGAGGTGCCGCCGGTCACCGGCTCCCAATGCACGATGATCAGACGGACGATCTCGCCGAAGCCGATCGTGGTCATTGCGAGATAATAGGTGCGCAGCCGCAACGTCGGCAGGCCAAGCACGAGGCTCGCCGCCATCACGATGACCACCGACAGGAATGGCGTCGTGATCCAGGGCAATCCGGCTTTGGCGGCGATGCCTGTAGTGTAGGCGCCGAGGCCGTAAAATGCGGCCTGGCCGAAATTGATCTGGCCGACCCAGCCGGTGGCGAAGTTCAAGCCGAGCACGACGATGGCGTTGAGAATGGCGATGTTGAGGAGCTGAATGACATAGTTGTCATGGGTCACTGCCGGGATCAGCAGCGCCACCACAACGCCAAGCGCGAGCGGAAACCAGTGTTTCACTGTCATACCTTCTCGCTGCTCTTCTCGCCGAACAGTCCGCGCGGCCAGGCCACGAGCACGGCGATCATCACGATGAAGGCATAGGCATCGCGAAAGTTCGAGGAGATGTAGCGCGCGCCGAAGGTCTCGATCAGGCCGAGAAACAACCCGCCGATCACCGCGCCCGGCAGATTGCCAAAGCCGCCGATCACGCTGACGACGAAGCCTTTGAGACCCAGACTGCCGCCCATGGTCGGCTCGGCCAGGAAAATTGGTGCCACCAGCAGGCCGGCGATACCCGACAGGATCGCGCCAAAGGCAAAGGCGACGGCGATGGTGCGGTTGACGGGAATGCCGACCAGCCGCGCGGTGTGCAGGTCCTGCGCAGTGGCCTGCATCAGGATGCCGAAGCGTGTTTTGCTGAGCATCAGATATTGCAGCAGCAGGATCACTGCGAGCGTGCAGAAGATGAAGAGCTGGTGCATCGAAATGACGACACCGGCAAAACGCAGCGGCGGGCCGCGCACCGGCGAAGGCAGCGACACCGGCAGCGGCCCCCAGACGATCAGCGCGATGTTCTCCAGCACAATGCCCATGGCGATGGTGGTGAGGATCACCAGGAATGGTGGCCGCCCGCGCAAGGGGAAATAGACTAGCACCATGAAGACGATGCCGATCAGCGCCATCGCCAGCATGGTGGAGGCCCAGGCCAGCGCCATCGGCAGTTCATGCGTCACCGCGCCCGAAATACCGATAAAGGCACCGAGCATCAACAACTGTCCCTGCGCGAAATTGACGATCTGAACGGTGTTGAAAATCAGCAGCAGACCCAGCGCCACGAGAGCATAGATGCTCCCGAGCGCCAGGCCGTTGACGACGAGCTGGCCCATGAAGTTTTAGAACCCGCTCTCTTTGATCGGTCCGGTGAATTCCGGGGTCTTGCCCTTGTTGCGATAGATGCCGAGCGTATGGGTGAGGTCGCCGTTGGCATCGGCCTGGTAGGAGATCAGCATGCCCTTGAAGTCCTTGGTGGCGGCAAGGGCATCACGGATCGCCGGCTTGTCGCAGCCGACTTTCTCAATGATCGACTTCAGCATGAAGACCGAGTCGTAATAGGAGACGGTGAAGTTGTCGGCCGGCACTTTGTATTTGTCCTGCACGCGCTTTGCCCAATCCAGAATTTTCGGATCGGTCGAGGTTTGGGGGATCATGCCCCCGATCGCGTAGTTGCCGTCGGCTTCGGCTGCGGACAGATTGTTCAGGGTGGTCTGCGCGACAATGCTGGTATTGCCGATGGTGGTCAGCTTGATGCCGAGATCGCCCATCTGCTTCAGCACCAGCGTGATGTCGGAGGGACGACCGAACAGGATCAGGCTGTCGGCGCCCTTGTCCTTGATCTCCAGAAGCTGCGCGCTCATGTCCTTGTCGGACGGGGCATAAGAGGCTGTCGCGACCGGCGTGACATTGAGTTTGGTGAGTGCCGCCTGAATGCCCTTCGACGCGCCGAGGCCGTAATCGTCGGCAACGACGAGAATGCCGGGCTTGGTCTTCTTCAGTGAATTCACGAGATATTCGGGGATCAGCTCGGCGAGCTGGCCGTCATGGGCGTGGGTGCGGAACAGCCACTTCGAGCCCTGCGCGGTGACTTTCGCGTTGGTGGCGCCGACGATGAACGGGGTCTCGGATTTGTTGACGCTCTCGGTCTGTGCAAACACATGCGGCGAGATCATCGACGACATGATGACCAGCGGCTTGCTCTCGATGATGCGATTCATCGCATTCAGAGCGTCGGTCGACGAGGCGCCGGTGTCCTCGGTGGTGAGTGCGATCTTCTTGCCGGAAATGCCGCCGGCGGCGTTGATCTCGTCGACAGCGAATTCAGCGCCGTTGCGGGCTTGGGTGCCGAGCAATGCAAGGTTACCAGTCAGCGGCGTGGTCAATCCGAACGGGATCGTCGCTGGGCAGGCCGCTGCATCGGCCTTGGCAGTGTTGGTGACAGCGATCAGGCACAGCAGCGCCGCGCCTGTCATCATGGTCTTGGAGAATCCCTGCAACATCGACGTTCCCTGGTTACACTCGGCTTGCATTGTGTATGCAAACCGAGTGCCAGATCGTCGACATTTCGAGATGCTGAACGCCGGCCCGCGATCAAGCCGCCGTGTTTGCGCTAAGCTTCGATATCCATGCGCACGAGAATGCGTTCAGCGCTGTCGTTCCAGACATCCATTTTCACGATCTTGCCGTCGCGCACGACGAAGCGATCGACATAGCGATTGCTTTCGAACGGCGTGCCGTCATGCCATTCGCCGAAGAGCGTTCCGGTATTGTAGACGATGGTCTCGCCATTCCCCGGCGACACGTCGGTGCGCTCCATCTTCTTCTTCACCCATTTGTAGCGCATGGCGTTGAAGGCGGTGGCATCGCGCGGATGCTTGAACTTGCGGCCGCCGGTGAAGGTGATCGCGACGTCGGCCGACATGAAGGTGCCGGCGGTTTCCGGGTCCGGCACCATGGAGGCCACGAGAAACCGCTCGACGAGGTCGGCAGCCTGGGCGGTTTCATCGGTGACGGGCGCAAGCGCGGTGGGGGATTGCGACATCGGGTTTCTCCTGCGGGCAGATGCTGGCGCCATCATAGCAAAACCGATGCCAGAATTGTATTCGGTAGATGCATCAGATCGTATACAATTCTTGTGTGGCGCGCCTCATTATTGGGCGTTCCTTGAAGCAAGATTTGAAGATATTGTCTTATTTTCAGATAGTTAATCAGAGGTTGAATCGCATGCGTCTTGGCACATGCCTTGCTTGCCCGCGCATATACTTTCGCTACGTCCCGATCGGCGGCGTGGCCTCTTCAGGAGTCCTCCCATGACCTTCGATCTCATCCTGCGCAACGCGCGCATTGCCGACCGGCCCGATGGTCCGGTGGATATCGGCATTCGCGGCGGGCGGTTCGAGGCCATCGAGATCGGCCTGCCGCGCGGCGTCGCGCCGGATCAGGATGTCGGCGGCCGGCTGCTCGTGCCGGGCTTCGTGGAGACGCATATCCATCTCGACAAATCCTGTCTCCTCGGCCGCTGCAATTGCGCGAAGGGTACGCTCGCGGAGGTGATCAGCGAAGTCTCCCGGGCCAAACGCGACTTCACCGAAGAGGACGTCTATGCACGCGCATCGCAGACGCTGGAGAAAGCGATCAAGCACGGCACCAACCGCATGCGCACGCATGTGGAGGTCGATCCGCGTATCGGGTTGACCAGTTTTCGCGCGCTGAAGAAGTTGAAGCAGGAATACGCCTGGGCGATCGATCTGCAGCTCTGCGTGTTTCCGCAGGAGGGATTGCTCGATGATCCCGGCTGCGAGGAGGTCCTGCTGCAGGCGATGCGAGAGGGCGCCGATCTGGTCGGCGGCGTGCCTTACATCGACAAGGATTCGAATGGCCAGATCGTCAGGATTTTTGGTATCGCGCAGGAGTTCGGCGTCGATATCGATTTCCACCTCGATTTCGATCTCGACCCAACGCGGTCGGACTACGAAGAGGTCTGCCGCATGACCGAGGCGACCGGCTGGGGCGGCCGTGTCGCCATCGGCCATGCCACGAAACTGTCGGCGATGCCGCCTGCGGCCTTCGAGGCCGCTGCAAAGCGGCTCGCCGATGCCGGTGTCGCCGTCACGGTGTTGCCGGCGACCGACCTGTTCCTCACCGGCCGTGACAGCGATCACAACGTGCCGCGTGGCGTGACGTCGGCGCATAAGCTTCGCGCGCTCGGCGTGAACGCCAATATCTCCACCAACAACGTGCTCAATCCGTTCACGCCGTTCGGCGATGCGTCGCTGATCCGCATGATCAATCTCTATGCCAATGTGATGCAGGTCGGCGCCATCGACGATCTCGCTGGATGTCTTGATCTGGTGACATTGGCATCCGCCAAGCTGCTCAACCTGAAGCATTACGGCATCGCCGTCGGCAATCCCGCCGATCTCGTGGTGCTCGATTGCGAGACCAAGGCAGAGGCGGTATGCGAGATCGCGCAGCCGCTGTTCGGTTTCAAGAATGGCATCAGGACCTTCATCAGGCCGGCTGCGAGTCTGCTCAAGCCCCACTGAAGCGGGCGTCCTTTTGTCGTACGGAGACTTCGATGCCGATCAATGACACGCTCAACGCCTTTGTGGATCATGGCCACATCGAAGTGCAGACGACGACAGAGGGGCCTCTCGCGGGTCTCACCTTTGCGCTGAAGGATTTCTTCGATCTCGCCAATGTGCCGACCGGCGCCGGCAGCCCGGAATGGCTGGCGACACATCCGGTGCCGACAAAATCGTCGCCGGTCGTGGATCGTTTGTTGAATGCCGGCGCGAAGCTCGTCGGCAAGACGCATACCGATGAACTGGCCTGGAGCCTGAATGGCGAGAACGCGCATTACGGCACGCCGATTAATCCGGCTGCGCTCGGCCGCATTCCCGGTGGCTCGTCCAGTGGTTCCGCTGCAGCGACCGCTGGTGCGCTGGTCGATTTCGCCATCGGCTCCGACACCGGTGGTTCGGTGCGTTTGCCCGCCAGCTATTGCGGTGTCTACGGCATTCGCACCACGCATGGTCGCATTCCGCTTGATGGTGCGGTGCCGCTGGCGCCGAGCTACGACACCGTCGGCTGGTTCGCGCGCACGCCCGAATTGATGGTCGAGGTCGGCAAGGTGTTGCTCGACAAGGCGCGTGCCCCGCGCCGGGTGAAGAAGGTTCTGATCGCAAGCGACCTGTTTGGCGCTGTCGATGAGAAGGTTCGCAACCTGCTGCAGCCGTCGGTCGATCGCATCAAGGCGCTGGTTGGCGCGAGCGAGGAGGTGGATGTCGCGAGCGGTGAACTCAACGCTTGGCGCAACACCTTCCGTGTAGTTCAGTCGGAAGAAGCCTGGGCCGCGCAGGGCGAATGGATCAAGGCGACCCAGCCGAAGCTCGGCCCCGGCGTGAAGGAGCGTTTCGCGGCTGCGGCGGTTTTGGATCCCGCCGAGATCGCGGCTGCGCGGGCCATGCGAAAAGTCATCGTTGAACGCGTGCTGTCGCTGCTGACCACCGATACGGTGTTACTGCTGCCGACCGCGCCGGGCATTGCGCCGCTGCGCAACACACCGGATGCGACGCTCGACGTGTTCCGCGCCCGCGCGATCGAACTGCTGTGTGTGTCCGGCCATGCCGGCACGCCGCAGGTCTCACTGCCTGTGGCAAAGCTCGACGATTGCCCGATCGGCCTGTCGATTATGGGCGGGCGCGATTGCGACGAGGATATTTTGCAGTTGGCTATGGAGTTGGGGGAGGCGCAGGCCTAACAGCCGTCATTGCGAGGAGCATTTGCGACGAAGCAATCCAGACTGCGCTTTTGGCTTCTGGATTGCTTCGCTTCGCTCGCAATGACGGGGAGAGTTACTTCGCCTTTCCGGCGCCCTTCTCGGCTGCACGGCGGAGTGCCTCTGCAAATGCACCACCGCCACTGCTCTCCTGCTTCGCCGGAGCACGCGATGTCATCTGGCGCTCGTTGAAGCGCGGGCCGCGATCGGCTTGCGGGCGGTCGGCCTTGGCACCGACGGGGTCATCCATGCGCAGCGTCAGGGCGATGCGCTTGCGGGCGACTTCGACTTCCAGCACCTTCACCTTGACGATGTCGCCTGACTTCACGACCTCGCGCGGATCCTTGATGAAGGTCTTGGACATCGCCGAGATGTGCACCAGACCATCTTGATGCACGCCGATATCGACGAAGGCGCCGAAGGCAGCGACGTTGGTCACAGTGCCTTCGAGCACCATGCCGGGTTTGAGGTCGCTCAGCTTCTCGACGCCTTCCATGAACACCGCAGCCTTGAAGGCGGGGCGGGGGTCGCGACCGGGCTTTTCGAGTTCTTTCAGGATGTCGGTGACGGTCGGCAGACCGAAGGTGTCGTCGACGAAGGTCTTCGGCTGCACCTTGCGCAGGATCTCGGCATTGCCGATCAGCGCCTTGATGTCGCTCTTGGTAGCTTCGAGAATCTTGCGCACCAGCGGATAGGCTTCCGGATGCACGCCGGACTTGTCGAGCGGATCCTCGCCATCATTGATGCGCAGGAAGCCGGCGCATTGTTCGAACGCCTTCGGGCCAAGCCGCGGCACTTCCTTCAGCGCCTTGCGTGACTTGAACGGGCCGTTGGCGTCGCGGTGCTGCACGATGCTCTGCGCCAGACCGGTGCCGATGCCGGACACGCGTGCCAGCAGCGGCGCCGATGCCGTGTTCACGTCGACACCGACGCCGTTCACGCAGTCTTCCACCACGGCATCGAGCGACCGCGCCAGCTTGCTCTCGCCGAGATCGTGCTGGTACTGGCCGACGCCGATCGCCTTCGGATCGATCTTCACCAGTTCGGCCAGCGGATCCTGCAGGCGGCGCGCAATCGACACCGCGCCGCGCAGCGTGACGTCGAGTTCGGGCAATTCTTCGGAGGCGAAAGCGGAGGCCGAATAGACCGAGGCGCCGGCTTCCGACACCACGATCTTCGACATCTTCAAATCCGGCAGTAGCTTCACCAGCTCCATCGCCAGCTTGTCGGTCTCGCGCGAGGCCGTCCCGTTGCCGATGGCGATCAGATCGACCTTGTGCTGGACGGCGAGCTTGCCGAGCATGGCGAGCGACGCATCCCACTGGCGCTGCGGCTCATGCGGATAGATCGTGGTCGTTGCGACGACTTTACCGGTGGCGTCGATAATCGCGGTCTTCACACCCGAACGGAAACCGGGATCGAGACCCATGGTGACGCGCGCGCCGGCAGGCGCTGCGAGCAGGAGATCGCGCAAATTGGAGGCGAACACGCGGACGCCTTCTTCTTCGGCCGCAGTCCACAGCCGCATGCGCAGGTCGATGTTGAGATGCACCTGGATCTTGGTGCGCCAGGCCCAGCGGGTGGTTTCGGTCAGCCACTTGTCACCGGGGCGGCCCTGATCGGAGACGCCGAAGCGGTTCATGATCTTCAGCTCATAGGAGCTGGGTGTCGTTGTCGGAGCAGGCGCGGCCGGCACCGGCTCGGGCTGCATCGCGAGATCGAGGATCTCTTCTTTCTCGCCGCGGAACAGCGCGAGAATGCGATGCGACGGCAGCTTGTGCAGCGGCTCGCTGAAGTCGAAATAGTCCTTGAACTTCTCGCCTTCGGTCTTCTTGCCGGTGCGCACGGTCGAGGCCATCAGGCCGTTCGACCACATCTGCTCGCGCAGCGCGCCGATCAGATCGGCATCTTCGGCGAAGCGCTCGACAAGAATGGCGCGCGCGCCGTCGAGTGCAGCGGCGACATCGGCGACGTTCTTCTCGGCATTGACGAAAGCTTCGGCAACTTTCTTCTGATCGTTCTGCGGCTCGGTGAGCAGCAGTTCCGATAGCGGTTCAAGGCCGGCTTCCTTGGCGATCTCGGCCTTCGTGCGGCGCTTCGGTTTGAACGGCAGATAGATGTCCTCGAGACGGCCTTTGGTTTCGGCGGTCATGATCGCCGTTTCGAGCGCAGCGTCGAGCTTACCCTGTTCGCGCACCGATTCCAGAATCACGAGACGGCGTTCTTCGAGTTCGCGCAGATAGGTCAGGCGCTCTTCCAGCGTGCGCAGTTGCGCGTCATCGAGACCGCCGGTGATTTCCTTGCGGTAACGCGCCACGAACGGCACCGTCGCGCCGCCGTTGAGCAGTTCTACCGTCGCGGCGACTTGCTGTTCGCGCACGCCAAGTTCGTCTGCGATCTTCTGATTGATGTTTGCCACGCGTAGAGATTCCTTCGAAATTCCGTGGCGGGTCATACCGCCGTCGCAAACCGCTTATGGACCGATGCCGCACGATTCATCAACCCCGGCGGATGCAGTCGATTGTTCTGTGGATCGCGTTGTTTTGCTTCGAAAATTGCAGTGTTCGATGCGCTTCATGACAGTCCGGCTGTGCAAAAATATAATGCTAGATCGCGGCCTGCGAACTGTGTAGACGGACGTTCCTTTCGGGAGCGGCAATGTCGGTTTGTGGTCTGGATTTTGGGACGTCGAACACGACGCTCGGCACGGTCATCAATGATGTTCCGGTGCTGGCGGCGCTCGAAGACTATCATGTCACAATTCCGAGTGCGATCTTTTACAAGGCCGATACCGGCGCCTTCATCGGCCGCAAGGCGATTGAGGCCTATGTCGAGGGGGCGCCTGGCCGCCTGATGCGCAGCCTTAAATCCGTGCTTGGCACGTCGCTGATCGACGAGACGACGCGCGTCGGCCGCGAACGCGTCAGCTTCCGCAATGTCATCGCCTATTATCTCGGTGCGGTGAAGCGGCGTGCGGAACAGGCCACAGGGCTTGAACTCCGCCAGGTCGTCCATGGCCGTCCCGTCCATTTCGTCGATGACAATCCGGCGGGCGATGCCAAGGCCGAAGCTACGCTGCGCGCCATCGCGAAAGACGTCGGCTTCGAGGACGTCACGTTCCAGTTCGAGCCGATTGCCGCGGCGCTGGATTACGAGCGCCAGATCAATTCGGAGGAGATCGCGCTGATCGCCGATATCGGCGGCGGCACGTCGGATTTCTCCATCGTGCGCCTTTCGCCCGAGCGGCACCGTCATGCCGACCGCAAGGACGACATTCTCGCCAATGACGGCGTGCGCATCGGCGGTACCGATTTCGACAGACATCTCAGCCTCGGCGTGATCATGCCGCTGCTCGGCTATCGCTCGGCGATGAAGCGCGCGGGGCTCGATGTGCCGTCAGGCTATTTCCACGATCTGGCGACCTGGTCGAGCATCAACCGGATGTACGATTCCAAGGTCATGAATGAGGTGAAACAGGTGCGCTATGAGGCACAGCAGCCGGAGCTGCTGGATCGCTTGGTGCGCGTACTGGACGAGCAGCGCGGCCACACACTGGCCATGGAAGTCGAGGGCGCCAAGATTGGCC
Source organism: Tardiphaga sp. 37S4 (assembly GCF_021044645.1). Taxonomy (NCBI): domain Bacteria; kingdom Pseudomonadati; phylum Pseudomonadota; class Alphaproteobacteria; order Hyphomicrobiales; family Nitrobacteraceae; genus Tardiphaga; species Tardiphaga sp. 37S4. Next base: position 4,634,507 of record NZ_CP088008.1, on the reverse strand, counting down.
TGTCCGACAAGCCGAAATCGAGCATCGCGCTGGACTGGATCGAGCCGGGTTTGGCCGCTGGCGTCGCCCGCAAGGAACTCGTCAGCCACACCCAGTTGCTCGCCGATCGGATCACCGCGCGGATCAAGATCTGCCTGAACCAGGCCGGATTGAAGCCCGAAGCGATCGATGCGGTGTTCCTGACCGGCGGTTCGGTGCAGCTCGCCCATGTCCGCAAGGCGATCACGGCGGCGCTGCCGGCCGCCCGCGCTATCGATGGCGACACGTTCGGGGCCGTCGGCAAGGGTTTGACTGTCGAGGCGGCCCGCCGCTACGGGCACGGCTAGACCCAAAGGCCAGGGCAGTAAAAGGGGGCTGAACGCCTTGTGGTTATGCGCGGCGGTCGCTTGATCCGGCGCCCGGCACAGCCATATTAAGTCCATGGCGAAGCTCTCGAATCGCGACAGGATTCTCACCGCAGGCCTCGCGGTCGTGCATGCGCGCGGCTATGCGGGGGCCAGTGTTCGCGACATCGTGCATGCCGCGGGTGTGCCGCAGGGCACCTTCACCAACCACTTTACCTCCAAGGAAGAATTCGGCCTCGAGATCATCGATCTCTATTTCGCGAAGGGTCGCGAACTGATGGCGCAGACGCTGCGCAATGAGGGCCTGTCGCCACTGGCGCGGTTGCGCGCCTATATCGATGCCAATGTGGCCCGGCTCACCGAAGACCAGATGTGCAATGGCTGCCTGTTCGGCAACTTCACGGCAGAAGCCAGCGACCACAGCGACCTCATTCGCGACCGGCTGCTGACGATCTTCGCCGATGTTCAGCAGAGTATTGCCGAATGCCTGACCTCCGCGGTGAAAGCCGGCGAGCTGCCGGCCGACTTCAAATGCGCGGAGGTTGCGGGTTTCATCGTCTCCTCGCTGCAGGGCGCCAACCTGCTGTCGAAAGCCGAACGCAGCCCGGCACCGATTGAGCGCTTCGCGCAGGTGCTGTTCACGCAGGTGCTGCGCTGAGCTGATTGCTGCTCTGCACAGACATTGCCGCTCCCCGGGTCTTTCGCTAAACCGTGCGACATGACAGCGCGGCCCGCAGAGGCCGTTGCCGACAACAAGCGACCGGGAGTGAACCATGAGCCAGACCGCCGTCGGGGCGCGCGCCACGCGCAGCGCGAAATCCGACATCGAAGCCTCAACCATCCGCGCCATTTCCTGGCGGCTGATCCCGTTTCTGGTGCTGGCTTATTTCCTGGCCTATCTCGACCGCGTCAATCTTGGCTTCGCCGCGCTCACCATGAATGCCGAGCTGAATTTCTCGCCCACCGTTTTTGCGTGGGGCGCCGGCATCTTCTTCATCGGCTATTTCATTTTTGAAGTTCCCAGCAATATCGCGCTGGAGAAATTCGGCGCCAGCCGCTGGATCGCGCGCATTATGGTGAGCTGGGGCATCATCTCCGCGCTGATGGCGATCGTCAGTGGCCCGTGGAGCTTCTACACGCTGCGCTTTCTGCTCGGTGTCGCTGAGGCCGGCTTCTTCCCCGGCATTATCCTCTATCTCACTTACTGGTTTCCGGCAGAATATCGCGCGCGTTTCCTCGCCGCCTTCGCGATCGCGGTGCCCGTATCCACGGTGATTGGCGCGCCGATCTCCGGCATGCTGCTGGGGCTCGACGGTGTCATGGGCCTGAAGGGCTGGCAGTGGTTGTTCATCATCGAAGGCATTCCTTCGGTCATTCTCGGCGTCGTCACCTGGTTCTATCTCACCGACAAGCCTGAAAAGGCCGAATGGCTGACGCCCGACCAGAAGATGTGGCTGTCCGACAAGCTTGAAGGCGAGCGCCTTGCCAAGGAGAGCGCCCATGGCATGACGCTGGGGCAGGCGCTGTCGTCGCCGAAGGTGCTGATGCTGAGCGTGGTCTATTTCGGCTTTGTCGGCGCCCTCTATGGCATGCAGTTCTGGCTGCCGCAGATCGTGAAGGCGTTCGGCTTCACCAACCTGCAGACCGGTTTCGTCACCGCGATCCCTTATCTGTTCGGCTCCATTGCCATGGTGTTGTGGGCGCAGCATTCCGACAAGACCCGCGAACGCGTCTGGCATGTCGGTCTGCCGCTGCTGCTGACCGCCGTGGCGCTCGCGCTGTCCGGCATCTCCACCAATCCGACCCTGACCATGGTCGCGCTGACGATCGCTGCGATCGGCGTGTTCTGCACCTTCGCCTTGTTCTGGACGCTGCCGACTGCGTGGCTCAGCGGCACGGCGGCCGCGGGCGCCATCGCGCTGATCAATTCGATCGGCAATCTCGCCGGCTTCGGCGGTCCCTATCTGATCGGCTGGGTCAAGGAGCTGACGGGCAGCACCTCGACCGGGCTTCTGGTTCTGGCGGCCATGCCGCTGGTCGCCGGTATTCTCGTGCTGGTCGGCAATCACGGGACAGCAACGGAGTTCGCGGCTACCGGCAAACCGGCGCGGGTGAAATAAGGCCGGGACGGGGTGCGGCAATCTGCCGAAATTGTGACCACTGACGAATATTGACATTCGTCAGTGGTCACGCCTAAATTCCCTTCGAACATTCATTCGAAGGACGCTCGTGATGCTCGGCCACACCAAAGTCAGCGCTTCCCGCAAGCCATTCGCTGCCGCGCTCTTGCTGATCCCGGCCCTTGCTCTGGCCGGATGCGGCAAGAAAACTGAGGCGGAAGCCAAGCCAACCCGCCCCGTGCTGGTCGCGACTGTGCATTACGAGCCGGAATCGCCGCAGCGCAGTTTCGTCGGCACCATCCGCCCGCGGATCGAGACCGATATGGGCTTCCGGGTCACCGGCAAGGTCGCGAAGCGCCTTGTTGAGGTCGGCCAGAACGTCGAGATCGGCCAGCCGCTGGCTACGCTCGACGAGGTCGATCTGAAGCTGCAGGCTGAGCAGGCGGTCGCCGAACTCAACGCATCCACGGGCGTGCTGGCCAACGCCACTGCGGCCGAGGGCCGTGCCACGGAATTGCGCAGCAAGGGCTGGTCCACCCAGGCACAGCTCGATCAGGCCAAAGCCACGGGCGACGAAGCTCGCGCGCGTCTCAATCGCGCCGAACGCTCGGTCGAACTCACCAAGAACAGCCTCTCTTATGCGACGCTGATCGCCGACACCCGCGGCGTTGTCACCGCGACGCTGGTCGATGCCGGTCAGGTCGTCGCCGCGGGGCAAGCCGCCATCCGTGTTGCGCGTTTCGGCGAGAAGGAGGCGGTGGTTTCCATTCCGGAAACGCTGGTTGGCCGCGCCAAGGAAGGCAAAGCCGGCGTGACGCTGTGGTCTGAGCCCGGCAAGCAATATGCCGCCAAGCTGCGTGAACTTGCGCCCAATGCCGACACCGCGACGCGCACATATCTGGCCAAATTCTCGCTGCCCGAAGCCGACGACAAGGTGTCGCTCGGCATGACGGCGACGCTGACGCTGTCCGATCCTGCCACCGAACGCGTTGCGCGCGTGCCGCTCTCGGCGCTGTTCAGCCAGGGCAACAACCCTTCGCTCTATGTTGTGAGCGCATCGGGCGACGTCGCGCTGCAGCCGGTCAAGGTGAAGTCCTATGAGAGCAACGACGTGATCATCTCAGGTGGCGTCGATGAAGGTGCCAAGATCGTGACGCTGGGCGTGCAGAAGCTCGACCCGGCGCTGAAGGTCCACGTCGTCTCCGCATTGTCTTTTTAAGACGCTCGCATTCAAAGGACGAAGCCGATGCATCGCTTCAACCTCTCCGCCTGGGCCGTCGCTCATCCGGCACTGATTTTGTTTCTGATCATCGCGCTCGGTGTCGGCGGCTTCTTCTCTTACGAGAAGCTCGGCCGTGCCGAAGATCCATCTTTCACGGTGAAGGTCGTTAACGTCACGGCGATCTGGCCGGGGGCGACCGCCAAGGAAATGCAGGAGCAGGTTGCAGATCCCATCGAGAAGAAGATGCAGGAACTGCCTTACTTCGAAAAGGTGCAGACCTATTCGAAGCCGAACTTCACGGCGCTGCAGGTCACGTTCAGGGATAACGCGCCCGCCAAGGAAGTACCGTTCCTGTTCTATCTGCTGCGCAAGAAGCTCGCCGACGTGCAGGGCAGCCTGCCCGCCAATCTGATCGGGCCGACGGTCAATGACGAATTCAGCGACGTCGATTCCATTCTCTATATGATGACCGGCGACGGTGCCGACTTCAAACAGTTGAAAGTGGTCGCCGAAGGCCTGCGCCAGCGCCTGCTGAAGGTGAAAGGCGTCACCAAGGTCAATCTCTACGGTACGCAGGACGAGCGCATTTTCGTCGAATTTTCTCACGCCAAACTGGCGACGCTCGGCATCACGCCGCAGACGCTGTTCGATTCTCTCGCCAAGCAGAACGCGATCCAGCCGGCCGGTACCGTGGAAACCTCGTCGCAGCGCGTGCCGCTGCGCGTCACCGGCGCGCTCGATGGCGTGAAGACCGTCGCGGAGACGCCGGTGGAGAGCAACGGACGCACGTTCCGCCTCGGCGATATCGCGACGGTGAGCCACGGCTTCGTCGATCCACCGGATTTCAAGGTCCGGCAGAAGGGCCAATACGCGCTCGGCGTCGGCGTGGTGACGGCCAACGGCGCCAATATTCTGGAACTCGGCAAGGACGTCGAAAAGGCCAAGAACGAATTCATGGCCGCCGTCCCGCAGGGCATCAATGTCGAGCAAATCGCTGACCAGCCGCTGGTGGTCGAACATGCCGTTGGGGAATTCACGCACTCGTTCATCGAGGCGTTGGGCATCGTGCTGTTCGTCAGCTTTCTGGCACTCGGCTGGCGCACCGGCATTGTGGTGGCGCTCTCGGTGCCGCTGGTGCTCGGTATCGTCTTCATGGTCATGAATGCGATGGGCATGGACCTGCATCGCATCACGCTAGGTGCGTTGATTATCGCGCTCGGCCTACTGGTCGATGACGCCATTATCGCAGTCGAGATGATGGTGGTGAAGATGGAGCAGGGCTGGGACCGCGTGCGCGCGGCCTCCTTCGCCTGGGAGTCCACGGCATTCCCGATGCTCACCGGTACGCTGATTACAGCGGTCGGCTTCCTGCCGATCGGCTTTGCGAATTCCGCAGTGGGCGAATATGCCGGCGGCATTTTCTGGGTTGTGGCGATATCGCTGATCGCCTCGTGGTTCGTCGCGGTGATCTTCACGCCCTATATCGGCGTCAAGCTGCTGCCGAACTTTGCTGCCCACGGAAAGGCCAATCACGATCCGCATGCGGTCTATGAGACGCGCATCTATCGCGGGTTGCGCAGCGTCGTGCAGTGGTGCGTCACGCACCGCATCAAGGTGGTGGCTGCCACCGTCGGTATCTTCATCGCTGCCATCGTCGGTTTCGGCCATGTCCAGCAGCAGTTCTTCCCGTTGTCGGAACGTCCCGAACTGTTCCTGCAGCTGCGCCTGCCAGAAGGCACGGCCTTTGGCGTTACCGAAAAGGCGGTCAAGGACGCCGAGAAGCTGCTCAAGGACGACAAGGACATCGCCACCTATACGGCCTATGTCGGCCGCGGCTCGCCGCGCTTCTGGCTCGGCCTCAATCCGCAGCTCCCGAATGAGGCCTTCGCCGAGATCGTGATCGTGTCCAAGGATGTCGAGGCACGCGAGCGCATCAAGTCCAAGATCGAGAAGGCCGTCGCCGATGGCCAGCTGCCGGAAGCACGCGTGCGCGTCGATCGCTTCAATTTCGGTCCGCCGGTCGGTTTCCCCGTCCAGTTCCGCGTCATCGGGCCGGATACCGCGACCGTGCGGGATATAGCCTACAGGGTGCGCGAAGTAATGCGCGCCAACAAGAATATGGTCGATCCGCAGCTCGACTGGAACGAACAGACGCCTTCCCTCAGGCTGGTGGTCGACCAGGATCGCGCCCGTGCGCTCGGCCTGACGCCGCAGGAACTGTCACAATCCCTGGCGATGCTGATCTCCGGCGCGTCGGTCACGAACGTGCGTGACGGTATCGAGAAAGTGGGTGTCGTTGCCCGGGCCGTGCCGTCGGAACGCCTCGATCTCGGCCGTGTGGGTGATCTCACCATCATCTCGCGCAACGGCGTTCCGGTGCCGCTGTCGCAGGTGGCGAAGATCGAATACGCCCATGAGGAGCCGATCCTCTGGCGCCGTAACCGCGACATGGCGATCACCGTGCGCGGCGACGTCGTCGATGGCGTGCAGCCGCCGGACGTCACCAACCAGATCTGGCCGCAACTGCAGCAGATTCGCGACAGCCTGCAGCCGGCCTATCGCATCGAGATCGGCGGCGCAGTGGAGGAATCCAGCAAGGGCAATGCCTCGATTGCCGTACTGTTTCCGCTGATGATGATCATCATGCTGACGCTGCTGATGGTGCAGTTGCAGAGCTTCTCGCGCCTGATCCTGGTGTTCCTGACGGCGCCGCTCGGCATCGTCGGCGCCTCTTTGGCGCTGAACGTTGCCAACAAGCCGTTCGGCTTCGTGGCACTGCTCGGCCTGATCGCGCTGGCGGGTATGATCATGCGCAACGCCGTTATTCTGGTGGATCAGATCGAAACCGACGTGCGGCACGGTCTGACCCGCCGCGAAGCCATCGTCGAGGCGACCGTGCGCCGTGCGCGTCCGGTCATCCTGACGGCGTTGGCCGCCATTTTGGCGATGATCCCGCTGTCGCGCTCGGCCTTCTGGGGCCCGATGGCGGTCACCATCATGGGTGGATTGTTTGTGGCGACGTTCTTGACGTTGTTGTATCTCCCGGGTCTCTATGCGCTATGGTTTCGCAAGAGCCTGGATGAACGCGGATCGGGTGAGGACGTGGATCATCACGCACCGCAACATCACGACAAGCAACAGGCCTTTCCGCTTGCTGCCGAATAACTGAAGACTGCACGCCGAGATGACTCTGATTTCTGATCACGTCGAAGCCGATATGCGGGGCCGCATCGTTGTGGTCGCGGAAAAGCTGTTTCGTGAAATCGGCTACCAGAAGACCACCGTCGCCGATATTGCGAAGGTGCTGCGGATGTCACCGGCGAACGTCTATCGCTTCTTCGATTCGAAGAAGTCGATCATCGCGGCTGTGGCGCAGCGGTTGATGGGGGAAGTTGAAGAGGCCGCTGGAGCGATTGCTGAAAATCCGCAGCCGGCCGCCGCGCGGCTCCGCGAACTGCTGACGTCAATCCATGAGATGAATGCCGAACGCTATGTCGGCGATGCCAAGCTGCATGAGATGGTCGCCATCGCCATGGAAGAGAGTTGGGATGTCTGCACTGCTCATATGGAGCGCATCACCGTTACCATCGGCGGTGTCATCGCGGACGGTGCTGCCAAGGGTGAGTTTAAGGCTCCGGACGTCGAATTGGCAGCCATGTGCGCCTGCACCGCCATGATGCGGTTCTTTCACCCGCAGATGATCGCGCAATGTGCGACGAAACCTGGCCCGACCCTGGATCAGATGATCGACTTCGTTCTTGCCGGGTTGGCCCCGCGGGGCTAGACGATCTCTCTGACGTCAATTCAGGGGATCTTCCGCGTGACCGCATTCGATCTGCATTCTTACGAGCCCGTCAACGGCCACGGCCTCAAGCACGATCCCTTCAATGCCATCATCGGTCCGCGTCCGATCGGGTGGGTCTCCTCCCGGGATGCCAATGGACACGTCAATCTGGCGCCGTACAGCTTCTTCAACGCCTTCAACTACACGCCGCCGCTGATCGGCTTTTCCAGCATCGGGATCAAGGACTCCGCCCGCAACATGCAGGCGACGAAGGAATTCGTCTGGAATTTGGCCACCATGGATCTGGCCAAGCAGATGAACGCCACGGCGGCGCATGTCGGCCCGGAAGTCGATGAATTCGAGATCGCCGGCCTGACGCCGGTGCCGAGCAAGCTTGTCAATGTGCCACGGGTCGGCGAAGCCCGCGTTGCGTTCGAGTGCAAGGTGACTCAGATCATCGAACTCAAGGGCGCCAACGGTGCTTCGGCCAACGCCTTCCTCACCATGGGCGAGGTCGTTGCCGTCCATATCGACAAGACCCTGATCGTGGATGGCGTGTACCAGACCGCATTGGCTGGCCCGATCCTGCGCGCCGGCCGCCGCGGCGACTATTTCCACATCAAGCAGGACGCCATGTTCGAGATGAACCGGCCGGACTGAGGCCGGCTATTCTTCCGGCATTTCGGTCGCGCGACCACTGGTCACGCGGCGGGAAATCGCCTTTCGGGAACCGTTGCGGTATCCTGTCGTTAATGATGGCTCGATGCTGTCAAATTTCGCTTGAATATCAATGCGAAAGCTAAGGTGACACCGTCCCGCTAAGAGCGTCTGCCTTTGGGCGCCCGCGGTCCGCCCGGACTGCTGGTCGTCTCGATCGAGAGGAAGCCTCCATGAGCTCGTCCAGTCTGCGCCGCGACCATCTCACCAAGCCGATCTTTGGCTGGGCCAAGGGCGTGCTGCCGAAGATGTCGGACACCGAGCGCGAGGCGCTGGAAGCCGGCGACGTCTGGTGGGATGCGGATCTGTTCACCGGCAATCCGGACTGGGCCAAGCTGCTCGCCGTCAAGCCGGCCACACTGACGGATGAAGAACAGGCCTTCATGACCGGGCCGGTGGATCGCCTCTGCGAGATGATCGACGACTGGAAGATCAATTGGGAATTGCGCGATCTGCCGCCGGACGTCTGGGAGTTCATCAAGCGCGAAAAGTTCTTCGGCATGATCATTCCGAAGGAATTCGGAGGTCTCGGCTTCTCGCCTTATGCGCATTCGGAAGTGGTGCGCAAGATTTCGTCGCGGTCGGTGGTCGCCGCCGTCACCGTGATGGTGCCCAACTCGCTCGGTCCCGGCGAACTGCTGATGAAGTTCGGCACCGACGCGCAGCGCCAGCGCTGGCTGCCGCGCCTTGCCGATGGACGCGACATTCCCTGTTTCGGCCTCACCAGCCCGGAAGCGGGCTCGGACGCGGCCTCGATGATCGACAGCGGCATCATCTGCAAGGGCACGTTCGAAGGCCAGGAGGTTCTGGGCCTGCGCCTCAACTGGCACAAGCGCTACATCACGCTCGGCCCGGTCGCGACGCTGATCGGTCTCGCCTTCAAGGCCTATGACCCCGATCACCTCGTGGGCTCACAGGATGAGCTTGGCATCACGGTTGCGCTGATCCCGCATGATCTTCCAGGCGTCGAGATCGGCCAGCGCCATCTACCGTCGATGCAGGTGTTCCAGAACGGCCCGAACTGGGGCCGCGATGTTTTCATCCCGCTCGACTACATCATCGGCGGGCAGCAGCGTCTGGGCCAGGGCTGGAAGATGCTGATGTCGGCGCTCGCCGCCGGTCGTGGCATCTCATTGCCGTCGCTGTCTGCGGCCGGTGCCGCCTATGCCGCGCGCACCACTGGTGCCTATGCCCGCATCCGCGAACAGTTCAACATTTCGATCAGCAAGTTCGAAGGCATCGAGGAGCCGCTCGCCCGCATCGCCGGCACGGCCTATCTGCTCGATGCCGCGCGACGCCTGACCTCGGCGGCGCTAAATCTGGGCCATCATCCCGCGGTTATCTCCGGCATCATGAAGCTGCATGCCACCGAGCGCATGCGCATCGCCATCGACGATGCCATGGACATCCATGGCGGCAAGGCCGTCATCGACGGCCCGCAGAACTATATGGGCAATCTCTATCGCGCGGTGCCGGTGGGCATCACGGTGGAAGGCGCGAACATCCTGACGCGCAATCTCATCGTGTTCGGGCAGGGCGCCATCCGCGCGCATCCTTATTTGTTGCAGGAAATGAATGCGCTCGGCGATCCCGACAAGGCGAAGGGCTTAGAGGCCTTCGACACCGCGTTCTGGAAACATATCGGCCACAGCATTACCACGCTGTTCCGCGCCTGGGGCCGCTGCTGGACTGGTGGCGTATTTGCGCCTGCGCCGGATGCCGGCGATGCCACACAGTTCTATCGCCAGCTCTCGCGTTATTCCTCGGCCTTCGCATTGTGCGCCGACATGGCGTTGCTGACGCTGGGCGGAGCGTTGAAGCGCAAGGAAATGCTGTCGGCGCGGTTCGGCGATATTCTCTCCGAGCTTTATCTGCTCTCGGCTGCGCTGAAGCGCTGGGAGGACGAAGGCCGCCAGCAGGACGACCTGCCGGCACTTGAATGGTGTATGGCGTCCGGCTTCAAGACCATCGAGAACCGCTTTGCGGAGATTCTGGCCAACCTGCCGAACCGCTTTGTCGCCGGCATCCTCAAATTCATCGTGCAGCCATATGGTGCATCGGTGCTCGGGCCTTCGGATCGCGTGGTGCATCGCTGCGCGCAGATGATCCTGGAGCCGTCGGCGACGCGCGATCGCCTGACGCCGGATCTGTCGCATGTGGATGATGACCGCGGTCTCGCGCGGCTGGAGAAGGCGTTCAAACTGGTGACATCGAGTGACGATATTGCCAAGCGCATTCGGACGGCGAAGCTCAAAAACTGGAAGGATGCAGTGACACAGGGCGTCATCACTCAGGCCGAGGGCGAAAAGCTCGCCGCTGCGCAGGAAGCCGTCAAGCTGGTGATCGAGGTCGATCACTTCGCGCCGGAAGAGCTGTCGCCCGGCTATAAGAAGTCCGATAACGTGCACCAGTTCTTCCAGGAACTTGGTGAGCAGCGGGCAGCAAGCTGATGGCAAGACCAGTCTATATCGTTGACGGCAGCCGGACGCCGTTCCTGAAGGCGCGCAGCGGTCCCGGTCCGTTCACCCCTCTCGATCTTGCCGTTCAATGTGGCCGCCCGCTGCTGGCGCGGCAGCCCTTTGCACCGGATGCCTTCGACCAAGTGATCCTTGGGTGCGTCAATGTCATCGCGGATGAGATGAACCCGGCGCGCGTTGCGGGACTTCGGCTCGGTATGGGCGAGGCGATGGTGGCCTTCACCGTGCAGATCAATTGCGGCTCCGGCATGCAGTCGATCGACACCGGCTATCGCTATATCCGCGAGGGGAATGCCGATTTGATTCTCGCTGGCGGTGCCGAAGCGCTCAGCCACGCGCCGCTGGTCTGGCCGCAGAACGGCGTACGCTGGTTCGCCGGGCTTGCCATGGCCAAGGGTGTGCTCGGCAAGGTGGCGGCGATCGCCAAGGCCCGGCCGGCTTATTTCAAGCCGGTCATCGGCCTCGAGCGCGGTCTCACCGATCCGATCACCGACCTCAATATGGGCCAGACCGCCGAGAAGGTCGGGCACCTGTTCGGCATCACCCGTGCGCAGGCCGATGCCTATGCCGTCGAAAGTCACAAGCGCCTTGCGCATGCGCAGGAACAGGGCTGGCTGAAAGGCGAGGTTGAGACCGCCTTCGACCGCAAGGGCAATTTCTATGACCACGATGACGGCGTCCGCGCGGATTCGTCGGTCGACAAGCTCGCGACACTAAAGCCGGTATTCGAACGTCCGTGGGGGCAGGTCACCGCCGGCAATTCCTCACAGATCACCGATGGCGCATCATGGACGATCCTTGCGTCCGAAGAAGCGGTGGCGAAACACGGTCTCACGCCGAAGGCTGTGATCGTCGACAGCCAGTGGTCTGCGCTCGATCCGTCGATCATGGGGCTCGGTCCGGTGTTGTCGTCGAACGATCTGTTGAAGCGCAACAACATGACGATTCAGGACATCGAGACCTGGGAGTTGAACGAAGCCTTCGCCACGCAAGTACTCGGCTGTCTCGCCGCCTGGAAGGACGAAAAATTCTGCCGCGAGGTGCTCGGCCTCGATGGCGCTGCCGGCGAGATCGATCGCGCCAGGCTCAATGTCGATGGGGGTGCGATCAGTCTCGGCCATCCCGTCGGCACGTCTGGCAACCGTATTGTGCTGCATCTCGTCAATGCGATGAAGCGGCTCGGCACCAAACGCGGCATCGCTACCGAATGTATCGGCGGTGGCCTCGGTGGCGCGATGTTGATCGAGACGGTGTGAGGGCGTCATGGACAGCAAGATCATGGACGTTCTTGGGGATCGCGTGCTCGAACTCGGGCCGGGTCCCGACACATCGGGCACCTATCGCCACTTCAAGCTGACGCGCGATGCCGATGGCATCGCGTGGCTATTGTTTGACCGCGCCGATGCGAGCGCCAATACGCTGTCGGCCGTGGTGCTGGAAGAATTCGATCAGGTGCTGAACGCGCTGGAAGCTCAGCGCCCGACCGGCATCGTGGTTCGTTCGGCCAAGACGTCCGGCTTCATTGCCGGCGCCGACGTCAATGAATTTCGCGGCGCCAGCGACCCATTGGAAGTGGAAACGCAGATCAGCCGTGCTCACGCGGTGATCGACCGCTTCGAGGCGCTGAAGATCCCGACGGTGGCCGTCATTCACGGTTTCTGCCTGGGCGGCGGCCTCGAAGTGGCGCTGGCCTGCCAGATGCGCATCGCCATCGATGGTGCGCGTTTCGGTTTCCCTGAAGTGATGCTCGGCCTGCATCCAGGTTTGGGCGGCACGGCGCGTTTCACGCATCTGGTCAATCCGATGCAGGCGATGCCGCTGATGCTGACCGGCAAGACCATAGACGCGCGCAAGGCGAAGGCGATCGGTCTTGTCGATGCGGTGACCGAGGAACGCCATGTCCGTAACGCCGTGCGCGATGCGGTGTTCGGCAAGCTCAAGCGCGCCAAGCCGAGTGCGCTGATCCCGATCATGAACTTCTCGCCGGTGCGCGGCATTCTCGCCTCGCGCATGGTCGCTGAAGCCTCGAAGGCTGCGCCGCGCGAACATTATCCTGCGCCCTATGCGCTGATCGAGCTCTGGGAGAAACATGGCGGCGACCGTGCGGCGATGCTCAATGCCGAGAAGGCGTCCTTCGCCCGGCTGATGGTGACGCCGACGGCGCAGAACCTGATCCGCGTCTTCTTCCTGCGCGAGCAGATGAAGAAGCTCGCCGGTGACGGCAATAAGATCAAGCATGTCCATGTCATCGGCGCCGGCGCCATGGGCGGCGACATCGCGGCCTGGTGCGCGCATCAGGACATCCGCGTCACGCTGGCCGACATGAAGCCCGAGCCGATCGCGGGCGCCATCAAGCGCGCCGCCGATCTCTACAGCAAGATCATCCGCAAGCGCACCGATCAGCGTGATACGCTGGATCGCCTGATCCCCGATATGGACGGCGAGGGCGTACGCAATGCCGACCTCATCATCGAGGCGGTGTCGGAGAAGCTCGAACTGAAGCAGAAGGTCTATGCCGGCATCGAGCCGCGCATGAAGGCGGACGCGATCCTCGCCACCAACACATCGAGCATCCCGTTGCAGGATCTGCGCAGCACGCTCGCCAGGCCGGAGCGACTGCTGGGATTGCATTTCTTCAACCCGGTCTCGCGCCTGCAGCTGGTCGAGGTCGTCAGTCATGATGGCGTGGACCAGGACATGCTGAAGAAGGCCACGGCCTTCGTCGGCGCGATCGATCGTCTGCCGCTGCCGGTGAAGAGCTCGCCGGGCTTCCTCGTCAATCGCGCGCTCACGCCCTACATGCTCGAGGCGATGATGCTGATGGAGGAGAAGGTCGACAAGGAGACCATCGACGCCGCCGCTGAGCAGTTCGGCATGCCGATGGGGCCCATCGAACTGGCCGATCAGGTCGGCCTCGATATTTGTTTGGCCGTCGGCGACATGCTGCGCTCCAAATTCGGTGACCTGCTGCCGCCGACGCCGGCCTGGCTCCGCGAGAAGGTCAACAAGGGCGAGCTCGGCAAAAAGACTGGCAAGGGCTTCTATACATGGCGCGACGGCAAGGCCGAGAAGAGTTCCAGTGCGGTTGCCACCGCGCGTCCGACGCAGGAGATGATCGATCGCCTGGTGCTGCCGATGTCGAATGTCTGCGTCGCCTGTCTGCGCGAAGGCATCGTCGACAATGCCGATGTGGTCGATGGCGCAATGATTTTCGGAACAGGTTACGCGCCATTCCGCGGCGGCCCGCTGAACTATGCGCGGACGCGTGGAACCGAGAATATCACCGCCACGCTGCGCACGCTGGCGGCCCGGTTCGGCGATCGCTTTGCGCCGGATGCCGGCTGGGAAACCTTTAAATGATGACTCAATTTGCGGCAGGCTGCTTATGACTGAATCAACGACGCAGCCAGTGACGGGGCTGGATGCGGAACCGACCGGCGATCTCACCATCCGCACGGTAGCGATGCCGGCGGATACCAATGCCAATGGCGATATTTTTGGCGGCTGGCTGCTCAGCCAGATGGATCTCGGCGGCGGCATCTTTGCGGCCAAGGTGGCGAAGACGCGCACGGTCACCGTCGCTATCGAGGCGATGACCTTCCGCAAGGCCGTTCATGTCGGTGACGTCGTGTCCGTGCATGCGGAACTGGTGCGGATGGGCCGCACGTCACTTACCGTGCATATCGAGGCCTGGGTGCTTCGCCGCAACGAAAACGCCCCGATCCTGGTGACCGACGGCAATTTCACCTTCGTGTCCATTGACGAGGCGGGGCGCCCGCAGGTGATCAAGCGTCCGGATGCGACGATCTCGACCTGAGCGATTCTAAACACCGGCTGGAACGAAATACCCCCATTCGGGTTAGTGGCCCGGAATATGCATCGCCTATCGCGTAGGGGGCCGCCATGTCAGACACTTACATCATCGAAGTCTCATCGCAGGCTGCCGGCATCGTGGTTCGCGATCCCGGTGGGTACAGGTTCTTCGCAGCGTCTCACCGTTTCAACCCGATGGAAGGCCAGCTGTTTCGCAATGCGCGCGAAGCTGAACGCGCGGCTTTCCAGTTCGCGCAGGGTATCCAAGCCGCTGTGACGCCTTAGAAGGCGGTTCTCTGACGACATCGCGGCGCCGAAGCGCCTGCGCCGGTGATGCGTTGACCATCGCCGCCAACACCCGCACGATGGAAACACTCCATCTGAGGTGTTGTTGTGACTGCTGGCCTGACCCATCGCCAATCCGAAATCCTGAATCACGCGCGCGCCTTTGGCCGCGTGATGGTCGACGATCTCGTGCGCCGCTTCGAGGTGTCCGCACAGACCATCCGCAAGGATCTCAACGATCTCTGCGACCAGCGCCTGCTGACGCGTATCCACGGCGGCGCCATCGTCGCGTCGGGCGTGGAAAACCTCGCTTATGAAGCGCGGCGATTCGTGGCCGCCGAGGAAAAGAAGGCGATTGGTGTTGCTGCCGCGGCGCAGATTCCCAATGGCTCGTCGCTGTTCATCAATATCGGGACCACCACGGAAGAAGTCGCGAGCGCCCTGACCAATCACGAAAACCTGCTGGTCATCACCAACAATCTCAATGTGGCGATGATGCTTTATCGTCACCCGCATATCGAGGTAATTGTCGCCGGCGGTACCGTGCGTCGCTCGGATGGTGCGGTGATCGGCTCCACGGCGATCAAGCTGATCGGCCAATTCAAGGTCGATTACGCCATCATCGGTGCCTCCGCGATCGACGAGGAGGGCGCGCTGCTCGACTTCGACTATCGCGAGGTGCAGGCGGCGCAGGCGATCATCGCCAATGCCCGCAGTGTCATGCTGGTCTGCGATTCGACCAAGCTGCGGCGCTCGGCGGCCGTGCGCATCGCCCATATCAGCCAGATACAGACCTTCGTGACCGACGTCCCGCTGCCGCCCTCCTTGCAGGAGATCTGCCGGAGCCGGGGCGTTCAAGTGATCGCCGCCCTGCCGGGCTCCGCCGACGATGCGGACGACCTGGAACCCGAGCCGACCCCGCTTTAGAGCCTGTTCAGACCCCGAAAACGCCAGTTGCTTTCGTTTTAGGTTGTGGTTTAATCGAAAACGAAAGCCAAATCGCTGAAAGCGAAGATGGCGCGTCCGAAGGAAGGCGCCAGACAAGTGGCGCAGGAGGGGAGACGGGGTGGGTCAGATCTACGACCTCGCAATCATTGGTGGTGGTGTGAACGGCTGCGGCATCGCCCGCGACGCCGTCGGCCGCGGCAATTCCGTGTTCCTTTGCGAGATGAACGATCTGGCCAGCGGCACCTCGTCCTGGTCGACCAAGCTGATCCATGGCGGGTTGCGCTACCTCGAATATTACGATTTCAAACTGGTGCGCCACGCGTTGCTGGAACGCGAAGTTCTCTGGCAGATCGCGCCGCATATCATCCGCCCCTTGCGTTTCGTGCTGCCGCATCACGCCGGTCTGCGGCCCGCCTGGCTGCTGCGCTTGGGCTTGTTCCTCTACGACCATATCGGCGGCCGTAAACTTCTGCCCCCGACGCGCACACTCGATCTCACCCGCGACGAGACCGGCAAGCCGCTGGCGCCCGGCCGGTTCAAGCGTGGCTTTGAATATTCCGACTGCTCGGTCGATGATGCGCGCCTTGTCGTGCTCACCGCGCGTGATGCCGCCGACCGGGGCGCTGAGATCCGCACGCGCACGCGCGCAACCGAGATCAGGCAGGCCGACGGGATGTGGCAGGTCACGGTGCAGGATAAGGCGACGGGCGACCGCTCGACCATCAGCGCGCGCACGCTGGTCAATGCCGGTGGTCCGTGGGTCGAGAATGTTCTGGCGGTCGGTGCCGGCGTTAATGCGAAGGCGAAAGTCCGCCTCGTGCAGGGCTCGCATATCGTGGTGCCGAAACTTTACAACCACGACCGTGCCTACATCTTCCAGAATGCCGATGGTCGTATCGTGTTTGCGATTCCCTATCAGGACGATTTCACCCTGATCGGTACCACCGATATCGATTATGACGGCGATCCCGCCGATGTGAAAATCTCTGCCGACGAGATCAATTATCTCTGCAAGTCGGTCAGCGAATATCTCGCCAGGCCCGTGCTGGCCGAAGACGTGGTGTGGACCTATTCCGGCGTGCGCCCGCTCTATGACGACGGCGCCAACGAGGCCAAGGCGGCGACGCGCGACTATGTGTTCGAGCTCGATCTGCCCGGCGGCCTGCCGCTGCTGTCGATTTATGGTGGCAAGATCACGACCTATCGTCGTCTCGCCGAAGAAGCCTTGCAGAAGCTTGCGCCGTATCTGAAGGGCACCAAGGCCAGGGAAGGCTGGACGGCCCATGCCACGCTGCCTGGCGGTGATTTCGATGTCTCCGCGGTCGATGCGCTGATCGCCGAATTGTTGCGCGACTATCCGTTCCTGACGCCGGCCCATGCCAACCGCCTGGCACACGCCTATGGCACGCGCGCCGCAAAGATGCTGGGCACCGCGAAATCGCCGGCCGATCTCGGTCAGGCCTTTGGGGCAACGCTGACCGAGCGCGAAGTACGTTATCTCATAGCGCATGAATGGGCCGTCAGCGCCGAGGATATCGTCTGGCGTCGCTCGAAGCTCGGCTTGCGCCTGTTGAAGGAAGAGATCGCGGCACTCGATCAATGGCTGCAAGCCAATCGCGCGCAGCCCGCCAATCCGATGCGTGAAGCGGGGGCGCGATCATGAGCGTCGCACTGGATCACGTCTCGCAGATGGTCGATGGCGTCACGACGATCCGTGACGTGTCGCTGACGCTGGAAAGGGGCACACTGAACGTGCTGCTCGGGCCGACATTGGCCGGCAAGACCTCGATCATGCGGCTGCTGGCCGGGCTCGATAAGCCGACCCAAGGCCGTGTGCTGGTCGATGGCAAGGACGTCACCGGCGTTGATATCCGCAAGCGCTCGGTGGCGATGGTCTATCAGCAGTTCATCAATTACCCTTCGCTGACGGTCTATGAGAATATCGCCTCGCCGCTGCGCGTGCAGGGCAAGCCGAAAGCCGAGATTGAAACCCGCGTGCACGAAGCCGCGGCTTTGCTCAAGCTTGAGCCCTATCTGAAGCGCACGCCGCTGCAGCTCTCTGGTGGCCAGCAGCAGCGCACCGCCATTGCCCGCGCGCTGGTCAAGGGTGCCGATCTCGTGCTGCTCGACGAGCCGCTCGCCAATCTCGACTACAAGCTCCGCGAGGAATTGCGCACCGAACTGCCGAAGATATTCGAGGCCTCCGGCGCGATCTTTGTCTATGCGACGACGGAGCCCTCCGAAGCGCTTTTGTTAGGCGGCAGCACCGTGTGCCTGTGGGAAGGCCAGGTTTTGCAGGTCGGCCAGACTTCCAAAGTCTATCGCCACCCCGAGACTCTCAAGGCCGCCGAAGTGTTCTCAGATCCGCCGCTTAATCTGGTGGTGATCGAGAAGAAGAATGGCAATGTGCATTATGCCGGTGGCGCGACGGCGCCCGCCAGCGGGCTCTACGCAAACCTCGCCGACGGCAGCTATCGCGTTGGCTTCCGCGCGCATCAGCTCGAAGTTGCCAGTGGTCTCGCCGGACGGCATGCATTTCCCGCGGAAGTGACCGTGACCGAAATTACCGGGTCGGAAAGCTTCGTCCATCTGAAGCGCGACGCGTCGAACTGGGTTGCGGTGCTGCAGGGCGTGCATGAATTCCTGCCCGGCCACATGCTCGACGCCGTGCTCGATCCCGCCAATCTGTTCGTCTTCGATGGCAGCGACCGTCTGGTTGCCGCTCCCAACAGCACGCAGGGAGCGTAATATGGCCCGCATCGATCTCGTCGATCTCGCGCAGTCCTACAGCGGCGCCGATGCCGATCTGGAGAGCTTTGCCCTCAAGCCGATCTCCATGACCTGGCGGCAGGGCGGCGCCTATGCGCTGCTCGGCCCATCCGGTTGCGGCAAGACCACGCTGCTCAATTTGATCTCCGGCATCGTGACGCCGACGCGCGGCCAGATCCTGTTCGACGGTAAGGACATCACGCCGCTGTCGACCCAGAAGCGGAACATCGCGCAGGTGTTCCAGTTCCCGGTCATCTACGACACCATGACGGTCGGCGAGAATCTCGCTTTTCCGCTGAAGAATCGCGGCGTGCCGAAAGCGCAGATCGATGCACGTGTCGCCGAGATCGGCGAACTCCTCGATCTCACGCCCTATCTGGGCCGCAAGGCAACGCGGCTAACGCCCGATGCCAAGCAGAAGATCTCGCTCGGCCGCGGCCTCGTGCGTTCCGACGTTGCTGCGGTGCTGTTCGACGAACCACTGACGGTGATCGATCCCGCACTGAAATGGGAATTGCGCTCGAAACTCAAGGCGCTGCACCGCGCGCTTGACCTGACCATGATCTACGTGACCCACGACCAGACCGAGGCGCTGACTTTTGCCGATACGGTGGTGGTGATGCATGACGGGCGCGTCGTGCAGTCCGGCACGCCGCAGGAGCTGTTCGACAAGCCGGCGCATACATTTGTCGGCTATTTCATCGGCTCGCCCGGCATGAATATCGTGCCGGCCGAAGTCAGCGGCCGCGAGGCGCGTATCGGCGGGCACGTGATCGCGCTGCAGCGCAGTTACGACAAGTTGCCAGCGGGCGCGACAATCGAAATCGGCGTTCGCCCCGAATTTGTCCATGTTGCGACGCCCGCGCCGGGCTTGCTGTTGGCGCAGGTCGAGCGGGTCGACGATCTTGGTCGCATCAGTTTCGCGCGCGTCCGCATCGGCGGCGTCAAGTTCGCCGCGCGCGTCCCTCAGGGATTTTCTATTGCGGGGAGCGATGTCGGGCTGGTGTTCGATCCCAGCCGGGTGCACGTTTATGCTGACAGCCGCCTTGTCGAAGGGGTTGCATGATGGACAAGACCGTCAATCAAAAAGCCTGGTTCCTCGTCCTGCCGGTGTTTCTCATCGTGGCGTTCTCCGCGGTGCTGCCGCTGATGACGGTCGTGAACTATTCGGTGCAAGACACCTTCGGCAACAACCAGTTCTTCTGGAACGGCGTCGGCTGGTTCAAGGAGCTGCTTGATCCGTCCAGCGATCTCGGCGGGCGCTTCTACGCGTCCCTGCTGCGCAATTTGGCTTTCTCCGCGATCATCCTCGCCATCGAAGTGCCGCTCGGCATTCTGGTCGCGTTGTCGATGCCGCGTGACGGCTGGCGCGTCGCAGCCTGCCTCGTGATCCTCGCGCTGCCGCTTTTGATTCCATGGAACGTGGTCGGCACCATCTGGCAGATTTTCGGCCGTCCCGATATCGGCCTGCTCGGCTACACGCTCAATCACATGGGCATCGACTATAACTATGTGTCGAACGAGTTCGACGCCTGGGCGACTGTCATCGTGATGGATGTCTGGCACTGGACCAGCCTCGTCGCGCTGCTGTGCTATGCCGGCTTGAAGTCGATTCCCGACGCTTATTATCAGGCGGCACAGATCGATGGCGCTTCGCGCTGGGCAGTTTTCCGAACTATCCAGCTACCCAAGCTCAATCGCGTGTTGCTGATCGGCGTGCTGTTGCGTTTCATGGATAGTTTCATGATCTATACCGAGCCCTTCGTGGTCACCGGTGGCGGGCCCGGCAATTCGACCACCTTCGTCTCCATCGAGCTTGTCAAGATCGCGCTCGGCCAGTTCGATCTCGGCAAGGCCGCGGCCCTGTCGCTGGTCTACAACATCATCGTGCTGATCGTGTGCTGGATATTCTACACCGTGATGACTAATGCCGGCGTCGATCACACCAAGCGCGAGGGAGCGGTCTGATGCATACGATCCCTGGACGCCGCATTATCCTGTTGCTATTTTTGGTATTCCTGCTGTTGCCGATCTACTGGCTCGTCAATATGAGCTTCAAGACCAATGGCGAGATCGTCTCGACCATGACGCTGTGGCCGCACCAGCCGACGCTGGAGAATTACACACGCATCTTCACCGATGAGAGCTGGTATTCCGGTTATATCAATTCACTGAAATACGTCATCATCAACACCGTCCTGTCGATCTCCTTTGCCCTCCCGGCGGCTTACGCGTTCTCGCGCTATCGTTTCCTCGGCGACAAGCACCTGTTCTTCTGGCTGCTGTCGAACCGGATGGCGCCGCCCGCCGTATTCGCGCTGCCATTCTTCAATCTCTATTCGGCCATCGGCCTGTTCGACACGCCATGGGCCGTGGCGCTGGCGCATTGCCTGTTCAACGTGCCGCTCGCAGTATGGATCCTCGAAGGCTTCGTGTCCGGCGTGCCGCGCGAGATCGACGAGACGGCATTTCTCGATGGCTACTCATTCCCGAAGTTCTTCGTGAAGATTCTCGTGCCGTTGATCGCGTCGGGCATCGGCGTCGCTGCCTTCTTCTGCTTTATGTTCTCCTGGGTCGAACTGCTGCTGGCGCGCACGCTGACCTCGGTGAATGCCAAGCCGATTTCCGCGGTCATGACGCGTACCGTGTCGGCCTCTGGTATGGATTGGGGCCTGCTCGCCGCCGCCGGCGTGCTGACCATCATCCCCGGTGCCCTCGTCATCTGGTTCGTCCGCAATTACATCGCGCGCGGTTTCGCGCTTGGCCGGGTCTAGGAGGTCGTCATGGAAAACATCGCATGGATGGCCTGGACGCCGCCGACGGCGATCTTCTTCGGCCTGCTGGCACTCACGCTGGGCACCATGACTTGGCTCGCAGTCGCCTATCCCGAAGCCGAACGCATCGGCATCCTGCGCATTCCTACCACGCGCGGCGACCGGCTGTTCCTGTCGCTGATCGCGGCGGCCGTCATCCACCTGTTGTGGATCGGCTTCGTCGGTTCCGACCCGATCGCGACGCTGCCGATCGGCGAGGAGGGAGTTGAAATCTCGAATCTGTGGTTCGCGACATTGATTTCGCTGGTCTCGGCGGTGGCAATTTTTCGCACCGTCTGACCGGCATGGACTGCAGTCCCGGGATGAACCCGGGCCTGAAACAGAAGTGAGGGAGGAAGCTATGAGGCACCTGACGACACAGGCACGTCGCCCGACGCGCCATATCACGATGACCAGCGCTGCTGCGTTGATCACGGCGACTGCGTTGCTCGCCGCACCGGCCAAGGCCGACGACGCCACCATTCAGAAGTGGATCGACAGCGAATTCCAGCCATCGACGCTGTCGAAGGCAGAGCAGCTGAAAGAACTGCAGTGGTACGAGAAGGCCGCGCAGCCGTTCAAAGGCATGGAGATCAATATCGTCTCCGAAACCATCACCACGCACGAATATGAATCGCGCACGCTGGCCAAGGCATTCTCCGAGATCACGGGCATCAAGCTGAAGCACGACCTGATCCAGGAAGGCGACGTGGTCGAGAAGCTGCAGACCCAGATGCAGTCCGGCAAGAACGTCTATGACGGCTGGATCAACGACTCCGATCTGATCGGCACGCATTTCCGCTACGGCCAGACCATCGCGCTGTCGGACTACATGACCGCAGAAGGCAAGGACGTCACTAGCCCGACGCTCGACGTCAAGGACTTCATTGGAACGTCCTTCACCACCGCGCCGGACAAGAAGATGTATCAACTGCCCGACCAGCAGTTCGCCAACCTTTACTGGTTCCGGTACGACTGGTTCACCAATCCCGACTACAAGGCCAAGTTCAAGGCCAAGTATGGCTACGATCTCGGCGTGCCCGTGAACTGGTCGGCCTATGAAGATATTGCCGAGTTCTTCACCAACGACATCAAGGAGATCAACGGCGTCAAGGTCTATGGCCACATGGACTACGGCAAGAAGGATCCGTCGCTCGGCTGGCGCTTCACCGACGCCTGGCTATCGATGGCCGGCAATGGCGACAGGGGTCTTCCGAACGGTTTGCCCGTCGATGAATGGGGCATTCGCATGGAAGGCTGTCGTCCGGTCGGCTCCTCCGTCGAGCGCGGCGGCGATACCAACGGTCCGGCAGCGGTCTACTCGATCGCGAAATACCTCGACTGGATGAAGAAGTATGCCCCGCCGCAGGCGCAAGGCATGACCTTCTCGGAGTCGGGGCCGGTGCCGGCGCAGGGCAATATAGCCCAGCAGATGTTCTGGTACACCGCCTTCACCGCCGACATGGTGAAGCCGGGTCTTGCGGTCATGAATGCCGACGGTACGCCGAAGTGGCGCATGGCCCCGTCGCCGCATGGCTCGTACTGGAAGGAAGGCATGAAGCTCGGCTATCAGGACGTCGGTTCGGGCACGCTGCTCAAGTCGACGCCGGCCGATCGCCGCAAGGCGGCCTGGCTCTATCTGCAGTTCATCACCTCGAAGACGGTGTCACTGAAGAAGAGCCATGTCGGTCTCACCTTCATCCGTGAGAGCGATATCTGGGACAAGTCGTTCACCGAACGTGCGCCGAAGCTCGGCGGTCTGGTCGAGTTCTATCGCTCGCCAGCCCGCGTGCAATGGTCGCCGACCGGTAACAACATCCCGGATTATCCGAAGCTGGCACAGCTGTGGTGGCAGAACATCGGCGATGCGTCGTCGGGTGCGAAGACCCCGCAGCAGGCGATGGACTCGCTGGCCGCAGCTCAGGATTCGGTGCTCGAACGTCTTGAACGATCCAAGGTTCAGGGCGAATGCGGACCGAAGCTGAACAAGAAGGAAACCGCCGAGTTCTGGTATGCGAAGTCTGCCAAGGACGGCAACATCGCACCCCAGCGCAAGCTGGCGAACGAGAAGCCGAAGGGCGAGACGGTGGACTACGACACCCTGATCAAGTCGTGGCCTGCGACCCCGCCGCAGAAGCGCGCGTCGAACTAAGGCGAACTTTCTGAACAACAAAAAAGGCCGGGAGCGATCCCGGCCTTTTCTCTTGCTGTCATTCCGGGGTCGCGCCCGCAAAGATGCGTGTGCGCCCCGGAATGACGGCGTACTTACTCCGCTGCCTGCTTCGCGCCCAGCACCGGGTAATCCGTGTAGCCCTTGGCGCCGCCGCCATAGAACGTCGCCTTGTCGGCATCGTTGAGTGGTGCGCCGATCTTCAGGCGCTCGACCAGATCCGGATTCGAGATGAACGGCTTGCCGAAGGCGATCAGGTCGGCGGCATCGGCCGCGAGCACCTTGTTGGCCAGCGCGAGATCGAATCCGTTATTGGCGATATATGTGCCCTTGAAGCGCTTGCGCAGGCTGGCATAGTCGAACGGTGCGACGTCGCGCGGACCGCCGGTCGCGCCTTCGACGACATGCAGATAGACGAGCTTCTCGGCGCTGAGCCCGTCGGTGATGTAGTCGAACAGCTTTTGGGCCTGCTTGTCGGCGGCGGCATCGTTGGCCGGCGTCACCGGCGAGATGCGGATACCGGTTCTGTCGCCGCCGATTTCCTTGGCAACTGCCGTGGCCACTTCCAGCATCAGTTTGGCGCGGTTCTCGAGCGAGCCGCCGTAAGCGTCGGTGCGCTTGTTGGTGCTGTCACGCGCGAATTGCTCAAGCAGATAACCATTGGCGCCATGGATCTCCACGCCATCGAAACCGGCTTCGATCGCATTGGCAGCGCCGCGTGCGAAACTGTCGACGACGCCTTGAATTTCACCCAGCTCCAGCGCGCGGGGTTCCGAGACGTCGGTGAAGGTGTTGTTGACGAAGGTCTTGGTGTTGGCGCGGATCGCCGAAGGGGCCACCGGCGCGCCGCCATTCGGCTGCAGGCTGACATGCGAGATGCGGCCGACGTGCCAGATCTGCATATAGATGTGACCGCCCTTGGCATGCACGGCCTCGGTCACCTTCTTCCAGCCAGCGATCTGCTCCTTGGTGTAGATGCCCGGGACGTCCTGATAGCCCTGGCCCTGCTGCGAGACGGGTGTGCCTTCGGTTACCAGAAGGCCGGCGCTGGCACGCTGGCTATAATATTCGATCGCCAGCGGGTTCGGCACGTTGCCCGGCAATGCGCGATTGCGCGTCAGCGGCGCCATCACCGTGCGATTGGTCAGCGTGTTTGCACCAAGCTTGTAGGGTTCGAAGAGTTTGGACGTGCTCATGATGAATGATCCAGTCGATGAAAGGTGAAATCGAATTGGGCATCATGCAGCGCATTGGCAATACCGCTGCGCTGCATGTCGTTGGTTCAGGATAAAACGATCGTGGCGATGACGGATTGAATGATCATGATCTCTCTATCGGTCGGCCAGCAGCCGAATATCCTGCGGTGATGGCGCGGCTTACTGCGCGCCGAGGAAGTCGCGCTTGCCGACATCGATGCCGCACATCCGCAGGATGCCGTGGGCAGTGGTGATGTGGAAATAGAAGCTCGGTAGCGAGAAGCTGGTGAGGAATTGCTGGCCGGACATGGTGGTGGTCTTGCCGGGGCCGGTGGGGAAGGTGATCTCCCGGGTCTCGCCGCCGTCGAATTGGGCGGGCTTGTAGTTCTTCAGGTAATCGACGGTCCTGCCGATTCGCTGCTGCAATTCATCGAAGGTCGTTTCGGTATCCGGCACCGCCGGCACTTCGCTGCCGGACAGGCGCGCGCTGCCCTTGGTGGCGAAATCGCAGGAGAGCTGGACCTGCCGGCTCAGCGGCAGCATGTCCGGGAAAAGTCGCGTGCCGAGCAGGACGGCGGGCTCGATCTTCTTTGCGGCAGCATAGGTTTCGGCCTTTTTCAGTCCAGCGGACAGACTGCCCAGCATCTGCAGATAGGCAGGCACGACGGAATCATAGAACGGCATGAGGATGCTCTTTTGTGATGCGTTTCGAGGCACAGCGCGGCAGGTCGAGAAAGATGCTGTTGCATGGAGTTGGGGCGCGGTTGGCTGATTTCAACCGCCCGGCCTCACAAAAGAGAAGAAATTTCGAGGCTTATCCCGATAAGGGGATACCGATTCTTCGCTTCGCTTTATCCCCCGGATTTCAATGCTGTGAGCAATTCGGCCGTCGGCCAGGAGTCCGCGGGCAGGCCGAACTTGACCTGCATGGCCTTCACCGCGGTGCGGCTCTGCTGGCCGAGAATGCCGTCGATCTTACCGACATTGAAGCCGCGCTTCACCAGCAGTTGCTGCAGTTCGCGGAGTTCAGGATGTGACAGCTGCGCGACAGGGGCGGAGGGCTGCCGCATCTTGGAGGCGCCATTGATGCGGGTGGCGAGATAGGCTGCTG
Organism: Tardiphaga sp. 37S4; assembly: GCF_021044645.1. Taxonomy (NCBI): domain Bacteria; kingdom Pseudomonadati; phylum Pseudomonadota; class Alphaproteobacteria; order Hyphomicrobiales; family Nitrobacteraceae; genus Tardiphaga; species Tardiphaga sp. 37S4. The sequence continues at coordinate 4,608,738 of NZ_CP088008.1, read as the reverse complement.
TCGTCGAATAGATCAGCGAATTATTCCATTCGGTATAGGCGGCGAAATTCGCGTAAGCGAGGAAGGCGGGGCCGTGCCGGCCCATCGGCAGCAGCAGCGATGCCGGCATGCTGTCATTCGGCAGTGGCCGTCCGTCGGGATAGCTGACGCCGAATGACGCCCATTTCGCGCGGGGCAGTTGGATAGTGAGATCGGCCTGATCCCACGGCACGTTGTCGGTGACCCGCACCTCCTGCAGCCATGGCTCGCCGCGCCGCCATTTCAAACCGGTGGAAATGTAGTGCGCGGTTGAGCCGATCACGTCGGCGGGGCTGCGCAGCAAATTGCGATGACCGTCGCCGTCATAGTCGACGGCATAGTTGAAGTAATGCGTCGGCAGAAACTGCGTCTGGCCGAGTTCGCCGGCCCATGAGCCGATCATCTCGGCCGGCGAAAGGTCGCCGCGATCGATGATCTTCAGCGCGGCGATGGTCTCGTCCTGAAACATCTTCGAGCGCCGGCAGTCATAGGCCAGCGACACCAGCGAGCGCAGCGTCTGCAAATTGCCCATCTGCACGCCGAAGTCGCTCTCCAGCGCCCAGAACGCTGCGATGACGGCGGGCGGCACGCCATACTCCTTCTCTGCACGCGCAAAGGCTGCGGCGTTCTGCTTGATCTTGAGCTGCCCGTTCTGCATCCGGTAATCCGCCGCCATGCGTCCGGCGAATTGCGTGAACAACTGCCCGAATACGCGCTGTCCACGGTCGCGGTTGACGATGCCCTGGTCGTAGACGAGGTAGGGCGCCGCTTCCGCCATCGCGCGCTGCGATACCCCGCTAGCGACAGCCTGCTGTTTCAGCCCGGCAAGGAATTGATCGAAGCTCTGGCCGCCATGACAGGACGCTGCGCGCTGCGCGGAGGCGGGGGAGGTGAAGGAGATAAGGGCAGATGCTGCAACGAGAATTGTGAATCGCACAGACATTCGCAGCATGAACCAGACCTCTCCGCTGTCGTACCCGGACTTGATCCAGGCATCCATCTTTCTCCCACACTAACATTCAAGATGGATGGCCGGGTCAAGCCCGGCCATGACATGTCATACAAGCATCAGCGCTCGAGGACCCACCGTGTCACGGCCTGATGAAAATTCAACGGTCCGGGCACTGTCATGTGGGTCTTCACATACTTGAAGCCGGCTTTTTGCAAGGTTCGATTCGGTCCAACATTGAAGGCATTCGGCTCGCAGAACAACGATTTGAGCTTCAGCATATCGAAATAGATCGCCGCGCTTCGGCGAACGCATTCTGTACCGATTCCGGTTTGTCGTCTGTCCGGGTGCAGCACGTGAAGATGCATGGTGGCGCTTTCGCCGTAGACAATCTTGTCACAACTGGAAAATCCGATGGGCTGATCATCCATTAGCCACAGCGCAACAACGGCGGCGCGGCGTTCCGGCGGGAGGGCATATTGTTGGCCGATACGCTCCTGCCAGATCAGCGCCGGCGGCATCCTCGTTGGATCGACGCCCATCGCTTCCAGGAATTCCGGCGTGGCGTTGTGGAAATAGGTGCTGACGACGTGAGCTTCGGACGGCAGCATTTCCCGGACCAGCAACGTCATCAATGGCCTCAATGTTAGGGGCGATCGGGAAGACCTTGCAATTATAGTTCCCGCGCATTGCTGAAAGCAAATGACGATACCCGCCGCGTATTCTCGTCCAGGATCAGGCTGCGCGTGATCGGCGGCTCCGCGCGCTGGCTGCAGTTTTCGCGCTCGCACAGCCGGCAATTGACGCCGATCGGCGTGCCTTCGATTTTCTCCAGATCGAGGCCCGCGGAATAGGCCAGCTTCCCGGCGTGGCGGATCTCGCAGCCGAGGCCGATGGCGAAGCGCGGTTGCGGCTGCGGATGCGGCGCTGCGGGCCGGCGTAGTGTCTGTGCGATGGAGAAGTAGCGGCTGCCGTCGGGGAGTTCTATCACCTGGCTCAGCAGGCGGTCCGGCGTGTCGAAGGTCGAATGCACGTTCCACAGCGGGCAGGTGCCGCCGAATTTCGAAAACGGGAAGGTGCCGGATGAAAACCGCTTCGAGACGTTGCCGGCATTGTCGACGCGCAGCATGAAGAACGGCACGCCGCGCGCATTCGGCCGCTGCAGTGTGGTGAGGCGATGACAGATCTGCTCGAATCCGACATTGAAACGCTGGCCGAGCACCTGCACGTCATAGCTCAGCGCTTCCGCGGCGGCATGAAACGCCGCATAGGGCATTAGCGCGGCGGCTGCGAAATAGTTGGCCAGCGTGATGCGATAGAGCCGCCGTGTGGTGTCGTCGAGCGGGCCGGCGCGGCCGATGATGGTCTCGAAATGCGATGAGCACTCGACGAGGCCGATTTGGAATGCGACCTGAAAGGCGCGGCCGGGCGCATCGACCATTTCCGAGATCAGCAGCTGCCGGCGATGTCGGTCGAAACGTCTGAGCGTCTCGCGCATCACATCCACCGGCATAATGCGAGTGACGATCGAATACTTTTCGCGCAACCGTGTGCTCAGGGCAGCAAACAGATCCTGCGACGGCACATTGATCTCGTCGCGCAGGCCCTCGGCCGCCGTTTCGAGTTCGGGAAAGTAGTTACGGTTGGCTTCGATCAGGTCGCGCACGCGCTCGATCGGATTGGCCTCGAATGGCGCGCCTTCATGGCGATCGGCCATCTGCGCCGCCACCATGGTCTCGCCGCGCCGGGCTTCGGTATAAGCCGCATAGAGCCGCTGCAGCGCATGCGTGACGCCGGGACAGAGTTCGGCAAGGTCGCGCAATTCCTGTTTCGGCAAATCGATCTGGCGAAACAGCGGATCGGAAAAGATCTCGTTCAGCTCCGCGAAGAAGCGATCTTCATCCGCCGTCGCGAGATCGCGGAGATCGAGGTCATAGGTCTCGGCGAGGCGCAGCAGCAACTGCGCGGTGACCGGCCGCTGGTTGCGCTCAATCAGATTGATGTAGCTCGGCGAAATGCCGAGGCCCTCTGCCATCTGGGTCTGGGACAGGCCCTGTTGCTGCCGGATCCGCCTGAAGCGCGGCCCCACGAACAGCTTCTTGCCAGACTCGCCCGCCATCCGCGCCAATTCCTGGTTCCCCGAGTCGCCACTCGGTCGTTGATTGTGACAAAATTGACAAAATGACATTAATTACAAGTCGTGATGTTACATCACATCACCATTCAAACACAAGGCATCTGGTGGTTTTGCCTGACATGGCGTTATCTGTTCACACGGTGAATGCATCGCATGTCACGAATGTCGATTTAAGGAATGAACAGGAGCACGACATGTCACACGGTAGCAATTTCTGGGTCATCGGCGGCGAGTTCGGTTCGATGAACTTCCACAAGCTGGTTGAAGGCTCGGCCCAGGTGCAGGGCCCGTTCAAGACGCGCAAGCAGGCCGAAGAAGCCTGGAAGACCGTGTCGGAAGAGAATCGCCACCGTGCCGGCGTCCGCTTCTCCATCGTCGAAGAGCCGAGCCGTCAGGTCGCTTAGGACCGACGGGTCGCCTGAGGCTGAGATCCCGAGCGGCGTCAGTGCCGCCGGATCGCCTCAAGCCTGTCGCTGGTTTGCCCATAAGAAGACGTCCAAGGATATCAGCGGCCTCATCCGGGCAACCGGGTGGGGCCATTGATGCGTTTAGCGGCCAAGCCTCTGGAAACAAACGGCCTTTCCGGCACTCGTGGTTACTGATAGGTTACTGCCCGGTGGATGGCGCGCTCAGGCAGCCAGAAAGGGGTCCAGCGTGGCGAGTAACGGGACGAAGCCTGTCGAGGAAGTCAGGCCGCAGCGACTGCGCGACGCGTTGCGTCAGGCCCGCATCGAGGCGGCCGATCGCACCGGTGTCGTCGTCGAGTTGCGCGATGCCGAAGTGGCGCGGCTGGAGATCCTCAATGAAGCGCTCGATCCGCTGTTCGCCGAGATTCCTGTTGGCATCGAGATGTTCGACCGGGGCATTAGCCAGGGCGACACGCCGCGGCTGTGGATCGACATGGTCGCCCATGTCGCCATGGGGCGTGACAAGCGCATGTATCGCTTCGTGCAGGACACCCGCCATGGCCGCGTGGTGCTGGGCGAGGCGCATGACATTCCGACCATCGTAAAGGCGGTCACCGACTATATCGCGCGCCGCATGATTGAGCGCGAGCACGCGCTGGTGACAATGCCGGCGCCGGAGGTAGCGACGGCGGTGAAGAAGCCGCGCAGCAGATTCTGGCCGTTCGTGTTCGGTGTGATTGTCGGCGTCGTGGGACTATTTGCGCTCGCGTTGTTCGTGTCCGTGCGCGGACATTAGTCACGCTACACCAGCATCGTCCGCGTCAGCTCGTGCACCATATTGCTGCCCCCGAACCCTCGCACCGTCTGCTCGCAGCGCCAGCGTTCGCCGTCGCGTTCGATGGCGAACAGATTGTAGGCCGCTGCCGGCTTGTGGCCGTGTGCAACCGATGATGCCGATGGCACGCCGATTGCGGGAATGCGCCGCTGTGGGCCGTCGAACCACATGGTCGAATGAATGTGGTCGTGGCCGTGCAGGATCAGTTCGACGCCGTGGCGCTTGAGCACAGCTTGCAGCGCTTCGGAATCCGTCAGTCGCTTCATTTTCTGCTTTGAGCGTAGTGGATGATGAATCAGCAATACGCGAAACAGATGAGCGTCGGCGAGGCCGCCAAGCATAATGTTGAGCGCCCTAAGCTGTGCGTCGCCGAGCGAGCCCGTCGCCATGAACGGCGCGGTTGGCACACTCGACGACACGCCGATCAGAGCCAGCGGGCTGCGGATACGCAGAAATGGAAAGCGCGTATCGGGGGTGCCGTCACTGCGCATATAGTCGCCGAAAGTCTCGGCGAAACGTTCGGGTGCTCCGCGCACATAGCCGTCGTGATTGCCGGGTACCAGCGAGACCTTGTCCGGTGTGCCGACGCTTTCGATCCAGCGGCGCGCGCGCGGGAATTCGGCATCCAGGGCGAGATTCACGAGATCGCCAGTGACGGCAATATGGTCCGGCTGCTGCGCCTGCATGTCGCTGACGATGACATCCAGCATATCGCGGCGGTGGATCAGATGCCGGTTACGCCGCCAGTTCAGATAGCCGAGCACGCGCTGCCCCAGGAGCTCGCGCCAGTGCGGCTCTGGCATCGGCGGAACATGCGGATCGGACAGATGGGCGAGGGTGAAAGCGGTCATGAGAAGCGATCTGCCCCTGCGCGTATGTGAACAAGCCGGCTCAATGCGCCCTCATGCCTGTGAAATCCCTGCATGTTTTGGCAAGGTGGGGCATATGACGCAAGCACCCACCGTGTCGCCAGCCAGGAATTTGCCGCGATGACCTCACCGACGTTGCGGCAGCGGCTGGAGCCGACCCTGCGCAAATTCGTGCATCTGTATTTCCGCTTCGCCCGCGGCATGACCTTGGGCGTCCGCGCCGTGGTGCTGGACGCTGACAATCGCGTGTTTCTAGTCCGGCACACTTATGTCACCGGCTGGTATCTACCCGGCGGCGGCGTCGAAGTCGGCCAGACCTTTCGCGAGGCGCTAGACATGGAGCTGCGGGAAGAGGGGCGCATCGAACTCACGGGAGAGCCGGTTCTGCATGGTGTCTTTCTCAACAGTCACGTCTCGATCCGCGATCATGTGGCGGTCTATGTGGTCAGGCAGTTCCGGCAGGACTGGTTGCCCGAGCCCAATCGCGAAATCGCCGAAACCGGTTTCTTCGCCCTCGATGCCCTGCCTCACGACACCACCGAGGGCACCCGGCTGCGGCTGGCCGAGATATTCGACGGCAAGCCGATCAGTGCTACCTGGCGGGTCTGATCCCGTCCGCCCGGGCAATGGACCGCGCGCCCGCCAAATGCTATCCCGCCTCCCGACATGAATGACCTTTCTCTGACCATCCTGGCGGAAACCGCCAACGACGCCCAGATCATCGAACGGCTGCACGCCCGCACCTTCGGCCCGGGCCGTTACGTGCTATCAGCCTACCGGCTGCGTGAACATGTCGGTCATCTGCTCGACCTGTCTTTCACGGCACGGATCGGCACGCTGCTGGTCGGCTCGGTCCGGCAATTGCCGATCTGTGTGGGTGATACGCCGGCACTGCTGCTCGGGCCGCTGACCGTCGAGCCGCCATTCCGCAGCCGCGGCGTCGGCCGCAAGCTGCTGGACCGCGCCATCGCCGATGCGCGCAAGAAGGGGCACAAGCTCATCGTGCTGGTCGGCGACGAGCCCTATTACCGCCGGGTCGGCTTCAAGGCGATCCCTAAGGGCAATGTGACCATGCCGGGTCCGGTCGATCAAAACCGGTTGCTTGTGCTCGAGCTGGTGGAGGGCGCCGCTACGGGTCTCGCCGGCGCCGTTCGGCCGGATTGGGACGCGGCGAAGTAATTTTTTGATCCAAGCCGTCATTCCGGGGCGCGCGCAGCGTTAGCTGCGAGCGAACCCGGAATCTCGAAGTGATAGAACCGCATGAGGTTCCGGGTTCGCGCATTCAGCCGCGCTGAATGCACGCCCCGGAACGACGAGTACCAATCAGAACTTCACACTAGCAAATGCCCGCACGTTCAGCCCGGGCTGCAGCACATTGTCCTTGTTATAGGACACCGCGTTGCGGATGGTCTCGTTCAACAGATTGTTGCCGACCACGCCGAGGGTCATTTCCTTGGCGCCGTAGATGCGCGGATCGAGCAGCGTCTTGTAGCTCACTTCCGCTTTCAGCAGGTTGTAGCCCGATGTCGGCGTCTCCGCGATCTCAGCGATGTCGTTCTGCGCGAAAGCGTGCAGCAAGTTCACGCGCGCGAACCAGTTGGCATCGCGCCAGAACAGGCCGCCGCCGGCACGCACCGGCGGAATGCGCGGCACATTGGTGCCGTCGCTGAAGGTCGCGCGCACGATGTCGGCCTGGGTCTCGATACCCCATGTGCCGCCATAGATCTGCGCAACATCGAGCTGGCTCTGGAATTCGCCGCCGCGGAAGGTGGCGTCACGCTGCGAATAGATCGCCTGGTTCAGTTCGAGGCCAAGCCCCGCCTGGCAGACTCCGTCTCCGCAGGTGTTGCCGGTCAGGCGGCGATAGATGAAGCCGCTATATTGCGTGTAGTAACCGGTGAGCTCGAAGCGGAACGGACCGGCGGCGCGGCGCAGGCCGAGTTCGACCGACTTCGCCGTCTCGATGCCGAGATTGGGATTGCCGATGTCGAAGGTCTCGGTCGCATCATGTCCGCCGCGCGAGAACAGTTCGGCGGGCTTCGGTGCGCGCTCGGTATATTGCGCGGTGATGCTGGCGGAGAGCCCATACCAGGGCAGGTCCTGGATCAGGCCGATGCTGCCGCTCTTCGGCGTGAAGGTGAGGTTACGCCCGACCGCCGGACCGATCGCGCCAGGATCGGCATTGAGATCGAACTCGTTCGGGATCGACGATGGCGTCGTGCCTGACAGTTCGACATGCTCGATGCGGCCGGCGATCTGCGCCTTCGTGGTTTCGGTGAATTTGAACTCGTTGAAGCTGTAGCCGGCAATCCTTGTGTTCTTATTCGGATCCCACAGACCATTGAGCGGGCTGCCGATGTCATCGGGGCTCGGTGCCGTCAGCTCCTGATGATTGACCTGCAGGCCGAAGGCCGACGTGATCGTGGCGAAACGTGCGTTGAAGGGCATCATCTGCACTTCGAGCCGGCCTTCCTGCTCCTTGTTGGTGAAGGTCTGGCGCACGCCATCGGACAAGAGGTCGCTGGCGTCGGCAAGGCCGATCTCGTTGTGCTTGTAGTTGGTCGCGCCGACCCAGAAGCGGATCGCTTCGACCGCCGCGGCGTCCGGGCGATATTCGCCCTTGGCCGTGAACTTGGTCTGCTGGCCGGCGATACGGGTGCCGACCTGCGCGCCTTCAACGCCCGGAATGCGATAGGTCGTGTTGTTCTGGGTGATCGCCGCGCCGATATAGCCGCCGGTGAAGAAGTAGGAGCCGCCGACCGATGCGCCGGCCGACTGGTTAGCCGAGTTCGGCTGACGTCCATTGAAGGCAAGGCCGGGATCGGCATAGGGATAGCTCGGCACATTGTAGTCGCCGGCCTTGCGTCCATAGACATCGGCATGAACCGCGACATTGCCGCCGCCGGCATCGAGCAGGATGCCGCCATCAACACCGCGATCCACCGAACTGAACGAGGTGCGGACTTCGGCATTCATGCAGCCCGGCGCCGCGAGACCGGCGGCCGGCGCCTTCACCGGCATGCCGTAGCTCTGGAACGGCGCCGCCACGGCGCAGTTCGGCAGCGCATCGGGAATGCGATTGTTGGACGCGCTGACCACGCCGCCGATCGATTGCGAGCCATAACGCAGTGTCGCCGGGCCGCGGATCACCTCGATCTGATTGGCGGCAAACGGATCCACCGGCACGAAATGATCTTCGCCGAGGTCGGATGCGCCGTTGCTGCCAATGCCGTTTTCGACGATGCCGACACGATTGACGTCGAGACCCCTGATGATCGGCCGGCTTGATGCGCCCGGTGCGTAGCCGGAGCCGGTTATGCCAGGCTTGTTGGCGAGCAGGTCGCCGAGCGTCGAGGCACCGGAACGGCGGATCTCGTCATTCGGCACCACGGTGACGGTGGCGAACTGATCGGTAACGATCGGGAGTTCGCCCTGCTGCGCCTGCACGGCCGGCTCTGCCTCGACGGGCACCGGCGCAGCATTGCGGTTCGGCGCGGGGCGCGTGACATGAGTATGCGCGGTGCGTGACGGCACCGGCTTGCGGCGCACGATCGGGCTTGGCGCGGTGACTTCCACGGCGGGAAGCTGCGTCTGCGCCAGCGCGGATTGCGGGAGGCAGCTCAGTCCCACCACGGCAGATGTGCCGAGCAGGAGGGCGCGCTTGAATTGAATCGACATAGGTTTGTCCTGACTTCACCGGCCGCGCGCTCGGGTGCTTGCGCCGGGACTCGCGGTGATGCGAATCTGACTTCGGTTACGCCGTTCGCGAGGAATTCGCGGCAGCGATCGTCAAAGGTCGTGTCAGGAAACAGGAGGGCCGCGCGGCTGCGACGCGCCGCTGATGGCGTCGAGATGGTCGAATTCGGCTTCGGCGATCCGCTGCAGCAGGACGGCAGCCTGCGGCAACAGCAGGACCGGCGGCGCGGCAAACAGCGCGGTACCGGCCATCGCCATGACAGCGCAGATGGCGCAGGGATCGGCGGCGCGGTGATGGTGGTCAGTATCGGGAGCGGCCGGCGTCTGCGTTGCATCGCTGGCCGAGAGCGCGATGGTCGAGTCGAGAGGGGCCGCATGAACCGTTCCGCCATGGACATGGCCGAATGACAGAATGAGCTGCACTGCCAGCGCGAACAGCGCCAGCTTTGCCCCATGTCTGATATTCGTGCGAAACCACTTCATGCCAATAGGCCGCCCCGCATCGGCTGGCGGAGAGGTCTGCCAGTGCCGATGTTATAATGTAACATCGCGCGACAGGCGGCCGGGTGTCAACGGCCAGTCATCTCCGGACACAGAAACCCGGCCTGCTGTGGGATTACGGCAACGCTTCGCGTCGATGGATGTTGGCCAATCCACGCTGATGATGAGAGGGACCGAAATTGCGCGTTACACCGTCGCGCGCCTTGCAATGGCTGTCGCATGCGCGCTGGCCAGCACACGCGCCGTCATCTTCTGAAATTGCAGCGCTGCCGGCGACAGGCTGCGGCCGGTCTGCTGAATCCAGGACAGTTGCCGCGTGATCGCCGGGCGCACGAGCTGGAAAGCGATCAGACCTGGGTACTGCTCGGTCGGCATCATATAGGAGGGCAAGATCGCATAGCCGATGCCCTTCGCCGTCATCGAAAGCGCCGTGTTGATGAGCGACACTTCGTGGGTCGGGATGAGCACCTTGCCATCGCGCCCCAGCCGTCGATCGATCTGTGCTCGGATCAGCGTGTCGCGGCGCATCGCGATGGTCGGCAGTGTCGCGAGTTCATCCCACGATAGCGTTTGCATCGCTGCGATCGGGCAACCCGGCCAGCCGATGGCGCTGAGACGCCCTCTCACCAGAGGCGTCAACGTCACCTCGGGCACCGGGCCATCCACGCTGCCGATGGCGAATTCGGCGTCCGACGCGAGCAGCGCGCTTACGAGCTGATCGGATGCGACATCGCGCATGATGACATCAACGTCGGGATAAGCGGTGCGGAATGTCGCGAGCACGGCCGGCATGAGCGCGGAGGCTGCACCGGCCGATGCGACGAAGACGACTGTGCCGCTCCGTGCTTCCGACAGGCTGCGCATCTGACGCGTGAGGCTGAGCGCGTCGCCCAACATACGCTCTGCGGCTCGGACTGCGTCGCGTCCGGCTGCGGTCGGTACACACGACCGTGTTGTGCGGTCGAACATTGGCAGGCCCAACTGCAATTCAAGCTGGCGGAGCAGCAGGCTGACCGCCGCCTGGGTGATGTGAAGTTCTTGAGCTGCGCGCGTCATCGAGCCTGTGCGGCTGACCGCGACCAGTGCTTCCAGTTGGCGAAGGGTGATATTCATGAGGTAATCTTATCAATCAATACTGGAAAAGCGACTTCTCTTATCAAGAGTTGCGGCTAGCTTCAACGTAACGCGCGCAGACGCGGTCGAGGGAACCTGCCATGCAAGACTATGAGACATCCGTCGTTATTGTCGGCGCCGGGCCCGTGGGCCTTACCGCTGCTCTGGACCTTGCATCCAGAGGGATAGGCGTGATCGTGCTCGAGACGCGGCATGCCGGCGAGCCGCCCAATGTCAAATGCAATCACGTTTCGGCCCGATCGATGGAGGTTTTTCGCCGGCTTGGCATCGTGGCCCAAATCCGCGACGCTGGTCTGCCGCCCGACTTTCCCAACGATTGTTCGTATCGCACCACCGCAACGGGCATCGAACTCAGCCGGATCGTCATCCCGTCGCGCACCACGCGCTACACCGCAACGGATGGACCTGACACGTGGTGGCCGACACCCGAACCGCCGCACCGCATCAACCAGATCTATCTGGAGCCTGTTCTGTTTGCGAACGCGGCCGCCAATCCCAGGATCACGATTTTGTCCCGCACCGAGATGGTGCATTTCGATCAGGACATATCGGGCGTCTTGGTCAAGGCCCGTGGGCTCGATGAGGACCGATCCTTCACCATCCGTGCCCGTTTTCTCATTGGATGTGACGGCGGCCGCTCATTGACACGCAAGCTGATCGGCGCGTCATTTGTCGGAACGCCTGTGATCCAGCGGGTTCAATCGACCCTCATCGATGCGCCGGATCTGAAGACCCTGATGCAGTCCCACACACCGGCCTGGATGGTGCTGGCCCTCAACCCGCGCCGTACCGGCACTGTCGTTGCCATCGACGGGCATGACCGGTGGCTGATCCACAATCACCTCAAGCCGGACGAGCCGGAATTCGACTCGGTCGATCGCGACTGGTCTATCCGTACTATTCTGGGCGTCGGGCCTGATTTCAATTACAAGGTCGTCAGCAAGGAAGACTGGGTCGGGCGCCGTCTCGTCGCTGATCGCTTCCGCGACCGTCGCGTCTTCATTTGCGGGGATGCCGCGCATCTGTGGATGCCTTACGCCGGCTACGGAATGAACGCCGGCATCGCTGATGCAGTTTCGCTGTGCTGGATGCTCGCAGCGCATCTCAACGGCTGGGCGGATGCCGGTCTGCTCGATGCCTATGCGGCCGAACGTCAGCCGATCACCGATCAGGTGTCACGGTTCGCGATGGAGCATGCGCTTGCCAGCATCAGCCAGCGCGGCGCAGTACCTGCGGTGATCGAGGAAGACAGCGAAGCGGGTGCGGCGGCGCGTGCCGCGGTCGGCCGTGCCGCATATGATCTCAACGTGAAGCAATACTGCTGCGCGGGGCTCAATTTCGGTTACTTCTATGATCAGTCACCGGTCATCGCCTATGATGGCGAGGCGCCGCCGGCCTATACGATGGGCGATTTTGACCCCTCGACGGTGCCGGGCGCCAGGATGCCGCATGTCTGGCTGAGCGATGGCCGTTCGATCTTTGACGCGATGGGGCCCGGCTATACGCTTTTGCGCTACGATCCGGCTTGCGATGTGACTGCGTTGAGAGAGGCCGCGCGCCGCAACGGAGTTCCTCTGACGCTGATCGATCTGTCGATAGCGGAGGTCGATGCAGGGCAACCCGCTGAAGCATTGCTGCTGGTGCGGCCGGATCAGCATATTGCCTGGCGTGGTCGCCTCCCTCCGCCGGACCCCGACGCGTTGATTGATCTCATCACGGGCAGAACCGCGTCTACGCATCGGAGCGCAGCCGCGCACCAAAACTCAGCCTCGCATACTGTTTCGGGAGCAATTGCATGACTGTATTCGCTCCGACCCGCAGGATGTTGCTTGCAGGCGCCGCCAGTTCGATCGTGGTCGGTACGACGACGCCCGTGTGGGCCGCCTATCCTGACCAACTCATCAAGATTGTCGTCACCTTTCCGCCAGGCGGCAGCGCCGACATCTTTATTCGTGCGCTTGAGCCGGTGATCGCTGCAGACCTGAAGCAGGGCTTCATCATCGAAAATCGCGGCGGCGCGGGCGGCAATATCGGTATGCAGGCGGTGGCGCAGGCGAAGCCTGACGGCTACACCTTAGGCGTGGCGCCGGCAGGCGCATTGACCATCAACCCTCATATCAGCCCGGCGACGTCTTTCGATCCGATCAAGGATCTGACGCCGATTACGCTGCTCGCCGATATCCCGTTTGTGCTGGTCGCAGCGCCTGACGCCCCATTTGCCACGCTCAAAGAGGCGCTTGCGACTGCTGTTGCAAAGCCCGGGCAACTATCGGTGGGATATGGCGGCAACGGCACCGTGATGCACATGACGGCTGCGCTGTTTCTCCAAACAACGAATGTCAAACTGACACTGGTTCCCTATCGGGGCACAGGGCCTGCGGTGACCGATGTCCTTGCCGGGCATATCCCGCTTGCGGTGTTGGACATCCCCAGTTCGCTGGAATTGATCCGTGCCGGGCGACTGAAACCACTTGGCGTCACCAGTGCCAAGCGCGTGCCGTTCCTTCCCGAAGTGCCCACACTCGATGAGCAAGGTGTTGCCGGGTTTGAATCGACGGGCTGGTTCGGCCTCGTGGCTCCCGCCGCGACACCTGGTGACATCGTGACGCGCTTGAATGCCGCCTTCGTCAAGGCTCTGGGAGACCCGGACGTGATCGAGAAGCTGCGGACGATCGGTGCACAGCCGGCACCAATGACGCCGGAAGCCTTCGCGGCCTATATCCGCTCAGAAAGCGCCAAATGGGGGCGTCTCACGCGGGAGATGAACCTCGCGGCGCAATGACCCGGCCGCCATTGGTTCGTACTATCGGCTCTCCCGGAGCCACGTCGCGGCAAACGCGCCGAGCAGCAGCAGCAGCCCGATCAGGCCGGCAAACATCGGCAGCACGCCAACGCCGCGGACCACGCTGGCATCGCGCATATGCACGCCCATCCAGCCGTCGCCGCGGAATACGGTCGAGGAGCGCACCGGCACGATGCGCGGCAGCTCGATGCCCGAGCCTTCATTGATCCGTCGGGCGTCGCCACCACTGGCCTGCGCCAGCGGCTTCAGCATCTCGGTGGTCGAGGTGACCTCGGAGAATTCCTTCGGGTTGATCGGGCCGACATTGATCAGCGCCTTCAGCGTGCCGTCGGTGGCCTGCCACAGACCGAGTTCATCGGCCGGCGTGGTCGCGCGCCACAGACCGGGCTCGCCGGCTGACAGCGTCAGTTCGCGGGTCTTGCCTGATGGTGAGGTCACCGTCACGGGCTGCACGGCGTCGCCCATGGTCTGGCGCAGCACAACGAGATCCTTGCCCTGACTCTGCAGCTTGAGTGCTTCCTCGTCGAGATCCGGCTGCTTCATCAGCCAGTGCGACGTGCGACGAAGCAGATCGAGATGCGGGCCGCCGCCTTCATAGCCGCGCGCCCACAGCCAGATGTGATCTGACAGCAGCAGCGCGACGCGGCCCTCGCCAGAACGCGACAGCAGCAGCAGCGGCTGGCCGTCGGCGCCGGTCATGACGGGCGGCGTGGTGGTGTTGCGCGTCTCGACGGTGCGGAAGAAGCGGCTCCATTTCGGCGGTTCGGAATTGGAGCCTTCGAGGCCGCGCGTCACCGGGTGACGTTTGCCGATATCGCTGAGATGCGCATAGAACGGCTTCTCGCTGACCCCGACGGGTTCGGCGGGCAGCACCGAATCCAGCGGTGTGCGCCAGATCGACGTGTTCGATGCGTAGTCGGGACCAGCCGACACCAGCACGGCGCCGCCGGCGCGGACATAGCGCGCGATATTGTCGAAATAGGCGATCGGCAGCACGCCCTGGCGGGCATAGCGATCGAAGATGATCAGCTGGAATTCGTGAATCTTTTGCTGGAACAGTTCGCGGGTCGGAAACGCGATCAACGAGAGTTCATTGATCGGCGTGCCGTCCTGCTTCTCCGGCGGGCGCAGAATCGTGAAGTGGACAAGGTCGATCGAGGCGTCGGACTTCAGCAGGTTGCGCCAGGTGCGCTCGCCGGAATGCGGTTCGCCAGAGACCAGTAGCACGCGAAGTTTGTCGCGGACGCCATCGATGGCGACCACTGCGCGGTTGTTGACCAGTGTCAGTTCGTTGTCGAGCGGCGAGGCCTCGATCTCGACGATATTCGGGCCGGCATGCTTGATGTCGATGTCGACACTGACGGTCTGGCCACTCAGGACCGTGCGCTCGCTCAGCGTATCGCCGTCGCGGCGGATCGCGACGCGGGCGCGTTCGCCGGTGATGCCCTGATCGTCGAGGCGGAATGTGACGCGCTGCGACTGGCCGACGATGCCAAATCTCGGAGCAGCCGTGATGGCGATGCGGCGATCACGCTCGTCCTTGCGGCCGGTGATCAGCGCATGGACCGGGGCATTGAAGCCGAGACCTGCGACATTGGCCGGGATGTCATGGACGCGGCCGTCGGTGATCAGGAAGGCGCCGGCGACACGGTCTGTCGGGACATCGGAGAGCGCGGAGGACAGCGCGCCAAACAGTTTGGTGCCGTCGGTCTCGCCATCGGCCTGTCCGGCTTCGACAACACGGACTTCGAGGCCTTTGACCTGCTTGAGGCGATCGACCAGTTGCTTCTGCGCTTCCTGGGTTTCCTTGGTGCGCTCGCCGAAATTCTGGCTCGGGCTCTTATCGATCACCACGGCAGCGACCGATGTAAGCGGTTCGCGCTCCTCGCGCGTGAAGGAGGGATTGGCCAGCGCCAGCAGGATCAGCGCCAATGCGGCGACACGCACGGCGGCGCCGCGGGCGCGGCCGAGCAATAGCAGCGCCGATATCACCACGACGGCGGCGAGGCCGATCCACAGCGCGATGGTCGGGACGAGGGGCGTAAACGCGATGCCGTACTGCATGTCGCGCTCCTATTGTCCGAGACGTTCGATGAGCGCGGGCGCGTGGACCTGATCGGCCTTGTAATTGCCGGTCAGCGTGTACATCACGATGTTGACGCCGGCGCGGAACGCGAATTCGCGCTGCCGCGGTTCGCCGGGCGTCAGCGGCAGCATCGGTTGGCCATCGGGCCGCATCGCCCAGGCGCCGGCGAGATCGTTCGAGGTGATGATGATCGGCGACACGCCGTCACCGCCGCGGGCGGGACGCGAGGCTGCGTCATCGCCGTCGTCGCGCGGCAGCGTCTCGACCCAGGTCGGCCCGGAATTGAAGCGGCCGGGGAAGTCGCGCAGCAGATAGAAGGTCTTGGTCAGTACATGTTCGCGCGGCACCGGCTCGAGCTCCGGCACATCCAGCGAGGACAGGATGTTGCGCAGCGTCAGCATGCCCGGCGTCTGCGACTCGCCGTTCGGTCCGGGCGGCGCTTCGACGGCATCGCGGGTGTCGAACAGCACCGTGCCGCCTTGCTTCATGTAAGCGTCGATGCGGTTGATGGCCTCCTGCGGCGGCTTGGCGGCACCGGGAATGATCGGCCAGTAGATCAGCGGGAAGAAGGAGAGTTCGTCGCGAGAAGGATCGACGCCGACCGGCTCGCCCGCTTCCAGCGCGGTGCGTTGCGCGAGAAACAGCGTCAGGCCGGTCATGCCGGACTTGACGATCGAGTCGACGTCGGCATTCCCTGTGACGACATAGGCCAGACGCGTCTGGGACACCGCCTTGACGGCGAAATCGTCGCTGGCCGGATCGGCGCGTGACGGCGTCGGTGCGCCCATCACACTCGTCAGCGCGAGAGCAACGGCGAGTGCGGTCGACACAGCGCGGCGACGGAACATCGCAGCGATAGCGCCGCCGAGCAGCGCAACAATGATCGCGTCGACCAAAAACAGCGCCAGCGCCGTGGAGAGCAGGATGCCGCGGAGGTCGCGCGGTTCGGCATTGGTGTAGCTGGCGCGGTTGGCCTTCAGGCCTGAGAAATCGATAGGCTCAATGCGATCGGCCGATGCCAGTGCATTCACCGCGAGCGGACCATCGGCAGGGCCATAGAAGCCTGGCGGGTGATCGAGCGTGGCGCGGTCGCGATAGTCGGCGGCGAGCGGCTTGGCCGTGGAGGGCGGCGGCGTGAATGCGCCGAAACCATCCAGCGTGCGCAGCGGCGCCACAGTCTCTGCGCCGGTCTCGCCGGCGACACCTGCACCGGGCGTGGACGTGTAACCGGAGATATCGACGACCCTGCGCAGCATCTCTACGAAGGTGCCAGACAATGGCAGGTCCGACCAGCGCATATCAGCGCTGACATGGAACAGGGTCACGAGACCCTTGCCACGACGTTCACCGGTGACCAGCGGCGTGCCATCCACCAGCGACGCCCAGCTCTTCGAGGCCAGCGCAGCGTTCGGCTCGGCGAGCACCTGACGATTCACGGTGATGTCTTTTGGGACAGGGAGACCGGCGAACGGCCCATCGGCGGCGAAGGACGCGAGATGTTGCGGCTTCTCCCAGGTCAGGCTGCCGCCGAGGCTGCGGTCGCCGCGGCGCAGTTTCACCGGGACGAGATCGTCGTCGCCTTGCGCGAGGCGTGGGCCGGCAAAGCGCACCAGCACGCCGCCCGCATCGATCCAGGTATTGAGGCGCTCTCGGATTTCCGGCGACAGGGTGCCGACATCGGCCAGCACGATCATCGGAAGTTTCTGGTCCAAAAATTGCGTGATCGCCTGCTGCGGCGCGCCGCGATCGCCGAGGCGGACGTCAGCGAATGGCGCCAATGCGCGGGTGAGATAGAAGGTCGAGGCCAGCAGCGGCTGCGCGGTATCGTTGGTGGCGCCCGAAACGATGCCGATGGCGCGACGGCGCCAGCGCTTGTCCAGCAGTTGCACGGCGCCGGCGGAGCGTTCGCCGGTGATTTCGAGCCGTGCGATGTCGTTGCGCAATTCGACAGGTAGGTCGAACGACGCTTCGGTCTCGCGGTCGTTCGGCGTGAACAGGAACTTGGCCTCGCCGACCGGCGATCCCTTCTGGTCGAGACCGCGCACCACGCCGCCATCAGGGCCGCCGCTATTGGCGCGCAGCACCTTCACGGTCATCTTCGCTGCGGCGTTTTCCGCTGCGACCAGCGCATGGGCCGGCGTGGCGCCGCCGTCATAGATGGTCAGTGTGCGGTCGCCGATGGCCTTCGCAAGGCCTTGCGTGAAGTCAACGCCACGGCCGGTATCGACACCATCCGAGAGCCAGACAATCTCGCTGTCGCCGGTGGCTTTCAAAAAGCGCTCCAGCGCCGGCAGTGTATCGACGCGGTCGATCGCATAGGGCTTCGGCGAGAGCTGACGCAGCGCGACGCGCGCGGTGCCGCCGGGCAGCAGCGTGATGTCGCGGTTCGGTTCCGACAGCGGAACAAGGGCCACGCCGCGGCGATTGCTGTCGGCATTGGCAATCAGCTCATCCGCCGCCTTGACGCGAGCGTCCCAGCTCGCCGCGGCGCTCCAGCCATCGTCCAGCAAAATCGTCAGCGGGGCGTTGCTGCCGGCAGCTCCGGTCTGCGGATTCCAGATCGGGCCGGCGGCAGCAAAGATGATTAGTGCCGCAGCAAGCAGGCGCAGCAGTGTCAGCCACCACGGCGAGCGCGACGGGGTCTCTTCCTTCGGCGTGATATCGAACAGCAGACGTGTCGGCGGAAACGCGATGCGCTGCGGGCGCGGTGGCATCACGCGCAGCAACCACCATAGCACCGGAAGGCTGATCAGGCCGAGCAGCAGCAGCGGTTGGGCGAAGGCGAGCGGAAAGCCACCGATCATGCTGAACGTCCTGCCTTGACCATGCTGCCGCCGCCGGCAGATTTGTTGACCATCATGCCGCCATGCAGGAACAACAGCAGCTCAGCCGCCGAGCGGCTGGTGGTGTGTGTCGAGAACAGCCAGCCGAGCTTGGCGGTCTCGGCGCGAATTTCCTCGCGATGCGCGGCGACGCGCGCCACGTAATCCTCGGCCCAGGTCTGCGCCCGTCCGGCGGTGATCACGTTGCCGCTTTCCGGCTCGACGAATTCGACGCGGCCGGAGTAAGGGAAACTCTCCTCGGCGGGATCGACGACCTGCACCAGCGCGCCATGCGCGCCGGATGACGACAGACCGGCCAGCATCTCCTTGATCTCCGGCATCGGCGACCAGAAGTCGCCGAGCACCACGATCTCGGCCAGTGCTGAGGGCACAAACGAAGGTGGCAGGCTGGCGCGGTTCGTCGTGTCGTGCAGCATCGCCTGCGCCATCTTGTCGATGACGCTGCGGCTGGACGTCGGATTCATCAGGCCGGGCACGCCGACGCGTTCACCGCCGGCCACCAGCAATTCAGCCAGCGCGAAGGTGACGATCAGCGCGCGTTCGAGCTTGCTGTCGCGCGCGCCCTTGGAGGCAAAGGCCATCGACAGCGACCGGTCCGGCCACAGCCAGACGGTGTGCGCGGCTTCCCATTCCTGCTCGCGGACATACAAATGATCGTCGCGCGCCGAACGGCGCCAGTCGACATTCTGCGACGGTTCGCCGGAGACGAAGCGGCGATATTGCCAGAAACTTTCGCCATGGCCCGCGCGGCGCCGGCCATGCAGGCCATGGATGACGGTCGCAGCAATGCGCCGGGCCTCCAGCACCAGACGTGGCAATGACGCAGCAAGCGAACGGCTTTCACCATCGGCGCGGCGGACTGCGATGATCTCCTGCGTGGCGTGATCCGGCGCTGCGGCCATTAACCGATCCGCGTCTTGAGCTGACGGATGACGTCGGGGACTGTGCGACCTTCGGCACGCGCCGAGAAGGTCAGCGCCATACGATGCTTCAGGATCGGTTCGGCGAGATAGAGCACGTCGTCGATCGACGGCGCTAGACGGCCATCGAGCAATGCACGGGCACGCACTGCCAGCATCAGCGACTGTGACGCGCGAGGACCTGGGCCCCAGGCGATCAGCTTGCTGGCATCGCCGGCGTCCGGCCCCGGACGTGCCGAGCGCACCAATGTAAGAATCGCTTCGACCACGCTGTCGCCGACCGGCAGACGGCGGATTAGGCGCTGCGCGGTAATCAGCGTTTCAGCGGTCACGGCAGCCTTGGCGATGGTTTCTTCGGCGCCGGTGGTTTCGAACAGGATGCGGCGTTCGGCGTCGCGATCCGGATAATCGACGTCGATCTCCATCAGGAAGCGATCGAGCTGCGCTTCCGGCAGTGGATAGGTGCCTTCCTGTTCCAGCGGATTCTGCGTGGCCAGCACATGGAACGGCTTCGGCAGATCGTGCCGGGCGCCGGCGACGGTGATGTGCTGTTCCTGCATCGCCTGCAGCAATGCGGATTGCGTGCGCGGCGAGGCGCGGTTGATTTCGTCGGCCATCAGAAGCTGTGCGAAGACAGGTCCCGAGATGAAGCGGAACGAGCGCTTGCCGGCGACGCTCTCGTCCAGCACTTCGGCGCCGAGAATGTCTGAAGGCATCAGGTCGGGGGTGAACTGGATGCGCTTGGCATCGAGGCCGAGCGTGACGCCCAGCGTTTCCACCAGCTTGGTTTTGGCGAGGCCCGGAACACCGATCAGCAGCGCATGGCCGCCGGACAGGATGGTCACCAGCGTGTTTTCGACGACGCGTTCCTGGCCGAAGATGACAGTGGAGATAGCTTCCTTGGCGGCGCGCATCTGGCCAGCCACCTGTTCCGCGGAGCGGACAATCACGTCTTCGAGTTTCTCGACACTGTCAGCGCCAGCCATCCATTGCTCCTTCGGGTGAACGGCGCCTGAAATACGCCGCCGCATTTGTCGTCACGCCATCTTAGTATTCCATGGACCTGATGCTAAACTTAAGCGAAGGCCATGTATTTGTTGAATTAAACTATCCCCACAATATCGGGATGCGGCTATGAACTGCATCACGTTGTGGCGAGTTTGAATGTGACACCGCACGTTTCAAGACTTGAGGTTCAAGACTTGCACCAAACGTGCCAAATGGCAGTGGTAAAGTCAGGGCAAACAATGGCGAAGCAAGGGCAAACCGCAAATCAGGGGCTGGATGGCCTGACCACTGCGGCGAAAGATGCGGCGGCCAACGGTAAAGCCGGCGAGGGCCTGCCGCCGGTGCATCTGTGGAATCCGCCATTCTGCGGCGATCTCGACATGCGAATCGCTGGTGATGGTACGTGGTTCTATTTGGGGACGCCGATCGGCCGGCCCGCTTTGGTGCGGCTGTTTTCAACGATCCTGAAGCGTGAGGGCGGCAAGCACTTTCTCGTGACCCCCGTGGAGAAGGTCGGCATCACCGTGGACGATGCTCCTTTTCTCGCCGTCGAGATGCTCAAGGAGCAGGACACGCGCGGCACGGTGTTGAAGTTTCGCACCAATGTGGACGATTGGGTGGAGTGTGACAGCATACACCGGCTGCGATTCGAGATGGCTGAAGACGGCGGGTTGACGCCCTATCTGCATGTCCGCAGTGACCTGTGGGCCAAGGTGACGCGGGCGGTCTATTACGATCTGGTTGACATGGGCGAGGAGCGGATGGTCGATGGTATCGCGATGTTCGGCATCGCCTCCGCGGGCGCGTTTTTCGCCATGGCCGATGCGGAGCAGGTCAGGGAAGCTACATAAGTGAGCCGATTGAAGTGAGCCGGGCGAATGAGCCGATGCTGAAGACCGACGCGGATGCCGCGGATATCGGTTCAGTTGAGTTTTTCAAGCGGGCGAAGGCACGCCTGAATTTCGATGTGCCCGAGGGGCTCACCGACGCCAGCATCGTTCCCGTCACCGGCGATGCCGGCAACGACCGCATGATCCAGATCGTGGCGCAGGAGCGGCCGATCCGCCCGGCCGCGGTCCTGATCGGCATCGTCGAACACGAACAACCAACCGTGCTGCTTACCCAGCGCTCCGCGCATCTCAACGATCATGCCGGACAGATCTCGTTTCCCGGTGGCAAGATCGATCCGACCGATGTCTCGCCGCTGGACGCCGCGTTGCGCGAGGCCGAGGAGGAAATCGGTCTCGATCGCTCCTTCGTCGAGCCGATCGGCTATCTCGATCTCTATGCAACCGGCTTCGGCTTTCGCATCCTGCCGACACTGGCGCGGGTGAAGCCGGGCTTCAGTCTCACGATCAACGAGAACGAAGTCGAAAGCGCGTTCGAGGTGCCGCTGGCGTTTCTGATGGACCCCGCCAATCATCAGTTGCACAGCAAGGAATTCCGCGGCATGGAGCGGTCCTATTACGCGATGCCGTTCGCCGAACGTTATATTTGGGGCGCTACCGCAGGCATCCTGCGCGTGCTGTATGAACGGATCGTGCTCACATGATCCGTCCGGTTCTGACCGAAGTCGGCATTTTCCTCATCCCGTTTGCGCTCTATGCCATTTTCCTGATCGCGACCAAGAATGGCGTGACACTGAAATCGTCATGGCCGATGCCGGTGATGATCAGGCTCGCGATCGCCGCCGCCGTGCTGGTGATCGTGAGCCTCGTGCTGCTGGCGCAGTTTTCCGGCGCGCCGCCGGGATCGACCTATGTCCCGGCGCATATCGAAAACGGCAGGCTGGTTCCCGGGGTCGAAAAATGAGCGTGCGCAAACTGCACGATGCGCCGTGGCTCACGTCAGGACCGTCCGGGCAGGTGCTGGCGCTGCTCAACGGCAATGGCGAGGAAGCCCGCGCGGTCGGCGGCGCTGTGCGCAACGCTCTGATGAAATTGCCAGTGGGCGAAATCGATATAGCCACGACGGCCATGCCCGATGAAGTGATCCGCCGCGCCAAGGCTGCCCATATCAAGAGCGTGCCGACCGGCATCGAGCATGGCACAGTGACGCTGGTCGTCGATGGTGCGCCGTTCGAGGTAACGACATTGCGCGAAGACGTCGAGACCTTTGGCCGCAAGGCCAAGGTGGCGTTCGGGCGCGACTGGAAGCACGATGCCGAACGACGTGATTTCACGATGAACGGTCTTTCCGCATCCATCGACGGCGTAGTGCACGATCATGTCGGCGGCCTGTCCGATCTCGATGCCCGGCGGGTGCGCTTCATCGGCGATCCCGATAGGCGCATCGCCGAAGACTATCTGCGCATTCTCAGGTTCTTCCGCATTCATGCCGCCTATGGCGCCGGGGCGCCGGATCGCGAGGGCTATCTCGCCAGCATTCGCGGCCGCGATGGACTGGCGGGAATATCGGCCGAGCGTATCAGGATGGAGTTGCTCAAGCTGCTGGTGGCCGATGGCGCCTTCGCGGCGGTGGATGCGATGGTCGATGCCGGCCTGATGCTGCGGATCGTGGGCGGTGTCACTTACAAGGGACCATTCGCCGCAATGATCGCCATCGAGCAGGCGTTGGGGCTAAAACCCGATGCGGTTCTGAGGCTTGGCGCGCTCGGCGTCGCAGTTACGGAAGATGCGCGCCGGCTTGCGCAAAAGCTGCGGCTCTCCAATGACGAAACCAAGGCACTGGATTCGATGGGCCATCGCTGGTGGCGGCTGAAGGGCATGGATGAATCCCATGCCCGGCGTCGGCTCTATCGCCTCGGCGAAACGCGCTATCGCAATCGCATGATGCTGGCCTGGGCCCGCGCCGGCCGCGATGCTGATGTGGAGGCGTGGAAAACGCTCGTGGCCTTGCCGGAGCGGTGGACTCCGCCGGTGTTTCCGCTCAGGGCTGCCGACTTCATGGCGCGCGGCATCGCCAAGGGCCCGGCGCTCGGCCATGTGCTGGCGCTGGCGGAAGATGCCTGGCTGGCGCTGGACTTTCCGATGGAGGTCGATGTGTTGACTGTTATCGCCGACCAAACGATTGCGCGATTCAAGCACGACCATCAGCTCTAAGTTTTTGACCGCACCATGAAGCATGTCATTCGCCCCGGTTCTGCCGATATCAGCGATGATGCCGACATCGTTGTGCCGTGGTGGAGTTTTACCAAGACGCTGATTGCCGCCACGGCACTGACCATGGTGCATGATGGACAGTTGGCTCTGGATGATGCGTTGCCGGGCGAGTCCTTTACGCTCCGCCAGTTGTTGCAGCATCGCGCCGGTCTGGCCGACTACGGTTCTGTTGCGGCCTACCATGCGGCTGTCGCTGCCGGTGAAGACGCCTGGCCGGTGGACCAGCTGCTGCACTCAGTTTCTGCTCTGCATGCCGGAATTGAGCCGGGCCATTTCGCCTATTCGAATGTCGGCTATTTGCTGGTCCGGGAACATCTCGAACGCGTGAGCGGGCTGGGGCTCGATGCCTTGATACGACACCGGTTGCTCGAACCCTTCGGTGCGGTCGGGCCGCGCATCGCCAATCAACGCAGCGATCTCGCCGATGTCCGGATGGGCAATGCGCAGTCCTACGATCCGCGCTGGGTCTATCACGGGCTGGCGGTCGGGACATTGCGCGATGCCGCAATGCTATTGCACCGCTTGATGACGACGGACTTGCTGCCTGTGGGGCTGCGCGACGAGATGTGCCACGGAATCGCAGTGGGTGATCCCGGTACAGGACGTCCGTGGCAACACGCGGCTTACGGCCTTGGCGTTATGGCTGGAACGACAACCAGTAATTTACGCGTCGTCGGGCATACCGGCGGAGGTCCGGGCAGTGGCATCGCCGTCTATCATTGTCCCGAACATGCGCAAGCAACCGTTGCGGTCTTCGCGACCGACGGTGCTGCAGGCAATATCGAGGCGGACGCGTTCAAACTCGGCCTGCAAAGATGAGCAACAAGCCGCCGCCGGACATTTGCGCCCGGCGGCGGACGGCCTGATCAGGCCACCTTGCTCTTGTGCTCTTCTTCTTCGTCGTCGTGTTCTTCAGCTTCGTCCTCTTCGCTCTCGTCTTCGTCGTCATGCGGGATGACGAGGGCGAGTTCGAGCACGGCACGCGGAAGGGTCTCGCGGAACAGATCGCCTTCCTCGCCCAGCCAGATGCATTCGATGTTGTCGCCGTCAACGTCGGCCACGGTCAGCGGGCAACCGCCCGACTTCAGCATGACGACATCGCCTGATTTCAATTCCATGGTCGGCTCCCGAAATGTGTTTGACGCGCACTGAGTCTAGCTCCGCGTCATGACAGGCCGAACACGGGGATGTTTCTGTCAGCTATTTTTGCTGAAGCAGTTTTGCGAGTTCCGCGCCGAGGCCGACGCTCTCCAGCGCAGGCGGCGGGCTGCTGTCGAGACCTTTCGCTGCTGCGGCGATCACGGCACGCGTGCCGGTTTCGACGGAACACAAGACGGGTACCGGCACGTCAGCTTGGATGCGAGACGCAAGGCCGGCGAGCGCAGCGCCGCCAAGGATCACGACCTCGGCCCCGTCGTCCGTGGCACAGGCCGTGCAGGCGCTGGCGAGCGCAGCCAGTGCTGCATCGGGATTCCGCGCGATATCGCCGCCGGTCGGTGCGATGGTGCGCACCTTGGCGAGCTTGTCGACCAAGCCAATGCTCCCGACGAACTCCCGGAGCATCGGCCCCCACAGCGCGCCGCCGGTGACGATGGCGAAACGCCCGCGTCTGGAGGCCTCGATGCAGGACGCTTCGGCCATGCCGACCACGGGAACGTCTGCAATTTCGCGCAGCGCCAGCAGGCCAGGGTCGCCGAAGCAGGCGAGGTAGACCGCATCGCAGCCGGCGCCATAAGAAGCATAGGCGTCGAGCGCCGCATGGCCTGCGATGGCCGCCGAGGCGCGCGTCGAAATATAGCGGGCGCCGAACCGGCCGGTCGCCGGCACAAAGGTCGCGGCATCGCCGGCTACGGCCTCGACATGCCGTTTTACGAGCGTGGTAACGCTCTCGGTGGTGTTGGGATTGATCAACAGAATGCGCACAGGGATGGGCTCTCGATGAGTCCGTCCACTATAGGCGCCAGTGCGGGAAATGCACGGCGATCATCGAAACGCACGCGGGCGCATGAG
The DNA here is from genome assembly GCF_021044645.1 of Tardiphaga sp. 37S4. Taxonomy (NCBI): domain Bacteria; kingdom Pseudomonadati; phylum Pseudomonadota; class Alphaproteobacteria; order Hyphomicrobiales; family Nitrobacteraceae; genus Tardiphaga; species Tardiphaga sp. 37S4. Next base: position 4,583,400 of record NZ_CP088008.1, on the reverse strand, counting down.
ACGTGCCGCCCGCGCCATCCTAGCTGCCGGCGCCGTAATAGGCTTCGCTGCGGACGATCTGGTGATCGGCATCGAAATCCATCATCTCGCACGCCCTGGTCGGTCCACTGGGCAGCGGCGCGCTCCACCAGACCGTCAGGCGCTGTAACGCGCCGTCCCAGGCGGCGCTCTCCAGGGTGAGATGTGGCTCGGATAGCCCGCCATAAGCGGCGTGCCAGTAGGTGCGAATGGCGTCGCGTCCCTTTATGGTGGATGATCCCGCCAGTTTCGTTGCCAGCGGGCTGCGCATCTCACCTTCGGGAGCAAAATGATTAACGATCGTATCGATCGCGAGCCGGTTCCAGTTTGCAGCCCATTGCTGCGCGAATGCCATCGCGTCCTGCCGCGTCAACATGAGTCCCGTCTCCCTGTCGTGAGCCTTCGATGAGCCCATCTCCCAGAAAACCTAGCATCGCCGTTTATCAAGTCAATGATATTGACCTTAAGAAACTCGATCCGCTCGATGATGCACTGGCGCTGATGTATTTCGGATGGCGCGGGATGACGCGTGCGGCTGACGAGTATCTGGCGACGGTCGGCCTGTCTCGGGTTCACCATCGCATTCTCTATGCCGTGCTGCGCGGCGAGGGCATCACGATGTCGGATCTGCTGGCGATCCTGCAGATTTCGAAACAGGCGCTGCATCGCCCGATGAAGCAATTGCTCGATGAGGGCTATGTGGCCGTCAAGCGCGATCCGACGCGGCATCGTTTCAAGATTCTTGAACTGACGCCCGCCGGCCGCGCGGTCGAGCGCATCGCATCCGGTCATGAGCGCAAGATCATGGCCCGCGCCTTCAAGAAGGCGGGGGCGGGCAGCCAGGCCGCATGGTCGGCGGTGATGGCGGAGGCGGCGCGCGACTAGCCAAGTTCAAGTCTTGAGGTCAACAATATTGACTTGATAGGCAAGCTCTGCCATCCCGGTCCCATAACAAGGATGTTCACGGGACGGCGGAGGCAAACATGACAACTGAGATTGGTGACGCGAGCAGCGGACTGAAGCTTGTGCAGCAGGCCTTCGCCGCAGGCGGATTTGCGCGCGGCATCGGCCGCACACTCGGCATCAAGGGCGAGTCCGCAGAGCAGGGCAAGGTTGTGCTGGTCGGCTCGCCGAACGAGGATCACTACAATCCGCTCGGAACGGTGCATGGCGGTTACGCAGCCACGATGCTGGACGGCGCCATCGCATTGGCAGTGCAGACCTCGCTGCCTGCGGGCACTGGTTACGCGACGCTCGATCTCAAGATCACCTACATTCGCGCTATGACGGCTGCATCAGGGCCGATCCGCGCCGAGGGCCGTATTATTCACATGGGACGCAGGATGGCCGCGACGGAGGGTACGCTGACCGACAAGGATGGCAGGCTTTGCGCCCATGCCACCGCCACCTGCATGATCACAGGGAAAGACTAGAGCATGATCCCGAAAGCTGGATTCCGGTTTTCGCCGACAAACGAATTCGTTTGTCGAGAGATCTCCAATAGAGACTTTAGCCCTTCGGCCCGAAATACACGCAGCTCTCGTTGCAGCTGTCGCGAAACACGCCGACGCGGACGACCGGAGCCTTATCGGCGACGCGGTCCCAGATGAAGCGCGAGAGATTTTCCAGCGTCGGAATGCCGATCGCTTCGATCTTGTTGAGAAACTTGTGGTCGAGCGTCTTGCGCAGCTCGTCGAGGCTGCGGTCGAGCAAGCCGAGATCCATCACCATCCCGGTCACGGGATCCGGCACGCCGCGGATGGTGACTTCGGCGCGGAAGGAGTGGCCATGGATTTCCTGGCTCACTTCGCCGAGCGTGGTGTGGGACAGCGCATGCGCCGCCTCGAAGCGAAACGATTTGGTCAGTTCCCACATAGGAAGTCGTCGTCCTTAGAAGTCCGGGTCCTTAGCGGATCCCAAGTGTCTTGTGTGTCTGCACGCTCAGCCGCCATTGCGGGTGGCGCAGGCAGTAGTCCACCGCGTGCGCGGTATTACTGATGGCGTCCGGCCCGTCCATCGGCTGCAATGAGAAACGCTCGAAGGTGAGGCCTTCGAATTTTTCCGGCATCGCCTGCGCCTGCGGATAGACCAGCTTCAATTCGTGTCCGCTGTGCACCACGAGTTCCGCGCCGGCCTTCGGGCTGACGCAGATCCAGTCGATGCCTGCGGGCGGCGCGACGGTGCCGTTGGTCTCGACGCCGATCTCGAAGCCGCGCGCATGCAATGCGTCGATCAGTTCGGCGTCCACCTGCAGCAGCGGTTCTCCGCCGGTCAGCACCACATAGCGGTTATCGGAAGGGCCCACCCATTGCGCGGCGATGGTGTCGGCGAGCTTCTCGGCGTCCGGGTAGCGGCCGCCCAGCGTGCCGTCCATACCGACAAAGTCGGTGTCGCAGAACTGGCAGGTCGCGTCGGCGCGGTCCTGTTCCCGGCCGGTCCAGAGATTGCAGCCCGAAAACCGGCAGAAGACGGACGCGCGGCCGGCATGGGCGCCTTCGCCCTGCAATGTCAGGAAAATCTCTTTGACCGCGTAACTCACTGTCTTAGCTCTCTAAAACCGGCATGCCCGATCCGGCTCGGGCCACATCTCGGTTCCATATGGGGTAAGCCGCGGCTCTTAGCACGGCTAGCCGGTGGATGTCCCGGCCGATCACCGACATGTCAATTGCGATGTCCGGCGCGGGCCGCCAAAGGTCGATGACATCACGTCAAATTGTCGCACCTGGATACCATGCAGCCGTCGCTCGTCACATCCGGCAGTTCTGCCGCCGCCACACGTACGTGCGGGACCTGCACCATGTGCTGCAAGGTCTATCGCATCGACGACCTCGCCAAGCCGGCGGGCAAGTGGTGCAAGCACTGCGCGATCGCGCAGGGTTGCAAGATCTATGACACCCGACCACAGCAATGCCGCGCCTTCGATTGCGTCTGGATCCAGGACGACGAGATGCCGGAGTCCTGGAAGCCGGAAAACTCCAAAATCGTGTTTTCCGTCTATCCGACGACGGGCTTCATCTATGGCCAGGTCGATCCCGGCACGCCTTTCGCCTGGCAGAAGGAGCCGATCCATTCCGGCCTGATCGCCTGGTCGGAGAAGCTGCTGGCAGAACGTCGCCACCTGCTGATCTTCGTCGGCGGCAATGCCACGCTGATCATGCCCACGGGGCCAGTGCCGATCGGCCCGATGTCGCCGGCGGATGGCTTCATCATTCGCGAGACGTTTACGGCCAAGGGCAAGGACTACATCGCTACGCGTGTCCCGAGCGGGCGGTAGTCAGCCGATCTCGGGCATCAACCCTCAGTGTAACGGCAGGTTCAGCCGGTCGCCTATGAGCTGGTAGAGACGCGAGGCGACTACGGCCACGAGCGTCAACGCAACAACCAGTATTGCGCCGAACCACAGCGTACTCACAACCATACCCACATGGTTTCTCGAGCCCACCAGCGGTGCGACCGCAAGAGCAAGCAAGCCGATTGGAATAAGCGGCAGGATCGTTGCCATGAGCACGAACCAGATGTGACGGCGTGTGTCGCTTACTGCATTTTGCCAGGTGGCTCCCGGGGCATCGACAGCCACCGCCGGTAGAAGTGCGAGGCAATACTGGACGGCGACCAAGCCGGCGAGATGGATAATGGTCACGACCACCGAGCGACTGGAGCCGGGGAATGATTGACCAGCGCTATAATAAACAGGACCTCTTGGCGTCGTGAGGGCTTCCAGAAGTGATGGCACGCCCATGATGAAAACAGCCAAAGCGAGCCAGCCGAAATATGACTGGAAACGCGGTTCGGACGGTGTGAAATCGTATTGCTGGGTCAATTCGCCGAGCACGACAAGTCGGTGGATTGCCAGCAAGAACGGCGTCAGCAGGAAACATAATCCGGTCGTTATCGTTTGTCGGGCAAGCGCTTGTGCGATTGGATCTCGTGTCAGGAACAACGGTCCAATCAGCGCCGCCACAGTGCCGATGGATACGATCGCAGTCGCGATCAGTGCAGGAAGCCAAGCCGTTCGTAGGGCATGATACAAATCCCAGTAGGCCCATACGAGCATGTTGAGAACTGACGGACGGGTGCGAGTCATCAAGGGTCCCCCGATAATGACCGGTATCAGTATCCCGTCCGTCTTAAAGACGTCGCTGCGCGCGTCGTTAACAAATCATGACGTTTGTCGAAGAACGTGCCTCAGAGTCCTCTTTTTGTATGAACGTGATGCTGTCCGAAAATCGGCGTCCGCTTCTCGGGATCGCGCTCTAGCCGCGCGTCTGCCTGAGCGCTTCACCGAGCGCCATGGCCACCGTCATCGCCAGATTGATCGAGCGCAGATCCTGGCGCATCGGAATCACCAGCCGTGTATCGGCGGCCGCTGCGACGTCGTCCGGCACCCCGGCGGATTCCCGCCCGAACATCAGGATGTCATTGGTGTCATAGCGATGCTCGAGATAGGGCGTGGCGCCCTTGGTGGTGAACAGCGCGAGACGATGGCCGGCCTCGCGCCGCCAGTCCTCGAAATGCCGCCATGAATCGTGCCGGACGATCGACACCTGATCGAGATAGTCCATGCCGGCGCGGCGAAAATGCCGGTCGGATATTGGAAAGCCCGCCGGTTCGATAATATGCGCTTCGACATCGAGACAGGCACAGAGCCGCAGGATCGTGCCGGTGTTCTGCGGAATGTCTGGCTGGTAGAGGGCGATGCGCACGATGGTTTGGTCTCCGGCCGCGTTGCAATCGACCTGGCCCATGTCAGGCGATAGCGCCTGACATGCAGTCGGACAAGGCCGGCGGCTCTACTCAGCCGGCGCGAGTCGCGTATTCGAACGCGCTTCCGTCGTTTCGCGTACCTTCACGCGTGCGCGGCGCTTGCGCCACCAGATCACCACGCCGGTCACTGAGAGCGCCGCCACGACCAGACCCATCGCCGAAATCAGGATGCGGCCGGGCAGACCCAGGATTCGTCCCGAATGCATCGGGAACTGCATCTGCACGAAGATGTCGGCGGCGGTGCCGACCCAGGGCAGCTTTGCGCCGAGCGGACGGCCGTCCTCGCTGTCGTAAAAAAGCGACGGCGGGCCGACGCCTGCGGCGCCGTGATCGTCGCCAGGCTCGAAGAAGAACACCTGATACACGCCGTGTGCCGGGCCGTAGAACAGCGAGCCGATCGGTGTGGTCCAGCCGCGCGCCTTGCCGTCGGCGGTGGCGCGCTCGAGGATCTGGGCCCAGGTCATCTTGGGTTCGATCGGATTATCGAGGTGACGATACTCACGCTGCTCGTAAGGCGTCGGCGTGTAGTCCGAGAACTTCTTCATCAGCGGCGAAAAGACTTCGAAATACAGGTTCAGCGAGAACGCCGTGAACGCGATGATGAAGAGCAGGGCCCAGGTCCACAGGCTGAAGGCGCGGTGGATGTCGAAATTGATCCGGTAGGCGCTGCCTGAGGTCTTGATCATCCAGGCCGGCTTCCAACGCGCCCAGAACCCCTTGCCGAGTTCGCGCGCGACGGCGGGAGCGGCTCCCGCCTTGACGCGTTTGCGCGACGGCAGTGTCAGATAGAATCCGATGAAGCAATCGATGGTCCAGATGATGGCGATGACGCCGAGGATGCGCATGCCCCAGCGGTCGCTGCCCCAGAATTCCGGGATGTGCATTGTGTAATGCAGCTTGTAGAGGAACGAGACGAAGTTCTCGCGGGTCACGGGCCAGACGGCGCCCCAATAGCGGCGGCCGAGTTCCTCGCCGGTGTTGGGATCGAGGAAGATCTGATTGTAATCGAGTGTGTAACGCTTGCTTGTCGTGGGATCGATCCGCGGCAGAACAAAGAACGAGAGCGACTCATTCTTTTCCGGCGTCATGTACATGTGGATCACGCGCGCGCGCGGATCGCGCTGCTCGATCAAGCCCGCGAGTTCGATCGACGGTTTGGCGGGGCCTGCGGTGGTGACATCCTTCAGCTTGCTGTTGAGAAGATCGTCAAGCTCGTGATCCCACGAGATAACCGCGCCGGTGACGCCCGAGAAGAACAGGAAGGCGGCGGTGAGGAGTCCAGCCCAGCGATGCAGGCGCCCGAAGATCGATCTCATGGCGTTCCGCCCGTGTTGTTGTCGTCGCGTTTACTACCAAGTGTCGCCACTGCCGGTCGAGAGACCGGCGGTGGCGTATTGTCGCGTTTTAGGGTGATTCTAATGTTCACCAGCGATAGGTCAGCTTGGCGACGACTTTGCGCGAGTCACCGTAGAAGCAACCATAAACGGGGCTGTAGCAGGATGAAACATAGCGGGTGTCCGCAATGTTGGTGACGTTGAGCGCGAGCCGGTAGTTCTTCTGATTATAGGCCAGTAGCGCGTCGACCACGGTGGCTCCCGGCACCTTGCTTGTGTTGGCATCGTCGGCCCAGCTATCGCCGATATAGCGAATGCCGCCGCCGACCTGGACGCCCTCGAACAGGCCGCCTTGCATCGTGTAGTCGCTCCAGATGCCCAAGCGATTCATCGGCACGGTGGTCAGAGCCTTGCCAACATTCACCGGATCCTTGGTGACTTCGATGTCGATGTAGGAATAGGCGGCGCGGACATTGAAGCCGGCGGCGAGGGTGGCGGTGGCTTCCAGTTCGATGCCGCGAGAATTGACCTCGCCGGTTTGAATCGCCGTGAATGGCGCAACAGGCAGGAAGCGAACGACATTTTGCCGGGTCAGGTCGAAGGCGGCAAGCGTGATCATCGCATTGATGCCGACCGGCTGATACTTGATGCCGACCTCATGCTGATGCGCTGTTTCCGGCGCCAGCAGACTGCCATTGGCGATGTTCAGCACCGGCAGGAACGACTCCGAGTAGCTGTAATAGGGCGCCACGCCGCTGTCGAAATTGTAGATCACGCCTGCACGACCGGTGAAGGCCGAGGCGTCGGTGGAGGTCGATGAACCGTCCATGTAGTTGTTGTAGGTCGTCTTGGCAAAATCCTGCCGGCCACCGAGCTGGACCGAAAGACGACCGAGCTTGATCTGGTCCTGGGCATAGATGCCGACCTGCGATTGCTTCACACGATAGTCTTCGTAGAGCGCGCCCTTGGTCCAGCTGTTGGTGTAGACGGGGTTGAAGACGTTGAGGGGATCGGCGCTGTAGCTCGTGTTGACGTCGGTCGATGTCGTGTTTCGATAGTCGATGCCGAACAGCGTGGTGTGGCTCAGGATGCCAGTGGTGAAGTGGCCCTCCAGCTGGTTGTCGACGGCGATGGAGTTGATCGTAGAGGCCGATGATCCGCCGTAGCGGTAGAGCAGCCCGGCGGCTTCGTCGAGGTAACCGCCGGCATTGATGCTGTCGGATTCGTTGTGCATCCACGAGTAGCGCAGGTTCTGTCGGAAGGTCAGGTTGTCGTTGATGTTATGCGCGAACAGGTAGCCAACCGAAGCGATCTCGTTGTCGTATCTGTTGAAGCCGGGTTCGCCAGTGTTGCGGTTGATAGGGATGATACGGCCCGCATTCGGATAGATCGTGCCGGATGCCGGCAGGAACTGCAGACCCCAGCCGTTCTTCTCCTTCTGATAATTCGCCAGCACTGTGAGTGTGGTGTCTTCGTTCGGCTTGAAGGTGACGGCCGGCGCGATGAAGACGCGGCTGTCCCTGGCGTCATCGACCTGCGTGCCGCCGTCACGGACCAGGCCGGTCAGGCGATAGAGTACCGTGCCTTCCTTGTTGGCGGGGCCGCCAAAATCGAACTCGCCCTGATAGCGGTCGAAACTGCCGCCTGACACCGAGATTTCGCCGAACTGCCGGGCGGTCGGAAGCTTGCTGACATAGTTGAGAATGCCGCCCGGCCCGCTGCCACCATACATCACCGAGGACGGCCCTTTCAGCACTTCGAGACGAGACGCGCCGAAGGGATCGAGGCTGTCGAAATGGATATAGGGCGTGCTGGGCAGCCGCAGGCCATCGAGATACAGCCCCTGCTGCGTCATGTCGAAGCCGCGTATCTGAATGCCGCCATTGCGGGTGTCGGAACCGCCATTGACGTCGCCATTGGCGCCCGCGGTGTAGCGCAGCGCCTGAGTGAGGGTCTGTGCGTCCTGGGTCTTGATCTGGTCGGAGGTGATCACCGAGATCGATTGCGGAGTTTCCATGATCGGGGTGTCGGTCTTGGTGGCGGAGCCGCTGCGATTGGCGACGAAGCCGATCACGGGGCCGCCGGCGCGCTCACCGGCGTTGGGATTGGCTGGTGCCACCGGCGCCGCCTGCGGCGCACGGGCCGTGCGATTGGCGCGGGCGGCGCGGCTGGTCGATGCGCGCTGGGTCGGCCTGGCCGTCGCCGGACGCGTACGCTGCTGCGGCGCATCCACCGTCACTGGCGGCAGGGCAGACTGAGCGTCGGCAGTACCTGTCGGAATCGACAAAGCGAGACCGCTGACGGCGCAAAGACATAGAGCCCGAAGCACATGCAGCCGAGTTGCCGATTCGATGAAGTGGGATGTTGTCATGACGCTGCGATGCCCCAGTTAGGCCGGCTCTACCGGTAAAATTTGGATGCTTTCGCTTTAGCGCAGGCGAAGAATGAGAACAGAATTAGCGATTTAGAACGTCTTCAAACGCGCTACTTGAGCGCGATTTGTTGCTGAAACGACGCAGAATTATTCACGATCATGAATTGTTGCCGTTTTTTGCCTGGCGGTCGCGCGAATCGTAGTGCGCGAGAGGTGTCCGGAAAATCGGCGGAGCGCGATCGACTGCGAATCGCGATCCCTTGTCCCGCCAAAAACCTGATGGCTGTTTCCTATAGTCACGACGTGCCGAATTATCCGCCGCGCGGAAAGGCGTTGATTCTGTGGTGCATCGCATCTTGCTTCGCCGATCGTAGGCTTGCACTGCCGCACCAAGGGTGCCAATAGAACGATTCTGGACTGCGTGTTCTGCCTGTTAGGCAAGGACTAGTAGGCCTCTGCCGCCGTGGGGAGAATCGCGGGCGTCGGTTTTTTGCTTCAGGTCAACGCAAAGACGTGACCGGGAGTGTCTAAGCCGGCTGCAGATAAGAAAGGGTTGGGATCGTGACGACAACGTCTTCGGCGGAACACACGCGCCGTGATTTCTTGTTCGTGGCCACTGGGGCAGTGGCTGCAGTGGGCGCCGCAGCCGCCGTCTGGCCGCTGATTTCTCAAATGAATCCAGATGCTTCGACCATCGCGGCGGGTGCGCCGATCGAGGTCGATCTGGCCCCCATCGCCGAGGGGCAGGACATCAAGGTGTTCTGGCGCGGCAAGCCGATCTACATCATGAACCGGACCAAGAAGCAGGTCGAAGAGGCGCGCGCCGTTCCGGTGTCGAGCCTGCCCGATCCGCAGACCGATCAGGCCCGCGTCAAGGAAGGCCACGACCAGTGGTTGGTCGTCATCGGCATCTGCACCCATCTGGGCTGCATCCCGATTGCTCACGAAGGCGCTTACGACGGCTTTTTCTGCCCCTGCCACGGCTCGGTCTACGACACTTCGGGCCGCATCCGTCAGGGTCCGGCGCCGCTCAACCTGCCGATCCCGCCTTACGCCTTCGTCTCTGACACCAAGATCAAGATCGGCTGAGCTGTCGGATCCCATCCGATCTCGCGCCGATAGTGTTTTTCTCTTCTCAGGATCGCATCATGAGCGGACCATCGACCTACCAGCCGACCAATCCCGCTTTGCAGTGGATTGAAAAGCGTCTGCCAATTATCGGCCTCGTCCATTCCTCCTTCGTTGCCTATCCGACACCGCGTAACCTGAATTACTGGTGGACGTTCGGCGGCATCCTGTCCTTCATGCTCGGCGTGCAGATCGTCACCGGCGTGATCTTGGCGATGCACTACACGCCGCATGTGGACATGGCGTTCAATTCGGTCGAGAGCATTGTCCGCGATGTGAATTACGGCTGGCTGTTGCGTTATCTGCACTCCAACGGCGCATCGATGTTCTTCATCGCCGTCTACATCCATATGCTGCGTGGCCTGTATTACGGGTCGTACAAGGCACCTCGCGAAATCCTCTGGATCCTCGGCGTGATCATCTACCTTCTGATGATGGCGACTGGTTTCATGGGCTACGTGCTGCCGTGGGGCCAGATGAGCTTCTGGGGTGCCACCGTCATCACCAACCTGTTCTCGGCGATTCCCTATGTGGGCGAGAGCATCGTGACCCTGCTGTGGGGCGGCTATTCGGTCGGCAATCCGACGCTGAACCGCTTCTTCTCGCTGCATTACCTGCTGCCCTTCGTGATCGCCGGCGTCGTCGTGCTGCACGTCTGGGCGCTGCATGTCGCCGGTCAGAACAATCCGGCCGGCGTCGAGCCGAAGACCGAGAAGGATACCGTGCCGTTCACGCCCTACGCGACCATCAAGGATGGTTTCGGCATGGTCTGCTTCATGATCTTCTACGCCTGGTTCGTGTTCTACATCCCGAACTATCTCGGCGATCCCGATAACTACATCCCGGCCAATCCGGGCGTGACGCCCGCGCACATCGTGCCGGAATGGTACTACCTGCCGTTCTACGCCATCCTGCGTTCGATCCCGAGCAAGCTCGGCGGCGTCATCGCGATGTTCTCGGCGATCATCGTGCTGGCCTTCCTGCCCTGGCTCGATACCGCCAAGACCAAGTCGTCGAAGTATCGTCCGCTGGCCAAGCAGTTCTTCTGGATGTTTGTCGTGGTGGCGGTCCTGCTCGGTTGGCTCGGCGGCAAGCCCGCGGAAGGCATCTACATCATCGCCGGCCGTGTCCTGACCTTCTGCTACTTCGCCTACTTCCTGATCGTGCTGCCGATCCTCAGCCGTATCGAAACGCCTCGCGCAGTGCCGAACTCGATCGCTGACGATGTGCTGGCCAAATACGGCAAGAAGGCTGCTTCTGCCATCGTCGCACTGGTTCTCGCCGGTGGCCTGATGGCCGGCGGCACGCAGAGCGCCAAGGCTGCCGACGAGCATGGCGGCCCGACGCCGCCGTCTCTGAACTGGTCGTTTGCAGGCCCTTTCGGCAAGTTTGACCGCGGTGCCCTGCAGCGCGGTTACAAGGTCTACAAGGAAGTCTGCTCGACCTGTCACTCGATGAGCCTGATCCACTTCCGCAACCTCGCGGACGTGGGCGGCCCGGGCTTCTCTGCGGCTCAGGCGCTGGCAGTGGCATCCGAGATCAAGGTGCAGGACGGTCCGAACGACGCCGGCGACATGTTCGAACGTCCCGGTCGTCTCGCGGATCCATTCCCCAAGCCGTTCCCGAACGAGAACGCGGCGCGCGCAGCCAATGGCGGTGCCTATCCGCCGGACCTGTCGCTGATGGCCAAGGCCCGCAACTACGACCGCGGCTTCCCGCAATTCGTGTTCGACTTCTTCACCCAGTTCCAGGAGAAGGGCCCGAACTACATCGACGCGCTGCTGCAGGGTTACGTCGATCCGGCGCCGAAGGATTTCGCGCTGCCGCCGGGCGCGTATTACAACAAGTACTTCCCCGGCCACGCCATCAAGATGCCGAAGCCGATCTCCGACGATCAGGTGACCTATGACGACGGCACCCCGCAGAAGGTCGAGAACTACGCCAAGGACGTTTCGACCTTCCTGATGTGGACCGCGGAACCGCATCTCGAGGCCCGCAAGCGTATCGGCTTGCAGGTGATGGTGTTCCTGATCATCTTCGCGTTCCTGATGTATTTCACGAAGAAGAAGGTCTGGGCGAACGCTCACTGAGCATCGCAAACATTCTTTCAAAAGGGCCCCCGATGGGGCCCTTTTTCGTTTTCAGCCTGTGCGCGCCCGGACCATGGATTCTCGAGGAACCGTTGACTAAGCTTCGCGCAAAGGCGGGAGACGCGGGCTCGGTGAGCGTCACGGATATCCACGCTCATCGGGGGGATGGATGGCGGGCGCGGCGATCGACGATATTCTGCTGAACATCAGTCCGGGTGGCCAGATGGCGCTCGGCATCGTGCTGGCGCTGATCATGTATGGCGTCGCGCTCGATCTTCGCGTCACCGATTTCGTCGATGTGTTCCGACGTCCGGCGGCGCCGCTCGCGGGGCTCGCCGCGCAACTGATCCTCCTGCCGGCGGTCACATGGGCGATCACCATGGTGTTGAAGCCGCAGCCTTCCATCGCGCTTGGCATGATGGTGGTGGCGGCCTGTCCTGGTGGCAACATCTCCAACCTCATCACTCATATGGCGCGCGGCAACACGGCGCTGTCGGTGTCGATGACCGGCATCTCCAGCCTGCTTGCGTCCGTCACGACGCCGCTGAACATCCTGTTCTGGGCCGGGCTCAATCCGCAAACCGCCGCACTGCTGCGCCAGGTGAGCGTCGATCCCGTCTCGTTCATCGGATCGACCGTGCTGCTGCTCGGCGTGCCGATGGTTGCCGGTTTGCTCACGGTGCGTCATCTGCCGGGGCTGGCCGACCGTCTGCGCCGGCCGCTGCAGATCCTGTCTTTCGTGTTTCTGATCGGATTTATTTTGGCCGCGACGATCACCAACTGGCGCTACATCGCGGTATTCTCGACAGCGGTGCTGCCCTTCGTCGTGCTGCATAACGCGATCGCCGTCGCACTCGGCTGGGGCGTCGCGAAGATCCTTGGGCTCAGCGACTACGACACCCGCGCGCTCACCATCGAAGTCAGCATGCATAATTCCGGCCTGGGGCTGGCGCTGATCCTCACGCAATTCGACGGCCTTGGCGGCGCAGCGCTGGTCGCCGCTGGCTGGGGAGTCTGGCACCTCGTCTCCGGCTGGGCGCTGGCGGCCTGGTGGAAACGGCGCGATCCGCATCCGGCACGCATTGAAGGTGCGGCATGAGAGACGCGATGGCGAATAGCGGCGTGCTGATCACCGGCGCGGCAGGCTTCATCGGCAGTGCTTTGCTGCGCGCACTCGCGGCCGGCGGCGACGGGCCGGTGACGGCGCTCGATCTGCGCGAGGTGCCGCCGCAAGAGCGTCTCGACGGCATTGCCTACGAGCACGGCGACATTCGCGATCCCGGCCTGAAGGATGTCATCGCCCGCGTGAAGCCGCGCACCGTTGTGCATCTCGCCTCGGTCGTTGCCGTCGGAGGCGACGACCGGCGTGACTATGAGATCGATGTGCTGGGCACGCGCAATGTGCTGGAAGCCTGTCTCGCGGCTGGTGTCGGCCACCTGATCGTGACTTCGAGCGGCGCGGCCTATGGCTATCACGCCGACAATCCCGTCCCGTTGCGCGAGGCCGATCCGCTACGGGGCAACGAGGATTTCCCTTATGCGCGTAACAAGCGCGAGGTCGAGGAGATGCTGGCGCGATGGCGGCAAGATCATCCGCAATTGCGGCAGACCGTGTTCCGCCCTTGCACGGTGCTGGGGCCGACCACGAACAACCAGATCACTGCGCTGTTCGAGCGCCCCGTCGTGACCGGTCTGAGCGGCACTGCAACGCCATTCTCGCTGATCGCTGATAGCGATGTGGTGGCCGCCCTGGCGCAGGCCGTACGCACCGGCAGAGACGGGATCTATAATCTCGCCGGCGATGGCACACTCAGCCTGCGCGAGATCGCAAGGCTCAATGGCAAGCCATTCGTTCCGATTCCGCCCGCGGTGATGAAGGGCGCGCTGTGGCTGCTCCATGCGCTCGGGCTGACCAAGTTGACGCCGCAGAATGTCAAATTCATCCAGTACCGTCCGGTGCTCGACAACACCCGGCTCAAATCCGAATTCGGATATTCGCCCGAGCTTGATGCGCGCGCCGTGTTCGAACGCTATCGCGACGAACGCCCGGAGCTGATGTCATGACTTTCCTCGTCATCGGCGCCGGTCCCGCAGGTCTTGCCGCAATCCAGAGCCTGAAGGCCGCTGGCCATGCTGTGGAAGCCGTCGAGCAGAATGCCGATATTGGCGGGCAGTGGCTGTATGGCGCGGCGCCGAGTGCGGTCTATGCCTCGACGCATCTGATCTCGTCGAAGCGCACCACGGCCTTTGCGGATTTCCCGATGCCGGAGGACTGGCCGGCCTATCCCGGCCATCGTCAGGTGCTGGATTATCTGCAGAGCTATGCCCGGCATTTCGATCTCTATCCGCTGATCCGCTTCAACACCGGCCTGCGCAGCCTGACGCGGCAGGAAAGTGGATGGCACGCTGCTTTCAGCGACGGCACGTCGGCAGACTATGCCGGCGTCATCATCGCCAATGGCCATCTCAGCGATCCCCTGATCCCCAAAACGTCAGGCACCTTTGATGGCCCACTGATGCATGCCAAGGACTACAAGACCGCCGATATCTTCGCCGGCCAGCGCGTGCTGGTGGTCGGCATGGGCAATACCGGCTGCGACATTGTCGTGGATGCAATCCATCGCGCGGATAAGGTGTTGTGGAGCGTGCGCGGCGGCAATCATTTCGTGCCGAAGTTTCTCGCTGGCAAGCCGGCGGATGAAGGCAATCACAAGCCGAAGCGCTTCATCATCCCGAAGAACCTGCGCTCAAGGCTGCACGAGCCGATCCTCCGCTTCATCGTCGGCGCGCCGGAGCGTTTCGGTCTGCCGAAGCCGCAGCATCGGCTTTATGACCGCACACCGATCGTCAATTCGCTGGTGCTGCAGCATCTCGGCCAGGGCGATGTCGCCCTGCGCAAGCCGGTCCGCGAATTCAACGGCAAGTCGGTCGTGTTCGCCGATGGCCGCTGCGACGAGGTCGATCTGGTGTTGCTTGCGACCGGCTACCGGATCACGTTTCCGTTCCTCGGCGATCTCCGTGCACTCGATTGGCAGGACGCGATCGGTGCGCCCAGGCTGTTCATGAACATGTTTCCGTCGGAGGATAACGGCCTGTATGTGGCCGGGCTGCTGGAAGGCGCGGGCGTGGGCTGGGAAGGGCGTGCATTGCAGGCCCGCGTGATCGCAGCCTATCTCGCGGCCAAGGCCGCGCGGCCGGATGCGGCAGCAGCGCTGCGGCAGGAGATCACGCAATGGTTCGCGCAACCGCCACGGCGGGACGGCGGCGAACACGGACTGTTTGTCGATTTTCTGACCTACAAGCGAGACCTGCAGCGCGCGCTGGCCCGGTTGAGTTGACACGTGAGGGGTCTATAAGTTGCCCCGAACCATTCCAGCGGAGGACATCATGGGAACATCGATCAGCTTCAAGCGCCCCGACGGCAAGGAAGCCAAGGGCTATCTCGCCAATGCCCAGGCCGGCAATGCGCCCGGCGTCGTCGTCATCCAGGAATGGTGGGGTCTGCAGGAGCAGATCAAGGGCCTGGCCGATCGTCTTGCGCTGGCCGGCTTCGATGCGCTGGCGCCTGATCTCTATAACGGCGTGGTCGTGCCCTATCACGACACGGATGCGGCCGGCAAAGAGATGAACTCGCTCGATTTCATGGACGCCACCACGCAGACCGTGCGCGGCGCGGCGCAGTACCTGTCGCGCAACGGCGCCAAGGTCGGCCTTACCGGCTTCTGCCTCGGCGGAGCGGTGACCATCATCGGTTCGTGCAAGATCCCCGAATTGAAGGCCGCCGTGGCGTTCTATGGCATCCCGCCGGAGCAGGCCGCGAAGCCCGCCGACGTGCAGGTGCCGCTGCAGGGCCACTTCGCCAATCGCGATGACTGGTGCACGCCGGAAGTCGTCGACAATTTCGAGAAGGGCCTCAAGGCCGCCGGCAAGTCGGCCGAGTTCTTCCGCTATGATGCCGACCACGCCTTCGTCAACGAGCAGCGCGTCTCGGTGCATGACCGCGAAGCCGCCGAACTGGCCTGGGGCCGCGCGACCGCGTTCTTCAAGAAGCACCTAGGCTGAGGTCCTATGATCGGATGCTGATCCGCAGAGCGCGACCCGATGAAGCGGCCGAGATATGCGATGTCTTGCGCCGCTCCATCGCCGAGCTCTGCGGCGCCGATCATCATGGCGATCCGGCGATCCTGAGACGTTGGCTCGTCAACAAGACTCCTAAAATAGTGGAGGGCTGGATCGCTCATCCGGACAATTTCGTTCTCGTCGCGGTCGAGGAAGAAACAGTGCTCGCCGTCGGCATCGTCAGACACGATGGCGAGATTACGTGCAACTACGTCTCGCCGGATGCCCGGTTCCGGGGCGTCAGCAAGGCGATGCTGGCACAGCTTGAGGCGACCGCACGGGACCATGGCAACGATGTCTGCCATCTGATCAGCACCGAGACAGCCCATCGCCTGTATCGGTCTGCCGGCTATGAAGACTGCGGAGTGCCGCAGGGAAAATTCGGCACGACGTCATCCTTTCCGATGCTGAAGCGGCTCACTGGTTAATCCCACACACGTGACGCATAGCCGCGTGGCAGCTTGATGCGACAGGCCTGACCCTGTAGGTCGAGGCCAATGACATCCGACTACACCATTTCCGATTTGCGCCAGCAGCCGGACTTCTTCGATACCGTCGCCGATCGGATCTGGCAGGCGTGGTGGAAGCGTCATGGCGTGCCTGAGGCCTATATCGTCGAGCGACTGCGCGAGAACATGCAGGGGACCGACCTGCCGATCGCGCTGGTGGCCCATCGTGGGCCAGACTTTCTCGGAACGGCGTCGCTGCTGGTGTCCGATCTCGACGAGCGCCCGCAATATACGCCCTGGGTAGCGGCGGTCTGGACCGAGCCAGATGCCCGCAAACAGGGTATCGCCCCGGCGCTGATCGAGCGGGCCTGCCTGGAGGCCTTCTCCCGGGGGCATGCCCGGGTCTATCTCTGCGCTGCCCCGCCCCGTCGGGCCTGGTACGAGAGCATCGGCTGGACCCCGATCGAGGACGGTGTCGGGGCGCTCAAGCTGACGGTATTCTTCCGGGAGCGGCCGGAGGCCGTCTAGTCCCTTGACCTTCGAGCCCGGCCATGGTGATTTGCCCGCCATGAGCACCCCTGTCCGCAACAGCCGTCGTTGGTGGCGCACCTCCTGAAGAGGTGGTCGGTGCGATTTGCTTATTTTCAATCGTCGAAGGCCGCCATCGCAGTGCGACGGCCTTTGCTTGTTTGTTCTGTGTGGCGCCCCCTCCGGCATGTTTCCTAAGAGGACACCATGAACAGGACTGTGTTTTCGCTCCCCGCTGACAGCGCCTACAAGACCCGCGCGGGTCTCACCGTGGCGCGCCACGTCGATTATTTCACCGGCGGCACCGCGCTGGACGATCTGATCGTCCGGCTCGACCAGCGCCGCGGCGTGGTGCTGTCGTCGGGTACCACGGTGCCCGGTCGCTATGAGAGCTTCGATCTGGGTTTTGCCGATCCGCCGTTGCTGCTGGAAACCACCGGGACGGATTTCACGCTGACGGCGCTGAACAAGCGTGGCCAGGTGTTGATCGCCTTCCTTGCCGACACGCTGCAGGATCCCTGTATCGCCCTCGACGGGCGGACGATGTCGAAGCTCAAGGGCCACATCATCCGCGGCGAGGCGCCGGTCGAGGAAGACCAGCGGACCCGCCGCGCCAGCGTGATGTCGCTGGTGCGCGACATGGTCGCGCAATTGTTCTCCTCGGACGATTCCATGCTCGGGCTCTATGGCGCCTTCGCCTATGACCTCGTGTTCCAGATGGAGGACCTGAAGCAGAAGCGCGCGCGCGAGGCCGACCAGCGCGACATCGTACTGTATCTGCCCGACACGCTGCTGGCCTATGACCGCGCCACCGGCCGCGGCGTGGTGATGTCCTATGACTTCACCTGGAAGGATCGCTCCACCGAGGGCCTGCCACGCGATACGCCCGACAGCGGCTACAACAAGGCACCGCGCCAGGGCTTTGCCGATCATGCGCCCGGCGAATATCAGAAGACTGTCGAGAACGCCCGTGCCGCCTTTGCGCGCGGTGACCTGTTCGAGGCGGTGCCCGGTCAGTTGTTCGCCGAGCCCTGCGAGCGTTCGCCGGCGGAAGTGTTCCAGCGGCTCTGCGTGATCAATCCGTCGCCCTATGGCGCGCTGATGAATCTCGGCGACGGCGAATTTCTCGTCGCTGCCTCGCCCGAGATGTTCGTGCGCTCCGACGGTCGCCGCGTCGAGACCTGTCCGATCTCCGGCACCATTGCGCGTGGCGTCGATGCCATCGGCGATGCCGAACAGATACGGCAGTTGCTGAATTCGGAGAAAGACGAGTTCGAACTTAACATGTGCACCGACGTCGATCGTAACGACAAGGCACGCGTCTGCGTACCCGGCACGATCAAGGTGTTGGCGCGTCGGCAGATCGAGACCTACTCAAAACTGTTCCATACTGTCGATCATGTGGAAGGCATGCTGCGGCCGGGCTTTGATGCACTCGATGCGTTCCTGACCCATGCCTGGGCGGTGACCGTGACCGGCGCACCGAAACTGTGGGCGATGCAGTTCGTCGAGGATAACGAGCGCTCGTCGCGGCGTTGGTATGCCGGCGCGATTGGTGCCGTGTCATTCGATGGTGGCATCAATACCGGCATCACCATCCGAACGATCCGCATGAAGGATGGCCTCGCCGAAGTTCGCGTCGGCGCGACGCTGCTGTTCGATTCGGATCCCGTCGCCGAAGAGAAGGAATGCCAGACCAAGGCCGCAGCCCTGTTCCAGGCGCTGCGCGGCGATCCGCCGAAGCGGCTGTCGGCCTTCGCCCCGGATGCAACCGGTTCGGGCAAGAAGGTCTTGTTGATCGATCACGACGACAGTTTCGTGCATATGCTGGCAGATTACTTCCGTCAGGTCGGCGCGACCGTCAGCGTCGTTCGTCATGTCCATGCACAGACCGTCCTGAACCGCGAGAGTTTCGATCTGCTGGTGCTGTCGCCGGGGCCGGGACGTCCCGCCGATTTCGGCATCAGCAAGACACTCGATACCGCGCTGGACAAGAAACTGCCGGTGTTCGGCGTCTGCCTGGGCGTGCAGGCAATCGGCGAATATTTCGGCGGCGTGCTGGGCCAGCTCGCGCAACCGGCGCATGGACGGCCGTCGCGCGTGCAAGTGCGGGGCGGAAAGTTGATGAACGGTCTGCCCAATGAAATCGTCATCGGCCGCTATCACTCGCTGTTTGTCGAGCAGGACAGCATGCCCGATGTGCTCACCGTGACGGCCTCGACCGAGGACGGTGTCGCCATGGCCATCGAACACAAGACGCTGCCGGTCGGCGGCGTGCAATTTCATCCGGAATCGCTGATGTCGCTTGGCGGCGAGGTCGGCTTACGTATCGTCGAAAACGCATTTCGGTTGGGGCAGCGCCCCAACTGATGTCCATCTGAAGAACCGAAAGACCCTGATGACACCCGAACTCGCGCACGATCTCAAAGCCTCCGTCCGCACCATTGTGGATTATCCGAAGCCGGGTATCCTGTTTCGCGACATCACCACACTGCTGGGTGATGCGCGCTCGTTCCGCCGCGCGGTGGATGAGCTGGTGCAGCCCTGGGCGGGGCTGAAGATCGACAAGGTCGCCGGCATGGAAGCGCGCGGCTTCATCATCGGCGGCGCGGTGGCGCATCAGTTGTCGGCCGGTTTCGTGCCGATCCGCAAGAAGGGCAAGCTGCCGCACACCACCGTGCGCATCGCTTACTCCCTTGAGTACGGTATCGACGAGATGGAAGTGCATGCCGATGCCATCAAGCCCGGCGAGCGCGTCATCCTGGTGGATGATCTGATCGCCACCGGCGGCACCGCTGAAGGTGCGGTCAAACTGATGCGCCAGATCGGTGCTGAGGTGATGGCCGCCTGTTTCATCATCGACCTGCCGGATCTCGGCGGCGCGGCCAAGCTGCGGGCGATGAATGTGCCGGTGCGGACGTTGATGACGTTCGACGGGCATTGATTGCCCGTCACGACCCCTGCAGCAAAAGTCCCAGCTCGATTTCCCGAAAGCTGAAATAATTCTTCCTGATCCACTGATGCAGCTCGGTCGATGAATCCTGCTCCGAGCGCAAATAGCCGGTGAAGGAGAAATTCAGCCGGTCGATATAGGTCTTGAGGAACACCGGCAGCGCCGCGATACGCAGCATACGGCCCTGCGCCAGCGCCACTGGGATTTCGCCGCGCAGCACGTGTTCGTTGTCGATCACATAGAGCGAATTGCGGGTGAACTGCTGCTGCAGCATCTCGTAGCCGCGCAATGAGGCGCGGTCGCTGTCGCCCATGAAGAACACGATGGGCGCCACACCGCGGCGTGCGGCTTCCTTGGCGAAACCGATCTCGCCGGTCATTTTGAAGAATTCGTCGAAGGCGAAATAGCCGAGGTCGATCACCTTGGCGATGTCGTCGTTGATGATGAGCCGGTCCATCAGCGACATCTTGCCGAACGTGTCATTGACGTCGGCGGTCTCGGTCAGTTTCGGCAGGAAATCCAGCAGCGACGGTTCTTTCAGGCTGACATCGAAGGCGGTGACGTCGCCGCGCTGCAGCTTCAGGAATTCGCACAACAGGCGCGCGACGAGGGTCTTGCCGACCATCGGTCGCGTCGAGCAGATGATATAAACGGGCGTGCGTCGCATCGGCGCAATATCAGGCGAATCCGACGCCGCTCCAATCGTTAAATGGACTTACTTCTCGCCGGGGCTGCGGGCACCGGGCTTGTCGTGGACGATGTCGGTCAGCTTGATGCGGTCGAATTCGCTCCAGACATTGGCCAGCCAGTGCCGGACATAGCCGCGCAGCACGAACGAATAGTTCGCGGTCTCGTCATGCGGTCCCTTGTTGGCGACGAATTTCAGGAACGGCACGCTGGAGACCTCGACCTGCTCATAGGCCATTTCGTTCAGCTTCGGGATGGTGATCTCGGTGGCGCCCTTGATGCGGTGGAAATAGGAGTTGTAGGTCGCCTGGTCCCATTCGAAGAAGCTGGTGTTGTTAATGAAGTTCTTCACCAGGAAATACTTCGCACCGTCCATGAAGCCGGCGGTCTCGGCGATCTCGTCCAGGGAGGCGATCGACGGGCCGAGTATATGGAAAACGGCAAAGGTAATCTGGCCGGACTTGGCGGCATCGAGGAAGCCGATGTCACGCAGATCGGCCAGCGCCCGGGACAGCAGGCCTGCGCGGACGTCGATCACGGTCACCGAGGGCGATGCGCTGTTGAGCGTATCGAAGATCTTCATCTGGTCGGACGTGGTCGTCATGTCGACGATTTCGGTGATGTCCGAATGGAACCGCTTCAGCGTGCCGCGCGGCGCTTCGGTGTCGAAAGCGCGCGTCGGGACGTTGTTGGCGCTGAAATAGTCCAGAACCGTCCGCGAAACCGTGGTCTTGCCGACCCCACCCTTGTCCGCGCCGACGACAATCACTGCTGGCTTCGCCATGGAATTCCTTTGCCGCTTTCAACTGGAGCATCCGCGCGATGGAGATTCGCGCGCCGGAGAACACTACCCGATGCCTGCTTTGGGCGCGAACATGGCAGAAACAAGGGGGATTTCAATCGCTGAAAGATATGGCCCACGGAAATCATTGGGAAATTCTCCATATTTGGTCGCGGGCATTGTTTTCGGCATTTCGGATCGCCGGACCGGCTGGCCGGTTCTTCGGCTTGCTGCCGATCCTCACCAGACCGTGATTGATGCGACGCACAAAATAGATTGCAGCCTAATCGATAGGGTCCTATCTAATTTCCATGCCCCACTCCCAAACGCATATCCAGGCCGAACTGGGCCTGCTGGTTGCGCGACTGGCACGGGTCTGGCGCCGCAAGGCTGACCAGACCCTGTCGGCGCATGGCCTGTCCGAAGCCACGGCCCATCCGCTGCTGATCCTGTCCCGCGCCGGACGCGAGAACGTGCGTCAGGGCGTGCTCGCCGACGAAATGGGGCTCGAAGGTCCATCGGTGGTCCGGCTGATCGACCTGCTGGCTGCCGAAGGGCTCGTCGAGCGCCGCGAGGATCCGACCGACCGCCGCGCCAAGGTTTTGCACCTGACCCCGCTTGGCGAAGCCAAGGCCGAAGAGATCAGGCGCGTCATGCGCCGGCTGCGCGGTGACCTGATGAAGGGCATCGCGCCGGATGAACTCGCTATTGCCTTCGATGTGCTCGGACGGATCGAGCTATCGGCCAATCGCCTGTATGAGGCCGCCGAGGAGGCGGACGCGTTGCCATGACCTCCGCTGCTGCCAGACCGCCGTTTCTCGTCCGCCACGCCGACATCATCTTCTCCGTGAAAACCTTCATCGCCGGCATGATGGCGCTGCTGATCGGCTTCGCGATGGATCTGCCGCGGCCGTATTGGGCGCTGGCCACGGTCTATATCGCCTCGCAGCCGCTGGCCGGCGCTACGCGTTCGAAAGCGCTGTTTCGCGTCATCGGCACACTGGTTGGGGCTTCGGCCAGCGTCGTGCTGGTGCCAAATCTCGTCAATTCGCCGGAACTGCTCAGCCTCGCCATAGCGCTGTGGGTCGGTCTCTGTCTCTATGTGTCGCTGCTGGACAGGACGCCGCGCGGCTACATGTTCATGCTGGCAGGCTACACCTGTGCGCTGATCAGCTTTCCCTCGGTCAACGAACCCGCAGCCATCTTCGATACGGCGGTCGCGCGAAGCGAGGAGATCATCGTCGGCATTCTCTGCGCGACGCTGGTATCCACGATCCTGTTGCCGCGCAGCGTCGGTCCGGCGGTTGCAACGCGGGTCGATAGCTGGCTCGCCGGTGCGCGCAAGCTGACCCAAGACGTGCTGGCCGGCCGCAGCGCCGATCCGGCCACGCGCGATCTGCGCCTCAAGCTCGCCGCCGATGCCGTCGATATCGATACGCTCGCCGATCATCTAGCCTATGATCGTCTCGGCGGACGCGAGACCTCACGCTGGATGCGCGCCCTGCGCACGCGCATGCTGACATTCCTGCCGCTGCTGTCATCCATGGGCGATCGCATCGACGCGCTGGGCGAAGACGCGCGGACGACCTCACCGCAATTGATGGCGCTGATCGACGACGTCTCCGCCTGGATTGCTGACAACAGCACCGACCGTGAACCCGCCAAGCGGCTGCGCAGCATGATCGCCGCGCAGCAGCCGAAGCTGGGTGCGTCGTCGTCATGGACCGAGATCATGATCGCGAGCCTGCTGATGCGGATGCGCGAGCTCGTCGATATTTCGGCGGATTGCCGGGTGCTCAATCAGGCGATTGCCGAGGGCGGCCGTCCGCCGGGCGCGAAACTCGCCTTTCAGGCTGAAGCCGGTGTGGCCCCGGTGCGGCATGTCGATCACGGCATGGCGCTATGGTCCGCAGCAGGCGTGTTCATTACCATCCTCGTCTGCTGCGCGTTCTGGATCGCCACCGGCTGGACCGATGGCGCGACAGCACCGACCATGGCGGCTGTCGGCTGCTCGTTCTTCGCCAGCATGGATGATCCCGCGGTGGGGTTGCGCGGCTTTGCCAAATGGACGCTGGCCGCGATGGTGATCATCGCGCTCTATCTGTTCGCGATCCTGCCGGCCATCACCGATGTCGAGTTGCTTGTTGCCGTGCTGGCGCCGCCGTTCCTGCTGTTCGGCTATCTCATCGCACGCCCCGCCACCTTCTTCATCGGCATGCTGCTGGCGGCGAATACCGCGACGCTGATGGCGTTGCAGACGACTTACAATGCCGACTTCGCAAGTTTCGCCAATTCCAGCGTGGCTTTCTTCGTCGGCACCGAGCTGTCCGTCATCTCGATCCAGTTGATCCGCTCAGTCGGCTCCGAATGGAGTGTGAAGCGGCTGATGCGGCGCGGCTGGATCGCCATCGCGGAGGCTGCCGAACAGCGCGGCAACCGCGACCGCGCGGCTTTTCCCGGCCTGATGCTGAATCGCATCGGCCTTCTCGCGCCGCGGCTGACGGCGCTGAAGGCTTCGCCGCTGCGTGCTGTCGACAACCTGCGCGAATTGCGCGTCGGGCTGAACATCGTCGATCTGCGCCGTGCGCGGCATCACCTGTCGTCACCGACGCTCGGTGCCATGGACGCGATGCTGGACGAACTGGCCGTGAGCTTCCGCAACTACAAAGGCGGAGCGATGCCAGAGCCACTGCTGGCGAAGGTTGATCACGCGCTGTCGGAGGCCATCAG
Organism: Tardiphaga sp. 37S4; assembly: GCF_021044645.1. NCBI lineage: Bacteria > Pseudomonadati > Pseudomonadota > Alphaproteobacteria > Hyphomicrobiales > Nitrobacteraceae > Tardiphaga > Tardiphaga sp. 37S4. The sequence continues at coordinate 4,559,445 of NZ_CP088008.1, read as the reverse complement.
CGAGCGCGGGGCAGGGCGCGCGGATGCACTGATCGGGCTTGTCGGCATTCGCCGCGGTCTGTTTCCGACAGCACCCGCCTATCTGCCCGAATCGGGCCTTCTCGCCGGGAGTGTGGCGGCATGAGATATGAAATCGATCTGTTCGGTGTGCTGTTGCCATCGCTGATGCTGTGGCTGGTCATCACTTACGCCATCGGCGCGTTGCTGCGCCCGTTGATCGAGCGCTCCGGCCTCTATCGCTATGTCTGGCACCGCGCGCTGTTCGATCTTGCTCTGTATGTCTGCCTCTTGGGCGGCGTGGTTTATTTATCCTCCGGATTGCTGTCATGAAAAACGCTGTGAGTTTTATTCGCCGTTTCGCCGTCACCGCGCTGGCCGTCGTCGCCGCGCTCGCCGTGGGGCGCTATCTCTGGGTCTATTATATGGATGCGCCGTGGACCCGCGACGGCCGCGTCCGTGCCGACGTGGTCACCGTGGCGCCTGATGTCTCCGGCTTCGTCACCGAGATTCTGGTGAAGGACAATCAGAAGGTGGCCCGCGGCGACGTCATCATGCGGATCGACCGTGCACGTTTCGCGCTGGCACTGCAGCAGGCCGAAGCCGTTGTGGCCGGTCGCAAGGCCAGCCTTGAACAGGCCGATCTCGATCTGAAGCGTTACAAGGAATTGACAACGGCCGCCGTCTCGCAGCAGAAGCAGGAACAGGTGCTGGCGACGCAACTGCTGGCCAAGGCGTCGCTGGATCAGGCCATTGCCGATCGGGCCGTGGCGCAGCTCAATCTCGATCGCAGCGAGGTTCACGCGCCCGTCTCGGGCGTGATCTCCAACATGGACCTGCGCCCCGGTACCTATGTCACTGCCGGCAAGGGCGTGATGGCATTGGTCGATACGTCGAGCCTGCATGTCGACGGCTATTTCGAGGAGACCAAGCTGTCGCGGATCCACGTCGGCGATCCCGTCCACATTCACTTGATGGGTGATGCCGCCAAGCTCACCGGCCATGTGGAGAGCGTTGCCGCCGGCATCGAGGACCGCGACCGCGCAGAGGGTAGCAACCTGCTCGCCAATGTGACCCCGACCTTCAGTTGGGTCCGTCTCGCCCAGCGCGTGCCGGTGCGCATCGCGCTCGACGCTGTTCCGGCAGGTGCGACGCTGGTCGCGGGCCGCACGGCGACGGTGGAGATTTTGCCGGGCAACGGGACGACGATTGCGAAGGTGAACTGACGCTTCAGGCGTCCGTATCCGGCATCGTATCCAGCAGCATCGTCTCAAATCGCGCACGGATCTCGCGGGGCGTGGCGCCGAAGCGCTTTTTGAAGGTGCGGTTGAAATAAGACAGGTCGCCGAAGCCGACCTCGAAGGCGATGGTGCTGACGGCGCGATCTCCGCGGTTGCCGTCGCGCAGCATGTGGAAGGCGCGTTCCAGACGGCGCTCCAGCAGGTAGTCCGAAAACGTCCGGCCTTCGGCCTCGAACAATTTCTGGAAATAACGCGCGGTGACGCCATGGGTGGTCGCGAGCCGCTCCAGCGACAGCGTCGGCTGGCTGAGGCTGGCCTCGATATCGGCCTTGAGGGACAAGAGACTGATGGTTGGCCGGTCCGGCCGCAATGCTGCGCGTCGCTCCGGCGCATCGGCTTCATCGATCATGGTGGCGACGAGGCCGTTCATATAATCGATGGCAAGACCGGTCAGCGCCGCCGAATTCATCGGCAGCAAGCCGCGCATCACCGCGGCGGCGTAATGGCCAAGCGCGATCAGCCCGCCATTGTCATGGGCGATGTGGCGCAATCCGGTATGGCCATTGCTGGGGAGTAGCAGGCAGTCGACGCGGCTCACATCATTCATGATGAAGGTGGTGGCGCGGCCGGGATCGAGAATGATCGCCTCGCGCGGCATGCATGTCTGGCGCTGGCCATCCTGCTGGACGATCACCACGCCGTCGGACGGCCGCAGCACCAGGATGTCCTGCGGCGAGTCGTTGCCGGTCGTGGCGCTATCGTCGTCGGGCATGGTCCAGAGCGGCGCGGGATCGAAACACGACATCAGTCCGAGATGCGGCTGCATCCGCAGGATCGCCTTTGACTGGAACGGCGCTGCGCGAAACGATCCCAGCGAATTGCGCTGCACGGTCTTCCACGGCAGGCGGCTCTCAAGCGGCTTGCGCAGGGTGTCATCGATATCGTCGGCAACCAGCCAGAGCGGGACGAGAGGGCAATCGGGAGCGGCATCGACGCAGGATGGAGACCGCGACTGATGCGCGTTTGCCACAGCATCGAATCCAAACCGCTTCGTTCGCTCCAGTCCGACTATCAATTCACCGAGTCCAAGTCATGCCATGGGCTGTGCCGTATCGCTGTGACGATAGACGGAATGCACAGGCGTAAGAAGAGTAAAGCCGCGGCCGGAATTTACATTGATTCCAAACTGCTGCGGCCTCGGTCGAATTGACCGGCTCGACCTCTCCAGTGCTTCGTCGCCACGAACATACGGAAGACTCCGAGCTCATGCGTTACAGCCAGTTCCTCCTCATCCCCGCCGTCGGGCTCATGTCGTCGCAGGCCGTTGCGCAGCAGAGCGCGGGCGTCACGCTTGACGAGATCACGGTGACCGCCGCGCGTGCCCAGCGCTCGATTTCGGATATTCCGCAGACCGTGCAGGTGGTCGATCAGAAGGAGATTGACGAGCAGCTCAAGCAGAGCGGCAGCGCATCGGCGCTGCTGGCAAAATTGCTGCCGGGCTTCTCGGTGTCGAACCAGACCATCTCCGGCGCTTCCGAAAGCTATCGCGGCCGCGACCTTCTGGTGCTGATGGACGGCGTGCCGCTGACGACGCCGCTCCGCGACGTCTCGCGCGTCCTGTCGCTGATCGATCTGAATTCCGTCGAGCGCATCGAACTGGTCGCCGGTGCATCGAGCCTGTATGGCGCCGGCGCGACGGGCGGTACGGTGAATTTCGTTACCAAGAAAGCGCAGCCGGGCGGTCCACGCGTCAGCGTCAATACGGCGCTGCGCACCTTCACTGCCGATCCCGGCGGTTCGCTGGCACCGGAGCTGTCGGCGACGGTCAGTGGCAAGGGCACGAATGGCATCGACTATGTGTTCGTCGGCAGCGGCCGCGGCGCGCAGAAGACCTATGACGGCGCGGGCCGCGAGCTGCCATCGGACGCCATGCTCGGGCAGGGAGGTGGTGATCGTCTCGCCAGCGGCAATTTCCTGGGCAAGATCGGTTACGATTTCGATGGCGGCAAGCGCATCGAAGCCTCGATCAGCCAGTTCTATCTCGACCAGACGCCGAAATACCTCACCGACTATTCCGGCGCCTATGCGAAGCCGGATTTCACCAAGCCCTATACCGGGCAGAGCGTGCTGGAAGATTCGCGCTCGTTCCAGTTGCGCTACAGCGATACCGACTTCGTGCTTGGCAATCTCAGCGTGGTCGGCTTCTACAATGATATCAAGAAGCGCTTCAACTATTCGGAATTTTCCTATCCCTATAACTCGCTGGTCTATTATTCCGGCAACCCGCTGAGCCCGACCAGCCCGGCCAACCAGACCACGCTGTATTCCGAGCGCGGTGGCGTCAATCTGACGATCGATACGCCGCTCGACCGCATCTGGAACGGGGCCAAGGTGACCTGGGGCACCGACGTCGTTCATGACAAGACATGGCAGACGCTGACCGATGGCCGCGATGTGTTCACGCCGTTGACCCAGGTGACGACCGCCGGATTTGCATTGGTACAAGTCCCGATCACCGATCGGCTGACCGCGCGGGGCGGCGTTCGCTACGAGCATTTCGATCTCAGCGTCGACGACTTCCTGCGTCCGGCCGCCTATGCCGCGATTTCGCCCGTGACGCGCTTCGTTCTGCCGGCGCTCAATGTCATCGGCGGTCAGTACGAATATGCCTCGCCGACCTACAATCTCGGCGCGACCTTCAAGCTCAACAACAAGATCGATCTGTTCGGCGGTTTCTCGCAGGGCTATGCGCTGCCTGATGTCGGCGCCTATACGCGCCGCGCCGGCCTGTCATCCACGGCATTCGCCTGTCCGGTGGCGACGCCGAACTGCCTGCCGCTGGCACGCCAGACCATCTCTTTCAGCTCGATCGCGCCGGAAGCCCAGATCGTCAATAACTACGAGATCGGCATCCGCGGCGGCGACGGTCCCTACAAGGGCAGCATCACCGGTTTCGTCAGCACGTCCGAGAAGGGCGTGACCTTCGATCCGGTCACCAACCTGATCTCGCAGCAGAAGGAAATGATCTACGGCGTCGAATATATCGGCGAGATGGCGATCAACCGGAATTTCACGCTGGGTACCACGATCGGCTACAAGGAAGGCCGCTACGACACCAACAAGGACGGTGTGCTCGATAGCTGGCTGCCCAACAACCGCATCGGCAGCCCGGTGCGTGGTCTGATCTTCGGCGACTATCGCTTCGATAATGGCATCAAGCTGCGCGTCGAGGGCGAGGGCTATTCGGGCCGGAACCGCGGCATCAACCTGACCAATACGGTCTATCCCATCGAGGGTGGCTTCACCATGAATGCTGCGCTGAGCGGGCCGGTCTATGGCGGTGAGGCCTATGCAGCCGTCAACAACCTGTTCGATACGGAGCTGCAGAACCCGACAGCAACCTCGGTGCGCAACCTGCCGGTCTATTCCTGGGGCCGCACCGTGACGGTCGGCTATCGCAAGACGTTCTAGGGCGTAATCCCGAAAAGTGGTCGCCGGTTTTCGGATCAGATCACGCTCAACGAGACAAACCTTCCAAGGCCACTTCCCAGGGAGTTCTAATTGCCATCATGGTGGATCTGGAGATTGATGGGAGCCTGCTGACGCTACGGTTCCTGCCGCCTTACGCGGAGACGGACGAGCGCGATTATCTGGCCGCGCTGGCCCGGGTCGGCGAGCATGATGCGCCATTCGAACTTCTGACCGTGTTCGGGGGCGGCGGGAAACTGTCCGTCGCCGGCGAGCGGGAGCAGGCGCTGTGGTTCAAGGCGACGCGCGGCCATATCTCCGCGCGCTGCCGTGCTGTGGCGATTGTACGCCCCGGCGCCAACAAGAAGATGGAAGAGACGTTTCGGAAGCTCTGGCCGATGCCGCTGGTGGCGCTTGAGGACGAGATCGCCGCGCGCGCCTTTCTCGCCGAACATCGCGGCCTCGCATGAGCACCGCGGAGCTTAACGCATCTGCGCCGGTCGCCGTCATGGGACGCAAGCGTCTGTTCGTCGTGCTTGGCGGGCTGTATCTGGCACAGGCGATCCCGTCTTATCTGTTCGCCGCCGCCCTGCCGCCGATCATGCGCGAAGCCGGCGTCTCGCGCAGCGAGATCGGATATCTCAGCCTCTGGTTTCTGCCGTTGCTGCTGAAGTTCTTCTGGGCGCCGGTGGTGGATCGCATCCGCCCGTTCGCGCGCGCACATCGCGCCGGCTGGGTGATCGTGACCCAAACCGGGGTCATCATCAGCCTGCTGTGTTTGATCCCGCTCGGCGCAACCAATATCTGGGGCATCATCACGGTGGGCCTGTTCGGCTCACTGCTGATCTCGACCCAGGACATCGCCACCGACGGCTATGCTGCGAAATATCTCGCGCCCGAGGATCGCGCCATCGGCAACGCCATCCAGGGCGGCTCGGTCGCGTTCGGTGTCGTGATCGGCGGCACGCTCGGGCTGGTGCTGTATGCGCAGATCGGTTGGACCGGTATGCTGCTGACCATCGCCGGCTTCTCGTTGATTCCGCTCTTTGCCGCTTTCGCTATGCGCGAGGACGAAGCCGGGCAGATCGATCCGTCGAAGCCGCGGCCTTCCGTGATGGCCTTCCTGCGCCGCCGCGAGGTGCGCAACATTCTCTGGATCGCACTGATCTACCGGATGAGCGAGGGCCTCGTGAAGGCGATGGAGGGCAGCTATCTCGTCGATGCCGGCGTGCCGCTCAAACAGATCGGTTATCTTTCCGGCGGCGCCGCGACGACGGCGGGCCTCGCGGGTGCCGCTGGCGCAGCATGGCTGTTGCAACGCTGCGGCACCGGCTGGACGCTGGGTCTGCTGGGCATTCTCCGCACGATCTGTTTTGCGCTGTTCACGGCGCATGCGCTGGGCGTGGTGACCGGCATCTGGCCGATTTTCGGCGCGGCCGGATTCCAGACCTTGATCCGCTATATGGAGATCGTCGCGCTCTACAGCCTGTTCATGGCGGCGGCATCGAAGGATCAGCCGGGCACCGACTTCACGATTCTCGCCTGCGCCCAGCTGATCATCTACTTCATCGGCTCGATGCTGTCGGGCCGCATTGCCGACCTGCTCGGCTATGGGACGCTGTTCAGCGTCGCCACAGTGTTGTCGCTGATCGCGGCGATTGCAACGATGCGCATTCTCGCCGCGCAGCCGTCGGCTAGTTCGATGCCGGCGCAGCCTGCGTGAAGCTGCGATCGACGGCCTTGCTGACATCGACCTGCTTCGACAGGATTCCGTAGCGCGTGGCGCGATCCGAGGCTTCCTGGAACTCCTTCACCACGCCATCGTCGATGGCGATCGGCCGTGTGTCCTGCGCCTTGTAGGCGCGCGCCAGCACGTCTTCCGGCAGCTTGGTCAGCTCGGCGGTGTTTTTAGCATATTCATTGACATGCTCGCGCGACCAGTTGCGGGCCTTGTTAAGCCGCTGCAACAGGTCGGCGACGGCCTCGCGCTTGGTGGCAATTGCCTGTTCGGAAGCGACGATAAAGGTCAGGGTCGGCGTCAGGCCCGTGCCATCGGCAACCACCCGCGCATTGTCTTTCAGCACGGCGTAGGAGATGTAGGGTTCCCATACGGCCCAGCCGTCGATCGAACCGGCGAGAAGTGCAATCTTGGCATCGACGGGACCGAGCGGCGCGAAAGTTGCGTCGCTGGTCTTGTAACCGGCTTTCTCCAGCGTCGCCTCAATCAGGAACTGGCCCCAGCCGCCGCGTGTGCCTGCGAGGCGCTTGCCCTTGAGGTCGGCAGCGGTCTTGATCGGTGAATCGTTGCGCACCAGGATCGCCTGTGTGTCCGCATTGGAGCGTGTGCCGCCGATCGCCTTGATTGGTGCGCCGTTGGCATAGACCGTGAGGAACGAGAGGTCGCCGGTGTAACCGACATCGAGTGCGCCGGCATTGATGGCTTCGAGGATCGGCGCCGCCGCAGGGAATTCCGACCACTGGATCTTGTAGGGCAAGTCCTTCGCCAAGCCGGAGATCTCCAGCAGCGAGCGGTTGCCGCCCTTCTGGTCGCCGACGCGCAGCGTGATCTGGTCCGCCGCGAAAGCGGAGGTGGCGAGCGTTGCGCTGAAGGCTGTGGCGATGAGTGTTGATAGCAAACGGCGTGTAGGGGAGGCGGTGGTCATGGTCACTTTCTCTGATGCAATGGCGAGCATCAAAGCTACGTCCGACACGGATTCAGTCAATGAAATGGCTGACTGAATATCATCGAGCGAAAGCAACGAATGTAGCGCTGCTGGAAATGGCGTGGAAGTTTTGCGCTTTCGGAAAATCTGATGTGTTTTGGCCCACCGTCAACCTGCGTGCGCATTCCAGCGCAACTCTGCCGTCTTTCCGCCAGAATTCCCTTCCGCGGCGCATTTGGTGCGCCGCAGAATAGCCACGAGCGTCAGCCGAAATAGGGAATGGATTACTCCCAACAGACAAAAACCCTGGCGCTATTTCGCAATCGGGCCGTTTGGAGTGCGACGGATTTGGAAGTCGCCCGGCATTCGGGCCGGGAGCATTTCAAAGTGGGTTGTGTGCTTCAATTGATTTCGTCGCTGACCGTGGGCGGGTCGGAGCGACTGCTGATCAATTTCGCTGCCAGTTGCACGCCGGGAGAGGACATTCCGCAGGTTTTCGTCGTCATTAACGACTTTTTCCATCCCGATCTTGCTGCCGAGCTCTCCGCGACAGGTCATCCGGTCTACTTCCTTAAGCGTCCACCCGGGAATCGCAATCCACGTGTCATTCTAAGTTTACTCAACATCATCCGCCGTCACGATATTCGTATCATCCATGCGCATGACAGCGGCGCCAAGCACTTCGCCATGTTGAGTAAACTGTATCGTCCGATGAGCGTCGGCTACACGATTCACAATACCGGCCTCGTCAACGCGTGGGACCGCGTAAAGCTTCGGCTGCATCAGCGGTTCGTCGATTGGAACATCGCGATCTCTGCTGCGGTCGAGCGTGAATGTGAAGCTGTCAAACTGAAGCGCCTGTTCAAGGTGCATAACGGCATCCCGCTCGCGACATTCGATAGAGTGGCGCGGCAACGTCGCTTCGGCTCACCGCTGCGGCTGATCAACGTGGCCCGCATCTATCCCAAGCAGAAGGGGCAGGACATCCTGATCAAGGCGGTCAGTCTCTGCGCGGCACGCGGGCTCGACATTCGCTGCGATTTTGTCGGCAGCCCGCCAGCGGGCGACGAGTCGACCCTCCTGAGTTTGAAGGCACAGGCGATCGCCGAAAATGTCGCCGATCGTATTCGCTTTCTGTGTGGGCGCACCGATGTGTGCCGTCCGCTGGACGAGGCCGATATCTTCGTCCTGCCATCGCGTTTCGAAGGTTTCGGACTGGTGCTGCTCGAAGCCATGGCGGTCGGCCTGCCTGTCATCGCCGCGGATGTCGATGGCCCGGCCGAACTGCTGGTGGATGGCTCGAACGGTATCAAATTCAAGGTCGGATCCGCCGAGGATCTCGCCGACAAGATCGCGGCGCTTGCGGCGCAGCCTGAGCTCGCCGCGAAGATCGCAAGGACGGCGAAGGATTTCGTCACCGAATTCGATATCGCCAATATGCGCGACCAGTATTTCGGCATCTACGGGCTGATGATGAAGGCGAGCTAGCCTGATGTCTTGCGTGCGCGTTTGCCGGTAGCGGCGAGTTTGTCAGCAAGAAATTCCAGCAGCACTTCGACACGGGCTGGGCGGGGACCGCCCGGCGGCGTGACGAGGTAGACACCGCTCGACGATTGCGACCAGTCCTGCAACACGGCCTCCAGCGCGCCGCTCGCCAATGCATCGCCGACGATGAAATCCGGCAGGTCGCTGATCCCCAATCCGGCGATCAGCGCAGGCAGTAGCGCCTCGCCATTGTTGACGCGGAGCGGCCCGGCTGGCCGAACGCTGGCCTGTTCGCCGGCCGCATTGGTGAAGTGCCAGACGCCGGGGGTCGAGAGATAGGTGTAGCCAAAGCATTTGTGGTCGGCGAGGTGCATGGGGTGCGTCGGCCGGCCGTATTTCGCGAAATAGGACGGTGCCGCCACGATGTGGCGCTTCACCGGGCAGAGCCGCCGCGCGATCAGCGATGAGTCCGGCAGCGTGGCGATGCGGATTGCAGCATCGAAACCTTCGCCGATCAGATCGACGGTGGCGTCGCTGAGGCTGAGGTCGATGGAGACTTCCGGATATTTGGCGAGGAACTCCGGCAGCAGATGCGCCACCGTATTGGTGCCGTAGGTCATCGGCACGGCCAGCCGTACCAGCCCGCGCGGTGTCGCTGACTGCGCCAGCGCTTCGTTCTCGAGCGCTTCGCCGTCCGCCAGCAATTGCGCAGCCTTCACCGCCAGCGTCCGGCCGGCATCGGTCAGCGCCAGCCGCCGCGAGGTCCGGTTGAACAGCCTGGCACCGAGGCGGTCCTCCAGCCGGCTCACCGCCTTGGAGACGGTGGCCTTGGATAGGGTCAGCTCGGTTGCCGCCGCCGCAAAGGACCGCAGTTCGACCACCTTGGCGAAAATCGCCAGCGCTTCGAAATCGGGAAGTTTGGGCATCTCAAAATCCGAAACGATGAGTTTCCATCATTTCTATTTATGCGCCATCTGCGAGGGCATATCCAGATGCCCAGGATGCAAATGCATCAAACGACGGAGATTTCGTCATGATCGACCTCAGACCTTTCGACAAACTCGGCGGCGCCGACCACGGCTGGCTCAAGGCCAAACACCATTTCTCGTTCGGGAGCCACTACGACCCCGAGAATATGGGCCACGGCAGCTTGCGCGTCTGGAACGACGACGAGATCGCGCCGAACACCGGTTTCCCGGCTCATCCGCATTCCAACATGGAAATCATCACCTATGTCCGCGAAGGCGCGATCACGCATCAGGACAGTCTGGGCAACACGGGTCGTACCGAGGCCGGCGACGTTCAGGTGATGAGTGCGGGCTCGGGCATCCGGCACTCCGAATACAATCTGGAGGCATCGACCACGCGGATCTTCCAGATCTGGATCGAGCCCACACAAACGGGCGGCCAGCCTTGCTGGGGCGCCAAACCGTTCCCGAAGGCCGATCGCTCCGGCCAGTTCGTCACCATTGCCAGCGGCTTCAAGGACGACGCCGGGGCACTGCCTATCCGGGCTGACGCCCGGGTGCTGGCAACGACGCTGAAGGCCGGTGAGACCGCGCAATATCCGCTGGGTAGCTCGCGCAACGGCTACCTCGTGCCGGCGGCTGGCGCGATTGAGATCAACGGCATTCGCGTCAACGCCCGCGACGGCGTCGCCATCCGTGATGAAGCCAGCGTCACGATCACCGCGCTGGAAGATTCCGAACTCGTTCTGGTGGACGCGGCCTGACGGCGCCCACCAATCATCAACCGACCTACTCATCCCAATCCAACGGAGACTGACCATGACCAAAGTACTCGTCCTTTATTATTCCGCTTACGGCCATATCGAAGCGATGGCCAATGCCGTCGCCGAAGGTGCCCGCGAAGCCGGCGCCACTGTCGATATCAAGCGCGTGCCTGAACTGGTGCCTGCCGAGGTCGCCAAGGCGTCCTACTACAAGATTGACCAGGCTGCCCCGATCGCGACCATCGACGATCTCGCCAATTACGACGCGATCATCGTCGGTACCGGCACCCGCTTCGGCCGCATGTCCTCGCAGATGGCCAACTTCCTCGATCAGGCCGGTGGCCTGTGGATGAAGGGCGCGCTGCATGGCAAGGTCGGCGGTGCCTTCACCGCGACCGCGACCCAGCACGGTGGCCAGGAAACCACGCTGTTCTCGATCATCACCAACCTGCTGCATTTCGGCATGACCATCGTCGGCCTCAATTACGGCTTCCAGGGCCAGATGAAGCTCGATGAAGTCACCGGCGGCTCGCCCTATGGCGCCACCACCCTGACCGGTGGCGACGGCAGCCGCCAACCCTCGGACAACGAACTGGCCGGCGCCCGTTATCAGGGCAAGGTCATCGCCGAGACCGCGAAGAAACTTCACGGCTAAGCTGCGTGGCGAACTAAAAAGAGATGGCTGACAAGAGAAAGGCGGCGTTCTGATTGCAGGACGCCGCCCTATCTATGTCGGGACGAACGGATTCGATTTCATCATGCTCGACGTGTATTTCATCTATCAGCTGGCCCGGCGGCCGCTGCACGCGATAGCCCGGAAATGGCTTTGTCGCGGCATCGAGCATGTGACCAGGGGCGAAGTCGTTTGCCCCGAATGCCGCCAACACTGAAACGTTCCTTGATTGTTGGACTGGCAAGGTTACGTCTGGGGACGTAGACTTCGGCTATGTCCAAGCCAGCTAGCTCGCCCGCGCCAGTCCTCAGTATCCGCATCGACCTCGATCCCGAGGGACGGATTGGACCGGGCAAGATTCAGCTTCTCGAACATATTCATGCCACCGGTTCGATTTCGGCTGCTGGCCGCGCCATGGCGATGTCCTACAAGCGCGCCTGGGATCTGGTCGATGAACTCAATCGGATTTGCGGGCAGCCTGCCGTCGAGCGCCAGACGGGTGGTAAGAATGGGGGCGGAGCTCTCCTCACGCCATTCGGCTTGACGCTCATCAAGCGCTATCGTGGCATCGAAAGCGCTGCGGCCACCGCCGCGCGCAAGGAGCTGCTGGCGCTGAAGGGCGATATCGGCAAGAAGCGCAGGTTCTAACCGATCCAGCCGGCGGTATCACCGTTGTATCCGGATAAATATATCGTGACGGTCAGCCCGATCGCGCTTTCGAATGGCTCTATTCTGGAATAGGATTGATCCGCCTTGGTCGCTCGTGGCGCGCCGTGGTTTAAACTGGAACTTCGCAATGTTCGACGCCCAATGCGATCTGGCTGCACTTGTCTATGACAAGGATCAGGATCCCGACGCAGTGTTGCACACCTTCGCGGCGGATTTGAGCAAGCAGGGCGTTCGCGCCGTCGGATTGGTGCAACTCGGGCATCGCGAATTCGACGTGCCGAAGCTGACTGCGGTCATGCTGCACACCGGTGCGCACGTGCGCTTGTTTCAGGATCTCGGTCCCGGCGCCAAGGGCTGCAAGCTCGATGTCGGACAATTGCTCGATGCCGGCACGCAGGTCGCCGACGCCATCGACGAGGGCGCCGATCTCGTCATCATCAACCGGTTCGGCAAGCAGGAGCGCGAGGGCAAGGGGCTCGCTTATCTGATCGAGCGCGCGCTCTCTAGCGATATCCCCGTGGTGATCGCCGTGCCGTCGCATCGCTTTGCCGAATGGATTGCATTTGCCGATGGCATGAGCGTGAAGCTGCATTGCGATCGCGAGTCGCTCGATGGCTGGTGGGCAAAAGTCTCTTGCCGCACCGAGGGACTGATACGTCAGGACCATCGCAGCGTTTGCGAAGTGCTGAAATAGAATTCCATCAACGCGCAGTCGTCAATCGTCCGAATACCGTTGCTCCTGCCACGGATCGCCGCGGTTGTGATAACCGCGGACTTCCCAATAGCCGGGCTTGTCGTCGCCGACGAACTGGATGCGCTGCAGCCACTTGGCGCTCTTCCAGAAATACAGATGCGGCACGATCACCCGCACCGGGCCGCCATGATCGCGCTCGATCGGGGAGCCCTGCCACGAATGCGCCAGCAGTGCGTCTTCGGCAGCGAAATCTTCCAGCGACAGGTTGGTGGTGTAGCCGTCATGGGATTCCAGCACCACAAAGCGCGCCTCGGGCTTCGGCTGGCACGCATCCAGCAGCGCACGGGTCGAAAGACCTTCCCACTGGTTGTCGTAACGCGACCAGGTGGTGACGCAATGGATGTCTGAGATGAAGGTCGATTGCGGCTGCGCGCTGAACTGGCCGAAATCCCAGAACAGCGGCGTCTCGACGGCGCCGTAGACATCGAGCCGCCAGCGCTCGCGGGGGATGTTTGGCGTGATGCCCAGATCCAGCACCGGCCAGTCCTGGGTCAGATGCTGGCCGGGCGGGAGCCGCTGGTCGTCCGGGCGCGCAATCTTGCCGGTGAGAAACCGGCCTTCGCGCGCCCAGCGCTGTTTGGTCTGCGTCAGCTTGGATTCCGGCGGGGTGTGATCCTCGGTCATGGCTGACGCTCCTTGGCTAGACGTTGACCGTCACTCGTGACGGTGCATCGCCGACTTGTGCTTGGTGTCGCGCATGGTGGCGTAAATCAGCAGCGACAGGAAGATCATGCCCGACAGGTAATAGTAGAACCACTGTTCATGACCGATCTGCTTGAAGTACAGCGCGATCGCCGGCGCCGTTCCGCCGAAGATTGACACCGTCAGCGCATAGGGCACGCCGACGCCCAGCGCACGGATATTGGTCGGGAACAGTTCGGCCTTCACCACCGCATTGATCGAGGTATAGCCGGCCACGAAGATCCAGGCGCCGCAGATCAGCAGGAACGCCGTGAATGGCGACTTGGTGGTCTGCAGCGTGGTGAGGATCGGAACAGTCGCCAGCGTGCCGGCAACGCCGAAGAAGATCAGCAGCGGCTTGCGGCCGATGCGGTCGGAGATCGCGCCATAGATCGGCTGCAGCAGGCAGGCGAATATCAGCGTGCCGAAGATCACCGTGGTGGTCTGGTCCGCGGTGAGGCCGACCGAGAGCTTGACGAAGGTCTGCATGTAGGTGGTGAAGGTATAGAACGCTGCGGTGCCGCCCGCGGTGAGGCCGACAACCAGCAGCAATTCGCGCGGATAGGCCATCAGCGCGCGCAGCGAACCCATTGGCTTGGCCTGCTTCTTCGCTTCAACGAACTGGTCAGTCTCGTGCATGTCGCGACGCATCACGGCGGTGAAGACCGCAAGACCAGCGCCGATCACGAACGGAATGCGCCAGCCCCAGTCCTTTAGCTCCTGCTCGGTGAGGAATACCTTCTGCAGCAGCAGGAGAACGATGATCGCGGTCAGCTGGCCGCCGATCAGCGTGACGTACTGGAAGCTCGAATAGAAACCGCGATGCTTGGGATCGGCAACTTCCGAGAGATAGGTGGCGCTGGCGCCGTATTCGCCGCCGAGGCTGAGGCCTTCGATGATGCGGGCGAGCGCGAGCAGGATCGGTGCCGCGATGCCGATGGTGGCATAGGTCGGCGTGCAGGCGATGATCAGCGAGCCGAAGCACATGCACAGGACCGAGATCGTCAGCGATATACGACGGCCATAGGTGTCGGCGAGATAGCCGAACAGCCATCCACCGAGCGGCCGCATCAGGAAGGTGGCGGCAAACAGCACAGCCGCATTGAGCTGCTGAACGACGGGGTCGGAGTTCGGGAAGAAGGCCGGCGCGAAATACAGGGCGAAGGCGGTGTAGGCGTAGAAGTCGTACCATTCGACGAGATTGCCCATCGAGCCGATGAAGATCGCCTTGATGCGTTTTTTGGCGTCGTCGAAATGGAGTTTGCCGTCCGCCGGCGGTGCGAATGAATCTGCCACGTAGAACCCTCGTATTCCGTGAAATGAAATGTCCCGTTGCCACGCGCGGCACGAAAAGCCAATGCCGCGGAATGCATTGCTGCTGGCAGGATCGTTCTGTCAGGCGATGCGTGCATCCCGCCTGCGGCCACGCATGAGTAGCCTTGACGTGCGACAATGTGGCTTAGACAAAAGTCTATATAGGGCAGTGGTACTCCGGGCGGTCCTGCCCAAAGGCGTCGACGAGCGAGTATGAGGGCGGAGTTCCGTTACTTCGCCGGACGCGGATCGATCGGCGTGGAATCGCGCAGACCGAGAATGTCTTCCAGCACGCGTGCGCCGGCGAGCAGTGAGGCTTCGCCGCGCGGCGGGCCGACGACCTGCAATCCGACCGGCAGACCCTTGGAGGTGAAACCGCAAGGCATCGACAGCGCCGGGCAGCAGGTCAGGGTGATCGCATAGACGATGCCCAGCCATTGCACGTAGTTGTCGAATTTGGTGCCGTTGCATTCGGCGAGATAGCGCTCCTCGATCGGGAACGGTGGCGTGATGGTCGCCGGGCACAGCAGCAGGTCGTATGTCTGGAAGAACTCGTAGGCCCGCGCCGCCAGCGTGACACGCTGCGCCTCCGCCTTGGCCAGGTCATCGACCGTGAGCTTTAGGCCTTGCTCGATGTTCCAGATTACTTCTGGCTTCAGCTGATCGCGCTTGTCGCGGAGCAGCTGGAGCTTCGAGATCGCGAAGTCATAGGCGCGCAGCACGTGGAAGCATTCGTGGGCTTCGCGCAGATCGGGATGTGCTTCCTCGACGATGACGCCGGCGTCGGCGAATGCCATCGCTGCCTTGCGGGTGATGGCGACCACTTCGGGATCGACCGGGGTGATGCCGAGATCCGGCGAATAGGCGATCCGCTTCGGCTTGGTGCCGGCGCGCACGGCCGAGCGGAATGAGGTCGGCAGTTTCGGCAGCGAGATCAGATCGGCAGGATGTTCGCCGCTCATGGCGTCGAGCATCAATGCGAGGTCTTCCACGGTGCGGGCCATCGGGCCCTGCACGCTCACCATCCGGGCGAGCGCCACGGCGGGCGTGGACGCAACGCGGCCGACGCTCGGACGCAGGCCGACGATGCCGCAGAAGCTGGCGGGATTACGCAACGAGCCACCCATGTCCGAGCCATGGGCAATCCACGCCGTGCCGCTGGCAAGTGCTGCCGCGGCGCCGCCGGACGAGCCGGCGGCCGACTTCGACAGGTCCCACGGATTCAGCGTCGCACCGAACACTTCGTTGAACGTATTGGCGCCCGCGCCGAATTCAGGCGTGTTGGATTTAGCATAGATCACGCCGCCGTTTTCTTCGAGGCGTTCGACCAGCACGTTGGACTTGGTTGGCACAACGTCCTTGTAGATCGGCGATCCCTGCGTGGTGCGTACGCCGGCCACCGCAGTGAGATCCTTGATCGGCACCGGCAGGCCGGCAAGGATGCCGCGTTCGCCGAGCGGCTTCTTCATCAATTCCTTCGCGTGATCGCGGGCGCGATCGAAACACAGGATCGGCAGCGCGTTGACCTGGCCGTCGACGTCCTTGATGCGGGCTTCCAGCGCGTCCAGCAGGTCGAGCGGCGTCACCGTCCCGGCATTGAGTTGATCGACCACGGCGCAGGCCGTTGCTTTGATGAGGTCTTGCTGAGAGGCCACGCACGTCTCCAATTTCGGATGCAGAGCAATTCGTATGTTTGGGATGTCGATCCCGACGTAGCCGTGTAGACCATTTTCTGGATAAATGGGACTCGCAGGCAGTATCGCCTCACACAATGCAGGGATGCAACCATGAGTAAGCCTTTCGGCGATTCCAACTGGCGCGCGATGACGCGCGAGCAGCTCGATGCCGGTCTGAACAACTCGACTGCCGTTGCGGGCAGCGCCGACATCGCCGCCGGATGGGGCCAGCGCTCTGACGCGATGAAGGCGAAGTATCCCGCGCATCTCGACGTCGCCTATGGCCCGCGCGAGCGCAACAGGTTCGATTTCATCAAGGCCGCCGACGGCGGGCCGACACTGCTGCTGATCCATGGTGGCTACTGGCAGATGCGCTCGAAGGATTTTTTCACCTGCTTCGCTGCAGGTCCCATCGCCCACGGTATCAACGTCGCTGCAATTGGTTACACACTCGCGCCGGATGCGACGCTGGAGGAGATCGTGGCCGAGATGCATGCCGGCGTCGATGCGCTGGTTGAGAAGCTTCCCTCGCTCGGCGGCGATCCGAACCGCATCGTGGTGTCCGGCTGGTCCGCCGGTGGTCATCTCACCTCGACAACGCTGTCGCATCCGAAGGTGAAGGGCGGCGTCGCCATTTCGGGCATCTACGATCTCGAGCCGATCCGCGCGTCCTATTTGAATGAAAAGCTGAAGCTGGACGAGGCGATGTCGAAGCGGCAGTCGCCGCTGCTGCAGGATGGCGGCCCGAACAAGCCGCTCGCGCTGGTGGTTGGCGGCGGCGAATTGCCGATCCTGCGCCAGCAGACGGCGGACCTTGCCGTGCACCGGGCAAAGTACGGTCTGCCGGTGAGCTATGAGGAGATCCCGGGCGCGGATCACTTCTCCATCATGAAAGAGCTGGAATCGCCGACGGGGCGGATCACGACGCTGATCAAGGAATTGGTCGCGCGGATTTAAAATCAGACCAGAAACTTGAATATGCGAGACGTCTCCCGGCGCCGCTCGTCAGCGCCGGGATTGTGTTGTCTACAGCCCCTGTCCGCCCGATACCTCGATCCGCTGTGCGTTTACCCAGCGATTATCCTCCGACAGCAGGCTCGCGATCATCGGTCCGATATCGTCGGGCAGGCCGACGCGGCCGAGGGCGGTCATGCCGGCGATCGTCTTGTTGATGTCCGGATTGTCACGCACGGCACCGCCGCCGAAATCGGTTTCGATTGCGCCGGGCGCGACCGTGTTCACCGTGATCCGGCGGCTGCCCAGTTCCTTCGCCATATACATGGTCATCACCTCAATGGCGCCCTTCATCGCGGCATAAGCAGCATAGCCGGGGAGGCACATGCGGGTCAGCCCGGACGACAGGTTCACGATGCGGCCGCCGTCCGCGATCAGTGGCAGCAGTGTCTGCGTCAGGAAGAACACGCCTTTGAAATGGACATTCACCAGCCCATCGAACTGCGCCTCGGTGGTATCGGCGATCAGTGCATAATCCCCGTGTCCGGCATTGTTCACGAGATGCTCGAACGTCTCGCGCGACCAGGTTTCGCGCAGCGCTGTCCGCAGACGCTCGGCGAAATCCGCGAAGCCCGCCACCTTCCCGGTGTCGAGCTGAAGCGCCACCGCCTTGCGGCCCATGCGCTGGATTTCGGAGACGACAGCCTGTGCGTCTTCGCTGCGGCTTTGATAGGTGAGGACGACATCGCCGCCGTGACGGGCGATGTTGAGAGCGGTATTGCGGCCGAGACCGCGGCTGGCGCCGGTAACGAGGGTAATCTTGGTCATGGTCAGCTCCTGTGGTGTGACCATTCCGATATCGCCCCGACGAACCAGTGCTAGTTGCCCGAAGCTCGACGTTCCTTGCCTAATCCTCCAAAATCATGTGCTGGCGCATTTGCGATGATGTAGGCTGGGCCTCATGACCACGCTTCTCAATGCCGTTCGCCGTTACACAGAGACCCATGCTGATAGTGCCGGCATCGCGACCACGCCGATCCTCGGCCTTGCTGCCGTGCGCGCAACCACGCCCAGCGACATTGTCCACGCGATCTTCCAGCCGCTGATCTGCCTCGTCGTGCAGGGCACCAAGCATGTCACCATGGGCACGGAGAGTTTTGTCTTCGCCGCCGGGGATTCGCTGATCATCACGGCCGACGTTCCGATCGTTAGCCAGATCACGCGGGCGAGCATTGCCGCGCCCTATCTCTCGCTGGTGTTCGAACTTGATCTGGCCGTGATCGCCGAACTGGTTGTCGAGATGAAAGCGGAGCCAAGCGCCGATCTCGCGCGTGTCCGAGTCGAGCCCACCGATGCCGAAGTTGCGGACGCGGCGTTGCGGCTGATGCGCTTGCTCGATCGTCCGGCGTCATTGCCGGTGCTGCGCGCGCAGCTGGTGCGCGAGATGCATTACTGGCTGCTGGCCGGTCGCCACGGGCCGGCGATCCGACGGCTTGGCTGGCCGGATAGTCACGCACAACGTGTCGCGCGCGCGGTCGCGGTGTTGCGCACCGAGTTCGCGCGGCCGGTGCTGGTCGAGCGTCTTGCAGATGTTGCGGGCATGAGCCCGTCATCATTCCACCAGCATTTTCGCACGGTGACCTCACTCACGCCGCTGCAGTTCCAGAAGCAGTTGCGCCTGATCGAGGCGCGGCGGCTGATGTTGTGGGAAGGCGCGGCCGCGAGCAGCGCGGCCTTCGCCGTCGGTTATGAGAGCGTGCCGCAATTCACCCGCGAATATGGCCGCATGTTCGGCGCGCCGCCGGTACGCGACATCGAGGCTGCGCGTGACAAGGCACGCGCTGTCGCATGATCGGGAGCGTCACGATTTTCTAGTACGTACGCGCCAAACAGAAAGCGACGACCTGCTCCAGCGGGGTTTTCATCGGTGACGGAAACAGTGCGGGCGCATTGACGGCCATGGCGCCGGAATGCCGCGCCGCTCATTCGATTGCGGCGACGCGAATGGGACGTGTTCCGACCGGAGCGCCGGTCTCGCGGTCGATGGTAACGGGATCGATCTCCGTTCCGGTCTCGGCGTCGAAGAACCGGGTGACGTCGCCCCCGCCGCGATGCTTGCGTCCCCACGCGCCGATCGCAAATAGCACCGGCAGAAAGTCGCGGCCGGCTTCCGTCAGCACATATTCGTCCCGTGGCGGACGCTCGGAATAGCGACGTTTCTCCAGCAGCCCTTCGTCGGTCAGGGCTGAAAGACGCCCCGTCAGCATCGTTGGCGCGATACCGAGGCCTTTGCGGAAATCATCGAAGCGGGTCAGCCCCGCATGGGCGTCGCGCATGATCAGCATGCTCCATGCGTCCCCCACTACCGCAAGGCTTCGGGCAATCAGGCACGGCTGGTCCGAAAGATTCTTCATGTCGATATCTTTTTAGTAGTGACTTACTATTAATTCGATAGTAACACCGTCTCCAAGGATGTTCCACGATAAAATGAAGGCAGAAGCGATGAGTACAGGAGAGCGCAGCCGTGTCGGGTTGGCGACAGCACAGGTGCTGCGGCAATGGAGCAAACAATGACGAGTGCTCCTGGCAACGTCGGATCTGGTGTGCGCTACGTTGAGGCGCCCAATCTCTCCATCAACGTCGGAGGAACTGCCTTCGCCTATCGAGATCTAGGCCCCCGGGGCGGCGTGCCGCTCGTTCTCCTCAATCATTGGGGAGCGGTGCTGGACAATTTCGACCCGCGGATCGTTGACGGCCTCGCCAGCAAACACCGCGTGATCGCGACCAACTATCGCGGCATCGGTGCGTCGGGCGGAACAGCACCTGTGACTATCGACGAAATGGCGCGCGACGCGATTGCCCTGATCCGGGCGCTGGGTTTCGAGAAGGTCGATCTGCTCGGCTTTTCCCTCGGCGGATTTGTGGCGCAGGATGTTGCGCTCAAGGCTCCCGGTCTTGTGCGAAAGCTCATCCTGACTGGCACCGGTCCTGCGGGCGGCAAAGGTATCGATAAGGTCGGAGCGGTGTCCTGGCCGCTCATGATCAAGGGTCTGCTGACGCTACGCGACCCGAAATTGTATCTGTTTTTCACATCTACGGCCAATGGTCGCCAGGCCGCGAAGGCCTTTCTGAAGCGGTTGAAGGAACGCAAGGCGGACAGGGACAAGGGCCCGACTCCTGGCGCCTTCCTGCGGCAACTCAAGGCAATCAAAGCCTGGGGCCGACAGGCGCCTCAGGATCTCGGCCGTATCAAGATCCCCGTCCTGATCGCGAATGGCGACAACGATATCATGGTCCCGACTGTGAACAGCACCGACTTGGCCGAACGCATCCCCGGAGCGCAACTGGTGATCTACGAAGACGCCGGGCATGGCGGGATATTCCAGTACCACGCTGATTTCGTGCCGAAGGCTCTTTCCTTCCTGAGCGATTGGCGCCGCTGCTAACTTGAGATTGGAGAAAGCCCATGAAGGCATTCGTCGTTGATAAGTACAAAAAGAAGGGCGCTCTGCGCCTGGCCAACGTGCCCGAACCGGAAGTGCAGGACACTGATGTTCTGGTCCGGGTTCACGCCACAGCTGTGAACCTGCTGGATTCCAAGCTCCGGGATGGAGAGTTCAAACTTATTCTTCCCTATCGTCCGCCTTTCATCCTGGGTCACGACGTCGCCGGAACGGTTGTCAGGACAGGATCCAGGGCCAGCCGGTTCAAGGTGGGCGACGAAGTCTATGCGCGGCCGCGCGATCATCGGGTCGGTACATTCGCCGAATTCATCGCCATCAATGAAGCTGACGTGGCGCTGAAGCCGAAAAACCTCAGCATGACGGAAGCGGCATCCATCCCGCTGGTGGGGCTGACGGCGTGGCAGGCGCTGGTCGAAGTGGGCAAGGTAAAGCCCGGCCAGAAGGTCTTCATTCAGGCCGGCTCCGGTGGTGTCGGGACTTTTGCAATCCAGCTCGCCAAGCATCTCGGCGCTACAGTCGCGACGACGACCAGTGCAAAGAATGCCGAACTGGTCAAAAGTCTCGGGGCGGATGTGGTCATCGACTACAAGACGCAGGACTTCGAGAAGGTCCTGTCGGGCTACGATCTTGTGCTGAATAGTCAGGATCCAAAGACGCTCGATAAATCTCTGGGTGTGCTCAAGCCGGGCGGCCAGCTCATTTCCATTTCTGGTCCGCCCGATCCGGCTTTCGCCAAGGAAGCCGGTCTGAACCTGTTCCTGAAACTGGTCATGCGCCTGCTGAGCCGAGGGGTCCGAAAAAAGGCTAAGGGCCTCAGTGTACGCTATTCATTCCTGTTCATGCGCGCGCAGGGGCAGCAGTTGAGCGAGATTACGTCCCTGATCGAAGCCGGCGTGATCCGGCCGGTCGTCGATAAGGTGTTCCCGTTCGAGAACACCGGGGATGCGCTGGCCTATGTCGAGACCGGCCGCGCGAAGGGCAAGGTGGTCATCGCGGTGCAGTGAGGTCTGGCTTAGTGCGTCCGTGCCAGACAGAACGCCACGACCTGCTCCAGTGCAGTCTTCATCGGTGACGACGGAAACAGCGCCAGCGCATCGACGGCCATGGCGCCGTAATGCTGGGCGCGGTTGATCGTGTCTTCCAGCGCGCGGTGCTTGGTCATCAGGCCGATGGCGTGATCGAGGTCGCCTTCGCCGATCTCGCCGCGCTCCAGCGCCTTGATCCAGAATTCGCGCTCGGCGTCGTTGCCGCGGCGGAAGGCGAGCACCACGGGCAGGGTGATCTTGCCCTCACGGAAATCATCGCCGACATTCTTGCCGAGCTTGGCAGCCTTGCCGCCGTAATCGAGCACGTCATCGATGAGCTGGAAGGCGATGCCGAGATTCATGCCGACCGAACGGCAGGCGGTCTGCTCGGCCTTCGGACGGTTGGCGATCACCGGGCCAACTTCGCAGGCGGCAGCAAACAGTTCGGCGGTCTTGCCGCGGATGACCGCGAGATATTCGTCTTCGGTAGTGGCGGTGTTCTTGGCGGCGGCGAGCTGCATCACTTCGCCTTCGGCGATGGTGGCGGCAGCCGAGGATAGAATATCGAGCGCGCGCAGCGAGCCGACTTCAACCATCATGCGGAAGGCCTGGCCGAGCAGGAAGTCGCCAACAAGAACGCTGGCCTCGTTGCCCCACAGCATGCGCGCGGACAGCTTGCCGCGGCGCAGTTCGCTCTGGTCGACCACGTCGTCATGCAGCAGCGTCGCGGTGTGCATGAATTCGACGGACGCCGCGAGCTTGATATGGCCGTCGCCGGTGTAGCCGGTGAGGTTGGCCATCGCGAGCGTCAGCATCGGGCGCAGCCGCTTGCCGCCCGACGAGATCAGGTGGTTGGCGACCTCGGGGATCATGGTGACTTCCGAGCCGGTCCGCGACAGGATGGTCGCATTGACGCGCTCCATGTCAGAGGCGACAAGGCTGACCAACTGGTCGATCGACGCTGTCGCGTGACTCTCGAAGGGAACAATCACCGCCACGCTGGGCTCTCCGAATTACAAGGGCGCTTCGTCGGGCCATGAAAAAGGCAGGCACTGGCAGCGCTCATATTCAAATAGGGCGAATTCACGTTGAAAACAGGTGTCCCCATCTGCTGAATTGCCGTCGACCGATATCGGGCCGCACAATAGAAACTGCGCAGCGGCGCGGCAAGGGCATCGGAACCTTGACTTCCCCATAGATACACACCCGGTTACTGGCAGGGAGCGACCTCCAATTGCGCGAAATCATGCGGACGAACGATGTGGTGCTGGTCTCGGCGGTGGGCGCGCTGCTCGACGGCGCGAATATCCACCATCTGGTGCTGGACCAGAATATGAGCGTGATCGAGGGATCGCTGGGCATCATTCCGCGCCGGATCCTGGTGCATGAAGACGATGACCTGCAGGCGCGCCGCGTGCTGACGGATGCCGGACTGGCCCACGAGTTGCGGCCGCAGGATTGATGTGATGGCTGACGCGATCGTGACCACGGAGGACGGCTTCCTGGGTGGCCAATTGCGGCTGCGGCAGCCGAAATCCGGTCATCGCGCCGGCCATGACGCGATCCTGCTGGCTGCTGCAACCTCGGCGCAAGCCGGACACAAGGTCGTCGATTTTGGATCAGGCGTGGGGACGGCCGGTCTGGCGCTGGCGCGGCGTGTCCCCGGCCTGTCCCTGACGCTGGTCGAGATCGATCCGCAACTGGCTGAACTGGCGAGGGAAAATGCTGCAGCGAATGGTATTGCTGCGGATGTCGTGACGCTCGATATTGCCGCAAGCGCGGAGCTGTTCGCTGCCGCAGGCCTGCCGCAAGACAGCGCCGACGCGGTGCTGATGAATCCACCCTTCAACGATCCCGCGCGCCATCGCGCCTCGCCGAACAAATCGCGCGAGATCGCCCATGTCGCGACGGAAGACACGTTGCAGACATGGATTCACGCGGCGCGGCGGCTGCTCAAATCCGGCGGCGTGCTGACATTGATCTGGCGGGCGGACGGATTGCCCGATGTGTTGACTGCGCTGGACCGCGGCTTCGGGAGTGTCGCAATCATGCCGGTGCATGGCGATGCGGAGGCGCCGGCGATCAGGGTGTTGGTGCGTGCTGTGAAGGGTGGCCGCGCGCCTGCGGCAATTGAGCCCGGCATCTCGCTGCGGGATGCGGATGGCGCGCCTGATCTCCATATCCAGCGCGTGCTGGCCGGGCAGGCGGTTCTGCCGTGGTCGTCGCTTCGGGCATCGCTCTAGGCGATGCCGCAGTCAGCGTGTTGTTTATTGAGGAGCTGTTTCGGAACGTTTCTGCGGCGTCGACGTGAAGTGGATCGCCGTAAGCAGCGTACCGATGATCAGCATGAGCAGATAGATTTTCATGTCTTCTCCCGCTGCGGCGTAAAGGCCTGTTATGGTTTTCAAACGCTGAAAGCGTCTCTCGGTTCAATGACAGCAGCGTGATAAGAGTTGGTTAATGTCGAGGAAATTTGAATGAGCGAATCCAATTTAAAAGCGGCGATCACAAGGCTGCTGCCTGCGCGTTTCCGTCGCGCATCTGCAGTCGTGCCGGTGGTGCGTCTGTCCGGCACGATCGGCGCCGTCACGCCGCTGCGGCCGGGATTGTCGCTCGCAGGCGTCGCGAGGCTGCTGGACAAGGCATTTGCGACGAAGAATGCCAAGGCTGTTGCGCTGGTGATCAATTCACCGGGCGGCTCGCCGGTGCAGTCGCGGCAGATCTATCTGCGCATCCGCCAGCTCGCGGCGGAGAAGAAACTACCGGTGTTCGTGTTCGTGGAGGACGTCGCGGCGTCCGGCGGCTACATGATCGCCTGCGCCGGCGATGAAATCTTTGTCGATCCGTCATCGATCGTCGGCTCGATCGGTGTCGTCGGCGGCACCTTCGGTTTTCAGGAATTGATCAAGAAGATCGGTGTGGAGCGGCGTCTCTATACGGCGGGTGAGCACAAGGCGATGCTCGATCCGTTCCTGCCGGAAGATGCCGATGATGTGGCGCGGCTGAAATCGCTTCAGCGCGAAATCCACGCCATCTTCATCAATCTCGTGAAGGAGAGCCGCGGTGCCCGGCTGAAGGGCGCCGAGGATGTGCTGTTCTCCGGAGAATACTGGGCCGGCGAAAAATCCATCACGCTGGGCCTCAGTGATGCCATTGGCGATCTGCGCTCGGTGCTGCGTGCCCGCTATGGCGACAAGGTGCAGATGCCGGTGATCGCGCAGCCATCTGGCATGTTGTCGGGTCTGCTCGGCCGCAAATCGGGCGCGGGCTCGCAGCTCTCGCTCGACGGATTTTCGGGATTACCCGAGCAGCTGATCTCGGCGCTGGAGACTCGCGCGCTGTGGTCCAAATACGGCTTTTAGCAGGACGGTATTGCGCGGCATTTGGTGGCTTAAAAGCTAATTGCAGGAATCCGGCGGTTGCGCGAGACTATCGGCAGGGGGCTTGAGATGAACGACAGGAATCGACAGATGCCGCCGCTGGTCGCACTTGCAGGCGCGCTTGGGAGCGCAGCCGTTGTCCGCTGGGCCTATAGAACCGCCAAGCGGATCAATCATGAACTGGAAGCGGCCCGCCAGGCGCGGGTCGCCGAACGCAGTGGGACCACGGACGTCCCGACCCTGCGCCGTGATCCCGTCACGGGCGCCTATCGGCCGGGCTAGGAGCCGCAAACCGGGCCCCAAAACATTTGCGCCGGCCTGAGGACGGGGCACGTCCTCGAGACCGGCGACAAAGTTGGGCTTTCAGGCTTGGAGGTCCCTTGGCCCTGGAGATTTGGACAACTTAAGACTTGGAGGTCTCCGGTCCGTGCAACCGTCGTTGCCGGACCGTTCAATGGGGCAAGTCCCGACGACCGGGTTCGTTCCCACCGATGCCATTCAGGATAGTGCGCCGGACTTAACGACTAACCCTGCTGATCAGGCGATGTGCCGGCGCGGTTACCCGTCGGTTACCGCCAAATCGGGCCGCATTGCCTTGATTCCGCAAGGCCGCGCCGATACGGTCCGCGCGCTTTGATCCGCCTTGATCCCCTTGGCGAATCCCCGGAAAAACGGCCCAGAAACCACCATGGACTCCCTGCCTCCGCACATGCGCCCGGAACGTTCGTTCCAGGGCTTCATTCTCGCTCTGCAGCGGTTTTGGGCCGAGCAGGGCTGCGTGATCCTGCAGCCCTACGACATGGAAATGGGCGCCGGCACCTTCCATCCCGCGACGACCTTGCGCGCGCTGGGGCCGAAGCCCTGGAAGGCCGCCTATGTGCAGCCGTCGCGCCGGCCGAAGGATGGCCGTTACGGCGAGAACCCGAACCGGCTGCAGCATTATTACCAGTTCCAGGTGATCATGAAGCCGTCGCCGGCGAACCTGCAGGACCTCTATCTCCAGTCCCTCAAGGCCATCGGTATCGACACCGCCTTGCATGACGTGCGCTTCGTCGAGGACGACTGGGAAAGCCCGACTTTGGGTGCATGGGGTCTCGGCTGGGAATGTTGGTGCGACGGCATGGAAGTCAGCCAGTTCACTTACTTCCAGCAGGTCGCGGGCGTCGAATGCGCGCCGGTGTCGGGCGAACTCACTTACGGTCTCGAACGCCTCGCAATGTATGTGCAGGGCGTCGACCGCGTTTACGATCTCAACTTCAACGGCCGCGACGGCGCCGACAAGGTGACCTATGGCGACGTCTTCCTGCAGGCCGAGCAGGAATATTCCCGGCACAATTTCGAACATGCCGACATCGTGATGCTGTTCGAGCAGTTCAAGATGGCCGAAGCCGCCTGCAAAAAGTATCTCGACGCCGGCTGGAAGAGCGACAAGCGCGAAGAACATCTGATGGCGCTGCCGGCCTATGACCAGTGCATCAAGGCCAGCCATGTCTTCAATCTGCTCGATGCGCGCGGCGTGATCTCGGTCACAGAACGCCAGAGCTACATCATGCGCGTCCGCGAACTCGCCAAGGCCTGCGGCGAAGCGTGGGTGCATACCGAAGCCGGAAGTGCTGCCTGATGCCTGATCTTCTCCTCGAACTGTTTTCCGAAGAAATCCCCGCCCGCATGCAGGCCAAGGCGGCGGAAGACCTGCGCCGCATGGTCACTGACCGACTGGTTGCCGAAGGTCTCGTTTATGAAGGCGCCAAGGCCTTTGCGACGCCGCGTCGTCTGACGCTCACGGTGCATGGCATTCCCGCGCGCCAATCCGACCTCAAGCAGGAGCGCAAGGGACCGCGCGTCGGCGGCGCCGAAGCCGCGATCCAGGGTTTTCTGAAAGCCACCGGCCTCGCCTCGTTGGATGAGGCCAAGATCCAGCGCGATCCGAAGGGCGATTTCTACATCGCGCTGACGGAAAAGCCGGGCAAGCCGACGGTCGATGTACTGGCCGAAATTCTCCCGATCATCATCCGCACCTTCCCGTGGCCGAAGCAGATGCGCTGGGGTGCGGCTTCCGCGAAATCCAGCGCGCTGACCTGGGTGCGTCCGCTACATTCCATCGTCGCGACCTTCGGCATCGAGACCGAAGAACCGGAAGTGGTGCAGTTCGACCTCAGCGGTGTCAGTGTCGGCCAGACCACCTACGGCCATCGCTTCCTTGCGCCTGATGCGATCCAGGTGCGCCGCTTCGACGATTACGTATCGAAGCTGCAGGCCGCGAAGGTCGTGCTCGATCCCGAGCGCCGCAAGGAGATCATCCTGGCCGATGCGCGGCAGCTCACGTTCGCGCAGGGCTATGAGCTGGTCGAAGACCCCGCGCTGCTCGACGAAGTCGCGGGCCTGGTCGAATGGCCTGTGGTGCTGATGGGCTCGTTCGACAAGGACTTCCTGTCGATCCCGGACGAGGTGATCCGCGCCACCATCCGCGCCAACCAGAAATGCTTCGTGGTCCGCGATCCTAAGACGGGCAAGCTGACCAACAAGTTCATCATCACCGCCAATATCGAGGCGAGTGACGGCGGCACGGCGATCATCGCCGGCAACGAGCGCGTCATCCGCGCGCGCCTGTCGGATGCGAAGTTCTTCTACGAGACGGATCTCAAGAACTGGAAGTCGAAATCGACCGACGAGTTACTGCAGAAGTTCGACCAGATCGTGTTTCACGAGAAGCTGGGTACGCAGGCGGAGCGCATCAAGCGCATCGAGCGTTTGGCCGTCGAGATCGCGCCGTTGGTCGGTGCCGATCCTGTCAAGACCAAGCGTGCCGCGCAGCTCGCCAAGGCTGATCTGCTCACCGAAGTCGTCGGCGAATTTCCCGAGCTGCAGGGCTTGATGGGGAAATACTATGCATTGGCTCAGGGTGAGGATGCTGCTGTAGCTGCAGCGTCGGAAGACCATTGGAAGCCCCAAGGGCAGGGAGACAGCGCGCCGACCGATCCCGTGAGCATCGCGGTCGCTCTTGCCGACAAGATTGATACACTAGTGGGCTTCTGGGCCATCGACGAAAAACCGACAGGGTCAAAGGATCCGTTCGCACTGCGTCGTGCGGCGTTGGGTGTTATTAGGTCGATTGTTGATGCGCAGGTCCGCCTCTCGTTGGTCGATATTTTCTCCAGCGCTATAGAGCCATTTGTCCGGTTGGTCCACGTCATCGAACCTAGTCAGAACCAAGTGCGAATCGCTTTGTACGTCGGAGGTGCCGAGGTCATTGCTCGATATGTTGCTATTACTCGTCCTATCACCGAGGAAAAGGTCGCTCCTTACCGGCAAGAGGTCCTAGCAACCTACAAGCGCAATCTATCTGAGAATCTTCTCACCTTCTTCGCAGACCGCCTTAAGGTCCAACTACGCGATCAAGGCGCGCGTCACGATCTTGTCGATGCGGTGTTTGCTCTTGGCGGTCAGGACGATCTCTTGATGATCGTTCGCCGCGTCGAGGCGCTCGGGAAGTTCTTAGAGACTGACGATGGTAAGAACTTGCTTGCAGGTACCAAGCGAGCTTCAAACATTCTTGTAATTGAAGAAAAGAAAGACAAACGAACGTTCGAGGGCAATCCCGATCCATCACTGATGGCAAATGTGATCGAGCAGCATCTTTGGAACACGATCCAAAGTACGGTTGCCGATGCAAATTTTCATCTCGGGAGAGAGGACTTCGAGTCTGCGATGGAGTCTTTATCGACACTGCGCAGTGCGGTTGACTCGTTTTTTGCCAAGGAGAGCGGCATCAAGGTCAATGACGACGACGCGGCGGTCCGCGAAAATCGTCTGAAGCTGTTGAACGAGATCCGCGCGGCGACGCGTGCGGTGGCGGATTTCTCGAAGATCCAGGATTGAGACGGAGGCCGGTATACCGTCCTCTCTACGTCATGGCCGGGCTTGTCCCGGCCATCCACGTCTTCCTGTGCACGCTGCCAAGGCGTGGATGCCCGGGACAAGCCCGGGCATGACAGAGTGTCGAGCCCAGAAATATCCCGACACCTTCCGAAACATTTACCCTTCATTAACCATCCCTTGAAATGGTCCGGTTCCGTAACGGTTTCTTAACCGTCGCTTCCCAGCGCGGGCAGGACTGCCCAAGGATCGCCCATGACCTCGGTCAATACCGGCCTCAATCCCTATGCCAATTACGGCTCCGCCTATGCGCGGGCCGCCGCCACTGCGCAGCCATCGCTGGCCAATGCGCTCAACAGTAATGAAAGCGCCTCGTCGTCCTCGTCCGATGCGGCGACCAATCTGACGCTGTCGGAGGCGGCGCGGGCGAAGCTTGCGAGCTCCGGCTCCGACAAGGATATCGCGACCGTCATTACGGATCTGCGGGCGAAGCTGGCGGCCCAATATGTGGCCGCAAAGGCGACGGGCCCGCTGGACAAGGACGGCAAGCTGACCATCGATCTCTCGACGCTGGATCGCCGTTCGCTCTACGCCATGGCCACCAACAATGGCGGCACCTTCACCGCCGACGAGCAGAAGGTCGCCCAAGCCGAACTGGGCAATCGTTTCAACGCGGCGCTGGCGCCTGCTGCAGGCACGGCCAAGCTCACCGGCGATTTCAGCGGCATCTACAAGGCGGCGCTGGACTATCTCGATGCCGCGGGCAGCGAAGAGAAAGCCTCGGCGGCCTGGTCCGCGCAGCGCGAGGCCGTGCTGAAGGGCATTCAGGCGACCGAGCAGACACCGACCAAGGCGCCATCAGGCATCGCCAACGATCCGGTCGCAGCCTATCTCGCGCAGCCCGATACAACGACGCCCGTGCAGGACATCGCCACCGTTGCGAAGAGCGTGCGTGCGGCGCTGGATGCGCAGGCCAAGGCGGCGAAAGAGGCGGGCAAGGGCGAACTCGTTTATGACAGCCGCCGCAAGACCGGCCAGCTCGCGGATTTTTCCGCCGTTGACAACCGTTCGCTGTCAGCGATCTCCCTCAATCAGGATGGTCTGTTCTCGAAGGAAGAGAGTTTCGCCGCCAAGCAGGTGCTCGATTCACGTAATCGCACCAGCATTCTCGAGGCGTTGCAGGCAAGCCAGAAGAGCGGCGATCCCAGCCAGTTCAGCCTCGGCATTCTCAATACCTATTCGGCGATGAGCGATGAGGAGCGGACCGCCTCCAACTGGACGCCGAGTTTCCGCGACAATGCAGTGGCGAGCTACAAGTCGACCAATCACATCCTGTCGCTGCTGAAGAGCGGATAAGCGTCGATACAGGAAGGTGCTGCAACACTCCGTCCTCATCCTGAGGAGCGGCATCTTCGCCGCGTCTCGAAGGATGGCTGCAAACGCCGGCGCTCACCCATTCATGGTTCGAGACGCGCGAAGTCGCGCTCCTCACCATGAGGCGGAGCTTGTGGCGTCATGCGCAAACAAAAAAAGCCCCGCCCGGTGGGGGATGACCGGGGCGGGGCTTCTTCGCCCGGTCGCCATTCGCGGCGCCCGAACGAATCTTCTTTCAACGTGACGTGCTAGTCGACGACCTGCACGATGCGGCGCGAGCGCGGCTCCACCAGCACTGTCTGACCATTCACCACCGTGTAGCGATACGGCGTCGTGGCCACAGTCTGCGGCACGTCGTAATAGGTCACGCCGGCTTCAGGCAGCGTGGTGCCGACGACGATGCGATCGGGCAC
Organism: Tardiphaga sp. 37S4; assembly: GCF_021044645.1. Taxonomy (NCBI): domain Bacteria; kingdom Pseudomonadati; phylum Pseudomonadota; class Alphaproteobacteria; order Hyphomicrobiales; family Nitrobacteraceae; genus Tardiphaga; species Tardiphaga sp. 37S4. The sequence goes on along the minus strand of NZ_CP088008.1, from coordinate 4,528,606 downwards.
GGTGAAGGTCGGCACGCGTTCGCGCACTACATATTCACGGAATGCCGGACGCTCCTGCACGGTAATGCCATCGGGATCGTTGTTGTCGACGATGACGCGATCGCCCCCGGATACACCGACGGTGACGCCCTGAGCCTGCACGGCCAGCGGTGCGCCGAGCGCGCCGACAAGGGCCGCTGCTGCAATAAGTTTGTTTCGCATGATCGTCTCCTTCGTGAACGATGTCCGGCTTGCCGCGCCGGTCTGTGCCATCCAGCCTGGTCTGATTTATTCACCGTCCGCCAATGCATGCCGCCAGCGATCGTTCCGGAATTTCACAGGTGCAATTGCTGGTTTTTGATGCACTGCAGGCAGGTATGCGGGAACCCATTGATGGGCAGGGCGTCTTTATGCTGCTAAATCCCCGCGGCGCATCGCACCCGAATCGATTCCCTCACGGAGACACCCCATGGTCATCACGGCAGCTCACATCCAGCCGATCGTCGCGCTCATCGCTGGCGTTCTGATTTTGATCATGCCGCGGTTTCTCAATCTGGTGGTGGCGATCTATCTGATCTTCGTCGGACTGGCCGGACTCGGCGTCTTCAGGATGTTGAAAATCGGCTAAATTTCGACACGGCCGTTACCTACAGCGGTACCTCCGGGCTGCTTGCGCCACGTCCCTGAAACGTGGTGTAACGCGGCACATTTCCCTGTCGTTTCCTCTCGCGGATTGATTGAGAACCATGGCCAAAACCGCCTCGAAGTCCAAGAAAGCCCCTGCGAAGTCAAAGTTGTCCAAGGCTGCGCCCAAAGTAGCTTCGGTGGCCCGCAAGGCGCTTAAGAAGTCAGCTGCAAAACCTGCAGCAAAATCCGCGGCGAAGGCCAAAACGGCTGTGAAAGCAAAGGTTGCTCCGAAGCCTGTTGCAAAGGCTCCCGCATCCAAGAAGGCGGTTGTGGCCAAATCTTCTACAGCCAAGACTTCGGCGACCAAGGCCGTCAAGAAGGCCACCAGCAAGCCGGTGACTGACGCCATCAAGGCTGGCAAGTGGGTTTATTCGTTCGGCGGCGGCAAGGCCGAGGGCAAGGCTGGCCTGCGCGACCTGCTCGGCGGCAAGGGCGCGAACCTCGCTGAAATGGCCAATCTGGGCCTGCCGGTGCCTCCCGGCTTCACGATTCCGACCTCGGTCTGCACCTATTTCTACGCGAACGGCAAATCCTATCCGAAGGAATTGCAGTCGCAGGTGGAGAAGGCGCTCGAGGCTGTCGGCAAGATCACCGGCAAGGGCTTCGGCGACGAGAAAAACCCGCTGCTGGTTTCGGTGCGCTCCGGCGCCCGCGCCTCGATGCCGGGCATGATGGACACGGTCCTCAATCTCGGTCTCAACGACACCACGGTGGAAGCGCTGGCCGAACTATCGGGCGACAAGCGTTTTGCCTATGACAGCTATCGCCGTTTCATCACCATGTATTCCGACGTGGTGCTCGGCTTCGAGCATCATCACTTCGAGGACATTCTCGACACCTACAAGGACAACAAGGGCTACACACTCGACACCGATCTCGATGGTGACGACTGGGTCAAGCTTGTCGGCCAGTACAAGGAAGCCGTCGCGCGCGAAACGGGGAAGGACTTCCCGCAGGATCCGCACGAGCAGCTCTGGGGCGCCGTCGGCGCCGTGTTCTCATCCTGGATGAATACCCGCGCGGTGACCTATCGCCGCCTGCACGATATCCCGGAGTCGTGGGGCACCGCCGTCAGCGTGCAGGCCATGGTGTTCGGCAATATGGGCGAGACCTCGGCCACCGGCGTTGCGTTCACGCGCAACCCGTCGACCGGCGAGAGCAAGCTGTATGGCGAATTCCTGATCAACGCGCAGGGTGAAGACGTGGTGGCGGGCATCCGCACGCCGCAGGACATCACCGAAGACGCACGGATCGAGAGCGGTTCGGACAAGGCGTCGATGGAAGCGGCGATGCCGGAGGCGTTCAAGGAATTGACGCGCATCTACACCCAACTCGAGAAGCACTACCGCGACATGCAGGACATGGAGTTCACGGTCGAGCAGGGCCGGCTCTGGATGCTGCAGACCCGCAACGGCAAGCGTACTGCCAAGGCGTCGATCCGCATCGCGGTCGAACTCGCCAATGAAGGCGTGATCTCGCAGAAGGATGCGGTATCGCGCATCGATCCGGCGTCGCTGGATCAGCTCCTGCATCCGACCATCGATCCATCGGCCAATCGCGACGTCATCGCCACCGGCCTTCCGGCATCGCCGGGCGCCGCATCGGGCGAGATCGTGTTCTCGTCGGACGAAGCCGCCAAGCTGCAGGCCGACGGCAAGAAGGTTATTCTTGTTCGCGTCGAAACCTCGCCGGAAGACATTCACGGCATGCACGCTGCCGAAGGCATTCTTACCACCCGCGGCGGCATGACCTCGCATGCGGCGGTGGTCGCGCGCGGCATGGGCAAGCCCTGCGTCTCCGGCTGCGGCACCGTCCGCGTCGACTACGGCCGCGGCACCATGTCGATCGGTGGCCGCGTGTTCAAGGCTGGCGACGTCATCACCATCGACGGTTCGGTTGGCCATGTGCTGTCCGGCCGCATGCCGATGATCGAGCCGGAATTGTCGGGCGAATTCGCAACGCTGATGGGCTGGGCCGACAAAGTCCGCAAGCTCAAGGTCCGCGTCAATGGCGACACGCCGGAAGATGCCCGCACCGCCATCAAGTACGGCGCTGAAGGCATCGGCCTGTGCCGCACCGAGCACATGTTCTTCGAAGAGACCCGCATCCGCACCGTGCGTGAGATGATCCTCGCCGAAGACGAGCAGGCCCGCCGCGCCGCGCTCGCCAAGCTGCTGCCGATGCAGCGCGCCGACTTCGTCGAACTGTTCGAGATCATGAAGGGCCTGCCCGTCACGATCCGTCTGCTCGATCCGCCGCTGCACGAATTCCTGCCGCACACCCAGGGCGAAGTCGAGGAAGTGGCGCGTGTCATGGGCACCGATCCGCGCAAGCTTGCGGACCGTGCGCGTGATCTCGCCGAGTTCAATCCGATGCTCGGCTTCCGCGGCGTACGCATTGCGATCGCCTATCCGGAAATCGCCGAGATGCAGGCGCGCGCGCTGTTCGAAGCCGCGATCGAAGCGGGCAAGCGCACTGGCGAACAGGTCGGCCTCGAAGTCATGGTGCCGCTGATCGTCACCAAGATGGAGTTCGATCTCATCAAGGCGCGCATCGATGCCACTGCGGTGTCGGTGATGAAGGAGACCGGCGGCAAGCTGAACTATTCGGTCGGTACCATGATCGAACTGCCGCGTGCCTGTCTGCTGGCCGGCGAGATCGCCGAGACCGCCGAATTCTTCTCGTTCGGTACCAACGATCTCACGCAGACGACCTTCGGCATCAGCCGTGACGACGCCGCGAGCTTCCTCGGTACTTATATCGCCAAGGGCATTCTGCCCGTCGATCCGTTCATCACGGTCGACCGCAGCGGCGTCGGCGAGCTGGTGAAGATCGGCGTCGCGCGTGGCCGCAAGACTCGACCTGATATCAAGGTTGGTATCTGCGGTGAGCACGGCGGTGATCCGGCATCGGTAGCCTTCTGCCATGAGATCGGCCTCGACTACGTATCGTGCTCGCCCTATCGCGTGCCGATCGCGCGTCTCGCTGCCGCACAGGCTGCGCTCGGGAAGGAAATTTCCAGCCAGGCGTAAGTGCTTCGCTGATTTCATGATCTGAAAAATGGCCGGGAAGTTCCCCGGCCATTTTTATTGCGTGCCTCATGCCGTGTTTGTTCGTGCGTCGGAATGGAACTCGCAAACATTTTCACGCATCCGCGAATTTCTCTTCATCATCTTTGTCAACGCGATGTTTACTACTTTTGTGGAGCCGCGGTTTACCAAGGCTTTCGAATGATTTTGCGCTGCGCTCGTACAGCTTGCGTGTGGCGTCGTTGCATCGCCGATTAACTCCGCGGCAACTTTGATTCCGTACTAACGAAATAGATCGAAATGTACGGATGTGCAGATTAGTGCCGTGCAGGGCGATGCTGGTGTAAGCGTTGCGTGAGCGTATCGATGTTAGTACTGCGTAACCGGCCGAAGGGCGCGCGTGGCGCGTTCTTCGGCTTCGGTCTCTGCGTTTTCGCATTGGCCCCGACAGAATCTGGCTATCAGGACATCGCCTCGCTGCTGGCTCGCCAGCCGGGCGTGACCGAACGCTGGCAGAAGCGCGTGTTCGCGCCCGCTGTCTCCTCCATCCAGGTTGCGACATTCTCGTTCGGCCGCCCGATGGGCACGGCCTCGCGCAATCCCACCTTGCAACTCGCCAGCCTCGACAATTCCGGCATCGCTGCCAGCGGAGCGCTGACTGACATCACCGGTGCACTGACCCGCAATCCGCTGGCGCAGCCGCCTCGCCGCTATGAAGCTGCAGATTTTCCAAAAGTGGATCGCTCGCTGAAGGGCGATCGCCTGGCCATCCGCGCGCCGGAGAGCGTGGTGCCTGATGAGCCGGCCAGACAGGACTCTTTCGACGACAACAGATCGGTGATGGGCGCGAAGACCGTCGATGCACTGCCATCCGTGCAGCATGCCCCGCTGGATCCCGAACTCGATGAAGCGCTGCGTGCCCCGCCGCTTGCGCAATACGACGCATCGCAGTCCGTGCAGCCCACCGAGGACGCCAAGACCGATGCGGCGGTGATCCCCGTCGAGCCGGCGCCGGCCAAGGACGGCTTCTCGGTGAAGACCGCGAGCCTGTTTTTCGGAAGTTCGTCGCTTGGCGCATCGGTCGAGACAATGGAACGCTGGCAGCCCGGCGAAGAGCCGACCATCGTAATGCCAGGCACAGCCGTGCCAGGCATTGCTATGCCGGGCTCAAGCCTCGACCCGGACATGAAGGCTACGGCGGTGGTGCCGAATGCGGCGATCAACCCGACCGACGGCGGCGAAAGCGTTGCCGGCAAGGGCGAGGTCAACAGCGCCAATCAGCGTGCGAAGACGCCGGCCGAACGTATGGGTCTCACCGAGCAGACCCGCGGCAAGCAGGAAAAGTGTCTGACGGAAGCCATCTATTTTGAGGCCCGCGGCGAGGCGGTGCGCGGCCAGATGGCGGTGGCGCAGGTGGTGATGAACCGCGTGTTCTCTGGCTTCTATCCGACAACCGTCTGCGGCGTCGTCTATCAGAACAAGCATCGCCGCCTGGCCTGCCAGTTCACCTTCGCCTGCGACGGCATTCCGGATGTCGTGAAAGAGCCGGATATGTGGGAGCGCGCCCGCAAGATCGCGAAGGCGACGCTGGACGGCCGGATCTGGCTGCCGGAAGTCGCGAAGTCCACACATTACCATGCCTATTGGGTGCACCCGTCCTGGGTCCGCGAGATGAAGAAGATGTACAAGACCGGCGTGCACTCCTTCTACCGTCCACGTAACTGGGGCGACGGCAGCGAGGCGCCGAGCTGGGGCACGGCGGCGCAGACGGCGGAAATCTCCGCCAAGCTCTCCGAAATCAAGCCGTAACAGCCACGACTTTACCTCCGAGCCTGCCAAGAGCGATGCCATGCCCGGCATCGCTCTTTCCATTCCGGATTTCGCAGAATGTTATCCCGCCCTGGGCTGTGATGACGTCTGCGTGGCCCTGCATCCCAGCAATGCATCCTCTGAAATCCCCATCATCGCCATTGGGATTTCCATGCGAATGCATTAATCTCCCGTCCAATCCGGACCGGGCCTGCGCTCTTGGGCCGGGTGAATTTTCAATCCGAATTTGATCCGGGGAAACGACATGGCGGCAATTGACGGCGCGACGCGCCCGGCATCTGGTTTTGGCTGGCGTACCCCGCTGGTGATCATCATCTGCGGATCGCTGATCGGCATGCTGACCTTCGGGCCGCGTTCCAGCGTCGGCTTCTTCATGCAGCCTTTCAGCCAGGAGTTCGGCTGGGGCCGTGACGTTTTCGCGCTCGCCTTCGCCGTGCAAAACCTGCTCTGGGGCATCGGCCAGCCTTTCGCCGGCGCCGTCGCCGACAAGTTCGGCAGCGTGCGCGTGATCTGCGTCGGCGCCTTCCTCTATGCGGCTGGTTTGCTGATGATGCGCTATTCCTCGACACCGCTCGAGCTGAATATCAGCGCTGGACTGCTGATCGGCTTTGGCCTGTCGGGTTGCTCGTTCAATCTGGTGCTGTCCGCCTTCGGCAAACTGGTACCGCCGGAATGGCGCGGCATCGCGCTCGGCGCCGGCACCGCCGCAGGCTCGTTCGGCCAGTTCATCTTTGCGCCCTTCACCGTGGCGATGATCGACAACACCGGCTGGCAGGCGACGCTCACCGTGTTCGCGGTGCTGATGTTGCTGGTGATCCCGTTGTCGCTTGCCTTGGCGACGCCGACCGCGAGTGCCGCGTCCGCCGACGCGCCGGTGGCGCAGAAGCAGTCGTTCAAGAGCGCACTCACGGAAGCCTTCGGCCATCGCTCCTATGTGCTGCTGGTGCTCGGCTTCTTCACCTGCGGTTTCCAGCTCGCTTTCATCACCATGCATCTGCCGGCCTATCTGGTCGATCGCGGCTTGCCGGCGGCTGTGGGCGGCTGGGTGATTGCCATCATCGGCCTGTTCAACATCATCGGCTCGCTGACGGTCGGCTATGTGCAGGGCAAACTGCCGAAGCGCTATATCCTGTCCTTCATCTATTTCACCCGCGCGCTGGCGACGGTGGCCTTCATCATGCTGCCGCTGACCACCACCTCGGCGCTCGTGTTCGGCGCCATCAGCGGGCTTGCCTGGCTCTCCACCGTGCCACCGACATCGAGCCTGGTGTCGCTGATGTTCGGCACGCGCTGGCTGGCAACGCTGTATGGCTTTGCCTTCTTCAGCCATCAGGTCGGTGGCTTCCTCGGTGCCTGGCTGGGCGGTGTCGTGTTCGACAAGTTCGGTTCCTACACGCCGGTGTGGTGGTTGTCGGTGCTGTTCGGCGTGCTGTCGGCACTGATCAATCTGCCGATCGTGGAAGAGCCGGTGAAGCGTCCGATTGCACAACCGGCATGAGCCTGTTGTTGACTCGCTGATCTCCCGCGATAAAAATTGATCTTGGCCGTCCCAGTCGGGGCGGCCTTCGTTCTCAGGGCGGGGTGAAAATCCCCACCGGCGGTAATCGGGCGCAAGCCCGGAAGCCCGCGAGCGCCTGACGGGTCATACCGTCAGGGTCAGCAGATCCGGTGCGATGCCGGAGCCGACGGTCATAGTCCGGATGAAAGAGAACGGGTATGCGCAGGGAGTCCGCCTTGGCGGATGCTCGGCGTGTGACCGTACGTCCTGATTCTGGTCTCAAACCGCGAGAGCATCCATGAATCAGCCTGTGATGAACTTCAAAACTTCCACTTCCGTAAATCTTGCACCATCGACCGGGCGGATCGCCTTCATCCAGTCGTGCTGGCACAAGGATATCGTCGATCAATGCCATGTCGGTTTTGTCGCCGAACTTGCACGGCGTGGTGTGCCTGACAGTCAGATCGATTTATTCGAAGTGCCCGGCGCCTTCGAAATTCCGTTGCAGGCCAAATTGCTGGCGCGCACCGGGCGCTATGTGGCGATCGTCGCCACCGGTCTCATTGTCGATGGCGGCATCTACCGCCATGAATTCGTCTGCGAGGCTGTCATCAATGGCCTGATGCGGGTGCAGCTCGACAGCGAAGTGCCGGTGATCTCGGCGGTGCTGACGCCGCAGCATTTCCACGAACATGCCGAACACGTCAGGTTCTTCCGCGAGCATTTCGTCGTGAAGGGCACCGAGGCGGCGACGGCCTGTGCAGCGACCGTCGCCAATATCGCGGCGACCCGGCAACTGGCCGCCTGATCGCCGCAACACCGCGTTATGCCGTTACGGCCGGGCAGGGCTGCAAGGCTCCTGACCGGCTGGTGCGGGTGGCGTTTCCCGCCACGGCACGGCATAATTCGGCAGCAGAAATCACAAGCAAAATTCGGGAGACGCGTGTTGGGAACGTTCAAGGCTGTCCGCATCGACAAGGCTGACAAAGGCACCACGGTTGCGCTGACGCAGTTCGACGAAGCCGAATTGATGGATGGCGATGTCACCGTGCGGGTCGAATGGTCCACGGTGAATTACAAGGACGGCCTCGCCGTCACCGGCAAGGCGCCGGTGGTGAGGCGTTTTCCCATGATCGCCGGCATCGATTTCGCAGGCACGGTGGAATCCTCGGAGAATCCGAACTGGAAGCCCGGCGACAAGGTGATCGGCAATGGCTGGGGCATGGGCGAAACCCATCTCGGCGCCTATGCCGAAAAGACCCGCGTGAAAGGCGACTGGCTGGTGCGGCTGCCGGCCGGCATGACCACCCGCGACGCCATGGCGGTCGGTACCGCCGGCTACACCGCAATGCTCAGCGTACTGGCGCTGGAGAAGCACGGGCTGAAGCCGGCCGATGGCCCGATCGTCGTGACGGGGGCGGCCGGCGGCGTCGGCTCGGTGGCGATCGCGGTGCTGTCGAAGCTCGGTTACCAGGTCATCGCCTCGACGGGGCGCACGTCCGAGGAGGGCTATCTCAAGGGCCTTGGCGCCAGCGAGATCATCGACCGCAACGAGCTGTCCGGCCCGGCCAAACCGCTGGCCAAGGAGCGCTGGGCGGGCGGCATCGACAGCGTCGGTTCGACCACCCTGGCGAATCTCCTGTCGATGACGAAGTATCGCGGCGCCGTCGCCGCCTGCGGTCTCGCAGCCGGCATGGACCTGCCATCTTCGGTTGCACCGTTCATTTTACGCGGCGTGTGTCTTCTCGGCATCGATTCTGTCATGTGCCCGATCGAGCTGCGACAGCAGGCCTGGGCGCGGTTGGCGACGGATCTGGATCACACAAAACTCGCTGAAATCACTCAGGAAATTCCGCTGGACCAGGTGATCGACGCCGGCGCCAAGGTTCTGGCCGGGCAGGTGCGCGGGCGAATCGTGGTAAAGATCGGCTAACGACGTTCAGACTTTACCAACCAACCTGCTCCATTGTTGCCACGGTTGGTATGGTAAGCAGCGGGTAAAGACATCAGGCGGTCATCCGCGCTCGGTTGTTCGGAGTATCCTATGGTTGCGCGTTATGTGTTGGGAGCGGTGCTTGCCGCCACGGTGGCGACCCCCGCGCTGGCTGGGTCGATGACGGCCGAAGAGGCCCGCAAGTTTGTTGCCGGCAAGGTCTTTGCCTTTACCTGTTTCGACGGCACCCGCGGCGCAGGCCGCGTGTTCGACGATGGCGGTGCGGCGGGCGCTGTCCAGTTTTCGGGCTCCGGTCCGGCGCGCAACATGCGCCTGCCGGGCAATACGCTTCAGGTCCGCGGCGAAGCCATCTGCGCCTCGATCAAGGGCATCCCGTTCGAACCGTGTTTCAATCTCAACAAGAATGACGAGCGCTCGTTCCGCGGCTCGGTCTCCGGCATGGGCTTCGCCTATTGCGATTTCCGCCATCAGGGCGGCCGCGGCCAGATGCTGATGGCGCGTTCGCTGTCGGCCCCGCGCTCGCTGCGTGCGCCCTCAACGACCCGTTCCGCCGACGCCTCCGCCGGTGCCGACAACACGGTGACACGCGTCTCGACCCCGCGCGTCGAGAGCAGCAAGATCGACGCCGTCGGATCGATCAAATCCGAGCCGGCCAAGGAAATTGCCAAGACGCCGGAGCCCGAAAAGACCGAAGCGCTCGAACTGCGCAAATCCACCAACTAAGCAAGCTAGGCGTGGCGACCCCAAGGTCCTTTGAGCGGGCCCTGTAACGGCTCCTGCGCACTGCCTGTAGGCGATTTGCCGTTGCTCCATGGGCCGGAGCGCGGCGGCAGCGGCGGCGTGTCGTCGGCCTCTCCGGGCGCGTCCGTATCGGACGGCAGCGCCATCCGGCCGGGATCGTGTCCTCCGGCGAATTTCACCAGTGCCGCGACCCGCGAATCCACCGACGGATGCGTCGCGAACAGGTCGGCAAAACCCTCGCGGGGATTGTCGATGCACATCTCCATGACGGCCGATGTCGCGCCGGGCAGTTCGCCGCGATTCTCGATCTTGCGCAGCGCCGAGATCATGGCGTCGGGATTCTTGGTCAGTTCCACCGAACCTGCATCCGCCAGTAATTCGCGGGAGCGCGAGAGCGCGAAGCGCACCACCAGCGACAGCGCCCAGGCCAGCGCGATCAGTGCCACGGCGATGATGATGACGATGATAGCGCCGCCGCCGGAGCCCTTGCTGTTGCTGTCAGACGAGGAAGACGATCGCGACGATCGGCTGCCGCCGAAGCGGAAGCCGGAATTGATGAATATCCGGAAGAACAGTTCAGCCGCAAAGCCGACCACGCCGGCGATGATGACGGCGACTACCATCAGCTGCACGTCGCCATTGCGGATATGCGTCAGCTCGTGGCCGAGCACCGCTTCCATCTCGTCATCGTTGAGCGCGCGCAGAAGGCCCGTCGTGACCGTGACGGAATATTGCCGGGGGTTGAGGCCGGTGGCGAAGGCGTTCAGCGCATCAGAGTCCATCACCTTGAGCTTCGGCATCGGGATGCCGCGCGAGATGCAGAGGTTCTCAAGGAGGTTATAGAGCCGCGGCTGCTCCTGCCGCGTTACGCTTTCGCTGCCGGTGATGCTGTCGATCATCTTTTGATGACCGAAATAGGCGATGACGATCCACAGCACCGCGCCGATGGTGGCGAAGGGAAGCGCCTTGATCAGGTCTCGCGTTGCCGCGTTGATATAATACGCAACCGAGCCGTTGCTGTTAACGGCCACCTCGCCGATCAGGGCGCCGGCGAACACCATGACGTAGATCAGCAGGAATAGCCCTGCGAGCAGCAGCATCGAACGCGTCTTGTTCGAGGCAATATGCGTATAGAGACCATAGGCGGCCATGATGCAGTCCTAGGATTCACTATCAGCCGTCATTGCGAGGAGCTCTTGCGACGAAGCAATCCAGTCTTCGCTTGTAGCTTTCTGGATTGCTTCGCTGCGCTCGCAATGACGGGGAGGGGCATGTGTTCTGGGTCTGAGGATCAGAACTTGACCTGCGGCACGGCTTCGACCTCCTTGCGGGTCTCGCCGAGATCGAAGAACTCCTTCGAATGGAAGCCGAAGGTGCCGGCGAACAGGGCCGCGGGCATCTGCTGAATGCCGGTGTTGTATTCGGACACGGCATTGTTGAAGAAGCGGCGCGAAGCCGCGATCTTGTTTTCGATATCCGAGAGCTCGGTTTGCAACTGCTGGAAATTCGCATTGGCCTTGAGGTCCGGATAGGCCTCGGACAGCGCGATCAGCCGGCCGAGCGCGCCGGAGAGCTGGTTTTCCGCGGCGCCAACCTGCGCCGGCCCCTGTGCATTCATCGCCGAATTGCGCGCCTTGATGACGTCGTCGAGGGTGCCGCGCTCATGCGCCGCATAGCCCTTCACGGTCTCGATCAGGTTCGGGATCAGGTCGTGGCGCTGCTTGAGCTGCACGTCGATATCGGCAAAGGACTGGTTGACCCGCTGGCTCAGCGCCACCAGTCGGTTGTAGGCAGCAAATGCCAGGACAATCAGGACAACGATGACGCCAAGAATGATCCAGCCGGTCGACATGTGAGAACCCCCAAAAGAAACCATCAAACCCAAAGCCTAGCCGATCATGCGGCCACAGAGCAGGGGCCGCAGGCACGTCGCGGCACGGATTGGTCGCCGCGAGGGTGGAATACGTTCAAGGGCGGAGAGGCCTGGCCAATGGCCGGCCTTGTCCCCACGCCTTCCTGCTGGTGACGAGAAGAAAGTCAGTGCTGCAATCCTAGGGATATTATCCCCGGCATGCTTCGTTGCAGTTGTGCATCAGTCTGCGAGAGTCTTGTATGTGACGCCTGCGGGTTAGCGACGGTGCGTCATTCGTCATCCAACCGTCATGCGCAAAACCTAATGAAACCCTAACCTTTGGGCTGGGGACTTGAGTGATGTTGGAATGGCGTAACGGCGCGAGCCGGCTTGCGATGGGCGTGGTTGTGGCGGCGCTGTTCGCGCCGATGACGGCGGAGGCGCAGACATTCACGGTGCCAGCCGGCACCACGGATACCACAACGAAGACACTTAGCGGCACGCAGACCGGAACGGTCGATGCCTCCGGCACGCTGCGATCCACCAGCGGCACGGCGACCATCGGGTGGAACGGCGCATCGACCGGCGTCGTGGTTACCAATTCCGGCGTGATCGAAAACACCGGCACGGGGCGCGTCATCGACGCCACCGGCGCAACGGCGGGCCGCACTTTCACGTTCCTCAACAATATCGGCGCCATCGTGCGTTCGACACAGAACGATGTGTTCCGTTTCAATCTTGCGATGTCGTCAGGCACCATCGTGATCGACAATGCCGGGCTGATCCAGGCCGGCGGTACCGGCTATGTGGCGCTCGGGCAGGCGCTCGATTTCCGCGGCATGACTGGCGCGGCATCGATGACCATCATCAACCGTGCGACCGGCGTGATCGAAGCTATGACCGACGATGCGGTCCGGCCCGGCGCCAACGCTGTGATCAACAATTTCGGCATCATCCGCAGCTTCGGCGCGAATACCTCCGGCGGTGCAAATGGCACATCGGATGGCATCGACACCGGCGGCAATCTCGGTGTTGTCGTCAACAATCAGGCCGGTGGTCTGATTTCCGGCGCGCGCCACGGCATCACTGCGGACAATAACGTCACGGTCAACAACGCGGCCGGTGGCACGATCCTCGGCCGCAACGGCTCGGGCGTCGGTTCCGATGGCGACGGCACCGTCAACAATTACGGCCGCATCACAGGTGCCTATGCTGGCGTCGGGAGCATCTTCAACTCGGACGGTGTGGCGCAGATCAACGGCGATGGTGACGGCGTCGATATCGACAATGAGGGTAAGATCCTTAACTACGGCATCATCGAAGGCATCGGCGCCGGCGGTTTCGATAGTGGCGGCCGCGCCAATGCCAGCGAAGGCATTTCCATCGGCGGCGGTACGATCACCAATTACGGCACCATAAGCGGTGCAAATACCGCGATCGTCGTCAATAAGGACACGAATGTGGATCGCAGCGGCGTCGCAGCGACCACGATTATCAACTACGAGAGCGGCACCATTATTGGCCAGAATGGCTACGCGATCCGTCTGGAAAACAAGAGCACGGCAACGCCGGCAATCAATAACGACGCGATCGTCAACTACGGCACCATCATCGGCAATGGCGCGATCCCCGATCCGAACGCGATCGTGTTGATGAATACGGGCGTGGCAGATCCCAATTCCATCGGCACCCTGAACGGCATCACCTATACCGGCACCGGCTCGGCCCGCTTCATCCGCGGTGATGGCTCCGCCATCCAGATGGGCGAAGGCGCCGACGTGCTGACCAATTACGGCACCATCATCGGCAACACCGGTCGCGCCGTGAACATGGAAGGCGGCAACGACACCGTCAACATCATGAAGGGCTCGCGCATCGTCGGTCTCGTCGATGGCGGCGTCGGCACCGACACGCTGAACTACAACAAAGCGGGCCTCACCGACGCCAAGCGCGCTGCGCTGCAAGCCGGTCAGACCGTGAATATCGGCGGTACACTCTATACGTCGTTCGAGGTGATCACCGGAACGTCGTCTTCGTTCGCGTCCTTTGCCAGCGCGGGCTCGCTCGGCGTCGCCTCGCTGTTCGACAATCTGCCGGCCACCGCCACCAGCAGTGCGGTGGTCAATCTGCTCGACAGCGTTGCCAGCTCGGCAGATGTCGGCGCGGCGCTGGCGCAGCTCACGCCCGCGGCCTATCAGGGCCTCGGCCGCATGACCATGAATGACGCGTTCCAGACGACCTCGCTGGTCGGCCAACACCTGACGCAGAACCGCCTCGGCGGCCTCGGCATCGACATGTCCGGCGTCGGTAATGCGCTGGCGATGTTCGACGGCGGCATGTTCGACAAGAATTTCGGTGCGGATCGTGCGCTGGCCGCGGTGACGGGATTCCCTGGCAGCGCAAGTTCTGCGCTGGCCGATGCCGGCTGGGGCGGCAATGCGGCCGATGCGATGGCCTATGCTCCCGTGACCAAGGCTCTGCCGGGTCTGCGTCCAGTCGCCGTCGCTGCCGAACAGGGCCTGTTCATCACGTCGGGCGCGAGCTTCGCCCGCGAAGGCGCACGCACTGACGCGCCGGGCTTCAAGTCGAACACGGTCAACGTGCTCGCCGGCTACGACCGGCGCATCACGGACAGCATCGTCGCCGGCGTGTTCGGTGGCTATGCGCTGACCCGCGGCGATATCGATAATGTCGGCAGCCACACCAAGATCTCGACCGGTACCATCGGCGGCTATGGCACCTATCAGGCGCCCGGCTGGTTCGCGACCGCCATGGGCCTCTATGGCTTCAGCGATTACGACACCACGCGCGTGGCGGTCGGCACGGCGAACACCGCGGCCTTCAGCGGCGATCACTATGCGATCCGTGGCACGGTCGGCACCGACCTGCGCGTCAGCGGCTGGGTCGTCACGCCGGAGATCGGCCTGCAATATACGCGGGTGATGACCGATGGCTTCGCAGAGCGCGGCGGCGCTGCCGCGCTGGTGGTCGGCTCGGACAGTTCGGAATCGCTGCGCTCCAGCGTCGGCGCACGCTTCGGCTATGACTACGCGCTGAATGGCGGCGTGCTGACGCCGGAATTGCGGCTGGCCTGGCTGCATGAATTCAGCGATGGCGTGCGCGGCATCAATGCGAGCTTCGCCGATACGACACTGCCGGGCTCGTTCATCACCGCGACCGGCAGCGCATTGCGCGATCGCGGCGTGATCGGTGCCGGTCTGTCCGGCAAGCTTGCGCCGCTCACGGTGCTGTCGGTGAACTATGATGCGATCGTCGGCAGCAACGACGCCGTCGCGCATCAGGTGATGGGCCGCATCCGGCATTCGTTCTGAGAGCGGGCTATCCGCAGGAAAAACGAGATTCGCAAATACCGAATGTAGGTGAGGGCGGTGCCATGCCCCTCACCCGACATCCGCGCTACGCGCGCATGTCGACCTCTCCCCGCGCAGAGCGGGGAGAGGTAAGCACGGCGCCACCTTCCTTAACCTCGCCCCGCTCTTTGCGGGGAGAGGTCGACTGGCGAAGCGCAGCGAAGCCGGTCGGGTGAGGGGCCTTGCAGTGAGCTAGCCGCAATCTCGCGACCAGCGGGTCGTTCCAGCGCAGAAGCCGCTTACGGCTTCGCCATATGCCACGCACCGTTCAAAAATCCGTCGCCATTGGTGTCGCCGGCGGCGGTGTCCTTCTTGAAGGTGTAGAGCGGCTTGCCTTTATAGGCCCACATCTTCTTGCCGTCGTCGCGCACGACGATGGTCATGTCGGCACTCGGCTTGGCATCGTCCACCGCGAACAGTGGTGGCCAGTTTTCGGCGCAGGGACCGTTGCACATCGACTTGCCGCCGGCGTCCTTGTCGAAGGTGTAGAGCGTCATGCCCTTGGCATCGACGAAGGTCTTTCCCTTGGCGGTGTCGGCGGTCTTCAGCATCTGAGCCGAGGCGGCGCTTGAGGCGAGCATGAGAGTCAGAGCCGCGAGGGCGGCGAATGATTTGGTCATTGCAGCGTTACTCCTGATGATTGGGCGACGCAGTCGCGTCAGGAGAACAAACGCCCGCCGTAGAGAATTATTCCGCGGATGATGTCGGTGAATCGAAAACCGCATCGCCCCAGTCGAGCTTGCGGAACTTTGCATACTTCGCCTTGTCGCGGCGTGGTGCGTTTGCGGCGACAACGCCTACATTTGTGCAGAGTTTTGCCGTGATTGCGATCTTCGTCGTCACCGGCTGCGCGAGCACGCGCGATGGCCGCTGTGCGACAGGCGTACGCGACAGCGCGACGTAAATAAATTTCTCGTCCTCATAGGGAAGTTCTGCAGATTTGAGTTGTTTATGCACACGGGAGCGCTGCAGCCGCTGGCTGAAGTGGCACCAGTCCGGTTTCACCAGCGGACATGCATCGTCATGAGGGCAGGGCGCGATCACATGCGCGCCGTTCTTGATGAGCTGCGCACGCGCATCGAGAATGCGTTGATAGCCCGACGGTGTGCCGGGCTCGACGATCAGCAATGTATCATTGGTCTTCGCCCACATCGCCGCGACGAGTTTTGTTCGCGCGAGATCGTTGAGCTCATTGATGACATAGCTCGCGATGACGAGATCGGCGGATGGGGCATTGGCGATTGTCGCGGCAGCGTCGCCGAGCGTGTAGTTCATCGCGGGGATGCGGTGGCTGTCCTGCGCCAAACCGAGCGCAAGCGTGCGCAGAGCGGGATTGGCATCGAGCAGCGTGAACGCATTGAGCGACGCGAAGGCTTCGGCGCAGGCCCATGTCGCCGTTCCCGGCCCGGCGCCGCAATCGAGTAGCGTGGTCGGTGCGAAGTCCGGTCGTGTCTCCTGCAGCGCATTGAGGCTGGCGATGACCGCCGCATAGGTCGCCGGCATGCGGGCGAGCGCATAGGCCAGTGCGTCGCTCTCGCTACGGATGGTCGTCGAGCCGCCGCCAGAGCGATAGGTCTGCGAGATTGCATCGGAGCGCGCAGCCGCGTCATTGCGCGAGAAGCCGTGCAGGCGGGCGTTGAGGGCCGCGGTGAGTTCGGCGGGGAGATCGGTCGACATCGGTGATCCGTCATTCCGTCGCGGCGCGCCGCGACCTTCGTATTGAACCCGCGGCCGCGGCTGCGACACCAACAGGCCTTCTCACCAGATGGCGTCGGTGACGCCAAGACAGGAATATCGACGATGGATCACCCGGTCAATTTCACCGCACTTGCGGCGCTTCGGCCCGGCGACGCGCGCGAAGATCTCAGCCGCGCGCTTGGTGCGCGGTGGTGCGAACCTGCGCCGCATCAGCAGGGCCGTGTCACCGCCTTGTCGAAGCAGCACGGCTTTGAAGCGCAGATCGATACAGCGGGACGGATCGGTGCTATTCGTTATCGCGAACCGTTCCCTGCCACCTCGGGTGTTCTCGGTCTGCGGATCGGTATGCCGGTCGCGGAGGCTCTGGCGGCGCTGCCGCAGCTCGCGCTGTCGCACCGCGCGCCGGTCTACGATTCCATGTATTTTGTCGCCGACGTCTCGCATGAGACGAAGCTTGCGCTGGAGTTTCGCTGGCAGGAGCTTTACGCGATCTCGTTGCGCAATCCAGCGGCCGTCTATCCGGACAAGCAGCCGATGGCGTATCCGGTGGCTGCCGGTGCGCCCGGCGCTCCCTTCGGCGATCCGAACTTCAAACTCGCCGTCATGTCGTCATTGCTGGAGAGCGGCGCGCTCGATCTGGCCGAGCCCGGGGATCTTGCCGCGTTCGTGCTGAAACGCGCGGTCGATCTCGAGGATGACGGTTACGATCTGATCAGCGAGGCTTACGATTATCTGGTGCGCTATCCCCTGACCGAGGCGGACCTGGCGAAGGTCGAGGCCATCACCTTCGATGGCGGCAACGAGATCTATCCCTATTGCTATTATTTCTGGGACGGCGAGAGCGAGGACTTCGACATTTCCAGCACGGCCGGGATCGGCCTGTGCCAGAATCTGCGGCAGCTCACCTGCATCGCGATGATCGAGCGGCTGGATGCGGCGGATCTCGTCGGCCTCGGCAAGCTCGAAGCGCTTCATCTGCCGTCGGTGTGCGGCAATCCCGGGCGTCTGCTCGAGCTCCCTGCGCTGAAGAAGCTGACATTCCCGGAAACTGCCATCAGCGATCCGGCTTTGATCGCGGCGTTAAAGGCGCGTGGCGTCGCGGTGCGCATCGACGCGTAGGAGAGGCGCGCTTTGTTTGTCTTGCCCTCCCCACCTGGCGAAGCTTCGCTTCGCGCGGGGGGCAAGAAAGAGTTACGCCACTTCCTGATCGAGGATCTTCACCGCATTTTCGAGATCCACCGAGACCAGCTGCGACACACCGCGCTCTGCCATGGTCACGCCGTACAGGCGGTGCATGCGCGCCATGGTGATCGGGTTGTGCGTGATGGTGATGAAGCGCGTTTCGGTCGAGGCGCACATTTCATGCAGCAGGCTGCAGAAGCGCTCCACGTTGTGGTCGTCGAGCGGCGCGTCGACTTCGTCCAGCACGCAGATCGGCGACGGGTTGGTGAGGAACACCGCGAAGATCAGCGCCAGTGCGGTCAGGGCCTGCTCACCACCTGACAGCAGCGACAGGGTCTGCGGCTTCTTGCCGGGCGGCTTGGCGACGATTTCGAGACCTGCTTCGAGCGGATCGTCACTCTCGATCAGTTTCAGCTCGGCTTCGCCGCCGCCGAACAGTTCGACGAACATGCGCTTGAAGTGGCCGTTGACGATGTCGAACGAGGTCATCAGCCGTTCGCGGGCTTCCTTGTTCAGGCTCTGGATGCCGGTGCGCAGCTTCTTGATGGCTTCGACGAGGTCGTCGCGCTCGGTGGCGAGGCCGTTGTGCGTGCCTTCGACTTCGTTGAGCTCTTCCTCGGCGCGCAGGTTGACGGCGCCGAGACGCTCGCGATCGCGGCGCAGCTTTTCCAGATCGGCTTCGATGTCGGCGAGCGGCGGCAGCGTGTCGTCCTGGCGGACTTCGGCCAGCGCCGCGACGCCTTCCGGCTCGACTTCGAGCATGTCGCGGATTTCGCGCTCGATGTCCTCGAGGCGGCGCTTGCCGCTTTCCATGCGCTCTTCGGTGCGGGCACAGGCTTCGCGGGCGGCCGAGAGGGCTTCCAGCGAGCCGCGGGCATCGCGGTCGGTCTCGCGCATGGCGTTTTCGGCCGATGCCAGTGCGTTGGCGGCGAGCTGGCGGGCCTGTTCGGCGCTCTCGACTTCCGAGATCAGCGCGCGGCGCTTCTGCAGATAGAGCGCCGGGGCGTCTTCGAGTTCGGCGCGCTCGCGCGTCACTTCGGCGACGCGTGCGGCAACCGTCTCGATCTGCGACGCGGCGGAGGTCTTGCGGTTCGCCCAATCGGTGCGCTCGGCGATGATCGCCTGCAGGCGGCGGTCGGCCAGCTCAGCCTCGCGGGCCAGCGCCTGCGCTTCGGCGCGCACTTGAGCTGCGCCGCGGCGATGGCCTTCGATCTCGCCGCGGACGGTCGCGAGCTGCGCCTCGGCGTCGGAGCTTTCCGGCAGATATTCCAGCGCGGCATGCGCGCTCTCATGCGCCGCTTCCGCTTCCATGCGATCGTTGGAGAGGCGCGACTGCGCTTCGGTCAGCGTCGCGCGGCGCGCCGCATGGCGGTTGATCTCGCGTTCGGCATTGGCATGACGCTCGCGGGCCTGGTCGACGTCGCGGCGGGCATTGCGCAGCGCATCGCGCGATGCGCCTTCGGCCGAGGCCGCAGCCTTCAGCGCCTGCTCTGCGCTTTCCAGCGCTTCACGCTTGGCAATGGCGTCGATCTTGGCGTTTTCCAGATCGGCTTCGATATCGGTCAGGCGGGCGCGCTCGGCCAGACGACGGGCGGCGCCGGTCGGCGCATGGGCACCGGCGACGAAACCGTCCCAGCGCCAGACGTCGCCTTCCAGCGACACCAGCCGCTGTCCGGTCTGCAACTGCGAGACGAGGGCTGCGCCCTGATCCTTGGAGACGACGCCGATCTGCTTCAGGCGGCGTGCGAGTTCGGCCGGCGCATTGACATGCGAGGCCAGCGATTCCACGCCCGCAGGCAGCGCCGGATCGTTGGCGTGATCGCCGGCATTGGTCCAGCGCATCGGTGCGGACGGATCGACCGGCGCGTCCAGATCGTCGCCCAGCACGGCGCCGAGCGCCTTTTCATAGCCCTTGGTGACGCTGACGCCGTCGATGATCGGCGGCCACAGGTTCTTGGTTTCGCCGTTGAGGATCTTCGAAATCGTGCGGGCTTCGGTCTCGAGCCGCTGCACCTTCCTGTCGGCGTCGTTGAGCGGCGCGCGCGAGGCTTCCAGCGTCTGCCGGGCCGCGATATGGGCGGCCTCGTTGTCGGCCACGCTGCCTTCGGCCTGCAGCAGGATTTCCTGCGACGTCTCCATCAGCGCTGCAAGCTCATCCAGGTCGCCGAAGCCTGACGTTTGCGCCGTCAGTGCCTCGATCTCAGCCTCGACACTGGCGATTTCCTGGCCCAGACGCGCGAGGCGATCGGCCTGGCTGCGCACGTTGGACTGCAGCTGGTTGCGCTTGGCGGTCATGTCCGCATGGGCGGTGGTGAGTTCGGTGAAGGTACGCTCGGCGGCGGCCAGCACGGCCTCGGCCTCGGAGACGCGGTCGTCGACGCCGCCACGCAGCTCGACGCGCTGCATGATCTCTTCCTTGAGCATCGCGTCTTCTTCGTCGAGACGGAGCAGCGCAAATTCAGCGTCTTCCGACTGCTTCATCTCGCGCGCGACGTCGCTCTCGAACTGCGTCAGGCGACGGTCGAGCTCGGCGGCGCGCTCCTTGGCGCGCTCTTCCTCGCGGTCGAGCATGTCGCGGGCATTGGTCAGGCGCTGCAGGCCGGCGGCAGCAGCGGCTTCCGCCTCGCGCAGGGCAGGGAGTTCAGACGCGCGGATCGCCTGGATGCGCGCGGCTTCGCCCTGTTCACGGGTACGTTCGGCGAGATCGCGCACATACTGGTCGTGCAGGGTTGCGGCTTCGGCATTGTCCTGGTGCGCCTGCAGCCAGCGCAGGTGGAACAGCATGGCCTCGGCCTTGCGCACCTTGCCGGCGACTTCGCGGTAGCGGATCGCCTGGCGGGCCTGCTTCTTCAGGCCTTCCATCTGGCCCGAGAGCTGACCGATCACGTCCTCGACGCGGGTGAGGTTGGTTTCGGCGGCCTTGAGGCGCAGCTCGGCCTCGTGGCGGCGCGCATGCAGGCCGGCGACGCCGGCGGCGTCTTCCAGCACGCGGCGGCGCTGCTCGGGCTTCGCCTGGATGATTTCGCCGATCTTGCCCTGGTGGACGAGGGCGGGCGAACGCGCGCCGGTGGCGGCGTCGGCAAACAGGATCTGCACGTCGCGGGCGCGCACGTCGCGGCCGTTGATGCGGTATTGCGACCCGGCTTCGCGCTCGATGCGGCGGGAGATTTCCAGAATTTCGGCGTCATTGACCATGGCCGGCGCAGTGCGATCGGTATTGTCGATCGTCATCACCACTTCGGCGTGGTTGCGCGAGGCGCGGTTGCCGGAGCCGGCGAAGATCACCGCGTCCATATCGGCGGCGCGCAGCGACTTGTGCGAGGTTTCGCCCATCGCCCAGCGCAGCGCTTCCACCAGATTGGACTTGCCGCAGCCGTTCGGGCCGACGACGCCGGTCAGACCGGGCTCGATCATGAAGTCGGTCGGTTCGACGAACGACTTGAATCCGTGCAGGCGCAGGCGCGTGAGTTTCATGGATACGGTACTCTAGGTTAGCCGAACAGCCCCGAGAATCGCGAATCCCCCAGCACGAACAATAGCATAAATGCAGCTGCCGCGCGGGTGGAGACTCGCTGGTCGCGGCTCTCATTGGCCCGGACAATGGCGAGACGAGGGCAGTCGCGCAACCGCGGAACCCCGCTTTTCCCAAGGGTTTTGCGGGGGATAGGTGGGGGAGGGCGAGAAAAAGGGCTTGTTTTAAGGGGGGTGGGGAAGAAGGGCGCGAATGCGCTCGCCTCACGGTAACCAATCGCCGCTGCGCGCCGACTTCCAACAGGAGTAGGTTGCGTGAGATTATTCGTGACTGGGATGCAGTGTGGGGTCTCGCTGCGCCAATCTTTGAAGTTGTCTTGCGAGATTTTACCGGGGACGCTCCTGAAGGCGGCCTGCGAGTTGGTTTAGTTAGTGGTAGCCCTGCAGAATCTGCTCTACCGCTTTTTTCCTTAGAGTGATTGTCATGGATTATGCTCCTTTGATGCCGGCGTTCCTGCGTCACCCCAAAGAAGCGGCAATTATAGGGCGTATGTTAGCAGGGTACGGCGAGTTGGAATTTTTGCTGTGCATGTGCATGCGGGCTCCGCTCGGTGATCTGAGCAAAGCTGCAAGACTCCTGTTTAGAAATCGGGGCGAAGAGCAAGGATAGCAATCGCTGACGCTATCCTTCGTCCATTTTATGCGGACTGCAATCTTGATCAGATTTGGGTGACTGCGCGCAGAGAAATCGGAGTTTGCAAAGAACTCCGCAATCAATACTCGCACTGTCACTGGCTAGATGAAGACGATCTTGGTCTATTCTTCACCAACCTAGAAAAAGGCGCGAAAACGCTTGGCGGCGATATATCACTTGAGTTTTTTCACGTCGATGTGCCGTTACTCGAGGAGCAAGAGGCTCACTTCCGCCATGCTGGAAATCATCTCATCTATCTTGAGGCTGAGCAGAGGCGATTAGCAGGGAAGCTCAGAGGGCACGCGTTCGTAATTCCGCCAGCAAAGCGGCGACCGCCAAGGTCTAATCCTCCTGAGCAGCACCCAATAAGGAAGATAACGTTAGCTGGAAGCTAGCAAGGGATGTAGTGCACTAGCATTTTGCTGCACGTCGACGCCTCACACGTCCCGCGCATAGCCGTCCGGACGGCGCTGCTGCGGCGCGCCGAGTACGGCGATGCAGAGGCCGAGAAATGCCAGGCCGATGATCTCGCAGATGAAATTTTCAAACATGATACGCCCCTAACGCTAATGGGACGAGAATGCGGAGATGGCGCTTAAGCGTTCCTTAATGCGCGTTTACACCTGGAATCAGGGTTAATCCGGGGGCGCGTCATCCGTTAAGATCCGGCGGGCGCGTGGCGCGGCTATCGCCGGGCGCCTATCGGGCTGCTATCGCAGGGTGTCAGCGGGCGGAGTCTGTGCGTTGCGCGGCATCGGGATTTTGGCCTTCAGCGCGGCTTCGCCTTCGGGCGTGATGCAATAACGCACCAGCGAGCCGGCCTGGAGCGCGATCCAGGTCTTGGCGACCATCTTGGACAGGGTCTTCGGCCCGGCAGGCATCAAATGCGGCGCAAGCAGGCCCGGCGTATCGCGCAATTTCTGAAGCGCGGTGCGCTCGACATAATGCGGCAGGTGGCTGGCGCGTGTCGGCATGGGGCAAGTCTCATCGGGTTGGACGAGGGGGACTGAACCATTCTTTTGGGTGAACTACGTGAACGCATGAGCGCGGCTTCAGTTGCATCCGGCATCGAAAAAATGCCCGCGGGCACTTGACAGTTTTCCTATAAGATTATAATCAAATCTTATCCGGTTCGCGAGGGGCGCTTCATGAGGCGTCTTGAGGTGGGACAGGATGCGGCGCCTGCGGGTGTGGGGTGACGTACCCCGCACACTCGGGAGGCTTGGGGTCACCGTCCGGGCCCACTACGGGGCTCTGCCACTCATGCTGGCTGGACGTGGTATTGGTGAACGGCGCGAAATCGTCGGGATAAGCGGAGTGCGGAGCTCTGCCCTTTACCCGGAAGAACGGTCCCGAAGCTAAAAAGACGTCGCGGTGGCGCGCCCTCAAGGCGTTGCGCGGTTGCAGCTTGCCGGCGTTCCGGTGGAGCGGATCGCGACACACACCACCCTTTGCGCCTGACGGCGCGCCGCCGCCCCTCATGTTTCGAGGGGGACTGCTCACACCTCGGACGCGCAAGCGCCGCGAGATTGCGAGAGCTCGGCTGTTTGAAGCGAAGAATCAGAGAAGATGACGGCGCGGCAGCGCGCTAATGCGACGCGCTGGCGGAGAACGCGTTGACGATGACCACGCCGGTCAGGATGAAGCCGATGCCGATGATGGCGGCGAGATCGAGCGCCTGCCGGAACGCAAAATAGCTCACCGCCGAAATCAGCACGATGCCGAGCCCGCTCCAGATCGCATAGGCGATCCCAACTGGCATCACCTTCAGCGCGTGCGACAGGAAATAGAGCGACAGGATGTAGCAGACGGCCATGCCGAACGTCGGCCAGAGCTTCGTGAACTGCTGCGACTGCGCCAGCAGCGCCGTGCCGATGGTCTCCAGCACGATGGCGCAGCCGAGGGCGGCGTAGTTAAGGAAGGTCGGGGTCATGAAAGGGCTCGGGCGTTCATGAATCCCTCCCCGCGTAAAGGCGAGGAGGGACAAGAAGACCTCAGCTCTTCAGCAGCGGGGTGATCTTCTTGGAGAATTCCTCGAACGACTGCTCGCCCTTCAGCATTTCGCCATTGATGAAGAAGGTCGGTGTCGAGTTCACCTTCAGCACTTCATTGGCGTATTTCTGGTCGGCAGCGATCTTGTCGAGTAGCGCCTGGTCCTTCAGGCATTCTTCCACGGCCTGCTGGCTGAGGCCGGCCTGCTTGCCGATGCGGGTCAGGGTCGCGGCGGTGTCCTTCATCACCCAGTCGTTCTGCTGCTTGAACAGCATGTCGATGACGGCGAAGTACTTGCCCGAGTCTTCCTTGGCGATGCAGCGCGCCAGCATCGAGCCGGCGGCGGCCTTGATGTCGAGCGGGAATTCGCGAAACACGAAGCGGATCTTGTTGGTGTCGATAAAGGCTTCCTTGATCTTCGGGAACACCTGCTCGGTGAAGGCCGCGCAATGCGGGCAGGTCATCGAGGCATATTCGGTGACGGTGACGGCGGCATCCTTCGGGCCGAGCGCCATGTCGGGCAGCGACACCGGCTTGGCGACGTCGACGGCGTTCTGCGCGAAAGCCTCAGAGATCAGCTGCAGCGGCGACAGGCCGATGGCTGCTGCGGCGCCGGTCAGGGCAAGGGCGGCGGTGAAGTCACGGCGCGTGATGATCAAAGGAATGCTCCAAAGCGGCGGCGGACGCCGGGACAAGGTTCGCTTCGCTAACTTGAAACCACAAATGTGGCAAGCACGCGCCGGTTCCGGGCGGGCTGGAAAGCCTCAACTTCGCTTGATCGAGGCGCCGAGCCGCGCCAGTGCCTCGCGCAAGGCGTCGTCCTCGACCTCGGGCAGCGTTTCCGCAACCTGGGCGATGGCCTTGGCATCCGGCGGCTTCACGGTGCGGCGAGGCTGCGGCCGCGACAGCGGCGCCTGGCGCAGCGCGATCTTGCCGACCGCATTCCAGCCGAAAAAGCGGTTCACCCGCTGCAGGATCGCATCCGACGAATGCTGGATCTCCAGCGCCATCGGGCCTTCGACGCGCAGGATCAATGTCGCAGGCTCCTGCGGCTGGCCTTCCACAGGGCGCGGCCACTGGATCTTCAAGGGCTCCGAGAAATTCGCCACCTGCTGGCCGGCGATCTCGGCCCAGCGTGTCACCAGCTCGCGCGAGGCGAAGCCCTGTTTGGCATAGGCATCGGCAAACACCCCGCCGAGCAGGACGGAGAGCGGCTTGGCGGAGATCGGGCCGGGCTTGTTCATGAACGAGGCTTTTGGATACATGTCGGCATGAGTCTATCAGCCGCCGCCACCCGACGAAAGAAACCTTCCGCACGGGATAGCGGGGAAAGCGCCGCCGCCAAGCGTCCGGCCCAACTGCTCGCCTGGTATGACAAGCATCGCCGCAGATTGCCGTGGCGGCCTTTGCCGGGCGAGGGCATCGATCCCTATCGGGTCTGGCTCTCCGAAATCATGCTGCAGCAGACCACCGTGCAGGCGGTGGGGCCGTATTTCGCCAAGTTCCTGGCGCGCTGGCCCACGGTGAGCGATCTCGGCAGCGCCTCGCAGGACGACGTGCTGCGGATGTGGGCAGGGCTCGGCTATTACTCCCGCGCGCGCAATCTGCATGCCTGCGCCGTCACCGTGCTGCGCGATCATGGCGGCGCCTTTCCGGATACCGAGGACGGCCTGCGCGCATTGCCGGGCATCGGGCCCTATACGGCATCGGCCATCGCCGCGATTGCCTTCGGCCGCCAATGCATGCCGGTGGATGGCAATATCGAGCGCGTGACATCGCGGCTCTATGCGGTGGAAGAACCGCTGCCGAAATCCAAGCCTGTCATCGTGGGGCTGGCGGCGACGCTGCTCGGTCCGACGCGCGCGGGCGACAGCGCCCAGGCGCTGATGGATCTCGGCTCGACCATCTGCACGCCCAAAAAACCCGCCTGTGCGCTGTGCCCCATCAACGACGATTGCGCAGCCAAGACGCGCGGCGATCAGGAGACGTTTCCGCGAAAGGCGCCGAAGAAGGCCGGCATACTGCGGCGTGGTGCGGCTTTCGTGGTCACGCGCGGCAACGAGCTGCTGGTGCGCACCCGCCCGGAAAAGGGATTGCTGGGGAATATGACCGAAGTGCCGTCATCGGAATGGCTCGCCGGTCACGAAGACAAGGACGCCTTGAAGCAGGCGCCGACCTTAAAAAATCTCACGGCGTGGCATCGCAAAACCGGCGCGGTCACCCATGTCTTCACACACTTCCCGCTGGAGCTCGCCGTCTATACGGCGCATGTGCCGCCCCGCACCCGCCCCCCCGAGGGCATGCGCTGGGTCCCGATCGCAACATTGGACGACGAAGCTCTGCCGAACGTCATGCGCAAGGTCATCGCGCATGGACTGGATTGAAGTTTGAATCCGGACGCTTGAATGCGCGCCAGCGCGCGAGCTGCATCAACTCGCGCTGGAAAGTTGTGACGATTGCGGCAGCGTCACGATCGGCGGTTTTGCATTCAGGCCCTCGACCTGAAAACCGGCGACGCGCTTGTAATTGGCGGCGATGTCTTCGAGTTCCTGCTGCGAGAGCACGTCGGTGACGACATTGAATCCCTCAGGCGCGCGTTCCTCGACGATCTGCATGACCTGTTCCGGTCCGTTGCGGCGGTTCAGCATCACGAGGTCGGTGGTCGCGGGGCGTCGCTCGGCCTCATAGGCTTCGAGCGCGGCCGGCACTTCGCCAAGCGCAAGAATCTCCCGCGTCAGTACGCGCGCATCGAGGATGGCCTGCGACGCGCCGTTGGAGCCGATCGGATACATCGGATGCGCAGCATCGCCCATCAGCGTGACGCGGCCAAACGTCCAGCGATCAACTGGATCGCGATCGACCAGCGGATATTCGTAAGCGTGTGGGCAATTGCTGATCAGGCCGGGCACGTCGAGCCAGTCGAAGCGCCAGTCCTTGAACCAGGGCAGGAACTCCTCGAGCCGTGCCGCGCGGTTGTAGTCCTCGCGGCGCCATTCATAAGTCGGCGGCATGTGCCGTTCGGCCACCCAGTTGATGTCGTACTTTCCGTTGGCATCCGGCTCCTGCGAGATCGGGTAGCAGACGAATTTCAGGATCTCGTGGCCAGCCATGATCATGGTCCGGCCGGTCAGGAACGCATCGCTCCTGGTGATGCCGCGCCAGAGAATGCGGCCGTTCCACAGCGGCGCGCCTTCCTCCGGATAGAGCTTCTGGCGGATCGCCGAATGGATGCCATCGGCTGCGATCAACAGCGTGCCGTCATAGCTGCCAGCGGATTTGCCGGTGGCCTTGTCGATGAAGTCGGCGCGAATGCCCTCCGGCGTTTCCGTCCAGCCGGTCAAATGATGGCTGGTGAGGATGTTCTCGGCGCCGAGGCGTTCGATGGCGGTGTCGAGCAGGATCTGCTGCAGCGTGCCGCGGTGGATCGAGAACTGCGGCCATTTGTATCCGGCCTCGATGCCGCGCGGTTCGCTCCAGATCGGCTTACCGTGTTTTGAGAAGAAGGCGAGTTCGCGGGTGCGCACGCCGGATGCGTCGAGGTCGTCGTGCAGGCCAAGTTCGATCAGCTCGCGCACCGCATGCGGCAGCACATTGATCCCGACGCCGAGCGGCTTGAGCGCGGGCACGCTTTCAAACACGCGGCATGGCACGCCGATCTGGTGCAGGCTGAGCGCGAGCGTCAGTCCGCCAATTCCGCCGCCTGCAATGAGAACGGTCATTTCTGTTGCCTCCCCCTCGATTTGATCGAGGTCATGGCACGGGAGAGGCGATGACGGCAACTGGGACGATCGCGGCGGAAAAACGCGTCCGGGTCGTCCGCCAGCAGCGAATTCATGGTGCACGGAACCTTAACGCAAAATTCAGCCGCGTTCCCTAATACCGGTGGCACTAGTTTTTGGGTGAATCGGTCACCGACAGGTCAATGATGTCCAACCAGATTAAGCCGAGCGGCCGCGAGACTTTCTTTCCGGCATCGGAGCTCATCGTATCCAAGACGGATCTCAAGGGTCGCATGACCTATGTGAACCGTCTGTTCTGCAAGATGGCCGGCTACACCGAAGAGCAGTTGCTCGGCCAGCCGCACAGCCTGATCCGTCATCCCGATATGCCGCGCAGCGTCTTCAAGCTGCTCTGGGACACGGTCGAGGAGCGCCGCGAGATTTTCGCCTTTGTGAAGAACATGGCGAGCAATGGCGATCACTACTGGGTCTTCGCCCATGTCACGCCGTCCTACGGCCTCGATGGCAAGATCGCCGGCTATCATTCCAATCGCCGTGTCCCGCCGCCGGATCTCATCAAGAAGACGATCGCGCCTGTATATGCCGACGTGCTGGCAATCGAGAAGCGACACGTGAACGGCAAGGAATCCCTCGCCGCCGGCTACAAGGCCCTAACCGATTTCGTTGCATCCCAGAAAGTCAGCTATGACGAACTTATGTTTTCTCTCAAGAGCGCAGCTTAGCACGCTCGTCGTCATTGCCGGCTCTGCGCTTGCTCTGGTGCTTCAGTTCTTCGGTCTTCCGCTCGCGGCCATGGTCTGTCAGGCTGTTGCGATCGCTGCCGCCGTTGTCGCGCTTGTCCTGATGGGCAAGACGGCGCGCCTGATCGAGAAGGCGCGTATCGCCTGCCAGCGCATCGCGCAAGGTGACTTCGAGGCCCGTATCCTTGGCATCCCGGTGCGCGGCGTGACCGGCGAGTTGCTGCACAGCGTTAATGACATGATCGACGGCTGCGATGCTTTCGTGCGCGAATCCACCGCGGCGATGGCAGCGCTGAACGACAACAAGTATTATCGGCGCATCCTGCCGGGCGGATTGCATGGCGGCCTGCTGTACGGGGCGAAAGCGATGAACGCGGCGACCGACAACATCGCCGACCGCATCCGGAATTTCGAGCGCCAGACCAGCCAGCTCGAATCCACCGTGGGCGGCATCGTTTCAGCACTCGACAGCGGTGCGGTCGAGATGAGCAGCACCGCAGGCAATCTGCGGACCGGTGCATCCTCGACATTGACCCGCGTCACCTCGGTGGCAGCGGCATCCGAACAGGCGTCCGCCAACATGCAGTCAGTGGCTTCGGCCACGGCGCGACTGTCGTCCAGCGCCAGCGAAGTGGGCGCCGACGTCAATCGCTCGGCGGCGATTGCCGGCCGCGCCGTCGAACGCGTCGCCGATGCAGCCAGCAATGTCGACGTGCTTCGCGCTGTCGCCGTACGCATCAGTGAAGTCGTGACCTCAATCAACGTGATCGCCAGCCAGACCAATCTGCTGGCGCTGAACGCAACGATCGAAGCGGCTCGCGCAGGCGATGCCGGTCGTGGTTTCGCAGTGGTGGCGCATGAAGTGAAGGCACTGGCGACACAGACCGCCAACTTCACCGCCGAGATCGAAAAGGAAATCGGCCAGGTTCAGTCAGCGACCGACAAAGTCAGCTCGTCGATCACCGAGATTGGCACCGTGATTGCGGAAGTGAACGAGATCACCGGCAAGGTCGCGAGTGCCTCGGAAGCGCAGTCCGCGGCAACGGCCGATATCGCGCGCAACATCGACGAGGCCTTCGCCGTGGTGCGCGAGATTTCAACCAACATCCAGTCGCTGGCAACCACCGCCAAGGACACCGAACAACTCGCCACATCGACCATGGTGGCATCGGGCGATCTGTCGTCGCAGTCGGGATTGCTGACCAAGGAAATCCGCGGCTATCTCGGCGAGGCCCGGCAAAATCTGGTACGCCAAGCTGCCGCGCGCTGATCGCGTCGGCTCATTTCGAATGATCTGGAATTGGCGCCGTTGCGGCGCCAATTCCGTTTGTGGTGAAAGGCGCGCCTGTTAGGCGCTGATATCCGTGAAGAAGCCGCTGGCGCTGCCGCCATTCTCCGTCTTCTTGTTCACGGCCTCCTTGATCTTGTCGGCAATCTTCTGCTCGACCTCCCGGCGTTGCTCCGGCGACATGTTGTTCAATTCTTCTTCCGTTACGCCGATGCTCGACAGCAGCGCATCGCGCATTTTTTCTGCTGGCGTCTTTTTCGCGTAGTCGAGGAATTTCTCTTCCGGCGATTTTGCTATCGCTGTTGCATTGCCGAGGCCGCTCTCGGCCTTGTCGGATGGCTGCAGTCTGGTCGGAAGCTTGAAGGACTGCATGCTGGAGATAATGGAGTTCGACATCTGAATTTCTCTTGCTGTGAGATGTTCGCGACCCACTACGCAAAAATCAGGCCATCAGAAATATTCAGAAATCATAAGCGGTTAGGTATTTCTAGTTGCTATCAGGCGTTGCCTGCCGGCAAGCTTTGCCGGCAAAATTGACCGAGGCGCGCTGCGTCAGGCCGTGCGGCGCTTTGGCGGGTCGAGTTCGCGGCCGGTCTCCAGCATGATCTTGCGGAGCCAGATCGATCCGGAATCGAATTGCGCGCGTGTCGGCGTGAACATGAATTGTTCGTCGATGCCGGGATCGAGCGGTGGGGCAATGATTGTGAGCGATAGCGGCTGAGCCAATGCGGCGATCAGGCGTCGCGGCACAAAGGCCACGAGATCGGTGCGCGCCGCAACATGCAGCGCCTCGATATAGCTCGGGACGACGAGGGCAATCTGCCGCTCCAGTTTCTTGCTGAGCAGCCAGTCGTCGATGAGGTCTTCGCTTTGGCCTCGGAGCACCACGGCGATATGACGGGCTTTGAGAAACCCCTCGGTCGTTTTCAGGCGCGATGCCGCCGGATGGCCCCTGCGGACGGCGAGGGCATCGGAATCGACATAGAGCAACTGACGATGGAAGCCGTTGAAGGCGTTGCCGATGCTGATCACCATGTCGATGCTGCGGGCGAATTCCGCCGTCATGATCGCCGGGCCGCGCCATGGCACGACGTTGATCTGGACGCCCGGCGCGACGCTGTCGAGCTTCTTCATCAATGGCGGCATCAGCAGTTCGACGGCCAGATCCGGCATCATCAGCCGAAAGTGCCGGTCGCTTTGGCGGGCGTCGAAGACATCCGGGATGAACAGTCCGCGGACTTGCTCCAGTGTCTGGGCAAGTGGACCGCGCAGGGCCTGTGCGCGCGGCGTCAGCTCCATGCGGGCGCCGACACGGACCAGCAGAGGATCGCCGAGAACGTCGCGCAGCCGGCGCAATGCGTGACTCGCAGCCGGTTGCGACAGGCCGATCCGCATCGCGGCGCGGCCGACATTGCTCTCGCGCAGCAATGCATCGAGCGCGACCAGCAGATTGAGATCGAGCGCGGCCAAATTCATGGACCGAATATATATCATACGGACTATCGATTGGAAGAATGGGGATTGTCCAACCCATACTGCGTCATCGTTCAAGCGATGGAGCAGAACAATGAGCACGGCAGACAACAAGAAGCTTATTCAGCAGGTCTATAGCGATTCAGCCAACCGCAGCGGCACGACCTTCGCCGATCATCTCGCCGATGATGCATGCTGGATCGTGGTCGGTCAGTATTCCTGGGGACGCACCTTCAAGGGGAAGGATGCGATCCTCAACGGCCTCATGGGGCATTTCAGGTCGCTATTTGACATCCGGCCGCGCACGGTCGCGTCCAATTTCATTGCGGAAGGCAATCTGGTGGTGGTCGAGGCCAAGGGCGACAATGTCACCAAGACCGGCGATCGTTACGACAACGATTACTGCATGGTGTGGCGTGTCGAGAACGGCAAGATCACCATGATCAAGGAATATTGCGACACTGCGCTTGTGGAGCGGGTGTTGGGTCCTTTCCCGGAGGAGATGGCGCGCGTGCCTGCCTGACACAAAAATGCCGGGCGCAGTGTTGCGCCCGGCATTCGTCGAATAGTTCGTGATCAGGCTGCGCTGGTGGCGAGATGTTTGAACATGGCGGCGCGGGCTTCGTCGTCCATCTCGGCCTTGAACTTGAATGTGTCCTTCAGGGCGACAGCCTTCGCTGCGGCCGGGCGCGCCGAGATCTCATCATGCAGGCGCTTTACGTTGGGGAATTGGGCAAAGCCCTCGTCGCCGAGAATGAAGTTGGTCATCCGCACCCAGCCCCAGACGTCCATGTCGACGATCGTGTAGCTGTCGCCGACCATATATTGCCGTCCGGCCAGGCGTTCATTGAGCACGCCGAGATGGCGTTTTGCCTCGAACTGATAGCGGTTATGCGCGTAGTCGATCTTCTCGGGCGCGAAATGCTTGAAGTGCACGGCCTGGCCGAAAAACGGACCGACGCCGGTGGCGACGAACATCAGCCAGGACAGCATCTCGCCGCGATTGGCCAGGGTGTTGGCGGGCAGGAATTTGCCGGTCTTCTCGGCGAGGTAGAGCAGGATGGCGTTGCTGTCGAACACCTTGACGCCATCGTCGTCGATCGCCGGCACCTTGCCGTTCGGATTGACCTTCAGGAAGTCCTGATGGAACTGCGCGCCTGTGCGGGTGTCGATGGCGATGGGCTCATAGGCTAGGCCGGCCTCTTCCAGAAACAACGCAACCTTGGTCGGGTTTGGCGACCCGTTGAAGTAAAACTTCAGCATTTCAAATCTCCCTGGATTTTGTAGGTCAAAGCACGGGGCGGGCCGCTGATGCGGACCGTCGTCTCGTGCTTGGAATTCCGGGGGAGTGCAAGCGATGTTTTGACGAAGGCCGGGCGCATGCGTCCGGCCGGTGGCATGGGCGGGGACTTTAGACCGCGCCCATCTCGCTGCGGATTTCGGCGCGGAGTTCGTCGATCAGGCGCAGGCCCTTCTTGGTCTCGACGTGCCAGAACGTCCAGCCGTTGCAGGATGCGGAGCCCTGGGCCATCGCGCCCATGCGGTGGATCGAGCCGACCTTGTCGCCGAACATGATGGCGCCGTCGGCGCGCACCAGCGCACCATGACGCTTCTTCAGATCGACCAACTTGGTGCCGGGTGAGATCATGCCCCGCTCAACCAGTTCGGAGAACGCCACGCGCGGCGCGCTACGAGCGGTCATGAACGGTGCAAGCGTTGCCTCGGGCAGGGGTTCGATCGCGGCGATGCGTGCTTCGGCAGCGGCGGCGTAGTCGCGATCGCGTTCGAAGCCGATGTAATTGCGGCCGAGGCGCTTGGCGACGGCGCCTGTGGTGCCGGTGCCGTTGAACGGATCGATGACGAGATCGCCGGGTTTCGACGATGACAGCAGCACGCGGGCGAGCAAGCCTTCCGGCTTCTGGGTCGGGTGAACCTTCTTGCCGTCACTGCCCTTCAGGCGTTCGTCGCCGGTGCAAAGCGGAATCAGCCAGTCGGAACGTGCCTGCACGTCCTCATTCGCGGCCTTGAGGGCTTCGTAATTGAACGTATAGCCCTTGGCGTTCTCATCGCGCGCGGCCCAGATCATGGTCTCATGCGCATTGGTGAAGCGACGGCCGCGGAAATTCGGCATCGGATTCGATTTGCGCCACACGATATCGTTGAGGACCCAGAAGCCGAGGTCCTGCATGATCGCGCCGACGCGGAAAATATTGTGATAGGAGCCGATCACCCACAGGGTCGCCGACGGCTTCATGATACGGCGTGCGGCCAGGAGCCACGCGCGCGTGAAGTCGTCATATGCGGCGAATGACGAGAACTTGTCCCAGTCATTATTCACCGCATCGACATGGGATTCATCGGGGCGCTTGAGATCGCCCTTCAGCTGCAGATTGTACGGCGGATCTGCGAACACCAGATCTACCGACCCTGCCGGGAGTTTTGACATCTCTGCGACGCAATCACCAATGACGATGCTGCTGCTCGGAGAGGTTTCGAAGTGAGAGCGGGGCGCCCTTGCAGACGCCCCGCGACGCGAAACAACCATGACTCAATTACTCTGACTCAGGCGACGCTGTCGGCGACGCGGGACTAAACAACCGACAGGCAGACATTGACCGGGCAAAGTAAAAATCGACTTAATTGGTAACGAGTTCGAACTAGGCAAGTTTTGCCGGGCAGGTTAATGCTTAATGGAATGGAAATTTTACGCTGCAATTGCGTTATGGTGTTCGGATCGCGTCAAACCGGTCTAAAATGCTGCGACTTGAAATGAAGGAATTACCTCATGCGTTACGATGACTTCCGTCGCAGCGACAATATCGACGACCGTCGTGACGATAGCGGCGGCGGATATGGCGGCGGCGGTGGCGGTGGTTTCGGAATTCCGGGCGGTGGCGGTGGTCTCGGCATCGGCACGGTGATTGTGCTCGGCCTCGTTGGTTGGGCGTTCGGCATCGATCCGCGCATCCTGATCGGCGGTGCAGAAATTCTCACCGGCGGCCAGCAGGCGCCGACCTATCAGACCGACCGTCGCTCGACGCCGACGAAATCAGGCGCACCCACTGACGAGATGGGCGGCATGATCTCTGGCGTGCTCGGCGAGATCGACGATCGCTGGGATGAAATCTTCAAGGAGAGCGGTCAGAAATATACCGGGCCGCAGATCGTGCTGTTTCGTAATGCCACCAATGGCGGGCGCTGCGGCAATGCGCAGTCGGCGATGGGGCCGTTCTACTGTCCGCCCGACAAGAAGATCTATCTCGACACCGGCTTCTTCCGTCAGGTCGAAACCAAATTCCGCGGTTGCTCGGGCAATGCCTGCAAATTTACCGCGGCATATATCATTGCGCATGAAGCCGGCCATCACATTCAGAACCTGCTCGGGATCATTCCGCGCGTGACACGCCTGCAGCAGCAGGCCGGCAGCAAGGCTGAGGCCAATCTGCTGCAGGTCCGCGTCGAGTTGCAGGCCGATTGTCTGTCGGGCGTCTGGGTCAATCGCGAATCGAAGAAGCGCCCCGGTTTCCTCGAAGCCGGCGACATCGATGCTGCGCTGCAGACCGCGTCCGCCATCGGCGACGATACGTTGCAACGTCAGGCACAGGGTCGCGTCGTGCCGGATTCCTTCACGCACGGTTCTGCCGAACAGCGCAAGCGCTGGTTCATGACCGGCTATCAGCAGGGCACCGTGCAGGCCTGCAATACATTCGCGACGGATCGACTGTAACGACGATGGAGCCCGACACGACCAAAGCCTTCGTACCGCTCAACATTGCGGTACTGACGATTTCCGACACGCGGTCGCTCGATGACGACAAGTCCGGCGCGACGCTGGCCGATCGGCTGACATCGGCCGGTCACGTGTTGGCGAAGCGCGAGATCGTCACGGACGATGTCGAAGCGATCCGCAAGATCGTGCGCGCATGGATTGCCGATCCCGGCGTGGACGCGATCATTACGACCGGCGGCACGGGGTTCACCGGCCGCGATGTCACGCCGGAAGCCATCGAGCCGCTGTTCGAGAAGCGGATGGATGGTTTCTCGATTGCGTTTCACATGCTGAGCCACGCCAAGATCGGTACCTCGACGATCCAGAGCCGCGCGACTGCTGGCACCGCCGGCGCGACATTTATCTTCTGCCTGCCGGGTTCGCCCGGCGCCTGCCGCGATGGCTGGGACGGCATCCTTGCCGCGCAACTGGATTACCGCACGCGGCCCTGCAATTTCGTGGAGATCATGCCGCGGCTGGATGAGCATTTGCGACGCCCGAAGGCGAAGGGCGCGTCGGTCTAGAGCACGAGTTCCCAGGTCTCGCCGATCAAATCCTGCCCGAAACTGCGATGCGGCTCGGTGGCGACCAGCGCGAAACCTGCATCCTGATAGACTTTTCGCGCAGCGCCGAGATTGCTCTGGGTCCACAGCGTGATCCTGCGATAACCGCATTGCCGCGCAAAGGCGATGGATTCCGTCACCATGCGCTGGCCGAGCTTTTGTCCGCGCGCCTTGGGATCGATCAGCAAGAGCCGAAACTTGGCGACGTCGTCGGATGCCTTCACGAGAAACAGCGAGCCGACCGGCGCGCCGTCCATCTCGGCGATCCAGCAGCGTTCGCGCGTGGCATCGCATGATGCGACGAATTCTGCGGCGATGTCAGCTACCAGCGCCTTGAAGGACGCATCGAACCCGTATTCACTCGCATAGAGTTCGCCGTGACTGCGGATGACCCAGTCGATATCGCCAGGCTGGAGATCGCGTAGCACTGCAAGCTGAACGGCATCGGGGGCTTGGGCGGCCATGGTCAGGCGACGATGATCCGGCTGCGCAGCAATGTGCGTGAGGAGCGGCCGAGCTGGCGCAGCAGCCGCGCTTCGGAGCGCCGGGCATCGGGTGCGTAGCCCCCGAGACGGTCGTAGTGTTCGCGTGCAATCAGCAGACCTTGATCGGCCTTGGGGCCTGTGATCATCCGGACCAGGTGCTTCAGGCCATCGCGAAAATTGGTCTCGTCATAGGGCGAGCGCGCATAGCGGAAAATGCCCGCGCGGGGGCGGTTGCCGGTCGATACGCGCTGGATGAATTGCTGGGTCTCCTCGATCCAGCCGGCATCGAGCACGGCGCCGGCATGGAGAAACATTAGCCAGGGCGAGCGCGCCTGCTTGGCGCCGGCGGCCATCGCCGCGGCGCGCGATCCCTGCGAGGTCAGGAAGCCGCAGCCCGCGACATCGGCGACACGTTCGATGACATCGGTGCCAGCGCGATCGACCAGCAGCACTTCGCGGATCACACCGGCAGCAGCGCCCGGCACCAGCGCTGCCAGTGTGGCAACAGCGGGCTGTTCGACGCCTTCGGTGGGGATGATCACGCTCAGCATGGGTGTCGGATAATACCTCTCAACAACGGGGTGGCCGCGTTATCGTTTCGTCATAGTCTATGCGGCACCGGCGGCTGCTGCAATTTCGGGGCGGTTCGACTTTCGGCCGCCTCTCTGAGGCGGCGGGAGAATGCACAGTGCCCCGGCCGTGTGCCACCCTATTTATGTTCTTGATTTGTTCCATGCGTGCGCTATCGTGGCTTCATGAGTCGCCAGATCGCTGCCCTCAAGCACCCGCCGGTCCCGGCGCCCTCCGATAAGCCGGCGGGTGCGCTTTCCCCTTTTCCCGAGATCGCGGTGGCGATCGACAAGCAGCGGCGGCGCGGCCGCGGTGCCCAGTCCAACGACAGCGGGCGCTACGAGGCCGAGGCCCGGGTCGCCTTTGATGATGGCTGGCAGAGCCTCGATGAATTGCCGCCGTTCAAGACGACCGTTGCGACGGACACCGCGCGCAAGGTCATCACGCGCAACGAGTCGCCTGATATCGGCTTCGACCGTTCGATCAATCCCTATCGTGGCTGCGAGCATGGCTGCGTCTATTGTTTCGCGCGGCCGACCCACGCCTATCTCGGTCTCTCGCCCGGGCTCGATTTCGAAGCCAAATTGTTCGTGAAGCCCGATGCGCCGGCGCTGCTCGAGAAGGAGCTGGCCGCCGCCGAATATGAGCCGAAGATGATCGCGATCGGTACCAATACCGATCCGTATCAGCCGATCGAGCGCGAGCGGCAGGTGATGCGCGGCATTCTCGAAGTGCTGGAGAAGACCGGTCATCCCGTCGGCATCGTCACGAAGTCTGCCTTGGTGACGCGCGATATCGATATCCTGGCGCGGATGGCGAAGCGCAATCTGGTCAAAGTGGCGTTGTCGGTGACGTCGCTCGATCCGAAGCTCGCGCGCACCATGGAGCCGCGCGCGTCGACGCCGTCGAAGCGGCTGGAAGCTTTGCGGCAGCTATCCGAGGCCGGCATTCCGACCACGGTGATGGTGGCGCCCGTGATCCCTGCGCTGAATGACAGCGAGATCGAACGGATTCTCGATGCCGCCGCGCATGCCGGCGTCAAGGAAGCCAGTTACGTTTTGTTGCGGCTGCCGATGGAAGTACGCGATCTGTTTCGCGAGTGGCTGATCGCGAATTATCCGGATCGCTATCGGCATGTTTTCACGCTGATCCGCGAAATGCGCGGTGGCCGCGATTACGACTCGCAATGGGGCACGCGCATGAAGGGCACCGGGCCGATGGCCTGGATGATCGGTCGCCGCTTCGAGATCGCCTGCACGAAGCTCGGTCTCAACAAACGTCGTTCGAAGCTCACCCTCGATCATTTCGAGAAGCCGGCGGGTGCCGGTCAGCAATTGAATCTGTTCTAACTCCGCAGGTCTCGCAGCGTACGGAGTGGTGGAGAGGGGACGTTGGCAGGAAACCAGAGCCTGCCAACGTCCCTCTTTTCGATCTATAGAGTGAGTACAGGAGTGACACGCATGACGATGACAAAACCACCCGCGCCGATCGCGCGCATGACGGTAATCACGCTGGGTGTCGCAGATATGCGCAGGAGCATTGCCTTCTACGAAGCGCTGGGTTTTGCGCGAAAGGCCCGTGCCTCTGGCGAGGCCATCGCCTTTTTCGACACCGGCGCCAGCGTCCTCGCGCTGTTTCCGTGGGATCAACTGGCGCAGGACGCAACATTGCCTGACCATCCAAGGCCGCAGGCGTTTCGCGGCAGCACGCTGGCGTGGAATTGCCGCTCCGAAGGCGAGGTCGATGCGGTCCTCGCTTTCGCCGTCGATTGTGGCGGATCGCTTCTGAAGCCAGCGCGCAAGACCGATTACGGTGGCTATTCCGGCTACTTTGCCGATCCGGATGGCCATGCATGGGACGTGGTCGTGGCTCCGGGCATTGAAGTCGGCGACGACCGGCGGGTGCATCTGGACGATTAAAGCGGCAATCTGAATAGCGGGCACGATCCCGAGTTCCCGGTTGCGCGTGTTGGCCTGCTTCAGCAGGATCGCCGGATGATTCGAGATGCGAAAAAGAAGTCGCCGGCCAAGCCGCGCAAGAGCAAGATCGTGGTCGCGCCATGCTTTACGCGTGAACGCGCGCTTTTGGAGCGGGGCATCTGGCCGGTGGCTGGTTGCGACGAGGCCGGGCGTGGTCCGCTGGCAGGACCGGTGGTTGCCGCCGCGGTTGTGTTGGACCCGAGCAACATTCCAAAAGGCCTCGACGATTCCAAGAAGCTGACAGAGAGCAAGCGCGAGGCGCTGTTCGAGGAAATCTGCGCTACGTCGTCCTTTGCCGTCGCCTACGCATCACCCACCCGGATCGACCGCGACAATATTCTGCGGGCGTCGCTCTGGGCGCTGGCGCGTGCGGTCGCGTCGCTCCCGGACGCGCCGAAACATGTGTTTGTCGACGGCCGCGACAAGATCGATACGACGGCCGATTGCGAGGCCGTCATTGGCGGCGACGCGTTGGTGCTCTCCATCGCAGCAGCCTCGATCATCGCCAAGGTGTCGCGCGACCGGCTGATGTGCCGGCTGGCCGAGGATTGTCCGGGCTATGGTTTCGAGGTCCATAAGGGCTATGGCGTGCCGCAGCATATGGCCGCGCTGAATGAATTGGGGCCCAGCATTCATCATCGCAGCCTGTTCGCGCCGGTTGCTGCGGCGCGTACGCGTCATCAGGCTGGCGTCCGTGCGGCAGGTCTGATCGAAGTCCACACCACCATCGATATCGAGATATCCGCCTGAGCGCTCAGGCGGTTGCCTCTCTTGGCTCTGCGCCGTATCACCTGAGCACGCTTCATTCCCTGCTGGCCGGTTCAGACGTTCAATGCGTTTCACCTCCCTGATCGTCGAACTGATCCGCGCCCGGCCACGGCTGGTGTTCTGGATCGTCGTGCTGTGTCAGGCCGCGATCTGGCTCGTCGTCCCCCTGCTGCTGTATCGCGGGCCGCCGGGCGATCTCGCCACCGTGTTGGCCTATGGCCGGGAATATCAAGTCGGCACCCATATGGGTCCGCCGCTGGCGTTCTGGTTGGCCGATATCGCCTTCCGGGCCGCCGGCAATCATGTCTTCGGCGTGTATTTGCTGGCGCAGATCTGCGCCGTCCTCACCTTCCGTGCGGTCTATCAGCTCGGCACCGCCATCGTTGGCGGTCCGCAGGCGGTGATCGCCGTGCTGCTCACGATGACGGTCACGGCCTTCAGTACGCCCGGCATCGAATTCGGCCCGCTGATCCTGGCGCGTCCGCTCTGGGCGATGTTTCTGCTGCACGCCTGGCTGGCGATCGGGCAGGGCCGTCGCAATGCCTGGTTCGCGCTGTCGATCGAGGCCGGCCTGCTGCTGCTGACGACGCCCCATGCGATGTGGCTGCTGCCGCTGCCACTCGTCTTTGGTCTCGCGACCTCGCGTGGCCGCCGTAACCTGACGTCGTTCGACCCGCTTTATGCCTTGCTGGTCATCGCGGTGCTGACATTGCCATGGGCCATGTGGGTGATCCGGGCCGGTGCACCAATTGTGCCTGTACCGCCGCAACTGACCGATATCGCCAGCCAGGCGCGGCAGTGGGGCGTGCTGATGGCCTGGCTGCTTGCGTCAATTACCGGCGTGATCGTGCTGACGGTGATGAACTGGGGCCGCATCGTTCCGAAGACCGAGGAAGCTCCGATTATCTTCCGCCCGCCGGTCGATCCGCTGGCACGTGACTATGTATTTTTCTTCGCGCTCGTGCCGGGGCTGCTCGGCAGCCTGTTCGCTGCCCTTTACGGCCTCGATCGCGTGGTCGGCGGTGCCGGCATTGCGCTGGTCATGTCGGGTCTCGCCGTGGTCGTGGCGTCGGGCGACCTGATCGCGCTGCGGCGCCAGCGCGTGCTGCGCAAGGTCTGGGCCTTCGCCATCATTGCGCCTGCGCTGGCAGCTTTCGCCAGCCTTGTGATTCTGCCCTGGGTCGATGGTCCTGAGGATGTCACAGCGCTGCCCGCGCGCGAGATCGGGCGCTTCTTCGGCGAGAGTTTCGAGCGTCGCACCAATCGTCCACTGTCGGCGGTGGCAGGCGATGCGCAACTCGCCGCATTGGTCGGCATGAGTGCGTCACGGCCGCATCTGCTGAACGATGCAGTGCCTTCGCGCACGCCATGGATCACGCCAGCGAAGTTCGCCGAGACCGGCGGCGTCGTGGTGTGGCGCGCAGCGGATACAGTCGGTACGCCGCCTGCAGACATTACGCAGCGTTTCCCCAACCTCGTGCCGGAAGTCCCGCGCGCCTTCGAACGTCTGGTGAATGGCCGGCAACCCTTGCTGCGGATCGGCTGGGCGATCGTGCGGCCAAAGGCGCCCTAACTAGTCCTGCCCGACGACGCTTCCAGCGCCTTCGCGATCGCGCGCAGATCCATCCAGGTCATCCGCTTATAAGACGGCGAGCGCAGCAGATAGGCGGGGTGGAACGTCGCCAGCGCTTTGATCTTGCGCGTGCCGGTGTCGTAGTCGACCCAGCGTCCCCTGGACTTCATGATGCCGTCGCGGGTCTGCAGCAGCGTCTGTGTCGACGGATTGCCCAGCGTCACGAGGATGTCCGGATTCACCAGCTCGATCTGGCGCTGGATGAACGGCAGGCAGATCTGCGTCTCCTGCGGCGTCGGCGTGCGGTTGCCCGGCGGCCGCCATGGAATCACATTGGCGATATAGACGTCGGTGCGCTTCAGGCCGATCGCGCCCATCATCAGGTCGAGCAATTTGCCGGAGCGGCCGACGAAGGGCAGGCCCTCGATGTCCTCGTCGCGGCCGGGTGCCTCGCCGACAAACATGATCCGCGCCTGTGGATTGCCGTCGGCAAACACCAGTTGGGTCGCGGTCGATTTCAGGGCGCAGCCGTCGAATGTATCCAGCATGCCACGCAACACCTCAAGCGAGGGCGCGGTGCGCGCGGCGTCGCGGGCGGCGGCAATCGCCACGTCCGGGGCGACCTCGACGCGGGCGGGTGGGCGTGCAGGGGGCGGCGGCATGCCATTCAGCGGTGGTCGCTTCGGCGCGCTGTCGGACAGTTCCCGGGCAGGCGGCGGGAGGTCGTCCGACAGCCGGTTCACCGGCTCATCCATCAATGCGCAATCGACCCCGGCCTCCAGATAAAAGGCGAGCAGTTGCGCAACGCTGGGGTGGGGTTCAGGCGTCATGAGAGGGGGGTCACAGGCATGCCAGCAATCTAGGCCGGATCGCCGCCCAGCGAAACGCCCCCTGAGCATTTAGGTGGTTGTTCTTCCGTCAAAAATCGGAAACAACAGCCCTTAGAAGCGTTCTGAACGGGTTGGAAACGGGTCTGAGACGAGATTATGAGCACTGAAGAACTTCCGCCGCGCGAGTCCATGGAATTCGACGTCGTCATCGTCGGTGCCGGCCCCTCCGGTCTGTCGGCCGCGATCCGGCTGAAACAGCTCAATGCGGACCTGTCCATCGTTGTGGTGGAAAAGGGTTCCGAAGTCGGTGCGCACATCCTGTCCGGCGCGGTGATCGATCCGGTCAATCTCGACAAGCTGATCCCGGATTGGCGCGAGGATGCGGACTGCCCGCTCAAGACCCAGGTCAAGGACGACCAGTTCTATTTCATGACCAAGACCGGCGGCTTCAAGCTGCCGAACTTCCTGATGCCGCCGTTGATGAACAATCATCACTGCTACATCACCTCGCTCGGCATGGTGTGCCGCTGGCTGGGTGCGAAGGCGGAGGCGCTCGGCGTCGAAATCTATCCCGGCTTCGCAGCTGCCGAGACGCTGTATGACGACAATGGCGCGGTGCGCGGCATTGCCACTGGCGACATGGGCATCGGCCGCGACGGCAAGCCGAAGGATTCGTTTACGCGCGGCATGGAACTGCTCGGCAAATACACGTTGTTCGCCGAAGGGGCACGTGGCTCGCTGACCAAGCAGATCATCGCCAAATTCGCCCTCGACAAGGATTGCGAGCCCGGCAAGTTCGGCATCGGCATCAAGGAAGTCTGGCAGATTGATCCGGCCAAGCACCAGAAGGGCACGGTGAAGCACTCGTTCGGCTGGCCGCTCGACAACGATGTCGGCGGCGGCACGTTCCTGTACCACTACGATGATAACCTCGTGGCTGTCGGCTTCGTGCTGCATCTGAACTACGAAAACCCTTATCTCTATCCGTTCGAGGAATTCCAGCGCTTCAAGACCCATCCGCTGATCCGCGACACGTTCGAAGGCGGCAAGCGCCTCGCCTACGGTTCGCGTGCGATCACCGAGGGTGGCTATCAGTCGGTGCCGAAGCTGGTCTTCCCGGGCGGCGCGCTGATCGGCTGCGCCGCTGGCTTCGTCAACGTGCCGCGCATCAAGGGCGTTCACAACGCCATGGCGTCAGGCATGCAGGCCGCGGAACACGTCTCCGCTGCGCTGGCGGCAGGTCGCGCCAATGACGAGTTGATGGAATACGAGACCGGCTGGCGATCGTCCTCGATCGGCAAAGATCTCTATCCGGTCCGCAACGCCAAGCCGCTGTGGTCCAAGTTCGGGACCCTCCTCGGCAACGCGCTCGGCGGCTTCGACATGTGGTGCAACACGCTCGGCTTCTCGCTGTTCGGGACCCAGAAGCATGAGAAGCCGGATCGCAAGGCGCTCAAGCCCGCCAAGCAGTATCAGCCGATCGTCTATCCGAAGCCGGACGGCAAGATCACCTTCGATCGTCTGTCCTCGGTGTTTCTGTCGAATACCAATCACGAAGAAGACCAGCCGATCCATCTCAAGGTTGCCGACATGGCGCTGCAGAAGTCGTCGGAGCACGACGTCTTTGCCGGCCCGTCGAATCGCTATTGCCCGGCAGGCGTCTATGAGTGGGTTGAAGAGTCGAGCGGTGCGCGATTCCAGATCAATGCGCAGAATTGCGTCCATTGCAAAACCTGCGACGTGAAGGACCCCAACGGGAACATCACCTGGGTTCCGCCGGAAGGTGGCGGCGGCCCGAACTACGAGGCGATGTAACCGGCTCGCTGATTACGATTGTGTGAGCGGCGGCGCCTGTTCGCGGGCCGCTACACCGGCCGGATGTCACGATAACGCCACAGTGCGAGCGTTCTCAGGGACAGTGGCGCAATCCGGCGGCCCAATTGCTGACAGGCTTCAAGGTGCCATTGGTGCGATCGCGCCCCCGATCCTTGCGATTGACCGCCAAACGCGGCATTGTTGACATGCGCACTATTGCCGGGTCGGCTGCGCATCCGAGCCTGTCTTGCAGTCCTGCTCGCATTTTGCTCGATATCCTGCCCGTAAATCCTGGAGCTAGGCGAACCCTATGTTGTCCATCCGTTTCAATCGTTTGACGCTCGCTGCCGCCACGGTCGCCGTTCTCGCGATGCCCGGTCAGCTGCTGGCGCAAACCCCGGATCATACCGGCGATAGCTCGGCTGCCCAGTTTCCCACCTCCCGTGACCTGAAGTCGCTCACCACCGCCGGCAGTTATCTGGCCGCCCGCCACGCCAGTGTCGAGCGCGATGCGACCTCGGCTGCGGCGTTTTACCGCTCCGCGCTGCGTACCGATCCGAAGAACAATGAACTGCTCGATCGCGCCTTCATCTCCTCGCTCGCTGACGGCGATATCGAAGAGGCCGTCAAGCTCGCCGATCGCATCCTCACCATCGACAAGTCGAACCGCGTCGCCCGTCTCGTTGTGGGTGTGCGCGATCTCAAGCTGAAGAAATATGCTGCCGCGCAGACCAATATCAACCAGTCGGTGCGCGGCCCGATCACCGACCTCGTTGCGACGCTGCTGTCGGCCTGGGCCGGCTACGGCGCCGGTGAGAGCAAGACGGCGATTGCCAATATCGACAAGCTGGCCGGTCCGGAATGGTATCCGATCTTCAAGGATCTGCATGCCGGTCTGATCCTCGATCTTGCCAACAAGCAGAAGGATGCGGGCGCCCGTTTCGAGCGTGCCTACAAGCTCGACGACTCCGCGCTGCGCGTGGTCGACGCCTATGGCCGCTGGACGTCGCGCAACAAGGACGATGCTGCGGCGCTCGGCATCTACGAGACCTTCAACAAAAAGCTCGCCCGTCATCCGCTGGTGCTGGAAGGTATCCGCGAAACCAAGGCCGGCAAGAAGCTGGCACCGCTGGTCGACAGCCCGCAGGCCGGCGCTGCTGAAGCACTTTATGGCATCGGCGCATCGCTAACCCGCCGCGGCGGTGAAGACCTCGCGCTGGTCTATCTGCAGCTCTCGCTCTATCTCAAGCCGGATCATTCGCTGGCGCTGCTGTCGCTCGCCGACCTCTACGAGTCGGTGAAGAAGCCGCAGATGGCCATCAAGGTCTATGAGCGCGTGCCGGCCAATTCGGCGCTGAAGCGCAA
The DNA here is from genome assembly GCF_021044645.1 of Tardiphaga sp. 37S4. Classification (NCBI taxonomy): domain Bacteria; kingdom Pseudomonadati; phylum Pseudomonadota; class Alphaproteobacteria; order Hyphomicrobiales; family Nitrobacteraceae; genus Tardiphaga; species Tardiphaga sp. 37S4. Next base: position 4,483,670 of record NZ_CP088008.1, on the reverse strand, counting down.
TGCGCAGATCCAGCAGGCCACCGATCTCGATGCGGCTGACCGCAGCGATGAAGGTATCAAGATTCTCAAGGGCGTGGTTGCCGACGATCCCCGGGATCTCGAAGCCATCATGGCGCTCGGCAATATCGAACGCGGCCGCAAGAAGTTTGCGGACTGCTCCGAAACCTACACCAAGGGCATCGATGTCATCGCCGCCAACCAGGACAAGCCGAACTGGGTGTATTTCTACTTCCGCGGCATCTGCCTGGAGCGTTCCAAGCAGTGGGCCAAGGCTGAAGTCGACATGCGCAAGGCGCTCGAATTGCAGCCCGAGCAGCCGCATGTGCTGAACTATCTCGGTTATTCCTGGATCGATCAGGGCATCAACCTCGACGACGCCATGAAGATGATCAAGCGCGCCGTCGACCAGCGTCCGGATGATGGCTACATCGTCGACTCGCTCGGCTGGGCCTATTACCGCATCGGCAATTTCGACGATGCCGTGAAGCAGCTCGAACGCGCCATCGACCTGAAGCCGGAAGATCCGACCATCAACGACCATCTCGGCGATGCCTATTGGCGCGTTGGTCGCAAGCTGGAAGCCAAGTTCCAGTGGCAGCACGCCAAGGATCTGAAGCCGGAAGCCGAAGAGATTCCGAAGATCGAAGCCAAGATGGAAAACGGTCTGTCGGACGAACCTTCGTCTTCGGCCGCATCCAACGACAAGAAAAAAGAAGACGGCAAAGGCGGCTAATTCCATGGTTGGGGGCACGACCGGTTCAACGAACCCGGTTCTCGAAGAAGATGCGCGCGCCAAGGTCAATCTGACCCTGCGCGTCATCGGCCGTCGAGTTGACGGCTATCATGATCTCGAAAGCGTCGTGGCCTTTGCCGATTGCGCCGATAGATTGACGCTGGATGCGGGCGGCGATCTGTCGCTGACCGCGACCGGCCCGCGCGCGCAGGAATGCGGCGACACCGCCGATAATCTCGTGATCAAGGCCGCCCGGCTGCTCGGCGAGCGCGTCGAGGGTCTTACATTCGGGCGCTTTGCACTCGACAAGCACTTGCCGGTTGCCGCCGGCATTGGCGGCGGGTCGGCGGATGCTGCCGCAGCGCTCCGCCTCTTGGTGCGCGCCAACAATCTCGAAATGGACGATCCCCGCGTGCTCGAAGTGGCTCGCCTGACCGGCGCCGATGTGCCGGTTTGCGTGCCGTCGCACGCCTGCGTGATGACGGGCGTGGGCGAAAACCTGCTGCCGCTCAGCCTGCCGCGGCTGCCCTGCGTGATGGTCAATCCGCGCGTGCCGGTAGCGACCAAGGATGTGTTCAAGGAGCTCGGCCTGAAGAATGGCGAGCTGCGTGTCGGCGTCAAAGACGTCCTGAAACGGGCTACCTGGCCAAATGAAGGCGGCTCACTCGATGCCTGGATCGACGCGCTCAATGCCGGCACCAATGATCTTGAAGCGCCCGCATTGAAGGTCGAGCCTGTCATCAACACGGTGCTGTCGGCCTTGCGCGACGCTGAAGGTGTTCGGTTGGCCCGCATGTCGGGTTCGGGCGCGACCTGCTTTGCGCTGTTCGGCAACGACACCGATGCGCAACGCGCGGCCGGTGCCATTCAACTCGCCCACCCGCTGTGGTGGGTGCATGCCGGCGCGTTGAGCTAGCGCGCTTTTTCCCTCGCCCCGCCTGCGGGGAGAGGGTGGCGCGGACGAAGTCCGCGACGGGTGAGGGGGAGCCAGCGAGTGAAACACTGGCTCCCCCTCACCCGGATCACTCGCTGCCGCTCGTGCTCCGACCTCTCCCCGCAAGCGGGGCGAGGTTAAGAAAAGCGACTAACTGCCCCATCCAGCGCTATATCCGCCATCCACCGTGTAGATCACGCCGGTCGTATAGCCCGCGCGATCGGACGCCAGAAACGTCATCATGTCGGCGATCTCGCGCGGTTTCGCAGCGCGGCCGAGTGGCAAACCCTGCTGCAATTCCCGGAAACGGTTCTCGTCCCCGAATTGCGCCTTGGCGCGGGTCTTCATCAGCGTGATGTGACGCTCGGTCTCGACCGGGCCGGGATTGATGCCAACCACGCGGATATTGTCCTTCAGGCTTTTTCCGCCCAGCGCCCGCGTAAAAGCCATCAGCGCGGCATTGCCGGCGCTGCCACAGATGTAATTGGCGTCGAACTTCTCGCCGGCAGCCCCGATGTCGTTGACGATCACGCCATGGCCGCGTGCTTTCATCTGCGCATAGACGAGGCGCGTCAGATTGATGAAGCCGAACACTTTGAGATCCCAGGCATGGCGCCAGGTCGGCTCGTCGATCTTGTCGAGCGAACCGCCGGGAATATCGCCGGCATTGTTGACGAGTATGTCGATATCGCCGGCGGCAGCCGCCAGCGACGCTAGATCGTCCGGCTTGCGCAGGTCGACACCATGCACGGCGACGTCGATCTGGTGGCTGGAGCGCAGCCGGTCTGCCAAGGCTTGCATCTGCTCCACATTGCGGGCCGCGAGGCGGAGATCGCAGCCTTCTTCGGCAAACGCTTCCGCGGCCGCCGCGCCGATACCCTTGGATGCGCCCGTGATCAGGACGCGCTTGCCGCGCAAATGAAGATCCATGGAATGCCTCTGGATTGCAGAAGGGAGTGTCTGTGACAGAGTTAGGCCCCTGCGGCAAAACCGGTCAACATTGCAGTGCAGCGTTGATCGCAGGCCGGCTTTGGTCCACATCTGCAGGCAGAATTACTGGCGAAGGAAACCCCACGTGAGCGCACAAAAAGAATATCGGATCGCGGTCATCCCCGGCGACGGCATCGGCAAGGAAGTGATGCCGGAAGGCCTGCGCGTCCTTGAAGCGGCAGCGAAAAAGCATCGCGTGAAGGTGCATTTCGATCATTACGACTTCTCGTCCTATGACTATTACGAGAAGCACGGCCAGATGATGCCGGACGACTGGAAGGCGCAGATCGGGAAGCACGATGCGATCTACTTCGGCGCCGTCGGCCTGCCGGCAAAGATTCCGGATCACATTTCGTTGTGGGGCTCGCTGATCAAGTTCCGGCGCGAATTCGACCAATACGTCAATCTGCGCCCGGTGCGCCTGATGCCCGGCGTGCCCTGTCCGCTGGTCGGCCGCAAACCCGGCGACATCGACTTCTGGGTGGTGCGCGAGAACACCGAAGGTGAATACTCCTCCGTCGGCGGTCGCATGTTCCCGGACACCGATCGTGAATTCGTTACCCAGCAGACGGTGATGACCCGCACCGGTGTCGACCGCATCCTGAAATTTGCGTTCGACCTCGCGCAGTCGCGGCCGAAGAAGCACCTGACCTCGGCGACCAAGTCCAACGGCATCGCGATCACGATGCCCTATTGGGATGAGCGCGTGAAGGCGATGGGCGCCAACTATCCCGATGTGAAGTGGGACCAGTATCACATCGACATTCTCACAGCGAATTTCGTGATGCATCCGGACTGGTTCGACGTCGTGGTTGCGTCCAACCTGTTCGGCGACATCTTGTCCGATCTCGGCCCGGCCTGCACCGGCACCATCGGCATCGCGCCGTCCGGCAATATCAACCCGACCGGCGATTTCCCGTCGGTGTTCGAGCCGGTGCATGGCTCGGCGCCGGACATTGCGGGGCAGGGCATCGCCAATCCGATCGGCATGATCTGGTCCGGGGCGATGATGCTTGAGCATCTCGGCGAGAAGCAGGCCGCAGACTCGATCGTCAAGGCGATCGAACGCACGCTTGAAGAGCGGACGCTGCGGACGCGCGATCTCGGCGGTCAGGCCGATACAGGCGCTTGCGGCAAGGCCGTCGCGGAGATGGTGGAGTAAGCTGCCGCCACTGACGCGCAAAAAAAATGCCCGGCTTCATGCCGGGCATTTTCGTTTCAGACGATTGAAAGGTTAGGCGGCGATTCGCCGGCAGTGCTTCCATGCCGCCGCGATCAGATTGATGCTCGCCTCCGGCGTCCGGAACGCCGAATGTGCCGACAGCGTCACGTTCGGCAGCGTCGTCAGCACATGGCCGGCCGGCAGCGGCTCGATATCAAATACGTCGAGGCCGGCATGGCGCAGATGGCCCGAGCGCAGCGCATCGATCATCGCGGCTTCATCGACCACGGCTCCGCGGGCAGTGTTGACGAGGATTGCACCCTTCTTCATCTGGCCGATGCGCTCGCGGGTGATCATGCCGCGGGTGTCGTCATTCAGCAGAAGATGAATTGACACGACGTCGCTCTGCGACAGCACGGTTTCCATGTCAGTGAACTCGACACCGGGATGGGTCTTCGGCGACCGGTTCCAGGCAATCACCTTCATGCCCGAACCGAGCGCAATACGCGCGACTTCCGCAGCGATGCCGCCGAAGCCGATCAGACCAACCGTTTTGCCAGTCAGCTCCATGCCTTCATCGCGCAGCCAGTTGCCGGCCCGCATTTCACGGTCTTGCTGGGCAAGGCCGCGCGCAGCAGCCCACATATGCGCGATGGCGCATTCGGCAACGGCCGTATCGCCATAGCCGCGGATCAGGTGGACTTCGATCCCCAGCTCGGCGAGCTCCTCGATATGCATATAGCTGCGCGCACCGGTGCCGAGAAACACCACATGCTTCAGGCCGGCGCACTGCTTGGCCACATCGGTCGGCAGATAGGTGTGATCGACGATGGCGATCTCGGCGCCGTCCAGCACCTCAGGCAAATCGGCCGACTTGATGTCCTCATCCCGATTGATCTTGATTGCGATGTCGCCCGGCTGCGTCAGCCGTTCCAGAATCTTCGCCAGCTCTTCGCTGGCATCGACGAATACACCCCGCATCACTATCCCCTGTCTGTCTTCGTTACTTCGATGCGACGCCGGCAAGCGCCAGCACCGTATGCATCAATACATTGGCGCCGGCGGCGCAATCTTCCTGCGTCGAGCTTTCGAGCTCGTTGTGGCTGATACCATCCTTGCTCGGAATGAACACCATCGCTGTCGGCATGATGTTGTTGAGGTTGCAGGCGTCGTGGCCGGCGCCTGAGGTGATACGGCGATGCGAGTAGCCGAGCGACGTCGCGGCCGTCTCAACCGCATTGACGAAGTCCTTGTTGAAGTGCGTCGGCGGCTTGTGCCAGACCTTGTCGAAGGCGACGTCAACCTTGCGATGCGCGGCGATCTCCTTGATGGCATCGCGCACGCCTTTCTCGATGGCGTCCAGCTTGCCGGCGTCGGCGCTGCGCAGATCCATGGTGAAGGCGATCTCGCCGGGGATCACGTTGCGCGACGGATTTGCGATCACGGCTTCGCCGATAGTGCCGAGCGCGCCGATATTGCTGACGACACGCTCGGTGGCCAGCACGATCTCGGACAGTGTCGCCAGCGCATCCTTGCGCAGCGGCATCGGGGTCGAGCCGGCATGGCTCTCGAAGCCGGTGATCTTGCCGTCGAACCACAGCACGCCCTGGCCGGAATCGACCACGCCGATGGTCTTGCTTTCGGCCTCCAGGATCGGGCCTTGCTCGATATGCAGTTCGACGAAGCCCGAGAATTTCTGCGTGCCGACCGCAACGTCGCCGCGATAGCCAATCTCGTCGAGCGCTTCGCCGACGGTGACACCTGCAATGTCCTTGCGCGACAGAATGTCGTCGGTGGTGAAGTCGCCGACATAGGCAGCGGAGGCCATCATCGCCGGCGCAAAGCGCGAGCCTTCTTCATTGGTCCAGTTGGCGATGCAGATCGGCATCTCGGTCTCGATGCCGGCATCGTTGAGCGTGCGCACGACTTCGAGTGCGCCGAGCACGCCCAGAATGCCGTCGAACTTGCCGCCGGTCGGCTGGGTGTCGAGATGCGAGCCGACGCCGATCGGGGCCTTCGACATGTCGCGGCCCTTACGCAGCGCGAACATCGAGCCGAGGGCATCGACATGCACCTCCAGGCCGGCATCTTCGCACGCCTTGCGGAACCAATTGCGCACCAATTTATCTTCAGGCCCGAGCGTCAGGCGTCGCACGCCGCCTTTTGGGGTGCCGCCGAATTTCGCTGTCTCGTTGATCGTGTCCCACAGCCGTGCGGAATCGATTTTGAGGTTGTCGCCAAGCTTGGTCATGCGGTCTGTCCCGAGAAGTTTGTGTTGAAGAGGCCTGCTTTTCAATGACCCGACGCTGCCGGCTCGTCAACCAATGGGCTGTTCTGCGCCAGTTGCGCAGCAATGCCTGCGACGAGTTCGATTGCGGCCGTGTCGGGTGACGCGAGCCAGCTTGCCGAAAATGTCAGCGGCTGGAGCTGCAGGTTGGTATTAAGCAATTGCAGCCGTCCGTCCGCGAGTTCGTTCTCGATGATGGCTGTCGGGATCAGTGCGATACCTAAGCCCTCAATCGCCATGTGCATCACGGTAGACAGCGACGCGCTGGCGTGCAGCCGGATCGGTGGCAGGTCGGGCCGGTTGAACAGCGAGCGCGCGATCTCGTAGGGCCGGGTCTTGCGCGAGAAGGTGATGATGGGAAATTTCGCGAGATCGTGGATCGAGAGTGGACCGTCGCCGAGCTTGAGCGAAGGGCTGGCGAGAAAGCCGACGGGGTAGTCGCACAGCACACGGTTGCGAATGTTGGATGTCGAAAGCGGCCCGAGCACGAAAGCGAGATCGATCTCCTGTGCCTGCAACCGCGCGTTCAGGTTCGGCGTGATATCAACCTCGATTTCGAGCGACAGGTTCGGATACGAGATATTGACGTGCTTGATCAGCCGCGTCAGCAAAGTGTGGACGATGGTCTCGGCGACGCCGAGCCGCAGCACGCCGCGCATTGCCGAGCGATCGCCAACCGCCGCCATCATCTCTGAGCGCAGGCCGATCAGCTTTTCGGCATAGACCAGCATCTGCCGTCCGGCCGTCGTCGGCGAGGCCATACGGCGGTCACGCTGCAGAAGCCGCACGCCCATCTCGTGTTCCAGTTGCGCGATACGCTGGGAGATTGCCGGCTGGGTCGTGTTGAGCTTCTGGGCCGCGCCGCGGAAGCTGCCGAGATTGACCACCCAGAGAAAAGTCTCCAGCGCCTTGAAGTCCGCCATGGATGCGATCCGGCTATCGATAAGTAGGATTTATGGATGTCGATTAAAAACAACGATTAGACATTATACTAGCCCTGAGTTTCAGTGCGTGTCGAGGCAGAATTAGGCAGGACACTAAGATGGCTATTTCTTCGGCAGCGCAGCAAAGCGACGATCGATCCTCGGATTTGCCCAGCGCGGTTGCTCGCCGCGAATATCGCGCGGGCAAATATAGCAGCACCGCCGGAGTGGCCCCGGGTTATGTCCAGGGCAATCTCGTCATTCTGCCGGAAGCGCAGGCGGCGGCTTTCCATCGCTTCTGCCAGCTCAATCCGAAGCCGTGCCCGATCATCGGCATGTCGGATGTCGGTAATCCAAGCATTCCCGCCCTCGGTCTTGATCTCGATATCCGGACTGACATTCCGCAATATGTCGTCTGGAAGGATGGTGAGGCGATTGATCGCCCTTACGAGGTGACGAAGTACTGGCGCGACGATCTCGTGTCTTTCGTCATCGGATGTTCGTATTCGTTTGAAGAAGCCATGATGGCCGATGACCTGCCGATCCGTCACATCGAACAGGATGTGCTGGTGCCGATGTATCGCACAAACATCGCCTGCAAATCCGCTGGCCCGTTCGCCGGGCCGATGGTGGTGTCGATGCGACCGCTGAAGCCGGCTGATGCGATCCGTGCCGTCCAGATCACCTCGCGGTTTCCCGCAGTGCATGGTGCGCCGGTACATCTGGGTCTGCCGCAGTCGATCGGCATCAAGGATATCAACAAGCCTGATTACGGCGATGCGGTGCACATCAACGACGATGAAATCCCGGTGTTCTGGGCCTGTGGCGTCACGCCGCAAGCGGTCATTGCTGCAGCGCGCGTGCCGTTCGCGATTACGCATGCGCCGGGTGTCATGCTCGTCACGGACCTGAAGAATAAGCATTTGGCTGTTTTATAAGAAGCAGCTTGCCGATCTTTCGGGCTTTACCGTAACCTTGATTAGTTTCATCGATAGCCGCCGGTCACAAAGGACAAAGACATGACGATTTCTCGCCGAAACGTATTGCTTGGAGGCGCCGCTTCCGCCGCGCTGCTGCCTCTCGCCAAGCCTGCGCGCGCGCAGGTCAAGGAAGTCGTGATCGGCGTGATTTATCCGCTGTCCGGCGCCAGCGCGCAGATCGGCGTCGACGCGCAGAAGGCTTTCGAAACGGCTGCCGATATCATCAACAAGGATTACGATTTCGCGTTGCCGATGGCGAAGGGCGAAGGCTTCACTGGTCTCGGCGGCGCCAAGGTACGTCTCGTTTTCGCCGACCATCAGGCCGATCCGCAGAAGGGCCGCGCTGAAGCCGAACGCCTCATCACCCAGGAGAAGGTCTCGGCCATTGTCGGCACCTATCAGAGCGCCGTCGCCGTCACCGTCAGCCAGATTTGCGAGCGCTACCAGATCCCGTTCCTGTCGGCCGACAACTCGTCGCCAAGCCTGCATCGCCGCGGTTTGAAATATTACTTCCGCGCCGCCCCGCATGACGAAATGTTCTCGACGGCGATGTTCGATTTCTTCGATGCGCTGAAGAAAAAAGGCCAGAAGATCGAGACGCTGGCGCTGTTCCACGAAGACACCATCTTCGGCACGGACTCGGCGAATGCGCAGATCAAGCTCGCTGCCGACCGCGGTTACAAAATCGTCGCCGACATCAAGTATCGCGCCAATTCGCCGTCACTCACTGCCGAAGTGCAGCAGCTCAAGGCTGCCAATGCCGACGTGCTGATGCCGTCGAGCTACACCACCGATGGCATCCTGCTCATCAAGACCATGGGCGAACTTGGCTACAAGGCCAAGAACATCGTCGCACAGGACGCCGGCTTCTCCGAGAAGGCGCTGTATGATGCGGTCGGTGACAAGATTCCGGGCGTCATCTCGCGCGGTTCGTTCTCACTCGATCTCGCCGCCAAGCGTCCGATGGTCGGCAAGATCAACGACATGTTCAAGGAGAAGTCCGGTAAGGACTTCAACGACTACTCCTCGCGCCAGTTCATGGGCCTGATCGTGATGGCCGACGCCATCAATCGCGCCAAGTCGACCGATGGTGAGAAGATCCGCGAAGCGCTGGTCGCCACCGACATGCCGGGCGAAAGCACGATCATGCCGTGGGCCAAGGTCAAGTTCGACGAGTTGGGCCAGAACAACAACGCCGATCCGGTACTGCTGCAGTATAATGGTGGCAAGTTCGTCACCATCTTCCCGCCGCAGGCCGCCGTGGCGGATGCGATCTGGCCGATGCCGTAAGGCGCGTTCTCTAAACGCATGTGGCGTCGTCGTCGGACTCGACGACGTCACCACACACTCCGGTGTCATCCCCGCCTAGCACGCCGAAGGCGTGCGGGGGGCGGGGATCCATATCCTCCGAAGGATTGGTTTGCACCTGGTCTGACCGGCATCGCCCAGTTGTGATGTCGGTGGTTATGGGTCCCGGCTTTCGCGGGGACGACAGACAGAGAGGATTACTTCGTGACCGCCGCGACCATCATCCAGAGCCTTGCCAGCGGATTGCTGATGGGGCTGCTCTACGGCCTGCTCGCGGTCGGCCTCGCGCTGATCTTCGGGTTGATGGACGTCACCAACTTCGCCCATGGCGAATTCCTGATGTTGGCGATGTACCTCACCTTCTTCCTATTCATGTTCTGGGCGGTCGATCCACTGCTGTCGATCCCGCTGGTGGCCGCTGGCATGTTCGTGTTCGGCGCGGTGATCTATCTCGTGATCATACGCTTCGCGATGCGGGCCAAGGCCAATATCGGCATGGTGCAGATCTTCGCAACCTTCGGCCTCGCCATCCTGATGCGCGGCCTCGCGCAGTTCTTCTTCACCCCGGATTATCGAAGCATCCCGGCCTCGTTCCTCGGCGGCAAGACGATCTCGATCTTCGGCGTATTTCTGCCGGTGCCACAGCTGGTCGGCGCGCTGATTTCCATTGCTGCCTTCGGCGCGCTTTACTTCTTCATGAAGAAGACCGACTTCGGTCGCGCGCTCGAAGCGACCCGTGAGGATGCCGGTGCCGTGGCGCTGGTCGGCATCGACAAGAACAAGGTGTTCGCCCTCGGCTGGGGCCTAGGCTCGGCGCTGATCGGTCTCGCCGGCGGCGTGATGGCGATCTTCTTCTACATCTATCCCGACGTTGGCGCGTCCTTTGCGCTGATCGCTTACGTCACCGTGGCGCTCGGCGGCTTTGGCAGCGTGTTCGGCGCTTTTGCTGGCGGCATCATCGTTGGTCTGGTCGAGGCGACCACGGCGATGATCCTGCCGCCATCGCTCAAATCGGTCGGCATCTATGCCGTCTATCTCCTCGTTGTCTTTGTCCGGCCGCGCGGCCTGTTCGGATCGATCTGATGGACAGCTTCACCCAACGTCGCCGCCGCGACCTCATCCTCGCCGCCGCGCTTGCGGCCATCGCCGCCTGCGTGCCGTTCTTCGTCAAGGACGTCTATGTCCAGAACATCATGGTGCTGACCCTGATGTATGCGGCGCTGTCGCAGGCCTGGAACATCCTTGGCGGCTATTGCGGCCAGATCTCGCTCGGCCACGCGCTCTATTTCGGCCTCGGCGCCTATACGACGGCGCTGCTGTTTACCAAATTCGGTGTGCTGCCGTGGTTCGGCATGCTCGGCGGTGGCATCATTTCCGCGCTGATCGCGCTGGCCTTGGGTTATCCGACCTTCCGCCTGCGCGGCCATTACTTCGTCATCGCCACTATCGTCATCGCCGAAATTGGCTTCCTGCTGTTCCACAATTGGGACTATGCCGGTGCGGCGCTCGGCATCGACATCCCGGTGCGCGGCGATAGCTGGGCCAAGTTCCAGTTCACACGCAGCAAGCTGCCGTTCTATTACTTCGCGCTCGTGTTCTGCTGCGTCGCCTGGTTCATCACCTGGTGGCTGGAAGACTCCAAATGGGGCTTCTGGTGGCGCGCGGTGAAGGATAATCCCGATGCGGCCGAAAGCCTCGGCGTCGTGGTGTTCAATTCCAAGATGGGCGCAGCGGCCGTCTCGGCCTTCCTCACCGCGATCGGCGGTGCGTTTTACGCGCAGTTCGTCTCCTATATCGATCCTGAAAGCGTCATGACCTTCCAGTTCTCGCTGCTGATGGCATTGCCTGCGGTGCTGGGCGGTATCGGCACGCTGTGGGGCCCGGTGCTCGGCGCGGTCATCCTGATCCCGATGACCGAACTGACGCGCTCCTTCATCGGCGGCTCCGGCCGCGGCGTCGATCTCATCCTCTATGGCGCAGTGATCGTCGTGATCTCGCTGGCGCGGCCCGATGGTTTGATCGGCCTGTTCTCGCGACGTCCGGCTTCGAAAGGAGTGCCGCAATGACGACACCTCTTCTCGAAACCCGTGGCGTCTGGCAGCGCTTCGGCGGCCTGATCGCCAATAGCGACGTCTCGATCTCCGTCGGCGCTGGCGAAATCGTCGGCCTGATCGGGCCGAACGGCGCCGGTAAGTCGACGCTGTTCAACCTGATCGCCGGCGTGCTGCCGCCCACGCAGGGTACGATCTGGTTCAACGGCGAGAACGTCACGCAGATGCCGGCGGCGGAACGCTGCCAGCGCGGTATCGCGCGCACCTTCCAGGTGGTGAAGAGCTTCGAGACCATGACCGTGATCGACAACGTCATTGTTGGCGCGCTGATCCGCAACGAAAAGATGCGTGATGCGCGGCGCAAGGCACATGAGGTGCTTGAGTTCTGCGGTCTTGCCCCGCGCGCCGACAAGCTTGCCAGGGATCTCATTCCGTCGGAGAAGCGCCGCCTCGAAGTGGCGCGTGCGCTGGCCACCGAACCGAAGCTCCTGATGCTCGACGAATGTCTCACCGGCCTGACGCCGCTCGAGGCGCAGTCGGGCGTGGCCCTGGTCCGCAAGGTCCGCGAGACCGGCGTCACCGTGCTGATGGTTGAACACGTCATGGAAATCGTCATGCCGCTGGTCGACCGCGCCATCGTGCTCAATCTCGGCAAGAAGCTTGTCGAGGGCAAACCCGCGGATGTCGTGCGGCATCCTGAAGTCATCAGTGCATATCTCGGGGATCGCCATGCTGTCGGTGCGTGAGGCCACCACCGCCTATCAGGGGCTGGTCGCCATTTCGGACGTCACCATCGACGTCGCCAAGGGCGAGATCGTCGCCGTCTGCGGCTCCAACGGCGCCGGCAAGTCGACGCTGATCAAGACCATCGCCGGCGCCGAGCGCCCGCGTTCGGGCACCGTCACCTTCGATGGCGAGCAGATCAACGGCGTGCCGCAGCATCTCATCACCGCGCGCGGCATCGCCTATGTGCCGGAGAACCGCCGGCTGTTTCCGCGGTTGTCGGTGGAAGACAACCTCCGCCTCGGCAGCTACATGTATCGCGGCAAGCCCGATCGCGACGAGCCGTTGAAGCTGGTGTTCGACCTGTTCCCGCGCCTTTCCGAACGTCTCGAGCAACGCGCCGAAACCCTGTCCGGCGGCGAGCAGCAGATGCTGGCCATCAGCCGCGCACTGATGACCCGTCCGCGCCTGTTGATGCTCGACGAGCCGTCGCAGGGCATCATGCCGAAGCTGGTGGACGAGATCTTTCAGGCGGTCATCAAGATCCGCGACGCGGGCATGACTGTGCTGATCGTCGAGCAGCGCATGGCCGAAGTGCTGGAGATCGCCGACCGCGCCTATATCCTGCAGACCGGCCGCGTCCAGATGCAGGGCAAGGCGTCGGAGATCGCGACCAATCCGGATGTGCGCAAGGCGTATCTGGGGCTGTAGGCGGCCGGTCGCCGTTGTGCTAAAGTCTCGCTATGTCCAATGTCGAAGATATTGAGAAGGCCGTCGAAAGCCTGCCCCCGGCAGAGTTGGAGCGGTTTCGAGCGTGGTTCGAGGCGTTCGAGGCAGAGCGGTTCGACCGTCAGATCGAAGCCGATGCCTTGTCTGGTCGGTTGGATCGCTTGGCTGAAGAGGCACTGAAAGCGCACCGCGATGGGCGGACGCGGGAACTATGAAACATCACGCCAGTCCGGCTTTCTGGGCGGCGTATCAAAAATTACCCGACCATGTACGGTTGCTTGCCGACAAAAACTTCGCTCTTTTGAAGAGTGACCCAAGCCGCCCGTCGATCCATCTCAAGAAAGTAGGCCGCTATCTCTCCGCGCGGGTGGGGCGGCAGTATCGCGCGCTCGCGGTCGAAGTCGATGATGGATTGGTGTGGTTCTGGATCGGTCCGCACGCGGTCTACAATCGACTTATAAAATAACGCAGTTCAATCGTGCCCGTGTCGGTCATGATCCGGCAGAACCAGCCCGAACGTCGCCACCAGGTCCTTCACTTGCGCGGGCGTTAGGTGCCGCGGGTTGAGCCCGCGCAGCAGCAGATAGAGTTTCGCGGTCTCTTCGAGTTCCTCGATGGCATAGACCGCTGCTTCCAGCGTGTCGCCGGACACCACCGGGCCGTGATTGGCCAACAGCACGGATGAATATTTGCCGGCGAGGCCCTTGATAGCGTCGGCGACCGCCGGATCGCCCGGCCGATAATACGGCACCAGGGCCGTCGCGCCGCATTTCATCAGGTAATAGGGCGTCATCGGCGGCAGCACCGCGCGTGGGTCGATTTCCGGCAGCATCGAGACCGCTACCGAATGGGTCGAATGCAGATGCACCACGGCGCGAGCGGCGCTGCGGGTCTCATACAGCGCCGTATGCAGCGGAACCTCTTTGGTCGGCGCATCGCCAGACATGAGGCGGCCGTTGCTGTCGAGGCGCGACAGCCGGGCCGGATCGAGTGAGCCCAGTGACGCATTGGTCGGGCTCACGAGCCAGCCGCCATCATCGCAGCGCACACTGATATTGCCCGATGAGCCCGGCGTCAGCCCACGGTCGAACAGCGAGCGGCCGAGCCGGCAGATCTCTTCACGGAGCTTTGTGTCAGTCACCGGATGTCCTCGGTCTTTTCTAGGCATTTCCTCGTGATGCTTTTTCCCACGCTTTGGCATGATGGCCAAGCCGTGTTACCGAGAGGCAAGGCCGCCTCAAGCTGGCCATCGAGGACCCCTAGGGAATTGCCGCATGTCACCTGCATCTGAGAAGCCACGCGTCGCCGTTATTGGTCTGGGGTCGATGGGTTATGGCATGGCCCTGTCGCTCAAGAAGGCCGGCTTCACGGTGACCGGCTGCGACGTCTCGGCGGATGCGGTGAAGCGCTTCGTGGCCGACGGAGGGCAGGGCGCTGATACCCCGGCGGACGCCGCGCAGGGCGCGGATATCGTCATCAGTGTCGTCGTCAATGCCGCGCAGACGGCGACCATCCTGTTCGGGACGGATGGCGTTGCTGAAACGCTGCCGAAAGGTGCGGTATTCGTATCGTCCGCGACGATGGATCCCGATGTCGCCCGCCGCCTCGCCGGGGATCTCGAAGCCACCGGTCGACATTACCTCGATGCCCCGATCTCCGGCGGTGCACAGCGTGCGGCGCAGGGCGAACTCACCATTCTAGCATCCGGCAGCGAGGCTGCCTTTGCCAAGGCGCGGCCGGCGCTCGATGCGATGGCCGCCAAGCTCTACGAACTCGGCGATGCCGCCGGGCAGGGCGCCGCTTTCAAGATGATCAACCAGCTCCTCGCAGGCGTACATATCGCCGCCGCCTCGGAAGCCATCGCGTTTGCCGCCAAGCAGGGTCTCGATATCCGCAAGGTCTACGAGGTGATCACCGCCTCCGCCGGCAACTCCTGGATGTTCGAGAACCGCATGCCGCATGTGCTCGATGGCGATTACACGCCGCGCAGCGCGGTCGATATTTTCGTCAAGGATCTTGGCATCATCCAGGACATGGCGCGTACGGCAAAATTTCCCGTGCCGGTCTCCGCTGCGGCTCTGCAGATGTTTCTAATGACCTCGGCGTCAGGCATGGGCCGCGATGACGACGCGTCCGTGGCGCGGATGTATGCCAAGGTCACCGGCACCAAGCTGCCGGGCGAGCCGAATTAAGAACACGAGGACGATCGATGCCCCGCTTCGCCGCCAATCTCAGCATGATGTTCAACGAACACGCGTTCCTCGATCGCTTTGATGCCGCGGCGAAGGCCGGTTTCACTGCGGTGGAGTTCCTGTTCCCCTACGAGCATCCGCCGGAAGCGATCGCCGAACGGCTGGAACGAAATGGCCTGAAGCAGGTGCTGTTCAATCTGCCGCCGGGCGACTGGAATGCCGGCGAAAAGGGTTTTGCCGCACGTCCCGACAAGTTCGATGAGCTCCGGCAGAGCATTCACACGGCACTGCCTTATGCCCTGGCCACCAATGTCCGCCGCCTGCACATGATGGCGGGTCTCGCCGATCGCCGCGATCCGAAGGCCGTCGCGGCCTTCCGCAAATCCGTCGAATGGGCCGCGAATTTTCTCGGCGAACATGGCGTCGACGTGGTGATTGAGCCGATCAACCCGCGCGATGTGCCCGGCTATTTTCTCAACGACTTCATGTTCGCGCGCGACATCATCGCCGACATGAAGATTCCGAATCTCGGGCTGCAGTTCGATATCTATCACTGCCAGATCATGCACGGTGACGTCACGATGCGGCTGCGCGAGATGCTGCCGTGGATCGGGCATATCCAGATCGCCAGCGTGCCGTCGCGCAACGAACCGTCCGGTGAGGAACTGAACTATCCGTTCCTGTTCGATGAACTCGACCGGCTCGGCTACGACAATTATGTCGGCTGCGAATATCGCCCGGCCGGCGATACGGTCGCAGGACTTGGCTGGTTCAAGCCCTATGCCGGAGTGAAAGCATGACGCTGGCGCTGGGCTGCATCGCTGACGACTACACGGGTGCGTCCGACCTGGCCAACACGCTGACCCGCTGCGGTCTGCGCACGGTGCAGACCATCGGCATTCCTGCTGATGATCTGCAGCTGCCGGACGTCGATGCCGTTGTAGTATCGCTGAAGAGTCGCTCGATCGCGGCCAGCAGGGCGGTCGAGAAATCGCGCGCCGCCGAAAAATGGATGCGCAGCCGCGGCGCGGATCATGTGCTGTTCAAGATCTGCTCGACATTCGATTCCACCGACGCCGGCAATATCGGCCCGGTGATGGACGCGTTGCGGCTCGATTCCGGTGACAATATCGTGCTGGTGACGCCGGCATTCCCCGAGACCGGCCGCACGGTCTATCAGGGCAATCTGTTCGTTGGCTCCGTGCCGCTGAACGAGAGTCCGCTGAAGGATCACCCGCTCAATCCGATGCACGACTCCAATCTCGTCCGTGTGCTGGCGCGGCAGAGCGCGACAAATATCGGGTTGGTCGATCTCGGAGTTGTCGCCTGCGGCGCCGACGTGGTGCGGACGCATCTCGATGGACTGTCGGAGAATGGCTTTGGCGCGGCGATCATCGACGCCGTATTTGCCAGCGATCTGGAAACCATCGGTGCGGTCGCCCTGGGTCATCGCGTCTCGGTCGGTGCATCCGGCATGGGGCTTGGCCTGGCGCGCGCACTGGTCGCGTCCGGCCGCGTCAAGGCGAACGCGGCGACTTCGATCAAGGATACGCCTGTGGGCGGCGCTGCAGCCTGTCTGGCTGGGAGTTGTTCGCAGGCGACGCTGCAGCAGATCGCGCGCGCCGAACAGGTGATGCCGGTGCTGCATCTCGATCCCGAACAGGTGATGGCCGGCGGCGCGGAAGTCCAGCGCGCGCTCGGCTGGGCGAAGGAGCGGCTCGGCAAAGGACCGGTCCTGATTGCCAGTAGTTCGACACCGGATCAGGTGACGGCGCTGCAAAAGCGCCATGGCCGCGATGCCGCGGGGCATGCCATCGAGCAGGCGATGGCCGATCTCGCTGAAGGTCTCGTCCGCGCCGGCGTACAACGGCTCGTCGTGGCTGGCGGCGAGACTTCCGGCGCTGTCGTGGATCGTTTGGGCATTCCGGGTTTTCTGGTCGGTGCGGAAATCGCCGCCGGTGTGCCGGTGTTGCGCGCAGTCGGCGCGGCAGAGCGCCAGATGCTGCTGGCGCTGAAGTCCGGCAATTTCGGTGGACCGGCTTTTTTTGAAGATGCGCTTGGCCTGATGACCTGATGGATGTCGCCCAATCCCGGGGCGACAGGCTGCCCGAATAGGCAGGGCGCTGCTTGCGCCGCGCGCATTACAGATAGTTCATCTTGACCGGCCCATGACACCTTGGGTGTCGCGAGCCGCAGCCGCGTCTATTTAAGCCTAAAACTGTTGTGCGGACGCCACGGCGGCCCGGAAACAATTAACAATACCGCTGAAGTGAATTGCCGTGAGGCTTCGCGCGTTAGCTATTTTGTCGCAGGTCGGGTAAATCTGCTGGCGTGGACAGGCCGGGAAACCGCTCGTTCGCAGCCCTTCATGCAAAGAGGATTGCCCGTTCATTCATGAACCGAGCCGATAGGCTTATGCCGGCCCGGCTCACTAATCGGATGCAGATGATCTCTCTAAACAGGTGAATTCGATCGTGGGCAGGCGGGTTCCCGCAGTGCCCCTCTCGTCAATATATCGAGGACTGCCCGTTCATGATCTCGTTGGTGCGCATCGCCCTGACTCGGCCTTACACCTTTGTGGTGCTGGCCCTGCTGTTGCTGATTGTCGGGCCGCTGGCCGCGCTTCGCACGCCGACCGATATTTTCCCTGATATTCGCATCCCCGTCATCGGCGTGGTCTGGCAATATACCGGCCTCCCGCCGGACCAGATGTCCGGCCGTATCACCACGCCGTTCCAGCGCGCACTGACCACCACGGTCAATGACATCGAGCACATCACGGCGAATTCCTATGCCGGCTTCGGCATCATCAAGATCTTCTTCCAGCCCAATGTCGACATCCGCACCGCCAATGCGCAGGTCACCGCGATCTCGCAGACGCTGATCAAGCAGTTGCCGCCCGGCGCCACGCCCCCGCTGATCCTGAACTATTCGGCCTCGACGGTGCCGATCATCAACGTTGCTCTGTCAGGCGACGGCCTCACAGAACAGAACCTCGCCGATATCGGCATCAACCAGCTCCGCACGCCGTTGGTCACCGTGCCAGGTGCCGCGATCCCATATCCGTTTGGCGGCAAACAGCGTCAGATTCAGATCGATCTCAATCCGGGCGCGCTACAGGCGCGTGGTCTCTCGGGTCAGGACGTCGCCAATGCATTGGCGGCGCAGAACCTGATCACGCCGGTCGGCACGCAGAAGATCGGCGAGTTCGAATACACGATCAACCTCAACAATTCGCCGCTGAAGATCGAAGAACTCGGCCGGCTGCCGATCAAGAGCGTCAACGGCGCCATGGTCTATGTGGATGACGTCGCCACCGTGCGCGACGGCAATCCGCCGCAGACCAATATCGTGCATGTGGATGGCAATCGTTCGGTGCTGATGCAGGTGCTGAAGGCGGGCTCGGTTTCCACGCTCGATATCATCTCCGGCATCAAGCAGAAGGTGATCGACTATCGCGCGGCGCTGCCGGACGCGTTGAAGATCAGCTATATTGGCGACCAGTCAGGCTTCGTGCGCGGCGCCATCGAGGGCGTGGCCGTGGAAGGCGTCATCGCGGCCTTGCTGACGTCGGTGATGATCCTGTTGTTCCTCGGCAGTTGGCGTTCCACCGTCATCATCGCGGTGTCGATCCCGCTCGCGGTGCTCGGCGCCATCATTATGCTGTCGATGATCGGCGAAACGCTGAACATCATGACGCTGGGCGGTTTGGCGCTCGCAGTCGGCATCCTCGTCGACGACGCCACGGTGACCATCGAGAACATCAATTACCATCTGGAGCAGGGCAAGGACGTCGAGACCTCGATCATGGATGGTGCGGCGCAGATTGTGACGCCGGCTTTCGTATCGCTTCTCTGTATCTGTATCGTCTTCGTGCCGATGTTCTTCCTCAACGGCATTGCGCGCTTCCTGTTCGTGCCGATGGCCGAAGCGGTGATGTTCGCGATGGTCTGGTCGTTCCTGCTGTCGCGCACGCTGGTGCCGACCATGGCCAAGTATCTGCTTCAGCCGCATGTCCATCATGACGGCGAGAAGCCGCCGACCCGCAATCCGCTGGTGCGCTTCCAGCGTGGCTTCGAGGCCGGCTTTGAGCGGATCCGCGGCGGCTATCACGGCCTGCTGGATATGGCGCTGGCGCGGCGCCCCGTTTTTGTGATCGGCTTCCTCGGTGTCGTCGGCGTGTCGTTTCTGCTGGTGCCGTTCCTTGGCCGCAACTTCTTCCCATCGGTCGACGGCGGCGCCATCCTGATGCATGTCCGCGCCCAGGTCGGCACCCGCATCGAGGAAACCGCGAACCAGTTCGCCGATATCACCAAGGCGGTGCGCAAGATCATCCCGCCGGATCAGATCGAGACCATGACCGACAATATCGGCATGCCCGTCTCCGGCATCAATCTCACCTATAACAACACCGGCGTGATCGGCCCGCAGGATGGTGACTTCCAGATCAAGCTGAAGGAAGGCCACAGGCCGACCGAGGAATATGTGCGGCAATTGCGCGAGCAACTGCCGCGGCAGTTCCCGGGCGTCAGCTTTGCCTTCCTACCCGCCGACATCGTCAGCCAGATCCTGAACTTCGGCGCTCCGGCCCCGATCGACCTGCAGATCCGCGGTGCGAATCTCGCGGCGAACTTCGAATATGCCAACAAGCTGCTCGGCAAGATCCGCCGCATTCCCGGCATTGCCGATGCGCGGCTCCAGCAGTCGCCGAACAATCCCGGCTTCAACATCGATGTCGACCGCACCCGTGCGCAGTATGTCGGCCTGACCGAGCGCGATGTCACCAACAGCCTCGTGGTCAACCTCGCAGGTTCGTCGCAAGTCGCGCCGACCTATTATCTTAGTCCTGATAACGGCGTGTCTTATTCCATCGTGATGCAGACGCCGCAATACAAACTGGATTCGCTGGGTGCGCTGGAGACGCTGCCGATTACGGCCGTGAATGCCAGCAACAACTCCCCGATGCTCGGCGGCATTGCCAGCATCAATCGCTCGACCTCGAATGCCGTGGTGTCGCAATATGACATCCAATCGATGGTGCAGATCTATGCCACCACGCAGGGCCGCGATCTCGGCTCCGTGTCCAACGACATCTACAAGGTGTTGGAAGAAACCAAGGCGGATGTGCCGAAGGGCAGCAATGTGGCGCTGCTCGGTCAGGTGCAGACCATGAACAGCGCCTTTGCCGGCCTGTTGTTCGGCCTGCTCGGCGCCATCGTGCTGATCTATCTCTTGATCGTCGTGAACTTCCAGTCCTGGTCCGATCCGTTCGTGATCATCACCGCGCTGCCGGCGGCATTGGCTGGCATCGTCTGGATGCTGTTCACGACGCAGACCACGTTGTCGGTTCCGGCATTGACCGGCGCCATCATGTGTATGGGTGTCGCAACGGCCAATTCGGTGCTGGTGATTTCCTTTGCCCGCGAGCGCTACGCGATCCTCGGCGATCCCATCAAGGCCGCCTCGGAAGCCGGTTTCGTCCGCTTCCGCCCGGTGTTGATGACGGCCCTGGCCATGATCATCGGCATGGCGCCGATGGCGCTCGGGCTGGGCGAGGGCGGCGAGCAGAATGCGCCACTTGGCCGCGCTGTCATCGGCGGCCTGATTTTTGCTACCATTGCCACGTTGATGTTCGTGCCGGTGGTGTTCAGCATGGTTCACAAGAAACAGCAGCCCGAAAATCAGCCTGCGGCTGACGTGGCTACCTCGGAGACTTTGCATGCCCACTGAGCAGACCCCCCCGGTGTCACGCCGCAAGCTCGGCCTGGTCGGAGTGATCGGCCTGTGCGCCGCCGGCGCCATCGTCGTCACCGGCATCATGGCCCGCGCCAAGACCGAGACCGACCTGAAGGCCTGGACCGACGATCAGGCGATCCCGACGGTCGCTGTGGCTCCCCCGGATGCCCGCGTCCTCAACGCGTCGCTCGATCTGCCCGGCCGGCTCGAAGCCTATTACCGCGCGCCGATTTTTGCCCGCGTCTCGGGCTATCTGAAGAGCTGGAGCGCCGATATCGGTGCACAGGTCAAATCCGGCCAGGTGATCGCCGAGATCGAAGCCCCGGACCTCGATCAGCAGTTGCTGCAGGCCCGTGCTGACCTTGTCAGCCAGCAGTCCAGCGCCAAACTGTCGGAAGCGACGCTGAACCGCCGCAAGACGCTGGTGGCGTCGAATTTCGTTTCGGCGCAGGAAATCGACGAACGCACCGCCGATCTGAACAACAAGCGCGCCGCCGTGAATTCCGGTCAGGCCAATGTTGAGCGGCTGGAAGCGCTGGCCGGTTACAAGAAGATCACCGCGCCGTTCGACGGCGTCGTCACCCAGCGCAACACCGACGTCGGCGCGCTGATCTCGGGTGGCACCGGAACCGGCGCCGCGATGTTCGTGGTATCTGATATCAAGAAGCTGCGCGTTTATGTCGACGTGCCGCAGAGCTATGTGCCGGCGATCAGGTTAGGCGCCAAGGCGATCATCAGCGTGCCCGATCATCCGAACAAGACGTTCCCGGCCACGGTGGAGGCCTCGTCGCAATCGGTCGATGTGGCGTCGGGCACCACGCGCATGCAGCTCGTGCTCGACAACCCCAACGGCGAATTGCTGCCGGGTGGTTATGCCAATGTGAAGATGAGCCTCGCGCGTGATTCCGCGCCGCTCCATGTTCCGGCCTCGGCGCTGATCTTCAACAAGAGCGGCATGCGCGTCGCGACCGTTGGACCGGACGACAAGATCCTGTTCAAGACCGTGACCATCGCCAGGGATCTCGGCCGCGACATCGAGCTCGCATCCGGCATCGCCGCCGACGACCGCATCGTCATTGCCCCGCCGGACGGCCTCAACGACGGCGACAAGGTCCGTATCACCGGCGGTAGCGGTGCTCCGAAAAGCGGCAAGCCGACGGCGGAGACGGACAAGAAGGAAGTGAAGGGGTAGGGCGTTGACGCCGCGCTATGCCGGGCTCGTACGTCCGGCATAGCAACCCCTGCATTTACGATCGCCTAGTGTGTGATGCCTTCGCGATCGAACAGCGCCATCAGGGTGCAGCTCATTGTTGCGATCAGTTTCTCCTCGCCTCGCTCCACCGCAAAGGCCTGGCCTTCGCAAACCGTTATGGTTCGGCCGGGCTTGAGCACGCGGCCCCGAAACAGGAAATGCTCGCCGCGGGCCGGGGCCAGAAAATTGGTCTTGAATTCGACGGTCAGAACCGCGGCATCGTCGGGCATCAGCGAGAAGGCGGCATATCCGCAGGCCGTATCCAGCGCTGTCGTGATAATGCCGGCATGAATGAACCCATGCTGCTGCGTAAAGGCGGTGTTGTACGGCATTTTAAGCTCGACTTCGCCGGCGGCCTGACGCGCAACTTCGATGCCCAGTGTCGCCATCGCCGTTTGGCGGGCGAAGCTCGCCTGCACGCGGGCCTCGAAGTTTGCATCCTTTGGAATAAATTTGGTCATTTGGCCTACGATGCCTTTTGCCATTCCAGCACGCCGTCACCCGCCGTGCTGATCGGCCCCGATGCCCCAACTGGCGTCTTGTCCTGATCCATCAGAAACGCCAGTGTCGCCTGGTCCTGTACCGGCACACGCGCCAGCGCGCGTTCATTGGCAGCAGCGCGCAGGATCACCACGCCGTGTTCGATCTCGCCACCGCGGCCGTAGATCACCGTGAAGCTTTCGACAGTGCCGTTGCCCGAGGCCTCGGTGACATATGTCGGAACGGGCTTGCGGTTGCGATCGGCGTCAGCCTGCACATTGGTGTCCTGCGCGATCGCTTCCTTCGGCATATCCTTCGACACCACCAATGCGTGGTGCTTGGTGACGAAGCCGCCCTGCGCGTAGAGCAGGCCCGTCTTGGTCCCCGCGCGGATTTTGCGGACCATCGCGCAGGCGGCATGCGCCATGTAGTCGTTCAGCGGCGCGCCAAAGAAGGTGAGACCGCCGGTCACGGTTGGTTGCACGTCGCTGCCAAGGCCGAGGGTGCGGCGGGCCATCTTGGGCACGCAGGGGAAACAGCTATAGAGCTCGATGGCGCCGAAATTCTTGCCGGAGCCGCCGACCAGATCCATGGCCACCTTCAGCACCGCATTCTGCGCGTGGCTCTCCACATACTGGTCGCGGTCGAGATAGTCGCGCGGCTCCTCGGCCGAAGCGCCGCCCCAGATATGCACGATGCGATCCTCGGGCACGCCGGCAGCGCGCGCCTTGGCAAGGCTGGTAACGAGGATGGCGGCCGACTGGTTCACCATCGGATTGGCGACCATCAGCTTGGTATAGGGCCAGGCGATCAGCCGATTGTCAGGCGTCGGCGTTGTGATCTCGTCGGGCGTGTAAGCCTTCTTGATCCACGCTTCGGGATTGGTCGCGGCGACGCCTGCATAGCGTGACCACAACTCGCCGGATTCGCGATGCGCCTCCCGCGGCGTCTGGCCCCAATGCGCGGCGGAGGCGGCTTCATAGAACGGGTAGACCGTGACCGGTTTGGCCACGCCAAGTTTGGTGGCCATCGGCTTCTGATAGTTGGCACCGCGGAGCGGCTCCGGCGCATCCTTGGCGAATGGAGTCCAAGGCAGATCCACCTTGGCACGTTCGGCCTTGGTGGCAGTGCCCTGCGATTCCGCGCCGGTGATCGCCGCGACCTGGGATTCGCCGCGCGCGATCCGCTTCGCCGCCTCGTGAATATAGCGGATCGGGCTTTCGCCGCCGACCGGGCCATAATAAGCGTGCTTCGGCGTGATGCCGAGCTTCTCGCTGAGCTGCTTCTCCGGCGCGGTGTAGCGCCAGCTCAGGAAGTTCACGATGTCGAGCGAGTCGATATCCCCAAGCAGCTTCCCGCCAGAGTCGTGCTCCGCGCGCTTCAGCGCCTCGATCATCAGCGCGAGCGGCTCGAGACCTTCGGCGAGCTCCTTCGGATGATCCGAGAATTCGCCGACGCCGACGATGACGGGGATGCGGTCTTCAGCTTGGTTCGACACTGCCATTGTTCTTGCTCTTGCCTCTATTCGGAAACCAGCATGGTGAGGTGCTCCGCCGCTTCGGCAAAGTCCTCCTTGAATTCCTGCACAACTGCGCCTGCCGACTTGACGCTGTCAATCAGGCCGACGCCCTGGCCCACGAAATAGCTGACCAGATCCCGTGCCTGCGCATTGCCGGCCGCGGCCGAACGGTCGATAGAGGCGAAGGCGTCGCGGCTGATCAGGCTTTGGAGCGGCATCGGCAGTGCGCCTGGGCTGTCTTCGCCGCGATCCCAGGCATCGGTCCAGACCGAGCGCAATTGCCGTGCGGGCTTGCCGGTACGGCCCCTGGAGCGGATCGCATCGCGCGACGAGGCGGCAATCATCTTCTCGCGAAAGATTTCGGAGGTTTCAGATTCCGTGGTTGCGAGCCACACCGAACCGGTCCAGACGCCTGCCGCGCCCATCGCCATGCAGCCGGCCATCTGCCGCCCGGTCATGATGCCGCCGGCGGCGAGCACCGGGACCTCGCGCATCGGCTTGACGGCCTTGATCACCTCCGGCACCAGCACCATGGTCGAGACCTCGCCGCAATGGCCGCCGGCCTCGGTACCCTGCGCCACGAGAATATCGACGCCGGCCGCAACCTGCCGGATCGCATGTTCCTTAGCACCGACGAGTGCCGCCACCGGGACGCCATGGGCTTTGCCCATCTCGATCATCGCCTTCGGTGGCACGCCGAGTGCATTGGCGATCAGCCGGATCGGATGATTGAAGGAAACGTCGAGCAGCCGCAGTGCAGTCTCGCCATCGAATGGCTGCGGCTGGTCGGCGGACACTTCGGTGATCCTGAGATCGACGCCGTATTTCTTCAGCAGGCTCTTGGTGAAAGCGCGATGTTCCGGCGTGATGCGGCGCTCCAGCGATTTCCAGGTGACGTCCTTCTCGCCGGCGGTGGAGATGTTCTCCGGGATCAGCACGTCGATGCCGTAGGGCTTGCCATCGACATGATCGTCGATCCACCTCAGTTCCTGCTCCAGCGTTTCCGGCGAATGTGCGGTGGCGCCGAGCACACCGAAGCCGCCGGCACGGCTGACGGCGGCAACCACGTCGCGGCAATGGCTGAAAGCGAGTAGCGGAAATGCGATGCCTAGCATCTCGCAGATCGGCGACTTCATCGGCGTGTCTCCCTGAATCTCTTGTGACCCGCTTCATGTGGCGAGTTCGTGATGAACGCTAGCGTATGGGGAAGGGCGATGCCAAGCGGACGAGCGGCATTCCGCCTGGCAAAATACCGGGGCAACGTCGCCCGATTTCCCCCTTGCGCTTTCGCGTCATGCGGGAAATGCTGCCCGTAACAAGCAAAGCAAAAACTACGGGAGTGAACGCATGGCCGCTGCTCAGCCGCAACCTGTCTCGCATCAGAACGCGCGCATCGATGTCGTGGTCGTCGGTGCCGGGTTCGCGGGGCTTTATCTGCTATACAAATTGCGTGGCCTCGGCCTTGTCGTGAAGGTGTTCGAACAGGGCGGCGATGTCGGCGGCACCTGGTACTGGAACCGCTATCCCGGCGCGCGTTGCGACGTCGAGAGCATGCAGTATTCGTTCTCGTTCGATGACAAATTGCAGCAGGAATGGGACTGGAGCGAGCGCTATGCGCCGCAACCGGAAATCCTGCGCTATGCCGGCCATGTCGCCGATCGCTACGATCTGCGCAGGGACATCCAGTTCGACACGACCGTCAAATCTGCGGTATTCGACGAGCGCGCCAATCGATGGACGGTGACGACTTCCGATGGCCAGACCACCACCGCGCAGCATGTCGTGCTCGCGACGGGTTGTCTGTCGAATGCGCGTACGCCCGAATTCAGGGGCATGAAGGATTTCAAGGGCAAGGTCTATCACAGCGGCAACTGGCCGCATGAGACAGTCGATTTCACCGGTCTGCGCGTCGGCGTCATCGGCACCGGATCGTCAGCAATCCAGTCGATCCCGCTGATCGCCGAGCAGGCGAGCCAGCTCACTGTGTTCCAGCGCACAGCAAATTTCAGCGTGCCGGCGCGCAATGCGCCGCTCACCGATGATGAGCGCAAATCGTTTCGCGACAACTATCCGGAGATTCGCCGGCAGGCGCGCGAGGATTTCAAGAACGGCATCGTGCAGCCGATTCCGGATCGCGGCGCGCTCGACGATCCGGAGCATGAAAGGCGTGAAAAATATCATGCGCGATGGACATCGGGCGGGCTTACCTTTATGGGCGTCTACAATAACCTGGTCCTGGATCAGCGCGCCAACGATACCGCCGCCGATTTTATCCGCGAGAGAATTTCAGAGATCGTCAGCGATCCCGAAACGGCAAGGCTGCTGCAGCCGACCGATCATCCGGTTGGTTCAAAGCGTATCTGCGTCGATACAGATTACTATGCGACCTTCAATCGCCCGCATGTGACGCTGGTCGATATCAAGGCCCATCCGATCGAGCAGATTCTGCCGCATGCCGTGCGCACTGGCGGCAAGGATTACGAGGTCGACGCATTGGTGCTCGCCACCGGCTTCGACGCGATGACCGGCTCGGTCGCCAAGATCGACATTCGTGGTCGCGGCGGCCAGACGCTGAATGACAAATGGGCGGAAGGTCCGCGAACCTATCTCGGCTTGATGAGCGCCGGCTTCCCGAACCTCTTTATCGTCACCGGCCCCGGCTCGCCGTCTGTGCTGTCGAACATGATCGTGTCCATCGAGCAGCATGTCGACTGGATTACCGATTGCCTGAGCTATATGCGCGACCGCGGCGCCGAGGTGATGGAGGCAACGCGTCCCGCCGAGGACAAATGGGTCGCTCATGTCAACGAGGTGGCGGCTGGCACGCTCTATCCCCAAGCCAATTCCTGGTACATGGGTGCGAATATCCCCGGCAAGCCGCAGATATTCATGCCCTATATCGGCGGCGTCGGTGTCTACCGGCAGATCTGCAATGATGTGGCGGCGAAGGACTATGAGGGATTTGCGATGACGGTGGGGGCGCGGCCAAAGGAGGCTGTGGCGTCGTAGAGGTGGGCCGAGAAACTAGGTCCCCTCGGTCGTCATGGCCGGGCTTGACCCGGCCATCCATCTTCATTGGCTGCAGGGGCAAAGATGGATGCCCGGATCAAGTCCGGGCATGACAGCATTTGTGGTTAGAACGCCGTATACCCGCCATCGATCACGAACGTATCTGCCGTGTGATACGATGACGCCTTGCTCATCAGATAGACAGCGATGCCGCCGAAGTCCGACGGTTCGCCGAAACGGCGCACCGGAATGCGGGGCATGACATTGGCGACGAATTTCTCGTTACCCATGATCCCTGCGGTCATGTCGCTCTTGATCCAGCCCGGCAGGATTGCATTGGCTGTCACGCCCTGCCGCGCCAGTTCGACGGCGAGCGCGCGCACCAGCGCATTGATCGCGGCCTTGGTCGCCGCATAGTGCTCGTTGCGCGCGGTCCCGAAGATCGAGGCGAGGCTCGATGTTGCGACCAGGCGGCCGAATTTGTCGCCAGCCTCCGCGCGTTCGGTCATATGCCGCGCGGCAACCTGGAACGCATGGAAGACACCGTCGAGATTGGTGGCGAACATGGTGCGCCACTGCTCTTCGGTGCGGTCGATGAAATTGTGCCGTCCGCCGCCGCCGATGCCGGCATTGGCGAAGCAGCCATCGACGCGTCCGAATGTCCTGAGCGTGGCATCCATCGCCGATTTCACCGAGGCGGTGTCGGTCACGTCGCAGACCAGCGTATCGACCTTGCCGGTGCAGTCCGCCATGGTGGCAGCTGCGCTCTTGTTCTTCTCGGCGTTGCGGCCCCAGATCGAAACGTTGCAACCGGCGGTGGCCAGCGCCTGCGCGATGCCGAGGCCAATACCGCCATTGCCGCCGGTGATGACGGCCACGCGGCCGCTGAGGTCGAATATCCGTGTAGGCGTTGCCATGTCAGCGTTTCCATGTTTGGCGCGCGTTATGCCGTGCGTCCGTTGGTGGGCTGGTGTTCCCCAGGAAGCATGGACAAGCGCGTCCGAAAAATCAAATATGTCGCCTGACATACAATGGCATAATCCCGAAAAGTGGATGCCGGTTTTCGGATCAGATCATGCCCAGACAAAGCTTCCACACCGCGGAATAAACACGCGGACCATCCCGTGAGGAAACCATGCAGTTCAAACACGTCACGCTCGATTTCGACGGCAATGTCGCCATCCTGAAGCTCGATCATCAGGAGGTGATGAACGCGGTCTCGGTCGACATGCTCGGTGGTCTCGGCGAGGCGCTGGACGAGATCGATGATCGCAAGGCCGACGTGCGCTGCGTGGTCCTCACCGGTGCCGGCCGTGCCTTCTGCACGGGCGCCAATCTTCAGGGGCGCAACAATCAGCTCACAAAAGCGCGTAGCAACGCCGGCGCGACGCTGGAGACCGCTTTCCATCCGTTCCTGCGCCGGCTGCAGAACCTGCATTGCCCGATCGTCACCGCGGTGAATGGCCCCGCCGCCGGCGCCGGCATGAGCTTTGCGCTGATGGGCGATCTCATTTTGTGTGCACGCTCGTCCTATTTCTTGCAGGCGTTCCGCCGTATCGGCCTGGTGCCGGATTGCGGCTCGACCTGGATCTTGCCCCGCCTGATCGGCAAGGCACGTTCGGTCGAACTGTCATTGCTTGGCGAAAAGCTGCCGGCCGAGAAGGCGCTGGAATGGGGCCTCGTCAATCGCGTCTATGACGATGCGGCGCTGATGGATGAAGCCATGAAGCTCGCCCATGAACTCGCCAACGGCCCGACCATCGCACTGTCGCTGATCCGCAAGCTCTACTGGGAAAGCCCGGAGAATTCCTTCGAGGACCAGATCAATCTCGAGGTCAAATCGCAGCGCGCCGCCGGTGCGTCGCCGGACTTCAAGGAAGGCGTCGCGGCGTTCCTGGAAAAACGTCCGGCCAAGTTCACGGGCAAATAGGCCTTGAGCTCAGCTTCCGTCGCGGAGCTGCTCGCACGCAGCGTCACGTCGTGGTGCAATGGCGCCACCGGCGTGACGGATGCAAAGCGTTTGTCTGGCGGCGCCAGCCAGGAGACGTGGTCGTTCGACATCACGCATCCCGATGGTGCCATCGGCGCCATCCTGCGCCGCGCGCCGTCGGGCTATGGTGCCGCGCCCGGCCGCGCCGCGGGTCTCGATGCGGAAGCGGTACTCATGCAACTCGCGCATGATGCTGGCGTACCGTCGCCGAAGGTGCTGCACGTTCTCAGACCGGATGACGATCTGGGAACGGGCTTCATCATGCAGCGAGTCGCTGGTGAAACCATCCCGCGCAAGATCTTGCGTGACGATGAATTCGCGGACGCGCGACCCAAACTCGCACGGCAATGCGGCGAGATACTCGCCGGCATCCACGGGCTGTCTGCCGCAAGCTTGCCGCAGCTTCGCCGCATGACTGCCGCAACGGAAATCGCCGAATTACAGCGCGAGATCGACGGCTTCGACTGGCCGCGCCCGGTGTTCCAGCTGGCGCTGCGCTGGCTGCGCGATCACGATCCCGGCCCGTCAGAGCGCGTCACTTTGGTGCATGGTGATTTCCGCCACGGCAATCTGATGATCGGGCCCGATGGCGTCCGTGCGGTGCTGGACTGGGAGCTAGCGCATCTCGGTGATCCCATGGAGGATCTCGGTTGGATCTGCGTCAATTCCTGGCGCTTCGGTGTCATCGACAAGCCGGTTGGCGGGTTTGGTACTTATGAAGAATTGTTCGCCGGTTACGAAGCGGCTAGCGGAATCGCTGTCGATGCACGGCGGGTGAAATTTTGGGAAGTGATGGGTACCCTGCGTTGGGGCGTGATGTGCGTCGGGATGATGCAGCGGTTTCGTCTCGGCCCGGATCATTCGATGGAGCGCGCGATGATCGGGCGGCGATCGTCGGAGACGGAGATCGATCTGCTTAGACTGTTGGCACCGCGAGGTTGATGACATGCAGGACGAACCAAGGCCGGACGAACTGGTAAAGGCCGTTGCCGATTTCCTTCGCAACGACATTGCACCTCAAATCTCGGGCCATGCCGCGTTCAAGCTGCGTGTCGCGATCAACGCACTTGATCTGGTGACGCGGCAACTGACGCTCGCCGGCGACAGCGACGCCGCCGAGCTGCATGGCCTGACGATGCTGCTCGGCGTGCACGGCTCACTGGAGGGACTGAATCGGGATCTCGCCGACCGCATCGCGCAAGGTGATGTCGATCTCACGACGCCCGGTGTGAAGGAGCATCTGTGGCAGACGACGCTGGCGAAGCTCGCCGTCGATCAGCCGAATTACGCGGCGTACAAACGCGAGCTGGAACCGAAGTAAGCGCCGAAGCGCTACTTCCCCTTCCAGTTCGGCTTGCGCTTCTCCGAAAACGCCTTCGGCCCTTCGACATAATCCTCCGACGCCGCCATAGCTTTCACGGCGGGATATTCGCGCTGCTCGGTGATGGCCTGTTCCAGCGACACCGCCATGCCCTTCTGGATCGCTTGCTTGGAGGCGCGGATCGACATCGGCGAATTTTGGCAGATGGTCTCGGCCCAGCGCAGCGCGGCGTTCAGGGCCTCGCCCTGGGGCACCACTTCATTGACGAAGCCGAGCTCATAGCCCTCCTGCGGCTTTACGTGGCGCGCGGTGAGGATCATGCCCATGGCGCGCTTCATGCCGATCTGGCGCGGCAGGCGCTGCAGGCCGCCGGCGAGTGCAGCGAGGCCGACGCGGGGCTCGGGCAGGGCAAAGGTCGCATTTTCCGCAGCGATGATGAGGTCGCAGGCCAGCGCAATCTCGAAGCCGCCACCCATAGCGACGCCGTTCACCGCAGCAATGATCGGCTTGTCGCAATCGAAGCGCGCGGTGAGGCCGGCGAAGCCCGACGTGTTCCAGCCGCGCTTGCCGCCGGCGGCCTGCCATTTCAGATCGTTGCCGGCACAGAACGCTTTGTCGCCGGCACCGGTGACGATCGCCACCCACTGCTCGGGATCACTGGCGAAGTCGTTGAACACCTCGTGCAACTCGTTATGCGCGTCGGTGTGCAGTGCGTTGTAAACTTCCGGGCGCGACAGCGTCACGATGGTGATCGGTCCCTTGCGGGTCACAGTTGAGAATTGCAGAGCCATCGCGGCCTCCCTTTTGTTTTTCGTTAGGCAGAATTTACGCCGCGCGGGCGCGCTTGACTTGATCGGACGATGCCATCTTAATCGCTCGATTAACAAGAGCAACAAAGCTCGGAAAACAATCGGGAGAGCGCCTTGGATTTTTCCCTGCCGGCCGATCTGGTCGCCTATCTCGCTGAACTCGATTCATTCATCCTGCGCGAGATCAAGCCGCTCGAAGAGCGGGATGACAATATCCGCTTCTTCGATCATCGCCGCGAATGGGCGCGCACCGATTTCGACAATGGCGGGCTGCCGCGACATGAATGGGAGCAGTTGCTGCGTCAGGCGAAGAATCTCGCCGACGGCGCCGGCCATCTGCGCTTCGCAATCCCGAAGCGCTATGGCGGCAAAGACGGCAGCAATCTCTGGATGGCCGTGATCCGCGAGCATTTCGCGTCGAAGGGCCTTGGCCTGCACAACGACCTGCAGAACGAACATTCCATCGTCGGCAATCTTCCGCTGGTGACAATGCTGGATCGCTATGGCCGCGACGACCAGAAGGAGATGATCGAGGGCTCGATCACCGGCAAATATCGCATCACCTTCGGCCTCACCGAACCCGAGCATGGTTCTGACGCCACGCATATGGAGACGACGGCAGTCGAGGCGACGCGTGACGGCGTCAAGGGCTGGGTCGTCAATGGCGAGAAGATGTGGACCACGGGCATGCACGTGGCCACCCATTGCGCGCTGTTCGCGCGCACGTCGGGGAACGATGGCGATGCACGTGGCATCACCTGTTTCCTGGTGCCGGCCAAGGCCGCTGGCGTGAAAATCGAAGAATATATGTGGACCTTCAACATGCCCACCGATCATCCGCGCGTGTCGTTCACCGATGTATTTGTGCCGGATGATGCACTGTTCGGTGAGATCGGCCGCGGCCTGTCGCTGGCGCAGTGTTTTGTGCATGAGAACCGTATCCGGCAGGCGGCGAGTTCGCTGGGTGCGGCGGTCTATTGCATCAATGAGAGTGTGAAATACGCGCGCGAGCGCAAACCGTTCGGCGAGGAGCTGGCGCGCAACCAGGGCATCCAGTTTCCGCTGGTCGAGCTCGCGACGCAGGCGGAGATGCTACGGCTCCTGATCCGCAAGACCGCATGGGAGATGGACCAGCTCACCCAGGCTCAGGTCGAGCATACGCTGTCGGACAAGGTGTCCATGTGTAACTACTGGGCCAACCGGCTGTGCTGTGAATCCGCCGATCGCGCGATGCAGGTGCATGGCGGCATGGGCTATTCACGCCACAAACCGTTCGAGCACATCTATCGCCATCACCGCCGCTACCGCATCACGGAAGGCAGCGAAGAAATTCAGAAACGCAAGGTCGCGGGATTCCTGTTTGGCTATATGGGCGCGGGTAAGCACTGAACTAGTTTCGACACGCCGCCCTTTCCGCCGTCATTGCGAGGAGCGAAGCGACGCGGCAATCCAGAGGTCACAAGCGAAGACTGGATTGCTTCGCTTCGCTCGCAATGACGTTGAAGCTCAGTCGATAAACCCCGGAATCTCCGCAGGCGAAGCCACCAGATGCTTCGCCCCGGCGCTCGTCAGTTCCTCGCGGCCGCCATAGCCATAGAGCACGCCGATCCCCGGAATTCCGTTATTCGCAGCACCGATGATGTCGTGCTTGCGGTCGCCGATCATGATCGCACGTGCGGGATCGGCGGCGGTCTCGTCGAGTGCGTAACGGAGCAGGTCGCTCTTGTCGACGCGGGTGCCGTCGAGTTCCGAGCCGAACACACGCGTGAAATATCTGCGCAGGCCGAAGTGATCGACGATGCGGTCGGCAAATACATGCGGCTTGCTGGTGGCGACAAACAGCCGGTGGCCTGTTGCGTGCAACGTGTCGAGCGTCGCTGTGATGCCATCATAAAGCGTGTTCTCGAACAGGCCGATCGTGCCGAAGCGTTCGCGATAGAGTTCGACGCCGCGATCGGCGTCTTTCTCGCCGCCGAGCAGTGCCACGAAGCTGGCACGCAGCGGCGGACCGATGCACCAGGTCAGTTCGTCCTGTGTCGGGACGGGAAGCCCGAGCTTGCCGAGCGCATACTGGATCGAGCCCGTAATGCCGATCTTGGGATCGGTCAGCGTCCCGTCGAGGTCGAAGAAGACAGTGTCGATCGCAGGTGATTTCATCTAGTTCGCATACCTTGCGGTGAGGTCGCGCGAGATCCGCGAGCCTTCGTCGATATAGCGGCGGATCGCGATACTGGCGGCCGGCGTACAGGTCCGGTAGGTCTGCTGGAAGCCGTTATAGCCGCGGTTGAAACCGG
Organism: Tardiphaga sp. 37S4; assembly: GCF_021044645.1. NCBI lineage: Bacteria > Pseudomonadati > Pseudomonadota > Alphaproteobacteria > Hyphomicrobiales > Nitrobacteraceae > Tardiphaga > Tardiphaga sp. 37S4. The sequence continues at coordinate 4,450,248 of NZ_CP088008.1, read as the reverse complement.
CGATCATGCGGGCGCGGCGCTCGCCCGATGGCGTCTCGGCATCGACCAGCGCCTGCATCTCGTTGCGCCATTTGTTGCCTTCGTTGTTGCCGCAGATGCCGCGCAGATAGTGCAGCGCGCCGAGAATCTCGGACATCCGCTGCAGGTCATTGTCGAACGGCGCAGCCGCGTCCTGCGCCCGGGCAGCGCCAGCGCCGACCATCACAACCGTCAGAATGATAAGCAGATGCTTCAACATGAATGGTCCCGGAACCCGGCTGATATGCCTTTTCAAGGCGTCTGAAGCAAGGCAACGCTGCTGGTGCGGCAAGGAGCTATCTATGGTCCGACCAGATCTTCCGCCATGGCGAGGATCGGACCAAGGCCATCGGTGGTCTTAAAGGCGCCGAGATCGTCCGGCGCGATCCACTGGAAATCGTCAAGTTCGTCATTCAGCTCGGGCTCGCCAGCCACCCAGCGAGCGGCAAAGGCCATGATCAGGTAGTGGCCGGCCACCTTGTCGTTCGGCAGCACTTCGCGAAAGCCGGACAGGCCGACAATATCGATGGTCAGCCCGGTTTCCTCCATCACCTCGCGTGCGAGCGCGACGGCGAGGGATTCGCCGAATTCCACGCGTCCGCCGGGGAGCGAATAGAAGCCCTTGCCCGGCGAGCGGGCGCGGCGGACCAGCAGTACCTTGCCATCCCGGAAGATGGCGGCGCTGGTGGCGAGCTGCGGATGGGTAGGAGGCGTGTCGGTCACGAGGTCATTGCGCCATGATGCTGTCGACGTCGGATTCCTGATCGCGGCCATTGATGATGCCGCCGGCGGTCCCGACCATCGGTTTGACCCAGCCGGCGGCCTGTTCGGCCAGCATGGCACGGGTCCGGTCCTGCTGCACGGTGCGCATGGCTTCGCCGACAGTCGTCAGGATTTGCGTCATGTTCGCGACCAGCGCATCGAATTCTGCACGGATGGCCGGGCGTGCAGCCTCATAGGATGCGATGGCGAGATCGCGTGCCTTGAAGTTGGATTTGATGAAGTGCTCGGCATAGCTGAGCGGCTGCCATTCCAGGAACAGCTCATAGCAGTCCGGCATGTCCGGGATCAGCTCGAGCAACATGATGGCTTCATTGAAGTGATTGAGATAGTCGGTCGCCAGACCCGTGCGTGGATTGATATTGGCGGCCATCAACTCGGCAGCAGACGCGACGGGGCCGGCACCGGCACTGGCCAGATCGTGATGGTCATGCTGCGCCGGTTGTATGGCCGTCAGGGTCATATGTCGCACTGTTGGTGTTTTGGGTTAAAACCGCCTGAAGAGGCAGGATTGCGGATCGAGAATGTGCGGGCGGTTTGTCATTACATCAGCCCCGGAAGCGTTACGGCAGGTATTCAGTTATATCGAGCAACCGAATTTTCCTGCGAGGTACAATATTGCGCCGACGCAGCCGGTTCCTGTTGTCATCATTGAAAACGGATCCCGGCATTTCCGTCTAATGCGATGGGGCCTTTTGCCCTCCTGGGTCAAGGACCCGCGGAAGTTTACGCTTCTGATTAATGCACGCGCCGAGACGGTGCAAGAAAAGCCGGCCTTCAAAAACGCGATTCGCCGACGCCGCTGTCTGATTCCGGCCGATGGCTATTACGAATGGCAAAATCGCGGTGAACGCAAACAGCCGTATTTTATCCACCCAAGCGCAGGCGGGCCGATGGGCTTTGCGGGCCTGGCCGAGACCTGGATGGGACCGAACGGCGAAGAAGTCGACACGGTTGCGATCATTACTGCAGAAGCCAGCACGGGCATGTCGGTACTGCACCATCGCGTACCGGTGACGATCGCACCCGATCATTTCGGCCAGTGGCTCGATTGCAGTTCGGATCGTGCGTCCGACGTGATGACGATGCTCGCTGCGCCCGCAGACGGCACCTTCGCCTGGCATCCGGTAGCGATGGCCGTCAACAAGGTGGCCAATGACGATGCGCACCTGATCCTACCGATCTCGGCGGCAGAGGCGGCTGTAGAACAGGTGAAGCCAACGAGGGCGCCGCGCAAGGTTGTGGTGAGCGAAGACGATGGCCAGGGCTCGTTATTCTAGCTCACGGCGTCAGCGGCCGGCCATCGAGCCACTTGGCATAGATCACGCGCTTCTGTTCGCCGTAGCCGAGCGACTCGTAGAATGCCTGCACCTTGGTGTTATCCGAGCGCACCATGAGCTGCATCTTCTCGATGCCGCGCTCGCGCAGCCAGTCTTCGGCTGCACTCATGATGCCACGGCCGAAATCCTGGCGCTGATGGTCGGGATCGACCGAGACGTAATAGACCCAGCCGCGATGGCCATCATGGCCAACCAGCACGGAGGCGACGATGGTCCTTCCCTTGCGGCCGACCAGCACATCGGCATTGGTGCCTGCGCGCGCCAGCCTGATATCGGCCTCCGGATCGTTCCAGGGCCGCACCAGTCCGCAGCGCAGCCAGAGCTGAACGACCGCTTGAATGTCGGTGTCGACGAGCCGGGCAACTTTCAATGTTGCACCGGCAGCAGCACTTTGCCGGGATTGAGGATGTTCAGCGGATCCAGCATCGCCTTCAGGCTGCGCATCAGCTCGATGGCGACGGGGTCCTTCACCGAGGGCAGCTCAGCCGCCTTCATCTGGCCGATGCCATGTTCGGCGGAAATCGAACCGCCCATGCGCAGCACGACGTCGAAGACGACTTCGTTGACGTCGTGCCAGCGCGCCAGGAATTTCTCGCGGCCGTCGCTGTCGCCGAGCGTCTCCTTGGGCTGCGTGACATTGTAGTGGATGTTGCCGTCGCCGAGATGGCCGAACGGCACCGGACGTGCGCCGGGCATCAGCTTCACGACGGCAGCATTGGCTTCGGCGATGAAGGCGGGCACGGAAGCAACCGGAACCGAGATATCGTGCTTGATCGACCCGCCTTCCGGCTTCTGCGCCGGCGAAATTTCCTCGCGCAGTTTCCAGAACGCCTGACGGTGGGCGATATTCTCGGCGATCACGGCGTCATCCACGATACCGTCTTCAAAGCCGCGTTCGAGAATCGCCTCCAATGTCGCGCGGGCATCGTCGCGTCCCGACGACAATTCCATCAAGACATACCAGGCGTGTTTGCTGGAGAGCGGATCGCGGATGCCGATGCCGTGGCGGACGCTGAAATCCACAGCGATATCGGCGATCAGTTCGAAACTGGTGAGGTTGCCGCCGGCCTCGGAGCGGGAGATGCCGAGCAGCTTCAGCGCATCCTCCGGCGACTTCAGGCCGACAAAGGCGGTCTCGACCGCGCGTGGCTTCGGAAACAGTTTCAGCGTTGCCGCAGTAATGATGCCGAGCGAGCCTTCGGCGCCGATGAAGATGTTGCGCAGGTCGTAACCGGTATTGTCTTTCTTCAGCTTGGACAGGCCGTTGAGAATGCGGCCATCGGCGAGCACGACTTCGAGGCCGAGGGCCATTTCGCGCGCCACGCCATAGGCGAGGGCGGTGGTGCCGCCGGCATTGCTGGAGAGATTGCCGCCGATGGTGCAGCTGCCTTCGGAGCCCAGCGACAGCGGAAACAGCCGGTCGGCTTCAGCTGCGCGCTGCTGCGCGACCTGCAGCACGAGGCCGGCTTCCACCGTCATGGTGTTGGATGAGGTGTCCAGATCGCGCACCTTGTCCATCCGGCGCATCGACAGCACGACCTCGCCGCCATAAGGCGTCTGGCCGCCGACGAGCCCGGTATTGCCGCCTTGCGGCACCAGTGCGGTGCGGGTCTCGGTGGCGAGCTTGCAGATCGCGGCGACTTCGGCGGTCGAACCCGGGCGCAGCACCAGCGGCGAGGTGCCGAAAAACAGGTTGCGATCCTCGGTGACGTATTGGTGCACGTCGGCCTGATCGGTGATGGCGTATTTGTCGCCGACGATGGCCCGGAAGCGCGCGATGGTTTCGGAGGAAAGCGTGGGCGGCTTCGGCTGGACGATATTCATAACTATTCCCTTGGATATTTTCTTGGCGCGTTTCTTGGTCTCGTGTTCGCGTTACACGGCGGCGCGGCGCAACCGGTCATTGATGGCTTCGCCGAGCCCGTGGTTCGGCACCGGCATCACCGCGATGCCGCTCGCGCCTTTAGCGTCGAGCGCGCGAAGATAGCCGAAAAGATTGGTGGCGGCTTCCCCGAGATCGCCCTGTTCGGACAAATTCAGAACAGCGGCGGCCGCCTCGATGCCCGGCATCGGGGCCGATCCGAAAGCCAGTAGCGCCTCGCCGGGATTCACGGCCTCGGCCAGCAGCCGCACCCGTGTCCGCGGCGCATAATGTGAGGCCAGCATGCCCGGCGCCAGCGGCTGGTTTGTATCGCTTGCGGGGTCGTCCGGCGGGCTCGCCAGCGGCTGGCCCAACACCCGCTCGATCGCTTCGCGCGGCAGGCCACCGGGGCGGAGCAGCATCGGCGTGTCGAAACAACCGACGATGGTGGATTCAACGCCCACTTCAACCGGTCCGCCATCGAGAATCATGTCGATCCGGCCATCCAGATCGCTCAGCACATGGGCTGCGGTGGTCGGCGAGACATGCCCGGAGATATTGGCTGACGGCGCCACCACGGCACCGCCAAAGGCCTGCAGGAGCGCGTGGGCCACGGGATGGGCCGGCACACGAATGGCAATGGTGTCGAGGCCGGCGGTGGCCAGATCGGCCACCGGGCAGTCCGCCGCCTTGGGCAGCACCAGCGTCAGCGGCCCCGGCCAGAACGCCTCGGCAAGCGCCAGCGCGCGCGCATCGAATCGGGCAATGCGCCGGGCAGCGGCGAGATCGGCTACATGGGCGATCAGCGGATTGAACGACGGCCGGCCCTTGGCCTCATAGATCCCCGCCACGGCCCGCGGATTGGCGGCATCGGCGCCGAGCCCGTAGACCGTCTCGGTCGGGAACGCCAGCAGCCCGCCCGCGCTCAGGCAGTGCGCCGCCTCCGCGATATGGGCGGCGTCGGCGGGGCTCATCCGGGTGGTCAGGCCTACGACCATGCAGGGCAGATCCTTGTCTTCAAAATTGGTCAGGCTTCTTTACCGGGGTTCTTGCAGGATGCGAAACCCAAGGCTATAAGCCGCGCTCTTAGTCGGAGTGTGGCTCAGCCCGGTAGAGCACTGCGTTCGGGACGCAGGGGTCGCAGGTTCGAATCCTGCCACTCCGACCATGATTTCAATGACTTAGTGTCCTTTCGCGGCGCTGCCGTCTGTCAAGAACCTCCCGATTTTCATCTGAGAACGACCACCCGGGCGCGCGTGCCCCGCTGCGCGCAGCTATCCGCCCTCAAAAACGCGCTTGCGGGCATTCTCGATATGCGCCCGCATAGCTTCGCGAGCTCCGGCTTCGTCTCTGGAGGCGATCGCATCGAGCACGGCCCGGTGCTCCTCTTGCCCACGCAGAAGTCGATCGCGAGGCTGGATCAAGGAGAGATTTCGATTGAGCGTGATACCCACGCTCACCTGAGACTGGATCGCGGCGAGAGTCGCGGCGAAGAAGCGGTTGCCGGTGGCCTCTGCGACCGAACGGTGGAACGCAATGTCTTCCTCCACGCCGAGCGCGGCATCTGCGATCACTTGATCAAGTGCTGCGATTGCGTCGCGGATCCGGCGCAGACCTTCCAGATCGTGATCGCGCGCGGCAAGCGCGGCGGCTTCTCCTTCGATGCCGATCCGAAATACGAAACAGCGCTGTATATCGGCAATGCTTCCCACGGGAGCGTAGTTGTAAACGTCTGCCGCGGGACGTCGCATCACGAACGAACCGGCGCCCTGCCGCGATGCGACGACGCCGTCATCGCGCAGCCGCATCAGTGCTTCACGGACGACCGGGCGCGAAACGCCAAGCTGATCTGCCAGGCGTGTCTCAGGAGGAAGCCGCGAATTGACGGGGTAGATTCCGACCGTGATCTGGCTGAGGACATGATCGTAGACGCGGTCGCTAAGCTTTCCCGTCACGGCCGGGCGCTCCGGAATGTCGTCCCGTTTGACCGTTGAGCCCATGTTCACCCCGTCCTTGCTCCGAACACGCTCCAGTCTTTGGCAACATTACATCTTTTTGACAAGTCGGTGCACTCCCGCTGACAATCCGGGATTGCAGCGCTGGCCAAACTGCTTGGGCGCAAGCGGTCGTGAGAGCGTCGGTCAGGCGCGGGCGGCGGCGTCTGATAGCCAGGCCTCGATCAGCCGCTGCACGTGAAGCGCAGAGCGCACGCTATTGGACGGCTCGCGTCGTTCTTCGATTGCATCCAGCATCTCGGTGATCACGCCCCGATGTGGCCCGTGATCGAATGCCATCGGATCGGCACCTCCGCCGCCGGATTGCGCAGTCCCGACGGTCTCTGGCGGACCTTCGTGACGATGGATGACCAATTGAAACGTCTCGAGATAGGCCGAACCGCGCGTGCCCGCGATTTCGATACGCTCCGGATAGCCGGGCCGCGCAACACTGGTGGCATCGAGCACGCCGATGGCACCGCTTTGGAAGCGCACGGCCGCCGCCGTCACGTCTTCAGTATCGATCGTTCGGAGCGGTGAGGTCGATGCAAAACCGGCGACGTCCTTGTGCGGTCCCACGAAATGCAGAAGCAGATCGAGAGTATGGATGGCCTGTGTGAGCAATACGCCGCCGCCATCGCGAGCCTTCATGCCGCGACCCGGTTGACGGAAATAGGCGTCATCACGCCACCAGCGGATCGATGCACTCGCCGACAAGATATCGCCCAGATCTCCCTGATCCAGCACCGCCTTCAGGCGTAGTGCTGCGGGACGAAAGCGATGTTGCAGGCACACGCCGCACCGCACGCCGGCAGCCTCCGTGACGGCCGCGAGTTCCTCACCCCTGGCCACCGATATCTCGACGGGCTTCTCCACCAGAATGTGCTTCCCTGCTGCGGCTGCAGCCTGCACGGTCGCCAGATGCGTTCCGGGGGGCGTCAGTATCAGGACGAGATCGAGATCGGAGCGCGACAGCAAATCCTTTTGGCTATCGAAAACCGGAACGCCCCACTGCTGTGAAAACGCTGACCGCCGGTCCGCTGACGGCGCAAATCCGCCGACGATCGTAATCCGTCCCTGCGCCTGCAATTCAAGCAACGAAAGAATATGCGGCTTCACCGCCATTCCTAGCCCAATCAGGCCGACTCCAATTGGCATGCGTATCTCCCGATGGCCGACCTTCTCAAGGCGCCGACGTGTCGGCTCTTACGGTCGGTTATGACGTCACAGATTGATATGCGAACGAGCAAGACGGGCAAGGTGTGACATCGCGACATCAGCAAGTCCTGCTCATGATCGGCCGATTGCGATCTCCCAATGCTTGACAGATGTCGCCCAACTCGTCGATGCTGTGTTTACAAATAAATGACAACCGTGCGCGACGCGGGTGCATATGCCAGGGAGGAATCGGAAATGCGGATCTGTCCGAATGCATTATTGCGCCCGTTTGCCGGCGCCGTGGCTGTCCTCGCGGTGACGGCCTTCGCTGGTGAACCCCTGAGGGCCGCCGAGCCGATCGTTCTCTCGATCATCGATACCGGGGGCGATCTCGCATCTACCCAGGTCATTATCGAGAACTACAAGAAGGCCAATCCCGACAAGATCAAGGAGATCAGGATTCAGCGCGCGCCGGCGCCGGAGTTGCCGGCCAAGATCAAGGCTCAGCAGGATGCCGGACGGCTGGACATCAACCTTGTGCTGACTGGACAGGACGGTGGTGCGTTTCTCGCGGCCAACAACCAGTTGATCAAGATTCCTGATTTTGAGAAGCTGTTTCCGCGCGATGAGATGACGCCTGCCGGCAAGGCGCTGTACGACGAAGGCCGCGATTATATGGTGCCGTCGGTGGGCAACGCCGGCGGGCCGGTGTTCGTCTACAATCCCAGCAAGGTCCCCAACCCGCCGAAAACCGCCGAAGAATTGCTGGCCTGGGCGAAGGCAAATCCTGGTCGGCTGATGTATGCGCGGCCGGCGAATAGCGGACCGGGCCGGTCGATCGTGCTCGGCATGGCGCATATTCTAAATGACTCAAAGCCACTTGATCCCGACAAGGGGTGGGACAAGACCTGGGCCTATCTGAAGGAGCTTGGGCAATACGTCGAATACTATCCGACGGGCACCGCGATCACATTGAAGGAATTCGCCCAGGGGCAACGCTGGATCATCGCCGGCATCATGGAATGGGACATGAAGCCCCGCGCCCAGAGCGTCATCCCGCCGGACTCCAAGATCACCATCCTTCAGAACACGACCTTCGTCGTCGACGGACATTACTGGTGCATCCCCACGGGCGTGCCGAAAGAGCAGGTCGACGTCATTCTCGATCTCATGAAGTTCATGCGCCGGCCCGAGCAGCAGGTGCTTTCCTGGTCGGGCTTCATTGGGCCGACGATCACCGCGGCCACCATGGAAAAGGCGCCCAAGGAGATTCAGGAACTGGTGAAGGAGTTTTGGCGGTCCGAATACGACGAGGTCGGAACCAAGTGGAAAGTATCCCCGCCGCTCGGCGTGAAGGAATTGAGCTACGCGATGGACCGTTGGGACCGGGAAGTGGGCGCAAACCAGGTCAAGAAGTAATCAATTCGATGAGCGTGCGGGTCCGCATGCACGGACCCGCCGGTGGCTTTGTTGCTTCTTACTCAGAAACGGGACGACATGAACGGGCCGGGAGATACGTTGGACTCGCTGAAGCTTGGAATCACCAAGCGCTATGGCAACAAGACCGTGCTGGACAACCTTGAACTCGATATCCGAAAGGGCGAGTTCGTCACCTTCCTCGGACCGAGTGGATGCGGAAAGTCGACGGCCTTGTCGATCGTCGCTGGCCTGATTGCGGCGACCGAGGGCGAGATCAGGCTCAATGGAGCGCGGGTCGATCATCTGCCGCCCGAGAAGCGCGCATTCGGAATGGTGTTCCAGAATTACGCGCTGTTTCCTCACATGACGGTCTTCGACAACGTTTCGTTCGGGCTCTCCTTGAAGCCATTGTCCAAGGAGGAGATCAAGAAGCGCACCGATGCGATGCTCAAACTGGTGCAATTGACCGGCTATGAGGAGCGCTATCCGGGCCAGCTCTCCGGCGGTCAGCAGCAACGCGTTGCGATTGCGCGGGCCCTCGTGTTGCATCCGCGCCTGATGCTGTTCGACGAGCCGCTTTCGAACCTCGACGCGAAGCTGAGAGTCGAGATGCGGGCGGAGATCAAGCAGATCCACGCCGCGCTGGGGCTGACGTCGATCTACGTGACTCACGACCAGGCCGAAGCACTGTCGCTGTCGGACAGGATAGTGGTGCTGCGCAATGGCGTCCTGATGCAGTCGGGTACCCCACAGGAAATCCACGACCGGCCCAAGAATGTCTTCGTGGCGGACTTCATGGGTTTCCGGAATTTCTTCAAGGTCAGGATCGCGTCGGTGTCGGACGGGATCGCTGAGGGCATTGGTGATGGAATCCGCATTCGGGCACGGGCAGGGGCCGACGTGCGAGCGGATGTAGATATGGTCATGGCGATCCGCCCGGACGATATCCGGGCGGGCGGTGAGGTGGTTTCCGGTGCCGAAGATGTTAGTGGCCGTGTCGAAGTGGTCGAGTATCTCGGTCGGGAACAGGAAGCCGCCATACGCATCAATGACAATACGCGAGTGTGGTTACGCACCGCCGAGGCGATACGAACCGCCGACACGATTGGCCTTCAGTTTCCGATCGACAAGGTCGTCTTGCTTCCTGTGGAATAGGCGAGAAAATGATGCGCGCCGTAGCCAACGATGAGAAGAGCGAATTCGACGCGCTGGCGTTCTTCTGTTTGCTGCCGTCGTTGCTCTACGTTCTCTGCATGTTCGTCTATCCGTTTCTGTATGGTGTCTATCTCAGCCTTCAGCCGCAAAAGGTCGGCGGCTTCAGCCTCGCGAACTATCTCACCTTCTTCAGTGATCCCTATCAGTATGGTACGATCTGGATCACCTTCAGTCTGGCGATCCCCACCACGATCGTTGTTCTTCTGCTCGCTCTTTGGCTGGCTTACGGCATGCGCCGGGGCATTTTCATGGAGCGCACCGTGACGACGATCCTGATCATGCCTATTTCGCTTGGCGTGATCCTGCTGTCGGAAGGTATCTTGGGTTTCTATGGTTCGCAGGGTTGGTTCAATCAGGTCCTTCTCGGATTAGGGCTTATCAAAGAGCCGTTCATTCTGACCCATAACTACGCTGGCGTCATGCTGGCGCTGTTCATGCAGCAGTTCCCATTCTGCTTCCTGATGCTGCTGGGATACATATCCGGCATCGATCCCAGCCTTGAACGCTCGGCGCGGATGCTTGGTGCGACACCTTCGATTGTCTTCCGACGCGTAATGCTGCCGCTCATCGCGCCCGGTCTTGCCATCGCATTCGCACTGGTGTTCGTCATGAGCTTCGCGGTCTTTCCGTCCGCCATCATGCTCGGGCAGCCGGCGGGTACCACGCGCACGATCTCTATTGCGGCCTATCAGAAGGCCTTCGAACAATATGACATGTCGGCTGCTTCCGCGATCGCGGTGGTTATGGGCTTGTGTCAGCTGGCAGCGCTGCTGGTCATCATCCTGTTCCGTCGCCGGTTGTCGCCAGCTGCGACGATGGGCGTCGGAAAGAGATAGGGCTGCACAATGCGAACCAGAATGTGGAAGCTCTCGCTCTATCTGTTCATTGTGGGTTTCATCCTCAACATGCTTGGGATCGTGTCGCATGTTGTCGTGAGCTCGTTCGCCAAGCGTTGGTTCGGCGGCCTGCTGCCGCCGGCCTATACGACGGACTGGTTCGCTTATGCGTGGAAGAATTTCGATCTGGGGCAGGTGTTAGGTGTCACGCTGCTAATCGTAGTCGTTGTCGTCTTCCTTGCATTGGCCATTGGATTTCCGGCCGCTTACATTCTTGCGCGACGAAATTTCCGATTCAAATCGGTCATTCTGCTGCTGTATTTTCTGCCGCTGGTCATCCCACAGATGACTTACGGGATTCCGCTGGCGACCACTCTTTACCGATACGGGGTCGGCGGATCCGTCGTCGGCGTGATTCTGGCGGTCCTCGTGCCGATGGTCCCGTTGGCCGTCTTCGTGTTGATGCCATTTTTCGAGCAGATTAGCGTCAATCTGGAATGGAGCGGGTCAATGCTTGGCGCAAGCCGGGCTCAGATTTTCAGGCGGATTCTGTTTCCCCTGATGGTACCGGGAATACTGACCGCCGGCGTTCTTGTGCTGGTCAATACGATATCGAATTTCGAGCTCGCATTTCTCCTCGGCGGCGGTGGATCGCAGACGCTCGTCGTCGCGTTATTCTACAATATGTTTGCCGGTGGTGTTCGCCCCGTCTATTCCATCGATGCCATGGCCGTGATCTACATGGTGATGGTCATGACGCTGCTTCTCATCGCATTGCGGTTCGTGCGCCCGACGCAGATGGTGTTCAAGCTCGACAAGTAAATTCATGTTTGAGGCTGCGCGTGCCTAGTCATCGCCAAGGTTGGCTCATGGCGCAAGGCGGACAGGAACCACCTGCCGAAGCATGGAGTTGGACCTAGTAACTGGCATCGACTTTTGTCGCGATCTTGAACCTGCCGATCGAGGCGTGCAGATGTATGGAACGTTGAACAGTCCGATGACGAGCAGCCGGTTGAGTTCTCGTTCGCATATTGGTTCATGGGCATCAGCACGGTCCTACGAGCGCCTGTTTCCAAATTGAATTTCGTGACTTTGCGGATACGTTGTACTTTGCGCCACACCGGATTGGAACTTCATCCATCAACCGACGGGGTAACGGTGCAGATCATCTTCGCGCCGATCACTTTGACCGCTGATGCGCCTGGTCAGACTCCGACTGGTGATCGGAAGCTGCTGTCGGTTGTTTCAGCGCTGAGATGGATTCAGCGCTACGTTGGAGCTGAAACCCGCGCGTCCCCTCAATGGGTTGACGTCGTCAGCAGGCTAGCTGCTGCGAGCGAAGATCCGGTCAGCACTGTTGACGCTAGGAATGCACTTCACGATGCAATGGTTGCCTATGGTTGGGCCAAGCGGAGCATCCATTGATTTCGTTTTGGCAAGGGAGCGCGCGTGTTAGCCGCCGACATAGATATTGCCAGTATGACGGATTCAATCCGGCGCTGGGAGCGGCTGATGCGGAAAATCGATCGCTTCTGTTGCGATTCATTTACCTGAGCGCCGCGGCGCTTCGGGAAATGTTTTCCGCCAGGGTCTGAAGTCTTGGTAAAAAGGTTTTGAGCAACTCACGTCGATCAATTGCAGAGATAAAATAAGTCATTCCTACTGTCGCAAGCACCTTTGTCTCCACTCATGAACAAACCGGTTCATTCCCTCGCCAGCGATGTTCGACGCCGTGGCGTGATCTCGAGTGGTGGAATCGCCGAATTCCCTCCCTACATATGCAGTCCTAGATGCCGCGTCCGCGGCGGTTTGGCATTGTTTCCCGCCGAGAGATAATCGTTCCTCTATGACCCCACCTAATGTCCTTCGCGACTTCGTCGATCGCCATCAACGCCTGTTTGTCCTGACCGGCGCTGGCTGCAGCACCAATTCGGGCATTCCCGACTATCGCGACACTGACGGCAACTGGAAGCGCACGCAGCCTGTGACCTTTCAGGCCTTCATGGGCGAGGAACTGACGCGGCAGCGCTATTGGGCGCGCAGTCTCATTGGCTGGCGTCGGTTCGGCCTGGCGCGGCCGAACGATGCGCATCATGCGCTGGCGCGGCTCGAACAGATCGGCAAATGCGAAGTTCTGCTGACCCAGAATGTCGACCGGCTGCATCAGGCCGCTGGCAGCAAGAAGGTCATTGACCTTCACGGCCGGCTCGATCTCGTGCGCTGCATGGGATGTGAACGCCGGATCCAGCGCGATGAATTCCAGCACGAGATGGGCCGCTTGAACACAGGTTGGCTGGATCTCGACGCGGCTGTTGCGCCCGATGGCGATGCCGATCTGGAGGGAGTCGATTTCGCGTCCTTTGTCGTGCCGGCCTGCGAGATCTGCGGCGGCGTCCTCAAGCCGGATGTCGTGTTCTTCGGCGAGAACGTGCCGCGCGACTTCGTCGATGCCGCGCTTGGTCATCTGCAGAAAGCCGACGCCATGCTGATCGCCGGTTCGTCTTTGATGGTCTATTCCGGCTTTCGCTTCGTTCAGGCGGCTATGCGGGCGGAGATTCCCATCGCCGCGGTCAATCTCGGCCGCACGCGCGCCGACGAGTTTCTCAGCTTCAAAGTCGAAGATCGCTGCGAGGACGCGCTCGCATTTCTGCTTCAGCGGGCGGATGCGCCCTAACGGCGCAAGCCTCGGCTCAGGCTGCCAGATCCCACAGTCGCGGACAGCCGCGCAGAACCACGGCGCGGCCCATCGGCGTGAGCGCCGGGTGAGTGTCCGATAGCGCAACCAGTCCCATCGCAACCAGCTGATCGAGCACGTAACGGTTCAGCTTGGCCGGTGGCAGGATCGCTGGGCGAAGCATCCGCAATGTGTCCCACTGGTTTTCGGTGAGCTGATATTCGGTCTCGGTCGACATGGTGTCCTGCTTGGATGAATCAGTGCATTCAGTGCGCATGGCTTACGGAACCCGCATGACCTTGATGCGACATGGCGGGGGCGAAATCTGGAAATCACCGGATTGTTGGATGACGCCAAAACGCTGCTTTTGCGCAGCTGTCACATGGACGTGCAACAGAACGCGCGAACACATGCGCGAATCACGGCGTGCCCAGACCTAATGAAAAGTAGAACAATGTGCCACCCGCATTGAAAAATATCATGCAGCTGATGCGTACGCGCCTCAGCTGGAGGTGGCTTGGCGCGCTCCTTAGCATAGCAATTGCTACGATTGCGTTTATGGCGCTGTCCAAGGCGCTCAAGGGCGTGGATTTCGCCCACGTGCTGTCTGCCATGCACATGGTACCGCCAGGCAGCATCGCGCTGGCGCTGGTGCTGGTGGCGATCTCCTATGGCAGCCTGACGCTGTATGACTGGCTGGCGCTGCAGATGATCGGGCGAGGGGACATTCCCTTCAGGATTGCAGCGCTGGCCAATTTCACCAGCTATCCGATTTCGCACGGAACCGGCGCCGTGCTGTTGGTGTCATCGGCGGTGCGTTACCGGATCTATGCACCGCATGGCATCGGCCCCGCCGGCGTCGCCCGCATCTGCTTCCTGACCGGACTCACCTTCTGGCTCGGCAATCTCACCGCGCTGGCGCTCAGCACCTTGCGCGATCCAGGCGCCATCAGCCGGATCGATCAGCTCTCGCCCGAGATCAACCGCTTCATAGCGATGGCAGTTCTCGTCGGCATCGTCGCGTATGTCGGCTGGACATGGAACGGTATCCGGACGCTCGGTGGCCGCAACTGGTCGGTGCCGGTGCCGAGCGGGCGCAACGTGTTCTTCCAGATCGGGATCGGGCTCGTCGATCTCGGGGCGGCAGCTCTGGCGATGTATGTGCTGATCCCCGTGACGATGGATGTCGGCGTCGCGCAGGTGATCGTCGTCTTCATCGCCGCCACGCTGCTCGGCTTCGCCAGCCATGCGCCCGCCGGCATCGGCGTGTTCGATGCGACGATCCTGGTCGGGCTCGGCGGCGAACATACCGAACAGCTACTAGCTGTACTGCTGCTGTTCCGGCTGTTCTATCACCTGATTCCGTTCGTGCTGTCGCTGACGCTGTTCGGCGCCGTTGAAGCCTACCGGAATGTGAACAGGCGCAAGCTCGCCTGAATTACTTCAGCAGTGTCAGCACCGCCGATTGCGCATAGCCGCGGAACGGACGATTGAAGTCGAGATTGGCGTGGTGACGCTCGGCGAGTGCCTTCAGCACATCGAGAAGCTCGCGGCGCGGCGTCACGTCGAACAGCGTCAGCCAGCGCAACAGCAGCTTGCTCGCGATCTTTGGCAACCGCTCCTGATGTCCGAAATCGACGATATGCAGTTGGCCGCCGGGCTTGAGCTGCGACACGGCGTGATCGAGCACATCCTGCCAGCTCGGGATCATCGAGAGGCTGTAGGAAATCATGACGTGATCGAATGACGGAACAGCAAAGATGCGTGCCGGATCGAAATTCGTCGCATCGCCGTGGGCGACACGGACGGTATCCGTGAGCTCGTTGCGGGCAATGGAAGCGATGGCCGTGGTCAGCATCTCGGTCGAAATATCGATGCCGTAGAATACCGCTTGTGGATATCTGCGGGCAGCCTGAACCAGATTGCGGCCGGTACCGCAGCCGATCTCCAGCACCGTCGCGTCCGGCGCGGGTGTCAGTTCGGCGATGAGCTGATCACGGCCGAGAAGATAGTACCGGCGCGTTGCGTCATAGATGAAGCGCTGCCAGCGATACATCCGGTTCATGCGATGCGTGGCTTCGTTCGACCATGCGGGCTGACCGCCGTCTTCGTATTCGGAGACAATCGTCATGGCGCACCTCGTCGCATCCGGATGAGCGATCCATTTCATCGCAACACGACAGCGGTGTGACAGTGGTTTCGTCGCGGGAATCGGCCGAAATTTAGAATGACTGTCGCAAAACCGCAGTCTGCGCTTGATAAAAATTTCAGATTGTCGATTCGAAGGGTCCAAGAAACCGATGAATACGCATCTGATCGCCGACGCCGTTCGCAATAGCCGTGGTCGCGAGGAAACGACGATCTGGGACAGGCTGTTTGCCTTCTGGTTCCGTCGGCTGGTCTACACCCAGATCTGGGAAGATCCCGAAGCGGACATGGCGGCGCTGAAACTGGCGCCCGGTTCGACGATTGTCACCATCTCCAGCGGCGGCTGCAACGCGCTGTCCTATCTGTCGGCGAAGCCCGAGCATGTCTATGCGGTCGATCTGAATGAAGCGCATCTGTCGCTGCTGAAGCTGAAGCTCGCAGGCCTGCGAGCACTGCCGAACTATCAGGACTTCTGGAAATTCTTCGGCGAAGGCGCCTCGGATACCAATGTCGGCCTGTATCGCGAGCGGCTGCGCCCGCTGCTCGATGCCGAAGCGCGCGGCTATTGGGACGAGCGCGATATCCAGGGCCGCCCGCGCTACGGTTACTTCAGTGACGGCTTCTATCGCCACGGCGCGCTCGGCCGCTTCATCGGCTTCGCGCATACGCTGGCGAAACTTGCCCGCATCGATCTCAAGGCGTTGTTGCATGAGGACAAGCAGTCCCCGGCGCGCAAGCGTGCGCTGGAACGACTGCACTGGCTGTTCCACTCCCGGCTCGCTCGTATGATGACGAAGACGCCAGCGCTGTTGTTCAGCCTCGGCATCCCGCCGCAGCAGCGCACATTGCTGGGCGGCAATCAGCCGCTCAACGAAGTGCTGCATCAGCGTCTGCTCGCTCTGATCGACGTGCATCCGAACGCCAACAACTATTTTGCCTGGCAGGCGCTGAGCCGCAGCTATGTCGGCCCCGGTGACAAGTGCTTGCCGCTCTATCTGCAGCAGAGCCGTTACGCGGACACCGCCAGCCGCGCTGCTCTGGTCACGCCGGTGCATGCCAATCTGCGCGTGTTCCTGGAGAGCCTTCCAGCCCGCCAGATCGACGCGGTCGTGCTGCTGGATTCGCAAGACTGGATGGCGTCGGATGAAATCCGTGCGCTGTGGGACGCGATCGACCGCGCCGGCAAGGATGGCATCCGGGTGATCTTCCGCACCGCCGGTGCCGAGTCGCCGCTGGACGATCCTGAACATGCATCGCTGCGTGAGACGTGGCAGCGCGATGAGGCGCGCAGTGCCGAAGGTCTGGCTGCGGATCGTTCGGGCATCTATGGCGGGTTTCATCTGTATACGCGGAAGGCGTAAGGCGTTGCTGTCTTAACCTCTCCCCGCTTGCGGGGAGAGGTCGACTGTAACGCGCGTAGCGCGTGGAAGTCGGGTGAGGGGGCGGTGTTTTACTCGCTGGCTCCCCCTCACCCGAAGCCTCGCTGGCGCTCGGCTCCGACCTCTCCCCGCAAGCGGGGAGAGGTAAGAAGCGAGCACGTGAACGTCACACCCCCAGATAAATCTGCTGGATATACTTGTCGCCAGCAATCTCCGCAGACGTCCCCTCACGGATCGTCCGTCCATGCTCCAGCACATAGACGCGATCCGCGATCCGCAGCGTTGATGTAGCGTCCTGTTCGACGATCAGGATCGCGGTGCCGTCTCTCCGGATTTGCTGGATCGAGTCGAAGATCAGCCCCTTCAGCCGCGGCGCGATGCCGACGGACGGCTCATCCAAAAGCAATAGCTCGGGCCGGCCCATCAGCGCGCGGCCGATGGCTACCATCTGCTGTTCGCCGCCGGACAATGTGCTGGACTGTTGCCATTGCCGTTCGCGCAGCACCGGGAATAGCGTGAAGACGCGCTCCAGGTCCTTCTCGACGTCCGCGTTGTTCTTGCGCAGGTAAGCGCCGAGCTGCAGGTTCTTCAGCACCGACAATTCCGAGAACAGTTTTCGCCCCTCGGGACAGTGGCAGATGCCCTTGGCAACGACGTTATATGGCTCGATCGGATGCAAGGACGCATCCTTGAAATTCAGTGTGCCTTGCGATGCGATCGAGCGCGAGATCGCTTTCAGCAGCGTGGTCTTGCCGGCGCCATTGGGGCCGAGCACGCCGATGAGTTCGCCTTTCTCGACCCTGATAGAGACGGATTCGATCGCCAGCGCCTTGCCATAGCTGACCTTGAGATCGGCGACTTCAAGCAGAGGCATGGGCTTCCTCCGTCTTGCCGATATAGGCTTCGATCACCTTCTCGTTCTTCACGATTTCTTCCGGTGGGCCGACGGCGATGATCTCGCCGAAATTCATCGCGATCACGCGCGATACCAATGCCATGAACTCGCGCAGCTTGTGTTCGATCAGCAAAATAGTGAGGTTCTCCTCGCGATGCAGCCTGCGGATCAACTGTGCCAGTTGTTCGATCTCGCTGCTGCCAAGCCCTGCGAAGGGTTCGTCGAGCAGCAGCAGGTCGGGGCGGGTCGCCAGTGCACGCGCGATCTCGAGCCGTCGCAGGTCGCCGTATGGCAGCGTCTCCACCGGTTCCTTGTCACGACCGCCGAGGCCGACCTGTCCCAGCAGATAGCTGGCGCGCGCCTCCTTGTCCTTGTCCTCGCTGGCGCGCGGCGACATGCAGGCCACCAGCACGTTCTCCAATAGGTTCATGCCGACAAAGGGACGCGTGAGCTGGAAGGTGCGCGCCATGCCGCGATTGACCACCTTGTAGGGGGCGAGTTCGCGCACCAGTTCGCCGTTGAAGTGAATAGTGCCGGTGGTCGGCTGCATGAAGCCGGTGAGGATGTTGAACAGTGTGGTCTTGCCGGCGCCGTTGGGGCCGAGAATGCCGGTGAACTCGCCTTTCTTCAGCGTGAAGCTCGCGTTCTTGACGGCGGTGAGGCCGCCGAAGCGCTTGGTCACGCCGTTGACTTCGAGCAGGTCAGTCATCGCAGGCGCTCCGTCAGCCGGCGCCAGAGCGGCGCGATCAGTCCATTGGGCAGGAAGAACAGGATCAGCATCAGGGTCAGCGTGTAGATCCACAGCCGGTATTCGCCGAAGCCGCGCAGCATCTCGGTGAGCAACGTCAGCAGGATCGCGGCGATGGCGGCGCCATAGATCGAGCCGATGCCGCCAACATAGACCATGATGATGACCGTGATCGACACAACGACCGAGAACAGCGGCGGCGACACCTGCAGCTGGTAATGCGCATAGAGCGCGCCCCCCAGACCGGCAAAGCCGGCTGAGATCATCAGCGACACGATCTTGTAGAAGGTGACGTTGATGCCGGCGGCCTGACAGGTCGCCTCGTCGCCGCGGATGGCGCGCAGCAGGAGCCCCCAATGCGATCGGGCCAGCAGTGTCAGTACGATCACGGTGACTGCGAGAATCGCCAGCACGAACCAGTAGTAATGCAGCGGGTTTTTCATCAAGGGATCGAGGCCGTAGATGCCTTCCTCGCCGCCGGTGTATTCCCAGAAGATCAGACACAGCCGCTGCAGGATCGCCGAGGCGGACAGCATCGCCAGCGCGAAATAAGGCCCACGCAGCCGCAATGTCGGGAAGCCGACCAGCAGGCTGAAAGCGATGGCGATCACCACGCCGAGCGGCAGGCTGACCCACGGATTTGTCGACCAGATCGAGGACAGGAAGCCCGCGGTATAGGCGCCAGCGCCGATGAACAGCGAATGGCCGAAATTCTCGCGCCCGGTGAGGCCGGACATGAAGTCCCAGCTCGATGCCCAGATGCCGTAGATCACGCAGACCGTGAGCACGCCGGTGAGATAGTTGCTGGCAGCGAACATGGGCAGCAGCGCGAGAAAGGCGACGACGAGGATTCCGCCTGCGATGTCGATGGGGGCGATGCGTTTCATGTCAGAATGCTGCCCGTCGCCCGAGGAGTCCTGACGGACGTATCATCAGCGTGACGACGACCGCGACCAGCGACACCAGCTCCGTCCATGATGTTGAAATCAGATAGGCGACGATGGTCTCGGAATAGCCGAGGATCAGCGACGCGATGATGCTGCCGGGGATCGAGCCGAGGCCGCCGACGATGACGATGGCGAAGGCCTTGACCATGGGCAGCAGGCCCATGGTCGGCTGTACCGTGAGGAACGGCGACACCAGCACGCCGGCAAGCGCCGCGGTGCCGGCGGAGATCGCCATCACGATGGAGAAAATGCGGTTGGTCGGGATGCCCATATATTGCGCTGCTTCCGGATCCTGCGATACCGCGAGGATGGCCGCGCCGAGGCGCGTGCGCTGAATGAACAGCCAGAGGCCGAGCAGCACGAGGACACCGGCGACAAGGGCGAGCAGGCGCTGGCCGGAGATATCGACGCCGCCGATCGAGAGCTTGTCAGCCACGAAGGAAGGCACGTTGCGATATTCGGAGCCGAAAGTGATGAACAGCGCCTGTTCGACCGCGAGCGAGACGGCGAGGGTGATCATCAGCACGGCGAGCTGAGACGAGCGCAACGGACGCACCAGAAAACGCTCCATCACCACGCCGAAGCCTGCGACGATCAATACCGCCAGCGGAGCTGCGATGAAGAGCGGAACGCCGAGCAGCGAGGTGAGGACATAGGCCGCATAGGCGCCGAGTGCGTAGAACGAGCCATGGGCGAGATTGAGGATGCGGGCGACGCCGAAGATCAGGGTGAAACCAACGGCCAGCATCGCATAGATGGCGCTGGAGACCGCGCCGTAGATCAGAATCTGAAGCATGAGAACCCGCTGTTGAAGACCGGACGGCGGAGGGCGAACTTCTTCGGGCTCGCTTCTCCCGTTTTCCGGCCGGCGAGGGATCGCCGGCCGCGCGGTTACGCTGCGGTCAGATGACCGCCATCAACAAATCAGTTGCTCATCCAGGGCGGTGCGATCATCGGGCCGGTAGCGGCTTCCTTCGGCCAGACCACGACGCGGGCGCCGTCCTTCTGCCACTGCACGAACAGCAGGTTCTGCAGTCCCGGGCCGGTCTTCACATCGTGTACTTCGTCGAACACCAGCTTGCCGGCGATGCCGACATGGTCGGTCTTCTCCAGCTCCTTGATGACAGCGTCGGGCTCGATGGAGTTGGCGCGCTTCACGGCATCGGCATAGACATAAACGGCGTCATAGGCGCCGATGCCGGTATAGACGGGCGCGGTGCCGAAGCGCTTCACGAATTCATCCCAGAACGGAATGGTCTTCGGGGTAAGCGGCGCGCGGATGGCGAACATGCCGACGGTTTCGGCATTGGCCTTGCCGCTGACGCGCGTGAAGAAGTCGGCGTCCTGGCTCTTGACGTCGATGCCGCCGATCGGAATCGGTACCTGAGCGTCATGCCACTGCTTGACGAAGATGTCCGAGGAGGCGTGCGACAGGATCACGATCAGATATTGCGCGCCGGAGTTCTTCACCTTGGCGAAGAGCGGTGAGAAATCAGAAGTCGAGGTGTCGAAGAATTCGGCCAGCGTCACGTCGGTGCCGCCGTCGGTGGCGCCTTTTTTCAGGATCGGAACGAGGTCCTGCACCCATTTGGCGTTTTCGCCGACGATGGCGATCTTCCTCAGGCCCATCTCGCCTTTCAGCTTGCCGTTGATGAAGTCGACCAGCGCGCGCGCCTGATGCGCCGCGTTGATGGGGAAGGCGCGGAAGATATATTTGTAGTTCTCATAGTCGGTTTTCACCTTTGCGGTGATGGCAGGTGAAGCAGCACCGACGCCGAGATAGATTGTCTTGGCGCTGGAGATGTGCGGCAGCTGGGCCAGCGTCACGCCTGACGTGTAGCCGCCGATCAGCACGTTGACCTTGTCATCGGCGGTGAGCTTCTTGATTGCAGCAATGCCCTGTTCGGGATTCTCGGTCTCGTCAGCGACAACCATTTCGAGCTTGCGGCCGAGCAACCCGCCCTTGGCATTGATCTCTTCAATGGCCAGCTTCGCGGCGTTCTGGGTGTCGCGGCCGACCTGCAGCTGGACCGACGTCGGAATGCCGATCTTGATCGGCGCTTGCTGGGCAGATGCTGGAGCAGTGGAAGCAAGGGCGCCAGCAACAATCATACTCGCAGCCGCAAGCGGCCTCAGAAATGAGTCCATGGTGTCTCTCCCTAGAGGCATCTGGGTCGTTGCCCGATGCTTTTTTGTGTGATCACAGACTGCCAAGTGCGGCGAGAGCAAGTCAAGGAAGATTGCGCGCAGCAACACTGTGTCGCGGATTAAATTGCGAGCATTCACAACGTGTACTTCTGTTGCGTTGCGATGACGCGCAGGCGCAATGTGCCTTGCAGTTGTAGGCGCGCAGCCGGCTGTGCGAGGCTTGACGCTGATGGATCATCTCGCGGGATGAACATGGAGAGGCCGGAATGGATGAACAGGGCGCAGGCACCGAGTCAACCTTTCAAGCCATTCGCGCCATCGACTACACGGTCATCTTCGTCCGCGACATGGACGCGATGCGGCACTTCTACGAGACGCTGCTCGGCTTTTCGCTGCAGCGCGTGCTGTCGTCCGGCTGGATAGAATTTCGTATCGGCAGCAACACGTTAGCTCTGGCGATGCCAAGCCGCACCGCGTCGGATCATCCGATCCCGGTTGGCAGTGCAGCACTTCAGCTCGCCTTCAAGGTTTCCGTGGCGGAGGTCGATGCGTGTGCCGAGGAATTAGTGCGAAAAGGTATCAGCCTCGTGTCACCGCCGACCGATCAGGTCTTTGGACATCGCACGCTGTTCTTTCGCGATCCCGACGGGAATTTGCTGGAGGTGTTCGCTGATATCTAGGCGTCACCGATGCTCTGCACGTGATCGGACGCACGCAGTCACAGCACGACGCAGGTCGCGTGATCGGTAACGGCTGCGTGTTTGGGTGGTCAGGATTGTCGGCCAAGGGGTGGGACCGCCGACGCAGGTAATAACGGCGGTCCCGTGCCGTGCATTGAAATTCGGGGTTGGAAAGCGACTTCCACACCCCACTGCGCGACGCGATCGACGCTATCCCAGCCGGGTTTTGTCGCAACTTAAACCAAATCTTAACCTAACCGATTAGGCTTACCTGGCCGGCCTTTCGAGCATTTTTAGTAAAGGTGGAGAATAATCTACTCCGCAGCCCGGGCCAGCAGCGTAATGTCGTTGGCATTGGCGCAATAGTTCTCGTAGTTCGCCGCCGCCGTTTTGGCTGCGAGGTCGATCCCGCAGGCCCGCTTGTGCGCGCAACTGGCGCAGGCGTGGCGCATCTCCATCATGTCAGGCGGCCGGATCTTGGCAATGGCGGCCTCGTCAAAACCGAGCGCGCGGAGCATCTGCGGCAATTCCTCCGCACCGTTCACGCCTCTGCGCACGATCGTATCGAGATCGCTTGGCGCAAGGCCAAGCTCATGGGCCATGCGTTTGAACTCGCCGCTGTCGAGCGCACCGAGTTCGTTGAGCTGGCGACGCTGGATCAACCAGTCGCCAATGCGTTCGATGAGATTGCTGACGACGGGATAGGGCTGGACGGATGTCATGGCGGTCTCCGCTGCTGAGAGTGATTGAGCGAAGGGTCTGCGCAGCAGCGCGGAGTCGCATTGCGCTGGATCAATCGGTGGGTGCGGCATGGACGGTTAGTCTTACCGCCAGAAATGCCTGCGCCGCAGGCACTTTCCGGGGAAACTCGAGGCTGGATTCAACGTTATCCATGCTTAACTTAGAGACATTGTTAGTCCAGAAGCCGGGAACCGGCCTCAGGAGGCGTAAATGAGTTGCAAGCGTTTGAGTATGATTGCGGCCAGCGTCAGTCTGCTGGCGTGCGTCGGTGCCGCGCAAGCGGACACATACAAGCCCGGCGAATTCTTGCTGCTCGACCTGCAGAAGGCCGTGCTGTCGCCGAAACTGCTGGGCCCGCCCGCGTCATTCGAGCAGGTGCATATCCAGGCCAAGGCCGATGCGAAGGCGAATGTGAAAGCTGATCCGGCGAAGGGAGCACCGCGTCTTGTGCGCGCGCAGTCTGCGAAGCCGGTGGCACAGCGCGCCGCTGCGCAGAAGAAGGTTGCCCGTCGCAGCAATCCGCTGAACGCCAATGCGGCGGACACGCGGGTGCAGGTCTGGCCGTGCCGCACAGGTGGCATCTGCAGCTGGCAGAAATGAAAAGGCGGCGGATTGCTCCGCCGCCCATTCGGTCTTCAGGCTGACGCCTGAATGATCAGGCCTTGATCTCTTCCACGCCGCACCATTCGGCGATGAACAGCGCCAGCGCCGTCGTCGTCTTCTTCAAGGAGGGCAGGTTGACGCCTTCGTCGAAGCCGTGGACGCCGCGCGAGATGCAGCCGTAGTTCAGCGTCGGCACATTGTCGAACAGCGCATAGACGCGGCTGTCGAGATAGGCCAGCGAGATTTCCGGCTTCGGCTTCTGGCCGAACACCGCTTCATGCGCCGCGGCCAGCGTGGCTTCTGCATCCGAGCCCGGCTTAAGTTCGTAGCCTTCGGCCTGGAAGCCGTTGAAGGTCACCGTCGGCGGGATGTTCGACAGGAACGGATCCTGATGCGCGAAGGCGGCGACGCAGTCGGTGATCTCCTTCTTCGCAGCTTCGGCCGTCTTGCCGGGCAGCAGCGAGATACGGAAGTCCACCTTGCACCATGCCGGGACCGATGAGGCCCAGTCGCCGCCGGCGATCTTGCCGATATTCAGATTGACCGGCTTTTCGATGTTCTTGAAGTGCTCGTGCTGGTCCTTGGTCGCATTCCACTTCGCTTCGAGCTTGCGCAATTCACCGATGATCCGATAGGCGCCGTCGATAGCGTTGGCGCCGGTGCCCATGCGCTGCACGTGTACCGGCACGCCGCGGACCTCGACCTGGAACCAGACCACGCCGATATTGGCGCGGGTGATCGTCTCATGCGACGGCTCCGACACCACCACGGCATCGGCCTTGTAGCCGCGCAGATGCGTCATCAGCGCGCCGTCGCCGGTGGATTCTTCTTCCACCACGGACTGCAGATAGACCGTCGCTGCCGGCTGCAGGCCGAGGCTCTTCAAGGCGTCGAGCGCGAAGATGTTGGAGGCGCAGCCAGCCTTCATGTCGCCGGCGCCGCGGCCCTGCATCCAGTCGCCCTGGATCACGGGGTCGTAAGGCGGCGTGGTCCACATGTCGTGCGGGCCTTCCGGCACCACGTCGACATGACCCTGCATGATTAGCGAGCGGCCTTTTTCCTCGCGCGGATAATGCGTGCCGACCACGATCGGCGCGGTCGAATGCAATTCGTCCCAGGCACCGGCGCCGGGATGATGGCCGAGCGCGGCGCGATCCATCTCGAAGCGCTCCATCTTGTAGCCGCGCGTTTTCATGGCGCGGAACATGAAGTCCTGCATCGTGTGTTCGTTGCCGCGCGTGGAGACGTGGCGCACCATGTCCTGGGTGAACTTCACCTGTGCATCGAAGCCCTTGTCGACGGCGGCGATGATCTTGTCGCGGAGGGCGGGATCGAGAGCCATGTTGTTTTTCCTTTTCTTGTGAGAGGGCTCAGGCGGTCAGCGCGCGCTCGAGCTTTTCCATGCCTTCGTCGAGGATTTCGTCCTGGGCGGTCAGCGGCACCAGCACGCGGATGGTGTTGAAGTTAACGCCGCAGGACAGCAGGATCAGGCCTTCCTCGGTGGCCTTCTGCGTCACCTTCTTGGTCACTTCGGCGTCCGGCGTATCAGAGCCGCGCTCCTTGACGATGTCGAAGGCGATCATGGCGCCGACATTGCGGATGCTGGTGATCGGCACGAGGTCGTTTCGCTGCTGCATCTTCTTCAGGCGCGTGGTGATGCGCTCGCCGATATGGTTGGCGCGCTCCACCAGCTTCTCTTTCTCGAACACGTCGAGCACGGCCATCGCTGCGGCAATCGCCAGCGGGTTGCCGGCATAGGTGCCGCCGAGGCCGCCCGGATCGGCTGCGTCCATGATCTTGGCCTTGCCGATCACGCCCGACAGCGGGAAGCCGCCGGCGAGGCTCTTCGCCACGGTGATGAGGTCGGGCTTCACGTCGTAATGTTCCATCGCGAACATCTTGCCGGTGCGGCCGTAACCGGTCTGCACTTCGTCGGCGATGAAGACGATTCCGTTCTCGTCGCAGATCTTGCGCAGCGCACGCATCAATTCCGGCGGCGCCTGATGGAAGCCGCCTTCGCCCTGCACCGGCTCGATGATGATGGCCGCGACGCGGGCCGGATCGATGTCGGCCTTGAACAGGAAGCTGAGATACTTGAGCGATTCCTCGACCGTGACATCGAGCGGCGCGGCTGGGAACGGCACGTGCCAGACTTCTGGCATGGCGCCGCCAAAGCCCTTCTTGTACGGGAACACCTTGCCCGTCATGGTCATGGTCATGTGGGTGCGACCATGGAAGCCGCCGGTGAAGGCGATCACACCGGCGCGGCCGGTGGATGCGCGGGCCATCTTGATGGCGTTCTCGGTGGCTTCGGCGCCGGTGGTGAAGAATGCGGTCTTGGTGGCGCCGTCGATCGGCGCCAGCTTGTTCAGGCGCTCGGCGAGGGTCACGTAGGATTCATACAACAGCACCTGGAAGCAGGTGTGGGTGAAGTTCTCCATCTGCGCGCGCACGGCGGCCATGATGGTCGGGTGGCAGTGGCCGGTGTTGAGCACGGCGATGCCGCCGGCGAAGTCGACATAGCGCTTGCCTTCGACGTCCCAGACTTCCGCATTCAGCGCGCGCTGCGCCGAGATCGGAGTGGAATGGCCGATGCCGCGGGGAACGGCGGCTTCGCGGCGCGCGAAGATTTCTGCATTGGTCGACATTCGAGTTTGTCCTTCGAGTTTTCTTGGATGTTGTTGGGTGTGGATCAGTGGATGGAGCAGGCTGCTGCGCCGGGCGCTGTAGGCTCCCTCGCCCCGCTCTTGCGGGGAGAGGGGTGGGGTGAGGGGCTCTTGCGATCCGCAAGTGCAGTGCGTGCGATGAGCGCCGTGCCATGCCCCTCACCCGCCGCGAAGACGCGGCGACCTCTCCCCGCGCAGAGCGGGGAGAGGTTAAGAGAGCGCGGCGTGCTGGTGTTCACTCGATAAGTCCAATCACCGCGCGGCTTCGAAACCGGCGAGGGTCGAGGTGAGGTTGGCGCCGAGGATGTCGGAGAGATATCCGCCTTCCTGAACGAGAACGGTGGGCAGGCCCATGCGCGCAACGGCTTCACCGATGCGCTTGAAGCCCGGGGTGGTGACTTTCAGGGCCGCCAGCGGATCGTGCTCGGATGCATCGAGGCCGAGAGCGAGAACCAGAGCCGTCGGTGCAAACGACTTGATGGTCTTCTCGGCGACAGCAAGCGCGTCGATGAAACCGTCATCGCCGGTGCCAAGCGCGAGCGGAATATTGAGATTGGTGCCGAGACCGTTGCCTTCGCCCTTCTCATGGGCATAGCCCCAGACGAAGGGGTAGTAACCGACGGGATCGGCATGGATCGACACCGTCAGCACGTCTGGACGCGCATAGAAGATGCCCTGTGTGCCGTTGCCGTGATGCACGTCGACATCGAGGATCGCGACGCGCTCGTGCTTGGTGCGCAGATGCTCGGCGGCGATGGCCGAATTGTTCATGAAGCAGAAGCCGCCGGCCATGTCGCGATAGGCGTGGTGGCCGGGTGGGCGACACAGCGCGTAGACGGCGTCCTCACCGTCCATCACCATCTGCGCCGCGGTGACGGCGACGTCGGTGGAGGCGCAGGCACCAAGCCAGGTGCCAGGACCGATCGGTGCTGCGGTATCCGCGGTGTGCCAGCCGAGCTTGCCGGTGATGTGGGTGGGATAGCTGCCCGCCACGCGGTTCGGGTGGATATTGGCGATCATTTCCGGGCCGTAATCCGGCAGCTTGATCCATTCCTCCCAGGCGCCTTCGAGGAAGCGCAGATATTCCGGCGAGTGCACGCGGGCGCGTGGGCCCTGGCCGAATTCGGTCGGCGCGACCAGCTTGTGCTTGCCGTCGGCGAGGCCCTTCAGCAGGCGCTCGGCGCGCTCCGGCTGCTCGGTGGTTTTACGGACCTGACCGCGTACCAGAAAGAACTGCGGATCGTGGCTCTTGTGCTTGTCGGAATACACTGCCTTCACGTGGCGGCTCCATTCGTTGAGGAGGGAAGTTCGCGGACCAGCTTGCCGACTTCGCGCCAGGCAGCGCCGATGTGATAGTCGATCCGCGCGGTGATGATATCGGGATGCCCCTGTTCGAGGACTTCGAGCAGCGCCTCATGGGTCTGCGCAATACGGTGCGGATCGTCATAGAGTCGGCCGATCAGGCCGATCGTCATGCGGAGTTCCGAAGCGAGGTCATCGAACAATCGCAACAGGCGCTTGCTGCCGGCGATTTCGCAGATCATGCGGTGAAATTTGTAGTCTTCCTCGATCTGCCGGGCGTGATCGTCGATCGCTGCCGTCTCATGCATGACGTCGATCTGCCGGCGCAGCATGTCGCGATTGGCAGGCGTCATGTTCTTGGAGGCGAGCACGCCGGCATGACATTCGACGCAAATGCGCAGGTCGTAGACCTCGTCGATATCCGTCGCTTCAAGCTTGCGGACAAAGAAGCCACGGCGCGGATGCGAGACCAGCAGGCCCTGTTGCTCGAGCAGCCGTGCAGCCTCGCGGACAGGAGCGCGGCTGACGCCGAGCTCGCGGGCGATGCCGGCTTCGACGACTTTGGCGCCGGGCAGCAACTGCCCCTTGATGATGGCCTGGGTCAGGATGCGTGCGACCTGCCCGACAAGATCGGTGTCGGCGAGGGCGGTCAGACCAACTGGAGGAGACATCAAACGCATGCGGGGGACCCGTTTCTTCCCCTGTACAAGAATTAATCGTCGATTGTCGACAGTTTAATCTTGCGAGCTGCCATGCGATTGTGTTTCCTGCCCGCACCTTAAAAAAAGCCGGGAACCGCGCCTGTGAATATGCATGCAAACCTTACGCCGACCCTCGATGCCGCCAAGCAGGTTCGTATCGATCTTGCTGCGGCCTATCGTCTGATCCATCGCCTCGGCCTCGATGACAGCATTTACACGCATATTTCGGTGCGCGTCCCCGGCACCCAGGACCGCTTCCTGATCAATCCCTATGGCATGCGCTTCGAGGAAGTGACGGCCGGTAACCTCGTCACCGTCGACGTCGACGGTAAAGTTGTCGACGATCCGCTCGGCCTCGGCATCAATCCGGCCGGCTTCACCATTCACAGCGCCGTTCACGCTGCGCGCCACGATGCGCAGTGCGTGCTGCATACGCATACCGTTGCCGGTGTTGCCGTGTCATGCCTGAAGGACGGCCTGCAGCCGCTGAACCAGTGGTCGATGCAGTTCACCGACCGCATCGCCTATCATGACTTCGAAGGCATCGCGCTGGACCTGTCCGAGCGTGAGCGCCTGGTCGCCGATCTCGGCGACAAGATGGTTCTCATCCTGCGCAATCACGGCCTGCTCACCTGCGGCCGCTCGGTCGGTGAGGCCTTCAAGCTGATGTTCAATATGGAGCGCTCCTGCCGCGCGCAGCTCGCGATTCTTTCAACCGGCGCAGAAGTCATTCGCCCGTCCCACGCCATTGCCGCACACACCGCCGGCCAGTATGACCGCGGTTACGACAAGGTGCACGGCACCGAAGGCGGCAAGCCGGACAGCGAGTGGGAGGCCTTCAAGCGCATGCTCGAGCGCACGGACGCCGATTACAAGAATTGATCCGACTTCCGCTACACATCGTCAACTGATCTGGGTTACGTGCCAGCCGGCACTAAGGGGAAAGATATGTTGAAGAAATTTGTATTGGCTTTGGCACTGGCCAGCGTGAGCCCGCTCGTCTTCACGAGCACGATGGCGCTCGCGCAGGAGCCGAAGATGGGCGGCACCATCAATGCGGTGATCCAGCCTGAGCCGCCGGGCCTGATGCTCGCGCTGGTTCAGAACGGCCCGACCCAGATGGTCTCGGGCAACATTTATGAAGGCCTGCTGCGCTACAGCAAGACCCTGGAGCCGCAGCCGGGTCTCGCCGAGAGCTGGACCATCAGCCCGGATGCCAAGACCTACACGTTCAAGCTTAAGCAGGGCGTGACTTGGCATGACGGCAAGCCGTTCACCGCGGCCGACGTGCTGTTCTCCATCGAGACGCTCAAGGTCACCCACGCGCGTGCGCGCAACAACCTCGTGCAGCTCGACAAGGTCGAGGCGCCCGACGATTACACCGTCGTCTTCACGCTGAAGCAGCCCTTTGGCCCCTTCATCGGCATCTTCGAAGTCGGCTCGATGCCGATCATCCCGAAGCACATCTATGAAGGCTCCGACGTCAAGACCAATCCGGCGAACAATACGCCGATCGGTACCGGTCCGTTCATGTTCAAGGAATGGAAGAAGGGCTCGTTCATCCAGCTGGTGAAGAACCCCAACTACCACGTCCAGGGCAAGCCCTATATCGACGGCATCTACTGGCAGATCATTCCGGACGCCGCCGCGCGTTCGGTGGCCTACGAGACCGGCAAGGTCGATGTGCTGCCCGGCGGTTCGATCGAGAACTTCGACGTACCGCGCGTCAGCAAGCTGCCGAACACCTGCGTCACCGGCGACGGCTGGGAGTTCTTCTCGCCAATGGCCTGGATGTGGCTCAACAACCGCACCCCCGTGCTCGCCAACAAGAAGGTTCGTCAGGCGATCATGTATGCGGTGGACCGCGAATTCGCCAGGGACGTGATCTGGAACGGCCTCGGCAAGGTGGCTACCGGCCCGTCCTCGTCGGCGATCAAGTTCTACACCGACAACGTGCAGAAGTACCCGTACGATCCGGCCAAGGCCAAGGCGCTGCTGAAGGAAGCCGGCTACAAGGGCGAGAAGGTCCGCCTGATGCCGCTGCCTTACGGCGAAACCTGGTCGCGTTGGGGTGAAGCTGTGAAGCAGAACCTCGTCGACGTCGGCATGAATATCGAAACCATCGCCACCGACGTGCCTGGTTCGAACCAGAAGAACATGGAGTGGGATTACGATATCTCCTTCACCTATCTCTATCAGTACGGCGATCCGGCGCTCGGCGTTGGCCGCAACTACGTGACGAGCGCAATCGCCAAGGGCCAGCTGTTCAACAACCTCGAGGGCTATTCCAATCCTGAGGTAGACAAGCTGTTCGAAGAGGGCGCCGTCGCCACGCCGGATTCGAAGCGCAAGGAAATCTACGAGAAGGTCCAGAAGATTCTCGTCGAGGATGTGCCTGTTGCCTGGCAGCTTGAACTGCAGTTCCCGACCATCACCAACTGCAAGATCAAGAACCTGATCACGACCGGTATCGGCGTCAATGACGGCTTCCGCGACGCCTGGATCGACAAGTAAGCTTTCAGCCTGATGCCCGTGACGATCCCTCGGATCGTCACGGGTTTTCTTTGTGTACTCTGACTTGAATGCGATGGACCTCTGATGCTGTCATTCGTTGCCCAGAGGATCGTGAAGGGCGTGTTCGTCCTGCTTGCGATCATCGTGATGAACTTCTTCCTGATCCGCCTTGCGCCCGGCGATCCCGCAGCGGTGATGGCCGGCGAGGCCGGCGCCAGCGATGCGCAATTCGTCCAGCAGCTGCGTGAAAAGTTCTCACTGGACAAGCCGCTGCCGGAGCAGCTGTTCATTTACGTGAAGGGTGTCGTCACCCTCGACCTCGGTTTCTCGTTCCGCCAGCAGATGCCGGTTGCGAAGCTGATCGCCGAGCGTCTGCCGGCGACGCTGCTGCTGACGATGACGGCGTTCGGCATATCGCTGTTGCTGGGCATCACATTCGGTACGCTGGCCGCGAGATTTGCGGGGACATGGGCGGACACTGCCATCACTGTCTCGGCGCTGCTGTTCTATGCCACGCCGATCTTCTGGGTCGCGCTGATGTCGATCCTGCTGTTCTCGGTCTATCTCGGCTGGCTGCCGAGCTTCGGCTACGAGACCGTCGGTGGAAACTTTACCGGATGGGCACATGTGAAAGACGTGGCTCTGCATCTGGTGATGCCGGCCATGACCATCGGCCTGTTCTTCATGGCGACCTATACGCGCATGACGCGCGCCTCGATGCTCGAGGTCAAGCGTCTCGATTTCGTCAAGACGGCCCGCGCCAAGGGCCTGCGCGACAATATCATCCAGCGCCGCCACGTGCTGCGCAACGCGCTGCTGCCGGTGGTGACGCTGGCCGGCGTCCACTCCGGTACGCTCGTCGGCGGCGCCGTGCTCACCGAGACGGTGTTTGCATGGCCCGGCATCGGCCGGCTGCTCTATGAGGCGCTCTTGCAACGCGATTATAACCTTCTGCTCGGCGTCTTCGTGGTCTGCTCGGCGATGGTCCTGATCTTCAACCTCGTTACCGACCTCGTTTATCGACTGGTCGATCCACGCATCGAGTTTGCATCATGAAGAAGTTCTGGAAATTGATGCTGCGCAATCCCGGCGGCGTTATCGGTCTGGTCATCATCACGCTTGCGATTTTCGTCGCGCTGTTTGGGCAGATGATCTTCCCGACCTCGCCCTGGCGCATGGTGCAGCGGCCGTTCCTGCCGCCCTTTACCAATCCCATGGTGACCCTCGGCACCGATGCGCTGGGCCGCGACGTGTTCGCCGGCCTGATCTACGGCGCACGCGTTTCGTTGCTCGTCGGTCTCGTTTCGACCACCGTGGCGCTCACCATCGGCGTGCCGCTCGGCGCCATCGCCGGTTATTTCGGCGGCAAGGTCGACGACGCCCTGATGCGCTTCACCGAGTTTTTCCAGACCATTCCGAGCTTCCCGCTGGCCATTGTGCTGGTGGCGATCCTGCAGCCGTCGATCTATTCCATCGTCGGTTCCATCGCCATCGTCTCGTGGCCGCCGGTGGCGCGCCTCGTGCGCGGCGAGGTGTTGTCGCTGCGCACGCGCGAATATGTCCAGGCGGCCATCGTGACCGGCCAGAGCAATACCTGGATCATCTCGCGCGAGATTTTGCCGAATGCGCTGTCGCCGGTGATCGTGCTGGCGTCGCTGATGGTGGCCAATGCGATCCTGCTGGAATCCTCGCTGTCGTTCCTCGGCCTCGGCGATCCCAACCTGATGTCCTGGGGCTATATGGTCGGCGCGGGCCGGACGGTGATCCGTCAAGCCTGGTGGATCACCGTCTTCCCCGGCGTCGCCATCCTGATTTCGGTGCTCGGCATGAACCTGATCGGCGAAGGCCTCAACGATGCGCTCAATCCGCGCCTGGCGAAGGATAGCCGCTGATGACTGCTACCCCCGCCGTTTCCATCAAGAACCTGAAGATTGCTCTGCCGAAGAGCGCCGAACGTCCTTATGCGGTCGACGGCGTGTCCATCGATCTCATTCCCGGTGAGATCGTCTGCGTTGTCGGCGAATCCGGCTCGGGCAAATCCATGTGCGCGCACGCGCTGATGGGTCTGCTGCCGGATACGGTGAAGACCGAGACCGGCGAAGTTCTGTTCGAGGGTCAGAATCTCTTGAAGCTGGACGAAAGCGGTTGGCGCGAAGTGCGCGGCCGCGGCATCGCTATGGTGTTCCAGGAGCCGATGACCGCGCTCAATCCCTTGATGCGGATTGGCGAGCAGATGATGGAAATGTTCGAGGCGCATAATCTTTTGACGCCGAAGGAGCGCCGCGCCAAGGCCCTCAGCCTCGCCAAGGAAGTCGGTCTGCCCGATCCGGAGCGTATCATCCGCGCCTATCCGCACCAGCTCTCCGGCGGCCAGCGCCAGCGCGCCATGATTGCCATGGCGCTTGCGCTTGAGCCGTCGGTGCTCGTCGCCGACGAGCCGACCACTGCGCTCGACGTCACCACGCAGGCGCAGATCCTCAAGCTGATCCGCAATCTGCAGCGCAGCCGCAACATGGCCGTGATGTTCATCACCCACGACTTCGGCGTCGTCGCCGATATCGCCGACCGCGTCGTGGTGTTGCGTCATGGCAAGATCGTCGAGGAAGGCTCAATCGACGCCGTCTTCAGGAATCCGCAGCACGATTATACCAAGGCTCTGCTGGCCGCCGTGCCGTCGATGCACCCGCCGGTGCGCGCGTCGCTGGATGAAAACGCCAAGGCTGTCGAGGTCATCGGCCTCGACAAGACCTATGTGACCTCGGGCGGCTGGTTCAAGCCGGATCGCCGCGTGCAGGCGGCCAATGAAGTCACGTTCTCGATCATGCAGGGCGAGACTGTCGGCCTGGTCGGCGAGTCCGGTTCGGGCAAATCGTCAGTGGCGCGCCTGGTGATGCGGCTGATCGAGGCCGACCGCGGCACCGTGCGCATCGGCGATATCGATCTTACGGCACTCGAAGGCAAGGCGCTGCGCGCGCAGCGCCACCGCATCCAGATGATCTTTCAGGACCCGTTCGCCTCGCTCAATCCGCGCCGCCGGGTTGGCCAGATCATCACCGATGGCCCGATCGCCCGCGGCACCGATCCCAAGGTCGCGATGCAGCGTGCGCGTGATCTGCTCGGGATGGTCGGCCTCGATGCCGGTTCGCTCGACCGCTATCCGCACGAATTTTCCGGTGGCCAGCGCCAGCGTCTCGGCATCGCCCGCGCGCTTGCGATGGATCCGGAGATCATCGTCGCCGACGAAGCCGTCTCCGCGCTCGACGTCTCCGTGCAGGCGCAGGTGCTGAAGCTGCTCGAAGACCTCAAGGCCCGCCTTGGTCTGTCGATGCTCTTCATCACCCACGATCTGCGCGTTGCCGCACAGATCTGCGACCGTATCGCGGTGATGCAGCGCGGCGTCATCGTCGAGCTGAAGCCGACAGCGCAACTGTTTGCGTCGCCGGAACATCCCTACACCCGCGAATTGCTCGGCGCCGTCCCCGGCCAGAGTTCGCCATCCCAGGCCGCCTGACCTTATGCCGACGTCTCCCGTGACTTGCGTTTTCCTGAGCAGGACCATCAACCTGCGCAAATACCTGACCAACGAAATCGCCCGGCTCGACGGCAAGGTGAATTTTGTCGACCATCTCGACGGCACCGATCCCGCCAAGATCGACATGGCGGTGAGCTGGCATCCGCATGCGGATGCGTTCGATCACTATCCGAACCTGAAGGCGGCGTGTTCAATCGGCGCCGGTGCCGACAGCATCCTGAATTGTCCAAGCCTGCGCGACGGTATCGACGTGGTGCGCGTGGTCGAGCCGGTACAGGCGCAGATGATGTCCGGCTTCGTGATCTGGAACGTGATCTATCACCAGCGCCAGTTCGGGACATATTTGCAGAACCAGCGCGATCACGTGTGGAAGCGCCTCGGTGGCGGGCGCCGCCCGTCCGAGGTTCCGATCGGCATTCTCGGCTACGGCGCCATCGGCGCGCGCGTCGCGTCCGATCTGGCGATGCTCGGCTTTCCCGTCCGAGTCTGGAGCCGCTCGGCCAAGCCGACGACGCCGGGTGTGACCGGCTTCCACGGTAGCGACGGGCTCGACGCGATGCTCGCGGGCTCTGAGGTGCTGGTGAACCTGCTGCCGCTGACCGAGGAAACCCGCGGCATCCTCGATGCAAGCCTGTTCGCCAGGATGCCGCGTGGTAGCTATCTCATTCAGGTCGGTCGCGGCGAGCACTCCGTCGAGCAGGATATCCTCGATGCGCTCGCCAGCGGGCAGCTCTCCGGGGCGACACTCGATGTCTTCCACACCGAGCCGCTGGCCAAGGACCATCCATTCTGGTCGCATCCGCAGATCGTGCTGACGCCGCACGACGCCTGCGAGGTCACCATGACCGCGATCGGCGATACGATTTTGGCGACGGCCGAAGCCGTGAAGCTGGGCGTGCAGCCGAAAGATTCGGTGGATCGCAGCCGGGGATATTAGATGGATGGAGCGGCTTGCTTCCCTCGCCCCGCCCGGCGAAGCGAAGCTTCGCTAAGCGGGGAGAGGGTGGCGTGACAAGCGAAGCTTGTCGCGACGGGTGAGGGGGAGCTAGCGAGTAGAACACTAGCTCCCCCTCACCCGAAGCCTCGCTAGCCACTCGGCTCCGACCTCTCCCCGCAAGCGGGGCGAGGTTAAGAAACGACTACTCCACCGCCAGCCCGACCATCGCCGCCGACGCTTCCAGCCAATGCAGGAAACTCCCAGCCATGCTGCGCGCAACCGCGATGTGAATCGTCGGCGCTTCATCCACCTTCCACAGCGTCACACCCATATGCGCGACCTGCGTGGCGGCCACGCTGCCGGCTGGAAACGCCGCGGCGCTGAGATCGATGGCGACGCCCTTGGCCAGCACGTCGAGCAGGGCCGGGCCTGACAGCCGGAGCAGGCCAACGCTGTCGGACTGATCGACGACAGAAGCGAGGCCATCGAGCTGCTGCGCAAGCCTATCCACGAAACGCGGTGTGCCCGCATCATGGGTCACCAGCCAGCGGCCGGGACCGGTGCCGAGAAATGACGTGGCATCGCTGCCGGAGCCATGCGGTCCCAGTGGCAGGTTGATATCGAACTGTTCTCTCACCGCAGCGGCGAGCGCGGCACCCTGGCCTTTGCGCGCCATGACGGTGGCAACGGCGATGCCGCGGCGTTCGCGTGCGATGACGCCGCGGCCATCGCCCGTGGAGCGCAACTCAGCGAAGGCAGAGATGTAAGCGAGATCAAGCACGCAGCCGCGCTCCTTCTGCATCGACGAAGACGGGATCGACGACTTCGAGCTCATAGTCGCCGGAACGCACCGGATCCCAGGCGCGGATGATCTCGCCATGCCGCTCGGGTCCGCGGGCCAGCAGGCCGAGCCCGATCCAGTGATTATTGCCCGGGCTGAACGCCGTCGAGGTGATGAAGCCGGCATTGGTGTCCGGCGCAGGCGCCACATCGCGCGCGAACAGCAGCGATCCGTTGCGCGGGCGCTGGCTGCGATCGACCGGCCGCAGGCCGACCAGCGTCGGCCGGTTGGAATCGATCAGCGCCTCGCGCGCCGCCATGGTGCGGCCGATATAGTCCTTCTTAACCGACATCATGCGTCCGAGCCCGAGATCGCGCGCCACGGTCTGGCCGTTGAGTTCGGAGCCGGCGACATGGCCCTTTTCGATCCGCATCACTGACAGTGCTTCGGTGCCATAGGGCGTAACGCCGAGCGGCTTGCCGGCCTGCATCAGCGCGTTGAACAGCGCTTCGCCATAGCCCGCTGGCACGGCAATCTCATAGGCGAGTTCGCCGGAGAACGAGACGCGGAACAGCCGCAGTGGGATATTGCCGACATGGAATTCGGCGCAGGCCAGATACGGAAAAGTCTCGTTGGAGATGTCAAAGGCGTCGCCAAGCAGGGCCTGCAGCAGGTCGCGCGACTTCGGCCCCGCGACCGCATATTGCGCCCATTGTTCGGTCACCGAGACCATCTGCACGTCGAGTTTGGGCCACAGCACCTGATGGCCGTATTCGAGATGCTGCATCACCTTGCCGGCATTCACCGTGGTGGTCGTCATCACCCAGTGATCGGCGGAGAGACGCGCGGTCGTGCCGTCGTCCATGACGAAACCGTCTTCGCGCAGCATCACGCCGTAGCGCACCTTGCCGACGGGCAGGGTCGAGAAGGTGTTGATGTAGACGCGATCGAGGAACGTTCCGACATCCGATCCGCACAGTGCGATCTTACCGAGAGTCGAGACATCGCAGATGCCGACGCTGGAGCGCACAGCCTTCACCTCACGGGTGACGCTCGTGAGCCAGTCATTCTCGCCGGGCGCATTGAACCATTGCGCGCGCATCCATTGGCCGGCTTCGACAAAGGTGGCATTGGCTGCGGCAGAGGCCGCGTGGTTGGCCGTCAACCGCGTCGGCTTGAAATGCTTGCCGCTGTGCAGGCCCGCGAAAGCGCCGATAGCGACGGGCACATGCGGCGGGCGTGCCCGCGTCGCGCCGGTTTCGGCGATGGTCTTCCTGACCTCGCCGGCGAGGATCGCCAAGCCGTTGACATTGGATGTCTTGCCCTGATCGGTCGCCATGCCCAAAGTCGTGTAGCGCTTGAGCTGCTCGACCGAACGGAAGCCCTCCTGCGCAGCGAGAGCAATATCGGTCGCGGTGACATCGTTCTGCAGGTCAACGAACGCCTTGCGGCGCGATCTCTTAAACAGCCAGACCGGATTGTTGCCGGACGCCTCGTCGCTGGCGGTGATGGGCTTCTGCGTCTGCAGGCCGACGCCGACATGCGAAGCAGCTTTTGCTCCGGCCAGTGTACCGCTCTCCAATGCCCGCGCCAGCGTCCATTGCGCGGCTGCGGCGCCCGCGATCTGCATGCCGGGCGGCATGTCGTTGCAGAGAAATGCGGATTTCTCCTCCGACCAGTTGCCCTTGCCGCCCAGATGCGTGGCGATGCCGATGCTCGGCGACCAGCCGCCGGAAACGCCAAGCGTGTCCACAGCCACGCTGCGGGTCTTGCCCGCACTGTCGGTGATCTCGATCGTCGTCAGCCTGCGATAGCCTGACGTGTCGGAGACATGCGCGCCGAGAAACTGCGGTGCATTGCCAGCGAGTTTGCGCACCTCAGGCGAAACCTCCGTCCGTGCATCGACCACAACAGCGATCTCGGCGCCGGCCGCTTGCAAGTCGAACGCACTGCGCCAGCCATCGTCCGATGTCGTGAAGATCGCAACGCGTTGGCCCGGCACCACGCCGAAGCGGTTGGCATAAGTGCGCAATGCCGAAGCCAGCAAGATGCCGGGCCTGTCATTGCCGGGAAATACAAGCGGTCGTTCCTGCGCGCCAGCGGCGAGCACGCATTGCTTGGCGACGATCTTCCACAGCCGTTGGCGCGGCATGAACGGCGGTGGCACCGGCAGATGATCGCTGACGCGCTCGATGGCGCCATATTCGCCGTCATAGACGCCGAACACGGCGGTGCGCTTGAGGATGCGGACATTCGGTAGCGTGCCGAGTTCGGCTTCAGCTAGCGTCGCCCATGAGGCCGCTGAGATGCCATCGATCTGCGCGGTGTCGCTGAGCAGACGACCTCCAAGAACGAAGTCTTCTTCGGCGAGGATCACGCGCGCACCGGCGCGGCCTGCGGCCAGCGCTGCGGCAAGGCCCGCGGGACCTGCGCCGATCACCAGCAGGTCACAGAAGGCGTGCGATTTTTCGTAAGTGTCGGGATCGTCGAGGCCGCTGAGTGCGCCGAGGCCCGCCGAGGCACGGATGGCGGGCTCGTAGAATTTCTCCCAGAACAATGCCGGCCACATGAAGGTCTTGTAGTAGAAGCCTGCATTGAGCAGCGGGCCGGCGAGCTGATGCACGGCGCGCAGATCGAAATTTGGCGACGGCCAGCAATTCTGGCTCGATGCGTCCAGGCCATCAAACAGCTCGACTGTGGTTGCCTTGGTGTTTGGTTCGGCGCGCGCGCCCGAGCGCAGCGTCACCAGCGCATTCGGCTCTTCCGGCCCGGCCGAGAAGATGCCGCGCGGCCGGTGATATTTGAACGACCGGCCGACCAGCATCGTGTCGTTGGCGAGCAGCGCCGAGGCCAATGTGTCGCCGGTATAGCCGCCATAGGTCTTGCCGTCGAAGGTGAAATTGATCGGCTTCGATCGGTCGATCAATCCGCCGGAGGCGAGGCGACGCGAGATGCTCATGATGCAGCCTCATCATGGGCCAGCACGGCGTCGATCACCTCATGCGTCGAGACGTTGCGCGTCACCTTCAGCCAGGCGTGGCAGCCGGCGGCGTGATACCAGTATTCCCTGTGAACGCCGACTGAATTGTCGCGCAGATAGACATAGTCGAACATCGCGTCCGTGTTCTCGAGCGCGGGCCGCGTCAGCGTGGCGTCGCCGGAATAGGAAAATTCCGAAGCATCACGGGATCCGCAATAAGGGCAGGGGATGCGCATGGGGCCTCAGTGCAGGTTCGGTTGGGCGCCCTGGCCCTTTTCATCGACGATGTGGCCTGAGCGAAACCGGTTAAGCAGCAGGCGATTGGCAGCAGGATGCGGTTCGTCTTTCGCCAGCAGATGCGCGAAGACGAAGCCCGAGCCGGGCGTCGCCTTGAAGCCGCCATAGCACCAGCCGGCATTGAGGTAGAGCCCATTGATATGGGTGCGGTCGATGATCGGCGAGCCGTCCATCGACATGTCGACGAGGCCGCCCCAGTTGCGCAGCATGCGTGCGCGGCCGATCGCCGGCATCAGGGCCATGCCGCCTTCGCAGACATCCTCGACGACAGGCAGATTGCCGCGCTGGGCATAGGAGTTGTAGCCGTCGATATCGCCGCCGAACACGAGTCCGCCCTTGTCGGACTGGCTGATATAAAAATGCCCGGCCCCGAAGGTGATGACCCCGGGAATGACAGGCTTCAATCCTTCGGAGACGAAGGCCTGCAGCACGTGGCTCTCGATCGGCAGCCGCATCCCGGCCATGGCTGCGACACGAGACGATGAGCCGGCGACTGCGAGGCCGATCTTTTTCGCTCTGATCGCGCCGCGCGAGGTCTGCACGCCCACCGCATGACCGTCGACGATATCGATCCCTGTCACTTCGCAATTCTGGATCACGTCGACGCCGCGATCGCTGGCGCCGCGGGCGTAGCCCCAGGCGACGGCATCATGGCGCACGGTGCCGCCGCGCTTCTGCAACAAGCCGCCCTGGATCGGGAAGCGTGCATTGTCGAAATTCAGGAACGGATAGAGTTTGCGCACGCCCTCGCGGTCCAGCAACTCGCTGTCGGCGCCGTTCAGCCGCATCATGTTGCCGCGCCGGGCATAGGCGTCGCGCTGGCCGTCGGAATGATAGAGGTTCAACACACCACGCTGGCTGACCATGGCGTTGTAATTGAAGTCCTGCTCGAGGCCTTCCCACAGTTTCAGCGACAGCTCATAGAGCGAGATGTTCTCGGAGAGCAGATAGTTGGAGCGGATGATGGTGGTGTTGCGGCCGATATTGCCTGACCCGATCCAGCTCTTCTCCAGCACGGCGATGTTCCTGAGGCCGTATTCCTTCGCCAGATAATAGGCGGTCGCCAGCCCATGCCCGCCGCCGCCGACAATGACAATGTCGTATTCGGGTTTCGGCGCAGCATCACGCCATTGCGGCGTCCAGCCTTTGTGGCCGGTGAGGGTTTGCCTGAGCAGCGACGTCAGCGAATAGCGCATGGAGAATCCGGGTGGCGATCAGGCCCGGAGTGTCGCGTATTTCGGGGATTGGCACCAGTCCATGGGCGACATTCAGAAGCCCACCAGCGACATCGTGAGATGATGCCGTTTAGCGCGCCAGCCAGAAGCCGCCCACCACCAGGATCATGGCCAGCAGGCTGATGACCCCAAGCACGGCCGCAGTGATGGCCAGCAGGCCGTGGGAGTCGAGCCATCCGCGTAATGCCTTTTCCATGGTGCTGAAACTCTCCCGGTGATTTGAGTTTATCGTTGCAGGCTGGCACCGTATCAAACACTTCAGGCGCCGTCGTCTCGGACGGTTTCGCCATATTGAAGAATTGACATGCTTGAGGAAGTGACATGGACAATCTGAACACGCAGGGCATTTCAGTGCCGAAGCTCGGCCTCGGCACATTCAAGCTCACGGGCGACGGCTGCGTCGCCGGCGTGGAAAGCGCCATCGGCCTCGGTTATCGCCACATCGACACCGCCGAAATGTATGGCAACGAGGCCGAAGTCGGCGCCGGCATCAAGGCTTCGGGTATCGCGCGGAGGGATCTGCATGTCACCACCAAGGTCTGGCACGAGAATCTCGCGCCGGATGCCATCAGGCGCGCCTTCGACACCAGCATGAAGAAACTCGGTCTCGATGTCATCGATCTCTATCTGGTGCACTGGCCCTCGAAGGGCATGAACCTGCCGGCGATCTTCGAGACGCTGCTGAAGCTGAAGGATGAGGGCCGCGTCCGCGCCATCGGCGTCGCGAATTTTCCGGTCAAGCTGATGAAGCAGGCGGTGGAGGAGATCGGCGCGCCGGTTGCCTGCAACCAGGTTGAATATCACGCGCTGCTCGACCAGACGAAGCTGCTGACCTATCTGCGGTCGAAGTCGATCCCGCTGGTGGCCTATTGCCCGCTCGGTCAGGGCCGGCTGGCCGACAACGATGTGATGAAAAAGATCGCCGCCAAGCACGGCGTGTCAGCGGCGCAGGTCGCATTGAAATGGCTGCTCGATCAGGATGGCGTCGCGGCGATCCCCAAGGCGTCGCGCAAGGAAAGTCAGCAGGCCAATCTCGATGCGCTGAAGGTCACGCTGGACGACGACGACCGCAAGGCGATCGCGGCGCTACCGAAGACGCAGCGGCTGGTCAATCCGGGCTTCGCGCCGGATTGG
The DNA here is from genome assembly GCF_021044645.1 of Tardiphaga sp. 37S4. Taxonomy (NCBI): domain Bacteria; kingdom Pseudomonadati; phylum Pseudomonadota; class Alphaproteobacteria; order Hyphomicrobiales; family Nitrobacteraceae; genus Tardiphaga; species Tardiphaga sp. 37S4. The sequence continues at coordinate 4,408,585 of NZ_CP088008.1, read as the reverse complement.
GATTGATCTTTCTTGCTTCCCCTCTCCCCCATGCGAAGCGCAGCTTCGCTAGGTGGGAGAGGGTGCCTGAGCGAAGCGAAGGCGGGAGAGGGGGCGCCACAACGTACGGAGCCTGTGGCGCTCCCTCTCCCGTCTCGAACCGCTGCGCGGTTCGATCCACCCTCTCCCGCTGCGCGCTGCTTCGCCGCGCTGGGGGAGAGGGGAAGGAAGCCCCCCATCACCCGTGACTGTGCCCCTTCTTCTTCCCTTCCGCCTTCTTCCCCGTCGGCATCATCACCACGCGGCCATATTTCACGCCGCGCTCCGCGATGATGTGATCGGCGAAATGCTGCACCTCGCTGCCCGAGCCACGCAGCGCCGTGACTTCCATGCAGTTGTCGCCGTCGAGATGCACATGCAGCGTCGCCAGCGAGAGGTCGTGGTGATGGTGATAGGTGTCGACCAGACGGCGTGACAGGTCGCGCTGGGCGTGATCATAGACATAGACCAGGGCGGCGACGCATTCGCCGGTCTTGCCCTTCTCTTGTGTCGCCTGCTGCATGCCGGCCCTGGCGAAATCGCGGATCGCTTCGGAGCGGTTCTGATAGCCGTGTTCGGCGATCATCGCATCCAGCTCTTCCATCAGGTCGTCATCGAGCGTGATCGTAATGCGCTGCATCGGTCCTCTCAAATAGTATGACGAATCTTTGACTTCATCATACTTGGCATGCCAGTGTGTTCCGGTTGAACCCAGCATAGCCCGGCCGACTGACCGATGCATCGCTCTCTCTTTTCATCGGCCGGAATCGCCCTGGCTTCGCTCGCAGCTGTCACGCCGTCGGCTGCGCAGCCGGCGACAGTGCTGTCGCCGGTCGAAGTCGAGGCGCCGCCGCGGCCTGCGGCCAAACCACGTGTACCGCGCAGCGGGAATGAGGCAGGCCGCCCGGAGGCACGCCATGTTGCCGCACCGACGTTGGGGGCCGGCGGCATGAGTGTCACGCCCGGCGCCAGTGCAGCGCAGACGCCGGTCGCCTCCGCCAGCGAGAAGAATATCAGCGGCGCCGAGGTCAATGCGCGGCCGCTGTCGCGCCCGGCCGAAGCGCTCGAAGTCGCGCCCGGCCTGATCGTCACCCAGCATTCCGGTGACGGCAAAGCCAACCAGTATTTCCTGCGCGGCGTGAATCTTGATCACGGCACGGATCTCGCCATCTTCATCGACGGCATGCCGGTGAACATGCGGACCCATGGTCACGGCCAGGGCTATGCCGATACAAATTTTCTGATCCCCGAGCTGATCAATTCAGTCAACGTCCGCAAGGGGCCGTATTTCGCCGACGAAGGCGACTTCTCGTCCGTCGGTGCAGTTCATGTCAGCCTGATCGACAGCGTTGCGCGCACCATGGCGTCGATCACGTCAGGCAGCTTCGGCTATAACCGCGCCTTCGGCGTCACCTCGGGCAAAGTCGGCGAAGGCACGCTGCTGGTGGCCGCCGAGGCCAATATCTATAACGGCCCGTGGGACAATCCCGACAAGCTCCAGAAGCTCAATGGCGTGATCCGCTACAGCCAGGGCACCGCCGACAATGGTTTGTCGCTGACCGGTATGGCCTATGGCAACAAGTGGAATTCCACCGATCAGGTGCCGCTGCGCGCAATCACTTCCGGCGAGATCGGCCGCTATGGCGCGCTCGATCCCAGCGATGGCGGCAATTCGGAGCGTTTCTCGCTGTCCGGCCGTCTCCGGCAAACCGATCTCGACAGCGCAACCAAACTCGATTTCTACGTCATCAAGAGCAAGCTCAATCTGTGGAACAACTTCACGTTCTTTCTGAGCGATCCCGTCAATGGCGACCAGTTTCACCAATATGACGATCGCGTGCTCGGCGGCATCAATGCCGCGCATACATTCAAGTACACTATCGCGGGCTTCCGCAACGAAACCGAGGTCGGCATCCAGAGCCGCTACGACGATATCAATGTCAGCCTCGGCAACACCATCAAGCGGCAATATCTGTCCATCACGCGCAGCGACGGAGTGAAGGAAGGCAGCGTCGGCGTGTTCGTCCAGAACACCACCTTCTGGACCGACTGGCTGCGCACCAATATCGGCTGGCGCGGTGACTATTACGACACCACGGTCAATTCGTTCTTCAATCCGGTGAACTCCGGCAGCGCCACGGCGACCATCGGCAGCCCCAAGGCAGGTTTGGTGATTGGTCCCTTCGCCAGGACTGAACTGTTCCTGAATGCCGGCGAGGGCTTTCACAGCAACGATGCGCGCGGTGTGACCATCAAGGAATCGCCGAGCGACGGATCGCCGGTCGATAGCTCGCCATTCCTGGTGAAGACCAAGGGTGCAGAGATCGGATTGCGCACCAAGCTCGTGCCGGGTCTGACCAGTTCGGTCGCCTTCTTCATGCTGGATTCGGCCTCCGAAATCCTGTTCGTCGGTGACGCCGGAGATACTGAAGCCAGTCGTCCCAGCCGCCGCGTCGGCTTCGAATGGACCAACGACTACAAACCGACATCATGGCTGAGTCTTGAAGCCGACCTCGCAATGACGCGTGCGCGCTTTCGCGGCAGCAATGCCGATCAGGCGGCGGCCTATGCGGAGCTCGATGGCTATCCGGCCTCGCAGATCGGCAACGCGCCCGGCAATTTCATTCCTGGCGCGCCCAACATGATCGCCTCGGCTGGCATCAGGCTGGGCGATGCCACCGGCTGGTTTGGCGCCTTGCGCTATCGTTATTTCGGCCCGCGTCCGCTGACTGAAGACGCGGCCTTCATCTCGCCAGCCACGGGTTTGCTGAACGGCCAGGTTGGTTACCGCTTCGACAATGGCTGGCGCATCCAGCTCGATGCCTTCAACATGCTCGACAGCAAGTCCGACCAGATCACCTATGCCTATGGCTCGCTGCTGAAGACGGACTCGCTATTCGCCATGTGTTTCCCGGCGGGCGGTGGAGCGCCGACGGCATCTGCCGCGGTGTGCCAGACCGGCATCATGGATCGCGTGCTGCATCCGGTCGAACCGCTGGCCTTGCGGGTGACGGTGGCCGGCCGGTTCTGATCTCGCGGTTCCGACTTTGCCGCAGCGCAGCTTGCCTATTCGAAAAGGCGGTAGCATCATCCCTCCCAATGAAAAGAGGCAGGGAGGTGTTGATGCTCGTACGGGTTCGTTCCGTTTCGCGCCGTTGGCCATTCACGCGTGCCAGCGCCGGTTTGAAGGCGCTGCTGGCGATCGTGTCGCTCCCGTTAGCAACAGGGTTCATCATGTCATCGGCCAGTGCCGCCACTTACGTCTATGTCGGCAATGCCGACAGCCAGAACATCAGCATCCTCGAACTGAAGGCGAATGGCAGTCTCGCTGCGATCGATACCGTGGCGGTGCCGGGACCGGCGAAGCCCGGCGGCTCGCTGCCGCTGGCCATCAGTCCCGAAAAGCACCGGCTCTATGCTGGTTTGCGCAACGAGCCGTACACAGCGGTGACCTTCGATATCGATGCCAAAACTGGAAAACTGAAACTGGTCGGCCCCGGGCCACTGGCGGATTCCATGGCCTATATCGCGGTCGATCGCACCGGGCGATTTCTGCTGAGCGCCTCCTATGGCGGCAACAAGGTGACGGTGAACGCCATCGGGCCGAATGGCGTGATCGCAGCGGCGCAGCAGGTCGTCGCCACCGAACCGAACGCGCACTGCATCATCGTCGATCCCACCAATCGCTATGTGCTGCATACGAGCCTCGGCGGCGATGTGATCTATCAGCAGAAATTCGATGCCAGGGCCGGAAAGCTGACGCCGAACGATCCGCCGACCGTGAGCGTGAAGGCGAAAGGTGGCCCACGCCATCTGGTGTTCTCGCCTGACAAGAAGTTCGTCTATCTGCTCAACGAGCTCGATGCGGCGATCTATGTATTTCCGTGGGACGCTGCGACCGGGACGCTGAAGAAGGAAACGCAGGTCGCCTCCGCGCTGCCGAAGGGTTTCGACGGCAAGCCCTGGGCGGCGGATATCCATCTGACGCCGGACGGCAAGTTTCTCTATGCGTCGGAGCGCACCAGCAACACGATCGCCGCGTTTCGTGTCGATCCCAAAACCGGCGCGCTGACGTCGCTCGGCTCGACCGCCACGGAGAAACAGCCGCGCGGATTCAACATCGATCCGTCGGGCCGCTATCTGCTGGCGGTCGGTCAGCTCTCGAACAGCATGACGGCCTATGCCATCGATAAGGCAACGGGCAGCCTGACCAAGCTGAGCGAAACAGCGGTGGGCAAGAATCCGAACTGGGTCGAGATCGTGAACCTGCCGTAGGACTGTCTCACGTCGGGCTGATGCACTGACCTCTCGCTCCCTCTCCCCGCATGCGGGGAGAGGTTAGGACGCCATCCGATAGCTTCCGCCGATGACTGGATCGCCATCTGTCAGCACCAGGCCGCGGGCGACGAGATCTTCCAGATGCGCCAGCACGGAATAGCCGGCGGCGTTGGTCAGGCGGGGATCGAGGCCGATATAGATTGCGCGGACGATGGTCGGGATATCCGCCTCGCCCTTGCCGAGGCGATGCAGGATCGAGGCTTCGCGGGCGCGGCGGTGGCGAATGAGAAAGCGGACATAGCGCTGCGCGTCGGGAATGTCCGGGCCGTGGCCGGAGAAATACAGGTCCTCATCGCGCGCGGCGAGTTTATCGAGCGAGGCCATGTAGTCGATCATCGAGCCATCGGGCGGCGCGACGATGGAGGTCGACCAGCCCATCACGTGATCGGCGACAAACAAATACTTCTTCTCGCGCCAGGCAAAGGCCATGTGGTTGGCGGTATGGCCCGGCGTCGCCACGCCTTCCAGCGCCCAGCTGTCGCCTTCGATCACGTCGCCATCGGCCACCAGCACGTCCGGTTTGAAGTCGCGGTCGGCGCCGGATTCCGGCGAATGTTTCTCACTCTCGAAGCGGGGCCGCGAGGCGCGGTGTGGACCTTCGGCATAGACCGTGGCGCCGGTGGCAGCCTTGAGTGCTGCAGTGTTCGGTGAATGGTCGCTATGGGTGTGGGTGACGAAAATATGCGTCACGGTCTCGCCCTTCACGGCATCGAGCAGCGCCTGCAGATGGGCGTCATTGGCCGGGCCGGGATCGATGATCGCGACCTTGCCGGTGCCGACGATGTAGCTGTTGGTTCCGGTAAAGGTGAAAGGCGAGGGGTTGTTGCAGAGAACCCGGCGCACGTTTGGGCGAACCTGATCGACGACGCCGGGCTTGAGCGGGTAATCGCGATTGAACGGAACGTCGTCGTTGGCGCCGTTATCCTTGTCGCTCATGGTCGGTCCTTCCCAGGGTGTTCTTGGCCTGTGATGACTAGCAACATGATCAGGGAAATCAAACAGCGCGGAGACGCGCCTGCCATGCATGCTTAAACACCGTCATGGCCGGGCTTGTCCCGGCCATCCACGTCCTGCCGTATGCGCCGTCGAGGCGTGGATGCCCGGAACAAGCCCGGGCATGACGAACTCTGGAAGCACAGATCTGGAAGTTACGCGTGCCCCGTCCCGAACATCAGCGATCGATGCGCGCCGACCCCGGCCATCGCGCCATCGCCCACCGCAAGCGCCACGGAGCCCGTCGCGCGCGCCATGTCACCGCAGGCGAATACGCCGGAGACGGTGGTTTCCTTGAACATGTCGGTCTGCAGGAACGGTCCCATCGGCCCGTCTTCGATGGTGCAGCCGAGCTGTGCGCCGAGCGGCGAGGCCGGGCTGGTGCGCGTCAGCGTGAACATGCCATCAAGCGGAATGATGCGGCCGTCCGTGAGTTCGACATCGATGGATGCGCCTGAGAACTGCCTGATCGGTTCGCGCTCGACGGTGACACCGCGCTCCATCAGTTGCATGAGCTGGTCCGCGTCCGGCGTGAACGTGCCATTGAGGAACAGCGTCGTCGATCCCCAGTCCGGCAGCATCAAGGCGTGATGCATCGACATCTCCGATGACGCCAGCACGCCGATGCGACCCTGGTCGAGTTCATAGCCATGGCAATACGGGCAGTGAAACACATGCTTGCCCCAGCGCTCGGCAAGACCGGGGACATCCGGCAGCGTATCGACCACGCCTGTGGCGAGGATGATGCGCCGGGCTTGATAGCGCGTGCCGGTCTCGGCGCTGACAGTGAAGTTGTTCACGACGCCCTTGCCATCTGTGGCCGCCGCATCGACCCATTCGACAGTGGGATACTTCATCAGCTGCGTGCGGGCGTCCGCGGCAATCGCGCCCGGCGGACGCCCGTCCTGGCCGAGAAAGCCATGCGAGTGTTCAGCGAAGCGATTACGGCGCTGGCCGGAATCCATGACCAGGACCTTGCGGCGCGCACGCGCCAATTGCAGCGCTGCGGAGAGGCCGGCATAGCTGCCGCCGATGACGATGGCATCGAAACTCATTTTGTCTTCCTTGAAATCTTGCTCTGAATTTTGCTGCGATGATCCTCCGCCCGCGCGTGAAAATCCGCGGCGAGCTGCGCCAGCGTGACATCTGCAAGGCGGCCGATCAGAACTGCCTCCGCTTCCGCGAAGGCCGATGTGAGCGAGTGATTGACCGCCTGTTCGACGAGGCAGGTCGGGCTTTCCAGATGAATGCCCATCGCCATCAGGCTGGGCTTGCCCAACGCGTCATAGATGTCCTTCAGCGTCACCGTGGACAGATCCCGCGCGATCTCCCAGCCGCCGCCATGACCCTTTTCGGAGCGCACGAGGCCCGCTTCGCGCAGCCCAGCCATGGTGCGGCGGACGACCACGGCATTGGTGGTCATGCACATGGCCAGTTCGGCGGAGGTCATCGGGCGGTTCTGCTCGGCCATGTGCAGCAGCGCATGCAGCGTGGCGGAGAGGCGGTTGTCTCGTCTCATGTAACTTATGATGATACATGAAAGGGCGAGCGTCAAGGCGCTCCCTTTTCCCTCCCCCCGCGCGAAGCGGAGCTTCGCTAGGCGGGAGGGTGGCCGGCTTTTAGGCCGGTCGGGTGGGGGCGCCACAAACTCTGACGTCACGTGGGGCACCCCCACCCCGGCCTATCGGCCGACCCTCCCCGCAAGGGGGAGGGATTCAACTGGCACCGGCGCAAATACGGATGTCCAAAATAAAAAATGCCCGGCGCGAGGCCGGGCATTTCGAAGTTTTGAAGTCTGAAGCGTAGACGCTTAACCGAACGCCTGGATGCCCGTGATGGCGCGGCCGAGGATCAGCGCGTGGACGTCATGCGTGCCCTCATAGGTGTTCACGGTCTCCAGGTTCTGCGCATGGCGCATCACATGGTATTCGGCCTGGATGCCGTTGCCGCCGTGCATGTCGCGGGCCATGCGGGCGATATCCAGCGACTTGCCGCAATTGTTGCGCTTCACCACCGAGATCATGTCCGGATGGAAATTGCCTTCGTCCATCAGGCGGCCGACGCGGAGCGAGCCCTGCAGGCCGAGCGAGATTTCGGTCAGCATGTCGGCAAGCTTCTTCTGCACCAGCTGGGTGGCCGCGAGCGGGCGGTTGAACTGCTTGCGGTCCAGCGTGTACTGGCGGGCGCGGGCCATGCAGTCTTCGGCGGCGCCGAGCACGCCCCAGGAGATGCCGTAGCGGGCGCGGTTGAGGCAGCCGAACGGACCCTTGAGGCCCGACACGTTGGGCAGCAGATTCTCTTCCGGCACGATCACGCCGTCCATGACGATTTCGCCGGTGATCGAGGCGCGCAGCGAGAGCTTGCCGCCGATCTTCGGCGCCGTGAGGCCCTTCATGCCCTTCTCGAGGATGAAGCCGCGGATCTGGTTGTCATGTGCGGCGGACTTCGCCCACACCACGAACACGTCGGCGATCGGGGCATTCGAGATCCACATCTTGGAGCCGGAGAGCTTGTAGCCGTCCGACACCTTCTCGGCGCGGGTCTTCATGCCGCCGGGATCGGAGCCGGCATCGGGCTCGGTGAGGCCGAAGCAGCCGACCCACTCGCCGGTGGCGAGCTTGGGCAGGTACTTCTTGCGCTGGTTCTCGTCGCCGTAAGCGTAAATCGGATACATCACCAGCGACGACTGCACCGAGTTCATCGAGCGGTAGCCTGAGTCGACGCGCTCGATTTCGCGGGCGACGAGGCCGTAGGCGACATAGCTGGCATTGGCGCAGCCATAGTCTTCCGGCAGCGTGATGCCGATCAGGCCGAGCTCGCCCATCTCGTTGAAGATCTCGCGGTCGGTATGCTCATTGAGATAAGCGTCGTTGACGCGCGGCAGCAGCTTGTCCTGGGCGTAAGCGCGCGCGGTGTCGCGGATCATGCGCTCGTCTTCGGTGAGCTGGCTATCGAGCAGGAACGCATCGTCCCACTGGAAACTTGCAGCGGCCGGCTTGTCCTTTGCCTTGGGGGCAACGCTCATCGAAATCCCTTTCACATCATGGCTGAGTAATGCGCATTGGCTGCGCGTGTTCTGGTCGCAAAACCACGCGTTGCCTCAGGCAGATTGCGCGGATGCGGAAGCTTGCAGTTTAGGTCTTTGAACTATCGCCATCAAGCTGTTCGTTGCAGGCGATCTCGATGCCGAAACCCGACAGGCCCTTGTAGTCATGGGTCGACGAGGTCAGGTGGCGGATCGAGGTGACGCCGAGATCGCGCAGGATCTGTGCACCGACGCCGATTTCACGCCACTGCCGGTTGCGGTCGGCTTCCGCCGACTTCGGCGCATCGAGCGGCTCGACGGGCACGCCCGCGGCGCCATCGCGCAGATAGACCAGCACGCCGCTGCCGTTCTTTTTGAAGCGTTCCAGCACGGGCTGCATCTTGGCCGGGCCGAAAAACACGTCGCGCACGATGTTCGGCTTGTGGAAGCGCGTCAGCACGTTCTTGCCGTCGCCGACGCTGCCGTAAACGAAGGCAACATGGTGGATCGGATCGAACGGCGAGCGATAGGAATAGCCGTGCAGCGGGCCGATCGGACTGTCGGTGGTGAAGGTCGAGACGCGCTCGATCAGCTTCTCGCGGGCCTGACGATAGGCGATCATGTCAGCGATCGTGACATGCTTGAGCTTGTGCTTGGCCGCAAAGTCGACGACCTGCTGGCCCTTCATCACCGAACCATCGTCGTTCATCAATTCGCTGATGACGCCGACGGGCGCGAGATTGGCCAGCTTGCAGAGATCGACGGCGGCTTCGGTATGGCCGGAGCGCATCAGCACGCCACCCTCGCGCGCGATCAGCGGGAAGATATGACCGGGACGGGCGAAGTCATTGGCGCCGGCATTCGGATTGGCCAGTGCGCGGCAGCAGGAGGCGCGCTCATCGGCTGAAATACCGGTACCGCCATCGGGCTTGTAGTCGATGGAGACGGTAAAGGCGGTGGTGTGGTTGCTATCGTTGTTGACGACCATCGGATCGAGCCGCAACCGGCGCGCATCCTCGGTGGTGATCGGCGCGCAGACGATGCCGGAGGTGTGCCGGATGATGAAGGCCATCTTCTCGGCGGTACAGAACGACGCGGCGACGATGAGGTCGCCTTCGCCCTCGCGGTCGTCATCGTCGGTCACCACGACCATTTCGCCGGCGGCAAAGGCTTGCAGAACGTCTGAAATCGGGTCGGCCATAAAATTCGCCTCGGATGCACTCTTGCTCTGTGTGAAGTCCATATGGCGCAGAGCGGGGGGCGGTGCAACCCGCGGAAATGGGGGGCGGTATGCGGGTTCGCAGTGCGGAATGGGGAGTTTGCCTTCTCCCCGCTTGCGGGGAGAAGGTGGCCCGAGCTTGCGAAGCATGATCGGGTCGGATGAGGGGGACGTTCCACGAACTGATGAGTGGATGGAAAGTCCCCCTCACCCGCCGCGAAGACGCGGCGACCTCTCCCCGCAAGCGGGGAGAGGTCAAGGCAGCACTTCCCTTCGCTCCGCCAGCTGCGCGTCCATTTCGGCGCGTTTATCGTCCAGCAGGCCCTGATCGGCGGCCTCGATCACCTCATAGAGCGCATGCGCGTCGCTGAGCCGGGGCACGGTGACGTAGTCGGCGCCGGCCGCGTAAATATCGCTCACGTCGCCGAGCACGTCCGCCGTGGAGATGATCTTGGCGGTCGGGTTGATCGAGCGAACATGGCGGACCAGCTTCTCATTATTCGCGCCCTTCAGCAGCGAGTCCGGCACGCTGAGGATGATGATCTCGGCCTTGCCGACGCCGGCATGCACCAGCGTGTCGACATTGCTGATGTCGCCATAGATCACATGCTGGCCGCGCCCGACCAAAGTGCGGAAGACGTTCGGATTGAAGTCGACGACGCTGATCTGGTCGAGCAGTGACGCGTTCTGGCGCTCGATCTCGGCGAGCAGGGCGGACGCGGTGCGGAAGAAGCCGAGAATGACGATGCGGCGGGCGTCGCCATGGCCCTCGGCATGATCGCCCTCGCGGCCCTGGCCGTGATCGAGGTCGCGCAGCCCGATGCGCTTCATCGGGCCGATCAAGAGGCGCGTGATCTGGTCGCTGCGCATCATCGCGAAGGTCGAGAGTACCGCCAGGATCACGAAGGCGAAGGACGCCGCGCTGGAGGTCTGCGTGGTGATATGGCCGGCGGCAATTCCCGTTTGCAGCACCACCAGCGAGAATTCGCTGATCTGTGCCAGATTGAGCGCCGGCAGCAGGCTGGCGCGCAGGCCCTGCTTCATCAGATAGAGCGGCGTGAAGGTCGTGAGCATGCGGCTGACCACCGTGAACACGGCGATGATCAGGGCGAGGCCGATAGTGGCGCCGTTCGGGATCGGGATCGTCATGCCGACGGCGACGAAGAACAGCGTGATGAAGAAGTCTCGCAGCGTCGTCACCTTGGCGGTGACGTCGAGCGCATAGGGGAAGGTTGATAGTGACACGCCAGCCACCAGCGAGCCCATCTCGCGGGACAGATGCAGCCGCTCGGCGATTTCGCCGATCAGGAAGCACCAGGCTAGCGCGCCGAGCAGCACCAGTTCCGGCCGCCGCGCGATCTGGTGGAATAGCGCCGGCAGCACATAGCGGCTCAGGATCAGCGCAGTGGCGACCAGCACGCCGACGCGGGCGATCGACAAAGCGACAACGCTGACCTGCAAATCGGCGAGGCTCGGCTGCACCGCCAGAAACAGGATCGCGAAGATGTCCTGCAGCACCAGGATGCCGAGCGTGATGCGGCCGGGCAGTGTGTCGAGCTCGCGCTTCTCGTAGAGCACCTTGACGATGACCACCGTCGAGGACAATGCACAGGCGACGCTAAGATAGAGCGCATCGAACCCGCCGCCGAGCTTGAGCCCGAGCGCCATGAAGAAGGCCGCGCCGAGCACGCAGCCTGCGATCAATTGGCCGCCCGCGGCGAACAGGATGACCTTGCCGGCGCGGATGATCTTCTTCAGATCGATCTCGAGACCGATCATGAACAGCATGAAGATCAGGCCGAGTTCGGAGATCGTGCTGATGGATTCGTCCGACTTGACCCAGCCGATACCGAATGGCCCAATGATGAAGCCGGCAATCAGATAAGCAAGAATCAACGGCTGACGGGTGAAATGCGCAATAAGCCCGATGCCCCACGCAAACAGGATACACAGCGTGATATCGCGGATTAAGTCGTGCATGCCCCTGCCGGAAAAGCCTTACATTTCGGCGGCACTCTAATGGTGCGCCGCGTGAGGGCAAAGGGGTAATATCCGGCATTCGGCGCGCGATACACGCGGAGGGCGGTCCAACGAGGCAGCCTTCGTCATAAAAAGCTTCAGGGAGACGACGTTCATGACCACTGCACGGTTCGACTACGCGCCATTGCTGCCTCCGGGCCTGCCCGCGGCTGCGGCAAAATGGACCGGTCTCGCCAAATACAGCTTCGTCGGCGGGAACAACGATATGGACCAGGTGCCGGTGGAGGGTCTGACTGCCGCCGCTAATGCCGTCATGCTGCGCGAGGGACGCACGCTGGCAACCTACGGCCTGGCGAGCGGTCCGCAGGGCTATCTGCCGCTGCGGGATTTCATTGCTACCAAGCTGAAGCGCGATGCGAGCATCGATTGCAGCGCCGATGACATCCTGGTCGTCTCCGGTTCGCTGCAGGCGCTCGACCTCGTCAATCACAGCCTGCTGGTCAAGGGCGACACCGTCATCATCGAGCGCGACTGCTATCAAGGCTCCATCAACCGGCTCACCCGTCTCGGCGTCAACATCGTCGGCATCCCCTTGGATGACGACGGCATGCGGATGGACGCGCTGGCCTCAGCATTGGAAGATCTGAAGACGAAGGGCATCCGGCCGAAATATATCTATACGATCCCGACCGTGCAGAACCCGACCGCCACCATCATGCCGGAAAGCCGTCGCCGCGAGCTGCTGGCACTGTCGGCCAGATATGGCGTCCCCATCTTCGAGGACGATTGCTATGCCGATCTGATCTGGAACGGCGAGCGTCCGCCGGCGATTCACGCGATGGATACAAGCGGCAGCGTGATCCATATTGGCTCGTTCTCCAAGTCGATCGCGCCTGCTCTCCGCGTCGGCTACATCGTCGCGCCCTGGGAGATCATGTCACGCATGCTGGCGCTGAAGACCGATGCCGGCTCAGGCGCCCTGGAGCAGATGGTCCTCGCCGAATATTGCGTGCCGCATTTCGCCACCCATGTGCCGAAGGCGACGCGCGGACTACGCGCCAAGCTGGAGACGCTGATGGACGCGCTCAACGAGCAGTTCGGCACGGCGGCGGAATTCGACGAACCCAAAGGCGGCATCTTCCTGTGGGTGAAACTGCCCGCCAATGTCGATGCGATGAAGCTCTATCACGCCGCGCTCAAGGCCGGCGTGTCGATCAATCCCGGCCCGGAGTGGTCTGTCGACAAGACCTATGCGCACAGCCACATTCGCATCTGCTTCGCCAGCCCCACGCATGATGAAATCCGCGAAGGGATCGCGGTTCTCGCCGACGTCTGCCGGCAGGAGTTCGGTGTGCCCGAGCGGATCGCCAATGTGGAGAAACGTGCGCGGGGGTGAGTGCTTGTCGGGGAGGGGCGGGAGCCTACTTCTTCACGCCCTTCGCCGCAGCCTTCGCCGGCGTCGCCGCCTTCTTCGGCGCCGGCGCGCTGTCGACGGCGGTGTTGATATCGTCGATCAGCTTGGTGATGCGCGCCGCGTTGCTGCCGAGATCGCCTTCGAAATAGCGTGACGACGAGCGGATATCGACGCGCGAGCCTTCGCCGTCGGGCGTGAAACGGATCGAGACGTCCTCGCGAAAACCCATGATAGGGGTGCGCGCCACCGCCTCGATACGGCCAATGCGGCGCGGCGGCTGCGGCGGACGCTCGTCGATGACGATCCACTTGCGCTTTTCGACCAAAGCGCGCGTTACGTCATAGGCGCGTTGCACCGGCACCTCCAGCTCCACCGGCTCGATATCCGGATAGGCGGTGCGCTGCTGCTCCGCGGAGTAGAGGCCGGAATAGACGGCTGAATTGGTGCCGTCGCCGGTCCGCAGCCGCGCCAGCGCCTCGAAGCGCGGCGGGTCGACGGGGTCGGTGGTGATGTCGTGGATCTTCGGCAGCTTGCGGTACTGGTACGCAAGGTAGCCGGGATACGCCAGGATCACCACGTCGAGCATCAGCGCCACCATGATCACGCTCATGCCCCGCGAGCCGTTCTGCCAGATCGCGGCAAAGCCGGCGAGCGCCACCAGGATCGACAGGCCGGCAAAGCCCAACGCGCCGAAGAAGGTCATCAGCGCCGGTTTCACTTCGAGGAACCCGAAGCGGACGATGATGATCGAGGTGATGGCGGCAATGGCGGCGAAAACTGCGAGGCGCCGCGCCCACAGCGCCAGGCTGGATACTGGCTCCGACTGGTAAGCGGCCGAAAACCTGCGTGCCATGGGGAATTTCTGCCGGATTGAGCTTGCGAAGGCGCTGATAGCGCCGGGTTCCGAATAGGGTGCTTGAGACCATGCCGGGCCGGGAATTTCAAGGCACTTTGGCGGACGGCGGCTATCGTTTAGAGTTCTTTTGCCTTGAACTTCATAATGGATCCACAAGCGATCCCTCATCCTGAGGAGCGGTCTCTTCGACCGCGTCTCGAAGGATGTGCAAAACAATCATGGTTCGAGACGCGCGCAAGAGCGCGCTCCTCTCCATGAGGGCAGGGAGTGCCGATGCTGGTCGAAACCACGGATTATGAGACGCTCGCCCGCAATTTCCGCTGGGACGTGCCGGAACGATTCAACATCGCGACGGTGGCCTGCGACCGTCATGCCGACGGTAGCGGGCGGCTGGCGCTGATCTATGTGGACGAGGACCGCGGCACGCATCGTTTCTCCTTCGACGAGATGCAGGCTTTCTCGCGCAGCTTCGCCAATGTGCTGAAGGCGGATGGCCTGCAGCGCGGCGACCGCATTGCGGTGTTTTTGTCGCAATCGGTGGAATTGCCGGTGGCGCATCTCGCGGCGTTCCGGTCCGGGCTGGTGTCGGTGCCGCTGTTCACGCTGTTCGGCGAGGACGCGTTGGAATTCCGCCTTGCCAATTCCGGGGCCAAGGCCATCGTCACCGACGCGAGCGGCTGGGACAAGCTGTCGAAAATCCGCGAGCGGCTGCCTCATTTACAAGATATCTACGTCACGGACAGTGCACCGCATGCCGGTGCCAAATCGTTCTGGTCGGCGATCGAGGCGGCGTCCGAAGACTTCACCACGGTCGATACGTCCTGCGACGATCCCGCGATCATCATCTACACCTCGGGCACCACGGGAAATCCCAAGGGCGCGCTGCATGCCCATCGCGTGCTGCTCGGCCATCTACCCAATGTGGAGATGGTGCACGGCTTCTTTCCGAAGCCGGGCGACGTCTACTGGACGCCAGCCGACTGGGCCTGGATCGGCGGGCTGTTCGATGCGCTGTTTCCTGCCTGGTATCACGGCGTGCCGATCGTCGGCTATCGCGCCAGGAAATTCGAGCCAGAGGCAGCGATGCAGCTGATGGCCGATCACAAGATACGCAATGTGTTCCTGCCGCCGACGGCGCTGAAGCTGATGCGGCAGGCAAACGTGAAACATCCCGACGTCAAGCTGCGCAGCATGCTCACCGGCGGCGAGTCGCTCGGTTCGGAATTGCTCGACTGGGTGCGCCATACGTTCGGCATCGACGCGCATGAGATCTACGGCCAGACCGAGTGCAATCTCGTGGTTGGCAACAATGCCGATCTGTTTCCGATCAAACCGGGCTCCATGGGCAAGCCGACGCCGGGCTTCGATGTGCGTATCGTCAATGAGCAGGGCGAGGAACTGCCGCGCGGCGAGCGCGGCATTGTCGGCGTGAGGCAGCCCAATCCCTGTACCATGCTCGGCTATTGGCAGAACCCCGAAGGCACCGCGAAGAAATTCGCCGGCGAGTTTCTTCTGACGGGCGATCTCGGCATTCAGGATGATGACGGTTACTTCTGGTATGTGTCACGCGAAGACGACGTGATCACATCCGCAGGTTATCGTATCGGTCCGTCGGAGATCGAGCATACGCTGCTGAAGCATCCCGCGGTCGCGCTGTCGGCAGTGGTCGGTATTCCCGATCCGATCCGCACTGAAGCCGTGAAAGCCTGGATCGTGTTGCGGCCTGGTTTTAAACCCAGCGACGCACTGGCGCGCGAGCTGCAGGACTTCGTCAAGTCGCAACTCGCCGCCCATGAATATCCGCGCCATGTGCAGTTCGCGGAGAGCCTGCCGATGACGGCAACGGGCAAGGTGCTCAGGCGGGAATTGCGGGCGCTGGGGTAGTTCTTAACCTCTCCCCGCAGTGCGGGGAGAGGTCGCCGCGTCTTCGCGGCGGGTGAGGGGCAGGGCACGCAGCCAGCACCAATCACACAACTCTCGGATCGGCCGACTCGAGAGATAAGCTCCGGGCCGTCGACGTGCCCTTGCCCCTCACCCCACCCCTCTCCCCGCCTAGCGAAGCTTCGCTTCGCACGGGTGCGGGGAGAGGGAGCGCACGGCTATCGCCTTGCCTCACATCCCCGGCACCTTGATCCCCATCTCCTTCAACGCCGCCAGCAGCCTCAGCGGCGGCTCCATCTGGATCGCGGGGACCTTGCCTGTTTCCAACAAACTCTTCAGGCTCGAAAGGATAGCCGGCCAGCCGGCGCGTCCGCCGGACAGGATGTCGTCGCTGAGTTCGCGATCATGCGCCTGTGTCATCGTCAGCTTCACCGTATCACCTGATGGTACAAGGTCATAGGTGACCAGCGTCGAACCGAGCGCCTCGACGAGACCGGGCCAGTTCACATCCCAGGTGATGGTGAGCTTGCGCGGCGGATCGTGTTCGATCACCTCGCCCGAAACATGCAATGATCCATCCGGCGCGAGCACCTTGAACGCGCCGCCGACGTTTCCCTCAAGCTGCACCGCGAAGCCGGAGAAATACTGCCGGCTGAACTCCGCCGAGGTCAGTGCCTGCCAGACCTTCTCGGGCGTCGAAGCGATATAGATCGTGTAGACGATCGCGGGCTGGAACCTGTTGATATCGATCATGGCCGTTGCTCCATGCGTGCAGTGACAGGCAACCAGATGGCGCCCTGCCGGGCAAGTGTGTTTTGCTGCGAGCAATACGAGTGCTAGTGTTAAGACAACACACCGTCGTCATGCCCGGCCTTGTGCCGGGCATCTACGTCTTAGCCTGCAGTGAAGGCGTGGATGGCCGGGACAAGCCCGGCCATGACGTAGATAAAATCGGAATAGGAGCGTGCCGATGTCCCTGCAAATCTATCTCGCCTTTGTCGCTGCCTGCATTGCGCTGGCACTGCTACCCGGCCCCAACGTCACGCTGGTGATCGCCAACGGGCTGCGTTACGGCACGCGCGCGGCGATGATCAGCATTGCCGGCACGCAAGCGGGGCTTGCCGTGGTGATCGGCATCGTCGCGCTGGGGCTTGCGACGCTGATGGCCACCATGGGCTATTGGTTCGACTGGGTGCGCTTTGCCGGCGCTGCCTATCTGGTGTGGCTCGGCATCAAGATGGTCCGCGCGCCGGTCGAGGGCATCGACGCGGATACGCCGCCGGCGCCGCCGCGCGGCGGCTTCTTCCTGCAGGGCATGATGGTGCTGCTCAGCAATCCGAAAGTGCTGGTGTTCTTCGGTGCCTTCATTCCGCAATTCGTTGATATGGAGAAGAACCACATCCTGCAGGTCGGAATCCTTGGTGCGACTTTCATGGTGACGGCCGCGCTCACCGATATCGTCTATGCGGTGGCCGCGGGCCGTGCGCGACAATTCTTCTCGGCACGGCGCACGCGGTTGCTGTCGCGCATCTCCGGCGGCTTCATGATCGGCGGCGGGGTCTGGCTGGCGCTGACCCGAGCGCGGTGAATCTTTTGTCGCGCTGAACCTTTCGCCGCATCGTCACGTCAAACTTCGGGGCGCGCCGCGCCGTGCCATGAGGTTTCGCCGTGCCCGACATTCCCTGGTTCGTCTATGCCATGCTGCTGGCGCCGTTCGGCCTGATCCTGGTCGCCGCCGGCTATAAATATCTGCAGGTCCGCGCTGCCAGCGACTGGCCTTCCACCTTCGGCAAGGTGATCGTCTCGACCTCCGAAGTACGAGACGTCAAGGTGCTCGACGACACGCGCGAGGAGCGCAAACGCACCGAAAAGCGCAATTTTGCGAACATCGTCTACGAATACACCGTTAGCGGACAGAAGCTCACCAACAATCGCGTCAGCATCGGCGAGGACCGCGGCAATTTTGAAGTCGCCGAGACAATCGCGCGCTATCCGGTCGGCACCGCGGTGATGGTGTATTACAATCCGCGACACCCGCGCGACGCCGTGCTCGATCGCGAGATGCCGAAGGGCATTGGCGGCTGCCTCGGCATCGCTGCAGTTATCGTGCTGGCGATTGTGGTCGGCGGCATCTTTGGCGGCGTCCGCATCAACGAATTCATCGCAGCGCATCTTGTCGATCCAAAGGTGTCCCCGATTGTGACGGCGCTCTGCGGGTTTGGCTTCCTCGTTGCCTTGTTCGGCCTGGCGTTACACCGGCAGGGATCTCTGGCCAAGAAGTGGCCGGTGGTGCCCGGCATCGTCAAACTGGGCGCGCCCGAGACCTATGTGAGCCGTGACAGCGACACCGGTCGCAGCGGGCCGGTGATGCAGACCCGGAACGTGCAATACAACTATCGCTTCAAGCACGTCGCCTATATCGGGTCCGCTGGGAGCTTGAGCACGAGCAACCCGAACCCGCCGCAATGGCAGTTGCGGCTGTTCGGGATGGACTACAAGAGCGGTGACGCCGTGAAGGTCTTCGTCAATCCGGACAATCCGTCCGACTCGACGCTGAGCCCTGGTGGCGGCGCGGCCTATTTCCTGTGGGTGGTCGCGGCGGGATTTGTGGTGGTGGCTTATTTCATCGGGACGCACGGCTAGGCACGGCATGCCGCGCGGGCGCATTGGCAGCTACGCCGGCATCAAGGCCTAGAGATGCGACGCGCGCGGCGTGATCAGCGTCGCCTCGATCTCGCCGAAGATGCGCGTCAACCGCTCCGCCCATTCGGTCTGGCCGCTGACATCGGTGATCAGGTCCTGCCGGATCTCGATGCCCGTATTCATCAACCCGCGTTTCTCGCCATGCACGGGAATTGTGTAGTCGGTCGCGTCGGAGACCGCATAGGGTTCGTTGTCGCCCACCACCAGATCGGCTTCGGCGCGCAACAGCTGCAGCAGCAATGGCGGCAGTTTGCTGTCGTGCTGATAGAGCGTGCCGATATGCCAGGGGCGGGGAATGCCGGCATAGACAGGCGTGAAACTGTGCAGCGACACCAGCACTGTCGGCTGGCCCTTCGCCAGCCTTGCATCGATCACCTCGTCGATGCGCCGGTGATACGGATCGAAGATCAGCTCGCGCCGGCGCGCCTTCGCATCGGACGTGAGACCGTCATTGCCGGGCACGGTGGTCGCCTCGCTGATCAGCGGAATCGCGCTTACGGCGTCCGGCGGGCGGTTGCAGTCGATCACCAGCCGCGAATAGCACTGCGCCACGAGATGCGCATCGAGCGCCTTGGCCACCTGTTCGGCAACGTCGGCGATGCCGACATCCCAGGCGATATGGCGGACGAGCTCGCTCTCGGGCAGGCCGAGATCGCCGAGCATCTCGGGAATCAGCCGGCCGTAGTGATCGCAGGTCAGGAGAAAAGGGGAGTTTCCGGCGGTATTGAGTTCCAGAACGGGCGGAACCTCCTGGGGGCCGAGACGTAGGGATGTGTCCTGATCGCTATCCAAGGCTCTGTCCAAAATTCTGTCCAACGCTTTTTCCCGATATTGCCTAACGATGCGGCATCCCGGCCTGTGATTCTGCAGGCTTCCGTATAAATTACACGGGACAAATCACGCATGAACGATCCATTGATGCCCCTGCTCACGATTCATCACAAGACCGAATATCGCTACGCCCATCCGGTCGAATTCGGTGAACACCGGATCATGCTGCGGCCGCGCGATGGCCATGATCTGCGCATGCTCAACGGCAGACTGGACATCACGCCCGAGCCTGCATCGCTGCGCTGGATCCACGATGTGTTCGGCAATTCGGTCGCCATCGCCACCTTCGACGAGCACGCGCGCAAACTCACCTTCGTATCCACCGCAACCATCGAACATCTGCCATCGGATGAGTTCGCGCTCACGGCGGACGACAAGGCCTATTTCTATCCGTTCCTCTACGATGCCGAAGAACTGCCCGATCTGCAGGAATTCATCCGGCCGCAATATGGCGATCCCGATGGTGAACTGGCGGCATGGGCGCGCGGATTTCTCGACCCGCAGGGCCGCACGCCGACCGTCAATATTCTGACCGGCATGACGCTCGGCATCCGCAAGCAGTTCGCCTATCGCAAGCGCTACGAGCACGGCACCCAGCATCCGCTCGATACGCTGCAGACCAAATCCGGCACCTGCCGCGATTTCGCGCTGTTCATGATCGAGGCGCTGCGCCGGCTCGGCATCGCCGCACGTTTCGTGTCGGGCTATCTGTTCATCCATGGCGACCGCGAGCACAATTATGTGGGCGGTGGCTCCACCCATGCCTGGGTGCAGGTCTATCTGCCGGCCGCAGGTTGGATCGAATTCGATCCGACCAACGGCATCATCGGCAGCAAGGATCTCATTCGCGTCGCGGTCGCGCGCGATCCGCGCCAGGCGGTGCCACTGCACGGCACCTATATGGGCTCGGCCGATGCGTTTCTCGGCATGGATGTGAGTATCAATGTGGTGTCCGCGGGCGACGATGTCGCTGCAGCGCTTGCCGAGAAAGTCTAGCTCCCGTCATGCCCGATCGCGTTTTCGTCTACGGCACGCTGATGCGCGGTTTCGATCATCCGATGTCGAAGCTGCTGTCATCCGGCGCGGATTTCCTCGGCGAAGCCTCGTGCCGTGGCAGGCTCTATATGATCGCGCATTATCCCGGCTTGCTGCACTCCGACGATCCCGCGGACATCGTGTTCGGCGAGCTGTTCTGGCTGCGCAAGCCGAATGAGTTGATGGCGGCGCTCGACGACTATGAGAGTGTGGGGCCTGGCCATCCGCAACCGACGCTGTATCTGCGCGAGCGGATCGCCGTGACGCTCGCCGATGGCAGCGTGAGTGAAGCCTGGACCTATATCTACAACAAGCCGGTCGATGAGACGAAGCGCATCATGTCCGGGCGCTTCCTTGCGCCCTAGAGCATGATCCGGAAAAGTGGAAACCGGTTTTCCGAAAAGATCATGCTCAAATAAAATCTAACCTTCCTTGCGTCTGCTCGCCACTTCCAGCCCGAACAGTGCCAGCGCAATCAGCGATGCGCCGATGCCAATCAAGGCGATCATCGACGTGCCGCCTGATGCCACGGCAAATCCGCTGAAGCCGGAACCGACAGCGCCGCCGAAAAATGCGCAGGCAAGAAACAGCGCGTTGAGCCGGCTGCGGATGTTGCCGGCGAGCGCATAGATGGCGCGCTGTCCG
Source organism: Tardiphaga sp. 37S4 (assembly GCF_021044645.1). Classification (NCBI taxonomy): domain Bacteria; kingdom Pseudomonadati; phylum Pseudomonadota; class Alphaproteobacteria; order Hyphomicrobiales; family Nitrobacteraceae; genus Tardiphaga; species Tardiphaga sp. 37S4. The sequence continues at coordinate 4,387,647 of NZ_CP088008.1, read as the reverse complement.
GCCACCACATTACCCTGTGTGCCCGCATCGATCAGGATTCCCGCGATGACGAACAGCGTCACGGCCGTCGCGCCGCCGGTGTGGCCGCCGATCCAGGTCAGCACGAAGCTCACCAGCACCAGCAGCATGGCGGTGACGGTGACGAGATCGCCGCGGCCACGATCCGCCAGGCGTCCCGCAAGCGGCGCCACCAATGCGCCGCCGGCACCCGACAGCAGGAAGGCCGACATGGCGATATGGCCGAACGAAAATGGCGGCTGGTCCAGCACCAGCGGCATCGCCGTCCAGAACAGGCTGAAGGATCCATAGAGCAGGCATTGATAGGCCGAGCGCTGCTGCAGCACCCGGGTGGTCAGCATCAGGTCCCACAGCGAGTGGATCAGCGTCGCATAGGTCAACTCATGCTTCGGTTGCCGGCGCGGCAGCGCGATCACCATCAGTGCGAATACCCCGCACATCAGCACTGCGGACATCACGAACACGGCGCGCCAGCCGAACGAGCCGGCCACCATGGTGGCCAGCGGCCGCGACAGCAGGATGCCGAACAGCAGTCCGCTCATCACGGTGCCGACGATCTGCCCGCGCCGTTGCTCCGGCGCCAGATGCGCCACCACCGGCAGGATCATCTGCGTGCCCACGGCGGCGATACCGAGCAGCAAGGTCGAGGCGATGAAGATCGCTGCAGTGGGGGCGGCTGCGGCGATCAGCAGGCTCACGATCAGGCTGCCCAGCGTGATCAGGATCAGCCGCTTGTTCTCGACGAGATCGCCGAGCGGCACCAGGAACAGAAGTCCCAGCACATAGCCGAACATCACCATGGTGAGCATGATGCCGGCCGACGACAGGTCGAGCCCGAAGCTCTCGCTGATCGGCCCCACCAGCGGCTGCGCGTAATAGATATTGGCGACGGTGACGCCGCAGGCGACGGCAAAGGAAAAAATCAGCCAGCCGCCGGGACCGGAGTCGCGGGCGGGATGTTCGGCAGGATGGGACATGGAGGCTTTCGGGTAGGCGGGGCGGTGGGAGAGATATGGCGCATGTGATGCCGTGCCAGAAGTGCGGCGTCTTGAATGGGAGCCATGCAGCGTGCCGTTCCGGTCTAGCCTCGTCATTCCGGGGCGCGCTCTTGCGCGAACCCGGAATCCCGAAATGTTCAGAACATGTCGGGATTCCGGGTCTGAACTTTGGCCGGCTTCGCCGACCGACGTTCATCCCGGAATGACGAGTGGGGCGCGTTTACACCACCGCCTTCACCACCCGCACATCGACCTCGCGCTCGACATAGCTCCATTCTTCCGTCTCGCGCAGGCCGCCGACGAGATCCTCGAATTCCTGCGCGTGTTCCGGCGCGTATTCGAACCAGGTGAGGAAATCGAAGGGCTCGCCGAGATCGCGCGAATGGTAGAGCTGGCGCGCGATGGCGGGCAGGTATTTCAGGCTGTCGGCGATGTGGCGGGATTTGTCCTCGAAAATCCGGCGCCGCTCGTTCTGGGTCATGTCCCACCACGCCGCGTTCTTCCTGATGGGGATCAGCGCGCCATGGGTTGCCTCAGGTCGGCCGAGCCCGGCCTGTGCCGCAACCAGCGCGATCTTCTCGGTGCGTTCGACATAGCGGACATGGCTGGCGACGCCGGCGAGGCGCCAGGATGTCTGCGACGGCAGCAGCGGCAGCGAGATGGCGTCGGCATGGGTGATGGACAGCGCCGCAACGGGTTTGAGCGTCTCGCCCTTGACGGGCGAGATCGAGATCACCTGCCATGTACCGGTATTTCCGCCGCGGAATGTTGTGAACATGGGATATGTGACCGCGGAACCCGGCGGAGTTCAAGTGCATCGCGTGCGACGACCGCGCGTGCCTACCGTGGCGGAGAAAGGCAACGACGCCTTTTCACAAATGATGATTGCAGAAGAGTACGGGATATTCTATCTTGGGTTGTAATTTGAATTATATCCTTTTTAGAGATGTCATTGATGACTGACTTCGCAAGGGTCGTCGAATTGCTTAAGAAGGCCCGTGACGATTGGGCCGTGGCTAATAACCGGCCACCGCGCCTACGCGTGCATGGCGCCACGTTCGGTTGGGACACGCATGCAAAGTTGCTCGCCGCGAAGGCGTTCGGTCTGCCGCTGATCGCGCCTGAGACGATGGCGCCTGGTGAAGGGCGTAAATCCAATCTTGTCGTAGCGCTGCGCACCGGCGTCGACGGCTTTGCGCGGATGCCGCGCGGGGGGCCGTATCTGAGCGACTCCGAGATCGATGAGATCGCTGATTGGATTTCAGACGGTGCAAAACTAGATGCGCCGCCACCGAGCCCGTCTGATGTGGTGGTGGCAGACAAACCTGCGGAGGGCGATGATGCGTAGACTTCTGGCTTTGCTGGTCCCGTTGATGACGTTGACGTCGCCGCTGTCCGCACAGATCATCGAGCCCGGCGGCCGCCCTGAAGACATTGCGCTCGCAGCAAGCAACCCGGACGAATACGCTTGGCGGCTTTTTCTGTTCATGAACCGGCAGGCCGCGCCGAAAACGGCTGGAGTCGCCGATGCCTCCAAAAGCGACATAAAACAATACGATCCCGACAGGCCGGTGGTGTGGGAGACTTGGGCGTTCGCCAGCGGCGGCAGCGCCACCAACAATCGGAGCGAGGTTTTCAAGTATCCTGCGACAGCTCCGGTCGCCTGGAAAGATCTGGATCGCTCTGAGCCGAAAGAGCCGGTGCTGTCGCCGAGTTTCAAATCGAACATTGCGGTGCTGCAAGCGACGACGCGCCTGCGCTCGGCCCTACGCGCCAATCCCGCGAGTCCGCCAGCGGTCCGGTCGGGGGACGTCAGCGTATTTGCCGCGCCGGTCGGCGTTCGACCGAGCGATCAGGAAGTCCGCATGAACGAGTCCACCTACAATACGGTACGCTCAAAAGTGCTTTATAGCGTCGAAGGGCTTGAGGCCGCGGCGCAAAAGGCGAAAGCGTCGGGCGCAACGAGTCTCGTCACCTTCGAACCCGCTTCAAAAGAGGTCAAGGCGGTGTGGCGGCCGCTGCCCGATTGTCAGGTCGAGCAGCCCTGCATGCAAAAGGATCGCTACCATTGGCGTGTCGTCACCAACCCTGGCAACAACAAGAAAGAAGTGTGGGGTCTCGTCGCGCTTCACATCATCACGAAGGATCTGCCGAACTGGTTCTGGTCGGATTTCGGTCACATCGATTGCGAGACCGCGCAGAGCGCTTGCGACAGCCATACATCGACGGGTGAGAGTCCGCTACGCGATGCGACCACAGGAACGTCGGTGCCGGGTGGCATCGGCCCCTCCGGCAAGAACGGCAAGCGCAACGAGACGCTGGGGTCGAAGTGGGAGAACTATCGCCTGCGCGGCACCCAGATCGCGTTCATCTCGGCCGAGGGGCGCCCAACGATTTTGTCGAACCCGGTGATCGAGGACGGGTTTCAGAAATCGTCCTGTATCGCATGCCATGCCCGGGCGACCGTGGCGCTGCGTGCGGATGTGCCGTTTGGTGGAAAGTTCGACTCGTCGGGCATCGCCGTGTTCAGCAGCCTCAACAATTATGCGCGCAATCTCGGATCGGCCCCGGTCCCGGAGGAGGCGATCGGGATGTCGAACGAAGACTGCCTGCAGTTCTTGCCGAAGACCGTTTCAGCCTGCCCGACCGATCGCGAGCCGAAGGTGCCGGTCTATTTCCAGTCCGACTTCTTGTGGTCGCTGCCGTTCCGGGCGTTCAGCAAGGATAAGGAGTCCAAGTAGGTCGACATCCGTGGCTAACAGCGCGGGAGGCGTTAGCCGCACCCGAACTCAGCCATTCCAATTGGAATGGCGGGGAATCCCGAGGTGTTCATCCCCTCTGACCTCACGGCGGGATAGAAGTGCCTAACACTCAGGGATTCCGGGTTCGCCCGCGCCAAGTGGCGCGGACGCCCCGGAATGTCGAGCGGGGCTGAGGTATCTGGTCGGTGAGCCCCTGTGTATAATGGGGCCGGATCGGCGATTTCTGGCCTTTGCCGCCGCGCGCCCTATATGCAGTACACCCCATGCGCTTCACGCCCCAATTCCTCGACGATCTGCGCGCCCGGCTTCCGGTTTCGGAAGTCGTGAGCAAGCGCGTCAAGTTGAAGAAGGCCGGGCGGGAGTGGAAGGGCCTGTCGCCGTTCCAGCAGGAGAAGTCGCCGTCGTTTTTCGTCAATGACGAGAAGGGATTTTACCACGACTTCTCGTCGGGCAAGCACGGCGACATCATCAATTTCGTGATGGAGACCGACGGCGCCAGTTTCGTCGAGGCGGTCGAGCGGCTGGCGCAGATGGCGGGCGTGGCGCTGCCGGCGGCGACGCCGGACGCGGCGCGCCATGAGCAGCGACGGAAAACGCTCTATGACGTGATGGATCTCGCCGCAAAATTCTTCGCGGACACGCTGGTGGGGCGCGAAGGCGCACGCGCGCGCGGCTATCTCGCCGATCGCGGCATTACGCCTGCGGTGCAGCTCCAGTTCCGGATGGGCTTTGCATCCGAAGATCGTTTCGCGCTGAAGGAATATCTCGGCGCCGCCGGCGTACCCGTGCCCGATATGATCGAGGCCGGATTGCTGATCGGCGGCGAAGACATCCCGGTGCCCTATGATCGCTTTCGCGATCGCGTGATGTTTCCGATTTCCGATGTGCGCGGGCGCATCATCGCCTTTGGCGGCCGTGCGCTGAAGAAAGATGCGCCGGCGAAATATCTGAACTCGCCGGAAACCCCGCTGTTTCACAAGGGCGACAATCTCTACAACCTGCCGATGGCGCGGAAGGCCGCGCATGACGGTGCGCCGCTGGTGGTGGTCGAAGGCTATGTCGACGTCATCGCCATGGTCGGCGTCGGCTTTCCCGGTGCCGTCGCGCCGCTCGGCACGGCGCTGACCGAGAACCAGTTGCAGTTGCTCTGGAAGATGGTCGACGAGCCGATCCTGTGTTTCGACGGCGACAAGGCCGGGCAGAAGGCGGCCTGGCGCGCGGCGGAGCTGGCGCTGCCGCACCTCAAGCCCGGCAAGAGTTTGCGCTTTGCGCTGCTGCCCGAAGGACAGGACCCCGACGACCTCGCCCGCTCCGGCGGCCGCGCGGCGATCGAGGATGTGATGGCCGCGGCGGGTACGCTGTCGGACCTGATCTGGGCGCGCGAGATCGCCGGCGGCACCTTTGCGACGCCGGAGCGCCGTGCGGCGCTAGAGGCGCGCATCAACGAATTGTCGAACGGCATCCGCGACGATGTTGTAAAGAAATACTACCGCCAGGATATGACTGAGCGGCTGCAGCGCGCCTTCGGCACCGGCCCAAAAAACTACGGCGGTAACTACGGCGGCAACAACGGCGGCCGCGGCGGCTTCCAGCAGGGTGGCGGAGGCGGCGGTTTTGCGCGCAGTCCGCGTCCGTTTACCCCCGGTCCAGCCGGGCGAATCAGTGGCGGCGGACGCGGCGGGGCCAGTGCCGGGCCCCAGACCATCCAGCGCGGGCCCTATCAGGTGGTCAGTCCACAGCTTGCGACGTCGTCGATCATGCGCGGCCAGCGCAGCGCCATTTCGAGGCGCGAGGCGCTGATCGTGCAGTCGCTGATCAACCATCCCTGGCTGCTGCATGACCGGCTGGAGGAGGTGGCGGCGCTGGAACTCGCCCATCCAGAGATGCACAAGCTGCGCGCGGCGATCATCGCGGCCTTTGCCCATGAGCATCATCACGGCGATGAGGCCGAGCAAAGTGAGCAAATGCGTTCAGATCTGGTTAAAGCCGGATATTCCGAGCAATTACAACACGTTGAGCAGGCAGTGACCACTCAGGCGGTGTGGGCGGCGCGGCCCGGCGCGGCCCGCGAGGATGTTCTTTCCACCTGGACGCAGCTCGTTGCCTTGCATCGCCAGTGGCACTCATTACTTAGGGAGCTTAAAGACGCGGAGCTTGCTCTGGGCGCAGAAGCGAGTGAAACGAACTACGGCTGGTTGCGCGATGTGAAGGCCCGGTTGGCTGAGGTCGACGGGATCGAGGCGCTGATCGAGGGGTTCGGAGAATCCTCGGGGCGGTTCCAGCGCAGTTCGTGAAGCAACTTTGCTGCGGATGGTGCCCGGGCAAACCGCGAAAAGACTCGCCAAACCCATGGTTTGGCTGCAAAAACAGGGTTAATCCGGGCTTAAGGCTCTCCACGTTAAGGGTCTGGGCTTAAGTAGCGAAAACCGCGAAGACGACGTCGGGGTGGCGATGGATATGCGCCGCCCTTTGTGCGTCAAGCGGTGACGATGATTGGATCGGGGCGCGTGCGCCCCCTGGATTGATAGTGGGGCGGTGACGCCCCCGGCGTGAGCGCGTTTCAGGAGCATTGAATGGCCACCAAGGCAAAGACGCTGCAGACCAAGGACAAGGAAAAAGACGACAAGGCAGCTGACACGCCGGAGAAGGACTCCGCAGACGCGCCGTCACCTTTGCTCGACCTGTCCGACGCTGCCGTCAAGAAGATGATCAAGCAGGCCAAGAAGCGCGGCTTCGTGACCTTCGATCAGCTCAACGACGTCTTGCCATCTGATACCACCTCTCCTGAACAGATCGAAGACATCATGTCGATGCTCTCCGACATGGGCATCAACGTTTCCGAAAACGAAGACTCCGACGGCGAGGAAGAGAGCAAGGACGAGGACGACGATACCGACAACGAACTCGTCGAAGTCACGCAGAAGGCCGTCACCGAAGTCAAGAAGTCGGAGCCCGGCGAGCGCACCGACGATCCCGTCCGCATGTATCTGCGCGAGATGGGCACCGTCGAGCTGCTGTCGCGCGAAGGCGAAATCGCCATCGCGAAGCGCATCGAGGCCGGCCGCGAGGCGATGATCGCAGGTCTCTGCGAAAGCCCGCTGACCTTCCAGGCCATCATCATCTGGCGCGATGAACTCAACGAAGGAAAGATCTTCCTTCGCGACATCATCGATCTCGAAGCGACTTACGCTGGCCCCGACGCCAAGAACAACATGAACCCGGCGCTGATCGCTCCGCCCACGGGCGATGGCGAAGCAGTGGCCGAGGGCGCCGAAGCCGTTGCCGCGCCGCCTGCGGCCCCGCCGTCCGCCACGCCGTTCCGCCCCGCGCCGCCGCGTTCGGCGCCTGCTGCGGCTCCCGCCGGCGAAAGCACGTCGGAAAGCGCTGCTGACGGCGACATGGACGACGACGAGTTCGAGAACCAGATGTCGCTCGCCGCCATCGAGGCCGAGCTGAAGCCGAAGGTGGTCGAGACCTTCGACAAGATCGCCGACAGCTACAAGAAGCTGCGCAAGCTGCAGGAACAGGACATCGCGAACCAGCTCGAGAGCGCCTCGCAGGGCCCCTCGCTGTCGCCGTCGCAGGAGCGCAAGTACAAGAAGCTCAAGGACGAGATCATCGTTGAGGTGAAGTCGCTGCGCCTCAACCAGGCGCGTATCGATTCACTCGTCGAGCAGCTCTACGACATCAACAAGCGCCTCGTGTCGTTCGAAGGCCGCCTGCTGCGCCTCGGCGACAGCCACGGCGTCGCGCGCGAGGACTTCCTGCGCAACTATCAGGGCTCGGAGCTCGATCCGCGCTGGCTCAACCGCGTCTCGAAACTCTCGGCCAAGGGCTGGAAGAACTTCGTCGCCATCGAGAAGGACCGCATCAAGGAACTGCGCGGCGAAATCCAGCAGCTCGCGGCGCTCACGGGTCTTGAGATCGGCGAATTCCGCAAGATCGTGCACGGCGTGCAGAAGGGCGAGCGTGAAGCCCGCCAGGCCAAGAAGGAGATGGTGGAAGCCAACCTCCGTCTCGTGATCTCGATCGCCAAGAAGTATACGAACCGCGGCCTGCAGTTCCTGGATCTGATCCAGGAAGGCAATATCGGTCTGATGAAGGCCGTCGATAAATTTGAATATCGCCGCGGCTACAAGTTCTCGACCTATGCGACCTGGTGGATCCGGCAGGCGATCACGCGTTCGATCGCCGACCAGGCCCGCACCATCCGCATTCCCGTGCACATGATCGAGACGATCAACAAGATCGTGCGCACCAGCCGCCAGATGCTCAACGAGATCGGCCGCGAGCCGACCCCGGAAGAGCTCGCCGAAAAGCTCGGCATGCCGCTGGAGAAGGTGCGCAAGGTTCTGAAGATCGCCAAGGAGCCGCTGTCGCTCGAAACCCCGGTGGGTGACGAGGAAGACTCGCATCTCGGCGATTTCATCGAGGACAAGAACGCGATCCTGCCGATCGATGCGGCGATCCAGTCCAACCTGCGCGAAACCACTACGCGCGTTTTGGCCTCGCTCACCCCGCGCGAAGAGCGCGTGCTGCGCATGCGCTTCGGCATCGGCATGAACACCGACCACACGCTGGAAGAAGTCGGCCAGCAGTTCTCGGTGACGCGCGAACGTATCCGCCAGATCGAAGCCAAGGCGCTGCGCAAGCTGAAGCACCCGTCGCGCAGCCGCAAGCTGCGGTCGTTCCTGGATAACTAACGGTCGCTGTCGATCCTCGATCCTTCTGATGATGCCCGGCCTCGCGCCGGGCATTTTCGTGTGTGCGTGCCGCGCTTTCACGCGCTCGTTGCCAAGGTACGTGGCTGCAAATATGTTCATGATTTGTTCTTTTCGTCAAGAGGCTTTGTGTCGCGTGTGTCCTTCACCCGCCGCGGAGCGGAGGCGGATTAGGTGTCGCCAATCGGTCCTGCGCGCGCTGGTTCGACGCCGCGGTTGTCCGGCGCGGTCTCTGTCGTGAGCCAGCCGGCCTCGCGCACCATGGCCACGGCCGAGCGGGAGACAGGAGCGGTGATCCCGTTGACGAGTTGCAGGCGCAGATTGCGGCCCTCGGTCACGGCGCACGCAACGGCCTTCCGCGCGACCCACCATGACCGGTGCACCTGCAGGCCGTCAGCGGTGCCGAGAGCCGTCATGGCCTGATTGAGCGTTGCCAGCACCAACCGGGAGTGGCCGGCGATATGGTGGACGCGGACATAGTGATCTTCCATCTGCAGGCAAAGCACCGCGAAGGGCGGCGCACCGAGCAGGCCGAAAGCAGTTGGTGGCGCGTCGTCGGCTTCCTTGGCCTGGTGCCGCTTGTGTCGTCGCGCCTGAAGCAACAGGGTGAAGCCGAGCACGACAGGCAAGGCGGTGATCAGTCCTTGCACATACCAGTCGAGCGGGCCCAGCCTTCTCAGGAACGGCCATATCGATACGCCGATCCACGCGGTCCAGATCTGAAATGGGACGGTCAGGATGGCGACGCCGAGGACGATCGCGGTCCACGTCATCCACGGCCTCAACTGGAATCGCAGCACCACGCGGATCAGGGACCCATACAGCAGGATTCCCGACCAGAAGCAGGCAAGCTGAAACGCCACGCGCTGCCATGCCGGTCCATTCAGATAGCTGCCGAATGGTCCGATCAGGCCGAGGAAGATGGCGCAGACGGTCGCGATCGCCAGGTCGACGGCCCAATCCCGCAGAAAATCACGTTGCCAAGCGTTGCTCATGACGTCTCATCGCAGCGGTTCGCCCACCGGCGAACCCGTTCGCCCATTGGCGAACAACGGCTGGCGCAGGGCGGCGCCCTTTGCAGAACTCGCGTGTCATCCCAATCCGCAGGAGGTTCCATGCGCAGCATCATCGCACAGGTTTTCGTCGCATTCATCGCTATCGCCGCCGCCAGCCAGGCCGACGCCGCGGTCGGCTTCCAGCATTTCAGCATCAGTGATCCACAAGGGCCACCCATCGAGGTCGGCGTTTGGTATCCCACCGGCGCTGCGCCGAAGCTGCAGGCGATTGAGTCCGATCAACAGATGGTTGCCCGCGATGCGGCACTCGCGGGCGACCGCCTGCCGCTGGTGGTCATATCCCATGGTCACGGCGGCTCCTATGCCGGGCATCTCGACACCGCCATGGCTCTGGCCAATGCAGGTTTCGTCGTCGCCGCCCTCACGCATAACGGCGATAGCTGGCGCGACCCGAGCAACCCCACCGCGATCTGGGAACGGCCGCGCCAATTCAAGCTGGTCACGGATTACATGCTGGACGCATGGGGCGACCATGGGCGTATCGATGCGACGCGCGTCGGCGCGTTCGGCTTCTCGGCCGGCGGATTCACCGTGCTCGCGGTGGCCGGTGGCGAGCCGGACCTGCGGACTCTCGGGGATCACTGCAGGGCGCATCCCGCTTTCGAAGATTGCCAGATCGTCGAGCGGCACCCGCTTCCGCTGGATGCCGCTATCGTCTGGGCCCACGATCCGCGCATCAAGGCGGTCGTCTCCGCGGCGCCCGCCCTTGGTTTTGCCTTCGGTCGCAAGGGCCTGGCGGCGGTCCGTCAGCCGGTCCAGCTTTGGCGGGCCGAGGACGACCAGGTCCTGCCACATCCCTATTATGCGGAGGCCGTCCGCCTCGCTTTGCCGACGTCGCCCGAGGCGCATGTCGTGGCGAATGCCGGGCACTACGATTTTTTGACGCCATGCTCCGCGCAACTGGCAACACGCGTGCCGGCGATCTGCACCAGCAGGCCGGGGTTCGACCGCGCTGCATTTCATGAGCGCTTCGATCGCGACATCGTCGCGTTCTTTACACGGGCGCTGTAGTCGCGGCCTGGATTTGGTTCGCCCGACAGCTCTCTTCATCGAGATGGGCGCGCGCACCTGCGGTGCGCGTCGGCGGCCTCGGCCGCGTGCTGTCGATCTCGGAAGGTCGGTCTGCCCGAACTGTGGTTCCGGCGCCGGGAACAAATCGGGCGGGTCCCGCTTGAGTCGGGATTGTGTCGCGTCGTGTGAGTTGGAGTATTGCCATGGCCCCGCGTGCCAATTGGAAGGGCTTTTTGCGCCTGTCCCTCGTGAGCTGTCCGGTCGCGCTGTATCCCGCCACGTCGGATTCCGAGAAGATCAGCTTCAACCAGATCAACCGCAACACCGGCCATCGCATCAAATATCTGAAAGTCGATGCGGATACCGGCGAGGAGGTGGCGGCAGACGACATCATGAAGGGCTTCAAGGTCGATACCGATACCTATGTCGAGGTGTCGAAAGACGAACTCGACAACATTGCGCTGGACTCCACCCGGACCATCGAGATCGACGAATTCGTGCCGAAGGCGGATATCGACCCGCGCTACGCCATCCGTCCCTATTACCTCGTGCCCGACGGCAAGATCGGCCACGACGCCTATGCGGTGATCCGCGAGACCATTCGCGACATGGGCAAGGTGGCCATCGGCCGGCTCGTGCTCACCAATCGCGAGCACATCATCGCGCTGGAGCCGCTGAAGAACGGGCTAATGGGCACGCTGCTGCGCTATCCCTATGAGGTGCGTGACGAGGCGGAGTATTTCGACGACATCCAGGACGTCAAGGTCACCAAGGACATGCTCGATCTGGCGCGGCATATCGTGGAGCAGAAGGCCGCCGAATTCGAGCCCGGCAAATTCGAGGATCGCTACGAGTCCGCGCTGGTCGATCTCGTCAACCAGAAGCGTAGCGGCGTCGCCCTCAAGCCGCATGGCAAGGCGCGGCCCGGCACCAATGTGGTCGATCTGATGACTGCTCTGCAGCAGAGCCTCAAGGGCGGCGGCGCCGCGCCGAAGCCGAAGGCGAAGAAGCCCCCGAAACGCGCCACCGGCCAGAAGGAAATGCTGCTGCCGATCACCGGCAAGAAGGAGCCCGCGCCGGCGAAGAAGGCGGTGCGGCCGGTGGCCAAAGGGGTGACCAAGGGCAGGAGGGCGGGATGACGCGCGCCTGGACCCCGTCGCTGGTGCCCGATGCCGGCGAGCAGACCGTCTATCTCGTGCTGGATTGTTTCGACCGCGCCGGCTGCGCCTGGCGCGAGGCCGATGTCGCGGCGACCGATCTCGAAACCGTCATCGCCGACCTGATGTCCGGCCAGTACAACGATCCGCAGCGCGTGATCGCCTTCAACACGGCCGAACGCTGGGCCGACGACGTGTCGGAAGACGTCGCCCGCGAGATCCGCCGCCGCGCCGACCGCAATTACGAGGACGTCACCTCGTCGCTCGACGACTTCGTCCAGCGCCACGCCGGCCGCGAGCAGCAGCTCACGCTCAGGCTGGCGTGACGCGGGGTCTGAGATACTTCTCCGCGACAAGCGGGGTGACCGAATAAAAAAGGCGGACCGCAACGTCCGCCTTTTTTATCGTGCGCGCTCTTAACCTCTCCCCGCAATGCGGGGAGAGGTCGACCGGCGGAGCCGGTCGGGTGAGGGGCCGTCACCAACGCAGCCGCAATCACCACCTTTCGGGTCGCACCGTCTCGAACCGGGAGAATGTCCGCATCCCGCCTGGCACAGCTCGCTGTGCGCGGGAGCGGGAGAGGGGCGCCGCACACGATGATAACTCCGCCACACCCTTTGATTGTGCCGCGTCCCGCGCTAGCGTCACGCATTGCCCGATCAATTTTCCTGAAGCACATTTCACCCGAGGACATTGCCATGACGTCGCTCGCCCCGATGCTGCTCAGCCAGCGCGTTGCCCAGGTCTGCCTGTTTCTGGTCGGCGCCATCGCCATCTTCGGCGGCTCGCTGCAGATGTATCTCGGCCAGCCCGAGACGGCGCCGCGGCTCGACAATGTGCATCGCTTCATGGGCGGCATCTATCTGATGTCGGGCGTCATGGGCCTGTGGGCGGCGTCGACCATTCGCGAGCACAACACGCTGATCTTCCTGATGGCGGCGACGGTGTTCGTCGGCGGCCTCGGCCGCGTGCTGTCGATATCCAAGGTCGGCCTGCCCGAACCGCACATCGTGTGGATCACCTATCTCGTGCCGGAGCTGGTGATCCCGTGGATCATCATCGCGGCGCAGGTGACGACGAACAGGCAGATCGTGGGCGGGGCGGGGTGAGGGGCGTAGGGTGGGTTAGCAAAGCAAAATCCATCACTGATCGGATCGCCTATTGAGCTTGGCTGATCCCTGCGCTTACTACCAGTCCGTTGTTCGTTGGAAGAAATCGCGCTTTTCACCGACCAGTTTCACAAGATCTGATAATGATTCAACGAGGGCGGCATGATTTAATTTCGCCGAGTAAGGTAAAACTTTTATATTTCGTGTCTTCCTGATAGTCGCGATCATGTCTTCGTGGAAGTTGTCGCCTGACGTCATGTAATGAGGTAGTCCAGAAGAAAACCGTGCGGCGCTGTCTTCGAACAGAAGCTGAAAATCAGGATCATCAAGTCCTGCTCCTACTATTAGTAGAGTGTTAGTCGTAATAAGTGCATCAAGGAGCGAATAAAAACCGGAATGTGTAGTTCTGGCTAAAGCGTAGTCGCTTCTAGTAAAGATCATTTTCCCCGGTTCGCTGATTGACCCGTGAACTTTCAAAACAACGCGATCGTTTCTTCGAATTCCATCGATTATGTCTGCGTCGTCATAGTTTTTTATCAGAGTGGTGTGTTGGGATTCGGTTGATGCAAAGCCGTCGTAAATGACATCAAAGTTCGGTGTCAGAACGATGCGGCAATCAAGCTGGTATAGTAGCTTGTGTACTTCTGCGGGCTGAAACTTGGGCTGCATAAACGATTGACGTAGCAATGGTACCCATTCGTCATCCAAATGTTTCTTGAGCCATTCGCAGGCATCCAGGTATTGCCCCTTTTGAATCGCTTTCTTGATGTGAGCGCTCTTCCCGTTGCATTTTTCTAGGGCGGCTTCTAGAAAACCGCGCCAAGTTGGCGGGCGTGCGCTTTGTTCTCCGACCGAATGTCGCGATATACCCGAGCCAATCATCAGTACGGCTCGACGTCTTGCGATATCCGAAACTAACTGGTCTGGCCAACTAATCATCCCAGGCTCTGCAGGTTCTTCTCAAAGAGATCTGATATTCCCTCAAAAAGATCGTAAGCTTCTTTCACTTTTGAAAAGTGTGCGCCACGGACTCCGTCACTTGATCGGAGAGCAAATATTGGCCTCCTAGCGAATTGCGCCATGGGTATAAGACTGTGAAGATTTGGGATTGTCCCCAGTTGATACTTTAGCTTCGAACTTTTGGGCTGCAATTTGTCAACAAAATTCGCCTTAATAATCGGGGCGACTTTCTTCATTATGCGTTCGTAGGCGTTGACGGCGACTGTTCCGCCCAAGCCATCGGTCTTGGCTTTATATTGTTGAGTTACGTACCCGGCAAAACGGATGCGCATCTCCGGTGTGATGCCTTCCGGAAGTGCATCTTCGTCTTCAAGGTTTTCAAGGGCTGTCGAGAGCTGCTTCTTCCAGGTTTCGATGGAGATCTGAATATTCTCGACAGCCTTCAGGCTGAAAATGTCAATCGTCATGGGGCTTACGAAATAATCGCAAGCGAGAAGAACTGATCTATTGATCGACCCAAGTGAAGGGCCGACATCGAAGAAAACGTAGTCATACTGTTCGCAGCGGGTAAGTAATTCTGCAAACAAGTATCCTGTTCTAATGCCTCGACCATCGCCTCCAAGCCCGCTGCTCCAGTCTCTGGCAAGGAGGTCTTCTTTTAAGGAAAGTCGAGGGTCCCCTATTAGAATATCGAAGCCAAAATCCTCGCGCGCGCGCGCGACGATCTCTTTATTGTATCCTTTTCCGAGCGAAAGTGGATGAATGACGCTGTAGATCGTGAAGGTGTTGCTCTTCTCGTAAAGTGCTTCGGTCTCGTCGTCATCGAAGGTGAGTTGTGTTGCGTTGCACTGTGGATCAGCGTCAATAACTAGCACCTTCTTCTTTTTCTCTAGCGCGAGGAAAGCAGCAAGATTGCAAAGAAGGGTGGTTTTTCCAACGCCTCCTTTGTTGTTGAATACAGCTATCGATCTCATCTTGCCTCTCACGTTCTATTAGTTCGTTGGCCGAAGCGTAGATAATTGGCTACATCTCAAGTTTCTTGGCAAGAGTACGATGTTAGGTTCGCAAGATTTTTTTCCGAAAGCCGTTTGCTGTTCGGCCGGGATGGCATCGCAATGTTGATGGGGCTCGAACAGTTAGCTGTAGATCAGATTGCCTCACAGCCAGTCGCACTCGGGAGGCCGGAGCGGCTTTGGTTTGAGCGTTAGTTGGTCGCAAATTTGAGGGCTGCCATCGGCAGTTCGGCCACTCTCGCTAACGTCGTTTAGCGTAAAAAAAAGCGGCAGGCTTTGCCTACCGCTTTTCGTTTTATGATGTTCGATTGAACAGCGCCTACTTCTTCTTCGCGCCCACGCGCTCGACGCTCTTGATCTCCAGCGCCGGACGGCCGGACTTTTCGGCGATCTCGCGGTCCTGCTCGGCGATGGCGGCCTTGGCCGGCTCATCGCCGTCGAGTCCGCCCAGCAATTCGGAGGGCACACGGCGGTTGGAACGCTGCGAGCCGTCTTCATAGAAGACGTTGAAGAAGGCGAATTCGCCTTTGGGATTGGTACCGGGTTTCTTGGCCATGGCGGTTAAGTGGGGGATGGCGCAGGCGAAGTCAAAGCCTTAGCGCGCAAAGCGTGCATGCATCTGTGGGCAAAAGCGGGCAGTGGTTACCGGCGGGACGCGCCGCCGGGTCTGCGACAAAATGTTCATGATCTGTTCTTGATGATTTCGGAATAAGGACTATTATCCCCTCTGTCCTGCCCCACCGAGAGGGGCGATCGCGATCGTCACGTTCGCGGGGTGGGATGCGGTGGACGCCGGAGATGCGGCGTTACGCGGTTCATGGGGGACGTCTGTCTTCGGGCAGGACGGATCTGCGCCAGCACTGCCACTGGCAAGGACACGGCCGACCTTCGGATGGAAAGACCCCTGGACAGTGTGACGGACGACCAAGTCAAAACGTGTCCGGCCAAGTGCTTTGCGGCTACCCTGTCCCTCCGCCCTGGGACATTAATTTTGGTGATGGGACCGTTCGCCATGGCAGATGTGCAAGCAACCGAAAAAACACCGCATGCGGAACGCCGGGCACTTGCTCGGCGCCTCCGAAAGTCCTGATGCACTCTCAATTGCGGAAGACCGCATTCGCATCAGGCCCAAGGGTGCAACGGGCACCTGGCGTTCCGCACGCCCTCTCACAAGAGGGCGGGAATGCAAGACACGACGGCGCCCCCGCGCCGCAAATAATGGGGGCGATGACGCATGTCTGAAGATCCCACGCACGTCATTCCGGGGCGCGGCCGGCGCTTGCCGGACGCGAGCCCGGAATCCCGACATGGGAGGCTCAGATAGCGCTAGGCCATGTCGGGATTCCGGGTTCACGCTTGCCGCCTTCGGCGTCGCGCGCGCCCCGGAATGACGAGAACAAGGCGCGCCGTTGTTCGGACACACCGGTCATGCCACACTCCGGTATCGCCAACCCAACAGGTTTTTCATGACCAATCGTATCACCGCCATTGCCATTGCCGCTGTGTCCTTCGTCTCGGTTGCGCTGACGGCCACGTCCTCGCAGGCCGCCAAATGCGGCGGCGACTTCCAGACCTTCATCGCGGCCATGTCGCAGGAGGCGGCCGCCGCCGGCGTGTCGCAGGGCGTGATTGCGCAGGCCTTTGCCGGCGTGACGCAGGACCCCGCGGTGCTGTCGTTCGATCGCCGCCAGCGCGGCACCTTCAACAAGAGTTTCGAGCAATATGTCTCGACCCGCGTCGGCCAGGGCCGCATCTCCATGGGCCTGCAGATGATGCAGCGTCACGCCTCGCTGCTGTCGCGCATCGAGCAACGCTTCGGCGTGCCGCCTGAAATCGTGGTGGCGATCTGGGGCCTGGAGTCGGATTTCGGCAAGGGCGACATCGGCAAGATGCCGGTGATCCGCACGCTCTCCACCATGGCGCATGACTGCCGCCGCACCGAGCTGTTTCAGGGCGAACTGATCGCGGCGCTGAAGATCCTGCAGCGCGGCGACCTGCCGCAGCGCGACCTGATCGGCGCCTATGCCGGCGAGCTCGGCCAGACGCAATTCCTGCCGTCGAGCTACATCAAATACGGCGTCGATTTCGACGGCAACGGCCATGTGGATCTCAGGCATTCGGTGCCGGACGTGCTGGCCTCGACCGCGAACCTGCTCAAGACCGCAGGCTTCAAAGGCGGCCAGCCCTACGGCGAGGGCACGGCGAATTTCGAGGCGATGCGCGAATGGAACAGGGCCACGATCTATCGCAAGACCATCGGCTATTTCGCCGACCGTCTCGCGGCTGGCCGATAGAGGGAGGTCGCGCGCGGCGTTAAGCTTTCGTTAGGCCGCGCGACCGCCGGGCGAACTTTGGGAACCCCGATGGTGAAAGTCGGATTAACTCATTCCCTTTCACTCTTTCAAAACCACACTGGGGATTATCCGCGGCCAGTCAGATTCCGTTAAGCGTCGCCGACGCATTTTACCACCTGCTGGGAACGAGTGGTGAGAGTGATGGCGGGGATCGACAGCAGCGCGCAGAAGCGCGACGCACAACGTGGCGGGTGCCGCCGATGTTGAACGTCGGCACGCTGTTCACGGTGTTCACCGTCAACTTTTTGGCCCTCGGCGTGGTCTGGGCCTATGTGGCCACCAGCTATCCCAATCTGCACGCGGCGCGTTACTGGACCGCCGCCGCGTTCGCCGCGGCGCTCGGCAACAGCATCTCGGTGCTGCGCGGCGTCGGCGTCGATCCGCTGATCGCCATCGTGCTGGGTAACGGCCTACTGCTGCTGGCCACCAGCCTCGCCGCCATCGGCATGAATCAGTTTTACGGCCGCCCGGCGGGCTGGCGCGCGCAAGCCGTCATCATCGCCACCAGCCTGGCCGGCCTGCTGCTGTTCACGCTGTGGCACGACAACATGACGATGCGCGTGCTGATCTATTCCGCCGGCCAGTCGGTCACCGTTGTCATGACTGTGCCGCTGTTGTTGTCGCGCAAGGATGGCGGCGGCAATGCCGGCGCCCGTCTCGCCGGCTGGCTCGCCATCACGCTCGTCGCTGCGCATGCCGTGCGTTCGGCCGCGGCGCTGGCGAATATCGGCGGCAATATGACCTTTGCCGATTTCAACAATCTCCAGGCCATGATGGTGCTGGTGCTGGTGTTCCTGGCGATGTCGTGGAATTTCGGATTCCTGCTGATGGCCATCGACCGCCTGCGCGGCGAGGTCGCCGAACTCGCACTGGTCGACGATCTCACCGGCGTCGCCAATCGCCGCCATCTGGTGCAGCGTCTCACCGAGGAATGCGCGCTGGCGCGTCGCACGCAAAAACAGTTCGCGCTGCTGGCGATCGATCTCGACGGCTTCAAGGAAATCAATGACGGCCACGGCCACGCGGCCGGCGACGATTGCCTGCGACACTTCACGGTGATGACTCAGAGCAAGCTCCGCCCCGGCGATCTGCTCGCGCGTTCCGGCGGCGACGAGTTCAGCATCATCCTGCCGGCGACGACGCTACATGAAGCGGCAAACATCGCGCGCCGCATTCTGGATGTGTGCCGCATCGACGCCGCAGGCTGTGCGCCCGGCGAGATTCCGATTGCGGCGTCCATCGGCGTGGCGCAGTGGCACCCGCAGGTCGGGCAGTATCCGGAGCGACTGATCGCGGCTGCCGACCAGGCGCTCTATGCCGCCAAGAACGACGGCAAGAACCGCTTCGCCCTCTGCGATCTCGAAGCGCCGTCGATGGTGCCGGCTCTCAACATGGACGAAGCCATCGACCGCGCCCGCAAGCTGGCCTGATCGCCTCAGTTCATCGTCTTGTCGTGGGTGATGTCGATGATCGCGCCGGGCAGGCGGACGGGGCGGCCATGTCCGTCCAGCGTGCAACTGCCGCGCGCGAGAACCCAACTGATCCGGTCGTTCTTGATCAGCCGACACTCGCACTCAAAGATGCCGCCTGATCGCATCGCGGCCGCGACCGCCGCGTGCACCCGGTCAACGTCATCGGGATGGACTGCTGCGAGATAGGCCATGTTCGGCAGACCGCGCGCGGCCGTTTCGGGATCGACATTGAAGAAGCGGGCAGCCCCGGCATCGAGATAGTTGCGGTCGTTGCTGATGTCCCAGTCCCAGAAACCGGCGATCAGTTCACGGGCGGCGAGCCGGCGCGGCATCGGCATCTCGAACGCGTCGTCCTCGGCCGTGGTCTGGTAGGCCTCTGCTGCCGCGAGCCGCAGGATGTAGGAGAGAAATTCGTGCTTCCGCTCCCGGGCGAAGCTTGCAATATCGAGGCACACGTCACCCAAGGGTCGTCGCATCGCTCATCCCCACCCGTTCCCGGCGCGGGCAGAATATAGCGGGCTCCCTGCAATTCAACCGGTGGTTGGAGAATTTCTGCGCGGCAAATATGGGGATCGCGGTGGATCGCCCGATGAGGCGTGACGCGATGCCGCTTGCAGAGTTGGCGCCTGTCCCCCATGTCATGGCCATGATGAGCACAGGTCAATCAACCACTTACGACGCCGGCCGCCCGCGCAAACCGGCGTCCGCGCATGGTCCGATCATCGATCAGGATGGTTTTGAGGTTCGGCCCGAGCAACTTCGGCCGGATGTGCAGGGCTTTCGGTTCGACTTCGGAGCGGGCGCCAATCCGTTTGCCAATCTCACGCGCGAGCAACGGCTGGCGCGGCTGGATGCGCTGGCGAAACTGCTCGACGTCGCCTTCATCGTGCCGGGCACCAAGATCCGCTACGGCATCGATGGCCTGATCGGCTTGATTCCGATCGTGGGCGACATCATCACCACGGCGATCTCACTATGGGTGGTGCGCGAGGCGCGGGCGCTCGGCGCGCCGTGGCATCTCACGGCGCGGATGCTGGGCAATGTTGCTGTCGACGGCGCTGTCGGCATCGTGCCGTTTATCGGCGATGCGTTCGACGTGATGTTCCGGGCCAATGTCCGCAACGTCAGAATGCTGCGCAAGTGGCTCGAAAAACAGCCCAGACTCTAGTTCAGAGTCCGGGCTGCGATCGTCTCAATTCGTAAAGCTCAAGCTGCGTCGGCGTCGTCGGTCGCCGGCTCTTCGGCGCGCACGCGGCGCTCGAGCGGGAAGTCCTGGCTCTCATAGAGCGAGCGAATGCCGCTCTGGTCGAAACGCGCTTCCTCGACCTGCAGATAGGCGCCGTTCAGCGAGTCAGCCGGCAGCTCCTCGATCGCGAACTGGACGGCGGCGGCGGCCGTATCGAAACGACGATAGGCGAAACCGGCGCGCTTTTTCTTGCGGATCGCGGCGGGGAAGAGTTCGGCTGCGGTGTTGTAGCTGAAAGCTGCCATGGTCGGGGACCTCATCTGAATACGCAACGAAACGACGCTTCATTCGCAATGCAGCCGATCCGGCGGCGCGCGGAACATCATTTCAGGACAGACCCCAATATAAGCACGTTTTGGCCGATTGCGACACCTGCGATACAGCATGATGAATCGCAGTGCGCGGACGGTATTGCCGTAATAGCTTTGTGATTCAAAGAGCTTAGCGCGCGCTTAAGGCATGGGCAGCGGCGCGCGCGGCGCAATATTTGCCTATTGTCCGGTCACGTCCGGCAGCGGCACGATTTTCAGGGGGGTGGTATAGGGCTCGACCCGCAGCGCCTCAGTCGACATAAGCCCCACCTGCCGCAAAGGCGCCTGCTCCAGCGCCCCGGCCTCAGCCTTGCGCACGGCATATTGCCAGGCCGTCAGCGTACCCTTCTGGACCAAATGCTTGGCGACACCGCCGGCGTTCTTGGCTTCGAAAGTGGAGAGCTGGTCATCGTTAATGCCGATGATGATCTCGTCCTTGGCCGTGATCACCTTGAACAGCGACACCTTGTCGGTCGCCAGTGCGGGGTGGGACACCAAGCTTTCGAGAATGAGACCCGCAAGGGCAATGCCGAGCAACAAACGGTTTGAACGGGTAGACATCTTGGTACTTTCTTATTCTTCTTCGCGAACGTGCATGCCGCTGAGGCATGTTCAAGTAACAGGCAATAGGCGAAGCCGCTTACGGACAAGTATTGGACAGAAATGCCCCGCGAGACTTCGATGAGTCGCACGGGGCATGGAAACAGTTCGATACGGGATACGTATTTATTTAGGCTGAAGTTTCAAGGCCGCGGAGTTGATGCAGTAGCGCAATCCCGTGGGTCCGGGGCCGTCGTCAAACACATGTCCGAGATGACCATTGCACTTGGAGCACAGCACTTCCGTGCGGATCATGCCGTGGGTCACATCGCGTTCTTCGTCGATATGACTTTCTCGTGAGGGCTGCGTGAAGCTCGGCCAGCCGCAGCCGGAATCGAACTTGGCATCGGACTCGAACAGCGTCTGGCCGCAGCCGGCGCAGACGAAGGTGCCCGGCGTATGGTCATGTTCGTACTCGCCGGTGAACGGACGCTCCGTCGCCTTTTCGCGCAGTACCGCATACTGCATCGGGGTCAGTTCGCGGCGCCATTCGGCTTCGCTCTTTTCGACCTTGCCGGATGTGGTCTTGGTGTCGGTCATTCTCTCTCCTTCCCGATCGGCCCTGCTGCGAGCGCTCAGGTCAATTTGTGACCTTCGACGCGCTCACCAGCGTCGGCTTCTCGATATAGTTCTGGGCAAAGATCTTCTTCAGGTTCTCGACCTTCGGAATATCGTTATAGGCAATATAGGGCTGGTTCGGGTGCAGCGTCAGGTAGTCCTGATGATAAGCTTCCGCCGGATAGAAGGCTTCAAGCATTCCGAGCTTGGTGACGATCGGCTTCTTGTAGACCTTTGCGGCATTGAGCTGCGCGATATAGGCTTCCGCCACTTTCTTCTGCTCCGGCGTCGTCGCGAAAATTTCCGACCGATATTGCGTTCCCGAATCCGGGCCCTGGCGATTCAGCTGGGTCGGGTCATGCGCCACCGAGAAATAGATCTGCAGGATCTTGCCGTAGCTGATCTTTTGCGGGTCGTATTTGATCTCGACCGCTTCGGCGTGCCCGGTCGAGCCGGTGCTGACCGCGGTGTAATTGGCCGAGCTCTTGGAGCCGCCGGCATAGCCGGACACAGCGTTAACGACGCCTGCCGTGTGCTGGAATACGCCCTGGACGCCCCAGAAGCACCCACCCGCAATCACCGCAGTCTGAATGCCGGTCGCGGCCGGCGTGTCCGCTGCGGGTGCGGGAATGATGACAGCCTCTTCGGCAGCAAAAGTGGGGGCCACGATGGCGGTTGAAATCGCCAATGCGCCGGCAAAGGCGCAGAGCGAGAGGCGGCTGAACAGGGAGCGGCGCATAGCAGGTCCTCTTGGATGATCGATGGCCGGATATCGGCAGTCTAGACCGGAGCCCGCGGTTCGCAATCGGCATTTCCGGGCGGCGTATCGGAGATACGGAGAAGGATCTCGCTTGTTACGCGATACCGGACACGAGTTCGTGAGGATCTGGATGGCAGGAAAAAGCCGCGGAACATGCGTCCCGCGGCTTTCTGATTGACTATGACGCTAACCGCTTATGGGCAGGGATAGCGATTGCCGTCGTTGTTCAGATAAGTGCCTGACGCCGGATCGTAGGAACGATAGCGCTGCGAGCAATAGGCTGCGTTCTGCTGGGCTGCCGCGTTGGCCTGGCTGGCCGCAATCGCGCCGCCGATGATGGCGCCAGCTGCGAGGCCGCCGACGACGGCGCCAGCGCTGGGTCCGCGGCGATAGTAGCCAGGACCGTAGCCGTAGCGTGGGCCATAACCGTAGCGGCGATAATACTGCACGTTCTCGGTGGCCGAGGGTACGGCGCTGGCGAGGCTGGGCTGACTCAGCAGTGGCGCTGATGTTGCCGGCGCCGAAAACGCCAGCGCGCTTGCGCCGATCATCGTAGCCATCGTCAAGATTTTCGCGGGATGCATATCGAGCTCCTTGTTGTGCGTAAGTGGCCGAAACGTGCGGGCGGCCTTATGGTTCCACAATGCACAATGATGGGGGATGCGTCAGATCAACCCATGCTGTGAATTGCAAAACGCGGGCGTTACACCACGATGCTTAACCGCTTCGCTGCCCGGGTTATGCCGGTGTAGAGCCAGCGGGCGCGACTCTCCTGAAATGCAAAGCTCTCGTCGAACAGGACGACATCATCCCATTGCGAGCCCTGGCTCTTGTGTACGGTCAGCACGTAGCCGTAGTCGAATTCATCGTAAGGCTTGCGTTGCTCCCATGGCAGCGTCTCAACACCGCCGGAGAAACAGTCCGCGCGCACCGAGACCTTGGTGACCTTGCCGCCGAAATCCTCATCCGGCGAAATCCGCATGGTGATGATCTGCGACTTCGAGGCAGCACGCGCCTTCACGCGCCACAAGCCGCCGTTGAACAGCACCTTCTTGCGGTTGTTGCGCAGGCAGACCAGCTTGTCATTGGCCACCGGCAGCAGGTCCTCGATGCCAAGTTTCTGTCGCACACGCATATTGTAGGCGCGCCGCGTGTTGTTGCGGCCGACCAGTACCTGATCCGCGGCCATCACGCGGTCCGGATCGAGTGCCTTGCGCGACACGATTTCGCTCAGGCCGTATTGCCCGGGCTGCAGCGACCGACCCTCGCGGACATCCATCGACATGCGCACGATCGGATCGTGTTCGGCCTGCCGATGCACTTCGGTCAGCATCACGTCGGGCTCGGTCTCGGTGAAGAAGCCGCCACCCTGGATCGGCGGCAACTGCGCGGGATCGCCGAGCACCAGCAGAGGGCAGTCGAATGACAGGAGGTCGCGGCCGAGTTCGGCGTCCACCATGGAGCATTCGTCAATGACGATCAGCTTGGCCTTCGAGGCCGGTGCGTCATCCCACAATTCGAAATTCGGCTGCTCCTCGCCGCTCTCACGGGCGCGATAGATCAGCGAGTGAATCGTGGACGCGCCGTCGCAGCCCTTGTTGCGCATCACCAGCGCCGCCTTACCGGTAAAGGCTGCGAATTTCACCTCGCCGTCCACATTGTCGGCGACGTGCCGCGCCAATGTCGTCTTGCCGGTACCGGCAAAGCCGAACAGCCGGAACACCTGCGGTGTGCCGTTGCGGCCTGGCTTCGCCTTCAGCCAGTCGTCGACGGCTTTCAGCGCGGCATCCTGATGCGGGGTAAAGGTCGGCATTGCGTCTCTGGAAAGCGGTGCGCAGCCATTTTGCCGCGACTCAGCGGGGAAAGCTAACCATTCAGGCGTCTGACGCAAGCCGGAGACCCCCAAGTTGTGTGCGCCAACGTGGCCGGTTGCTCATTGTCGTTCCATGACGCAGTTATTAGGCTGCTTGAGCCTAGGGAGCCCAATTTGGAACGCAGACTGCTTCAGATCGCACTGGCGATTGTCGGCCTCGTGGCCATCCTGTTCGGCCTGACCGGCGTGCTGTTCGGCACCAGCCTGTCGGGCGTCAGGCTGGGCGTGACGATGGAAGGCTATGTGCGCTTCATCAAGGGCGTGCTGGTGGCGGTCGGGCTGATCTACTGGTCGGCAGTCCCGCAGATCGAAAAACGCTTTGAGCGGATTTCGATCGTGACCTTCATCCTCGTGTTCGGCGCTGCCGCGCGTCTACTGGCCGTGCTCAGTCATGGCTTTCCGACCGTGGGACTCCTGATCAGTCTGATCGGCGAACTCGTGGTCGTCCCGATGATCTGGCTGTGGCTCCGCCATCTCGTGCGGCGGGGTGCGGTCGCATGAAGCGGATCGGCATTGGGATCGTCTATGTGATCGGCGCGATTTCGATCGGTTATCTCGCGCTCTACGCCTATGCGATGTTCACCCGGCAGGAGCTGACGCCGGGCGATCCGATCAAGATTTTTCGCAAGCAGGACGCGCCGAGCTATTCGCAGGGCGCGTCGTTGTCGTTCTTCGCGTAATTACATCGCGCCCATGGCGGCACGATAGTCGCCGGCGCCCGCTCCGGCCGGTGTGATCGGCAGCCCGCCATCGGCATATTCGTTCAGCTTGTTGCGCAGCGTGCGGATCGAGATGCCAAGAATATTGGCCGCATGGGTGCGGTTGCCGAGGCAATGCTTCAGCGTTTCAAGGATCAGATCGCGTTCGACATCGGCCACGGTGCGGCCGACCAGCGCGCGGGTCACCGTCTCGGCCGCCAGCGTTGCATGCGCCACGGCGGGCACCGTCTTGGCGAGATCGAGGCGATCGCCGTCCGGAGTTAGGATCGCATCCGCGCCGATCTCGTCGCCGTTGGCCATCAGCACCGAACGGTGGATCGTGTTTTCGAGTTCACGGACGTTGCCCTGCCAGCGATTGGCGGTGAGTACGCGCCGCGCCTCGGCGGAGATCGGACGCACCGGCACGCCATTGGCGTCGGCATATTTTTTGGCGAAGTGTTGCGCCAGTTCGAGAATGTCGGCCGGGCGATCGCGCAGCGGCGGGATCTTCAGGTTCACGACGTTGAGGCGGAACAGCAGATCTTCGCGGAACGTGCCTTCGCGTACGGCGTCGGACAGGTTGCGGTTCGAGGTTGCGATGATGCGAATGTCCACCGGCACCGGCTTGGTGCCGCCGACGCGGTCGATGACGCGCTCCTGAATGGCGCGCAGCAGCTTCGACTGCAGCCGCACGTCCATTTCCGAGATTTCGTCCAGCAAGAGCGTGCCGCCGGTGGCTTCCTCGAATTTACCGATGCGGCGTGCGATCGCGCCGGTGAAGGCACCCTTCTCGTGGCCGAACAGTTCGGACTCCAGGAGATGCTCGGGGATTGCAGCGCAGTTAATGCTGATGAACGGCTTCTTGGCGCGGTTGGAGCGGGTGTGGACGTAGCGCGCCAGCACTTCCTTGCCGGTGCCCGATTCGCCCGTGATCATCACCGACGCATCGGAGCCGGCGATCTGCTGCGCCAGCTTGACCACCTTGCCCATCATCTCGTCGCGATAGATCAGGTCGCGGCTGTCATTGGCGACAGCAGCGAGAACGGCGGCGATCAGTTCCGGATCCGGCGGCAGCGGGATGTATTCTTTGGCGCCGGCATGGATCGCGGCGACCGCGGCGCGGGCATCGGTGGTGATGCCGCAGGCGACGATCGGCACATGGATGTGTTCGGCTTCCAGCCGCATCACGAGGTCGCGGATGTCGAGGGCGACATCGACCAGCAGGAGGTCTGCGCCCTTGCCGCCGCGCAACACGCCCATCGCCTGATCATGGCCTTCGGCATGAACCACGGAGGCGCCGTTATCCATGGCGATCTTGGTGGCGGTGGTGAGTTGGCCCTTGAGGGTACCAACGATGAGAAGCCGCATGGTGATCTCCTGTTATATCCTGGTCGCGCCCTTGAGGCGCCGTTTGTCCCGAGTTAGCTGCGTTCAGCCTTGATGATTTCAGTCATGGTGACGCCGAGCTTTTCTTCGACGAGAACGACTTCGCCGCGCGCCACCAGGCGGTTGTTCACGTAGATGTCGATCGCTTCGCCAACGCGGCGGTCGAGTTCGAGCACGGTGCCGGGCCCGAGCTTCAGCAATTCGCCCACACCCATTTTGGAGCGGCCAAGCACGGCCGAGACCTGGACTGGAACGTCGAAGACCGCTTCGAGATCGGCGGCAATACGCGTGACCTGTTCTTCGTCAGCATAGCCAACGTCTCCCATTGCGCCGGGATCGGTGGCATTGAGATCGGGAAGCGGCACCTGGGGATCGCTCATATTCTAGTCCTCACAGCCCTTTCAGGCCTGATTGCGCGACGCCATATAGCGTCCGACGAGTTCGTTGATCTTGGCGTCGATGGTTGCGCGTTCGAGCACGACGCCGCCATCCGCCCATTCGATTTTGCAGTCACCGTTCTCGATATCCGGCTCGGCGAGGATAACGAGGCGACCGGCGAAGCCGCTTTGTTTGGCCTGTTTCTCGATGCGTTCGCGTGCTTCGTCATAGAGCTTATCGTTGATGCGCACCACGAGATGCGGCGTCGACACCAGATTCTTGAAACAGTCGTGGACCAGGGCCATGACTTCGGTGAGCGGCTCAACGGCGATCAATTCACTGCAGAGTTTGCGTGCCACCGACACCGCGACATCGACAGCTTCGGTTTCCATCTTTTCTTCGATGGCCCCGAAGCGCGACGAGATCGAGGAGATCGCAACACCGATCTGTTCCAGCGCCAATGCGGCGCGACGGTCGCTTTCAGCCTTGGCTTCGCGCTGGGCCGCATCGAATCCGGTGCGATAGGCCTGGGCTTCGGCGTTGGCAACCTTCTCCGCGATCTCGGCCGGCGTGATCGCGGGCGCACGCGTCTTGTCGGGCGCTGCGAAGTCCATATCGAACAGAAATTTTGCGGGGGCGGCCATCAATACACCAGCTCGTCGTCGGCGCGGTTCTTGGTCAGCACGATTTCGCCCTTGGCGGCGAGATCCTTGGCGAGATTGACGAGTAGTGCCTGGGCCTCGTCGACATCGCGCAGACGGACCGGGCCGAGCGCGGCCATATCGTCGGTCAGCATCTTGGCGGCGCGGGACGACATATTGCCCATGAAGAAGGCGCGAACTTCCTCGTTGGCGCTCTTCAGTGCGATACCCAGCTTGTCCTTGTCGATGCTGCGCATCAGGGTCTGTGCCGAGCCGGCATCGAGCTTGATGAGGTCGTCGAAGGTAAACATCAGCGCCTTGATGCGCTCGGCCGCCTCGCGATTGTCTTCTTCCAGCGAGGTGATGAAGCGTGTTTCGGTCTGGCGATCGAAGTTATTGAAGATTTCCGCCATGACTTCGTGCGCGTCGCGACGACGGGTCTGCGAGAGGTTCGACATGAACTCGACGCGCAGCGTCTGTTCGACGCGCTCGATGACTTCTTTTTGCACCGCTTCCATCTTGAGCATGCGGTTGATGACGTCGAGCGCGAGATCCTCCGGCAGGATGCCGAGCACGCGTGCCGCATGCTCTGGCTTCAGCTTCGACAGCACCACAGCGACGGTCTGCGGATATTCGTTCTTCAGGTAGTTCGCGAGAACCTCTTCCTGCACGTTGGAGAGTTTTTCCCACATGTTGCGGCCGGCGGGGCCGCGGATTTCTTCCATGATACCGCTGACGCGCTCGGACGGCAGATACTGGGTCAGTAGACGCTCGGTGGCATCGAAAGTGCCCATCAGGGCGCCGGAGGCGGACATCCGTGACACGAATTCGAGCAGCAGATCTTCGACAGTCTCCGGCTCGATGGTGCCGAGCGATGACATGTGGAGTGAAAGCTCGCGCACTTCGTCGTCGTCGAGCTGCGCCCAGACCTTCCCACCATATTGTTCACCCAGCGCCAGCATCAGGATGGCTGCGCGCTTCGGGCCGCTCAGCGGCTTTGCTGGCGCACGGCCACCCTGGCGCTGTGCGAGCGAAGCGACGACGCTGGCGATGTCGCTGCTGTTGTCGCCGGTGGTTTGCGGAACGGATGCCATTCAGATCACGCCGGTTCCTGCAGCCATGCGCGAACAATGGCTGCGGTTTCGTTGGGGTTACGATCGGCCAGTTCGCCCACGCGATGCACGGATTGCGCGTGGACCTGACCCTGGATGGTGGCGACGTCGATCATGTTGGGGCCGCTGGCGGGAATGACGGTCTGTCCGTCAGCGCTGAGAGCGACACCGTCGGGAAGAACGAGAGCGTTGGCTGCAGGGAGCGCCGGCACGGGCTCAGAGGCGAGGACACGGCGGACCAGCGGGCGGATGACCATGAACATCACGACCAGGCCGAGCAGCATCATGACCGCGAGTTCGATGACGTGCATCACGTCATCCTTGGTGAATTGCATCATGCCGAGCAGACCGGTCGGCTCCGGCGTCGGAACGACAGTTGGGCCCTCGGCGAATTTCAGGTTGACGACCTCGACCTGATCGCCGCGCTTCTGGTCGAAGCCAATGGCCGAACGGACCAGCGCTGCGATGCGATCGAGTTCTTCCTTGGGGCGTTGGGCGTAGACCTGCTCGCCCTTCTCGTTCTTGCTGTAGCTGCCGTCGACCAGTACCGCGACCGAGATGCGATTGACACGGCCTGCTTCGGTAACTTCGGTCTTGGTGACGCGGGAGATTTCGTAATTGTTGGTTTCTTCGGACTTCTTGCTTTGATCCTTCGCCGTCCCCGTGTTGCCGGCCGCCTGATTGCCTGGCAGTTCGTTGTTGACGGTGACTTGGCCATCCCGCTCGCCGACGGCGGAGGATTCTTCGCGGCTCTGGCTGGAGCGCAAGACCCGGCCTTCCGGGTCGAATTTGTCGGAAGTCTGCGTGACCTTGTTGTAGTCGAAGTCGGCTGTGAGCTGGACCCGGGCCCGGCCTGCGCCCACCACCGAGGAAACGATCGCTTCGACCTGGCTGCGCATCCGCTTCTCGAAGCCGGCGCGGCGTTCGTCGCCGGTGGCGCCTTCCATGGTCGCGTCAGCGGCGCCGTCGGCGAGCAGCTGTCCCGCTTCGTCGACGATCGAAACCCGGGCCGGCTTCAGGCCGTTGACGGCCGAGGCGACGACATGGCGGATCGCCCGGACCTGCTGCGGGTCGAGGGCGCCGCGGACGCGGACGACGATCGAGGCCGAAGGCTCGGGAGCTTCGCGGGAGAACAGGGGACGTTCCGGCAGGACGAGGTGAACGCGGGCGAACTGTACCCGGTCGATCGCCCGAATGGTTCGCGCCAATTCACCTTCGAGAGCGCGCAAGTGATTGATATTTTGGACAAAACTTGTTGTTCCGAGAGCGTCCGACTTATCGAAGATCTCGTAGCCGACCCCGCCACCCTTGGGCAGGCCGCCTTCGGCCAGCTTCATGCGCAGGCGGGTCACCTTGTCCTTCGGCACCATGATGGCGGCACCGTCGTTCTTCAGCTCATAGGGGATAGCCTGACGTTCCAGGTCCTTGATGATCGCCGAGGAGTCCTCGACGCTCAGGTCCGTGAACAGGGTGGTCATCTGCGGCGTGGTGACCCGCATGATGACGAAAGCAAAGAAGCCGATGAGCGCGGCCGTCACCGCAACCATCGCCATCAGGCGCGCCGCGCCGAGACCTTTAAGGAAACTTAGAAGACTCTGCACGAACCAGCCCCTGAGATTCGGCCTCAAAGACCGACTGGGCAAATTTTGCCGGGGTATGGTTTCGATATGGTTAACGGCGGTTAACGGGTGGCAAAAATATGGCCAAATGACGAAAACCGGCTTCCCATGAGGGAGCCGGTTTTCATCGA
Source organism: Tardiphaga sp. 37S4 (assembly GCF_021044645.1). Lineage (NCBI taxonomy): Bacteria > Pseudomonadati > Pseudomonadota > Alphaproteobacteria > Hyphomicrobiales > Nitrobacteraceae > Tardiphaga > Tardiphaga sp. 37S4. The sequence continues at coordinate 4,357,683 of NZ_CP088008.1, read as the reverse complement.
ATTGGAGATATTAACGATTCGTTTACTGACGATACTGCTGGATGCGGGTGGTCCGCAGTCCTGCCAGACCGTGCTGGTCGATCGAGAACTGCCAGGAGAGGAATTCGTCGACTGTCAGCGTATAGCGGCTGCAGGCTTCCTCAAGAGACAGAAGGCCACCGCGGACGGCGGCGACAACTTCGGCTTTACGGCGGATGACCCACCGTTTGGTTCCGGGCGCGGGCAGATCCGCAATTGTTAACGGACTGCCGTCAGGCCCGATGACGTATTTGACCCTCGGGCGATGGGGTTCTGTCATGGCGTACTCACAAACTCTCAACCACTGAACTCACTTCAACAATCTACGCCCAGCGACTTAAAATTTGCCTAAGCCTACAACTCCAATGCGAATAGAACTGGATTTGGTTCGAAATAATCGTCCCGAGAAGATGATGCGGCGCAGCGTCAGGTTGTCGGTGTGGTTGGCGTCGTCGGAGTCGTCGGACGCACCACGCGCTTGATCTTGTCGACGGTATAGTTGGCGCCGTTGATTGAGAGCAGGGCGGGGCTCGCTGACAGATCGACGGAATCCACAACGCCCTGGACTTCCGTGGAGATGGCGACGTCGCGGCCGTTGTCATCCTTGCCCGTTGCAGTCAGCGTATAGGCCCCTTCGGGATACTGAACACCATCATTGCCCTTGCCATCCCATACGAAAGTGCCGTTGCCGGACTTCAACGTGTACTTGCCGGTGTAGACAACGTTACCAGCGGAATTCGTAATGTTGACGGTGGCTGTCGAGTCCTTGTCGGCGAGAAGATTCCATGTCGCCGACGTCTTGAATTGCGCCGTGCTGCCATCGACAGCGACGTTGTTGCCGACATAGATAAGCGCCTGTGTCGCTTCCGTAGCTTTGCCAAGATCGACCAGGGCTTTCAACTGATCGTTCGACTTGAGTTGCTGTTCGACGCCCGCGAACTGCACCAGCTGCTGCGTGAACTGGTTGGTATCGAGCGGATCGAGCGGGTTCTGATTCTGCAGCTGCGTTGTCAGCAATGTCAGGAACGTCTGGAAATTATCCGCAATGCCGGTCGTCGTCGAGCCGGAGCTGCTGCTCGAGTTCGATACCGGTGTGGTACCGGATACGACAGGGGGTGGAGTCGTTGCGTCAACTGCCATGGTTCGCTCCTCAAATACTGATGTCGACGCCGCTGCTGGATCCCAGCATGCGGCCATAACCGCGGCCCGCAGCGATCGCAGGCACGGACTCGTCTTCGTGGATCACAAGGCGCTGGGCGTTGCGGCCCGAATTCTCGCCACTGTTCTGTTGCTGGCCTTGCGACTGATCGCGCAGGCTGAATTGTAGTCCGCTGTCGTTGGTCTTGAGGCCGGCCTGTTCGAGTGCGCGCTGCAGTTGCGGTGCATCCTGGCGCAACATGGTCAGGGTTTCCGGCTTCTCGACGGTGAGATGCGAGGTGACATTGCCATGCTTGTCGACTTCGAGGCGGACATCGATACGGCCAAGCTCGGCAGGGTCGAGCCGGATGTCGAAGCTGCTCTTGCCCGATTTGGCGTTCTGGGCGATCTCGACAGCGACGCCGTTCAAAGGCACGGGAGCGTTGGTCGCGATCGTGGCGGTCAATTGCGGGCTCGCAGCTGCAATCGGCGTCGGTGTGGTCTGCAACGGTTGCTGCTGCAAGCTATTGGTGGTCGGCGCAGCTACATCCGGTATTGCAGCCTGGGCGGTGTGTTCGGTACGACGCTCATGGGCAGCGCCAGCCGCAGGCTTTGCAGCTTCCGGTGCAACGGCGGTCGGGTCGGTTGCTACGCCATCGACGGGTTTGTCGCCCGGCTTGGCGTCCTTGCCGACTGTTGCCGCTGCGGCCGCGTCGACTGGCTGCGTGGACGTCGTCGTGGCCGCCTTCGTCTTGTCTTCTGATTTGACCTCAGGCGTTGATCCCGTTGTGGCATCGGCTCCGCTGGTCTTCTTCGTGCCGGCTTTGCCGCCCGCGGGCGTCGCGGATGCGATTAGTGCCGCGAAATTCGCTTCGGCTTCCGGGGGCGTCGTTGCAGGCGCCGCTTCGGTATCAGCCGTTGCAGCTTCGGTCACTGCCGTCTGGGCTTTCAAAACGGCTGCAGCGATGGCGAGAGGCTGTGCAACGCCGGTGGTTTCTGGCGCTGTCGGAGCTACTGCAACATCGGTCGTGGCCACGGGCACGGGGATCGCAACGGCGACGGCGGCGACCGCGACGGGCTTCTCGGTTGAGCCCGTTGCATCGACATCGGTCGTTGCGGTCTTGTCGGTATCCTTGGACGAGGCGTCCTTGGTGTCGGTCTTGTCGCCCGTCTTCGCGTCGGCCTTGGAATCGGCCTTCGTGTCGCTCGGGTCGCTCTTCTTTGCCTTGCGGGAGTCCTGCGCGGCATCGGCTGCCTGGGTGTCGCGGTCACGTGCATTGGCGGCCGCGTTGTCGGCGCGATCGTCGGACTGCCGTGTGCGGTCATTGCTCGAGGAGCGCGTGTCGTCGCGCCGTGCGGGTGCTGGCAGATCAGGCTGGGCTGCCGCGGCGCGGTCGCTATTGGCGCTGGCAACGGTGTTGCTGTCGACCAGCGAGCCGAAGCTGTCGGCATCCGACCGCTGATCGTCGCGGGACGAATTCGATCGTGCGTTCTGAAACGAGACGTTTGAGACGATATCGGACGTGACGCTAACCACGGGCGGCCTTTCCAGAAGAGTTCTATCCTCCTTTCAGCAAGGACCGGGCCACCTCTCGCTTTATAAAAATATCTATATAAATCAGTATGTTGTAATTCGGATGGAACCTCCGTGGGGACCGTCGCGGCATTATCTTTTCTGCCCGGCGGCAAGAATTGCCGTTTCCGGCGAGGCGCCGTGATTGATTGAGCGCAAGGCGGCCTATATTAAAGTGCCATATCCCAACCCATCGTCGGACCGACCTTAAGTTCCGGGATTTGGCTCCGTTTTCCTGATCGCGACGGTTTGCAGCCAGCGCGGTCGCATCAGTGACCGAAACCATGCTCAACAGTCTCGATCTCGAAGGCCGTCCGCAGGACACCAGGGTCGTGGTCGCCATGTCCGGCGGCGTCGACTCCTCGGCGACGGCTGCGCTGTTGAAGTCGCAGGGCTACGACGTCGTCGGTATTACTCTGCAACTCTACGATCACGGCGCCGCCACCCATCGCAAGGGCGCCTGCTGCGCCGGCCGTGACATCCATGATGCCCGCGACGTGGCCGAGCGGATCGGGATACCGCATTATGTGCTGGATTACGAAAGCCGGTTCCGCGAGTCCGTCATCGACAATTTCGCCGCGAGCTATGCCTCCGGCGAAACGCCGGTGCCGTGCATCGAATGCAATCGTTCGGTCAAGTTCCGCGATCTGCTGGCGACCGCGCGCGATCTCGGCGCGCAGGCGCTGGCGACCGGGCATTACGTGGCCTCACGCCGCCTTGCTGACGGCTCGCGTGCTATGGTCTGCGCTGCCGATGCCGATCGCGACCAGAGCTATTTCCTGTTCGCGACTACGCAGGAACAGCTCGATTATCTCCGCTTTCCGCTCGGCGACATGAGCAAGCCGCAGACCCGCGAACTGGCCCGGCAGTTCGATCTGTCGGTCGCCGACAAGCAGGACAGCCAGGACATCTGTTTCGTGCCGTCCGGCCGCTACACCGACGTGATCGAGCGTCTGAAGCCGAATGCGCTCGAGCCGGGCGAGATCGTTGATATGGATGGCCATGTCATCGGCCGCCACGATGGCATTATCCATTTCACCATCGGCCAGCGCCGCGGCCTCGGTATCGCAGCGAGCGCGCCGCTCTATGTGATCAAGCTCGATGCCGTCACCCGGCGCGTGGTGGTCGGCCCGCGCGAGGCCTTGCGGATGCACCGCATTGTGCTGCGCGACGTCAACTGGATCGGCGGCGGCACGCTCGATCGCGCCGTTGGCAATGGCCTCGAGCTGTTCGTCAAGGTTCGCTCGACCCGTGGACCACAGCCAGCCTGGTTGCGTGCTGTGAATGGCGGCTACGAGATCGAACTGGTCGGCGGCGAGGAGGGCGTGTCGCCCGGTCAGGCCTGTGTGTTCTACGACGCGCCGGACGGGCAGGCCCGCGTGCTCGGCGGCGGCTTCATCAAGAGCGCTGCGGCGAAAAGCCCTGTCAGCACCTCCCCCCGCGATGCTAATGTCCCCGCCGTCGCAGCGATGCGTGTGTAAGAGTTCAGGGTAGGGGCATGGCTGGCGATATCGACCGCGCGGGGGTCGCGAAGGCTTACGGGCGCTGGGCGCCGATTTACGATCTCGTTTTTGGCAAGGTGTTCGATAGCGGTCGGCAATCGACCATCATCGAGGCCGATCGCATCGGCGGTCGCATCCTTGATGTCGGTGTCGGCACAGGTCTGTCGCTGGTCGATTACGCCCGCACCACGAAGATTTGCGGCGTCGATATTTCCGAGCCGATGCTGCGCAAGGCGCATGAGCGCGTCCGCACCCACAACCTCACCAATGTCGAAACGCTGGCGGTTATGGATGCGAAGAATCTCGCATTCCCCGACAATCATTTCGATGCCGTGGTGGCGCAATATGTCATCACAGCCGTACCCGATCCGGAAGCGACGCTGGACGATTTCATCCGTGTGTTGAAACCAGGCGGCGAGCTCATTCTCGTCAATCACATCGGCGCCGAAAGCGGTCCGCGCAAGATTTTCGAACTGGCCTTTGCGCCACTGGCGCGCCGACTCGGCTGGCGACCGGAATTTCCGTGGAAGCGGCTGGTGGACTGGGCAACGGTCCATGGCGGGATCACACTGGCCGAGCGGCGGCCGATGCCGCCGATGGGGCATTTTTCGCTGATCCGCTACATTAAATCCTGACTGTGGAGCGCGGGACCGGAACCTCCGTTCGCGCCCGCGGTTGGCTCCGGATGCAGATCAAACAGTCGCTTGTCATCGCAGGTCTAGTCATCGCCGGTTCCAGCGCCGCCTTCGCGCAGGCGCCGCCGACGCCTGCCACACCTCCCGCACAGACCGCGCCGCCATCGGCCGAGCGCGCAAATGCCAATTGTGCACCCACACAAACGACCCCGCAGGGGACGATTGCTCCGAGCGGTACGACGACCGGCCAGAGCCCGGAGCCGTTGGGCGATAAACTCGCGAAATCAGATGGCGTTCTGTGCCCGCCGAGCAATGTCGATCCCGCGATGCGGGCACGCGGGCCGAATTCAGATAGTAGCAATACGCCGGTGATTCCCCCGCCCGGCAGTCCCGGTGGCGATCAAAGCGTTCGGCCGAAGTAAGCCTTAACGAGTTCGTCAGGCGCGCGGCACGGACACAGGCCGCGCGTCACGCGTTTGAGCTGCGAGACGGATACCGGCGTTAGCCGCACCAAATCCCTGATAGTTGCGGCGCTCGACAATCTCGAAGAAGAAGCGCTCATCGAAGCTCGGCGTGTAGATCTGGAAGAATTCGCCGTCGCCTTCGCGATCATACAGGATCTGGTTGTCGCGTAGCGCAGCCATCAGCTCGGCATCGAGCCCATATTTGGCTTCCACGTCATCGTAATAATTGTCGGGAATGCGCAGGAATTTGGCGCCGCGTTTGCGCATATCGGCCACAGCAGCAAAGATATTGTCGCACAAGAACGCGATATGTTGCACGCCGGAACCGAAGAACTCCGAGATGAAGCGGTTCGACAGCGTACGCGTTGCGGATGATCCGTTCAGGATGACGCGCAGCGACTGATTGGCTGATATCAGCGCCTGGCTTTGCACGAGGCCGACCGGGTCCGGAATTTCCATCTGCGGCAGGCGCTGCAGGTCGAGAATGCCGGTGTAAAATAGAAGCCACGACAGCATCTCGTCATAGGGCATCGATTGCGAGATGTGATCCACGACGGAAAGATGATCTGAACCGGCATTGCTCCGCAGCGGCTCGAAATCTACGTCCCAGTTCTTGCCGGCCGCTTCCAGGAAGTAGAGCAGACTGCCGCCGACGCCGTGGATCGCCGGAATTTCCAGTTCGCCCGGTCCGACCGGCTGATAGAATGTCCGCGCCTGCAAGGCTTCCGCGCGCGCCATGGCCTGCTTGGTATTGCCGACGTCCAGTGCGATGGCGCACACGCCGGGGCCATGCGTTACGTAATGCGAATGCGCGAAACCGTCCGGCTCTGAATTGATCACGAGTTCGATGGCGCCTTGCGACCAGCGTTCGACGTCCTTGCTGCGATGGGCGCCAGTCTTGTGAAAGCCAAGTTGGCTGAGCAGCGTCGCAAGGTCTGTCGCCTTGGTCTCATTGACGGCGAATTCGATGAAGCCGACGCCGCGGGTGGATGTCTTTGGTTGCAGGGCGTCGGCCGGTGTCTTTGCCAGTTGATCCTGCAACAGGATCAGTGAGCGCAATCCGTCAGTGGCTGTGCGAACGGCAGAGCCTGCGCGGAACTGGTCGTTGAAAATCTCGAGGGACCACGCGCCGCTATAGCCGGTGGCTTGCACCGCTTCCATGAACTCAGCCACGGGCAGGTCGCCCTGACCGGGGAAGCAGCGAAAATGCCGGCTCCAGGACAAGACATCGAGGCCCAGCTTCGGCGCGTCGGCGAGTTGCACCAGAAAGATTTTATCGGCCGGGATGGATGCAATGGCGCTGACGGGAAATGCCGGAGCCAGTGCATGGAAGCTGTCGAGGATCACGCCGATGGACGGGTGATTGGCGCGGCGCACGATCTCCCAGGCATCGCGATAGTCGTTGACATGAGCGCCCCATGCGAGCGCTTCGAAGCCGACACGCATGTCGTGCTTCGCGGCGAGGTCCCCAAGCTCGCGAAAATCCGCTGCGGCTCGGTCGATACCGCCAAGCGAGGCCGGCGAGATGTTGCTGCAGATCAGCATCAAGTCCGTCTGCAACTCTTTCATCAGGTCGAACTTGCGCGCCGCGCGCGCGAAGTTGCGGCCGCGCTGCGGCTCCGGCATGCCCTCGAAGTCGCGGAACGGCTGGAAGGCGCAGATGGTCAGGCCGAGATCGCGGCACATCTGGCCGACGTCCCTTGGGCTTCCATTGAAGGACAGAAGGTCCGCTTCAAAGATCTCGACCTCGTCGAAGCCGGCCGCAGCGATGGCGCGGAGTTTTTCGTCCAGTGCGCCTGATAGCGAGACGGTGGCGATTGAGAGCTTGGTCATGCAGCGGGCTCCGTCATGGCGCCGCCCAGGAACAGTTGCCCGATACGGGGGTCGTTGAGCACGCGGTCGGCCTTGTCCATCAGACGGGTCTGGCCGAGCTCCAGCACGATGCCGAAATCGGAAATCTCCAGTGCCGAGCGTGCATTCTGCTCGATCATCAGGATCGAGACGCCGCGGTCGCGCAGCTCTTTCAGGATGTTGAACGTCTGCAGCACCATCAGCGGCGACAGCCCAATGGAAGGTTCATCGATCAGCACCAGTTGCGGATTGAGCAGCAGGCCGCGAGCGATTTCGAGCTGTTTCTGCTCGCCTCCGGATAGAGTGGAAGCCTGTTGCTTGGCTTTGGTACGCAGTACGGGGAATTTGTCGAGAGCGGCCTCGATACGGGCCGGCAGATCGGTGATGTCACGACCGGCAGCGACGGCACCGAGTTCGATATTGTGACGGACCGTGAGTTCCGGGAAGATGTTGCGGCCCTGCGGGACATAGCAGATGCCTGCCGTCAGCAGTGCGCGCTGGCTGAGACCGGTGACGTCCTTGCCTTTGAATACGACTTTGCCTTCGCGCAACTTCAGCAGACCGAAGATCGCCTTGAACACCGTGGACTTGCCGGCGCCGTTTGGCCCGATGACGGTGGTGATCGACCCAGCCGGCACCGAGAAGGTGGTGCCATTCAAGATCGTCATCTTGCCGTAGCCGCCGACAAGGTTCTGAACGTCCAGGATTGCATCGCTCATGGCACTATCCTCAATGTCCCAGATAGGCTTCGATTACGGCAGGGTTGGCGCGGATTTCGTCCGGTCGCCCAACCGCCAGAACCTTTCCTTCGGCCATCACCATTACGCGCGTGCAGAGCGACATCACGAATTCCATGTTGTGCTCGATGACAACGAAAGTGGCACGTTTCTCCCGGTTGATCGCCGCGAGGCGGTCCTTGAGATCCGCGAGCATGGTCAGGTTGACGCCGCCGGCAGGCTCGTCGAGCAGCACGAGGCGCGGGCCGCCCATGAAGGCCATCGCGGCATCGAGCAGTTTCTGCTGGCCATAAGAGAGGCCGCCCGCGGGCTCATCGGCGAGATGGTCGAGCTTGAAGAAGCCGATCATCTGGTTGGCCGCCTCGGTCAGTCCGGCATCGGATGGGCCGAGCAGGCGTGACAGCATGTTACCTTCGTGTTCCTGACCAGCGAGGATCAGGTTCTCGCGCACCGACAGCTTCGGGAATACCTGCAGCAATTGAAACGTGCGGCTGACACCGAGGCCGTTCAGCTCTGACGGCCGCATGCCGGTGACCACCTTGCCGTCGACCTTCACTTCGCCGGCGCTTGGCGTGAGCTGGCCGAGGATGCAGTTGAACAAAGTGGACTTGCCGCAGCCGTTCGGGCCGATGAGGCCGAGGATTTCGCCTTCCTGGACATCGAACGAGACGCCGTTCACGGCGGTGATGCCGCCAAAGCTCTTGCGGATATTGCTGACTTCGAGAACCGCGGTCATGGCGCCGTTTCCAGTTTCGCTTTGGCGACCGCACGTAATGCGGACGCTGCCTTGGTGCGGCGTTCGGAGATGTAACGATCGAGAATGCCGAGAATACCGGTGGGTGAGTAGATCAGCAGCAGGATCACTGCGATGGCATAGAGCATCAGATAGTAACCCTGCGTGAAGCGCAGCCATTCAGGCAACAGCACGGCGATCATCGCGCCAAGGAACGGCCCGAAGAAGAAACCGGAGCCGCCGACGATCACCATCATCAGGAGATCGAGGGACAGCGACAGGTGGAACGGCACGGGATCAACATATTGGGTCAGCGGCGCATAGAGCGTGCCGGCGACACCACCGAGCGCGGAACCGATCGCAAAGGCCATCAGCGTATAGCGCCGTGTGTCGATGCCGAGCGAGAGCGCACGAACGGGGTTCTCGCGCAGCGCAATGAAAGCGCGGCCCCAGGGCGAACGGATCAGCCACCAAACGGCCAGTGAGACGATACCGAGCGATCCCAGACAGACATAATAGAACGGCAACGGCCGCCGCGTCGGATAGCCGAAAATCTCCGGGCGAGGGATGTTGCTGATGCCGTAGATGCCCTTGGTCAGCCAATCCTCGTTGCGGAAGACAAGGAATGCTAGCGTCGAAAATGCGAGGGTGACAAAAGCCAGATAGTGGTGCTGTACGCGCAGGGCGGGATAGCCGAGGATCCAGCCGATGGCGAAGCACAGCACGATGGCAACGCCGAGCGCTCCGATGAGCGGCAGACCATTCGATGTCATGATCGCAGCCGTATAAGCGCCGATGCCGACAAAGGCGCCCTGCGCCAGCGAAACCTGCCCGGCATAGCCGAGCGTGAGGTTAAGCCCCATGGCGGCAATGGTCATCACCGCCCACTGGCTCAGGATGAACAGACCGTAGCGGTTGAAATTCATCGGGACGATGATCAGCGCGGCAATGACAACGATGCCGAAGCCGATCTTGAGGGTCTTCGCCGCGGTCATACGGTGCGCTCCTCGGGCCGGCCGAGCATGCCCTGCGGCCGAAACAGAATGATCGCGATCAGCAGAACCAATGGCACGGCGGCGCGATACTGGGTGGAGACATAGGCGGCTGACAGATTGTCGACGACGCCGATCAGCAGGCCGCCGGCGATGGCGCCGCGAACCTGGTTGAAGCCGCCGACAATGGCGGCGATGAATGCGGCCTGGCCAAGCACTTCGCCGTTGGAGAATTTAGCGAGATAGATCGGAGTGATGAGCAGCGACGCCAGCGCGACCAGAAACGCGTTGATCAGGAAGGTCAGCAGGATCATGCGTTCAACGGGCACGCCGATGATGCGCGCGACGGTCGGGTTTTGCGCGGCAGCCTGCATCTGGTGACCGATGGAAGTGCGGTTCAGCAGCGTTGTCAGGCCGAGTACGGCGAGGATCGCCAGCACCAGCACGCCAATGCTCTGCAGGGCGACGACGCGACCGAAAATCGTGATGTCACCGCCCGGGATGATCGATGGAAATGGCGAGGCTTCGGCACTCCAGAATTGCTTGGCGGCTTCCTTGATGCCGATGGCCAGGGCCATGGTCGCAATCGCCAGCGGCAGCACGCCATGGCGTAGCATTGGATCGACCAGCAGTATCTTGAAGCCGAGGCCCAGCAGCAGCAGCGACAGTGCGATACCAATCAGGATCGCCAGCCAGAACGGTGCGCCAGCATGCATCACCGCCAGCATCAGGAAGGCCGGCAGCATGACGAATTCGCCCTGCGCGAAATTGATGGTCTGTGAGGTCTGCCACAGCAGCGTGAAGCCGACGGCGACGATCGCGTAGATCGCCCCGGTGGCAAGACCTGCGATGAGGAGATCGAGAAGGTTGGACATGTGGTTCTCCAAATGGCCGGCAGCTAAAGCACCGGCCGCGCGCTCCCTCGCCCCGCTTGCGGGGAGAGGGCTGGGGTGAGGGGTTCTTGCAAGTAAAACACTCGCTCCCCCTCACCCGAAGCCTCGCTTCCGTTTGGCTCCGACCTCTCCCCGCAAGCGGGGAGAGCTTAAGTACGCGAGGCCTCAGTTGCCGAGCTTTGGCAGCACCTGCTTGACGACCTGCTTGCCCTCGACGATCTCGACGAGGAAACCCTGTCTATCGATGTCGCCATTGGCGTCGAAGGTCGCGTCCATCAGGATGCCCGGCTCCTTGGCGGCGGTGATTGTGAAGCCGTGCAGGGCATCGGCGAAGCCCTTGGAATCGACCTTGCCCATCTTCTCGGTGGTGGCCTTGATCATGTAGATCGCGAGCCAGCCCTTGAGGCCGTTATGGTCCGGGACGTAGTTGTACTTCTTCACGAACTTGTCGCGGAACGCCTTGATCAGTTCGACCGGCGCGTCGGTGGTGAGGCCGACATGGCCGCGCGCGCCATTGGCCGCGTCGCCGGCGAGTTCGACGACCTTCTGTCCGACCAGCGTGGTTTCGCCGACCAGCGGCACAGTGATGCCCTGGCGTTTCAACTCCTTGAGTATGCGCGCGCTCTCTTCTTCGTTGACGTAAACGAAGACTGCATCCGGCGCTGCCGACTTGATCTTGCTGACATCGGCCGCGAAGTCGGCCTGGCCGGCTTCGGTGGAGAGATCGGCCGCGACTTTGATATTGTACTTGGCGAATTCCTTGCTGATGGAATCGCGCCCGCCCTTGCCGAAGTCATTGTTAACCCAAACGATGGCGACCGACTTCGCCTTCAATTCGTCATTGATGTATTTGGCGACCTTGGGCATGGACGACTGCTGGCCAAACGACGTCCGGAACAGAAACTTGTTGCCGGTTGTCGTGAGTTCAGCGGCTTCGCCGCCCATGATTTGTGCGATGCCGGCTTCGGCGGCGAGCGGCGCGGTGACCTTCACCGAACCGGAATAGCCGGGCCCGAGCAGCACATAAGGCTCGGCGTCCAGTGCCTTCTGAACCTGAGCGCGGGCGACACCGGGGTTGGACTGCGAGTCTGCATGGGTCACTTCCAGCTTGCGGCCGAGTACACCGCCCTTGGAATTGATTTCTTCGATCGCGAGATCGATGCCGTTCTTCCAGTTGGTGCCGACGGTGGCGCCGCCGCCGGACAATTCGGCGACATTGGCGAGTTTAATAGGGGCTCCGGACTGCGCGATGGCAGCACCGGTCAATACAGTCGCGAGCAGGGCGCTCGCCAAGAACACTGGCTTCATGGAATCCTCCTGTTGCTATTGTTGTGTTTGTGGGTGCGGCCTTATGAGCGGCCGCTTCATTCAGGCTGCGTTTGGTGTCGGGTACCTTTTGACCATGACGGCGTCGAAAGCAATTCCCATTTCAGTCGGTGAAGGCGCAAATCCTGTAAACAACTCAAAGGCATCGGCGGCCTGGTAGATCGCCAGATCGCGGCCGGTCATGACCGGCGCGCCTTTGGCCTTGGCCGCGTTGAGCAGCGGCGTCCACAGCGGGGAATACACGGCATCCGCAACCCACGCTTCCGCATGCAGCAGCGCATCGGGCACTGGCGTGCCGCGGTTGGGCAACATGCCGATGGGTGTGCCGTTGACGATGCCGACCGCGCCGCGAACGGCGTCATCGACGCTGTCCGCCACGCGGATGCTTTGCTTGTTGTGGAGCAGGGAAACGAGATGCCGGGCCTTGGCCGCGTCCGTATCAAAGATCCTGATCTCGGAAACGCCGAGATCAGCCAGCGCAAAGGCGATGGCCTTGCCGACGCCGCCGGTGCCGATGACCGCGACCGGGCCGTGGTTGGAATTGGCGACCAGTTGCCTGGCGGCCCGTGCAAAGCCCGTGGTGTCGGTGTTGTGCCCAGTGAGCCTGCCGTCGCGGACCACGACCGTGTTGACGGCGCCGATGGCCTTGGCCCCGGGCGAGAGCTCGTCGAGCAGATCGACCACGGCTTCCTTATAGGGGAAGGTCACGTTTATGCCGGCAAAACCGAGGCGACGGACGCCGTCCAGAATGGCGCGCAAATCGCCGCGGTCGGCACCGGGGATCTCGATCAGCTGATAGTGACAGCGGGCGCCCATGGCCTCGGCGGCCCGCTCATGCATCGCCGGTGACGCTGAATGCGCGATCGGCGCGCCGAGCAGGCCGGTGAGGAAACGTTGGCCCGTCGCCGGGGTATGGGGCGTCGAAGAGGTCATGAACGGATGGCCAATACTGTCAATCATCATCAGAAACAGGACAGAAGATAGCGCGGCGGCGATCTAACACAATTACCCTGTTATACAACAAACATAACATGATGTTATTTTTTACGGACGCGCGAGGCCGGCTTTGCAGCGGCAATCTTGTGAGAGCCGACTGCACGCATCTCGGTGCGCAGGCAGTCGATGAAATGCTCAATATGCAGTGACAGCGGCGCGCCGCGTTTCACGGCGACATAGGTATCGAACCGGGTGGGTTCGACGATGCGGATCACCTCGACGCCGGGATAGCCGCCATGGGCCACCGTGAACTGGTCGATGACCGCGATGCCCAATCCTGCCTTCACCAGGGCACAGACCGTGGTGCCAAATCTCGCTCGAATGGTGATGTCGTATTTGAGTTTATTGCGGGCGAAGATCTCGGCCATGATCCGACCGTAGGGGTCGTTGGGGTCGATGCCGATGAGGGGATACCGGATGATCTCCTTGGCCGACACCTGCTTGCGACCTGCGAGTTCGTGTCCCTCCGGCACGATGCAGAACAATTCGCCGGACGCCAGCGGCATGAAGTCGAGCCCGGGATGTTCGAGCCGATAGCTCATGGCGACGCAGTCGCCGCGACCGAGCAGCAGATAGTCGATCGCCTCCTCAAGCTTGAGAATGTTGATGTCGATCCGCAGACCGGGATAACGCCGCCGCACCTGCTCGATGGCACGTGGCACCATCACCTGCGAGATACTGGGAACCGATCCGATGCGCAATTCCGACAGTGTTCCGTGGCCGATCTTCGAGATGATCTCGGTAAGATCGTCGACTTTCTTGTAAACACCGTTGATCTGCTCGAAAATATTCTGCGCTTCAGGCGTCGGGAAGTAGCGTCCGTTCTGGCGCTGGAAGAAGCGGATGCCGAGCGACTTCTCGGTGTATTTGACCAAGCGGCTGATGCCGGGCGCGGACACATTCAGGAGTTTGGCAGCGCCGCCAATGGTGCCCGTCACCATGACGGCGCGGATCACTTCAACCTGGCGTAACGTCATCATGCGCAAGAACTCTCGTTATGCTGAATGGCGCGGATGGTGCGCCAGAATGCGCGCTCTTCTGCCCTGGATGGATATGGTGCCGACCGCGTCCGGCGAACCGGGTAGCATTTTCCGTAGAGGTTATCAGAACACATCTGAATTGATTCAATTTTTACCGACAGTTCGCAATCGAATTAACGCAAGTTGTAGGAGTGGATTGTAGAAGGGGCGCATTGGTCTATTTTCAGGTCAGCCCACATTCGTCGTTTCCGCCGTTGAGGTCCTATGCGCGTCGCTGTCGTCCACGATTGGCTCTACACGCTGGGCGGTGCCGAGCAGGTGCTGCGCGAGATATTGCAGTGCTATCCGGAAGCGGACGTGTTCACGCTGTTCGATGTGCTGACGCCGGAAGATCGCGCCAAGATCGGCTTCAAGAAGGCGCGTACCAGCTTCCTGCAGAAGATGCCGTTCATCCGCAAACGTCATCGGTCATATTTGCCACTCATGCCGATCGCGATCGAGCAGTTCGATCTGTCGGGCTACGACCTGGTTATTTCCAGCAGTTATGCGGTGGCCAAGGGCGTGATTACCGGTCCGAACCAGCTCCACGTGTCCTATGTGCATTCGCCGATGCGTTATGCGTGGGATCTGCAGCACGCTTATCTGAATGAAAGCGGCTACACCGCCGGCATCAAGAGCGCGTTGGCGCGGGCACTGCTGCACCGCATCCGGATCTGGGACGTGCGCACGGCCCACGGTCCGGACGCCATGCTGGCGAACTCCAATTTCGTCGCCAAGCGGATCAAGAAGGTCTATGGCCGCGACGCCAAGGTCATCTATCCGCCGGTGACCATGTCGAAGCTGCCGCCCGATCTGCCGGTCGGGGACCACTTCCTCGCGGCAAGTCGCCTGGTGCCCTACAAGAAGATCGAGGCCGTGATCCAAGCCTTTGCCGAACTGCCGGATCAGAAGCTGATCGTTGCAGGCGACGGCCCGGATGCGGAACGGCTGAAGGCAATCGCTGGCCCGAACGTGACATTTGTCGGCTTCGTCAGTGATGAGAAGCTGCGCGAATTGATGGCAACGGCGCGTGCCTTCGTCTTTGCCGCCGAGGAGGACTTCGGGATCATCGTTGTCGAAGCGGAATCCGAGGGGGCGCCGGTTCTGGCGTTCGGCCGCGGCGGCGCGCGAGAGACGGTCTCGGCCTCTCCGGAATTGCGCACCGGCATGTTTTTCGATTCCAACGAACCGAAAGCGATTGCGGAATGTGTCCGTGCCTTCGTGGCGAATGAAAGCTCATTTTCGCGTGCTGACTGCCGGATGCAGGCCGAGAAATTCTCGGCCGAGCGTTTCCGCAACGAACTGATGTCATTTGTGAACGACCACATGCGGACATTCAGCGGTGAGCGGCGGCGCAATCGCGATGGCAGTTCGCCGGATGCGGCGGGCTTCAAGCGGCGTTGGAGCGATGCCAAGGATTCCGCCCGAAGCGAATAGGCATCTGCCGTTACGATGACGCCCGCGACGCGGGGCCTTTGTAATCCGGAAACCGCGACAGCATGGCGGTCTTCAGGAACTTGAAGTGCGAGATGCTGACAGCAAGGTCGCGCAACCGGCGCTGGCCGTTTGAAATTTCGGTCTCGAACAGGTCCAGGTGATCGCTGTCGAGCTTCTCCCGGGTCAGATACTCATCGTCCCCATTGCCGAAGGTTACAGCCGCGCGCGCCAGCACATCGTCGACGCGGCGGGTGAGGCCGGTCTGCTCGGCTTCGGCATTGCTGAGTGCGCTATCGAGGGCCGAAAGGACGTAATCCAGCCGCTCGCGATCAGTTTCGGCATCGCGTTCAGCCGAACGCGCCCTGAACTCACGCTCGCCGACAAGGCTGCGAAGATAGTTCTGGGCACGAGCCCGCAGGAACATCTGGAACATGCCGTATCCGGTCCAAGCGCGCGCGGCGGCATGCCGCGCAATGGCGCAGCTTGGCCGATTATGGTGATCAATCGGTTAAGAAATCGGATGCGTGATCAGGCAGGCTCGCGGAACATCGCGATCCCCACGTCGATCAGCGTGTTGAGTATGCGCCGGTTGAGGCGATAGCTGTTATCCGCCATCAGCCTGAAATGATCATTGGCGAACACCATGCCGGGCAGTAGCCGCGTCATGCCGGACATTCCGCCCGGCTTATAGCGGTCACCGGGGAATTCCGGCTATCCTCCCGAAAATGAGAGGGATGGAAAAAGATGCCGCTGTCTTCGGGCGACCGCCACGGGATCGACGACCTCAGCGGCAAAGCGAGTGCTGCGCGTTTTGCGGAAACAGTTCGGCCGCGGCTGTCAGTGCCGTTGGTCGCGGCGCCGATGTTTCGCGTGTCAGGCCCGGAACTCGTCATTGCCGCGTGTAAGGCTGGCGTGATCGGTTCGTTTCCAACGGCCAATTGCCGAACCGACGAAGAGCTCGATCACTGGATAGCGCGTATTCTCGGCGCGCTCGGGCCGGACGACGCGCCGTTCTGTCCGAATCTCATCATCCGCCGCGAGAGCTTGCAGGATGATCTTGCCACGGTGATCCGGCATGGCTGCGAGATGGTGATCACCAGCGTCGGACCGCCGGACGCCGTCGTCGCACCGCTGCATGAGGCAGGCTGTATGGTGTTTGCCGATGTCGCTTCGATCCGTCATGCGAAGAAGGCCATTGCGGCCGGTGTCGATGGTCTCGTCTTGCTGACGGCGGGTGCTGGCGGGCAGACGGGCTGGGTCAACGGCTTTTCCTTCGTGCGGGCGGTTCGCTCCTTCTATGAAGGGCCGATCGTGCTGGCCGGCGGCGTGTCGGACGGGCAGGCGGTGTTTGCCGCCGAGGTGCTCGGCTGCGATCTCAGCTATATGGGTACCAAGTTCATTGCCACCGAGGAGAGCATGGCGGTGGACGAGTACAAGCGGATGCTCGTCACGTCCGAACTCGACGATGTCCTGCTGTCACGGGCCTTCACAGGCCTGGAAACCAATACGCTGGTTCCCTCGATTGTCGCCGCGGGCCTTGATCCGAAAGATCTGCCGACGGACATGACCAAAGAACGCGCCGATGCGCTCTATGGCCGGCAAGCGACGTCCGGGGTCAAGCGATGGCGCGACGTTTGGAGCGCAGGCCACTCTGTCTCAGGTATTGCTGCAATCGAGCCCGTAGCGACGCTGGTCGCCCGCACGCGCGATGAATATGAGACCGCGCGTTCGACGCCGCGCCGTTCACTCGGGAGCTAGCTCGTCATATGCACGGCTGGGTTGCGGCGCGATATCGTATTCGCGGTAGCGGCTGCCAGTCTCATTGTTGTCATAACGGCTACCACGCTGCCGATTCACGCGCTAAACCACACGCCATCCCCGCGCGCCTGGGGGCCGATCTGCTCGGCGCTCGACCGCATCTCTCCCGCCTCATCGCGCGATCTGCGCCAGGCGGCTTCGTACCGATAGAGGACTCTCATGCGTGATTTCATGGCCGTTGCCCGTTCCGTCGCCGTTGCCGAGCACGGGATGGCCGCAACCTCGCATCCGCTGGCGACGCTGGCTGCAGTGGAGATGCTGAAATCAGGCGGCAATGCCATCGATGCGGCGCTGGCGGCGGTCGCCGTGCAATGCGTGGCCGATCCGGCGATGACCGGTATTGGCGGCGACTGTTTTGCCCTCTATTCGCGGAAGGGCGGCGCGCCGATCGCGCTGAACGGCTCCGGCCGTACCCCGGCCAAGATCGATTCCGAGAAATATGCGGCGTCCGGCGTCCGCGACATTCCCGAGACCTGCGTTGAGACCGTCACCGTGCCCGGCGCCATCGATGCCTGGTGCACGCTCAGCAAGGATCATGGCTCGAAGCCGCTGGCCGACGTGTTTGCCGCAGCCATCGATGCCGCCGAGAACGGCTTCCTCATCACCCCGCGCGTGTCCGCCGACTGGGCCAAATGGCGCCGCAAGCTGGAACTGCATCCCGACGCGACCGCGCAGTACCTGCCGGGCGGCCATGCCCCCGCGGTCGGCGACAAGCGCGTCCAGCCGGCGCTCGCTGCCACGCTGCGCCGGGTCGCGCGCGAGGGCCGCAACGGCTTCTATCAGGGTCAGGTGGCCGACGACATCATCACCACGCTGCGTGCCGTCGGCGGCGTGCACGAGGCCGATGATTTCAATGAGCAGCGCTCCGACTATGTGACACCGATCTCGGCCAATCATCACGGCTATGATGTCGCCGAATGCCCGCCAAACGGCCAGGGACTCGCCGCACTGATGATTCTGCGCGTGCTGGCCGGCTACGACATGGCCAATCTGAGTGAGGCCGACCGCATCCATGTGCTTGCCGAGGCGACCAAGGCGGCCTATCGCACGCGCGATGCCTATTTCTGCGATCCGGCCTATGGCCAGGTCGATGTTGAGCGCTTCCTGTCGGACAAGTTCATCGGCGACCTTCGCGCCAAGATCGACATGAAGCACGCTTCGCCGGAAGAGCATTGGGACTCGGTCATCCACAAGGACACGGTCTATCTGACCGTGGTCGACCGCGATCTCAACGCCGTGTCGCTGATCAATTCGCTGTTCGGTCCGTTCGGCAGCGGCATCTATGCGAAGAAGTCCGGCGTCCTGCTGCATCACCGCGGCTGGAGTTTCCGCGCCAAGCCCGGCCATGTGAATTCGCTTGGCCCGCGCAAGCGTCCGATGCACACGATCATCCCGGGCATGCTGATGAAAGACGGTCGCGCGGTCATGCCATTCGGCGTGATGGGTGGCCATTATCAGGCCACCGGCCATGCCCAGTTCATATCCGATGTGATCGACCGCAAGATGGACATCCAGGCCGCTGCCGAGGCGCCGCGCTCGTTCGCGACCAACAATCTGCTGCAGCTTGAAAAGACCATCCCGGAAGCGGTGCGCAAGGATCTGGCCGGCCGCGGCCATACGCTGCAGATGATGGATACCGGCATCGGTGGCTGCCAGGCCATCCAGATCGATTACGAGCGTGGCGTGCTGCTCGGCGCCTCGGACCACCGCAAGGACGGCCTCGCACTCGGCTTCTGATCGATCAGGACAAGGCGCGATGGCGAGCTTCAGGTCCCATCGCGCCGTGACTGGTCCGGAGTTCGCCAGTCTTCTACCGATAAGCTCGAATTCTCTGCATCCAGCGGAAGAGGCTCTGCGCCTGGCGGACAAGCGTGCGATTGGTAACTGCCAGTTAACTCAGTTAGATTTTGACCGAGTTCGCCGATGAAAATTTCAGACTTTGGCGGTATCGGGTGCTTCGGGGAGAAGCGACGTGGTCAAATTCTGGAGATCAATTTTCGTAGGCGTTCCGGACCATGTCCGGATCGAACTCATCGACATGCTCTTCCAGACGCGTGTGCCGCTCTCGATCGCCGGCTTCACACTGGCCATCGTCTCGTGTCACGTCGCTATTAGTTCTGCAAATCCATGGTTCTACGGGTTGAGCGCAGCCGGAGTGATCGTCACGATCTTCCGCGTGGCCACCGAAGGCGTCTATCATCGCAGTAAGGGTCAACGCAGCTTCACAATCGCCGCGGCCGAGCGATGGGAGCGGCTTTACGCGTGGAGCAGCTACGTCTTCGCAGGGCTGATCGGAATACTCGGCGCAGCAACCTTCTGGGCGAAGAATCCGGCTCATCAACTCCTGGCGACCGCGTTGGTGTTCGGCTATGCGGCCGGCATCGTCTGTCGGATTTCCGTCCGGCCGGGGATCGCATTGCCTGCCTTGATGCTGGTCGCCTTGCCGACGGCGTTCGCGGCGCTCGCCCGCGTCGATAGCAATCTGGCTTTCTATGCGGTGATCCTGATCGCGTTCCTGCTCGGCAGCTTCGAGACCGTGCGTTTCATCTATCGGCAGAATATCGAGCAGATCTCGCTCAAGCACGAATTCTCGACCCTCGCGCGGCACGATGCGCTGACGGGCCTGGCCAATCGGCTTGGCTTTCAGGAGCGCCTCGCGATCATCGCCGCGCGCGCCAGGGCGGTGGGCTGTCTCATTGCCGTTCACAGCGTCGACCTCGATCGGTTCAAGGAGGTCAACGACGTGCATGGCCATCCCGTGGGCGACGCGCTGCTGCAGGCAGTCGCGAGCCGGCTCAGCGGAATTTTGCGCGACGGCGACTTCGCGGTGCGCATGGGCGGTGACGAATTCGTCGTGGTGCAATCCGTCGTCGGCAATCGCGAGGAGGCCATGTTGCTGGGCCGCCGCATCATTCGGACGCTCTCGGAGCCGTTCGTCATCGATGACCTGGAACTGACCGTTGGCGCCAGCGTCGGCATTGCTATTGGCCGCGAGGGCGACGACCCCTGCGATCTCACGCCTGCCGCGGACCGGGCGCTTTACGCCTCGAAAGCCAGCGGTCGAAACCGTGTGACCTTTGCCAAGCCGGTGGATGCCGAGACAATCGCGCGGGCAGGCTAGCGTCCACGCAATGAGCGTGGGCTGAGCCGCGCCAGATAAGATTTTCTGCAGATCGGAAAAGCCGACAACGCATCGACGGGATCCGCGCTAGCGGGTTGACATGCGCTAGATATGTAATGTTATAACGTTACATACGAGAAGAGTCCAATGTCCCGCACCCTCAAAAGACTGTTCGATCTCGATGCAAAAACTCCCCGTCACAGTCTTGTCCGGCTTCCTCGGGGCTGGAAAGACAACTTTGCTAAACCATGTGCTGAACAACCGTCACGGCCTGAAAGTGGCGGTGATTGTGAACGACATGAGCGAGGTGAACATCGATGCGGCCCTGGTTCGCGATGGCGGTGCCAACCTGTCGCGGACGGATGAGAAGCTGGTCGAGATGACCAATGGCTGCATCTGCTGCACGCTCCGCGACGATCTGCTGAAGGAGGTGCGTGCGCTCGCCGAGAGCCGGCGGTTCGATTACCTGCTGATCGAATCCACCGGAATTGCAGAGCCGCTGCCGGTGGCCGCGACTTTCGATTTCCGTGACGAGAACGGCGACAGCCTGTCGGACGTGGCGCAGCTCGACACCATGGTGACGGTGGTCGATGCGGTGAACCTGTTGAAAGACTATTCCTCGACCGACTTTCTGCAGGACCGCGGCGAGGCCCTCGACGGCGACAAACGCACGCTGGTGGATCTGCTGGTGGAGCAGATCGAATTCGCGGACGTCGTGGTGCTGAACAAGGTCAATGACGCGACGCCCGAGCAATGCAACAGCGCGCGCAAGATCATCTGCGCACTCAATCCCGACGCCGATATCATCGAGACGAATTTTGCCAATGTGCCGTTCGATCGCGTGCTCGATACCGGCCGTTTTGATTTTGAAAAGGCGCAGCAGCATCCGCTCTGGCACAAGGAGCTCTATGGTTTTGCCGACCACGTGCCCGAGACCGAAGAATATGGCGTGACGAACTTCGTCTATCGCGCGCGACGGCCGTTCGATCCCATGAAGTTTCAGGCCTTCCTGCGCGAGAGCTGGGCCGGCGTGATCCGCAGCAAGGGGCATTTCTGGCTGGCGACGCGGCCGCAATGGGTCGGGGAGCTCAGCCAGGCCGGTGCCATCGTGCGCACCGAGGGCATGGGATTCTGGTGGGCCAATGTCCCCGTCGATCGCTGGCCGGACGATCCGTATTGGCGGCAGTCCCTGAAGAAGAACTGGAACGAGATCTATGGCGACCGGCGTCAGGAGATCGTCTTCATCGGTTCCGACATGGATGAAAGCGATATCCGTCGTCGGCTCGATGCCTGTCTCGTGCCTGGCAAGCCCGGCATGGATATCGCCGGTTGGGCCAAGCTCGCCGATCCGTTTCCGGCCTGGAAACGGGCCGACGAGATGGCATCCTCGTGACGCGTCAAGTCGCCGTCAGCGGCGCGTGACGCAGCACCTGGAAGCGCGACGTCGCAGATGTCTGGTGGAACAGGCCGATGCGGTCGATCCGCAGTGAGGTGAGATCAAGTGTCGCGAACCGCTGCTGCAGCATCGCCAGTACCGCGGCGCTGCGCTCGGGTGCAAGCCGTCCGGTCAGCGTCATGTGAAAGCGGAAGTCGTCGCGCACATAGGGATAGCCGAAACGATCCAGCTGCTCGACCTGCCGCGGCGTCAGGTTCTCCGGTTTGCGGCGCGCGCGATCGCTGGGCGTCATCGGTGCGCGGAACACCTCGAATCCCTCAACGCAGGCCTGAGCCAGTGTGGAAAGTTCAGCAGAGGGGGCATCCGGCACCACAGCCGTGAAGCCGCTGATGATACGAACCACAGGCGAGATTTCCGGGATGGCGCGGGGCATTCGCGCGAAGTCATCGAAGGCTGCGATCAGGTCGGCTTCGGTGGCTTCCGCCGCCAGCGAAAATGGTGCCTTCAGCGTGGCGTGAAAGCCGTATTTGCGCGGGTCCTTGATGACAGCCGGCCAGTCCGGCGCCTGCATGATGAGATCGCCGGGCACCAGCACGTCATTGCCGGTGAAAGGATCGTAACCGAGGGTCTCGGCGCCGAAGCGGGCGAGGGCACTGTCGGCGTCGGGGGCGTAATAGAGCGCGTAGCGCGGGAATTCACTCATGGCCGCACCATAAAGCCGCGTTACGCCGCGGCAATGGCTTTGCGTTGCATGGCACGCGCCGGCTGCAGGCGCGTGGCATCGGTGAGATGCACGAGCTTGCCCTGTGCGATCACGGCGACGATGCGGGGACGCATTGCGGTGCTGTCATCGACGAGCAGGAGATCGGCGCGGCGCCCGCCCGCGATCTCGCCGCGGTCGGTGAGCCCGGCAGCCCTAGCTGGTGCGGACGAGATCAGCGCCCAGGCCTGCGGCAGTGACAGGATACGATCCTCGACCAGCCGGAATGCGGCCAGCAATTGCGCGGGATAATAATAGTCCGATGCGAGGATCGAGCAGAGGCCCTTGGCGATCATGTCCGACGCCTTGGTCCAGCCCGTGTGGCTGCCGCCGCGCACCACATTGGGCGCGCCGAACACGATGAAGTCATCGGCCGCGGCTGCGGCCTTGGCGGTCTCTTCATTGATCGGGAATTCGGCGATGTTGACGCCGAGCTTGCGGAAGTCATCGCGCATCGCAGGCGTCGCGTCGTCGTGCGAGAGCGTCGGCACGCCGGCAGCGCTCGCCGCTTTGGCGAGGCGGGCAATCGAGGCAGGCACCTCATCGGCGCGCGACAGCACGCGATCGACCAACTGGTCGAAGGCATCGCTGCTGAGCCCGGTACGTTCGACCATCCGCGCGCGCTTTGCCGGCTTTGAGATGCCGGCGATGTCCATATGATCGTTGAAGGCGAGCAGATCGATGCGGCCGGCCTGCAGCCAGCCGACGATCTCATCTTCGGCGTCGAGATTGAACGTTTCCTGCCGCAGATGGAAGCGCGTGTCGGAGGCGAGCTTCGGCCGCAGCGTCTCGATGGCATCCAGCAGCTTGCGGGCGTTCTCCGCGCCGCGCAGGCCCGGCTCCCAGGACCACGTGGTGCCGTGAAACACTGTGGTGATGCCATTGGCGATGGCCTGCCGGTCGCTGTCGATCAGCGCGATATCGACCGGGAAGTCGACGCCGGGGCGCGGCATCAACTGCCGCTCGAAGGCGTCGCCATGCAGATCGACGATTCCCGGCAGCACCAGCAGATCGGAGGCATCGAGGCCGAGCGCGCCATGGGGCGCATCCGATCCGATGTCCGCAATCACGCCATCCCCAATCTGCAGCGAAGTCTCGGCGATGTCCTGGCCGAGCAAAGTGCGTCCGCCGTCGATGAAAAGTCCAGTCATGTCACTGCCATCTGCCTGGGCGCCTTGACGCCTTTATACTTGCTCAGGAAATCCTCGACCGGGAGCTTGCGGAAATCCGGTAGCGCCTGTCGTAGCATCTCGTGGTCCCAGTTCCACCAGGCGAGGTCCATCAGCCCGTCTTCCACGGCTTCCGAAAATCGTCGCCGCACCGGCCGCGCCGGATTGCCGGCGACGATCGTATAGGGGGCGACGTCCTTGGTCACGATGGCCCCGGCGGCGATCACCGCGCCGGTGCCGATATTGCGGCCGGGCAGCACGATGGCGCCATGGCCGAGCCACACATCGTGGCCGATAGTGCAATGATGTTCGCTTCGCCAGGCAAAGAAGTCGGCGTCGTCGCTTTCGCCGGGGAAGTAGGCACTGGCGCGATAGGTGAAGTGCGCCTGTGTCGCCCGGTGCATCGGGTGATTGCCGGGATTGATCCGGATCATCGCCGCGATCGAGCAGAACTTGCCGATCGTCGTGTAGGTGATCTGGCCGTCATTCACGACATATGAATAGTCGCCCATCGTCACTTCATTGAGGATCGTGCGCGCGCCGACTTCGGTATAGGCGCCGAGCTCGGTATCGACGAGTTTCGCGGTGGGATCGACCGCTGGCGTGAGCGAGAGTTGTTTTCCGGCCATGTGACGCTCGTGCGACGGAAGAGGAATCGGTGGGTGATATATCAGAGTGTGCGCTGGCGCGCGGGCACCTCTTCGGTCGGTTTCGTGACGGTGTCGTGACATCAGCATGAATTCGGGCGTCCTTTTCCCGCAACGACGATAACCCGTATGCGCAGGGCACATGTCACATCATTGTTAAACGCGGGCGTTACCGGTGGCGATGTTTATTGTCATTGGAGTGCCTCATGCTGGTGGTGGATAAGCTGACGTGCCGTTTCGGCGCCAAGGCTGCCGTCGATAACGCGTCGTTCGAGATCAAGCCGGGCGCATTCGTCGGCGTGATCGGCCGTTCCGGTGCCGGCAAGTCGACCATGCTGCGCATGATCAATCGCCTGTGCGAGCCGACCGA
Source organism: Tardiphaga sp. 37S4 (assembly GCF_021044645.1). Lineage (NCBI taxonomy): Bacteria > Pseudomonadati > Pseudomonadota > Alphaproteobacteria > Hyphomicrobiales > Nitrobacteraceae > Tardiphaga > Tardiphaga sp. 37S4. The sequence goes on along the minus strand of NZ_CP088008.1, from coordinate 4,333,089 downwards.
AGGCCGTATCGTATTTGATGGCACCGATGTTACCGCACTCAAGGGCCGCGATCTGCGCAAGTGGCGCGCGCGCTCGGCGATGATCTTCCAGCAGTTCAATCTCGTCGGCCGTCTCGACGTGCTGACCAATGTGCTGATGGGCCGTCTGGCCGAGATGCCGCAGTGGCGCTCGCTGACCCAGATGTGGCCCGAGGACGACCGTGCGCTGGCGATGTCGGCGCTGGAGCAGTTCGACATGGCGCAATACGCCTCGCAACGCGCGGATCAGCTCTCCGGCGGTCAGCAGCAGCGCGTCGCCATCGCCCGTGCACTGGTGCAGCAGCCCGACATTATTCTCGCGGATGAGCCGATCGCCTCGCTCGATCCGCGCAACACCCGCATCGTCATGGATGCGCTGCTGCGGATCAACAAGCACTTCGGCATCACCGTGATGTGCAACCTGCATTCGCTCGATCTGGCGCGCACCTATTGCGATCGCCTGATCGGCATGTCCGCCGGCCGCGTCGTGTTCGATGGCGCGCCGTCCGCGCTCACCGAGCATATCGCCCGTGAACTCTACGATCTCGAAGCCGATGAGGTGATGGGATCGGCGCATATGCCGACGCCTGTCCGCGTTCCCGAATACGGTGTTGCTGCCGTCGCGTGATTGCAGTGCGTTGAAATTATCGCGGTGACGTCATCGTAACGATGGCATGGCCGCGATAGACGCGCCTTCTACCAAGAAAAACGTTTCACCTCAGATCAAAACAGGGACTGTCATGATCAACCGTCGCTCCATTCTGCTCAGCGCTGCGGCGCTGGCTTTCGCCGCCACCTCGGCCTCGGGCCAGGATTACAAGGCCAAGTATCCGGAACTGACCTTCGCCATCATCCCGGCGGAAAACGCCTCGGGTGTCACCGAGCGCTGGGCGCCCTTTGTCGCCTATCTGTCGAAAGAACTCGGCGTGAAGGTCAATTTGCGCATCGCCAATGACTACGCAGCCGTCATCGAAGGCCAGCGCTCCGGCAACATCCACATCGCCAGCTATGGTTCGGCCTCGTTCGCGCGCGCCCGCCTCACCGGCGTGAAGACCGATGCCTTTGCCAACGACATCAACATCGATGGCTCGACGGGCTATTACTCGGTGTTCTTCGTCAAGGCGAACAGCGCTTACAAGACCATCGATAATCTGAAGGGCAAGAACCTCGGTCTGGTCGATCCGAATTCAACCTCCGGCAACAACGTGCCGCGCTTCGAGCTGGACAAGATGGGCATCTCGGATGCCGACACCTATTTCAGCAAGGTCGTATTCACCGGCAGCCACGAAAATGCGCTGCTGGCGCTGTCGCAGGGCACGGTAGATGTCGCCGCCAACCAGTGGACCAACGACAACGACTCGACGTTGCAGCAGATGCTGACCAAGGGCATGCTGAAGAATGCCGACGGCACGCCGATGAAGAAGGAAGATTTCCGCATCATCCACAAGTCGGCCCCGATCATCAACGGCCCCTATGCCTATAGCTCCGACCTGCCGGAAGAGCTGAAGGTCGCCATCGCCAAGGCCTTCGTCGATGCACCGACCAAGGACAAGGCGGCTTTTGATCGCCTGTCGGACGGCCAGAAGAAGGGCTTCCACGCCGCGACCACCAAGGATTGGGACGCGACCATCGACCTGATCAAGTTCGTGGACGCGCTTCGCAAGAAGAAGGCGTCCTGATCGCCAGACGATTGAAGGGAGCCGGATCAGAAATGGTCCGGCTCCTTTTCTGTGTTTGATCCCAGATAGGCCCGCACATCATGTCCGCCGCCGTTTCCATCCTTCCGGCTCCGCAGCTCGCTGCGCTGAACGACGCCTATCGCAAGGCGGTGGCACGCCGGCGGTTGCGCACGCTGTTCGTTGTGGTGGCTTGCTTTGCAGCGCTGTTCGTCGCGGCGCTGGGCGCCGAGGTTAATCTCAGGACCTTCATCGAGAAGATCGGCAACTTCGGCAGCTATTTCGATCGCATCTTCACGCTTGAGGCCGGCACTCGCGTCTGGACCGACGTCAATGAATGGTTCTGGGGTTGGAAGAAGTGGCTGTCGCTGCTCGGCGAGACCGTGCTGATCAGCTATGTCGGTACGCTGATCGGTGCCGTGCTGGCCTTCGGGCTCAATTTTCTCGCGGCCGAGAACACTGCGCCCTCAGTGCCGCTGCGCTTTGCCGTGCGCCGCTTCATGGAATTCTGCCGGACTGTGCCGGATATCGTGTTCGCGCTGATCTTCGTCATCGCCTTTGGCCTCGGCCCGATGGCCGGCGTGTTGGCCATTGCGATCCACTGCGTTGGGGCGCTCGGCAAGCTCTATGGCGAGATCGTCGAGAATATCGACATGAAGCCGGTGGAAGGCATTCGCTCGACCGGAGCGGGCTGGATCGACTGCATGCGCTTTGCGGTGCTGCCGCAGGTCGCGGCCGGATTTGCGAGCTACACGCTGCTGCGCTTCGAGATCAATGTGCGTGGTGCCTCCGTGATGGGCTTCGTCGGCGCCGGCGGCATCGGCCAGGAACTCGTCGTTGCTGTCAGAAAGTTCTATTATTCCGACGTCAGTGCGATCCTGCTGATGATCATCGTCACGGTCTTCATCATCGACATCGGCACGGGCTGGCTGCGCGGCCGTCTGTTCGGCAAGGAAGCCAGATCATGAACAGGCAGCCTGACATCAATACCCCCGCATTGCGCGGGCGCTATCCCGATGTCTTCAACCGCCCGATGGCCTCGCGCGCTGGCGTGCCCGCCATCCTGGTCGCGGCGCTGGCGCTTTTCATCTTCGGGCTCAATGAACTCGATTTCTCGCCGGCGCGGATGTGGACCGGCCTGCGCGAACTCGGCTGGATCACCATGATGATGATCCCGCCGGATCCCGGCTCGTCGCTGCCTGCCTATCTGCAGGCGATGGGCGAGACGCTGTCGATCGCCTTGCTAGGCACGACTTTGGCCGCGGTGTTCGCGCTGCCGGTCAGCCTGCTCGCGGCACGCAATGTCATTCCGTCGGCCTGGCTACGCTTTCCGGTCAGGCGGTTTCTGGATTCGATCCGCGGCGTCGATACGCTGATCTGGGCGCTGGTCTGGATCAATGTCGTCGGTCTCGGCCCGTTTGCCGGCGTGCTGGCGATCGCGATTTCGGATTTCGGCGCGTTCGGAAAATTGTTCTCGGAAGCTATCGAAGCCGCCGACAAGAAGCAGGTCGAGGGCATCCGCGCTTCCGGTGGCAGCGCGCTGCACGAGATTCGTTTCGGCCTGATGCCGCAGGTGCTGCCGGTGATTGCCGGTCAGGTGCTGTATTTCATCGAGTCCAACACCCGCTCCGCCACCATCATCGGCATCGTTGGCGCTGGCGGCATCGGTCTTCAGCTCGCCGAGCAGATCCGCGTGCTGGAATGGCAGAAGGTCTCGTTTCTGATCCTGATGATCCTGGTCGCGGTGGCGGCAATCGACTGGATTTCCAGCCGACTGCGCTTTGCCATCATCGGCCGCCGCGCGGTGGCGTGATCACGCCGCCGCCTTGTGCCGTTCCTGTTCGGCCTTGAACAGTTCGAACTCTTCAGTGACCGCGCGGACAATGCTCGGGCGTTCGCGCAGGCGCTTGTGATAGGCCTTGATCGCCGGCCAATTGTTCAGATCGATCTCCGGCAACACCATCGTCCAGTTCAGCACCGTGACAAGATAGGCGTCGGCGACGCTGAACCTGTCGAGCAGGAAGTCGCGTCCGGTGAGATGGTTTTCGAGATAGGTCAGCCGCGACAACCCGCTTTGTAGTGCATAGGCCTTCATCTCCGGGGGGGCCTTCTTGGCCAGCAGCGGGACGAACAGCCCCTTGTGCAATTCCGTGCCGATGAAGCAGAGCCACTGCTGCAGCCGGCTGCGGTCGATGCCCGAACCCGCGGCGATGGGGGAGTGTGGAAACCAGTCGGCGACATGCTGCAGGATCGCAGCATTCTCGGTGAGGATGACGCCATCGTCGGTGCGCAGCGTCGGCACCAGACCGAGCGGATTCACGTCGCGGAAATCCGAACCGTCGTTGCGCACCTCCTTGTTCAGTGGATCGACCTCGAAGAACCGGGCATCGGCGCCGGCTTCGGCCTCATACAGCGCGATGCGAGTGGCCATCGAACAGGCCATCGGGGAGAAATACAGATCCATGGAAGCCTCCTTGAGATGGCGGACTGTTACGACCTGTCCGCCGGTTGATTTTCGTACCGTCTCGCATAATATAAATCTGGTCAAGGAATTTAATGCGAAATGGTACAAAAAAAGAAAAAGCCCGTCGTCGCGGCGAAGCCGGAGGTGGCCACCGAGCCGAAGCGCCGCGGCCGGCCACGCGCCTATGAGCCCGATGTGGCGATCGGGCAGGCGCTGGCGCTGTTTCGCAAAGGCGGTTATGCGGCGACGTCGCTCGACGATCTCAGCGAAGTGACCGGCATGAACCGGCCGTCGCTCTACGGCGCCTTCGGCGACAAGCGCGCGCTCTATATCAAGAGCTACCAGCGCTATCGCGACGACTACACCGTCCGGGTCATCGAGATATTCAAGGCCGATATCGACATCCGGGAGCGGCTGCGCCGGTTCTTCGATGCGGCACTCGACATCTACACCACAGGCGATACCGCGCCGCGCGGCTGTTTTGCTGTCATGACGGTGGCGTCCGACGCTATCGCCGATCAGGAAATCGGCGCGATGATGCGCGAAAATTTTGTCGAGCTCGATGACGCCTTTGGCTGGTGTTTCAAGACCGCCGTCGCGCGCGGCGAATTGCCGGAGACGATCGATGTTCCCACGCTGTCGCAGATGGCGTCTGCGATACTGAATATGCTCTCGATCCGGTCCCGTGCCGGTGTTCCGCGCGCAGAGCTGGAGGCGTTCCTGCAGAAGGCGGTCGGCCTGTTATGCCGGTCCTCCGCGTGACGTGTTCCACGTCGTCGCGCTCCCAACAATAATTTCCGCTAACCTGTCGGGATCGCACGATGCCGACCGTCTTTCATCCAAGGAGACCCCATGCTTTACGCCATCCTCTGCTACCATGATGAAGCCGTTGTCGGCGGCTGGTCGAAGGACGAAGACGACGCCGTGATGGCGAAGCTTGCCGTTGTGCACGGCAAGCTCGCGCAGCAGGGCCGGCTCGGTCCCGTTGCGCGACTGCTGCCGACCACCGCGGCGACAACGCTGCGCAAGGACGAGCCGCCGGTGGTGCTGGACGGCCCCTTCGCCGAAACCAAGGAACAGTTGCTCGGCTTCTATGTGGTCGAGGCAGAAAATCTCGACGGCGCGCTGGAGATTGCGCAGGACCTCGGCCGCGCCAATCCCGGCGGCGCCTATGAAATTCGCCCGATCGGCGTCTTCCACGGAGCGTTCCAGCCATGACCGATGTCGCCTGGATCGATGCGGCGCTGACCTCGGCGCGTCCCCAGGCGCTCGGTGCGTTGCTGCGCTATTTCCGTAACCTCGACACCGCGGAGGAGGCGTTCCAGAACGCCTGCCTGCGCGCGCTGAAGACCTGGCCGCAAAATGGCCCGCCGCGCGATGCCGCCGCCTGGCTGATCATGGTCGGTCGCAATGTGGCTATCGACGATATCCGCCGCGGCGCGAAGCAGCAGCCGCTGCCGGAGGACGACCACGCGATATCCGATCTGGACGATGCCGAGAGCGAGCTCGCCGAGCGTCTCGATGGATCGCATTATCGCGACGATATCCTGCGGCTGTTGTTCATCTGCTGCCATCCGCAGCTCCCGGCGACGCAGCAGATCGCGCTCGCACTACGCATCGTCTCGGGCCTGACAGTGAAGCAGATCGCCCGCGCGTTCCTCGTCTCGGATGCCGCGATGGAACAGCGCATCACGCGCGCCAAGGCGGCAGTGGCCAAGGCCAATGTGCCGTTCGAGACGCCCGGCGCGCCGGAACGCAGCGAGCGTCTCGCTGCCGTGGCCGCCATGCTCTATCTGATCTTCAACGAGGGTTATTCGGCGTCAGGCGAGAGCATCGATCTGCGCGCGCCATTATGCGAGGAGGCGATCCGCCTGGGACGGCTGCTGCTCAAGCTGTTTCCGGCCGAACCGGAGATCATGGGCCTCGCAGCGCTCATGCTGCTGCAATATGCCCGTTCGGCGGCGCGCTTCGATGCCAATGGCGCGCTCGTGTTGCTCGACGATCAGGACCGTACGCTGTGGAACGGCAAGATGATCGCCGAAGGCCTGGCGTTGATCGACAAGGCGATGCGGCATCGCCGCACCGGCGCCTATCAGATCCAGGCTGCCATTGCCGCGTTGCATGCCCGCGCGGCCAAGCCGGAAGACACCGACTGGGCGCAGATCGAGTTGCTTTATGGCTCGCTGGAAATCCTGCAGCCGTCGCCGGTGATCACGCTCAACCGCTCGGTGGCGGTCTCGAAAGTGCGCGGTCCCGAAGCGGCGTTGGAGATGATCGCGCCGCTGGCCGCGAAACTTTCAAATTACTTCCACTTTTTCGGCGTGCAAGGCGCATATCTGATGCAACTCGGCCGCAACGATGAAGCGCGAGAGAGCTTCAACCGCGCCATCGCTTTGGCTAATACCTCGACGGAGGCGGATCACATCCGGATGCATCTCGACCGGCTGATGCTGGAGAGCAAGCCGCGACCGAAGGTCACGAACAAGGCCAAGAATCAGGCGAAGAACAAGGCGGCTGCTCCAAAATAGTTTTTATGGCGCTGTCGGATGACGCCGATGCCGTTCGTCTTGGAGACAGCGCTCTCTATTCGAACCACAGGACCCATTTCATGCCCGTTTCCCGTACCGCGCTGTGGATCGGCCGCATTCTCAGCGGCCTCGTCATTCTCTTTCTTGTGATGGATGGCGGGATCAAGCTGGTGCCGATCAAGGAGGTTACCGAGACCATGCAGCAGCTCGGCTATAGCGGCAGTATGGCGCAGGCGCGCGGCCTTGGCGTTCTCACGCTGCTCTGCGCATTGTTTTACGCGACCCCGCGCACGTCCGTTTTCGGCGCCATTCTGCTCACCGGGCTGCTCGGTGGCGCGATGGCGACGCATCTGCGCGTCGACAGCCCGCTGTTCACGCATCTGTTGTTTGGCTTTTACATCGGCGTGATGGCATGGGGTGGGCTGTACCTGCGCGATCCCGCCATGCGCGCGATGATCCCGATCCGAAACCAGAGTCTTTAACCGGAGGAAAGAGCGATGCAGGTCAATCCCTATCTTCACTACAACGGCAATTGCGAAGAGGCTCTCAACTTCTATGTGAAGGCAATCGGCGCCAAGATCGACGTCATCATGCATGTGGAAGGCTCGCCTGCGGCGGAACAGATGCCACCGTCGATGGCCAAGAAGGTGCTGCATGGCCAGATCTCGGTCGATGGCGAGGTCATCATGGCTTCCGACGCGCCGCCGGATTATTTCGAGAAGATGCAGGGCATGTCGGTCTGTCTGCAGATCCAGGATCCTGCAGATGGCGCCAAGGTGTTCGCGGCATTGTCCGAGGGCGGCACCATCAAGATGCCGTTCGGCGCCACGTTCTGGTCAAAGGGATTTGGTATGTGTGTCGACAAATTCGGTGCGCCCTGGATGATCAACTGCGCGATGGAGTGATGTGAGGCGTACGCCGCTTTCTTACCTCTCCCCGCACCTGCGCGGGGAGAGGTCGCCGCGTCTTCGCGGCGGGTGAGGGGCGGGACACGATGCCAACCGCTTGATTGGCGTGTAGGGCTCGCTTCCGCTACAAGGCGCCCCGTCAGATCATTGGTGTTGTGAGAGGCTGTGCCTTGCTCCTCATCCCAGCCGGTGTGTCACGATCAGCGATCGAAGATGCGTCGCGGCCACGTTGAACAAGAAAAGAAAATCCCATGTCCGCCTTTACCCGCAACGCCGTCGTGCTCGGCCTGCTCTCCGCTGTCGGTCCCTTCGCCATCGACATGTATCTGCCGGCGCTGCCGGCGATCACCGCCGACCTGCACACCACGACCTCGGCGACGCAGATGACGCTGATTGCGTTCTTCATTGCGTTCGGCCTGTGCCAGATCGCTTATGGCCCGCTGTCCGACGTCTATGGCCGCAAGGCGCCGCTCTATGCGGGTCTGACGCTGTTCATCGCCGGGTCGATTGGTTGCGCGCTGGCGCCGGGTGTGGCGTGGCTGATTGCGTTCCGCTTTATCCAGGGTCTCGGCGCCGCCGCCATGGGCGTGATCCCGCGCGCCATCATTCGCGATCTGCACACCGGCCCTGAGGCGACCAGGCTGATGGCGCTGGTCATGCTGGTATTCTCGGTATCGCCGATCCTCGCGCCGCTCGGCGGCAGCGCGTTGATCGTGCCGTTCGGCTGGCGTGCGGTGTTCGTCGCAACGACCATCGCAGCCGTCATTGCCCTTGTGTTGGTGGCCTCGTTGCTGCCGGAGACGCGCCCCGCGCATGAGCGCATCTCGGGCAGCGTGCGCAATGTGCTCGGCAGCTTCGGCGAGCTTTTGCGCGACTGGCACTTCCTCGGGCTCACCTTCATCGGTGGTCTCGGCATGGCGAGCTTCTTTGCGTTTCTTGCGACATCGTCCTTTGTCTATATCGGGCACTACGGCCTGACGCCGACGCAATACAGCCTGGCTTTCTCGGTCAATGCCATCGGCTTCATTGGCGCCTCGCAATTCGCGGGCTATCTCGGTGGCCGCTTCGGCATGGGCCGCGTGGTGATGGCGGCGGTGTCGGCCTATGCGTTTTTCGCAGTCGTGCTGCTGGCGCTGACACTGGCCGGCTTCACCAGCCTTGCCGTGCTGATTCCGCTGCTGTTCGTCTCCTTCGCCTTCCTCGGTCTAGTGATCCCATCCACCATGGTGCTGTCGCTGGAGAACCACGGCCCCATCGCCGGCATCGCCTCCGCCCTGGGCGGTACGCTGCAGATGGTCAGTGGCGGTGTGATGATCGGCGTGTCCGGGCTGTTCTTCGACGGCACCTCGCTGCCGATGGTCGCGACCATCGCCTGCACGGCGGTTGGTGCGCTTGCCGTCAGTATCGCCACGCTACGCCCGCGCGAACTTTCGCCGCAGCTCGCGGAGTAGTAAAACTGCTAGGCTGCGCGCCGACGGGGTCGAGGTGAGGATGGGACGAATGTCGTTCGGCCTGACATTTGCAGCAGCGATAGGCTCCGGCCTGATGGCCGGGCTGTTCTTCGTATTCTCGGTCACGGTGATGACCGCGCTCGGCAAGTTGCCGGCACCGGCCGGTATTGCCGCGATGCAGTCGATCAACAGCACGATTCTCAGCCCGCCGTTCCTCACCGCTTTCATGGGCACGGTGCTGCTCTGCGTCATCATCGCTGTGATTGCGGTGCTGAACTGGTCGCATCCAGCGTCACCCTATCTCGTCACGGGTGCGCTGCTCTATACCGTCGGTACCTTCCTCGTCACCGTTGTCTTCAACGTGCCGCTGAACGACGCGCTCGCTGCCGCGCCGGCCGACAGCGCCGAGACTGCAAGTCTGTGGACGCGCTATCTGTCGGTCTGGACCGGCTGGAACCACGTGCGCACGGCGGCATCCACCGGCGCGCTGGCCTTTTTTATGCTGGGGCTCCGCGTTCTCTAGTGCAGACCTGCTGCCTCGTCGCCTCAGAACCGATACGTCGCGGTGCTCAGCAGCGTGCGGCCCATGCCGTAGAAGCAGTCGCCGAACGACAGACAGGTGGCGATGTTGCGGGTATCGGCAATGTTGGTGGCGTTGAACTGCAGCCGCCACGGGCCGTTGTCCCAGCGCACCATGGCATCGAACAGCGTGTAGTCCGGCGTGCGCAGCACGTCGATGCCGTCCCAGGATTCGCCGATGTAACGCACGCCGGCGCCGACGGTGACCTCTGGCAGGCCGAGCGAGGCCAGCCGATATTTGCCCCACAGAGACGCCTGCTGCTGCGGCACGCTGGCGACGCGCTTGCCGGCATTGTCGCCGGACTCGATCCGCGCGTCGGTATAGGCATAGGCGCCGATCAGGTCGAGATTGGGTGTGACGCTGGTCAGTACTTCCAGCTCAAGGCCCTTGATCCGCACCTGACCGGTCTGGATCGAGAAGATCGGATTGGACGGGTCGCCGGACAGTCGGTTCTTCTCGGTGGTATCGTAAAATCCGACATTGATCGCCGTGCCGGCGAACGGATTGTACTTGACGCCGACCTCATACTGCTCGCCGCGAACCGGCTTGCAGAACGTGGCGCAGGTGCCGGCGCCGAAAATCGGATTGAACGATTGCGCCCAGGACACATAGGGCGTCACGCCGAACGGCAATTCGTACATCAGCGCGGCGCGGCCGGTGGTGGCCCTGTCGTTCTGGGTGGGCAGTCCCTCGATACTATAGCTGACATAGTCCTGCCGCACGCCGAGCAGTGCGAGCCATGGTCCCAGCCGCATCTGGTCCTGCGCATAGAAGCCGGTCTGGCCCTGCTGTGCCTGCCGATCGTCGGTCAGCGAGGCCGAGAAACTGCTATAGACCGGCGCATACAGGTCGAATGGCCGCGGATCGAGGCCGGTGCCGCTGCGGGTTTTCTCGTGCAGGCCGAGATAGTCGATGCCCACCAGCACCTTGTGCGACACCGCGCCAGTCTGCAGCTTGATTTCGGCATTGCTGTCGGAGGTGAAGGCGTCCTTCGCGGCCTGACGGGCGTAGTAGATCCGCTGCACGGTACGCCGGCCGGCATCCAGGAATGGATTGGTCGGGTTGGAATACAGGTCCGGATACATGATGGCGTAATCGCCGTCGGTGTGGCTGTAGCGGAAGCTCTGCTTGATCTTCAGCACATCGCCGAAGCTCTGCTCGTAGAGGCTGGTGACGCCGCCGGTGGTGATGTTGTAGCGATCGTAATTCGGCTCGCCGGCAAAGCGGTTGACCGGGATGAAGCCGTTCGGGCCAGGCTTCAGCACGCCTTCGATGGGCAGGAAGGCGCTGAACGAGCTGGAACTGTCCTTCTGGTAGTTGCCGAGCACGGTCCAGGAGATGTCGTTGGTCGGACGCCAGGTCAACGACGGCGCCAGCAGGATGCGGTCGTTCGGCACATAGTCGACCTGCGAGTTGGAGTCGCGCAATACGCCGACGAAGCGATACAACCACTCGCCGTCCTTGGTCAGCTTGCCGGTGGAGTCCATCTGCAATTGCTTGCGGTCGAAGGAGCCATACTGCACGCCGATCTCGTTGCGGGATTCGGCCTGCGGGCGCTTCGACACTTCGTTGAGCACGCCGCCGGTGGACGAGCCGCCATACAGCACGGACGATGGTCCGCGCAGCACCTCGATGCGCTCCAGCGCATAGGGATCGCGGCGCCATTCCAGCACCTGGCTGAGCCGCGAGCCCTGCATGCCGTCGAGATAGCGGCTCGGCTCCTGGCCGCGGATCAACGTGTAGTCGCCGCGGGCATCGCCGCCGAACGGATCGGCGGTCACGCCGGGCACATAGCGCAGGGTTTCCTGGACAGATAGGCCGCCCTGGTCGGTGATGCGATCGGCAGTCACGACCGAGATCGACTGCGGCGTCTCGCGCAGTGGCGTGTCGGTCTTGGTGCCGCCCATGCCGCGATTGGCGAGATAGCCCTGCACCGGGCCGGTGGCGGTTTCCGCGCGAACCCAGGGAGCCGCGGTGACGGCCGCAACCGGCGCATTGTTGCGTGCCGCAGCCTGGCGTGTTGCACGCGCGCGAGCGGTCGATGGGCGGGTCGCTCGTGTACGCGCGGCCGGGCGAACGGGTTGATCCACCACCACGGCTGGCAATGCGGTGCTGCCTTGCGGCGATTGAGCCTGCGATGGCGTCGTGATCAGCGCCAGCATCGGCAGCGCCGTCCCGACCAGCCATCCCAGATGTGTGGAAGATTTGAATGTCATTTGCCCGCACCCCATTACCAAGTGATGCAGGCGACTTATCACGCAGCGACGCAGCCGGAAGACGTCCGGGGCGTCATACAATTAGTCTGGAATTAGTATCTCTCTAAGTTGGCAAAGCTGCGCGATCGAATCGGCAGCCGCGCAATCCGGATGATGCTGCACGTCATCCGGGCACGGACCTTCGCTAGCCGTTGATGCCCTCGCGCCGCAGCGTCGGCAGGCCGATGCCGGTGGCGTCGAAACCGCCGTCGACCGCCAGCATCTGGCCGGTGATGTAGCTCGACCGGTCGCTGCACAGGAAGAAGATCGCGTCGGCGAGTTCGTCCTCGCCGCCATAGCGATTGAGCGGGATCGCATCGTGATAATCGGCGCGGATCGCCGGCGTATGCACGGCCTTGGCCATCGCCGTCTCCACCGGGCCTGGCGCCACCGCATTGACGCGGATGCCGAGCAGCGCGAGCTCGACAGCGGACTGCTTGGTGAAGTGAATGATGCCGGCCTTGCTGGTGCCGTAGGCGACGCGCAGCGTGGACGCGCGTAGCGCCGAGATCGAGGCGATGTTGACGATGGCGCCGCCGCCATGCTCGCGCATCAAGGGGGCCGCCGCCTTGGTGCACAGGAACGGGCCGGTGAGGTTCACGGCCATGATGCGTTCCCACTCCTCCAGCGTCGTCTCGAGCAGAGGCTTGAAATTCGCAATGCCGGCATTGTTGACCAGCGCATCGAGCCGGCCGAAGCGGGCCTGCGTGGCGGCAAAGGCCTTGTCGACAGCAGCAGCGTCGGAGACATCCGTATGTAGCGCCAGCGTGTTGTCGGGATCGTTCAGCGCCTTGACGCTGGCATCGAGCAGCTCGCGCTCGATATCCAGCAGCGCGACACGATAGCCCTCGCCAAGAAAGCGCTTGGCCACCGCAAGGCCGATGCCGCGCGCGGCGCCGGTGACGAGTGCAACCTTGCGAATCTGTTCCTTGCCGTCAGCTTTGGTCATGTCCTGCCCTGTCGTCCTTGATCGTTGCAGGGCTGTTTAGAGAACGCAAACGGCCGGGACAAGCCCGGCCGCGAACTGGTTGTGGCAGGTCTGACCACTCAGAACCGGTAGGTCGCTGACCCCAACACTGTGCGCCCGATGCCGTAGAAGCAGTCGCCACGCGCGAGGCAGGTGGCGAGGTGCCGTTTGTCGGTGATGTTGCTGGCGTTGACCTGGAAACGCCAAGGGCCTGTCTCGTATTTGATCATGGCGTCGAACAGCGTGTAGTCCGGCGTGCGGAGCGTATCCGTGCCGTCCCAGGACTGGCCGATATAACGCACGCCGCCGCCGAGGGTGACGTCGCGCAGACCCAGCGACGTCAAGCGATAGGTGCCCCACAGCGATGCCTGGTGATCCGGCACGGTTTCCACATGCTTGCCGACATTGTCGCCGCTTTCAACCTTGGCATCGAGATAGGAGTAGCTGCCAATCAGTCTGAGGTCGGGCGTCACCTGGGTGATGACCTCGAGCTCCACGCCACGGATACGCACCTGTCCGGTCTGGATCGAAGCGATGAAACCATTTGCATCGGGCACGGATCCCGAGGCCAGCCGGTTCTTCTCAACTGTGTCGAAAATAGCGCCATTGATCGCGGTGCCCGGGAATGGATTGTACTTGAAACCGACCTCGTAGATCTCGCCGCGCTGCGCCTTGCAGATCTCGGCGCAGACATTGGCGCCGAAGATCGGATTGAACGACTGCGCGTAGGTGACGTAGGGGTTGAAGCCAACAGGCGTTTCATACATCAGGCCCACGCGGCCCGTTGTGGCCTTGGTGTCTTCGTCGGGGCTGCCTGCGACGCGGTTGCTGACATAGTCCTGTCGAACGCCGACCGTGGCGAGCCAGGGGCCGAGCCGCATCTGGTCCTGCGCGTACAGGCCGAGCTGGCTTTGCCGCACCGCGGGGGTGTCGGACAACACAGGCGCCGTAAGACTGGTGTAGACGGGAGCATAGAGATCGAACGGTGTTGGATCAAAGCCACCGCCTGAACGTGTGCGCTGGTTCAGGTCGCGATAATCGAGGCCGAACAGCATCTTGTGTGAAACAGGTCCGGTCAGCAGCTTGAGCTGGACATTGTTGTCCATGGTCAGGCTGTCCTTGGCCACTTCCTGGCTGGAAATGTAGCGCGCCACCGTTCGGTGCTCGGGATCCAGAAACGGATTCGAGGGATTTGAGTAGGAATCCGGGTAGGCCGTCCGATAGATGCCTTCGACATGCGTGAAGCGCAGGTTCTGGGTGATTTTCACGGCATCGTTGAAGCTGTGTTCGAACAGGCTGCTGAAAGCACCGGTCTCGGTCTGGTATTTGTCGTAGCCGGGATAGCTCGCGAAGCGATTCACCGGAATGAAGCCGTTCGGCCCCGCGAACAGCGTGCCTTCATGCGGCAGGAACGCCGTAGAGCTGCCGCTCGTGTCCTTCTGATAGGTGCCGAGCACAGTCCAGCTGGTGTTGTTGGTCGGCCGCCAGGTCAGCGACGGTGCCAGCACGATGCGGTCGTCCTTGGTGAAGTCGGTCTGCATGTTGCTGTCGCGGAAGACGCCGACGAAGCGATACAACCACTCGCCATCCTTGGTCAGCTTGCCGGTCGTATCGATCTGCACCTGCTTGCGGTTGAAGCTGCCAAATTGAACGCCGATCTCGCTCGCCGCTTCCGCCTGCGGGCGCTTCGAGATCAGGTTGATCAGGCCCGCCGTGGACGTGTCGCCGTACAGTACGGACGCCGGTCCGCGCATCACCTCGATGCGCTCGGCCGTATAGGGATCGGGCCGCCATTCGTTGAACCGATAGGCGTCCGCCGCGCGTGTACCGTCGAGATAGATATTGGGGTCCTGACCGCGGATGCGCGGATAGTCGCCGCGTGAGTCCACACCGTAGGCGTCGGCGAAGACGCCCGGGATATAGCGCAGGGCATCCTGAACACTCGTCGCGCCCTGATCGGCCATGCGATCGGTCGTGACCACCGTGATCGACTGCGGCGTCTCGCGCAGTGGCGTGTCCGTCTTCATGCCAGTGGTGCTCTGCCCGGCGAGGTAGCCCTGGACCGGACCCGTGCCGGATTCGAAAGCTGCAGCAGCCGGAGCGGCGGTCGCGGCCAGCGCCGTCGGGCCCCGCGTTGCAGTTCGACGGCTGGCGGCGGAGCGCGCCGCCTGCGACCGCTGCGGACGTGCCGGCGTGGCGCGCGGTTTGGCCTGCTCGACAACGACGGGCGGAAGCTGGCTCTGCGCCTGCGCCGGAGCTTCGATCGCGAAGGTCATAAGAACTGCGATAGACGCTCCGAAGAGTCGCTGTGAGGTTTGGGAAATGGCCACGCTTACGCTCCTTAGCTAATTTTCAGCTAAGTCGGTAACGCGCGCGTGAAGCGGTGTGAACGGCAAATGGCCATTTCCACAGGTTGCCAGCTTAGTATCGTTCTACTTTTCGATCTCTGAATATGCCCAAGGCCTGTATGGATGGATTTTGGCTCCTCTGTAGCGAAAATGGGCCAGTAGTTGTCGGGATACGCAGAGCCCATTCGTCCTTGGTTGACGTCATTCGCCAGGCTCATGTAGCGGCGATGTATTTCATCCATCCCGACAGGAGGTTCCCTTGTCCCTCACACTGCATTTCCATCCGCTGTCGTCCTATTGCTGGAAGGCGCTGGTCGCGCTGTACGAGAACGACACGCCGTTTACGCCGCATATGGTCAATCTCGGCGACGAAGCTGAGCGCGCGGCGCTGTTGAAACTGTGGCCGATCGGCAAATTCCCCGTGCTGGAAGATGATGAGCGCGGCGCGATCGTGCCGGAGTCCTCCATTGTCATCGAGTTTCTCGACCGGCATTTTCCCGGCCGCACGCGTTTCATCCCCGATGGCGACGCCGGCCTGCAGATGCGGTTACGCGACCGCTTCTATGATCTCTACGTGCACACGCCGACGCAGAAGATCGTCGGCGACCGTCTGGTGCCGGCCGACAAGAAGGATCCGCATGGTGTGGCCATGGCGCGGGCGTTGCTCACCACATCCTACGGCATGATCGACAAGCAGATGGCGACGAACGCGTGGGCGATGGGCGCAGCGTTCACGCTCGCCGACTGCGCCGCGGCTCCGGCGTTGTACTACGCGAACAAGGTGCATCCGTTCGGAGACGCACATCGCAACGTCTCGGCCTATCTTGGCCGGCTGCTGGCGCGTCCATCATTCGCACGGGTGGTGAAGGAGGCGGAGCCCTACGCGCACATGTTTCCGCAGGAGTGATCCATATGAGCGCTGACAAGACCCACGCCATCCGAGACCTGTTTGCAGCCTATCTGCGCAATGACCGCGGGGCCGTCGAAGATGCGTTCACGGACGACTTCACCTTTACGAGCCCGTTCGATGACGGGATCGACAAGGCGACCTATTTCGCCCGCTGCTGGCGTGTTGCCAACTGGATCGCGCAGCATGATCTTGAGCGTATCGCCGTCGATGGCGATACGGCGTTCGTGACCTATCGTTGCGTGGCGAAGGACGGCAAGAGTTTTCGCAACACCGAAGTCTTCGGCTTCGAGGGCGATCTCATCCGGTCGATCGATGTGTATTTCGGCGCGAGTTACAAGAACGGGGTGTTTCAGAAGCAGGTGTCGTAAGGGCGTAATCATACGAGTGCGGACAAGATCCGAACCATCCATTCGGATTCAGCCACTGATAGTCCCTCCACGCGAGAACTTAGCGCTCCGATCAACGAGGAAAACAACAAGATCAGTTTCCTGGACAGCGGTAACATTCATCTCGGCCTGATCCGCGGCAAGCATCAGCGCGGTGTGCGTTCCGACGTCGTGCTGTCCCGCAGATATTCTGCCTTGAAAAACATATAGCCAACGATCAAACCCGGGTTTGGACGGGAGGTCGATGCTTCGACCCGCCGATAGGTGGGTATCGTACAAATAGACGGCCTGACGTACGAAGGTCGGTGCGTCGGATACTTTCGGTCCGGTCAGCAACCGCCATTGATCGTTTCGCTCGATCTCATCGAGTTCGACAAATTGAACGATTGGCTCTTCGTCTGCGGCTTCAGGCCGAACGAAAATCTGCAGCATTTCGATCTGGTCGTCTCCGACAACTCGTTCTTCATGATGAAAACCGCGGCCTGCGTTCATCACCATCAACCGGTCGGGCGATATAAGTTCACTCTTTCCGGCGGAGTCGGTGTGTTGCATGCGGCCTGCGCGCATGTAGCTTATGATCTCGTCATTGCGATGCTCGTGCATCCTCACGACGAGGCCGGGTTGCAGCCGGGCGTGGTCGATAACGCCAAGCCCGCCGAAGCCTGCGTCGTTTGGCTGTCCCAGAGCGATGCCGGGACGGATGCGACGCAACTGGAATGGCCCTTGCGACCGCACCTGATGGCTTTCAGGCGAGACGACACCGATCCCTGCGATAGTTGGTGCTGAGGTCATGTTTTTTCTCCTTATCGCGTTTTCGAGCGAAGTGGATGCCGGTTCGCGTCAAGAAAACGCTTCAAACAAAAAGCTGGAGCTCGGTTCTGCTTCCATCAGAACCAATGAGGCTCCAGCTTCGGCGGGCGCGATGGCGTTACGGATTGATCGGCGGAAGCACTTCGCTGAACAGCAACTGGATGAGTTTTTGCCCATTGGGCGTTCCCCAGTTCTGAGCGAGTTCGGCGATCATCGTGTTGGTCGCTGTTAAAACAACGCCAGCATCCTGCATGCGCCGGCGGGACATATCCTCGGAGAGCTCGAATGGAGACCCCGAAGCGTCCATGACCGCTTGGACGCTGTAGCCTTCGGTCACCGCATCGATCGCCGGGAAGACAAGGCAGACATCGGTCGTGACACCGGCCATGATCAGATTCTTTCGTCCCGTTGCTTCCACCGCCGCCTTGAAGTTGACGTCGGTCCAGGCGTTGACGATGCCTTCGCGCTTGACGCGCGCTTTGAAGGCGTCTGGCAGGATCTCCTGCAGCTCCGGCAACAGCGGCCCCTGCAGGCGATCTTCCTGGCTCGACGTCAGGACGGTCGGAATGTTCAGGATGCTCGCTGTTTTCGCCAGTGCCAGCGACATGCGCTTGGCTCTGGCGACGTCGATGTTCTTGATCAACTGCATCGTGCCGATCTGATGATCGATGAGCAGAAGCGCGGAATTTTCCGGGGTGAAGTAATTGGGCATGATCTGACCTCGTTTGGCTCAAAGAGCGTCATTGCTCGCCCATAAGTGTAGAAATGAAACAAAGCCAGCGGCAGGCTTGAAAAATGACCTCATCATGTTTCATAAATGGAACATGACAGTCTTCGGAGATTTCGACGGCCTTGCGCTGTTCACTCGTATCGTCGAGGCCGGAGGGCTTGCGGCGGCCGAGCGTGCGACGGGCATTCCGAAAGCGACGCTGTCCCGGCGACTGTCGGTGCTGGAAAATACCTTGAACGTCCGACTCGTCCGGCGAACGAAGAAGGGCGTCGTGCTCACAGAGCAGGGGCAGCAACTTTTCGAACGAAGCCGTGCGGCCTTCTCGCTCGCTGAAGAGGCCGTAGCCGAGGTTCAGGACGAGCGCGCAGCCCTGTCGGGCAACATTCGTCTTTCCTTGCCGCCCGATATCGCCACTGCAGTGCTTGCGCCTGCGTTGATCCGGTTCGGGGCCAGACATCCCGATGTCGCGATTGAGATAACCCTTGCCGATCGCAGAGTGTCGCTGATTGAGGAAGGATACGATTTGGTGGTTCGGATGGGGCCGGTCGCGGACTCCGAACTCATCTTCAGGAGAATTGCCACCTTGCCGAGAGTGCTGGTCGCCAGCCCGGACTTTTTATCGGCACACTCCGGTTTGAAAGAGCCGCAGGACCTCAGGGAAATTCCCGCGCTTGCGATCCGTCGCGATCTGGTCGAATGGGATCTGCGAAACGACAAAGGCGTGACCGCGACTATCCATCCCAAAATCAGCTTTGCGGCCAACCGGCAGACGATATTGGTGGACGCCGCAATTGCGGGCCTCGGGATTGCCAACCTGCCATTCTTTTTGGTTGAAGCCGCACTGACATCCGGTGCGCTTATTCGCGTCCTGACAGACTGGGAGCCATCTCCTGTCGAAATGACGGCGCTGTGGCAAAAGGATAGGTTCAGCGGTCGCCTGATAAAGGCAATCGTGACCGAATTCGCAGATGCGCTGAAAGATGATCGGGCGTCGCGCTAGTCGATCATTCGAAATGCTGTTGAGCGATGATTGCGTCCGGGAGAGCCACACGGGCGGCCAGTTGTGATCCGGTAATTGTAGAAGCCTGGACCATGGTTGAAGGAAAAAATCCATTGGTCATGACGTCTGAAATAATTTCACCGGTCATGTCGGACTGGCAAAAGCTGCTTCGTCATCCTTGCAGTCGAACCTTCCAACGGAGAAAGACCGATGCGTTTCATGGTGATTGTGCATGCGAACAAGGACACCGAAGCCGGCGTGATGCCGACGACGGAACTGCTGACCGCGATGGGCAAGTTCAATGAAGAGATGTGCAATGCCGGCGTGATGCAGGCCGGCGAGGGGCTGCACCCGACATCGAAAGGCGCGCGGATCACCTTTACCGGCAGTGAGCCAGTGGTGAAGCAGGGGCCGTTCGATGTGACGCGCGATCTGATAGCGGGTTTCTGGCTGATCGACGTCGCCTCGAAGGACGAGGCGATCGCGTGGATGAAGCGCGCGCCGTTTGCGGCCGGTGACGAGATTGAGATCCGTCAGGTGTTTGCGGCCGAGGATTTCGGCGACGCCCTCACACCCGAATTGCGCGAGAAGGAAGAGCGCCTGCGGGCGCAAGCCGCCAAGAAATAAGCGACGAGATCAACGAGGATAATGACCATGCGATTCATGATGCTGATGATCCCCGGCGGCTATGAGACTGCGGCGCCGGGCACCGTGCCGGAGGACATCGAGCGCGTCGCCGCGATGATGGCCTATAATAAGGCGCTGATGGACGCTGGTGTGCTGATCACCTGCGACGGACTGCACCCGCCATCGATGGGCGCGCGGGTGTCCTTTCCATCCGGCAAGCCGGTGGTGACCGACGGGCCGTTCGCGGAGTCCAAGGAAGTGCTCGGCGGCTACTGGATGATCGACGTCGCCTCGCGCGATGAGGCCATCGCCTGGGCCAGCCGCTGCCCGGCGACGCCCAACGAGGTGATCGAGATCCGCCAGGTGCAGGAAATGGCCGATTATCCGGAGGACGTGCAGGCCGTCGCCTCGGGATTCGAGGAGATGCAGACCACCGCAAAGCGGCTCGGCTGAGGCAAAATCACTGCGACGGGCATGAAACGGTCGTGTCGCAACACGGCCGCATGCCTGCCGCAGGATTTCCGCATGCGGCGGGCGTTGATTTGTTGAGGGAATCTGCGCCGGTCACACCGTTTTGGTGTGACCTTTTGGCCCGGCTCATGTTAAAGCCCTTCACATGAGCTGGCGCAAAGACAGCCGCGGCGAGCGCGGTTATCACCACGGAAATCTGAAAGAGGCCCTGCTGCAGGCGGCACTGGGGCTGATTGCGGAGAAGGGGCCTGCGGGCTTCACCTTCGCCGATGCCGCGCGCACGGCCGGCGTCAGCGCGGCCGCGCCCTATCGCCATTTCCGCGATCGCGACGACCTCCTCGCCAGCATCGCGCAGCGTGGCTTCGAGCAGTTCGAGCAGGTGCTGACGGCGGCGTGGGATGATGGCCGTCCGAATACGGTCACGGCCTTCGAGCGGATCGGCAAGGCGTATTTGAACTTCGCCCGCACTGAACCGGCCTTCTATTCGGCGATGTTCGAATCCGGAATCCCCGTAGATTCCAGTCCTGAACTGGCCGCGGCGGGAGAACGTGCCTTCGGTGTGATCCGTGCGGCGGCAGAACGTTTGGCCGCCTTGACGCCGCCCGGTGTGACGCGTCCGCCGGCGATGATGATGGCGCTGCATATCTGGTCGCTGGCGCACGGCGTGGCCTCGCTGTTTGGCCGCGGCGATGCCGCGCGGCGCAAGCTGCCGATGTCGCCGGACGACCTGCTGGAAGCCGGCGCGCTGATTTATTTGCGCGGACTGGGCTTTCCAACCGACCAAAACGTCCACAAGTCCGACACAACTACAGCGCCCAAATCGGGTCCTTGGGGAACCGCCCCAAAATAATTCGCGGCGCTCCCCTAGCGGTCGCCTTGACAAAATCCGGCCGTGAGCTACGTATGTAAATGTTATTTACATTCACAAGCGGCATGGTGCCGCTGATGGAGAGGAAAATGGCCAACGCTGCAGATTACAATCGATGGGGTCCACCCGCCGATGATCGGGTGTCCTACCAGATGCGCTCACCATGGCACATCGTATTGATCGTGCTCGGTTTTATCATCTGGTGGCCGGTTGGCCTCGCACTTCTCTTCTTCACACTCGGGAGCAGAAAAATGGGTTGCTGGGATCGTAACGGCCGTTTCGAGAACAAGATGGAGCGGATGCAGTACA
The DNA here is from genome assembly GCF_021044645.1 of Tardiphaga sp. 37S4. NCBI lineage: Bacteria > Pseudomonadati > Pseudomonadota > Alphaproteobacteria > Hyphomicrobiales > Nitrobacteraceae > Tardiphaga > Tardiphaga sp. 37S4. The sequence continues at coordinate 4,311,783 of NZ_CP088008.1, read as the reverse complement.
AGATGGAGCGCATGCGCAGCCGCATGGAGCGCTCAGGCTTCGGATCGGGCTTCGGCTTCGGCCCGCCGACCTCGGGCAACCGCGCCTTCGACGAATATCGCGTCGAAACCCTGCGCCGCCTTGAGGAAGAACAGCACGAGTTCAAGAACTTCCTCGATCGTCTGCGTCACGCCAAGGACAAGGAAGAGTTCGACCAGTTCATGGCGCAGCACCGCCCAAAGCCGACCCCGCCATCGGATAACAATCAGCCGCAGGGCTAACAGCCCGAAACTGATAGGCGTCAGGCGTAGCGCCCCCTTCGCCCGATGCCGACATCGCCGCCCGTCTGATCATTCAGGCGGGCGGTTTTGCTTTGTCACGGGCCCTTCACGAACAAGCGAATACCGCTTCATTTCTCGGCCAAAACACGCTTTGGTAACTCCGCATTAACCATGACTGGCGTCTGGTAAAAGCCGCAGAAACGCGTGCAAGCCCTTGTTTTGACATGTTGGCAGGGAATTTAGGGCTCGGCTTCGGACAAGCCCTCCATGCGACACAACAAGAACATTGCACTGGCGTTCCGCGCCGCGCGCGATGCGTGGCCGCGGCACCAGCGATGAGCAAGTCGCTGGCAAATTGAGGATTTTTGCGTTGAGAGGATACCGTTCATGAATCCGGCCGATGTGGCGCAGTCAGCCCTGCCGCTGGCTTCATCCGACGTTTCGCTGATCGCGCTGTTCCTGCAGGCTCACTGGATCGTGAAAGCGGTCATGCTGGGACTGCTGGGCTGTTCGGTGTGGGTCTGGGCGATCGCGATCGACAAGATGTTCCTGTATGCGCGCACACGCCGCGCCATGGACCGGTTCGAGCAGGCCTTCTGGTCCGGCGAGTCCATCGAGGATCTGTACCGCGCGCTCTCTGCCAAGCCGACGCAGTCGATGGCGGCGTGTTTCGTCGCGGCGATGCGCGAGTGGAAGCGGTCTTTTGAAAGCCAGGCGCGCTCCTTCACCGGTCTGCAGATGCGCATCGACAAGGTGATGAACGTCTCCATCGCCCGCGAGGTTGAGCGGCTCGAGCGCCGCCTTCTGGTGCTGGCGACGGTCGGTTCGGCCGGCCCCTTCGTCGGCCTGTTCGGCACCGTCTGGGGCATCATGTCGAGCTTCCAGGCGATTGCCGCCTCGAAGAACACGTCGCTCGCCGTGGTCGCACCTGGTATCGCCGAAGCGCTGTTCGCCACGGCCATCGGCCTTATCGCCGCCATCCCGGCGACTATTTTCTACAACAAATTCACGTCAGAAGTGAACAAACAGGCCCAGCGCCTGGAGGGGTTTGCCGACGAATTTTCAGCGATCCTGTCGCGCCAGATCGACGAGCGCGTCTGATGGGTGACGAATTGAACCTTGAAGTGAGCACCCTGTCATGGGGATGAATATGGGCTCGGGCGGTGGTGGCGGAGGTCGGCGCGGGCGCCGGCGTGCTGCCGTCATGGCCGAGATCAACGTCACCCCGATGGTCGACGTCATGCTCGTGTTGATGATCATCTTCATGGTGTCGGCGCCGCTGATGACCTCGACCATCGATATCGACCTGCCGATCGCGAGCGGCGGCAAGTCGATATCGCAGAATGCTCCGCCGCTCACCGTGTCGGTGAAGCGCACCGGCGGCGGCTGTAATTCGGCGGTCGAAATGTATGTCGGCGACGCCCTCGTGCCGGTGAGTGAGCTCGACGCCAAGATCAAGGCGATCCGGGCGACGCGTTCGGAAACAGACAACACCGTGTTTCTCCGTGGTGACAAGGACGTCTGTTACACGGACATGATGAAATTGCTCGGCACTGTTCGCTCTGCCGGATTCAAGGCCAATATCGTGATCCTGCCGGAGCAGGGGACGTAAGCTCGTGGAACAGCCGGTTGATCTGGGCAGGAGCAGGATTGGAAATCTGATCGTGAAGGTCGACAAGACACTCATCGCATCGGTAGCCCTGCACGTCATCGTGATCGGGTGGGGACTTCTCACGTTCTCTTCCAAGGCATTGGAAGTGATGCCGGAGGATTCCGTCGGGGTCGACATCAGCGTCGAAAGCCAGTCCATGGTCGGTCAAAAGACCGGCAAGAAGGAAAATCCGAAGCCGAAAGTGGAGAAGGTCGCCGAGGCCAAGCCGCCGGTCGAGGATACTGTCGGCAAGATCGACGACAAGAAGCCGCCGGTGATCACCGAGACGGCGCCGAAGGAACAGCCCAAGACCGACGAAAAGGCCGCTGCCGAAGCAGCAAAGGCGGAGGCAGCCGCAAAAGCCGAAGCCGCAGCCAAAGCCGCGGCCGATGCCAAGGCCAAGGCGGAGGCGAAAGCCGCGGCAGTCGCCGACGCCAAGGCAGAGGCCGAAGCGAAGGCAGAGGCTGACGCCAAGGCTCAGGCAGAAGCCAAGGCAAAAGCCGAAGCGCAGGCCAAGGCGAAAGCCGAAGCCAAAGCGAAGGCTGAGGCCAAAGCCAAGGCCGAAGAGACCAAGAAGGCTGAGCGTGTGTTTGACCAGTCGAAAATCGCAGCACTGATCGACAAGCGCGATCCGACCCGCAATTCGGTGACGGGCTCGGACCTTAATCCGAACGAGGCGCTCGGCACGTCAAAAGGCAAAGCCGGCAGCAACGTCGCCACCTGGGGCGCCATGTTCAAGCAGCAGGTGGATCGCTGCTGGAAGAAGCCGTATGGCGGCATCGAAGCCCAGCAGGTCGAAGCGGAGTTCAGCATCGCACTGAAGAAGGACGGCACGCTGGAGGCGACTCCGGTGGCGATCGGACGGCCGACCACGCCTTATCAACGGGTCTATCAGGAGAGCGGTCTGCGTGCGATCATCGATTGCCAGCCCTACAAGCTGCCGCCGCAGATGTTCGACGAATGGAAGTCGTTCAATCCTTATTTCACTGAAAAAATAACGTGACTTCGCGCTGCAACGAAGACCGCAACATGAAAAGCCCGGTACAAATGATTTTTAAAAATGAACTCGAAGGGTCGCTGCTGCGGCCCAGCCGCCGCCAGTTCATTGCCGGCGCCGCGTCGGCCGGTTTGATCATCGGCGGTCAACGCGCCGCTTTCGGTCAAGCCCGCGTGACGATCACCGGCGGTGACGTTGCGCCCATGCAGATCGCGATTCCGAATTTCAATGCCGGCACCGGCGCTGACAACGAAGTCAGCGTCGGCGTTTCGCAGGTGATCACTAACAATCTCAAGCGCAGCGGCCTGTTCGCGCCGATCGATCCGGCCGCCTTCGTCGAGAAGGCCGTCAACATCGACGCGCCGCCGAACTTCGTGAACTGGAAGACCGTGAATGCACAGGCGCTGGTCACCGGCCGCATGACCCGTCAGGGCGATGGTCGCCTGAAAGCCGAATTTCGTCTGTGGGACATCGCCACCGGTCAGCAATTGGCAGGCCAGCAATATTTCACCTCGCCGGAATACTGGCGTCGTATCGCCCATATCATTTCCGACCAGATCTACGAGCGCCTGACCGGCGAGAAGGGCTATTTCGATAGCCGCGTGGTCTTCGTTGACGAAACGGGCTCCAAGGAGCGCCGCGTCAAGCGACTGGCGCTGATGGATCAGGACGGTGCCAATGTGCGTTACCTGACGCGTGGTGCCGATCTGGTGCTGACGCCGCGGTTCTCGCCGTCGACGCAAGAGATCACCTATATGGAATTCGGCCAGGGTGATCCCAAGGTCTATCTCTTCAATATCGAGACAGGCCAGCGTGAGGTTGTCGGCAACTTCCCGGGCATGTCGTTCTCGCCGCGTTTCTCGCCGGATGGCCAGCGCGTCATCATGAGCCTGCAGCAGGGCGGCAATTCCAACCTGTTCGTCATGGACCTGCGGTCGAAATCGACGACGCGACTCACCGACACGCCGGCAATCGACACCTCGCCGTCATATTCTCCGGATGGCTCGAAGATCTGCTTCGAATCGGATCGCGGCGGCAAGCCGCAGATCTATACGATGGCGGCAACCGGCGGCGGTGCCCAGCGCATCTCGTTCGGCGAAGGCAGCTATTCGACCCCGGTCTGGTCGCCGCGCGGCGACTATATCGCCTTTACCAAGCAGGGTGGTGGTCAGTTCTCGATCGGCATCATGAAGCCCGATGGCTCCGGTGAGCGGCTGCTGACGTCGGGCTATCATAATGAGGGTCCGACCTTCGCGCCCAATGGCCGCGTGATCATGTTCTTCCGCGATACGGGCGGGGGCCCGTCCCTGTTTACGGTCGACGTGTCCGGCCGCAACGAGCTCAAGGTCCCGACGCCTGGCTTCGCGTCCGACCCGGCCTGGTCGCCATTACTATCGTAAACAAACGATTGGCAGCGACCGGCGGATTACCGGCTATTCCCGGCAAACTTTGCCCACCGCGCTGAAATCACGAGCAGATTTGCTGTTTATGCGAATGCGTAAACAGTTCGCTAACGATGTTCCCTCAGAAAGACTTCATCAGGACCCGGTACCAATGTGCGCCTGAACAGGACGCATTTACGCCCGATGCAGCTCGCCGACCACAACCGGACGAACAGCAAATCGATGTCGCCGTCGATCTACACGGCGCTCGTCGATTCCTTGTTCGAAAACCCGATTCCGATGCTGGCCGGTGCGGTCTGCGCCGGAACCGGCGCAGTCATGACTGCGGTGAAGACCGGCAACCCTTTGCTGTGGCCATGCGCCGCCCTGATCATCGTCATTGGCGCTTTGCGGGCCCTTCAGCTTAGCCGCTATGAAAAGCGCGAGACCGCGCTGACGCCCGACGAGGCGATCCGCTGGGAATTCAATTACATGGTTGGCGGCTCGCTCTATGCAGCCGCGTTGGGCCTGTGGTGTTGGGTCGTTCTGCTCGGCAGCGATGATCCGGTCGCGCATATGCTGGGTACGGCAGTGACCGTCGCTTATATCGCGGCCGGTGCCGGCCGAACCTATGGCCGTCCGAAGATCGCGCAGTTGCAGGTGCTCCTGGCGTGCGGTCCGATGGCGCTGGCGCTGATTATCCACGGTGACTTCTACTATATCGGCTTTGCGTTTCTGAACGTTCTGTTCTTTGTCGGCCTGCGCCGGATCACGCTTCGTCTGCATGACGTCTACGTCAAGGCGCTGCTGGCCACCGAGCGGGTCGGCTCCATCGCTGGCCAGTTCGATACGGCGCTGAACAACATGCCCAACGGCCTGTGCATGTTCGGCGCTGATGGTCGGTTGGCGGTGCTCAACAATCGCTTCACTGCGATGATGGAGATTTCAGAGGATCTCGTGCAGCGCGGCGTGACTGCTCGCGAAGTCGTCTCGCTCTGCGTCAATGCGGGGACGGTGTCGTCGGCCAGCGCGATGACCATCATCACCGAGATTGAAAGCTCGAAGGCGGCCGAAATCACGACCCTTGATCATGCCCACGAGAGCGAACGCGCATTGTCGTGGAAGTTTCAGCCGATGGTCGGCGGCGGCACGGTCGTTCTGCTTGAAGACATTACCGAGCGCCGCAATTCCGAAGCGCGTATCAGCCACATGGCGCGTTTCGACGAATTGACGGGGCTGCCGAACCGGGTCAGTTTCCGGAACGAAATCGGCCGCATGCTGAAGAGCTCGGACCAATCCACGCTGTCGGCCCTGCTGTTCGTCGATCTCGATCAGTTCAAGCAGGTCAACGATACGCTTGGTCATCCATGCGGTGATCAGCTGTTGTGCATGGTCGCCGATCGGCTGCGCGAAATGTTGCGCGCGGATGACTTCGTGGCTCGTTTTGGCGGCGACGAATTTGTCGTGTTCCAACGTGCCATCAAGACAAATCATGATGCAGCCGATCTGGCGCGTCGCATCGTCGAACGGCTCAGTGAGCGCTACGAGGTCGACAATCATCAGGTCGAGATCGGCGCCAGCGTCGGCATCGCCTTGACGGAACCCGATGTCAGCGCTGACAACCTTTTGAAGAACGCCGATATGGCGTTGTATCGTGCGAAGGCCTCAGGCCGTGGCACCTTCTGCTTCTTCCGCGACGAGATGGCCCAGACGGTCGAGGCGCGCCGCGTGCTCGAACTGGATCTGCGCCAGGCGCTCGCCAATGAAGAATTCGAGATTTACTACCAGCCGCTGGTCAATCTGAAGTCGGGACGCATCTCGACCTGCGAAGCGCTGCTGCGCTGGAATCATCCTGTCCGCGGCACTGTTTCGCCGGTCGATATCATTCCCGTCGCAGAAGACATGGGCCTGATCGTCGATCTTGGCCGGTGGATTCTGCGCAAGGCCTGTATCGAATGCATGAAGTGGCCGGACGCGGTCAGCGTCGCCGTCAACTTCTCGTCGCAGCAGTTTCATCAGCGCGATGTGTTGAGCGAGGTACGCTACGCCCTCGATGTGTCCGGGCTGCCGGCGCGTCGTCTCGAGATCGAGATCACCGAATCGTCGCTGCTGCGTAATACGCAGTGGACCCACGATGCCCTCGCGCAGCTTCACGCAGCAGGTTGTCGGATTTCGCTCGACGATTTCGGTACCGGCTATTCGAGCCTGAGCTATCTGCACAATTTCCCGCTGCAGAAGGTGAAGATCGATCGCTCATTCCTCGAAGGGATCGATACGGACCGTCCGTTGACGCTGCTGCGCGGCGTTGCGCGCCTCAGTGCCGATCTGGGAATGACGGTTGTCGTCGAAGGCATCGAGACCAACGAGCAACTCGAGCTGATCAGTGCCGACGGCACGATCAGCGAGGCGCAGGGCTATCTGTTCAGCCGCCCGGTGCCTGCGACCCGGATCAGGCAGCTCCTGGACGCGTCCCACGGACGTCGCGTGATCGAGCCCGGCGCCAATGTCGAGGCCACGCGCGCACCGGCCTGACCAGCCGCGGGCCACACTCTCGAATTTCCATTTCCATTCGTTTCGCGCGCCGAATAGGCCAAAAGGGTTAACCACATTGTGGCAGAACCTTTGACAACTTTTAAGAAAGCTTTAACCTTTCCTTACTCGCGTAGTCATGGCGTTGGTGCGTAGGAGACGGAATGATGGCTTCGGCCGATCAAGCGACTGAAGCTTCGAAGCGCAGCGATATTCTCGACCGGGTTGACTACCGTCTTGCCGAAACCGAAGCTGAGAAAGAGGCGATCTATAGCCTGCGCTATAGAGCCTATCTCCATGAGGGGGCTATCGAGCCTCGCGCGGATCGCCGTCTCGCCGACCGTTTCGATGATTTGCCGAATTCATGGACTTTCGGGATATTCGTTGATGGCGAGCTCGCCAGTTCGCTGCGCGTCAGCGTAGCGACGCCGGACAATCCGGAAACGCCCGCCGTCGATGCATTCGGGGACTTGCTGCGTCCCGAGCTAGAGAAAGGGAAGATCATCGTCGACCCGAACCGCTTCGTGGCCGACCCGAACAACCGCACCAAGTTTCCTGAACTGCCCTATATGACGGTTCGGCTGGGCTATGTCGCCTGCGGCTATTTCAAAGCCGATATCGGGACGGCGACCGTGCGCGCCGAGCATCGCGCGTTCTATCGCAAGGTTTTCCTGCAGACGCCGATGTGCGAGCCGCGGCCTTATCCGACGCTGACAAAGCCGCTATGCCTGATGGCGGCCGACTACGCCGCGGTGCGCGAACGCATTTTCATGCGCTACCCACATTTCCGCTCCAGTCTCTTCGAGCAGCGGGCTCTGTTCGAGCGCAAGAGCGAGCCCCTGGCGCCGGATCTTCATTCATCTGAGTTCCATATCGCCCAGGCCGCGGTGTTGCCCCGCACCTGAGGGTGAAGGGGGGCGACAGTCCGGTCGCCGGTCATTGCTGGCTATCCCAGCAGTCCCGCAGCGGGATTCTGCCTAAAACCAGCTGCTTTCTCAGAACCTTCACCGTCGCGCCACATTTGCCAACCATTAACCACGTCGTTGCTTTTTCGCGGCCTGTGGCTTTTGATCGGTTTTGGCAACACCTCATCAAGGTTGACGGAACGTTCGCTTAACCAACGCCCTGTAGACCGAATGACAGTTGGGTAAAGCGTGAGCGTGGAGGCTCCGGGAATGAAGCATCAGATGCGTATCCTCCAGGGATTAAAACTGGCTGCAGTGCTGGCCGTGGCGCTGTCGATGGGCGCCTGCGCCAACAAGAACGGTTTGGGTGCCGATGGTGCGATGGCCAATGCCGCCACGCCGGGCAGCCAGCAGGACTTCGTCGTCAATGTCGGCGATCGCGTGTTCTTCGAGAGCGATCAGACCGAACTGTCGCCGCAGGCGATCGCGACCCTGGACAAGCAGGCGCAGTGGCTGCAGCAGTACAACCGCTATTCCTTCACCATCGAAGGTCATGCGGACGAGCGCGGCACCCGCGAATACAATATTGCGCTCGGCGCCCGCCGTGCCCAGTCGGTTCGCACCTTCCTGGCCTCGCGCGGGATCGATGCCAGCCGGATGCGCACCATCTCCTACGGCAAGGAACGTCCGGTCGCGGTGTGTAACGACATCTCGTGCTGGTCGCAGAACCGCCGTGCAGTTACCGTGCTGAACGCCGGCGCGTAAGCGACGTCTGATATCAAACAGAACGGCGTCTGCCCCCGGGGCAGGCGCCGTTTTTGTTTTCAACGGGCGCCTTTGTCGCTGTCGAAAGTCACATTTTTGGCGTAGTGAAATCCTCATCGTGATGCGCGCCGATGGGGCGCGAAACCGGTCATTTTCAGGCTCAAATGTCATCCAGATCTCATTCGCTCGCCGGCGCTGCACTCGTCTCCATGCTGCTCGTCACGGCTTCGCCGGTTTGGGCGCAGTTGTTTGGTCAACCGGCTCCCCGTCAGCAGGGCTACGGCCAGCAGTCGGGCGACGACGATGCCGATCAGGGCTTGCAGATCGAGCGGTTGCAGAACCAGCTGCGGCAGCTCACCGGCCAGAACGAGGAGCTGCAATTCCGGAACCGCCAGCTCGAAGATCAGCTGCGGCAGCTGCAGGCCGGTGGCGCCCCGGCCGGTGCGCCTCCCGGTGCTGCCGGTGGCCGGCCCAATATCGCTGCCGCCCCGGTGCAGCAGGCGCCGCAGCCCGGTTACAATCAGCAACAGCCGCAGATCGCGGCACCTGCACCAATTGCTCAGGATCCCGCGCCGGCTCCTCGCGTTGGCCGTCGTAACGATGCGTTCGATCCCAATGCGAACCCCAATGCGCCGGGGGTGCCGCGCGCGCTGGGTGGCGGGCAGCAGCCCATGCCCGCAAACGCACCGGTCGGTGCACAGGGCGGTCGTGGGGCCGGCGAGCCGCTCCCGCTGGGTAATGCCGCCCCGGCCGGAGCAGCGCCAGCACTGACGACCTTGCCGCCGGGCGCGACCCCGAAGGACGAGTTCGATCTCGGCATTGGCTATATGCAGCGTCGTGATTATGCGCTGGCCGAAGAGACTATGCGCAACTTCGCCCAGAAATATCCTGGCGATCCAATGATTGCGGATTCGCAGTATTGGCTCGGCGAGAGCTTCTTCCAGCGTCAGAAATATCGCGATGCCGCCGAAGTATTCCTCGGCGTGACCACGAAATACGACACCTCCGCCAAGGCGCCCGATGCGTTGCTGCGGCTTGGCCAGTCGCTGGCCGCGCTGAAGGAAAAGGAAGCGGCCTGTGCCGCCTTCGGTGAAGTGACACGGAAATATCCCCGTGCCTCGGCCGGCGTGAAACAGGGCGTGGACCGCGAGCAAAAACGCGTTAAGTGCTAGGTGATCGACCCGGACGATGAGCCGGGTCGCAACCGGTTCTGACGCGCATGTCCGACGACGACCAGTCGCCGATTTCGGTCCAGATGGCGAAGCAGCTATTCGCTGACTGGGCGTCCGCGCCAGCATTGGTCCTTGCCGTGTCGGGCGGTCCTGATTCCGTCGCCCTGATGTGGCTCGCCGCGCGTTGGCGGCGTGCGCTCAAGCGCGGCCCCGACCTTATTGCCGTGACCATCGACCATGGTTTGCGACCTGAAGCGGCCCGCGAGGCCCGCGACGTGAAGCGGCTCGCGGCATCTCTCGATATTCCTCACCGCACTCTCCGCTGGACTGGCGCCAAGCCGAAAACCGGACTGCCTGCCGCGGCCCGCGAAGCGCGCTATCTGTTGCTCGCCAAGGCCGCGCGTAGTGCCGGCGCCTCCCATGTACTCACGGCGCACACCCGTGACGACCAGGCTGAGACCCTCCTCATGCGGATGGCGCGCGGCAGCGGCATTGCCGGCCTCGCGGGCATGGCGCGGCTGACCGAGCGTGACGGTATCCAGCTCGCGCGTCCCTTTTTGCACATCGCGAAGGCGCAGCTTGTTACTACGCTGACCAAAGCGAAAATCGACTTCGCGACCGATCCCAGTAATTCCGACCCAAGCTACACCCGCCCGCGGCTGCGGGCGCTGATGCCGGCGCTGGCGTCCGAGGGCTTCGATTCGCGTAACCTCGGCCGGCTCGCTACCCGGCTGCGGCGTGCCGATGCGGCGCTGGAACTGATGGTCGACGGGGCAGAGCGGTTTCTGGCGCTGCACAGTCCGGGCAAGATGCCTGAAGCCATCGATGCGGGAGCATTTGCGGGGCTGGCGGAGGAAATTCGCGTTCGGTTGTTGCTGCGGATGATCGATCAGGTCGGGCACGAAGGGCCGGCCGAGCTCGGCAAGGTCGAAACGCTTGTATTCGCCATCGTTCAGGCCACGCGATCGGGCGGGAAAGGTACTCTGCTGAAGCAGACGCTCGCCGGTGCCATGATCACGCTGACGCAGGACCGCCTGAGAATCGTTCCGGCGCCGCCCAGGCGTCGCCGCGCCGATTGAGTGCAAAGACCTACCTGTGGCCCCACAGTACCTTAACCACCGTGGGAAAACCCTGTCAGCACTGCCATTATTTGAACCGGAAATGCGCGTAGATGCGTTAAATAGTCCATCCCAGTTCCCTTGGCAGCGCCCTCGGTCGCACCTAGATTGTATCCGACCGACCCAGGGTGAACCCTTGTGGCGACCCACAAGGGAATAAGGCCGCGATTTCGCGCGGCGACGAAGGAAGATCGATGAACGCGAACCTGCGCAATTTTGCCCTCTGGGTCATTATCGTTTTGTTGCTGCTGGCGCTGTTCACGCTTTTCCAGAATCCTGGTCAGCGCACCGCCTCGCAGGACATTTCGTTCTCGCAGCTCCTCACCGAAGTTGATCAAAATCACGTCCGCGATGTCGTAATCCAGGGTCCCGAGATTCACGGCACCTTCACCAACGGCTCCAGCTTCCAGACCTATGCCCCGAGCGACCCGACCCTGATCAAGCGTCTGTATGACGCCAAGGTCTCGATCACCGCGAAGGCTCCGGGCGACAACGTGCCGTGGTTCGTGTCGCTGCTCGTCTCATGGCTGCCGTTCATCGCGCTGATCGGCGTGTGGATCTTCCTGTCGCGCCAGATGCAGGGCGGCGCCGGCAAGGCGATGGGCTTCGGCAAGTCGCGCGCCAAGATGCTGACGGAAGCGCATGGCCGCGTCACCTTCGAGGACGTCGCCGGTGTCGATGAGGCCAAACAGGATCTGCAGGAAATCGTCGAATTCCTGCGCGACCCCGGCAAGTATCAGCGCCTCGGCGGACGTATCCCGCGCGGCGTGCTGCTGGTTGGCCCTCCCGGCACCGGTAAGACGCTGATCGCGCGTGCGGTCGCGGGCGAAGCTAACGTGCCGTTCTTCACCATTTCGGGTTCGGACTTCGTCGAAATGTTTGTCGGCGTCGGCGCATCCCGTGTGCGTGACATGTTCGAGCAGGCCAAGAAGAACGCGCCCTGCATCATCTTCATCGACGAAATCGACGCCGTCGGTCGTCATCGTGGCGCCGGTCTCGGCGGCGGCAATGACGAGCGCGAACAGACCCTCAACCAGTTGCTGGTTGAGATGGACGGCTTCGAAGCCAACGAAGGCGTGATCCTGATCGCCGCCACCAACCGTCCTGACGTGCTGGATCCCGCGCTGCTGCGTCCCGGCCGTTTCGACCGTCAGGTCGTGGTACCAAATCCGGACGTCGTCGGCCGCGAGCAGATCCTCAAGGTCCATGTCCGCAAGGTGCCGCTGGCGCCGGATATCAACCTCAAGACCATCGCTCGCGGCACGCCCGGTTTCTCCGGCGCGGACCTGATGAACCTCGTCAACGAAGCCGCCCTGACCGCCGCGCGCCGTAACAAGCGTATGGTGACGCAGAGCGAGTTCGAAGAGGCCAAGGACAAGGTGATGATGGGCGCCGAGCGCAAGTCGCTGGTGATGTCCGAGGAAGAGAAGATGTTGACGGCCTATCACGAAGGCGGTCACGCCATCGTCGGCCTCAACGTCATCGCCACCGACCCGATCCACAAGGCGACTATCATTCCGCGCGGCCGTGCGCTCGGCATGGTCATGCAGCTGCCGGAACGCGACAAGATGTCGATGTCCCTGGAGCAGATGACCTCGCGCCTCGCCATCATGATGGGCGGCCGCGTTGCTGAAGAATTGATCTTCGGCCGCAACAAGGTCACCTCGGGTGCGTCCTCCGACATCGAGCAGGCCACGCGCTTGGCTCGCATGATGGTGACGCGCTGGGGCCTGTCGGAAGAACTCGGTACGGTGTCGTATGGCGAGAACAACGACGAAGTCTTCCTCGGCATGCAGATGAACCGCACCCAGGCGGTCTCGGAATCCACGGCGCAGAAGATCGACTCCGAAGTGAAGCGTCTGGTCGCCGAAGGCTATGACGAAGCGACCAAGATCCTCACCGAGAAGCGCGATGACCTCGAAACGCTGGCCAAGGGCTTGCTCGAATTCGAAACCCTCTCGGGCGACGAGATCACGGATTTGCTGAATGGCAAGAAGCCGAACCGCGAGTCGGTGCTGGAGCCGTCGGGCCCGCGCACCTCGGCTGTGCCGCCCGCTGGCAAGCCGCGCCCGCGTCCGGACGGTGGCCTGGAGCCGCAGCCGCAGGCGTAAAGTCGTTCACACGCAAATATGCAAAACGCGGCCGAAAGGCCGCGTTTTTTGTTATCTGTAGCTCAAATGGAGCGAGGCCCGATCTGGGGACCACGTCCCACTTAAACCTTCCTCAAACTTCCCTCGGCACTGTCGCCCGGCGCCCTCGATGCGCATTGGGGACCCTATGCCAGCGCCGCTCATCATGACTTCGATACCTGAGCGTGGGCCTGTTCCGCCGGCGCTGCTGATCGTCTGCACGATCCTGACGATGCTGCATCTCGCCTTCTTTCCGACCTTCTACGGTCGCGGCTGGATCTATGAAGACGGCCTCGGCTCGCCCACCGACTTCGTCAATGTGTGGTCTGCCGGGAGATTGGTGCTCGATGGTCATCCGGCCTGGGCCTATGACTGGGACATCCAGAAAAAGGTCCAGATAGCGGTTCTCGGTCAGAGCTATTCCGGCAATTTCGCCTGGCATTATCCGCCACCGTTCCTGTTCATCGCGGCACTGCTCGCAAAGCTGCCTTATGCCGTGGCCTTTGCTGGCTGGGCTGCCGTCAGCTTCGTGCCGTATCTGGCGGCGATGCGTGCGATCGTCGGTCGTCCCTTCGGCCTTTTACTGGCTGCGGCTTTTCCGGTGGTGATGACCAACGGCCTTGTCGGGCAGAATGGATTTCTGACAGCGGCGCTGATCGGCGGCATGCTGGTGCTGCTGCCGACGCGGCCGATCCTGTCGGGGATCTGTCTGGGCCTGCTCAGCTACAAGCCGCAATATGGTTTCCTGTTTCCGCTGATGCTGATCGCAGCGTCACAATGGAAGGCCTTCGTCAGCGCGGGCATCACAACCGTGCTGCTGGCCGCGGTGTCGTGGCTCGCTTTTGGCACCGAGAGCTGGCAGGCCTTCATTCACTGGATGCCGATGTTCTCGCAGGCCTTCCTCACCGAAGGCCGCGCGCCATGGGGCAAGATGCAGAGCGTCTTCGCACTGGTGCGCTATTTCGACGGCAGCGAGCCGCTGGCCTGGACGTTCCAGTGGATCATGATTGGTGCCGTCGTAGCGGTGCTGGTGCCGTTGTGGCGCAGCAGCGCGCGCTATGAACTGAAAGCCGCTGCGCTGGCAGTCGGCGCCTTGCTCACGACGCCCTACCTTTTCCTGTACGACGTGATGGTGCTTGCGATTGCCATCGGCTTCATCGCCCGTATCGGTCTCGCCGAAGGCTTTCGCCGTCACGAACTGCCGGTGCTTGGCCTCGCAGCTGTGCTGCTGATCGCCTATCCATTCTTCGGTGCACCCACGGGCTTTGGCGCAACGCTGCTGGTGGCAGCGTTGATCGCCATGCGCGTGCGGGAGTCTACTCGCTCCACGCCGAGTTCAGGATGATGCTGCAGAAATTCCCGCGCTTGTAAGTGGGGTCGCGGAGGTCGAGCACGTCGGCCTTGACGTTGCCGAAGGTGGTCTCCGGCTTGTGGATCGTCCCTGCAGCGAACGCATCGATGATCCCGTTCTTGAAGTCATGGCCGCGCGGATGGCAGGCACACACTTCGTGGCGCTGATGTGCGGTGAAGGCATCATACTCCAGACCCAATACATCCATCTCAACACCCGCAGTGACGAGCGCCACCACGGGCCGTTTGTGCTTGGGAATGCCCGGTGTCGTGTGAAGCGCGATGGCGTCCCAGACATCGTCGATGTCGCGCTCATCGATACTGTGGCTGCGCAGAAAGTCCGCGGCAGCATTCGCGCCATCGACCTCGAAGCGCTCCTCCTCACTCGCATAGGGCGCCTGCAGACCCATGTCGTGAAACATCGCGCCGACATAAAGTAACTCGGAATCGACCTTGAGACCCTTGCGCTGCCCGGCGAGCGCGCCGAACAGGAAAACCCGATTGGAATGATGATACAGAAGATCGCTTTCGGTGTCGCGCACAAGCTGATCGACCTGGCGGGCGAGGGCGCTGTCGGGCACTTTGATGCCGGCAATCGTTTTGCTCATGAGATGCTCCTTGCAGGGTTGTTGTGATGCGTCCGTTGTCGCCGGCGGGCGGTGTCCTCGCAATCACGCCGCGCCCTGCAAAGCTGCCATTCGCCCGTGATTTCCTGCCGGAAGGCGACTATCTGTTCCGTAACGCTTGGGTTCACTGCCATCGATGGAATGAAGCATCACCATGAAGACTGTTGCTCTTGCGATCTTTCCGAGCGTCCAGTCGCTGGACGTAGCCGGTCCGCTCGATGTGTTCATGGAGGCCAATGGCTTCGTCGCGCCGGGCGACGGCTACGACATCACACTTGTCGCTGCAGACTGCGCGCCGCTACGTGCATCGAACGGTTTGCGGATATCCGCCGATCTGGCGTTCAGTGATGCGAACAAACCCTGGGATCTGGTTCTGGTGGCCGGCGGGCCTGGGCTGCCGACGGCAGAGGCGGATCCGCAGCTTACAGAGTGGCTGGCCAATGCGGCGCTCCATGCGGAGCGTTATGGCTCGGTCTGCACCGGGGCATTCGCGCTCGGCCATGCAGGCTTGCTTGACGACAAGACGGTGACGACGCACTGGCAGAACGCGCCGCTATTGGCGCTGCGTTTTCCCAAAGCGCATGTGGAGTTCGATCGCATCTACAGTCGTGACGGTGCGCTGGTGACGTCAGCCGGCGTCACCGCAGGCATCGATCTGGGTCTCGCGCTGGTCCAGGAAGATCATGGCGCGGACGTTGCGTTGGCTGTGGCCAAGCGTCTGGTCGTGGTGGCGCAGCGCCAGGGTGGCCAGTCGCAATTCAGTCCGTATCTGGTACCGCCGGCCGAGCCGGACTCGCCGATCGCGCGAGTCCATGCCCATGTGATGGCGCATCTGCGTGACGCACACAGCGTGGATGAACTGGCCGATGTGGCGGGCATGAGCGCGCGCACCTTCGCGCGGACATTCAAGCAGGAAACAAAGATGACGCCGGCAGATTTTGTCGAGGGCGCCCGGATCGACACGGCGCGTAATCGTCTCGAAGGCAGCGATCTGCCGCTCAAGGTGGTGGCTTATGAATCCGGTTTCACCACCGCCGAACATATGCGTCAGGTCTTCGTGCGACGCCTGGGCCTGACGCCCAGCCACTATCGGGCCAGCTTTCGCGCGGTCTGATTCTGCTCAGGCGAGCTGCAGCGAAGAAATCGGATCACTCGCAGGAAAGCTGTCCATCAGCGCTTCGTTCAGCATCTCGTCGAGGCGGCGCCGGGCGATCTGATCCGTCGTCTCGAACGCCGTGACCGCGCCTGCGTGCCCCACGAAAGCGTTGAAGTTGATCCTTTCAGTGGTCGTCATCAGGTCGCGCATCGCATCCTCCATCGGTTGATCACGATGTTCTGCGCTTCGCGGTGCTCGGCGGCAACGAATCGCATCGTGCAGAAACCGCCAACGACCCCGCGGTTTCCGCCACGCAAGCGGTTGTCCACTGAACCAACAGCCCTACCGAATTTGTTGCGTTCGGCTCCAATGCCCGCTTGACACTACACCGCGGGTCACACCAAATGTAGATGTCACGGTCCGCCCTGTCGCAAGACTTGGTGGCTAAGAGGGAAGCCGGTAAAGACGTTGTTTTTCGTCATATTCCGGCGCTGCCCCCGCAACTGTAAGCAGTGAGTCTGTTTCGATTGAAGTCACTGATGCGCAAGCATCGGGAAGGCTGAAACAGACATTGACCTGCGAGCCAGGAGACCTGCCGCGACACCAGAACGTCCATGGGCGGGGTGTCCCAGCGGTCGCTTGCAGGCAATGCCGGCGGATCTCCGCCGTGTATTTTGCAGCGTCCTTTCGGCCCCAGCCCCCATTGCTTGATGCATCACACGGGGTCTTGCCGATGCCTACTTCATCTTCTGTTTTGTCCAACGGACGCGATGCGGCTCATGCGCCGCTGATTCAACTGTCGCCGGAAACGCTCGCTGCGCCTGCGCGCGAACCCTCGATGCAGATCATCCGGCGCAACGGCACCGTATCTCCCTTCGACGGCAGCAAGATTTCCGTCGCGATGACCAAGGCCTTTCTGGCCGTCGAGGGCCACACGGCAGCGGCCTCGCGCCGCGTCCATGAGGCGGTGGAACAGCTGACCGGCGAAGTCGTGGCGGCGCTGACTCGCCGCGTCGGTGAAGGCCGCACCTTCCATATCGAGGACGTCCAGGATCAGGTCGAACTGGCGCTGATGCGCAGCGAGCACCACAAGGTGGCCCGCGCCTATGTGCTGTACCGCGAGGAGCGCGCTCGCACCCGCGCGGAGGAACTGGCCGCCAGGCCGGCGCTCGTCTCCACCGCACCGGTGCTGCATGTCACGCTCACCAACGGCACCCGCGCCCCGCTCGATTCGGCGCGTCTCGCGCTGATCGTCAACGAGGCCTGCGCCGGCCTTGATGGCGTCGATGCCGCCCCGGTGCTGGAGGAAACCCGCCGCAATCTCTATGACGGCATCACGCTGGATGAGCTGGCACTGGCCGGCATCATGGCCGCGCGCACGCTGGTGGAGCAGGAGCCGAACTACACCTTTGTCAGCGCCCGCCTGCTGCTCGACAAACTGCGCACCGAAGTCCTGTCCTTTGTGCACGGCTCTCCGACCAACGCGTCGCAGGCCGACATGACCACGCGCTACGCCGAATATTTCGGCGCCTGTATCAAGACCGGCATTGCGGCCGAGCTGCTCGATCCCGAACTCGCGCGCTTCGATCTCAAGCGCATAGCCGCCGCGCTAAAGCCGGAAGGGGACCTTCAGTTCCAGTTCCTGGGATTGCAGACGCTCTATGACCGCTACTTCCTGCATGTGCAGGGCAATCGCATCGAACTGCCGCAGGCCTTCTTCATGCGCGTTGCCATGGGCCTCGCGCTGCGCGAGATCGACCGCGAAGCCCGCGCCATCGAATTTTACAATCTGTTGTCGTCGTTCGACTTCATGGCCTCGACGCCGACGTTGTTCAATTCGGGTACGCAGCGGCCGCAGCTGTCGTCCTGCTTCCTCACCACGGTGGCGGACGATCTCGACGGCATCTTCAAGTCGGTGAAGGACAATGCACTGCTGGCGAAATATTCCGGCGGTCTCGGCAATGACTGGACGCGCGTGCGCGGTCTCGGCGCGCATATCAAGGGCACCAATGGCGAGAGCCAGGGCGTGGTGCCGTTCCTGAAGGTCGCCAACGATACGGCCATTGCCGTCAACCAGGGCGGCAAGCGCAAGGGTGCGGTCTGCGCCTACTTGGAAACCTGGCACATCGACATCGAGGAGTTTCTCGATCTCCGCAAGAACACCGGCGATGACCGCCGTCGCACCCACGACATGAACACCGCTAACTGGGTGCCGGATCTGTTCATGCAGCGCGTCGAAGCCGACGGTGAATGGACGCTGTTCTCGCCGGACGAAACGCCTGAGCTGCACGATCTCTATGGCAAGCCGTTTGCCGAACGATACGCGGCCTATGAGGAAAAGGCCGCGCGCGGCGAGATCCGCGTGTTCAAGAAGGTGCGGGCCACTGATCTGTGGCGTCGCATGCTGACCATGGTGTTCGAGACCGGCCATCCCTGGATCACCTTCAAGGATCCCTGCAACCTGCGCTCGCCGCAGCAGCATGCCGGCGTGATTCACTCATCGAATCTTTGTACCGAGATCACGCTGAACACCTCGGACGACGAAGTGGCCGTCTGCAATCTCGGCTCGGTCAACCTGCTCAATCATATCGGCAAGGATGGTCTCGATCGCATCAGGCTCAAGCGCACCGTGACCACGGCGATGCGGATGCTCGACAATGTCATCGACATCAATTTCTACACCATCCCGGAAGCGCGCCGCTCCAACCTCAAGCATCGTCCGGTGGGTCTGGGTCTGATGGGCTTTCAGGATGCACTGCAGGCGCAGGGTATCGCGATGGCGTCGGATGCGGCCGTGGCGTTTGCCGACACCAGCATGGAAGCGATTGCCTTCCATTCCATCTCGGCATCGGTGGATCTCGCCGCCGAGCGCGGCCGCTATCCGTCCTTTGAGGGATCGCTGTGGAGCCGCGGCATCCTGCCGATCGACTCCATCGAGATACTCGCGGAGGCACGCGGCAGCGTGCAGATGGATCGCTCGACCAAGCTCGACTGGAACGGCCTGCGTGACCGCGTGAAGTCCACCGGCATGCGCAATTCCAACGTGATGGCGATTGCGCCGACAGCGACGATCTCCAATATCTGCGGCGTCGCGCAGTCGATCGAGCCGGCCTATCAGAACCTCTATGTCAAATCGAACATGTCAGGCGATTTCACGGTGGTGAACGCCTTCCTTGTGCGCGATCTGAAAAAGAGGGGCCTGTGGGACGAGGTGATGGTCTCCGACCTCAAATATTTCGACGGCAGTGTCGGATCGATCGATCGCGTGCCTGACGATCTCAAGGCGCTCTACGCGACCTCGTTCGAGATCGACAGCGCGTGGCTGATCGAGGCTGCCTCGCGCCGTCAGAAGTGGATCGATCAGGCGCAGTCGCTCAATCTCTACATCGCCAATCCATCCGGCAAGAAGCTCGATCAGCTTTACCGTCTGGCCTGGACGCTGGGATTGAAGACCACCTACTACCTGCGCTCGCGCAGCGCCACGCATGTGGAGAAGTCGACGCTGAAGGGTACCGACGGGAAGCTCAACGCGGTGTCGGCAACAGGCGCAGCAGCGAAGACAGCAGGTGCGCCGATCCTCGTTCAGTCTTCCGTCACGGCGCCGGAGCTGAATGTCGCGATGGCATGCTCGATCGACAACCCCGAATGCGAGGCGTGCCAGTAAGGGTGCGCCAAACACACTGACCTCATCCTGAGGAGCGGCTTCTTGGCCGCGTCTCGAAGGATGGCCCCACGCTCATGGTTCGAGACGCCCGCTGAAGAAGCGGGCTCCTCACCATGAGGGCCGAACAAATACGCAAGGAACACCCATGCTCGACTGGTCCGATACCTCATCCGCTCCCAAAACCCCCGCCTTCATCCCGATCCCGCAATCTCCCACCGACGCCACGGGTCTCGGCACCATCGACCGCTCCGGCGGCCGCGTCTCGGTGGACGAGAAGCGGATGATCAACTGCCGCGCGGACGTCAATCAGCTGCTGCCGCTGAAATACAAATGGGCGTGGGAAAAGTATCTCGCCGGCTGCAACAATCACTGGATGCCGACCGAAGTCTCCATGCAGGCTGACATCGCGCTGTGGAAGTCGCGCGATGGCCTCACCGAAGACGAACGCCGCGCGATCAAGCGAAATCTCGGCTTCTTCGCCGCGTCGGAGTCGCTCGTCGCCAACAATATCGTGCTGGCAATCTATCGCCACCTCACCAACCCGGAATGTCGGCAATATTTGTTGCGGCAGTCGTTCGAGGAGGCGGTGCATACGCACACCTTCCAGTACATCGTCGAGAGTCTCGGCCTCGATGAGGGCGAGCTGTTCAACATGTATCGTGAGGTGCCGTCGATCACCGAGAAGGCCGCCTGGGCGCTCAAGCACACCCAGCATCTCGACGATCCCGACTTCAAGACCGGCACGCCGGAGACCGATCAGGCCTTCATGCGCGATCTCGTGGCGTTCTATGTGATCTTCGAAGGCATGTGGTTTTATACGGGCTTTGCGCAGATCCTGTCGCTCGGCCGCCGCAACAAGATGGTCGGGATCGCCGAACAGTATCAATACATCCTGCGCGATGAATCGATCCACCTGAATTTCGGCATCGACGTCATCAACCAGATCAAGATCGAGAATCCGCACCTCTGGACCAAGGCGTTCCAGGAGGAAATCCGCGACATGATCCGCACCGCGGCCGAGCTCGAGGCGGCCTATGGGCGAGACACCATGCCGCGCGGCTTCCTCGGACTGAATGCGGCGCTGTGCGAGACCTATATGCATTTCATCGCCAACCGTCGCTGCGCCCAGATAGGCCTGGCGCCGGTGTTCGTTGAGACGGAAAACCCGTTCCCGTGGATGTCGGAAGCCATGGACCTCAAGAAGGAGAAGAACTTCTTTGAGACCCGGGTGATCGAATACCAGAATGGCGGCGCGCTGAACTGGGAGTAGTCTTTGGTCTCATATCCGCCGCTGCATGGCGCATATGAATCCGCATCGCTTGACCTGATCGCGTGATGCCCGCAGGCATGATCTCGCCTTTCGGCATCACGCGGATCAGTCGATGCACGCCACCCACATCCCTAAAGCACCAGCCTATTGGTCGAAGGCCGCCATCGTGCCCGGCATCATTGCCATCGGACCGATGCTACCCGGCACGCTGGCCTTCGGCATGGCGTTCGGTGCGCTGTGTGCGCAGAAGAACCTCACGCTTGCCGAAGTCGAAGTGATGATGGCGACGGTCTATGGCGGCTTGTCACAGTTTGTTGCGGTGCAGTCGTGGCCGGATGTTTTGACGCGGGGCGCGATCGCGACGCTGGCGCTGCTCACACTCACCGTAAACATCCGCTTCTTCCTGATGAGCGCGACACTGCGCCCGTGGTTCGGCACGTTGCCCGCATGGCAGGCCTATCCGTCGATGCTGCTCGTGACCGACGGCGGCTGGCTCGCCGCGATGCGCTATCGCGATCATGGCGGGGCCGATGCGTCGTTCTATCTCGGCGGTGGCATCGTGCTGTATTTCACCTGGCTGCTCTCGGCCATCCCGGGCTTCCTGCTGGCCGAACAACTCACTGACCCGAGAAAGTATGGTGTCGATCTGGTGATGCCGGCCTTCTATGCCGCGATGCTGGTGCCTGCCTGGAAGGGCTCCCGCCGTGCCATCCCTTGGGTCGTGTCGGGCGTCGTTGCCCTCGCGGTGCATTGGTTGGTGCCGGGCTGGTGGTTCATCATCGCCGGCGCGCTATCGGGAGCGATCAGTGCCGGGCTCATGGACGAACCCGAACCGCAGCATCCGACGGGTGTGTCCGCATGACGGAATTTTTGCGCAGCGACGTGATGATCGCCTTCGCGGTCATGACCGCGGTCACGGTGGCCTCGCGCCTCGGAGACTACTGGCTGATGGGCTACGTCAACGTCACGCCGCGGGTGCGCCGGATGCTCGACGCATTGCCGGGCTCGATCATCGTTGCCGCCGCGCTGCCCGTGGCCGTCAATGGCGGGCCGGTCGTGGTTTTCGCGATCCTCGCCGCGATGGCGGTGACCATCATCCACCGCAACGACTTCATTGCCGTCGTCACCGGCATGGCGGTAGCCGCGGCCGCGCGGGCGCTCGGTTTTGGCGGCTAGATCTACCCGAAAAGTTGAATCCCGCTATGCGCAAAACACCTTGTCAACGAGTCTGAACTAGTGTTCAGTTCTTATCGCGGGCACCCTCAAGCTCGCTCAAAACCTTGAAGTTACGCGCCTTATTTGTGACAGCCGTCAGGTTGGCCAAGGGGTGCGGGGGATGAGACGCTCATGGTTTACCGACGGACCCATCAAGTCGTGAAGCGGCTTGCGGCGCGGCGCAGCGCCATTCTGGCGGCGGCACGCGAAACCTGTGCCGAAGGTGGCATGGCAGCGGTTCAGATTGCGCCGGTTGCGGTTCGCGCCAATGTCGCGGCGGGCACGGTTTATCGGTATTTCCCGTCCAAGGCCGACCTGATTTCCGAACTCATCGCCGACGTCTCGCGCGACGAACTCGCCGCGATTCGCCGGGCTGCGGATGCTGCGCCGGGTCCGTCATCGGCGCTCGCCGCTGCGGTGACCACGGTCGCCGTGCATGTCGTTTCTCACCGCAAATTGTCGTGGGGCATCCTGGCCGAACCGGTCGAAGTCGATGTGACGGAGTCGCGACTGGCCAGCCGCCGCGAGATCGCCGGCGAGATCGAATCCCGCATCGCGGCAGCCATTCGCGCCGGTCATTTGCCGGCGCAGGACACGGCGCTCGCAGCCGCCGCACTGCTCGGCGCGTTGCATGAAGCGCTGGTCGGGCCGATGGCGCCTGACAATCTCGAAGATCAGGCCAAGCTGCGCGACGCGGTGCAGACCGTCACGCTGCTGGCGCTGCGCGCCGTCGGCGTGATGGATGCTCGCGCCCGCGGGCTTGTGGTGCAGGCCGTGCTGCCGACCAAGATGGCGGCCGGCGCCTAGCGCGTTTTCAAGCGCAGTGGGCACCGGTTCGCATCAAGAAAACGCGCCAAACCAAAAGGCTTCAGCGCTTACGGCTTGATTTTGCCGTCCTTGTCGAACTGCGCGAGGAAGGCCCAGAGGTCGTTGACCTCGGATTCCTTCTTGATGCCGGCAAAGGCCATCTTGGTGCCCGGGATCTTGGCCTTCGGGTCCTTGATGTATTCCTTGAATGTCGCTTCATCCCAGGTGATGCCGGAATTCTTGTTGGCGTCCGAATAGGAATAGCCCTCGGCGGTTCCGGATTTGCGGCCGTTCAACCCGTTGAGTTCCGGACCGACCTTGTTCTTGGCGTTGTCGCCGACAGCGTGGCAGGCGAGGCACTTGTTAAAGGAGGATTTCCCGGCGGCGACGTCCTGTGCAAGTGCGAAGGAGGAGGCGGTCGAGGCGGCAAGAACGATCAGGGCGCCGAAAGTGACAGACTTCATGGATGGCTCTTTTTGTTGGTTGGCTTTCCAGCTTAGTTTGTTGCACACGCTCCGAGTAGTCCACAAGTGCGATGGTGGCTGCCGCGCGTTCCGGCACCATGCGACGCGTCATGCTTTGGTAAGCTACCCAAAGCCACACGGACGTGGTTGATTCATGGCAAAGCAGCCGAGTGATCGCTGCGATCTTCGGGAGTGCGCGTTCAATGACCATCATGATGCCTGCGGCGGATCAGGCTGTCCTCGCAAAACGCGAGGCCATTGTCGCTGCATTGCGAAAGCTGGTGCCGGGCGAGGGGGTGATTTCCAGTGCTGCGGAAATGCTGCCCTATGAGTCGGATGGGCTGATGGCCTATCGCCAGCCGCCGATGGTCGTCGTGTTGCCCGATACGACTGAGCAAGTCTCAAAAGTTCTGAAATATTGTCACGAGAACGGCATCAAGGTGGTGCCGCGCGGTTCGGGCACGTCATTATCCGGTGGCGCGCTGCCGCTGGCCGACGCGGTGCTGCTTGGTCTCGGCAAGTTCAAGCGCGTGCGCGAGATCGATTTCGACAACCGCGCCGTCGTCGTCGAGCCCGGCGTCACCAATCTCGCCATCAGCCAGGCGGTGGCGCATGCGGGCTTTTACTACGCGCCGGATCCGTCGTCCCAGATCGCCTGTTCGATCGGTGGCAATGTCGCGGAGAATTCCGGCGGCGTGCACAGCCTCAAATACGGCATGACCACCAATAATCTGCTCGGCTGCGAGATTGTATTGATGTCCGGCGAAGTCATTCGCGTTGGCGGCAAGACCGCGGAGACATCGGGCTACGACCTGATGGGGATTATCACCGGCTCCGAAGGTTTGCTGGGTGTCATCACCGAAATCACCGTGCGCATCCTGCAGAAGCCGGAAACGGCGCGTGCGCTGATGATCGGTTTTGCCGAGGTCGAGCAGGCCGGCCAATGCGTTGCCGATGTCATCAGCGCCGGCATCATCCCCGGCGGCATGGAGATGATGGACAAGCCTGCCATTCACGCAGCGGAAGCATTTGTGCATGCAGGCTATCCGCTCGATGTCGAAGCACTGCTGATCATCGAACTCGATGGGCCCGGCGTCGAGGTCGACGAACTCATCAAGCGCGTCGAGAAGATAGCGCTCGGCTGCGGCTCGACCACCTGCCAGATCTCGACCTCCGAACAGGAACGCCTGCTGTTCTGGTCCGGCCGCAAAGCGGCATTCCCTGCCGTTGGGCGCATCTCGCCGGATTATCTCTGCATGGACGGCACCATTCCGCGTGCGGCCTTGCCACTCGTCCTGCGTCGCATGAAGGAGATGTCTGCCAAATACGGCCTCGGCGTCGCCAATGTGTTTCATGCCGGCGATGGCAATCTGCATCCGTTGATCCTGTACGATGCGAACAAGCCCGGCGAGTTGCAGCTCGCGGAAGACTTCGGCGCAGATATTCTGAGGCTGTGCGTCGAGGTCGGCGGCGTGCTGACCGGCGAGCACGGCGTCGGCATCGAGAAACGCGACCTGATGCCGGAGATGTTCAGCGAGGTCGATCTCAATCAGCAACAGCGCATCAAATGTGCCTTCGACGCACAGGGTCTGCTCAATCCCGGCAAGGTGTTCCCGACATTGCACCGCTGCGCCGAACTTGGCCGCGTACATGTGCATGGCGGCAAGCTGGCGTTTCCCGATCTGCCGCGGTTTTAATGATGAGAACTGTGAAGTTAGTAGTGCCATCTGCTTTTGCAGCACGCGCGGACAAAGTGCTCCCTCCCCCCTCCGCGCGAAGCAAAGCTTCGCTAGGGGGGAGGGTTAGGGAGGGGGGTAGCCACACGCTCCGGAGATTGGGGTTACCCCCCTCCCTAACCCTCCCCCGCAAGGGGGGAGGGAATCTACAGCGTGTAGGGCATCTATCGTGGACATTTTGAAAGTACGCGACGCTCAGGACGTCGAGCAGGCGGTGCGCGAGGCAATTGCAAGCGAGCAGCCGCTGGAGATCATCGGTCATGGCAGCAAGCGCATGATCGGCCAGCCCGTTGCGACCAATGCGGTGCTCGATCTGTCGGCGCTGAATGCGGTGACGTCCTATGAGCCGAACGAATTGATCCTCACCGTGCAGGCCGGCGCGCCGATGGCCGACGTGCTGTCGCTGATCGATTCCAAGAATCAGCAGTTTTCGTTCGAGCCGATGAACACGTCACAGCTCCTGGGCACGCCGGATATCGGCACCATCGGCGGCATGATTTCGGCCGGGCTCGCCGGGCCACGCCGCATTCAGGCCGGCGGTGCGCGCGATCATCTGCTTGGCGTGCATGCAGTGTCAGGCTTCGGCGACAGCTACAAGGCTGGCGGCCGGGTGGTGAAGAATGTCACCGGCTACGATGTCTGCAAGCTGCTCGCCGGCGCGTGGGGCACGCTGTCCGTGATGACGGAGGTGACGCTCAAGGTGATGCCGCGCGCGGAGAGCGAGCGCACCCTGGTGCTGCGCGGGCTCGATGATATCGCAGCCAACAAGGCGATGACCGCAGCGCTGGGGTCGCCCTTCGATGTCTCAGGTGCCGTGCATCTGCCGGGCTCGGCGTTACGCACCACGCAGGGGGCGCTTGGCGAAATCGCGTCGCCCGACCAGTCGGTCACGCTGATCCGCCTTGAAGGCATCACCGCGTCCGCGTCGCAGCGCGCGGTGTCACTGAGCACGACGCTGAAGTCATTCGGCGTGGCCGAGATACTTGAAGACGCTCAGTCCGCTGCACTGTGGGCGGGTGTCCGAGATGTGACGCCATTCGCGGCCAGCGGTCCGCGTGCGATGTGGCCGGTGTGGCGCATCGTGACGCCGCCGGCATCGGGCGGTGCGCTGGGCCAGGCCATCGCCAAGGGCTCGCAGGGCGAGGTTATCTATGACTGGGGCGGCGGGTTGATCTGGGCGGCACTACCGCCATCGGCCGATGCGCAGGCAGCGCAACTCCGCAAGCTGGTCAACGCAGCCGGTGGCCATGCGACGCTGATCCGCGCGCCGGAAGATGTGCGCCGTGCCGTTGATGTGTTTCATCCGCAGCCCAAAGGCATCGCGGCGCTCGGCGAGCGTGTGCGTCACAGTTTCGATCCGAAGACCATTCTCAATCGCGGCCGGATGTCGCGTGGCCTTGGTACTTGAAGGACTTGCGACATGAAAACCGAATTCACCCCGACCCAGCTGGCCGATCCGGATATTGCCGAGGCCGACAAGATCCTGCGCAAATGCGTGCATTGCGGATTCTGCACGGCGACCTGTCCGACCTATGTGCTGCTCGGCGACGAACTCGATAGTCCGCGCGGCCGCATCTACCTGATCAAGGAGATGCTGGAGAAAGATCAGAAGCCGACGCAGGAGGTGGTCAAGCATGTCGATCGTTGCCTCTCTTGCCTCGCCTGCATGACGACCTGCCCGTCCGGCGTGAACTACATGCATCTGGTCGATCAGGCGCGGGTCAAGATCGAGAAGGACTACACCCGGCCGCTCTCCGAGCGGTTGCTGCGGGACGTGCTGGCCTGGGTGTTGCCGCGTCCCGGTCTGTTTCGCCTGAGCATGTCCATGGCCCGGCTGGCGCGGCCGCTGGCGGCACTGCTGCCCTCGACCAGCAAGCAATCCAACCCGAACCTGCTTAGCCGCGTGAAGGCGATGCTGACGATGGCGCCGAGGCAGTTACCCGCCGCTGGCCCGTCCGGTGGCAGCGTTTTTCCCGCGATCGGCGCTCGCCGTGGCCGGGTCGCACTCCTGCAGGGCTGCGCCCAGCAGGTGCTGGCGCCGCGGATCAACCAGGCCGCCATCAGTCTTTTGACCCGACATGGCGTCGAGGTCGTGCTGGTCCGGGACGAACAGTGCTGCGGTGCGCTGACCCATCATCTCGGCCGCGACGGGGATGCGCTGGCGCGGGCCAGGGCCAATATCGGCGTCTGGCTCGGGGAGGCGGATCGGGGCGGTCTCGACGCCATCCTGGTCACGGCGTCCGGCTGTGGAACCGTCATCAAGGACTATGGCTACATGCTGCGCGAGGACCCGGAGTTCGCCGCGCCGGCCGCCAAGGTCTCTGCGCTGGCGAAGGATATCAGCGAGTATGTCAGCGCCATGGATCTGCCGAAGCCTGACAAACAAAGCGACCTTGTCGTCGCCTATCACTCGGCGTGTTCGCTGCAGCATGGGCAGAAAATCACACAGGCTCCCAAAGAATTGCTTTCCAAGAATGGATTCGTGGTGAAAGATATCCCAGAGAGCCATTTGTGTTGCGGTTCGGCGGGGACGTACAACATTCTCCAGCCTGATATTGCGAGCCGGTTGCGCGATCGAAAGGTCGCCAACATCGCGATGGTCAAGCCGGATATCATCGCTGCCGGCAACATCGGCTGCATGGTTCAGATCGCCGGAGGGACGTCAGTCCCGGTCGTACATACGATTGAGCTACTCGATTGGGCGACAGGCGGTCCCAGGCCAGGATTGAACTGATCTAATTGTGACAACGGCCCCGCGTTAAACTGGCCCCGCGCTGGCGCGGAAGACTTGAAACGCCGGTCCCTTTTGGATCGGCGCCAACAGGAGGACCACGATGGCTAAAGGCAAGAAGTCGAAGAAGGACAAGAAAAAGCAGAAGAAGCTTTTGACGGCGGCGAAACCCGCGAAGAAGTCCTCCAAGAAGTCAGTCAAGAAATCCGCGAAGAAGGCTGTGAAGAAAGCGGCCAAGAAGGCTGCGAAGAAATCAGCCAAGAAGACGGTGAAGAAGGCGGCCAAGAAAGCCACCAAGAAGACTGTCAAGAAAGCCGCGAAGAAGTCTGCCAAGAAGGCGCCGAAGAAAGCTCCCGCCAAGAAGGCAGTGAAGAAGGCTGCGCCGAAAAAGGCCGCCAAGAAGGCAACACCGAAGAAAGCTGCCAAGAAGTCCGTGAAGGTTCCTTCTACGCTGTTGTCGAGCACGGCGCCCGCGCCCGCCGTGACAGAAGCTCCAGCGCCGGTTGCGCTGCCGCCGAAGCCGCCGCGCAAGCCGCGTGCTCCCAAGCCCAAGCCGGTCGCACCGGCAATCGCTGAGACACCGAGCTGGGCGACGCCGGAGCCTGATCCGTCACCGGTCGAAGGGCATTCTTCAGGCGAGACGACGGCAATCGAATCTCCTGGCGATACGTCGCCCGATCACGACGAAATCAGATAGTCGAACCGGATCAAGTCCGCGTTCCTGACTCGCCAATAAACTCCGGAAAACCGCAGCGCTCGCCGCTGCGGTTTTTGCTTGGTCAGGCTCTGTCGCGCCTGCGTATTTCAACCGATGCCGGGTGTCCTGAATTTGCAGGCGATTCGAGTGATCGTCGGCCCGGAGGCTCTGACGGGCAGCTGTTAACCGCTCCACGGACGGCAATCCACAATTCCCACTTAGTGGTAATTCCCCGTGGTGGTATTTTCGGGCTGGAATCCCTCCAAAAACGTTGTGCTTTTGCAACACCGCGCCACAACCTCTCACGGAAACGTCAGAACGCCTATTTAGGCGGCACTTGCTCGTTTTTTTTCCTTCACCACTGCGGCTTTGCGCCTCAAAGTTGCGTTCAGTCGATGAATTTCGCGGTCTCGCCGTCTTTCAGACACGGAACTGCCTCTGGTTTCAAAAGTGATGGGGAATGTCATGAAGAAAATTGTTGTCGCCTCTGCTGCGGTGCTCGCCATGGGGATGAGCTCGGCTTCCGCAGCCGATCTGGGCGCGAAGATGTACAAGAAGGCGCCGCCGATCGTGGCGGCCTACGATCCTTGGGACATCGCTTTCGGCGCTGCCGTCATGAGCAACTACGTGTTCCGCGGTATCACCCAGTCGAACGGCAACAAGGGTTCGGTCGCAGCTTATTTCGAGCCGCGCTACAACATCACCAAGGACGTCCAGATCTACGCTGGTGTCTCCGGTGAGAGCATCGCCTTCCCGAACCGCGCGTCGATGGAACTCGATGGCTACTTCGGTATCCGCCCGACTTGGGGCGCAGCAGCGTTCGACTTCGGCTTCTTCTATTACGGCTATCCGGGCGGCCAGTGCTTCAACACCCCCGCCTTCTGCGGTGGCGATCTCTCCGCTGTCGCGCTGCCCAACGGCAGCGTCGCCAAGAAGAACGCAAGCTTCTACGAAGGCTATGCCAAGCTCAACTACACCTTCAACGACTACTTCTCGCTGGGCGGCAACGCGTTCTACTCGCCGAACTTCTTGAACACCGGCGCCGAAGGTACCTATGCTTCGATCACCGGTAAGGTGATCGCGCCGTCGACCTGGTTCGGTTCGACCGGCATCGGCTCCTACGTTTCGGGCGAGTTCGGTCGCCAGTGGCTCGGCACTTCGGATTCCTTCTACGGTACCGTCGCCTTCCCGAACGGCATCAAGTACGCCGACTACAACACCTGGAACATCGGCATCGGCTTCACCTACAAGGTCTTCACGCTTGACCTGCGCTACTCGGACACCAACCTGTCCAAGGGTGATTGCAACGCCTTCACTTCGGACTTCACGGCTCCTGCCGCCGGCACCAACTTCACCGCGATCAACCCGTCGGGCGCTGGCTCGAGCTGGTGCGGTGCCACCGGCATCGTCAAGCTGTCGGCTGACCTGACCGCGATGACCAACCTGAAGTAATCGACTTCGACTGAGATCGAAGGGGCGGCAGAGCAATCTGCCGCCCCTTTTCTTTTGGGATAGGGCTTCATGAATCGGGACTGGTTGCGGCGCGCAGCGAAGACGATCCGTCGCAACAATCATCGCAATGCGCTGGCCGGCGCCGTTGCCGGGCTGGGGGCGGGGATTGCCATCGGTGTGATGGAGTTCTTCTCGGCGGTTGCGCATTATCCGCTGGTCATCATCCCCTTTGCGACCTCGATCGTCCTCGTGATCGGCTCACCCGAAGCCGAGCCGGCGCAGCCGCGCGCGTTGGTCGGCGGACACATCGTCGCGACGCTGGTAGGGCTCGCGGTGCTCAAGCTGACCGGCCCCCATGCCTGGGCCGCCGCCATGGCAGTCGGCCTCGCTGTGCTGGCGATGTATGTCACCGGCACATTCCACCCGCCCGCCGGGATCAACCCGCTGCTGGTGGTGTCTCACGCACTACCGTGGACGTTCCTGCTCGCGCCGGTGCTGGTCGGCGCGCTGATGCTCGCGAGCTTCACGTTTGTCTGGCATCGCTATGCGGCAGGCCGCGACTGGCCGCGGCACTGGCTTTAGCGGGGCGTGTCACGCCTCAGGCGGTTTCCGTCCTGGCCTTTGCATCTCCCAGCGCGAAGTGATCGCCGGACCGCGTTAGCGACACCTTGCGCTGATGCAAGTCATCGAGCGTGTTGCGGTGGCCGATCGACACGATGGTCGTGCCAGGCAGCTTGTCTTCGAGCAGCCGATAAAGTGCTTCTTCCGAGGGCTCGTCGAGCGACGCAGTAGCCTCGTCAAGGAAGAGGTATTGCGGCTTTTGCAGCAGTGCGCGGGCGACGCCGAGACGCTGTTGTTCACCGAGCGACAGCATGCGATTCCAGTGACCATCTTCGTCAAGCCGGGTCGCCAGCGCAGGCAGACCCACGGACCTGACGGCATCGGCGACCTCCTGTGGGCTGAACGCGTCGGTCCCGGCAGGATAAGCCACCGCATCCAGCAATGTACCGACCGGGAAGTACGGCCGCTGCGGCAGCATCATGATCGCCAAATCCGCGGGGATGGAGATCTTGCCCTTGCCGAATGGCCAGATGCCGGCGATGGCGCGAAACAGCGTGGATTTTCCGGAGCCCGATGGGCCCGTAAACAGCGTGCGTTCCCCGCGGCGGAAGCTGAAGCCCGGCGTCTGCACCATGGGAGCGCCATTGGGGAGGGTGAGCGTCAGATCGCTCAGTGCGATGTCACTGGTGCCGGTCTCAGTGGCGTGAACGATATCGGCCTTGGTCGTCAGCGCCTGTACGTTGGCAATGGCTGTCTCGAAGCCATCAAGGCGCATCACGCCGGACTGCCATTCCGCCAGTGTGCGATAGGCCGTGACGAAGAATGAAAGCGCACCCTGCACGGTGCCGAACGCATCCGCGGTCTGCATCACGGCGCCGAGCTGAACCTTCTCCGCAAAATAGGCTGGTGCGACCAGAACATAGGGCAGGATGATCGCGATCTGCTGATAGCTGACCGTGAAGGATGTCAGCTTCTTGGTGCGGCGCATGATGTCGATCCAGTTGCCGACGACCAGCTGGAAGCGGGTCGAGAGTCGCTGGCGCTCGACCGGTTCGCCGCGCAGCAGAGCGATTTGCTCGGCATTTTCGCGCGCACGCACCAGATTGAAGCGGAAGTCCGCTTCATAGCGCTGCTGCTGGAAATTCAGCGCCATCAACGGCGCGCCGATATAGTGCGTCAGCGCGGTGCCGATCACGGCGTAAACAAGCGCGCCCCAGACGAGATAGCCGGGAATCGGGATATCCCGACCGAACACATGCAGCGGCGCCGCGTCGGACAGGCCCCACAGGATGATCACGAAGGAGAACAGCGTGACGACCGAACTCAGCAGGCCGATGCCGATGTCGAGCGTCTTCTCCACGAACAGCTTCACGTCTTCGGCGATGCGCTGATCCGGGTTGTCGGCAGCGTCGCCCTGCAGCTGCATGCGATAGTGGTTGGCGTCGGCGAGCCAGTTGCCGAGATAGCGCTCGGTCATCCAGCGCCGCCAGCGGATCTGGAGCCACTGGTTGAGGTAGAGCTGATAGACCTTGAGTGCGATGTTGATCGCCGCAAGCACGCTGAAGTAAGCGAGCTGATAGGTGAAGACGTCGAGGTTTCTGTCCTGCAGTGCGTTGTAGAAGGTGTTGTTCCAGCGATTGAACAAGACGCTAAGACCGACCACCGCCAGCTCGATGGCGATCACCGCCGTGAGGAGGCCGAGTCCCGCCCATTTGTCCTCGGAACGAAAATAAGGAACTGCGATCCGCCAAACGGTCGCGAGCGTGGAGCGGATGTTATTCACAGGTCGTCTCCGGGAGGAGGGCCCTAAGCCCTTAAGATCAGAAATGAATTCCAGCGTTTAGACTAAAGTAGCTGGTTTGATGGCCTGCGGCACCTTGTCGCGAAACTGTGATTCACCCTAGCATGACCAAAAGTGAGGCATGGGGGCCTCGCCTTCGCGTAGCCTATGGGCGCTATCGGCTTTGACCGATCGTGGATGCCCTCGCAAGTGAACAATCAGCAATTTGCCGATCGATAACGATCGAGCCGCTGCAATAATATAAAGGGGGAAAACGGCCATGTGGAATCAGGTCTACAATCCATTCAATAGCTCGACGATCTCGACGCTTGTGGCCGCGATACCGGTGGTCGTCCTGCTGGTGCTGATCGCCACCAACAAGGTCAAGGCGCATATCGCAGCGATCATTGCGCTGGTGCTCGCCAATCTTGTGGCGATCTACGCATTCACGATGCCCGCCAATATGTCGCTTCGCGCATCGGCGCTCGGCGTCGTCACCGGCTTCTTCCCGATTGGCTGGATCGTCCTCAACGTCATCTTCATGTATCGCCTCACGGTGGATAGCGGCCGCTTCGAGGTGCTGCAGCGTGCCATCGGTGGCGTCACCAATGATCGGCGTCTGCAGATCCTGCTGATCGCGTTTTCGTTCGGCGCATTCTTCGAGGGCGCGTCGGGCTTCGGTACGCCAGTGGCCGTCACCGGCGCCGTGCTGATCGGCCTCGGCTTCTCGCCGCTGGCAGCATCCGGCCTGTCGCTGATCGCCAATACTGCGCCCGTCGCTTATGGCGCACTCGGCACGCCGATCCAGGGCCTCGCCACCGTCACCGGCTTCGACCCCTTCATCCTGGGTGCGATGGTCGGTCGCCAACTTCCGATCTTCTCCATGATCGTCCCGTTCTGGGTGGTCTGGGCCTTTGCCGGCTGGAAGGGTATGAAGGAAGTCTGGCCTGCTATTCTCGTTACCGCGCTCTCCTTCGCGATCCCGCAATTCGTGATCTCGAACTTCATCAATCCGTGGATCGTCGACATCGGCGCCTCGCTGATCTCGATGGGCGCGCTGATCCTGTTCCTGAAGGTCTGGCAGCCCAAGACGATCTGGACCTCGGCCGCGCTGCGCCAGCACGACGATTCCGCGTCCACCGTGCCGCCGGTGAGACCGATGAGCACGGAGAAGCTGACCTCGGCTCAGGTCTGGAGCGCGCTGACGCCATGGATCATCCTCTGCGTCATCCTGCTGGTCTGGGGCACCAACTGGTTCAAGGGGATCGTCAATCCGATCTTCTCCTGGAATTTTCCAGTGCCTGAGCTGCACAACATGATCAACAAGGTGCCGCCGGTGGCCGCCAAGCCGACGCCGGAAGGCGCGGTGTTCGCGTTCACTTACGTTTCCTATACCGGCAGCGGCATGTTGCTGGCTGCGATCATCTCCGGCTTCATCATGGGCTTCTCGCCTGCGAAGATGATTGTGGAATATGGCCGCACCATCAAGATCTGCGCCTACTCGCTGATCACCATCTCGGCGATGTTGGCCATCGGCACGCTCACGCGTCTGTCGGGTGTCGACGCGACGCTCGGTCTGGCCTTCGCTGCCACCGGCGTGCTGTACCCGTTCTTCGGCACACTGCTTGGCTGGCTCGGCGTGGCGCTCACCGGTTCGGATACCGCATCGAACGTGCTGTTTGGCAACCTACAGAGGATCACGTCCGAACAGCTCGGTCTGTCGCCGATCCTGATGAGCGCGGCGAACTCGTCCGGTGGCGTGATGGGCAAAATGATCGACGCGCAATCGATCGTTGTGGCGTCCACCGCAACCAACTGGTTCGGGCATGAGGGCACGATCCTGCGCTTCGTGTTCTGGCACTCGATCGTGCTGGCCTGCATGGTCGGCCTGTTCGTGATGCTGCAGGCCTATGTCTATCCGTTCACGCTGATGGTCCTGGCGCCGTAGGGCGCACGCAAGGAATCAATGACGAATCCCCGCGGCTGCAAGGCCGCGGGGATTTTTCGTTGTCGCGCCATATTGTTTCCCGACGGTTCTGGTCAACCGTCGCG
Organism: Tardiphaga sp. 37S4; assembly: GCF_021044645.1. Lineage (NCBI taxonomy): Bacteria > Pseudomonadati > Pseudomonadota > Alphaproteobacteria > Hyphomicrobiales > Nitrobacteraceae > Tardiphaga > Tardiphaga sp. 37S4. Next base: position 4,277,374 of record NZ_CP088008.1, on the reverse strand, counting down.
GCCGCGCGTAGAACCGCGGCCATTGTCGCCGATCCCATCACGCCGAGAATTCATATGACTGCCATGACCACTTTGCTGCGGGCCGCTCTTGCCGGCGCTGCGTTTCTGATTGCCGTCCCTGCGCATGCCGCCGAAGAGTTTCCATTCGGCATGGAAATGACTCTGGATGCACAGCGTCAGCCCGGCTCGAAGCGGATTCCCAATCTGGAAATCGGCGAGGCCGGCGAGGCGCGGGTGGAGTTGTGGTGCAAGGGCGGCAAGGGGCAGTTCTCGGTCGCTGGCAACACCGTCGTCTTCGTCGCCGGCGCAATGGAGAACCGCAGTTGCTCGGACGCACAGGCCGCGATGGACGATCAGTTGATCGCCGATCTCGGCGCGGCCACCAACTGGCAGCGGCGCGGTGATGCAGTGACGTTCGTCGGGCCGAAGTCGCTGCGGTTTCGGCTGAATACGAACTAGAGCGGCTCGCGTAGGATGGGTAGAGCGCAGCGAAACCCATCGCTTTCGACGATTTTGGTTGATGGGTTTCGCGAAGGCGCTCTACCCATCCTACGCTTCGGCATTGCTAACGACGGCTGAGCAGAATGCTGTCACTCACTTCCAGTTCGAATTATCTGCATCCCAACGCTGTGCCTTGAACTCCGCCGCGACAGCTGCAACCGCGCCGTTGTCGTCGCGCGGATCGCTCTCTTCATCGGCCGTCGGCGAATCCGCAAGAGCCAGCTTCGCACCCGAAGTCTCATCCGCGGTTGTTACTGACGGCGTGCTGACCCACAGGATCAGCTTATCCGTCGTGCCGGGCTTGTCGGGAGCGATGATCGCGTTGACCTCGACCGTCTCCGTCAATTCGAGCGCGGGCAGTACCTGACTCGGGCGCTTGAAGGTCAGCTTGAGCTTTCCGGTCTCGTCGTCCCATGACGCGGCGGCAGGTTTGCCCGACATGGTCCTGGCGAGCACATTCGCCAGCGTGGTCGCAACCTTGTCGCGATTGATCTTGTCGCCATCGCGCCAGTCGGCGGCTGCAAAGCGCACGGTACGATCCATGTCGATAGCGCCCGTGGTCCAGCCGACATTGACGACGCCGGGATAGGTCTTGGTTTTGGCGACGAACGCCGCAGCGCGTTCCGGATCGATGGCGAGGCTGATGACCTGCTCGCCGGCGCGCAGTGCATCGCACGATACGGCCAGGCTGTTCAACGCGATTTCGACATTCTGCCCGCGCAGCGTGCGGACGAAATCGAGTGCGGCTTCGAGCTTGATCTTGACCGCGATGGCTTCGGGCGACACTTCAGTGAAGTCCTTCGGTGCGGGCGCGATATTGTCGTCGGTGGACTGATTGTCCTGGAATTCCTTCTCGCTCTGATCGGAATTGTCCGAAGACGTCACGTTGTTGTTGGTCTGACCGACCGAGATCTGTCCCTTGAATTCGAACGTGTCGCCGGTCGGCCGGCGGTTCAGCTTGATGGTCACCGGCAGTTTGTCGACCTGGGTCTGCGTTGCGCCGGTCAGCGTCGAACCACTGACCGTGAGATTGGCGACGAAGCGATCCTTGCGGTCGCTGCCCTTCTCGGCGGGATAGCAGACATCAAGCGTCGCGGCCGTGACGGCCTTGCCCTGCCGTGTCTCGCGCAGGATGACGTCGGCGTTGCCGTTCATGACGCCGTCGATCGAGGTGAAATAGCGCGTCTCGGGGCCTGCGGGCTGGCTCTTCGGCGCGGCTTTCACCTGCGCGAAGGCGTGGTGGACGGTCCCAACCGAGGCGGTGACCGTAAGGCCGAGCAGACAAAGATGAAGCGCGCGCATTTCAAAAGTCCCTGGACGTTATCGACGTGTCTCCGGGCGGATTTATCTGATTCCGCCCATGCGAGATTAATCACGGGATTGAATCAGAACCGCGACCAAGGCGAAAGGCCATAAGTCGCAGGTGCATTGTATCAGGGCAAAAAAGAAGGCCGCCCGGAGGCGGCCTTCGATCACAATGCAGTTGAGCGTGAAAGCAGGGCTTAGAAGCCCATGCCTCCCATTCCGCCCATGCCACCCATACCGCCGCCACCGCCCGGCATCGCCGGTGCAGCTTCCTTCGGCAGTTCGGCGACCATGGCTTCGGTGGTGACCAGCAGGCCGGCAACCGAGGCGGCGTCCTGCAGTGCAGTACGCACCACCTTGGCCGGATCGATGATGCCCTTGGCGACCATGTCGACATAGGTTTCGGTCTGCGCGTCGAAGCCGAAGGTCTCGGACTTCTCGTCCAGGATCTTGCCGACCACGATCGAACCTTCAACGCCGGCGTTTTCGGCGATCTGGCGGATCGGAGCTTCCAGCGCCTTCAGCACGATGTTGATACCGGCCTGCACATCGGCGTTCTCGTTGGTGAGACGGCCGACGGCCTTCTTGGCACGCAGCAGCGCAGTGCCGCCACCGGGGACGATGCCTTCCTGAACGGCCGCGCGGGTGGCGTTCAGCGCGTCATCCACGCGATCCTTCTTTTCCTTCACTTCGACTTCAGTCGCGCCGCCGACGCGGATGACGGCAACGCCGCCAGCCAGCTTGGCCAGACGCTCCTGCAGCTTCTCACGGTCGTAGTCCGAGGTGGTTTCCTCGATCTGCGCCTTGATCTGGTTGACGCGGGCTTCGATCGCCGGCTTCTTGCCAGCGCCGTTGACGACGGTGGTGTTTTCCTTGTCGATCACGACCTTCTTGGCGCGGCCGAGCATGGCGAGCGTGACGCTTTCCAGCTTCATGCCGAGATCTTCCGAGACGAGCTGACCGCCGGTCAGGATCGCAAGGTCTTCCAGCATCGCCTTGCGGCGATCGCCGAAGCCTGGTGCCTTGACGGCAGCAACCTTGAGGCCACCGCGCAGGCGGTTGACCACGAGGGTGGCGAGCGCTTCACCTTCGACGTCTTCAGCAATGATCAGCAGCGGCTTGCCCGACTGCACCACGGCTTCGAGCACCGGCAGCATGGCCTGCAGGCTGGAGATCTTCTTCTCGACGAGCAGGACGTACACGTCCTCGAGCTCGGCGGTCATCTTCTCGGCATTGGTGACGAAGTAGGGCGACAGGTAGCCGCGATCGAACTTCATGCCCTCGACGATGTCGACTTCGGTCTCGAGCGACTTGTTCTCTTCAACCGTGATGACGCCTTCGTTGCCGACCTTCTGCATTGCCTGGGCGATCATCTTGCCGATGGCAGCGTCGCCGTTGGCGGAGATGGTGCCGACCTGGGCGACTTCAGCCGAAGACGCAACCGGCTTGGCGCGCTTGGTGATGTCCTTGATGACGGCGGCGACGGCGATATCGATGCCGCGCTTGAGGTCCATCGGGTTCATGCCGGCGGCAACCGACTTGGCGCCTTCACGGACGATGGCCTGGGCCAGCACGGTGGCGGTGGTGGTACCGTCGCCTGCGGTGTCGTTGGTCTTCGAGGCAACTTCGCGCAGCATCTGCGCGCCCATGTTCTCGAACTTGTCCTCGAGCTCGATCTCCTTGGCGACGGTGACGCCGTCCTTGGTGATGCGCGGAGCGCCGAACGACTTCTCGATCACGACATTGCGGCCCTTCGGACCGAGCGTGACCTTGACGGCGTTGGCGAGAATGTCGACGCCGCGCAGCATGCGATCGCGCGCGTCTCCGGAGAATTTAACGTCTTTGGCTGCCATGTTGATGGTGCTCCAAGTGATGGGAATTTGAAATTAAAACGCTGTCATGGCCGGGCTTGACCCGGCCATCCATCTTCCTGCGAAGAAGCCAGATGGATGCCCGGATCAAGTCCGGGCATGACGTCCGAGTGTTTGGAGAGCGGACCGCCTTTAGGCGATCACGCCCATGATGTCCGACTCCTTCATGATGAGGAGTTCTTCGCCGTCGAGTTTGATCTCGGTGCCCGACCACTTGCCGAACAGAACCTTGTCGCCGACCTTGATGTCGATCGGGATCAGCTTGCCGGCTTCGTCGCGGCCGCCAGGGCCGACGCCGACGACTTCGCCTTCAGACGGCTTTTCCTTGGCGCTGTCCGGGATGATGATGCCGCCCTTGGTCTTCTCGTCGGCGACGATGCGCTTGACGACGACGCGGTCGTGCAGCGGGCGGAATTTGGTCTTGGCCATGGGAGTGTCCCTTTAGGGTTTGCGATTTCGTTGCCATCTCGGAGGCGGGCGGGAATCCAGCCGGAACGCTCAAGGCGGCCGGCTCATTCCCTTAGCAATCGCGCTCCGGGAGTGCTAATTGAGCGTCCGGGAAATATGGCCAGACGCTTTTTGAGTCAAGCGAGGCCTTAAGGCCTTGGTGAGGCCAATATAGGATGATCTGGAAACCATAATGGAGAGTCGGCGTAATTCTGCCGACCTCATTGCGCCGTCAGGTGTTTTGCGCTTGGCTGCCGGGACGGGCAGCCGGGGAATTTGCTCTAGGGGATAATATGATCAGGTCACGCTACGCCCGCACGGTTGCCCATCTGGCGATCGTTTCAACTTTGGCGCTGTCATTGGGCGGGTGCGGCACGTCTGGTGGATTGGGCGGGTTCAGCTTTGGGAACTCGCAGCCGACACCGCCGCCGGAGCCCCCGCCGGCGCCGGAACTGCCAGCCTCGATCCGCTCGGAAGAACTCGTCGGCCGCTGGGGTCTGGCGTCTTACATGAATCCCAATGATCGCGTTCGCACTGAGAACGCCGCGCGTGGCCAGTGCAAGCAGCCCTATATCATCGGCCAGGGCGCCACCGGCGGCGTCATCATGCATCTCGCCGACGAGGCGACGCCGCAGGAACTGCGCCTCAAGGGCTCGCCGAGCGGCAAGAACTATATCGGCCCGCCCGGTCCCGCCGGTGGTGAGAAGGATCGCGAGATCGTCTCCTTCGACGGTCGGATTCTCGTCACACGCTTCATCGACAAGGACGCTGCGGTTCGCTACGGCAACATGGTCTATGTCCGTTGCGCACCCAAGGCCTGACCTGACAAGGCCTGACCTGAGGCGTAAGGCGGATCCCGCCACTCCCTTGAAGACGTGAGCCCATGCATCGATTGCGCGACCTCGTTTTCGGACCGGGCCGCGCGGTCCTCGTGCTGGCATTCACCCAGATCCTGACCTGGGGCATCCTGATCTATCCACCGGTGCTGACCATGCCGCATGTCACGGCGGCGCATGGCTGGTCGCTGGCCTTCGGCATGGCGGGCTTTTCGCTGGGGCTGATCGTATCGGGACTGCTGTCGCCGGTGGTTGGTGGATTGATCGACCGCCACGGCGGCAATGTCGTCATGGCATCGGGCGCATTGGCCGGTGCCTTGGGTCTCGCTCTGTTTTCGGTTGCCGATCATCCCGCGACCTATCTGGCTTGCTGGCTCTTATTGGGCGCTGCGATGTCGGCGTCGCTCTACGATCCCGCCTTTGCCACGCTGACGCGTATCTTCGGTGCCTCGGCGCGGCGGCAGATCACCTTCGTGACCTTTGCAGGCGGCTTCGCCTCGACGGTCGGCTGGCCGGCGACCCATCTTCTGCTTGAGGCCGTCGGCTGGCGCGGGACGTATCTGACCTTCGCAGCGATCTTCGCCTTTGTGGTTGCGCCGCTTCATGCTTTTGCATTGCCGCGCCACGTCGCCGTCGCGCCTCTGCCCGTGGCGGACGCCGTTGTCGTTCCCCCGCAGGCAACCCTGCGCCCGGAAGGCTGGCCGTTCATCCTGCTGGCGGCGGCGTTCTCGCTTTATAGCTTCATTCTGTCGGGCGTGACGTCGAACCTGCTGGCGCTGCTGGAGCGCGGCGGGCTCAGTGCTGCAACGGCGGTGACCATCGGTGCGATGTTCGGCCCGGCGCAGGTGGCATCGCGGTTGGCGGACTTCATGCTGGCGGGACGCACCCATCCGCTGTGGATCGCGCGCGGGGCGGTGGTGCTGGTGATGTCGGCCTTCGCGATGCTGGCATTGGCCGGGATTTCATTTCCGCTCGCGGCGCTGTTCGCGGTTGCTTTCGGCGCCGCCAATGGCGTCATGACGATCGCGCGCGGCGCGCTGCCGCTGCTGATGTTCGGTCCGATCGGGTATGGCCGCGTCATCGGCCGCATCGCGCGGCCTGCCTTGTTCGTGCAGGCCTTTGCACCGTTCGTGGTGGCGTCCGCGGTCGAGACGCTGTCGGACCGTACTGTACTGCTGCTCGGGACGGCGGGAGCGTTGATCGTACTGGTCTGCTTCGTGATGATAAAAACGCCGGGCGTTGCGGCCCGGCGTTAAACGATCTCTAACTGTGGTCGAAAATTATCTTAGCCGAACAGCGCATCGATATCGTCCTGCGAAGCGTGGCCGACGTCGCCGTCCAGCTTCGGACCGTTGAGTAGCTTGTCGTCTTCGCTGCGGTCATCGACCTTGGCCGGCGCATGCGCCTTGATCTCATCGACGCCACCCCAGATGTCCATCATCGCAGTAATGCGGTTTTCGATGAACTTCATCGTGGTCATCACCTTGCTGATGCGCTGGCCGGTGAGGTCCTGGAAGTTACAGGCTTCGAAGATCGCGACGACGTTATCGCCGATCTCTTCCAGCATCTGCTTCTGCTGATCGGGTGAGGTCACCTTGCCGAGCGCTGTCGATGCATTATCGATGGCTTCGGCTGCGGCGAGAATCTGCTGCGTGGCTTCTTCGGTGCCGCCGACGACGGCGCCGAGTTCACCGTTGACCTTCGCCATTTCGTCGCCTTCGAAGCTCTTGCCGTGAAGAACTGCGATTTCCATCTTGGTACGGGTAATGGCGTCGTGGATCAGATCGAGTTCGATCTTGAGCTTTTCGCACTGCTCGATCTGAGCGCGATAGGTGGCCAGCAGCGCCTGTGCTTCCGCAACCTGCTGATCGGCGGCGGCGCCGACCTGATCTGTCACGGCGTTGCGGGCTGGCGCTCCCATCTGCGCGCGGATCGCGCGGAGCTCAGCCATGATTTCGCGATGCATTGGCATCGGCTCGCTGCTGCCCACCACTTCATTGGGCATAGGTGCAGTACCGAAAACTTCTTCAATGCGAAATCGCTTGCGACGAACAGACATCAGGTCCCCCAACGTTCAATCAATCCCCCATTCGTATACCCATGAGTTTAACGTGAAGTTCACGCGGGAGCATCGCACCGATAGCCGATAATCGCTGCGCAAACTGTTAGTTAACCATGGGGCTTTCGCGTTCATTCAAAATAAACGCTACCAAATAGAACTGCGCCGTTTGACGACGTGGTGAATCCAAACGGCGATTGTGTTTACCAAACCGAGGCGATTTTAACCTTAAGTCGGAGTGTGCAAAGCGCTTCTCAGGTGAGAACGCGCACGACGAAACAGTGCAGAGTACGTCGATGTTCAAAAAGTTCTCTCTCACGCTTCTTGCCAGCGCATCTTTTATCACCGCTGGATCGCATCAGACGCTTGCGGTGGAAGCCGCGGCCCAATTCGCCGAGCCTTCGGTGGTCTATGCGCAGCAGCCGCAGCGCCCGATGCAGCGCACGGCTTATGCCGAACGCTCGCGCATGGGCGGCGGCTTCATCGAGTTTCTGTTCAGCGACGGTCCGGCGCAGCAGGGCCAGCGTTATCAGCAGCAGCCGGACTACTCTTACGAGCAGCGGCGTTCGCTGCTGCCGCCGATGGATCCGCAACAGCGTGTCTATCAGCAGGAGGAGACGGCAGATGCCGCGCGCCCCGCGCTCGATCCCAAATATCAGCCGCAACTGGTCGAATATCAGGGCAGCGAAAGTGCGGGCACCATCGTAGTCGATACGCCGAACAAATTTCTGTTCCTGGTACAGGGTGGCGGCAAGGCCATGCGCTATGGCATCGGCGTCGGCCGTCCAGGCTTCACCTGGTCCGGTGTGAAGACGATCACGGCGAAGAAGGAATGGCCGTCGTGGACGCCGCCAAAGGAAATGCTGGCGCGCCGTCCTGATCTGCCGCGTTACATGGAAGGCGGTCCGGAGAATCCGCTCGGCGCACGCGCGATGTATCTCGGCTCGACCCTGTATCGTATTCACGGCTCCAACGAGCCATGGACGATCGGCACCAATGTTTCCTCAGGCTGCATCCGCATGCGCAACGAGGACGTCATCGATCTCTATGGCCGCGTCGGCGTGGGTGCCCGGGTCGTCGTGATCTGATTGATCTCCCGTCACATGAAAACGGCCGCTCGTGAGAGCGGCCGTTTTTGTGTTGCTGGTCTAAACGATCAGGCCAAATCGCTGTCGTCGGAATCCATGTCCATGGCGTCATAATCGCCGTCGTCCTGGTCTTGATCCTGGTCCTGATCGGCATCGGCCTGCGCCTGATCGAACGATCCGGCGCGCGAGCCGCTGGACGAACCGATATCATTGACGCCGGCCTGATTGCCGAGGTTGCCGCCGGAGGAATCCGAACCGGAGCTCCACGGGCTCTTGCTCTCGCTGGCATTGGCGGCGTCACCGAAACCTTGCTGATGGCTGCCGCCCATCATCGAACGGATGCTGCCGAGCAAGAGTGACCCGCCGACCACGCCGGCTGCTGCCGCAGCCGCTGTACCCAGGAACGAACCGCCACCACCGGCTTGCGGTTGTTGCTGGCCGAACTGGCCCGGTGCCGGACCCTGGCCGTATCCGCCTTGACCATAGCCACCCTGTGGCTGGGGCTGGCCGATGACCTGCCCGGTGTTCCAGGCAGGACGGCTCGGCTCGGGCGGGCGAACGCTCGGCACGGAGCCGCGCGGCTGGTTCGGGTTCTGACCCTGACCGAACAGGGCGTCTCGCATCGAATCGAGGAAACCGCCCTGAGCGGCCTGTTCGGGGGCGCCGTTGCCTTCCAGTTGCTGGATGCGCTCATGGGCGCGCTTCAGCGCTTCGTCCTGCAGCAATACGGTCTGCACCAGCGCATAGAGCGCATTGGGCGCGCGGCGCTGGCCTTGCGCAATGGCGTCGAGCGCGTCCGGATCGCGTGGCGCGCCTTCGACCTTGCTGAGCCGGTCAAAGAGATCGTCAACCAGTTGGCGTTCTTGCGGTGTCATGGCGTCCTCTGTCTTCAAAGCGCGCTTGCTTTGCGCGCTGGAGATGTAGTGACGCTTTGTGTCGCAATAAGTGCCGCCTGGATTAAATTTAGTTATGCGACAAAACGACCGGCAAGCCTTGTCGTGCTTCCTCTTGTCATGCTTCCAGCGCGTAACGCGCCAGATTGGCCTTCAGCATGTCGAGAATCTGATCCCGTGCCGGATCGCGGGTCCCTCTGACCCAGGCTGCGGCGAGCGGAAGCCTGTTCATTGCCGCCATGCCTAGCGGCATATAGCGAACGCCGCGTGCGGGCATGCGAGACGTCCAGCGCGGCACGATCGCCAGTCCGATCTCGGCGGCGACGAGATTGACGATGGTCTGCTTCTCATCAGCGATCTGCACGACATTCGCCTGTAACCCGGATTCCGCAAACAGCTTCATTGTCAGGTCATGACTATGCGGCCGTGACCGCCGCTCCGGCACGATCAGCGGCTCGTCGGCGATGTCTGCGATCGTCAGATGCGTGCGCGACGCCAGCGGATGGCGTTCGGAGACGGCCACAACGGCTGTCTCGTGAAACAGAAACATGAATTCCAGCCGCTTGTCGGCACTCTCGGGCGGTCGGACGAAAGCGAGATCGAGCCGGCCCGACAGCAGGCGCGGCAGCAACCGGATCGTCTTGTCCTCATCCAGCTTGATGGCAAGGTCAGGGGCGCGTTCGCGAAGATCGTGAAGCAGCGCCGGCAGAAGCCCGGCGGCGGCGCTGTCGATTGCGCCGACCCGGATCGTGGCCGCACGGGCACGCACGCGTGCGCGGAAGGACGACGCGATCTGATCCGCGCGGGCGAGCAGGTCGCGCGCCTGTTTCAGAAACTCGGCGCCGTCATCGGTCAGGGCGACGCTGCGCGTCGTGCGCGTCAGCAGGCGTGTGCCGAGATCGTCCTCGAGGAGGCGGATGTAGCGGCCGAGTGCGGACGGCATCATCTCGAGCCGCTGCGCCGCGCGGCCGAAATGCAGTTCGTCCGCCGCCGTTACGAAACAGCGCAACTGGTGCAGATCCATCGGTGGTCCCTCTTCGTCATGCCCGCCTTGTGCCGGGTATCCACGTCTTGGCCACACCGAAGAAAGGCGTGGATGGCCGGGACAGACCCGGCCATGACGAGTACAAACCATTATATCATTTATTTATATAAACAACCTCGATTGAGCCGGGCGTAGCTCGCCTGCAGGGTGGGGAGAGCCAGTTCAACCCAGCAGAGACCTCACCATGCGCGAATATTCCATCGCGGCCATTCCGGCCGACGGGATCGGACCCGAAGTCATCGCCGCCGGCACCCGTGTGCTCGAAGCCCTGCAGAAGCGGGTCGGCGACGTGACTTTCAATGTCGAGACCTTCGACTGGGGCTCGGCCTATTACCGCAAGCACGGCGTGATGATGCCGGCCGACGGCCTGCCGAAGCTGAAGAAGTTCGACGCGATCTATTTCGGTGCGGTGGGGGCGCCCGATGTGCCCGATCACATCACGCTGTGGGGCCTGCGGCTGCCGATCTGCCAAGGCTTCGACCAATACGCCAATGTGCGCCCGACCAAGATCCTGCCCGGCATCACCTCGCCACTGCGCGGTGTCGAAACTGGCGATCTCGACTGGGTGATCGTGCGCGAGAATTCCGAAGGCGAATATGCCGGCTGCGGCGGCCGCGTGCATCGCGGGCTGCCGGAGGAAGTCGGTACCGAAGTCTCGGTGTTCACCCGGGTCGGCGTGGTCAGGATCATGCGCTACGCGTTCAAGCTCGCGCAGTCACGTCCGCGCAAGCTGCTCACCGTGGTCACCAAGTCGAACGCGCAGCGCCACGGCATGGTGATGTGGGACGAGATCGCTGACGAAGTGTCGAAGGACTTCCCTGACGTCACCTGGGACAAGATGCTGGTCGACGCCATGACCGTGCGTATGACGCTGAAGCCGCAGAGCCTCGACACCATCGTCGCCACCAATCTTCACGCCGACATTCTCTCCGACCTCGCCGGCGCACTGGCCGGCAGCCTCGGCGTCGCGCCGACGGCGAATATCGATCCGGAGCGCCGTTTTCCCTCAATGTTCGAGCCGATCCACGGCTCGGCCTTCGACATCACCGGCAAGGGCATCGCCAATCCTGTCGCCAGTTTCTGGACCGCTGCGCAGATGCTCGATCATCTTGGTGAGCCGGATGCATCGGCGCGGTTGATGCGTGCGGTGGAAAAGGTCTGCGAAGCCGGCATTATCACGCCCGATGTCGGCGGCAAGGCCACGACGAAAGAAGTGACCGACGCCGTGGTAGACGCGATCCATAGTTCGAACGTCTGACGCGATTTCCGAACGCCCCGGTCTCACCGGGGCGTTCGATTTCAATAATCAAAACAATATTCAGGGAGGATCTCATGAAAGTCACAGCTACACTTGCGTTTGCGATTACGCTGGCAAGCTCCGCTGCCTTCGCACAGGGCTATCCCAACAGGCCGATCACCATGCTGGTGCCGTTCGCGGCCGGCGGTGCCACCGACACCGTTGCGCGCGTCACCGCTGCGACAATGTCGAAGATCCTCGGCCAGACCATCATCATTGAAAATGCCACAGGCGCCGGCGGCACCATTGCCGCCGCACGCGCGGCTCGCGCCGAGCCGGACGGCTACACGATCCTGATCCATCACATCGGAATTTCTACGGCTGCGACGCTGTATCGCAAACTGCCTTACGATACCAAGACCGCCTTCGCGCCGATCGGCCTCGTCACCAATGCGCCGATGACCATCATCTCCAGGCCGAACCTGCCGCCGAACACGCTCGCCGAGCTGATCACCTATATCAAGGCCAACGGCGACAAGATGACATTCGGCAATGCCGGCCTCGGCGCCGCCTCGCAGCTCTGTGGCCTGATGTTCATGAATGCCATCGACAAGCAGATCCTGTCGGTGCCCTACAAGGGCAACGGCCCGGTGATGAACGATCTGATCGCCGGCCAGATCGATCTCACTTGTGACCAGACCACCAACACCACCGGCCCGATCGCGGCGAAACTTGTGAAGAGCTACGCGATCACGACGAAGACGCGTTTGTCGTCCATGCCGGACCTGCCCACCGCGGATGAAGCCGGCCTGAAGGGTTTTGAGGCGGGCGCCTGGCATGGCATCTACGCGCCAAAGGGAACTCCTGACGATATCGTGCAGAAACTGGCGAAGGTGCTGCAGGATTCGTTGCGCGATCCCGAACTGATCAAGCGCTTCAACGACATCAACACCGATCCGGTGCCGCAGGATCAGGCGACGCCGCAGGCATTGAAGAAGCAGCTCGATAGCGAGGTCGATCGCTGGGCGCCGATCATCAAGGCGAGTGGACAGTTTGCGGATTAGCGTGCGAGAGTGACGTTGGTTGCCGCCAGCAACTGCACGAAGGCATCGCTTGCCAGATACTGATATTCGCGTTCGCGCTGGTCGGTGAACGGATCGAGGTCGATCAGGATCTCATCGACATGACCCGGGTGGCACATCACCAGCCCGCCATCCGGAAGGTCGTTGAGGAAGCCGGCCATCAGCGCACCGAAGTCGGCTTGCTTGGTGAAGTCATAGGCGCCGGCGAAGCCCGGATTGAACGTCACGCCGGCGCCTGTCGCACGTCGGCGGAACGTGGCGCTGAGCGTGTCGAGCAATAGCGCCTTCGGATTATCGAGGCGTTGGCCTAACGACAGCACGCGGCCCGATTGGCGGACCCAGGCCTGTGGCGCATTTTTCCTCACCGCAGCGAGGAGCGCATCGCGCACCTGCGGGAAGGTCTGTACGTGCTGGTGCCCGTCGACATAGTCGGGGGCGCGCCCGAACAGGGCCACAAACTTCGCGATCTGCGTCGTCAGCTCGGTTTCGATCGCCTCGCGATCCAGCTTCCGCATCAGGCTGAAGCGCAGCATCTTGCCAAGCGGCAGGAACAGCTCGTCGAGCAGCGGCCGGTAGTGCATCGTCAGCGGATGAAACGGGGCGGTCAGCGTCGCGTGTAGCCCGATCTCGCAGTTCGGGTTCTTCGCGACGGCGTCCTGCAACGCACTCACGTCATCGCGCGAAATCGCAGGTCCGACCACCATCACGGAGGTGGCGTTGAGGCGTCCAAGCGCAATGAGTTCGCGGATGCCCTGATTGACGCCGGGGCTGATGCCATAATCGTCGGCGCAGAGCGTGATGCGGCGCAGGGCTGCGCCGGTCATTCGGCAGCGGTCCGGTCGGTGGTTTGCGTCACACTATCGGGGGTGTTGCGCTTCACGCTGTGCTCGGCGACGAAATAGATCGGCCGCGCCTTCAGTTCAGACAGGATCTTGCCGATATATTCGCCGAGCACGCCAATCATGATCAGCTGCACGCCGCCGAGGGTCATCAGGCCGACGACCAGCGATGGATAGCCCGGGACAGACTTGCCGGAGACCCATGTCTCCCACAGGATCGACAGACCGAACAGGAACGCGCCGAAGGCGAGCAGCAGACCGAGCAGGCTGGCGAAACGCAAAGGCGCCACCGAGAACGAGGTCAGTCCTTCGATCGACAGGCCGATCAACTGCTTCGGATTGAACGATGTCACGCCATGTTCGCGCGCCGCCGGCTCGTAGTCGACGCGGAGCTGGCGGAAGCCGATCCAGGTCGCCAGTCCCTTGAAGAACCGGTTGCGCTCCGGCAGCTGCCGCAGCGCCGCTGCGGCGCGCGGTGACAGCAAACGGAAGTCGCCGGCGTCTTCCGGGATCTTCTGCCGCGCGCCCCAGTTGATCAGCGCATAGAAGCCGCGCACGGCCTGGCGGCGCAGGAAGGATTCGTTGTCGCGATGGGCTTTAGCGGTATAGACGACGTCATAACCTTCGACGATCCAGTGCCGCACCAGCTGTTCGACCAGTGACGGCGGATGTTGGCCGTCGCCATCCATGAACAGAACCGCGCCCTTGGTGACATGGTCGAGCCCTGCCATCAGCGCGGCTTCCTTGCCGAAATTGCGCGACAGTGACACGACCTGAACGTCGAGCGACGTGGCTTGCAGGCTGCGCGCAACCGCCAGCGTGCCATCGGCGCTGCCGTCATCGATATAGACGACTTCGCAGGCGAGGCCGTGGCGTTCTTTCAGTGTCGTCGCAAGCGTCGCCAGCCGCTCATGAAACAGAGCAAGGCCGGGCGCCTCGTTGTAAACAGGCACAACGATCGACAGGCCTTGTGCCGCGGCGGTCGCGGCATCGGTCGACAGGCTCGATACGTCGCTGCCCAGCATCATCGATCAGATTCCGATATCCAAAATACGCTCATGAATCATATGGTAATCAGCCGGTGCGTCCGCCAGCAAGGCGAAACGCCGCGCTGCGCGTTACTGCCGCAAGAACGCCTCAAGTTTGGCGAACAGCGGATTCTCGCGATCCATCACATAGTCGAGCGAGGCGACCGAGACGGTATCTGCGCCGTTGGCACGCAGGAAGCTGCTCAGCGCGTAAAGCTGCGCCGGCGGGCAGTGCAGGGTGATCATGCCCGACGAGGTCGGGCCGCCGAACGGCGACACCACGCCGAAACGGTTGTGGGCCTCGGTGAGGAGCGCCTGATTGCAGCCGGCGAAGCGGGTGCGCACTTCCTTGTATTTGCTGGCGCGGGCGCGCGCGGCAATGTGGTCGAGAATGATGCGCGCAGTTTCCAAGGACTGCGCCGACCAATCGGCGGCGCGCGAGGCGACGAGATTGGCCTGGCTGCGCAGGATGACGCCGTCATCGAGCACCTTGAGGCCGTTGGCGACGAGGGTCGCGCCGGTGGTGGTGATGTCGACGATCAGTTCGGCGGTGCCGGTGGCCGGTGCGCCTTCGGTGGCGCCGGCGCTTTCGACGATGCGATAGTCGACCACGCCATGGGACGCGAAGAAGTTGCGCGTCAGGTTGATATACTTCGTGGCGACGCGCATGCGGCGATTGTGCTGCGCGCGGAAGCCGGTGGTGACGTCATCGAGATCGGCCATGGTGCGGACATCGATCCAGGCCTGCGGCACCGCGACCACCACATTGGCGCTGCCGAAGCCGAGGCCTTCGATCAAAGCGACCTTCTTGTCGGCGTCGGGGATGCTCTCGCGCAGCAGATCTTCGCCGGTGATGCCGAGATGCACGGAGCCGCGCGCCAGGTTCGAGGCGATCTCGCTGGCCGAGAGATAGGCGATTTCGACATTGTCGAAGCCGGCAATGGTGCCGCGGTAATCGCGCACGCCGCCCGGCTTCGCCAGCGTCAGACCGGCGCGGGTGAAGAAGGCTTCGGCGTTTTCCTGCAGGCGTCCCTTGGAGGGAACGGCAAGGACGAATGGTGCGGTCATGACGCGCTCCCGCAAACCAGCGCCGAGGACGCGTTGTGAGTGAGGGCTTCGATCCAGATCGAGAAGCCGACCGCAGGGATCGGCGTAGCGGAGCCGAGCTGCGTCAGCAGTCCGTCATACCGGCCGCCGGCGACCAGCGGCTCGGTGCCGTTGCCCTTGCGGTGTAGTTCGAATTCGAAGCCGGTGTAGTAGTCGACGCCGCGGCCGAATGAGGTCGAGAAACGCGTCTTGGTGGTATCGATACCGCGCGCCGCCATGAAGCCGATGCGGCTTTCAAATTCGTCGATGGCGGCCGTGATGTTGAGTTTGGCATCGGAGGCGAGCTTGCGCAGTTGCTGCAGGGCATCGTCGGGATCGCCTGAGATCGCGAGGAAGCGCTTGATCAGTACCAGCGCATCGCGCGGCAGTGCGCCGCCCTTGAGTGTCGATTGTTCGAGGAAGCGATCGGCGATTTCTGCCACCGAACGGCCGCCGACATTTGTCGCTCCGGCGATCGACATCAGGTCGGTGACCAGTGCCAGCGCCGCCTTGCGGTCGGAGCCCGCGAGCGCGGCGAGTACGCCTTCGTATTCGTTGCGGACCGGCGACTCCGCGAGGGTCAGCCGGTCGAGATCGTGGGTCAGGCTGATCTTGCGGTTGAAGTCCTTCATCAGCCGGCGCTTCCACACCGGATAGAGGTCGAGCGCCTCAATCAGCGCCGCGAAAAGTGCGACGTCGCCGGTGCGAATCTCGATATCGCTGAGGCCAAAGGCGGCCGTTGCCTCCAGGCCGAGCGCCAGCATTTCGGCATCGGCGGCGGCGCGATCCTGACGGCCGAAGGATTCGATGCCGGCTTGCTGGAATTCGCTGGGCGTGCCCTGACGATAGCGGAACACCGGGCCGAGATAGCTGAAGCCCGCGGGCTGGCCGGCCTGCGGCGAGGAGAGATAATCGCGCGCCACGGGGATCGTGAGATCCGGCCGCAGGCATAGCTCTTCGCCCGACGCGTCGGTCGTCAGATACAGGCTCTTGCGGATGTCTTCGCCGGACATGTCGAGGAACGGATCGGCCGGCTGCAGGATCGCCGGCTCGGCATGGGCGTAGCCGGCCTCGGCAAACGACAACAGCAGCGCATCCGCCCAGGCGGCGGATCCGGTCGCGCGAGGGGCGGCGGGTTTGGTCATCTCGAAGTCCAGCAATCTCAACAGAGTGGTCGTTGGCGCAGCCCATAGCATGGCGGTTGCGACGTTTCGACCACCATCGCCCGGTGGCCTTAATGTCGGGTCATGGCAGCGGGTTATTTGCCTACTTGGTTACCATTCCAGTCACCAAGCCCCGTTTGCACCAGCGCCAGCGCAGCTACGGCGGCGGTATCGGCGCGCAGGATCCGCGGGCCCAGTGCCAGCCGCAGGATATTGGCCTGTTTCAGCAGCAAAGCCCGTTCCTCGTCGGCAAAGCCCCCCTCCGGGCCGATCAACACGTCGATTCCGGCGGAGGCGGCCGTCCGGGCGCCGGTCAGCGCGGCCATGGGATCGGTCACTTCAGCGGCCTCGTCGCAGAAGATCAGCAGCCGTTTGGCATCCCGCTGGTCGAGATATTTGGGCAGGTTCAGCGGCTCGGCGACAGAGGCCACGCTCAGAATTCCGCATTGTTCGGCCGCCTCGACCACATTGGCGCGCATCCGCTCGGTATTCACCCGGCTGGCCTGTGTGAATCGCGTCATCACCGGCTGCAGTGCAGCCGCGCCCATTTCGATGGCCTTCTGGACCATGTAGTCGAGCCGGGCGTGTTTCAGCGGGGCGAATACATAGGTCACGTCGGGCAGGTGGTCCTGCGGCCGGACCTGGGTCAGCAGGGTCAGGCGGTCTGCCCGCTTGCCGCCGGAAATGGCGGCCTGCCATTCGCCGTCCTTACCGTTGAACACCAGCACCGAGGCGCCGGAGCCCAGCCGCAGCACATTGCCGAGGTAATTGCTCTGGTTGCGATCGAGCGAAATGGTTGCGTCGGCTGCAAAAGGCGCATCGACAAAGAGGCGGGGGCTGCGGAAATCGGCTTGCGGCATCGTTCATGTTCCATTCAGAGGGCGAGCTTTAGCCCAACTGCGACGAATTATCATGCGAGAACGCGGCTTTGCGCCGTGCTGCCGCCCGAATCCGCGTGCTCTTGGTGGGTTGTTAAGGCTTGGCAGGAATCGTAGAAAGTCCTGAATCAGGATGGGCTTCGCCCCCGATCGATCGGGGCACTGAGCTGCCGGAGGAATATCTGTGATCATCCGTCGTTTGATTGTGCCGCTGTCCATGGCCGTGTTCGCCATGCAGGCTATCGAAGTTCATGCCCAGGGCGCGTTTCCCGCGCCGCTGCCGGGCAACAGCTCGGCTGCGCCTGCGAGTTCGTCGCCGTTTCCGCCGGTGAACGGTGCGCCTGCCAGCGCATCGCCATTTCCGCCGGTCAATGGTGCGGCGGCTGCGCCCAGCGCGTTTCCCTCCAATGGCGCTGCGCCGATCGGTGGTGGCGGCTTCGGCGCTCCTCCGCAGCAACAGGCGGGCCCGCCCGGCGGCGAAGATTGCATGAAGGGCTTTCTGCCCCTGCGTCAGGACGCCGAAAAGAAGGGCGCTGCCATCAAGGCTGCGAGCGAGCGTCGCGCGCCGCCGGACGAGGCCTGCAAGCTGATCACCTCTTTCTCGCAGACCGAAGTCAAGATGATCAAATACATCGAGGCGAATGCGCAGAAGTGCGGCATCCCGCCCAATGTCGGCGAACAGATGAAGACCGGCCACAAGAACACCGAAGGCATGCGGCAGAAGGTGTGCAGCGTCGCGCAGCAGCAACGGGGTGGCGGTGGTGGCGGCCCGGTGGCAGCGCCGCGCCTCAGCGACGTGCTGGGCTCCTCGGCATCGCTGCCGGAAGCGAACAATGCGCGCAAGAGCGGCGGCACCACCTTCGATACGCTGAACGGCAACGTGCTCACCCGATGATCGGGTGGCAGATCATTCTGTTCCAATGAGCGACGCGGCCGCCCGCGTTGCGGATGCGACCGGCAACTGGGTCGATCGCTCGGCGCCGTTGTGGTCGCGGCCCTATCTGCGGCTGTCGCGCTTCGACCGTCCGATCGGCTCATGGTTGCTGCTGATGCCGTGCTGGTGGTCGGCGGCGCTCGCCTCCGGCATGGCGCATGATATCCATCAATTGCCCAAGATGATCGCGCTGTTCTTCATCGGCGCCTTCGTCATGCGCGGCGCCGGCTGCACCTGGAACGACATCACCGATCGCGACCTCGACGCCAAGGTGGAGCGCACACGCTCGCGGCCGATTCCGGCCGGGCAGGTCACGGCGAAACAGGCTTTTGCATTTCTGGTGCTGCAGGCCCTCATCGGTCTCGTGGTGCTGCTTCAGTTTAACACTTTCGCCATTGCCACCGGCATCGCCTCGCTTGGCATCGTTGCCGCCTATCCCTTCATGAAGCGCATCACCTATTGGCCACAGAGCGTGCTGGGCCTCGCCTTCTCGTGGGGCGCGCTGATGGGCTTTGCTGTCGTGTTCGGCCGCATCGATGCAACAGCGCTGGCTTTGTACGCGGGTTCGATCTGCTGGGTGATCGCCTATGACACGCTCTACGCTCATCAGGACACCGAGGACGACGCGCTGATCGGCGTGAAGTCCACCGCGCTGTTGTTTGGGGAACGCACGCAGGCCGCGCTGACGCTGTTCTACGGGCTTGCCGTGTTGCTGATCGGCGCGGCGCTAGCGCTGGCTGGCGCACGCTGGCCGGCATGGCTCGGCCTCGCGGCATTCGCCCTGCATCTGGTCTGGCAGATCACCCGCACCGATATCAGCGACTCCGCACTATGCCTGCGGCTGTTCAAGTCCAACCGTGACGCGGGGCTGCTGCTGTTTGCAGGATTGCTGGTGGATGCCATCATGCGGGCGGCGTAATCGCGCCTTCCCAGGCATTGGTGGACCGCAGAGATGGACGTCGCGCAGCTCAAGACACTCATCCACGTGGCCGAACTGGGAAGCCTGAGCAAGGCCGCCGATCGCCTTCGCATCGCGCAGCCGGCCTTGAGCCGGCAGATCAGATTGCTTGAAAAGGAACTCGGCGCGGTGCTGTTCGAACGGCATGGGCGCGGCATGGTCATCACGGAGATCGGCCGCGACGTTCTCAACCATGCGACCCGCGTGATGACCGAGCTCGATGCCATTCGCAATGTCACCTCCGAGGAGAGCGCGTCGTTCAAGGGGCTTGTCTCCATCGGCACGACGCCGACCGTGGCCGAGATCGTCACCGTTCCCCTGGTGAAGAAGATCAAGGAAGTGCATCCGCAGCTCTCGATCCGGCTGTCATCGGCTTTCACGGGCCATCTGCTCGACTGGCTGCAACGCGGCGAACTGGAGCTCGCCGTGTCCTACGATCCGCAGCCGCTGCGTTCACTGCGCATCGTGCCGGTGATGATGGAGAACCTGTTATTCGTCAGCGCCGGCAGCAAGGGATTGCGCATGGATCGGCCCGTTCCGTTCGCGGCGCTGGCCCACGAAGAGCTGGTTCTCCCCAGCCTGCGCCATGGCCTGCGCGGAATCATGGAAGAGTGCGCGCGGCAGGCTGGCATTCAGTTGCGTGGCAGTGTCGAAGCAGACTCCTTCGGCGCGATGATTGATCTGGTGCGCAACGGTGTTGGCTCCACTGCTTTGCCGCTCGCGCCGATCCACGTGCTGGTCGAGAGCGGCGTGCTCTGTGCGGCGCCGCTAATCGATCCCACACCGGCGCGCAAGCTGGTGCTGGCCTATCCGGCAGACCGTTCGGTCAGCGCGGCGGCGCGCTTCGTCGGCGATACATTCACGGAGATCGCCGCCGATCTCGTCGCCCGGAATATCTGGGTTGGACACATGATCGATCCCAGGAAAACGTAGCTGCGTCGCACCATTCGCGCGCTGTCGAGTGTTGCAACGCCAGAGATCAAATCTCGGCATATCTCTTCGAGCAAATCGGTATGCGTCGGGCTGTCTGCTTTGGGCTAAGCGTGAGTCAGCGCTATGCTGCAAGCAACGGAGACTGGAATGTCAGATGCAGGGCCCACGCCCGGTTCACAGGTGGATTGGCGGCACGATGTGTTCCGCATCCTGAAGGAGGCCGACGTCAAGCACATCGTCTATGTGCCCGATGCCGGCCATTCCACGGCGATCCGTCTCGCCGACGAGGATAATGCGATCAACTCCGTGGTGCTGACGACCGAGGAAGAAGGCATCGGCTATCTCGCGGGTGCCTGGCTCGGTGGCGAGCGCGGCGCGCTGCTGATGCAGTCCAGCGGTGTCGGAAATTGTATCAACACGCTGGCGCTGCAGGCCTGCACGCGCTTCCCGCTTCTGATGGTCGTGACCATGCGCGGCGACTGGGCCGAGTTCAATGCGTGGCAGAATCCGATGGGGCAGGCGACGGAGAAGGCGCTCAACCTGATGGGCGTGCTGACCTGGCGCGCCGATGAGCCGCAGGATGTTGCGCCGCTGTTGCATGGTGCCGCATCGATGGCATTCAATGGCGATGCAGCCTGCGCATTGCTCCTGGGGCAGCGTTTGATCGGAGAGAAGCAGTGGGTCAAGTAAACGCAACCGGCGCGCTCGATCGCCGCGAGGTCGTGCAGAAGCTGCTGGCCGGCCGCAAGGATCTGCTCGTGGTCACCGGCCTCGGCTCACCGTCCTATGACGTGATGGCTGCCGGCGACCACGACAACAACTACTATCTCTGGGCGGCGATGGGCAGCGCCGCCATGGTCGGGCTTGGACTGGCGACGGCGAAGCCCGATCATTCGGTGCTGGTCATCACGGGCGATGGCGAGATGCTGATGGGTATGGGTGGACTCGCGACCATCGCTACCCGCAAACCTGCCAATCTCACCATCGCGATCCTCGACAATGGACATTTCGGCGAGACCGGCATGCAGGTCAGCCACGCCGGGCTCGGCGTCAATCTCGATCGCGTGGCGCAGGCCTGCGGCTTCGGCTGGACGCGCGAGATCCGCGATATGGCCGGCGTGGAGGATCTGCGCACTCGCCTGTCGTCGCGCGATGGCGTCAAGCTAGCGACCATCAAAGTGAAAGCGGAAAACCCGCCGCGCGTGCTGCCGCCGCGTGATGGTGTCTATGTGAAGAACCGATTCCGTGCAGCGCTGGGACACGCGCCGCTCTGAACCAACGGAAGGGGCGCTCATCCATGTGGATGCGGCGCCCTTCTGACGATCGCTGGAAGACCCAATGCTGGAAAACCAGTGTGGGAAACAAAAATCATCAAGGGTAGGGAAACAATGGCGAGCAAGATCACACGCCGCACGTTCTGCCGCTCGGCAGCCGTTGCGGCGTCCAGCATGATGATTCCAGGTACCAGTGTCTGGGCGCAGGCAGACCTGCCGAAAAGCCCGATCACGCTGGTCGTGCCTTTCGCAGCCGGTGGGGCCACCGACATCGTCAGTCGGCATGTCGCCAAGAAGGTCTCCGATCAACTCGGGCAGACCATCCTCATTGAGAATGTCGGCGGTGCGGGCGGCGTGGTCGGTGCCACGCGGGTCGCGCGCGCGAAGCCCGATGGGCTGACATTGTTGATGGGCACCATTTCCACCCACACGATCAATCCGCTGATGGCGAAGGTGCCGCCCTACGATCCGGTCAAGGATTTCACCGCGATCTCGATGCTGGTCACGGTGCCCAATGTGCTGATGGTGTCCAAGCAGGTGAAGGCGACCACCGTCGGCGAACTCATCGCGCTGCTCAAGGCCGATCCGACCAAATATAGTTACGGGTCGTCGGGCGTGGGAACGCCGCCCAATCTGTCGGGAGAACTGTTCAAGGTGCAGGCGGGCGTGAAGATGGAGCACGTGCCCTATCGCGGCGGCGCGCCGGCCATGAACGACCTGATGGGCGGACAGATCCCGGTACTGTTCGACGTGCTGAGCGGCGCGGCGCCGTTCATCAAGGCGGGCTCGATCCGCACGCTGGCCGTTACGACCAAGAAGCGGTCGCCGTCCTTCCCTGATATCCCGACCGTTGCCGAGTCCGGCCTGCCTGATTACGAGACCTATACCTGGAACGCGGTGTTCGGCCCACCCGGCATGGCGCCGGCGTTGGCAGAGCGGTTGAGTTCGGAGTTCCGCAAGGCCGTCGCCGATCCGGACGTGGCGAAGCAGTTGCGCGAGCTGAGCGGCGATCCGGTGGGCTCGACCGGCGCCGAGCTCGAGGCGCAGGTCAAAGCCGAGGGCGTGAAGTGGGGCCCGATCATTCGGGCCGCCGGTCTGAAGGCGGAGTAGCTCTGCGGAAGGATAGCGTGTTGACGTCTCTGAAAGCTGATCCTGCCGCATTTCTTGCTGCCGTGGCCGCAGTTATTGGCGGCAAATATGTGCGCACTGGTGCGGATGCCGATGCCTATCAGCAAGACTGGCGCGCCCGTTATCGCGGGGCTGCTGTCGCTGTAGCCCTGCCGGGAAGTACGGAGGAAGTTGCGGCACTGATGGGCGTCTGCCGCAGCTTCGGTGTGGCCGTCGTGCCGCAAGCCGGCAATACCGGGCTCACCGGCGGAGCGGTCGCACCGGATGAATTGGACTGCCTGATCGTCAATGTCTCGCGGCTCAACCGTGTGCGTCATCTCGATCCACTCAACAATGCGGTGACGCTGGAAGCCGGCTGCATTCTGGCCGATGTGCGTGCGCTGGCTGACCAGCACGACCGGCAATTTCCCGTGTTGCTCGGCAGCGTCGGCAGTTGCGAGGTCGGCGGACTGATCTCCACCAATGCCGGTGGCACGGGTGTGCTGCGTTACGGCAATATGCGCGAGCAGGTGCTCGGGCTGGAAGTGGTGCTGGCGGATGGTCGGATCTGGAATGGCCTCAGGGCGCTGCGCAAGGACAATACCGGCTACGACCTGAAACAGCTCTTCATCGGCGCCGAGGGCACGCTCGGCATTGTCACTGCCGCTGTGCTGAAACTGTATCCGAAGCTCATGGTGTCAGCGACGGCGATGGTGTCGATGGACGAGGTCGGCCAGGCGATTGCGCTATTGCAGTATCTGCAGCGCACCACGGGCGGTCGTGTCGAAACCTTTGAACTGATGTCGCAGAGCCAATTGCAGATCGTTTTGCGCCATGGCTCGGGGAGCGGCAGCCCGATGGCAGATGAAGCACCGTGGTATGTGCTGCTCGAACTGGCGGACAGCGCCGCGGACTGGAATGCCGTGGAAAGCCTCGAGACCGCACTGGCCGCAGCGATGGAGGACGGGCTCATCGGCGATGCGGTGATCGCCACCGATCAGGCCAAGGCCGACCGGATCTGGAACCTGCGCCACACGATTTCGGAATCCAACAAGCGTGAAGGCTTCACGGTGTCGAACGATACGTCGGTGCCGATCTCGGCGCTGCCGGAATTTATCGATCGCGTCACGCGTCGGCTACAGCGCGAGCTGCCGAATGCGCAGGTCGCCCATTGCGGCCATGTCGGCGACGGCAATGTGCATGTGATCGTCGTGTTTCCCTACGACATCGGCGATGCGCAGGTCCGCGAGGCTGCGGCGCACGAGGCCAACACCATTGTGCATCAGGAAAGCGTCGCCTGTGGCGGCAGTATCAGCGCCGAGCACGGCATCGGCCGCATGCATATCGATCGGCTTCCGCTCTACACGTCGGAAGTCGAGCTCGATCTGATGCGGCGCGTGAAACTCGCACTCGATCCCGACCGGATGATGAATCCGGTCAAGGTGTTGCGGTTGCCTTGAGTGAAGCGGCAGGAGATTCCTGACTGCTTCCCCATGCGAGAGCGCGACCTCGAACATGTCCGATGCCGCAATCAGTCGATGCCATTTGCCCACGCTGGGCATCTGTCGACTTAAGAGTTGCGCTATCCCTGGAATGTAGCTACGCTTTCAAGATTGCCCGTGAATTGAGCTATCCTTCCCAGTTTTTGTATTTGATTTGGGGGATTGGCATGACGTTCTCGAAAATTGCGTGCGCTTTGCACATTGCGACATTTCTCTTTTTAGCTTTGCTTTGTCCAGCATCGGCGCAAATCGTTGCGATCGGTGGAAGTAACACTCAAGGTCGCGGGGTGAGTTCTTCCGAGTCTTATCCGGCGCAGCTCCAGACAATGTTGGAGGCTAAGGGCTCCAGAATGCGCGTGGTGAACGCCGGCATATCGGGCGACACGACGACCGGAATGCTGGCTCGCCTGTCGAGTGAGGTGCCCAACGGCACAAAGATCGTGATCTTGCAATTTGGCACCAATGATTTCCGCCGAGCGAATTTCGATCCTGCTGTGCGTCAGGCGAATATGGCCAGCATAGAACAGCAGTTGCGCGCCCGCGGGATCAGGATTGTTCACTCCGATCGTCTC
This sequence comes from Tardiphaga sp. 37S4, assembly GCF_021044645.1. Classification (NCBI taxonomy): domain Bacteria; kingdom Pseudomonadati; phylum Pseudomonadota; class Alphaproteobacteria; order Hyphomicrobiales; family Nitrobacteraceae; genus Tardiphaga; species Tardiphaga sp. 37S4. The sequence goes on along the minus strand of NZ_CP088008.1, from coordinate 4,252,736 downwards.
GTATGGGCGGCGCTCGCGGCTGGCATGAAGCAGTCGGACGGTACTCATTTGACAGTGGAGGGCCATCGACGGGTTGCTGCTCAATTGCTTCCGTCGATACGCTGATCGCCATTGTGGCGCCCGTCCGGTCAGCGAAAGCCGTGACATCGAAAACTGTGCCGCCGCGGCAGCGTGCGGCTGCTCCAAAAAAGAATTTCCTGAAATCCCAGCTGGAGAAGCGCACGTTCGGCGAGCTAGTGATCGTCGTAAAGGCGATCGCTGTCGTTTTTGTAACGGTCGTGCCCGCGGTGCTTGCGACAGTTGTCGTATCGAATGCGATACGCGATACCGGCGTCGTGATGTCATACCTTCGCGTACCGCAGTCGTTCGAGGCGATCGGCTATTCTTCTGAAACGGCCACTCAGCAATTGCTTGATGAGATATCGATCCTGAACAAGAGTTCAACCGCGGCCAAGCCCAAGACGCAGATAGGCGACGGGCACCTTCTGGAAGCTCTGTCTTCGATCGAAACGCCTACTGGCAACCTTGATATCAAATCGGTCCAGTCGTTGATACAACGTGTGCTTGGCAAGACACTCACTCAGATCTCGGGAGAAATCACGACCCGCAAGGAAGACGGTCGTGAGCTGACGCGTTTGCGTTTGCGCCAGACTCCCGGTCGCGAGACTCTGATCGATGTCGAAACATCGCAAGGCCCTGACGGTCTCTTCAGAAAGGCTGCCTTGAACCTTCTTGAACATATCGATCCCGAAATCGCGGCGGGAATTTATTGGCGGGAGTATCGCGATGAAGAAAATGCATTGCGGCTGACGGCGATAGCCCTTGCGGGAGGATATCCCGACGCGGAAAAATACGCGATCAATCTGAAATCATTCATTCTGGCATCCCGCGGTCAAGCCGCTGAAGCCCTGCAGGCGTCGGATCAGGCAAGAGCCATGGACGCGGCTTTCGTCGGGGCCGAGTACTCTCGGACGTTTGCCCTGCTTGCCGGGCGGCGATTTGACGAAGCTCTGGTGGCGGCCAAAGCGGGTGTGGAGCGCGCTCCGGGCTCAGTCAACAGCTTCACCACGCTGGGATTTGCGCTTCGGGCTCTCAACCAGAATGACGAGTCGATCAAAGCTTTCAAGGAGGGCCTGCGCCTCGACCGGTCCAACGTCTTTGCGTATCGCGCTTTGGCAAATATCTACAGCAGCCTGGGCCAATCCAAGGAAGCAAGCGACACACTTTTTACTGGCGTGGCGACTGTACCACGAAGTGCGTTCCTGCAATTCGATTACGGAGAGAATTTACGCAAGAATGGGCGTCAGCATGACGCTATTGGACCCTTGAGAAAAGCCTACGGGTTACAGCCCGATAATTTGATGTTTCTCATTGGATTGGCAGAAGTCGAACTGGGTGAAGGTCACGACGCCGAAGCGCTTCGAATGGCCTCCATTGTCAGGATGCGCGTCAACAGTGGCGAAAAGGTCGCGCAGAACTTCAAGCAGCGAGCTGACGCACTTATCTCACGCCTCGGAAACACACCTTAGCGCCGACCGACTTATCGCAATCGGCGCGCGGGATCTATCAGGTCCCATCGCGATCTAGTCTCTTGCGATGATTTCGCGCTCACCCTTGTACATGCCGGCTTCGCCGAGCAACGCGCCAGGACGACGGCGCACCAGGAATTTCGGGCGGCGCTCGCGGATCGCATTGCGGCGACGGCGGCGTTGCGCCGGTTCGTAAGTCTTCTCTTCGGGCAATTGCGGGAGTGCGAAGATCTCGCTCCACATCTGCCAGGCCATGTCGATTTCCTCGCGATCCGAGCTGACCAGCAACGGAATCGACAGTGAAGGATCGCGATGCGCGAGCATCAGCATCTTGCCGTCGTCGAGACCGCGCAAGGTGACGCCGAGAAAATCGCTGACGCGCACATTGATCGCCATACGCATGCCGCCGACGGCACGATGCAGGACGACGCGGGTGCGATGCAGTTCGATATGGCGGATCGCTCCGTCGGCGCGGGTGTCATGCGCCTCGAAACGAACCGGAAGTGAATGGGGATCGAGCCGCAATGCGCTGCCCGATCCCGGGGCATGGGCCCCACCTGTCGCTGTTTGATGCCTCACGGCTTTTTATCTCCCCGCCGGAATTATGTTCCCGGTCGATGGGGAGACCTTGCCAGAGCCGGTTCGGAATCGGCTTAAAAAGGCTGGTTAATCGAATCCGACTGCCCTTCATGATTGACAGAAGCTTGGCAGGCATGATTGACGAACCGTTGCGAGAGCCCTGAAATTCTTTCCTTTTCGGCGCGGCAAATGCTTGAAGTCCCTGCGAAATAAGCACATCTCTAACAGCGGCCATCGCCGCTTCGGACCTGTTGAAATCGTCTCTCAATGTTGGGATTTTGTTCGTGAACTCTTCACCAAACGCATCGTCGTCTGCCTCCACGAAATCCGACAATTCCGATCTGCTCGATCAGTCCGTACTCTCCACGCTGGCGCAGCGTCTCGTCGAGGCTGCCAGGAAGGCCGGTGCGGATGCCGCGGATGCGGTCGCGGTGCGCGGCGTGTCGCATGGCGTCGAAGTGCGTGATGGGAAGGTCGAAGCCTCCGAGCGTTCGGAAGGCGACGATATGGGATTGCGCGTGTTCGTCGGTCGCCGTCAGGCGGTGATCTCCACCAATGACATGTCCGGCGATAATGTCGCGCAACTGGCCGAACGTGCTGTCGCGATGGCGCGCGTCGCACCCGATGATCAATATGTCGGCCTTGCGGACTCAGTGCTGCTTGCGCGCGACTTTGCCAATCTCGATCTGCTCGATCCCGTCGTGCCATCGGTCACAGAGCTCGAACGCCGCGCAGTGGAAGCCGAAGCGGCGGCGCTCGCGGTGAAGGGCGTGACCAAGTCTGGCGGCGCATCGGCCTCGACCGGCATTGGCGGCATGGTGCTCGTCACCTCCACGGGTTTCCACGGTTCCTATCTGCGCTCCAGCCAGGGCGTCTCGATGACGGCCATCGTTGGCGACGGCACCAAGATGGAGCGCGACTACGCCTTCACCTCGGCGCTGCATGCGTCTGATCTGGAGTCGCCGGCCAGCGTCGGCAAGCTCGCGGGCGAGCGCACGGTAGCGCGGGCCAATCCGCGCAAGGTGCCGACCTGCAAGGTACCGGTGGTGTACGATCCGCGCGTCTCGAACTCGCTGGTCGGTCACGTCATCGGTGCCGCCAATGGCGCGTCCGTCGCGCGCAAGACCACCTTCCTCAAGGACAGTCTCGGCAAGCAGCTGTTTAGCAGCAATATCCGCATCATCGATGATCCGCTGCGCGTGCGCGGGTTGCGCTCGCAGTCCTTCGATGCCGAAGGCGTTGCGACGAAGCAGCAGGCCATCATCGACGGCGGCGTGCTCACGACCTGGCTGCTGGATTGCGCGACCGCGCGCGAACTCGGCATGACCACGACAGGCCATGCGCATCGCGGCGTGTCGTCGTCGCCATCGCCCGGCGCCTACAACCTGCATATGGAAGCAGGCGACGTGAGCCCCGAAGACCTGATCGCCGATATCAAGGAAGGCTTTTACGTCACCGATCTGATCGGCTCGGGCGTCAATGGCGTGACCGGCGACTACAGCCGCGGCGCCGGCGGATTCTGGATCGAGAACGGCAAGCTGACCTACGCCGTCAGCGAGATCACCATCGCCGGTCATCTGTTCGAGATTTTCAAGTCGATGATCCCGGCCAACGACCTTACGTTCAAATACGGCGTCAACGCGCCGACTGTGCGCGTCGAGGGACTGACGATTGCCGGACGCTGATCTCGACACCGACAAACGGCTCGCGCACGATGTTGCCCTGATGACGGACACGGTGCGGGCGGCCGGCGAGCTCGGCCTCGCAATGTTCGGTACAGAACTCAAGAAATGGACCAAGGGCGAATCCTCGCCCGTCTCCGAAGCGGATATCGCCGTCAACGATCTGATCGAGAAGCGGCTTCGTGCCGCGACGCCCGATTACGGCTGGCTCTCGGAGGAGAGCGCCGATGACGAATCCCGTCTCGGCAAGCGCCTGACCTGGATCATTGATCCGATTGACGGCACCCGCAGCTATCTCGCCGGTCGCGAGGATTGGTGTGTCTGTGTCGCGCTAGTCGAGGATGCACGGCCGGTGATGGCCGCGGTATTTGCGCCATCCACAGATGAATTTTTCCTGGCGATCCACGGGCAGGGCACCACCTGCAACGGCGTTCCGGTTCGGGCCACGACCGGTTCCGCGATGGACTTTTCGCGCGTGGCGGGCCCGAAACCTCTGGTCGAGCGGATGGTCCATCCCAGACAGGATATCACCCTTTATCCGCGAATCGGCTCGCTGGCGCTGCGATTGTGCTGGATCGCCAATGGCCGGCTGGATGCGGCCTTTGCCGGGGGGCAGAGCCGGGACTGGGATCTGGCCGCCGCAGATTTGATCGTGCACGAAGCGAATGGTAGGATGACCGAGCTTTCGGGCGATCCCATCCTCTATAATCGCCGGGAAGTCACGCACGGGTTGCTGGTGGCAGCGGGGGCCGATCGCCATGCTTACATCGTCGAGCAATTCCAGAACCGCCGGGTTTAACCGGCTGCACCACTATCTTTGACTTATCGGATCGCAGCCGGTCGCTGCAGGAACAGGATTCATGTCTGACACACCACAGCAACTGCTTCATCTGGTCATCGGGGGCGAGCTGACCAACCTGAAAGAGACGACGTTCAAGGATCTCAGCCAGGTTGAAGTCGTCGGCGTCTATCCGAATTACGCGACGGCATTTGTCGCCTGGAAGGCCAAGGCGCAGCAGACCGTCGACAACGCGCACATGCGCTACTTCATCGTCCATCTCCATCGGCTGCTCGATCCGGGTCAAGACGCGAAGCCGACCGCTTGAAACGACTGCTCCGAAACACGCTGCGCAGCAGCTGGGTTCAGCGCGCCGCGGGTTTTCTTGCGGCCGAATTTTTGCGTCTGGTCTGGAAGACCAACACCTTCACCTTCGATCCCGTCGATGTCTATGACATCGTCGAGCCGCAGATGCCGGTCATTCTGGCGTTCTGGCATGGCCAGCATTTCATGACGCCGTTCATCCGGCAGAAGGACTATCGCGGCGCGGTGTTGATCTCGAAGCATCGCGACGGCGAGTTCAACGCGCTGGCTGCCGAGCGTCTTGGCATTGCCACCGTCCGCGGCTCCGGCGATCACGGCGGCGCATTTCACCGCAAGGGCGGTGTCGGTGCGTTCAAGGAAATGGTGCGGGTGCTGGAGCGCGGTATCAATATGGCGCTGACCGCCGACGTGCCGAAGCGCTCGCGTGTCGCCGGCATGGGCATCATCATGCTGGCGCGTGAAAGCGGCCGGCCGATCATGCCGTTTGCCATGGCCACCAGCCGCTACGTCCAGCTCAACAACTGGGACCGCACCACGATCAATCTGCCTTTCGGTCGCGGCGTACTGGTCGGCGGTGAACCCCTGAGCGTTCCTGCCGATGCCGACGCTGCCACGATGGAGGCGCTGCGCCTGCAGCTCGAATCCACGCTGAACGAGGCCACGCAGCGTGCCTATGACGCGGTAGGTCGGCCGGAAGGTGCGGGTCGTGCCTAACGCGCTGCCGATCACGCTGCGCGCCTATCGCAGATTGTCGGCGGCGCTGACGCCGCTTGCGCCGGTCCTGATCAGGCAACGGCTGAAAAAGAACAAGGAAGATCCCGCGCGCCTCGACGAGCGTCGCGGCATCTCGCAGATCGAGCGCCCCGCCGGGCCGCTGGTCTGGATTCACGGCGCCAGCGTCGGCGAAGTGCTGGCGGCGGCGGCGCTGATCGAGCGGCTGCGCGCGCTGGGTATGCGCATTCTGCTGACGTCGGGCACGGTGACCTCGGCCGAGATCATCGCCAAGCGCTTTCCGGCCGATATCATCCATCAATACATTCCCTATGATTCACCGCGTTTCGTGGCGCGCTTCCTCGATCACTGGAAGCCGAGTCTGGCACTGTTTATCGAGAGCGATCTGTGGCCGAACCTGATCATTTCCGCCGCCAAACGCCGTCTGCCGATGGTGCTGATCAATGCGCGCATGTCGCAGCGCTCGTTTCCACGCTGGCAGAAATTCTCGGCAACCATCGGCGCCTTGCTCGGCCGTTTCGAAATTTGCCTGGCGCAGTCCGAAACCGACGCCGAGCGCTTCAGCGCATTGGGGTCGCGCAGCGTTGTTGTCACGGGCAATCTGAAGCTCGACGTGCAGGCGCCGCCGGGCGACGCCGTGAAGCTGGACAAGCTCATGGCGGTGACGCGCGGTCGCCCCATCATCGTCGCATCCTCGACGCATCCCGGCGAAGAAGAAATCATCCTCGAGACCCACAAGACGCTGACAAGTTTCTTCCCGAAATTGCTGACGGTCATCGTGCCGCGCCACGCCCATCGCGGGGCGGATATCGCGCAGATGATCACGGTGGCAGGTGCGCAGGTTGCCTTGCGCTCGCGCGAGGAGTTGCCGCATGCAGGCACTGATATCTATGTCGCCGACACCATGGGCGAGCTCGGCCTGTTCTATCGCCTGTCACCGGTGGTGTTCATCGGCGGCTCGCTGGTGCCGCACGGTGGGCAGAACCCGATCGAAGCCGTGAAGCTCGGTGCGTCCGTGGTGCATGGTCCGCACGTCTTCAATTTCACCGATGTCTATGAGGCGCTGGATGGCGCCGGCGGTGCAAAGCTTGCCGACTCCTCCGAGCAATTGGTGAAACAGCTCGGCCAGATGCTCGGTAACGAGGCGGCACGCGATGCCGCGATCGAGGCCGGGCGTCGCGTGGTTGAACGGCTTGGCGGTGCGCTCGACCGTACGCTGCATGCGCTGGAGCCTTATTTGATGCAGCTCCGGCTCGAAGCGGGAGCGCAGGATGCGTGAGCCCGCGTTCTGGCGGCCGCCATCGACATGGTTGTCGCGTCTGCTGATGCCGCTTGGCGCCATCTATGGCGAAGTCGCAGGTAGCCGCATGGCGCGCAAGGGCGTCGATGTCGGCATTCCCGTTCTTTGCGTCGGCAATTATCACGTCGGCGGTGCCGGCAAGACACCTACGACATTGGCACTGGTACACGTGCTGCGCGATCTTGGTGAGGTACCGGTGGTGCTCAGTCGCGGCTATGGCGGCAGACTGCGCGGACCGGTGAAAGTCGATCCGTCCAGGCACGTGGCGGCAGATGTTGGCGACGAACCGCTGATGATGGCACGACAGGTGCCGGTGGTGATCTCCGGGGATCGCGTCGCGGGCGCCGCACTGGCGCGCTCGACCGGCGCGAGCGTGATCGTGATGGATGACGGCTTCCAGAACCCTGCGCTCGTCAAGGACGCGTCGTTCATTGTGATCGACAGCAATCGCGGTCTCGGCAACGGCCGTGTGCTGCCCGCGGGACCTTTGCGCGCGCCGCTCGATCTGCAGATCGCACGCACCGATGCGCTCGTGGTGATTGGCGATGGTGTTGCGGCGACGGGCGTGGCGGCGCTGGTCGCGGGCAAGGGCGGTCCGGTGTTGACGGCGCGCCTCGTGCCGGACGAGACGTCAGTGGCGGCTCTGCGCGGCAGGCGCGTGCTGGCCTTTGCGGGAATCGGCGATCCCCAACGCTTCTTCCGCACGTTGCGTCATGCAGGTGTGGACGTGGCTGTGGAGAAGGCCTTCGCCGATCACCACCCGTATGCGCCCGCTGAGATCGACGCGTTGGTCGCGCAGGCGAAGCCTGATGGGCTAGTGCTGGTGACGACAGAGAAGGACATCGTCAAGCTCAGCAGCATGCCGGCCGCGGCGGAGATCGTACCATTCGCCGTCACGCTGGCCTTCGAAGACAAGGCGGCGCTGCAGGCTTTCGTGGTCGAGAAGCTCAATCGGGCAAGAGTGAAGACGCTCAGAATGTAAGGTGGGCAAAGCGAAGCGTGCTCACCTACGGAACGACCGATACGAGCTTACTTCTGACCCTTCACGGCGTCCGGATAATGCCGCGCCAGCACCGCATTCGGCACCGCATAGGCTTCCTGACGATCGACGCTCCAGTATTTCAACTCGTCCAGCGGAATGCGCTCGCCTGTAATGGCACAAGTCACATAGGTGCCGGGTGACACCACGCGGAAATCGCCGTCGAGATATTGCAACTGGGCTTCGCCGTGGCCCGAGGGGCCAAATTTGTTCAGCACGGCTGGTCTCCTGGATCGTCACTAAGTCATCTTGCCGGATTGGTCACCGGCCCTGAATGTCGTCATCTCGTAGCATAAATAGGGCCGCGGCGTCGCCCAATAAAGGCGGCCCGCGTAACCTCTAGAACAGGCTGCCCTGATCGATTTTCGTCGCCTTTTTCGGCGCGGCCGGCGACACAGGCTTTGCTTCACGCGCAGCGGCCGTGCGGTCGCCATCGGCGGTCACGCCGACGCGGCCATCGGCGAATTCGATGCTCAGGCGCGCGCCCGCTCCGACAGTGGCGGCGGCATGCAGTGCCGCGCCTTGCTCGTCGCGCACCAGCGCAAAGCCGCGGGCCAGCACGCTGCGATAGGAGAGGGCACCGAGCAGCTGGCTCGACGCCTGTACGCGTGCCTGCTGGCGCTGCACCAGTGTCGTCAATGCACGGCGCGCGCGTTCGGCAAGGCGCAGAGCGCGCTCCCGGTCGCGCGTGATGGCATTGCGCCGCGCCTGCGCATTGGCGAGCTTGGAGGCCTTCAATCGTGCTTCAAGGCCAGTGAAACGATCGCGGCGCTGCCGCAGCAGGGCACGCGCGGAGAGGCTCAACCGTTCGCCCGATACCGTCAGTCGCTGCGTGGCATGGGCGATCTGTGCGCGCAGGACGCGCAGCGTCAGCCCGGCGCTGGCCTGCGCGAAGCGGCGATGATGCGCGTGGGTATTGGCCTTCAACGCACGCGGCAGCGATGCGGTTGCGCCATCGAGACGCTGGCGCGGAATGGCGAGCAGTTCGCTGAGATCCGGCAGAGCACGCGCTGCGGCGCGTAGTTCGTTGCGGCGGGATTCCTGCCCGCGCTGCCAGCACAGCATCATGCGGCGCTCGAAGCCGGATATCTCCACCATCAGTTCGGCGCGCACGGGCACCGCCATTTCGGCGGCCGCTGTCGGCGTCGGCGCGCGCTTGTCGGCGGCGAAATCGATCAGCGTGATGTCGGTCTCGTGGCCCACGGCCGAGATCAGCGGGATCATGCTCTCGGCGGCAGCACGCACCACGATCTCTTCGTTGAACGACCACAGGTCTTCCAGCGAGCCGCCGCCGCGCGCGACGATCAGCAGATCCGGCCGCGGAATGGCGCCGCCCGCCGGCAGCGCATTGAAGCCATGAATCGCGGCCGCGACCTGCTCCGCCGAACCTTCGCCCTGAACTTTCACCGGCCAGACCAGTACGCGGCGCGGGAAACGGTCTTCAAGGCGATGCAGGATGTCGCGAATGACAGCGCCGGTCGGCGACGTCACCACGCCGATCACCTCCGGCAGCCATGGCAGCAACTGCTTGCGCGCTTCGTCGAACAGACCTTCCGCGCCGAGCTTTCGCTTGCGCTCTTCCATCAGCGCCATCAGCGCGCCGACGCCGGCGGGTTCGATGGCCTCGATGACGATCTGGTATTTCGACGAGCCTGGATAGGTGGTCAGCTTGCCGGTGGCGATGACTTCGAGGCCTTCCTGCGGCTTGAAGCGCATTCGGCCATGGACGCCCTTCCAGATCACCGCCTCGATCTTGGCGCTCTCGTCCTTGAGCGAGAAATAGCAGTGGCCGGACGAATGCGGCCCGCGAAAGCCGGAGATCTCGCCGCGCACCCGCACGTTCCCGTATGTGTCTTCCACCGTCCGTTTCAGGGCTGAGGACAGCTCGGAGACGGTGAATTCGGGGGAATTGGTGAGGGGGGTGGCGGCTTTGGGCATCGAATCTCGGCTTTCAGGATCGTCGCAAAGTAGGGATGTCGGTCGCAAAACGCCAATCAGATATTGATTTGCAGATAACTCTGTTATACAGAGTTATCTGCATTCAGAGAATGGCGGGTATTATGGCGTCGATATTGACCTTCGCGGTCCGTGGCATCGTTTGGCTCCTTGCTGCGGTGGGTCTGGCGGCCCTGGTGCTGGCCGGCATGATTGCGGTGCCGGTTTCCCGGCCCAAGGCACTGGCCTCCATTGCGGACACGGCGCGCAGTGCGTATCGCGGCGACGTTCCGCCACTGCAGTATTTCCAGGCGAGAGACGGCTCGAATCTGGCCTACCGGCGCTACACGCCATCCGGACCGTCCGTGAACCGTGCCGCACTTCTCATTCATGGCTCGTCGGGATCGAGCATCGCGGTGCACGCTCTCGCAAAAGCGCTTGCCGCGCGGGGCGTCGAAAGCATCGCTCCCGACATGCGCGGCCATGGCGCGTCGGGGACCCGCGGCGATATCGCCTATCTCGGGCAGCTCGACGATGATCTCGCAGATCTCGTCGGCCATTTGCGCGGGCAGGGGCTGGCGTCGCCACTGACGCTCGCCGGGCATTCGTCGGGCGGCGGGTTTGCGCTGCGCGTGGCAGGGTCTGCCAATCAGGGGCTTTTCGCACGCACCGTTCTGCTGTCACCCTATCTCGGCCTGAAGTCGCCATCCACACGCGAGAACGCAGGCGGATGGGCCAGTCCGAATGTGCCGCGCATCATCGCGCTGAGTGTGCTGCAGTCATTCGGGGTGACGTGCTGTTCGCAGCTCCCGGTGGTTGCCTTTGCCGTGCAACCGGGGTCGACACGCATTCTGACGTCCGAATATTCATTTCGGCTGCTGCAGAATTTTGGCACGCATCGTGACTATCGCCTCGATCTCGATCCGGCGAATGGACCCATATCGGTCATCGCCGGGCGCAATGACGAGCTGATGTTCGCCGACAAATATCGCGAGGCGATGCAGTCGAAGGCCAATATCGACGTGCGCGTCCTCGACAACGCAAATCATATGGACGTCGTCAGCACGGCAAGTTTCGTCGCCGTCGTCGCCGACGATCTCGCAACGAGGTGACACAGTGATCAACAGCCAGGAAGCCAGCGCTGCGTTGATGGAGATCGAGAGCCTCAGTCGGCTGGTCCGGCAGTCGGTATTCTATCGGCACGCCAGCACGATGCTCATTCTATGGGGCGTTGCGACTTTTATCGGTTATCTGCTCTCGTTCTTTGCGCCTGCTGCGGCTCCCGTCATCTGGTCGGTCGTCATTGTCGCGGGTGTTATCTGCGCGATCATCATCGGGGCCCTCAACAAGAAGCGCGAAGGCGTCAGTACCTTCGATGCCCGCGCGACGGCAGCTTTCATTGCGTTCGTGGCTTTTGGCTGTCTGTGGAGCATCGTTTTCGGGAACATGGCGCCGCGGCAGATCGGCGCGTTCTGGACGACTTACTTCATGTTGCCTTACGTGATGACAGGGTTCTGGTTCGGCCGCGTCTTTGTCGTGATCGGCATGAGCGTGATCGCGCTGACGCTGCTCGGTTACTTCTTCGCCGGACCGTGGTTCACGCTCTGGATGGCTGTCGTCAATGGCGGCGGCCTGTTGCTCGGTGGCCTCTGGATGCGGCGCAGCTGACATGGCCGAACTCGACGACATCATCCATCAGCCTCTGCGGCTCAAGATCATGGCAGCGCTGAACGCATTGCATCCGACACAGGGGCTGGATTTCCCGCGATTGAAGAAACTGACCGGCGCCACCGATGGCAATCTCGGCGCACATATCGAGACCTTGGCGAAAGCCGGTTATGTCAGCGTCGAAAAGGCCTTTGTCGGCAAGAAGCCGCAGACAACGGTGACGGCCACCGCGACCGGGCGTGGTGCCTTCGCGCGGCACGTCGCGACGTTGCGTGAGATCATTGCAACTGCGGAAGGCAAGTAGAGCAAAGCAAGTAACGTAAAGCTCTGGAGATTGTCATGGACATCGCGTGGCGCATTCTGACCAACACGCCGATCTGGGTGTTCGCGTTGCTGGTGCTGCTGATCTGGCTCGGAAGCCTGTCGTTTCGGCCGCGAAAGACAGAGCTGCGCCGTTTGCTGATCGTTCCGATGGTGTTTCTCCTGATGGGGATGTCGCGGCTGATCTTTGCCGGCGGCCAAATGCATCTGATCGGGGCATGGCTGGCAGCGGCAATCGTGATGGCGGCCGTCGCTCTGTGGATCGGCCCCGGCGAGATGACGGTCGATCGGCAGGACGGCACCATTCTGCGCCCCGGGAGCTGGCTGCCCCTGATCCGCAACCTGTCGGTCTTTCTGCTGCAATATGCCGTGGCGGTCGCAACCGCGATGAAGCTGGGTTCGGGTGCTGCCGTCCCGCTGATCGGTCAATTGGTGTCAGGGGCGTGCGCCGGTTATTTCCTTGGCTGGACGGTGGCTTTGATCCGCCGCTATCGCGCGGAAACAAGTGTCGCCGTCGCTTGACGGGTTGGCCGCCTGGCCAGTTGATTACTCAGACCACTGATTGCTGTCCCGACGCGCCGTGCTAAACGATGGGCGTGTTTGATTGCAATTGGTCTGGCTGGTTATGAACATTCTCCTCATCGGTTCCGGTGGTCGCGAACACGCGCTGGCGTGGAAACTGGCCGCGTCGCCGCTGCTGACCAAGCTCTGGTGCGCGCCAGGTAATGCCGGCATCGCCCGGGAGGCCGAATGCGTGGCGGTGGATATCACCGACCATGCGGCCGTGATTGATTTCTGTAAGGTGAACAAGGTCGATTTCGTCGTGGTCGGCCCGGATGCCCCGATAGCGGCGGGCATCGTCGACGATCTTGCTGCCGTCGGCATCAAGGCATTCGGACCCAGTAAAGCCGCCGGCCAACTGGAAAGCTCGAAGAGCTTCACCAAGGAACTGTGCCGGGCCAACAACATCCCGACTGCGGCCTACGGCCATTTCCATGATGCAGAGTCTGCCAAGGCCTATATCGGGACCCAGGGCGCACCGATCGTGGTCAAGGCCGATGGCCTCGCCGCTGGCAAGGGCGTTGTGGTGGCGATGTCTGAAGCCGAGGCGCTGGACGCGGTCGACATGATGTTCGATGGCGGCTTCGGCGAGGCCGGTGCGGAAGTCGTGATCGAGGAGTTCATGCAGGGCGAGGAAGCCTCGTTCTTCGCGCTGTGCGATGGCGAGCACGCGTTGGCGCTGGCAACTGCGCAGGACCACAAGCGCGCCTTCGACGGCGACAAGGGCCCGAACACCGGTGGCATGGGCGCCTATTCGCCGGCGCCTGTCATGACCGAGGCGCTCTGCGCGCAGGTAATGGACGAGATGATCATGCCGACCCTGCGCGCGCTCAGCGCCATGGGGACGCCCTATAAGGGCGTGATCTATGCCGGCGTCATGGTGACCGAGCAGGGGCCGAAACTCGTCGAATACAATGCCCGGTTCGGCGATCCGGAGTGCCAGGTGCTGATGGTCCGTATGATGTCGGATCTGCTGCCGGCGCTGATTGCCTGCTGTGACGGGCAGCTCAAGAATTTCGATCTGCGCTGGTTCCCGGATCCGGCGCTGACGGTGGTGATGGCCACGAAGGGCTATCCCGGCGACTACGACAAGGGCACGCGCATCGCCGGCTTGGACCGGGCCGAGAAGATCGAGGGTGTCGAGATTTTCCATGCGGGGACCAAGGCATCCGGCGACTGGATTCTCGCCAATGGTGGCCGCGTCCTCAATGTGACGGCGTCCGCCAAGACCGTCGCTGAGGCCCAGCGCCGTGCCTATGAAGCCATCGGCCTGATCAACTGGCCCGAAGGTTTCTGCCGCCGCGATATCGGCTGGCAGGCGGTGGCGCGGGAGCGCAAGGGCAAATAACGGTATTCAGGGGTTCCTCTTGGGGAACCGAAGGTTGTATGGCGCGTTGATGGGGCTGTGAGGTACCCATGGCGCACTATTATTTCGACCTCAAGAACGGCACGACACAGCGCGACCACGCTGGTCGGGAGCTGCGCAGCGACGCCGAAGCGATTGCACAGGCTTATGTGATCGCCGACGAAGTCAGCACGCGATTGGCGACGCATGAGGACCATGAGCGCCATATTTGCGTCATTCACGAAGACGGGCACGAAGTAACCCGTATTCCCGTCGATATAGCCGCCAGCAAAGCCTCAGCGCCGCGCTTTAAAAAACTCTCGTAACAGCGCGGCGGACTGGGTTTCGCCCACGGACGGATAGACCTCCGGCGCGTGGTGGCAGGTCGGCGAAGCGAAGAAGCGCACGCCGGAATCGACCCCGCCGCCCTTGGGATCGGCTGCGCCGTAATACAGCCGCCGGATCCGGGCGAAGGAGATTGCGCCCGCGCACATGGTGCAGGGCTCCAGGGTCACATACAGGTCGCAGTCGACCAGCCGCTCGCTGCCGAGCCTTGCGGCCGCCTCCCGGATCGCCAGGACTTCGGCATGGGCGGTCGGGTCGCGGTCCCGGAGGGTCCGGTTGCCGGCCGTGGCGATCACCTCGTTATTCCCGACGATGACGCAGCCGATGGGGACTTCGCCGGCATTTCCGGCGCTTTCGGCCGCTTTCAGCGCCAGATCCATGAAAGAAGGTGCGGTCAACGGCTCGTTTCCTGCGCAAAACTCTGCTACGGAGTTGCATTCAGCAAAAGTGGATACTGGTTTTGCGTGAGAATGCGCCCCAATGAGCGCGCATTTTCGGCCCGCGAACCCTGTCCGCACCGCTCAACCCAATTCAGCTTCCGCTGCAGTGAGACCCTTCATGCCCCGCGACAACGACAAAAACAACGGCCCCTCGCGCGGCCGGCCACCCGGTGGCAAAGGCGGAGCCGGCAAGGGCCGCTCCGGCGCCGCACGTGGACCCGACAAGAAATTCGCCAAGCGCGACGGCACATACACCCCGAAGCCGCCCGGTGCTGGCGGCGGCGAGAAGCGATCTTTCGGTGGCAAGCCGTCTGGCGGCAAATCTTTTGGCGCCAAGTCTTTTGGATCGAAGCCTTACGCCGGCAAGCGCGATGACGACCGCGCGCCGCGCCGTGACTACGGCGATGCGCCGCGACGCGATCGTGACGATGCGCGTCCGGCCCGCTTCAACCGCGACGACCGTCCTGCGCGTAGCGGCGGAGGCGATCGTCCGGACCGCGGTCCGCGCAAGGATTTCGGCGACCGCGAGAAGCGCCCGTATGCGCCGCGCGCCGGTGGCGGCGACAAACGTCCCTATAGCCCGCGCGGCGACGCACCGCGCGGCGACCGTCCGAATTTCAACAGGGATGACCGCGCCCCGCGTGGCGACCGCGGCGATGCGCGTCCGGCCGGACGTTTCTCCGACAAGAAGTTCGGTGACAAGAAGCCATATGCATCGCGTGATGGTGGTGGCGAGAAGCGCCCCTATACGCCGCGTGGCGAAGGTTTCCGCGGCGGCGATGGTGATCGTCCGCGTCCGCGCTTTGATCGTCCGCAAGGCGATCGCAACGAACGCCCACAGCGTGATCGCAGTGATCGTCCGCAAGGCGATCGTCCGTTCAGCCCGCGCCCGTCGCGTGACGGAGATCGTCCGCGTGGCGACCGGCCTTTCAGCGCCGAGAAGAAATTTGGCGGCGACAAGAAGTTCTCGCGTGGCGCGCCGGATCGTGGCGGTCCGCGCAAGAGCTTCAGCGATCGTGGAGATCGCGGTGATCGTGGTGGGCGTGATTTCGAGCGTGGCCCTGATCGCAGCGAGCAGAAGCCCTGGCAGAAGCGCGAAGGCGGATCGGATGATCGCGGCAGCCGCAGCGCGCGTCCGCCGCGCGATGGCGCGCGCAATTTCGATCGTCCGAAATTCGACAGGCCAAAATTCGAGCGTTCGCGCGATGATCGGCCGGAGCGTAGCGACAGTGAGCGTCCGCGTTTCTCGCGTCCGCGTGAGGACCGTCCAAGCTTCGATCGTCCGCGCGAGCCGCGTGGCCGCACCGACTGGCAGGAGCATGGTCGCAGCGAGGCTCGCGACGGCGACGAGCGTCCGCGTCGCGAGAATGAGGACGACAGCAGGATTTTCGCCAAGCGTCCTGCATTCGGCGGCCGTGGTGAATATCGCGAGCGCGATCCGGAAGCGCGCCGCCCGGCGCGCGTTCCCGCGGCCAAGAAGGCCGGCGAGCGTATCGCCAAGGTCGTGTCGCGCGCGGGCCTGTGCTCGCGCCGCGATGCCGAGGAATGGGTCACGCAGGGCCGTGTTGCCGTCAATGGCCGCGTGATCAATTCGCCGGCGCTGGACGTCAGCACCAACGACGTGATCACCGTCGACGGCAAGCCGTTGCCGGCGCCGGAGCGCACGCGCCTGTTCCTGTATCACAAGCCGCGCGGCCTGATGACGACCCACGCCGATCCCGAGGGACGGCCGACGGTGTTCGATCATCTGCCCGAAGGCCTGCCGCGCCTGATCTCCATCGGCCGGCTCGATTTCAACACCGAAGGCCTGCTGCTGCTGACCAATGACGGCGGCCTCGCGCGCACGCTCGAACTGCCGGAGACCGGCTGGCTGCGCCGCTATCGCGTTCGCGCCCATGGCGAAGTCACGCAGGCGCAGCTCAACGAGCTCAAGAACGGCGTCGAGGTCGATGGCGTCAAATACGGCTCGATCGATGCGACGCTGGAACGCGACAAGAGCGCCAATGTCTGGATCGTGTTCGCAATCCGCGAAGGCAAGAACCGCGAAGTGCGTAACGTGCTGGCGCATCTGGGCCTCGAGGTGAACCGGCTGATCCGCATCTCCTACGGTCCGTTCCAGCTCGGCGAGATCGAGGAAGGCCAGGTCGACGAGGTGAAGACCCGCGTGCTGCGCGAGCAGCTTGGTGAGAAGATCGCGGATGCCTCGGGCGCCGATTTCGGCCGGCAACTGCCCAGCAAGGGCGATGTGTCGCTCGACCCGGTGATCGTGAAGAAGCCGGTTCTGAAGCGCTCCACGGTGGAAGACCGCAAGGGCCGTCGCATTCTGGTGCAGCGCGCCGGCTCGGAAGAGTCGCGTGCCCGCAACGAGGACGCAGCTACCTTCGGCGGCCCGCCGAAGAAGCCGAAGCGCGGCTATCACGGCAAGCGCGATCTGAAGCCGCGGGACGCGTAAGAGAAGTCAAAGAGAAGTACGATGTGCATCGCGACGGCAGTTGTGCTCCCTCCCCCCTTGCGGGGGAGGGTCGGGGAGGGGGGTAACCCGGAGCTCCGACGTTTGTGGCTCACCCCCCTCCCGGCGCTTCGCGCCACCCTCCCCCGCAAGGGGGGAGGGCACCACGCTACACCTGCGGTGGCTTTGCCACTTTTCAAACGAGGCATCTGATGCGTGTCGTCGGTGGCCGGCTGAAGGGCCGCAACATCGCGTCGCCCACGACGCAGGCGATCCGTCCCACGGCGGATCGACTGCGCGAGGCACTGTTCAACATCCTGATCCACGCTTACGAGAGTCCGATCGAGGACGCGCGCGTGCTCGATCTGTTTGCCGGCACCGGTGCGCTCGGCATCGAGGCCGTATCGCGCGGCGCCAAGTTCACGCTGTTCGTCGATAACGGTTCCGAGGCGCGCGCCTTGCTCCGCAACAATGTCGAGGCGCTGGGTCTCGGCGGCGTGACCAAAGTGTATCGCCGCGATGCCGCCGATCTCGGCCCCGCCCATCCGGTCGAGCCGTTCTCGCTGGTGTTCCTCGACCCGCCCTATCGCATGAAGCTCGCCGAGAAATCGCTGGCCTCGCTGCGCGATGGCGGGTGGCTGACGCCGGGCGCTCTGCTGGTGGTGGAAGAGGCGAAGGATGTTGCGTTCGCAGCGCCGGAAGGGTTCGAAGAACTCGAGCGCCGCGCCTATGACGATACCGAGTTTACATTTCTGCGATCTGTGTAAGAAGACGTCAAAAGGAGCCGCCGATGTCTGCGATCGAATACACTTGGGATCATGTCCATATCCGCACGCCGGACACCGAAGCCACCGCGCAGTGGTTTGCCGATATGCTCGGTGCAGAGATACTGCGCGCGCCCGGCCGCATCGATATCAGGCTCGGCGGCGGAATGATCTTCCTCGCCCCGGTGACGCCGGAGATGGGCGTCAACCCGCCGCCGGTCACGCCCTATCAGGGCCTCGACCATTTCGGCCTGAAGGTGAAGGACATCGATGCGGTGGCCGCGTCGCTGAAGGCCAAGGGTGTGGAGTTCACCAAGGAGCCGCATACGCTCAAGCCCGGCCTGCGCATCTGCTTCATCCGCGCCCCGCAGGGCGTGTCGATCGAGCTGCTCGAGCGCGATCCGAAATATACGTGAGTCGAGCACCAGCCCGTCCACGTCATTGCGAGGAGCGAAGCGACGCGGCAATCCAGTCTTCGCTTGCGGCTCTGGATTGCTTCGCTGCGCTCGCAATGATGGCTGAGGGGTCTATCGTCGCCCGAACAGCTTCTCGATATCGCTGAGTTTCAGCTCGACATAAGTCGGCCGGCCGTGATTGCACTGGCCGGAATTCGGCGTGTCTTCCATCTCGCGCAGCAGCGCGTTCATTTCCTCGGGTCGCAGCCGGCGGCCTGAGCGCACCGAACCGTGGCAGGCCATGGTCGCGGCCACATGCAGCAGGCGGCGCTCCAGCGGCAGGGCTTCGTCCCATTCCGCCATGTGTTCGGCGAGATCGCGCAGCAGCGATGCGGCATTGGTCTTGCCGAGCAGCGACGGCGTCTCGCGCACGGCAATGGCGCCGGGGCCGAAACTGTCGATGGCGAGGCCATAGCTTGCGAGTTCCTCGGCGCGATCGAACAGTTTCTCCACGATGGCCTCGTCCATTTCGACGATCTCGGGGATCAGCAGTATCTGCCGCTGCACGCCATTGGCGGCCAGCGATGCCTTCAGCCGCTCATAGACGATACGTTCATGCGCGGCGTGCTGATCGACCACGATCATGCCGTCGCGGGTCTGCGCGATGATGTAGTTCTCATGCACCTGCGCACGCGCGGCACCGAGCGGCCGGTCGACCAGATCGGTCTGCGGCGTCTCTTCGAAACGCACATCGGCCGTGGGCGTGCCGACATCGAAAGCCGCCTGGCTGCGTTCGGCAAACGCCGCCGAACCATCGAAGCCCGGCATTGGATTGACCGGATAGGCCGGCGAGCGCTGCCAGTCCCAGTTCGCATTTGCACGCGGCGCGAAATTCGGAGCGAAGTTGGGGCGGAACGAGTCCAGCACGGCGCCGTCGCTATTGGCCGCCGTGCGGCGTCCCTCACGGGCGAGGCCTTCTTTCAGGGCATGCACGATCAGCCCGCGCACCAGCCCGGCGTTGCGGAAACGCACTTCGGTCTTGGCCGGATGCACATTGGCATCGACCTCCTGCGGGTCGAGCGTGACGAACAGCGCGACGATCGGGTGGCGGTCGCGGGGCAGATAGTCGGAATAGGCCGCGCGCACCGCGCCGATGATCAGCTTGTCGCGGACCGGACGGCCATTGACGAACAGATACTGTCCAAGCGCATTGGCGCGGGTCAGCGATGGCGCGGCAGCAAAACCTTCAACCACCACGCCTTCGCGCTCGCTGCGCACTTCGATGGCACTGAGACGAAACTCAGGTCCGAGAATATCGCCGAGCCGCGTCAACCGTCCGGCCGGACCGGGCAGGGCCGCCGCCCATGTTACCGGTGCGCGTTCTTCGCCGGCCATGGTGAAGGCGATATCCGGCCGCGCCATTGCGAGGCGGCGGACGACTTCGCGGATCGCTTCGGCTTCGGTGCGGTCGGTCTTGAGAAATTTCAGCCGGGCAGGCGTCGCGTAGAACAGATCGCTGACCTCGACGCGGGTGCCCTGCGACAGCGCGGCGGGCGCGATGTCAGATTTCTCGCCGCCATCGACGGTACGCGACCAGGCATGCGGTTCCGACGCGTGGCGTGTGGTGATGCTCAGCCGCGCGACAGACCCGATGGAGGGCAGCGCCTCGCCGCGAAAGCCAAGCGTGCGGATCTGCAGCAGGTCCTCGTCATCGAGCTTCGAGGTGGCGTGGCGATCCACGGCAAGCGTGAGATCGGCATGGGTCATGCCGCCGCCGTCGTCGGTGATGGCAATCTTTCGCCGTCCGCCGCCATCGGTGAAGATCTCGACCCGGGAGGCGCCGGCATCGATGGCATTCTCCACCAGCTCCTTCACCACGCTGGCCGGCCGCTCCACCACCTCGCCGGCGGCGATGCGGTTGACGATGGTTTCTGGGAGCTGGCGAACGGGCATGGATCTCGGGGCGTGGTGACGGGTCGGGGATATGTAGGGAACCTCAAGCGCCATTCTATGGCCCCGGGCGCCCGATGTCCCCGCCGCAGCCCGCTTTTCCCCGGTTCTGGCTTTTTGTTTTGACGCGTTTTCTGGACGCGAACCGGTATCCACTTCGCTCGAAAACGCTTTAAGCGAATCGGCCGCCTTTCTGGATCACCTCGATCTTGTAGCCGTCGGGGTCGGTGGCGAAGAAGAATTGCGCCAGCGTGCGGCCCTCATGTTTGAAATCGCGCAGCGGACCGGGCGCAAGCTTCTCGCCCTCGAAGCGGGCATGTTCCGCGGCCACGTCGTCTACGACAACCGCGAGATGGCCGTAGCCGTCGCCCAGCACATAGGGCTCGGTACGGTCGAAATTCACCGTCAATTCGAGCTCGAAGGGCGAGGAGGGATGGCGCAGATAGATCAGCGCAAAGTCGGGAAATGCGATGCGCTCGGCAATCTCGAGGCCAAAAGCGCGTTTGTAGAAATCCAGTGCGCGTGCTTCGTCGAGCACGCGGATCATGGAATGAACGGGTTTGGCCATCGGGAAATTCCTGGAAAAAGTGGTCTGGCTTGTTGTGTGGGGCGCGGCTCAGTCGTCAAAACGCCCGCCGCGGCCGGCCTTGACGTCGCTGCGGCGCTTCTTGCCATCGAGGCGGCGCATCTTCGAGCCGAGCGTCGGTTTGGTGGCCCGCCGCGGCGCCTGCCGGAAGGCGGCTTCCTGCATCAGTTCGACCAGCCGCTCGATGGCGTCGGCCTTGTTGCGCTCCTGGGTGCGGAAGCGCTGGGCGTGGATCACGATCACGCCGTCCTTGGTCATGCGCTGGCCGGCGAGGGTGCGCAGGCGGATCGCGGTGTCCTCCGGCAGCGCCAGCTTGCGGCTGTCGAAGCGCAACTGCGCGGCGGTGGAGACCTTGTTGACGTTCTGCCCGCCGGGTCCGGACGCGCGGACGAAGACGATATCAATATCGTCTTCGTCGATGGCAATGGAGCGCGTGATCCGGAGCATGATCCTCCGTAGCACATCCGCCATACATCCGGGCAAGCCTGCGCGTTGAAATGCGCCGCTAGGCGCGCCGCGATCCGCTGCGCTCGACCAGCTTCACCATGACCTGCAGCGCATGGTTGGTCGGCGTCGGAATGCCGTGCTCGGCGCCTTTCCGGACAATGAAGCCGTTGAGGAAGTCGATCTCCGACGGCTTGCCACGCGCGAGATCCTGCGACGTCGACGATTGCTGAAGCGGCATGCTAGCGGCGAGGGCGAGGGTCTTGTCCAGGAGGTCGGCGGGCAGCGACACGCCGCAGGCGCGCGCCACCGCCATGCATTCCACGACGGCATTGGTGACGATGTCAGGCACGCCCTGGACCTTGAACATCTCGCCATAGGCGATGCCAGCCACGGCCGATAATGCATTATAGGCGCAGTTGTTGATGAGCTTCGACCACTGCACCGTGTCGATATCGCTGGCGACGGTGGTCGGCACGCCCGCATCGGACAGCAGCTTCGCCAGCCTTTCGCTCTCGGGCGATGCGCCAATGATCAGTTCGCCGCGTCCGTTGTGCTTGATGTGGCCTGGACCCGGCATCTCGGCGGCCACATAGACCGCTGCAGCGATCACCGGCTGGCTGAGGATGGCGCGCAGGCGCTGCGGATTGTCCACGCCGTTCTGCAGGCTCAGCACGATGGAATTGGCTTTGAGCACAGGTTTGAGCGCGGCTGCCGAACTGGTATCGCCGGACTTCACGGCGAACAGAACGAGATCCGGCGGCGCGAGATCGGCGATCTGCGTCATCGCCTTCGCCGGAATGAAACCGTCGAACTCGGCGCTCTCGAACCGAAGGCCGTTCGCATTGATCGCATCGACATGGGTCTGGCGTCCGACCAATGTCACGTCATGGCCGGCGCGCAGCAGCTTTGCACCATAGTAACAGCCGACCGCGCCAGCACCGATCACCGCGATCCGCATGGCGGCGCCTCAGTTGGCCTTCGGTGCCGGGGCTACCGGCGCTGCGGCCGCCTGCGGCGCGCGTCCGACGACGACGGTCAGCAGGCCATCCGCCCACAGCTTCTTCGCGGCCGCCTTGGCCTGGTCCAGCGTCACCGCATCGACCACGGCATTGCGCTTCTCGATGTAATCGATCGGCAGTCTGTCGAGCTGGTATTGCAACAGCGCGCCGGCCAGTTTCGATGAGGTGTCGAGCGCCAGCATCTGCGAGCCCTTGAGATAGGACTTCGCCTCGTCCAGCTCGCGCTGGGTCGGACCCTGCTCGGCCATGCGTTTCACTTCGCTGGTCACGGTATCGACCGTCTCGGTGGCGCGGTCGGCGCGAGTCGCGGTGCTGCCGATATAGATGCCGGAATGCTGCATCCACAGCAGCGAGCCACTGACGGAATAGACCAGGCCGCGCTTCTCGCGCACTTCGTGATACAGCCGCGATGACAGCGTGCCGCCGCCGAGGATGTGATTGACGATATAGGCAGCCATGAAGTTCGGATCGTCGCGTTTGACGCCCGGGCTGCCGAAGGTGATGACCGTCTGCGGCACGTCCAGCGTCACGGATTCCTTCTGCGGCGGCTTGGCCGCTGTGACTTCCGGGACCGGCGTCAGTGTCGCCTTGGCGGGCAGGCCACCGAAGGTCTTGTCCAGCAATGCCGCGAGCGTATCGGAATCGACGTCGCCGACCACGGCAATCTTCAGCGTGTCCTTCGCGACGATGCGTTGCTTGTAGGCCTTGATGTCATCGACATTGATGGTCGGCACGTCGGTCAGGCTGCCGTTGGACGGTCGGCTATAGGGATGGTCGCCGAATGCCACCTGCAGAAACTTGCGCGTCGCCAGCGAATTCGGGTTCGAGGTTTCGCGGCGCAGGCCGGACATGATCTGCGCGCGGATGCGCTCGACATCGGGGGCATCGAAGCGTGGCGACGTCAAAGCGAGGCGGGCGAGGTCGAACGCCTCGTCGCGATGCTCTTTCAGCATGCGCAGTGAGCCACGCAGGTAATCGCGCTGGGCGTTGAAGTTGAGCTCGATGGCGCGGCGTTCCATGCGATCGCGGAAGGTCGTGGAATCGAGATCGCCCGCGCCTTCGTCCATCAGGCTGGCCACCATGTTGGCGGTGCCGGATTTATCTTTCGGATCCTGTGCCGCACCGCCGCCGAACGCATATTCCATTGCGATCAGGGGAACGGTTGCATCCTGCACGAACCAGGCTTCGATGCCGCCTGGCGTCACGAGCCGCTGCACCTTGGCCGCGGCGAAAGATGGCGTCACCGTCAGGGTGACGAGTGAGAAGGCGGTAGCGACGGCAATGCCGAGGCGGCCGGCGTTGAAGATGATGCTCACGACCGCTTCTCCTCGCGCTTCGGCGCAGATGTATCCTTGACCAGATAGCCGGTGACCGAGCGCTTCTTGTCGAGCCAGGTCTGCGCGGCTGCGCGCACCTGCTCGGCGGTGACCGCCTTGATGCGGTCGGGCCAGCTACGGATGTCCTCGACGCTGAGGCCCGTGGTGAGTGCCGCGCCATACCAGCGCGCCAGCGAGGCCTGGCTGTCCTGCGCATAGGTGGCCTCGGCGACGAGCTGCGTCTTGACGCGTTCGAGGTCGGCAGCCGGCACCGGGTTGGTCGCGAGGTCGGCGATCACCGCGTCGATGGTCTTTTCGATATCGGCGAATTCGGTGCCCGGCTTCGGCGAGGCTGAAATCATGAACTGTGCGCTGTCGAGGGCCGTGCCCTGGTAGCTGGCACCGGCATTGATCGCGAGCTGTTTGTCGATGACGAGGGCGCGGTAGAGATATGAGTTCGCGCCGCCGCCGATCAACTGGCCGAGCACATCGAGCGCCTGGCTCTCGCCGGCCGCAGCGGTGGTGGCTGACGGCACCAGATAATAGCGGCGCAGGCTTGTCTGTTCGACACGCGGATCGGCGAGCGTCACCGTGCGCGGCGCGGCGGGCGTCGGCTCCTGTGGGCGCATGCGGCGTTCGGGGATCGCCGGCTGTGCCGGGACCACGCCATAGGTGCGCTCTACCATCGGGCGGATTTCCGCCGGGTCGACATCGCCGGCGATGATCAGCGTCGCATTGTTGGGGGCGTAGAAGCGCTTGTAGAAGGCGAGCGCGTCCTCGCGGTCGAGCTTCTCGATTTCCTGATGCCAGCCAATGATCGGGCGGCCATAGGGATGGTTGAGATAGAGCGCGGCCATGATCTGCTCGGACAGCCGGGCATCCGGGCTGTTGGCGACGCGCATGTTGTATTCTTCCAGCACGACGTCGCGCTCGGGCAGCACGTTCTCGTCCTTCAGCACCAGGCCGGTCATGCGATCGGCCTCGAATTCCATCATCTTGCCCAGCTGGTCCTTGCTGATGCGCTGGTAGTAGCCGGTATAGTCGGTCGAGGTGAAAGCGTTCTCCTCGCCGCCGACGCGCTGCACGGTCTGCGAGAATTCACCGACCGGATGTTTCGCGGTGCCCTTGAACATCAGATGTTCGAGGAAATGCGCCAAGCCTGACTTGCCCGGCGTCTCATCGGCCGAGCCGACCTTATACCAGATCATCTGCGTCACGACGGGCGTGCGGTGATCCTCGATCACCACGACCTGCATGCCGTTATCGAGCTTGAACGTGGTTGGCGGCTTCGCCGTCACCGTCTGTGCGCGGGCGCCCGATATGGCGAGGGCGGGAGCCAGCAGCAAAGCGACGACTGCGACGGATCGTGCGGCAAGTCGGAATGAAGAGGTCATGGCGGGGCTAATAGCTCCAAAGCATGGGGAAAGGCGTGACCAAGCCATCGCGCGGGACACATCCGCGCGTGCAGGCTGATCGCAGTGAAAGGACGTCTTTGGAATGGCGGCGCAAAGGGAGCGCTGCGATCAGAACTTACCCGTCATCGGGTTGATGTTGTAATCGTTCTTCATGGTTTCCTTCGGCCCGGTGCCATAGGCATAGCCCGAGGCAGGCGTCTGGTAACCGGCCGGCGGCTGGGTCAGCGACTCGCGTGTCGGCTCGCCCTTGAATTCGGCGGTCTCACCCTTGTTGCTGCCGAACATGTTCTTGAACAGGCCACCCTCATAGCCGAGCTGCTTCGGGCTCAGCACGATGTTCTTGTTCGGATCGCCTGGTGAGGAATTGTCCACGGCGGACGAGGCGCCACGTGCGCGCTTCGGCGCCATCTCGCGCGGGGTCAACGGGCGCGCGGCTTCCAGCACTTCTTCCGGACGTCCGGTCTTGGCGTTGGCGGCGGCTGCGCGGCGCTGCTGTACATCCGGATCCTTCGGCCAGTTCGCGACAGGCGCGGGGCCCTTGGCATCCGGTGGCGGCAGGTCGATCTTCGGCGGCACCACCAGCGGCGAGCGCTCACGATAATCGATCCCGGTGTTTTCCATATTGGTGCCGCCGAGACCGGTCATGATCTGCTTGATCACCTTCTGCTCGAACGGTTGGTCTTCTTCCTCGGCATCCTGGGCACGTGCGGCGCCTGCGGACATCACGAGACCAACGCTAAGGGCAACGGCGGTAAGGCGCAGGGCGCGCATCCAGGCGCCCGATGAAGTGTGCAGAGCCCAACCGGTTTCGGTCTCGCGCATCGTGTTCATCCTGTTCAAATATCTGGCGGATCGGCAAGAATCCGAAGAATCCTGGTGCGGTTCCGCTGGTATCGCCCTTGGCCTTGCGTATCGGCTGGGATCAGGGCGCTTTTGCGGCGGGTACCGTGAAGAAAGAGTCATACAGCAGGGCCGCTACACCGGCAACAATGGCGACATCGGCAAGGTTAAACACGTACCAGTTGTAGGTCTTGCCGGATATTTCGACGTGCAGCAGGGCGAAATCGACCACGGCGCCATAGGCGAACCGGTCGATGGCATTGCCGATCGCGCCCCCGATGATCAGTCCCAGCCCGATCGTGGCCAGTCTGGTCTCCGATTTCGCCATCCAGATGGCCAGCGCCACCACCGCGATGGCTTTGATGGCCACCAGCACGACCTGGCCGGTCGGCCCGGAATCGGAGAACCAGCCGTAGCTGATGCCGGTATTCCAGGCCAGGACCAGATCGAAGAACGGTGTGATCCTGACCAGGCCACGATGGCCGAGATCGAAGCCATAGAGCAGCCACAGCTTCGTCGCCTGATCGAGGATCAGGATGACGATGGCTGCGATCAGCCCGGAGCGAACGGCTGGTTTCAAACAGCCACTCCCAGCGCCTTCCACTCCCGCAGTGCCTGCGCGTCGCGCGGGGTGACGTCGGGATACTCCTTGTCCTCGCCCACGGTCGGCAGGATCTTCCACGACCGCGCACATTTGGTGCCGACGGCCTTTTCGACCACCACGGCAACGCCGGGCACGTCGTTCAGTGCGAAGGCGCCTGCGGGCGCTTCGGCATTGGTCAGCATCGCATTCGAGGTGATGCAGATCTCCGCAAGATCGACGTCGGCCAGAATGGCGAAGATCGCCTTGTCGGTGACATGGATCAGCGGCGAGGCTTCCAGCGACGAGCCGATATTCTTGGCGGCACGCTCGACTTCCAGCGCGCCGGTGACAACGCGGCGCACATTGCGGATGGTCTCCCACTTCGCGGCGAGCGCCTCATTACGCCATGCCGGCAGCGTCTTCTGGAACGTTTCGAGATGCACCGACACGGAGCTGCTGCCATAGCGCGACAGCCACGCCTCCTCGGCGGTGAAGCTCAGAATGGGTGCGAACCAGGTCACGATCGAGCGGAACAGGTAGTCGATCACGGTTAGCGACGCCTTGCGTGTCACCGACGACGGCGCGTCGCAATACAGCGTGTCCTTGCGGATGTCGAAGTAGAAGGCCGACAGTTCGGTGTTCATGAAGGCGGCGAGTGTGGCCACCACCGTCTTGTAGTCGAAATCGACATAGGCCTGCCGCACCACCGCATCGACTTCGGCGAGACGATGCAGCATCAGCCGCTCGAGCTCCGGCATGTCGTTGGCCTTGACGCGATCCTCGTCGCGGAAATGCGCGAGGCTGCCGAGCATCCAGCGCACGCTGTTGCGCAGCTTGCGATAGGTCTCGATGGTGTTCTTGATGATCTCCGGGCCGATGCGCTGGTCGTCGGCATAATCGGTGGCGCAGACCCACAAGCGCAGGATGTCGGCGCCGGAGTCCTTGATGATCTTCTGCGGCTCGATGGTGTTGCCGATCGATTTCGACATCTTGCGACCGTTTTCGTCGAGCGTGAAGCCGTGGGTCAGCACGACGTCGAACGGCGCGCGACCGCGGGTGCCGCTGCTCTCCAGCAGTGACGACTGGAACCAGCCGCGGTGCTGGTCGGAACCTTCCAGATACATGACGGTGTCCGCGCCGCCCTCTACCTTGCGCTTGATGCCGGCAAGGCCGGGGAAGTGCACGGGGTCTTCGAGCACGAAGGCGTGTGTGGAGCCTGAATCGAACCAGACGTCGCAGATGTCGTCGACCTTCTTCCACTCTTCATTGGCAAGCGAGCCGAGGAAATGCTCGCGCGCGCCTTCGGCATACCAGGCGTCGGCGCCTTCCTTCTCGAACGCGTCGGCAATGCGCTTGTTGACGGCCTCGTCCTGCAGGATCTCTGCGGAGCCATCGCCTTTCTCGCGCACGAACACCGCGATCGGCACGCCCCAGGCGCGCTGGCGCGAGATCACCCAATCCGGCTTGGTGTTGATCATGCCGTTGATGCGGTTCTGGCCGGTGGCCGGCACCCATTGCGTGACCTTGATGGCTTCGAGGGCACGGTGACGCAGCGTGTCGCCGGGCTTCGCCTTGCCGTCGTCCGCCATAGCTCCCGGCTTGCCGGGAGCGTTCACTTCCAAAATGTCCTTGTCCATCGCGATGAACCATTGCGGCGTGTTGCGATAGATCACCGGCTTCTTCGAGCGCCAGGAATGCGGGTACTGATGCTTCAGGCGCGCACGCGCCACCAGCATGCCGCGCTCGACCAGCGCCTTGATGACGGCCTCGTTGGCGTCGCCCTTCTCGCCCTTGTCGTTGATTACGCGGGTGCCAGCGAAGCCCGGCGCCTGTTCGGTCAGCGCGCCGTTCTCATCGACGGTGTAGGGGATCGTCGTCGCGATGCCGCGCTCGGTGAGCTGGCGGCCATTCGACGTCCAGATATCGAAGTCGTCGCGGCCATGGCTTGGCGCGGTATGCACGAAGCCGGTGCCGGTATCGTCGGTGACGTGATCGCCGTCGAGCAGCGGTACGATGAAGTCATAGCCGCCGGCGAGACCCTTGAGCGGATGACGGCATTCCAGATCCTCGAGGATGTCCGAGGACAGCTCGCTGCTCTTCTTCCAGGACGTCACGCGCGCCTGCTTGAACACGCTTTCGGCCAGCGCGTCGGCGAGGATCAGCAGGTCGCCGGTCTTCAGCCAGTTATCCTCCGGCGCCTCGGTGACTTCATAGAGGCCGTAAGAGATCTTGCTGGAGAACGAGATGGCGCGATTGGCCGGCAGCGTCCATGGCGTGGTGGTCCAGATCACCACCGCGGCCTTGGCGAGCCGGCCGAATTCGGCGGCCACGGGGAATTTCACCCATACCGCATCCGACGTGTAGTCCTCGTATTCGACTTCGGCTTCGGCCAGCGCGGTCTTCTCGACCACGCTCCACATCACAGGCTTCGATCCGCGATACAGCGTGCCATTGGCCGCGAACTTCATCAGCTCGCGGGCGATCTGCGCTTCGGCGAAATAGTCCATGGTGGCGTAGCGGCCGGCCCAGTCGCCGATGATGCCGAGTCGCTTGAATTCCTCGCGCTGGATGTCGAGCCACTTGTTGGCATAGGCGCGGCATTCCTGGCGGAACGCGATCATCGCCGCGCCGTCCTTGAAGTTCGGCTTGACCTTGCCCTTGGAGCGGTAGTTCTCTTCCTCGATCTTCCACTCGATCGGCAGGCCGTGACAGTCCCAGCCCGGCACGTAGTTGCTGTCGAAGCCCAGCATCTGCTGGCTCTTGGTCACCACGTCCTTGAGGATCTTGTTGAGCGCATGCCCGATATGGATGTTGCCATTGGCATAGGGCGGCCCGTCATGCAGCACGAATTTCGGCTTGCCCTTCGCGGTCTCGCGGAGCTTGCCGTAGAGGTCGATCTCGTTCCACCGCGCCAGCATTTTCGGCTCGCTGGTCGGCAGGCCGGCGCGCATCGGAAATTCGGTCTGCGGCAAATAGAGGGTCTTGGAATAGTCGTGGGCGTCAGATTTGGCGGGCTTGTCGGACATAATGGCTCTGGCTTGCTCGAATGGCGCTGAAACGCGTGAAAACGCGATGAAACTGGACGGTCCCGGTCTTGCGCCGAGCGAAGCTCAGGCGGAAGCCGGGCCGATAATGCTTATGATGGGGCGCCGTGCAGACATCCGGCACTCAATAGCAGCCGGGGAGAGGATCGCAAAGGGTCGGATTAGCCCCGTTTGCCAATCACCCGGGCCGGATTGCCGGCCACGGTGGCGCCGTCCGGAACGTCCCGGGTCACCACGCTGCCGGCCCCGATCACGGCGCCGTCACCGATGGTGACACCGGGCACGATAATGGCCCCGCCGCCGATCCAGACATCGGCGCCGATTTTGACCGGCCGGCCGAATTCCAGTCCGCTGCGGCGGGTCTCGGCGTCCCGCGGATGGTCGGCAGCGTAGATCTGCACGGCCGGGCCGATCTGGGTGCGGTCGCCGATAGTGACCTCGACGATGTCCAGGATCACGCAGTTGAAATTCAGGAAAACGTTGTCGCCGAGATGGATGTTGTAGCCGTAGTCGCAGAAGAACGGCGGCCGGATCACGCAGTCGGCGCCGACGGCACCAAAATGCTCGGCGAGCAGTGTCCGTCGTTCGGCGACAGGCCGGTCCAGCTGCGCGTTGTATTTCGCGAGCCAGGCCTTGTTGGCCTTCTCGTCAGCGACCAGTTCGGGGCTGCCGGGGCGATAGAGTTCGCCGGCGAGCATTTTCTGCTTTTCGGTCCTGGTCAGTCGATGTCTCCCAGTTTCGGAAACGCATCCGGCGCAGCCGCCAGCGCGGCTCGCGCTTTGGCGCTGTCGTCGTCCATCTGGCGGATCAGGGGTTCGATGCCCTCGAATTTCATTTCATCGCGGATGAAGGCAATGAAGGCGACGTCCAGTGCCTGGCCGTAAAGGTCGCCCTTGAAGTCGAACAGGAAGACTTCGAGCAAAGGCGCGCCGTTATCGAAGGTCGGGCGCCGGCCAAAGGATGCAACGCCGTCGAAGCGCTCGTTTCCGCGGCCGACCCGCACGGCGTAGATGCCGTGCTTGAGGCCGCAATTGTTATTCAGGCGGATATTGGCGGTGGGATAGCCGAGGTCGCGGCCGAGCTTCTTGCCATGGATCACTTCGCCGGTGATGAACCACGGCCCGTTCAGCATCTCCGTGGCCTCGGTCACCTGGCCCTCAGCCAAGGCCATGCGGATGGCCGTCGAAGACACCGGGCGCTCATCGATATCGACATGCGGCTGGATGTCGACCTCGATGCCCAGGCGCGGCGCTTCGTTGGCCAGCAGGCTGGGCGAACCGACGCGGCCTTTGCCGAAATGAAAGTCGTAGCCGACGGCGATGCCGCTGATGCCGAGACGCTCAATGAGATCGTGGTGAATGAAGTCTTGCGCCGTGGTGCTGGCGCGTCCCTTGTCGAAGGTCATGACGACGGCGCCGGCGAGGCCGGTTCCTGCCAGCAGGCGCAGCTTGGCGGCTTCGTCGGAGAGCCGGAACTGCGGTGTGTTCGGGCTGAAGAAACTGCGCGGATGCGGCTCGAAGGTCACCGCCAAAGCGCTTGTTTTATGCAGTTCCGCCATGCGTAACGCAGCACCGATGACGGCGCGGTGGCCGAGATGGACGCCGTCGAAATTACCCATTGCCACGACGCATCCGCGCGGGATGGCTTTGGCAGGCGTTGTGTCGCGGATCACGCTGAAAGCAGTCGTCATGATTGGATTCGTTGGTGGTTTTGGCGGGTGAGGGACCGTGGCGCGCCCACCACGTCGAAGTCAAGCGAAGGTAAAATCGGCTTTCTTCTCGAATTTGACGAATTTCGCGCCATGGGGCGGTTAACTGGAAATTTAACCCACCCTGCTAATTCTTGCCCCAAGCCGCGGACAGCAATACTCGCCAATCCCGGTTGGAACGGTTTGCCTGACGGCAAATATCATTTTTTGCATTTGCGTATCGTGCCTCAGGGGGAATGAAGATGGCGGTTGATTTGTCGATGACGGTGCTGGTGGTGGACGATTACAACACCATGATCCGCATCATTCGCAATCTTCTGAAGCAGCTTGGTTTCGAACACATCGACGATGCCAGCGATGGTTCGATGGCGCTGGAAAAGATGCGTACCAAGAAGTATGGCCTCGTGATTTCCGACTGGAACATGGAGCCGATGACGGGCTACGACCTGCTCAAGGAAGTCCGCGCCGACCCCAACCTGTCGCAGACCCCTTTCATCATGATCACGGCAGAATCCAAGACCGAGAACGTGATTGCCGCCAAGAAGGCCGGCGTGAACAACTACATCGTCAAGCCGTTCAACGCGGCGACGCTGAAGACCAAGATCGAAGCCGTGTTCCCGGACACCGTGCCAGCGTAAGCCGCGCAGCTTCGCTCAGAGCTTTCGAATTTCGCAATGCCCGGCCTCGTGCCGGGCATTTTCATGTCTGCAAAGAAGCAAGCGCGGATGCGTCGCGCGGCTAATGATAGTCCCTCCTCTCATTCCGGGGCGCAAAGGACCGCAAAGCGGGCCGGCGCGAACCCGGAATCCCGGAGTGTTTGGCTCTACGGAGACTCCAACGTTGAGATTCCGGGCTCGGTCCCGTCGCCTACGGCGTCGGTCCCGCCCCGGAATGACAGTTGGGGGCGGCAGACAGCGCTAAACATTTTTTCCTATCCGCCGTTGACACCATCCCCGTCAGGTTTATATTCCCCTTCGTCCTGCCCCACCGAGAGGGGCGATCGCGATCGTCACGTTCGCGGGGCAGGATGCGGTGGACGCCGGAGATGCGGCGTCACGCGGTTTGGGGGTGACGTCTGTCTTCGGGCAGGACGGATCTGCGCCAGCACTGCCACTGGCAAGGACACGGCCGACCTTGAGATGGAAAGACTCCCTGGACAGCGCGACGGACGACCAAGTCAAAACGCGTTCGGCCAAGTGCTTTGCGGCTACCCTGTCCCTCCGCCCTGGGACATTAATTTTGGTGATGGGACCGTTCGCCATGGCAGATGTGCAAGCAACCGAAAAAACACCGTATGCGGAACGTCGGGCACTTGCTCGGCGCCTCCGAAAGTCCTGATGCACTCTAAATTGCGGAAGACCGCATCGCATCAGGCCCAAGGGTGCAACGGGCACCCGGCGTTCCGCACGCCCTCTCACAAGGGGGGCGGGAATGCAAAGGACGACGGCGCCCCCGCGCCGCAAACAATGGGGGCGATGACGCATGTCTGAAGAACAGTGGCTGTTTGACAGTTGAATCAGCAACGGCGCGACGTGGACGTCCCACACACTGCCGTCATGCCCGGCGCATGCCGGGTATCCACGTCTTGGCGACAAAGGAAGGCGTGGATGACCGGAACAAGTCCGGCCATGACGAACATGGGACGCGGTGCGTAGGATGGGTAGAGCGCAGACGCATCGCGCCGGAGCGAAACCCATCATTCACGCGCACAGAAAGCGATGGGTTTCGCTGCGCTCTACCCATCCTACGATCGCACCTTACGTCAGCTCACCACTTCAATTCGCGCATCAGCGCTTTCGGTGGATGGCCGAACAGTTCCTTCACTTCCGAGGCGCCCATCTGTTCGATGCCTTCGAAATCGCCCGCATGGATGCCGCGGGTGACGAACAGCAGGTCGATGCCATAGGCATGCGCGCCGGCGAGATCGGTGCGCACGGAATCGCCGATCGCCAGCACGCGATCCAGCGCCGTGTCCTTGCCGCGCTTCGCCTTGGCCAGCGCCATGGCCTGATCGTAGATCGGCCGATGCGGCTTGCCGTAGAAGATCACCTCGCCGCCCATCTCGCGATAGAGTTCGGCGACCGCACCGGCGCAGTAGATCAAGCGGTCGCCGCGCTCGACGATGATGTCGGGATTGGCGCATACGAGCGTCAGCTTGCGCGCCAGCGCCTGGCTCATCATGTCGCGATAGTCGTCGGCGGATTCGGTCTCGTCGTCGAACAATCCGCTGCAGACGATGTAGTCGGCCTGTTCGAGCTGGGTGAGCTTCACATCGAGGCCGCGATGGATCGAACTGTCGCGGTCCGGCCCGATCAGATACATCGCCTGACCCGGCCGGCCCGCGACGAAATTGCGCGTGAGGTCGCCGGACGAGACGATGGCGTCATAGGTGTCGTCAGCGACGCCGAGCTTCCGGAGCTGCCGCTGCACGGAGTCGGCGGGGCGCGGCGCATTGGTGATCATGATCACCGTGCCGCCCTTGGCGCGAAACGTATGCAACGCCTCGCAGGCTTCGGGGAAAGATTCGAGGCCGTTATGGACGACGCCCCAGATGTCGCTGAGGACGACGTCGACATGTCCGGTGAGGTCGCGCAAGCGCTCGGCGAAACGTAGTGTGGTCATTGGATTGAGGGCCGTTCAGTTCGGGCCGGTGGCGCGGCGCGCCAGCGCGGCATTGCCGGTGGAGCGCGGCGGCTCAGGCCGCGGAGGCGTGGTTGGGGCGGATCTCACTGGGCCATTGGGGTCCGTAGATGCCCTGGCGGGTTCCTTGATAGCGGGATTTGGCGCACCGCCATTGGCCGGCGTTTCCGGCCTGAGCGGGCGGGGCGCCGCGAACAGGAAGCCTTGCCCGAACCGGACGTCGAAGTCGAGCAGGTCGACCACGGCCCGTTCGCCCTCGATTCGCTCGGCGATCAGATCGATTCCGAACCGGCCGAGCAGATCGGAGAGATCGGCGGGATGAATGTCGGAATTCGACGTCTGCTTGGGGTCGAGCAGGAGTGCTGCCGGTACCTTGATAAAGCGCACGCCGCGATCGGCGAGGTCGCGCGGCTCGATCCGCAAATCCGTGACGTGATCGATGGAGAAGCGGTAGCCGCGCTGGGCGAGGGCGGCGAGATGCTCGCTCTCGATCGGGCCGAGATTGCGGAAAACGTTCTGCTTGAATTCCAGCACGAAGGACGGCGCCAGTGCGCGATTGGCTTCGAGGAAGTCGATGCATTGCGCGAAGGTCTCGGCATTCGACAGGGTCGCGCCAGCCATGTTGCAGAACACGCCGACATCCTTGTTGCGCACCATCAGGCGGCGCAGCACCTGCATGCAGCGCAGCAGCACGATGTGGTCGATCTGGCCCATCAGGCCTGCGGCTTCTGCGGGACCGATGAACTCGTCGGCGGTGATCACCTGATCCTTGTCGTCGCGCAGCCGCGTCATCGCCTCGTAGAAGCGCACCTTGCGCTGCGGCAGCGTGACCATCGGCTGCAGATAGATGTCGATGCGGTTGTCGGCGATGGCATCCTTCACCATGGCGGTGAACTGCGCATTGTCGCGCGCCGGCGTTGCCTCCGGCCTGACGATGATCGCAGGTGCCGTCGGTGTCACGGTGTCTTCGGCGACCTCGACGGCGAGCGGCACATCGGCAGCGGTTACGGGGTTGACCGGTGGCGATGGCGGCGCGATCGCCGCCGAAACAGTCGCCGGCGCAGGCATCGCTGTCAGCATGTCTTCGTGGGTGGCAACCGATGTGGCGAGTTGCTTCACCAGCGCACCCAATTCGCCGATCTCTCCAGCGACGGTCTGGATACGGTCCTGATTGGCTGTGCCGGCGGATGCGATCTTGCTCTCGACCACCGCGAGCCGGCGGCCGAACTCGGCGACCTGCCGGGCAAGGTCGGCGGTGCCACGCGACAGATCGGTGATCTGGCCGGTGGATTCGGTGCGGTCTTTGATGCGCATCGACACGGCGTTGTAGAGGATCATCACGGTCAGCGCTGTCAGTGCGACGATGGCCGATTCGTAGCCGCTGATGCCGGCGATCGCATACAGCACCAGGCCAAGCGAAGCTGAGACCAGCACCATGCAAATGCCGACAAAAATCGTGGAGATGCGGATCATAACGCGCGCAACATCCTCAAATCCAAACTCCTGAACGGCGCGGCGGAGGCACGGCCGCGAGCGCTCCCGCGCTAAGTATCCGGCCAACCTTAGCATTATTGTTGATTCGGAAAGCAGGGCTGGGAGAACTTGCCCACCGGTGCTTTTGCACCTCAGGCGCTGGCGCGGCCGAGCGTATCGGCCATGGCGGCGCCACGTGCGCCCATCGGTCGTCCCGGTCCGACGGTGGTATCCACGGCGGTCTGGTGCTCGATCTCGGAATTCAGTTCGGCCCCGCACAGAACGATGATCGCGGACATCCACATCCACATCATCAGGCCGATGGCGGCGCCGAGCGAGCCGTAAGTGGCGCTGTAATTGCCGAAATTGGACAGGTACCAGGACAGCAGCGCTGAGCCGGCGAGCCAGAGCAAGGCGGCGACGAGGGTGCCGATGCTGAGCCATTCCCAGCGCGCGCCGGGGCGGCTCGGACCAAAGCGGTAGAGAATGCCGAGCGCCAGCACGACCACGAGCAGCAGAAGTGGCCAGCGGGAGAGGCTGATGATCGTCTTGCTGTCGGTGGCGAGACCGATCCGGTCCAGTGTCAGCGGCAGCGCAACGACGGCGCTCACCATGAGAAGGAGCGCGGCAATGGCGCCGGTGGTGAAAGCGAGCGAGAGCATATTGAGCTTGATGAAGCTGCGCTTCTCGCGCTCGCCATAGACGACATTGAGCGCGTCGATCACGGCCTTCACGCCGGCATTGGCGCTCCACAGCGCCAGCATAAGGCCGAACAGGAAGGTGAGGCCGAGTTTGGCCTGCCCGTTGGCGAGCACGCGCGCGATCTGGTCCTGCACGATCTGGAACGAGCCATCCGGCAGCATCAGCGCCAGCGTCTGCAGATTGTCGGAGATCGTCGAGGCATCGGCGAACAGCCCGTAGCAGGAGACCAGCGCGGTGATGGCCGGAAACACGGCGAGCAGGCCGAAGAATACGACGCCGGCCGCAATCGCCAGCAGCCGGTCCTCATTGATCTGCTCATAGGTCCGCCACAGCACGTCCTTCCAGCCGGTCCATGGAATCTGCAGCGGACTGGACGAATGGCGCCCGCGGCCGGACTGGGCGAGTTCGCGGGTGAATGTCTGTGGTGGCGGGACGTCGGTGTCGCCGATCGGTTGCGGCTCATCGACAAAGGACCTCTCTGCGGTGCGCGCCGAGAAAAAGCTCTGCAACGCGAGCACGGCAAAGGTTGTCGCTGCGACAAGCAGCAGACTGTCCGTGTCGGATCGGCGGACGACCATCAGGCGTTCGCTTTGCTCGCGGGTCTGCGGGCAGGGGCTGGCTGCGCAAGGCTGCGGCGCCGGGCGAAAGCCCAGCCGGCAAGCGTCGCGGCCAGAACGAGGCCGGCTTTCACCGGGCCGCTGCTCTGCGGGGGCTGAGCAGGGCGTGTGCTCGGCCTGAATTCATTGGGCGCGGCCGCGCGATGCGGTGCGGCCGATGTGACCTGCTCATGCTTGGCAGGGTTCGCGTTAATCGCGACGCGCAAGCGGCTGCCCAGACCCGGAAACTGTTTCGTGGGGCGCTTCAAGCGACTCGCGGCGAGGACAGCGAAGAGGACAGCGAGCACCAGCAGCAGTGCACCGGTTGCGCCAAATGCCTGAAACAGCCCGTAGCGCAGTTCGACCCAGCGAAACAGCGCGGCGGCGCCGACGAGTAAGGTGGCAATCAGAAAGATGCCTGCGGCAGCATAAAGTCCGGCAGCGACCGCATAGGACACCGCGATGCCCTGGGTCTGCTCACTGCGATCACGGATATAGGACGACGTGGCGCGCTTGACCTGATTGAGCTTGAGCGCGAGCCCTGTTTGCAGCAGGGCGCTTGCGAGCGGTGGCATCGTGAAAGCCTCATTCTGAGTCGGCCAACGTTGTCGGCGTGTCAAATTGAACGAGGAGACAGGGTGATGGTTCCGCGGCGGCGGTAGCCGCGCCGCGGGGCGGCACGCAGGCCAAATACGCATGGCAGCCAGCGCTGCGCTTGCCGGTTCCTGCCTGCGCTGGTACCACGCCGCTATGAGCGAAAAGTCTGAAAAGCCCAAAAAACTCCAGAAACTGCGCGCGCGCCTGCCGCGCGGCCTTGGCGACCGCGGACCGGCCGATATCGCCGCGACCCGGCGCATGACCGACACCATCCGCGAGGTCTATGAGCGCTACGGCTTCGAGCCGGTCGAGACCCCGACCATGGAATTCACCGATGCGCTCGGCAAGTTCCTGCCCGATCAGGACCGGCCCAATGAAGGCGTGTTCTCGTTTCAGGACGATGACGAGCAGTGGATCTCGCTGCGCTACGACCTGACCGCGCCATTGGCGCGCTACGTCGCTGAACATTGGGACGCGCTGCCGAAGCCGTATCGCAGCTACCGTGCAGGTTACGTCTATCGCAACGAGAAGCCGGGTCCGGGCCGCTTCCGCCAGTTCATGCAGTTCGATGCCGACACCGTCGGTTCCGGCTCGCCGGCAGCCGATGCCGAAATGTGCATGATGGCGGCCGATACGATGGAAGCGCTTGGCATTCCGCGCGGCAGCTATGTGGTGCGCGTCAACAATCGCAAGGTGCTCGACGGGGTGATGGAGAGCATCGGTCTCGGCGGCGACGAGAACGTTGGACGTCGCCTCACGGTGCTGCGCGCCATCGACAAGCTAGATAAGTTCGGTACGGATGGAGTCCGATTACTATTGGGAGAGGGGCGCAAAGACGAAAGCGGGGATTTCACTAAGGGGGCAGGTCTTGCTGCGCCCGAAATCGACTTCGTTATTGAAAATCTGCAAGGTGGCGTGGGCTTTGCGATCGAGCTGAAGAGTGGTGGAGTTGAGATTCATCCAAAGTTCGAGCGCCCGATTGATGGTGTGTTTGCTACGGGCTTGAACGAGCTTCATGAAATCGAGAAGCTTTGTCGGTCGGCGGGATATGAATCCGATCGCATCAAGATCGATCCGTCTGTCGTGCGCGGCCTCGAATACTATACCGGCCCCGTCTATGAAGTTGAACTCACGCTTGAAACCAAAGACGAAAAGGGCCGTCCCGTTCGCTTCGGCTCCGTCGGCGGCGGTGGTCGTTACGATGGTCTCGTCTCGCGTTTCCGCGGCGAGCCGGTGCCCGCTACCGGTTTCTCCATCGGCGTCTCGCGTCTGCAGGCGGCGCTGACGCTGCTCGGCAAGATCGACACCACGCCGGATTTCGGCCCGGTCGTCGTCACCGTGTTTGATCGCGACCGTGTCGCCGATTATCAGAAGATGGTTGCGAGCCTGCGCAATGCCGGCATCCGCGCCGAACTCTATCTCGGCAATCCCAAGAACATGGGCAATCAGCTGAAATATGCCGACCGGCGCAATTCACCCTGCGTGATCATTCAAGGCTCCGACGAAAAGGCGACCGGCGAAGTGATGCTGAAGGATCTGATCCTCGGCGCCGGACTGTCGGATCTGGAAGGGGATCGCGACGCCTATCTGCAGAAGCAGGCAGAGGCGCAGACCAAGATTGCGGAAAACGATCTCGTGAGCGCGGTCCGCAAGATTCTCGACAAGCACGGCGTGAAGTGGAATTAATCCACGCGCCAACAATTGGTAGAGCAATGGGAGACATCAATGCCTGAGATCACGATCAACCTGGCGGCAGGCCGCACCGACGAGCAGAAGAAGGGCATGATGCTCGACATCACCCAGGCGCTGGTGAAGAATCTCGGCGTCACCGCCGATGCCGTCGTCATCCAGATCAACGAAGCGCCGCTCAACAACAAGATGAAGGGTGGCCAGACCTTCGTCGAGCGCGCCGCCGCCGCGAAGAAGTAAGCGTCTATCCAAACACTGCGATATTCTGACGGCTGGCCATGATGGGCCGGCCGTTTCGATTCCACAGCGTCATCGCCTGGCTGGAATAACCGCCGGCGATCTGCTCGGCGACATTGCGGATCAGCCACCAGCCGTCATCGGTGGTGATCTCGTCGGTGAGCATGTCGATCGACCAGGTCATCGTGCTGATCGGCGAGGGCGTTGTGGATCGGACGGAAGCTGCCGGCGGCGGCGCGTCGGCCAAGGCCAGCAACGCCACCAGCGATGGCTGGATGCCGGGCTCGCGGTGGCGCAGCCACAGCATCATCTGCGGATCCTCGCTGCCGCTGAACGGCATCGAGCCCCCCATATGCCGGCCTTCGATATGCTCCAGGAAACGCAGCGTCGGCGGCGCACGGTGAAAGAAGTCCGGGCAGTCCTCCGGTGCTTTCAGTTCCGGCGTCCCGGTCTCCACATGGGCAAAAGCCGATTCACGCGCGGCGCCGAAGCAGAACATGGCGCGGGTCGCGAGGCCTGCTTCGCCGACAAGATCGACGCTGGCGAACAGTGTCGATTTGCCCTTGCGCAGAACGCTGGCGCGCAACTGCAATGGACCGGGGGCCGGGCCGACGAAGGCGATCTGCGCCGAGCGAAGCGGCGGCACGGCGCCGAATTCATTGAGCGCAGCCTGCATGCACAGTGCCGCGGCCAGACCGCCATAGACGGTACGGCCCTGTAGCCAATCGTCGCTGACATGGGCGGCCCAGCCGTCGCCGGAGCGCGTCATGGACGACATCAATGCGGTGAATTCGGTCATGGAGCTGCCCTTCGGAGTTTCCTGTCGCTGGCGTTGCGCACGCCATTGGGATGATTACCATCATCTATAGCGGGGAACGCTGCGGCGGGAAACATCCAGTCAGCGGGCGCGCGGCTCTATTGCGGCCGGTGCATGCCCTTCATCTTCTCCATGTCTTTGACATTCATCTTCATGCCGCCGGGCATCATGATGTCACCGGGCTTCTGGTCCGGCTTGCAGGCGCCGAGCCATTTGGCTTCCAGCTGCGTGGTGCTGTCGCCAGTGTTGGCCTTGGCGCCGCCCGAACTCTGCGAGGTGATCTTCATCGTATAGGCAGAGTTGAAATCGCCGGTGATCTCGGCATGCGACGTGCTGGTGGTGCCACCGATATTGCAGACCGAATCCGTGACATAGCCCGTCGCGGTCTTCTTCATCTCGTTCTTCGAACACATGTCCTTCGCCATCGGCGAGAAGGTCGTGTTCATGAACTTGTCGGTGGTCTCGTCGGTGCAGTGCTGCATCGTCATGCCGGGCATCCCGGCGCTGCCCTGCATCTTCATTTCCCAGAGCCCGGCCTTGCGCGCCGGCAACTCGATGGGATCGGCGATGGCGGGTATTGCCCACAACATCGCAGTCGCGCTCAAAACGGAAATATTCAACAGTGAAACACAGCGTCGCATCATGCTTGGTTCTCCCCAAGCCGATGAGACGCTGTGTCGCGTGAAAAGGTTCAGTAGCGAACGCGGAGCGGCCGATCCGAGGCGCCATAGGGCACCCAGCGGCAGGCGAACGAGACGTAGGCGCCATATTCCTGCGGTGCGCTCAGGAATTTCACGACCTTGCCGTAACGCGCGCAATGATCGATCGCCAGGGCGCGAATGTCGGTCTGGCTGATCAGGGATGTGGAGATGATGCCGCCGGTGTCATTGCCCTTGAATGGCGGCACCCAGTCGGCCTTGGCCGCGCTGCTCATGATCGCACCGCTCAGACCTGCAGCCAAAATCGCCAACCGAATCATTCGCATCACCGTCTCCATCGTCGTTACGGGCACCTTAGAGGGCATCGGCGACGCTGAAAAGAACGCCGTCTAGGTTCTGACAGAGTTGTGCGCTGGGTGTGGCCGCGATGCACTTGACCCTGCACGGGCTTCGCGGCACGTTCCGGGAACAATCATCAGACGGCGGATTCCCCATGCGCGACCTCATTTCATCCTGGAAGAAAGCCGTCCTGGCTGCCGTTACCGGCGCCGTTCTCGGGCTTATGACCCTGGCTCCCGGCGCACAGGCTGCGAACCTGCTCGAGCTGAACTTCTGGCTGTCCGGGCCGAACTACGAGGGCCGTCTGGCGGATTGCGAAGC
Organism: Tardiphaga sp. 37S4; assembly: GCF_021044645.1. Taxonomy (NCBI): domain Bacteria; kingdom Pseudomonadati; phylum Pseudomonadota; class Alphaproteobacteria; order Hyphomicrobiales; family Nitrobacteraceae; genus Tardiphaga; species Tardiphaga sp. 37S4. The sequence continues at coordinate 4,211,572 of NZ_CP088008.1, read as the reverse complement.
TGGTCTCTCGACGATTTCGTCGCAGTTCCAGGACAAGGAAAGCACCTTCTGGAATTCGGCGCTGCAGATCACCGGCTTCAGCCGCGTCCATGAGACGGCATTCCGCCCCTGGACCTCCGACAACATCCCGCGCCGCTACTGCACCGCCGACGCGATGCTGACCGATGGCAAGACGCGCCAGGTGCATTACTCGATCATCGAGGATGGCGGCTTTGCCGGCTACGGCCAGGGCGTGGAATGGTGCGTCGTCGGTCTTGACCGCGACTGGGCCTATAACCCGCGCTGCCGGGCAGCGAAGCACTAAGCTTCGTTTGCGGATCCAACCCATTTTGTTCTTGAATTGTTCTTGATGCCTGATTAGGTTTGCCCTTCTCAGGGGTGGGGCGCGTCATGTTTCAGGCATTTCGACTTGTCATTTCGCTTGGGTTTCTCGCGCTCGCGGCGCTGAGCGTCGATCCGGCCTCAGCACAGGACCGCCGGCAGAACGCGCCGGGCGAATTCGATTTTTACGTATTGTCGCTGTCGTGGTCGCCGAGTTTCTGCGAGGCGGCCCAGGAGCGCGGTGGCAACAACCGCTCGGCCCAGATGCAATGCGGCGGCCGGCCTTACTCTTTCGTGGTTCATGGCCTGTGGCCGCAATATGACCGCGGCTTCCCGAATTACTGCGAGCGTCCGGCCCCGCGGCTGGCACGCAATATCATGCAGTCGATGCTCGACCTGATGCCGGCGCCCGGCCTGATCTTCAATGAATGGGACAAGCACGGCACCTGCTCCGGCCTCGGCCAGCGCGCCTATTTCGAAGCCATCCGCAAGGCGCGCGCCGGCGTCAAAATTCCCGACGAGTTTCTCGATCTGCAGCAGGCCAAGACAATTGCGCCTGACGCAATCGAGGAAGCCTTCATCAAGGTCAATCCGGGTCTCAGCAATTCGGCCATCGCCGTGACCTGCGATCGAAACCGCCTGACCGAGGTCCGGGTCTGCATGAGCAAGGATCTCCAGTTCCGCGCCTGCGAGGAGATTGACCGCCGCGCCTGCCGCCGCGATCAGGTGGTGATGCCGCCGATGCGAGGCGGCTAGCTCAAACCGCCATCGTAGCGTACTGCTGGCGCATGAATTATCGCCACGCCTTCCACGCCGGCAACTTTGCCGATGTCATCAAGCATATCGTGCTGGTCCGCATCCTGACCCATCTGCAGGAGAAGCCGGCGCCGTTCCGCGTCATCGACAGTCATGCCGGCGCCGGGCTCTATGACCTGACCGGCGATGAAGCCACGCGCTCCGGCGAATGGACCACCGGCATCGCGCGCGCCCTGCAGGCGCGGTTCAGCGAAGCCAGTGTGCCGCTGGTCGCGCCCTATCTCGACATTGTCCGGTCATTCAATGCGCCGCGCGAACTCAAGGCCTATCCCGGCTCGCCGCTGATCGCGCGCGCCTTGATGCGGCCGCAGGACAGCATGGTGTGCTGCGAGGTCGAGCCGCAGGCGCGCAAGAAGCTGATCTCTGCGCTGCGCAGGGACGAGCAGGCGCGCGTGGTCGATATCGATGGCTGGATCGGTCTGCCGGCCTATGTGCCGCCGAAGGAACGACGCGGCGTGGTGCTGATCGATCCGCCCTATGAAGATAAGAACGAATTCGCGCGGATGGCTGCAGTGTTCGAGCAGGTCTATGCCAAATGGGCGACCGGCATTTACATGCTGTGGTATCCCGCCAAGAGCCGCCGCGCCACCGATGAGCTGGCGCAGCACGTCGCCGCGACGGCCGCTGCATCTGCCACACCTGGTAAATGCCTGCGCCTCGAATTCAGCGTTGCACCGCAAACGGCGGATGGTCCGCTGACCTCGACGGGACTTTTGATCGTCAATCCGCCGTGGAAGCTTGCTGCCGAGCTCAAGGAAATCCTGCCGCAGCTCGAGAAGCCGCTTGGCCTTGGCGGCGCTGGACGCTTCCGGCTCGAGACGGCCAAACCCTGACGTCGCACGGTCTGCGCTGAACTACGCAAACTCCAACTATCAAACGGCGCCGCCAAAAACGGTAGTCAATCCCGGCGGAACCGTATTAAGCTGCTGGCATTATGACTGGCTTTACGTTCCGCTTCCGCGAATGGTTGCGGCGGAGTGACGTGGCCCAAATCGATATTGAAACAAGGCCTAGCTTCCGTGGAGTGAATGTCCGGTCGGTCGCAGCGCGAAAGCGCCGCGGCGGAGCATTGCGGGGAGGGACCCGATGGGCATGAGCGGTACGGTCAAGTTTTTCAATGGCGAGCGTGGCTACGGCTTCATCAAGCCGGACGATGGCGGACGGGACGTGTTTGTGCACATTACCGCAGTCGAGCGCGCTGGCCTGAAGGACCTGATCGAAGGACAGCGGATCACCTTCGAGGTCGAGCCCGACAAGAAGGGCAAGGGCCCCAAAGCGGTCAATCTGGTCATCACAGGATAGCGGCGGATCCAGCTTGGGAGTGGGCCATAAAAAAATCCCGGCCGCAGCGCGGCCGGGAGTGGATGGCAATGGTTTCTTGTACTTGGAGTCGACGTATCTGGAGACGAAGTACTTGAGTAGAGGTCCGGACGCGAGGCGTCCGGAGCCGGGCTTAGAAGTGATAGTTCACGCCGATGCGCACAGTGCCGAAGCTGAGCGCGCTGTCGGTGCCGGTGAGCGTGTAGGTGTTCTTGGACAGATCGACATAGAGATATTCGATCTTGGCGGTCCAGTTCTGGTAGATGCCGACTTCGGCGCCGACACCCGCGGTCCAGCCAACCGAAGTTTGCGACTGCTGCAGGCCGTTCAGCTCGGCTTCGAGGCTGCCGAAGGAGAGGCCGGCGGTGCCGTAGAGCAGCACGTTGTTGAAAGCGTAGCCGATGCGGCCGCGCGCGGTGCCGAACCAGGGGTTCGAGAACTTGTAGGTGGCGAAGCGGTCATCTGCGCCAGTGCCCTGCAGATCGCCTTCGAGACCGAACACGATGTTGCCGCTCTGCCAGTTGTAGCCGCCCGTCACGCCGCCGGCGATGCCCGAGGGCTTCGCACCGGTGTTGGAGACGCTGCCCCATTCGTAACCGAGAGTGGCGCCGAGATACGGGCCGGCCCAGCTATAGGCGTTGAGCGGCTGGGCAACGGTATAGGGGGCGCGCGACCGGTAAGGCATGTCCGCCGCATGTGCTGTTGTCGCACCTGCAGCCACGAGGGCGACTGCTGCGAACGCAAACTTACTCATCTCAACTCTCCAAAATACGCGTTACTGCCGGCCCATGGGAGCGCTCGGGATCTGCCGAACGAAGCCTTAGGGTTACGGAATTCCATCTTTTATCGAGACGATTTATCGAGAGTTTTAGATTAAGCGGTCCTTAACGGGCCGCTGCGGCGCCGTATTGGCGTTAAAAGAGTCTTACTTTTGGCAATCCGCGAATTTCCTGGGGCGGGCGGCCAAAATCCTGTGGCCTGCCGCGAGCAGCCGGAAAACCGGCAGTTGCGAGGGCATTTCCGGTCGCACGAATGCTGGCGATGACCCGCTGCAGCGCTTAAATTGACCTCATGATTCAAGACCCCACCGAGCCGCTGCACGAGACATCATCCGAGCCCGCAGCAGAGCCAGGTTCCGACAGCCCTAGTTCCGGGCAGGCCACCCAGGCCACCTTGCAGGCGCCACCCGATCTCGAACCGGAACCCGCGGCCGCCGACGACGAGGAAGACGGCGCGCTCCCGGATACTGGCGATGACGATTCCGGCGACGTGGTCGCCGAGGGCCCGCTGGCGATCGGCCGTGCGGCCATCGAACATGCCGTGCGCCATGCCCCGACCTCGCCGGGCGTCTACCGGATGCTGAATGCGGCCAACGATGTGCTGTATGTCGGCAAGGCCAAGAACGTGAAGAAGCGGTTGTCGTCCTATGCAAGGCCGACCGGGCAGGTGATGCGCATCGCACGCATGATCGCGGCGACCGTGGTGGTGGAAATCATCTCGACCGCGACCGAGACCGAGGCGCTGTTGCTCGAGGCCAATCTCATCAAGCAGCTGCGTCCGCGATTCAACGTGCAGCTCCGCGACGACAAGTCCTTTCCGTATATTCTGATCTCGGGCGATCACTGGGCGCCGCAGATATTGAAGCATCGCGGCGCGCAGTCGCGGCCCGGCCGCTATTTCGGTCCATTCGCGTCGGTGGGCGCGGTCAACCGCACCATCACGGCACTGCAGCGCGCGTTTCTGATGCGGTCGTGCACGGATTCCTTTTTCGAGAGCCGCACGCGCCCGTGTCTGCTGTATCAAATCCGCCGCTGCTCTGGCCCCTGCACCGGCGAGATCGATTTTCCCGGCTATACCGAACTGGTGCGTGAGGCGACGGACTTCCTGTCCGGCCGCAGCCGGGCGGTGAAGCAGCTTTTGGCCGGCGAAATGGAGAAGGCGTCGGAAGAACTCGCCTTCGAGCGCGCCGCGCTGTATCGCGACCGTCTTGCGGCATTGTCGGCGATCCAGTCGCAGCAGGGCATCAATCCGCGCACCGTGGAGGAGGCCGACGTCTTCGCCATCCATCAGGAGGGCGGCTATTCCTGCGTCGAGGTGTTCTTCTTCCGCACCGGCCAGAACTGGGGCAACCGCGCCTATTTCCCCAAGGCCGAAAAATCGTACACGCCGGAGGAAGTGCTCGGCTCGTTTCTGGCGCAGTTCTACGAGGATAAGCCGCCGCCAAAGATGGTGCTGCTGTCGCATGCCATCGAGGAAAGCGAGCTGCTGGCCAGCGCGCTTAGCGTCAAGGCAGGCTTCAAGGTCGAGGTGCTGACACCGCAGCGCGGCGAAAAGAAAGAGCTGGTCGTCCATGCACTGACCAATGCCCGCGAGGCGCTTGGCCGCAAGCTCGCCGACACGGCGACGCAGACGCGTCTGCTGGAAGGCATGTCGAAGATGGCGGGCATGGCCACCGTGCCGAAGCGCATCGAAGTCTATGACAATAGCCATATCCAGGGCACCAATGCGGTCGGTGCCATGATCGTGGCGGGGCCGGATGGCTTCATCAAGAACCAGTACCGCAAGTTCAACATCAAGTCCGAAGGGCTCGCGCCCGGTGACGACTACGGGATGATGAAGGAGGTGCTGCAGCGCCGTTTCAAGCGTCTGCTGGCGCCGCCGGTTGAAGGCGAGGTGGCAAAGCCTAAGGACGATGATGTGCCGCTATGGCCCGATCTCGTCATCATCGACGGCGGCCGCGGCCAGCTCAATGCAGTCAAGGAGATCTTCGACGAGCTGAAGCTGACCGATGTGACCCTGATGGCTGTGGCCAAGGGGCCGGATCGTGACGCCGGCCGCGAGACCATGTTCATTCCTGGCCGCGATGCCATCAAATTGGAGCCCCGGGACCCCGTTCTGTATTTTATCCAGCGGCTGCGCGACGAAGCGCATCGGTTCGTCATTGGATCGCACCGCACACTGCGCAAGAAGGACATCCGCGAGGCCGGATTGCAGGAAATCCCGGGGATCGGCCCAACCCGCAAGCGGGCACTCCTGCACCATTTCGGAACGCTGAAAGAGATCGAGCGGGCCTCCGTAGGCGACCTCGGCAAGGTTCCCGGCATCTCGGCCGAGAGCGCCCGCAAGATTTTCGACTTTTTTCACCCCCAGCCAGTGGCCAGATGACCGCAAAGATGGACGAGACGTAATCTGGCTGTCGCATGCCTTGGGGCAGTTTTGCGGTAAACTAAGCCGCGCCGCTTCGCTGGCGGTTGACCTCTGCGCTCTGGCAGTATTGGTAAGACGGATGACAGTGACCACGAGACGGGCCGCGAATTCCGCGATGTCCCTGCCAAATATCCTGACTATGGCCCGCATTGCCGCCATTCCGGTGGTGGTCGGCTGCATCTATTCGCAGTCGATCATGGATGGCCCGCTATGGCTGCGCTGGGTCGCGCTGGCCGTCTTTATCGGCGCCGCGGTCACGGATTTTCTCGATGGCTATTACGCCCGGATCTGGAATCAGCAGTCGGCCTTTGGCCGGATGCTCGATCCGATCGCCGACAAGTTGCTGGTGGCCTCTTGCCTGCTGATGCTGGCGGCTGATGGCATCATCCATGGCTGGACCCTGTGGGCCGCCATCGTGATCCTGTGCCGCGAAATTCTGGTCTCGGGCCTGCGTGAATATCTCGCCGCACTCCGTGTCAGCGTCCCGGTCTCCAGAGTGGCGAAGTGGAAGACGACGGCCCAGTTGATCGCCATCGGCTTCCTGCTGGCCGGCGAGGCCGGCGATCAGGTGATCCCGATCACCACGCAACTCGGTCTGTTGCTGCTCTGGATTTCCGCGCTCGTCACCATTTATACGGGCTACGACTATTTCAGGGCTGGCATTCACCACCTCATTGCGGAGGATGCATGAAGGTCGTCTACTTCGCCTGGGTGCGCGAGCGCATCGGCAAGGCCGAAGAGACGGTCGAGCCGCCAGCAGCCGTGCGCACCGTCGGCGATCTGATCGGATGGCTGAGCACGCGCGGCGACGAATATGCCTATGCGTTCGAAACGCCGAAAGTGATCCGCGCCGCCATCGACCACACGCATGTGCGGCCCGACACCGTGATTGCTGGCGCCCGCGAGATTGCATTCTTCCCGCCGATGACCGGCGGCTGATTCTAGCAACGACTGCGTTGATCTCATGACCTCCAACGTGACCATCCGCATCCAGGATGCCGATTTCGACGTTTCCAGCGAAATCGCGGCGCTGACGGCAAGCCGTACGGACATCGGCGCGGTCGTTACGTTCAGTGGTATCTGCCGTGGCGGCCAAGAAAACTTAAGTGGCAGTGGCGACGCGACCACGGCGCTGACGCTGGAGCACTATCCGGGCATGGCCGAAGCCGAGATTGCGCGCCACGCCGAGGAAGCGATGACACGCTGGCCGTTGACAGGCGTGACAATCGTTCATCGCGTCGGCCGCATCCTGCCCGGCGAGAATATCATGGTGGTGCTAACCGCGTCGGCACATCGCCAGGCCGCGTTTCAGGCCGCCGAGTTTCTGATGGATTACCTCAAGGCGCATGCTCCGTTCTGGAAGCGCGAGGAAACCGCCGGTGGCAGCAGCTGGATTGCTGCGAAGACCGACGATGACGACGCCGCGGCGCGCTGGGATAAAAACTGATGGCAAAGAAGACTGTGAAGACAACCGCGAAGAAGGTGGTCAGGAAATCCGCGAGCAAGGCTCCTGCAAAGGCAAAGACTTCCGTGAAGAAGATCGCAACGGCGACTCTGCCGAAGGTTGGTGCGGGCGAGCTTGCGACATTGCTCGACTATGTGCGCTACGCCACCAGCCGTTTCATCGAAGCCCGGCTCTCTTTTGCGCACGGCACCACCGATCCCGTGGCCGAAGCCGCCTTCATCGTCTGCGAAGTCCTGCATCTGCATCCCGACCAGTTCGAGAATTTCGCCATGGCGCGGGTAACTGCGGCCGAAGGCAAGCAGATTCTCGACATCATTCATCGCCGCGTGACGACGCGCAAACCGGCGGCCTATCTGCTCAACAAGATCTATATGCGCGGCCTGCCGTTCTATGTGGACGAGCGCACTATCGTGCCGCGGTCTTTCATCGGCGAATTGCTGGATTCTCATTTCAGCGGCGATGACGGTGAAGGCGGCTCGCTGATCGACGATCCCATGGACGTTGAAAGCGTGCTGGACCTCTGCACCGGCTCCGGCTGCATCGCGATCCTGGCCAGCCAGTCATTCCCCAATGCGCAGGTCGATGCCGTCGATCTGTCGCCCGCAGCGCTCGCCGTCGCCATGCGCAACGTCATCGATTACGGGCTCGATGAGCGGCTGACGCTCTACAAGGGGGATCTGTTCGAACCGCTCGGCGATACCCGCTACGATCTCATCATCACCAATCCGCCTTATGTCGATGCGCAGGGCATGGCGGATTTGCCGGATGAATGCCTGGCCGAACCGGCTATGGCTTTCGATGGCGGCGATGATGGGCTCGACATCGTCAGGAAGATCATTGAACAGGCTGGCGATCATCTGAATCCACATGGCGGTTTGTTGTGTGAAATCGGTCGCGGCCGCGCCAATGTCGATGAAGCCTTTCCCGATCTGCCGTTGATCTGGCTGGACACCGAAGACTCCGAAGGCGAGGTGTTCTGGGTGTCCGCTGCTGCGCTGCAAGGTCGCGGCGCCGGCTAGTTGAGCCGCAGCAAGCAGGGCAGCCTCAAAATTCTTGTTTTCAATCTATAGTTGTGCAATCCTTCAGCCATTGATTTTAGGCAGAAGGATTTGCAGATGCGCGTATTCTGGATTTTTCTTTTTGGTCTCACCGTCGCGGCTTCAGCTACCGACTCTGCGCGGGCACAAGCATCGATTTGTACGACCGATGTCATACCAGTTTGTGCTGTGAAGAAGGACGGATCACGGCAGACCTATTCGAACGCTTGCTGGGCGAAGCTCGACCATGCCCGCGTTCTGCATCCAGGCATGTGCCTTGGACCCATATGTATTTTCAACTTGAATCCCGTCTGTGCAATCGATCCCGTCAAAGGCTATCCGCGCACCTATCCATCCTTGTGCGCCGCCGAGACTGCGAATGCACGATGGGTGCGTGATGGCACGTGCCGATAGGTAAGACGGAGACGACGATGTCGAACGCCAAGCCACGACCCACGGAAGTCATCTTCGAAGGCCTCGGTACGACGCTCGACGAGGCATTGTCTGCGGCCCACGATCAAATTCCGGGAAGGACGGGATTTGATTTTGCGATATCCAAGGTCGTCGAATGGGGAATGCAAAGGGGCGGCATTACCGGCCAGCGATTGATTTGGGTGAAGGTGGTCCAAGACAAGTCCGCAGGATTCAAGACATGAGCGAGGCGCAGCAGGCTGCGCTGAGATCGCAGTGCAGTCTGCCGAGCCTTGCTCTGATGGCGCTACGATGCTGAATGATGCATGCTTTGCGAAGATATGGATGGATTCAGCTGTGTTACGCGCATTTTGACGTTTGACGGGTTTCACAGCCGTTCATCCCGTCTTACAAGCTCGTAATGTCCGCAAATGAATCACGTCGCAGTCTCACGCGCAACCAATGGCTCACCGAGTTGCGAGCGACGCTGGCGCTCGGCTGGCCGCTGATCCTGACCAATCTGGCACAGATCGCACTGACGACGACCGACGTAATCATTCTCGGCCGCGTGAGCGCGGAGGCTTTGGCTGCGTCGGCGCTCGGCGTGAATCTCTATTTCGCGTTTCTGATTTTCGCCATCGGTCTCGTTACTGCGACATCGCCGATGATGGCGGAGGCGATAGGTCGCAAGTTGCATGCGGTGCGCGATGTCAGGCGGACGTTTCGGCAGGGTTTGTGGACGGCGCTCATCGTCTCGGTGCCGGCATGGATCGTCCTCTGGCATACAGAAGCGATCCTGTTGCTGTTCGGTCAGGAGGCACAGGCGGCGGCCGACGCCCAGAGCTTCGTGCATATGCTGCAATGGGGCTTCCTGCCCGCGCTAGGCTTCATCGTGCTGCGCTCATTCGTTGCCGCCGTGCAACGCCCACTCTGGGCACTGCTGGTGACGGGCGTCACCGTTCTGTTCAATGCTGCTGCCAACTGGGTTCTGGTGTTCGGCCATCTCGGATTCCCGGAGATGGGTCTGCGCGGTTCCGGCCTTGCGACCACGCTGTCGAACATCTTTCTGTTCGCTGTCTTTGCGCTCGTCGTCGGATGGCATCCGAAGTTCCGGCGTTATCATTTGTTCGGCAACTGGTGGCGCGCCGATTGGCCACGTCTCGCAAAGCTATGGCGCATCGGTCTGCCGATCGGCGCAACGCTTGCATTCGAAATTACCGTCTTCAATGCGGCGGTGTTCCTGATGGGGCAGTTTGGAACGGCCGCCATCGCGGCGCATGCGATTGCGATCCAGATCGCATCGATCTCGTTCATGGTGCCAATGGGACTAAGCCAGGCGGCAACTGTCCGCGTTGGATTGGCCAAAGGCGCCGTGGATCGCGATGGCATCACGCGAGCAGGATGGACTGCATTTGGCCTTGCGGTGGCATTCATGGCGTCGATGAGCATGTTGTTGCTGGCTGCGCCGCGTCTCCTGATTGGCGCCTTCATCGATCTGAGCAATCCCGCCAATGCGGTCGTCATCGATACGGCAATGTCGTTTCTGTTTTGCGCGGCGGTGTTTCAGATTGCGGACGGCGCGCAGTCGGTAGCTGCAGGGATGCTGCGCGGATTGCAGGATACGCGCGTGCCGATGATCTTTGCCGCATTCGGCTATTGGGGCTTCGGCCTAGGTCTCAGCCTGCTGTTCGCATTCAAGCTCGGATTCGGCGGCGTCGGCATCTGGATCGGGCTGGCAGCGGGTCTCGCGGTCGTTGCACCGGTCATGCTCTGGCGTTGGACCCGGCGCGAGCAACTCGGGCTCGTGCCGGCGACTTGAGCCAAATAAAAATGCCGCAGCCTCGAAAGGCCGCGGCATTTGTTGTCTTCAGAAGCGTAGGCTTACAGGACCTTGCGAATCCAGTTATGCGGGTCGGGTGCGCGACCGTACTGAATGTCGACCAGCTGTTTGCGCAGCCCCATCGTGACCGGACCAGCCGCGCCGCCATTGATGGTAAAATCACCGCTCGCAGAGCGAACCTGGCCGATCGGCGAGATGACCGCCGCAGTGCCGCAGGCAAAGGCCTCTTTCAGCTTGCCGCTGGCAGCGTCGGCGCGCCACTGGTCGAGCGTATAGGCCTCTTCGCGCACCTGCGTGCCCTTATCCTTCGCCAATGCGATAATCGAATCGCGGGTGATGCCTGGCAGGATCGTGCCGAGCGGCGGTGTCAGCAGCGAGCCGTCCTCGAACACAAAGAAGATGTTCATGCCGCCGAGTTCTTCAATGTAGCGGCGCTCGACCGCATCAAGGAACACGACCTGATCGCAGCCGTGATCGCTGGCTTCCGCCTGCGCGCGCAGGCTCGCGGCGTAGTTGCCACCGCATTTGACGGCGCCGGTGCCGCCGATTGAAGCGCGTGTGTAGTTCTCCGACACCCAGATCGACACCGGGGCGGGTCCGCCCTTGAAATAGGAGCCGACCGGCGAGGCGATGACGGCAAAGATGTATTCCGCGGACGGCTTCACGCCGAGGAAAATCTCGCTCGCGACCATGAAGGGGCGCAGGTAGAGGCTGCCTTCACCTGATGGAATCCAGGCGCGGTCGATGCGCACGAGTTGCTCGATCGCTTCGATAAACACGGGCTCGGGCAGGGGGGCCATGGCCATGCGATCGGCCGAATTCCGGAAACGCTTGGCATTGGCATCGGGGCGGAACAGATTCACGCCGCCGTCTTCACGGACATAGGCCTTGAGCCCTTCGAAAATCTCCTGCGCGTAATGCAGGACGGCCGCTGCGGGATCGAGCGGGAAATTCGCGCGGGATTCGATGCGCGCGCCATGCCAGCCGTCCTTCTGGTTGTAGCGGACCAGAGCCATGTGGTCGGTGAAAACCCGGCCGAAGCCCGGATCCTTGAGTTTTGCTGCGCGGTCCCCCTCGGACACCGCGTTCGCCGCGGGCTGAATTTCGAATTTCAGCAAAGCTGCGCCATCGATTTTATCAAACGAAACTCCCATGGACCTCACTCCTGCTTACGGCGCAGCTCCTGGGGGCGGCAGCGTCGATGTTGTTCTACGTCAAGCGGACCCACGGCAAAAGCGTTTCCGGCCCCAGTGGATGACCCAGGACAGGCTTTAGCGCCATGCCGAAGTCCGGTATGGTTCTCAGATCGGCCCTATTGGACCATGCGGCGAGAGTTCTAATGTTTCGTCGCGATGGTCAGTTTTGTAAGATTGAACCCAAGATATGTCAATATGGTTGACGTAAATTCCAAGGACGCGGCGTCACGATCGCTTGAGACGATCCAGCGGCAATCCAGCGGCGATCCTGCGAAACCGCCCCGCTGGGACATCATCGAGCTGTTGTTCTTTGCCTATCGCGACTTTGTGGGCGATCCCGACGATGTGCTCGATCAGTTCGGTTTCGGGCGCGCCCATCACCGGGTCGTACACTTTGTGCATCGCTATCCCGGCCTGAAGGTTGCCGATCTGCTCGATGTCTTGCGTATTACGAAGCAGTCGCTGGGCCGTGTCCTCAAGCAATTGCTCGATGAAGGGTATATCGTTCAGAAATCCGGCGAGGCCGATCGGCGGCAACGGCTTCTTTTCGCCACGGCCAAGGGTGAAGCTCTCGTTGCGCAGCTCGCGGGTTTGCAGACCGATCGCATCAACCGCGCGCTCAAGGATTTTACGCCGGTCGAAATTGAAGCGATCGGCAGGTTTCTCTCGGCGATGATCGACCGCAATGATCCCGACAAGGTGCTGCAGGTCATCTTGGGCCAGGCATCCGCCAAAACTGACGGCAGGACAAACAAGACATGATGTTAGCTCAGGCCGCCAAACGTATGCCGGCGCCATTGGCCGACGATGCGCCGCATCTGTTGCTGGTCGATGACGACCGCCGTATCCGCGATCTCCTCTCGCGCTTTCTCTCGGGCGAGGGCTACCGCGTCACCACGGCGCCGAGCGCCAAAGAAGCGCGCGCCAAGCTGCTCGGTCTGCATTTCGATCTCCTGATCCTCGATGTGATGATGCCAGGCGAGACCGGCTTTGAGCTCGCGCGTTTCATTCGGACGTCCTCGGCCGTGCCGATCATCATGCTGACGGCGCGGCACGAGGCGGAAAGCCGGATCGAGGGATTGCAGATCGGCGCCGACGACTATGTTGCCAAGCCGTTCGAGCCGCGCGAACTGGTGCTGCGCATCGCGAATATTCTAAAGCGCAGTGCGCCGGTCCCGGTCGAGCGCGCGGAGTCGCTGCAGTTCGGGCCTTATGTGTATCACCTCGCGCGCGGCGAACTACGCCAAGGCGATGAGATCATCCATCTCACTGACCGCGAGCGTGACATGCTGCGCGTGCTGGCTGCGGCGCCCGGCGAGACCGTGCCGCGCGGTGAACTCACCGGCGGCGGTGGCACCGTGAACGAGCGTGCGGTGGACGTGCAGATCAATCGCCTGCGTCGCAAGATCGAGACCGATCCGGCCAATCCGTTGTTTCTGCAGGCCGTGCGTGGCATCGGCTATCGTCTCGTCGCGTCGCCATAGTTCGATGAAGTTTGCACGATGACCACACTCGACACCGGCATCACCATCCTCCGCTCTGCGGCGGGCCGAGTCTCTGCGGCGCACAGTCTGATGGGCCGGCGCTTCAAGAGCGTGATGCCCACGGGGCTCTATGCCCGCACGCTGCTGATCATGATCGTGCCGATGGTGCTGCTGCAGTCGGTGGTCGCTTTCGTGTTCATGGAGCGGCACTGGAACACGGTGACGCGCCGCCTGTCGCAGGCCGTGGTGCAGGACATCGCAACGCTGATCGACGTCTACAAGGTTTATCCGCAGGATAAGGACCGCACGCAGATCAAAGCCATTGCGCAGCAGCGGCTTGGCCTTGTCGTCGACTTCCTGCCGCTCGGCGACATGCCGCCGCCCGGTCCGAAGCCGTTCTTCTCACTGCTTGATCAGGCGCTGTCCGTCCAGATCGGTCGGCAGATCACGCGGCCGTTCTGGATCGATACGGTCGGTCGCTCCAATCTCGTGGAAATCCGCATCCAGCTTGATGATGCCGTGATGCGCATCTTCGCCCAGCGCAGTGCGGCCTACGCATCGAATTCGGAAATCTTCCTGTTCTGGATGGTGGGGACGTCCTCGATCCTGCTGATCGTCGCGATCCTGTTCCTGCGTAACCAGATCCGCCCAATCCTCAAACTCGCTGACGCCGCCGAAAGTTTCGGCAAGGGCCGCGAAGCGCCGAATTTCCGGCCGCGCGGCGCACGCGAGGTCCGTCGTGCGGCCAATGCCTTCATCGAGATGAAGGCGCGTATCGAACGCGCGATGGAGCAGCGCACGGCCATGCTCGCCGGCGTCTCGCATGATCTACGCACCATCCTGACGCGCTTCAAGCTCGAACTGGCGCTGATCGAGGACGGTCCCGAAGTCGATGGCATGCGCAAGGATATCGACGAGATGTCGGGCATGCTCGAGGCCTATCTCGCCTTTGCGCGCGGCGACAGCGGCGAGCAGGCGCAGCCGACGGACATGGCTGCGGCGCTGGAAGAATTGCGCAGCGATGCCGAGCGCAACGGACACAAGGCGACGGTCACGTTCCACGGCCTGCCGATCGTCACGGTGAAGCCAGCCGCGTTCAAGCGTTGCCTCGGCAATCTCGTCTCGAATGCCGCGCGCCATGCCAACGACATCGCCATCACCGGCCATCGCGATCATCGCTATCTGACGGTGACTGTGGATGATGACGGCCCTGGCATCCCCGCCGACATGCGCGAGGAAGTGTTTAAACCGTTCCTGCGGCTCGACGACGCCCGCAATCAGGACGAAGGCGGCACGGGTCTTGGCCTCGCCATCGCCCGCGATATCGCGCGCTCCCATGGCGGAGATATCACGCTGGCCGAGAGTCCGATGGGCGGATTGAGGGCGGTGGTGCGGGTGCCCGTCTAGTTACTTCGCCAGTTCCTTCGACCGCGCGGTTGCCGCAGCAATTGCGCGAGTCAGTAACGGCTCGAAGCCGTCATCGGCCATCAACACGGCGAGCGCCGCTGCAGTGGTCCCGCCGGGCGAGGTGACGTTCTTTCGCAGCGTCGCCGCGTCGAGATCGGACTGGCGGAGGAGCTCGCCCGAACCGGACACTGTCTCGCGAGCAAGCTTCATCGCGAGTTCGGGCGGCAAGCCCGCAGCAATGCCGGCGCGGGCCATTTCTTCCGCCAACAGAAACACATAAGCAGGCCCTGAGCCGGAGACGGCCGTCACAGCATCGATCAGGCTCTCGTCCTCGACCCATTCCACCGATCCGGTGGCCCGCAAGAGCGCGTCGGTCAGGCCGCGTTGCTCCGGCGATACGTCGCTCGCGGCAACCGCCACGGTGATACCGCGGCCGATGGCGGCCGGCGTATTCGGCATCGCGCGTACCACCTTGCCGCCGCAGGCCTTGGCGATGCCGGCGATGGTTGTGCCCGCCATGATCGAGACCACGAGGGACGATCCGGCAATCGCGCGCAGGGTCGGGCCGACCTCCGAGAACATCTGCGGCTTCACGGCAAGAACCAGCGCGGCGACAGCGCCGATGTCCTTCACATCCGGATTGAGGCGGACGCCCTTCGCCCCGAGCGCGTTGATCTCGTCGGAAATATACGGGTCGATCACAACGGCGCGTTTGGGGTCGAGGCCGCCGGCGATCCAGCCCGTCAGCATCGCGCCGCCCATCTTGCCGGCGCCGGCCAGCACGATGTGGCCGTCGATGGTGTTGAGCGCGCGTGAGGTCGTGGTGGAGGTCATCGCAAATCCCAGCTGTCAGAACGGCCGGGACCATAACATTGCGGGGCAGGCTGCACAGCCTGAACCCGTCTAGATGAGATTCTTTTTCAGGAAGTAGCGCGGGCCGCCGCGCGGATAGTCCGGGATTTCGCCGAACACCTCATAGCCCTGCTTCTCGTAGAAGCTGCGGGCCTGAAACCAGTAGGTATCGAGCCACAGACCGATGCAGCCGCGTTCCCGCGCGATCTCTTCGGCCTTGGCGAGAACTTTCGAGCCGATGTCCTGGCCGCGAAATTGTTCGGGTACGACGAACAGCTCGACGAAACACCAGTTGAACGCGGTCTTGCCCCAGATGCCGCCGATCGGCTCGCCGGTCGCGGGATCGTGGATCAAGATCGAGAGCGGCTGGTGATTGTTGGGGCCGACGGTCTTGGTATTGTAGGCCAGCAACGCATTTGCGACCACCAGCCGTTCGGCTTCGCCGGGCGCATCCGGCACGCTGATGACCGGCGCGTCGGTCATGCTTCGCCGGCAGTGTCGAACATCGCAGCAGACATTGCTTCGGCTGCGGTCTTGCCGGCCCACACCACGAACTGCAACGCCGGATAGTAGCGCTCGCAGGAATGAATTGCCGAGACCAGCATGGCTTCGCACTGCGCGGTCGTTGCGGTGAGGCCATCGGGCAGCACCAGTGCCTGCCGGTACATCACCATGCCTGAGTGAGTCCAGATATCGAAATGACCGACCCACATCTGTTCGTTGATCATGGCGATCAGGCGCTGCACTTCGGCGCGGCGTGCGGGTGGAATCTTCATGTCGAAGGCGCACGCGAGATGCAGCGCCTCGATCTCGTTCATCCAGGTGAAGGAGAGCTGGTAATCGATCCAGTCACCTTTGGAAACAATTGTGACTTCGTCTTCGCCGGAGCGCTCGAACGCCCAGTTATGATCGGCGGCAATATCCTCGACAACGGCGAGCGGGTTGAGCCGTGAATCGATAGTACCTTCGAGAAGTGACATGCCGTCGCGACCTTGCTCTTGAAATGTGATGATGCAAACAGCTGGCCGGTACGCGAAAATGTCGGAGCGTCGCTGCAGGCTGCAAGTTCTATTCGTCCAGACCTTGCGAGTTTGAAGTGATGTGATTTGCTGAATCTGCGCAACGGCACCACGAATCCATCCACAGACAAACCGGCCCTCATCCACAGGTCATCTCGCCGCAATGAGAACAAACCGGAATCGGATTCCCGGATTGCGAGTCTGTGCGGTGCGCCCTCGCGCGCCGCGAGTCCGGTTGGGGTGGTAACTATTGATTCCGCCGCGGGGCCCGAAGGCTTTCCCGGCCTCGCAGGAGTCCTGTTGGGCCCCCGATACAGCCTGTGGACGGCCTTGCTGGGCTGGTTCGGTTTCGGCATAGTTTGGCCGTAACGAAAGTATCAGGCCATGAACGACACCACCTCCGAGTCATCCGCAGTCCAGCATCCGCGCTTCGCCAAGCCGCAGCGCGTCGCCTTCGTGCAGTCATCCTGGCATCGCGACATTGTTGCGCCCTGTTGGGAGTCGTTTCTCAGTGAGATCGAGGTGCGCCATATCAGCTCGTCGCAGGTCGATCTGTTTGAAGTGCCCGGCTCGTTCGAGATCCCCCTGCATGTGCAGGTTCTTGCCAAGACGCGGCGTTACACGGCCATCGTCGCGGCCGGCCTCGTGGTCGACAGCGGCACCCGCGGCTTCGTGGCGGACACGGTCATCCGTGCGCTGATGGATGTGCAGCTACGTACCGAGATCCCCGTATTCTCGGCCGTGACGGCGCCGGAGGATTTCCACGAGACCGAAGAGCGCACGGCATTCTTCCGCAAGCACTTTGCGGAGAGCGGCCTCAAGGTTGCCGCCGCCTGCGCCGAGACACTGCTCAGTCTGGAACGTCTGCGCGGTCAGGTCGCGGCTGGGATAGTGTAGAGGCGCGAGAGCCTTAGTCGAACAGGCTCGATACCGACTCTTCCGATGCGGTGCGGCCGATCGCTTCGGCGATCAGCGAGGCAACCGAGAGCACGCGGATGTTCGGTGACTTGCTCACGGCTTCCGTGGGCTGGATCGAGTCCGTGATCACCAATTCCTTGAGCTTGGAATTGGCGATGCGCGCGGCGGCGCCGCCGCTCAAGACGCCATGGGTGAGATAGGCGGAGACGTCCTTGGCACCGTATTTGAGTAGCGCATCGGCGGCGTTCACCAGCGTGCCGCCGGAGTCGACGATGTCGTCGATCAGGATGCAGGTGTAGCCGGCGACGTCGCCGATCACGTTCATCACTTCGGATTCACCGGGGCGTTCGCGGCGCTTGTCGACGATGGCGAGCGGCGCGTTGATGCGTTTGGCAAGGCCGCGGGCACGGGCGACGCCGCCGACGTCGGGCGAAACCACCATCACATTGGCGAGATCGAACTTCTCCTTGATGTCGCGCACCATCAGCGGCGCGGCATAGAGGTTGTCGGTCGGGATATCGAAGAAGCCCTGGATCTGGCCGGCATGCAGGTCGAGCGTCATGACGCGGTCGGCGCCGGCATGGGTGATCATGTTGGCGACCAGCTTGGCCGAGATCGGGGTGCGGCCACCGGCCTTGCGGTCCTGGCGAGCGTAGCCGAAATAGGGGATCACCGCGGTGATGCGGCGCGCGGAAGCGCGGCGCAGCGCATCGGTGATGATCAGCAGTTCCATCAGATGGTCGTTGGTCGGGAACGACGTGGATTGAAGAATGAAGACGTCGGAGCCGCGGACGTTTTCCTGGATCTCGACGAAGATTTCCATGTCGGCGAAGCGCCGGACGCTGGCCTTGGTCAGCGGGATATTCAGCGAGGTCGCAATTTCCTGCGCGAGGACAGGATTGGAATTACCGGCGACCAGTTTGATCGAACCGTTCTTGGCCGACATCGACGCGTCTCCCCGCGGCTTGGTGGATACAACGTTCAGCATATCGGATTACCCACAAGAACTCGTCTAGCTGAGCGAGGTGATATCAAGGACGGCCGTCCGCTGGCAACCCGTGGGCCGCTGTTTTCCTGCGTAAAAACGGGCCTCTGCTTAACGTGAACTGAAGTCAGCGCGTCTCGGCAAATGCGGTGGCCTGCACGGGCAATTCATCGGTACTGGCGATGGCAGGTCCGTTGCCACTTGGCGCAGGCGGCTGCTCGCCGGGCGTGGTGCCGTTGATCATGCCATTGAGGCCGGTGAGCCCCGCTTGCGCGATCCGCCGCAAGACAAGGTCGTCGGCAGTAGCCCAGGCGTCGCGGCCGCCTTTGCCGGCCTGTTCCTCGCCGCTCAGGCGCAGAGCACGGTTCTGGTCGCGGTCATAGACATCCCACACCCAGGCGATCGAGGTCTGGCCGCCGCGAACCTGGGCCGAGAGGTAGCTGCGGACCCGAAAAGCCGCGCTGTCCTTGCGCGATACAACCGCGAGGTTGCGCAGGCGCGCTTCACTATCCAGAAGGTTGACCATGCGGTCGAAGACCTGCGGCGGCGGCCCGTCGATGGATTCGAACGCGATCGTCGGGCCGGAGGCGGTGGAAAGGCTGGCCTGCGCGTTCATGGCGCCGCCCGAATTGGGGACATTGGCGCAGCCGGCAAGCCCAAACGCTACGGTCAGCGACAGCGCGGCCTGGATTAGCCGCGGTCTGGCTCGATCGGTCGTAAGGGCAGAAAATCGCATAGGGCGTCCCGACTTCCGTCCGTTTGCCGCAAGCGGCGCCGGACAGGTCGAGCGATATCGTTAAAATGCGTTAAGGTCTAGGGCAGCGCGGCCACAGGTCTTTCCAGGGTGACCGAAACGGTCACCGCTCTCCGACAATTCGCGTTCAGTTTGAGGCAGTTCGGCCGCGTTAAGGATAACGGCGCGTCAACGCGCGAGTTACCGCTCAAGCACGATGGCGTGGATCTGGCGTCCGTAATCTGGCTCTTTCCGATGCACCGACCGGCGATAGCTGAACAGGTTGTTGTCGGGATAGGTGTCGATACCGGTGTCATCGATAATGGCAATGCCGGCGCGCTCCAGCCGCATCCGGATGAAGCCGCCGAGATCGAACATGGCATGACCGGCGCGGGTCGAGGGAATGAAAAACCGGGCGAAGCCAGCATCGGCCTGCGTGAAACGCTCGACGAATTCGGCCCCGACCTCATAGCTTGGCTGGCGGATCAGCGGACCAATCGCGACCACGATGTCGGAGCGGTCGGCGCCGAGTTTTTCCATCTCTGCGATTGTGGCCTCGAGCACGCCGGTGAAGGCGCCCTTCCAGCCGGCATGGGCGGCACCGATGACGCGGGCCTTGGGATCGGCAAACAGCACCGGTCCGCAATCGGCCGTCGTGACGCCGAGCGCCAGGCCCTCGACCTTCGTCACCATTGCATCGACGCGTGGGCGCGATGTGCCGTCCCACGGCTCGGTGGCGACGGCGACGTCAGGCGAATGGACCTGATAGGCGGTGAGGAAGTGCAGGGGGGCAACGCCCATCTCCGCCGCCATGCGCCGACGGTTCTCCGCGACATGCGCGGCGTCGTCATTCGATCCGAGCCCGCCATTGAGGCCGGCATAGATGCCTTCGGAGACGCCGCCGTCGCGCGTGAAGAACGCGTGGCGCAAGCCGGGAATGGCTGACAGCAAAGGCGATGTGAAAGTCATGATGTCGGGGCCTCGATGCCGGTGTCGTCGCTCAGCGCCACCAGCGTGTCGATATTGGGATCGGAGATGCCGACCACCTTGAACATCGAGCCCATGCCGCCGCGGCCGCTGTCGATCAAGCGTTTCAGTGCGCCGGAGACCGTTTCCGATACTTCCGGCGTGGCCTTGGCCATCAAGGTCAGCGCGCGTGTCTCGATGCCGAGGCGCTTGAGGAATTCGCCCTGCGTCACCGGCCCGTGCACGCGTGCGCCGACATCCTCCGCCGCGCGGCCGAGCGCCTGGAAATCCACATGCGCGGTGATATCGGCCATGCCGGGATTCTTCAGCGGATCGGCATAGCTATGCTGTGCGATAGCCTGCAGGGTGTCGCCGGCATCGCTGCGGACATGGCCGTAATCGATGATCAGAGCCGCGCCGCCTTCGTCGCGCACACGGCTGGCAATCTTCATCATTTCGGTATCGGGGCGCCATTCGAACACCGCGCCGACAGGGGCTGCGCGCACCAGCGGCGGCAGTAGCACGTCGAAACGCGGCAGCGGATCAGTTGACGCGCTGAACATCAGCTGGCCGTTGCTGTCGATATCCACCATGCGCTCGTGCCAGCCGCCTTCGCGCTTCACGGCCTGATGGATAGGCAACACGTCGAAATATTCATTGGCGAGGATGATCGATGGGCCCGCGGGGACGGTTTCGATACTGTCATGCCAGGTGATGTTGCGGGTGCCGGATAACGTCGCCTTCTGCTTCTCGCGCAGCACCGGATTGATTTCGACGAGATGCACGTTGAGCGCCTGATACAGCGGCGGCAGCACGCGTAGGGCGCGGAGCGCGTCGGCCATCATGGTGCCGCGGCCGGGGCCCAGTTCGATCAGGTGCACGAAGGGCGGCGCGCCGATCGCGCGCCAGACCGAGGCCGACCAAAGGCCAAGCAGCTCGCCGAACATCTGGCTGACTTCCGGCGACGTGGTGAAGTCGCCCTCGCGACCGAGCGGATCGCGCGAAATGTAGTAGCCGTGTTGCGGATGGGTCAGGCACAGCTGCATATATCGCCACACCGGCATCGGTCCGGTGGACTTGATCAGGCGCTTGATTTCATCCTGCAGCGGCGATTGGTCGGTCACATCAGGCCTTCTTGCCCGGACTCAATTCGAGCGATGCCTGCGGCTTGCGCCAGGCGCGCACCATCAAAACGAGTCCCACAAATATCATTGGCACGGAGAGCAGCATGCCCATGGTGAGCCCACCCCACAGAAATCCGAGTTGTGGGTCCGGCTCGCGGAAGAATTCTCCTGTAATACGCGCCAGCGCATAAAAAAAGATGAAGGCGCCGAGGATCAGTCCGGGGCGCTTCAGCGCGCCAGCCCGGATCATCAGGGCCAGAGTCAGAAACAGTACGATGCCTTCGAGGCCAGCTTCATAGAGCTGGCTGGGATGGCGCGGCAGCGGCCCGCCATTGGGGAACACCATCGCCCAAGGCACGCTGGCGTCGGCGTGGCGGCCCCATAATTCGCTGTTGATGAAATTGGCGAGGCGTCCAAGCAGCAGGCCGATCGGGCCGACCGCGCAGGTGATATCGCCGAGCGACAGCACCGACAGTCCGCGCTTCCAGCAGAACAGAAACACGGCAAAGACGCAGCCCATGAAGCCGCCGTGGAACGACATGCCACCCTTCCATAGCTCGAAGATCTCGGCGGGATGGGCGATGAAAAAATCCAGATTGTAGAACAGCACATAGCCGGTGCGGCCGCCGACAATGATGCCGATCGTCACCCAAAGGATGAAGTCGTCGAAATCCAGCAGGGAGATCGGTGAGGGGCCGCCCCATAGCTTCGTGCTCTTGATCAGCGCGCGGGCATAGATCCAGCCGAGCACGATGCCGCCGATATAGGCCAGTGCGTACCAGCGAATGACGATGGGGCCGAGCGCGATGGCGACCGGATCGAAAACGGGGAAGGCGATGGTCAGGAATGGCATGTGGTGGGCTTACGGCTCCCGATGGCGCCAGTAAAGCATTGGCATGTGACGAATTAAGGGACTTCTGCAGTTGTGAACGCCAAAAGCAGGCGATACTTGAACTGCGCGGCCGGGATCGCCATTGTCGATCTACAACTTAATCCCGCGTGTTTGTTCATCCGACCGGAGTTCTTGCCATGACCCAGACCAACAATCGGTTCTTCGACGAGATCGGCCGCCTGATGAATGATGCCGCCGGCGCGGCTCAGGGCGTCAAGCGCGAGGTCGATACGGTTGTGCGCAACCAGGCTGAGAAGATCCTGCGCGACCTCGATATCGTGAAGCGTGAGGAGTTCGAGGCGGTCAAGGATATGGCCCGGCTCGCCCGCGAGGAGAACGAGGCGCTGAAGGCTCGGATCGCAGCGCTGGAAGCCAAGCTCGGCAGCTGAGTGGAAGCCCTGTCGGTGGCCTGCACGGCGCGCCGGACATCGGCTGTCTGCCCACAAATGGCTAAAATAAGCCCCTGGAAGGGCCCCGCAGACGAAGAAAAAGCCTGTCATTTCCTTGTCTTTTTGGCGTTTCGGCGGTAGAAGCCGCCCACGTCCGCAGCCCCCGCACCCCTGGAGGCTTGCTGCAGCGTGAAAACGGGCCGCATTGCGGCCTTTAACTTTTAGAAAACAAGGACTTAAACGATGGCGACCGTCAAGGAATTGAAGGCGACCTCACGTCCGGTCGGCGGCAAGGGGGCCGCACGGGCAGAGCGTCGCGCCGGCCGAGTGCCCGGAGTGATCTATGGTGACAACAAGCCCCCGGTGGCGATTTCGGTGAATGATGCCGAACTGCGTCAGCGCATTCTGGCAGGCCGGTTCCTCACCACGATTTACGACATCGAGCTCGAGGGCAAGAAGCACCGCGTGATTCCGCGCGACTTCCACCTCGACCCGGTCAAGGACTTCCCGCTCCACGTCGACTTCCTCCGCCTCGGCGAAGGCGCGACCATCCGCGTCAGCGTTCCGCTGCACATAAAGGGCGCTGAAGGCGCTCCGGGCGTGAAGCGTGGCGGCACCATCAACATCGTGACCCACACGATCGAACTGGAAGCCGAAGCCGAGAGCATTCCGCAGTTCCTCGAAGTTGATGTCGGCCAGCTCGATATCGGCACGTCGCTGCACATCACCGACGTTGTTCTGCCGAAGGGCGTGAAGACGCTGGCTCGCGATGCCGACCTGACGCTGGTCACCATCGTGCCGCCGTCGGGCTACGGTGAAGAAGCTGCGACCCCTGCGGCTGCTGCTGCGGCTCCTGCGGCTGCTGGTGCCAAGGCTCCGGCTGCCGGCGCCAAGGCCCCCGCCGCTGGTGCAAAGGCTCCGGCCGCTGCCGCCGCTCCGGCGAAGAAGAAGTAATCCGGCGCGGAGCTCCGCGTCATGCTTCTCTTTGTTGGACTCGGAAACCCTGGTGCCAAATACCAGGGCAACCGGCACAATATCGGGTTCATGGTTCTCGATGATATCGCGCGGCGTCACGGTTTTGGACCGTGGCGCCGTCGCTTTCAGGGCGAGACCTCGGAAGGCACGCTGTCTGGTGAGCGCGTCATCCTGCTGAAGCCCATGACCTTCATGAACGAGTCCGGCCGCTCGGTGCAGGAAGCGTCCGCCTATTTGAAGATTTCACTCGGCGACATCGCCGCGTTTCACGACGAGCTCGAACTGCCATTCGCGAAAGTGCGCGTGAAGATCGGCGGCGGCATTGCCGGACATAACGGTTTGCGCTCGATCTCCGCGCATGTCGGCAACGACTATCGGCGCATTCGCCTCGGCATCGGACATCCCGGTGCCAAGGAGCTGGTCCATAATCACGTGCTGAGCGATTTCGCCAAGGCCGAACGGCCTCAGCTCGAAGCGTTCAACGATGCGGTGTCGGACCATGTCGGCCTGCTGGTCGGTGGTCAGGACTCGTCGTTTCAGAACAAGGTGCATCTGACGATGCAGGCCAAGGGTTTCACGTCGAAGGACGACAACGGCTCCGCTGAGAAGCCGTCGAAGAATTAGGACAGGGTCATGGGATTCAAATGCGGGATCGTCGGACTGCCGAATGTCGGCAAATCGACGCTGTTCAATGCGCTCACCGAAACTGCCGCGGCGCAGGCTGCGAACTATCCGTTCTGCACCATCGAGCCGAATGTCGGTGAAGTCGCGGTGCCGGACAAGCGGCTCGACAAATTGTCCGAGATCGGCAAGTCGCAGCAGATCATCCCGACGCGCCTGACCTTCGTGGACATTGCGGGCCTGGTGAAAGGCGCGTCGAAGGGCGAAGGCCTTGGCAACCAGTTCCTCGCCACGATCCGCGAAGTCGATGCCGTCGCGCATGTGGTGCGTTGCTTCATCGATGACGACATCACCCATGTCGAAGGCAAGATCGATCCGCTCGCCGACATCGAGATCATCGAGACCGAGCTGATGCTCGCGGATCTGGATTCCTGCGAGAAGCGCATCGATAACCTGACCAAGAAGGCCAAGGGCAACGACAAGGACGCCAAGGAACAGCTCGATCTGGTCCAGCGCGCTTTGGTGTTGCTGCGCGACGGCAAGCCGACGCGTTTTCTCGAGCGCAAGCCCGAGGAAGAGCGCGCTTTCGGAATGCTCGGCCTGCTGACCTCCAAGCCTGTTCTCTATGTCTGCAACGTCGAAGAAGGCGCGGCGGGCGAAGGCAACGAATACTCGAAGCGGGTTGCAGAACATGCTGAGAAGGAGGGCGCTGTTGCGGTCGCCATCTCGGCCAAGATCGAATCCGAAATCGCGACGCTGTCACGTGCCGAACGTGCGGAATTCCTCGATACGCTCGGGCTTGAAGAAGCGGGCCTCGATCGCCTGATCCGTGCAGGCTATTCGCTGCTGCACCTCATCACCTACTTCACCGTCGGCCCCAAGGAAGCTCGTGCCTGGACCATCACCCAGGGCACCAAGGCACCGCAAGCTGCAGCCGTGATCCACACGGATTTCGAGAAGGGCTTCATCCGCGCGGAAACCATCGGCTATGAAGACTATGTCAGGCTCGGCGGCGAAGCCGGCGCGCGCGATGGCGGCAAGCTGCGGCTGGAAGGCAAGGAATATGTCGTCGCTGACGGCGACGTGCTGCATTTCCGGTTCAACACGTAAGATATTCTCAATCCTCTCCCCGTCATTGCGAGGAGCGAAGCGACGCGGCAATCCAGGAGCCACAAGCGAAGACTGGATTGCTTCGTCGCAAGGGCTCCTCGCAATGACGGTTGAGAGCGCGGTAGTTCTCAGTACTGCTGGCCGTGGCCGTGATCCTGCCCGAGGTTTTGCCCCTGATCCCGTAGCGCGCCGAGGTGTTCGTTGATGCGGAACACGATCAGAACGAACTCAGC
The DNA here is from genome assembly GCF_021044645.1 of Tardiphaga sp. 37S4. Lineage (NCBI taxonomy): Bacteria > Pseudomonadati > Pseudomonadota > Alphaproteobacteria > Hyphomicrobiales > Nitrobacteraceae > Tardiphaga > Tardiphaga sp. 37S4. The sequence goes on along the minus strand of NZ_CP088008.1, from coordinate 4,186,251 downwards.
CGCAATGCGCGCGAAGATGATGCCGACGATCACGCTGGCGAGGCTCGACATCACGAGGACGAAACCGCCGAACGGGCTGATGGCCATTGCGGCGAGACCCGAAAAGATCCCGGAAATGCCGAACAGAATGATCAGTGCGATCACCAGCCAGTAGAACGTCTTGATGATTGTGGGTGTGATGAAACGGTCCCACTGAAACAGATCGCGAAATTCGAACATCGGTGAAATCCCCCGCCGTGTAGATGAGTGACAAATTCAATTGCATTGAGAAACGGCTTCAAATATCCCGGCCCGACCACATTGACGGGCAGGATCGCGGGAAAGCCATGCAAGCGACCGGGTTGAGATTGCTGCAAATAACGGCCACAATCAGGCTTCCTCGACGGCATTCCCCATTATGACCCTGACATTTGAAGATTTTAAGCCCGGCCACTTCGGGACCTTCGGGCCGCGCCATATTACGCGCGACGAGATTATCGCCTATGCGAAAGAATACGATCCGCAGCCGATGCATCTCGATGAAGTTGCCGCAAGCGCATCGATGCTCAAAGGACTTTCCGGCTCCGGCTGGCACATGTGCTCGCTGATGATGCGGATGATCTATGACGGATTTCTGCACAAGACCGCATCGATGGGCTCGCCGGGCGTGGATCAGATGCGATGGCTCGCGCCGTTTCGCCCCGGCGACGATCTGACGCTGGATGTCGAAGTGGTCGAGGCGCGCGCATCGCAAAGCCGGCCGACCTTGGGCATCGTCAAATTCAAGTTCAGCACACGCAATGCCAAGGGGCAGACGATTTCCGAGATGATCACCCCGATCATGATCGGGGTGCGTGAACCCGCCTCCGGGAACTAGGGTCGCAGCATGCGCTATCTGGAAGACATCCAAATCGGTATGCGCCGCGAGCTCGGCTCGTTCACGTTCACGGCGGAGTCGATCAAGGCGTTTGCCAGGCAATTCGATCCGCAACCGTTCCATCTCGATGAAGAGGCCGGCCGCAAATCGCTATTCGGTGGTCTCGCTGCGTCGGGCTGGCACGTGGCGTCGGTGTGCATGAAGTTGCTGGTCGCCGATGGCCAGCGCGCAAAGGCGGAGGCAGAGGCGCGTGGCGAAGAGCCTCCAGTCGGCGGCCCATCTCCCGGTTTTCGTGATTTGCGTTGGACCCGGCCTGTTCTCGCCGGTGATACCCTGACCTATCGCAGCGAGGTCGTGTCCGTGCGCGCGACCGCGACGCGTCCGGGTTGGGGGATCTTGCAGTCGAGGAACGTTGCCGTTAATCAGCGCGGCGAGGAGGTCTACAGCTTCCTTGGTTCGGTCTTCCTGCCGCAACGGGGCGACGCGGCTTAACCATTTCAAACTTTATCGATGGAACCCTAGCTCTGTTAAGGGGTTCTGAACCTTGTGAGCGTGATCTGCGACTCACGGGTATGACGACCGAGACGACACTTCGCAGGACGATTTTGGGGACGACAATGGCTGACCGCACCGGATTGAAATTTGTGGGCTTCATCTTTGCGAGCGTGACGCTTGCGGTGATGCTGGCCACTTGCATGGTGGTCAAGGGTTATGCCGATGGCGCCTATACGCTCGAGAGCAGCGCGGTCGTTAGCGAGTAATTTTTACGAGTTGCTAACCAGACCCGCGCCGAACTGCGCGGGTTTTTTCGTGAGTGGGGTCGATGATGGCGACCTCAGCGACTCCAGGCCCAGGCGAGCAATGCCACGGCCACCAACAGCAATCCGACAAAACGCAAGATAATGGTCCCCATCCTGGGCGCGTTGCTGCGCGCCGGAATGGGATCGGTGTTGTTCGGCCGAATGGTCTCCACGGATCGATTCCCCCAAAAGCAGTTCGCAGGTGCTGCGTAACCGTTGGTCGGGAACAAAACGAATAAAGTTCAATTGAACGGGCTCATGAAAAAGCCGCCGCCCTTTCGGGCAGCGGCTTTTGATTCGGGTGGTCTAGTGCCGATCAGTCGTGACGCAGGCCGTCAGCGGTGCGCTTCCACTGCGCGACGTTGTCGGCGATCAGGCGGGTCGACTTCATCGCGGCCTGGCTGAGCTGGGCATAGCCGGAGATCTCGCGCTGAACGCGCTGGCCTTCGGCGTGGAGCAGGTCGCGCAGGCTCTCGAGTTCGGAAACCAGCTTCTCGATCTCACCCAGCGAGGTGCCGGCAACGCGCTGGATCAGCGAATTGACGCTGTTCACGGTCGCTTCGGTCGTCGCTTCCAGCGGCGCTTCGGTGCCGGTGGTGGTTTCACTGCTGTTGTTCACCATGCCAGGCACCGGACGACGGAGGTAAGCGATATCGTTGCGCACGAAGTCGCGGATACCCGCTTCGACTTCAGACACAGCGGCGAGGTTGCTGTCGTCATCTTTGGCTTCTGTCTGTTCTGAACGAATGGCACTCATCAGCTCTTCCTTGTTTGTGTGAAGCGGACTTCACAATGAGCGAGCGCGGTCCCCCGCATGACAAATTTACGTGTACATCTGCGCAGTGGATTTTGACGAGATAGCGGCGAATATGCGGCAGGGCGCCGATCTTTGCCGGCAATCGTCTGGCAAAGTGTATTAAAACTTAATTCACCAACTATGCTTGAAGCCGGCCGAGAACGTCTTGTTGGTCACGCCCTGGACAGTCTCGCTGATCGATCCGGAGACGTTGACGCCGCCAAACAGCTTCTGCTCCGCGCCGAACTTGCGCAGCCATTTGTCATCGGTGGTGGCGAGCGATTGTCCGGCGATGAAGCTGGTGCCGGTATCAGTGATGTTGAAACGCGCGAGCTGGTCGGTCTCATAGCTGCGCGTCGGGCGACCGTTGTAGCCAATGGCTGGAATGCTGCCTTGCTGGATCACGTTGTAGCCGCTCTGCAGCGTCAGCGAATACTGATCGCCGGCAATGGGTACCGACTTGCTGAGCGAAGTGCCGAGTTTGGTTTGATCCGCGCCCGGATCGACGCGCGCTTCGATCGCCGTCTTGTCCCAGATTGAGCCCACGCCGGGAGCGGTCGCGGCCGCCCAAGCTGCGCCGCCCGATTGGGCCTGCGCCGTGCCGTCGCCGAATTGGTTGCGGTAGGCATCGGCTGCGCTGCGCGGCGCGTTTTGCCGCGCGACATTGATGTCGGCGCCGACGCGGGTATCCCAGAACGGCGTAACCGACTGCTTGACCGAGAGTGCGGACGCGCCGTTGCTGTCGTTGGAAGTCCAGCTGGACGACGGGCTGCCGACGATTAGCGACGAGCGCTTCTCGCGGAGCGATGCCTTCGCCGTCGGCGAATCGTCGGTGTTCAAGAGGCTCCAGTCGGGTTCCGGGGTGTCAGCAGGAGGAGTGGCTGCCGTGTCGACCTGCTCTATTTCGCCGGGAGGCGGCGCAACGTCGACGAGGCCGCTCCACGGATTCTGCGCGTGAGCCGGAAAGGCAAACGCCGTTCCGCCGAGTGCTGCGATGAGCGCCCAATATGTCGGTTTGATTGAAGCCATCGTGCCACTGCCCAGCAAGATCGCGGATCGATTGGCACATAATACCATCAGGCTCGGCGGAATTGTGGCGTCGCAACATTTCGCTGGGGATGAACTTGGCGATTGGCAATCGCCGTGCTGCTCAGGCGATCTTCGGCAGATGGATAGGTCGGCCCAATGCCTGTTCGACCAGGTCGAATGTATCGACGACCACGCGCATGCTGGTCAGACGCCCGGCCTTGAACTGCGCGAATTGCGCCAGCCGCAGGCTGATAGGGCGGTTCGAATCCAGTGCGGTCAGCGAGAAGCGCATCATTGCGGAGCCAGATTCATCACCAAGGATCATCGACTCACGCTCGAAGCGATGCACCCGCACATTGTCGGCGATCTGCTTGCAGACATCGAGCACGGCAGCTTTGCCGTGGCGTGCGCCGAGAAACGGAAACATGTCGATCGGGCCGTAGACCGCCCATTCGATATTGTCGTCGATGATGTCAGCGAGTTGGTCGAGCTGGCGTTCGTTGATGGCGCGATGCAACGCGCGCGAGAAACGCCAGAGGCTGTGCTCTGTCATTGGGATAGTCCTGAAAATGGTTGAAACACTTGCGCGCCGGGGCAACGTTGCCCGGGCGGTCTGCACAAATTGCTTGATAGCTGAAGTAATATAATTTCGCTAAAATTCAACGGTTTATTTTGCAATGCACAAATGTTCGTGGTGAGGAGCTGCTCACCAAAACGTTAAGCTGCATTGCGGCGTCGGCATAACCTTACCGGTATGTCTGCTCGTGGTCCTGCACGGGGAGCGGTTCCATGGCGACATCGCCATTGCGGGCAGCAATGACGCCGAACAGGAGTGCCCCGCCGACGGCGCCGAGGAGTGCGCCAATGGGCATGAAGGTGAAAAACACCAGCATGGCGCTGTAGCCCTCGAAATTGCTGGTCTTGAACAATTCGACCCAGGCAACGCCGGCGCCGATCCCCACGGCCGCTCCACCGAGCAACCCCAGAACCAGACCCAGCAAGATCAGCAACGCGATTTTCATGCAGCGCCCCCACTCAATGTTTTATGCGTCAAACAACGGCGCCAGAAGGTTCAACGGCGGGGCGGCGATTTCATGTGCCGGAGCCCGGGTAAGGAACGCAGTTTGAGCGGCTGCGTTTTCTCCCGACCTGCAAGGGAGATTCCCGATGACCAAGCACATCCAGCCCGTTCCCGAGGATAACTGTAGCGACAAGGGACCTGGCAGCGCGCCGAAGGTCACGCTCGATAACACCAAGGGTCATCGCGACGACGAGAAGCACAATATTCGCGAGCAGGCGGCGCACGGCAATCTCACGCAGAACACCAGCAACCGCCGGTCGGGGTGATCGCAATGCAGCGGGCGGTGTCTATATAAAAGGAATGGCCAGTAAACCTGTCGTCACCGCGCGCTTGCGCCGCGCGTCCCCCGTTCTTGTCTGCAAGAAATGCCTTGGTCGCATTGATGACGGCAAGGCACTGCGCAAATCGCTCAAGTCGGACTTGAAACGCCGCAGCGCGAAGCAGGACGTGAAAGGTCCACGCGTGGTGCTGACGAGTTGCCTTGGCATTTGCCCAAAGCGCGCCGTCGTCGTGGCGAGCGCCGCGACGCTGCAGAACGGGCAGTATCTGTTGCTGTCAGGTGCGGACGCCAGCGCCGAGGCGGCGGAGACGCTGATGCCGGATCGCGTGCCTAAATAGAACGATCAGGCGGCCGATTTCTCCGGCAGTTCTCCTCCCAGCGGCCGGCGTTCCATCTCTTCGCCGAAATCGATCGGATGCAGCAGCGCCTCGTGGAGCTGATGGCGATCGAGTTCGCCTTCCCAGCGGCTGATGACGATGGTGGCGACGCCGTTGCCGATCAGATTGGTGAGCGCCCGGCATTCGCTCATGAACTTGTCGATGCCGACGATAATGGCCAGTGCGGTGATCGGAATATCGGGGATGATCGACAGCGTCGCGGCCAGCGTCACGAAGCCCGCGCCGGTGACGCCCGATGCGCCCTTCGATGTCAGCATCGCCACACCCAGCACCGCGGCCATCTGGCCGAAGGTGAGATGCGTGTTGGTGGCCTGCGCCAGAAACAGCGTGGCCAGCGTCATGTAGATATTGGTGCCGTCGAGATTGAAGCTGTAGCCGGTCGGAATGACGAGGCCGACCACCGGCTTCGATGCGCCCAGCGCTTCCATCTTGGTGATCATGCGCGGCAGCACGGTCTCGGACGACGAGGTGCCGAGCACGATCAGCAGCTCGTCCTTGATATAGCCGATGAAGCGCAGGATCGAGAAGCCGAAGGCACGCGCGATGCCGCCGAGCACCAGCAGCACGAACAGCAGCGACGCCAGATAGAAGGTGAAGATCAGATAGCCGAGATTGACGAGGGCGCCGAGGCCGAACGAGCCGATGGTGAAAGCCATCGCGCCAAAGGCGCCGATGGGCGCGAGCTGCACGATCATGCCGATGATGCGGAAGAACATCTTGCCGGCGAGATCAACGCCTTCGGCAATCTTTTCGCCGGGTTTCCCCATATGCGAGATCGCGAAGCCGGACAGGATCGCCACCAGCAGCACCTGCAGCAGATCGCCTTTGGCCAGCGAGTCGAAATAGGACGTCGGAATGATTCCCATCAGATGGGTGACGAAGCTTTCCTCCTTGGCGCGGCTGACATAGCTGGCGACGGATTTTGCGTCCAATGTGGAGGGATCGATATTGAAGCCGGCGCCGGGCTGCAGGAAGTGGCCGACCAGAAGGCCGATCAGCAGCGCAAGGGTGGAGACCGTCTCGAAATACAGCAGCGTCTTGCCGCCGATGCGGCCGACCTTGCTCATGTCGCCGATCGAGGCGATGCCGTGCACCACGGTGCAGAAGATCGCCGGTGCGATCATCATCTTGATCAGGGCAATGAAGCCGTCGCCGAGCGGCTTCAGCGCCTTGCCGGCATCCGGATAGAAGTAGCCGACGGTGACGCCGATCGCGATCGCGATCAGCACCTGGATATAGAGGATGCGATACCAGGGTTGCTTGGCCATCGTGGTTTCGTCCCTTGAAAGCGCTCATCACCATCGACAGCCGCGCGCAAAACATAGGTGCGCTGAGCTGCGGCGTAAAGTCACGCTTTGAACAGACCTGAGGTTAAAGCGCGGCGCAGCCCGGCCATGTCTCCCGCGCATGCTGCACTTGCAGTGGTGCGCGCCGGGGCCATTTAAATCTCAAAGGAAGCATCGCCATGCTTGATATCACCGCACATCCCTTAGATGACGATTCCGCGACACCCGCCGTTGCCGCAGTGCCGAACGATGCTGCGCTGCTCGATGCCTATTCGAACGCTGTCATCGATGTCACCGAACGCGTCGGCCCCGCGGTCGTGCGGGTCGAGACCGGAGCCAAGACGCCGAATGCCCGCGAACGCGGCGGGCTCGGCTCTGGCATCGTCATCTCGCCCGACGGCCTTGTCCTGACCAACAGCCATGTCGTCGGCAATTCGAAGCATATACGCCTGCGCGACACCGAAGGCGTCGTCACCGATGCCCGCGTGCTCGGCGCCGATCCCGATACCGATCTTGCTTTGCTGCGGGCCGATGGCGCGCGCGAGTTGCGTTATGCGGGTCTCGGCAATTCCAAGAACCTGAAGCGCGGCCAGCTCGTGGTCGCCATCGGCAATCCGCTCGGCTTCGAATCCACGGTCACGGCCGGTGTCGTCTCGGCACTCGGCCGCTCGATCCGCTCGGTGAGCGGGCGCAACATCGAGGACGTGATCCAGACCGACGCCGCGCTCAATCCCGGCAATTCCGGCGGCGCCCTGGTGTCGTCGCGCGGCGAGGTGATCGGCATCAACACCGCCATCATCCAGGGCGCGCAGGGCATCTGCTTTGCGGTCGCCAGCAACACCGCGCAATTCGTGCTGTCGGAGATCATTCGTCACGGCTATGTCCGCCGCGCCTTCATCGGCGTGTCCGGCCAGACCGCGCCGATCCCGCGCCGCCATGCGGTGCTTGCCGGCATCGAGAACACCATGGGCGCGCTACTCGACCAGATCGATCCCGACGGTCCGGCGTTCAAGGCTGGTCTGTTGCCTGGCGATGTCGTGATCAGTCTCGATCACGTGCCGGTGAATGGCGTCGATGATCTGATCCGTATTCTTGATCGGGACCGTATCGATCGGACGATCGAGATCGACGTGCTGCGGATGGGCCGCTTGCGTGCCATCGACATTCATCCCGTCGAACGCAAGGTGCTGGCGCGCGCGTAACAAAAGCGTTTTCGAGCGAAGTGGTCACCGGTTCGCGTTAAGAAAACGCGTAAAACAAGAAGCAGGAGCCCCGTTCCGATTCAATCGGAACGGAAAAGGCTCCGCGTCAGGCCTTGTGCAGCAGCGATAGCTCGGCTTTGAGGCGCAGGCTGCGCTTGCCGGCGAGGGCGGTGGCTTCGAAGGCCGCGCAGCCGTCGCTGCAGCTGCCGGAAAAGCCGATGCCCACTTCATAGCCGGCGAACAGCGAACTCCCGCCGGCTGCGGGCGTGTGTTCCTGATTGACGATCTCGCCCTTCCAGCGGCCGCCGGCCGAACCATAGGCGCCGAGATAATAGAAGCGGGCGTCGCCGCCGAGAATGCGGCCGTCGAACAGCAGCATCACGCCGGTCAGCCCGTCCTCGACGCCGTCGAGGGTTTTCATGTGCAGCGAATACAGTCCGTTGGCGATGCCGCCATCGCCCACGGTGCCGGTGTCCGGGAAGTCCTCTTCGTCGAGCCGCGTCATCACGGATTCGAAGGCCGGTCCCTTGCCCTGCGCGTCGCCGCCCGTGAACCTGTAGTTCTTGCCGTCATGGATGCCACGGACGCGGATCGAGCCGTCGTCGTCGCCATAGAGCGTGCGAAACTGCGAGCCGACATGATGGCGCTGGCCGTGGATCACCGCATGGATGCCGTCGTCGGCTTCCTCATAGGTGCCGATATGGGCGAAGGCGGTGTTGCCGCCCAGCATGCGGCCGTCCTTGCAATACATGACGCTGCGGCCGACCACGTCGCCCGCCCGGTAGTCGCATTTGTAGAAACCGTCGAACACCTAAAGCCACCCACTGCGCCAACGGGCACCAGTGTAGACGCTCGCGCAGTGCGATAACAGGCATTCCCGGCCGGGCATATCAGCCATCCCGTCCGCGTGACGAACGGAGGTTGGTCGCGCCGGGCTGATCACGCTGTTATTGGGGGCCCGGTCGCCGATTGTCGCGCGGCGGGTTTGCGGGCATGGTCGCGCCGAAATCGGGGAGGCCTATGATGCGTATTTTACGATGGATGGTGCTGTTCATGACTGCTGCATTCCCGGCTTTCGCCCAGCCGGCGCCGTCGCCCGAGGTGCTGCGCGATCTCGCTCCCACAGGCAAACTCCGCGCCGCGATCAATTACGGCAATAGCGTCCTCGCCCAGAAGGGCCCCGACGGCGCGCCGCGCGGCGTCTCGGCGGATCTTGCCGCTGAACTCGCCAAGCGCCTCGGCGTGGCCGTGGACTATGTGCCCTATGAGGCGGCAGGCAAGGTGTTCGAGGGCGCCAAGGCCGGCGCCTGGGATGTCGGCTTCATCGCCATCGAGCCGGTGCGCGCGCAGGAGATCATCTTCACCGCGCCCTATGTAATCATCGAGGGCACCTACATGGTCCCCGTGAATTCGCCGCTGAAGACCGTCGATGACGTCGACAAAGACGGCGTCCGGATGTCGGTCGGCCTCGGCTCGGCCTACGACCTCTATCTCACCCGCACCATCAAACATGCCACCGTGCTGCGCGCCGATGCCGGCGGCGGCAGCGCGATGATCCGCAAGTTTCTCGACGAGAAGCTCGATGCCGCCGCCGGCGTGCGCCAGCAGCTCGATGCCTATGCCAAGGACCATCCGGAGATGCGCGTGATGTCCGGCCATTTTCAGGAGATCCAGCAGGCAATGGCCATGCCGCGCATTGCCGACACGCCGCGCACGGCTGGCGTCGCCTATCTTGCCGCCTTCGTCGAGGAGATGAAGGCGTCGGGCTTCGTCGCCGACGCGTTGAAGCGCAGCGGCCAGGTCGCCGACGTCGCGCCGCCGGCGGGGAAGTGAGCGTCAGCCTTTCAGCGTCCAGAGCATGACGCGGCGGACGAGGACAAAACCGATCACGAAGACGATGATCTGGGTATAGATGTTGCTGGCCGTCCTGCCGTATTGCTCGAACAGCGCGGCGGCCAGCGCAGCCACCATGCCCGATGCCAGCCCGACCAGATAGGTGCGGGTTCTGCCGTGGTCGCGCGTGACGTCGTCGAGCCGCTTCTTGAGGGCACTGATCTCGGTCATCGCCAACTGCCACTCGGTCATTGCCACTTGCCGCCGTGATGCGGCGTGATGGCCGCGCATCATGATTGGTTGGCGGGACGCCGAAACGGTTCAACAGGCCCGCGCATGCACCGTCGCATTTGTCTCTCCGATTCGAATGTCAAACAGCCATGTGACATCGTTCTCGCGGGTGAAAGCCCCGAGGTGAGCTGTCGTTCTCCCCTCGAAAACTGAGGGGAATGGAGCGCCGCAAGGCGCACCTTGGATATAATCGCCACATCCGGCTTGGCTGCGACGCCTCGCCTTCTGCAGCGCAACGCCTTGCGGCGCTCCATCACGGCGATTTCTGTTCCAGGGACCGTGCTTCCGGGTACTGGGCAGGGCTAATGAAAGCCCTCCGTTCCGGACAGGCTTTCGCCTGCCTTCACCCGCACCCGTCCAGCCGTTTCCGGCGCAGCCCCGTAGTGGGCCAGGACGGTGACCCCGGACCTCCCGAGTCCGTGCTTGCGAGGCACGTCCGCAGGCGCCGTATCCTGCTCCACTCCGAAAGCGCCCTCGAGAAGCGCCCCTCATGAACAGGACGGGAAGGGGTATATAGTCTTATAGGAATAATGTCAAATATATTTACTCCTGCACGCTTGTTTTCGTTGCGAGTGCACGGCGGCTTGGAGATATTGCCATTATGATTAGAGCTTACATAGATGACAGCGGGCTTGGGCAGCATCCGATCTATGTGCTCGGTGGCTGGTTTGCTCCGGTGGAAGTTTGGTCAGAGTTCTCAACTGCCTGGCGAGTAGCGCTTCGTAAAGAGCCACAAATTTCATATTTCAAGTTTAGCGAGGCATTGAGTCTTAAAGGCCAATTTCTCGGTTGGTCCGCGGAGCAGCGCAACGCCAAGGTACTTGCGCTAGTAAATCTATTCGAACAATTTCCTGTCGTTGGCATCAGTGCATCGGCACCACACGCAGTCTTTCAAAGGATCTTTGGAAATGCCAAGGGAGCAGCTGGCAATCCTTATGCGATGTTGTTCTACGGAATAATACACAGGCTTGTCAGCTCATGCATCGCAAATGGTATCTCTGATCAGGTCGAGTACGTTTTCGACATTCAGCCCGGGCAGACAAAGAAAGTCCTCAGAGCTTGGGATGATTTTTCGACGCTGTTTCCAAAAGAGTATGGGAATTATTTTGGCGAGGCGCGGCCGACTTTTGCTGATGACAAAAGCACGCCTGCCTTACAGGCCGCCGATCTGCATGCGGGCTGGCGCAGGCAACTGAATAGCGCCATGCTGCTGAAGAAGCCGATTCCTGAACCTATATGGGGAAATGTGGCGGCCAATATTCGCAATGAGTTCTGGTTCATGTGGTCCGACGTGGCGCAGGATTTATATTACGCCATCTTTCGTATTCGTCCGCTGACGTATTCCTTTGAGTATGGATACCCGCCAAGCTGGGCCTATGACGGGCGGCAATAGAGAGGCTGCAATACTGGCTATGCGTTCCTTCGCGGGGATGACGTGCGGAGACATGGGAGCGACCACACAATCTGCGCACGCCGCTAGCAAGCTATCCTCACCTCTTCTTCCACCCGCCCCGATGCCCCGGCGCGCCGCCGGTTGATCTTGGCGCGGGGCCAAACTCCGGCCCGGACTCGCGGCTGTTCTTCGGCTGGAAGATCTTGCTCTCGGTGCCCGGTCCCATCTCGTCCAGCGTCGGCTTGCGCGGGCGCTGAACTTCCTTGCCGCGAGCGGGCTTCACTTCATGCCAGTTCGCGATGCCCATCTCGTCGAGCCCCGGCTTGTGCACTTTCGACGACGCACCGCCCGCTGATGAACTCTTGCCGTATTTGCCACGCGCCTTGCCTTGTGCGGCCTTGTCGAGACGCGCCGGAAGATTGGCGGCGTCGCCGTATTTCTTCTCGCCTTTGTAACCGCCGCCGCGCGCGGCGACGCCGCGCTGCTTGACGGTGGGGTCGTCGACCACGGCGAGTTCGGTGGCGCGCAGGCGCTTGACCTCGTCGCGCAGGCGGGCGGCTTCCTCGAAGTTCAGATCGGCGGCCGCCTCGCGCATCCGCACTTCCAGATCGGCCAGCACGGCTTCGAAATTGTGCCCGATGGTGATGGCATCTTCGGCCATGCCGCCGCCGATATCCACCAGCACGCGGTCGCCTTCATAGACCGAGTTCATGATGTCGCCGATTGACTTCTTCACGCTTTCCGGCGTGATGCCGTGCAACGTGTTGTATTCGACCTGCTTCTCGCGGCGACGATCGGTCTCGGCGATGGCGCGCGTCATCGAGCCGGTCATCTGGTCGGCATAGAGAATGACGCGGCCGTCGACATTGCGCGCGGCACGGCCGATGGTCTGGATCAGCGAGGTCTCCGAGCGCAGGAAGCCTTCCTTGTCGGCGTCGAGCACGGCGACCAGCGCGCATTCGGGAATGTCGAGACCTTCGCGGAGGAGATTGATGCCGACCAGCGCGTCGAAGGCGCCGAGGCGGAGATCCCGGATGATCTCGATACGCTCGATGGTGTCGATATCGCTGTGCATATAGCGCACGCGGATGCCCTGCTCATGCAGGAACTCGGTGAGGTCTTCCGCCATGCGCTTGGTCAGCACGGTGATCAGCGAACGATAGCCCTGCGCCGCGGTGGCGCGGACTTCGCCGAGCAGATCGTCGACCTGGGTGCGGGCCGGGCGGATATTGATCGGCGGATCGATCAGGCCGGTGGGGCGAATGACCTGCTCGACGAATACGCCGCCGGATTCCTGCAGCTCCCAGCCGGACGGCGTGGCGGACACCGCGATCGATTGCGGGCGCATCATGTCCCATTCCTCGAAGCGCAGCGGCCGGTTGTCCATGCAGGAGGGCAGGCGGAAGCCGTATTCTGCCAGCGTCGCCTTGCGGCGGAAGTCGCCTTTGAACATGGCGCCGATCTGCGGCACCGAGACATGGCTTTCGTCGGCAAACACCAGCGCATTGTCCGGCACATATTCGAACAAAGTCGGCGGCGGCTCGCCGGGGCGGCGGCCAGTGAGATAGCGCGAATAGTTCTCGATGCCGGCGCAGGAGCCGGTGGCTTCCATCATTTCCAGATCGAAGGTGGTGCGCTGCTCCAGCCGCTGCGCTTCGAGCAGGCGGCCCTGATTGTGCAACTGGTCGAGCCGCCACTTCAGCTCTTCCTTGATCGACTTCATGGCCTGGATCAGCGTCGGCCGCGGCGTCACGTAATGCGAATTGGCGTAGATCTTGATGAATTCGAGCTCGTCCTGCTTGTGGCCGGTGAGCGGATCGAACTCCTCGATGCTCTCGACGGTGTCGCCGAACAGGTTCACGCGCCAGGCGCGGTCTTCATAGTGGGCCGGGAAGATGTCGATGACGTCGCCGCGCACGCGGAATGTGCCGCGGGTGAAATCGTGCTGGGTGCGCTTGTATTGCAGGGCGACGAGGTCGGCGATCAGCTGGCGCTGGTCGATGCGCTCGTCCTTCTTCAGCGCGAAGGTCATCGCGGTATAGGTTTCCACCGAGCCGATACCGTAGATGCACGATACCGAGGCCACGATGATGACGTCGTCGCGTTCCAAGAGCGCACGCGTCGCCGAGTGGCGCATGCGGTCGATCTGCTCGTTGATGGACGAGTCTTTCTCGATATAGGTGTCGGTGCGCGGGACGTAGGCTTCCGGCTGGTAGTAGTCGTAATAGCTGACGAAATATTCGACGGCGTTGTCGGGGAAGAAGTTCTTGAACTCGCCATAGAGCTGCGCGGCCAGCGTCTTGTTCGGCGCGAGGATGATCGCCGGGCGCTGCGTGGCCTCGATCACCTTGGCCATGGTGTAGGTCTTGCCGGAGCCGGTGACGCCGAGCAGAACCTGGGTGCGGTCGTTGCGGTCGATGCCTTCGACCAGTTCCTTGATCGCGGTAGGCTGGTCGCCCTTCGGCTCGTATTCGGACTTCAGCTCGAAGCGCACGCCGCCTTCGGATTTCTCCGGGCGCGGCGGACGGTGCGGCGTCCACACCTTCTGGTCCTTGAACTCCGGACGGCCATCGCGCACCAGCGCTTCCAGCGCATCGGCTGTGGCCTGCACGCCCAGTGCTTCCATCTTGTTGCGCGGCGGGCGCGCCGTCAGCGCCTCGGCGTCTTCTTCCTCGGTGGTGAAGCCGAGCTGCTTGGCCAGTTCCGGATCCAGCGTCGGGATCGAGGCCGAGGTGTTGTAATTGGCCTGCGGCGCTTCCTCGAGACCCTTCTGCTCGCTCAGCCGCGGCGCATAAGGCGCCACCACCGGCTGCGGAAACGGCTGCAATGGCGTCGGCCGCATGCCTTCGTCGCCCTCGAACTTCTTCGGCGTCGATTTGCGCGCGCGATGCACCGCGGCCTCGCCGCCGGAACGACGCTCGAAGGAATTACTCGGTGGCGGCTGCAACCCGGTGCCCGAGCCCATGCCGGCATCGCCGCGATTGATCGCCGGATTCAGCAGTTCCGCCAGGGCAGGCCCGATCGGCTTGACGTCGGGACGGCCGGCGCCAGGCTTGGCGGCGGGTGTCTTGATTGATTTTGTGGGCTTTTTCGGAGAGTCGGGTTTCTTCGCCATGGGCGGAATATGGGGCGAGTCCGGTGGCGATAAAAGGGCCCTATTTCAGCAGCTTCAACAGCTTCTTGCCGGCCGGCGTGGCGAATTCCCTGGCATCGATGGTGCCGTCATTATCGGGATTTGCCGCGCGGAACCGGGTTTCCACCACGGCGAGATATTCCGCTCTGTCGAGCGTGCCGTCATTGTCCGGATTGGCGGCCGCGAATTCGCCCTTGCTCAGCCGTTCACGCAGCTCCCGGGCGTCCAGCGTGCCGTCCTTGTCGCGGTCGAGCTTGTCGAACAGTTTGCCGGCGGCCGCCTTGGCCTCGGCGAGGTCGACGGTGCCATCCTTGTCGGGATCGAGCTGCGCGAGGAAGGAGGCGGCCTGCGCCGGCACCAGCGCGGCAAGAGGTATCGCGAGAGATAGCAGAACCGTGCGGCGTGTGGTCATGATCATCTCCCTTGGCGTACTCTATATTTCAATCAGGATGCGTCATTCGGATTCCGGGTTCAACACTCAAATCCGGCGATGCGGCCTTGGTCTGCGAGGGATTGCCATGCGTGTGATGCCGACAATATTGCTGTGCACTGCAATAGGATTTGCAACAGCGCCGTGCCTCGCCCAGTCCAGGGACGCCGAGCCGGCCACGAAGGGGCTGAACGAATCGGTGCTGAAGACGCTGCCGTTTTCCGACCGCGCCGATTTCGATGATGCCAAACGCGGCTTCATCGCCACGCTGCCGGATGGCGTGATCGCAGGTCCGGACGGTAGGCCGGCATGGGACACCAAGCCCTATGCGTTCCTGCAAAACGACGCTGTGCCGGCGACCGTCAATCCCAGCCTGTGGCGACAGGCGCAGCTCAACGCGATCAACGGCCTCTTCAAGGTCACCGAGCGCGTTTATCAAGTGCGCGGGCTCGATATTTCCAACATGACCATCATCGAGGGCGACAGCGGCCTGATCCTGATCGATCCGCTGCTGTCGAACGAGACCGCAAAAGCCGCGCTCGAACTTTATCTGAAGAACCGGCCTGCGAAGCCCGTTACCGCCGTGATCTACACCCACAGCCATGCCGATCACTTCGGCGGCGCCCAGGGCGTCATCAGCGAGAACGACGCCAGGCAGGGCAAGGTCAAGGTGATTGCGCCCGACGGCTTCATGGAGCATGCGGTGGCGGAGAACATCATTGCCGGCAATGCGATGTCGCGCCGCGCGCAATACCAGTTCGGCAGCGCGCTGCCAGTCGGCGAGCGCGCCCAGGTCGATACGGGGTTGGGCAAGGCATTAGCGAGGGGGACGATCTCGCTGACCCCCCCAAACGACCTCATCAAGCAGTCCTACGAGACGCGCATCGTCGATGGCGTCGAGATCGAATTTCATCTGGTGCCGGGCTCGGAAGCCCCAAGCGAGATGATCTTGTATTTTCCGCAGTTCAAATTGCTGAACATGGCGGAAGATGCCACCCACAACATGCACAATCTCTACACCATCCGCGGCGCGGAAATTCGCGACGGCCGGTTGTGGTCGCGCTACCTCGGCGAGGCGATCGCGCGCTACGGCGACAGGACGGATATCGTGATCGCACAGCATCACTGGCCGATGTGGGGCAACGAGCGCATCGTCAATTTTCTCAAGAAACAGCGCGATCTCTACAAATTCATCCACGACCAGGCCGTGCGGTTGCTCAACCACGGCCTCACATCAACCGAGATCGCGGAGCAATTGAAGCTTCCGCCGTCGCTGGCGAACGATTGGGCGTCGCGCGGCTATTACGGCACCCTGAGCCACAATGCCAAGGCGGTCTATCAATTCTATCTTGGCTGGTATGACGCCAATCCCGCGGACCTCAATCCGTTGCCGCGCGCAGAGGAGGCGAAGAAGCAGATCGAATACATGGGCGGTGCGGACGCCACGATCAAACGCGCGCGCGAGGATTTCAAAGCAGGGCAATATCGCTGGGTCGCCAGCGTGATGAGTCGGGTCGTGTTCGCCGATCCGTCGAACAAGGAGGCGCGCGATCTCGGTGCCGATGCGCTCGAACAGTTGGGCTATCAGAGCGAGGCGGCGACGTGGCGGAATGCTTATCTGCTCGGTGCACTGGAACTGCGCAGCGGCGTCGGGCCGCAGAGATCGTCGCTGGCGAACGCCGAGCTGCTCAAGGGCGTATCCATCGATCTGGCCTTCGATTTTCTCGGGGTGCGGCTCAACGCGACGAAGGCAGAAGGCAAGAAGATCGTCATCAACTGGACTTTCACCGATCTCAATGAAACCTACGTGATGAACCTGGAGAATTCAGCACTGACGCATATGTCGGGCAAACTTTCGGACAACGCCGACGCCAGCGTGACGCTGACCCGCGCAGCGCTCGACGCTATCACGCTGAAGCAGCGCACCTTTGCGGACAGTGTGGCCGCCGGGGAGACATCGCTCAGCGGCAATCCGCTCAAGCTGCGCGAATTGTTCGGTCTGCTGGACGAATTCTCACCGGGATTCGAGATCGTGGAACCGAAGAAAGTGCGCGCGGAATAGGTCCGGCTATATCGCGCCTGTCCGGCGACCGGTTACGCTCGCAGGCGCTTGAGCGATTCGGGCAGGCGCGCATCGACCCAGGCGCCGATGTCGCGCTGGTGGCGATGGACATACAGCCCCAGCGCAATGATGCCGATGCCGATCAGCGACAGCGCGAACGGGAACAGCATCGAATCCTTAAAAATCTTCTCGGCGAGGTCGCCGAGATAGATCGCAATGCCGATGGTGCCGAACACCGCAAAGACTCGTCGCGACAAACCGACCGAGATCAACAGGAAGCCGACGTTCAGCAGGCAGTATAGCGCCTTGTCGAGATTGGTGCCGTTCGATGTGGCGGTGATGCCGCCCCAGAATGTCAGCACGCCGAACAGATAAAGCCAGAATGCGAAATCGCCGCTGCGCTGGCGCAGGTTGACGATCACCGCAGCAACCAGAATGCCAAGGCCGAACCAGATGGACACCTTGCGCGATAGTTCCCAGTCGCCGTAGCTCGCGCCCGCGATCCAGGGCACGACATCCATCGACAGAAACCATAGCGCGACCGCCATGATGAAGACGATGAAGGGAAAGCGATAGAATTGCAGTGCCACGATCGCCGCGGCGATGGTCGCAAGCTCCATGAAGACGAAGCTGCCCTTGATCCAGACATAGAAATCGCGCATCGCCGCCGGCCGACCGAAATCGGTCCAGGCACCATAGGCGTCCTGTATGCCGAACACGGCGAGCGGCGTCATCGCCACGGCGACCGCGATCAGCAGACCACCCGGTGTGCGCAGCTTCTTGACCGTCCAGAGATAGTGACCGGCGGCGGTGAACAGGCCGGCATAGACAAGGGCAGTGGCGGTTAGCGCCGGCCCGCCCATTTGCGAAAACGCCAGCGTCGAGAACAGCCCCATGGCTGATATCACCACCAGCGCGCCTGCGTACCAGAGCAAATGCACGACGTCGAATTTGGGCCCGGCAGCCGGCTGCTCCGGCACACGCGCCGTGAGGAAAGCCAGCAGGGCGTCGAGCTGCGTGGAAGGAAGCACGCCGGCTGTGACAGCCGCGCGCAGATCATCGGTCGAATATCGCATGCACTCTCTCCGCAATGCGCCATTCGACGCCGAACACTGCCCTTTGTCGCTTACACAGGCCGAAGCGTTCAAGGGCCAAAACCGGTCGCCGTGAGACTACAACGCCCGCGCGGCATTGCCCTTGAACGATACAGGCCCGGTCGGATGGCAGGCCGGCGAGCCGTCTTCGTGCTCCCGGGTGATCTCGAACGGCTGGTCGGCGACGATTTCCGGCGACAGTCGGGACCACGACGAAGCGACGGGCGCCGCCGTGCTGCGCCAGCTGCGCGAATGGACACTCAACCCGAAAGCGATTGATGTGGATAAATCAATCAAAGGAAATGCCCTGATAAATATCAACTACGGGATGTGCCGCGAATCTGGCGAGCTTCACCCCATTACAAATCAAAGATTTGCTTGGGGGCGATCATGTTTTCAGGATTCGCGACGCGCTTTACTGCGCGAATGACGGCGCTTGTTCTGGTGGCGTCGATGCTGACGGGGTGTGCGGAGATCGATCGTCGGGGTGGCGTAGTGGCAGAGGTCGAAGACTACGTCCTGTTTACGGCGCACACCAAGAGTCACCGGTTGTTTCGATCTTACATGCTGATTGGCGTCTTGATGGCAGCAGCGCGGCAGGGCGGGCACAATCAAGCAGACCGAGCCGCGATCGAAGGAAGTTTGAAGGAGACCCTGAGTGTTGCCTTCGAGGCCTATGCCTGCCTCTACCAAAATCGTGGAGATGCACGTGAGGATCGACAAAATCGGACACTAACGGAATGGATGGCGCAGGTCGCGAGCGATGCGCCAGCGAGTGCCACTTTCAAAACTATCGCCTTTGCGGAGCCAGCCAATTGTCAATTTTTCGATGAGAAGATGGCACGGCTTGACTATGCGCTTTACCGGTTAGCTCTGAGTGCGCTGTTCAACGAGAAGACGAACGCAAAACTTGCCACGATCCGCGATAAGCTTGTGGGTGAAATCCCGGTTCTGTCTGCATCGGCCAAAGCTGCTATCTTCACTGTCAAGGCTGCGAATGAAGCGACAAATATCGTGGATGATCTGCTCAATCTGAGCTTCTCCAGCCTCGGACCGACGCTCATCTTGCTGCCACTGTACAGGGATGCGCTTGAGCTGAACATGTGGGTCATCCTGGATTCGCTCAACAAGGCCTGCAACCTCAATATCAGCACTGATGCCGCTCGTCTTTTCAACGCGGATGGTACGCCTGCGCTCACAAACATGGAGCCTTGCGACAAACGCGACTATGTTTACTACATTTTAAGTCGAGGTGGCGGCAGTCTTTCGCTTTGGCGCAATTTCGTTCGTAACATGAACTATACAAACCCCTATGTTGAAGCGTACGCGCCACACTTTATGCTCGTTAGCCGTTTTATCTGGCGGTCCTGCACGAACTATCTTACGGAGACGGAATGCGGTGCGCTGATGACCAAAGCTTCTGTCTATGCGACGAAGCAGTCGATTCAGATCAATCTCAGTCATCCGAATGAACGCTTTGATCGCATCGATAGTGCCGCTGCACCGAGAGCCACAAGAGTTGCGCAGCCCCCGTCAAAGCCCTCAGCAAGTCCACCGCAATCGTCTTCTAGTCCAGCCGCCCGGGACCCTGATCCAACCGGCTCCATTGCGAAGCCGGACAAGCCTACGCAACCGACAACTCAGTGATGGCGTTCAGAATCTTTATTTCGCGGGGCGTGACTTCGGCACGAGCGATGAGAAGGCTTAAAGCGCCTTTGCCGCATTCCCCTTGAACAAAATCGGCCCGGTCGGACGACCGATCGGCGAGCCGCCTTCGGGCTCCAGCGTGATCTCGAACAACTGATCTGCCACAGTATCCGGCAATGCTTCCAGATCGAGCTGCAATGTCCGCGACTGTCCGGTGAGGCCGATGGACTTCGGGCCGATGTCGCGGTCCCACAGGGTCCAGACCTGCAGCGTGCGGCCGGCGGGCACGTCGATCGGGCGCAGCGGGATCAGTTCGACGCGGCCGTCGGAGAAGGTGTTGACGATGGCGCCGGTTTCCCTGGTGGCGTCGTTGACCAGCACGGCGACATAGATCGGCTTGCGCTGCGCCAGCGCGATCAGTTCGCGGCGGAGCTGGCGCGAGGTCGCGAGCGCGCCGATCAGGATCACCACCAGCATCAAGGCCGCGAACACGCCGCCGATCCCGGTGCCGCGCCAGAAGCCGATATTGTCCCACAGCGTTGCGCCGCGCAGCGCGGCGCGGGCGCCAGGCAGCGGGATCGCCGGTTTCACCTTGGTGGAGTCGGCGATGCGGTCCCATAGTGCGGCACTGGGGGCGAGCGCTTCGGCTGTGGCGTCAAGATCGGCCAATCGCTCCCGCCAGGTGCTGACGGCTCTGGCAAAATCGGCATCGTCGGTCATGCGCGCTTCGGCAGCGGCAAGCTCCGCGCCTTCGAGCAGGCCCATCACATAGTCGGCGGCGAGATCGTCGGTGGGATGCGTATTGTCGTCGTGCATGCTCATCCCATGCACTCCTGCAGTGCGAACAGACTGCGGCGGACCCAGCTCTTTACGGTGCCCAAGGGCACCTTCAGCCGTCCGGCCAGTTCGCCATGGCTCATGCCATGGACATAGGCCAGCACCACGACATCGCGGCGTGGCCGGTCGATGCGCTCCAGGCATTTGCGCAGCGCGGATGTCTCGGGCATCCGCGTCACGGTCGCCTCGCAGTCGATATCGAGCGCGCTGTCGTCGGACGCGTCATAGCGATGCTCGTTGCGGTGAATGCTGAGCGCGCGGTTGCGCACGACAGCATAGAGCCAGCCGCGGGCGCTGCCGCGATGCGGATCGAACGAGGCGGCCGCGCCCCAGATTCGCACGAAGGCATCGTGCACGGCTTCCTCCGCCAGATCCTGCCGGAACAGGATGCGGCGGGCGACGCCGATCATCTTCGGGGCTTCGCTGTTGTAGATCATCTGCAGAGCCGCCCGGTCGCCGGCGGCGCATCGCGCCAGCGCTGCCGACAGCTGCGCCTCGCGCGCGTGGTCGAGGCCCGCCTCGTCGCGCCGGGTCTCGGTGATGGTGCCATTCCCAGTCATGTCCATGCCCTTGCATGGTCAGTCTACCTTTGCCGCGCGCAATTGGATGCACCCAAATGAATTTATTTTCAGGGGCGTGCATCCAGTCGGCAGGGCCCGCCGGTAGTCCCTGTGTCGGTCCCGAGGGGACCGCGGAAACACAGGGAGCCACTTATGTCATTTCGTTCGCTTTTCGCCGCCTCCGCAGCATTGCTGCTGATCCCCGCGGCCGCCGCCAATGCCGCCCAGGTCGCAGCCCTGGTCGGTGGCGACACCATCGCCACGGTCGATACTGCGCAGAAGAAGGCGACCGGCTCGGTCAAGGTCACTGGTATTTCCGGCGCGCTGGTCGGCATCGATGTCCGCCCGGCCGACGGCATGCTCTACGGTCTGGTCGATGACGGCACCGTGGTTACCATTGCCGCCGACGGCAAGGCGACGGTGAAGTCGAAGCTCGACACCATGCTGGCCAAGGGCGTCACCGCCACCGTCGACTTCAACCCCGTGGCCGACCGTCTGCGCGTGATGGGCTCGGACGGCATGAGCCTGCGCGCCAATGTCGACGACGGCAAGGTGACGAAGGACGGCGATCACAAATATGCCGAGACCGACATGCACAAGGGCGAGAAGCCGAATGTCATTGCCGGCGCCTACACCAATTCGGTGAAGGGCACCAAGGAGACCGCGCTGTTCAACATCGACGGCACCATCGGTGCGCTGGTCAAGCAGGCGCCGCCGAATGACGGCATCCTCGGCGCCGTCGGCAAGCTCGGCATCAAGCCGGCGAGCGTCGCCTTCGACATCTGGTCGGACGGCAGCAAGAACGAAGCCTGGCTGATGGCCGATGGCACGCTCTATTCGGTCGATCTCGCCACTGGCAACGCGACCGAAGCCGCCAAGATCTCCGGCGTCACCGGCAAGGTGACGGATATCGCGATCATGGGCATGTAAGTCGCACGCTGCGATTTCACGCAACATCGCCAATGGAATGCCGCCCTCCATGGGAGCGCGGCATTCGTCTTTCGCAGGACGGATCTGCATTCCGGTGCTGCGCCGGCATTGACTTCACTTGGTCGTTCTGGCGAACTCGATGCAACCGCATTCAGTTCGGATGCATGCCATCCAACGCGCGCAGGAACACCTGATGATCGATCTCTATTACTGGAGCACGCCGAACGGCCACAAGATCACGATCTTTCTTGAGGAGACGGGGCTCCCCTACAAGATCATTCCGGTGAATATCAGCAAGGGTGACCAGTTCAGGGACGAGTTTTTGGCCATCGCGCCGAACAATCGCATTCCGGCGCTGCTCGATCATGCGCCCAAGAGCGGCTCGAAACCGATCTCGGTGTTCGAGTCCGGCGCGATGCTGCTGTATCTCGCCGAGAAGACCGGGAAGTTCCTGTCCGATGATCTCGCTGTGCGCTATGATGCGATCCAGTGGGTGTTCTGGCAGATGGGCGGCCTCGGCCCGATGGCCGGACAGAACCATCACTTCCGCAACTACGCGCAGGAAAAGATCACTTACGCCATCGATCGCTATGTGAACGAGACCAACCGGCTCTATGGCGTGCTCAACAAGCGCCTCGCGGATCGCAAATTCATCGCCGGCGACTATTCGATTGCCGATATGGCGAGCTATCCCTGGATCGTGCCCTACAAGAACCAGGGCCAGGACATCAACGACTTCCCGCATCTCAAGCGCTGGCTCGAAACCATCGCCGAGCGGCCGGCGGTCAAGCGCGCTTACGAGATCGCCAAAGAGGTCAATCCGAATTTCGGCCAGCCGCCGATCCGCACCGAGGAAGAGCGCAAGCTGCTGTTCGGCCAGACCTCGGCTGTGGTGAAGAACTGACGCGAGGTCGCCACGGCGCTGGAGCTGTTCGAACTGGGCGGCACCAAGGAGGATCGTCCCTTCAGCCCGTATTGCTGGCGCGTCCGGATGGCGCTGGCACATAAGGGTGGCGCGCTTCACCGAGAAGGACGCGATCAACAAGCACAAATCCGACAAGGTGCCAGTGCTGCTCGATGGGGAGCGCGCGGTCAACGACTCCTGGGCGATCGCCAATTATCTCGAAGACACCTATCCGGATCGTCCGTCACTGTTCGGCGGCGAGGGCGGCCGCGCCATGGGGCGTATGCTGAACTGGTGGGGCGACATGGTCGTTGTCGCCGGCATGTTTCCGTTCATCGTTGCGGATATTCATGGTCATCTGCGTCCGGTCGACCAAGCCTATTTCCGCGAGAGCCGCGAAGCGCGGTTCAAGAAGTCGCTGGAAGAGGTCGCATCCAATCGCGACACGGGCGTAGATGCCTTCCGCAAGTCGCTTGATCCGATGCGCCTCACCCTGAAGACGCAGCCGTTCCTTGGTGGTGCCGCGCCGAACTATGCCGACTACATCGTGTTCGGCCCGTTCCAGTGGGCGCGCGCGATCTCGCCGTTCAAGCTGCTGGCGGAAGACGACGCGATCTATGCATGGCGCGAAAGAATGCTTGATGCTTTTAACGGCATGGCGCGGAACTCGGCGGGCTATCCGGTCTGAGTTCCACTCTCTACGGGCGATGAATTGAGCAACGCTGGTATTCATGTCCGCATACCAGCGTTGTTCTCGATGGTGCTTGGTGCCTTCGTGAAAATCCGAGGATATTCCCTGTAACTCTCGCTATAAGGGAATACCTCAACGATTCACGCTGTCTCACGCGCCAAGGTCTCTATGTCCGTTCCGCCTACCAATCTCGCCGACGATGCGGTGATGTTCGATCTTGCCCCGGTCTCGCTCTGGATCGAGGACTACAGCGATGTGAAGGGGCTGTTCGAACAGTGGCAGGCGCAGGGCGTCGACGACATCGAGACATTCCTGCTCGCCAATCCCGAACGGGTCCGTGAGTGCTCGCAGCACATCCGCATTCTCAAGGTCAATCGCAAGACGCTGTCACTGTTCGGCGCGCGCGACCTGTCTCACCTGACGCTCAGTCTCGGCCTGGTGATGCGCGACGATACGTTCAAGAGTCATGTGTCGGAACTGGCCCAGCTCTGGAGCGGCCGGAATCATTTTTCCAGCCATACGGTCAACTACACGCTGAAGGGTGAGCGCCTCGACATCCAGCTGCACGGCATTGTTCTGCCCGGGCATGAAGAGCGTTGGGATCGCGTGATGATCGCCATCGAGGATGTGACCGAACGTGAAGGCGCGCGTCGTCGCCTCGCGGAGAGCGAGAATTATGCGTTCGGCCTGTTCGCGCATTCGCCGGTGTCGCTGTGGGTCGAGGATTTCAGCGGCGTCAAGCGCTTGGTGGACGACGTTCGCGCGCGCGGCATCGAGGATTTTCGCGTGTTCACGGATGTGCACGAGGAATTCGTTTTGCGCTGCATGAGCGAGATCCGCGTGCTCGATGTCAACAGCCGTACGCTGGAACTGTTCGGCGCGCCCGACAAGGACACGTTGCTCCGTCAGTTGTCGGATGTGTTTCGCGACGAGATGGAGCCGCATTTCCGCGAACAGTTGATCGACCTCTGGGAGGGCAAACTGTTCCAGCAGCGTGAGGTCGTCAACTACGCACTCGACGGCACCAAGCTGCATCTGCTGCTGCAGTTCTCGGTGTTGCCGGGGCATGAGCGCGACTGGTCACAGGTGCAGGTCGCGCTGACCGACATCACCGCGCGCAAGAAGGCGGAAGCCTATCTGGAATATCTCGGCACCCACGACGTATTGACGCGCACCACGAACCGCTCGTTCTTCGTGGACGAACTCAACCGGCTCGAACGCAAGGGATCGCAACCGGTCACCGTGATCGTTGCCGATCTCAATGCGCTGAAGACTGCCAATGACGAGCTTGGCCATGCCGCCGGCGACGGGTTGCTGCGCCGGGCCGGTGAAGTGTTCGGCGAACTGGTCGAAAAGCCGGCGACGGTGTCGCGCATCGGCGGCGACGAATTCGCCATCTTGCTGCCCGGAGTCGATGCTGCCGGCGGCGAAGCTGTGCTTGCCTCGCTGGCGCGACTGATCGAGGTCAACAACCAGTACTATCCTGATCTGACGCTGAGCCTCTCCACCGGGATTGCCACCAGCCGGACCGGCGAGCGGCTCGAAGCCGTGGTCAAGCGCGCCGATATGGAAATGCTGCAGGCCAAACGCAGCTACTATGCGCAACCCGATCGTGACCGGCGCAGCGCGGGCATGGTGTAGGCAAGCTGCTCGAGCCGGCGCGCAATCGTGCGCGACGTGGATCAGGCACGTCCGTCAAGTCGTGGCGTGCGCCGCCGCTGCCCTGGCGCGCAGGCAGTCGTGGCACAGGCAATCGCCGCCTGTGGTCGGCATCGGCAGTTTTGCGGTCTCTTCGGCGCACCAGCAATTGCCCGACAGGTCGCAGCCGAATTCAGTCCCGCAGTCCGAACAGGTGAGGCGGCGGCTGAGCGGCTGTGTAGTTTCTGTCCGATAATTCATGAAAGCAGCCCAAATTTCAGCGCGATTTTCATGCCGGGTTCATCTGTTCCACCCGTATATCGGGTGTGGCGCCTGTGACGGCCAGATGCATCATAGGACGAAGGCAGAGTGAGGGAAACCCGATGGCCCGCGACCCGCAAGGTGCGCTGATCGCGCTGAATCGCTTCGGCTTTGGCGCGCGGGGCGGTGCCTCCGGTGATATCGTCAATGCGGCCTCCGATCCTCGCGGCTTCGTGAAGGCCGAGCTGGCGCGCCCCAATGCGGCGCTGCTGGAATTGCCGGGTCTGCAATCGACGACCGAGCTGGGGCAGGCGATGTTCGCCTATCAGCTCGAGGTGAAGACCGCGCGCGAGGCAGCGTTGAAGACCCCAGGGCTGGTCCCGGTCGAAGCGCCGCCGGCTGCGATGGACAGGAAGCCGGAAGCTCCCGCGATGACTGGCAATACCACCATGACAGTGCAGCCTGATGCGGCGAAGCCGCCGCCGGCCGTCGCGCTGCCGCCCAATGTGGTGCAGAAGACCTATCGTGCAGAAGCGCTGGCGCGGATCCAGCGCGCGACCATTACCGAGGGTGGCTTTGTCGAACGCCTCGTCGTGTTCTGGTCGAACCATTTCTGCATCTCGGCCAGCAAGGGCGACCCGGCGCGGATGTGGGCTGGCTCTTTCGAACGCGAGGCGATCCGCCCCTATGTGCTGGGCAAATTTGCCGACATGCTGAAAGCCGTCGAACAGCATCCGGCGATGCTGTTCTTTCTCGACAACCAGCAATCGATCGGCCCGAATTCGAAAGCCGGTGAGAGGGGCAAGCGCGGCCTCAATGAAAATCTCGCACGCGAGATCATGGAGCTGCATACGCTCGGCGTCGGCGGTGGTTACACGCAGCAGGACGTGACGTCGCTGGCGCGCATCATCACCGGCTGGACCTTTGCCGGACGCGAAGGAAAGATCGGCACGCCCGGCAGTTTTGCCTTCAACGCCAATGCGCATGAACCGGGGCCGCAGCAATTGCTGGGCAAGACCTATGACGACAACGGTGCGGCGCAAGGCGAAACAGCGCTCGCCGATCTTGCGCGGCAGCCATCGACGGCGACATTCATCGCCAGGAAATTCGCGCAACATTTCGTGGCCGATGCGCCGCCGCCGGCACTGCTGGCTCGGCTGGAAGGCGTGTTCAGAAAGACCGACGGCGATCTGAAGGCGCTGGCGCTGGCGCTGCTCGATTCCAATGAAGCTTGGCAGATGCCGATGGCCAAGCTGCGCACGCCCTATGAATATCTGATCTCCACCGGCCGCCTGCTGGCGCGCATCCCCGAAGATCCCGGCCGTTACTTTGCGGGACTGCAGACGCTTGGCCAGCCGCTCTGGACACCGCCGGGGCCGAACGGCTTTCCGGACGGCAATGCCGCCTGGGCGGTGCCCGAAGGCATGAAGCTGCGGCTCGATCTCGCCGCACAGGTTTCGTCGCGCATTCCCGACAGTATCGATCCGCGCGAGATGCTCGACGTGGTCGCCGGCGAGGCGGCCTCATCCGAAACACGACAGACGATCGCGCGCGCGGAGACGCGGCAGCAGGCACTGACGCTGCTGCTGATGTCGCCGGAATTTCAGAGGAGATGACGATGGACTGCTGTGAAAGCCGCATGCTCGGCCCCACACGCCGCTCGCTTCTGTTATCAGGCGCGGCCTTTGCCGCCTGGGCCTATCTGCCGAAATTCGCTAGGGCCGCCGACGCGCGCGATCCGCGCCTGATCGTGGTGATCCTGCGCGGCGCGCTCGATGGTCTGGCCACCGTCGCGCCGCTCGGCGACCTCGATTATGCCGGTCTGCACGGCTCGATCGCGCTGGCGAAGGATGGCCCGAACGCAGCCATCGCGCTGGACTCGTTCTTCGGCATGCATCCAGCGATGCCGGAATTTGCGCGGATGTATGGCGACAAGAAAGCTGCCGTGGTCCATGCGGTGGCGACGTCCTATCGCGAACGTTCGCATTTCGACGGCCAGGACGTACTGGAGAGCGGCTATGCCGGCCCCGGCCGCGTGCAGTCGGGCTGGCTCAATCGCGCCATCGAAGCGCTACCGCGTGGCGAACGCGTCTCGTCCGGTCTTGCGATCGGACCGACCACGCCGCTGGTGCTGCGCGGCGCCGCGCCAACGGTTGGCTGGGCGCCGGTCAATCTGCCCAATGCGGCCGATGATACGGCGATGCGGCTGATGCAACTCTATCAGGACCGCGATCCCGCTTTGGCGACGGCCCTGTCGCAGGGCCTGAAGCTCGACAAGATTGCCGTTGGCGACGAGATGAAACCGAAGGGCGGCGGCAATGCCGTAGCGGCGATGCGCCAGGTCGCACGCGGCGCAGCGAAGCTGATGGCTGCCGATGACGGACCGCGCATCGCGGCGCTGGCCTTCGATGGATGGGACACCCATGCACAGGAGGGCGGCCCGGTCGGGCGCCTCGCGCAATTGCTCGGCGGTCTGGATGGTGCACTGGCGGAATTCGAGAGCGGGCTTGGGCCACATTGGCGCGACACGGTGGTGGTCGTGGCCACGGAGTTCGGTCGCACCGCCAAGATCAACGGCACGGCCGGCACCGATCACGGCACCGGCACGATTGCGCTGCTTGCGGGTGGTGCGGTCAAAGGCGGCCGGGTGATTGCGGACTGGCCCGGCCTTGCGAATGGCAAGCTCTATGAAGCCCGCGATCTCGCGCCAACCACGGATCTGCGCGCGATCTTCAAGGGCGTGCTGCACGATCATCTCGGCATCAGCGAGCGTGCACTGGCCGAGCAGGTGTTTCCTGACAGTGCGCTGGTGAAGCCGGCGAAGGGATTGGTGGGGTAGCTTTCTTGCTTCCCCTCTCCCCCAGCGGAGCGAAGCTCCGCGCAGCGGGAGAGGGTGCCTGAGCGAAGCGAAGGCGGGAGAGGGTCTAGCCGCAAGCACGATAGAGCCCTCGCGCTGGGGGAGAGGGGAAGAATCTGCGCGCAACTACCCCAGCGTAATCCCGTCGATCTCCGTCATCTCCTCCGCCGTCAGCTTCCACTGCGCCGCCTTCACATTTTGCTCGATCTGCTCGGGCGATGATGCGCCGGCGATGACGCTGGAGACTTGCGGGCGGGCGGCGAGCCACGAGAAGGCGAGCTCAAGCATCGAATGACCGCGCGCGCCGACGAAGGCCTGCAGTTGATCGACCAAGGCGATGTTGCGCGGGTTCAGATAGCGCTCTTGCATATAGGGGGTCTTGCCGAAGCGCGTATCGGCGGGGACGTTCTTCAGGCCGGCATATTTACCGGTCAGCATGCCGCCGGCGAGCGGGAAGAACGGCAGCAGGCCGAGATTGAAATGCTGCGCGGCCGGCAGCAGATCCTTCTCGATGTCGCGGACGACGAGACTGTATTCGTCCTGGCACGACACGAAGGGCGCGACGCCCATCTGGCGCGCGGCCATCTCGGCTTCGGCGATGCGCCAAGCCGGGAAGTTGGAATTGCCGATATAGCGCACCTTGCCCTGACGCACGAGGTCGTCGAGCGTGCGCAGCGTCTCTTCGATGGGCGTCAGCGCATCGTAATCGTGCTGCTGATACAGATCGATATAGTCGGTCTTCAACCGCTTCAGGCTGGCTTCGACGGCGCTCATGATGTAGCGGCGCGAGGCGCCCTGCTTGCTGCCGTCATTGCTCATTGGCTTGCCGTATTTCGTCGCCAGCACGATGTCCTTGCGGCGATCGCCCAGCACTTCGCCCAGCACCGTCTCGGAGCCACCCATGCCGGCATAGATGTCGGCGGTGTCGAACAGCGTGATGCCGAGATCGATCGCCTTGTGGATGACCTTGCGCGCGGTCTCCAGATCGGTGCGTTGGCCGAAATTGTTGCAGCCGAGACCGACGGCGGAGACGCGAAGGCCGGAGCGGCCGAGATTGCGGGTTTCCATGATGAATGTGCCTTGTGAGGGAAGCGCGGACCAAGGTTATGGCGCGCGCCTCATCGCGCAGCAAGACGCTCTGCATCATGGCAGTCGCGCGGGCGCTCAGGCGATGGCGGAAGCGGACTCGGGCGTTTGAACTTCGGGCGCGGGCAGGGCGGTCGGGGTCTTCCGCGGCGGCCCGGCGCGCAAGGCTGTGGACGTCATGCGCCGCACAGCGTTTTCCGCGTTACGCGTGATCGTCTTGCGATCAGCGGACATGTCATAGGCGACGGCTTCGCCCCAGCTTACGACGACGTCGATGGCGCCCGACGACAGGATGCCTATGAAATGCGGGATCAGATCGATGTCGCCATACCACGCCACGTTTTCGCGAAAGGCGCGGCCGACCGGCAATCCACCGAAGCCGACATAGGCGATCGACATCGGCTGCACCGTGATCTCTTTGTGATGCGTGGAATCGCCGAGCGCGTGATGCACCGAGCCGACCAGTGCCGAGCGAAACGGCAGCACGCGCATGCCGTCGCTGGAGGTGCCCTCCGCGAACAGGACCACCGCGTCGCCGGACAGCATGCGGTCGCCGATTTCCTGCGCCGTCGCGCCGGTTTTCTGCCGGCGTTCGCGCTCGACAAAAATCGTGCGCTGCAATTTGGCAAGCCAGCCAAACACCGGCCATTTGGCAACTTCGCTCTTGGCAACGAACACCACCGGCGCCCTGGCGCCGATGATGATGATGTCGAGCCATGAGACGTGATTGGAGAGGATCAGGACTGGCGTGTCCGTCGTCCGCTTGCCGACTTCGTGAATGCGCACGCCGATCAGCGCGCAAAGGATGCGATGAAACAGATGCGGAATACTCTGCTGCCAGCGCAGGCCGAAGGCCAGTGCGATCAGCTGAAACGGCGCCAGCAGCAGCGTCAGCATGGTCAAGGAGATCAGGACGGCGGCGAAACGGATCATGGGTTTATTATACCGGGGCCGACTTCCGCAGGCAAAGTCAGTTGCATGAATTAGGAGAAACCACGGCAAAAAGAAGCGGTCCCGGTCAGCGCGGCAACTGACGGAGACCGCTGGGGAAGCACCCGATTGGCGACGGGGGGAAGCAACCGGCTGCATGAGGAGCCTAGCCGGGGCGAGTGACATCGCCATGACAACCCGGGATATCCACAGGTGGCATTGCGCCCTATTCGGCCGCGTCCAGCCGGTGGGAGCTGAACACGTCGCCTTCGCGGAGCGCCAGATAATAGTCGCGCTCGGAGAGCTCGTCGGTGTGACGAATGAGGTCGGTCACCGGAGTGTAGCTCAGCATCCGCCCGCCATCGGGCAGCACGGCGCAACTCATCCGCAGCACCCGGCCATTGGCGAGGCGCAACGTCGTCGGCGTGGAAGTGCCGGCGCGGATCATCTCGACGCGCCTGGCGATGAAGCTGTCGACCTCGTCGTCGGGGAGGGCGTAAGCGTGGATATCGCGCGCGTGATACATCAGCGCGATCAGCGGCGGCTTGCTGTCAGCCTTCTCGTCGGGGAGCGTGAAGTAGTCGCGGAAGGCGCGGTTGATGAATTCGGCGCGGGTGTCGGCATTGAGAAGCACGACACCGATATCGATCTGGTCAAGTGCAGCCGAAAGGCGCTGGGCAGTGGCGTGCTGCTCGTTCTCGCGGGCCCGTGCCGCGCGTCGCAGCCGGAAGAGGCGGATTGCCAAAGTAATCCCGACGGCTGCGATCACAATGATCGCCGTTTCAATTCCCGGATCGAGAATCAGTCGCCAATCGTACTGCATCGGCTGTACCTGTGTCCGTACAAAGGTAAGAAACGCAGGTTGGCCTCTGGTTGCAAAAAGGCCCACAATTTCCCGGCGGTATAGCTAACGGCGCGTGAAGAGCCCGGCATCATTTTCCCCTTGTTCGCTTCAAATGCTATCGATGCCACCGGAACCGGCGCCGGCCCTTGAATGTTAGCGCCGGGATTTAAAAAGGACCCCGATCGAATGCCCTTCACCATTCCGCCGCTGCTGCTGCCGATTTTGATGCTGCTGGCCTCGAATATCTTCATGACCTTCGCTTGGTATGGCCATCTCAAGTTCAAGGATCACTCGTTGCCCCTCGTCATCATGGTGAGCTGGGGCATTGCCTTCTTCGAATATTGGCTGGCGGTGCCCGCCAACCGCTGGGGCAGCGAAGTCTACAATGCCGCCCAGCTCAAGACGATGCAGGAAGTCATCACGCTGGTCGTGTTTGCTGCATTTTCGGTGCTGTATCTGAAGGAGCCGCTCGGCTGGAATCACGCGCTGGGCTTTGCCTTCATCGCGCTCGGGGCGTTCTTCATTTTCCACAAGTGGTCGTAGCAGCGACCGCTTACTTCCCGGCTGGCGTAATCCGCAAGATTCGTCCTGCCGAACTATCCGTCAGCAGCCAGAGCGCGCCGTCCGGTCCTTGCCGGACGTCGCGGATGCGTTCGTTGAGATTTTGCAGGACGCGCTCTTCGGACGTGACCGTGTTTCCGTTGAGCTGTAGCCGCACCAGCATCTGGCCTGCCAGCGCGCCGGTGAACAGGCTGCCCCGCCAGCGCGGGAAGAGATCGCCGGTATAGAACGTCATGCCGGACGGGGCGATCGACGGCACCCAGTATTTCACCGGTTGCTCCATGCCCGCCTTCGACGTGGTTTCGTGGATTTTCGCGCCGGAATAGTCGATGCCGTAGCCGATCACAGGCCAGCCGTAATTCTTGCCCTTGCCGATGATGTTCACTTCATCGCCGCCGCGCGGCCCGTGCTCGGTCTCCCACAAGTCGCCGGTCGCCGGATTGATGGCGAGGCCTTGCTGGTTGCGATGACCGTAGCTCCAGATCTCCGGCCTGGCGCCGTCGCGGCCGACAAATGGATTGTCTTTCGGCACAGATCCATCCGGCGCGATGCGGATCAGCTTGCCGAGATGATTATCGAGACTCTGTGCCTGATCGCGGCCGCTATAGTGTTCGCCGAGCGTGACAAACAGGTTGCTGTCAGGCGCCTGAACAATACGGCAGCCGTGGTGATTGCCCGACGACAGCGGGCCGTCCTGGCGAAAGATCACCTTCATGTCGTCGAGACGCGGCGCAGTGCCGTCGATGAGCTTACCGCGTGCGACGGCGGTGCGACCGCCGCTGCCCGAACGTTCCGAGTAGCAGAAGTAGATCGTGGTGTTCTGCGCGTAGTTCTTGTCGGTGATGACGTCGAGCAAACCGCCCTGGCCGACGGCCATCACCTCGGGCACGCCTTTGACCGCAGGCGACAACTGTCCCTGCGGCGAGACGATACGGATGCGACCGGGCCGTTCTGTAACGAGCATGCGGCCCTCGGGGAGAAACGCCAGTGCCCATGGATAAGCGAGACCGGAGGCGACGGTCTGTACTTCGAGCCTGCCGGCCGACGAGCCGAACGAGGTGTTTTCGCCGCGGGTGGTCGTGGCGATCAGAAGGGTCGCGGTCACGACGATAGCCGCCGTCAACGTGACAGTGACCCAGATCACGGGCCTTTTCATCGAAATGGCTCCATCACGGAGTCGCAGGTTGCATAAGCGATGCGCGGCATCGCGGCTGAGTGTTTATGAGTTGTGGGGACCGTCAGAGCGGCATCGCACTCGCCACCGGGATCGACATCACGGTGCGGGCGAGGATGACGCAAAGCGACAGACAGCCAACCGCGAGCGACGCCGCGACGGCGTGGGTCAACCGGGTGGATGCGATGGACGTGGGGCGTGCCTGAAATCCTGCACCCACGCGAAGCGACCGTATCATGGCCGTAAATCCTTCAAATCGCGGGCGAATCACCCGCGTGCTACAAATTCGCAGCTGCGGCAGGCGAGATTTGGGCGGGAATTGCCCAAACTATGGCGGGAAAATGGCATTCACAGCGGTTATGCCCGCTATTTCAGGACTTAAGCGTCGGCGACTACGTCCAAGGTATCGTATTCCGACGACGTCGGGTGCCAGTCCATGGAGATAAAACCCGGCTGGGTTTCCACCAGACGCAGCCAGCGGCGGATCGACGGAAAGCTGGAGAGGTCGAAATCGCACTTCTCGGCGACGTGGGTGTAACCGTATAGCGCGATGTCGGCGATTGTCAGCTGGCCCGCGGCGAAGAAGTCATGGATCTTGAGGTGATTCTCCATCACCTGCAGCGCGGCATAGCCACGCTCCATCCAGTCTTCCAGCGCGTGGGTCTGCAGGTCGCGGCCACCGCGCACCAAGCATAGCCAGAAATAGGCGGCACCGAGATTCGGCTCAAGGGCGTGCTGCTCGAAGAACATCCACTGCATGGCTTCGGCACGGTCCATCCGCGATTCCGGCGCCAGAGATGTACCGATGGCGACATACCAGAGGATGGCGTTGGATTCGGCGAGATAGCGGCCTTCGGCGATCTCGAGCAGCGGCACCTGACCGCTGGGGTTCTTGGCCAGAAATTCCGGGGTACGGCTCTCGCCGCGCAGAATGTCCACTTCGATGGCGCGATAAGGCGCGTCCAGGAACGCCAGCGCAAGGCGAACCTTGTAGCTATTGCCAGAGCGCTGCATCGAATAGAGTTTGTACATTCGCAGATGTTCAATTCATTTCAGGTCAAGGCAACCGCGCGATTGGCCAGCGCAGATCGCGGTTAGACAATGATGCTGATGCGAGCCTGTCGCAAGGCCCACGGAATGGAAAAAGTCGAAAACGGCTGCGGCAGTCTGGATTGAGAAAAATGTATGTCAGGCAGCATTCGGCAATGGAAGATCACGCTGCCGCGATCTGTGTGTGAAGGTGCCGCGATGTGCTGTTATCAGCGAGTGCGCGCTGCAGCACGATGATATAAAAAGCGATCATCACCAGAAAGCCGAGCGGCAATTCGATGGCGCCAGCGATGCTGCGCGTCAGCAGCGGCATGATCCAGGTCAATGCGAGCAGGCTGATCTCGCCCGCGTGAAAGCCATGATCGAGTCCATGCCGCGCGAAGAAGGCGATGGCGATGGCGAGCACCATGAGATCGTAGTCGAGCACATAGGGCGTCGCCAGCAGGCTGCCGATCGCGAGTGCTGCTGCCTTGAGTTCGAACGCTGCATGGCTGCGCCATAGCCACATCAAACTGATGGCAATGCCGGCTGCGAGACCGAACTGCGCGGCATAAGCGACAGGAAGACCGGCGCCCCACATCCGTGTCGCGGCGAAGATCGACTGGATTTTCTGCCACCCGGTGCCGCCTTGTTCGAGTACGACATCGCGAGTGAAAGCAGTGGAGTCGGCAAAGGCCTGCCAGATGCCGGCGCCGAATAACCCCGTGCTCAATACGATGAGGACAGCGACGGTGAGTGCGGCCGATACCATCGTGATCCAGCGTCTATCGGCGAGCAGGGCGAGAGGAATCAGCACACCGAATTGCGGCTTGTAGGCCAATAGCCCGATCAACACGCCGGCCAGCCACGGCCGGCGATGGAGCAGAAGCAATGCGCCGCCCAGCAGTGCGGTGGTTAGAAATCCGTTATGGCCGTGACCGACATTGATGAAGACGGCAGGAAAGGCGGCGGCCACCAGCAGCGTTTCCCGGCGGGGCAGGATCGTGCGGATCGCGGCGAGGTAGGCGGCGAAGCTGGCGACGAGCCACAGACCGAGCCCCCATCCATAGGGCACCGTGGCCACCAGCGCGGCAATTCCGAGAAAGAACGGCGGATAGTGCCAGCCGTAGAACGGCACGTCGCGGCCAAACACCCGCTGTTCCGCGGCGTGTTGCAGGGCGGGATCATACGCGTCGGCGGGTTTGCCTTCGAGGGTGAGCCGGCCCGCCGCATAGATGTTGGAAAAGTCGGTCCCGATCGGCTTGCCATTGCGGTCGATCACGCCGTCCGAGACCGCAATCCAGCCGGCGAAGGCCAATGTGCCCAAAGCGAGCACGATCAGGCTGTAAGCCCGCACGCGTTCGAGGGGCAGCCATGCGCCGCTTTCAATATGCTGCCAGATCCAGATCATTTTAAGGGTGCATTTTGGCCCAAATCGTCGATTGCGACGTGCGGTTGACGCTACCGTCCCCCGTTTAACGCTTGCTGAATTGCATCACTTCCAGATGTGTTTTTGCCCAAGCTTCTTGCGATGCAACGTCGCACGCACTAGGGTGCGCCGATCCCAGCAGGATCAGCCATTTTGACGTCGCCGACCGCGGGTCCGCGACCTTTCTCAGGAGAAGATGATGTCGTTTTTGTCCGCTGCGCTCGACCGTGTGAAGCCGTCCGCGACGATCGCGGTGACGGATAAAGCACGCGCGCTGAAAGCAGCCGGCCGCAACGTCATCGGTCTTGGTTCGGGCGAGCCCGATTTCGACACCCCGGCGAACATCAAGCTGGCAGCGATTCACGCCATCGAGGCCGGTAAGACCAAGTACACCGCCGTGGACGGTATTCCCGAACTGAAGGAAGCCATTATCGGCAAGTTTCAGCGCGAGAATGGCCTGACCTACAAACCGAACCAGATCATCGTCGGCACCGGCGGCAAGCAGGTGCTCTACAACGCGCTGATGGCGACGCTGAACCCGGGTGACGAAGTCATCATCCCGGCGCCGTATTGGGTGAGCTATCCGGAAATGGTGGCGCTGGCCGGCGGCACGCCCGTGTCCGTGGTCTGCACCGCAGAATTCGGCTTCAAGCTGCAGGCTTCCGCGCTGGAAGCAGCGATCACGCCGAAGACCAAGTGGATCATCCTGTGCTCGCCGTCGAACCCGACAGGCGCCGCCTACAAGAAGTCGGAGCTCAAGGCGCTCACCGATGTCCTCGTGAAGCATCCTCACGTTTGGGTGATGACCGACGATATGTATGAGCACCTCGTCTATGACGACTTCGAGTTCACCACGCCGGCACAGATCGAACCGTCTTTGTTCAATCGCACGCTGACCGTGAACGGCGTCTCCAAGGCTTACTGCATGACCGGCTGGCGCATCGGTTACGCCGGTGGTCCCGCCGAGCTCATCAAGGCAATGGCGACGATCCAGTCGCAGTCGACCTCGAACCCGTCGTCGATCGCGCAGTGGGCGGCGGTGGAAGCCTTGAACGGTCCGCAGGATTTCATCCCGAAGAACAATGCCGTGTTCAAGGAGCGCCGCGATCTCGTGGTGGCAATGCTGAATCAGGCCTCGGGCATCAACTGCCCGCGTCCGGAAGGCGCGTTCTACGTCTATCCGTCCTGCGCCGGCACCATCGGCAAGACTGCGCCTTCGGGCAAGGTTATTGCCAATGACGAAGACTTCGTCACAGAACTGTTGGAAACCGAAGGCGTGGCGGTGGTGCAGGGTTCGGCCTTCGGCCTTGGCCCGGCATTCCGCATCTCCTACGCGACGAAAACATCCGATCTCGAAGATGCCTGCAAGCGCATCCAGCGCTTCTGCGGAAATCTTCGGTAACAAAACCCGCTCCGAAACTTTTGACGGTTTCGGGGCTTATTTCGGGAAGCGCCTTGTTTTCGACACGGCGCTTCCTTCTTGTCCCCTCGCTATCAAAATCCCCAAGGTGGAGTATCACTATGCGACTTTCCAAGATGTTCGGCCTGACGGCCGTGGCCTTTGCGGCGTCGGTTGCGACCGCAAATGCACAGCAGCCTGGCAGCGTTCAGGTTGGCGTGCTGGAGTGCCGTGGCGGCCAGAACGTCGGCTACGTGGTCGGTTCGAATGCGCACCTCAACTGCGTCTTCCAGAGCGCCGGTGGCCGCGCCGAAGGTTACGTCGCCAACATCCGCCGTTTCGGCCTTGATCTCGGCTTCACCGAAAACACCACGGTGCAGTGGGCTGCATTCGCTCCGACCACCCGCGTGCCGCGCGGCGCGCTGGCCGGCAGCTACGGCGGCGTCGGTACCAACGCATCGGTTGGCCTCGGTTTCGGCGGCAACTTCCTCGTTGGCGGTCCGGGCAACACCTATTCGCTGCAGCCGATCTCGGTGCAGGGCCAGACCGGTCTGAACGTCGCCAGCGGCATCGTTCAGCTCGAACTGGAAGCGACCGGTCCGGTCAGCGGTCATCGCTACAACAAGAAGCGCCGTCATCGCAGCCATCGCTAAGCGATCGCCAGCGATCGCTGTGATCGCGTAAGCGATCCGGCAAGGTTAACGAAAAGGCCCGCGCGAGCGGGCCTTTTTTGTTGCGTGCGCTGCGCGTGCGCCGCTGTCATTGGGCGGTATCATTAGCTATGGATAGTCGATCCACATCCTTACTTCCGTTCATCACCCGGAGATTCCTGATGGTCCGCCTCTCATCGCTCGTTCTCGGTATCGCTGCCGCCGCCTTTTTCACTGCATCGCAAGCGCAGTCGCAGCAAGGCGTGCAGGTCGGTGTCTTGAATTGCCGGGGCGGAGCCAGCGTCGGATTCGTCGTGGGCTCGGTGACCAATCTCGGCTGCGTGCTCACCGGTACCGGTCGTCCGGATCAGCCTTATGTCGCCACGATCCGCAAAGTGGGCATCGATCTCGGTATTACCGAACAGACCGCGCTATCCTGGGCCGTGTTCGTGCCGGTGAACTATAGCGGTCCCGGCGATCTGTCCGGCAACTATGCGGGCGCGCAGGGCAGCGCGTCGGTTGGTGTCGGCGTCGGCGCGAATGTCCTGGTTGGCGGTTCGCAAAACGCCTTCTCCCTGCAGCCGCTCAGTCTGCAGGGGTCGGTGGGACTGAATGTCGCCGCCGGTCTGCAGAGCCTGGAGTTGCGCCCCGGTCGCTGATCCCGCGGCGATCGCTCGCACAAATTCATCCGGCTTCGCCCATGGCGGAGCCGGATTTTTTATGGCGCAATCCGATCACGTTCATCGCAGCGCAGCAACTTTTCCATCTTGCCAAATATCCGGACCGGGCGGAGCATTGACCGCCGACCCAATCATGGGCCGAGCTCCACATGAGGAGGCGGCAATGGGACAAGACCTGAGAAGTCCCCGCGGTCCACAAGGCAATGCCGCAAAGTGCATTGCGCTGGTGGGCCCTTTCCAGAGCGGAAAAACCACACTGCTTGAAGCGATCATGGCCCGCACCGGGGCGATCCCGCGGGCCGGCAGCGTCGACAATGGGACAAGCATCGGCGATGCCAATGCGGAAGCCAGAGCCCACAAGATGGGCGTCGGCCTGACGGCTGCGACCACCACCTTCATGGGCGACAGCTACACATTCATCGACTGTCCGGGCTCGGTGGAATTCGCACATGACATGCGCGCGGCATTACCCGCCGTCGATGCAGCCATCGTGGTTTGCGAGGCGGATGCGCGAAAATTGCCGCAGCTGCAATTGATCCTGCGCGAACTCGAAGACCTCGGCATTCCCAGATTTCTGTTTCTCAACAAGATCGACCGCGCCCACAAGCGCGTGCGCGAGACGCTGGCGACATTGCAGCCGGCCTCGCGCGTGCCGCTGGTGCTGCGGCAGATCCCGATCTGGAACGGCGACCTGGTCGCCGGTTTCGTCGATCTCGCGCTGGAGCGCGCTTTCGTCTATCGCGAGCACAAGGCGTCCGAAGTCATCAAGCTCGAAGGCGGCGATCTCGACCGCGAGAAGGAAGCGCGTTTCTCCATGCTGGAGAAGCTTGCGGATCATGACGACGCGCTGATGGAGCAGTTGCTTGACGACATCGCGCCGCCGGCCGACGCCGTGTTCGACGATCTCGCGCGCGAATTGCGCGAAGGTCTGATCTGTCCGGTGCTGCTGGGCTCGGCGATGCGCGAGAATGGCGTGCTGCGGCTGATGAAGGCGCTACGCCACGAGGCACCCGGCGTGGCCGAGACGGCTAAGCGCCTCGGCGTGCCCGACAGCAAGGATGCGATCGGTTACGTGTTCAAGAGCAGCCATCTACAGCACGGCGGCAAGCTGTCTTACGCGCGCGTGCTGAGTGGTCATCTCGATGATGGCGCAACATTGCTGTCCTCGTCGGGCGAAAGCGGGCGTGTCTCCGGCATTCTTGCGGCGAGCGGAGGACATGACAGCAAGCGCGCATCGGCCGAAGCGGGCGAGACCGTCGCGCTCGGCAAGCTCGATCATGTCAGGACCGGCGACACGATCTCGACCGGCAAGATCGTGCCGGCGTCTCTGGTGAATGTCGTGGCCGCGTCGCCCGTGCTGGCCATGGCGCTTGCGTCCGCCGATCGGAAGGACGACGTCAAGCTCGGCCAGGCGCTGTTGCGACTGACCGAGGAGGATCCGTCGCTTGCGGTGGTCAATAACGCGCAGACCCATGACGTGGTGTTGTGGGGGCAGGGCGAGATGCATCTGCGCGTGGCGATGGAGCGCCTGCACGAACGCTTCGGCATCAACGTCAAATCGCATGCACCGGTGATCGGCTATCAGGAGACCATCCGTAAACCGATCACCCAGCGCGGCCGGCACAAGAAACAGTCCGGCGGTCACGGCCAGTTTGGCGACGTTGTGCTGGAGATAGGCCCGCTGCCGCGCGGCGAAGGCTTTGCATTCCAGGAAAAGGTGGTCGGCGGCGCGGTGCCGCGCAACTACATTCCCGCGGTGCAGGAGGGCGTCGTCGACGGGTTGCAGCGTGGTCCGCTCGGTTTTCCTGTCATCGACGTGCAGGTGACGCTCACCGACGGGTCTTATCACAGCGTGGATTCTTCCGATCAGGCGTTCCGGACGGCTGCCCGGATCGGTTTCACCGAGGCGCTGCCGCAATGCCAGCCGGTGCTGCTGGAGCCGATCCATACGGTGGAGATCGTCTGTCCCACCGAGGCCACGGCCAAGGTCAACGCCATCCTGTCAGGACGGCGCGGCCAGATTCTCGGCTTCGATACCCGCGACAACTGGCCGGGCTGGGACACGGTGCGCGCGATGTTGCCGGAAGCGGAGATCGGCGACCTGATCGTCGAACTCCGCTCGGCCACCGCTGGCGCCGGCAGCTTCACCCGCAGCTTCGACCATATGGCCGAAGTCTCGGGCCGCGCCGCTGACCAGATCGTTGCGGCGCATCGGGTGGCGGCTTAGTACAGTGGCCCATGACGCTTGGACCGCGGGTTGTAGTCATTGGCAATAGCGGCTCGGGCAAGAGCACGCTGGCGCGGCAGCTTGAAAGCCGCGTCGGCGGCGAACGCGCAGATCTCGATCATATCCATTGGCTGGACAGGGGCGGTGTGAAGCGCGACGAGGGGCAGGCCAAAGAACTGGTGGCCGCCCTTGCCGTGAAGTCGAACTGGATCATCGAAGGCGTTTACGGCTGGCTGGTCGAAGCGGCATTGCCGCGCGCTACAGCATTGATCTGGCTCGACATGAGCCCGGAGGTTTGTCGTGATAGCCTCGCTCTCCGGGGCCCTTGGTGTGGCGCGACGGCCGAGGAACATGCAGATTTTCTGGCTTGGGCCGAGGCCTACTGGCAGCGCAAAACGTCGAGTTCGTTCGCTGGCCACCTGGCGCTGTTCGACGACTTCGGCGGCGTCAAACGACGCCTGACATCGCGCGCCGCTGTCGCCCAGTTCGTGGCGACCATGGCGGCTTCGCCGATCGAGTGATGTTTTATACATCATTGAAGATATCTCACATATGATATAAGACTCGTGAAACTGGAAACCGCCCTTGATTACATCGTTTCAGATGCGGGCCGCCCGTGCGCTGCTGGGTATCGATCAAAAGCGGCTGGCCGAAATGGCCGGCGTGTCGCTACCGACCATCCAGCGCATGGAAGCGAGCGAAGGCAATGTCAGGGGCGTGGTGGATTCGCTGATCAAGGTTGTCGATGCCCTCGATCGCTCAGGCGTCGATTTGATCGGCGAGAACGTCCGCAGCGATTCCGGCGGACGAGGGGTGAGGCTGAAACAGCCCGGTCCACCACCGAAACTTGAAGAGCCAAAGCTGACGGATTGAGAACGGGCCGCGGCCTCGATCGAGATCCGCGGCAGGTGACAGGGGCGAGTCGGGAATGGACATGTCCAGAAATCGCGCGTGGGGGCCGCATCAGCCGACCTTCGCCGAACTGTTCACGCCGAAATTGATCACGGTGTTGCGCGAAGGCTACGGCATCGCCGATCTGCGCGCCGACATCTTGTCCGGCTTGACGGTGGCAATCGTCGCGCTTCCG
Source organism: Tardiphaga sp. 37S4 (assembly GCF_021044645.1). NCBI lineage: Bacteria > Pseudomonadati > Pseudomonadota > Alphaproteobacteria > Hyphomicrobiales > Nitrobacteraceae > Tardiphaga > Tardiphaga sp. 37S4. Next base: position 4,144,866 of record NZ_CP088008.1, on the reverse strand, counting down.
TTGTCCATGGCGATTGCCATAGCCTCGGGGACGTCGCCGGATCGTGGCCTCATCACCGCTGTGATCGGCGGCTTCCTCGTGTCTGCGCTGGGTGGAAGCCGCTTTCAGATCGGCGGTCCAGCCGGCGCCTTCATCGTGCTGGTGGCTGCCACCGTGAGCCGCCATGGCATCGACGGACTGATCCTCGCGACCATGCTCTCTGGCGTGTTCCTGATGGTGGCGGGCTATTTGAAGCTCGGCACTTACATCAAGTTCATTCCCTATCCGGTCACGGTGGGATTTACCGCCGGTATTGCCGTCATTATTTTCGCCAGCCAGATCAGGGATCTCCTTGGGCTCACACTCACCGGCAAGGAGCCTGGCGAACTGATCCCGAAGCTGCAGGTGCTCGGAAGTGCGATCCACACCGTCAACCTGTCGGCCGCCGCGATCACCATCGCGACCATTGCGATCATCCTTCTGCTCAAGAAGCTGCGGCCTTCCTGGCCGGGCATTCTGATCGCGGTTGCCGCAAGCGCGGTCGCGGCATGGTTCTTTGCGCTGCCGGTTGAAACCATCGGCACCAAGTTCGGCGGCATTCCGCAATCCTTTCCGCTGCCGTCGCTTCCCGCGATTTCCCTGGCAAAGCTGCAGGCCATTCTGCCGGACGCCATCTCCTTTGCGCTGCTGGGCGCGATTGAATCTTTGCTCTCAGCTGTCGTCGCTGACGGCATGACCGGCCGGCGGCATCGCTCCAATTGCGAACTGGTGGCGCAGGGCATCGCCAATATCGGCTCGGCGCTGTTCGGTGGAATCTGCGTGACCGGCACCATCGCGCGAACCGCCACCAATGTCCGCGCCGGCGCGCACGGCCCGATCTCGGGCATGCTGCATGCGGTATTCCTGCTGGTATTCATTCTCGTCGCGGCGCCATTGGCAAGTTACATTCCGCTGGCGGCGCTCGCCGCGGTGCTTGCCGTGGTCGCCTGGAACATGGCGGAGAAGCATGAATTCGCGACGTTACTGCGGTCATCATGGGGCGATGCTGCCGTGCTGTCGGCGACTTTCCTACTAACGATCTTCCGCGATCTTACCGAGGGCATTGTGGTCGGCTTCGCGCTTGGCGCGATTCTGTTCATCAACCGCATGGCGCAAACAACCGGCATTGAGGCGGATAAGCCGCTGGTCGTGGCCGACAAGGCCGACGACGCCAATGGCGACCGAAAACCCTATGATCCCGGTCTCGCTGCCGATCCCGACGTCGTTGTCTATCGCATCACCGGCGCATTTTTCTTCGGCGCGGCCTCCACCATCGGATCTGTGCTCGAGGGCTTCTCGGATCGCCACAAGGCTTTCGTGATCGATTTTGCCGCGGTCCCCTTCCTGGATTCGACTGCCGCGAATGCGATCAAGGGCATTGCCGAGAAGGCAAAGCGACAGGGCGTCCGCGTGATTCTCACCGGCACCTCGCAGGGCGTGCGCCGGGCGCTGCTGACCCACGGCGCGCGACCGCCACTGGTCAAATACCGTGCTGATGTTGCAGTGGCCGTCAGCGAGATCAAGATCCGACGCGCTGCAGCGATCCAGGAGACGTCGAGCTGATGGCATCGGCAATTGCTCGCAGCTGCAGTATTGATCGTCTGCATGGTTGTCGGACTTGCTGTGCGCCGCAAAACTGTCTGATGATTAAGAGCCCCTGCATGATTTTTATGCTACGCACGCTTCCGCCTGAAGCGAAGGATGAACGATGCCGAACGAGACCACGCCCCGCGCCGCCTGTTTGATCGGCTGGCCTGCCGCGCATTCGCGCTCGCCGCTGATCCACCATCACTGGCTGCGCAGCATGGATATTCCGGGCGGTTACAGCATCGAGTCGATTCCACCGGAAGGCGTGGCCGAATTCGTGATGAACCTCTCCAAGCACGGTTACATCGGCGCCAATGTCACGATCCCGCACAAGGAGCGTGTGCTGAAGCTGACCTCACCGGATCGCCGCGCGCGGGCGGTCGGGGCTGCCAACACGCTATGGTACGACCACGGCACGCTGCGCGCGACCAATACGGATATCGAAGGCTTCATCGACAATCTCGATCACGCGGCTCACGATTGGGACCACACCGACGACGCGCTGGTGCTCGGCGCGGGCGGTTCGTCGCGTGCAGTGGTGTTCGGATTGCTCGAACGCGGAATCAAACATGTCTATGTCGCCAATCGCAGTCTCGATCGCGCCGAGGCGATGGCCGCGCAATTCGGCTCGCAGGTGGTGCCGCTGGCGTGGGAGAATGTCGCCAGCATGTTGCCGCGCGCATCCTTGCTGGTGAACACCACGTCGCTCGGCATGAGCGGCCAGCCGCCACTGACCATCGATCTCGATCAGCTGCCTGACCAGGCGGTCGTCGCCGATCTCGTTTACGTGCCGCTCGATACGCCGCTGCTCGCCGGCGCCCGCACGAGGGGCCTCCGCACCGCTGATGGTCTCGGCATGCTGTTGTATCAGGCCGTGCGTGGCTTCGAGCTGTGGTTCGGGCAGCGCCCCGATGTGACGCCGGAACTGCGTCGCCTCGTCGAGGCCGACCTCACAGTGGCGTGAGCGGGGAATAGCTATTTGGCCTTGGGGTTTCCATCTGCAGCGGTGGGCGCCTTCAAAGGAAATTCCCCTATGGTTCAGATCGTATCGACTTCGGCTCGCTTGTTCGCGGGCTCACTTCTTGCTGGTTCATTGCTGATTTCCGCCGCATCGGCGCAGCAGCCGCAACCCCTGCGCATCCGTGGTGCCATCGAAGCCGTCGATGGCGCGGTGCTGACGATCAAGACGCGCGAAGGCGATGAGCGCAAAGTGAAGATGACGGACAATGTCACCGTGACCGGCATTGCCAGAACGACAATGGCCGAGGTGAAGCCCGGCTCCTATATCGGCGTGACCGGCATGCCGCAGGCCGATGGCACGCAGAAGGCCATCGCGATCCATATCTTTCCAGAAGCGATGCGCGGCACCGGCGAAGGCTCGCGCCCCTGGGATCTGCGCCCCAACAGCAGCATGACCAATGCCACCGTCGATCAGAAGGTCCAGGCCTCCGATGGCCAGACGGTGACGGTGAAGTACAAGGACGGGGAAAAGAAAGTGACCGTGACGCCTGACACGCCGATCGTGACATTCGTGCCGGGCAATAAGGATGAACTCAAGCCTGGTGCCAAGATCATCATCATGGGCGCTACCAAGAGGGATGACGGCACTTTCGAGACGGCGCGGGTTAATGTCGGGCTGGATGGGCTGACGCCGCCGATGTGAGAAATTCGAAACTGCGGAGAAGCTCTTGCGCAGGCCATTGCTCGCACCGTGCCTCATCCTCGCATCTCTGTTGTTGTCTGCGCCGCACTTCGCTGCTGCGCAGACATCGCCCTCCACGACGGAGCGGGTGCTGAACCTGCCTGTTCATGGCGGCGATCAGCAGCGCGCGCTCTACGTCAGTCCATCGCATCCACGCGCAACCATCGTGATGCTGCCCGGCGGAACAGGCGATGTAGGCATCGCCCGGGATGGCGAAATAGCGCACGGTAACAACTTCGTCGTCCGTTCGCGCGTGCTCTGGAATGCTGCGGGTTTCGCGGTGCTGATCCCCGACGCCGTCGATAGTCAGAACTTGCGCGGGCTGCGCAGCTCGCCGCAATATGCAGCACTTGTGGGCGATCTCGTCGCTGCGGCTCACGCGCAGGCGCCGGGACCGGTCTTCCTGCTCGGGACCAGCCAAGGCTCGATTGCGGCGATGAACGGCGCAGCGAATCTGCGTGACGGTCAGATCGCAGGTATCGTGCTCACTGAGTCGGTGTCGCGCCTTGGTGGTAGCCACGAGACGGTGTTCGACGCGCATCCTGAACGAGTCAATGTGCCCGCACTCGTCGTTGCCAATTCAGACGATCGCTGCAATGTCGCACCGCCGGAAGACGCCGACAAGATCGCAGCAGCGATGAGTGGCGCGCCGCGCGCCAAGGTCCTCAGGGTCAGAGGCGGAGATCAGCGCTCGTCCACGGATTGCGGATCGCTGTCTCCGCACGGCTATTACGGCATCGAGCAAAAAGTCGTCGATACGATCGCCGCGTGGATCGACGCGGCGATCTGACGAGTCCTCACTGCACCAGCACGTGCCTGTCGATCTCGGCGATCGAATTCACGCCGCACAGGCCCATGGTCACGCTGAGTTCGTTGCGCAGGATGTCCAGCGCCTTGGTCACGCCGGGGCCGCCATAGGCGCCGAGACCGTAGATATAGGCGCGGCCGATCATGCAGGACTTGGCGCCGAGGGCGAGCGCACGCATCACGTCCTGCCCCGAGCGGATGCCGCTGTCGAACATCACTTCGATCTCCGAGCCGACGGCATCGGCGATCCCCGGTAATACCGAGATCGACGACGGCGCGCCGTCGAGCTGACGTCCGCCGTGGTTGGACACGACCATCGCCTGCGCGCCGACCTTTACGGCTTCGCGGGCATCCTCGATATCGTGAATGCCCTTGATCACGATCTTGCCGGGCCAGATGCTGCGGATCCAGTCGAGATCCTTCCAGTTCAACGACGCATCGAATTGCGATGCTGTCCACTGCGCGACGGAGCCGAGATCGTCGGTGTTCTTCACGAAGCCGGCGATGTTGCCGAAGTTGCGCCGTTTGGCTTTCAGCGTGCGCACCAGCCAGCCGGGCTTGCTCATGAAATCGATCAGGTTCTTCACATTCAAGATCTGAGGCGGCACCGACAGGCCATTCTTGATGTCGGCATGACGCTGGCCGATCACCTGCAGATCGACGGTCAGCACCAGCGCGCTACACTTCGCCTTGATGGCGCGCTCGATCAATTCCTTGATGAAGCCTCGATCCTTCATGACATAGAGCTGAAACCAGAACGGTTTTTCGACATTCTCGGCGACGTCTTCGATGGAATTGATCGACATCGTCGAGAGCGTATAGGGAATGCCCGCCGCCTGCGCCGCCCGGCAGGCGTGAATTTCGCCGTCGCCATATTGCAAGCCGGTTGAGCCGACCGGCGCGCAGATCAGCGGCATGGTGGCCTTCTCACCGAGGATGGTCGTCGAGGTGTCGCGATTGGCGATGTCGACCAGAATACGCTGGCGGAACTTCAGCTTCTGCAGATCCTCGCAATTCGCACGGAACGTGTCTTCGCTATAGGAGCCATGGTCGACATAATCGAAGAACGCCTTCGGCACGTTGCGCTTGTGCTCGAGGCGAAGATCTTCGATGCAGGTGATATGCTTCATGAGATGTCCCAGCCGTTCTTGTCTTTGCTTGTATTTGCTTGTTTCGGTGTCATCTAGCATGGTTAGGCGGTCCGCCATATCATCCTTGTCATTGGAATGTCGTCGAAATTGAAGGAGGCCAGAATGTCCGGCTCCAAGACAAATCCAGCAGGCCACGGGGCCGGCAAGGCTCCCGGCAAGGCAGCCGAGGACGAAGAAAAGCGACAGCTGGAAGTTGCACTGGACGAAGGACTGGAGGAGACTTTTCCGGGCTCCGATCCGGTCAGTGTGACCCAGCCTGCCCATTCAAAGGCGGACGCGCATATCAAGCGAAAGGGCTGAGCGGGCCGGGTTCCGGTCAGCTGATGCTCCATCGAAGGCATTACATGAAAGGTTAAGGTATATAAGTAATATCAATGGCTTGTCGTTAATTACGTATTCCGGGCCTTGGTAATGATTCATCATATTTTTTGAAGCGATTTTAGGGGCCCGAGCCTTATAAGTCCGTCACATATATGGCGCTGCCAATGGGTCAGTCGCCTGAGACAGGGTTTTGAGCCCTCGCGCGAAGCGCGAGGGCATTGGGGGTTACCATGAGCCGTAAATATTTCGGGACAGACGGCATTCGCGGCCGCGCCAATGGTCTGATCACGCCGGAACTGGCACTGAAGGTTGGGCAGGCCGCAGGTCTTGTGTTTCAGCGCGGCGAACATCGTCATCGTGTCGTGATCGGCAAGGACACCCGGTTGTCCGGCTACATGATCGAAAATGCGATGGTGGCAGGCTTCACGTCGGTCGGCATGGATGTGCTGCTGGTCGGGCCGATGCCGACGCCAGCCGTGGCGATGCTGACCAAGTCGATGCGCGCCGATCTCGGCGTGATGATTTCCGCATCGCACAATCTGTTCGAGGACAACGGCATCAAGCTGTTCGGACCGCTCGGCTACAAGCTGTCGGACGATGTCGAGAAGCAGATCGAGGAATTGCTCGACGAGAATCTCGACAAGAGACTGTCGCAGAGCGCCAGCCTCGGTCGGGCGCGCCGCATCGACGGGGTGCATGATCGTTACATCGAATTCGCCAAACGCACGCTGCCACGAAATCTCAGCCTTGATGGTTTGCGCGTCGTCATCGATTGCGCCCATGGCGCCGCCTACAAGGTGGCGCCGGAGGCGCTCTGGGAACTCGGCGCGGACGTCATCTCCATCGGCGTCGAGCCCGACGGTTTCAACATCAACAAGGAATGCGGATCGACCGCACCGGAAGCGCTGAGCCGCAAGGTGCGCGAGATGCGCGCCGATATCGGCATTGCGCTGGATGGCGACGCCGATCGGCTGATCATGGTCGACGAGCGTGGCCATCTGGTCGATGGCGATCAGTTGCTCGCCGTTATCGCGCAGAGCTGGAAGGAAGACGGGCGGCTTGCCAAGCCGGGTATCGTCTCCACCGTGATGTCAAATCTCGGTCTGGAGCGCTTCCTGAAGGGGCAGGGCATCGACCTCATCCGCACCGCGGTGGGTGATCGCTATGTGCTCGAACAGATGCTGCAGCACGGCTACAATGTCGGCGGCGAACCCTCCGGCCATATCATCATGTCGGACCATGCGACGACAGGCGACGGTTTCGTAGCCGCGCTGCAGGTGCTGGCCGTGGTGACCAAACTCGGTCGGCCGGTATCGGAAGTCTGCCACCTGTTCGATCCGTTGCCGCAGATTCTGAAGAATGTGCGTTATCGCAGCGGCAAGCCGCTCGATGATGCGGAAGTGAAATCCACCATCGCTGCCGGTGAACAGCGCCTCAACGGCCATGGTCGTCTCCTGATCCGCCCGTCGGGCACGGAGCCAGTCATCCGCGTGATGGGAGAGGGCGATGACCGCGTGATGGTCGAGGAAGTGGTGGATTCCATCGTTGACGCGCTGGGCCACGCAGCCGCGGCGTAAGCTTCCTGTTCATTCGCTCTGACCGAGGCGCCAGCGCGCGATCACTGCCGAACTGACATGAAGAGCTGTCTTGTCCGAATATTTGCCGGGCGAGGCGGCTCTTCCGCGTTTTGATAGTTCGCGTTGGAGCGCTTTCGCGCGAAGTGGGCACCGGTTCGCATCAAGGAAACGCGTCAACAAAAAGCTGGAGCCTGGTTTTGATCCGGTCAGAGCCGAAGGCTCCGGGCAGGTAAGTCCTCGTTAACACCTGGCGATGCCGCGGCGCATTGCAGCGCGTTTTGATAGCAAGACATTGTTAGTAACTGTGGCGACGCAGTGGCGTGATGGAATTTGCGTGCATTTTCGTCACCAAATATCAACCTTAAAAGTTAGGGTTAAGCGCCGCTTAAGGAGTTGGTGTCATCGTCCGTTTGTGAGTTTCCGAGTGTGAGGCCTCCATTAGTTGCCTCTTTGGCCCAAAAGGACGAAGCCAATGCGTAGCGTTAAATTCATTCTGGCCGCGGGCGCGGCTTCCCTGATGTCGACCGCCGTTCTCGCTGCCGACATGCCCATTGCTCCACCGCCTCAGATGTATGCGCCGCCGCCGGTCGAAGACTTCGGCGGTTGGTACCTGCGCGGCGATATCGGTTTCAGCAACCAGCGCGTCAAGAACATCGAGATGGGTGACGGTCGCAACGCCAATCTCCTCTCGCTTCAGCAGACCACTGCCTTCGATACGGCTGGCATCTTCCAGCTCGGCGTCGGTTATCAGTTCAACAACTGGTTCCGCGGTGACATCACCGGCCAGTATCGCGGCAATTCGAATTTCAAGGGCACCGATCACGTAACGTTCCCGTCGAGCGGCCTCGTTGGTACCGGCGTGAACAACTATAACGCCACCAAGTCCGAATGGGTGGTGATGGCCAATGGTTACGTCGATCTCGGTACCTGGTGGTGCGTGACCCCGTTCGTCGGCGCCGGCGTCGGCATGGCTCGCGTCAATATCGGGAACTACACGGATAACGGTGCGATCAATGTCGGCTCCGCCGGCGGCGTGCCCTTCATCGGCGGCCCGTTCCCGAGCTACGCAAGTGCACCGGCTGCATCGAAGTGGAACTTCGCATGGGCCCTGCACACGGGCCTGGCTTACAAGGTCAATCCGGCAATGACCGTCGAACTTGGCTACAGCTACATGAATCTCGGCGATGGCCAGACCGGGCCGGTCTCGACCTATGACGGCTTCACCCGCGGCGTGGCGATGCAGTTCAAGGACATCACCTCGCATGACCTGAAGCTCGGCGTGCGCTGGAACCTCGACAGCCCGCCGGCCTATGCGCCGCCGCCGTTGATCCGCAAGGGCTAAAGCTAAGCGGATTGCCTCAACTATCTTAAGAGACCTTAACGGCGCGGGAGCTTCCCGCGCCGTTTTGTTTTGCACGGGTAGTATCATCGCAACCAATGATTAAGGTTAACAGCGGATGATCGGGACAGTTCGGTGAGTTGAGGAATTGTCGTGATGCGTAGACTTCTGATCGCTGCAGCGCTGCTGGGCGCAGTGCAAACCGCTCAAGCCGCCGACATGCCGGAGTTCCCGGCGCTGCGCGGTTCGTTCCCTGAGGGACTGAGCCGCGACCGTCCGACATGGGAAGGCTTCTATGTCGGCGGACAGGCCGGATACGGCACTTCCGACGAGAAGTTCACGGGCTCGAATTCAGCAATGACTGCAGGCCTGCTCTCCAACACATTGATCGAGAGCGAGATGGGCGTGTCGAGTTGGCCGCTCAGCTTTACGAAGCAGTCCGCTCACGGTCACGGCTATGGCGCCTTTGCCGGTTACAATTCCCAGTGGGACGACGTCGTGATCGGCCTTGAAATGAGCTACTTGCACGGCAAGTTCGGTGGCGCCTCGTCAGGCAGCATGAGCCGCTACATGCTGTTGTCGGACGGGGACTATCATGCCGTCACGTCATCGGCATCAAGCTCCATCGCCATCAGTGACATCGGAACCTTCCGGGCACGCGCCGGCTACGTCTGGGGCGGCTTCATGCCCTATATGTTTGGCGGTCTCGCGCTCGGCCAGGCCGATACTGTGAGAACAGTATCGATTCGCGAAACGGAAATTGCGGGCCCCACATCGACGACACCAGCGAGCCTTCTGGGCCCGAAGACGCCGCTCACGCAAGTGAATGGGCAATATAGCCGCCTGATCTATGGATACACTGCAGGCCTCGGCGTTGACGTCAATCTCGTCGGCGGTCTGTTCCTGCGCGGTGAGTGGGAATACATCCGCTTCACATCCGCGGTTGATACCACCATCAACACCGTACGCGCCGGTGTAGGCTATCGGTTCTGATCTGACACGTCGCGGCGCGGCCTCCTCGTTACGGGACGTCTCGCTGTTGACATGTCTCGATGCAGGTGATGCTTTTACCCCGTCCATCGCGGCGGGGCAGTCATCATGAAAATCTACGGCGATCTGAATTCCGGCAATTGCCTGAAGGTGAAGTGGGTGAGCGATCACCTCAAACTTCCCTATACGTGGATTGATATCGACACGAGCAAGGGCGAGAGCCGGACGCCGGAGTTTCTGGCGCTTAACGGCGCCGGCCAGGTGCCGACCGTCGTGCTCGATGACGGTCGCCCGCTCGCGCAGTCCAATGCCATCATCCGCTATCTCGCGCGTGGCAGCGATCTGATTCCGACCGATGCCTATGACGCCGCCAAGATGGATGAATGGCTGTTCTGGGAACAATACAGCCACGAGCCCTATATCGCGGTGTGCCGCTATCAGATCGTCTATCTCGGCAAGGCGATTTCGGATCTCGATCCCGAAAAGCTGAAGCGCGGCTATTTCGCGCTGGTGCGCATGGAGCATCACCTGACGACATCGCGTTTCCTTGTAGGAGATCGCGTCTCGCTGGCCGACGCGTCGTTGCTGGCCTATACGCGCGTCGCCCATGAGGGGGGCTTCCATCTCGACGGTTACGCGTCGATCAGGCGCTGGATCGCCGACAGCGAGAAGGCATTGGGTATTTCGTGAATACGCAGATCAAGCTACGGCCTGCGCGCCGCGAGGACGTCGTCGCGATCGTGGTAATGCTGGCCGATGATGCGCTCGGCCGTGGCCGCGAGCGTATCGAGGACCCACTGCCGCAATCTTATTACGAGGCCTTCGATAAACTCGCGCATGACCCAAATATCCGATTGATGGTTGCAGAAGGCGGCGACGGCAGCGTGGTCGGATGCCTGCAGCTCTGCATCTTGCCGGGCTTGAGCTCGCAGGGCGCTTCGCGTGCACTCATCGAGGATGTTCGTGTGTCGACGACGCTCCGCAGCCAGGGCATCGGCGAACAACTGGTGCGATGGGCCATTGGCGAGGCACGGGCGAGGGGATGCAAGCTCGTCGAGCTGTTGACGCACCAGACCCGGGTCGATGCCCAGCGATTCTACAAGCGACTCGGTTTCGCTGACAGTCATGTGGGCATGACGTTGCGGTTCTAGAACGCGTCATCATCATGTCGTCCGGCGGACGCCGCGCGGCGCCGTTCGTTGCAAGGCATCAGCAAAACCGGTGATGGTACGCCGGGACGGGCGATGTCACCCAAGATCAATGACGCGTGATAGCCCGGAAGTCGCTTGACGCTCCGGGTCGGTTCCCATATCCACGCCAGCGGGACACCTCCCCCCAACGGGAGGCTAGCTATCTGGAAGGATAGAATATGACTGCAGCGAAGCCCGCTTCGCGGCCTAACGTGCCGCATTTCTCCTCCGGCCCCTGCGCCAAGCGCCCCGGCTGGACCCCCGAAAAACTCACCGACGCAGCCCTTGGCCGTTCGCACCGTGCGAAGATCGGCAAGAACAAGCTCAAACTCGCGATCGATCTGACGCGTGAAGTGCTTGAAGTGCCCGCCGATTACCGCATCGGTATCGTGCCGGCATCGGATACGGGCGCTGTCGAGATGGCGCTGTGGTCGCTGCTCGGGCCGCGTCCCGTCACCACCATCGCCTGGGAATCCTTCGGCGAGGGCTGGGTCTCCGACATCGTCAAGGAGCTGAAGCTCAAGGACGTCACCAAGCTGCATGCCGGCTATGGCGAACTCCCCGACCTGTCGAAGGCCGATCCGAACTCGGACATCGTCTTCACCTGGAACGGCACGACCTCCGGCGTGCGCGTGCCGAATGCCGACTGGATCAAGGCTGACCGCGAAGGCCTGACCATTTGCGACGCGACCTCGGCCGCTTTCGCGCAGCCGCTCGACTGGGCGAAGCTCGATGTCGTCACCTTCTCCTGGCAGAAGGCGCTCGGCGGCGAAGCCGCACATGGCATGCTCGTGCTGTCGCCGCGCGCCGTGGCGCGTCTGGAGAGCTACACGCCGCCATGGCCGCTGCCGAAGATCTTCCGCATGACCAAGGGCGGCAAGCTCAACGAAGGCATCTTCGTCGGCGAGACCATCAACACGCCGTCGATGCTGTGCGTCGAGGATTATCTCGATGCGCTCGGCTGGGCCAAGTCGGTTGGCGGTCTCAAGGCGCTGATCGCGCGTGCCGATGCCAACACCAAGGCGCTCGCCGACTGGAAAGCGAAGACACCGTGGATCGACTTCCTCGCAGCCGATCCCGCGATCCGCTCCAACACGTCGGTGTGCATGAAGGTGATCGATCCCGCGATCACCGCGCTCTCGCCGGACGCGCAGGCTGACTTCGCCAAGAAGCTGGTCGCAGCCGTCGAGAAGGAAAATGCCGGTTTCGACTTCGCGCATTATCGCGATGCGCCGGCCGGTCTGCGCATCTGGTGCGGTGCCACGGTCGAAGCCAAGGACGTCGAAATCCTCACGCAGTGGATCGACTGGGCCTTTGCCGAAACCAAGGCCTCACTCGCCAAGGCGGCTTAGTTGCTCTTAACCTCTCCCCGCCTAGCACAGCTTCGCTGTGCGCGGGCGGGGAGAGGTCGGACATCGCGCGAGCGCGATGTCCGGGTGAGGGGCATGGCACTCAACTCTCCTCACTCCTGCATTCTCGGGTCGAAAGCGGCCCCTCATCCCGACCTTCTCCCCGTAAGAACGGGGAGAAGGAGCCTGCTGCGTTTGTCGCGCCTACACCGGCTCCCATTTCGAGGATCACATCCATGACCGCCCCCAAAGTTCTCATTTCCGACGCTCTCTCTCCCGCCGCCGTGCAGATCTTTCGGGATCGCGGCATCGACGTCGACTTCCAGCCGAACCTCGGCAAGGACAAGGACAAGCTCGCCGAGATCATCGGCAACTATGACGGCCTCGCCATCCGCTCGGCCACCAAGGCCACTGCAAAGATCCTCGAAAAGGCGACGCGCCTGAAGGTGATCGGCCGCGCCGGCATCGGCGTCGACAATGTCGAAATTCCCGCGGCGACCGCCAAGGGCATCATCGTGATGAACACGCCGTTCGGCAATTCGATCACGACAGCCGAACATGCGATCACACTGATGCTCTCGCTCGCCCGCGAGATCCCGCAGGCCGATGCGTCGACGCAGGCCGGCAAGTGGGAGAAGAACCGCTTCATGGGCGTCGAGATCACCGGCAAGACGCTGGGCGTGATCGGCTGCGGCAATATCGGCGCCATTGCCGCCGACCGCGCGCTCGGCCTGCGCATGAAGGTCATTGCCTTCGATCCGTTCCTGTCGCCGGAGCGTGCCAAGGACATCGGCGTCGAGAAGGTCGAGCTCGACGACCTCCTCAAGCGCGCCGACTTCATCACGCTGCACACGCCGCTCACCGAGAAGACAAGGAACATCATCGATGCCGCTGCCATCGCCAAGATGAAGCCCGGCGTGCGCATCATCAACTGCGCCCGCGGCGGTCTGGTCGATGAGCAAGCGCTGGTCGATGCGCTGAATAGCAAGCATGTCGCCGGCGCTGCCTTCGACGTGTTCGTCGAGGAGCCGGCCACTAAGAACGTGCTGTTCGGCCATCCCAATGTGATCTGCACGCCGCATTTGGGCGCATCGACCACCGAAGCGCAGGAGAATGTCGCGCTGCAGGTCGCCGAGCAGATGTCGGATTATCTGTTGTCGGGCGCGATCTCCAACGCGGTCAACTTCCCGTCGATCACCGCGGAAGAAGCACCGAAGCTGAAGCCGTTCATCGAACTCGCCGAGAAGCTTGGCTCGTTCGCGGGCCAGCTCACCGAGACCGGCATTGCCAAGGTGCAGATCACCTATGAAGGCGCGGTGGCCGAAATGAAGATCAAGGCCCTGACGTCTGCTGCATTGAGCGGGTTGCTGCGGCCGATGCTCGGCGACGTCAACGTCGTCTCCGCGCCCGCCGTTGCCAAGGAGCGCGGCATGGTGGTCGATGAAGTGGTACGCGCGGCGCAAAGCGATTACGAAAGCCTGATCACCGTTACGGTTATCACCGAACGGCAGGAACGCTCGGTGTCCGGCACTGTCTATCATGACGGCAAGCCGCGGCTGGTTGATATCAAGGGTATCCGCGTCGATGCCGAATTCGGGAAGTCGATGATCTATGTCACCAACGAGGACAAGCCGGGCTTCATCGGAAAGTTCGCCTCGCTGCTCGGCGATGCCAAGGTCAACATCGCAACCTTCCATCTCGGCCGCAACGAGCAGGGCGGTGACGCCATTGCGCTGGTGGAGATCGACGGCGTTGTGCCGGCCGATGTGCTGAGCAAGGTGCAGGCGCTGCCGCAGGTGAAACAGGCCAAGGCGCTGACATTCTGAGTGTCTCTTACTCGAACTGACATTGCCGAAATCCCCGTCCGAAAGGCGGGGATTTTTTCGTTTTGCGGAAAATGTTCACATTCAGGTCGGCGCGGCAGGTTTGCCCCCGCCCCGCACGTGTAAGGATTTGGGAACACTACCCCGATACATTTTACTCCGAGGAATCAGCGATCGAAAATCGCACGCCCGGGGGAATACAGCCGTGAAGCTCGCCAATATCCGTATTACGTACAAGCTCGTCGTTCTGGTGGCCGTGACCATGATTGGCCTCTGCGCCGCGGGCATTCTGGCCGCCTATATGGTCAAGAGCGAGATGCTCTCCGCGCGAACCGAGCAGCTGAAGTCGATCGTCGAAATCGGGACCAACGTAGCGGCCAGCATCCAGAAGGATGTCGCAGCAGGCAAGCTCACCAAGGAAGCCGCGACCGCCGAGCTGGTACGCCGCATCGAGCCGATGACCTATGACAACGGCAACTATCTGTTCATCTACACGATGGACGGTGAGGTGGTTCATCTGCCGGGCTTCAAGCCGGGATCCAACCGGCTGGACGTCAAGGTCAGTGGCGTTGCCATTACGCGTGAATTCCGCGACGGCGTCGCAGCCAACGGCACGAAGATTCTGACCTACGAATTCCAGAAGCCCAATGAGCAGGTCCCGTCGCGCAAGATGGGTTATGCCGCGGCGCTTCCCGGCTGGAACATGTTCATTGCCACCGGCGCCTATCTCGATGACCTCGACGCTCATCTGAAACCGATCATCTGGGCGCTCGGCCTGGCCATGCTGGCCATTGCCGCAGTGGCGGGTGCGATTGCGTGGCTGATCGGCCGTAGTATCACCAAGCCGCTCGGCATGCTGGGATCGCGCATGGAGTCGCTCGCCAATGGTGCGCTGGATGAGGAAATTCCCGGCGTTGGCCGTAGCGATGAAGTCGGTGCGATGGCCAAGACGGTTCAGGTGTTCAAGGACAATGCGCTGCGTATCCGCTCGCTGGAACAGGTCGAGGCGGATGCGCAGGGCCGTATCGCCGCGGAGCGCCGCGCCGCCATGGAGGCGATGGCCACGGATTTCGAGCGCAGCGTGACGGGTATCGTCCGCTCGGTCTCGACCGCCGCGGTCGGAATGCAGAGCACCGCGCAGTCGATGACGGCGACGGCAAGCGACGCAAGCTCGCGCGCCGCGACGGTCAGCGCAGCTTCGACGCGCTCGTCCGATAATGTCAGCACGGTTGCGGCGGCTGCGGAGGAATTGTCGGCGTCAGTCAGTGAAGTGCTGCGTCAGGTATCGGCCTCCAGCGAGATCGCCAGCAAGGCGGTGGGCGATGCCGAGCGCACCAATGCGACTGTTCAGATCCTGTCGAGCGGCGCTGAGAAGATCGGCGAAGTCGTGCAGCTGATCCACAGCATTGCCTCCCAGACCAATCTGCTGGCGCTGAACGCGACCATCGAAGCCGCACGTGCCGGCGAGTCCGGCCGCGGTTTTGCGGTGGTGGCATCGGAAGTGAAGGCGCTGGCCAGTCAGACCGCCAAGGCCACCGAGGAAATCTCGGCGCAGGTTGCCGCCATGCAGGCATCGACCAGCGAGGCCGTTGCATCGATCGGCGCCATCACCGGGACCATCGCCCAGATGAGCCAGATCACCAACACGATCTCTGTGGCGGTGGAGCAGCAGGGCACGGCGACGCAGGAAATCGCGCGCAACATTCAGTCGGTGTCGGCCGGCGCGAATGAGATCAGCAATCATATCGGCGGCGTCAGCAGCGCAGCCGAGGCCACCGGCTCGGCGGCGTCACAGGTGCTGTCGAATGCAAAGGAGCTGGAGAGCCAGTCCGGCATGCTGCGCACCGCCGTGGATGAATTCCTCGCCAAGGTGAGAGCAGCCTGAGTCAAATCCTTCCCCGAGCGCGGCTTAGCTTGCGCTCGGGGAGCTACCGGGCTGGGACTTGCCTGAACTATTGAGCTTCGGCCGCTGCGTCGTATCGCTGCACCACCAAATTTAAATCTGCACAATGATAGTTCATAGTGGTGCGCAGCTACCTGTAGTGCGACTTTTGGTGCATTCGAGGTAACCTATAACCGCGGTTGCAAAAACGGAACTACACACCACTTCACGAACTCGAAACTACACCCTGCGATGGTGACTCGCTTATTTCAGCGCGCCTTACAGGGATACTTCCCATGAATCGTTTGAAAATTTCGATCGGCCTTCGCCTCTACAGCATCATTGGCTTGAGCTTTCTTGGCCTTGCCGGGCTGGCCTGGATGCAGCTGAACACCCTCGGCGACTCCCTCAAGCAGCAGCGCCAGAGCGAATTGACCCATCTCACGGAGCTGGCACTCGGCATCGCGCAGGAAGAATACGCGACGGTCCAGCGTAGCGGCGTGTCGGACGAGGCCGCGCGCAAGACCGCTGCGGCGCGTATCGGCAAACTGCGCTACGGCAATGGCGATTACTTCTGGATCAACGACCTGCAGCCGCGCATGGTGATGCATCCGATCAAGCCCGAGATGAACGGCAGCGATCTCTCCGGCAACAAGGACCCGAACGGCAAGCGGCTGTTTGTCGAATTCGCCGATGTCGTGAAGAAGCAGAAGGCCGGCTTCGTCGATTATCTTTGGCCGAAACCTGGCAAGGACGCACCGCAGCCGAAACTCTCTTATGTCGTCGGTTTCGAGCCCTGGGGCTGGGTCATCGGCACCGGCGTCTATATCGACGATCTGCAGGCGCAACTTTGGGAGAGCGCGCGCACCGTGATGATCGCGGCGCTTTCCGTCATCCTCATTCTCGGCGCGCTTGCCTGGATGATTGGTCGCAGCATCACCATCCCGCTTCGCCGGCTCGGCGCGCGCATGCGCGGTCTCGCCGATGGCGCGCTGGATGAAGCGATCCCCGACGTCGACCGCGGCGACGAGATCGGCGCCATGGCCGCAACGGTTCAGGTGTTCAAGGACAATGCGGTACGCATTCGCGGGCTCGACAAGATCGAGGTGGAATCGCAGGCCCGCGCTGCTGCCGAACGCCGTGCGGCTATGGAGAGCCTCGCCGATGATTTCGAGCGCAGTGTCAACGGCATCGTGCGTTCCGTCTCCACCGCTGCGGCCGGTATGCAGAGCACTGCGCAGTCGATGACGGCGACGGCCAGCGACGCGAGTTCGCGCGCATCGACGGTCGGTGCGGCATCGGCGCGCTCATCTGACAATGTCAGCACGGTTGCCGCCGCGGCTGAAG
Source organism: Tardiphaga sp. 37S4 (assembly GCF_021044645.1). Lineage (NCBI taxonomy): Bacteria > Pseudomonadati > Pseudomonadota > Alphaproteobacteria > Hyphomicrobiales > Nitrobacteraceae > Tardiphaga > Tardiphaga sp. 37S4. The sequence continues at coordinate 4,127,783 of NZ_CP088008.1, read as the reverse complement.
AACTATCGGCATCGGTCAGCGAAGTGCTGCGTCAGGTCGCAGCCTCGAGCGATATCGCCAGCAAGGCCGTGGGCGATGCGGAGCGCACCAATGCGACGGTGCAGCAGCTCTCCAGCGGCGCCGAGAAGATTGGCGAGGTCGTGCAGCTGATCCACAACATCGCATCGCAGACCAATCTGCTTGCGCTGAACGCAACCATCGAAGCGGCACGCGCCGGTGAATCCGGCCGTGGCTTCGCGGTCGTCGCGTCGGAGGTGAAGGCGCTGGCGAGCCAGACGGCGAAGGCGACCGAGGAAATCTCCGCGCAGGTTGCGGCGATGCAGGCGTCGACGCAGGAGGCTGTCAACTCGATCAACGCCATCACCGGCACGATCGCGCAGATGAGCCAGATCACCACGACGATCTCGTCGGCAGTGGAAGAGCAGGGCTCGGCCACGCAGGAGATCGCGCGCAACATCCAGTCGGTTGCCGCTGGCTCGAGCGAGGTCAGCGCTCATATCGGCGGCGTCAGCGCAGCGGCGGAGGCAACGGGGCAGGCGGCAGGCATGGTGCTGTCGAATGCGAAAGAGCTGGACGGCCAGTCGAGCATCCTGCGCAAGGCGGTGGATGAATTCCTCGCGAAGGTTCGCGCAGCGTAGAGCCTTTCCTCTTCTCTCGCGGAGAGCGAGCTCTTGTAGCGCTGCAATCGTTGCTCATCATCAAGTATCACAGGCTCGATGATTTGCGGGTTTGGTTTGTAAAGAACAAAAAAAGGTCTGTTCGGTATTCTTCTCCTCAATTGGTATTTGCACCCGCGACCTTTTTTGGAGAACTCATTGTGAAGATAAGTAATCTGACGATCACGCCCAAGCTAGGTATTCTGGTGGGTGTCATGTTGCTTGGTCTGTGCGCGTCTGGCGTTCTCGCGGGATATTTCGTTCAGCGCGAGATGATGACCTCAAGGATCGAGGAGCTGCGCCACTTCGTCGATGCCGCGCGCAGCGTGGCAATCGGATTGCAAAAACAAGTCGACGCCGGCCAGCTCACCAAGGAAGCCGCGATGGCTGAATTCGGTCGTCGTGCAAATACGATGACCTACGACAACGGCGCGGGCTACCTGTTTGGCTCCATGATGGACGGCGTGACGGTGTTGTCGCCGGACGCAAAGCAGATCGGTCAGAACCGCCTCGATGTGGTGACCAATGGCAAGGCGATCGGTCGCGAGTGGCGCGACAGTGTTGCTGCCAAGGGCGAGCACACGATGTTCTATGACTACGTCAAACCCGGCCAGACGGCGCCGCTGCGCAAGGTTGCTTATGCCGCCGCGATCCCCGGATGGAACATGTATGTGGGCGCCGGAGCCTATCTGGAAGACCTCGACGCCAGGTTGAAGCCGATCGTCTGGGCGCTCGGTTTGGCGATCCTTGCTATTGGTACGGTCGCGGGCGGCATCGCCTGGATGATCGGCCGCAGCATCAGCCGCCCGCTCGGTCAGCTCGGTGCGCGGATGCGCACGCTGGCCGATGGCGCGCTTGAGGACGACATTCCCGGGACCGGGCGCGGCGATGAGATCGGTGCGATGGCATCGACCGTTCAGGTCTTCAAGGACAATGCGGTCCGGATTCGCGGGCTCGACAAGATCGAAGCTGAGACGCAGGCGCGCGCGTCGGCCGAGCGTCGTTCGGCCATGGAGAGCATCGCCGATGATTTCGAACGCAGCGTCAACGGTATTGTCCGCTCGGTATCGACGGCAGCAGCAGGGATGCAGACTACCGCGCAATCCATGACGGCGACCGCCAGCGATGCCAGTTCGCGTGCATCGACGGTCGGCGCCGCGTCGGAGCGGTCGTCGGACAATGTCAGCACGGTTGCAGCCGCCGCCGAGGAATTGTCGGCTTCGGTCAGCGAAGTCTTGCGGCAGGTCTCGCAGTCGAGCCAAATTGCCAGCAAGGCAGTCGGCGATGCGGAACGCACCAATGCGACCGTTCAGCTGCTGTCCAGCGGCGCGGAGAAGATCGGCGAAGTGGTTCAGTTGATCCACAGCATCGCCTCCCAGACCAATCTGCTCGCGCTGAATGCGACCATCGAAGCGGCGCGCGCCGGCGAGTCCGGCCGCGGCTTTGCGGTCGTCGCCTCGGAAGTGAAGGCGCTGGCAAGCCAGACCGCCAAGGCCACCGAAGAGATCTCCGCCCAGGTCGCAGCTATGCAGGCATCGACCAGCGAAGCCGTACTCTCGATCAGCGCCATTACGGGGACCATCGCGCAGATGAGCGAGATCACCACTAGCATCTCCACGGCCGTCCAGGAGCAGGGCGAGGCCACGCGGGAAATCGCGCGCAACATTCAGTCGGTCGCGGCAGGCTCCAGTGAGATCAGCGAACATATCGGGGGCGTCAGCAGCGCAGCGGAAGCGACCGGGACGGCGGCCTCGCAGGTGTTGTCGAATGCCAGGGAGCTCGACACTCAGTCCGGCATGTTGCGAACGGCGGTGGACGAGTTCCTGACCAAGGTGCGTGCGGCGTAGAGGCTCTTCTTCCCCTCTCCCCTTGTGGGAGAGGAAAGTAGATCACGCTCGAACGTAAAAAGCCCTCCCTTGCGGGAGGGCTTTCGTCGTTCAGGCTGATGCCTGCTCGCGTTGATTACTTCGCCTTCAGGAAGTCGGCGACTTCGAGCAGCACGAACTCGTTGTCGTCGGCCTTGTTCGGCTCGCGGCTCGACGAGAACGGCAGGTTGTTGTCGTTGCCGACGATGATGTGGGTGGCATCAACCTGGTCGACGTTCTCGATGGTGAAGAACGGGAAGGTCAGCACGCCGTCATTCAGCGGCTTGCGGGCCAGCTTGTTCGGGTCCTGGATCTTCATCAGGTCGATGAAACCAATCTTGCGAACGGGCTTGCCGACATTGGCGTCGTTCAGTTCGATCTTGTAGACCTTCTTGAACTTGGCGAGATCCGGGAAGCAGTCTTCACCGCGCTTGCCGTCGGCGCAGGCCTTGTCCTTGGTGCCTTCGCCATTGTCACGCTCGATGATCAGGCCGTTGTCGGCGGTGATCATGTTGAAGTCGCCGATGGCATTGCCGTTCTGTTCGAACACGTACTGCCAGTAGCGACCGGTGAACTTCTCGTTGGCGACGTCGAATTCCAGGATGCGCGAAGCTTCCTTGCCGTCGACCTTTTCCCAGTCCTTCTTCTCGGCATCCCAGATCGGGCCTTCGAGCAGGCCGTATAGGAACTTGCCATCCTTGGAGGAGGCGAAGCCTTCATAGCCCTTGGAGCGGCGCAGGTTGACGGTGGTGTAGGTGGCGCCCGGTGCGCCCGGCGACTGCACCGACCAATGGTCGGGCGAACGCACCGGCTTGCCGTCGGCGACGGTGTCGAACACAGCCAGAACCTTGCCGGTCTTGTCGGCCTTGATGATGTAGGGGCCGAATTCCTCGCCGATCCAGAAATTGTCGCCGACGATCTGGAAGCCTTCGGTGTCGACATCGGCGCCGGTCAGGTAGCGCTTGGCGGTGTCTTCATGAACGATGCGGAACGGCACCTTCTTGTCGGGATCGTGCAGGAACACGGTGGCCTGACGCTCGACCTTGCCGTTTTTCCAGTCGATCTTGTGATGATTGAGATAGATCATGTAGTCGGCCGAATTGTAGCGCGAGCCGGCGCCGTTGTCGGTCAGCACCCAGAACGAACCGTCGGGCATCACCTTGATGCCGGAATGGCCCTGCAGCGGCTGGCCCTTCATCGGCAGCGAGATGCCGGTGGCGCGCTCATAGGACTTGCCCATCACGGTGCCGAGCGCGTCGACGCGCTTGCCGGTGGTGTATTTGCCCGAGGTCTTCAGGTCGTTCGGCGCATCCGCAGGCGCATCGATGGTCGACGTCGCCGGCAGCACGGCATGGCCGGCGAGCTTGGCGGGGAATTCACCTTCGGTCTGGGCGAAAGCGGCGGATGTGAGCATGACGAGGGAAGCGACGGAGCAGAGGAATGTGCTGCGCATGGTGTGTCTCCTTGTGGTGACCATGCGGCGTGTTCTGAGGCGCGGGCGTTACGCTGCGCTGACAGTTCCGTGACAAGAAAATGACGAGAGGGGAAAACCCTGCGACATGCAGTCGCCGAGTCTGCGGGTTAGGCGCGGTTCCTCTTCGTTCAACCCACGCAAAACCATCGTCATGGCCGGGCTCGTCCCGGCCATCCACGTCTTCTTTGTGGCCGAGACGTAGATACCCGGCATTCGCCGGGCATGACGAACATACCTGCCGTGCGGTTCTATCTGAAATGCGCCTACTGCTTCTCGATCCCCGCATCCGTGATCAGCTTCTCCCACACCTTGAGCTGATCCTTCAGGAAGGCGTCGAACTCTTCCGGCGTACCGGAGAAGGCTTCCATGCCGCGGTTGGCGAGGTCTTTCTGGATCTCGGGGCGTTCGACGATCTTGCGGATTTCGGCGTTGAGCTTGACGACGATGTCCTTCGGCATGTTGGCCGGGCCGAGATAGCCCTGCCACGAGGTGATGTCGAAGCCCTTCACGCCGGCCTCGTCCATGGTCGGAAGGTCGGGCAGAAGCTTGGAGCGATACTTGGTGGTCACCGCAAGCGACTTCAACGCCTTGGCGTTGACATGCGGCAGGCCGGTCGGAACGTCGACGAACATCATGCTGACACGGCCGGCGATGACATCGGTGAGCGCCGGTGGTGAGCTCTTGTAAGGCACGTGCAGGAGATCGAGCTTGGCGAGGCGGGCAAAGGTCGCGCCCGAGACGATCGCCGACGAACTGCCCGATGCGTAGGAGTACTTGCCCGGCTCTTTCTTGGCGAGCGCGATCAGCTCTTCCACGGAGTTGGCGGGAATCTCGGGATTGATCACCAGCATGAAGGGCAGGTCGCCGGTGCGCGCGATCGGCGTGAAATCCTTGATCGGATCATAGCTCATGGTCTTGAGCAGAAAAGGATTGGCCGAATGCGTCGTGTTGGTCGTGACGAACAGCGTGTAACCGTCGGCGGGGGCGCGAGCGACGAAACTGGCGGCGATCGAGCCATTGGCGCCGGCCTTGTTGTCGATCACGGTGTTGGCGTTCAGTGCGGTGCCGAGTTCCTTGGCGATCAGGCGCGTCGTGGTGTCGGTGCCGCTGCCTGCGGCGAAAGGGAGCACCAGCGTGATCGCCCGGTTTGGATAATTCGCGGTTTGTGCGATGGCATCCGGGGTCGCCAACAGTAGCGCTCCGATAAACCATGCGCTCGCCACACCGCGAAGAACTGAAAGTCCGTGCATTCCGCTTTTCTCCCTGAATCGGCTTTGGTAGCCCACATTTGTTGCGGGCAAACTAGCGGAGGTCGGTGACGCACGGAAGCGGAAAGGTATGCAGTTCAGGTGAGCGCGCTGTCGATGGTGTAGGCCATGCAGCGACTTCTGCTGCACCGGGTCGACCTTATCGCGTTCGTGAGCGACGGCACCTGCAGACGGCCGCTGATCCGCAGCATCTCCGCGTCGAGGTCGGTGCGAATGCCGGTGCAAGCTCCGGAGCAAGCACGATCGTTTCGCCGCGGTCCTTCTCGTCCCCGCTATTGCTTCCCGACCAGCGGACAGGTTCAGCGCCGCGCAGGCGCGAAGCTCTTTGACAAATGCAAAGCAGCTCCTATATAAATTAGAATAATTCTAAATTAAGTAAGGCTTTGATATGAAGGCGTTTTCGGAGCTCACCGAACGCGAGGTGCTGGCGGTTGCGATCTCCAGCGAGGAAGAGGACAGCCGGATCTATCTCAGCTTCGCCGAGGATCTGGCAGAGCGCTATCCCGATTCCGCGAAAGTCTTCAGCGAGATGGCCGAAGAAGAAAAGGGCCATCGACATCTGCTGTTGCAGATGTATGAGAAGCGCTTCGGACCGAACCTTCCGCCGATCCGGCGCGAAGACGTCAAGGGCTTCATCCGCCGCCGACCAATCTGGCTCACGCGTAACCTGTCGCTCGACACTATCCGCAAGGAAGCCGAGAGGATGGAGTTTGAGGCCGAGCGTTTTTACGCCAGGGCTGCCGAGCAGGCGACGGATGTCGGCGTTCGCAAGTTGCTGGGCGATCTGGCCGAGCTGGAAAAAGGACACGAGCATCTCGCGGCCAAATTATCGGATGCCATCCTGACGTCCGACGTTCGTACGATGGAGGACAACACCCGCCACCGGATGTTCGTCCTGCAGTATGTTCAGCCTGGTCTTGCGGGCTTGATGGACGGCTCCGTATCCACGCTGGCGCCGCTGTTTGCGGCCGCGTTTGCAACACATCACAACTGGCAGACATTCCTTGTTGGCCTCGCCGCGTCGATCGGCGCCGGCATCAGCATGGGTTTCGCCGAAGCGCTGTCGGACGATGGCTCTATGACCGGACGCGGCTCGCCGTGGTTGCGTGGCGGCATCTGCGGGCTGATGACGACGCTGGGCGGTCTCGGCCATACTCTGCCTTATCTCGTGCCGGACAGCTGGCCGAATGCATTCTGGATCGCGACGGCCATCGCGGGTGTCGTCGTTTTTTTCGAACTCTGGGCCATCGCCTATATCAGGGCGCGCTATATGGATACGCCGTTCCTGCAGGCCGTCTTTCAGGTGGTGCTTGGCGGCGTCATCGTTCTGGCGGTGGGAATATTGATCGGAGGCGCGTAGTGGGTGGGGAGGCGTCAGATGGCGTCGTTGCGCGGGATGGCGTAGGTTCTACGCGCGGGAAACCCTGCTGCTCGTCCCGCCGATGATGAGTGTGTGCGATGCATGATCGCGGCAGGTGCGATCGCGGGCAGCTTACGGGTGAAGGAGCGTCCCATGTATGCTGCCATTCGTCAGAGCAAGGCAAAGACCGGCATGGCTGAGGAACTGACGCGCAGGATCAAGGAAGGTGCCATTCCGATCATCAGTGATGTCGAAGGTTTCATGGCCTATTATGTGGTCTATGCGTCCGACGATACGGTGACGGCGATCAGCATCTTCAACAATTTCGCGGGCGCCGAGGAGTCGAACCGACGCGGGCTCGCGTGGAGCGAACAGAATCTGGCGCCCTTGCTGATTGGACCAGCCACAGCGATAGCCGGGCCGGTTATCGTTCATACGTTGGCATAACGCGCGCGGGACAGGCGCTATGCCGGGCGGTGGCATGTGCGCGTAGATTACTCGCTAGATTCTCAATCTCCCAGCAGGCGCTTCGCGCCGGCGATTGCGCGGCGCGCGACTTCTTCGGGGCCGCGCTCCCGGGTCAGCGCATCCATCGGCACTTCGAGCGCGACCGGAATATGCTTCGGCAGGTGCGCGGCGATGGCGCAGAGATCGATGCCGCCGTCGCCGGGTGGCAGCCGTTCAGAGCGCGCGGTGTGCAGCAGTCCTTCCACCGTGCCAGGCTTCTCCGCCGGAGCATCGCAAAAATGGAAAAACGGCAGCAAGCGCGATGGCATGTCGTCGAGTTCGGCGAGGCTGCTGTCGGAGCGGTCGAAATGCAGCGTATCGACAAGGATACCCGCATTGGCGCGGCCTGCGGTCTCGACGATGGCGCGCGCCTTGCGCAGGTTCGACACATTGGTCCAGGGAAAGAACTCCATCACCGGCATGATGCCATATCGCGCCGTAAGATCGGCGATGGCCGCCAGTCGGTCGGCGAGGCGGGACAAGTCGGGATCATAGGGCGCGACGATGACATGGCGGGCTCCGAGCTCCGCGCCGGCGGTGAGTATCGGCTCAAGCGCCGCGACGTCGATCCCGGGCGTGATCTTGACGAGTTCAATATCGAGCACGTGCAGTCCGGTATCGGCGAGACGCGCCTTGGTTTGCCGCATCATCGCCTTGTCGTTCATCAGCGGGTAGCCAGGGCTTTCCGCGGTCACGGCGATCAGTCTCAGTCCGACACTCCGGTAGCCGCAGCGCGCGGCAACATCGATCATCTCTGGCGGCGCCAGCGATAGCACGGTGAGGTGGGCGAGCGAGAAAACGGTCATGTGATGTTTCTACTCCCGATGTCAGGCTGGCCGGAGCGGATGTTCGGTCTATCGCCGTGATGCGATAAACACGCCTGACAGCACCAGCACGTAGCCGATAAGGTGAAACAGTTGCGGCTGCTCGCCGAGAAACGCGATGGCCAATACCGATCCGAACACCGGCATGAGATGCAGAAATGGTGCCGCCCGATTCGGGCCGATCAGCGCGATGCCGCGATTGAAAAACAGATAGGCCAGCGCTGATGGAAAGATCATAGCATAGGCGAGCGTCAGCAGCGTCACGGTGTCGAAGATCAGCGGCGAACCCGAATTGAGTTCCCAGATGCTGACCGGCAGGGTCAGGATCGCGCCGCCGGCGGTGGTGAAGGCGATCAGCGACATCGGGTGAGTCACCGGTCGCCGCAGCATCAGCGCCGAATAGATGCCGAACACCAGGAGCGCTGCGAACAGCATCGCATCGCCCTTGTTGATCTGGATACTGGCCAGTGCGGTGAGATCGCCGCGCAGGATGATGATCAGCACGCCGGCCATGGAGACCACAATGCCGAGCAGTTGCGCCACCGTCAGCCGCACGCCGAACAGGATCAGCGTCCACAGCGCGACGCAGAGCGGGCCCGACGACTGGATCAGCAGCGCGTTCAGGGCCTGCGTGTATTGCAGGCCCCAATAGGCCAGCACCGTATTGGCGGCGAAGCCGGTCAGCGCCAGCATCGTCATGAGAGAAAGTTGGGCGCGGAGAACCGGCCAGTCCGTGCGCAGATGCGTCCAGGCGAAGGGCAGCAACAGGAAAAAGGCTCCGATCCAGCGCACGCAGGCCAGTGTCACCGGCGGGACGTGGCCGGCGACATAGCGGCCGAGCACGATATTCCCGGCCCAGAACAGCGAGGTGAGGCTGAGCAGGAGATAAGGCTGGTTGGCGAACCAGCCGACGATCGTTTGTCGCGGCGGAGCGGAAGGGGTCATCGGCTCGATGGTCAATGCAGCTTTCCATAGGCGGCAGTTCGCCGGGTGGCACAAGTCACGCTGGCGCGCGGGCACCATGCGCGGCAACGGAGCGCGCATCGGTAGATGCGTCGAATGGACGCCGAGAATGAGCTTCGATTCAGGTATTCCGATGCCGAAAATCACGCAAAATCAGACGATTATACCTTTTCCGCCAGGCGAACATTAACCGCTTTCGAACGGCTAGCCGATAGAACTGAATCATAATGATGGAACTTGTTTCTTGAATTGCGGGTCCGGATACCTCCTCGACGTTGTGCAGTGAGTGTGTCTGGAGCCGTTCGGCTTTGAGCGCACGACCGAGGGGTCGGCGCGACAGGAGATCGCAATGCCGTTGTCCGCCTCCCAACCCAAACCCGGCCGTCGTCGGGGTCTCGGTCTTGGCCCGCGCATCATGTTGATGACGGTCTCCGGCATTCTCATCCTCGGCATCTGCATCACGTTGGTCGCCAAATATGTGCTCGAACAGGGCGCCGCCAAATCCGCGACGGAGCGGGTCGAGACCAACATGCGTGTCGCCTGGAACGTGCTGCGTGAGAGCGGCGACAAGTACAGTATCGCGGATGGCAAGCTGCTGGCGGACGGCAAGCCGCTGAACGGCAATTTCGCAGCGGTCGACAAGATCAAGACGCTGGTCGGCGGCACCGCAACGATCTTCATGAATGATACCCGCATCTCCACCAACGTGATGAAGCCGGATGGTACGCGTGCCATCGGCACGCAGCTGGCGAAAGGACCCGCCTATGACGCGGTCTTCAATGGCAAGACCGCGTTCCGCGGTGAAGTGGCCATCCTCGGCGAGCCGTATATGACCGTCTATGATCCGATCTTCGACGCCAGCCGCAACGTGATCGGCATTCTCTATGTGGGCATCAAGAAGGTCGAGTTTCTCGAAACCGCCAACGACACGCTCTGGACCATTATCTATGCGACGCTCGGCGTGATGCTGCTCGCCATCATTGTCAGCTATGTTGTGGCGCGCAGCAGCGTGGTGCGTCCGTTGAAGGCAAGCATCGCCACGATGAACAAGCTCGCCAAAGGAGACCTCACCGTCGACGTTCCGGCAAGCAAGCGCGCCGACGAGATCGGGGAGATCATGACGGCGCTGAGTGTATTCAAGGAGAACGGCCTCGAAGTCGAGCGCATGAAGGTCGCGCAGATCGCTACGGAAAGCCGCACTGCCGAACAGCGCAAGGCGGATATGATGAAGCTCGCCGCCGATTTCGAAGGCGCCGTCGGGCAGATCGTCGAGACCGTATCGGCTGCCTCGAAGGAACTGGAAGGTTCGGCCACCACATTGACGGCAACGTCGGATCGCTCGCAGGCTTTGGCGATCGCGGTGTCGGCGGCATCGGAAGAAGCTGCCACCAATGTGCAGTCGGTCGCATCCGCCACCGAGGAAATGTCGTCGTCGGTGCACGAGATCAGCCGCCAGGTGCAGGGCGCCGCGCGCATCGCCAGCGAGGCTGTTGCGCAGGCTGACAATACCAACAACCGCGTCAGCGAACTGGCGACGGCCGCGGCACGCATCGGCGATGTCGTCGAGCTGATCAACAATATCGCGGGCCAGACCAATCTGCTGGCGCTCAACGCGACCATCGAGGCCGCGCGCGCCGGCGAAGCCGGTCGCGGCTTTGCGGTGGTTGCCGCCGAAGTGAAAGCGCTGGCCGAGCAGACCGCGAAGGCGACTGGCGAGATCAGCCAGCAGGTCAGCGGCATCCAGAAGGCGACCGAGGATTCGGTGTCGGCTATCAAGGAGATCTCCATGACTATCGGTCAGATGTCGGAGATTGCGTCCGCCATCGCATCGGCCGTTGAAGAGCAGGGCGCCACCACGCAGGAGATTTCGCGCAACGTGCAGCAGGCCGCAGCAGGCACGATGCAGGTGAGTTCGAACATCACCGACGTGCAGCGCGGCGTCGAAGAAGCAGGCTCGGCGTCATCGCAGGTTCTGTCCGCGGCACAGTCGCTGTCCAGCGAAAGCACGCGACTGAAGCAGGAGGTCGGCAACTTCCTGCGCTCGGTGCGCGCCGCGTAACTATCCACCGGGAAAGACAAGAATCGCGCGCGACGGCGCCACAACTATTTGCGGGCAGACATAACCGTCGCGCCTGGACTGCATCTTGCTGAGAAAAATACCCGCTGAATTTAGAACCATTAAAATCTGCGGCAGTGATGTCACACTGCCGCAGAATGCTTGTTATTTGGAACGCTTCTATTGGCGGTGACGCGGCCGTCCCTCTAACCCCGATCCATCATATGAGGGCATCCATCATCGAATATGTCGATGCGGATGAGATTTGGGGATCGCCTTGAACAACACCATTCGTCTGTCGCGTCTCGCGCTTCTGTCGTCGGTCTGCGCGCTCAGCGTCGTCACGCTCGATACGTCGCTGGCGCAGTCCAGTTCCACGCAGACCGGTGCGCAGCCTTTGCCGCCCGTGGTCGTCAACCAGCCGCAGCAGCGTCGCCGCGCGGCCGCCGCGCCGAGCCGCACGCCGCGCGCCCGCACCGCCGTCGCCCCGCGTCCGGTGGCGCAGCCCCCGCGCAGCAACGTGTTCGTGGAAAGCCCGCGCGGTCCGATCCAGGGCTATGTCGCCAATCGCAGCTCGACCGGCACGAAGACCAACACGCCGATCAACGAGACGCCACAGGCGATCTCGGTGGTCGGCGCCGAGCAGATCCGCGATCAGAGGCCTCGCAGCTTCGACGACGTCCTGCGCTATGTGCCGGGTGTTGCAGCCGGCACCTTCGGCTCCGACTTCCGCAACGACTGGTTCCTCATCCGCGGTTTCAAGTCGGACGACAACAGCGTGTTCCTCGACGGTCTCCAGCTGTTCTACACCTCTTATGCAAGCTGGAAGCTGCAGCCGTTCAACATGGAGCGCGTCGAAATCCTGCGCGGTCCGTCGGCGATCCTCTATGGCGGCTCGAGCCCCAGCGGTCTCGTCAACGTCGTCAGCAAGATGCCGCAGGCACAGCCGATCCGTTATATCGAAACCGGCGTCGATAACTTCGGCAATGCCTATTTCGGCTTCGACATCAATACGCCGATCAAGCTGGCTCCAGGCAATGGCGAGCTCTACACCCGCATCGTTGGCCAGGTGCAGAACGGCGGCACGCAGACAGACTTTACGCCGAACAACAACTACTTCATCGCGCCGTCGCTGACCTGGAAGCCGAATGTCGATACCACGCTGACCATTCTGGGTTCGGCCTCCTACAACGAGACCCGCCCGGCTAACTTCCTGCCTTATGTGGGCACGGTGACCAATGGTCCGTTCGGGCGGATTCCGACCAGCTTCTATTCGGGTGAGCCGAGCTTCGATCATTTCAAACGCGAGCAGGAAATGCTCGGCTATCAGTTCGAGCACCATCTGTCCGACAACGTCACCTTTCGGCAGAATGCGCGCTTCGCCCATGTCGACGTGAACTACGCAGGTGTCACCGGCGGTGGTCTTGCAAACGCAACGACCGGAGATTTGTCGCGCTTCTCGTTCGCCACGCGGGGCATTGCCGATCAGGCCAACATGGATAGCCAGGTCGAATATCGTTTCACCACAGGCATCCTCAGCCATACCGCGCTGTTCGGCCTCGATCTGAAATACTATTCCATCAGCGACGTGCAGGCTTCTGGTTCTGCTGGCAACTTGAACGTGATCAATCCCGTCTATAGCGGCGCGCCGCCGATCACGTCGACGCCGTTTCGCAACTCGAACCTGACGCAGCAGCAGCTTGGCGTCTATCTGCAGGATCAAATCAAGCTCGACCGCTTCACGCTGGTGCTGAGCGGCCGCAATGACTGGGTCGACGTCAACGATGTCGGTCGCAATCCGAACGCTGCCGTATTGGGGCGTGACGACAGCAAGTTCAGTGGCCGAGCCGGTCTGATCTACAACTTCGACAACGGTTTGGCGCCCTATGTGTCGTATGCCACCAGCTACAATCCGGTGATCGGGCTTAATTTCTCCACCAACACGCTGTTGTTGCCGGAAACTGGCCGGCAGGCCGAGGTCGGCGTCAAGTATCAGCCGGTCGGCTTCGATGGTCACTTCAGTTTTGCCTATTTCGACCTCAAGCGTCAAAACGTGCTGACCGCCGACCCGCTTAATCCGCTGCAGTCGATCCAGAATGGCGAGCAGACGTCGCGTGGTCTCGAACTGGAAGCCGTCGCTAATCTCGCGCCGGGGCTCAAGGTTGTTGGCTCGTTCACGACCTACAATCTCTTCGTGAGCAAGGACGGCGATGGGACGATCGTCGGCAAGGTGCCGACCAACACGCCGCGCCAGCTTGCGTCGGGTTGGGCCGACTACACCTTCCAGGACGGCATCCTGCGTGGCTTCGGCTTCGGCGGCGGCGTGCGCTACGTCGGCTCGTCCTTCGCCGATCAGGCCAATACACTCTCGGTTCCGTCGCGCGTACTCGGCGATCTCGCCGTTCACTACGACTGGCAGAATTGGCGCTTTGCCGTCAACGCCAACAACGTCACCGACGAGATCTATGTCGCCAACTGCTCGACCGCGAATGCCTGCTTCTATGGCGATCGACGCCGGGTGACCGGCAGCATCGGCTACAAGTGGTAACGGTACGGGCGAGCGAGCCGGCACGACAATAGGTCGCCATACGTCAAGCTCGCCGCACGGTCGCCACGTCAAAATGATCTGCTCATGTCGTCTCCGGCTTGCCGGGGACGACATTTTCAATAGCTGAAGAAGGATCGATCCCCTGAAAGCGCGTACGGCCCGCATCTGGTCGCTGATCCACAAATGGACCAGCCTTGTCTCAACCGTCTTTCTGCTGCTGCTGTGCCTCACGGGCCTGCCGTTGATCTTTCATCATGACATCGACGAGGCGCTTGGCTATGCGCCGAAGATGGATGTGCATGTACCGGGCGCGGCGAAGCTCAGCCTGGATGCCATCGGCCGCGCGGCGATCGCAGATCATCCCGGCAGTGTGTTGCTCTATATGGCCTGGGATAAGGACGAGCCCGGCATGGTCTCGACCTTCACCAACACGTCGGTGACCTCCGATCCGCAGACCACGGTGGTGAAGGCATTCGATGCCTATACGGCGAAACCGGTGGGTCTGCTCGGCACCGGCCCGATGCTGGTGATGTTGCGGCTACACACCGACATGTATCTCGGTCTCCCCGGCAAGTGGTTCATGGGCGTTATGGGTTTCCTCTTCATGATCGCCATCATCTCCGGCGTGGTGCTGTATTGGCCGTTCACGCGCCGGCTGAATTTCGCGGCGATCCGCAAACAAAAATCGCGCCGGGTGTTGTGGCTCGACTGGCACAATCTGCTCGGCGTGGTGACCATCGTGTGGGCGCTGGTGGTCGGCGGCACCGGTGTCATCAATGCCTATGCCGAGGTCATGCTCGGTATCTGGCAGCGTAACGAATTGGCTGCCATGGCTGCGCCCTATGCCGGCAAGCCGACACCGGCGCAGCTCGCGTCGCTGGACAAGGTCCTTGGCAATGCCATGAAGGTCGCGCCGGGCATGGACCCAGCCTTCGTCGCATTCCCCGGCACGCCGTTCACATCGACGCATCACTTCGCGGTCTTCTTGCGCGGCGATACCCCGCTGACCTCACGGCTGGTGAAACCCGTGCTGCTCGATGGGGAGACCGGTGAGGTCTCCGATACCAGCGAGCTACCGACCTATCTGAAAGCCGTGCTCGTCTCGCAGCCGCTGCATTTCGGCGACTATGGCGGCATGCCGCTGAAGATCATCTGGGCGCTGCTCACGGTCTTCACCATCATCGTGCTTGGCAGCGGGCTGTATCTGTGGGCGGTCAAGCGCAGCAAGGTCAGGCGCGGGGCGCGGCTGTCTGCCGGCGCGACGGCAGCACTTGGACGATCGTCATGAGCGAGGTGCAGGAGCGCAGGGCGAGCTGGTGGCGCGTGTTCGGCGCGCCGATCGTTGTCGGCGTCTTATCGCTGGCAGGCTTGCTGTCGGCGCTGCTCGCCGGCGATCCCGGCCGCTATTTTGCGTGGTTCGGCGTCGGGCTGCCGATCGCGATCGTGGTGTGGGCGTATTGCCGGAAGTGACTGAGAAAGCAGGGTGGACCAGCGAAGCGTAATCCGCCGCTTCTCCGGCATCGTAATGCCAACGGCAGATTATGCCTTCAGCTAATCCGCCGCTGGCCTATGAGGTTACCAGCGCCGATCCCAGTTATTGTTCCAGCCGTTATTCCATCCATTGTCCCAACCGTCCTGCTGACCGCGTATCGCGCGGCTCTGGCCGCGGCGCTGGTCGCCGTACGCCAGCATCGGGTTCTGCATGCAGTCGCCGCGCTGGCCGCTCACGGTGGCCATGCACTGGTTATAGGAGGTGAACGTACAGCTCGGATTGAAGCCGGTGGCCGAGGTGCGCGAGCACCATGGATATTCGCGGGCCATGGAGGGCGTGGCGCCCATCACGACCAGAAGTGCAGCTGCTGCCAGGATTGAGCGCATGTCGATTCTCCCTTGAGGTCTGAAATCGATAATGCGCAGCCTACATTGCTGTTCCCGCCTGCGACAGTGGATCGTGATCACACCGGCATACCCGAGCTTCAAACAGCGGTGATGCGCATCAGTCCGTCAGTGTGGCCGCCATCGCATCCAGTGCTGCCCGTGCGGCCTCCGGCGCAATCTCGATCTGCAGCCCGCGCTGGCCGCCATTGAGATAGACCGTATTTTCCGACAATGCCGCCTGCTCTATGGCGACCGGCACGCGCTTCTTTTGTCCGAACGGGCTGATACCGCCGACGTGATAGCCGGTCATCCGTTCGGCGTCGGCCGGGCGCATCATCTTCGCGCTCTTGCCGTGAAACGCTCCGGCGAGCTTCTTCATGCTGACCTCCTTGTCGGAGGGCACGACGACGCAGACCGGCTTGCCATCCACCTCGGCCATCAGCGTCTTCAACATGCGTTGCGGCGCAATGCCAAGCGCTTCCGCTGCCTGCAGGCCGATGCTCTCGGCGTCGGGGTCGTAATCGTAGGTATGCAGGGTGAACGCGGCGCCGAGCTTGCTCAGCGTCTGCGTGGCACGGGTGGTTTTGGACATGTCAGACTCAAGGGAATTGGGACGCTCAAGCAGTGGTGAATTCAGACGACCTCGGACACGGGCTGCATGTCGATAGCAAAACTTTCGAGGAATTTCGAGGTCATGATGTAGAAGCCGACCGCGAGCTGCAATTCCACCAGCGCGCCCGGCGTCAGCCTGGCTGCGATCGCCTTGAAGGTCGCGTCGGTGGGGCGATGCAGTTTGACGATCTCATCGGTGAACGCCAGCGCCGCGCGCTGCGTGTCATCGAAACATGTCGCCGCCTGCCAGTCGTCCAACGCGGCGTTCTGTTCGTTTGACACGCCCACATAGCCGCCGATGCGCTTGTGTGCGGCGACTTCATACGGCGCCTCGCAAAGAATGCCGGTGCGGGTGATCGCCAGTTCGCGGATGACGGGATCGAGCTCGCCCTTGTTGCGGATGGCGCCGCCGAGCCGGCAATATTGTTCGAGGTAACTGGGCGAATGCGCCATCATGCGGAAGATGTTGGCATTGCGGTTCTTGCCGAGGATCTCGCGGGTGCGTTCGCTGGCTGTGGCGGGGTCGCTGTAGTCGATGCGGGCCATGGGTCCTCCCTTGAGATCGCCGTCGCGCCCTCCTGATGGGGCGCGTTCGGGCGAATGGCCGTGCCGTTGTAGCCGAGCAGGGATAGCTCTGCCAGATCGCGATCGTCAGGCCTGCGTGTCGTATTCAACATTGCAGGCGCTTGCGCATAGTGGTCAAAGGGGGGCCCGTCATTCTGGCGGGGCCATGCGCCGGTCTCGATTCAATGACAAAAAGAGAAGACCCAAGGAACGTTTCGAGCGACGTTGCACCTCGCAAGACAGGTATTCGACTGTTCGTCCCCATCCTGGCGGGGGCACGGCTTGGCGAGCGTATGATTGCTTGCCTGGGTGCACTGCTGGGCATCGTGCTCACGGGATTGATCTGCCGATCTGTGCTGGGCGACAGCTCCAGCCTGCCGCTGATCGTGGCGCCGCTGGGCGCTTCCGCTGTGCTCCTCTTTGCAGTCCCGACCAGTCCGCTGGCCCAGCCTTGGGCGATCATTGGCGGTAACACCATCTCGGCTTTGATCGGTGTCGCTGTCGCGCATCTGGTGCCCGATCAGATCTTGGCGATCGGCTTCGGCGTATCACTCGCCATCGCCGCGATGTCCTTTGCGCGCTGCCTGCATCCGCCCGGCGGCGCCACGGCGCTGACGGCCATCATCGGCGGGCCCATCGTGACCGCATCGGGATATCTGTTTCCATTCGTGCCCGTTGGCCTGAACTCGGTGCTTCTGGTCGGGCTGGGCTATCTGTTCCACAAGATCTCGCGGCGGACCTATCCGCACAGGGCGCCGGTGCCATCAGCAAATCCGCATCAGACATCGGACATCAGCCCGGAGCTCCGGGTTGGCTTTCGCGCCGAGGATATCGACAAGGCGCTGGAAGCGCTCAGCGAGACCTTCGATATCAGCCCCGATGATCTCGAAACATTGCTGCGGCAGGTCGAACTGCAAGCCATGCTGCGTTCGCACGGCACGATCCTGTGCGGAGACATCATGTCGCGCGATGTCGTCACGGTCGGATTGCGGGATAGTGCCGAGCTGGCCCGCTCGCGGCTGCTCCTGCACAATGTCCGCACGCTCCCCGTTCTGGGCAAGCAGGGACAGCTCGTCGGAACGGTCGGCCTCCGCGAGCTGATGAAAGAATCGGGCGATGTCGGAAAATCCATGTCGCCCGCAGCGACGGCGACGATGCAGACGCCCGCGGTGACCTTGCTGCCGACGCTGACCGATGGACGAACGCACGCCGTCATCATCGTCGATCAGGACCGCATAATTCAGGGGCTGATCACCCAGACCGATTTGCTCAGCGCCGTCGCGAAGCTTGTTCCTGTTGCCGTGTAGGCGATCGCGCACCTGCAAGTCCGTGGACGGAATGAAGCTGCAATTCGGTTGAACAATCTGTAGCTGGAGATATGGTTCTCGCGCAGCGTTAAAACTCACAGCGAGGCCGTCATGCGATCTTCACGAATTTCCGTTCTGAAGCTTGTGCTCGGCCTGAGCATGTTCGCCGCCGCGTTTTGTAGTGAGGGCGTCATCGCAGAGGAGGGACGGACCGTCGTGTGGCCGACCCAGGGCTGGCAGACATCGACGCCGGAAGAGCAGGGCGTCGATTCGGCAGCGCTCGCCAGGCTGGTTGAGTCCGGTGCTCGTCAAAGCATGGACAGCATTCTGATCGTGCGCCACGGCCAGATCGTACTGGATGCCTATTACGCACCGTACAGCGCGGACATGCCTCACGTGGTCAACTCCGTCACCAAGGCCGTGATCGGCACGCTGACGTCATTCGCCTTGAAGGATGGTCTGCTGACGGGCATCGATCAGCCAGTGCTGCCATTCTTTGGCGAGCGCAGCATCCTCAACCTCGATGACAGAAAGAAAGCCATCACGCTTCAAGGTCTGCTGGACATGACCTCCGGACTGACGTGGGAAGAAGGGCTCGGCGAAGGACCACCGCTATCGGTGATCGACATGGAGCGAAGCCGGAACTGGATCGAGTTCATCCTCAATCGACAGATGGCCGCCACGCCCGGAGACGGCTTCAATTACAATAGCGGCAATCCGCATCTGCTGTCCGCGATCCTCACCAAGGTAACGGGGATGAGCGCGGAGGATTACGCCAAGGCGCGGCTGTTCGGCCCGCTGGGTATCACGGCATGGAAATGGCGTCGCGATCCGCAGGGCATCTCGACCGGCGGATACGGTCTGGCGCTGCACCCACGCGATATGGCGAAGTTCGGCTATCTCTACCTGCGCAATGGCGAGTGGGAGGGTAAACCGCTGGTGCCGCGGGACTGGATCGACAAGGTGAACCACGCCACGGTGGGCATGCACCTCTCATTTGCTCCGGCATGGCGTTATTCGAATTTCTTCTGGGCTCTTCCCGACAGCAACGTCTATTGGGCGAGTGGCTATCATTGTCAGTTGATCGTGGTCTATCCAGCGCTGGATCTCGTGGCGGTGACCACAGGCAGAAACGGCTGCGCCGTGACGAATCTCCTGCCGTCCATCGCGGCATCTATCAAATCCGAGACTGCAATACAGCCGGACACGGCCGGCACAGAATTACTGGCGAGCGCCCTCCGCGCCATATCGACAGAGAAGCCGTCAGAGGTCGGACCGACGTCGGAGATCGCATCGACGATCTCTGGCAAGACCTATGCGTTCGCCCGCAATCCGCTGGGCGTGAAATCGCTGACGCTGACACTGGTCGGCTCGAACCCGCATTATGATTTCGAACTCTACAGCCGCAATTCGGCACGGCCGCCCGAGATGATCAGCGGCCCCATCGGGCTCGACGGGCTGTATCGCAAGGGAAAGGACACGCCCTATGGGCCGCTTGCGGTGAAGGGACGGTGGCTGGATGATCGCGCGTTCGAAGTCGAACGCATCAACATCGGCGCGAGCGAACTGTCGCGGACATGGACGCTGTCATTCGATGGCGACAAGGTCAGTCTTCGCGGCAAGAACTATGAAGGTGTCGATGTCGCAATCGACGGACAGTCGGGCGGGTGATCGCCGAAAGGCACGGGAAGTCCCGAGACCTCCCATGCGGTCTTGCAGCGTCAGGCTGGCATGATGCCTGGCGCCCGGCGTGGCCATTTGGCGATAACTTCGGGTGCCACCTTGAGGTGTTGCGCGACGAGAGCCGGTGGCGTGTGCGTTAGCCAGTCGGACAGCGACACTTCCTCGTAATGCGCCGTGCGGAACACCTCGATGAATTGCAGATCCGTGTCGCCGGTGTTCTCGATATAGTGGCCGAAGTTGCGTTTGACGTAGCCGACATCGCCCGCTGTGAAGTCGATGGTGGTGGCGTTCGGGCCGGAATTGAACAGGGTCATCCGCGCGCGGCCCGCGAGATAGTACTGCCACTCGTCGGCATTCGGGTGCCAGTGCATCTCGCGCATGCCGCCGGGCTTCACCGTCACCAGCGCCACCGCGATCGTCGCCGAAGCGGTGAAGTTGCTGGTGTCGGCAATCCGGATCTCGCCGTTGCGTGTCGATTTGACCGGCTTGGACGATCCCAGCGAATAGGTGAAGGGATAGAGCGCGACATCCGCATCGCGATAGGACGAGGCCTGATCGGCCGCGAGCGAACCGGGAACCGTGCCCTGGAAGATCCAGAGATTTTGCAACGGGATTTTCGCGAAGCTTTCGACCGGCACGCCGAAATTCTTGGCCAGGATTTCCGGCGGTGTGTGCGCGATCCAGTCCGACAGCAGCAGCGTATTGAACTCGTTGGCCTGACCGTCATCGAAGCAGATCACGAATTCGCAGCCATCGGGGCCGAGGCCCTGCAGCGAATGCGGCGCGCCGGAGGGGAAGTACCAGAGGTCCCCCGCGTTGACATCAGCCACATAAGGCCGACCCTGATTGTCGAGCACGGTCACCCGGCACGAGCCGTAAGTCATGATCGCCCATTCGCCGGCCTGGTGCCAATGCATCTCGCGGATGCCACCGGCGGTAAGCCGCATATTGACGCCGGAGATCGTGGTTGAGATCGCAAAGTCTGCTTGCGTCACCTGCCGTGCCCAGCCGCCGTTCTGGATGCGCCGCGGTGCATTGTTGAACGTGGCCCAGGGCAGTGCCATGCCCCCGATATCGGTCGCCGGTGGCAATTGCGAGGATGGGAACTGGCCGGCGATGATGGGATTTTGCGGGCCGGGATCACTCAGATTGTTCGGCCCCTTGGCATTGATCGCGCCCTGCGGCGGCAGATCCGGATTGCCGAATGTCGCGGCCTGTGCCGATGCTGCGGCGGTCATCACGATGCCTGATGCTGTTGCTGCCATGAGATCTCTCCGTGAGAACATGGGACGTCCTCCTGTTGCGACGCAGATCTGCGTCATGATTGTCGGATCGATGAAAGCGTTGCGCGCCGGGTACGCCCGACGCGCGCCGTTAGGGGAAAGAAACAGCTCTACTTCTTGACGCCTGCGGCTGCGAGGATCAGGTCGGCGACTTGCTTCGGGTGCGACACCAGCGAGAGATGGCCGGCATTGAGTTCGATCGTCGTCGCATTCATGCGCTTGGCGAGGAAACGCTCGAGATCTGGATTGATCGTCTTGTCCTCTTTCGACACCGCATAGAATGATGGCTTGTCATGCCACGCGGCTGCTGTGGTGCGGCCTGCGAAGATCGATGCGGCGGTCGAGCCCTGCACGGCATAGAGCACTTCGGCCTGCTTGCGCGGAACGCCATTGGCGAAATATTTCAGGAACGAGTCTTCGGAGAGCTGGGTGTAGCCATCATGGGTCTGGATGCCGGCACGCACTTCACCCGTCGGAAACTTTCCGGACAGCGCCACGAAGTCCTCATTGGCGTCCGGCGCGCGGGCTGCGACATAAACCAGCGCCGAGACCTTCGGGTCGGTGCCGACGTCGCTGATCACCGTGCCGCCCCAGGAATGCGCGACCAGCACGGTCGGGCCGTCCTGCAGCGCCAATGCGCGGCGCGTCGCGGCATTGGAGTCGTCCAGCGAGCTCAGCGGGTTTTGCACAGCCGTCACATGCAGTCCTGCCTTCTGCAGCAGCGGAATGACCTCGGCCCAACTCGATCCGTCGGCCCAGGCGCCGTGCACCAGAACCACGTTCTTTGCCTTTACGGGCGCTGCGGTTGCAGCCTGCGCCATCGGCGCCGTCAGCAGGCACATGGTCGCCATCAGCATCGCACGCAGCGTCATCTTGGAGAGGGAGTTCATCAGCATGGTATCACCATTCGGTTGCCGGCGATTGTCCTCGCCGGAGGGATGAAGGAAGCATGGATGTTGCACTTGACGGGCTCGCGCCGGTCAGCTCGAACGGGAGCGGATCGGCATGACATTATCGGGTTTACGGGATGGCAAGGCCGCGGTGAATCGGACGGTGGTGTGCAGCCGGCATACCTAGGTTTATGGCTACGAATACGCAGGGCCGGCGCCGACTGTTACGTCGGCGAACCCAGCGGTAACGGAATGGTGAGGGCTACAGCATGATCGACTATGTCACCGTGGATGTGTTCACGGACCAGCGTTTCGGCGGCAACCCGCTGGCGGTCGTTCCGGATGCGCGTGGCATCGACGATACGCTGCTGCAGAAGATCGCCACCGAGTTCAACTATTCAGAAACGACCTTCGTGTTTCCCCCGGATGATCCCGCGCATACCGCACGCGTTCGCATCTTCACGCCGACCAATGAGATTCCGTTCGCCGGTCATCCCAATGTCGGCACCGCCTTCGTGCTTGGCCGCCAGGGCACGGCCTTCGGCAGGCCTGTCGGCGATCGCATGGTGTTCGAAGAGAAGGCGGGCCTCGTCCATCTCGATCTCTTGCGCGATGGCGGTGCGATTGTCGGCACCGGCTTCGTCGCGCCGCAGCCACTCACGATGCTGGGTGAGATTGACCGTGACATAATGGCCGCCTGCGTATCACTCGCGCCCGATGCCATCGTCACGTCAACACACGGGCCGCGCATGGTGTCTGTCGGTCTGCCTTTCGCGGTGGCCGAACTGAGCAGTCTCGATGCGCTGGCGTCCGCGCGGCCAAACACAACGGCCTTCGAGCAGGCCGAACAGAAACACCGGCATCGCGACGATCGTTTCTCGGCCTTCGTCTATGTCCGTACCGGCGATGGTATCGATCACCTGCGCGCGCGGATGTTCGCGCCGCTCGACAATGTCCCCGAAGATCCGGCCACCGGGAGCGCCTCTGCGGCGCTCGCGGCCTATCTGGTGAGTCTGGATCCGCGTCGCGACGCCGTCTGTGCCATCACCATCGAGCAGGGCGTTGAGATGGGGCGCCGCAGCCTCATTGAGGTCGAGGTGCGGAAGCGTGATGGACATGTGGAGAGCGTTCGTATTTCCGGCCGTTGCGTGCCGGTGATGCAGGGCCGTATCGACGCATCGCCCGGCAGATCTCTCACGCGCCACAGGGCCAGCGACTTGTCGGCATAGTCGCCGGCAGCTTCCGTACAGCCTTCGTTGATCACGGCTAGGGGAGCAGGAAACAGGAACGGTGCGTGCTGCAGATTGAGCACGCGCCAGTCACCGTCCTCGATATCGCGATTGGCTGATGCGTCGGGAAATGTCGTGGTCAGCAGCCAGTGGGTGCCGGAGCGTTTCAGATTGGCGATGGCGCGGTGGATGTTGGCGAACGACAGATGCACAAGGCAGTCGCGGCACAACACCAGATCGGCAGCGGGCAGGGGATCGCTGACGAGATCGAGTCGGGCAAAATCGATATGGCCTGCATTGCCATAGTGCGCGGCATTGGCTGCCACCATATCCGGAACGATATCGGCGCCGAGATAGCGGATACCACCGAGGTCCATCTGCGCCATCCAGGTGAAATCGCCGCAGGGCAAATCGAGAATGGATTGCACCCGCAATCGCCGCAGCAATTGCGTGAGGTCGCGGCGGAGTGACGTTGTTGCGTCGAGTTCGGAGCCGAGGCCGGATTGCGATTTTTCAGCGCCCCACAGATTGGTGCGATAGATCAGCTCGAAACGCGTGGTAAGATCGAGCCCGTCGAATTCGCAGCGTCGCTCGGCGAAGCGAAGTTCGGCCAGAACCGGTGTGCGTCGCCTCGATCTGTCCATTCGGTGCCCGCTGCAGCAACGGTAAATCAGAGTTCCACAGCCAGCTTCGATCTGAAGTTCGCCGTTGTAAACACTCGCTAAACACGCTCTGGAATCATTGTTCTTGTAATTCGGCTGAAATCATCTATATTGCAGTTATTCGAATATATGCTCTGGCTTGTTGACCGCGCCGTAATCGGCTCCATTCCCCAAGACATCGTTGAAATCGGATCGGGCTCACGCGATGTCGCGTAGGGCTCGCGCATTCGCACATCTTGGAGAATAGTTATGGCAGTCGGTACAGTTAAGTGGTTCAACGCGACCAAGGGTTTCGGTTTCATTCAGCCTGATGACGGCGGCCAGGATGTGTTCGTTCACATCAGTGCAGTCGAGCGCGCTGGATTGGGTTCGCTCAATGAAGGCCAGAAGGTTTCTTTCGAAGCCAAGGCTGACAAGATGCGCGGCAAGACCAGCGCGGAAGATCTCCGCGCGATCTGAGCTTGAAGGTCCTGAAATTTCCACGGATGTACTGGGATTTCTCGACCAACAAGTTTTGTCGCCTCATAGATTTTGAATGACTGAAGCCCGTCGGTGATCATCACCGGCGGGCTTCATGCTATACGCATGATCATACGCCCGATTTCAGCGTCCCATATGAGGATCGATCAAGATGATTGAACGTCTGGATACGCTCAAGGCGGCGCGTATGCGCATGATCGAGGAACGTGATGCGCACGCAAAAGTGCTGGCGGCGCCCTTCAATCGCGACAATGCGGAACGGGCTCGCATGAAGTTTGTCGAGATTCAGAACGTGGTCGACGCCATCGATCGCGCCATCGTCGGTGAGCAACTCGTCCAGTAGCGCCGGCTCTAGCCGATCAGCGCGCGTAGTTCCGCGATCATCTTCGTCGTCTCGAACGGCTTGCCGAAGAAGCGGCTGTCGTCGGGCAGATCGTTCTTGGCGACCTGCAAATGGCCGGAAACGATCACGATCTTGATCGGTGGCCAGCGGTTGCGTACCGCGTGGGCCAGTTTCAACCCGTCCATGCTTCCAGGCATCTGTACGTCGGTGAACAGCAGAACGATGTCGTCGCGCGTTTCCAGAATTCGCACGGCCTCGTCGGCATTGTTGGCCTCGATGGCGAAGAACCCGGCTTCCTCGACGATGTCGGCCGCGTGAATACGGAGCAGAGGCTCGTCCTCGACGATGAGGACGGCGGGCCGCTGCATGTCACGTGCATTGAGTTCTTGGAGTGATGCCATAAAAATTGGTGTCACCTTTCGTCGGGCACCGAAGCCAGATCGCTCAATCTGGTTTCGAACCGACATGTGAGCCCTTCGGGCAAGAATTCGATTTTGACGGAACTGCCGAAGTCGGCAGACAGCGTACCTTCGATCAGTCGTGAGCCAAATCCACGTCGCGTCGGCGGCGCCACGACGGGGCCGCCGGATTCGCGCCACGCGAAACCTAACGCCGGCCCGTCGCTGCCGATGTGACAAGCCCAGTCGATATCTATCGTTCCGTCCGGAACGGATAATGCACCATACTTTGTGGCGTTGGTTGCGAGTTC
This sequence comes from Tardiphaga sp. 37S4, assembly GCF_021044645.1. NCBI lineage: Bacteria > Pseudomonadati > Pseudomonadota > Alphaproteobacteria > Hyphomicrobiales > Nitrobacteraceae > Tardiphaga > Tardiphaga sp. 37S4. The sequence continues at coordinate 4,102,622 of NZ_CP088008.1, read as the reverse complement.
ATGCAGCGCGAGCGCCAGCGACAGCGCCTGCTTGGCCGTCAGTTCCACCTCGGGGCCCGAGACGCGAATGCGCTTTTCGCCCGTTCGATGCGGCGCGAGCGCGCCAGCGATCACCGTGGGCATCGACGCGCTGGTCCAGCTCGATTGCGTGAGGATGTCATGCGCCTGGTTGAGCGCGGCCAGACGCGCATCGAAGATTGTGCGCGCATCTTCCTTGGTCGCGGCAGTCCGGAACGTCTGACTGGCGATGGCGCCGACCATCGCCATGGTGTTCTTCATGCGGTGCTCGAGTTCGCGCGTCAACATTTGCTGTTGCGCTTCGGCGCGCTTCAGCTTGCCGATATCGCGAATGGTTCCAATGAAGCGACTGACTTCGCCGTTTTCGAATTCCGCACGGCCCTTGGCCGAGCACCAGCGCTCGATGCCGTCATCGAGGCCGATAGTGCGGTATTCGATGTCATAGGCCTGCGGCCCGTCCAGCTTCATGGCGTTCACGCACGCCTTTTCAGTGACGTCGCGATCGTCGGGATGAAGCCCTTGCAGGAAGACGTCGAACGAGATCGGCTTGCCGAAGGTGAGGCCGAACAATTCGTAGCAGCGCCGGTCCCATTGCAGCACGCCGGTACGCGGGTCGAGATCCCAGGTTCCAGTGTCGGCGGCGTCGAGTGCAAGTCGTAGCTGGCTTTCGCTTGCCTGCAGCGCCACATCCACGGCACGCGATGCAGTGATATCGCGCGACACCGAAAGCAGCTGATGCGGTTTTCCATCGGGGCCGGGAATGGCGGTGACGGTGACATCCCACCATTTCGGCGTGCCGGCCATCGTGGTGGCGAAACCCTGGAAGTGTCCGGTACGCCCAAGCTGAGCGGCTCTTACAGCTGCCTTGGCGTCGATATTGCCCTGATCCTGCCAGAAGTCCGGCCATGGGCAGCCCTTGATCGCATCGAAATCCGTGACCTCCATGATGCGCTGGCCGCCGTCGGTCATGAAGATGAGGTTGCCGTCGAAATCGAGAACCTTGATGCAGTCGCCCGATGCTTCGAGCAAACTTCGCAAGAATGAATTGGCGTCCTGAATAGGCCCTAACGATTGATCCACGAATACCCCGGGAGCTGCGGCTCCGATCACAAAAATACGCTGCAATGAAATACGGCCGCAAACAGATACGGTTGCGGATGTACGCTAACAGGTCTTCGAGCAAACGTGCCAGACCAGACCGGGTTCCGGCTCAATCGCGGCGATGCCGCGTGCGTTGATTTACGCGGAGGTCGACACCTCCTGCGCGGCACTTCCGTCGCACCACAGCCAGGCGCTGACCGCGCCGCTGCGGCCGCGGATCTGGACTTCGGTCGGGCCGCTCAGCGCCCCCGTTGCGCGCACCGCACAATCAGCCCCCGCTGCGCGCAGCAGGTCGTCGCTCAGGGCGACCTTGGCGCCGTGGCTCGCGGCGACCTCCATGAGCCGGCTGGCGACATTGACGGTATCGCCGGTCGCGGTGATGTGCTGGTAGCTGGCGCCGCCGAGACGCGATGCGACGATATCGCCGAAATGTGCGCCGATCTTGAATCCGATCTGGCTGGCGATCTCAGGCGGAAGACCGGCGATCCATGTGCCGGTGCGCGTCGTCAGTTCGATACAGCAGCGCACGGCACGGGCGGCATCGTCATCGGCGACCACAGGCAATCCGAACAGGATCATCGCGCCGTCGCCCATGAAGGTTGTCACCACACCGCCATGGGCGAGGGTCACCTGATCGATCATGGCGTGGAAGGACTTCAGCAATTCGCGCACCGCATCTGCGTCGCGTGTCTCACTGAGTGCGGTGAAGCGCGAGATATCGATGAAGATGACGGCGGCATGCTGATGCACCGGCTGCAACAGATAGTCCGGATCCTTGATCAGCCATTCGCGCAGGCCCGGCGCCTGGAACTGGCGCAGCAGATCGCTGCGGGCGGCGAAATGCTGCACGCTGCGCCGGCTGCTCCAGATCTGCAGCGCGCCGAACGCCATGGCCGGCGGCACAGCCGCGGCCAGCGGCAATGCAGCGCTCATCCAGATGCCATGGGCATAGGCGACGGTGTTGATCACGGCCCACAATGCGACGACGGCGACAATCGCAATGAGGCCGATGGCATTGCGCCGCCAGGCGAGTAGGGCGATGCACAGCATCGCCAGGACGATCGCAAAGCCGGCATCGAACAGCCGTATGGAGGTGTTGCGTAGCAAGGTGTCCTTGGCGAGCAGATGCGTGATTGCGGTGGACACGACCTCGACGCCGGGCATCACCGGATCGAACGGCGTCGAGAAGAAATCGCCGCCGCCGCTGACGGTGACGCCGATGGCGACGACGCGATCCTCGACATCGGCGCGGCGGAGTTTGCCCGCCAGAACCTCCGATGCGCTGATCGTCCTGATCGTGCCGCGCGGCCCATAGAAAGACATCGGCAACAAATGGCCGACATCGGTCGGAATGTGGTTGCCGGCGAGGGAGAAATTATACTCGCCAATCTGGGCATCGTCGCGCGAGGCGGCGGATGCGACGCGCAGCGGCATCGACACCATCACGCGGTCGGCCGAGCGCATCAGCATCGGCATCGAGCGCGGTACGCCGCTGCTGTCGGTATTGAGATTGACCACGCCGACCGTGGCCTGATCGGCGAAGACTTTCAGCGGCAGCAGAAATCCCGACGCCACCGGCAGATCCGCAAGCGGCCCGGACTCCTTGGTGGCCACGGTCTGTTTGGACTCGCTGAACAGCGCCGCCGCGGCAATGACGGTGTTGGTTTTGCCGAGTGCCTGTGCCAGTGCGGCATCGCTTTCCGCAGCGCCGGCATCGACCAGCAGCAGATCGAGAGCGAGCACTTTCGGTTTGTAGCGTGCGATCTCCTCGATGATTGTCGTCAGCGTGGCGCGGGGCAGCGGATAGCTGCCTTGTTCGCGTGCGACCCGATCGTCGATGGCGATGATGGTGACGAGATCGGGCGGTTTCTTCACGCCGCGGATCTGGATGCGCAGGTCGGTCAGCGTCGCCTCTAACCGGTCGAGAAAGCCGACATCGCCGCGGTTATGTCCAAAGGCCAGCGCCGCCGCCCACACGCCCGCAAGGACCATGGCGAGCGGTGTCCGCAATCTGCTGGCCTTCATCATCGTTTGTATCCGGGCCGCTAACGTCCAATCCTTGCCATCAGCGCGGTGACGCGCGGCGCCGGCCAACGCTTGATGTCGAGTGGCGTCGCCGAGGTATCGACATCGACGCCTTCACCGGGGCCGAGGCTCACGCTGCCGGGGCCGGTCACACGCCTGACGCCGACACGACCGGTCTCGACGAAGACGGAGGTCTTGCTGCCCTCGGCGTCCACCGCCCATTTGGTGCCACGCACGGCGGCGATTGCTTGCGGTGTCATCACCTCGAAGGTTTTGCCGGCCTTCTGTTTGGGGGCCTCGATGAAAATGGCCTTGCTTTGCAGGTCGACGCCGTCGACACGGCCGTTGCGGTCGCGGTCGAGCAGCGTGAAACGCGCGCCGTTTTCAGCAATGATCGTCACGCCGCCGCAGTGCAGGGTTTGTGGGCCGCCGACCGGTTGGCTCGATGTGCAGCCCGGGCCGGCCTGCTGCGCCGATGCAGCACTGCCATACAGGCACGCCGCAGCGACAGTGGCCGCCGCCAGCCTGATTGAATGGGTCATGTTGGTTACTCCTGAACGCCACATCGGTAAGGCGGGCGGCGGGGGATTCCGTTCAACGTCAGCGGGCGAGCGGCGTGATTAACGCTCGGAGGTACCCATATAGGGCGACGCCGCGGCACAACGAGGGCAGATCCAACCGGTACGGCCGATCTCACGACCATGTGAGATTGAGAGGCATTCTCAGTAATCGGGCCGCGAGCGCTGCCGCAATCTCGCCACATCGCCCCGGATTTTCAGGGGATATCAAAGGTTTGCATGAGGCCAACGAGGCCATTTTCGGGGCGTTCGTGCTTGTTTTCCCCCCGCGCTTCCTTTATTCCCGTTTTGCATCGCAGACAGCGTCCTGGAAGACTTGGGTAACCAAGATCATTGGCCGCGTTTAGGCGGATGCCTGGGCGTGATCCGGCAAACGGCAGACCGTTTTCCGCGCTGATCACGCTTCGACGCGTGTATTTTCAGAGGACTAGCGCCAAATGGCCAATGTTGTCGTCGTCGGCGCCCAGTGGGGCGACGAGGGTAAGGGCAAGATCGTTGACTGGTTGTCGGATCAGGCTGATGTCGTCGCCCGCTATCAGGGCGGCCACAATGCCGGTCATACGCTGGTCATCAACGGTCAGACCTACAAGCTGGCGCTGCTGCCGTCGGGCGTTGTGCGCCAGTCCAAGCTCTCGGTGATCGGCAATGGCGTGGTGTTCGACCCGCAGGCCTTCGTCGATGAAGTCGCCAAGCTCCGCGGCCAGGGCGTCGATGTTGGCCCGCACAATCTGCGCGTTGCCGAAAACGTCACGCTGATCCTGCCGCTGCACCGCGAGCTCGATGCGCTGCGCGAGAATGCCAACAAGGCCACCGCCATTGGCACCACCCAGCGCGGCATCGGCCCGGCCTATGAAGACAAGGTCGGCCGCCGTGCCATCCGTCTGATGGATCTCGCCGATCTCGCCACGCTGCCACACAAGGTCGATCGCCTGCTGACGCATCACAATGCGCTGCGCCGCGGTCTCGGCCTCGCAGAATTCAACACGGCCGACATTGTGAAGGAGCTCTCCGCATTCGCGCCGGTGCTGCTGCCCTACGCTGAGGCCGTCTGGCGGCTGCTGGACAGCAAGCGCCGCGAAGGCAAGCGCATCCTGTTCGAGGGCGCGCAGGGCGCGCTGCTCGATGTCGATCACGGCACCTATCCCTATGTCACCTCGTCCAACACGGTTGCTGCGCAGGCGGCGACGGGCACCGGCATGGGCCCGGGCGCGGTCGGCTATGTGCTCGGCATCTGCAAGGCCTACACCACGCGCGTCGGCCAGGGTCCGTTCCCGACCGAACTGCTCAACGAGATCGGCGAAGAGATCGGCCGTCGCGGCAAGGAATTCGGCGTCAATACCGGGCGCAAGCGTCGCTGCGGCTGGTTCGATGCCGTGCTGGTGCGACAGACTGTCCGCACCTGCGGCATCAATGGCCTGGCGCTGACCAAGCTCGACATCCTCGACGGCTTCGACACCATCGAGGTTTGCGTCGGCTACAAGCTCGACGGCAAGGAAATCGACTATCTGCCGGCCGGTGAAGGCGCCCAGGCCAGGATTGAGCCGATCTACGAGACCATCGAAGGCTGGAAAGAGCCGACCGCGAACGCCCGTTCATGGGCCGACCTGCCGGCGCAGGCGATTAAATACGTGCGCCGGATCGAGGAACTGGTGGGCTGTCCGATTGCTTTGCTTTCCACGAGCCCGGAACGCGAAGATACTATTCTGGTGCAAAACCCGTTCGAGGCTTAACGGACTGTTACCGGATAGCCTCCAAATTGATGCACCCGCAACATTGAGTCGAGATGGCTGATTACTACCCGTTGATCGCCCGTGCCATCGCCGGACTGGACCCCAGTGCTCCCGGCGAGCAGCGGCGCGCGCTCTATGAGCGCGCCCGCACGGCTCTGATTGCCCAGTTGCGCAGTGTCGAGCCGCCCCTCAGCGAGTCAGAGATCACTAGGGAGCGGCTGTCGCTCGAAGAGGCCGTCCGCAAGGTCGAATCCGAAGCGGCCCAGCGCGCCCGCGATGCGTCGCGGCCTGCGGCGGCTGGAACGACGGGCGACGGCAAGCCGCGCGCCGGCGATGCTTTCCGCAATGCCGGGCCGCGTGCCGGTGCCACGCCGGCCGAGCCGTCGCCGCGCGGCCGCCAGCCGATTACGCCGACGCCGGCGTCTCCCCGCGGGCCGGAAGAGCCGCGCCCGCCGCGCACCTTGCGCGTCGATCCGCCACCGATTCCGAAGCAGCAGTCGCCCAATGCCGGCGCGCAGGATCCGAACGGTCCACCAACCCGCGAACGATCAGGCACGCCGCGCCGCTTCGAAAACAATCCGGCAGCACCCCCGCCCGCCCGTAACGATCGCGGCGACCAGGGCGATGCCGCCATGCGCGGCTTCCGCGACGTCACCGCCGATGTCGACGATCTCGGCCGCGCTGCCGCCCAGGCCAACCGCGCGGCGCGCAAGACTTACGCCAACGTGCCGTCTCCGACGCCGGAATTCGATCGTCTCGAACCCAGCATGGAAGCGCGTAGCGAAGCTTTCGGCTACGACGAGACGGCTTACGACGACCAGGACGGCGACGAGTCGCAGGTGCCACCGTCGCGCATCAAGGATTCCAAGGGCAAGAAGGCGAAGCCGCCCAAGCCTCCGAAGCCGAAGCGCGTCAGCGGCGGTTTCCCGTTCAAGACTGCGCTTCTCATCGGCATCGTGATGATCCTGATCGGCGCCGTGATTCTGGGATGGCCGACGATCAACAAAATGGTGCGCGGTTTCGCTGGCGGTTCGGCGCCCGTCGTCACCGACAACAAGGATGCGCCGCTGGCGCCGCGGCCGAAAATCGCCGATCGCGTCGGTCAGCCGTCGTCGTCGGATCAGATCGCGCCGGTCGCGCAGCGCGTCGTTCTGTATGACGAGGATCCGGCTGAGCCGAAGGGCCGGCAATATGTCGGCACGGTGGTCTGGCGCACCGAGCAGATCAAGGGCACCGGCGGCAAGCCTGGTGACATCGCCGTGCGCGCGGACATCGAGATTCCGGAACGCAAGTTCAAGATGACCATGTCGTTCCGCCGTAACACCGACACGTCGCTGCCTGCCAGCCACACGGCCGAACTCACTTTCGTGCTGCCGCCCGATTTCGCCGGCGGCGGCATCGCCAATGTTCCGGGCGTGCTGATGAAGTCGAACGAGCAGGCACGGGGCACGCCGCTGGCCGGCCTCGCGGTCAAGGTCACCGACGGCTTCTTCCTGGTCGGTCTCAGCAATGTCGAAAGCGATCGCGCGCGCAACCTGCAGCTCCTGAAGGAGCGGTCATGGTTCGATATCCCGCTGGTCTATGCCAACCAGCGCCGCGCCATCATCGCCATCGAGAAGGGCTCGCCCGGCGAGCGTGCCTTCAACGACGCCTTCGCGGCCTGGGGCGAGTAACAGATCAAGCGCGCTGGTCAGCCGCTCGTGATCTGCACCGATCTCTCCACGTCATGCCCGGCCTTGAGCCGGGCATCCACGTCTTGAGCCGTGCCAAAGGAAGGCGTGGATGGCCGGGACAAGCCCGGCCATGACGAATGAGAGTGCATTGCCTGGACCAACAAATCGATGTTGAGGCTACGGTTACTTGCCCTCAAAGCTACCCGCCTGCGCCACCGCGCCGTCGTTTCAGGTCATTCCTGCAGCCAGAACTGCTTCACCAGAGGTTTCGCAGGCGCGCGCTCACCATCGCGCTGTCACGCTGCCGAGAACGGTGCGCCCCTGCGTGAAGGTGCAGGTCCCGCCGTTGCAGATCGGAACACGCTCGTCCGATAGATTGCGCGCATTCACGGCCAGGCGCATGCCGCGATAATCGTAATGCACACCCGCATCGAACGCTGTGATCGCAGGGTTTCTGATCGTATTGATGTCGTCAGCCCAGGTCTGGCCGATCCAGCGTGCGCCGGCGCCGACACCGAAGCCCGCGATCGGACCGGTCTGCCAGGTGTAGTCGAGGAAAATCGCCGCCTGCTGGGTGGGCACGCCGATCGGCACCTTGCCGAGATCGGCCCCGTTGCTGCGAGTCACAGTGGCGTCAGTATAGCTATAGGACGCGACACCCTTGAGTCCCTCTGCCAGAGACAGCACCGCCTCCAGTTCGGTTCCGCGTGAGCGGATCTGGCCGGTCTGCACCGAGTACGGCGAACCGAAGACCGGATCGGTTGTCAGGACGTTGTCCTTGGTCAAGTTGAACCAGGTCGCCGTGAAGTAGCTGTTCCAGCCAAGCGGCTGATACTTGATACCGGCCTCAAAGGATTCGCCTGTGGTCGGCGCAAACGGCGTGCCGCCGCGCGTCGTGCCGGTCTGCGGCAGGAACGATGTCGCGTAGTTGACGTAAGGCGCGAGCCCGTTGTCGAACAGATACAGCAATCCTGCGCGGCCTGTGAACTTGCTTGGGTCGCTCGTGGTGGTCACGCCTGACAGGTCGTTATGGTCCGAGAGCTCGGCAAAGTCCTGCCGGCCGCCGATGGTCAGCCGCCAGCCGCCCAGTGCCATCTGGTCCTGCGCGTAAAGTCCGAGCTGACCGAGAGTCTGGCTGTTGGCGCCCAGAAGCGATAAGGGCAATGTCGGCGTCGAAGTGCTATAAACAGGATTTGTCAGGTCGAGCGACGGACCGACGCCCGCATAGGAGCCAAAGGTCGTTCCCTGCCGGAAGTAATCGACTCCGGCCAGGACCGTATGCTTGATCGGGCCGGTCGCCAACCTGGCTTGGACCTGATTGTCGATATTGAAGGTGTTCAGGCTTTCCTTGAAGGTTGCCGCGTAGCGGTTCAACGTGCGGCCGTCGGGCGCGAGACTGAGCGCATCGACCATGTTGCCTTCGAACGACACGTGCCCGAGCCGGACGTTCTGCCGGAACGTCACAGCCTCATTGAAGCGATGTTCGAGCCTGTAGCCGACCGAGGCCTGCGACTGCGTGAGCGCATCGAATGACGGATCGCCGAGACGAATATTGGTCACCACGCCCGTCGCCGGGTTGCGCAAATAATACGGCCACATCGACGTCTTGCTGCGCTCGTATTCGGCCAGCACCGTGAGCGTCGTGTCTTCGCCCAGCTTTGCGGTGAAGCTCGGCGCCAGAAACACGCGATCGTCCCAGGTGCCGGGAATCTGCGTGCCGCTGTCACGCACCAGGCCGGTGAAGCGATAGAGCAGCTTGTCGTTGTCGAGCGTCGGCCCGCTGAAATCGAAACGGCCCTGATAGCGATTGAAATTGCCGATATCGAGCCCGGCTTCGTTGAGCCGCTTCTCAAGCGGCATCTTGCTGACATAGTTCACCATGCCGCCGGCTTCGTTGGCGCCGTATAGCACCGAGGACGGACCGCGCATCACTTCGAGACGCTCGGCACCGTAGGGTTCGTTGCGGAAATAGGCGAAGGAGCCGTTACCCTGCCGCAGGCCGTCGCGGTAGTTGCCGTATTGGTTAGCTGCAAATCCGCGGATCAGGAACTGGTCGTAGCGGGCATCGTAGCCATAGGGCTGGGTTTGCACGCCCGCCGTATAGGCCAGCGCCTCACCGACGGTTCGCGCGCCCTGGTCGCGCATCTGCTCCGGCGTCACCACCGAAATCGACTGCGGCGTCTCGATCAGAGGCGTATCTGTTTTGGTGCCCGTGGCACTTCGCGTGGCCACATAGCCTTGAACGGGGCCCCATGCGGATTCCGTTGCGCGGGCGCCTGGCACATTGCTCGGAGTGACTATTCCCTGACGCGTGGCTGTGCGCGCCGCCCGTGCGGCGGTGCGCGACGCGCTGCTGCGCGCAGTGTTCTTGGGTTTGGCGCGCCGATCTGCGCTGCCTTGAACGATGACGGGATCCAGCTGCGTGGCGCGCGCTGAAGGCGTCTCCGTGCCGGTGGCTTGCGCCAGCATTTGTGCGCTTGCCTGCGCTGACAGGCCCATCAACAAGACAATAGAACTCGCTGCACCAAGACACATTGCCTTGGTGACTTTTCTTTCGACGATCCCCACCGATAACGCCCCGCATGTCGTTCGGACTGACCGAGCCCGATTCCTGCGTGGTCTCTAGGACATCAAATCGCGCATGGCATTACCTGCCAAGTTAGAACCTCTACACACTAGAACCGTTAAAATCGCAGGAGTGTGCCGAGCGGCAATTTGCGGATGGCCGGATCAAGTCCGGCCATGACGAACGAGAGGCGAGAGCTTTCGCTCTCGCGCCGCCGGAATGACAACTACTTGCAGCCGAAACTCCCCGCCTGCGTCACTGCTCCACCATTCCACACTGTCCGCAGCGGATAGACGCAAGCCGGATAGCTCAGCCTGCTGTCGCGCGACGTCAGTGCGATCTCGCCGGGAGCCACACCTTTCTCGACCCAGTCCGTCAGCGCGGTGAAGAACTGATCCTGCTCGCGCGTCGGCGTCTGGTTGGCATTCCCCGGCAGTTTCGGTAGCGGCACGGAATCGTTCTGTCCGCTGACCGTATAGGCGCGGCCCTGCGAGCTGTGGGCCGAGCCGGGCAGCAGATACATCCGCATGAACTTCTGCACCTCCGCGTGGCCGCCCATCTGCGCCGCGACGCGCTCGTGATAGTTGACATTGCCGGCGGGCGGGATCGCGTCATCGACGAGGCCGCTATAGACGATGATCTTGCGGCCGAGATCGCGCAACTTGCCGAGATCCGCTTTGTCTGTGCCGAGATTGCTGAACAGGGTGGGCTGCAAGGCAAGGTTCTTGTTCACCGTATCGGCCAGATCGGCATAGCTGAGCTCCTGCCACTTGTTGCGTTCGGTGGTCGAGCCGTTGTTGAACGGAATGTCCGACGGGTTGGTGGCGCTGGCATCGGCGGCGTAGCGGACGTCCTGCAGGGCCAGGGCCACGCTGCCGGCGGCTGTACCGGTGATCTGGCTGCCGATCGCCGTGGTCCTGGTGAAGGCCCACCACACCTGTTTCGTGCCGAGCACCTTGCCGCTGCGGCTGTCGGAGCTTTGCGCGGCGTCGTAGCTGCCATCGGGCGTTGCGCCGAACCAGATCCTGTCGAGCGCCATCGCTTCCTTCAGGCTCATACAGGTTGCCGGATCGGCATTGCTGCCGGTGACGCCCTGGCCAGCCTCGCCGCTGCAGAGGGTCGCGGCATCGCGTGCGGGATCATAATCGCAGGCGAACGGATCGAGCAGGAAACCGATCCCGGCTTTGTCGCAGGCGGCGAGGGCGCGCTTGTTCGCTGCCTCGATCTTGGCGGCGAAGGCGGTGGCTTTCGGCTTGTCGAGTGCGGTGAAGCCGAGCTCGGTCTTCATCACGATCTGCGGATATAGCGCAGTCGTGCCGAATTGCGGGATGTTGAGCGCCGGCTGCGCGATCATGTAGCCGTCATAGAGCTCGGGATAGTCCTGGGCGATCTTCATGCCCTGCCGGCCGCCCTGCGAGTGGCCATCGTAGTAAGTGTAAGCCGGCGCCTTGCCGTAATACAGCGTGGTGAGCGCCCTGGTCTTGACGGCCTGCTCCACCATGGCGCGGACCGAGAAGTCGCGAAATCCTTCGGCATTGACCTTGCCGTCGGAGAGAAAGGTGAAGGAGCCGTCCTGATACCAGGGTTGTCCTGCATCGGTGGTGCCCGAGGCATAACCCATATTGGCGTTGACGAGGGCGGGCACCTTGCTGCCGATCTTGTCGGCGATGCGATGGCCACCGCCGACCCAGCCGCCGCCGCCGTAGTTCCGGATGCGGGTATTCCAGTTCGCCGGTGTCGGCAGCCAGACCTCGATGCCGATGCCCTCGGACCAGGAGCGTGCAGTCTTGTCCTTTTCCGCCGTGAAGCCTGGCCCCACCAGAAGCTTCACAAGGCACATGTCCGCCGCCATGGTGATCGGGCGGGGCGAATCCTGTGCGACCAGTTCCTCGCCCTTTTTGATCGCCCGCACGGCCACCACGGTGGTGGCCTCATCGGGATGAAATGCGGCCTTGATACCGTCGTCGCAGGCGAGCTGCTGTGCGGAAGCGGGGGCGGTGGTGCCGCATAGCGCGGCAAACAAGGCTATCGCCGTCACGATGGCACGCGCGCGGTTGTCATCACGGATGATGTGGGGGGCTGTCGACATGGCGTTTCCCGTCTGTTTTATTTTTGAGTTGGGGTGAGTTCTCCTCACTTCGCCTCTGCGATCAACTACCAAAACGATGTCGGAACGTAACATTATGTTAAAAAGGCCCCGTGGATTGGGCCTACAGCGATGTGATTTGACCCCGTGCGGTCGCCTGCTATCCACAATGATCCGCTCTTGAACCCCTTCTGCCGCCATGGACCCCCGCATGACCACGCGTCGACAGGTGATGAAGCTCGCCGCCTTTGCTGCCAGCCAGACCGCGCTGATGGGCGCGGTGCGTGCCGAGGGTGGAGTCGATCTCGGCGCGGCCGCATCGTCACAGCTCCCCTTCGCGCAGCAGACGCCGATGCGTATCGGCGCCGCGGCGCTACGCGTCCGCGACCTCGGCAAGATGCGGACCTATTACACAGACCTGCTGAAGCTCGACACCATCCGCGCGGACAAAACCGAAGTCGTGCTCGGCGTCGATGGCGTGGCGCTGCTGCATCTGATCCATCGGCCCGATGCACCGCTGGAGGCGCAGACCACCGCCGGGCTGTTTCACACCGCGTTCCTGATGCCGAGCCGCGCCGATTTCGCGCGTTGGCTGGTCCATGCCGCGCTGGCGCGCACACCGTTCGATGGCTTTGCCGATCATCACGTCAGCGAAGCCTCCTATCTCACCGATCCCGAGGGCAACGGCATCGAGGTCTATTCGGACCGGTCGCCATCGGCGTGGAAATGGACCGGCGACATGGTCACTATGGGAACCGACCAGCTCGACATCGACAACATCGTGGCGCAGACGGATACAACCCGCGATCAGTATCACACCGCGCCGAAGGCGCTGCGTATCGGCCACATGCATCTACGCGTCGGCGATGTCGCGCGCGGGCGCAATTTTTATGAGGGGCTGATCGGGATGGAGCCGACGCGGCTCGGGCGGCCGGGTGTCGCCTTTCTGTCGTCAGGTCGCTATCACCATCACATCGGCATCAACACATGGCAGAGCGCCGGCAGCGGTCCGCGCAATGCGCAGGAGACCGGGCTGGCCTGGTTCTCGCTCCGTATTGCCGATGATGCCGTGATGGCAGACCGCAAGCGCCGCCTCACGGCAGCGGGCCTGTCAGGCGAGTCGATCGCAGATGGCATTGCGATCGCCGATCCATGGGGCACTCAGGTGAGGCTCGTGAAAACGTAAGGTCGAGAAAGATTTCGGCCGGTCTGCTGTCGCGCGCGACAGGCCTACGCCTCAGCCAATTCGAAATATCGCGGCGCGTCGCGCCAGCCATGGGCTGCAGCATGGAGCGCCTTGGCGCGATAATCCAGTTCGAGATCGCAGAGCATGCCGCGCATTTCCAGATCGCTCTCCTCGCGGGCGAGGCGGTTGCAATCGTCCGCGCGGTCTCTGAAATAATTTTCTGACATAATCATCGGTATCTTTTTCCATCGGCTTCGATGGAACTTCGCCGTCCGGTTTGGCGAAGACGTGGCGGCATGCCATCAAATACATGGCAGTTCCCGCTTTTCGCGTTGCGAAAGATTGCGCAGCAATGTTACGGCGCGCCGTTGGCGCCTGCGGTCACGGCATGCGACACGAGCGCATGGGCATCGGTGATGCCGCCGGCCGCATGGCGCACGATGGTCTCCGCCATCATCGCCTTCGTCGCCGGTGTACGATGCTGCACGGCGATCTGCTGCACAGCGATATCCAGCACCTGGCGCAGCGTGGCCACATAGTTTGCGTCGAACTTCGGTGTCGGGTCGGTTGTCATGATACACTCCGTCGTCTCGAGCTGCGCGGACCATGCTGGCGCATTGGGGCGTATCTTGGCCCGTGCGATGAAACGTGGATGACGGCTGGTGACATTGTTTTGAAGTGCGGGCGTGAACCTTCACGCGGTGTTGCGCAACATAGCGGCGCGCGCATTGCGCTGCACACCAGAGCGCAAAAAGGGATCGATAAAATCTTTAGCAAGTGTGAAGCCACGATGACGTCGCGTGCACATTCGCGCAATCGATGACCCCTGCCATTTTGTTGAATGGGGCTTGATCAAGCGCCATTCCCGAATGCGGCCTATCGCGCGTCGAGGCGTCGGTTCGCGGATGTTTGCACGGGCGCCTTGCGGCAAGGCGTCCGTGCTCCGCTTATGGGCGCGCCGCTTACCTCAGCGAGATGGCGAGGCCCGAGAGATCGGCATTGACCATCAATCCGGTCTGGCGGCCGCTGAGTTCCAGCAGCGCGCCTTTCTCGTTGGTGAGCACGATGGCGCTGACGCCGCGGCCGACGGCAGCCCCCGCGCCGCCTGCGCCATAGACGCCGGCCACATCGCCCGGGCTGTTGATGCGGCTGACGCGGCCGGACAGATAGGTCTGCGACGCGCCGAACACGAGGCCCGCGCTCAAGCCGCCGATCGACAGCGGATAGGTCCGCCCGCGAAAGGTCAGCGTGCCCGAACCGCCTGACGCGCCGATGAACCAGCCGCCCTTCAGCACATTGATGCGGATCGTGCCGCTATCGGCGAAAGCTGCGGAGGACAGGCTTGCGCCGATCAAGGCGAGGGCGACGACGAGGGTGGTGCGGAAAAGCGAGCGCGACATGGGGGTGTCCTCCGAGGGATGATTCGTTGGCGCAAGGCGAGGCCGGCACAATCCAGCAAAATGGTTGCGGGGTCCATGGGCTCGCGAGCGGCGAGGGCGGTGCAATTGACAAATGCGGGCCCGACCAAACACACTCGGCCATGGCCAGGACCGTCCTCTTCCTCTGCACCGGCAACTACTATCGCAGCCGCTATGCGGAAGAACTCTTCAATTACCTGGCGCTCCGCGCCGGTCTGGACTGGGAGGCGACGTCCCACGCCCTGGCCATCGAGCGGGGCAAGGACAATGTCGGCCCGATGGCGGGGCAGACCATCGACGCACTGACTGTCGATGACATCTCGCCCCTCGGCGTATCGCGAATGCCGGCGGTCTGTACGCATGATGCGCTTGTAGCGTCCGATATGGTCGTGGCCGTGAAGGAGGCCGAGCACCGCACCTTGCTGGCGGAGCGCTTTCCGGGCTGGGAAGATCGCGTGACCTATTGGCACGTCCATGACATCGACGTGGCGCCTCCCGACGTCGCGCTGGGCGAGCTGAAAGCGCATGTCGCGCGTCTGGTGCGTGAGCTGGCTGAACCTCCCCATACGAGTCTGATCGCTCCCGCCATGTGGCAACTCGTCGAGCGCCATGTGGGGCACGTCGGCTATAAAGGCGGCGTCAAGTCCGAAGGACTTGCGTGGGATCCGCCGGTCATCGATTGCTCTGGCTGGGCTGCGTTGCTGCTGTCCAGCGCGATGCAGGCGATGAATGGTGCATCCAGAAGCGGCGTCTTCAGCGCCAGTGAGATTGCCGGGATTTCGACCTGGTCGGATCGCATGATCGAGGTCATCGAGGCCCGCACTGGGTTTATTCTCGAAGGCGATCGGATCGATCTCGACAGCCTGCCGCGCTTTGCAACGATCGGCTTGCGACAGGGTGGTGGAGCATGGGCCGCGAACCATCCGCGTCCACGCGGGATCACGCATGTTGTTCAGATCGTGCGCCGCCCTCATGACGATGCGCCGTTCGTGACGGAGTCGCAGGGCTGGGCAACGCCCTCTGGTCTCCGGTTGCTGCCGCTGGCGGATTGGCTTGATATCAGCCGAGCGTGGCTCAAATCCGGCGAGGCGTGGGCGGTCGATCCGTTTGCGCCGAGCCTGCGTCGCGCAGGCGTGGCGTGACGCCAACGCCTGCGAAATGCGAAGACCGCATTAATTGATACTGTGAAAGAACCACTTCACCAGTAACACGCCGCTGCCGACCGCCACAACCACGATCCCGTAGCCGGTCAAGACGTCGGCCTGCGTGCCGCCAAATGGCCACAACTCGGCAACGCAGAGGCCGATGGCGAATGTCAGCACGGAGTAGAATAGACAGCCGCGCTCTTCCGGCTTTGACGCCAGCGCCTGCATGATGAATTCCAGAGGGGGGCTTGGCTCGGACATCGACTAACTCCTTTCGATCAGTCGGCGAGCGCGACGATCGGGTTCAGCCGTATTGCGGCCGCTTGGCGCCTTGTTGCGTGAACCTGGTGCGCAGTTATCCCGACTTATCGCCACCGTCCCACGGCCGCATTGGCCAACCACGAGGCCGCTGCCTTGACACCCCTTGAGCAAGTCGATCACCGCATGCGCGTGCTTGCCGCACGCATCCATGCGCCCGAGGAGCTGCTGCCGGGGTATCGGCATGTCGATTCCGGCCGTGCGCTGATCGAGCATGACGGGCACTTCCACTACATGTTCGTCGAACGCGGCGAGCGATACGACATGCGGACCACCGACGATCTAGATGAGCTGATGTACTGGACTTTCGAGACCATCACCTCGGCGATGGCCGGAACCTATGAACTCATGCACCGCAATTCCAACACCGGCGATATCAGGCGTCTGCGTTTTGCGCATCAGCTCGCATTGCTGGGCCGGCTTGATCCTGCATGGGCGGATCGCTGCCGCGCCAGACTCGATGATATCCTCTCGCGTCATCCTTATGTCGACGGGCGTTGATCGGCATGCATCGCTCGGAAGCAGATGTGATGTGAGCAATAGGCGGCACGACAGGCTTCGCTATGTCGGTCGATCCCAAAACAGGCCAATTGTTCTCATTGGCGGTGTCGCGACGGTCACCGGATGTGACGCTCCGCGAGCCACCAGTAAGCGAGCGCCGCAACGCTTCCGCCGCAGGCCGCTGCGCCGATCAGCCCCCATTCGGTCGGCAGTGAGGAGCCAACGGAGGCGCTGATGCCGAAGAAGCCGCCACCGGTGATGGCACCGCCGATCATGCACATCGCGGGCGACATGATCCCGACCCATCGCGCAAAGAGGATTCCGGGCAGGGCGATGAAAACGGTGGCCTTGAACGAACCCGCCACGCCGAAAACGAGAGTCAGCAAAGCCGTCGTGACGACCGCGCCGAGATGCGCGGCGAGTCCACCGGTGGGCCGAAGGCTGAGCTGCAGCAGAATTCCCATGGCCAAAGGCGCGATGACAATCGCCGCGATCAGGCCGACGATCATGCGCCCGATGTCGATCAGGCATCGCGAGACGCGGGACATCGGTGGTGCGGGAATGGGAGATGTCGGAGGCATGACGCTTGGAATGTGCCGCTTCCAGACATCAAGCCATGTCAGCGCCGCCCCGTCATATTGCGCTCAATTCTTTCGATACGCGCTTCAGAGCCTTCTGGCCGTCCGGATCGGACGGAGCGAGTTGAGCGTGCATCTTGAAGTCAGCCAATGCCTCTCGCAGACTGCGTTTCATCTCCCGCGCCATGCCGCGGTTGTAATAGGCTTTGGTATCTTTCGGATCGAGCTGGATCGCCTCGTTGAAGTCCGCGATGGCCCGGTCTAAATCGCCTTTGGCGCCCCAGGCGTTGCCGCGGTTGACGTAGGCAGCCCCATGTTTCGGATCGAGCTGGATCGCCTGATCGTAGTCCGCGATGGCCCGATCGAGGTCACCCCTGCCCCTCCAGGCGCTGCCGCGGTTGTAGTAGGCTTCAGCATCTTTCGGATCGAGTTGGATCGCCTGGTCGAAGTCCACGATGGCCCGGTCGAAGTCGCCCTTGGCGCCCCAGGCGCTGCCGCGGTTGGCGTAGGCGTAGCCATATTTCGGATCGAGCCGGATCGCCTGGTTATAGTCTGCGATGGCCCGATCGAATTTTCCGCTGTGGTACCAAGCGTTGCCGCGACTGTTGTAGGCAGACGGATAGGTCGGATCGATCCGCATCGACTCGTTGTAATCCGCCATGGCGCGGGTGAGGTCGCCCTGTGCCCGGTACGCCCCGCCGCGACGCGCATAGACCCGCGCGAGGCTTCGACCCGTGTATTGGCGCGAGTCGATGGTGCGCGTGCACCCTGCGACCGCGAGGTCATCCGACAGCTTTATGCAGGAATCCGACTCGTCTGCGGCGGCCACTCCCGGCAACCCGGCGAGAAGCACCACGCCCATGCATGCGAACAACCGGTATGTTGAGAAGCGCATCTGCATCGCATGTGGTCTCCGCACGTTGTCCGGAGCAGCCGGGATACCCGACCGCCATTCCCCGGACGCTCATTTGTCCCTTGGTCGGGGTCGCAGATCAAATAGTTCATCGGCGATCATTGGATCCCCGGTTTCCGCTTCGGGTCATTGTTCGGGACCGGAAAGAGCAGCAGATCGAACGGGTTCGGTCCAGCAGCGACGAGTTCGGGCGCCTCGCTTGAGCTCGCGCTGATCGGCGTCCAGGCAATCATTTTTGAATGAAAACTGCACGTCCGCGCGTCGATTGCACAAGAAGCCAAGGAAAACTCAACGGCAATTCAAGGTGCCTACAAGGCTTTCCGGCCCGTCCGCGCGCATTCTGGCAGTGCTTTCAGGAGCAAGGCCACGGATGGCCCGAACAATCGGAGGAAAGTCATGAGGATTATCGTCATGGGCGGTACGGGTCTCATCGGACACACACGAACCCTTGCTGCGGGTGCACGTCCATGACCAAGCCTCACGATCGTCCGAATGACCCGGCAGCCGCATCTGAGGCGCCCCAGGAAACTCCGTCCCATGCCGAGCGGCCTTCTGCCGGTGCGGAGATGTCCCGCGTGCTCGGGACCACACCATTTCATATGGCTTTGGATTCCTCCGGTGCCGGAATCACCCACTGGAAACATGAGCCATTGCACGACGTCGTCGAGCCGATGACCCATCACGTCATCATGGCTTACAACGGTTCGATGCAGCGCATGGAGCGGCGGTCAGGAAGATCGGTTGCCATTGGAACGTTTCGTCCCGGGGTTGTGATCATCATTCCAGAAGGATCAAGCTCCCGATGGGATATTCCGAAACCTGTCGATGTCGTTCAGCTCTATCTTCCGCACAGAATACTCGAGCGCGTTGCCCACGAAGCCGACATCGCCGCTCCTGGCGACCTTCTGGAGCGAACGGCGCATCCCGATCCCATCACATCGCGGTTGCTTATAAGTGCGGCGGACGTCCTGGAGGGCAATGCGGCCCTGGATGCCCTGTTCAGGCAGCAAGTGACGGATCTACTGGCCACGCGCCTGCTGGCTGCGCACACCGGCGCGCCAACCACGTTCCAGCAGACCATGGGCGGGCTGGCGCCGAAGACGCTGCTACGTGCCATCGAACGTTTGCGCTCGGACAGCGATACGGACGTCTCTCTTTCCGCCCTGGCCTCGGATGCCGGCCTGTCGCGCTTTCACTTCTGCCGCGCCTTCAAGGAAAGCACCGGGCTTTCGCCACACGCCTGGTTGCGCCAACACCGGCTCGAGCAGGCCATGAACATGCTGCGCGACACCGACGCATCGGTCGTGTCGGTGGCAGCGGCGCTTGGCTATGCCTCGCAGACAGCCTTCGCAGCGGCGTTCAGGAAGCTGACCGGCGAAAGTCCAAGCGATTGGCGCCGACGGACGCGTTAGCCGCAATCTCTCGACAGGTACGTCAATCGCTCTGGGGCAGTTGCAGATCCGATCAGCTAGATCATCACCGTGCCCACGCCAATAACGGACGGAGACAGACAATGGCCTGGAAGACCTTCGTCGACCCACTTGCAATGATACCGCGACGGAGAGTCGTCACGAGCTCTCTGATATATGGACTTTCATTGACCATTCGACTGACGACATCGACGGGCGAAGAGGCCGAGAAGCCAGCGCAGCCCGCGCAAGACAGCACCCCTTCGTTGTCCATCATCGTGAGCGATGACATCCAGGCTTTGAACGACCGGCCGCTGACGTTCGCACAGCCGATCATCTTTCACCGTGACCGGCCGCTGGTTCCGCGAATCTGCCGCGCCGAATGTGAACGTCCCATGCAACTGGCGTCGATGCTGGACTGTACCCCTCCATAGGGGCTCTCCTCGTCGTTTCCCGTCTTCGCGTCATCGTTGATCGCAACAAATTTGCCGCAGGTGAGAAGCGGCGGCGGTGACGCGCGTACTGCCGAGCAACTTAAACCCAAGGAGAACATCACATGCGAATAGTCATCATAGGCGCCGGCTTCGCCGGCATGTACGCCGCATTGTCCGCAGCCCGCCTGCGCGACATCAAGGGCGTTTCGCCCGAAGAGCTCGAGATCGCGCTGGTCGCACCCGAGCCGACACTGGTCATTCGCCCGCGGCTCTATGAGCCGAAGCCTGAAACCTTGACGGCGCCTTTGCTGGATGTCCTCAAGGCCGTCGACGTCGTCTATATCAAAGGCAGCGCCGAGACGATCGACACCGCATCCCGCATCGTGCAGGTCGCGACCGCCAACAATAAGCGACAGTCGCTCTCCTACGATCGGCTGGTCGTGGCGACCGGAAGCCGGTTGTTCCGTCCGAATATTCCCGGCCTCGCGGAACATGGTTTCAGCGTCGACAATCTCGACGATGCGATCGCGCTCGACAAGCATCTGCATGGCCTGGCCGATCGGCCGGCATCGAATGGACGCGACACCATCGTCGTAGCCGGCGGCGGCTTCACAGGAATTGAAGCAGCGACCGAAATCCCGGCGCGGCTTCGCACGATCCTCGGCAAGGATGCCAAGCCGCGCGTCATCATTGTCGAACGAAACAGTGCGATCGCCCCCGACATGGGCGAGGGTCCGCGTCCCATCATCGAGGAGGCGCTGCGCAAGCTCGGTGTGGAGACCCGGCTCGGTGCCGGCGTTGCCTCGCTGGATGCATCCGGGATCACACTGTCCGACGGCGAACGTATCGAAACCGAGACCGTGATCTGGGCGGCAGGCATTCGCGCCGCGCCGCTGACCACGCAGATCCCAGCCGAGCGCGACAATTTCGGCCGGCTGCTGGTCGACCGCGATTTGCGCGTACCCTCGGTACCTGGCGTCTTTGCCACGGGCGATGCCGCCAGAGCGGCCAGCGACGATGTCGGCAATTACGCGCTGATGTCGTGCCAGCATGCGACGCGGATGGGCGCCTTTGCCGGCAACAATGCCGCCGCCGA
Organism: Tardiphaga sp. 37S4; assembly: GCF_021044645.1. Taxonomy (NCBI): domain Bacteria; kingdom Pseudomonadati; phylum Pseudomonadota; class Alphaproteobacteria; order Hyphomicrobiales; family Nitrobacteraceae; genus Tardiphaga; species Tardiphaga sp. 37S4. The sequence goes on along the minus strand of NZ_CP088008.1, from coordinate 4,081,847 downwards.
ATTATTGCGCATGGCGACCAGGCCATATCACCAGAAGGGCTACGTCACCTGTCTCGACCTCGGCGAAGCCGGCGCACTGTTCACGCGCGGCTGGGATCGCAAGGTCGAGATGGTTGGCGACGTTGCCAAGAAGACCAAGCAGGAAATCAACACCGTCTGGATTTATCCGCCGAAGCCCGAGCGTGCTGCCGCTCTCGCCTCGGCCGATCCGGAGCATGTGACCGAAGTCTAGCCACCCCACACAAGAAAGGACCGCGCTCCATGCAGGAGCGCGGCCAGCTCTCACCATCGATCAACCAGGAGGACTCACAGATGACACAGACGATTCAAAAAACTCAGCAAAATACCCAGCAAAATACCCAGAAGGAGAAACACATGAACCTTGATACGACATCAGCCCCCGTCAAGTCGGGGCGTAACGAACTGGTCCCCTCGCGCTATGCAGTGAAGATTGGCGACATCGACGTGCTGGTGGTCAGCGATGGCGTGTTGCCACTCCCAACCTCCATGTTGGGACATAACGCAGACCCCGCCGTCCGGGCCGCCTGGATGCGCGACATGTTCCTGCCGCCGGACGCTTTCGACTGGCCGCTGAACGTGGTCGTCGTGCAGAGTGGCGAGCAGACCATTCTTGTCGACGCCGGGCTGGGATTGGACCCGGACCTGCATTTGCCGCGCGCCGGACAACTGATCCAGCGATTGGCAGCTGCCGAGATCGATCTCGCATGCGTCACCGATATCGTGCTGACGCACTTGCATATGGACCATATCGGCGGACTTCTCGTCGAAGGGGTGAAGGATCAATTGCGTTCGGATCTGCGGATTCACGTGGCTGCCGCCGAGGTCGAATTCTGGAAAGCGCCCGATTTCTCTCACACCCAAATGCCGCCGGGATTCCCGGACGCGCTGCGGGCAACCGCCAAGCGGTTCATGGCCGAATATGGAAAGCATTTTCGGACATTCACGGACGAGCACGAACTGGCGCCGGGAGTCATCGTGCGTCGGACCGGCGGCCACACGCCCGGACACAGTGTCGTCCGCCTGGCATCCGGCGGCGACGCGCTGACCTTCGCCGGCGACGCCGTGTTCACGGTCGGGTTTGACCAACCCGATTGGCACAACGGTTTCGAGCACGACCCCGAAGAAGCAGCGCGCGTTCGGACCCGTCTGTTGCGGGAGCTGGCGGCAACAGGCGAATTGTTGGTCGCGACCCATCTGCCATTCCCGTCCGCCGGCCACGTGGCGATCGATGGCGACGCGTTTCGCTGGGTTCCGATCTCCTGGGACTACTGATCGTTTGCCGGGTTAGGACCGGGGCGCGCCCTCTTCGCTAGTGAGAGCGCGCCCTGGTTTTAGCAGCGCCGATTCAGATGGACTGCAGAGTCGTGGGGCCAAGCCGCGTCATCTTGGCAAGAAGGAGATTGAAAATGCAGAGTGAAAAGGTCGTGATCGTGACGGGCGGCAGCTCCGGCATAGGGAAGGCGGCGGCGCTGCGCTTCGCCAGGGAAGGCAACAAGGTGTTCGTGACCGGCCGCCGTTCCGGCCCAATTGAAGAAACGATTGCCGAGCATGCGAACATAGCCGGCATGGTGGCGGATGCAGCCTCCGCCGAAGATGCCAAGCGCACAATCGCCAAGACGATCGATCTTTGGGGCAGGGTTGATGCCCTGGTCAACAACGCGGGCGCAGGTGCAATCCTTCCGCTGGCAGACGCGACAGCCGATCGGATCATGGATATTTTCTCCGTCAATGTGCTCGGCCCAAGTCTCCTCGCCTCTGCTGCTCTTCCTCACCTAAAGGCAACACGGGGCACGATCGTTAATGTCTCGAGCACTTTCGGTCACAAGCCGGTGGCTGGACTGTCTCATTACGCCGCCAGCAAGGCGGCTTTGGAGCATTTGACCCGCTGCTGGGCGCTGGAGCTTGCACCACTCGGCATACGCGTGAACGCCGTGGCGGCAGGACCTACGGAATCGGGCGCGCTGACGGGCATGATGGGGCTCTCCCTGGAACAGGCTGCGGCAATCAAGGAACAGGAGCGGGCGCGCATACCGCTCGGGCGGCGCGGCGTTCCTGACGACCTAGCGGAATGGATCGTGAGGCTTTCGAGTGCCGCTTCGGAATGGATGACAGGCCAGGTTGTTGCTGTTGATGGCGGCCTGGGACTGGCTTAGTTGCAGTTGGCGTTGCGGGTAAACGTGAGCCAGTCGCAAAGCACGTCGCTGCTAGCTAGTGTTTTCGAATGATACATCGATCAAAAAAGGCGGTCCGCAATTGGGCAGACCGCCTCCTTTATTCAGGGCTTGAACGTGAAGTCCGGTCCGAGCGCGACGTCCGCCGGAATGGGTGGCAGATCGGCGAATAGTTCGGGATGCTTCTTCATGACGTTCAGCATCGGCTTGGCGTCGATGTTCTTGTTGACGTCGAATGTCGCCTTCAGCACGCCCAGCCGCTGCAGCCGATCCTGCGCGCTCCAGAGTGCCTTGTAGCTGTTGGCCGAAAGACGTCGATCAAGCTGCTGGACATTGAATTCCATTGCGGCCTCGGCGATCTCCGGCTTCAGGCCCGGAATCCAGCGGGTGCCGATCTGGGCGGCGGCCTTGGGATTTTTGCGCATCCACTGGTCGGCCTGTGAGGTCGCGGCCAGGAATTTCTCCGTCGATTCCGGATTTTTCTCGACCCAGGACCGAAGCGAGACGACATAGCCGAGATAGGCGATGACATCGCCGCCGCGGATCACTTCGAAGGCGCCGGGGACGTCCTTCTGCGCGATGATCGGCCACGGATCCCATCCGGAAAACGCATCGATGCCCTTGGCGAGCAGCGCGACGGTCATATCCGGCGGCGGCGTGTTGACCAGCTGGACGTCGTCGGGCTTGAGCCCGGCCTTCTCCAGCAGTGCCAGGATATAGAGATGGTTGATGGTGCCGAAGGAGGTCGCAATCTTCTTGCCCTTGAGGCTCTTGAGGTCACCCTTGACGATGCCCGATCCCTCACGGGCAATGATCGCCATTGTCGCATCCGAACCGGACTTGGTGGCGCTGCCGCTGTAATTGCCGAGCGCTACGAGATCCATGCCGCGCAACACGGCGCCGATCATCGGAACGCCGACCTGCAGGATCTCGGTCTCGCCAGCCTGCAGCGCGTTCAGCGCATCAACGCCGGTCGCGTAGGGGCGCGCAATGGTGACATCGAGACCCTGCTTCTCGAAGTAACCGCGCTCCAGCGCCACCGGGATCGCCAGCATGTCGATGGCGCTGACCATGCCGACATTCAGTTTCGTCAATGTCTGCGATTGTGCGGGCACGCAAGCCAGCATCACGGCAGTTAAGGCCCATAATATGCGTTTCAAAATCAGTCCTCCTCCTTGATTGGCCCCACGCTCGTGACCCAGTAAGGCCGGGCAACCGCGTTGAGGTCCGTTCGTTTCACACCCCTTAGTCCGATGGAATGATCGTCGGCTCCGGCGATCCGCCCATACTTCTGAAACGCCAGAACGTGAAAACGCTCCGGCGTAAACGGCATATCGATCTGGATATTGACCTTGTCGGACGCGCCGGCGAGCTCCTTGGAAATCTTGCCCGGCGCCTCGATGCTCAGCCAGCCCTGAAACGCGGCCCACACGGCGATGACAGCGAGCACCACACGCCCGCGGGTCGAACGAATGACATCTCGCGCAATACTCATGCGGCCCGCACCATTTGCAGCACCTGCGCCGATAGACGCTTGAACGTTTCATCTTCGATCAGTTGATCCCAGACGCGCGGACGCGGAAGATCGACCTTGATCTGATCGAGCACACGGCCCTTGGACAGCACGACAACGCGGTTCGCAAGAAACACGGCCTCGGCCACATCGTGTGTGATGAAAATGACGGTCGGCTTGCGCTCCTGCCAGATCCGCGTCAGCTCCTCCTGCAGTGTCATGCGGGTCTGCGCATCGACGCTGGCGAACGGCTCGTCCATTAGCAGCACGGCCGGATTGTTGGCCAGCGCGCGGACGACGCCGACGCGCTGCTGCATGCCGCCGGACAATTCGTTCGGGTAGCGATCCGCGGCATGCAAGAGACCGGCGAGCGCGAGATATTCCCGAGCAGTGCGGTCGCGCTCGTCCTTTGGTACGCCCCGCATCTTCGGGCCGAAGCCGACATTCTCCAGCACCGTCTTCCACGGGAAGAGGGCGAACGACTGGAAAACAACGCCGCGATCCGGACCCGGTCCCTTGACGAGATTACCGTCAATCAGGATTTCACCGCCCGTATAGGGGATGAAGCCCGCGATCATGTTCAGGATCGTCGTTTTGCCGCAGCCGGAGGGACCGACGACGGAGACGAATTCGCCCTGCTCGACGTCGAGCGAGACGTCCTGGACGGCGGTGACCTGCGATCCCGCATAGGGATCGAAATAGGTCTTGCGAAGATTTTTGAGCGACAGCGTTTTCATGACGTAACCAATCCCCACCGCTGGCCCGTTGCGCGCTCGATCGGCGCAAGGATCCAGGCATCGACGATGTACCAAAGAGTGCCGAGAACGATCATGCCGAGCAGGATCTCGACCGTTGAGCCGGCACGACGTGCATCGAACATCATGAATCCGATGCCGCTGGTGCCGACGATGATCTCCACCGCGATCAGCGCGCGCCAGCCATAGCCGAGGCCGTTGCGCAGGCCGGTAATGATATTCGGCAACGCACCGGGCAGCGTCACTTCCCACAACACCCGCATCGGCGACGCGCCGAGGCTCTGCGCCGCACGGGCGAGATCGCGGTGCACCGACTGCACGCCGAGCACGGTGCTCAGCACGATCGGGAACAGCACGGTGTAAACGATGACAAAGGTCATGGTGGTGAGGCCGAAGCCGAACCAGATCAGCAGGATCGGCAGCCACGCAATGTCGCCGATGGCCTGAAAGAACAGCAGCACTGGCCAGCAGATGCGATGCGCGAGGCGGCTGGAGCCGATCAGGATGCCGAGCGGAATGCCCAGCGCGACGCCGATGGATGCACCGAACAGCAGCCGGATCAGACTGTCCTGCAGATAGTCCGGCAGAATTCCCTTGTAGGTGAGGGAGATGAACGACCGCATCACATCCACCGGCGCCGGGAAAAAGGCGCGCGGAAACATGCCTGAATTGGCGACAATGCTCCAGATCGCCACCACGGGAATAAATGGCACGATGGTCGCGATAATTGGCCACCGATGCGTCGCGCGCACGTAACCGCTCCAGAATTTCAGTGCAATGTTCATGTGCGCCTCACCAGTCCCCATCGCTCGATCGTCGCGCGTTCCAGCGGAACGAGCAGCAACCGGTCGATGAATAGCCACAACACGCCGATGACGATCATGCCGAGCACGATCACTTCGGTGCGATAGAAGTCACGGGCGACGAACAGCATGTAGCCAAGCCCGACATTGGTCGCGATCATCTCCGCCGCGATCAGGCCGCGCCACGCGAAGCCGAGCCCGGTGCGCACGCCTGTCACGATATTGGGGAGCGCACCCGGCAGCAGCACTTCGGTGAGCAAGGCCCATCGTCCGGCACCGAGCGAGGCGGCGGCATTGCGGATCGTCATCGGAATGGTGGAGACACCGAGCAGCGTGTTGTAGGCGACCACAAAGAAGACCGCGTTGAAGATCACGAAGATGATGGCGCCGAAGCCGTAGCCGAACCACAACGTTGCGATCGGTATCCAGGCGATGCCGGCAAGCACCGAGAAGAAGCGAAACAGCGGCGTCAGGAACGCCGAGACCGCAGGGCTCACGCCCATGGCGACGCCGAGCGGAACAGCGACGAGTACGCCGAGAAACGTGCCCAGTCCGACACGCAGCATGCTCGCGCCGATATGGCGGATGAGCGAGCCATCGCCGATCGCGGCAACCGCTGCTTCGGCCACCGAGCCGACCGAGGGAAAAATCCGCGGATTGACATTGAACAGCGGGACCACGATCGCCCAGATGACGACAAGCACCAGCAGGGGCGCCACGAACAAGGCTGCGCCCACCAGCGAGTTCATGCCGCGCCAGGCGACGCGTGACCGCACTTTTTGACCGGGCGCAACGAGCACGCGACCTCCCTTTGACCAGCGTTCTGGCCGCTTTGTTTTTATCTGCGAGGCTCTCGGCTACGCAGTTTAGTACTCAAATCTCGTCTGCGAACGGCGGCACTTCGCCGCCGTCCTGGTCACGTCACGGCATATCCGCCGTCGATGACGAGGATCGTCCCCGTCACAAAAGATGCAGTCGGCGAACACAGATAGAGCACGCCACCCAAGAGGTCTGATGGTTTGCCCCAACGGCCCAAGGGCGTGCGCCCCAGAATGACCTGGCTACGTTCCGGGCTGGCCTGCAGATCGGTCGTCAACGGCGTCGCGATCCAGCCTGGCGCGATCGCGTTGACGCGAATGCCGTCATTCGCATAGGCGATCGCCAGCGATTTCGTCAGTTGTGCAATACCGCCCTTGCTGGCGGCATAACCGGGAACGAGACCGCCGCCGAAGAATGACAGCATGGATGCCAGATTGACGATCGCGCCCTTGGAGCGCGCCAGCATTGGCCGCGCGGCGGCGCACATCCGCATGGTGCCGTTGAGATTGATATCGACCACCGACTGGAAAACCGCGGGGTCGAGTTCTTCGCTGCGACGAATGACGCCGGCGCAATTGACGATCACGTCGAGTTCGCCGAGCGAGCCGACAAGGGACTTGATCGCGCTGTCGTCGCGAACGTCGAGCTGATACGCCCGAGCCTCGCGCAACACCGAATCCGAACGTGCCCGCTCGATCTCCGCAGCATTCACGCCAGTCGCGATGACCTCCGCGCCGGCCTCAACGAAGCCGCGCGCGAGGCCCGCGCCGATCCCTGACGTTCCGCCCGTCACCAGCACGCGTTTTCCCGCATACCAGATCGACGCCCATGCGGCCGACGGAATCTCCTCGATCATGTTGGCACGGTCTGCCATCAGCGCACGAACTGGTCGACGTAGTCACGGCCAAGGCCGACGGACTCGTAGTGGGCGCGGCACATATCGATCTTGGTGAAGACGTCCTCATAACCGACGTGCTTGTTGTTCTCATCGAGATACAGCATCGATCCCTGGATGTTGAAGAAGGTGATCATCTCGGAAACGTCCTCTGGGACGACCAGCGTGTGGATCTCACCCGGAGGCTCGAACACGTAGGAACCCTCCGTCGCCACCCACTGGTGTTCGCGGTAGAACCATTTGCCGCGCAACACGAAGCCATGCACCGGATTGGGATGCAGATGCCGCGATAATACGCCGGCGCGTCGCACGCGCAGCAGATTGCACCACTGCCCCTGTCGTGTGTTCAGCATCAGCGGACGAAACCAGACATCCGGCGCCTGCGGCACCCAGACGCGCTCATCCTCGGGAATGGCGACGACGGCGATTTCCGGCGATGCAAGAACGTGCGTCGATCCGATCATGTCACGATACATGGGGCTTCCTCTTTGTTTTTTTCGTCGCCGCGGTTGAGACCCGCGTTATGCCTTCAGGCGTCGCAGTCGCGCGACGCTTCGAGAGTTTGAATTGCGTGTAGCCGAGCACCTGCTCCATGGCGGTCTTGGCCTTCTTTGCATCGCCCGCGGAAATCGCGCGCGCCGCGGCCGCGTGGTTTGGCAGATTGTCTTCGAACCAGCCGGGGCTGCCGACCGCGACAAGAAACACCGCGCTCAGAATGGTATCGATGGCGCCGCGAAAACCCTGCAACACGGGGTTATGCGTCGCATCGAGAATGGCGAGGTGGAATGCCTTGTCCGCCTTGATGGCGCTTTCCTGATCGTGCGAGGTTTCCATGCCGACCAGTGCGGCCTCGATGCGCAACCTGTCCTGCTTGGTGCTTCGCGTTGCGGCGAGGGCGGCTGCTGCCGGCTCGATGATCAGGCGGACTTCCTGAATGGCCATCAGAAGATCGCGGTCCGGTTCGCCGCCGCCGACCAGCCATCCCAGCACATCGCGATCGAGCAGACTCCAGTCGCGGCGCGGCAAGACGTGCGTACCGTAGCGCGGACGCACGCTGACCATTCCTTTCGCAGCAAGGGTCTTGATCGCTTCCCGGATGACGCCGCGCCCGACACCGAAGCGCGCCTCCAATTCCGGCTCCGGGGGGAGGGTCGCGCCAATCGGGATAATGTCCTGCGCGATTTCGCAGCCGAGCGTGGTCAAGACCGAATTGATGCGGCCTGGCTTGCTTCCCCGCTCCAGCGATTTTGTAGGACTTCGTGCCACGAGTGTTCTTTCCCCGCTTGTTTGCTCAGTGGCCTATCTCACGTTTTCAGAGCGAATGCAATCATCCGATGTTTAACATCGGATGATTGATTTGCGGTGCACAATGCTTTGCCCGATCGCAATTCGAGTTTGAAATTCATGGCAAAGCGGTCGCGATAGATGGCCGGCCGCCGGCGCGCGGCCGGTTGTTTTTTCCGGGAACGAGTTTGGCTGTTCCACCGTTTTCAGAGACACCGGGCCGGTTCGGTTACAGCAGGACCGGTTCTCCTTGGCTCGTGAAAATCAGGAGAAAGCAAATGATGTCCGAAACTCAAGTCCACACCATCGCCCGGCAGATGCTTGATCGGCACGGCGCCGTGGCCATCGCTCATGCCGCTCAGAATGCACTGACATGCGAACAAAAAGGTCAGGTGGAAGAAGCAAACGAGTGGCGCCACGTGAAGGATGCCATGAAAATCATGCAAGGCCCGCATCAGAGCTGAGGTTGCGATGCCGCCTTGCGAATGCGCGCAGTGCCGTCCGTAGTGTCGTGGCGGCAATGGCGCCTTGATGTCCTGCGATGCGGCGAACTCCCTCCGATGTCAGAGTGAAGAATCATGAATCACGAAGACTTGGAACTGATTTGAACTAGATCAGACAATTGATGCTTGATGAATTGTCCAGCTGACCTGAGCGCCAACCTTGCGTCTGTAAGACCGCCATTCCACAGAGGCCATGCATGGATCATGTCGGGCCATACCTCCAACGTCGTCGCGACGTTGGCTATTGCGGCAGCCTCCGCGAAACGCGTCGAGTCTGCGAGCAAAGTTTCGGCTGACCCGACCTGAATGAGTGTTGGTGGAAATCCGATGAGGTTCGAGAATAGCGGAGACAGAAACGGGCTCCTGCGGTCGAGCGATGCCGGAGCAAAGGCGTCAGCCAGTTCCTCGAGGTAGCCACGGTGGATGATCGGATCGATCTGATCCTTGCTTTGTAGCGTCGTCCCGGACATCGAAAGATCGGTCCAGGGCGAAATAAGCCAAGCGCATGCCGGCGGCTCTTCATTGGCTCCGCGCAAGGCGTTGATGAGGGTAATTGTGAGATTGCCGCCAGCGCTGTCACCGCCAACTACGATATTGCTGGCGTCTATGCCCTGCTGGCGCAGATATCGCCAAGCGCTCATCGCGTCGTCGTGAGCGGCAGGAAACGGATTTTCCGGCGCGAGCCGATAGTCAATCGCCAGGGTGCTTATGCCAGCAGCCCGCCCCGCTTCTGTCACCAGGCGTCGATGACTGAGGATTGATCCTGAACAAAAACCGCCCCCATGAAAATACAGAAGCACGCGCGTCGTATCTGCCCCCGGTGAGAAGGACCATTCCCCCGCGACATTTCCGCAATCGACAGTCCGCAACGCGACATCGTCGGCCACCGGCCAGATCGACCCGACTTCATCAAGTCGCTGCCGGCGCTGATCCCACCCGACCGGGCGGGGCTTTGACAACAGTACTGCGCGAATATTCGCAATCCCACTTTCGGCCAAAGGATAATTTCCCCCGAAAACTCGTGAAAATCGAGCGGCAATTTCAAAACTTCGCAGAAGCAAGTCTAGAGGGAACGCGGGGATTGCGCCAGCAGCGGACAATTCCGCATAATCCTGAATCTGACGTCGCGTGGCGCTCGGCGCCTACTTGTAATTCGTCAGTCGTGCTTAACTAGAACGAGGGCTGTTCTTCACAAAGTGGAGGATGCTGCAATGCGTGAACCAAATCCTGAAAAGCTGAACGCACTCGTAGGAAAGCTGGTCAACGACCTCGGCATTTCACTCGGCGGTGCCAGTATACTGCTCGGCGATCGCCTCGGCCTCTACAAGGCAATGGCGGATGGAGATATCTTTACACCTTCGGAGCTTGCCAAGAAGACCGGCCTGCATGAGCGTTATGTCCGCGAGTGGCTCTCCGGCCAAGCCGCCTCTGGTTACATCGATTATCACCCTGAAAAGAACGCGTTCTCGCTCTCGGCCGAACAAGCGATGGCATTCGCCGAGGAAGGGTCGCCAGCTTTCTTCGCCGGTGCATTCGATGTCGTGCAGTCCACCTATCTCGACGAACCCAAGGTCGCCGAAGCATTTCGAACAGGGAAGGGCGTCGGCTGGCATGAGCATTCGAAGTGCCTTTTCTCGGGCACCGAACGGTTCTTCAGGCCTGGCTATAACGCCAATCTGGTTTCGAACTGGATTCCGACGCTCGAAGGCGTCGAAGCCAAACTGAAAGCTGGCGCCAAGGTGGCCGATGTCGGATGCGGCCACGGCGCCTCTACCATCGTGATGGCGCAGGCGTACCCCAAATCCAGGTTCTTCGGGTTTGATTACCACAAACCTTCGATCGATCGCGCGAAGGTCCTGGCGCAGGAAGCTGGGGTCGGAGACCGAATTGAATTCGCGCAGGCCAGTGCCAAGGATTTTCCGGCAAAAGACTACGATCTCGTCGCTTTCTTCGATTGCCTGCATGACATGGGCGACCCCGTTGGTGCGGGCAAGCATGTCAAGGAAACACTGGCCAAAGACGGGTCGTGGATGATCGTCGAGCCATTTGCTCATGACAATCTCAAGGATAATCTCAACCCGATCGGGTCCATTTTCTATCACGCCTCGACATTCATTTGTACACCTGCGTCGCTCTCTCAGGAGGTGGGCTTGGGGCTCGGTGCCCAGGCAGGGGAAAGCAAATTGCGTCAGGTCGCGACTGAGGCAGGCTTCAAGCGCTTCCGCCGCGCGACTGAGACGCCTTTCAACATGATCTTCGAGGTACGCGCTTGATCTCTCGGATCAACGGTGCGGAGCGACCCGGATGCCGCGGGAAATGCGGCTTCTAGGGGCTGCGTCGCTCTGGATTGATGTCGCCTGTCGACAGGAGCGCTGCAGATTCGAAAAGGAGCCGCTGCAAAAATCTCTCGAAAGTGTAGTTCAGAGTAAGTTGACCGCCACAAAGGTCTTGTCTCGCTCATGGCAAGCGGCCGACATCGTCCGTTACCGATTGTCGGTTTGGCACCAGAAGCGGACGTGAGCTATCTTAATGTCGCAAGGGATTGCCGCATGCGTGAGCGGCTTCAAATCGACCAATTGGATACCCGGCACCGATGTTGCGGTCGAGCAGCTCGTCGATGTGCGACACGATGCCGATTACATGTGACACTCGTAGGATAGATCGATTCCAGGATAATATACTTGGGACGGGCGTTGCACATTGTTGGCGTTAAGCCAGTTTCACGCACATGAGCTTCGCGTCATTCTTCCTTTCTGCAAGACCTATTGAGACGATTAACGAGATTATGGCTGAAGTAGACGAAGGCACTCGGCTAGATGGAGCAGTCGTCACGAGCCACGCGCGAGAGCACTCTGTAATCCGTAAGAATACCGGATAGTTAGAGTTTTGCTCTGCCCTTCATCTTCAGATTGCACGCTCGACGCGCTTAATCATGGCCTCAGAGCATTATTGTCGAACTTGAGTTACGGCAGCAGGGCTGTCCTTCAGATGAATCCTGAGCGAACATTTACGCAATAGCTTTCCCTATCACGCGCTGCATTTTGTCCCCACATGGGGATTGCGCAAAATTCGCTCGATCGACACGCTCGGTGTCAGCGATCTCGGTTGTCGAGGGGATAGCTAGGATCATGCATCTATGTTCAGCGCGAAGCGTAGTCGCGTTAGAAGCGCGACATCATCATGGAGTGGCAATCATGGCACTGATCAATGGTACACCAGGTGACGACATTCTGGACGGAACCCCAGTTGCGGATACGATCAATGGGCTCCCGGGTAATGACACTCTCTCAGGCCTCGGCGGTGATGACACGATCAACGGTGGAGCCGGTAACGACTCGATCGATGGTGGCGTCGACAACGACACCTTGAACGGCAACGCGGGAGACGACTCCATTCTCGGAGGAGACGGAAACGACCAGATCAGTGGCGGCGCTGGCATTGATACGATCGACGGTGGCGCTGGAGATGATACGGCTAGCGGCGACGCGGGGGACGATACGATCAATGGCGGCTCAGGGAATGATGATCTCTCCGGCAACGCCGGGGCGGATACGATCGATGGCGGCGACGGAAATGACAACGTCGACGGCGGTGCTGGAAATGACGTTCTCTCGGGGGGCGCAGGCGATGATACACTCGCAGGCGCTGCTGGCGATGACACATTGAATGGTGGTGATGGTGCTGACGTCCTGTCTGGCGGGGTGGGTGATGATACCATCAATGGTGATGCCGGCGACGATACCCTGACCGGCGGGCTCGGCAATGACACGCTGGAAGGCGGCGACGGCAATGATACCGCCAGTGGCGGCCTGGGTGATGATACGGTGAATGGCGGTCTCGGTGATGACACGCTGAATGGCGGTGCCGGTAACGACACCATGAACGGAGGCGATGGTATCGACACCCTCAATGGCGATGACGGGAACGATATCATGAACGGCGACGCCGGAAACGACACACTTAATGGTGGAGCGGGCGACGACGTCATGGATGGCGGTGCGGGTAACGACCTGCTGGCAGGTGACGCCGGTGACGACACAATCGAAGGCGGCGCTGGCGATGACGTCGCTAATGGTGGCGACGGGGCAGACGAACTGTCCGGTGGCACCGGCGTCGATACGTTAAACGGCGATGCAGGCGACGATACGCTTGCCGGCGGCAATGGAGCGGATGCGCTTGAAGGCGGCGACGGTGACGATACGCTGGCCGGCGGTGCAGGAAATGACACGCTCAACGGCGCAGCGGGCGACGATGAGCTGAGCGGCGGTAACGGCGCTGACGCGATGAACGGCGGTATCGGTGATGACGTGCTTACAGGAGGCGCCGGAACCGACGCGATCAACGCTGGCGATGGTACGGGCGCGGACTTCGGTGATGACGAAGTTACCGATCTTAGTTTCGCTGACGGTGACACCATCAGCATCGATGCGGCGCCTGGCTATGACCCGACAACGGTGGTCGTCGACGACGATGGTACCAATACCACGCTGGATTTCGGCTTCGGAACCATCACCCTCGATGGCATTACGGGCGGAGGAACCCCCTATGCCTCGATCGAGGACATAAATAACGCAGCGGGTTACACCGCTATCGAAGTTGTCTGATTATTGACGACGTAGGGCGGCACGTTGCCGCCCTACGCATTTTGCGCAATTAGGCAGTCACTATGCGTCTGGCTCACTCGGCCCGAGCAGAATCTGTTGTCAGCGCCGTTCCAGGGCGAACCACGCTCGTGTGGGTCGTCGTCTTCAGCGTGTCGGCCAACATCCTTCTGCTTGTGTTACCCTTCTACTCGATCGAGGTCTTCGACCGGGTGATCAGCAGCGGAAGCATCGAGACTCTCATCGGCCTGACCTCCCTCGGAATTGCGGCGTTGATCTTCAGCGCCTCCTTCGACGTCATTCGATTTCGATTGCTCAGCCGGTTCGCCGTCACCTTCGAACAGCGCATCGCACCGCTAATCCTGGAGGCAACCATTGCCGATCCGGCGCGACGCCGCGAAGGCTCGACGCATGATCTGGTGAAAGTTCGGGAGCTACGGAACTTCTTTTCAGGCGGCGCTGTCATTACGTTGGTCGATGCCCCGTTTCTTCCCGTCTTCATACTTATCCTCTTTCTCATCCATCCCTACTACGGTGCTATTGCGCTGACTGGCGCGGTCGTTCTGTCGATCATGGGATATGTGAGTAGCTGTATTGCCCGGGCGGAGGTCAATGAAGCGAGCGGTGCAGCCGCACGTTGTCAGATGCTAATGGATGGCATCGTACGACACGGCAACTTCATCAGGGCCATGGGCTGGACTGGAGGCGCCATCCGCGCCTTCATGCGCGCCAATGATGAGGCGTTATCTCCTGTCGTTCGCGCCAGTGAACGGGTCGCCGCGATCGCATCGGCGGCACGCATGGTGAGGTCTACCCTGCAAGTACTATCTATCGGATGTGGTGCCTGGCTTGTACTGCAAAACGAGGTACTCGCCGGCAGCCTGATCGCGAGCTCGATCATGGTCAGCCGAACCCTGCAACCGATGGAGAGCCTTATCTCTGCCTGGCGCGGGGTGACCGCGGCGCAGGAGGCATGGAAACGCGTCAGCGCCGCGGCGACATGGGTGTTGAAGCAACCTCATCGGACCCGCCTCACTGCCCCAAATGGCTTACTGGAACTCAATGGTGTCGGCTTCACCATTCCGCAGGCGAGACGTTCGATCCTGAGAGGTATTGCCTTCCGATGCAGGCCCAGCGAGATCGTCGTGGTCGTTGGTCCGACCGGCGCGGGCAAGTCCACTCTCTTGCGGATGGCGGCCGCCTTGGAGAAGCCCAGCGTCGGTGAAATCCGGCTCGACAACGCGTTGCTGGAGAGCTGGCACCCCGATCAGCTCGGAAGCTACATCGGCTATCTTCCTCAGGATGTCGAATTGCTCGCCGGTACCGTTGCTGAAGCGATCTCGGGATTTGAGGAGAGTCCGCGCGACGAAGATATCGTCATGGCGGCAACTCTGGCTGGCGCGCATCAGATGATTCTGGCACTGCCGGCCGGGTATCAAACGCAGATCGGTCGCGACGGTCATCGCCTCTCTGGTGGCCAGCGACAGCGCATCGGCTTGGCACGAGCCTTCTTCGGCAACCGTAAACTGATACTGCTCGACGAGCCCAACGCAAATCTCGATCCGGATGGGGAGGCAGCGCTGTGCACTGCGATATTGAGCGCACGATCGCAGGGCGCAACCTTCCTGATCGTGACCCACCGGCCACGCCTCCTGACGATTGCGGATCACGTATTGCTGCTCCGCGACGGCACGCAGGTCGCCTTCGGTCCCGTTTCGGAAGTTCTACCCAGCAACACAGCGGGGCTCCCTTTACGCCGGGGTCCGCGTCAGCCCGACCGCCCGCAACTGCTATCTGGCTAGGAGCAGGAATTGTGACAACTCACGTCCACGAACTTTTACTCGGTGCAACGAGCAGCCACGAAATCCTGGAGAAACCCAGGTCCGATGCCCGACGACTCATAAAATGGGGAGCCTTCCTTTTAGCGATTCAATTCGGCGGATTCGGCCTTTGGGCTACATTCGTCCCGCTGCGCAGCGCCGTCATCGCTCCCGGTATCATAAAGGTCCAATCCAAGCGGAAGGCGGTGCAACATTTCGACGGTGGGATATTGAAGACCATTTATGTCCGCGAGAACGAGCAAGTCGAGGCCGGTCAGATCGTTGCAAAACTCGATACGACCCAGGTTGAGGGAAGCCTTGGCGTATTAGAGACAAAATTGTTTGCTGATCTCTCGCTGGATGCACGGTTACTCGCTGAACAAATGCAGTCCACCGCTATTTCATTTCCTGACGAATTACGGAATTCTCCTCGCCCCGAAGCAAAGACGGCAATTCAGACCCAGGAGACGGAGTTCGCGACGCGATCAAGTGCATTGACCGGCGAGCGGAAATTGATCGATCAGCAGACCCGACAACTCATGGAAACGGCCCATGGCCTCGAAAACAGCAGGACAAGCCTGCAAGAGCAACTTCAGTTTCTTCAGGAAGAAATACGAGATACAGCATCGCTATTGGAAAAAGGGCTCGCACGAAAGCCACGCGTACTTGCGTTGAAGAGGGCGGAAGCGGACATGCAGGCCCAACTCACGCGCAATCTGACCCAGCAAGCAGAAACACGCGGGAAAATCGCAGAACTCGTCGATCGTGGAAAACAGCTGGGTCTCAACCAAAGTCAGGATATCGCAAAACAGAGTCACGCAACGCGAGAATCGATCGGCGATCTCAGACATCGGATTGGCGCATTGCGTGAACAACTGGCGCGGACTGATTTACGCGCACCGGAGTCGGGACGGGTTGTTCGCCTCAACAGCAGGGAATTGAACACTGTGTTAGCGCCTCGAGAGACACTCATGGAGATCGTGCCCATCGAGGATCGCCTCGTCATCGAGGCATCGCTGCGGCCGCAGGATCGCGAGGAAGTCATGGCGGGGCAGAACGCTCGTATCCGCATCATTGCCCTCAACATTCGCCGCCGACCCATGCTGGAAGGCCAGGTGACTGCTGTCGCGGCGGATGCGTTCACTGACACGAAGAGCGGCGTCACATCCTACATGGCAGAAATTGATTTGCAGCGATCACCGGAGGTCGAACCTCATCTCACGACTTTGAAGCCCGGCCTTCCGGTCGAAGTCTTTGTTGAAACAGGCATAAGAACATTTGCGGAGTACTTAATTCAGCCGCTGCGCCTACGCGTCCACCGTGCCTTCCGGGAGAGTTGACGCCTTGGCGGAATATTGAACACACAAATTCTTTGGGAGGCATTTATGCAGCAAGGATACCAACAGGAAAACGACCGCTCTGACACCATCGGCTCACTGGCCTTCAGACTTCGAGCTACTCCGGCGAATCCATTGCCCCGCCCCAGCCGCAATTCCAGTGCGCCACAAAACCTGTGGTTTGCGCGATCCTTAGCCCGACTGCTCGAATGCAAACGCTGCTACGCTGCGTTCTTGTCTCCAGAAGGAGATCTACTCGATCAGACTTCAGTTGGATTACCCGCGCCCAGTCCCGCATCGGATGCGTTGGCGAGATCCATCTCGGAGACTTTCAACGGAGACGGCAATTTCATATATCAGTCGTCTACGTCGCCAAACGGGTTTGCACGCCGGCTGATCGGAACGCGCCCGGTCTACGGGCACCACTCGGTCATTGGACGTGTATGTACGGTCTCTGGGGATACTGCCATCTTTATTGCGGGATGGTGGCAGGTGCAGATTCCTGATGCAGAATTCGCTACCGCTAGGCGCGCGATCGAGCTCCTATGGGATGCGGTCGCTGATCTGACAAAGACCACACTGCAGTCTCATCAAATGTGGCTGGATGACATTGAGTCACCCGCCCTGACCATTGACGAAAATCTGATCGTTCGGAGCATGAACAGCGGGTTTCGGCGACTTGTCGGCGAAGGTGTCATCACTCTCGACGGTGGTACGCTCTCGGGATCGACCCCCCTCATCACCACCCAGCTCAGGGACGCTGTTCGAGCCGCTATCATTTCGGATCCAAACCAAAAGAACGTCGGATCGACCGTGCTCATCTCGCAAGAGGAGCAGCGATTTTTGTTTGCTGTGATCGGTTCAATCCCTGGAAATACCGATCCCAATCTTGCTCTCATCTACGTTCCTCAATTCAATGAGGAGGCCGGTGCCCAGCGCATTGCTCTCGCGTTTGGCTTGAGTTGGGTGGAGGCGCGGATTGTTCGCTGTATTCTCCGCGGGCGCTGTCCACGCGCCATCGGATTGGAACTTGGTTTCACGGAAGAAACCGTACGGACTTACATCAAACGCGTCATGCTGAAAGTTGGAATCAATCGCCAATCGGAATTTTTCGTTCTGCATAGTCGAACATTCTCACCGTTCAAGTTGCGACAGCCCGGGGCACCCTACATCACCACATCTTCATCCATGTAAAATCGTGGAGTTCCCGCGGGCATCCAGACGTGATCAGATGGCGCATCGGCAACAGATTGGGATATTGTTAGCGCTGCCCCTCGTTATAGGAATATCGCACGCGGCGACTGCTGGAGATTTGATCATACCGTTATCGTGCGACATTGGTCGCACGTGTTTCATCCAGAATTACGTAGACATCGACGATAGTCCCTCGGCCAAGGACTACATGTGCGGGACATTGACCTATGACGGCCATAACGGCGTCGATTTTCGATTAACGTCACATGGCGGACAGCAGAAGCCGGTTCACGTCGTCGTAGCCGCCGAGGGCACGGTGCTGCGAACTCGCGATGGCCTTGCGGACAGCCCTGTGAAAGGCGACAGGCGCGATGCAGCCAAAGGAAATGAATGCGGCAATGGCGTTGTTGTCAGACATTCCGGAGATCGCGAAACCCAGTACTGCCATATGGCCAAAGACAGCATCTTGGTAAGAGCTGGAGATACAGTCCGCGCCGGCCAAGTTCTCGGTGCCGTCGGCATGTCGGGGCTAACTGAGTATCCGCATCTACACTTTATTGTGCGGCGAGAAGGGAAGGTCATCGATCCCTTTGGAGCAGGCTTGATGCCTGGCGCTTGCGGCAGTCATACTGAAAGTGAATGGACGGACGATGCTCGGGTTCGTCTGGCCTATTCACCGCGCGCAGTCTTGAACTTCGGATTCGCTACCGAAGCAGTCACGAACGATATGATCGAGGTTGACGCTGTCTCTCAGCGCAAGCCAACTACGAAATCTGAAGCCCTTGTCGTTTATGTTCGGACAATTGGCTTGAAGACGGGCGACGAACAGTCACTGACGCTGCGCGATCCCGACGGCAGGATCATCGCCGAGAAGGGTCCAGTTGCAGTTGCGCAAAATCAGGCCCAGACGCTTCTCTTCATCGGAAAAAAGCGGTCCACCGAACCTTGGCCAGGCGGAGTATATTCCGCGACATATATCGTCGGGCGTAACGGCGCCCCGATGTTGAACCAGGTATTTCGTCATGATCTGCGTTAGCGGGTCCATTTTCTATCACGCCTCGACATTCATCTGTACACCTGCGTCGCTCTCTCAGGAGGTGGGCTCTCTGGCGGGTGCCTCCGAAGAATTCTGAAAATAATCCTTGACGTTGTTTTCGAAGAGATTATATTCCATTGCATCCCGTCCCACTTTGAGGGGCGTTGCCAGGGACGCTTGTTAGCGCGGGGCGGGATGTGGCGCCTGCGGGCGGGAGGGAGACGTTCCCTCACGCACTCGGGAGGCCTTGGGTCACCGTCCGGCCCCACTACGGGGGTCTGCCACTCATGCTGGCTGGACGTGGCATTGGTGAACGGCGGGAAACCGTCGGGATCAGCGGACTGCGGAGCTCTGCGCCTTTGCCCGGAAGAACGGTCCCGGGGACAGAAATCGCCACGATGGAGCGTCGAAAGGCGTTTCCGCGGCCTCTGTGGTCCGGCGATCCGGACACTACGCTGCGGCACTGTACCCAAGTCGCGCCTTTCGGCGCTTCATCTCCCTCATTTTCGAGGGAGACCACCGGGACCGCCACGCACGCGCACAGGCGCGGGCAAGGACGGCGCGTGACCGTCACCCAAGTCACTCATATCCAGTCATCATCGTCACAACGGGAGTTCACATGATCATCTCGCAACACGACGCCTGGCATCTCGCGCAGCGCGCCAGGGACAAGAGCGACCTGGCGGCCAAGAGGCTGTCGGACATGATCGTCGCCGTCTGCATCGAGGAGATCGAGCGCGGTAATGCGAACATCCTGCGCACCCATCGCACTTGCGTCATCAAGGCCTGTCGTCGTGCACACCATTGCACAGGCAGCCGGCCGATCTGTCTTCTGTTTCAACGACGGCGCGTTCTGAATGCAGAGCAGCAGCAAGCGATACTGGACGAAATGTATTGGCGCGTCCTGGAGGCGCTCGTCGCCAGCGAGGCGGCGTGATGGATTTGTTAACCGGCATCGCGCGCTGCGGCAGCGCTACCGTGACACCGCCTGCGGGGTCCGTTAGTGTCGCGCGCAATAGTGCGCGCCGATGCGCGCTCATAGCCGGGGTTTCGCGACATGCGCGCAGTGACGATGACGACGTTTTCCGCTTGGCGCCCGCGCGGCATCGCACTCGCTGTCATCGCGGTGCTGGCGCTGCTCGATGTCACGCTGCTGGTGGCGCGCGAATTGCCGAGCGTGCCGGTGCTGCAGAAGGTCGGATTCGACATGGAGTCCGCAGGCTTCAAGGCGCGCTTCGCCAACGATGCGGCAGGCAAACTGGCTTTGAGCAAATTGCCGGCCTATCGCTTCGTCGTGCACACCACGCCGAACGGCCCGCGCTATCTCTATGCCGACCCCGCCAAATGCATGTGCACCTTCGTGGGAAATCGCGACAATTATCTGAACTATCAGGATATCGTGCGCCGTGGTCTGCCGCAGGCGGATTACGTGGCGCCGGACTACAAGACGCAGGCGAGTGCGTTGCTCTCGGACGATCCGATCGCGTCGGACCAGATCGACTGGCAGCCCGACAGTCTCGCGGATGCGTTCCGGGATTATTACTGATCTCGATCTCTCCCCGCCTGGTGAAGCTTCGCTTCAACCTGGGGCGGGGAGAGATCAGAAACTCAGCCGTCGATCTTGCCCGCGATGATCGGGCCGAACAGCTCCCACTTCTCGCCCTTGAAGCGCTGCATCTGCAGTTGCTCGATCGGGTAGAAGTCGGTCGCCGAGGTCGAGATGGTCACGCCGGGCAGCAATGTGTCGGGCGCGAATTCCTTGAGGTTGGCTGCTTCCTTCATGATGTTCGCGCGGGTCAGGTTGTCACCGGCCTGCTTGAGCACCTGAACGATGGTCTGCGCCTGGCCATAGCCATAGACGACCGAGCCGTCGCTCCTGTCCATGGTGGGGGCATATTTGGCGAGGAAGGCGTAGAATTTCTTCATGCCCTCGTCATTGTCCCAGCTGGAATCGGCGCCGTCCTTGGCGTAGTTCGCCGACAGGATGCCCTGGGCGATCTCGTAACCCGCCGGCTTCATCACGCCGCCGACCGAAGAGCCGACATTGCTCTGGATGAAGGTCGGTTTCCAGCTGAGCTCCGCCACTTTCTTGATCGCCTGCGCAGCGAATTTCGGCGTGGTGAAGCTGACAAAGGTGTCGGCATTGGTCGACTTCAGCTTGACGATGTGGGACTCGATGGTCGGCTCCGACACTTCATAGCTTTCCTCGGCGACAATCATCGATGCCGCCTTGGCGCCGAGACCATCCTTCAGACCCTTCAGCATGTCTTTGCCGAAATCGTCGTTCTGATACATGACCGCGATCTTGGCGTCGGGCTTTTCCCTCAGCAGATAGGCCGCATAGATCCTGGATTCGCTCTGATAGGCAGGCTGCCAGCCCATGGTCCAGGGGAAGTCCTTGTAGTCGCCGAACTTGGTCGCGCCGGTGGCCACGAACAGCTGCGGGACTTTCTTGGCATTCATGTATTTCTGAATCGCGGAATTCGACGGGGTGCCGAGCGAGCTGGCGATGAACAGCACTTCGTCGGATTCGACGAGCTTGCGGGCCTGCTCAACGGCCTTCGGCGGCGAGTAGCCGTCGTCATAGGTGATGTAATTGATCTTGCGGCCGTTGATGCCGCCCTGATCGTTGATCATCTTGAAATAGGCTTCTTCCATCTTGCCGATCACGCCATAGGCGGAGGCGGGCCCGCTATAGGGCATGATGTTGCCGATCTTGATCTCGGTATCGCTGGCGCCGGTGTCGTATTTTTTCTGGGCGAAGGCAGTACCGCCAAGGGCCGCACTGAGGGCTGCGGCAACCGTGAACGTCATTGCACGCGAGCTGAATGAAGGCATTTCTGATCTCCCTGATCTCTAGATAAAACCGCGCATATTCTTGTTTTTTGTTGAATGCTGCGGCGCGTCGGATTGAATACTTTTCCGCTGCAACTAGCAAGAAAAAGCCCCTCACGACTTTCGTCGTAAGGGGCTGTTTTATTAAGCAGTTTTAATGTTCCAGCGCGAGTTGTTGCAACGCGCTTTGTCGCTGTCTTCCCAGTCGTCATGGCCGGGACAAGCCCGGCCATGACGGAGCGTAAGACGGTCGCATTTTTGTGAACGATTAACCGCCGAGCTTGCTGTCGATCGGCGGGCCGAACACGTCCCACTTCTCGCCGGTGAAGCGCATCATGCGCAGCTGCTCGATCGGATAGAAATCGGTCGCCGAAGTGTTGATCTTGACGCCCGGCAGCAACGTGTCGGGTGCGAAGTCCTTCAGGCTGGCGGCCTGCTTCATGATGTTCGCACGCGTCAGGTCGTCGCCGGCCTGCTTCAGCACCTGAACCACGGTCTGCGCCTGGCCGTAGCCATAGGCAGCCGAGCTTTCAGCCGGATTGGCGAAGGGGGCGTATTTGGCGAGGAAGTCGAGATACTTCTTCATGCCCTCATCGTCCTTCCACTGCGGGTCGATGGCGTCCTTGGCATAGGCCAGCGACAGCACGCCCTGCGCGTTGTCGATACCCGCCGGACGCATCACTGCGCCGACCGAGGAGCCGACATTGCTCTGGAAGAACATCGGCTTCCAGCCGATCTCGGCCACCTTCTTGATCGCCTGCGCCGCGAATTTCGGCGTCGAGATCGAGACGAAGATGTCGGCGCCCGATGCCTTCATCTTGACGATGTGCGAGTCGATGGTCGGCTCGGACACTTCATAGCTGTCTTCAGCCACGATCATCGAAGTCTTCTCGCCGAGGCCGTCCTTGAGGCCCTTCAGCATGTCCTTGCCGAGGTCGTCGTTCTGGTAGAACACGGCGATCTTGCCGTTCGGCTTCTCGGTTATCGCGTATTGCGCGAAGATGCGGCCTTCGCTCTGATAGGCTGGCTGCCAGCCCATCGTCCATGGCGCGGTCTTGTACTCGCCGAACTTGGTCGCGCCGGTGGCGACGAACAGCTGCGGGATCTTCTTGGCGTTCAGGTACTTCATGATAGCGGTGTTCGACGGCGTGCCGAGCGGACCGAACACGAACAGAACTTCGTCGGATTCGACCAGCTTGCGGGTCTGTTCCACAGCCTTGGCCGGGCTGTAGGCATCGTCATAGCTGACGAAGGTGATCTTGCGGCCGTTGATACCGCCCTGATCGTTGATCATCTTGAAGTAGGCTTCTTCCATCTTCCCGATGATGCCGTAGGCCGAAGCCGGGCCGCTATAGGGAATGATGTTGCCGATCTTGATCTCGGTATCGCTCGCCCCGGTATCGTATTTCTTCTGGGCATTCGCGGAAGTTGAGAAGGCGAGAAACGCAAACGCCGCGCTCGAGAGCGCGGCGGTGCGCAGAAAGTTTCTGCAGTTCATAGGTCCTCAGTGTTTACGTAGTTTGCCTATCAAGCCCTGTGCCAAATAGGCGAGTTGCCTGGCCCCGTTCGGGAGCAGGAAGATGATGATGATCAGGATGACGCCGAACACGGCGCCAGACAGACCCTTCGAGACGTGTTCCGCGATATTCGGAACGAAGACGATGAAAGCCGCGCCGGCCAGCGAGCCCGGCAGCCAGCCGACGCCGCCGACCACCATGCCCAGGAACAGCGCAATAGCGAGCTGGATGGTGTAGCCATCCGGCGCGACGAACTGCACGGCGATGGCACCGAGACCGCCAGCAACGCCGGTGATGCCGGCGCTGACGCCGAAGGCCAGCGTCTTGTAGAGCGAGACGTCCACACCCATCGCCGAGGCGGCGATTTCGTTGTCGCGGATCGCCATCATGGCCCGGCCCGACCGCGACTTCAGCAGGTTGACCGAGAGGATGTAGATCAGGATCGTGACCGCGAGGGTGAAGAAGTACAGCCACATGTCCTGCGACACTTTCAGACCCAGCGAGGCCAGGATTTCCGGTGCATCAGGCTTGGTGACGACAAGGCCCTGCACGCCGCCGGTCCAGTGTTCGAACACGCCAAGCTTCAGGAGCTGTGGCATCGCCACCGCGAGGGCGAAGGTCGCCAGCGCGAGGTAGATGCCGGAGAGCCGAAGCGCCGGCAGGCCGAACAGGAAGCCGGCGATGAAGCAGACCAGACCAGCCACAGGAAGCGTCAGTGCGTAGTTGACGCCGACATGTTCCATGAGGATTGCCGACGTATAGGCGCCGAGGGCGTAGAACGCGCTCTGGCCGAGCGAGAACTGGCCGCTGGCGCCGGTCAGGATGTTCAGTGCGAGAACCGCGATGGCGTAGATCAGCCACATGGTCATCTGGAAGATGATGAAGTTCTTCACGAACAGTGGTGTGACGATGAGCAGCGCCAGGATGATCAGCGATGCCAGCGGGCCGAGCGCCATTGCCTTTTTGGGAACGGCAGCGACCACGGGAGCGGCGGAGACGTCTTGAACGGTGCTCATGATCAAACTCGCTTCACGATGGCACGGCCGAACAGGCCATTGGGTTTGACGACCAGCACGGTGATGATCAGCGCCAGGGCGATGGGCAGTTTCAGCTCATTGCCGACACCCGGGATATAGGTGCCGACGAGGTTCTCGAAGACGCCGACAAGGAACCCGCCAATGACAGCACCCAGTGGGCTCGTGAGCCCGCCGACGACGGCCGCGGCAAATCCGTAGATCAGCACGCCGCCCATCATGTTGGGCTCGAGGAACACGACGGGGGCGATCAGCATGCCGGCGATCGAACCGATCGCGGCCGCCATGCCCCAGCCGAGTGCAATCATCCATGACGTGTTGATGCCGACCAGCCGCGCCGATTCAGGCATCGACGCCGCTGCCCGCATCGCAAGGCCCACGCGGGTGTAGCGGAAGAAGATGAACAGCAGGACGAGCAGGATGATCGTCACGCCGATCATGCCGGCCTGATGCGTCGAGATCAGCTGGCTGCCCAGGAAGGGCGACGAGCCGAACGGCGAGGGAAACTGCTTGATGGTGAAGTCCCAGGTCAGGCCTGCGACGCTGTTGATGATGGCAAACAGCGCGATGAAGCCGGCCACGTGGGTCAGCACCGGCGCCTTGGCGAGCGGCTTGAACAAAGCCCGCTCGATGACGATGCCGCCGACAAAGGAGAAAATCAGCGTGAGCGCGAATGCGCCCCAATAGGGTATGCCCCACTGCATCATCTGCCAGGCGACGAAGGTCGAGAACATCGCCATTTCGCCCTGGGCGAAGTTCAGGTGGTCGATCGCCTGGTAGATCATGACCACGGCGAGCGCCATACAGGCGTAGATCGCGCCGGTGGCGATGCCAGCCAGGACTTGGTTGGTAAAGAGTTCCATGGCCGCCCCCTCAATATCCCAGATACGATTTACGGACGTCTTCGTTGTTCGCGATCTCGTCGGCAGTGCCGGACATCACGATGCGTCCTGTTTCGATGACATAGGCCTTGTCGGCGAGTTCGAGCGCGAGCTGCGCGTTCTGTTCGACCACAAGAATGCTGACCTTGTCCTCGCGGTTGATCTTGCCGAGGATCTTGAACAGATCCCGCACGATCAGGGGCGCAAGGCCGAAGGACGGCTCGTCCAGCAGCATCAGGCGGGGACGCAGCATCAGCGCGCGGGCGACCGCGAGCATCTGCTGTTCACCGCCGGACAGCGTGCCGGCCTGCTGGGTATGGCGCTGCTTGAGCACCGGGAAGTGGGCATACATTCGCTCGATGTCGTCACTGATCGCCTTGGTATCCTTGCGACTGATCGCGCCGAGCTGCAGGTTCTCTTCCACTGTCATGGTGGTGAAGGTGCCGCGGCCCTGCGGCACATGGGCGATGCCCAGCCGCACGATGCTTTCGGTCGACTTGTTGTCGAGCTTCTTGCCCTCGAACTCGATCGAGCCCGTGGAGCGGATCATGTTGCAGATCGAGCGCAGCGTGGTGGTCTTGCCGGCACCATTGGCGCCGAGCAGGGTGGTGAGGCTGCCTTCCTGCAGTTCGAATTCGAGGCCGTGCAGTGCCTGGACCTGGCCGTAATACGCACGCAGGTCTTTTACGTGAAGCATCGCGGTCATGAGTCTTTGTCTCCCAGATAGGCCTTGATCACAGCAGGGTCTTTCTGGACGGCAGCAGGTGTGCCTTCAGCGAGCTTCTTGCCGAAATTCAATGCGACGACATGGTCGGCGATCGACATCACGAGACCCATGTGATGCTCGACCAGGAGCACCGTCACGCCGCGATCGTCGCGGATGCGGCGGATCAGGTCGCCAAGGATGTAGACTTCCTCATGGTTGAGACCGCCTGCGGGCTCGTCGAGCAGCAGGATCTTCGGTTCGGCGGCGAGCGCACGCGCGAGTTCGACGCGCTTCTGCGTGCCGAAGGGAAGACCGCTGACGATCGTATCGGCAACGCTGTGCAGATCGAGATAATCAAGGATGTCGTTGACGTCCTTGTTGATCGCAGCTTCGCCTGATCGCACCCATGGCAGCTTCAGCGAGTCGCTGATGATGTCGCTGTTGGTGCGCGCATGTTTGCCGACGCGGACATTGTCACGCACGGTCAGGTTCGGAAACAGCGCAACATTCTGGAAGGTGCGGCCGATGCCGATCTCGGAAATCTTGTGCGCCGGACGATTCAGGATCGTCTGACCGTCCATCAGGATATCGCCCTTGCTCGGCTGGTAGAGCCGGCTGAGACAATTGAACAGCGTGGTCTTGCCGGCGCCGTTCGGTCCGATGAGGCCAAGGATGTGGCCCTGTTGCATGTCGAACGAGACGCCGTTCAACGCGATGATGCCACCGAACACAACGCTGACGTCGCGAACCGAAAGCAGCGGCGCCGTCGATGCGACGGGCGCGCGCTCTGCGAGTTGTGCCTGCGTCATGTGCGGCGCCCCTCGATCGTCGGCTGCGGCGAAGTCTTGCGCAGGTCACGACGATGAAGGCTGTCAGAGCCCTTCAACAATGCGTGCAACTTTCCCTCCTGATTTGATTTTTTTGCTGTCGAGTTTTTTGGATTGTGGTGCAGCTGTTCCCCCGAGCGCCGCTTCGATGTTTCTTACCATCGCCAATAGCCGAGGTCCAATATCGTTGAGCAAGCGCTCTTCCGTGAAACGGAACGCGGGCGCGCCGCAATTAAAGGCATAAGGACCGGTGCCGTCATTCAATGTCATTGCAACACCGGCAGCGTGCACATCGTCCTGCCACTCGCCAGCCGAGATGACGAAGCCGTGGCGCGCGACCATTTCGCCTGCGCGCTCAAGCCCGTCGCGCATCTTCGACCAGCGATGTCCGTAGTGCTCGCGAAATTCGCGCAATAATTGGGCACGTTCTTCCGGTGGCAATGCCCAGAAATAGGCGCGGCCCATCGCCGTGGTTGCAATGGGAATGCGCGAGCCGACGTCGAGTTGAACGCCGACAGTGAGACTGGAACGGCTCTGCCCAAAATAGATCATGCTCAATCGATCGCGCGCGCCGACTGCGCAGGCGCCGCCGGTCTGCCGCATCAATTCGTCGCGAAATGATTCCGAGAGATGCTTAACGCCCAAGTTCGCAAGTGCAGCATACCCTAGGGCCATAGCTGCTGGCGCGAGCTGATACTTCTCGAAGCGTGGCACAGGTGTAAGGTAGCCCAATTTCGTGAGTGTGTAAGTCAATCGCGAGATGGTTGGCTTCGGCAATTTGGTGCGGGCGGCAATCTCCTGATTGCCGAGAAGTCCGTCATTGGGGCGAAATGCACGCAAGACATCCAGGCCGCGAGCCAATGCGACGACGAAATTGCGATCTGTCGCCACATTCTTCGCTGGACGTTTCATGCTTCCCAAAATTTGGTTTTGTCAGTTTCATACGATTGCACCACGGCCCTCGTTGACAAGGGACGCTCTTCAAAATAACCCTCCGTGTCAAGATGTGGAATTAAATTTCGCAGTGCGAAACTAAGAAAATCAGACCGGTAAACGTAGCCAAGGAGAATGCCGTGAGCGATGTCGTAAAGCTTGAACGTCATGATGAAGTCGCCATCGTCACGATCAACTCTCCCCCTGTAAATGCGCTGAGTGCGGCGGTTCGCCGCGGCATTTTTGAGAACGTCAAAACGGCCGCTGCCGATCCTGCCGTGAAGGCGATCGTCATCGCATGCGCAGGCCGTACCTTCGTTGCCGGCGCTGACATCACCGAATTCGGCAAGCCGCCGCAGTCGCCCGGATTGAGCGAAGTCATCTCGGAAATCGAGAATTGTTCCAAACCGGTGATCGCCGCGATCCATGGCACCGCGCTCGGCGGCGGCCTCGAGCTCACACTCGGCTGTCATTTCCGCGTGGCGACAAAAGAAGCCAAGCTCGGTCTGCCCGAAGTGAAGCTCGGCCTCCTGCCGGGTGCCGGCGGAACGCAGCGCCTGCCGCGCGCAGTCGGTCCTGAACTCGGCGTCAAGATGGTCGTCACCGGCGATCCGATCAGCGCTGCTGAAGCCTTGAAGAACGGTCTGATCGAAGAGATCGTCGAAGGTCCGGCCTCGGGCGCAGAAGCCTTCGCGCGCAAGGTGATCGCCGAAAAGCGTCCGCTGCGCCTGCTGCGTAACGACGATTCCAAGCTCGCCGCCGCTCGCGCCGATCGCACCATCTTCACCAACGCCGCCGCAGCCGCCAACAAGAAGAACCGCGGCATGAATGCGCCGCTGGCCTGCGCCGAAGCCGTCAGCTGGACGCTCGATGTGCCGTTCGACGAGGCGCTCAAGAAGGAGCGCGAGATGTTCCTCAAGCTGGTCGCCGACGACCAGTCCAAGGCACAGCGTTACGCGTTCTTCTCAGAACGAGAAGCTGCCAAGGTCCAGAACGTGCCGGAAGGCGTCAAGCCGCGTCCGGTCGAGCGCGTCGCCATCATCGGCGCCGGCACCATGGGCGGCGGTATTGCGATGTCCTTCGCCAATGCCGGTATTCCCGTCACGCTGATCGAGACCGGCGAGGAGCAGCTCAAGCGTGGTCTCGGTATCATGCAGAAGAATTACGAGGCGACTGCAGCGCGCGGCGGCATTCCTGCCGATGCGCCGGCCAAGCGCATGGCGCTGATCAACGGCGTCGTTGGCCTTGAGAACGTCAAGGATGTCGATCTGGTGATCGAGGCCGTGTTCGAAACCATGGCGATCAAGAAGGAAGTGTTCACCGCGCTGGATGCCTATGCCAAGCCGGGCGCCATCCTCGCCAGTAACACCTCGTATCTGAACATCGACGAGATCGCAGCTGTCACCAAGCGTCCGCAGGACGTGCTCGGCATGCACTTCTTCTCGCCAGCCAATGTCATGAAGCTGTGCGAAATCGTCCGCGCCGACAAGACCGCGCCGGATGCGCTCGTCACCGCTGTCGCTGTCGCCCGCAAGATCGCCAAGGTGCCGGCCGTGGTCGGCGTCTCCGACGGCTTCGTCGGCAACCGCATGCTAGCGGCCCGCTCCAAGCAGTCCGAGAAGTTGCTGTTCGAAGGCGCGCTGCCGCAGCAGGTCGATGCCGTCGTCACCAAGTTCGGCATGCCGATGGGTCCGTTCGCCATGGGCGATCTCGCTGGCCTCGATATCGGCTGGCGCTCGCGCAAGGATCGCGGCATCACCTCGCCAATCGCCGACGCGCTCTGCGAAGCCGGCCGCTTCGGTCAGAAGACCGGCAAGGGCTATTACAAGTATGAAGCCGGCTCCCGCGCGCCGGTGCCGGATCCGGAAGTCGAGAAGCTCATCGACGATACCTGCCGGAGCCTGGGCCTGACCCGTCGCGCCGTCAGCGACCAGGAAATTCTGGAACGCATGATGTATCCGATGATCAACGAGGGTGCCCGCATCCTCGAAGAGAAGGTCGCCTCGCGCCCGAGCGATATCGACGTGATCTGGCTCTATGGCTATGGCTGGCCGATCTATCGCGGCGGCCCGATGTTCTATGCCGATCAGGTCGGTCTCAAGCAGATCGTCGAGCGCCTGCAGTTCTATGCCAAGCAGACCAACGATCCGTCGCTGGAGCCGGCTGCGCTGCTGAAGAAGCTGGCGGATGAAGGCAAGACGTTTGCGTCACTGGCGAAGGGCTAGTTGTGGTGACGCGAGCACGATGTGCTCTCCTCCCCCTTGCGGGGAGGGGCCGGGGGCGGGGGTCCCCGGGCGACGTCACTTGTGGCTTACCCCCCTCCCTGACCCTCCCCCGCAAGGGGGGAGGGAATATTGGCGCCGTGCGCTCCTTATGTAAGCAGGCCACGCCATGACCCATCCGGGCGAACAGCACTACCCACCGGGCGTTACCTGGGACGCGCCGATTGCGCGTGGGTCGCTGCCGGGTCTGCTTGCCGACTCCGTTGCAAAACATGGCGACCGCACCGCCATCGAATTTCGGGATCAGCCGATCTCGTTCAATGATCTGCAGGCGCGCGTCGATATCGTCGCTGCCGCGCTGATGCGCGCCGGCTATGGCAAGGGCTCCTCCATCGGCATCTTCCTCGGCAATACGCCGGATCATCCGGTGCATTTCTTCGGCGGTCTCAAGGCCGGCGCGCGGCTCGTGCATCTGTCGCCGCTCGATGGCGAGATCGCGCTGTCGCACAAGCTCAAGGATTCCGGCGCACGCGTGCTGGTGACGAGCAACCTCGCGGCGTTGCTGCCGATGGCACTGAAGTTTCTCGACAAAGGCCTGCTCGATCGCCTGATCGTCTGCGAGGATGACGACTGGGGCCCCGTCAACAATCCGCAGCTGCCGCTGCCGGAAAATCCCGCCATCGTCACTTTCCGCAATTTTACCGCAGGCGCCACGCCGCCGACGCAGTGGCCCGAGATTTCAGCGGATGATGTGGCGCTGCTGCAATATACCGGCGGCACCACCGGCCTGCCCAAGGGCGCGATGCTCAGCCACGGCAATCTGACCTCGGCGGTCTCGATCTATAATCTATGGGGCGCGCCGGCACGCGCCGGGCGCAATCGGATCGAGCGCGTCATCTGTGTTTTGCCGTTGTTTCACATCTATGCACTGACCGTGATCCTGCTGAGCCGCATCAGCCTCGGCGACACCATTTCGCTGCATCAGCGTTTCGATGTTAGCCGCGTGCTCGACGATATCGAGAAAAAGAAAGCCACCGTATTTCCCGGCGTGCCCACTATGTGGATCGCCATCGCGGCCGATCCGTCGCTTGAGACGCGCGATCTGTCGTCGTTGGTGTCGGCGGCCTCCGGCGGTGCGCCGCTGCCCGATGAAGTGGCGCGTCTGTTCGAACGTAAAACGGGCCTGTCGCTGAAGAGCGGCTGGGGCATGACCGAAACCTGCTCGCCCGGCACCAGCCATCCGCCCGGCGGTCTCGACAAGCCGGGCTCGATCGGCCTGATGCTGCCGGGGATCGAGATTGACGTGGTGTCACTCGATGACCCGACCAGGGTGCTCGGTGTCAACGAGACCGGCGAAATTCGCATCAAGGGGCCGAACGTCACCAAAGGCTACTGGAACCGCGCGCAGGAGAGTGCCGAGTCATTCGTCGGCGATCGCTTCCTCACCGGCGATATCGGCTACATGGATGAAGACGGATTCTTCTATCTGGTCGATCGCAAGAAGGACATGATCATCTCCGGCGGTTTCAACGTCTATCCGCAGATGATCGAGCAGGCGATTTACGAACATCCCTCCGTACAGGAAGTGATCGTGATCGGTGTCACCGATCAGTATCGCGGCGAGGCGGCCAAGGCCTTTATCAGGCTGCGCAATGGCGCAGCGCCGTTCACCATCGACGAGCTGCGCGCGTTTCTCACCGGCAAGCTCGGCAAGCATGAACTGCCGGCAGCTTTGGACTTCGTCGACGACTTGCCGCGCACCGCGGTCGGAAAACTCTCGCGCCACGCCTTGCGCGGGTTGCAACCCACGCCCATCATGAACCAAGAAACAACCTCGCAACAACAAACCGCCTCTGGAGGACCCCGCCCATGACCGAAGCCGTTATCGTTTCCACCGCCCGTACGCCGATCGGCAAGGCCTTTCGCGGCGCCCTCAATGCCACCGAAGGCGCGACGCTGCTCGGCCATGCGATCGAGCATGCCGTCAAGCGCGCCGGCATCGATCCCAAGGAAGTTGAGGACGTCGTGATGGGCGCAGCCCTGCAGCAGGGCGCGACCGGCGGCAACATCGCACGCAAGGCGCTGCTCCGCGCCGGTCTGCCGGTCACGGTTGGCGGCACCACCATCGATCGTCAGTGCGCTTCGGGCCTGCAGGCGATTGCACTGGCTGCGCGTTCGGTGATCTTCGACGGCGTCGAGATCGCGGTCGGCGGCGGCGGCGAGTCGATCTCGCTGGTGCAGAACGAGCACGCCAACAAGTTCCACACCGTCGATCCCGAACTGATGAAGATCAAGGGCGACGTCTATATGCCGATGCTTGACACCGCCGAGACGGTGGCCAAGCGCTACAACATCTCGCGCGAACGCCAGGACGAATATTCGCTGGAGAGCCAGCGCCGCACCGCGGCCGCGCAGCAGGGCGGCAAGTTCAACGACGAACTGGCGCCAATCGCGACCAGGATGGGCGTCGTCGACAAGGCGACCGGCGAAGTCTCGTTCAAGGATATCACGCTGTCCAAGGATGAAGGTCCGCGTCCGGAAACCACTGCCGAAGGCCTCGCCGGCCTGAAGGCTGTGCGCGGCGACGGTTTCACCATCACTGCCGGCAATGCCTCGCAGCTCTCGGACGGCGCCAGCGCCACCGTGATCATGAGCGACAAGCTCGCCGCACAGAAGGGCCTCAAGCCGCTTGGCATTTTCCGCGGCTTCGTCTCTGCCGGCTGCGAGCCGGACGAGATGGGCATCGGTCCGGTGTTCGCCGTGCCGCGCCTTCTGAAGCGCCATGGTCTCAAGATCGAGGACATCGATCTCTGGGAGCTCAATGAAGCCTTCGCCGTGCAGGTTCTGTACTGCCGCGACAAGCTCGGCATCGATCCGGAAAAGCTCAACGTCAATGGCGGCGCGATCTCGGTCGGCCATCCCTATGGCATGTCGGGCGCACGTCTCGCCGGTCACGCACTGATCGAAGGCCGTCGCCGCAAGGCGAAGTATGCCGTTGTCACCATGTGCGTCGGCGGCGGCATGGGCTCCGCCGGCCTGCTCGAAATCGTTCAGTAATTACACATCTGCTCACAAGGAGGATCCGATGGATCTGAGCTTCAGCAAAGAAGAAACAGCATTCCGCGACGAGGTGCGCACCTTTTTCCGCGAAAGCCTCGACCCGGCGGTGCGCAAGAAACTGCAGGAAGGTCACCACACCAGCAAAGACGACCTGGTGAACTGGCAGCGCACGCTCAACAAGAAGGGCTGGGCCGTCCCGCATTGGCCGCAGGAATATGGCGGCACCGGCTGGAGTGCCGCGAAGCAGTACATCTTCCTGGAAGAGCTGCAGAAGACCCCCGCGCCGCCGCCGCTGCCGTTCGGCGTCAACATGGTTGGCCCGGTGATCTACACTTTCGGCAATGAGCAGCAGAAGAAGCACTTCCTGCCGCGCATTGCGAATATGGACGACTGGTGGTGCCAGGGCTTCTCGGAGCCGGGCTCGGGTTCGGACCTTGCCTCGCTGAAGACCACGGCGAAGAAGAAGGGCGATACCTATATCGTCAACGGCCAGAAAACCTGGACCACGCTGGCGCAGCATGCCGACTGGATCTTCTGCCTTTGTCGCACCGACCCCGATGCGAAGAAGCAGTCGGGCATCTCCTTCATCCTCATCGACATGAAGTCGAAGGGCATCACCGTCCGCCCGATCCAGACCATCGATGGCGGCGTCGAAGTCAACGAAGTGTTCTTCGATGAGGTCGTGGTGCCGGCCGAGAATCTGGTTGGTGAAGAGAACAAGGGCTGGGATTACGCCAAATTCCTGCTTGGCAACGAGCGCGTCAACATTGCGCGCGTCGGCATGTCTAAGGAGCGCATCCGCCGCATCAAGGAGCTGGCGTCCAGCGTCATGTCCGGTGACAAGCCGCTGATCGAGGATCCGCAGTTCCGCCAGAAGCTCGCGGCTACCGAGATCGAGCTCAAGGCGCTCGAACTGACGCAGATGCGCGTCGTCGCCGCCGAAGGCAAGCACGGCAAGGGTAAGCCGGATCCGGCCTCGTCGATCCTCAAGATCAAGGGTTCGGAAATCCAGCAGACGCTCACCGAGCTGCTGCTCGAAGTCACCGGCCCGTTCGCACTGCCGTTCATGCCGGAAGGCGAGGGGCAGAACGAAGAGGGCGACTGGGCCTCGCCGATCGCGCCGACCTATTTCAACTACCGCAAGGTGTCGATCTATGGCGGCTCCAACGAGATCCAGCGCAACATCATCGCGAAAGCGGTGCTGGGGCTTTGATGTCTTCCTTCTCCCCGCTTGCGGGGAGAAGGTGGTCCGATTGCGCGTAGCGCATTCGGACCGGATGAGGGGGAGCCTCCGCCGGCTCGGTGCCCGCGGATAGTCCCCCTCACCCGAAGGCTCCGCTTCGCTCGCCCTAACCTCTCCCCGCAAGCAGGGAGAGGTTAGGGAGCTTAAACACATTCACACGCGCGTTACGCGCGATCCGAGAGAGAAAGACCATGGATTTTGATTTGTCGGAGGAGCAACGCCTCCTCAAGGACAGCGTCGACGGCCTGCTGAAATCGTCCTACGAATTCGAGGCTCGCAAGAAGTATCGCGCCGAGAAGGGCGGCTGGAGCCGCGACGTCTGGGGCAAGTTTGCCGAACAGGGCCTGCTCGGTCTGCCGTTCTCGGAAGATGACGGCGGCTTCGGCGCCGGCCCGATCGAGACCATGATCGTGATGGAAGCACTGGGCCGTAATCTCGTGGTCGAGCCCTATCTTGATACAGTCGTGCTCGGCGGCGGTTTCCTGCGCCGCGCCTCTGCGGAGCAGCGTGCTGCGCATCTGCCCGGGATCATCGACGGCTCCAAGACCATGGCTTTCGCACAGGTCGAGCGTGACTCACGCTATGACCTCGGGGACATCAAGACGTCGGCCAAGAAGAGCGGTTCGGGCTACATGTTGTCCGGCGAGAAGTTTGTGGTCGGTCACGGCGACACCGCCGATACGCTGATCGTCACCGCGCGCACCGCGGGTGGCCAGCGCGATGCCAAGGGCGTTGGCGTGTTCCTGGTGCCGGCCAGTGCCAAGGGCGTCGACATCAAGGGTTATGAGACGCAGGACGGCAGCCGCGCCGCCGATATCAAGCTGAACAATGTCGAGGTCGGCGCAGATGCTGCGATCGGCAATGCCGAGGATGGCTTGTCGATCGTCAATCAGGTCGTCGATGACGCCCGCATCGCACTGTGTGCCGAAGCGGTCGGTGCGATGGAAGAGGCACTGAAGATCTCCGTCGAATACATCAAGGAGCGAAAGCAGTTCGGCGTCGCCATCGGCTCGTTCCAGGCGCTGCAGCACCGTGCGGCCGACATGTTCACCGCGCTGGAGACCGCGCGCAGCATGTCGTACCTCGCCTCGATGGCCTCGAGCTTCACCGATCTCGACGAACGCACCAAGACGGTCGCCGCTGCCAAGGTGCAGATCGGCCGTTCCGCGCGCTTCGTCGGCCAGGGTGGCGTGCAGCTGCATGGCGGCGTCGGCGTGACCATGGAGTACAAGATCGGCCACTACTTCAAGCGGCTGACCATGATCGAGCAGCAGTTCGGCGACGCCGATTATCACCTGCGCCGCGTCGCGCAGGCGGGCGGGATCACGGAGTAACTCTGCTCTTAACCTCTCCCCGCTTGCGGGGAGAGGTCGGATTGCGAAGCAATCCGGGTGAGGGGGACTCTCCACGCGCTCATGAACTCGTGGAGAGTCCCCCTCATCCGACTCGAACGCGCTACGCGCATTCGAGCCATCTTCTCCCCGCATGCGGGGAGAAGGAATGCGCCGTCGCTAAAATCAATCAACAACAAGGAGACCGCCCGTGAAAAATCCATTCGATCTCACCGGCAAGGTCGCGGTCATCACCGGTTCCAGCCGCGGCATCGGCAAGGCCTCCGCGGAATTGCTCGCCAGCCTCGGTGCCAAGGTTGTCGTCTCCAGCCGCAAGGCCGATGCCTGTCAGGCTGTGGTCGACGGCATCAAGGCCAATGGCGGCAATGCCCATGTCATTCCCTGCAACATCTCGCGCCGCGATGAAGTCGAAGCTTTGATCGACGGCACCGTGAAACACTACGGCCCGATCGATATTCTGGTCTGCAATGCCGCGGTGAATCCCTATTACGGCCCGCTGCTCGATATCGCAGACGAAGCCTTCGACAAGATCATGGGCTCCAACGTCAAGAGCAACATCTGGCTTTGCGCCAAGGCGATCCCGGCCATGGCCGAGCGCGGCAAGGGCTCGGTGGTCATTATCTCTTCCATCGGCGGCTTGCGCGGCTCCACGGTGATTGGCGCCTACGGCATCTCCAAGGCTGCCGACTTCTCCCTGTGTCGCAGTCTCGCCGGCGAATGGGGGCCCAAGGGCGTGCGCGTCAATTGCATCGCGCCGGGTCTGGTGAAGACCGACTTCGCGAAAGCGCTGTGGGAAGACGAGGCCAATCTCAAGCGCCGCACCGCGACCACGCCGCTGCGCCGGATCGGTGAGCCCCACGAGATCGCCGGCGCCGTCGCCTATCTCGGCTCGGATTCCTCCACCTTCATGACCGGCCAGACCATCGTCATCGACGGCGGCGTGACGACCGCATCGGTGTAAGTATCGCCCGACCCACGCTCGTCATTCCGGGGCGCGAGCGCCGTTAGGCGATCGCGAACCCGGAATCTCGACATCGGAGTCTCCGTCGGGCCAAGCCACTCAGGGATTCCGGGGTCGCGTCCGGCTCGCGCCGGCCGCGCCCCGGAATGACGGACGTGAATGCTGCGCTCCGTCCGGACTACGGCACGTGAAGTCGCTCGAAACAATTCTCCCGCGGTAACTCCCCACCGCCTGCCTCAATCCTTTCCCGTTTTTTAACATTTCGGGCGCACGGATAGCCGCAGCTGGAGAGTTCCCGTGCGGCAGACGGATATCGCGATCATTGGTGGCGGCCTCGCCGGGTCGACGGCTGCGGCGATGCTCGGTCGCGCCGGTGTGTCTGCGATTCTGATCGAGCCGCATCAGGTCCATCCGCCCGAACTCCGCTGCGAGAAGATCAGCGGCGGCGTCCAGCTCGAGCGGCTGCGCAAGACGGGTCTCGTCGATGCGGTGCTCGGTGCCGCCACCCATGACGACGAGATCTGGATCGCGCGTTTCGGCCGCGTGATCGACAAGCGCCCCAGCCAGCAGCACGGCTTTCTCTACGACACGCTGGTCAATACCGTGCGTGGCCAGATCCCGTCCACCATCGAGACCATTCACGCCAAGGCGACGTCGATCGCCACATCGGATGACCGTCAGACCATCGGCCTGTCCAATGGCGAGGAGATTTCCGCGCGTCTCGTTGTCCTCGCCAATGGCGCCAGTGTCAGCCTGCGCAATCAACTCAATATCGGCCGCCCGGTCATCTCGGCCAATCATTCGATCTCGGTCGGCTTCGATATCGCGCCCGTCGGCCGGGACCGCTTTGCATTCCCCGCGCTGACCTACTTTGCCGAAACGACGGTTCATCGCACCGCCTATGTCACGCTGTTTCCCATTGGCAAGGCCATGCGCGGCAACCTGTTCGTCTATCGCGAGACCGACGATCCCTGGATTCGCCAGATGCGGCGCACGCCGGAAGCAGCATTGGATGCTTGCCTGCCGAAGCTGCGTGCACTGATTGGCGACTACAAGATATCCGGCGATATCAAGATCCGCCCCATCGATCTCTACGAGAGCGACAACGTGGTCCAGTCCGGTGTCGTGCTGGTGGGCGATGCCTTTGCCTCGCCGTGCCCGGGCAGCGGCACCGGCACCGACAAGGTGTTCACCGATGTTGCACAGCTCTGCAGCGTGCACATCCCGAACTGGCTGGCCACACCCGGCATGGATGCGGCCAAGATCGCGCACTACTACGCCGATCCGTTGAAGCTGGAATGCGACGCCTGGGCCACCGGCAAGGCGTTCAAGTTGCGCTCAGTCACTGTCGAGAATTCGCTGTATTGGCGCGCACAGCGCTGGGCACGTTTCTTCGGCCGGCTGGGCGAGGGCATGGTGCGGCGGGCCCGCGAGACGCTGCCGCGCGAACTGGCGATGGTCGCGTCCGCTCTGGTCATGATGATCGACTCGGCGACCTGACCGCCGGCGCTGCCGCTTGACGCGCCCGCGCTAATCCGGTTGCCTGCGCCTCCCAACACAACGCGACCACAATCTTTCGGGAAGAAACGTCATGTCTTTCGTGATGGCCATCGATCAGGGCACCACATCCTCGCGCGCGATGATCTTTCGCGCCGACATCTCGATCGCGGCCTCCGCGCAGCAGGAATTCCCGCAGCATTTCCCGGCCTCCGGCTGGGTCGAGCATGAGCCCGAGGATATCTGGACCTCGACGCTGGCCGTTTGCCACGAAGCCATGACGAAGGCGGGCGTTACCGCGAAGGATATTGCCGCCATCGGCATCACCAATCAGCGCGAGACGGTGGTGGTGTGGGATCGCGTCACCGGCCAGGCTGTGCACCGTGCCATCGTCTGGCAGGACCGCCGCACCGCGGAGATCTGCGCGCAGATGAAAGCCGACGGCCATGAGCCGTTGATTACGCAAAAGACCGGCCTGATCATCGATCCGTATTTCTCCGGAACGAAAGTGGCGTGGATTCTCGATCATGTCCCCGGCGCGCGCGACCGCGCCGAGCGCGGCGAATTGCTGTTCGGCACCGTCGATTGCTATCTGCTGTGGCGGCTCACGGCGGGGAAGGTGCATGCCACCGACGCCACCAATGCCTCGCGCACGCAGCTCTTCAACATCCACACCGGTGAATGGGACGATGAGCTGCTGAAGCTGCTGCGCGTGCCCAAGGCTATGCTGCCCAGGGTGCAGGATTCATCGTCCGATTTCGGCAGCACCGATCTGTTTGGTGGCACGATCATGATCGGCGGTATTGCCGGCGATCAGCAGGCTGCAACCATCGGGCAGGCCTGTTTCGCGCCCGGCATGATCAAGTCCACTTACGGCACCGGCTGCTTTGCCCTGCTCAACACTGGTACGACGCCGGTGCAATCGAAGAACAAGCTGCTCACCACGGTTGCCTATCAGCTCAACGGCGTGCGGACCTATGCGTTGGAAGGTTCGATTTTCGTTGCCGGATCCGCGGTGCAGTGGCTGCGCGATGGTCTGGGGATCATCAAGAGCGCTGCTGAAAGCGGGCCGCTCGCGGATCAGAACGATTCTTCGCAATCGGTCTATCTGGTCCCGGCCTTTGTCGGGCTCGGTGCGCCTTACTGGAATCCCGATGTGCGCGGAGCGCTGTTCGGACTGACGCGCAACACCGGCCCGGCCGAACTCGCCCATGCCGCACTGGAAAGCGTCTGCTACCAGACGCGCGATCTCTACGCGGCGATGCGCGCCGACTGGCCGGATGTCTCCGCCGCCACCGTGGTGCTGCGCGTCGATGGCGGCATGACCGCGTCGGACTGGACCATGCAGCGTCTCGCGGATCTGCTGAATGCCCCTGTCGATCGCCCGATGATCCAGGAAACCACCGCGCTGGGAGCTGCCTATCTCGCCGGTCTCACGGCCGGCGTATTTCCGGAGCCTGCCAAATTCGCCGACAACTGGCGGCTCGAACACCGCTTCAAGCCGGCCATGAGCGAAGCCACACGGACACGAAAACTGAAGGGCTGGGCGCAGGCAGTGAAGGGGGTATTGGCGAGCGATCCGGGGAAAGATTGAAAGCTTGCTCACCAAACAGAAAGAGCCGCCTGTGCGGCGGCTCCTATGATGGTCATGTCAGATTCTAGCGCCAGCCGCGATGCCGTCCGCGCGACCAACCATAATGATGGCCGCGTCCGCGGCCCCAGCCGTAATGATGTCCACGCCCGCCGCGGTGCATGCCGTGATGTCCGCCGCCATGGCCACGAATCTGGATGATGTCGCTGGCGGTGCTCGCAGGTGCAAGCCCACCGACCGGCATGGCGTTCGCTGGAAGCATCAGGCCCAGACCCAGGAGTGCCGCGGCTGCCGTCGCGATCATGGTACGTTTCATTTCAACCCTCCAAACGCAAATATTGCGCATACGACAAGCTGCGGCCTTCCTGATCGTTCCGTCGCCACGGGATTGAAACGATAACTTTGCCGGGACCGGAATTCGTCGCGGCGGTGGGAGGGAGGGAGAAAATAATCCATCGCGCTCTATTGACTAAAATCCGATATAGGTCTATATGCCTTTTATCCCGTTCGCGAGGGGCGCTTCTAGAGGCGTCTTGAGGTGGGACTGGGATGCGGCGCCTGCGGGTGTGGGGTGACGTACCCCGCGCACTCGGGAGGCCCTGGGTCACCGTCCGGCCCCACTACGGGGGTCTGCCACTCATGCTGGCTGGACGTGGCATTGGTGAACGGCGGGAAACCGTCGGGATCAGCGGAGTGCGGAGCTCTGCGCCTTTGCCCGGAAGAACGGTCCCGGGGACAGAAATCGCCGCGGTGGCGCGCCGTGAGGCGTTGCGCGGTTGCAGCTTGCCGGCGTTCCGGTGGAGCGGATCGCGATAAAACCACCCTTTGCGCCTCACGGCGCGCCGCCACCCCTCATGTTTCGAGGGGCACTGCTCACACCTCGGACGCGCAAGCGCCGCGAGACTGCGAGAGCGTGGCTGTTTGACAAGCACATCCTGCGACTTGCAAAGCGCTACTTCACGCCGACCTTCTTGCCGCGATACATCAAATGCACCGCGCAGTTACATCCCGGCGGATGGGTCGCGAGTTCGTCATTGGCAGGCGCGGGTACGGCGACCGGTGCAGGCTCGGCACCGGCACCCGGAATGTAGTTCAGCACAGGCGCCAGCCAACGTTCCACCTCGGCCACGCTCATGTTCTTGCGCGCGGCATATTCCTCGACCTGATCGCGCTCGATCTTGCCGACGCCGAAATAATAGCTCTCGGGATGGCTGAAATAGAGCCCGGACACCGATGAGCCCGGCCACATGGCGTAGCTTTCGGTGAGTGTTACGCCCGCAGTGTTCTCCGCATCGAGCAATTTGAAGATCGTCGCCTTCTCGGTGTGATCGGGCTGTGCGGGATAGCCGGGAGCAGGGCGGATGCCCTGATACTTCTCCAGGATCAGGTCATCGGTCGAGATATTCTCGTCCGGCGCATAGGCCCAGAACTCCTTGCGCACGCGCTCATGCATGCGCTCGGCGAAGGCTTCGG
Organism: Tardiphaga sp. 37S4; assembly: GCF_021044645.1. Lineage (NCBI taxonomy): Bacteria > Pseudomonadati > Pseudomonadota > Alphaproteobacteria > Hyphomicrobiales > Nitrobacteraceae > Tardiphaga > Tardiphaga sp. 37S4. The sequence continues at coordinate 4,040,963 of NZ_CP088008.1, read as the reverse complement.
CGAGACGGTCGGCCAGCGCCTTGCACAGGATCGACGAATAGTCGTCATTGGCGTTCTTGAAGCGATCGGCGATGATGTCCTCGCCGATGCCCGCTGTGACGACGAAGCCGCCAATATAATCCGGCACATTCGAGGTCTTCGGCGCGATGAAGTCGGAGAGCGCGGCGTTGAAGCGACCCTCGCGCTTTTCGAGCTGCTGGCGCAACGTGTAGAGCGTCGCGATCTCAGTTGTGCGTGTGTCATCGGCATAGAGGCGGATGTCGTCGCCCACGGCGTTGGCCGGCCAGAAGCCGATGGTTGCCTTCGCCGTGAACCACTTCTCCTCGACGATCTGCTTGAGCATCTTCTGCGCATCGGCATAGAGCGACGTCGCGACTTCGCCGACCACGCTGTCGGTGAGGATGCCGGGGAAACGGCCGGACAGTTCCCAAGTCTGGAAGAACGGCGTCCAGTCGATATAGGCAGCAAGCTCTTCGAGCGAATAATCGCTGAAAGTCCGGATGCCCAGGAAGGTCGGCTTGCGCACCGTCTTGCTGAAGTCCGCGACATGCGCATTGGCGCGCGCGGCGATGAGCGAGAGGCGCTTCTTGTCCTGCTGAGCGCGGAAATGTGCCGCAGAGATCTTCGCGTAATCGGCGCGCACTTCGGCCGCATAGGCGACGCTCTTCTCCGGCGACAGAAGTGACGAGGCGACGCCGACGGCGCGGCTGGCATCGTTGACATGCACCACCGCGCCCGCGCGGTAATTCGGATCGATCTTTACCGCGGTATGCACGCGGCTGGTCGTCGCGCCGCCGATCAGCAGTGGCATCTTCAGACCCTGCCGTTCCATCTCGCCGGCCAGGAACGTCATCTCGTCCAATGACGGCGTGATCAGGCCGGACAGGCCGATGATGTCGGCGCCTTCGGCCTTGGCGGTGTCGATGATCTTCGAGGCCGGCACCATGACGCCGAGATCGATGACCTCGAAATTGTTACACTGGAGCACGATGCCGACGATGTTCTTGCCGATGTCGTGGACGTCGCCCTTCACGGTCGCGAGCACGATCTTGCCGGCATTCTTGCGGCCATCGCCGGTGATCCCCGCGGCGAGATTGTCGGCCTTCTCCTGCTCCATAAAGGGCATCAGGTAAGCCACCGCTTGCTTCATCACGCGGGCCGACTTCACCACCTGCGGCAGGAACATCTTTCCGTCGCCGAACAGATCGCCGACGATGTTCATGCCGGCCATCAGCGGGCCCTCGATGACATGCAGCGGGCGCGCCACGGTCAGGCGTGCGGCTTCGGTGTCCTCGTCGATATATTGGGTGATGCCGTGCACCAGCGCGTGGCTCAGCCGTTTCTCCACCGGCCATTCGCGCCAGGTGAGATCCTGTTCCTTGGCCTGCTTGGTCTGGCCGCGGAATTTCTCGGCGAGTTCGAGCAGCCGTTCGGAGGCGCCGGGATCGCGGTTGAGGATGACGTCCTCGCAGACCTGGCGCAGTTCGGGATCGATGTCGTCATAGACGATCATCTGGCCGGCATTGACGATGCCCATATCCATGCCCGCCTTGATGGCGTGATACAGGAACACCGAATGCATCGCCTCGCGTACCGGCTCGTTGCCGCGGAACGAGAAGGAGAGGTTGGAGACGCCGCCGGAGATATGGGCATGCGGCAGGTTCTGCCGGATCCAGCGCGTAGCCTCGATGAAGTCGACGCCGTAATTGTTGTGCTCTTCGAGGCCGGTCGCGATGGCGAAAATGTTCGGATCGAAAATGATGTCTTCCGGCGGGAAGTTCAGCTCACCTACCAGAATGTCGTAAGCGCGCTTGCAGATCTCGGTCTTGCGCGCGAACGTATCGGCCTGGCCGACCTCGTCGAACGCCATCACGACCACAGCGGCGCCATGGCGCTGCGCGATCTTGGCTTCAACGATGAATTTCTCCACGCCTTCCTTCATCGAGATCGAATTGACGATCGGCTTGCCCTGAACGCATTTCAGGCCGGCTTCGATGACGTTGAATTTCGACGAGTCGACCATCACCGGGACGCGGGCGATATCCGGCTCGGAGGCGACGAGATGGAGGAACTCGACCATCGCCGCCTCGGAATCCAGCAGGCCTTCGTCCATATTGACGTCGATGACCTGTGCGCCGTTCTCGACCTGGTCGCGCGCCACCTGCAGCGCGGCGGTGTAGTCGCCGGCGGTGATCAGCTTGCGGAATTTAGCCGAGCCGGTGACGTTGGTGCGCTCGCCGACATTCACGAAGGGAATCGCCGAGGTCAGTTCGAACGGCTCCAGACCTGACAGGCGCAGGAGCGGTGCGATCTCCGGCACAACGCGCGGCTTGTGCGGCGCGACGGCCTTGGCGATGGCCGCGATATGATCCGGCGTGGTGCCGCAGCACCCGCCGACCACATTGACGAGGCCGCTGGCAGCGAACTCGCCGATCAGCCCCGCCATGAATTCCGGGCTCTCGTCATACTGGCCGAATTCGTTGGGCAGGCCGGCATTCGGATAGGCGCAGACGAGGGTATCGGCGACGCGGCCGATATCGGCGATATGCGCGCGCAGGTCTTCGGCGCCGAGCGCGCAGTTGAAGCCGATGGTCGCGGGCCTGGCGTGCTTCACCGAATTCCAGAACGCTTCGGGCATCTGGCCGGACAGTAGGCGTCCGGACTTGTCGGTGATGGTTCCGGAGATCATCACGGGCACGTCGATGCCGCGCGCCTCGCAGATTTCGGCAATGGCATAGAGCGCCGCCTTGGCGTTCAGCGTGTCGAAGATGGTTTCGACCAGCAGGAGGTCGGCGCCGCCGTCAAGCAAACCGTTGATCTGCTCGCTATAGGCGATGCGCAGATCGTCGAAGGTCACCGCGCGGTAGCCGGGATTGGCGACATCCGGTGAGATCGAGGCGGTGCGGTTGGTCGGGCCGATGGCGCCGGCGACGAAGCGCGGCTTGCCGTCCTCGGCAGCGACGGCGATCGCGGCGTTCTTGGCGAGACGCGCGCCTTCGCGGCTCATTTCATAGGCGATGTCCTGCAGGTCGTAATCGGCCTGCGCGATCGAGGTCGAGGAGAAGGTGTTGGTGGCGACGATGTCGGCACCGGCGCGCAGATATTGCGCGTGGATGTCCTCGATGGCGTCGGCCTGCGTCAGGATCAACAGGTCGTTGTTGCCGCGGAGGTCGCGGTGGAAATTCTTGTAGCGCTCACCGCGGAATGCGGCCTCGTCAAATTGCAGACCCTGGATCATGGTGCCCATGGCACCGTCGAGCACGAGAATGCGCTCGGCAGCGGCGGCAAGCAGTTCGGTACGCTTCGGCGAAACGGGTACGGACATGAGATCAGGCAGCTTTCTGCGCGCCGTTCGGCCGGAAGCCCAACAGGTGACTAATGGCGAAAACGAGATCGGCGCGGTTCATCGTGTAGAAATGGAAGTCACTGACGCCCTGCTTGGCGAGCTTCTGCACCTGGCCGGCGGCCACGGTGGTGGCTACCAGTTTGCGTGTCTCGGCATCGTTATCGAGGCCGTCGAACTTGGCGGCGAGCCAGGATGGGACCGTGGTGCCAGCACGGGTGACGAAAGCTCTCGCCTGCTTGAAATTATGCATCGGCATGATGCCGGGCAGCACCGGGATATCGATGCCGCGGGCGCGGACCTTGTCGAGGTAGCGGAAATACAGGTCGTTATCGAAGAACACCTGGGTGATGGCGCGGGTCGCGCCGGCATCGACTTTGGCCTTCAGCGTATCGATGTCAGCATCGAAGTCGGCGCTCTCGGGATGCTTCTCCGGATAGGCGGAGACGGTGACGTCGATATCGGGATAGCGGTTGCGGATGCTGGCGACCAGATCGGCGGAGGTCTTGTAACCGTCGGGGTGCGGTATATATTCCGTGCCGATGCCTGTGGTCGGATCGCCGCGCAGGGCCACGATGTGGCGAACGCCGGCCTCATGATAGCGGGTCACGACATCGTCGATTTCGCTTTTCGGCGCGCCGACGCAGGTCAGATGCGCCGCCGGGGTGAGGGCGGTCTCCTTGAGCAGACGGACGATGGTGGCGTGGGTGCGCTCGCGCGTCGACCCACCGGCGCCATAGGTCACCGACACGAATGACGGGTTCAGCGGCGCCAGGCGCTCAATGGTGTCCCACAGGGTGCGGTCCATCTCCTCGGTCTTCGGCGGGAAGAACTCGAAGGAGATATTGGGAAGCTTGGTGGGGGTGGCCGGGTTGATCTCGGTCATCGCGTCGAACTCCACCGCATGAAGCGGTACCGGTTGTCTCTGGCGCCAAGCCCGGGGGACTTTGGCTGCACTGCACAAAGATAGGCTATGGTCGGTGACTGAAATAGCCCATCTGGAGCGGTTTTAGGGTGGGAATTGGCCCAACTAAGGGCAGATATCTCGCGTAATTTCCCTCGTTGGAATATAAGTGGGCAGCGCAGGTTTCCCGCAAAACTACCAGAATATGGCTTTAAATAGCCAATCGAGCCACCTCGATCTATGAAGGTGTAAGTGGGCAGATGTCGTGTAGTTATTCTTATATCAGAATTCGTCCCACGAGAGGCGGCACTTGCTGCCGTCGGCGTTTGGGGGAGGCGTTGGTGGCCCAAAACGCTCTTTGCCCTCTCCAGCGCAGGCACTAGCTTGGCGCCATGATCCCATTGTCCATTCTCGACCTCTCGGTCGTCACGTCAGGCACGCCGCCCGCGGGCGCGCTCCGCAACAGCATAGATCTGGCCAAACATGCCGATCGCCTCGGCTATGTCCGCTACTGGCTGGCCGAGCACCACAATTTGGCATCGGTCGCGAGTCCGGCGCCGGAGATCATGATCGGGCAGATCGCGGCGGTAACGCAGCATATCCGGGTCGGCTCCGGCGGCGTGATGTTGCCGAACCATGCGCCGCTGATGGTGGCCGAGCGCTTCAAGATGCTGGAGGCGCTGTTTCCCGGCCGGATCGATCTCGGCCTTGGCCGTGCGCCGGGCACTGATGGCGCAACAGCCTATGCGTTGCGCAACCGTCTTGCCGGCCGCGAGGGCGATGATTTCCTTGAGCGACTGAGCGAACTGGTACTGTGGGAGACGCGGCAATTCCCGGAAGGTCATCCCTATAACAACGTTGTGGCGATGCCGAATGACGTGCCACTGCCGCCGCTCTGGCTGCTCGGGTCCAGCGACTACAGTTCGGATCTCGCTGCGCAGGTCGGCATGGGCTTCGCTTTCGCCCACCATTTTGCATCCCACGACGCCGCCGACGCGATGGTGCATTACCGCGCGCGCTTCAAGTCCTCCAACTGGCGGCAGGCACCGCATGCGATTCTCGCTGTCGCAGTGATTTGCGCGGAGACGGATGCCGAGGCCGAGCGGCTGGCCTCGTCGGCCGACCTCAATCGCCTCCGCCGCGACCGCGGCGAATACGCGCCGCTGCCGAGCGTCGAAGAGGCGCTGGCCTATCCCTATAGCGACAGCGAAAAGATGAAGATCGCGCGCAATCGTTCACGGCTGTTCGTCGGCAGTCCGTCGACAGTCTTGGAAAAGCTGCAGCCGCTCATCAGCGAATGCCAGGCCGATGAGTTGATGGTCATCACCGCGATGTATGATCATGAGGCGCGGAAGCGGTCCTATGATCTGCTGGCGGATGTATTTCAATTGCAGAGAGCAGCAGCTTAGGCGCAGCGAGCTTAGCGAGCGCCGCGACAATGGGAGGGGATGATGGCACCTCTGGTAACACCGCGTGGCCTTGGCGAAGTTGTTCTGCGTGTCAGCGATATGCCGCGCGCGGTCAGTTTCTATCGAGATGTCCTTGGCCTCAGTGTGCTGCGCGCCTTCGACGATCGGATCGTGTTTCTCAAGGTGGAGGATGGCTTTGAAGGCCATCACCGTATTATCGGCCTTTTCAGGGCCGATCAGCCGTCCAATCGTGACGGCACGAAATGGTCCGCTCCCGATTTGCGGGCACCCACTCTGCATCACCTTGCGCTGGAGATTGCGTTATCGGACTATCAGCCTGCTCTCGATGCCCTGACGAAAGCGGGTTTCAAGCCGAACACCTACGAACACCGATGGATCGGCTGGCGCTCCATTTACGTCACCGATCCGGACGGCAATATCGTAGAGTTGGTTGCGGTGGATGCGTCAATTTGCGAGGCGTCGTAAAGTTTCGAAAGGCAATGTCGGGATCGGGACTACCGAAACGTCCTTGGATCGGCGCCGTCACCACACGAGGTAAAACCTATGCTCTATGCAATCCTGGCCTATCACGTCGAAGACGTCGTCGTGTCCTGGACGGCCGACGAAGACACCGCCGTGATGGCCAATCTTCATGAGCTTCACGAGAAGCTGACGGCCGACGGCCGGATGGGGCCGGCTGCGCGTCTCGGAGGTACCAAGGGTGCATTCACCTTGCGCGGACCCGGCGCTGGCGTGATCATCGACGGTCCTTTTGCCGAGACCAAGGAGCAGTTGCTCGGCTTCTATGTCGTCGATTGTGCGACCCGTGAGGACGCCGTCGCGACCGCGCGCGATCTGCGCCGCGTCAATCCGACTGCGGTCTATGAAATCCGTCCGGTTCAGCTATTTCTGCCCGGATCGCCCATGGCGGCGACGCATGCGCTGACCGATCACGTCCGGCCGGCGTCGTCCTGAACTTGCCGGTTACGAGGTCGGTTCGCCGAAGGTCGCGCGGAAAGGATGCGCCGGATAGACGCCGACGATCCTGAATTCGCGTGAGAAGAACTTCAGCTCTTCGAGTGCGAAAGCGAGGTTGCGGTCATCCGGATGACCGTCGACATCGGCGTAGAACTGCGTGGCGAAGAATTCGCCGTCGACCATGTAGCTTTCCAGCTTGGTCATGTTGACGCCGTTGGTGGCGAAGCCGCCGAGTGCCTTGTAGAGCGCCGCAGGAAGGTTGCGGACGCGGAAAACAAAACTGGTGACCAGCGGTTCGGAGCCCTGCGGCGCCCATTTGGCGTCTTTGGAAAGGATGACGAAACGCGTGGTGTTGTGATCCTCGTCCTCGACGTCCTCGGCGAGAATTTCGAGTCCGTAGATATCGGCAGCGAGGCGGGAGGCCAGCGACGCGCAGCTCTTGTCGCCGCGTTCGGCAATCGCGCGGGCCGAGCCGGCGGTATCGGCGGCGACGATGGCCTTGATCCCCAGCTTGCGGATGATGCGGCGGCACTGGCCGAGCGCGTGGACGTGGCTTTCCACCGTCTTGATGTCGGTGAGCTTCGCGCCGGGCAGCGCCATCATCTGGTGGTGGATGGGCAGAAACCACTCGCCGACGATATGCAGGCCCGACTGCGGCAGCAGATGATGGATGTCGGCGACGCGGCCGGCAATCGAGTTCTCGATCGGGATCATGCCGAGATCGGCCTCGCCCGAGGTGATCGCGGCCAGCGCATCCTCGAAGGTGGCGCAGGGCAGGGGCTCGGCATTCGGAAACGCCTCGACGATGGCGATATGGGAATTGGCGCCGGGCTCGCCCTGGAATGCGATCTTCATGATCTGATTTTTGGGAATGGTCATGGCGGGCCTTGTATCAGTCACTCAGGTTTTTGCCAGTAGCCGGCGGGCGGTTTCGAGATCCGCGGGCGTATCGACGCCGAGCGGGACGCTATCGACGATGGCGGCGTCGATCCGCATGCCGGCTTCCAGTGCGCGGAGCTGTTCGAGCTTTTCGCGCAGCTCCAGCGTCGACGGCGCGAGTTTGACGAAGCCTTCGAGCGCGGCGCGCCGATAGGCATAAAGCCCGATGTGATGGTAGCGGGGCCCGTCGCCATAGGGTGCCGTGGCGCGGGTGAAATACAGCGCACGCAGCCGGTCGGGCCCGGCTGGCGAGCCGATCAGCTTCACCACGCTCGGATTGGTATGTTCGTCATCCTTGTGGATCTCGGTCGCCAGGGTCGCGATGTCGACCGCGGGGTCGTCGAGCAGGCGGACCGCGGCGCTAATGTCGCCCGGCGGAATAGTGGGCAGGTCGCCCTGGACGTTGACGATGGTCTGGACGTGTCCGGCCGGGTCCAGTTTGCACAGGGCCTCAAATATCCGGTCGGACCCCGACGGATGGTCCGGGGAGGTCATGACCGCCTCGAAACCGTGGGCTTTAACGGCGTCCGCGATGTCGGCCGTATCGGTGGCGATGGCGACACGGCCCAGACCGGCCTCTTTGGCGCGTCGCGCCACATGCACGATCATCGGCAGCCCGCCAATATCGAGCAGCGGCTTGCCGGGCAGGCGGGTGGCCGCCATCCGGGCGGGAATGAGCACCAGGGTGCGTGTGTCTGTCATGTCAAAATCGGCTTGGATTCCAGTGATCTTCCCCCCGAAAAGTATGATGCACATCAAAGGGCGCGGCGTTTATACGGGTTGCCAGAGGATGGGCAAACCGTTATCTCAAAACGGCAGGCCTGAGGGCCGCAGGAACGTGATTCCTGAGTGTGTCGAGGCCGTTGGAGCGGCCTTCCAATGACCTAAAACGGCGTGGGGCTTTTCGACTATGGACTCCTTCGAACTCAACAAGATTATGGGCGCCATTCTCGGCACCTGCCTGGTTCTGATGGTGACGAATTTCACCGCACAGGCCGTGTTTTCACCGAAGCATATGGAAAAGCCCGGCTTTGATATCGCCGTGAAGGAAGAGGCCGCCGGCGGTGCCAAGGCCGCTGCCGCGCCGTCCGAACCGATCGAGAAGCTGCTGCAGACGGCTTCGGTCGAGAAGGGCTCAACCGCAGCCAAGAAGTGCGCCGCCTGCCATACATTCGAAAAGGGCGGTCCGAACCGCGTTGGCCCGAACCTGTTCGGCGTCGTCAATGAGAAGGTGGGCGAAGGCAAGGCCGGGTTCAACTTCTCGGCGGGCATGAAGGCCAAGGGCGGCACCTGGACCTTCGAGGAGCTGAACAAGTTCATCGCCAATCCGAAGGGCACCGTACCGGGCACGGCCATGGGCTTCGCCGGCATTCAAAAGGATAGCGAGCGCGCCGACGTGATCGCCTATCTCGCAACTCTCGCCGATAAGCCGGTGCCGCTGCCCACTGCAGCGAAATGAGGACGGTGTCGTAACGCTGTTCCTTGGTAATTTATCATCGATTAAACGGCCAGGCTCAGCCTGGCCGTTTTCGTATCTGCATTACCAAAGCTTAAGCGGGACGTTTGGCCGCAACGCGTTAGGATGCAACCAGCGTGACGGGTGGTATCCTGCGGAAAAGCCGGCATAATCGGTCGAACCCTCGCCTTATATGACCGTTCTAATAGACTGCTTCGGTTCACAGGATTCAATACATTGACGATTTCCCGACGCCGCCTTCTCCAGACCAGCGCCTTCGCCGCACTTGCCCCTGTCATCGGTGGTGCCGGCAGCCTCTCCGTCATCGATGCAGCAAGTGCCCAGTCTGCGGCAAATGGTGCAGAATGGCGCCACGCGCTGTCCCTGTTCGGGGAGATCAAGTATCCTGCGGAGTTCAAGCGCTTCGACTACGTCAATCCGGAAGCTCCCAAGGGCGGCACCGTCCGCCAGATCGCCATCGGCACCTTCGATAATTTCAACATCGCGGTGGCCGGCGTAAAGGGCAACATCGCGGGTGCTGTCGGGCTGATTTACGAGTCCCTCACGACAGGATCGCTGGATGAGGTCTCAACTGAATATGGCCTGCTCGCGGAAGCCGTCAGCCATCCCGAGGATTACTCCTGGGTGTCCTACCGCCTGCGTGCGAATGCCAGGTGGCATGATGGCAAGCCGGTGACTCCGGAGGATGTGATCTTCTCGCTGGAGTCTTTCAAGAAATATCATCCGCAATATTCCGCCTACTATCGCCATGTGGTGAAGGCCGAGAAGGTCGGCGAGCGCGAGATCAAGTTCACCTTCGATGCGCCCGGCAACCGCGAATTGCCGCAGATCGTCGGCCAGCTCACCGTGCTGCCCAAGCACTGGTGGGAGGGCAGCAACGCCTCTGGCGCCAAGCGCGACATCGGCAATACCACGCTGGAGGTGCCGCTCGGCAGCGCGGCCTACCGGATCAAGGAATTCGTGCCGGGCCGTTCGATCGTCTATGAACGTGTCAAGGACTACTGGGCCCGCGACCTGAACGTCAATGTCGGGCGCAACAACTTTGATGAGCTGCGCTACGAATATTTCCGCGACTCGACCGTAGCGATCGAAGCTTTCAAGGGCGACCAGGTTGACTGGCGCACCGAGAACAGCGCCAAGGAATGGGCGACCGCCTATAACTTCCCCGCGGTCATCGAGAAGCGCGTGTTGCTCGAGGAGTTCGACAGCCGCTCGTCCGGCGTCATGCAGGGCTTCACGATGAATCTGCGCCGCGACAAGTTCAAGGATCCGCGCGTCCGCCGCGCGCTGAACTACGCGTTCGATTTCGAGGAGATGAACAAGCAGATCTTCTTCGGCCAGTACTTCCGCATCTCCAGCTATTTCTATGGCACCGAGCTCGCGTCGTCCGGTCTGCCGGAAGGCAAGGAGCTGGAGATTCTCGAGACCGTACACGCCGAGGTTCCGCCGGAAGTCTTCACCAAGCCTTACACCAATCCCGTCGGCGGCAATGCCGATGCCGTGCGCGAAAATCTGCGCGAGGCGCTCAAGCTGCTGAAGGAAGCAGGCTACGAGGTGCGCGAGCGCAAGCTGGTCAATGCCAAGACCGGCGCGCCGTTCGAGGTGGAACTGCTCAGCGAGAGCCCCGCCTTCGAACGTGTCATGCTGTTCTACAAGCCCTCGCTGGAACGGCTCGGCATCAGCGTTTCGGTACGCACCATCGATCCTACGCAATACGAAAACCGCTTGCGCACCTGGGATTTCGACGTGCTGGCAGTGGCCTCGTGGCCGGAATCGCTGTCCCCCGGCAACGAGCAACGCGACTTCTGGGGGTCGCAGGCCGCCGACCTGGCGGGCTCGCGCAACATTGCCGGAATCAAGAACCCGGCGATCGACAAGCTAATCGACCGCGTCATCTACACCAAGGACCGTGCAGACCTCGTCGCCGCCACCAAGGCGCTCGATCGCGTGCTGCTGTGGAACCACTACGTCGTGCCGCAGTGGAGCTACCCGAAGGTCCGCACCGCGCGCTGGGATCGCTTCGGTCGTCCGCCTGAGCCACCGAAATACGGGCAGTCGGGTTTCCCCGCCATCTGGTGGTACGACGCCGACAAGGCCGCCAAGATAGGCAAGCGCTCTTGAGGAGCACATCGCGCATGGCGCAGCTCAATCGTCGGCACGTGCTGGGTCTCGGGATCGGCGCTATCGCGGCGTCACGCTTCAGCCCCGCTTTGGCGCAAGCGCCGAGCGAAGCCCACGGTATCTCCGCCTTCGGCGATCTGAAATATTCGGCCGACTTTCCGAATTTCGACTACGTCAACGTCAAGGCGCCGAAGGGCGGCGCCTTCTCGACGGTGCCGTCGAGCCGTGCATTCAACCAGTCGTTCCAGACCTTCAATTCGCTGAACGCCTATGTTCTGAAGGGCGACGGCGCGCAGGGCATGGGCATGACCTTCGCCCCGCTGATGGTGCGCGCGGGCGACGAGCCAGACGCGATGTACGGGCTGGTCGCGAAGTCCGTGCAGATCTCTGCCGATGGTCTGACTTATCGTTTTACGCTGAGGCCGGAAGCTCGCTTCCACGACGGCAGCAAACTCACTGCACGCGATGCGGCATTCTCATTGACGGCCCTCAAGACCAAGGGCCATCCCATCATCACGCAGCAGATGCGTGACATGGTGAAGGCCGAGGCTGTCGATGACGTGACGCTGGTGGTGACCTTCGCCGAGAAACGCGGCCGCGACGTGCCGTTGTTCGTTGCAGGCATGCCGATTTTCTCGCAGGCCTATTACGATAAGCGCGCATTCGATGAGACGTCGCTGGAGACGCCGCTCGGTAGCGGTCCCTACAAGGTCGCGCGCTTCGAGGTCGGGCGTTACATCGAATTCGACCGCGTGAAGGACTGGTGGGCCGCAGACCTTCCGGTCAACCGGGGCAGCTACAATTTCGATACGGTGCGGTTCGATTTCTATCGCGACCGCGACGTGGCTTTCGAGGGCTTCACCGGTCGCAATTATCTGTATCGCGAGGAGTTCACCTCGCGCATCTGGAATACACGCTACGATTTTCCGGCGGTGAAGGATGGCCGGGTCAAGCAGGAGATGCTGCCCGACGATACGCCGTCCGGCGCGCAGGGCTGGTTCCTCAACACACGCCGCGCCAAGTTCAAGGATCCGCGCGTGCGCGAGGCGCTCGGCAATGCATTCGATTTCGAATGGACCAACAAGACCATCATGTATGGCGCCTATGTGCGCACGGTGTCGCCGTTCCAGAACTCTGACCTGATGGCGACTGGTGCGCCGTCGCCGGAAGAGCTCGCATTGCTGGAGCCGTTCCGGGACAAGGTGTCGAGCGAAGTGTTCGGTGATCCCTATGTGCCGCCAACTTCCGATGGTTCGGGCCAGGATCGTGCGCTGCTGCGCAAGGCCATCCAGCTCCTGAACGACGCAGGTTGCGCAATGAAGGACGGCAAGCGCATGACGGCGCAGGGCGAGCCGTTCAAGATCGAGTTTCTGCTTGATGAGCCTGCTTTCCAGGCGCATCACATGCCCTATATCAAAAATCTCGGCACGCTGGGCATCGAGGCCAGTGTGCGTCTTGTCGATCCCGTGCAATTCCGTGCACGCCGCGACGATTTCGACTTCGATGCTGCCATTGAGCGTTTCAGCTTTTCCACCATTCCCGGTGATTCCCTGCGTTCATTCTTCTCGATGCAATCGGCAGCGACCAAGGGCTCGAACAATCTCGCCGGCATTTCCGATCCTGTGGTCGATGCCCTGATGAACGAAGTCATCGCCGCCGATACGCGCCCCAAGCTGGTTTTCGCGGCGCGAGCGCTGGATCGTGTCATCCGCGCCGGCCGCTACTGGGTGCCGCAATGGTACTCCGCCTCGCATCGCGTGGCCTATTGGGATGTGTTCGGCCATCCCGCCAATCTGCCGAAATATATCGGCGTCGGTGCCCCCGATCTGTGGTGGGCGTCCGCAAAACCTTCAAATGGGCAGGCCAAATAGCATGGGCGCATATATCGCACGGCGCGTGCTGCTGATGTTTCCCACGCTGTTGGGCATCCTGTTCGTCTCCTTTGTGGTGGTGCAATTTGCGCCCGGAGGTCCTGTCGAGCGCGTGATCGCACAGCTCAGCGGTGCCGATACCGGCGCGTCGCGCGTCTCCGGCTCGTCCGGCGGCGACTTCGGTAACCGTGCGCAGCCGGGCGCCGCAGGCGATGCGGTGAACTCGAAATATCGCGGCGCGCAGGGGCTCGATCCGGACTTCGTCAAGAGCCTGGAAAAGCAGTTCGGCTTCGACAAGCCGGCGCCGGAACGTTTCGCGCTGATGCTGTGGAACTTCGCCCGCTTCGATTTCGGCAAGAGTTACTTCCGTGACACGACAGTGCTGCAGCTGATCAAGGAGAAGCTGCCGGTCTCGATGTCGCTCGGCATCTGGATGATGCTGATCACCTACCTGATCTCGATCCCGCTTGGCATTCGCAAGGCAGTGCAGGACGGCTCGCGCTTCGACACCTGGACCTCGGCCGTCATCATTGTCGGTTTCGCCATCCCCGGCTTCCTGTTCGCGATCCTGCTGATCATCCTGTTTTCCGGCGGATCGTTCTGGAGCATCTTCCCGCTACGCGGCCTGACGTCGGACGGCTGGAGCCAGTTCCCGTGGTACTGGAAGATCATTGACTACTTCTGGCACATGACGCTGCCGCTGATCTCGATGGTGCTCGGTGCCTTCGCCACCATGACGCTGCTGACCAAGAACTCGTTCCTCGACGAGATCCGCAAGCAATATGTGATGACGGCGCGCGCCAAAGGCTGCAACGAGCGGCAGGTGCTCTACAATCACATCTTCCGTAACGCGATGCTGATCGTCATCGCAGGATTCCCGGGTGCGTTCATTCACGCTTTCTTCTCGGGTTCGCTGCTGATCGAGACGATCTTCTCGCTTGATGGCCTCGGCCTGCTCGGCTTCGAGAGCGTGCTCAACCGCGATTATCCCGTGGTGTTCGGCACGCTGTTCATCTTCTCGCTGGTTGGTCTCGTCGTGAATCTCTTGTCCGATCTGGCCTATATGTGGATCGATCCGCGGATCGACTTTGAGGCGCGAGAAGTCTGATGACGATCACAGCGCCCGTGCCCGTCGAAACCACCACGCTGTCGCCGCTTGGCGAAGCAGTGCCGCCGTCGCGTCACCCGCTCGGCATTTCGCCGCTCAACCAGCGTCGCTGGCAGAACTTCAAGTCCAATCGCCGTGGCTACTGGTCGTTCTGGATCTTCTTGTTCCTGTTCTTCATCTCGCTGTTTGCCGAGGTGATCGCCAATGACCGGCCGTTCTTCATCAAGTTCGACGGCAAGATGTATTTCCCAGCTTTCGTCACTTATTCGGAGACGACCTTCGGCGGTGATTTCGAGACGGCTGCGGACTATCGCGATCCGTTCCTGCAGAAGCTGATCGCCGAGAAGAACGGCACCATTCTCTGGCCGCTGATCCGCTATTCCTACGACACGCACAATCTCGATCTGCCGACGCCGGCACCGTCGAAACCGACATGGATGCTCACCGAGGAGCAGTGCAAGCCGGTGGTCGAAAAGAAGGGCCTCAAGAGCTGCCGCGATCTCGAATATAACTGGCTCGGCACCGACGATCAGGGCCGCGATGTCGTGGCGCGGCTGATCTACGGCTTCCGCATCTCGGTGCTATTCGGCCTCGCGCTCACCATCGTTTCGTCAATCATCGGCATCGCCGCAGGCGGTGTGCAGGGTTATTTCGGCGGCTGGGTCGATTTGGCGTTCCAGCGTTTCATCGAAATCTGGAGTGCGATCCCGTCGCTCTATCTGCTGCTGATCCTGTCCTCGGTGCTGGTGCCGGGCTTCTTTGTGCTGCTCGGCATTCTGCTGCTGTTCTCATGGGTATCGCTCGTAGGTCTCGTGCGCGCGGAATTCCTGCGCGGCCGCAACTTCGAATACATCATGGCGGCGCGGGCGCTTGGCGTGTCCAACGCCAAGATCATGATCCGGCATCTGCTGCCGAACGCGATGGTCGCGACGATGACTTTCCTGCCGTTTATCGTCTCGTCCTCCGTGATGACGCTGACTGCGCTGGATTTCCTCGGCTTCGGCCTGCCGCCGGGCTCGCCGTCGCTCGGCGAGCTGCTGTCGCAGGGCAAGGCCAATGTGCAGGCGCCCTGGCTCGGTTTCACCGGTTTCTTTGCGGTGGCGATCATGCTGTCGCTGTTGATCTTCATCGGCGAGGGTGTGCGCGATGCCTTCGATCCGCGCAAGACGTTCAGGTAGGGCCGTAGCATGGATGCCATCAACCAGCCGCTGCTCGATGTGCGCGATCTCTCGGTCGCGTTCCACCATGGCGGCAATACATCGGTCGCGGTCGACAGGGTGTCGTTCGAGATCAAGCGGGGCGAGTGCGTTGCGCTTGTGGGCGAGTCCGGCTCGGGCAAATCCGTCAGCGCCATGTCGATCCTGCGACTGTTGCCCTATCCGACGGCATCACATCCGTCCGGCCATATCCGCTTCAAGGGCCATGAGCTCCTGAGCATGTCAGAGCGCGAGATCCGCGGCATCCGGGGCAACGATATCTCGATCATCTTCCAGGAGCCCATGACCTCGCTGAACCCGCTGCACACCATCGGTGCGCAGATCGGCGAGATACTGCAACTCCATAACGGCATTCGCGGCAGCAAGGCGCGAGAACGAACGCTGGAATTGCTGACGCAAGTCGGCATTCCCGATCCGGAAACGCGTCTCGCCAGCTATCCGCATCAGCTGTCTGGCGGTCAGCGCCAGCGCGTCATGATCGCGATGGCGCTCGCCAATGAACCTGATCTCCTGATCGCCGATGAGCCGACCACCGCGCTGGACGTCACGGTGCAGGCGCAGATTCTCGCATTGCTGGCTGACATTCGTCAGCGGCTCGGCATGAGTCTCCTCTTCATCACCCACGATCTCGGCATCGTCCGCCGTATCGCCGATACGGTGTGCGTGATGAATAACGGCAAGATCGTCGAGCAGGGGCCGGTGGAGCAGGTGTTCACGGCGCCGCAGCATCCCTATACGCGCGATCTGCTCGCGGCTGAGCCGAAGCCGGATCCGGCACCGCCACGGCCCGAAGCGCCGGTGGTGATGTCCACGGACGATCTCAAGGTCTGGTTTCCGATTAAGCGGGGATTGCTGCGCAAGACGGTTGGCCACGTAAAGGCCGTGGACGGTGTCAGCCTGAAAGTGCGGCAGGGCGAAACGCTGGGGGTGGTCGGCGAGTCCGGCTCGGGCAAGACGACTTTGGGGCTCGCGTTGCTGCGGCTGATCTCCTCACAGGGACCGATCGTGTTCCTCAGCAAGGACATTCAGGGCCTGCAGTTCAAGGACATGCGGCCGATCCGACGCGATATGCAGATCGTGTTTCAGGATCCGTTCGGCGCGCTGTCGCCGCGTATGTCAGTCGGCGATATCGTCGCCGAGGGGCTCAGCGTGCATCAGCCTTCTCTTTCGCCGGAGGATCGTGAGACGCGCGTCGTCAAGGCACTGCAGGATGTCGGCCTCGATCCCAAGACCCGGTTCCGCTATCCGCATGAGTTCTCCGGTGGCCAGCGCCAGCGCATCAGCATCGCGCGCGCTGCCGTGCTGGAGCCGAGTTTCGTCGTGCTGGACGAGCCGACCAGCGCGCTCGACATGCTGTTCCAGGCACAGATGGTGGACCTCCTGCGCGAGCTGCAACGCAAGCGCGATCTCACTTATATGTTCATCTCGCATGACCTGCGCGTGGTCGCGTCATTGGCCAGCCATCTCATCGTGATGCGCCATGGCAAGGTGGTCGAAGAGGGCCCGGCTGCGGATCTGTTCAAGAATCCGAAGAGCGATTATACCCGCGCGCTGTTTGCCGCAGCGTTCAGGATCGAAACGGCACCGGGCGGGGATGCTGCGCAGTAGGACACGATGACGAAAGACAACGATCACCGTCCCACCATTACGGACCGTGCTGCCGATGTCGCTGTCTCGGCTCCGACGGTGGTCGGACGCGGCTTCATGACCTACGAGCGCTACGACATCGCGATCATTCGCGCGGACGATGAGACGTTGCGGCAGCAGCGCGACGTGCTGCGTGCGAGCAAGGTGGCAGCAGTAATTCCCATCGATCTGGAGCGCGGCAAGATCGTACTGATCCACCAGTTCCGTTTGCCGGCGCATCTGGCCACGGGGCGTGGCGAGATGGTCGAGATCGTCGCCGGGCGGATCGATGGCGATGAAACGCCGCTCGCCGCCGCTGCGCGAGAATGCGCGGAAGAGATCGGCGTAACGCCGCAGCGTTTGTTTGAACTCTATAGCGTGCTGCCGACGCCAGGCTGCACCGACGAATATATCACGTTCTTTCTCGGCTTCGTCGACAGCAGCAAGGTGCCTGTTCGGGGCGGCCTCGTCGGAGAGACGGAGGATACCCGGCCTTTCGTGGTCCCCATCGACGAGGCGATCGCGGCGCTGGATAGCGGCGCAGTTTACAACGGCTTGATGGTCAGCGCCCTGCAATGGCTGGCGCTGCATCG
The DNA here is from genome assembly GCF_021044645.1 of Tardiphaga sp. 37S4. Taxonomy (NCBI): domain Bacteria; kingdom Pseudomonadati; phylum Pseudomonadota; class Alphaproteobacteria; order Hyphomicrobiales; family Nitrobacteraceae; genus Tardiphaga; species Tardiphaga sp. 37S4. The sequence goes on along the minus strand of NZ_CP088008.1, from coordinate 4,023,377 downwards.
GGGACGGTTGCAGAACTATTACGAGCGCGCGATGCCTAGCCCAGTCGTCTGATGCTGGTCACGTCGCTGCCGGCCGCCCTGATCCGCGCAATGGCGCCTTTCGTGTCCTCGATGGCCGTTGCCATGTGATGCGCATTGGCATGCACGATCGTGTCGGCATCGCGGGCAATGGCGACGTGGCCCTTCCAGAAAATCAGATCGCCGCGCTTCAGATGCTGCATCTCGGCGTCTGACAAGGCGCGGCCGAGGCCGCTCTCCTGCATGTCGCTGTCGCGGGGGCATCCGGTTCCCGCGGCGGTCAGTGCGATTTGCACCAGCCCGGAGCAATCGATACCGAGGCTGCTCTTGCCGCCCCAGAGATAGGGCGTGCCGACGAAGCGCTCGGCGACCGCAACGAAATCGGTCTCGAACGCACCGATATCCGCGACATGCCGCCTCGGTACGCAATGTCCGGCATTCGTCATCGCAAACGCATCGGTCATCTTGATGATGGCCAGGCGCGCGCCGAGCGGCAGCGTATCTGTCGGCGGCAGCTTGATGGAGGGCCCAGGGAAAAGGAACGTCCGGAGCGCGGTCACTTTGTGTGTTGGCGTCGGCCCGGGTGGATAGAGTGCGAGATCCGAAAGCCAGCCGACATAGCCGTCGCCATTGAGTTGGCCCCAGGCCCAGCCTTCGTCGTTGCGATCGTAGATGGTGAAGCGCTCGCCCTTCAAGGCCTGCGTATTCATTTCTGCGCCGGAGAATGGTTGGAGCCGCATGGAGGCGACGCCATCGGCAACCTCGAACTCTTCGCCGTCGACGAAACGTGCGGCCTCGACCTGACCTTCAAGATATCGCGCGGCCACGTCAGGTCGCGCAGGCGTAAGCCGGGGATCTCGTTTATCCATAGCGCTGACTCAATAGCTGATAGATTGCACGTGCAGCCTGGCATTCGCCACCTTCGGGGCGAGCTGGCTTCGCCGATGGCGTCCAGCCATAGATATCAACATGCAGCCAGCTCTTCGCAGCTTCGACGAAACGCTGCAGAAACAGCGCGCAGGTGATCGAGCCGGCAAAACCGCCGGATGGTGCGTTGTTGATATTGGCGACCTTGGAGTCGAGCCAGGCATCGTAGGGCGCCCAGAGCGGCAGTCGCCAGAGCGGATCGTTCTGCTCCTTCGCACAGCGCGCAACGTCGAGCGCCAGCGTTTCGTCATTGGTGTAGTAGGGCGGCAAATCTGGACCAAGCGCTACGCGTGCAGCGCCGGTCAGTGTGCCCAGATCGACCAGCAGGTCCGGCTTCTCCTCATCGGCATAGGCCAGCGCATCGGCCAGCACCAGGCGACCTTCGGCGTCTGTGTTTCCGATTTCGACCGTCGGACCCTTGCGCGATTTGAAAATATCGAGCGGACGAAAAGCATTGCCGGCCACGGCGTTCTCGACAGCAGGGATCAGCACGCGCAACCGCACTTTCAGCTTGGCGTCCATTACCATCAGCGCCAGCGCCAGGACATTGGCGGCGCCGCCCATATCCTTCTTCATGATCAGCATGCCGCTCGATGGCTTGAGATCGAGGCCGCCCGTGTCGAAGCAAACGCCTTTGCCGACCAGCGTCACCTTCGGATGCGACGGATCACCCCAGGAGAAATCGATCAGCCGCGGCGCGCGCGTCGAGGCCATGCCCACGGCGTGGATCAACGGAAAATTCTGTTGCACGAGGTCGTCGCCGATGATGCAGTTGAAGTCTGCACCAAAACGCGCTGCGAGATCCCTGGCGGCCGCGGCGAGTTCTTCCGGTCCCATATCGTTCGACGGCGTATTGATGAGATCGCGCGCTAGTGCTGCGGCCTCAGCCATGCGGCTGATATCGGCGATATCGACGCCATCCGGCGGCACCAGCTTCACCTTGGGCTCATCATTCTTGCGATAGCGGCGGAAACGATAGCTGCCGAGGGCGAAAGCGAGCACGGCGAGGCGGGTGTCGTGGGGTGCGTTGGCGAAACGGTAGGTGCCCGGTGGCAGCAGGCCGGGCAATTGCCCCGGGCGGAACAGGTCACGGAAGATCGCGCCGTCGTCTTCCAGCCCGAAGATGACCTGGGCGATTGCGCCGTCTTCCGTCGGCAACGCCAGCCAGGCGCCGGGCTTCGCCGTAAAACCGTTGGCCGCGGCGAAAGCTTTCGCGGGCGCGGGGAGCGCCGCACTGATCTCTGGCCAGGTTGTCTTGGTCGCGAAGGTGATCGGAATGGTGGATGCGGCGGCAGCGGCAGCGGTCTCGAAGGCGGAATGCATATGCAGAATCTCGCGAAAGGGAGCGGCAATGACACCTGAAGCGCAAAGGGCGTCAAGCGACGGTATGGGAGGATATGGCGTGGCCAGCGCCAATTAACCAGCCATTAGGGTTAACACTCTATTGCTGAAGTCCTCCGGCCCGCCCGTTCGCTCCATTGTTGAGTCAACCTGTCATGCGTCAGCCCCCTTGTCTTGCCCGGCTTTTGACGACCGCGGCGGTGACCGCGATCCTGGCCGCAGGCCTTGCCGGCTGCAAGACGGCGGGCATGTCCGATATCACCGGTTCCCTTGGCGCTCGGGCGGAAGCACCAAGCGATACCGATCCCGCGCGTGCTGCCGAAGTCTATGGCGAACGCTATCGCGCCAATCCCAAGGATGCTGACGCTGCCCTGCGTTACGGCCAGGCGCTCCGGGCCAACGGCCAGCGGGCCCAGGCCGTTTCGGTGTTCGAACAGGCGACGCTGACGAATCCCGGCAACAGGCCGCTGCTGGCAGGCTACGGCCGCGCGCTGGCCGACGCCGGCAGCTTCCAGCGCGCCTTCGATGTGCTGACCACCGCACATAGCCCAGCCAATCCGGATTGGCGTATCCTGTCGGCACAGGGCGCCGTCCTTGACCAGATGGGGAGGCATGACGAAGCCCGCCGTTACTACGACAGCGCGCTGAAGATCAGGCCGGAGGAGTCGTCCGTGCTCTCCAATCTCGGTCTGTCCTACATGCTCTCGAAGGATCTGCCGCAGGCCGAGGCGACGCTGCGCCGCGCGCAGGGCCGCGGCAATGTCGATCCGCGCGTTCGCCAGAATCTCGGTCTCGTGGTTGGCCTGCAGGGCCGGTTCGGTGAAGCGGAATCTATCGTGAGGGCTGACCTGCCCCCAGACGAAGCAGCGGCGAATGTCGCCTATCTCAAGCAGATGCTGAGCAGTAAAGGTCAGCCCCGCCTGGGCGCCCGGGACGACGACGCGCCGCGTCGGTCGTAATTTCTCGCAGGTCAAATTTCGCAATGACGTTGAGCAAGGCCAAGCTCACCGGCCTCACTGCATCGCTGCGACCTTGATGCCCGTTGGGCCGAGAATGACGACGAACAGAACCGGCAGGAAGAACAGGATCATCGGCACCGTCAGCTTCGGCGGCAGCGCGGCGGCCTTCTTCTCGGCTTCGTTCATGCGCATGTCGCGGTTTTCCTGCGCCATCACGCGAAGGCTCTGACCGAGCGGAGTGCCGTAGCGTTCCGACTGCATTAGTGCCAGACAGACTGATTTGACGCCCTCCAATCCGGTACGCTTTGCGAGGTTCTCATATGCAACCTTGCGATCCTGCAGATAGGACAGTTCGGCCGTGGTCAGTGTGAATTCCTCGGCCAGCGCCACCGACTGCGTTCCGATCTCGATGGACACGCGGCGAAACGCGACTTCGATGGACATGCCGGATTCGATACAGATCAGCAGCAGATCGAGAGCGTCCGGAAATGCGCGGCGGATCGAAAGCTGGCGTTTGGTGATTGCATTCTTGAGAAAGATCATCGGCGCCTGCAGGCCAAGATAGGCGGCACCGAGGCACATGCCGATCTTGATGGGCATCGACTGTTCCATGCGCGAGATGACGAACACATAGAGGATCGCGAAGACGAGGAACACGATCGGCGTGACGGCGCGGAAGAACAGGAAGGTGATATAAGGCGCTTGGCCGCGATAGCCGGCCATGACCAGCTTGTCGAGTGCGGCTTCCTGCGCCAGCCATTTGCTGAGGTTGAAGTCGGTCACAACCTTGGAGACGAGTTGCTTCGGCGTCTGGCGCAGCGACACTCTCTCGCCTTTGGCCATGCGGTCCCGCTCGCGCTGCCGCAGCCGCTCCCGCTCGCTGGCGACCGCTTTCATCCGCTTGGCGAGACCGTCGCCGGCGAACAACGGCGTAAGCAGGCTGTAGGCTGTTGCTGCAACCGCGATCGCGGCAAGCAGCATCGTCATGAAACGGATGTCGTGAAGCTTTGCTATCAGGAGATCGAGCATGCCAGCACCATCAGAAGTCGAAGTTGATCATGCGCTTCATGACGTAGATGCCGCAGGACATCCAGACCACGCAGGCCGCCAGCATCAGGCGGCCTGTCGGATGGGTCCACAGCAGCGAAATATATTCAGGCGTGCTGAGATAGACGAGCAACATCACGATCGGCGGCAGCGAGCCGATGATGCCGGCGGACGCCTTGGCTTCCATCGACATGGCCTGGATTTTCTCGGCCATCTTCTTGCGGTCGCGCAGCACCTTGGAGAGATTGCCAAGAGCTTCCGAGAGGTTGCCACCCGACTTCTGCTGAATCGCGATGACGATGCCGAAGAAGTTGGCCTCCGGAAGCGGCATGCGCTCATAGAGCCGCGCACAAGCCTCGCCGAGCGGCATACCGATCGTCTGAGTTTCGATGATGGCAAGAAATTCGCTGCGTAGGGGTTCCGACGCGTCGGCGGCGACAACCTTGATCGAGTCGAATAGCGGCAGACCGGCCTTGATACCGCGAACGATGACGTCGACGGCATCTGGAAGCGCTTTGAGGAAGGCCGCCTCGCGCCGCTTCTTGAGAAAGCTGAGGATCCAGCGCGGCAGGCCGAAGCCGGCGGCGAATCCGAGACCGGCGGCCGCGAGCAGACCGCCGCCAAACATCATGGTCATTAGGAAGCTTCCGCCTCCCAGAATGCCGGAGATCACCATGAATTTCTGGTCGCTCCAGTCGAGGCCGGCCTGCGCGATCCGGATTCCGAGCGGGATCTTCTTTTCCTTCTGGAGACGTGCTTCGACTTCCTTGAGAGATCCTTCGACCTGCTCGCGCCGGGACCGCTGGTTTCTGTCGACCTGGCGCGCCACGGGCTCCGTCCGCGCGACCGATGCACGGCGGGTTTCGGCCTTCTTCTCGCCGGACAACAGCGGATAGAGAAAAACCCAGGCCAGACCGCCGACAGCGATGCTGGCCATGAATGCCAATGCGAGCGCCTGCATGTTCATCATTCGCTCCTCAGTTCGGCGCTATGACTTCGGCAGCGTCGAGCGCCGCCGCGAGCCGCTTCTCCTCGCCGTAATAGCGGGCACGATCCCAGAACCGCGGGCGGCCAATGCCGGTCGAGCGGTGTCGTCCGATGATGTTGCCGTTGGCGTCTTCACCGACCATGTCGTAGACGAACAGGTCCTGCGTAATGATGGTGTCGCCTTCCATGCCCATCACCTCGGTGATGTGCGTGATGCGGCGCGAGCCGTCGCGCAGACGGGCGGCCTGTACGATGACGTCGATCGACGCGCAGATCATTTCGCGAATGGTGCGCGAGGGCAGCGAGAAGCCACCCATGGTGATCATGGATTCGCAGCGCGACAGCGCTTCACGCGGATTGTTGGCGTGGAGGGTGCCCATCGAGCCGTCATGGCCGGTATTCATCGCCTGCAACAGGTCGAATGCCTCGGGTCCGCGGACTTCGCCGACGATGATCCGCTCCGGACGCATACGCAGACAGTTACGCACCAGTTCGCGCATCGTGACCTGGCCTTCGCCCTCGATGTTCGGCGGCCTGGTTTCGAGCCGCACCACGTGGGGCTGCTGCAGCTGAAGTTCAGCGGCGTCTTCGCAGGTGATGATGCGCTCGTCGTCGTCGATATAGTTGGTGAGGCAATTCAGCAGCGTGGTCTTGCCCGAACCGGTACCGCCGGAGATCAGCACGTTGGCGCGGCAGCGGCCGATGATCTGAAGGATCTGGGCGCCGTCCGGCGAGATCGCGCCGAATTTGACCAGCTGCTCGAGCGTCAGCTTGTCCTTCTTGAATTTACGAATCGTCAGCGCGGGGCCATCGATGGCCAGCGGTGGCACGATGGCGTTGACGCGCGAACCGTCGGCAAGACGAGCGTCGCAGATCGGTGAGGATTCGTCGACGCGGCGGCCGACCTGGCTGACGATGCGCTGGCAGATATTCAACAGCTGCTGATTGTCGCGGAAACGGATGCCGGTCTTCTGGATCTTGCCGGCGACTTCGATGAACACCGTGCCGGCGCCATTGACCATGATGTCGGCGATGTCGTCCCGCGCCAGAAGCGGCTCGAGCGGCCCGTAACCGAGCACGTCGTTGCAGATGTCGTCGAGCAGTTCTTCCTGCTCGGCAATGGACATCACGATGTTCTTGATCGCGATGATCTCGTTGACGATGTCGCGGATTTCCTCGCGCGCGGATTCTCCGTCGAGCTTGGCGAGCTGCGCGAGATCGATCGCCTCGATCAGGGCGCCGAAAATCGTGGCTTTGACCTGATAGTAATTTTCGGAGCGACGCTCTGCGATGACGGGGGCCGCTGGTGCAGCACGCGCGGGTGACAGCGGCGGCGATGACACAGCCGGTGGCGCAGACGCAGCCATCGCGCCGGGAGAGGGCTCCGGCGCGCTGGCGGGCTTGACGGCCCGGACATCGGTATCTGTTCCGCTACGCTTACCAAACACGACAACACTCCATGCGGCGGATTATTTCGACCGCAACTTCTCCAGGAACGGACCCAGGAAGGATCCTCGTGGCTTCTTGGCCTCGCCGCGGCCCGTCAGCCGCTGCGCAATTTGCAGAAAGAGTTCGGTGGTGCGATGGCTGGCCGCAATCTCGGCAATCATCTGACCATTATTGGCGGCCGAGCCGAACATCTGTGGATCGAACGGGATCGTGACGATCGGCGGTGTCTCGATGGCCTTGGCGAATTCGCTGGCGCTGATTTCGGGCCGCTTTGGAACGCCGACCTGATTAAGGCAGTACAGCGGTGCGCGATCATTGGGGCGCGAGGCCTTGATCAGATCGTACATGTTCTTGGTATTGCGCAGGTTGGCGAGATCCGGTGCTGCAACGATCAGGATGTCGTCCGCGCCGATCAGGGCCCGCTTGGTCCAGCCCGACCATTGATGCGGCACGTCGAGCACGATGCAGGGCATTGTCGACCGCAGCGTGTCAAAGATCGAGTCGAAGGCCTCGGCGCCAAAATCATAGACGCGGTCCAGCGTGGCGGGGGCAGCCAGCAGGCTGAGATGGTCGGTGCACTTCGACAGCAGACGGTCGATGAAGGCGGTGTCGACACGATCCGGCGAAAACACTGCGTCGGCGATGCCTTGCGGCGGGTCCTGGTTGTAGTCCAGCCCGGCGGTTCCAAAGGCAAGATCGAGGTCGGCGACAACGGAGTCCAGCGCCAGATCGCGCGCGATCGCCCAAGCGACGTTGTGAGCGATGGTGGACGCGCCGACGCCGCCCTTGGCGCCGACTACGGCAATGATGCGGCCGACCGCCTTGGCTTCGGGCGCCGAGAACAATCCGCAGATCGAACGAACGACGTCGATCGTCGCAACAGGCGCGATCACGTAGTCGCTGACGCCGCGACGAACGAGCTCGCGGTAGAGCGTGACATCGTTGACCTTGCCGATCACCACGACGCGGGTACCGGAATCGCAAACAGTCGCCAGTTGATCAAGGCCAGCGAGAATGTCGCCGCGCGGTTCGGTCTCGAGAACGATGACGTTAGGCGTCGGTGCCGACCGATAGGCCTCGATGGCCGCAGGCATGCCGCCCATCTGGATCTTGATGTGAGCCTTGCCCAGGCGCCTGTCCTCGGCGGCGGCCTGCACAGCGGCAGCGGTTTCCACTGTCTCGCAGAACGCCTGCACCGACACCCGCGGTGCCGGCGCAATATGCTCCTCTGCCGCGGGTGTTGCGGCGGAGGGCTGCTCGTCTGCGGTTTTCTGCGCGTAGCTAATCATTGGCCCACATTGCTGATTCTGGTCTTGTCTTCGGGATAGGTCGTCGCGGTGCTCTCACCCTTGCGATACTTGTCCAGCACGACGGTACGTCGGCCGGCATAGACAGGGGTTTCGGCGCGCGGCTGAACCAGATCCGAAGGATTGGCGACCATGGCGGCGAGATTGCGTTGCTGCGCACAGCCGAGATTGTAGTACGGCTTGTTCGCGAGATAGCCCTTGTTCTTGATCGACGACGCAAGGTCGTCGGGCCAGGTGCCGCACGGACCGGCCGAAGCCGCGATCAGCGGGTAGCTGACGCGGATGGTTGGCAACATACGCGGATCGCTCGGCTGATAGCTGCGCATCAGGACGCCGTTCTGCGGCACGCCGATCGCCATCAGAAGTGAATGAACCTCACGATAAGACTCTTTGGCGGCGCGTGCATTCGGTGTATTGACCGGCACCTCCGCAGTGATGACGCCGGTGCCTTCGCGCAACCAGTCCTGACCGAGCGATACGACATCCGCGCGCTGTGTGGCCGACAGGCCGCCGCGCTGGCTGCCGACGAAGACCTCGGTGGTCTTGGCCCGTTCTTCGACAACGATGGGATGCCGCAGCCGGTAATCGTCCGGTATGCTCGACGTGGTGTCCTGCGCAACGGTCTTGCAGCCGCCGAGCGCAAGCGCCAGGACCAGCAGCGCGCCAGTGGCATTCCGTGTGCGCGAAGAGTGTATCGCTGTGTGATTGATCATGGTCATCGGATACTTGCCCCGTCTCAATCCGTGATGAAGCCGAAAACGCCGCGATAGCTGCGCGTCGGTTGGGTCGGCTCGGTGCGGTGCGGTGCGCCATAGATGCGGTTGACGTTGCCGAGCAGATCGGCCTGCGGATCGGATGCATCCACGAAGCCGTCGTCCGGACGCGAGAGATCCTTCTGCGCGACGGCGCGGACCACATAGGGCGTGACCAGGACCATCAGCTCGGTGTTGTTGTTGACGTAATCCCGGCTGCGGAACAGCGTGCCCAGCACAGGCAATTGCGACATGCCCGGCAGGCCGCTGATGGCCGCTTTGGTCTGCTGCTTGATAAGGCCGGCCATCACCATCGAACCGCCGGACGGAATCTCGAGCGTGGTGTCCGCACGGTTGACCTTGATCGCCGGGATCGACGTTCCGCTGATCGTGACGGAATTTTCCTGCGACAGCTCGGAGACTTCGGTGCCGACACGCAGGCTGATACGACCTTCGCTCAGAACCACCGGCGTAAAGCCCAGCGAAATACCGAATTTCTTGAAGGTAATCTGCGTCGTACAGATCCGCGTCGTGGGATCGCAGGTATTACCGCCGGGGACCGGGAATTCACCACCCGCAAGGAAATTGGCGGTCTCGCCGGAGATCGCGGTCAGCGTGGGCTCGGCAAGCGTCCGGATGACGCCGGCGTTTTCCATCGCCTTCAGCGTTGCCGTGACGGATGGCGTCGATCCGAAGGATGCCTTGAGGGCATTATCGGAGACCAGGCTGCCGCCGCGCGCCGTGAACGGGTTGCTATTGTTGAAGTTGACGACGGACGTGCCGTAGCTCATCGACGCCGACAGATCGACGCCGAGCTGCTTGACAATGTTGCGCTGGACTTCCGCAACGGTGACCTTGAGCATGACCTGATCACGCCCGCGCACCGAGATGCTGTTCACGACCTTGTCCATGCCGCCGACGAGGCGCGCCGCGAGGTCCGCGGCCTGCTGCGCTTCGACCTGACTCGATGCCGTACCCGACAGCATCACGCCATCGCCGAGACCTTCGATGCGAATATCCGTATTGGGCATGGTCTGCTTGAGCGCGGCCCGAATACCATTCAGGTCGCGCGTGACGGCGATATCATAGGCGGCGATCTGCTGGCCGTTGACGTCGAAGAATACGATGTTGGTCTGGCCTACGGTCGCACCGATGATGTAGGCGCGCTGCGCCGAACGCACGACGGCGTTGGCGATCTTGGGATCGGCGACCAGCACATCCTTGATGTCGCGCGGCAGGTCGATAACGATCGACTTGCCGATGCCGAGCGGCAGGAATTTTGCGTTCAAGGCGCCGGCGCTGCCGGCTTGCATGGACGCGGAGTCGGCCGCGAAAACGGGCGTCAATACGGGATTGATCGTGAGCGCCGTGATGGTGGTGAGCGACAGCGCGCGGGCTGCAAGAGCCCGCATCGATCCGCCTGTTGTGATGCGCTTCATCGCCTGCGTCCTTTTGATCACTTCGTCATGGTCGCGGTCGACGGGATGCCGTAACGCACGATGCTAATACTGTCGCGCTTGCCGCCATTGGGATCTTCGACCGGCGCAGGCGCGTTAGCGTCGACCAGGGCCCGCAACGCCAGTGAGATCGTGCCGCTCTGCCGCGCGCGGGCGAGCAACTCGGCCTGTTCGGGCTTCAATTCGAGCGTTGCGGTCTTGCCGACGACTGAGTTCTGACCGTCCTTTTCCTTGGGCGCCTGATCGATGGCGAGAATGCGGATATTGTTCAGGATGATCTCGGAGTTGATGACCTCAATGCCGCTGCGATCCGTACCGCGTTCGCGCTTCGACAGGATCACGTCGACGCGGTCGTTTGGCAGGATGAAGCCGCCGGCGCCGGTTTCCGGCGAAATTTCGGTGGAGACGGCGCGCATGCCGGTCGGCAGAACCGCGGCCATGAAGCCAGCGCCATTGGCGCGCACCAGTTTCGGTTCACGTATCGGTTCGCCGGCAATGAAGGCCGAACGCGCGATGGAGCCGGCGATTTGCGTCGCTGCGTCCGGGCGGCTGTTACGGCTGATGACATTGGTGCTCGCCGCTGATGCGGGCCAGGACTGCCACTGGACATCATCGGGACCGAGCGCCTGACCGAGCGCGATATCGGCCTTGGCAACGAGAACGTCAGTTGTCGGGGCTTCGGCGACCTGAGGGGGCGGCGGTGCGTCCGATGTGCTCGCAAGATATAGCGCCACACTGCCAGCGCCGAGTGCAATGGCGAGGACCACAATGCGTGCGGTATTCATACGCTTCAACTTTCCACATTACGCCGCGACGCTGCCGCCGCTGTAACGGGAGTTGACCAGTTATTCGTCAAAGCATGGTTAATGAGCGGTATCTAAATCGCGTTAATAGAAAGTTCCGATCTTAGTGAAGAGCGAGACGCGCCAGGTCGATCGTCTTCACCCATCCGGTGTCGGGGTAAATGAGCAGTGCGCCGAGGGCGAGGGCAATACCGTAAGGGATGCCGGTTTCCTTGTGATGCAGACGCATCAGCCAGGGCTGGCCGCCGAGCGCATAGGGCAGCGGCCACTGCCGGAACTGGAGCAGCAGCAATGTGAGCGCGCCGCCGAACAGCGAGGCATAAACGAGGTAGTTCAGGAGATGGTCGAAGCCGAACCACAATCCCGCGGCTGCGGCGAGCTTGGCATCGCCGCCACCGATCCAGCCGAACGCGAAACAGGCGAAAGCGACCACCAGCACGGTCGCCCCCGCGCCGAGATGCGACAGCGCATCGTGAAGACCCATCCCGCCGAAGATCGCCAGTACAGCGAAGCCCGCCACCAGCAGCAGCGAGATGCGGTTCGAAATGGTCATCGTGAAAAGGTCGCTGATCGCCGCATAGGCCATCAGGCCCGGGAACAGCAGGAGGCGCGTCAAATCGAGGATCATGGCTTCAAGGGCCCGTTACGGCGACGACGGAAAACCTAGCCAGCAGAAATGAACAATCGGACAACAAGAAAGAATTTACCAAACGCTGGCGATCCGAATCGCGACGGCGACCAGCGCGAGAATCAATGCGGCGCAGACCAGGCCGGCGGGGTCGCGGAGCGAGATCTGAAGTCCCTGCAGGACGGAGCGGGGAATGTCGGGGTGTCTCATACGCATTACACTTTTGACGACGACGGCTCAGCAGCATCCCGAAACAAAAAAGGCTCCGGACACCGGAGCCTTTGATGCACTCGTAACAGTCGCTTACTTGAGCGAGCCGTTGATCGAGGTGAACTTGCCGTTCAGGTTCGAGCCGAGGCCGTTAACGACCGCGATGATGGCCAGCGAGATGCCGGCAGCAATCAGGCCGTATTCGATAGCGGTGGCGCCGGACTCATCCTTCATGAAACGCGAAACGAGGTTCTTCATAATACAAAACTCCATATGTGCACGTGGCTGTCGATCGTGATGCCTGGTCTCCCCGGCGTTCTCAGCACCGTGACCATGAGGGAACACTAGGAGTGGGGAATTGCAGTGCGGTTAATTCGATTGATGAAAGTCGGTCGCATTTGTCTCTTCTTTTGCACGGTAAATACCTACTTAAAGCGATTTTAGAATGACTTGGGTGTGATGACACCAGGCGTGTCCTTTTCGCTTCATCGCTCCTTAAGCATACCGCGGTAACTCTTGGCCTCCGGAGCCTACGAGGTCGCGATGACTATACTCCCCATGGAAGTCCTGAACATGTTCGGCGAGACCATCATGAAGGTGGTGCCGATCACGCTGGTTGTTGCGGTGGTCTTTACGGTGCTGACGCATTTCTGGGCCTGCAATCCCGGCAAGCACTGGTGGCGCAAGACGGAGATCGTGACCGACGTGGTCTACTGGTTCTTCGTGCCGCTGATCACCCGCGTCGTGCGGATCGGACTCCTCGTGGTCGGCGCTGCCGTCGTCTTCAATATTCACGATGCCGATGAACTGATTGCCTTCTACGACAACGGCCACGGGCCGCTGGCGCAGATGCCGCTCTGGGTACAGGGGATCTTCTTTCTCGTGGTGTCCGACTTCATGCTCTACTGGCTGCACCGGATGTATCACGGCGGCGGCTTCTGGAAGTACCACGCCATCCATCATTCGTCGGAAGAGATCGACTGGATCTCCGCTGCACGGTTTCATCCGGTCAACCTGTTTCTCGGCACCGTCGCGGTCGACGTGTTGCTATTGATGGCCGGTATCTCGCCGAACATCATGCTGTGGGTCGGACCGTTCACGACCTTCCACTCGGCTTTCGTGCACGCCAATCTGAACTGGACCCTCGGGCCGTTTAAATATGTGCTGGCGACGCCGGTGTTCCACCGCTGGCACCACACGTCGCTGGAGCGCGGCGGCAACACCAATTTCGCAGGCACGTTTCCGATCTGGGACATCATGTTCGGGACCTTCCGCATGCCGAAGGGTGAACTGCCGGATAATTACGGTGTCGACGGCGAGCCTTTGCCGACCGAATTCACCGGGCAACTGGCCTATCCGTTCAAGCAGTAGCACGCTCTTCCTGCTCCTCCCCCAAGCGGCGTAGCCGCGCTGAGGGAGGGATTCGTCTGGCGCCTACGCGCCATCGCAGATTCAACTGTCAAACAGCCACTGCTCTGAAGACATGCGTCATCGCCCTCATTATTTGCGGCGCGGGGGCGCCGTCGTCTCTTGCATTCCCTGCCCCTGTGAGAGGGCGTGCGGAACGCCGGGTGCCCGTTGCACCCTTGGGCCTGATGCGATGCGGTCTTCCGCAGGGTTAGAGTGCATCAGGACTTTCGGAGGCGCCGAGCGATTGCCCAGCGTTCCGCCTGCGGTGTTTTTTCGGTTGCTTGCACTTTGCCTCAGCGAACGATCCGATCACCGAATTAAAGTCCCAAGGCGATGGGAAGGGAGCCTCAAGCGAGTAAGCCGAACGCGTTTTGATTTGGTCGTCCGTCACACTGTCCAGGGCTCTTTCCATCCCAAGGCCAGCCGTCTCCTTGCCAGTGGCAGTGCTGGCGCAGATCCGTCCTGCCCGAAGACAGACGTCACCCGTGAACCGCGTGACGCCGCATCTCCGGCGTCCACCGCATCCCACCCCGCGAACGTGACGATCGCGATCGCCCCTCTCGGTGGGGCAGGACAATGGGGAATATAAACCTGACGGAGATGGTGTCAACGGGAGATAGGAAAAAATGTTTGGGCGCTGTCTTGCCGCCCCACACTGTCATTCCGGGGCGTGCGCGCATCTTTACGTGCGCGAACCCGGAATCCCGATCTGTTTTGCGCTGAACATGTCGAGATTCCCCGCCGCTCCAGGTGGAGTGGTTGAGGTTCTCACTGCAGTGGCCTCGCCGCCTTCGAGTGCCCCGGAATGCCAGTCAATCCAGGCTTCCTAAGCCGGGACAGCGTCCATCATGCACCCTGCCAGCGCCGTTTCCAGTTCCTTCATCAATTAACGGCACATTTGCCATGTCGGGCGCCGGCACCGCTGCGTATCTGCTTTTGTCGGCTTGTATCGTCCCGGAGTACAGGATGTCGTTTCAGTCGAAGCGCGCGCGGATGCGCGCGGTGTTTGTGGCCCGTGCTCTGGCGGCAGGGACCATGCTGTTGCCGGTGGGCGGTTTTGCGGCTCCTGCGAATGATCTGATCGCAGTCAGCGTCGATCAGGCCAGGCTCGTCAAATTTCCCGAGAAGATCGCGACCATCGTGGTCGGCAACCCCTTGATCGCCGATGTGACGCTGCAGGCCGGCGGCATGGTTGTCATCACCGGCAAGAGCTATGGCGCCACCAATGTGATTGCCATTGATCGCCAGGGCTCCGTGCTGATGGACCGCGTTATTCAGGTGGAAGGGCCGACCGACAAGGTCGTGACGGTCTATCGCGGTATGAGCCGGGAGACATATAGCTGCGCGGCGAATTGCGAGCGGCGTTTGACGCTGGGTGACGGGGAAACCTTCTTCAAGTCGACGATGGATCAGGCCGGCGCCATCGGCAGTCAGGCCGCGACGATAGGGGCGAGGAGCAACTAAGCCACCACTTTTCGTCGGTCAGACCAATCCCGCCGGACACCATCGCAAGCGTCCTGCCACATGGTTAATGGCGGGTTAACGCAGCGAGCCATCTTGTCTCGATCCGGCGAAACACTTCAACAATCTGTTTCCGATACATCTTGGCGGTAGTTATTTCCTATCACCGAGGCACTTGCAGATGCTGCTACCGCTGATTTCGATGGCGACGCTCGCCGGGCGCCTGCGCCGCTTCGGCCATAACAGCAGCGGCTCGGCCGCGGTCGAATTCGCGATGATCGCGCCGATCTTCTTCGCGCTGATTTTTGCCATCATGGAAACCGGCATGGTGTTTCTGGCGGGGCAGGTCCTTGAAACCGGCGTCCAGGATGCCGCGCGGTCGGTCTATACGTGTTCCGCTGCAGCTACAGCCGTCGATTTCAAGACGTCGATCTGCGCGCGCGCATCGACACTGATGGATTGCACCAAGATCGACATCGATGTGCGCTCGTACGATCCCGGCACAGCGATCACGATTTCGGATCCGATCGACGCCAGCGGCAACTATGTGTCGACGAATCTTGTCTACCAGCCGCCGGCCTGTCCGACCAGCAAGACGGTGGTCGTGCGCGGCTTCTATCAGTGGCCGCTTTATGTGACTGGCCTCGGCTACAACATCGCCAATATCAGTCGTGGAACGACGAGCAGCAAGCGCCTGCTGGCCGCGACAGCGGCGACCGGGCCGCAGTGATGGCAGGGATCGGGACAATGCACGTGCGGATGGCAGCACTGGCAGCCTGGCGACGGGCCTTGCTGTTGCGAGACGATACGAGAGGCGTATCCGCGGTCGAGTTCGCGATGATCATGCCGCTGATGTTCCTGATGTTCTTCGGCATGTTGGATGTTTCCAACGGTTTTGCCGTCGATCGCAAGGTCAGTCAGATCTCACAGGGGATGGCCGACCTGGCGTCACGCTACACGACGCTGGCGGAAACCGATGTCTCGAACTTCTTCATCATCGCCGATGCGATGCTGACACCTTATGACAAGACGCAGCTCAAGGCGACCATCAGCCAAGTCTATATCGATCCATCGAGCAAGACCGCCAAAGTTGTGTGGAGTCGCGGCGACCAAAAGAAGGACGTGGGCACGGTCGTATCGGTTCCCACCAATCTAATCGTCAAGGACGCCAACGGAAACTATGTGGCAAACCAGTATCTGATCCTTGGCGAGGCTAACTATACCTACGTGCCGACAATCGGCTGGGTCGTGCCGAAGGGCGGGCTCACGCTGTCCGATGCGATGTACACGCGGCCGCGGCAAACGTCCTGCGTCGTGATGGTGACGAGCTGCACGCCGTAACTTGCGATCATGCGCTGCGTATTTGTAGTTGCAGCGAACGATCGTCGGTCCACTTTCTCGGATCATGCTTCAGCAAAAAGGCCGCGCTCAAGGGCGCGGCCTTTTCGTATTCAGTCGATCAATTCACAAGCATCAAGCTTGCGAATGATCGTTTAGCCTGCGGCGCGGAGATTGTCGGCCGACGACTTGCCGGAACGACGGTCAGCAACGATTTCGTAGCTGATCTTCTGGCCTTCACGCAGGGTGCCGAGACCGGCACGCTCAACGGCGCTGATGTGAACGAACACGTCGTTGCCACCATCGTCCGGCTGAATGAAGCCGAAGCCCTTGGTCGCGTTAAACCACTTCACTGTTCCCATGCTCATGGGGGTAGTCCCTTCTCAAAGATATAGTGTAGCCCACGCAACAGATGTGGGCTGGTGACATCGAATTTTTGGAAGGGTCGTCAGTCTAGACCGGCTGCACCGGGGGATAGATAATGTCGTCCGGCCGAAAATCGATTAACTCATATTAGGGGAAGCGCCCCCTCAAAACAATCCTGACGCGCACGATTTTTTGATTGCGCACGAACGGTCAGGAACGCTTACCCATCCGCGGGATCGCGAGTGATCCGATGCGCGGATGGGTTGTCGTTGCGATTTAAACTGTCGACAGTTTAAACGCGGGATGCGCTTAGCGGCGACGGAACTGACCGCGCGGCGGTGCGCCACGCGGAGGACCGCCGGGACGCTCGTCCTTGTGGCGGAAAATCAGACGACCCTTTTCGAGATCGTAGGGCGACATCTCGATGGTCACGCGGTCGCCGGCCAGCGTCTTGATGCGGTTCTTCTTCATCTTGCCGGCGGTGTAGGCGACGATTTCGTGTCCTGCATCCAATTGCACGCGATAGCGTGCATCGGGGAGGATTTCGGTCACCAGTCCTTCGAACTGGATCAGCTCTTCTTTGGCCATTGTTAGCTCCAGATCGATCGGCTGTTAGCGTGGCCGCTGGGTGCGGTTCGGGGTTGTATTCGGTCGGCTTTCGCGGTGCAGGAAGGCAACGCCCTGCATCCCTTCTTTAGTCGCAGTTCCAGCCTGGTTGGCCGGACGTGAGATCGGCTCATGCCGTGCATTCTCGTGTCTCGCATTCTCGTTCCGACCATGATCGCGGTTCGGTTGCGATGCGCCCCCGTTGCCGCCATGCGGACGACGACGATTGCGCGCGTTCTTGCCGGGCGCTCCGTCATTGCTGCGTGGTGCGTGCGGGGCGGAGCGACCGTTGCGCTGACCGCCACGGTTCTGGGAAGGCGACGGCCCCACGTCGTTGCGGCCTGGGGTGCGGCGGTCTTCCTTCGGAAGCGAAATGCGGATCAGCTTTTCAATATCGCGCAGATACGCCATTTCCTCGCCCGCGCAAAGCGAGATTGCGATGCCTTCGCGTCCGGCACGGGCCGTGCGGCCGATTCGGTGGACATAGGTTTCCGGGATATTCGGCAGGTCGAAGTTCACCACATGGGTGATGCCGTCGACGTCGATGCCGCGGGCGGCGATGTCGGTGGCCACCAGGGTGCGGATTTCGCCGGTGCGGAACTGGGCCAGCGTGCGCTCGCGGTGGTTCTGCGACTTGTTGCCGTGGATCGCGGCGGCGGCGATGCCGGCGCGCTCGAGCCCCTTCACGACCTTGTCGGCGCCGTGCTTGGTGCGGGTGAACACAAGGGCGCGGTCAACCGTCTCGGTCTTGAGGATCTGGGCGAGGATCGTCGGCTTGGCGGAGTGATCGACCAGCATGATCCGCTGGCTGATGCGCTCCACGGTGGAGGCGACTGGGGTCACCGCAACGCGGGCCGGATCCTTGAGCATTGCCTCGGCAAGATCGGCGATGTCCTTCGGCATGGTGGCCGAGAAGAACAACGTCTGGCGCTTGACCGGGAGCTTGGCGACGACTTTGCGGATGTCGTTGATGAAGCCCATGTCGAGCATGCGGTCGGCTTCGTCGAGCACCAGGAACTCAACCATGTTGAGCTTGAGGCCGTTGCTCTGCACGAGGTCGAGCAGGCGGCCCGGGGTGGCGACGAGGACGTCGACGCCCTGCATCAGCGAACGGACCTGACGGCCCATCGGCACGCCGCCAATGGCCAGCGCCGATGCGAGGTGCATATGGCGCCCATAGGCGTTGAACGAGTCGAGGATCTGGCCGGAGAGTTCGCGGGTCGGGCTCAGCACCAGCACGCGGCAGGTCTTGGGCTGCGGCTTGATGCGGTTCTCGAGCAGGCGGTGAAGGATGGGAAGCGCGAAGGAAGCGGTCTTGCCGGTGCCGGTCTGGGCGATACCGATCACATCCTTGCCGGTGATGGCAATCGGGATGGTCTGGGCCTGGATCGGGGTCGGGGTGGTGTAGTTTTCTTCTTTAAGCGCACGGGTGATGGGATCGGCGAGGCCGAATTCCTGAAAGGTGGTCAAAAGATTAATCTTTCCAAAGTGAAAGCAGGCGCCCGGCCATGATTCAAAGACCATGGGGCCAGGGAGCGCGCGAGTGTGTCTGGGACACCCGCGTGTTTGGGGCGTCAGTTCTGGTTAGCTGAAGGGGCAAGCCAGAAACCGTCGAACTGCCCTGAGGAGATCAGAGTAAAGACGGGATCAGAACACGCGGCTCGCAAGGACCTGATGATTCTCTAGGTCGTTCGATTGATATGGAACAGCAAGGCGGCGGATTCAAGGTCAATCGGTGCGAGGGTTAAAACCAGCGACAAAATACCGCTGCATGAAATTTAGACATGAGGCAATTTTTGGCGATTATTTAAGCTGTTTGCCGTGTGCATGATCAATTTTTCTGCACAATAAATAAACAAGAAAACCTCGGCGCTTTCCGAAAATCGGAAACATGCGAGTAATCCCAATCACTTAACGTGTGTTCGAGGGCTGGCACACTTCTTGCGATCTCCTTAACGCGCCGGCCGTGGGGCCGTTCCGCATTGATTTCGTCTGCGTCAGGGAGAGACCGCACATGATTACCAATTTGACTCACGCAATAGCCAAGCCGATCTCGCGTCGCAGCCTGATGGCCGCGGCAACGGGTCTGGCTCTGGGCCTGTCGGCATTTTCGCCGGCCAAAGCCGCAGACGACACCATCAAGGTCGGCGTTCTGCACTCGCTGTCGGGCACCATGGCGATTTCCGAGACCACGCTGAAGGACACCGTGCTGTTCATGATCGATCAGCAGAACAAGAAGGGCGGCGTGAACGGCAAGAAGCTCGAAGCCGTGGTGGTCGATCCGGCATCGAACTGGCCGCTGTTCGCCGAAAAGGCGCGCGAGCTGATCACCAAGGACAAGGTTGCCGTCGTGTTCGGCTGCTGGACCTCGGTGTCGCGCAAGTCGGTTCTCCCGGTGTTCAAGGAACTGAACAACATCCTGTTCTATCCCGTGCAGTACGAGGGCGAAGAGTCCGAGCGTAACGTGTTCTACACGGGTGCTGCTCCGAACCAGCAGGCGATCCCGGCTGTCGACTACCTGATGAAGGACGAGAAGGTGAAGCGCTGGGTGCTGGCCGGCACCGACTACGTCTATCCGCGTACCACGAACAAGATTCTCGAAGCCTACTTGAAGTCGAAAGGCGTCAAGCAGGAAGACATCATGATCAACTACACGCCGTTTGGTCATAGTGACTGGCAGACGATCGTGGCCGACATCAAGAAGTTCGGCTCGGCCGGCAAGAAGACCGCCGTGGTCTCGACCATCAACGGCGATGCCAACGTTCCGTTCTACAAGGAACTCGGCAACCAGGGCATCAAGGCGACCGACATTCCGGTGGTTGCGTTCTCGGTGGGTGAAGAAGAACTCGCCGGCATCGACACCAAGCCGCTGCTCGGCCATCTCGCGGCCTGGAACTACTTCCAGTCGATCAAGAATCCTGAGAACGAGAAGTTCATCAAGGAATGGCAGGCCTTCACCAAGAATCCGAAGCGCGTGACCAACGACCCGATGGAAGCCACCGTGATCGGCTTCAACATGTGGGTGAAGGCGGTCGAGAAGGCCAAGTCGATCGAAGCCGACAAGGTCATCGACGCACTGCCCGGCATCGAAGCCAAGAACCTGACCGGCGGTACCTCGAAGATGCTGCCGAACCACCACATCACCAAGCCGGTGTTCATTGGCGAGATCAAGGCCAATGGCCAGTTCGACGTGGTCTGGAAGACCCCGGCGCTGGTGGCTGGCGATGCATGGTCGAAGGAGCTCGACGGCTCCAAGGACCTGATTGGCGACTGGGTCGGCAAGAAGTGCGGCAACTTCAACACCAAGACCAACAAGTGCGGCGGTCAGGGTTCCTGATCTCGCTCTGAGGTTCTGTGTTCTCCATCATTGCGGGCATTTTCCGCCCGCAATGATGATCCTCCCGAGACTCTTCTGACACGAGACTCCCAAAACTGGAGAAGGCGGTGAATCCGTCGCCTTCTCTTTTTTCTTCGGCCGGGGTTTTCCAGTGACTGATCTCCTTTATCGTTTCCGCGCGATCGCCGTTGCATTTCTGCTGATAGGCGCGACCGCTATTCCGGCCTTTGCGGGTCCTTTCGAGGATGCCGTCGCCAAATTCGCCAATGACGATTTCTCCGATAGCGACGAGGCCGTGGGCATCATCGCCACCTCGGGCCATCCGCAGGCTTTCGCTGTGATCACCGCGCTGCAGGAAGGCCGGCTCTCCGCCGATCCCGACAGCAAGAAGGTTTATCTCACCGGCACCGACGGCAAGGTGACTGACGCTGCCACCGGCGAGGCCGTCACTGAGGTGCCAGCCAGTGCCGCCGCGGTGCGCCTCAACAATCGTCTGCGCCGCAATATCGAATCCGCGCTTGGCGGCCTCACGCTGATGTCGCCGGATCCCGCCAAACGCATTGCGTCGGCGCAATCGGTGTTCAAGAGCCACGAAACCGCGATGCTGCCGGTGATCGAGACCGCGCTGGAAAAGGAAGCCAACAAATCCGCCAAGCAGGCCTTCACCGAGGCCCGCGCTGCGATCCTGCTCTACAAGGAAGACGCGACCGAGGCCGAGAAGATCGAATCCATTGCGATCATCAAGGGGCGCGGCGATCAGGACGCGCTGGCGCTGCTCACCAGCCTGCCGGCCGATCAGACCGTCGGCGTCGCGCGCAGCGCGGCCAGCGCCGTCACGGCGATCAACAGCCGGCAGACGCTGTGGTCGATCGGCCAGAACGCCTGGTACGGGCTGTCGCTCGGCTCGGTTCTCTTGCTCGCCGCCATCGGCCTCGCCATCACCTTCGGCGTGATGGGCGTCATCAACATGGCGCATGGCGAGATGGTGATGATCGGCGCCTATGTCACCTTCGTGGTGCAGGACGTGATCCGCACCAGCTATCCCGGCCTGTTCGACTACTCGCTGCTGATGGCGGTGCCGCTGGCCTTCATCGTCGCTGGTCTCCTCGGCATCGTGATCGAGCGTACCATCATCCGCTTCCTCTATGGCCGTCCGCTGGAAACGCTGCTGGCGACCTGGGGCCTGTCGCTGGTGCTGCAGCAGGCGGTGCGCACCATGTTCGGCCCGACCAATCGCGAGGTCGGCAATCCCTCCTGGATGTCCGGTGCATTCGAGCTGGGTCAGCTCACGATCACATACAACCGGCTCTGGATCCTGTGCTTCACGCTCGCTGTGTTCGCGATCCTGCTGGCGATGTTGCGCTACACCAGCATCGGACTCGAGATGCGCGCCGTCACCCAGAATCGCCGCATGGCCGCGTCCATGGGCATCGCCACCTCGCGCGTGGATGCGCTGACCTTCGGTCTCGGCTCCGGCATTGCGGGCATTGCCGGGGTGGCGCTGTCGCAGATCGACAACGTCTCGCCCAATCTCGGCCAGAGCTACATTATCGACAGTTTCATGGTCGTGGTGTTCGGCGGCGTCGGCAATCTGTGGGGCACGCTGGTCGGTGCGTTCTCGCTCGGCATCGCCAACAAGTTCCTGGAGCCGGTCGCAGGCGCCGTGCTTGGCAAGATCGCCATCCTGGTGCTGATCATCCTGTTCATCCAGAAACGGCCGCGCGGCCTGTTCGCGCTCAAGGGCAGGGCGATCGAAGCATGAGGATGGCAACTACATTTCGCTTCGACGCGCTATCGTTCTGCTCCCTCCCCCCCGTGCGAAGCGAAGCTTCGCTAGGCGGGGGAGGGTCAGGGAGGGGGGTAACCCCAGGCTCCGGCGCTTGCGGCTACCCCCCTCCCGGCGCTAACGCGCCACCCTCCCCCGCAAGGGGGGAGGGGACCATTGGCGCCGGTGCTAGCTACAATCGGGCATACTGCGGAGCCACCTCATGACCCCGCATTTCCTCACCCGAACGCTGGACCGCAGCGCGACGATCTTCCTGCTGATCGTCGCCGCTGTCGGCATCCTCATTCCGCTGTCGAACCTGCTGCTGCCGGCGGATTCGCCGCTGCAGGTGCCGACATATCTGATGGCGCTGTTCGGCAAATATGTCTGCTACGCCATTCTCGCACTCTCCATCGATCTGATCTGGGGCTATTGCGGCATTCTCTCGCTCGGCCATGGCGCGTTCTTCGCGCTGGGCGGCTACGCCATGGGCATGTATCTGATGCGCCAGATCGGCTCGCGCGGCGTCTATGGCAATCCGCTGCTGCCGGACTTCATGGTGTTCCTGAATTACAAGGCGCTGCCATGGTACTGGTATGGCTTCGACATGTTCTGGTTCGCCGCGGCGATGGTGCTGATCGCGCCGGGCATCCTGGCTTTCGTGTTCGGCTGGCTCACCTTCCGCTCGCGCGTGTCTGGCGTGTATCTGTCGATCATCACGCAGGCCATGACCTATGCGCTGCTGCTGGCGTTCTTCCGCAACGATTTCGGCTTCGGCGGCAATAACGGCCTGACCGATTTCAAGGACATCCTCGGATTCAACGTGCAGGCCGACGGCACGCGTGCGGCGCTGTTCGCGCTGAGCTGTCTGGCGCTGATCATAGGCTTCCTCGTCTGCCGTGCCATCGTGACCTCGAAGCTCGGCAAGGTGCTGATCGCCATACGCGACGCGGAATCCCGCACGAGATTCTTGGGCTATCGCGTCGAATCCTACAAGCTGTTCGTGTTCACGCTGTCGGCCTGCATGGCCGGCGTTGCGGGTGCGCTCTATGTGCCGCAGGTGGGTATCATCAATCCCGGTGAATTCGCCCCGGCCAACTCCATCGAGGCCGTCATCTGGGTCGCGGTCGGCGGTCGTGGCACGCTAGTCGGTGCGGCGCTCGGCGCGGTCGTGGTCAACTACGCCAAGACGGTTCGGGCGCCCTTGCTCCCTACTGGTTGTTCATGCTCGGTGCGCTGTTCATTCTCGTGACGCTGTTGCTGCCCAAGGGCATAATCGGCACCTTCAATGCATGGTCGGAAAGTCGCAAAGCCAACAATAGCGCGAATGCCGATAGCGCCGCAGCGGAAGATGGCGTCACCAAACCTCATCTGGCGGAGAAGGCGTGATGACTATGATCGAAACGCCAGCCCCGGCAACGCCGGTGTCTCACGCGCCCGCTATCATTGATCCAGTGGTCGCAGCACGCGAAGCGGAAGCCCGGCAGAAGCGCATCACCTCCGCACAGCTCTATCTCGACGGCGTCCATGTCTCGTTCGATGGCTTCCATGCCATCAACAACCTGTCGATGGTGCTCGCTCCCGGCGAGATGCGCGCCATCATCGGCCCTAACGGCGCCGGCAAGACCACGATGATGGACATCATCACCGGCAAGACCAAACCGGACGAGGGCGACGTCTATTTCGACGGCATTCACGACCTGACGCTGCTGGACGAGACCAAGATCGCCGAGCTCGGCATCGGCCGCAAATTCCAGAAGCCGACAGTGTTCGAGAGCCAGACGATCTATGACAATCTGCTGCTGGCGCTGAATGTCGATCACTCCGTGCGCGGCACGCTGTTCTGGCGGAGCAATCGTGCCGAAGCCGAGAGCATCGACAAGGTGCTTGAGACCATTCGCCTCACGGACTCGCGCGATCGGCTCGCCGGCAATCTCTCGCATGGCCAGAAGCAGTGGCTCGAAATTGGCATGCTGCTGGCGCAGGACCCGAAGCTGCTGCTGGTGGACGAGCCGGTGGCCGGCATGACCGATGTGGAAACGCACCAGACCGCCGAATTGCTGAAAGCGATCAACCGCGACAACAAGACCGTCATGGTGGTCGAGCACGACATGACCTTCGTGCGCGAGCTCGGCGTCAAGGTGACCTGTCTGCACGAAGGCACCGTGCTGGCCGAAGGCACCATCGATCAGGTGTCGACCAACGACCGCGTGGTCGAAGTGTATTTGGGGCGCTGAGATATGCTGAAGGTCGATAACATCAGTCTGTATTACGGTGCCGCTCAGGCGCTGCGTGGTGTCACGGTGTCGGCTGAACCTGGTAAGGTGACCTGCGTGCTTGGCCGCAACGGCGTTGGCAAGACCTCGCTGCTGCGCGCCATGGTCGGCCAGCAGGCGATCTCGTCGGGCTCGATTACCTTCGACGGTCAGGATATCTCGACGCTGAAGCCGTTCGAGCGGGCGCGGCGCGGCATTTCTTTCGTACCGCAGGGCCGCGAGATCTTTCCGCTGCTCACGGTGGAGGAAAACCTCAAGACCGGTTACGCGCCCCTGAAGCGCGCCGACCGCAACATTCCCGACGACGTGTTCTCGCTCTTCCCGGTGCTGAATTCGATGCTCGGCCGCCGCGGCGGCGATCTCTCAGGCGGCCAGCAGCAGCAGCTCGCCATCGGCCGTGCGCTGGTGATGCGGCCGAAGCTCCTGCTGCTGGATGAGCCGACCGAAGGCATCCAGCCCTCGATCATCAAGGATATCGGCCGCGCGATTTCCTATCTGCGCTCGCTCGGCAATATCGCCATCGTCCTCGTGGAGCAGTATCTCGACTTTGCCTGCGAACTCGGCGACAACTTCGCCGTGATGGATCGCGGCGCGGTGAAATACACCTGCGACCGCAGCACGCTTGATCCCGCCGAGATCAGCCGCCAGATGGCGCTGTAGGGCCGGGTTCAAAGCCGGGGAGCGCATGCAGGCTGACAAGACGATGCTGTCGCCATCGGCGATCTTCGCCGCTAATCGTGCCCGCGGCGCGGTGGCGTTCGACGTGCATCTGGTGGAGGGCAAGACCCGCCGCCGCCAGTTGCATGAATCCGGCTCGCTGCGCGTGCGCTTCCCGTCTCCCGAAGATCACGGCCTGTCTGCGATGTTCGTCAACACCGCCGGCGGCGCGGCAGGCGGCGACCGTTTCGATATCGATATTGCGGCCGGCGAGGGCACCAGCCTGACAGTGACCACCGCCGCCGCCGAGAAGGTCTATCGCTCCCATGGCCCCGCCGCCGAAATCAACATCGCGCTAAAGGCCGAGGCCGGCGCGCATCTGTCCTGGCTGCCGCAGGAAACCATCCTGTTCGATCAGGCCCGCACCATCAGGCGCATCGATATCGATCTGGCCGATCGCGCGACGCTTTTGCTTTGCGAGATCGTCGTGTTCGGTCGTGCGGCCATGGGCGAGGTGATGCAGACGGGGTCTTTCGTCGACCGCTGGCGCCTGCGTCGCGGCGGCAGGCTGGTGTTCGCGGAAAACGTGCGGCTGGATGGCGATATCGCCGCGAAACTGGCCAGACCGGCCATCGGCAATGGCGCGGTGGCCATCGGCACGGCGCTGATCGTGCCCGGCGACGAGGCACTCATCGAGCGGCTACGCGAAGTCACGGATGGCTTTGGCAGCGAAGTCGGTATCTCCTGCTGGAACGGCTTTGCAATGGCCCGCTTCTGTGCACAAGATGCGGCCAAGCTGCGCGCCGACATGATGGCGGTGCTTGGACGATCAGGCGCGATGCTGCCGCGCATGTGGCTCAACTAAACCTATCAGAGTGTTCGCATGAATCTCTCCCCCCGCGAAAAAGACAAGCTCCTGATCTCGATGGCCGCCATCGTGGCGCGACGCCGGTTGGAGCGCGGCGTCAAGCTCAACCATCCCGAGGCCATCGCCATCATCTCCGATTTCATCGTCGAGGGCGCGCGCGACGGCCGCACCGTTGCCGAGCTGATGAAATCCGGCGCCGAGGTCATCACCCGCGCGCAATGCATGGACGGCATCGCCGAGATGATCCACGACATTCAGGTGGAAGCGACATTCCCCGACGGGACGAAGCTCGTCACGGTGCACGAACCGATCCGCTAGTTCAAACTCCGTCATGCCCGGGCAGCGCGAAGCGAGCTTCGCTAGGTGACCCGGGCATCCATTTTCAGCGCTCTAAGGCGTGGATGGCCAAGTCAAGCCCGGCCATGACACCGAGAAAATCGAGAGGTCACATGATCCCCGGCGAACTCTTCATCCAGGACGGCGAGATCGAACTCAATGCCGGGCGCAAGACCGTCACGCTGACTGTGGCGAATTCCGGCGACCGGCCGATCCAGGTCGGCTCGCACTATCATTTCTTCGAGACCAATCCCGCGCTGAAATTCGACCGCAAGAAGGCCCGCGGCATGCGTCTCGACATCGCCGCCGGCACTGCGGTGCGTTTCGAACCCGGCCAGAGCCGCGACGTGCAACTGGTCGAACTCGCTGGCAAGCGCACGGTTTACGGCTTCCGCGGCGATGTGATGGGGAAGCTCTGAGCGCCTAGCCGCCGGCGCTGTCCATCATGAACGAGCGGAAATATCGATCGATGGTCAGCGATATCAGGACGACCGATACGAACAGAAGACAGCTGTACAATGACCAACGTCCGACATCGTCACGGAACGATCGGATGCCGAGGATCACGAACCAGATGCCCAGAGCGATGCTGAACCAGTTGAACCAGGTGACGAGGATCGCTTCAGCAGCGTCCAGTTCGGCAATGAAGCCATCCGGAAATCCGAGCCACATGACGCGGGTCAGGTATAGCCAGAACGTCAGCGCGAACAGCAGGCATGCCGCAGCAAATGGATAGACGTTCTTCCATCTCACGATATCGGTCTCCGTCTCAGATCCCGACGCCGCGCGCCTTGCTGGGGTGCGCGAAGCTATGGAAGTCGCGGGCCACGCCGTCAATGAACGAAGGCGCAGGCAAGCGTACCGTCTATGGATTCCGCAGCGACGTAATGGTGAAGTTGTGATTGTTGGGAATGTGACGGCCGTAGTGCTCCCTCCCCCCTTGCGGGGGAGGGGCGGGGAGGGGGGTATGCCACACAACGAGGTCGGCGAGTTTCAGCGCGGTCGCGCCAAGGAACTGCGGCGCGTAATGACTCGCGCCGAGACCTTGCTGTGGCGACAGCTAAAGGCACATCGTCTGGCAAATTTGGGTTTTCGTCGACAAGCCCCGATGGGTGTTTACATTGCTGATTTCGTTTCCCATGCGAGCAAGCTCATTGTCGAAGTCGATGGTGAAAGCCATGATTTTGTAGAGCGCATCGCGCATGACGCGCGCCGCGACGCTTGGTTTGCCGCGCGTGGCTATCGCGTCCTTCGTTTCAGCAATGACGATGTCATGAAGAATCTCGAAGGTGTTGTCCTCGCGATCGGCGAGGCCGCGACCTGTGGCACACCCCCCTCCCTGACCCTCCCCCGCCCAGCGAAGCTTCGCTTCGCGCGGGGGGGAGGGAATACTCCGGCCAATGGAGCGAAAACATGCCCGTGAAAATCAAACGCTCCGTCTATGCCGACATGTTCGGCCCGACCACCGGCGATCGCGTACGGCTCGCCGACACCGATCTGATCATCGAGGTGGAGAAGGACTTCACCATCTATGGCGAGGAAGTGAAGTTCGGCGGCGGCAAGGTGATCCGCGACGGCATGGGGCAGTCGCAGGCGACACGCGCGCAGGGCGCCGTCGATACCGTCATTACCAACGTGATGATCGTCGATCACTGGGGCATCGTGAAGGCCGACGTGGCGCTCAAGGGCGGCATGGTTCACGCCATCGGCAAGGCCGGCAATCCCGATATCCAGCCGGGCGTCACCATCAATGTCGGTCCAGGCACCGATGTGATCGCGGGGGAGGGCAAGATCCTTACTGCCGGCGGCTTCGACAGCCATATCCATTTCATCTGCCCGCAGCAGATCGAACACGCGCTGATGTCCGGCGTGACCTCGATGCTTGGCGGCGGCACCGGTCCGTCGCACGGCACGTTCGCGACGACCTGCACGCCGGGCCCGTGGCACATCGCGCGGATGATCCAGTCCTTCGATGCCTTTCCGGTCAATCTCGGCATTTCCGGCAAGGGCAATGCTTCGAAGCCGGCGGCGCTGGTGGAGATGGTCAAGGCCGGCGCCTGTGCGCTGAAGCTGCACGAGGACTGGGGCACCACGCCCGCCGCGATCGACAACTGCCTCAGCGTCGCCGACGACTATGACGTGCAGGTGATGCTGCATTCCGACACGCTGAACGAATCTGGTTTCGTCGAGGATACCATCAAGGCCTTCAAGGGCCGCACCATCCACGCCTTCCACACCGAAGGTGCCGGTGGCGGTCACGCACCTGATATCATCAAGGTCGCGGGCCTCAGGAACGTGCTCCCGTCATCGACCAATCCGACACGGCCGTTTACCCGCAACACCATCGATGAGCATCTGGACATGCTGATGGTGTGCCACCATCTCGATCCGTCGATTGCGGAAGATCTGGCCTTTGCCGAAAGCCGCATCCGCAAGGAGACGATCGCCGCCGAAGACATCCTGCACGATCTCGGCGCGCTCTCGATGATGTCGTCGGACAGTCAGGCCATGGGCCGGCTCGGCGAAGTGATCATCCGGACGTGGCAGACCGCCGACAAGATGAAGAAGCAGCGCGGCTCGCTGAAGGAAGACAAGGGCAACAACGACAATTTCCGCGTCAAGCGTTACATCGCGAAATACACGATCAACCCCGCCATCGCCCATGGTGTCTCGAAGCTGATCGGCTCGGTGGAGAAGGGCAAGATGGCGGATCTGGTGCTGTGGTCGCCGGCGTTCTTCGGCGTCAAGCCGGATCTCGTCATCAAGGGCGGCTCGATCGTCGCGGCGCCGATGGGCGATCCCAACGCGTCCATTCCCACACCGCAGCCGGTGCACTACCAGCCGATGTTCGGCGCCTTCGGCCGCGCGCTGACGCAGTCGTCGGTGGTGTTCACATCGGGTGCGGCGGTGGCCGGCGGTCTAGCCAAGAAGCTCGGCATTCAGAAGTCGCTCTATGCGGTGGAAAATGTCCGCGACGGCATCTCGAAGAAGAGCATGATCCACAACGGCGCGACGCCGAAGATCGAGGTGGATTCCGAGACCTATGAGGTGAGGGCGGATGGCGAGCTTTTGACCTGCGAGCCGGCGGAATTGCTGCCGATGGCGCAGAGGTACTTTATGTATTGAGGTGAGCTCGACGGTTGCGGTCTCCCTCCCTCCCTCCTGCGCAGCGGGTCGGCCGATAGGCCGGGGTGGGGTGTCTCCGCACGCTCAGGAGTTTGCGGCACCCCCACCCGACCGCGCTACGCGCGGCCACCCTCCCCGCAAGGGGGGGAGGGATAAGAAAGCGCCCCCTTCCTCCCCCTCGCATTCCCTCCTAATGTCCGTCCCGGCATTCTTAGCCACAACAGCAAACCGGGAGGACTCCCCTTGATCTACGTCGTTGCCACTTTGTCCGTGAAACCCGAAGCCCGCGCCGAACTGATCGAAGCTGCCAAGGCTTGTATCACCGAGACCCGCAAGGAAGCGGGCAATATCGCCTATGATCTGCACGAGAGTGTCACTGATCCGACCCGCATGGTGTTCGTCGAGCAGTGGGAGAATGCCGAGGCACTGGTGCCGCACCGGACGCAGGAACATATGAAGACTTTCGGCCGCGTCGCGGTGAAATGCTTCAGCGCGCCTCCGAAGATCGAAATCATCACCCCGGCTGACGTCGTGGTGCGTTAAACCAAACGAGAGATTCCATGATCCGCGCGACTGAGGTCAAAGGCCAATACAACTGGAAAGAGGCGGCGGTAGACACCGTCGTTCTCGACTTCGACGATCGTCATCGTCGCCGCATGGCGATGACGGGGACGCGCGGACTGGAATTCCTGCTCGATCTCGAAAACGCCGTCGCCCTGCGGGGCGGCGACGCTTTGGTGCTGGAAGACGGCCGCCTGATCGAGGTGGTCGCAGCGCCGGAGCCACTGATCGAGATCCGTGGTACCGATCCCGGCCATCTGGTGCGGCTCGCATGGCATCTCGGCAATCGCCATCTGCCGACGCAGATCATGGCCAAGGGCCTGCGCATCCGCAGCGATCATGTCATCGAGGAGATGGTGAAGGGTCTTGGCGCCAAGGTCATCGAGATCGAAGCACCGTTCGATCCCGAAGGCGGCGCCTATGCCGCTGCGCATGAGCCGGCAGGTCATGGACATCATGATCATGCTCATCACGATCATGGACACAGTCACGACGATCATGGGCACGACCACCATGGCCACAGGCATGACGCGCACGGTCATGCCGGTCATGGCCATGACCAGCATGTCCATGACGAGCATTGCGGTCACGATCACGACCATCACGATCATCATCATGATCACGACAGCAAGCACGACCACCATCGTCACTCCCATGCTCATGACCACAAATAGACCGGCGGACAATAGTTCGCTGAGCGACTCTCCCGCCTTGTCTGCCGACGAAGGCGCTGCGCTGTACCGGCTGATGACCTGGCTGTCGCCGGCTTTTCCTGTCGGCGCGTTTTCCTATTCCAGCGGTATCGAATGGGCGGTGGAAGCAGGCGACATCACCGATGCTGCCAGCCTGCAGGACTGGTTGTCGGCGATGCTGTCCGATGGCGCAGCGTTTTGCGATGGCGTGTTTCTCGCTCATGTGCACCGCGCAGCATCTGACGGCGACGACAAGGCATTGCGCGAGGTTGCCGAACTCGCCAGCGCCTTCGTGCCATCAAGGGAACGTCAGCTGGAGACCACCACGCAAGGCAAGGCCTTCATCGAGATCGCGCGCAACGCCTGGTCGCATGAGGCTATGGAGCGGCTGATCGCGATCTGCGACAGCCCGATCGTCTATCCCGTTGCCGTCGGACTTGTGAGCGCCGCCCATGGTGTACCGCTGTCGGCAACCATGCATGGTTTTTTCCACGCGGTGGTCTCGAACTGGATTTCCGCTGGCGCGCGGCTGGTGCCGCTCGGTCAGACCGACAGCCAGCGCGTACTTGCAGCGCTGGAGCCCGTCGTCGTGACCACAGGCCATCGCGCCATGGCGGCATCCCTCGACGACCTTGGCGGCGCGACATTCCGCTCTGACATCGCCAGCATGCGTCACGAGACGCAATATACGCGGCTGTTCAGGTCATGATGGCTCCAGCTCAAATCACACACCAGACCCCTCATGGTCGCCTGAACGCAATCGCGTTCAGGCTGGAGGAGCGAGCCGTTTGGCGCGCGTCTCGAACCATGAGTTGCTTGGCGCATCCTTCGAGACGCGGCGAAGCCGCCGCTCCTCAGGATGAGGGCCGTCGCTTCATCCTCAACCGAAAGCACCCCTGACATGTCCAGTTTTCACGGTCCGCTCCGCGTCGGCATTGGCGGTCCCGTCGGCTCCGGCAAGACCGCGCTGATGGATCTGTTGTGCAAGACCATGCGCGAGCGCTACGACATCGCGGCGATCACCAATGACATCTACACGAAGTGGGATGCCGAATATCTGGTGCGCTCGGGCTCGTTGACGGCGGATCGCATTGCTGGCGTCGAAACTGGCGGCTGTCCGCATACGGCGATCCGCGAGGACGCCTCGATGAACCTCGCCGCCGTTGCCGACATGCGCGTCAAGTTTCCCGATCTCGACATGGTGCTGATCGAGTCCGGCGGCGACAACCTCGCGGCGACCTTCTCGCCGGAACTGGCCGATATCACCATCTATGTCATCGACGTTGCGGCCGGCGACAAGATCCCCTCCAAGGGGGGGCCGGGTATCACGCGCTCCGACCTGCTGGTGATCAACAAGATCGATCTGGCGCCCTATGTCGGGGCTTCGCTGGAAAAGATGGATGTGGATGCCAGGCGGATGCGCGGTACCCGGCCGTTTGTGATGACGAATATGAAGACCCAGGACGGTCTGGACCGGATTATCTCATTCATTGAGAGCAAGGGTGGCCTCAAGGCCAAGGCAGTCGCCTGAGACTTGTGAATAAGGCCTCTGCCGTAGTTCTCACGAGCGGGCTTCAACTTGAGGCGTTCATATTGGGTTGGCTATAACGACGGGCTGGTCGATGCCCGTCGGCCAATGTGTCGTGTGATATTGCGTTAAGCCTGTTTTTCAAGATTTGTCCGGTCCGGAAATAATTTCCATCGGGCTGGAACCAAATTGTTCCGGCATGATTGGCATACTCCTGAGCCGCTGACCCGGCAGCAACGTCCTAATTTCCCGAGTATCCGTGTGGTCCGGCTTGGTTTCATCATCGCATTACTGGCACTGGTCGGAGCTCTGCTCTCCGGCCTTGCGGCCTATCGCGTGCATGACCAGGAGCTGGCGATCGAGAATATCGCGCTGGGCCGGGCCGTGGATATCCATGCCAGCCTGGTGCAGGAGCGTTTGACCGAGCGCGAATTGCTGGCGCGCGTCGCAGCCGGGCTGTTTCGTGCGCCGACGGTCATGAAGGCCAATATGCTGCAGCCGCTGCGGGCCTCGATCTACGCCTTCAAGACCGATTTCGCGATTGCCGCCTGGATCGCTCGCCTGCAGCCGAACGAATTCGCGGCCGCCAGCGCGGAGCTGGCCAGTGCCGGCTACCGCAATCCTACGATCCGCAGCTACAACGACGATCGCCTCGATGCCAAGGCGCTTGGGCAGCCGCTCGACGTGCTGATGGATGTGGAGCCGCGCAACTCCGTCACCGAAGGCTTTGCCGGTCGCGCCCTGAATTTCTCTCCCGTCACAGGGCCAACGCTGGTGCGCGCCGTGAACGAGGGCAAGCCGGTCGCCTCCAGCCCCACGCCGCTACAGCAGCCCGATGGACCACTGGGATTGGTACTGGTGACGCCAGTTGTGCCCGAAGGCGATCCCGCGCCGGCCGGCTTCGTGTCGTTCTCCTATGAACTTGGACCGTTGATGCTGGCCAATGACGAGATGTCATTGTTCTCGGTGGCGTTGAAAGATCCGCGCGTCGCTGATGGCGAAATCGTCGCCGACGACGATGGCAGGGTAACGGCGCGCCCGCTGGTGGCGAATGGTCCTGCGCTGGCAGTCCTGCGCACGGTTTCGTTCGGCGGGCGTGACTGGTCGCTGGGCTATTATCCGAAGGTCAATACCGAGCTGCGCGCGCAGCGCACCGCGATCATTGTCGGCGGGTTCGGCCTCGCGCTGACGGCCATTGTTTGCGGGCTGTTTGGCTATGTCTCCTACGCCAATCTGCGGCTGCGGCGCGAGGTGGAGATCCGCATCGGCTTCGAACGTCGCCTGACCGCCGTCATCGACGAGCTCAATCATCGCGTGAAGAACATCCTGGCGGTGATCCAGTCCATCGTGACACGCACGCTGCGCCACGGCTCCGATGTGGACAACGCGCGCGATCTCCTGATCGGCCGTATTCACGCAATGTCGAATGTTGTGTCGCTGCTGAGCGAGAGCCAGTGGCAGGGCGTGCAGCTTAAGGGCCTGTTCGAGGCGCGAGCGATCCCGCATGCCGACCGTATCGCACTGGAAGGTCCGGATATCATTGTCAGCGCGCGCGCCGCGCAGAGCCTGTCGCTGCTGTTCTTTGAACTGGCCTCGCATTCCGACGAGGGCCTGTCGCTGGTGGGCAAGCATCCGCATATCGTTGCGCATTGGGAGATCACGGGCAGTGAGCCGGATGGGCTGTTCAACTTCCGCTGGGAAGAGTTCAACACCAGCGAAGCAACGCGGCGGCCGGACAGCGATTTCGGTCTGGTGCTGCTCGATCGCGTGGCGCCGGAAGCGCTGGGTGGTACGGCGAAGCGCTACTTCACCGACGTGTCCTACGTCTATGAACTGACGGCACCCGTCGAAACGGTAATCGACATGACCGAGCGCGACCGGACAGAAGCGCTGGCGAAGCCGATCAGATAATCGACCCCAACAAAAAAGCCGGCGTTTCCGCCGGCTTTCGTATTCGTTGTATCCGCTGCGCCTGTTAGTGCGCAGCTTCCAGAGCGGCAGCTTCCGCCTTGGCGATGGTGCCCTTGACCGCGGTCTGCACCTTTTCAAAGGCGCGGACTTCGATCTGACGGACACGCTCGCGCGAGACGCCGAACTCCGAGGCGAGATCTTCCAGCGTCATCGGTTCATCGGCGAGGCGACGGGCCTCGAAGATGCGCCGTTCGCGCGGGTTGAGGACACCGATGGCGCCGTTCAGCGCCTGACGGCGATGATCGAACTCCTCGTGTTCCGCCATGATGGTTTCCTGATTGGGCGAGTTATCGACCAACCAGTCCTGCCATTCGCCGGCTTCGCCGTCGTCACGGATCGGTGCGTTGAGCGACGCGTCGCCACCGAGGCGGCGGTTCATGTCGATCACGTCCTGTTCCGTCACGCCGAGACGCGTGGCGATCAGCTTCACCTGGTCGGGGCGAAGATCGCCTTCGTCCAGGGCGGAAATCTTGCTCTTCGCCTTACGCAGGTTGAAGAACAGCTTTTTCTGGTTCGCGGTGGTGCCCATCTTCACGAGCGACCACGAACGCAGGATGTACTCTTGAATCGAGGCCTTGATCCACCACATGGCGTAGGTGGCCAGGCGGAAGCCTTTCTCCGGCTCGAAGCGTTTCACAGCCTGCATCAGACCGACGTTGCCTTCCGAGACAACTTCGGAGATCGGCAGACCGTAGCCGCGATAGCCCATGGCGATCTTGGCGACGAGTCGCAGATGGCTGGTCACAAGGTGATGTGCCGCGTCGCGATCGTCGTGCTCGCGCCAACGCTTGGCAAACATATATTCCTGCTGAGGTTCCAACATCGGAAACTTGCGGATCTCGGCGAGGTAATGCGAGAGGCCGGATTCTCCATTGAGAACCGGAAGGGTAGCTGTACGGGCCATTATGATGCCCTCCAGTGGTTCAGACCCCCGATAGCGGCGGGCCAGGCAGCGAGCGCTTTGTTAAAGCCGCCCTGGCTGCGATGTTCCGCGTCTCATTTGACGCAGGTGCAACATACACCCTACTACAAGCGTATTGAAAGTGAATTCCCTGTCACGTTCCCGTGGGGCCAATATAAGCGTTTGGAAAGGCTTACTTTTTTATATGCATCTGCGTCATTCTGGCACGGCCATATGGGCCCGTAAAACCGCCAGATCGTGAGGAAGCTCGCTGGTCCACTCCAGAATCTCGCCCGTGCGAGGGTGCTCCAGCGCCAGCAAATAGGCGTGAAGCGCCTGCCGGTCGAGCGCTTCCAGCGCCGCGCGGCTCTTCACGCCCAGCGACGACGCCTTGGTCTTGAAATGCGAGCCATAGACCGAATCCCCCATCAGCGGATGCTGGATATGCGCCAGATGCACGCGGATCTGGTGCGTCCGCCCGGTCTCGAGCTGGCAGGCCAAGAGGGTCGCGATCGGCTTGCCGTGGCGATCCGGGAATTCCTGCAGCACTTCCCAATGGGTGACGGCATCGCGGCCACCTTCGCGGACCGCCATTTTTTCGCGGGCATAGGGGTGCCGGTCGATCGGCGCTTCCACCGTGCCGCGCGGCCGGTTTGGGATACCCCAGGCAAAGGCCATATAGCCGCGCCGCATCTCGTTGGTGCGGCCATGATCGGCGAATTGTGTGGTGAGCGACGCATGCGCGGCGTCGTTCTTGGCGACCACCATCAATCCGGTGGTGTCCTTGTCCAGCCGGTGCACGATGCCCGGCCGCTTGACGCCGCCGATCCCCGACAAAGACGCGCCGCAATGGGCGATCAGCGCATTCACCAGCGTGCCGGTTTCATGGCCGGCGGCGGGATGCACGACAAGGCCCTTGGGCTTGTTGATGACGATGATGTCCTCGTCCTCGAACACGATATCGAGGGCGATATCCTCGCCTTCGGGCTCCGGCGCGATGGCGGGCGGCACGTCGATTGTGATCGTATCGCCGGCAGCGACATGATAAGCGGGGTCGCGCACGGGGGTGGGGTCTTGCGAAGACCGGGTGATCGTCACCTGGCCGGCGAGGATCAGCGCCTTCAGCCGCGACCGCGACAAAGCCGGGCTGCGCACGGCGAGCACGCGATCGAGCCGGGTCGAGCCTTCGTCGCCCTGCACCGTGACATCCAGCCGTTGATCGTTCATTCCGTAAAGCCTTACCTGGACAGAAGCGTGTTGCTTCGAGAGCCGTGAATTAAGAGACGAGTGTTTGCATGACCCAGCCCGCCGCCGATAGCGCGCCCGAACCGACCCTTGAACAGGCCGCCATGATCGCGCGCGTCCGCCGCATGATGCTGATCGCGGGCCTGACCACCGCCTTGGGCGTCGGCGCGCTGCTCGTCGTGATCGGCTACCGCCTTTTCCGCACGGATGGAAGCACTGTCACGTCCACGACGACCGCGACCCTGCCAAAAGGCGCCAAAATCCTCTCCACGGGGGTAGCCGGCGACCGGATCGTGCTGACGCTGGACGTCGGCGGCAGCACCGAAATCCGCACTTTCGATGCCAAGAGCCTGAAACCCGCCGGAACGTTGAAATTCGCCAGCGAGCCCTGAGGTTCGCCAAAACGAACCCAAGGGTTCGCCTGCGAACCATAACCATATAAGTGGGCGAGGGGGCGGCAGCATCTTGCAGCCACCGCCATTCCCGGCTATCCCCTCCCGCGCACGCTCCGTTCGTCTAACGGTTAGGACATGGCCCTCTCAAGGCTAAAATAAGGGTTCGATTCCCTTACGGAGCGCCAATGATTTCAATCGCTTACGTGCCTATCATAAATTCTGTCGAATATTCGCCAAATAAGCGTGGTGACGCTTGGGCGGACGTCGGCGATCGGATCTATGCTCCTGTCGCGTTGGTAGCCGCGAACGCATAGAGTCTGCGTGCCGAATTCACACGTTGTGGGTCAGGCCTTCCGGATAACTTCATTCAGGAGTCGTGCATCGCTCGGCATCCTCGCGCCAAAGCGCCACCGCTGGCTCTCCGCCGGTGCTCCTCGACAACGCCCCACTTTTCAACATGCGGTGTTTCAGCGACATCGTGATCGGGTCGGCATCCCGTTTCCAACGTCGCATCATGTTAGGCGCTACAGTCCTTGACAGCGAGCGCCAAGTTCAAAGAAACCGGAGTGCTTCAGCTATTCATATTTTGCGCGTGTATAGCGCGGGCTTGGCAACGGAAGGCGGCTTCTTAAACGGCTGCATCTTTAGTTTTCCAGCCCCAGATTCGCCGGATACTCGAAGGCGAAGAACTACTGCCGCCCGCCATTGCGGGCACCATCAAGAAAGCAGTCGATAACGATAAGAAGCCCTTACAGGCGACCATCATCGTCGGCCTGCTCCAAGCCCTCCAGGGCGACGACAAGTGGGGCAAGCTTCTGTGGGAGTGGGGATACGGCAAGGTGCCGGACAACGTGGTGGTCGGCGGAGATTCCGAGAAGCAAGTCGAGCATACATTTACACTGAGGCTCTACAACAGCCAGCTACGCCCGGCCTAAGTTCTAGATATCTGGCGTGAGAGCTGCTTTCTGTTGGTCAACTGCATAAGAAACTGCATTTTTCTATCCAATCATTGGGCGTGCAGCCGGCTGTATAAGAAAGAAACAAGAAGATATCCGAAGCGCGAACTGTATAAGAAATACGCATTTCTTATACAGTCCGCCGGCTGACTTCGAATGGCAGCTTCCGGGCGCAAAGAAATCATTGGTGTCAGTGCAAAACTCCTCGTCGTTTTCTGCCATTGTTCGCGATAAAACCCTGCGTCACTTCTTAAAGTCTTCATGGCAGGCTATGACTCTTGAGAGGGGGCTTCGTCACACTACCGATGTGTCTAGCCTTGTTTTGAATATTTCTGGCATGGAGCAGCACTTGTGATGGCGCGAGGCGTTTCTCAGATCAATCCCCGATTGTCGATACTACGCAGTCATCCATTTTTCATTGATCTCGACGCCAAGGCATTAGATCAACTATGCCAGTATGCGAGCTTCCGAAAGTTCAAACGCGGGGCGACCGTCTTTGTGAGAGGAGATCCCGGCAATAGTCTCTTCGTCGTGGTGAGCGGCGCTGTCAAGATGAGCGTCGCCTCATCTGAGGGACGCAGCGCTATCCTTAATCTTGTGACGAAAGGTGAGATATTCGGGGAGATCGCCTTGCTCGATGGGCTTTCGCGAACGGCCGATGCGATCGCTCACACCAATTGCGAGCTTATTGTGATCGATCGGCGCGACTTCTTTCCATTTATCGAATCCCAACCGGCGCTGGCCGTGAAGTTCATTCACTTGCTTTGCGCCCGTCTGCGTTGGACAAGTGAGCAAGTCGAGCATGTCATTTTACAGGATCTACCTGCGCGGCTGGCGAACCTGCTGATCGGCTTGGCCGCGAAACACGAGCCTGCTGACGTCGGTCGTCCGTTTCTCGTGACTCAACAAGAGATCGGCGAGATGGTCGGAGTGACCAGAGAAAGCATCAACAAGCAACTTCGTGCCTGGTCCTTGAAAGGGTGGATCCGTCTTGAGCCGGGCAGTATCGCCGTCCTTAAGCCGAAGGCGCTAGCGGCTGTTGCCGAAGCCGAGCCCGCGACCCTCGATGAGCCGGGGAGCCCGCTCAAGGTGTGATGTGGTTCACATGACTTCGCTGGTGCTTGGTCCATTAGTGGCCGGGTATCAGGAGGTATTCGGCATGGCATCCGTCGACGAATTGGAGCAAACCTATCGCCGCATTTACCGACGCCTCACGCTCGGGGTGTTTATCCTCTACGGCATCGTTGTAGTGTTGGCTGTCACGGTGCTGCTCGGCAACCCGATAAAAAGCTTCTAGACGCCGGACAGGTGGGAGCCCCCATCCCGAAGGGCGGCTCGTCTGCGTGTGGCGACAGTGAGCTCGCTAACGCGAAGGGTTGGTTCCCCCTAAAGGTGAGGCGCGCCCGCTATGGGCTCGATAGATCCGAGAAATCGTATGGGATGACGTTCACGCAGCGGACGGGCTGATTCAGCACGTGTTCGGCGGCCAGGGCAAAATCATCCGTGTGAACCGCTTCGATCTCCGCTGCGCAGGCTTCATTGGAGACAAAGACGTAGAGGACGTCCTCATCCATTCCTCCGACTTTCATACCCAGGCACAAGCGGTCGTAAACACGCGGCCCCAGCAGACTGTTGAGCATGGCTTCGATGGCAAGTTGTTGTGTTGTCGTTGGTCGCATTTGGCCTCCATAAGGCTACTATGCGAATGAATGGACGGCTGTCTGTGATCTAGTTCACTGACGCGGGGAAATGCGGCAGCTAACGTGTCGGCCATGATGGCGCTGGCCAGCGGCTGGTTGTTGCGGCTTGCAAATCTGACAACAATCCTAGTTTTGGCGAGCTATCTTCGA
The DNA here is from genome assembly GCF_021044645.1 of Tardiphaga sp. 37S4. Taxonomy (NCBI): domain Bacteria; kingdom Pseudomonadati; phylum Pseudomonadota; class Alphaproteobacteria; order Hyphomicrobiales; family Nitrobacteraceae; genus Tardiphaga; species Tardiphaga sp. 37S4. Next base: position 3,983,847 of record NZ_CP088008.1, on the reverse strand, counting down.
TGGAATATAGATAGTTCTACAACTACAAACGCTCTTGTTCTAATGCTGAGCACTCCAACCCGAGCCGAATAGGCGCACCGATGCATGGGATTCGCGAGACCAAGGATCTGGTGCTGCCGGCAGACGGCCAGGATCAACATTCATTGAAACTATTCCGGGATCAGGTGGTCGGCGACGATACGCCGGATCAGTCGGCAACCGGCACATCCGGCTCGAAGCTGACTGATCCCAATGGACTCGATCCAGGCGGCGCCAGCGCTGTGGATCGCTTCGGACGACGCCTGCGTATGTGGGGCGAGCTCGTCAAATATCGGCTGTCCTGCCACGTGCTCTCCCATCTTCGGTTGTTCAAGGCGGTCTTCGCGGTGCTGCGCGTCGTGCGGCCCATCGCGATCGTCGGCAACGTCCTTGTGGCGACAAAGGCCAGCGATGTACGCGAGGTGCTCGAACGCTTCGACGACTTTGAACTGGGCGACACCATCGAGCCCGGAATGCCCTGGGGACCGTTTCTGATGACGGTCGATGGGCGAGAGCAGCATGCCCGCGAGAGGGAAATGCTGCAGAGCGTGGTCGAGAAGACTGATGCCCGGCTCATCCGGACGATCGCTTCCGAAAATTGCCAGTCCTGCATCGAGGCATTGAAGGACTCGGGCCAGATCGACGTTGTCGCCGATCTGGCGGAGCCGGTGATGGTTGCCGTCCTGGCCGAATACTTTGGCGTCCCTCCACTGAATGGAGACCGGCAGCGGATGGCAGGCGTCATGCGGAATCTGGCCGGCATCATTATGGTCAACCCGCCAGTTGGTTCGCTTCCGTGGAGCCGGTCTCGCGCCGATATCGCAGATCTGACCTGTCAACTGACGCAGCAGCTTGGATCCGGCGGCCCCACAACTGCCGCTGCATCGCACCCATCCATTCCCGCTCACAGCCTGCTGGCACGATTGCAGCGCCGCCATGGTCAGTCGGGCAATCCTGCCTGGTTCGATGAAGAGTGGATTCGCTGCTATCTGACCGGGCTGGTCGCGACAGGTGGAGCCACTATCATCCGCGGTGTCACCCATGCCGTGGATCAACTGCTGGAGCAGACCGGGGCGCTGCCGCATGCCCAGGAGCTGTCCGCCGCACTCGAGCGTGCGATCCACCACGATCAGACATCGATCACTGCTGATGCGCCGAATGGCCAGCTCGCAGCGGCGCGGGAGGCGTTACGTGGCTGCATCTATGAAGCCATGCGGTTTCGTCCGATGCTGCCTTTGCTGGTGCGAACATGCCCGCGTGATACGATCATCGCCAACGGCACCCCGCGGGCCCGGCGGGTGCCTGCCGGGACGCTTGTCTTGGCACCGCCGCTGGCGGCCATGTTCGATTCCGAAGCATTTCCAGACCCGCTCACATTTCGCGATCGTCCCATCGAGAGTTACTTTCATTTCGGTTTCGGGCCGCGCCACTGTTTCGGCAAATACATTGCTGACGTGGTCATGCTGGAGATCGTCCGCGCGCTGATGCGCCTGCCGGGTCTGGCGCGCGCGCCCGGACAGGGCGGTCAGGTCGGCTATGACGGGCCAGCACCTTGCTCGCTGCGCGTGACGTTCAATGCGAATGGATCGGAGCCCGTCCATTGAATCCGAATTTCACAACGATCATCACGCCGATCGAACCGTCCAAAGTTGAATGGTGCAGGGGCTATCTTCGCGACAATGCCGACCCGCAGTTTGGCGGTGAGGCAGCGTTTCTTGAGTGCCGCCCATTGTTTCCATTCGACAAGATTGCAGGTCTGCATTTTTGTAGTTTTGTCATCCTGGACGCTGCCGACGGGGGCGGGCCTTGTCTCGTATTCGAGGCAACGTTCGATGGCCCGAGAGCGGGTTTTCTGGATGAGCTGTTAAAGTATGCACCAATTGGTTTCGACGAGGTCTACCGCCGGTGTGTCGGCTATCCCTTGTCAGGAACAACGACCCCAAATCTGGTCCGGGAGTATTGGGAGCGCCATGACGTCGGTGCGAATACGTTCTTTAGTGGCAGTCCCGGCCGCACGGTGGTGCAGGTCAAAGGCGAGAACAGCGTTCGGAAGGGAATCGTGTCGTTTCTTTCGGCGCGATTTCTCGTTGATGCGATCTTGCCCGGTCGCCCGGCGGGGTTGCTCGATCTCGTGACACGAGAGTGCATTCGCGGCAGTGCCGACAATCGCTGGGCAGAGCAGCCGGCGCAATTGCCATGGCAGATGACGCTTCGAACCCAGATCGCCGTTGCGGCTGGTATCGTCGTTGCACTGCTGGCATGCGCTCTGGGCGCACTCGTGTGCTGGGCTTTGGGCTATCGACCATCAGCGCTCTACGCGGTGTTGCCGCTATGGCTTGAGACGGTCGGTCACGCAACGCAGCATCTCGATACAAAGGTATCGGCATTGCCGTGGGTCTCACAGCTCACCGAAGTCATACAGCCGGCAACGCTGACCGGCTTGATGCTATTGAGCGTGATGTGGCTGGTGGTCCGGGCGGCAGAACTTCTTCTCCGAAGTGCGAGCAAAAATACCCGCGACCAGCATCTGTTCTGGCGCTTTCCGCTGCAATTGGCGGTCGTTACACGATACGCGCTGCTCGGTGTGCTCATCGGTGTTGTCACGCTCGCGGTCATCTCCGGCGTTGACAGATCACCGACATGGGCCGGGATATTGGTGGATGGTCCGGGTGGGATCCTGATGTCGCTGGGTGCGGTGCTGGTGGTCATGTTCCAGCTTGTCTGTATTGGGGGGCTGTTGCTCGTCGGCCGGTATTGCACGACATCGCTGCAGTTGATGGTCGAGCTTCAGCCTCTCAGCAAGACGCGCGAGAATCTGCGGCGTATGGCATTGGATGTCATCCAGTTCGCCATGTTCCTTCTGGTCTCGGTCGGCGTCCTGCTCGTTGCAGCGCTGCTGCCGGAAACGGTCATCAGCAACGTGGCTGGAATGGCCAGATCGCTCACTTACGGCTGGCTTCTGATGGTTCTGTTGGGATGGAGCGGCGTGATGGCCGGCTATCTCGTCGGACTGCTGGCTCTGTGCGTGGTTGGGGCACTCGAGTATCGCGACAGGACGACGTTTGAACATCCCGCAGGTCTTTTGATCCGGGCTCGCGACAACGCGCGCAAATATGCGCGCGAGGAAGCCGGAATTAACCGGTACCAGAATCATCTGGCCAGCATCACCTGTGTAAAGCCGGGTGTCCTTCGATACTGGATCCTTCGACTGGTCCTGTTCGCCGTCAATGTTCTCGCGAAATTCTGGTTCAACAAGGGTGAGCTTGGCGGCATCCCAACCATCCTCTCGGCGCGCTGGGTGCTGATCGATGGTGGCCGGCGTCTGCTATTTCTCGACAATTTCGGCGGTGCCTGGGAGAGCTACCTCAACGAGTTCATCGATCTGGCCGCCGTGAAGGGGCTGAATGCGATCTGGACCAATACGTTCGTGAACGCGGCAGGGAAACGCTACGGTTTTCCGCCCACGCGTTTTCTGTTCTGGCAAGGCGCGCAGGATGCGAGGCCGTTCAAGGCCTATGTGCGGCAGAGCCAAGTGGAAACCATCGTCTGGTACGGCGCCTATCCTATGCTCGGTGTTGTCGGCATCAATGCGAACACCGATACCAGACAAGATCTGTTCGCTCCGTTGAGTTCGCCGGCTATCGATCGATTCCTCCAACGTCTTTGAAAAACCATGAACACGGAAAAAATCGAATGGCATGATGTGCAGGGGCTGCTGTTAAGCGGCTATCCGCAATTGCCGTACTCCGCCTATGTGGCCTGGCACTTTCTTCCAGGCCAGCGGGATGCTGCCAAGCGCTGGCTGCGCGATCTGGCCGAGCGATTGATGCGCGCGGACAGGATTGAGGGGGAAGATGACGGCGCGACGGATCTGCAGTTACCGCCGACGAACATCCGGGCACTTAAGGCCATGCGTGTTGGCGATCGGACGGCGATCAATCTGGCCATCACTGCCAGCGGCCTCCAGGAGCTAGATCTCGACGAGCATCAGCTGTCGGACTTCTCCGTGGAATTTCTCGAAGGCATGGCGCCGAAGCCGACGTCTGGCAGACGGATGCCCCGACGCTCCGGCCTTCTCGGCGACGCGGGAGAAAGCTCACCGTGCCGATGGGAGTGGGGTGGATGGGGCCCGTCCGCCGAGGTGCACGGCATGCTGTTGCTTTATGCATCCGAAGAACATGTGTTGCAGGCCCTAGTCCAGGCGGAGCAGCGCGCGATGAACGGCGTTGCTGACGTTGTTGTGACTGGTGACCAAGGCAACGGCCGGCCCGTCATCGTCCATGGCCGCCTCTATGACGATGCCAAGGAGCATTTCGGCTTCGTCGACGGCATCTCGCAGCCGATCATCGAGGGGTCGCCCCTGGCTATCCGAAGCGAGGAAAACGCCAAGAACGAGAAAAAAGCCAAGTCTTGTCACACCCCCGCGGACAGTGGCGAAAGAGACAAGGTCCTGAGCGCAAAAGACCGCCGCATCTCCCTGGTCAAGCCAGGCGAATTTGTGCTCGGCTATCGCAATGAACGTCGGGAGCGCATCAGCAGCCAATCCGTGAAGCCCGGCTCCAATCTGCGCGATCTGCTGCGTAACGGAACCTACCTGGTGTTCCGGCAACTGGAGCAGGACGTGGACGCCTTCGAGAAATTTGTTGCCAGCATCGCTACCCGAATGCATGGCAAAGCCGATGTCGAGGCGACAGAGGAGGTTGCGGCACGGCTGATCGGTCGGTACCGCAACGGTGCGCCGCTGGTGCGTGCCGGCGCCGATTCACCGTCGGCACCCGAACGCAATGATTTTCTTTACGCCTACGAAGACGAGTCAGGGATGGCCTGTCCGATTGGCGCGCATATTCGCCGTGCCAATCCGCGCGATGCCATTGGCTCCGACCCGGATGTCGCACTGAAGCTGTCCAAGATGCATCGCATTATCAGGCGCGGCCGGCCGTATGGAGCCAGGCGCGGCGAGCAGGACGAGACAACCGGCAAGGGTTCTCGGCGCGGGACGGCGTTCATCGCGTTGAACGCCGATATCGCTGGCCAGTTCGAGATGATCCAGCATTCGTGGCTGAACAATCCTCAGTTCGGAGGACTGCCCGTCGGGACCGATCCGATTAGCCATGTTGCCCATGACGGAGATGAACTCGTCATTCAGCAGAGACCGTTCAATCTCCATATCGAAAAATCTCGCCCCTTTGTCACGGTGCGCGGTGGGGCGTACTTTTTCCTGCCGGGTATCAATGCCATCCGCGCCCTGGCCGATTGAGCTCGCAGCCAGGGTCTGATTCAGGCAACCAAGGTGGCAAGCGCATCGTTGCAGAGCGTCGTGTAAGGCTGCATGGAGCACCGTTCGGCGAGACCGAGCGCTTCGCGATAGTATCGTTCTGCGGTGGTCGTGTTGCTCGTATCGAGAATATGGGCAATGTCGCCCAGAAGCTTCTTGGCGTAGACTTGCTGTGGCAATTCTCCGCGCTCTTCCGCCAGTGCTAGCGCTCTTTCAGCTACGGCTTTGGCCTCCTTGCTGCGGCCGGCGGCAAGGAAAGCACGACCTTGAGCGATGAACAGAAAGCGCCAGCCGAATGCGTGTTCAGCGAGCGGAATATCCAGCTTTTCAGGCACTGCGAGGATGTTGAGCGCGGCTTCGACATCGCCCAATGCGAGATAGGCTTCGCCCATCCGGGACGCGAAGACCGGGTACATCTGTTTCATCTCAAGATCGAGGCATGTCTGCCAGCTCTCATTCAGCAGCGCGAGCGCTTCGACAGGGCGCCCTTGCGCGATCCGGAGCCGACCAAAAACATGATTAATGTTGGCGCGGGAATACGAGTGGTTCGCCGCCGCCGCCAACAGCGTTGCCTCTTTTGCAAGAGCCTCTGCGCGAGAGAAGTCACCGAGATCAATCAGTGAATCGGCCATGAAAGTCCGAAGCATCACGCTGGGAAGCGCGGCCCATCCAGCGCGCTTCTCGTCGATCTCCGGTGTTTCGATCGCGAGACATTTTTCGTGATACGCAAGCGATTGCGTGAAGTCGCCGGTTTCATGGTGGATGATGCCCACATTGTGGAGAGCGGCAAAGGTTAGGACGGGTTGGCCGATCTTCTCTGCGATCGACCGTGCCGTTTGGGCAGCGGTCATGGCTTCGACGTGATAGCCAAGTCTCCAGAGTGCGACTGTCAACTGACAATTCACCGCCGCAATCCGCCATGGTTCCCGGGATTCTTCGGCCAGCCGGCGCGCCTCGCGCAAGACGTCGGCAATCCGTTGATGCATGCCGATTGGTTCGAGCGCCGTAATTACCGTCAGATGCAGATCTATTTCAGAGATGGTTTTCTTCGACGACGGCGGCCAATGCGCCAGCGTTTCGCGACCACGCTCGTAAATGGCGATCGCATCCTGATTGGCGCCACGCTTGATTGCTCGACGGCAGCTCCGCAACTGATACGGAACCGCCTTTTGCCATAGCTCAGCGAGAAACGCGTGGTCGGCAAGTCGGTCGATATGTTCGTCGAGACGGTCGGCGAATCGAAGCTCGATAATTTCGATCGCCTTGGCGTGGAGATAGCGACGGACGCTGAGTAGCATCATGCCGTAGGCCACTTCTCTCGTGAGCTCATGTTTGAACGAATATTCGACCGTGCCGGAGGTCGTGGCCTTTCTGAGAAAATCCCCCGACTCGAGCGCCAGAAGACGAGGAGCCAGTTCGTCGGGATCAGTTCCAACCATGCCGGACAGCAGGATCAATGAGATGTCTTTGCCGATCACGGCGGACATTTGCAAAAGCGATTTCGTCGCTTGATCGAGTAGGTCGATACGCGATGCCAGAACGGAATGAATGGTCTCGGGGATTTTGATATTAGACGATCCATCGCTGACTTTGTAGCGGCCCGGATCGCCGACTAGCACCTTCGTATCTTTGAGTGCCTGGGCCAGTTCCTCCACGAAGAGTGGATTGCCTTGCGCTTTCGCGAGGACACGTCGTCTGATGTAGCCCAGACTTCCGTCATCGCCCAACAGCGATACAAGCAGTTGATCACCGTCCGGTTCGCTGAGCGGCGCGATGTCCAGGCGTTCAACCGCTCGGCCGGACCAGATGCGTTCAGGGCGTTGCGTGACGACCACGAGGACCCGGGCGTTATCGAGCATCCCCATGATGCTGTTCAGAATGAGCTGGGTTTCGGCATCGACCCAGTGGATGTCCTCGATCAGGATGAGCAAGGGCGTCAACCGTTCCTGCGAGAAGACGAGCGTCTTCATGGCGTCGATGACCTTGTTGCGTCTTTCGGATGGCTCAAGCTTTTTCCAGTCTTCGTCCTCGCTGTTGAGATCCAGGAGCGAGAGGATGGCCGGAAGATGTGGGGGCAGATTTGGATCGAGGCGGGCAACACGGGTGCTGGTCCGGCTGGCAGCTGAGGCGGGGCTATCCTCGGCGCGTACGCCGAAGAGCTCACGTATCAACGTGCTGACGGGATAGTAGCTGGAGTTCGCGCGTTGAGAAGCGCAGGTCGTCTGCAGGACGAGCCATTCTTCTGGAACGCTGGCGATGAACTCATGGACCAGACGCGATTTGCCGATCCCGGCAGGGCCGACAATGGTCACCGCGCGTCCGTGTCCCGCAGCGGCGTTATCCAGCAGTTTCTTGAGGAAATCTAATTCTGTCCGACGTCCGATCAGCGGACTGAGGCCGCCGGATGAGCGAGCCTGCCAGCGGGTGCGCGGCCGCATCGACACCAGTTCATAGGTCTCCACCGGCTCGGCGACCCCTTTGGCTTGTTCGGGCCCGAGCTGCAATGCGCTGATGAAGCCCTTCGCGAGTTGGAAGGTGTCGGACGACAATTTGATCGAGCCAGGGGAGGCAAGCGCTTCCATTCGGGCGGCGAGGTGAACCGTTTTTCCAACGGCGTCATAGTTCATCGCCAGATTGTTGCCGATCGAATGAATGATGACCTGTCCGGAATTCAGGCCAATTCTGATACTGATCGAGCGTTGATGCAGACGATTGAATTCGATGATCGCATTTCTCGCAGCCAGTGCTGCACGGCAGGCCTGGACGGCGTGGTCTTCGCTCGCAATGGGGGCGCCGAAGAGCGCCATAATGCCGTCACCGCGCGTCTGATTGACCAACCCATCGTGCTCATGCACGGCGTCCATCAGCCGCTTGAGCACTGGGCCAATAACTTCCAGCGCTTCTTCTGGGTCCAACTGGTCGATGAGTTCGGTCGACCGCTGGATGTCGGCAAACAGGACGGTGACACGTTTGCGCTCGCCCAGCATGGATGTGCCGGACCGCATGATACGCTCAGCGAGTTCTGGCGGGATTTGCGATTGCAGGAATGAGAGTGCATGAACGCCAAGCGCAGTTGGAGCAGCCCTTGGCCGCCCGCAGCCACCGCAAAAGCGTGCATCCAATTGCATCGTGAACCCGCAATACGCGCATTGGTTCTCGGAATCGTCCAATAGGTTGTGCCCTTCTTTGGATGCCACCTTTCACCCTTTGCGGCGGAGCAAGCAATCTATCCAATTGCGCGATCATGGCAATGTCGGGAGCTATGTCTCAGGCCAGGGTGAGCGTGGTGTGATCTGGAAAGCATCGGCCAGTTGCGCCTAATACCAAATCGGACGGTTCGCGCGATCCGGATGGGGACAGCGCAATGGGCGCGTCATGCTGAAAGCGTCGACGAACATATGAGTGACAGCAATTGGCGCAAAGCGGACGCCCCACAGCGACGGCTCACAGGGATGCAAAATCCGGAGGGGCGATCTCGCCGGTCCGATGGCAGGCGATGAAGTGTTCCTCGGCCTCGACCTGAAGGATCGGCAATTCGTCACGGCACCGCTCCACCACGAACGGGCAGCGCTGCGCGAAGCGGCAGCCGGGCGGTGGATCCACCGGACTCGGTGGATCGCCCTTGACCAGATAGTCCTTCTTCAGCCGGTCGCGCAGCGGGCCGGGCGGTGCGGCGGCTGATATCAGCGACCAGCTATAGGGATGCAAGGGTGCCGAGAAGAACACCTGCGCCGGCGCCTGTTCGACGATGCGTCCGAGATACATCACCGCAATCTCGTCGCAGAAATGCTGGATCACGCCGAGATCGTGCGAGATGAAGATATAGGTCAGGCCGCGCTCGCGCTGTAGCTTCTTCAGCAGGTTCAGGATCTGCGCCTGGATGGCGACGTCGAGTGCCGACACCGCTTCGTCGCAGACGATCAGGTCGGGTTCTGGCGCCATCGCACGTGCAATGCACAGACGCTGGCGCTGGCCGCCGGAAAACTGATGCGGAAACAGATCAGCCGCCTGCGGCGGCAGGCCGACTTCCTCCAGAAGCTGTTTGACCCGGACCTCGCGCTCGCGTGGCGAGCCGATGCCGAGCAGGTCGAGCGGTTCGCGGATCAGATCGCCCGCGCGGCGCCGCGGATCCAGTGCCGAGAACGGATCCTGGAACACGATCTGGAATTTGCTGCGCGCCAGCCGCAGTTTCTCGCCGCGGAAGTCTGCGATGTTCTCGCCGCCGAACACGATCTGGCCGGAGGTCATCGGGATCAGCCGCATCACCGCCTGCGCAGTGGTCGATTTGCCGGAGCCGCTTTCGCCGACGATGCCGAAGGTGGTGCCGCGGCGGACGCGAAAACTCACGCCGTCGACCGCGTGGACCTTCGAGGGTGGACCGAACATGCCGCGGCGTCCGGCCGGGAAGTGCACCACGAGATCGTTGACGTCGAGCAGGACGTCTGCGGGCGCAGATATATTCAAGCCATCGCTCACGGTGTGATCTCCTGATGACGCCAGCACGATACGGCGGCACCGGCATCGATGCGATCGAACGGCGGCTGCGGCTGTGCGCGACAGATCGCGCCGGCAAAGGCACAGCGCGGCAGGAAAGCGCAGTCCGGCCCGCGTGCGCCGAGCGGCGGCACCATACCTGGGATTTCATCGAGCTCGGCCGAGGCATGGTTGCTCATGCGGCCGAGCTGCAGATGCGGCACGCAGGCCATCAGCCCGCGCGTATAGGGATGCCGCGCACGGGCGATGATCTCGTGTGCGGCGCCCTGTTCGATGCAGCGGCCGGCATAGAGCACGGCGACATCGTCGGCGAGTTCGGCGACGGCGCCGAGATCATGGGTGATCAGCACGATGGCCGTATCGGTGTCGTCCTGCAATTCGCTGAGCAGGTCGAAGATCTGCGCCTGCACGGTGACGTCGAGCGCGGTGGTCGGCTCGTCTGCGATCAGAAGCTTCGGCTTGCAGGCCAGCGCCATGGCGATCATCACACGTTGCCGCATGCCGCCGGACAATTGATGCGGATAGGCATCGACGCGTTTGTCAGCCGCGGGGATCTGCACCGCCTTGAGAAACTGTATCGCTTGCGCATGGGCATCGCGGCGGCTCAGTCCGCGGTGCTGACGCAGCACCTCGCCGATCTGGTCACCGACCGTGTAGAGCGGGTTGAGCGCCGTCATCGGCTCCTGGAAGATCATCGACATCTTGTCGCCGCGCAGGCTGGGCAACTCCTTGGGTGATGCCGATAAAACCTCGACGCCATCCAGCAGAATGCTGCCGGAGGTGACGCGAAAGTCTTCGGGCAATAGCTGCATTATCGCGAGCGCGGTCATGCTTTTGCCGCAGCCGGACTCGCCGACCAGCGCCATGGTCTTGCCTTGCGCGACGTCGAATGACAGATGCTCAAGCACCGGCACCATGCCCTTGGTGCCGTTCATCGAGACACTGAGATCCTTGACGGAGAGAACGGGGGGCATTGCTCAGCCTCGCTTCCGCAGGCGCGGATTGATGGCATCATTGACGCCGTCGCCGATCAGGCTGATGGCGAGCACCGCGATGAAGATCGCCGCACCCGGAAACGCCACGGTCCACCAAGCATTGAGCACATAATTGCGGTTCTGCCCAAGCATCAGGCCCCAGCTCATGGTGTTGGGATCGCCGAGGCCGAGGAAGCTCAATCCGCCCTCGAACAAGATGGCCACGCCGATCGCGAGCGTCGCCGAGACGATGATCGGCGGCAGTGCATTCGGCAACACGACGCGCAGGATGAGGTGACCATTGCCAGCGCCGGCGGCGCGCGATGCCTTGACGAAATCGAGATTGCGCAAGCGCAGGAACTCCGCGCGGGTCAGGCGCGCGGCAGACGGCCAGCTCACCACGCCAATCGCGATGGTCACGGTGGTCAGCGTCTGCCCGAACAGAGTGACCAGCACCATGGCGAACAGCAGCGGCGGCAGGATCTGGAAGAACTCGGTGATCTTGGTCAGTGCCGTGTCGATGGGGCCGCCGAAGAAGCCGGCCAGCGAACCGATGGTGACGCCGATCACGATGGTGATGATCGCTGCCACGCCGCCGACAGTCAGCGTGGCACGGCCGCCCTGCAGCAGCCCCGCCAGGATATCGCGGCCGAGATAGTCGGTGCCGAGCCAGGTGTCCGCATCCGGCGGCGTGAAGGGCGCGCCGGCAATGTCGAGCGGATCGACGCCATAGATCGACGGCCCGAACAAGGTGGCGAGCATCAGAAACAGCAGCACAACCGCGCCGACGACGCCCGCCGGGCTGCGGGCAAACTGGCGCAGCGCGGCCATCGTGGGCGACGCCGCGGCGCTCACGGGCAGCGCGGTCCTATCGGGCTTGATGGCGGTGGATTCTATTGTGGTCATCGGGCCCCCGAACGGATGCGCGGATCGACCAGGCGATAGACCAGATCGGTGATGATATTGGCGGCCATGACCAAGACTGCCGAGAAGAACAGCACGGCGAGCAGGGTCGGATAATCTCGGCGCAGAATGGATTCGAACACCAGCCGTCCCATGCCGGGCCAGCTGAACACCGTCTCGACCAGCACGGCGCCCGCGAACAGATGGCCGAATTGCAGCCCGGCGACAGTGACAATCGGGATCAGCGTGTTGCGCAGCGCATGTTTGCCGATCACGATAAATTCTGGCAGGCCCTTGGCGCGGGCGGTGCGCACGTAGTCAGCCGTCAGCGCATCGATCATGTTGACACGGGCGAGCCGGCTATATTGCGCGATGAAGACGAGTGCGAGCGTGGTCGCGGGCAGCACGAGATGCTGCAATATATCCACGACATGCGCGAAGCCGACCTTGGGCCGCGCGACGTCGGTCATGCCCGACACCGGCAGGATCGGCCACACCGATCCGAACAGCAGCAGCAACATCAGCCCGGTCCAGAACACCGGCGCGGCATAGCCCGCAAGCGAGATGATGGTGACGCCCTGGCTGAACAGCCCGTTCGGCTTGCGGGCGCTGACGACGCCGAGCAGCGTGCCGATCACCACCGAGATCGCTAGCGCCGACAGCACCAGATACAGCGTCGCCGGAATGCGCTGGGCGATCAGGCCGGTCACGGGGGCATTGAAATAATAGGAATAGCCGAAGTCGCCGGTGGCGACGCTGCCGAGATAGGTGAAGAGCTGTTCGAGCAGGCTCTTGTCGAGGCCGTATTTGACCCGCAGTGCAGCGATGACGTCGGCCGACGCACCGCCCATCTCGCCCGCGATCACTAGAGCGGGATCGCCGGGCGCAGCATGGATCAGGCAGAAATTGAGGACCAGCACGGCGATAAGGAGGCCAACTGCATTGGCCACCTGACGCAGAATGTGAAGAGCGAGGTTCATGGTGCTGGACCGTCAGAGTGAGCCGAAGACCATCAGGTCTTTGGCGGCACTTCCCAATAAAGCTCGTCGAGCGGCGACATCATGCCCCAGATCGACGTCGGCAGACCGCCGAGGCCCTTGCTGAAGGCGTTGCGATACGGCGCTCCGTTGATGAAATAGATCGGCACGTCGTTAACGACGATCTTCTGGAATTCCGAATACAATGCCTTGCGCTTCTCGGGCGACGTCTCCTGCGCGCCTGCGGCGAGCAGTTCGTCGACCTTCGGGTTGCTGTATTGCTGGGTGTTCGACCAGATGATGCCCTTGCGGATGTTGCTCGAAAGGTACGTGCGGTTGACGCCGATCACCGGATCGCCCCAGTTGAACACGTTGTCCATCGTCAAGTCGTAGTCGAAATTCGAAATACGCTGCGCCCAGGTAGGGAAGTCCGGCGCGGCACGGACTTCCAGATTGATGCCGACGCGCTTGAGCTGCGAGCGCAGATATTCGGCGACATTGCGCTGCTGTTCCTCGTCACCGGGGATGTAGTCGATGGTGAGGCTCATGCGCGTGCCGTCGGCAGCCTTCGGATAGCCGGCGTCGTCGAGTAGCTTCGCCGACTTCGCGAGATCGAGCTTGTACATCTCGACGCCGGGCTCCAGCAGCAGCGATCCCGGGGCGATCGGGCTGGTGGCGGTCTTCGCCTTGCCGCCCATTAGCTTGCCGGTGATGAATTCGCGGTTGGCGGCAAAGGCGATCGCTTGGCGCACGCGCACGTCATCGAGCGGCTTCTTCTTGGTGTTGAAGGCGAGCCAGTTGATCGGGCCGACGCCGGCAAAGCCCTTGTCGGTGATGGTGACGTTCGGCATCTTCTCGATGCGCTCGATGTCGCGAGTGTTTGAGACGAACGGCAGCACGTTGACGTCGCCGCGCTCAAGCGAGACCACAGCGGCATTGGAATCCGATACCAGCTTGACGACGATCTTGTCGAGCTTGGGCTTGCCGGTGATGAAGAACTTGTCGAACTTCTCCAGCGTGTAATATTCGCCCTGCTTGTATTCGGTGAGGCGATAGGGGCCTGAGCCGACCGGCTTCAGATTGGCGGGATGCGCCTTGATGTCCTGGCCGTCGCCATAGACGTGTTTCGGCAGGATCGGCATCAGTGCAGGCGACATCGCCAAAAGCAGCGCCGGGTGCGGATGCTTCAGGCGGATGATAGCGGTGAGCGGGTCGGGCGTATCGACCTTATCGACGGCGGCCAGCATGCTCTGAAATGGATGGTTCGCCTTGATGGTCATGATCGAAAAGGCGACGTCCTCGGACGTGACCAGCTTGCCATCGTGGAACAGGGCATTGTCGACCAGCTTTAGCGTCACCGAGAGGCCGTCCGGCGCGACCTCCCATGACTTTGCGAGATAAGGCTGCGGATTCCAGTTGTCGTCATAGCGCAGCGGACTAGCGAAGATTTGCGTCGACGGCATCGCGGTGGCGAGGCCGGATTGCACGGCGCCGTTGAAGTGGCGCGGCACCTGCGTGGAGGCGATCACCAGCGTGCCGCCGTCGGCGGCGAGCGCCGGCTTGATGCTCGGCGCGATGGCGGTTGCGACGAGGGCAAGGCCCAGAGCGCAGGTCAGAAGAGACGCTTTCAGCGAACGGGGTCGTCGTGACCAGATCGAAGACATCTTGTCGGTCCTTCTCTCAGAGGGTGAATGCAGCGTGCCGACGGTTGAGGTCCGCCGTTGTCGGGTGTGTTTGTGAAACCTGGATCAGCGCGCCATCGAGAATGGCATCAAGCGCGCCGGCATCGGGCAGGGCGTCGGTGCCGACGCCGACCAGCATGATGTCGTTTTGAGCCGTCATATCGGCGGGAGCAGGTGTCAGCGCCCAGTCTTGCCCGACCATCTGCAGCAGCGCTGGCGACGCATCACCGGCGATCCGGCATGGTCCTTTGAGGCGCAAAAGCTGCGGCGGCAATGCGGCTAGTGCTGCTGTAAGCTGGCCACGATCGAACGTGCCGCTGCGCCGATACGACCATCGGCGGAATGCGCTTTCATGATCGGCGCGGTCGTCCACCGCGGTTGCGGCGAAGCGCGATGTCGCCTTGACCTCGCCGTCCGGCAGGACCGGCAGCGTATGTTCTGTCGTCTCGATGATCTGGATGTCCGGACGCAGCGCCGCGACCGTGGCACGGGCCGCATCGACGGCGGTGCGGTTTAGCAGGTCTACCTTGTTGAGCAGCACGAGACTGCAGCGATCGAACTGGCCGCGCACGGTGTCGCCGACGCGACTGTCGATCAGCAGTTTTGAAATGCGGGATGCATCCGCGAGCACGATCACGGCATTCAGGCGCAGGCTCGGCTCCACCAGTGCGATCTCGGCGATGCGCCAGGGATCACCGACGCCCGACGCTTCGATGATGATGTGATCGAACGGGATTGTGTCGTCGAGAATCCGGCCCAGCGTATCCAGAAAGCCGCCGCCGATGCTGCAGCAGACGCAGCCATTGGTCAGCGTCATGGTGGTGCCGTCGTGCTGCGCGATCAGGCCGGCATCGATATTCACGGCACCGAAGTCGTTGACCAGAACGGCATAGCGGGCGGAGCCGGTGCGAAGGAGGTGATTGAGATAGGTCGTCTTGCCAGCGCCGAGAAAGCCGCCGACCACCGTCACGGGAATTTTCGCTGATGACGCTGCCGTCATGCCCGTGGCGCCTCCCGCACGTGGCCGCCGACCACGGTGCCCCAGATGGCAATATCCTTGAGCTTCTCCGGCGCGACTTCAAACGGATCTTCATCAAGTACCGCGAAGTCCGCATATTTGCCGGCCTCGATGCTGCCGACGATGTGATCGAGCTTCAGCGTATAGGCGGCGTTGATCGTGATCGCGGCAAGCGCCTGTTCGACGGTCAGCGCTTCGGTCTCCTTGCCGAGCACACGTCCGCTCGACGACACGCGGTTGACGGCACACCAGGCGGTGAACAGCGGGCTCAGCGGCGTCACCGGGGCGTCGGAATGGATTGCGAAGGGAACGCCGACGCGCAGCGCGGTACCGGTGGCGTCGAGTCTGTTGGCGCGTTCCGGACCCATGGTCAGCTCGTAATGCGAGTCACCCCAGTAATAGACGTGATTGGAAAACAAGTTGACACACATGCCGAGCGATTTCATGCGCTTGAACTGCGCAGCATCCGCCATCTGGCAATGCTGCAGCGTATGGCGGTGATCGGGCCGCGGCTTTGCGATCTGCGCGGCCTCGACGGCATCGAGCGCCACTTCGGTAGCTTCGTCGCCATTGGTGTGGATGTGCAGCTGGATGCCCGCATTGTGGTAAGCTGCGACGATGGACGGCAGTTCTTCTGGCGCGATGTACCACAACCCGTTGGGCGCGCCGTTGTGATAGCCCGGCCAGCGCAGCCGCGCGGTAAAGCCCTGAATCGAGCCGTCGACCACCAGCTTGACGATGCCGTAGTGAAGCTTGTCGTTGTTCGACGCCTTCAGTGTCTTGATCTTCTCGACGCCCTGTTCCGGGCTGTGCGACACCGAGGCCATGGCCGGGACCAGGCGCACCGAGAAATCATCGCGCCGACTTGCGGCGCGATAGACCTCGATGGTCAGGTCAGCAAGATCGTTGTGCAGGTCGGTGATGGTAGTCACGCCCTGAATGCACGACGATGCCGCGTAGCGGTTGACGTCATCGGCTGTGAGATTGCCAGACAGTGGATTGGTGCCGAGCACGCGGAACACGCGAAACCGAGCGGCAATGCCCTGGACTTCGCCGGATGGTTCGCCGTCCTTGCCCATCACCACGCCGGAAATATTGGTGGTGCGATCGAGCTCGGCGCGCTGCAGCACGATAGTGTTGACGTTGCTGATGTGGAACGATGCATGCACGACCATGATCGGCCGCGTGGTCGATACGCGGTCGAGATCCTGCCGCGTCAGGGACACGCTGCCGATATGCAGGGGATCGAAGCCCCAGGCGAAGAGCGGTGCCTCGGCATCGGTCATCGCTGCCTCGGCTTCCTGCAGCCGCGCGATGATGGCATCGATATCCGGCAGGCCCTGGACGAGTTTGCCTTCGGGCGAGCGGCGGTCGAAGGCGCCGACATAAGGCAGCGACCACATCATGCCTTCCATGATGTGGCTGTGGCCTTCAACGAAGCCGGGCAGCAGCACCTTGTCCTTGAAACGGTCGTCGACCTTGGCGCCGCTGGTATCGACGATCTCGTCGAAGCTGCCGACTGCGACGATCCGGCCGTTCTGCACTGCGACATGCGTGGCGGATGGGCGTGACGGGTTCATGGTCACGATCTTGCGGGCCGAAAAAACAATCGTATCCTGGCTCAATGGACCACCCTCAAAATTCCGTCATCGAAGCGTGAGGCCTCGCATCGCTCCGAGCCAGCGCCAGATCGGATGCACGAATGGGGCCAGTCCCGCGGTGCCGACGGTCCACCTTGGCGCGGCTTTTGCTTAGTGTCCTGTTAGGCCCGAAGACGGGTGCGGCTTTGGTTTCGGGATGAGTGTGGAGGGCGCGATGGGTAATCCCGGAGGTTCAGTGAAAGCCGCCCGTGCAGACGGGCGTCCTGCAGCGTCTGGCATTGGGGATGCGCTGTTCTGGGGATCGCTGTTCCAGGGGCTGGACCGGCGCGGTCCCTTCCTGCAGCTCCAGATCCGCCAGTTGATCTGTACCGCCATCGAAGAAGGCCGTCTGGCGCTTGGTGTGCGCATGCCCTCGAGCCGCGAACTGGCCACACTGCTCGAAGTGTCGCGTAATACCGTCGTGATTGCCTACGAGCAGCTGGTCGACCAGAATTTCCTCATTTCGCGCGAACGCAGCGGCTTCTTCGTGGCCGGCCTCCCCAAGCATCTCGGCACCCAGCGCGACGACCGCGCGGCGCCCGACGAGGCCGGCGCCGCGCGCTGGGCCGGGCGCTTCGCAGTGCGGCCGTCGGCCAACCGGAACATCGTCAAGCCGCTCAACTGGCAGGACTATCCGTATCCCTTCATCTTCGGGCAGTTCGATCCAAGCCTGTTTCCGACCAATGACTGGCGCGAAAGTGCGCGCGCCGCACTTAGCGTGCCCGAGATCAACAACTGGGCCCGCGATCTGATCGACGAGGACGATCCGGCGCTGATCGAGCAGCTCCGGCTGCAGGTGTTGCCGCGTCGCGGCGTTCGCGCGCGGCCCGACGAGATCATGATGACCATCGGCGCCCAGCATGCGCTGTATCTGATCGCCCGATTGTTCGTGAAGCAGGGCACCCGGGTCGGCATGGAAGATCCCGGCTATCCCGACGCCCGCAACATTTTCGGTATGCAGACCGACAATATCGTGCCGCTCGCAATCGACGGCGAGGGCATGGTGCCCGATACGAACTTCGAGAGCTGCGATCTCGCTTACGTCACCGCAGGTCATCAATGCCCGACCACGGTGGCGATGCCCGAGCAGCGCCGTCTCGACGTACTGCGCAAGGCTCAGGAGCGCGACATCATCCTGATCGAGGACGATTATGAGAGCGAGCTGATCTCGGAGGGGCCGGCACTGCCGCCGCTAATGAGCCTCGATCGCAACGACCGCGTGCTTTATGTCGGCAGCCTGTCTAAGGCGCTCGCGCCCGGCCTACGGCTCGGCTATGTCGCCGCACCAGCGCCGGTGATCCGTGAATTGCGCGCGCTGCGGCGCCTAATGCTGCGGCATCCACCGCTCAACAACCAGCGCGTTGCGGCGCTGTTCATCGGCCTTGGCCATTACCGCTCGCATCTGCAGCGCGTCTCACGCGTGCTACTGGAGCGCGCACGCATTCTCGATCAGTTGCTGCCCAAGCATCTCACCGGTTGCGATTTCGTGCGCGGCGTCGGCAGCACCAGCTATTGGGTGACATGTCCGGCGGCCTGCGATGCCACCGAACTTGCCACGGCCGCGTTGGCAGAAGGCGTGGTGATCGAGCCGGGCGACGTATTCTCGATGACGAAAGGTACCCATGCCAATTGCTTCCGGCTTGGCTTCTCGTCGATCCGCAATGACCGGATCGAACCGGGCATTGAACGTCTCGGTCGCATCATCGCACGCATGAGCTGACGCGGCTCAGGTCAGCTCGCTCACGCCCTTGACGGCGCTGACGAGGGCAATCGCGCCGAGGCTGATGATCGAGACTTGGCGATGCATCGCGTCGTTGCCGCGCCGGAATGCGATTTCGCCGAGTCTGGTGCCGAGCCACATCACCGGCAGGCCGAGCAAGGACAGGCCGATGGTGTAGACGTTCAGCAGGCCCACGCTGACGAAAGTGATCGTTGCCGTGATCGAGGTCATCAGGAAGAACACCATCAGCGACGCACGCGTTGCCAAGCGTGGCAGCGGAACCGACATATAGTAAGCGACCACCGGCGGTCCGGGCATCGCGGCTAGCCCGTTGAACAGACCGGAGAAGAAACCGGTGATCGACGTCACCGGGCGTGGCGGGATGGCGGGCAACGCGAAGCCGCGGCCCAGCGCGAACACCGCCAGTAGAGTGATCGAACTGATCACCAACCGCGAGATTGGCGCCGGGATTTCGGTCAGGATCAGGGTTCCCAGCGGCGATCCGATCAGCGCGCCGATCATCAGCCAGCGCAGCGAGGGCCAGTCGCAGCTCTGTGATGCCTTGCGGAAATCGAGCAGGCTGCCGGCAAGCTGCAATCCGATCGCCACCGGAACGGCCTCGGTCGGCGCCATGAACAGGCCGAGCAGCGGCACAGCGGCAAGGGCAAAACCAAAGCCGGTAAAGCCGCGCAGCACCGCGGCGACGAAAATCGAGGCAATCGACATCAAAACCAGTTTTGGCGTCAGCGCCGCACCGAGATCGCCGATCGCGATCGTCAGGTCATGCATGTCACGTGGGTCCGTCGCTCCGTCATGCCGCCACCATGGCAACATCCGCCAACCCGGGGAGGGCCAGCGTGTCTCAATCTTTGGGCCAGATCGCCGGCGCGAACCGTTCCGCTCTGGACGGGTGCTTCGCCGCAACTGGCCCTAATCGGGTGGCCTGGCCACTGGCAGTTTCACCACCATGGCTGGCACGCGGTGCCACCGTTGCTGAAATGATCGAAAGAGCTTTGCAATGTCCGAGCAGCAAACCCAGCGCCACCAGCTTCTCGTCACACTATTCGAGGCGTTCAACCGTCACGACGCCGACGGCGTCATGGCCTGCATGACCGATGACGTGGTGTTCGATACTGCCGTCGGTTCGGAACTGTACGGCAACCGCATCACCGGCACCGCCGATGTCAAGGAGGCCTTCGAGAAGGTCTGGGGCGGTATGCCGGATGTGAGCTGGACCTGTACATCGCACACCGTGTTCGGCGACCGCGGCCTATCTGAATGGATTTTCCGCGGTACAGCAGCCAACGGCACGCGGATCGAGGCCGAGGGGTGCGATCTCTTCACGTTCAAGGGCGACAAGCTCTCGCGCAAGAGCGCATTCCGTAAGGACCGCCCGCCGCTACCGGCTCAGTCTTGATCGCACCGTGATAGAGGCCGCGCCGATGTCGATTGCTCCCTACGATCAGCACTACGATCCCCTGGTGTCCCCCGGTCCCGGCACCCACCGCGACTACGCCCCGACTTATTGGGCCGCCACGGCAGGAACACCGCCGGACGATGATGGCCCGATCTCGGGCGACGTCGATGCCGACGTCGCGATCGTCGGCTCGGGCTATACCGGGCTCGCTTGTGCGATTTTTCTGGCACGCGAATTCGGCATCAAGGCCGTGGTGCTGGAAGCCAATCGCGTCGCCTGGGGCTGCAGCACACGCAATGGCGGGCAGGGCCAGAACGCGTCGGGTCGGCTGTCGCGTTCGCAGTGGATCGCGCGCTGGGGCCGCGATGTGGCGCTGCGGCTGCACGCGGAAATCCAGGACGGCTTCGAGACCTTCGAGGATCTGATCAAGACCGGAAATATCGATTGTGAACCGCAGCGCGGCGGCCACCTCTATCTCGCGCATCGCCAGCGGATGTTCGAGAAGATCGCAGCCGAGTCGAAAGTCCAGAACGAGGTGTTCGGCTACAAGACATGCGTGCTGTCCGCCGAGGACGTACGCCGCGACTATGTGAACGAGGCAGAATGTGTTGGCGCTGTACATGAGCCGCTGGGCACTGGCGTCCATCCTGCCAAACTCGCTTTCGGCTATCTGCGCATGGCGCGCGAACTCGGCTCCAAGGTGCATCCCGGCAGTCCGGTGCTGGAGATCACGACGCGCAATGGTGTGCATCATCTGCGCACGCCCAGCGGCACCGTGCGCGCCCGCGCGGTTGGCATCGCCACCGGCGCCTATACGTCGCTCGGCCTGACGTCGATGCTGCGTGGCCGCTGCATGCCGATTATGTCCAACTCGATTGTGACGCGGCCGCTTACCGAAGCAGAGCTGGAGGCGACCGGCTTCAAGACCACCGAAGTCATCACCGACACCCGCACGCTGCGCTTCTATTATCGCCGGCTGCCCGACAACCGTGTGCAAATCGGTAGCCGCAGCGCCATCACCGGCGCGGACGCTGCAAATCCGCGGCATCTGCAGCTCCTGATCGACGGGCTGCACCGCAAGTTCCCGGCGCTCAAGGGAATCGAGATCGACTATTCCTGGTGGGGCTGGGTCGATGTCAGCCACGACATGATGCCGCGTATCTTCCGGCCCGATCCTTCGCAAACTCTGTTCTATGCGCTTGGCTACGGTGGCAATGGCGTGTCTTATTCGGCGCAGGCCGGCCGTCGCATGGCCGAGATGATCGCAGGCAAGAACTTCAAGGGGCAGGACCTACCGATCTTCACCTCGCCGCTGCCGACGCATCCGTTCTCGCCGTTCCGCCGTATCGGGCAACGCATGCTTTACAAGCTCTACCAATCGCGCGACGAAGCCGCGTAGGTCTTTCTAGCGGTCGCCCAGACGTTGATTGTGAGCTCATAGATCACGGGGCACGCAGAAACAATCGATGTCCGCTGTTGGCGCAAAGCGGCCGCCTCGGTCATCGATGCATAATTTGTTTGAGGAATGCACGGGTTCGATCCTGTTTTGGATCAGAGAAGAAATCGGCCGGCGCGCCGTCCTCGATGATCCGGCCGGCGTCCATGAACACCACGCGGTCGGCGACCGTGCGCGCGAATCCCATCTCGTGGGTAACGCAGACCATGGTCATCCCTTCGCGGGCGAGGCCGACCATGACGTCGAGCACCTCCTGGATCATTTCTGGATCTAGCGCCGAGGTAGGCTCGTCGAACAGCATGATCTGCGGCTTCATGCACAGCGCTCGCGCGATGGCGACGCGCTGCTGCTGGCCGCCGGAGAGCTGGCTCGGATACTTATCGGCCTGTTCGGAGATCCGTACGCGCTCAAGAAAATAGCGCGCAACTTCGTCGGCCTCCTGCCTCGTTGCGCCGCGGATCTTGCGTGGCGCGATGGTGAGGTTCTGTAGCACGGTCAGATGTGGAAACAGGTTGAACTGCTGGAATACCATGCCGACATCGCGGCGGACCACGTCGACATTGCGCGTCGAGTGATCCAGCTCGACGCCATTGACCATGATGCGGCCGTCGCGATGTTCTTCCAACCGGTTAATGCAACGGATCATGGTCGACTTGCCGGACCCCGAAGGCCCGCAGATCACGACGCGCTCGCCGCGCGCCACCGTGAAGTCGATGCCCTTAAGCACCTGGACGTCGCCATACCATTTGGTGACGCCGGACATCTGGATGATCGGCGCGGATGTATCCGCAGGCGCTTGCTCCATGGTGCTCTCCGAAACGTTGCTCATGACGCCATCCAGCCGCCATCGACGAGAATGTTTTCGCCCGTCATGAAAGTTGCCTCGTCTGAGGCCAGAAACAGCGCTGCATTGGCGACGTCGTCGGGACGGCCCAGCCGCGGCATCGGCGTGCGGCTGGTGGAGTAGTCCATCCAGCGCGGCTCCGCGGCGCGGCCTGGTTTGCCGGTGACGATCTTGCCGGGCGCGACTGCATTGCAGATGATGTGATCCTTCGCGTAGTCCGCCGCGATCTGCCGCGTCATGTAGACGACCCCGGATTTGGAGGTGCCATAGGCGATGTCTTCCGGGCAGGCGATCATGCCGTGTTGCGAGGAGATGTTGACGAGGCGGCCGCGGGCCTCGTTGCGGATATCCTGCGTCAGCATCTGGTTGACGGCGGCGCGGGACATCAGGAATACGCCGGTAAGGTTGACCGCCAGCGTCCTGTCCCATTCGGCGAGGCTGGTGTCGGTCAGACGTTTGCCGGTGCCGATGGCGGCGTCGTTGACGAGCACGTCGAGGCGGCCGTAGCGCGCAACGGTCTGTTGGACGGCGCGGACGGTGTCGTCCTCCGAGGCGACGTCGATCTGGATGAAATCGACCTCATAACCGTCTGCACGCAGCAGCTCCAATGTCGGAGTGCCGCCTTCGCGCACGTCCATGGTGAGATCCGCGAGCATGAGCTTCGCGCCCTCGGCAGCAAACCGGCGGGCGATGGCGCGGCCGATGCCCGAGGAGGCGCCGGTGATCAGAACCGACTTTCCAGCCAGACGTTTGCTCATGCGGGTTCTCCTGCCTGCGGCAACCAGCCGAGATAGTCGCGCGCCGCATCTTCCAGATGAAATTGAGGCGTGAAGCTGGCGTCTGCGGCCAGCCGCGCAATGTTCAGCGGCGCACGGTCCTTCGGCAGGCCGTAGATCACGTTGCCCTCCGCCTCGATCTCCGCCATCCGCCAGCGGAATCCGGGCATGTGCGTCGCGATGATCTCGCACCATTGTGGCAGATCGGACAGCACACCGCCGCTGACGTGATAGGTGTGGTGCTTCAGCGCGTCGGAGGCGCTCACCCTCGCGACGCCGAGGGCAGCGTCACGGGAATAGATCCAATCGCCGGCCATGCTGCGCGGGAGAATCGCTTCACGGCCGTCGAAGGCCATACGGAGCACCTGATAATGCGGGCTCAGCGCATCGCGGACACCGGTCTGCAACTCCCATGGGCCAAAGACCGGCCCGAGCCGAATCACGCGTACATCGAGCTTGTGGAGGTCGGCGATCCGCAGCGCCGCCTGTTCCGATGCAAGCTTTGTGATGCCGTAGAGCGCGGCTGGCGCCGGCGGCGACAAATCCTCCTCGAACAGGCCCGACGCGGCCGGTTGCGAGAAGCCGTACACTGCGACGGAACTGAGCACGGTGACGCGCTTGATGGCGGGTCGCAATGTTACGCGTTCGAGCAGATTGACGGTGCCGCCGATATTGACGTCGACGATCTGGCGCGCAGCGTCATGCTCGCGCTGGGCATTCGGCGTCATCGCGGCGGTGTGGATCACGCGGTCGATGCCGGCCGTGTTCAACGCGCGGTCGACGTCGTCGGCGCTTGTGACATCGCCGGTGACCAGCGTAGCGCCGGCAAGCTCGGTGCGCATCAGTATGTTGTGGCCGGGGGCTGAGAGGTCGAACAAGATAACGGTCTCGCCGTCGGCGATCAGGCGTTCGGCGAGCGCGAGCCCGATGAAACCGCTGCCGCCGGTGATCAGTGTGGCCATGTCAGCGGGCTTTCAGTGCTTGCCGTTCCAGCCGCGCCACCCAGCGCGCGAACGGATACAGGATGACGAAGAAGATTACCGCGGCCGCCATCAGCGGCGTCGGGTTGTAGGTTTGCTCCTGGGCGACGCGGGCTGAGCGCAGCAGTTCAGGCAGCGCGACCAAGGCGGCAATTGGTGTCGCCTTGACGAGTTCTAGCGAATTGCTGGCGAGCGGCGCCAGCACGTTGCGGATCGCCTGCGGCAGCACGATGGAGAACACCACATGCAGCGGCTTGAAACCGAGCGCCCGGGCAGCCTCGGTCTGGCCGTGGGGCACGGACAGGATGCCGGCGCGGAAGATCTCGCCATAGTAGCCGGAATTGTTGAGAACGATGGCCAGCACCGCCGCGGTGAAGCTGCCGAGCGTCAGGCCGAGAAACGGCATGCCGTAGAAGATCAGGATCAGCAATACCACCACGGGAAACGATCTGAACAGGTCGATATAAATCAGCAGCGCGATATTCACCCAGCGGTTCTTGAAGCTGTACAGCACGGCGATGGCGAGGCCGGCGAGAATGCCGAGCGGCAGCGCCACCACCGCGAGCCAGACTGTATAGAGCAGCCCCTGCAGCAGCAGCGGATAGACCCGCAACAGCGACTCCCAGTTGGCGAAATTGTCCAGGAAATCCTGCATGCGATCCGCTCAACGCCCCGTGCTGTAGCGATATTCGATCCACCGGCTGGCGATCACCAGCGGCAGGAAGAAGGTGAGGTAGAACGCCGCGGCTAGCGTCAGCGGTGAGGGATTGGCGACCAGCGCCATCACGCTCTGCGCCTGTCCTAGCGTTTCCGGGAGCGATACGGCGGTGCCGAGCGCAGTACCCTTGCTGATGGAGATGGCGCGGTTGGTCAGAAGCGGAATCGCGAGGCGAACGGCCTGCGGCAGGATGATCGTGATCAGCGTCCGTAGCCGGCTGAAGCCGAGCGCGCTCGCGGCATCCCATTGCCCGCGCGGCAGTGCCATGATCGCGGACCAGAAGATCTCGGTAGAAAAGGCCGACAGCACCATGCCGAGCGCCAGCACAGTGGTTGCGAAGGGGGACAGCGTCGGGCCCAGATAAGGCAGGCCAAAATAGATGAAGACGATCACGACGAGCTGCGGCAGCGTGCGCAGCACGTCGACATAAGCGGTGATGATGAAATTGACGGGGCGCAGGTTGGCGCAGCGCAGCAGTGCCAGCGACAGGCCGAACAGCGTGCCGCAGAAAATAATCAAAAGCGATACGATGACCGTCGTGCGAAAGCCCGCGAGCACCTGGGGGAAGGCGCCCGCGATGACTTCTGCATTGAAGTAGTATTCGACTATCCGCTCCATCGGGTGTCCATCAACCGCGGTCGGACCGGCTCGGGCCGGTCCGGTGTTCGCAGCTATCTTGTCAGAGCAAGCGTGCTACTTGCACGCCGGAACGTGCGAGGTGGGCTCGAAACCCTTGAAGCCGGGAGGACCATAGCCGAAATACACAGTGTCGATGGCCGAGCCGGCATCGGGCGTTGCGCCATACCATTTCTCGTGCAGCTTGCGCAGGCGGCCGTCCAACTTCATGCATTCGATGACTGCCTCGACCTTGTTGCGATACTCAGTATCTTCCAGGCGGAATGCATAGGCGAAGTTTCGCCCGTTGAAGTCCTTGAAACCGACCTTGATCGCCTTGTTCTGGCTGGCGGCATAGACGGTCGTCGGGATCTCATTTAGCGCTGTGAAGGCGCGGCGCGTCAGCACGGCCTGTACCGTGTCGGGGAATACATCGTAGCGCTGCACTTCGAAGCCGTATTTCTCGGCATTGGTGGTGGCCCAGGTATCCGAGATGGTGCCGCGGTTGACGGCGACGGCCTTGCCCTTGAGATCCTCGAAGCCCTTCATCTCGTCGGCGGCGCGGACGATGAAGCCGTTGCCGGTGGAGAATAGCGGCTCGGTATAGAGCATGCGCTCGGAGCGTTCGGCAGTGAGGTTGAGCGGGTTGACGAGGAATTCGGCGCGCTTGGCGAACAGCGCCGCGAATAGGCCGGAGAAATTGATGTCGACGATCTCGACCTTCGGGCGGCCGAGATCTTTACCGATCTCGTTGATCAGGTCCGCACCGAAACCCTCGGGGCCGTTGGGGCCGCGCACCATCCATGGCGCGACGCCGAAGTCGGACGCGACCACCATCGGTTTGTCGGAGGGATGATCGGCTTCCTGCGCGCTGGCGCCGCCGGCGAATGCCGCAGTCGACAGCATCAGCGCGAACATCCAATGCGTGGGTTTCAGTTTCATGGGAACGTCCTTTCGGGTGCGGATGTGGTGGAGATCAGGGCGTGGGGGGATGAGTGGCCTGCCAGTGACGGGCGATGTCGCCGCGCCGGCAGACCCAGGTGTTGTCGTGCTTGGCGACGTGATCGAGGAAGCGCTGCAGGCCGGCGGCGCGGCCGGGATGGCCGATCAGGCGGGTGTGCAGTCCGACCGACATCATCTTCGGCGCGGTGGCGCCTTCCGCGTAGAGCATGTCGAAGGCGTCGCGCAGATAGACGAAGAAATCATCCGCCGTTGCCATCGCGCCGCGGCTGAACTTTGCGTCGTTGTTGGCAAGGCCGTAAGGCACGACGAGATGCGGCTTGCCGAGCACACGTGTCCAGTACGGCAATTCGTCATTATAAGCGTCGGAGTCGTAGAGGAAACCGCCTTCCTCGACCACGAGGCGCCGCGTGTTCACGCTCGGCCCATAGCGACAATACCAGCCGAGCGGACGCTCGCCGGTGGTGCGCGTGAGGCTCTCGACGGTCTTGCGTATGCGCTCGCGTTCGTCGGCCTCGGACAGCAACGGATGCCGCTCCCAGCGCCAGCCATGGGCGCAGACGTCGTAGCCATATTCCTGAATGGCGGCGCAGGCCTCGTTGTTGCGTTCCAACGCCAGCGCGCAGCCCATGACGGTGGCGATCATGCCGCGCTCGGACAGAAGGCGCAGCACGCGCCAGAAGCCTATGCGGCTGCCATATTCGAACATCGACTCGGCGGCGAGGTCGCGGCCCTCGAAGCCGCCACCGCCACCTTCGGTCAGGGCTGCTTCGGTGACGCCGTCGCCATCGGCGAACGACGGCTCGGAGCCTTCTTCGTAGTTGATGCAGAAGTTGAGTGCGATTCTTGCTGCGCCCGGCCATTGCGGATGCGGCGGGGTGCGGCCGTAGCCGACGAAGTCGCGGGTGAGGTGATCATCATGCGGCATCATTGCGATCCCTATGCGCTCGGCGGCATCACGGCGCGAATGTCGCCAGCGATATCGACGAACACGTCGTCGTCCTGCCGGCCGGTCATGCCCATGGCGACGGCAAATTCCATGGCCGCGCCGAGAACGGTCATGGGATGATGCCAGACATTGCGGGCGAAGGTGATGCTTTGATGCGCTCCGGCGATGAAGCACCGCAGGGTGGCCACATCAGGCAGGCCATCCGGGCCGGCATTGCACACGATCGCCAGGTATTGGCTGCTGCCGAGCGGGATGAAAGTCTGGGCGGAGAACGGATGACGCTCCAGCGTCGTGATTGGCAGGGGCAGACTGCCGAGCCTGGCGGCGCTGCTGATCCAGAAGGAAAAGGTGGCGGCGTCCTCGGTGCGATCGTCCGATGTCGGAAGATAGCGCCGGCGCACGTCGATCGGTCGCTCAGCTACATCGCCGAAGGCGGCAAAGGCGGCCGGGGACAGCGATTCGGCCGCGACGGTGTGGGAAGCAATGTGGTTTGGCGTCATTCAGGCGGGACATCTGGTTGGTCGGCGTTGCGGAGCGGCTTGATATTCCACTGGTATACCAGTGAACCGCCCATGCTGATTTCAGTCAAGCTGCGAAGCCCGGGAAGCTGCGTCAAATTTGGACGGAGTCCGACAAAATTGCGGGCAGCTGCAGAATTTTCGGACATGCACCCGCAGGGATTCTGCCTGATCTCGACCTAACCGTGAGGCTCGGGCAGGAAGATCCCGAACCGTTCGAGCAATCCCTGCCGCACATTAGTGAGATGCAGGATCATCGCCTGACGGGCTGCGGCAGCATCACGATCGATGATGGCATCGATAATCGCCAGATGCTCGCGGGTGGCGGGCAGCAGCCGGCCAGGCTGGCGCTCTACATTGCACATCCGGATCTTTTGCCGGATTTCTCCAATCAGCTTCTCAAGCGAGCGATTGCCGCAATGCCGCGCGATCTGGTCATGAATTTCATCGTCGAGGGTCCAGTGAGCCGTCCCGGACACTGTCGACGCAGCAATGATCTTCTCCAGCGCAGCCCTGATCGGTGCAAGGATATCCAGCGCGATGCGGGTCGCCGCAATGAACGTCGCTTCGCTCTCCAGCACCATGCGAAGATGGACCAATTCGAGCAATTCCGCCATCTCGATTGTGCGGACCACCACAGTGCCGTTGGACAATTGCTCGAGCCTGCCTTCGCCCAGCAACCGGCTGATGCCAGCCCGCAGCGGTGTCCGCGAGACTTTCAGCCGCAGTGCAAGCCGGCGCTCTTCGATCACCTCGCCGGGCTGCAGCTGTCGCGACTCGATCAGGTTGTGCAGCTTCAAATAGGTTGCGTCTGTTATGCTGCCATTGGTCCGTGCCGGGCGTTTGCTGGTTGATTTCTTTGCTTTGTTGACAGAAGGCACGGACGTTGCTTTCGACGATTGGATAGAAATGCCGCCATATCGGTAGACGTACGGTACGTTCTCGCCGCTGGCCGAGCCGAAGCTCTGGATGAGCCATCCATTCTCAATTGGTGTCACCTTTTATGCAAGACTTCGCGAAATTCCGCTGTCTTTGGATCTCCACATGACCGCTTCTGGCGCAAAGCCGCACTCTCCACGACATGGTCGACCATCCACTTCTATTCCGGAACCAGCTCTCAGTTTCTTGCGGGTTTGCCGCCGCCACTTGCGGATATATCACGTCCGATGGAGTTGACGTTGCTCCCGCGCCGCGACAAGACCTCATCGCTGTGTCCATCGACGACATAAGGTCGTTTATTGAATGCATCCCCACGGGCTGAACCAGAGAATATCGCTCGATACAATTCATGTGGCACCCCTACGCTACAGTATCCCGCGACACAGGTGCGCCGTAAGATAATTTGGATCCCTCCGGCATAGACAATTGCGATCCCGCTGAGAATTGTGTCGATTAGGCCGATATGATTTGCACAAGAGCAAACGCTGCATTCTGCCATCAATCACAGGCGCAATCATCGACGGTCGCTTATGAATCCGGGACGCCGGTGGTTTAAATAATTTTACAGACCCAGCCCGAATCTTCCTGCGCACGTCTACCTATCGACAATTTATCGATATGAAATGCCTGCATCGGACGACGCGTGGCTACGTAACGCGTTGCGCAGGGGCGAGGCAGATTATGGGTGGCGAGACAATACCGCGAGGCTTGTTGTTCGAGCCAGAATACGATTATCGCAGAAATTGCATCAGTTTTGAGTTCTGGAATTGTGGGAAGAGGCAGTCGGCTATCGTAAAGGTCGAGTCGCAGCTGCCTCCAGATATTGCTGTGAGGTTATTCAAGATCGCTTGGCCAAAGCTCTGGCTCAGTGCTGCTTGCACGAAACCGATCGATGGCGTCGTAGAGCTGGATTTCAAGCTGTAACGAAGCCTCTCGGCAGATGCGCTTGAGGCGGTGAGCTTATCGTCAGACCTAAGATCAGCGGACCGGACTCGTCCCATCGCTATCAGATGCAATTGCGTTATCGCGTGCCTGGCGACCGGTGGATGTCGCGGTCCATAAATGGTCGAGTACGAGTGAGCCCGCGTCCTCATCAAATTCCTGTTCATGTGGTGGTGGCAAGGGAGTCGCCTGCAACAGAGCGCGGGCGAACAGATCGGAAGCTTCCTCCCCGCCGACGAAATGCCGCCGCCTACGGGAATTTCGATCTTCGCATTCCAGCCTGGAGCCGGGCCGACTACTTCCGTCGCCAGGAGCTGAAGTTGACCTGGTGTCAGAAAGTGCGAGCTGCTCAAAGTTCCAATCCCGACGCTAAGTTCAACGCAGTCTCAACTGAAGAAATCTGCTGTATCTGGTGTCACATGAGGCGGGCGATGAATCGTGGCGACGTGGGGAGTATCCAGGGCTGAAGGTGAAGTGAAGCGGCCAGACAATACATCTTCGCCACCGCAATAGGCTGTCAGCACCATCAGACATAGTGCGGTAAAGGCCATGAGAAGAAGTAGAAACTCCGGACTCATCGTTTCTGACTCATCAGTGCGTATTTGGCCAATCGACGCTCGCAGAGATCTCAACGTAATCGCAATGGTCGCGCATGGGCGACCATATCGGTGGCCCTCAATCAAAATCTCGCAGGCACTTTATAAGTAGAACGTTGGCGCAAAAGTTATTGCTCAACGAAAATTCAGATTTGACGGCTGTCAACTCGCAACGGGTGATGTTGCCTATCCTGCCAATAAGGTCATCTGCACACCGGACGGTATCCGATGTGTGAAATCAGACGATGGCGACCAAAGGACAGGAGAGAATAATGAAGGTGGTGATCCTTGCAGGCGGCTATGGCACGCGCCTCAGCGAGCATACGTCGGTCGTTCCCAAGCCTTTGGTCGAAATCGGCGGACGTCCAATACTCTGGCACATCATGAAGCTCTACTCGCATCATGGTCTGAACGAATTTGTGATCTGCTGCGGCTACAAAGGCTCGGTGATCAAGGATTACTTTCTGAACTATCTGCCGCACCAGGGTGATCTCACCGTCGACCTGCAGCGTAACGACGTCGAGATCCATCGCAATGCAAGCGAGCCATGGAAGGTCACTCTCGTCGATACCGGCGAGAAGACCATGACAGGCGGGCGATTGAAGCGCGTGAAGGACTATATCGGAAACTCGACGTTCTGTCTCACCTACGGCGATGGCGTGAGCGACGTGAATGTGCAGGAGCTTGTCAAGTTCCACCACGAGCAAGGAGCGCTCGCGACGGTAACAGCCGTTCAGCAGCCCGGCCGCTTCGGTGCGATTAATTTGTCGTCAGAGCGTCCGCGTGCGGCCCGCTTCCGGGAAAAGGATGCGCGAGACGGGCAGGTGATCAACGGAGGTTTTTTTGTCGTCGAGCCTGAAGCACTCGACGTGATCGAGGGTGACAGCACGAGCTGGGAGAACGAGCCGTTGGCTCAGCTCATCGATCGAGATCAGCTCGCGGTCTATCGGCATCACGGCTACTGGCAAAATATGGACACTCTGCGCGACAAGGCCGTCCTGCAGGAGTTGTGGGATACAGGAAACCCACCGTGGTGTGTCTGGGATCAGAAGTCCACGGGTCCGAGGTCCAATATTTCGCGTATGTCTGATCCGGCATTTGCCGGTCAGACTGTTAAGTGAGGGCGAAATTATGCGTGTGTTATATACAGGAGCTGATGGCTATATTGGCGCAGTACTTGGGCCAAAGCTTCTCAGCAGCGGTCATGACGCAGTTGGCATCGACACAGGCCTTTATCGCCGGGGCTGGTTGTTTGATGATGGCTGCACACGGCCAATGGTCATTTCGAAGGACACGCGCCAACTAACGACGACTGATCTTACCGGAATTGATGCGGTCGTGCACCTTGCCGAGCTGTCGAACGATCCTCTCGGCGAGAATGACCCTGGCATGACCATGGAGATCAATCACGAAGGCTCGGTCGCCTTCGCAAAGAAATGTAAGGATGCCGGCGTTCAACGATTTGTCTACGCGTCGTCATGCAGCATCTATGGCGCCTCCGGCGATGAGCTGAAGACCGAGACGTCATTGGTCGATCCGCGCACTGCTTATGCCAAATGCAAAGTTCTGGTTGAGCGCGACGTAAGGGCAATGGCCGACTCGCGCTTCACGCCGGTGTTTCTTCGCAACGCCACGGCATTCGGCGCTTCGCCGCGGCAACGTTTTGACCTGGTCTTGAACAACTTGTCCGGCTTCGCGTACACCTCTGGAACAGTGCGTGTGATGAGTGATGGGTCGCCTTTACGACCGTTGGTGCATATCGATGATATTTGCCAAGCGATTGTGTGCGCATTGGAAGCGCCCCGCGAAGCGGTGTGGGGCGAGGCCTTCAATGTCGGCGACGAGACGCAGAACTATGCGGTCCGCGACATTGCGAATATCGTCAATGAGACATTCGCCGGCTCCGTACTGACCTTTGGGCCTGCTGGAGCAGACGATCGTAGTTATCGCGTTTCATTCGCAAAGATAAAAGAGCATCTGCCAAGCTTTTGTTGCAAATGGGATGCGCGATTGGGAGCGCTGCAGCTAAAGAGCGTCTTTGAGCGCATTCAGCTTGACGAGAAAGTTTTCAATGCGGCGCCCTTTACGCGATTGGCTGAACTCCGGCATCTGCGGGATACAGAGCAATTGGATCCGCGGCTTCGTTGGACGCCAATGAAGGACATGTTCCCTGCAGTCGCGGCGGAATGACTGCCAACTAACCGCGACGTTTCCGCGCAGTCTGCATGTGCGCACCCTCGTGCCGAGTAGAATAAAGGTATTGCAATCCAGCCGAGTGCGCGATTGTCGATATTGCGAGCGCATAATTTATGCGCGTGTACCCAGATTCATACGGGTCGTCGAAAAGTTCCATTTGATTCAATGAGTTGACAAGGGGGCGTTCGTAGGTATTCTTGTTGCATTGCAGAATACTAAATTGAGCGGCGGTAGAGGGCGCCCGAAGCAGAATTATCACCGCATAAAATTGGATTACGTATACCAGGGGTTGGTGTCGTGTCAGTAATCTTAGTGGTCGACCAGCACAGCGTCTATCGAGCCGGCCTCAAGGACGTTGTTGAGGCAAGACTTCCACACTCCAGAGTAATCGAGGCGTCTCGCCTCGAGGTTTTCGAAACGGATGATTGTTTCGACTTGATCCTGATGGATCGAGCAAGCCTCAACGACCTTTCGCTTGAGGTGCTCGCGCAGGTTTATGAGCGAAGACCTGCAACGCGCGTTGCAATCATGTCGACGTCAAATACCCGCGCCGACGTATTTGGTTGCCTCTCGGCTGGGTTTCACGGATTTGTTTACAAGCTGCAATCCGACGAAGAGTTGCTGACGGCTATCAGCGATCTGCTCACTGGACGCATCTATGTTCCACGATGGCTCGCAGATGGCGATCATGGCAGCGTTGGCAGTCAGCGTACGATGACGGTCGATGTCGACAAACTTCGTTTGACGCGTCGCCAGCATGACGTGCTGCCGTTGCTGGCGCAGGGAATGTCGAACAAAGAGATCGCACGTGAGCTGAGCATCGCCGAGGGCACGAGCAAAATTCATACAGCTGCACTTCTTCGGGCGCTTGGCGCTCGCAATAGAACCGAGGCGGCGTTCATGGCCGCAAAGATTGTTGGACCGAAAGAACGTACTGCTAGCCGCGCTTCCAGCACTCGTTTCATGATCGAGGGGATGGGTATGAATGGCGGCCGATCACGCATGAGATTTCCGGCATAGAGCTGGCTGTCGTTGATCCTGGGTAACCTGGAGTTATCCCAGCGCTGGCGACTTGCTCGGCGTAGGGTCATACAGCAACGCGCCGCGCCAGATTGTGACCGCCCCAAACGTGATGATCATAGCGGTCCCCGCGCCATAAAGCCCCATGAGCGGAAGACAGAGCGACTGGGCGACGATCAGCCCAGTAACCGATGCGAGATTGGTGAGCGTCATAACGCCATCTCGGCGAGCCGTAAACAACGCCATGGCTCCAAAATCTGCCACGTTGCGCACTGCCATTCCCGCCATGATAAGCCAGAATGCCAACAGGAAGTTTCCGATAGCCGGTTGCTTCAAGTAGGGCAAGACGAGATAGAACGCCAATCCGGTCGCTGCACCCAATGCGATTGTCGAGAGCAACGTCGTGCCTAGAAACGGCATCATCAGCTTCTGGTGTTCTGAATCGCCGCCATGATGGTGTGCCTTGATCAATATGGGGCGCTGTATCTGCAGGACGGCAATGCTCACGAAGGTGCTTACGGCATTTGCGGCCGACCAATAGAGGAAGTAAATGCCGGTCAGCTCCAGCCCGAGGAAAAACGAAACCAGATAGCGATCGATATATTGGCTTGCAACAAAACCGAGATCGCTCAGGTAAATGACGAAACCTTTCCTGATCGTGGAGAAAATTCGTGGTGGGTCGATCGCCGCCAGCGAGGTTGCTGTCCACGGCCACAGTCTGGTTGTCCAGAAGAACAGAGCCAAAGCCACGATACTGCCGGCGAGCCAGAAGCACAGCAACGCGGTCATGGATCTGAGTTCCGGATACCAGATGGCCAGTGGGGTATAGACCAAGACCCAGAGGGCCCCGCGAATGAAGGCGCTTATGTTGGCCAGAAGGGGCTTTTGCAAATTTGATAGTAATTGGAAAACGTCGTTGCCGAAGTGCTCTAGCAGCGTAATCGAGATGACCAGCGACCATATGCTCGATCCGTTCAGAAAGTGCGTGACCGGAAAGGAAATCGTCAGCGCCAGGGCGTAAACGATGGTGACAAAGGACCAGTAGTGCCGCAGCAGGTCGACCAATTCAGCGAGCGTCAGCGTAACTGCATCCCGCACGATGAGATGGACCATGCCCATCCCGACTAGGCTCGGTCCCACCGCGACAACGCCGGCGCAGAGTCCAAAGACCCCTAACGATGAAAGATCGAGATAGCGGCCAACAAAGATGGCGAGCCCGAACTTGCATGCCAAGATGGTTACCCGCATCCCGAGGATAGCGACTGAGGTGGCAAGAAGCCCCGTTCTGACCAATGGCATGCGCTCTTTCGATTGGTGAAAGGGCTTCACTCGCAAGCGATATGCCGCTTCACCCGATCACGTCTCTGGATGACCTTGAAAAGCAGCGTGAGCCACTCGATGGGGCCATCTGTGAAGTCCGCATTCAATCAAAAAAGGTCAGTGCATAATTGACGGTCGTCACAGAATTCGAAGATGACATCGATACGTGAATCGCGCATATTCCGTGCGTGATAGTAAATACGTAGAATGCTGCGCTCGGCGGCAATACGCCAATATTATAGGCGCTATCATAACCAAAAATGTGCGCCAGCTAAGCGCAGAATAGTTTTCCTGACATTCGGTCTAGACCATCAGGCCGAGTTGGAACCATAGAAAACTTAGCGCACGAGCCTGAATTTTCTTAAAGTTGTCTGCATGCCACCTTCAACGCACGCTTTAACGTTGAGGGTTGGACCAATGCCGCTAGACATGGTTTCCCTAAAGCCGTCCTGCACACGCGCGCCGATTGGCCTTACTGTGCTGCCCAGCAAGATAATGCTGGATCGTACTCCCACTCCGACGATTGTTCCGCGGGGCAGAGCCCTGTTCTGGGAGGGAGAGCAACAAAACCAGAAGATCGAAATCATCGAAGGCGTCGTGCGGGCAGTGCGTCTGCTCCCCGACGGCAACCGGCAAATCCTTGCCTTTTATTGGCCAGGCGATGTTGTCATGCCCACCCAGCAGGCGTGCCAAGAATTCACAGCTGAAGCAGTTACCGACTGCCGAGTCATTCGCACCACCGTTGCCCGCGTTTGTCATCAGGGCGAGCCATGCGGGACTCATCAAGTTCTGTCGGAAACACTCTCTCTTGTACTGACGATGAGCCAGCGAACCTGCGTCGCCCGGATTGCGTGGCTTCTGCTTCGCATTCAACCTCATTTGCGCGAGGACCCGAAGCGTCCCAAAGCGCTTCGGCTGCAACTATCTCGGGCCGATATCGCCGATCATGTCGGAACATCAATTGAGACTGTCTGTCGGGCACTCGCTGATTTCAAAGCGAAAGAGCTAATTGATCTGCCAAGCCGGAAGACCATTCGCTTCATCAATCAAAATGGGTTGATGAAGGTCGCAAGCGCAAGGGCGCAGAGATAGCGGATAGTGTGGTGAAGCTCTCGAGATTTGGTAGGAGCAGATTCAATGGATCCGGTGGGCGATCGAAAGGCGGCGGCGAGACTGGAGCGACCGCACGGTCAGCACGAGTTCGGCGTACCGTCCTCCTTGTCGGTGATTTCCCCGCTCGTAGCGGCGCTTGACCTGATATGGATTGTAATTCTGTCGGTCGCGACGGGCATCATTTATGATGCTACCGCTGTCGCTGGCTATAGCAGCGCGGAAAACAACCTGGGCTCGGGAATGGCTGTCGGCATTCTGTATTCCGCTATTGCTCATGTTTCGAAGCTGTATCAAGCGTCCAATCTGCTGCGAGGCCGGTGGCAGGTTGGCAGATCCGCACTGACATGGTTGGCCGTGTTTGCGTCTCTCGCGGCTCTCGTTTTCTTGCTCAAGAGCGGCTCGACCTTCTCTCGTGGCTGGGTTTTGCTTTTCTTTGTAAGCGGCCTCGTTGTTTCTTCCGTGTTGAGATTCATCGTCGCGGAACTCTGTTCCTATGTCATCCGCTCGAAGCTTATTCGGCCGAACCGGATCGTTTTGGTCGGTCTAGAGGAGGAGCTCATCGGTAACGCAATGCTGAGTAACCTCGAGTTATATGGCTACTCTGTTTGCAAAATCGTATCGCTTCCAATGGGGCCCAGCCAATTGCTCGATCCTGCCATCCTCAAGGAACGCATGCGCGAGCTCGTTCGCTATGTCCGCCAAACCGGGGTGGACGAGGTCGTGATCGCAATGCCCTGGGCATTTCTCGATGCGGTCGGGCAAGTCGAAAGCGAGCTGCGTGTTCTCCCGATTCCAATCAAACTCGTTTCTGATCAAAGGACAGCTCGCCTGCTGGATCGACCGCTATTCGATTTTGGCCCGACAAAGGCCCTGCAACTGCAGCGTGCGCCCCTGAGTGCCATGCAGCGGACAATGAAACGATCCATGGACCAGCTGTTGGCCGCATCGGGACTCATTGTCCTGCTGCCAATGTTTGCGATTATCAGCATCGCAATACGCCTGGAGTCGCCGGGCCGGTCGTTATTTCTGCAGCAGCGGGCAGGCTTCAATGGAAAGCCGTTCAAGATCTATAAGTTCAGGACGATGAACACGCGAGACGACGGACCGGTCATTGTTCAGGCCAAGAGGAATGATCATCGTATTACGCGGCTGGGAGCGCTGTTGCGAAAGCTCAGCATTGATGAGATACCGCAGCTAATCAACGTACTTCGCGGGGAAATGTCGCTCGTGGGGCCTCGGCCGCATGCATTGGCACACGATTCTGAATACGATCAGCTCATTGCAACCTATGCCATGCGGCACAAGATCAAGCCAGGAATCACGGGCTGGGCTCAGGTCAATGGATTCCGAGGCGAAACCCCAGAGATCGGCATGATGAAGAAGAGGGTCGAAAGTGACCTGTGGTATATCGAATCGTGGTCGATCTGGCTGGACCTTCGCATCCTGGTCTTGACGGTCTTTCGGGTGCTGAAGACTGACAACGTTTATTGATGTGTTGGCGAAGCATGTTGCACGGGCGGCAGTGAAACGTCAAAACGCCTGCTGACGGCCAGTTCGGAGAAGACGCAAGTTTTACTTGCCGGCCGCGTCGCTGGGAGGTCGGGCGCCTTAGTACTGAAGCGAGTTTGCGGGCGCCCCCGTCATTTGATGAGCGCTGCTGTGTGAGCCGCATTGGGCGTAAGCGCGATTGTCATTGCGCTATCAGGGCAAAGTCTCGTTCAGCTATAGGGCGTCAACGCGCTTCTGTGCACAAGGTCACCACGGATACTGTGGCTGGGATGATCCAATTGGAGACATTGCGCTGCTGAAAAGCCGCGACGAAGGAATATCGATCTCCTACCACCAACTACCATCTAAATCTGTCGAATCACGCAGAAATCTGCCATTTTCATGTTTTAAGGTGTCTACGTGATGTGGACTGTCGATGTATGTGATACGCCGCCAGCGCGGCCGGGTTGTCCATCCACGATGTCTTTGCTCCCCTTAAGCGGATCTGCAAACTATGTCTTTGATACAGCACATCTTCGCACTTTGGCTTATCGCGCATTTGGCGTGGGCGGCACTTGTGTTGCAGAGGGAGTTGCAGAGGTCGCGGACGACCTTCTGTGGAATCGGTGGTGGCGCGGGCGAAAATGTCTCGAACGCCTCACGGGGCAATCTGTAAGTTTCGACTTTATCCTATCGTGGATTCAGCACAACGTGAGTTGCGCCGATTTCCGGCTGCAGTGTTGGAGGCTCGTGGTTTGCGTCGGGGTCTAAGCAGAGTCTTGGTGATCTGAGCGCCAGTCGGCGCGGTCGTCCCGCTGCTTGTTCTATCGCCATATCGATTGAACACGGGGCGGACGGGTCGGCCGATCAGATATGTGTCAATGCCGTCCTCGAGCGCTTTGCGATACACGTGGAGCGCTTGATCAACCGCATCGATCGTTTGATCGATATCGTCTTCGGAATGGGAATAGCTCGTCACCAGCGAAGGCGCGATAATTCCGTGGCGGCAAAGTTCTTGCAAGAACAAGGTGCGGTATGGCTGCGACGGTATCCCGTCTCCATCGCAGCAACTGTATACGAGATTGGACGGGCGCCCGGCCAGCTTGAATAACTGGCTCAAGCCATGGCGTGCCGCTGCGGCATCCACGCCGGCTTTCAATCGATCGCCTTGACGTTCCAATGTCTCAATCACGGCTTCTTCACGATAGACTTTCATCACAGCGAGCGCGGCAGCAAGTGCATGCGTTTCAGCGCCATGTGTCGTGGACAGCAAAAAGACGCGTTCTTTGTCGTGATCGCGGCCACCCTGCATCATAATCTCGCGCTTGCCCGCCAGCGCCGAAATGGCAAAGCCATTTCCAAGGGCCTTGCCGAAAGTGCTCAAATCCGGCGTTACCTTGTAGAAATTCTGCGCCGTACGCGTCGGCCATCGAAATCCCGTGATCATCTCATCGAGGATCAGAAGCGTTCCGTTGCTCGTGCAGAGCTGGCGAATTCCCTCCAAGAAGCCTTCGGTTGGCGCAACATCCTTTTCGGCCTCTAGAATGATGGCGGCAATCCTGCCCGGATAGAGCGCAAACAGCACTGCCACCGATGTCAGATCATTGTAGCGGAACGTCAATGTGAGGTCTTTTGTCTCTTCAGGAATGCCGGCGGGCATCTGCGACGTGCCGATCGCCCAGTCATCATAGGAGTAGAACGGATGGTCGGAGCAGAGCGCAACAATGTCCCGTCCTGTGTAAGCTCGCGCGAGGCGGATTGCAGCCGTGGTCGCCGTAGATCCGTCCTTGGTGAATTTTACCATCTCGGCGCCTGGAATGACCTCCAGCAGGCTTTCCGCGCATTCGACTTCGAGTGGCGACGGTCGGGTAAAATTCGACCCATGTTGTAACTCAGCCGCCGCAGCTTCAATAACGGGGGGGAAGGCATGCCCCAACCCGACGGAGCGAAGCCCCATGCCATATTCGATGAATTCCGTCCCCTCGGTGTCCCACACGTGGCAGCCTAGTCCTTTGGCAATGAAGGCTGGCGCGGAAACTGGGAACTGGTCGTCGCCCTTCGCATAAGTGTGGGCTCCGCCGGGGATTGCTGCGTGTGCTCGGATCCGCAATTGCTCGCGAACGGACGCGTCAGTGGATGAAACTCCATTCTCAAAAATGCAGTCGGGCATGACGGTAACCTCTATCGACGCGACAATACAAAAGTATCCAATGATAATTTGTCGCAGCCAGATCGAGGAGGAAACTTGCGCGTCGTCAAGTCCGAACACGTTTTCGACGAAATTAACGAGCGATCGCTGATGGGTCATAGCGAGCACGACGCTGTATAAGACCCGCTTAAGCTGGTCTGGAAGGGGGGCGCTGCGGAGACCGGCCGATGTTCACGTTGCGGCGTTGGGCGCGCGACCATGATGGTCTTCGACTATTGAGCATTGTCATGTTCAGGCGAGTTGAGAGAGTTAGCATCTATACTGCTCACGACGATCAGATGTGGATGACGCATATGGATAAGCTGAACTCACAAAATATCTTGGCTGACACCGTGATCTCGAAGGGCGAGCGCCGGAGGCTCGATTGGCCAACGGCCGTTGTCTTGCTGGCAACCGGGGCAACCATCGCCTGGATCTATGTACTGGGCAGGGCATGCGTTACGGCTATCCAATTTGCTATCTTATAGGACAGCTAGTCATCCGCGTGTTTGCACCACCAAGCGGAGCTCTCGACGCGCATAGCTGTCGTGTGCCGTTCCAAGTGGGTATGAAACTATCTTATTCGCAGGCCTAAATGATCCTTACTGAGACAGATCTGGCAGGCGCTTTCGTCATTGACGTCCAGCGACACGAGGATAGACGTGGATACTTCTCGCGTGTGTTCTGTGTTGAAGAGCTCTCCGCTCCTGGGCTGGAAACCTCGATCCGGCAAGCGAACCTGAGTTATAACTGCAAGGCAGGAACGCTAAGAGGACTGCATTTCCAATATCCGCCGTACGCAGAAGAGAAATATGTTCGCTGTGTCAGGGGCGCCGTTTTGGATGTCATCGTGGATCTTCGTCCTGAATCCAATACCTACTTGAGGCATGTTTCCGTCGAACTTTCCGCCGAAAACGGTCGCGGGCTTTATATTCCGAAGCGGTTCGCGCACGGTTTCATCACCCTGGCTGATGATACCGAACTTCTTTACTTCATGAGCACGTCTCACATGGCCGGCGGCGAGGGAGGCATCGGATATCAGGATCCGGTCCTCGGCATCAGCTGGCCGTCTGTTTCGGTAATCTCCGAGCGGGATGAGGCCTGGGCGCCTCTCAAAGGCCGCGAAGCGGAAATGCGGGCGCGTATGTCTACGCCTGCGAGCAGCGAATTGGCGCACAGTCTCATTCCGATGGCCGACTAACATCGAGCGAACGATTGCCGCAAGGCGCCGCGCCAATCCGCAATCCTATCCGTCAAATAAAGTAGTTGTGATAACTTGACAGAGGTCAAGTGAACGGGTGCGCAGACAAATACGGTTCCGGTACGAGATAACGCGAACGCGCATCAGGAGCGTACCCATGTTGAATCAAGAAGTCGCTGTGCAGTCCTTCAATTCGGCGGCGACACCGTCGTCGCATTCGGATGAAACATGTAGCTGCAGATTCTGTAGTGCTCCTCTGGAGAACGTGTTTCTCGACCTTGGGATGTCTCCTCTCGCAAATTCCTATCTGAAGAAGGATGACAATGGAGAAAAGGAGAAATTTTTCCCGCTGAAGGCCTATGTATGTAGCGAGTGCTTTCTTGTTCAGTTGGAAGAGTGGGAAAGCCCGGAGAACATCTTCGGCGATTACGCGTATTTCTCGTCATACAGCGAATCATGGCTTCAGCATGCCAAGAAGTATGTCGACAACGTAATAACTCGCTTTGGCCTCGGTCCAGATACGAGCGTCGTCGAGATCGCAAGCAATGATGGATATCTCCTGCAGTACTTTGTCGAGCATGAGATCCCGGTCCTCGGAATCGAGCCGGCGCAGAATGTTGCCGCGGTCGCCAGAGCGCGCGGTATTCCCACGCGCGTCGATTTTTTCGGTGAGCGGTCAGCCAAGACGCTTCGCCGCGAGGGGCTGCGTGCCAATCTTCTGATTGGAAACAACGTGCTGGCGCATGTGCCAAACCTGAACGATTTTGTCGGCGGGATCAGCATTCTCCTCGATGATCGTGGCGTGGCAACAATGGAATTCCCGCACCTCATGCGGCTTTTTGACGAGTGCCAGATTGATACGATTTATCATGAGCACTTTTCCTACTTCTCGTTTCTGACCGTTGAGAAGATCTTCGCATCCCACAGTATGACGTTGTTCGATGTTGAAGAGCTGTCGACCCACGGCGGTTCGCTTCGGATCTATGCACAGCACACTGGTCGCGGCCGTCATGCGATGTCGAGCCGGGTGTCAGCGTTGCGAGAAAAAGAGATCGCTGCGGGGTTCGCCAATCTGGAGCATTATCAGGCCTTCGAGGAGCGCGCCCTGGAGACGAAGCGGAAGCTGATCGAATTTCTGGAAACAGCAAAGCGTGAAGGTAAACGGGTCGTCGGATATGGAGCGCCGGCCAAGGGAAACACTCTGCTGAATTACTGCGGTGTCAGCCCCGACCTCATCGAGTACACGGTCGATAGGAACCCACATAAGCAGGGGCATTTATTGCCCGGAACGCACATCCCAATCTATGAGCCGGAAAGGATAGGTGTGACAAAGCCGGACTATATCCTGATCCTGCCTTGGAATCTGCAACAGGAAATCATCAGCCAGCTGTCATTTTCCCGCAGTTGGGGAGCAAAATTTATTGTTCCTATTCCGGAGCCCGTTGTCATCGCGTGACGATCAAAGCATCAGAATAGAGAGTGGAATGAGAGCAGGCGATGCATGATATTGTTCGGAAGGTGGTGTCGGGTCGACTCGAGAGGGGCGCTGCGACGACGGAGTTGTCGGCCGATCGCAGTGGCCAGGCCATGCATGACTTCATTGCAGATCTCTATCCGATATGCAGGAGCATTACCGGCGAGGGGGTTCGCGAAACCCTTCGTCATATTCAGAAGTATGTTCCGCTTACGACTTGCGAGGTGCCGTCGGGTTTAAAAGTTTTTGACTGGACGGTGCCATCTGAGTGGAACATCCGCGATGCTTACATCAAGAACAGCGCGGGAGAGCGCATCGTAGATTTCCGTGCGTGCAATCTTCATGTGGTTAGTTACAGCGTGCCTGTTCATGTGCGCCTTAATCTTGAAGAACTGAAGAAGCACCTCTTTTCAGATCCAGACCATCCGGACGTCATTCCGTATCGCACATCGTATTATCACGCCGCCTGGGGATTTTGCGTCACACATACACAGTTGTTGGCGCTCAAAGAAGACGAGTACGAGATTTGTATCGACTCGATGCTTGAACCCGGGCATCTGACATATGGCGACTTGCGGCTGCTGGGAAGTTCATCAGAAGAAGTCCTCATATCCTGCCACCTGTGTCATCCGTCTCTTTGTAATGACAATCTGTCCGGAATTTCCGTGGCGACAGCACTCGCCCAGTATTTGCGCAACATGGATCTACGCTACTCTTATCGATTTGTGTTTATCCCAGGCACGATCGGATCAATCACTTGGTTGGCGTTGAATCAGGCGCATCTCAGCCGGATCAAGCATGGCTTCGTTTTGACGTGTGTGGGCGACGCTGGGAGCCCGACATACAAATTAAGCCGCCAAGGCAATGCCGAAATCGATCGTGCGTGGACCTATGTATTGAAGCAAGGTGGCGAGCCCCACACAATTCAGCCTTTCTCACCATTTGGCTATGACGAGCGACAATACTGCTCGCCTGGCATCAATCTCCCGGTCGGCTCGTTCATGAGGACGCCGCACGGGAAATTCCCTGAGTACCACACATCGGCCGACAATCTGTCATTCGTGAAACCAGCGGCTCTGCGCGATTCATTGGACAGGGCAGTCGCGGCGATCGATGTGATTGAGAATAATCGAAAATATACCAATCAGAAGCCGATGTGTGAGCCGAAGCTCGGTGACTATGGTCTTTACAGCACCATTGGCGGGCGTTCTGCTGGTGAGTACCAGTTGGCGTTGCTATGGATTCTGAATATGTCGGACGGTGCAACCTCTCTGCTCGATATCGCCGAACGCTCAAGCCTGCCCTGGGGGACCCT
Organism: Tardiphaga sp. 37S4; assembly: GCF_021044645.1. NCBI lineage: Bacteria > Pseudomonadati > Pseudomonadota > Alphaproteobacteria > Hyphomicrobiales > Nitrobacteraceae > Tardiphaga > Tardiphaga sp. 37S4. The sequence goes on along the minus strand of NZ_CP088008.1, from coordinate 3,940,121 downwards.
CAAGGAGGCGGCTTCTGCATTGCAGTCCGCCGGCCTGGTGCGCTGAAGGGGGGCAGCGTCTGCCGCGCACAAGCGAGTTAGCGCGGCATATGCTGGTTCCGAGCGGTGGAGAGTACGGCGGTCGTAATTAAATCATCGTGCTACCGCTCGCGCAGACTTTCTTGTTTGTAGCGCAGCAGCGGGGACATGATGTAGCTGATAATCCGACGTGATCCGATGTTGATCTCAGCAGTGACAGCCATGCCGGCCGAAAGATCAACGGTTCTATTTTCTACATCCATCTGTTTGCGATCCACCGAGATGCGTGCGGAATATACGAGCTCCTGACCGGCTGGTTCGCTGCTGGCAGTGTCTGTAGCAGGTGAAGAATCGACGCCTCGGGCAGGCGGCTTGTTGCGGGTGATGGCATCCTTCGAGATACTCAGAATCTTGCCGCTCAGAAGGCCGTAGCGCGTGAAATTGAACGTATCGACCTTGATAGCCACGTCTTGGCCTGGTTCAACAAACCCGATGTCCCTGTTGGAAATATTGGCTTCGATTTCCAGGCGGCTGTCCTCCGGGACAATCAGCATGAGCGTTTGGGCAGGAGTGGCGACCCCGCCAACAGTGTGAACGGCCAGTTGCTGGACGGTACCGTCGATAGGAGCCGTCAAGGTCTGTAGCGCGGTGCGGCGCTCCGCCTTGATGACGTCCTGCGTGAGCCCCGCGACCTTCTGTTCCGCCTTGGCCAATTCCTCGAAGAGCGACCTTTCATATTCTGCGACGGCCTTTGTTCGCATTTCGACTAACACCGCAATTGCAGCCTCCGCTTCGCTATGGCGGCTGTCCTGTACGGTCAGCTCCTGGCGTTGGGTAACCAAGTCCTGCAATTCGGTGAGATAATTGATCTTCGAGCCCAGGCCCTTCTGAAACAGCTGCTCCCGGATTTCGACCCTTTGCTGCAAGGGATTCAAGACGGCGCGTAATTTCTCGCTCAATGCCTTGGAAGTCGCTCGTTCGGCCTCCTTTTGCGCGATCTGGCCATTGATGGTTGCGAGTTTGGCAGCTTGCTCGGCTGTCTGGCTGATAAGAAAGCGCCGGTGCATCTCAACGAGGGCCAAGGGCGCATGGTCCGGCGGGGCAAAGGCAGTCAGGGGATTCAGCGCTTTATTCAAAGCCGCCTTCAGCCGTGCCACGTCAAGCTCCGACCCAAGGAGGTCACTTTTGAGGTGGCCAAGTTCTGCGGTGCTCATCGTGGCATCGAACGCGATCAATGGATCGCCGCTCCGCACGGCCTGGCCGTCCGTGACGCTGATCGCTCGAATGACGCCGGCTTCGAGAGGCTGGATTGATTTCGTGCGTCCGCTCGGGACGAATTTCCCCGGTGCGGTGGCCACAATATCGACGGTGCCGAATGTTGCCCAGATGAGCGCAAATGTGAAGATGGAAGCAATAGTATACGCAACCGCGCGCCCGATTGGAGACGGAGGGGTTTCCACGATTTCGAGGGCAGCGGGCAGGAATGCCAATTCATGAACTTGAGACGCCTGATCCCTTGGCTTCAGGTTGGCCACAGCGCTACCGAATTTTCGAGCTTGACTGGACACTGCGGCGGCGCCCCGTCGTGCAGTGACCAGAACCGCGACCTGGCCCGGGGGGCTATGCGACGTGGCCTGGTCGAGCCGGCGTGGCTTCTGGAGGATTCGTGTCAGCAGTTTGCGAATCCTCAGTGTCGATGCGGATACTGGAGATAACCTTTGGATCAGAAGGAGGCGTCCGTCCCAGAGTGAGGTGAATTGTGCCTCACTCAGAACGCTTGGACGAGATGCACCAGCATGGAGAACGACGACCTTCTCGCCGGCGACGCTACCGACAATCGAGAAACTGCCATTGCGAAGAGGAATGATGCCCGGCAGTGCATATTTGGGAAGGTCAATCCACCTTGTCTCGATACATCGTGCGGACAGCTCGGCCTTCCGTGCGTAAGCTAGGATGCTTGCAACATCGACGGGACCGTTGTTGCTGATGCTACGCAGCAGGGCAACGTCGACCTCCAATCCGGCCAGGCGTAACAGCATCTCCAGGGCAAAGAAGCCAGGATCGTCGCTACTGTGCAAGGATGTGGTCTCAAGTACGGTCAAACTGCGTCTCTCGTTCTTGGGAAAATTCGAATCCCGAGTAAGAATAATCTGGCAATGCATCGAGACAGGGATCAAGCCGGGTCATGAAACCCCGCCTGCAAACGATAAAGCTTGGCATAGCGCCCGCCGGCTTTTATGAGCTCCTGATGGGTACCGTCCTCGACCAGCCGTCCATTCTCGATCGTAATGATGCGATCGGCCATGCGGAGGGCGGAAAGGCGATGAGCAATAATGAATACTGTACGCCCCTTGGCGATCTGCGCCATATTCTTTTGGACAATCCGTTCGCTTTCGTAGTCGAGCGCGCTTGTAGCCTCATCGAAGATTAGAATACGGGGATCAGTTATGAGCGCGCGCGCGATGGCGACGCGTTGGCGCTGGCCGCCCGACAATGTGTTGCCCCGCTCGCCGACGACAGTATCGTAGCCTTCCGGAAGCTCGATGATAAAGTCATGGGCGCCCGCGAGAGCGGCAGCTTCGACAACTTTTCCGGCAGGTGTCGCTGGATCAACCAAAGCGATGTTTTCGCGAATGGAAGCGTTAAGCAGAACGCTATCCTGCAGGACAACGCCAATCTGCCGACGAAGCCAACTTGGATCGACCTGTGCGATGTCGACGCCGTCGACCAGCACCCGGCCCGTTTCGGGGACATAGAGGCGCTGAACCAGTTTTGCGAGCGTGCTCTTGCCCGACCCGGATGGGCCAACCACTCCAATGACCTGTCCAGCAGGACAATAGATGTTGATGTTGTGGAGGATTTCCGGTCCATCGATGCGATAACGGAACGTTACATGTTCAAAGCGGACGTCCCCTCTGATGGCCGCAAGCGACATCCGACTGGGCATATAGGCTGGCTCCGGAGCGGTATTCAGGATGTCACCAAGCCGGGCAACCGAGAGGCGTGTTTGCTGAAAGTCCTGCCAGAGTTGGGCCAGTCTGAGAATTGGTGCGTTGACACGGCCCGCGAGTAGATTGAATGCCACCAGTTCGCCAACGGTCAGGTCACCACTGATGACCAGTTTGGCGCCAAAGTATAGAATCAGCGCACTCACGATTTTGCTAATGAACTGAATGAACTGGCTGGTGAAATTGCCCAGACTGAGGACGCGAAAGCTGGCAGACACATAGGCTGCCAGCTGCTCCTCCCAGCGCCGCTGCATCTGGGGCTCGACCGCCATTGCCTTCAACGTTTCGATGGCAGTGACACTTTCGACCAGAAATGCCTGGTTCTCGGCGCCGCGCCTGAATTTTTCATCGAGCCGGTACTGGAATAGCGGCGTCGCAACCGCAGAGATGACGACATAAATGGGAAACGCGGCGACGACGATCCAGGTGAGTAGGGGCGAATAGACAAACAGAACGCCAATGAAGATGATCGTGAAGAACAGGTCGATGGCAACGGTCAAAGACGAACTGGTGAGAAAATTCCGGATGTTCTCCAGCTCACGGACGCGCGCCACGGAGTCGCCGACGCGCCGGGTCTGGAAATAGCCGATCGGAAGCGCCAGTAGATGTCGGAACAACCGGGCGCCAAGCTCTACGTCGATGCGGTTGGTGGTGTGAGACAGGAGATAGGTCCGAAGAATCGAAAGGACGGTCTCGAACAAAGCGATGGCAATCAGGCCAATCGCGAGCACGTCGAGGGTGCTCATACTGCGATGAACAAGAACCTTATCGACCACAACCTGGAAAAAGAGCGGAGAGACCAGCGCAAATAGCTGGAGAAAGAACGAAGCAAGGAGAACTTCGCTCAACAGCCAGCGGTACTTGTAGATTGCCGCGATGAACCAGGTGAGGTCGAACCGCCGAGCCAGATCTGAAAGGGTTGCCCGTCTCGTCATCAAGAGAAGAGGGCCGTCCCATACGGTTGTCAGCTCGGATGGCGTCATCATTGTCGGCTGCGATCGACCCGGCTGTAGGACAATGACCCTCTCGGGCTCGACCTTGCCGAGCAGGAGGAACTGACCGTCCTTGAGAAGCGCCAGGGCCGGCATTGGCACCTTGGACAGCCGCACCCAACTGCTGCGCACAATGCGCGCCTTTAGGCCGAGATCCTTGGCGCAACGGAGCATCTCAGCCACGCCGATGAGCTTGTGACCGAACTGATGTCGAATGCGCTCCGGGTCAATGCTCAGCCCCTGAAATCTGAGCATCATGACGAGAGCTATAAGACCGCCGTCAGGCTTTGCTGCTGTTGGCTCGAGGTGCTCTTCCATTGGTCCCCTCGCGCCGCGCGGCACCTGTGCTGCTACCATGTCGCGCTCGAGCCGCAGTAATGATCCGATCCAATTCTGGCGCCGAAATAGAGGAGAAGTTCAGGCAGATGTCGTTGAGAGAGACTCTATTGCGCTGCGCTAAGCGGAGTTGACGCCCGTCAATATCACTGTCGTACCTACGCATACGCTTCGTTCATGGGTCGTTTGAGAGACGTCTGAGAGATGGCTTCAACCCATAAAGACGAGGTCATTACGCATGCCCGCCAGTAGCGCGTTCCGCAACGAGAACATCGTGATGCTAAGGCCGTCGCAGGCCGAACGTAGCGCGGACGGAGGCACCGATATTCAACGGCCGACACTGAGTTGCGCTGCGGATCAGGTCGAAAAGATCCTTGTCGCGAATAAATTCTTCTTCCGGAATGGCGGCTCAGAGGCCGTTATGTTCGACGAAATGGACTGGATGAAGGGGCGCGGCATCGACGTCATGGAGTTCTCCATGCGCGACAGTCGCAATCGCCCGTCGAAATACGAATCTTACTTCGTTTCCGAGAAGAGCTACAAGGCGGGGTCGAGAAGCAGCAAAATAAAAGCGGCGATCTCCTTCGTTCGGTCTCAGGAAGCCGTAAGTAATATTTCCGCGCTCATACGCGACGAGAATCCCAACCTTTTACATTGCCACAACATCTACCATCAGCTGACGCCGTCGATCATCAATGCCGCTGCGCGGCTTCATACGCCAGTCGTCCTGACGCTGCACGACTACAAGCCGGTTTGCCCGGTCTACACGCAACTGTCGAATGGCGCAGTCTGCACAGACTGCACCAGCGGACGTTTCGAATCGATTTTGCGTAAACGATGTGCGGACGGGTCGCTGGGGCGAAGTGCGTTACTTTGGGCGGAAGCGCGCTATCACGCGGTGGCGCAAAGTTATCAACGTGTTAGTCAATTCATCGCGCCCAGTCGATTCATGCGTGACGCCGTCGCACGCCGGTTTGGAGACGCGAAAGTCACGCATATTCCCAATGGTATCGACGCCTCTGCGATCCAGGTATCTCGTGAAGATGGCGGCTATGTCCTCTATCTCGGGCGACTTTCGTCGGAAAAAGGTGTGGCCACCCTGCTGAAAGCACATGCTGCAGACAGTGCCATTTGGCGGCTTGTGGTGGCCGGGACCGGGCCTCTGTTATCTGAGCTCCGGACGCAATTTCCAGACGCCGAGTTCAAGGGACATCTGGCTGGTGCAGATCTGACGAGTGTCATTCGCGGAGCCGCCGTCGTTGTGGTGCCTTCGGAGTGGCACGAAAACAGCCCGCTCTCGATCCTGGAGGCGATGGCGCACGGAAAAAACCGTTCTTGCATCGCGAATTGGTGGAATTCCCGAGTTGGTCAGAGACGGATTGACCGGGCTGCTGTTTGCCTCGAAGGACGTTCACGACCTATCGAGCAAAATTCGACTGCTGCTCGCGGACCGTGACCTCCGTGGGCGACTTGGTGCTGAGGCCAGGAAGGTCGTCGAAGCCGAATACTCGCTTCAAACCCATGGGGCGGCGCTGCTCGCGCTCTACCAAAGCGTCGTGAATCCCCTGAAGGAACAGAACAGAGTCGGAGTATAAAATGGATCTCACTATCATTTCGACGTTCCGCTGCAATTCCAAGTGCCAGATGTGCTATATTTGGCAGAACCCGACCGATCCGCGGGAAGAGATATCACTCGAGACACTGTCGAAACTGCCACCTGGCTTCGACAACCTCAATGTGTCGGGTGGCGAGCCAACACTTCGCAAAGATCTCGCCGAGATCGCGGACCTGCTTTATCCGAAAGCGCGGGTCCTCGAGATTTCGTCGAATGGCCTGCATCCCGAACGCCTGGTTCCAATCATCAAGAAGTATCCGAACATCAAGGTTCGGTTCTCCGTCGAAGGTGACCAAGTAACCAGCGATACGATCCGGGGCGAGAAGGGCGGCTATGCCACGAAGGTCGCCGGGCTCCGGATGCTGAAGGAGGCGGGCGGCACGGATCTTGGCTTTGCGATGGTGATCCAGGACGAGAATGTCGATCAGCTGGTCGATGTCTACGAATTCGCCCGCAAGGAAGGCTACGAACTCGCAACCTCGACGCTGCATAACGCTTGGCAATTCTACAAGAACGACAACTATTTCTATGATCGGCGCAGTGTCGCGCGCAAGGTCGAGGGGCTCGTCGAGGCGCTGTTGAAAAGCAACAAGCCGAAGAACTGGTTCCGCGCCTATCTGAATCTCGGTTTGATCGAGAAGATTCTCGGTCACGACAGGCTCATTCCCTGCAGCGCCGGAAAGGATTTTGCGTTCATCGATCCGTGGTCGGATGTCTGGGCTTGCAACGTCCGGTCCGATCTTCCGATGGGAAATCTTGCAAAGCAGTCGTGGGATGAGATCGCCAACAGCGACACCGCCCGGAAAACGCTCGGCAAGGTCGCTGGATGCGCACAGAACTGCTGGATGGTGACCACCGCACGGACAGCGATGCGATCCCGGATCGTGCCGCAACTGCCAAAGCAGGAGCCATTGATGTGGGTTCTGAAAAACAAAGCCAAGGTGTCGATGGGCAAGAAGATCTGCTTCGACAGCTATATCGACTATTCGGATGCGCGGCCGTCGCCGCATGTCGAGCGACCGTCATTCCTGGACAAGACCGTCAAGGCCAAGCTGGTCAAGGGGCGCATAACAACTGACCAACATTACCCACTGAAGTCATTCATCAACAACTAAGAGCGGGGAGTGGCGTCATGGGTAAGGGAGAGGTCTACACGTTCGGGTTTCGTGGCTTCCCGGACGTTCAGGGCGGGATCGAGAACCATGTCGAGAATCTCGCACCGAGGCTTGCGAAGCTCGGACAGGGTGTAACGGCCTGCGTGCGATCGCCATATGTGGACGCGCAGGAAGGCGATGCTTGGCGCGGAGTGAGGATCCTTCGCCTCTGGACTGTTCGCAGTGTGTATCTCGAAACGTTGCTGCACTCGCTGATCTGTGCGCTCGTCGCCGGGATTAAGCGACCGAGCGTCGTGCATATTCACGGAATCGGCCCGGCGATTGTGACGCCGTTGCTGCGATTATTTGGCTTGCGCGTGGTCGTGACGCATCATGGCGAGGACTACAATCGAGAGAAATGGGGTTGGGCTGCGCGGACGATTCTGCGGACCGGCGAGGCATTCGGAATGCGATACGCGCATAAGCGGATAGCTGTCAGTCGCAGCATCGGTCAGCTCATCGAGGAGAAGTATGAAAAGACGTGCGATGTCATACCAAATGGGGTCGTATTTTCCGAGCTTCCGCTGAACACAGACAAGATCAACGCGCTGGGTCTCGAAGCGGGGCGGTATGTCTTGACGGTTGGGCGGCTGGTCCCCGAGAAGCGGCAGATCGATCTCTTGCGGGCGTTCGAGGGACTGAAATCGGATGGATGGAAGCTCGTTATCGTTGGGCGGATCGATCACAAGAACGAATACGCAGATCGGCTTGTGATCGAGGCGCAAGGCCAGGACAACGTTGTGATGGCCGGATACCAAAGCGGCGAGACGTTGCGTCAGCTCTATGCGCATGCGGGACTTTTCGTATTGCCGTCGTCGCATGAAGGATTACCAATCGTCCTACTCGAAGCCTTGAGTTATGGGCTTCCGGTGTTGGTTAGTGACATTCCGTCAAACTGCGAAGTTGTGACGGATCCAGCCAATATCTTTCAGGTTGGCGATTGCGAAGAACTCAGATCGAAGATGGCTGCTCTCACTGCGATTCGGATGGGAGCGGCCGAGCGCGAGACGATTCGACACGAGAGTACGCGCCGTTATGACTGGAATGATATCGCTTCGAAGACGCTCGAAATTTATGATGCCGTGATGGGAGCGTCCCACCCGGACAGATCGACGACGCGTCCGCAGAAGGACAAGGATGACCTCATCGTCAGACCCCCAATTGGCCGCCGGCAGAAGCGACGACCATCGATGGTGGTGTCGGAGGTTGCGGTGATGAGGGCAAAGGCTGAGGAAGCGATCACCGATATGAGTGGCCGTCGATGAGCGAATCTGCGATCGAAGGCCGACCCACTGTTGCGGTACCGAAGTCGTCTTACTTCTCGATGTTCTGCATCGGCTTGTTGATCGTCAATCTTTGCGCATTTCTTTATCACTTTCTGGGAGCGCAAGTCTTCAATGCCGTGGGAAACGCCGTCAGCCTCGCGATCATCGCATATTCAATTCAGATCATTATGCAGTCGAAGCGGGAAGACGGCGCGGCGAAGGGATATCTGCTCGTCGCGCTGGTGACGACGACGTTAAGTGTCATCTACAATCTGCAGGTTGCGTCGATGACGGATGCTCTCAAGTACCTGTCAATCTATGTGTTCTATGCTGCGGGACGCGCAACCGGTGGCAAGATGAAACCGATCGAGTTGCGCTGCATTGTTGCGCTCGGCATTGTGCCGATACTTTTCTTGCTGACCAAAGGGAGCAGCAAGGTTTACGAGAATGAGAGCTTTGCGAGTGAAGTCTTCTCGTATTTTCCGAACGCGAATACCGGTGTTCTGTATTTTTCTGCGCTTCTGTTTGCGGTAACGCAGCTCTACGGCAACCGGGTCATTCTGTTCCAGTTCATCAATGCTATCGTCATGAACAAGCTGGGGGCAGCCGTCGCGACAGCAGTGGCATCCTGCTTGTGGATCGTCATGCCGATCCGGAGCAGTTCTATCGTTGCTCTTATTGCCGTTGGCATAGGCGGTGCTGTCGCGCTGTCGGTTGGCGCCCTAGATCGCGGAATTGCGACGTTCGACAACTTGATGCTGGTATTCAGCATGGATCCGAGCGCGATTGCGTCAATGTCCTACAAGCAGCTTGTCACCATGACGGGTTCCACAGATCTTTCGGCATTCTTTCGTCTGATACATTGGACGGATATCTGGAATGTGTATTCGAGCCAGGGGACCGGTGTTTTTCTCTTCGGTTACGGATCGGGGCAAACGGCGCTTGTCACCTATGCCGCGCTCGTTGCGCATAACGACTATCTGCGCATTCTGGTAGAGTACGGTTTGATCAATCTCGCTATCTTCGTTCCATTTCTGATCCACGTTTACCGATCACTTCCGGTTGGAGCGACGCGAGTTCTGTTTGTCGTTCTCTGTATCTATTTCTTCTCGGAGAACCTTCTCGATAATTTTACATCGATGGCCCTGTACTTTGCCTATGCGGGCCGGGCGTCGGTGATGCATGTTCCGACGCGCAGGCGAGCGTAAGGAAAAGGGCGCGATACATCAGTCGGGAGACCGACGAAAAAGAATTTCTCTAGCTGGCCCGAGATGTCGAACCGTGAAGATTGTAACGGCTGAACGTGGTGGTCCGTATGTGAGGCCGAGCGCTGCGTGTGGGGTGGATGATGAGTGAGACGCCGAATGTCGTGGTCGTGGGCGGCGCTGGGTATATAGGGTCGCATTGCTGCAAGGGTCTTGCAGAAGCCGGCTATCGTGCAATTTGCTATGACAATCTGTCGACGGGACATCGATCATCGGTCAAGTGGGGCCCATTGATCGAAGGCGATATTCACGATCAGCGACGCTTGGCGGAGACGATTGAGAAATATCGCGCCGTGGCGGTGTTTCACTTCGCCGCCTCGAGCCTCGTCGGCGAATCCGTCAGTGATCCGGAAAAATACTACAGAAATAATGTTGAAGGCACGGTGAGTCTGTTGCGTGCCATGCGCGATGCGTCGTGCAAGACATTGGTGTTCTCGAGCAGCGGCGCTGTCTATGGATGCGTCGATAAGGATTTGATTGAAGAGAGTGAAGTCCTGCAGCCGATCAATCCATATGGGAGAACCAAGCGGATCGTCGAGGACATGTTGGCGGATTTCGGTGAAGCCTATGGCCTGGCGACAATCTGCCTGCGATACTTTAACGCGAGTGGTGCGGATATTGGCGGAGAGATTGGCGAAGACCATTCCCCCGAGACGCATCTAATCCCGCGCGCTATTCTGGCGACGCAGGGCAAGCTGGATGATTTTGCGATTTTCGGAGACGACTATGCGACTCCCGATGGCACAGCCATACGTGACTATATTCACGTTACGGATCTGGCGCAGGCTCATGTCCTTGCCTTGAAGCATCTTCGCGCGGGTGGGGCCGGTGGATGCTTCAATCTGGGAACGGGAAGGGGATACTCCGTCAAGGAGATTATCGGTCAAATTCGGCGTGAGACGAATAGGGAGACGCCGTTCGTCATCAAGCCTCGGCGGAATGGCGATCCGCCGGTTCTGGTTGCAAATCCGGGGCGCGCCAAGGCAGTTCTGGGCTTCCAGCCCAGGTATTCCGACCTTTCGACCATCGTCGGCTCTGCATGGAAGTGGCATCAGCGAGCGACCTGAGAGAGACGCGGTATGCGATGCGCTCTCACGCAGTCATAGGCTGTCGGTTTGCCGTTATTATTCGGCTATCCAAATCGCACCGGATTGAACACTGGTGGCGCCGGCGTGCGAACATGCTAAAGGGAAGCGGTACGTAGACCCTGGACGCCGGTTCGTGCGCACACCGACTGGCAATCTGTTTAGGCTGAGATAGCCGGCGCCAATGACCATTGTTGAAGCAGAAGCTGCCGCCTCGCAGATCGCAGCAGGCTTGCTCGATCGGATCATAGATGATGCCAAGGTTAGCCTGAGCGTCGCCGATGCACCCTACCTCAGCTCGTTGCCGGAATTCGCGAGAAATCCGATCGCCGTGGCACATGATAAGCTCAGGGAAATTGTAGAAGCGTTATTGCAATTTGAGACGGTCTGCGAAGATGCATGGGAGTTTCAGAGAATCGCGAGCGGTCTGACGCAGGCAGAGGAGGCCAGCCGTCCGTATCAGCGTCTGAGATTCGTGCATTCCCATTTGGAGTATCTGTGCACCTCGTTCGACGAAGCGGTTATGCGTTTTGGGGTCTGTTATAACGCTGGGCTCGAATTGCTATCTGCCGATGAAGAGCCGGTCGATGTTGGGTCGTTGACGCCGGGTATCCGCTCCAATTTGCAGGCGGCGCATGGTGAGACGTTGCCAAATGTGGGGCCGTGGTATACGGCTTCACCGAAATCGGCCGAGTTTCCGTTTCTCAATACGCCACGGATCGCAAGTCGCTGGCCAGATGAGTGGCCGTCTTTCGCGGAATTCTATGCTGAAGCCGATAAGGCGCTGACTCGTGAAATCCAGCGCTGCTGCGAGGAGATGCGAGCGAGATCCACGAGTATTGTTCTCGCCCATGGACCGGCTGTTCTTGAATTAGTTGGTCGACACAACACGATCGTTAGAAATTTCCAGTCGCAAAATCACACTCCGTGAGGAGTGAGAAAAGGCTCCTCGAGGGGCGCGCGTCTGGAGCGGCGCCCCCTAAGATTGATGTTGTCAGGTGTGCTGCTGCGATTGCGCTAACGTCTGTGAGAGAGTGGTGAGGGAGTCGGCCGCGTTCGCCAAGGGGCTGGTCCCGTAATCTGAATTGACAGCACTTGTTGCGGAATATTGATTGATAAGGTCGACGGCACGTGATGCCTGAGCCAGACTGGCCTGTGACGCGGATGTTATCGGCTGCTTGGCCACCAAACTCACATTGTCATAAAGCGCGCCCAAGCCGTCGCCGCCTTGGCCTGCGACCTCACGAATGGTCAGACGGTCAGACCCACCTGTGCCGGTCACCGTAAAATTATAGGTCTGCCAGCTATTTCCTGGTGGTACGCGCGCGACCACGGTGTCGTTCCAGAGAATTTCCATGGAGCAGGTTGCCCCCGTAAAGCCAGGCCGACTGCGCGCGTCGAGTGAGAGGTCGTAACTCTGGCCCTGGATAGTCAACACGTTCTGGTAGAGCCCGTCATCGGCGCCAAGATAATCGAGCTCTCCAAAGTTCACGCCATTGGTCGCTTTTACGCTGTTCAAATTGTTCCAAAGTTCGATCGTGCCACCGCTGACGGCCGACCATCCCGGAATCGTACTGAATCCAGCAAACCAGCTGGATTTCACGGCTGATGCCTCGAACGATCCGTTGACCAAAAGATTCTCACCCGTGACCGGGGGTGGAGAGGTCCCGCCTCCATCGACTCTGACGTTGAGCGGCGATGACGCTGTACTTGAGTTGCCGGCGACATCAGTGGCCGTAGCGGAAAAAGTGTGAGTGGCCGTCGACAGTGGCCCCGTTACCAAACTCCATGATCCCTGCGAATCGGTCCTCACAGTCCCGATCTGGGTCGCCCCATCGAACACTTTGACGGCGCTGCCAGCCTCCGCTGTGCCGGTCAACTTAAGGATAGTCACGTCAGTCTTGCCGTCTCCGACGACGCCCGTGTCGGGAGAAAACGAGAGAAGCTTCGGCGCGGTGGGGGCAATCGTATCGACCTGAACAGTCAGGGTTGTCGATGCGGTGCTCGTACTTCCTGAGGCACTGATGGCCTTTGCAGTGAAGCTGTGCGACGTGCTGGTAAGCTGCGCCGTCGTAAACGTCCATGCACCGGACGCATCAGCCTTGGTGGTCCCGAGAAGCTGGGATCCATCAAAGACGTTGACAGCGAGTCCCGCCTGGGCGGTCCCCGTCAACTTCAAGACAGATGCGTTCGTAATGCCGTCGCCGACGACGCCGCTGTCGGCGCTGAAGAGCGTGATGGTGGGCATTGGAACTTCCGTAACCACTCCTTCAAGCGGTGGTGGCAGGTCCGCCTGAAATTGGGCTGTCGTTGAGGAATAGAACCCGAGCGTGGTCCACTGAGTCGACAGCTCGACCCAGTTGCTCATGCCTGCCCCGGGATTATTGGTCATTCCGTTGGCGTAGCCGACCGAAGGGGTGCGCCACCAGTCGGCGCCAACATTGGCGATCAGTTGCAGATTGGGATCGCTGACCTTCATATCCATCTGCACATAGACGGCATCAACCGCCCCTGCTGCATAGATACCGCGCGCGCTGGGCCAGAAATGGTCGTTATATCCGGCTGGCGGCGTCGCCATTGTCGCGCTCCCCGCGGCCTGGGGTCCGATCTTCATGGCGATCGCCGAGTTACCGCTGAAATCGGCGACGAAATGCGCGCCCGCAATCTGGTTATTGGCCTGATTTTGAACCAGAACCCACTCACCTGTGGCCTTCAGGTGCACATAAGTCTTAGCGTTGGCGACGTCGATGGTGGCATTTGGATTCGAATACGCCGGGGCGCCAGCCTTCTGATAGACTTGCCCCCATCCAGTTACCGACGTGAAGTCGGATGGCGGACTGCTATAGCCAACTGGCCTATACAAACCGTTGTACCATGCGTAGCTCGCCGGCACGCCAACTGGTTTACCCTCACTATAACCGATCGTGTTCTGAGCTATGATATCCGAAACAGAAATTGCCATCCTATGTCCCCGGTTGTCGCTGCTTGGTGCGCCCGACTTCAAAAGAAATACCTGTGAAGAGCATCCATCTCGGCCAAGAAGATGGGATTCTGACCGTTTCGAGATTATGCCCGCACGAAACATGCGGGCGACGCGAAACTGGAGTTCTGCCGAGTGCCCACCGAACTTGCATCTGTCCCGGATGTCGGCCGATGAGGATTGATGTGACGAAGGCTCTTGTCGTTTGAAACGATTCGTAGCTTATGCGTAGTAGTTGTGCAGTCGCCAATAAATCGTGCATTGACGAATCAACAATAGTGTAGCGAACCGTGGCAACACATTTTGTTTTCAATGTGTTCGTGTTGCACCGCGTAAAAGGCAGCAGAAGCGATACACTGATCGAGTAGTAGCTAACTACATAATACATCTAGAGAACGCATCTGCTATTGAATGCGAACGTCAATGTAATCGCGGCACTGTGTCGCGGCGTGCAGTTTCCAAGACGCCTTTCAAGATAGCTATTGCGGTTGGATTTCGCGGCTGAGGGAACAAGGTATCCTCGCAATGTCGCGCCGCTTCGTTTTCGTAGGCATGTAGGGTGGCCGCGTGGATAGTAAGGGAGGCGGTGGGTCGGCCCACAGGTCGTCGTTGCTGGTCGAGTAGAAGCGTAGCGTCGACCACTGCGTCGAAAGGGTGAGCCAGTTGCTCATTCCGGCTCCGGGATTGTTTCCGAAGCCGTCTTCGAATGCGGCTGTTGCGTTGCGCCACCAATCGGCCCCGACATTAGCGACGACGTTCAGTGCGGGATCAGCCGATCGCATATCCATTTGTACGTAGACCCCGTCAACGCTAGAGGCTGGATAGGTGCCGCGCGTGACGAGCCAGAAATGGCTGTTGTAGCCGGGCGGTGGCGCGCCAATCATCGCGCCGCCGCCTGGGCTTTGACGAATCTCCATCCGGATCGCCGCATTCTTGGAAAAGTCGGAGACGAAATGCGCACCGGCGAGCTGTATGCGCGCCTGACTTTGGACCAATACCCAACCATTCCGTCCTTTGAGGTGGACATAGGTGCGTGAATTGGCGACCTCAATGACCGGATCGAGTGTGGAGTATTCGGCTGCGCCTATCGCGGGATAGATTTGCCCCCAGCCGGTCACAGCGGTGAAGTCCGGTGGAGGCGTACGGTTGTTAGGCGGCCTGTAAGATCCACCACACCAGGCAAACGTCTTCGGGACGCCTGCAGGATACTGATCGCTGTAACCCGGAGTGTTTTGAACCGTAGCGTCTACTAGTGGTGTATCAATTGTGACCTCTCGCTCCGGTTTGAATCGCGGTATTCCAATTCGCCGTGAAGCCAGGTCCGCTGAATAGGCTGCCAGCCGATGAGGCTGCGCCAGAGCGGAGCGCGGCGTCGCGACCGTGAGGAGTTGCGTTGAATCAGATGCTGGAGGGGCGGAACCGTCAAAAGCGTTGGCGCTAACATTGAATGCAAGCAGAAGCGTTCCAGCAGCCGCAGTCACCGATTTTCGCTGATATCCAGAAGAATGTTGAGTGCTATTCTGGCCTCGAAAAAATGCCGTCCATGGGTGAAACGGCTGGCGACAAGCAGGCATTTTCACACCAACTGCTCTGACGCGCCCCGACGCCGATGGCGCAGATAGTCTGCAATGAAAGGAGGGCAGAGGACGAGTGCGAAGAAACGTAAGCCGACTTTTGGTCCGGCGGATGTCAGATAACTGCGGAATTTCCAAAGTAAGGTGATAAATCGGTCCATCTTCCCACCGCTTGATCGATAATCGGAGAGAACGGTCAAACCTCGTTGTGCAAAACACCGACGGGCATTGAGCTGCAGAAGACGCTGTTGCTCGGGGTCTCCGACATACTTCACGGCAAGGTCAGAAATCATTTCCTCCATATGTCGCCCGTCCAATAGCAGCTCCTCCGGACTCAATCGGGACGTCTCGGAGTTGCCATGATAGGAGAAGGTCGCGCACGGCTCGTTCACCAGCCCAGCTTCGCCTAGAAATAGAAGTGGTGCCCAGGCTGCGATATCAGCCATATGAGGACACTCCAGAGGAAATCCTCCATTTGCCCGAACGTAATCGGCACGCAGCAGAACGCTGCACATGGTGACAGTAATGTTGTTCTGCAGGAACTCATCCAATACTGCCGTTCCGGGCCAGATTCCCGTCGACAACTTTCGGCTCCCGCGAGCCGCGAACGTCTTGCCAACAGCTTCAGAATGCAAATTGCTCAGCGTAACGACTATCGGCAGGCCGGGTCGTTTACGGACAACGTCGATAGCTTTCTGAATCATAAATGGCGACACACGATCGTCGTCGGAGAGAAAAACGACGTAATCGCCCTTTGCATTGGCGAGACAAGCATTCCAATTCGGAAGTAGTCCAATATTGCTCTGCTGCTGGACAATACGAAGCTTCTCGTCTGAAAATTCCTTCAGCACCTCGTACGTTGTGTCCGTTGATGCATTGTTGGAGACCAGAACTTCGAAATTATCGTAAGTCTGAGCGAGCGCCGATTTGATGCAATAGCGCAGATGCCTTGCGCGATTAAATGTCGGAATGGCGATTGTGACCATTGGCGACTGACGGCGCGGTGATCCGACGTCTAAACGAGACGGGTCCGAATGAACGTTGTCATCACTATCAAAACAGATTTGATCCATAACGCGTCCATGTATGCTCAGTTTCAAAATACAATGACAAATCGGTCACCAAGCGGCGCGACTCATTCGGCCGCTTGTGCTGCCTTCAACGCAGCCTTGTATTCGCGAACCGATCGGATGCCGATTTCGTTCATTGCGAGCTCGCGCTCTTCAAGCTCGTACTGATCTTGGCGCAAGCGGCTCAATTCCTTCATGATGATGATGGCGGATCCCGCAATTACGCCGCCGAACAGCGCCAGCAGGACAAAGTGAAATCTCTGCGGAAAGATCGGTCGGAGAGGGCGATCGGCAGCTTGGATTACACGCACGCTCGACAACTGAGTTTTCTTGGCGATGTCGAGATTGATCTTTTCCTCGATGACTCGTGCGCCGTAGTGATCGGCGGCCGTGGAGGCACGGACCAACGCGCGCTTGAGCTGGTCATACTGGGATTCCTTGGACGATAATGACGCGAGCTCGGCATTCACATGTTCGAGCTCGTCAGCAAGGAGGCTCTCGAGCTTCATGGATCCGTTCAGATCGGTATTGACCTTGAAGAGAGTGGCGACGGCGTCCTGATACACTTTGATCAGCAACAATGGAGGGGTTTCCTCAAAGTTCTGAGGTGTCCCGGCAGCATTTGGCGTAACTGGATAATCGCGCGCACCCAGGCTATTGACGATACCAGTGACCGTTTTCGATTGTTGAACCGGCTTCAGTATCAGGAGCTGATCAACGATGGACTGCTTTTGGCCCTTTCGATCCTGGATCTGCGCACGGGTCGTTGAGATTAACGTACTCAGCTCGTTTGCCCGCTTGAGGAGCAGTGCGCGTTGCTCTGCAACAGAGTATATCGCCGCTCCGACCGAGAAATTCTGGAGTTCGGTCGCCGACTTTTCAGCTTCCAACTGCAGCCGTCTCGTTTGATCTTCAAAGAAGATATCGGCGCCAGGTGTCTGGACGAGATCGGCCTGAACCGCGACGAGGGCATTTGCCAGTTCAGTTAAAAAGCGTGTGGCAACAGCAGCGTCGGGATAGCGAAAGGAAATGCGCAGCAGGTCTGACCGCCCCTCCTGCTTCGCGGTAATCAGATCACGGAGCGAAGCGACCAATGTCGCCTCTTTACTTGGCGCCTGATCGCTGGCCTCGTTCGTGTCAGCCGGCTTCGACCAACTCGCTAATGCTTCGGCTACGCTCTTCGGCAGCAGCCGCGAAAGATCGATAGACCCGATCGTCTTGCTCATGGACGCCATTAGACTGTTGTCTCGGCCTTTGTTGAAGCGATCAAAGCCGGTGCTGGACGCTGCTTCCCGGACAACGTGGTCAGTCGTAACAAGTCGAGCGAGCGAATCGATTCGGATAGACAGGTCGGCGCCCTCGGCGAACGGATTCACGCTTGCGCCTGACGACCGGTCTTTGATGCCCTGGCCGACACGCAGCAGAGTGTAGGACTCATATCTTTCACCGATCGTTGCGTAGGCCATGAGGGTCAGGAGTGAGACGACAACGATGGAGCTGACGACAATGCCCTTTTGGCGCCAAATGCTTGGCAAGAGGACTCCGAGGAGCTGACCGTATCGTGTCATGTGCATTCTCCGAATTCAGGACGACGCGACGGCCTCTCCTGATTGGAGAAGACGCGGGTTCTGTCGCCGTGATCATGCGAGACGCGCATGGGTCAAAGTTGATGGGTGTCAAATTCGGGGGCGATTTCCCCAGGAACGCTCAGCACCTCCAAATGCCGCCAGGAGCGGCGCTGGGCCGAGCTTTAACATCGAATTGGGTGGGGGCAGGTTAGGAGCGCTCTCTTCGAATGCCAGCGTATTGAGAGTTGTCAAGTCTAAGGGCGCTGCCTGCGTTTAGCTGGTTCACACAGGTCGATGACGTGCCAATTGCAGACTGACGCTTTGCAGGATCTCGAGCTCATGGATGAGGGTTGGATTGGGTTTCGTACCAACGCCGTGACACCGGCGAATCTGCCCACATGGCTAGATCTCGCCCGTACGATGGCTGCAATCGAGGTGGTTGCGTTCCACTCCTACCAATTGATGTTTCTGGAAAGGTCTCCGGACCCGGGAGATGGCTCTCCAGTCAGCTATCTCTACTCTCTTGTACAGACCCTCAGCGCGCATGGTATGGCCGCTGTCATCGTCTTCTTCGTTTTGAGTGGCTATCTCGTGGGCGGACCAGCGATCGTCAGAGCAAGATCGGGGCAGCTCAATGCGATTGAGTACTTCGCGGCCAGAGGCGCTCGCCTCTATGTGGTGTTGATGCCCGCACTTGTGACGTCCATCTGCGCATATGGTTTGGCGAGACATTTGCCGAACTGGCAGGAATTCGTTGCGACGCGCCACGACCTATATGATGCAGGGAGGCTGTTCTCTGCAAGCGCTGGGGTGACGACGGCCGTATGTAATGTCGCATTTCTTCAGACGATCGCATGCTCGGAGTTTGCCGGAAATCTGGCATTGTGGAGCCTCTCCAACGAATTCTGGTACTATGTCCTGATCTTTGCTCTTGTCGTCGTTTGGTCTCGTCCCAGTTTTACATTTTTGATCATCGGCATTCTTGCCTTGTTTTGGTATGCAGAAAGACATGACCCGGCGGGGGCGCATATCGGAGCCAAATTCATCTTCTACTTTTTGATATGGTGCCTCGGCGCCGCCGTTTACGCCATTAGGGCGCCTGCCGTGAGTTGGCTGTTCTTATTCTGCGTAGGTCTCGTTGGAGCCTGGCTGCTCTATGTAGGGGGGGCGGCGCCGAAATGGGCGGCAAGCCAGCTGGCAACTGGCCTGATTGTCGCAGGCAGCATCGTGGGGCTGACTCTCTCAGGTGCATCTATGCCAAGGCGGCTGCACCCACTCGCAAACGGTGCGAAGTATAGTTTTTCGCTATATGCAACACACTATCCAATTTTGGTGGTGCTGAACGTTATCTTCAGTAGTGGCCCGAGCGAGTTTACGTTGTTCTCTCTCGTTCGCTTCGTGTCCTTCATGCTGCTCTGTGGTGCGCTATCTGTTGCGTTTTATCGCCTGTTCGAAATACACACTTCATCGGTCAAGGCGTTCGTCGCGAAAGCTGTGAGAACGATAGCGACCGAGACAGGAACGGTATTCGTTTCTCGGAGAGTTTTCGAAGAGCATGCGTTGACTACAAAATCAACGGGGAAAGGAGATCTATTTTTGCCTGAGGCCCGGGGAGCTGGGGCCCGCGAAAAATCCCGGTAATCTAGACACCGAACTGATAGCTCTCGGGATAACAGCCTGCTTGCAAAAGTATGGGAAAGGCAGCAGGTCGAAATCGCTGTGCTGAGGCTTAGTTGCCCCAACGTCGTGTCAATTTCGCAAGAGGATTTCGAGTTGGTAAGGAGAATACGAGGCCGCAAAAATAGGTTTCATACCCTGAGCTTAAAACTGCGTTCGAGTGAAAGGCCGATCTGCAACGCCACATCTCGGAATTTAGCTTCGGTTGGATTATTGGTCGGTGTTATCAGGCATTCCCAGCTGTCATCCACGCGAAATACAAATATATCCAGGTTGCTGGGCCACGGGCCGATGAGTCGGGTAGCTTCAGCAGAGATCATGCGGATAATTTCGGTTGGTGTCGTCTCTGTCTTGCCCATGCGTCTGGCTCGGGTCTCGGTTTAGATTGTAGAAATTGATTTCATGTTCTTGTTAAGGAGATGGGATTGACAAGATAAGCTGGATTCGATTCACGGAAAGGCCAATTGACGCGAGATGCACGATCGACTTGTGCTGTTAACAGCCTTCATCGCGGTACCTCGCGGCGTAAATAATCGTCTGGATTAAGCGTCACGACGGATATGTGCGCTCGGCTTTTGAAAACATCCCCCTTTAAGAGTGGGGGTTTGCGAACAGTATCAGAATACAATTTATGGAAGCTGTCACTAACTATTATCGGGAAAGGAATATTCTCGTGACCGATCCTTTCAGTGATCGACTGTTGTTTGCCGTAGAGATTGATGGACATCCGACGTTAGCGTTCGATGCGAGTTCTGTTGAGGTCGCGAAAGGCATATGTCTTCTTTCTGAGTTTCGAGAGGATCTCGGTAGGGTGACGTGCGACGGTCAGCGAATTTTCAGGCAGACATCGGTTATCAGTGTGCGAGGCGCAAGCGCGTGCGAGGCTGCAACGTTTTATGCCGCCTTGAAAGATTTGGGGCCCACGGCTGAAATATCGTTTGTGTTCCTCAGCAAGGTCGATCGTATTACTCTTGCAGCCGATGAAGGCGCTCAGCCACTTCCGGATGCCTTGGTCACTATCCGCAGAACCCATCCCTCATTTTAAAACGAGGCCCCGAGTTCCTGAGTGATCGTGCGTAGTTCACTCTCAAGCCCGCTTGGCCTGCGGCCTATACAACCGATTGGGTCGCTTGTGCCGGAAGGATTTCGATCTGGAGCAAGTGCTAGGCATCATCCTGCTGGTTGTAATCGTCGTTGTGCTCGCGATCGGATTTTTGGGATTGGCCAAGCTCATTCCCACCTATGCTGGATGCTCCAGAATTCGAGTGGCGTGGTCCGGCGGACAAGGCGCTTGGTACAATCCCAGGACAGGCGAAAGTATGCGGCCTGATCGGGCGCGCGCAAAGTGCGGTTGGGGCGAACGGTGGGGTTGATCCGGAAGAAATTGTAAAATCTAATAAAATCAACAAACAATGCAGGATGCAGCTGGCATCACCACAGCTTTGCAAGCCTTACTGCTGATATGGCACCGAGTGCGGATAACCAACGGCCGTGCGGCACCGGCGCGAGATGCGGCAACTACACCGAGTTGATCGGAACTGCCTATGCCATCGATATTGCTTCATTCAATATTTCATGAGCGGCATTGCTTTAGGTGGCACGCTGTGGCCGCAATCACTGCCCCTCGTAAAAGATGCATCAGGCCTCATCTCGAGGAAGGAGTGGAACTACAGATCGCACGACTAACTCTTCCAGGCATCAGAAATCCAACGGGCGTAGTGCTTCTCGATCATTGAGGTGCGCGCCGTCACGCCCGTAGATGAGCGCGACGAACTTTACCGGTCCCAGAATGCCGGCGTCGCCTTAAAGCGCCGCCATTTCTTGCGCAGCGTTGTCGCGGCTGCAATCTCGTCGCGGACCTGCCAGCCCGTCACGGTGCCGATGGAGAGATGAAGCGCGGCCTGATCGTCCTGCCTGACCGAACGGAGCAATCCGCGGATACTTGCGATGTCGCACACGCGTCCCAGACTTTTTTGGAGTCTGGCGAGCCGAGCCACGTAGCGCTTGGCGGGCGCATGGCCGGTGTAAAGTGGCAAGAAGAATTCTGCCGCATAGCGCAGCCTCTTGAGCTGGATCCTGAGACTGTGCCGTGCAGCGGTGTCGAGCTGCCGGAAGTGCGTGCCACGCTTGCGCACCTTCCGCTGCTGTCGCGCCAGAATTTTGTCAGCGAGCGCCGGTATTGGCTGCGACAGGACAGCCAGCGCATCGCTGTCGATATCGTTGCGCCAGCTGCGGCGCTCGACCCAGTGCCCGAGCGAAAGCAGAAAACGGCTGTAGCGCGGATCGTCGAGAACCGCCTGCAGGCTGCCATAGCTCGACTTGCGCTGCCGCTCGATTGCCTCGCGCAAGCCGCCGAAGTCGACCTCCGGCGTGGTCGTCGCCACGCGAGAAACGATCGTGGTGGCGAAAACGTCCCAATCGCGGGTTCGGCCGAGCTGTCGCATCAGCCACCTCGCTTCGCTGTTGATCGCCTCAAACGAGGGCGATGGGATCTCGCGCCGGAACAGCGCACAGATCGTGCGCAAACGGCGCAAAGCGATGCGCATCTGGTGCACGCCTTCGGGGTCGGATCCCGCCTTTGCCACCGCATGATTGCGCAGGAGATGATGCCAGCAGGCGCCTCCCAGCAGCGCAATGACGTCGTCAACCGCGCGCTCGGCAGTGATGTTGACAGGTTCGGCTTTCACTGCCGGTTGCATGACATTGAACGCCAGCGCATAACCGCGTTCTGCCTTGCTCCGTGTGCCGACCTGCAGCGGCGCGGCATCGAGCAACTGCGTTCCGAGATCAAACAGCGCGCCGGCGTTGCCGCTCTTCAATTCGAGCTCGATCTCGGACAGGACTTCTTGACGCGTACCGGCCTCGATAGTCCCCACGTCGAAGGCGACTTCAACTGACGCATCAGGCAGATCGAGCTGCCGTGCATGCCGGCGAACTCTTGTTGCAAACGCTGGCACGAGCGCATCGGGCGTAAGTGTCGTCAGCGGATCGCCGATCTCGGCGACAGGAAGCCGCGCCAGATCGGGAGTCATACCGTCAACCGATGTTTCCCACTGTCGTCGCGCCAACGGCCGCCCGATGTCGGGCAGAAGCTTCAATGTCTGAATGAAATGCTTGCCGCTGCGTCGCACGCGCAGCGACATGCCGCGTTGAAACAGCGCCCCCTCCGGTGTGTCGTAATAAATTGTCTCCAACCGGCGGACCACGCCGCGATTGCGCGCATGCTGCACGATGACGGGGATCTCGCGCAGTTTTTCGAGGATACCTTGCGGCGCCAGCAGCTTAAGTTCGATTTCCGCCTGTTCACCCGGTCGTACAGCAATTGCTGCGCCAGCAGAATCGGGCACGATTGGCTGCTGGGCGTTCAATGGTAACTCCATCGGAAGCACGCATCATGTTTTATGACACTAGCAAGACATGCCCAAGATGGCGATGGAATGACGCGGTAAATTACGACGGCAATTTCCGGATCGATCGGGACCAGCGGGACTCAGGGCTGTTCGAATGGTGCGAACGCCCACATTCGTGAAAAGCGAAACGCTGCCTCAGTTGGCGGCCCTAGTTTGCTTTTCGCTCGGCGGTTTGACCGGGGTCGGCGGTACGGGACCGGTCACGACTGGAGATGATCTAGCACCGGATGGCTTATCATCGGAGGCGTGACTTCTGATTGTCTCGAGCACCAGAAAAAACTTCTCGGCAAGCATGGCAGTAACCTCGCTGGCGAAAGTATCTCCATCATTAGTTGAGTCGAGTTGCTGAAAATTCAATCACTTACGGCAGGCCGCCGCAATTAAATTTGCGCGCCAGAGTATCGCGAACGGGGCAGCGATATCCGCTTGGTTACCTCGTCGGACGAAAGCGATCCGGCGGAAGCCGGCGCTGCATTCCGGACGGGTTACGTCGTCCTTCTGGAAGCGGGACTGGGCCGCAAAGCGGACCTCGGCACGATTGAGCCTAAAGGAGTTCCCATAAATTATATAATGATATCAATTATATAATGCGCGTCTTCTTCAGACGTATCGAGCGCAAGATCGAGGTAGCACAGGCTGGTTCGAACAGGACAGAGAATGATGGTGCCAATCCGGATCAGGACGGATGATGCCGTGCAAATCAATCTCGAAGCAAAGGCAGGAGTATTTTGCCTTGCCGCTCGATCTCCGCCAGATAGGGCGTGTCGGACAGGATGAAATACTTGATTCCGAGATCGCGGTATTTCTGCAGCGAACTGGCCACTTCGGATGCCGAACCGACCAGCCAGGTGGTGCCGGCGCCGGCTGCTCCGAATTTTCCTGGTGCCGTATAGAGATTGTCATCGAGGACGTCGCCGCGGGCCTGGAGGTCGAGCAGTCGCCGTTGGCCGATTGCGATGGCTGGGCCGTGGTCGTTCCAGCCCGCGCCAGCTTTCTTCGCCATATCGGCAACCTTGGCTTCCGCCACAGCCCAGGCTTCGGCCGAGCTCTCGCGGACAAGCGTCGTGATCCTGAGTCCAAACTCCAAAGGCGGGAGGTCCCGATCGAGGCGCTGACTCAAGGTCTTGAGCCGTTCGATGCGCTGTTTGACGTCACCGAGCGGTTCGCCCCAGAACAGCTGGACATCGGCTTCGGTTGCGGCGACATGCTCGGCCGCGTCCGACGCCCCGCCGAAATACAGCTTCGGATGTCGGCGATTGCCGCGCTGGAGTATGCGCGGCGCCGCGGTCGAGTCTGAAACGCAAAAATGTGCGCCGGAATAGGTGACGTTTTCTTCGGTCCATAGCCGCCGGACGATGCGCATGAATTCCTTGGTGCGCGCATATCGCTGCGACGAGTCGGCTTCGTCATCCCCGTAAGCTGCCAGATTGTCCTTGCCGGAGACGATATTGATGCGAACCCGGCCACCGCTCAATTGATCCAGTGTGGCTGCGGCAGATGCAAAATGCGCCGGCTGCCAATAGCCGGGACGGATGGCTATCAGCGGCTCGAAACGCGTCGTTCGGGCCGCCAGCACTGACGCGACAGTGAATGTGTCCGGTCTTCCCCAGCCGGTTCCGATCAGCGCGCCTTGCCACCCATGACGTTCCAGCGCTTGCGCCTGGTCGGCAAGCGTCTCGACGCTGTTGTGGTTTGGATCGACGACATCGCCGCGGTGACCTGCCTTCACGTCATTCGGGATGTACCAAAGAAACTCCGAACGATCGCTCATGATGTCCTCTGACGATGGGACCGCATGTTTGCGTACGGCTCACCGTCCCGTGCCGTTGTCAAAATGGGCGCACCGATGTCGCGCCGAACACGATGGCTGCGATCAACGCAAATGCGCCGTAAACGGCGGCCGTGTGCAGGCGCACCGCTGTGCGGTTCGACGACGCGCGCGCACGGTTATGCAACCGGGCTTCCGCCGATAGTTCACGCATCATCGTTCTCCAACGCGCCATTTGCAGATAACAAGGCGATAAATCTGGTCTACGCAAGCGCGCGCCGGAAATAATGATGATCAGCACGTCGGGGCGTTCCGGCGTGGAGTAATATTCTCCATGCGGTCTGCGCCGGGCAATTTTGTTCGTTCGACGCTGATTGTCATTCTGGTCGGGCGAGGACAGTCTCAAACTCAGCGGGCCGTGGCGATACGGGATTGGCTAGCCTTGTGACTTCGCTGGTCCATAAGTGCCTTCGCTGCGCGTTCCGCTGCCCGGGCCGATCCGAAATGGTCGCCTTCAAGCGTGTCGAAGGCAGGTTCTGATGAAAAGAAACGAAATCCGCGCTCTTCCGCGACGACGATTCCGGCAGTACGATGGAAGACTTCGATGACATAGGCATTGGACATGCGCGTTCTGTTCGCCGCCGAGGCAGCGATCCTATCAATGAGTGATGGAATGTTCGGTGTGAGTCGTTACGCTGGAATCAACAACACGCGCCGGTGGCCGCGGACACGCAGCGGCGGGTTACGCGCTTGCGCAACTGGCTCACTACTGTTGTCTCATATGCGGTCATGCAGGCATTCCGAAGTGCATAATCTGTGTCAGGAATATCCGACGTCGGCGTTCATTCGTCAATGAAATGGCCATCCAAATTTATCGGCACCTCAATGACGACGATGCTGCGCGCAGCCATGTGCGGCGAATGAACGGCTGTTTGGCGACGGCAGCAGCCATCCGATCACGGTAAAATCGTTCCGCCGTGCAGCTTGCACAGCCTTGGAAGCTGCGCGCACGCTGGTTCAGTGCCTGATTGCGATCGTATCGGAAGCGAAGGGCACGTGATGTGAGGTCGGCGCGTGAGGAGGAAGGATGGACGTATCGAAAATGCTGCACTTTTGGAATTCCTTGTCCCAGGCTCATGAGTCACAGTTGCAGCTGCGTGAGATCGCAACAGGGGAGCCGCGATGTCGAGGGTTGCCGAGGACGTCAAGCAAGACACAGATCGGGACGGTCCGGCGCCACTCTGGGACCTGAGTACGATCGTTGCCGGGCTGCGCGAGTCCCGCGATGTTGCCCATAATATCTGGCAGCGTGGGCCGAACAGACGGGCGCCTTCGCGCGAAGCCCTCGCGGAGGTGCTCAAGAGCCTCACCGAGGCATTGTTTCCCCGGCATTACGGCCGCTCCGATTTTGGCACCGAAAGCATCGACGCGTTTGTCGAAGGTAAACTGAGCGCCGCGCTGGATGGCTTGCTCGAGCAAGTCTACCGCGGGCAGACTTTCGTTTCCGACGGTGCGCCGACCGAGCGACATTTCGAGGATGCCGTTACGTTGACGCGCGACTTCGCCGCCCGGCTGCCGGAGATCCGAGGCAGGCTGGTCAGCGATCTCAGGGCCGCCTTCGTGGGAGATCCTGCTGCGACGAGCTTCCCCGAAATCCTGATTGGCTATCCCGGCATGGTGGCAATCATCCATCACCGCGTCGCGCACCTGCTTTACAATCTCGGGGCAACGATGGTGGCGCGGTTGATCGCCGAGTTAGCGCATAGCGCAACGGGAATCGACATTCACCCGGGCGCGCGTCTTGGCGCCAGCATCTTCATCGACCATGGCACCGGCGTGGTGATCGGCGAAACTGCCATCGTCGGCGATCGCGTCCGAATCTATCAGGCGGTAACGCTTGGAGCCCGGCACTTCCCGACCGATCACGAGGGCAAGGCCATCAAGGGCAATGCGCGCCATCCGATCATCGAGGACGATGTCATCATCTATGCGGGCGCAACCATTCTGGGACGCATCGTGGTCGGAAGCGGCTCCACCATCGGCGGCAATGTCTGGTTGACCGAAGACGTGCCGCCGAACAGTTTCGTGACGCAGGCATCGGTGCGCAGCAAGATCAGCCCGCGATGATGGTTGGATAGCCGCTGCGCTGGCACGCTGTGGCGACAGGCGCGGCCCGTGGTCGGGCCATGCCATATCGCGTTAGGGAGGACACGCGAGCTGCCCTCCCGTTGGGATTTACCAGGCGGCGAGGATCGAGCCGTTGAACTTGGTGCGGATGAAATCCTTCACCGGCTGCGAACGATAGATCGAGATGAACTTCTTGATTTGCGAATCGTCTTTGCGATCGTCACGCGCGGCGAAGACGAGGGTATAATATGGCTTGGCTTCGGCGACGCTGGTCTCGGCCGCAAGCGCCTTGTTGAGGTCCAGGCCAGCGAGATAGGCGTAGTTGGATGACACAAAGGCGGCTGCCACGTCATCGAGAGACCGCGGCAACTGGGCCGCGTCGATTTCAACGATCTGCAGCTTCTTCGGATTTTCAGTCACATCGAGAATGCTCGCCGAGAGGCCGGCATCGGTCTTCAATTTGAGCAGTCCAGCGGTCTGAAACAGCAACAATGCGCGCGCTGCATTGGTCGGATCGTTGGGGATGGCGATCTTGGCCCCGTCCGGAATGTCGGAGGCCTTGGTGTATTTCTTGGAGAAGACGCCGGCCGGCACCAGGATCGATTCATCGAGGGCGGAGAGCTTGTAACCGCGCGCCTTCGATTGATTGGCGAGATAGAAGCGGTGCTGGAAGTTGTTGAGGTCGATGTCGCCTGCCTGCAGCGCTGCATTGGGCTGGTTCCAGTCGCTGAACTCGATGATCTCCGCCTTCAATCCCTCTTTCTCGGAAAGCCGCGCGGCCTCGCGAAGAATGTCACCATAGGGCCCCGCCGAAACGCCGACCTTGAGCGGCTTGTCGGCGGCGTTGGCCTGCAAGGCGGGTAATGACAGTGCAAGCGCTGAAAGGGAGAGAATGAGAAATCGAGATGCAGCTTTCATGATGTATCCAGGTTGGGAATGAAGTGAATGTATCGCGCTCGCTACGACGGCGCAGCCTTCCGGACGACCTAGAAGAAGCCCTTGGCCGGCAGCGGCGTGCCGTTGATCTCATAGGCGCCGATCGCCTGTGCCTTGTAGGTCACCGGGTTGTGCGACGACAGCGTCCGCGCATTGCGCCAGTGACGGTCGAGGTTGTCGGACTTTTTGGTCGCGGATGCGCCGCCGGCATCGAACAACAGGCTGCCACTGCGGATGGCCAGTTCGTCGACGACGATCTTGGCCTTGGACGATGCGAGGGCGGCATCCAGCGCCGGCTTGGTATCTTCCCGATCAGGGGCCTTGCTCGATACGTCAAGCGCATCGGCCGCGGCCAGCACGGTCGCTTCTGCCGCGAACGCGTTGCTTGCGATCTGGCCGACAGTCTGTTGCAGGATGGGGTCCTCGCGCGGGCGAAGCGTGGGCGCGTAATAGAAACTACGCGCGCGCCGCCTGACCAGGTCGCTGGCGTCACGCAGGACGGCTGCTGCGATGCCGGCATTGATGGCCGTCAGATAGAGTTGCGCGAACGTGTTCTGATAGGCGGCCCCATAACCGATATTGGGTTGATCGAAAATGAGTTCGGCCGCTTCGACCCGGACGTTATGAAAATGCGTGGTGCCGCTTCCGGTCAGGCGCTGGCCCGAACCGTCCCAGTCGTCGACCAGTTCGATGCCTTCGCGCTTGACCGGAATGATCGTGGTCGCGAGTGCTTCATTGCCGTCCGCGACGCGCACCAGCACGTAGTCCGCATAGAGCGTGCCGGTGCTGTAATATTTGGTGCCGTTCAGGCGGTAGCCGTCGCCATCCGGCGTGACGGTGGTGGCGGGAGCGATGTCTCCCACCTGCGAGCTGCCCAGCTCCGTGGTGGCGAGGCCGATGATGGCGCCAGCCGCGACGTCGTCGCGCCACTTGCGATTTTGCGCGCTTGGCGGCGAGGCCAGCAGGCGCTCGACCACGCTATAGTGGTTGCGCAGGATATGGGCGACATTGGCGTCGGCTTCCGCCAGCCTGATGACTGCAGTGAGCAGTTCTCGCACGGTACTGCCGCCGCCACCATCGGCCTTGGGAATGCGGAGCGCGCCGATCCGCGATCGGCGGATCAGCTCGATGATTTCGTAAGGCAGAACACGGTCGTGCTCGCGCTCTGCCTCGCCCTGCGCGATGTGATCAAACAATTGTTGCAGATCGGACGAGCCGATCCGGATCGGCTGCGACACGTCGAACGAGTGCTGCGGTGTGGGCTTGTTCATGGGATGCTTTCTCGGCGATTCCGGTGGGGGGATCGAGCGGCGATAAAAACTTAAAGACTGGCCAGATGATCCGAGACGGTGACGGACTCGGGCAGGACCTTTCGCTCGGTCAGCCAGTTCGCTGCGGTTTGCAGCTCTCCGACGAATTTCTTGTCCGACACGGGGATGAGCGTGTAGTTGCGCTTGCGCTCGATGAACTGGTCTCGAATCCGGTCGTCATATTTCGCGACCTTCTGGATGAGATGCTCGGCGTCGGTGGTGTTCTTGTTGACCCACTGCGCTTCCTTCTCATAGACCGCGTTGAGCGCCCGCACGATGGCCGGATTGTCCTTCGCGAACTTGCGGGACGTCACGTAAGAGGAGAAGTCGATCTGGAACGGCAGGTCGCGTCCCTCAAGGAAAACGTCGTGAGCCTTGTAGTCCAGCCGCGCGATGTCGACGCCCGGCGACCACATCGACCAGGCATCCACCTTGCCGGATGCGAGTGCCGGCGCTGCGTCCGGCGGGTTGAGATAGACGAATTTCACCTTGGAGCGGTCAACTTTGTGCTTCTCAAGTGCTGCGATGAGCAGGAATTCGCCAAGCCCGGAGCGGTTGACCGCGACCGACTTGCCGACCAGATCCTCGACCTTGTTGATGCCGGAATCATCCTTGGCGATAATCGCCGTCGTGCGCGGCTCGTAGAGCACGAATTGGGTGAAGACGAGCGGAGAGCCGGCGATAATGGCCGCCAGCGCGGGCGTGGTGCTACCGCCAAAGCCAAAATCAGCACTGTCACCGGTCACTGCCTGCAAGGTCGGCGCGTGGTTCGGGAATGGGCCGAGCCATTCCACCTTGATGTCATGCTGGGCGAGTGCCTTCTCGAACTCGCCGCGTTCCTTGGCGATCAGCGTGAGGCCGTGATAGCCCCAGGTGAGACGGACCTTGTCGGTCTTTCGCCCGGTGCTTTGCGCGATGGCGTCGTCATGGCTGGCGAGATGAATGCCGGCGTAGGCGCTGACACCCGCCATCGCGAGACTGAGAAAATCCCGGCGTGACGATGTGAAGAACGGGTTTGACATGAGAAAACTTCCTGTGAGGTGGAATCAGGCGACCTGGAGATTGGTGGCGACGCCGAGTTCGCGAAGCAGTTGATCGCGGGATGCAGCCGGCCCGCCATGAGTGTCGGCGCGGTGCTCGGAGGCGATCACGCCGTTGCGCATCACCAGAATTCGGTCGGCCAGAGCAATTGCCTCATCGACGTCATGTGTAACGAGAAGAACGCCAGGCTGGTGGCGGGCGACCAGCTCCTTGACCAGCACATGCATGCGAATTCGCGTCAGCGCGTCCAGTGCTGCGAAGGGCTCGTCGAGCAATAGCAACCGGGGCTCCTGCACCAGCGCGCGGGCGAGGGCGACGCGCTGCGCCTGTCCGCCAGACAGATTACGCGGCCAGTCGTCCAGCCGATCGCCGAGTCCGACCTCGACCAGGGCAGCGGCGGCACGCTTGCGCGGATCCGCGCCAGGAAGGCCGAGCGAGACATTCTGCCAGAGCGTGTCCCAGGGCAGCAGGCGATGTTCCTGAAACACCACGGCAGGTCGTCCCGGCGCATCGATATGTCCGCCCTGGATCGGGTCGAGGCCGGCGAGGGCGCGCAGCAACGTCGTCTTGCCGCAGCCGCTCTCACCGAGAAGTGCGACGAATTCACCGCGCCCGATGCGGAGATCCAGCCTATCGATCACCACCCGCGGGCCATAGGCGCGCGTCAGGCCGCTCACCGTTACGGCGGTTTCGCTAGATGTCACGGATGTCGGGCTCATGATCGTGCGCCCTTGCCGTAGTTCGGATGCCAGGCGAGCAATTTGCGTTCGAGCAGCCGGGCGATGGAGTCGGCGGCAACACCGATTAGCGCGTAGATCACGATGGTCAGCACGATCACGTCGGTGCGCAGGAATTCACGGGCATCCATGGCGAGGAACCCGAGGCCTGACTGCGCGCCGACGGTCTCGGCCACCACAAGCGCCAGCCATGCCGTGGCCAGCGAATAGCGGACACCGGTGAGGATCGACGGCAGCGCGCCGGGCAGGATGACGCGCCGGATCAATTGCAGCGTGGACAGCCCCTGCACGCGGCCAAGCTCGATCAGCTTCGGATCGATCTGACGAATGCCGAGCGTGGTGTTGATATAGATGGGGAAGGCGACACCGAGCGAGACCAGAAAGATCTTCTGTCCCTCACCGACGCCGAACCAGACGATGACGAGGGGTACGAGGGCGAGGAACGGGATCGCGCGGATCATCTGCACGCTGCGATCGATCAATGCTTCGGCGATGCGCGAGAAGCCCACCAGCGTGCCGAGAATGAAGCCGATGCTGCCGCCGATTGCAAAGCCCGCGGCCGCGCGGAGCAGGCTGACGCCGAGATCGTTCAGCAGCGATCCGGACAAGGTCAATTTCCACGCCGTGCGTAGCACCTTTGAGGGGGCAGGAAGCACTTGCGGCGACAGCCAGCCGGCCTGCGCTAGCGCTTCCCATACAACAATGAGAATAATGGGCGCGATCCAGGACAGAACGATCAGATTTGGCTTCAGGCCGGGTTTGGCAATGGCGGAAGCGTTGCGCGCGGGTGTCGGCGTTGCGGGCGCGCGATACTCCTGTTGAATGACGTAGTCGACGTTGCTCACCCTGCCATCCATTGCTGCAGTTCTGAAATTCAGCGGCGATGATAGAGCAACGAAAAGCGCAGCGTCTTCAGTTTCTTCGGCGAAACTATTCTCCATGCGATATTAGATCAGTTTGATATCCGAGCGACGCGATTGAGAGGTGAACGATCTTTTGCAGTGCTTGTTTTTGGAAAATGAAGCTGCGTGTTGCCTTGAAATTTGATCGGCCCGAAGCGCAGTGGAATTTTCTTGTGGTGCTATGCGTCATGCGAAGAAGAAGTTTCTCGTTCGATCCGCGCTATTTTGCCGCCGATGTCATGAGTGCATGGCGGTGCTTGCATTGTTGTGTGCGGGTCGTCTTATAGCGAGAGCGACATGAATATGAGGAAGACAATGAGCGCGAATCCTCTTCGATTTGGCGTCTGGGCACCGGTGCATGGGCCACGGGCGTCGCATCGGGATCCCGAAGAGCCGTATGATGCGTCGTGGGAGCGCAACAAGGCGCTGGTCCTGCAGGCCGAGGCACTGGGTTACGATTCGACCCTGATCGCGCAGCACACCATCAATCCGCATCAGGAGGATCTCGATCAACTCGAGACCTGGAGCTCTGCAGCGGCACTGGCTGCGCTGACCAGCCGGATCGAGATCATCGCGGCGATCAAGCCCTATCTGTTCCATCCGGTCGTACTCGCCAAGATGGCACTGCAGATTGAGAATATCAGCCGCGGCCGCTTTGCGCTCAATCTGGTCAATGCCTGGAACAAGCCCGAGCTGGAGAAGGCCGGTATCGGCTTTGCCGAGCATGACGATCGCTACGCCTATGGCAAGGAATGGATCTCGATCGTTGCGCAACTAACGAGCGGGGAACGGCTGACGCACAAGGGCGAAAATTTCGATGTCCGAGACTACGCGCTGCGGCCGAAGGACCTGTACCGCGCGCGGCCTGCGATCTATGTCGGCGGCGAGTCCGAGCCGGCGCGCGATCTGGTCGCGTCCCATGGCGATGTCTGGTTCATCAACGGCCAGCCGCTGGCCGATGTCGCGGCACTGATCGCCAATGTCGCGGGACGACCGCGGGTCGGCGCACCGCTGCGTTTCGGCCTGTCGGCCTTCGTGATCGCGCGTGAGACTGACGCAGAAGCCGCGCGGGCACATCAGCGTCTGCTGGCGCTCGCCGCGCAGGACGCGCCGATGAAGGCCATTCAGCGTGCCAATACCGATCCCGAGGTCGTGATGATGCAGACGATGCAGAAGTCGCCGCGGGTGGGTACCAATGGCGGCACCGCTGCCGGTCTGTTGGGAAGCTACGATACGGTCGCCGTCCACATCCGCGAATTCCATGCCGCCGGCATCGAGTTATTCATGCTGCAGTTCCAGCCATTGGAGAGTGAGATGCAGCGTTTTGCCGAGCAAATCTTTCCGCGGGTGAAGAGGGAGGCAGCTTTGCTGAAGGCCGTGCGCGGTTGAGTTGATACCACGAAGCGGTCTTGCCGGAAGGCGAGAGCCCCGCTTAGCCAAACCACCACACGAACAGGCTGAGGAACGTCGCGTGTCCCAGTACCAAAGCGATCATCTTTCCGAGATACATGCCTTGGTCCCTTCTTCCGTCTACATGGCCGATGCGTTGTCTCTGACTGTATCGAGGCGGAGCGCCTGCAGGGCACGATCGAGTTGCTGGGCTGGCGTCGCTGTGGCTGCAGTATTCCGGGACGTGTCAGGCTTGGGCTGATGGGCAGCGTGATAGGTCTCTACGGCCGTCGCGAGCGCGAGAGCGCCTGCGATGGCGATGGCGAGAAGTGGCGGATGTGGCATCAATTCGACTCCTGAGGATACCCATTAACGCTCCACACAGCGCGCTTGGGAATTCCAAAGTTGGGCCGAACGGCTTCCAATCCTTCTTTCGGAGCGCCGGTCCCGAGGCGTAAATGCTTGCAGATGAAAGCGATGTTCCGGGTGCGCAGAAGCACCGACGCCGAACGTTGTTCACGATGATCGTGATCACAACATTAAACATCTTCAATCGATACCGATGCTGAAATCACATCATCCGTTTTCACGCTGACGGAAAATGACGTTCTTATTTGAGACGCCCCATTGGCGCGGTGGGTCTCCGGGATCAGATTGAACCAAATGGGCCGCATGAAATGCGTGATGAGCCCATATCAATCGGGAGAACCATCATGGGACTGCTCAACGAGAAGATCACGTCCGGTGCATTCGTCACCGCGGATCTGAACTACCTGGCACCGATCAATGGCCGCCCTCGTACCTACACATTCGATCCTCCGGTCGGCGAGCCGCGTTCCACTGCGGAGCCGGAGCCGCATGCGGTTGCGATCCATGATGCGCGACCGAGCATCGATCAGTGGTCGCTCGATGAACACGGCTTTGCGGTGGCGCACCAGCACAGCGCGGTCTCCGACTTCTACGACGACGAGAACGTCAAGGGCGTCTACTATCCCGAAGCCGAGAAGCTGCTGAAAGACATCACCGGCGCGAGCCGCGTCTTCATCTTCGATCATACCGTGCGCAAGCGCGTCGATGGCGTCAATGACCGCGGCGAAGGCCCGCGCCAGCCAGTCGCCCGGGTGCATGTCGATCACACCGACAAATCGGGTCCGCAACGTGTCCGCGATCTGCTCCCGGAGGATGCGGAAGAATTGCTCAAGGGGCGCGTGCAGATCATCAATCTGTGGCGTCCGATCCGCGGTCCGCTGAAGGATTCACCGCTGGCGGTTGCCGATGCGCGCACCGTTCGCTTTGACGAACTGGTGGGATCGGATCTGGTCTATCAGCACCGGGTCGGTGAAACCTATGCGGTAAAATTCAATCCGCAGCATCGCTGGTACTACGTACCGGATATGACGCCCGACGAGATATTGCTGCTGAAGTGCTACGATTCGACCAAAGACGGCGTCGCACGTTTCGCTCCGCATACGGCCTTTGCGGATCCGACTGCGCCTGCTGATGCGCCGCCGCGCGAGAGCATCGAGCTGCGGGCGCTGGTGTTCCACGCGCCATAGGGCAGGTTAGCGCAACCATGACTGCTCCCGTCGATCGCGACGGGAGTATTCACTTGTGGTGATATCACGCCGTGACGGCCGCTGCGGGACGCTTGGCATAGCGGCTGGGCGGACGTTCCAATCCGAAGTGGTCGCGCAGCGTGGTGCCCTCGTAGTCGCGGCGGAAGATGCCGCGCTTTTGCAGCAGGGGGACGACTTCGTCGACGAACACGGCCAGGCCTGTCGGGAGTACGTCAGGCATCAGGTTGAAGCCATCGGCGGCACCGGCCCTGAACCAGGCCTCGATATCGTCGGCGATCGCCTCGGGCGTTCCGACGATGATGCGATGGCCGACCCCGCCGCCCAGCGCTTTGAGCAGTTGCCGCACCGTGAGATTATCCTTGCGGGCCATAGCGACGGTGCCCTTGAACATCGTCTGGTTGGCATTGGCCGGCAGTGGAATGTCCGGCAATGGCTTGTCGAGTTCGAGGATCTCAGGCGGGACATGCAGGGTTCCCGCCAGGCGCGACAGGCTGTACTGGATCGGTACCAGGTCCCACAACTCGTCCTGCCGTCGCTGCGCCTCGCCCTCGGTGCTGCCGATGATGGTCGCGAGGCCCGGCAGGATCACGATGGAATCCGACGGGCGGCCATAGGCGACGGCCCGCGCCCGCAGATCACGCGCATAGGCAACGCCGTCGTCGATCGATTGCGACAGCGTGAACACCGCATCGGCCTGCGCCGCGGCGAGGTCGCGGCCGTCGCTTGAACCGCCGGCCTGCACGGTGATCGGCCGTCCCTGCGGCGAGCGCGGCACGGTCAACGCACCGGCCACGGTGTAATGCGTGCCGCGATGATCGATGGCGTGGACCTTCGACGTATCGACGAAACGCGCCGTCGCCTTGTCGCCGACAAAGGCGTCGTCTTCCCAACTGTCCCATAGCGCGTGTACGACCTCGGCGAATTCCTTCGCGCGCTCATAGCGCAAGCCATGTTCGAGCACGTGCGAGAGGCCGAAATTGCGGCTCGCAGACGCGTCCGCCGTGGTCACCGCATTCCAGCCGACGCGGCCACCGCTCGCATGGTCGAGCGTCGCGAAGCGCCGCGCGATATTGTACGGCTCGTTATAGGTCGTGGATGCGGTGGCGATCAGGCCGATATGCGTGGTCGCCGCAGCCACGCTTGCCAAAACGATGGTCGGCTCCATGGATTGAAATGGCCGCAAGTCGATGCGGTCGGTGATGGCCGGCGTGTCGGCGAGAAAGATCGCGTCGAATTTTCCGCGCTCGGCGATCTTCGCGACATTCACATAATGCTGCACATCGTAGAATGCGCCGGGATCGCTGTCCGGCAGCCGCCATGCCGATGCATAGACCCCGGAATGGAGCAGGTTCACGTTGAGATGCAGTTTGCGTTCACTCATGGAGCATTCCTGATGGGCGAGGCGGAGAGCGATCCAGTTGTCTTCGGGCTCGCACGTATGACATTCGCCCACTGATCGCATCGCATCGCGAATGATCTTTCAAACTTGGTGTCGCGACGGTGAGATCGCGTGAAGTGCATTGTCTTTGCGCGGATTGCAGATTTAGATCGCGCTACAAATTGCTACCGCGTTGCAGCGCTCAGATGAAGTGGCAACTCTATGCCATTGATCACTTCAGAAAATGCGAGACGTTGCTGCTGCGGTTGGTAGTGAAAAACACCAACGGACGGTCCCCAATGAGGAAGATTAGTATTTCGCCACGCACTGCGATCGTCATCGCGTCGGTCATGCTGGGCGGACAGCTTGCGCAGGCGCAGGAAGGCAAGCCGGTTTCCGGCGGCGCCATTACATGGGGCGTTGCGACCGAACCGAGCTGCTTCGATCCGCATCGCGCCTCGCAGCAGGCTGCATTTTTCGTGGCGCGCAACTATATCGAATCGCTGGTTGGCAAGAAGACCGATGGCAGCTTCGCGCCATGGCTGGCCACGGAGTGGTCGATCTCGCCGGACGGCAAGGAATATACGTACAAGCTGCGCGAGGACGTCGTCTTCCACGACGGCGAGAGGTTCGACGCGGCTGCGGTGAAGGCGAATTACGATTTCGTCAAGAAGCCGGAAAACGCCGCCAATGCAGTCGCGCTGCTGCAATATTTCGATCGTGCCGAAGTCGTGTCGCCCTATGTCGTCAAACTCATCCTGACGCAGCCGGATTCGACGTTCCTGGAGTCCACGTCCAACGTTAAACTGGGCATCATCTCGCCAAAGGCCCTTGCCAAAGGCGATCTGTGCGGCGGCGGGCCGCTGCTGGCGGGCAGCGGGCCGTTCGTGTTCGAGCGCTACAGCCGCGGCCAGTCGGCAGTGTTCGTCCGCAACAAGGATTACAAGTGGGGGCCGGGGTATGCGGCGCATAGCGGGCCGGCCTATCTCGATCGCGTGACCTTGCGTTTTTTGCCGGAGGCTGCAGTGCGGGCCGGCGCGTTGACGTCGGGACAGGTCGATCTGATCGAAGGCGTGCAGCCGACCGATGTGGCGCTGTTTGCGGATCAGGCCGAGTTCAAATTGCTGACCGGCCCGTCCGGCGCCAGCACGTCATTCACGTTCAACATCAACTACACCATTCCGCCTGCGGATGACGTGCGGGTCCGGCGCGCGCTGCGAGACGGCTTCGATCTCGAGCCGCTGGTCAAGCAGGTCTATCTCGGCACCGTGCCGCGTGCATGGTCCATCATCGGGCCGGCCAACCCAGCCTATAACAAGGCGCTGGTTGGTACATGGGGCAACAATATTGCGGGCGCCAACAAGCTGCTCGACGAAGCCGGCTGGACCGGCCGCGATTCTGAAGGCTTCCGCACCAAGAACGGCGTGCGCCTGAAGATCGACGTCGGCTATCCGCAGCCTTACGTCCGCGACAACCGCGAAGTGCTGATCCAGGGCATCCAGGCCGCGTTGCGCAAGAATATCGGCTTCGATCTCAACCTGCGCATCATCACCGCTGGCGAATATGCCAAGAACAACGCCAACGGCAACTGGACGATCTATCCGAACACCGACAATCCATCGGATCCGGCGCGGGAGTTGTGGGACATGCTCGGCTCCAAAGGGTTTCTGTATTCCAACATCGCCAATCCGGATCCGCAGATTACGGGTCTGATCGATGAAGCGCTGCGCTCGACCGATGTGACGAAGAAGCGTGCCCTCACCGATGAAATCCAGAAGCTCGGCGTCGATCAGGCCTTCATCGTGCCGATGTTCGCTCCGAGCTGGTTTCTGGCGGCGAAGAACAATGTCAACGGGCTGAGCTTCGAGGCGGGTCTGGACTCGCCGTCGAGCGCCTATGACTTCTGGCTGGCGAAGTAGACGAGATCATGTTGTCTCGTGTCATTTCTAGATTGCTCACCAGTCTCGTGGTGGCCTGGGCAAGTGTGACGGCGTCATTCTTGGCGCTGCACGCCTTGCCGGGGCGCATCCAGGATATCCTGGCGGGCGATCTGGAATATCCAGGGCTGCGCGAGGCGATTGCGGCGGAGTGGGGGCTCGATCGCAGTCTGCCCGCGCAGTACCTGGATTTTCTTCTGCGCATCCTGCAGGGCGATTTCGGCACGTCCTATGTGCTGCGTCAGCCCGTCACCGAGGTGGTGGGATCGCAACTGATGCCGACCGTGCAGCTTGCGCTGCTCGGCGGGCTTCTGGCCATCGTGATCGCAGTCGGGCTCGCGCTGCTGACAGCCGGCCGCGGGCGCATCTCGCGCCAGATCGCATCCTTTCTGGAATTGGTATTCGCATCCACGCCGGTGTTCTGGCTTGGCGTCCTGCTGCTGATGGCGTTTTCCTTCACGCTGCGCTGGTTTCCGGTGTCCGGTGCCAGTGGCTGGCAGTCGATCGTGCTGCCGTCGCTGACACTGGCATTGCCGACGGCCGGCCTCCTCGCGCAGGTGCTGCGTGAGGCGATGGAGAAGACGCTCGATCAGCCCTTCGTCACCACGGTGCGTTCGCGCGGCGTCGGCGAGCTCGTGATCCGCGCACGCCATGTGCTGCGGCATGCCTTGCTGCCGGCGGTGACGCTCGGCGGCTGGCTGATCGGCGGACTGCTCGGCGGCGCTGTGATCACGGAGAAAGTCTTCGGGCGTCCTGGTCTCGGCACCGTGACGCTCGGCGCCGTGCTGACCCATGACGTGCCGGTGGTGCTGGCCGTGGTGCTGCTGGCCGCTTTCATCCATGTCGCCGCGTCGACCCTGCTCGACATCCTGTATTTGCTGATCGATCCGAGACTGAGGGCGCAATGAACGTGCAAACCCGTCCGCTCGCGGACCTGTCCATCGCGCTTGACCCGCAGGTTAACCCGCCCGGTGCGGTGGAACCGGTGACGACGGCGGCCGTGATCGCGCCGCGATTGCTGTCACCGGGCCTTGCGATCTCTCTGGCGTTTCTGTTCGTACTGCTTCTGGCCGCGGCATTCCCACGCGCCTTCACTCAGTTCGATCCGCTGATCGGCGATTACGCTCTGGGGCTGAAGCCGCCGAGCTGGGAGCATCTGTTCGGCACCGACCGGCTCGGCCGCGACGTCTTCGCGCGGACCATCCACGGCACGCGCTATTCGCTGTTGATCGGGCTCGGCGGTATGGCGATCAGCCTGGCCTTCGGCATCGTGCTTGGCATTCTCGCCGGACAGCGCAACCGCTTCCTCGACGAGGCGACGTCGCGCGTGTTCGACGTGCTGTCGTCATTCCCCGGCGTGCTGCTGGCGATGCTGGTGGTCACGTTTCTGGGGCAGGGTATGCTCAACATCGCCATTGCCGTGGGAATTGCCGGCATTCCGAAATTCGGCCGGGTGATCCGTGCCCAAACGCAATTGGTGCGCGATGCCGATTACGTGACGCATGCGGTCGTCTACGGCCTCGGCCGCTGGCAGATCTTCATCCGCCATGTGCTGCCGAATGTCTTGGTCGCGGTGCCGGTAATCGCGACGGTCTATATCGGCAATACGATCCTCGCGGTGTCGGGCCTCAGCTTTCTGGGGCTCGGCCCGCAGCCTCCGACGCCGGAATGGGGCGTGATGCTGGCGGAGAGTCGCGACGTGCTGCGCGTGGCGTGGTGGCCGGGCGTATTTCCCGGCCTCGCCATCACGCTCACGGTGATCGCCTTCACGCTGGTCGGCAATGCCATCCAGAAACGATTTGAAGGACGGCTGGCATGACGGACAAACCATATCTGGTCGTTCTACAGCCCGATGATCTGCTAATCGATATCGAGGGGCTCTCGATCGGTTTTGCCGGCGCCGATGGCGGCGTGCCTATCGTCCGGAACTTCGACCTGACGATCCGCCGCGGCGAATGCGTGGCTTTGGTCGGCGAGTCCGGATCGGGCAAGAGCATTACGGCACGCAGCCTGCTCAACCTGTCCGGCGATGGGGCCGAGGTCGACGCTGATCGATTCCAGATCAAGGGCCGCAATGCGTTGCAGTTTCGCGAAACCGACTGGCGCAAGCTGCGCGGCACGGTCACCGGCCTTGTCATGCAGGATGCGCTGGTGTCGCTGGATCCGCTACGCACCATCGGCCAGGAAGTCGGCGAGGTGCTCTCCGCGCATCGGACGTTACGTGGGCGACACACAGTTGCCGCACGCGTCACCGATGTGCTCCGCAAGGTCGGCATTCCCGATCCCGAACATCGAGCTACACAATATGCGCATCAACTCTCGGGCGGTTTACGCCAGCGCGCACTGATTGCGTCGGCCATTGCAGCCGATCCAGATCTCATCATCGCAGACGAACCGACCACATCGCTGGACGTCACCGTCCAGGCGCAGGTGCTCGCCGTATTGGCCGAGCGCGTGCGGGAAGGCGCCGGACTGCTGCTGATCAGCCACGATCTCGCAGTTGTGGCTGGCATTGCCGATCGGGTGATCGTGATGCGCGACGGCCGCATCGTGGACAGCGGAGCTACGGCGGATGTCTTGCGCCGTCCGCGCCATCCCTATACGCGCCAGCTTCTTGCTGCGATCCCATCCGCTGATTCAAAAGGACATCTGCTCGCCTCCGCCCAGTTTGACGTCGCCGGCGCCGAAGGCGGCAGCACCAACGGGTCTATCATCGTCCGCGAGCCGCTTCCGGCCCGCAAGCCATCGGATGACGCCGTGGTGCTGCAGGTAGACGGCATATCGAAGCGATACGTATCGCGGCGGACGTCTGGCCGCGAGCCGCCGCTTCCGGCGCTGGATCGGGTCAGTTTTGCTGTGAAGGCCGGCGAGGTTGTCGGCATCGTCGGCGAATCCGGATCTGGCAAGTCGACCTGCGCCAAGATCGTGCTCGGATTGCTCGCGCCGGATGAGGGCGAGGTGCGCCTGCTCGGGCAGCGCTGGTCCGGGGTGGCGGAGGCCGAGCGGCGCGTGCTGCGCGCAAGGCTGCAATATATCCCGCAGGATGCCCTCAGCAGTTTCGATCCGCGCTACCGGGTCGCTGATGTGATTGCCGAAAACCTGACCGGCGATGCGCGCGCAAAGCGCGACCGCATCATTGCGCTGCTTGAGCAGGTCGGTCTGAACGCCAGTCATCTCGGCCGAACTCCGCGCTCCCTGTCGGGCGGCCAGCGTCAACGTATCTCGATAGCACGTGCACTGGCGGCTGAGCCTGACATCATCGTCTGCGACGAACCGGTATCGGCGCTGGATGTTTCGATCCAGGCGCAAGTGCTGGATCTGCTGAGCGAGCTGCAGGCGCGCCTCGGCACCGCGCTGCTGTTCATTTCTCACGATCTGGGCGTCGTCCAGCATATCGCGGATCGCGTGCTGGTGTTTCACCGCGGGCGGATCGTCGAATCCGGACCGGTCGATCAGGTATTTTCCAACCCAGCCGATGACTACACCAGGTCCTTGTTGTCATCGATCCCCGCCATCGAGAGTGCCTTCGTGCGTTCGTCTGCCAATGCGGCGATAGCTGACTTTTCGACGACACGATCGTTTGAACGGAACGATAGGACGGCTTGAAACACTCTACGACGCCGGCACCCGTTTGCCGGTCGTGCGGTCTCGGGATGGCCGTTGTGGGTGCGGTGGCGTCTCGGCTTTTGCTACCAGCGCATCGACCAGGCCGTGCGCGGCCGGCCACGCGCCATAGCCCGACGCGATATTGATGTGGCCGGCATCGCCCATGTTGACGAAGTCCGAGCCCCAGCTCTCGGCCAGCATGCGCGCCCGTTGCAGCGACATGAAGGGATCGTTGCTGCTGGCGACGACGATGCTCGGAAACGGCAGGGATGTCGTCGGCATCGGTGCAAAGTTGCGCAGTTGCGGGAATGCGTCGGTGTTCGTTTCCACATCGGCCGGTGCGACCAGAAGTGCGCCGCCGATTTTGATGTCCGGCACCCGCAGCGCTGCATGGGCAATGAGGATACAGCCGAGGCTGTGGGCGACTGCGATCGCGCCGGGATTGGCATCTGCGCTCGACAGAAGTCGCTCCACCCAGCGATCGAGCACAGGTGCGTCCCAGTCGTCCTGCTCGACGCGGCGCGCAAACGGCGTATGGCTCTGCAACAGGGTCTGCCAGTGGCCGTCCGGCGAGCCGTGAAGGCCCGGAATGATCAGAGCGCCCCGCATGCGTCGATCCCTCTGCTGTTTGGTGCCAGCCCGAGCGGAAGGCCGACGTCGCGTTGTTCGGGTCGTTACTCCGCGGCGATAGCGGATGGCAGCGCGGGGCGGAACGACGAGGCTGGATGCGGCGCCTGCAGCCGTGCGCGACCGGCACCGAACAGTTTTTCGCGAAGCGTGCCGGGCGTATAGGCACTCTTGTAGATGCCGCGTCGGGTCAGTTCCGGAACCAGCAGATCGACGATGTCCTCGAAGCTTCCTGGCGAGATCGCGAAGGCGAGGTTCAGGCCATCGACGTCGGTCTGCGCGACCCAGTCCTCGATAGCGTTAGCCACCTGTTCGGGCGTTCCGACCACGATTGGCCCGATGCCCCCGATGCCGACATGCTCGGCGACTTCGCGTACCGTCCAGGTGCGATCGGGATCGGCGCGGGTGATGTTGTCCATCGCGGTGCGGCCGGCCTCGTTGTGGACGTGCTCCACCTTCTGGTCGAGGTCATAGGTCGAGAAATCGACGCCGGTCCAGCCGGACATCAGCGTCAGGGCGCCCTCATGGTTGATGTAGCGACGATACTCCGCATGCTTCGCGGCGGCTTCCTCCTCGGTGCGGCCTAGGATCACCGTCATCATGCTGAACATCAGGATTTCCGACGGGGCGCGCCCGGTCTCTGCCGTAAGCGCGCGGATCGCAGCGACGCGCGGCGCGATCACCTTCGCGGACGGACCGGACATGAACACGCATTCGGCGTGTTGCGCGGCGAACAGTTTTCCGCGCAGCGACGTTCCGGCCTGATACAGCACCGGCGTTCGTTGCGGTGACGGTTCGGAGAGATGGATGGCGTCGAGCGTATAGTTCTCGCCATAATGCTGGACGCGGTGAACGCGCGACGGCTCGGTGAAAATGCCGCGCGCCTTGTCGCGCTGTACGGCGTCGTCTTCCCAGCTGCCTTCCCACAGCTTGTAGACGACTTCCATGTATTCTTCGGCGACGTTGTAGCGGTCGTCATGGGCGTTCTGGCTGGCCTTGCCCATGCCCTTGGCGGCGCTGTCGAGATAGCCGGTAACGATGTTCCAGCCGATACGGCCATCGGTGAGGTGATCGAGGGTCGACATCCGGCGCGCGAATGGATAGGGCGGCTCGTAAGACAGCGTACAGGTCACGCCGAAGCCGAGATTCTCGGTGACGGCGGCCATCGCCGACACCAGCAGTAGCGGGTCGTTGACCGGCACCTGTGCGGCATTGCGCAATGCCGCGTCCGGATTGCCGCCGAACACGTCGTAGACGCCGAGCACATCTGCAAGGAACAGTCCGTCGAACCGTCCGCGTTCCAGCGTTCGCGCGAGATCGAGCCAGTAGGGCAGGCGATTATAGTCGCCGGAGCGATCGTCGGGATGCGTCCACAGGCCGGGCGACTGGTGCGCCACGCAGTTCATGGCGAACGCGTTGAGGCGAATCTGCTTGGTCATGTGGTGTCCTCCAGATGCCGCGGCGTCATTGCACCGCTGGGATCAAGACCGGCGGCGCGTCAAACTTTTGCTGTCGTCCGGCGGTGATCGGCGAGCGGTTCTCCGAACGGTCCGGTATTGGCGCGGAACTGCCGGACATTGCTGGTTTGTTGCAGCGACAGCAGCGGAAACACCAGTTCGGCAAAGCGATAGGCCTCTTCGAGATGCGGATAGCCGGACAGGATGAACGTATCGATGCCGAGGTCCTGATATTCGCGGATGCGTGCGGCGACGGTGGCGGGATCGCCGACCAGCGCCGTGCCGGCGCCGCCGCGCACAAGGCCAACGCCGGCCCACAGATTCGGGCTGACCTCGAGCCGGTCGCGCCGGCCGCCGTGCAATTGCGACATGCGCTGCTGGCCGACGGAATCCATTCGCCCGAGAATTTGCTGCGCGGATGCGATCGTGTCGTCGGTAAGATGCTCGATCAGTTCGTCGGCGGCCTTCCATGCGGCCTCGTTGGTATGGCGGACGATGACATGCAGCCGAATGCCGAACGTGATCTTGCGGCCGCGCTGCTCGGCAATCCCGCGCACGCGTGCGATCTTCTCCGCGACCTGGGCCGGGGGCTCGCCCCAGGTCAGGTATTTGTCGACGGTATCGACGGCGACATCGATGCCGGCATCCGACGAACCGCCAAAATAGAACGGCGGATGAGGTGTCTGGATCGGTGGATAGAGGATACGACCGTCTTCGACCGTGATGTGCTTGCCCGCGACAGTGACGGCATCGCCGGCGAGCTCCCGCGCGTAAACATTCAGAAAC
The DNA here is from genome assembly GCF_021044645.1 of Tardiphaga sp. 37S4. Classification (NCBI taxonomy): domain Bacteria; kingdom Pseudomonadati; phylum Pseudomonadota; class Alphaproteobacteria; order Hyphomicrobiales; family Nitrobacteraceae; genus Tardiphaga; species Tardiphaga sp. 37S4. Next base: position 3,895,526 of record NZ_CP088008.1, on the reverse strand, counting down.
TCGCGGGTGACTTCATAGCGTTCGTCGTGATCGAGGAAGACGCCATCGCCCTTGTTCTCGACGGCATCGCCGCCCGTCACGATGTTGATGAGCAATCGTCCGTTGGTCAGGCGATCCAGCGTGGCAGTCATGCGCGCTGCTACTGTGGGCGACTGCAGTCCGGGGCGCACGGCGACGAGATAGCGCAATCGTTCCGTCCACGGCGCGATGGCCGATGCGATGACCCAGGAGTCTTCGCAATTGCGCCCGGTCGGGAGCAGGGCCCCGTAATAGCCGAGCTTGTCCGCAGCACGCGCAATCTGCCGCAGATAGTCGAAATCGACCTCGCGCGCACCGGCCGTGGTTCCGAGATAGTGGCCGTCGCCGCTGGTCGGCAGGAACCAGAGGATCTTGAGAACGTCGTCGACCGCGGTCATGGTGCGGGTGTCCCGGCGGCGTCGGCTACGGCAATGGCTTTCGGGATCAGTCCGAGTGCGAGAAACGTATCGGCCAGTTGCTGCTGCTCGGTGATGACCTTGCGATCGATCGGTTTGATCCCGTAGGCCTGCCGCTTGAGCGCGACCTCCAGGACGGGAACCGGCAGGCCAACCGAGGGGCTCAGCTGTTCGGCTACAGCCTTGATGTCTGTCTTGGCCCAGTCGTCGACTTCCCGCAGGCCTTCGAGAATCGCATCGACCACCTTGGGATCCGATTCCAGGAATTTCTGCGATGACAGATAGAACTGGTAGTTCGAAACCGTATCGGTGCCGTCGGCGAGAACCGTCGCCTCGATCGCGGCTTCGGCGGCCGCCTGGAACGGGTCCCAGATCACCCAGGCATCCACGGCTCCGCGCTCGAACGCCGCGCGCGCGTCGGCCGGCGCCAGGAACACCGGGGTGATGTCGGAATATTTGACATTGGCTTTCTCCAGCGCCTTGACGAGGAGATAGTGAACGTTGGAGCCCTTGTTGAGCGCGACCTTTTTCCCCTTCAGCTCGGCGACCGATTTGATCGGACTGCCTTTCGGCACCAGGATCGCTTCGCCCTTGGGCGCTGGCGGCTCGTAGGCGACATAGCGGATCGGTGCGCCGGCGGCCTGCGCGAAGATCGGCGGCGCCTCGCCGGTGTTGCCGAAATCGAGCGCACCGACATTGATCGCTTCCAGCAGCGCGGGGCCTGCCGAAAACTCCGTCCACTTGATGTTCCAGCCAAGTGCCTTCAGGCGTGGCTCAAGGCTGCCTTTGCTCTTCAGCAGAACCAGCTTGCCGTATTTCTGGAAGCCAATCCGGACGGTCTTCTCCTGCGCGTGTGCTGATCCGGAACCGATCAGCGCGGGAGCGGAGACGACAGCCACGCCGAGACCCATGGCAATGGCGGCTTTCAAGATCATTCGTCTGGCATGCATTGTCGTTGTCCTGCATTGGGGCGTGAAAAGCACCATCACTGATGACGCATTAGAGTCCCAAGCAGGCGATCTGGGGAATTCCAAAAACCAGGACGATCATGGGTTGATCGCTCTGCACAATGCCGCCATCCGGAGAACGTTGTGCTTCCGGTATTGCCGCAGTGGATTGCTTGTTCAGGCCTGCTCCTGGTCCCAGCGCTGCACCGTGATCCGCGTCAATGTGCGAAAGATGACCCCTTCGACGACGAGGCCGATCAGGATGACCGTGAGCAGTCCCGCGAACACGCTGGCCGTCTCCAACTGTGCACGGCTGGTGTAGATGAACCAGCCGAGGCCGCCGGAACGGGCACTGACGCCGAATACGAGTTCGGCAGCGATCAGCGTTCGCCATGCGAAGGCCCAGCCGATCCGCAGGCCCGACAGGATCTGCGGAAATGCCGCAGGCACCAGGATCTCCACGACAAAGCGGCCGCCGGACAGGCCGAGATTGCGGCCAGCCATCCGCAGCGTCGGCGGCACGGCGAGGAAGCCGCCATAGCAGGCCAGCGCCACCGGCCACAGTACCGAATGGACGATGACGAAGATCAGGCTCGGCGTGCCGATGCCGAACCACAGCAGCGCAACCGGCAGCAGCGCGATGGCGGGAAGCGGATTGAACATGGATGTCAGCAGCCCGAGCGCTTCGTTGCCCCAGCGTGACAGCGCGGCGAGGGTCGTGAGCGCCGCGGCGACGGCGACACCCAGTGCATAGCCGGTGATCAGGACGCGCAGCGACGTCAGGGTGCGGTCCGGCAGTTCACCGGAAACGATAGCCGCCCACAGCGCCGACAACGTCGCGCCCATGGTCGGCAGCAGCAGCGCGTTGTCGAGCCAGCGCGCATAAAGCTCCCAGATCAGCGCAAAGCCCGCGAGGATCACGGCGCGGCGCCACGGCGTACTATCGAACGCGCGCCGCAAAGCGGGCGCGCGCACCAGTTTCGGCGCAGCAATATCAGACATGTTCGGTTTCCGGATCGGCGAACACGCTCTGCTGGATCTGTCGTTCCAGCTCGGCGAAGCGCGCGGTGCCGCGGATGCGGGTGTCGGGCGGCACGTCGAATGTCGCGGCCAGCCGGCCGGGATGCGGCGTCAGTGCGAGGATGCGGGTGCCGACGCGGATCGCCTCGTCGATGCCATGGGTGACGAATAGCGCCGTGCTCCCGGTCTCCTCGCACAGCTTAAGCAGTTCGTCCTGCATCTGTCGACGCGTCAGCGCATCCAGTGCAGCGAACGGTTCGTCCATCAGCAGCAGCGCCGGCTCGAGCGCGAAGGCACGGGCGATGGCGACGCGCTGCTTCATGCCGCCGGACAGCGTATGCGGATAGGCATCGACGAAATTCTTCAGCCCGACGCGGCTGAGCCAATGACGCGCGACATCCTCCGCCTGCCGGCGCGGCAGCGACTTGCCGCGCTCCAGCGCGTAACGGACATTGCCCAGCACCGTGCGCCACGGCAGCAACTGGTCGAACTCCTGAAACACCGTCATACGATCGGGGCCAGGCGCATCGATGCGCCGCCCGTGTAGCCGGATCTCGCCGGTGCTGGGCTTCAAAAAACCGCCGACAGTACGCAGCAGCGTGGACTTGCCGCAGCCGGACGGGCCGAGCAGCACCAGCCGCTCGCTGGCCGAGAGTGTGAAGCTGACATCCTCGACAGCCGTGAGGATGCCGTCGCGGGTGGGATAGCTGATACTGACATGATCCAGCGCCAGCAGCGGCGCCGTTACGGCGTCACCGATGAAGTCAGCCGATCGCGGCGCGACGTTCACGTCAGCTTCCCGGCTTTTCGCCCAGGCCGGACCAGAACAGATCCCGCCACGACGCCGGTGATTGCTTGATGAGGCCGACCTTGGCTTCGAAGTCGGCGAATTTCTGCGCACCTTCGGGAATCGTGGTGAAGTTGATGTTCTTGTCGCGGATGATGCTCTCGACGAAATCAGGCGTAAGCTTCGAGTTTTCCGCCTTGATGTAAAGCGCAGTGGCTTCCTTCGGATTGGCCTTGATCCAGTCATTGGCGCGGTCGAGGCCGCGCACGAAGGCCTGGATCGTCTTCGGATTGTCGTTCACGAATTTGGTGGTTGCATAAACCACGTTGAATGTATGCGGGCCGCCGAGCACATCGTAGCTGTTCAGCACCTGGTGCACTTTTCCGCTGGCGAGTTGCTGTTGCGAGAACGGCGGCGAGGTGAAGTGTGCCGTGATCTCGGAGCGACCCGACAGGATCTGCGCCGTTGCGTCCGGATGCGGCATGCTGACGGTGAGTTCGTCGAGCTTGTCGTATTTGCCGAACGCCTTGTCGGCGGCCATCTGCAGCACGATCGGCTGGAAGCCGACCTTGACTGACGGCAGCGCGATGCGGTCCTTCTCGGTGAAGTCGGCGAGTGTCTTGATGTTCGGGTTGTTGGTGGTCAGGATATTGGCCATCGATCCCAAGGCGGCGACGCCGATGATCTTGGCGGTGGTCCGCGTCTTGTCCCAGGTCAGGATCATCGGCGTGATGCCAGCGGTGGCGAAATCCAGCCCGCCGGAAATCAGAGCTTCATTCATCGATGCGGCGCCCGAGAGTCGCAGCCATTCGATCTTCGGCGGTGTGATGCCAAGCGCCTTGGCCTCGTCCTCGATCAAGCCTCGTTCGCTCGCGACGATGAGCGGGAGATAGGCGATCCCGAACTGCTGCGCGATGCGGAGCTGGGCCGTCTCGGCGCGAACGCCTTGCATAGTCGCCGCGACAAAGCCCAATGCGAGCGCGCCGACGTGCAGAAATCTTGCTGTCTTCATGATATGTCTCTTCGGTGCCTGCTGATGCGGCATAAGTGTGCGCTTTGGAGAAGTTGCAACTACACTTCAGGAAATCAAGCAAAGCGTCCAGCACGTAGACGCGATGGCGTCATGTTCGGAAGAAGCCTGCTGGTACCGCGGTGAATGCAGGAGAGTTTTTCTCGGAATGGCTTGTACGAGAGAACGTCATTGACCTGTCGGTCAGCAGTTTCAGGGCAGGGTTGCTGATGGGGGGCTGTCTCAAGCGAGGCGTCTGGCAATTTCGGCGCCCGCGCGCCGCCTCAGGATGGCCATCGACCTCCTGACGCCATCCCTGAATGGTCGCAGCGCTCGATCAAACAGCGACGGCTTTTGCCGTGCGCGTCATTGCTGTTCCGTCTTCCAGTCGCGCTTGATCTTCTTGGCGAGCGACCATTTGTGGACTTCGGTCGGGCCGTCATAGATGCGGAAGGCGCGGATCTCGCGGAAGGCCTGTTCGACGATGGTTTCGCCGGAAACGCCGGTGCCGCCCATCACCTGCACGCAACGGTCGGCGATCCGCATCAGCGCTTCCGATACGGCGACCTTGGCCATCGAGCTTTCGGCCGTGCCGAGCGAGCCGGTGTCGAGCACGTCGGCGCACCAGTCGATCATCAGTTCCGACTGTTTGATGTCGATCAGGTTTTCCGCCAGCATGAAGCCGACGCCTTCATGATCGATCAGGGCCTTTCCGAATGCATGGCGACGACAGGCATAGTCGGTCGCGATCTCGTTGGCGCGGATCGCAAGACCCAGCCAACGCATGCAATGCGACAGGCGCGCCGGGCTGAGGCGGATCTGTGCGTATTTGAAACCGTCGCCTGACGCGCCAAGCATCTGGTCTGCCGGGACACGCAGGTTTTCGATCTCGATCTCTGCATGGCCGCCGGGCATCGAATTGTCGATCGTATCCAGCACGCGCAGGGTGCGGATCGCAGGATCGGGCAGATCGACGAGGAACATGCAGGCGCCGTCATCGGACTTCGCCATGACGATACCGACCTTGGCGCCTTCCGCGCCGGTGATGAACTTCTTCCGCCCGTTGATGACCCAGTGATTGCCATCGAGCCTGCAGGTGGTCCGCATCATCGACGGATCGGAGCCGGCGCCGCCTTCGTCTGCCGGCTCGGTCATGAAGAATGCCGAACGTGCTTTGCCCGACACCAGCGGTTCCAGAAAACGCGTCTTCTGTTCGGCTGTGCCGACCTTGCCGAGCAGATACATATTGCCCTCATCGGGCGCCATCGTGTTGCAGGCAAGCGGACCCAGCGGCGAAAGACCGGATTTGATCAGGGCCTTTGCCGTTTCGCGCTGCGTCAGATGCGACCCATCCGCAAGAATGTGCGGGGTCAACACGCCGGACTTGCGGGCTTTGTCGCGCAGCTCTTGCACCAGTTCGTCGCTCGGGCCGTGAGCACCTGTCCGCGGATCTTTCTCATAGGGGATGACTTCGGCGCGAATGAAGGTCTCGATCCTGGCGGCAATGGCGTCGGCGCGATCAGTCATGGAAGCAGATACTCCGGTCGCCCCTTGGGCGAAGCCCTGGGGCGGGATTGAGGCAGGCGGGGCCGATCACGGTACGGGTGGCGGCCGGCGACGAGGTGAGGGATAACATTTATACGATCAGTATGCCTGATCGCATCGAACTCGGCTACGAGGCATCGATCATCCTGAAGGGTGTCGTGGCGTCACTGGCCCGCGCATGGCGTGCTGATTGGCCGAATCTTGATCGGCTGGTCTTGACCGGTGGAAAACCGCTATTTCGGCGCCGGCTCGGCGGCATCGAGATTGATGCCTGGGAAACGCCGTCTCAGGTCCCGCTTCAGCGATCTGAAATGCTCGATATTGGTCTCGAGCGTCCGCAGCCGTGCTTCGCCGATGCGAATCTCGTCATCCGATTTCTGCAGGAGTTCCGCCCGCGGGTCCGACTGGCTGTTGACGTCCTCGATCTCGTTACCGCCGACAATTGCGGCGATGGAGATGACGTCTTCCAGTCGACGCTTCAGGCCGTCATGCTCATATTCTGCGCTGCGCAGGCCGGAGTCGATGGTCGCCGCAATGGCAAGAACCAGCCGTTCATCGGTGATGCGGTCGCGTTCCGGGGAGCGTGTTCGGAATGTCTCGGACGAGGAGCGAAAGATGCGCTTCAGCATGGCGGCATTTCCCTCTGGCTCAGGTGAGACCCTTGATCTTCTTACACGATGTTGCGGAGCCTGACGACATCTGCACAATGCCCGATGTCGATTTCGTTAGCACGAGCTCCTTGGCGGAGATGAAGCGTAGCGTGGCTCTGGGGTTGGCGTCGCAGAATCGCGACAGCGTCGCCGCGGTGGCGGCCACCGTGTCCTGTTTCGGAATCACCGCGATGGCCCCATCCTTCAGGATGTAGGCATCTTTGACGTTCGGCATCGTCGCCGTCGCTGTGCAGACCTTGAACAGGCCTTCATAGGCCTGTGGCGGCATGGTGAGATCGCCTGCAAGACCGCCGAGCAGATATTCCCGGCTCTTGTTGCAATTATCGGCATGCGCGGTGCTTGCGGTGAGTACGAGCAGTGTGATGATGGCAGCGAGCTGTTTCATGCCGATGCCCTCAGCTCCGATCCCGTCTGCAAGGCATCCTCGGACGGCGATGGCCGCTTCAAACCATAGGTTTCCGCGGCACAGCGTTCCCACGACAGATCTCGCGCATGTGCGGCGGCGCCAGCGCCGAGGCGCGCCCGCAGCTCATCGTCCTCGGCCAATTGCCGGATCACATGGGCGATCATGTCGACGCGGGGGGCGACCAGAAGGCCAGACTGGCCGGCGAGCACCGCATCGGGCACACCTCCGATATTGCTCGCCACGCTCGGCAGGCCCGTGGCACCGGCCTCGAGATAGACGAGACCGAAGCCTTCGACGCGGCCGGACGAATCCGGCACACCGGTCAGACAAAAGAAGTCCGCCGCACCGTAGATGTCGCGAATTTCTTCATTCGATAGCGCGCCGAGCAGCCTGACGTCGCAGTCCGACGCGGCGATCATGCCGCGAAGCTCATCGACATAGTCAGCCTCTCCCTGCGGACCGATGACCAGCCAGGTGACGCGCTGACGTAATTCGTCAGGAAGCTGCGCCAGTGCGGCGAGCGTGAGGTGGTGTCCCTTGCGCCGCGTGAGCCGCGCCACGGTGACCATGACGATCCGGTCGGGCGCAATGTCATAGATCGCGCGTGTGGCAGCGCGGTCGCTACGCCGGCCGGACCAGAAATCGGAGACGCCCAGGCGAATGGCATGGATGCGGCGTTCGTCGATCGTGAATCTCTTGCGAAACAGCTCGCGTGTGAAGTTGCTATTGGCAGCGACCTCGGTGCGTGGCCCGAACACGCCACTGAAGCGGATCGCCAGTCGCTTCAGTGGCGTCTGCGTCTCATTAATCTCTGTACCGTGCACAGTCATCAGCATCCGCGCCGGCGTGCGGCCGCGCGCGAGTGCGACCGGAATGAAGAAGGGCCAGTCGGCGGCATGCACCACATCGAACGGAGCCGTACCGATCCGGCTGCGCGCCAGCATGATCTTGGCGGGCAGATCGCGCGCCGAATGCAATCCGCCGCTGAAGCGGTGGATTGCGAAGGGCATGGCGCGATCGTCGGCTGACATATCCTGTGCGTAATCGGGAGCGACCAGCGTCACCCGCGCGCCGAGCTGCGTTGCGGCCAATGCGATCTCGTGGGCGTAGGTGCCTATCCCGCCGCGTGCGGGAGCATATTCGCTCGATAGCAACAGGATATTCACAAATAACCTCAGTGTGCCGCGGAGGGCGTCATCGTCATGTTGCGCGCATTCTGGATGTCCTGGTGATAGGTAAAGACGCGCGCCAGCTGTGTTGCTGGTGTGAAATTATCGATCGCGCTGGCAACCTGCACCGGGTTGATTTCGCCTGTGCCGATCGCATCGCGGGTATCGAGGAAACGTTGGGCCAGGTTCTCGATCATCTCGTCGCGCGACGCGCTACGTGAAATCAGGTAGCCACTTTCGCCATCATGGATCACCGATTCCAGCTGCGGCAGGTGCACGGCGACGACCGGGCGGCCGACCGCAAGCGTCTCGAGCACGCAACGCGGCATGCCCTCGAATTCCGACGTCAGGATGCCTGCATGGGCATTGGCCAGTGTTGCGGCCATGCCGACAGCGTCCTTGAAGCCGTGCCGGATCGTGATGTCTTCGATCGCGGCGAATTCGGCAAAGCGATGCGGATCGCTGGTCCCGATATAATGGAATTCGAGATGGCCATGCAGCCGCTCGCGCAGGCGGGCGATGGTGCTGAACATCAACGGCGGATCCTTGAACTCGTCAAGGCGTCCCGCGAAGATGATTCGGAACGGCTCGGTCATCGCCGGAAATGGCTGTGGCTTGAAGATGTCGGTGTTGACCCAGGTCCATAGCGTATCGATCTTGCCGCTCTGGCCGGGATAGGTCTTTTGCAGCCGTTCGGTGATGAACGGATTCACGCACAGAAATTTTGCGCTGGTCGTGACCGCGAAACGCTCGCCGATATTGTGCACGAACGAATACTTCTTGAGGAGCGAATCCATCTGCAGCTTCGGCGCGCCCTCGCCATGCAGCATCTGGATGAAGGGGCGGCGCAGCAGCGTCGGCAGCCAGGAAAATTCGACGCGGCGCAGATCAACCGTGCAGCCGCGCTCGCGGATCAAGCGCGACACCGGTCCGAAATAGCGCAGTAACGCCATGAAGAACTGGCCGGTGAGTGATGAGCGGATGGTGCGCGCGGCCTCTCGGGCCTGCTGGTCGGAATAGTGCAGGATCGGGAGAAAGTCGAAGTCGCGCCCGCGGAAAGTCAGCCGTCGCACTTCGCCGAGCTTGAGGTCGCCGATCGAATCCACGCCAACGAACAGGATGTCCGTGTCCGTGGGATGGAAGGTGATGAAGTCGCGGATATAGGTCTCTAGCCCACCCACCTTTTGGCCGCGCGGATCGAAGGGGTGGATGAGGCAGATCTGGTAGCGTTGCTTGGCCGGCGCGGCGTTCCGGGCGCGAAGACCCAGAGTGAGTGTCGAGGTCATGCGGCTTTCCTAATGCGAGCGTTCAGGATTTGTGGAAGCGTACTGGCGATCAAACGTGGCACGGCGGCAGCGCAGCGTGCGTAACGGGGCGCAAGGCGGCGCGGATCCCGCAACATGCGCCAGGCCCATTCGAGACCGGCACGTTGGGTGAACATCGGTGCGCGAATTTGTGTACCTGCGATGAAGTCCAGCGCCGCGCCGAAACACAGGCAGCCCGTCCCGTCCAACTCATCAATACAGCGCGACGCAAACACTTCCTGCCGCGGGGCGCCCAGCGCGAGGAAACAGAGCTTTGCACCGGATGCGCGGATCTGTGCAATCGCTGTATCGGCTTCCGCTGAATAGGCCTCGAAGTTGCGACCAGGCGCGAAGGTGCCGACGATCTGCAAGCCCTGATATCGTTTGCGCAATTCCGCTGCGGTCTTGTCCAGCGTTGGCCTGTCGGAGCCGAACAGAAAGATGGGAAGCCCTTTCTTGCCTGCAGCTTCGCACAAAGGAGCAGCAAGATCAGCGCCGGTTGTTCGTGAAATAGGTTTGCCAAGCAGATGACTGAGAACGACGATCGGAAAGCCATCCGCAGTCACGAAGCGTGCGCGCCGGTAAGCCGCGCGAAAATCGGGCTTTTGTTGCAGATGTACGACATGATCGAGATTGAGCGTGCATACACTGAAGTTATCGCCGCGTTCGGCCGCTTCTACGATCGATAAAACGGCTTCGTCGAGCGATGAAACGTTCACGGTGACTCCGTCAACGGTGAGATTTTTGGCGTGTGGCGCCTGCGTCTTCGACATGTCGGTCCCCTGATGACGATGTAGCCGAGGTACGCTTGAACGAAGTGCACACCTGCTTGCTGCCGATGCAGCAAAGAAAAGTGAGTCGAAAATCATCTCCCCGACGTCATGGACATCAAAACGAACTATTGCGACGCAACGATGGCGATGCTGTCGCGCAATATGGAAAAGATAGCAGTCACGATTTTGAATCGATGGAGAGTGGATATGTTCGAATGTTCAAGGAGAAAGTCGCTCGCAGTCATCGCCGGTGCGACAGTCGCTATGCAACAACATGCACTCGGCGCGAATCAAATGCAGAGCCTTGGTACAATTGCGGCAAAAAATGGTTTGATGTTTGGCGCGGCTGCGGGGCCGGTGATCGACAAGGATGTCGGATATCGTGAGCTTTACACAACACAGACGAAAATTATAACGACGGACATCGCTCTGAAAATGGGCACGCTTGCGCCGATGGCGGGTCCGAAGCGATTCGAGAGCGCCGATCGATTGCTACAATTTTGTGCGAGCAATCGCATTCCCATGCGCGGTCATTGTCTGATCTGGAACGAATGGGTTCCGCAATGGATCAAGTCCATGAGCAATTCCGAGCGACAGGCCTTCTTCGATAGTTATATCGATGAAGTCGCCGGGCGCTATGCCGGCCAATTGCAGTCTTGGGACGTCGTGAATGAGCCGTTCTGGCCCGGTCACAAGGCACCCGGCGGCTATCGCCTTGGCCCGTGGTACGATGCCTTTGGCACTGATTATATCAGGCGCGCCTTCGCGCGGGCCGGTGCTGTGGATAAGAAGACTAAACTTGTGCTCAATGAGGCACAGGCGGAACGCGATGACGATGTCGGTCTCGCGGTGCGCGCCGGACTGTTGCGTCTGGTCGATGAGTTGCAGCACGCCGGTGTCCGGCTTGATGTCGTCGGCCTGCAGGGCCACTTGCAGCCGCGCTATCCGCATGATCCCCAGCGGTTTCTCGAATTCGTCCACGCGCTCGCCGAACGCAAGGTCGACATCTACATCACCGAATTCGATGTCCGCGACGACACGTTCCCTGATGATGTAGCCACGCGCGACAAGATGATTGCGGAGACCGGCGGGAAATTCCTCGAGACGGTGCTACAGGTCCCGGCGGTCAAGGCCGTGATCGCGTGGCAGCTGTCCGATCACTATTCATTCTATACGGACGCCGCGAGAAAGAAGAATCCTCTCGCAGAACGACTGCCACGGCCGCTGCCCTTCGATGAGAACATGCAGAAAAAGCCGCTGTGGTACGCAATGGCCCGTGCGCTGGAGACCGCCAAACGGTCGTGACGATTTCACGACATTAGAGCTCCGAAAGTTGCGGCTGCCGGCGCAGCATCCGAAGCAACGTCGGCCCGTAAAGGATGGCAAGGACCAACACGTAGATCGCCGCGCCTGCGGCGACATGTGCTGCCAGCAAGACATGGTTGGGCGCTTCGGGCAGTTGCGTCAGCAGTGCCGCCATGGCCCCAGTTGCGAGGACGATGCGGGCGAGATGCGCCCAGGGCAGGGTCAGGCCGAATTTCGAAAAACCGATGATGAAACTGACCAGCGCTGCGGCAATGGCGGACAGCACTGTCGCGCCGGCCGCGCCGACAAGTCCCCAATAGTGGATACAGATGAAGCTCGCCACGATCGTCACCAGTGCGTCGATGCTTGAGACGACGATCATCAGCTGGGTCTTGCTGTGCAGGAGAAACACCTGATCGCCGAAATGGGCGCGGATGTTGCGGATCGAACCGGCCAGGGCCGAGAGAGGCAGAATTGCCAGCGTCACCTGTTGAAACGGCGTGGCGATCAGTAGGTGCACGATCTCGGCCCGTAGCAGGAAGATGCCCGCAATGCTCGGCGCCAGAATGCCGATCAGCAGCGCACTGTTGTCGGCAAGCTGGCGCATCGCAGCCTTGCTGCCGCCTTGCTCCATGCTCTTGACCGCCAGCGGGAACGCCGCGGCCGTCACCAGCATCGCGGCCACTGCCGCGGCGCGCTGGCCCAGACCATAACCAACGGCAAAAAGGCCGGCGGCGGCGACGCCGAGCATGTCATTGACGATGAAGCGCGAGGCATTGAGGCCGACCCAGCCCAGCGCGCCACCGATAATCAGCGGAATGCCGTAGCTCACCGCATGGCGAATGATCTCGCGATCGATCGGCCACAGGCGGCGGCTGTAGCCGATATGGGGCAGGACGACCAAAGCGGCAATGAGCTGCGCGGCGGCATAGCCCAGCAGCGGCCATTCCGGCGACGGGCCGATCAGCTTGATGAGCACCAGGCCGAGAATGAAGCCGATCGACGGGCCGACGATCTGCTGGATCGAGTAGACGCCGATCTGGTGCCGGACCCGGGCGCGTTCGGCGATATAGAGATTGAGAGAGCGGCTGATGACATAAGCGATTGTGGCGCCGAGCAGCGCCGGGTTGGTGTCAGTCGCGATGACCGTATAGAGCACGCCGATCACGGCGGCGCTCTGCAGCACCAGCGAAACAAGAATGACGACATTCTCGGTGCGATAGAAGCGTTCGGCCTGTTCGCCGTCCTGATAACGACCGAAGAAACGCAGCGCGTATTGTGACCACCACGCGAGGAACGCGATCTGCAGCAGTTCATGCGTCGCGGTGATCAGCGTGATCACACCCAGCGTATGCTCGTTGACCACATGGGTCCACACGATCATCGCGATCAGCTGGAACATCGGCCCGACGATTTGGGCCGGAAGATAAAGGATCGTGCGCTTCAGCAGCATGGTCAGGCTCCGAGCCAGCGGACTGCGCGCGGCGGCGCCCATCGCTGCACGGCGAGCAACGCGATGAGGCTCAAGGCGACGGTGATGGCATACATCAGAAATGTCCCCGCAACCGGGCCGAACTGGCGCAGTCCGCCATGATCGCGCAAGGCCATGACAATGAAAATATGCCAGAGATAGATGAAGTAGCTGCCGGACCCGAGCATGGCCAGGACCGGCGCGCGGATGCCGAGTGCGAGCAACAGGACGCAGAGCGCAGCGGCATAGCCGAAGAACGCCATCGAATCATAATCGGCGGCGTCGCCGATCTTGAGCAGTCTCGCTGCCGCATAGATCACATAGGCCAGCAGTGCCGCGGCAGTGAGTGTCAGGCGCATCCGCGGAAGGGCCAGCCGCGCCGTCGATCCGGCGACCAGCATTCCCAGGGCCACGAAGCTGAACCAGAATGGGATATCGCGCATGCGCACTTCCTCGATCAGCCCATCGGACAGTCCGCGCTGGATCAGCAGGGGATCGAGATAGCTGCCGATAATCAGGCCGAAGACGAGGGCGAGCATCAGGACGACGCGCAGTCGCTCATTGGCTTGGGTCGGATCACGATGGGCAAACCACAGGGTCAGCCAGAGCATGAGCGTACAGCCGAGATAGACGAAGACATAATAATACACGAACACGTAAGCGAGCACGAAGCGGGCAGCCGTTGTCGTCGGGCGGTGATCCATCGCCGGATTCTGCAACGCCATGTAGAGATAGGCCGCAGCGAAAGCGATGGCGTAGGGGATCAATGCGGCCATCACACGCTTGCCGAGTGGAACGCGGCCCGACAGCGCGGTCAGATAGCCGGATGCGAACAGGAAGATCGGCACACAGGGGCGCAGCGCCGCATCGAGCATGGTCTTCCACGATGCATCGAGCGGTTGCTGCAGCGAATGGATGCCGATCACCATCAGAATGGCGAGGCCGCGCATGCTGTCGATGGCCACATCCCGGCTGGCCGTCCTCGCTTGAGCCAGCGGCCGCGCCGTCCCGGACATTGTCTGCGTTGCATCCACCATCAGTTCACGTCTGCCTTGGCACCGTCGCCGCGGCAATTCGCGTGCTGAAATGGCGATCATAAGCCTCATTGAGCGCGCGCCGCATGGGCGTCTCGAAATAGCGCAGGGACAGAATACTGGCGGCCGCAAGAATGGCGATGGCCAGCGGCACCAGGGCGAGCTTGCCGCCGGGAATGACGGGGGCAAGGAAGCGTGCCGCCAGCGTGAGGACGACGGTCGCGACCGGAATATGCAGCATGTAGGAGGAATAGGTCAGCGACGACCAGCGCTCGAAGCCAAGGCGCGAGAACAGGGTGGTCTGGCCGGAGAGGTCGTGATGGATAGCGAGCACCGCGATGAGATAGATGACCGCCAATGCTGCCATGATCGGAAGCTGCGCGCCGAAGATCAGGAACAGGACGAGGGCCGTGGTCAGCAGGCCCGGTATCGCCGGAAGCCGCGCAATCCGGTCGCGAAACAGCCAGCAGGCGATGCCGAGATTGAAGGCAGGCAAAGCGCGGAAGGCGCCGCCCTTGTTGATCCAGTCCGGCCAGGGCTCGGTGCCCATGGCAACGGCATAGATGCTGTTGGCCAGCAGCGGCAGCACGACGAGGGCCACAATCACCGTCCTGCTCCGCGCGATCGTCAGCACCATCAGCGGAAACAGCACGTAGCAGAAGAACTCTGCCGACAGCGACCAGCTCGGAAAATTGAAGGTCAGCCGGTCGCCATCGATGGCGTGCAGCAGCAGGAACTGCGCCGGCAGGTCCGAGAACGGATAACGTGCCGGGTTGTCGGTCTTGGCGATGCCCGCATGAAGCGCCAGTGCGATCACGATATAGAAAGCCAGCGTTGCCAGATGCAGTGGATAGATCCGCGCGAGGCGCCGCCAAAGGAAGCGACCGACCGCGGCGGGTGAGCCGACTTTCGCCAGATACTGGCTGGCAATGACGAAGCCGGAGATAACGAAGAACAGATCGACGAACAGATTGAAGTGCCAGGTGTGGTCCACCATGAAGCGACCGATTGGTAGTTCCTTGATGTAATCCGAATAATGCAGGATCACGACGGCGCTGGCCGCAACGATGCGCAGCCCGTCCAGATGTCGTGTGCTGGTGTCGATATCCTGCAAGAAGCATGTCCCCTGTTGAACGGACCAGGCGTGGCCCCGATCCGGCATGGGTGCCGGCGTCACGATCCTAATGCGCGACGTTGGGTTTCGCCGCCGAACGACGGCCGGCCAGTTGCCCGCCGGCGAGTTCGGCGATCAGGTCGATGACGATGTCGTGGTCGCTCGCTGCCAGCGCGTTCCAGCGCGCGAGGTTCTCGGTCGCTGCCGCAACATACTGCCTGCGCCACTGAGAAGCCGCGATAGCCCCGCCGATCTGTGACGCTGCGGTGCCGTGGTCCGACGGATCGATGAAGATGCCGGATGTGCCCAGTACTTCATGGAAAACAGGCGCATTTGGTGCCACGATCGGCAGGCCGGCGTATTGGGCTTCGAGCAGTGGCAAGCCGAGACCTTCATCATGCGAGGTGCAAAGGAAAATATCGGCCTCATTGAGAATGCGCGTCACATTCTCGGACGACTGGTAGCCATGCAAGGTCACGCAGGACATACGTTCGAGCGTCTTCCAGTCATCACCCCAGCCCTTGCGACCAACGATGTCGAGAGTGGCGCCGGGAAAACCGTGCTGGCGCAATTCACGTACGATATTGGCCGCAGCGATGAAGTTCTTGCGTGGCTCCACGGTGCCGAGGGCCACGACGCGCAGCGGCGACGTCTCGGGCTCGCGCTCGGTACGCTCGGCGGATTCCAGCTTGAACACGTTGCGCACCGGCGGGCGATACAGCGTGATCTTAGCGTCGGGGCGACAATGCTCGGCGAGCTTGCGCTGGGTGTCGCGCGAATTGGTTAGGAAACGCGGATAGTTCTTGAGCGCGATCTTGAAAGGCGTCGCCATATAGAGGCGCGCGCGGGCATTGAGATCGGCCTGTCGCGTCAGCAGGAAGTCGTCGTGCATATAGGGCAGCACACGTGATGAAAACATCCGCAGCAGCGGGCTTGGCGGGAAGCCGGGGCAGAGCAGGAACGACGAGGGAGACGCCAGGCGCATAGGCAGACCGAAAGTCTGCGTCGCCACCATCTGGCCGGTGCCGCGCGAGGTGATGGGCACGACATCGAGCGGCGCCAGCGCCTGTTCCGAGAACAGCTCCAGTGTGATCCGTTCGAGTCCGGTCACATGGCGTCCGAGATGGGTGTGATCGACATAGATAGTCATACAAACTCCTGATCCCGGGGGACGGCGCGGACATGCGGGGCCGCCATCGGCGGCCGCTGATGGACATAGCGGGGTGGCGCCACGGCCGGCGCGCGTTCGCGCGGCAACAGCAGCGCAATGAGCAGAACGAGTTGCGCCAGCTGGATGTTCTTCGACGAGAAGCTCACCGAGCTTGCCGCAATCATCAGGATCAGCAGCAAGATGGCGAAGGCTGTGCGGTCCGACCGGCGCAGCAGTTCGATGAAGAAGCAGGTCAGGCCCAGCGTGATCAGGATGGTGTGGATCAGGCCAAATTGCACGATGCAGGACACCCAGAAGTTCTCAATGCCATAATTCAAGCCGAGCTGCGACTGCAGCGCGTTCACGCGAACCGGATTGGGTCCGAGGATCAGTTCGCTCCACTGGAAATGATTGAGCATGTCGAAGGTCGCAAAGCGCGCCAGGGCGCTGCCTTTGTCCGACGAGAAGCGCAGCAGCATCTTGTCGAAGATGCCGAGATAGAGCGCAGCAAACACGACGCCTGCCGCCGCAAAAAGAAAGCAGATTGCGCCGACAGCGAACAGCAGCGGTACGCGCTTGCCGCGGATCAGCCGGATGGTCTCAAGCAGACCGAGGCAAGCCAACACGAACAATACCGTCATCAGCGCGGTGCGGCCGCCGAAGGCCATCAGCGAGCCCAGACTGAAGGCGATCAGTGGCACGCGGATCATGATCGGCGGGCAGATGGCCGGTCGCAGCACCAGCGCCATGATATAGGCGCCGACAATGCCCGAGGCCGTCAGCGGATGGCCGAGGAGCGCAGCCGAGCGCCATTCACCGACCACCAGCACGCTGCCGAGCGTCAGCGGAATGATGCGATGGCCGGAGAAATATTCGTAATAGCCAATCAGGATGTTGAGCAGCAGTGTCGCATGGATGGCCCAGACCAGCGGCCGTCGTTGCGCCGGCGTCAGCCGCCAGATCAGCAGGCACAGCAGCACCGGCAGCAGGAACGTGTCGATGATGACCGTGAACGGGCGTTCCAGCACGAACATCTGGATCAGCAGGACGAACCAGCAGAACAGGTGCACCAGCAAAAGCTTGGCGTCCGTGAAGGCACGGTTGATCTCACCGATCGGGTCACCGTCGCGCATCAGCAGCAAAAGCGTCGCGATGAATGTCGCATAGGTGCCGGGATGCAATTTCTCAAGAAAATTGCCGCCGGGTGTCAGATAGTGAATCTTGAGATTAGTCAGAACGCCGCCGGACAGTGTGAAAATCGCGACGATGGCGCCCAGCAGCACACTGACGATCATTAAATTAATGAGTTGGGCAGTGTTAACGATCTGCCGTCGTTGCGGAACGCGTGCACGCGAGCCCGCCGCGGCGAGGGCGCCGTTGCGATGCAGCCTGAGCGGCGCGGTCCGGGCCAATGTCAACGCGCAGCTCCCGCACTGGCGGCGGCGACGCCATAGGGTTTCAGATAGGCCGAGCTGCGGTAGTAGTCATAGAAGCGGATCTTGCTGAGATCGACCTGGGTCAGCACGGTGCCGAGAATGCGATCATGCACCGGCGCCAGCAGCTCCATCGTGTGGGCGACGACCTCGCGCGGTGTCTGATTCCAGGCCATGGCCAGCAAAATTCGGTCGGCGAGTTCGGCCAGTGCGCGGCCGTCGACCAGCGGGATCAATGGCGGCGAGTCGATAATGATCAGTTCATAATGCGACTTCAGGCGGTCGAGGATTTCGACGATCTGCTCCGAGAACATCAGCTCGGTGATGGCATCGACGTCCTTGATGGCAGGCGAGGGCAGGATCGAGAGGCCGGTGCTGCGATCGAGCAGGATGGCGCGCTCCAGCGACACTTCGCCGGTCGCCACCTGCAGCAGGCCGGCATCGGCATTGGGGCTGACGGCGCGGGTCAGGCCGGGATTGCGCAGATCGCCGTCGATCAGCAGTGTCTTGATGCCCAGCGTGGCGAAAGACAGTGCGAGATTGCCGGCGAAGGTCGTCTTGCCTTCACTTTCGAGGCCCGACGTCACCAGCACGACCTTGACCGTGTCGATCTTGCGTGCGCGCTGGATCGCCAGACGCACGGCGCGGATCGCTTCGGCGAAGAATGTGCCGGGCTCCTCGATGGCATAGCGCATCAGTGGTGGCTGCAATGCAGCCGGCAGCAGCCGCATGGTGCGCGGATCGTAACTGCCGAGTTCGGTGCGGCCGCGTTTGGCACGCCCGGCGAGTTCGCGACTGCTGATCGAGGGTAGAGCGGCCAGAGCGGGGACGCCCGATATCTCTTCGGCCTGCTCCAGCGTCTTGATCCGTCCGTCGAGATAGTCGGTCAGGAATGCCAGCACCGTGCCGCCGCCGAGGCCGAGCAGGATGGCAAAGCCGAGAATAAGCATCGTCTTCGGCGCGGAAGGCTTGAGCGGGATGCTGGCAAAGCTGACGATGCGGGAGTCCGGCATCTCCAGGCTTTCCTGCGCCGTCGTCTCCTTCGAGCGCGCCAGATATGACTCATAGAGCGTGCGGTTGGCCTCGGCCTCGCGCTGCAGCTCATGCAGCCGGACCACGGCCTGACCGGACGTGCTGGAGACGCCCTGCAGCTTGTCGAAACTGTCCTGCAGCGACGCCTCGCGCGATTTCGCAACGTCATAATCATGCGCCGTGCCCTGCACGATGCGCCCGATTTCCTCGTTGATCAGCCGCTGCGTGTCCTTGAGCTGCGCCCGCACATTGGCGACCTGCGGATGCCGCGGACCATATTTGCTGGTCAGGTCGGCTTCGTTCTTGGCGATATCGGCATATTGCGCGCGCAGCTTGGTCACCATCTCCGAGGAGACGGCGGCATTGAGCCCGCCGGCATCGCCGCCGGTTTTCGCCAATTGTTGCACCTGATCGAACTTGGCACGCGCCTCGGCGGTCTGCACCCGGGCAGCAATCAGCTTGCTGTTGAGATCGGTGATCTGCTGGTCGTTGACCGTCACGCCCTGCGAGACCGCGAGGTTATTGGCGGAACGATAGTCCGCGACGGCCTGTTCGGAGGTGACGACGCGG
This sequence comes from Tardiphaga sp. 37S4, assembly GCF_021044645.1. Lineage (NCBI taxonomy): Bacteria > Pseudomonadati > Pseudomonadota > Alphaproteobacteria > Hyphomicrobiales > Nitrobacteraceae > Tardiphaga > Tardiphaga sp. 37S4. The sequence goes on along the minus strand of NZ_CP088008.1, from coordinate 3,876,352 downwards.
TTCTTCAGCGCATCGATCTGGCCGCCGAGCCATTTGGCTGCGATGCGCGTCGCGTCGAATTTGGCGCGGACCTGTTCCTCGAAATAGGCGTCAGCCACCGCATTGGCGATGGTCGCGGCTTTCTGCGGCGATTCCGAGCTGACGGCGATATCGACCAGGAATGTCGTGCCTTGTCGTGTCACCTTCATGCGGCGCTGGAGCAGATATATAGAGTATGCACGCGCGGCGTCTTCGGGGCTCACGCCATCGACCGGACTGCTGCTGCGAAACAGATTGCGGATCGGATCGAGCAGGCCGGGCTTTGGCATGAACTCGAGATCCTGCGTCAGCTTCAACTTGTCGACCACGCGCTGCAGGATCGTGAGCGACTGGATCAGCAGCGTCTGGCTTTCGATGGTCGCATCGTCCGTGCCGAAATTGGTCAGCACCGATTGATTGGTTTCGACCACATTGGCGCGCCGGGGATCGACCAGTACGGTGGAGTTCGCAGTATAGAGTGTGGTCGCCGTCGCCACATAAGCGAGGGCGATACCACCGAGCACGGCGGCGGGCAGCACGACCGCGCGCCAGCGCCGGCGCAGGATGCGCGCCATTTCCCGGAGATCGACGGTCGGCGCCTGCCAACCGGCAACGGCGGTCGGAACCGGTTCCGGTGCCGCCGGATAAGGCTGATCAAAATTGCGCTGTAACATTGAGCCCTACCTGGTGTTTGTCGTAACTGAAGGTGGGTATATCGCTGTCGCGCGATGTGTAGCGGTGATAGGCCGAGATCGCGCTGAAGCGGTTCATCAAATACTTCACGCTGGCATTGGTCGTGGTCACGCGGTCCTTGCGGGCCTGGCCGAAGAAGCGATCGATCTCATAGGCGCCCGCCAGCGACAGGATGACGTTGCGACGCAGCTCGTAGTCGACGCCGACCTGCACGGCATTGGCCAACACGCCGGTCGAGCTGGTATCGGATGTCTGTGTGACCAGTTGTTCGGCCTTGACGTGGATGTCCATCAATCGCGTCGGGCTCCATGTGAGCTTGGCGCGATAGGACGGTCCGTCGACGGTACCGATCAGAGGATTGTCGAAGCGCTGCTCGACATAGCCGCCGCCGAACTCGCCGCGGAGCAGATTGCCGAAACCGACGGTCAAGCCGGACAACGCGCGATAGCCGGTGGAGTCCAGCGTCTGGCCGGGTACGCCGCGGATGTTGCGCTGGTTGCCTTCGACGCCGCCGAACCAGCCGAGCACAGGCGAGAACGCATAATCGACGCGGCCGTGAAGCGCATAGATCTGGCCGTCGCGGCTGCTCTGGTCGATCAGACTGCCATCCTGCGCGCGCGCCGTGCCGTAATCGTACGAGTCGACGCGTGCGCCGATCGATGTCGCCAGCCGGTTGAATTCCTTGCGGACGGTCAGGTCGCCGGACATCAGATTATATGGAGTCGGTGTCACGGCATTGGAAGGCGAACTCAGCGAACCCACACCCTCATTGAGATGCGCGATCTGGAAACTGCCCAGCACGACCATATCGTTGGCTATATCGATCCAGCCGGCGCCCTTCAGGCTCACATCGGTCTGGTCAAGGCTTGAATTTTCGTTATAGGCTGTGGTTCGTGAATTGAGCTTGATGTCGATGCCGTGTCGTTCCCACAGCGTGTGCGCACGCAGGCTGGGTTCGATCACAGCTGCAACGTCGCCGCGCTTCTGGGTGTTCGAGGCAAACACATTGCTGTCATAGAGCGCGCCCGTCATCAGCGACGGGTTGAACATCCAGGATCCCTGGCGGATGCCGACGGGTTCATAACCAGGTTGCTGTCGCTTTTTTACTGGCATGTCCTCTGGCGCTACTGCTTCGCGGTTATCCCGGTCGACCAGATCGGGCAGCGCGGACGGTTCGAAAATCCGTTGCGCATTCCAGGGCGGCGCGAGCTCGTCGCTGGTTGCCGGGATCGCCTGAGCATTGGCGGGTGATGCAATACCAAGCAGAATCGCCGTGACCGGCCATGGCGCGATACGGAGAGCGCGGCGCGTGACGGGAATCGGCCGCAGCCCCTCCGGTCCTTCGCCGATCGCCTCCGATCCTGCTGATACAAACGTACATTTCATCACTCATCCCTTGCGAAGGACATGCATTCCTCCGCTATCGAATTGTCGTCGAGACTTGATTGCCGCTTAGAAATTCATCCCGGCGCTTACAAACTCAGCAAGCCCGTGATGAATGTCGCGCCCCCACTAGCGCACTCAACACTCGTCTGATGAAACGCCCTTCTCTTTGCTGCCCACAATGCGAAGTACGAAGTAAAGTTCGTCGCACTGCACAAGAATACGCACCGCAAAAAGTCGAGACTATGGCGACGCGCGACATGAAGGCGCGCATCGGTCACTACACATCAGACAAAATCAAAAATGATGAGTTCAGAAGTATCGTTCTGGGACACGCACATTGTCGCCGGGAAATACCAGGACTGGCGAATCGAGCGCATAGATCTCTTCGACCGTTGAGCCCGATCGCCGCAAATACACTTTGTTCTCATTGGCGCGATAGGTGAATCCACCGGCAGTTGCGACGGCGTCCATCACGGTCAGGCCCATGCGATAAGGGTATTCGCCGCTCTTCTTCACTTCGCCGAGGATATAGAAGGGTCGATACAGCGCGATTTCCACGTTCACGCGTGGGTCTCGCACGATTCCCTTGGCCAACGCGGAGGAGATGCCCTTCTCTAATTGCCGTGTGGTCAGTCCAGCGGCCTTCACGTGGCCCGCAAGGGGAATTGATACAAATCCGTTGCTGTCGACTTCATATTCACCGGTGATATCAGCTTCGCCATAGACCTTCAGACGAATCCTGTCAGTTGGTCCAAGAAGATAGGTGCCTGACGGCGAAGCCGCAGAAACCCGCTGGTCCTGTGCGAGCGCGATCGACGGAGCGACGCCAGCAAGGAAAAATGAAAGCACCGGTACTATCAAAATGCCGGCGCATCGGTTCGTTCGCAACATGGTAGACCCCCAACACAACATCAATGTGATCATCTGCATCAATTCGATGACAATTGATGCAGACGACAATTGCGCGAGAGTGTCCGGCAAAAAACGGCGAAAGAATGTGGCGTATTCAGAGAGTGCGCAGATTGCGTACTAATGTCTTCTTAGAGAACCAGAATCTCTGTGCCTTCGATGGCAATGCACGTGAGAATGCCGCTGCGCCACGCACCTGTGTCAATATTCACACGGTTATCTCTAATATCTGCATGGGGAACCGGCGTGTGTCCGTGCACCACATAGACGCCATGATCGCGCTTGGAATCCAGAAACTCGTCCCTGATCCACATCAGATCATGCGGATCTTGAGATGACAGCGGAACATTGGGACGAATGCCCGCGTGAACGAACAGAAAGTCGCCGCATCTGATATTGTTCCGCAGGCAACGCAAGAAAGCGTCATGCGCCGGAGGGAATGCGGCGTGAAACGCGTTCTGCACATCGCGCGCCGTTGCCGTGCGCGATGGAGAAACGCCATAGGACGCGAGAGTCTGAAGTCCGCCCAGTTGGCGCCAGTGCTCAAGCACGCTGGCATCCTCCAGGAAGTCTTCCATGATGGCTTCGTGATTGCCGCGTAGGCAGATTGCATGGTTGTGCACCATGCGGACTGCCAGCAAATCGATCACACCTTTCGAATCCGCGCCACGATCGATGTAATCGCCGATATAGACTTCCGCCGCATAGGTGATCGGGCGACGACGGATGTCCTCATCGATGCGCGCGATGGTTTCCTGCAGCAGGTCGGCGCGTCCGTGAATGTCACCGATAGCATAGATACGCGTATCGGGCGGCAGTGCCGCCTTGTTCGAATCTGACCTGGAGAGGGAGCGCGGCATTTCGCGCAAGCTACGATCAGGCAACCGTCGCGGTCAAATTCAATCGGCCGCGCAACGCCTTGGGACTCATAAAGCTTTGGGGATAGCGATGAGCTCAGAAGAAAATGATGCGAACGGCGACGATCACAGCGACCCAGACGGCCGCATTGATAAGAAGAAGTCTATTTCGCAGTTTGCGGCCGGATGCGTTGTGCACATCGCTGGTAGAACTATCCACAGGGCTGGAGATCGCCGCCTTATCCACGGCGATCGCGCGCGGGGGAAATGAAATGTCCCCTGTAGTCATCTGAGGTGTTCGTCGAGCGACCATGGCGATGCCGAAATATCTGGCGGAGTGAGCAGTCTCAGCGCGCAACATAATGGGCGCGCTTTAGTATCGAGTGAAAAATCAAGCTCGAATCGATTGCTGCTTGGTGGCTATTTGTTAATTGCGGAGATCATGCACCCGATCTCGCAGCGACGCGATGCAATTCATCGATCTGCGTCGTGTAATTATTTTGCATGGCTGCTGTGAGCGTGATGCAGCGCAACAGACGTACAAAACGATCTAAGCGCTTCCGTGCACAACGAATTTTGCGCGCCGCACAATTATATCAATATTGCGACTGCGTAATGTTACACGCCAATACCGTTTTGCCGCCCTAATTCGTTCGCACAGTTAAGAAATCTTCAGTGATGAAGGTTCTTGCTGATCGACGAAGATGGTTTCGCAATTGCGAATGTTCGTCGAAGGGAAGGCTTCTGAATTCGCATGCCTGCCACATAGGCATGTTTCTGTTCGATTTTCGCGCACCAAAGTTCCAGCAGGGAGCGAGAGCATGGCCTCTACAGTTTCAGTTGGTTTTGATCGCAACAAGGTGACGCCGCTCTGGAAAGAGCGGCAGTTCATTTCTGTGCGGCCGGTCGAGTTTGCCGGCCACGGGTCCTATCGGAACAGCGCCTATCGCAGCCGCCGGACGAACCAGGTTGCCCGGTGCGAGCCGTCGGAGTCGATTGCCAAGCGATTGTTCGACATTGCAGCCGCGGGCTCGGCCCTGCTGTTTCTCGCGCCGCTGCTGATCACCATCGCAATCATCATCAAGGCGACCTCGCCGGGGCCGGTGTTCTTCACCCAGTATCGCTACGGCTACCGCAACCGGTTCTTCAAGATCTACAAGTTCCGCTCGATGCGCACCGATGCGGGCGACAAGCGCGGCATTCAGCAGACGGTCGAAGGCGACGCCCGGGTGACGCGGATCGGCAAGCTGCTGCGCAAGACCAGCCTCGACGAAATTCCGCAGCTTATCAACGTGCTCAAGGGCGATATGTCTCTGGTTGGGCCGCGGCCCCATGTACCGGGCATGCTGGCGGCCAACGTGCTCTATGAAGATCTCGTGCCGTATTACTTTACGCGTCATAGCGCACGGCCCGGTATCACCGGTCTGGCCCAGGTGAGCGGCTGCCGCGGCAGCACCGTCGAGGCGCCCCGGGCGATCTCGCGCATCGATTACGACCTCGAATATATCGAGAAATGGTCGATGCGTATGGACATCATGATCATCGTGCAGACCGTCCGGCGCGAATTCCTCTCCGGTAATGCCTTCTGATGCCCACGACCGATTGAGCGGCGGCATCGATCACACCACACATTGCAGACATTGCGCTGGCGGCCCTCCGTCCGGCGCCCGGAATTGTTTTGCCTTGAAACCAGCCTCGAACGAAGGGTGACAGCCATGACGGCGACGCAACGGACCAAGCAGCTCCTCAAAGACGCTTTCCCGTCGATGTATCTACGCTGGCGCTTCCTGAAGCGTCCCAAATCGGCGGAGCGTGAACTGGCCTATCTCGACAAGATCGTGCCGCAGGGGGCTGTCACGGTGGATGTCGGCGCCAATTGCGGTCTCTACACCCAGCAACTGGCGCGGCTGTCCGGTCAGGTCCATGCATTCGAGCCGTCGCATGAGATGGCCGATCTGCTTCGGCGCACCTCCGCGTCCAATGTCCACATCCATGAAGTGGCCCTCTCGGATCATGAAGGCGATGCCGAGCTTTACACACCGCAAGGCGAGGATGGCCTTGTTTACGGGCGGGCATCGCTCGAACAGCAATATGAGCCGTCGGTGAAGCAACTGATCACGACGCATGTTCCATTGGCGCGTCTCGATGGTGTCGTGCGCGAGGACGTGTCCTTCGTGAAGGTGGACGTCGAGGGGCACGAGTTGAGCGTCTTGCATGGAGCCGTCGGCCTGATCGACCGGTGCCAGCCAGTCTTCCTTGTCGAGGCAGAGGATCGTCACCGTGCCGAGGCGACGCGCTCGGTGTTCGATTTCTTTCGCGACAAATCCTATCGCGGCTTCTTCCTCCAGGACGACGAGGTGATCTCCATCGATCATTTCAACGCCGGGGAAATGCAGGACGCCGATGCGCTGTTGCCCAATGGTGGCCGTAAACCCGGGCAAGCTTACGTCAACAACTTCTTTTTCTTTCCGCAGCATCTCGACGGCGAGTTGATCCTCAACAGCTGAGGCGCATGCGGAATTCTCGGGGGATGTCCGGGTCGTTCTGACCGCGGACTGTTTACAAGACAGGACATGCAATGCGAATTGCCATGATTGGCGCTGGCTATGTGGGGCTCGTGTCGGGGGCGTGCTTTTCGGACTTCGGCCATCACGTCACCTGCGTCGATACGGATCAGGGAAAGATCGATGCGCTGAACAACGGTGAGATTCCGATCCATGAGCCTGGTCTCGATGCGCTGGTCGCGAGCAATGCCAAGCAGGGACGTCTCAAATTCGTTACCGATGTCACATCTGCTGTCGGTGCGGCCGAGGTGGTGTTCATCGCCGTCGGCACGCCATCGCGGCGTGGTGACGGTCATGCGGACCTGTCCTATGTCTATGCAGCGGCGCGCGAGATCGCGAAGGCCATCAAGAAGTTCACCGTGGTGGTCAACAAGTCGACGGTGCCGGTCGGTTCCGGCGACGAGGTCGAGCGCATCATTCGCGAGGAGAACCCGGAGGCGGAATTCGCCGTGGTCTCGAATCCGGAGTTCCTGCGCGAAGGCGCGGCTATCAGAGACTTCAAACATCCCGACCGTATCGTCATCGGTTCCAGCGACCAGCGTGCCAAGGACGTGATGGCCGAAGTCTACCGGCCGCTGCATCTTAACTCGTCGCCGATCATGTATACGGATCGCCGCACGGCCGAACTGACCAAATACGCCGCCAATTCATTCCTGGCCACGAAAGTCGCCTTCATCAACGAGATCGCCGATCTCGCCGAGAAGGTGGGCGCCAATGTGCAGGAAGTCGCGCGGGGCATCGGCCTCGACAACCGGATCGGCCTGAAGTTCCTGCACGCGGGACCGGGCTATGGCGGCTCGTGTTTTCCGAAGGACACGCTGGCACTGATCAAGACGGGCCAGGATTACGAAGCGCCGCTGCGCATCGTCGAAACCGTCGTCGCCGTCAACGACCAGCGCAAGCGCGCCATGGCGCGCAAGGTGGCGCATGCCTTCGGCGGCAATCTGCGCGGCAAGTCCATCGCCATTCTCGGCGTGACCTTCAAGCCCAACACCGATGACATGCGCGATGCGCCGTCGATTCCGTTGATCACGGCGCTGCAGGATATGGGCGCCGAGGTGCGGGTCTACGATCCCGTTGGCATGGAGCAGGCGAAGAAGGTGTTCGAAAACGTCACCTTTTGCGAGGGGCCCTATGAATGCGCCCGCGGGTGTCACGCCATGGTCATCGTCACCGAATGGGAGCAGTTCCGCGCGCTCGATCTGAAGGAGATGGCGGCGATCATGGCCTGTCCGGTGATCATCGATCTCCGGAACATCTATTCGCCGGATGAAGTGACGCGGAACGGATTTCTCTATAGCGGCGTCGGGCGGCCGCAAGCAGTGGCTTACTAGCTCGCGCATCTGCGCAGATAAGGGGAGGCGCGCAGTGTTTTACTGTGTCGCTTCCTCCGTCGTGCCGGGCGCAGTCGCATGTTCGCTTCGCGGCGTCGTGGAGGCGTCGTTATAGCTTTCGGTCTGATAGATCGATTCCAGGTCGCTGCCGCCGAGATACCAGCTTCCAAGGAAATATGTGGCGCCGATGATGGCTGCGGCCATCACGAGGCCGCGGCCGACGGAGAAGACGATATCGGCCTTCGTGACTTTATGCGGAGCGATCTTGTCCATGAAGGCGTCCCTATGGGGCATGCCGCTATCCTGCAACGGCGTGGTCCAGTTGGTGCTCAGGAATTCGAGCGCAAGCAACAGCGCAATCAATCCCGTACAGTGTAGCGCTATCGACCTGACATGTCTGCTGGAAATGCCGAGATCGTCGCGTAGCAGAGAACCGATCGAATAAGCGAATAATGCGGCGCTCAGACCGCAGATCGCAGAATCACAATCACTTTCGGCATCCGCCCCATTCGCAAACATCGCCAATGCGGCTCATTTGTTCAACCGTCACAATTGCAACAATTCAACCCCGAATGTCGGAATACCGAACACAGGCGCGTGAGCACGAGCTTTCTCCCATGGAACCTGAGGATGACGACAGAGTGACGATGCGTTGCTGGAGTACCGAGGTTATGATCGCACTATGAGACAAACTACATTTATACTGGCACTTGCCGCCGTGATCGCGTCCCCGATCTATGCGAACGAAATCGATCAGATGGCGAACAATCTGGAAACAAGCTGTTCGAATCACTTTCGCAAGCGGCCGAATAAACCTTCGAGCGATTCCAAAAAGTTCTGCAGCTGTTTTGCCGGAACCTTCACATCGACCATCTCGCTGCGGGAACTCGATGCCGCAAATGGGGTGGTAACATCGGAAATTCAGGAACAATTCGAGCGCGCTGCGGAGTTCTGCGGCCGCGATGTTGCGCCGTCCGTCGCGCAAGCGGGCAGGGCATGGATCATGGAATCCAACTGACCGACGAATCCCGGCGATCATTGTCGGCTGTTACCCTGACTCACTGTCGCCTCATTTGACCGCAAGTCTTTGTTCGTCGGCAGAGTGGGACACATCTTGCGCCGGCATTTGGGGACTGCTCATTGACTGACTCTCGTTTCAAGGCGCAAGTGGCGTCTCGCATGCCTATGCTCCGATTCAAGGAGTCGAAGCTCAGGCAGAAGGTCGGTTCCGCCGTCGAGGCGGTTTCGATCGCATGCGCCCATGTTCTTGCTATCGCGGCCCTGGTGATCATCGGCGGTCTTGTCATCTATGTGAGATAATCGTCGTGCGTACTATTTTACTTGGACTGTTCCTGACGGCCGTCGCCCAGCCGTGTTTCGCGCAAAAATTTCTCTCCTTCGAACCTTTGATGATGGATCCGTATGCGACCGTGTTCGTCGACAACGGTTCGTGTTCGGCGGGCAAGGTGCTGAAGGTGCAAGGTGCGCCGAACAACCAGCGTCGCAAGAAGAGCTGTGTGCCGATCAGCGATGTGCGGCCAGGTGTCGTCAAGGGCAAATAGCCAAGGCCACCGCAACGGCGCTTACGTCGTTGCCTGCTGCATCGCCGGCCGGCCAGCGCCATAGCGTAGATGGTGTCGCATGGATGGATGCGGCGCGTATGCGACGTGGCTTCTGCGAAATCCGTGCCCAAATGGGCAGCAAAGGCAGAAAATGCGGGCTTAGTTCGTCGAAAATGCCCGCATTCGCGCGGACACCCTGACAAGCGGGAACAGCGTTGCTATGGTCGCGCGTACCGGCCGCGACGTGCCGGATTCCGAATCGAGATGGATCAGTTCAGGTGACATTTGAGCCTTCCGCGCGTCCGGGTGCAATGCAGGGCGGACTCGCGGCATCGTATATAAACATGACGGATGATGAGGCCGTCGATCTCGCCCGCGAGCGTTTTGGCATCGAAGGCCGTCCGACGCGCTTTGCAACCGAGAAGGACGACACCTTCCGGATCGCGCCGGCAAGCGGGCCGCGCTTTATCCTGAAGGTTGCGAACCCCATCGAGGATATCCCCGAGATTGATCTGCAGGTGCAGGTGCTCGATCACGTCGCGGCGCGTGCGCCCGATCTGCCGGTCCCGCGCGTTATTCCGAACGACAAGGGCGAGCGGCATTTCAATTATCTCGATCGCGCCGGCCAGAACCGGCAGGTGCGGATGATGTCCTATCTCGAAGGCCAGCCCCTGAGTGAGGTGCCGTCCACGGAGTCGGGACGGGCCGAGATCGGCAAATTGCTGGCGCGACTCCGTCTCGCACTGGCGGATTTCAGCCATCCGTCAGACTCCCGGGTCGTCGCATGGGACGTCAAGAACCTGCTCACGCTGCGCGACCTGCTGGCGGAAATCACCGATGCCGACCAGCGCCGCAAGGTCGAGGCGGCGCTCGAGCGTTTTGCCGCCATCGAAACCCGGCTCAAACAGTGCCGCATGCAGGTGCTGCACAATGATTTCACCCGCTCCAACATTGTCGTCGATGCGTCGCTGCCGGGTTTCGTCAGCGGCATCATCGATTTCGGCGACACGGTCCGCACCGCGATTGCCATCGACGCCTCGACAGCGATGCTCAATCAGTTGCCCGTCGAGATGGACGGCGATGTCTTTGCCGATGGCCGCGATCTGCTCAAAGGCTATCTGTCCATCGCCGATCTGACGGCGGAAGAACTGAGCCTCATTCCGCATCTGATCTTCTCGCGTCTGGCGACGCGCCTGCTGCTGTCCACGGCTATGGCCAACCGGGTACCGTCCGTCGCCGCCTATGTCCTGCGCAACAATGAGCAGACCTGGGTGCAGATGGACTGGTTCATCGCCCGCTCGATGGATGAGATCTCCGATCAGTTGATGGACTTCGCCAGATAATCTTTGCCACATCCGACCCTGCTTCCAGAGGAAACAACAACATGACCGCAGTCACCAGCGCCCCGCGCGGCAAGATGGTCAACGGCTTCGACCCCGCCACGGCAACCGGCCTCACCGAAGAGAGCCGCAAGCTCGTCGCGCGACGCAGCGATCTGCTCGGCCCGGCCTATCGGTTGTTCTACAGCAACCCCGTCGAGGTCGCGCGCGCCAAGGGCGTGCTGCTCTATGATTCAGAGGGCAACGAATATCTCGACGCCTATAACAATGTGGTGTCGGTCGGCCACTGCCATCCGCGCGTGGTCGATGCGATCACGCAGCAGGCGCAGACCATCTGCACCCATACGCGCTATATCCAGAAGGGCATTCTCGACTATGCCGAGGATCTGCTCGGCACGTTCGACGGGCCGAAGCGGCATGTGATGTTCACCTGCACCGGCTCGGAAGCCAATGATCTCGCCGTCCGCATGGCCAAGCATCACACCGGCAATCAGGGCATCATCATCACCGAAGAAGCCTATCACGGCAATTCGGAGCTGACTGCGGGCTTCTCGCCGTCGCTCGGGCCGTATTCGCCGCTTGGCACCTATGTGCGTCGCGTGCCCGCACCGGATTCCTATCGCATCGCGCCGGAAAAGATCGGCGCGTGGATGGCCGAGAAGGTGTCCGAGCAGATCGTTGACCTGCAACGCCGCGGCGTCGGTGTCGCCGCCTTCATCGCGGACTCCATGTTCTCGTCCGATGGCATCTTCTCGCACCCGACCGACGTGCTGAAGCCGGTGCTCGATGTCGTGCACAAGGCGGGCGGCGTCTTCATCGCCGATGAAGTGCAGTCCGGCTTCGGCCGCAGCGGTGAAAAGCTCTGGGGCTATCAGCGCCACGGCATCACGCCTGATATCATCACCATGGGCAAGCCGATGGGCAATGGCTACCCCGTTGCTGCCGCCGTGATGCTGCCGGAGATCGTGGAGAAATTCGGCCGCGACAACCGCTACTTCAACACATTCGGTGGCAATACGGTGGCGATGGCGGCCGCGCAGGCGGTGCTGAATGTCATTCGCGACGAGAAGCTGGTCGAGAATTCGCTCCGGGTCGGCAAGGTCCTGCGCGACGGCTTCCATGCACTGGCGAAGAAATACGAGCAGATCGGGGACGTCCGCGGCTCCGGCCTCTATGTCGGCGTTGAACTCGTGAAGGATCGCAGCACCAAGGAGCCGGATGCCGCCGCGGCATCTGCCGTGGTCAATGGCCTGCGCGCGCGCCGCGTGCTGATCTCGGCGACGGGCCCTCATGCCAATGTGCTGAAGGTTCGTCCGCCGCTGGTCTTCACCGAGGCAAATGCCGACCGGCTGCTGACCGAGGCCGAAGCCGTGATGGCATCGCTCTGAGATGACACGGATTGATGCCATCGCGCGGGTCAACGCGCAGTTCACGTCGGGGGATTTCCTCGCCACGCTCGATCGCATGGTGGGCTACAAGACCGAGAGCCAGAGCGACAAGCGCGCCGACGATCTGCGCGCCTATCTCGAGCAGGAACTGACGCCGACTTTCACGGCGCTCGGCTTTACGACTGACATCATCCCGTCGCCATCGGGGCGCGGGCCCCATCTGCTCGCGACCTATCATGAGAGCGACGATCTGCCGACCGTGCTGATGTATGGCCATGGCGATGTGGTCCCCGGCATGGAAGGCGAATGGCGCGACGGGCTCGATCCGTGGCGCTGCACGAGTGTTGGCGAGCGCGTCTATGGCCGCGGCACCGCCGACAACAAGGGCCAGCACGCCATCAACATCGCCGCCCTCCGCGCCGTGCATGAAGCGCGCGGCGGCAAGCTTGGCTTCAATGCGAAGTTCATCATTGAGATGGGCGAGGAGATCGGCTCGCCGGATCTGCCCAAGGTCTGCGAAGCCCACCGCGATGCATTGAAGGCCGATCTGTTTCTGGCCTCCGACGGGCCGCGGCTCTCGGCCGAGCGGCCGACGATCTTTCTCGGCTGCCGTGGTGGCCGCCGCATCCATCTCGATATCGAATTGCGCGACGGCGCGCATCATTCCGGCAACTGGGGCGGGCTGCTCGCTAATCCCGCGACGATCCTCGCTTCGGCGATAGCGACGTTGGTCGACAGGAACGGCCGCATCCTGCTCGACGCACTGAAGCCGCCGCGCATTTCCAACCAGGTCCGTGCGGCTCTGGCGGATGTGATCGTCGCGCCGTCGGCTGATGAACCGGCTCTGTCGGAGAATTGGGGCGAAGACGGATTGTCGCCGGCTGAACGACTCTATGCGTGGAATACGCTGGAAGTGCTGGCGATCAATGCCGGCAATATCAACAATCCCGCCAATGCCATTCCCGGCAAGGCCGGCGCGGTGCTGCAGCTTCGCTTCGTCGTCGGCACCGACATCGAGAATGTCGTACCGGCAATCGAGAAACACCTTGCCGCAAACGGTTTTGCCGACATCAAGGTGAGCCAGTCGCAATATTTTTCGGCCTCGCGCACCGATATCGATAATCCATGGGTGGGCTGGGCAGTGGAGTCCGTTCGCAAGACCACGGGTAGCGCGCCGGCGCTGCTGCCGAATTTCGGTGGCTCGCTGCCGAATGACGTGTTCACGGATATTCTGGGCCTCCCCACCGTGTGGGTGCCGCATTCCTATCCCGGCTGCTCGCAGCACGCGCCGGATGAACACATTCTCCTGCCGGTGACGGAGGAGGCGCTGAACATCATGGCGGGGTTGTTCTGGGATTTGGGTGAGGCGCCTGTGCGGCAATAGGCTGCGATCCCAGGCCTCTCAATTGTCATCCCCGCGAAGGCGGGGATCCATACACACTGTTGTGGGAGATAAAAACGCTGTCGTTACGGCAACGCTTCTATTTCGGGCCCGGAGGTTATGGGTCCCCGCCTTCGCGGGGACGACAACTCAAAGGCTGCGATCAATCCTTCACAAACGCCAGCAACACACCGTTGCCCTTGCTCGGCGGCACGACGACGCCGACATCGCTGCGGCTGCCAGCTGATCCAACGGCCTTTCCGGCCGCTGCAATATCAGCCACGCCGAACACCAGCGAAATGCCGCCACGCTCGGGAATGCCGGCCAGCGATGTGCCGGGGAAGTGCTTCGCGAGCACGTCCTTGGTGACGAATACAAAGTCCGCGCGGTCGCCGCCTGACGGCACGACGACAGTGCCATCGGCTTCGCTGCGCGCAGCGCCGTCGATCAGCTTCGCCATATGCTGTGCGTCCTTCTCCGGCTCCGGCGTGACGATGAACACCTTCTTCAGGCGCTTGGCCGTATTGGCATGCACCTGCAGCTCCGGAATCCAGACGGTCTCGCGGGTCTTGTGCTGGCAGGCGAAGATGCGGAGGCCACCGGGGGCTTCTTCATAGGGCCACTGATAGGTGGCGAATTTCGCCGCGCTCAGGCTGCCGTCCGGCATCGTCACCGGACGCTCGAAATCGGTCGGGCCGATCGGCGTGTAACCACGCGCGCGGATTTCCTCGGCGCCGACAGCGGCGTCGGTGGTGGTGAAGGCGATGCGCTCGATGCCGTCGCCGCGCTTGGCGAGAAACGCCCGCGTCGGCGCATTGTGCTCGGTCTCGTTCAGCACGCCGAGCAGTTCGACGTAATCCGGGCCGAGCATCATGGTGTAATTGCCGGAGCCCATCTTGGCGCTGTGGGTGCCGCGCGGCGAGACCGTAAAGCCGAGGCTCTTCCAGTTCGCAGCAGCAGCGTCGAGGTCCTTGACGACGACCACGGCGTGGTCGATTCCAACGATGTTTTTCAGCGTCACGTGCTCATTACCTTGCAATGGATCAGGCGCGTAAACTATGCAGAATGCAGGGGGGCCGCAAGAGAACGGTTATGTTCGGTTGCGCGGCGCAATGCATGATTGATGCTGCAGAAAGGCGTGATGATGGATACCGCAAATGTGCCCTGGCCGAAGTCGCTCTGGGCCGGCGTCACGCCTCCCGGTCCTGATTTGCCGGAACTGAGAGGCCCGGTCGAAGCCGATGTGGTCGTCATCGGCAGCGGCTTCACGGGTCTGTCGACAGCGCTGCATCTGCGCGAGGCCGGCGTCGATGTCGCCGTGGTCGAGGCGATGGAGCCGGGCTGGGGCGCGTCGGGGCGCAATAACGGCCAGGTGATCCCGACGCTGTCGCGGCCCGATCCCGAAGACATTATCAGGCGCTATGGCGCCGCCGGCGAGCGCCTTGTCGGTCTGATCCGCGACAGCGCCTCGATCCTGTTCGATCTCACGCGCCGCTATCAGATCCAGGCCGAGGCCGAACAGAATGGCTGGATTCAGCCGGTGCATTCGCCGGGCCGCATCAAGATCGCCGAGCGCCGCGTGCGGCAATGGTCCAAGCACGGCGCGCCGGTGGAACTGCTCTCACGCGAGCAGATGCGCACGATGCTCGGCTCAGACGCATGGTTCGGCGGCTTCTGGAACAAGACTGGCGGCCATATCAATCCGCTCGCGCTGGCGCGCGGTCTTGCGCGTGTGGTGCTGGAGCAGGGCGGTCGCATCTATGCGCGCTCGCCGGTGGAGAGTTATGAGCGCAAGGGCGATCGCTGGATCGTCAAGACGAAGAATGGGCAGGTCAGCGCGCGCAGCCTGATCGTCGCCACCAATGCCTATACGGGCGAATTCTCCAAGCAGCTCTCGCCAGGCATCGCGAGTGAGGTGATGCCAGTGCTGTCCTGGCAGATGGCGACGCAGCCGCTGTCGGACGAGGCGCGCAAGACCATCATCCCCGGCCGCCAGTCGATGTCGGATACCCATGGTGAACTGTATTTCGCGCGTTACGACGCGCGCAATCGTCTGGTCACCGGCGGCAATGTGGTCGGCCTCGGCGACAAGACGGAGCGGCTGAAAGTGATGGTCGCCGAACGGTTGAAGCGGCTGTGGCCGCAGATCGGCGACGTCAAGTTCGACTATGTCTGGAACGGCTATGTCGGCATGACCACGGATTTCCTGCCGCGCATGCACAAGCTCGGGCCGAATGCCTATGGCTGGACCGGCTGCAACGGCCGCGGCGTGGCGCTGTCGGTGGCGCTCGGCGATGAATTCTCGAAGGTGGTGCGCGGCGTGCCGGAGAGCGAGCTGGCGCTGCCATTCTCCGAGCCAGTCCCGATCGCAGCGCACGGACTGATGCGATTGCTCGCACCCTTCATGCTGCTGGTCTATCGCCGCAGGGACGCGAAGGAGATGGCTTAGCGTACGCCACACACTCAGCCCTCATCCTGAGGAGCCGCGCAGCGGCGTCTCGAAGGATGGACGCGAGCTCGGAACCTAGCCATCTCATGGTTCGAGACGCGCAAGTGCGCGCCCCTCACCATGAGGGATGAAGCTACACCGTCACCGGCTTTCGGCTGCGCGCGAAATCGCCGCCGGGGATCGAAGCCAGCAGCGCCTTGGTATAAGCGTGCTGCGGATTGCCGAACACCTCGCCGGCCAGTCCGTGCTCGACGACTTCGCCGTCCTTCATCACAGCGACGAGATCGCAGATCTGCGCGGCAACGCGCAAATCATGCGTGATGAACACGATCGAGAGCCCAAGCCGCTCGCGCAATTCATGCAACATCTTCAGCACCTGCGCCTGCACCGAGACGTCGAGCGCCGAGACAGCCTCGTCGGCCACCAGCACGTCGGGCTTCAGCGCGAGCGCACGTGCGAGGCCGATGCGCTGGCGTTGGCCGCCGGAGAATTCGTGCGGGAAGCGATCGATCGCGGAAGGATCGAGGCCGACCAGTCGGAACAGCTCCTTCGCCTGTGCCACTGCCTGCGCACGCGGCGTACCGTGCACGATCGGGCCTTGCGCCACGAGGTCGCCGGCTTTGCGGCGCGGGTTCAGCGAAGCGAACGGGTCCTGAAACACCATTTGGATGTGCTTGGTCTCGCGGCGTACCTCGTCGCGCGTGAGCTTCGCCCAGTCCTTGCCTTCCAGCACGATCGATCCCCCATCGGGATCGATCAGCCTGATGATGCAGCGCGCCAGCGTCGATTTGCCCGAACCTGACTCGCCGACAATGCCCAGCGTCGCACCACGCGGCAGTTTCAGCGAGACGGACTTCACGGCATGGGTCACACGCACGCCGCGGCCGAGGAAGCCGCCATTGCGATAGGTCTTCGACACGTTGTCGAGCGTCAGGATGATGTCGTCGGACAGTGCGCGCGGCGGCGGCGCCGTCAATGGCGGCACCGCGGCGATCAGCTGCTGCGTATAGGGATGCTGCGGATTGGTCAGCACATCCTTCACGGCACCTTGTTCAACCACGTTGCCATGCTGCATTACCACCACGCGGTCGGCGATTTCGGCGACCACGCCGAAATCGTGGGTGATGAACAGCACCGCGGTGTTGCGGCGGCTCTGCAATTCCTTGATCAGTTTGAGGATTTGCGCCTGCGTGGTGACGTCGAGCGCGGTGGTCGGCTCGTCCGCGATCAGGAGACGCGGATCGAGCGCCAGTGCCATGGCGATCATGGCGCGTTGGCGCTGTCCGCCGGAGAGCTCGTGCGGATAGGCACGCGCGGCCTGGGCGGGATCGGGAATGTGCACATCCTGCAGCAGTGCCAGCACGCGCGCCTTGATCTCGGATTTGGAGAGTTCGGTATGGATCTCGAACATCTCGCCGATCTGGTCGCCGATGGTGCGCAGCGGATTGAGCGCGGTCATCGGCTCCTGGAAGATCATCGCGATGCCGGCGCCGCGCACCTTTCGCATCTCGGCATTGCTGGCGCTGGCGAGATCCTTGCCCTCGAACAGCACGCGGCCGCCATCGATGGTGACTTCGCCAGGGAGCAGTCGCATGATGGCATTGGCCATGACAGACTTGCCGGAGCCGGACTCGCCGACCACGCAGACGATCTCATTGGCGGAAATCGCCATGGAGACGCCGCCAAGCGCGTGTGAGCGATCGGCGCCTTTCGGCAGCTTCACGCTCAGGCCATCGATGGTGAGGATCGGATTGTCCACGGCGCTCATCGGCTTTTCAGTCTTGGATTGAGCGCATCGTTGAGGCCCTGGCCGACCAGTGACACCGCAAGCACCGTGAGCAGGATGGCGATGCCGGGGATTGCGGAGACATACCACTGCACGCGCAGCACGTCGCGGCCGAGACCAATGAGGTTGCCCCATGACGCCACGTTGGGATCAGACAGACGCAGGAAGGCGAGTGCGCTTTCCAGCAGGATCGACAACGCCATCACCACGCTGGCATAGACGATCACGGGCGGCAGCGCATTAGGCAGGATCTCGCCGAGGATCAGCTGGATGTCTTTCATGCCCAGCGTGCGCCCGGCCTGCACGAATTCGCGGCTGCGCAGCGACATGAATTCTGCGCGCGTCAATCGCGCCGGTGCCGGCCATGACACGATGCCCACGGCGATGGTGACGGTGGTGATGGTCGAGCCGAACACGGCGACGAGCACCAGCAGCAGCACGAAGTTCGGCAGGGTCTGGAACGCCTCGGTGATGCGCATCAAGACCGTATCGACCCAGCCGCCATAATAACCGGCAAAGGCGCCGATCAGCACGCCGATAACGACGGCGATGACAGTCGCCACGCCTCCGATCAGCAGCGAGATGCGCGCGCCGTAGAAAATCTGCGCGGCGATATCGCGGCCGGAATTGTCGGTGCCCAATAGGAAGCGTGGATTGGAGAACGGCCAGATCAGCGGCCGGCCGGCCAGCGCCAGCGGATCGCGCGGATAGATCCAGCTCGCGGTGATGGCCATCACGATGACCACCAGCAAGAGCAGCAGGCCGACGACGGCGGCCGGGCTGCGGAAATAGCGTTTGACCGCGTCCATCATCTCATGCCTCCGCCTGGATGCGCGGATCGAGCCGCGCATAGAGAAGGTCGACGAGGAAATTGACTAATATCACCAGCAGCGCCGAGACGAAGACGATGCCGAGCAGCGTGTTGAGATCGCGCTGCACGACGGACTCGTAAGCCAGCCGTCCGAGGCCGGGCAAGGAGAACACGCTCTCCACCACGACCGAACCGCCGAGCATCGTGCCGGCCTGCAGGCCGATCAGCGTCACCATCGGCAGCAGCGCGTTGCGCAGCACATGCTTGATCACCACGCGGGTCTCGTCGAGGCCCTTGGCGCGCGCGGTGCGGACGAAATCGAGATTGAGCACTTCCAGCATCGAGGCGCGCATGATGCGCAGATAGATGGCGAGGAAGATCAGCCCCAGCGTCAAGGTCGGCAGGATCAGATGCAGCGCGATGTCGACGGTGCGGCCAAATCCGGTCTGTACGGCGCCGATATCCTCGAAGCCGCCGGCCGGCAGCCACTGCAGATAGATCGAGAACACCACGATGGCCATCAGGCCGAACCAGAACGACGGCGTGGCGTAGAAGACGAGGCCGAGGGTGGAGATCAGCGTGTCCGGCCATTTGTTGACGCCGCGTGCGGCGACGACGCCCAGCAACAGGCCGAAGAAAAATGCAAAGGACAGCGACGCGGTCATCAGCAGGATCGTCGGCGGCAGCCGTTCGAGGATCACGGTCGCCACCGGCTTGCCATAGATCGAGGAGAAGCCGAGATCGAGGCGGATCAGCCGCCACAGATAGTTGCCGAGCTGCATGGGGATCGAGAGATCGAGCCCGTAGAATTTGCGGAGCTCGCGGGCGGTTGCGGCATCGCCGCCGCCCATCTGTGCCATCATGGCATCGACGGTGTCTCCCGGTGCGAATTGCAGCAGCAGGAACATGCCGATCAGGATCAGGAATAATGTGGGTATCGAGGCGGCGAGCCGCCGCCCCGCAAGGCTCAGGATGCGCATCTGGCTATTGTGGCGAAGTTTGGCTCAGGCGGAAAGCCAAAGATCGTGCCAGCTCGACGATCCCCAGCGCGGCGTGTTGGAATGGTTACGCGCCTTCGCGGTAATCACCGTGACGAAGATCTGTTCGATCGGCATCCACACCGGCAGTTCGGTGTTGGCTTCCTTGACGAAGGTCGCATAGAGCGCCTTGCGCTTGACCGGATCGATCTCGGTGGCCGCGTCGTCGATCACCTTGTCGATGGCGTCGTTCTTCCAGTCCCACTGGTTGGTCCAGGGCGCGCCCTTCGGCTGGCCGGAGCGGTACCAGACCGTGGTCGAGACGGCGGGATCGTTGCGATACTGGTGCCAACCGGTTGAGAGGTCGAAGGCGTGATCGTCATAGACCTGCTTGAGGAAGCCGCCGCCATCGTTGCGGACGATCTCGACGGGAATGCCGACTTCGCCGAGCGACTGCTGAATGAAGGTCGCCCATAGCGAGATGTCCTCGCCCCATGGCGCGGGCAGGAGACGCAGCGAGAAGCGGGTGCCGCCGGCGCCGGGCTTGAAGCCGGCCTCGTCGAGCAGCGCGATCGCCTTCTTCTTGTCATAGGCATATTGCGGCGTGTCCGGACCCGGATAGAAGTCGGTGGAGACCGAGGGGATCGGGCCGGTGCCGAGCTTGGCGAAGTCGCCGAGGAAATTCTCGATGAAGAACGGCACATTGATCGCATGCGCGATGGCGCGGCGAACGCGGATATCGGCCAGCTCCTTGCGGCGGAAATTGAACTCGATGGTGTTGGTGCGCGCGTTGCCTTCATTGCCCTTGGTGGAGACGATGAAACGCTTGTCCTTGCTCAGTCGCGCCGTGTCGGAAATCGTGAGACCCGTGAACGGGCTGTACTGGATGTCGCCGGCTTCCATCTGGGCGGCGGCGGCGGCGCGATCGGTGACGACCTTCCAGACGATGCGATCGAGATAGGGCGCATTGGGGCGCCAGTAGTTCTCGTTGCGCTCGGCGATGATGTATTGGCCCCGCTCGTATTTGACGAATTTGAACGGGCCGGTGCCGACGGGGGCGAGGTTGGTCGGATTCTGGCGGATGTCGCTGCTGCCCTCATAGAGGTGCTTGGCGGAGATGTAGCCGAGGTCCGGCAGCGCGCGTAGGAGCAGGCCGAGCGGCATCGGGCGCTCATATTTGAAGATCGCGGTCTGCGCGTCCGGCGTTTCCACCGCGGTGAGGAACAGCTGCAGGGTCGATCCATAATTGAGGATCTTCTTCCACATGTTCATGGCGGTGAATGCGACGTCGGCCGAGGTGAACGGCTTGCCGTCGTGCCAGGTCACGCCCTTGCGCAACTTGAAGGTGATGGTCTTGCCGTCCGGTGTGGATTCCCAGCTCTCCGCGAGCACGCCGACCGGCTGGCCATTGGCGTCGAGATCGACCAGTGCTTCCTGGATCTTGCCGCCGATAATGTAGACGCCGGTGGAGGCCTGAATGCTGGGGTTGAGCTGACGCTGTTCTGCACCGTAATGGACATTGAACACGCCGCCCTTGCGGGGCGTTTCCTGCGCGAAGGCGCGCAGCGGGTTCGCGACATTGGCGGCAATGGCGGCGGAGGTCAGCAGCGCCGTGCGGCGGGTCATTTCCAGGCGGGTCATGGTGTCGAAGTCTCCTGCGTCGTGCCTGCGCAGATGGAACCAGCGCATAGCCCGCGCAACCTAGGGCATAACCGGCGGCCAAGTCATTCCCTAATGCTGCGGCGGCTCAGAGAATTCTTGCAAGACATAGCAATGGCGCAGCATAAAATGCCGCGCCATTGCTTCGATCTGAAAGCTTTGCTCAAAAGTTATGCCGGCCCGCACACAGGGCGGGCAACTGCACGCTTCAGCGCATCTTGACGCTCGGTTCGCGGCTCCAGAGCCGCAGCTTGGCCAGCTTGTCCATGAAGCCCGCCACGTCGTCGGCGCTGCCCAGCGCAACGACGCCTTCATCGAGGTCGTCCGCGATTCCCACCTTGGCGAACAACCGCTCGGCGGCCTCGGAATGTCCGATAAACTTGCAGTGGGCAAAGGCGTCGGTGACGAAGTCGCGGGCGGTTGATTCCTGCAAGAGGTCGTCGATTCCGGCTTCCGCCGGGAGCAAGGCGACTGCGTCATAGAGAACGGACGGGCCACCATCGATCATCTGGTCGGCGGCGACCAGGCTGCCATCGCTGGCTTCAACCCCGTTCACCTTTGGCGCAATGATCTCGTATGTTGCGCCGGCCTCCGTCACCGCGCCTTGCAGGGCGGCAAGCAGCTTGGCATCGACCCCGTCGGTGACGAGGATGCCGAGCTTGCGGCCCTCGAAACGCTGCGGGCCATTTGCGACAATGCTGAGCGCTGGCGATTCCGCCAGATCCTGCCGCGTGGGCATTGCCGCGTCAGCAGGCTTCGGCATCGTCGGAAGACCCAGCATGGTGCCGACCTTGTTGGCCAGTCCTTCATCGATGTTCAGGAGATGCGCGATCATGCGCTCGCGGATCACCGGTGTCTTCACTTTGCTCAATTCGAAAGTCAGCGCTGCGGCAATATGGTGTTGCTCGCCCCTGGTCTGGCTGATGAAAAACTGCCGTGCCTGGCTGTAGTGATCCGCAAAGCTCTCCGCGCGCAGCCGACGCTTCGCGCCTTGCTCTATGTCAGCAAATGTCTTGAAGCCTTTGGCGGTTGACTCGCGCGGGCTTACGCCGAACGAATTTGGCTGGTAGTTGACGCGACCGACCGGGTTGCGCATGGCCATGTGCCCGTCCTGCTGGAAATGTCCGAACGGACATTTCGGAGCATTGATCGGGATATGGGTGAAGTTCGGACTGCCGAGCCGCTTCAGCTGTGTATCCAGATAGGAGAAGTTGCGGCCTTGCAGCAGCGGGTCATTGGTGAAGTCGATGCCGGGCGGAACATTCTGCGTCATGAACGCAACCTGCTCGGTCTCGGCAAAGAAATTGTCCGGCATGCGGTCCAGCACCAGACGGCCGATAGCGATCGGGGGCACGAGTTCTTCGGGGATGATCTTGGTGGGGTCGAGCACGTCGAAATCGAATTTGTCAGCAAACTCGTTGTTGAACAGCTGCACCCGCAGCTCCCATTCGGGATAGTCGCCGGACTGGATAGCGCTCCACAAGTCGCGGCGATGAAAATCCGGATCGGCGCCGTTGATCTTGACGGCCTCGTTCCACAGCACCGATTGCAGACCGAGCTTCGGCTTCCAGTGGAATTTGACGAAGGTCGATTCGTCCTTGGCGTTTACGAAGCGGAACGTATGGACGCCGAACCCCTCCATGAAGCGGAAAGAGCGGGGAATCGTTCGGTCCGACATCTGCCACATGACCATGTGCATGCTCTCGGGCGTCAGCGAAATGAAATCCCAGAAGTTGTCATGCGCCGACTGCGCCTGAGGGAAGGCGCTGTCGGGCTCTTCCTTCACGGCATGGACCAGATCGGGAAACTTGATGGCATCCTGGATAAAGAACACCGGGATGTTGTTGCCGACCAGGTCCCAGTTACCCTCTTGGGTATAGATTTTGACGGCAAAGCCGCGCACGTCGCGTGCGAGGTCGAACGAGCCCTTGCTGCCCGCGACCGTCGAGAATCGAACGAAGGCGGGGGTTCGCTCGCCTGCGCGCTGAAACAGATCTGCGCGGGTATGCTTGGCCAATGAACCGTAATTTTCGAAGAAGCCATGCGCGGCATAACCGCGTGCATGGACGACGCGTTCGGGAATCCGTTCGTGATCGAAATGGAAGATCTTTTCACGAAAGTGAAAATCCTCGAGCAATGTCGGTCCGCGCGATCCGGCCTTGAGCGAGTTTTGATCGTCGAAAACCGGGCCGCCCTGGGCCGTCGTCAGCAACGCGTCATCTGGTCCGGCGATCTGATGGAGTTCGCCGCCTTCACCGCGAATGAGCGTCTGATCGTGAATCGTTGCATTGGTGGTGCCGCTTTTGGGCATCGATGATTTGGCCATGGGATGTCTCGCAGAAGTTACCGGGAGAAGGGCCCGCGATTGCGTTCGCGGGCCTCAGGGAGTTCGGCGTTGGGCAGGCGCTACTTGCCGAGGTTCTGCGCCATTTCGAAGTGATGCTTCAGCGCCGGCAGCGTCTTTTCGGCCCAGTCCTTCAATTCGGCATTGTCGCCGCTTTTGGCGTAGCGCTCGAACAGGTCAACCGCGTCCTTGTGGGCGTCGACCTGGTCCGAATTGAAGTTCTTGCTGAAGTCAGCTCCGCTTTGTTCCTTCAACTTGTCGAGCTTGCTTTGATGCGCGCTGTCGAGCGCTGCCGGAAGTTCGGCCTTAACCTTGCCGCTGCTGACCATCGCCTTCAGCTCGGTGCTGGTCTTGGTGTGATCTTTCACCATCATGGCTGCAAAGGATTTCTCGGCGGCATTTCCCTTGCTTTCCGCCAGCGTGTTGGACTGGATCTCGAACATGTCGCTGATCGCGACCTGCTTGACGAAATCAGGGGTGCTCGGGCTGACACCGAGAACGGAATTGACTCCCGTCTTTTCGCCGACGGACTGCGCGTAAACGGCTGGGGCGAGGGCGGAGGACACGAGCAACAGGCTCGCGGCAATAGTGGTGCGGCGTTTCATGATTTTTCCAATGTTTGGACGAGAGCATCAGGTGTCAGCACAACCGGATCAATCGTGTTGTGTTCCGGACCAAATGAGTCAGGGGGGCGAAGGCCCGGATCAGGCCTGTCTGGGCCGCCCGGTCCCAGCCGGGCCGGAAGGGCCTCGTGTTGGCTCGATCATTGCTTTCGGTTCTGGTACAAACCGCACGCAACCCGAACCCGGATAATTTTATGCGTAAGCTTACCGTCGCCGCTGCCCAACTGGGCCCGATTCAGAAAGCCGAAAGCCGCGAGGCTGTGGTCAAGCGCATGCTGGCGCTGCTGGACGACGCCAAAGGGAAGGGCGCCGATCTCGTCGTCTATCCGGAGTTGGCGCTGACGACATTTTTCCCGCGCTGGTACATGACCGACCAGAAGGAGGTCGACACCTGGTTCGAGTCGGAGATGCCGAACGCCGCGACCCAGCCGCTGTTCGACGCCGCCGCCAAGGCCGGTATCGCGCTGTCAATCGGCTACGCCGAACTGACGCCCGACGGCCATCACTTCAACACCCAGATCCTCACCGACAAGACCGGCAAGATCGTCGGCAAATATCGGAAGGTGCATCTGCCCGGACATGTCGAATTCGACACCGAGCGTGCGTTCCAGCATCTGGAAAAGCGTTATTTCGAACCGGGCGACCTTGGCTTTCCCGTGTTCCGCGCGCTGGGCGGCATCTTCGGCATGATGGTGTGCAACGATCGCCGCTGGCCGGAATCCTATCGCGTGATGGGCTTGCAGGGCGTCGAGATGATCGTGCTCGGCTACAACACGCCGTCGGTGAATTCGCAGAAGTCGGTCGAGGGTCCGGAGCAGCGTCTGTTCCACAACCGCCTGTCGGTGCAGGCCGGCGCCTATCAGAACTCGACCTTCGTGGTCGCCGTCGCCAAGGCCGGCGATGAAGACGGTCATCCCCTGATCGGCGGCTCACTGATCGTCGATCCCAACGGCGTCATTCTCGCCGAAGCCAAGACTGAAGGCGATGAGTTGCTGGTCTGCACCGTCGATCTCGACGACACGAAATTCGGCAAGGACACGATCTTCGACTTCAAGCGTCACCGCCGCATCGAGCACTATGGCCGGATCACCAGCCAGACGGGTGTGGTGTTGCCGCCGGAGTGAGTGAATCGCTCTTTGCTGAAGTGAAACGCAGACCTAACCTCTCCCCGCTCCCGGGCGAAGCGAAGCTTCGCTAGGCGGGGAGAGGTCGCCGCGTCTTCGCGGCGGGTGAGGGGCGGTTCACCGCAATCGCGTTAGTGTCGGATTCTCGTGTCGATCGTCGAGCAGTTCACTTGCTTAAGGCTGAGTTCGTGCCTCGCCCCTCACCCCACCCCTCTCCCCGCGCAGTGCGGGGAGAGGGAGCGCATTCCCGCCGGAGTGAAATCCACTACTGAAACATCACCGTGCCGATGGCCATGCTCACCGCGGCCTGCGTCGGATCGATCACCGGAATGCCCAGCGCATCCTCGAGCGCGCTGCGATGACGCGACATGCCCGCGCAGCCCATCACCACGGCGTTGGCGCCGTCCTCGTCCTTCAACTGGCGGCCGACCTTGATCATGCGCGCCAGCGTGTCGTCGCCGGAAGCCGCTTCCGCCACACTCATGTTGAGCGGTCGTTCACCGGCGAAGCGATCCATCAGGCACATCTGACGGAGATAGCGCATGTGCCGGCCGATCGAGCCCTGCGCCACCGCGATGACGCCGAAGCGGTCGCCGCGCGACAGTGCGGTCAGCACGCCGGATTCGGCGATGCCGAACACCGGACGCTGCGTCGCCTCGCGGCACACATGCAGGCCGGGATCGGAATAGCAGGCGATGACGAAGGCATCGGCCGAATTGTCCGCGGCCACCAGCCGGCTCAGCGGTATCGTGACGCTTTCGAGATCGGCCTGCGTCTGCACGCCCAATGGTCCTTCCGCCAGCGTGACGCATTCGATCTCGGGGCCGCCCTCGAACATCACCGGTTGCAACGCCTCCGCGAGGTTGCGCGTCACCTGCGGATTGCTGTTCGGATTGACTACCAGAATCTTCTTGCGGCGCTGCATATTCGGCTCCTTGTCATGACAGCAGTATTACCGGAAAGTGCTGACCGTCAAAGCCTGTAAAATGTTCGCATATCCGATCTCATCCCTGGAGTTCTGCCCTTGTCCGATCCCGTCTATGACCTCGTAATCCGCGGTGGCACCGTCGCCACATCGAGCGATGTGTTTGCCGCCGATGTCGGTATTACCGGCGAGACCATCGTGGCACTGGGCAGCGGGCTTGCAGCCGGCAAGACGGAAATCGATGCAACAGGCAAGCTGGTGCTGCCGGGCGGCGTCGATGCCCATGCCCATATCGAGCAGCTCTCCGCCGCCGGCATCATGAATGCCGACACTTTCGAGAGCGCGACGCGGTCCGCGGCCTTTGGCGGCACCACCAGCGTGATCTCCTTTGCCGCCCAGCATGTCGGCATGGATGTGCAAGAGGTCGTCAGCGACTATACGGCGCTCGCGAAGAAGGGTGCGATGATCGACTACGCTTTCCACATCATCGTCTCCGATGTCACCGACAAGGTCATTGCTGAGGATATTCCGGCGCTGGTGAAGCAGGGCCATTCCTCAATCAAGATTTTCATGACCTATGACCGCCTCAAGGTCGATGACGAGAAGCTGCTGGATATTCTCGCCGCTGCACGCGCGGCGAAGGCGCTGGTCTGCGTTCACGCCGAAAATCATGGCGTCATCGCCTGGATGGTGAAGCGCCTGATCGACAAGGGCTACACCGCGCCGAAATATCACGCCGTCAGCCATGCGCGCGTGTCGGAATCCGAGGCCTTTACGCGGCTGATCGCGTTCAGCGAATTGCTCGACCAGCCGGTGATGATCTTCCACGTCTCGACGCGCGAGGGCGCCGCGGTGATCCGCGAAGCGCGCGGCCGCGGCGTCAAGATTTTCGCCGAGACCTGCCCGCAATATCTGTTCCTCACCGCCGAGGATATGGACAAGCCCGGCGCCGAGGGCGCGAAATGGATGTGCAGCCCGCCGGCGCGCACGTCAGACGATCAGGAGGCGCTGTGGCACGCGCTGGCTCTCGGCGATCTGCAACTGATCTCGTCGGATCACGCGCCCTATCGCTATGACGAGACCGGCAAGCTGCGCGCGGGGCCGAACCCGACATTCAAGCAGGTCGCCAACGGTCTGCCGGGCCTCGAAGTGCGCCTGCCGCTGCTGTTCGACGCGATGGTGTCGAAAGGGCGCCTCGGCCTGTCGAAATTCGTCGAGCTCACATCGACCGCGCCGGCGCAGATCTACAACCTGCCGAAGAAGGGCTCGATTGCCATCGGCAACGATGCCGATATCGCGATCTGGGATCCCGCGCGCAAGGTCACACTATCGGACGAAATGATGCACGATCTCACCGGCTTCTCGCCGTTCTCCGGCCGCACCGTCACCGGCTGGCCCGAGAAGGTGTTGTTGCGCGGCCGCGTGCTGGTCGATGGCGACACCTTCACCAGCAAGCCGGGCGAGGGACGCCTGATGCTGCGCGAGGGCGGCAGGGCCGCCACGCCATCGGGCAGGCTCGCTGCCGAAATGGATCCGGCGAAGAACTTCGGCGCGAAGTTGCTGTGATGCCAAACATGCTCGATCCCAATCTGCCGGCTTTTGCGGATATCCAGACGCCTACGCTGGTGCTGGATGCGTCAGCGCTTCAGCGCAACATCACGGCCATGGCGGAGTTTGCCAAAGCGCATGGCGTTGCGCTTCGCCCGCATGCCAAAACGCACAAGTCGACGCGCATCGCGCAGTTGCAGATCGAAGCAGGTGCTGTCGGCATTTCCTGCGCGACGGTTGCCGAGATCGAAGCCTTTGCGCAGGCCGGTATCACAGGTCTGCTGCTCACCACACCTGTCGCCGACCGGCCGAAGCTCGCGCGCCTTGCGGCTATCGCCGATCAATCCGACATCAGCATCGTCGTCGATCACGCCGATCAGATTCACGTGCTGCACGAATTGCTCGATGCGGGCAGTCGTCCGCTGCAGGTGCTGATCGATATCGATGTCGGCCAGCGCCGCACCGGTGTCGTTGACACAGCATCGACAGTCGCGCTCGCGCAACTGATCGAAGCCACGCCGGGCATGACATTCGGCGGCATCCAGGGTTTTGCGGGGCATGTGCAGCACGTGATCGACTCGCAGGAGCGCAGGGCAGGTGCTGCGCGCGTGCGCGCGATGCTCGACGAGCATCTGCATGTGCTGACCGAAGCCGGCATCAAGGCGGAGATCGTCACCGGCAGTGGCACTGGAGCTTGTGCCTATGATGCAACGGGCACTTTCACCGAGTTGCAGGTCGGTTCCTACCTGTTCATGGATTCTGACTACGGCAAGTTGGAGCACGAGGGTGGCGCGCTGCCTTACGATCCAAGTCTGTTCATTCTCGCGACGGTCACGTCGGTGAATCGTGCCGGCGAATTCACCGTTGATGCCGGCGTCAAGGCGATGGCCTTCAACGGCCCGGTGCCGTCGCTGATGTTAGGTGTGCCGGAAGGGTCGACCTATCGCTTCGGCGGCGACGAACATGGCATGATCAGGATGCCATCAGGCGCGGAAGCGCCGAAACTCGGCAGTCGCGTGTTGCTGCTGACCACGCATTGCGATCCCACGGTGAATTTGCACGCGGCGTATCAGGTGGTCGGGCATAACAATGGCGTCGAGACCTGGCCGGTGCTGGCGCGGTACGGGGCGTAGCGCCCCACACTCGTCATTCCGGGGCGCGAACGAAGTTCGCGAACCCGGAATCCCGGAGTGGCTTGGCTCTCCAGCGTTTCAGCTATCTCAAGATTCCGGGTTCGGGCGCGGCTGTCGCCGCACGCGCCCCGGAATGACGAGTGTGGGGATCAGCTCAATGCGGCCCACCCAAAAACGCATCCGACACCGTCGGATCATTGATCAGCGCCTGCGCCGTGCCTGAGGTCACCACGCGGCCAGTTTCCAGCAGATAGGCTCTGTCCACGATCTTCAGCGTCTGCCGCGCCTTCTGCTCCACCAGCAGCACCGTGAGGCCTTCGTCACGAAACTGCGCAATCATCTTGAACAGCGTATCGGTCATCAGCGGCGCGAGGCCGAGCGAGGGCTCGTCGAGCAGCAGCAGCTTTGGCTTCGACAGCAGTGCACGCCCGATCGCCAGCATCTGCTGTTCGCCGCCCGACAACAGACTAGCGAGACCGTCGCGGCGCTTGCCGAGGATCGGGAAGCGCTCGAGCATCCGGCCGACATCGGCCATCGCCTCGGCCTTGTCCGGGCGCGTGTAGATACCCATCAGCAGATTTTCATGGACCGTCATGCGCGCGAGAATGCCGCGGCCTTCCGGCACCAGCGCGATGCCACGGCGGAGATTCTTCTCGGCGGCATTCGGCACGAGCTTCTCGCCCTGATAGGTGATGTCGCCCTGGAATGGCAGCAGTCCTGCAATGGACCGCGCAATCGTGCTCTTGCCGGCGCCATTGGCGCCGAGCAGCGCGACGATTTCGCCCTGCTTGATGTCGAGATCGACGCCGCGCACCGCGGTGATGGCGCCGTAGCGGACCTGCAAGCCCCGGATCGTGAGCATCAGTCGTCCTTTCCGAGATAGGCGTCGAGGACGACTGGATTGGCGCGCACTTCCTCGGGCTTGCCTTCGGCGATCAGCACGCCGAAATCGAGGACATAGAGATAGTCGCAGAGCCGCATCACGAAATTCATGTCGTGTTCGATCAGCAGGATTGTCAGGCCGGTGTCGCGCAAGCGGATCATCAGCGCGCGGATTTCCTCGGCCTCGTCATGGTTCATGCCGGCGACGGGTTCATCCAGCAGCAAGAGCTTCGGCCTGGCGGTGACGGCGCGCGCCATCTCCACCTTGCGCTGGATGCCGTAGGGCAGCGACTTGGCCGGGCGATCGCGCAGTTCGGTGAGACCGAAGAACGCCATCACTTCCTCGGCGCGTTCCTGCGCCGCCGGATTGGCCCAGGCGATCGGCAGCAGACGCCGCCATGCGCTTTCGCTGTGCGGCTGCGCCACCAGCAGATGTTCCCAGACCGTCATGCTGCCGAACAGCCGGATGTTCTGGAAGGTGCGGGCGATGCCCTCGCGCACGATGCGATAGGACGGCCACTGGGTGACGTCGACGCCCTTGAGTTTGACTTCGCCGGCATCGGCGCGATAGGCGCCGGTGATGGTGTTGAACAAGGTCGTCTTGCCGGCGCCGTTCGGGCCGATCACGCCGACGATCTTGCCTTCCGGCACTTCGCAGACCATGCCGGACAGCGCGTGGATACCGCCGAACGTCTTGGTGACGCCGGTGAGTTGAAGCAGCGCGTTGCTCATGCCGCAGCCCTCCGGAAGGTCAATGTGCGGATCAGCGCACGATCGAGAATGCCCTGGCGTCGTACCAGCAGCACGACGATCAGCAGCGTGCCGAAGGCGGCGAGGCGCCAGTCGGCGATCGGGCGCAGGAATTCAGGCAGGAACACCAGCAGCAATGAGCCGACCAGCGAGCCCGGTCCGACGGTGGAGCCGCCGAGGATCACGGCCAGCACGAATTCGATCGAGCGATCGAAGCCGAAATTCGCCGGCTCGATATAGACGTTGTGATGCGCGAACAATCCGCCGGAGATGGCAGCCACCGCCGCGCCAACGCCGAAGGCGCCGATCTTGGTCACCGTCGTGTTGAGGCCGATCAGGCCCGCTGCGGTCTCGTCGTCATGGACAGCCTGCATTTCCAGCCAGACGCGCGAGCGCTCCAGTAGCATCACGGCGATCAGGATGCCGCCGGCCCACAGCCAGACATAACCGACCGAGATGTGCTGCATGCCGCGATAGCCGCCGGAGCCGCCCATGGCGTCGAAATTGAGGAAGAAGCTGCGCACCATTTCGCCGAAGCCGACGGTGGCCATCGCGAGATAGATGCCTTTCAGGCGTAGCGCGGGGAAGGCGACGATGGCGCCGATGATGCCGGCGGCGATCGCCGAGATCACCAGGGCCAGGGTCAGCGGTACGTTCAGCGCGACGGTGAGATACGACGACAGGTACGCGCCGATTCCCATGAAGGCGCCGTTGCCGAGCGATAGCTGGCCGGTGGCGAGGATGATATAGACGCTGAGTGCGCCGAGCAGGAGAATGCCGGACTCGGCGAGCAGGCTTGCATAATAGGTCGACATCAGACGCGCTGCCCCTGATCTGACCGCGCGCCGCCAAGCAGGCCCTGCGGACGCAGCAACAAAATCAAAATCATGAAGCCGTAGACGACGAAGTCGCGGACCTGCGAGCCGCCGTAAGCGACGGTCAGCACTTCGGCGATGCCGATCAAGGGACCTGCGACCAGCGCGCCCCAGATCTGGCGGGTGCCGCCGATCACCATCACGGCGATGGCCTTGAGGCCGATCTCGACGCCGAGATAGGGCGTGATGGTGCCGTAATGCAGCGCGATCAACACGCCGGCGACGCCAGCGAGCGAGCCCGACAGGATGAAGGCCGCCATGGTCAGGCGGTCAGCGGAGACGCCCAGGATTCGTGCGACTTCGCGGTTCTCGGCGACGGCGCGCAGCGCGCGGCCCATCGGGGTCTTCTGCACGATATAGGCAACCAGTGCGACCAGCACGACGGTGGCGACGAGAACGATCAGCTGCATCTCGCCGATATTGACCGGGCCGAACGCGTATTGCTTGCCGAAATATTCGTCGGGGAGCTGGGCAGGATCGGAGCCCCAGATATTGGTGGCGACGTTCTGCAGGATGATCGAGAAACCCAGCGTCGACAGCATCGGCGTCACCAGCGGCGCGTCGCGCAGCGGCTGGTAGCCGATCTTCTCGATGGCGATGGCGATCACGGCTGCGCCGAGCATGCCGCCGAGCACGGCGACCGGAAGCGGGAAGCCTGCGGTGATCAGCGTGAAGCCGAGATAGCCGCCGATCATGAAGAGTTCGGCAATCGCGAGATTGAGAATGCCGAGAATGCCCATCACGAGTGAGAACGACAGCGCCAGCAGCGTGTAGACCGCTCCGAGCGTCAGTCCGTTGACGAGTTGCTGTATCAGCATGGGAATCGCAATCGTTAAATCAGGTGGTCGTCATCATGACTGCGGCCGGGAGGACTTCCCGGCCGCAGCGGCGTGGATCATGTGAGAGATCAGCAGGCCGGGTGGCCCGGCGCCGAGCTGCAACCCTTGACCTTGGTGTCCCAGGCGCCGTTCTGGCCCTGCAGCACGTAGAAGGCCTTGATCGCGTCGCCGTCGTCATTGAAGCCGATCGGGCCGCCGAGACCGGCAAAGCCTTCGAGCTTGGCAAGATGATCGCGGATCTTGGTGCGGTCGGCTTCGAGATCGGCCGGCTTGCCGGTGACGCCAGTCTTCTTGATCGCGTCGATATACATCGAGACAATCTCGTAGATATTGGCGTCATACATCGAGGGCTCGATGTCCTTCGGCAGGCCCGATTCCTTGCGCAGCAGCGGCGTCAGGGTGGCCGTGAATTTCTCCGGTGCCGGGCCTGTCATGGTGGCGTAGAAGGTCGCGGGCGCGATCACCGGGATTTCCGGCGCAGCCTTGAGAATCGCTGACGAGATCAACTGGGTGGCGCCGACGACCGGCTTGATCAGACCCTGGCGCTTCATTTCGCGCAGCACGGTGATGGCCTGGCTGTAATCGGCGCTGACAACGACGCCGTCGGGGTTGAGGGCCTTCAGCTTGGTGACCTGTGCGGAGACGTCGAGGTCGCCGGTGTTGAACGACAGCAGATCGTTCTCGTTGGCGACGGTGATGTCATTGGCCTTCAGCACGGCCGGCATGATCACCTTGCCGACGGTGGAAGCCGTGGCGTCCTTGGCGTCGAAGATCACGGCGACTGTCTTGATGTTGAAGGCCTTCTTGTAGAAAGGCACGGTGGTCTTGGCGAGCACGCCTTCGTCGATGGTGTTGCGGAAAGCCCACGGACGATTGAGCTTCGCCACGCCCGGCTTCGAGGAGGCCTGCGAGGTGGAGACCACCTTCATTTCATTGGCGACGGGGAAGGTCACTTCGGCGGCGCTTGAGGTCAGCGGGCCGGCCACGGCAAGAACCTTCTCGTCGCCGGCCAGTTTGCGCAGCGAGCTTGCGGCCTGCGCCGGCTTGGCGGCGTCGTCGAGAATGGTGATCTTCAGCTTCGCGCCATTGATGCCGCCGGCATCGTTGGTCTGCTGTTCCAGCATCTTCAGCGTCACGGTGTTGCTGCGGCCCCACTCGGCGAACGGACCGGAGCTCGGCACCACCGCGCCGATGGCGATTTCCTGCGCCGATGCCTGACCGCCAACCATGGCGGAGAGCGTGACGGCGGCAACTATGCCCAATACGCGCGGCAAATTCGATTTGATCCGTGACATCGACGATCGTCCTCTTCTGCTGATGCTTTTGCTGCAGTGATCCGCAGCATAATCCAGATAAAGATTTCTATGCACGCCATGTGCCATCGCCAGCTGTGACAGCGGAATGACAGCGTTGGTCGGATCGTCCAATAAATTTCAGGCTTTGACAATCGTCATTCTGAGTATCTTTATAAAATAGTTCTCTTAAGAAGCTAATTTATGCGGCAGTGCGGCCCGGAAATGCAGCAATTCGAAGCTGGAGGGAATGCGCGCAATTGCCTGTTTCACGGGTGTTTGGTGTTGCGGGCGCGTCGCGGCTGATTCCCGCGTCGCCCTTGGGCGGGAAGGGGCTGCGCTCCCCGGTGCCGTTTTGTCGCAGCAATGGCGACGCGTGCAGTGGCTATCTCGGGGCCTTGGCCCGGTGCAACCGCCGGTCCCGACGCGGGTCAGATTGCAGGCCAGATTCAGCCCTTGCGCGGCTTGCCGCGCTTGGCGACGGCGATCGATTGGGCCTCGGGCGAGAGCTGCTTCACATTGGTGTCGGCCAGATAACGCTGCAACGCAATGGCGCGGTCGCTGGAATCGACGAGCCGCTGCACCATGTCCAGCAACTGGTGGAATTCCCGGGTGCCGAGGCAACCGAACTGCACGTCGTTGACCTGTGCCTGAGTCGGCGCGAGCCGCTCCAGCAATTCGGCGCCATGCGGTGTCACCACGAGGCTGATGCGGCGGCGGTCGCCGGTGTGCGAGGTCTTGGTGATCAGCCCTTTGGTTTCGAGCTTGTTGGTCACGGTGGTGACGAAGGCGCCGCTCAGATGCAGGTGATCGGCGACGGCGCGCACATGGACGTCGCCTTGCGCCGACAGATGCCGGATCGAGATCAGGGTGGTGTATTCGATGCCGGCAAGGCCGATGACGGCGGCGTGACCTTCGCGCAAGGTCTGATGGCGGACCAGAAAGCCGAACAGGCTGTGGACGAGGCGGCGGAACTGGGCGTCCGAGCCGTCCACCAGCAGCTCCGGACGGGAGACCGTCAATGCGGCGCGGGACGCCGGCCGGCCTGTGGCAGGCTTCTTGCTGATCTCCTTGCCAACTGATTTGCCGATCGAAGTGGAGCGCGCTGCGGATTTGGCCACGTGATGATCCCATGTATCAAAACTTGCCCGAGCTTGGCGGCTTCGCGCGGTAATTGCAATCGCGACGAATGATGCAAGTGTGCGAATGCCACAGGTCCGCTTGACAACGGATTTAAAATAGCTTCGGATGATAGCTATTAATAGTGATGACCGGCACGCGGCCGGCAGCAGGTGACGGAGAAAAGTGATGAACAAGGCATTTGGATCCGGGGCGGCAGTTGCCGGCGTCAAGACTGGCGCCCAGCATGTCGCCGCTGTGCGCGACGGCCGTGCGGTCTATCTCGACGGCAAGAAGGTCGATGACGTCTCGACCCATCCGGCCTATCGCCATGCGGTCGCCTCGGCCGGCGCGCTGTATGACTATCAGGCCGACCCCGCCAATATCGAACGCATGACCTTCGATATCGGCGGTGGCCGCCGCGTCAATCGCGCCTGGCAATTGCCGACGAGCTACGCGGAAC
The DNA here is from genome assembly GCF_021044645.1 of Tardiphaga sp. 37S4. Taxonomy (NCBI): domain Bacteria; kingdom Pseudomonadati; phylum Pseudomonadota; class Alphaproteobacteria; order Hyphomicrobiales; family Nitrobacteraceae; genus Tardiphaga; species Tardiphaga sp. 37S4. Next base: position 3,841,321 of record NZ_CP088008.1, on the reverse strand, counting down.
TGGTCGAGCGCCGCAAGGCGCTGGTGGAATGGGCCGAACTGTCCGGCGGCTTCCTCGGCCGCTCGCCCGATCACGTGGCGTCATCCATGTCCGGCATGATGATGGGCATCGAGGTGTTCGACAATTACGATCCGAAACGCGCGCAGGCGTTCCGCGACTGGTACGACTACGCCCGCAAGAGCGACCTGTTCCTGACCTATGTGATCAACAACGTGCAGGGCGATCGCTCCAAGGCGTTCGGCGATCAGGGTAAGAATGCGCAGGACATGGTCGCGCGCATTGTCGACGAGGATGCGTCGGGCATCACCATCCGCGGCGCCAAACTGTTCGCCACGTCAGCCATCATGGCCAACGAGATCTTCGTCGGCTCCGGCCAGCCGCTGCGGCCGGGCGAGGAGCATCTGGCGTTTTCCTGCGCGCTGCCGATGGGCACCAAGGGCCTCAAGATGCTGTCGCGGAAATCGTTCGAGGCCCATGCGCCAAACGAATACGACAATCCGCTGGCCTATCGCTATGACGAGAACGACGCACTGGTGTTCTTCGACGACGTGAAAGTGCCATGGGAGCGCGTGTTCCTGCTGCGCAACACCGACATGTGCCGCGCCCAGCTCCATGACACACCGGCGCATGTGTATCAGAACTATCAGGCGCAGATCCGCCTGTCGGTGAAACTGCGCTTCCTGGTCGGCCTCGCGCGCGGCATCGCCAAGACTATCGGCACGATCAATTTCCCGCCTGTCATGGAGACGCTCGGCAAGCTCGCATCGCAGGCCGCGCTGATCGAGGGCATGGTGCTCGGCATGGAAGCCGGCGGCGCGATGCGCGGCGACTATTTCCTCCCCAACAAGCATCTGCTCTATGCGGCGCAGGTGCAGTCGCAGGAGATGTATCCGCAGATCATCAGCGCCATCCGCGAACTTGCCGGTGGTGCGCTCTTGATGCTGCCGTCCTCGGTGGATGATTTCAGCAATCCGGAGATCGCGGACATTATCGGGCTGACCCAAATCTCGCCGGCGATGTCGGGCCAGGACCGCGTCAAGCTGTTGAAGCTGACCTGGGACGCCGTCGGCTCCGAATTCGCCTCGCGCCATCTGCAATATGAGATGTTCTATGCCGGTGCCCAGTTCGTCACCCGCGGCCATAGCTACCGTACTTATGACTGGGAGCGGGCGGGCGGTATGGCCGAGAAGATGACGGCGAAATATGATTTGCCGGAGTTCAAGGACAGCAACTAAAGCGCAGTCGCTTCCTTAACCTCTCCCCGTCCTTTACGGGGAGAGGTCGCCGCGTCTTCGCGGCGGGTGAGGGGCCATTCTCGGTGTTCAACGCAAGCGCAGTATGTGCAGTTCGGAGAACGTGCCGATCTGTGGGGGATTAAATGCGGCGGGTCTTGTGCCTCGCCCCTCACCCCACCCCTCTCCCCGCGCAAGATGCGGGGAGAGGGAGTCTACGGTGCGTGCCGCTGCTTCCCTGCAATCCCGATCAATGCGCCGCCGCGCCTGAGAAATCCCGCGGCAATCCCGTCTCCGCCACGCGAACATTCCGCATCCCCGCCGGTGTGTTGCGGCTGCGACCGACAAAGCGCGGCACGCCGTCGGTGATCACGGCGCTGACGGCGGGCACGTCGCCATTCACGAGCGCCGACAGCGCATCGTCCTGCGAGCCGCCGGCGCAGGCGTCGATCAGCACCACGTCGGCATCCCTACCGGTCTTCAGAAATCCGCTGTTGAGCCGATAGACCGTTGCATTGTTCCCCGTCGCCGCCGCGATCGCCTGTTCGGGCGGCATGCCGCCCAGGCTGGCGAGATGGCTGATGGTGTAGAACATGCCGAGCGGCATGATCCCGCTGCCGGTCGGCGTATCCGTCGCGATCAGCAGCCGCTCCGGCTGTTTGGCCTCGTCGAGCAGCTTCGCCGTCAGAAGGGCGGTGCGCAGATTGCCGGCGGTGCAGAGCTGTAGCGCGATGTCGCTCTCATTGACGAGCCGCGCGAAGCCGGCTTCCGGCATCGCCACCGGTCCGCCATTGACGTGGAACGAGACGCTTGGATTGGACTTCAGTACATGTTCGGCCCAGATGCCCGATGAGCCGGGGATCGATGAGCCGCCGGTATGCATGGTGGTCACCATGCCGAGCTTGCGTGCGGCGAGCATCAAGGGCGCGTAGTCGAACGGTGTCTCGAATGCGCCGAAGCCGGCCTTGGCGAGCCACAGACCCGCTTTGACCAGTTCTTCCAGATCGGCTTCGGTCAGGCCGGGCTCGAGGATGATCGAGCCGGCATGCACGCGCATGCCGCCGGGGCGATAGTCGAGGAAGCAGGCGCGGGCGGCCAGCGCCAGCGCCTTGACGCCCGCAGGATCCTTGGGACGTCCGGGCACGTGCACTTCCGACGCCGTGATGGACGTCGTCGTGCCGCCATGCACGTAGCTTTCGAGATAGCCGACCACGCGCTGCCTTGGCGTATAATCGCCGAAGGTGATGTGCACGTGGCTGTCGATCAGGCCGGGAATCGCGGTGGTGCCGGCGGCATCGATCACCACATCGGCCGATGAGACCTGGTCCGATGACAGCGTGCCGATCGCGCTGATGCGCCCGTCCTGCATCAGGATGCCATCGCCGTCGGCGAATGGCGCCTTGAGATCACCGGTGACGATGGTGCCGATATTGACGATGGCCGTTTTCATACCCGTCTCCGCAATCTCAAGGCCGTCCAAGGCCGCACAAAGCCGCAGCTTAGCGCAAGCCGTCCTTGCCGCCGATATCCCTGGCATTCAACCCGCCGACCCGCGCATTGAGGCGCCCGCGATTGGCGAGACAGACGATCAGCGCAACTTCATCGGCCGCCGGCGCGTCGGGCGGCAGTGTCACCGAGACGCCGTCGTAATGCGAGCGGACATAGAGCGCGTCTTTGTGCGCCAGGGGAACGTCGATCAGGCAGCCGGGAGCGGCGAGCTTGGTGAAAGAGGGGATCCACGCTTCGGCGCCGCCCACGGCCTCGCGCAGCGGCGTGGCGAAAGTCGTGGTCAGCATCGCATTGGCATGTTCGAGTTCGCCGCCGAGGCCGACGACGCCGCCCTTGCCGTAGCTCTCGACCTTGTATGATCCCATCGCCTCGACGGCGAGCTTGGCCAGCACGGCGCCGACATCGACACTGGCGGCAATTGCCTCGGAGAGGTCTTCGACATAGCGTCCGGCATAGGGATTGGCGACGATGGCCACGGCGGCGACGCGGCGCAGCGGCTGCTCGTGCCGGTGGCCGGCCTCGACCTCCTTGTGGTCGGTGAAGCAGAGCAGGCGCCTGATATCGAGTTTCATGATGTTCTCCCGTCAGATGTGGCGCCGATCCTGACCCAGTAAATGCATTTGATCAATAGCTTCGTTAAGAAGGTATGCAGAATCGCTTGACGAAGCAGGGGGCGCCAGCCAATCCTGTAGCGGATCGTTCACTGGGAAGCGGTATGTCTCGTTCCAAGGTTGCGCCGCTCTCCAAGACGCCGGCGCTGCGTAAATCCGAAAAGGCCGCGGCCAAGCCCGCAGTGAAGACGGGAGCCAAAACCGCGCTCAAGGCAAAACTTCCGGCACCGGCGCTGACCACGTCGCGCAAGGCGCTGCTGGTCGATGGCTCCGATCATGCATTCCGGCAACTCGTGCACACATTGCTGGCGTTCCTCGCGCGTCACGAGACCGTGCGTGAGGGGCATGCCGCCGCGATCGGCCTGGCCGGGATCGAATACACTGTGCTGATCTCGGTCAAATATCTGGCCGCTGAAGGCGATGTCAGCGTGCGCGAACTCGCGGCGCATCTGCATCTCAGCGGCGCTTTCGTCACCACGGTGTCCAACAAGCTGCAGCAGATGGGATTGCTCGACAAGCTCGTCGATCCCGCCGATCGCCGGCGCCTACGTCTCACGGTGACGCAGGCCGGCGATGCGCTGCTGGCAAGCCTCAATCCCACGCAGCGTCAGGTCAATGACGTGCAGTTCGATTGTCTCAACGCGGACGAATTTCATCAATTGCTAGGGAGCGTCGAGCGACTCGTCGAATCCAGCGAGCGCGCCATTGCGCTGCAACGCTATCTGCAGCCGCGTGGTCCGGATAATCCGGCGCCATCTGATGGCGGCGACAAACCCGCACGCCGCAAAAAGATATAAATCTGCGGTCTTTGGTACGAATCGAACCCGAATGCTGCGGCACCGGTATGGATTGCCGATATCGGGCGATTGAATCGGGTGCGACGACATGAGACATAATGTCACTCAGTCGCTGCGAGGAAGACATGTCCCAGCTTGATGCATCCCCAACGCCGCAACCGGCGCCGTCACAACCTGTTGCGCCGACACCTGCGCAACCGGCTGCGCAACCGCCCGCACAGCCTGCGGCGTTGACGCCAGCACAGCAGGCGTGGCGTCGTCTTGCGATTCCGCTGCTGGCCGTTGCTGCCGCGGTTGTCTTCATCGTTCTGGCCACCACCCGCTGGGACATCTGGATGGGCAACCGCGCGGTGCAAACCACCAACGATGCCTATATCCGCGCGCAGACGACGCGGCTGTCGAGCCGCGTGGCCGGTGCGGTGAAAGCCGTTGCCGTCAGCGACTTCCAGCACGTAAAAGCCGGCGATCTGCTGATCCAGATCGATCCCGCGGATTACGAGGCGCAGGTGGCACAGGCCGAGGCGGGCGTGGCCGGTGCGCAGGCGGCGCTGGACAATCTCGCCAACCAGGTCGAGCTGCAATATGCCACCATCGCGCAGGCCGAGGCGCAGCGTGTGTCTGCGCAGGCGATGGAAGTGCAGGCGCAGCAGGAGCGGGAACGTCAGGCTTCGCTGACGCAGACCGAAGCCGGCACGCGGCAGCGCTTCGAACAGGCGACTGCCGCCTATGCCAAGGCACAGGCCGACGTGAAGGCAAGCGGCGCGGTGATCGCCGCCCAGAAGCATCAGCTCGAAGTGCTTGCCGGCACGCGCAAGCAGCGCGCCGCCGATCTGCTCGGCGCCAAGGCGACGCTCGATGCTGCCAGGCTACGCCTCGGTTATACGAAGATCGTGGCGCCCTTCGATGGCGTGGTCAGCGAGCGTCAGGTGCAGCCGGGCGACTACGTCAATATCGGCTCCAGCCTGATCAGCATCGTGCCGCTCCCCGACGTCTATGTGATCGCGAATTTCAAGGAAACGCAGCTCACGCGCGTGAAGCCCGGTCAGCCTGTCGATATCGTGGTCGATACGTTCTCCGCGGAGACCCTGCGCGGGCGTGTCGAGCGCGTCTCGCCGGCGTCGGGATCGCAATTCGCCTTGCTGCCGCCGGATAACGCCACCGGCAACTTCACCAAGGTCGTGCAGCGCGTGCCGGTCCGCATCACGCTCGACAAGGGGCAGCCGCTGCTCGACCGGTTGCTGCCGGGCATGTCGGTAACCGCGAGCATCAACACCGACGCGCCGGCGGCCGGCAATGGCGGAAAGTAAGGTCATCGAAAGCGGCCCGGTCTCGACCGGGGGCGTTTCGCACCATCCGATCTTTGCGGTCGGCGCGGTGCTGCTCGGCGCATTCCTCGCCAATTTCGATACGCGTATCTTCTCCATCGGCCTCGCCGATCTGCGCGGGGCGTTGGGGCTGAGTTTCGATGAAGGCGCGTGGCTCTCCACCGCCGGAACAGCGTCGCAGATCTTCATCGCGCCTGCGGTGGCCTGGATGGCCACCGTGTTCGGGCTGCGCCGCGTGCTCGGCATTCCCGCTCTGGTCTATGCGGCGATCTCGCTGGTGATCCCGCTGGTGCGCGACTACAATCTGCTGCTGGTGCTGAACATCGTGCACGGCATGCTGCTTGGCACCTTCGTGCCGGCAACGCTGCTGATCATCTTCCGCAATCTGCCGATGAAGTGGTGGCTACCGGCCATTGCGATCTATTCCATTCGCGTCGGCTTCTCGCTCAATTCCGGCACTGCACTGGTCGGCTTCTATGTCAGCCACATCGGCTGGCAATGGATGTTCTGGCAGGATGTCATCATCGCGCCGCTGCTCGCGCTGTTCGTCTGGCTCGGCACACCGCGCGAGCCGATCAATCGCTTCGTGCTGTGTGAGGCCGATTGGGGCGGCATGCTCTTGCTCGGCACCGGCATGGCCATGATCTATGCCGGGCTCGATCAGGGCAACCGGCTGGACTGGCTGGGTTCGGGTACGGTGGTGGCGCTGCTTGGCGGCGGCACGGTCCTGACCGTCGGCTTCTTCATCAATGAGTCGGTGGTCAAACGGCCATGGGCGCATGCCGAGGTGCTGCTGTCGCGCAATATCGGTCTCGCGCTGCTGACGATCATTCTCTACACCATGACCAGCCTGTCCAATTCATCGTTGGCGCCGAATTTTCTCACCAACATCGCGCTGTTGCGGCCGGAGCAGTCCGGCATGTTGTTTCTGCTCTATGCCGTCGTGCCGATGATCGTGCTGGTGCCGCTGTCGATCTGGCTCATTCGCTACTACGACGTGAAGCTGACGCTGATCATTGGCCTTGCGGCATTCGCCGCCGCCGCCCTCCTGGGCACGCAGCTCACCCATGAATGGGCGCTTGGCGATTTCATCCCGATGGTGATGTTGCAGTCGCTTGGGCAGAGCTTCACGCTGCTGCCCATCGTGATCATCGCACTGTCGAATTCCGATCCGTCGCGCGCCACCGCCTTTGCGGCCTATATCCAGGTCTTCCGACTCGGCGGCGCCGAGATCGGTATTGCGCTGATGGGCACCTGGCTGCGCGTGCGCGAGCAGATCCATTCGAATCTGCTCGGCCAGCATGTCGCCAGCGGCGATGCCGATGTCGTCGGCATTCTTGCCAAACTCACCGGGCGTTTCGCCAGCCATGGTGAGGGTCTCGCACAAGCGCGCGGCATCGGCACGCTGGCAAGTCTCGTGCAGCGCGAGGCCAATACCCTGGCCTATATCGACGGCTTCTGGCTCACCTTCTGGTTCGCGATGGCAGCGCTGATCGTCGTGTCGTTGATCGGCAACGCGCCGAAGGGACCGTTCACGCCGAAGCCGCGGGGGTGAGAGGACGAGGCGACCTCACTCGTCATTCCGGGGCGTGCGTCGCCGGCGAAGCCGGCAGAGCACGAACCCGGAATCTCGAAGTGTTTTGCTGAACATGCTGAGATTCCGGGTTCGCGTCCGGCAAGAGCCGGCCACGCCCCGGAATGACAGTTTGGGCACCCCGAACATTTTTTCCTATCCTCCGTTGACACCATCCCCGCCAGGCTTATATTCCCCTCTGTCCTGCCCCACCGAGAGGGGCGATCGCGATCGTCACGTTCGCGGGGTGGGATGCGGTGGACGCCGGAGATGCGGCGTCACGCGGTTCATGGGGGAACGTCTGTCTTCGGGCAGGACGGATCTGCGCCAGCACTGCCACTGGCAAGGAGACGGCCGACCTTCGGATGGAAAGAGCCCTGGACAGCGTGACGGACGACCAAATCGAAACGCGTTCGGCCCAGTCGCTTGAGGCTACCCTGTCCCTCCGCCCTGGGACATTAATTTTGGTGATGGGACCGTTCGCCATGGCAGATGTGCAAGCAACCGAAAAAACACCGCATGCGGAACGTCGGGCACTTGCTCGGCGCCTCCGAAAGTCCTGATGCACACTAACCTGCGGAAGACCGCATTCGCATCAGGCCCAAGGGTGCAACGGGCACCCGGCGTTCCGCACGCCCTCTCACAAGGGGGCGGGAATGCAAAAGACGACGGCGCCCCCGCGCCGCAAACAATGGGGGCGATGACGCATGTCTGAAGAGCGGGGGCTGTTTGACATTCGAAGAAGCTGGGACGCGCAGGCGTTCGTGGAATCCCCCCGCCTGGCAAAGCTTCGCTTCGCGCGGGGGGAGGGATAAGAGAAGCGCCGCTAATCCTGCAGCTCGTTCACCTTGCTCACCCAGATACGCACGTCAGTGAGCACCTGCGGCAGCACGTCCTTGACCTCCTGCACGGTCATGCCGGCCTTGATGCGGGGATCGTAGAGGATGTTGAGGATGTACTGGTCGTAGACGTCGAAGAAGCCCATCTGGACGTTGTCGTTGAACATCGTCCACGGCACCGTACTGGTATCGTTGATCGGGCCCAGCGACTGCAGCAATTCCTCATAGGCGCAGTCGAGAAAGACGAAGTCGCCATTGTCGACGGTGAGGATCACGTCGGAGCGTTCGATCTCGAAGGCCTCGTTCTTGCGGAAGCCGGACAGGCATTGCGGGTCCAGGGAGTCGCGGATCTCGTTGGCCCGGTCGGTGCCATAGAAGGTCGAGATGGTGCGATAGAGATCGCGGTCGCGCACCAGCTTCACCAGTACATTGGCGTCGTCGCGGTTGTCCGCCATGGCGATGTTGAGATGCTGCACCCGGCGCGCGATGTCGGTCACGACCTTGGCGATTTGGGCCTTGCGGTCGGCACGGCCCTCGGCGAAGACCCGCACCGGAAGCTCATATTTGCGGATGCGGTCGACGCGGCCGGCGAGGTGATATTCGGCGCCAAAGGCGGTCTTGAAAAAACCGTCGATGATCTCGCTGTCGGTAAAGGTCTTCTTCTCGGTGCGCTGGCGTGCGGTAACGGCGGGCGGCTCGCTCGCACCGGCATAAGACGGCTGCGGCACGAAGGCGGTCAAAGACGCTAGCGCCAGCAGCGCGGCAATCGTCCGGACGATGAATCGATCTGGTGTCGGGGCGGGCATTATTACTCAAGTTCTCGCAATGCGCGTATTTGCGCAAGCGTTCAGTGCCGCCCCCGCGGACAATTCGAAGGCTTCCCGCAGGAAGCCTTCGTTCTCAGGTCAAGCTCAGTTCTTGACGATGACCGTCGCGCCGACCGAGACGCGGTTATAGAGATCGGTGACATCGTCATTGGTCATGCGGAAGCAGCCCGAGGACACGGCCTGCCCGATGGTCTCCGGCTCGTTCGAGCCGTGGATGCGGTACAGCGTCGAGCCGAGATACATCGCGCGGGCGCCGAGCGGGTTGTCGATGCCGCCGGGCATGTGGCGGGGCAAATCGGGCCGGCGGGCGAGCATCTGGGCCGGCGGGGTCCAGCTCGGCCATTCCTTCTTGGCGGTGACGCGGTGGACGCCGCCCCAGCGGAAGCCATCGCGGCCGACGCCGATGCCGTAACGCAGCGCCTGGCCGCCAGGCTGCACCAGATAGAGCCGGCGCTCGGCGGTGTTCACAACGATGGTCCCCGGGGCGTAATTGCTGTGGAAGCCGACGGTCTGGCGCTGGATCGGGCCGGAGCTGTTGCCGCCGCCATTGCCGAAATTGGAGAAGAAGTTGGAGAGCGACGGGCCGTCGTCGACCTCGAAGTCCTGTGCCGGCGGCTGGTTGCGAACGCGTGCATCGGCAGGAAACGCAATTGTGGTGAACGCGGCTGCGGCAAAAAAGAGAGCAAAAAGGCGCTTCATCATGGTCCTCGCCAGAAAAAATTGAGGCCCAAGACAGGCCATAAATCGCCCCGATCCGCAACCCACGGCCGTGTGAGGACAGCCCGGATGGAGCGATAATAACCGGCGTTCAGCCCGCCCCGCGGCCCTCACAACGAAGCCTTGCGTTCCGACCCTTTGACGGGCCCTCCGAACAATGGTTCATCAGCCCCCGAGATCAAGAAACCGAGATACGACCCTGAATCAAACGGAGTGAGACGATGAACGGTGCGGAAAGCCTAGTGCGGACATTGGTGGCGGGCAATGTGGATGTCTGCTTTGCCAATCCGGGAACGTCGGAAATGCATTTCGTTGCGGCGCTCGACCGCGTCGAAGGCATGCGCTGCGTGCTCGGCCTGTTCGAAGGCGTCGTCACCGGCGCGGCGGATGGCTACTTCCGCATGAAGGGCACCCCGGCCTCGACGCTGCTGCATCTCGGTCCCGGCCTCGCCAATGGCCTCGCCAACCTGCACAATGCCAAGAAGGCCAATTCGGGTATCGTCAACATCGTCGGCCAGCATGCCGTCTATCACATCGAATACAACGCGCCGCTGACCTCGGACATCGAGGGCCTCGCCCGTCCGATGTCGCAGTGGGTGCACACCTCGCCGGATTCCAAGTCGGTGGCCAAGGACGGCGCCGCAGCAATTGCCGCCGCCAAGGATCGCCAGATCGCGACGCTGATCCTGCCCGCTGACACCGCATGGGGCGCGGCCGATGGTGTGGCGCCGGTGCCTGCCGAGAAGCAGAGCGCCGGCTATTCGGCACAGGCCGTCGAGACTGCCGCCAGGATCATGAAGGACGGTGGCGCCTCGACCCTGCTGCTGATGACCGGCCAGGGGCTGACCGAAAAGGGCCTGGCGCTGGCCGAGCAGATCGCCGGCAAGACCGGCTGCAAGGTGATGGGCCAGACCTACAATCCGCGCATGGCGCGCGGCCGTGGCCGCTTCTCCATCGATCGCATTCCCTATGTGATCGAAGCCGCACTTCCGCTGCTGAAGGACTTCAAGAACATCGTGCTGGTGGAAGCCAACGATCCCGTCGCCTTCTTCGCCTATCCGAACAAGCCGAGCATGCTGAAGCCGGAAGGCTGCGAAGTGCATCGCATCACCGCCGGCGGCGAGAACTCGATCGCTGCGCTCGAAGCACTGGCCGGCGCGCTCGGCGCCAAGCCGTCGGATGTGAAGCCGCAGAAGCTCACCGAACTGGTGAAGCCGACCGGCGCGCTGAACCACACCACGATTGCGCAGGCGATTGCCTATGCGATCCCGGAAAACGCCATCATGGTCGATGAGTCGTTGACCACCGGTCGCGGATTCTTCCCGCCGACCGCAGCGGCTGCGCCGCATGACTGGCTGCAGAACATGGGCGGCTCGATCGGCTTCTCGACCCCGGTCGCGACCGGCGCCGCCGTGGCCTGCCCGGACCGCAAGGTGATCTGCATGGTCGGTGACGGCAGCGCGATGTACACGCTGCAGTCGCTGTGGACGCAGGCCCGCGAAGAGCTCGACATCACCACCATCGTGTTCGCCAACCGCAAGTATCAAATCCTGCTCGGCGAATTCGCCGGCGTCGATGCCGGCGAGCCCGGCCAGCGCGCCCTCGATATGCTCAACCTCGACCGTCCGACGCTCGACTGGGTGTCGCTCGCCAAGGGCATGGGCGTCCCCGGCGTTTCGGTATCGAACGTCGACGACTTCAACAAGGCGCTCGCCAACGCGATCGCTGCGAAGGGTCCGAAGCTGATCGAAGTGGTGATGTGAGCAGCGGGTATCACCGCAGCTGCCAAATACCCCGCTACCAAGCGGGGTGCCTGCCAAATAGAGAAAGGCTCCGGATCACTCCGGAGCCTTTTCAGTACTGTTCCCTGCTGGCGAAACGATATCAATTGAAACACGTTCCGATTTTTCGGCGCAACTCCACGCAGCGCTTTCTCCGGTAGGGATTGTGCCCTGCAACCTGGGCGCATCGGGAACAATAGTTGTGAACATCGCGTTGCAGAGGGACAGCTACCGCACAGACAAGTTATTTCAGCGCACTCATAAGATCAGATGGCAAAAAATCGTTGGGACGACGAACAGATTGAAATTTTGAAAGGGCTTATCGCGCGTAAAGTATCGCTGGCCAGAGCCGCAGTGATCATGAAACGACCGCAGAGTTCCGTTCAGATCCAGGCACGCCGGCTCGGAGCACCATTCCCCGGTGTCCGAGCGACCAAGGCGCGGCTGAAGGCGCAAATCGATGAAGCCGAGAAGAAAGCGTTGCGGTGAAAAGCGCGATTGAGCTTGTGGTTACCGCCTATGTCGATACGAACCAGCTAAGTGCGTTGCAAGATCTCAAGGTGCATCGCGAAACGCTGGCGGCGTCCGTCCGCAACAGAATGGACTTCAATTTCGGCGTACTGCTCGGGCAGCTCGACGACGACATCCGCGAAATCGAAGCCGGCATCCGGCGTTTGCGCGCTACGATGGAAGCGCGGCCAGCGGTCGAGTCCTAAGGAGGTGCGCGTCGGTCACGTTGCCAAGTCCTCCGTCTGTTCGCTCCAGCGCAGATAGTCGCGTGGTGAAATTCCCATCGAGCGACGGAACATGGCGCTGAAGGCACTTGGACTATCATAGCCGAGATCGAGCGCCACATTGGTCACCGGTTCGCGCATGGTCAGGCGCGACAGCGCTTCCATCAATCGCACCTGCTGGCGCCATTCGGCGAAGCTCATGCCGGTCTCGCGGCGAAACAGCCGTGTCAGCGTGCGTCGGCCGAGGCCGCCGATCTGCGACCAGGATTCCAGATCCTGATTGTTGCCGGGCTCGCGCAGGATCGCTTCGCAGATACGCGCGAGGCGGCGGTCCTGCGGCATCGGCGCGCGCAGCGGCACGGCCGGCATGCGGCCGATTTCAGCGAGCATCAAATTCATGATCTGGCCTTCGCGGCCGTCCATATCGTATTCGGTCGGGAAGGTGACGGCCTCGTTGAGCAGCGCGCGTACCAGCGACGACACTTCCATCAGCTGGCACGAGGTCGGCAGGCCGACCGTCGCGTCGGGTTCGACGTAAAGCGTACGGAGCTGCACGGTGCCCCAGCAGCGGCTTTGATGGACGACGCCGGGCGGGATCCACAGCGCATGCTGCGGCGATACGGTCCAGCTGCCGGTCTCGGTGATCACGGTCATGACCCCGGTCAGGCCGTGGAGAAATTGCGCGCGGCGGTGGCTGTGCCGGACTCCGACGCCGCCCGAGGAGAATTCGGCAGCCATCGCAACCACCGGGCGTTGTGCGGCCTGGAGTGCATCGGCGCGGCGGCCGCTAGCCTCGAAGCCGGAAAAACTCACCATGGCCGGCGGCGCGACGCGCTGGCGCGGCGTGTTGCACGAAATTGAAGAGATATGGCCCATACGCGACAAATCCTGACCCTGTGAAGACGGAGATGATGCGCCGACATCGTACCCTAGGATAGAGGTTTTGAGCGCATCGTTCCGGACGTTGCCATTCTCAAAGCAGGCTTCATGCCACTAGCGCGTTTTCCAGCGAAGTGGGTACCGGTTCGCGTTAAGAAAACGCGTAAAACAACAATCCTGAGCCCCGTTCCGATTCAATCGGAACGGAAAAGGCTCGGGCAGAAACAAACGCAGGAATTCGATGACCCGCATTACTCTCATGACAACCCTGTCCAACACCATGGGTTTTCTGGAGGACCATCTGAAGCGGGTGGTTCCCGGCGCGCTCGTGACCACTTGGCCGGAAGAGGGGGCGCTCGATGGGGAGATCGTGGTCTGCTGGAAACCACCCGCGGGCGTGATGGCGACCATGCCGAATTTGCGGCTGATCCATTCCATCGCCGCCGGTGTGGACAATGTGTTGTCCGACACGGCACTGCCGGACCTGCCGCTGTGCCGGATTGTGGATCCGCTGCTGGGCAAGGCGATGGCCGAATATGTGCTCTGGGGCACGCTGTATTTTCATCGCGAATTTGATCGCGTCTCCACCAATGCCCGCAATGGGCACTGGCATCGCTACGATCAGGTCGCTGCCGCCGACAAGCGCATCGGCATCCTCGGTCTCGGCACCCTCGGAATCCAGGCTGCCACGCTGCTGAAATCGGTCGGCTACAAGGTCTCCGGCTGGTCGCGCTCCGCAAAACAGGTCGAGGGTGTGGAGGTCTTCGCCGGCGACGCCGCGCTCGACGATTTCCTGGCGCAGACCGATATCCTGGTCTGCCTGCTCCCGCTAACGCCGAGCACGGTGGGAATCTTGAATGCTGACCGCTTCGCCCGCCTCCCGAAAGGGGCGGCACTTATTCTCTGCAGCCGAGGCGAGCATCTGAACGTTCCAGACCTCGTTGCCTCATTGCGATCGGGTCATCTGCGCGGCGCGATTCTTGACGTGTTCGACAAAGAGCCACTGCAGCCCGACAATCCGCTGTGGACGGAGCCGGGTATTCTGGTGACGCCGCATATGGCCGGATTGGCCAAACCGCGCGTCATTGCCGACCAGATTGCCGAGAATATCCGCCGTCTCAAGGCTGGAGAGATTCTACTCAACCGCGTCGATCCGGCACTGGGATACTGAATGCCTGCTCATTTACGGAACATGCTCGGTTCTCAGACAACGCCGGCCCGATCGCGATGATGATCGGCCCGGCGACGGCGGCGGCTTGAATTTTGCAAGCTCATCCTTGCGCGTCAGTGCAACCCTGACGTTCAACCCTCTGTGTCCATCGGGAGAGCTGAATGAATCGACGTGAGTTTGCGAAATTGCTGGGTCTGGGCGCTACGGCGCTGTCAGGCATCCCGCTCGGCATTACCCGCGCCACGGGGCAGACCAGAGGCGGTACGCTCAATACGATCATTCAGCCCGAACCGCCGATCCTGGTCACGGCGATCAATCAGCAACAGCCGACCCTCACCGTCGGCGGCAAACTCTATGAGAGCCTGCTGCGCTACGATTTCGATCTCAAGCCGATTCCCGGCCTCGCCAAATCCTGGGAGGTTTCGCCGGACGGGCTGACCTACACATTCAAGCTGTTCCCGAACATCACGTTTCACGACGGCAAGCCGCTGACGTCGGAAGACGTGATTTTCACCATGACCAAGGTGCTGATGGAAACCCATGCGCGCGGTCGCGTGACATTTGCGCGCATCGCAAAGGCGGAAGCGCCCGATCCACTGACGGTGATCTTCACGCTGAAGTCGCCCTTCGCGCCGTTCCTGACGTCGCTGGATTGCACAACGGCGCCGATCCTGCCGAAGCACATCTATGAAGGTACCGACTATCGCAAGAATCCCGCCAATGCGCAGGCGATCGGCTGCGGTCCGTTCAAGCTCAAGGAGTGGGTCAAGGGATCGCACATCCATTTTGTCCGGCACGAAGGTTATCATCGGCCGGGCGAGCCCTATCTCGACGAAATCATCTATCGCGCGATCCCCGATGGTGCGTCGCGTACCGTGGCGGTCGAGCAGGGCAAGGTGCAGCTGACGCAGTGGGGCGATATCGAATTCTTCGAGGTGCCGCGGCTGTCGAAACTGCCGAATTACGAGGTGTCCACCAAGGGCTACGAGTTCTTTGCGCCGCATCAATGGATTGAACTCAATAATCGCATCAAGCCGATGGACGACAAGCGTTTTCGTCAGGCCGTGATGCATGCGATTGACCGCAAGGCGATGCTGCAGCGAATCTATTTCGGGCTTGGCAAGCTGGCGACCGGCCCGATCTCGTCGAAGACACGGTTCTACGACAAGAACGTCAAGACCTATGACTACTCTGTCGATAAGGCGAAAGCGCTGCTCGACGAGATGGGCCTGAAGCCGGGCCCGGACGGCAAGCGCGTCACGCTGCGCTATCTGATCTCGCCGGTCAGCGAGGCCAATACGCGGGCCGCCGAATTTCTGCGCCAGTCGCTCGGGCGCGTCGGCATCGATCTGCAATTGCAGACCACCGATATCGCCGGCTGGGCGCAAAAGTTCGCCGATTGGGATTACGATATGACCGGCAACCTGGTCTACCAGTTCGGCGATCCCGCGCTCGGCGTCGCGCGCACCTACATCACATCGAATATCAAGAAGGGCATCCTGTTCTCGAACACTGCCGGCTATTCCAATCCGGAAGTTGATCGCCTGTTCGAAGAAGCAGCCGTGGCAACATCCGATGACAAGCGGCAGGAGCTCTATAGCCAGGTCCAGAGAATTCTGGTTGAGGACGTTCCAGTGGTTTGGACGTTCGAGCAGGACTATCCGAACTTCATCGACAAGCGGCTGAAGAACGTGTTGTCGACGGCGATCGGAGTGCACGAGACGTTCGGGGCGGTGAGCTTCGGATGACGTTGAAGGTTTCAAATATCTTTGCTACAAAGGAATTAAGATGAACAGACGTGAATTCGCGAAGCTATTAGGTTTGAGTGCGACTGCGCTTTCGGGAATTCCTCTCGGCGTCACCCGCGCCGTCGGTCAGACCAAGGGCGGCACGCTCAATACGATCATCCAGCCCGAGCCCCCGATCCTGGTGACCGCGCTCAACCAGCAGCAGCCGACGCTGACGCTTGGCGGCAAGATCTATGAGAGCCTGCTGCGTTACGGCGCCGATCTCAAGCCGCTGCCCGGTCTCGCTGAATCCTGGACCGTTTCGCCTGATGGCCTCGTCTATACGTTCAAGCTGTTCCCGGGCATCACCTTCCATGACGGCAAGCCGCTGACATCGGAAGATGTTGTGTTCTCGGTGACCAAGGTCCTCGTCGAAACCCATGCGCGTGCGCGCGGCACCTTCCTGCGCATCGACAAGGCCGAAGCGCCCGATCCACTCACGGTGGTGTTCACGCTGAAGGCGCCGTTCGCGCCGTTCCTCAATTCGTTCGATTGCACGACAGCGCCGATCGTGCCGAAGCACATCTATGACGGCACCGATTTCCGCAAGAACCCTGCCAACGCGCAGGCGATCGGCTCGGGCCCGTTCAAGCTCAAGGAATGGGTCAAGGGCTCCCACGTCCATCTCGTCAAGCATGAAGGCTACTACCGCAAGGGCGAGCCGCATCTCGACGAGATCATCTACCGGGTCATTCCGGACGGCGCATCGCGCGCCGTCGCGCTCGAACAGGGCAAGGTCCAGTTGACGCAGTGGACTGACGTCGAACTGTTCGACGTCGCGCGTCTCTCGAAGCTGCCCAATGTCGAAATGACCACCAAGGGCTACGAGTTCTTCGCGCCGCATTTCTGGCTGGAGTTCAATCTTCGCGTCAAGCCGATGGACGACAAGCGCTTCCGTCAGGCTGTGATGTTCGCTGTCGATCGCAAGGCGCTGCTGCAACGCGTGTTCTTCAATCTCGGCAAGGTGGCGACCGGACCCGTTTCGTCGAAGACCCGGTTCTACGAAAAAGATGTCAAGCAGTACGACTACTCGCTGGACAAGGCGAAAGCCCTGCTCGACGAGATGGGCCTGAAGCCCGGTGCTGACGGCAAGCGTGTCAGCATCAAATTCCTGGTTCCGCCCTATGGCGAAATCTGGCAGCGCTCGGCCGAATTCTTCAAGCAATCGCTCGGTCGTGTCGGCATCGATCTGCAACTGGAAAATCTCGATCTCGCCGGCTGGGCCGAGCGCACCAGCAACTGGAATTACGAGATGACCTGTAATCTGCTTTACCAGTTCGGCGATCCGGCGCTGGGCGTGTCGCGCAGTTACATCACGGCGAATATCCGCAAGGGTATTCTGTTCTCAAATATCGCGGGCTATTCCAATCCGGAAGTAGACCGGCTATTCGAGGAAGCCGCCGTGGCGACCTCTGACGCAAAACGTCAGGAACTCTACACGGCCGTGCAGAAAATTGTCGTAGAAGAAATCCCGATCGCATGGATGGTCGAGCAAGACTTCCCCAACTTCATCGACAAGCGGTTGAAGAACGTCATCACCACCGGCATCGGTGTGCACGAGACTTTTGGAGCCGTGACGCTCGGTTGAAGCCGAAGTTACTGAAAGTCACTTGATGGCTTGGCTGTAGCCGGACGTGCAAGCGTCCGGCTACAGCCACTGTCAGGCGTCAATGTTTAAAGGAAGAGGCTATGAATAGACGTGAATTCGCGAAGCTGATGGGCGTGAGCGCGGTTGCTCTCTCGGGTATTCCCCTCGGCATCACTCGTGCCGCTGGTCAGACCAAGGGCGGCACGCTGAACACGATCATTCAGCCAGAGCCTCCGATCCTCGTCACGGCACTGAACCAGCAGCAGCCGACGCTGACACTGGGCGGCAAGATTTATGAGAGCCTGCTGCGCTACAGCCCTGACCTCAAGCCGATGCCGGGTCTCGCTCAGTCGTGGGAAGTGTCGCCGGACGGCCTGACTTATACATTCAAACTGTTCCCCGGCATTACCTTTCATGACGGCAAGCCGCTGACGGCTGACGACGTCATCTTCTCGATGACCAAGCTGCTGCCGGAGACCCATGCACGTGCGCGCGGTATTTACTCGCGCATCGAAAAGGCCGATGCGCCGGATCCGCTCACCGTGGTGTTCAAGCTGAAGTCGACCTTTGCCCCGTTCCTGACAGCGCTCGACTGCACGACGGGTCCGATCGTGCCGAAGCATATCTATGACGGCACCGAATATCGCAAGAACCCGGCCAATGCACAGGCGATCGGCTCAGGCCCGTTCAAGCTGAAGGAATGGGTGAAGGGCTCGCATGTTCATCTCGTCAAGCACGAAGGCTACTACCGCAAGGATCAGCCGTATCTCGACGAAATCATCTACCGCATCATTCCCGACTCCGCATCGCGCGCCGTTGCGCTGGAGCAGGGCAAGATTCAGCTGACGCAGTGGAACGACATCGAAATGTTCGATGTGGCGCGGCTGTCGAAGCTGCCGAATTTCGAGATGACCACCAAGGGCTACGAATACTTCGCACCGCATCAGTGGCTCGAACTCAACAACCGCATCAAGCCGATGGATGACAAGCGTTTCCGTCAGGCTATTGCCTATGCGCTCGATCTGAAGTCGATGGCGCAGCGCGTCTATTTCGGTCTGCCCAAGGTCGCGACCGGTCCAGTGTCGTCGGCGACCAGGTTCTACGAGAAGGACGTCAAGCGTTACGATTACTCGTTGGACAAGGCGAAGGCGCTGCTCGACGAGATGGGGCTTAAGCCGGGTGCCGGCGGCAAACGCGTTACCATCAAGTATCTCACCCCGCCTTATGGTGAAATCTATCAGCGCGCGGCCGAGTTCATTCGCCAGTCGCTCGGCCGCGTCGGCATCGATGTGCTGATCGAGAACACCGACGTCGGTGGCTGGGCGGAGAAGTTCAGCAACTGGGACTACGAGATGACCGGCAATCTGGTCTATCAGTTCGGAGATCCCGCGCTCGGCGTGTCGCGCACCTACATCTCGTCGAATATCAAGAAGGGCATCCTATTCTCGAACACGGCAGGCTATTCCAATCCGGAAGTCGACCGTCTGTTCGAAGAGGCTGCAACCTCGACCTCCGAGGCCAAGCGTCAGGAACTCTACAGCCAGGTGCAGAAGATCCTGGTCGAGGATGTGCCGGTGGTCTGGATGTTCGAGCAGGCCTATCCCACCTTCATCGACAAGCGCCTCAAGAACGTGACTACAACAGCGATCGGCGTGCATGAATCGTTCAGCGACGTGAGCTTCGGATGACGGCGGTATCGGTTAATGCAAAAGGCGGTCGCGTGTTCGCGATCGCCCTCGCGCTTGCGGGTTGGTTTGTCAAATTCGTAGCCGTCGTCTTGGTCATTGCGACCTTCAACTTTATTCTCGTTCATGCCGCACCTGGCGATCCCGCGCAGGTGATTGCCGGCCAGAGCGGCGCCTCCGACGAAAAGCTTCTGGCGCAGCTGCGCGCTGAATATGGGCTCGATAAACCCTATCCAATTCAGCTCGCCACCTATCTGAAGCGCGTCGTGACGCTCGACCTGGGCTATTCCTATCGCCAGCAGCGCACCGTAGCATCGCTCATTCTCGAGCGCTTGCCAGCGACGCTGCTGCTGACAGCGACGGCTTTCACCCTCGCGCTGCTGTCCGGGATCATTCTGGGCACACTGGCCGGTGTTCGTGCTGGCAAGTGGTCAGATACGTTGCTGACGATCGTGTCGTTGCTCCTGTATGCGACGCCGGTGTTCTGGCTTGGCCTGATGCTGGTGTTGCTGTTCTCGGTGCAACTCGATTGGCTGCCGGCCTTCGGCTATGTCACCATCGGCGTGCCGATGACGACACTGCAGCGCATGGGCGATATCGGGATGCATCTGATCCTGCCGGCAGTGTCGCTCGCAGCGGTGTATCTCGCGATCTACACGCGCCTGATGCGTTCGTCGGTGCTCGATGTGACCCATCAGGATTTCATCAAGACCGCCAAGGCCAAGGGCCTGAAGCAGGGCCGCATCATCATTCGCCATATCCTGCGCAATGCGATGCTGCCCATCGTGACTGTCGCAGGTATGCAGGCCGGTGCGCTGGTTGGCGGTGCGGTGGTGATCGAGACCGTGTTCGCCTGGCCGGGTCTCGGCCGTCTCATCTATGACGCGCTGTTGCAGCGCGACTATCCGGTGTTGCTGGGCGTGTTCCTGGTGATGTCGGTGATCGTGATTGCGCTCAATCTTCTCACCGATGCGATCTACCGGGTGATCGATCCACGCGTCTCCGTGCGTGCGGCATCGTGAACGGGATTATATGATGTCTACGCTCAAATCGTTTCTCCGCCATCCCACCGGGATGATTGGTCTGATCGTCCTCCTCGCGGTGGTCCTCCTCGCGGTGACGGCCCCGTGGCTGTTTCCCGACGACCCTTGGGACATGGTTGGCGCGCCGTTCCAGCCGCCGTTCAGCGAAGGGCTTTGGCTTGGCTCCGACATGCTTGGCCGTGACGTGGCTGCCGGCATCGCGCATGGCGCCCGCATCTCGCTGATCATCGGCGTCATCTCGACGCTAACCTCCCTGGTCATCGGCGTCACCATCGGCGCAACCGCCGGCTATTTCGGCGGCAAGGTTGATGAGGTGATGATGCGTATCACCGAGCTGTTCCAGACCATTCCGGGCTTCATTCTCGCAATCCTGCTGGTCGCGACCATCGGGCCGAAAATCTCCAATATCATCTTCGCGATCGGCATCGTCAGCTGGCCGCCACTGGCACGCCTGACGCGCGCCGAGTTCATGCGGCTGCGTGGGCGTGAGTTCGTTCAGGCTGCGGTGTGTCAGGGCCAGCGTCCGCTGACCGTAGTGCTGCGTCGCATTCTGCCGAACGCGATCTCGCCGATCATCGTCACCGGATCGCTGGCGGTCGCCAGCGCCATCCTGATCGAGAGTGCGCTGAGCTTCATGGGTCTCGGCGATCCCAATCTGATGTCGTGGGGCTTCATGATCGGTGCTGCGCGCACTGTGATCCGTCAGGCATGGTGGATGAGCGTGTTTCCCGGCCTCGCCATCCTGCTCACCGTGCTGGCCATCAATCTCGTGGGTGAAGGTCTCAACGACACGCTGAATCCCCGTATCTCACGCAAGCGATAGTATCCATGACTGACAAAACACTGCTTGCCATCGAGAACGTCTCTATCAGCCTGCCGCCGGGCGCAGATCGTCCTTTTGCCATCGAAGACGTATCGCTCACAGTCAACCGCAACGAAATCGTCTGTCTCGTCGGCGAGTCCGGCTCCGGCAAGTCGATGACCGCGCATGCGATCCTGCGACTGCTGCCCGACCGAACGGGCGTTGCGCAGGGCAGCATCAGCTTCAATGGTAACGACATCGCCAAGGCCGATGAGCCGACAATGCGCAAGCTGCGCGGCGGCGCCATCTCGATGATTTTCCAGGAGCCACTCAGCGCGCTCAATCCGCTGGCCCGTGTCGGCCAGCAGATTGCGGAATCGATCATCACACACACCAAGCCGACGCCGTCCAAAGAGGCGGTGGATGCGCGCGTGCAGGAGTTGATCCGGGACGTTGGCCTGCCGGATCCGGTGGCGCTCGCGCGCAGCTTTCCGTTCCAGCTCTCGGGCGGCCAGCGTCAGCGCATCATGATCGCGATGGCGATGGCGAATAATCCGGCGCTGCTTCTTGCAGACGAGCCGACCACCGCGCTCGACGTGACCACGCAGAAGCAGATTCTGGCGCTGGTGAAGAAGCTCCAGTCGGAGCGCGGTATGGGCGTGCTGCTGATCACCCACGATTTTGGCGTCGTTGCCGATGTCGCTGATCGCGTCGTGGTCATGCGCAACGGCCGTGTCGTTGAGCAGGGCACCGTCGACGAGGTCCTGCGTAATCCGAAGGACGATTACACCAAGAGCCTGATCGCCGCCGTCCCCGGCGCGCGCTCGCTGACCAAAGCCGATCGCAAGATCACCGGTGAGCCGTTGCTCGATGCGGTCGGGCTGAACAAGACCTTCATCACCAAGCAGGGCATGTTCCTGCCGCCGCGCCGGACCGATGCGGTGCAGAACATCTCGCTCGGCCTGAAGGCGCGCGAGACGGTGGCCATCGTCGGCGAGTCCGGGTCAGGCAAGTCCACGCTGGGGCGGTTGATCATGCGGCTGATCGAGCCTGACACGGGCTCAGTTCATTTCGATGGCAAGGATCTGCTGTCACAGCGTGGCGAACGATTGCGCCAGATGCGCCGCAAGATTCAGATCGTGTTCCAGGATCCCTTCGCGGCGCTCGATCCGCGCCAGAAGGTCGGCGACGCGATTGCCGGCGGCCCGATTGCCTATGGCACGCCCTCCAAGGAAGCCATGGCCGATGCCAAGCGCCTTCTGGCCCGCGTCGGCCTGCAGGAGAGTGCGGCCAATCGCTATCCGCACGAATTCTCCGGCGGTCAGCGCCAGCGTATCTGTATCGCCCGTGCACTGGCCCTGAAGCCTTCGGTGCTGGTCGCGGACGAAGCCGTCTCGGCGCTCGACGTGTCGGTGCAGGCGCAGGTGCTGCAGCTTCTCGCAGAACTGCGCGAGGAGATGAACCTCGCCATGATCTTCATCACCCATGACTTGCGTGTCGCCGCTGAAATTGCCGACCGCATCGTGGTGATGCGGCGCGGCGAGATCGTCGAGCAGGGCGAGACGCAGAAGATCTTCCAGAATCCCACCGACGCCTATACCCGCGCGCTGCTGGATGCGATTCCCGGCCGTGCGATGTTTGCCGGTCCAGGTGCCAGGCAGGCAGAAGTCGCTTCCGCATAAAAAAGCCCACCAGACGCAGGTTACCGCGTCCGGTGGGCTTTCGTGTGTTCGCTCGGATCAATCCAGCTTGACGTTGGCCTCGGTCACGACCTTGCGCCAGCGCGCCACCTCGGCCGACACCATCTTGCCGAAGTCGGCGCCGGCCACATCAGGCACGTCGGAGCCATTGCGCTCCCACGCTTCCTTGATCGCCGGCACCTGCAATGCAGCTTTCAATTCCTTCGCCATGCGCTCGACCACGTCGGGCGGTGTGCCCTTGGGGGCGAACAGCCCGTACCAGGTGGCGACTTCATAATTCGGCAAACCGGCTTCCGCCGCGGTCGGCAGATCGGGGAAGGCTGCCACGCGCTTCGGAGCGGCAATCGCTAGCGCGCGGAGTTGCCCCGCGCGGATTGGCGCGGCGGACGAGCCGAGACCGTCGAACACGACGGGCACGTGACCGGCGATCAGGTCCTGCATTGCCGGTCCGGCGCCGCGATAGGGCACGTGCTGGATCTTGGTCTGGGTCAGGATCTTGAACAGCTCGCCGGCTAGGTGATGCGTCGTGCCGGCGCCGGCCGATCCATAAGAGAGCTTGTCCGGGTTGGCCTTCGCATAGGCGATGAATTCACCCAGTGTCTTGGCGGCGACCTTGTCTGGATTGACCACGATAACCTGTGGCGGCCGTGCGATCAGCGCCACCGGGATGAAGTCTTTCTCGATGTCATAATCGAGGGTGGGATAGAGCGACGGGGCGATCGCGTGATGCGCGGCACCCATGAAGAAGGTATAGCCGTCAGGCGCCGCCTTGGCAGCCGCCGAAGCGCCGACCGTGCCCCCGGCACCGGCGCGGTTTTCGATGATGACGCGCTTGCCAAGCTGGGTATCGAGCTGCGCCGCCAGTGGCCGCGCAAAGGCATCGGTGCCGCCGCCGGCAGCGAAGGGAACGATGAAGGTGACTTGTTTCTGCGGCCACTGGGCGTGCGCGCCGGTCGTGATCGCAGAACAGCTCGCCATGACGGCAAGCAAGGCAACGTGAACGGCTTTGATCCGCACGGAATCCTCCCGATTTTATTGCGTCATTGGGGACGCTTAGTCTTATGTTCTGCGAGATAAGGCGCGGATGCAAGGTATCCGGCACCGGTATAACTCACACTATAGTCGGTATGGTTACGCCAATGGAACCGGACAAGGCTGTCCGTTGAGGCGTTTAGCCGCTAGCCACCCGCGGCTAGGCGCCGGCGGCCATTTTTTCTGCGGCGATCATCTCGATATGCGGAACTGCATCGACGAGCTCGCGGGTGTAGTCGGTCTTCGGGCTGTCGAACAACTGGTGACTCTCGCCTTCTTCGACGATGGCGCCGTTGCGCAGCACGATGGTCCGCTGGCACATCATGCGCACGACGTTGAGATCGTGGCTGACGAACAGGAAGGCGAGATTGTCTTCGCGGCGCAAACGATCGAGGAGCTGCAACACCACGGCCTGAACGGAAACGTCGAGCGCGGCCGTCGGCTCGTCCAGCACCAGAAGCTTCGGCCGGCAGGCAATCGCGCGCGCGATGCCGATACGGGCCTTCTGGCCACCCGAGAGCTGGTGCGGAAACCGTTCCAGCAGATTGGCGGGGAGGCCGACGCGATGAGCACATTCGCCGACGCGCTGGCGCAGCGCCGCCCCATTGCGCATGCCGAGCAGGCGGATCAGCGGATGCGCGATACAGTCGAAGGCGTTGAAGCGCGGATTGAGGCTGTCGTTCGGATCCTGGAAAACGATCTGGATCTCGCGGCGCTGCGGCGCGCGGTGGAAGTCTCGCGCCGGAATATGGCTGATCGACTGGCCGTTGAAATTGATGGTGCCTTCGGTCTGATCGAGCAAACGGCAGATCATGCGCGAGGTCGTGCTCTTGCCGGAGCCGGACTCGCCGACCAGACCGACGCTTTCCCCAGGCGCGATGGCCATCGAGAAATTCGCGACGCCGACAGTGCCGTCGTCGAAGCGTTTGACGAGGTCGAGAACTTCCAGCAGCGGCGGCGTGCCATGCGCCGGCTTTGGCGGCGGAGCGAGGGGGACGGTCGGTACCAGCAGCTTCTCGTCGTCGGTCACGAGATCCTCGACCCGCGAGGTCGCGGTTGGCGACGCTGCGACGAGCCGCTTGGTGTAGGGGTGCTGCGGCGATCGGAACAACGTCAGGGCGTCGGCTTCCTCGACGAGTTTGCCCTGTTCCATCACCACGACGCGGCGGCAATAGCGGGCGGCGAGGCCGAGATCGTGGGTGATGAGGATCGTCGCCATGCCCCGCTCGGCGGCGATGCTGGCGAGGAGATCCATCACCACTTTCTGCGTGGTGACGTCGAGGCCGGTGGTCGGTTCGTCGGCAATTAGTAGTGCCGGATTGCTGGATATCGCCATGGCGATCATTACGCGCTGGCACATGCCGCCAGAGAGTTCGTGCGGATAGGCGTTCATCCGCTTTTCGGGATCGCGGATTTTCACGGCGCGCAGCAGTTCGAGCGATTCTGCTCGGGCCTCCGATGCGGAGATCTTGCGATGCGCCAGAATGGCATCGGCGATCTGCTGGCCGATCGCGCGGATCGGGTTCAGCGCGCCGCGCGGATTCTGGAAGATCATGGCCATCGCCGAGCCGTGCATCTCGCGCAGGCTGGCGCTGGTCATCTTGGTGATGTCGCGATCACGGAAACTGATGCGGCCGCCGGAAATTTTACCCGATGCATCCAGCAGGCGCGTCATCGCAAAACCCGTGACGGATTTTCCGGAGCCGCTCTCACCGACGATCCCCAGCGTTTCGCCCTCGGCAAGCGACAACGAAATTCCGCGCACGGCCTCAACCGGGCCGCGGCGCGTTGAAAAGGTGACCTGAAGATTCTCGATATCGAGCAGCGGTTTTGGTGTCGTCATCACGTTCGCTGTCTCGGATCAAGAATATCACGCAGCCCGTCGCCGAGCAGATTGAAGCACAGCACGGCGAGCATCAGCGCCAGGCCGGGAAACGCGACCAGCCACCATTTGCCGGTAGAGATGAAACGCGCGCCTTCAGCGACCATAATGCCCCATTCAGGCGTCGGCGGCTTGACGCCGAGCCCGATGAACGAGAGGCCGGCAGCATTGATGATGGCCCAGCCGAGATTGAGCGACATCTGCACCACCATCGCAGGCAGGACGTTCGGCAACAGAAAGCGCAGTACCACTGAGACATGGCTGTCGCCGCATGCGCGGGCAGCCTCGACCCAGCCGAGGTTACGGCGCACGTTTACTTCGGCGCGTGCGAAGCGGATGTAGAACGGTAGGTTGATGATGGCGGTGGCGATGACGATGTTCTCGACGCGGTTGCCGAGTGCGGCGACCATGGCCATGGCCAGCACGAACAGCGGGAACGCCATCAGCACGTCGACGAAGCGACCTACGGCGCGATCCAGCTTGCCGCCCGAATAGCCGCAGAGGGCGCCAATGACGGCGCCCAGCGCAAAGGAGATGCCGACCGCAGAGACGGCGATGGCGAGGTCAAGCTGTGCGGCGACGATGATGCGGCTGAATACATCGCGGCCGAGCTGATCGGTGCCGGCCCAATGCGCAGCACTCGGCGGCATCAGCGCATTCTGAACGTTTGATACGATGGGATCATACGGCACGATCCACGGGCCGAAGATGCCGACAAAGATCAGCAGAGACGCGCCGACGGCGGCGATGCCGGTGATGGGATTGCCGCGCAGGACGAAGGCGGCGTGTTGAAGTGTTGCGCTGCTCATCCGATGGAAATCCTGGGATCGGCGATGCCATAGAGCACATCGACGACGAGATTGACGATAACGAAGACCGAGGCCATCAACAGCACGAAACCCTGCACCGGTGCGTAGTCCGACGACAGCAGCGCATCGAGCGCGTAGGAGGCGACGCCGGGCCAGGAAAACACTTTCTCCACCAGCACATTGGCGCCGAGCATGGTCGAGAACACGATACCGGCAATGGTGATGACAGGCAGGATCGCATTACGCAGCGCATAGGTGACGATGATGCGCCACCATGACAGGCCGACAGAACGCGCGGTGCGAACGAAGTCGCTGCCGAGCGAGGCCAGCATCGAGGCGCGGGTGATACGCGCCAACGGGGCGATTACAAACAGCGCCATGGTGCAGGCCGGCAGGATCAATTGTTTGAATGCGGCCCACCAGCCATCGAAGTCGCCGGCGAGCGCAAAGTCGATCAACAGGAAACCGGTATGTGCTGGCGGCAGGGTCGTGAAGATATCGACGCGCCCGGTCGGATCGGGCGACACGCCGAACAGATAATAGAAGATATAGATCAGCAGCAGCCCCGACACGAAGGTCGGGACACAGACCCCGAGTGCGCAGAATAGCCTCACGCCGTGATCGACCAGCGATCCTGGTTTCAGCGCCGCAAGGACACCCAGCGGGATTGCGAGAACAAGTGCGATCAGGAGGGCCGAGAAGGTTAGTTCGAGGGAGGCGGGCAGGCGCTCACGCAAGTCCTTGGTGACGTTCTGGCCTGTCATCAGCGAACGGCCAAGATTGCCTCGGCCGACGTCGTAGAGATACAGGAACAGTTGCTGTGGCACGGGCTTGTCGAGACCCATCTGTTTGCGGATGGTCTCGATCTCTTCCTTGCCGGAGTTGGGTCCCGAGGCAAAGAACACGGCGGGATCACCCGGCAATACGCGCATCAACAGGAAGGTGAAGATCAGCACGCCGAACAACGCAGGCAAGGAGGATGCGAAGCGTCGCGCTGCACGGATGGCCGTTGCGCCGAGAGTCGTCATGATCGGTTACTCGTAGTCATGGGCAGCTCGCTGAAGTTAAGTTCGCAAACTGCGTAGATCCGAAGCGCCGCTGAGGGGCGCTTCGAGATTCGCTCGCATGGTGCTCGGAAAATCACTTCCGGCTGAGGTCGCGGTAATCGACCTGGCGATGGAACTGATAAGTGTAGCCCGTCAGGTTCGAGGCCATCACCGCGTCCTGGCTCGGTTGCCACAGCGGAATCTGGGGCATCAGATCGAAGTTCATCGCGTTCAGCACCTTGCCGTCGGCTTCGTACTTGGCCTTGTCAGCCTCGAAACGAGCCTTTTGCGCTACCGCGGTCAGCTCGGCATTGTCGATAGAGCTGTAGTTCCAGCGCTGATTGCCGGTGTAGAAGTTGCGGTAGAAGTAGTCGGTCGACGGCAGCCAGGCGACGATGCCCTCGGTGAAGAAGGGCAGCTTCTTCTCGGTGATCTGAGTCGACATCTGCGCATCCGGCAGCTTCTGGATATCGACCTTGATGCCGATCTTGGCGAGCGATTCCTTCAGCAGCGCAGCCATCGGCTCAGCCGTCGCCGACTGGCCGACATTGAAGCTGAACGTGGTCGAGAAACCGTCCGGATAGCCTGCGGCCTTCAGATAGGCCTTGGCCTTTTCGAGGTCGAGCTTGATCGGCTGCTTGATCGGAAATGCACCGCTCGGCGGCTTGCCATCGGCCCAGGTCGCGCCGGCCAGCAAATCACCGCGGCTGAAGAGTGCCGCCTTGAACATATCGTCATAAGGCAGCGCATAGGCCACGGCACGGCGCACGTCCGGCTTGTCGAAGGGCGCCATCTGGTTGTTCATCGAGATGAAGGTAATGGCGTTATATTGTGGCGTCGAGATCACCTGCAGCTTGCCCTTGGCCTCTAACGCCTGCGCGTCGCTGGCCTGCAGGTCGATGACGATATCAGCGTCACCCTTTTCAACCAGATTGGCGCGCGTTGCCGGCTCCGGCACCGACTGGATGATCAGGCGCTTGAAGAAGGCCTGCTTGTCGCCGGCGGCACGATTCCAGGCGTCGTTGCGCTTGAGGATGACCTGCTCGCCGGGCTTGAAGGTCTCGACGATATAGGCGCCGGACCCGGCGGTGTTTTCCTTCAGCCAGGCCTGTGCCCACGGATCTTCCTCGGTGGCGTGGGCCTTGGCGAGTTTCGAGTTGATGATGATCGGATAGACCGTGGCGAGGTTTGGCAGCGCCAGTTTGTCCGGCTGCGGCAGTGTTACTTCGAATGTCGTGGGATCGATCACCTTGAACTGGCTGGCATCGGTGAGCGAACCGGTCAGCAGCTGCGCCTTGCCAAGGATCTTGGCGGTGACGGCGCGGTCGAGCGACCACTTCACGTCTTCGGCCGTGACCGGCGAACCGTCCTGGAATTTCGCATCGCTGCGCAGCTTGAAGGTGATTTTCAGGCCATCCGGGCTGACCGTGTAGGACTCTGCGAGTTCGCCGCGGATGGTGTCCAGATCGAACACCCATTTGCCATTCAGTTGCTTGCGGCCGAACGACACCAGACGATCATAGGTCGAGAGGCTGACAGCGAAGGCTTCGCGGGTCGAGCCGGGAATATTGGGATCGAGCGTGTTGACGGCGGCGCCGGTCACGTAACGCAGCGTCTCGGCGCGGGTCTGCGCCTTGGCAGGAACGGCAGCGGTGAAAAATGCCAGCGCTGCGGCGGCGCCGAGCATCTGCTTGGAATAGATCAGTCCCATAACCCTATCCTCTGAATTCGACGGAAACTCTGAACGGACTCGTCAGTGCCTGACCTGTCGAGCGACTCATCCACTGAAGCAAGGAACGCGCCACACGACAGTCGATAGGTGCCAAGCGGAGAATTTTCCCCGTCGGGATAATTTGGTCCTTTAGCTTTTTGCCGCAGCTTCCGTCGCCCTTGCAATGGTCACTTGTGGAACGTCGTAAGCCTCGAACGCGGTCCAGTATCGCTCGATATCCGCGCGGAACAAGCCGCGCGTCAGGCCATGCACCAGTTTCGGGATCGCGGTGGTCATCGCATTGATCGATGACCCCGACGGGCCGAAGCTCATAGTGGACGCAATTGCGAAAAGATGGATGTCGGCGATCCACGGCGTGGTGCCGGGAACGCGTTCCATCAGCGCGTAATCGTCCGCGAGATAGGGGAAACGACCGAGGCGTGGGCTGAGCTCGGTATCCGGCGGCTGGTAGCGATCAGACCAGATCGCGATATTGCCGGCGCAACTCTGCAATTCTTGGCGAGTGGAGAAATCCATGTCGATGCCGGTGCCGCAGATCACGAAGTCTGCGGTGAAGGTACCCTGTGGTGTCTGCAGCGCAACTTGGTTGCCTATTTTTTGAGCTGACTGAATGGGCGCGTTCTCATGCAGGTGAAAGCCTGCATGCCGCGCGCAGCGATCCCATGTCGGCTGCGGGAAGCCTTCGCGCAAATCCATGAGCCGGCGCATGAAGCGCCAGCGCCAGGCATCGTCGAGTTCGCTGAAGTGACGCAGCAACCCGCGGAAGGTTAGCCAGTGGTAGGGCTGCACGATCTGGATTTCCGCGCGGCGGCACAACAGGTGCACCTCAGCGCCGGCTTCGAGCGCGGTTGCCGCATTGTCGAAGGCGGATGCGCCGGCGCCGATCACGGCGACGGTCTTGCCGCGCAGAGCTTCGAAATCGATATCCGCGGATGCATTCACGCAAAGCGATGATGGCAGGTGCTGGAGTTGCTCCGGGATCATCCAGTCGCCCATGCCTTCCTGTCCGGTCGCCAGCAGCACCTTGCGCGCATGGATGATTTCGATGCCGCCGGCGCTTTGTACGGTTGCTGCAAGCAAGCCGTTGGCGGCAGGCCCAATGTCCAGGACCTCGCAGCCATTGCGTACAGGCACGCCGGTGATGCGCCTGAACCAGAGCAGATAGTCCGCCCAGTGTCCGCGCGGGATGCGATCGAGCGCCTGCCAGTGATCCTTCCCGAACATGGCTTCGTGCCATGACTGATAGGTGAGAGCGGGGATATCCAGATCAGGGCCGGTGAAGTGTTTGGGGCTACGCAGCGTCGGCATGCGGGCGTAGGTGAGCCATGGGCCTTCGCGGCCTTCGGCGCTTTTGTCGACAACGAGTATATTGGTGACCTGCGATCGTAGCAGGCCAAAGGCCGCTGTGACGCCGCCCTGTCCGGCGCCGACGATCAGCACGTCCAGCGCGGCTGTGCCGTCCGGCGCGGATTTCGGCTGCAGCCACGGCATGTTCGGGTGGGCAATCTTGTGGAGATCGTCGCGGACCTGCGCTTCCAGCGCTGCGAGAGCGTCGCTCATGCTGCGAGCCATCCGCCATCGACCGGCATGACCGTGCCGGTCGTGAACGAGGATGCATCGCTCGCCAGATGCAGCGCGGTCTGCGCGACTTCTTCGGCCAGACCGAAACGCTTCATGGCGTGACGATTGCGCGAGGCATCGCGCACGGGTTTGGGGTCCGCATGGCGCGCGAAACTGCGGCGCAGCAGTGGCGTGTCGATAGCACCCGGCGCGATGGCGTTGACGCGAATGCCGTCGGTGGCGAAATCCACAGCCATGGTGCGTGTCAGGCTGATGATCGCGCCTTTGGCTGCGATATAGGCGCTATTGCCCTTGCCGCCGGCAATGGCCAATTGCGAGGCCAGCGTGATGATCGATCCCTTGCCCTGCTTTTGCATCTGCGGAATGGCCGCGCGCGCCCATAGCCAGGTGCCGCCGACATTGGTGCGAAACACGGCGTCCCAATCTTCTGGCGCTATAGTCACCACGGTGCCGCCGCAGGAAAAGCCAGCCGAGGTCATCAACACGTCGAGCTGACCGCGCCGGGCGACGATCTCCCCGACCACGGTCTGCGCAAAATCGCCGTCGCCGACATCACCGAGATGCATCGACGCCTTGGTTGCATTGGGCAGTGTCGCCAGCGTTTCTTTCAGGCCGGCCTCGTCGCGATCGACCAGTGCGACAAACGCGCCTTCCTGTGCGAACAGCCTGGCACTGGCCTGGCCGATGCCAGAGCCTCCGCCGGTGATGATTGCCGTACGCCCCTGAAGTCTCATGTCATCATCCTATGCTGTGCCGCGCCGACCAGTCGATCAGATCCGCGGCTGAGTCGGCGCAGCCGAATTTGGCGCGCCATCCGAATTCCTGCTCCAATCGCGCGACCGATAGCGGTGCCCTGTCGCTGTCACTGTGCAGATCGATGGTTGGGGTTTCGCCGGTGCTGGCCAGGCGGCAAACAAAGCCCGGATGGGATTCCGCCAATTGCTGCCCCCACTCCAGCGCTGACCACGGCGTGGCGGTTGAGATGTTGTAGAGGCGATGCTGCGTCTTCGGCGCCTCAATCAGCAAAGTCATGGCATCGGCGACATCGGGCGCATAGATCCAGTCCCGCACGCCGGAACGGACCAGAATGGCGGCGCTCTGCTTCGCGTGCGCCGCGAAAATCTGCATCAGCGGGCTGAGCGTATCCCGTACGCCTGTTGCGCGCTCCCATGGTCCAAACACGGCGCTGAGCCGCACGCTGATGAAATCGGTCTGCCAGAGCGCGGCGAGGCGCGCGGCGACTTTTTCCGATGCAAATTTGGTGATCGCGTAGAGCGAGACGGGATCGCAGGGCAGCTCTTCATCGAGCAGGGGATATTTGAACGCCGAGGCGCCGTAGGCGCCGGCGGACGACAGATTGATCACGCGTTTGACGCCATGGCGGCGCGCTACTGCGAGAATCGGCGTTTGCGCCATCAGGTTGACTTGCAGGATGCTTTCCGGATCGGCGGCATCGCGCTCTGTGCTTGCCGTGATCGCAGCGCCGAGAACAATGGCATCGAAGCCGGTGGTGACGACACTGTCGATCAATGTCCGGTCGAGCACATCGCCGATGATCACCGAAAGCCTATCGCCATAGTCAGCGAAGGCAAGCTGTGCCGCCGGTGGCAGGCCCGAACGGTCGAACAGGGTCACCACATGGCCGCGCTTCAACAGGGCTTCCGCGATATTCAGCCCGACAAAGCCGGTGCCGCCAAAAACGAGAATCTTCATCGATCAGCCTATGAACCGCGGAGCGGTCCTTCGCCCCTGTTTGGACCATTGCGCTCCATGCCCCAAGCACGTTTTGCAGGCGCTTGGCGATTATGCGGTGTGCAGCGATACGGGCCCAGGCTTTATTCGTCGTGATAGAGGCCTGCTAGGTCTTCGCGTCGGTCGCAATCTGCAATGTCGCAAGAACGGCATCGCCGGTCTTGCGCGTATGCGCGCTGAGGGAGGCTGCAAATCCTTGCGCGTCGCGCGCGCGAAGCAGAGCCATGAAAGCCTCGTGTTCCCTTACGGATTCCGTCCACCGTGCCGCGTCATAATTGGCGGTGGCCCGTGCCCGATAGATATTCGCGTTCAACGTCGTCCAGATATTGAGGAGCACGGGATTCTTGGCGAGCCTGGTAATCTCGATATGGATGTCCTGGTTCAGCCTGAAATAGGCCGGGCGCGATGCTTCGCGATGAAGGGTAACAAGCTGGTCGTGCATCGCACTGAGCCGGGCAATATCTTCATCCGTCGCGCGCATTGCGGCCTCGGCGCCGGCAACGCCGTCCAGTGCGACCATGATCGCAAAGCTGTTTGCGATTTCTTCCCTGTCGACCGGGGTGACGACAGGGGTGCGGTGAGGGCGCAGTTCGATCAGCCCTTCGGAGGCTAGTATCTTGAATGCTTCGCGCAACGGTGTGCGCGATACGCCGAACGTTTCGCACAACATCTTTTCTGGCAAAGGGGCTCCGGCCTGGAGTTCGCCATCGACAATCATTTCGCGCACCTTCGCGACGAGTTGATCGTGCAGCGACATACGGTCCAGCGGCCGTTTTGAATGATCCGAGGAGAGCTTCAGCCGTGTCGGCTTGAAGCGCGTCCGAAGCTTCGCGCGTGGGGCAATCTCACTCATGGTTCAGTCTCTCGGGTGGCGAGGTTGCCTCCAAACGACATTCTTCGCCCAAAAATGCAGCATCGAAGTCAAGATGATAATAATTCATAGTTATTGATATTGCTACATAATTTTATAATTGTATATCGTATCCGGATTGGCATGAGGCTTGCTGAGTGGTCGACGTATCGTGAATTCACCGCCACCCGCTCCGGAGATTGCGACGATGAAGAAAAATCTGCTCGGCATTCTGATTGCGCTTTGTTTGGCATCGATTGCCCCGACCGCGATGGCCCAGTCCGAGTCGGTGATCAAGCTCGGCTATGCGAAATGTGCGCATTGCACACCGATGTCACTCACCCCGCAATACGCCAAGGGCGTTCAGATCGATGCGGTTGGATTTAACACAGGCACGGATGCGCTGACTGCGCTTGTCTCGAAGAACATCGACGTCGCCCAGGTGACCTATCTTCATTATGCGATCGCGCTCGACAAGGGTTTCGACGTGGTCGCCATTTCCGGGCAGGTCAATGGCGGTTCGGCAATGTTGGTCGGTAATGACCTGTCGATCGTTCCGAATGACTGGGCTTCGCTCAAGAAAGTCATCGCTGGCTACAAGACTGCGGGAAAGCCATTTCGAGTCGCGGCGTCCCGCGGTAACGCGCAGGACATTCATATGCGCGGCGCCTTCGCCAAGCAGGGCATCGACATCAACAAGGATGTGCAGTTCGTCAACATTCCCAATCCCTCCGATCACCTTCAGGCGCTGCGTCGCGGTGAAATCGAGCTGATCTGCACCGTGGAGCCCTTCGCCACCCAGATCCTTCAGGCCAAGGCCGCCAAGATGTTTGGCCTTCCCTACGATCAGGCTGCGGGAAAGCTCACCAACCTGATTCTGACACGGTCGGATGTCGTCAAGGACAAACCGAAGCAGCTCGAAGAGACCGTGCGTGCGGTTGTGAAAGTCGATGAATTCGTCGCGGCGGACAAGGGGGCCCTGATCGACGTGATTTCCAAGATCACCGGCCTCGACAAGGCCATCGCCACAGGCGCTGTCGAAAACCTCGATCCGGATCCGAAGATGTACCGTGCATCGGCGCTCGCCATCGCCGCGATGATGCGCGACCTGAAATACATCAATTCCGACGTCACCGCCGCGGTTGAGAAGAACATGGACTACCGCTTCCTGGAGGCTGCCACCGGCAAGCCGAAATCCGAACTCGGCTACTGAGCCCGGTCATGCCCCAGGCCCTCGCAATGTACAGGCGACTGGATCGGTATATCGTGCCGGTCCTGATCCTCGCCGGCTGGGAAGCGTTTTCCCGGTCCGGCGCACTGCCTGCGGCGCTGTTGCCGGCGCCTTCCACCGTGGCCTGGGCTTGGGCGGATTGGGTGTTCGGCACCGACGGCAATACCCAGACCTATAGCGGCAACTGGCTGTTCGACATGCTCGCCAGCCTGTCGCGCGTTCTCGCGGGTTTCGCCATCGCCACGGCGCTGGCCGTGTCGATCGGAGTCGCCATCGGATGGTCCCGCACTGTCGAGGTGATCATCGAGCCGACGCTGCAGACGCTCCGGCCGATCCCGCCGGTGTCGTGGATTCCGCTCGCCATCATCTGGTTCGGCATCGCCAACAAGCCGGCGATTTTCCTGGTGTTTCTCGGTGCGTTTTTTCCGATCCTGCTCAATACGATTCACGGCGTGAAGACCTGCGATCGCAATCTGATCCGCGCCGGCGCGATGGTCGGCGGCGGAAATCGCCAACTGCTGCGCTTCATCGTGCTGCCGGCCGCACTGCCCAGCATCTTTGCCGGTCTGCGGATCGGCATCGGCTCGGCCTGGATGCTGACGGTGACGGCGGAGATGGTCGCTGTGAAAAGCGGTCTCGGCTATGTGCTGTGGGATTCCTATTATTTCCTGCGCTACGACCTTGTGCTGGCTGCGATGGCCAGCATCGGTCTGCTCGGTTTTCTCAGCGACTTCGGCATCCGTCTCGTGATGGCGCGCGTGCTGCACTGGCAGCGCAACACGACGATCCAGAGCGGGGAGAGCTAGGTCATGGCGACGATCGAAATCTCCGGTGTCTCCAAAATCTTCAAGGACGCGAAACGCAAGGCCGATGTCACGGCTCTCGACGACATCAATATCAAGGTGGAGAAGAACCAGTTTCTCTGTCTGCTCGGCCCCAGTGGATGCGGCAAGTCCACGCTACTCAACATGATCGCGGGCTTCGAGAAGCCGTCATCCGGCACCGTCACTGTCGATGGTCAATTGATCACGGCGCCCGGTTCGGAGCGCGGCGTGGTGTTTCAGCAGGCCAACCTGATGCCGTGGCTCCCGGTCTGGGAGAATGTCGGCTTCCACCTGCTGCTGCGCGGTGGCCAGAAGGCCGTGCGTCGCGAAACAGCACAGCGCTATATCGACATGGTCGGGCTCACGGGATTTGAAAATCATTATCCGTCCGAACTGTCAGGCGGCATGAATCAGCGTGTCGGCATCGCCCGTGCATTGCTGATGAATCCGCAGGTCATCCTGATGGATGAGCCGTTCGGCGCGCTCGATGAGCAGACCCGGATGGATATGCAGAATGAACTCGTCCGGATCTGGCAGGAACACCAGGGCACGATCGTTTTCGTGACGCACGGTATCGACGAAGCACTGACGCTGGGCACGCATGTTGCCGTGATGAGCGCCCGCCCGGGGCGTATACGCGAAATCATCCCGTTGGACCTGCCGCGGCCACGCGACATCACCAGCCCGCAGTTCAACGAAATCAAACGTCACGTTCTCGATCTGCTTCGATCTGAACGGACGAAACCATCCCTCGAAACTCTGGATCAACCATGACCAAACGTGTCCTTCTCGGAATGCTGACGCCTTCGTCGAACACGGCGCTGGAGCCGATCACGACTGCCATGCTTGGCGAATTGCCCGAAGTCTCGGCGCATTTCTCGCGTTTCAAGGTCACGGAGATCGCGCTGTCGAACAAGGCGCTCGCCCAATTCGACAATTCGGAAATCCTGCGGGCCGCAGAATTGCTGGCTCATGCGAAGGTCGATGTCATCGGCTGGAATGGAACATCCTCTGGCTGGCTCGGCTTTGAGGCGGATGTCCGCCTGTGTGAGCAGATCACCGCAGCAACCGGGATTCCTGCGACGACGTCGATGTTGGCTCTCAATGAGATTCTTGAACATCAAAAGGTGAAGCGTCTGGGGTACGTGACGCCATATCTGGACGACGTTCAGGCCAAGATTCTGGAGAATTATGAAAAGCTGGGCTTTGCGTGCCAGGGTGAACGCCATCTCGGCCTGCAGGATAATTTCTCGTTCTCCGAAGTGCCCGTTGTGCAACTTGAGGATATGACGCGGGACGTGGCCAAGGAAAAGCCAGACGCTATCACGATCATCTGCACCAATTTGAGAGTTGCTCCGTCCGCGGCGAAACTGGAAAGGGAGACGGGCATTCCGGTCTATGACACCATTGCCACGGTGGTCTGGAAATGCCTGAAGATGGCTGGCGTCGATACCAAACGCGTCACCCAATGGGGATCGCTGTTTCAGCAAGTCTAGTATTTGTCTGTATGCACCCTACGTTGCTGAATTGATGAGGTTTTGCTCATGACCGCTTTCGATACCGTCATTCGTCATGGCACCATTGCAACCGCGAGTGAAACCTACAAAGCCGATGTCGGCATCAGGAACGGCCGCATCGTTGCCATCGGCGAAGCGCTGACCGACGCGAACGAGACAGTCGATGCAACCGGTCTGCTGGTGCTGCCCGGCGGTATCGACAGCCACGTTCATATTGCGCAACCATCCGGCCCCGGCATCGTCATGGCCGACGATTTCGAGAGTGCGACACGCGCGGCAGCCTTTGGCGGCAACACCTTCGTGATGCCTTACTGTCTGCAGGCGAAGGGCCAACCGATCCGCGAGGCGTTGAAGAATTATCACACGCTTGCCGATCAGAATTGCCATATCGATCATTCCTTCCACCTGATCATCGCCGATCCCAGTGAAGCGGTACTCGGGCAGGAGCTGCCAGCCTTGATCGCCGATGGCTACACCTCGCTCAAGGTCTTCATGACCTATGAAGACCTCGCGCTGAGCGATCTGCAGATCCTGCAGGTACTGGCCGTGGCGCGTGAATCCGGTGCACTGGTTCAGGTTCATGCGGAGAATTACGACGCCATCCGTTTTCTGGTCGACAAGCTCGAACGTGACGGCAATGTTGGTCCCTATTTTCATGCCAAGTCACGTCCCATCGTTGTCGAGCGCGAGGCCACGCATCGCGCGATCTCATTGGCCGAACTGGTCGACGTGTGGATGGTGGTGGTTCATGTCTCCAATCGTGAATCCATGGAAGAGATCCGCCGTGCGCAAATGCGCGGGCTGACGATCCATGGCGAGACCTGCCCGCAATATCTGGTGCTGACAGAGGAAGACCTGAAGGATCTGGGCATGGAGGGCGCGAAATATGTCTGTTCGCCACCACCGCGCGATCTCGCTAGCCAGCAGGCATGCTGGGAAGGTTTGCAGCAGGGTGTGTTCTCCCTGTTCTCCTCCGACCATTGCCCGTTCCGCTATGACGACGTGCAGGGCAAGCAGCCACCCAACGCGCGTACCAGCTTCCGCTGGATTCCGAATGGCATTCCCGGTGTCGAGACGCGCCTTCCGATCCTGTTCTCGGAAGGCGTCAGCAAGGGCCGCATCACGCTCAACCAGTTCGTGGCGCTGACATCGACCAATCATGCGAAGACCTATGGCCTCACCGGCAAGGGCTCCATCGCCATCGGCTACGATGCCGATATCGCGCTGTGGGATCCGAAGCGCCAAGCAACGCTTACCCAGGCGAACTTGCATCACGGCGCGGACTACACGCCCTATGAGGGCATGGATATCACCGGCTGGCCGGTGGCAACGATGCTGCGCGGGAAATTCGTGACGCGCGACGGCAAGCTCGTCGGCGGAAAAGGCGAGGGACGCTATGTCAGCCGTGCGGCGCCATTTCCCGGCAAGGGCGCGACATCATCGGCCGCGTAACAGCGCGCGGTCGTCGCGCGCGCAGGCCGTGATGAATTCCAGCACGGCGCGCACCGACGGCTGATCGATGAGGTCCGGATGCGCCAGCAGCCAGATATCAGAGAGGCTGGCCAGCTTCTGCGGTGCCACGCGGATCAGATCCGCATGGGCGTCGCCGACGATGCATGACAGCACGCAGATGCCAATTCCTGCGCGGACGGCCGCAAGCATATCCGCTTGCGACGAGCAGCGGATGGCGACGGTGGCGTCCTTGGTGATGTGGTCGCTCCAGCGTCCGAGTTCGGAGTTCGACGATTTGTCGGCGAAGCCGATGACAGTGTGGTCCTTCCAAGCGGCCCGCTGTTCGGGCAGCGGGCATCGCGCTGCGTAATCGCGCGAGGCGTAGAAGCCAACGCCGAGCTTGGCGATTTTCCGTCCGGTGAGATTTTCGTCGCCGGTCTGATACAGCCGCAGCACGATGTCGGCTTCGCGCTTGCGCACGCTGACCGGGAAGGGATGCGTCACCAGCTGGATCTCGACATGCGGATGCTGGCGGATGAAGGCGCCGATATGCGGCATCAGCCAGAAATTCGCCAGCGTCGGTCCGATCGACACCTTGACCACGCCGCGTGCGCTCTGGCCCGACGCGCCGGCGGCGGCTTCCGCTTTCAGCGCGGCCTCGGCCAT
Source organism: Tardiphaga sp. 37S4 (assembly GCF_021044645.1). Lineage (NCBI taxonomy): Bacteria > Pseudomonadati > Pseudomonadota > Alphaproteobacteria > Hyphomicrobiales > Nitrobacteraceae > Tardiphaga > Tardiphaga sp. 37S4. The sequence continues at coordinate 3,802,347 of NZ_CP088008.1, read as the reverse complement.
CGCTTTGGTGCTCTCATGAAAGCGCCGGCCACGCGCCGTCAGCACCAGCCCTTCGTCGGAGCGCACGAACAGCTTGGTGCCAAGTTGCTTCTCCAGCGCCGCGACCTCGCGGCTGACGGTCGGGTGGCTGGTGCGCAACTGCCTGGACGCGCCGAGATAGCTTCCGGCGTCGACCACGGCATTGAAGGTGCGACAGAGATCCCAGTCCATGTGATCAAATCCGGAAGGCTTATTGTTCAAATTCGAACAACACGCGCGGGCGGTCAACCCCTATAGTTCGATTATAAAAATATAAGGAAACGCTTATGTCGCTCCCCAAAGCTCTCGATGGCACCCTCGAGCTGCCTGTGCTCGGTTCCCCGCTGTTCATCGTCTCCGGTCCTGAACTCGTCATTGCGCAATGCAAGGCCGGTATCGTCGGTTCGTTTCCAGCGCTGAATGCGCGGCCGGTGGAAGTGCTCGATCAGTGGCTGACGCGCATCGAGGATGAGCTCGGCGAATACAAAGCGAAGAATCCCGGCAAGAAGGTCGCGCCCTATGCGGTGAACCAGATCTGCCACGCGTCCAACGACCGGTTGATGAAGGACATGGAAACCTGTGTGAAGCACAAGGTTCCGATCATCATCACCTCGTTGCGCCCGCCCTCGGAGGTCGTCGAGGCCGCGCATTCCTATGGCGGCGTCGTGTTTCATGACGTTATCAACGTCAAGCATGCGCGCAAGGCAGCCGAGCAGGGCGTCGATGGCCTGATCCTGGTCTGCGCCGGTGCGGGTGGCCATGCCGGCACGCTGTCGCCCTTTGCGCTGGTGCGCGAAGTGAAGCAGTGGTTCAAGGGGACTGTGCTGGTATCTGGTGCAATCTCCGACGGTTACGGGATTGCGTCGGCGCTCGCGCTCGGCGCAGACCTCGCTTATATGGGCACGCGCTTTATTGCGACCGAAGAAGCTAATGCCGACCCGGCCTACAAGAAGGCGCTGACCGAATTCGCCGCGCATGACACGGTCTACACCAACCTGTTCACCGGCATTCACGGCAACTATCTCGGCCCGTCCATCGCAGCCGCCGGCCTCGATCCCGACAATCTTCCGGTGGCTGACAAGACCAAGATGAACTTCGGCTCCGGCGGTAACATGAAGGTCAAGGCCTGGAAGGACATCTGGGGTTGCGGCCAGGGTATCGGCCAGATCGTTGATGCTCCCCCGGTGGCAGAACTCGTGGATCGCCTGAAGCGCGAATATGCGGAAGCGACCGGAGACTTTGCGAGACGGGCACGCGCATAAGCGCGGCCCGATAAAAATATAACGGGGAGAAGACAATCATGACATCAGTCATGCTGAGGACGCTTGGGCTGTTCGCTTTTGCCGTCTGCGTGAATGCGCCGACGCAAGCTGCGGCCAACAGCAAGGAAGAGATCAAGATCGGGCAGACGCTTCCCTATAGCGGTCCGCTCTCGGGCTTCGGCGTGATCGGCCGCGCGCAGGAAGCCTATTTTGCCAAGCTCAACGCCGAAGGCGGCATCAACGGGCGCAAGATCAAGTTCATCAGTCTCGATGACGCCTATTCGCCGCCGAAGACCGTGGAGCAGACCCGCAAACTGGTGGAGCAGGATGAGGTTCTGATGATGTTCGGGACGCTCGGCACCGCGACCAACAACGCGGTGCATCGCTATTTGAACAGCAAGAAAATCCCGCAGCTGTTCGTGCTATCAGGCGCGACCAAATGGGCGGATCCGAAAGGTTTTCCGTGGACCATGCCGGGCATGGCCGCCTATGAATCGGAAGGCGTTGTCTACGCCAAGCACGTGTTGAAGACCAAGCCGGATGCCAAGATCGCCATTCTCGCGCAGAACGACGATCTCGGCAAAGACTATGTGGCTGGCTTTAAACGTGCGCTGGGCGACAAGGCCGCCAGTATGATCGTATCCGAGGCGACCTATGAGACCAGTGCGCCGACGATCTCGTCGCAGCTTGCGGCGCTCAAATCGTCCGGCGCGAATGTGCTGTTTGGCGCGGTGGTCGGCAAATTCTCGTCGCAGATGATCAAGGGCGTTGCGGAAATCGGCTGGAAGCCGGACCTGATGTTCGTCCCCACGTCCGCTTCGTCGATCACCTTTCTGGAGCCGGCAGGTCTGGACAACGCCACTGGCCTGATCACGTCGAGTTATCAGAAAGACATCAACGACGCGTCATGGGCCAACGACGAGGACGTGAAAGCCTATTTCGCTTTCATGAAAGAGAGCCTGCCGGCAGCCGATCCGCGCAACACCAACTATGCGACCGGCTTCCTGAATGCGCATCTCATCACGCATATCCTGAAAGCGTGCGGCGATGACGTCAGCCGGGAGAATATCCTGCGTCAGGCGACGTCGATGAAGAACGTCAAGCTGCCGCTGTTGCTGTCGGGCGTCACGGTCAATACCGACAAGGATGACTATCTTTCGTTCCAGCAACTGCGGCTGCGCCGTTTCAACGGCAAGAACTGGGAAGGCTTTGGCGAGTTGCTCGACGACCAGTGAGCGTCTGTACCATCACATCGACAGAACAAGGATCGAAGCCAGCGATGGCTCCGATCGATTCAAGAACAATATAAGGGCGGACAATGATTATCAGCGGCGACCGGGCGATCAGCTATCCGGACATCATGCAGCGCATCGCCAAGGTGGCGACCGGGTTCAAGAGCCTCGGCGCAGGCGCCGATGCGCCGGTCGGCATGATGCTGCGCAACGATTTCGCGCTGTTCGAGACTGCGTTCGGCGCAGGTGCGCTCGGCGCGCGTGTGGTCCCGATCAACTGGCATCTTAAAGGTGAGGAGGTCAGTTACATCCTCGCCGACAGCGGTGCGAAACTGCTCGTCTGCCACGCTGATCTTTTGCCGCAGATCAAAGATAATTTGCCCGCGGGATTTCCGATCCTGATCGTCCGCACGCCGCCGGAGATCGCAGTCGCCTATGGTGTTGCCGAAGCTGCGACCGAGGTGCCTGCAGGCGCCACGGACTTCGATGTCTGGCGCGAGTTGCATGCGCCGGTGGAGAACGCGCCGAAGCGCGCGCTGACCATGTTCTACACGTCGGGCACCACGGGCCGTCCCAAGGGCGTGACCCGCGCGGCCATGACGCCGGAACAGGCTGCGGCATCCGAGCGCGTCGGCGGCATCGCCTATGGGCTGAAGCCGAACGAGGATCAGATCATCCTGATGAACGGGCCGATGTATCACTCGGCGCCAAGCTCCTACGGGCTGATGGCATTCCGTCATGGCAGCACGATCGTGCTCGAACCGCGTTTCGATCCTGAGGATCTGCTGCAGCTCACCGAGAAGCACCGCATCACCAACATGCATATGGTGCCGACTATGTTCGTGCGGCTGCTGCGTCTGCCGGACGAGGTGAAGTCGCGCTACGACCTGTCGTCGCTGCGCTTCATCATCCACGGCGCAGCGCCGTGCCCGATCCATGTGAAGCAGGCGATGATTGCGTGGTGGGGACCGGTGATCAACGAATATCTCGGCTCCACCGAAACCGGGGTGCCGATCTGGCATTCATCGGAGGAGGCGCTGAGGAAGCCGGGCACCGTCGGTCGCACCATCGAGGGGGGCGTGGTCAAGATCTTCGATGTGGACGGCAAGGAATGTCCGGTCAATGTGCCCGGTGAAATCTTTATGCGGCAGACCTCGGTGCCGGATTTCAACTATCAGGGCCGCCCCGACGCACGGGCCGAAGCCGGCCGTGAGGGCCTGATCAGCGTCGGTGACGTCGGCTATCTCGACGAGGACGGCTATCTCTTCATGTGTGATCGCAAGCGCGACATGGTCATCTCCGGCGGCGTCAACATCTATCCCGCCGAGATCGAGAACATGCTGATCGGCATGGACGGCGTGCGCGACTGCGCGGTGTTCGGTGTGCCTGATGACGAGTTCGGCGAACGGCTGGTGGGCTGCGTCGAACTCGAAAGCGGCGTGACGCTCACCGTGCCGGAGATCCAGGCCTGGCTTAAGCAGAAGCTCGCCAACTTCAAAGTGCCGAAGGAAATCCATTTCCATGATGCGCTGCCGCGTGAATCGACCGGCAAGATCTTCAAGCGCAAGCTGCGGGATCAGTATGGATCGGCTCCGGTGACTTGATCGCTAATGATGCAGCAGAAAGGCGCCGAGCTCGTCGCTCGGCGCCTTTCTTCATGCGATCACGGCGATCAGGTGTTGATCCAGACCGCCTTGATGTTGAGATATTCGTCGACGTGGTGGACGCCGGACTCGCGTCCGTAGCCACTCATCTTGTAGCCGCCAAACGGCACGGCAGGATCCATCGCCTGATAGCAATTGATCCAGACCGAGCCGGCCTGCAGGGACTTCGCGAGGCGATGCGCCTTGCTGACATCCCTGGTCCAGACGCCGCTGCCGAGGCCGAAGGTGGTGTTGTTGGCGCGCTGCACCAGTTCGTCCATGTCGGTGAAGGAGATCGCCGAAATCACCGGCCCGAAGATCTCTTCCTGCGCGATCTTCATGTTGTCCTGGACGTTGGCGAACACGGTCGGCTGCACGAAGAAGCCCTTCGACAGTTCGCCATCCGTCAGGCGGCCACCGCCGGACAGCGCCTTGGCGCCTTCGCCGCTTCCGGTGGTGAGATAGCCGGTGACGCGGTCGAGCTGTTCCTTGGAGACCAATGGCCCGAGCTGGGTGTCGGGATTGGCACCGTTGCCGACCTTCAGTTTCTTGGCGAATTCGGCGACGCGGCCGACGAATTCGTCATAGATGTTCTTTTCGACGAACAGGCGGGTGCCGGCGCTGCAGATCTGCCCGGAATTCGCGAACACCGCCATGGCAGCGCCAGGAACAGCCGCATCGAGATCGGCATCCGAAAACACGATGTTCGGCGACTTGCCGCCGAGCTCGAGCGACACGCGCTTGAGGTTGCCGGCCGAGGCGCGGATGATCGACTGGCCGGTGAAGTGGGAACCGGTGAAAGCGACCTTGTTGACGTCCATATGCGAGGCCAGCGCGGCGCCTGCCGTTTCGCCATAGCCCGGCACGACGTTGATGACGCCCGCCGGGAAGCCGGCTTCCAAGGCCAGCTCACCGAGGCGTAGCGAGGTCAGCGGGGCTTCTTCCGCCGGCTTCAGCACAATGGTGCAGCCGGTGGCGATAGCAGGGCCGATCTTCCAGATGCTGGCTGACAGCGGCGAGTTCCACGGAATGATCGCGCCGACGACGCCGACGGGCTCCTTCAGCGTGTAGGAGAAGATCTCGCCCGGCAGCGAGTTCTCGATGGTCTCGCCGTAGATCAGCGTGGCCTGGCCGGCATAGAAACGCAGCATGCCGAGGATGCGCTGCTTGCCAGCGAAAGTGCGCATGACCGGCGCGCCCATGTCGAGCGTATCGAGCAGAGCGAGTTCATCGAAATGCTTCTCGACGAGCTCGGCGAATTTCAGCAGCAGCGCCTGGCGCTCGTAGGGCTTGGCCTTGCTCCATGGGCCTTCGAAGGCGCGGCGGGCGGCGGCGACCGCAAGGTCGATATCCCCAGCATCGCCTTCGGCGACGGTGGCGAGCAGTTCGCCGGTGGCTGGATTATGCGTTTCGAACTTCTTGCCGGATTGGGCGTCCTGCCATTTGCCGTCGATCAGCATCTGCTTGTAGGAGCCGTTCGCGTAAGGGTGCGCGGTGGCAGAGATTGGCTGCATCAAGCCCATAATGTGATCCTCCCGGACGTTTGTTTGAAGTGTCGTTGTAGCGCGCGAAATATATCGTTTTCACGAAACGGGTAAAGGCGGGGAATCTGCAGCGTTCTGCATGGGTGATCTTCGCGACCAATTCACGATCGTGAATTCGCGTCTGGAATCGTTCAACCGATCTCGCGGATCCAGCGCGTGAAAATGCGATCGGCCTGAACTGGCAGTCGGTTGGCGACGGCAGCGGTGTTTGAACGCAGCTGCGCGATTGGAATGCCGGCGGCGGCCAGTTCGACCGCGTGACCGACATACCATTCCTCGAGCTGCCGTGGATCGGCTTCGAGATGGAACTGCAGCGCCAGTGCATGGCGACCATAGGCAAAGGCCTGGTTGTCATAGGCGTCGTTCGAGGCGAGGCGAATGGCGCCCTCCGGCAGATCGAAGGTGTCGCCATGCCAATGCAGAACGCTGGCGCCATCCTCTGCCAGCGGCGCGAGGCATGAGGCCGCGCCCTGCTTGGTCGGGGATACCTGGCCCCAGCCGATCTCCTTGATATCGCCGGCATAGACGCGGGCGCCGAGTGCGCGGGCCATCAATTGTGCGCCAAGGCAGATGCCGAGCGTCGGGCGCCCCTGCGCGAGACGCCGTTCCAGCAGGGCGATCTCGCGCGTCAGGAACGGATAGGCGTCGGCCTCATAAACCCCGATGGGTCCGCCGAGGACGACGAGCAGGTCGGCATCCACGATGGAGCGGTGGGAGACGTCATCGATGGCGGCATCGCAGAACGAGACGTCCCATCCCTCACGATCCAGTACCGACGACAGCAGGCCCAGGTCCTCGAAAGCGACATGACGCAGGGCGACGGCAGAACGCCGGTGACGGTTCATGAAGAAGGGCTCACACGTAATTGACCGGCAATCGTTATATCCATAAGAATATAACGATCAACAGCCAATTGTGCGGCGCAAGGATGCGCTGGTTGTCTCAGACGTTGAGATTCATCCAGACGGCCTTGGGTTCGGTAAAGTTCTCAAGCGCAGCATCGCCGTGTTCGCGGCCGAAACCGGAATCGCGCGAGCCGCCCCAGGGGAGCCGGACATCCGTATAACCATAAGTGTTGATCCAGACCGTGCCGGCCTTCACCTGTTTGGCGAAGCGCTGCACGCGGCCAATATCCGAGCTCCAGACACCGGCGGCGAGGCTGTATTTCGTGCCATTGGCCTTGCTGATGGCATCGGCCTCGTCGAAGAACCGGATAATGCTGACGACCGGGCCGAAGATCTCCTCCTGCGAGACGCGCATCTCGTGTTCTACATTGCCGAACACTGTGGGGGCGACGAAATAGCCGCGATCACCGATGCGCGTGCCGCCGGTCGTCACGGTTGCGCCTTCCCGGGTGCCGATATCGACATATTCCAGCACCCGCTTCATCTGCAATTCGGAGACGATCGGTCCCATCGTCGTGCCGGACTGCGTGGGATCGCCGACGCGGATTGCCTTGGCACGGGCCGTCATGCGCTCCACGACCTCGTCATAGACGGACGCATGCGCGAGAATGCGCGAACCGGCCGAGCAGACCTGGCCGGAATTGAAGAAGATGCCGGAAGCGGCGGCCTTGGTGGCGGAATCCAGATCGGCGTCGTCGAAGATCACATTGGCCGATTTGCCCCCGAGTTCGAGCGTGACGCGCTTCAGATTGCCGGCAGCGCCGGCGAGGATTTCGCGACCGACAGTGGGCGATCCCGTGAAGGTGATCTTGTCAATGTCGGGGTGATCGACCATGGCGCGGCCGGCGGTCTTGCCAAATCCCGGCACGATATTGAGCGTGCCGGGCGGCAGGCCGGCGTCCAGTGCCAGTTCGCCGATCCGCAGCGCCGACAGCGGCGTGATCTCCGCAGGCTTCAGCACGACGGTGCAGCCGCAGGCCAGCGCCGGCGCGATCTTCCACATTCCGATCATCAGCGGGAAATTCCACGGCACGATGGCGCCGACGACGCCGATCGGTTCGCGCACCGTATAGGTCAGCGCGTCATGGCGCGCCGGGATCACCTGTCCGTTGATCTTGTCGGCCCAGCCCGCATAGTAGCGCAGCGTGTCGATGGCGGCAGGCAGGTCCTGGCGCTGCACGGCGGCGAGCGGCTTGCCGGTGTCGAGACTTTCCAGCGCGATCAGTTCCTGCGCGTGATCTTCCAGCAGTTGTGCGAAACGCTGCAGCACGAGGCCGCGATCGGCCGCGCGCATGCGGCCCCACGGACCCTCGAGCGCCCTGCGCGCCGCGCGGACCGCACGATCGATATCGCTGGCGTCGGCTTCGGCGACGACGGCGATGATCTCGCCCGTCGCGGGATTGAGGACATCGAAATATCGGCCGGACAACGGCTCGACCTGCTGGCCGTCGATGAGGAGCCGTTTGCGCGTCAGTTTCGTCGATGCAGAAATGGCAAGATCGGCATGTGAGATCTCTGGCATAGTGTATACCTCCCGATGTTTCGACGATCGGATCAGGAGGGGCATCGACAGTAAATATGAGAACGTGAGTCACGGCGCGGCGGCACATATGCAATCGCGAACATAGGTGGCAGAGCGATAGGTAGCACGATGCGCATCGATATCGAAACCATCTGGCGATTCCGCAAGCCGGGTTCGCGCCAGCCGACATCGGTGATGCTCGGCTTTCTCAAGGACATCAACGAGACCGGCAAGCTGACGCTCGCGGCCAGCCGCAACCAGCTGTCCTACCGCCACGCGTGGAGCCTGGTGAATGACTGGTCGGCCTTCTTCGGCGTGCCGGTGGTCGAGCGGAGCAAGGGCAAGGGCACCAAGCTGACGGCATTTGGCGAGAAACTGGTCTGGGCCGGCGAACGGCTGGAAGCGCGGCTCGGACCGCAGCTCGATAATCTGGCGCAGGAACTGGCGACCGAACTCAAGGAGCTGCTGCCCAATCATCCCGCGGTCATCCGCGTCCATGCCAGTCACGGTTTTGCCGTGTCGAAATTGCGCGAGATGCTGAACACCTCGGCGGGCACGGGTATCGATCTGCGCTATGTCAGCAACCAGACCTCACTGGTGTCGCTGGCGCATAACACCTGCGATCTCGCCGGCGTGCATCTGCCGCGCGGCGAATTGCGCAAGCGCAGCGTCAATGCCTGCAAGGAGTGGGTCGACAACCGCGTCCATCGCGTCGTCGGTTTCGCGACCCGCGAAATGGGCCTGATGGTGAAGCCCGGCAATCCGCTGCGCATCACATCGATGGAAGCGCTGATCAATCCTGCGATCCGCTTCGTCAATCGCGATCAGGATTCCGGCACGGGGTTGCTGTTCGATCAGCTGCTTCGTCAGCACAAGATCGATCCCGAGCAGATCAACGGTTATCAGCAGGTGGAGTTCACCCATGCGGCGGTTGCCGCTTATGTCGCCAGCGACATGGCCGACGTCGCCTTCGGTGTCGAGGCTGCGGCACGGCAATTCGGGCTGGATTTCGTGCGGCTGCTGACCGAGGACTACTATTTCGTCTGCCGCGAGACATTGCTCGACCAGGAGCCGATGAAGCACATTCTGGCGGTGCTACGCGGCGCCGACTTCCGTGACGTGCTGGTCAAGCTACCTGGCTATGCCGCGTCGGACACCGGCGCGATCAAGACCGTGAACGAGGTGTTTCACGGGAAGAAGTCATAGCCATGCGCGAACGGACGCCGGTCCATGCGTTAGCGCTGTTGTGAGATGCCAAGGCGCGCGTTGATGCTATACGCATTTGCGCAAACCTCCCAGTTCTGGAGAACATCATGTCCCATCCCGCTCTGTCCGCAGGCTCTGTTGCCGTCATTACTGGCGGTGCGTCAGGCATCGGCTTGGCCGCAGCGACGGCGTTTGCGCGCTTGGGAATGCGCATCTGCATCGTGGATCTTGGCGAGGATCGTTTGGCTGAGGCGGCTGGCAAGATCGCCAGCGTGGCGCGCGGCGGACGTGACGATGTGATGACGGCCGCTGTCGATGTCAGTGACGTCGGCGCGATGACCAGACTCGCGGCCGATGTGCAGGCCCGCTTCGGCGGCTGCGATGTGCTGATGAACAATGCCGGCATTCAGGTGCCGACCTCGGCGCTCGGTCCGCGCGAGAATTGGGAGCGGCTGCTCGGCGTCAATCTGTGGGGCATCGTCAATGGCTGTCAGGCCTTCGCTGTGGACATGATCGCGCGCAAGCGGCCGGGCCTGATCATCAATACGGGCTCCAAGCAGGGCATCACAACGCCGCCCGGCAATCCCGCCTACAATGTCTCCAAGGCCGGCGTGAAAGCCTATACCGAAGCGCTGGCGCACGAGCTGCGCAACACCGAGGGATGTCAGGTCTCCGCACATCTGCTGATCCCCGGCTTTGTCTTCACGCCGCTCGCGGCTGGCGGGCGCAGCGAGAAGCCGGATGCAGCGTGGACAGCCGAGCAGACCGTGGACTTCATGATGCAACGACTCGAAGCCAGCGACTTCTACATTCTTTGCCCAGACAACGATGTGCCGCGCGCGCTCGACGAGCGCCGCATGTTGTGGGCCATCGGCGACGTCGTCGAGAACAGACCGGCTCTGTCGCGCTGGCACCCCGATTATGCCGATGCCTTCGCAGACTTCGTCAAACGCAAATAGAAAACCAAATAGAACGACAAGGGAGAAACGCCGTGGACTACGTCAAACTTGGAAATACCGGTCTGGATGTCTCGCGTCTGTGTCTGGGCTGCATGACCTATGGCATCTCCGATCGCGGCGCGCATGCATGGACGCTGGACGAGGACAAGAGCCGGCCGCTGATCAAGCAGGCGATCGAACTCGGCATCAACTTCTTCGACACCGCCAATGTCTATTCGGATGGCACGTCGGAAGAAATCGTCGGCCGCGCGCTGAAGGATTTTACAAAGCGCGACGACGTGGTGCTGGCGACCAAGGTCTTCAACCGGATGCGGCCGGGACCGAACGGGGCAGGCCTGTCGCGCAAGGCGATCATGATCGAGGTCGATCACAGCCTGCGCCGGCTCGGCACCGACTATATCGATCTCTATCAGATCCATCGTCTCGACAAGAACACGCCCATCGAGGAGACGCTGGAAGCGCTGCACGACGTCGTGAAAGCCGGCAAGGTCCGCTATATCGGCGCGTCCAGCATGTATGCATGGCAATTCTCCAAGGCGCTCTATACCTCGCGGCTGAACGGCTGGACCGAATTTGTCAGCATGCAGAACCATGTCAATCTGCTGAACCGCGAGGAAGAGCGCGAGATGCTGCCGCTCTGCGCGGACCAGAAGATCGCGGTGATGCCGTGGAGCCCGCTGGCGCGCGGGCGCCTGACGCGGGCCTGGGACGAGACCAGCGCGCGTCAAAATACCGATGAATTCGGCAAGACGCTCTATGTGCAGTCCGAGGAGTCCGATCGCAAGATCGTCGAGCAGGTTGCTGCCGTCGCCAAGGCGCGCGGCGTTCCGCAGGCACAGGTCGCGATGGCCTGGCTGCTGCAGAAAAAAGGCATCACGTCACCGATCATCGGTGCATCGAAGCCGGCGCATCTGACCGATGCGGTGGCGGCGCTGTCGTTGAAGCTGACGCATGAGGAGATCGCTTCGCTCGAAGCGCCCTATGTGCCGCATGCCGTGGCAGGATTCGGCTAGCAGTAGACGTAGGGCGGATTAGCCGAAGGCGTAATCCGCCCTACGCTTTTTGCGTGCTTTAGCTATACCGCTTCTCCTGCCCGTCGTCCGCATACCAGTCGAACGGCTCGTCTGAGAGATTGACGATCACGTTCTGGATCTGGGTGTATTCCTCATAGGCGACAATGCCGTTCTCGCGGCCGATGCCGCTCATCTTGAAGCCGCCCCAGGGCGAGCAGGGATCGATGCGGTGGTGGTCGTTGATCCAGACGATGCCGCTCTCGAGCTGATGTGCCACACGGTGCGCGCGAGTGACGTCGCGGGTCCAGATCGAGGTGGCCAGGCCGAATTCCGTGCCGTTGGACAACGCGATGGCTTCCTCTTCGGTGTCGAACGGGATCACGACGACGACTGGCCCGAAGATCTCTTCCTGCGCAATGCGCATGCTGCCGGTCACGTTCGTGAAGATCGTCGGCTGATGATAATAGCCGTTCTCGAAGGCCTTGCCGTCCGGCCGCTTGCCGCCCGCGGCGAGCGTCGCGCCTTCCTCGAGTCCGATCTTGACATAGCGTTCGGTCAGCTCGCGCTGCTTCGCCGAGACCAGCGGGCCCATCTGCGTCGCCATGTCCTGCGGATCGCCGATCCGGATCGCATTGGTGCGCTTCACCAGTTCGGCGACCACGGTGTCATGCACGGAGCGTTGCACCAACAGCCGAGCACCTTGCACGCAGGTCTGGCCGGTTGCGATGAACGAGGCGAACAGGGCCGCCGCGACGCCGCGCTCGATAGAGGTGTCGTCGAACAGGATGACCGCGGCCTTGCCGCCGAGCTCGGCGGCCACCTTGGTGAGGTTGGCACCGGCCAGTGATGCCACCATCTTGCCGGTCTCGGTGCCCCCGGTGAGATCGATCTTCTTGATGCGCTTGCTGGTGGTCAGAGCCTTGCCGGCGGTCGCACCATAGCCGGGCACGACATTATAGACGCCGTCGGGCACCCCGGCCTCCTTGAAGATGTCGCCGAGCAGAAGAGGTGTGATCGGCGCCAGTTCGCTGGGCTTCACCACCATCGTATTGCCCGCCGCCATCGACGGCGCGATCTTCTTGGTGAGGATCAGCAACGGATGATTCCATGGCGTCACATGGCCGACGACGCCGAGTGGCACCCGGCGGGTATAATTCAGGAAATTGCCGCCGAAGGGCGGGACGGTGTCCTCATGGGTGCGCGCCAGAGCGCCGAAATAGCGAAACCATTCCGGCAGCCGGCCCAGCTGCGCGGTCATTTCGCGGCGGGCGCGGCCGATCTGATCGACCTCGATGGTCACCAGTTCGGGGAGCTTTTTGGCCAGAAGTTCGCCAGCCCGGTGCATGATGTCGCCGCGGACCGCGCCCGGTGTCGCCGCCCAGATTTTGCCGGCGCGTTCGGCGGCGTCGATGGCCAGATCGATATCCTTTTCGTCCCCCTCGGCGACATCGGCCAGATGGCTGCGGTCCTTCGGATTCTCCACCTTGATGGTGCGACCGGTCGAGGCTGGCTGAAACCGGCCATTGATATAAAGCCCGAACGGGCGACCATCGTTCATCATTGGCATGTCCTTGAATTTGCATCGTGATCGGCCTGACGGCGGTAGCCGGTTCGGCGGACTATGACTAATCAGAAACAGGTGATTTTGCGATCAACGCGCGGTTGCAGCGCGGTGATTGAAACGGGTCGCTTAAACCGATTGCAGAAAGTCGCTTGTGGATTTTTTGAGCCCGGAAAGGCGCTCTTAACCGGTATTCATGCACGTTGGCGATGACGCCAACGACTCCGGTATCGTTTAATATTGATGCAACGCTCAGCCGATTATTGAAGGCAACCGAAAGCGCGGCAGGAGATTTTTTCAATGACCAAGTTAGACGCGGAAGTCGACGATCTCATCGCCGCCTGCCACGGCGACACCCGCGGTACCGTGGCAGCACTCATTCTCGTCAATCAGCAACTTGAGACCGAACTGGCCGAGCTGCGTGCGCAGATGGCCGCACGGCCGTTCGATGAGCAGATGGTGCACGCCGTTCTGCACTGATTGGTGACTTGATGCAGCGCAAGTGCGCCACAAGATTCGCGGTGTATAAATTCAATCTCGGCTGGGATTCGGAGCGCCCTTTTGGCGTAATCGGAATTCCGGGATGGAGGTTTGAATGCCCAGACAATTTGGATTGAAGGCGACATCGATTGCAGCGTCAACGCCCGCGACGGCGTGCAAAACGACGCTTGGCCTGATCGGATGGATGTTTGCGCCGAAGAACCGCGTGTCGCGTGGCGCCGCACCGGTGAGGCGCTCATCGGCATACACGGCGCTGCCCTATGCGCCAGCAAGCTGGCGCGGCTCCCGTGGCCGGCGATCGGTCTCGGTCAACTGAAATCCGTGTGACGTTGCGCGCTAGCGTGTCGAGCGTTTGTCCGGTGTGGCTCGTTCCTTAATTGGCGGCTCTTCCAGAAATTTGTTGGTCGGGGATGGGTCGTCCGTCAGCCAGTCCACAAAGTGGACCGCATTCTCGATCCAGTCCATCAATCTCGTCCAGGCGCGTGTCAGGGCATGTGGCATACCGATTAGTCGCAGCTAGCGCGGCTCGGGTTCAGTGGAGCAGCAAGAGCAGTGGATTGGGCTGTCAGGCGGCCTTCATCATTGTCGGCTTATCGTTTCCAGTTGTGCAGTCGGCAGCGATCTGATCGTCACCCAGTTGCCTGCGACGCAGGGCGGACTGCATCTTGCCGAACACCTCGACGACAGTACGGAGCTCCTTGCGCAGCTCTTCGATCTGCGTCGGCTTCGGTCTCTCGTGATATCGCAAATACCCGGCCGCGGCGACGATCTCCGGCGAAAGCGGCGCCTTCAGCTTGATGGCGAGCACCAGTCCTTCTCCGATCGCCTGTTACGTTTTCGCTGATGAATTGCGGTAGCTGCCGTCTGAGCCTACAGCCCCGTCGAATTCATCCGCGCGGAGCGGGCGCAATGTCCGCCGGCATAGCACCGTGCCCATCGCTATGTGTTAGTGCACTCAGGTCGAATGTCTCTCCGCGAATGCGCGATAGGGTGGACAAGGCGCGGTCGCGATCACTTTCCAGAAGCTGACCGAGATGTGTGACAGCGGCATTCGGCTTACGTTGCCGGATCGCTTTCAATGTCGATGCCATCAGGTCGGCGCTGAGTCGGCGGATGTCGCGGGTCTGATAGTCCAGCGGCGTCTTCCAGATGGTTTCCCATACGGTTTGATTGGCAAGGTCGGTGAGCAGTTCGACGAGCAGTTCGTTGCCCGAGCCGCGCGCAATGGTCTTTACCGCGCGCGTCGTTGTGTGTGCGAAAGCCATTGGATCATTGATCTCGACTGCGACTCTCAACTCGTCGCAGCGGCGCGCCAATGTGTCGATGAAGCTTTCGACCGGCGTGGTCGCCATGGTGCGCACTGCCAGCATCGACAGTGCGGTGCGGACATTAAACAGGTCAGCCACCGATTTGAGTGACAGCGGCCTGATATAGGCGCCGCGCCGCGGAAAGATGTCGACCAAGCGCCGGCGCTCGAGAATGCGTATCGCTTCACGAATAGGGCCACGGCTGACGCCAAAATCGCGCGCCAGGTCGAGTTCGACAAGGCGCTCGCCTGCTTTGCGGCGGCCGGAGACGATCTCGGCACCGAGTTCCTCCGCAACCTGATCGGGGATCGTACGCGGCGCAAATCTCCGTTCGACGTCGTGCTGGTTATCATTGAATGGCTTGCGAAGTGTCGCTGCCATGGCCGCCTCCTGTCGATGCACGCTTGCCGCGTCATACGGTCCTGTCTACCGCAGAAGTCAATTGTTGACAATTGACAGTCGATGACCTTTCATTCGGTTACTGTCGCTTCAATACATACCGGCACAAGCCGGACCGCGATGGAACGTCCCGATGCAAGATCTGCAGAACAGGGATGGCAAGGGAGGTGAACATGGCGGCTCTGTTCGCGTCGGCGCATGTCCGACTGACAACACCCCAACAGACACGGGTCTGCGGCTTTCATCCGTATGTGCAAGTGCAGCACCGGCAAACCCTGCAGCAGTGGATGATGCGCGGCGTCACTGGCCGTGTTGCTGCTGGCGAAGCGCGATGACAGGTGCGATCGACATCTCCGCTCCCACGGCAACGCGCGTTGCTGGAATGCCCGACGCGGGCGTTTCGCCGCAGCCGCCTTTGCTCGAAGTGCGCGATCTCTCGCTGTCATTCGTGACGGCGCGCGGCGCTTTGCCGATCACCCGGAACGTAAATTTCACCATCGCGCCGGGCGAGCGCGTTGGTCTGGTCGGTGAGAGCGGCTGTGGCAAGACCGTCACTGGTCTGTCGCTGCTGCGCCTGCTGCCGCCGCAATCGGCGCGGATCCAAGGCGATATCCTGTTCAACGGGACCAATCTGGCCACGCTGTCGCCGCGGCGCATGCGCGCCGTGCGCGGCCGTGAGATCGCGATGATTTTTCAGGAGCCGATGAGCGCGCTCGATCCTGTCTTCACGGTCGGCGATCAGATCAGCGAAGCCTATCGCATCCATTTTCCGGTCGGTCGCGCGGAGGGGCGCGAGCGCGCCATCGCTGCGTTGCGTGAAGTCGGTATCCCCGCGCCGGAGCGGCGCTGCGACGAATATCCGCATCAACTCTCGGGCGGCATGCGCCAGCGCGTGATGATCGCGATGGCGTTGATCTGCAAGCCGAAGCTGCTTGTGGCCGACGAGCCCACTACAGCGCTCGATGTGACCGTGCAGGCGCAGATCACCGATCTCTTGCGTTCGTTGAGCGAGCGCACCGGTACGGCATTGATCTTCATTACCCATGATCTTGGCGTCGTCGCCGAAACCTGCACCCGCATGATCACCATGTATGCCGGTGAGGTCGTCGAGGACGCGCCGGTGGATGACGTGCTGACGCGGCCACGTCATCCCTATACATCCGGACTGCTGCGCTCGCTGCCTAACCTCAGCCCGCGCCGTGGCGTGCTGGCCTCGATCCCAGGTCGTGTGCCATCGCCGAATGCTATGCCGGCCGGCTGCCGCTTCCGATCACGTTGCACGCATGCCGTGGCAGGCTGCGAGCAGAGCCAGCCGATGGTCGAGATCGACAGCGGTCGTACTGCGCGCTGCTGGCGTGCTCCCGAACTCGTGCTGCCGGGAGCGGTGAATTGATGTCAGGCATGCGGAGCCACAAGCGGGACAGCGGCGGGATTCTCGCAGTGCGTGACTTGCGGATCCTGTTTCCGACCCGCGATGGCCGCGACACAGTCAAGGCGATCGACGGCATGGATTTCGAGGTCCGCGCTGGCGAGACCTTTGGCATCATCGGTGAGTCTGGCTCGGGCAAGACCACGCTTGGCCGTGCGCTGGTGTCGCTGCTGCCGCCGAGTCACGGCCAGATTCTGCATGACGGCACCGATCCGGCTGCCCTCAGCACAAGCGCATTCCGCAAGCACCGCCGCGATTACCAGATTATCTTCCAGGATCCGAATGCCGCGCTCAATCCGCGCATGACGATCATCGACAGCGTGGTCGAGCCGCTGGAGATCATGGGCGAAGGCGATCATGCCTCGCGCCATCGCCGTGGCGTCGAGGTGCTGGAGCGCGTCGGCCTTGCCGCCGAAGCCGCCGATCGCTATCCGCATCAGCTGTCCGGCGGCCAGAAGCAGCGCGTTAACATCGCGCGCGTGCTGACGTTGCGGCCGAAGGTCATCGTTTGCGATGAGGTGGTGGCGGCGCTCGACGTCTCCATCCGCGGCGACGTGCTCAATCTGTTTGCCGATCTGCAGCGCGAATTCGGCCTGACCTATGTGTTCATCACCCATGACATCTCGGTGGTCTCGCACATCTCCGACCGCATCGCCGTCACCTATCTCGGCAAGCTGATGGAGCTCGGTCCGGCCGAGGATGTGGTCGAGCGGCCACTGCATCCCTATACGCGTGCGCTGTTGTCGGCCGAGCCGGTGCCGTTGCCGTCGCATTTGCGGGTCGACCGCCGCATCATTCTCGAAGGTGAAATTCCGAGCCCGGTGGCGCCGCCATCGGGTTGCCGCTTCCGCACGCGCTGCCCGTCGGTGCAACCGCGTTGCGCCGAAGAAGTGCCAGCCTGGCGCGACGTCAAGCCGGGACACCGCGTGGCCTGTCATTTCGCCACGGCGGACGGGCCACCACCAGACAATCAAAAAGCGCATCGCGCATCATAATCACCGGGAGGATTTTCAAATGAAGACAATTGATCTGGGCAAGCAAATATTGCGTCGTCGTGACATGCTGGCGCTGATGGGGGGCGCTGCCGCAACCGGCGCGCTTGGCCTGTCGGCCTGGGCGCAGGAGGCCAAGAAGGGCGGCGTGTTGAAGGTCGCCGCGCCGGCCAATCCGTCGTCGCTCGATCCGGCCACCGGCGGTGCCGGCTCCGACCACAGCATCCTCTGGACCATGTATGACACGCTGGTGGAGTGGGAATACGAGACACTGAAGCCGAAGCCGGGCATGGCGAAATGGGCGTTCCCCGATCCGAAGACCATGGTGCTCGACATCAGCGCCGGCATCAAATTCCACGATGGCACACCGATGGATGCCGAGGCCGTCAAATTCAACCTCGAGCGCAACCGCACCGACCAGCGCTCCAACGTCAAGCCTGATCTGTCCAGTGTGGATGCGGTCGAGGTCACCGGTCCGCTGCAGGTGACGCTGAAGCTGAAGAATCCCGACACCGCGCTGCCGGCCATTCTGTCGGACCGTGCTGGCATGATGGTGTCGCCGACCAATATCAAGGCGCTCGGCAATGAGACCGACCGCAAGCCGGTCGGTGCCGGGCCGTGGAAATTCGTACGATGGAACGACAACGAGATCATCGTCGTGACCCGCCATGATCAATACTGGCGCCAGGGGCGGCCCTATCTCGACGGCATCGAATTCAACATCATCCCGGAAAACGCTACCGCTTTGCGTTCGGTCGTCGCCGGCCAGAACGATATGGCGTTCCAGCTGCCAGCGCGATTAAAGCCGGTGATCGAGCGCGCCAAGAATCTGGAAACCGTCAGCTCGCCGACGTTGTATTGTATTCAGGTCTACTTCAATTACGGCCGCGCACCGCTCGACAACGTCAAGGTCCGTCAGGCGATCAACTTCGCGCTCGACCGCGATGCTTTCGTCAAGGCGGCGCTCAACGGCCTTGGCGAACCGGCGCGCATGACGCTGCCGAGCTCGCACTGGGCGTTCAACAAGGACGTCGCGGGGATGTATCCCAACAACACGGAGAAAGCGAAGCAGCTGCTCGCCGAGGCCGGCTACAAGGATGGTCTCGAACTGACCATAGGCGGCTATATGGATCAGGATTCCGTGCGGCGTGGCGAGGTGATCCAGGATCAGCTCGGCAAGGCTGGTATCCGCCTGAAATTCACCCGCGGCACCATCGCCGAAATCAGCGCGCAGTTCTTTGCCACCGAGAAAAAGTTCGACCTTCTTGTCTCGGCATGGACCGGGCGTCCGGATCCGAGCATGACCTACGGGCTGAGCTTCGACAAAGGCGCTTATTACAATGCGGGTCGCAGCGGTGAGCCGGAGTTGTCGAAGTTGATCCAGGAGAGCCGCGTCAGCGAAGACCTCGCCAAGCGCGCCGATGTGTTCGCCAAGATCCAGAAATTCACGGTGGAGAATGCCCTGTCGGCACCGCTCGCATTCCAGTTCGAACTCGATGCGCTGTCCGCCAAGGTGAAGGGCTTCAGGCCCAATCTGCTCGGCAAGCCGAAATTCGAAAACATCTCGCTCGGCTAATCCATCGGACACAGTAACCGGCGCCGCGATCATCGCGGCGTCCCTAACTGGTGTGAATTGCGCATGTTGAATTCCGGACGTCTCCGCATCATCGGTCGTCGCCTGTTGCAGGCAATCCCGGTGGTGGTGCTGTCGACCTTCATCGTGTTCGGCCTGCTCAAGCTGGTGCCGGGCGATGTTGCTGTGACGCTTGCTGGCGACAATGCGTCGGAGCAGCGGATCGCCGAAATCCGCGAGCTCTATGGTCTGAACCAGCCGTTCCTGCTGCAATATGGCTCATGGCTCTGGAAGGCGGCGCATGGCGATCTCTCGAGTTCACTGATCTCCAACGAAGCGGTGCTGACCTCGATCCAGCGCTGCCTGCCGCATACGCTGCTGATCGTCGCACTCGCGCTGTTCATGGCGATGTTGGTCGGTATCCCCCTGGGCATTGCCGCGGCAACCAAGCCCGGCTCGTGGATCGACGGCTTTGTCATGGCGATTGCCTCGCTCGGTGTCGCCGTGCCGAATTTCTGGCTCGGCATGCTGCTGGTGGCGTTCTTCTCGCTGCAGCTCAATTGGCTGCCGGCCACGGGTGCGGTATCGCTCATGAAAGATCCGTGGGCGTCGCTCAGTCATGCCATCCTGCCGGCGGTGGCGCTCGCGTCCGGCGGCATTGCCGAGGTGGCGCGGCAATTGCGGTCGTCACTCGTCGAGATACTGTCGTCGCAACAGGTTCGCACGCTGCACGCCAAGGGGTTGCCGCCATCGTCGATCCTGTGGCGTCATGGTTTGAAGAATGTCAGCGTCAATCTGCTCACCGTCGTCAGCCTGCTCGCGAACCGCCTGCTCGCGGCGACCGTCGTGGTCGAGGCCGTGTTCGCGATTCCCGGCATGGGCGGGTTGATCGTCAACGGCGCGATGAACCGCGATTTCCCGGTGGTGCAGGGCGTGGTGTTCACCATGGTCCTGATTGTCGTCACGCTCAATCTGCTCACAGACATTCTGTACAGCGTCCTCGATCCGAGGATTTCATCATGACGGATGCTGTGATGGCGCCCGAGCGCCGGCCGGGACGTTTCTCGGGTTTTGTACGCTGGTTCGTCAGTGATCTACGCGGCGCTTTCAGCCTGACTTTCCTCGTCGCGCTGTTCACGATCTCGGTCCTCGGCCCGTGGATCTCGCCATATGCGCCGGCCGCACAGGATCTCGACGCGGCGTTGGCGACCATGTCGACTCAACATTGGCTGGGCGCTGACGATCTCGGTCGCGATACGCTCAGCCGCCTGATCTATGGCGGTATGGCGTCGCTCTATGCGAGCTTCCTTGCGGTCACGATCGCCGTTCTGATCGGCGTGCCTGTCGGCATTCTCGCCGGCTATCTTGGCGGCTGGGTCGATACGGTGATCAGCCGTGTTATCGACAGCTTCCTGTCGTTCCCGGCCATCGTGCTGGCGATCGCCGTGACAGGTGCGCTCGGCATCGGCCTCACCAACGGTATGATCTCGGTTGGCATCGTGTTTTCGCCGCAGCTAGCGCGCCTCGTCCGTGCGCGCACGCTGGTGGTGCGCAATGAGCTTTATGTCGATGCCGCGCGCTGTTTCGGCGGATCAACGCCACGCATCCTGTGGCGCCACGTGCTGCCGAACGCGATCCAGCCCGTCATCGTGCAGGTCACGCTGTTGCTGGCCGCGGCGCTCCTGGCGGAAGCGAGCCTCAGCTTCCTAGGCCTCGGCATTCAGCCGCCGGATCCGAGCTGGGGTTCGATGCTGGCGCGCGCCTATCAGAACATGGAAATCGCGCCCGAGCAGATGTATCCGCCCGGCCTCGCGATCCTGTTCACCGCACTGGCCTTCAACACATTGGGTGAATCGCTGCGCGTCGCGCTCGATCCGACCATGAAACGCAACTGACCAAGACCAAGAACAAGGACGACGGTGATGACCGCAAGCGCCAAAGAAACGGAATATCTCGCCAGGCTGCACGAGCTGTGGGCTAAGGCCTGGCCGAAAGGCACGCCGAACAAGCCGCAATATCTGCATGGCGAAATCGCGCTAACCGAATATTTGCGCGCGTGGGCCAAGCGTAATCCTGAAAAGCCTGCGGTGATCTTTTATGGTCACGTCACCACCTATGCCGAACTCGACGCGCAGAGTGATCGCTTCGCGGCGTTGCTGATGGAGAAGGGCGTCCGCAAGGGCGACCGTGTCGCGGTGTTCCTGCCGAACTGCCCACAATTCCATATCGTATTCTTCGGCATCCTCAAGCTTGGCGCTATCCACGTCCCCGTCAGCCCCCTGTCGCGCGCGTTCGAATTGTCCTACGAATTGAATGATACCGACGCCGAAGTCATCGTGGCGCTGGATCAATTGGCGCCTGTGGTCGACCAGGTACGAAGCGAGTCCAAGCTGCGCGAAGTGATAGTTACCAGTTTTGCGGATGTGCTTCCGGCCAAGCCGACCATTCCCGTCCCAGATTCGATCAGTGCGCCGCGCATTGCCATCTCCGGTGCGACCGATCTGCTGCCGGCGCTGGCTGCGCTGCCCGTGCCAAAGCCGCTGCCGCCCGCCGGACTCGATGATATCGCCGCGCTGAATTACACCGGTGGCACCACCGGCATGCCGAAGGGGTGCGTGCACACCCAGCGCGATATGGTCTATACGGCTGCCGCCAATCACGGCATCTCTGTCGTCGCCAATGAAAACAGCGTCTTTCTGTCGTTCTTTCCAGAGTTCTGGATTGCCGGTGAGAATTTCGGCCTGATCTTCCCGATGTTTACGGGCGCAACGCTCGTCCTGCTGGCGCGCTGGGATGCGATCGGGGCACTGTCGGCCATCGATCGCTACAAGGTCAATGTCACTGCGATGCCGGTCGATGGTGCCGTCGAGCTGATGGATCATCCGCGGTTCGCGGAATTCGACCTGTCGTCGCTCAATCAGGTGCGCGTCGTGTCCTTCGTGAAGAAGCTCAATCCGGCCTATCGCAAGCGCTGGAAGGATCTCACCGGCACGATCCTGACCGAAGCCTCGTGGGGAATGACCGAGACCCATACATCCAACACCCTGACGGCTGGCTTCCAGGATGATGATTTCGATCTTCTGTCACAGCCGATCTTCGTTGGGCTCCCGGTGCCCGGCGCCGAGTTCAAGATCACCGATTTCGAGACAGGTGAACTCGTGCCGCTCGGTGGCGAGGGCGAGATCCGCGTGCGGACACCATCGCTGCTGAAGAGCTACTGGAATAAGCCGGAAGCAACAGCGGAGTCGTTGATCGATGGCTGGCTGCGCACCGGCGATATCGGCACCATCGATACCGACGGCTTCCTGCATTTCCTCGGTCGTCGCAAAGAGATGCTGAAGGTCAAGGGCATGAGCGTGTTCCCGCCGGAGATCGAGGCGCTGCTCGGTCAGCATCCGAAGGTTCTCGGATCGGGTGTGGTCGGTCGCGAAGATGCCGGCAAGGGGCAAGTGCCGGTCGCCTTCATCCAGCTCAAGCCGGAAGAGAGGGGCACCGTCACGCCAGCGGAACTGCAGGCGTGGTGTGCCGAACGGATGGCCGTCTACAAGGTGCCTGAGATCCGCATCATCGACGCGCTGCCGATGACTGCCACCGGCAAGGTGAAGAAGCAGGAGCTCGACGCCAACGCGCCGCAGTAAATCGAAACGTTACATGGCCCCGGGTGTGGATGATGTCACCCCGGATCGCGTCTGTTGTTCACGGAGAGTTTTAATGCCCTTTTGCAAGTTGCTGATTGCCAATCGCGGCGAGATCGCCATTCGTATCGCACGCGCCGCGGCGGACGCTGGCCTTGCCACCGTCGCGACGTATCCGGCCGATGACGCGCTGTCGCTGCATGTACGGATCGCTGACGAGTCCACGGAAATCCCCGGCCGTGGTGCGCGTGCTTATCTCGATATCGAAGGTGTGATTGATGCCGCGAAAGCCACCGGCTGTGACGCGCTGCATCCGGGCTACGGCTTTCTCAGCGAGAACGCCGATCTGGCCCGCCGCTGCGCCGAAGAGGGCATTACCTTTGTCGGCCCGTCACCCGCGGCATTGCAGCTGTTCGGCGACAAGGTCGCGGCCAAGCAACTCGCAAAGCGCTGTGGTGTGCCGATCATCGCGGGCACCACGGGCCCCTCGACGCTTGATGAGGTGAAAGCGTTTTTCACATCGCTGGGTAGCAATGCCGCCGTGATGATCAAGGCCATGGCTGGCGGCGGCGGCCGCGGCATGCGCGTTGTCGAGCGCGCGGAGGATCTCGACGACGCCTATGCGCGTTGCCAGTCCGAAGCCAAGGCGGCCTTCGGCAGCGACGGCGTCTATGTCGAGCGTCTCATTCGCAATGCCCGTCATATCGAAGTGCAAATCATCGGTGATCGGCACGGCGATATCAGTCAGCTCTGGGAGCGTGAATGCACCATCCAGCGCCGCAATCAGAAGCTGGTCGAAGTTGCGCCGAGTCCGTCGCTGTCACATAAATTGCGCAGCCGCATCGTTGAAGCTGCCAAAAATCTTGCGGCGGAGGCGAAGTATGACAGCCTCGGCACGTTCGAATTCCTGGTCGATGGCGAGGCTGGCGAGGGCGATGGCGCCTTCGCCTTCATCGAGGCCAATCCGCGGCTGCAAGTCGAACACACCGTGACCGAGGAAGTGCTGTCGGTCGATCTGGTGCGGTCGCAGCTCGCCGTTGCCGGTGGCGCCACGCTGGCGTCGCTCGGTCTCGATCAGGCCTCGGTGCCGAGCCCGCGCGGCTTCGCCATGCAGCTCCGCATCAATATGGAGACCATGGATGCCACCGGCGCCACCAAGCCGACCGGCGGCACGCTCGCGATTTTCGAGCCACCGTCAGGCCCGGGCGTGCGTGTCGATACGTTCGGTTATGCCGGTTACAAGACCAGTGCGGCCTTCGACTCGTTGCTGGCCAAGGTGATCGTCCACACGCCGTCGTCGAAATGGTCCGACGCCATAGCCAAGGGCACACGGGCGTTACGCGAATTCCGCATCGAGGGCGTCGCCACCAATATCCCGTTGATGCAGGCGATCCTGGCCAACGCCGATTTCCAGGCCAATCGGATCAACACCAGCTTCATCGATCGCAACGTCGCCGATCTGGTCGCTGCCACACTGACAGCGGGCAAGCCGCTATTCGCCGCCAGCGGATCAATCGGTGATGCACGGACCTCCGCCGGCGTCGTACAGCCCGCGCCGGAAGGATCGATCCCGGTCGCGGCGCCGCTGCAGGGCACGGTCGTGTCCATTCCGGTGGCCGAAGGCGATGTTGTCAGGCCCGGCCAGCAACTCGCCATCATCGAATCCATGAAGATGGAGCATCTGGTGACTGCGGAGCAGGGCGGTCGCGTCACGCGGATCGCGGTATCCGACGGCATCACGCTGATGCAGGGCGAGCCCATTCTGTATATCGAACCGCAGGACGTGGCCGGCGACCTCGCCACGCAAGAAGCCGATATCGATCTCGACCACATTCGTCCCGACCTTGCCGAACTGATCGCTCGCCAGGGGATCACGCTCGATGAAAACCGGCCCTCTTCGGTCGAGCGCCGGCGCAAGACCAATCAGCGCACCGCGCGCGAGAATATTGCGCAACTGGTCGATGACGGCTCGTTCATGGAATATGGCAGCCTCGCCATCGCCGGCCAGCGGCGCCGCCGCGCGGTCGATGATCTCATCAAGAACACGCCGGCCGATGGTCTGGTCGCCGGTCCGGCCACGGTCAATGCCGCCAAATTCGGCGAGCATGAGGCTCGCTGCATGGTGATTTCCTATGATTACACCGTGCTGGCGGGTACCCAGGGCCATATGAATCACAAGAAGATCGACCGCATGCTGTCGCTGGTCGAGCAGTGGAAAATGCCGCTGGTGTTCTATGCCGAAGGCGGCGGTGGTCGTCCCGGCGATACCGATCGGCTCGGCATGACGGGTCTCGACGGGCCGTCTTTCGTGCAATTCGCGAAGCTTTCGGGTCTCGTTCCGGTGGTCGGCGTGGTGTCTGGCTATTGCTTCGCGGGCAATGCTGCGATGCTCGGTTGTTGTGACGTTATCATCGCCACGAAGAACGCCTCGATCGGCATGGGGGGGCCTGCGATGATCGAAGGCGGGGGTCTCGGCGTCTATCATCCGGCCGAAGTCGGACCCGTCTCTTTCCAGTCACCGAACGGCGTCATCGATATTCTCGTCGAGGACGAAGAGGAAGCGACACGGGCCGCGCAGAAATATCTGTCCTACTTCCAAGGCGCCGTCACCGAATGGCGTGCGCCTGACCAGCGCCTGCTGCGGCGTGCGATTCCGGAGAACCGGTTGCGCGTCTATGACATCCGCGTGGTGATCGATCTGATCGCTGATGAGGATTCCGTGCTCGAAATCCGGCGCGATTTCGGCGTCGGCATGATCACTGCGTTCATTCGTATCGAAGGCAAGCCATTCGGCCTGATTGCCAACAATCCGAAACATCTCGGCGGCGCCATCGACGCCGCGGCCGGCGACAAGGCCGCGCGCTTCTTGCAGCTCTGCGATGCATTCGACATTCCGATCGTGTCACTCTGCGATACGCCGGGCTTCATGGTCGGGCCGGAGGCGGAGAAGACCGCGATCGTGCGCCATGTCGCGCGTATGTTTGTCACCGGCGCGAGCATCACAGTGCCGTTGTTCGGCATCGTGCTGCGCAAGGGCTATGGGCTCGGTGCCCAGTCGATGATCGGCGGCGGTTTTCACGCCTCGTTCTTCACCGCGGCGTGGCCGACCGGCGAATTCGGCGGCATGGGGCTGGAAGGCTACGTCCGGCTCGGCTTCCGCAAGGAAATGGAGGCAATCGCCGATCCGGTGGAGCGCGAGACCTATTACAAGAACAAGGTCGCCGAACTCTATGCCAACGGGAAGGCGACCTCGATCGCCTCGGTGTTCGAGATCGACAATGTCATCGACCCCGCCGAGACGCGCCGCTGGGTGATGGCCGGCCTGCGTTCGGTGCCGAAGCCGCCGCAACGCGAGGGTCGCAAGCGCCCCTGTGTCGATACCTGGTAGCCACAACGAACCGAAGGCTCACATTCCCGGAGGAGTTTCCAATGATATCAAAAGCATTCGATACGGTGATTGAGGACGCCGGAAATGCACTGATCGGTCCGTGGCGACAGCCCCGACAGATGCTCCATGCGCAGACTTACGACTCTCACGCATCCATCCATGACGATGCCACCGCGCAGAAGCTCGGCTTCAAGGGCGGGACCATCGAGGGCCCGACCCATTTCAGCCAGTTTGCACCGCTCTGCGAACGACTGTGGGGCAAGGACTGGTTCGAGACGGGCTGTATCTCGGCGCATTATCGTGCTGCCGCCTTTGAGGGCGAGGAGGTACAGGCCATTGTCGAAAAGCCGATCGATGGCGGGTATTATTGCACGATCAGAATGGTGAAGCGTGATGGCACCGAAGTGTTGCGCGGCAGTGCCTCAATTGGCCGCGATGCGCCAGCCTCTGCCCTCGACATACGGCTGACCGAACTGAAGCCGCTGAGTGATGCCGTAATCCTGCGCGACATCAAGCTCGGCATGACCACCGCATCGCAGACGGTTCGGATGGATTTCGATCAGAACATGGGCGAACTCTATCCATTCTCGCTTGAACAGAAGCTCAAGGTCATCAGTGAGCCGTCGCCCTATTACGCGCCAGAGAGCGCAGGCAGCTCGCCATGGGGACGTGCGATCATTCCGATGGAAATGCTCAGTGTGTTGTTTCAGCACGGCAGCAAGAAGGATCGTCTGCCGGTCAAGGGGCCGGCAGTCGGCCTGTTCGCTGATCAGGAAATCCGGTTGCTACGAGGTCCGCTGTTCGTTGGAGAAGACTACCGCATAGACCGCAAGGTCGTCGCGATGTCCGGCAGCAAGCGCACCGAGAGCCTGTGGGTGCGCACCGAAGTCTTCGATAGCTCGAACGCGCTGGTCGCGACGATGCTGCTCAATCTAGCGACGCTCAAGGAATCCTACGCCAGCTACGACCAAGAGTATGCTGCGCTTCCTCGAAGCCACGCGTAGCCTGATACGCTATCTTTTGGTTCAGGGGGCGGCCAGGCCGGGACAAAGAGCGTCGGCAATCAGACAAAATCATCCCGGGATGTGACGCTCGTCACATCCACCTCCAGCGGGACGCAGTAAGGCTATGTGCCTTATCTGGAGGCAATCATGAGTGCGTCGGAAGATAAACTGGAGCAGTCCTATCGTCGATTATACCATCGCTTGATGATCGGGGCCGGAGTGATTTGCGCCGTCCTCATGTGTGCGATCGTGGTTGGGAAAACCGCCGCAGTCCCTGCCATCATGAAGCAAATCGTTTCAGGCTTTAACGATGTACATCCGTCGTCGGGGGCGGAGGCGCCGTCGCTACGCGCAGGTCGCAGTTGCCGGCTGAAGAACTCCTGGTCTATGATCGAGATAGCACCATTCGGTCCGGCGGCAGGTATCGATGATTACGGCTGGCGTATCAAAGTCGAGTCGCGTGGCGACGTGGTTGCAATCTAGTCGTCAGGAGCGGCGTCCTGAAATCGCCGTTGTTCAAGTCTAGCTAACAAGTTCTTGGCGGGCAAAATTGAGTGTGATCCGTCCGCGATACCGAGTTTGTGCGCATTAGTGCACAAGAGTGCGGATCAGAACAGTGACCAGCGTGGCTGATGGCTAGATCAAGCGCTTCACTCGCATTCGAGAATCCGGAATGGGTGGTGCGCACACTGCTCTTCGTGGACGTGGTCGAGTCCGTGCGACTGATGGAAGAGAACGAGGCCAGCACCGTACAGCGATGGCGTAAACTCGTTAAAACGATAGATGAAGATGTCCTGCCGCGGTTCGAGGGGCGGCTTGTAAAGAGCCTTGGGGATGGGCTCCTGATGGAATTCCCTCAATCTCCCCTAGCGGTGAGAGCTGCCTTTGCAGTCCAGAATGCGTGTGCGGTTATCAATGAAGGCGTTCCGCAAGATCAGTATATCCTCGTCCGTGAAGGAGCTCACGTCGGTCATCTTCTTGCAGACGAGCACGATGTTTACGGGGCTGACGTTAACCTTGCAGCCCGGCTCACAGGTTTAGCGGGGCCGGGGGAAATTGTTGTATCGGCCGATGTTCGCGACCAACTCGTGCCTGTATTGGATGCCGACGTCGAGGATTTGGGAGCTTGTTACCTTAAACATGTGCATGAACCCGTTCGAGCGTATCGTGTCGGCCCACCAGGGCCGCGACCCGTGATCGAGCCAGGTACTGTATCAATGCCGAAGTTGCGCGCCACTGTCGCGGTCGTACCTTTTACCGGGCTGGATGATGGTCCGGAACATCGGGTCATTGGCGAAGTGCTCGCCGACGAAATCATATCCGCGCTTTCGCGTTCATCGGAGCTGAACGTCATCTCGCGCCTGTCGACGTCTGTCTTTCGCGGGCGGGATAGTTCGGTCGAGGAGATCAGTAGCTATTTGACGGCGAACTACGTTCTGTCGGGCTCTTACCGCAAGGCCGGAAGTAAGTTGCGGGTGAACCTCGAACTGGCATCGTCGTCGAATCTGACAATCGTTTGGTCTGACTCGTTCGTTTGTAGCGCGACAGCTTTGATCAGCGGAAAGGACGGTGCTGTCGCGGGTATTGTGACGGCGGTCAGCTTGGCGATCATGGCGCGCGAGCTTGAACGCGCGCAGTCGCAATCACTCCCGACCGTCGAGAGCTACACGTTGTTGATGGGGGCGATCGCGCTCATGCATCGTCTTTCGGTGCAGGATTTTGACAGGTCGCGCCAGATGCTCCAGGTCTTGACCGAGCGCATGCCCCGACAGGCCGTACCATGGGCATGGATGGCCAAGTGGCACATATTGCGGGTCCAGCAGGGATGGACCGATGACTGGAGTGCGGATACGCAACTGGCGCTCGATTGCGGGCGGCGAGCACTGAGTGCCGACCCGCGGTGTTCCCTCGCGCTGGTGGTTATGGGCTTTGCTCATACCAATCTGCTGAAACAATTTGACGTCGCGCAGGAGCAGTATGACCTCGCGCTGCGCGTCAATCCTAACGATGGGATGGCGTGGCTGCTAAAGGGAACGCTTCTCGCCTTCAAGGATGCAGGAAAGTCGGCAGTCGAACACACCGAGCACGCGCTGAAACTGTCGCCGCTCGACCCTCACAGATACTTCTACGATTCCCTGGCCGCAACGGCTGCTCTCTCCGCCGGGCAATACAAGCGCGCCATCGATCTTGCCAACCGTTCGTTGCGCGCCAATCGCACGCATACATCCACGTTTCGCGCGCTGGCGATCGCGCAATGGCAGCTCGGCCTTCAGCAAGAGGCGCGCAAGACGGTGACCGAACTGATGAAACTCGAGCCGGGCCTGACGGTCGCGAAATATCGCGAGCGTCACCCCAGTGGGGGATATGAAACTGGCCGCATTTGGTCGAGCGCATTGCAGGGAGCTGGCGTACCGAATTAGCAGAACGGGAGCAAAAACATGTGCACGATGGGTCCTGAAGGCGGCGCAGGAGGTGCGGGGGGCGCAGGCGGCGCTGGGGGCGCAGGCGGCGCTGGGGGAGCGGGCGGTGCCGGAGGCGCAGGCGGTGCTGGAGCTGGGCCCTACGGCAGTTACGGGTCGCCGCTGGTTGCCGATGCACTCGTCAAGCACCGCGACGGTATCGTCGGAAGCTGGCTCGGTCAGACCGTCAATCGGTCGCCACGTGCGCTGGACGACAAGAAGAACCTCGCGCTCTGGGAGCCGTGGGTGCGGGCGGCGGTCATAGACTTCGAACTGCTGTCGCACCTCCATTTTACAAGCCACTCAGAGAAATTCAGCTACAAGCATCAGGGCAAGAACGTCTCCCGGACACCGAGCGAGAAGTCGGTCACGGTCTGGCAGTTCCACGTTCAAACCACGGCGGCCGATCCCTCTCCCAAAGCGAAATCGAGCCGGATTGCGACTTTGATCCGCCCGCCGGCCGAGACTTTCAAAGGCCAGCTGGATTTTCTGGATCAATATTCCGATCTTCGCGAGGATCGTGTTTCGGAAATCGTGACCCAGCTCGGCCCTCAATATGCGTTCTGGAGTTCGGTCGTGAACTTGCATCCGGATCGCACCAAGAAGACGATCGAGCTGCTCGATGCTGCTCTTCGGTTTGCAACCGCGGTGGAAATGCGCATCAAGCATGCTCTGGCGTGCTGGCGACCATATGAACTGTCGTCTCAGGTTCAACCGATCATTCTGACGCCGGGCCACGGGACATTTCCGAGCGGTCATTCAACCGAAAATCACATGATTGCGCGCATCCTGTGGGAGCTGTACGGGCGCGAACCGAGACTAGGTGAGCAGTTGATGCGACAGGCGGCGCGCATCGCGGTCAACCGCACAGTGGCGGGTGTCCATTTCCCGGTCGATACTGCGGCCGGTCAGGTGCTTGGACTGTCACTTGCCCGCTATTTCATTCTGCGGGCGAAAGGTGGGCCGAGGTTCAACGCCTGGCGTTTTGACGGCGGGCGATACGGAGCTACTCAGGACTTCAATTTCCATGATTTCTACAATCCAGCAAACGGACAGGAAAAGCTGAGCCCCCTGATTGATCCGCCCTATGTCGATTTTCTCGCCTCCACGCCGCCAGTTGTATCGCCGATTATGAAGTGGCTGTGGGATGCTGCGCTTGCAGAGGTGAAGTAGCTGCTGGGAAATGGCGGTAGGGCGATCGCATTCGCAAGGTGTGCGTTATGGCAGAACAACGGAAGCGGGTTTCACCTTATCTCGAATGGGCAGTGCTGACCGAGTTCGCTTATCTTCCGGGTGAGTGGTTCTGGGTCTTGTTGGAGCTTGATGAACCCGCGGAAGCCTTTGCCCGTTCCGTCGTGCGCTCGGGGCTGGATCAGTTCATTCGAATTCCGGCGGTCTATCAGGGGGCACCACCCTCGCTGAGAGGTGTCGATCTAACGTGCTGTATGGCAATTGCGAGACGTGAGGCTCTTTCCGCACTTGCTTCCGACAAGGTATTGCGCGGAGACGCCAGACAGTTTGCGCCCCTGCTGTCCTCGATCAATCGAATCGAACTTGGAACGCCGACGACAAATCTGTTCGAGAAGACTCAACCGATCGAGCAGCAGTTGCTTGCCACGAGTCCGTCGCGGCGGGCAATTGTCGCGATCATCGATGACGGATTGGCGTTCGCCCATGAGAGATTCCGCTTTCGGGATGGCCGATCGCGGGTGAAGTATTTCTGGAACCAGGACGATCACACAAATACAGGCCGGCCGGCCGGATTCGGCTGGGGGCGAGAGCTGCAGGAGAACGAGATCAATCAGCTTCTGGCGTACTGCACGCATACGGGATTGCTGGATGAGGATGAGTTCTATCGGTTGGCCGGCCAGAAGCTGGTTGCTCGCCGTGCCAAGCACGGAACGCATGTCATGGACATCGCCTGCGGGCTCGATCCGAAACACGCGGTTCCCGAAGATCCCAACCTTCCCTATATCATCGGCGTTCAATTGCCGAAGTGGGTGACAGAAGAGACGTCGGGCGCATTCCTGACTCCGAATGTCTACGCCGCCATCTCCTATGTGCTCAGTCGTGCGGATCAGATCTCGGCCGCCGAAGGAACGGGGCCGATCCCTGTGGTCATCAATTTGAGTTATGGGACCATTGCCGGCCCGCACGATGGTACGTCACAGCTGGAAGCTGCGATCGATCAGTTGATAGCGTCACGCACCGCACCGCTCAGGGTCGTTCTGCCAGCCGGAAATCACTATCTGGCGCGATGTCATGCCTTGGTCGAACTGTCTCAGGCATCAGTCCCTGGCCAGTCGCCCAAGCGCTTGCGGTGGCGCGTGCAGCCCGACGATAAGGCCAACAGCTTTATGGAGCTGTGGCTGCCCAAACAGGCAACAGAGAAGTCCCAGCCCGAAATCACCATAAGGATTACCACTCCGACCAACCAGCGCAGTCCTTGGATTGGGGCTAACCAGAACTGGCAGTGGCGCATATCAGGCCAGCTCCGGTTTTTCGGGAAATACTATACTGCAGTCGGGGAGCGATCGCAGATATTCCTTGCTATGGCGCCCACGGCTGATCTCGCAATGCCCTCGCTGACTGCGCCGTCCGGGACGTGGTTGATCGAACTCAAAAACAAGGGAGCAGCCACGACAGTCGATGTCTGGGTTCAGCGCGGCGACACGCCATTTGGCTATCCGTTGTCAGGGCGGCAATCTCGGCTTGAAGACGAGAATTACGTGCGCTTCGATCTTGCCGGGCGACTGGAGCAAGATGACAAGGGCTCCAGCCCGGTCCGGCGAGAAAGTACGATCAACGCATTGGCGACAGGGACGCGCGCAATCGTCGTGGGTGCTTATCTTCGCAGCGACAAGGCCGTCAGTGAGTATTCGGGGGCCGGGGGGCGCGAGATAGTACATGGCGCATCCCCAATCCGAAGCCCCGATGTGTCGGCAGTTGGAGACGAGTCGCCAGTACACAGGAATCTGCTTGCCGCCGGTACGCGCAGCGGTTCCGTTGTGACTATGAATGGGACAAGTGTCGCGGCTCCGCAGGTGACACGATTGATCTCGGAATTGATGATCTCGCAGCTTGCTTGCGATCGTCCGGACGTACAGCGCATCGCGAAAACAGGAGACACAAAGGCGCCAGGTCCCGGCTCACCATTGGCTGTACGGATCGGGGCTGGCCGGCTGGATCGGTGCGGACGTCCAAACAGACCTTAATTTTGGACCGGTGCGGAGCACAGGGAACATCGCGGTGTCGAAAGCGAAGCCAGCGAAATCAGCGGGCCGTCAGGCGGCCATACGTATGAACGCGATCTTCAGCGACCTCGCGCCCGAGACGGTTGCCCAGCTGTTTCATCGCGCGTCTTTCCAGACCTTCGAACGGGGAGACTACATTTTTCGACGCGGAGACCCTGGGACGTGCCTGTTCGGAGTTGTGGAAGGCTCGGTGAGGATGTGTGCATCCTCCCCTGACGGTAAGAGCGCGGTGTTAAATCTGATCAGTGCCGGTCAGACATTTGGCGAGATTGCTGTTTTGGATGGCCTCGACCGAACAACGGATGCAATCGCGAATAGCGATTGTGAGATCTGGGGAATTGCGCGGCGCGATCTGATCCCCCTGGTTAGAACCGAGCCGGCTTTGGCTGCTAAGTTCATTGATTTGTTATGCGCCCGCCTGAGATGGACAAGCGAGCATCTGGAAGAGGTGATCCTTCACGGTCTCGAGGCTCGTCTTGCCCATATCGTCATAAAGTTTGCGGAGCCGAATGTGCAAATGGATGGACCCCTTGTGGTGAATATGACGCAACAGAGTGTTAGCGAGATGGTGGGCATTTCGCGGGAGCGCGCAAATAAAATCATATCCGCTTGGGCCGATCGCGGCTGGGTTCTGGTCAAGAATCGTACACTTGTCCTTCTCGATACTCAGGCGTTGAAGAACGTCGCCACGCGAAGTTAGAACGTGACGGTGCTTTACCGATCGGATGTGCATTTTTGCGCCGAGCAGTGAAAAGATCTGATGCTTTCGATCTCCCGAGAGAAGCGGGCTAGAGGACGAAGACCGCGCGACGCGGGATCGACGAAGCTACTGGTAAAAAGTTGCAATCGGGATAGTTGCTGAGGCTTTCTGCTGATGTTGAGTTCGACCGCAACAACATCAACCTGACTCACATCTTCAAATCGTCCGGTTTAAAATCGAGCCCGATGTCGAGAACGCCGACGCTATGGGTGAGCCATCCGATCGAGATCAGATCGACGCCGGTCGCAGCGATGTGTGGCGCTGTAGCGGGCGTGATGCGGCCGGAGGCTTCGGTTACCGCCCGACCTGCGACCATCGCGACGGCTTCCGTGAGCGTGGGTGGATCCATATTGTCAAGGAGTACCGCGTCTACACCGTGATCGAGCGCCTCGCGCAGCTGATCGAGCGTGTCGACTTCGAGTTCGATCTTGACCAGATGCCCGACACCGGTTTTCGCCCGCTTCAGCGCCTCGGTTACGCTGCCGGCAATGGCGACGTGATTGTCCTTGATGAGCACGGCATCGTCGAGGCCGAACCGGTGATTGCTGCCACCGCCAACGCGGATCGCATATTTTTCGATGGCGCGCAGCCCTGGCGTTGTCTTGCGCGTGCAGACAATTTTCGTCTGGTAGTCTCGGACCGCTGCAACCACAGAGGCAGTCGCCGTCGCGATTCCGCTCAGGCGGCACAGGAAATTCAATGCGACCCGTTCAGCGGTCAAAATACCTCGCGCGGGGCCGGTGATCGTGGCGATCACGTCGCCGGGCGCCAGGACTGCGCCGTCGTTGCGCTCGATATGCATCTCGATCGCGGGATCGATCAGTTGAAAGGCCAGTCGAGCGAGGTCGAGCCCGGCCACCACGCCGGGCTGGCGCGCAACAAGAAGTGTCGTGGCGCGTCGGCCGGCTGGCACGATCGCATCGGTCGTGAGATCGCCGGCTCGTCCGAGATCTTCAAGCAACGCCATGCGAACCAATGGCTCGATCATGACATGGGGGAGCGGTGAGGGCGTCATGGCGATCCTTTGGGTTAGGCGACGAGTTCCGGGATGTCGTCTCGCGCGGCTTGAAGCGCGTCATCAAGGCGCAGCGTCGAACGCTGTGCCAGACTCGTGTGCTTCGGGAAGTCGGTGCGTGCATGCGCGCCGCGGCTTTCTTGGCGGCGCAAGGCAGCGATCACGATCATCAGGCCGACAATTGCGGGATCGCTCGCAGCTTGCTGCGAGATCGCGAGGGGATAGAGCGCGCGGGCGGCGGCACGCAGGCCTTCGCCATCGCGCAACACGCCTGCGGCACGCGACAGAATAGGGCGCACCGAACTTGGATCGCTGCCTGTTACTCCACCGGGCAACAGTGGCTGCCGCCGCCGGATGGAGGTCGTTGCGGCAATATTCTCGGCAACCCAGCCGCCACACACGGCCGCCTCAAGGAGTGAATTACTGGCAAGCCGGTTTGCGCCGTGCAGGCCAGTGCAGGCAGCTTCGCCGCAGGCCCACAGACCGTCGACGGAGGTCCGCCCGGTCCGGTCGACGAGTATGCCGCCCATGTGGTAGTGCGCAGCGGGACGGACTGGGATTGGCTGCGTAACCGGATCGATTCCTGCATCGCGACAAAGTGCCGTGATGGCCGGGAACCGCCGCGCAAAGTCGAGTCCCTTCACGCCCCTTGCGTCGAGAAAAACCCGATGCCCCGCCGCGATGTGCCGCCAGACGGCACGTGCAACGATATCGCGGGACGCAAGCTCGGCGCCGGGGGCACCGGCCATGAAGCGATCGCCATTTTCGTCGACCAGGATCGCGCCTTCTCCGCGTACGGCCTCACTGATGAGCTTCAGTGGAGAGGACTTGCTGTCGAGCGCCGTCGGATGGAATTGGATAAATTCAAGATCGGCCATGACGGCGCCGGCGCGGGCTGCGAGCGCGAGGCCCTGGCCAAAGGATCCAGCCGGATTCGTCCCATGCAGAAACAGACCTCCGATGCCGCCGGTCGCGATGACGACACGATCGGTGGCAAAGAGCACGGGTCCCGGGCCGGTATGGCCAAGAAGACCCACCACTGCATTGTCTTCGACGACCAGGCGCTGTGCCGTGGCTCCCTCGATCACCGTGATCGAAGGCGTCTCGCGAACCCTGCGGACCAGGGCTCGAATAACGTCCCGGCCTGTCGCATCACCCCCGGCATGGACGATCCGGCGGCGCGAATGCGCGGCCTCGAGGCCGAGGATGATCTTGCGGCTGGCATCCCGATCGAAAATGACGCCGAGCCGCGCCAACTGTTCGATCGCGGCGGGCGCTGCGGCGACGATTGAGGCCGCGATGGTTTCGTCGCACAAACCGTCACCCGCGGCGAGTGTGTCTGCCAGATGCAGCGAAGTACTATCATCTGCCCCGATACTGGCAGCGATACCGCCTTGCGCAAGCGCACTCGACGATTCCATGCCCAGCGGCGCGCCGGTCAGGAGCAGCACCGGTTGCGGCGCGAGCGCCAGGGCTGTCATGAGGCCGGCGATGCCACCGCCGATGATGACGGGAGCGCCGTTTGTATCGTGTAATGCTGTCATGTGACGGCCAGCATTCGTTCGACCGCGAGGCGTGCGCGCGCTGCGACACTGTCGTCGATCGTGACCTGGTGCTGCATCGTCTCCAACGCGTGACGGATGTTGCCGAGCGTGATCGTCTTCATGTGCGGACAAAGATTGCACGGACGAATGAATTCGAGGTCCGGGTACTGGATGGCGACATTGTCGCTCATCGAGCATTCCGTCAGAAGCACGACTCGCGGTGGTCGTTTGCTTGCGACGTAGGACGACATGGCGGCCGTCGAGCCGGCGAAATCGGCCTCCGCCAGCACGTCCGGCGGGCATTCCGGGTGCGCCAGTACGACGACACCAGGGTGGTTCTCGCGCAATTGACGCACCTCTTCGGCGCTGAAGCGCTCGTGCACCTCGCAATGACCAGTCCAGGTAATCACTTTAACCTTGGTTTCGGCAGCGATGTTCCTGGCCAGATATTCGTCCGGCAGCATGATCACGCGTTCAACGCCAAGCGACTCGATCACCGCCTTGGCATTGCCCGAGGTGCAGCAGATATCCGACTCGGCCTTCACCGCTGCCGAGGTGTTCACATAAGTCACGATCGGCACGCCAGGATAAGTTTGCCGCAGCAGCCTCACGTCCTCGGGCGTAATGGAGTCGGCAAGCGAGCAGCCGGCGCCGCGATCGGGAATCAGCACGGTCTTCGACGGATTGAGTAATTTGGCCGTCTCGGCCATGAAGTGAACGCCGGCGAGAACGATGACGTCGGCCTCCACATGCATCGCTTCACGCGCCAGCGCGAGGCTGTCGCCGACTATGTCCGCGACGCAGTGGAAGATGTCCGGTGTCTGATAATTGTGGGCAAGGATGACGGCGTTGCGGCTCTTCTTCAACGCGATGATCGCGTCGATATCTTCTGACAGCATCGACCATTCGATCGCGGGGATCGCGTGGCGCACTTTCGCATAGAGATGTTCCGAAGGACGCAGTTCGGGTATCGACAGCATGATATATACTCTCGTTGAGCATATGTTATACTGTAATCGAGTATAAGGCTTGTCAAGCCCCCGAGACGGGAAGTTTGGTTCCGGCGATGGCGCGTTCCGCAAGGACGGCACGGCGAAAGCGGAAGAGTTTTGCCGGACGTCCGCCGGTGTCCTGGCTGGTTTCGCCAGTTTCCTCAACGAGTTCCTGCTGCTCGATCAGGCGGCGGAAATTCGGCTTGTGCACTTGCCGTCCCGCCAGCGCCTCAACACAGCGTTGCAATTGCAGCAGCGTGAATGTGTCCGGCATCAATTCAAATACGACAGGATGGTATTTGATCTTGGCCCTGAGTCTTGCAATTCCAGTGGCGAGAATCCGGCGATGGTCCAGGATCATGGCGTGACCCGGCGTGTTCGATAGAGCCGCATGGTTCGACGTGGATGTTGAGGAACTTCCGCGTGTCGCCTCGGGGATCAGTCTCGCCTCATATAATAGTTCGTACCTCTGCAGAACCAGTTCCTCGTTCCAGCTGTGCTCCTCGAAACCGAAGAGCATCGCGGCGCGCTGCCGACGAGCGCGCTGCGCCGTCCGATCGGATACTGCAGAGGCCCAGGCTTTGAGCCCTGGCTGCAGAGTCTTCTCCATCAGCGGCGGTGGGCCGTCACGATGATCCTCCCAAGGGAAGTAATCATACCAGCCGCGCCATCTGGCTTCGTGTTCGCCGAATGTCGGTTGTTCTCGTGTCAGGCCAAGATAGCTGATCGAGATGACATGCTGCCCAGTGGCGCCAGCGCGATCACGATCGGCAAAAGTGTAGAGCTGTTCGACATAACCGAGCGGCAACCGTGTCTGCCGTTCGACCCAGGCACGTAGCCCCGATTGCAGCGAACGATGGGCGAGTTCGAAAGGCCCGGAGGGCAGGGCGCGCTGATCCTGGATCGTTAGAACACGAGGCTCACCCGAGGTCACGGCTACCAGCACTGCAACAAGATCAGCCGCAATTCCTTGCGGCGATGACTGCGCTGCCAGCGCTGGCCTGGAATTGGGGCTGTCGAGCGGGTCCATGAGCTGGTCTGCTTAAGTGTTCATAGGGACAGGGTGAAAGGCCGCATCGCGAATCCACGCGGATATTTTAGCATGAGGCTGCAACGCGACGCGCACGGCAAGGGCGGGCGCCCTTCACGCTGACCATTCGCTAATTCATGTCGGAATGCAGTCTGACCACAACACCGACTTGCCTGAGCCCGAAAGCGGCAGTTGGGTGGGCGCGGTGGCCGAGTCATTTTTGGCAACCGTGTCGTACCGATGTGCCGCACTGTGCCCCCGCTCTTCTGGGGCACCCCGCAAGGGAATTGGACCGTTAAGTCATTGAATTCGACGAAGACATGGTGGGCGCACAGGGGATCGAACCTTGGACCTCTCCCGTGTGAACCACAATCTGTAGACCCTAGCCAGCCAGCCCTAACCATAGTAAATTTGCATAACGGCCTGTTAATTATGGTGTTTTTGTAGTGTGTGACCATAGTTGACCATGGTGGGCCATAGCACATCTTGTGTGCCCCTGTTGTGCCCCCCCGCGAATTTTCCCTTGGGGCACACAGTCGAGGGAAGGTCTGAGACCCGGTTCTTGCCGGTCCGATCATTCCCGCGTGAGCACAAGACGGAAGGGCAGGGACCGTGGGAGAGCCGATCAACTATTTGACACTGACCGACACGGTCATCCGCGACACGACAATGCCACCGGGCAAGGCGCAGCATTACCTCCACGACGACAAGCTGCCCGGTCTGGCGCTGCGCATGCGCGCGACGGGCGGCCGGACCTGGGTTTACCTGTTCACCAAGCCGGGAGTGAGAGGCACTCAGCGCAAGACCCTCGGGGCCTGGCCAAGGTTCAATGAGCGGGCGGCTCGGAAGGCCGCCACCATCGCCGCTAGTGAGGTGGTCACAGGGGTCGATCCGAACGACGCCAAACGAGAAGCCAAGCGCCGGCAACTGGCCGAGATGCAGCGCACTACGCTGGTGGCCTTGATCAGTGAAGACGGCCCTTATCAGACATCCCTGACCGGACGCCAAGTCGTGAACTGGAGGCCTGCGATGTCGGCGCTGCGGCGCGGTCTCAAGGATCATTTCGATCTCGCCATCGGCGAATTGACGCGCCGGCAAATCATGGCGGCAGTGGACAAGACCGCCAAGACCGGTAAGCGCGGTGCAGCCAGGGACTTGCGCAAGCACACCCACACATTCCTCGAGTGGTGTGTCGGCGAAGGTTACGTCGAGCACAACGTGCTTGCCGGCTATCGCGCGCCGAAAGAGACCCGTGCGCAGAGGGTCGGGCGCCGAACGAAGGGCCGCGCGCTGATGGATGAGGAGATCATCAAGGTCTGGCACGCATCCGGCAAGCTCGGGGCTTTTGGACAATTAGCACGCATGTGCCTGCTCGGCGGTCCGCGCCGCAGCGAGCCAACCATCATTGAGTGGCGAAAGCACATCATGGATGACCGCATCACCTTCGATGCGGCGTGGACCAAGATGGGCCTGCATCACGACGTGCCGCGCACTCATCTCGTTGACGAGGTGCTTACAGCTGCGAAGCATTTCCAGCGCGCAACGTCCGACTACGTCTTCCCGTCACCAAAGACCGGCGGCCAGTTGTCGGGCTTCACCAAGATGGTGAACCGTTTGGTTAAGGAAGCGGGTGTCGCCAGGTTCACCATGCACGATTTGAGGCGCAGCTTGCGCACCGTTATGTCACGGTGCGGCTACGACAACGAAATCCAGCGGTTATGTGTCGGGCAAAAGCCGCGCGGAATCGATCAGGTCTACAATCACGACGAACAGTGGATCATCCGCAAGATGGCGTTCGAAGCTGCTCATGACTACATCGCGCAGTTGGTCGGTGCGCAACGGGTCGGAGGGGTCGTGCGCCTGCAACGGACGAATCCACTTGACCCCATCAAGGCTGAGCTGCTCGGTCGTCTTCGCGAGCATTATGCGGCGGAGGCGTCTTAGTGGCTTTATCGCATCTGGCTAGATAGTCGCGCACCGCATCGACCCGATAGAGCGGGCGACCATCGACATGGCGCCATTTCAGGGGATGGTTCCGATCGCGCCGCCACTGCTCCAGCGCTCCGGGCGTGCGCCGGATGACCGCGGCCGCTTCCAATGCCGTCAAATTCGAGCTGCCCGGCAGCGTATCGATATCGAACGTCGCTGGCGGCGGCATGCCACGTTTCTTGCGAGGGCGCTTCGTGGCACGCGGCATTTTCCCCCTACCTGGCGACGCAAATGCCTCGATCCGAGTCTTTTCGTTCTTGCCGCCCATGCCTCCGCCCCGAACCACCATCGGTCTCAGACAATAAGATCGTAGGCTTCTCCAGCAAGAAAGAAATATAAAGCGCTGGTATGGCTGCTGTGTAGTTGTGGCGTACAAATAGGACGAATCGCCCCCTTTTGCCGCGAAGTTGACGAGCAACTGTGAATCGTAGGGGGCGATCGGCATCCTAATTGTCTGATGGACCTGGCATCTGTGGGGGCACTGTTCGGAGCCGATCCTAGATCGCCGTCGGCGCGTTGTGTCGTTCACACCCGGCAGCATCTTCGCGTTCGTCCGCTGGACCTCAAATGACTTTGGCACGGTCATCTCGCGGATCGACATCTTGCGGGCAGTCGCGGCCGGTCAGCGTTGCACCACGGTGCCCTATGTGAAACCCGGCGGCGAGATTCTGTTGCGGCTGTCGGGCTGGCCCAAGGTCGAGCGGGTGCTGCAACTGATCGATGCGATCGAAGCGCTCAGCATCGATCCCGCGAACGCTGCACCTGATTATTGGCATCACGTCCATAACCGCTTGTCCGTCAACGAAGCTCCACGGACCTACACTAAATCGCGTCACCAGGCCTGGCTTCACCGGCAGAGGATCGCACCATGAATGGCCGGTTCTCGGTGCTCGCAGTCATGTTTGTTGGGATCACCGTTCTCGTTGCCCCGGTCGTCGCGGAGCCGGTTCCCCTCTATGTGTGGAATGCTTCCGAAAGTGTGCCGCTTGGCCTCTATCGCTTGCAGCCTGCAGACAGACTGTTTGTCACCGAACTCGTCGCCATCAAGCCGCCTGAGCCGCTGGCGACCTTTCTTGACCTGAACGGCTATCTGCCGGTCGGCATTCCCATGCTGAAGCGCGTGCTGGCACTCCCGGGGCAAACGGTTTGCAGAAGCGGGCACACTATCTCGATCGATAAGATCGACATGGGTGAGGTGCGCGAGCGAGACAGCCACGGCCGACCGCTGCCGGTCTGGCACGGCTGTCGTGTTGTCGGCGAGGACGAACTCTTTCTCATGAACCGGCAGTCCAAGGACTCGCTGGACGGTCGGTATTTCGGGCCGATCGCGGCATCTGCCGTCATCGGCCGTGCACTCCCGGTGTGGACTGGGGAGAAGTGAGCGTGCGTATCTTCCTTGCTCGATCTGCCATTCCTCTGTTCGACCAAACGCTGCACCATTCCTCCGTCCCGACCAGAATTCGCAACGCCGGCGCGCGCAGCGGCGGTCCAGGGCGGCCGCAAGCCGTTTGGGGACGGTAGCTTGTACCGCCGTGATGGCGTTGTCGTTTGCGATTGTGCCGCTGAATGCCGCACAAACTGGCAGCGCATCAGCCAAGCATTCGGCGAGCGCACGGTCTGTCGGCTCGTTTGCGAACCTGATCGAAGAGGCCTCACGCCGCTACGCCGTACCGGTGCATTGGATACGCGCCGTGATGACCGTCGAAAGTGCCGGTGACGCGCGGGCAAGATCGCCAAAAGGCGCGATGGGGTTGATGCAGATTATGCCCGAGACCTGGGCAGACCTGCGCATACGTCATCGCATTGGCGACAATCCATACGATCCGCGCGACAACATTCTGGCAGGCGCAGCGTATCTCCACGAACTACACGACCGCTATGGCTCGCCCGGTTTCCTTGCGGCGTATAACGCGGGACCGGGCCGCTACGAACAGTATCTCGCGGGCCGTCCATTGCCGGCCGAGACCCGCGCTTATGCGGCAACGCTTGCTCCCCTGTTCGGTGGCGCCGAACTCGCCAGTCCGCTCTCCGTCGCAGTCGTTCACGCGAAGTCATGGACCGAGGCGCCACTGTTCATCGGGCAATCCGAACGCGCAACCGCTGTCGATCGTGTGTCGGCTGAACGGCGATCGGACCGCGTTCCGCCGAGCGATCCGACGCGCAATATCTCTGCGCTCGTGCCGCAAGCGCGCAGCTTGTTTGTTGCTCGATCCAGCGCGGGAGACCTGCAATGACAGGATGTGCAGTCTGGCGTGCCATGGCGTGCTCCGGGATAGAATGGCTGGGAAGGCGAGAGCAGTGGGGAGGCACGACAGCGGGACGGCGAGATAAAAGCGGCTCGCCGGCCGAACCGCAAGCCATTGGAATGGCTTGGGTTCGGCCGTGCCGGTCGGTCGGGGCGCGTGCCGCGCCTGATGCTTTCGCTAATGAATTCAAAAGTGTTTTCGGCACTGCTCCCCATTCCTTGCCCGTGGAGCGATTGCTGTGAGCGTAGGCGACAGCGATTTACGCATCCGGCCTGGCCGCATCCGCGGCACGCGAGCGGCAAAGCCCAAGAGCTTCATCAACCAGGTGCTGCGCGCGGCGAAGAAGTCCGGTCCCACCTCCAGTCTTGCGGCTGCGGGGAAGCGCTCCTCAAGCTACGGGCGCTCGACCTTCGGGCGCGGCCGGATCAGTTTTGGCCGCAACCGCCTGTTTAGCCCGGCGCGGCGCGTGGTGGTGAAGGCGCGCGTCGTCCGCCATCAGGGCCGTTCGTTTCGTTCCGCGCCGCTGACCGCTCATCTGTCCTATCTGAAGCGCGACGGCGTCACCCGTAACAGCGAGAAGGCGGTGATGTTCGATGCCGGTCATGACCGCACTGACGACGCGGCCTTTGCAGATCGCTGCAAGGACGACCGGCATCATTTCCGTTTCATCGTCTCGCCCGAGGACGCCGCTGAGATGACCGATCTCAAAGCTTTCACGCGCGATCTCGCCCGGCAAATGGAAGTCGATCTCGGCACCCGGCTCGCGCTCGGCCGGCTCGACTTCTTAGAATCCGCGCTGGCCTTCATGGCAGGTTCCGACATCAAAAGCTTCCTGATCGCGCAGTCGCTGAACCAGATCGAGAAAGCCTACGGGCCCAACAACGCGATCCTCGACAACTGCCATGTCCGCGTCAGCTTTGCCACCAACGACGAGCGCACGGCGAAGCGTGTCTCCGATGCGCTGAGGACAGCAACCGAGATGCGCGCCATGAAGAACTATGCT
Source organism: Tardiphaga sp. 37S4 (assembly GCF_021044645.1). NCBI lineage: Bacteria > Pseudomonadati > Pseudomonadota > Alphaproteobacteria > Hyphomicrobiales > Nitrobacteraceae > Tardiphaga > Tardiphaga sp. 37S4. The sequence continues at coordinate 3,758,962 of NZ_CP088008.1, read as the reverse complement.
GGTCACAGGCTGAATCCGTGGCTTGGTCACCTCATGGTCTCGCGGCAGGAGACGGCAAGGCCGCTGCTCACGCCGGGCGAGGTGATGCAGCTCCCGCCCACTGACGAGATCGTCATGGTTGCCGGCACGCCCCCGATCCGGGCGAAGAAAGCTCGCTATTACGAGGATCACCGTTTCACCGAACGGGTGCTGACGCCGCCAGATCCGGCGAAGTCTGGCCGGTCGTCACGGACGGATGGGTGGTCAGCTCTAACGCCGCAGGCACCGGACGCCGTGTTGCTTGGTGAGATTCAGAAGGCGGAACAGGATGCCGCCAATAGCGGCTTGCGTCGCGAACCCGAGCTTCCCGACCATGTCGCCATTGCCAAGGAGGCGACTGATCCGAGGCCTGCGGAAGAGTTCGCCGCTGTGCTCGACGACGAGTCGGACGATGCAGCCCGTCAGGCTCGCATCCTGCACCAGCAGATGCGTGGCATCGCTCGCCAGGTCTCGCTCGACCCGAATGACGGTATGGAGTTGTGAGACCATGCGGGACCGGATGAATGTGTATTTCCCGCCGGACCTTCTGAAGCAGATCGCCGATCTTGCCGACCGCAAGAAGCTTTCCCGATCGGCGATCGTGGAAGCGGCGGTCACCTCGTTTCTGTCTCCGGATGGGGAGGATCGGCGCGAGGCGGCGTTCGCGCGCCGTCTCGACCGGCTGTCGAGCCAAGTCCAACGTCTCGAACGCGATCTTGGGGTTACCGCGGAAACGCTGACCCTGTTCGTCCGCTTCTGGCTGACGATCACGCCGCCCTTGCCGAACGATGCGCAGGCTGCCGCCCAGATCAAGGGCCGCGAGCGGTTTGGCGGCACCTGCTTTTAAAGAGTCTTTTTGTAGTAACGTTGCACAGATAGCGGCTGCCACGCCGAGACGATCTGACCAAAATAGCGGTTCCGTCTTCCGGAGGCATTCGTAACGGGGGACAGACACCGAAAGAACTCACGGCCCGCTTATATCTCGTCAATCGGAGAATTACATACACTTGGCGGCCGCTTCTGGCGCAAAGCGGACGTCTATTGGTCCCGCCAATACCGCCAAGGCGGCGGATCGGGTAGTTTCGTCTTCAGGAAGTCTAAGAAGACCCTGACACGGTTACTTACCAGTCGGCGGCTCTGATACACCGCATAGATGGGATGTTCCTCTGGGCACTGATGTTCCGGAAAGAGCTCGACCAAGCGGCCTTGGGCGAGATCGTCGGCGATTTGGACTTCGACCAATCGCACGATGCCGAGGCCAGCGCGCGCGAACTCGATAAGGATCGAAGCCTGGTTCGAGCGTACACGGCTCTTGACGGCGAGCGGTGTGGACAAGCCATCGGCACCGCGAACGGTCCATGTGCTGGCGGCAATGGACGAATGAAAATTGAGACAGGCGTGGTCCGCTAACTCGTTGGGATGTGACGGCGTGCCGTACTCGGCCAGATAGCTCGGCGACGCACAAATGATCCATCGCGTGCTCGTAAATCGCGTGGCCACGAGCGAGGAGTCATTGAGGTGCCCAACATGAATCGCAACGTCGGTTCCCTCGTCAAGTAGCGGCCCGGGATCGATCCGCAGCTGAAGTTCAACCTGAAGGTCGGGATGCTGCCGGCAGAACTCCGGGAGCTTCTTGGCGAGGATGACCTGTCCGAAGATCGGCATCGAGCGAATGCGCAGGGTTTCGCGACCGAGCTTGCCGCTGAAGATCGTCGCGTCAGCGGCCTCGACGGCTTCGATGGCTGCAAGCGCCGCCCGATAGAAGACCTCTCCCTCCGGAGTCATGACGATGTTGCGGTGCGCACGGCGGAATAACAGCGCGCCCAACCGTTCTTCCATCCGCGCAATCAGCTTGCTGACTGCGGACGGCGTGATGGCAAGGTTCCGGGCCGCTGCAGAGAAGCTGCCGTCTTCCGCGGCCCTGACGAAAACCTGCATCTCTGTGTAGCGGTTCACGTTTTTCTCTTGTGACGGAAATTCACATCAGGTTTGAACGATAGAGTATGGAAAGCCATCCGGCAAATCTCTAGCCTTCGAGGCAATAGCGCGGCCATGCGAAGCCGCTCATAAACGAACGGGGAGACGACCGTTGGCGAGCAAGGAGAGCACTGCTTTTGCAGTGAACGAACGATCGAGCCATGCCTGTGACGCGATCATTATCGGCGCCGGATTTTCAGGCCTCTACCAGTTGCACAAATTACGGGACGAACTCGGCCTCGACGTCGTTGTGCTTGAAAAGGGCGATGGCATCGGCGGGACCTGGTTCTGGAACCGCTATCCGGGCGCGCGCTGCGATTCCGAGAGCTATTACTATTGCTACTCCTTTAACAAGGAGATCGAGCAGGAGTGGAGCTGGAGCGAGCGCTATCCCGAACATCCTGAAATCCGGAAATACCTGAATTTCGTCGCCGACAAGCTCGATCTCAAGCGCGATATCCGGCTGAACACCGAGGTCACCTCGGCCGCGTTCGATGACGATGCCAATCTCTGGACGGTGCAGACGAAGAACGGACAGTTCTTCTCCGCGCCATTCCTGATTACGGCAGTGGGGTGTCTCTCGACAGCCAATGTGCCTGATATCAAGGGCCTCGATAGCTTCAAGGGCCAATGGTACCATACCGGCCTGTGGCCGCATGAGGGCGTCGATTTCAGCGGCAAGCGTGTGGGCCAGATCGGAACCGGATCGACCGGGATTCAGACCGCACCTGTTATTGCCGAGCAGGCAAAACATCTCACGGTTTTCCAGCGTACGGCAAATTACAGCATTCCGGCGCGTAACGGCCCGGTGACGGCGGACGACATCAAGCATACAAGGGACAATTACGACGAGATCTGGCGGCTGGCACGCGCCGGTACCAACGGACATCCGTTCACGATCTCGACGCGTTCCGCGCTGTCGGTGTCCGATGCGGAGCGGGAGGAGATCTATGAAAAGGCGTGGGAGCGCGGCGGATTGCGCTTCCGTGCATCGTTTTCCGATGTCCTGCAGAACGTCGAGGCAAACCTCACGGCCTCAGACTTCCTCCGCGACAAGATTAAGACCGTCGTCAGGAATCCGGTGGTCGCAGAGATGTTGACGCCACGCGATCATGGATTCGCGACCAAGCGTCCGCCGATCGACAGCGGCTATTTCGAAACGTTCAATCGGGACAATGTGCTGCTGGTGGATCTCAAGGCAGAACCGATCGTCGAGGTGACGGCGAACGGCATCCGCACGACGAAGCAGGACTACGCGCTCGACATCATCGTGTTCGCGACAGGCTTCGACGCACTGACGGGACCACTCGTCAATCTAAACATCAGCGGCAGCCAGGGTATCAAGCTGAAGGATGCCTGGGCGGCCGGCCCGCGCACTTACCTTGGCCTGCAGTCGCCGAAATTCCCGAATCTGTTCACCATCACCGGTCCTGGCAGCCCGTCGGTGTTGTGCAATATGCCGATTGCCATCGAGCAGCATGTAGACTGGATCACCAATTGCATCCGCGACATGCGCGCGAACGGCCAAAAGCGGATCGAGGCCAATACCGACTCGACCGAAAAGTGGGTCGCGCATGTCAACGAAGCCGCGGATGCGACGCTGCTGCCCATGGCAAGTTCGTCCTGGTATCTTGGCGCCAATGTACCGGGCAAGCCGCGTGTCTTCATGCCCTACGCCGGTGGATTGGCGCGCTACACCTCGATCTGTGACGACGTTGCGCAAAGCGGTTATCGCGGCTTCGCGCTGAGCTAACTGCCCATGCCGCGGCCGACGGAGCGAAAGCCGCGGGCAAGAGGAGTCGGCGCCGCAGCATTGATCCCCGACCTCGCTGCGGCGAATTTACGCGAGGCATTCGGAAAGTCCGTTGGACAGCGCGCCGTTCCTGCTGCACGATCTTCGTATTGCGCTGATCGACCAAAGGACCGAGTGAGGAGAGTAAGCCACCAAGACGACGCTGATCTGGAAATAATAAAATCTGTACCGGCAAAGCCGGACATCAAAATCAGGGAGGGTTCAATGACCAAGACGACCAAGGGCATTTCACGCCGACGCGTCCTCAAGGGCGCTGGCGCCATGGCAGGCCTTGCCGCATTCGGCGCGCCGCATATCGCCGGTGCACAGGCGAAAGTCATCAAGATCGGCCTGCCGACGATCCTGTCGGGACGCGTTGCAATCCTCGGCACGTCCAGTCGGTTTGCAGTCCAGCTCGCTTTCAATCAGATAAACGAAGCCGGCGGCATCAATGGCCGCAAATTCGAAGTGGTCGACCGCGACTCCAAGGGGCGTCCCGACGAAGCCGCCAAGGTCACGCGCGATCTCATCAATAATGACGGTTGCGATATCATCGTCGATGGCGAGGCGTCGTCAGGCAGCTTCGCGGTGCATGAGGTCGTGCGCGATCTCGGCATCCTTTGCCTCCATACCTGCAGCGAAACCTCGTCGCTGACGGCAGACCCCAAGCAGTTCAGCAAGAATGTGTTCAGATGCGCCCGACAGGGCATCCATGATGCCGTCGCAGGTGGTAGCTACGCAGCGAAGATTGCCAAGGAGAAGGGGCTCAAGAAGTGGGCGACCTGTTCGCCCGATTACGCCTATGGCCGCGACAACACCGCGGAATTTCTGCAATACGCCAAGGTGTTCGAGCCGTCGATCGAAGTGGTCGATCAGCTCTGGCCGAAACTGTTTGCGCCCGATTACACCGAGAGCATCACCAAGCTGATGCAGGTGAAGCCGCAGGCGGTCTATTCGGCGCTGTGGGGCGGCGATCTCGTCGCGTTTATCGAGCAGTCGAACCTGTATCGCCTGTTCCAGAACACCGCCTATTTCTCCGGTGGTCTTGGCGATCCGCCGATCCTGACGGCCATCAAGAACCTGCCGCAGGGACTCAACACGGCCTATCGGTATAACAACGGATTTCCGAGTTCACCCGAGAACACCGCCTTCTGCGATGCCTATGTCAAGGTGGCGTCGCACGAGCCGACCAACTGGGCGTGGCAGAACTACGCGGCGTCGCAATTCATTATCGAGGCGCTGCGTCGCACGAACGGCAATACCGACAGTTCTGCGCTGGCGAAGGAAATCTCCGGCATGACGGTGAAGAAGCCGTTTGGCGGTGCCGGCATCACCATGCGTGACAGCGATCATACGATCATCAATTACCCCGTCGCATGGGGCAAGACGGTCAGCAAGTCACCCTGGGTGGTCGATTACGTCGATACGGAATGGTCGAAGATCGTCGAGCTCGAGAAGGAGTGGAAGAAGGAAAAGGGTTACGCCTGATCTGTCTGCGGGCATCGTCGCTAGATGACGTGGCCCGTCGCATGGCGACGGGCTCGGCCGCTCCGTCGCACATCCGGCCTGCCGTTCGCGTCGGCCGGAACAGGCTCGTTCAGACCATCGAAGGTCAGACCATCAAAGGACTGCGCTGTGAACCTCGAAGCCCTTGCCTCCTGCCTGTCATCGTCAGCCTGCGCCGTGACGCAGATATCGACGGCGCTCATCATCGGCATGCTGCTGTTCATGGTGGCGTCCGGCCTGTCGCTGATCTTCGGCGTGCTCGGCGTCATCAATTTCGCCCATGGCGCGTTCTATATGGCTGGCGCCTATATCGCCTTCTTCACCTATCAGGCGACATCGAGCTTTTTACTGGCATTCCTGGCCGGCGCGCTCGGGGCAGGCCTGATCGGGGTCATCTTTGAGCGGTTCATCATCAGCAAGGTGTATGGCAAGGACATCCTGATGCAGTTGCTGGTTTGCTACGCCATCATCCTGATCTTCGACGATCTGGTGAAGATCATTGCCGGCCCGGAATACAAGATGATGGGCATGCCCGACGTGTTCGCGCTTCCGCCGCTTGAATTCGCCGGCGGCTTCGTTCCGGCCTATTACGTCTTCATGATCGTCGCGAGCCTGTCGATCGGCGCGATGCTCTGGCTCGCAATCGAGAAGACCCGGATCGGCAAGATCATCCGCGCCCTCGCCATCAATCCGCAGATGGTCGGCGCACTCGGGATCAACACGACGCTGCTCTACGCGGCCGTGTTTGGCGTCGGCAGCATGTTGGCGGGTATCGCCGGCTCCCTCGCGGCGCCGACACGCACATTGACGCCGGGTATGGGTCTATCGATCCTGATCGAAAGCTTCATCGTCACCGTGATCGGCGGGATGGGATCGATTGTCGGCGCGCTGATCGCAGCGTTGCTCATCGGCTTCACGCGGGCCTTCGGAGCGATCGGCTTCCCGCTCTTCGTTGACGGGATCATGTTCGGCATGATGGCCGTCGTTCTGATCGTCAAGCCCAGCGGTCTGCTCGGCCGGGAGATCGCGCGATGATGAAAGCGGGGTTCCTGCGCGATCTGTTCTTTGCGGCTGCCGTGCTGATCGTTTTGATTGTCGTACCGTTCATCTTCACCAAGCCATCGCTGCGCGACTTCCTCATCTATGTGATGGCCTATGGCCTGCTGGCGATGTCGCTGAATCTCCTCGTGGGGCTCACGGGGCTGGTCTCGTTCGGGCATGCGGCCTTCTTCGTGTCCGGCGCCTATATGTTCGGTCTGCTGATGCAGTCCGGCCGCGTGTCGATCCCCGTTGCAATTCTCGTCACGGTGCTCGGCACTGCGGTGCTTGCGCTGGTGATCGGTGCGATCTGCGTGCGGCTCAAGGAAATCTATTTCTCCTTCATCACGCTGGCCTTCCAGATGTTCATCCACTCGATCATCCTGACATGGGTCAGCTTGACCGGCGGGGATCAGGGCTTGCGCGGCGGCATTCCGCGGCCCCCGTTCTTCGGCATCGATCTCAGCAGCGGTGTGTCGCTTTATATCTTCTCGGCTTGCGTCTTCGTCGTCTGTATCCTGATCATGCGTCAGGTCTGGCAGTCGCCGTTCGGCTACACGCTGCGCTTGATCCGCGACAATCCGAACCGGGCCAATTACCTCGGCGTCGATATCGTTCGCATGAAGCTCGGCGTGTTCATCCTGGCCGGTGCGATGGCCAGCGTTGCCGGCATCCTGCTGTCGCTGTTCGTCTCCGGCGCCTATCCGGAATTCGGCTTCTGGACGACCTCGGGCGAGGCCATCTTCATGATCATGCTCGGCGGCTCGCAACTGTTCGTCGGGCCGATCATCGGCGCCATCCTGCTGCGCCTGCTCGAGCATTTCGTATCCATCTACACAGAATATCACGGCCTGGTGCTGGGCATCGTCATTCTGGCCATCGTGCTCGGTCTGCGGCAGGGCATCGCCGATTACATCGTCGAATTTCTGCAGCGACGCAAAGAGGCCAGGGTGGCTCCTGCCCAGGACGCTTCCGCCAAGGATGCCGCCTTCGCCAAGGAGAGGATTGCCTGATGCTCTCGGTGCAGAACCTCGACAAACGCTTCGGCGGTGTTCACGCCACGCGCAATGTCTCGATCGATTTTCCCGACGGCTCGCTCACGGCGATCATCGGACCGAATGGCGCAGGCAAGACCACCTTCTTCAACCTGATCTCGGGCGCGTTCCGGCCGAATTCGGGGAAGGTCATTTTCGACGGTCAGGATATCGTTGGTAAATCGAGCCTCGAGGTCGTGCGGCTCGGCATGACGCGGGCGTTCCAGGTCGCCGAGATCTTCCCCAGCCTGACCGTCACCGAGGCGATCATGGCGACGGTGATCTCTCATTTGCGCAAGTCATGGACCTTTCTGCGGCGGTTTCCTGTCGCGGAAGCCAAGGCGCGGACGGAAGAGATCATCGAACTGCTCGGGCTCGCGGACAAGGCGGGGACGCTCTCGCGCAATCTCTCCCATGGCGACCAGAAGCTGCTCGATATCGGCCTTGCGCTCGCCATGGAGCCAAAGGTGCTGCTGCTCGACGAGCCGACCGCGGGCATGGGGCCGGACGAGCGCTGGCGCATGATCGGCAAGGTGCAGCATCTGTGGCAGGTCAAGAAGATGACGGTGCTGTTCATCGAGCATGACATGGATATCGTCTTCAAGATCGCCCAGAAAATCCATGTGCTGAAATACGGCGCCGTGCTCGCGCAGGGCACGGCCAACGAGATCCGGCGCAATCAGGATGTCATCGACGCCTATCTCGGTGCCGATCACCATCTCTCCGCAGCAGTGGGAGAGGCATGATGACCGACCCGTTCCTCCATGTCGAAGCGGCAGACGTCTATTACGGTGCCAGCCAGATCCTGTTCGGCGTCGATCTCGCGGTCGAGCAGGGGCAAACCATGGCGCTGCTCGGCCGTAACGGCGCCGGCAAGTCGACGACGTTCAAGATGATCGCCGGCCTCGCGCCGCCACGCCGCGGCAAGGTTGCTCTTGCAGGTCAAGGGCTGGCCGGTCGACCGTCCTACAGGATCGCGCGCGCGGGGATCGGCTATGTTCCGGAGAACCGGCAGGTGTTCCCCGACCATACGGTCGATGACAATCTCATCGTCGCCGCCAAGAAGGGGCCGCGCGGCGACCATCACTGGAATCGCGAGCGCATCTATGAGGTGTTTCCGATCCTCGCCTCGATGAAGGACCGCCTGGCCGGCCGGCTGTCGGGTGGCGAGCAGCAGATGCTGACCATCGCCCGCACGCTGATGGGCAATCCCGATGTGTTGTTGCTCGACGAGCCCAGTGAGGGCCTCGCGCCGATCATCGTCCAGGCCATCGGCGAACTTATCAAGACGCTGCGCGGCATGGGCGTCACCATTCTGCTGGCCGAACAGAACATGCATTTCTGCCTGGGTATCGCGACCCATGCCACGGTGATCGACAAGGGACAGATCGTGTATCGCGCGACCATAGATGAACTCAGGCACAACGAGGACATCAAGCAACGCTATCTTGCGGTCTAGCGCCGTCGCCATCGTCAAACGCGCAGCTTTGCTGCGTGCAACAAGAAACGGACAACGGGAGTGCAGGATGAAACGAGACGAGGGGCGCGGCCGCATCGCCGTGGTGACGGGCGGAGCAAGCGGAATCGGCCTAGCCACAGCCGGTATCTTGATCGAGCGCGGATGGCGCGTCGTCATTTCGGATATCAATGCGAAGGCCAATCAGGAATCTGCAGCGAAGATCGGCGCGGACTCCGTGCCGTTCGACGTGACTGATGAACACGCGACCGAAACGGCTTTCGCGGATATCGAGGCGCGGCTGGGGCCGATCGAGGCGCTGTTCGCCAATGCCGGCGTGATCCAGTCCGGCGGCCGTGCAGAGAACCTGCCGCTCGCCGAATTCGACAGGGTAATCGCCGCCAATTTGCGCGGCGTTTACGTGTCCTGCCTCGCGGCCGGCAAGCGCATGACCAAGCGCGGACGCGGCGGCATCGTGATCACCGGCTCGGTCACGGCATCGCGCACAGCGCCGTTACACGCCTATGCGCCCTCGAAGGCTGCGGCGGTTCATATGGCGGCGTGCCTCGCGGCCGATTGGGGCCGTTCGGGTGTGCGGGTCAATGCGGTGTCGCCGGGCTATGTGGGAACCCCACCGGTGCTCGCCAACATCGAACGTGGGACGCGAGATCCGAAACTGCTGATCGAAGGCTCCGCGCTGGGACGCATGGTCGATCCGGAAGAAATCGGACGCGGCGTCGCGTTTCTGCTGTCCGACGACGCGTCGGCGGTTACCGGGATCAATCTTCCGATTGATGCTGGGTGGCTCGCGAGTTCGCATCTGACGACCTATGGCGGCGTGCCGCCGGCGCGCTGACCGTCGTCACGTCAACCGAATTGAACACCGTACTCTGCGTGGGTTTACAGAGGTGTGGTAACACAAGCGGGAATTATCGTCATGACGTCTTCTGAAAAATCCCCATTCGATCTCACCGGACAGCGCATTGTGATCGCGGGCGCGGCCGGCGGCATCGGCAGCGCTACGGCGAAGCTATGCGCACAGCAAGGCGCGACGCTTGTGCTGGTCGATATCGCAGGCAAGGATCGTATCCGCGAACGCGTCGGTGCCGAGGTTGCGGACCGCTCTGAAATTTACGGCCTCGACACCGGCTCGCGGCCCGACGTGACGGCGCTCGCGAGGCAGACTGGACCGGTCTATGGACTGATCGATACGGCGGCGATCGCACCGCATGACGACTGGATGGCCGAGGACTGGGAAGAGTCGCTTGATCGCGTCATTCGCGCCAATGTGAAGGGGCCGATCAATCTGACCCGCGCCTTCCTGCCCGGCATGATGGAGGCCGGCGAAGGCCGCATCGTGCTGTGCGGATCGGTGGCCGGGTGGATGGGCGGTCTGCGCACCGGGCCGCATTATGCCTTTGCCAAAGGCGGCATCCATTCCTTCGTGCGCTGGCTGGCGAGTAAGGCCGCACCGCGCAACGTCCTCGTGAACGGCATTGCGCCGGGGCCGGTAGAGACCGCGATGACCGAGGGCAAAGGCTATGACACATCGCTCTATCCGTTGAAGCGCATGGCCAAGCCGGAAGAGATCGCCGCCACCGCGGTGTTCTTATGCGGCGCTGGCAGTGGTTACGCCTCCGGTGCGATTTTCGATATCAACGGGGCCACCCACTTCCATTGACTGCTGCGGGCGCTGATCGCCTGCAGGACGCGGCGGATCTGCGCGCTGCGCCACCCACGATAACGCTGGGCCTGGCGTGTCACCGAGAAGATAGGGCGGCACGCATTGTTCGCCGCAATAGGTGCGGTCACATCCGCCGATCCGTCGGCTTGCGAGACAAAGGGATGTCACTTATTCGCTTGCAAGGTCTATGTCCGCTCCTGGCACAAAGCGGACTCCTGTGAAAAAGGTGCCGCAGGTTTCGTGGCGAAGTTGCGCAGCGGCTTGCAACTAATACCGAACTGATTGCGGTTCCTGCATTCCCGATGGTCACCTAGCTGAGAGTTTGAGGCTCATGCCGGCCAGAGCTGGCCGCCGCCGTCGACGCGAATGACCTGCCCCGATACGAACGCTCCCATAGGTCCGGCAAATAACTCAATGACGCGCGCAACCTCGTCTATGGTGGCAATCCGGTCGAGCGACCCTTCCTGGATCAGCCGCGCCGGATCGACGGTACGTGTTGCCATAAACCGCTCCGTGCGTGTGTCGCCTGGGGCGATCGTGTTGACGGTGACATCATAGATTCGCATCTGGTCGGCGAGACACCGGGTAAAATGCATCGCGCCGGCTTTCGCCGTTGCGTAGATCGATGCATTTGTGCGTCCTTTGAATGCTGCAACTGAGCCGATGTTGATAATACGCCCCCGGCGTCGGTCCATCATGCCTCGCGCCACCTGCTGGCAGACGAAGATTGTGCTAAGAAGATTACGGTCGATGACGGCCCGCACATCTTCGGCCTTGATATTTACGACATCATTTGGGTTTGGCTTTCCGCCTGCAGCCGCGATGTCACCGCCGGCATTATGCACGAGGATGTCGATGGGGCCGAGATTGGTCTCGGTGACTTGAACGACCCGCTCGATGTCTTCCGATATCGTAAGATCGCCGAGAACCTTGAAAGTGCGGACGCTGTGTTTGTCGGCTATCGATCGAGCGACATCCGTAAGCGTTTCGGTACCACCAAATTCGGCAGGGCCGTGCTCGCGCATGCCGTGAATAGCGATATGGCAACCGAGGGCTGCGAGCCGTTCGGCAAAGGCGCGGCCAAGCCCGCGACCTGCACCTGTGATAAGTGCGACCTGGCCTTCCAGCATACGAGCGGACATGACTTCATCCTGTCAGTTAAATGAGAGTTATCTTCAGTCGAGTGTAAGCGTGAGACCGACGGCCAGTGTCTGGGCGAGACACATGGGGGCGACCATCGTACGAAGTGCGGCTTCCGGCATATCCGGAATTTCGAAGACGACGCTGGCACCCTCGACAATGGGGCTGAGCAAGCTGTCGGTGATCGAGATGACGGGCAGGCGGCGGGCTACGAGTTCCGGAAACAGTCGCGCTGTGTCGGGATTGTAGACCCTGAAGCTGATGGCAACGAGCGCATCGGCGGGCGTCGCCGAAGCGGCCTGGTCGCCAAGCGCGCTGCCAAGTCCATCAAGGATAACAACGCGGCGCCCGAGTTTGCGCAAAACATAGGTCAGATGAGCTGCGACCGGGAAAGAGCCGCCAAGGCCCAGGACGTAGATCGTCTCTGCGGCGCCAAGCAGTTCGATCGCGCGCGCAAGATCTGCCTGCCTTACGCGGTCCTGCAGGCTTTCGAGCGAGACCATGCCTTCTGACGCGAAGCGGGTCAGAACCGCCTGAGGATTGTTCGCATCCTGAAAGCGGCCGTCGCGTCGCAGCCCGGTGATGCGCTCCTTGTAGCTCGGTGGCACGCTGGCGACGAGCCTTGAACGGAACACCTGTTGCAATTCCGTGAAGCCGCCATAGCCCAGTGCACGCGCAAATCTCACAATGGCGGACGGCTGAACCTTCGCACGCCGTGCGACTTCCGCGACGGTCCCGAGCGCCATCTCGGTGGGATGCTCAAGTGCAAACTCAGCGATCACCCGGAGGCGATCTGAAAAATCCGGATGTTGGCGTGCGATCTCATGACGGAGGTTTTCATAAGTGCCGTGCTGGGGGGCTCTGGCTTTAGTGGGCATGCGGTTGGCTCGTATTTGCGGTCATCGATTTCTCTGACTTGTATATTCTACTTTACATACTTCGTGGAATGTTTATTCTAAATCCATACAATGCGCGGACATCAATAAAAGAGCCGCCGATTCCAGGAGGAAACAATGAAGCGACGTAGCGATACGTCCGGGCTGTCCCGGCGTGCCCTCGTGAAGGGCGGCTTGCTGTCTGCCACAGCGACATTTTTCGGTCCATGGCAACACACACGTGTTCTGGCGCAGGGAGAAAAGAAGCCAATCAAGTTGGGGCTCACCTGTGATGCCAGCGGCCAATACGGCAATAGCGGGCAGGACGATATGCGTGGCATTCGCCTCGCAATTGATGAATTCAACGCAAAAGGCGGCGTGCTCGGTCGCAAGATTGAATGGACGACGGCCGACACCGAAACCAATGCGGCGACAGGTACACGCATCGCGGAGCGTTTCATTACGCAGGAGCAGTGCGGCTTTCTGATCGGCGCCGTGCATTCGGGCGTCGCCAATGCCATCACGCAAGTCGCGAATAAATACGGCACCGTCTATTTCAACACCAACTCGTCGGCACCGAGTGAGGCAGGTGAGAACTGCTCGCGCATCAAATTTGTCTGGGATGGGAACGGCACCAATTTTTCCAAGGCCGCCGTCCAGAACGCGGTTCAGAAGATAGGCAAGAAGTGGCTGTTGCTGACCAACGACTATGTGTGGGGGCACACGACATCGGCCGCGACCAAAGCCGAGGTCGAGAAAGCCGGCGGACAGATCATCGATAATCTGCTGATCCCGCAGAATACCCGCGATTTCACCTCCTATCTCCTCAAGGTGCAGCAGGCCAAGCCTGATGTGGTCGCCATGGCCGTTGGCGGCGATGATATGAAGGCGCTACGTCAGCAGATCGGTGCGTTGAAGCTGGAAGAGAAAACAGCCTGGATTAACAATCAGCAGGATTGGCCCGATATCTGGGGTGCGGAGGATACGCTGTTCGGCGTCTTTGGCACCAACTGGTATCATCTTTTGCCGCTACCCGGCGTTGCTGACTTCGTCAAGCGGTGGCAAACAACCTATCCGCAGTCGCCCATTCCGGTGCCGGGGAATGTCTCCTACAACGGCTACATCGCGACACGCGAATTGCTGCGCGCCATCGAGCGCGCCGGTACGACCAGCAATCATGCTGTGATCAAGCAGTTGGAAGGGCACAAGATGCTCGCTGCCGACCGCATGCAGCATTTCGATGCGTATATCGATCCTGTGACGCATCAAGTGCAGCAGACGATCTATCTTGCCCGCCGCAACGCAAAACCCGCCGACAAGACGGATCTGTATGAGGTCATCAGCTGGACCAAGCCCGAAACGGCGGTGGACGAAGCCTCACTGGAGAAATGCAAGATGAAGGCGCTCGCCGACGTTCCAGTCTTCGACACATAAAGCTTACGCATGAGCGCCCGGAACGTTCTCCGGGCGCTCATGCTCGCTCATTGGAATAGATGAACGCTTATGTCGCTGCTCAATCTCCTTCCGCATTTGCTGAACGGTATAGCGCTCGGCTTGCTTTTCTCCCTGATTGCACTTGGCTTTATGCTGATCCTCGGATTGATGGAGCAGATCAACCTTGCCCATGGCTCGTTGTTCGCTCTCGGGGCGTACTTTGCCTACGCTATTTGTGGGGCGAAACTGCCGTTGCCGCCGGATGTCCTGATCGCGTGGGCGGGGGTGCCGCTTGGCTTGCGGTTTGCCACAGCAGTTGTCGTAGCCCCGATCCTGGTTGCGCCCTTTGGCCTTGTGCTTGAACGATTGATGCGCCGCACCTATGGGCGCGATCCGCTGTATGGGCTTCTGCTCACCTTTGGTGTTGCCATGGTGCTGGAGGAGTTGATCCGCGTGGTTTGGGGCACGCGCGACTACATGATGCCGGTACCGCGTGACATGTCCGGCGGCTTTATCATGCTCGATCTGATCTGGTCGACCTATCGCTTCTGGGCTGCCGGCATGGCGATCGTGGCCATGGGAGCCGTCTGGTTCATCGTCGAACGCACGCGTTTCGGTGCGATGGTCAAGGCAGGCGCCCATGACAGCGAAATCGTCCAGGCGCTCGGCATCGATCTGACGCGATTGCGGGTTTGGGTGTTCGTCCTTGGCACGATGCTCGCGGCGTTCGCCGGTGTGATCATGGCGCCGCTTTGGGGAATCCGGCCGCATATGGGAGTCGATGCCGTTGTCCCGGCATTTCTCATCATCGTGCTCGGTGGTGTCGGGAGCTTCTGGGGGGCGGCGTTGGGCGGGCTCCTGGTCGGCATGGTGGTCGGGCTGTCCGGTGCCTATGCCTCCGAATGGTCGATGCTGTCCATGTATCTGTTGTTAATTGTCGTCGTGACGTTCCGCGCACGGGGCCTGTTCGGCAAGAAAAGCGTGTTGGAGGCTTGATATGGCAGCAGCCCGTACGGTTCCCAGCTTCACGCTTGCGATGCTCGTTACATGGATCCTGTTTGCAACCGTTCCCTTCTGGATCGAGCGGGTCGGCCTCTATCAATATCTCGGGGTCGAGATCCTGATCTTTGCGCTCTATGCGCTGGCCTACAATCTGGTTCTGGGCCATGCGGGATTGCCGTCGTTCGGGCATGGCGCATTTTTCGGGATCGGTGCCTACGCATTCGGTCTGGCGCAATCAAACATCGCGTCGAACCTGTGGGTCTGTCTTGCGGTTGCTGCATTTGCGGCCGCAATAGCGGGCGCTTTTGTGGCGCTCTTCATCTCGCACAGGCGAGGCATCTATTACGCATTGATGACCATCGCTTTCGGGCAGATCTTCTGGTTCATCGCGATCAAGGCGCACCGGATAACCGGCGGCGAAGATGGCTTGCTCAAGATTGAGAGGCTACCCGCCTCGCTTGGCATCACCACGTTCAACCTTGGCAGCAACATCGCGCTGTACTACTTCGTGCTGGCAGTCTTTGCTGTTGTCTCGTTCCTGCTGTGGCGGCTCGTGCATTCCCCCTTTGGGCGGGTGGTGAAGGCCATAAAGCAGAACGAAACACGTGCTCGTTTCGTCGGCTACGACGTCTGGCGCTACAAGGCGGCGGTCCTGGTTGTATCCACGACCTTATCGGGACTCGCGGGCGGATTGTTCGCGATGGCACAGACGTCCGCCTTCCCGGACGTGATGAGTCTGCACTATTCCGGCTACGTCGTCATGATGACATTGGTGGGTGGCGGGCTTGTCTCGTTCTGGGGCCCCGTCATTGGTGCCGTGGCCTTCTTCCTTGCACGCGACGTCATCGGATCATTCACCACCGGATGGATGCTATGGTTCGGCCTGTCGTTTGTTGTCTTGGTGCTTTTCAAGCCGGAGGGGATCGCCGGCATGTTTGCCGGCGTCATGAACGGACGAGACAAAATCGTTCCGCGCCCTGCCGCCGCTCCGCAATCGCAGGCGAGGTGAGCCATGCCCCTGTTTGAAGCCAAAGACCTGCATCTGCGATTCGGCGATCGCGTCGTGCTCGAGAGCGTCTCGCTTGCATTTGAAGCCGGCCAATTGTCCGGCATCATGGGGCCGAACGGCGCCGGCAAGACGACCTGTTTCAATGTGCTGACTGGCCGCTACAAGCCCAATCGCGGGCAGGTATTGTGGCAGGGAGACGATATCACCGGGAAAAGTCCCCAGGATATCGCACGCCTCGGCATCGCACGGTCGTTCCAGCTGATGAACCTGTTCGACGAGTTCACGGTATTCGAGAACATAGCCATTGCGCTTCCGGGCACGCGCCGGCGTGGGCATGACATGATTGCTCAGGCATATGCCGACACCGCGCTGGTCGACGAAGCTCACAGCATTCTCGAAAAGGTGGGTCTTGCAGGACGCGCCAACGATGAAGCCAAGTCGCTCTCCTATGGCGCACGCCGCGCGCTCGAAATCGGCGTCGCGCTGGCCTGTCGTCCAAAGCTGCTTTTTCTCGATGAACCGACTGCGGGTCTGGGTAGCGACGGGCGCGCGCGACTTACCGATCTCATCCTTCAGCTCAAAGGCGACCTGACCATCGTTGTCATCGAACATGACATGGAATTCCTCTTCTCGCTGGCCGATGAGATATCCGTCATTCATTGGGGGCAGGTGATCGCGCGCGGCGCGCCGGCCGCACTCAAGACGAACCCATGGGCCGAGGCTTCCAACCTGGGGCGGCTCAACTGATGCTCGATGTATCCAGTATCGATTCTTTCTACGGCGAGACGCAGGCGCTGTTTTCGGTCTCGTTGTCCGTACGCGCAGGCGAGGTGCTTGCCCTGCTCGGCGCTAACGGCGCTGGCAAAACCACGGTGCTCCGCTCCATCCTCGGTCTCACGCGCGCGCGCCGGGGTGACATCCGTTTTCAGGGAAAGTCGATCGCAGCAAGCGCGACGCATCATATAGCATGCGCCGGAATTGGCTGGGTGCCGGACGACCGTCGCCTCTGTCCGACACTCACCGTCGCGAAAAATCTGTCGTTAGGCGAAAAGCGCACGAACTTTCGAGGATGGTCTCTCGGAGAAGTCACCGAGATTTTCACACCGCTCAAATATCTGATGACGCGCGAGGCCGAGACTTTGTCCGGCGGCGAGATGCAGATGGTGGCCATTGCCCGCGCGTTGCTCGGTTCACCCGGCCTCGTGCTGTTCGACGAGCCAAGCCAGGGCCTTGCACCGAAAATCGTCGATGACGTGATGGCTGTCATCCGGCGCCTCAGGCAGGCGGGCATTGCCAGTATCGTGGTCGAACAGAATGCCGATGTCGCATTGAGCGTTGCCGATCGGGTTGTTGTGCTTTCGCAGGGGCATGTTGCCTGGGCGGGGGACGCGGCGGCACTGACTGCAGATCTCAGCCTCAAGCGCAAGCTTCTGGGAGGGCTGTCATGAGCGATACGCCGCTACTTGCGCTGGAAGGCGTGATCAAGATCTATCGCCGCGGCTTGCTCGACCGGGATCCCGCATTTCAACTGCACGTGGATCGTGCTTTCATGCAGCCCGAGATCGTGGGCGTCATGGGGCCAAACGGCGCCGGCAAGACGACGCTATTCGAGATGATCGCGGGATCGAACGTGCCGTCGGAAGGGCGCGTGATGGTTGCCGGTCAGGACATGCAGAGGGTTCGCTATCTTCAGCGTGATCGTCTGGCCATTCATTACCATCAATCCTATCAAGTCCGTCAGTTCAGAAAGACGAGACCGTCCTTCACGATGGAGCAGGCTGCAAGCGCCTATCCGCTCGTTCATCTGTTCGATGAACCGCAGTTCAATACCCAGGATGGCTATATCGGATTCATGCTGGATTTTTTCCGCAAGCTGCGCACTGAGAAGCGGCTCGTTTTCATCTGCCTGCATCCGACGGCGACGTTTCAGCTGACGATCCTCAAGGAGATCTGCGAGCGTTTCCTGTTCGTCAGCGGCGGAGCGGTCACTAACTATGCTCATTTTGATGACCTCACCAGCCAGCCCGATGTCCGCCAATATCTTGGTGTGCTGGCCCCCTGAATAGACTCGCAACTCAATTCACGACAAACCGAAATCTGGAACAGGATTCAATCCATGCAGCGACAATATCTCGATACGCTCCCGCACTATATCAATGGCGCATGGGTCCAACCAACTTCGGGCGATTACCAGGACGTGATGAATCCATCCACGAATACGCCCATCGGCAAACTCGGGCATGCGTCAAAGGCCGATCTCGACAAGGCGATCGCGGCTGCTCAATCCGGCTTCAATACCTGGCGACGCGTCTCCGCCTTCGAGCGCAGCAAGATCCTGCGCAAGGCTGCCGATCTGGTGCGCGCGCGGGTCGAGCAGATCGCCACCATTCTCACCTTTGAGCAAGGCAAGCTCCTGGCCGAGGCGAAGCTCGAAGTCATGGGCTCGGCCGACGTCATCGAATGGTTCGCCGAGGAAGGTCGCCGCGCCTATGGCCGCATCATTCCGGCGCGCGCCGACGGCGTCCGCAACATGGTGCTGATGGAGCCTGTCGGTCCGGTGGCGGGCTTCTCGCCCTGGAATTTTCCGGTGTTACAGGCTGCTCGGAAAATCTCCGGTGCGCTTGCCGCCGGTTGCTCGATCATCATCAAATGCCCCGAGGAAACGCCGGGTTCGCCAATCGAGTTCGTAAAATGCTTCGAAGAGGCCGGTGTGCCCGCCGGTGTGATCAATCTGGTTTACGGCGTTCCGGCCGTGATCTCGGAATATCTCATCAGCTCACCGGCGATCCGCAAGATATCGTTCACGGGATCTGTCCCGGTCGGCAAGCATCTGGCCTCGCTTGCCGGACAGCATATGAAGCGCTCGACCATGGAGCTTGGCGGCCACGCGCCCGTGCTAGTTTTTGACGATGTCGAGACCGATGGCATTGCTACACTTCTGGCCGGCATGAAATATCGCAACGCGGGCCAGGTCTGTGTTTCGCCAACGCGGTTCTTTGTTCAGGAGAGGTCCTACGACAAGTTTGTTGCCAAATTCACGGACCTTGCGCGCGGTATCGCAGTCGGAGACGGGTTTGATCCCAACAGCAAAATGGGACCGCTTGCCAATCCGCGGCGGGTCAATGCGATGGAAACCACTCTGCTCGATGCCCAGGAGAAGGGTGCTAAAGTCGAAACGGGTGGCAAGCGCATTGGCAATGCGGGCAACTTCTTCGAGCCGACTGTACTGACGAATGTCCCCGCTCATGCGCGAATTATGCACGAGGAGCCATTTGGCCCGATCGCGGTGATGCTACGTTTCAAGGATGCCGATGAAGTGCTGGAGCGCGCCAATAGTCTGCCGTTCGGTCTTGCGAGCTATGCCTTTACCAAGGATGCGAAGACTGCAACCAAGGTGTCCGATGGACTCGACCACGGAATGGTATCTATCAATCATTTTGGTATCGCGCTTCCGGAAACGCCATTTGGTGGCGTAAAAGAGTCAGGTTACGGGCACGAGGGAGGTATTGAGGGGCTTAATGCTTACTTGAGTACAAAATTCGTGAGCCATCTCGGTTGAGTTTGGCAGCTAGTCTCTCATGAAACCGTGGACGCAATTCTTCGTTCTGGATGCGGGTGTAGGGGAAAGTATCGACGCGTCGACAGTTCCCTTTGTAGATCGCTTTTGACCGCTTATGGCGCAAAGCGGACATTGATACGAGCCTGGGATGGATAGCTTGCTTACGGCGCATTATGAACGGACGGTTGAAGTCATTCTTCTCAAGATGAGCGGACATTCTCAGAGCTCACGGGAGTGGGCCGACGCAATCTTTGATAGTATCCGTTTGTAAAGGCGGATTGCAGGCGATGCGTGATCGCGAGGTAAAGTCTTACGTCTTTTTCGCGATCATGAAATCGAAGTCGCAGCCCTTATCGGCTTGCGTTACTGTCTGCTGAAACAGGCGAGCGTAGCCACGTTCAGGCAGGACTGCATGAACCTTTGACTGTGCTGCGCGGCGCCCGTCGAGTTCGGATTCATCGACCAGGAGGTTGATGGACCGCCCATCGACGTCAAGCCTGATCTGATCACCGTTGCGGACCAGTCCGAGCGGGCCGCCCACCGCGGATTCGGGCGTGATATGCAGCACGATTGTGCCGAATGCAGTGCCACTCATGCGGGCATCTGAAATGCGCACCATGTCCTTCACGCCTTGTCGGCCGAGCTTTTTGGGGATCGGTAGATAGCCCGCTTCCGGCATGCCGGGAGCGCCTTTGGGGCCGGTGTTCAGCAATACCAGAACGTCGTCGGCCGTTACGTCGAGATCGGGATCGTCGATCCGTAGTGCCATGTCCTCGACAGAAGTAAACACCACGGCGCGGCCGGTGTGCTGCAGCAGCCGGGGCGTCGCGGCCGAGCGCTTGATGATCGCGCCGCCTGGTGCGAGGTTGCCGTACAGCACGGCCATGGAGCCTTCGGCCTTGATCGGATTGCTGCGCGGCCGGATGACGTCCTGACCGGGGACGATCTCAGCTTCGGCCGCAATCTCGCCCAGCGTCTTGTCTGCGATGGTCGGCGCGCTGCCATCAATAAGGTCGCCAAGTTCTGCAAGCAACCTGGGCATGCCACCAGCGTGATGGAAATGTTCCATGTAGTGAGCGCCCGAGGGTTTCAGATCGATCAGCACAGGCGCAATGCGACCGATCTCGTCGAGCATGTCGAGATCGTAACCATAGGGCGTTCGGTTGGCGATCGCGGTGAGATGAATGATGCCGTTGGTGGAGCCGCCGATCGCTTGCATGACAACGGTGGCATTACGGAAAGCTGCAGGTGTCAGCAATTCCGAGGGACGTGGTCCGCCGCTTACCGCCATTTTGGCGGCGCGCTTGCCGCTTGCTTCGGCGAGACGGAAACGTTCGGCGTGCGGGGCAGGGATGGTCGCGCTCATCGGCAGCGACAGGCCCAGTACTTCCGTGACGCAGGCCATCGTGCTGGCGGTACCCATCACCATGCAGGTCCCGACGGATGGCGCGAGGCGTTCGTTGACTATCTCGATTTCCTCTGCGTCGATCTCGCCGGCGCGGTGCGCGCTCCAGAGGCGGCGACAATCGGTACAGGCGCCGAGCACCTCACCCTTGTGATGACCGACGACCATGGGGCCGACAGGGATCACCACCGTCGGCAGATTGACGGATGCCGCGGCCATGATCTGGGCCGGCAGCGTCTTGTCACAGCCGCCGATGACCACGATGGCGTCCATCGGCTGCGCGCGGATCATCTCCTCGGTGTCCATGGCCATCAGGTTGCGCAGGAACATCGAGGTGGGGTGCGCAAAACTTTCGTGGATCGAGATGGTCGGGAACACCATGGGCATCGCGCCGGCCAGCATCACGCCGCGCTTCACAGCCTCGATGATGGCAGGGACGTTACCGTGGCACGGATTGTAGTCGCTGTAGGTGTTGGTGATTCCAACGATCGGGCGCTCCAGCGCATCGTCGGAATAGCCCATCGCCTTGATGAACGCCTTGCGCAGAAATAGCGCAAATCCCGCGTCGCCATAGTTTGTCAGCCCTTTGCGAAGCCCTTTGGACATGTCGTTTCCCCTGCGGCCACCAAAGCCGATTTTCTTCGTTACATCGCCGGCGTCGTTGGAATTGTCAATAATCCTATTCGATACAGCGGATATAATCGCTAATACCGCGGAATTGGATATTTATTATTGACAATATACCTGGACCTGTTCCAGGGTCCGGCCCAATAAAAAACAGACATCCGGAGGAGATCACCATGACGGCACGGAGAATTGGACTGGCTGCGGTTGTCGCGGCGGCCACCATCGCGAGCGCTGCTCCCGCTTTTGCGCAGGCCACGCAGATCACGATGTGGAGCAACTGGCCCGACGAGCCCGCCAAGAAGGATTGGGTGACGACGCGGGTGAAGGACTTTGAGGCTGCGAACAAGCAGTGTTCGGTCAAGCTCAGCTTCATCCCGAAAGCGGATCTCTACACCCAGGCCAAATCAGCGGTGCGGACCGGGCAGGCGCCCGACATCTTCTACATGGAGCCGGATCAGCCGGAATTTCTCGCCGGAGGCTTCCTCGAACCGCTGGATAGCTATGTCGATCTGGCGCAATACGAGGAC
Organism: Tardiphaga sp. 37S4; assembly: GCF_021044645.1. Lineage (NCBI taxonomy): Bacteria > Pseudomonadati > Pseudomonadota > Alphaproteobacteria > Hyphomicrobiales > Nitrobacteraceae > Tardiphaga > Tardiphaga sp. 37S4. Next base: position 3,736,879 of record NZ_CP088008.1, on the reverse strand, counting down.
TGGTCGAAACCAGCCTGGACATCGAAGGGCAAAGTCTACGGCCTGCCGGTCGAGGCCTATACGGTCGAGCTCTACTACAATAAGGACGCGGTCAAGAAGGTCGGCGTGGATGTACCGGCGTCGTTCCAGCTAACGCAGGAGCAGTTCACCGATCTGGTGAAGAAGGGCGTTGCCGCCGGCATCACCCCGGTGTCGCAGGGCGTCGGCGATCGTCCGTTCCCGGGTGGCTTGCTTCTGTTCGAGTCGCTGCTGCGTAAGCTCGGTATCGAGGACTATGGCAAGCTGCTCAATGGTGGGCTGTCGTTCAAGGATCCGCGCGTCGTTGAAGTCATGACCTGGATGAAGGGGCTGGTCGATGCCGGTGCCTATCCGAAGAGTTTTTCCACGCTGAAGCTCGGTGAGTCCCACTTCTATTTCTACAACACGCCGGGCGCGCTGACCTTCCCGGATCCGAGCTGGTTCACGGGTCGCGCCTTTGCGCCACCGGAAGGTGGTGGCATGCCGGCCAATTTCCCGCTCGGCATCATGCAATTCCCGGCAATGGACAAGGGCGCTTGTCAGGACTGCAAGACGCTCGCCGTCGCCGGCAGCTTCGTGATGTATTCAAAGAGCAAGAACAAGGATTGCGCCGGTGCGCTGATGAAATCCATGGCCACCGTCGAGAATGGCACCAAGTGGATGGAGCAGGTCTCGCTGCAGACCGGTCTGAAATCCGACCCGGCCAAGATCAACAGCCCGCGCAAGGACTACTTTGCGGAGCTCAACGCACGCAACAAGAACGTCAAATACTTCTTCGGCACGCCTCTGCTGTATTACCGCGCCAAGTGTGCGGAGACCTACACCCAGGTCATGAACAACGCTTTTCCGGCTGGCCTTCTGAGCGTTCAGGAAGCCGCGGAGAAGATGGACAGCGCCTGCTTCAAGAGCTGAGTACTAACAATGACATCGATCAGCATTCCATCCGCTGCCGAGGAGGGGGCTCAGCACGCAGCCCCCTCGCTGGCCGATCCGCGCCGGGCGAGCTGGTGGGTGCTGGCCGTCTTTCTGGCGCCGGCTTTGGCGGTGTATATCGGACTGACCGCCTATCCGGCGTTTCGAACCTTCTATGACAGCTTCTTCACCATTGAAGGTCTCGATGCGACCTTCGTCGGCCTGGATAACTATCGCGCGCTGATGTCCGACGAGACGTTCTGGGTGTCGGTGCGGAACACATTCATCTGGTCGTTCATCGCGCCCGTGCTCGATGTTGTGACAGGCCTGCTGCTCGCACTGGCGCTATATGCGGGCGTTCCTGCCGCGCGCTTCCTGCGGGTCGCGTGGTTCACTCCGGTCCTTCTATCCTACGTCGTCGTCGCGATCCTCTGGATGTGGATATTCAACTACGACTGGGGAATCCTCAACGCCATGCTGCGCGCCGTCGGGCTTGGGGCACTGGCGTCGTCCTGGCTCGGTGATCCAAATTTAGCGCTCGGCGCACTCATCGTGACCCATGCCTGGAAATGGGCAGGCTTCAACATGGTGGTCTGTCTCGCGGCGATTCATTCGTTGCCGCGCGAGGTACTAGAAGCCTCCGAACTCGACAATTGCGGCTGGGGCGCCAAGCTGCGCTACGTCATTGTGCCGATGCTGCGGCCGACCTTGCTGAACCTTTATATTCTTGCCTTCATCGGCAAGATGAAGATCTTCGATCTGGTCTGGATCATGACCCAGGGCGGCCCGCTATGGGCGACCGAAACCGTATCTACCTACGTCTACAAGCGTGCTTTCAACTGGAACACCTTTGATCTCGGATATCCTTCCGCCATCGCGTCGGTGTGGTTCGTGGTGGTCTGCGCCGCTGTCATCATCCTCAATCGCCTTCTGGCGACCCGCGAACGTCTGGAGTACTGATCGTGGCTGCCATGCTTGCGGAACGCGCACCTTTGCCGCGTTTCTTCAGCCGCGGAGCGCTTGCTCTCGTGCTGGGCCTCTACACTATCTACACGCTGGGACCGTTCCTGTGGCTCGCCACGATGTCGGTGCGCACCACCGCCGAGATCAGCGCCGACCACTATGCGTGGCCCAAAGTGTTCCACTGGGAGCAGTTCCGGATCGCCTGGGTCGATTCCGATTTTGCGACCTATTTCTGGAATTCCACGATTGTCGTGGTGGGCGCCGTCGCCGTCGTGACGCTGCTTGGCGCCGCAGCAGCGCATGCGTTGGCGCGCTATCGTTTCCGCGGCAATCGGCTGGTCTACGGCATCCTGTTCTCGTCGATCATTTTCCCGCCGCAGATTACGTTGATCTCGCTGTATCAGATCCTGGTCGACTACAATCTTTACAACAGCCTGCTCGGGCTGACGCTGGTCTATGTGTCGCTGCAGCTGCCGCTGACAATCTATCTTCTGGAAGGGTTCTTTGCGCGCATTCCGCAGGATCTGTTCGACGCCGCCAAGATCGATGGCTACGGCGATCTCGAAATTTTCCGGCGCATCGTGCTGCCCATCGGCATGCCGGCGATTGCCACTACGCTGATCCTGAACTTTATCCAGCTCTGGAACGAGTTTCTGTTTGCCGTCGTGCTGATCACCGATCCTGATAAGCGCACGCTGCCGGTCGGCATTCGCGCCTTCATGGGCGATCATTTCCAGGACATCGGCATGATCGCCACCGGCGTCATGATCTCCGTCATTCCGGTGATCATCGTCTACGTTTTCTTCTCAGAGAAACTCATTCGCGGCATGACTGCCGGCGCAATCAAATAAGAGGCAGCCATGGCCGTTGTCACCCTCGACAAACTCTCCAAACAATATGGGCCGACAGGTCCGGTAGTCGTTGACAAGGTCGATCTTCATATCGGCGACGGCGAATTCATGGTTCTGCTCGGGCCCTCAGGCTGCGGCAAGTCGACGACACTGCGCATGATCGCGGGCCTGGAAGAGATCAGCTCCGGCAAGCTCTCGATTGGCGATCGCGTAGTCAATCAGGTGCCGGCCAAGGATCGCGACATCGCGATGGTGTTTCAGTCCTATGCGCTCTATCCGCATATGAGCGTTGCGGACAATCTCGCCTTCGGCCTGCGCCGGCGCAATTTCGCCGCTGCCGAGATCGAACGCCGGGTGCAGGATGCGGCGAATATTCTTGGTCTGACGCCGCTGCTGACGCGCAAGCCCAGCGCGCTGTCCGGCGGCCAGCGCCAGCGTGTCGCACTCGGGCGCGCCATGGTGCGCGAGCCGATGGTGTTCCTATTCGACGAACCGCTGTCCAACCTCGACGCTGCGTTACGCGTCAACACCCGCAGCGAGATCATCAAGCAGCACAAGCGGCTGGGATCGACGATGATCTATGTGACCCACGACCAGGTCGAGGCCATGACCATGGGAACGCGGATCTGCGTCATGAATGCCGGTCGCGTTGCTCAGATCGGCGCGCCGCTCGACGTCTATTGGGAGCCGGCGGACACGTTCGTCGCCCGATTCTTGGGATCGCCACCGATGAATCTGGCGACGGCGGTTGTCGCTTCGGCCAATGAAAGCTCTGTGGCACGAAGCCAGAGCCTTGAGACGGCGCTGACGCGCTGGTCGCCTCAGTTATTGGGAAAGCTGGTAGACCAAAAAGTGACAATCGGCGTGCGCGCCGAGGATTTGCATATCAACAAGGCGGCGTTGGGCAGCGAGCCCGCGGGCCATGTGCGGGGGCGTACGATCGCGGTGGAGCCGTTGGGCGCGGAAACCTTGCTGTTGGTCGAAATCGAACCCGACGTGGAGTGGACGGCGCGATTGCCGCGTCATGTGCCTGTCGCCATCGACGAGACCGTCGATCTGTATTTCCCGGTCAATGCGGTCTTCGTGTTTGACGCAACGACGGGCCGGGCCGTCATCGGCGAGAAGCGTCGGGATATCGGGCAATGAGCAAGCCGTTGCGGATCGGATTGATTGGTGCGGGGTGGGTCACGCAATATCATCTGCTGGCATGGCAGAAGCTCGCGGGGCGTGCCGCGGTCGTCGCGATCGCCGATCCCTCGTCGGAGAATGCTGCTGCGCGCGCCCGGCAGTTCGGTATCGGGCAATGCTTTTCGCGCGCGGAAGACATGCTGGCGGCATGTGAACTCGATGCGGTCGATATTGCTGCGCCGCGTGCCTTCCATGCGCCTTTGGTACGCCTCGTCGCCGATCGTGGTCTGCCGGTGCTTTGCCAGAAGCCGCTCGCCCCGACACTCGCAGAAGCCGAGGCGTTGGCGCGTGATGTCGAGGGTCGCATCCGGTTGATGGTGCATGAGAACTGGCGCTTTCGTGCATACTATCGCGATGCCGCATCCTGGATCAGGGACGGTCGTATCGGGGCGGTGACAGCTGCCCGTCTGACGCTGCTGACATCGGGCACGATTCCCGATGCAAACGGCCAATATCCTGCGATCGAGCGCCAGCCGTTCATGCGCGGCGAGTCCCGCATGCTGGTGGCTGAAGTGCTAATTCACCATCTCGATACTTTGCGCATGCTGCTAGGCCCGCTGGATGTGATCGCGGCGGCGCTGACCCAAACATGTCCGGATATTGCGGGTGAAGACGGTGCCGTGATCCAGATGCGATCCCGCGGCGGCGCCGGTGTGTCGTTGTTCGCGAGCTTTGCAGCTCATGGCGCGCCGATATCGCAGGCCGATCAACTCGAAATCCTTGGCACGATTGGCTCAATTCGGCTCGAAGGTACGCAGCTGAAGCTGACGGGCGCGCAAAGCGAGATCCGCGCCTACGATCTAGCTGCGACCTATCAGGGTTCCTACGATGCGACCATCGCGCATTTCATCGATGCGCTGCAAAGCAGCGCGCCTTTCGAGACCTCTCCCGCGGACAATCTGCAAACCCTGCGCCTTGTCGAGGATTGCTACCGGTTGTCAGGGCGCGAAGCATCTCGAGGCAATGCCAGATGACCGTCACCAAAATTGCGTCACGCGCCGATGAACAGGCCGAGATCATCCGACGTGTCGAAGAGGATATCATCTTTGGCCGATTACCGCCCGGCGCGCGGCTGATCGAAGACAACCTGATGGAACGCTATGGCGCCTCGCGGCACTTCGTGCGCCAGGCGCTGGTGCATCTCGAGCATACCGGCATCGTCCAGAGGGAGAAGAATGTGGGCGCGACGGTGCGTTCCTATTCGACGGCCGAGGTGAAGCAGATCTATGAAGTGCGCGAGATGCTCACGCGCCAGGCCGCACTGATGATCCCGTTGCCAGCCAAGGCGTCGCTGATCATGGAGCTCGAAGCCATTCAAGCAGAATATGTGCGGTATGCCGAGCGCGGCGATTTGCGCGGCATTCACGACACCAATGACGCGTTCCACATCGCTCTGTTTGCGGCGTGCGGAAACCCGTATCTGGTGCGATCGCTGCAAGATTACATGGGCCTGACACTGCCCATGCGTGCCAAGAACCTTGCCGATCACAACGGGCTGCAGGTGTCGATCCAGCAGCACGATATGATGATTTCACTGCTGCGTGGCAACGACAATTGGGCGCTGTCGCAGCTCTGCGTCGAGCACATGCACTCCAGCAAGGCCGATTACCTGCAACGCGTGGCCGTGCCCGGCCCAAATCTAGGGCCGGACTGACAGGCCAACACGCATATCGATTCCGCATCTCGACAAAGGACAGGACATGGATCTCGGACTTCAGGGCAAGGTCGCGCTGGTGCTTGGCGCCGGCGGCGGCCTTGGAAGCGCTATCGCGAAGACGCTGGCGAGTGAAGGCGTGCGTGTCGCGCTTGCCGACATCGACGCGGCCGCGCTCGATCGTGTCGTCGCGGAGATCAAGCAGGGTGGAGGCGACGCGATGGCCGCCGCTTTCGATCTGGCTGATCGTGCCGCGATGGATGCGCGCGTCAGTGCCATCGAGGCAGCGTTCGGCCCCATCGACATCCTTGTCAACAATACCGGTGGGCCGCCGCCGACGCCTGCTGCCGGGCAGGACCCGGAACTGTGGAGCAGGAGCTTCGAGCAGATGGTGCTGTCGGTCATCACGCTGACCGATCGCGTATTACCCGGCATGCGCGCCCGCAAATGGGGACGTATCGTGACATCGACATCGTCTGGCGTGGTGTCGCCGATTCCCAATCTCGGCATTTCGAATGCACTGCGATTGTCGCTCGTGGGCTGGTCGAAGACGCTGGCCCGCGAAGTTGGGCGTGACGGCATCACAGCCAATATCGTGCTTCCAGGCCGGGTTGCCACCAGTCGCATCCGTTTCCTGGACGAGCAGAAGGCAAAGCGTGAAAGTCGCTCCGTCGAGGACGTGTCTGCGGAGAGCACCGCCAGTATTCCTGCCGGCCGTTATGGTGAGCCACAAGAATATGCTGATGTGGTCGCCTTTCTCGCCAGCACCCGCGCATCTTACGTCAACGGCTCGGTCATCCGCGTCGATGGTGGTCTCATTACTAGCATCTGAAGGATCAAATCATGGCTCTCGACGCAACCGCCTCTGGCGTCTTCCCAATCGCCCCCACCCCGTTTCATCCCGATGGTCGTCTTGATGAGGCCTCGCTCGGCACATTGATCGACGGATACCTCAAGGTTGGCTCAACCGGCGTCACGGTGCTTGGCATCATGGGTGAGGCGCCGAAGCTCGAGCCCGAGGAATCGATCGCGATTGCTAAGCATTTCGTGAAGGGCTTCGGAAAACTGCCGGTGATCGTCGGCGTTTCGGCGTCCGGTTTCGCAGCGATGCGCGCGCTGTCGCGAACCGTGATGGAGAATGGCGCGGCGGGTGTGATGATTGCTCCTGTGCCGAGCCTGCGTACCGACGATCAAATCACCGGCTATTACCGTCAGGCGATCGAAGCGATCGGATCCGACATTCCGTTCGTGATCCAGGACTATCCTTTGACACTGTCGGTACAGATGACGCCGAAAGTCATCCGTCAGATCGTGCAGGAGAATCCTTCCTGCATTATGCTCAAGCATGAAGACTGGCCCGGTCTTGAAAAGATATCGACGCTGCGTGCGTTCCAGGCCGAAGGGTCGTTGCGACCGATCTCGATTCTGACCGGTAATGGCGGACTGTTCCTCGACTTCGAAATGGAGCGTGGTGCAGACGGCGCAATGACTGGCTACGCCTTTCCGGACATGTTGGTCGAGCTGGTCAAGCTGCAGAAGGCCGGCAAGCGCGACGAGGCGCATGATCTGTTCGATGCGCACTTGCCGCTCTTGCGATACGAACAGCAGCAGGGCGTTGGCCTCGCCGTGCGGAAATATGTGATGATGAAGCGTGGGTTCCTGGCATCGGATGCCCAGCGCAAGCCCGGCTCGGTTCTCTCGGTGAAGGCGCGCGAGGAGGTCGACTACATGCTGTCGCGTTTGGAGCGGGCTGTGAGGTAGTCGGTGGCAAGCCTCAAAGGCGGAGTTTTTCAACACGGCGCAAAGCGGACAGAGGCAGTCGTCAGCCTTGCCCCTCTAGAAATTCCGCGATCTGCGCCTTCAGAAATGCCTTTCTGGAGATTGTTCTCCTGCCGGAAATAGTAGAGCAAATGAACGCCACTTTCGGATGGAGTAGCTACGCCCAAGAAACCTGTTGCGCTCATCCGCCGCGCAGTGCGCGGCGGAAAACCCCAAAATCGGCCCATTGCGTTTGAAGACTGGCGAGAAGCCCACTCTGGGCCGGCCATCCAGCGAAGATCGAACTAAGTCTCCGCGCGCAGTCTCCCGAAAACGGGAGTTTCTGCGGTGTTAGCCGGAGATTTTTGGGAATTGGGCGGGTTATGGGGCCGATTTTGCCACCCGGAGACTTTCCCGCTCGCCTGAAAAGCCGCCCAATACGGGCCTTTCTCGACAAATTGGGGCTATCGGCCGTTTGGCCGGACTGCTTGGCTGGGGCGGGAGTGCCGTTCGCACCTGTCTCCGTGTCAATTCCCTGCAAACAGGGTATTTTACAGGGAATTTGCGATTTTCGACACCGGTGTTCATTTTCGACCCATCCATTCAGCGGATTAAAGGGGGAAAATCGTCGAATTCCCTGTGCCATCGAACAGGGAATTCATTTCGAATTGCAGGCAATAATGAAAATGGATCAGGGAAGACAAAAGCTGCTCTTCATGCGAGGGCTAGCTACAGGACTTGCTAGAACCTTTTATTGGGAATGCCCGGACCAGGGCGACGCATACGACGATGAGATTGCATCGTTGCGGGACTACAGTCGAATCGATCGAACGTTGGCGTCGCCGTCTTGGATAGGCAGTCTGTTGCGTTTCGCGTGCGTGAACCCAGGACATAGTCGTTCCAGAATAGCCAAATGGCAGCTTTCGGCGCAAAGCGGACATCGGTCTAGTTGTTACGAGTTAGTTCCAGATTTGCATCCGCACGCGCGCGCCGCAGAGTTTCGGACGGAAGTTCGGTGAAGTGTCGCTTGTAGTCCTGCGAGAACTGGCTGAAGTGCCAGAAGCCCCACTTCACCGCGATATCATAGACGCCGATCCGCTCGTCTACACAGTGCTTGAGCTCGCGGCGCACGCGATTGAGGCGGACGGCGCGTAGATAGTGGATGGGGTTGCTGCCGAGTACGTCCTGGAAACAGTAGTTCAGCTTGCGACGGCTGGCGCCGACGCCCTTGCAGATGTCGAGGATGGTCATCGGCTGTTCGGGCGTGGACAGCATGAGGGAGCAGGCCCGATCAACGAGACGCTTGCGGGTGCCGCCACTACGGAGGTCATCGCATGGCTCGAGGTTCGGTAATAGATCGATCACCTCGGTCAGCAGGTTATCCTCGAGCTGCTGCCGTGCTGCGGGATTGTCGAGGATTGCCGGATTGTCGTCGGTGATCTCCTGGACGTATTCCAGCAATTGGCGAAGACGTTGCGCAGCGACGGGATCGGTGCGCAATTCCCGCAGCTGGTGCCAGATGCCCTCAGGCAGCTCGATCTGCATATCCTGCAGCGTGTCCTCAAGCAGCTGAGCATTCATCACAACCCCGCGCAGTTCGAATTCGGGCGGGGTGCACATATCGACTTCGGCATCAAAGCACGCGATCACATTGCCGGACGACATGCAGGCGCCATTGAAGTTGATGTCGCCAGCGCGCCAGGGCAGGGCAATGCCGAAACTATCGACCCCGAGGTGTCCATACTGGCGAACACGCTGGCTGGTGGTTTCGCGGAAGACCTGGATACCTGGCAGCCGCACCTCGACAAAACTGCCGCGAAACGCGCCGGCGCTGATCTGATCATAGTCAAGCCGCCAGCGCCCGAGATTGGCGCAATGTGCATCGACATCGTTGCTCGACGCAGCAAACAGCCAATGATCCGAGGCGTTTAGCGACATGCAGGCCCTCCGGACAGCCATTCAGGCGGTGCCAGACATAGATTGATCTTTCGAAAGACCGTTTTGCAAGCGACGTGCCATCTCGCTGTGAGCCGCGGGGCGCTCAAGAATTGCTGATTTTTGATAACGGTCAATTCGCATGCTCGCCGATGATCGCTCGTCCGGATCAATGCTGATGCCGGGCGACGGACATGTTCTGCGAGGATGCGATGAAGCCAAGCGATGTCATGAAAGGTGCTCCGCCCGCCGCTGAGGCGCTCGTGACCCGGTTCAACTGGCGCAAATATCCCTACAGCCAGTGGAGTTTTCGCAATGTCCGCCAGGTGTTGCCGACCGCCGATATACGGCGCGGTGCGGCGCCAAGGCCGCTCAAGACGGCATTTCGCGATCTCGGCGCCCTTGCATTCACCTATGGCGAGGGCGTCTCAACAACGCTCGCAGAGACGTTGGCCCAGACCTATGCCGATGGCCTCGTCGTGCTGCATCGCGGCGAGATCGTAACCGAGTGGTACGGCGAGGGCATGACCCCGCACACGCCGCATCTGGTCTGCTCGGTGAGCAAGTCGATCTGTGGCACGCTCGGCGGCGTGCTGGTCGAGCGCAGCCTGCTCGATCCCGACAAGCCGGTCACGCATTATGTCCCGGAAGTCGCGTCATCGGTCTATGGCGGCTGCACGGTCCGCGACCTGCTCGATATGACCGTGGCGATCAAGTTCGACGAGGACTACGACGATCCCGAAGGCGACGTGGTCAAGTATCGGCTATGCAATGGCTGGGACGTGCTGCCGGACGGAACGGCGCAAGGCGACCAGCGCAGCTTCCTCGCCACGCTGCGGCCGAATGGCGGGTCGCATGGCAAGGTCTTTCATTACGTCTCGACCAATACGGACGTACTCGGCTGGGTCTATGAAAAGGCCTGCGGCAAGCCCTATGCGCAGATTCTCTCGGACTATATCTGGGCGCCGATGGGGGCTGCGGACGATGCCTATATCACCCTCGACACCCATGGCGCGTCACGCTCGGCCGGGGGCATCTGCGCCACGTTGCGCGATCTCGCACGGTTCGGTGAAATGATCCGTCAGCGGGGTATCGCCAATGGCACGCAGGTGGTGCCGGGGGCGTGGATCGACGACATCCATGCCAACGGCGACAAGCAGGCCTGGAAAGACGGCGATCTGGCATTCGTGTTTCCAGACGGCCGCTACCGTGCCTGCTGGTACACGATTGATCCCGCGCGCAACGATCTCGCGGCGGTGGGTATTCACGGTCAGTGGATCCATGTCGATCCATCGACTGACGCCGTGATCGTGAAGGTCGCCGCCCAGCCCAGTCCGATGGATATCGCGATCGATCATCGCTGGCTTGCTGCCTTCCGAGCCATCGGTGCGCATCTGACCGCGTAGTTGTCCGACATCGTCCTTTCGATTTCAATTCCCATTGCCCCGGAGATCGTCATGTTCAATGATTTCAGCCGACGCTCGTTGCTCAAGGCAGGTGCCGCAGGGCTTGCTGCCGGGATGATGCCGCGCATCGCGCGTGCGCAGTCTGGCAAGGTTATCCGTGCAGTGATGCATGCGCCTTTGCGTGCCACCGATCCGGTCATCAACACGGCCTGGACCGGGCGCAATCACGGCCTGAACATCTATGACACGCTGTTCTCCACCGACTCCAAATTCCAGATCCGTCCGCAGATGGTCGATACCTATGAGGTGTCGGCCGACAAGCTGACCTATACATTCAAGCTGCGCTCCGGGCTGAAATTCCACGATGGCGCGCCGGTGACGTCCGCCGACGTCATCCCCTCGCTGCAACGTTGGGCCAAGCGCGACACCATGGGCGCGCGAATGATGACCTTCGTCGCCGAACTCAAGCCAGTGGACGAGCGCACGTTCCAGCTTGTGTTGAAATCGCCCTATGGCCAGGTGCTACAGACGCTCGCCAAGCCGTCGAGCATCATGCCTTTCATCATGCCGGCGCGCCTTGCCGCGCAGCCGCCGGAACAGCCGGTCACCGAATTTGTCGGCTCCGGCCCATTCCGCTTCGTTACCTCCGAATTCCGTCCGGGCAGCCGCGCGGTCTATGAGCGTAATGCGGACTATGTCTCGCGCGACGAGCCGTCGGACGGCCTCGCCGGCGGCAAGATTGTGAAGATCGACCGTTACGAGTGGATCAGCATGCCGGACTTCCAGACCGCGGCGAATGCGCTGATCAACAAGGAGATCGACTTCCTCGAAGCCGCGCCGCACGACATGCTGCCGTCGCTGATCGCGGCCAAGGACGTCACCGTGGCCGATTACAATCCGCTCGGCTTCATGTCGGTGGTGCGCATGAACTGGCTCAGCGAGCCGTTCAACAAGCAGGAAATCCGCCAGGCCGTCATGTATGCGAGCGACCAGGCCGACTGGCTCGACGCACAGGTAGGCAATCCCGACTACTATCAGGCCTCCGCAGCGATGTTCGGCGTCACCACGCCGCTGGCCAGCGAAGTCGGCTGGAACACCAAGCCTGATATCGCTCGCGCCAAGGATCTGCTCAAGAAGGGCGGCTACAAGGGCGAGAAGGTGGTGATGCTGCAGGGCACCGACTCGCCGCTGCTGTCTGGCTCCAGCACGGTCACTGCACAAAAACTGCGTGCCATCGGCATGAATGTCGAGGTGCAGACGATGGATTGGGGCTCGCTGCTGGCGCGCCGCGTCAAGCAGGATTCGACAGCGAATGGCGGCTGGTCGATGACCCACTGGGTCACCACGACCACCGAGTTGATGAATCCACTGGCCAGCACAGTGCTCGACACCCGCGGCAAGACCGGCGGCTTCTTTGGCTGGCCGGAGGATACGGAGATCGAAAGCCTGCGCAACAAGTTCGCGCTGGAGACAGATGCCGCTGCCCAGAAGACGGTAGCCGAAGCGATCCAGAAGCGGGCTTATGATGTGATGACCCATATTCCCGGTGGCCAGTTCAAGCAGCCGGTGTCGCACAGCAAGGCGCTCAAGAACATCGTCACCGCACCGGCGCCGCTGTTCTGGAACGTCGAGAAGACGGCCTGAGCATGGCAGTCGCCGGCGTCCTCCTGAAGCGATCGGTCTCCGTCATTCCCGTCCTGGGGGTGGTGGCGTTGATCGCATTCATGCTGCTGCGCTTCGCCTCGGGCGATCCGGTGGCGCAGCTCGCCGGCGATAATGCCGATCCCGCGGCCATCGCTGCCATCCGAGCGCGTCTCGGACTTGATCAGCCGCTGGCGATGCAGTTCCTGAACTGGCTATGGCGCATGTTGCATGGCGATCTCGGCACCTCGATCGTGTCCGGCCAGCCTGTCACGGCGCTGATCGCCCAACGCGTTGGCCCGACGGTGGCCGTGTCGATCACCACGATCGTGTTCTCGGTGGTGGTCGGTGTGCCAATCGGCGTGCTCGCCGCATGGCGGCGCGGCGGCTGGCTCGATCGCTTCGCCATGTGGACCTCGGTGACGGGCTTTGCGGTACCGACCTTCGCCATCGGTTATTTCTGGATCTATCTTCTCTCGATGCAGTTCGGGCTGTTTCCGGTGCAGGGTTATGTGCCGCTGAGTGATGGGCTCGGTCTGTTTCTCTGGCACCTTACATTGCCGACGCTGACGCTGAGCCTCGTCTATATCGCGCTGATCGCGCGCGTGGCGCGCACGAGCATGCTCGAAGTTCTGTCGGAGGATTTTGTCCGTACCGCGCGGGCCAAGGGCTTGCCGGAGCGGATCGTGGTGTTCAAGCATGCGCTGCGCAATGCGGCGGTGCCGATCGTCTCCATCGTCGGCATCGGCATCGCGTTGCTGATCGGTGGCGTCGTGGTGACCGAAAGCGTGTTCAATCTGCCGGGCCTCGGACGTCTCGTCGTGGATTCGGTGCTGGCGCGTGACTATCCGGTGATCCAGGGCGTGATCGTCGTTTTCGGCAGCGCCTATGTGGCGATCAATCTGCTGGTCGATCTCAGCTATTCCTTCTTCGACCCAAGGATCAGCCAGCAATGAGCGCGATCACGGTCTCTGCACCCACCTCATCGATCAATATTCGCGCTTTCGCCGGCCGACTGCTGCGCAACAGGACAGTGCTGTTCGGCCTCTGCATCCTCGTGCTGTTGGCGTTGATCTCGATCTTTGCCAGCTGGCTATGGACGGTGGATCCAGCGGCCATCAAGCCGCGCTTGCGGTTGCGTCCGCCCAGTGCGGTCAATTGGCTCGGTACCGATAATCTCGGTCGCGATATCTGGAGCCGGCTGGTCTATGGCAGCCGCGTCTCGCTGGTCGTCGGCGGCTCGGTGGCCTTCATCGCCGTCGCATTGGGTAGCTTGCTTGGCCTGATCGCCGGCATGGTGCGCTGGATCGACAATGTGCTGATGCGCATGATGGACGGGATGATGGCGATTCCGGCCATCCTGCTGGCGATCGCGCTGATCGGCGGTCTCGGACCGTCCATCACCACCATCTGCATTGCCATCGCGATCCCCGAAATCCCGCGCGTTGCCCGCATGGTGCGCAGTGTGGTGCTCACGGTGCGCGAGGAGGCCTATGTCGAGGCGGCAGTCAGCATGGGCACGCGGCTGCCGGTGCTGATGGCTCGGCATATCGTCCCGAACATCATGGCGCCGCTGATCGTGCAGGCGACTTATATCGCCTCATCCGCAATCCTGATCGAGGCGTCGCTGTCGTTCCTCGGCATCGGCATGCCCGACGAGATTCCAAGCTGGGGCAACATGATGTCCGATGCGCGGCTTTATTTTCAGGTGCGGCCGGGACTGATGTTGTTTCCCGGCATCTGCATCGCGCTGACGGTGCTTGGCATCAACCGGCTCGGCGACGGTTTGCGTGACATGCTCGATCCGCGGCTGGCCCGATCGGTGGGAGGCCCGAAATGAGCGAAGAATTGCTCGACATCCGCGGCTTGAAAGTCGGCCTGAGCGGCGAGGCCGATGGTCGTCGTATCGTCAAAGATATCGATATCACGGTGCCATCGGGCGGCATTGTCTGCGTCGTTGGCGAGTCCGGCTCCGGCAAATCGGTCACGGCCTTCAGCGTCATGGGGCTGTTGCCTGACGGGCTGAGACCGGTGGGAGGCTCGATTAAGCTGCTAGGCGAGGAATTGCTTGGCGCATCAACAGAGCGCATGCGCGCGCTGCGCGGCAGCCGCATCGGCATGATCTTCCAGGAGCCGATGACGGCGCTCAATCCGGTAATGACCGTCCGCGAGCAGCTCGCCGAGCTCATCGAATGGCACTCGGACGTTCGGCCGAGCAAAGCCGAGGTCAATAGACGCGTGCTGGCGGCGCTGGAAGACATGCTGCTGCCCAATGCACCGCAGATGATGCATGCCTATCCGCACCAGCTGTCAGGCGGCCAGCGCCAGCGTGTGATGATCGCCATGGCGATGCTGCTGGAGCCGGTGCTGCTGATCGCGGACGAGCCCACCACGGCACTCGACGTGACCACACAGAAGCAGATCCTTATGCTCATCAAGGATCTGGTGAAGCGCAAGAATATCGGTGTGCTCTTCATCACGCATGATTTTGGCGTGGTTGCCGACATCGCCGATCAGGTGGTGGTGATGCAAAAGGGCGCGGTGGTCGAGAGTGGCGGCGCCGACGCGGTGCTCGGGCATCCCGCCCAGGCCTATACGCGCTTGCTGATCGACTCCGTGCCGAAGGGCATCACTATCCCGACGTCCGCGCGCGAGCTGGCGCCCGATGTGCTCGCGGTGAAGGGTCTGAAGATGACCTATGGTCATCGTGGCTTATTCGGGCGTGGTCGTGTCACCCATGCGGTCCGCGATGCCGCCTTCACGCTCGGCCGCGGCGAGATTCTCGGGGTAGTCGGCGAGTCCGGTTCCGGCAAATCGACGCTGGCGCGCTGCGTAGCACGGCTGATGAAGCCGACATCCGGCGAGATCAATCTGCTCGGCACGGATATCGCCGCTGTCTCCAATGAGACGCTAAGGCCACACCGACGCTACATTCAAGTCGTCTTCCAAGACCCTTATCGCTCGCTCAATCCACGCCTGTCGGTCGGACAGTCGATGATCGAGGGCGTGGTGAATTTCGGTGCCTCTCCGCAGGTCGCACGCGAAAAGGTGTCGGCGCTGCTCGAACTGGTCGGGATGGATCCGCAGGTGATGCATCGCTTCCCACACGAATTCTCCGGCGGCCAGCGCCAGCGCATTTGCATTGCGCGTGCCCTGGCCTCGGAGCCGCAGATACTGATCGCCGACGAAGCGGTGTCGGCGCTCGACGTCACCGTTCAGGCGCAGGTGTTGAAGCTGTTTGCTGACCTGCGCAGCCGGCTTGGCCTGGCGATGCTGTTCATCACCCATGACCTGCGCGTTGCCGGCGAACTTTGCGATCGCATCATGGTGATGAAATCCGGCGAGATCGTCGAGAGCGGTCCGACCGCGGAGATCTTTGCCAATCCGCAACATACCTATACCCGCGCGCTGTTCGCTGCTGCGCCCGGCCGCGAGCGTCTTCAATAATCTTCCAACCTACCGGCGCGATGCGCCTTCAGGAGTGTCGTCATGACGGTGATGCAGAAAATCCAGAACGATGCCGTGGTCGCCGCCATCCATCCGCTCGATCCGTTGACGCTGGAGGAGATCGGCGCCGCCTGCGATCTCGTCAAGGCGAATGGTAAGGTCACGCCGCGGTGCCGCTTCCCGATCGTACGGCTGGAAGAGCCAAGCAAGGCCGAGTTACGCAGTCATGCGACAGGTGCGCCGTTGCCGCGACTGGCTTTTGTGGTGGCGCTGGAATCCGAGACTGGCGCTGCGACGGAGTTCATCGTCGATTTGACGGCGGCTCGCATCGTTGACACCAAGCTGCTGCCCAATGCCGATGCGCCCTATGGCCAGCCGCCGGTGATGATCGCCGAATTCATGCTGTGCGAGCAGATCGTCAAGGCAGATGAGGGCTGGCGCACTGCCATGCGCCGCCGCGGAATGTCTGACAAGGACATGGAAATGGCGCAGGTCGATCCGTTTTCGTCGGGGTTCTTCGATAGGGACTTCGAACGGGGGCGCCGCATCCTGCGCGCGGTGACATTCTTCCGCGACGATCTCAAGGATAACGCCTATGCACATCCAGTGGAAGGTGTCGTCGCTGTCGTCGATCTCGTCCATCAGAAGGTGGTCGATCTGCTGGATGACGACAAGGTCATTCCGATCCCGAAGAAAAAGCGCAACTACGGCGCTCATGAAAACACTAATCCGCGTACCGACATCAAGCCTTTGAACATTGAGCAGCCGGAAGGGCCGAGCTTCAAGGTCGACGGCTGGAAGGTAGACTGGCAGAAGTGGAGCTTTCGCGTCGGCTTCACGCCGCGCGAAGGATTGGTGCTGCATCAGCTGTCTTATCAGGACGGAGATCGCAAGCGTTCTATCATCCATCGCGCGAGCGTCACCGAAATGGTGGTGCCTTACGCCGACCCGACCGCCAATCACTATTGGAAGTCGGCCTTCGATGCCGGCGAATATGGCCTCGGCATGCTCGCCAATGCGCTGGAGCTTGGCTGCGACTGCCTCGGCAACATCCACTATTTCAATATCCCGGCGGCCGACGAGCAGGGCCAGCCATTTGAGATGAAGAATGCGGTCTGCATGCACGAAGAGGATTACGGCATCCTCTGGAAGCACTACGAATTCCGCAACGGGTTGTTCGAGGTGCGTCGCTCGCGGCGCCTAGTGATCAGCTTCTTCGCCACCGTCGGAAATTATGACTACGGCTTTTACTGGTATCTCTACCAGGACGGCACCATTCAGCTTGAGGCCAAGCTCACCGGTATCATCCAGACTGCGGCGGTGATGCCCGGCGAGAAATATGCGTGGGGCGGCATGGTCGATGACAATCTCGGCGGCCCCACGCATCAGCATTTTTTCAATGTGCGCATACATATGGATCTCGATGGCGGCGGCAACACCGTCACTGAACATGAATTCGCGCAGCGCCCATGGGGCACGGACAACCCTTATGGCAATGCTTTCGATCTCAAGAGCAAGACGCTGTCGCGCGAACGCGATGCAGCGGCCATCGCCGACGGGCAAAGCGGGCGTTACTGGAAGGTCACCAATCCGAACAGCAAGAACAGCGTCGGCAATCCCGTCGGCTACAAGCTGATCGTAACGCCGAGCCCGGTGATGCTGGCGCAAGAAGGCAGCTTCGTACGCAAGCGCGGCGGCTTCGCCACCAAGCATGTCTGGGTCACGCCCTACGATCCCGCGGAGAAATATGCCAGCGGCGACTATCCGAACGTGCATGCTGGCGGGGACGGCCTGCCGCATTACATCGAGCAGAACCGTAATATCGAGAACACTGACATCGTGCTGTGGCACTCGTTTGGCCACACCCATGTCTGCAAGCCCGAGGACTTTCCCGTGATGCCAGTGGAATATGCGGGCTTCATGCTGAAGCCGAACGGTTTCTTTGCTGCAAATCCGGCCAATGACATTGCTCCGGAGCGCAACGGACGCAGCGTGCTGAGTGCGGACACTGCAGGTGCTGCGACGGCTTCGTCATGCTGCGGCAAATCCTGATCGTCATGATCGAGAGGCCGGGGCGATGATCTGCTGTTTGCTGGCGCTGCTTGCAGCGCTTCCCGGCTTGTCGATGCTCCGCCGAAATCATCTCGGTCGCGGTCACTGCACGGTGCATCGCAGTCATATTACAACAGGTCATGCCGCGGCCAGGCAGATCACAATCGCCGGCGGCTTGGCGTTCGCGGTTACGTTGGGCCTGTTGACGGTCGGCATCTCAGGCATCGTGAGCCATCCGCTTGGGCCGATCTGCTCGGCCATCGATCGCGCCACGTTGGTTCGCTGATCCGAGCCATCTATTGATGAGGAAACATCATGCGTGACTTCATGGCTGTCGCCCGTTCCGTAGCCGTCGCCGAACGCGGCATGGCAGCAACCTCGCATCCGCAGGCGACGCTTGCGGCGGTCGAAATGCTGAAGGCCGGCGGCAATGCCATTGACGCGGCGCTGGCGGCCGTTGCGGTTCAAGGCGTTGTCGAGCCGCAGATGACCGGAATTGGCGGCGACTGCTTCGCACTGTATTCGCCGAAGGGTGGCGCTCCCGTTGCGCTCAATGGCTCTGGCCGCACACCGGCCAAGACCGATGCCAGCCGATATGCTGACGCGGGCGGCCGCGATATTCCGCCAACCTCACCCGAGGCGGTGACCGTCCCCGGCTCGATCGACGCCTGGTGCAGGCTGAGCGCCGACTACGGCAGCAGGCCGCTTTCCGAGGTTTTTGCGGCGGCCATTGACGCAGCCGAGAACGGTTTTCGCATTACGCCGCGTGTTGCCGCCGACTGGGCAGCGTTCCGTAGCCGGGTCGAGAGCCTTCCGGACACCGCAGCACAGTTTCTGCCGCACGGTGAGGCGCCGACAGTCGGCGACAAGCGGGCCCAACCTGCGCTGGCAACCACATTCCGGCGCATAGCGCGCGAAGGCCGTGCCGGCTTCTACGAGGGCGAGGTTGCCGACGACATCGTCGCGACGTTGCGTTCGCTCGGCGGTGTGCATGAAGCCGGAGATTTTGCCGCCCAGCGCAGCGAATATGTCACGCCGATCTCGGCGTCGTACCGTGATCACGACGTGATGGAGTGTCCGCCGAACGGGCAGGGTCTTGCCGCGCTGATGATCCTGCGCACCTTGGCCGGCTACAGCATGGGTGATCTGTCCGAGGCAGATCGCATTCATCTGCTGGCCGAGGCAACCAAGGCGGCGTATCGTGCCCGCGATGCATATTTCTGCGATCCGGTAAGGGATGCGGTCGATGCATCGCACTTTCTGTCCGATGATTACATCGCCGCCATCCGCGCAAAAATCGACATGGCGAAAGCTTCCACGGTGGAAAGCTGGGACGACATTGAGCATCGCGACACGGTTTATGTCACGGTCGTGGACCGCGACCTCAACGCGGTATCGCTGATCAACTCGCTATTCTATCCGTTCGGCAGCGGAATTTATGCGCGGAAGTCGGGTGTGCTGCTACACAATCGCGGCTGGAGTTTTCGCGCCACGCCTGGCCACCCGAATTCGCTGGGACCGCGCAAGCGTCCGATGCATACAATCATCCCGGGGATGTTGATGAAGAGCGGCCGTGCGGTGATGCCGTTCGGCGTGATGGGCGGCCATTATCAGGCCTGTGGTCACGCAAACTTCCTCTGCAATATGCTCGATCATGGAATGGATATCCAGGCAGCGGCGGAAGCGCCGCGCTCATTTGCTTTCGACGGCATGCTGGAGCTGGAAACCACAATTCCGGAGGCGATGAAAAACGAGCTTTCCGCACGCGGGCATCGCATCAGGTGGGCGGATGCCGGAATTGGAGGTTGTCAGGCGATCCAGATCGACCGCGACCGCGGCGTCCTGCTTGGCGCATCGGACCATCGGAAGGACGGCCTTGCGCTCGGATTTTAGTCCCGTGACAGACCGCTTTTGGCGCAAAGCGGACGTTGCTCAACACTGGATTCCGAACCTCCGGATAGGGGCGGTGACGAACTACGCCCAATCCGCGAAAGCACCTTATAGGGATGCAAAAATGGCATTCTGAACAGCAGGTTGATTGCGCTTGTAACAGAATGATCGTCCCCACATTGGAGTAGTCTAATCTCACTTGACTCTGGAGACGATTTCTCCCGTGGTCGCGTGCCAAATTTCAGTGTGGCTGGCGATATGCTCAACAATCTCACTTAGATGGCGAAACCGCGCCGGCTGGGCTGATATCCACGGATGGATGTGGAGACCGAAGAACTTGGTCGATGCGGCGCCTTCAGCATAAAGGCCGTCGAACGCATCCATCACCGAAAGCGCATAGTCTTCACTGGTCACCTTGCGATGGACGAGCATCTCCACGTCGTTCCATTCCGACTGGTTAGGAACGGAGATAAGCGGAGGCGTTGTCGTGGTCGCGTAGGGTTGTTCGTCATTTCCATAGTCGCAAAGATAATCAAAGCCCGTCTCTGCCAGAATCGACGGAAGTTCGCGGGATTGCCCGTAGTCTTGCGATAGCCAGCCTTTAGGCCGCTGCCCTGTCGCTCTCTCAAGTGTGTCCTGTGATCGCGCCACGATCTGCCGCTGTTGCGCCAATGGCATTGCGGACGTGATCATCCGCGACGCATAGTCGCCGTGTGCCAGGAATTCGAAGCCGCGCTGTAGGAATTGATCGACCAGATAAGGATAGGCAGTGACCGCCGCGTTGTTGGCCGCCACGCTCGCGCGCAGGCCGTGCCGGTCAAGAAGATCAAGGACCCGGAAGATCCCGACCCTGTTGCCATACTCGAAGGCTGCGTTGGCGCGCAAATGCGGAGCATGCCGTGCAAAGCCCTGAATATAGCGCCGGTCGAAGATCGCCTCTTGCGGCGGCATCGCCTCGAATTGCTCGAAGTACAAATAAATGACGAAGGCAATGCGAGCCGCGCCATGCGGCTTCCATGGCTTGCGCCCCGGCAGCGGCGAGTGTGGGTAAATGTCTTGGTCCAGGACGTTCGGTTTGCAGGGAATCATTGACGGCTCTCCTCGAAGAACCCGGCCTCGCGCAACAGCGGTTCGATCAGCGGATGGTGATGTTCGTAATACCAGTCTGCAATCTGGCTCCCCGTTGCGAACCAAACATCGTCATGCGGGCTAACATGGGCCAGAATCTCGTCGAGATATTTGGCGCGGTGCGGCTGTCCGAGGAAAAATGGATGGATCGGAATGCAGGCGACCCGCCCGCCGCCATGGGCGCTGTCGCTGTAGAGCTGGTCGAAATAAGCGATCGTATTCCGGGCGAAGGCCTTTGCCTCCACATTGCCGCGGAAGTTCATGCCGTCATTGACATCAAACGAATAAGGGATGGCGAGCAGTTTCCCGTTCGGAACACGCAGTGGCGTCGGCTGATCGTCGAAGCCGTAGTCGACGTAGTAGCTCAGGCCGAGTTCCGCGCAGAGGTCCTCGGTATGTTCGGTCGATGCGGCAAAAGGCGCGAAGAAGCCGCGCATGTCGCGTCTGGTCAGGGCCTTGTGCCGGTCGATCGAGTTCTGGATCACCGCTCTCTCATCGTCGCGGCTTAGGCCCCAGTGGTGACGGCTGTTGTAGATGCCATGGCTCATGACTTCCCATCCGCGGGCCTCGCCGGCCTCGCGGATTTCAGGAAACATCTCGTACACAGCAAGATTTAGCGAGCAGGTGATCGGCAGTTGGTAGCGATCGAACACGTCCAGCATGCGCCAGAAGCCGATCCGGTTGCCGTAGTCGACGTCCGTGTAGACCATCATGTCGGGATGTGGCAGGCGCGGATACGGATCAACTTTTTGGCCGACGTCCCCTAGATATTGGTAGTGCTCGACATTCGGGACGATCCAGCACGCCATCCGTTTGCCGCCGGGCCAGCGCAGGTCTGGACGCTTGGTGATGGGGATATAGGCAATACGTGCGTTCATCAGCGGACTTCCTTGGCGAGGGGCGATGTGTTCAGCCATTGTATTGATCGCACAATCATTGTGTGCCGAGGAAGGCTGGCTATGCGGTCTTGCTCTGCCGGTCGGCGCATTGGGCGCCAAGCTGGATGGAGGCGCCATCGCGCGGAAACGGAGCGCCTTAAACTTCGGCAAGTCGCTCAATTGGATAGCATGGTCGCCGTCTGGGCCGGGATATCACAACGGTCTCGGTAGGCCAGCCGGTCGCTGATTGGGTTCCTGGGGGAGCACGCGGCCGGCAAGAACTCGCGATCTTTGGTCAGCCATCTCATCAGGTGGAATAAGATCGTCGTGAATACAGGGCGATCCGATTGTGGTGTCAGTCTTGCTTTGTGGTGATTACCGCCTTTGCAAGGAGCTGCCATGGCCACTTTCACCAACGGGTTGTCGACAACCTCTGCGCGCATGAGCGCATCCACCGGCCTGACTGTTTTGCGCCCTCGCGTTTTCGCCGGGCAGATCGCCGCCGAGAAGGTCGAATTCCACCTGCGTGGCAATATCAATTCGATTGTCGGAACTTGGGACAACTAAGGAACGGACATGAGAAGAATCATACTTCTGGCCACTCTGCTTGCGGCGACCGGCTTTGCAGCGCCCTCCTTCGCGGCGGACAAGGTCATCGTTGGATATGGAACTGGCACCACGGCGCTTCCATATTTCGTCGGCGTCGAGACCGGTATTTTCGCCAAACGCGGCATCGACATCGAAGGCGCTAAGATTCCGCTCAATTCGAATCTGCAAAGCTCGCTGATTGCGAACCAGATCGACGCCGCTGCAGTCATGCTGGCGGTTGAGGGCATGGCAGGCAACTTCGTCAAGCCGGGATCGATCACCTATATTTCGTTGAACGCACAAAGCGACGACTACCGCATGGAGCAGTTCGTTGCCCGCAAGGGTGTGGACATCAAGTCGCTTGCGGATTTCAAGGGCAAGAAGCTGGTCGCGGCGCCGGGCATCGGCAATGTGACAATCGCCAAGGCGGCTCTGCAGGCGGCAGGTCTGAAAGAGGGCGACTACAAGCTCGATCAGCTCGACACCTCCCAGCACATCAACGTGCTGACCTCCGGCCAGTATGATGGCGCCTTCACCCTCGAGCCCAATGCCACCATGATGAGGGCCAAGGATGTCGCCTACACGGTCGAGGCGGGCGTCGTTGCCGATATCGTGCTCGGTAACCGCAAGGCCAAGGCCTATATGGCGGGCGGTGCACTATCGCAGAAGTTCCTGGCGGATCGGCCGGAGGTCGCAAAGCGCTATGTCGCTGCGTGGGACGAGGCGCTCGATTTCATCAAGCAGAAGCCGACCGAGGCGCGCCAGACTCTTCTGAAGTACACGCCGACTGCACCCGAGATCGTCAACGACGTGCCGTTGGTGTTGTTCTCGAAAATTTCGGATGTCAGTCAGGCGGATATCGAGAATTTCCAGAAGTATATCGATTTCTCGGTAAAAATCGGTGTGATCCCCGGCGCCGTCGATGTCCGGCGTTACATCGTGAAGTTCTGATGAGCGCGGACGCTCGCACTTCCATTTTGAAACCGATGTCCGTCGCGGGCAATCCCGATGCGCCGGTCGATACCCGCCCGTCAAAGTTCCGGCGCCCGCACGTGACCGTGCGGGGGCTTACCAAGCGTTTCGATGACCGCACGATCTATGAGAAGTTCGATCTCGATCTGCCGCGCGGGCAGTTCGTTTCGATCTTCGGCCCAAACGGTTGCGGAAAATCAACATTGATGAACATGATTGCCGGCCTGATCCCGGTGGACGAAGGACAGATTCTGTTCGACGGCCAGACCATCGATGAGATCCGGTTCGGCTATGTCTTCCAGAACTACCGTGACGCCCTGTTCCCGTGGATCAGCGCGTGGGACAACATCGCCTATCCCCTGCGCTTCATGAAAGTACCGAAGGCGGAGCGCAACAGACGCGTCGATGCGCTAGTGAAGAAATTCGATGTTCGCATCAATCTGAAACAGTACCCGTATCAGATGTCCGGCGGACAGCAACAGCTTGTCTCGATTTTGCGCGCGCTCGTGGTCGATCCAGAGATTCTCTTTCTCGACGAGCCATTCTCCGCCCTCGACTATGAGATGACTTTGTTCATGCGCGACCAGATGCAGCGCATGTTCCAGGAAACCGGAACGACGACGATTATCGTTTCCCATGATCTCGACGAGGCCGTCTATCTCGCCGACCGCATCCTGCTGCTGTCTCGCGCGCCGGCCAAGGTCGTCGATTTTCCGATAGTGGATGTGCCGCGCCCGCGCAATGCGCTGACACTGGCGGATCCAGAGTTCAACCGCGTTAAGGGGCATTGCCTCGAAATCTTCCAGCAGCAGGTCAGAAAATGAAGAGCAAGACCCTTGATCGGCTGCGTCCGTTTATTGGAGTCGTGATCCTCATTGGCATATGGCAGGCCATCGTCGCGCTCAAGATCGTCGACCCTGTGCTGCTTCCGTCGCCGGCCAAGACGTTCTCGGCTGTTTACACCGGACTGTTCGAACAGGGCCGGCTGGCCTTCGATTTCGGCAAGACGGTCGAGCGCGCTTGTATGGGCATTGCGCTGGCGACGGTGATAGGCGTTCCGGTCGGCGTCATTCTTGGGGCGTCGGAAAACGTCTACCGCTCCGTCGAGTTCATTATCGATTTTTTTCGTTCGACGCCGGCATCGGCCGTCTTTCCGCTGTTTCTCCTGTTGTTCGGCGTCGGTGAGATCACAAAAGTCTATATCTCCGCTTTCGGCGCATCGCTCGCGATCATTTTTAATGTTGCTTATGGCGTCATGAACGCGCGCAAGACACGCGTGCTTGCTGCGAAGATCATGGGTGCGCCGCCGTTGCAGCGGATGCTGGTAGTGCTGCTTGAATCGTTGCCGCAAACTTTCATCGGCCTGCGCATGGGAGCGACCCTCGCGCTCGTGCTGATGATCACGTCGGAGATGCTGCTCGGTGCGATCGATGGACTTGGTTTGCGGATCTTCGAGGAGCAGCAGCTGTTCAATATGCCGGGGATGTATGCGGCGATTTTCTGTTCCGGGCTGCTGGGTTATACGCTGAATCTATTTTTCTTCATAACAGAACGCCGGTTCGTCCATTGGGCTGGTCGATAATGCGTCAATCTCGCGACCGCGGCGCCTTGGAGTTTCTATGAATAAATATGTGAAAGACGATAGGTTTACGTCGCCGCAGCATTCGGAGGCCGTCGACGTAGCTGGCTGGATGCCCGAGGTGCCGTATGCCGACGAAAGCGCCTTTGCGGACGGCAAGGTGCAACTGCCAAAGACGATAAGTGAGCTGGCCGCCCATGCGCGCCGCGAAATGAATATTGCCCGCTATCCATCCAAGCATTGGTGTCTGCCGCGCACCAGCCCGGATGGCACGCAGGCACTGGACGTGCTGGTGGTCGGCGGCGGGCAGGCTGGTTTTGGCGTTGCTCATGTGCTCAAGCGCTCGCACATCGATAACATCCTCATCGTCGAGGCCGAGCAGAAGGGCAGGGAAGGCCCGTGGGGTACATATGCCCGCATGCCGACGCTGCGAACCCACAAGGACAATGGTGGTCTTGAGGCCGGCATTCCCTCGCTGTCATTTCGGGCCTGGTATGAAGTGCAGCACGGCTACGGCAGCTGGCAGGCGCTCTATAAGGTGCCGACCGCTGCGTGGCATGCGTATCTTTCGTGGTTTCGTGAGGTCGCTGAACTTCCGGTACGCAACGAGACGCGCTTCGAAGGTTTCAGCCGCGACGGGTCTGGACTTATCGCCGCGCAGGTTACGGGACCGGCGGGGAGCTATACTTTGTTCACCCGCGCGCTGGTGCTGGCCACGGGTATCGAGGGAAATGGAATTCGCAATCTGCCCAGTTTGATCGGCGACGACATTCCGCGCGCGCTCTATGCGCATACCCAGGACGACATCGACTTTGCCGCTCTGAAAGGGAAGAAAGTTCTGGCGCTCGGCGGCGGCGCCTCTGCATACGACAATGCCATCATGGCCGCGGAGGCCGGCGCCGACGTGCACGTGTTCCATCGCGTGAAAGAGCTGGTGTCGGTCAATCCGGGTACCTGGGGTGAATTCAACGGCTATCTGGCACATTATGTCGAATTGCCGCCGGCGGCGAAATGGCGGTTCGCCAAGACGTTCGGCACGATCAAGAGCGGACCGCCAATCGCCACGCTGAAGCGGGCGCAGTCGATGGACAACCTTGCCATTCATCCCGGTGAAAGCTGGACCAGCATTGCTCACGAGGGCAATCGTCTAACGGTTGCGGCGACCAGCGGCACCTACGAGGCGGATTTCCTGATCCTCGGCACAGGCTACCGTCTTGATCTGTCCGCCGTCCCGGCGCTGAAAGATCAACTCGACGATATAGCGCTGTGGCGCGATATGTACACGCCGCCAGCAGACCTGCCTGGCAATGGCCTCGAACTCGCGCCCTGGCTGAACCCGGATTTCACGTTCTGCCCGAAGCCGGGCGGTATGCGGAGCTGGCATGACCAAGTGTTCAATTTCTCACGTGGCGCGCAGTTGTCGATGGGCACGCAGACGATCGGCCTGTCCGGTATTCGCTTCGGGATGGCCCGGCTGGCCGGCTGTGTGGAGAGCTATTTCTTCAAGCAGGACAGTGCGCTCTATCTCGAAGGCCTGCAGAGCTGGCAGACGCGCGACCTGGCCGCATTGGATACCTGAGGACTTATCGTGCAGGCTTGACTTCTGGTATGGTAGCGTCGGCGCGTAAACGCCGGACATCAACCGGAGAGACCCGTGGCGCAAGACCCCGAAACTGGACAGACATCAGGCGTTCGCTCGGTCGATCGTGCACTGGCGATCCTGCAAGCGGTTGCGGGCAGCCATGATGGTGCGACGCTTGCTGACGTCGCTCGGCAGCTATCGCTATCGCCCTCGACGGGGCATCGTCTTCTGACAACGTTACAGGAACGTGGTTTCGTTCGTTTTGAACGGCGAACGGGCCGTTGGATGATTGGGCGTTCGGCGCTCAATGTAGGCGCCAACTACGCCGCGTCACGCGATATTGTCGCACTAGCGCAGCCTTTCATGCAGCAGGCGTCGGTCCTGTGCGGCGAGACCATCAATCTCGGATTGCTGGAAGACGGTCACGTGACCTTTCTCTATCGAGTCGAGCCGCGAACGCGCCGTAGCTACGTTCCAGAGGCGCGCGTTAGGATCCCGGCTCATGGATCCAGTATCGGCAAGGCGCTGCTCTCCATGATGCCCGAGCGCGAGGTTCAGTCGTGCCTGGAGCAGAATACGCTCGTCCCGCTCACGCCGCATACGCTGCTCTCGCAGAATGCTCTGCGGCAGGAATTCGAGTCGATCCGGCGCGACGGTTATGCCGTCGACAACCAGGAAAACACGTTAGGGCTACGATGCCTGGCTGCGGCGATTTCCGATGAGTATCGCCGGCCCGTTGCGGCGCTGTCGATGGCGGCCCCTATCGAACGCCTCAAACTTCAGCAAGTTGCTCAACTGGGAAGCATGATCGCCTCCCTGGCTGGAGATATCACGACGGCCTGGAGCGGTCGGCCGGCGGTACGCTAGGCCCGTAGCGGGCCGAGGCCTTGGAGAAGGCTGGCGATCTTCGGTCGGCCATCTCACCACGTGGAATAGGATTGCATTGACGATCGCGCGGGCCAGTTGTGGTGCCAGTCTTGCTTGGTGAGGTCATGTACCGCCTGTGCAAGGAGCTGCCATGAGTGTTCTGACCAAGGATTCGCCGACAAGCCGTTCGCGCACTGCGTTTGTTGGCCTGTTTGGATTGTGTGCCGCCATTTTTGCCGGACCGGCTGGTGCGGCCGAAAAGGCTGCTTTCCTGCTGCCTGGCAGCATCAACGACCAGAGCTGGAACGCGCAGGGCTACCAGGGTGCCGAGAAGCTCAAGGCTGTCGGCTGGGACGTAGCCTATACCGAAAACGTGCAGGTCGCCGACATGGTCGAGGCGCTGCGCGATTATGCGCGCAAGGATTACAAGGTTGTGGTCGGTCACACCGGCCGGTTCCTATCGGCGATGGAGCGTATCGGTCCCGATTTCCCGAAGACGCTGTTCATTGTCGGTTCGGGCTCAGCCGGCGCCGGGACTAACGTGACCTCAATAGACTACGACAACACGCAGTTCGGCTTCATGATGGGCGTGCTGGCCGCGCGCATGAGCAAGACCGGCAAGATCGGTTCGGTGAACAGCCTCGAAGGGTTGCCGAACGTGGTCGCGCAAGTCGGCGGTTTCCGCAAGGGTGCCAAGAGCGTGCGCCCCGACATCGAGGTTAAGGTCATCTACATCAAAAGCATGGAAGACGCGGCCGAAGCCAAAGAGGCTGCATTGTCGCTGATCGCAGGCGGAGCCGACTTCATCAGCGGAAAGTTGAATGCGGGCCAGACCGGCATCATTCAGGCCGCCAAGGAAAAGGGAGTTTACGCCAACGGACGTTCGTTCGGTCACAGCGAGATCGCACCAGATGCCGTGCTGACCAACATCGTCGAAAAATGGTCCGACATGTATTCGCAGACGGCGCAGGAGCAGGCTAAGTCCGGCGGAGTCGGTGGAAAATACGTGCTCTACGGCCTGAACACGCCCGGCAGCACTGGTGCCGAGCTTGCCTACAATGCGACACAGCCGTTGAATCCCGCCGTGCCTGCGAGCGTGGCTAACGAACTGGACGCGTTGAAAGGAAAGTTCAAGGACGGGTCGCTCAAGATCGCTGTCAACCGCGAAGACGCGCACGGAGGAATCTGACCCTTGGCTATGGATTGATGCCCATGCTTGAGATGCGCGGCATCAAGAAAGCCTATGGCACTGTGCAGGCCAACCGCGGCATTGATCTCGATGTCGCGGCGGGCCAGATCGTTGGGCTACTCGGCGAGAACGGCTCCGGCAAAAGTACATTGATGAAGCTGCTGTTCGGTGTCGTCAGCGCAGATGCCGGGACGATCCGCTTCAAGGACAAGCCGCTCTCTGGGCATGGCCCCGCGCAGGCGATGGCTGCTGGCCTCGGCATGATCCATCAGCACTTCACGCTGGTGGAAGCGATGAGCGTGACTGAAAACGTCATGCTCGGTGCTCCTGGCTCGAGTCCATGGCTGTCGCCGCGCGAGACGGCCAGCCGTATCAGGCAGGAGAGTGCGACTTACGGGCTCGACATCGACCCCGACGCGATGATCGGCGACCTGCCGCACGGCCGGCGGCAACGCGTCGA
This sequence comes from Tardiphaga sp. 37S4, assembly GCF_021044645.1. Classification (NCBI taxonomy): domain Bacteria; kingdom Pseudomonadati; phylum Pseudomonadota; class Alphaproteobacteria; order Hyphomicrobiales; family Nitrobacteraceae; genus Tardiphaga; species Tardiphaga sp. 37S4. Next base: position 3,707,921 of record NZ_CP088008.1, on the reverse strand, counting down.
GATCGTCAAGGCGATTCTGCGCGGCGCGGATCTGCTGATCCTGGATGAGCCGACGTCCAACCTCAGCCCGCCGGAAGTCGAAGGACTATTGGGCATCATGGCTCGGTTGCGTGACCAGGGTCGGGCCATCGTCTTCATCTCGCACAAGCTCGACGAAGTGATCGCGATCTGCAGTGAAGTCGTAGTGCTGCGCGATGGTGCAGTTGCTGGAACATGCCGGGTGGAAGGTGCAACACGCGCCGGTCTGGCACGGATGATGGTGGGTCGGGACATGCCGCCACCCATCGCGCGCGAAGCTACCGCCGCGGGCCGCAACGTTTTGCATGTCGGACAGATGGCGCTAACCGAGCGTGGAGTGGAACGTCTGGCTCCGATTTCATTCTCGTTGCGTGCCGGAGAAATTCTCGCGATCGCAGGGATCGACGGCAACGGACAGACTGAACTGGCTGAATGTCTGGCGGGCCTGCGGCTTCCGACGGCAGGCGGTATCGACCTCGACGGTCACGATATCACGCTGGCAAGCGTCGGCGAGCGGACAGAATTGGGGATGGCCTATATTCCCGTCGATCGAGCCACGATGTCGCTGGTCACCGGAATGAGCGTCTCCGACAATCTGGCGTTGCGCGATTTCGACAAGCCGCCGCTGTCCCGGGGTGGATACCTGGCACGTAGCTACTTTGCGGAACGCGCCCGGGAGATGTCACAGCGTTTCGCGATCAAGGCCTCGGGCCCTGACATCGCCGCGCGGACGTTGTCGGGCGGCAATCAGCAGAAGATCGTGCTGGCGCGGGAGATCGGCCGACATCCTGCAGTCATGATCGCGCACCAGCCGGTCTGGGGGCTGGATCCCGGCGCCACACATTTCGTTATCGAGCAGATCTTGGCGCTGCGGGCCGCTGGCGGCGCAATCATCTATATCTCATCGTCTCTGGAAGAAGTGATGACGCTCGGCGACCGCATCGCGGTGATGCAGGGGGGGCGGCTGTCAATCCCGATCGACCGCGACACTGTAGACCTGACGCAGATCGGACTGATGATGGCAGGGGACGACAGCTTGATCCATGGCGCCGCGGCATGACCATCCTCTCTAATATCGACACGGTGAACAATGAGCCTCCACCGCGGAAGGTCACGTTCATGAAAGCTGCCAGCGTACTGCGGCGTTTGCTGGCAGGTACGGCGACACGCGCGACCCTGGCGGTGGCGCTGGCGCTGCTCGTAACTGCGGTGCTGATCCTGATCTCCGGCAAAAATCCGCTGCTTGCCTATGCCGCGCTATTAAAGGGAGCATTCGGCTCGATCGACCGCATCGCATTCGGCTTCAACAAGAGTACGCCGTATATTCTCGCCGGTCTTGGCGTTGCACTGTGCTTTCGCGCCAATGTCATCAATATCGGCGCCGAAGGGCAGATCGCGGTCGGCGGTATCGGCGCTACGGCGGTCGCGCTGAGCGGCCTGGCGTTGCCCGGCCTATTGCTGATGCCGCTTGCGCTGCTTGCGGGTGTTGTATGCGGCGCTGCGTGGTCTGGGCTTGCCGCCTTCGTCAGCCTCAAGCGCGGCGTTCATGAGGTTCTATGCACGCTGTTGCTGAATTTCGTCGGCGTCCTTCTTGTCAGCGAAATGTTGCATGGGAAACTGGGCGAACCGGGAGCCGGATTTCCGCAGTCACCGTTGCTGCCGCGGGCCATCTGGTTGCCGAAGCTGGTGGCCGGTACTGATCTGCATATCGGCATCGTTTTGGCAGTGATCGCGACCGTTGCTTGTCATATCCTGTTCTGGCGCACGACATTTGGTTTTCGCCTGCGGATCATGGGAGCCAGCCGGGATGCCGCACGTTATGTCGGTATTTCCAGTATCAGGCAGACCATGCGCGTGATGCTGACCGCCGGCGGCTTGGCGGGATTGGCCGGCGGTGTCGAAGTGCTCGGTGTGCATTATCGATTGATCGAGGGATTCTCGGCAGGATTCGGTTTCAACGCCGTGGGCGTAGCATTGCTGGCCTCGCTCAATCCCCTGGCCGTTCTGCCCGCCGGATTGTTCATTGGATTTCTGGAAGCGGGTGCGCTCGCCATGCAGCGTGAGGTCGGCGTGCCGTCATCGCTTGTCTTCGTCATTCAGGGACTGACGATGGTGTTCGTGCTGTGCGCGCTCGGATTGCGCGGCGAGCGAAGCAAGGTGTGACCATGGATCTCATGATGATTGCGGATCTCGCCGCTGCCACCATCCGGATTTCGACACCGCTATTGTTTGCCGCTCTGGGCGGGTTGTTGAGCGAAAAGGCCGGCACATTCGCCGTCGGCATCGAGGGCATGATGCTTGCCGGAGCATTCACAGGCGCGATCTCGGCATTTGTGTTCGGCAACGGCGCCCTCGGTTTTGCCCTTGCCGCACTGGGCGGTGCAGCGACGGGAAGCCTGCTCGCTTTCGCAACGGCGCGCTGCCGCGCCGACCAGATGGTGACAGGCCTCGCTGTAAACGTGCTGGTTCTGGGCTTGTCCAGTTTCTTGCTGCGCGGACTGTTCGGCGGACGTGCTCCCGTAATCCGACTGACGCCCCCGGGCACATGGCCGTTGCCCTGGCTCTCGGAGATTCCAGTCATGGGACCTGTCCTGTTTCGACAGTCTGCGATTGTCTATCTGGCGTTCCTACTCGTTGTTCCGTTGACACTGTTTCTGACCAAGACGCGGGCAGGGCTGACATTGCGGGCGGTTGGTGAAAATCCGGAAGCCGCATTCGCGGCCGGTTATGATCCGATCCGCATCCGCATGATCGCTATCGTCGCGGGGGGCGCTTTGGCAGGGCTGGGCGGGGCCGTGCTTGCTCTTCAGGAGGTCGGCAGCTTCACGGACGGCATGACGAACGGTCGCGGTTTCATAGCGCTTGCTGCCATCATGGTCGGCCGCTGGACACCGGTCGGTGCCATCGCTGGATGTCTGATCTTCGGCTTCGTGTCCGCGCTGGAACTGCGCGCCCAAAGCTGGGGCTTGCCGGTCAGTTCCTACGTGATGCAGATGATGCCTTATTGCCTCGCGCTCGCATTGCTCGCTGGCGTGAGTCGATCCGCCCGCCTACCGGCGGCGATCGGTGTTCCCTTCATCCGACATTAATACACACGCTGATCCGATGGAGTCCCTATGCATATCAACGTTCACAAGGTCGATATGGCTTCCCCGAGTGACGTTTCGGGGCTAGCTGCGCTGATCGATGCCGGCACGATCGATCCTGCGACGATCGTCGCATTGATCGGAAAAACAGAAGGCAATGGCGGCGCCAATGATTTTACCCGCGGTTTCGCCACGCTGTCCTATCAATTGCTGCTCGCCAAGAACCTTGCTATTTCGCCTGAGGACGTAGGCAAGCGCATCGCATTCGTTTGGTCCGGTGGCACCGAGGGCGTGCTGTCGCCTCACGCGACCATCCTGACAAGAACGCCGGCACAGGGCACGCCGGACGGCACCAAGCGGTTGGCGATCGGCATCACCATGACAGGTACGATCGCGCCGGAGGAGATCGGGACCAAGCGGCATGCATCTGCTGTCGCCGATGCCGTTCGGGAGGCTTTGGTGGAGGCCGGCATTAACAACCTTGATGATGTGCACTACGTCCAGGTGAAGGGGCCGCTTTTGACTCCGGCCGGCATCGCGGATGCGGACCGGCGCGGCGTCGCCACCGCGACGCGCGATCCGAACGGCTCGAAGGCATTTGCGCGCGGTGCGATGGCGCTGGGGGTAGCCCTGGGTCTCGGCGAGATCACGCAGGAGACGTTCGACACAACACGGATCGCTGGCGATCTCGATGTTTATTCGGCAGTTGCTTCCACATCGGCAGGCGGCGAGCTCATCAGCTGCGAGATTCTGCTGTTTGGCAATTCAAGTCAGGCAACCAGCCCGTGCCGCATGGGCCATGCAATCCTGAAAGACGCGATCGACGCCAGCGGCGTTCGCCGCGCGCTGGCCAGTGCGGGGCTGTCGCTGTCGGCAGAGCCGACGGAGGATGAGACATCCCGGATTGCGGCGATCTTCGCGAAAGCAGAGGCCAGCCCGACGGGCAAGATCAGGGGCCATCGCAACACCATGCTGTCGGATGCCGACATCAACTATGAGCGGCACGCGCGCGCCGCCTTGGGCGCTGTCATCGCATCAGTGACATCTGATACCGCAATCTTCGTGTCGGGCGGAACAGAGCATCAATGCGCACCGGGCGAAGCGCCGATCGCGGCGATCGTCCGGATATGAGCAGCACCGCTCCGCTCTGGACACTGACCGCAGCTCAGCTGAATCAGGCTTTTGCGGCGCGGATCGCAACACCGAGTGACGCAGTGGAGTCTATCCTCGCCCGCCACGACGAGGTCAATCCGCGCATCAACGCCGTCGTGACGCTGGATCGCGACGGTGCCAGGATCGCGGCGGCACAAAGCACGGCGCGGTGGCGCGCCGGTGCATCCAAAAGTGCCCTCGATGGTGTTCCGATTACCATCAAGGACAACATCCATGTCGCCGGGCTACGGACGACCTGGGGCAGCCGGCTCTTTGCCGATCACGTCCCGACGCGCGACGAAACACCTGTCGCAAGACTGCGCGACGCCGGCGCAATTATTCTCGGGAAAACAAACGTGCCGGAATTCACCGTGCAGGGGATCACTGACAACGCGCTGTTCGGCGCGACGCGCAATCCGTGGAATCCCGACCTGACACCAGGTGGTTCGAGTGGTGGTGCAGTTGGAGCTGTCGCTGCGGGTATTGGGCCGCTGGCTCTGTGCACCGATGGCGGCGGTTCGATCCGGCGTCCTGCAGGTCACACCGGGCTCGTCGGCTTCAAGCCGTCACGCGGGTTGGTGCCACGCGCGCATGGGTTGCCTGCGATCCTGCACGATTTCGAAGTTGCCGGACCGATCGGCCGGAGCCTCCGCGATGTAAAGATCATGCTTGATATCATCGCGGGTACTGAGTCGATCGCTCCGGAAGCCACTTCGAGACCGTTGCGCATTGCTTACATCCCGACATTCTCCGATGCGCCGGTCGATCCGACTATCGCCCGTAGTGTCGCAGCGGCTGCTAAAGCTTTTGCCGAACAAGGTCATCACGTGGAGCGACTTGACCATTTCGTTCTGGCTGAACCAATCGGCGCGATCTGGCCGACGCTCAGCGAAACCGGCGTCGCTTGGCTACTAGATCGGTATCCTGATCGGGATGGCGACGTCGGTGCCGGTGTCGCCGCGATGTCGGAGCGCGGTCGTCTGCATACGGCGCGGGATTACTTGAACCTGCTTCAGACGGTCGCCGATGTGGAGCATGAATTCATCGCATTGTTCGCGCGCTTTGATGTTCTGTTGTTGCCGACGGCAGCTGCACAGCCCTGGCCGATCGGCTTGTCGCATCCTGCTATGATTGACGGGCGACCGGTGGGACCTCGCGGGCATGCCGTTTTCACGGCGTTCGCCAATGCCCTGGGCCTTCCGGCCATCTCTATCCCCGGCGATCCAGCAGATGACGGGATGCCGATCGGCATACAGCTCTGCGGTGCGTGTGGCGCTGACGCACTCGTGTTTCGTGTCGCGGCGATCTTATCATCCGATATAGTGGCGGATATCCAGAACATAAGCTGAGCTGCGATCCGCAAATTTGAAGCTATGGACGCGATGCGTCGACAGTCACGCACCGGCGTGCGCGGGTTGATTCATCATGTTGTTGGAGTGAACAAAAAACGGCACGGCAGTCAAGCGTCGAACTCTTTGATGACACCCTCCGGCGCGTGCGTTCGTTGGCGCAAGTAACGCTTGTCTGCTTTTGGCGCAAAGCGGACACACGCGTAAAAGCTTTTGCGTGAGCTAAGCTCATCATTGGATCAAATGTGCAGTTATGCAGACCATACTGGCGGATAAGGGTTGCATGCGGATGTAGCACTCTGCGGATCTCTACCGCCGTCCCGCGTATTCCACCCCAAGTATACTTTCGAGTTCTGCGATGAACATGCGGACCTTCGGCAGCACGAGTTTTGCGCTCGGGTAGACGACCCAGATGGTGTGATCGCCCGCGCTGGCGTCGTCGAGTTCGAGGCGAACGAGCGTGCCGTCCCGCAAGTTCTCGCGGACGTTCCAATGAGAAAGAAGCGTGATCCCTGCGCCGTGCACACAGGCATCGTGCAGGGCGTCGGCGGTGGCGGTCAGGCGCACGTTGAGGGCCACCTGCCGCTCGCGGCCATCGATCCGGAGCGGCCAGCGGTTCATCGCGGACAGCGACAGGCATGCGTGGTGCTTCAAATCCGCGGCGGTGCGAGGCCGTCCGAATGCTTCGATGTAGCTGGGCGCCGCCACCAACACGCGGGGGCTGATTCCGATTGGGCGGGCCACCAGGCTATTCTCTCTGGGCTCCGTAAATCGGATCGCCAGGTCCATTCCTGTCCCCGTGATGTCCACGACGTCGTCGGTCAGCTCCAGATCGATCCGAAGTGAAGGGTGGGTCTTTAGCAAGCGCGGAACGATGGGGGCGATGAGCTTTCGTCCGAAGGCCGTCGAGGTGTTTACCCGCAGCGTTCCGGAGACGCCTTCCCTGGCGGCCCGAAGATTGGCGCGTGCAGCGAGTTCGCCTTCGACGAGCGCCTGCGCGTAGGGCAGGAACGCTTCGCCCTCCGGTGTTAGCGACATCGAACGCGTCGTCCGGTGAAACAGCCGGACGCCGAGATCCTTTTCGAGAGCGGCCAGCCGGCGTGTCGCCACCATGGGAGAGATTTGCAGTCGGCGAGCGGCCCCCGCAAGACTTCCCGCCAAGGCTGCATCGACCAGTACGGCGACGGCGTCGGTGTCCATTGTATCTTAATCCGATATGACGGCTTATCGATTGGGGACACTACCGCGGAAATCGATGCAACGCTAGTTGTGGCTCAGCAACGCATTCAAAAGGGTTTCCGATGTCCGAACTTGCAACGCCCTCCGTCGAGACCGTCGCTCGACCGTTCGGGCGCCCTCTGGCCTTCGTCATGGCCACCGCGACCGGCATCGCGGTGGCCAACATCTACTACAATCAGCCGATGCTCGGGGTGATTCAGGCCGCATTCCCCGGCCAGAGCGCTGCGGAGCTAATCCCGACGGCCACCCAGATCGGCTATGCCGCCGGGCTGTTTCTCCTCGTGCCGCTGGGCGACATGATGGATCGGCGACGACTCATCATCGTGCAATTTGGTTTGCTGGCCGTTGCGCTCGCACTCGCCGCCCTGGCGCCGACCGCCTGGGCCCTGGTCGCGGCGTCCCTGGTGGTCGGAATGACGTCGACCGTCGCGCAGCAGATAATTCCGTTTGCGGCCTCTCTGGCGTCGCCGGAGCGGCGCGGCCAGACCGTCGGCACGATCATGTCAGGATTGTTGTGCGGGTTGTTGTTCAGCCGCACATTGGCAGGCTTCGTCGCAAGCCATGCAGGATGGCGCGACATGTTCTGGTTGGGGGCTCCTCTGGCCATCGTTGCCGGAACTACGATGGCGACCGCTCTTCCTCGTAACAATCCCTACGTGGCGATGCCGTATGGCGACGCCATGAAGTCCATGGTCAAGCTGTGGAGTTCCGAGCCAACGCTTCGTTCGGCGACCATTGTGCAAGCCGCTCTGTTCGCGTCGTTCACGGTCTTCTGGACCATCCTCGCCCTGCACCTGCGCGAGCCACATCTCGCGCTCGGCGCGGATGTCGCGGGTCTCTTCGGGATTGTCGGTGCCGTCGGCGTCTTTGCGGCCCCGATGGCCGGCCGGCTTGCAGATCGTCGCGGTCCGCACGTGGTCGCCGGTGTCGGAATCGCGATCACGGTCGCCTCGTGGTTCATCTTCGGCTTCTGGAGCAGCCTGTTTGGGCTGATCGTCGGCGTCGTCGTTCTCGATTTCGGCGTGACGAGTGCATTGATCTCCAATCAGCACGTGGTCTTCGGGCTTCATCCTCAGGCGCGCGGAAGAATCAACACGATTTTCATGACTGGCATGTTTCTCGGCGGATCGCTGGGATCGGCCGGTGCGACGATCGCCTGGAACGAGGGAGGCTGGATTGCCGTGAGCATGTTCGGTGCTGCGCTCGCGCTATTTGCGGCCGGTGTCCACGTCTATGTCCGCACGCGACAAATGCGACCGCGGCAAACGGGATGAATGGCGCAGCCTTGAAAACGGCTCCCGACCTGTCGCATCAGGTCGGGATTTAACATGTCTGACCTGCGCATTGTTATGCCATCGCTGAGATACCGCAGTGACTCCCGCCAGGGTGCCAAGATCCTTGAAAACCGAGCGAGGGCAGTTCATGGCGCAAAGCGGACATCGTTGACCCACGAAATCTCCCTCGTAGCATGGTTGCCGCTCGGATGGCCGCACAGCATCAACACGTTGGTTTCAACTAGCGATAGCCTGCCGTGCGATTAATTCTTGGCGATTGTAAGCTGGACCCATACTTCATTGCTCGCGACGTCGGTCGCGGCTCTGGTGTAGGTCTACATCGTCGCACATCCTCGGTATCAGTGTCGAACTCGCGGTGGTGTACAGTTAGATGTGGAAGAGCGGTGAACAGGTGAACGAAAAGTGGTCGGCGTCAAATGACGTAGTGCACGCCGTGCCAGTTATGAGCGTCGTCGAGTTTTGCGGTCTCGACGTGAATATACGTGCAGACCTTGCATAGGTAGACCCTCACCTCGACCCCGTCGTCGTATTTGCAGTGTCGATCCAAAGACATCTGGAAACGGCATCTAAGGCAACGCGTATTGTCTGCCATCTGCGCTCACCGAAACACCGCTGGACGCTTTTCGACGAATGCTCTGACGGCTTCGCGATGCTCCTCGGTCCGCGCGGAGCGGACCAGCCGCTCGGCCTCCTTGTCTAAAGATGCGGCGAAGCCGAGGTGTTGCACCTCGTCCAGGTTATCTTTCATGGCGCTATAGGCTTCCGTGGGTCCATTTGCCAATCTCAACGCGATCATGAACGCTTCTTCGGCAAGCCTGTCGGCGGCCACGATCCGATTGAATAATCCCATAGTTTCGCAGCGTTGTGCATCGACTCTGTCGGACAACAACATCAGTTCTCTTGCGCGGGCGGCTCCCACCGTTCGCGTGAGTAGCCAGGCGATGCCGTAGTCGCCGCTCAGCCCGATTCTGGCATAGGCCGTACTGACGAATGCTTGCTCCGCTGCGATGCGGATATCGCAGGCCAATGCGAGCGAGAGGCCTGCGCCTGCAGCCGCACCGGGAAGGGCCGCGACGGTCGGCTTCCGCATCTCGAACAGCGCGCCGGTCAAAGTGCGTTGACGTTCGATCAGACGCGTTACTTTCTGACCAAAGGTTAGTTCGTCTGTGCTGCCGCGGTCGCCCATGCCTTTCACATCGCCACCCGCGCAGAAAGCCTCGCCGGCGCCGGTGATCAGCACCGCGCGTACGCCATTGTCGGTCGAGCAGTATGCGATCATCCGGCGCAGGGCGGGTGTGAGTTTGTCCGACAGCGCATTGCGGGCCGCCGGGCGATTGAGCGTGATCACGGCGACCCGACGGTCGATATGACAAAGCAATTCGTCCGTTCCCGTTTCGACCGAAACCGGCGTCAAGGTCGTCATGAAGAGTCTCCCCGTCGTGCACTGTTTGAAAATTGACAGTTCTAAAATAGAACTATAGTCTTCGAGCAAGAGGCTGCAAGGCAGGATCGTCTCCGCTTGAGCCGATTGTCAAAGACGGTCAGCTGAATGACCGTCGGGAGGAAATAGATGCGCGGTCTGTCCGTGAAGTCCGATGGACTTCCGACGGAGCGATGTTGTGCCCGGTCGCGTGGAAACAGCATCCTCATCTCGAGCCATCCAGGCGTTGCGGTTGCCGAGCGAGTTGTGCATCGACGCGCAGGGGAGATAGTCGCATGAGCAATGTATCCGAGAATGGAGAATTCATCAGGATCGTCGGCGGTCGCGTGCTGTCTAACACCGTCGTCCGCACGCCCGTAATCCGGATTGAAAGCTTCCGCAGGGACGTGTCGAAGCAGGTTCAATGGCATTTCAAGCAGCCAGAACTAGCGCTCTTCTTCTATAGGAGGGGTGCGCGGAAGCTGCGCGGCAAGATGGATGGTAAGTCGTTCGACCAGCAACTTGCTGGCAACTTGGCCGTCTATCCGGCTGGCTTGGAGATCGATGGCGAATTCACCGTCACATCGGCAAGGTCGGATTATACAGTCGTGTTCTTCGACCAGACGTTCATATCGGAACGACTTCCGAGCTTTGCGGCAGCGCCGAGACTGGGCTTCGATAACCCGGCAATCGCCTTCGGACTGGAAGAACTGTGCAGCGAGCCGCATCATGACGACGATGTCTATGCGATGATGGCAGAGGGGTGGGCAACCCAGACACTCGCTGTTCTAAAGCGGATGAGCGGCACCAAGACGCCGCTTGGTAACCGAGGCGGTCTCACCCAGTGCAATCTTAAAAGGATCTCCGAGTTCGTCGAGGAAAACCTCGGTCGGTCGATCGGATTGATGGAGATGGCTTCGCTGGTCGGATTGAGCACTCGACATTTCATTAGGGCATTTTCCGAAAGTACCGGCGATACCCCGCATCAGTATGTCATCGGTCGGCGCATTGAGCGCGCCAAATACCTTCTTATTAGTGAGAAGTGTTCGCTGACGGAAATTGGCCTTGCAGTTGGCTTCAGCCATTCGCAACATTTCACGACGAAATTCAAACAGCACACTGGTCTTTGTCCGTCGGGCTTTCGCGCCGCGGTGCGGCATTAGCAAAGTCGGAAAGCAATGTCGCTTTCACGTAGATCCGGCACTATCTGGCAAGCCTGGTCGCCCGCGTTCTTCTAACAGATCCGCTCAACGGTGCGTCGTGCGCCGAATGCAGTGGGAATGGAACGCATGCCAGGGCCTCTTTTGGGAGTTCGCGTACTTGATCTGACCAGCGTCGTGTCGGGTCCATTTGCAACCATGTTCTTGGCGGACCAAGGCGCTGAGGTCATCAAGATCGAGCCGCTGGGCGGTGACATCACGCGCCGCAGCCGGGCTGCCATCGACAAGGCCGGGCAGTTCTCGGCGCTGTTCATCTCGTCCAACCGCGGCAAGCGCTCGATCTCGCTCGATATTAAAAGCGAAGCCGGTGCGCGGATCGTCAAGAAGCTCGTCGCCCAGTCCGATGTCCTCGTGCAGAACTTTCGCCCGGGGACGATGGAGCGTCTCGGGTTGGGAGCCGACGAACTCCGGGCCCAATTTCCGCGCCTCATCTACGTATCGATCAGCGGGGTCGGTGAAACCGGGCCATACGCCAAGAAACGCGTCTACGATCCGATCGTCCAGGGGCTGTCGGGTTTCGCCGACATCCAGTCGCAGGCCGGCACCAACCGACCCCAGATGATACGGACCATCGTCGCAGACAAGACGACGGCTGTGCTGACGGCACAGGCCGTGTCCTCGGCGCTCTATGCGCGCGAGAAGACTGGACGCGGCGATCACATTCGGGTCGCGATGCTGGACGCCATGCTGTCGTTCTTGTGGCCCGAAGGCATGATGCAACACACCGTCGTCGGCGCGGAGGCCTCGTCGCCGGATCCTAATGATCGCCCCGATCTGATCTTCAAGACCGTGGACGGCTATATCACCGCAGGCACGATCTCGGATTCCGAGTGGCAGGGCTTCTGCCGCGCCACCGACGACCCTGAGCTCGTCAAGGACGAGAGGTTCGCGACGCCTGCGGGGCGCTCGGTCAATGCCACCGCGCGCATCAACAAGATGCAGGAATACATCGCCACCCGGACCACGGCCGAATGGCTTGCCAGGCTGGACGCCGCGGACGTGCCATGTGCACCGGTGCTGCGCCGTAGCGAGATCGTCGCCAACGAGCAGGTGGTGGCGCGCGGCATCATCCAAGAGTTGGAGCAGCCGTCCGTCGGCCGCGTCCGTCAGCCGAAACCGGCGGCCCGGTTCGAAGAGCGCCCGGCGGCCATCGGCGGGCCGGCACCACGCATTGGCGAGCATAGTCGGGAGATCCTGCGTGATCTTGGCTTCGACGATGCGGCAATCACCGAGATGACCCTGTCGAAGGTCGTCCGAATTGAAGGCGAGGGACGTTGACATGACTGACAAGAAGCAGGTGGCGCTCCTGGTGGGAGCGGGGGATGCAATTGGTGCGGCCGTCGCGCGGCGATTTGCACAGGGGGGATACGCGATCTGTATCGCGCGGCGCGATGCTGAAAAGTCTGCGGGCCTGGTCGAGGAGCTGCGCGCGCAGGGCCACGATGTCCACGCCAGATCGATCGACGCCCGAAACGAGGAGGAGGTGCAGCGGCTGTTCCAGACGGTGGAAGATGAGATGGGCCCCATCGCGGTGTGCCTGTTCAATGCCGGATCCAATGTGCAGAAGCCACTGCTCGAAACGACCGGGAAGCTGTTCTTCAAGGCCTGGGAACTAGCCTGCTATGCCGGCTTCCTGGTGGGACGTGAGGCAGCGAAGCATATGGTGCCGCGCGGCGCCGGCACGATGCTGTTCACCGGCGCGACGGCCAGCATGCGCGGCGGCAGCGGCTTTGCCGCTTTCTCGGCAGCGAAATTCGGTCTGCGGGCCGTTGCGCAGGCCATGGCGCGAGAGCTCGGACCGAAGAACATCCACGTCGTGCACCTGCTGATCGATGCCGGCGTCGACAGTGAGGCGATCCATGAGCGGATGAGGAGCCGTGGCTTGGATCCTGCCGCCCGTCAGCCCGACAGCCTCACCACGACGGCGTCGATTGCGGAAGCCTATTGGTTCGCCCATGCGCAGAAGCGAGACGGATGGACGCATGAGCTCGATCTTCGGCCGGCTGCGGAGAAATGGTGATGAACCCGGAACTCGTGTTGTGGGGCGTTGGCACCAGCCGGACCATCCGACCTCACTGGGCGCTTCATGAATTGAAGCTTCCCTATACCCGAAAGCCGATCCTGCCGCGGACGGGGGAGACCGAAACGCCGGAATATACGGCCCTCAATCCCCGGCAAAAGGTGCCGCTGTTGCAGGACCACACGCTCGTCATCGGCGAGAGCGCTGCGATCATCGCCTATCTAGCCAAGACCTATCCCGACCAGGCCGCCTCCCTCATTCCGAAAGACTCCGAGACTTACGCGAAGTGGCTCGAATGGTGTTTCTTCATCGTCACCGAGCTGGATTCCACGAGCCTGTACGTCATGAGGCGGCATGGGCAGATCAAGGGACTGTCTCACATCTATGGTGATGCACCGGGCGTTGTCGCCCAGGCTGCGGAGTATTTCAGGAAGCAGTTGAAGCACGTCGATGCGGCGCTGTCCGACGGGCGGGAATATCTCCTGGGTGAACAGTTCACCACCGCAGACATCCTGCTGACCACGTGTCTGACCTGGGCCATCGATTATCAGGTAGCGATCTGCGACAGCGCGACGCCCTATCTCGACCGTGTGCTGAATCGCCCCGCCTATCGGGATGCCTCGGCGGCCAACAAGCCGGGCTGATCGCTCCGACAAGACCGGGCGGCGTTGCAGCCGTAACACCGGCGACGCTGGCCGCGCGTAAGCGAAATTGCGCCGGTCTCAAGACGACGATCCGCAGCCAAACAGGCCTCAATGACGCGGACGGAAAATGACGACGCCTATCAGAGGGAGGATGAAGAATGAAAATAACGCGCCGGTCTTTCTTGGCCGCAACGGCGTCCACCGTTGCAGTCCCGTCGATCGCACGATCGGCGGCGGACACCTGGCCGCAGCGGCCGATCAGGATCGTCGTCGGCTTCGCCCCGGGCGGACAGACCGACGTCTATGCGCGGATGTATGCCGAGTTCATCGGAAGCCAGACCGGCGTGCCAGTGATCGTCGAGAACAAGACCGGCGCGCTCGGTTCGATTGCCGGGGCCGAGGTCAAGCGGGCAGCGCCGGACGGCTATACCATCCTGTTCAATACGTCTGGCGCGATGACCGTGAACCGCGTGCTGGTCAAAGATCTTGCCTACGACACGGATAAGGATTTTCAGCTGGTTTCGGCGATGCCGACGGGTGGACTGCCGCTCATCATGCGCAAGCAGCTGGGCATCACCGACCTCGACGGCGTCGTTCGTCATGCACGCGCGACGGGGCGCATGACGCTCGGAACGTTCGGGGTCGGCTCACCTCCGCACCTCACGATCCTCGCGCTCAACAAGCAATATGGCCTGAACATCGAGCCGATCCACTACCGTGGTGAGGCACTGATGTTCACCGATATGCTGGCACAGACGGTCGACGGCGGTGTCGGTACGATCGTCGGCGCGCAGCCGGTCCTGCAGAGCGGGTCGGGTGCAGTCGTCGCTGTGCCGCGCAAGCGGCTCACGACCTTTCCGGAAGTCAGGACGTTTGCCGAGCAGGGGGCGGATTCGCCGCTGTTCGGTCTGCTGACCTATCAATGCTGCGCGGTGCCCACCGGTACGCCAACGGCCATTGTCGAACGCCTGTCGGATCTCATCATGCGGGCGGCGCAGACCGAAAGGGTCAGGACGATGTTCCAGACGTTTGGAATCGATGAAGGACCGATGTCGATGCAGGCGACGCGCGAGCTCTATGCGCGGGAAGCGCCAGTCTGGATCGAGCTTGCAATGCAAGCGATTGCAGATCGAAAAACCTAGCGGCGACGTCGCGTCAGCTCGCCACTTGCGCGGCGGTCATTTTGCGATTGACAAGTTCTTTAAAAGAACTGACCTTGATCACCAAGGTCGCTGACCAATAATTGCGATCAAATGATTGCATGCCGCCGCTAAAATCGCGGTGAGCAAGGGGAGGGTATGATGCGTCGGATCACGACAGCGTTGACGGTCTGGATTGCTCGCAAGGCTGCGAAGGTCGGCTGTGATGCCGATGGCGGCGCGTGCCGCGCGCGGCGCGGCGTGGCGCGATGATCGGACCCGATGGGATCGTGCGTCAACGGCCCATCGGATAGATCGATTCAGCCAAATTCATTTCGAGGGCCGCCCGGTTTGAACGACGCAGCGGCGCCGGGGTTGGCCGGTCTCTGCCCTGACGAGCTACGGCGCGGCGGAGATGGCCGTCGATCGGGACGTCAGCTCGCGGTCATCGACAGATTCCTGCGCAGCAGTGCTGTTTCTCGTGCAGCAGCGCCGGGGGAACTCCTCATTCGAGAATTTCAAATGGCAGGCAGTCAAGCTTGCGGTACAGGAGGGAGCAGACGATGATGAGAAGAATGTTTGTTGGCGTTGCAATGGCAGTGATGCTGTTCGGACTGCAGGCGCGAGCCGAGACTGTCGGTGTCACGGATACCGAAATCAAGATCGGTGCAACCTTTCCGTTCAGCGGCCCGGCGTCGCCGCTGAGCAATACCGGCAAGGGGCTCATTGCCTATGTCAACTCGATCAACGATCGCGGTGGCATTGGCGGCAAGAAGATCAATCTCATTACCTATGATGACGCCTATAGTCCGCCAAAAACGGTCGAGCAGACGCGTAAGCTGGTGGAAAGCGATGAAGTTGCCTTCATGTTCAGTCCGCTGGGCACTCCGGGAATCGCGGCCACCATCAAATACGTAAACTTGAAGAAAGTGCCCCATTTGTTTGTGGTGAGCGGTGTCAACAAGTTCACGAATTTCAAAGAATTCCCGATGACGACGACCGGCCTGCCGAGCTACGACACCGAGGGGAAGATTTACGCGAAATACATCACGAAGACGCTGCCGGATGCGAAGATCGCGCTGCTCTACCAGAATGACGATTTGGGGAAGGACTTCCTCGCTGCGTTCAAGGGATATTTGAAGGACAGCTTCGACAAGAAAGTCGTGGCGTCCGCCTACGAACTGAGCGAGCCGACCGTCGATACGCATGTCGTGAATCTGAAAGCATCAGGCGCCGGAGCATTCCTTGTTGCCGGCACGCCGAAATTCGCCGCGCAGGCTATCAAGAAAGCGTTCGACATTGGCTGGAAGCCGCTGTTCCTGATCAACTATGTTTCGAGCTCGGTCGCTTCGACAATCGTGCCGGCGGGGCCCGAAAAGGCAATCGGCATTGTCGCGGCGACCATCGCAAAGGACCCAAGCGACAAGAAATGGGAGAATGATGCCGGCATCCAATGGTACAAGTCTCACTTCGCGCAATATCTGCCCGGCGCCGACATCGGTGATGCAAATTATGTGTACGGCACGGAGCAGGGCCAGATATTGGAGCAGATTCTCAAACAGTGCGCTGGCGATTATTCCCGCGAGAATATTGTAAAGCAGGCGCGCAATATTCGAGATCTATCCCTGCCGACCTTGATGCCGGGAATTACCATCAATACCGGACCACAGAACAGCATGGCCTATACCCAGCTTCAGCTGCAGCGCTGGAGTGGAACTTCCTGGGAGCAGTTCGGCGGTCTTCTTGATGCGACTTCGGAATGATGAGGTCGCCACCAGGTCCGCGCCGACTTCGGCACGGACCTGGCACTTTACGCGCGACTGGCCTTGCTCGTATTGGCTTTGGTTGTGCGGGCCTTTGAAATGTGGGGCTTGGGGGCTACAGCTTCGCGAGCGCCAGGTCCTGGATGGACGTGGACCTCCTTGGCAAGCACCGGCTCGCCGCATTCGGAACAGATCATGAGCGGATCGAAGTGCTTGCCGCACAACTTGTGCTCATGAAGCATCGGCCGGCCGCGGGAGTCGACCATGTGCACATTACCCCAATGAACGACCGACATGATGATCGGATAGAGGTCCAGTCCCTTTTGCGTCAGGATATATTCGTACCGCTTGGGTGCATCCATGTAGGGAATACGCCGGAGCACGCCAAAGCGTACGAGTTTCTTGAGCCTGTCGGCCAGAAGGTGCCGTGTAATTCCCAGCGAAGTCTGGAAGGCGTCAAACCGGCGCTTGCGCAGGAAGCATTCGCGCAAAATCATAAGCGTCCAGCGGTCGCCAATCACCGCGACGGTGCGGGCCAGCGAGCACGGCTCCTCCTCAAGTGCATCCCATTTCATTCAGCGTCTCCGGACCTGGGTATTCATCCCATTCTATTTTGGTACGTACCTCAAAACAATACGCATCTCGGGATTCCAGTTTCCAAAGCCTGTTTCTGCGTTGACAGTTCTAAAATAGAACCTTAGCGTCCACGTCGCGGCGGAAGTTTGATCCCGCCCGCCAAGATCAAAGAGGAGGCGCCGTTGACCGATCGACCACAGCCGGAATTCCATTTCGATTTCGGCAGCCCGAACGCATATCTCGCGGAAGCTGCCCTTTCGGGAATCGAGCAGCGCACCGGCGTCAAATTCGAATATATCCCGGTGTTGTTGGGCGGGATCTACAAAGCCACCGGCAACATGTCGCCAGCCGAGTCGTTGCGCGGGATCAAGAACAAACCTGAATATCAGAGGCTCGAATCCGAGCGCTTCATCCGGCGGCACGGCATTACGAAGTTCAAGAACAATCCGTTCTTCCCGGTCAACACGCTCATGCTCATGCGCGGCGCCGTTGCGGCAAAGTTCGAAGGTCTGTTCGATCCGTATTTCAGGGCTGCCTATCGTCACATGTGGGAAGAGCCGAAGAAGATGGACGATCCGGCGGTATTCGTGGCGGCTTTCAAGGAGTCGGGCATCGACATCGACAGGCTCATCGCGCGTGCGCAGCAGGACGACGTCAAGCAGAAACTGATCAAGGACACGAATGACGCGGTAGCGCGCGGATCGTTCGGGTCGCCGACCTTCTTCGTCGGCAACGAGATGTTCTTTGGCAAGGACAGTCTCAGGGATGTGGAAGAGGCGATCGTGGAGCAGGCTTCTGTCCTGAAAACGAGGACGGCCTAGGTTACCCGACCATACGATCTAGAAGCTGCGATGAAGCAGCTCATTTCCGGGAGGACGAAGATGTTGAAGACGGTGGAAACCGATGAGGCAGCGCGGATACTTTCCGCGTTGCCGCGCCGCATCGATCACGTCATAGACCGACATGCCGCCGAAACGCCCGATCGCATGGCGCTGATCGAGGACAGTGGCAGCCTGACCTATGGTCAGTTGCATAAGGCCGTCGCGGATATTGCCTTTGACCTCACCAAGCTCGGCATCAGGCCCGGCGACCGCTTGATGATCGTCAGCGAAAACAGCATTCCGCTCGCAGGTCTGCTGCTCGCGGCAAGTCGCCTCGATGTCTGGGCGATCGTCGTCAATCCACGGCTGTCCGCTCGTGAGCTGGATCAGATCAGGGATCACAGCGGCGCACGCCGTGTGCTTCTGACGGTCGGCGTGTCCAAGGAAGCTGCGAGCCATGCCGCGCGGTATGAAGCCCAAACGCATCGGATCGGCCCGCTATCGGAGGTGGCCGTTACCGCTCTCAACGAGGGCACGTCACCCGAGCGAGTGGAGGACAGCCCGAAAGATCAGGTGGCCGTTCTCATTTATACGTCGGGTACGACCGGCACGCCCAAAGGCGTGATGCTGACGCACGAGAATCTGCTGTTCAGCGCCAAGACCACGGCCGACATCCGTCGCATGACGCCAGACGACAAGCAGTACATCGTTCTCCCGATCTCGCACATCGTCGGCATTTCGTTGCTGGTGATGACCTTGATGACGGGTGCGCCCGTCCGGTTGGCAAGCAAGTATGATCCGGCCGCACTGGCAAAGGCGATCTCGGACGAAGGCATCACGATCCTGAATGGCGTGCCGGCGACCTATCAGCGATTGCTGGAATACAAATCGGTTACCGGTTTGAGCAAGCTCGATCGAGGCTCCTTGCGTCTTATTGCGGTCGCAGGTGCGCCGCTCGACCTGGACCTGAAGTCGCGCGTCGAGCGCGAACTCGGGCTCTCACTGTTGAACGGCTATGGCATCACCGAGTGCTCACCCGGATTATCCGGCGTGCGTATTGATGCGCCGCGCGACGATCAGGCGGTTGGCCCGCTGCTGCCTGGTGTCGAGGCCAGGATTGTGGGTCTCGACGGAACGCACAAGACTGCCGGCGAGGTCGGCGAGCTCCATGTCCGCGGGCGGAATGTGATGCGCGGCTATTATCGGGCGCCGGATCTGACCGCGAAGGCGATCGATCCGGATGGCTGGTTCAACACCGGCGATCTGGCCCGCTTCGAGGGGGATTGTCTCTTCATTGTCGGCCGCACCAAGGAAATGATCATTCGCTCGGGCTTCAACGTCTACCCCGCCGAGATCGAAGCGGTGTTGAGTACGCATGCCTCGGTCGTGCAGTGTGCGGTCGTGGGGCGCCCGGTGGACGGTAACGAAGAGGTCGTCGCCTTTGTGCAGCTTCTTCAGGGGACCGAGACAACGGCCTCCGATCTGATGGCGCATGTCAGCCCTCAGCTCACATCCTACAAGCGCCCGTCGGAGATCATCGTGCTGCCGGCGCTGCCGGCCACATCCACGGGCAAGATTCTGAAGCACAAGCTGGCGGAATCGCTGCGCAGCTAAGCAGATTGCGGTGGCGTTCGCCGCCGCGTACTCGCATCCGGGAGAACTCAGTTGAAAAGACGCAATGCAACAGTAGCCGTCGTTGGCGCAGGTGACTTCATCGGCGGCGAGATCGCCAAGAAATTCGCTGCGGAAGGTTTCACGGTCTTCGTGGGGCGCCGCCAGGGTGAGAAGCTGGGGCCGCTGATCAAGGAGATTGAGGCTGCCGGTGGGACCGTGTTCGGACGCGCTCTCGATGCGCGCAAGGAAGACGAGATGGTGAAATTCATCTCCGATGCCGACGCTCATGCCCCTTTGGAGGTGTGCGTTTTCAATATCGGCGCCAATGTCAATTTTCCGATCGTCGAGACCACGGAGCGCGTGTTTCGCAAAGTCTGGGAGATGGCGTGCTATTCGGGATTCCTCGCTGGACGCGAGGCAGCGCGGGCAATGCTGGCACGCGGCAAGGGGAACATCTTCTTCACCGGAGCGACGGCAAGCCTGCGCGGCGGCAACGGTTTCGCAGCCTTCGCGAGCGCTAAGTTCGGTCTCCGAGCCGTCGCGCAATCAATGGCCCGGGAACTCGGGCCAAAGAACATTCATGTCGCGCACCTGATCATCGACTCCAGCGTGGACACGGAATGGGTGCGGCAGCTGATCACCAGCCGCGAAGGGCCGCAGGCAATGGAAAACCTCGATCCGAACCGGCTCATGCGGCCGGCGGCGGTCGCCGAGGCATATTGGTCCCTCTACCAGCAACCGCGCGACGCATGGACCTTCGAGCATGAGATTCGTCCATTCGGCGAGAAATGGTAGCTCGCCATGGAGCTCAACCTTTCGGCCGAAGATGCGGCATTCCGTAGCGAGGCTCGGTCCTTCATCTCGGAAAACTACCCGAAGGAAATGCGTGTCGCGAATCCCGAGACGGATCTCACAAAAGAGCAATCGCTCCTTTGGCACAGGATCCTCCATCAGAAGGGCTGGATCGCGCCGCTCTGGCCGAAGGAATATGGCGGCCCCGGTTGGTCGCTGACCCAGCGCTTCATCTGGGAGCAGGAGACCTCGCGTGCGGGAACGCTTCCGCCGCTCGCCTTCAGCGTGACCATGGTCGGCCCGGTCATCTACACCTTCGGGACGGAGGCGCAGAAGGCGAGGTTCCTGCCGCGCATATTGTCGGGCGAGGACTGGTGGTGCCAGGGTTACTCGGAGCCGGGTTCGGGGTCGGATCTAGCCTCCGTCAGGACCAAGGCGGTTCGCGACGGCGATCACTACGTCGTCAACGGGCACAAGACATGGACCACTCTCGCGCAGCACGCGGACTGGATCTTCTGTCTCGTCCGCACCGATCCGTCCGCCAAGC
Organism: Tardiphaga sp. 37S4; assembly: GCF_021044645.1. Taxonomy (NCBI): domain Bacteria; kingdom Pseudomonadati; phylum Pseudomonadota; class Alphaproteobacteria; order Hyphomicrobiales; family Nitrobacteraceae; genus Tardiphaga; species Tardiphaga sp. 37S4. The sequence goes on along the minus strand of NZ_CP088008.1, from coordinate 3,687,226 downwards.
CCCAAGCAGGAATCTCGTTCCTGCTGATCGACATGAAAACGCCGGGTGTGACGGTTCGGCCGATCATCACCATCGACGGCTCACATGAGGTCAACGACGTCTTCTTTGAGGACGTGCGGGTGCCGATCGAGAATCTGATCGGCGAGGAGAACAAGGGCTGGACCTACGCAAAATTCCTCCTCGGCAACGAGCGCACCAGCATGGCGGGTATCGGTCGTTCGACGCGGTACCTGCGGCGACTCAAGGACATCGTCAGGGCCGAAATTCCCGAGGACGATCCGAGTTTCGCGGAATTCATCCGCGAGATCGCCCGTGTCGAATTGGATGTGCTGGCCCTCGAAGCGACGGAATTGAGGGTTGTCGCGCAGATGTCACGCGGTATCGATCCCGGCCCGGCCGCATCGCTCTTCAAGATCAGAGGCACCGAGATCTTCCAGCGCATTACCGACCTCACGCACCGCGCGATGGGCAATTACGGCGTTGCTCTTCGAGAGCATCCCGACAGCGGGAACCGGTTCATGCCCGGGCCTGACTATGGGCATACGTCGGCGGAAAAATACCTCAACTCGCGCAAGCTCAGCATTTACGGCGGATCCAACGAGATTCAACGCAACATCATCGCGAAAGCCGTGCTCGGTCTTTGACCCGCACCAGGAGAGGCGTCCATGGACATCGAACTGACCGAAGACCAGGAATTGCTCCGCAACAGCGTGCAACGTTTCCTGAAGGATGAATACGGCTTCGATGACCGAGCGAAGATCGTCGCGGGCGAAGATGGTTGGAGTCGCGCAGTGTGGGCAAAGTTCGCCGACCTCGGTCTTCTGGCGGCACCGTTCGCGGAGGAATATGGCGGCCTCGGGAACGGCCCGCTGACGACCATGATCGTCATGCAGGAGTTCGGCCGCAGCCTCGTCGTCGAGCCATATTTCGAGACGGTCGTGCTGGCGGGAGGGCTAATCGAGGCATTGGGGACCGACGACCAACGCGGGGAATTGCTCGCCGAGATCGCAGCGGGCGAGGCGACGTGGGCGTTGGCCTGGGCCGAACCGGGATCTCGGTACAACCTCAACAAGGTATCGGTGTCTGCGGACCGAAGTGGTGATGACTACGTCCTGTCGGGAACGAAAGCCGCCGTGATCGGTGCTCCGTGGGCCGACCGGCTGATCGTCTCCGCGAGAACGTCCGGCCGAGATGGCGATCGTGACGGCGTGTCCCTGTTCATCGTCGACAGCCGGGCGGCCGGTCTACACATGCAAAGCTACCGGACGGTCGACGGCAGGCGCGCCGCCGAGGTCACGCTGAAGGATGTTCGCATCCCGGCGGTCAACCTGCTCGGACGCGAAGGCCAGGGAGTCGTCGCGCTCGAGAGCTGTCGCGACCGCGGCATCGGCGGACTGTGTGCCGAGGCTATAGGCGCAATGACCGAGCTGAATGCGGCGACGCTAGACTACAGCAAGACCCGCAAGCAATTCGGCGTGACCCTCGGATCGTTTCAGGTGCTGCAGCACAGAATGGTCGACATGTTTATCGCGCTGCAGGAAGCCGTCTCACTCATGCAGCATCTGACCCTGACGCTGGCGTCCAACGACGCCCATGTCACGAAGCTCGCCTCCGGTGCGAAGACAAAGGTCGGATATGCTGCGCGCTTCATCGGCGAACAGGCGATCCAACTGCACGGTGGCATGGGCATGAGCGACGAGCTCAAGGTCGGTCACTATTTCAAGCGTATCGGCGCCATCGACATCCAGTTCGGCGACCCCGCTTTCCATCTGATGCGATTCGCCCGCGCCGCATGACGCGCGGTCACGCCCGTCCCATCCAGCCAAGGAAATAATAAATGACCGAAGCCGTAATCGTATCGACCGCCCGCACCCCGATCGGAAAGGCCTATAAGGGCGCGCTCAACAATACCGAAGGTGCGACCATGATGGGACACGCCATTTCGGCTGCGCTCGCACGTGCGAACATCGTTGGCGGAGAAGTCGAGGACGTCGTGATGGGATGCGCCATGCAGCAGGGTACGACGGGGTCGAACATCGCGCGTAAGGCTCTGCTTCGCGCCGGTCTTCCCGTCACGGTCGCCGGCACCACCATCGACAGACAGTGCGCGTCGGGGCTTCAGGCGATCGCGCTTGCCGCTCGGTCGGTGATCTTCGATGGCGTGGAGGTCGCGGTCGGCGGAGGCGGTGAATCCATCAGCCTGGTCCAGAACGAGCACATGAACCAGTGGCACGCGGTCGATCCGGAGCTTCTGGCGATCAAAGGCGACGCTTACATCGCCATGCTGGATACGGCCGAAAACGTCGCAAAACGCTACGACATCTCTCGGGACGCGCAGGACGAATACAGTCTCGAAAGTCAGCGCCGCACCGCGGCCGCGCAGCAGGCGGGCCGCTTCAATGATGAACTGGCGCCGATCAAGACGACGATGGCCGTGACTAACAAGGAGACCGGCGCCATCTCCTACAACGAGATCACGCTCTTGGCGGACGAGGGCCCGCGTCCCGACACCACCGCCGAGGGGTTGGCCAAGGTCAAGCCCGCGAAGGGCCCCGGTTACACGATCACCGGCGGCAACGCGAGCCAGCTATCGGACGGTGCCAGCGCCACCGTGGTCATGAGCGACAAGCTCGCCGCCAAAAAGGGCCTAAAGCCGCTCGGAATCTTCCGTGGATTCGTCTCGGCGGGTTGCGAGCCCGACGAGATGGGCATAGGGCCGATCTTCGCCGTTCCGCGTCTCCTCAAACGTCATGGTCTCACGATCGACGACATCGACCTTTGGGAATTGAACGAGGCATTCGCGGTCCAGGTCATCTACTGCCGCGACAAGCTCGGCATTGATCCCGAGAAGCTCAACGTCAACGGCGGCTCCATCGCGGTCGGTCACCCCTATGGCATGACCGGCGCGCGACTGACGGGGCATGCATTGATCGAGGGGCGTCGTCGCAAGGCGAAGTACGCGGTGGTCACGATGTGCGTCGGTGGCGGGATGGGCGCAGCGGGTTTGCTCGAAATCGTTCACTGATAATAAGAAACCTAAACAGCGAGATTCGGAGACGATCATGAGAACCGCGATCACAGACCTGTTCGGGATCGAACATCCCATCATTCAGGGCGGCATGCACTATGTAGGCTTTGCCGAACTCGCCGCGGCCGTCTCGAATGCCGGTGGCCTGGGCATCATCACCGGATTGACGCAGAGAACGCCCGAGAACCTCGCGAAGGAAATCGCGCGCTGTCACGACATGACCGACAAACCGTTCGGCGTGAACCTGACATTTCTTCCGACGTTCGACGCGCCGCCCTATCCAGAATACATCGCCGCCATTAAGGAAGGCGGCATCAAGGCGGTGGAGACCGCAGGTCGAAGCCCTGAGCAATATATGCCAGCCCTGAAAGAGGCGGGGATCAAGGTCATCCACAAGTGCACTTCCGTTCGCCATTCGTTGAAGGCGGAGAAGATCGGTTGCGATGCCGTCAGCGTCGACGGCTTCGAATGCGGCGGCCATCCCGGCGAAGACGACATGCCAAACATGATTCTGCTGCCGCGCGCTGCCGAAGAGCTGAAGATCCCGTTCGTTGCATCGGGAGGGATGGCCGACGCGCGTAGTCTGGTTGCGGTGCTCGCGATGGGCGCTGCGGGCATGAACATGGGCACCCGGTTCGTGGCGACCAAAGAGGCGCCCGTTCATCAGAACGTCAAGGATGCGATTGTGAAGGCGTCAGAACTCGACACCCGTCTGGTGATGCGCTCGCTCAGGAATACCGAGCGCGTTCTCAATAACGCCGGAGTCGAGCGGCTGCTCGCAACCGAACGAGCTAAGGGTGACTCATTGGTCATCGGCGACATCATCAATGAAGTGGCGGGCGTGTATCCGAAAGTCATGGTCGACGGTGACATGGACGCCGGCGCCTGGAGCTGCGGCATGGTTGCGGGCCTCATCAACGACATCCCGACCGTCAAGGAACTGATCGATCGCATCATGGCGGACGCCGAAAGCATCATCCGCCAGCGCTTGACCGGTTTTCTCGACGCCTCTGCCCGCGAACCCCTGCGCGCCGCAAGCTGAGGACGATGGCATGACGGATCATTTGAAGACGGATGTCGTCGATGGCGTGATGACGCTCACGATCTCGCGTCCCGAAAAGAAGAACGCGCTGACTGGCGCGATGTACGACGCGATGTCGGAAGGCCTCGAACGATCCGAAAGGGATCCCGCCATCAAGGTCGTTCTGTTTCAGGGCGACGGCGACAGCTTCACCTCCGGCAACGACTTGGCGGACTTTGCCGCCCAGTCCACGGCAAACGAAACCACTGACAGTCCCGCGTTTCGCTTTATCGGCAATTTAGCAAAGGCGACCAAGCCGCTCGTCGCGGCCGTCCAGGGAAACGCCGTTGGTGTCGGAACCACGATGCTCCTGCATTGCGATCTGGTCTACTTGGCGGAGAATGCGCGCCTGATCACGCCTTTCGTCAATCTGGCGCTTGTGCCCGAAGCCGCCTCGAGTTGGTTACTCCCTTCGCGGATCGGGCACGTGAGGGCGTATGCCATGTTCGCGTTGGGAGAGCCGATGGATGCAGCAACCGCACTTCAATGCGGACTTGCCAATGCCGTTGTCCCTATCGGCGACGTTCGTGCGAGGGCGGCGACCGCCGCCCTGACTTTGACGCAGCGTCCGACAGGCGCACTTCGCCATACAAAGCTTTTGATGCGGGAGCAGCAGGAAATGGTTGAAAGGATCGCTGAAGAGAGCGCTCTTTTCAAAGAGCGGCTTCAGAGCGCGGAAGCTCGCGAGGTCTTCTCTGCCTTTGCAGAGAAGCGAAAGCCCGATTTCACGAAAGTCTAACTTGGCGGCTAGAGAGCTGCGCCGGCCAATCCATGACGATGATCAAGCGCCGAAACGAGTGTGCCCCTGCTGTGCCCCAGCTTTTCCGGGGCACACTTCGAGGGAATAAGGCCGCTAAGTACTTGAATATGCTGGAATAATGGTGGGCGCACAAGGGATCGAACCTTGGACCTCTCCCGTGTGAAGGGAACGCTCTCCCGCTGAGCTATGCGCCCGGGATGCCGTACAGACCAAAAGGCCGGGCGGTAATGGCCCGGCGGGGACTGACGTCAATGGCGCGATTTAGGGAATAGGGGGCGGGGGTGTCAAGCAAACCCTGCCGCAAGTCAGCACAATAAGTCTCCCCGTCCGGCCGGACGGCCAATCCGGGTTCTAGGCCCGCGATTTAGCCCGGCTGTGGGGCGCGGGAGGCGTGGGACTGCAGCGCCCGGATCCGGTCGGCGAGGGTGCTGTTGGGGGCGAAACCTGCGTCATTGGCGGGGCGCGGCTGAGCTGTTGGGGCCGGTTCAGCGGCCAGAATTGCCTCGATGGGCGAATTCGGCCCTTCCAGTGTCATCGCCATTTTGGCCACTTCGGCGGCGATGTCGTTGATGCGCTCGCGCAGCAGCGCGTTTTCCATCCGCTCGGTGGCCCATGCGCTCTCGGCCTGCTGATGGACGCCGTTGAGGTCGCGCTGCAGCTTGGCGCGCTCCTCGCGGGCGGCGGCGAGCTCGGTCTCCACCGCGGCCTTCTCGGCGCGCAGCTTCTCGATGACGGGCGATCCCTTGGCGCCGTTCATGGCGGCGAGCTCGACGCGCAGGTCGCGCGCGATCTGTTCGGCGGCTTCATTGGCTTGGCGCAACTGGCTGTTCTCGAAATCGCGCTCGGCGAGGATCTTGGTCTGGGTCGAGAGCTGGCTCTCGAGATCGGTGACGCGGGCGCCGAGCTGTTCGGCTTCGCGGACCTGAATAGTGAGCTGCTGATCGAGATCAGTCACGCGCTGGCTGAGATTCTCGACGCGCGCGCGCGCCTCAGTGAGTTCACGCGTTGCGGTGTCGGACTCGCCGCGCTGCAGCTCCAGCCGGTGCTGCGTATTGGCGAATTCCTTTTCGGCATCGCCGACACGGCCCTTCAATTCCTCGACCTGCGCACGCACGGCGATGAGCTCGACCTGGCGGGTGTCGGCCACCATGGAGCGATCCGAGAGGTCGTGGTTCAGCTTGGCGAGTTCGCTCTGCTTGTCGCTCAGGGCCTTTTCGGCGGCGCGCAACGCTTCCGTCTTGCTGGTGAAGTCGGCCTCGGTGAGGCCGAGCTTTTCCTTCACGGCGGCTTCACGGGCTTCCAGCGCGAAGATCGTGGCGTTCTTTTCGCCGAGTTCAAGCTTCATGCGGTTGATGGCGTCGGACTTCTTGCCGAGTTCGGCGAGCTGGCTGGTGGTCTTGTTCTTGAGCTGGTCGACGCTCATTTCCAGCCGGCGTGCCGCCATCGCGAATTCCGCGCGCAGCTGGTCCTTGTCGGCCTGGATTTCCGCCATCGACAGCGGCGTCGCGGCTTCGAGCCGGCGGGTGGTGAGGCGGACGGCGCGGTTATGCACCAGCGGCATGATCATCAGGCCGCAGAGCATCGAGATCAGAAAACCGATCGCCAGATACATGATCGGTTCAACCATGACGAATGCTCCCACGCTCTCAAAATGCAGCGGTTAGCATGCCATGGCACCGCCGGCAAAGACAGCGTAACGCCTCGTTAACCTTTATTCGCCCGTTCAGAAGCGCTTGATCGCAGAACCGCGCGATCGAGGGCTTAGAACGGGTTCCAGGTCGCGCTGGGGGTATATTTGAGATAGCCGATATTGGCGCCGAGCCGCAGGCCGAGACCCGAACGGATCGGCACCAGCACGACGTTGTTGGCAGTCAGTGCCGTCATGCCGAAGCCGCCGATGATGTAGGCGGAGCCGTCGATACCGGCGAAGCGCTGATAGATCGCCTGGGTGGCGGGCAGGTTATAGACCAGCGTCATGGTGCGGGCGCCGTCGCCGCCCCAGTCGAAGCCGACCGAGGGACCTTGCCAGTAGACGCGCAGATCGCCGGCATTCTTCGTATAGAGCGTGCCTTCGCCGTAACGCAGGCCTGCCACGATCGCGCCGCTGCCTTCCTCGCCCAGAATATAACCGTTCGGCAGCCCCCACTGGCTGACGGCCTTTTCGATCACCGAGGCGAGGCCGCGCGAGACATTGCCAAAGAAGCGATGGCCGGCCGTCATGAGTTCTTCGGACCGGTAGGTGTCCGGTGCGGCCTGGCCGCGCGGTGGTTGCTGCGCAGAAGCCGGCGAGAAGGCGAGCGTGAACGTGGCTAGCGCGACCGCTGCCAGGCGTGATGCGAAGGTCATGAAAAGAACCCCTGGTATTTCAAATTTGCGACCGCGGCTTTAACCGGATGCTGAGAAGCACGGTTTAACTCTGCAGTCATTGTCCCCGACTCCCTATACTATCGGTATCAACTATGACGGCACAACGGCGGGAATTGTCAGGCTGGAGCCGTGGAATTGCCTTGATTCTGCTGCTGGCGGCCACTCTGGTCCCGGCGGGCGCGCAGGCTGCGACCAGTGAACGCGTGGTCACTGACCGATATACGGGTCTCGCAATCAGCGGTTTCGATCCGGTGGCCTATTTCACCGAAGGCCGCCCGACGCTGGGGCAGCCGGACTTCGAAATGTCGGAAGAGGGCACCGTCTGGCGCTTCCGCAACGAGGGTAACCGCGCCTCTTTCGCCGCCCATCCGGACATCTACGGTCCGCAATTCGGTGGCTATGATCCCGTTGATGTCGCCCGCGGGGTCGCCTTCGCCGGCAATCCGCGTTTGTGGCTCATTACGGGCGAACGGCTTTACCTGTTCGGCCGGGAGGAAACCCGCGACGCCTTTGCTGCGGCACCGGCCAAATATCTGCCCGGCGCGCGCAAGCGCTGGCCGGGCGTGCAGGATATCCTGGCGAAATAGTGCGGGTTCAGCCGCGCGTGCTCGCGGTGGGGTCACCCCAGGCGATGAATTCCGGCACGATGAAGTCTTCCCGGTCGCCGCCGAAGCGAACCGCCTTGCCAAAGGTGTCCGTCACCTTGCCGCCTGCGGCCACCACGACGGCATGGCCCGCAGCCACATCCCATTCGCAGGTCGGCGCCAGCCGTGGATAGATGTCGGCTTGGCCCTCGGCCACGCGGCAGAATTTCAGCGCCGAGCCGAACTCCTGTCTGACAGCACCGGGGCGGCTGGCGATGAAAGCCTCGGTTCGCTGGTCGCCATGGGAACGGCTGACCGCAGCAGTCCATGCTGCGCCCGGGGCAGGCGCAGCGCGGGTCCGGATCGGTGTGACCTTGCGGATGGACAGGTCTGGCGCGAGTTCGACACGCTCGGCGCCGCGGCCGACCAGCCCGCGCCAGATCAGCCCGAGGGCGGGGGCGCCGACGATGCCGAGCAATGGTGCGCCATCGACGATCAGGGCGATGTTGACGGTGAACTCCTGACGGCCGGCGACGAATTCCTTGGTGCCGTCGAGCGGGTCGATCAGGAACAGTGTGCCGGCATAGGGGGGCGTGGCGAGATGCAGGCGCTCTTCGGACAGCGACGGGATCCCCGGAAACAGCCGGGCCAGTCCTTCGCCGATGACATGGTCGGCCGCGAGATCGGCTTCGGTCACGGGCGAGCCGTCCGCCTTGCCATCCACGGTCATGACAGTGCGGTTGACCTTGAGGATAGCAGCGCCGGCCTGTGCGGCGAGCTCGGTCAGCGGCGCCATCAGGGTGGCAGCCCGCGCGGCATCCATGCGAGGTCGCGAATCATCCGTCATCGACTAGCCTTCATCCCCTGCATGTCATCCCCGTTCATTTTTACACGCGCCTGTTGCACCGGTGGACTGTGCCAGCCTTGTTGTGGTCGCGCCACCATCTGCGGTGTATCTAACCGTAAAGCAAATGCTTGATTCGCCGTTCATTCTGTGTGGCCCCAGGAGCGCATTTCATGTCCGACACCCCCACGCCAGGTCCGGCCCCCGATGCCCTCGAACTCGCGGCATTGCTCTGCTCGCGCGTCTGCCACGACCTGATCAGCCCCGTGGGCGCCATCGTCAACGGGCTCGAAGTGCTCGACGACAATCCCAAGCCGGAAGACAAGGAATTCGCGCTCGATCTGATCCGGAAGAGCGCCAAGACCGCATCGGCACGCCTGCAGTTCTGCCGGCTCGCCTTCGGCGCCGCCGGTTCCGCTGGCGCGCAGATCGATCTCGGCGATGCGCAGACCATGTCGCGCGGCCATCTTGAAGATGCCAAGACCAAGATCGAATGGAATCTGCCGCGGCTTCTGCTGCCGAAGAACAAGGTCAAGCTGCTGCTCAACATGCTGGTAATCGCGCAGCAGACGATTCCGCGCGGCGGCGTGCTCAAGATCGATGGCATCGGCGAAGGTGAGCCGCAGGGTTTCAAGATCACCGCTGCAGGCCTCAACGCGCGCCTGCCGCAGGCCATCGTCGATATGCTGGCCTCGGAACAAGTTGGCAGCATCGATGCCCATGCCGTACAGCCTTACTACACGCGGCTCCTGGCGCAGGCTTGCGGCCTCAAGGTGACCTTGGTGCCCGAAGGCGACGCCATCGTCGTCACCGCGATCTGATCGCAAACTCATTCAACTCTTAATGAACTCTTTACGAGTCCGCCGTTTGGCGGGCTCGTACGTGTGCGAGCATATAGCTAAATGTCGCATTCATTGTTTTTGGGAATGCTCAACTAATATTAAACGCTTTGCGGGGAAAGTAGCCAGACTTCGAAAGGCGTAGCGAAAGTCGCGAGCCTGGAGTGTGAAGGCCTATTTTCATGGATGATCTTCTCCGCGAGTTTTTGACGGAAACCAACGAGAGCCTGGATACGGTTGACAATCAGCTGGTCCGCTTCGAACAGGACCCGAATAACGCGAAAATTCTCGATAATATTTTTCGCCTGGTTCACACCATCAAGGGCACGTGCGGATTTCTCGGACTGCCCCGTCTCGAAGCCCTGGCCCACGCCGCCGAGACATTGATGGGCAAATTCCGCGATGGAATGCCGGTCACCGGAGAAGCGGTTACGCTCATCCTGACCACGATCGATCGCATCAAGGAAATCCTCGGTCAGCTCGAAGCCACGGAAGCGGAGCCGGAAGGCGTCGACGAGGATCTGATCGGCGAACTGCATCACATGGTCGAAAAAGGCATGGAATCGATGACTGAGTCCGCACCTCCGATCGCACCGGAAGCGCCTGTCGCGGCCGAGACGGCCCCGCTGATCGTTCCGACCCTCGAGCGTGAGCTGCGTCCCGGTGAAGTCTCGCTCGAAGAGCTTGAGCGCGCCTTCCAGGAAACCGCCATCGAAGTCGCACCGCCGGCAGCTGCAGCGCCTGTCGCGCCGCCGGCTCCGGTTGCTGAAAAGCCCGCCGCGCCGAAGGCTGTCGCTCCGAAGCCCGCTGCCAAGAAGACTGCAGTCGAGGTCGACCAGCCAGAAGCCGACAAGGTCGCAAACCAGTCGATCCGCGTGAACGTCGACACGCTCGAACATCTGATGACCATGGTCTCCGAGCTGGTGCTGACCCGCAACCAGTTGCTGGAAATCAGCCGTCGTCATGAAGACACCGAATTCAAGGTGCCGCTGCAGCGCCTGTCCACCGTGACCGCCGAACTGCAGGACGGTGTCATGAAGACCCGCATGCAGCCAATCGGCAACGCCTGGCAGAAGTTGCCGCGTATCGTGCGCGATCTGGCCGGCGAACTCGGCAAGCAGATCGAACTCGAGATGCACGGCGCCGATACCGAACTCGATCGCCAGGTGCTCGACCTGATCAAGGATCCGCTCACCCACATGGTGCGCAACTCGGCGGATCACGGCCTCGAAACGCCGGCTGAGCGCGCTGCCGAAGGCAAGCCGGAGCAGGGCACGATCCGTCTGTCCGCCTATCATGAAGGCGGCCACATCCTGATCTGCATCGCCGACAACGGCCGTGGCCTCAACACCGAGCGGATCAAGGCGAAGGCGATCTCGAACGGTCTGGCCACCGAAGCCGATATCGAGAAGATGTCGGAAGCCCAGATCCACAAGTTCATCTTCGCACCGGGCTTCTCGACTGCAGCTGCAATTACCAGCGTCTCCGGCCGCGGCGTCGGCATGGACGTGGTGCGCACCAATATCGATCAGATCGGCGGCACCATCGACATCAAGTCGGTCGCCGGCGAGGGCTCCAGCGTCACCATCAAGATCCCGCTCACGCTGGCCATCGTGTCGGCGCTGATCGTCGAGGCCGGTGGTGATCGCTTCGCGATCCCGCAGCTCGCGGTCGTCGAACTGGTGCGTGCGCGCGCCAACTCCGAACATCGCATCGAGCGCATCAAGGACACCCCGGTGCTCCGTCTGCGCAACAAGTTGCTGCCGCTGATGCATCTGAAGAAGCTGCTGCAGATCGATGACGGCTCGTCGGCCGATCCGGAGAACGGCTTCATCGTCGTGACCCAGGTGGGCAACCAGACCTTCGGCATCGTCGTCGATGGCGTCTTCCACACCGAAGAAATCGTCGTCAAGCCGATGTCCACCAAGCTCCGTCACATCGGCATGTTCTCCGGCAACACTATCCTGGGCGATGGCGCGGTGATCATGATTGTCGATCCGAACGGCATCGCACAGGAGCTTGGTGCTCTGGCATCCAACGCTCACGAGATCGCCGACGAGAACGCCGCAATGCGCGCGATGAATGCAGAACAGCTGACGTCACTGCTGGTGTTCCGCGCCGGCTCCGCACAGCCCAAGGCGGTGCCGCTCGGTCTCGTCACGCGTCTCGAAGAAGTGGGCGTTGACAAGGTCGAGCTGTCGAACGGCCGCTACATGGTCCAATACCGCGATCAGCTGATGCCGCTGGTGCAGATGGAAGGCGTGACCGTCCGTACGTCGGGTACCCAGCCAATCCTCGTTTTCGCAGACGACGGTCGCTCGATGGGTCTCGTCGTCGACGAAATCGTCGATATCGTCGAAGAGCGCCTGCATATCGAAGTGGCCAGCGGTCGCGAGGGGATCCTGGGCTCCGCTGTCATCAAGGGTCTCGCGACCGAAGTAATCGACGTCGGTCACTTCCTGCCGATGGCTTTCGCCGATTGGTTCTCGCGTAAGGAAATGCGTGTCTCGGCAACCGCCCAATCGGTGCTGCTGGTCGACGACTCCGCGTTCTTCCGCAACATGCTCTCGCCCGTGCTCAAGGCTGCCGGCTACAAGGTACGCGTCGCCACCAACGCCCAGGAAGGTTTGTCATTCCTGCGCTCGGGTCAGGAGGTCGACGTAATCCTCACCGACATCGAAATGCCGGATATGAACGGCTTCGAATTCGCCGAGACCATCCGTGCGGATCAGAAACTCAGCCACACGCCGATCATTGCTCTCTCGGCGATGATCTCGCCGGCTGCCATCGAGCGCGGTCGCCTCGCAGGTTTCCATGACTACGTCGCCAAGTTCGATCGCCCCGGCCTGATTGCGGCGCTCAAAGAACAGACCACCGAAGTTCGCCAGGCTGCGTGAGGGAAATCGCAATGACCACCGCCACTACGACCACCACCACCACCAAGGCTCCGAGCGCTGACGGCGCGATCACCGAATACGTGACCACCATGATCGGTGGACAGCTGTTCGGCATGCCGATCTCGCGCGTGCAGGACGTGTTCATGCCCGAGCGTCTGACCCGCGTGCCGCTGTCCTCCAGCGACGTCGCCGGCGTGCTCAATCTGCGCGGTCGAATTGTGACCGCGATCGACATGCGTTCGCGCCTTGGCCTGCCGAAGAACGATGACGGCAAGCCGCCGATGGCTGTGGGCGTCGATCTCCGCGGTGAATCCTACGGCTTGCTGATCGATTCGATCGGCGAAGTCCTGAAGCTTGCCGATGAGAGCCGTGAGGTGAATCCGGTCAATCTGGATCCGCGCATGGCCAAGATGGCCGATGGCGTCCATCGTCTCGATGGGCAACTGATGGTCGTACTCGACGTTGATCGCATCCTTGAAATCTCGCCTGACAAGCTGGCCGCCTAAGACCAGCACTTGGACAATTTTGTCCGCGGTGAAAATGAGGCTCACATGAAGACATGTCTGGTTGTCGATGACTCCAGTGTCATCCGTAAGGTCGCCCGTCGGATTCTCGAAGGTCTCGATTTCGAGATCACCGAAGCTGAAGACGGCGAGAAAGCGCTCGAAATCTGCAAGCAGAACCTGCCGGACGCTGTTCTGCTTGATTGGAACATGCCGGTGATGGATGGCTACGAGTTCCTCCGTAACCTGCGCCGCATGCCTGGCGGTGACGTTCCAAAGGTCGTGTTCTGCACGACCGAAAACGATGTGGCCCACATCGCGCGCGCGCTGCATGCCGGCGCGAACGAATACATCATGAAACCGTTCGACAAGGAAATCGTGTCGGCGAAGTTTCAGGAAGTCGGCCTGATCTAAGTTCTACGCCGGAATTGCGTATTCCACTTCCGGCGCCCGCCTTTTTGTTTGTGCATTTGTTTTGTCAGTGCATTTGTCGCGTTGTGTTGCGTCCGGTGAGTTCATGAGTGTTGATGTGATAAGTCCTCCTGTTGTCGATTCGCGGTATGAGCCACTGCGAGTCATGGTGGTGGACGACTCCGTCGTCATTCGCGGCCTGATCTCGCGCTGGATCGAGGCCGAGCCTGATATGGCCGTCGCGGCGTCGCTTCGTACTGGTCTCGATGCCGTCAACCAGATCGAGCGCATCAATCCCGACGTTGCCATTCTCGATATTGAAATGCCGGAGCTCGATGGCATTTCGGCGCTGCCGCAGCTGCTGGCGAAGAAGCGGAATCTCATTATCATCATGGCGTCGACGCTGACCCGCCGCAACGCGGAGATCAGCTTCAAGGCGATGTCGCTCGGCGCCGCCGACTACATTCCGAAACCGGAGAGCACCCGGGAGATTTCCGCAGCCGACATCTTCAAGCACGACCTGTTGCAGAAGATCCGTCATCTTGGCGCGAAGGTTCGCCGCCTGAAGTCGGCGACGACGCCGTCGATCGTGCCAGCTCCCGCGGCGCGTGAGGCTGCACCGTCTTTCAAGTCCGTGACATCAGTCGCCGCGCAGGCGCAGCTCGTGAAGCGTCCTTTCAGCGCCACGATGCCACGCGCGCTGCTGATCGGTTCGTCCACTGGTGGTCCGCAAGCCCTGATGACGCTGGTTGCCGAAATCGGCGCCGTGATCGACAAGGTGCCTGTGCTGATCACGCAGCATATGCCGCCGACCTTTACGACCATTCTTGCCGAACATCTCGCCCGGGCCAGCAAGCGTCCGGCTCGCGAAGGTGTCGATGGCGAAATCGTCAAGGCCGGTCAGATCTACCTCGCGCCCGGCGGCAAGCATATGCGCGCCGTCAAGCAGGGTGCCAACATCGCCATCGCGCTCGATGACGGTCCGCCGGTGAATTTCTGCAAGCCTGCTGTCGATCCGCTGTTCACGTCTGCCATCGACGTCTGGCACGGCGCCATTCTCGCCGTCGTGTTGACAGGCATGGGTTCGGACGGCATGCGCGGCGGCAAGGATATCGTCGCGGCTGGCGGCAATGTCATCGCGCAGGACGAAGCATCGAGCGTGGTGTGGGGTATGCCCGGCGCTGCCGCCAATGCGGGCATCTGCTCGGCTATCCTGCCGCTCAATCAAATCGGTTCGAAAGTGGTTCGTCTTTTCTCGGGAGATCGGTCATGACACCGGCAGACTATGATTTCCTGCGCAAGTTCCTGAAGGAGCGCTCGGGTCTCGATCTGTCTGCTGACAAGCAGTATCTGGTCGAAAGCCGGCTGATGCCGCTCGCGCGCAAGGCCAACCTGTCGGGCATTGAAGAGCTGGTCCAGAAGATCAAGAACGGCTCGTCCACGGTTGCGTCCGACGTGGTCGAGGCGATGACCACCAACGAGACCTTCTTCTTCCGCGACAAGCTTCCATTCGACCATCTGCGCGACGTCGTGCTGCCGGAGATGATCCAGGCACGTGCCGCCCGCAAGAGCCTGCGGATCTGGTGTGCGGCTGCGTCCACCGGTCAGGAGCCGTATTCGATCGCGATGACCATCAAGGAAATGAGCGCCCAGCTCGCCGGATGGCGGATCGAGATCATCGGCACAGATATCTCGCAGCAGGTGCTCGAGAAGTCGAAGTCGGGCATCTACACCCAGTTCGAAGTCCAGCGCGGATTGCCGATCCAGCTGCTGGTGAAATACTTCAAGCAGACCGGCGAGATGTGGCAGATCAATCCGGAGATCCGGTCGATGATCCAGTACAAGCCGCTCAATCTGCTGCAGGACTTCTCCAGCATGGGCAAGTTCGACATCGTCTTCTGCCGCAACGTGCTGATCTATTTCGATCAGGAGATGAAGACGCAGATCTTTGGCCGCCTTGCCAAGTGCACGGAGCCTGATGGCTTCCTGGCGCTGGGCGCCGCAGAGACCGTTGTCGGTCTGACCGACGCGTTCAAGCCGCATGCCGACAAGCGTGGTCTGTACCGTCCGAACGTTTTGCGTGCCGCACCGTCGATCGTGCCGAGCATGACACCTGTGGGTCTCAAGGCCGCTGCTTCGCCGGCGCGCTGAGCGCCGTCATAGGATCGCGTGCGGAATAAAGCGTGACATGTTGCCGGTGATCGGATTCTCATCCTCGCGGATCGAGAGCCCGCATGGCACCTCATCGACCAGCCAGCTGCCCAGCACCGGATACTGATCCGCAAAGTTCGGCAGCGGCATCAGCATCTGCCGGATGAAGCCTTCTTCGCCATAGGGACCGGGCTGCGCATCGATGGCGCTGCCGTCGCTCACCAGCGTGACATTGGCGCCTTCGCGCGAATAGAGCGGCTTGCGCACATAGGATGTGCCAAGCTCAGCGGCTGCAGCATCATCGTCGAAATAGGCCGGCAGCAGGTTCGGGTGGTTCGGAAACATTGCCCATAGCAGCGGCAGGATGCCCTTGTTGGACAGAATGGCTTTCCACGGTGGCTCGATCCAGCGCGTCGATGCGCCTTTCAGACGGCCGCCGAATGCCTCGCGGAACATCCACTCCCACGGATAAAGCTTGAACATCAGGTCGATCGGCTGGTCCTCGAGATCGACGAAGTGCCCGCTGTCGGCATAACCGATGTCCTTGATGTCGATCAGCGCGGGTGTGAGCCCGCCTTGCTGCGCGACATCGGCGAGATACTGCACTGTGCCGCGGTCCTCGGCATTGTCCATGGCGGCTGCGAGATGAATGGCTTTGTCGGCGCCGATCTTGCGCCAGGCCTCGATGAGCCGCTCATGCAGCGAGTTGTATTGATCGGCCCGCTTCGGGATGATCTGGCGCTCGATCGCCTGTTCGAGCCAGGTCCATTGAAACACCGCGGCCTCGAACAGTGAGGTTGGCGTGTCCGCGTTGTATTCGAGCAGCTTTGCCGGACCTTTGCCGTCGAACTGGAAATCGAAGCGGCCGTAGAGGCTGGGATCGCTCCGTTGCCAGCTTGCGGCGATGAAGGTCCAGTAGGCCTGCGGAATCTTCAGCAGCCGCAGATAGCGCTCATCCTTGACCGCACGGCTCACCAGCTCGCGGCACATCGCGTTGAGTTCGGCGGTCGGGGCTTCGATCTGACGCTCGATCTCATCCAGCGTGAAGGCGTAGTAGGCGCGCTCGTCCCAATAGCGGTCGCCGGCCTCGGTATGAAATACGAAGCCCGTCGCGGCCGCTGTGGCCTGCCAATCGTCACGCTCGGAACATGCGATGCGTTGCATGAAAAACTAGCCGCCGCCGGAGAAATGCGAGGCGAAGGAGCCGAAGCCACCGTGGGTTACGTGGCTGCTGCTGGATGATGAGCCGTCATATCCGCTGCTGGATGACGATCCGGTGCTGGCGAAGTTGCTGCGTCCCGAAGAACTGCTGCTGCCCCCTGAATAGCCATGGCCGCCGGAGGATGACGACGAACTGCGCTGCTGACACTCCTGCTGCTGGCCGGCGATGGCCGCGCGGTTCGGGTCGCAATGTTCGCTCGGCATCAGTGCATAGGCGCCGCCGCCCAGGGCCATGGTGCCCATGAGCAAGAGCGCCACGTGGTTGGAGCGTTTGCGCGATGGGGCTTCCTCAGGCATCGGCTGCACTGGTCGGCGCTTGCCGAAGTTCTTTGCGGGCCCGCTTGTCATGGCGAATACACCATGGAGGCAGCATTCAGCACGCCGGCGGCAAGGGAGGCGAGGCCGAGCCAGAGGGCCGGGGCCATCTCGCCATTGGCGATGCGATCCGACAATTGCGGCACCGGAATGCGGAGAATGAAATAGACGGCGATCTGCACGATCAGCGCGATGATCGCCCAGATCAGACAATCGATGACATTGGCGGAGTGGACGATCGCGCTAGCCACCGGCAGCACGAAGCCGAGCAGGCTGAGCCCGAGTGCGATCGCGGCTGGCGCGCAATCCTTGCGGATCAGTGCGAACTCGTCATGTGCGGTGACGCGCAGATAGACGAACAGGTAGAGCATCACGGTGACAATGCCGGTGCAGAAATAGACCAGAAAGGCCGGCAGCCCGACCAGAGATTGCAGAACCATTCCGCCCCCGAAATGTGCGCCAAACATGATCGCTTGGTATTCGCCTATGGCATTCGTCGCTGTAAGCAAAGAGTGGGTTCATCCACGCAAACAAAAACCCCGCCTTTCGGCGGGGTTTCGTGAGAACTTTCGGGGAGTGACGCTTAAGTCGGCTTGAAACTCACGCCGGGATGCGGATCTCTTCTTCGTGCGGTTCGCGGAGCACATAGCCACGGCCCCAGACGGTTTCGATGAAGTTGCGGCCTTCGGAAGCATTCGCCAGCTTCTTGCGCAGCTTGCAGATGAAAACGTCGATGATCTTCAGTTCGGGCTCGTCCATGCCACCATAGAGGTGGTTGAGGAACATTTCCTTGGTGAGGGTGGTGCCCTTGCGGAGCGAGAGCAGCTCCAGCATCTGGTATTCCTTGCCCGTCAGATGGACGCGCTGACCGCCGACTTCCACCGTCTTGGTATCGAGATTGACCACCAGGTCGCCGGTCTGGATGACCGACTGGGCGTGGCCCTTGGAGCGGCGCACGATCGCATGAATGCGGGCAACCAGCTCGTCCTTGTGGAAGGGCTTGGTCATGTAGTCGTCGGCGCCGACGCCGAGACCCTTGACCTTGTCCTCGATGCCGGCGAGGCCCGAGAGAATGAGGATCGGGGTCTTGATCTTGGACACCCGCAGCTGCTTGAGCACATCGTAACCGGACATGTCCGGCAGATTGAGATCGAGCAGGATAATATCGTAGTCGTAGAGCTTGCCGAGATCGACGCCCTCTTCTCCGAGATCCGTCGTATAGACGTTGAAACTCTCGGATTTGAGCATCAGCTCAATCGACTGCGCAACGGCGCTATCATCTTCAATTAGCAAAACGCGCATGCCAGTCCCCTTTAGTCGCCGCTCCGGGCGTCAGGTCGGCCGCCATACTTGCGGCACCAAAAAACGCCTACGAACAACTGATTCGGATCCTGACTGGATATGGTTAACAAAACCTGATTCTTCAGCGCAAGCTCTAATCGTGCAATTTTTGTCGAATCGCCATAAGATGTTGCAGCAAAGACTCTTTTTGTACCCGTACCCGTTCAAGCTCCACATTAAGAGCCGGACCTAACCGACTCCATCGACTCGCCCCTTCATTCTGATGGCGCGAATGCTCTCAGTCATCCAAGACAGTGACGTAATGATTAACGATGCGGGTAAACACGGGGTTAAGGCCGAGCCGGCAATGAAGCGAAACTTAAGGGTTTTGCAATGAAAGCCCTTGCGGAACAGATTACTGACCTCGATGGCGTCAATATTTACGGCCGGGTGGTCGGTGTTCGCGGGTTAATGGTTGAGGTGGCCGGGCCGATCCACGCGATGTCGGTCGGTGCCCGCATTACCATCGAGACCGGCACCAGCCGTTCCATCCCTGCCGAGGTGATTGGTTTCAGTGGCGACAACGCCGTGGTGATGCCCTTTGCCGGACTGGAAGGCGTACGTCGCGGCTGCCGGGCGGTGATCGCCAATGCCGCCAGCCAGGTGCGGCCCTCGATTGCCTGGCTCGGCCGCGTCGTGAATGCGATGGGCGAGCCGATCGACGGCAAGGGGCCGTTGCTGCAGGGCCCGGCGCCGATGCCATATCGCGCGTCTCCGCCGCCCGCCCATTCTCGCAAACGCGTCGGCGCGCCGCTCGATCTCGGGGTGCGCTCGCTCAATACCTTTCTGACCTGCTGCCGCGGCCAACGCATGGGCATCTTTGCGGGCTCCGGCGTCGGCAAGTCGGTCTTGTTGTCGATGCTGGCACGCAATGTCGATGCCGACGTGTCCGTCATCGGCCTGATCGGCGAACGTGGTCGTGAGGTGCAGGAGTTCTTGCAGGAGGACTTGGGCGAAGAAGGTCTCGCACGCGCTGTGGTCGTAGTCGCGACCTCGGACGAGCCTGCACTGATGCGGCGCCAGGCGGCCTATCTGACGCTGTCGATCTCGGAGTTCTTCCGCGATGAGGGCAAGGACGTCATGTGCATGATGGACTCCGTCACGCGTTTCGCCATGGCGCAGCGTGAGATCGGCCTGTCCGTCGGCGAGCCGCCGACCGCTAAAGGCTATACGCCGACGGTGTTCACCGAACTGCCGAAGCTGCTGGAGCGGGCAGGGCCGGGCACTGATGAAGGCTCCATCACGGGCATCTTCACGGTGCTGGTCGACGGCGACGATCACAACGAACCCGTTGCTGACGCCGTGCGCGGCATTCTCGATGGCCATATCGTGATGCAACGCGGTATCGCCGAGCGTGGCCGCTATCCTGCTATCAATATCCTGAAGTCGGTGTCGCGAACCATGCCGCGGTCCTGCGATCCTGCCTATTTGCCGACGATCACGCGGGCCCGGCAGATCATGGCGACCTATTCGGATATGGAAGAGCTGATCCGGCTGGGTGCCTATCGCGCCGGTTCCAGTCCGGAAGTGGACGAGGCGATCCGGCTCCATGAGCCGCTTGAGGCATTCCTGCGGCAACGGAAGGACGAAGTCTGCGGACTGGCCCAAGGCTATCAGCAACTGCAACAAATCGTTGGTGGTTTGGAAACGGAACGCTAACTTTGTCAGGCCATCATGACCCTCAGAGAAGAATTTCGGCCGGTCAGCCCCTTGCGGTTGTCCGGTTGTGTCCCGCGTTGAGACTGGGACTTCTGGGGAGTATGAGTCGATGAAGTCACGTGACACCCTGATCCGCCTGAAGAAGTTCCAGGTCGATGAGAAGCGCCGCCGGGTCAATCAGATCGAAGGCATGATCGCGGATTTCCAGCGCATGTCGGTCGATCTCGAGCGCGAGATCCAGACCGAACAGGATCGCGCCGGTATTCAGGATCCCACTCACTTTGCCTATCCCACCTACGCGAAGGCTGCGATTCAACGTCGCGAGAACCTGACACGTTCGGCCGATGAGCTGCGCGTGCAGCTCGAAGACGCGAAGGCATTGCTGAGTGAAGCTTTTGAAGAACTCAAGAAGGTCGAACTGCTCGACGAGCGCGACCAGGCCCGTGCACGCGACGAAGAGAACGCACGCGAACAGGCCGACCTCGACAGCATTGGCCTGATGCGTGCCCGCATCGGCGCAGTGGCCTGATCCGCAGAAGCGGCGAGCCAACGAGCCTCAAAGATTGAAGTCATCAAGCCCGGGCCGCGAGGTCCGGGTTTGCTGTTTGTGGTCTATCCACAGCATAAACAGCGACATGGCCCGCTTGCTATAATCTATGTTACGACAGGTGATACCGCCGGGCGGCACCTCCGTAAGGCGAAAGGTATATTGAGGTTGGGGAGACGTAATGCTGACGCCGGCTGAACTGGTCTGGCTTCTTGCCGCAGTTGCCAAAGGGGATGAAGCCGCCTTCGAGCGACTCTATGCAGCGACGCGCGCGAAACTCTTTGGCGTCGTGATCCGTATCTTGCGCAGACAGGATCTCGCCGAGGAAGTCATCCAGGAGGCCTATGTCAAGATCTGGAACAGCGCCGGGCAATTCAATCCCGGTGTTGCCTCGCCGATCACGTGGATGGCGTCGATCGCTCGTAACCGGGCTATTGATGTCGTTCGCAAGAGAAGCGAAACGTCTATCGAGGAAGAGCCGGCTGCAATGGAAGTGGCAGCCGATACACCTGACCCGCTCGCGCGACAGGAAATGACCGAAGAATTGAAGCGCTTGTTGGAGTGCGTGGGCCGGCTTGAGCCGGACCGGCAGAAACTGGTGCTGCTTGCTTACTACAATGGTTGGAGCCGCGAACAACTCGCGACGAAGTTCGAAGCGCCGGTCAATACAGTGAAGACGTGGCTGCGCCGCAGTATGATGGACATCCGGGAGTGTCTGGGACTGACATGATGGCCTATAGCGAAGACCATATCGCGCTTGCCGCGGAATATGCGCTTGGCACGCTCAGTGCCGAAGAGCGCGTGCAGGTTGAGACCATGATGTCCGTTGACAAGGATTTTGCCGCTGTGGTCGAGGCGTGGGAGCGCAAGCTCGGCGTTTTGAATCAGATGGTCGGCCTTGTCGAGCCGCGTCCTGAAGTCTGGGAGAAAATCCGCGTTGCGATCGGTCTGGCCGGTACGCAAGAAGCGATCGTGCATCCGGAAGCGCCGCAGCCGGTCGCTGCAGCGGCGGTCGTTGCTGAGCAGCCTGCGATCGATCGCTCGACGCTCGATCGTTCGAACGTGATTGATTTCTCGGTCCAGGCAAAACGCTGGCGCGGTGTGGCCACCGGCATGACCGCGATTGCCGCCATGCTTGTTGCGCTGATTGCCGTGCAGGCCTATCGCCCCGAATTGCTGCCGGCAGGTTTACGCCCGAAGGCAGCGCAGCAGGTGGTGCAGGCGCCAGCGCCGGTCGCGCCGCCCGCAGCAGCTCAGTCGCAATACGTCGCCTTGCTGCAGACCGACGCTGCGTCACCCGCATTCATCCTCACTGTCGATGCGGCGACCAAAAACTTTACAGTGCGCAAGGTTGGCGCCGAACCGCAGGCCGGCAAAAGCTACGAGCTCTGGATTGTGTCCGACAAGCTGCAACGCCCGCGTTCGCTCGGCGTGATCGGCAGCAACGACTTCACATCGCGCGCTGCACTCGCTGCCTATGATCCCGATGTCGTCAATCAGGCCACCTATGCCGTGACCGTCGAGCCGGAAGGCGGTTCGCCGACCGGTGCAGCCACCGGCCCGATCGTGTTCACCGGCAAGCTGATCGAAACGGTGCCGCCGGCACGGTGATCGTTTGGCTCTCTTGTCATCCGGCATTGGTCCTATGTTCGTCATTCCGGGGTGCATGAAAGCGGCAAAGCCGCTGAAGTGCGAACCTCTCAATTGTCATTCCGGGACGCGCTCTTGCGCGGGCCCGGAATCCATAAACTCCACGTCAGCCGGAAAGCACCGGATACAAATCCATCCAGTTTGGATTTTGCTCTTCGATCAATCGGATCTTCCAGTCGCGGCGCCATTTCTTGAGTTCTTTCTCACGCGCAATGGCCGACAGGACGTCATCGTAGACCTCAAACCAAACGAGCTTGTCGACGTCATAACGTCGCGTGAAGCCGTCAACCACCTTGCTACGATGCTCGTAGACTCGCCGTATAAGGTCGTTCGTCACGCCAATGTATAGCGTGCCGTATTTTCGGCTGGCCAGCAGATAGACGTAATACGTCATTGCGATCACCGCGATTATCGGTGTTGGACTTTGGTGAGGAAAGTGTAGTTCGCGCAAAGCTAGGTGCAACGCGATTTTGAGCTCACTGGCTGTCATTCCGGGACGCGCCCAACAGGCGTAGCCGGCTGGGGTAGGTCCGGAATCCATACGCGCGATCGTGGTTATGGATTCCGGGCTCGCGCAAGAGCGCGCCCCGGAATGACAATCGAGAGAATAGGGCTTAAACATTTTTTCCTATTGTTCTTGACAATATCCCCAACAGGATTATCCTCCGCTCATCCGGTTCGCGAGGGGCGCTTCATGAGGCGTCTTGAAGTGGAACAGGGATGCGGCGCCTGCGGGTGTGGGGTGACGTACCCCGCGCACTCGGGAGGCCTTGGGTCACCGTCCGGCCCCACTACGGGGGTCTGCCACTCATGCTGGCTGGACGTGGCATTGGTGAACGGCGGGAAACCGTCGGGATCAGCGGAGTGCGGAGCTCTGCGCCTTTGCCCGGAAGAACGGTCCCGGGGACAGAAATCGCCGCGGTGGCGCGCCGTGAGGCGTTGCGCGGTTGCAGCTTGCCGGCGTTCCGGTGGAGCGGACCGCGATAAAAAACCACCCTTTGCGCCTCACGGCGCGCTGCCACCCCTCATCTATCTGAGGGGGACTGCTCACACCTCGGACGCGCAAGCGCCGCGAGACTGCGAGAGCGTGGCTGTTTGAAATTTGAATCTGTGATGTGGCGCGCTGGCGCGCAGAGTATCCCTCCCACCGCGCAGCTGCGCTGCTTGAGGGAGGGAGAAGCAAGAAAGCACCCCACAAAAGAAAAACGCCCGTGGGGAGCGGGCGTTTTCCATTCAGAAGTCCACTCGGGGGGAAGTGGAGCTTCTATGTATTCACCTGACGACCTTGGGGGACATCGCCACGCGAATTCCTGAATTTCTTAGCGGACCATGCTGGCGTTCGAAGTGGTGACAGCAACCGGCTGGCCTGCTTTGATCACACGAGCGCTGGCGGTCTGGCTGTAGCCTTCGTCAGCATTCATGCGGGCCGAGATTCCGAAGCCTGCCACGAAGATACCGGCGACCAGAGCAACGATCACCACCTTGAGGTGGGTCATGCGATCCGCGCTGTAAATCGAGTGGTTCATTGGAAACGCTCCCTGCCGTCTTACTCTGCCTACGACCGTTTGTGTCGTGTCCGCGTCGGCAGGTTCAACTCATCACGCATAGGAAACGTGGTGTTGGGTCGTTCCGTTCCAAATAGTCGATCACAAGGCAGTGATAAGACGTGATCCGGCGCGATTGAAGCACCCGGCTTGGCCCTGAAATTCATAAATTATTATTTATTATCAGAGCGTTGAGAGTGATTCGTGCCGTCGCCCCGAAATGGCCTCGGGATGCGACATTCTGGCAAATCTCTTGTCTGTGACGAATTTACATCGGTTTCGGGCAAGGTTGCTAGCCTCTTGCCGCCGAATCAGACGCTTCCGACGGTCTTCAGGCGCGCACGGGGGTGGATTTCCGCCTGGGACAGCACGGTGGTTTGTGCGCGGAACCGTTCCACCAGCGAGCGCACGAACGGCCGGATCGAGGCCGAGGTGACCAGCACCGGCGCTTCGCCTTCGCGCGCAGCCTGTTCGAAACGATCGCGCACGGTGGTCATGAACTCTGACAGCTTCGACGGCTGCATCGCGAGACTGCGTTCTTCGCCGGTGCCGATGATCGATTCCGCGAAGGCCTGCTCCCACTGCGCCGACAGTGCGATGAGCGGCAGGTAGCCGTTGTAGGACGTGTTCTGCGCGCAGATCTGTCGCGCGAGGCGCGCACGTACATGCTCGACGATGGTCGATGGGTTGCGCGAGAAGGCGAGGGCGTCGGCAATGCCTTCGAGGATGGTCGAGAGATCGCGCACCGAAATACGTTCGGTGAGCAGCAATTGCAGCACGCGCTGGATGCCCGACACGGTGATGAGCGACGGGACGATATCCTTGACCAGTTCGCCTTGTTCCTTCGGCAGGTCCTTCAGCAGCTTCTGCACTTCGCCGTAGGACAAGAGGTCCGACATATTGCCCTTCAGCAGCTCTGTCAGATGCGTCGACAAGACCGTGGCGGCGTCGACCACGGTGTAGCCCTTGAGCGAGGCTTCTTCCTTCAGGCCGGCATCGACCCAGGTCGCGGGCAGGCCGAAGGTCGGCTCGGT
The DNA here is from genome assembly GCF_021044645.1 of Tardiphaga sp. 37S4. Lineage (NCBI taxonomy): Bacteria > Pseudomonadati > Pseudomonadota > Alphaproteobacteria > Hyphomicrobiales > Nitrobacteraceae > Tardiphaga > Tardiphaga sp. 37S4. The sequence goes on along the minus strand of NZ_CP088008.1, from coordinate 3,662,450 downwards.
GGTGTGAATGCCCGGCACGTTGACCTGGTTGCCGCCGGGATCCATGACCATGAACTGGTTCGGCCAGATGCGGCCGGTGCCGGCGTCTACTTCCTTGATCTTGATGATGTAGGTGTTGGCTTCGAGCTGCACGTTGTCCAGAATTCGGACCGACGGCATCACGAAACCCATTTCGACAGCGAGCGACTTGCGCAGCGCCTTGATCTGCTCGGTGAGGCGATCGGTGCCGTCCGGGCCATTGACCAGTGGCAGCAGCGCGTAGCCCAGCTCGATCTTGAGGTCGTCGATCTTCAGCGATGCGGAGATCGGCTCGTCCGCGGCGGCAGCTTGTGCTGCTGCGGCGGCGGCGGGCGCTGCAGCCTGATGCGCGACTTCGGCACGCGCAACCTTGTTGCGCTTGTTGGCGGTGACGGCGAGGTAGGCTGCGCCGCCGCCGAGTGCGAGGAACGGCAGCATCGGAATGCCCGGCAGCAGCGCCAGCGTCAGCATGACGCCGGCCGACATGCCGAGCGCCTGCGGATAGCCGGAGAATTGCTTGATCAGCGTCTTGTCGGCGGCGCCGGTAATGCCCGCCTTCGAGACGAGCAGGCCTGCGGCGGTCGAGACAATCAGCGCCGGAACCTGGGTGACCAAGCCGTCGCCGACAGTCAGCAGCGTATAAGTGCGGCCGGCTTCCGAGAACGACAGGCCCTGCTGCGCGACACCGATGATGATCCCGCCGATGACGTTGATGGCGGTGATGAGCAGGCCGGCAATGGCATCGCCGCGGACGAACTTGGAAGCACCGTCCATGGCGCCGAAGAAGCCACTTTCGTCTTCGAGATCCTTGCGGCGCGCCTTGGCGGTGGCCTCGTCGATCAGGCCAGCCGACAGATCGGCGTCGATCGCCATCTGCTTGCCGGGCATCGAGTCCAGCTGGAAGCGTGCCGCGACTTCGGCGATACGGCCCGAACCCTTGGTGATGACGATGAAGTTCACGATCACCAGGATCGCGAACACGACGATGCCGATGACGAAATTGCCACCCATCACGAAATTGCCGAACGCCTCGATGACGTGGCCGGCGGCGGCGGTGCCTTCGTGGCCATGTGACAGGATCAGGCGGGTCGACGCGAGGTTCAGCGACAACCGCAACATGGTCGAGATCAGCAGCACGGTCGGGAACGACGAGAATTCCAGCGGCGTCTGGGTGAACAGCGCCGTCATCAGGATCAGCACCGACATGGTGATGGAGATCGCGAGGAACAGATCCATCACGATGGCTGGCAGCGGCATGATCAGCACGACAAGGATGATCAGAACGCCAAAGGCCAGGCCGATATCGCCGCGCAAGACGTTCGTCCTGATGCTGGCGAAGTCGAAACCGCCGCTCTTGGGTGCGCCCAGACCCTGACCCGCGATCAAATCCGTCATCGATGCCGCTTCCCCGCGCGAATGTCGCTCGCGACTGCCGAACGTCTGCGCGGCGGCCGAAGGGCCGCCGATCCGCAAGTGAGGCACCGCACTGGCATCCACGGGCATTCCCCCGGTCAGCTGACGAGACGCGACTCCACTCGGCAATTTTTGCCGTGTGTATGGTTAGCAAAGGGTTAACGAGGCGTTACTGCGCGGCTTTGCCACAAGCCCGGAGCCAGTTTTGGCCGAAACGGTCTGTTGCGCTGCTTCTGCATGCCTAATCCTTCGGCAGATCGCTTGACCTGCGGGCACACGCCGAGGATGTTGCCGCCGTGACCATCGCGACCCCCATTTCAGATTCGACGCCGTTCCTGCCTGACTCCCGTCAGGCCTGGATCAGGCTGTCGCTTGCCTTGATCATCGGCTCGCTCGGGTCAGTCGGCATGTGGTCGGTGGTGGTGGCGCTCCCGGCCGTGCAGGCCGATTTTGCGGCCAGCCGCGGCGCGGCGTCGCTGGCCTTTACCCTGACCATGGTCGGCTTCGGTCTCGGCGGCGTGGTGGCCGGCAGGCTCACGGACCGGTTTGGCATCGTGGCCACGATTGCGCTTGCGACCGTCCTGATGGGGGCCGGTTATCTTCTCGCGTCGCAGTCCACGGCGCTCTGGCAGTTCAATCTTATTCACGTGGTGATCGGGGCAGGATCGTCGGCAACCTTCGGGCCGCTGATGGCGGAGGCGTCGCACTGGTTCGAACGCCGGCGCGGCATCGCGGTGACTGTCGCTGCAACCGGCAGCTATATCGGCGGCACGCTCTGGCCGCCGATTGTCAGCTGGGGCATTCTGACTTTTGGTTGGCGCTCGACGCATATCAGTGTCGGGGTCGTCACAACCGTCCTGATGCTCCTGATGCTTGTGGTTCTGCGCGCGCAGATGGGCACGGTCACACGACGTAGTCACGTCAATGCGCCGCCGCCCAAGGTCGATCTCCAGCTCAGCAACAACACGCTGACGACGCTTCTCTTTGTGGCCGGCATTGGTTGCTGTGTCGCCATGGCGATGCCGCAGGTGCATATCGTCGCTTATTGCGGAGATCTCGGCTACGGCGTGACGCGCGGCGCCGAGATGTTGTCGCTGATGCTGGCCTGCGGGATTGTCAGCCGTGTTGGCTCGGGTTTTCTGGCCGATCGTATTGGTGGCATTCGCACACTGCTGATTGGCTCATTGCTGCAGGGATTCGCACTGCTGTTCTATTTGTTCTTCGACAGCCTGGCCTCGCTTTACATCATCTCGGCGATGTTCGGCCTGTTCCAGGGCGGTCTGGTGCCGGCCTATGCCATCATCATCCGCGAGGCGATGCCCGCATCGCAGGCGGCTACGCGTGTCGGCATTGTCATATTGGGCACGGTAGGAGGCATGTCACTTGGCGGTTGGATGTCGGGCGTCATCTTCGACGCTACGGGCTCCTACGCGGCAGCGTTCATGAACGGCCTCGCCTGGAATGCACTCAACGTCACGATCATCACGGCGCTGATGCTGCGGGCGCGCCGCAGGTTGATTTTCTCGTCGGGGACGTCAGTCGCCTAAGGCGTCAGATCCTGCACCGGCGGCATCGCCGGAAATCCATCGATCGGCACGTTTTCGAGCGCGCGTTTGGCCGGGCCGCTACCGAACATGCAATCAAGCGTCGGCTCCGCAATCGCCGTCATGGTCCGCGGGATCAAGCTTCGTTTGTCCGGCGGCAGCCAGTTCTCGTTCAGCGTGGGGACGCCGCGCTCGGTGACTCCGTAGAGGATAGCGTCGAGGATATCGCGATCGCCGATCTCGCTGATCAGCGCGGTGCGGACGCAGTCACAGATCGCTTCGGGATGCGCATAGCGCGACACCATGAAGGGCGCGCAGAGTCGGATGAACTCGCCGCGCGGATCGGGCATCAGGGACAGGCGACGCGTGTCAGTCATCGCGATGGTCGACACCCCGCACGCCAACAGGCTGCCCAGGACAATGGGAGACAGTGTGCTGAGGGACAGGTACCGCAACAAATTCACCCGGGAAGCAACCGTAGGACGAGAGAGGTGCAGGACCTATTATAGATGATGTGAGGTGCGAATGTGAATGCCGCTGTGAGGTGTCACACAGCCTGGCCGACTTTCAGCAACATGCAGCCGCTGATCTTCAGGCTGCCATCCGGCTGCGGCTCCAGCGTGTAGAGCGCATCCCACGGCACACCATCGGCATCGACGATATGGACTTTCTGCTCAATTGTACCGTCAGATGTGTTGCTCTCGGTGAATTCGAAGCTGCGATGGCGATAGATGGGCGCATAGGCGTTGCGCACCATGTCCATGAAGCTGTCGGGATCGGTGAAAATGCTCTGGATGCCGGGGGCCGCGAACCCATAGGCAGTCACAGCATCGTCGCGCGCCAGCGCATCGGCTTGGGAGCTGATGATCTTCTGCGCCGCCGCTACATCGTCCGCAGCATGGAGAGGCGATGCGAGGCCGATCATTATGACGACAAGAAAGAGGAGGCTGCGCATAGACTCACTTGCTCAAAATGTTCTTGTAGATGACGCCGTCCTTCATGATGATTTTGAAATTATTCGCGGGATCGGCAATCAGGTTGATGTTGTCCAGCGGATTGCCGTCGACAAGTAGCAAATCCGCGAGCGCGCCCTGTTCCACGACGCCGAGCTTGCCGGGATAGGGATTGCGCTTGCCGGACAGCGCCAGCAGTTCGGCGTTTGTCGATGTCGCCATGACCAGCGCTTCGGCGGGCGTGTACCAGCGCGTGAGCGAGGCCAGAATTGCGCCCTGTTGCTGCGCCAGCGCGTGCGAGAACAGCACGTCGGTGCCCCACGCGGTCTTGATCTTGTACTTCCTGGCAAACTCGTAGGACCTGGCTATGCCGGGCCAGACTTCATCCGCCTTGGCCCGCTGGACGGACCCCTCCGGAAAGCCAAGCCTCAAGCCCTCGGGGAGGGGCTGCAAGCTCAACCAGATGTCCTTCTCGGCAAGCAGCCTGGCGGTCGCCTCATCCATCAGCATGCCATGTTCGATGCACTTCACGCCAGCGGCGACGGCTCTCTGGATCGCCGCCGGAGTAAAGGCGTGCGCGGCGACATATGTGCCCCAATTCTCGGCCGCTTCAACGGCGGCGCGTAGTTCGGCCTCGGTGAAAGTGGTCACGTCGACCGGACTGAAGGGTGACGACACGCCGCCGCCCGCCGTCAACTTGACCTGGGAGGCGCCCTGCATCAGTTGTTCGCGCGCGCGCACGCGCACCTCGTCAGGGCTGTCCGCGACCATCGCGCCACCGACCTGCTCCATGCGGGTGAGCATGCCGCCAATCGTGCGTGGCAGATCGGTCAGCTGACGGAAATCCCCATGCCCGCTCGTGATAGTGATCATGGCGCCGGACGGATAGATGCGCGGGCCCTTGACGATGCCCTCGTCAATGGCATGCTTGAGGCCGAACACCGGCCCGCCAACATCGCGAACAGTTGTGAAGCCGCGCATCAGAGTGTCAGTCGCTTCGTTGCCGGCCAGCAGATTGTTGTAGCCGACGTCACCGAAAGCTTGTGCCGGCGTCACTCGTATCAACATCGCATGCCAATGATTGTCGATCAGGCCAGGCATCAGCGTATGCCCGTTTCCTGCAACACGCTGAGCGTCTGCGGCTGCTATCGGTGCCGTGGAAATACGCTCGATGAGGTTGCCCTTGACCAGCACATGTGACGGAGCGGAAAGAGTGGCGCTTCTCCCGTCAAAGATTCGAACATTTTCGAAGAGCACATCGCCGGCGTTCGCGCTGGTGCAAAATGTCAGCGCGAGAATCGCTGCGAGCAATCGACTACCGACAGGGAACAACATAAGCGTTCTCCGAGCAGTAAAGCCTGCACTATGACAGATACCGGCGTCCACTTGAAGGTGGCGCCGCTACCTGTGGACCCCGGCTGATGTTACGGGGAATCCGCTCGGCCGGACGTGAATATATCTGGTAGCTCAAGCTCGTCCGGCATCGCCCATCCCTCAGCCATCAAAGCGACATGGAGCGCGGTTCGAACCTCGGGCGGCTCAATTTTCCCGACAGTCGCCTCATCAAGAACAGCGATCAGCTTCGTCCACCGCGGCGTTGTCTTGGCTTCGCTGTCAACGTAACGCTGGACCCATCTAACCGCCGCCAGGAGAGAAAAGATCGTGCGGTTCTTCGCCAGGGTTTGCCCCGGCGCCTCTGGCATCAATCGAATTGGTTCAAAGATCATTTGCACACAAACCGACTGCTGAAATTCGCTTTATCGTGCCACAGAGCCGGCAATACGCAATGGGTGCCGGCATGACCCGCAGCAACTGCACGCCGCCTTGAACGCCGTGATGAGCGCGCGATCATCGTTCTGGATGTGCTGGCCGACTCTGAGATGCGATTTCAGAACCAGGGACAGTTCTGGAACCGGGCAAATGTCATGCAACAGAGAGCGATCGCGTAAAGGGACGAGCGCCGAGCGTCTTCGACGGATGTTCTCCGAAAAGAGTGTGGTAGTAGTAGGCGAAACGTCCCAATTCGATAAATCCATGTTCGAAGCCCGGATCCGCTGCCGGACGGGCGTCAGTTTGTCTTACCCGTAGATTTTGTAGCCCGACGCCTAGCTTTCCCAGCCCCATATCGCCTACTGTCTCATCATGATCGACGACATCAAAATTCGCGACATCGCGCGAAAAGTTGCCACTGCGAATCTAAGCAGTTCGACCGCCGTTTCGGACATCAAAACTAGATCGTTCATTGATTCGGAGGGGCATGATGCACTCCGTATCACGATTATCGTTAGCCCTGATGGCGCAAGCAGAATTCAAGGGGATGCGACGCTAAATACTTTAGTAGAGATTCAAGCGAAGCTACGAGCAGCGGGAGAAGGTCGATCGCCGCTTGTGGAGTTTGCGACCGAAGGGGAACCAGACGACGGTGGCGATTCTTAACCCCGAGCATTTATTCGAACAGGCGGACGGATTGATCGTCCCACCAGCTGCCGGCCCGCCTAGGCAGGTTAACGTCAGGCGCGCAATTTCCGCAGCTTATTACGGGCTGTTCCATGCGACGCTTGCGGCTGCTGCCGACCAGTTTATTGGAGTGACCAAGCGAACTGCCAGTCAGTATGGACTGGTTTATCGCTCTGTGGATCACCGAACCTTGCGCAATTTATGCGACGAGGTAACAAAACAGACGTTATCTGCGAAATACCAGCCGCACCAACCACCTAATGGATTTGGAACTAACATTGTAGCCTTCGCAACAGCCGTTTCTCAACTGCAAGAGAAACGACATGAAGCTGACTACAATCCAATGGTTCGGATGAAGAGCCTCGATGCGGCGTTAGCAATTAAAACGGCGCGCGCTGCGCTTGCCTCATTTCAAAAAGCAAGTGCAAGGCGGCGGAGGGCCTTTCTCACGCTGCTGCTTTTTCCTCCTCGCTCAATCTAGTCTATTGGGCTTGTTGCGTTGCGGCATCGTTTCGGGATCAAGTTTGCCGATGGCTTCGTAATAGTCCGCGTCCTGCCCAAGAGAGAAGAAACAGCCGTGAGGACGAGGGAATCGCGTGGGTAGGTCAGGCCGCCGTTGTTCTACAGCCATGTTAAACTGGCCAATTTTGACGCTGCGGATATCGTGCTTTACGTCCTTGCTATCGAAGTAGGTCAGGACGTAAAGGGTATTGAACTCGAACCAGTCCTCCCAATTGTCGGTCCAAAGATAGCCAATATCACGCCTTCGTTCGGCGTTCGGCTCTTGTTTGGTATGACGCTGAAAGCGCATCCGTCTTTCCTTCATCTCCCATTGCGCATGGCGATTTTTGATCCCTGAACGGGGTCGGGAGATTTGTTCCCTGGCTACAATTGGATTGCACGTCCTTAGCCGCGTGACCGCGAGGGTATCGCCTTCAGATCATTTTCCGTCCGATCAACTTTGGCGCCTTACCAATAATCTGCTCAAGTTCCTCGCCCTTAATGTGATTGACGATATCTATGCATCCGTCGACGGCATATCGTTGCACATAGAGTGTCTCGGCCTTTGTGTCGATCAGCACGACAGTCCCGTCGAGCAACTTGATTTCTATCTTACCGGTTGTCGGATTATCTGAGACGTCCACGTCAAAGTCTCGCTCCTCAATTGCATCAACGATCTCTTCGAATTGGCCTTTGATCCCGGACAACGGAAGAACAAGTTCGTTCGCAGACTCCCGGAATATCGATTCAAAATCAGCCGGCAACTCCGAATGAGGCGCCCTGAGATGCACCTCACGCAAAATGAACACCTCTTTAGGATTATCCGGATTCTGACCGGCTTCTATTGAGAAGCGAAAGAACTCAGTATCAACGGTTCCGGCCCCCACATCGCTCTGCTTAGCAACGTCCCGGGATTTCAGCCCGAGTGTCTTTTTTGCGCCGTGATAGACTTCCTGTAGTTCTTGGGCGATGTCGTCGGCCAACAACTTTCGAGCCCAATTATCCGCGTAGTCGTTGTGCGTCTCAGGGGTGGTGTGATGGTATCGTGAGAAGCTTGCGGCATGACTAAATGGCATTGTCTTTAATTTGCGGAAGTACGCACCCTTAAAGTCCGGTTTTAAACTGAGAGCCCTGCCGTCGACATCAGGGCGCCCAACGTACGAAAGAGCGAATGTGCCGCTTGCTCCAATTAAAGCGTATGGTTGCTGCTTCCCTCTTATTTTGGTCTGTGTGCGAATGTAGCGAGGAACAACATCTTGAAGATAGTCTCTAAGACTTTCTCCTGTCACCCATTCGTCGCGAATGATTGCCTGAGGTTCGCTTCCTCGAAGCGCTTCGATCAGATGGTATGTCCAGATACCGTGACCGAGTGCTGGCGTCGAATAAGACCTCTCCTTCGCAGAACATGCGAAAAACGCAGCTAGGTACTCGTTGCTCTCTATAAATTTCTCGAACTCTCTTCGATGCATCTCGGAGACTATGTCTCTCGCATCGGCCACTGTCTTAAATTCAGTCGCACAAGCGTCAATGAAAATTGCGCTCTGCTTGCAGCGACTTTTTCGAAGAGGCGTCAGTAGCATCTCTTCGATATTCACAGTCGTTCCGTCTAGATTGACCGGTTGCGTATCCCAAGTCGTTAGACGATTTGTCCCGCCGGCCCACAATCCGTGCCCCGCATAAAAGAAATAGAATTTATCCGATTCATCAAGGCCGCCGATAATATACTTTAGCTGATCTTCTATTTCAGCTTTATGGGCCGCTTCATTAAGAAGCAACGTGATGCTCGATTTAGGAACAACTAGATTTTTCTCTAGAATATCAGCAAACGCGACGGCGTCGGCCTGAGCATACGGCACGCCTTCGATGGCTTTACTGAAATACTTCTCGATCCCAATCACTACGGCATAAGCTTTAGACACTGAACCGGCCCTTTTTTCTCAAATAGCCGAAACCACGCGTAAGGAGGTCACGGAAGCGGCCGTTCACAAGAACCAACCTAGCCCCATTTCGGCTTCGAGTTTCTGCATGATCTTGCTGGGAGTTGTATTGAGGGCCTTCGCGAGCTTGAGAAGCATGACAATTGTCGGTGACTTCAGCCCGCGTTCAATCTGACTGACGTACGTCCGATGGATCGCAGCGCGCTCCGCCAGCTCCTCCTGTGAGATTTGAGCAGACTGTCTTAGACCAGCAATGATTTTTCCAAAGGCGATGTTGGGGCTCTTCACCCCGCGATGATCCTGATTTGAACACTAAAGTACCACAGACTATAGTATTCGGACCGCGCTAACGCAGGCTACAGGCGCGCTCGTCGCGAGCTGGGGAGATTTCATGGACGAGAAGACAACAGACGTTACCGATGACACGCCATTGAGATTTGAGATGGCCTTGAAGCTGGCCTCTCTAGCCGGGGGCATAACCATCGTAGGCCTTAGAAAGGAGATCACTCGTGGGCGCCTTGAGGTCGAACTGATTGCCGGGAAGTACTTCACGACCCTCACTGCCATCTCCCGCATGCACGAAACATGCAGGGGCGCTCCTAGACTGGCGCGGCGCAGCGAAGACGGCGGACGAAATGCTTCCGTCTACTGGCACAGTCAACGCGTCGTTTCGGGTGATGAAAGCGAATTGTCGTTGGGGAGTGCGGAGTCAGCGCGGCAGGCACTGTTCAGGGAAAGCCGCGGAAGAAGTGACTGATATGCAACGCTTTGGTGGCCTCAACTGCCGTTCTCAGAGCTTCGTGAAACGGTCCACCAAAGGATAGGAAAATTGTTCTACTATCTAAGTGATTGATTTCTTGGTGGGCCTGGCAGGACTCGAACCTGCAACCAGACCGTTATGAGCGGTCGGCTCTAACCATTGAGCTACAGGCCCCGCCGGCGTCCAGCGGGCGTGAGAACCGGGGACGGCGGTGCAGGCATTCCTTATATCGGCCATCGCCTGCGGGCAATGCCGCGTTCCCGGGGGCGGAACTTTGGCCGGGCGGTGGCGTTGGCCCGCGCAATTTCAACGTAGGGAGGCGCGGGTGTTTCGCTGGGCTGTCATCTGTCTGATCATTTCCCTGATTGCCGGCGGCCTCGGCCTCACCAACATCTCGGCTTTCGCCAAAAAACTCTCGATCATCTTCTTTGCGCTGTTCTTCCTCGGCTTCCTGGCTTTGCTGGGCTTCGCCTATCTCGTCGCCGGGGCGGTCAGCAGTTCTGGGCTGCTGCCCGCCATGGTCGCGGTGAGCGTCTAGCTCAGTTGCCCCCGGATCAATCGCCCCTGGCTCAGTCGACCGAGACGCCGGCGAATTCCACCACCTTGCGCCATTTCTCGGTTTCGGCGGCAACCAGTTTGCCGAATTCCTCGGGCGTCATGGGCTTCGGCACGCCGCCGGTCTCGGCGAGGCGTGCGATCAGCTTCGGATCCTTCAGCGCTTCGCCCACAGCCTTGTTGAGGGTGGCGATGACCTCCGGCGGCGTGCCCTTCGGCGCGGAGATGCCGTAGAAGCCGATGGACTCGAAGCCTGGCACCGTCTCGGCAATGGCCGGGACATCTGGCACGATGGGCCAGCGTTGCGGTGAGGTGACGCCGAGCGCGCGGACGGTGCCGCCCCGCGACTGTTCGAGCGCCGTGGGCAGGTTGTCGAAGATCAACTGCACCTTGTTGGAGATGATGTCAGGAAAGGCGATCGCCGAGCCGCGATAGGGCACGTGGATCATGTCGCATTTGGTCATCGCCTTGAACAATTCGGCTGACATATGCACCGAGGTGCCATTGCCCGACGACGCATAGGAGATCTTGCCGGGATTGGCCTTGCAGTAGTCGATGAACTCCTGGACCGTTTTCACGGGCATGCCATTCGACACCACCAGCATATTGGTGAGCTGCATGATGCTGGCGACCGGCACGGTGTCGCGGATGAAATCGTAAGGCAGCTTCTTGTAGAGCGAGGCCGAGATTGCGTTGTTCGGTGCGACGAACAGCAGCGTATAGCCGTCCGGCGCCGAGGTCACGGCCGCGGCGGCGGCGAGATTGCCGCCCGATCCAGCGCGGTTTTCCACGACGAATTGCTGGCCGAAATGATCCGACAGCCACTGTGCCATGATGCGCGCCACGATATCGACGGGGCCGCCGGCAGCGAAGCCGATCAGCCAGCGCACGGGGCGATCAGGATAGCCTGCGGCGGAGGCGGGGAGGGTTGTCGTGGCGAGGCTGGCGAAGCCGACGAGACACAGCACAGCAGCACGCAGAAAAGCGATCATAGTTCCTCCCAGGCATGGAAATCGCAGCGCTGATGCGCGACGTCGTTCGATCGGGCTTGCCGCCCGTTACCTCCATGCTTTCATAGAATTCGGATTTTGCCTACAAGCTTGGTCGAACGATGCAGGCTGATCGACGTCGAGGTGCCCCATGAAGATGATGCCGCTTGTTTGCGCAGCATTCCTGACTGTCACGACGGCCATTGCGCAGGAGGGAGCCAAACCGATGTCGACCACCACGCCTCTCAGCTTGAGTCTCGGCACGGCGACGCCTGGCGGCGGCTTCCCGCTCTATGGCGACGCCTTTGCCGAGGTGATGAACAAGGCCGATCCGTCACTGACGCTGGCGACGCGCAACACCAAAGGCTCGACCGAGAACATCCCGTTGCTCCAGGCCGGTCAGCTCGATCTCGCGCTGGTAGCCGGCGAGCCCGCTTATGAGGCGTTCAAGGGCATCGGCCGGGCGCCGACGAAGCTGAAGATCATCACCGCGCTCTATTCCAATCCCGGCATGTTCGTGGTCCGCGCCGACAGTCCCTACAGGACGATTCGCGATCTCGTCGGCAAGCCGATCGCCTTCGGTGCAAAAGGCTCCGGCCTCGTGTTCCTGTCGCGCTATGTGCTGGACGGGATCGGCCTCGATCAGGACAAGGATTTTCAGGCGGTCTATCTCGACCGCGCCGGTGACGGTCCGGCGATGGTGCAGGACGGCCGCGTCGCCGCATTATGGGGCGCAGGCCTCGGCTGGCCCGGCTTCAAGGCCATGAGCGAAAGCCCCGGCGGCGCGCGCTTCATTGCGCCCGATGCGGCGGAGATCGCGCAGATCCGTGCCAAGCACGCCTTCCTCAAGCCGATGCTGGTGGGCGCCAACAGCTATCCGAACCAGCCGGTGCCGATCGCGTCGGTGGGCTCGTGGAGCTACATCCTCGCGCGCGAAACGCTGCCGGATGAGGTCGCCTATCGTCTCGCGAAAACGCTGCACGGCGCAGAAGCCACGCTCGGCGCGCGGCTGGCTCAGGCGAAGGAGACGACAGCATCGAATACGGTGGCGTCAGCGCCCGATGTGGCGCTGATCCATCCCGGGGTGCTGAAGTATTTCAGAGAGATTGGGGTGGTGAAGTAGGGGGCTTTCTTCCCCTCTCCCCCAGCGGAGCAAAGCTCCGCGCCGCGGGAGAGGGTGGATGCGCGCCGAAGGCGCGCAGACGGGAGAGGGCGCCGCAACTCCGCGCTTTGTCGCTATCCCTCTCCCGCCTTCGCTACGCTCAGGCACCCTCTCCCGCGGCGCGCGGCGTTGCCGCGCTGGGGGAGAGGGGAAGGGGAGCGTCGCTTTCCTACTTCTTTCCCAACACACAAGCCGGGTCCGGCGGCCCGAATGCTTCCTCGCCGGAAATCTTCGCGAGGATCTTGTAGTAGTCCCACGGGTACTTGGACTCTTCGGGCGACTTGACCTGTACCAGCATCAGGTCGTGCACCATCAAGCCGTCCTCGCGCAGTCTGCCGTTGCGGGCGAAGAAATCCTCGATGGGCTTCTCGCGCATCTTGGCGGCGACTTTCAGCGGCTCGTCGGTGCCGGCTTCCTTGATGGCATTGAGATAGACCATGGTGGAGGAATAGACACCAGCCTGCCACATGGTGGGCATCCGCTTGGTCTTCTCGAAGAAGCGCTTCGACCAGGCGCGAGTTTTGTCGTCCATGTCCCAGTAGAAGGCGGTGGTCAGCAGCAGACCCTGTGCGGTCTGTAGCCCCAGCGAGTCGATATCGGTGATCAGCGCCAGCAGCGCCGCCATCTGCTGGCCGCCCTTGAACACGCCGAATTCGCCGGCAGTCTTGATCTCGTTGATGTTGTTCGGCGGCCCACCGGCGATGCCGATGATCTTGGCTTTCGAGGCCTGCGCCTGCAATACGAAGGACGACAGGTCCGACGCGCCGAATGGCGGGCGCACTGAGCCGATCACCTTTCCGCCGGTCTTGGTGACGACGGCCGATGCATCGCGCTCCAGCGCATGGCCGAAGGCAAAGTCATCGGTGATGAAGAACCAGCTGTCGCCGCCGCGCTTCACCACTTCCTGCGCGGTGCCGACCGCAAGTGCGCGGGTGTCGAACACCCATTGCATCGTATAGGGCGAGCAGAACTTGCCATGGAAATCCGCGGCGCCGGTCGAATGGGTGATGAACAGGCGCTTGCGATCGTTGGCGACGTTCTGCACGGCGAGGCCGACGGCTGAGACCGGCACGTCGACGATGAGATCGACCTGATCGACATCGTACCAGCGCCGCGCCAGTGACGCGCCGACATCGGGCTTCAACTGATGATCGCCGATGATGATGCTGATCGGCTTGCCGAGCACGCTGCCGCCGAAATCGTCCACGGCCATTTGCGCGGCCGTCACCGAACCCTGGCCGGAGGGCGTCGAGGCCGGACCGTTCATGTCGGTGAGCACGCCGATCTTGACGACGTCGTCGGAGACCTGCGCGTTTGCGGATGTGGCGAGCAGCGCAAGCGCAAAGGCGCCGGCGAGTGAAAGTTGTGTGACGGTCAGTCTTTTCAAGCGCATGAATATTGCCTCCGCGGTGCTTTAGCTGTGTGACGCGTGACATGCACGTCCCAGCTTTGGGCCGATCATGCAGCAGGTGTGAGGGCGCAACAAGTACGATAGCGCATGAAATCCAATGCTTGATATAGCAGGCGAGCAGAGCTCATCGCGACGCTTTGACATATTGTAGTTGTATGCTAGTTGCCGCGCGCAGCGGAAATCATCACAACGCGCTCGCCTTTCGATGGGGCGGAATGCAAAGTTGCCGTGCCCGGATCGAACGAAGTGCGATCTCAACACGACACATGCCTGCGCCTTGCCAGAGGCGCTTGACCGATAACCCGTCCGGCACGTGTAAGGCTCCATGAGCTGTGGACGGGGAGATCAAGGACCATCGGTAAAGATGCCGACGCGATCATCCCAAAATCCTGAATACCGAAAGGCCGCCCATGCAAAAGACTGCGTTTTCGTCCAAGGACTTGCCGACTCATCTGGGCGAAAAGGCCAAGTTTGACTTGTGGCAGGATATTCACGTTGCGGAAATCTGGTCGGTCGAATACGCGGTGTCCGATAAACTGCCTTTCGAAGCTCTGATCGAGGCGACGAGCATCGGGCCGGTGGTGGTCGGCCAGATGGCCGGAACGATCAGGCAGGCGACGCGAAAGGCCCGCAATATCGCCGATGATGGCAATGATAGTTATCTCCTGCTGATCAACAAGGCCGATACCGAGTTGATCGGCGGGCAGGTCGGTCGCGACTATGCCGTCGGTCTGGGCGAAGCGGCCTTGGTCACGGCCTCGGAGCCGCTGAAAATGCTCGGTGCCGACAAGAATGTCTGGATGAACGTGGTGATTCCGCGCGAAGTTCTGACGCAAGCATTTCCGCACATCGATAGCAGGCTGGCACTGAAAATCGGCGACGACAACGAAGCGCTGGGTCTTCTCAAACGTTATTGTCACCTTCTTGAAACCGGCCCGGCTCTCGTGGATCCGGGTCTCGTTGCGCATGCGGCAACGACGATCGTCGACCTCATCGGTCTGGCGACGGGTGCGAAGGGCGGGACCGCCGAACTGGCGGGTCTGCGGGGGCTCCGTGCGGCGAGGCTACAGGCGGTCCTGGCGAATATTGCCGACAATTACGCCAACCACGGCATTTCGGCGCAAGGCGTTGCGCGGGAGCTCAAGCTGTCGGCGCGTTACGTTCATGATCTCTTGCAGGAGACCGGCATCAGCTTTTCCGAACGCGTGCTCGAATTGCGACTGCAGAAGACCTACAGGATGCTGCAGGACCGGCACAGCAGTGCGATGCGTGTCAGCGAGATCGCCATGATCTGCGGCTTCAACGACATCGCCTATTTCAATCGATGCTTTCGCCGTCGCTTCGGCTGCACGCCGAGCAGTGCGCGATAGTCACTACACGATCACGCAGTTGCACGTGCGCAATGACGATTGGCGCTGTTAACCGATCAAGCGTTGCCTGACGGGCACACCGTTCGGGAAAGCAACGCGTCTCTCTCCAGGACAATTCCTCTGCATTCCAGCCCAAGACAGCGCCTCGCAGCAATGCGACTTCTGGTGCACGGCTACCGGTTCGCAAGAGGGAATATATGTCTCCACGTTCGACGACCAGCACCATCGAGAGATCCCGGCGATACCTGACGAATGCCAGTCATCTGGCGCTCGCGATTGGCTGCGTGGCGCTTGTGTGCATTGCCTTGCCCGCTCCGGCCATGGCGGTCGATTGGACGGGGACGATATCCACGAACTGGTACACACCCGGAAATTGGGATCTCAACGCGATCCCGACGTCAGTCCAATCGGTCGTGATCAACACCACCGGCCCCAATGCGACGCTGATCAGCGGCGGGACGGCGGCGGCCGGCACAACGAATATCGGCCTGAATAATACCGGCATGCTGACAATTTCGAACGGCGGCACCCTGGCGGGCGGTCAGGCCTTCCTCGGCAATCTGTTCGGCTCGGTTGGCACTGCGACCGTTACGGGCGCGGGCTCGGTCTGGAATGCTGAGGGAATGGTGGTCGGCTATCGTGGCGCCGGCACGCTGAATATCCTGAACGGTGCGGCCGTCGACACCTCAGTGTGGGAGTTCTCTATCGGAGATCACTTTGGTGGTTCCGGGGCGGCGACCGTCGATGGTGCAGGTTCGATTTTGACCGCCAGCGATTTTGTTGTCGGTAACGGTGGAACAGGCACGCTGATGGTTTCGAACGGCGGCACGGTCGTTGGTACAACATGGACGAGCTATATAGGGCAGGCCGCAGGTTCGGTTGGCACGGCAACGGTCACAGGTCCGGGCTCCCATTTGATCGTCGCCAATAATGGCCTCGCTATCGGTCAAATGGGAAACGGCACGCTCACGATTGCAAATGGTGGTGTCGTATCGGTCAGCGGCAATGTGCTTCTTGGCTTTCAAGCAGGCTCGGTGGGTACGCTCAATATCGGCGGCGGCACCGGAGCGGCGGCGACCGCGCCGGGCACGCTCGATAGTGCGTCTGTCTTTTTCGGCAACGGGACCGGCGCGATCAATTTCAATCATACCAGCACCGGCTATACTTTTGCCCCGGATATCAGTGGGCCCGGATCGATCAACCAGCTTGCCGGCACAACTATCCTCACGGGCGATTCGGGCGGCTTCTCCGGCGCGACCAGCGTGACCGGTGGGCGGCTGGCCGTGAACGGCTCGCTCGCCAATTCGGTAGTGACGGTGTCGGGCGGCGGCATCCTGGGCGGCACGGGCACGGTCGGCGGCATCGCGGCCAATAGTGGCGGCATCGTCGGGCCCGGCAATTCGATCGGTACGTTGAACGTCAATGGCAATGTGACGTTTGCAGCGGGATCGATCTATCAGGTGGAGACCAATGCAGCCGGGCAGTCGGATAAAATTGCAGCGACAGGAAGCGCGACGCTGAACGGTGGCACAATCGTCGCCTCCGGTGCCGCGCCTCTCGGGAGCCAGTTTACGATCCTGACGGCAGCCGGCGGCATCAATGGCACTTTCGCCAGCGCCAGCGGAGCGACGGTGACGCCGTTCCTGGCCTACGGCCTGACCTACGATGCAACCAACGTCTATCTTGGCGTCAGCCGCAGCAACGTCACCTTCGCCTCGGTCGGATCGACCCGCAATCAGATCGCGGCTGGTGGAGGAGCAGATAGTCTACCGGTTGGCAGTCCATTGGTGGGCGCACTGGTGCAGCTCGATGTGGTGCAGGCCCGCGGGGCCTTCGACCAGATCTCTGGCGAGGTGCATGCCTCGGTCAAGGGCGTCATGATCGAGGATAGCCGCTTCCTGCGCGAGGCAGCGATCGATCGGCTGCGCGCTGCGTTTGACGGCGTCGGCGCGGCTGCCGCGCCGGTCACGACCTATGTCAACGGCCGCCCCGTGCTTGCACCAGCCGCCACCGACGGCATTGCGGTTTGGGGCCGCGGCTTCGGCTCCTGGGGGCAGTGGAACGGCGACGGCAATGCTGCAACCGTCAAGCGCGATATCGGCGGCTTCATGGTCGGTGCCGATGCGCCGTTCGTCGATGGATGGCGCGTCGGTGCAATCGGCGGCTACAGCCGATCGAGTTTCCGCGTCGCCGGTCGCAGCTCTTCCGGCGCCAGCGACAACTACCATGGCGGCCTTTATGGCGGCACGCAGTGGGGCGATCTCGCTTTCCGCTCCGGTCTTGCCTATACGCGGCACGATCTCTCGATCAATCGCTCGGTGGGATTTCCGGGCGTCGCCGAACTGCTGAGGAGCGACTACAGCGCCGGCACCACGCAAACCTTCGGCGAGTTCGGCTATCGCATCAGGGCAGGGCGGACGCCGCTTGGCCATCTGGCTTTCGAGCCTTTCGCCAATCTCGCTTATGTGAATCTGTCGACCGATGGTTTCACCGAGAAGGGCGGCGCCGCCGCGCTCACCAGCCGGGGCGATACCACTGGCGTCATCTTCACGACGCTGGGGCTTCGGGCGTCGACCGGCTTTGATCTCGGCAACGGCATGACCGCGACGGCGCGCGGCATGCTCGGCTGGCGTCATGCCTTTGGTGATGTCACGCCGACCTCGACGATGGCTTTCGCCGGTGGATCGCCCTTTGCCATCGCCGGTGTACCGATCGCCAGGAACGGCGCGGTCGCTGACCTTGGCCTTGACGTCAACGTCACACCAAACGCCGTGCTCGGTCTCACCTATGGCGGACAGTTCGGCTCCGGTGTCACCGACCAGACCTTGCGAGGCAATTTCGCTGTCAGGTTCTGACGCGATCGCATCACTTCGAGAGGTGGCCTGACGGCCGCTTCTCGGGTCGATGCCATTCCAAATGGCGATACGTCGCTAGTTGTCATCCAGCTCCGCAAGCCGCTCGGCTTCCGCGATGTCGTCCATCGTATTGGCATTGAAGAACGGATCGATGGGATCGGTCGGCCATTCGACGGTTGCGAGTCTGTAGCGGGACGTCCAGCGGCCGACCTTGCGGATGTCCTCGTTGACGAGCGCGTGCCGTAACTCATGGCGCAGGGAGATATCCCACAAGCCGACGACGGGGTGCGACTGTCCTACGGACGAGGCGACGGCAAGCTGCGCATTCTCCGTGGTGCGGGCGTGATGCAAACGCAAGACGAGGTCGCGCGGCAGGAACGGGCAGTCGCCGGCGACGCTGAGCATCCATGTGACGTCCGTCCGGTTGGCAGCTGTCCATTCCAGACCTGCGAGAATGCCGGCGAGGGGGCCGGGAAAATCCGCGACGTCGTCGGCAATCACCGGCAGACCGAAGGACGCAAATCGCGCGGGATCACCATTGGCGTTTAGCACCAGTCCGTCGCATTGCGGCGCGATGCGCGCGATCACACGGGCCAGGATGCTGCGGCCACCGATCTCGCGCATCGGCTTGTCGCCGCCGCCCATCCGGCGCGCGAGACCGCCCGCGAGAAGCACGCCCGGAGTGGCCGGATATGTGTTCGTCATCGCCATACCGCTGCATATGACATTTGATGCCAGCCCGATATAACGCAGTTGCACCAAGTGGAACCGCGCGATGCCTGTGACCAAGCTCGACCTGACCGGATTGAAATGCCCGTTGCCGGCGCTGATGACGCGCAAGGCGATGAAGGCACTGTCGGTGGGCGACCGGCTCGAAGTCCACTGCACGGACCCCCTCGCGGTGATCGACATCCCTGCGTTGATTCAGCAAAGCGGCGATCAGATCGAGACCTCCGAACGCAGCGGCGATGTGATCGTTTTCTTCATCGAAAAACGAAATGCTGCGATTGCAAATCACGATTGAATTGCTGCGATGCAGTGGAAATCATTGATAAATTTTCGCTCCTGATACCTTTGGACTATCGACTCCCGCAGTCGCTTCTGGCCCTGTTCTAAAGTGCGAGCGTGCGTGAATCTTTGTCCGCGCGCCGCAGGGGAATTGACGAAGCGACTTTTTCAAATCGTAGACCGGCTCAGAAGGGTCGGCTGCAGGGGAGAACTTTCATGACAAGTGTGGGCAACGCCGGAACACTGTCTGGCACCAAGCCAGGATTGCTGGAACGCGAACGCATCATTGCGACCGCCGGCTTCAACCGGTGGCTGGTTCCACCTGCTGCACTCTGTATTCATCTCTGTATCGGCATGGCCTACGGCTTCAGCGTGTTCTGGCTGCCGCTGTCGCAAGCGATCACGACACCTGCGTCGAAGGAAGTGTGCGATGGCATGAGCCTCGCCACCGAGCTGTTCACCACCACCTGTAATTGGAAGGTCGCCAGCCTCGGCTGGATGTACACGCTGTTCTTCGTGCTGCTGGGCGTTTCCGCTGCCATCTGGGGCGGCTGGCTCGAGCGCGTCGGGCCGCGCAAGGCCGGCTTCGTCTCGGCGATGTGCTGGTGCGGCGGTCTCGTGCTCGGTTCGATCGGCGTCTACACGCATCAGCTCTGGCTGCTGTGGATCGGCTCCGGCGTGATCGGCGGTGTTGGTCTCGGCCTCGGCTACATCTCGCCGGTGTCGACGCTGGTGAAGTGGTTTCCGGATCGTCGCGGCATGGCCACAGGCATGGCCATCATGGGCTTCGGCGGCGGTGCGATGATCGGCTCGCCGCTCGCCAACCTCTTGATGAACTATTTCAAGACCCCGACCGATGTCGGCGTCTGGCAGACCTTCCTCGCCATGGGCGTGATCTATTTTGTGTTCATGACCATTGGCGCGTTCTCCTATCGCATCACGCCACCGAACTGGAAGCCGGAAGGCTGGACCCCGCCGGCTACGGCGAATGCGATGATCACCACCGGCCACGTACATCTCGACAATGCGCACAAGACCAAGCAGTTCTGGCTGATCTGGGGCGTGCTCTGCCTGAACGTGTCGGCGGGCATCGGCGTCATTGGCATGGCCTCGCCGATGCTGCAGGAAATCTTTGCGGGCAAGCTGATCGGTGCGCCTGACCTCTCCTTCAGCCAGCTCTCGGCTGCACAGAAAACGGCGATCGCCGGCATCGCCGCCGGCTTCGCGGGTCTGATCTCGCTGTTCAACATCGGCGGCCGCTTCTTCTGGGCGTCTTTGTCGGACAAGCTCGGCCGCAAGAACACCTACTACACGTTCTTTATTCTCGGCATCGTGCTCTATGCACTGGTGCCGACCTTCGCGGCGATGGGCAGCAAGGTTCTGTTCGTGCTGGCCTTCGGCATCATCCTCTCGATGTATGGCGGCGGCTTCGCGACCATCCCGGCCTATCTCGCCGACATCTTCGGCACCCAGTTCGTCGGCGCGATCCACGGCCGGTTGCTGACGGCCTGGGCGACTGCGGGCATCGTCGGTCCGGTGGTGGTGAACTACATCCGTGAATTCCAGATCGCTGCCGGCGTGCCGCGGGCGCAGGTCTATGACTTCACGATGTACATCCTCGCCGGCATGCTGGTGCTGGGACTGATCTGCAACATGCTGGTGAAGCCACTGGCGCCGCATTGGTTTATGAAGCCCGAAGAAGTCGCGAAGTTGCAGGCCAAGGGCGCCGAGGCGGCGTCGGCCGGTGGAGGCTCCTATGGCATTGGCAAGGGCGGTTTCGACGGCGCCGCCATTGCCTTCTGGGCTTTCGTCGGTGTCCCGCTGTGCTGGGGCGTCTGGCTGACGCTGCAGAGCGCCGCGCGCATCTTCCAGTAAAACCTGCGCGGGACCGGCAGCGGAAGCTTCCGGTCCCATTTCACATCTGACGAACAATCTTCAAAACAAGCACATTCGGGGATAACGATGACACGCATCACTACGGGCCTCTTGGCCGCACTGTTCGTTGTGACTTCAATGGGCGTTGCTTCGGCACAGGCGCCTGCGACGCCGGCAACCCCTGCTGCGCCCGCCAAGATGAAGCTGAACAAGCAGAGTCTGAAGGACATGAAGGCGAAGTGGAGCGCCAACAAGGGCAAGCTCAAGGCCTGCCGCAAGGACGTCAAGGTCAAGGGTCTCGCCGGCGACGACCGCTGGTTCTACATCGAAGACTGCATGGCCAAGAGCTGAGCGAGCGCTGGTCTTTCCGGCAGTTCCAGCCTCCTGATCTTTATGCCGCGCCTATGAACAGGCGCGGCTGCCCGTCTCGATTTCATATGGCGACGTCCGCATCTTCTCATCATCCCGACGCGCTCATGCGCCAGGGATTTGAGAAGACGGACAACGACCATGACGATGTTCTACAATCGCGATACGCAGCTGCACGATTTCTCGGCCGACAGCGCCTATCGCAGCTACCTCATCAGCCGCAATCAGCCGCCGATCGTCCATCACTCAGGCGATATCCAATGGAAACGGCTTTGCGTAGCCATCAGGCTGACGCGTAACCACATCAAGGGCTTCTTCGCCGCCATCCACATGGCGCTGGTGGCCGACAAGATGCGCCGCGCGCGGCGTGAACTTGCGCGGGTCCGTGTGCGCGCCGCCGATACGCCGGTGCTTCCGGATCGCCGGAGCGTGCCATGAGGGAAGACCGTTCTGCAGCGCTGTTCGCGCGTATCGCCTCCTATGCGACCATCATGCCGGGCATTCTCGCCCGGCTATGGCGTTTCGTCATTGGACCTGCTGTCTATCGGCCGGCCGCGCATTATATGCGCGGACCCGGCCCGAAATGTCGTGAGAAGAACGAGCGCCCGCAAGCCTAGCGGGCGCGGCGCAGGGGCGGCGCGTCGTCGGGCTGTGCCCAGATCGCGTCCATCGCGGTGTGTACCTGCTGCTGCTCGGCATCTGTAAGCTCGATCAGCGGCAGGCGCACGGCGGCACTCCCCAGGCCCCGCAAGGTCAATGCATATTTCACCGCCGATGTAACCTGGTCCGGCGGCAGAGCTGCTGCGAGCGGCGCCAGCATGTCGGAGATGGTCGTCGCATAGCGCGGGCATCCCTGGCGGGCCGCGTAATACATGCCGCGGCAGAGCTGCGGCGCCACATTGGCCATCGCGGAGACAACGCCGTCGCCGCCGAGCAGCAGATAAGGCAGGGCTGCGGTGTCCTGTCCCGTCAGCATCCGGAAACCCGCTGGCAGCAGCGGCCGCAATCGCGCCAGTCGCCCGGCGTCGCCGGTGTCGTCGCGCAGGCCTATCAATCGTGGCGAGGCGGCGAGACCGATGAGCGTGTCGTCGGTCAGCTCACGGGCACAACGCGACGGTGCGTCATGCACAATGACCGGCAGCAATGTCGCCTCCAGGATCGCACGGAAATGCGCTGCGATGCCACTTGCTGTCGGGCGGTTGTAGTACGGCACGACCGAGATGACGGCATCGGCGCCGGCGGCCCATGCCAGCCGCGTCGATTCAATGGCGCGGCTGGTGCAGTTCGATCCCGCGCCGGCAATGACGTGGATGCGCCCGCGGGCGACGCCGGCGGCAGTCCGGATCAGCGTGGCGCGCTCGTTCGAGGTGAGCGTGTCGGCTTCGCCAGTGGTCGCACCGACGACGATGGTACTAGCGCCGGCACAGACCTGACGCTCGCACAACCGCGCGAAAGTGAGGAGATCAAGCGCACCATGCGCGTCGAACGGCGTCGGCACGTCGGCGATGATGCCGTGCAGCCAGTCGTTGGCGTGATGGGAGGCATGAGCTTGCGGGAGGGCGTGAACCCGAAGAGCAACTGTGGACATGGCGGGAAGCTCAGGCGACGCGCCGTTGTTGTAACCGTTCGACGGAGGTTGCTGCCGTGAAAGGCAGGGCGTTCATATCGAGTTCGATGAGGCCCGCCATCTCGATGATAGCTTCGGGGCGATGGCCGTTCTCGAACAGAGCATAACGCACGGCATTCGCGCGGCTGACGAATAACCCGCCGAATAGGCCGTTTTGTTCCTGCGCGACCCACTGGCCGCGGCCGTTCTTGCCGATGAAAACGAGGGATGAGCTACACGAGGGAGGTTCGATGGTGATCACTTGCAGTCTCCAGTTCATTCGCTTGAGCGAATGGCTGCAAGATGATCGGCCGCTCGTTTGAAAACGAGATGAGATGCGGTGCTGCGTTATAGGGATTTCATAAGTGCGTCCGTTCGCACATCACCCACGCGGAACCATCACCGATGATGACGATTGATCGTTTCGATCACAACGGGAGCATGGAATGGCGAAATATTCCAAGAAGGCCGCCGCGAAGGTCGCGCGGGCCATGAAGAAGCGCAAGGCCGGCACGCTGAGAAGTGGTCGTTCGAAAAAGAAGGTGACCAGCCGCAAACAAGCGATCGCTATCGGCCTGTCCGAGGCTCGCGCCGAGGGCAAGAAGGTGCCGAAGGCGCCGAAGAAAAAGACGGTGAAGAAAGCCAGCAGGAAGACGGCGGGGAAAAAGAAAGCGGCCAAAAAATCCCGGAAGTCGACGAAGGCCTGAGGCTGCGCCGATGTACGTTGATCGACGCATATGAACCAATCTTCGTCATGCCCGGGCTTGTCCCGGGCATCCACGTCTTGGGGAGAGAAAAGACGTAGATGGCCGGGACAAGCCCGGCCATGACAGTTTCGACCGAAGCGGCATCGCCTCACTTGGTCTGCAGCGTCGCCTTCAGCAGGTGGTCCTTACATTCATCGTCCTTGCCCTCCGCCATTGCTTCGCTGGCCAGGCCGATCTCGTCGGAAGCGGTCTTCTTTTGCTTGCCGTCGGCCATCTTGGCGATGGCTTCGGCGACGAAGGCGATATTCGAGGCGTTGCATTCCCTTGTCTGTAGCTGCTGCGTCTGCGCTGCCACGGTCGGCATCACCGCGAGGCCTATGATCATTCCCAAAATCTTCATGCGCTCAGCTTGCCTTGCGGTGCCGCGCCGATGACCGCGCGGCCTTCTTGGCCGGACGCTTGCGTGCTACATGCGGTCGTGACGACGAAGCGCGTTTGGTCGACTTGCCCTTGCCACCCTTGAGGCTCGCCTTCAGCGCATCCATGAGGTTGATGACGTTGTCCGGCTTCTCCTCCTTCTCGACGACCTTCACCGGCTTGCCCGCGGCCTTGCGCTTCACCAGCGTCTTCAGCGCGGTCTCATATTCATCCTTGAACCTGCTGGGATCGAAATGCGACGCCTTGCTGTCGAGGATATGCACCGCAAGGTCGATCATGTCCTTGGAGATCTTCGGCGACTTGATATCGTCGAAATAGTCCTCCTCGTCACGCACCTCATAGGGGAAGCGCAGCGTGGTGCCGAGCAGGCCCTTGCCGAGCGGCTCGATGGCGATGATGTGCTCCCGATTGGTGAGCACGATGCGCGCCAGCGCCACGCGGTTCTTGTCCTTCATGGCATCGCGGATCACGGCGAACGCATCGGCGCCTGCCTTGCCGTCGGGCGCGATGTAATAGGGGTTGTTCAGATAGCGCCGGTCGATCTCGTCGCGCGGCACGAAGTTGTCGATATCGATGGTGTGATTGCTCTCGATCTGCACGGCCTCGAGCTCTTCCTTCTCGATTTCGACATATTCGCCCTTGCTGATCTCGTAGCCGCGGCCCTTCTGCTCCTTCTCCACGACGTCGCCAGTCTCGGCATCCACCATCTGCTGCTTGAGCCGGTTGCCGGTCTCGCGGTTGATCATGTGAAATTTGGTTTTCTCGACCGAGGTCGCGGCCGGATACAGCACCACCGGGCAGGTGACGAGCGACAGCTTGAGAGAGCCTTTCCAATAGGCGCGGGGCGGGGCCATACTCGTCCTCCAACTCGATCTACAA
This sequence comes from Tardiphaga sp. 37S4, assembly GCF_021044645.1. Taxonomy (NCBI): domain Bacteria; kingdom Pseudomonadati; phylum Pseudomonadota; class Alphaproteobacteria; order Hyphomicrobiales; family Nitrobacteraceae; genus Tardiphaga; species Tardiphaga sp. 37S4. Next base: position 3,637,643 of record NZ_CP088008.1, on the reverse strand, counting down.
ATGAAGCGCGCAGACCGCAAAGTATTGCGCTGGCGTGGATTTCCAGGAACTTCAACGGCAGTTGCCGGTTTTGGTTCCGGGCCGGATCATGCGCCCAATGCGGTGAGTGGGGGACGGTGTGGCCGACAAGCAGCTTCAGATCTACCGCCGGAAACGTGATTTCGCGCTCACCAAGGAGCCCTCCGGCCAGATCGTGGTCGCGCCGGCGAAGCGCCGCCGCTTCGTGATCCAGAAACACGATGCCACGCGGCTGCATTACGATCTGCGGCTGGAGATGGACGGGGTGTTCAAGTCGTGGGCCGTCACGCGCGGGCCATCGATGGACCCTGCCGACAAGCGCCTCGCTGTCGAGGTCGAGGACCATCCGCTGGACTACGGCGATTTCGAAGGCACGATTCCCCGCGGACAATACGGCGGCGGCACGGTGCAGCTGTGGGACCGTGGCTATTGGGAGAGCGACGATCCGGACAAGGGCCTCAAGAAGGGCGACCTGAAATTCACGCTGGACGGCGAGAAGCTGCATGGCGGCTTCGTGCTGGTGCGCATGAAGCATGACCGCAATGGCGGCAAGCGGACCAACTGGCTTCTGATCAAGCATCGCGACGACTTCGTGATGGAAGGCAAGGCCAACACCATCCTCGACGATGACAAGTCGGTGGCGTCCGGCCGGACCATGAGCGCCATCGCCTCAGGAAAAGGGAAGGCGCCGAAACCGTTCATGATCGCGAAAACGGCAAAGATCAAACCCGATGCTATCTGGGATTCCAGCGAGGGCAGTGCTGCCGATGCGCGCGCTAATAGGGGCGGCAAGACCAAGGCTGATGTAGGGGGGGCGAGGACCGAGAAAGCTGCAGGCAAAAATGCCGTGAAAAGGAAGGCGGCCAAACCATCGGCGAAGCCGGCCAAGGTCGCGAAGATGCCTGGTTTCGTCGCGCCTCAACTTTGTACCGTTGTGGATCGGCCGCCCTCCGCGGATGGCTGGGCGCATGAAATCAAGTTCGACGGCTATCGCGTGCAACTCCGCGTCGAAGACGGCGAGGCCACCCTGAAGACACGCAAGGGGCTCGACTGGACGGAGAAGTTTCAGGCCATCGCCAGGGAAGCCACCGGCCTGCCGGACGCTATCATCGATGGCGAGATCGTCGGCCTTGACGCTCATGGCGCGCCGGATTTCGCGGCGCTGCAGGCGGCGCTGTCGGATGACGAGACCGATACGCTTATTTTTTTCGCGTTCGACCTTCTGTTCGCCGAAGGCGAAGATCTGCGGAAGCTGCCGCTTGGCGAGCGCAAGGAGCGATTGAAGGCGCTACTCGACAAAGCCCGCGGCCGTCGCAAGGAAAGCCTGATCCGCTATGTCGATCATTTCGAGACTGGTGGTGACGCCATTCTGCAGTCGGCCTGCAAACTGTCACTGGAAGGCATCGTCTCCAAGAAGCTGTCGGAGCCCTATATGTCCGGCCGCTCGCAAAACTGGACCAAGGCCAAATGCCGGGCCGGTCATGAGGTCGTGATCGGCGGATGGAAGAGTAATGCCGGCAAGTTCCGGTCGCTGATGGTCGGCGTCAACAGAGGCGATCATCTGGCCTATGTCGGCATCGTCGGCACCGGCTTCGGCCAGGACAAGGTCACGCGCATCATGCCGGCATTGAAGAAAGCGGCGGCGAAGACCAGCCCGTTCGGCGGCAAGGAGACGCCGCCGGGTGGCCGGGACGTGCACTGGCTCAAGCCCGAACTGGTGGCCGAGATCGAATTCGCAGGCTTCACCGGCGCGGGCATGGTGCGTCAGGCGTCATTCAAGGGGCTGCGGCAGGACAAGGCGGCCGATGAGGTCGAGGCCGAGACTCCCAAGAAGACCGAACTTGCCGAGCCGACGCCGAAGCGCAGCGCGAAGAAGACTGCCAAAAGCTCCGCAAGAAAAACCGCGCCCGCAAAAGCTGCGGCAGGTAATGCCGTTGTCATGGGCGTATCGATCTCCAAGCCTGACAAGGAGCTATGGCCAGATGCCGGCGATGGCGAGCCGGTCACCAAGCGCGATCTCGCGGTATATTTCGAGGCCGTGGGCGATTGGATGATGGACTATCTCAAGGGCCGCCCGTGTTCGATCGTGCGCGCGCCCGACGGCATCGACGGGCAGCAGTTCTTCCAGCGCCACGCCATGCCGGGGACATCCAACCTGCTCGAACTCGTGAAAGTCTCCGGTGACCGCAAGCCTTACTTGCAGATCGATCGGGTCGAGGGTCTTGCGGCCGTCGCGCAGATCGGCGGGCTCGAACTGCATCCGTGGAATTGCGCGCCTGATGCTCCGGATACACCGGGGCGTCTGGTGTTCGATCTCGACCCGGCGCCTGATGTGGAGTTCATTGCCGTCGTGGATGCGGCACGCGAGATGCGCGAACGGCTCTCGAGCCTCGGCATGGAGAGTTTCTGCAAGACGACCGGTGGCAAGGGCCTGCATGTGGTGGCACCGCTGCTGCACGGCGCGAAGGACAAGGTCGACTGGAAAACGGCGAAGACTTTTGCGCAGGCCGTGTGCCAGCAGATGGCCAGTGACGACCCCAAGCGCTACCTCCTCAACATGTCGAAGAAGCTGCGTGGTGGAAAGATTTTCCTCGATTATCTGCGCAACGACCGGATGTCGACCGCGGTCTCGGTGTTGTCGCCGCGAGCGCGAAAGGGGGCCACGGTGTCGATGCCGCTGACATGGCCACAGCTGCGCAAAGATCTGGATCCGAAGAATTTCACTGTGCGCAGCGTCCCGTCGCTAATGGCGAAGAGCAAGGCGTGGGCGGGTTACGAGGATGCTGCGTCGTCGATCAAGTCGGCGATCGGGAAAATGAAATGACGCTCACCGTCATCACTCGCCTTCGCGGGTGATGACGGTGAGAGCGTACGCACATGGAAAAGCGCGCGATCCTTCCGGATCGCGCGCCTTGAAATCAACATCCGCTCTTACAGCTTACCAAGCAGCAGGAGGATCAGCAGAATTACCACGATGAGGCCGAGACCGCCGCCGCCGTAATAGCCGGTGCCGTAGAACGGACCGCCGCCGATACCGCTGAAACCACCAAGCAAGGCGATAATCAGAATGATCAGAATGATAGTACCAATGGACATGGATTTCTCCTCAGCCTGGCAGACGGACAAGCCTGCTGCCTTCATGCGATAAAAACGCGCAGGCATCCCCAAGGTTCCATGAGTGAAACTTTGATTACGACTACCGTCGGGCGAAATCGCGCTTACATCCGTGTGAGCTAACAAAGGATCATGAGATGTCTGCACCGCTCGTCGTTTCCATTCCGCACAGCCTCGGCCGCGAGGAAGCTGCGCGCCGGCTCAAGACAGGACTGACACGGGCAACAACTAATGTACCAATGTTGAAAGTTGACGAGGAGCGCTGGGACGGCGACCGGATGATCTTCCGCGTCCGTGCCATGGGGCAGGCGGCGTCCGGTCATGTCGATGTTGCCGAGGATCATGTCACCGTCGAAGTGGTGCTGCCCTGGCTCCTGCAGCGCTTCGCCGAGGTGGCGCAGGCAGCGATCAAATCGCGCGGAAATCTGCTGCTCACGAAAAAGAGTTGAAGCGGCGATTGCGGCGTGCAGAAAATCTCACGCATCTTCAATGTCTGTTGCTGTGCAACATAAAAATGCCGTGCGATAGTGCGGCGCACGCGAGTTTGATCGTAAACCACTCGCAAACAATTTGATGAAAAGCTTTGAGCACGCGGAGGAAGGGAACGACCTTTCTCGAGTCGGCACGACATCCGCCAGGCCGTCCGGCCGTTGATCCCGGACGGCCTTGTCGTGTGCTATCGCAAACGCGTCGGGCGAATGCGTTTCGGCGCGGCATGTGCCTTCACGATCGCCATCGGAAGCTGCCTGAAGAGCTTGGCAACGGAGAGCTGGATCGCGCCGTTCTTCTGCGCAGAACCTTCAACGAGGTAGCCGGGCGCGATCACTGTCGCGTCGAAGGCCGTCGCCTCCGGCCAATGCCGCCCGCCTTGTGTCGCTTCGGAAAAAGCGCGTGGGATCACGACGATTGCCGCGTCGCGCTGATGCCGCCGAGCAAAGGCGATGATGTGCGCGGCATGAGGTCCGGTCACTTCAAGTGGTTCGTAATCGCCATCGGTGAAGACGGCCGCCATCTCGGTGCGGCGTTTCAAAAGCTCGCGCGTCCAGGCGAGCTTGATGTGGCCATCATCCCAGTGCTGCGCCAGTGCCGCCCAATCCGGTTGCTGCAGTGCCTTCAGCACTTTCGCGCGTTCGGCGAAATCCACCGGGCGGCGGTTATCGGGATCGACCAGCGAGAAATCCCAGAATTCGGTGCCCTGATAGAAGTCCGGCATGCCGGGAATGGTCGCTTTCAGCGTGATCTGGCTGAGTGAATTCAACGCGCCGATCAGCGATGTGCGTTTGGCAAAGGTCTCAAGCGCTGCAAGAAATTCCGGCGACTGGGTTGGGTCGAGAATGTGCTCCAGAAACGTGCGCAGACCCTTCTCATAGGCGTCGTTGGGGTTGAGCCAGCTCGTTTCCTGCTTGCCCTCGCGCGCCGCCTTCAGCGCATAGGCCTGCATCCGCTCGAGGAAGGAATTGTCCTGCCCGCCGAGCGGCCACGCGCCGATAAGCGCCTGATACAACATATACTCAAACGCTGCTGAGGGCGCGCGCATTTCGCCGTCAACAATCAGATGCGGCGCGTTCAGCAACTTCCAGCGGCTGACAGCACTGGCCCATTCACCGGGCATTTCGGCCAGCGCCAGCAAACGCGCGCGGGCATCCTCGCCGCGCTTGGTATCGTGGGTGGCCGTCGAAGTCATGCCATGCGGCCGCTCGAGCGCGCGTGTGATCATTATCTCGTGGAACGTGGTGACAGGTATCGCTTCCGCTGCCGGCTCGCCGCCAACTTCGTTGAACGCCAGCAGGCGATGATAGCGATAGAAGGCGGTGTCTTCGAGCGACTTCGCCATCGTCGGCCCGGTGAACTGCTGCACCTTCAATGCAAAGCGTCGCACCCGCGGCTTGCTATGCGCGGGGCGGCCGGGCTTCAGCAGGTCCAGCGTCAGAGCGTCGCGCAAGAAGTCGAACAAGCCTTCATCGGCGCCGAACCAGTCGGCGCGAGCTTTCTCGATGGTCGTGGCGATCAGTTGCCGGTCGAGGGCAGATGGACCGGCGGTGGAGAGATAGGTGCGATAGACCGGGAAATGCAGCACGTAAAGTTCGAAAGCCTGACGCAGCGTGTCGGCGGAGAAGTCGCGCGTCGAATAATGCCCGTTGGCGATCCGTGCCAACAGACGCGTCAGCACGGTGAATTCGCTGAGCAGCAGCGTATCGAGCACGCGGCGCTTGGCTTCCACCAGTTGCGGTTCGAATTTCGGCGAGACGTTGCTCACCTGTCGCCAGGTTTCGCCCAGTGGTTCCAGGCCTTTTTCTTGGACCAGCACCTGCGTGATCACATTGAGCCATTCATAGCCGGTGGTGCCATGTACGCCGGCGAAGGGCACCAGCTTCTCGTGCTCGCCGAGAATCTTCTCGACCACGACATAAAACGGTTTGGTGCTGTTGCCATGCGCCTCGCGGATCAGCCGGCGCAGCCGTTGGAAATATTGCGAGGGATCGTGAAGGCCGTCGATATGGTCCAGCCGCAACCCCTGCAGCTTGTCTTCGGTAATCAGCTGTTTGACCAGCGAATGGATCGCCTCGAACGTATCGGTGTCCTCGATACGCAGACCAGCGAGCGTATTGACGTCGAAGAAGCGGCGGTAGTTGATCTCGCTCGATGCCAGGCGCCACTGACCGAGCTTGTAGTGCTGGCGCTCCAGCAGCATGTGCATGGCCTGAATCTGGGCGGGCCGATCCAGCCCGGCGCGATAGGCGTCGAGGCCACGCGTGATAACCTCGGCAGCGCCGTCGATCGACGCCAGCTGCTGCTTGAAAGCCGGCGCTTCCCGCCGGTTGGGATGGCGGAGGCCCTTGTGCTTGGCCGCCAGTGTCAGGATTGCCCGGCCGGCTGGCGTGTTGCCGGCATCGGCTTCCTTGACGATGGTGCGCAGCATCTCGCTGTAGCGCTCCGGCGCGATCGGCAGCCGATGTTCGAAATACCAGGCCGAGAAGCTGCCTTCCTCGGCGTCGTATTTCAGCTCGATCTCGCCGTTGTCCAGTGCCTGGCCATAAGAGCTACCGATGATCGGTAGCAGCAGACCGCCGCGTGCGCGATAGGGCAGGGTGTCCCAGTCGATGTCGAAGGAGACGGCGTGCGGCGAGGCCTGTCCCCATTCCAGCACGTCGAGCCACCACGGATTGTCTGCGAAATGCACGCCCACATGATTGGGCACAAAGTCGAGGATCAGGCCGATATCGTTGGCCTTCAGCACGGCACTCAGGCGCTCGAAACCTTCTTCGCCGCCCAGCTCCGGATTGAGCTTGGTGTGATCGACAATGTCATAGCCATGGGTCGAGCCGGCGCGCGATTTCATGAAGGGTGAGGCATAGAGATGCGTGATGCCAAGCGCCTTCAGATAGGGGACGATGCCCGCGGTGGCATCGAAATCGAAATCCTTGGTGAGTTGAATACGGTAGGTCGCGATGGGAATCGCAGGAGCCATTATCTATCTCCGATCCGCCATACGACGGACCACGGCGTCCCCACGCCGGTGGTAGTGTTGCCCCAAATCGTTGTGCCTGTGCTCGGCGGTGCTGCGTTGACGGCCTTGTCGGAAAGATTGGCCATGAGATGCAGCCTGCTGCCGTCACCCATTGTCCAGAAGGCCGTGAGCAAGCCGTCGTCGCTCGCCTCAGCCTGGCCGAACCGTGCGCCAGCGAGGCGCGGCACGATGTGCTGCTTGCGCAATGCGAGCAGCTCGCGAACCAGCGTCAGCCGCGTCTTGCCCACCGTCGTTTCGCGATTGTCCCAATCGACGAAGGCCGAGCGGAACGAGCTCTCGTCCAGCGGATCGGGAATCTCGTCGCGATACTTTTCGTACGCGCTGGCGAATTCTTTCTTTCGGCCATTACGCACGGCATTGGCGAGATCGCCTTCGAAATCGCAGAAAAACGGGAATGGCACCTTCGAGCCCCATTCCTCGCCCTGAAACAGCATCGGCACCATCGGCGCCAGCAATGTAATGGCCAGCGCAGCTTCGATGGCCTCGGGCTTGGCCAAGGTCTCCAGCCGATCGCCAAGCGCACGATTACCGATCTGGTCGTGGTTCTGCAGGAAATTCACGAAGGCGGCCGGTGCGAGTTCGCCTGATGGTTCGCCGCGCGGTGCGCCGTCGCGATGCGCCGACGACTGGCCCTGATAGGCGAAGCCCGAGCCCAGCGCCCGTACGATATGATCGAGCGGCTTCGGTGCGTAGTCGCTGTAATAGCCCTTGTCCTCGCCGGTGAGCAGCACGTGCCAGGCATGGTGGTAGTCGTCGTTCCACTGCGCGCGATATTTGCCGCGCGGCGGGTTGGTGGCGGGATCGAGCAGAGTGGCGCGGTTGTCGTCGTTCTCGAGCACCAGATGGATCAGCCGGCCGGTGTCGGCGGCTAGCTTGCCGACCTCGCGGCTCAGCTCGTGCAGCATCGGGATCTCGCCCTGTTCGGGGATCGCATGCACAGCATCGAGCCTGAGCCCATCGAAGCGATAGTCGCGCAGCCACGCCACGGCATTCTCGATCGCGTAGGCCCGCACCTCCGGCAGGTGATAGTTGATCGCCGAGCCCCACGGCGTATGCGCATCGCCGAAGAAGGACGGTGCATATTGCCCGATGTAATTCCCTTCCGGGCCGAAATGGTTATAGACGACGTCCAGAAACACCGTCAGCCCACGCAGATGCGCCTCGTCGATCAGCGCCTTCAGATCGTCCGGGCGGCCGAACATCGCGTCCGGCGCGTACCACAATACGCCGTCATAGCCCCAGTTGCGTTTGCCGGCGAAATCGGCCAGCGGCATCAATTCGAGCGCGGTGATCCCCGTCGCCACAAGGTGATCGAGCTTGTCGATCATCGCGCGATAGGTGCCCTGCGGCGTAAAGGTACCGACATGGGTTTCAATCAGCACGGTCTCTTCCCACGGCCGCCCGCGCCAGTCGGTCGCGCGCCACGGATAGGCCTTGTGGTTGATCACTTCGGAAGGGCCGGCGATATCGTTCGGCTGAAAGTGTGAGCCGGGGTCGGGCACGTCGGTCTTGCCGTCGATCCTGAAGCGATAGGTGGCGCCGGCTTTCACATCGGAAACTTCGGCGGCGAACCAGCCGTCATCGTCGGGCTTCAAGGGATGGGATTGATCGCCAAGTACCACGTCGACGCGCTGCGCAGCGGGCGCCCAGAGGCGGAAGATCGCACCTGTCTCGGTCAGCCGTGGTCCGAACGAATGAGCGCTCATGCTGGCGTCCCCGCAAAGGCAAGCACCGAGCGCGGTGGCGCATCGATGTCGCTGCCGGGGGGCAGGATCGCGATGGAGAGCTTTTCGTCGGCGGTGTTTAGCACCTGCCGCCAGTTCTTGTATTCCAGCATCTTCGGCAGCTTGAACGGAATGCCTTCGGGCGCTGCGTTCAGCACGATGAAGATCGGATTGGTGTTGTCGCCGGAAGCGCTAAGCACATAGGACAGGAAGCGCCCGTCTGGAAACGCCCAGTCCGTCTCGGTCATCTCGTCGGCCGAGGGCGTCAGCCACAGCACGCCATAGGTGCCATCGGCGCGGCGACCGTCGAGCCAACGTTGCGTGGTGATCTGCGGAAAGCGCTGTCGCAGCTGCGCCATATGGCCGATGAAGTCGGTGAGATCGTCGTCCTTATCACCGAGATTGTCCCAGCCGACCCAGCCGATCTCGTTGTCCTGACAATAGGCATTGTTGTTGCCGCCCTGGGTATTACCGACCTCGTCGCCGGCCAGCAGCAGCGGCACGCCCTGCGCGAGGAACAGACAGGCGAGCTGGTTCTTGCGCAGCTGCCGGCGCAGCGCCAGCAGCTCGGGATCATCGGTCTGGCCCTCGACGCCGAAATTGTTGCTCAGATTGTCGCTGGAGCCATCGCGATTGTCCTCGCCATTGGCCTCGTTGTGCTTCTCGTTATAGGCAAACAGGTCGGCTAGCGGGAAACCGTCATGTACGGTGACATGGTTGATGCCAGCGCGCTGCTTGCGGCCGTCATGGTTGAACACGTCTGACGAACCTGTCATGCGACTGGACACTTCGCCGATCAGCGAGCCTTCGCCGCTCCAGTAGCGGCGCATGGCGCTGCGATATTTGTCGTTCCATTCCGACCACTGCGACGGAAACGCGCCAACCTGATAACCGCCCATGCCGAGATCCCAGGGCTCGGCGACCATTTTGACGTTCGCGAGGACAGGGTCCTGCCGGATGGCGGTGAGGAAACCGCTATTGCGATCGAAGCCATTCGGCCCGCGCGCCAGCGTGGTTGCAAGGTCGAAACGAAAGCCATCCACGTGACACACCTCAACCCAGTAGCGCAATGAATCCATCACCATCTGCAACACGCGCGGATGCGTAAGGTTCATCGAGCTGCCGCAGCCCGTGAAGTCGTCATAGAATCGTGGATTGTCCGGCATCAGCCAGTAATAGGAGGCGTTGTCGATGCCGCGATAACTCAGCGTCGGGCCGAGATGATTGCCTTCGGCGGTGTGGTTATAGACCACGTCGAGCATCACCTCGATGCCCGCATCATGCAGCCGCGCGACCGTCGTGCGGAACGCATCGAGCGGATTGTCGGTGCCGTAGCGCGCTTCGGGGGCGAAGAAGGAGAGGGTATTGTAACCCCAGTAATTCACCAGCTTCATCTCGACTAGACGCCGGTCATCGACGAAGCTGTGCACCGGCAGCAGCTCGATGGTGGTAACGCCAAGCCGTTTGAGATGCTCGATCATCGACGGTGACGACAGGCCGCGATAGGTCCCGCGCAGCCCTGGCGGCACGTCCTTGCGGGTCTGCGTCAGGCCTTTGACATGGGCCTCATAAATGATGGTGTCTTCCCAGGGTACGCTGGGACGCGCTTCCTTGCGGCCCCAGTTGAAGGTCTCGTCGACCACCACGGCCTTCGGCATGCCGCGCGCATTGTCGCGGCGATCGAAGGACAGGTCCTCGCGCGACGAGCCGGTGCGATAGCCGAAGTGAGCATCGCTCCAGACGAGACGCCCGGCCAGTTTCTTGGCATAGGGGTCGAGCAGCAGCTTGTGCGCATTGAAGCGATGTCCATGCTCCGGTTCATAAGGCCCATGCACGCGATAACCATAGAGCTGGCCCGGAGAGACATCGTTGAGATAGCCGTGAAACACGTGCTCGTTATATTCGGGCAGTTCGACGCGCTCGAGCTCGCGCCGCCCCTGGCTGTCGAACAGACACAGTTCGACCTTGGTGGCGTTCGCAGAGAACAAGGCAAAGTTGGTCCCCCGTCCGTCCCAGCTTGCGCCGAGGCGGGAGGGCATGCCGGCGGATAGTCTCATGCTCTAGAATTCCGGTACGAGAAAGAGTGCGGCCAGCGGTGGAAGGGTCAGACTGAGTTCGGGGACAAGCCCCTTGGCAATGACTTCGCCCGAATTGCCGACATTGCTGCCGCCATAATGCGCGGCGTCGGAATTCAACACCTCGCGCCAGGCGCCGGTGAACGGCACGCGGACGCGGTAATCGTGATAGACGTTCGGTGAGAAGTTCACGACCACGAGGCATTGCGTGCGCGGGTTGGCGCCCTTGCGCAGCCAGGCGAAGACGTTGTTGCCGGCATCGTCGGTGATCATCCATTCGAAGCCGGCGGGATCGCAATCGAGTTCATGCAGTGCCGGCTGGTTGCGATACAGCTCGTTGAGATCGCGGATCAGCGAGTGGATGCCAGCATGCTTGTCCTGCTCGAGCAGATGCCAGTCCAGCGATATGTCATGATTCCATTCGCGCTCCTGGGCAAATTCGCAGCCCATGAACATCAGCTTCTTGCCGGGATGTCCGAACATGAAGGCGTAATACGCACGCAGATTGGCGAACCGTTGCCAGTCGTCGCCGGGCATCCGGCCCAAAATGGATCGCTTGCCGTGCACCACTTCGTCATGGGAGAGCGGCAACACGAAATTTTCCGAGAAGGCGTATTGCAGCCCGAACAGAATGTCGTTGTGTTGGTACTTGCGATAGATCGGATCCTTGCTGATGTAATTCAGCGTGTCATGCATCCAGCCCATGTTCCACTTGTAGCCGAATCCGAGCCCGCCGAATTCGACGGGGCGTGAGACCTGCGGCCAAGCAGTGGATTCCTCCGCCGCCGTGGTCGCATTCGGAAATTTGGCGAAGACTTCGGTGTTGAAGCGGCGCAGGAAGCTGACGGCCTCGATATTCTCGCGGCCACCATATTTGTTTGGAATCCAGGCGCCGGCTTCGCGGCTGTAATCGAGATACAGCATCGAGGCGACGGCATCGACGCGCAGCCCATCCACATTGTAACGCTCGAGCCAGAACAGCGCGTTGGACACCAGGAAGTTCACGACTTCGGTGCGGCCGTAATTGTAGATCAGCGTACCCCAGTCCATGTGCCGGCCCTGCAGCGGGTTGGCATGTTCATAAAGGGCCGTGCCGTCGAAATTACCGAGGCCGTGCGGATCGTCGGGGAAATGGCCAGGCACCCAGTCGAGCAGCACGCCGAGCCCCTCGGCGTGACAGGCGTCGATCAGCAGTGCGAATTCTGCCGGCGTGCCGAAGCGGCTCGTCGGCGCATACATGCCGGTCGGCTGATAGCCCCAGGAGCCGTCAAACGGATGCTCGTTGACCGGCAGGAATTCCACATGGGTGAAGCCAAGATCGCGAGCATAGCGCGGCAGCGTTTCCGCGAGGTCACGATAGGTCAGCCATTCATTGTCGCCCTTGCGGCGCCACGAGCCCAGATGCACCTCATAGATCGACATCGGCTTGTTCAGCGCATTGATGTGATCCGGGGCAGGGCGCGGATGCGGGATCCTGGTTTCGTCGAGCACGATGGACGCTGTGGAGGGCCGCAGTTCGGCGGCGAAGGCCATCGGGTCGGATTTTTGCGTCAACTGGCCATGCGGGCCGATGATGTCGAATTTGTAGTGATCGCCGGGCATGGCACCGGGAACGAACAGCTCCCAGTAGCCGGCACCGCGCACGCGCATGGGATGACGCCGCGCATCCCAGAAATTGAAATCGCCGACCACGCTGACACGCTTTGCATTGGGTGCAAGCACGACGAAGCCGACGCCGCTGACGCCTTCAAGCACCATTGGATGGGCGCCGAGCTTGTCATAGAGCCGCTGATGGGTACCTTCGCCGAGCAGATAGAGATCGAATTCGGTGAGGATCGGCGGAAAGCGATAAGGGTCGTCGAGATCGACGGATCTGTCGCCATAGCGCGCCCGCAGTTGATATTTGGTCGAGCCATTGGCCAGTGCGCCGACAAACAGGCCGGCGTCATGGACGCGTTCCAATGCGGTCGTCGCACCGTGATCGTCGATGGCATCGACCTTCACGGCTTCGGGCAGGAAAGCACGCACGACCGTCTTGTCGGCCTCCTTGTGGGGGCCCAGATAGTGAAATGGATCGGAGTGGCGGCCTTCGACAATTGCGTAAGCCTCGGCGGGCAAATTGGTCATACGGCTTCCTCAGAATACTGGTTCAGAATGCGCAGGATGCCAGTCAGTGGCACGCGCAGCCAATCTGGCCGATGCGCAAGTTCGTATTCGATTTCATACAGCGCTTTTTCCAGGAGGAAGAAGTTCAGCATTTCTTTGGTGGCTCCCGCGTCTGCCGGCCACAGCCGTGCATCAGTCATGGTCTCGCGATAGGCGTCAACGAAAGCCGTGGTGGCACGTTCCCGCCAGGCGTCCAGTGCGGCAGCCAGCTTGCCGGTGTCGTCTGAAGTGACCTTGAGCGCGCGTTCCAGCGCTGCCGTTGCCGAATAATCGATCGAACGAATGAGCCCGGCGATATCGCGCGCAGCGGGCGCCTTGCGGCGGCGCTCATCGATCGACCTGCGCGGTTCACCCTCGAAGTCGATGATAAAGATATCATCCTTGACGATCAGCATCTGGCCGAGATGGAAATCGCCGTGATGGCGGATATTCAGTCCATCGATATTCTCCGGCAGCAGCTCGGTCAGCCACCCCCGCAAGCCGTGGCGCAGTTCCAGCACCTGATCAATCAGCGCGCGATCCGAATCCTTTGCAGAATTGCGACGTTGGGCAAGCGCACTAAATACCGGCTCCGCACGCGTGACGATTTCATTGATCCAGAGCCTGATATCGTCAGGCGACGTCGGCTCCGGCTTGAAATCCGGGATGTCGTCGCGGCTGGCCAGCGCCATCTGCATCTCCGCGACGCGGCGGCCGGTCTGCGACATATAGAGCAGATACGGCACCTGCTCTTCACTGTGCGGGGCGTGGTCATCCACCGCCAGCAGACGCTGCTCATCGGCGAAACGGTCGAGATAGGCCGATGTCACCGTCCAGGCATCGCCCTGATTCTGCACGAAGGCATGCACGATGGCGACGGCCGTGCGCTGATCACCCTCGACCAGTTCGACGCTGCCAAGCAAAGCCGGCGTATTGGTGAAACCGGCGATATCCGTCAGGAAACGGCTAACCTCGATCTCCGGATTGATGCCGGCCTGCAGCTTGCGATAGATCTTCACGACATAGTCGTTGTCGACCAATGCAGTGCTGTTGGACTGTTCGGTTTCGACCGCACGGATGTTCTCCAGCGGCGCAGCCGGCTTTTCGGCGAGCTTGGTCGTCGGCCGGAATTCCAGACGGTTGCCCTCTTCTTCGACGGTCAGTGAAATTCGCAAATTGTGCAACAGCAGCGCAATGAAGATGTGGTCGGTGGCGACGTCGAGCAGGGTACCTTCGCGCGCGCCCTGACGGACCGCGGCAAAGGCTTTCGGATTGTAGCGTTCGCGGTCGAAGCGGGTCCACTCGATCTGCATGGGCAGCAGATAGCGCGTCGCCACATTGCGCTGCGTGGTTTCGAAGAACACTAGCCATGGGCGGTTGTCGCCGATCTCGCAGAACGGGATCGCGCCGGTGAGCACGGGCTGGATCGCCTTTGGCTGTCGCTCCGGATACCAGCGGCTGCGCGCCAGGAAGGAGGGCAGCACGTCGCGCTCGAACACACCGCGCGTACGGGCGAGGGTCATCCAGGTCGAGCCAAGGGGCACCACCAGCGTTTCGAATTCCGGTACCACCGGCGGCTGCGAATGTTCGGAGACATCGCGGAGCTGCAGCTGGAACCAATAGAAGCCATAAGGCGCCAGCGTAATCATGTAAGGCAGATCGCCGATCGGCGGGAATTTGGTGCGGCCGAGCATTTCCAGCGGCACGCGTTCCTTCCACGGCGATAGATCGAGTTCGGTGGCCTGCGCGGCGCGCGACAGGTTGGCGACGCAGAGGATCGCTTCGTCGCCGAGCTGGCGCACATAAGCGAGAACGGAGCGGTTGTCGGGACGGATGAAGGTCATGGTGCCGCGACCGAAAGCTAGCGTCGATTTTCTGACAGCAATGAGCCGTTTGGTCGCCGACAGCAGTGACGATAGGCTGCGCGACTGCGCCTCCACGTTCACCGACTCGTAGCCATAGATCGGATCCATGATCGGCGGTGCATAGAGCCGCGCGGGATCGGCGCGCGAGAAGCCGCCATTGCGGTCCGGCGCCCATTGCATCGGTGTGCGCACGCCGTTGCGGTCGCCGAGATAGATATTGTCGCCCATGCCGATCTCGTCGCCGTAATAGATGATCGGCGTCCCGGGGAACGACAGCAACAACGAGTCCAGCAGCTCGATCTTGCGGCGATCGTTGTCCATCAAAGGCGCCAGGCGACGGCGAATGCCGACATTGATGCGCGCGCGCGGATCGTTCGCATAGGTCGACCACAGATAGTCGCGCTCGACGTCGGTGACCATTTCCAGCGTCAGCTCGTCGTGATTGCGCAGGAACATCGCCCACTGGCAGTCGCCGGGAATATCCGGCGTCTGCCGCATGATATCGGTGATCGGGAAGCGGTCCTCCTGCGCCAGCGCCATATAGATGCGCGGCATCAGCGGGAAGTGATACGCCATGTGGCATTCGTCGCTGTTGCCGAAATATTCCTGCACGTCCTCCGGCCATTGATTGGCCTCGGCGAGCAGCAGCTTGCCCGGCGCATAGGCATCGAGTTCGGCGCGCAAATGCTTGATGACCTTGTGGGTCTCGGGCAGGTTCTCGTTATTGGTGCCGTCGCGCTCGACAAGATAGGGGATCGCGTCCAGACGGAAGCCATCGACGCCGGCATCCAGCCAGCGTTTCATCACCTGCACCACGGCAGAGACGACGCGCGGATTGTCGAAATTCAAATCCGGCTGATGTGAGAAGAAGCGGTGCCAGTAATAGGCCTTGGCCTCCGGATCCCAGGTCCAGTTCGACTTTTCGGTATCGGTGAAGATGATCCGGGTGCTCTGATATTTCTGGTCGGTGTCGCTCCAGACATACCAGTTGCGCGCACTGGAGCCGGCCGGGCTGCGGCGGGCGCGCTTGAACCAGTCATGCTGGTCCGACGTGTGATTGATGACGAGTTCGGTAATCACGCGCAGGCCACGGCGCTTGGCTTCGTGGATGAAGCGCTTGAAGTCCTTCATCGTGCCGAAGTCGGGATGGATCGAACCATAGTCGGCGATGTCGTAGCCGTCGTCGCGGCCAGGCGACGGATAGAACGGCATCAGCCAGATGGTGGTGACGCCGAGATCCTGCAGGTAATCCAGCTTCTCGGTCAGGCCGATAAAGTCGCCGATGCCGTCATGGTTGCTGTCAGCGAATGTCTTCACATGCAGCTGATAGATGATGGCGTCCTTGTACCAGAGCTTGTCGATCTCCTCGGCGCGCTGTTTCGCTTTAACGTCGATATCGGTCATTACGTTCATGTCAACGCTTTCAGGCGAGGCAACGGAAGAAGATGGCGGGATCGCGCTGGGGATCGAGACGCAGGCGGATGCCGCCCCATTCGACGCCATGGCGCTCGCCGGTAATGATGTTCTCGACGGCGGCAACATTGCGCCGCTCGCCATCGACCATCACCTGCGTGTCGATCGGCAGCCAGAATTCATACGGATCGCGCGACAGCGCGATGGCGCCGGCGACGGTATTGGTGCCGTCGACCGACTCCTTGACGAAGCCGATGATGTTGTCGTTCTCCACCGGCATGAAGCGCAGGTTCGATGTCTGCTGTAGCGCTGGGTTGGCGCGGCGCGCGTGGTTGAGCGCGGTGATGTAGGGCTTGATATTGCCCGGCGCATTCCAGTCGCGGGTCCTGATCTCGTATTTCTCCGAGTTCAGATATTCCTCCTTGCCCGGAATGGCCTCGTGTTCGAGCAATTCGAAGCCGTTATAGATGCCATAGGTCGACGACAGCGCGGCCGCTAGTGCCACGCGCGCCTTGAACATCCAGGCTTCGCCAGATTGCAGGTGATAGGGCAGGATGTCCGGCGTGTTGACGAAGAAGTTCGGGCGATAGAATTCGCGCTCGGGATAGCCGCATAGTTCGTTGAGATACTGCTCGATTTCCCACTTCGCGGTGCGCCAGGTGAAATAGGTATAGCTCTGTGAGAAGCCGAGCTTGGCGAGGCCCTTCATCAGCTTCGGGCGCGTGAAGGCTTCCGCCAGAAACAGCGCATCGGGATGCTTCAACTGCACCTCGTGGATCGCCCATTCCCAGAACCGCAGCGGCTTGGTGTGCGGATTGTCGATGCGGAATATCTTGACGCCCTGATCGCACCAGAACAGCAGCATGTCGCGCAGCGCATTCCACAGCGATCCCGCATCTTCACAGTCGAAGTCTGGATTGTGGATGTCTTCGTATTTCTTCGGCGGGTTCTCCGCATATTTCATCGAACCGTCGGGCCGGCGCTTGAACCAGTCTGGATGGTCCTTGACCCATGGATGATCCGGCGAGCATTGCACGGCGACGTCGATAGCGACTTCCAGATCGTGTTCCTTGCACGCAGCGATCAGCGCATGGAAATCCTCCATGGTGCCGAGCTGCGGATGCAATGCGTCATGGCCGCCCTCGGCTCCGCCAATGGCATAGGGGCTGCCGACATCGTCGGGCTCGGAGGTCAGTGAATTGTTCTTGCCCTTGCGATTGGTCTTGCCGATGGGGTGGATCGGCGTGAAATACAGCACGTCGAAGCCCATGGCCTGCACGTCGGGCAGGCGGGTAATACAGTCGCGGAACGTGCCATGCTGGCCGGGTACCGTGCTCTGGCTGCGCGGCACCATCTCGTACCATGCGCCGCTGCGGGCACGCTCACGGTCGATCATCAGCGGCAGCAGCGGCGAGCGCGTCAGGTCCGAGCGTGACTGGGCCTCGCCCATGGCGGTGCGCAGCTCAGGTGACAGCAGCGGCTCATTGTCGCCGGTCTGCAGAAAATTCTCGCATTGCTTGACGATGAGCGCCGAAGCCTCGGGCCCGCCATTCTGCGCCTTGGTCATCAGACCGGCGCCTTCCAGCGCATCCAGCGTGACATCCTGTCCCGCCTTCAGCTTCAGTTCGAAGCCGTGGCGCCAGGTGGCGAATTCGTCGGTCCAGGCCTCGATCGCATACACATAGCGTCCGATGCCATCGGGGATGAATGAGCCGCCCCAGCGGTCGTTGACTTCCAGCGTCATCGGGACGCGATTCCACTCGCGGTCCTGCTCGCGGCGCCAGACGATGGCTGCGGCAATGATCTCATGACCATCGCGGTACAGGTCGGCGTAGACGGCGACAGGTTCACCCACGATGCGTTTGACCGGGAAGCGGCCAGCGTCGATGATCGGATAGATGTTTTCGATATGGAAAGCCCCGCCGATACCGGCGGTGTCCACGATTTGCGATGTTCTGTTCACGGTGATGCCATCATGAGGTGTCGTCCCTGTTCGATTTTTCAAAAAGAGACGGTGCGATCATATACAAAGCCCCGTGACAGGGGTTTGGTTCCCCGTGGAACTCAGCTTAGATCGACGCGTTGAAATCGGCTATCCTCTTCCGCAAATTCAGAAATTTCCCAGCAACTTTCGATTGTTGCTCTGCAAACAGCGTGCCGAATGGACCTTTTCACCAAAGCTGCGGAACTCGGAATCCAGACCGGTTTTCACGACGGTCAGGGCCAGTGGCACACCACGGGCGAAGCTGCCCTGAAGCTCATTCTGGACGCCATGCCGGTGCGCACGCCGCATCGCTTCGTGGCGAGTCCGGTCGTGGTCCGGGCCGGCGAGGGTGCCCGCACGGTCCTCAATGAGGCTGCCACGTTTCCCCTGACCTGGAAAATTCTCGACGGGGTTAAGGTTATCGCCGAGGGAACGACGGAGGGACGCGAGATCACCTGGCCGCGCGATCTGCCGGTCGGCGTGCACCGGCTCAGGCTGGTCGACGCCAAGAAATTCCCCGATGAGGCGCCGTTCATCGTCGCGCCGTCCAAGGCATTCCCCGGCACCTTCGATCGGTCCTGGATTCTCGCAGTACAGCTCTACGGCGTGCGCTCCGAGCGCAATTGGGGCATCGGCGATTTCACCGATCTGCAGGACCTGATCAGACTGGCCGCCGATATCGGCGCCGGCGGTGTCGGGCTCAATCCGCTGCATGCGCTGTTCGACGACCGGCCGGCCGAATGCAGTCCGTATTCGCCGAACAGCCGGCTGTTTCTCAATCCGCTCTATATCGACGTCGAGGCGCTGCCCGAATATGCGGCCAATGACAGCGGCGATATGCTGGCCACTATGCGCGCGAGCCAATTCGTCGACTATGCAGATATCGCCGCGGCGAAGTCGACAGCAATGTGTGCCGCCTTTGAGACATTTTATGCCGATCCGACATCCGAGCGTCAGAAGGCCTTTGCCGCATTCCGCGCCGAGCGCGCCCCGCTGCTGACGCGCTTCGCCTGTTTCGAGGTGCTGCGGCATCAGCAGCAGACCGCGTGGTGGGACTGGCCGTCGGAATGGCTGCTGCCTGATGACGCGACCTGTGACGCCTTCCGCGCCGGACCGGACGGCAAGGACGTGGCTTACATCGAATACGTGCAGTGGAATGCCGACCTGCAGCTCAAGGCCTGTTTTGATCTCACCATCAAGCTCGGTATGCCCGTCGGCCTCTATCTCGATGTCGCGGTCGGCGTGCAGTCCGGCGGCTTCGATGCCTGGAACGAGCAGATCGCGATCTCGCGTCATCTCTCCGTCGGTGCGCCGCCCGATGCGCTACAGCCCGCCGGACAGAACTGGGGTCTCGCCGGCTTCAATGCGGCGGGCCTGGAAGTGCAGGGCTTCGCGCCGTTCAAGGACATGCTGCGTGCCTCGATGCGCTATGCCGGCGCCGTCAGGCTTGATCACGTGCTCGGCCTCAATCGCCTTTACGTCGTGCCGCACGGCTATGACGCTGACAACGGCGCCTATGTGAAGATGCCGCTCGAAGCGCTGCTGGCCGTGACGGCGCAAGAGAGCGTGGCCAATCGCTGCGTGGTGATCGGTGAGGATCTCGGTACCGTGCCGGACGGCTTCCGCGATCATCTCGCATCCTGGGGCATCTGGTCGTATCTGGTGATGATGTTCGAGCGTGATGAACGCTATGCCTTCCGCGGCGTCGATTATTACGCGCCGAATGCGCTGGTGACCTTCAATACCCACGATCTGCCGACCTATGCCGGCTGGCGCAGCCTGCACGATCTGCAGCTGAAGCGCTCGCTGGGCATCGATCCCGGCGAGAGCGACGATGCCCGCCGCTACGCGCTGCAGATGCTCGGCGAGGCGCTGCGAGCGCAGGGCATCAATACCGAAGACTTCTACGCTGTCGCTCACTTTCTCGCGCGCACGCGGACCCGTTTGCTGGCCGTCGCGTTGGAAGACCTGTTGGGTGTGATCGATCAGCCGAATATTCCCGGCACCATCAATGAGCATCCGAACTGGCGGCAGCGGCTGCCGGCCACGGTGGAGACGATGGCCACGTCGATCGATCGTGACGCGCTGCACATTGCAACCGCGGACAGGAGTTTGTCCGCATTGACCTAAATTTTGTCAGGTGGCGGAAAGACTTTGTACAGCAATATCGAAGATTACGCGCTGATCGGCGATTGTGAGACCGCCGCTCTCGTCAACCGCAACGGGTCGATCGACTGGCTGTGCTGGCCGGCCTTCGATTCCGACGCCTGCTTTACCGCGCTGCTCGGCACCAAGGATCACGGCCGCTGGCAAATCACGCCCGACGCTCCGGTCACGGCATGCAAACGGCGCTATCGCGGCGACTCGCTCATTCTGGAAACCACGCTGGAGACCGACGACGGCGCCATCACGCTGATCGACTTCATGCCGCCGCGCGGCGCCGCCTCTGATGTGGTGCGCATCGTCCGCGGCGATCGCGGCACGGTGACGGTCCGGATGGAGCTGATCATCCGCTTCGGATTCGGCGCGGCCATCCCCTGGGTGAAGCGCGACAAGGACGGCGGAGTGCTGGCGATTTGCGGGCCCGACATGACCGTGCTGCACACGCCCGTCGAGACCCACGGCGAGAACCTCACGACCGTCGCGAAATTCGAAGTCAAACAGGGCGACAGCGTCCCGTTCGTGCTGACCTATGGGCCTTCGCATCTCAAAGTGCCAGCGCCGATCAATGTCGACGAGGCGCTGAAGGACACCGAGGAATTCTGGAAGGAATGGAGCAGCCGCTGCACCTACAAAGGCGAGCACCGCGATCTCGTGATGCGCTCGCTGATCACGCTGAAGGCGCTGATCTATGCGCCGTCCGGCGGCATTGTCGCGGCGCCGACCACGTCGCTGCCCGAAAAGCTCGGCGGCTCCAGAAATTGGGACTATCGCTTCTGCTGGCTGCGCGATGCGACATTCACGCTGCTGGTGCTGATGAACAGCGGCTACACGGATGAGGCGCGCGCCTGGTATCGCTGGCTGCTACGCGCCGTCGCCGGCGCACCGGCCGAGATGCAGATCATGTATGGCATCATGGGCCAGCGCCGCTTGCTCGAATGGGAGGCCGATTGGTTGCCCGGCTATGGCGGCGCGCTGCCGGTGCGCGTCGGCAATGCCGCGCATGCGCAGCTGCAGCTCGACGTCTATGGCGAGTTGATTGATGCCTTCCACCAGACCCGCGTTGCCAAACTCGATCTCGAGGATGGCACCTGGGCGGTGGAATGCGAGATCCTCGAACACCTCGCTTCGGTCTGGAACAAGCCCGATCACGGCATCTGGGAGCGCCGCGGCCCCGGCAAGCACTATGTGCTGTCGAAAGTCGGTTGTTGGGTTGCGTTCGACCGCGCCATCAAGAGTGCCGAGAGCTTCAATCTCAAAGGCCCTGTCGACACGTGGAAGGCGCTGCGCAAGGAGATTCATCGCGACGTTTGCGAGAAAGGGTTCGATCCTCGCGAAAACACCTTCGTGGAATCCTATGGCTCGGACGTGCTCGACGGCGCCATTCTGCTGCTGCCGGCTCTGGGTTTTCTTCCGGCCGACGATCCTCGCGTGAAGGGCACGATCGCAGCGGTCGAGAAATATCTGATACGCGATGGCTTCGTGCTGCGCCACGATCCGCGCGAGGTCACTGGCGAGGTGCAGCCCGCCGAGGGTGCGTTCCTCGCCTGCAGCCTGTGGCTGGCCGAGGCCTATATCAAGATGGGTGAGATCGCTAAGGCGGAAGAACTCTTCAATCGCGTCGTCGCGATCGCCAATGATGTCGGGCTGCTGGCGGAAGAATATGACAGCGGCGTCAAACGCCAGACCGGCAATTTCCCGCAGGCGCTGACCCATATCGCGTTGATCGCCGTGGCGCATAATCTGGCGAGCACCAAGCGTCCGCAGGAGAAGAAGGTAGAGCGGGCGAAGTAGCTCGTCTCTTAACCCTCCCCGCAAGGGGGAGGGGGTTACGTCACGTGGCATTCCTTTTCAAAATCATCTCCACCGCGCCCGCAAAGCCTTCCTCCTCATTCGATGTCGTCACATCCGTCGCCTGCGATTTCACATCGTCGCTCGCATTGCCCATGGCGATCGACATGCCTGACACCTTGAACATCGGCAGATCGTTGCGCATGTCGCCGATGGTGGCGATGGCCTCAAGGGAGATGCCGAGGCGCTGCGCCATGGCCTGCACGAAGGTGCCCTTGTTCTGATTGGGCGGCGTGACGTCGAGATAATAGTTCTGCGAGCGCACCGCGACCGCCGTATCGCCCAGCGCCTTCTGCATCGCGCCTTCGCAGCGTTCCAGCAGCGGGAAGTCGGAGCTCGCACCGACGATCTTGCAGGCCTTGGCGAGATAGGGCGAGAAGTCATCCACCATCACGGCCTCATGCTGGATGGTGTCGCGCTCATGCGGCACATATTTGCCGTCGTCGCGCTTGATCACCCATTCATCATTGGTGAAAATCCAGATATCGACGCCGTGGTCTTCCAACACTTCGATGGCGCGCTTGGTCGCAGCTTCCGGGATCAGGTGCTGCACGATCGGCTTGAGGTCGCCGTCCACCATGGAGCTGCCGTTGAACGGGCCGATCGGCAGCGTGATCCCCAGTGGCTTGACCAGGAAGCGCATGCCGACGGGCGGGCGGCTCGACGTGATTGTGAAGCCGATGCCGGCGTCTTCCAGTTTCTTCACGGCCGCCTTGGCCGTGTCGGTGAGGCGCTTGTCATGGGTGACGAGCGTGCCGTCGACATCGGACACCACGAGAGCGATCTTGGTCATGGTTTGATCCTTCAGGTCGGCAGTTGGCGGATGATGGCGGAGACGATGCCGTCGACATCGTCATCGATGGATACTGTGATCGGGCGCTCATTGGGGCCGGGGACTTCCAGCGTCTTGAACTGGCTGTCGAGCAGCGTCGGCGGCATGAAATGATTCTTCCGCGCCGCCATGCGCTTGGCGATTAGCTCCTTGGAGCCGTCGAGATAGATGATGCGAATGTCGTCGCGGCCGTGCAATAGCAGATCGCGATAGGCGCGCTTGAGCGCAGAACAGGCGACGACAAGCTTTTGGCCATCGGCGGTGACGCGGTCGATCTCGTCGGCAATGGCCTGCAGCCAGGGCCAGCGATCGTCGTCGGTGAGTGGCTGGCCCGCGCGCTGCTTCTCGATATTTGCCTTCGGGTGAAAATCGTCGCCATCGGCGAAGCGCCAGCTGAGGCGTTCAGCAAGCGTCTTCGCGATCGTGCTCTTGCCCGAACTGGAGACGCCCATCACCACCAGAGCCTTGGGTGCCAGGATCTTGGGTGCCAGAGTCTTGGGCGCGGTGTCAGCCACGCGCGTCGTCCGGGAGGGCGGCCTTGTCGCACAGCCAAACGGTTTCGCCGTCCGACCGCGCGCGATTGGCTGGCAGATCCTCGCCCTTCAGCACGCGCGTCAGGATTGCGCGCTTGTCCTCGCCGCTCATCAGGAACAGCATCTCGCGGCATGAGGCCAGTGCCGGCAGCGTCAGGCTGACGCGCGGCACGAACGGCTTCACGTGGGCTTCGGGCACGCCGACCACCCAGCGCTCTGTCACCTCGATGGCTGGATAGCCGGGGAACAACGACGCCACGTGGCCATCGGGGCCGACGCCGAGCAACACCAGATCGAACAGCGGTTTGGCTTTATCGAGTTTGTCGGCTCCGTAGAACGACTGCAGTTCGCGCGCATAGAGCGCCGCCGCGTCATCCGGATTCGCCGCATCGGTCTTGATCGGGTGCACATTCGCAAGCGGCGCGCATGCATCCAGAAACGCAGTTCGCGCCATGGTCATGTTGTTGAGCGGATCGCTTGAAGGAACGAAACGGTCGTCGCCGATGAACCAGTGTACGCGATCCCAGGGGATCTCGCTGCGGTAAGGCTCGGTAGCGAGCAGTTCATAGAGCCGCTTCGGGCTCGATCCGCCAGTCATGCAGATGGCGATGCGACCGGGATTGGCCTCGATGCGCTCGATCAGCCGCTCGGCTGCGGCTTCGGCGAGCGCTACCGCGTCCTCGACCACGACGATATGGCGATTGGGCGCTGTCATGGCGTCAGCTCAGCACGCGCCAGCTACGACCGTCGCGCTTGAGCAGGTCGTTGGCTTCGTCGGGACCTTCGCTGCCGGCGTTGTAGGTCTTCAGCCCATCCTTGCCGGCCTTCTTCCATGCATCGAGGAACGGCTGCACGGCGCGCCAGCCGGCTTCCACGCTGTCGGCGCGCTGGAACAGGATGTTGTCGCCGATCATGCAGTCATAGATCAGCGTCTCATAGCCCGTCGCCGGCGCGGCCTGGAAGTAGTCCTTATAGCGGAACTTCATCTCGACGCCGTCGATCTCCACGGCCGGACCGGGCACCTTGGTGTTGAACTTCAGCGAGATGCCTTCGTTCGGCTCCACCGCGATGACCAGAAAATTCTCGGCAAGGCTTTCCACGGACATGTCGCGGAACATCGCGAACGGTGCCTGCTTGAACTTGATCGCCACTTCGGTGCGCTTGATGCCGAGTGCCTTGCCGGTACGCAGATAAAAGGGAACGCCGGCCCAGCGCCAGTTGTCGATCGACAGCTTCATCGCTGCATAGGTCTCGGTGGTGCTGCCATCCTTGACGTCTTTGGTCTTCAGATAATCACCAATGTCGGTATCGCCCACATGGCCAGCAACATATTGCGCGCGAACCGAATTCTGCAGTGCTTCGGCTTCGGTCTGCGTGGTGACGGCGGCGAGCACTTCGGCCTTCTCGGAGCGAACCGCATTGGCCTCGAATCGCGCGGGCGGCTCCATCGCGACCAGCGATAGCAGCTGAAATAGATGGTTCGGCACCATGTCGCGCAGCGCGCCGGTCGCATCGTAGAACGAGCCGCGATGGCCCACGCCGAGTTTCTCGTCCACGGTGATCTGCACGTGATCGATATGGTTGCGATTCCAGATCGGTTCGAACATGCCATTGGCAAAGCGCAGCACCAGGATGTTCTGCACCGTCTCCTTGCCGAGATAGTGATCGATCCGGTAGATCTGCTGCTCGTTCATCAGGCCGAGCAGTTCATTATTCAGCTTCTTCGCGGATTCAAGATCGGTGCCGAACGGCTTCTCGACCACGAGGCGGCGCCACGAGCCGTTTTCCTTTAGCATGCCGGTGCGGCCGAGCTGACGCGCGATCGGCGCGAAGGCCGAAGGCGGCGTTGCCAGATAGAACAGGCGATTGCCCCCGGTGCCCCGTGCTTCCTCGAGTTTGTCGAGCTGTTCGCGCATGCGATCGAAGGATTCCGGCTCGCCCGGATCGGCCTCGATGCAGGTGACACAATTGAGCAGCTTCTGCGCGATGGCGTCGTCGACCGGGCGCGTCGCATATTGCTTCAGGCCCTTCATCAGGTCGTCGCGGAGTTCCGCGCCGGTCATGTCCTTGCGGGCGATGCCGACGACGCAGAATTTCTCCGGCAGAAGATCGGACGCCTGCAGGTTATAAAGCGCCGCGATGACCAGCCGGTGGGCGAGATCGCCGGTGACGCCGAAGATCACGAATGCGCAAGGGTCTGGCTTCTTCTTGGATTTGGCAGGGCCTGGAGCTTGTATCTCGGTCATGCGGGCTACGCCTTTGGTTTGATGATATCAGGCGCGTCCTGCCGTTTTGGATCCGGATGCTGATCGGGCTCTTTGTGGCCGCCGAAACCGGCGCGCATCGCGGATAGAATCTTCTCTGCAAATGTGTGCTCCTTGCGGGAGCGAAACCGCGCAAACAGCGCAGCCGTCAGCACCTCGGCGGGCACTGCCTCGTCGATGGCGGCATTCACCGTCCAGCGGCCTTCGCCGGAGTCCTCGACGAAGCCCGAATAGGTATCCAGCGTCTCGTTCTTGGCGAGCGCGGTGGAGGTGAGGTCGAGCAGCCATGACGGGATCACGCTGCCGCGGCGCCACACTTCGGCGATGTCAGGCAAATTCAAATCGAAGCGATGCGCCTCCGGGAGCGCCTCGATATTGGCGTTCTTCATGATGTCGAAGCCTTCGGCATAGGCCTGCATCAGTCCGTATTCGATGCCATTATGGACCATCTTGACGAAGTGCCCGGCGCCGACCGGGCCGGCATGGATATAGCCATTCTCGATGCGCGGATCGCTGTTGTCGCGGCCCGGCGTACGCGGAATGTCGCCGATGCCCGGCGCCAGTGTCTTGAAGATCGGATCGAGCCGATCGACGACGCTCTTTTCACCGCCGATCATCATGCAATAGCCGCGATCGATGCCCCAGACGCCGCCGGAAGTGCCGACGTCGATGTAATACAGGCCCTTCTCCTTCAGCGCCTGGCCGCGGCGAACATCGTCCTGCCAGAACGTGTTGCCGCCATCGATGATGGTATCGCCGGGCTCCAGCAGCCTGGTCAGCGCATCGATGGTGGTTTCGGTGATCTTGCCGGCCGGCAGCATGACCCAGACCGCGCGCGGCTTGTCGAGCTTCTTCACGAAATCTTCGAGCGACGATCCGCCGGTGGCACCTTCGGAGGCAAGGCCGCTGACGGCCTTGGCGTCCTTGTCATAGACCACGGCACTGTGACCGTTCTTCATCAGGCGGCGGACAATATTTCCGCCCATTCGGCCGAGACCGATCATGCCGAGCTGCATTGTGTGATGTCCTTTATTGATTGCGCATGACCCGAAGCAATGTCCGGGCCATGCGGATCGTCGTTTAGTTCAATGCGGCAGTAATCGCCTTGTCGAGAACAGCAAGTCCGGCCTTGAGATCGCCCTTGAGATGGATGCGCAGGGCGCGGCGGTTGCGATCCGTCAGCACGCCAAAGTCACCACGCGCCTGTGCCGCCTTGATGACACCGAACGAGGCGCGGTAATCGGGAATGGCAAGATCCTTGGCATCGTCAGCTGTGATCTGCAGGAACACGCCGGTATCGGGTCCGCCTTTGTAGGCCTGACCGGTCGAATGCAGGAAGCGTGGTCCGAATTCGGCGCAGGTCGCGACCTTCTTCCTGTCGCGTACCGCCATCCGCATGTGCTGCAGCGTGTCGATATGCGCGCTATCGCGTTCGACATAGGCCAGCAGGGCCACGTAATCGCCGGGCGTGACGCGGCGGAAATGCGCCTTTAGCCACGAGGTCAGATCGCTATTAGCGCCGGCTTTCTTTAACAGTTCGGCATTGCTGTCGTCGGTATAGAGATCGGCCTCTTTCGACGATACCACCGGCGACTCCGGCGGCAGCGAGCCGGTCTTCTCGAAGGCTTCAGTCAACTCGCGCGTCTTGATCTTGGCGGCCTCGACATCCGGCTGGTTGAACGGGTTGATGCCCAGAATCGATCCCGCAACGGCTGTCGCTATCTCGAAGCGGAAGAATTCCTGGCCGAGATGATCGATCGACGGCATCACGATGCGCGCGACGGGATGGCCGGCCTTTTCAAGCGCAGCGAGCTTGTCGTCATGGGCCTTGTCGTCTTCGCCCGAGGTGCGCAGATCGATGAAGAAACGATCGGTGCCATAGACGGAGGGTTCGCCCAGCGTTTCGCCGTCGATGGGGATCAGGCCCTTGCCGTCCTTGCCGGTGGATTCGGCGATAAGCTGCTCGGCCCATGCGCCGAAATCGGCGATCTTCTTCGAAGACAGGATGGTGACCTTGTCACGGCCATCGAGGCCGGCATTGCCCATGGCAAGGCCGAGCTGTACGCCCGGATTCTCCGAGGGCGGCACGTCCGGTCCGCAGGAGCGGACCATCGACAGCGTGAGATCGAGCAGCTTGGTGAGATCGACGCCCGCTGCAGCCGCCGGCACCAGGCCGAAGGGCGACAGCACCGAATAGCGGCCGCCGATGGTCGGGTCGCCATGGAAGACGCGGGCAAACTTTTGGGTCTTCGCGACCTTCTCCAGCGACGAGCCGGGATCGGTCACGGCGACGAAATGGCCGCCGGCCTTGTCGGCGCCGACCGCCTTGGTCACCTCGTCGAAGAAATAGTTCTTCATCACATTCGGCTCGGTGGTGCCGCCGGATTTGCTGGAAACGATGAAGAGTGTCTTGGCGATAGTCACCGCCGCGCCCATGGCGCGCACCTGTGCGGGATCGGTGGAATCCAGCACATGTAGTTTCGGGAAGCCCGACACCTTGGCAAAGGTCTGCGCCAGCACTTCCGGCCCGAGGCTCGATCCGCCCATGCCGAGCACGACCGCATCGGTAAATCCCTGCGCCTTCACCCATTTGGCGAAGTCGTTGTAGTCGGCGAGCGTGGCCTTCTCGTCAAAGGCGCTGTTCAGCCAGCCCAGCCACTTGTCTTCATCCGATCCGGTCCAGACGGATTTTTCCTTGTGCCAGAGCCGGCGGATCTTTGCGGACGCGCGCCAGTCTTCGGTCGAGGTCGCGACCTTCTTCGTGATGCCGTCGCCCAGCGCCAGCTTCTGCGCGCCGATGCTGCCGCCAAGCGACGTCGCGCGCTTGTGCGCCACCGCGCCATACAGCTTGTCGGCGGCATCGGCGAACAGCTTGACGCCGTCCTCGACGAGATGCGTCGTAATCGCATCGAGCGAAATGCCGGTCTTGGCGAGATCGGCCAGCACCTTCTTCGCATCCTCGACATTCTCTTCGAGGCTGTCGCGCACTTCGCCGTGGTCGCGGAACGCGTCCAGCGTGGCGGGCGGCACGGTGTTGACGGTGTTCTTGCCGATCAGCTCTTCCACATAGAGCGTGTCACGATAGTCCTTGCTCTTCACGCCGGTGGAAGCCCAGAGCAGACGCTGCGGCTTGGCGCCCTTGGCGGCCAGTTTCTCCCAGCGCGGGCCGGCAAACAGTTCCAGATATTCCTGATAGGCGAGTTTCGCATTGGCGATGGCGACCTTGCCCTTGAGGTCCTTGAGCCGCGCCTTCTCGGATGGATCATTGGCCTTGGCGATCTTGTCGTCGAGCTGCTTGTCGACCTGCGCATCGATGCGGCTGACGAAGAACGAGGCGACGCTGGCCACATGCGAGGGATCGCCGCCGCCGGCAACATATTTTTCCAGACCATTCAGATAGGCCTCGGCGACCTCCACATAGGTCTTCTGCGCGAACAGCAGCGTCACATTGATGCTGATGCCTTCGCCGATCAGTTGCTGGATCGCGGGCAGCCCCTCCGGCGTTGCCGGCACCTTCACCATCAGGTTTGGGCGCTTGACGCTCGCCCACAGGCGCTCCGCCTCAGTGACCGTGCCCTTGGTGTCATTGGCGAGATAGGGCGAGACTTCGAGGCTGACGAAGCCGTCGTCGCCCTTCATCTTGTCGTAAACCGGTTTCAGCACGTCGGCGGCGTGCTGGATGTCCTCGACGGCAATGTGCTCGAACAGGTCGGCAGGCGATTTGTCGCCGGACTTCAGCGCCTCGGCAATCGGGGCATCATATTCGTCCGAACTTCCGATCGCCTTCTCGAAGATCGCCGGGTTCGACGTCACGCCCTTCACGGCGTCAGTGTCGATCAGCTTCTTGAGGTCGCCTTTGGCGACGAAGCCGCGGGCGAGGAAGTCCAGCCAAACGGCCTGACCATGGGATTCGAGTGCTTTGACGGGATTCATGATGCCTTGTTCTGCTTACAATTATCAAAAGGCCGATCGCCGCGCGAAACGTTCCGCGGCCCGGTTCCAATGATCGCCCCAAACCCATACGCATGGCAAGCCGAACGGTTCCATTCAGGGCGCGGGAGCCGGATCGCAATTCCGTGTTCGCCAGATTGGCCCGGCGGCATGACAATTGTGCAAATTTTGTGCGTCGGTTTTGTAGGTTGGGGAGCGCCTCCAGCCCCTCACGTCATTGCGAGAAGCGAAGCGACGCGGCAATCCAGAGGATCACAAGCGAAGAAAGACTGGATTGCTTCGTCGCAAGGGCTCCTCGCAATGACGGCGAAGGGGGTCAGGGCCGAATATACAGATAGCCCTGCGACTGCAGCTCCGCGATCCGGACCACGCCGCCGCGGTCGGCGATGGTGAAGCCCGGCAGCAGGCCGTCCAGCGTCACATCCTGCGCCTTCATGGTGTTGCTGCAGGCGGCCAGTTGCAGGCCGGCCTTGGTGAATTTGTTAACCCGTGCGGTGATGTCGGGATTGGCGGAAGCCCGGGCAAATGACTTCAGCGCCGGGCCAAGCACGACCAGTGCAATGGTAACGTTGTCGGGGCCGCCGACACCGTCGAAATGGTTCTGGATATTGCCAAGCGCGAAATTCACCCGGTCGGCATCGGCGAGATGATAGACGACCTTGAGCTTGGCAGGCGGCTTCTGGTCGGCCGTCGCGGCACTCGCTCGCGATGCCAATAGTCCCGCGCCGACCGTCGACAGGGCGGTCCACAATAGGCTGCGTCGATTCATGGCCCGCTCCGATTTGGCGTCAATCACGCTCACTTGCTGCGCATCGCCGCGAGTTCCTTGCGGTCTGTGATCAAGGATTCACATTCCTTCAGACTCGTGCGGTCGAGCCGGAAAATCTTGTCGTCTTCGCCGCCGGTCAGCGCGTCGGCGCCGGGCTCTTCATCGGGCTTGCTGTTCTGCCAGATACGGACCCGTTCGACGCGGACCAGCGTCGCATCGATGTCTTTGGCCAGGCCGATCGCAATGCCGCCGCCATCGCAATCGACGCTGCATGCGAACTTCACCTCCTGGCCCTTGTCGGTATCCTGGATCTGGCCGCAAGAGCCGCTGGAATCCCAGTCGCCTTTGCGATGGCGATATTTGAATCCGAGCCGGAACGAGTAGGGCGTATAGCTTTCTTCGGGCGGATGCCCGGCGACGACCAGCAGCTTCATGGTGCTGACCTTCTGCTTGGGGTGCCGCGCCAGATGTTCGGCGTCATAGCGCCGGACGAAGCACGCATAGGTCAGCTTCGGACCAAGCGGGCCGGCAAACATGCGCTTGTTGAATTCGGCTGCCTTCACCGCATCGACCTTGGCCGGCTCGTCCTCGGCGCGCGCCAGCGGGCCGCCGATGGTCAGAGCGGAGGTGAGAACCAGAAGGGACAGCACACGGATGGTCATCGACGTCTCGCAAGGTGAGGCGGCCCGTTGCGGGCCAGTTCACCTTGGTCGCGTCAGAGGTACCATGCGTTCAATCAGAGATCGCCAGTCAAAGATCAGCCTTCGCCAGATCCCACATCAGCCGGTAGGTCCCTTCGGAAATCAGCTCTGCCTTTGCCGCCGCAATGGCCGCAGTGAAGCGGCCTTTCATGGTCGCGACCACCGCATCCATGTCGGTGCCGTCGATCATCACATACCAGTCGCGCGCCGCAGGATTGGGTGCGGCGGGATCGTCGGTGAGCGGCTTCGACAGCCGGGGATCGCTCTCCATCAGATGCATCGAGATGATGCCGTTGATATCGCCGGGATCGAGCTGCGCTTCGAAGGCGCTGCGCAGTTTGTCAGCGCCTTCGGCGGGTGGCCGGATGCGCACCAGCCCGAGCGCCGCGCCGCGGCCCTGACCGCGGCTGACGGTGATCCGCGCCACCGAACGCAGCATGTTCTGGAAACGGCCGATATTGGTCAGCGACCACTTGGTCTGGTTGGCCAGCGCCGTGCGATAGGCATCACTGTCCAACACGTCGAATGTCGCGGTCGAATAGAGCCCGAGATATTTCGGCCTGGCGTTCACGGCCACATAGCGCCGCGCCTCATTGAAGCCCTCGATGGCGACGCGCTCGGCAAGATGCTCGCGGTCGTACCACGCGTTGAATTCCTGCTCATGTGCCGCGTCGATATCCATCGACGTCATCAGCATTCCCGCGCCATTGATCGGCATTCCAGAAGTCCTATTTCAGTTTCGACGCCACATCGGCGATGGCCTTCATCACCGCATCGCGCATGCCGGGGTCATACAGGCTGTGGCCGGCGCCTTCAACGATGCGCACCTCCGCGTCCGCCCAGCGCCTGGCCAGGGCATGCGATGTCGCGGGCGGGCAGAGGAAATCGTAACGGCCCTGAATGATGACGCCGGGAATGCCGGTGAGTCTGCCGGCGTCTTCCATGAGCTGATGCGGCCGCATAAAGCAGTCGTGCTTGAAGTAATGCGCTTCCATCGCCGGCGTGGCCGGCATCGGCCGCGTCTGGTTGCCAAGCTCGGCAAGGTCGAGCCGCGCGCGCTTCGGCGCGATTTCCGACAAGATGGCTTCGGTGCCGCCCCAGGCGCGGATCGCCGGGACATGCACGGCCGGATCGGCATCGAGAATGCGGCGATAGAAGTTCGGCAGCGGATCGGCGCGCTCGGCTTCGGAGAGGGTGCTCAGAAAATCTCCATGCAGGCCGGGATAATGCCGCGGCAGCATGACGTTGAAGACATCGTGCAATTCTTCCCGCGTGCCGAGAAACGTTGCGCGCAGCACGATGCCGGTCACGCGATCCGGATGGGCCTGCGCATAGGCCAGCGCCAGCGTCGCGCCCCAGGAGCCGCCGACCACGAGCCATTTGTCGAAGCCGAATGTCTGTCGGATCGTTTCCATATCCACGATCAGATGCGGCAGCGTATTCGCCTCGCGTAGGCCTTTGGGCTTGCTGCGGCCGGCGCCGCGCTGATCGAACAACACGGTGTGAAAACGCTGCGGATCGAACAGCCGGCGGTGATCGGGCTGGCAGCCGGAGCCGGGGCCGCCATGCAGATAGACTGCCGGAATGCCGTCGCTGCGGCCGACGCTCTCCACATGGATTGCGTGGCCGTCGCCGACATCGAGATGTTCCGAGGTCAGCGGCGCAAACAGGTCCGCATTCACCGGGGCGGGGACATCAGCGGCCATGGACGTCGTCCGCGTCCGGCTCCAGCGTGCCGCCTTTGAAGTTGCGATAGATGAAACGGTCGCGGCCCTCAGTGGATTCCGTCTCGGCCATTTTGAAGATTTCGGCGTGAACAGGTGACAGCGTGCAGGCGGGGTCGGTATTGCCGGCATCGCCGGTCAGCGCGAAGGCCTGGCAGCGGCAGCCGCCGAAATCCACTTCCTTGAACGCGCAACTCTGACATGGCTCGGGCATCCAGCCGGTGCCGCGATAGCGGTTGAAGGCTTCGGAGTTCTGCCAGATCCAGGCGATCGAATGATTGGAGCGCACGGATTCGAATTCCATCCCGGTGATGGTCTCGGCGGCATGGCAGGGCAGGATCTTGCCTGATGGAGAGATGTTGAAGAACTGCCGGCCCCAGCCGCCCATGCATTTTTTCGGTCGCAGCGCGTAATAGTCCGGAACGACATAGTCGATATCGAGAATGCCCTTCAGGCGCACCTGCGCATCCTCGACGATGCGGCTGGTCTCCTCGATCTGATCGATGGTCGGCATCAGGGCGGCGCGGTTCTTCAGCGCCCAGCCGTAATATTGCACATTGGCGACTTCCAGCCGGTCGGCATCGAGATCGACGGCCATCTGGATGATGTCGGCGAGCTGATGCAGGTTCTGCCGGTGCATCACCGCATTCACCGTCAGCGGCAGGTCGAGTTCGCGCGTCCATTTGGCGACTTCGAGTTTCTTGTTGTGGCCATTCTTGTAACCGCCGACGCGATCCGCCACCACGGGCTCATTGCCCTGGAAGCTGATCTGCACATGGCACAGCCCGGCATCCGCCAGCGCTGCGAGCTTGTCGCGCGTCAGCAGCACCGCCGAGGTGATGAGATTGGAATACAGGCCCACATCCGTCGCATGCTGCACCAGCTCGACGATGTCCTTGCGCGCGGTTGGTTCGCCGCCGGAGAAGTGGATCTGCAGCACGCCGATTTCGGCGAGCTCGGAGAGTACCTTCTTCCATTCGTCGGTGGTCAGCTCGGTGCTGCCGCGATCGAGCTCGACGGGGTTCGAGCAATACGGGCATTGCAGCGGGCAGCGATGGGTGAGTTCGGCCAGCACGGCGAGGGGAATGCCGAAGGTTTCCGCGGTCGAGCGCGTGCGCTCCATGATCGCGAGACTGTCGGCGGGATCGGTGAAGACGGGACTGGCGTCGGTAAGCGTAGGACTCATGCTGTCTTCTCCCGCGCTTGCGTGAGAAAGCCCTTGTCGGCGAGATCCTGCAGCATCGCGAGAACATCGGTACCGATATCGTCGCGCGGCGCGGCGTATTTGGCCACCAGGAGGTCGATGATATCGGCGACGTTACGTTCGCCATCGCAAAGCTGGAGGATTTCGACGGCGATATCGTCCGGCGCCAGCACGCGCTCCGGCGCGAGGATCACCCAGCGCTGGCGCGTCTCGTCGAACTTCAGCTTGGCGTGGCGCGGCAAGATCGGCTTGCTGGCCTCGCTGACGCTGATCCGACGATTGCTGCGCAACTCCGTCATCGTTGCCTTCTTACTTGGCCGGGACGAACGCGCCCGGCGGCACATGGCCGTCCACATAGGCATGATACAGCGCATCGAGCTGCACCCACAACACATTGGTCTTGAAGATCAGTGCATTGCAAACCGCGCGGCGCTCGGCCGGCGTCGTGGCATGCTGCTTGACGTAATCCAGCGCGAAGCCGGCATCGCGGGGCGCCTGGGTCAGGCGGCGGCTGAAATAGCTCATGATGTCCGGATTGACGAAGTCATAGTGCTTCAGCATGCCAGAGATGCGCTCTTCATGCAGGTTGGGGGCGAACAGTTCCGTCAGCGACGAGGCGATGGCCTCCAGCGGCGTCCTGTCGCGCACGAAATGCACATAGGCCTCCACGGCAAAACGCGTCGCCGGCAGGATGCCTTCGGTGGATTCCACATAGGCTGAGTCGAGGCCGAGCCCTTCGGTCAGCTTCAGCCAGCGCTCGATACCGCCTTCTGCGCCGGTATCACCGTCGTGATCCTCGATCCGGTGCCGCCATTCCACGCGTGTCGCACGGTCGCGGAAGCGCGAGATCACCACCGCGTCCTTGATGGGGATCGTGCTCTGGTAATAGTAGCGGTTCAGCGCCCAGGCCTGCACCTGACCCTTGTTGAGCTTGCCGCCATGCAGCAGCTTATGAAACGGATGCAGGCTGTGATAGCGCGTCGCGCCGATATGGCGCAGCGTCTCTTCCAGTTGCGCGGCTGTCTCCAGCGGCACGGCAGCTGAAATCGAATAGGCGGAAATGGCGTTGTCGCCGATCATGTTTGCACTTGTCAGGGTAGCACCTGGGGCGTTCACAGCGTGATCTCCATGCCATTGCCGGGAATCTGCCAGCCGGCGGTGGTCAACGCGGCGCGCTCGGTGGAATCATGCAGCAGCGCCGGGTTCGAATTGTTGATGTGCAGAAAGAACTTTCTGGCGATGCCGGCATCGGCCAGTTCGCTGATCGCACCCTGCGCGCCGGACATCGACAGATGCCCCATGCTCTGGCCGGTCTTCTGGCCCAATCCTGCCGCGATGAGTTCGTCATCGCGCCAGACGGTGCCGTCGAAGAACACCAGCGGCGCGCCGGAAATGCGTTGTTTCAGTTCGGGTGTCACCCGCGCGCAGGCGGCGATAAAATAGAAATGCTTGCCGGTGGCCTTCTCGGCAATCCGCAGACCCAGCGTGTCGCCATCGCCATCTTCACCGGCCGGATGCGCCTGGCCTTCGAGATACCACGCGCTTTTGCCGGGCACGCTGAAGGACACCACTTCCAGGCCGGACGGCGCGCCATCCTGCAGCTTCGGTTCGAAAGACGTATCAATCTCGATGGCGTCGCGGCGCACGTTCTTGTCCGAGAGCACGTTGAAGATGCTGTTGGCTTTCAGGATCGCCAGCACACGTGTGTGCGCATAGATTGTAAATGGCGAACCCTCGCGCATCGACAAGAGCCCGGCCACCGCATCGACCTCGCCATTGGTGAGGATCACGCCCGCGATCGGGGAATGCCTGACATGATCGGGGTGGGGATGAAGCTGGGGCGTATCGGTGACCTGTTGTCGCAGGTCGGGCGAGGCATTGATCAGGAACCAGTTGGCATTGTCGGCCGACACCGCGATCGAGGCCTGGCCGCTCTGCAGTTCGGGTCGCTCGCTGCGCGCCGCACGACAAATCCGGCATCCGCAATTCCACTGCGGAACACCGCCGCCGGCCGCGGCTCCAAGAACGACAACACGCAACATGAGATCGCCCTGAATCCCGGCCAATTCGCGTCTCGTAAAAAGACGCGGGGCGCCCGTCAGTGACGAAGGCGCCCCCAAAACTTAAGATCTTAGCGTGAGCTCAAGTCTTACTTGCGCGCCGCGCAGGCGTACATGTTGATTTCCATGCCGACTGCAACTTCGACGATCTTCGGTGCTTTCCAGGCCATATTTATCTCCCGCTTCTCTGCAGTCAGGTACTGCATAACCACAACTCTAATCCCTGCTCAAAGGTTCGCCAACAACTTCGTCATCACAATGTGAAGCGATGGGGGTACAATATGCGTGCAATGCACAATCGGATTGCGGTGCAACATTGCAAAGGCGAGAACGTTCCATAGATAGCGAAGGCCTTTGGTTGAAAGGCACCGATTCGTCCTCGGCCCGCCGCATCTTCCGGGATATTCGCGTGGTCTGAAATCTTCTGCGTCAGCGCCCAAGCCCAGTGCCAAGAGAATTGCCATGCCGCTTTATTTCTTCAACACACGCATCAACGACGAGCTGGTGGTCGATCCCGAAGGCGA
The DNA here is from genome assembly GCF_021044645.1 of Tardiphaga sp. 37S4. Classification (NCBI taxonomy): domain Bacteria; kingdom Pseudomonadati; phylum Pseudomonadota; class Alphaproteobacteria; order Hyphomicrobiales; family Nitrobacteraceae; genus Tardiphaga; species Tardiphaga sp. 37S4. The sequence continues at coordinate 3,601,203 of NZ_CP088008.1, read as the reverse complement.
GGAGCTGCGGGATCCCGATCATGCCTGGGATGTGGCGCGGTCGATGATCCTGCAATTGCTGCGCTCCGAAGGCACGCCGAGCGATCTGCTCAAAGCGGTGCTGGAAGTCACGGACAAGGACGGCGAGATCGTGCTTGAATTTCCGTTCACCGAAGCACTGCTCGATGCCACCGATGAGTCCGCAACGCGGCATTAGAGCGTCGTCGAGCGAAGTGGGCACCGGTTCGCGTCAAGAAAACGCGTCAATACACAACGCTAGAGCCTCGGTTCTAACTCTATCAGAACCGAAAAGGCTTTAGCCGATTGCGGGAATCCGCACAGGCTTGCTCGCGCGTGATGTTTTGATTGCGCAGCGACATAAAAATATCCAACAGTGCGATCCGGAAAGCCTCGGGGGCGGCGCATCTCATGTGCTGCGAGCAGAGAAGGCTTCCGTAAAAGGGGAGAGATCCATGAGTGTCTACACGTCCGCGCGCCGGGCATTGCTTGCCGGTGCGTTCATCGGTGTCTTTACAAGCGGCGCCTTTGCCCAGCAGTCCGATACATCACCTGCAACACCGGCTCCTGCAGCAGCTCCGAGTGCAGCGCCCGCTGCTCCCGCAGCGGCGCCTGCGCCGGCCGCACCACAAGCCGCCGCTCCGGCGCCCGCAGCACCGGCCGTTGCCGCCGCGCCTGCACTGCCGCCCGGCTCGCCGCTGATCGGTCGTCCCGATGGCGCTGCCGCAGCGAAGCTCGCGCCCGTCGCGCCGCCGCCGATTCCGTCCGCCGCCGACAAGCTGCCGACTGCGAAGCTGAAGGTGCCCGCGGGCTTCAATATCGAGGTTTACGCCGCCGGCATGGCCAATGCGCGCTCGATGCGCGAGGGCGACAAGGGCACGGTCTTTGTGGGTTCGCGCCTGGTCGACAAGGTCTATGCCGTCATGAACAAGGACGGCAAGCGCCAGGTAAAGGTGCTGGCCTCCGGCCTCTATCGCCCGAACGGTCTCGCCTTCAAGGACGGCACGCTCTACATCGCCGAACTGTCGAAGATCTCGAAGATCGAAAAGGTGGAAGACAATCTCGAAAACCCGCCGAAGCCGACCATGATCTACGACAACCTGCCGAAGGACGAAGCTCATGGCTGGAAGTTCATCGGCATCGGCCCGGACAGCAAGCTCTATGTGCCGGTCGGCCAGCCCGGCAACAACGTGCTGCATGACGAGGCCCATGGCCAGATCCGCCGCATGAATCTCGATGGCACCGGCGCCGAGATCTATGTGAAGGGTGTCCGCAACACCGTCGGTTTCGACTGGAATCCGACCACCAAGCAGATGTACTTTACAGACAACGGCCGCGACTGGATGTCGGAAGCGGTGCCGGAGGATGAACTCAACCGTGTCACCAAGGCGGGTGAAGACTTCGGCGCGCCATATTGCCTACAGGGCAATATCCTCGATCCGGAATTCGGCTGGGGCAAGTCCTGCGCCGACTACACCGCGCCGGTCGGCCTGCTCGGGTCGCACACCGCGGCGCTCGGCATGCGCTTCTACACCGGCAAGATGTTCCCGGCGGCCTATAAGGATGCGATCTTCATCGCGCGCCATGGTTCCTGGAACAAGACAACGAAGCTCGGCGGTGACGTCGTTGTCGCGAAGCTTAACAAGGACGGTACGGTGAAATCCGTCGAGCCGTTCCTCACCGGCTTCATCGAGGACAACAAATATGTCGGCCGCCCCGTCGACGTGCTGCAGATGAAGGACGGATCGCTGCTGGTCTCCGACGACTGGAACGGCGCGATCTATCGCATCACCTATGGCAAGCAGAAGGTGGCGGGCGCGAAGTGACGACGTTTTCTCACCTCTCCCCGCTTGCGGGGAGAGGTCGACTGCAACGCGCGAAGCGCGTGAAAGTCGGGTGAGGGGGACTCTCGACTTGCTCCGAGCGCGGTGAGAGTCCCCCTCATCCTCACCTTCTCCCCGCAAGCGGGGAGAAGGAATTCGCCACGCCGGAGTTTCAGTATTCAGAAAGTTCAAAGCCGATGCGCCCGTTTGCCGTCATCGTAGCTCTTTTTCTCTCGACGTCCCCACTCTTCGCCGCCGAACCCATCACTGGGCGCGCCGCGCCGTGCCTCGGTTGTCACGGCGAGAAGGGTGTCTCTGAAACCGAGAACACGCCGTCGCTCGGTGCGCAGCAGCCGGCTTATTCGCTGATCCAGATCTACATGTTTCGCGAGAAGCTCCGCGTCGCGGAGCCGATGAACGACATGGTGAAGGATTTCACCGACGACGACCTGCGCCTGTTCTCGGACTATCTCGCCACGCTGCCGAAGCCGGCCGCGCTCGAAGCCGGGGATCCCGCGCGGATGCAGGCCGCCAGGGCGCTGACCTCGCAATTCCGCTGCGATAGCTGCCACAACGCTGATTTCTCGGGCCGCGACAACATTCCGCGCATCGCCAATCAGCGCGAGGACTACCTCGCCAAGACCATGCGCGAATACAAGGACAACTCCCGCCATGGCTATGACGCGACGATGGCCGACGTGATGCAGTCGATCTCCGAAGCGCAGATCGTGGAGCTGGCGTATTTTCTCGCAAGGGTGAAGTGACGTCGCGCGGGCTCGCCCGCGCGACGTCATTCCGGGGCAGGCCGGGCCGCACAGCGGACCGGAATGAGCCCGGAATCCCGACATGTTCAGCTCCCGCTGTCATTCCGGGGCGCGCGCAAAGATGCGCGCACGCCCCGGAATGACAGTTTTTGGGGGGAGACGGCATTAAACTTTTTTTCCTATTTCTTATTGACAATATCCTGCCGTGGATTATATTCCCCTTCGTCCGGCCCCGATGAGAGGGGCGAGCGCGATCGTCACGTTCGCGGGGCTGGATGCGGTGGACGCCGGAGATGCGGCGTCACGCGGTTCATGGGTGACGTCTGTCTTCGGGCAGGACGGATCTGCGCCAGCACTGCCACTGGCAAGGAGACGGCCGACCTTGGGATGGAAAGACCCCTGGACAGTGTGACGGACGACCAAGTCAAAACGCGTTCGGCTTACTCGCTTGAGGCTACCCTGTCCCTCCGCCCTGGGACATTAATTTTGGTGATGGGACCGTTCGCCATGGCAGATGTGCAAGCAACCGAAAAAACACCGCAGGCGGAACGTCGGGCACTTGCTCGGCGCCTCCGAAAGTCCTGATGCACTCTCAATTGCGGAAGACCGCATCGCATCAGGCCCAAGGGTGCAACGGGCACCTGGCGTTCCGCACGCCCTCTCACAAGGGGGGCGGGAAGGAATGCGCAAACCTCGGACGCTTCGGCGCCGCGAGAATGCGAGCGTTTGGCCGATTGGCAATCTCCGGCCGCCTGCGTTAACAAGCGACAAGCAATGGAGCACTGCATGAACGATCTCTGGCGCCTGTCGGCAACTGACCTCTCCGCACTCATTCGCGACCGCAAGGTGTCCGCCAAGGAGGCGACGGTGGCTGGCCTCGCACGGCTCGATGCTGTGAACCCTGCCATCAATGCCGTGGTCGACCATCGACCCAATGAGGCGCTGGCACGGGCGGATGCGGTCGATGCGGCGATTGCGCGCGGCGACGATGTCGGCCCGCTCGGCGGCGTGCCCATCACCGTCAAAGTGAATATCGACTACGCGACCTATCCGACATCGAATGGCGTGAAGATCCAGAACGAGATCATCGCCAAGACCAACAGCCCGGTGATCGACAATCTGCTGAAGGCTGGCGCCGTCATCATCGGCCGCACCAATTGCCCGGCATTTTCCTATCGCTGGTTCACCACCAATCAGCTCTATGGCGATACCAAAAACCCGCGCGATCCCTCGCTGACGCCCGGCGGCTCGTCAGGCGGCGCAGGCAGCGCGGTCGCCGCCGGCATCGGTCATATCGCGCATGGTACCGATATCGCGGGCTCGATTCGCTATCCCGCATATGCCTGCGGCGTGCACGGGTTGCGTCCGACCGTCGGCCGCATCGCCGCCTATAATCAGGCGCTGCCCGAGCGCATCATTTCCGGCCAAATCACCGCGGTGTCCGGCCCGCTGGCGCGCACCATCAACGATGTCCGTCTTGGCCTCGCCGCGATGTCGCAGCCCGACGCGCGCGATCCCTGGTGGGTGCCGGCGCCGCTCGAAGGACCGACGCGCGAGAAGCGTGCCGCCATGTGCTTACGGCCTGATGGTCTCGCCATCACCGCCGACGTCGAAGCTGCCGTGCGCGATGCCGGCAAGCGGCTGGAGCGGGCAGGGTGGGTCGTCGAGGAAGTCGAGAACACGCCGGCCCTGCGCGAGGCCGCCGCCTTGCAGACGCAGCTCTGGTTCGGCGATGGCTATCAGGGCATGCTGGATGCGGCCGAACGCGAGGGCGATCCCGCAGCACTGGTCTGTCTGCGCGGACAGAAGGACAAGCTCAAGGACTTCGAGAATGGCGGCCTGTCCCGCGCGCTGGTGCGCCGTTCCACCTTCGTGCGCGACTGGGAAATGTTCTTGCAGCGCTATGCCGTGGTGCTGATGCCGATGTCCGGAGAGCTGCCGTTCCCGGATCATCTGGATATGCAGGGCCAGGAAGGCTTCGATCGCGTCTGGGCCGCCCAGATGCCGCAGATTGGCATTCCCTTCATGGGCCTGCCGGCGCTGAGCGTCGCCACAGGCCTCGTCGGCCGTGCGCCGACCGGCGTGCAGGTCGTGGCCGGCCGTTACCGCGAGGATCTCTGTCTGCTGGCCGGCGAAGCCATCGAGGCCGGCGGTACCCCGCCGATGCCTTGCGACCCCGTGACGGCCTGAGAGGGATCAGTGCGATGACCGGCATCTCCGATTTTTCTGCGAACGCACTGACAGGTGAGCCTGTCGCGCTCAAGCAGTTCGAAGGAAAGGTGCTGCTGATCGTCAATACCGCCAGCGCCTGCGGATTCACGCCGCAATATGCGGGGCTGGAGAGACTGCAGCAGGATTTTGCACCGCGCGGATTTTCCGTGCTGGGCTTTCCCTGCAACCAGTTCGGCGCGCAGGAGCCGGGCGACGCCAAGGCGATCGAGAGCTTCTGCGAGGCCAATTACCACATCACCTTCCCACTGTTTGAGAAGATCGACGTGAATGGCGCCGGGGCGCATCCATTGTATAATTACCTGAAATCTGAAAAGTCCGGATTGCTGGGTTCGGGAATCAAATGGAATTTTACCAAATTCCTGATCGACCGTTCCGGACGGGTCGTCGAGCGTTTTGCGCCGACCGCCAAACCTGAATCACTGCGAGAGAAAATCGAGGCGCTGCTATGACCGATAACACCAATGCATCAGCCGATCTGCCCGATCGCCTGTCCACCGATCCGCGAAGCCCGTTCTACAATGCCGAGGTGCTGCAGCGCGATGTCGGCATTCGCTTCAAGGGTGCCGAGAAGACCAATGTCGAAGAATATTGCGTCAGCGAAGGCTGGGTGAAGGTGCCCGCCGGTGCGGCAAAGGACCGGTACGGCAATCCGCTGCTGATCAAGCTGTCGGGTCCTGTGGAGCCTTATTTCCGCGACTAAACGCACCAAAAGCGCCGAAAGTCCTGCTGCGGGAAGCTGCCCTGTTCGCAGCAGGCGCTGACTAGCAAAAAGGCGTTGCCCGCATAAATTTGAAGCTTAAAGTAATTGCGGTTTCCGGCTACGCTGCGTCCGTCAGCATGATGGACACAGTCGGGCCGTCGTGATTGCAATGCGTGCATGGCAAATGAAGGACCGGGAATGCAGGTGGTGTCGCTACGTTCGGACGCTCACGCCGAGTCGGAACCTTTATCCGGCCGCAAACCCGCTTCAGCCATGATCGAAATCGATCACGTCTCGCAGCGCTTTCAGACCTCCGGCAAGCAAAGCCACCTGGCGCTGTCGGATATCAACCTCACCATCGAAGACGGCGCCTTCGTCTCGATCCTCGGACCCTCAGGATGCGGCAAGTCGACCTTGCTCTATATCGTCGGCGGCTTCGTGCAGCCCACCGATGGCGTTGCCAAGGTGAAGGGCAAGGCGATCACGGGACCGGGTCCCGATCGCGGTCCGGTGTTTCAGGAATTCGCGCTGTTTCCGTGGAAGAACGTGCTCGGCAATGTCATGTATGGCATGCGCCAGCAGGGCATGAAGAAGGCTGAAGCCGAAACGCGCGGCCGCAAGCTGCTCGAGATGGTTGGCCTCAAGGGCTACGAGAATTTCTATCCGAAAGAACTCTCCGGCGGCATGAAGCAGCGCGTCGCGATCGCGCGCACGCTGGCCTACGATCCCGCCGTGCTGCTGATGGATGAGCCGTTCGGCGCGCTCGATGCGCATACCCGCACGCGGCTGCAGAACGATCTGCTCGACATCTGGGATACACAGCGCAAGACGGTGTTGTTCGTCACCCATTCGGTCGAGGAAGCCGTCTATCTCTCAGACAAGGTGATCGTGATGTCGCGCTCGCCGGGCTCGATCAAGGAAATCGTCGATATCGATCTGCCGCGGCCGCGCAAGCGCGCTGACCTCTTGCTCGATGCGCGTTTCCAGAAATACATCGTCGACATCGAGAAGATGATCGACGACGGCAAGGACCATCTGTGATGACCGTGCGCGGGGTGCTCAGGACACTTTCGCCATTGTTCGCCTGCATCGGGTTGCTGTGTGTCTGGCAGATTGCCTCGCTGCGGCTGGATACCGAAAGCTTCCCAACGGCACTGGAGTCGATCAAGGCCATTCCGTCGATCCTCGGGGACAAGGGATCGCTGCTGAACATTCTCGATTCCATCCGTCGCATGGCCATCGGCCTCGTACTCGCGGTGATGTTTGCAATCCCGCTCGGTTTGCTGATGGGGCGCATCAAGGCCGTGGCGTCGTTCTTCAATCCGCTGATGATGATCATCTATCCCGTGCCAAAAGCAGCGCTGATGCCCATCATCATGCTGTGGATGGGCGTTGGCGACGTCTCCAAGATCCTCGTCATCTTCCTCGGCGTCTCGCTGCCGATTATCTATCACGCGTTCCAGGGCTCCAAGGCCGTTGAAGAAAAGATGCTATGGTCCGGTGCGGCGATGGGCATGTCGGCGCCGATGCGCATGCTCCGCATCGTATTGCCGGCTGCACTGCCCGAAATTCTCACGGGCTGCCGCACGGGGCTCGTACTGGCGCTGATCACCATGATCACCTCCGAGATGATCGCGCGCCAGTCCGGCGCCGGCAACATCCTGTTCAACTCGCTCGACATGGCGCAATACGACACGGTGTTCGCGATGATCCTGATCATCGGCGCCATGGGCATCATCTTCGACGCGGCGTTCGAGAAGCTTCGTCTGTCGCTGGTGCGCTGGTCGCAGCCGCGCGACGACATGCCTCTCAGCTTTACGTGAGCGCAACATGAACCAGGAACGCATCAATTCGGTTCTGCTGGGCATCACGCCGATCGTGCTGTTTCTGGTACTCTGGCAATCCCTGATCTCCTTCGGCTTCGCGCCGACGAGCTTGTTGCCGCCGCCGGGCGCCGTGTTCGGAAAGCTGGCGAAGGATTTCTTCAACGGCGATTTCCTGCACGATATCGCCGCGACGCTGATCCGTCTGTTCGCCGGCTTCGGCATTGCCGTGGTCGTCGGCGTGTTCATCGGTCTTGCTGCAGCGGTGAGCCCGGCGGTCAATGCCGTGGTCAAGCCGCTGGTGCGCGTACTGGCGCCGATCCCGAAGATCGCGCTGTATCCGGCGCTGCTGCTGATCCTCGGCTTCGACCATGCCTCCAAGATCACGTTGGTCACCGCCGACGCGCTGTTTCCGATCCTGCTGTCGACCTATTACGGTGCGTCGATGGTCGAGCAGAAGCTGATCTGGTCGGCGATGGCCGCGGGCACGCCGCGCTGGCAGATCCTGTTCAAGGTCGTGCTGCCCGCCGCAATGCCGTCGATCCTTACGGGCTGCCGCATCGGCCTCGTGATCTCCTGCATCGTGGTGTTCCTCGCCGAGATGATCACCTCGACCGACGGCCTCGGTCACATGCTGGTACAGGCCGCGCGCACGTTCCAGACCGTGGACATGTTCGTGCCGCTGATCATGATCTCGATGCTCGGTCTGATCCTGAACAGCCTGCTGCACTGGCTGCGCAGCTATCTGCTGCGGGGCTTCCCGGAAGTATGAAGTATAGAGGCAGCTCTGCCGCTATTACTCGCCAGCCTTCATAACTAAAACTCGTCATGGCCGGGCTTGACCCGGCCATCCAACTATCGTCAGCGTTTGCGGCAAAGATGGATGCCCGGGTCAAGCCCGGGCATGACGAGAGAGTAGAGCGCGGTGCCTCAAAGCACCGGCGGCTTCTGCAACTGAAAGTGCTTCAGCAGATCCACGAACGCCGACAGCCGTCCCTCGCGATAGGCATCGACATCGAGATCTTCGTAATTGAGAAAGCCTTCGCCGGTCTTGAGGCCGATCTTGCCCTCGGCCATGTTACGGCCGACGATCTCCGGCGACGCATAGCGGTCGTTGTTCAGCGCGCCGGTCAGGTACTTGCTGGCGTAATACAGAATATCGCCGCCGCCCCAATCGACGAATTCCAAGAGGCCCAGCACTGCGAAGCGGAATCCGAAGCCGTATTTGATCGCCTTGTCGATATCCTCGGGGCTGGCAACGCCTTCCTCGACCATGCGCGCGGCTTCGTTCATGGCCATCGCCTGGATACGCGGTACGATATAGCCGGGCGTCGCGGCGCAAACTACGGGGACCTTGCCGATGCCTTCGAGCATTTCCTTCACCCGCGCGGTGATCGCCGGATCGGTCTTGGCGCCCGGCGAGACTTCGACCAGTGGCACGAGATAGGCCGGGTTCAGCCAGTGCGCATTGAGGAAGCGCTCGGGATGGTCGATGGCGCTGGAAATGTCGTCGACGAGAATGGTCGACGTCGTGGAAGCGATGATCGGCGAGGGGCCTGCGAGTTGTGATGCGCGGGCCAGCGCATCGCGCTTCTGATCGAGCACCTCTGGCACGCCTTCGAAAATGATCGCCGAACTGCTCAGCGCAGCGCCGGCACCTGATTCCGGCACGACGCTGACGCGCGACACCAGCGTTTCGATATCGGCCTCGGTCAGCAGACCGAAACGCGCCATACTGGCGAAGGTCTTGCGGATCTCGCCGATTGCCTCGACTTCCAGTGCCTTGAACTTGTCCGCCTCGCGCGCCTTGAAGTCGACGATCGCGACATTGTGGCCGGCATAGGCGAAGGCGACGGCAATGCCGCGGCCCATGCGGCCCGCGCCGAGACAGGCGATGGCGGGCAGAGAACTTACGGTTGCGCTCATGCGGCAAAGCCTTCGCGCAGCAGTTTCAGCAGCGTGGCCTGATCGAGATCGCCGAAGCCGAGGCTTGCGAGCGTGCGGCCACCCTGCAGGAAGTTCTCGCCGCAGATCGCGCCGCCGATGGCGAGGAAGGCCTTGACCAGCGGTGTCTCGACGCCCGCGAGCGTGGCGCAGGACAGGAAGAACGACAGGCCGGTGCGCAGGTCCTCGCGCATATAGCGGTGCTCGGTGAGCACGATGTGCTCGCGCCAGTCACCGCTATCAGTGAGACGATCATGCGAGCCGCGGCCGTACATCCACTCTTCGCCTTCCTTGGCGTAGTGATCCGCCAGCGGGAAATGCGCGCCGTTGTAACCAAAGGCCTCGCGGATGGCGATGCGCTCGCCGTCGAGCGCGTCGGTGACGCGGCGGATCGCCGGCTGGGTGCCTTCCTTGTGAATGTCCCAGGTCGGGAAATGCTCCAATGGCCCGGCATTCATCACGATCAGCGGTGGATGAATGATCGGACCGGCATTCATCAGCGCGCCGGACAACGCATCACCACACGGCTCGATGACGCCGGGGAAGGCCTTGTCGATGACCTTGCAGGCATAGTCCATCAGGTGAAGCGGGAACACGCCGGTCGGCAGCCGCTTGGCGCGGATGGTGATCGCCACTTCGAACGGTCCGTGTTTGCGCGCGAGCCAGGGCAGCGTGCCGGTCTCGGCGAAGGCGACCTTGGCGGTGTTGCCGGCGTCATGCGCAGCCTTGGCGAATATCATCGAGCCGAAGGTTGCAGGCGGCAGATAAACGACCTGACCATCTTTGAGGTGAGGTGCGATCCGCTTGGCGATATCAGGCTGCGCAAAGGCAGGGGCTGGGCACAAGATCAGTTCGACGTCCTTGATCGCCTCGGCGATATCAGTCGTCACCAGCGTCAACTGGGTGTCGTGTGTGCCCTGGGCATTCTTGACCTTGATGCGCGAGCCGGCCTTCTTGTGTTCGGCAACAGCTTCGGCATCGCGACGCCACAGGCGGACGTCATGGCCCTGCAGTGCGAAATCACCCGCGGCTGCGAACGAACCGTTGCCGCCACCCAATACTGCGATCTTCAATTGGTCTCTCCGTCGCTCGGCGTTGCCGCCTGAACCTGCTTCAGTTTGAAATGCTGCACCTTGCCGAGCGCGGTGCGCGGCAGGTCTGTGACGAACACAATGTCGCGCGGCTGCTTGTAGCGGGCGAGCTGCGTGAGCACATGGGCCTTCAGTGTCTCGGCGGTCACGCTGCAATTCGGCCGCAGCAGCACATAGGCGACTGGTACTTCCTGCCATTTCGGATCGGGCACACCGACGACGCCGCAATCGGCGACATCGGGATGTTCGAGCAACACACGTTCGACCTCGGCGGGATAGACGTTCTCCCCGCCGGAAATGATCATGTTCTTCTTGCGGTCGTGGACCCAGAAATAGCCGTCATCGTCGCGCGTGCCGATATCGCCGGTGCGATACCAGCCGTCATGCAGCGCCTCGCGCGTCGCGCTCTCGTTGCCCCAATATTCGTAGAACACGTTCGGGCCGCGCACAGCGATCTCGCCGGTGGCAGTGGCAGGCAGCTCGTTGCCGTCGTCGTCGATGATGATGGCTTCGCAGCACAGGCCGGGCAAACCCGTCGATCCCGTACGCGACAGGTCGCCGCCTAGTCGCGTATAGACCGCGATCGGACAGGTCTCGGTTGAACCATAGACCTGCAGCACGGGAATGCCGCGCGCCGTCAGGCGTTCGATCAGATGCGGCGGCACGATGCTGGAGCCGGTGGATACGGCCTTGAGGCAGGACACGTCGGTCGCAGCCCAGGCGGGATGCTCGCTCATCGCCTGAATGATAGCGGGTACCCAAACGGTCAGGGTGGGTCGCTCCCGCGTGATCGCTTCCAGCGTGGAGTCGGGTGTGAAGCGCGCATGGATTGTTACGGTAGCGCCGTGATGCAGCGCCGGCGTGGTCTGGATGTTGAGGCCGCCGACATGGAAGAAGGGCAGCACGGTCAGGACATGATCGTCTGACGTGAGGCCATGCATGTGCTGGCTCATCACGCCGTTCCACAGCAGCGCTTCCTGGCGCAGCACGGCACCTTTTGGGCGGCCGGTGGTGCCTGACGTGTAGACGATCAGCAGCGGGCAGGAGAGGTCGGTATGCGGATTGCGGCCATCTCCGGAAGCGCGGGACAGCAGTGTGTCGAATGTCTGGCCGGGGGCATCAGGCGCGAAATCGAACGCGATCACGCGCGTATCCGGCAAGTCCTTCGCAAGCGACGGGAGGATGGCCGCAAAGCCTTCCTCAAGCACCAGCACCTTTACCGAAGCATCGGACAGGATGAAGAGCTGCTCGGCGACCGCGAGCCGCCAGTTCAGCGGCACCATGATCGCGCCGAGGCGGGCGCAGGCATAGAGCAGGACCAGATAGTCTGGCCGGTTCATGCTCAGGATCGCGACGCGATCACCGCGACTAACGCCGCATTCCGTCTTCAGTGCCTTCGCCGTCGCCTCGATCCGCGCGTTGAACACGGCATAGCTGAGTGTCTTGCCCTCGAAATGAATCGCGGGCTTGTCCGGCGTGAATGCGGCGTTGCGGGCGATGAGGCTGGAGAGATCCACGATTACTCGTCTTTCTCACCGGCCTCATAGAGTGCCTCGCGGCCGATACGGTCGAGGCAAAGCTCGGCGGTCCAGGGCAGCATCAGCGCACCGCAGCGGCTGTCACGATAGATGCGCTCCAGCGGCAGCGTCTTCAGCATGGCCTGACCGCCGCAGGTGCGGATCGCCAGTGCGGCGAGTTCGTTGGCGCCTTCCATCACGGTGTACTGGGCGGCGTAGGCGCGTAGCACCTGCTCTTTTGACGGATTGGCACAGGCTTCGGTCACGGCCTGGAACCAGGTCGACTTGAGCTGTTCGAGCTTGATCTGCATCTGCGCCACGGCGATCTGCTTGGTCGGATACATCCGGCGCTTGACTGGCGGCATGCCCGGGATTTCGCCGCGGAGATACTTCACGGTGAAATCATACGATGCCTGTGCGAGACCGACGTAAGTCGGTGACAGCGTCAGGAACATGTGCGGCCAGCGCATCGCGGCCTGGAAGTAGACGCCGCGCGGCATCAGCGCTGCATCTTCCGGAACGAACACGTCCTTAAAGATCAGCGTGCGGGAGACCGTGCCGCGCATGCCGAGTGGATCCCAGTCGCCAACGACCGAGACGCCTTCGGACTTGGCGGAAATCGCCAGATACAGCGTGTTGCGGCGCGAAGCCTTCTCACCCTCAGCGACTTCGGTGCAGAGCACGCCGTAGTAATCGGCGAAGCCCGACAGCGACGCAAAGATCTTCTTGCCGTTGACGATCCAGCCGCCTTTGACGGGCTTCGCTTCGGTTCCGAACGCAACGCCGCCGGCGGCTGCTGCGCCGCCTTCGGAGAACGGCTGCGAATAGATCGCGCCGTCTTCGACGATGCGCTTGTAGTGGATAGCGCGGCGGCGGTGCTGTTCGGCGCGCATCTGGTCATCCATGTCGAGGTCATCGGCCAGCGGGCCGGACCACAGCGTCGAGCAGACATGCATGTTCCAGGTCAGCGCGGTGGCGCCGCAATAGCGGCCGATTTCGGCAGCGGCCAGCGAATAGGTCTGATAGCCGGCGCCCGAACCGCCATTTGCTTTCGGGATCGAGATGCCCAGCAGACCCGCCTTGTGCAGGTCCTTGTAGTTCTCCAGCGGGAAGGTGGCCTCGGTATCCCACTTCGCCGCACGGCCGGCGAAATTGGCCTGTGCGAGCTCGCGCGCCTTGGCGATCAGCCCGGCCTGTTCGTCGTCGAGACGATAGGCCTTCGGATCGAACATCGGCTTGTCGAGAACGATGCTGTCGAGATCGGGCTTGCTGGCAGGCTTGTTCATGAGGATGACCCCGAAAGGTTGTGGCTGGTTTTGAGGAAGTCGGCGAGCACTTCGTTGAATTCGCGCGGGCGTTCGAAACTGGCGAGATGCCCGACGCCTTCAAGTTCGACATAGGTCGCGCCCGGCACGAGTGCGGCCATCTTGGCCATGGTTTTCGCGGGCGCGTTGTTGTCTTTCGATCCGGATAGGACTAAAGTCGGTATTTTAATGTCCGCAATGTTCTTGCGCAGATCGAAGCCGATCATCGCCTTCATCGAGGCGCGATAGGTGTCGGGCTTCACAGACGCCATGCAGTCGCGTGCGAGTTCAAGGCCGGCAGGATCCGGATTGTCGCCGATCAGGCCGGCGACCAGCTTCGGCGCCATCGACACCATGGTCTCGCCGCGGTCGAGCGGGCCAAGCCGGGCATCGATGAAGTTCTTCTGCCATTCGCCGTCGGAGCTGCCGAAGGCGGAGGTGGTCTGCGCCAGCACGATGGCGCCGGCGAGATCGGGATAATCCACCATGAAGCGCTGCACGATCATGCCGCCAATGGAATGGCCGACCAGCACCGGTTTCCTGGCGCCAATCTGCGCGAGAAAGTCCTTCAGGGCTTCGGCGAAGGCCGGGATGCTGGGCGCCGGTAGCTGTGCTGAGCCGCCATAGCCCGGCATGTCCCAGCCGATGGCGTAGTAGCGGTCGCCGAATGCTTCGAGCTGGTGGCGCCAGCCGCGGCCGGCACCACCGATCCCGTGCAGAAACACCAGCGGCGTCGCCGCGGAATCGCCTTTGGCCTCAAAGCCGAAGCGGCCGTCCTTCGTCGTCAGGGCTGCAGAATTTGGCACGCATAGGCCTCCTGTGCTGTCGGACAAGGGCGATCCTAGCATGTCCGAGATATATGAAAAGCGATAGTTTTAGACTTAAAGGGTTGTGGATTGCCTCATCCGGAGGCGCGTCGTTTTTAGAGGTCGGCTCTCCGGTGACGGACTATGCGCCTTCCGGTTGGCGATGTTGTGATGTTCGGCCATCGCCCTTGTCCGAAATTTCTTTAGGTTTAAAACAATGCCGATTGCCGATGCATCGAGGGAGGAAGCCATGTCCGATCAGTCATTTTTGTCCTGGCCGTTTTTCGAAGACCATCACCGCGAGCTGGCCACGGGTCTGTCGCGCTGGGCCAAGGCGACATTGCCCGGTCTGGTCGATCACCATGACGTCGATGGCTCCTGCAAGCGTCTGGTGAAGGCGCTGGGTGACGGCGGATGGTTGCGCGCAGCGGTACCGGCAAGCCATGGCGGCATGTTTCCAACCTTCGATGTGCGCTCGCTGTGTCTGATCCGCGAAACGCTGGCCTATGAGACTGGTCTCGCTGACTTCGCATTTGCGATGCAGGGACTGGGTACCGGCCCGATCAGCCTGTTCGGTTCGGAAGCGTTGAAGTCGCGCTATCTGCCACGCGTCGGTAGCGGTGAGGCCATTGCAGCTTTCGCATTGTCAGAGCCCGATGCAGGTTCGGATGTCGCTGCGATGACGACGACGGCGATGCCTGATGGTCCGGATCATGTCCGCATCAATGGCCTCAAGACCTGGATCTCCAATGGCGGCATTGCCGACCAGTATGTGGTGTTCCTGCGTACTGGCGAATCCGGCGCGCGCGGCATCAGCGCATTCGTTGTCGACGCGGATACGCCTGGCTTCACGATTGCAGAGCGGATCGATGTGATCGCGCCGCATCCACTGGCCACGCTGAAATTCGAGAATTGCCGCGTGCCTCTGGCGAACCGTATCGGCAAGGACGGCGAAGGCTTCAAGGTCGCGATGGCGACGCTCGACGTGTTTCGCTCGACCGTCGGTGCTGCCGCGCTCGGCCTCGCACGACGCGCGCTCGATGAAGCGCTGCATCGCTCGGTCACGCGAAAAATGTTTGGCCATACGCTGGGCGATCTTCAGCTGACGCAAGCGGGACTCGCGGAGATGGCCACGTCCATCGATGCATCGGCCCTGCTGGTCTATCGCTCGGCCTGGACCAAGGATCAGGGCGCGGCGCGCATCACGCGTGAAGCCGCCATGGCCAAGATGTTCGCGACCGAAGCGGCACAGACCGTCATCGACCGCGCAGTGCAGATCTTCGGCGGTCTCGGCGTGCAGTCCGGCGTCAAGGTCGAGGAGCTCTATCGCGAGATCCGCGCGCTGCGCATCTATGAAGGCGCAACCGAAGTCCAGAAGGTGATTATCGGTCGCGAGCTGATCAAGAACGCCCAGACGGGGGCGTAGTAGTTAGTCGCCAATCTATCCACGTGTCGTCGTCCCCGCCTTCGCGGGGGCGACAATGGAGGGTGAAGCTACGTGGCCGCAGCCTCCGCTTTGTAGTTCGGAGCCGACGCAAGAAACCGCGCATAGGCGTCCGCATCCGGCGGTGTGAATTTCTCCACCAGCGCACCGCGCCGTTTGCTGGTGGCGCCCATGTCGTCGAGCAATTCGTCAAAATGCTTGAAGTGATAGGGCGCGACGCACAACCCGCCATAGACGCCGGCTGCGGGGCGTTCGACGCGCTTGAAATGCAGCATCTCGTCCATGTTCTGGTGCATCTCGGCTGCCGTCGGCTGCTTCGCCAGTTTGCCGTCGGCATAGCGCACCAGCCAATTGGCAGCCATTTCCGCCGTGAGCACCGAGCAGAAGCTGGAATTGAAGCCGACGAAACCCATGTCCGGCAGATCTGGATTGGCGATCACGCGATACAGCCGATACTGCCCGTCATCCTGGATGAGCTTGTCGCGATATTGCTGCGGCAAGAATGGCACGCCGAGTGCGAAGCCGATTGCCAGCACAGCAACGTCAGCTTCGACGCGCTGGCCGCCTGACATCACGATGGTCTTGCCGTCATAGTGATCGAAGGTGCCACGGACCGCCTTGATGCGTCCATCAGCGACCATCGGGAAGAAGTTAGGTGTAGCGATCGGCACCGAGCAGTTGATGCCGTCCTCGATGCGCCCTTCCGGCACCATGTCGCATTTCTTCAGCTTGAGCTGGGCCTTCAGCATGGCCTCCAGCCCGCGCCAGTTGGCCCAGATGAAAGGCTTGGCAATGGCATGGTTGACCTTCGACAGCGCGCTCAATCCCCAGCCCCGAAACATCTCTTCCTGCGCGCGGATATAGAGGATGCGCTTGAAGTTGATCAGGCCGCCGATGAAATAGGGAATGCGCCACACCGGCTCGCGATAGACAAAGGTAACGGCGCTGGCGCCGGCATTGACCGAATGCACGGCGATGTCGGTGGCCGATTTCGAGCCGCCCAGCACGACGACCTTCTTGCCTTTGACGATGGATGAATCCGTGTGCTCCGCCGAATGCAGGATGACACCGCCGGCGGCCTTGAACTTGTCTTCGCCGGGATGATGCAGTTCCTTGCGCTTGTTGAATTGTCCGGTGCAGACCGCCACGAAATCGAATGTTTCCTGCGCGGTGTTGCCAGCCGCATCGCGTGTCTCAAGCGTCCAGCCGGGCAGGCTATCTTCGCGGCGTTTCATGCTCACGACGGTCGTGTTGAAGCGCATCAGCGGGATCAGATTATAGTCGCGTGCATAGTCTGTGAGATAGGCATGGACCTGCGGCCCCTTCGGCCATTCCGGATAGCTCGCCGGCATCGGCTTGTCGGTGAAGCGATAGAGTTCCTTGGGACTCTGGGTCTGCACCTCTGGATAGGAGCGCGCTGGCTCCCAGACGCCGCCGAGATCGCCGCTGCGCTCCAGCACCGTTACCTTGTGCCCGTGTGCGGCAAAGGATTTTGCGGCGGCAAGGCCGGCGATGCCGGCGCCGATGACGCAAACATTCTTCTGTTTGACCATGGCTTATCTCCTGTTTGAATGCAGCGACGGATCGCGAGCGCGCGGGTTTACACGCGTAGGCACTGGCCTGCGCGGGACGTCCGCGACGTGTGATGTTAGGTCCGGTCGTCGAAGTTAGTCGTTGGCTTCCGGCGGCAAGAAGTTCACTTCATGCTCGGCAGAGACGCGGACGATGGCTTCGATGTCGCTCATATTGTGCAATTGCTTGAACAGGGCTTCGAGCTTCTGTGTCGGTGAGACCCAGAACAGCGCGCGAGCCGGTTTGTCCGACTTGTTGAAGTAGCCATGCGGAATGCCGCGGGGCAGACGGACGAGGTCGCCGGCATGGGCGCGGACCCACTGACCGTCGAGCTTGAGGTCGAGAATACCCTCCTGCACCAGGATGAATTCTTCCTGGGTCGGATGGATATGCACCGGCACGAACTGGCCGGGATCGCTGTTGGTCTCGAAGGCAAAGGTGGAGTCGGTCACGGCCTTCGGGAAATAGACCTGTCCAAGGATATTCCACGTGGTGCCGTTATATCCCGTGCCGTTCTGGGTAATGCCTTTTTCAAGTGCCGCCATGGTCCTGCTCCCTTGGGTTTCACGTCTGCAAGGATGCTGCGTGACCTCGGGGCCTGTCTCTAGCCGTTGAACGAATCCGCTATCCAAACGACGAAATAATTACCGGCGCAGGCGAGGGCGCGCGGCCACGCTGCGCTGCACACTCATCTTTGGAAGACGCCGGCCTGCGCATTCGTTGTGCAGCACGGCAATATTTGCGGCGCGGTGCTGGCTATGCGGCGTGATGCGACATGGATAGTCTAGGCTTCAAATAACGCAGGCGATCGGACCATGGTGTTGGACGCAGCCGTATCGAGGAATGCCCAGCCGGCCCGCGCCGCAAGGCTTGCGGCGTTCTCTCGTGTTTTCACCAGGGATATCGACGAGGCTGCCGACTCGATCGGGCGCATCTTCTGTCCGCATGCGCTGGATCCCTTGCAGCGCTCCTGGCCGGATTTTCACGCGCTCCATAACTGTGCCGCGTTCGATGGATTCTCCGTGAACTATGTCTCCTATGGTGGCTCGGTGTCGATTGATCCCGGCTGCCTCGATCGCTTTTTTCTGCTGCAGCTACCGCTGCATGGCGGTGCCCGGATCAATACCGGCGGACGAACGATCGAGGTGTCGGCAGAGCGTTCCGCGTCCTTGCTGTCGCCGACCATGCCGACAAAGATGGTCTGGCAGGACGATTGCGCCAAGCTGATCCTGCTGGTCGAACGGCGGCTGGTAGAAGAGCGCGCGGCGGCTCTGGCGGAGACATCTGGTGCTGTGATCGAGTTCGATCCGCAGGTCGATCTGAATACGCCGTTCGGTCTCGCGATCAGGTCCCAGATCGAATACCTCGTCGATCTGGCGGAGCACCGTGGACCCGGTCAGCAGATCTCGCCCATGATGGCGGCGACCCTGCGTGATTCTGTGATTGGACTGTTGCTGACCGGCCAGCGACATACGCTGACCGGTGCCATCGACCGCTCCCCGGCGCGCCTTGGTCCGCTGCCGTCAGTGCTGAGAAAGGCACGGGACTATCTTGAGGCTCATGCCACTGAGCCGCTCGATCTCGATCGGCTCGCGCGCGCAGCTGGCATCGGGATACGTTCGCTGCAGCTCGGCTTCCAGAAGCATTTCGGCATGTCGATCTCCGATGCGCTGCTGGATATCCGGCTAACGCATTTGAATGCGCGGCTGCTGCGGGCGGCGCCGGGCGAGCGCGTTATTGATATGGCCTTCGATCTTGGCTTTACCCATCCGAGCCGGATGGCCAGCTTCTACCGCGCCCGCTACGGTGAGAGCCCGTCGGATACGCTCCGCCGCAGCCGCTAGCAGCATGGCCTGCCCGTTTCTTGCAAAAGCTTGAAGTCTAAAATAATATCCAGGCAGGCTCATGGAGAGCCTGCGGAAGGTGACGCATGTCCGGATTGTCTCGCTCCTCCCACGCTCTGGTGACCGGCGGCGGCCGCGGCATCGGCCGCGCCATTGCAGCATCGTTGGTGCAGGCCGGCGCGACCGTCACCGTCCTGGGCCGCAATCTTGCAGTGCTGAACGAGGTCGTTGCCGCTGGTGACGCGCACCATGCGATGGCCGCCGACGTGTCCGATCAAGCCGCGCTGAATGCCGCGATTGCGGATGCCGCGAAACGCCAGCCGATCGATATTCTGGTGGCGAATGCGGGTGCTGCGGAGTCTGCGCCATTCGTGAAATCGGATGCAGCACTGTTCCAGCGGATGATGGACGTTAATTTCATGGGCGTCGTCTATGCAACGCAGGCTGTGCTGCCGGATATGGTCAAGCGCAAGAGCGGCCGCATCGTTGCGGTGGCTTCGACGGCTGGCCTCAAGGGCTACGGCTATGTCAGCGCCTATAGTGCAGCGAAGCATGCTGTCATCGGTCTCGTGCGCTCGGTGGCGCTGGAAGTCGCGAAAAGCGGTGTCACCGTCAACGCAGTGTGCCCAGGCTTTACCGAAACCGATCTGCTGGAAGGCAGCATCGACAACATCATGAGCAAGACCGGCCGTACGCGCGAACAAGCTGTTGCCGAATTGGCGAAGCACAATCCGCAGGGCCGTCTGGTGACGCCCGGCGAGGTCGCCGATGCCGTGTTGTGGCTGTGCGGCACTGGCGCCAGTTCCATCACCGGCCAGAGCATCGCCGTCGCTGGCGGCGAAGTCTGATCGAACCGCAACAACAAGAACCGAACAAATTACCGGGAGCCAATATGTCAGTCATGGTCAAGAACAAGGTCGCCAATCCCGTCACGCTGCCGCTGGCCGAGTTCAAGCCTGAGCATTTCCTGCTGGCGGTGGCCGATGGCATCGCGACGGTGACGCTGAACAGGCCGGAACGCAAAAACCCGCTGACCTTCCAGAGCTACCGCGAACTGACGGATTTCTTCCGCGCTTGTGCGATGGATGACGACGTCAAGGTCGTGGTCGTCACCGGTGCCGGCGGCAATTTCTCGTCGGGCGGCGACGTGTTTGAAATCATCGGCCCCTTGATCGAGATGAATACCAAGGATCTCACGGCCTTCACGCGCATGACCGGCGATCTGGTCAAGGCGATGCGCGCCTGCCCGCAGCCGATCGTGGCGGCCGTGGAAGGCATCTGCGCGGGCGCCGGCGCGATCATGGCGATGGCGTCCGACATGCGTTTGGCGGCGACCGGCGCTAAGGTCGGTTTCCTGTTCAACAAGGTAGGTCTCGCCGGCTGCGACATGGGCGCTTGCGCAATCCTGCCGCGCATCATCGGCCAGTCCCGTGCGTCGGAGCTGCTCTATACCGGCCGCTTCATGACGGCCGAGGAGGGCGAGCGCTGGGGCTTCTTCAGCCGTATCGTCGCGCCTGCAGAGGTGCTGAGCCAGGCGCAGACACTGGCCAGGCAGATTTCCGAAGGCCCGACCTATGCCAACACCATGACCAAGCGCATGCTGTCGATGGAATGGGCGATGTCGGTGGAAGAGGCGATCGAAGCCGAGGCGGTGGCGCAGGCACTGTGCATGACCACGGAGGATTTCGCCCGGGCGTTCCATGCCTTCGCGAACAAGCAGAAGCCGAAGTTTGAGGGTAATTGAGACACACGCACCGTCGTGCCCGGGATTGACCCGGGCATCCATCTTTGGCGGCAATGCGGGTGGTAAGATGGATGGCCGGGTCAGGCCCGGCCATGACAGAGTTTCAACAAGTCGCCTCGCGCGGGCGCGAGCAATTTCAAGATGCACCGCGCCGACTGACAATTTGATGTGCATCAAAGCTGGCGAATTGCCGGTTTGTCAGGCTTGCCAGGAATTGTTTTAGGTTTAAAATATCTCCATCCAGGCACGACTGCGGAGGCTGTCATGAAGATCGCGATTATCGGTGGCGGGCCGGCGGGCCTCTATTCTGCGATCCTGCTGAAGAAGCAGCGCCCGCAGGCAGAGATCACGGTCTATGAGCGCAACCGCCCTGACGATACCTTCGGTTTCGGTGTGGTGTTCTCCGACG
The DNA here is from genome assembly GCF_021044645.1 of Tardiphaga sp. 37S4. Lineage (NCBI taxonomy): Bacteria > Pseudomonadati > Pseudomonadota > Alphaproteobacteria > Hyphomicrobiales > Nitrobacteraceae > Tardiphaga > Tardiphaga sp. 37S4. The sequence goes on along the minus strand of NZ_CP088008.1, from coordinate 3,580,189 downwards.
CCACCCTCGATAATTTCGAGAAATACGATCTTCCCAGCTATCAGCGCATCACCCAGGAATTCGCTTACTGGGACGATATCGCCGTGCACTTCCGCGGCACTGTTCACCGCGTCGGCGGCAACGGCTTCTGCGGCTGTTCGCGCCGCACGCTGCTGATGATCCTGCAGGATCGGGCCCGCGAGCTCGGCGTCCATCTGCTGTTCGAGGTCGATATCACCGACGAAGCACGTTTCGCCGATGCCGATCTGATCGTACTGGCTGACGGCATCAACAGCCACTTCCGTAACAAGTATATCGAGCACTTCGCGCCCGAGGTGGATTTGCGCTCGAACAAGTTCACCTGGATGGGTTCGACCAAGCCGCTCGATGCCTTCACCTTCCTGTTCCAGGAAACCGAGTGGGGTCCGTTCATCGCCCACGCCTATCAGTATGAGGCTGGCCGTTCGACCTGGATCTTCGAAACCGATCCTGAAACTTTCAAGCGCGCCGGCCTGGAAGGCCTCGGCGAGCAGGAATCCGCCGATCGGATGCATGAGATCTTCAAGTGGTTCCTCGGCGACCACAAGCTGCTGATCAACCGTTCGATGTGGCGCAACTTCCCGATGATCCGCAACAAGCGCTGGGTCAAGGACAACATGGTGCTGCTCGGTGACGCCAAGGCGACGGCACATTTTTCCATCGGTTCGGGCACCAAGCTCGCCATGGAAGATGCCATCGCGCTGCATGATGCGATGGCGAAGGCGCCCACTGTCGAGGCCGGGTTGCACGATTACGAACACGGTCGCCGTGAGGAGGTCGAGAAGATCCAGCATTCAGCGGATGTGTCGCTGGTCTGGTTCGAGCACGTGGATCGCTTTTGGGATTTCGACCCCGTGCAGTTCGCCTTCGGCGTCATGACCCGCGCAAAGGCGATCACCTACGATAACCTGACGCTGCGTGCGCCGGACTTCGTCAAGGAAGTCGACAAGTCGTTTGCGCAGAAGGTGCAGGCGCAGGGCTTCGACGTCGATGTCGATAAGCCGGAAGTGCCGATGTTCCAGCCGTTCAAGATGCGGGATATGGTGCTTGCCAATCGCGCCGTAGTGTCGCCGATGTGCATGTATTCGGCGGAAGAGGGTGTGCCGAACGATTTCCATCTGGTGCATTACGGCTCGCGCGCCATCGGCGGCGCAGGTCTCGTCTTCACCGAAATGGTCTGCGTCGGCCGCGACGCGCGCATCACGCCTGGCTGTGCGGGACTTTGGACCGACGAGCAGGAAGCGCAGTGGAAGCGCATTGTCGATTTCGTGCACAACACGTCCGCCGCCAAGATCTGTCTGCAGCTCGGCCATGCCGGCCGCAAGGGCGCGACCAAACTGATGTGGGACGGCATGGACCGTCCGCTCGCCGATGGCGCATGGGACATCGTCTCGGCGTCGCCGCTGCCTTACTATCCGGACAGTCAGGTGCCCGCGGAAATCGATCGCGCCAGCATGGATCGTGTGAAGGCGGAGTTCGTCGCCGCGGCCATCCGCGGCGAGCGCTGTGGCTTCGACATGCTTGAGATGCATACGGCCCACGGCTATCTGCTGGCGAGTTTCCTGTCGCCGCTCACCAACAAGCGCACCGATGAATATGGTGGCTCCCTGGAGAATCGTCTGCGCTTCCCGCTCGAAGTGTTCACGGCGATGCGTCAAGCGTGGCCGGCACACAAGCCGATGTCGGTACGTTTCTCGGCGACCGACTGGGCCGAAGGTGGCAACACCGGTGACGATGCGGTGCAGATCGCCCGCGCCTTCGCCGAAGCCGGTGTCGATCTCGCCGATATCTCGACAGGCCAAACCGTCAAGGAGTCGCGTCCGATCTACGGCCGCATGTTCCAGACGCCGTTCTCGGATCAAGTCCGCAACGAGGCCCGCGTTGCCACTATGTGCGTCGGCAACATCACGTCCGCCGATCAGGTCAATACGATCCTGGCCGCCGGCCGTGCGGACCTCGTCGCGCTTGGTCGTCCGCACCTGACCGACCCGTCCTTCACCATCAAGGCGGCCGCCTGGTATGGTGCAAAGGATGCCTATTGCCCGCCACAATATATGCCCGGCAAGGATCAGATTTTCCGCAACAGCGTCAGGGACAAGCAGGATTTCGAAGACCTGAAAATTAAGGCTAAGCCGAAGACCCGCGCCGAGATGCGGGCGGAGGCCGCCAAGCCACTTGCGGCTGAATGACTGGGCATGCGAGTTTAGCGGCTAAATTCTGGGCGTTGCGTAAAGTGGAGTTGGGCTGATGAAGGCAATCATCGTGGGCGGCGGCGTCGGCGGTCTGACCACTGCCTTGATGCTGCGGGCGCGGGGCATCAATTGCGAGCTCTACGAACAGGCTGACACCATCCGCGAACTCGGCGTCGGCATCAACACGCTGCCGCACGCGATCCGCGAACTCACCGGTCTCGGCCTGCTCGATCGGCTCGATGCGGTCGCGATCCGCACCGATGAATTGCATTATCTCAATCGCCACGGTCAGGAAGTCTGGCGCGAGAAGCGCGGCTACGGCGCTGGTCATGACGTGCCGCAATTCTCGATCCACCGCGGACGTCTGCAGACTGTAATCCATCGCGCTGTCGAAGAGCGTCTTGGCGCCGAAGCGATTCACACGGGTCGTCGGCTCGGTCACTTCACGCAGGACGAAGGTGGCGTCAGCGCCTATTTCTTCGATCGCAATAACAACCATGTCGAAACCGCACGCGGCGATATCCTGATCGGCGCTGATGGCATCCATTCGAAGGTGCGCAGCACGCTGTTCCCGAACGAAGGACATCCGGTCTGGAACGGTCTGATGTTGTGGCGCGGTGCGCGCGACTGGCCGGCCTTCCTCACCGGCAATTCGATGATCGTAGCCGGCGGTCTCCACGCCAAGGTCGTGATCTATCCGATTGCCGAAGGGGAGTCGGCCGGCAACCGGCTGACAAATTGGGCGGTGCTGGTGAAGACCGGCGAGGGCGGCACGCTGCCGCCGCGCCGCGAAGACTGGTCTCGCCCCGGCAAGCGCGACGAATTGATGCCGCATGTGGCGCGTTTCAATGTGCCGCATATCGACGTGCCCGCGCTGATCACGGCGACGCCTGAGTTCTGGGAATATCCCTGCTGCGACCGCGACCCACTGCCATACTGGTCGGGCGGCCGCGTCACGCTGCTCGGTGATGCCGCGCATCCGATGTATCCGGTTGGCTCGAACGGCGCCTCGCAGGCGATCCTCGATGCGCGCGCGCTGGCCGACTCGCTGGCCCATGCCGAACATCCGCGCCAGGCGCTGATGGCCTATGAGCGCAAGCGCCTGCCTATGACGGCCGAGATCGTGCGCTCCAACCGCCGCGGAGGTCCGGAAGGCGTGATTGACGCCGTGGAGCAGATCGCGCCGGATGGCTTCGACAATGTCGAGAACGTGTTGAGCTACGCGCAGCGCGAAGCCATCGTGAAGGGCTATGCGCACAAGGCTGGCTTTGCGGCGCAGCCCGGGCTGGCCGTGGTGAACGGCTGATCCAACCGCGGCACACGGCATCAAACTGATACGAAAATGGCCGGGCAAAGCCCGGCCATTTTGCGCTGATGTCCGACGCTACAAGCGCCGCCTCTTAGGTGCCGGGAGGCGGCGGCAGGAAGTGGATGTTGTATTCGGCGGCGAGCGCCACAACGTCCTCGGGCTTCTGCTCCTTCATGTTGTGGATCGCCCAGAACAGGTCATAGAGCCGGCGGCTTGGCGAGACCCAGAACAGCACCTTGGCGTTCTGATCGGACTTGTTGAAGATGCCGTGCGGAATGCCGCGCTGCAGGCGCACCAGATCGCCCGGCGTAGCCGACGTTTCAGATCCGCCGAGGAAGAAGTCCAGCTTGCCTTCGAGGATGTAGAGATACTCATCCTGGTCGGGATGGATGTGCGGCGGCACGAAAGTGCCGGGCGGGAAGGTGGCGTGCCACGAGAACGAATCCTCGCTGCAGTTCTTCGGCACATAGGTCTGGCCGAGGATGTTCCAGGTAATGCCCTGCATGCCTTCATTGGCGCGGGTGATGCCGGCGATCTCGGTCTTCATGGTTGGTCCTTCCTTGGGTCACGCATTACGACGCGTCGGGTGGTACTCGAAAACAGTTGATCAAACGTGGAGAAAACGGTCCTTCACGGTGGAGTCGCTCTTCAGTTGCTCGGATGTGCCGGTCCACACGACGCGGCCCTTTTCGATCACGACATGACGATCGGCGAAGCCGGCCAGCGCATCGACATTCTTGTCGATGACCAGAATGGACTGACGCTCGGCCTTGAGCTTCTTCAGGCAATTCCAGATCTCAAGGCGAATGAGCGGGGCGAGGCCTTCGGTGGCCTCATCGAGAATGAGCAGCTTCGGATTGGTCATCAGCGCGCGGCCGACGGCCAGCATCTGCTGCTCGCCCCCCGACAACTGCGTGCCGAGATTGCTGCGACGTTCCTTGAGGCGTGGAAACAGCTCGTAGATCTTGTCGAGCGTCCAGCGTGCCGGCGGATGCCGCACAGCGGCGGTGGCGACCAGGTTTTCTTCCACGGTCAGCGTCGGGAAGATCTGGCGGCCCTCGGGCACGAGACCGATGCCCGCCTGGGCGATGCGATAGGACGGCAGCCCGGCCATCGGCTTGTCGTCGAATGTGACGGTGCCGCCGGTTGGATGGATCAGGCCCATGATAGCGTTGATGGTGGTCGTCTTGCCCATGCCGTTGCGGCCGAGCAGGGTGACGACCTCGCCGGCATTGATGGTGAGCGAGATATCGAACAGCACCTTGGCCGCGCCGTAAGCAGCCTGAAGATTTGAGACTGAGAGCATCAGGCGGCCTCCTCGCCGAGATAGGCAGCGCGGACTTCCGCATTGTCGCGAATGCTCCGCGGTGAACCGGAGGCGATGATGCGTCCGTAAACAAGGACCGAGACGCGGTCAGCCAGTGCGAACACGGCGTCCATATCGTGTTCGATCAGCACGATGGGAAGCTCCTTGCGCAGCTCCTGCAGCGTGTTGATCAGCCGCTGCGATTCATCGTGGCTGGTGCCGGCGAGCGGTTCGTCGAGCAGCAGCAGTTTTGGCTTTGCAGCCAGCGCAATGGCGATTTCGAGCTGGCGTTTCTCGCCATGCGACATCTGCCCGGCTGGCACGCTTGCGCGAGCGGCGAGGCCGAAGCGCGACAGCAGCGCCATGGCGGTGTCGTTCAGCGCTGGTTCCTTCGACGCATCGCCGAAGAAGCTGAAGCTTGAGCCGCTGCGTGCCTGAACGGCGATGGCGACATTCTCCAGCGCCGAGAAGCGTGGCAGGATCGAGGTGATCTGGAACGAGCGCACCAGGCCCATCCGCGCGCGCTCCGCCATCGGCAAACGCGAAACGTCCTGTCCATCGAAGATGATACGGCCGGAGTCTGATTGTGCGTGACCGGAGATCTGGTGGATCAGCGTGGTCTTGCCGGCACCGTTGGGGCCGATGATGGCGTGCAACTCGCCGGCTTCGATGTTCAGCGACACATCGTCGGTGACGCGTAGCGCGCCGTAATTCTTGCAGATGTTCTGCAGCTGAAGCGGAGCGTTACTCATGATTTGCTCCCGAACAGGCCGGTGATGCCCCCGCGTGCATAGAGCACGACGAGAATGAGAATGGGTCCGAAGATCAGCGCCCAGTTTTCCGTGTAATGCGACAGGATGTCCGCCAGCAGGCTGAACACGGCTGCGCCGATGATTGCGCCATGCAGCGAGCCGAGGCCGCCAAGGACCAGTACGAAAATCAGGTCGCCGGAGCGTTGCCAGGCCGTATAGGCCGGACTGACGAACTCAGTCTGGTTGGCAAGCAGAAACCCGGACACGCCGGCGATCATGCCCGCAATGACGTAGGCGGTGAGCTGATAACGATAGGGCGCAAAGCCGATCGCTTCCATGCGCACGGGATTTTCGCGAATGCCGCGTAGCACCCGACCGAAGCGTGACGCGACGATGGCGCGGAGCAGCAGATAAGCGCCGAGCAGCACGCCGAAGGCGACGTAATACATCGCCACATCGTTCTTCAGGAACTTCGAGCCGAAGAACATGCTGCGCGATGCCAGCGTTAGCCCGTCGTCGCCGCCATAGGCAGCCAGCGACGTGCCGAGGAAGAACAGCATCTGGCCGAAAGCCAGCGTGATCATGATGAAATAGACGCCCTTGGTCCGCAGCGAGATCGCGCCTGTGAAGAGAGCGAAGATGAGCGAGACACCGAGCGCCACCGCAAGCTGGATGAAGCCGTCGGTGATTCCGTGGCTGGAAAGGATCGCGACGCTGTAGGCGCCGAGACCGACATAGGCGGCATGGCCGAACGAGATCATCGCGCCGTAGCCGATCAGCAGATCGAGCGACATGGCGGCGAGCGCCAGGATCATGATGCGCGTGACCAACGCCAGGATGAAGCTCTGCGATCCCCACAGCACCGAGAGCGGCACCAGGGCGAAGATCGCGAAAACGATCAGCGGCAGCACATAGGCGCGGCTGGTACGCAGCGGCGTTGCGAGGGCAGGCGAAGCGGGGGTGTCGAGGTCGACGAGATTGTTCATGGTCTGCTCCCGTTACTGTTTGGACGGGAACAGGCCGGATGGCCGGAAGAACAGCACCGCAGCCATCAGGATATAGATCAGCATTGGCGCAATGGCGCGGCCGGTCTGGCTGGCCGCCGAGGGATCAAGCAGCAGCTTGAGCAGCGTGGGCGCGAAGAAACGTCCGAGCGTATCGACGAGACCGATCAGCAGCGCCGCGATGAAGGCACCGCGGATCGAGCCGATGCCGCCGATGACGATCACCACGAAAGCAAGAATGAGCACATTGTCGCCCATGCCGGGCTCTACCGAGAGGATCGGTGCAACCATGGCGCCGGCGAAGCCCGCGAGCATGGCGCCGACGCCGAACACGATGGTGAACAGCAGGCGGATGTTGACGCCCAGCGCGGAGACCATGGCGGCGTTGCTGGCGCCGGCACGCACGAGCATGCCAAGCTTGGTCTTGTTGACGACGAGATAGAGCGCGAGGCCGACAGCAAGACCGACGGCGATGATGACGAGACGCCACACCGGATAGAGCATGCCGTCGGTGATCTCGATCGCGCCCGACAGCGCGTCAGGAATTGCAACATTTAGCGGCGCAGCGCCCCAGATGTATTTCACGGCCTGATTGAGGAAGATGATGACCCCAAAGGTCGCGAGCACCTGATCGAGATGGTCGCGGTCATACAGGTGTCGAAAGATCAGGACCTCCAGCAGGAGCCCGAAAATCAGGGCTGCTGGCAGCGCCAGTGCGAGGCCGGCGACGAAACTTCCGGTCATGGCGGTGAAGGCGGCGACCAGATAGGCGCCGACCATGTATTGCACACCATGCGCAAGATTGATGAAGTCCATGACGCCGAACACCAGCGTGAGGCCGGCGGCGATCAGGAATAGGATCAATCCGAACTGCAAGCCGTTCAGGATCTGGACGAGGGCAAGCGTGAGGGTCATCAGATAACTTGGTTTCTATACTGAGATAAACACGGCCGATAAAACACCGGGCCGTCCCGCCTTCGCGGCAACGGCCCGGTGATGAGTGATCGCCAGGGCGATTACTGCGCAGCGCAGTCCTTGGCGTAGCGATCGCCGTAGTTCGAGAACACCTTCTCGACGATCTCGGTCTGGAACTTGCCGTCAGCGCGCTTGGCCACCTTGGTCAGGAAGAAGTCCTGAACGGGATAGCCGTTGTTGCTGAACTTGAAGCCGCCACGGATCGACGGGAAGTCGGCCTTCTTCATGGCTGCAGCCACCTTGGCCTTGTCCGAGAGGTCGCCCTTCACGGCAACGACGGCGCTGTTGATCAGCATGGCCGCGTCGTAGGACTGGAAGGCGTAGGTCGCCGGCACGCTGTTATAAGCTTTCTCGTATTCTGCCACGAACTTCTTGTTCTGCGGAGTGTCGAGGGTCGGTGCCCAGTTCGAGCCACCGAACATGCCGATCGCGGCATCCTGCTGAGCCGGCAGCGTCGATTCATCGACGGTGAAGGTCGACAGGAACGGGATGCGGTCGAGCAGGCCGGCCTGCTTGTACTGCTTGACGAGGTTCACGCCCATGCCGCCCGGCATGAAGGTGAGCACGGCATCAGGCTTCATCGATGCGATCTTGGAGAGCTCGGCCTGGAAGTCGAGCGTGCCAAGCGGGATGAAAGACTCTTCGAGAATCTCGCCCTTGAAGTCCATCTTCACGCCGGCGACGAAGTCCTTGCCGGCCTGATAGTTCGGGGTCATCAGATAGATCTTCTTGTAGCCGCGCTTCTGGGCGACGTTACCGAGGATCTGGTGGATCTGGTCGTTCTGATACGATGTCACATAGAAATACGGATTGCACTCCTTGCCCGCGTAGCTCGACGGACCGGCATTCGGCGAGATCAGGAAGGTCTTGTTCTCGGTGACCGGCTTGTGGATCGCGCCCAGGATGTTGGAGAAGATCGGACCGACCACGAAGTCGACCTTGTCGCGCTCAAGCAGACCCTTGACCTTGGTGACGGCGACGTCCGGCTTAAGTTCGTCATCAACAACGATGACTTCGACGTCCTTGCCGCCCATCTTCCCGCCGAGATCCTTGACAGCGAGGTTGAAGCCGTCGCGGGCCTGCTGTCCGAGCACGGCACCGGCGCCCGACAGCGACACGATCACGCCAACCTTGATCTTTTCCTGAGCCATGGCCGGGATGGCCGAAACGCTCATCATCAGGGCGGCCAAACCGGCCAATTTGAGAGACTGCTTCATTAACTTCTCCTCCACTCGGCCGCGACAGGCAGCCGAAAAACGTGCCAACCCAAATTCTGTTCTTTTGCCTAGATTATGCTCACGACGGGCGCAGCCGCAAGCAATGTAAATGACTTCCAGGCGTCAGAAATCAGCCGAATACCCTATGCAAACCGTAGGCCAATTTATTTGAACCTTAAAGAAATATTCAAAATCGACGGCGGTCAAGGCTGCGGCGTTTTGGCTTGCGGTCGGGCGGAAATTCCTTGAAGGTCAAAGGATCGGCGCCGGGGCGGTACGAGATTGTGGATTGCCGGTCTCGTGGCCGCCGCGGGAGCTCAAGCAGGTAAGATTGCATCATGATTCTCGATTCCGAGACCAAGGCTGTCGAACTTCCCGATGATCACGGCGATGAGCTGCGCCTGTGGCTCCGGCTCCTGACCTGTACGACATTGATCGAGGGTGAAGTCCGCAGCCGCTTGCGCGAACGCTTCGATGTTACGCTCCCACGCTTCGATCTGATGGCTCAGCTCGACAAAGTGCCCGACGGTATGACCCTGTCGGATGTCTCGAAGCGCATGATGGTGTCGAACGGCAACGTGACCGGCTTGGTCGAGCGTCTTGTCGAATCCGGCCACGTCGATCGCCGCACCTCCGACACCGATCGTCGGGTGCAGGTGATCCGGCTCACCAAACTCGGCCGCGCCGAGTTCCGCAAGATGGCCGAAGAGCATGAGACCTGGATCGCCGAAATCTTCACGGATCTGGCGCCGAAGGATGTCCGCGAACTGATGCGGCTGCTCGCCAAGACCAAGGCTTCTGCGCAGAAAGCGGCGCAAAAGGCAGCGAACGGCAAGGTGCCGTAAACGCGACGCGGTGAGTGCAGTGATCGATCTCGAAGCCGAATACAACAATCGCGCAAAAGTCCCGGAAAGCTCTGCGCTGATCGCCGGCTGGGCACAGGACGCCAAAGCCTATCGCGACAGCGGCGTGCAGATGCGGGCCATTCCATATGGCTCAGGCGCACGGCACACGATCGACTACTTTCCCGCCAGCGACAAAGGTCCGATTGTCGTCTTCATTCACGGTGGCTACTGGCAGGCGCTGGATGCCTCGTTCTTCAGCCATCTGGCGCGCGGGCTGAACAGCCATGGCATCAGCGTGGCGATCCCCAGTTACGATTTGTGTCCGAACGTCTCGGTCGGCGACATCATTGTGCAGATGCGTGCGGCGACCCGCGAACTGGCAAAGCTCGGCGGGCGGCTTGTCGTGTCGGGGCATTCCGCGGGCGGTCATCTCGCCGCCTGCATGCTGGCGACGGATTGGCGCGCGCTCGATTCCGCGCTGCCGCAGGACCTGATTGTCGGTGCCTATGCGATCTCCGGGTTGTTCGATCTGGCGCCGCTGGTGCCGACGTCGATCAACAATGCATTGCATTTGAACGATGCCGGCGCCCGTGAGGTCAGTCCGTTGTTCTGGCCGGCGCCTTCGCACGGGTCTCTCGATGCGGTGGTTGGTGGCGACGAGGGTGTCGAATATTTGCGGCAGAGCCAAAGCATCGTCGACGCCTGGGGTGTCCATATTCCCGCGCGCTTCGAGGCGCTTCCCGGCGCAAATCATTTTACCGCCGTCGCACCGCTGGCCGATCCGCAGTCCGCCATGGTGCTGCGGCTGAAGACGCTGGCCACGCTTTAGGCGCGGTTGCCTAAACAAACTGCGCAAATTCGCATCCTCCGCCGAAAATTTCGGCGTGCCCCAAGACTCCGCAGTTGCGGAAAACTGTTTTAAGTCTAAAATGATATTTGGATGACGTTGCCGGGCATCTGACGTGACGGGAGCATTGCAATGGCCGCTGATACTCAGCTGACAAAGCCTTATACGGCGCATGTTGATACGTTCGCGCGGGACAATATGCCCCCGCCGGAACAGCTACCGGAGTTTCTGTCCACCCGGCCGGAATTTCACTATCCGCCGCGCATCAATTGCGTTGTGCCATTTCTCGATCGCTGGGTCGCCGAGGGGCGCGGCGATGCGCCGTGCATGATCGGGCTGAACGAGAGCTACACCTATCGCGAGCTCTATGAGCTCGTGAACAAGATCAGCAACGTTCTGGTCAACGAGCTTGGCCTGGTTACCGGCGGTCGCGTGCTGCTGCGTTCGGCCAACAATCCGATGATGGTTGCAACCTATCTCGCCATCATCAAGGCCGGCGGCGTTTGCGTGTCGACCATGCCGCTGCTGCGCGCCAAGGAACTGTCCTATCCGCTGCAGAAGGCGAAGATCTCGCTGGCGCTGTGCGACAGCAAGCTGTCCGACGAAATGGAGAAGGCCAAGGCGGTTTCGCCCGAACTCAAGCGCGTTGTCTACTGGGGCACCGGCGAAGCCGAACTCGATGCGATGATCGCCGAGGCCAGCCCGGAATTCACCGCCGTCGATACGGCCTCGGATGATATCTGCCTGATCGCCTTCACGTCGGGCACAACGGGCGACCCGAAGGGCACCATGCATTTCCACCGCGACATGCTCGCGGTGTGCGACGGATTCGCACGCAATGTGCTGCGCGCCAGCCCGGAAGATCGCTTTATCGGTTCGGCGCCGCTGGCCTTCACGTTTGGCTTTGGCGGCGTACTGTTCCCGCTGCATATCGGTGCGTCCTTCGTGGTGCTCGAGAAGGCCGGCCCGGAAGAGCTGCCGGTGGCTGTTGCCAAGCACAAGGTCACGGTCTGCTTCACCGCGCCGACCGCCTATCGGGCCATTCTTGGCAAGATCGACCAGTATGATCTCTCGACGCTGCGCAAATGCGTCTCCGCCGGTGAGACGCTGCCGAAGGGCACTTACGACGCATGGCTGAAGGCAACTGGCATCAAGCTGATGGATGGCATCGGCGGCACCGAAATGCTGCACATCTTCATCTGCGCCATCGAAGAGGAAATTCGTCCGGGCTCGACCGGCAAGCCGGTGCCCGGCTATGTCGCCAGGATCGTTGACGACGAAGGCAACGAAGTGGCGCCCGGCACGCTAGGCCGTCTCGCCGTGAAGGGCCCGACGGGCTGCAAGTATCTCGCTGATCCGCGTCAGCTAAAATTCGTGCAGAACGGCTGGAATATCACCGGCGATACCTTCCTGATGGATGAGGACGGCTACTTCTGGTATCAGTCGCGCTCGGACGACATGATCGTGTCGGCGGGTTACAATATTGCCGGCCCCGACGTTGAAGCTGCGTTGCTCACCCATGAAGCCGTCGTCGATTGCGGCGTTGTCGGTTGCCCCGATGCCGACCGCGGCATGATCGTAAAGGCTTATGTCGTTCTCGCTCCCGGTCAGGCAGGGAGCGACGCGCTGGCGACCGAGTTGCAGAATCACGTGAAGCGCGAGATCGCGCCTTACAAATATCCGCGCGCCATCGAGTTCGTGACGCAACTGCCCAAGACCGAGACCGGCAAGCTGAAGCGCTTTGCGCTTCGCCAGCAGGCCGCGGCGGGCGCGTCACCGACCGTTGCCGCATAAGTTTGAAGACGTTTCTTTCAGGGAGGATTGCCCGGTGAATGCACCAAAGGGCCCGACATTGACCGTGGTGCCAAACGCAAAGGGCGATGTTGCAGCATCCGTTTCGCGCGCATTGCAGCCGAGTGGCTGGCCGAAGCCCAAAGGCTATGCCAACGGCATGACGGCAGATGGCCGCATCGTCGTGACCGGTGGTGTAATTGGCTGGGACGCCGAGGAGAAGCTGAAGCCGGATTTTGTATCGCAGGTGCGTCAGGCACTGCAGAACATTTCTGACATTCTCGCGGAAGGTGGCGCCAGGCCGGAGCATCTTGTGCGGCTGACCTGGTATGTCGTCGATATGGAAGAATATCTCGGCAATCTCAAAGCGCTCGGCCAAGCCTATCGCGAAATCTTCGGCGCGCACTATCCGGCCATGGCGCTGGTGCAGGTCGTGCGTCTGGTTGAACTCGCCGCGCGCGTCGAGATCGAGGCGACTGCGGTGGTGCCGCGCTAAGCGGCGCTACTTCGCCTCGATAAACTCTGTCGGGCTCTTGCCCGTCACTTGCCGGAACGCGTGCGAAAACGCGGAGAAGCTGGCATAGCCGAGATCGGCAGCGAGCTGCTTCACCGAGGCGTTGCGGTTCATCGACAGTCGTTCGATCGCCTCTGCGATCCGCGCGCGTTGACACCAGCTCTTGAAGCTCAGTTGCGTCTCGGCCGAAAAAAGCCGCGATAGTGTACGTGCAGACGTGCCGACGGCGCGCGCCAGTGTTTCGATCTCGTAAGTCTGCGTCGGATCGGTCAGCACCATCTCCGCCGCGCGTCGGCAGCGCGGCTCCTGCGGTAGCGGCATGAAGGTCGTGGGATCGCCTGCCTGATGCAGCTCGAGCATGGCAATCTCGATCAATAGCTGATTGCGCGTGACGTCATCGCGCCCATCGAATAGCGCCAGGATCGACTCGTGCAACAGGCGCGACACGCGAACCACGAACTCCGCGGCGAGATCGCCATTGCGTCGATCCTGCGCCAGCCAGTCGACGTTGAAATACAGCGAACGCATCTCGATGTCGGCCAGCACGTCGATGGCGTGGGGCAGGTGGGCCGGCACCCAGACCGCGCGATCCGGTGGCACCAGCCAACGGCCCTTCGGAGTCGTGACCTGCATAGTGCCCGCAGCGGCGAATACGAGTTGCGCCTCGCGATGGGCATGAGTGTCCAGCCGGATACCCTTGAGGTAGCGCGTTGCCAGGATGTGGACACCGTCGGTCGCCGGGCGCCGGCGATCGGATAAGTCCAGGATTGGCGGTTCTGCGACATTCATTGGCAACATCCCGTTAGAGCAAGCTCATATAACGGCATTCCAAGATTGCCAAGGAATCGATTCATGAACGTCCCCAGCCGGGTCATCACTCTCGTTAATGTCGCCCATTTCATCGACCACTACGCGATGCTGATCTTTGCGGCAGCGGTGCTCGTGATGGGTCCGGCCATGCATATGACCTATACTGAGCTGCTGCCCTATGCGACGCCGGGCTTCATGGCGTTTGGAGCCGGCTCGCTGGTGACCGGCTGGCTCGGGGACCGCTGGAGCCGTCGCCACATGATGGTGATCTTCTTCTACGGCATCGGTCTGTCGATGATGGCTGTCGGCCTGGTGCAGACGCCTTTGCAGCTTGGTGCGGCGCTGTTCTCGGTTGGCCTGTTCGCGTCGATCTATCATCCGGTCGGCACGGCGATGATCGTCTCCTATGCCGACAAGCTCGGCAGTGCGATGGGCATTAACGGCGTGTTCGGCAATTTCGGCGTGGCATCTTCCGCACTGATCACCGGCGTACTCGGTCAGTTCCTCGGCTGGCGCTGGGCCTTCATCATTCCCGGCCTGGTCACCGTCGCGGCCGGCGTTGTCTTCATGCGCGAGGTCGCGCATGAAGATCGCTCGGGATTCAAACAGGCTGCGGCGCAAGCGCGCGTCGCGAAGTCCGACATGTGGCGCGTGATCCTTGCACTGTTGGTCACGGTGGTCGCGATCTCCACCGTCTTCAACGCCATCACCGTCGCGCTGCCAAAACTGTTTGCCGAGCGTCTGTCCGACATGACGGACAGCCCGGCATTGCTTGGCATCATTGCCGCCTGCGTTTACGTCTTCGGCGCGGCAACCCAGTACAACATCGGCAAGCTGATCGATAAGCACTCGCTGAAGGCGGTGAGCGTTCCGTTGTCGCTGGTGCTCGCGCCGTTCCTGTATTTCGCAGCGTCGCAGTCGAACATCTCACTGATTGTCGTCGCGATCGGAATCATCATTGGTCTGTTCGGGCAGATCACCGTCAACGAGGCGATTGTCGGCAAGTATACAAGCGAGGAGTGGCGCTCGCGCGCCTATGCCGTGCGTTATTTCGTTGGCTTTACCGCAGCGGGAGCCTCGGTCGGGCTTGTCGCGTGGTTGTACGAGCAGGGTGGCTTCATCATGATGTTGCACGCCTTTGCCGCCTTGTCGGCGCTGGTGATCGTCGCTGCACTGATTTTGCCGCGGGAGTTGCCGCCGGCAAAAGCGCCTCTGGCATAAAACCTCTCGCTTGACACTGGCGAGCAGCGCGAGACCGGTCTAGTTAGGCGGTGAATACCATTCGCCTCCTGAACGGCGGCTGGCGAAAGTGGCATTTCGCGCACATCAGCATCGTGATCGCAGATTTCCGAATGGTCTCGGGAATTGTCTGGTGTCTGCGGTGTTGCATGATGGGTGCTCTGCTTTCTGACCGTGATGACCGAGACGCGAGCCGCCGGAAACCGTGTTGCTGGATACATCCGTGAATTTTGAAACGCTCGTCGACGAGATTTATGAAGCGGGAGTTTTGCCGGAGCGTTGGCCGCAGGTGTTCGATCGCCTGGCGGCGATGGCAGATGCCGAAGGGGCGATGATTTTCGCATCCGCGCCTGGCATTCCGCGGTGGACGTCATCTGAGAGAATTCGCGAGCGGATCGATCGTTGGACCAAGAGTCCCTATGCGACCAAGAATCCACGAAGCGCCAGACTAATCGCGGAAAACGAGCCGTGGTTTCTGACGGACCTGGACCGGTTCACGATGGAAGAACTCGACAATGAGAGCTTCTATCGGGACATTCTCCGGCCGGCGGGTCTCGGCTGGTGCGCCGGTACCTCGGTACGGTCTCCCTCCGGTGATACGCTCGTGATTTCGGTAGAGAAGGCTTACGCCAAGGGGCCGGTTGAACGCGCTGTGGCGGATCAACTGGATGGCCTCCGGCCTCATCTGGCCCGCGCGGCGGTGTTGTCTGGTCGTCTGGGCTTCGAACGTGCCCGCACGGCGGTTGCGACACTTCAGATGATTGGCCTTCCCGCGAGTGCGGTCAGTCAGGAGGGGCGCGTTATCGCGGCCAATCCTGGGTTCATTTCCAGCACGACGATTGTCGGCATTGGCGCGCAGGATCAGGTGCAGTTCGCCTCGCAGGTCGCTCAGACCATGTTTATCGAGGCGCTAAGCAAGCCCTTGTCTCTGTCGAAAACGGGCCGTTCAATTCCAATTTCTGGGACTGAGCACAGCCCACCCTTGATCGCGCATGTGCTGCCCCTCCGTCTGGCTGGCCTCGATGTTTTTGCGGGCGCTATGTCGATCCTGCTCCTGACGCCGATCACCCACCAGCAGCGCAGCCCGGGTCCGGAGCTTCTGCAGGCTTTGTTCGATTTGACGCCGGCTGAAGCGCGGATCACCAGCCTTTTGATCGACGGCAACTCAGTCGCCGCCATCTCGAAAATGCAGAGCGTCAGCCTGAATACTGTGCGGACCCAGCTGAAATCCGTCTTCTTGAAAACCGGCGTCGAGCGGCAGGTGGACCTGGTTCGGCTTCTGGGCCAGCCGCGAGTTCAATTGATCCCGGACCGGGACGCCTGAAAAATCCAAGAAAAAGGCCGGCACGATGGCCGGCCTTGATGCGTAAGTATGTCCGGTGAAAAATCGTGCAGTCGTCAATACACGGTCCGCCGAAGCGGTAATAAGAAACCGCTGCTATGCTGCTGAAGCAGCGGCGAAACAATTCCCGGTATCGACGTAGGTTATTCCTGCGACATCCGCGTCACCAATTTGGGTGAAGCGCCCGACTATTTGTATACAACGTAGGGTTTCACGAATTCACGTGAACAAAATCCCGCAGCAGCGGGTAGATCTCGTTGTTCCAACGGCGTCCGCTGAATACACCGTAGTGGCCGACACCGGCCTGCATGTGATGGACTTTGCGATAGGCTCGCACGCCGGTGCAGAGATCCTGGGCTGCTAGAGTCTGGCCGATCGAGCAGATATCATCCTTCTCGCCCTCGACCGTCATCAGCCCCATGCGCTTGATCGATGCGCAGTTCACGGTCCGGCCCTTGTAGGTCAGCTTGCCTTGCGGCAACAGATGCTCCTGGAACACGTCGCGGATGGTGTCGATATAGAACTCTCCTGGCAGATCCATCACGGCGAAATATTCATCATAGAACGTCTTGATGACTTCCGCCTTCTCAGTCTCGCCCTTGGCGAGATGATTGGCGAGATCGACATGTGACTTGATGTGCCGCTCGAGATTCATCGAGACGAATGCAGTCAACTGAATGAAGCCGGGATAGACCTGCCGGAACGCGCCTTTGCACTGGAACGGCACGTAGTTGATCATGTTCTCTTCGAACCACTTCAACGGCTTGCTCTTGGCGAACTCGTTGACCTTGGTCGGCTGAATGCGCGTATCGATCGGGCCTGCCATTAATGTCAGGCTTGCCGGGCGGGCGGGGTGATTGTCTTCCGACATGATAGCTGCTGCAGCCAGCGCCGACACGGACGGTTGGCAAATCGCGACCATGTGGGAACGCGGGCCGAGCTCATTCATGAATGTGATCAGGTGCTCGGTATATTCGTCGAGGCCGAACTTGCCCTGATTGAGCGGTATGTCGCGCGGGTTATGCCAGTCTGTGATATAGACGTCATGATCCTGCAGCAGGGTCTTCACGGTGCCGCGCAGCAGCGTCGCGAAGTGGCCGGACATCGGCGCCACCAGCAGCATGCGCGGCTGCTCCGGCGCATTCTCTTTCTTGAAGTGTAGCAGCGATCCGAATGGCGTCTTGAAGGTGACTTCTTCCGTCACCTCATGCTCGTCGTTGCCGACCATCACCTTGCCGATATCGAATTCGGGCCGATGATAGGTGAGGGCGGAGCGTGAGATCAGCTCAAGTGCTGCTGCGAGGCGGCCGAACAGTTTCTCGGACGTGCCGGCCGGGACGAGATTGAGGTACTTCAATGCAGCAGACGCACCGGTGCGCCAAGGTGCTGTCAGATCCATGTGATTCTGGTAGGCCTGATACATCATTGACATCATCCGGAGCTATCCCTGCTGTGTTGCTATGCAATATTGAAGCCAGAGAAGAGTCAATTCGTCTGGAAAACTGGCACGTGGTTTGCTGAATAAAATTAAAGCAGCACAAGCAATGGGCAGCCGGGAACCGGTTACCCCGAGGGCTGACCGGCTGCCTGGGTTCGGGCGTAAGGGGGATAAGTCATGGTCAACGCGACACTCACCATCAGCAGCAAGAACTACTCGTCGTGGTCATTGCGAGGGTGGCTGCTGACAAAATTCTCAGGCCTTGAGTTCGACGAAGTCGTTACGGCGCCGGACGATGCCTCCGCCAAGGCCGAGATCCTGTTGCTGTCTTCATCGATCCTGGTGCCCTGCCTGCGCCATGAAGGGGCGGTGGTCTGGGATACGCTGGCAATCGCCGAATATCTCAACGAGATCATGCCGGAAGCAAAGCTATTGCCGGCGGACCGCATCCTGCGGGCGCATTGCCGCTCGATTTCGGGTGAAATCCATTCCGGCTTCACGACATTGCGAGCGTCGCTGCCGGTCAACATCAAGGGGCATTTTCCGAACTTCAAGGTCTGGTCGCGCGCGCAAGCCGATATCGACCGGATCTGCACAATCTGGCGCGAGTGTCTGTCGAAGTCCGGCGGCCCTTTCCTGTTCGGCACCCGCAGCATGGCGGACGCCATGTATGCGCCGGTGGTGACGCGCTTCGCGACCTATGACGTCAAGCTCGATCCGCAGCTATCAGCCTATGCCAGCATGGTGATGAACCTGCCCGAAATGCAGGAATGGATTGCTGCGGCCAGGCAGGAGCCTACCGATATCGAAGAGCTCGAGGTTGAGTACTGATTGATAGTTCGGCAACGCCATGCCGGCTTACGGATCGGGCAGGGCGTGCTCAACTTGTATCCAGAGTTTGTAGCGCTTGCCCGGGGATTTGCGCGTTTTGGCCGCCAGATCACCTGCTAACGCGCGCGATTGGTATCAAAACGCCTTTGACGCAAGCTGGCGCGATTTTCGCATAGCAGCAATTTCTCGCGAGCCGCATTGCGTTGGCTGCCGATCGATTGCACGCCAATCACAGTTCGGTCCCCGGGTGTTTTTAAACACGTTGGAGGATCCCATGAATGTACATGCTGCGATCGACCTCAAATGGCCTGGGCTTAAGCACCCGAACGGCGATCCTCTCCGCCTGAATCATGGGGATTTCGTAGCGATTGATCGGCACAAGGACACGACATACGAGGCGACCTATCGCCCGCAGGCACTTTATAGCCGCGCCAATGAGGGCTTTCACGCCAACAACGAAACTTTCCTGCTCCATGAGGTCGCGACCAATCTGCCGATCTATCGCGAAGATACTGGCCCTACCGATTTCCATCTCCACCTGCCACCAGGCGGCTTCCAGCTCGTGCTGGTTACGTCGGGCATGTTCACCTTCGATTACGATGGGCGCTTCTACAATGTCGGCCCTGGCGCAGTGATGCTGCAAAGCGCGATCGTGCATCGTCAGCTGTTCTACACCTGGTCGGGATTGTCTACCGAGGAGAACCTGAAGACGCCGCAGACGGTGGTGCCCGATCCCCTCTCCATGGGCTACTCCGGCAAGTTTCTCGAAGCCTTCGTGACGGATCCGACGACCTTCCCGAACCCGACAATCGTGGGTCCGGATCAGATCAACGAAGCCGAGACGCCACGTATGGCCTGGACCCATGCGCTGCATGATCGTCCGGACGATGCAGGCTTCTGGCTTCAGGATCCGCTGGCACTGGATGCGCTCTTCAAGCTGCTGGCTGATGACACCATCAAGTCGGCGGCGCCCGTCTATGTGCGCGATATTGGCATCGAGGCTCCGAGCGGTCATCTTGTCACCGGTCACATCATCGCAACCGATCCGCATGGCAAGTCCCTCTTGCCGAAGAGCTCCGCGGCGGCCGTGGATGCCGCCTCTTTCGCGAGAGGTGAGGTTGTCATCTATCGCGTCATTCGTGGCATGGCGGAATTCAGGGATAGTGCCGGAAAGACGTTCGAACTTGCGGCCGGTGACGTGGTGACGGCGGGCAAGAATTCGACCAGCCTCATCGGGATGGGCGAAAATACGCAAGTCCTCCGGCTTGGCCTGCTGAAAGGCATGGAGCAGCTTCGAAGCTGGACGCCGACCCAACGCGATGAAATCGACGGCCTGGCGGCCAAGATCATTACACAGAAGGACATCCGTCCCCTGCGGACCGAGGGCAAGCCTGTCGGCTATCTGTACGCGTAAGCGCTCGTCGGCGCAGTGCACCGCCGCCCCTGAAGCAGGTACACGGCGCTCACGCTGTACGTGGCAGCCGCCATCCGACCACGCGTGCCTCGACCATGCTGCCTGTCTCGGCGTTGCGCCATTCGCCATCAATGAACTGGCAAGGGAAGGGCAGCTGATAAGTGCCGCTGTGGTCCTCGCACAACACTTGCACCACCTGATCAGGCTCAGGATCACCCTGGCCATCGAATTCGGCCAGCCGTCGTTCACGCGTCGCCATGAGGTGCTCCGGTCCAAGGAACGGGCGGACATCTTCTTCGTTCCCATCACACCTGGTTGACAGCCGGGCGCCAGCACCGCTTGGTCTTGGCGGCATGACGGACATGATGGGGAAAACGATGCGCGGCCGAACAATCCTTGCGATGACATTGCTGACCATTTTGGGCGCCGCCAAGGCGCAGGCGCAGGATGTGCCGGGAATCGAGATCTGCACGGTCGAAAAGACCATGGAGCGTCGCACCAGCTGCCTGCAAAGCAATGTCAATTTTCTGCAGCAGACATTGGGCAAGCTGCGGCTTGATCAGCAACAGCGGCTGGATGCGGCCAACCGTCAGGTCGAGGCGCTGAAGGCTACCGTCGTTGCCCTGCAGAAGACGGTGGAGGAGCTACAGGCGGCGCAGAAGAAGCCGGCGCCGGCTGCGAAGGAAGCTCCGGCTGCCGCGAAAGACGCGCCGGCGGCCAAGGATGCGCCAGCGCCTGCCAAGGATGCCGCGAAATAGGGCGCTCTCGTCCTACTCGCTGCTCAGCACGGGTCCGAACAGTTCCCAGCGTTCGCCCTTGAAACGCATCATCTGCAACTGCTGCAGCGGGCTGTAGTCGGTTGGGCTGGTCTTGACGCGGGTACCGGGCAGGAAGATGCCGACCTCATAATCGAGGCTCGTGGCCTGCTTCATCACATTCTCCCGCGTGAGCGTGTCGCCGCATCGCTCCAGGATATGCGCCAGCGTGCGCGCGATGCCGAAGCCGTACAGCGTGTAGATGTCGTTCTTGTCGCCGTCGGGATAATACTTGTCCATGAAGGCAAGCCATTCCTTGATGGTCGGATCGTCCTTCCACTGCGGATCGGTGGGGTCCTTCATATAGGCTGCGCTGATCACGCCCTGCGCATTGTCGAAGCCTGCGGGCTTGATCACCGAGCCGACCGATTGCGACACGTTGACCAGCATCTGCACCGGCTTCCAGTTCAGCTCGGCCACCTTCTTGATCGCCTGCGCGGCGAACTTGGGCGAGGCGATGTTCAGGAACACATCGGGATTGGCGGTCCTGATCTGGACGATCTGCGAATCTACTGTCGGTGAGCTGGTCTCGAAGCTCGCCTGTACCGTGATCATCTTGTCGGCCTTGTCGCCGAGTCCTTCGCGTACGCCGCTGAAATAGTCCTTCCCCATGTCGTCGTTCTGGAACAGCACGCCGATCCTCGCATCGGGATGGTTCTTCAGAATCCATGCAGCCCAGATGCGCCCCTCATTGTGGTAGCTGGGCGACCAGCCCATGGTCCACGGGAAGTGCTTTGGGTCGGCCCATTTCGAGGCGCCGGACGATACGAAGAGATGCGGTACTTTCTTGAGGTTCATGTATTTCTGGATCGCGGAATTCGTCGCGGTGCCCAAGGGATTAAACAGCAGCAGCACTTCGTCGCTCTCGACCAGCTTGCGCGCCTGTTCCACCGTCTTCGGCGGCGAGTAGGCATCGTCATAGCTGATGAAAGTGATCTTGCGGCCGTTGATGCCGCCCTGATCGTTCAGCATCCTGAAATACGCCGCTTCGGATTTTCCGATCGAGGCATAGGACGATGCCGGTCCGCTATAGGGCATGATGTTGCCGACCTTGATCTCGGTATCGCTGGCGCCCGGATCGTATTTCTTCTGCGCGTGAGATGGCGCGGCCAGCACGCCGAGCATGAGCGCGGCAAAAGCGAGAGTCATTCCCCGGGGCAGTATCCTGAGCATCGTTTCCTCTGACGTCTTGTATGTCCGCGGTGCGGTCCATCTGAGTGGACCGTCGATCGCCGCAGCTTGCGTCGAGTATGCACGATTGAGGAGAGGGGGCCAGCAACGAGAGCGCGTGGCTCAGCACGCGTGCGTCCCCTCTGGCTCAGGAGAGGGGACGCCGGAGCGTATTGCTTACGAGTTCTTCTCGCCGGACATCAGCGGGCCGAACAGCTCCCAGCTTTCGCCCTTGAACCGCTGCATCTGAAGCTGCTCCAGCGGGCTGAAGTCGGTCGGGCTGGTCTTGATCTTGGTGCCCGGCAGATAGATGCCGATCTCCATGTTCAGGCTCGCCGCCTGCTTCATGATGTTTTCGCGCGTGAGGTCATCGCCGCATTGCTTGAGCACCTGGACGATGCCCTGCGAGACGCCGTAGCCGAACACGGTGGCGCCGTCTTCCTTGTCGCCTTCGGGATAGTACTTGTCCATGAAGGCCGACCATTCCAGCATGCCGGGATCGTTCTTCCATGTTGGATCCTTGGGATCCTTCATATAGGCCGCGCTGAGCACGTCCTGCGAGTTGGCATAGCCCGCGGGCTTCATCACGCTGCCGACAGATGCCGAGACATTGGTGACGATGTGAACGGGCTTCCAGCCCATTTCGCCGACCTTCTTGATCGCCTGTGCAGCGAATTTTGGCGTGGCGATGTTGATGAAGACATCCGGATTGGCTGCCTTGATCTGCACGATCTGTGAATCCACCGTTGGTGACGCCGTCTCATAAGGCACCTCAGAGACGATGTAATCTTTGACCTTATCGCCGAACCCCTCGTGCAGTCCGATGATGTAATCCTTGCCGAAGTCATCATTGGCATAGAGCACGCCGACTTTCTTGCCGGGATGATTTTTCATGATGTATTGCGCGTAGATGCGCGCCTCGGCCTGGTAGCTCGGCTGCCAGCCCATGGTCCATGGGAAGTTCTTCGGATCGGCCCATTTCGCGGCGCCCGTCGAGACGAACAGCTGCGGCACCTTCTTGGTGTTCATGTATTTCTGGATCGCCGTATTTCCCGGCGTGCCGAGCGGGTTCATGATGAACAGCACTTCGTCATTCTCGACCAGCTTGCGCGCTTGCTCCACCGTCTTCGGCGGGCTGTAGCCGTCGTCATAGCTGATGAAGGTGATCTTGCGGCCATTGATGCCGCCCTTCTCGTTGATCATCTTGAAATAGGCGGCCTCGGTTTTTCCGATCGTCGCGTAGGAGGACGCCGGGCCGCTATACGGCATGATGTTGCCGATCTTGATCTCGGTATCGGTGGCGCCAGTATCGTATTTTTTCTGCGCGTGGCTTGCGGTGGACGTAAGCGCTACGACAACGCCGGCGAGCAAAGTCACTCGCAGAACTTTCCAGTCATGCTGCATGGTCAAGTGTCCTCCCTGTGGTTCGATCAACCGCATCGGCCCGTCTATGCAGGCTTTTGTGATGCGGCTCGAATGCCGGGAGTATGCACCAAGCCTTGAAGTTGGAAAGCTGACTTAATCAGCAAAGCATGACGCGGCGCACAACACCGCGTCGATATGTTTGTGCGTCGCGCTCACTTGCCAGTGAATTTGGCTGGGCGCTTTTCAAGAAACGACGCCATGCCTTCGCGGAAATCCGCTGTGCGAAACAGCGGCAGCAATTGCAGGAACACGTGATGGACGTGGTCGCCAAAGCTCTCGGACAGACCTGAGCGCATCATGCGTTTGGCTGCCTGCACTGCGAGCGGCGCATTGGCGGCAATCTCGGCCGCCACTGCATTGGCGCGCGTCATCAATTCCGCATCATCAACCACCTCGTTGGTAAGGCCCATTTCGAGGCTTTCGCGCGCCGACAGTGTGCGGCCTGTGAAGATCAGCTCGGCTGCCTTGGCCCAGCCAATCATCCTCGGCAGAAACCAGGTGCCGCCGGATTCAGGCACCACGCCACGTTTCACGAAGGCCGCGGCGAATTTGGCACTCTCCGACATGATACGCATGTCGCAGCCGAGCGCGACGTCCATGCCATAGCCGGCCGCGGCGCCATTCATGGCGCATATGGTCGGCTTCTCCATGTTGAACATCACGATCGGGGGCGCGGTCTTGAGATCGAGCGTGGTGCGGCTGTTGTTGGCGTCATTGGCGGAGCCGATGCCGGTGCCCTTGGTGGCGCTGGCCATGTCGAGCCCGGCGCAGAAGGCGCGGCCGGTGGCCGTCAGGATCACCACGCGGACTTCGGGATCAGCGTCCGCTTTCAGGAACAGTTCGCTGAGCTGCGACAGCATCTCGCGTGAGATCGTGTTCAACCGTTGCGGGCGATTGAGCGTGACGGTCGCGATGCCATGGGCGACAGAGTAGAGCACTTCTTCATCGGCTTCAGGCGCAACTGCGGTGTCGGTCGGCATCGGTTTCCTCGGACTTTTCGCGTTATCGTTGATTGCAGCTAAAGCCGAATGGAAATTCCACGCAAGTGGCCATGCATTTGCGCGGCTTGGCAGCGCCGGACATGTTTGCTCTACTTTCGTCACGCTGCGTCGCCCACCCAGGGTGCGATAACAAACCAAGAAAATGTCAGGGAGTTTCCATGTCCAGCCCCAACATCCGCGTCCTCGCCACCGATCTCGCATTCCCCGAAGGCCCGGTGGTGATGCCGGACGGCTCCGTCATTCTGGTCGAGATCCGTGCGCAGCAACTGACGCGGGTGTGGCCCGATGGCCGCAAGGAAGTGGTTGCGAAAATCCCGGGCGGCCCGAACGGCGCAGCGCTCGGCCCTGACGGCAAGATGTATCTCTGCAACAATGGTGGCTTCAGCTGGGCGGCGTCGCGCGGCGCCATCATGCCTGGCGCGCCGGAGCCACATGAATATATCGGCGGCTCGATCCAGCGCGTGGACCTCTCTAACGGCAAGGTCGAAACCCTGTTCGACAAATGCGGCGCGCATCCGCTGAAGGGACCGAACGATCTGGTGTTCGACAAGCAGGGCGGGCTCTGGTTCACCGATCTCGGCAAGCGTCGCCATCGCGACATGGATGTCGGCGCGTTCTATTACATGAAGCCGGGTGCTACCGAAGTCGTCGAAGGGCATTTCGGCATGTTGCCGGCCAACGGCATCGGTCTGTCGCCGGACGAGAAGACTGTGTACGTGGCCGAGACGCCGACGGCGCGGTTGTGGGCCTTTGATGTTGGCGCGCCCGGCGAGGTAAAGCCGAGTGGCGTGATCTATCGCGGTGAGCGCGGCCGTCCCATCGCGGGTCTTGGCGGCTATCAGATGTTCGATTCTCTCGCGGTGGAAGCCTCCGGCAATGTCTGCGTCGCAACACTGGTCAGCGGCTGCATCTCGGTGATTGCGCCGGACGGAAAATTGGTGGAACAGATACAAACTGGCGACCGCGTCACCACGAATATCGCATTCGGCGGCCCCGAGCTGAAGACGGCCTATATCACGCTGTCGGGCAAGGGCGAGCTGATCGCGATGGACTGGCCGCGCGGTGGCTTGCCGCTCAATTTCTTGAACAAGTAGCCCGAGCGCGATCAGCAAAAGTGGAAGCCGGTTTTGCGTCCGATCGCGCGTCTAGAACGAAGGAAGACCGATGCCGTGGCTTGAACCCGTTACGCTCAGTGGACCTCGCGCCCAGCTCGAACCTCTTGCCAAAGATCACTGCGATGGCCTGATCGAGGCCGCCAAGTCAGGCGACCTTTCGAAGATCTGGTACACGGCGATCCCAACGCCCGAAAAGATGAGCGCCGAGATTGACCGTCGGCTCGCTCTGCAGGCATCAGGCGCGATGCTGCCATTCACGGTGAAAGATGCCGACGGCAAGATCGCCGGCATGACGACCTATATGAATGTCGATGCCGCCAACCGCCGGGTCGAGATCGGTTCGACCTGGTATGGCAAGTGGGTGCAGCGCACCGCGCTCAACACCCAGTGCAAGCTGCTGTTGCTCGGGCATGCGTTCGAGAAGCTGGATTGCATCGCGGTGGAATTCCGCACGCATTTCTTCAACCATCAGTCCCGTCGCGCCATTGAGCGGCTCGGCGCCAAGCAGGACGGCATCCTGCGCAATCACCAGATCGCGCCGAACGGCACGCTGCGCGATACGGTTGTCTATAGTATCTTGCCCGGCGAATGGCCGACGGTGAAGGCGCATCTGACCTATCAGCTGGACGAGAAGCCGCGCTGACGATCAGCTGGCGGTGCGTCGCTTGCGGGCAGGCGGATAAATCCGGTCAATCAGGCGATTGCAATAATCGGATGTCGGTATTTGTTCGCTGAATAGCGCGCGATAGATGATCGGCGCCACCACATGGTCGATCACCTCGTCGATGTCGAAGGGCGTCTCGCCGCGCGCTTTGGCGCGTGCGTTAAGGGTGGTGAGGTGATCGCAGGTGAAGCCCGCGCAGGCGCTCGGCAGTCCCTCCTTCAGGGCCGACAACACGTCCCGCATAAGCGCCTGGCCGACCGGAGACGACATCTCTTCGGCATATTGCTCGATGAAGGCGCGCAGATCGCTTTCGACCGCGCCGGTGTCGTCGGGATCCGCGATCGGCCGCAGCCGCGCTACGGCGACGTCGGCAAGCAGCGCGGACAGATCGCCCCAGCGTCGATAGATGGTTGACGGCGTCACGCCAGCCTCGGCAGCGATCTGCGGCACGGTGATCTGGTTTCGGGTGGAAAGAGCCCCCAATTTGCGGACAGCATCATGCACGGCGCTCTGGATACGCGCGCTGCGTCCACCGATCCGGACTCGTTCCTTCACCGTCACATCGTTCTCCCACGGTCGCACATGTGCGAAAAACTGAGATTCTTAACGCAAAATATTTGCATTAAGCTCTCGGCCAACCTAGATGCCTAATGCAACTATTTAGCTTTTAGGAATGAGCTATGCAAGGCAACGCCGAAAAGACGTGTGTTTCCAATGCTCAAGCATCACCCGCCAGAGCCGGTTGGGTGTTGAAGCCATCGGCCATGACGGCATTCAGTTTTGCCGGGGCCGCGCTGGTCGCAGCCAGCAGTAGCGCGGTGACGCCGCTGTATCGGCTCTACCAGCAGTCGATGCACCTCTCGCCATTGATGATCACGCTGGTGTTTGCGGTCTATGCGATCAGCCTGCTGGCCGCGCTGCTGACCGTCGGCGGTCTGTCCGATTATGTCGGACGCCGTCCGGTCATTCTCGGCGGTCTGCTGCTGAATGCTGTCGCGATGGTGCTGTTCTCTTATGCCAATGATGTCGGGCAATTGATCCTCGCGCGTGCCGTGCAGGGCCTGTGCGTCGGCACGGCGACAACGGCATTGGGCGCTGCGATCCTCGATACCGACCGCAAGCGCGGACCGCTGCTCAACAGCGTGACCGCCTTTCTTGGCCTGATGGTCGGCGCGCTCGGCGCGGCGGCGCTCGTCACCTTCGCGCCCGATCCGCTGCATCTGGTCTATGAGGTTCTATTCGCGCTGACGGCCGTGATGATTATGCTGCTGTTCGTAATGCCCGAGACCGTGTCGCGCAAATCGGGCGCGCTGGCTTCGCTGCGGCCGCATGTGCGCGTGCCCAGCCAATCGCGTGCCGCGCTGCTGCGCGTTGCACCGGCCACCGTCGCCACATGGGCGTTGGGCGGTTTCAGTCTGTCCTTGATGCCCACGGTGGTCGCAACAACGATGGGCGTCTCCGCGCCTTGGGTCGGCGGCGTTGTGGTCGCGACCCTGATGCTCGCTGCAGCACTGACCGTGGCCGCCCTTCGGCAGCTTCCGGCGCAGCGGTTGCTGGTGATTGGCACGGCCGCACTGTCGCTGGGCGTCCTCGTCTCGCTGCTCGGCATCTGGCAGCACAGCGTTGCGATGCTGTTTGCCGGTTCGGTGATCGCAGGTTTCGGCTTCGGCGCGTCCTTCGCCGGCTCGCTGAGCACGCTGCTGCCGACCGCCGAGGCGCATCAGCGCGCCGGTTTGCTGGCGGCGTTCTATGTGTTGTCCTATCTGGCCTTCAGCCTGCCGGCACTCGCTGCAGGCGTGGCTGTGCCATATGCCGGACTGGCCGTCGTGGCCTATGTCTATGGCGCCGTGGTCATCGTGCTCGCGATCATGTCGATGATTGCGTCGCTGCGCGGTGAACGCTGACGGTCAGACAGCGTCCGGCTGATACAACGTATCCACTGTCACCGTGCCGACGACGCGCGAGACGCAGGGACAGATCTTCGTATTGCCGCTCTTCTGGTGATCGCTGAAGAAGACGTCGCGATGATCGATTTCGCCGTCGACGGCGAGAACGTCGATGGCGCAGACCCCGCATTCGCCGCGTTCGCAGTCCGACATCACCTCGAAGCCGGCCTCGTTGAGCGCTGCCAGCATCGAGCGGCTTTGCGGCACTACGATCTCCGCGCCGCTGCCCTTCAGCCGAACGCGAAATTCCGTAGTTGGCAGGAGACCGCTGGAGCCGAAGGTTTCATAGCGCAGATCAGCGGGGGCGCGTCCGGCGGCGTTCCATTCGCGCCGGGCTGCTTCCAGCATGCGCATCGGGCCACAGAGGATGACGATGGCATCGTGAGGCAAGGCAGCAAAGGTCGCGGCGAAATCCAGTCGTGCGCCTTCATGGCTGGCGTGCACCGTCAGGCGGTCGCCGAGCAGCGTCGATAGTTCATCGAGATAGGCGGCTTCGCTGCGAGCCTTCACCGCATAATGCAGCTGCAGATCGATGGCTTTGCTGTGGAGCGCTGCGGCAATGCCGGTGATCGGCGTGATGCCGATGCCGCCAGCGATCAGGCAGTATGTCCCACGATTCCAGTCGATGTCGTAGAGCGATGACGGGCTGGAGATCTCCAGCCGCGCGCCGACTTGCAGTGCCCACATGGCTTTGGAGCCGCCGCGGCTATCCGGTGCCAGCCGCACAGCGATACGCAGCAACTCGTTGCTGCGTTCTCCCACCAGCGAATAGGATCGCGTCTGTGGCTGGCCGTCGATCAGGAGGCTGACATTGATGTGGCTGCCGAGAGGGTAGGACGACAGCGGTGTATCCGGCTTCAGCGTGATCTCGCGAATGTTCGGCGCCACATTGCGCGTGGCCTCGACGCGGCATCCCATCCAGTGTTCTGCAAAACGCATGAAGGTCTCCGTCAATCCGCCGGTGTCGAGGTCAGCAATGCCAGTGCAGGCAGCAGATCGAGATGATTGCGATTGCGCAGTGCCAGCCGCAGATTGCGCACGGCAAGCCGCGCATGCTCACGCATGATCGCCTCGGCGCGTGCTCCTTCGCGATTCTCGATGGCGTCGACGACGATGCGGTGATGTTCCTGGCCGATCAGCAGGATGTTGTGCGCTTCCGGCAGCGCTGACTGCGCCATCACGAAGGCGCTGGGCGAGGCAAAGGGCATCGCCGAAACACGATCTATCTGCCGGATCACCGGCGCGCTGCCGGAAAGGTCGGTCAGCAGCGCATGGAAACGGGCGTTCATGGTGACATAGGCGGAGAAGGCTTCCACCGAGATCGGATCCTGGCGCACCAACTGATCCAGATCGGACAGGCATTCCTTCAACGGTTCGAGATTGCGCGCGCTGGCGCCGCGCTCGGCGGCGAAGCGGGCTGCGAGGCCTTCCAGCGTACCGCGCAGTTCGATGGAGTCGAGAATGTCGCGCTCGGAAAACGCCTTCACCATGAAGCCGCCGGAGGGGATCGCCTGCAGCAGACCCTCATCTTCCAGACGCACCAGTGCGAGGCGCACCGGCGTGCGCGAGACGCTGGTGATTTCCACAGCCTGCAATTCGCTGATGCGCTCGCCCGAGCGCAGCGTGCCGGACAGGATCATGTCGCGCAGTGCGAGCTGCGCACGCACGGTCTGCGAGACGGAGCGTTCGGTATCGCGTTCGCTCATGATTTTACTCTGCCGCCTGCAGTTTGGGTGGCGTGCTTTCCTTCGCCACCATGCGGTCGATGACCCGTCGGCACCACATCGCGCCGGCATCGATATTGAGGTTGTAAAAGACGCGATCGGGGTTCTCGTTCATCGCCTTCTGCTGCGCTTCGAGAATGATTTCGTCCTCGCGGAAAATACCCGCGACGCCTTCGCGGATTTCCGTGGTGATCTTCTGCTCGGTGATGCGGTGGTTGCGCACAAAGGCCCAGAAATAGTGGCAGGTGGTCTCGGTTTCCGGCGTCATGGTGTTGAGCACGAAGCCATTGACGCCCTGCGAGCGATCGCCTTCCGGCGCGCCGGTTCCCGCCGGTGCGACGCCGACGTCGATATTCACCGTGCTCGGCGCCTGGAAGTGGATGATCTGCCAGCGATCGACGGGGCCAGGCTTGCGCAACTGCGCGGCCCAGAATGGCGGCGCCTCAATGCCCTTCATCCAGCGCGTCACCGTCACGGTCTTGTCGCCATGGGTGACATCGAAAGGAGATTCAGCGACGTCGTCCTGACCGATGCTGGAGCCGTGCACGAAAGTTTCGTGGGTGAGATCCATCAGATTGTCGACCACGAGGCGGTAGTCGCACTTCGCGTGAATCGTCTTGCCGTCGCCGGCCCATTCCGGATCGTCATTCCAGTGCATGTCCGGCACTAGTGCCGGATCTGCCAGCGCCGGGTCGCCCATCCACAGCCAGATGAAGCGATGCCGCTCGACCACGGGATAGGAGCGCACGCAGGCGGAGGGATTGATGGTCTCCTGCGAGGGCATGAAGGTGCAGCGGCCCTGCGCGTTGTATTTCAGGCCGTGATAGCCGCAGACCACAGTGTCGCCCTCGAGGCGTCCCTTGGACAGCGGCACCAGCCGGTGCCAGCAGGCATCCTCCAGCGCGCTGACGCCGCCATCGGAGCGTCGATAGATCACCACATGCTTGCCGCAGATCGTGCGCGGGAAAAGCTGGTGCTTGATGTCGGCATCCCAGGCGGCGGCGTACCAGGCGTTCAGCGGGAATGAAGCGGGCATCGTATTCCTCCGTGGCGCAGTTCTTGAGTCCTGTCTGTATACAGGTCTGGCGTTTGAAGGGACGATACCTCAATAAAACGGGAATTAGAACCAGTTTATGTATACTGAAATTGGAAAATATCTGCGGAATAGGTATTAAAAAACCGCCCCTGAGGGCGGTTTTCCGTGAAGGCTGTATACCTCGATGGTGGATCAGACTTCCCGTCTGTTCAAAAACGCCAGCCGCTCGAACAGGTGCACGTCCTGCTCGTTCTTCAACAGCGCACCATGCAGCGGCGGGATCAGCTTGCGCGGGTCGCGCTCCCGCAGCATCTCCGGCGACATATCCTCATTGACCAGCAGCTTCAGCCAGTCGAGCAGTTCCGACGTCGATGGCTTCTTCTTGAGGCCGGGCACGTCGCGCACCTCGAAGAAAATACGCATCGCTTCGGCGACGAGGCGATGCTTGATGCCGGGGAAGTGGACCTCGACGATCTGGTTCATGGTGTCGATGTCAGGGAACTTGATGTAGTGGAAGAAGCAACGGCGCAGAAACGCGTCGGGCAATTCCTTCTCGTTGTTCGATGTGATCATCACGATCGGGCGCTTTGCCGCCTTGATGGTCTCGCCGGTCTCGTAAACATGGAATTCCATGCGGTCGAGCTCGAGCAGAAGGTCGTTCGGGAATTCGATGTCAGCCTTGTCGATTTCGTCGATCAGCAGCACCGGTCGCTCTGCATGGGTGAAAGCTTCCCACAGCTTGCCGCGCTTGATGTAGTTGCCGATGTCTGAAACGCGGGGATCGCCGAGCTGGCTGTCGCGCAGGCGCGAGACGGCATCGTATTCGTAGAGGCCTTGCTGCGCCTTTGTGGTCGACTTGATGTGCCAGGTCAGCAGCGGTGCGCCCAGCGCCTTGGCGACTTCCTCGGCCAGTACAGTCTTGCCGGTGCCAGGCTCGCCCTTCACCAGCAGCGGGCGTTCGAGCACGATAGCGGCATTGACCGCGACCTTGAGATCATCGGTCGCGACATAGTTTTCGGTGCCGGTAAATTTCATGGAGACTTTGCCTTGTTTCTTCTTGTCGCGCGGACGCGCGCCGCCGAAAATGATGGAATCGCGGTAGGCGATCGCAGAGTGAGGGGATGCGACGTCAGCGCCGGATCAGCGACAGGATGACGAGCACGATCACCGCGCCGATGGTGGCGTTGATGATGTCGCGGATCGCCCCAACGCCAAGGCTCACACCCAGGCGCGGCAGCAGCCAGCCAGCGACCAGTGCGCCGATGATGCCGATGACGATATTGCCGAGCAGGCCGAAGCCGGCGCCACGAACGATCAACCCGGCCAGCCAGCCAGCAATGGCGCCGATCAGCAATGCTGCGAGAATTCCCATGGATCAATCCTTCGCGGGCGACATCAAGTGACGCGCCATTCCTGTTGTGATCATCAGCCGTCGGCCAATTTGGCCAGCCGGCACGTTTCCGGGCGAAGTTTAATTGAATTATTGGTCAGGTCCAGCCACCATTCCGGGCACTTCGCGGGACCTTTTGCGATGACGAAGAACATATCATGGCGGGGAAAAGCCAGACGGTCTGGCGGCAATTGGCGGATCAGCTGTTGTGCGAAAAGCCCGCGCTGAAATATTCGCGTTGCAGCGCCGAATTGGCGACAACGCAATCTCGACCACGTCGTTTGGCCTCGTAAAGCGCCAGATCGGCCTCGCCGACCAGGACGGCTTCGTTCGAGGTCAGGCTGTTCCGGCTGGCGACGCCGACGCTGATCGACAGGTGGCCGCGGGTTGATGCCATATTTGGAATCTCCAATGCCCTGACTCGAAGACGCAGGGCTTCCGCGATAGTGATCGCATCGGCCTCGGATACGTCCGGCAAAACGATGGCGAACTCCTCGCCGCCATAACGTGCGGACAATGCCGGCGTATTGATCGTGGCATCGGCAATGACGGCCGCGACGCGTTTGAGGCATTCGTCGCCGGCCTGGTGGCCGTTGCTGTCATTATAGCCCTTGAAGTTGTCGACATCGATCAAAAGCACCGACATCTCGTCGTGCTGCTCAAAGACGCGGCGCAGAAAGCCGTCGAGTGTGCGGCGGTTGGCGAGCCCCGTCAGCCCGTCAGTGGTCGCGAGTTCTGCGAGCTTTGTATTCAACGACGTCAACTCGTCCTGCATGCTTTTTCGAAGGGTGACGTCGCGCAGCACGCCTACGATTTCGACCTTGTCGCGATCGATCTCGCGGGTGGCCAGTTTGAAGTTAACCTCCACCCAAGCGAGTGAATGGTCGTCACGATAAGTTCGAAAAATCACGGTGCGGTTCGCTGTGAGATCTTTCAATTGCGCGCTGGCCGCCTTCACGGTTTCCACATCCTCCGGGTGCACCAGTTCGAAGCAGGAGCGCCCGAGCAGATCTTTCGGATTATGCCCCAAAACGAATTCGACCGAATGCGAGACGAAGACGATATTTCCAAAGCGATCGAGCAGGATAATAACATCGGCGATGTTGTCGGCGAGCAGGCGATAGCGGGACTCGCGCTCGCGGAGCGCGTGTTCCATGTTGAGCCGGAAGCGAAACTGGGTCGATAGCAGGGCGGCGAGCAGGATCACGGTGCAGAGCAGGACTGAAGCAACGATAACGTCGGAGAGCAGATTGCTCTTCCATATCGCCAACACCTGATCTTCCGGAATCGCGACTGTGACGATCAGCGGATACTGCGTGGTTTGCTCGTAGCTGAAATATTTGGTGATGCCGTCGAACGGCGAATCGATCTTGTAGAAGCCTGCCAGACTCTGTTTCAGACGGGTCTGAATGAGCTGAGTTCCGGAGAGGTCCTTCCCAACTTCCATCGATGGCCAGTGAATCAGCAGTATGCCGTCGCTTCGGATCAGGCTGATGCCGCCGCTCTCGCCGATCTGGAATGTTTTGTAGAAATCGCTGAAGTACTGGTTGTCGATCGCGCCCGTCAGTACACCTTTGAAGCTGCCGTCGGGGCCGTCGATCCGCTTCGACAGGATGATTGATGTACGGCCGGTTAGCCGCGACGTGATGGGGGCGTTGATCCTGATATTGGAGTCGGTGTGGTCGCGATGATAAATGAAATAGTCGCGGTCGGAATTATTGTGCGTTGGCGTTTCCGGCAGCGAGGAATAGCGCCAGTTCCCAAGCGTATCGAATACACCGATTTCGCGCAGCTGTGGCAGTGCATTCGCCGTGTTGGCCAGAAACGTGTTGAAGCGATCCGGCTGCGGGTTTTGGTACTTCAGCAGATCCGCCATCCCGCTCATGGCGATGTCGATGGCCTGTATCGAGCGCGAAGCATGTTCGACCAGCGAATGTGCGAGGTTTCGACTGTCGGTTTCGCTTTGCGCCAATACGGTCTGGCGGGCATCGAGCGCCTTCCAGACGACAAGCCCGAGCACGCACGCGCTCATCGCCAGCACGAACAGCGTGACGATCACACCCGGCGCGGAGAGTCGGCTCGGCGAACTGCTGGTCAGTGTCGTGGGTACGGTCATTCGTTTCAATGTTGACAGCAAAACAGGCCATCACCATGGCCGTCGTTGCTTTCACGATAGCTAAGAATGCCCGCCGATGGCGGGACACCGCGCTGCGTGGTTACTGACGCCGGAATTGTTGAAACAAATACCTGCAATCTGACAAGCGATTGCTTCACCATGCCGCGGAGCGGAATTCGCCCCGGTTTGACTGATAAATCTCGCTTATTCCCGATATGCGCCGCGATGGCGCACCACGGAGCGGTGTAGGCTTCTACCACATCCGGCCCTTGACGGACGCGGGTGGTCGGGCAATCTGTCAATCATGTTCTTGCAATTCTTCACATCGCTGCGCGATGCACAGGTCCCGGTGACCCTGCGCGAATATCTCACGCTGATGGAGGCGCTCGACGCCGACCTCGCTGATCAGTCGGTGGAGAATTTCTATTATTTGTCCCGTGCAGCGCTGGTGAAGGACGAGCGCAATCTCGACAAGTTCGATCGGGTGTTCGGGACGGTCTTCAAGGGGCTTGAGAGCCTGCTCGACGCTATGGAAAAGGCGGAGATTCCGGCCGAGTGGCTGAAGAAGCTCGCCGAGAAATATCTCACCGAGGAAGAAAAGAAGCAGATCGAGGCCATGGGCTGGGACAAGCTCATGGAAACCCTGCGGAAGCGCCTTGAAGAGCAGAAGGAACGTCATCAGGGCGGCAACAAATGGATCGGCACCGCCGGGACATCACCGTTTGGTGCCGAAGGCTACAATCCCGAAGGCATCCGTATCGGCCAGGAAAAGAGCCGCCACCGGCGCGCGGTGAAGGTCTGGGACAAGCGCGAGTTCAAGGATCTCGACGGCAACGTCGAGCTTGGAATCCGCAATATCAAGGTGGCGCTGCGCCGTCTGCGCAAGTTTGCCCGCACCGGTGCGCCGGATGAACTCGATCTCGACACCACGATTCGGGAGACCGCCAATCACGGCTATCTCGACGTCCACATGCGTCCGGAACGGCGCAACGCGGTCAAGGTGCTGGTGTTCTTCGATATCGGCGGATCCATGGATTCGCATATCGAGCAGGTCGAGGAACTGTTTTCGGCGGCGAAGAGCGAATTCAAGCACATGGAGTATTTCTACTTCCACAACTGCCTCTATGAAGGCGTGTGGAAGCAGAACAAACGTCGCTTCACGGACCGCACGCCGACTTGGGACGTGCTGCACAAATATGCCCATGACTACAAGATCGTGTTCGTTGGCGATGCCTCGATGTCGCCTTACGAGATCATGGTGCCCGGCGGTTCGGTCGAACATGTGAACGAAGAGTCCGGCTCGGTCTGGCTGGAGCGCATCACGCAGACCTATCCGAATGCGGTGTGGCTCAATCCTGTCGCCAAGCGGCACTGGGATTACTCGGAGTCCACGACCATCATTCGGCGACTGTTCTCGGAACGGATGTATCCGCTGACGATTGAAGGTCTCGAAGGTGCAATGAAGGAACTGGTGCGAAAAGCATGACGCAGACGATTACCCGCGGCTACAAGGCGCTGCTCGACGAAGCTAACGCGCAGATCGAGACCATGAGCGTCGAGGACGTAATGAAAGCGGCGGAAAGCCCGGATGTGGTCATCGTCGATATCCGCGATCCCCGCGAGATCGAACGCGAAGGCAAGATCCCGGGCTCGTTCTCCTGCACCCGCGGCATGCTGGAATTCTGGATCGATCCGGAAAGTCCCTATGGCAAGCCGATCTTCCAGGAAGACAAGAAATTCATTTTCCATTGCGCCAGCGGCTGGCGCTCGGCGCTGGCGGCCAAGACCGCAGCCGATATGGGCCTGAAGCCGGTGGCGCATCTGGGCGGTGGCTTCACCGCCTGGCGCAATGCGGGCGGCGCGGTCGAGAAGGTCGAGTCGAAGGCGAAGTAATCGCGCTGCATCGTGATGAGCGCGTAACCCTCAATCGTCGTGCCCGGGCTTGTCCCGGGCACCCACGTCTTACACATTACGCGATGCAAGACGTGGATGACCGGGACAAGCCCGGCCATGACGATCGTATTGAGCACCACAGGACAGTCCGATGACCAGCACCGATCCTCTCGTCTCCACCGAATGGCTTGCCGCTCATCTCGGCGATCCCAAGGTCAAGGTCATCGACGCCTCATTCAAGATGCCCGGGGTGCTCCCGCTGCCGGTCGATGACTATCTCGCTGCGCATATTCCGGGCGCGGTGTTCTTCGATGTCGATGCAGTGTCAGATCATTCCGTTGATCTGCCTCATATGTATCCGGATGCTGACCAGTTCGCCCGAGATGTTGGTGCGCTCGGCATTTCCTCCGATGATACGGTTGTCGCCTATGATGCAGGCGGCTGGGTTGCGGCGCCGCGGGCGTGGTGGATGTTCCTCTCTTACGGCCACGCCAATGTGAAGGTGCTCGATGGCGGGTTGAAGAAATGGAAGGCCGAAGGGCGTGCGATAGAAACCGGAAAGTCGTCACCGAAGCCTGGCACTTTCAGCGCCACACTCGACAAGTCGTATATTCGTAGCAAGGCGCAGGTGGTTGCCAATCTGGATTCGCGCAAAGAGCAATTGATCGATGCGCGTGCCGCCAATCGCTTCGAGGGAATTGTCCCTGAACCGCGCGCGGGCATTCGCTCCGGTCACATCCCCGCCAGCCGCAACCTGCCTTACAACCTGTTGTTCGACGCTGCGACCGGCACGATGAAGCCGCTCGAAGAGTTGCGCCAAGCCTTCACCGGCACGGGGCTCGATCTCGACAAGCCTATCGTCACCACATGTGGCTCCGGCGTATCTGCGGCGGTGTTGACTTTGGCGCTTTATCGTCTCGGCGTGCGCGGTTCGGCGCTCTATGACGGCTCGTGGTCGGAATGGGGGCAGCCCGACGGTCCGCCCGTCGCGACCGGGCCGGCGTAATCGGGATCAAGGTCAGCGCGCGACCGGCAATCCGAACGGGTCGGTCGGCTGTTGTGCAGCGGCAGCCATAGGCCTTGAGGCTACACGCCGCTTTTTGACGGTGACGCGCTTCTTCACGACCTTCTTGGCGGGCTCTGCAGCAGGCTTGGCTTTCGGCAATGGTACCGACTCGGTATCGATGGGCGGTCCACCCAGCATCGCAATTTTCGTCGAAGACAATCTTGCGTCGTCATCAGTCAGCGTGGCTGTCGGCTGTGGCCCCGCTGGCGTTGCTACAACCTCTGCTGCGGCGGCTGGTGCAGGAACGACGGCAGGCTCGGGAGGAGGGGCGGCAACTGGTTCGACGGAGGTCGCTGGTGCGACGGCAACCGTCGTTAGAGGTTCCCGCTCTTCGATCTTCGTTGCTTCCGACTTCGCTACAACGTCAGGCTTCGGCGTCGCCGCCACCACCGGGGCAGTAATCTCGACAACCGGTGCGGCCGGCGTCGACAAGGGCGCGGCGGTCTCGGGCAAGGCGGTCTTTTCCGGCTCCGCAGGAGCCGCGATGGGGGGCACCTGTTCTGCCGCCGATGTCACGGGGACCGCTGGTGGCGCGACAGTCTCAGGGGTGGAGGCTGGTGCCTCGACGCGCAGCATGGCCAATGTCGGCGGAGCTTCGACGGGCTGCTGCGCAAAGACGGCCTGCGGCGCGCGCCTGGTCGGAATGGTCGCGAATTCCTGATGAGCAGAGCGCAGCAGGGCTGCGGCACCAAGGCCGAAGACCACCAACGAGACTGTGAGCAGGACGGCTGCGAACAGAAATCGGAAACCCGGAAGCATGAATGGCAGTTCCGCCTTCGGACAGACCGTGGAAGGCTTTCGAACGACGGGGACGCGGTGACAACACTGGAAGCGGCCCGTTCCGCAGAATCGGCTGCCGCCAAAGCGTCGCGAATCAGGACCATTTGAGGATAACGCACGGCCTCAGGAACCGTTTGTTAAAAAGTGAGATGCACAACTGAGGACGCATTCCTGAGCAGTGATTTCAGCGGAGGTGAGGCAAGATAGCCACGCCGGCGTGTGATCTCGCGAATATGACCGAAATGGGAAGCTTTTTTCCGGAATTGTCTTGAATGCGCCGCTATCCTGCGCGATCTGACGGCATGTTCCGGTTTTTGCTTGAGCTTATACAAGGGCAATGATGATCAAGCGTGTTTTGACGACATTGGCGACCGTGGCTCTCGGTAGCGTCGCGGGTCATTCGCTCGCGGTGGCGCAGGGCTATCCTGTGGGCACGCCAAGCGGTTATTCGATCCCGGCCGACCCCAATTATCCCCCGGGCGGCTATCCGGCCAATTCACGCGCCGATCGCGCGCTGGACGCCATGCCGGATTTTGATGCGCTCGACGAAGATGACGCGCCGCCCTCTCGCGGTGGCCGGCCGATGACGGGGCTGTCCGCGCCCGGAATTGCGCCCCAGAGCCCGGTGATGTCTCCGGACGATCCGCGCTACGGTCGCCCTGCTGGTGCTGCCCCGGTTTATTCCGATCGCGCCATGCCGCAGGGCCCGGTCATGTCGCCGGACGATCCACGCTATGGCCGCCCGATGGCGCCGCCGGTGGTGTATTCGAACCGCGGCAATGGCGATGGCGCAATGCGTCCGCCTGAAGGCATGGGCGGGCAAGGCGCTCCTGTGACAGGCTCCGTTCAGGGGCAGGGTCTGGGCGCCAATGGCAGCTCCGTGATGGTGGCTTCATTGCCTCCGGAAGATCAGCCGGAAACCGGTCCGGCGCAGCTGCCGCCGCAGTTCCGCCGGCAGGAAGTCAATTTCGTCACGAAGGAGCCCGCGGGCACCATCGTCGTCGATACGCCGAACTTCTATTTGTACTATGTGCTCGGCAACAACCGTGCGATGCGCTATGGCGTGCGCGTCGGTCGTGATGGTTTCACCTGGAACGGTGTCCAGAAGATCACCCGCAAGGCGGAGTGGCCGGATTGGCATCCGCCAACTGAGATGATCGAGCGCCAGCCCTATCTGCCGCGCTTTATGGCCGGCGGCGAAGGCAATCCGCTCGGCGCCCGCGCCATGTATCTCGGTTCCACCGTCTATCGTATTCACGGCACCAATCAGCCGTCGACGATCGGCAAGTCCGTGTCGTCTGGCTGCTTCGGCATGCTCAACGACGACGTGTCGGATCTGTTCGAACGTGCCAAGGTTGGTACCCGCGTGGTGGTGATGCCCGGCAAGGCTCCGGCGACCACGGCTTCGGCTCAGCCGGTCCCCGGTCCGAGCGCGAATGCCGCTCCTGCGCCGCTGCCCGGCACCCAGCCGACATCGGTTCAGCCGCTGCCGGCTCCGGTCAGCATTCGCTGATTTCTTCAGCTGATTTCGAGAAAATGGGCGCCGTGTGATCACACGGCGCCCGTTTTCTTTTGCGCAGTGAGCGCTTGCGTCAGTTGAGCTTGCGGACGGGGGCGCTGTTCAACCAGCCGCCGATGCCCTCGATCATCTCTGCATAGATCCGCTTGTAATTTTCGGCGGTGACATAACCGAGATGCGGTGTGATCACGACATTGTCGAGCTTGCGCAGCGGGCTGTCGAGCGGCAGTGGTTCATGGGAATAGGTGTCGACACCTGCACCGGCAATTTTCCCGGCCTGCAAGGTCTCGAGCAGTGCGACTTCATCCACGATCGGGCCGCGTGCTGTGTTGATGAGATAGGCGGTTGGTTTCATGCGTGCGAGATCCGCCCGTGACACCAATCCGCGCGAGCGATCACTCAGCACGAGGTGGATCGTGATGATGTCGGCCTGGGCGAACAGTTCTTCCTTGGTCGCGTAGGTCACGCCGGCTTTTTCGCAGGCCTCGGGCGTCAGATTGGTGCTCCAGGCAATGGTCTTCATCCCAAGCGCGCGGCCGATGCCGGCGACCTGGCTGCCGAGCTTGCCGAGGCCGATGATTCCCAGCGTCTTGCCTTCGATGTCCTCGCCGACGGTAACCTGCCAGGGCTTGCCGGCCTTCATGCGTGCGTTTTCAAAGCCGATCTTGCGGGTCAGTTCCAGCATCAGGCCGATGGTCAGGCCGGCCGTCGGATTGCCCACCATCGCGGTACCGCAGACCGTTATGCCACGAGCCTTCGCGGCCTCGAAATCGATCGCGGCATTGCGCATGCCGGAAGTGATCAGCAGCTTGAGTTTCGGCAGCGCCTCGAACATCGCGCGTGGAAACGGCGTCCGCTCGCGCATGGCGCAGATGATTTCGAAATCCTTCAGCGCTGCAGCCGCTTCGTCCGCTGAGGCGAACGGCTTGTCGAAGACGATGATCTCAATGCGGTCGGCGAGTGCGCTCCAGTCACCAAGCGTCAGGGCCACGTTCTGATAGTCGTCGAGAATTGCACAGCGCAGCCGCGTCATGGGATCGTCCATCCGGTGTGGTGATGACGGTGTTGAAGCCGTCAGGGGATGGACACATTGCGCGCCTCGCGGGCGTGCGCAAGCGTCTGCATCGTCGGCGGCAGTGCGATCAGCTTAATGTGAGGGCGGGACCGGCGCGGACGGGTCCTTGGCGCGACAGGCGGGGCCTGGGCCGCGCATGTAATGCTGCTCGGGCCGGTAAGGATCGAAGGCGGCGACGAAAAACAGCTGCCAGAACGTCCGGATTTCGTGGAGTAGGCCTGGGCGCGCCGCGCTGGTTTCGGCGGCGGCTGGAGAGGGGACTGATGTAGTGATCGCCATGACGAGGCTCCGCCTGTCTGCTCGCGACTTCAGTCGCGAGGGGCATGATTGATCGCCCTGGGAGCACTCTTGGCGGAAGTCGTTAAAAAGCGGTTTTAATTGTCATAATGGCTGCCTCGAAGAAGTGCAGAGTTACCAAATCCTTAAGACCCCCGGTTGCCCTTTCGGGGCCACGCCGCTACATCAGCGACAACCCATTTTTCACGCCCGCGACGGTTTTCAAGGATCACGATGGCTCGCCAATTCGTCTACTTCATGCAGGGTCTGACCAAGGCCTATCCGACCCGCAAGGTGCTGGATAACGTCCATTTGTCGTTCTATCCGGACGCCAAGATCGGCGTGCTCGGTGTCAACGGCGCCGGTAAGTCGACGCTGCTCAAGATCATGGCTGGCCTGGACAAGGAATACACCGGCGAGGCGTGGGTCGCGCAGGGCGCGCGCGTCGGCTACCTCGAACAGGAACCGCAGCTCGATGCGTCTTTGAACGTCCGCGAGAACGTCATGCTTGGTGTCGCCAAGCAGAAGGCTGTTCTCGATCGCTACAACGAGCTGGCGATGAACTACTCGGAAGAGACCGCTGACGAGATGACCAAGCTGCAGGACGAG
This sequence comes from Tardiphaga sp. 37S4, assembly GCF_021044645.1. Classification (NCBI taxonomy): domain Bacteria; kingdom Pseudomonadati; phylum Pseudomonadota; class Alphaproteobacteria; order Hyphomicrobiales; family Nitrobacteraceae; genus Tardiphaga; species Tardiphaga sp. 37S4. Next base: position 3,538,725 of record NZ_CP088008.1, on the reverse strand, counting down.
ATCGAGGCGCAAGGCCTCTGGGATCTCGACAGCAAGGTCGACCAGGCGATGGATGCGCTACGTTGTCCGCCTGACGATGCCGACGTCACCAAGCTCTCCGGCGGTGAACGCCGCCGCGTCGCGCTCTGCAAGCTGCTGCTCGATGCACCCGAACTGCTGCTGCTCGACGAACCGACCAACCATCTCGACGCCGAATCCGTGTCGTGGCTCGAAGGTCATCTGCGCAACTATCCGGGTGCGATCCTGATCGTGACCCATGACCGCTATTTCCTCGACAATGTGACGTCCTGGATTCTCGAACTCGATCGCGGCCGCGGCATTCCCTACGAGGGCAACTACTCGTCCTGGCTGGTGCAGAAGCAGAAGCGTCTGGCACAGGAAGGCCGCGAGGACGCAGCCCATCAGAAGACGCTGGAACGCGAGCAGGAGTGGATCGCTTCGTCGCCCAAGGCCCGTCAGGCCAAATCGAAGGCGCGCTACCAGCGCTATGACGAGTTGCTCAAGAAGGCCAGCGAGAAGCAGACTCAGGGTGCGCAGATCACCATTCCGGTGGCCGAGCGCCTCGGCGACAACGTCGTCGACTTCGAAGGTCTCACCAAGGCCTATGGTGATCGTGTGCTGATCGACGATCTGACCTTCAAGCTGCCGCCCGGCGGTATCGTCGGCGTCATCGGCGCCAATGGCGCCGGCAAGACGACGCTGTTCAAGATGATCACCGGACAGGAGAAGCCCGATAGCGGCACGATCACTGTCGGTGAGACCGTTCATCTCGGTTATGTCGATCAGTCGCGCGATGCGCTCGACGGCAAGAAGACTGTCTGGGAGGAAATCTCGGGGAATAACGAACTGATCCTGCTCGGCAAGAAGGAAGTCAATTCGCGCGGCTACTGCTCGTCATTCAACTTCAAGGGCGGCGATCAGCAGAAGAAAGTCGGCGCATTGTCGGGCGGTGAGCGCAACCGCGTGCATCTCGCCAAGATGCTGAAGTCCGGCGCCAACGTCCTGCTGCTCGACGAACCGACCAACGATCTCGACGTCGACACGCTACGTGCGCTGGAAGAGGCGCTGGAAGACTTCGCCGGTTGCGCCGTGATCATCAGCCATGACCGCTGGTTCCTCGACCGTATCGCGACGCATATGCTCGCTTTCGAAGGCGACAGCCATGTCGAATGGTTTGAGGGTAACTTCCAGGACTACGAGAAGGACAAGATGCGTCGTCTCGGGCAGGATTCGATCATCCCGCATCGCGTGAAATACAAGAAACTGACGCGCTGAGGAGAACTCTCAAATGGCCGACTGGAGCGCGCAGCAGTATCTGAAGTTCGAGGACGAGCGAACCAGGCCGGCACGGGATCTGCTCGCGCAGATTCCGCTTCTCGATGCCCGCAAGGTCGTCGACATCGGCTGCGGGCCTGGCAACTCGACGGAGCTTCTGGTCAATCGCTGGCCGCAAGCGTCGGTCATCGGTGTCGATACGTCGGCCGATATGTTGCGGCAGGCGCGGGAACGTCTGCCCGCGCAGACTTTCATTGAAGCCAATATCGCCCATTGGGTGGCGCCGGCCGGCTCCGATGTCTTGTTTGCCAATGCCGTGTTTCAGTGGGTGCCGGATCACATCAAGCAGCTGAAACGTCTGGTCACTGCATTGCCGCAGGGCGGCGTGCTGGCTGTGCAAATGCCGGACAATCTCGACGAGCCCTCGCACATCCTGATGCGCGAGGTCGCCTATCTCGAGCCGTGGCGTGCGCAGCTCTCAAAGGCTGCGGAGCTGCGTGACTCGCTGCCGAAGCCCGGCGCGTATTACGATGCGCTGCAGCCGCTGTGTTCCCGCGTCGAGATCTGGCACACCGTCTACAATCATGCGTTGGCCGATGCCACCGCGATCGTGGAATGGGTGAAGGGCACCGGGCTGCGCCCGTTCGTCGACCCGCTGGAGCCGCCGGAGCGCAAGGCTTACATCGCTGAGTATACCGCGCGCATCGCCGCCAGCTATTTGCCGCAGGCGGATGGCAAGGTTCTGCTGAAATTTCCACGGATCTTCATTGTCGCTGTCAAATAGCTGATGCGGCCAGTTGCCGCGCATTCACGACATCATCGCGTCCAGAACGCGCCGTTATAAGATCGGCGCTTCCATTGCATTCCGATTCGACCCATAGCGAGCCCCCCATGTCCATGACGCCCGAAACGCCATTGCCGCCCAGAGGAAAAGGCGGGGCGATGCGACCGATTCCGGCGCTGATCTTTGGCTCGCGCTGGCTGCAGCTGCCGCTCTATATCGGCCTGATCGTGGCGCAGTGCGTCTATGTCGTGCTGTTCCTCAAGGAGCTCTGGCACCTCATCGCACACTCGTTCGACTTCAGCGAACAGCAGATCATGCTGGTCGTGCTGGGTCTGATCGACGTTGTGATGATTTCCAACCTGCTGGTGATGGTGATCGTCGGCGGCTACGAGACCTTCGTGTCGCGGCTCAATCTGAACGGTCACCCGGACGAGCCGGAATGGCTCAGCCACGTCAATGCCAGCGTGCTGAAGATCAAGCTGGCGATGGCGATCATCGGCATCTCGTCGATCCATCTGCTGCGCACCTTCATCGAGGCCGGCAATCTCGGAAGCACCAGCGCGCGCACGACGAACTACACCGAGGTGGGCGTGATGTGGCAGACCATCATCCACATCGTGTTCATTCTCTCGGCCGTTGGCATCGCCTATGTGGACAAGCTCTCGAACGGAGTTGTTCCGCATTCGCCAGAAAACGGTCACGGCAAGCAGGGCCATGGAGGCCACGCGCATTGAAATTGAAGCCGGGCATGTGGACGACACTGCGACCGCTCTCAGTCGTCGTCATCCTGTGCCTGATAATCGGGCCGGTTCCGTTGCTTGCTGCACCTGACGCCGGCTTCACCACCTTCATTGCTTCGCTCTGGCCGGAAGCCCAACAGGCGGGCGTCTCGCGCAAGACCTTCGATGAGGTCACGCGCGGGCTGGAGCCGGACTACAAGCTTCCGGATCTCATTCTGCCCGGCCGTCCTGCGACTGGCGCGCCGTCGCAGGCGGAATTCGTGCAGGTGCCCGCGGATTATGTGAAGGAAGCCAGCATCATCCGGCTGGCCGGCGAAGGGCAGCGGCTGCTGCAGAAGCATCGCGCGACACTCACCGCCATCGAGCAGCGCTTCGGCGTGCCGGCAACAATCATTCTGGCGATCTGGGGGCGCGAGACCGATTACGGTCGGTATGAGTTGCCCTATGACGGCATTCGCGTGCTGGCGACGCAAGCCTATGTCGGTCGCCGCAAGGACCAGTATCGCGGCGAGTTCATCGCGGCACTGAAGCTGATCGAGCGCGGCGACGTATCGCGCAAGGATCTGCGTGTGTCCTGGGGCGGCGCGACGGGGCTCACGCAATTCCTCCCGTCGGAACTGGATAAGCACGGCGTCGATTTCGACGGCGACGGCCGTGTCGATATCTGGAAATCAATCCCGGATGCGCTGGCATCCGCGGCGCAGCAACTCACCAACAAGGGCTGGCAGCGCGGTCTGCGCTGGGCCTATGAAGTGCGTGCGCCGGCCAATGCCGACTGTACGATGGGTGTGCCAGAAGTCACCCGGCCGATTGGGGAGTGGATTCGTGCCGGCTTCATTCCGGTCCGTGGCGAGAAGCTCAGCGCGGCGGAGCAGGCGCAGCCGGCATCGCTGCTGCAGCCGGAGGGCATCTATGGCCCGGCCTTCCTGACGACGAAGAACTATTTCGTCATCAAGGAATACAATTTCTCCGATCTCTATGTGCTGTTCGTCGGCCATCTCAGTGATCGAATGGCCAATGCGCAGCCGTTTGCAGCGCCGTGGTCGGCATCGAACCAGTTGCGCAGCACCGATGTCGAGGCCATGCAGCGGCACCTGACGAGGCTTGGTCTCTATGCCGACAAGATGGACGGCAAGGCCGGCATGAAGACGCGTGCCGCGCTCGGAGCCTATCAGAAGTCCGCGGGTCTCAAGGTCGATTGCTGGCCCAGCGAGACGGTGTTGCGCGCGATGAACGCGAGATAGTCAGCCTTTCGAATGGCTAACGAAAAACCCGGACGCGCGAGCGGCCGGGTTTTGAATGTGGATCGCCGCGCAGTGCTGCGCGACGGTTAGGTCAGATCAATCGCAAACTTCGACCGGGCGCGAACGCCAGACGCCGCGATATTCGTCCCAGACGCGCTGGCGGACGACACGGCATTCCGGTTCGACATAAACCGGAGCGGGGGCGTAGCCGTAGCCGTAGGCCGGAGCCGGACGGCTGGCTGCAATGGCGCCACCGAGGAGAGCGCCACCGATCAGGCCACCGGCAACGCCAGCGGCGATGCGGCCACCATCGGCCTTTGCGGCAGGCGCAACAGCAACCAGCGAACCGGCAACCGTCGCGGCGGCGAGCAAGGCGGAAATCGTCTTCTTCATCTCAAGTCTCTCCAGAAGGGCGCCGCAAGCGACGCACGGTTAAAGGTCTACTCACGCTGCGATTCGAACTGACGGTCTCACTTAGAAGCGCCCAACCGTCAATTCGATGTAAACGTTAGCCAGTCAGTGCTCCGAAAAAGCGGTTTTTTCGGGCCATTGCAAGCATCACGCACTGGAAATGTCGTAGGTTTCCGATGCGTAACAGGAGATCAGAGTGATCTCAGAGATCACATGATCCCGCGATCTCAGCCGCACACGCGGACGCGGCGAATGCGCCAGCCATAGCCGTCCCAAAAACGCTGACGTTGCCAGAAACAATCGCCGTAATAGCCCGGGCCGGCCACATAGGCAGGACGGCCGTAATAGCCGTAGCCGGGACCATAGTATCCCGAGCCGGCAGCGATCGCGCCGCCAAGCAGGGCGCCGCCAATCAGACCTGCAGCCACCGCGCCACCGCCGCCATGTCCACGCCAGTGCTGCGCGCTTGCCGATGTCGGAGCCATGGCGGAAACGGCCAGGGTGGCAACGGCGGCAATGGCCATCAGAGTTTTCTTCATGGCATTCCCTTTCTCAATCGGGCTGCGCTCACACATAGCGCTGCCTGACGCGAAAAGTTTCATACTTCACTTGAATGATCAATGAACGGGACCGCGCGATCCAGGTTACATCTTGATATTAAAGCCATTCCGGACGGAGGTCCGCGACCCTCTCCAAGGGCATGCCGCGTTGCAGGCGGTTACTGGATAGGGGCATCTGTCGGCTAGCCGTCTTCTGATCATGGCGCTTGCGAGCGCTTAGACGAATTTTAGATTCGTTCCAATTTCTTCCATGCGATCAGTAGTTTGGAATAGCTTCAAAGTCGGCGTTTTCCTTTTGCATCGGGGCGGCCTCTTACATATCCAAGAGGGGTCCTGACCTGCGAGTTCGCCTTCATCTCATGATCGTTTGTTCCTGCAACGTCTTTTCCGACCATGATGTCCGTACTGCCGTTGCCGGAGCGCGTCCGCCGCGTACGCCGGGGCAGGTCTATGGATGCCTCGGCTGCAGCGCCCAGTGCGGACGGTGCGTACGGACGATCAAGAAGATCATGGACGAAGCGCTGGGCGCCTGTGCCAAGTCCTGCTGTGCCGGCTGTCCGCATACGGCGGCCCATGGGCAGTCTCACACCGAGACTCATGCGCATATCGAACTGGCAGATATTGCCTCGATCGAAGCGGCAGCCTAAACACTTATAAATTCAACAGCTTTCCAGCTTTTCCACGCCCTTTGCCGAATTGAGCAAAGAAGGGTTGTCCTGTCGGTGAATCTGATTTAGAAACATTCTAAATTCAGACGAGGGCCTGTTTCGGACGGGTTCAGCAGACAGGAGAACATCATGAAGGGCGACCCGAAGGTCATCGAATTCCTCAACAAGGGCCTGCGCAGTGAGCTCACCGCGATCAGCCAATATTGGCTGCACTTCCGGCTCCTGAATCACTGGGGCTTGGTCGACATGGCCAAGATGTGGCGCAAGGAATCCATCGAAGAGATGAATCACGCGGATCGTTTTACCGATCGCATTCTCTTTCTGGACGGCTTCCCGAACATGCAGGTTCTCGATCCGTTGCGCATCGGCCAGACGGTCAAGGAAATCATCGAATGCGATCTGGCCGCCGAAATCGGCGCCCGCACGCTTTATGAAGAAGCGGCCACCTACTGCCACGGCGTCAAGGATTACGTCTCGCGCGATCTGTTCGAAAAGCTGATGAAGGATGAGGAAGGTCACATCGACTTCCTCGAAACCCAGCTCGACCTGATCGAGCGGATCGGCATTGATCTCTACACCCAGAAGCACATGGGTGGCCTTGAGAGCGAGTTCTAAGCCTGGATCTTTGCGGTGTCTCAATAGACGCCGGACAATGTCGTCCGCCCCTGTTCTGGCAGGGGCGGTTTCGGCATATCGCATTTCGCGAATGCCGCGCGGATCGCCGCAGTCGATCCCTCCAGCGGATATTCGACGGCCGTTCGGCCCCCGTTGATCGACCTGATCCGGACGTACAACGTCTTCGCACCGGCAAGCTCGCTGACGAAGGTCGCGATCTCTGCCCTGTCTTCGATGACGATGATCTGGTTTCCCCGCACCACCCGCGAGCCGACGTCGTCGTGACCAGGTTTTCCATCGAAGCGATAGCCGAGCACCGTGTTGCGGTTGCTGCCGATCTTGAAATCAAAGGCGAAGCGGATCAACGGCGCGCCATCGATGCATGTCAGCAGCAATGACGAGACGCGTGGAAAATCCACATTGCTGTTTGACGCTTCGGCAAAGACATAGGCGCTGGGCAATTCGGCCCCGGTAATGCGGTCGATTTGGTGCGGGATCAGCCATTCGCCCGCATAGGTTTCGTCCCGCTCCGTTACGAACGGATCACGCACGCAGCCGCCAAGCATGAGGCCCGCGACTGTCATCAGCTGGATCAACGCAACGCCATGCACAACGCTCTCCCCAAGCGTCGTGATTATACAACCTTAAGTGATAATTTCAAATAGAGGTTGTGCGTGGATGACCGCGGCTGCCGGAGCTCCTTTTGGATCCGGGCGAGGCCGACGAGCTACAACTGCTGGCGATAGGCGACGTCGATCTGTTCCTGAGTCATCGGTTCACCGAGTTTCGTCTGGTCGTGAACCATTTCGGAGATGCTCGGCATCACGGAGCGCTTTACCTGCACCTCCGGCGACCACAGCTTCGAGCGCATCAGCGCCTTGCCGCAATGGAAATAGGCTTCGGTCACGGCGATGCTCAACACTGCGCGCGGGAGCTTGCCGAACTCTTCCATCGACGCCATCAGTTCCGGGTCTTTAATCAGCTTGGCGACGCCACTGACACGCAAGGTGTCGTCGATGCCCGGAACGAAGAAGATCAGCTGCACATGGCCGCTGCCCGCCATCAGATTCTGGAACGTATCGATGCGGTTGTTGCCGGGACGGTCCGGCATCTGCAACTCGGTCGGCGAGGCGATCCGCACGAAGCCGACGCCGCCACCGCGCGGCGATGCATCGACGGTGCCGTCGGGACCCGACGAAGCAAGCACGCAGAACGGCGACAGCGAGATGAACTTGCTGGAGTGCATATCGAGCGTCGGTCGCGCCTTGGCGATCACGCGCGGATGCGGCGTTGGATAAATGGTGCGGAGTTCGTCTGCTGCGACGTCGGTCACGTCTGCTCTCCCGATATGATTTGATAACTCAAAACTAGCATGGTGGCGCCTTGCGGAAAAGTCGCGCAGACAGCACCGCAACCGACGCCGGAGTCACCACGCGACTCCATAACGAATGTTGTTTGCCGATTTGGCCCGTTCGCTATGAGTCTGTGGCGTCTTTGTGTGGCCCGGGCCAATTGATGACGCCGGCCCCCAACGCAACCGTGTGCGTGTCACGAGTGCAAGCGATGCGGCAATTTCAATGACGCCCCTGTCGATGATGAGTTCGCGCGCGAAGGGCATCCAGGCGGGCGTGATGAGCAATAAATTCGCCGGCATGGCGAGATACGCAATGCCGGCGCCATTGGACGCGTTGAGGTCAGTTGGATCATTCACCTGTCTTCGCGATCAGGCCTTGTCGATGATGTGGGTGTTGGGACGATCACTGCCCGAGGCAGTTTCCTCGTGCCACTGCCCTTTTTCGTCCTCATAGGCAATCACCTCGGTGCGTCCCGGCACCCTCTGCTCGGCCGCGGCGCGCTTGGCGGCTGCGGTGGCGAGTGCGTGCGTCGCATACGGCTCGGAGAAGACGGCGCCAACCTTATAGGCCCAACCGCCATCATGCTCGACGATCACATAGGTCACTTCCGTCATATCAGTCTCTCTTTATCCTGTAGTGCCCGCGGCGAGGTGACGGCGGGGCCAGAGTGACCTAACGCGCCGCGCGCAGAATTAGCCTCAAATTGGGCCCGATTGCCTGTGGATTGCAAGGCCGCACCCTGGCACCGTTTCGTGATCGTCATCATGCGGCGTCAGCCGGAACGAAACAGCTGATGATGATCTCGCCGCGATGGCGCACATACCAGACGACGGCTTCGCCGACGGGGTTGCCGCGATCGCGGATTACGGCACGCGTCGGCACCTCCGTCCATATGCCTTCGATCGGTACCCAATAGGCGCCGTTGCGGACGTCATATTCGGTGCGATGGCCGTCGGAGATATCGCAACACGGCACGCCATTAGGGCTGATGACGCTTTTGAACCAGTTCCGGATATCGTCGGGCACATCGCTGAACTGGCCGCGATCGATGGCGTGAGCGGTCGTCGCCATCACGGTAAGCACTGCCAGCAGCACCACTTGAATCAATCCCCGCATGCGAACCTCACGGTGTTGCATCACGCGCGGACGCCGGGTGCCGCACGGGACGACTCGGATTCTTGCGATGATTAAGCCCGAGCTATGGCGGCGACGCCTGCCCAAAAATTATACCCGGAGCGACGAGCTGGGGATCGCTGCGCTGCAGTATCGATCTGTTGGTCTCCTGGCTCACGCTGCCGTGCTAGCATCTGTGTCAAGCGGCCCGATCAAATGGCTGCGCCGGGGAGGATGACGATGCCCAGCCGTTCTATGCGCGCGTTGTGCGCTGCTGCTGTCGTGACATGTGCTTCGCTTGCTGCCGTGACCGCGTTCGCCGCTGATTATCCGGCGCCAAAGCAGGGCGACTGGATCGCGAAGGATTTCAAGTTTCATACTGGCCATGTGATGCCGGAGTTGAAGCTGCATTACACGACGGTGGGTGAGCCGAGCGGCCAGCCGGTGCTGGTGCTGCATGGCACCGGCGGTTCGGCGCAGAGCATATTGACGCCTGCTTTTGCGGGCGAGTTATTCGGCGCGGGCCGGCCGCTCGATGCCACAAAATATTACATCATCATTCCCGATGCGGTCGGCCACGGCAAATCGTCGAAACCCTCTGATGGCATGAAGACCGCATTTCCGAAGTACAATTACGACGATATGGTCGATGCCCAGCACCGGCTGCTGATCGAAGGGCTCGGCATCAAGCATGTGCGCATGGTGATCGGCAATTCCATGGGCGGCATGCATGCGTGGATCTGGGGCACGAAATATCCCGATGTGATGGATACCCTGGTGCCGATGGCATCGCAACCGACCGAGATGAGCGCGCGAAACTGGATGATGCGGCGCATGATGATCGAGACCGTGCGCGCCGATCCAGACTACAAGGCCGGCAACTACACATCGCAGCCCGGCATGATCAAATTTGCCAGCGTGATGTATGGCATCGCGACAGCCGGCGGCACGCTGGCCTATCAGATGCTGGCGCCGACCGGCGAGGCCGCCGACAAGAATGTCGATGACCGGCTCAAGGCGCCATTTGTCGCCGATGCAAATGATTTCATCTATCAGTGGGAATCGTCGCGCGACTACAATCCATCAGCAGGTCTGGACAAGATCACATCCGTCGTGCTCGCGATCAACGCTGCCGATGACGAGCGCAATCCGCCGGAGACCGGGTTGATGGATGCCGCGCTGAAGCGGATCAAAAACGCGAAGATGCTGCTGATCCCGGCAAGCACCGAGACCCGTGGTCATCTCACGACGGGCGGTGCGAAATTCTATAAGCAACAGCTTCAGGAGCTGCTGCAGACCGCACCGCAGCGGACCATGTAAGAAGTAAAGGCGACGGGCCGGCATTGCGGCGCGTCGCCTGATCTGTTGTCGCGCGTCCGTATCGAGCGACGCAGCGGTGCTAGTCGTCCTTGTTCTTCTTGCGCTTCTTCTTTTTCTTGCCGTCGTCGGTTTCATCGGACTCATCCGCGATGGCGGCTTCGGCCTCGATCATCGCGGCGACACGTTCAACGGCTTCCTGCTGCTCGCGCAGCAGCGCCTCTTCGCGCTCCTGGGCTTCGCGCAGGCGCATCTGGCGGTGGTCTTCCCAGGCGTCGAACACCATGTGCAGCCACGGCATGATCTGCTCGAGGCTCGGCAGCGTGCCGGGAGGACCCTGCTCGCCGCGCGGCCCGGCTTCACCCTGCACACCGGGTTTGCCCTGAAGGCCCTGTTCACCCCGTGGTCCCTGCGGCCCGGCCTTGCCCTGCGGTCCGATCGGACCAGGCTTGCCGTCGGCGCCAGCCTTACCATTGACGCCAGCCTTACCCTGAGGGCCTGCTTCGCCGCGCTTGCCCTGAGGCCCCGGCTTGCCATTGGCGCCGGCTTTGCCGGCCAGGCCCGGCTTGCCCTGCGCGCCGTCCGGCCCCGGCCGTCCGGGATGGCCCTGCGGTCCGGGAAGTCCCGGTTCGCCGCGGGGGCCGCGTAATCCGGTTTGGCTGATCGTATCTTTTGCCACGCCTCACACTCCGTATTGATTCTGTCCGGCCGCTTTTAACAGGGGATGGATGACGGCTTCAATTCGCCGCTGCTGCCATGCCACCACAGACATTGCCGGTTGCGCTTCACCACATGCGGACTAGCATCGGCTGTCGCTTGACCTGCTGGCACCCGCGCCAGTTTGGCGTGGCGGCGAACAGAAGATCAGGGAGGAGAACATGCGGAGAGGGCAGGTTCTGTGGTTGCTGTGCGGCGCTGTGGCGCTGCTGGGGGCACCTGCGCCGGCCGCGGCTGCCGGACAGCTCGCTGTCGCGGTAGCCGATTTCGACTATAGCGACACCTCCGGCGAGGAGGCCGACCAATCCGCGCAGCATCGCGACCGCATGACCATCTTCGCTGCACTGCTGCGCGACGGGCTGGCGCAGCGCGACTACCGCGTGGTGCGCCCGGCCTGTCCGCAGCCCGCCTGCACCGCCGTCAGCATGGCGCCCGACGATCTCGTCGCCGCAGCGCGCCGCGACGGTGCGCGTTACCTGGTCTATGGCGGCATCCGCAAGATGAGTACGCTGGTGCAATGGGGCGAGGTGCAGTTGTTCGATGTCGAGCGCGAGCAGCTGGTGATGCGTCGCGCCGTCACCTTCCGCGGCGATACCGACACAGCGTTCCGCCGCGCCGCCGATTTCGTCAGCGAGACGGTGAAGGATGCGATGGCTGGCCGATGAGCGTCGTCACGATAGCGAAGCCACACACTCGATCTCGATCAGCATTGCCGGATTGGGCAGCGCCTGAACCACGCAAGTGGTGCGCGCCGGATAGGGCGGTGGTCCGAAGGCTTCGGCATACAGCGCATTCATGGGAGCCACGTCGGACGCGCGCGTCAGCAGCACGTTGACCTTGACGAGGTGCGAGATGTCGGTGCCTGCATCCTTCAGCACTCGTTTGATCGTGCGCACCACAAATCCGAACTGCGCCTCGAAGTGCTCCGGCAATTGGCCATTGGCGTCGAAACCGGGAATGCCGGAGACGAACAGGAGATCGCCGACCCGCGCCGCATAGGACAGCGGCGGCGCCTTGATTCCGGGAGGGGGCGGGAAGTGCTGGATGGGCATGATCAGGCCTCGCGCTCATGTGTGACGGGCCAGCGTAGCAGGTCTACGCAAGGGGCGCCCGCGAATTGCCGGGCCCGGTCGAACCGGAACGGGATCCGCGGCGACTTACGCTCTCATCAGGGCAACGGGCGACGACATATGAAATCCTATCTGGCGCTGCTGACCTTGTTGGCCCTCACGAGCGCAACGCATGCCGGCGAGATACGCCTAGGGGCGTCCATGCAGGTAAAACCGGATTCGATCTGGTTCGGGGATCGCGCGAAGCTGGCGCGATGGCAGGCACTGAAGAAAGCCGGCAATTCAAAAGCTCTGGCGTCGTATCAGGATGGCCTGCTGCAGGCCCGCAAGGCATGGCAATTCACCAGGCCGCTCACTGTCAGAATTCGCGGCTTTGAGCCGAAGGCGCATCTCGTCGACGTCGAGATGCAGACCGAAGGCCGGCTGCAGGGCTCCACATGGGTGCTGGATCCCGACGCGCTCCAGCAATAGCGCCGTGCGCTAGCCGTGCGCCGGCACGTCGGCCCCATCCGCTGAATACTGTTTGATCTTGTTACGCATGGTGCGGACGGAGACGCCAAGCACGCGGGCGGCGTGGGTGCGGTTGCCGTCGCAGCGCGCCAGCGTCTGTAGCATCAGTTCGCGTTCGACCTCATGGACAGTCGCGCCGATCAGCATCGTCACGACCTCGCTGGGATCTGACGAGGGCGCAAACATGTCCATTTCAGCCGGCGAATCGTCACGCGGGCGGCGAAGGGACTCGTAAAGGGATTCCTGGATCATGGGTATCTCCCGATCAACGCCTGCTTCGTTGCGCGAAGCAACAACATCGAGAACGAACAGCCCCCAGCCGTTGCGTTGCGGCAGGTTGGGCGCGATTGGTTAACGAAAGGTTAATCCATGGGTACCATTGGGTGTATCGCCGGGATTTTGCAACAAAGAAAGTCGGTTTGTCTGCGCTCGGCGCCTTGGAACCCGGCATGTCGATAAGCGCACAGAATCCGCGCTAGATATTGGCACCGCGGTTATAGGCTTCGATCAGCTGGTTATAGTCGCGCAGCAGCCGAGCAGGGGAGCCCTCGACCGTCCAGGCGATCGACAGGCCCCCGGGGCGTTCACCTAGGTAACACCCATTCTCATTAAATAAGACTTTACGCCTAGGCTTAAAATCTTTATTATGGCCTCGAATGAGAGGAGGATGCAATGAATGCTCTGTTAGATTTCAAGCGTGGCCTGTTCTTCATGGCGGACGAACTCAGCGATATCAAAAGGGAGCTGATTTTCAGGCGGTTGCTCCGCTTGACTATCAAAGCTGGCTACAAGGATGATCAGGATCGGGATGAGCTTGGTAGGTGGACTAGCGAGGGAGGCGTCACGGTCGAGACTTCTGATGGATTCCTTACGGGAATTCCAAGTATCGATGAAACCTCCCAGGCTCTAAGCGATACGCTGGTTAGCGTTATGGAGACGTTGGAGTATCTGCCAACGATGAGTGCATCTCAGTACGGAATCGCTGTTCATGCCGCGTTCGGTGCGGCGGTGAGCCTACAAGATTTGCCCGGTGTCGGGGATATCGAACGAAGCTTCAGTCTTGACGCCGTAGATCCGACTTATGGCATGGCCGGAACGATCAGGACCGATTTGACCCTTCGCGATATTCAGGGCGACGTCATTGCGATCTACGATGTAAAAACCGGCAATGCGAGGATGTCTTCCGCCAGGGCAGATGAGCTTCGCGAAATGACGCGGTCATCGCCCAATACGCCCGTGTTTGAGCTGAATGTCGTTCGAGGGGTTTCTCGAAAGTCGCGTGGTGCAATGTCCCGGTGTACGATCCGCATCGTGTCGTTTTGCTCTAACTAAGCTTGGAGGAACAACAGAATGTCGATGGAAATATATGTTCTTTCCGAACTCCGCCTCGTTTCGATCCAGGAATGGCAAAGGTCAATCGATGCCACAGGAGTTTCAATGAAGCTGTCGACCGGGACGCCATTCGCTAAATTGCGAGGGGCGCTGCCTGTTTTATTAGATCGCAAACCTTCACACTTCGAATGCGATCACTGGGATGTGAAAGATTTCGTCCGTACTTATCCTGACGTTCAGTCTGGCCATCGAAGTAAATATGCTCTCGCGATACGTTGGGGGGCAGATGCCGATACCGCATCCTCCGCTTATAGTGCCGCGGCTGGTTATGCCCGAGCAACTGGTGGTTTTATATTCGATTGCCAAGAAGGGGCCGTGATTTCGTTGGAACGCGCCATCGAAATTGCCGATGAATTGAAACACAGTGGGCCTGCAATAGAGGCTGCTGTGCGCACAGTTATGCAACGGTTCAGACGAGGTAAATGACCACCAATTTACCCGCTGGGGAATTTCACGGGCAGTGTTTGTGAAAATTCATCTCTCCGACAACAGAAAAGCCGGGCAATCGCCCGGCCTTTGGTGTTTGTTGTTCGGTCACTAACTCAGGGTAAGGAGGCGTCTTACAACGCCTTATTACTCTCCTTCACAGCCTCGGCCTGCACATAGACCTGCTGGCCCATGTCCTTGAACTTCTGGCTCATGCTGGCCATGCCGTCCTCGATCACGCCAGACATCGACATGCCCATCGTCGCTGTGCCGCCGAGGTTCAGTGCGGCTTTCTCGTTGTCGCCGAGGGTCGCCGCGTAGTCGCGCACGTCCTGCGTGATCTTCATCGAGCAGAACTTCGGTCCACACATCGAGCAGAAATGCGCGACCTTGTGGGCGTCCTTCGGCAGCGTCTCGTCGTGATAGGCGACGGCGGTTTCCGGGTCCAAGCCGAGATTGAACTGATCCTGCCAGCGGAAATCAAAACGGGCGCGTGACAGCGCGTCGTCGCGCATCTGCGCGGCGGGATGGCCTTTGGCAAGATCCGAGGCATGCGCTGAGATCTTGTAGGTGATCACGCCGACCTTGACGTCGTCGCGGTTGGGCAGGCCGAGATGCTCCTTCGGCGTCACGTAGCACAGCATCGAACAGCCGAACCAGCCGATCATGGCGGCGCCGATGCCCGAGGTGATGTGGTCGTAGCCCGGCGCGATGTCGGTGGTCAGTGGCCCCAGGGTGTAGAACGGCGCTTCGCCGCATTCCTTGAGCTGCTTGTCCATGTTGATCTTGATCTTGTGCAGCGGCACATGGCCGGGGCCTTCGATCATCACCTGGCAGCCCTTCGCCCATGCCACCTTGGTGAGTTCGCCCAAGGTTTCGAGTTCGGCGAACTGGGCGCGGTCGTTGGCATCCGCGATCGAGCCGGGACGCAACCCGTCGCCGAGCGAGAACGACACGTCATACTTGCGCATGATGTCGCAGATTTCCTCGAAGTGGGTGTAGAGGAAGCTCTCCTGGTGATGCGCCAGGCACCACTTGGCCATGATCGAGCCGCCGCGCGAGACGATGCCGGTGACGCGGTTGGCGGTGAGATGGATGTAGGCCAGCCGGACGCCGGCATGAATGGTGAAGTAGTCGACGCCCTGTTCGCACTGCTCAATCAGGGTGTCCTTGTAAAGCTCCCAGGTCAGCTTGACCGGATCGCCGTCGCACTTCTCCAGTGCCTGATAGATCGGCACGGTGCCGATCGGGATCGGCGCATTGCGCAGGATCCATTCACGGGTGGTGTGGATGTTGCGGCCCGTCGAGAGGTCCATCACAGTGTCGGCACCCCAGCGGATCGCCCACACCATCTTGTCGACTTCTTCCTCGACCGACGAGGTCACGGCGGAGTTGCCGATATTGGCATTGATCTTGGTGAGGAAGTTGCGGCCGATGATCATCGGCTCCAACTCGGCGTGGTTAATATTGCAGGGGATGATGGCGCGGCCGCGCGCGATTTCCGAGCGCACGAATTCCGGCGTGACGAACAGCGGCACTTCGGCACCGAAGCTCTCGCCATCGGCGCGCGCGGCCTCGGCGCGCTCGAGCTGGACCTTGCGGCCGAGGTTCTCGCGCTCGGCGACGTAGATCATTTCCTTGGTGATGATGCCGGCGCGGGCGAACTCATATTGCGTGATCATGTGATCGCCGGTGCCGCGCAGCGGCTTGTGATAGGCCTTGAACGACTTCGCAGCATGCGCTGCGCCGACATTGCCGTTGTCTTCCGGCTTGATCTCGCGGCCCTGATATTCCTCGACGCCGCCGCGTTCCTTGACCCAATCGAGACGCGCGCGGGACAGCCCGTTATTGACGTCGATCAGCACGTCCGGATCGGTATAGGGACCCGACGTGTCATAGACCGGCAGGTTCGGCTCGCCGGCGCCTTCCGAGAGAATGATCTCGCGCAGCGGCACGCGCAGGTCCGGCGCGCTCTCCGGGATCGCGTAGATCTTGCGCGACGAGGGCAGGTTGCCGGTGGTGACGGCGGGCAGGGTGGTGTCGGGATTGGAGCGGATGTTCATGGACTAATCCTCCGTTGTCGTTCTTGAAATGTCAGGCGGCTTTGGCGGATGCGCCAAGCCATTGATGGACGCGAGCGTCCGGGTCTGCGTGTTGGGTGACGTCGCTGACGACGGCGATGGAATCCGCGCCAGCGGCAAAGATCTCTGCGGCTTGTTCGAACTTGATGCCGCCGATCGCCACCAGCGGCAGCGTGCCGATGCGCTTCTTCCAGACCGAGATTTTCGGAATGCCCTGCGGCGCGAAGCGCATGGATTTCAGCGTGGTGAAGAAGATCGGCCCGAGCGCGACGTAATCCGGCTTCGCGCTTAATGCGGTTTCAAGTTCGTCCTCGTCATGGGTCGAGAGGCCCAGCGTGATGCCGGCCTTGCGGATCGCGGCAACATCGGCCTCGGCCAGATCTTCCTGGCCGAGATGCAGATGCTGCGCCTTGAGGTCGATGGCGACGCGCCAGTAGTCGTTGACCACCAGCTTCGTCTTGGTGCCGTTGGTCACGGTCAGCGCCTCGCGAAACAGCGTGGTCGCCGCTGCGTCGTCGAGATCCTTGGCGCGAAGCTGCACGGTGCCGACGCCCAGCTGCGTGAGGCGCTTCACCCACGCTACGGTGTCGACGACGGGATAGAAACGGTCAGGATACGGCATGCCAGAACGGTGTCCCGATGACTGGAGTGGAAGGAGAAGCGAAATCGCGCGCGCCCATCAGGCCGGCCTCGAAGCCGGTGCGGCCGGCCTCGACGGCGAGGCGGAAGGCATTGGCCATGGCGACGGGATCGGCCGCCTTGGCGACGGCGGTGTTGAGCAGCACGGCGTCATAGCCGAGCTCAAGCGCTTCGGCGGCATGTGACGGCGCGCCCAAGCCGGCATCGACAACGAGCGTGATATCCGGCAGGCGGTCGCGCATCAGCTTCAGTGCGTCGGCATTGATGATGCCGCGTGCGCTGCCGATCGGTGCCGCCCATGGCATCACCACCTTGCAGCCGGCATCCACCAGACGCATCGCGACGCTGAGATCCTCGGTGCAATAGGGGAACACCTCGAAGCCGTCCTTGATCAGGATATCGGCGGCTTCGACGAGACCAACCACGTCGGGCTGCAGCGTGTCATTGTCGGCGATCACCTCGAGCTTGATCCAGGACGTGCCGAACAATTCGCGCGCGAGCTTTCCGGTCGTGACTGCCTCGCGCACGCTGCGGCAGCCCGCGGTGTTGGGCAGCACGGTGACGTCGAGTTCTCTAATCAGCGACCAGAACGCATCGCCGGTCTTGCCGCCGGCGGATTCACGCCGCAGCGACACGGTGACGATGCCGGCGCCGGAGGCGCGGATCGCGTCCTGCATGATCGCGGGTGACGGATAGAGCGCCGATCCGATCAGCAGGCGTGACTTAAACTCTTTGCCGTAGAAATTCACCATGAACTCGCTCCATGGTTTGCGTGCTCCCTCCCCCCTTGCGGGGGAGGGTTGGGGAGGGGGGTAGAGCCAGGCGAGAGCGTCGCGGTAAGAGTCCCTTTGTGGACCCCCGCCCCCGACCCCTTCCCGCAAGGGGGAGGGGAGCACAGCGGCCTTTGCGAATTGATCACGTCAAGGAGGTGCACGTTCTCACCCTCCCTGCCGTGGCGTGATGATCTCGATCTCGTCGCCTGCCTTGAGTGGCGTCTGCGCCCATGCGCTGCGTGGCACCACGTCGAAATTCAGCGCAATGGCACAGTGCGTGCCTTCGTAGTCCAGTTCCTGCAGCAGCGCACCGACATGCGACGCCTCGATCTCGCGGTGCTCGCCATTGACGATCACTTGCATTGCATCACCTCATTATCGATCTCGCCCCGCTTGATATAGTTGAGCGTCAGCTCCGCCAGCGCAGGCGCCAGCAGGAAGCCGTGGCGATAGAGGCCGTTCACCGCAATCGTGTTCTTGTCGATCGCAATGCGCGGCAGGTTGTCGGGAAAGGCCGGACGAAGTCCCGAGCCGAATTCGAGAATGCGCGCTTCGGCAAAGGCCGGATGCACCGCATAGGCAGCGCCGAGCAGTTCGAGCGCGGAGCGCACGCTGACGTCGGTATCCTCGCCCTCGATGGAAGTCGCGCCGAGCATGAAGCGGTTGTCCGCGCGAGGGATCACGTAAAGCGGCCAGCGCGGATGCATCAGGCGGATCGGGCGCGACAGCTGTACTTCATCTGTCTCGACGATGATGATTTCGCCCTTGACGCCGCGCAGCTTCGGCGTGCTGGCATCATCACGTGCCGCAAGCCCGCGGCAATCGATCACCAGACCGTCGAGATCTTTCGGCTGCTGCTCGCTGTTGTATTTGATGATGCCGCCGGCGGCGCTAATCCGGGCGTGGAGTTGCGGCAGCACGCGGCGCGGCTCCACATGCCCTTCGCCGGGATAGAACAGCCCGTCGCGAAACCGTCCTTCGAGCGACGGCTCGATCTCGGCGACGCCTGCTGCATCCAGCCGCGTATGGCCGGAGGTCATCTTGGCGAAGCGTTCGAAATCGGCGCGGTCCCGCGCATGTGCAACGACCAGCGAGCCATTGAACGGTGTGTCGGGGAGTTCCTCGCGCCACAGATCGAGTGCACGTAGGCCGAGGCGGGAGACCACAGGCTCGGAGACTTCGGCTTCGCACCAAGGCGCCAGCATGCCGCCGGCCCAATGGCTGGTGGCGTCGCGCATGCTGGCATCGCTGCGCTCATGCAGAGTCACGGCGTGACCGGCCTTGGCCAGCATCAACGCCTGCCAAGCGCCGGCAATGCCAGCGCCAATCACTGATATCGATTGACCCGCCACGGGAGAGTCCCCGCGCGGAGATTGCGTAGTCTGAAACATCCCTGTCCCTTCGCCGGCATGACCCGGATCAGGTTCAAAGGGTCACCGCGGTCTCGCGCGTCTCTTCCGGAACAGGAAAAGTGCAAGCTTGCGGTATCTCAGCTCCTCGTCGGAGCCCCCCTCGGAACGACTCTAATGTAAACCTATGGATGGGCGTGTCAACGCGGCCCCGTCTCGTCGTGAGTGCGGGACTTGCCTATCGCGGTTCGCCAGTTGTTATCCAGGCTGGCATATCAGGGGAAAGATCGCGATTTTCCCGAAAAATTCTGATTTTTCGCTCCTGCTCGGACAGAAAAATTAGTCTGGCTTCGCGGCCGATTTCTCGATGATAGGAACCCGTCTGAACGCCGTAGAACAAGAAAAGAGAGAACAGAAAAACACTAAAGCCGACCAAAGATCGATTTTTCACGTCGATACCGAATAGGTAAATATTGAGGCCACCGACGAGCGTGAGGACTGCCGGAATGATCGTCCCGACCGCGGGAGAGCGGCTGACGCCAGTCAGGTATCCTGCGACAAAGGCAACTAGCGAAATCGGCAGCGCAAATCCGATTCCAACAGGCAGGTTGGCTCGCAGTTTTGTTGAGTAGGGCAGTAAGGAGTTCTGCAGAGAGAAGACGAACGCAAAGAGAGCGCCCGCTAGTGCACCGAAAATGAGAGGCTGCGAAATGACCGCAAAGAACGAGCTGGTGCCAAATTCAAGCATCAGATTGCGTTTTCGAACCGCTTAGACTTGGACCACGGCATGTTTGCTGTTGGTGGGCCCATGTTGATGGGACAAAGACCTTGAGCAAAGCAGTCGCTCAGCTGCTTCTTTCTTGCGACATCGAATTTTTCCGAGAACGATGCTGCACAAATTTCTTGGCAAAGTTGTTTCGCGTCCTTCTGGAGCGGGCCTTTTGCCGGTCCGGGCTCGGTCGCGAATGACGGGGTGACAACCATTAAACAAAGGGCAAAGGCCAACCGACCATACATAGAATCATCTCCCGAATTTCGAAGATGCTTGCTTTTAATATCCGTACAAAATCAACTTAAAGTAGCATTTTAGCTTGAATAACGCCAGCGAAAAGCAGTGATATCTTCACGTTACCAATACTTATATGCGTGAACGCAGTGATCGGTGCATGTGTTGGCCGACCCCGATTTCAATGCGGCGGGACTTACGGCTTCAAAGCTTGGGCGTTGGCATTAGCCGCGTTCTGCAGGTGCAGGCGCTCGGCATCCTTGGCGAAGAGTGGCTGATGCGGCGGCGCGGAAACCTCGCGGCGCTGGCGCTTGGCGGCATAGTAGTAGCCGCCGGCATAGTAGGACACCGCGCGGTTGTGATTGCCGTTCGCGGCGCGATAGGCGCCAGCGAGATATTTCACCGCGTAAGTGAGATTGGTGTTGGGATCGCGGAGGCCTTCGGCGGTGCCGGTGTAGCCAACGCCGCGCGCGGTCGCGAGCTTGATCTGCATCAGGCCGATGGTGCCGCCGCGGCCGATCAGATTGGGATGATACTTGCTTTCGCGCACGATCACACGATGCACCAGCGCCTCGGGCACGCCATTGGCCTGGGCATGGGTGGCAACCATGGCGTCGTAGTCGGCACGCTGCTGCGCGGATGCCAGTTGCGGAAGAGCGGCAACAGCCAGAATCGTCGCCAAGGACAGAGAAATACGTTTCATGAATGGTCTCGAAAACTTCGTTCTCCGCCTGTAGCGGAGGCAGCCTTTCAGACGGCCTAAACCATCCGATTCAATTATCCGAGATGAGGGCTCGAATTGAGTCTTTCTGTAGGCCAGATTCGCGAGTTCCGCCCGATATTTACCCCAAATTATGCCCTCTCGTGATTTGCTGCGGTATTCCGGCGCTTTTCTTGCGACTTTCCAGGGGCATGCCGCGCATGACGATGTCCGCCACCCATTCCTCCGAGGCCCGCAAGACGATGCACGGGCTGCTCCCGCTCTGGGTGGGGATTGCGGTCTATACGCTGTGGCTCGCGGCGGGCAACGCCCTCCTGAGAGATCCGGATGCGTATTGGCAGATCGCAGTCGGGCAGTGGATTCTCGATCACCATGCGGTGCCGACGACCGATATCTACTCGTTCACGATGTACGGCCAGCCATGGATCTCGACCCAGTGGCTGTCTCAGGTCCTCTACGCGGTCGCCTATGCCGGCGCGGGCTGGACCGGCGTGGTGGTGCTTGCTGTCGCTGCGCTGGCTGTGACAATGGCGCTGTTGGCGCGCTTTCTCGATAAGCGCCTGCCGGCCACGGTGACGATCATTTTCGTCGCGACGGCTCTCGCGCTGATGGCGGGGCATGTTGTTGCGCGGCCGCATCTGCTGGCGATGCCGGTGATGGTGGCATGGGTCGCCGGTCTCGTGAATGCGATGGATCGCAGGAGTGTGCCATCCTTCTGGCTGCTGCCGCTGATGGCGCTTTGGGCCAACCTGCATGGCGGCTTCATTCTCGGATTGGCGCTGATCGGCCCGATCGGGATCGATGCGATCTGGCATGCACCGAAGACGATGCAGCGCGCGCTGCTGCTGCGCTGGGCGCTGTTCGGCATTGCCGCGTTGGCAGCAAGTTGCGTGACGCCTTATGGCTGGGACTCGCTGCTGGCGTCGCGTCGCATTCTCAATCTCGGTGAAGCGCTGGCGCTGATCGGCGAATGGCGGCCTGCGAATTTCAATCATGCCGGGCCTCTGGAACTGACCGTGCTGGCAGCGTTCGCGCTGGCGCTGTGGCGCGGAATCACGCTGCCGCCGATGCGCATCGTGCTCGTGATCGGCTTCGTGTTCATGGCGCTCAGTCACGTGCGCAACGCCGAAGTGCTGGCGCTGCTGGCGCCGATGGTCTTGGCGACGCCGCTTGGCCAACAAATCGGTGGACCTCAGATGCCGGCGGCCAATCATGTATCGCCGTCGCGGCATCTGCTGTTCGCGGGGATCGCGATCTGCCTGATTGCCGGAACGTTCGTACTGGCGTCCGTGCAGCGCTACATGCCGCTCGAGGCGGCTGCGCCCGCGAAGGCGGTGACTGAACTCCAGAAGCTCAAGCTCCGCCGCGTGTTCAACGATTACGACTTCGGCGGCTATCTGATCGCGCGTGGGGTGCCGACCTTCATCGATGGCCGTACCGAATTGTTCGGGACGAAGCTGATGGTCGACCACAACAATGCCAGCGGTCTAATCGAGCCTAACAATCTGTTCCGGCTGCTGAAGGACTACGACATCGAGGCGACCTTGCTGCGAACCCAAAGCGCGGCGACCAAGCTGCTCGATCGCGTCGATGGTTGGGAGAAGGTCTATAGCGATGACATCGCTACGATCCATCTGCGCAAGCCGGGTGCGGTCCACAGCGTTGCACCTGCGGTGAAGGCGAACTGAGCGCTACGCTGCGGCTCTGTCCGTATCGCGTGCCGGCAGCGTGATGCGGACGATCAGGCCACGCGGCTGGCGATCCAGCAGTGTCAATTCGCCGCCATGGGCCAACGTTACGGCGCGGGCGATCGACAGGCCGAGGCCGAAGCCGGCAGCTTCATGATCCATGTTGCGGGCGTCGTCGCCGCGTACGAAGGGCTGCAGCATCGCGCTCTTTTGTGCGTCCGAAATGCCAGGACCGTCATCGGTGACGTCGATGATGGCGCCGCCCTCGGACATCGTCAGAGAGATATTCGCTTCCGAGCCGAACTTCACGGCGTTCTCGACCAGGTTGGTCACTGCGCGATGGAGATCGTCGGGCCGGGCCATCGCCATGGCGTGGGACGGGCCCTGATAGGTCACCATATGCCCGATGTCGGCAAACTGGTCGGCGATCAGCTGCAGGGTTGTGGCGATATCCGTCAGCGTCATCTCTTCCAGCCGACGGTCGTTGCGCAGGAATGACAGCACGGCTTCGAGCATCGATCGCATCTGATCGAGGTCACGCAGCATGTGGCGGCGATGGCCGTCGTCCTCGATGAATTCCGAACGGAGACGCAGCCGCGTAATCGGCGTACGCAAATCATGGCTGATGGCGGCGAGCATCTTGGTGCGGTCGTCAATCAGCGTGCCGATGCGCTCGCGCATCCGATTCAGCGCGCGTGCCACCGAGCGAATTTCTTCGGGGCCGCGCTCGGGCAGGGGCTCAGCCGAGCCGTTCAGGCTGAACTCTTCTGCTGCCTTGGCAAAGGCCGAAAGCGGCGCGGACAGCATGCGGGCCGCCCACAGGCCCAGCAGCGTCAGGCTGATCACCACGAACAGAAACGTCAGAACCCAAGGACCGCCCAGAAAGAAGCCTGGTCGTCGCTCCGGTAGACTACTGAAGGAGAACATGTCGCCGTCCGGGAGGGTGACCCCGATCCGGTCCGGCGCGCCACCGATCGTCAGCAGTCGCGCGTCGGAACCAAGCAGCCGGCGTAAGCTGTGACGCGGATAGTCGGGGCCATCGTCGGTCGTGATCGTTGCATCCCGAGGGACTGGCCGGATGTCGAATTTGGGAAAGGCGTTTTTCAAATTGACCAGAAGTTCCGGGCGATCGGCGATCGGTGTCGCCTTCAGCAAGCGAACGATCGCGATCAACTCGCCGTGGCCACGATCCCGCTCTTGATCATTCGGGTCCGGCCTCATCAACGTGAACAGCAGCGAGAGAACGATGTGGATCGCCACGATCGACATCACCACCAGGGCGGTGATCTGGCCGCTGATCCGACGCAGATTGAGGACGCTGAACATCTCGATGAAACTAGTTGGTCGTCGCCGTTGCGACCGCTTCCACCGTCGGCGTAAACATGTAGCCGCCCGAACGCACCGTCTTGATCATTTGCGCGTCCTGCGGGTCGACCTCGATCTTGCGGCGGATACGGCTGACCAGCACGTCGATGCTGCGTTCGAATGAGCCGGCGCTGCGGCCCTGCGTGAGATCGAGCAGGCTGTCGCGCGACAGTACCCGACCGGAGCGTTCGACAAAGGCGCGCAGCAGATCGAATTCGGCCGAGGTCATGGCGACGCGCGCGCCTTCGGGATTACGCAATTCGCGCAGGCGCAGGTCGATCTGCCAGCCTGCGAATGACAGCGCCGTGGCGTTCGGCGTGGCGCTGGCATTGAGCGCCGTGGCCTGTCGGCGCAGCACCGCATTGATGCGTGCGAGCAGTTCGCGCGGATTGAAGGGCTTTGGCAGGTAGTCGTCGGCGCCCATTTCGAGGCCGAGGATGCGGTCCACGTCTTCGCCACGCGCCGTCAGCATGATGATCGGCAGTTGCGACTCGGCGCGCACCTTGCGGCACAGGCTGAGGCCGTCTTCGCCGGGCAGCATCACGTCGAGGATCAGCAGGTCGACACGGGTGTCGGCCATCACCTTTTCCATCTCGCGCCCGTCGGCAGCGGTGGTGACGTTGCAGGAATTGGTACGCAGATACTTCGCGATCAGCGTACGGGTTTCGCGGTCGTCTTCTACGACCAGGATGTTCGGTACGTTTGCCATGCGAACTCTTTTGGCCGGGATCGGCGCGGGCTGCAGAAGTTTTTTGTTTCGGACTATTGCTGGTGGCTGGGGCGCAACAAACCGCAACATGTCAGCAAGGCAATAACAAGACCTCGTTAAGAAGGTTAACCGCAAGTTGCGAGCACTAAGCAAGCACCTTGGAGCAGATCATGACCTCTATCTCGGCTGCGTCCAGCAGTTCCTACCAATCCCCCCTTCAGAAACTGCAGCAGGAGCTGCAGGCCGAGCTTTCCTCCGGAAAGATCAGCAGCGGCGATCAGGATGCGCTGTCCTCTGCTTTAACCGATATCGACTCGTCGCTGCAGGCCGACCGTTCGAGCCAGAGCAGCGACAGCCGGCCGTCGCCGGACGAGATGAAATCGAAGATCGACGATCTCATCAGTGCCCAGGTGTCCAGCGGCAAGCTGACCTCCGACCAGGCCACCGAATTGCAGGGCGTGTTCCAGTCGGCCTTCGCCGATGGCGGTCCGGGTGGAGCAGGCGGCGCTCGCGGTGCCGGTGGTCCATCTCCCGGCGGGGGACCCGGCGGCCCACCGCCGTCGGATAGCGCCGATAGTACCGACAGCACCGATGATACGGACAGTGCGACCAGTATCTCCGATATCATGAAGCAGTTCCTGGACTCGCTGAAGCAATCGCTGGAGGCCTCGTCTTCAAGCTCCTACAGCGCGAGCGGCACCAGCGCTACAGCATCCAGCAGCAAGGCGTCATTCACCGCCCTGCTGATCGACTACCAGACCTGATACGAAGACCGCGACGCTTACGACCAGGCTGACGCCACCATCTTTCCCGCAAGGGAAAGGTGGTGGTTTCTTTTGTGCAGGTCACTTTCGCGCTATTGCCGGAACAAGGAACACG
The DNA here is from genome assembly GCF_021044645.1 of Tardiphaga sp. 37S4. Lineage (NCBI taxonomy): Bacteria > Pseudomonadati > Pseudomonadota > Alphaproteobacteria > Hyphomicrobiales > Nitrobacteraceae > Tardiphaga > Tardiphaga sp. 37S4. The sequence continues at coordinate 3,513,318 of NZ_CP088008.1, read as the reverse complement.
TCCGGGCATTGTTACCCCTTCAATTGATTTATGGAGGCGACAATGACTCCCGACGTCATGACGAAGCCGCATAGCCTGATTGCGAGCGACCGGATCGAGGGAACGGCGGTACGACGTCCGAATGGCGAACGCATCGGTCATATCGAACGTCTGATGATCGACAAGATCAGCGGCAAAGTGTCCTACGCGATTCTGAGCTTCGGCGGCTTTCTCGGTCTCGGTTCGAATCTGCTGCCGCTGCCTTGGGCGCGGCTGACCTTCAATCGCACGCTCGACGCGTATCAACTTGATATCAGCGAAGAGGAATTGCGCAGCGCGCCGTCATTCACCGAGAAACGCGAGTTCGACTGGGGCGACAGGTCGCAGGAAGAAGCGCTGCATCGCCACTACGGCGTCGCACCCTATTGGGGCGAATTCTAACGACCAATTTCGGTGGAACCGGAACAGTCATTGTACCTCCGCGTTGGTTTTGGACGACCCACAACGACAGGAGGAACATATGTTCAAGAAATACATGACGGCTGGTATCGTTGGTTCGGCGTTGCTGGCAACCGCAGCTTTCGCGCAGAGCCCGAGCGCAACTACGACAACCACAGCCCCGGCAGCTGCGCCGGTCACCGCATCTGATACGACGTTCAATGGCAACTGGCGTACATCGAAGGTGGTCGGTCTGAGCGTATATAACGAAGCCAATGAGAGCCTCGGCTCGATCAACGATCTCCTGACCGACAAGCAGGGAAACATCAAGGCGGTGGTGATTGGCGTCGGTGGTTTCCTCGGTGTCGGCGAACGCCTGATCGCCGTGCCTTATGACAAGATCAAATTCGTGAACGAGCCGGTCGCAACAATGGCGTCTTCAACTGGCGGTTCGTCGGGCATGAAGTCGACCTCGCCCCCAAGCGGCATGACCACGGGTGCAGCCACCTCGGGTGCAGCTCCCGCAGCCGCCAAGGCTAATCCTTGGTACCCCGACCATGCCGTGCTCAGCGGCGCCAGCAAGGATCAATTGAAGGCGATGCCTGAGTTCAAGTATGCGATGTAAGGCCTTTTGCGTCACGTTGTGACAACGCGAGCCAAGAACCAGTAAGCTGACGATAAGGGCGCGCCCGTTTTGCGGGTGCGCTCTTCACCGCGTCATCGCGTTGAATCTACAGCCCCGGCAACGCCGTCACATTCACATTGATGGCGCCATCGGCTTCCGCGATCACCCGGAGTGTTTTGGAATCGAAGGCGATCCCGCCAAGGCGGAGGCTGCTGATCTCGGCGCCGACGCGGATGCCGTTTTCGTTCTTCTGGAAATCTGCGATGACGGCGGCGATCTTCTTTTGCGCGTTCGAGGCAAAAGGCTTCAGATCGATGGTCGCTCGTTCGGCCAGCGTCTTCTGGAGCAACGGCATAGCTGCACGTGCTGCCGCGCCGAGCAGGCCAAAGGCCGCTTCTGATTCAACGGCAAGTTCCAGATCGGTAAAGCGCAGCGTCTGTGCCGCTTGATCGAGCGCAGGCTTGCCCCAGACATGGACGGTTGCTTCGCCGCCAAGACCGAACCAGCTCTGCTTCTCCTTGGCATTCACCAGCAACGAGATGAGCAGGCGGTCGCCGGATGCCGAGACAGTTGCCTTCTTCACCGTCACTGCGACCGCGCCGGAATTGTCTTCCGGGAATGTCTTGCCGACGAGTTGCGCCTCGATGATCTTGTTCAGTTCAGTGAAAGGCATGTCCACGGGCACACCGATGCTGAGTTTGCCGGGGCCGGGCGGCACGATGGCGAGTGTGGCGGGGAACGGACAATTTGGCTGCGTCTGTGTTGAGGTCACGCGTGTTTCGGCCTCGACGCCGAGTGTCAGCGTCAAATTGCTGGCATCGATGCGCGGCTGGGCGGCGACGGCACGCGTCGGCTTCAGTTCGATGAACAGGTTCTGCAATGCGCTCGCACCTTGCAGCGGGATCGACCGGCAGAGTTTGGCCCATTCGCGCCGGGCATTCTGTTCGAAAGCGGGATCGTTGCGCAGGCGTTGCTGCAGGGCGATGATCTGCTCGTTGACAGCATTGTCGATCATCGGCTTGACCTGCGCGGGCACATTGATGCGGGCACCGGCGACCGCGACATTGGTATCGCCGAGTGTCACCTGCGCGGCCAGGTTCGGGTCGATCCGCCAGTTCGGGGTCAGCCGGGGCTGCGCCGAGACCACCACATTGCCGCGGATTTCCGCATTGGCATTGACGTTCTTGATGTTGATGTTGCCAAGCTGCTTGGCAACATTGCCGCCAAGCAGGTTGCCGAGCGCGCCGCCCAGCGCATCGCGCACATTCGTCGAGATGGCGCCGGTGACATTGAGCGCGCCGGTCAGCGGCGCGGACATGGTCAGCGTGTCCTGCGCGCCGGTCGCCGCGATAGGACCGCGTGCGGCGGTCCACTTGATATCGGCATCCTGCAGCAATTGCTGTACGGGATTGTCAGCCGTGCCGTTGAAGCTGCGCGGTGCGCCGCGGTCTGCGGCATCGCGGATCGCGGTGAGTGCAATGGCGACCGGCGCGATGATGCTTGAACTGCGTGCGGGTGAGGGTGGCAGTGGCGGCAATGCGACCAGCACCGGCGCCGATCCGGTGCCGCGCGGAGCCACATAGTCCATCACCTTGAGTGCGACCATGAAAAAGACGGCGACCAGCACCGCGCCGATGAGAATTGGTTTCAGACGCATGATGTCCCCGCTCGAAAACGCGGGGACATTACAATGCTGTGGTGACGCGCGCCAGTTAGGAGCCGCGCCTCAGATTAGCCACGCTTGCCGCTTGCGCTGTCTGCACGGCGATCCATCGGCAGCACGACGACCTTGGTGCCGACTGTGACGCGGGAATACAGATCCGAGACGTCCTGATTGGTGAGGCGGATGCAGCCGGACGACACCTGCGTGCCGATGGTCTCCGGCATATTGGTCCCGTGGATGCGATAGATGGTGCCGCCGAGATACATGGCACGGGCGCCAAGCGGGTTGCCGGGGCCGCCGGCCATGTGGCGTGGCAGATAGGGCTGGCGTGCGATCATTTCAGCCGGCGGGGTCCATGCCGGCCATTCGGCCTTGCGAGTCACGGTTTGTACGCCGGACCATGTGAAACCATCGCGGCCGACGCCGATGCCGTAGCGGAGCGCCTGACCGTTGCCGAGCACGTAATACAGATAGGTGTTCGGCGTATCGACGATGATCGTGCCGGCGGCCTCGCGGGTCGGATAGTTGACGATCTGCCGCCTGAAGCGCGCGGGCTGTTCGATGGCAGAGCGCTCGTCATCCATCTGCGGCGACTGCACATAGGGCGCAGGCTCGCTCTGGACCGGCGGCGCCATGAAGAACGGAAACAGCGGCAGCGGCGTTGCGGCTGCCGGATGGGCAAAGGAGAATGCGCCGGCAAGGAGCGCGCCGATTGCGACGGCAGCGCGGCGAATTTTTCGTTCGAAAGAAGCGAGGGTGATCATGGGAATCTCCGTTTGAGCGCCTGTGAATGAGCGCCCGTTCGGCGCCTCGTTGGCAGGAGATGTACCCAGCGGCCGTTTCAGGAGATTTGCGTCAATTCTGCAAAACGGTTTCGTCGCGGCGGGGAAATGTGTCGTCGCGGGGGGAGGCGGACAACATTGTTGCACCGGGAATGACCGCCGGCGCGCTGATTTGAATCAAGCGCGCCGGGCTTCAGTGGTCACTCGTTAACGGTGGTATCCGGGCGCCAGGTCAGCAGCCGGTTTTCGATCATGGTCAGGATCCATTCGGCCAGCAGCGCCACGATCGCGATAACGATCATCGCGGCGAACACGCCGTTGGAATCGAACGAGCCCTGTGCGGTCGCGATCAGCAGGCCCATGCCTTCGCGGGCGCCCAAAAACTCTCCGACGATGGCACCGACCAGCGCGAAGCCGAACGAGACATGCAGGCTGGCGAGAATCCAGGACAGCGCCGAAGGCAGCACCACAGCGCGGGTCATCTGCCAGTTGCTGGCGCCGAGGATGCGTGCATTGGCGATCAGGTTCTTGTCAGCCTCGCGTACGCCCTGGAAGGCATTGGCGAACACCACGAAGAACACCATCACGACGGCTAGCGCGATCTTCGATGCCGCGCCAAGGCCGAGGGCGACGATGAAGATCGAGCCGAGCACGACGCGTGGGATCGAATTCGCGACCTTGATGTAGATCGAGAACACGTCTGACAGCAGTTGGTTACGCCCCAGCGCGATGCCGCACAGGATGCCCATGGCGGAGCCAATCAGGAAGCCGGCGCCAGCCTCATAGATTGTCACCCAAATCTGCTTCCACAGCGGGCCGATGGAGGTGCCGTTCTCGGTCCAGTCGATCAGCTTGGTGACGATGCCGGATGGCTGGCCGAAGAAGAACGGATCGATCACGCCGAGGCGGACGCCGAATTCCCAGCCGCCGATCAGGAATACGAGAACGGCAAGCCGCAGCGCCAGCACCAGGCGCTGATGGCGGCGCAGGCGCTGCACGGCGGTCTCGATGCGGCCGTCAGTGGCGAGGGGGGCGGTCACTGTTGTCTCGGTCATGTCAGTGTCCTGCCCGGGCGCGCAACACTTCCTCGCGCAGGTCGTCAGAGATCTTTCGCGCAATGGCGATGAAACGTTCGTCGTAGCGCAGCGTCGCGACATCGCGTGGACGCGGCAGGTCGATGGTGTGGACGGACTTCACGCGCGCCGGTCGTGTGGTCAGCACCGCGACGCGATCGGCGAGCAGGATGGCTTCGTCGAGATCGTGGGTGACGAACAGCACCGCCGATTTCGCCTGCGCCCAGAGCTGCAGCAATTCCTCCTGCATCAGTTCGCGGGTCTGCACGTCGAGCGCGGAGAATGGCTCGTCCATCAGCAGCACCTGCGGATTGTTGATGAAAGTCTGCGCCAGCGCCACGCGCTTGCGCATGCCGCCGGAGAGCTGATGCGGATGATGATGTTCGAAGCCCTTCAGGCCGACACGAATGATCCAGTCGCGCGCGGTGGCCTCTGCCTTGTCTTTCGCCACGCCACGAAACAGCGGCCCGGCCATGACATTGCCGAGCACGTCGCGCCACGGAAACACTGCATCCTGCTGGAACACGAAGCCAACGCGCCGATCAACACCGGTCACCGGCGCATCGAACAATGTGACTTCGCCGCCTTGCGGGCGGGCGAGGCCGGCGATCAGTCCCAGCGTCGTCGACTTGCCGCAGCCGGTCGGGCCCACCACGGCCATGAATTCACCGGGCGCGATGGTGAGGTCGAAATCCTCCAGCGCGGAGAGAACGTCACCCGAAGGCGTGACGAAGCGGCGCGCGACGTTCTTCAGCGCGACGGCGGAGGGCGATGCAATTGCTGACATGCTCAGTTCGTCGCGTTGGCTTTGACCACGAAATCCGTGGTGTAGGTCTTGGCGAGGTCGATGGTCTTGCCCTTGAGGTTGGGCGAGAAGCTGTTCAGCACGCTCAGCACCGATTCCGGCGCACCCGCTGGCATCATGCCGTCCACGGAGTATTGCGGCTTGCCTTCGCGCAGACCCTGCACATAGAGATCGAGTTCGCCGGCATAATAGTCCTTCGGCATTTGAGCTGCGATTTCCTCGGGCGAGTGGGTATTCATCCACTTCAGCGTCTTCACGAAGGCATTGACGACCTTCTGTGCCGTCTCCTTGTTCGCTTCCATCCAGGCGCGGTCCATATAGAGACACGCGGCCGGATAATCGCCGCCAAGTGCAGCGCGGGTGCTTTCCGGCGTCCGCAGATCGATGCCGACTTTGGCCGTGCCGTTCTTCACCGCGCGCGCCACCGTCGGCTCCGTGGTCATGCCGGAAACGATCTTGCCCTGCTGCATGGAAGCGAGGAACGTATCGCCGGCGCCGACCGGCACCAGCGTGTAGTCCTGCATCTTCAGCCCCGCTTTGGCGGCGAGCGCGCGGGTCAGGAAGTCGGTGGCAGAGCCGAGGCCGGTGACGCCAAGCGCCTGGCCCTTCCAGTTGGCGGGATCCTTCAGCTTGTCCGCATCGGCGGCCTTCACCAGCACGACTTCGCCAGGCGCGATCGCGAATTGCACCACTGAGGTGATGAATTTGCCCTTGGATTGCAGGTCGATGGTGTGATCGTAGAAGCCGACCACGCCTTGCACTTCGCGGGCGAGCAAAGCGGTCGCCGCCTGCGAGCCGGAGGTGGAGTTGAACAGTTCGACGTCGAGCCCCTGTTCCTTGAAGAAGCCGAGCTGCGCTGCCAGTTTCGCCGGCAGATAGATCTGCTTGTCGATACCGCCAACCATGATCTTGATCGGGGTTTGCGCTGCAGCGGGGGCTGCAAGTGCAGCGGCGAGTGATACAGCCGCAATGGTTGCGGCAAAGAATTTGCGCATGGACGTTTCCTGACTTCTGAATTTGGCGCTGGTCTACTGCGCGGGCGGTCATCCCGGTCCACGCGCAAGCGCTCGCAACGGGGGCATCAGGCAAGGCCTGCGTCAAACTGTCAATCGGCTATTGGCAGGTCACAACAGCAAAAAGCGCCCGCTCGGGAGAGCGGACGCCATAGGTGAGAAAGCTTCATGGGATTAGGGCTCTACAGCACGCCAAATACGATAGCGCCGACGAAGGCGATTGCCGCATAGGCGGCCACAACGCTCAGTTGGCCGAACATAGTCATGGGAACCCTCCCTTTGACGTTGTCGCGCGGAGTAACGCGAAAGCTGGCAGTCCGTTCCCGCAGAAAAGAGAAGGAAGTCGACCAACTGCTGCCGTAGCGGTACGAGCGTCGGCAACATGGTAAATCAAACGTGAATTCAATGCGTTGAAGAGTCTTTAAAACATTTCGACCACCTTGCGCGAATGACGCGCAGAGTTCGTTTGTATCTCGTCGGCTCCGTCGTCCTTGTTTCGCTTGCGGGTTGCGGACGCGGTCTGTTTCAGACCCAGGAACGTGAACCATGGCGTGCCGAGGCAGAAGTCGCATGTCTCAAATCCGGCACGGTGAAAGAGGGCGCTGATCTCGTTCGGATCAACCCGATTTCCGGGCCCGGTGTCTGCGGCGCTGAATTTCCCTTGAAGGTCGCAGCCCTCGGCGAGGCCAGCAGCAGCTATGGTTTTGCCGATGAAACCTTGCGGCCGCCTGGCGGCATTAGCGGTGCAAGCCAGCCGCGTTGGCCGGTGCAGCAGCAGCCACAAGCCATGGCGCGCCCCGCCAGCAGCTATCCGAATTCCTATCCGCAAGCTGCCGCGCCGCAGCAGCCATCTTATGGCGGTTCCTCTTACGGCGGCGCACCCAATAACGGACCGATCTCGCTAAACGCGCCGGGCGTGCCGCCGGACAATGAAGACGAAATCGAATTGCCGCCGGAAGGTTCGCCGCAGACGATGCGCGCGCCGCAGCAAGAGCAGCCGCGCGCGCCTTACGGCCGCTATAGTTCAGGTGTGCAGCAGAGCCAGCCGCCGCAGGACTATGCCCCACAGCGTCTTGGACCGGGACAGGGCAATGTCACGGGCTCGGTCGGCCCCGTCGTCGTGAAACCGACGGCGACGCTGGCCTGTCCGATCGTCTCGGCACTCGACAAGTGGCTCGCGGAGTCCGTGCAGCCGGCAGCGATGCGCTGGTTCGGCGTCCGCGTCGCCGAGATCAAGCAGATCTCCGCTTATTCGTGCCGCGGCATGAACGGCAATTCGCGCGCGCATATTTCCGAGCATGCGTTCGGCAATGCGCTCGATATCTCCGCCTTCGTCCTCGCCGATGGTCGCAGTGTCTCGGTGAAGGCAGGCTGGAAGGGCATGCCGGAAGAGCAGGGCTTCCTGCGCGACATCCAGGGCGGCGCGTGCCAAGTCTTCAACACCGTGCTGGCGCCGGGCTCCAACGTCTATCACTACGATCACATTCACGTGGATCTGATGCGCCGGCCCAAGCGCCCGGTGATCTGTCAGCCGGCGGCCGTGTCGGGCGAGGAGATTGCCGCTCGCGCGCAAAGTCGCAATCCCTATGCCGGGCGCAACAGCAATGACTACGGCGGCGTGACCGGCTCGATCGGGCGCACGGCCAAGAAGTCGACGCGCAAATCGCCTGACGACGAGGACTTCTACGAGAACGAATAAGCTAGCGCGTCAGATGCGGTAGGCCGCGAGGAACATCCGCACCGCACTGTCGACGACCTTGTCGATCTCCGCGCGCGTCGGTGTCGGCTTGGCCTGGAAGATGAAGGGCTGAAACAGCGTCGCCTGGCAGGACATCATGAATTGCGCGGCGGCCAGTTCGGTATCCTTGATTTCCAGTTCCTTCGCAGCGACGCGGGCATCGAGATAGGTCGCGACCTGCCGGATCGCGTGTGCCAACACCGCTTCATAAAAGCGTTTGCCGACATCGGGCATGCGCTCCGCGATGGCCATCACGGTACGGATCGCCGAGCCGCCGCCGGGCCGACACAGCAACTGGATATAGGCGCGGCCGAACTCGCCGAGCGTGGTCACAGCATCGCGTTCCGGATCGAGATTGAAGACAGCTTTGCCCTGCTCGAGCTTCTCCTGCTCGACGATCGACTCAAACAGCGCGCTCTTGTCGGTGAAATAGACGTAGAGCGTGCCCTTGGAGACGCCGGCGGCACGTGCGATCTCGCCCATGCTGGCGCCGTCGAAGCCCAGATCCAGGAAGACTTTTCGCGCACCGTCGAGAATTTGGCGGCGCTTGGCGCTGTCTTCCTCGCCGACAGGCGAGAGGGGGGCAGGGTGGGAGGCAACCATTCGTTCAGCCTGTTCGATGAATCAGCGGGATATCGCCCGCGATGAAACCGGAATAACGCGAAATCGTGATGAACTGACCAAACTCTATCTTGACCGAACCGTTCGGTCAATTTACATATTGCCGCAGCAAGCGGGGACCCGGCATGTCCGATGGTGTCCGCATTCTCACGTTTGAGGAGGCCGGAATGGCCGGACCACGCGACCAGGCTGCCCGTATCATTCGCCCCGAAGGCGAGACTGACAGCGCGCCGGTACGCGTCGTGTCGCCCGCAGCGGATGAACCCGCAGCCCGCGGTCCTGCGGATGCGCCCGCACCTGAACAGCCCGCCACAGCAGCACCGGCCGCGACCGCGCAGACCGCTGCTCCAAAATCCGGCAAGAAGAAAAAAGTGCTGCTCGGTGTCGGCGCGCTGCTCGCCGTCGCAGGCGTCTATTATGGCGTGAACTATTATCTGGTCGGCCGCTTCATCGTCTCGACCGACGACGCCTATGTCCGCGCCAGCAACACCACGCTGGGTGCGCGCGTATCGGGCCACATCGCGCAGATCCTGCCGGGCGACAACGTCGCGGTGAAGGCCGGCGAGGTGATCTTCAGGATCGATGACGGCGACTATCGCATCGCCGTCGATGCCGCCAAGCGCAAGATCGACACCCAGAAGGCCACCATCGAACGGATCGGCCGTCAGGTCGGCGCGCAGGAAAGCGCCGTCGAGCAGGCGCAGGCCCAACTCGCATCGGCCGATGCGGCTGCCAATCGCGCCTCGCTTGAATTCGACCGTCAGGAAACGCTGAGCAAGCAGGGTTTTGCCTCGCGCTCGGTCTACGAGACCTCGCAGTCGAACCGTGATCAGACCTCGGCTGCCGTCAAGGCCGCGAAGGCATCCGTCGACTCCGCCAAAAGCAGCGTCGAAGTGACAAAGGCGCAGCAGAACGAAGCGCGTGCGCAGCTCGCCGAATTGCAGAGCGCGCTGGACAAGGCCGTGCGTGATCTCGACTTCACCACCGTGAAGTCGCCGGTGGATGGCATCTTTTCGAACCGCCTCGTGTCGACCGGCGATTTCATCAGCGCCGGCCAGCGTCTCGGCAATGTCGTGCCGCTCAACGACGTCTATATCGATGCCAATTTCAAGGAGACGCAGCTGCGCCGCCTGAAGCCGGGTCAGCCGGTCTCGATCGAGCTCGATGCCGATAGCAGCCGCGCCATCGAAGGCACGGTGGAAAGCCTCGCGCCGGCCGCCGGCTCGGTATTCACGCTGCTGCCGCCGGATAACGCCACCGGCAACTTCACCAAGATCGTGCAGCGCGTGCCTGTACGTCTCAGGGTGCCGGCTGACGTCGCCAAGGAAAACCTGCTGCGCGCCGGCATGTCGGTCTATGTCCGCGTCAATACCAAGCCGGGTGCAGAGCCCGCGCGCTAAGTCAGGGCAAGCAGATGTCCACGACAACCACCGTGTCAGGCGCACCGCCGGCCGCTCCGGCTGCGGACTATGTCGCGCCGAAACGCCTGATCGCGTTTCTGATCATGGTGTTCGGCATGTTCATGTCGATCCTGGACATCCAGATCGTCTCGGCCTCGCTGTCTGAAATCCAGGCCGGATTGTCCGCGTCGTCCAGCGAAGTCTCCTGGGTGCAGACGGCCTATCTGATCGCGGAAGTGATCGCGATCCCGCTGTCCGGTTTCCTCTCGCGCGCGCTCGGCACACGCTTGTTGTTCGCCATCTCCGCCGCCGGATTCACCTTCGCCAGCCTGATGTGCGGTTTCACCTCGTCGATCGAGCAGATGATCCTGTGGCGTGCGATCCAGGGTTTCCTCGGCGCCGGCATGATCCCGACGGTGTTCGCCTCGGCCTATACGGTGTTTCCGCGCTCCAAATTCCACATCGTCGGCCCGATCATCGGTCTCGTCGCGACGCTGGCGCCGACCATCGGACCCACGGTGGGCGGCTACATCACCGATGCGCTGTCATGGCACTGGCTGTTCTTCATCAACGTGGTGCCGGGCATCGGCATCACCATCGGCGTGCTCGCGCTGGTGGATTTCGACGAGCCGCATTTCGAACTGCTCGATCATTTCGACTGGTGGGGCCTCGGCTTCATGGCGGGTTTCCTCGGTTCGCTGGAATATGTGCTGGAAGAGGGGCCGCGTAACGACTGGTTCCAGGACACGTCAATTGCGATCTTCGCGGTGATCTGCCTGCTGTCGGCCATCGCATTTTTCTGGCGCGTGCTGACGGCGCGGGAGCCCATCGTCGACATCCGTGCCTTCACGGATCGCAATTTCGCGCTGGGCTGTCTGTTCTCATTCTGCGTCGGCATCGGGCTCTACGGCCTGACCTATCTCTATCCGCGTTATCTCGCGGAGATCCGCGGCTACAGCGCGCTGATGATCGGCGAGACCATGTTCGTCTCGGGCGTGGCGATGTTCCTGACGGCGCCGCTGGTGGCGCGTCTGATGCAGAAGATCGACATGCGCTATCTCATCATGGCGGGATTGGTGCTGTTCGCTGCGGGCACATGGCAGATGACATGGGTTACGCGCGATTTCGATTTCTACGAACTGCTCTTGCCACAGATCCTGCGCGGCATCGGCATGATGATGGCCATGGTGCCGATCAACAACATCGCGCTCGGCACGCTGGCGCCGCAGATGCTGAAGAACGCTTCCGGCCTGTTCAACCTGACGCGCAACCTTGGCGGGGCGCTCGGCCTCGCGCTGATCAACACCGTGCTCGATCACCGCACCGACTTCCACATCACCCGGCTGCACGACAAGGTCACCTGGGGCAATGCGCAGGCGGTCGAAATGCTCAATATGTTCACCCAGAAGTTCCAAGGCATGGGCGACGCGTCGCGCATGGCCATGAAGCAGCTGTCGCAGATCGTGCATCGTCAGGCCGTGGTGATGAGCTTTGGCGACGCGTTCTTCGCGCTGTCGGTGTTCTATGTCGGTCTCAGCCTCATGGTGATGCTGCTGAACAAGCCCAGCAATCCCGCGGCTGCAGGCGGCGGACACTAGAGCGTTTTCGAGCGAAGTGGATGCCGGTTCGCGTCAAGAAAACGCGTCAAAACAAAAAGCTAGAGCGGCTGGAGCGGTTCTATCGCCAATCAGCGATTGAAGCCGGCCATCATGTTGCCAAAAGTCGGCGGCACATCTATAAAATTACCTTCCATTGCTCGAACCCGAGGGAGAGTCTGCATGAAGTCGATTGATCTGCTCTCCGGAATTCTCGGTTCGGTGCACGCATGCGGGTTTATGCGGGCTCGGTAAGCCCCGGTTTCCGCCTCTGCCGGTCGGGCCTGATGTCCCGACCATTCTGATTTTTCCCGTTTCTGTACTTTTAGGACGCTCGCGCTCGGTCTGGCCGTTGCGCGTCAAACCATGGAGCTGGTCTGCGCAGGGGCGCTGCCGGATGAAGTCATGACTCTGAAATCGAAGGACCGCGCCGCCGCCATCCGCGTGGTGATCCCTTTCGTGATCCGGCATTGGTTCCGGCAGCCCGGACGCGCGGCGACAGTTGCTGTCGGTCTGCTCGGCGCAACGGTGGCCGATCTGTTCATGCCGCTATTCTCCGGGCAACTGGTCGATGCCGTCACCAAAGGCGGTGCCGATCCGGTGGCCCGGCAGGCGGCACTCACAGCCTTCGGCGCCATCGTGGCGCTTGGCGCGATGTCGATGTTGCTGCGGCTGCTCGGCATCCACGCCATCGTCCCGTTCACGCTGCGCATCATGTCGGATCTGTCGCGCGAGGCCTTCGCGCGCGTGCAGCGTTTTTCGACCGACTGGCACGCCAACAGCTTCGCGGGCTCCACGGTGCGCAAGGTCACGCGCGGCATGTGGGCGGTCGATCTGCTCAATGACACGCTGTTGATGGCGCTGCTGCCGTCGCTGGTGGTGTTGCTTGGCTCGATGCTGCTGCTCGGCTGGCACTGGCCGGCGCTGGGCGGCGTGATCGCCGTCGGTACGGTGGTCTATATCGCCATGACCGTGTGGTTCTCCACGCGTTACATAGCGCCGGCCGCGCGCGTGTCGAATGCATGGGACACCAAGGTCGGCGGTACGCTGGCCGATGCGCTGACCTGTAACGCCGTGGTGAAATCCTTCGGCGCGGAAAGCCGTGAGGACGGTCGGCTGGGGCAGGTGATCGGCCGCTGGCGCGTGCGCGTGGCGCGCACATGGTATCGCTACAACACCACGAGCACGGTGCAGCTCGCAGTGCTCCTCTGCGTGCGCACGGCGGTGATCGGCGGCGCCTTGTGGCTGTGGCTGGACGGACAGGCCACGGCCGGTGATGTCACCTATGTGCTGACGAGCTATGTCGTCATTCACGGCTATCTGCGCGATGTCGGCATGCACATCAACAACCTGCAGCGTTCGGTGAACGACATGGAGGAGCTTGTCGCGATTCATGATGTCGCGCTCGGCATCGCCGATGCGCCGGATGCGCAGCCGATTGCGATCACCGGCGGGCGCATCCTGTTCGACGATGTGACGTTCCACTATGGCGGTCATGCCACGCCGCTCTATGACGGGCTGTCGGTCGACATCCGCGCCGGCGAGCGCGTCGGTCTGGTCGGGCGTTCGGGCTCCGGCAAGACGACATTCGTGAAGCTGATCCAGCGGCTCTATGATGTGTCGGGTGGTCAGATCATGATCGACGGTCAGAACATCGCCGATGTCACGCAGGAATCGTTGCGTAGTCGTATTGCGATTGTGCAGCAGGATCCGATCCTGTTTCACCGTTCGCTGGCCGACAACATCGCCTATGGCCGGCCCGGCGCCAGCATGGCGGCGATTGAACAGGCGGCGCGGCTGGCGAATGCGCATGACTTCATCACCCGGCTGCCGAAAGGCTACGGCACGCTGGTCGGTGAGCGTGGTGTGAAACTGTCGGGCGGCGAGCGGCAGCGTGTCGCTCTGGCGCGTGCGTTCCTGGCGGATGCACCGGTGCTGATTCTGGACGAGGCGACATCGAGTCTCGATTCAGAGTCGGAGGCGTTGATCCAGGAGGCGATGGAGCGGCTGATGAAAGGCCGCACCTCGATCGTGATCGCGCATCGCCTGTCGACGGTGCGCAGCCTCGATCGCATTCTGGTATTCGATCACGGGCATATCGCGGAAGAGGGCACCCATGCCACGCTCACAGCGCGACCGGGTGGCATCTATCGCGGCCTGTTCGAACGGCAGGTGCTGGATCTCGATCGCACCGCCGCCGCGGAATGATATCAGGAAGGAACGGGGGCCGCCGTTGGCCCTCGTTCGCATTTTGGCGCATGTCGTGAATGCGTTCGTCCCCCGTGGGCGAGCCGATCGTGGCGACACCCGCACGGTGACGCCCGTCGTCGCAAAATCGGATGTCGTTGACAGTTCCTGCTTTGCGCAACACTCTGTCGATCCTGCGACCAGTATAGACCGTATTGGGGCTCGACGATGGATTGCTCGCCGGACATTCAGACATGGTCGACTGCTCTCGTCGAGCCGGAACGACGGCTGGATTACTGGATTTCCGCTGTCTGCGAAGGCTTTCTGGAGATGGATATCGCCAGCCTCGCGCCCGCGAGCTTTGCGTCTGAACTTCAGCGCGGGCAGCTCGATGTGATTGGGGTCAATCAAGTTCGAGGCGATCCCCAGCATGTCTATCGCACCAGACGCGCCATCGCGCGCGGCCAGTCCAGTTTTTACTATCTGCTTTGCAAGACCGACCGGAACTGGTCGGCCACGCAATGCGAGAGAACGGCGATGTTGCGCCCCCATGATCTTCTTCTGGTGGATTCGCGGCGCCCCTATGAATTTCATTTTCCGGTGACGTCGGACACGATTTCGCTGGAGCTGCCGATGGGTTGGGTCGAGCGCTGGCTTACCGCGCCCGAGCAGCATCTTGGCCGGGTGATTGATGGACAGTCTGGCTGGGGACTGGCACTGAGCGGCTTCGTCCGGCAATGGTCACCGGAACTGGCCGTTCGCAGTCCGCTGCCGGCGTCTCTCCTCGTCGATCAATTGGGAGCCCTGCTGGCTCTGACACTGGAAGGCGATGTGACGCAGTCGCCGACGGAGACGTCTGGCACGGCCGCGCTGATTGATCGGATTCGTCGCGCTCTGCGCGAACGCTATGCCGAGCCCGGCCTCACTGCAGCGTCGATTGCCGCGCAACTGCAAATCTCGGAGCGCACGCTGCATCGCGGTCTCGCCAGCGCGTCCGTGACCTTTAGCGGGCTGCTTGCCGACTGCCGCATGTCAATGGCCCGCAAGATGCTGGCCGAGCCGCGCTTCGACCGTGTGAGTATCGGTGGCATCGGCCAGAAGGTCGGCCTGACGGATCCATCACACTTTATCCGCCAGTGCCGCAAATATCTGGGGGTGACACCCGGCGAGTTCAGGCGCCGACGATAGCCTGTGACGCAAATCGTCGATTGGGCTGGCACAATCCGGCCATCTGCCCGGCATGTCGGTGATTATGAATGTTCGGGAAACATCGGGAGGATTGCATGGCAGATCTATACGTCCTGGTTCACGGTGCCTGGCACACGGGGAAGGAGATGGACGCGGTCGCCGGTCATCTGCGGGCGAGCGGGCATGTAGTTCATTGCCCGACGGTCGCTGGCAACAACGCGAATGACGACCGCAGCACAGTTGGGCTTGCGCAGGCTATCGCTTCGATCGCGGATTATATCGAGAAGGAAGATCTGCGGGACATACGCCTTGTCGGACACAGCTATGGCGGCATGGTGATTTCGGGCGTCGCGGACCGTATGGCAGAACGCATCAAGCGGCTGGTCTATGTCAACGCCTTCGTTCCGCTGGACGGACAGTCGCTCAACGACATGGTGCCCCCGCATTACCTTGGCCTGTTCGATTCCATCGCTGCCGCCAACAACAACGCGGTGATGCTGCCGTTCGAAATCTGGCGTGACGCTTTTATCAACGATGCCGATTTCGGACTGGCGAAGTCGGCCTATGAGCAACTCAATCCGCATCCCTACAAGACATTCACCGACAAGATTTCGCTGAGCAAGCCTCTCGCCGAACTTGCGGTCGGGAAATCCTACGTGAATTGTCAGCAGGACATTGCGCTGCCACACAGCCTGCCATGGCATCCCCGACTATCCGAACGTCTTGGTCTGTTTCGGCTGGTCGAATGTCCGGGGAGCCATGAAATGTTCTTCAGCAATCCTGCACGCCTCGCAGAGGCGATCATTCAGGCAGGACGGGACTGAAGCAGATTTCGGTGCGGTCATCGGCGCCAAAACTGGCGAAGGGCCCGGCGTTTTGCGCCGGGCCCTTCGTTGTTCAGAAAGTTATCAGCCGGCCTGTAAGCCGGGTTCTGTAGGGCATCGCCGATTTGCACCGGCGATACGTGACGGCCATTCCTCTGGGACCATAGTTGCCTATGGCCTCAAGCAACCTACCCGGACAGCGAGCAAGACATTGCCCCGCAGTGTTATCGCTCAAGGTGAGCGAACTGACTGCTTTGCCGTCCCTATTCGGTTTTGCTCCCGGTGTGGTTTGCCATGCCGTTTCCGTTGCCGGATACGCGGTGCGCTCTTACCGCACCTTTTCACCCTTACCGCACCAACTCCTTGCGGAGGGAGGCGAGGCGGTTCGTTCTCTGTGGCACTTTCCCTGGGGTCACCCCCGCCGGACGTTATCCGGCACCGTATGTCGATGGAGCCCGGACTTTCCTCTCCCGCAGCCTTTCGACCGTAGCGGGAGCGGCCGTCCAGCCGACTGACGGCACAGGCATGGAGGCTCAGGGCCGTGGCGTCAAGCCAGGAACGCGCGCAGTCTTTGCCAAAATAAATTATCCTGAAGATGTCGTTCTGCTGCCGGTTCGTTCGACTGACCGCATGATCCCGGAAAGTGGCAACCAGTTTTCGGACCCGATCATGCCCATGTCACGGCGAATGCGCCGCTCAAGAGGAGAGAACGCAATGCAGTATCTGCTGATGATCTACCAGAACGAAGCCGAATACGCGAAAATGGACGCCGCCACAGGCAAGAAGATGCTTGAGGAATATGGCGCGTTCACCCAGTCCATCGTCCAGAGCGGCAATTTCAAGGCCGGTGACCGGCTGCAACCGACGACCACAGCGACCACGGTGCAGGTGCGCGACGGCAAGATGCTCACCACCGATGGTCCGTTCGCCGAGACGCGCGAACAGCTCGCTGGTTACTATCTGGTCGACGCCAAGGATCTCGATGCCGCACTGGCGATTGCGGCGCGGATTCCCAGTGCGCGGGTCGGTTCGATCGAGGTGCGGCCGATCTGGGTCTATAACTGACACCATGACGCTGGCCGAAATCGACAGGATCTTTCGCAACGAGGCGGGTCGCGCGCTGGCGACGCTGATCCGCCTCGTCGGCGATTTCGATTTGGCTGAAGATGCGTTGCAGGATGCCTTCGCGGTTGCGCTTGAAAAATGGCCAACCGCCGAGCCGCCGGCAAACCCGCGTGCGTGGCTTGTCAATGTCGGGCGCAACAAGGCGATCGACCGTGTCAGGCGTCTGGTCTCGTTTCGCGACAAGCAGGAACAGGTGACGCACGAGCTGTTGCTGAATGCGTGCGCAAATGACGATCGCTGTGATGACGCCGTTCTCGACGACGACATGTTGCGGCTGATTTTCATCTGCTGCCATCCGGCTTTCGCCGTGGAGGTGCAGGTGATGCTGACGCTGCGAACCGTCTGTGGATTGAGCACCGCTCAGGTGGCACGGGCGTTTCTGATCGGCGAAGACGCCATGGCGCAGCGTCTGGTGCGTGCCAAACAGAAGATCCGCATCGCCGGAATTCCCTATGAAGTGCCTGTGCTGGATGCGCTCGAACAGCGCCTGCGTGGCGTGTTGGCCGTGATCTATCTGGTTTTCACCGAAGGCTACGTTGCCACGTCAGGTGACGATCTGATGCGGCCGGACCTGGCGCGAGAAGCAATCCGGCTGGCTCGTTTGCTTGATGCGCTGATGCCGCAGCGACGCGAGATCAAAGGCCTGCTGGCGCTGATGCTGCTGCACGACGCGCGCCGCTCCGGTCGTGCGACGGCGGATGGCGATATCGTGCTGCTGGAAGCGCAGGATCGGTCGCTGTGGGATCACCAACAGATTGCCGAGGGATTGCGGCTGGTCGAGGACGCATTGCACGCTCCGGGCCGACCCGATGACTATGTGGTGCAGGCCGCGATCGCGGCGCTGCATGCGCAGGCGCCGAGCTATCAAGCCACCGACTGGCCGCAGATCGCTGGGCTCTACGAAGTTCTGCTGCGGATCAGGCCATCGCCGGTGATCGAGCTCAACCATGCCGCCGCGGTGGCGATGGTCGATGGTCCGCTGCGTGCCTTGAATCTGGTCGACGCATTGCAGGCGAGGGGCGGGCTCGACGGCTACGATCTGCTGCCGGCGGTGCGCGCCGACCTGTTGCGCCGTCTTGGCCGGCGCGATGCCGCCCGCGATGCGTATCATCGGGCCAGTGCGGCCACACAACTTGAGCCATTGCGTCGGCTTTACGCGCGCCGATTGGCTGAGCTGGACGAGATGACCGATCCGGAGATCTAGGCTGTCGCTTCGCTGGGCAGGCTGGCGAGCAGGGCCTGCAGCGTGGTCAGCGTCGAGTGATCCACGAGACCGTCGACGCGCTCGGGACGGAAATGGCGCTGGAAGGCGGTGACCACTTCCATGGTCGGAGCATTGTACTGGCCATCGGTCTCGATGCCGTAGCCATAGCGCGCCAATGCATGCTGCAGCGCCAGTACGTCGTCGCCTGCAGTGCCGAGTTTCATGGTTTCGCCGCGCACGATCGGCGCCGGCATCACCCAGTGTCCGACGCCCGAATTGGCCAGCGAGTGCCACGGGAATTTTTCGCCGGGATCCTTCTTGCGCGAGGGCGAGACGTCGGAATGGCCGAGCACGCGATGCGGCTGCAGGTCATGACGCAGCATGATGCCGCGGCAGAGTGCTGTGACGGCGGCGATCTGCCGGCTCGGAAAATCCGGATAGCCCCAGTCATGACCGCGATTGATGATCTCGATGCCGATCGAGCAGGAATTGATGTCCTCTTCGCCGGCCCAGAAACCGACGCCGGCGTGCCAGGCCCGCTTGGCTTCCGGCACCGTCTGCACGATGCGTCCATCCTCGAGCACGATGTAATGCGCAGAGACATCGGTGCCCGCGCTGCACAGGCGCGCGATCGCGCCTTCCGGATCGGGCATGCCGGTATAGTGCAGCACGATCATGTCGGGCACGAGGCCCTTGTTACGGTCACCGAAATTCGGCGACGGGATCACGTCGGAAACGACGGATGAATCCGGGGTAAAGGTCGGCATGTCCGCGGCGCCCTTGGGAATCGGGAGGGCGCGTTGACGCTTGGAGTCGGATCCAGCGGGTGCGGACGTAGGTGAAGCCATCAGAAAACTCAAATCAGTCACGAGAACAGTGGCACATATCGGTTGCGCCGCAGGCGCGTACTATCCTCGACCGGCACCTTGCTATGCAACGACTGCATGACAGTTTTGCCCCATTTTTATCCACTGTGGGCTTAAAGCATCAGCACTACGATGAAACCGGCACTTGCAATTGATCAACTGCTCTCCAACCCATCAACGCTTTCTTAACGCTAAGTGCCGTTACTGAGTGGTGAAGAGCCAACCTGAAAAGGGTGGCCAAAGTTCCATTTTGACGTTCAAATCCCATGGCAATCCCGACAAATCCATGCGGACGTCCGGCCTTTCCCGCGCCAAACGCGGGTGGTGCGTCGAATGGAACCCGCAATCGCGCGGCGACCGGGCTTTTCAGGAGGAAAAGCCAGGCGGCGCGCCGACAGTTGAGGCGACATGGGCCTGTTCGTGTCCAGTTTGATTTTGCGCCTCGATGCGAAGGAACGGAACGCGCTGTCTGCACGCCTCCGGCCGGCGCGCGCATGAGCACGCCCGATACAAGACATATCTCCGTTCTCGGCGTTGAAGCCGTCGACATGCTGAGCCCGCGCGCCGGTGGTATTTATGTCGATGCCACATTCGGCGCAGGCGGCTATTCCCGCGCCATTCTCGCGACCGAGCGAACCCGCGTCATCGCCATCGATCGCGACCGGACCGCCATCGCGGGTGGTTTCGATCTGGTCGACGCATCTGACGGCCGTCTCACGCTGGTCGAGGATCGCTTCTCCAATCTCGCCGATGTGTGTGCTGCGCAGGGCGAGCCGCTGGTCGATGGCGTCGTGATGGATGTCGGCGTCTCGTCGATGCAGATCGATCAGGCCGAACGCGGCTTCTCCTTCCGTTTCGACGGCCCGCTCGACATGCGCATGAGCCAGCACGGGCCGACCGCGGCCGATGTGGTGGCGAAGGCGTCCGAGGCCGATCTTGCCAATATCATCTATATCTTCGGCGAGGAGCGGCACTCCCGCTCTGTTGCGCGCGCGATCGTCGCGGCGCGCAAGGAAGCGCCGATCGAAACGACGAAACAGCTCGTCGATATCGTGCAGAAGGTCGTGTGGGCCAAGCCCGGCGAAATCCATCCGGCGACGCGGACATTCCAGGCGCTACGCATCTTCGTCAATGCAGAGCTCGACGAACTCCATACCGCGCTCGCCGCCGCCGAGCGCGTGCTGAAGCCGGGCGGCCGGCTGTCGGTGGTCTCGTTCCATTCGCTGGAAGACCGTATCGTCAAGAATTTCATGACCGAACGCAGCAAGACCGGCGGCGGATCGCGGCATCTGCCGGAGGTCGCGCAATCCCGTCCGCGCTTCTCGCTCGTCAACAAGCGCCCGATCACTGCTGGCGACGAAGAACTCAAGGCCAATCCGCGCGCGCGCTCTGCGAAGCTGCGCGGCGCCGAGCGCACCGATGCGCCGGCACAGGATGCCGGCCCGTTGCCGGGCTGGCCGACGCTTGCCTCTGTGATGAGGGGAGGCTGACCATGCGGATCATCCACCTTCTCGTCATCGCCGTTCTCGTCTTCGCCGCCGCCTATGTCTATCGCATCAAGATGGAATCCACGGTGCGCACCGAGAAGGTGCTGCGCCTGCATGCCGATATTCGCGAACAGCGCGATGCGATCGCGTCGTTGCGTGCCGAATGGGCCAAGCTGGATGCGCCGATGCGGCTGCAGGGTCTGGCCGAACGTCATCTCAAGCTGCAGCCGGTGACGGCGCAGCAATTCGACACGATGAAGAACCTGCCGGATCGGCCGCCGAACTTTGCCAAGCCCGGTGAGCCCGATCCGATCGGCGCGATGATCCACACCATCGATCCGGATATCGTGACCGGTTCGCTGCCGGCGCCGGAGGATCCGCAGTGACAGGTCCGCAACTCGACCCGAACAAACCGATCACCCGGCCGCCGGAGCCCTGGCGCCAGCGTCTGATCCGCAGTCTGCTCTACGGGCGCAACGTCGATCGTGCGGCGAAGGCACGCGCGCGCGTCGGTCTTGCGATGATCGCGTTCGGCGGTGTGTACGGCATCATTGCCGTGCGTCTGATCATGTTCGCCGTCAACGGCGACACCCATGCCGAGCGCCGCTCCACGCGTGACGCCATCGCGACCGCACGTCCCGATATCGTCGATCGCAACGGCGCGATCCTGGCGACCGACGTGAAGTCACCGTCGCTGTTCTCGGAGCCGCGCCGCATCATCGACAAGGACGAAGCGGTCGAATTGCTCACTGGCGCATTGCCTGATCTCGACGGCGCCGAAGTGCGCGAGCGGATCATGAGCAAGAAGGGCTTTGCCTGGCTGAAGCGCGAGATCACGCCGCAGCAGCAGCGCGACATTCATCGCCTCGGCATTCCGGGCATCGGCTTCCTGCGCGAGAACAAGCGCGTCTATCCGAGCGGTGCGGCGGTCTCGCATCTGATCGGCCTGACTAATATCGACAACCAGGGCATTGCGGGGATCGAGAAATGGCTAGACAGCAATGGCCTCGCGGATCTGCATCGCGCGGGCTTCGCATCCGACCGTCTGCAGAAGCCGGTCGAGCTCGCCGTCGACCTGCGCGTTGAACATGCGCTGCGTGACGAACTGCTCAAGGCCAAGGCGAAGTACAGCGCCAAGGCGGCGTCGGGTCTGGTGTCGAACGTGAAGACCGGCGAGATCGTCGCCATGGTCTCGCTGCCTGACTTCGATCCGAACAATCCCAAGGAAGCGCACGATCCCGATCGCATCAATCGCCTGACCACCGGCGTCTATGAAATGGGCTCGACCTTCAAGACGCTGACGCTGGCGATGGCGCTCGACAGTGGCAAGGCCAATCTCAATACGATGTATGACGCGCGCTATCCGCTCAGTTACGGCAAGTTCAAGATCCACGACACCCATCCGGTGCCGCGTCCGATCTCGCTCACCGAAGTCTTCACTTTTTCGTCAAACGTCGGTGCTGCGAAGATCGCGCTCGGGCAGGGCGTCGAAGCGCACAAGGCGTTCCTGAAGAAAGTCGGCCAGCTTGATCGCCTGCGCACCGAACTGCCGGAAAGCGCGATGCCGATCGTGCCGAAACGTTGGGGTGAACTGAACACCATCACCATCGCATTCGGTCACGGTATGGCCGTGGCGCCGCTGCAGGCGGTGATGGGCGTCAATGCGATGATCAATGGCGGTTTGCTAATCCCGCCGACCTTCCTGAAGCGCACCGAAGAGGAAGCGCGGGAGATCGGCAAGCGCGTCATCAAGAAAGAGACCAGCGACAAGGTGCGTTACATGATGCGCCTAAATGCCGAGACCGGTTCGGCGCGGCAGGCCGAAGCCAGGGCCAAGGGTTACTATCTCGGTGGCAAGACCGGTACGGCCGAGAAGGTCGTCAACGGCCGCTATTCCAAGAAGCAGGTGCTGAATTCCTTTACCGCCGTGCTGCCGATGGACAATCCGCAATTCCAGGTTCTGGTGATGCTGGACGAGCCGAAGGCGCTGCCGGAAACCCATGGTTTCATCACCTCGGGCTGGAATGCGGTGCCGACGGGGGGCAATGTGATCGCCCGTATCGCGCCGCTTTTGGGGCTTGAGCCGCGCTTCGATCTGGCGCCGTCCGACCGCCTTATTCTTGCGACATCCAAGGTGACTCAGTAACGCCGCATCTGCGCTTTACAGCCGGTGCAAAATGCGGTTTGCGTGGCGTTGCGGAACCCGATGTGTCCCTCGATCTGGCCTGCCCGGAGCAGCATGAAACTACGCGATTTGTTCAACCCTGATGCCGTGATGGAGCAGTCCGCAAGGGACGTCACCGTCACCGGACTGGCTGTGGACAGCCGCGCAGTGAAACCGGGCGATCTGTTCTTTGCACTCGCCGGTGCGAAGACCGACGGTTCGCGTTTCATCGCACAGGCACTGGCGTCGGGTGCCGTCGCTGTCGCCGGTGACAAGCCCGACGATGTGTCCGTACCCTTCGTGCGCACGCCCAATCCGCGCCTTGCGCTGGCTCTCGCGGCGTCGAAATTCTATCCGCGTCAGCCAGCGGTCATTGCCGCCGTCACGGGGACATCGGGCAAGACCTCGGTCGCATCCTTTGCACGCGAGATCTGGGGCCGCCTCGGATATGCCTCTGCCAGCATCGGCACCATCGGTCTCGTCTCGCCGAAGCGCACCGTCTATGGCTCGCTGACCACGCCGGATCCGATCTCGCTACACCAACAGATCGACGAGATCACCGGCGAGGGCGTCACTCATCTCGCGCTCGAAGCGTCGTCCCATGGCCTCGATCAATTCAGGCTTGATGGCGTGCGCGTCAGCGCCGCCGGCTTCACCAACCTGTCGCGCGATCACATGGACTACCATCCGGATGTCGCGCACTATCTCAGTGCCAAGCTGCGTCTGTTTCTCAATCTCGTCATTGACGGCGGCGTTGCCGTGATCGCTGCCGATCATGAGCATTCGCCGCAGGTGATCCATGCCGCACAGTCGCGCCACCTGCGTCTGATGAAGGTCGGTCGCAAGGGCGACGGCGTGGGCGAGGGTATTCGCCTTGTGGAGGCCACGGTCGAAGGCTTCGCGCAGAAACTCACACTTGAGCATCGCGGCAAGAGCCATCAGATCAAGCTGCCACTGGTCGGTGAATTCCAGATCGAGAACGCGCTGGTCGCGGCCGGTCTTGTGATCGGTACCGGCGGTGATGTCGATCCGACATTCGCCGCGCTCGAACATCTCCAAGGCGCCAAGGGGCGTCTCGAGCAGGTCGGCGCGCACAATGGCGCGCCGGTGTTCGTCGATTACGCACACAAGCCGGATGCACTGGCGAAGGCACTGCAGGCCCTGCGCCCTTACGCAAAGCGCAAGCTCGTCGTGGTGTTCGGCGCCGGCGGTGATCGCGATGCCGGCAAGCGGCCGCTGATGGGCGAGATTGCCGCCGAGAATGCCGACAGCGTGATCGTCACCGATGACAATCCGCGCAGCGAGAATCCTGCCACCATCCGCGCTGCCATTCTGGCCGCTGCGAAAGGCGCCATCGAAATCGGTGATCGCGCCGAAGCCATTCGCGTGGCCGTCGAGGGTCTGCAGCCCGGCGATGCCCTGCTGATCGCCGGCAAGGGCCACGAGACCGGACAGATCGTCGGTGACCGCACGCTGCCGTTCAGCGATCACGAGGCCGCCGCAGCGGCGCTTGCCAAGAGGACTGCATGAGCGAGTTTCTTTGGACATCTGCCGCGATGGCCGACGCGATGCACGCCACAATACAGGGCGCGCTGCCGGAAGGCATCACCGGCATCTCCATCGATACCCGCACCATCAAGCCGGGCGAGGCTTATTTCGCGATCAAGGGCGACGTGCATGACGGCCACGCCTTTGTCGAGGCCGCGCTGAAAGCCGGCGCTGGTCTCGCCGTCGTCGAAGCGGCGCAGCGCGACAAGTTTCCCACCGATGCGAGCCTGCTCGTCGTTGAGGATGTCCTCGCAGGTCTCGTCGCACTCGGCATCGCATCGCGTGCACGCCTGAAAGCGCCGATCATCGCAATCACTGGTTCGGTCGGCAAGACCTCGACCAAGGAAGCGCTGCGCCGCGTGCTGGAAGCGCAGGGCAAGACGCATGCGTCGGTCGCCTCGTTCAACAATCACTGGGGCGTGCCGCTGACGCTGGCGCGTTGTCCGGCCGATGTGCGCTTTGCGATCTTCGAAATCGGCATGAACCACGCGGGTGAAATCGAGACGCTGGTGAAGATGGTGCGACCGCATTTCGCCGTCATCACCACCGTCGAGCCGGTGCATCTGGAATTCTTCGCGGGCGTTGAAGCGATCGCCGACGCCAAGGCCGAAATCTTCTCGGGGCTTGAGCACGATGGCGTCGCGATCCTCAATCGCGACAATGCGCAATTCGCGCGGTTGCAGAAGAGCGCCAAGAAGGCAGGCGTCTCGCGCATCGTCTCGTTCGGTGCCGACCAGAAGGCTGAGGCGCGGTTGCTCGACGTCTCATTGCACCCAACCTGCTCGGCGGTGCACGCCAATATCCTCGGCCATGACGTCACCTACAAGCTCGGTATGCCCGGCCGCCACATGGCAATGAATTCGCTGGCGGTGCTGGCGGCAGCCGAATTGATGGGCGCCGATCTCGTTCATGCCGCGCTGACGCTGTCGCAGGTCGTGCCCGCTGTGGGCCGCGGTGCTCGCCATGTGCTCGAAGTGCCGGGCGGCGAGGCGACGCTGATTGATGAGAGCTACAATGCCAATCCGGCTTCGATGGCGGCCGCCATCAACGTGCTGGGCGCTGCGGCTGTCGGGCCAAAGGGCCGTCGCATTGCGGTGCTCGGCGACATGCTCGAACTCGGCGCCGATGGCGCGAAACTTCATGCCGGGTTGCTGGATGCGGTGCAGTCCAATGGCATCGATCTGGTATTTTGCTGTGGTCCCCTGATGCGCAATCTTTGGGACGCCCTTTCCACGGGCAAGCGGGGCGGCTATGCCGGGGATGCGGCGGCGCTCGAATCGCAGGTGCTGGCCGCAATCCGCGCCGGTGACGCCATCATGGTCAAGGGCTCGCTCGGCTCGAAGATGAAACCGATTGTCTCCGCGCTCGAAAAGCGCTTTCCCGGCAACGCCGCGCTCGACGACGCCGCGGTATAGGGCGGACTGAATGTTCTACTGGCTGATCGACTTCGCGGGCACCGTGCCGGTGTTCAACGTGTTCCGCTACATCACCTTCCGCACCGGCGGCGCAGTGGTCACCGGCGCACTGTTCGTGTTCCTGTTCGGACCCTGGATCATCGACAATCTGCGCCTGCGCCAGGGCAAAGGTCAGCCGATCCGCACCGACGGCCCGCAGTCGCATCTGGTCAAGGTGGGCACGCCGACCATGGGCGGGCTGATGATCCTGTCCGGCCTCGTGGTCTCCACGCTGCTCTGGGCCAATCCGCGCAATCCCTATGTCTGGATCGTGCTGGCCGTGACGCTCGGCTTCGGCTTCGTCGGCTTCTATGATGATTATCTCAAGGTCACCAAGCAGAGCCACAAGGGCTTTGCCGGTCGCACACGCCTTATGATCGAATTCATCATCGCGGGTGCCGCCTGTTTCGCCTTCGTCAAGCTCGGCCGCGATCCGCTGTCCTCCTCGCTGGTGATCCCGTTCCTCAAGGACGTGATCGTGAATTTCGGCTGGTTCTTCGTGCTGTTCGGTGCCTTCATCGTCGTTGGCGCCGGCAATGCCGTGAACCTCACTGACGGTCTCGATGGTCTGGCCATCGTGCCTGTCATGATCGCATCGGCCTCGTTCGGCATGATCGCCTATCTCGCCGGCAACGCGGTGTTCTCCGACTACCTGCAGATCAACTACGTCGCGGGCACCGGTGAACTCGCTGTGCTCTGCGGCGCGGTGCTCGGGGCAGGGCTTGGCTTCCTCTGGTTCAACGCGCCGCCGGCCTCGATTTTCATGGGCGATACCGGCTCGCTGGCGCTGGGCGGCATGCTCGGCTCCATCGCGGTGGCCGTGAAGCACGAGATCGTGCTCGCGGTGATCGGCGGCCTGTTCGTGCTCGAAGCCGTATCGGTGATCGTGCAGGTCACCTCCTTCAAGCTCACCGGCAAGCGCGTGTTTCGCATGGCGCCGATCCATCACCACTTCGAGCAGAAGGGCTGGACCGAGCCGCAGATCGTCATTCGCTTCTGGATCATCTCGGTGATGCTGGCGCTGGTCGGCCTCTCCACGCTGAAGCTGCGGTGATCTCGTGATCCCCGTCACCTCATTCGCCGGCAAGACCGTCGCCGTGTTCGGGCTCGGCGGCTCCGGCCTCGCGTCCTGCCACGCGCTGCAGGCGGGCGGTGCCGAAGTCATCGCCTGTGACGACAGCATCGACAGAATGGTCCAGGCCACGCAGGCCGGTTTCATTACCGCCGATTTGCGCACGGTGGCATGGGGTGCCTTTGCCGCATTGATCCTGACGCCCGGTGTGCCGCTGACGCATCCGGCGCCGCATTGGACAGTCGTCGCCGCGAAAGCAGCAGGCGTCGAAGTCATCGGCGACATCGAATTATTCTGCCGTGAGCGCAAGCTGCATGCGCCCGATGCGCCTTTCGTTGCTATCACTGGCACCAACGGCAAATCGACGACGACAGCGCTCGTTGCGCATCTGATGCGCGAGGCGGGTTTCGATACGCAGATGGGCGGCAATATCGGTACCGCGATCCTGTCGCTCGAGCCACCGCGCGCTGGCCGCGTCCATGTGATCGAGATGTCGTCCTATCAGATCGATCTCACGCCCTCGCTCGATCCGTCGGTCGGCATCCTGCTCAATGTCACGCCCGATCACATCGATCGTCACGGCACTTTGGCGCACTACGCTGCGGTGAAGGAACGTCTTGTCGCCGGTGTGCAGGTGAGTGGTACGGCGATCATCGGCGTCGATGACGACTGGTGCAGCAAGGCCGCTGATCGCATCGAGCAGTCCGGCAAGCGCGTGATCCGCGTTTCTGTCGAACATCCGCTGGCCGATGGCCTCACCATCCGTGGCAGCAGCATCGTGCGCAATGCCGGCGGCGCGCAGAGCGATGTCGTCGATATCGCGGGTATCGGCTCGCTGCGCGGCCTGCACAACGCGCAGAATGCAGCATGTGCCTCGGCGGCAGCGCTGGCACTGGGCGTCAGTTCAGCCGTGCTGCAGAAGGGCCTGCGCAGCTTTCCCGGTCTTGCCCATCGCATGGAGCAGGTCGGGCGTCAGGGCGCGACGTTGTTTGTCAACGACTCCAAGGGCACCAATGCCGACGCTGCGGCGAAAGCGCTGTCGTCCTTCAACGACATTTTCTGGATTGCCGGTGGCAAGCAGAAGGAAGGCGGCATCACTTCGCTGGCCGAATTCTTCCCGCGCATCCGGAACGCCTATCTGATCGGCGAAGCGGCCAATGATTTTGCGCAGACGCTGGACGGCAAGGTGCCGTATGAGATCAGCGTTAGTCTCGACGTCGCCGTGGCCAACGCCGCGCGCGATGCCGCGGAGGCTGGGCTCGCTGAACCCGTCGTGCTGCTGTCACCCGCCTGCGCCTCATTCGACCAGTTCCGGAACTTTGAAATTCGGGGCGACCGGTTCCGGGAACTGGTGCTGGCGCTGGATGGGGTGAGGGCGGTTTAGTTTTCTTTACCTCTCCCCGCATAGCGGGGAGAGGTCGGATCGCTGCGAAGCGAAGCTTCGTTGCGATCCGGGTGAGGGGCAGGGCACTGACTCTCCACAACTGAGAACTCACGGATCCCTCAGATCTCTCTCGTGCGGAAACGTTGCCGGCCGACCCGATGGTGCTTCGATGGCGCGTGCCCCGTGCCTTGCCCCTCACCCGAAATCCTCGCTTCGCTCCGATTTCGACCTCTCCCCGCAAACGCGGGGAGAGGTAAGCCAGCCCCATTCCCTCCAAATTTTCACAATCCATTAACCGTCTGGCAACCACGATGGCCCATCGATAGGAGTTCATCGACCCGCAGGACGCGCTTATGATCTCTCGCGAACAACGCACGCCGCTCAGCGAATGGTGGTGGACCGTGGACCGCCTGCTGCTGGCGGCGATCATCGCGCTGATGCTGGCCGGGGTTATCCTCTCGCTCGCGGCGTCGCCGCCGGTGGCGACCCGCATCGGGCTCGATCCGTTCCACTTCTTCAACCGGCATATCCTGTTCCTGGTGCCGTCGATTATCGTACTGATCGGCGTGTCCTTCATGACGCCGCGGCAGATCCGTCGTTCGGCCCTTGTCGTGTTCGCGATCTCCATCGTGCTGATCCTGGCGACCTTGCTGATCGGGCCGGAAGTGAAGGGCGCCAAGCGCTGGATCACCATTCTCGGCATCAACATCCAGGCGTCGGAATCCGCCAAGCCGGCTTTCGTCGTCATCGCCGCCTGGCTATTCTCGGAATCCGCGCGCAAGCCGGAGATGCCGGCGACCTCGATGGCGATCGTCCTGCTGATGATGCTGGTGTCGCTGCTGGTGATGCAGCCTGACTTCGGCCAGACTATGCTGATCCTGATGGCCTGGGGTTCGCTGTTCTTCATCGCCGGCATGCGCATGGTCTGGGTGTTCGGCCTCGGCGCCACCGCGGCAGGCGGGCTATTGATGGCTTACTTCCTGGTGCCGCACGTGGCCGGCCGTATCAAACGCTTCATGGATCCGGCTTCGGGTGACACGTTCCAGGTCGACACCGCCATGGAGGCCTTCTCGAATGGCGGCTGGTTCGGCCTCGGGCCGGGCGAGGGCATTGCCAAGCGCAGCCTGCCGGACAGCCACACCGACTTCGTCTTTGCCGTGGGCGCCGAAGAGTTCGGCATCCTGCTGTGCCTCGCCGTGCTCAGCCTGTTTGCCTTCATCGTGATCCGCGCGATGTCGCGCGCTTACGCCACCGAAGATCTGTTCTCGCGTTTTGCTGCGTCGGGTCTCGCGATCCTGTTTGGCGTGCAGGCGGCGATCAACATGGCGGTGAATCTGCATCTGATCCCCGCCAAGGGCATGACGCTGCCCTTCATTTCCTATGGCGGCTCGTCGATGATCTCGCTGGCTTACAGCGTCGGCATGCTGCTCGCTTTGACGCGGATGCGCCCGCGCACCGAAGTCGAGGCGATCGACGCCCACGTCGCGCGCACTTACGCGTGATGAGTACCGCGCCCCTCATATTGCTGGCGGCGGGCGGCACCGGCGGACATCTGTTTCCGGCGGAAGCGCTCGGCGTTGCGCTGATGAAGCGCGGGCTGCGCGTCCGGCTCGTGACAGATGCGCGTGCGCTGAAATATAGCGGTCTGTTTTCGCGCGAGATGATCGACGTGGTGCCGAGCGAGACGGTGCGCTCCCGCAATCCCATCTCACTGGCCCGCACCGCGATCATGCTCGCTGCCGGCACCGCGATGGCGCTGAATCTGATGCGCAGCCTGAAGCCCGCGGCGGTGATCGGCTTCGGTGGCTATCCGACTGTGCCGCCACTGTTTGCCGCGCGTCTGTTCGGCATTCCCACCCTCATTCACGATTCCAACGCCGTGATGGGCCGCGCCAATCGCATGCTGTCCGGCAAGGTCAGCGCCATCGCGACGTCGTTGCCCGGCGTGCTCGACCGCGATCCCGAATTGTCGAAGAAGACCACCACGACAGGCACTCCGATGCGCCCGGCGATCCTCGCGGCCGCCGCCGTCCCCTATGCCGCGCCGGATCTCACCGGGCCATTCCGCTTGCTCGTCGTCGGCGGCAGCCAGGGCGCGCGCATCATGGCTGATATCGTCCCGCCGGCGATCGAGCGTCTCGAACCGGCGCTGTGGAATCGCCTCGTGCTCACACAACAGGTGCGCGACGAAGACATGAGCCGTGTGCGTGCGGTCTATGACAAGCTCAAGATCAGGGCCGAACTCGCACCGTTCTTCAGCGATCTCCCCGCGCGTCTCGCGTCAGCCCAACTCGTCATCTCGCGTTCCGGTGCGGGCACCGTCGCCGAACTCGGGGCCATCGGGCGGCCGTCCATTCTGGTGCCGCTGCCCGGTGCGCTCGATCAGGATCAGTTCGCCAATGCCGGTGTGCTTGCCGATGCCGGCGGCGCACTCCGCATCGCGCAGAGCGACTTTACGCCGGATCGTCTGGCGGCTGAAATCTCGGCGCTGGCCGGCGAGCCGTCGCGGTTGACCGCGATGGCCTCAGGCGCCCGCAAGGTCGGCAAGCTCGATGCCGCGGAGCGTTTGGCGGATCTGGTCGCCAAGGTCGCGAAGATTTAGGTCATCGGTTCTGCTACACGTCGTTCCCACGCGGTTCGCCCCGGGGGGACAATGAGCGGAGAGCATCTTTCCAATATTCCGATGACGCACCGCGAGACGGCGAGGGTCGCGCTCAGGGCGACCGTCGGTTCTGCAACCATCGATTCCATCCGGCCGATTCCAGGTGGCGTCTCGGGTGCTTTTGTCTATCGAGTAGCCGCCGGCGATCGCCGCTACGTATTGCGCATGGAGGGGGCCGCAAGTCCGCTGCGTAATCCGCACCAATATACGTCGATGCGCATCGCCGCACAGGCAGGGATCGCGCCGCGGCTGCACTATGTGGATGAGACCGCACGTGTCGCGGTGATGGATTTCATCGTCGAACAGCCTCTGCAGTCCTATCCCGGCGGCCCTCACGCTTTGGCACAGGCGCTGGGAGACATGCTGCGGCGCCTGCAGGGCACGCCAAGGTTCGGGCGCTTCGTCGACTATCCGGATATCACAGCTCGGCTGTGGGCCCATGTCTGCCGCACAAATCTGTTTGCGCCCGGTGTGCTCGATGCCCACACGCAGCGTCTGGCAGACCTCCGTAGCGCCTATACGTGGAATAGCGACGAGGCGGTTTCCAGCCACAACGATATCCTGCCGCGCAACCTTCTGTTCGATGGCGAGCGTCTGTGGCTGGTCGATTGGGAGTCGGCCTATTGCAACGATCCCGTCGTCGATATGGCGACCATGCTCGATAACTTTGCGCCGTCACCTGAACTCGAAGAGGTGCTTTTGCAGGCATGGCTCGGTTACCCGCCTGATCGCAGCCTGCGCGATCGACTCGAACTGATGCGCGCGCTCACCCGTCTGTTTTATGCGGGCGTCCAGTTCAGCGCGGTCGCGACCGCGTCGCGCTCGGTGCCGGACACGGATCTCTCGGCTCCTACACTTGCGGAATTCCAGCAGGCCTTGCGCGATGGGCGGCTGGCGCCCGACGCGTTGGAGACCAGGCATCTGCTTGGAAAGATGTATCTCGCTGCATTTTTCACGGGCGAGAAACCGCCGGGGCTGCCTCCGCCGATCAGTGCCTTTCAAGTGATGGGCACAGCGGAGGCATGACGACGAGATGCTGGACGCTACAGCCTCACGGTCTCCACCAGATAATCCAGAAACGCCCGCACCCTTGCGGGCAATTGCCCGCCGTGGCCGACGAACACCGCGTGGATCGGTTCGATGTCGCCTGGATTGAAAGCTTCGAGCACCGGCACCAGCCGGCCGGCTTTGATATCGGCCTCGACGTGAAAGCGCGCCAGTCGCGCGAGGCCCATGCCGGCCACGGCGAGGTGCTGCATCGCTTCGCCGTCGCTGACGAGGGCATTCCCTGACGGCATCACGGCGATTGTTTCGCCGCCGATCTTGAACGGCCAGCCGTTCTCCCACTTGGCAAAGCCGAAGCGCAGCAGATTATGGTCAGCGAGATCGTCCGGCGTCTTGGGTGTGCCGCGCTCTTTGAGATAGTCCGGCGCGGCAACCACCACCATCCGGCTCTCGCCGAGTTTGCGCGCCAGCAGTCGTGACTCGCGCATCAAGCCAACGCGAATGGCGACATCGGCGCGCTCTTCCAGGAGATCCACGACGAGATCGGTCAGCACGACCTCGACCTTGATGTCGGGATAGCGCTTCGCGAAATCCGGCAGCAGCGGCAGCAGGAGACGCAGGCCGAAGGGCACGCTGGTATTGACGCGCAGCAGGCCGCTCGGTGTTGCGCCGATGGCAGCTTCGCGTTCGGCCGCGCTGATCTCGTCGAGAATGCGTAGTGCGCGCTCATAGAAAGCGCTGCCTTCCGGCGTGAGCTGAAGCTTGCGCGTCGAGCGATTGATGAGCCGCACGCCGAGCCGCCCTTCCAGCCGCGCCACCAGTTTGCTGACGGCAGAGGGGGTCATCCGGAAGGCCCGCGCCGCGGTCGAAAAACCGCCGAGCTCGACCACGCGGGTGAACACTTCCATCTCGCCGGAGCGGTTGACGTCCAGTCGTGACATCTGACTTCAATCTATTGAGTGAATTCAATTCACAAATATTGTGCCTATGCCACGTCTATCTCATCAATGTCCGGAGGTCCACATCTCCCGCTGTCGGGCATCTGGCCCGTTTCACGCACGGGATAGGATCATGCCTCTCGCACTCTACGCGCTTACCGCCGGCGCCTTCGGAATTGGTGTCACCGAATTCGTCATCATGGGTCTCCTGATCGAGGTCGGCGGCGACCTCGGCGTGTCGATCCCGGCAGCGGGTCTGCTGATCTCGGGCTATGCGTTGGGTGTCGTGCTCGGCGCCCCGATCATGACCGTCGCGACCGCCCGCTGGCCGCGCAAGACCGTGCTGCTGGTGCTGATGGCAATCTTCACCATCGGCAATCTCGCTTGCGCCCTGGCGCCGGATTACTGGAGCCTGATGGCGGCACGCGTGCTCACGGCTTTCGCGCATGGCACCTTCTTCGGCGTCGGCTCGGTGGTGGCGACCACGCTGGTGGCGCCGGACAAAAAGGCCTCGGCCATCGCCATCATGTTCACCGGTCTGACCGTGGCGAATATTCTCGGCGTGCCATTCGGTACCTGGCTGGGGCAGGGGTTTGGCTGGCGCGCGACCTTCTTCTCCGTGACCGCCGTTGGCGTCGCCGCCTTCGCAATCATCGCACTGTTCGTGCCGCAAGATAAGGAAAAGCCCGCGCCGTCGAATCTGAAACAGGATCTCGCGGTGCTCGCGCGTCCGCAGGTGCTGCTTGGCCTGCTCACTACGGTGCTGAGCTGGATTGGTGTATTCGCGCTGTTCACCTACATCGCGCCGATCCTGACCCGGCTGGCCGGCTTTTCGGAGACCGCGGTGTCGCCGATCCTGCTGGTGTTCGGCGGCGGGCTGGTGGTCGGCAATCTGGTCGGCGGACGGCTCGCCGACCGCTGGCTGCTGCCGACGGTGCTGGGCAGCCTCGCTGCACTGGCGGTGGTGCTGTTCCTGATGACCTTCGCTGTTCACAGCCAGATCGCCGTGGTGGCATTCGTGGCGCTGCTCGGCGCCGTGGGCTTCGCCACCGTGCCGCCGTTGCAGATGTGGGTGCTGGAGAAGGCCCATGGCGCCGGCCAGAGCCTGGCCTCGAGCTTCAACATCGCGGCGTTCAATCTCGGCAACGCCATCGGGGCCTGGCTCGGCGGTGCGGTGATCGATCACGGGGGTCTCGCTTCGGTGCCGTGGGTCGCTGCATTGGCGCCGCTGGCAGCGCTCGCTGTGGCACTTTGCGCAATCCGCTTCGACCGGGGGCGGGCTGCGGTTCCCGCGGCGGCAGAGTAGGGCACAGCAGCAGCGAAGGTGGCGGATTCGTCTGATCCGCAAGCCAAATTTCCGTCTTTTTCGTCATGGCCGGGCTTGTCCCGGCCATCCACGTCTGTTTGAAGGAGTCATCTGTTAGACAAGCCTTGGATGCCCGGACGTCCAGCGAAGCTCGCTTCGCGCTGCCCGGACATGATGGAACATAGAGACGCCCCATGAGACTGCCGCGCGAAATCGGACCTATTCACTTTGTCGGTATCGGCGGCATCGGCATGAGCGGCATCGCCGAGGTGCTGTGCAATCTCGGCTACACCGTGCAGGGCTCGGACGCTTCCGAAAGCGCCAATGTCAATCGTCTGCGCGAAAAAGGCATCACCATTCATGTCGGTCACAAGGCCGATAACGTGTCCGGCGCCGACGTGCTCGTCGTCTCCACCGCGATCAAGCGCGACAATCCGGAACTGATGGCCGCGCGCGCCCAGCGCATTCCCGTGGTGCGCCGCGCCGAGATGCTCGCCGAGCTGATGCGCTTGAAGAGCTGCGTGGCCATCGCCGGCACCCATGGCAAGACCACAACGACGTCGATGGTCGCCGCATTGCTCGATGCCGGCGAACTCGATCCCACCGTGATCAATGGCGGCATCATCAATGCCTATGGCACCAATGCGCGGCTCGGCGCCGGTGAATGGATGGTCGTCGAAGCCGACGAGAGCGACGGCACATTCCTCAAGTTGCCCGCCGACGTCGCCATCGTCACCAATGTCGATCCCGAACATCTCGATCACTTCAAGACCTTCGATGCCGTGCAGGACGCGTTCCGCCACTTTGTCGAGAACGTGCCGTTCTACGGCTTCGCCGTGATGTGCATCGATCACCCCGTGGTGCAGAGCATCGTCGGCAAGATCGAGGATCGCCGCATCATCACTTACGGACAGAATCCGCAGGCCGATGCGCGGCTGGTCGATCTGAAGCCTGCGAATGGCGGCTCGTCCTTCAAGGTCGCGTTCCGCGACCGCAAGGCCGGCACCTCGCATGAAATTGACAATCTGCTGCTGCCGATGCCGGGTCGTCACAACGCGCTCAATGCCACGGCGGCGATAGCCGTCGCGCATGAACTCGGCATGTCCGATGAGGCGATCCGCAAGGCCATCGCCGGCTTCGGCGGCGTCAAGCGCCGCTTCACCAAGACCGGCGAGTGGAATGGCGTCACCATCATCGACGATTACGGCCATCACCCCGTGGAGATTTCGGCCGTGCTGCGCGCCGCGCGTGAAAGCACCGCGGGCAAGGTGATCGCCGTGGTGCAGCCGCATCGCTACACGCGCCTGCAGTCGCTGTTTGAGGAATTCTGCACCTGCTTTAACGACGCCGACACGGTGATCGTCGCCGACGTATATCCCGCCGGCGAGGCGCCGATCGAAGGCATCGACCGTGACAATTTCGTGCTCGGCCTGCGCGCCCACGGCCATCGCGAAGTGATCCCGCTGCAGGAATCTGCCGCACTTGCGGGTCTTGTCGCGGGCGTTGCAAAGAGCGGCGATACGGTGGTGTGCTTGGGTGCAGGCAACATCACGCAATGGGCTTACGCATTGCCGGGCGAATTGAAGGCGCTGGGCTAAGCGTGGCTAGCTTTCCCGACATCACACCCGATCTCAAAGCTACGATGCCCGATCTGCGCGGGCGTCTGCTCGCGAACGAGTCCCTCGCACCGCTGACATGGTTTCGCGTCGGTGGTCCCGCACAGGTGCTGTTCACGCCGGCCGATGAGGACGATCTCGCTTACTTCCTGTCAAAGCTGCCGAGCGACATCCCGGTCATCGTCGTCGGCGTCGGTTCCAATCTGATCGTGCGCGATGGCGGGCTCAACGGCGTCGTTATTCGTCTGAGCCCGCGTGGGTTCGGCGCAACATCAGCCGAAGGCGATATCGTCAGCGCGGGCACCGCCGCGCTAGACAAGCGCGTGGCGGAAACGGCAGCAGCAGCGAATGTCGGCGGGCTGGAATTCTACTTCGGCATTCCCGGATCGATCGGCGGCGCGCTGCGGATGAATGCCGGCGCCAATGGCGACGAGACCAAGGATGTACTGATCGAGGCGACCGGCATCGGCCGCGATGGCACGAAGCACGTCTTCGATAATGCCGGCATGCAATTCGTCTATCGCAATTCCGGCGTCTCACCGTCGATCATTTTCACGTCAGCAAAGTTTCGCGGGACGATCACCGATTCCGCCGCGATCCGCGCGCGGATGGAAGAAGTGCAAGCGCATCGCGAGACCGCGCAGCCAATCCGCGAGAAGACCGGTGGCTCGACGTTTAAGAACCCGCCCGGTCACTCCGCGTGGAAGCTGGTCGATGCCGCCGGCTGCCGCGGACTGCGCGTCGGCGGCGCGCAGGTGTCGGAGATGCACTGTAATTTCCTGATCAACACAGGCGATGCGACAGCGAGCGATATCGAAACGCTCGGCGAGACCGTGCGTGCGCGCGTGCTGGCGCAGTCGGGCATCGACCTGCACTGGGAAATCAAGCGGATCGGCGTCGCGCCGTAACACGATATGTCTGACGCGTTTCCTTAACGCGAACCGGCACCACTTCGCTCGGAAACGCTTGGGCTGCTATTTCGGCGGTGGCGGTAGTGCCGACGCCGGTCCGGCCTCGCTGATGCTCAGCAGATTTTCCAGTGGCGCAGGGGCGACGCGGAAGGCGCCGTCGAACGGATGCTCCTGAAGCGCGATAATGCCGAGAGCGACGATGGCACCGCTGGCGAACACCGTGAGCGCCGCGAGCATGGCCCGCGGACGTTCCAGATGAACCAGCGCCAGCGCCAGTTGTGTGATCAGCCCGAGCAGCAGGACCGATGTCCATTTCAGATCGTTGGTGTGGTCGGTCGACAGGCTGAGCCGGTCATTGCGCGCGGTCCCCGCGCGGATCGAGGCGCCCATCAGCGCCCCATGCACCGTGTTGCTGGCATCGCGCGTGATGGCGGGATCGCTGATTTCGCGCAGCAGGCTGTCATAGGCCACATCGGTGCGCGGCGACTTCAGGCCGAGAAGCATTGCCGGCCATTCCTCCGTCACTTCCGATGTCACATAGGCCTTCAGCGCAGCGCGTATGTTGGACATGTCGGTGACCGATGCCACGCTCAGCGTATGGATGTTGCGCAACTCGCCGGCCTCGATCTGAACGGCGCGGACGGCCTGGCGGTTGCGGTCGCCGACGTCGCTGGCAAGGAAGCCCGTGAGCAGGCCGAACAGGATAGCCACCGAGGAAAAGAAAGGCGCGACGATGCCGTGGAGGGACTTCAGCCGCATCGACAGCAGCCGGCTGGATGTCAGCCCCACGAGGATCAGCGCGACTCCGTAATAGATGGTGCCCAGCGTCGCGAAGATGCCGAAGGTAGAGAGTTCGAGCCAGGCTCTGATCATCAGGTTACTTCCATGTCACCGCGGGGTGGGCTCGCAAAACCGCCCCCGACAAGGCATTATATGACTCGGCTAGCTCGATGCTATTGCCTTGTCGGCAGCGGCGCGATTCGCGGATGGGTTCGGAGACGACACGATGACGGAGCAGGCGAGACCTCAGCGGATCACCATCATGTTTGGTGGCCTGAACAAGGAGCGTCTGGTGTCGGTGGCCTCCGCACAGGCCCTGCACAGCGCGCTGCCCGATGCGGATCTGTGGTTCTGGGATGCCGATGACCGCGTCTACGAGACGTCGGGCACGGCGCTGCTCTCCCATGATCGTCCGTTCGAGGATCCGTTCAAGCCCGGTGGCAGCAGCATCGGCGTGCTGACGCAGGCGCTCGACAAGGCCCAAGCCGAGAACCGTGTGCTGGTGCTCGGCATGCATGGCGGCGCTGCGGAGAATGGTGAGCTGCAGGTGATGTGCGAAATGCGCGGCATCCCGTTCACGGGTTCCGGTTCGGCGTCATCCAATCTGTCTTTCGACAAGGTCGGCGCAAAGCGCTTCGCAGCCATCGCAGGCGTGCCCATCGCGGCGGGTGTCGCATTGAACGACATGGAAGCTGCGCTCGCCGAATACGGCAAGCTGATCGCCAAGCCCGCGCGTGACGGATCGAGCTACGGTCTGATGTTCGTCAATGCGAAGCAGGATCTCGTCGCCGTGCGCAATGCGGCCAAGACCGAGGACTATGTGATTGAGCCGTTCGTCGCTGGCGTCGAGGCGAC
Source organism: Tardiphaga sp. 37S4 (assembly GCF_021044645.1). Classification (NCBI taxonomy): domain Bacteria; kingdom Pseudomonadati; phylum Pseudomonadota; class Alphaproteobacteria; order Hyphomicrobiales; family Nitrobacteraceae; genus Tardiphaga; species Tardiphaga sp. 37S4. The sequence continues at coordinate 3,475,010 of NZ_CP088008.1, read as the reverse complement.
CTGCGCCGTGCTGGAGCAGGCCGATGGCTCGCTGATCGCATTGCCGCCGATCGAGATCATTCCGGCCGATGGCGGTTTCGATTACGAGGCGAAGTATCTCGCCAAATCGACGCAGGAGATCTGCCCCGGGCGTTTCACGCCGGAGGTTTCAGCGGCGATCATGGATTTCGCGGTGAAGGCGCACCGCGCGATGTCGTGCCGCGGCTATTCGCGGTCGGACTTCATCGTGTCGGCCAAAGGCCCAGTCTATCTGGAGACCAACACGCTTCCGGGCCTGACCAAAGCCTCGCTCTATCCCAAGGCGCTGAATGCCCAGGGGATCAGTTTCGTGGATTTCCTGAATGGGCAGATCGAGCTCGCGGTGAAGCGGGCAGGCGGCTTTTAACCTCTCCCCGCTCTGTGCGGGGAGAGGTCGCCGCGTCTTCGCGGCGGGTGAGGGGCAGCGCACCGTGCTCTCCTCATCGCTGGCGTTTGCAGATCGAAGCGCCCCTCACCCCAGCCCTCTCCCCGCAAGAGCGGGGCGACGGAGCGCACCAGCGCTTCACCGCCGCAACCCGATCCCCGCGTTAATTCCGGCAACGGGCGATGCTGGCCACGAAGCCGCCGCAGTTCCCTCGGGCGCGTCGGCCACACCTCGGCTAAAGTCTTCCACAGCCGCATCAAATCGCGCTCTGCGCCCATCCCCTTTACACTTTGTTTACCAGGAAGGCCGAAGGTTAACGCTGGCGGCGCGTGTGCGCTTGGCTGCCGAGGCGTGAGCTTTGCGGGGATTCCGTGACGACGCGTATCGATGGAAAACCGGCCTTTTTCAAAGGCTTGAATCCATCCCGGCAGGACCGAGACGTCACTCGCGCCTCAAGTCCCGCGCCAATGCGGACGTAACCTGTGACGAGCTCGTGGTATGGATGGTGGAGGACGCCTCTCTCGGTCGGTGCGACCCTTGAGGCCCCAAGCTGATCTTAAAATGGCTGCCCTTGGGGCAGGCATTCTGCTGCGCGAGCAGCTGAGCCCGCTCGCCCGCTTCTGGGCCCGCTTTCGTGCCGCCAAGCCTGCCGTCCGCGAACAGAGCTCCAATCGCTTCATCGCGATGCTCGAGCGCCATGTGCCGCGCCGCGTCGGCATTGCGGCCACCGTGCTGATGCTGACGGGCAGCGTCGCGCTCGGCGTGGTCAAGGGCAATCACGTCGACGAAATGGTCGAGGCCTTCAGCGATGCGCGCAATGCTGCGGCCAATGCCGCCGGCTTCCGCATTGCCTCCGTCATTCTCAACGGCCGCAAGCAGCTGACCCAGGACGAGATCCTGGCCATCGGCGGCGTCAATGGTCGCTCCTCGCTGTTCTTCCTCGATGCCGCGGCTGTCCGCGACAAGCTCAAGGCCAATCCGTGGATCGCCGACGCCAATGTGCTGAAGCTGTATCCGAACCGTCTGCAGATCGATGTCACCGAGCGCACGGCCTTTGCGCTGTGGCAGGAGGACGGTCGTCTCTCGGTGATCGCCGATGACGGTGCCGTTCTCGAAAACTACGTCTCGCGCCGCTTCATGTCGCTGCCGCTGGTGGTGGGCAAGGGCGCCGACAGCAACGCCAGGGATTTCCTGGCACTACTCGATCGCTACCCGCAGGTCCGCTCGGTCACCAAGGCCGCGATCTTCGTCGGCGAGCGCCGCTGGAATCTCCGCCTGAAGGATGGCCTCGACATTCGCCTCCCGGAAATCGACGTCGGCAACGCGCTGGCCATGCTCAGCAAGCTCGACAAGGAAGATCGCCTGTTCTCGCGCGACATCGTCGCCATCGACATGCGGCTGTCGGATCGGCTGACCGTGCGGCTGTCGGAAGACGCCGCGAAGGCGCGCGAAGATCTGTTCAAGGCACAAGACAAGTCCAAGAAGAAGGCTGGCGCGGCATGACCGGTCTCGATCGCAACCAGGCGCCGAAAACGCGTCAGATGGCCGCCAACCGCACCGCGCTGGTGGCGTCGCTGGACGTCGGCACCAGCAAGATCGCGTGCATGATCGCGCGTCTGCGGCCATCCGCGCCGAACGAAGCCCTGCGCGGCCGCAGCCATGCGGTTGAACTGATCGGCTACAGCCAGATCCAGTCGCGCGGCGTCAAGTCCGGTGCGATCGTCGATATGGGCGAGGCCGAGCAGGCCGTCCGTCAGGCGGTGGCGCTGGCCGAACGTATGGCCAAGGTTCGCGTCGAATCCGTTTTGCTGTCGGTGTCGGCCGGTCGCCTGCAGGGCCAACTGATTGAAGCGTCAGCCGATATCAAGGGCGGCGCCGTCACGGCGTCCGATATCGCACGTGTCACCTCGACCGGCATGCGCCACGCGACGCCGCCGGGCCGCACGGTGCTGCATGCATTGCCGGTCGGCTATTCACTCGATGGCGTGAAGGGCATTCGCGATCCCAAGGGCATGGTCGCCTCGCAGTTCGGCGTCGATATGAATGTCGTCACTGCGGACGCGACGGTCGCGCGTAACCTGATGCTGGTCGTCGAGCGCTGCCATCTCAACGTCGAAGCCATGGCTGCGGCGCCTTATGTCGCAGGTCTCTCTGTTCTCACCGACGACGAGACCGATCTCGGTGCTGCGGTCGTCGAGATGGGCGCAGGTACGACAACGATCGCGACCTATTCCGGCGGACGCTTCGTGCACGCGTCGGGATTTGCGGTCGGCGGGCAACACATCACCATGGATCTTGCGCGCGGACTCGGTGCTTGCATCGCGGATGCCGAGCGAATCAAGACGTTATATGGCACGGTGCTGACGGGTGGCTCCGATGCGCGCGAACTGATGAACGTGCCGACGGCTGGTGATAACGATCGCGATTTTCCGCAGGTCGTATCCCGCGCCACGATCGCGAACATCGTGCGTCAGCGTGCCGAGGAGATTTTTGAAATGGTCAGGGACCGGTTGGCGGATTCGCCCTTCGCTGCAGAACCGCGCGCACGCGTGGTGCTGTCAGGCGGCGCGTCGCAGCTCACGGGCCTTGCCGAACTCGGCAGCCAGATTCTCGGACGGTCCGTTCGCATTGCACGACCACTCGGTTTCGGCCGGCTGCCCAATGAAGCCAAGAGCGCTTCGTTCGCGGTGCCGTCGGGCCTCCTAGTCTATCCGCAATTCGCTCATCTTGAACATGTCGAACCGCGGCATACGCGGCAGCTCAAGACAGGGACCAGTGACGGTTATTTCGGAAAGGTCGGACGATGGCTTCGAGAGGGCTTCTGATGAAATTTTTCCGGCCAGTGTTTTTTCCATCTCCGACGCCATTGGCCACCGGCCAATGGCATGACCACACAACGCGCGCGTAATCGAGAGGCAACCTCATGACCATCAATCTCAACGTTCCTGATATCAGCGAGCTGAAGCCCCGCATTACCGTGTTCGGTGTCGGTGGCGCTGGCGGCAACGCCGTCAACAACATGATCACCGCCGGTCTGCAGGGCGTCGATTTCGTCGTCGCCAACACGGATGCGCAGGCGCTGACCATGTCGAAGGCCCAGCGCATCGTGCAGATGGGCACGCAGGTCACCCAGGGCCTCGGCGCCGGTTCGCAGCCCGACGTTGGCGCTGCCGCCGCGCAGGAAGTCATCGACGAAATCCGTGATCACCTGACCGGCGCCAACATGGTGTTCGTCACTGCCGGCATGGGCGGCGGCACTGGCACCGGTGCAGCGCCCGTCATCGCCAAGACCGCGCGCGACATGGGCATCCTCACCGTCGGCGTGATCACCAAGCCGTTCCACTTTGAAGGCCAGCGCCGCATGCGCACCGCCGAAGCCGGCATTGCCGAGCTGCACAAGGTGGTCGACACGCTGCTGATCATCCCGAACCAGAACCTGTTCCGGGTCGCCAACGAGAAGACCACTTTCGCCGACGCTTTCGCGATGGCCGACCAGGTGCTCTACTCGGGCGTTGCCTGCATCACCGACCTGATGGTCAAGGAAGGCCTCATCAACCTCGACTTTGCCGACGTGCGCGCAGTCATGAAGGAGATGGGCAAGGCGATGATGGGTACCGGCGAAGCCACCGGTGAGAAGCGCGCGCTGACCGCAGCGGAAGCTGCGATCGCCAACCCGCTGATCGACGATAGCTCGATGAAGGGTGCCCGCGGCCTGCTGATCTCGATCACCGGCGGCAAGGATCTGACCCTGTTCGAAGTCGACGAAGCCGCGACCCGTATTCGCGAAGAAGTCGATGCCGACGCCAACATCATTGTCGGCGCCACCTTCGACGAGAGCCTCGACGGCGTGATCCGCGTGTCGGTCGTCGCCACCGGCATCGAGCAGGCCATGCTGGCTCGCAATTCCTCGGCTCCGGTCACCACCGTGACCTCAGCGGTTGCGGCTCCTGCCGGCAACGGCGCTCCGGATGCCCGCCTGGCCGATCTGACCGCGCGTCTCCGCGCGGACAACCAGCGTCTCGCTGCCGCAGCGGCTGCCAAATCTGTCGGCGCTCCGGCGCCCGCTGCTGCGCCCCGTGCCCCGGCGACCAGCCATGAGCGTGCCGCGCTCGCCGCCATCGCCGCTGCTGTGGCTCCGGAAGCCGCTGCGCCGCAGCAGTATGGCGACGTGATGGTGCGTCCGATCGCGCAGAAGCCCTCGCTGTTCCCGGAAGCGCCGCGTCAGGAAGCCCCTGTCGAAGCGCCGATCCCCGAACAGTTCATTCCGCCATCGGCCGAACGTGCTCCGCTGCGCGCTCCGCGGATGCCGAAATTCGAAGAACTGCCGATGCCGGCCCAGAACGAGATCCGTCAGGCACGTGGCGAATCGGAAGAGGAACCGCAGAAGGCTCGCCTGTCGCTGCTGCAGCGTCTGGCCAATGTCGGTCTCGGCCGTCGCGACGAGGAAACGGAAGCGCCGGTCTCCGGTCGTCCGTCGGCCCCGCCGATGGCTCCGATGCCGCCGCTGCCCGAGCGTAAGCCACAGCGCAGCGTCGCCCAGCAGATGGGTAACGAGCCGCCGGTGTCCGAATACGCCCGCCGTCCGGCCCCGCAGGGTCTTGATTCTCATGGCCGCCCGGCACCTGTTGCGCCGGCGCCACAGGGCGATGATCATCTGGATATCCCGGCCTTCCTGCGCCGCCAGACCAGCTGACCTTTGTTACAATCGTGACGACGACAGAAGCCCCGGCTGGATCAGCCGGGGCTTTCGTTTGTGACAGCCACCAAAAGGCGTAGGATTTCTTAACCTATTGATAGTAAGTCATTAATCTTTACCGTCGCGCTCTGCCAAGGCTCGAAACGGCCGTGGAACCGGCAGAAATTTTGGTTAACCCCTGGCCTGATTGCGGCAAAGGTGGGGTAACAATCGGTAAAAAAGCGTGAGTTGGCGCACTTTGTGGCAGGGGTTAATGTGACTGCGACTCGGGGACTCAGGAGGCCGCAAGGTTCGACTGAGAGAGTCCCTCTCATGACGAGAGGCTACTTGGGTGGGTACCTTATGACTTTCAGCCGACAGACAACGCTTGGATCGCAAGCCACCGTTACCGGTGTCGGCGTCCATTCTGGAAAGCCTGTCAGTCTCACGCTTGGACCTGCGCCCGTCGATGCAGGTTATATTTTTGTTCGCACCGGTCTTGAAGGTGCTGATCGCGAAATCCAGGCCGACGCCAAATCCGTTATCGCCACCGAGTTTGCCACCGTGCTCGGCGATCGTGAAGGCCCAATCGTTTCCACCGCCGAACATGTTCTCGCTGCGCTGCGCGGCATGGGCATCGACAACGCCACCATCGAAGTCGATGGACCGGAAGTGCCGATCATGGACGGCTCCGCAGCCGCCTTCGTCGCCGCCATCGATCAGGCCGGCGTTGTGGAGCAGGGCGCCCGTCGCCGCTTCATTCAGGTTCTCAAACCGGTGCAGGTTGCCATCGGTGACTCGTTCGGCGAAATCCGCCCCCACGCTGCGGGTTTCCGCGCCGAAGTCGAAATCAGCTTCGCCAATCCGGTGATTGGCCGCCAGAGCTACGTGCTCGATCTCAATCCCGAATCCTTCCGCCGCGATATCGCCCGTGCCCGCACCTTCGGTTGCATGAACGACGTGGCCCGCCTCTGGAGCGCCGGTTTTGCGCTCGGCGCGTCCTTCGAGAATTCCGTCGTGTTCGACGATGACAAGCTGCTCAACACCGAAGGCCTGCGCTACAGCGATGAATGCGCCCGCCACAAGGTGCTCGACGCCGTCGGCGATCTGGCGCTGGCCGGTCTGCCGATCCTCGGCGCCTACCGCTCGGTGCGCGGCGGCCACAAGCTCAACAATGCCGTGCTCTGCGCCCTGATGGCCGATCGTTCGGCTTGGAAGATCGTCGAAGCCGATGCCGTCCCTGTCCGCCGCGGCCGCGCCAGCGCCGATGTCACCTCGGGCATGCTTGGTGGCATGATCGCCCCGGCTTTCGGCCCGGACGTTTCCTAAAGATCGGGCTTTTCGGGCCTCTTTCACCCGCTGCCGGTATTTTGCGTTGCGCTTTTGCGGGCCCGTGGACCTTTGCGTGCATCGGGACATCCCCGGTAACCATAACCGCCTGTATCTCCACATCCTTCGCCTTAATCCGGGCGAAATGGCTCCGTATCCGGTTGGTTAACGGATGTCATTCGGGTAGATAGAGCACGCGGTCAAGCGAAGCTGCGGGCGCGTATCCGGTTGGTCCGTGATTGTGCGCGTACCGCGCAGACACCGCATGAAGGCGTCAGGTCTCAGATATATGTCGGCACAGCGCATTACGCTCGAATCCCGTGATTCCCTGCTCACCCGCTTCGGCCGCCATGTGCGGTTGGCGTCGGGCCTCATCGTGCTGGCCGTGCCGCTGAGTGGCTGCGGCACCGGCGCACTGTGGGACAAGTTCGGCACCAAGGACGACACTTTCGTCGAGGAGCCCGCCGACAAGCTCTACAATGAGGGCTTGTACCTCATGAACAACAACAAGGATCCCAAGGCCGCCGCGAAGAAATTCGAGGAAGTCGATCGTCAGCATCCGTATTCGGAATGGGCGCGCAAGTCGCTGCTGATGTCGGCCTATGCGGCCTACGAATCCGCCGACTACGACACCTGCATCGGCTCGGCCACGCGCTATGTGACGCTGCATCCCGGTAGCCCGGATGCGGCCTATGCGCAGTATCTGATCGCCGCCTCGCATTACGACCAGATCCCGGACATCTCGCGCGACCAGGGCCGCACCGAAAAGGCAATGGCTGCGCTCGAGGAAGTGGTCCGCAAATATCCGACCTCGGAATATGCGACCTCGGCCAAGAAGAAGCTGGAAGGCGCACGCGACCAGATTGCCGGCAAGGAAATGGAAATCGGCCGCTACAATCTCGACAAGCGCAACTACACCGGCGCCATCAACCGCTTCAAGACCGTCGTGACACAGTACCAGACCACGCGTCACGTCGAGGAGGCGCTGATGCGCCTGACCGAGGCCTATATGGCGATCGGCGTGGTCAACGAGGCGCAGACCGCTGCCGCCGTGCTTGGCCACAACTTTCCTGACAGCAAGTGGTACAAAGACGCCTACAATCTTGTAAAGTCCGGCGGTCTCGAGCCGAGCGAGAACAAGGGGTCTTACCTGAGCAAGGCCTTCAAGAGATTTGGCCTCGGTTAGGAACTGACCTCCCATGCTGGCCCGTCTGTCGATCCGTGACATCGTCCTGATCGAACGGCTCGATATCGAGTTTTCCCGCGGTCTTGCAGTGCTGACCGGTGAAACCGGCGCCGGCAAATCCATTCTTCTCGATGCCTTCGCGCTGGCCCTCGGCGGCCGTGGCGATGCCGGCCTCGTGCGCCACGGCGTCGAGCAGGGCCAGGTGACGGCCGTGTTCGACCTGGCCAAGGGCCATCCGGCACTGGCGATTCTCAAAGACAACGGCTTCGACGACGATTCCGGCGAGATGATTCTGCGCCGCGTGCAGCTCGCCGACGGCCGCACCCGTGCCTTCATCAACGATCAAGCGATCTCCGTGCAGACGATGAAGGCGGTCGGCGCGGCGCTGGTCGAGATTCACGGCCAGCACGACGAGCGCGCCCTGGTGGACGCAGCCACGCATCGCCGGCTGCTCGATGCCTTCGCCGGACTGGAGAAGGACGTCACCGCGCTGGAGACGCTCTGGGAAGCCCGCAAGACCGCCTATGCGGCGCTGGAGACCCATCGCGCCAATATGGAGCGCGCCGCCCGCGATGCCGATTATCTGCGCCACGCCGCGGATGAGCTGAAGAAGCTCAATCCGAAGGACGGCGAGGAGAGCAAGCTTGCAGAGCGCCGCACCGGCATGATGCAGGGCGAGAAGATCGCGGCCGATTTACGCGAGGCCCAGGACGCTGTGTCCGGCCATCATTCGCCGATTTCGTCGCTGGCCGCCGCCGTGCGCCGGCTGGAGCGCCGCGCCGGTTCATCGCCGTCGCTGGTCGAGCCCGCGGTGAAGGCGATCGACGTCGCCATCAACGCGCTGGAAGAAGCCGACCAGCATCTTGCCGCCGCGCTCATCGCCGCCGATTTCGATCCTGCGGAACTCGAGCGCATCGAGGAACGGCTGTTCGCGCTGCGCGGCGCCGCGCGCAAATATTCGACGCCGGTCGACGGGCTCGCCGCGCTGGCCGCGAAATACTTTGCCGATGTCGCCACCATCGATGCCGGCGCCGGCCAGCTCAAGGGGCTGGAGAGCGCGGCGTCGGAGGCCGACAAGAAGTATAGCGCTGCGGCGACCAAGCTTTCGGCGTCGCGCGTCAAGTTCGCAGAGAAGCTCAACAAGGCCGTCATCGCCGAGCTCGGCCCGCTCAAGCTCGAACGCGCCAAGTTCATCACCCAGGTCGACAGCGATGCGGCGACGCCGGGTCCACACGGCATCGACCGTGTCGAATTCTGGGTTCAGACCAATCCCGGCACCCGCCCGGGCCCGATGATGAAGGTCGCCTCCGGCGGCGAACTCTCGCGCTTCCTGCTGGCGCTGAAAGTTGTGCTCTCCGACAAGGGCTCCGCGCCAACCTTGGTGTTCGACGAAATCGACACCGGTGTCGGCGGCGCGGTGGCCGACGCCATCGGCGCCCGCCTGGCGCGACTCGCCGGCAAGGTGCAGGTGATGGCCGTCACCCACGCGCCGCAGGTCGCGGCTCGGGCCGACCAGCATCTGCTGATCTCCAAGGACGCCCTCGACAAGGGCAAGCGCGTCGCGACGCGCGTCAACACGCTGGCCGAGGATCACCGCCGCGAGGAAATCGCGCGGATGCTGGCAGGTGCGGAGATTACCGCCGAGGCGCGGGCCGCAGCGGATCGGTTGCTCAAGGGCGCGGCCTGATTTGAACTGTCATTCCGGGGTGCTCGCGCTTGCGAGCGAACCCGGAACCGCGACGTGCGCCTTGTTTCACCATTGTACTCCGTCATGCCCGGCCTTGTGCCGGGCATCCACGTCTTTACAACAGCGCTTCAAGACGTGGATGGCCGGGACAAGCCCGGCCATGACGAACATCGGTGACCGCGTATGGCAAAACCCGCAAAAACTTCCTCCGACATCTCCACGCTGACGAAGCCCAAAGCGAAGATCGAGCTGATGCGGCTGTCGCTGGAGATGGAAGCGCACAACAAGCGCTACTATCAGGACGACGCGCCGACGGTGTCGGATGCGGACTACGACGCGCTGCGTCGCCGGGTCGAGGCGATCGAAGCCAAATTCCCCGATCTCGTCACCGGCGCGTCGCCGACACAGACGGTCGGCGCAGCGCCCGCGCGCGGCTTTGCCAAGGTGCAGCATGTGGTGCCGATGCTGTCGCTGGGCAACGCGTTCAGCGATGAGGAAGTGACCGAATTCGTGGAGCGCATCCAGCGCTTTCTCAAACTTGATGAGATCCCGGCCATCGTCGCCGAGCCGAAGATCGACGGCCTGTCGCTGTCGCTGCGCTACGAGAACGGTGAGTTGATCCGCGCCGCTACGCGGGGTGACGGATTCACCGGCGAGGACGTCACTGCGAATGTCCGCACCATCAAGGACATTCCCGAGAAGCTGAAAGGCAAGCACATCCCTGCCGCCTGCGAGCTGCGCGGCGAGGTCTATATGCTCAAGAGCGACTTCCTTGCGCTCAACAAGAAGCAGGAAGAGGCCGGCGACACCGTGTTCGCAAATCCGCGCAACTCGGCAGCGGGCTCATTGCGCCAAAAGGACGTGGCGATCACCGCGTCACGTCCGCTGAAATTCTTCGCCTATGCCTGGGGCGAGATGTCGGATTATCCGATGCCGGAGCCGACCCAGCACGCGATGATCGCGTGGCTGGACAAGGCCGGTTTCACTGTCAATCCCGAAATCACATTGTGCAAGAGCGTCGACGATGCGCTCGCCTTCTATCGCCGCATCGGCGAGATCAGGGCCAAGCTCGGCTATGATATCGACGGTGTCGTCTACAAGGTCGACCGCATCGACTGGCAGGCGCGGCTCGGTTTCGCCGGCCGCGCGCCGCGCTGGGCGATCGCACATAAATTCGCGGCCGAGCAGGCGACGACGGTGCTGGAGAAAATCGATATCCAGGTCGGCCGCACCGGCGCGCTGACGCCGGTGGCGCGGCTGACGCCGATCACCGTTGGCGGCGTCGTAGTGTCGAATGCAACGCTGCACAATGCGGACTATATCGCCGGCATCGGCAATGACGGCCAGCCGCTGCGCGACGGCGTCGATATCCGCGAAGGCGACACCGTCATCGTGCAGCGCGCCGGCGACGTCATCCCGCAGGTCGTCAATGTTGTCCTCGACAAGCGCCCGAAGAGCGCAAAGCCGTATGAATTTCCCACCAAGTGTCCGGTCTGCGGCAGCCATGCCATCCGCGAGAATGACGAAGTCGTCACGCGCTGCACCGGCGCGCTGGTCTGCCCGGCGCAGGCGGTCGAGAAGCTCAAGCATTTTGTCTCGCGGCTGGCCTTCGATATCGACGGGCTCGGCGACAAGCAGATCCAGGAATTCTACGACGAGGGCATCATCATGCATCCCGTCGATATCTTCACGCTGGCTAAACGCGACGAGCGCAACACCAAGAAGCTGCGCGATCGTGAAGGCTATGGCGAGACCTCGGTGCGCAACCTGTTCGCCGCCATCGATGACCGCCGCAAGATCGAGCTCAATCGGCTGATCTTCGCGCTCGGTATCCGTCACATCGGCGAAGGCAATGCCAAGCTGCTGGCGCGACACTACGGTTCGTTTGCTGCGTTTCGCGAGGCGATGCTCGCGGCTGCTGCGGGGCAGGGCACCGAGGAGAATACGTCCGAAGCCTATGCCGATCTCAACGCCATCGACGGCATCGGTGAAATCGTCGCGGACGCGGTGGTCGAGTTCTTCGCCGAGAAACGTAACGTGAAGGTGCTCGACGAATTGCTTGGCGAGATCGAGGTGCTCGATGTCGCGCAGGCCAAGACCGATACGCCGGTCGCGGGCAAGACGGTGGTGTTCACGGGCTCGCTGACCAAGTTCACGCGCGACGAGGCCAAAGCCGGTGCCGAGCGCCTCGGCGCCAAGGTCGCAGGCTCGGTGTCGAAGAAGACGGACTATGTGGTGGCCGGTGAGGATGCAGGCTCGAAGCTCACCAAGGCGCGCGATCTCGGCGTGGCTGTGCTCACGGAAGATGAGTGGCTGGCGCTGCTTGGGGGGTAGGGGCGGTTGGCCGGTATTGCGGGGCGCTCATCTCTCCACTGTCATTCCGGGGCGCGCGTCGCCGGCAAAGCCGGCAGAGCGCGAACCTCAGCCACTCCACTTGGAGTGGCGGGGAATCCCGACGTGTTTGGCACGATCAGAAACTCCCATGCTGGGATTCCGGGTTCGCGCGCGCAAAGATGCACGCACGCCCCGGAATGACAGTGTGAGGCGGCAAGACAGCGCCTAAACATTTTTTCCTATCTGCCGTTGACAGCATCCCTAACTTGATTATATTCCCCTCCGTCCTATCCCGATGAGAGGGGCGAGCGCGATCGTCACGTTCGCGGGGTGGGATGCGATGGACGCCGGAGATGCGGCGTTACGCGGTTCATGGGGGACGTCTGTCTTCGGGCAGGACGGATCTGCGCCAGCACTGCCACTGGCAAGGAGACGGCCGACCTTGGGATGGATAACCCCCTGGACAGTGTGACGGACGACCAAGTCAAAACGCGTTCGGCTTACTCGCTTGAGGCTCCCTTCCCATCGCCTTGGGACTTTAATTCGCGATCGGAGCGTTCGTCGAGGCAAAGTGCAAGCAACCGAAAAAACACCGCAGGCGGAACGTCGGGCACTTGCTCGGCGCCTCCGAAAGTCCTGATGCACTCTCAATTGCGGAAGACCGCATTCGCATCAGGCCCAAGGGTGCAACGGGCACCCGGCGTTCCGCACGCCCTCTCACAAGAGGGTGGGAATGCAGAAGACGACGGCGCCCCCGCGCCGCAAACAATGGGGGTGATGACGCATGTCTGAAGAGCAGTGGCTGTTTGACAGTTGAATCAGGAGAGACGTGGCGCTCCATGGTCACGACATACTCAGTCGTCATGCGCGGGCTTGTCCCGCGTATCCACGCCTTCGACATCCACAGCAAGGCGTGGATGGCCGGAACAAGTCCGGCCATGACGTGGAGAGAAAAGCGCTCCTACAACAACCCGCTCTCCTCGCCTTCGGCCTGTTCGATCAGTTCTTCCGTCACGACGGTCTTGCGGCGGGGGACCAGGAAGATCATCGCGGCTGCGCAGCCGCAGGACAGCACGACGAGCGCGATGTTGAGCGGCACCGGCGTTGCGAAATGGCCGCCGAGCCACGCGCCGAATTGCGAGCACAACGAACCCAGGCCCATCTGCAGGAAGCCCATCATGCCGGATGCCGTGCCCGCGGCCTGCGGACGAATGCTGAGCGCACCCGCCGCACCGTTCGACATCACGAAGGCATTGCCGAACATCACGATCATATGGGTGAGGAACAGCCAGGCCGGATTCTGGTTCAGCCCGGTGAGGCCCCAGACCACGTTGAGCATGGCGCCGCCGAATTGCAGCGCGAGGCCGAACCAGATCAGTTGTTCGATGGTCCGGCGCGGCGCGAAGCGCACGCAACACAGATTGCCGACGAGGTAAGCGAGGCCGGACGTCGCGAACCATGCGCCATATTCGGCCGAGGTACGGCCCATCTGCGTGACAACGACATAGGGGCCGCCGCCGGCAAAGGTGAAGATGATCCAGGAGGCCACGACGTAACACAGCAAATAGCCGATGAAGGTCCGGCTGCGCAGCAGGACGCGGGAGTCGGCGATGAAGCCGCCGCCGCTCACGTCACTGGCTGCGCGCCGTCTCGTTTCGGGCAGGAAGAATGCGATGGCCAGTGTGACGACCAGCGACGAAGCGGTGACGACATAGAAGATCGCGCGCCATCCGAAGCCGGTTTCCAAGAGACCGCCGGCCAGCGGGCTCAGCATCTGCGCGATCATCATCACGGCGATCACGAGGCTGATCATCGCGCCGACGCGTTCGCGCGGATAGAGATCCCTGATGATCGCGCGGCTCATCACCATGCCCGTGGCGCCGCCCAGCGCCTGAAAGAACCGCGCGGCGATCAGCTGCGGCAATGTGAGCGCAAAGCTGCTGCCGATGCCGGCGATCACCATCAGGCCGAGACCGGCAAGCAGCACCGGGCGCCGGCCGAATTTATCGGACAATGGCCCCATGATGAGCTGCGAGAAGGCGAGCCCGACCATGTAGAGCGACACCGTCATCTGCGCGATCGAGATGTCGGCGTCGAAGGTGCGCGCGAGTTCGGGCAGCGCGGGCACCAGCATATAGAGCGAGATCGGCGCGATGCCGGTCATCACCACCAGCAACAGCAGCATCACCCGCGATGTGGAGAGGTCGACGGCGTCGACTTTTGGAATAGGCGGGCTGTAATTCACGTGGTGGCTGTTCTCTCGCTATTGCGGCTGCGTCAGCGGCTCTGTCGCTGCTTCGAGCCATGTGCGCGTCGCTTCATCATCGAGCAGCGGCATCACCTCGCGACGGACGCGGGCGTGATAGTCGTTGATCCATTTCAGCTCGCGCTTGCTGATGCGATGCGTATTGATCAGCCGGCGGTCGATCGGCGCCAGCGTCAGCGTTTCGAATTCATTCATCGGCTGTTCGGCGCCCTCGATATGGGCTTCGACAACCAGTTCGAGATTCTCGATGCGAATGCCGAAGGCGTCGGTCTTGTAGTAGCCGGGCTCATTGGAGAGGATCATGCCACGTTTGAGCGGCGTAGTGCCGAGCTTGGAGATCCGCGCCGGGCCTTCATGCACCGACAGATAGCTGCCAACGCCGTGGCCGGTGCCATGGGCGAAATCGAGGCCGGCATGCCAGAGGAACTGCCGCGCCAGCGTATCGAGCTGTGCGCCGGTGGTGCCGTCGGGAAACGCGGCGCGTGCGATGGCGATATGACCGCGCAACACGCGGGTGAAGCGGTCGCGCATTTCGTCGGTGGGTTCGCCGATGGCGATGGTGCGGGTGACGTCGGTAGTGCCGTCTTCGTATTGCGCGCCGGAATCGATCAGCAGCAGATCACCCAGCGCGATACGGCGATTGGTCTTGCGGGTAACGCGGTAATGCACGATTGCGCCGTTCGGCCCGGTGCCGGCGATGGTCGGAAACGACACGTCCTTCAGCGCGCCGGTCTGGCGGCGGAAGGTCTCCAGCGCCTCGACGGTGTCGATCTCGGTGAGCTTGCCCTTCGGCGCCTCGCGGTCGATCCAGGCGAGAAAGCGCGCCAGTGCCACAGCATCGCGGCGATGCGCGGTCTGCGTGCCCTTGATCTCGACGGGATTCTTCACTGCCTTGAGCAGAGCGACGGGATCGGCGCCGCGCACGGGCTTGCCGCCTGCGGCTGTGATCAAGCGGCTCAGCGCATCGGCGGCGGTGGCATTGTCGAGCGCAATCGAAGCACCCGAGGCGGCGAGGTTTGCGAGCGCCGACGTCAGCGCATCCGGCTCCTGCACATCGGCCGAGACTTCAAGATGGTTGCGCGTGCTGTTGGAGAGCTTGCGGTGGTTGATGAAGATCTGCGGCCGGCCGATCTTCGGGACCAGCGCATAGGACAGCGGCAGCGGCGTATGGGAGACATCTGCGCCGCGGATATTGAAGGCCCAGGCGACCGCATGGGAATCCGACAGCACCAGCGCATCGACACGCAGACGCTCCATCTCGCCGCGGATCTGGGCGAGCTTGTCGGCTTCGGAAACGCCGGCATAGTTGAGCGGGTGAATCGATACCGCGCCGAGCGGCGGCGCCGGGCGCTCGGCCCACACCTGGTCGAGCGGATTGCTGTCGACCGCCACCAGTTCGGCGCCGGCCTTGGCGCAGGCCGCTGCCAGCCTCTCGGCTGCCGCAGAAGTGTGCAGCCACGGATCAAATCCGAGACGATCTTCGGGCTTCAGGTGGTCGGTGAGCCAGCTCTCCGGCGGCGGCTCGACCAGCGACTGGATGCTCCACGCATTCACATCGACTTGTTTGGCGGCCTGCAGCGTATACCGGCCATCCACGAACACGGCGGCGTCCTGCAACAGCACGATCGCCATGCCGGCCGATCCGGTGAAGCCGGTGAGCCAGGCCAGCCGCTCGTCGGAGGGCGGCACATATTCGTTCTGCTGCTGATCGGCGCGGGGAATCACGAAGCCTGTCAGTTTCCGGCGCAGCAATTCCTCGCGAAATGCGGCCAGCCGCGCAGTCAGCGCCACGCCGCTTTCGGGCTCCTCAAAACTCTGGAAATGGGCTTCGAACATCGCGGGATCATCCTATGGGTGCGCTGTCAGGCCTGCAATCGAGGGGCAGGGTTGCGCAGATTTGGCACAAGTTATGCTTGAAATCTGATGGTTGTGTTCAACCGGATGGAACAACGTCCCCCGGCTCGTGTTGTCGGTGCGATGCTTGGCCATTCAGAGTGTCTCAACTCAACGAAGAGGGGATACACAATGCCTGCTTTTACGTTCGAGAAAATTTCGCCACCCGCCACGCTTGGCCATTCCCAGCCTACCCAGGTGCAGTCCACCCAAACTCCGCCCAGTCAGCCAAATCAACGTAGCGGTATCATCCAGATTCTGGGCCGTTTCGTCGAAGTCCGCGTGACGCGCGTCGAGCGGCTGGAAAATGCAACGCTTCGTCGCCGCGACGTACCGCCCCCGAAGTAGCAAAATCAGCCGTCAGCTTTAGCCAGATCGCCCGTCGTTATTCCGGAGTTCGGAAAATGACGAATGGCGTATCAGCCTGTGCGCTGCATCAACAGGCTGCTCCAGCCCTCAACGATCTGATGCTTGCGTAGCACCAGCCCGCGGGCGCGATAGGCGGCGATCACGCTCATCGCCTGATGCGGCAACAGGCCGGACAGGATCACCATTCCGTTGCGGGTGAGGTGTCGTGCCATATCGGTCGACATCGCGCGGAGTGGATTGGCGAGGATGTTTGCGAGGATCAGATCGAACGGCGCACGATCACCGAAGGCCGGCGACGAGAAGCCCGTTGCGCAAACGGTATCGACGAGATTACCGACGCCGTTGAGCCGCATATTCTCGCGCGCCACCTTCACAGACATCGGATCGATATCGGTCGCCAGCACGCGGCGTTTCGTGGCCTTGGCTGCAGCGATGGCCAGCACGCCTGTGCCGGTACCCAGATCGAGCATCCGTTTCGGTGCCTTCGCGCGCAGCACATAATCGAGATAGATGAGGCAGCCGCGCGTGGTGCCGTGATGGCCGGTGCCAAAAGCGAGTGCGGCTTCGATCTCGATGCCCAGCTGATTGGGACGCACCTTGTCGCGGTCGTGCTGGCCGTGAACGATGAAGCGGCCGGCTCGCACCGGAACGAGGCCTTCAAGGCTCTCCTTGACCCAGTCCTTGGCCTCGATGCTGTCGAACACGATGCTCGCCGCCACGGTGTCATCCGAGGCGAGGCTGACGAGGTCGCGGATCGACGCCTGGTCCGGCGGGTCGGCGAAATGGACGGTGACGTCCCAGCGGCCCTCGGGGCTCTCGAATGCAGCAATCGCGGCCTGGCCTTCCTCGAAACTCTCGGTGAGGAGATCGACGATGCGCTTGGCGCTGAATTCGTCGCCGACGGCGAAGGTGGCGCGGCTGGTTCCTTGGGGCGTGGTCATCGCGGGTCCGGGTGGCGTCGTTAACAGGGTCTGCACAGCTTAGGCGCGCTTGGTACAGGGTTTATACCGGCGGGGATACAGAGGCGATACAGTGGCGATGCACAGGGTTATAAGCTGATTATACCGCCGTCCTCCCGAGCTTTCGCACAGGCTTGTTCAGGACCCATCCACTGCCTATGCACAGGCTTATCCACAGGATGTCCTCAGCCGAACAGCGCCCGGTGGTCCGTGAGGATCGCCTTGGCCGCATTGTGGCCGGGGGCACCTGTGACGCCCCCGCCGGGATGCGCGCCGGAGCCGCAGTGATAGAGCCCCTTCAGCGGGCCGCGATAATCCGCATGGCCGAGCATCGGGCGGGCCGAGAACAGCTGGTTCAGCGAGAGCGCGCCATGGAAGATGTCGCCGCCGAGCAGGCCGAAGTCGCGCTCCAGATCGAGCGGTGACAGCGCCTGCCGGCCGATCACGCTGGCGGCAAAGCCCGGTGCATAGTCATCGACGGTCTTGATCATCAGGTCCGCGACTTCGTTCCGATGGTCATCCCAGGATGCGCCGTTGGGGAGTGTCGGCGCAACATGCTGGCAAAAGAGACTGGCGACGTGCTGGCCTGGTGGGCTGAGGCTGTCATCAAGAGTGGAGGGGATCAGTACTTCGACAATCGGCTGGCGGCTCCAGCCGTGCTGCTTCGCATCGAGCCAGGCGCGATCCATGTAGGCGAGACTTGGCGCGATGATAATGCCGGCCGAGAGATGGTCGCCGTTGCCAGGCAGTGCGGTGAATGAGGGCAGGGCGTTCAGCGCGACATTCATGCGGAACGTGCCGGAACCATTGCGCCAGTTATGGATGCGATCGAGGAACGGCTTGGGCAGCGCATCCGCCGGCATCAGCCGTGTATATAGCAGCTTCGGATTGACGTTGGAGGCGACATATTTCGCGCGGATACTCTCGCCATTGTCGAGGATGACGCCGACGACCTTGTCGTTCTCCACGAGGACTTCGCGCACGCCGTTGTCGAGTTCGATCTGCACGCCGTGCGAGCGTGCCGCGGCGGCCATAGCCTGCGTGATCGCGCCCATGCCGCCGATGGCGTGGCCCCAGACGCCTTTCTTGCCGTTCACCTCGCCGAAGGCATGGTGCAGCATCACATAGGCCGAACCGGCGGCATAGGGGCTCGCATAGTTGCCGACCACGGCATCGAAGCCGAACAATGCCTTGACCAGATCATGCTCGAAAACGTCGTCAAGCATCTCGCCGGCGGAGCAGGTGAACAGATCGAGCAATACGCGCTGCTGTTCGATGGTCAGTGCGTTGAGAATCCTGGCGGTGCCGAGCGCATTGATGGCTTCGCTGATCGCGCCGAGACCGAAACCTTGCACGACGTTCGGCGGTGAACGCAGCACGAAATCCCTGAGCACATCGGCGATGACTTCGAGCTCATGCGAGAACGCGCCAATCCGCTCGGCATCGCGCGCGTTGAGCTTGGCAACCGACTGTTGCGTGCGGCCTTCACCTGTCAGGAGATAGCTGCCGTCCGGTGCGGGAATGAAATTCTGCGCCTTGCGCTCGACGATCCGCAGGCCGTGTTCGGCGAGCTTCAGATCAGAGGCGATCTGCGGGTTGAGCAGGCTGACAGTGTAGGCCGCGACGGAATTGCGGAAGCCGGGGTGAAACTCCTGCGTCACCGCGGCGCCGCCAACCACGGAACGTCGTTCGACCACCTTCACGCGCAGCCCGCTCATGGCGAGATAGGCCGCGCAAGTGAGGCCGTTATGGCCGGCGCCGATGATCAAAACGTCGGTGTCTGACATGTCCGCTTCAACAAAGCCTGCTAGAGCGTTTTCGTGCGAAGTGGCGACCGGTTCGCATGAAGAAAACGCGTCAAACGAAAATAGGGCCCTCTTTATCGAAGAGGCGCGCGCGCGGCACAAGGCCGCCCATCACGATTGTGGTTCCATAGTTAGCGCACATTGCCCGAAACGGTGCCATATGCTCCATTCCCGCCCGCCGGTCCCCTGCCGGATTCTCGCCTTTCTGCCGCGCAATATGCTGGAGCCTTCATGAGTTCGTCGCAGCCCGTCGCCGCCCCAAACTCGGCCTCCCGCAATCGGCTCCTTCTGGTGGTTTACACCGCGGCGATCTTCACCAGCGCGCTGCTGTTGTTCTCGGTGCAGCCCCTGTTCACCAAGATGGTGCTGCCGCGGCTCGGCGGGTCGCCGGCGGTGTGGTCGGTGGCGATGGTGTTCTTCCAGTCGCTGCTGCTCGGCGGCTATGCCTATGCCCATTACCTGATGCAATTGCGAAGCCGGCTGGTGCCGATCGTCGTTCATCTCCTGTTGCTGGTTGTTGCGCTGCTGACGCTGCCGCTGTCCATCGCGTCGGGCTGGGGCACGCCGCCGGAAAGTGGCTATGCGTTCTGGCTGCTCGGCCTGTTCGGGGTGTCCATCGGCCTGCCGTTCTTCGCACTCGCTGCGAACAATCCGCTGCTGCAGGCCTGGTTCGTGCGCACGGGCCATCCCAATGGCCACGATCCGTATTTTCTCTATGCGTCGTCGAATATCGGGAGCTTTCTCGCTCTGCTGACCTATCCGGTGCTGCTGGAGCCGATGTTTTCGCTGCGCACGCAGAACCTCATCTGGACGTCCGGCTATGGCCTACTGATCCTGCTGATCGCCGGCTGCGGCGTCTTGCTACTGAAGTCGCCGCCGATTGCGGTCATTGAACCGGGGGCTGATGCCATCGACGCGCCGGCGCCGAGCTGGGCGCTGCGTGCCCGCTGGATATTCCTCGCGGCTGTCCCGTCCGGCCTGCTGATCGCGGTCACCGCGCACATCTCGACAGACGTCGCTGCGGCGCCGTTGCTCTGGGTGCTGCCGCTGTCGCTATATCTGCTGACCTGGGTGCTAGTGTTCCAGTCGCGGCCGCTGCTGCCGCATACGTGGATTCTCATGCTGCAGCCGCTGGCGATTGCCGGCGTCATCGTGTTGCTCGCGGTTGGCGGCGAACAGAATCTGCTGCTGACCCTCGGTGGTCATCTGTTGTGCTTCTTCATTATTGCCATGGCGTGCCATGGTGAATTGGCCCGGCAGCGTCCGGCTGCTCGGTATCTCACGGGCTACTACGTCGCACTCTCATTCGGCGGCATGGTGGGTGGTCTGTTTGCTGGCCTGATCGCGCCATTCACATTTTCATGGATCGCGGAATACCCGATCCTGATCGCATTTGCCGTGCTGTGCAGGCCGTCTTTGCCGGAGCGGTATTCCGGCTGGGCGCGCTGGTACTGGATCGCACTGGTCATCGCCGCCGTGGTGCTGATTGCACCGAGCTATACGACTGGCAAGCTGTTTACATGGATCGAAGCCCAGCGCGTCTATGTCGTCAGCACCGTCGCTGTCGTCAGCATGATCGTTGCGATCCTGCTAAGGGCCGATCGGCTCAAGCTCGTGGCGATCACCGTTCTTGCGCTGGCGCTGATCCGTTTCTACCCGGCAGACGACGGCCGGGTTGAAACCGTGCGCAGTTTCTTCGGCGTGCACAAGATCGTGGTGACGCCGAACAACCAGTATCACGTGCTGATGCATGGCACGACGATCCATGGCGCCGAGAAGTATCTCAACGACGATGGCACGCCGGTGACCGGCCGGCCGGAGCCGATCTCCTATTATTACAAGGACGGCGGCATCGGGCAGGCGATCACTGCGGTGCGTGCGCGCAAGGGTGCGCCACTGCGCGTGGCGGTGATCGGGCTAGGTTCGGGGTCGCTGACCTGCGCGTCGGCGCCCGGCGAGGATTGGAAGTTTTTCGAGATCGACCAGTCGATGGTCGATACCGCCAGGGATCCGAAATATTTCAGCTACATCCAGAAGTGCGAGCCGGACGTCAAGCCGGTGATCGGCGATGCGCGACTGACCTTCGCGAAGGAGCCTGACGGCGTCTACGACCTCATCATCGTTGATGCCTATTCGTCGGACGCGATCCCGATCCATCTGGCGACCGAGGAGGCGATGGAGATTTACAAGGAAAAGCTCGCCCCGCAGGGCGCCGTCGTCATGCACGTTTCGAACCGGCATCTCGAACTCGCCAGCGTCGTTGTCGGAATCGCCGATGCCAATGACATGAAGAGCTGGGTCTATTCGGAGGATTCCGGCCGCGACAACGAATATATCTTCTCGACAAACGTCGTCATCTCCGCCCATGACGCCGCCGATGTCGGCTCCATCGCGACGTCATCGCAATGGGCCCTGACCGAGGCGAACGACGATCAGCGAGTCTGGACCGACGATTATTCCAACGTGCTCGGCGCCGTGTGGCGCCGGCTGCGGGACGGGGACAACTAAGGCATTTTCAAGCGAAGTGGACGCCGGTTCGCTTCAGGAAAACGCGTCACACATGTTCGCTCAGTAATCGCCGAAGAAGCCGCGCGGCTGATAGGGCCGCGGCGCGTAGGCCTGCGGCGGGTATTGCCGGCTGTAATAGCCGCGATTGGCGTAATACTGCTGGGTCTCGGCTTCCGTCATGCGGCGATAGCCGGGAGGGGCCGGATAACGCTGACCGTCATTGCCATCGGCCGGATAGATGTAACGATCGTCATCCGCCGGCTGCACCTGACGCGCGACGCGGCGGCCCGGCGCCACGGCCTGCGGAGTGAGATCCACCGGATTGCCGGCAGCGTCATAGGACGGCGCGGCGGGTGCGATGTCGCGGCGGGCGACGGCAGATGGCTTCGCCGGGCGCGGATTGCGGGCGAGGGCGACCTGCGAGGAGCCGGTCAGCGTGACGGTGGCGTTGAGCACCCCGTCGGCCTTCACCATGGCGAACAGGGTCGCAGCATTCTCACGCGACAGCCGCACGCAGCCATGGGAGGCCGGCGAGCCCAGGCGGCTCACGGAATCGGTGCCGTGGATGGCGTGGCCCTTCTTGGTGAAGAAGATGGCATGGGGCATTGGCGCGTCGTCGAATTCCTTGGAGAAGTGATCCTCCTCCATGCGGAATGTCTGGAAGCTGCCATTCGGGGTCTCGTAGGATGGAATGCCTGACGAGACCGGCCAGCGATATTTCTCGACGCCGTCCTGAACGACGGTCAGCTGCTGGGCATCCTTGTCGACGGTAATGGCAATCTTGGCCTGCGCAGTGTTGGTGGCGGCGAAAACGGCGAGACCCGCAAGGGTCATATAAAACGAACGCATCTTACCTTGGCCTCCGGGCCGTAACCTGTTGTACCGCCTACCGTCCCGCACCCAATATGCATATCGGGCGGCCCGCGTGCCAGTGACAGTTTCGTGCATCCTTAATGTTGGGCTAGGCGGCACCAAGGCGGCGACCGGGCCGAAAGAGGGCTCGGCCCGACCCGACGATGCGCGATAGGAAGCTTCTCATGGAGGCAGATGGAACCGGTTCCTAGGTCGCGCGTTGCCCTCCCACAATCGCAAGCGGCGAATTCTCGCCGCTCAGAGGGAAGCTCCAGATGACCGTTAAGACCGCTGTGTTGCCGATCAGTTCGTCGATGAAGACCCGCCTGGCATTCGCCGCGGGCGTGCTGGCTCTGGTCGCCATGCCGCATTTTGCGCAGGCGCAGGGCGTATTCCGGGGTGGTGAGCAGGGGGCCAACCAAGGTTACCGTGACGGCAATCGCGCCGCCGGACCGGTTGGCGGTGTGGTCGGTGGCGCAGTTGGCCTTGGCGTCGGCGCGGCCGTGGGCGGCGTCAAGGGCGTGCTCGGTATTCCCGAGGGGCGACGGACACAGTGCCGCGGCTATTACAACCGCCATGGCAAATTCCGCTGCTATCGCTAATCGGATATTGATTTGAAATGAAAATGGCCCGGTTCAAACCGGGCCATTTTTGCTATCAGCGATTTCAGTTTTTCAGTTTGTAGCCGGTCTTGAAAATCCACCAGACGACGAACATGCAAATCACCAGGAACATGCAGGTGACGCCGATGCTCCAGCCGACGCTGACGTCGGAGATTTCGTAGAAGCTCCAGCGGAAGCCACTGATCAGATACACGACCGGATTGAGCAGCGTGACGGTTCGCCAACCCGACGGCAGCATGCTGACGGAGTAGAAGCTACCGCCCAGGAAGGTCAGTGGCGTCACCACCAGCAGCGGGATCGCCTGCAGTTTCTCGAAGCCGTCGGCCCAGATGCCGATGATGAAGCCGAACAGGCTGAACGTCACTGCCGTCAGCACCAGGAAGGTCAGCATCCACCACGGATGTAGGATGTGCAGCGGCACGAACAGTCCGGCGGTGGCCAGAATGATCAGGCCCAGCAGGATCGACTTGGTCGCAGCAGCACCGACATAGCCGAGCACGACTTCGACGTAAGACACCGGCGCCGACAGCAATTCATAGATCGTACCGGTGAATTTGGGGAAATAGATGCCGAACGAGGCGTTGGAAATGCTCTGCGTGAGTACCGACAGCATCACGAGACCAGGCACGATGAAGGTGCCGTAGCTGACGCCCTCGATGGAGGTGATGCGCGAGCCGATCGCGGCGCCGAACACCACGAAATACAGCGAGGTGGAAATCACCGGCGAAACGATGCTCTGCAGCACGGTGCGCCAGGTGCGCGCCATTTCGAACAGATAGATGGCGCGGACAGCTCTGAAGTTCATGTTACTTCCTCACCAGGCTGACGAAGATGTCTTCGAGTGAGCTCTGCGTGGTGTCGAGATCGGAGAAGCGGATGCCGGATTCGCGGAGATCGCCGAGCAGGCTGGTGATCCCGGTACGTTCGCTCTTGGTGTCATAGCTGTAGATCAACTGATGGCCGTCCGCTGCCAGTTCGAGGTTGTAGTGAGCCAGGCTGGCTGGAATCTCCGTGACCTTGCCTTGCAGATACAGCTTGAGCTGCTTCTTGCCGAGCTGCTCCATCAGCTTGGTCTTTTCCTCGATCAGGATGATCTCGCCCTTGTTGATGACGCCGATGCGGTCGGCCATCTCCTCGGCTTCTTCGATGTAATGCGTGGTGAGGATCACTGTGACGCCTGCGGCGCGCAGCGTGCGCACCACTTCCCACATGCCCTTGCGCAATTCGACATCGACGCCGGCGGTGGGCTCGTCGAGGAACAGGATTTGCGGCTCGTGCGACAGCGCCTTGGCGATCATCACGCGGCGCTTCATGCCGCCGGACAGCGTAATGATCTTGTTATCCTTCTTGTCCCACAGCGAGAGGTCTTTCAGGATTTTCTCGATCAGCGCCGGGTTCTTCGGTTTGCCGAACAGGCCGCGGCTGAAACTGACCGTGGCCCAAACCGATTCGAAGGCGTCGGTGTGCAGTTCCTGCGGCACCAGCCCGATCAGCGACCGCGCGGCGCGATAGTCCCGGGCGATGTCGTGACCATCGACCATGACCTTGCCGGAGGTGGCATTGGCGATGCCACAGATGATGCTGATCATCGTCGTCTTGCCAGCGCCGTTCGGCCCTAGCAGCGCGAAGATCTCGCCGCGGTTGATGTCGAGGTCGATACCCTTCAGGGCCGTAAAGCCCGAGGCATAGCTCTTGGTCAGATTGGAAACGGAAATGATGGGAGACATCGGCGATATGATCGTTCGAAAAGGGGAAGGCAGAGGACCGGGCGGTCATACCGGGACGCACGAACGGCGCAGCCGAAACGGCTTTGTCGGGCGCGGGGTGCGTACATAGGAATGCAGATGCGCCGGCGCAATCGCGGAACAGGCGATTTTAGGGCTATTCTGCGGCTTCGTAGTCGATCTCGACAATCGTGCCACCGTCGGCCGCATCGGCAAATGCAGGGTCGCTGGTTAATTGCTCGATGGTGCGCGGCGTCGGAAGGCCGCTCGAGCCGTCCGGATTGCGCCAGTCTCCGGCCGCGTATTCGAGCGTTTCCTCGGCTTCCTCGATCGCTTCATCGAGGGTGTCACCGGCGGTCACGATGCCGGGCAGGTCGGGAAAGGAAACGTTGAAGGTGCCGCTGGCATCCTTCTGAATGAGCGCGATGTAGACCGGCATTGTCAGACGCGTTCCACGAAACTGTCGACGACCTTCTTCTCACCCGCCTTCTCGAAGACGATGGTGAGCTTGTTGCCGTCGATCTTGGTCACATTGCCGTAGCCGAACTTCTGGTGGAAGACGCGATCCTGCAGCGTGAAGTCGGACTCCGTGCCGGTGGACTTCGCGATCAACTCGCCTTCGATGGTCATCGGCCGCTTGTTTCGCGATGAAGAGGAGCCGCCGAAAGGCGACTGGCCTTCGCTGAAGCCGCTGCCGCCTTGTCCGCCGCCGCGCGAGCGGTTGGCCTGCGCGCGCTGCCAGCCCGGTGTCGAATAGCTTGAGCCGAAGGACTCCACATTGTCGAAGCGCGATGCGCCGTAGCCGCCTGCGCCGCCCCAGCCCGAACCGCCCTTTGATTCCGTGATCTCGACATTGGCCGCCGGCAATTCATCGAGGAAGCGCGACGGCATCGTCGTGTTCCAGGTGCCGTGAATGCGCCGGTTGGTTGCGAAATAGAGTTTGGCGCGGCGGCGCGCGCGGGTGATGCCGACATGGGCGAGGCGGCGTTCTTCCTCGAGTCCGGCGCGGCCCTGATCGTCGAGCGCGCGCTGATGCGGAAACAGGCCTTCTTCCCAGCCCGGTAGAAAGACGTTGTCGAATTCGAGCCCCTTGGCGGAATGCAGTGTCATCACCGACACGGCATCCTCGTCGGCACCGCCTTCGCGATCCATCACCAGCGAGATGTGTTCGAGGAATCCTTGCAGGTTCTCGAACTCCTCCATCGAGCGCACCAGTTCCTTGAGGTTCTCAAGGCGGCCGGCAGCATCGGCGGAGCGATCCTTCTGCCACATGTCGGTGTAGCCACTTTCGTCGAGCACGACTTCGGCGAGTTCGGTATGCGGCATGACTTCGCTTTGCTTGCGCCAGCGCTCGAAGCTCATCATCAGATCGCGCAGGCTGCCGCGCGCCTTCGGCTTCATCTCGTCGGTCTCGACGACCTGACGGGCAGCCTCAGAGAGCGGAATGCGGCGACGACGTGCGTGATCGTGCAGCATCTGCACGGTGGCATCGCCGAGGCCGCGCTTGGGCACATTGACGATGCGCTCGAAGGCGAGATCGTCGGCCGGCGAATTGATTACGCGCAGATAGGCCAGTGCGTCGCGGATTTCGGCGCGCTCATAGAAGCGCGGGCCGCCAATGACCCGATAGGGCAGGCCGAGCGTAACGAAGCGATCTTCAAACTCGCGCATTTGGAACGAAGCGCGGACGAGGATCGCGATGTCGTTGAGCTTGTTGCCCTCGCGCTGCAATTGTTCGATCTCTTCGCCGATCGCGCGTGCTTCTTCTTCTGAATCCCAGGAGCCGGTGACGGTGACCTTCTCGCCATCGACATCCTCGGTGCGCAGCGTCTTGCCGAGGCGGCCTTCGTTATGCGCGATCAGATGCGAGGCCGCGGCGAGGATATGGCCGGTCGAACGATAGTTGCGCTCCAGCCGGACGACCTTGGCGCCGGGAAAATCATGTTCGAAGCGCAGGATGTTGTCGACCTCGGCGCCGCGCCAGCCATAGATCGACTGATCGTCGTCGCCGACGCAGCAGATGTTCTTGAGCGGTGCGGTCGGTTTGTTGTCTGCTGATGGCGCGTCCGCTTCCGGCAGCACACGCTGCCCCGGCGCCTGCGACAGCAGCCGCAGCCACAGATACTGCGCGACGTTGGTGTCCTGATATTCGTCGACGAGGATATATTTGAAGCGCTGCTGATACTGCTTCAGCACGTCCGGATGCTCGCGGAACAGCCGGATACATTCCAGCAGGAGGTCGCCGAAATCCGCGGCGTTGAGTGTCTTCAACCGATCCTGATAGGCGGCGTAGAGCTTGCCGCCCTTGCCATTGCCGAACACGGCGGCTTCGCCTGACGGCACCTGCGATGGCGTCAGTCCGCGGTTCTTCCAGCCGTCGATCAGGTTGGCCAGCATCCGCGCCGGCCAGCGCTTGTCGTCGATATTGTCAGCCTGCAGGAGTTGCTTGAGCAGCCGGATCTGGTCGTCGGTGTCGAGCACCGTGAAATTGGATTTCAGCTGCACCAGTTCGGCATGGGTGCGCAGGATGCGGCCACCGATCGAGTGGAAGGTGCCAAGCCACGGCATGCCCTCGACCGCCTGGCCGAGCATGGTGCCAAGCCGGTGCTTCATCTCCCGCGCGGCCTTGTTGGTGAAGGTCACCGACAGGATTTCGCCGGGTCGCGCACGGCCCATACTAGGGATGTGGGCAATCCGCGAGGTCAAAACCTTGGTCTTGCCGGTGCCGGCACCCGCGAGCACGAGGACAGGGCCGTCGAGCGTCTCGACGGCGTCGCGCTGCTCCGGATTGAGCCCGCTCAGATACTGTGCCGCTGGCGCCGCAGCAGCGCGCGCACGCGCACCAATGCCGCCCGCCGCCGGTTGGTAGGCAGGGAGATCGTTGGTGGGCATTTTGCGTGCGTCATTCATGCGAATCGTATTCCGCCCACGTTGGCACCGTGGGGCCTTAAAGGGGAGCCTTCTTAGCAGGATAGGAGGGCATATAGGAGCGAGAGGCTTCTGGCGACAGACTTATCCCCGCATGCGGCTCATCTGACGCCCGTTGGCACGCAGGAGCGCTCTCGTTTCAGTGATGTTGGCTGGTACGTGGGTCGGGAACTTTCGTTTTCGCTCCGGCTTGTTTCAGCATCAAGCGCGACGGCGAATGCCGCGTCAAAAGCCAAAAACTGAGGTTTGTGCCATGTTCAGCTGGGTTGTTACCTTCCTCGTTATCGCTCTTATTGCCGGCGTTCTCGGCTTCGGCGGTATCGCCGGCGCCTCCATCGAAATCGCCAAGGCGATCTTCTTCATCGCCATCGTCCTGTTCCTGATTTCGGCCGTTGTGGGCCTCGTCCGCGGCCGCACGCGCGTCTGACGGTTATTTCTTCGAGGGCATCCCGATCGATCGGCCGATGCCCTCGGGGCGATCTACGGATCGGTGCGCATTGGCCAGCGCCTGCACGCGGGCGCTGATATCAGGCGGAAACGGCGCAACCTTCCGGGCCGTCATGTCCATGTGGAGCGTCATGTTTTCCGACGTCGCCGACAGCCATCCCTCGGTGGCGTGGCGCAACTCCTTGAAGGTGTGAATGCGCTTGTCGTCCGCAGCGACAACCAGGATCGAGACCTGCGCGGGATCACCGAGATGGATTTCCCTGACATAGCGAACATGGCATTCGGCCGTGAAGGTCGAGTTGTTGCGCGCCCTCATATATTCGGGACCGATCCCGATCTTGAGCCAAAGGTCGTCGATCGCCCGGTCGAACAGCACGTTGTAATAGGCCATGTTGAGATGGCCATTATAGTCGATCCATTGCGGTTCGATCTGCATGACATGCGCCCGGAAAGGGACGGGTTGCAGCAGATCGTCGGTTGGCTCAGTCATCGGTAATTCCTGTCCCGCTCTCACGTCTCTTGACCCGTTATACAACCTTTGCCACGGTCCCGCCGCGTCGGAGGGACTGCTGTGGCTAGCATTGCGAACAATTTGAAACGACCGGAGCCGAAGGCCTTGGCCACGACGCTTGAAGCGCTGACGGCGCGTTTTGGCAATCGACTGGTGACGTCGCAGGCGGTTCGCGAGCAGCATGGCCATACCACGACATGGCTTGCCAACCAGCCGCCGGATGGCGTCGTGTTCGCGCAGGAAACCGCGGATATCCAGGACGTGGTCCGGATTTGTGCAGCGAACAAAGTTCCGGTGATCGCATTCGGCACCGGCACGTCGCTGGAAGGTCAGGTCAATGCGCCGGCAGGTGGCATCTGCATCGACATGCGCGATATGAACAATATCCTCGAAGTGCACAGCGAAGACCTCGACTGCGTGATTCAGCCCGGCGTCACGCGCAAGGCGCTCAACGAAAATCTGCGCGACCAAGGCCTGTTCTTCCCGATCGATCCCGGTGCCGATGCGTCGCTTGGCGGCATGGCGTCGACGCGCGCCTCCGGCACTAACGCAGTGCGTTACGGGACGATGCGCGACAATGTGCTCGCGCTCAAGGTCGTGCGCGCCGATGGTGAGATCATCAAGACTGGCACCCGCGCGAAGAAATCTTCGGCGGGGTACGACCTGACGCATCTGTTTGTCGGCGCCGAGGGCACGCTGGGCATCATCAGCGAGCTGACCATCAAGCTGCGTGGCATTCCTGAAACCATGGCTGCCGCGTCATGTTCGTTCGCTACGGTGGCAGGTGCCTGTCAGGCGACGATTCTCGCGATTCAGACCGGCATTCCCGTTGCAAGGATTGAGCTGCTGAATGAGGCGCAGGTTCGTGCCTGTAATTCCTATTCCAAGCTGACGCTGCCGGAAACGCCGCTGCTGCTGCTGGAATTTCATGGCAGCGAGGCCGAAGTGGCCGAGCAATCGCGAAATTTTCACGAGATCGCACTGGAATGCGGCGGTGGCGATTTCTCGTGGACGACGAAGCCGGAAGATCGCACCAAGCTCTGGCAGGCCCGTCACGATGCCTACTGGTCGGTGAAGAGCATGCGGCCGGGTTCCGACGTCGCGGCCACCGACGTCTGTGTGCCGATTTCCAAACTCGCGGAATGTGTCGCTGCGACCGAAGAGGATCTCGCACGCCTCGGCCTGTTGGCGCCCATCGTCGGCCACGTCGGCGATGGCAACTTTCATTGCTCGATGGTCTGCGATCGCAACGATGCCAACGAGGTCGCCCGCGCTGAGGACTTCATGCATCGCCTCGCTCAACGGGCGCAGGCGATGGGGGGCACCTGCACGGGTGAACATGGCATCGGGCAAGGCAAGCAAAAGTATATGCAGGCCGAACTGGGCATTGAGGCGCTCGACGCCATGCGGGCGCTCAAGAAGGCGCTCGATCCCGACAATATCTTCAATCCCGGGAAAATCCTGCCGCCGGCGTGACGCCAGATTGCCGCGTCCGGTCAGGCCGAATGCGGACGGGAAAATTCGGCAGCAGCGGCGATGCTTAACTATTCTTAAAAAGTTTAAAGTTGTAGATATAATTATATACCAGCATGGATTGCGCTTTTCGGTTACGGAAGGTGCAATCAAAAAGCTTTGACGCAGAATGCGTCCAATAAAAAAGGCATCATCCGATGCGGCTACCGTTTTTCTATGGTTGGGTCATCGTCGCCGTCACGTTCGTTTCCATGGCCATCGGGGTCAATGCGCGGACATCGTTCTCGCTGTTCTTCCCGCCAATTCTCCAGGAATTCGGCTGGGACCGTGGCGTCACTGCCGGTGCCTTTTCATTCGGCTTCCTGATTTCCGCGATCATGAGCCCGCTGATGGGCAGGCTGATGGATCGTGGCGGCCCTCGCGCGGTGATGGAGCTTGGCACCGTGCTGATGGCAGCCGGCTTGTTGCTGGCGCCGCTGACGACGCAGCCGTGGCATCTCTACCTGACCATCGGCGTTCTGGTCGGCGCAGGCAGCGTCTGCCTCGGCTATTCCGGACAATCGCTGTTTCTGCCGAATTGGTTCAGCCGCAAGCGCGGCCTCGCGGTCGGTCTCGCATTCGCCGGTGTCGGCATCGGGTCTGTGACGGTACTGCCCTGGGTGCAGGTGATGATCGAGCAGACCGGTTGGCGCACCGCCTGCACGGCGGTCGGGCTCGTGGTGCTGGTCGTGCTCGTGCCGATCAACCTGCTGCTGCGCAAACGCCCGCAGGACATGGGACTCTTGCCGGATGGCGATCAGGCGCTGACCTCGTCGGCGAAGCATGTATCCAACGTAGTTGACCCGGTTTGGGCCAGTATCGACTGGACGCTGGCACGCGCCATACGAACGGCGCGGTTCTGGTGGCTGGCGCTCGGCCTGTTCGGTGGGCTGTATGCCTGGTATGCCGTCCAGGTCCATCAAACCAAGTATCTGCTCGACATCGGCTTCACGCCGGGTGTCGCCGCTTGGGCGCTCGGTATGGTCAGTCTGTTCGGTGTGCCCGGCCAGATATTTCTGGGCCATCTGTCCGATCGCATCGGCCGCGAATGGATCTGGACCGTCAGCGGTGTCGGTTTCGCAATCTGCTTTGCGTCCCTGATTGCGCTGGAGTCCGTGCCGAGTCTGGCGCTCGTCTATGTCATGGTGATCTCGCAGGGCCTGCTGGGCTATGGCGTGACGTCCATCATGGGCGCCGTGGTTTCCGAGATTTTCCAGGGCGAGCATTTCGGCAGCATTTTCGGCACGCTCATGCTGGCCGCGCTGGCCGGCGGCGCCGCCGGTCCTCTAGTGACAGGCGTTCTGCACGACCACTTTGGTACCTATACGCCTGCATTTGCCCTTGGAATCGCAGTCAGCTTCCTCGCGACCTTCGCGGTCTGGATGGCGTCGCCGGGCAAGGTAAGGGCGGTGGCCGGACGTTTGCACCGCGCCCACGGCGCCGCAAAACCGCTGGAGCAGGGTGCTTCGACTTGATCGAAGCCGGGCGATTTGCCGCAAGCGGATGGCGAGGGATGGCTGATCTGGCCATCTATTGCGTGCTGTGACTTCGCCACAGTTGGTTCTATAAATAGATGCGTTCCCGCGTATTTCTGCGTGGCCCTGCAACGTCTGTAAGGCGTATTGCCCAGTGACGTGCTGCAATGCACTTTGCCTGGCAGGCAGGCGGATATTCTGCCGGAACGCTTGAGGGGAGATTCGGTGCAGACGACACTGCTCGGCCTGGCAATTGCATTTATCCTGGCGCTGGTTGCTGCTCTGGTCGGGCCCTATTTCGTCGACTGGAATCAGTTCCGCCCGCAATTCGAGGCTGAAGCCACGCGCGTGGTCGGTGCGCCCGTTCGCGTCAGCGGCGGGCTGGAGGCGCGGCTGCTGCCGGCGCCCTCACTGCGGCTGCAATCGATCACGGTGGGCAGTCCCAACGATCTCGGCAGGATCCGTGCAGACAATCTCGATGTGGAATTCAGCCTGAGTTCGTTGATGCGCGGCGAATGGCGCGCAACAGAACTCACCATCGGCGGCGCCGCGGTCGATCTCGGCCTCAATGCGCAGGGGCGTATCGAACTTCCGGCTTCCACCGGGCCATTCAATCTTGGCGCGCTGGCGATAGACCGGTTGAACGTCACCGGTCGCGTCGCGCTCCATGATGCGGCGAGCAAGAGCACGCTCGAACTCTACGACGTCGCCTTCAGCGGCGATGTTCGCTCATTGGCGGCCGGCGCCATGCGCGGTGACGGCAATTTCCTGTTGTCGGGCGCGCGCTATCCGTTCCGTTTGTCCTCCGGGCCGACCGGCGACGGCAACGGCACGCGCGTTCGTTTTACTGTGGACCCCGGCGAGAAGCCCTTGTCCGTCGATCTCGATGGCGTACTAAACTTCGACAATCGCACGCCACGCTTCGACGGCGCACTGACTCTCGCAAGCCCGGCCGGCCTGAAGGCGAATGGCGCGAGCGATCAACTGCCGACGCCGTGGCGCGTCTTCGCCAAGGTCAAGGCCGACCCGGCGGCTGCGCATATGGAAGCGCTTGAAGCCAGCTATGGCGCGGAAGAGACCGCTTTCAGGTTCGCTGGTCTTGCTGACATGCGCTTTGGCACATCGCCACTGCTGCATGCGGTGCTGTCGGCCAAGCAACTGGATGCCGATCGGCTGCTCTCCAGGGATCAAGCGACCAACGATGCAGTGACGCCATTGCCGGCGTTGCGAAGGCTGCTGGCGAGCATGCCGATGGTGCCCTTCGCCACACAGATCGAGATTGGCGTGGAGCAGATCATGCTCGGCGGAAAGCCCGTGCAGAATATCGGCGCGGATCTGCGCGGTGATCCAGCGACATGGACGATCGATCGTCTTGAGTTTCGTGCGCCAGGTGCGACCCGCGTCACGTTGAGCGGCGGCGCAGCGCAGTTTGGTGCATCGGATGGCTTCAAGGGGGCCATCGTGGTCGAGTCGTCCGATCCGGATACGCTTGCTGCGTGGCTCAAGGGCCGAACAGACATTGGCTTGCGCAATCAGAAGCCGCTACGCATTCGCGGCAATATCACTTCGGTGTCCAATCGCTTGGCCATCGAGGCACTGAAGGCGGAGATCGACGGGGGTACGATCGAAGGTCGTGCTGCATATTCGTATTCCTCGGCTGCTGGCGGCTCCCGCTTCGATGCCGACCTGAAGGCCGACCGGCTCGATCTCGACGCAGCGGTGGCTTTGATCCGATCGCTTGGCGAGCCGCAGGCCGAGTGGCCAGATGCAGGGCAGGTGTCACTCGATATCGGCCGTGCTGTGTCAGCCGGGCAGGAGATGCGCCCGTTCGTGGCGCAACTGGCCTACAGCCCAAAGACGATCTCGGTCGATCGCTTCAAAGTCGGTGAAGCCACCGGCCTTATGCTCGACGGCCGCGCGTCGTTCGATCGCATGGAAGCCACGGGCGGACTGACAATCAACGCCACATCCGCATCGATGAGTCAGATCAGCAACTTGCTCACACCGCTGGCGCCGTCTGTTGCGGCGAGGCTCAGCGCCATGACCGCGACGCCCGGCGCGGTTCGAGTCAAACTGTCGCTCGATCTGGCAAAGGATCAACAACGCGCCGATCGCACAAATGCGCGCGCTGTATTCGATATCGATGCACCGCAAGTAAAGGGGACGACGACGCTGACCGCATCTGCTCCCGTAGCGGCGATGCGTGGCGTTGACCTCAATGAACTGTCGCGCAGCGATGTGGCACTCGAGTCCAAATTGGCCGGGCCGGGCGGAAAACTTCTCGCATTGCTGGGTCTGAGTAACGTGATCGCCGCAAGCGATGCCATTGTGAATTTCGAAGGATCGGCAAAGGGGCAATGGCGCGCGCCGCTGCGCGTCACGGCAAAACTGTCCGGCGCGGATGTTGATGCCGATGTTCAGGGCAGTGCAGAACCTTGGGCGGGATCACCGAAAGCATCGCTTGCGCTTGCAATACGTCGCGCCAATCTGGCGCCGCTGGTCGCTCTCAAGCCGTCGGATACGGCCGCGCAGAATGTCAGCCTGTCATCGCGGCTCACATTGAACGGCGACAAAGTTACGTTGGAGGATATCGACAGCACACTGGCTGGCTCACGCGTGCGCGGCCGTATTGCGCTGACGCTCGGTGCCGAGAAAGCCATCGATGGTCAGATCGGCATGGATGCGATCGAACTTGGACCGGCCTTTGGTCTCGCTGTGGGCACGAGAGGTCGCGACGCCACGGATCCGCTCGGGCATGGTGTGCTGCAGGGATGGCGCGGGCAGTTGGCCTTTCAGGCGCTGCGCGGGACATTGCCTGGCGGTGTTGAATTGCGTCCCATCAGTGGCACTGTGAAGAGTGATGGCCAGGCCCTGACGATCGATACGATCAAAGGGTCTGTCGGTGGCGGCGAGATCACGGCCGATGTCGATCTGAAGCCATCGATCAGCGGATATGCGCTCGGCGCCCGCGTGCAATTCGCCGGAATCGATGGCGCTGATTTGCGCTATCGTTCCCTGACAATGCCCGCGGGCAAAACATCGCTGCGGATGACGCTGGCCAGTCAGGGGCGCAGTGCCTCGGCTCTGGAAGGCGCATTGTCCGGCAGTGGATTGCTGACGATCGACGGGGCGCGCATCAATGGCCTCGATCCACGTGCCTTCGACATTGCCATTCGCGCCAGCGATTCTGGGCAGGCCACGAATGACGTCAAGTTGCGTCAGATCGTCGATACCGCGATCGCCGCCGGTGCATTGTCCGTAACTTCGGTGCAGGTCCCGTTCAGTATCAAGGATAGCCGCCTGCGCGTTGGTGCGACGACGCTCGATGGCGAAGGAGGGCGTGCGATCGTGTCAGGAGGTTACGACATCGTTGCCGACCAGGTGGATATGCGCGCGACATTGACCGGCACGAGCGCGGGGACGTCGAGCGTTCGACCGGAAGTTCAGATATTCGCGGTGGGAACGCCTGAAAAGCTTGATCGCACGCTAGATGTGGCGGCGTTATCATCCTGGCTCGCAGTGCGCGCAATCGATCGCGAGACGCGCCGGCTTGATTCGCTTGAACGCGGTGAGTTGCCACCGGCGGCTGTGCCCGTTGCCGTTCCTCCGCCGTCCGCCTCGCTGCCCGTCGACACGCAGACGCCTGCGAGCGATCCACCGACAGCCTCTGCGCCCTCCGATGTGCTTCTTCCCGGTCGCGATCCGCGCCGTCTTGCACCGAAGGCTGCTACGCCTCGTCCTGCGACACCGCCTGTTGCAAGTCAGCAGGTTGCGCCGCTGCCAGCACCCATTGAAGTTCGTCCGGCACCCGGTGCTGCGCGCGCACCAAGGCCGAGGCCCGCGCCTCCGCTAGTACTGACACCGCCGACCGCGAGTTCAGCGCGGCCGACGTTCTGACGATGACTCAGCAAACACGACCGACGGCGAAGCGATTCGCTGAAGGTCGGCTGTGTTTACGCCGAGAGATTGTGTTCCGGCATCCGCTGTTGCGGAACGGCACGTGTACGGAAGTAATCGAGCACGAACAGCCGAATCGCGGACGACAAATTGCCCTGCTGACGGTTTGTGTCGATCTCACCAACCAGCTCGGAAAGCGTCATGTCGCGAAGATTCGAAATCTCCTTCATGCCGTTCCAGAACGCCTCTTCGAGACTCACGCTGGTCTTGTGACCCGCAACAACGATCGATCTCTTAACTACGGGCGATTTCATGATGCGTCCTCGCCATCGATGTGATGCTGATCCAGCACGTTGTTCGCACGGACTGTGCGCTGCTCCTGCAATGTTCGTTCTGACTTAGTTCGTCCGAAGCGCGCACGGTTTATATCGGCTTGTTTTGCCGATTCCTCTCGTGCAGTGCGCTTCTTGAAGCGATTGAGATTGATCAGGTCACCCATGATCGCTCCTGTCTTTAAAAAATGATGGGGTGGGAAACGTCGTCTTCACCATCCAGTAGTTGTACGAGACGAGGGTGAATTCGGTTTCGGTATCCATCCTAAAATATTCTCCGTAGTTCCAAACAAGCTCCGCAGAAAAATGAAGTCATCTACGAAGCGTAACCAGATCACCTTCTGCTGTATCACAAGGAAAAACGCGTCTGATATGCGACCATTCTAACCATTTAGCAGATATGAATTATAACTATTTCCTTCTGGAGTTATTCTCAACAAGCTGTGAGCAAATATTCTTGCTTACCCAGGATGTATCATTTTGGCCGGCTGAACAAGAAGATCGAACTCTGCTGCACTAACAAAACCGAGCCGCAGCGCTTCCTCCTTCAATGTCGTTCCGTTTGCATGAGCAACCTTAGCTACTTTCGCCGCGTTATCGTAACCGATTTTCGGTGCGAGTGCAGTCACGAGCATCAGTGATCGTTCCATCAACTCATGAATTCGTTTTTCATCGGCGCGAATGCCGTTGATGCAGTGCTCTGTGAAGGATCGCGCAACGTCTGCCATCAATTGGATGGACTGCATCATGCAATGGGCCATCACCGGCTTGTAGACATTGAGCTCGAAGTGACCCTGACTGCCGGCCACCGTAATTGCCGTGTGGTTACCGAATACCTGACAGCATACCATTGTCATTGCTTCACATTGTGTCGGATTTACCTTTCCAGGCATGATCGATGAGCCAGGCTCGTTCTCCGGAAGTATCAATTCGCCGAGTCCGGAACGGGGCCCGGATCCGAGCAGCCGGATGTCGTTTGCAATCTTAAATATACTAGTTGCAGCCGAGTTGATCGCACCGTGTGCAAACACATAGGCGTCGTTTGATGCTAGTGCTTCGAATTTGTTCGGTGCAGTGATGAAAGGCAGCTTGGTAATTGTTGCTGCGTGCTTCGCGAACAGCTTCGCAAAACGAGGCTTGGAGTTGAGGCCGGTCCCGACTGCAGTTCCACCTTGGGCGAGCGGATAGAGATCCTTCACGACGCTTCGTAGGCGTTTGATGCCGCTTTCGATCTGTGCGGCATAGCCTGAAAACTCCTGCCCGAGAGTGAGCGGCGTCGCGTCTTGTGTATGTGTACGTCCGATCTTCACGATCTTTGCGAAGGCTTTTTCCTTCTTGCGCAACGCAGCATGTAGTTCGCTTAGTGCGGGGATGAGGTACTCAACAATACCCTGCGTTGCCGCAATGTGCATCGCAGTCGGAAACGAATCGTTGGACGATTGACTCATGTTGACATGGTCATTGGGATGCACTGGCTTCTTCGCGCCGCGTTCACCGCCAAGAAGCTCGTTCGCACGATTGGCAATGACCTCGTTGAGATTCATGTTGGTCTGCGTGCCGGAGCCGGTTTGCCAAACGACCAGTGGGAAGTGATCATCCAGCTTCCCGTCGATGACTTCGCGTGCTGCGCTCACAATGGCCTTTGCAAGCTTGGCCTCGAGAAGTTTGAGTTCGCGATTGGTTTCGGCCGCCGCCAGCTTGACGATGCCGAGCGCGCGAATGATCGGCATAGGCATGCGATCATGGCCGATCTTGAAATTCTGTCGCGACCGTTCCGTTTGGGCTCCCCAATAACGATCCGCTGCGACCTCGATCGGACCGAAGCTGTCGGTTTCGGTGCGGGTGGTGGCGGAGGTCTTCGAGGATTTGGCCATGGGTACGGTCCTTGCGATGCCGCGCTCCCTGCAGAGACTTCTGGCGGGTGCGGCGCATAAGAATGGGGCCGCGCGAACGCGGCCCCGGCACCTTACAACGTCTTGCGATTATTTTTTCCGGAAGCGGTCTAAACGGACGACTTCTGCACCTTCGCCCGATTTTGGCGGTTCTTCCTCTGAAGCAGGCGCGGGCGGAGCCGGAGGGGCGGCGAGAGCAGATGCCGCAGTGGCTGCGGACGACGCACCGGCAGCCGGGGTCTCTACAGCGGTTTCGGTTTCGAACTGCAGGCCGAACTGCACCGAGGGATCGTAGAAACTCTTGATGGCGTTGAACGGCACGACGAGGCGCTCGGGGATGCCGTTAAAGGACAGGCCGACCTCGAAGCGATCTTCGGTGACCACGAGATCCCAGAACTGATGCTGCAGGATCACCGTCATTTCCTCTGGATACTGGGCCAGCAGGCGCGGCGACAGTTTGACGCCGTCGGCCGTTGAAACGAAGGTGATAAAGAAGTGGTGCTCGCCCGGCAGGCCATGCTCGGCAGCGTCGATCAGCACGCGCCGCAGAACGCCACGAAGGGCGTCGCGCGCCAGCACATCGTATCGAATATGATCGGTTGCCATCGGTCGGTCCCGTCGCTTGTCTTGGTCATGGCCATATATGGAGTGAGGGCGAGGCCGGAGGCCGACTCGCGTCACATACTGTTCTATCTATTCTATCCCGGTCTTGACCCGAGGTCAGCAGCCGGAAAAGCTGGCGCCCTCTATATATGACGCAAATTGGACGCGATACAGCCGGGCGGTCATTTCAACCGCCGATTGGCGTGGAAACAGGCAAAAATCGATTGGCCCGATGGGCGGATGGCCCTAGTTCTGGACCATGCGCCCAAGTTCACGTCAGGCTGACGCCCCCATTGCGGAACTCGCGTCGGCATCGCCGCCGGGACTGCTGACGCTATTCCTTGCCTTTGCAAAGATGTCCCTGGCCGGTTTCGGTGGCGTTCTGGTTTGGGCGCGCCGGGCGATCGTCGAGCAGCACGGCTGGATGACGCCCGAGGAATTCAACGAGACTTTCGCACTTTGCCATTTCTTGCCGGGGCCGAATATCGTCAATCTGTCGGTGGTGTTCGGGGCGCGGTTTCGCGGTGTGCCTGGCGCCATTGCAGCCTTTGCGGGATTGCTGGGGCCGCCCGTGGTCATCGTGACCATTCTGGCGATCCTGTATGCACGCTTTGGGGATATCGAAGCGCTGCGGCGCACACTGGCCGGCGTCTCATGCGCTGCCGTTGGACTGCTGTTCGCGGTAATTTTCCGAATGATGCTGCCTCTTCTGAAGAAGCGTGAGCCGGTCAGCTTGGCGCTCCTGATCGCCGTTTTCGTCGCCGTTGGCGTGATGCGATGGCCATTGCCGACGGTTCTTCTGGTATCGATTCCCGTCAGTATCGGCCTGACCATGTTGATGCGACGGCGGGCGGCAGCATGAACGACGCCACTCCCGGATCGCTTGTCACGCTGGCCTGGTCGTTCGGGCTGATGTCGCTTTTTGCCGTGGGCGGCGCCAATTCGGCCATTCCCGAAATTCATCGGCTCGCGGTCGATGTCAACCACTGGATGTCCGACAAGCAGTTCGCGGATGTGTTTGCGATCTCGCAGCTGTCGCCGGGGCCGAACGTTCTCATTGTGACGCTGATCGGCTATCAGGTCGCCGGCATCCTCGGTGCGATGGTTGCAACACTGGCCATGTGCGGGCCGACGGCCGTGTTTGCTTATTTTGTCAGCCAATTGCTTGCGCGGTCGGGCCACGCGCAATGGCCGGGAATCGTACAGGCCGCGCTGGTCCCCTTATCGATAGGTCTCATGAGCGCGAGCGGGTTGGTTCTGCTGTTCGCTTCTGACACCACCTGGACGGCGTTTCTGGTAACGGGGAGCGCCGCCGTTTTGGCGTTTGCCACGCGGCTTAACCCGCTATGGTTGTTAGTTGCCGGGGGCCTTCTTGGTTTCGCTGGCGTTCTCTGACGAAAATCGCTAGCAAGCTTGACCACGGAGCCGTTGGGCGGTCTCCGAACGATGTTGTTTGGGCTAAATGCTCGTGACAGGGGAACGTACCAATGAGTGATGCGCCGAGCCATGCGCCGGAGAAATCCATCTTACCGAGCTGGGTCAAAGGCCCTCAAGACTTTATCGGCGGCCTTGCTTTGGTGGCGATTGCTGCATTTGCTCTGTGGGCATCCAGCGATCTGCAGGGCATGCATGGCTTCTCGTTCGGAGCAGGTACCGCGCCGCGGATGTTCGGCATTCTGCTGCTGGGTCTTGGTGCAGCCGTAACCGTTGTCGGCATTTTCACAGAAGGCCCCGGGCTCTCCAAGTTCCACTGGCGCGGTCCGTTTTTTGTGGCGCTGGCCATTCTGGTTTTCGCGGTCGGCATTCGTCCGATGGGCATGATCTTCGCGGCGATGTCGAGTTTTCTGATTGCTGCGCTCGGCACGCCCGAGACGCGTTGGAAAGAAACGATCATCGTTGGCGCCTGCCTCACGGGCTTCTGCGCCTTGCTGTTCCCGTATGCGCTTGGTCTGCCGTTGCAGATGTGGCCGACATTTCTGATCCGCTAAGAACGAGGGCGTCATGGGTGATCTTTTTTCGAATCTCGGTCTTGGCTTCAGCACCGTCTTCCAGTTCGTGCAGTGGACGCCGGCGTTCCTCGGCGGAATGTCGATCCCGCTTCCGATCAATATTCTTCTCTGTCTGATCGGTGCGCTGGTCGGTACGCTGGTCGGCGTTCTGCCGGGCATCGGTACCATTGCCACCGTGGCGATGTTGCTGCCGATCACGTTCGGTCTGCCGCCGGTCGGCGCGCTGATCATGCTCGCCGGCATCTATTACGGTGCGCAATATGGCGGTTCGACCACGTCGATCCTGGTCAATATTCCGGGTGAAGCAGGTTCGGTCGTAACTGCGCTCGACGGCTTCCAGATGGCGAAGCAGGGCCGTGCCGGTCCGGCGCTCGCGATTGCAGCAATCGGCTCGTTCTTTGCGGGTTGCGTTGCGACGGTCCTTATCGCTGTGCTCGGCGCGCCGCTCACCAAGCTCGCGCTTGCGTTCGGTCCTGCAGAATACTTCTCGCTGATGGTGCTCGGCCTGATCTTTGCCGTGGTGCTCGCCAAGGGCTCGGTTCTGAAGGCGATCGCGATGATCGTGTTCGGTCTGCTGCTGTCCATGGTTGGTTCCGACATCGAAACCGGCGCGTCGCGCATGTCGTTCAACATCCCTGAACTCGCTGACGGCCTGGGTTTTGCTACGGTCGCCATGGGTCTGTTCGGCTTTGCGGAAATCATCCGCAACCTGGATGCGGGCGGCGAGGAAGATCGCCAGCTCGTGCAGCAGAAGGTCACGGGCCTGATGCCGACCAAGAAGGATTTGAAGGACTCTGCGCCTGCAATTCTGCGCGGCACCGTGCTCGGCTCCATTCTCGGCATTCTGCCGGGCGGCGGCGCGGTCATCGCATCCTTCGCGGCCTATACGCTTGAGAAGAAGCTGTCGAAGGATCCGAAGCGTTTCGGTCGTGGAGCGATCGAAGGCGTTGCAGCGCCGGAAAGCGCCAACAACGCTGCAGCGCAAACCTCGTTCATCCCGCTGCTCACCCTCGGCATTCCGCCGAACGCCGTGATGGCGCTGATGGTCGGCGCGATGACCATCCACGGCATCGTGCCGGGTCCGCAGGTGATGCAGAAGCAGCCGGAACTCGTCTGGGGCATGATCGCCTCGATGTGGATCGGCAACCTGATGCTGCTCGTCATCAACCTGCCGATGGTCGGCATCTGGGTTCGGCTGCTTCGTGTGCCGTATCGCCTGATGTTCCCGTCAATCGTGGTGTTCTGCAGCATCGGCATCTATTCGGTGAACAACGCACCGATGGATGTGGTGCTCGCAGGCGTGTTCGGTTTGCTCGGCTACTGGCTGATCAAGCATGACTTCGAACCGGCGCCGCTGCTGCTCGGCATGGTGCTTGGTCCGCTGATGGAAGAGAACCTGCGTCGTGCACTGCTGATCTCGCGCGGCGATGCGACGGTGTTTTTCACCCGTCCGTTGTCGGCCACCCTGATGGCAATCTCGGCGTTCCTGCTGATCCTCGCTGTGCTTCCCGCACTGCGAAAGAAGCGCGACGAAGTCTTCGTCGAATCCGAGAGCTGACGAATCTATCCACGCATCTGCGTCGTTACGCCACGGCCCGAAGTCGAATAGACTTCGGGCCTTTGCTTGTATTCAGTCCCGCGACTGTCGTTATTTTCGCGGCAAAAACATTTTCGGAGGAAACCAAATGAAACTGTTCAATCGCAGAGTTGCGATCAGTGGCCTGGCGGCCGTCGCCGGCTTCGGCGCACTGGCAACCACTGTTCAGGCGCAGGAATACCCGACGCGCAACATCACCATGATCGTGCCGTTCGCGGCCGGTGGCCCCACCGACGTCATCGCGCGCATCGTCGCCGCGGACATGTCGAAGACGCTCGGCCAGCAGATCATCATCGAGAACGTCGTCGGCGCTGGCGGCACGACCGGCGCGACGCGTGCAGCGCGCGCGGCCAATGACGGCTACACGATCATCACCGGCCACATGGGCACCCATGCTGCGGCGGTGCCGCTGTATCCGAAGCTCGCTTATCACCCCGAGAAGGATTTCGAGCCTGTCGCGCTGCTGGCCGGCACGCCAATTCTGATCCTGGCGAGGAAGGATTTCGCGCCGAAGGATCTCAAGGAATTCGTCACCTATGTGAAGGCCAACAGCGACAAGTTGAACATGGCCCATGCCGGCGTCGGTTCTGTGTCGTATTCGTCCTGCGAATTGCTGAGCTCGGTTCTGGATATCAAGCCGACCGGCGTGCCGTTCAATGGCACCGGTCCGGCGATGAACGCGCTGGTCGGTGGTCAGGTCGATTATATGTGCGACCAGATCGTCAACGCGGTTCCGCAGATCAAGGGCGGCACCATCAAGGCCTATGCCATCGCGACGCCCGATCGTAACCCGTCGCTGCCGGACGTCCCGACCACCACCGAAGCCGGGCTGCCGAAGTATCAGGCCTCGGCCTGGAACGCGATCTTCGCGCCCAAGGGCACGCCTGCCGCGATCACTGCCAAGCTGAACGCCGCGGCCGCCAAGGCGCTCGACGACGAAAACGTCAAGAAGCGTCTGCTCGATCTCGGTTCGGACATTCCGAAGCCGGAAGCCCGCACCCAGGCTGCGCTCGGTTCGCTGGTGAAGAGCGAAGTCGAGAAGTGGTCGGCGGTATTGAAGCCCGCGATGTGATCGGAACCGGCTAA
Organism: Tardiphaga sp. 37S4; assembly: GCF_021044645.1. Lineage (NCBI taxonomy): Bacteria > Pseudomonadati > Pseudomonadota > Alphaproteobacteria > Hyphomicrobiales > Nitrobacteraceae > Tardiphaga > Tardiphaga sp. 37S4. The sequence continues at coordinate 3,432,108 of NZ_CP088008.1, read as the reverse complement.
CCGGTTGATTTCAAGGGCTGGATCCCCAGGGATCCAGCCCTTGCCGTTTGCGGGGCAGGGACACACTTTTTCGGGTATAATCCGGGAATCGGCGTGTCCGACCACCGGACGAGGCGATAAGTTCGCCCGCTCACAAGCCCGCAAGATCGACCATGAACCAGTATCACGACCTGCTAGAGCGAATCCTGAGCGACGGTGCCGAGAAGCACGACCGCACCGGCACAGGCACGCTGTCGGTGTTCGGCCATCAGATGCGCTTCAAGCTCAGTGATGGCTTCCCCGTCCTGACCACCAAGAAGCTGTCGCTCAAGGCGATCATCCACGAGCTGCTGTGGTTTTTGGCAGGCGATACCAATATCAAATATCTCAAGGACCACGGCGTCTCGATCTGGGATGAATGGGCAGACGCCAATGGTGATCTCGGTCCGGTCTATGGATCGCAGTGGCGCTCGTGGCCTACGGCGGACGGACGCAGCATCGACCAGATCGCCAATGTGGTCGACATGATCAAGCGCAATCCGGACTCGCGCCGGCTGATCGTGACGGCATGGAATCCCGCCGAGATCGACAAGATGGCGCTGCCGCCGTGCCATTGCTTGTTCCAGTTCTACGTCGCCAACGGCAAGCTGTCCTGCCAGCTCTATCAGCGCTCGGCAGATGTTTTCTTGGGCGTGCCGTTCAACATCGCGTCCTACGCACTGCTGACGATGATGATCGCGCAGGTCACGGGTCTCAAGGCTGGTGACTTCATCCATACGCTCGGCGATGCGCATCTCTATTCCAACCATCTGGAGCAGGCGCGGCTGCAGTTGACGCGGCCGACGCGTACGCTGCCGGTGATGAAGATCAATCCGGACGTGAGGGACATCTTCGCGTTCCGCTACGAGGACTTCACCCTCGAAGGTTACGACCCGCATCCGCACATCAAGGCCGAGGTCGCGGTTTGACCGCAGCGACACCCGTTCCTCAGATCGTCCTCATCTACGCCGTAGCCGAGAACGGCGTGATCGGGCAGGGCAACGCCATGCCATGGCGGCTGAAGTCGGACATGCAGCGGCTCAAGGCGCTGACCATCGGCAAGCCGATCGTGATGGGGCGCAAGACGTTCGAGTCGTTTCCGAAGCGACCGCTGCCGGGCCGCACCAATATCGTCATCACGCGCAATGCCGACTATCAGGCCGCGGGAGCCGTCGTCACCACGTCGCTTGCCGATGCGCGCGCGGTGGCGACTGGCGATGCGCTGCGGCGTTTGGTCACTGAGATTGCCGTGATCGGCGGCGCCGAGATCTATGCCCAATGGATGGGGATCGCCGACCGTCTCGAAGTGACCGAAGTTCACGCGCAGCCGACCGGCGATACCTTTATGCCGCCGGTCGATCTCACTGTGTGGGAAGAAGTTGCGCGCGTCAGGAATGCGGCGGCGGGCGAGGACAGCGTCGATTTCTCCTATGTGACATATTGCCGGAGAGCGGCTCGTTAACCGCGTTTTCCGCCCGTTAACATTGACTTTTGCGGCCTCGGGCATAGCTCCAACGATCAAGAACCCCGCGTTGTAAGAGCTGGGGTCGTCCCCTATAAAGCCATGCAGACGTGGCGAGACCGGTATGTCCGGCCGCGCAGAGGAGAGTGTTGAATGCCGTGGAAGAATCAAGGCGGAGGCCCATGGGGCTCTGGTCCGAAGGGACCCTGGGGTTCTGGTCCGCAATCGTCCGGACCGAGGCCGCCTGATCTTGAGGATCTGCTGCGCAAGGGGCAGGACCGTCTGCAGTCGATGCTGCCCGGCGGCTTCGTCAGCGGCATGGGCATCGCGCTCGTGCTCGCCGTGGCGCTCGTGATCTGGGGTCTGTCCGGTTTCTTCCGCGTGCAGTCCGAAGAGCTCGGTGTCGTGCTGCGCTTCGGCAAGCATGTCCGCACCGTGCAGCCCGGCCTGAACTATCATCTGCCTTATCCGATCGAGACCGTGCTTTTGCCGAAGGCGCTACGCGTATCGACGCTGTCGGTCGGCATGTCGATCCTGGAAGACACCGGTCGCCGTGGCCGCACCATTCGCGATGTGCCGGAAGAGAGCCTGATGCTGACCGGCGACGAGAACATCGTCGATGTCGACTTCACCGTGTTGTGGCGCATCAAGCCCGACGGTGTCGGCAACTTCCTGTTCAACATCCAGAACCCCGAAGGCACCGTGAAAGCGGTCGCCGAAAGCGTGATGCGTGAAGTGGTTGGCCGCGCCAACATTCAGCCGATCCTCACCGGCGCACGCACCACCACCGAAACCCAGGTGCAGGAACTGATGCAGAAGACGCTCGACGGCTATAGCGCCGGCGTCCTGATCCAGCAGGTCCAGCTGCAGAAGGTCGATCCGCCGGCACAGGTGATCGACGCATTCCGTGACGTGCAGGCGGCACAGGCCGACGCCCAGCGTTTGCAGAACGAAGCCCAGACCTACACCAACCGCGTCGTTCCCGATGCGCGCGGTCGCGCTGCGCAGATCCTGCAGGTCGCCGAAGGCTATCGCGAACAGGCGATCGCCGAAGCCAAGGGCCAGAGCGCGCGCTTCCTGAAGGTCTACGACGAGTACAAAAAGGCGCCTGACGTAACCCGTCAGCGTATCTATCTCGAAACCATGGAGCGGATCTTCGGCGGTGCCGAGAAGCTGGTCTATGACGGCGGCCAGGGCGCCGGTGCTTCGCAAGGCGTCGTGCCTTACCTTCCCTTGAATGAACTGACGCCGCGGCGTCAGCCTCCGGCGCCATCTGGTCAGCCTCAGCAGAGCGGGAGCACCCGATGAAAACCGGTATCTCAGGTATCGTTGCACTAATTGTAGTGCTGGTGCTGGTCATCGTGGGCTTCGGCTCGATCTATACGGTGCGCCAGACTGAACAGGCCCTCGTGGTGCGACTCGGCGAGCCCGTCCGCGTGGTCACCGAGCCCGGTCTGAACTTCAAGATCCCGTTCATCGACAGCGTGATCTCGATCGACAAGCGTATCCTCGATCTGGAAAACCCGGCTCAGGAAATCATCGCCAATGACCAGCGTCGTCTGGTGGTCGATGCCTTCGCTCGCTACAAGATCAAGAATGCCCTGCGCTTCTACCAGAGCATCGGCTCGATCCAGGCGGCCAACATCCAGCTCACCACGCTGCTCAACGCGGCCATGCGCCGTGTGCTCGGCGAGGTCACCTTCATCCAGATCGTGCGCGACGAGCGTGAGAACCTGATGAACAAGATCCGCGAGCAACTCGACAAGGAAGCCGACGGTTACGGCATCTCCGTCGTGGACGTTCGTATCCGCCGCGCCGATCTGCCGGAGGCGAACAGCCAGGCGGTGTATCAGCGGATGCAGACCGAGCGTCAGCGGGAAGCTGCTGAATTCCGCGCCGGCGGTGGCCAGAAGGCGCAGGAGATTCGCTCCAAGGCCGATCGTGAAGCAACGGTCATCATCGCTGATGCGAACTCGACGGCTGAACAAACCCGCGGTGCGGGCGACGGCGAGCGCAACCGTCTGTTTGCCGAATCCTACGGCCAGGATCCGGAGTTCTTCGCGTTCTACCGCTCGATGACGGCTTACGAGAACGGATTGAAGAGCAACGACACCCGCTTCCTGCTGCGGCCGGATTCGGAGTTCTTCCGCTTCTTCGCCAATCCGTCGGGAAAGCCCCCCGCGGCAAAGCCGCAGTAACGGCGTCACTGGTTAAGCTTACGCGGATACCTGTTTTGCGTTCGCTGCCACTCTGATCTAAAGGATGAGGCGCGCCATCGTGGCGCGCCTCATTTGTTTTCAGAAAAGCGCCAAGAAAACTGCCAAGAAACTGTGGCCAGGGTGCGAAGGTTCGGGAGTTGACGTCAGATGAGGTCCATAGCGTTTGCCGACTTCCTCATCGGCATCGGAATCCTGTTCGTATTCGAAGGCATCCTGTTCCTGGCATTTCCCGGATGGATGCGCCGCGCGATGAAGAGCGCGCTGCAAAGCCCTGACAACATCCTGCGCATTGCCGGTCTGGTCTCGGCCGTCGGCGGCCTGATCCTGATCTGGGCGATCCGGCGCTAGCGGCGGCTCATAATCTCTCCGGGCGTCCGAAAAAGCTCTTCCGGATCAACGCGATCGTGCACGTTTACGTCCGCATTCCGCCGCAATCCACGTCCCAGATGGGCCAGTCGGATGGCCCGCGCGAAGGCTTGCGCGATGTCGCCGTTCGGGCGCACTCTCAACCAAATTTGCCGACTCTCTTTTGGAGACGTTTCCGACATGTCCATCGCTCATCCCTCTCTGAGCTCCGTTTCGCGCCGCGCATCGTATAGTGGCCTGCGTCCGCTGCTGACGGCGCTTTGTTTTGGCGCCGCGGTCGCCACATTTTCCGCACCGGCCTCGGCCCGCGGACCGGATGGCATCGCCGACGTTGCCGAGAAGGTGATCGATTCCGTGGTCAATATCTCGACCACCTCGACCGTCGAGGCGAAGAACAGCGACAAGGGGGAGGGCGGTGGCCGCGGGGCGATGCCGCAACTGCCGCCAGGCTCGCCGTTCGAGGAGTTCTTCGATGACTTCTTCAAGAACCGCGGCGGGCGCCCCGGCGGCGACAAGAATGGCGGCCTGCAGCCGCGCAAGACCAATTCGCTGGGCTCCGGTTTCATCATCGACACCTCGGGCGTCGTGGTCACGAACAACCATGTCATCGATGGTGCCGACGAGATCACCGTCATCATGAATGACGGCACCAAGATCAAGGCGGAGCTGGTCGGCGTCGACAAGAAGACCGATCTGGCGGTGCTGAAGTTCACACCGGTGAAGCCGGTGGTTGCCGTGAAGTTCGGCGACAGTGAAAAGCTGCGGCTTGGCGAGTGGGTGATCGCCATCGGCAATCCGTTTTCGCTCGGTGGCAGCGTCACTGCGGGCATCGTCTCGGCGCGTAACCGCGAGATCAGCAACAACAGCCCCTATGACAGCTACATCCAGACCGACGCCTCGATCAATCGCGGCAATTCGGGCGGTCCGCTGTTCAACCTCGAGGGCGAAGTGGTCGGCGTGAATACGCTGATCATCTCGCCCACCGGCGGCTCCATCGGCCTCGGCTTCGCCGTGCCGTCGAAGACCGTGGTCGGCGTCATCGAGCAGCTGCGCGAATACAAGGAAGTCCGCCGCGGCTGGCTCGGCGTGCGCATCCAGCCGGTGACGGACGAGATTGCCGAGAGCCTGAACATCAAGCCGGCGCGCGGCGCACTGATCGCCGGCGTCGACGACAAGGGCCCGGCCAAGCCTGCCGGCCTCGAGCCCGGCGATGTGGTGATCAAGTTCGACGGTCGTGACGTCAAGGAGCCGAAGGACCTGTCGCGCATCGTTGCCGGCACCGCCGTCGGCAAGGCGGTCAATGTGCTGATCATTCGCAAGGGCAAGGAAGAGACCAAGCAGGTCACCCTCGGCCGTCTCGAGGATGACAAGCCGGTGCAGGCCTCGATCAAGGCCACGCCGGAAGCCGAGAAGCCGGCGACGCAGAAGGCGCTGGGCCTCGACCTCACCGGCCTCAGCAAGGATCTGCGCACCAAGTACAAGATCAAGGACAGCGTGAAGGGCGTCATCGTGACCGGCGTCGATGCCGGCTCCGACGCCGCCGAGAAGCGCCTGGCCGCCGGCGACGTCATCGTCGAGGTCGCGCAGGAAGCGGTCACCAATGCTGCCGACGTCAAGAAGCGCGTCGATGCCTTGAAGAAGGACGGCAAGAAGTCGGTGCTGCTGCTGGTGTCGAATGCCGAAGGCGAGCTGCGCTTCGTTGCGCTGAGCGTGCAGTAGGGGCGCTTTCTTCTCCCTCCCTCAAGCGCGGCGAAGCCGCGCGCAGCGGGGAGGGTGGCGCGTTTGAGAGCGAAGCGAACAAACGTGACGGGTGGGGCGCCCCACGTGAGGGCGTCGCTCGTGGCACCCCCACCCCGGCCTCCACTTCGTCGATGCTGCGCATCGCCTCGTTCGGCCGACCCGCCCCACCTAGCGAAGCTTCGCTTCGCGCGGGGGGAGGGATACTTCTGGCGCCACCGCGCCATCGCAGATGTGAATGTCAAACAGCCACTGCTCTTCGGACATGCGTCATCGCCCCCATTGTTTGCGGCGCGGGGGCGCCGTCGTAGTTTGCATTCCCGCCCTCTTGCGAGAGGGCGTGCGGAACGCCGGGTGCCCGTTGCACCCTTGGGCCTGATGCGATGCGGTCTTCCGCAATTGAGTGTGCATCAGGACTTTCGGAGGCGCCGAGCAAGTGCCCGGCGTTCCGCATACGGTGTTTTTTCGGTTGCCTGCACATCTGCCATGGCGAACGGTCCCATCACCAAAATTAATGTCCCAGGGCGGAGGGACAGGGTAGCCGCAAAGCACTTGGCCGAACGCGTTTTGACTTGGTCGTCCGTCACACTGTCCAGGGAGTCTTTCCATCCCAACGCCGGCCGTCTCCTTGCCAGTGGCAGTGCTGGCGCAGATCCGTCCTGCCCGAAGACAGACGTCCCCCCCAAACCGCGTGACGCCGCATCTCCGGCGTCCACCGCATCCTGCCCCGCGAACGTGACGATCACGATCGCCCCTCTCGGTGGGCAGGACGATGGGGAATATAATCAAGGAAGGGATATTGTCAACGGGAGATAGGAAAAAATGTTTGGCGCGGTCTTGCCGCCCACGCTGTCATTCCGGGGCGGCTGCGCGCCTTCGCGCAGGCGAACCCGGAATCCCGACATGTTTGCGCTGAACATGTCGAGATTCCCCGCCACTCCAATTGGAGTGGCTGAGGTTCGCACTACGCGGCTGCGCCGCTTTCATGCGCCCCGGAATGACGAGTACTGTTCAGCTCACAAACTCGCTGCGTTTGTAGCCCTGTGCATAGAGCAGCGCCGTGAGATCGCCGTGATCGATCCGCGCTGCTGCGGCAGCTGCCACCGCAGGCTTGGCGTGATACGCAACGCCGAGGCCGGCATCCTGGATCATCGCGAGATCGTTGGCGCCGTCGCCGACGGCCATGGTGTCGAGATTGTCGAGATCGAAGGACTCGCGCAGCTCCACGAGTGTGGCGAGTTTCGCGGCCTTGCCGAGGATCGGCTCGGCCACCGTGCCGGTCAGCTTGCCATCCGCGACATGCAACACGTTGGCGCGGTTTTCCTGGAAGCCAACGAGTTCGGCGACCTTGGCTGTGAACAGCGTGAAGCCGCCGGAGACGAGGCAGGTATAGGCGCCATTGGCGCGCATGGTCTGCACCAGCTCGCGGCCGCCCGGCGTCAGCGTGATGCGCTCGGCCAGCACTTGGTCGACGACGCCGACCTTGAGATCCTTGAGCAGCGCGACACGCTCGCGCAGCGCCGGTTCGAATTCGATCTCGCCGCGCATGGCGCGCTCGGTGATCGCAGCCACATGGGCCTTGAGGCCGGCGAAGTCAGCGAGCTCGTCGATACATTCCTGGCCGATCATGGTGGAATCCATGTCGGCGAGAAAAAGCTTCTTGCGCCGGTCGCTGACAGGCTGCACGACAACGTCGATCGGCATGTCGCCGCGGGCAGCACGGAGGCGGTCGCCGAGCGCGAGCATGTTGTGGTCGCTGGCAAACATGATATCTGCGGCGACACCGTCGCTCAGCCAGTGCGTCTCGGTGTCGCCCGGCAGAAGTGCGCGCAGACCGTCGACCACCGTGCTATCGAGAGCGGGATTGGCGGGATTGCAGATCAGGGTCGCGACGAGAGACATGACGTGAGTTCCAGTCCGGACAACAGAGCGCTGCTTATCGCAGGGCCGACCGCCAGCGGCAAGTCGGCGCTGGCGCTGGCCGTGGCGCGCGCGCAGAACGGCGTGGTCATCAATACCGACAGCATGCAGGTCTATCGCGACCTGCGCGTGCTGACGGCGCGGCCGACGGTCGAGGAAGAAGCGCAGGCGTCGCACCGGCTCTATGGCTCCGTCGATGCCGCGGTGAATTTCTCCGCCGGCGCCTGGGTCGAGGAGGCGGCGCGGGTGCTTGCCGAGGTCCGGACGCAAGGCAAACTGCCGATCTTCATCGGCGGCTCCGGACTATACTTCAAGGCGCTGACGCGCGGGCTCTCGGCCGTACCGCCCGTCGCCGCCGAGGTGCGCGACGATGTCCGCGCGCGTCTGGAAAGGGATGGGCCGGAGGCGCTGCATGCGCAGCTCGCTTTGGTTGATCCGGTCTCCGCCGCGCGGCTCAATCTGCGCGACCGCACGCGCATCGCCCGCGCGCTGGAAGTCGTGGAGGCGACGGGACGTTCGCTGACCGACTGGCACAGCGAGGGCCTGCCGCCGCTGCTGCCGCCGGAGGGCGTCACCGCGCTGTTTCTGGCGCCAGACCGCGACGAGCTCTATGCGCGGATCGATGCGCGGTTCGGGCGAATGCTGGACGAGGGAGCGCTGGACGAAGTCGCGGCACTGGCTGCGCGCGGTCTAGACCCGCTGCTGCCGGCGATGAAGGCTCATGGCGTGCCGGCGCTGATCCGGCATATCCGCGGCGAGATCTCGCGCGAGGAGGCCGCGGAGATCGGCCGCGCCGATACGCGGCACTACGCCAAGCGGCAGTTCACGTGGTTTCGGCATCAACTGCCGGAGTTCGCGTGGGTGACGGTGGAGGAGGCGGGGACGAGCTTGGCCAGAGCTCTTGTCAGTTGACCCATAGGGTGGTACAGTGGCTCATCTGGGAGGCATCTGAATGATCGTCGGGTTTCGCGATGATTGGTTGCGGGCCTTCTTCGTGGACGACGTCCATTCTCGCAACATTCCGGCAGACCTTGAAAGCCGACTGTTTCGCAAGCTTCAGATGATCGACGATGCGACCACCGATCAGGATCTGCGCGTACCGCCGAGCAATCATTTCGAAAAGCTGCGCGGCAAACTTGGCGGCTCGCACTCGATCCGCGTCAACAACCAATGGCGGCTGATCTTCCGCTGGGATAGCAGCCGCGGCGAAGCGTCGGATCTTTATCTCGACGATCACAGCTATCGATGAGGTGACTCATGCTGATGACCAAACGCAAGCCGGCCACTGTCGGTGAAATCCTGGTCGAGGAATTCATGCAGCCGCTTGGCCTGACACAAGGGACATTGGCAAAGGCGATGGGTGTCCAGCGCAAGCATGTGAACGAGTTGTGCAACGATCGCCGTAACGTGACCGCGGCGACCGCGCTCATTCTCGCGCGCGTCTTCGGCAACAGCCCGGACTTCTGGCTGAACGTGCAGCGCCGCGGCGATTTGTGGGAGGCGATGAACTCGCCGCAGGAACTAGCGCGGATCGAACGTGCGACGCCTCTGGTGAAGGCGGCTTAGGCCTGCAAACCAACACGCCGTCATGGCCGGGCAGCACGAAGCGAGCTCGCTAGATGTCCCGGCCATTCACGTCTTCGCTTGCGGCCAAAGGCGTGGATACCCGGCATTCGCCGGGCATGACGATGGAGGGCGGGTGACCCGTACGTCGGCACGCATATCTGCCCGCCCGTTTTTTCCGCTCGCCGAATGCCAAAGACCCGGCTAGGCTCCAAAATCAGCGCGATCACAGCAACTTCCCTTGACATCCCCCGTTTGCTGGCTATGTTCCGCGCAAGTTATGAAAAGTCGGACCGATCCTGTGCGCAACAAAGTTACAAATCTCCTTATTATCGTGGTACCCTGGCGCACCGCCGGGGGTAGCTGACGGCTACCCACGAACCGAGCGGTGTGCACAGGGTCCTGAACGGGCCCTTTTTTATTGTCTGAACTTCAAGCTTTCCGAACCTAGCGACCATCCAGACCAAGCCGCGCCGCAGAGCGCATCCGGAGCGAACCATGAGCGACAGCAAGCCTCACGATCCCAATCAGATGACCGGCGCAGCGATGATCGTGCGCGCGCTTGCTGATCATGGCGTCAAGCACATCTTCGGCTATCCCGGCGGTGCGGTGCTGCCGATCTATGACGAGATCTATCAGCAGTCCGAGGTCGAGCACATTCTGGTCCGCCACGAGCAGGGCGCCGGCCATGCCGCCGAAGGCTATGCGCGCTCCACCGGACTGCCGGGCGTCGTGCTGGTGACGTCCGGTCCGGGCGCCACCAACATGGTGACGCCGCTGGCCGACGCGCTGATGGATTCGATCCCGCTGGTCTGCATCACCGGACAGGTCCCGACGCATCTCATTGGTAACGACGCGTTCCAGGAATGCGACACCGTCGGCATTACGCGGCCCTGCACCAAGCACAACTGGCTGGTCCGCGACGTCAACGATCTCGCCAAGGTGCTGCATGAAGCCTTCTATGTTGCGACCACCGGCCGTCCTGGCCCGGTCGTCGTCGACGTGCCGAAGGATGTGCAGTTCGCCACCGGCACCTATCATCCGCCGCGCAAGTCGGACGTCCATATCTCCTATTCGCCGCGCGTAAAGGGTGATGCCAATGCGATCCGCAAGGCGGTGTCGCTGCTGGCGGGTGCCAAGAAGCCGATCATCTATTCCGGCGGCGGCGTGATCAATTCGGGTCTCGCGGCCTCGAAGCTGCTGCGCGAGCTGGTCGAAGTCACCGGTTTCCCGATCACCTCGACGCTGATGGGCCTCGGCGCCTATCCGGCATCCGGCCCGAACTGGCTGGGCATGCTGGGCATGCACGGCACTTATGAAGCCAACATGGCAATGCATGACTGCGACGTCATGCTGTGCGTCGGCGCGCGCTTCGACGACCGCATCACCGGCCGCACCGATGCGTTCTCGCCGAACTCGAAGAAGATCCATATCGACATCGATCCGTCGTCGATCAACAAGAACATCCGCGTCGACGTGCCGATCATCGGCGATTGCGGCAATGTGCTGGGCGATATCCTGCAGGTGTTCAAATCCGAGGCGAAGAAGCCCGACACCAAGGACTGGTGGAAGACCATCGCCACCTGGCGCGCGCGCAATTCGCTGGCCTATAAGACGAATAACGATGTGATCCTGCCGCAATTCGCGATCCAGCGGTTATTCGAGGCGACGCGCGGCCACGACACCTACATCACCACGGAAGTCGGCCAGCATCAGATGTGGGCGGCGCAGTTCTTCGGCTTTGAGGAGCCGCATCGCTGGATGACGTCCGGCGGTTTGGGCACCATGGGCTACGGCCTGCCGGCGGCGCTCGGCGTGCAGGTCGCGCATCCGGACTCGCTGGTCATCGATATCGGCGGCGATGCCTCGGTGCAGATGACGATGCAGGAAATGTCGGCGGCGGTTCAGCACGAATTGCCGATCAAGATCTTCATCCTCAACAACCAGTATATGGGCATGGTGCGCCAGTGGCAGCAGCTGCTGCATGGCAACCGGCTGTCCCATTCCTATTCGGAAGCGCTGCCCGATTTCGTCAAGCTTGCCGAGGCCTATGGCGGAGTTGGATTCCAGTGCAGCAAGCCCGGCGATCTCGACGGCGCACTGCAGGAAATGATCAAGGTGAAGAAGCCGGTGCTGTTCGACTGCCGCGTTGCCGCACTGGAGAACTGCTTCCCGATGATCCCGTCCGGCAAGGCGCATAACGAAATGCTGCTGCCGCTGGAAGCGAATGATGAAGCCACCGCGGCAGCCTTCGCCGGCGGCAAGGCGCTGGTGTGATGCAGATAACACAGGCCCTCATCCTGAGGAGCCGCACTCTTGTGCGGCGTCTCGAAGGATGAGTGTCCAAGCTCATGGTTCGAGACGCGCGAAGCCGCGCTCCTCACCATGAGGGATGTAACATCGTGGCGAAAGCCAAACGAGACTTCGACAGGGAATGACAATGGAACAGCCTGCCTCCGCCTATTTCATGGAAGAGCGTCACGATCCCAACGAGACGCATACGCTGACGGTGCTCGTCGCCAATGAGCCCGGCGTGCTCGCGCGCGTCATCGGTCTTTTCTCCGGCCGCGGCTACAACATCGAAAGTCTCACGGTGTCCGAGACCGAGAGCCACAAGCATGTCTCGCGCATCACCATCGTTACCACGGGCACGCCGATGGTGATCACGCAGATCAAGCATCAGCTCGATCGCATGATCCCGGTGCATCGCGTGGTCGACATGACGCTGACCGGCCGCTCCATCGAGCGTGAGCTTGCGATGGTGAAGCTGCGCGGCACCGGCGAGCATCGCGTCGAGGCGCTGCGCCTCGCCGAAGCGTTCCGCGCCCGTGTGATCGATGCGACCATCGAGAGCTTTGTGTTCGAGATCACCGGCAATACCGGCAAGATCAACCAGTTCATCGACCTGATGCGGCCGCTTGGCCTCGTCGAGATCTCGCGCACCGGCGTTGCCGCCATCAGCCGCGGACCGGAGGGGATGTAGCCTCCGCGCATCGCAGTCATGAAACCTCTCGACATCGCGTTGGCCGTTGCAGTGGCCGTGATCTGGGGCGTCGGCTTCGTGCTGACCCGGATGGCGGTCGACGAGATGTCGTCGACACTGCTCACCACGCTGCGCTTCGGCATCACGGCGCTGCCGTGCCTGTTCCTGCCGAAGCCGAAACTGTCATGGCTGCTGATCGTCGCGACAAGCTGGCTGCTGGTGGCGCAATTCCTGGCGCAGACCTATGGCATGGCGCATGGCGTGCCGGCGGGGTTGACCTCGGTGATCGTGCAGAGCCAGGCGCTGTTCACGGTGGGGGCTGCAGCGCTGTTCCTGCGCGAATTGCCGACCCGGCAGCAGGTCGCGGGTATCGCCATCGCCATGGGCGGGCTGCTGATGATCTGTTTCACGGTCGGCTATGACTTCAGCGTGTTCCCCTTCACGGTGCTGATGACGGCGCCGGTGAGCTTTGCCTTTTCCAATCTGCTGCTGCGCCGCGCGCAGGGCGTGCCGATGCTCGACCTGTTCGCGTGGATCAGTCTCGTGGCGCTGCTGCCGTTGCTGGTGGTGCTGTTCAGCGGCGATGGCGCAAGCACGACGTGGCAATCGCTCACGCATGCCTCGTTGAAGGCGTTCGCCTGTGTGCTGTTTCTCGCGGTGGTCGGCACCACGCTGGGTTACTGGATCTGGGGCCGGTTGCTGCGTGATTATTCCGCGGCGCAGGTCGTGCCGTTCGCGCTGCTGGTGCCCTTTATCGGGGCGGCGGCGTCGAGCGTCACGTTCGGCGAACAGTTTGGATCACTGCGGCTCGCCGGTATGATCATCGTCGTCTGCGGCATTGCCGTGATGTTGCTGTCGAAGCGCCCACCCACTCTTGTCGAGGTGGTCTGAGGTCATGTCGCAACAACTCTTGTTCGCCTTTATCGTGTTCGCCATCGTGATGTTCTTCACGCCCGGTCCGAACAACATCATGCTGCTCGCGTCGGGGCTGAATTTTGGCTTTCGTCGCACGCTGCCGCATGTCTTCGGCGTCACCGTCGGTTTCGCCTTCATGGTCGCCGTCACGGGCCTCGGATTGGGGGCGGTCTTCACCTCCTATCCGGTGCTGCACACCATCCTGAAATATGCCGGCGCCGCGTATCTCGTTTATCTCGCCTTTGCGATCGGGATGTCCGGTCCGCCCAATCCCGGTGACGCCGAACGGCGCCGGCCGATGACGTTTTTCGGCGCAGCGCTGTTTCAATGGGTCAACGTCAAGGGCTGGGTGATGGTGATCGGCACCATCACCGCCTATGCGGCGATTGCGAACTATCCCTGGAACATCCTGCTGCAGGTCGCCCTGTCGCTGCTGCTCGGGTTCGTGTCCTGCGTCACCTGGGTGCTGTGCGGCACCTCGCTGCAATCGCTGGTAAAATCGCCTGGCGCGGTCAGGGCGTTCAATATCGTCATGGGGCTGCTGCTGCTGGCCTCGCTGTATCCGGTGCTGGTCGAGCTATGAGCCTGACGCGCAGCGTAAAATCACCGTCGCGGGCTTGTCTCGCGGCACCCGTCGCCCTAGAAACCGGCGGCAATTCATGGTCTTCGGCCATTCGGCTTGAGACCGGTTCGAACGGGCAGCTTTGAAATATAGTTGCTGAAGAGAGGAAATACCCATGCGAGTTTATTACGATCGCGACGCCGACCTGAACCTGATCAAGGGCAAGAAGGTCTGCATCGTCGGCTACGGCAGCCAGGGCCATGCCCATGCGCTGAACCTCAAGGACTCCGGCGTCAAGGACGTGGTCATTGCGCTGCGCAAGGGCTCGGCCACCGCGAAGAAGGCGGAAGCCGCCGGCTTCAAGGTGATGGAAGTCGCCGAAGCTGCCAAGTGGGCCGACCTGATGATGATGCTCACCCCCGACGAATTGCAGGGCGACATCTATCGCGACCACATGCACGACAACATGAAGAAGGGCGCAGCGCTCGTCTTCGCACACGGTCTCAACGTGCACTTCAACCTGCTCGACCCGCGCGAAGATCTCGACGTGCTGATGATCGCGCCGAAGGGCCCAGGCCACACCGTGCGTTCGGAATATCAGCGCGGCGGCGGCGTGCCCTGCCTGATCGCGGTTCACAAGGACGTCTCGGGCAATGCCCATGACCTCGGCCTGTCCTACGCTTCGGCAGTGGGCGGCGGCCGCGCCGGCATCATCGAGACCTCGTTCAAGGAAGAGTGCGAAACCGATCTGTTCGGCGAACAGGCCGTTCTCTGCGGCGGCACCGTCGAATTGATCCGCGCCGGTTTCGAGACGCTGGTGGAAGCCGGCTACGCGCCGGAAATGGCTTACTTCGAGTGCCTGCACGAGCTGAAGCTGATCGTCGACCTGATCTATGAAGGCGGCATCGCCAACATGAACTACTCGATCTCCAACACCGCGGAATACGGCGAATACGTCACCGGCCCGCGCATCGTCACCTCGGAAACCAAGGCCGAGATGAAGCGCGTGCTGACCGACATTCAGTCCGGCAAGTTCGCCCGCGACTGGATGCTGGAAAACAAGGTCAACCAGGCCTCGTTCAAGGCGACCCGTCAGCGCAACAACGCGCATCCGATCGAGGAAGTGGGCGCCAAGCTCCGCGACATGATGCCGTGGATCAAGGAAAAGGCGCTGGTCGACAAGACCAAGAACTAAGCGCTTCGCTTAGGCGCAGCTATGATGGGACCGCGGCAACGCGGTCCCATTTCTTTTGAAATGTACAATGCGTGATGAGCTCACCGAAATGGCCAGCCCGCAAAGTCCGCGCCAGGTATTTGCCACATGCTATCCGGGAGTTCACGTGCCATGCAGGCGCGCGGCTCTGCCGCCATGGGAGGACGGGCCCGAATAGGCTATCGGCACGCCGACCGCCAGAACCGCTTTAGGGTATATCGATGGCAGTGGCGCGAATGGGCCGGCCATCCGCACAACGGCGAGAGCTGCACCGTCAAGTTCGGTGTTTCCAGAACTCCTTAAGACGGTAGCCTCGACCACCCGACCACTGCGGTTCACCGCAAGACAGACGACCACACGTCCGCGAAGTCCCGCCTCGGCAAGCCGCTTTGCCGTTCGCATGATCCGCGCGGTTGTGTGCTGCCGCCATGCGCGCATGGCCGGACTCGCGGTCATGGCTTCGGGGCCAGTTGTCGGTGCAATCTGCGCTTCCGCACTCGTTGCCATTGCGGCGAGCAACACGGCGACGCCGATTGCTCGCCGCATGGTCATATTGAGTCCTTTGCTCTGCTTCGTGTGGTTGGCCGGGGTTGAGGCAAAAACAGGAAGCATGTCGAGCCCTTGAGATTGGATGACGGAAGCCAATAGATGAGTGATATCATATTGCGCCCACTTTCTTCCATTTTCTGGGTACTGAGACAACCTTCGCACCATGTCGAGCAGGTCACCGCATGAATGCTATTGTTATCACCGGCGTCTCCACGGGCATCGGCCACGCCACGGCGAAGCTTCTACTCGCGCGCGGTTTTCGCGTATTCGGCAGTGTCCGTAGGCAGGTTGATACAGAGCGGTTGCAAGCCGAGTTCGGCGCGAACTTCATCCCGCTGCTGTTCGATGTCACCGACGAGGCCGCTGTGTTGGCCGCCGCTGCGCAGGTCCGTGCCGCGCTGAACGGCGAGACGCTTGCAGGGCTCGTCAACAATGCCGGCGTTGCGGTGCCGGGCGCGCTGCTCGATCTGGCGGTGGACGAGTTTCGCCAGCAGATCGAGATCAATGTGATGGGGCCGGTGATCGTCACCAAGGCCTTCGCGCCGCTGCTCGGCGCCGATCCGGCAATGACGGGCACGCCCGGGCGCATCGTGATGATGAGTTCGGTGTCCGGACAGTTCGGCAATCCACTGCTGTCGCCCTATAGCGCGTCGAAATTCGCACTGGAAGGATTGGCCGAGAGCCTGCGGAGCGAATTCATGCTGTTCGGCATCGACGTGCTGGTGATCGCGCCGGGGGCCGTGCGCACGCCGATCTGGGACAAGGCCGACGCCATCGATATGGCGCGCTTCGATGCGTCGCCGTTTCTGCCGGCGCTAACGAAGCTGCGCGAGATGCTGATGAAGCTGGCGAAGAACGGGCTGCCGCCGGAGACGATCGGCGAGCTGGTTCATCAGGCGTTGACCAGGCCCAACCCGAAAGTGCGCGTGGTGGCATCGCCGCAGCCGGTTCAGACTTGGATCGCCGGTTGGCTGCCGCGGCGCTGGCTGGACGGCATTATGGCGAAGCAGTTGGGATTACGGCCCAAATAGCGGGGCCATTTGTCGCCTCGACAGGGCGGCTAAAATTGGCTAACTGGTACTACCAGATTGGTAGGGTCAGCCCATGCTCGCTGCGGTCAGCACTGATACGTCCGACGCCGTTCGGAAAACGCTCCAATTCGTTCGGCACCACCGGCTGTCGAAGGGCGACCGGCTGCCGTCCGAGCGGGACCTGTCTGAGCGGTTCGGGGTGACGCGCAGTTCGGTTCGCGAGGCGCTGGCGGTGCTCGATGCCATGCGCATCACCGAGCGGAAGCCCAAATCCGGCATCTATCTGCGCAACACGCTGGAGGACAGCGGCCTCGATGCACTGGTGCTGCAGGCCGATCTGGGTGTCACGTTCGATGCGCAGGTGACGCGCGATGCTATCGAGGCGCGGATCATCTGCGAGGAGCAGGCGTTCCGGCTCGCTTGCCAGCGCCGCACCGATGCCGATCTCTCAAAGCTGCACGGACTGCTGGACACCTATGCGGCGCTGGCCGCCAACGGCCGCAACATGGCCGACGAAGACGTTGAGTTTCATCTTGCCGTGGCTGCCGCGAGCCAGAACCGCATTCTCGTGCGCACGATTACGCCTTTGATGCTGATGAGCACGCGCGGGCGTCGCCGTTATTTCGAGTCGGCGGCGCTACGCCAGCGCTCGCTCGACGATCACCGCGCTTTCGTCGCGGCCATCGAAGCGCGCGACGAAATCGCTGTCACCGCGCTCGTTCATCGCCATGTGCAGATCGCTGCCGCCGACATTGAGGCGCTGGCTGATCACGCCGCGACCGACCTCGATCATTCCGACACCGACCGCAAGGACTGAGGTTCACGAACAACACATGCACCTGACGAGCCGCTCGACAATCCCGACCAACGGGAAGGCTCGGATCGAATACGGCAACGGCCGTAGCGGCACCACCGCACGCACTGGAAACGCAAAAGAAGGACGTATGATGCGTATGAAGACAACTGCCATGACTGCAACTTCGATGGCCGCTTGGGCGGTCGCCGTTGCGATGGTCGCAAGCCCGGCGCTGGCGCAGAAGAAGTATGGCCCCGGCGCCAGCGATACCGAAATCAAGATCGGCAACACCGTGCCCTATAGCGGCCCGGCGTCTGCTTACGGCATTCTCGGCAAGTCCTATGCCGCCTATTTCAAGAAGATCAATGATGAGGGCGGCATCAACGGCCGCAAGATCGTCTTCATCTCCTATGACGACGCCTATTCGCCGCCGAAGACCGTGGAGCAGACCCGAAAGCTGGTCGAGAGCGACGAGGTGATGGCGATCGTCGGCAATGTCGGCACCGCCGCGAATGCCGCGATCCAGAAATACGTCAATGCCAAGAAGACGCCGCAACTGTTTCTCGCGACCGGTGCCACCCGCTGGAACGATCCGAAGCAGTTTCCATGGACCATGGGCTGGCTGCCGAGCTACCACGCCGAAGCTGCGGCCTATGCGAAGTATCTTCTGAAGGAGAAGCCGGATGCCAAGATCGGCGTGCTCTATCAGAATGACGATTTCGGCAAGGACTATCTGAAGGGACTGAAGGAAGGTTTCGGCGACAAGGCGGCGTCAAGGATCGTGGCTGAAGCGAGCTACGAGGTTTCCGAGCCGACCATCGACTCGCAGATCGTCAAGCTGAAGGCCGCTGGCGTCGATACGCTGTTCTCCTTTGCTGTCGGAAAATTCGCCGCACAGTCGATCAAGAAAGTCGCCGAGCTCGGCTGGAAGCCGCTGCACATCGTGCCGAATGCGAGTTCGTCGGTGGGCAGCGTGATCCGTCCGGCAGGCTTCGAGAATGCGCAGGACGTTTTGTCCGCAACCTTCGCCAAGGATCCAACCGACCCGCAATGGAAGGACGATCCGGGCATGCAGAAGTTCTACGCCTATGTCGAGAAGTATATTCCGGAAGGGAAGGCGATGGAGAGCACCGTGCTATCCGGCTACAGCATCGCCCAGACCATGGTCGAGGCGCTGAAGCAGTGCGGCGACGATCTCACCCATGAGAACCTGATGAAGCAGGCCGCCAACCTCAAGAACGTGCAGCTGGACGGGTTGCTGCCGGGCGTGACCGTCAACACCAGCCCGACCGACTTCTCGCCCATCGACCAGTTCCAGATGATGAGCTTCAAGGGCGAGCGCTGGCAGCGCTTCGGCGAGATCATCAAGGGCGAGACGCCAACCGCAGTGCGGTAGAGGCGAGGGATGACGACGGCAGGCGGCGCTCGGACCGGCACCGCCTGCGTCGAAAGGTTCATTGTCCGTTCATGACGCCTG
Source organism: Tardiphaga sp. 37S4 (assembly GCF_021044645.1). NCBI lineage: Bacteria > Pseudomonadati > Pseudomonadota > Alphaproteobacteria > Hyphomicrobiales > Nitrobacteraceae > Tardiphaga > Tardiphaga sp. 37S4. The sequence goes on along the minus strand of NZ_CP088008.1, from coordinate 3,413,297 downwards.
TATTACGATTTTGTGACATTCCGCAGGGTCCGGGCGCGGCGTGAGCCGGCTGGCCGTTGCCAGACAGGGCAGTTTTCTTGCCGGGTGTTCGCAGGCAAGTCATGCTGCCGTCGCCGATCTCAGTCTCTCCGGCGCAAGCCGGCCGCCGCTTCAAGGAGCGATTGGCGGCCGTCTGGCAATATGTTCGGCAGTGGCCGCTGCGCACGGCGCTGATCGCTGCGATCCATGCCCTCGCGATCTATGTTCTCGCCTCGGTCGAATATGGCCCGTTCGCCACCACGCTGGCGCTGTTCACCTGGGGTTTGCTGAACTTCCTGTTCCTCGCGCTGTTCAAGCGGCCGGGGGTCAGCGCGGTGCTGTCGCTGTTGCTGGTGACGACGCTGATCGTGTTGTCGCAGTTCAAGTTCGGCATCACGCAGCTCACGCTGACCTTCCTGGATTTCCTGATCATCGATCGCGACACGATCTCGTTCCTGCATTCGATCTTCCCGCAATTGCGGACCTGGCTACTGATCGCCGCCGCCGTCGCGCTGCCGATCCTGTGGCTGATCTGGCGCGCCGATCCGTTCCGCCTGCGCCGCCGCAGTGCGCTGGCCTGTGCGGGCGTCTGCATGGCGGGGATCGTCGGCCTGTCGGCGGCCAATCCCGAGAAGCCATGGGAGCCGTTCCAGGGCGTCAATCACATCTCCAATCTGGCGCGCTCGGGTGTCGTCTCCGTCTCGCATCTCACCGCGACCGGCTGGATCGAGGCGGATTCCAAGAGCCTCGTGAGTTCGGCGCAGGCCTCGCCGATGACCACCTGCGAGCCCGGTGTGAAGCGGCCGAACATCGTGATGGTGCTGGACGAGTCGTCCTTCGATATTTCCGCGGCGCCCGGCATCAAAGTGCCGGCTGGCTACCACGATAACTTCAAGTCGGCGGATGGCCAGCAGCGCGCGCTGATCACCGAATCCAGCGGCGGCCCGACCTGGTACACCGAGTTCAATATCTTCACCGGGCTCTCTGCGCGCTCCTTCGGCGCATTGAAGTTTTATGTGACGCGGATCGCCGCCGGGAAGATCTCGCGCGGCCTGCCGCAGGCGTTGCAACGCTGCGGCTACAAGACCTTCTCGCTCTATCCGACCTACGGCAATTTCCTCAGCGCCCGCAGCTTCCAAGAGGGCGCTGGCATCGATGGCTTCATCGACATGGCGGCGATGGGCGTGAGCAAGGACATGCAGCCCGACAGGTTCTATTTCGATCAGGCCAGGGACCTCATCGCGCGCGAGAGCAAGACCGACCAGCCGGTCTTCGTGCTGGTCTATCTCACCGCCAATCACTTCCCGTGGACCACGACCTATCGCGACGACCTGACGCCGGCCGGCTGGCAGGCGCCGGGCAATACGGCGGAGGTGGATGAGTATATCCGCCGCCAGGCCATGACGGCTGCGGACTACAAGGACTTTGTCGCGCAGCTCCAGAAGGATCATCCGGCCGAGCCGTTCCTGTTGGTGCGGTTCGGCGATCACCAGCCGGCAATCGCGCAGAAACTGCTGGAGCCCGAACTGTCGCAGCCGAAGCGCGCCGACCGGATCATGACGCATGATGTCAGATACTATGCGACCTACTACGCCATCGATGCGCTGAACTACCGGCCCGAACTGTCATCGGCGCTACCGGTGCTCGATGCCGCCTATCTGCCGCTCATGGTGCAGGAGGCAGCACGCGTGCCGCTCGATCCGTCCTTTATCGAGCAGAAGAAGATCATGCTTCGCTGCAAGGGCGTGTTCTATGGCTGCAAGGGCGGCGATGAAGCCAGCCGGTTCAATCGGTGGCTGATCGATGCGGGGCTGATCAAGGATCTCTGACCCGGCCGGCTGCAGCAGTGAGGGCAGGGTGTCTGTCCATCCCGTTCAGGCCAAGGTCATTGCCCGTTCATGACGATTACATTACAAATTAATGACATATCGCAGTTTCCGGCTGCGACATGCGCCCTCTGGCCGTCGCCAGCCCAGGCCCGAGGCCTCGCCGGTGGTGTTGCGTGCCGCCATGGCGCCTCCGCTCAATCCAGTACCCAGCGTCTCGACCAGTGCTGTCGCCGCGCCGACCAGCGTGTGGCGGCTGTTGGCCGTGGCTGCACCGCATTTCGGCGCGCTGCTGGTGATGTTCCAGACCGAGACCGATCTGGTGGGTCGGATCGGCTTCGTGCTGGCCTGGGCCATTCTCAACTTTTTCTGGATTGCGCTGCTGCGCCGTCCCGCGCTGTCGGGAGCGCTGTCGCTGACCCTGGTCGTCATCTTGGTGCTGCTGTCGCGGCTGAAGCACGACGTGGTGCAGATGACCGCGAACTTCGTCGACCTGATGGTGATCGACCGCGATACCGCAGCCTTCCTGTTCACGATCTTTCCGAACCTGCGCTGGTCCGCCATCGGCGCTGCCGTGGTGGTGCTGCCGCTGATGTATGCGCTGTGGTGGCTCGATCCGTTCCGCATTCGACGGCTGCCGGCGCTCGCCGCGCTGACGGCTTGCCTCGCCGCATTGACGGGATATGCGTTGGCCTGGCCGGATGAAGCCTGGCGCGGCTATTACGATGACGGCTATCTGTCGAAATTCGCGCGCTCCGGCGTTACCGCGGTGTCGGACTTCAGCAGCCACGGTTTCATGGAGTCCGACGCGGTCATCACCGAGCGGCTGAAGTTGCCGCTGGAGGATTCTTGCCATCCGGCGGGACGTCGTCCGCACATCATCATGGTGCATGACGAGTCGTCCTTCGACATCCGTCAGGCCGCCGGCGTGAAGACGCCGAAAGGCTATGGCAGCCACTTCAATTCATGGGATGGCAAGGCGCGCAAATTTCTCGCCGAGAGCAATGGTGGGCCGAGCTGGTTCACCGAATACAACGTATTGGCCGGACTCTCGTCGCGCTCGTTCGGGCCGTTCTCCTATTTCGTCACGCGCATCGCTTCGGGCCGCGTGGAGCGCGGATTGCCACTGGCGCTGCGCCGCTGCGGCTATAGCACCATCTCGCTCTATCCGGCCTTCGGCGCCTTCATGAGCGCGCGCAGCTTCCAGACCACCACCGGCGTCGAGCGCTTCTATGACGCCAAGGATCTTGGTGCCAAGGGCGTCGAGCCCGACAGCTTCTTCTACGATTCAGCGGCGCGCCTGATGGCCGAGCAGCCGCCGGCCAGTCCGCTATTCATGTTCGTCTATCTCGCCGCCAATCACTTTCCGTGGGAAACCAAGTTTCGCCCCGACATGACGCCAGGCTGGCGTGCGCCCGGCAATGTGCCGGTGGTTGATGAATATCTGCGCCGGCAAGCGATGAGCGTCGATCACTATGGTGCGTTCGTCGCGAAGCTGAAGAAGCAGTTTCCAGCGCAGCCGTTCCTGATCGTACGCTATGGCGATCATCAGCCGGAATTCGCGCCGGGCATTCTCGATCCCAACATGGATGAAGCGGGCCTCGGCAAGAAGCTGCAGAGTTACGACCCGCGCTACTACGCGACCTATTACGCCATCGACGCGATCAATTTCGAACCGGTGAAGAGCGCGACGGTGATGGACACGATCGACGGGCCGTATCTGCCGCTGGTCATTCAGGAGGCCGCGGGCATTCCGCTGGACCCGTCCTTCGAGGAGCAAAAGAAGATCATGCTTCGCTGCAAGGGACTATTTTACGCCTGCAAGGACGGCGCGGAAGCGCGACGATTCAATCGCCTGTTGATCGATGCGGGGATGATCAAGAATTTGTAACGCCGGAGTTCGTCGGATGGGTAGAGCGCAGCGAAATCCATCGCTTTCGTGGCTCGCCATTGATGGGTTTCGCGAAGACGCTCTACCCATCCTACTTTTTCATCCTGTCCCACATCCACCGGGCCACACTCTCCGGCGAGCTCGTCGCATCATTCCCGGCGGCGCGCAGGTTCGCTTCGCGCATCAAGGTCAGATCGATCTTCCCGAGCAGCGGCTGCAACGCGCTGCGCAGCTTCTCGTCATCCGCGCGTTTCGGCGCCAGCAGCATGATCGCGTCATAGGGCGGGATCGCATGTTTGGGATCGTCCAGCACCACGAGATCGTATTTCGCGATCAGTCCGTCGCTGGTATAGCCGGCGATGACGTCGATCTCGCCGGAGGCAACAGCGGCATACATGAAATCGGGCTGCATGGTGCGCTGGGCCTTGAATGACAGGCCATAGGCTGCCTTCAGCCCCGCCCATTCCGGCCGCGAGAAGAATTCGTAATCGCCGGCGATGGTCATATTGCTGCTCAGCGCCGCGAGATCGGCTGCAGTCCTGATGCCCAGCGCTTGCGCCTTCATACGCGGCATCACCAGCGCATAGGCATTGGCGAAACCGAGTTCGCCGAACAGCGTGATGCCCTGCTTGGCAAGCGTCGTCTTCAGCTCGGTCAGCAGTTGCTCGCGCGGCAGGATCTCGGTGCGGTGAAACTGGTTGGCCCACAGCGTGCCCGAATAGTCGATGTAGACATCGATATCGCCGGAGGCCAGCGCATCGTAGATCACGCTGGAGCCGAGACCCTGCCGCGTCGTGGCGGGCAGGCCGGCCGCTTGCAGCCGCTGCGACATCAGCGCGGCCAGCACATATTGTTCGGTGAAGGTCTTGGCGCCGACCACGATGCGTGTGCCGGAGCGGGCGAATGACGGCGCGAGTGTGACGATCACCAGCGCCGCGATACCGAGCACGCCGATGGCGGTGCGGATACGGCTCCGCAGGCGGATGCCGGTTTCGATCAGCGCCAGCAATTGATCGACGGCCAGTGCAAGAATTGCCGCGGCGACGCAGCCGAAGATCACCAGCACCCAGTTCTGCGTCTGCAAGCCCGCAAAGATGTAGTTGCCGAGCGAGGTCTGGCCGATCGGCGTCGACAGTGTCGCGGTGCCGATGACCCACACCGCCGAAGTGCGGATGCCGGCCATCATGACAGGCAATGCCAGCGGCAGTTCCACCATCGTCAGCGATTGCCGCGGCGTCATGCCGACGCCTTGCGCGGCCTCGGACAATGCGGGATCGACGCCGTTCAATCCGGTGATGGTGTTGCGCAGCACCGGCAGCATCGAATACATCGCCAGCGCCAGCACCGCGGGCAGAAAGCCGAAGGCCGAGAAGCTGGCGCCGAGATATTGCAGCGACAGCGCCGCGAGCGCCAGCAGCAGCGGATAGAACAGGGCCAGCAATGCCAGGCCCGGAATGGTCTGCACGATGCTGGCGATGCCGAGCAGGGCGCCGCGCAGCACCGGCCGATGTCGCGCGATGATGGCCAGCGGCAGGCTGATGACGAGGCCGAGCGCCAGTGCAGCAAGGCTGACGCGCACGTGGCTGCCGAGATAATCCGGCAGATGCCCAAGCGCGTCGCTCCAGCGGGGATCGGTGAACAGGCTCATGGTGCGCCGTCCTGCGGCGCCGAACCATCCTTCGGCAGCAGTATCTGAAGTCGTTTCGCCTGCCGGCGCGGTGTGCCCAGCAACTCGCCGACATAGGGATCGGTGCTTTCGGACAACTCAGTGGGCGTGCCCTCCGCGAGCAGTTTACCGGAGTGCATCACCGCGATCCGGTCCGCGAGCAGGATCGCCTCGGTCATGTCATGGGTGATCATGATGGTGGTGAGGCCGAGGCTGCGATGTAGCGCGCGGTAGTCGTCGCCAAGCGCATCGCGGGTCAGCGGGTCGAGCGCGCCGAACGGCTCGTCCATCAGCACGATGCGCGGCTTCGCAGCCAATGCCCGCGCGACACCGACGCGCTGGCGCTGGCCGCCGGAGAGTTCGTGCGGGAAGCGGTCGCGATGCTGCTTGCGGTCAAGGCGCACAAGATCGAGCAATTCATCGACGCGATCCGCGATATCTCTGGCGGGCGTACCCAGCAGTCTGGGCGTGATGCCGATGTTGTCTTTGATGCTCATATGCGGAAACAACCCGCCGCTCTGGAACACGTAGCCGATGCGCCGGCGCAGTTCGATGGGATCGACCTGCGCGACGTCCTCGCCGGCGATGGTGATGTGTCCCGCGTCCGGCGCGATCAGCCGGTTGGCCAGCCGCATCAGCGTGGTCTTGCCTGAGCCGGAGCCGCCGACCACCGCGAGGAACTCGCCTTCGGCCACGTCGAGCGAGACACCGTCGACGGCGTGAATGCGGCCGCCGTCGAAGCTCTTGCTGATATGGGAGAAGCGGATGAGGGGACTCATGCGCCGGATATCTTACGCGGTGCGTCGTCGCTTACCCTCCCCTGGAGGGGGAGGGTCGCCACGTGCGAAGCACGTGGCGGGGTGGGGTGAATGGGAAGCTCCATGGATGAACATGTCACCCCACCCCGGACAACGCGACCGCTGCTGCGCATCGTTCGCGTCGCCCGACCCTCCCCCTCCAGGGGAGGGTGAAGATGGGGCGCCATCGATGTACCGAGTTCTGAAATCATCGCTGCAAAGCTATCATGCAGCATCTGGCCCACCAACCCGGCCCCACCGTTGAATTGTCTGCCCTGCGGCGCTAAGCCAGTCCCGGAACAAAAACACTTTGGGGGACGCGCGTGCAGGCAGGTGGGGCCGCGGCATCGATGGCGGTGGCGCTTGATGACGCGACAGTGGCGTTCGGTATTGCCGACAATCGCATCTATACGGCGGTGGAGAAGGCGACGCTCCGGGTCGCGGATGGCGAGTTCGTTGCCATTGTCGGACCGACCGGCTGTGGCAAATCCACATTGCTCAATGTCGCTGCCGGGCTGCTGGCGCCAGCCTCCGGTGCTGTCCGGATATTCGATCAGCCGTTGAACGGCTTGAACGCACAGGCCGGCTATCTGTTTCAGGCCGACGCCTTGTTTCCCTGGAAGACCGCGCTGGACAATGTCGCCATCGGGCTGGAGATCGCCGGCACAGCACGCGACGAGGCGCTAACGCGGGCGCAGGACTGGTTGACCTCGGTGGGTCTCGGGGCCTTCGCCGGGCGCTATCCGCATATGCTGTCGGGCGGCCAGCGCAAGCGCGTTGGTCTTGCGCAGGTGCTGATCCGCAATCCGAAAATTCTGCTGATGGATGAGCCGTTCGGGCCGCTTGACGCACAGACCCGGCAGGTGATGGGCAACCTGTTGCTGGATCTGTGGAGCAGGAACCGCAAGGCGGTGCTGTTCGTCACCCACGATCTCGAAGAGGCGATCGCGCTGGCGGATCGCGTCGTCATCATGTCGGCGGGGCCGGGCTCGCGCATCATCGGCGACTGGAAAGTGCCGTTGCCGCGGCCGCGCGATATTTTCGAAGTGCGGCTCGACAAGGATTTTCACGCGCTTCACCGCGAGATCTGGAGCGTGCTGAAGGACGAAGTGATGAAGGGCTATGCGCAGTCCGCTGGTATGGGAGCCGCGTCATGACGCGGCCTGTATTGCTGCTGTGTCAGGTGCTCGTCGCCGTGGTCGTCATCGGGCTGTGGCATGTGTTCACCACCGTGCCGATGTTTGGCCGCATCCTGCTGCCGCCGTTCTTCTTCTCCAACCCATGGGATGTCGGCAGCCAGATTGTTAGCTGGTTCGCGTCAGGCATTATCTGGAAGCATCTCGGCATTACACTGCTGGAATCCGTGCTGGCCTTTGTCATCGGCTCCACACTGGGCGTGCTGATCGGCTTCTGGTTTGCGCGCCAGCCGCGGCTTGCAGCGATCTTCGATCCCTATGTGAAGATGGCCAATGCGCTGCCGCGCGTGGTGCTGGCGCCGATCTTCGCATTGTGGCTCGGGCTCGGTATCTGGTCGAAAGTCGCGCTCGGTGTCACGCTGGTGTTCTTCATCGTATTCTTCAACGTCTATCAGGGCGTCAAGGAAGTCTCGCCGACGGTGCTCGCCAATGGCCGCATGCTGGGCATGAGCGAGCGGCAGTTGATGCGCCATGTATTCTGGCCATCGGCGCTGTCGTGGATGTTCTCGTCGCTGCACACCGCGGTGGGCTTTGCCGTCGTCGGCGCAGTGGTCGGCGAATATCTGGGATCGGCGGCGGGGCTGGGTTATGTCATCCAGCAGGCGGAAGGCACATTCGATGTGGCCGGCGTGTTTGCCGGCATGTTCGTGCTGTCGGCCTTTGTCATCGCCATCGATGTGCTAGTGTCGGTGGTAGAGAAGCGCTTGCTGGTGTGGAAGCCGGTGGCGAGCGAAGGGCGGAGCTGAGATGGGTGAGGGGGAGCTAGCGAGTGAAACACTGGCTCCCCTCACCCGGATCACGCGCTGTCGCTTGTGATCCGACCTCTCCCCGCAAGCGGGGCGAGGTTAAGCAGAGCCCGTGGCTTACGGCAGCGGCTTGGTGTCGTCCGGTGCCTGCGGTGGGGTCTTGATGGCGATGGCGCGGAACGGCTTGCCGTCGGGCTTGGTGCCGCCATGGGGCGTGCCCTTCGGGATGATGATGAGGTCGCCGGCCTTGACCTGAACTTCCTTGTCGCCCAGCCACACGGTCCCGGTGCCTTCGAGGATGTACTGGATCTCGTTGGTGTTGGGATGCATGTGCTTTACCACATTGCCGTCCTGCACCGAAATGGTGGCGCCATCGGCCTGCATGAACATCTTGGAGCGGAAGCCGGTGGGCGAGGCCGGGCCGAGTGCGTCGCCGACGAGTTCGGGGACGTGGATGACCTGGGCGGTGATGTTTTCCGCGGCATGTGCCGGCGTGATGCCCTCGGGCACGAGATGCGTGATGAGACAACCCGCGGCGAAGGCTGCGGTGATCGAGAGTGTCGCAGTGATGCGCTTCATGAACGTTCCCCCTGGATGACAATGATTTGCCGCGCGGATGCTATGTCGCGGGACGTGGGTTGACCAGTGCCGGCTTTCCAACCGGCGGAGGCTCCTCTATCCTCCGCGCCTGATAGCAGCGGAGGAAACAATGACAAAAAATATAAAAACCGGCTTGAACCGTTTATTCCCCACACGTCTTTTCCTTGCGGGTCTGCTGTCGCTGTTTCTCGTTCATCCCGCTGCAGCGCAAACCAAGGTGACCATCGCCATCGGCGGCGGGGCGTGCCTGTGCTATCTGCCGACCGTGCTGGCCAAGCAGCTCGGCGAATACGAGAAAGCGGGTCTCGCCGTCGAACTGGTCGACCTCAAGGGCGGCTCCGATGCGTTGAAAGCCGTGCTCGGCGGCAGCGCCGATGTGGTCTCCGGCTATTTCGATCATTGCGTCAATCTCGCCGCCAAGAAGCAGGAGCTGCAGAGCTTCGTGGTCTATGACCGCTATCCCGGTCTCGTGCTGGTGGTGTCGCCGAAGCACACCGGCAAGATCACGTCGATCAAGGATCTCGCCGGCAAGAAAGTCGGCGTCAGCGCGCCGGGCTCGTCGACAGACTTCTTCCTGAAGTATCAGCTCAAGAAAAACGGTCTCGATCCGGCTGGCACCGCCGTGATCGGCGTGGGCCTCGGCGCGACCGCGGTGGCGGCGATGGAGCAGGGGCAGATCGAAGCCGCCGTCATGCTCGACCCTGCCGTCACCGTGCTGCAAGGCAGCCACAAAGACCTCACGATTCTCAGCGATACCCGGACGCAGAAGGACACGCTGGCGGTGTTCTCCGGCGAATATCCCGGTGGCGCGCTGTATTCGACGACCGCATGGGTCAAGGGACACGAGAAGGAAGTGCAGGGGCTGACCAACGCGATCATGAACACGCTGAAGTGGATCCACAGTCATACGCCGGAAGAGATCATGGCGAAGATGCCCGAAGGTATCGTCGGCAAGGACAAGGAGCTCTATCTCGCAGCGCTCAAGAACACGCTCCCGATGTATTCGGAGACGGGGCTGATGGATCCGAAGGGCGCGGCTGCCGTGCTCGCCGTGTTCAGCGAAGGCTCGCCTGAGGTGGCCAAGGCCAATATCGATGTCAGCAAGACCTACACCAATAAATATGTCGAGCAGTTCGCCAAGACGATGGGGACGAATGCGAAGTAGGTTCTGCGCATGATGACGCCGGTCATTCACCGCGTCACGCAACTCGACCTCACACGCAGCGATTGGCAGTGGCCATTCGCGCGTGAGCGGCGGGAGGAGATCGACGCTCACTTTGCCCTGAAGCGCGCCGAGAAGCCGCAACTGTTCAATGGGCGCGTATTGCTGGCGCGCAATGCGCAGTTCACCGGCGATCAGTTTCGCGCGGACTATTTCGAGACCGATTTTGCGAGCTTTCTGGCGTGGCGGGATTGGCGCTGTCCCGATCCGGATGTGTTCAACGGATTTGGCATGGGCGCGCTGCGTGCCAGCGACGGCGCCTTCGTGCTCGGCGAGATGGGGCAACATACATCCAATGCCGGACGTATCTATTTTGCGGCGGGCACGCCTGATCTGGACGACCTGCGCGGCGATGTGGTCGATATTGCCGGCAGTGTGACCCGTGAAGTCGAGGAAGAGCTCGGTCTGACGGAAGCCGATTACCGGGCCGACGCTGGCTGGTCCTGCGTCGTGACGGATTTCTCGGTGGCGATGATGCGTCTTCTCGATGCGGATCAGCCGGGCGAGGTATTGCGTAGCACCATCGAAGCCAATCTTGCCGGTCAGGCGTCTCCTGAGCTCAGCGGAATTCATCTGGTGCGCAGCGAAGCCGACTTCACCCCGACGATGCCGCTGTTTGTGACAGCGTTTATGGCAGCGCAGCTGACGCCAGCGGCGTGATCTGCTGGTATTGCCGGGATCGGCACGCTACGCTTGCAATCCCCGTGTCCCGGAGTTGCCGATCTCATGTCTGCCAAGCCAGTTGTGTCCGCGTTGAAGTCCTATATCGAGCCGTATCGGATTGATGGGTCGAAGGCTTTTCATCTCAAGGCGCATGACACCAATGGCAGCGGCGGGCTGCACAAGGAAACCGGCAAGAAGATCATCGAGGCCAACCGCCGCCGGCTGCAGGAGCTGCAGGAGAAGCTCTATGCGCAGGATCGCTGGTCGCTGCTGCTGATCTTCCAGGGCATGGATGCCGCTGGGAAGGACAGCGCCATCGAAAGCGTGTTCGACGGCATCAATCCGCAGGGCTGCGAGGTGCATTCGTTCAAGACGCCGTCGTCGAACGAACTCGATCACGATTTCATGTGGCGTCACACCATCGCGCTGCCGCAGCGCGGACGCATCGGCATCTTCAATCGCTCCTATTACGAGGAATGTCTTGTCGTCCGTGTGCATCCGGAGATTCTCGCCAAGCAGAAGATCCCGGCGGAGCTGGTGACGAAGGATATCTGGCGCGAGCGCTTCGAGGACATCACCGCCTTCGAGAAATACCTCGCGCGCAACGGCACCGTGGTGCTAAAGTTCTTTCTCAACGTCTCCAAGGAAGAGCAGCGCGAGCGCTTCCTCGATCGTCTCGAGCAGCCGGCCAAGAACTGGAAGTTCTCATCGGCCGATATCGCCGAGCGCGCGTTGTGGGACAAGTATCAGGAGGCCTATGAGGACCTGATCAAGCATACGTCCTGCGAGGAAGCGCCATGGCATGTGGTGCCGGCGGATCGCAAATGGTTCTCGCGCGTGGTGATCGGCTCGGCCATCGTCAACGCGCTGGAGAAGCTGGACCTGCACTTCCCCACCGTGGACGGCGAGGCGAAGAAGGACTTTACGCTGATCCGCGAGGCGCTGGAGAAGGAAGGGCCGCCAAGGGAAGGCAAGCCTGTGGTGAAGAAGGTCGCGAAGAAGAAGGTGGCCAAGAAGAAAGCGGCGAAGCACTAGGACTTGGCTCGTCATTCCGGGGCGTGCGAGCGTAGCTCGCGCGAACCCGGAATCTTGGAGTGCTTGGCTCTACGGAGACTCCTATGTTGAGATTCCGGGCTCGGTCTCGTCGCCTTTGGCGACGATCCCGCCCCGGAATGACAGTGTGTAACGCCTAGCTCAGCTTCAATTCCTTCAGCACCTTTGCCACCTTCTCTTGCGCCGCATCCGTCAGCGGCAGCACCGGGCGCGGTGGCTTCGCATCCGTCAGCCCCATCTGCTCCGCAGCCGCATACATCACGCGCAGGCTGGAAAATTGCTTGAACAGATCCCACAGCGGCTGCATCGCGCCGTTGAGGCGGCGCGCTTCGTCGGCATTGCCGGCCTGCGCTGCGCGGGTGATGGCCAGACAGCTCTTTGGAAACAGGCCCGCCGCCACGCAATACCAGGCATCGCCGCCGGCCAGCAGCGTCTCCATCGAATTCCAGTCCCCGGCATAGCCGACCGAGAAATCTGATGGCACGGCGGCACGCATCTGCTTCAGGTGATCTGCCGCGAAGCTGGCTTCGGGGGAGGTGCCCTTCACCGCGACGACGCCGGGAATACGCGCGATGCGGCCGACAAGATCGGGCGTGAACTTGAAATGCGTGGTGGCAAAGTTGTCGTAGATCACGATCGGCAATTTGCTTTCGCCGGCGACCGTTTTGAAATGTTCGAACACTTCATCCTCGGTGAGCGGCGTATAGGACACCGGCGCCAGCAGGCCTGCGGCGGCGCCGGCCGCCTTGGCGTCGCGGGCGAGTTCGATCGTCTCGTCGGTGCGGAGCGCGCCGATGCCGACCAGCACGGGGACGCGGCCGTTCACCTCCGCAACGGCGGCTTCAGTGGCACGCCGACGCTCGTCGCGGGAGAGGAACGGGTAAGAACCGGTGCTGCCCAGGAGGCCAATGGAATCGACCTTGGCCGCCGCCAGCGGCGCCACCAGCCGCCGTAGCGCGGGCGTATCGACCCTGCCATTCGTATTCATCGACGTGATCGGGAAAGCGGATAATCCCTTGGCGAAAGTCATCGTCCTGTCCTCGCAATTGCCGTTCGGTCTTAGGGCAAAAGGATTGCTGCGAAAACGTCCAGTTGGGGATGTTCTGGCTAGGCCAGTCGGCGACGCGCCCGAGCGCTTCCCAAGAGGATTTAGGTCAGTCTTCCTGACCCTCTTAGCCGTTGCAGGGCCCCGCATTTGTCGTCTAGAACGACCTCAGGCCCTCGTCGGCAACGAACCATCAAGGGTTTTCCTTGAGACTGGTTTCGGCCGAGGATGTGGGCCTGAAGGTGTGGCAATGCTGATTCGCAGCGACATGGTTGGAGTTTCCGGGGGAGTGGCTGTTGCCGCTGGTCCCGACGCGATTCCGGCTGCGCTGCGCTCGAACCTCCTTCTTGGCGGGCTGCTTCTGCTTATCTGCCCCTGAGCGCCGTCTGGGCCGTTTGGCCTGGGTACTCAGGGGATCATGACATTCAGAACCATCAGCTCCCTCTGGCGCCCAGACAGATGCGCCCCGACCTAAGGAATATCTCATGACTTCGACCACCCCGTCCGTTCAGGACAAGTCCGACAAGGACCGCGTCATCATTTTCGACACCACCTTGCGCGACGGCGAGCAGTGCCCCGGCGCCACCATGACCTTCGAGGAAAAGCTGGAGATCGCCGCGATGCTCGACACCATGGGTGTCGACGTCATCGAGGCCGGCTTCCCGATCGCCTCCGACGGCGACTTCGAAGCCGTCAACGAGATCGCCAAGCGTACCAAGAATGCCGTGGTCTGCGGCCTGTCCCGCGCCGGCCAGAAGGACATCGACCGCTGCGCCGAGGCGATCCGCCCGGCCAAGCGCGGCCGCATCCATTCCTTCCTGTCCACCTCGCCGGTGCACATGAAGTACAAACTGCAGATGGAGCCGGATGCCGTCCACGATCTGGTGATCTCGTCAGTGACTCGTGCCCGCAACCATACCGATGACGTCGAGTGGTCGTCGGAAGACGGCACCCGCACCGAATTCGACTTTCTGTGCCGCTGCGTCGAGTCGGCGATCAAGGCCGGTGCGACCACGATCAACATCCCCGACACCGTCGGCTATTCGGTGCCCGAGGAATATTACGACCTGTTCAAGCGCGTGCGCGAGAACGTGCCGAATTCCGACAAGGCGATCTTCTCGGTTCACTGCCACAACGACCTCGGCATGGCCGTCGCCAATTCGATGGCCGGCATCCGCGGCGGTGCGCGGCAGATCGAATGCACCATCAATGGCATCGGCGAGCGTGCCGGCAATGCTGCGCTGGAAGAGATCGTGATGGCGATGAAGGTGCGCAATGACAAATTGCCGTACTGGAACAACATCGACACCACGATGCTGATGCGCGCCTCGAAGGAAGTCTCCGCCGCAACCTCGTTCCCGGTGCAGTACAACAAGGCGATCGTCGGCCGTAACGCCTTCGCCCATGAGAGCGGCATCCATCAGGACGGCATGTTGAAGAACGCGCAGACCTACGAGATCATGCTGCCGGAGACGGTGGGCGTGAAGCAGACCTCGCTGGTGATGGGCAAGCATTCCGGCCGCCATGCCTTCATCCACAAGCTGGAGGAGATGGGCTACAAGCTGGGTCAGAACCAGTTGGAAGACGCATTCGTGCGCTTCAAGGCGTTGGCCGACCGCAAGAAGGACATCTACGACGAGGATCTGGAAGCGCTGGTCGATCAGGAAATGACCGCCGCCCATGATCGTATCAAGCTGGTGTCGCTGACGGTGATCGCCGGCACCCATGGTCCGCAGCGTGCCACCATGAAGCTGAACATCGACGGCGTGGTGAAGATCGAGGAGGCCGAGGGCAACGGTCCGGTCGATGCGGTGTTCAACTGCATCAAGGCGCTGGTGCCGCACGAGGCCAAGCTGGAACTGTATCAGGTCCACGCCGTCACCGAAGGCACCGACGCGCAGGCGGAAGTGTCGGTGCGTCTGGCCCATGAGGGCCGCTCGATGACCTCGCGCGCCGCCGATCCGGATACGCTGGTCGCTTCGGCGAAGGCCTATCTCGGTGGGCTGAACAAGATCGTCATGAAGCGCGCGCGCGACATGCCGACAGCGGTTGCTGCCGCGAGCTGATCTGGGATAACCTCTCCCCGCTCTGCGCGGGGAGAGGTCGCGCGCTCTTACGCGCGGGTGAGGGGCGGTTCGTTGTCCTCTCATCCCTCACTTACTGACGGGTCGCACCCGCACGATTCCCCACGCTGTTAGGCCATTGCCTCACCCCGCCCCTCTCCCCGTGCAGAACGGGGAGAGGGAGCAGGCGCTCCGCGTTTTGCGTTGCAGCATCGATTTCATGTTGCACCCCTGCGAACGGGCAATGGTGTTTGCGCATTGATCTCTATATTGCTGCAACTGGCATACAAGCGGGAGCCGCTCAATGAGCTCCCACGTCATTACGGGGAGAAACACATGCGCAAATTGATTTTCGCAGCAGCATCGGTTGCCGCGCTTGCATTGATAGGACCGGCCGCCGCGCAGGCGCCTATCATCATCAAATTCAGCCATGTCGTCGCGCCGAACACGCCGAAGGGCCTCGCTGCGGAGAAGTTCAAGGAACTCGCCGAGAAATACACCGACGGCAAGGTCAAGGTCGAAGTCTATCCGAACTCGCAGCTCTACAAGGACAAGGAAGAGCTGGAAGCCTTGCAGCTCGGCGCGGTGCAAATGCTGGCGCCGTCGAACTCGAAGTTCGGGCCGATCGGCGTCAAGGAGTTCGAGGTTTTCGATCTTCCCTACATCCTTCCGGACCTCGCCACCCTGCGCAAGGTGACTGACGGCCCGCTCGGCGCGAAACTGCTCAAGCTGCTGGATTCCAAAGGCATGACCGGCCTTGCCTATTGGGACAACGGCTTCAAGCAGATGACCGCGAACAAGAAGTTGCTCACTCCCGCGGACTACAAAGGTATGAAGTTCCGCATCCAGTCGTCAAAGGTGCTGGAAGCTCAATTCCGCACGCTTGGCGCGATTCCGCAGGTGATGGCGTTCTCGGAAGTGTACCAGGCGCTGCAGACGGGCGTGGTCGATGGTCAGGAGAATACGCCGTCGAACATCTACACCCAGAAAATGCATGAGGTGCAGAAGTACACCACGCTGACCAACCACGGTTACATCGGTTACGTGGTGGTGGTGAACAAGAAATTCTGGGATGGCATTCCGGCGGATACTCGCGGCCTTCTGGAAAAGGCCATGAAGGAAGCCACCGCCTATGGCAACGGCCAGTCGGCGAAGGAAAACGACGACGCGCTCGCCGAGATGAAGAAGAGCGGCAAGACCGAATTTGTTACACTGACGCCGGAGCAAGATGCCGGCATGCGCAAGGCGGTGGAGTCGGTTTATACCGATGTAGCAGGCCGGGTAGGCAAGCCACTGATCGACGAATTTCTCAAGGAAACGCGCGGCGCCACCAACTAGGATTGACGATGTGAGCTTCCGCGCCCTCGGGTGCGGAAGCCACTGACGCCCCGGGGGCCGCAGTTGCCTGACTGCGGAATGGGGTTAGCGCAAGGTCACGCCGCGATCAGATCAATTGCCGGTTGACCCGCACTGGGGGACTAAATGTTTCTTCGCATCCTCGATCGGCTTGAGGAACTGCTGATCATGACATTGATCGCGGCCGCGACCGTGATCATTTTCATTGCAGTGGCACATCGCTACCTCGTCGGCATCCCGTTCTTCTATCCGTTTTTGTTCCCGATCCACCTGTCGTGGGCGCAGGAGCTGTGCATCTTGATGTTTGTGTGGATGGCGAAGTTCGGCGCCGCCTACGGCGTGCGGACCGGCATCCATGTCGGCGTCGATGTGCTGGTGAACCAACTCGACCCGCCCTGGCGCAAGACGGTGGTGATGTTCGGTCTGCTCTGCGGCGCGCTCTTCACCTTTGTGGTCGGGAGCATGGGCGCGAAATTCGTCTACGGGCTGATGTACACCGATCAGGTGACGCCCGATCTCGAACTGCCGAGCTGGATCATCTATCTCTGTGTTCCGCTCGGCTCCTATCTGATGTGCTTCCGCTTCCTGCAGGTTGCTCGCAAGTTCTGGCGCACCGGCGAACTCCCACATCATGACGAGACCGACGTGGAGGGGATCGATCCCGAAGCCGCCGCCGCCAGCGCCGCGAGGATCATCCGATGATCGCTGCCATTATTTTCGGACTGCTTGTTGTGCTGATGCTGACGGGCATGCCGATCTCGATCGCGCTCGGTCTCACGGTGCTGACGTTCCTGTTTTTCATGACCAACGTGCCGATCGAATCCGTCGCGCTGAAGCTGTTTACCGGCATCGAGAAGTTCGAGATCATGGCGATCCCGTTCTTCATCCTCGCCGGAAACTTCCTTACGCATGGCGGCGTCGCGCGGCGAATGATCGAATTCGCGCGGACGATGATCGGCCATTGGGCCGGCGGACTGGGCATTGCAGCCACGATGGCCGCCGCGCTGTTTTCAGCGGTGTCGGGGTCTTCGCCGGCGACTGTGGTGGCGATCGGCTCGATCATGCTGCCGGCCATGCTTTCGGTCGGCTACCCGAAGCGCTTTGCTGCCGGCATCATCGTTACCGGCGGCGCGCTCGGCAACCTGATTCCGCCTTCGATCATCATGGTGATCTACGCAGTATCGACCAGCGGTGCGGTTTACTTCGGTCCCGCCGGCGAGAAGGTCTCTTCCGCCTCGGTCGGACAATTGTTCATGGCCGGAATGATACCGGGTGTGATCCTGGCCGTCATGCTCTCCGCCACGACCTGGTATCGCGCGTGGAAGAACAACTATCCGCGCATACCCAAGGCAACCTGGGCCGAGAGCTGGCACGCCTTTCGGGAATCAGCTTGGGGCATTTCGCTGATCGTTATCGTGCTGGGAGGCATCTATCTCGGCTGGTTCACGCCGACGGAAGCCGCCGCCATGAGCGCCGTCTACGCCTTCCTGATCGAGATGTTCATCTACAAGGACATGAAGTGGAAGGACGTGCCCAAGGTTCTTCTGATCTCGGCCAGCATGAGCGCGATGATCCTCTACATCGTCACCAACGCGGTGTTGTTCTCGTTCCTGATGACCAGCGAGCAGATCCCGCAGGCGATGTCGAACTGGATCACGAACAGCGGCATCAACTGGATCACCTTCCTGCTGGTGGTGAACCTGCTGCTGCTGCTCGCGGGCAATGTGATGGAGCCGTCCTCGATCGTTCTGATCATGGCGCCGATCCTTTATCCGATCGCCGTCAAGCTCGGCATTCATCCGGTGCACTTCGGCATCATCATCGTGGTCAATATGGAAATCGGCATGTGTCATCCGCCGGTGGGACTCAATCTCTACGTCGCCTCCGGTATCGCGAAGATGGGGATCACCGAACTCTCCATTGCCGTGCTGCCGTGGCTGATCACGCTGCTGATTTTCCTCGGCCTCATCACCTACATTCCGGAACTCTCGCTGTGGCTGCCGCGATTGCTCGGGATGCTGTGACAAAAGAATTCTGAAGTGTGTTCCATCGTGAATGCATATTCAGAAAACGAACACATCCGGAAAACATATGGCCAAAGCGTAAGTTGAAGGTCCGGCGGCGCGGGATCATCTTCAGGTGACTTTCCAAAGGAGGTTGCCATGAAGAAGATCTTGCTCGCCGGTGCCGCTGTTGCCGTGATCGCCGGTTCTACCGCGGTCTATGCCCAGCACCGTCCATGGATGCATCATCACGTCAGAATGAATCCGGAAGACCGCGCTGCGTTCGCCGATGCGCGCATCGCTGCCGTGAAGGCCGGTCTCAAGCTGACGCCGGATCAGGAGAAGATGTGGCCGGCCGTTGAGAGCGCGGTGCGCGATTTCGCCAAGCTGCGCATCGACCGCGCCAATGCGCGCATGGAAGAGCGCAAGAACCGCGACGACGACGCGAAGCGGGCCGACACGCCGGACAATCCGGTCGCCCGCCTGCAGCAGCGCGCCGGCGACATGGCCACCACGGCCGCCGCGCTGAAGAAGATCGCCGATGCCGCCGACCCGCTCTACAAGACCCTCGATGACGGGCAGAAGCGGCGACTGGCAGTGCTGACCCATATGGACCGCCGCTTCGGCGGCGGGGAGGGCGGCTGGCGTCACCGTGGCCCGCGCCCGGGCTATGAGCGCGGCAGCTTCGAAGGCGAGGGATTCGGCCCTCCCGGCTTCGATCGCCCGCGTTTCGGCGATGACGACGATCGCGGTCCCGGTGGCCCCGGCGACAGATTCGAGCGCAACCCCGCGCCGGGCGCCGAACGGCTCTGATCTGGAGCAGTTTTCCACGGTCGCAACAACGAAGAAGCCGCTGAAATCCAGCGGCTTTTTCGCATTTTTGCGATTGCGAAAATCGGTGCAATTTTTGTGACAGCGTCGCTGGACATCCCCGGATCGCTTTGCTAAACGACGCCGTCCCCACGGGGATATCCGGATCTGGATCCGGGCGCATAGCTCAGTTGGTAGAGCAGGTGACTCTTAATCACCGGGTCCTAGGTTCGAGCCCTAGTGCGCCCACCAAAAAATCTCAACAAATCAGTTTGTTAGAATTTCGGTGGTCAGTCATTCCGACCGGACGTCGTCTGTCATTCTGACGGGTCGCCTGCTTTTGGTCTTTTGCTGAGCCATCCATCAGCCAGACGGCCAAGCCACGAAGAAACGTCGAAAACCCGTTGAGCCTCCTCCGCGCGCTGCAGCGGTCTTTCCGGAGGTCTTTGCGAACCCGAGCGAAACCGCAGACAGAATTTTTCTATTGGTCCCGTACCCTCTGCTGGAGGTGGCCAGGTGGAACCGCCGGGATGCGTGTACGTTCCTACATCTGGAGAAACAGCATTCCGGTGCCGTCGTGCGGCGCGCTTTGCATTCAAGTCCAATCACCAAGCAGCAAATGGGAGTTTGTCGATGCTCAGCGCCTTCATCAACGGAAAAGACATCAAAACCGGTACCGTGATTTCTGTCGTCGCCAAATCGGTGGCGCCGGGAGAAACGCTTGCGCTCGAATACCCAAACAAAAGTCGGGTGTCAGGTAAGGTAATCTCAGCTTCGCACAGCGAGCTCGAATTGGAGATCAATTCGGAGGCTTGGCGGCTGCGTCCACACGCCCCGAGCGACAGCACCATCCACAATGACCTGTCCGATAAAGATGCATCATTCTGGACGGTCCAGGCGAAGCTCTAGACTATTCGTCCTGGCCGGTTTGCGACCTCAGGCCTGGTTTGAAAACCGCGGTGGCCGAATTTAAGAAACGTTAGGGGCAGACGGGCCACTATCTGTAGATGAAGCTCTTTTTGCGGCTTTGCGCGGGTTCGGCGGCCGGTATTCTGGCGACGGTAATCTTGTGTCTAGCGCTCATGCTGGGCGCCAGTCAGTTCGGAATACCCAACGATCATCCTGTGGTGAAGTACATGATCCATGGCATCGCAACGATATGCTGGGTGTTGGGAATAGGCGCCGGCCTGTATTTTCATTTTCGGCACCGATCTGGTTTTAGGCTTCCCAAGCAGTAAAGCCGCCTCAGTGGGCGGCTCTTTCATTTTGGCGACCTGGGGGCGGATCGGTGGATAGTCTCAAAGCCCACGCGCGGTTCGTTCAGGATCTTCGCCAGAGGATCGTGTTTCGGAGTCGTCCGAGGGGATGCCGTCGGTTTGTGCCGGCGCTCGGCGACCATCGCGCGCTCGGCATTGGCCGCGCGCGAACCGTGCTCTTCAACAAAGCCGATCCTGGGTTCGTCGAGCAGCTTGGACTGCCATGCTTTTGTGTTCGTCATTCCGGCATTCTAGCCGATGGCGTGCGGCTCTGCAAAAGCCCGCGGGTGAGGCGGGTGGGGATCGTACGCGCAACGCCGCCCTGGGCGGAGTATGATCGCCCCGGCGACGTTGGCTAAACACTGGGCCCTCAAATCCCCAGTTCAAATTGGTACGATGGACGTGGCTGAAAGGTTCAAGGGAGCCAAAGAAAAAACGCCCGAGGGCATCGAGCGGGTTATGGCGGTCTGCGGTTCGGCGATATGCCGCGAGACGTCGAGCATAGCCAAGACCCTACCAATGCAATGAAAACCCGCCGAGCTGCGCCGGCGGGTTTCTTCTGCCTACTGGCGATACGGCTCGTCAGGGAGTGGTCCGAGCGGCCCGCGGCGTCGCTGCAGGCGCAGCGGTCCTGGTTTTCTGGATTGCCTGGCTGACCGGTAATTGCAGCACGATTGCCTTCTGCCCGGGCCTCAGGTCTGTGACGAGAACAATCCTGCCATTTGAGAATTCCAGCGCGTCGTGGTGATTGTGATACTGGCCCATGTCAATTTGACGAAACCGGGCTAGTCGATCGTTGACGTTGCGGCGAAACACCCATCCATCGACTCGGACGTTTTCTTCAAAAGCGATCTCGGTGCCAGGGCGAAGGCATACCGCAACGTTTGGATCGTCGAAGCTTGCGAACCCTTTGGTCGTCGTCGAAGGAAATCTTGCCGATACCAACCTATCCGCCACCTCTGCGGGACGGTTGGCGACCGCGTGCAGGCTGTAATCACACATGGATGCGCTCCTATGGACGGCCACCCAGCAAATGCTGCAACATCCGTGAACCCCGTTGGTTGCAGCGCGGGGCAAAAAAAGCTGCCGGCCCAGGCGTCACCTCATTCTGACCGCGCCAAAATTCCAAGCCTAACGTCCAGATAGGCGCGTCCAGGATCGCTTCGACGTTCGACCGCCGCCTTCACGCGTTTGCTCGAAGTGCTGCGCCATCGTTCGTGAGTATGGAGCAGGAGCCACCGCATGGTTCAGCCCGTTGCTGTCCATGCAGTGGTGCGCGGTCCCGGATACGCACGTCCGCGAAGTCCGGCAGGGTCGTGCGTTCGTTGCCGAGCGTCGATCTCGGATTGAGGTCGATTAGCTGTAGAAGATACCTCCATCCACGTTGAGTGCCTGGCCCGTCACGAAGGCGGAATCGTCGGAGGCGAAGAATGCGACGGGGCCGACGACGTCTTCCGGCTCGCCGAGCCGATGCAGGTCGGTGATCTTCTCGAAATAGGTGACCCGCTCCGGATCGCGCAGGTTGTTGCGGCCCATCTCGGTGAGGATGATGCCGGGGCATACGGCATTCACCGTGATGCCATGGCCACCGAATTCCATCGACGAGACCCGCGTGAAGCCCACCACAGCGGATTTCGACGCGGCATAATGCGACTGGCCGGGACCGCCGGTGCGCGCGGCCAGCGAGGCGATGTTGACGATGCGCCCGTATTTGCGCTCCTTCATGTGGACGACCATCGCCTGGGTCATCTGGAACACGCCGCGGACGTTCACGGCGAAGGTCTGGTCCCAGTGTTCGGGCGTGGTTTCTTCGATGCTCGCGAGACGCAGGATGCCGGCATTGTTGACGAGAACATCGACATGGTCGAGAGCCGCGACCGCTTCCGCAACCGAGCGCTGGCAATCCTCGAGCTTGCTGACATCGGCCAGAACCGGAATGCACTTGGTCCCGAGCTTCTTCACATCGGTGACGGTCTCCAGCAGCGTGCTCTCCTGCGCTGCGATGTCGGTCAGAGCGAGATTGTAGCCGCGCTCGGCGAGGCCAAGGGCGATGGCGCGTCCGATTCCGCGGCTGGCACCGGTGACGATGGCATGTCTGGTCATGTGATGTTCCTGCTTCTATGAAAGCTGTCGATGGATGAATTAGGCGCGCGCGCCGCGGACGGGCAGCGTGTTCATCGCCTTGACCGTTTCCTCGAAGGACACGAGATTGGCGCCGGAACCGAGCCCCGTCGCGACGGTGGCGGCGGTGGCTGTCGCCAGTTTTGCGCAGTCCAGCAGGTCCCAGTCGCGGACGAGGCCGGCGATGAAGCCGCCGGTATAGGAATCGCCGCAGCCGGAGGTGTCGCGCACCTTCACCTCGAAAGCCGGCACCGTGAACTGCCGTCCGTCGCGCGTCATGATGAAAGAGCCGTGCTCGCCGAGCGAGATCGCGCAGGCACCGGCGCCCTTGCCGATGAAATATTGCGCGCAGGCCGCGGGGTCGTCGGTGCCGACCAGCGCGTGGGTCTCGTCGATGCTCGGCATGAAGAAGTCCGTATAGGGCATCAGCGGTTCGACCAGTGCCAGCGTCTCGCCGCGTGCCTGGATGAGATCGACGGTGGTGATGCAGCCGGCCGCCTTGGCGTCGCGCAGCAGCGCCACCGTCGGCTCGCCGTCCATCGCCAGCAGCGACCCGACGCCGCCAAGATGCAGCACCTTGCTGCGGCAGGCGGCTTTCTGCGCTTCGGGCGAAATCTTCCAGCGTGCGGAGGCGCCGCGCGCATGCAACACCGGCCGCGAGCCATCCGGACGGATCGGCAGGATGGTGGCGGAGGTCGGCACGCCGGCCATCCGCTCCATCACCGAAATATCGATGCCCTCGCGCTGCATCGCATTCAGCACCCAGTCGGCCTTTTCGTCGGCGCCGACCGCGCCGACGGCGAGCGCCTTCAGTCCGAGACGCGCGCAGGGCACCACGGTGCCGCCCGCGGTGCCGGCGACCGTGAGCCGGATCTCATCGATCAGCGCGCGGCCGCCGCCGGCCGGGATTTCAGTGACGGGGACGCCGAGGATGTCCAGGATATAGGTACCGCAGACGCTGACGTCGTGGGGATGGGCCATATGGCAAGTCTCGCAATTGTTGGTGCTGGTTGGTTAGGTCGAGGTTTTCGGCGTGCCGTCGCTGTCGCGCAGGCCGTATTGTCCCCATCGCTTCAGGATGCTGTCGATCTCGGCATCCGGCAGCAGCGGCGGCGTGCCGAGTTGCAAGCAGCCGTGATACTGCTTGGCGAGCACTTCGACCTCCACCGCAAGCCACATCGCCTTGCGCAGATTGGGGCCGATGGCGATCAGCCCGTGATGGGCGAGCAGGCAGGCGCGGCGATAGCGCAGCGCCTCCAGTGCCGCTTGCGACAGTTCCGCGGTGCCATATTGCGCATAGGGCGCGCAGGGGATGTCGTTGCCGCCGGCCGCCGCGATCATGTAGTGGATCGCGGGAATGCTGCGGTTCATGATCGCGATGATCGTGCAGAAGATCGGATGCGCGTGCACGACGGCATTCGTTTCGGGCTTGGCCTTGAGTATGTCGAGGTGGAAACGCCATTCCGTCGAGGGCACGCGGCCAGCCGGCGCCGTCCACGAGCCATCCCATTTCATCGCGACGATGTCTTCCGGCCGCATGCTGTCATAGGGAACACCGGACGGCGTCAGCAGGATGCCGTCCCCGGTGCGGACGCTGATATTGCCGGACGTGCCCTGATTGATACCGGCAGCCGACATTTCGTGGCAGGCATCGATGATGGCCTGCCGGGTTGCGACGTCTGCGGCGCTTGGATGCGTCATGGCTTGTTTCCTCGAAAGTCGTCGCTGCGGCTCTTACCGGCCGCTGCGGGCGATCGTTATATCGGTGCGAGGCGGGTCAGCGCCCCATGGCGAAGAATTCGTCGTTCGGCCGCATGCTGGTGACATTCGCCAACCGGTTCGACATGCCGAAGAAGGCGGCGATGGCAGCGATATCCCAGACGTCGTCCTCCGTGAAGTCGTGGCGCTTCAGCGCCTCGATATCGGCATCGCCGACCTCGTAAGCCTGCATCGAGACCTTCATGGCGAAATCGAGCATCGCGCGCTGCCGCGGCGTGATGTCGGCCTTGCGATAGTTCACCGCGATCTGGTCGGCAATCAGCGGGTTCTTGGCGCGGACGCGCAGGATGGCACCATGCGCCACCACGCAATACTGGCACTGGTTGGCATTGCTGGTGGCCACCACGATCATCTCGCGCTCGGCCTTGGTGATCGGGCCTGGCTTGTCCATCAGCGCATCATGATAGGCGAAGAAGGCGCGGAATTCGTCGGGCCGATGCGCCAGTGTCAGGAACACGTTGGGCACGAAGCCGGACTTTTCCTGCACCGCGAGGATGCGCGTGCGGATGTCCTCCGGCAGGCTGGAGATTTCGGGGACGGGGAAGCGGCTGATGGCTGGGGTGGTCATGGTTTCTGTTTCCTCTCAGGCGGTCGCGAGTGCAACCAGTCTGTCCTGGTATTCTTCAAAAGCGTCGCGTTGATCTGCAATATGGGGTTCGGCGCGGACCAGGCATGTATGCGCCGAGCAGCCCTGGCCGAATTGCGAGGTGCCGATGTCGAGCGTCAGCACGTTCGGATTGCCGGCGACTTCGAGACCGGTCTCGGCGCGCGGGGTGAACCAGGCGCCGGTCGGCAGCACCAGCACGCCGGAGCGCACGCTGTCGGTGACGTCAGCAGTGGCGAGACAGGCGCCGCGTGCATTCCAGATGCGGATGGTCTGTCCGTCGCTGATGCCGCGCGCCGCGGCGTCGTCGGGATGCAGCCGTGCCTGTTCGCGGCCGTTGCGCTTGTTGGCCACGCTGGCGACGCCGGTTTCGATCTGGCTGTGCAGCCGGCCGGCCGGTTGATGCGAGATCATGTGCAAGTCGGACGCATCGCTGCCGCTGCCGAGCCATTCCGCCGGCTCAACCCAGGCCGGATGCGACGGACAATCGGCATAACCGAGCCGGGCAAGGGTCTTGCTGCCGAGCACAATCTTGCCGCTTTCGGTCTTGAGCGCATGCGCCTCGGGATCGATGCGGAAATCGGCGAGGAAAGTGTGGTCGGCGCGCACCGGGCAGCGCGCATAGCCGTCGTGCCAGAATGTTTCGAAGTCGGGCATGTCGAAGCCGAGCCGCTCGGAGGCGTCCTGCCGGCTCGCCTCATAAAGATGACGGACCCAGCCGATTTCGTCGCGGCCTTCGTTGAAGCGGTCGGCAACGCCGAGCTTGCCGGCGATGCGGTCGAAAATCTCGAAGTCGGGCAGTGAGTCTCCGACCGGCTTGATGGCCTGTTTCATCGCAATGATGAAGTCGGAGCGCCTGTTGCCGGCAAGGTCGTTGCGTTCGATCGATGTGGTCGCCGGTAGCACGATGTCGGCGCGCTGTGCCGTCGCGGTGAACATCGGATCCTGGACGATAATGGTCTCGGGCCGCGTCCAGGCTTCGGACAGCCGGTTGAGATCCTGATGGTGATGATAGGGATTGCCGCCGGCCCAGTAGACCAGCCTTGTGTCCGGATAGGTTCGCGTCTCGCCCTCATAGGTGAAGGTCGCGCCGGGATTGAGCAACATGTCGCTGATGCGCGCCACCGGGATGAAGCTATCGATCGGGCGCGTGAGTTGCGAGATGGCCGGTGACTTGCCGAGATTGATGGGCGAGCCGACGCCGCCGAGCGAGGCATAGCCGTAGCCGACACCGCCGCCCGGCAGCCCGATCTGGCCGATGATGGAGGCGAGGCCGAGCGCTGCCCAGAACGGCTGCTCGCCATGATGTGCGCGCTGCAGGCTCCAGCTCACGGTAAGCATGCTGCGGGTATCGACGAGGCGTCGCGCCAGCTGGCGGATGCCGTCGGCATCGAGCCCACAGATCTCCGCGGCCCAGGCTGCATCCTTGCGAATGCCGTCTGACGAGCCGTCGAGATAGCCGAGCAGTTGCTCGGCGCCGCTGGTGCAGCGATCAAGGAAATCCCGGGCGTGCCGGCCTGCCTTCACGATCTCGCCGGCGAGGCCCAGCATCAGCGCGGTGTCAGTGTTCGGGCGGATCGGCCACCATTCGGCATCGACCCAATCCGGCATATCGTCCTTCAGCGGCGAGACGTGAACGATGCGGATGCCGCGCTCGGCGATTTTCCTGAGATAGGATTCGAGGCGGTGGGTGCCGATGCCACCGGCCTCGGTCTGCGCAGTGCGCGGCGATAGCGCGCCGAACACCACAAGCGTGTCGGTGTGTGCGGCTATGGTGTCGAGCGTATTGGCCTGGCCGTCGCAAGCATCCGAGCTTCCCAGCGTATGGCGCAGGATCACCGGGCCGGCAGCAATGGAATACGTATCCACATGCCGGGTGAAGCCGCCGATCAGATTGAGCATGCGCTTGAGCAAAGACGACGCATGATGCAGGCGGCCCGAATTGGTCCAGCCATAGGAGCCCGCGAAGATCGACGCATTGCCGTGGGTGTTCGAGACGCGACGGATTTCGTCGGCCACCAGCGTGGTCGCCTCATCCCAGCTGACGGGCACGAACTTCTCCGCGCCGCGCTTGCGCCGATCGCTGTGCTCGCGCTTGTCGAGCCAGCCGGAGCGCACCATCGGACGCAGAACGCGGCGTTCAGGATTGGCCCATTCCGGCACCGAATGGATGATCGGCGAGGGGGCGGGATCATGGGCGAACGGCTCGATGCCCACGATCTGTTCGTCCTGCACGAGGATCGTATAGGCGCCCCAGTGACTGCAATGCGGGATCCGCTTGATCTCACTCACGCATCGTCTCCGTGTCGTTGCTCGCCGGTCCTGTCAGGATGCATGGGACAGCGGCCGTTCCATCTCGCGCCGCATCTGCGCGGCGAAGTCCGGATAGGTTTCGGCGACCTCGTCGTAAACACGCCCGCGCAGCAAAGCCAGCGTCTGCGGATCCGGCAGCGCGGTCTGTTCCGGCTGGCTTTCATGGGTGAACTGGAAGCCGGTGGCGTCCTTGATACCTGCGAGGTCGTGTCCGGGATGGACGCTCTGCAGGTCGAAGCCCGGACGCCTCTTGTCGAAGCGGAACAGCGCCTTGCTGGTCAACAGCGCGATCGGGCCGCCACTGCGGTAAACGCCATCGTCGCTGACGCCGGGCGTGCTGATGAAATCCACCTTCTCGACCAGAGCACGCGGCGTGTGCTCCTCGCGAAACAAGATCACGCGCGGCACGACGTAATACAGATAGGCCGATCCGAACGAGCCGGGCCATCGCACTTGCGTTTGCGGATAGTCGCCGGTGCCCACCAGATTGACGTTGCCACGGCCGTCGATCTGGCCGCCTCCGAGGAAGAAGGCATCGATGCGGCCCTGGCCGGCGCAATCGAACAGTTCGGCCGAGCCGTTGGTGAAGAAATTGTGCTCCACCGATCCGAGGATCGAGATGCGCGGGCCTTTCTCGCCGGCCTGCTGCTTTAGCGCTCGCAGCAGCATGGCGCCGGCCGCGGGGATCGGTGAGGACGCACCGACAGCGACATGCCGGACGCCGTCGAGCAGTTTGGCGACGGTGCAGATCAGGATTTCGCGCGGGTGAACCTCGCTCATCATGCGGGTTCCATCTGTGCGTTCGTCATGTAGTCGGCAAAACCCTCGGCGCTGCGCGCGGCGCGCGCATAGCGCAGGATCTCGGCCGTGTCGGTCGGATACTCGCCCCACAGGCCGTAGGGCCAAGCGCCCTTCGGCGCGACGGCGACTTCGGTGACATAGAGCGCCGGCAGCACGCCCGCTGCGCTCATCTCATTGGCGAGCAGGCTGTCGTCCACGATGCGCTCGACAGTGACGAGTGTGGTGGCCGATGCATAAGCCATCGCGGCGAGTTCGCGGCGTCGTCCGATCCACACATTGCCGAAACGGTCAGCCATCGGCGCGTGGAAGATCGTGATATCGGGTTTGATCGCGGGGATGAGCACGATGGGATCGCCGCCATCCGCCAGCGGATTGTCGATGACGCGCCAGTCGCTGCGATGGTGCAGGAGGTCGCTGCCGATCAGTCCGCGCATCGGCATGAACGGGCTGCCTTTCTGCGCGGCCATCAGGCCGGCATGGATAGCGGGGCAGGTGGCGTCCTTCAATGCGATCGCGCCGTTCCTGACGGCTGCGTTGAAGCGCGGTGCGCCGCCGGCTTCGCCGAGCGATACGGCGCTGGTCTCGACCGACCGAACCAGACCGGCGCCGACGAGTTGGTCCACCTGAAGGCCACCGGTCGGCACGCAGACGAGATCGAGATTGCGTGTGTTGCGTTCAATGATCGGGCGCGTCATTGCCATCGAGACGCCGGCATAATCCACCGGCAGCGCCAGCCGGACCCCCGGCTCCACATACTTCGCCAACGCGCGAAGATCGCTTACCACAATTCGCCTCCCGATTTATATGTTCTATATTGTAGAACATGGTTCTAAATAAAATTAGTCGCGCGGCGCCGCGGCTGTCAATCCGTTTGTGTCGCGAAGCACTTTGCCAATAGGGGAAAATGCAGACCCGTCGGTAAGTCGATGACGATCGGCGCGTCGTCGCATCGCGCATTCACTTGACAAGACGATGCGTCACGCCAACAATAATTGGAATAACGTCTCATAATATAGAACGACCAGGGAGGTTGATGATGGCTGAGCCATTGGCGCTGCGCGTGGGACATTCCGGCGCGGGTGTTCCGGCGTCGCAGTCGGGCGGCGCAAGCGAGCGTCAGGTCATCGGTTCGCGCATCGCAGTTCGCGATGCCGAGAAACGGTACGGCCAGTTCCATGCCGTCAATCGTATCAATCTCGATATCGAACCCGGCGAATTCATCACGCTGCTCGGCCCGTCCGGCAGCGGCAAGACCACATTGCTGAACCTGCTGGCCGGTTTCCAGAGCCTCGACGGCGGCGAGATTCTCGTGGACGGCAGGCCGGTGCACAACGTGCCCACGCATAAGCGCGGATTCGGCATGGTGTTCCAGAGCTATGCGCTGTTTCCCAACATGACGGTGACACAGAATGTCGCGTTCCCGCTGCGCATGGCCGGCGTCGATCGCGCCACCACCGAGCGGCGCGTCGCCGAGACGCTGGAAATCATGCGCCTGTCGGATCATGCGAACAAATCGCCGTCGGAAATGTCCGGCGGACAGCAACAGCGCGTCGCCATTGCGCGCGCCATCGTGATGCGGCCGAAGGTCGTGCTGATGGACGAGCCGCTCAGCGCGCTCGACCGCCGGCTGCGCGAATCAATCCAGATCGAGATACGCGATCTGCATCAGACGATCGGCAGCACGATCCTGTTCGTGACACATGATCAGGGCGAAGCGCTCACCATGAGCGATCGCATCGCCGTGCTGGATGCCGGCAGGATCGTGCAGATCGGCCGCCCGCTCGACATCTATCGTCACCCGTCCAATCGTTTTGTGGCGTCGTTTGTCGGCGAGAGCAATCTGATTGAAGCCGAGATCATGCAGAAGCGCGGCACCACCGTGACGCTGAAGAACCGCGCTGGCTATGTGTTCGATGCCGAGAGCCGCGACGCCATCGATGTCGGTCGCGTCACCGTGCTGGTGCGGCCCGAGCGCATCGCGATTACCAGCGAGCCAACCGCAAGCTCGACTCCGGTGACTGTGACGTCAGCGATCTTCCTCGGCGAGATCCTGCGCATCGAGGCGCAGATGGACGGCGGCGACACGCTGCTGATCCGCTGCACCGACACCGCCAGGCGGCCGCTGCCCGATATCGGCGATCGCCTGCATGTGAGCTGGGGTCCGGCAGACTGCTGGGTGCTGACATGACGACGATCTCGCTGTCCGAGGAGCCGCGGCATCAGGCGAGCTCCAGCCTGGCCATGAAGCTCAAGAACCCCGCGCTGCTGCTGCTGCCCGCGGTCGCTTTCCTGTCGTTCATCTATCTGCTGCCGCTGGTCGATCTCATTCGCATCAGTATCAGCGGGCCAAGCTGGCTGACCTATTTCCAACGCGTCTTTGCGGTGCCGCTCTATTGGGAATCGCTGGTCCGCACCATGCAGATCTCGGTCACGGTCGCATTCCTGTGCCTGTTGTTCGGCTATCCCACCGCACTCCTGATCCATCGCACCCGCGGCATCACCCGCGCGCTGATCGCCACCGCGATCGTGCTGCCATACTTCATCGCGATCCTGATCCGCACCTATGCATGGATGGTGCTGCTTGGCCGCAATGGACCGGTCAACAAATTTCTGGTGTCGATCGGTATCCTGAGCGAGCCGGTCCAGCTCTTGTTTCACCGCGGCACCGTGCTGCTCGGCATGACGGCGGTGCTGCTGCCGCTGATGGTGCTGACCATCTATTCGAGCGTGTCGCGGCTCGATCCCGGTCTCACACGCGCGGCGCTGGCCAGCGGTGCGGGGCCTATTGCCGTGTTTTGGCGGGTGCTGCTGCCGCTGACGCTGCCCGGCATTGGCGCCGGCTTCCTGCTGGTTTTCGTGGCCGCGATCGGCTTCTTCATCACGCCGACACTGCTCGGCGGCCCGGGCGACCAGATGTTCGCCATGCATATCACGCAGCAGGCGGACTCGGTGACGTCTGAGGGCTTCCTGCAGGCGCTGGGCGTCGTGTTGTTGTTGATCACGCTGCTGGTGGTTGCCATCGCCGGACGTTTCCTTGGCCTGGAATTCATCTGGGGCGGGCGCAAGCTCACCGAGACGACAGCAGGGAAGGTCGCGCCAGCGGCAACGTCCGCCACCGCGCGTCGCAGTTTCGGCAGCGCATTCGCCGACGCCATCGGCTGGCCGCTGCTCCGGCTGTTCGGCATGCTGCCGGCCAGTTGCGGCACATGGACGGTCCGTCTGATGGGTGGCTTGGTGGTCGCGCTTCTGATCCTGCCCATTATCGTGGTCATGATCATCTCGTTCAGCAGCGCCAGCTATCTGACCTTTCCGCCGCCGGGCTTCTCGCTGCGCTGGTACGAGCAGTTCTTCTCCGACACCAACTGGATGCGCGCGTTCTGGACATCCGCGCTGATCGCGGCAGTCTCGGCCTTCATTGCGGTCGGTCTCGGTACATGCGCGGCGCTGGGCATCGTCAGGGGTAATGTGCGCGGCAAATCCGCGATCATGCTGCTGCTGGTCAGCCCGATCATCGTGCCGCCGGTGGTGCTCGGCTTGTCGCTCTACACGCTGTTCCTGAAGTTCGATCTGGTCGGCTCGGTGTTCGGCCTTGCGGCGGCCCATGCCATCGGCGGTTTGCCGATCGTGGTGGTGATCCTGTCTGCTGCGCTGCAGAACGTGGACTCGCGGCTCGAACAGGCCGCCTCGGTCCATGGCGCGTCGTCGCTCACGGTGCTGCGGCTGGTGACGCTGCCGGCGATTGCGCCGGGCCTTGCGGCCGCGACCTTCTTTGCGTTCCTGCATTCGTTCGACGAATTGGTGCTGACCCTGTTCCTGTCGAGCGCTCAGTTGAAGACGCTTCCGTTGATGCTGTGGGGCGACATCAATTACCGGCTCAACCCGGTACTGGCCGTCGTGTCCACGCTCGAAGTGCTGCTGGTCGTGGGAGGACTGTTCCTCGCCCGGCCAGTGCTCGCAACGTCGCAAAAAGCGACCTGATGACAAACGATCAAACAGGAGGAAACACACTATGATGGGAATGAAACGCTTCAGGCTGCCGGCCTTGGCTTCGGCGGCGTTCATCGCCATGGGGACGGGTCTGGCCGTTGCCCAGAGCAACGTCGTCATCATGCAGGATCCGGGTGGCGGCTATGGCGATGCCCTGCGCAAGGTGATGTACGATCCGTTCGAGAAGGAAACCGGCATCAAGGTCGTCACCGTGCAGGAAGCGCGCAGCGGTCCGCGCATCAAGGCGCAGGCCGAAGCTGGCAAGGCGCAGTGGGATCTGACCTTCATCTTTGATCAGGAAACCAAGCTGCTCGGCGACTGCTGCCTGGCTGACATCGACTATTCCAAACTGTCGGAATCCGCGCAGAAGACCCTGGCGGCGATGCCGGACAATCTGAAGCGCAAGAAGGGCGTCGCACTGCAAGTGATCGGCGTCGGCCTCGTCTACAACAAGGACAAGTTCAAGGGCGATAAGGCACCGCAGAACTGGGCCGACTTCTGGGACGTGAAGAAGTTTCCGGGGCGCCGCTGCATGCCAGCCTGGCCGCGCTTCACCTTCGAGGCGGCGCTGATGGCCGACGGTGTCGACAAGAGCAAGCTGTATCCGATCGACATGGAGCGTGCGCTCAAGAAGATCAAGGAGATCAAGCCGCACATCGTCAAATGGTGGACCACCGCCGCGCAGCCGCCGCAGCTGATCCTCGATGGCGAAGCCGATATGTGCCAGGCCTATACGGGCTCGATGAGCAAACTGGCGCTGGAAGGCGCTCCGATTGATCTCACCTTCAATCAGGGCTTCGTCTATTACGACTTCTTCTCTATCCCGAAGGGCGCGCCGAACTATGACAACGCGCTCAAGCTGCTGTCCTGGCGTCTCGACCCCAAGCGCGCCGCCCAGCTGACCTCCACTTTCCCAGTCGCGCTTCCTTCGAAGGTCGTGTTCGATGCGGCGACGGACAAGAACGTCGCGCGCTATTGGGCCAATAATCCTGAGAACGTCTCCAAGGCGATCGAATGGAGCCCGGACTTCTGGGGGGCGCCATCGCCCGCGGGCAATTCGACCAATGAAGAATATGCGCAGGAAAAGCTGAACGCACTGCTTGCTCAGTAAATCGCGCCACACAACAATGAGACCGGCGGCGGCCCAAGGCCGCCGGTCAGCCCGCAACAGAGAACTACCTCACATCGGCTGCTTGGATGGACAAGGCATTTATCAAGGGACTGAGGCTCCTCGAGGCGCTCGCGATGAGCGAGCAGCCGCGCGGGGTCACCGATCTCGCCAATGAGCTGAAGTTCACCAAGAGCAATGTGCATCGACTGCTGGCGACGCTGCAATCGCAGGGCTTCGTTCGCCAGATTCCGCCGCACAGCACCTATGAGCTCACAACCAAGCTATGGGTGCTCGGCAACCATGTCATTCAGCGCATGGATCTCATCCGTATCGCACGTCCGGCGATGACGGCGCTGGCCGAAGTCACCGGAGAGACCGTTCATCTGTCGGTGCTCGAGGGTACCGACGTTGTCTATGTGGACAAGATTGAAAGCGCGCATCATATCCGTGCGCATACCAGCGTCGGCATGCGTGCGCCTGCATTCACCATGGCAACCGGGAAGGCGATGCTCGCGCAAATGCCAGACGAATATCTGGAGAACTTTCGCCCGCATCTCAGGCGTTATACGGATACGACGCGAACGACCATCGAGGAGTTGCGCGAAGACATCCATGCGGCACGGGTACAAGGTTACTCGTCAGTGCTGCATGGCGAGTGGCGGGAAGGTATCGCCGCCTGTGCTTGCGCCATCGTTGGACGCTCCGGTGAACTCGTCGGAGCCATCGGCATGTCTGGCCCCGACATCCGGGTCAAGCGAAAGCAGATCAAGGAATACGCCGTTCACGTGATGGAAGCGGCGCGCGCCATCGGCCTGGCACTCGGCCATGTTCGTGCGATGTGAACAATGGCTGCCCATTCGAAGTCCGTGATACCGCATCGATGCTTCGGTTTGGACGCCTGAATCACGTCTAAGCCGATGCCTTCAATCGGCAAAAAACGGAAGACCGTACTTGCGAGATTACCCCGTAAGCGGACATATCCGGACATGCCAAAATCGACCCGAATGACCCACACCAGACATGGGCTGTTTCGATCTCCTGGGCACCGGCGCGCGCGGTCGCAGGAGCGCGGCAAGCACAGGGACGTCACCCGCGACGCCGCGAAATAACTGGTAGTACTCTCGCAAACCGTCGCGTTCGCTGTGAAAGCGAAAGTTGATCGACTGCCGCTATTGCGTGGTGGCCTTGGCTGAGCATCGTCGGCCATACGGCCATCGCCAGTGATCAACGAGGTGTCCGCTGCACGCGTTTTGCATGTCCTGCTTCGAAGTCGCTGCCGGCGAATCTACTTTCAATGGCGACAACTGAATCGCCACGATTTCGCCTCCGAGCGATCGGCTAATCTCGCAACGTCACGCAATGATTCTCGCGAGGCATTTGGGATGAATGATTTGATCCTCTGGAACGAGCTAACGCGCCGCGAACAGCGAATTATGAACAAGCTGTTCGGCGGCGGATCAGCCTATGGTGATGGTCCGATAGAAACAGTCAACCTCATGCGGCTCGGTCTGATCACCGAAAGCGGATTAACCTCGGCCGGCCTCGAGTTATTCATTGCTGCTTTCAAAGCGCAACGAGACGTCTGTCGGGCGAACTGATGGCGCGTAGAGCATCGTTCCGGTCCGCGCCTCATAACGTCGGATGTTCTTTTATTCGATCTTTGCAAATCAAGAGCCAGGCTTGAGCTGTCCGTTCGGCGTAGAGCGTGAGATCTCAAGCTCTTCCTCGTTCATGTCTGCCGACACATCAGCGAAAAGGGGTGTGCTCAAATAGCGCTCGCCGGTATCGGGAAGCATGCAGAGAATATTTGCCCCTTTCTCTGCCTCGGCTGCAACCTTGAGCGCGCCCGCAAAGGTTGCGCCTGAGGTAATACCCACAAAGATGCCCTCTTTGGTAGCAAGGTCCTTGCTGCAGCGAATGGCATCCGGACCGGAGATGGCTAAGATGCGATCGATGACCTTCATTGCGACGGCATCGTCGGTGAGTTTCGGGATGAAATCCGGCGTCCAGCCTTGCATCGGATGGGGCTTGAATGTCGGATGCGGGGCGGCCGGAGTTCCATCTGAGTTTCGCGACTGCGGGGTGCCACTGGCCAACAACTGCGCATCCTCTGGCTCGCAAACCACTATCTTCGTTTCGGGACGCTCCTCTGCGAGCACCCGCGCGACGCCCTTTAACGTTCCGCCCGTTCCATAGCCCGTGACCCAATAATCCAACCGTTCTCCGGAGAAATCGTCGAGTATCTCACGCGCTGTCGTACGCGAATGAATATCGGGATTGGCTTCATTCTCAAACTGCCTAGTCATGTACCAGCCATGCGCCCTGGCGAGCTCGATGGTCTTGTTGATCATGCCTACGGCGCGCTCAGCCGCGGGAGTTACGATGACCTTCGCTCCAAGGAACCGCATGAGCTTACGCCGCTCGACGCTAAATGGCTCTGCCATGGTGATCACAAGCGGGTATCCCTTGGCGGCGCAGACCATGGCAAGACCAATGCCCGTATTTCCACTTGTCGCCTCTATGACCGTCTGACCAGGCTTGAGCTCTCCGGATTTTTCGGCCGCCTCGATTACTCCGAGAGCCAATCGGTCCTTCACTGAACTAAGCGGGTTGAAGGCTTCAATTTTTACGAAGAGATTCACGCCTTCCGGCGCCAGACGATTGATCCGCACTACCGGCGTATTACCGATCGTTTCGACGATACTTTGATATTTCCGTCCCATGATGCATTTCCCGACATTGCGTTGTTTGCGACGGCTCCAATTGCCATGCATTGCGTCGAAGCTGCCCTCGGTTATTGGGGACAATCATTGGGCGCGCAAGAGTTAGCTTTCAGGGCGTACCCGACTTCACCGCCCGTCCTGATTGATCGTAGCGCGGCAAATGGACCTGTTTTGAACATTGTACCTAGCGGAACAGCCACCGCCTATGCTTTGGTAGAGGCAGATAGTTTTTCACCGAGCCAGGGAGCGTTTTTTGCCCGGCGAGCGCGTGGAACGGCGACTGGCGGCTGTGCTGGCGGCGGATGTCGCCGGCTATAGCCGGTTGATGGGTCATGCCGAGGAGCGCACGCTTGCGGAGCTAAAGACGTTTCGAAAGACGCTTGTCGATCCCAGGATCGCCACGCACTGCGGTCGCATCGTCAAGACCACTGGCGATGGCATGCTGGTCGAATTCGCCAGTGCTGTCGATGCAGCGCGCTGTTCGGTGGAAATCCAGCAAGAGATGGCTCAACAAAACGCCGCCGTTCCGCCGGAACTCAGGATTGAATTTCGCATCGGCATACACGTTGGGGACATCATCATCGACGACAACGATATTTTCGGCGATGGTGTCAACATCGCAGCCCGTCTTGAGGGAATTGCCGAGCCAGGCGGCATCTGCATCTCCGATGATGCACACAGGCAAATTCGCGGCAAGCTCGACGTCGCCTTCGACGACATCGGCGAGCAGACTTTAAAGAATATTGCCGAGCCAATGCGCGTATGGCTCATACGGCTTGCCCGCGAGAGCGCCCCTGCGATCCCGTCAAATTCGTCTGCGAAACAAGTTCGAGATCTAGCGCTACCTGACAAACCGTCCATCGTCGTCCTGCCGTTCGACAACATGTCCGCTGAGGCGGGTCAGGATTACCTTGCTGATGGTATCGTCGAGGCAATTACTGCAGCTCTTTCGTGCATTCGCTCTTTTTTCGTCATCGCCCGTAGCTCAGCGTTCACCTATAAGGGCCGCGCGATAAATGCGCGCAACGTCGGTAAGGAGTTGGGCGTTGCTTATTTGCTTGAGGGTAGCGTGCAGAAAGTCGGCAATCGCCTCCGCATTATCGTTCAGCTAATCGAAACCGAGGGAGGGGCACATGTTTGGAGCTCACGCTTTGACGGCGCAGTCGACGAGTTCTTTGACCTCGAAGACCGAATAACGGAGCAGGTGGCAGGCGCTCTACAGCCTTCCATCCGCATTGCCGAGATTGAGCGGTCGCGACGCAAACGGCCGCAAGACCTGAGCAGCTATGACTATACTATGAGAGCGATGCCTCATGTCTGGGCGTTGGAGAAGGAAGAAAGCGCTAAAGCGATTGAACTTCTCGAAAAGGCGCTCGCGATTGATCCCGAATATCCCCTAGCTTTGTCGCTTGCTGGTTGGTGCCACGCCCAGCGCTCGGTCTATAACTGGGCGGACGACATCGTTGGAAGCCAGGCAATGGCGCGATCGCTCGCCGAGCGGGCAGCAGAGATGAGTGGCGATGACCCTATCATTCTGGCGGTACTCGGCGCAGTGCACACATTTGTACGCAACCATGGAACCGCGCGTATACTGCTTGAGCGAGCCGTCAGCCTCGACCCCAACGCTGCATGGGCCTGGAGTAGGCTCGGATGGCTAGAGAACTATGCCGATCAGCCTCAGAAGGCGATTGACAATTTCGAGCGCGCTCTGCGCCTGAGCCCGATTGATCCAATGAATTTCAACAACTATGTAGGAATAGCCTCTGCGCATGAAGTAGCGCAAGAATACGACAAGGCTGCCGCGTTCTATAGGCGCGCCCTCGAAGAACGGCCAAACGCTAGTTGGATTTATCGCAATTTGGCGTCGGTCCTGTCGGGAGCCGGCCGGGTCGGCGAAGCTAAACAAGCATTCGAGGAGTTGATGCTTACTTACCCCGATCTGACGATTTCAAAATTCAAACAGGCAATGGTGTTTTCGCCTGCTGTTCTGAACCGTATGGCAGAAAATCTCCGAAAGCTCGGGTTGCCTGACTAGGACGACCGGAGAGAGCCGGCCGGCATCGATACCTTTCCGAGCACATCTCGATGAGTTGACTTCCGCTTGTGGGACTTTTCGGACCTGAGGCGATGTCCGACCTGAGTCCGTTATTGGCACCTAAGCGGACGTCCGCCGTCCGCTCCAAGTTTATGGGGTCACGCCCTAGTGAGGCATCCACATCGTTGTCGCCTGATCGCTCGTCTCGTGTTGCTCAAGGCGATCGGCTTCCTGGCGGTATGCATGCGATGCTTCGACAAGTCGCGTGACAGTGACGGCATCCAGAATAGTCTTTGCCAACCGTTCGGCGCGGGTCGCTTGTTCCCTGAGATACTGAACCCTGGTCATCTAGTGCCCTCACACTTGTCGATACAAGTTGAGTCAATTTCGATCGTTCCCAGCCTGTTCCTAGATCCTTAACGGATCGTAAGCGGTGGTGGAGTCGCAGTGAAGTTTGTCCAGGTTGTGGTAAACGCGGCGGCGTCAACCCTAACGCTCCCGTGCCAACGGGCATTCAGGTTAAAGCCGAACGTTTCGCCTGAGGTGGTAGACATATAAATCGTCTTCACCCTCGTTATTCGCGCTGTTGCTATCCCGGTTCAAACGGGGAGATCGCAATGACGGAGAATGCAGGCATCGCCAAGCGGCTGGAGAAATTTCCGGCTTTCGACGGCTTTCGGGGGATTGGCGTGGTGGTGGTGGTGTTCACCCATTGCCCGCAGGTGCGGGACCGCAGCGCCTACAACGCGATCTGGTACGTCAATCAGCTGTCACGCGTGGGCTATATCGCGCTCGACATCTTCTTCGTGATCTCAGGCTTCTTCATCACGCGTTTGCTGCTGCCGGTCAGCACAATGGGAGCAGACATCGCCCAAGACGGCCGGCTCGCCGGGTTTGCGCGCGCAGCATTTTTCTCCCCGGAGGATCGCGCCAGACCGGTCGACGAGCCTCCGCAGCAGACGACGATCTGGCCAGGAGTTCGTCGCAGTCAGGCGAAATAATGTCGGCTTCGCCGCCGGCCGCATCAGTTGCAATCGAAACGCGAAGCCGTCGTGACCAGCCTCGGTGACGTGCGCGTGGAGATGGGTGTCGTTGATCGGGAAGGGTGACACCGGTCTGCCGAGACCATGTAGCGAGGGGCGAGTCTTGACGAAGAAGGGCAAGGCTTGACGAAGCGTCGCGGCTGCTTCTCATTGGCTGGCAGCACGGCGATAGTCTGTGCCAGCCTGGAGGTCTCGTCCGATGATCACGCTCTACCACTGCGCCCGCGCGCGCTCGTTCCGCCCGCTATGGACGCTTGAAGAGCTCGGGCTGCCCTATGAGCTGAAGATGCTGCCGTTCCCGCCGCGTGTCTTTGCCAAGGAATATCTCGGCATCAATCCGCTCGGTACCATCCCGCTGATGCTCGATGGCGAGACCCGGATGACGGAATCGGCGGCGATCGCGCAATATCTGGTGACCAAATACGGTCCGACGCCGCTGGCCGTCGGCATCGACGAGCCGGACTACGGCGCGTTCCTGAACTGGCTGCATTTCGGCGAGGCGACGCTGACCTTCCCGCAGGCGCTGGTGCTGCGTTATTCGAAGCTCGAGCCGGAAGAGCGCCGTCATCCGCAGGTGGTCGAGGATTATTCGAAGTTCTTTCTTGGACGGTTGCGTATGATCGAGATCATCACCACCGGCAAAGACTATGTCTGCGCCGGCCGTTTCACCGCCGCGGACATTTCCGTCGGCTATGCACTGCTGCTGGCCAATCGTCTCGGGCTTGCATCGCAATTCGGGCCGAGCGTCACAGCCTATTGGGCGCGATTGCAGCAGCGCGAGGGCTACCTGCGTGCGGTTGAGTCCGAGAACCGCGCCGGCGACGCGCTGGGTTTGGCGCGCCGCTTCTGAGCGGCTATACCAACCGCATCAACCTCAACCAAGCGAGCAGACCGATGGCCGATGATAGCGTAATCCTGGAGAAGAAGGGCGCCGCACTCTGGATCACCATCAACCGGCCGGAGAAGCGCAATGCCATGAATGGCGATGTCATCGCCGGCATCGCCAACGGCTATCGCACCGCCCACGAGGATGCGGGCGTACGGGTGATCGTTCTGACCGGCGCGGGCGAGAAGGCGTTCTGCGCCGGCGCCGATCTCGCCAATGCCGGCGCGGCCTTCTCGATGGATTTCTCCAAGCCCAATGGCGATCTCGCCGATCTCATGCGGCTGTCGCAAAACGCCACCAAACCCGCCATCGCCCGCGTTAACGGCGTCTGCATGGCCGGTGGCATGGGTTTGCTCTGCATGACCGACATGGCGGTGGCCGCGGACAACGCGATCTTCGGTTTGCCCGAGGTGAAGGTCGGCGTGTTTCCCATGCAGGTGCTGGCGCTGCTGCAGTCCATTGCGCCGCGTCGCCTGGTCAACGAATGGTGCATCACCGGCGAGCCGTTCGACGCGCAAACCGCGCTTGGCGCTGGCCTGCTGAATCACGTGGTGCCGGCGGCCGAGCTCGACAGCAAGGTCGACTGGCTGATCGCTCGCATCACCGACAAGTCGCCGACCGCGATCCGCCGCGGAAAATATGCGATGCGCGCCATCGCCGCGATGTCGTTCGACGAGAGCATCGCCTATACCGAAAGCCAGATCGCGATCCTGTCGATGACCGAGGATGCGAAAGAAGGCCTCAAGGCGTTTGGCGAGAAGCGCAAGCCAGTGTGGTCAGGCAAATAGGGCGGCTCTCGGTGGCGCGCCACGACAGACCATCGAGCCGGCGCACGGGCGCATCGTCAGCCTTAAAGTGGAATTAACAGTGTCGCCGTACCCTCGTAGCCCGTGAGCGACCAGGCCATCAGCAGCCCAGCCAAACAGTTCCCGGTGCGGGCAACGATGCCTTTGCTGGTGAGCGCGTGCGTCTATGGCCTGCTGCTGGCGCTCGGGCCGCGGCTGCTGAACGATCCGGACAGCTATTCTCATATCGCGATCGGCCGCTGGATCCTGGCGAATGGCGTCATTCCGTCGACCGACTCGTTCTCCTTTTCCATGCATGGCGGTCATTGGCTTGCCTTCGAATGGCTCTCCGAGGTCATTTACGGGGCGGTCTATACGTTTGCCGGCTGGCAAGGCGTCGTGGCGCTCGCTGCCGCGGCCATCGCGCTTTCCGTCGGGATTCTGACCCGGTTCCTGCTGCGCGAACTTGCGCCGAAGCCGGTATTGATCATCGTTACAGCCGTGGTCGTTCTTCTCGCGCCCCATCTGCTGGCGCGGCCGCATGTATTGGCACTTCCGGTCATGATGACCTGGGCGACCGCGCTCGTTCGTGCCATGGATACGCGTGCACGACCGCCTTACTGGGCGTTACCGCTGCTGGTCCTTTGGGCCAATCTCCACGGCAGCGTCATCCTGGCACTGGGGTTGATCGGACCCGCCATCCTCGAAGTCCTCATACGAAACAAGCTTCGCGAGCGGCCTCGCGAAGTGCTCCATTGGCTCGCTTTCACGGCTCTCGCTGTTGCCGCATCCTGCCTGACCCCTTACGGGCCCGGCACGCTGT
Source organism: Tardiphaga sp. 37S4 (assembly GCF_021044645.1). Taxonomy (NCBI): domain Bacteria; kingdom Pseudomonadati; phylum Pseudomonadota; class Alphaproteobacteria; order Hyphomicrobiales; family Nitrobacteraceae; genus Tardiphaga; species Tardiphaga sp. 37S4. Next base: position 3,372,075 of record NZ_CP088008.1, on the reverse strand, counting down.
TGATGCCGCTGACGACGCTCGGTCTTGGCGATGCGCTCAACTGGATCGGCGAATGGCGGCCACAGAATTTCGGCCGCATCGGGATCTTTGAGATCCTGCTGCTGGGGGGAATCTTTGCGCTGTCGCGCGGCGTGACGCTTCCCATGGTGCGGGCGCTGGTCTTAATCGGCCTGTTGCATTTTGCTTTGGCGCAGGTGCGCAACGTCGATCTGCTTGCCATGCTGGCGCCGCTCTATCTTGCCGCGCCGATCGCGCGGCAGTTTCGCAGCTGGGCCGCATCCAATGAGGTCGGCTCAGGTCGGACGCTGCAGGTCGGTGCCGTCGGTGTCATGATCCTGGCGACCGTAATCGCTTCGGCGCGCGACGTTCGCCCCGCCGCGCGAAATACGCCGCAGGCAGCGGTGGCCAGCGCCGGTCTGACCGCGGCGAACCGCGTGCTCAACGATTATTCGTTTGGCGGCTATCTGATCTTCGCGGGAATTCCCACTTTCATCGATGGTCGCGGTGAACTCTATGGCGGTCGCTTTCTTCATCGCTACAACAGCGGCCTCTCGCTGGCGGACCTGAATGATTTTCTGAAGCTGCTCGACGATTACAAAATAGATGCCACGCTGCTGGAGCCGGAAACTCCGGCGGTGGCGTTGCTCGATCGGCTGCCAGACTGGAAGCGCGTCTATGGCGACGACGTCGCGGTGGTCCACAAGCGGCAGAATGCAACGGCGAAGTAATTAAGCAGTGGCGAAAGTGGCGTATTGTGCGCCAAGCGGCAGGCCGCTGAAGGCGTTTTCGACACGCCGCGCGGCTTTCGCTTCCCACGGCAGTAGCAGGAAATGATGCGAAGCGATGTCGCGGAGGCTGGCGCCCGCCATGATCTTTTGCGTCTTGCCCGCGCCGAGCAATACCGCGTCGCGATCGAACTCACAGCGCGCGACAGCAAAACGGGTCAGCGGATTGAACGGGTTGTGTTCGATGACACAGACCAGCCCTCCTGGCCGCACAACGCGCCGCATCTCACGCATGAAACCCGCCCATTCCGCGGGCGGGACGTGATGCATGACGCAGATCGTGGTGACCAGATCGAAGCTGGCATCGGCGAACGGAAAGACGTTGCCGTCGAAGGCCCGGTAGTCGACGTCGGGGTTGTCGACCTGTGCCTGCGCAATACTGGCGGAGGATACGTCTATGCCGCTGAGTTGACCGACCATGCCGCGCAGCAGTGGATGGAAGCTGCCAACGCCGCAGCCGACATCGAGCATGTCAGGCTTTTTTGATTGAAGCCGCGCTGCGATCAATTCGCGCAATAGATCAGCCTTGGCGCGCATGAAGAAGCTATGCGGCAGGCCGGAAAAGTCGATCGAGGATTGAACGACGTCGCGGTAGTTGCTGCGGTAGCTGTCGAACAGCTGGCTCATGACAATCCGCTCCGTCAGGCGCTGCGCGAGGTGCGGTAAGATGCTTCGCTTTGATCGCGGTCGAAACCGACGCGGTTTTGCACGACATAAAGTGGACGATGTTTCGCTTCTGCGTGAATGCGCCCGACATAAAGGCCGACGATGCCGGTCATCAGCATGTTCAACCCGCAGAGTAGCGACACGATAACGATGATCGACGACCAGCCGGCGACCAGATGCGGGTCGTTCGTCATCCACAGCAGCAACACCCAGCCGCCATACAGCAGAGCCAGGCTCGACACCACGAGACCGCACCAGATCGCCAGCCGCAGCGGCGCGTCGGAAAAGCCCAGCGCAGCGGACATGGCAAGCCGTGCCATCTTGAACAGCGGATACTTGGTTTCGCCGGCGGCGCGTTCGAGGCGATGGAAGCTCACTTCGGCCTGCCGGAAGCCGAGCCAGGCGATCATGCCGCGCACGAAGCGATCGCGCTCCGGCATCTGGCGCAACGCGTCCAGCACCTTGCGGTCGATCAGTCGGAAATCGCCGACGTCTGCCGGGATACGAACCGAGGTCATACGGCCAAGCACCCGATAGAACACATGGGCGGTGGCGCGCTTGAACGCGCTTTCACCCGCGCGGGACAGGCGGCGCGCATAGACCACGTCATTGCCTTCGCGCCACTTGGCGATCAGTTGTTCGACGACTTCAGGCGGGTCCTGCAAATCCGCGTCCATGACGACGATCGCGTCGCCTTGCGCGGCGTCCATGCCGGCCGTGATGGCCACCTGGTGGCCGAAATTGCGCGACAGGCCGATGTAACGGAAGCGTGGATCACTCTTGGCGAGTGCCTGCAGCACGATGGGGCTGGTGTCGCAGCTGCCGTCGTCCACGAAGATGGCTTCCGCGGGCGCGTCGAGGCGGTCGAGCAGCAGTCCCAGCCGGCGGACCAACACAGGCAGCACGGCCTCCTCGTTATAGACCGGCACGACGATGCTGTAGATGATCCGCCCGCCATCAATCGCCATTTTGGAGTTCCGCCCTGCTGAATGGCGGGATCCTAGGCCCTGATGGTTAAGGCGGCCTTGCAAAGAGCCTTGAAATCAGGCGCCTTGGGCCGCCTTTGCGCGGTTCCATGAGGCAGGCCCAGGTGCGAACCAGACCGCGTGGCGGTTCGCTCGGCTATGGCCGTCTGTCAATCTTGTACAGGACAAATCGTGCAGACCTGTCCACCTCTTGCAATCTGTCGGGCAGCGGGGGCGCCGCAGCGGGACCGAGCACATAGAGATAGTCGAAGTCCCTGTGCCAGGTCTGGATGAAGGACGGCGCGCCGTCAGGCGCGTTGCCGGTGGCGATTGCACTGAGCAACCGCATCGGCACGGGCCCGCCATAAGGAATGGCAAGACGTTGCACGGTGGCACTGGGGCGAAGCGGCTGCTTGCCGGTCTCGGTGAACACGTTGGGGACGAACGCATTGGCGTAATGCACGGCCAGGGTCGGGGCATAGGCCATCGGATATTCTGTCAGGTCGTTGAACGGCGGGTCATCGCCATTGCCGCTTGTCCCGACAAGAACCAGTGCACCGCGATCAAGCTTCTGGAACGAAGCGATCAGCGCCGCATAGTCGGCGCGATAGGAGAGCCAGACGGCAAAGACGGTTGCGAGATTGGCGAGGATGACGCCGCTGACCACCAGCAAGGCGGCAGCGAGCGATCGCCGGTCCGGCAGGGATAGTGAGCAGAAGGCCGCAACGATGATCACCGCGCCGGGGATAATCCGGAGGTCAGCAAATGATGTGCCGAGAAGCTTCGAAGGGATGATGAGATAGAGAAACGAAAAGCCGGCAACAAGCCAGATGCCGACCGGTTCGATCTTCAGAACCTCGCATTTGAACGCCAGATACAGCGATACCAGCAGGACCAGAACGCTGATGGCGGAGACCGTCATGTTATAGCCATTGAGGATACGGAATACCCAAACTGGCTTGTACTGAAGCAGCCACTCCGTGCCGTCACTGCCGACCGATCCGGAGGTCGCGCGCATCACGATCAGCAAGAGCACCACAGGCAGTGCGAGAAGGACGAGGCGCAACAGAGTCGCGCGATAGGGCACCTTCCGCTGATGGGCGCGCCAAAGTTCATACAGACCGATGGCTGCGCCATAGATGCCGAGCGAAAAGAAGTGGACCGCGAAAAGTGCCGGGACGAAACAGGCATTGACGACGAGCCGTATCAGCGGAGCACGCTCGATCACCGCCAGATAGGCGGCGATGCCCCAGAGCGAGATACCCAGGCCGAATTCGAAATTCAGAAACCCCCAGCTGAAGGGCAGGCAATAGACGAACAGAAGCGCAGCAAAGCCGCCGATCTGAACACGGCCCTTTGCAACCCGCTCCAGCGCGAGCGCCCCGCTAATGATCAGTAACTGACTGCAGAGCAAAAACAGCCGGGTTGCGTTCTCGACGCCGACCCATCGTGCGATCTGCGGGACGAGCAGATCCATGCCGAGATTCGGATACAGCGCCCAGTGCACCTCGTAATACGGGTTGGCGCCGGGCTGCCCATTTTGGGCCAGAAGATACATGCGGGCGAGGTGGTTGACATAATCGACCATCGCCGGAATCGGAGTCAGCACAGTCGGGAGAAGCGATACGCCCGCAAGCAATACAAAAACGATTATTCCCGCGGACCGCATGTTGGCCGGGGCGGGATTACTGGTCGAGATAGCCATTGGGATTTTTCTGCTGCCAGTTCCAGGCATCGCGGCACATATCCGAAATATCGCGCCGGGCACGCCATCCCAGCGTTTCTTCGGCAACGTCGCCGCTCGCGTAGTAGCTGGCGATGTCACCGGCCCGTCGTGGTGCGAAGGCAAAAGGAATCGTCCTGCCGCTCACAGCTGTATAGGCATCGACCAGCTCCAGCACGCTTGTGCCTCGTCCGGTTCCCAGATTGACTTTGAGGACCTTCTGCTTGTGGACATGGTCAAGGGCGGCGACATGGCCGGCGGCCAGATCGACCACATGGACATAGTCGCGTATGCCGGTGCCGTCCGATGTCGGGTAATCGTTGCCAAAAACATTAAGCACAGGCAGTCGCCCGATCGCGACGCGCGAAATATAGGGCATGAGATTGTTCGGAACGCCGTTGGGATCTTCCCCGATCAACCCACTTTCGTGGCTGCCGACCGGATTGAAATAGCGGAGAATTGCGACATTCAACGGGGGCAGGGAATGTGCAATGTCGCTCAGTAATTCCTCGGCCTGCAATTTGGTGCGGCCATAGGGGCTGAATGGTGCGAGCTTGTGGTCCTCCCGCAAGGGCAGTACGTCCGGCTCGCCATAGACGGTCGCCGACGACGAGAACACGATATTGCGCACGCCGGTCTGCTGCATGGCCTGCGCCAGCCTCAGCGTGCCGACCACGTTGCAGTCGTAATACTCGGCCGAGCTGGTGACGGAATCCGCAACCGACTTCAGCCCGGCGAGATGAATGACGGCGCTGAAGCGATGCGCCGACAGTGCCGATATCAGCGCTTCGACGTCGCGCACGTCGCCCTTGACCACTTCGGGAGCGGTGCCGGTGATCCGCCGGATGCGGTTGATGACTTCGGGATGGCTGTTGCAGAAATTGTCATAGACGACGACGTTGCGGCCGGCATGGATCAGCTCCACGCAGATATGCGAACCTATAAACCCAGCACCGCCTGTAATCATCACCGTCATGTCGGAATGGTCCTGCCTGGAAGCCGTCGGGCGACCATTGACACTAGCCCTGTCAGCTTAATAAACGGCAGCTCGTGGTGACAGGTGGCGGCCGACAGCGGCTTTGGTTAGTAAATCGTATCCAAGAACTAGCCGATGCGTTTCAGCCGGTGCAGCGTCACTTCCGGAGGGCAATTCAGCCGCACCGGGAGCAGACTGGTGCCGACGCCGACGGACGTATAGCCGGCCATGCCTTCATGGCGCCACGCGCCGTTGCCCATATGGCGCGGCAGCACAGCTTCCAGCTTGATGGCGTAGCCGCCGGGCAGGCAGAGCTGGCCGCCATGGGTGTGGCCGCTCAACATCAGATCGAAATCGTGCTCGGCCGCCTCGGCATAGGTCTCCGGCGTGTGCGATAGCAGGATCGAGAAGGCGTCCTTCGGAATTTGCGACGCGACCTTCGGGATGTCGTCGGCAAGGTAGAAATGCGGATCGTCGACACCGGCGAGATAGATCCTCTCGTCGCCGCGAGCGATCGTCTCGCATTCGTTGAACATCATGCGGATGCCCATGGCTTCCAGCGCCGGCGTCATGCGGATGCTGTCGTGATTGCCGAGAACGCCATAGACGGGATCGCGCAGCCTCGCGCGCAGTTCACCGACACCTGCGGTGGCGCGCTGATACGGCCCATAGGTCTTGCCGCGATAGTCGCCGGTCAACACACAGATGTCGTAATCGAGATCGCCGACGAAGGAGATCAGGTGGCGCAGTGCATCCTCGCTGAGATCGACGTGGAGATCGCTGATATGCAGGATCGTGAACCCGTCGAACGCGGCAGGCAGGCGCGGTGAGGCAACAGCATTCTCGCGGACCAATACGCGGTTGGCCTCGCGGCGGGCGCGGCCATAGAGGCCGGTGAGTTGCAGCGCGATTCGGACGATCGGCGGCGCGGTGAGCCAGTTCTCCAGATTGAAGAACAGGCGGCCCTGGCCGAACAGCTGGTGATCCCGATGGGTCTCGATCTCCAGCCGTGCCTTCACATGCGCATCCCCGATACGGTCGATCAGCGGGCGTAGCGCGCTGTCGTCGATCGGGGGATGCGGTGGCTGAGTCAACGTCGATCTAGCCGGTCGAGGCCTTGAGGCCGGCCGTCTCGATGCCCGCGACGGCTGCGATCTCGTCATTGTCGGATGTATCGCCAGAGATGCCGATGGCGCCGAGCAGGCTGCCCGATGTGTCATGAATGAGAACGCCACCCGGCACCGGGATCAGCGCGCCGCGTGCCATGGTATTCACGGCATCGATGAAGAACGGCTGTTCCTCGGCACGCTTGAACAATGCCCGCGAGCCGAGCCCCATGGCCAATGCGCCATAGGCTTTTCCGTGGGCGACTTCGCCGCGCATCAGGCTGGTGCCGTCCTGCGCGATGGTGGCCTTCACGCAGCCGCGAGCGTCGAGCACCGTGATGACCATGGGCTTGAGCTTCATCTCGATCACCTTGGCGAGAGCGCCATCAATGATCTTGCGGGCTGTATCGAGGGTGAGGTCGGCCATATCGGTTGTTTCCTAGTTGAGCGTGGCAGAATGGACGTTTGTTGTCGCGCCGTCGAGGCTCATGGCCAGCACGCGCGCGACATGCAACGCGTGACGGGAGGCGCCGTCAGCGATCTGGTGCCGACAGGATGTGCCGTCGGCGATGATCAGCGTATCGGCGTTGGCCTTGCGCACGGCGGGTAGCAAGGACGCTTCGGCCATCTGGATCGAGACGTCATAGGTGTCGGCACCATAGCCGAACGCGCCCGCCATGCCGCAGCAACTGGATTCGATGGTCTCGACCTTCAGATCCGGGATAAGGCGCAAGGCCTGTTCGACCGGCTTGAACGCACCGAATGACTTTTGATGGCAGTGGCCATGCACTATGGCCTTCGGCGCGATCGGCTTCAGCGGCAGTTGCAGACGGCCGGCCTCGGCCTCGCGGACCAGGAATTCCTCGAACAGCATAGCGTGCGCGCTGACGCTCCTGGCCGTATCGTCGGAACGTAGCGACAGCAATTCATCGCGTAGCGTCAGCAGGCAGCTCGGCTCAAGGCCGACAATCGGCACGCCGCGTGCCGCGAAGGGTGCATAGGTGGCAACGAGGCGATCCAGCTCGGCGCGGGCCTGATCGATGAGGCCTGCCGAAAGGAAGGTACGGCCGCAGCACAGGGCACGACTGCTGCGATCCACCGGCTTCGGCAGATGCACGCGATAGCCACCGGCGGTGAGCACGCGCAGTGCGTCGTCGAGATTCTCGCGCTCATAGGCGCGGTTGAAGGTGTCGACGAACAGCACGACCTCGCGACCATCGGCGGGGCCGACGGCGTCGGCATCCCTGTGAAATACGTCGCTGCGCCATTCCGGCAGGCTGCGCTTGGCGCTGATCCCTGCATAGCGTTCCAGCAGGTTGCGCAGCAGCGGGCTCTTGTTGCGCAAATTCGCCAGCGGTGCGGCGCGTGCGGCCAATGCAGCGTAGCGCGGCAGATAGCCGACAAGGCGATCGCGCAGCGTGAGACCATGTTTCGCGACGCGTGCGGACAGAACCTCGATCTTCATCTTGGCCATATCGACGCCGGTTGGGCATTCATGGCGGCAGGCCTTGCACGACACGCAAAGTTTCATCGTGTCGGCCATGGCATCCGACGTCAGCGCATCCGGACCAAGCTGGCCGGAGATCGCCAGCCGCAGCGTGTTGGCGCGGCCGCGGGTGACGTCCTTCTCGTTGCGCGTGGCGCGATAGGACGGGCACATCACGCCGCCCTCTAACTTCCGGCATGTGCCATTGTTGTTGCACATTTCGATGGCGCCCTGGAAACCGCCGCCGGCGCCGGGCCAGCCGGACCAGTCGAGCGCGGTCTTCAATTCGCCGACGCGATAATCCGGCGTGTAACGAAACAGCGAACGATCGTCCATCTTGGGCGGATCGACGATCTTGCCGGGATTGAGAACATTCTGCGGATCGAAGCGATGCTTCACTTCGGCAAAGTCGCTGATGATCTGCTCGCCGAACATTTCGGCGTGGAATTCCGAACGCACGAGGCCGTCGCCGTGCTCGCCGGAATGCGAGCCCTTGTATTCCCTGACTATCGCGAAGGCTTCTTCGGCGATGGCGCGCATTGCCTTGACGTCCTTGTCGAGCTTCAGGTTCAGCACCGGGCGGACATGCAGGCAGCCTTCCGAGGCGTGTGCATACATGGTGCCGGTGGTGTCGTGCTTCCTGAATATCGCGGACAGGCGTTCGGTATAGTCGGCCAGATGCGGCAGCGGCACCGCGCAGTCCTCGATGAAGGACACCGGCTTGCCGTCCTGCTTCATCGACATCATGACATTGAGCCCGGCCGCGCGAAACTCGGCAATGCCAGCCTGAAGCGCTGGCTCGGTGACGTCGACCACTCCGCCCCATTTGCGCGGCGGGTTGTTCCAGCCAAAGCCGAGATCGCGCATCAATGCGCCCAGCTCTTTCAGCTTGGCGGCATTCGCGGCCTGATCCTCTTCCGCGAATTCGACGATCAGCAGCGCATCCGGATCGCCGCGCACCGCGCTCTTGATGATCGGCTGGAACATCGCGATGTCGCGGCCGAGTGCGATCATGGTTCGGTCGACGAGTTCGACGGCGATGGGCTTGAGCTTGACCAGATGCTGGGTCGCATCCATCGCTTCATAGAAGCTGCCGAAGTGACAGACACCGAGCGCCTTGCTGCCGATGAGCGGCCAAAGCTTGAGTTCGACCTGCGTGGTGAAGGCGAGGGTGCCTTCGGAGCCGACCAGCAGATGCGCCATGTTGTTGGCGGTGTTGCGCGGCGTGAGCGCATCGAGATTGTAGCCGCCGACACGGCGCTGCACCTGCGGGAAGCGCTCAGCGATCTCGGTCGCTTCGCGCTCACCGAGCGCCAGCATGTCGCGAAACAGGGCAGGCGCATCGTCCCCGGAATTTACTTCGCCGAAATGCAGCAGGTTGCCGTCCGCCAGTGCAGCATCCATCGCGATCGTGTTGTCGCGCATGGTGCCGTAACGCAGCGAGCGACCGCCGCATGAATTGTTGCCGGCCATGCCGCCGATGGTGGCGCGTGACGCGGTGGAGACATCGACTGGAAACCACAGCCCGTGTTTCTTGAGCTGCCGGTTGAGATCGTCCAGCACAATGCCGGGCTCGACGATGCAGGTGCGGTTCTCGACGTCGAGCGAGATGAGCTTGTTGAGATGTTTGGAGAGGTCGATGACCATGCCGTCATTGACGGTCTGTCCGCATTGCGAGGTACCGCCGCCGCGCGGCGTAACGATGCGGCCATCGTCGCGGCAGATCGCCAGCGCGCGCAGCGCCTCGTCGATGGTGCGCGGAACGACCACACCGAACGGTACGATCTGGTAGAACGAGGCATCGGTGGCATAACGGCCGCGATTGAACAGGTCGAAGAACACATCGCCGGAGACTTCTCGTGACAGCTTGGCAGCCAGCGCGCTGTCTGCAGCCGTGCTCCGAATGATTGCCGCCTTCGCCATGGATTCCCGCCTTGTCCCTCTATCGTCCTGTCTTGCATCCGGATTCCGGCTTGGCAACCCGGAGGTGCCGCGCTCCGGCAGTGGCAATAAGGAGCTACGGGAGGGATAAGAAATCCTCATGGCTGCCCCACGTTTTTCTTCGGCGCTCTGGTATACCAGACGCGGGACAAGCCGTTTGAAAGGTGCTATCCGAGCGTTTCAATAAAAATGGACTCCCTGGGAAGGACGAGACATGACCGTGCACACCGGAAGGCATTTCCTGCAGATTCCTGGCCCGACCAACGTACCCGACCGGGTGCTGCGGGCGATGGATATGCCCACGCTGGACCATCGCGGTCCCGAATTCGCCGAGCTCGGTCTCCATGTCATTGCTGCGATGCAGCGTGTATTCCGGACCAAGCAGCCGGTCATGATCTATCCGTCCTCGGGCACGGGCGCCTGGGAAGCCGCCATCGTCAACACGCTGTCGCCGGGCGACAAGGTGCTGATGGCCGAGACCGGCCAATTCGCCACGCTATGGCGGGGTCTTGCCGAGAAGTTCAAGCTCGATATCGATTTCGTGCCGGGCGACTGGCGCCACGGCGCCGATCTCGCCGAGATCGAGAAGCGTCTCGCCGCCGACAAGTCGCATGCGATCAAGGCCGTGATGATCGTCCATAACGAGACTTCGACCGGTTGCGTCACCCATCCGCAGGATGTCCGCAAGATCATGGACCGCGTGAAGCACCCGGCGCTGCTGATGGTCGACACCGTCTCGGGTCTCGGCTCGCTCGAATACGAACATGACGCCTGGGGCATCGACGTCTCCGTCGCCGGTTCGCAGAAGGGCCTGATGCTGCCGCCGGGCCTCGGCTTCAACGCCGTGTCCGACAAGGCGCTTGCCGCCTCCAAGACCAACAACTCCTTCCGGTCCTATTGGGATTGGGAAGAGATCATCACCGCCAACAAGCTCGGCTCCTGGCCCTATACGCCCGCGACCAACCTGCTCTATGCGCTGAAGGAAGGCGTGGCGATGCTGGAGGAGGAGGGGCTCGATAACGTGTTCGCGCGCCACAAGCGCCATGGCGCCGCCGCCCGCGCCGCTGTCAAGGCCTGGGGCCTCGAGACCGTCTCCATCGAGTCGCATGATCACTCGCCGGCACTGACCGCCGTGCTGATGCCGGAAGGGCATGACGCCGACAAGTTCCGCAAGGTGGTGCTGGACAATTTCGACATGTCGCTCGGCACCGGCCTCAACAAGTGGAAGGGCAAGATCTTCCGCATCGGCCATATCGGCCACTTCAACGATCTGATGCTGATGGGCACACTGTCCGGCGTCGAGATGGGTCTCGAACTCGCCAAGGTCCCGCACCGCGCTGGCGGCGTGATGGCAGCGATGGATGTGCTGACCGGCAAAAGCGTAGTGCCGATGACCAAGGCGGCGGTGGCTTAAAGCGCACGAATTCCCGTCTTTGAGGCCTAACAATCTACTGGAGGCTGGAGCATAATCGCTCCAGCCTTTTCAACATGTTGCGGCGGAATGCTGCACCAGAGGACGAATCACATGAACGCACCAACGCCCGCCACTGAAGACCTGCTGTATTCCGTCGAGAACGGGATCGCCAAGATCACCTTCAACCGTCCGCAGGCGCGCAATGCCATGCTGTTCTCGATGTATGAGCGGATGGCGGAGATTTGCCAGGCGGCCAATGAGGACCGCTCGATCAAGGCGATCATCCTGACCGGCACCGGCGACAAGGCCTTCGCCTCGGGCACCGATATTTCGCAGTTCCGCGAATTCAAGACGGCGCAGGATGCGCTCGATTACGAGGCCCGGATCGACCGCGTGCTCACCGCGCTGGAGACCTGCCGGGTGCCGACCATCGCCGCGATCGCCGGTGCCTGCACCGGCGGCGGCGCCGGCATTGCCGCCTGCTGCGACCTGCGCATCGGTACGGCTGCCACGCGCATGGGCTTCCCGATTGCCCGCACCCTCGGCAACTGCCTGTCGATGTCCAATATCAGCCGTGTGATGGCGCTGGTCGGACCGGCCCGCACCAAGGACATGATCTTCACCGCCCGCCTCATCGAGGCCGACGAGGCGCTGGCGCTGGGCCTGATCAACGAGATCGTGCCCGATGTCGAGACGCTGCAGCGCCGCGCGCTGGAACTCGCGCAACTGGTGGCCAGCCACGCGCCGATCACCCTCGAAGTGACCAAGGAAGCCGTGCGCCGGCTGCGCCCGACCCTGACCCGCGAGGAGGGCAAGGATCTCGTGCTCAAGGCCTATATGAGCGAGGATTTCCGCGAGGGCATGGATGCCTTCCTGAACAAGCGCAAGCCGAACTGGCAGGGCAAATAACGGGCAGGCGGTGGTCTCGGGCGATCGCCTCATTCCGCCGCTCGGCAGCTGAACAGGGTGCCGGCCCCTGACCAAAGTCGGCTTTCGCATGCGCGGGACATGCTTGAAGTCACGGTCAATACCCCGCACAATAGAACCAATGAAAAATGGCGGGCATCCAATGTCCGCCGATCTCTACAGGGAAGAAACCAATGTCCAAGTCGATCAGGGCCACAGCTGCGCTTGCAGCCGTGCTCGCAAGCGCGCCCATCCTCTCATCGGCCACATCGCCAGCCATCGCCTGGGAGCCCACGAAGCCCGTCGAAATCGTGGTTGCAGCGGGCGCCGGCGGCGCCTCCGACCAGATGGCACGCATGATGCAGGCCGCGATCCAGAAGAACAATCTGATGAAGGCGCCGGTGGTGGTGTCGCTGAAGGGCGGGGCCTCCGGCGCTGAAGCGCTGATCTACATGAAGTCCAGCGACGGTGACGCCAACAAGGTGCTGATCGCCTATTCGCTGATCTACATGCTGCCGCTGTCGGCCAAGATTCCGTTCAACTGGCGCGACCTGACGCCGGTGTCCGTCGTCGCGATGGACCAGTTCGTGCTGTGGGACAATGCGGGCGGCGCCAAGACGGTGAAGGAATTCATCGCGGCGGCCAAGGCTGCATCGTCGCCGTTCAAGATGGGCGGCACCGGATCCAAGCGTGAAGACCACGTCCTGACGGTGTTCATGGAAAAGCAGACCGGCGCCAAGTTCTCCTATCTGCCCTACAAGTCAGGCGGCGAGGCGGCGACGCAGCTCGTCGGCAATCACACCGAAGCCAACGTCAACAACCCCAGCGAGAATCTCGAAGTCTGGCGCGCCGGCCAGGTGCGTGCGCTCTGCGTGTTCGACAAGGAACGCATCTCCTACAAGACCAAGGTCACCGAGACGCAGTCGTGGAACGACATCCCGACCTGCAAGGAAGAGGGCCTCGACGTGCAGTATCTGATGCTGCGCGCCATGTTCCTGCCCGGCAAGGTGACGCCCGAGCAGCAGGCTTTCTATGTCGACCTGTTCGAGAAGGTGACCAAGACGGCCGAATACAAGGACTACATGGAGAAGCAGGCGCTGAAGCCGATCTTCCTGAAGGGGCCGGAGATGCTCAAGTTCCTCGAAGAGGACGATGCGCTCAACAAGTCGCTGATGACCGAAGCGGGATTCGTGGCGAAGTAAGCCAATGACTGTCATGCCCCGCGAAAGCGGGGCATCCAGTAAACATCGACAGCGAGAAAGCCACTGACGGCTCCGCATACTGGATCACCGCTTTCGCGGGTGATGACAAGTTTCTTTGATGTACGAGTGTGCATCCTTTCTCCACCCTCAGAAACCATGCCCATGTCCAACACCGACCTCGAAATCATCGTCGAAGATCCCACCGCCCCAGAGGACGACTCGCCCTCCGTCGTCAGTACGCGCACCATCGAGATCATCGTCTCGCTGGTCCTGCTGGCACTGGCCATCGTGCTTGGCTTCGACAACTGGCGCACCGGCATCGCCTGGGATTCCACCGGGCCTCAGCCCGGCTATTTCCCGTTCTATCTCTCGGTCATTCTCGGTGGTGCCAGCCTCTATGGACTGATCGCGACATTCTTCGCCCGAAGTGGCGGTTCCGACACTTTCGTCACCCGCGCACAATTGCGGCGCGTGGCGCTGGTGTTCATTCCCACCGCACTGTTTTGTCTCGCCACGCAATTCCTCGGCATCTATGTCGCGAGCTTCGTGCTGATCGCCGGCTTCATGCGCATGGTCGGCAAGATCGCGCTGTGGAAGTCGCTGCTCACCGCCTTCGTGTTCACCGCGATCATGTTCGTCACCTTCGATGTCGCGTTCGACGTCATCATGCCGAAGGGGCCGATCGAATCGGCTCTCGGTCGCTAGGACTACTGAAATGGAAGCCTTCGGACTGTTGATGCACGGCTTCGCCGTGCTGATGACCTGGAAGATCATCTCGCTGATGGTCGTCGGTCTCGTGCTCGGCATCTTTGTCGGCGTGCTGCCGGGCCTCGGTGGCCCCAACGGCGTCGCCATTCTGTTGCCGCTGACCTTCACCATGGATCCGACCTCGGCCATCGTGATGTTGTCCTGCATCTATTGGGGCGCGCTGTTCGGCGGCGCCATCACCTCGATCCTGTTCAATATCCCCGGCGAGGCGTGGTCGGTGGCCACGACCTTCGACGGCTATCCGATGGCGCAGCAGGGCAAGGCCGCGGAAGCACTGACAGCGGCGTTTACCTCGTCCTTCATCGGGTCGCTGGTGGCGGTGATGCTGATCACATTCCTGGCGCCGATGATTTCATCCTTTGCGCTGAAATTCGGCCCGCCGGAATTCTTTGCGGTCTATCTTCTGACCTTCTGCTCCTTCGTCGGCCTCGGCCGCGAGGCCAAGCACAAGACCGTCATCTCGATGGCGCTGGGGCTGCTGATCGCCGGCATCGGCATGGACACGGTGTCGGGCAATCTGCGCATGACCTTCGGCTCGGACAATCTCCTGCGCGGCATCAACTTCCTCGTCGCGGTAATCGGCCTGTTCGGCATCAGCGAAATCCTGCTCACCATGGAAGAGCGCCTCGCGCTGCGCGGCCACGCCGCCAAGATCAGCCTGCGCACGGTGCTCAAGGTCTGGATGGACCTGCCGAAATACTGGGTGACGTTGCTGCGCTCGTCGGTGATCGGCTGCTGGCTTGGCATCACGCCGGGCGGCGCCATTGCGGCGTCCTTCATGGGCTATAATCTCGCCAAGCGCTTCTCCAAGGATCCCGAAAGCTTCGGCAAGGGGCGCATCGAAGGCGTATTCGCGCCGGAGACCGCGGCGCATGCGTCAGGCACCGCAGCGCTGCTGCCGATGCTGGCGCTCGGCATTCCCGGCTCGGGCACCGCGGCGATCCTGCTCGGCGGCCTGATGGTGTGGGGCCTCAACCCAGGCCCGCTGCTGTTCGTCGAGCACAAGGATTTCGTCTGGGGCCTGATTGCCTCGATGTATCTCGGCAATGTGGTCGGTCTCGTCATCGTGCTGACGACCGTGCCGGTCTTCGCCTCGATCCTGCGCGTGCCGTTTGCGGCAGTGGCCCCGATGATCGTGGTATCCTGCGCCATCGGCGCCTATGCGATCCAGAATGCCATGTTCGACATCTGGCTGATGCTGGGCTTCGGCGTCGTCGGCTATGTGTTCAAGAAGATCGGTATTCCGCTGGCGCCATTCACGCTGGCGCTGGTGCTTGGCAGCCGCGCCGAGGATGCGTTCCGCCTCGCCATGATCGGCTCCGGCGGCAGCGTCGGTGTGTTCTGGTCCAATGGCCTCGTCGGCACCATCACCACGCTGGCGATTACGCTGCTGTTCTGGCCGGTGATCGATCGTGCCTTTACGGCCGTTGCGCGCATCTGGCGGCCGACGCCGGTGACGACGTAAGTCGTGCTCGCGCGTGGCTGGATGGAGGCCTAATCCGGCAGTGACGGCTGCGCCAGGTATGCCAGCAGCTTTATCTCGCGGCGTCCGCGAGTGACAGTGTCGAGCACGAGGCCCGACGAAAATGAGAGCACGCCGACGATCATCAGGCCAGTCGAGAGTACGGCGGTGGGCAGCCGAGGCACCAAACCTGTTTCCAGATAGGTGACGGTGACGGGAATCGCGAGGCCGATGGAGACGATGCCGAAAAACAGGCCAATTGTGCCGAAGAAGCGCAGCGGCTTTTCCGAACGATAGAGCTTCATGATGGTGCCGAGGATCCGGAAGCCATCCTTCCACGTATTGAGCTTGCTGGTGGAGCCCTGCGGTCGCGCGAAATACGGCGTCTCGATTTCAGCGACCGGCAGTGCGAGCTGCAGCGCATGAACGCTCAGTTCGGTCTCGATCTCGAAACCATCGGACAGCACTGGGAAGGATTTGACGAAGCGTCTCGAGAATACGCGATAGCCTGACAGCACATCCTTGAAGTTCTGACCGAACGTCATAGACAGAAAGCCGGTGAGCAGCGAGTTACCGGTACGGTGGCCAAGGCGATAGGCAGCAACCTGCTGTTCGATGCGGCGGCCCACCACCATGTCGAGGCGATCGTTTAGCAGCGCTTCGATCATGGCTGGTGCGGATGTCGCGTCGTAGGTCGCATCGCCATCTACAAGAACGTAGATATCGGCATCGATGTCACCGAACATGCGGCGGACGACATGACCCTTGCCTTGACGGGAGTCGCTGCGAACAATTGCACCCGCCTGCGAGGCTACTTCACCCGTCCGATCTGTCGAGTTGTTGTCGTAGACATAAATCGTGGCGGCCGGCAGCACCTTCCGGAAATCGTGCACGACTGTTGCGACTGCGACCTCTTCATTGAAGCAGGGGATCAGGATAGCGACGCGGGGCGGTGCGGTCATGGAGCCTTCCTGCGGGTTCGAGGCGCAGCACGATCTCCGATCGACTGTACCCGGACGAATATGTGCTCCCGATTAATGCAGCCTATGGCGTTAATTTTCACAGTATTTGACAGCTCGCGGCCTCAGACCACCTTGCCTCGTCGCAATTCGGCGATCTCTTCGGCACCGAAGCCGAATTCGGCGAGTAGCTCCTCTGTCTGCTCGCCGACTTCCGGCGGCCGAGCGGCCATGTGGCTCGGCGTGCGTGACAGCGTGAAGGGCTGAGCGACCAGCGTGATCTTGCGGTTCTGGTCGTTGGGCACGTCCTGCGCGAGGCCAAGGTGCTTAACCTGCGCGTCGGCGAACATCTGGTCGACGGAGTAGATCGGACCGCACGGCACACCGGCGGCATTGAGGTCGTTGACCCATTCCTCCGTGGTGCGCTTTGCGGTGCAGGCGCTGATCGCGGCATTGAGCGCGTCGCGATTCTTCGAGCGCGCGGGGCCGGTGGCGTAATCGGGATTGGTGATCAGTTCGGGCGCGCCGATCGCCTGTGCGCAGCGCTCCCAGATCTTGCCGCCGGTGGCGGCGATATTGATGTAGCCGTCGGAGGTCTTGAACACGCCGGTAGGGATGCTGGTTGGGTGGTTGTTGCCGGCCTGTTTCGGCACATCCTGCTCCATCAGCCAGCGGGCGGCCTGGAAATCCAGCATGAAGATCTGGGCCTGCAACAGCGAGGTCTGGACCCACTGACCCTGACCGGACACATCGCGCTCCAGCAGGGCTGTGAGCACGCCCAGTGCGCAGAACAGCCCGGCGGTGAGATCAGCCACGGGAATGCCGACCCGCATCGGGCCTTCGCCGGGCGCGCCTGTGATCGACATCAACCCGCCCATGCCCTGCGCGATCTGATCGAAGCCCGGTCGCTTGTGATAGGGGCCGTCCTGGCCGAAACCGGAAATGCTGCCATAGACGATGCCGGGATTGATCGCCTTCAGGCTCTCGTAATCAATACCGAGCCGCGTCTTTACATCCGGGCGAAAATTCTCGACCACCACATCGGCTTTCTCGACCAGACGCTTGAACACGGCGAGACCGCGCGGGTCCTTCAGGTTCAAGGTCATGGCCCGCTTGTTGCGGTGCAGGTTCTGGAAGTCCGAGCCCCGCCGGGGGCCGCCGGGCTGTTCAGAACCGGCGTCATCGCTCAGCGCATCGATCTTGATGACATTGGCCCCCCAATCCGCGAACTGCCGGACAGCCGTCGGGCCGGAGCGGATCCGGGTCAGGTCGAGCACGGTAAAGCGGGAGAGGGCCTGCGAGGCGCGCGGGAAGGGCATTCAGAGGGCTCCGGAATGACGCAAGGTTGGGCCGAGAACCACTACCTTTCGCGCAAACCGGCGGGCTTGTCATGCCCCGCCGTCGCCGGCGGGGCGTGCATCCTCGCCACTCCGCGCAAAAATCGATGTAACCGGGATGTCACATCCGGTTGCAGTCGGGGGGCGAACTCGCGTGATCGCTTGAGCATCCGCATAACTGGTTGAATGCTCGAGCAGTATTTGGAGTTTTGCGTATGTTTGAAGGGTACTCTGCTTGGACTTACCCTTTTTGTGGTCGGCCGGCGATGCGGCTGATGGCCCGGAGGGCGGACGTGCTGCATGGCGAGTTTCTTCAGTCGCAGGCGTCATCTCGGGCCCCCGCATGCATCCATTGTTCGCGCTAGTGTCGCGCGTTCTGACCGGAGCCCGGTCGCTGGCCCGGTGCTAACGCAGGCGACTGGTCGATAGCCCTGCGCGACGGGATCGACTAGATCTCGTGTGGCTGCGGACTGCGGCTACGCGCCAAGCGGTGGATTGATCGAATATGGAAAGTCTGGTGATCGGCGCTTCCGGCATTGTCGGTGGCTATATCGTGGAGCAGCTTGTGCGCTCCGGGCAGCGTCCGCAAGCGCTCTCCCGCCAGCCACGGCAAAGCGCTGGCGTGGATTGGCTGCAGGGAGATTTGGCAGACCCCGCTGCGCTGCAAGTTCCTGCCGTTAAGACGCTATACTGTACCGTTGAGATCGGATTGCTAGCGAATGCCCTGCCGCAGATCGCCTCGCCATCGTTGAAGCGCGTGGTGGCCTTCACCTCGACCAGCATCGTCACCAAGATCGAATCCGAAATCCTTGCCGAGCGCGAACTGCTGCAGCGGCTTGCCGATGGCGAGCGGCGGCTGATCGCGACCTGCGAGCAGCTCGGCATCGGCTGGACGATCCTACGTCCCACCGTGATCTATGCCGAAGGCAGGGATGGTAACGTGTCGAGACTGGCGCGGCTGATCCAGCGCTTCGGCTTCCTGCCCTTGATGGGCAACGGCGAGGGAAGGCGACAGCCTGTCCACGCAGAAGATTTGGCGATCGGTGCGATTGCAGCTGCGCGCAGCACCGCGGCGGTGAATAAGACATATGCGGTGCCAGGCGGTGAAATCCTCAGCTATCGCGAAATGGTCGAGCGGATCTTCGATGCCCTTGGCAAGCCGCGTCGGATCGTATCGGCGCCACCGGTTATCTGGCGGTTGGCTTTCGCTCTCGCAAAGCCATTTTTCCCTCATGCTAATATGGCAATGGGCACTCGCATGTCGAAGGACATGGTGTTCGACGCCGCACCTGCGGCGACCGATTTCGGTTGGGCGCCGCGAGGCTTTCGTCCCGACTTCACATTCATGACACCGTCCGGGGCTCTTTAAGCGCGGATTTCCTGCGGCCGGAAAATGGTCTAGACACCGCCGATCGATCGCCGCCCCTCCATCTCCATCAGGATTTCGCATTGCCTTCCCAAGATCCAACTGTCGTCATTTTACTCGCCACCCGGAACGGTGCGGAATTCCTGCAACCGCAGCTCGATTCGTTCCGCGCGCAGACCTACGGCAATTGGGCGTTGCTGGTATCAGACGACGGTTCGACCGATGACACTGTCGAGATCATCCAACGCTTCGCCAGCAGCGTTCCGCAGCCGGTCGTGATTGTGCCTGGACCGCAAAAGGGATTCTGGCAGAATTTTGTGATGCTGGTACGCAGCGAGGCGATCAATGGTGATCTGTTCGCCTATAGCGATCAGGATGACATCTGGTTTCCCGAGAAGCTCGCCAGGGCCGTGGACTGGTTCAATGTGCGGGCGGAATTGCCTGCGCTGTATTTCACGCGCACCGAACTGATGCATGGCGACGGCACGCCGGCCGGCTTTTCGCCGCTGTTCACGCGCGCCCCGATGTTCCGCAACGCGCTGGTGCAGAACATCGGCGGCGGCAATACCATGGTGTTCAACCGCAGCGCGCGGGCAGCTTTGCTGACGACGCCGACCGATGCCGAGCTCGTCTCCCACGACTGGTGGACCTATCAGGTAGTGACCGGCATCGGCGGCGACGCTTATTATGATCCATGGCCAAGTCTGAAGTACCGCCAGCACGGCCAGAACATTGTCGGCGCCAACATCGGCTGGCGCGCGCGCATGGTGCGCCTGACGGCCCTCGCCAATGGCCGCGTGGTATCGTGGAACGAAGTCAACCTTCGTGTTCTCAGTCGGATGCGTGATACGCTCACACCGGAAAATGCCGGCGTGGTTGATCTCTATGCGAGGGCTCGGCGAGCCTCGTGGCCGATGCGGCTGTGGCTGATCTGGAAGTCCGGCGTGTACCGGCAGAGCTTGGTGGAGAACATTGGGCTGTCGGTCGGCGCATTGTTCGGCAAGATTTAGCAGGCTTCGCCGTCACCGCTCCAAGTGGCGCGCGATCATGCTGACATCGTATTCGCTATGTGCGACGATCACCTGCGGCCACAACGACGTGCCTGGCACGTCGTTGGGATTAGACGTCAGCAGGTCGCGCTTGATGAACGGGCAGGCGTAGTCGGTGATCAGCACGTCCCAAAAAAACTGTGTCGGATTGACGACGCCTTCCTTCATTATCTGCGCGCGAAACCGCTCGAAGGCGCCGTGTTCGGATCCCGGGGGAACTTGGCGCGCCAGCCGTTCCCTGGCGGTGGCTGCCACGGCGCCGTAAGGCGCGAGCACACCGGCTTTTAGCTGCGCGTCCTGCAGAATTTGCGTGAGTTTGACCTCGGCGTTCCGGATAACCCACATCCTGTGATTGATGTATGGGAGGTCGCTCCAAAAGTTCTTGAAGACCGTCGATCTCAGTGCGTTCGGCAGAAACACCATGAAGAACGTCTGGATGTGATACCGATTTTCGAAGCTGTCGACGATGCCCCAGAAATCGGTGGTCGATTCGTCGATCTTTCCAAGCGTGTCCTGAAGATCCCAGAATGGCCCGTAGACGCTGTCGTTCATCAGGACCAAGCTGTCGAGTCGCTTGAGGTCGGCAATCAATGCGATGCCGTCTTTGTAGGCGCCGAAGTCGTAGCCGATATTGAAGCGCCAGATCAGCTCCTTGCAGAGCGGCTGCACGCGCGAGCGGCTTTCGACGGGGAGCCGCGGCGCGTTGGATACGAAGGTGACGCGATAACCCGCACCGACGAGTTCGCACAGCTGGTGCACGACGTAGTCGTGGACAATTCCGCCTCTGTCGAAGTGTACATAGATCGCCGCACGTGAGGCGTCGCGCAGCGGGTCGTCGCCTTCGATGCGTTCCCTGATGTAGTTTCCGCGCCGGGCGACTTTGCCGAACAGGCCGATCGCCCAGTCCTGGACCGGCAGGTATAGCCGGCGCCCCGCGCGAACGACGTCCCTGAGACGATCCATCGCGCTGCTCTCTCCAAAAAGCTTAAGCTGCTCCGGTCTCGGCCGCATACGCGTCGAGCACTTCATCGATGGGGCCGGACGCCTTGATCTGTCCTTGGTCCATCCAGATGCCTTGGTTGCAAAACTTCCGGCAGGTCTCGATGCTGTGTGAAGCTAGTACCATGATACTGGCTTTTTCCACGAAAGATTGCACGCGATGCTGCGCCTTGCTTAGGAAGCTGGCGTCGCCGGCCATGATCCATTCGTCCATTAGCAGGATTTCGGGCGCAAAGCAGGTCGCCACCGCAAAGGTCAGTCGGGTCATCATGCCGGACGAGTAGGTGCGTACGGGAACATCGAGATAGTCGCCGAGCGCTGTGAATTCGGCGATGTCAGCCATCCGCTCTTCAATCTCGCCGCGCGACAGGCCAAGGATCATGCCGCGCAGGCGGATGTTGTCGTAGCCGCTGATCTCGTTGTCGATGCCGAGGCCGATGTCGAACATCGGAGAAATCCGCCCGCGGCTTTCGACCGTGCCGGTGACGGGTTCGTACACGCCGGCCATGACGCGCAACAAGGTAGTCTTGCCGGCGCCGTTGGAGCCAATCAGGGCGACGCGGTCGCCGGCGACGAATTGCAGCGAGACGTCTCGCAGGGCTTCCACGATGATGCGATGGCTGGCATCGGCCGCCATATGTCCGCCGGAGCCACGAAACAGCAGGCTCTTCTTCAGCGACCGCGAACCGCCGTGATAGATCGGAAAGGAGACGTTGACATTGCGAAGCGTCATCTCGGCATTCTTGACGGGTACGGATAGAGGCGCGTTCATGATCAGACCCAGTAGGCGATGCGCG
Source organism: Tardiphaga sp. 37S4 (assembly GCF_021044645.1). Taxonomy (NCBI): domain Bacteria; kingdom Pseudomonadati; phylum Pseudomonadota; class Alphaproteobacteria; order Hyphomicrobiales; family Nitrobacteraceae; genus Tardiphaga; species Tardiphaga sp. 37S4. The sequence goes on along the minus strand of NZ_CP088008.1, from coordinate 3,350,168 downwards.
CGCGGTAGCGCGTGAAAAACACGCTCGCGACGGCCAGATTGATCAGCGTAATCAAGAGCACCGCCATATAATGCTTCGCCGTCGGCATCTGCCCCAGGAGCGGTGCGCGGACGATCTCGATGAGGTGGTAGAAAGGATTCAGTTCCGCGAGATAGGCTCGGTTCTGCAGCAGTTCAGGCTTCCAGAAGATGGGCGTGACGAAAAACACGATCTGCACGACCGAGGTCACTACCTGGGGAACGTCGCGAAACCGTGCGGAAATGATGCCGATGCACAGGTTGGCCAGCGCTCCGTTGAGCAGCACCAGGATCAGGCCGGGGATCGCCAGCAGCATCACGGCGCCGGGCCAGAACTGGAAGTACAACAGCACGCCGAAATAGATCACGAAGTTATGCGCAAAGATGACAAACTTGCTCCAGGTCGAGCGATAGACATAGACCGAATAGGGCAGCCGGATTTGCTTGATGTAGGATTCCGAGCCGGTGAACAGCGTACCTGCTTCGGCCAGAAAGCCAGACAGCAGATTCCACACCAGCAGGCCGACGCAGAGGAACGGGAGGAATTCGCGGATCGGCATCTTGAACAGTTCGGCATAGAGAATGCCGAGTGCGATCACCATGATCGCCATGCTTGCCGTCAGCCAGAACGGTCCAAGAATGGAGCGCCGATAACGCTGCAGGATGTCGTTCCAGCCCAGTGTGACCCACAGCCGCCACAGGGACAGGCCTTCGATCGCGTCGGACCATGCGATCGCCGCAGCGCTTCGCGGTTTGCGGGCGGTGGTCTGATCGAAAAAGTTGCTGTCAAGACTAGTTTTCAACGGCGGTCAATCTGTAGAGGTTGCAAATTGCGCGGCAACTGCTGCGGTATTCGCGGTGTTCAAATTTGAGGAAGGAACACCCTATCTGGACCGTCGTGTCAACGTTGGTTTCTCCGATACCGGCCGCGCAAACTTGCCCCCGAGAGGCCGCCTCGAGGCATTTCGGCAAGCCGGAGTGTGGCTTTTCGAAGTTGGACTGTGGTCGAAAAGAATCTCGGCTTGGCATCATGCCTTCCACGGCTTGCGCAAGCGGGGCGGCCGCGCAAGTGAGGGCGTGATGGAGTTCAGGGACAGATTGGGATTGTAAAACGGGTCGGACAATAGCCGATTGCCCCATTTTCGACGCATGAACTGCGATTCGAGGCGGAAACGTTCCTGCTTCTCGCCACCGACATCCAAACCGCGCGATTTGGACTCGTGATGTGCAAGGACTGCAAAGGGTGTCCAGATGATCCGATAGCCGGCCGCCCGAACCTGCATACAGAGATCGATATCGTTAAACGCGACGGCTAGATTGTCCGCATCGAGGCCGCCCACCTTGTCGAACAGCGCCCGACGAATGAGAAGGCAAGCGCCCGTGACGGCGCCCACATCCTGCGCGAGAGCCAATCGACAAAAGGTACCGTTTTCGTCGCCGGCGGCTCTGGCGTAGCGATGACCGGCCACCCCGCCGATCCCCAGCACCACGCCGGCGTGCTGCAGCGTGCCGTCGGGGTAGAGCAGCTTGGGTCCGACGATCCCGACTTCCGGATCGGAAAAATACCGGACCATCTCCTTGAGCCATCCGGCATCGATCATCGAGATGTCGTTGTTCATCAGAAGCACCAGCTCTCCCGTGGAGAGTGCGGCCGCCTTGTTGTTGATATCGGAATAGTTGAACGCGCCCCTGCACGCGACGACCCGTATGCCCCGTGCCTGCACGGCGGAAAGATACGTCAACGTCTCAGGCTGGATGCTTTCGTTGTCGGCAATGATGATCTCGAGGTCGGGATAGTCGGTGTGGTTTTCGAGGCCGTCGATGGCCACGCGCAGCACATCGAGATAGTCGCGCGTCGGCACGATCACCGAAACTCTTGGCCAGGGCTGCGGGTCCGGCCGGACGACGCGATGGAAGCTTCCCATCACGTCCTTGACCGTGACAGCCGTGCCGAGGCCGGAAAAATACTCGATGAGCGCCTGCCGCGCAGCCGCGGTGGCCTTGCGAAGGTTGGTGGACGACATGGTGCCCGCCCCTTCGAAGATGCGCCAGTGATAGAGAACGTAAGGAATATGAACGACCGGTCCCTGCGTCGCGGAAATCACCCGAAGCGCCAGATCGTAGTCCTGGCTGCCTTCAAAGCCTTCGCGAAAGCCGCCGGCTTGTTCAACGGCAGAAAGTTTATATGCCGTCAGGTGGTTGAGATAGTTCTGCCCGTGGAACAGCTCTGGACTCCAGTCGGGCTTGAAATGCGGATCGCATCTTTTGCCATTGGCATCCAGCTTGTCTTCGTCCGAATAGAAAACGTCGGCATTCGGGTGTCGCTGTATCGCTTCCGCGATCATGTAAAGGGCATGCTCCGAGAGCACGTCGTCGTGGTCGAGGAGGGCGACGTACGCGCCGGTCGCAAGTGCCAGCGCGGAATTGCTTGCCGCGGAGATGTGTCCGTTGGTCGGGCGATAGGCGCATTTGATGCGACTGTCCTGCCGGCTGTAGGCCTCCAGCACTTTCCGGATGTGCGGCGCCTTCGAGGCGTCATCCGCGATGCATAATTCCCAATGCGGATAGATCTGCGCGATCAGGCTGTCGATCGTCGCGCGAAGGATCGGCTCCGGGGTTTCGTACACCGGCACGATTACCGAGATCAGCGGCGTTGTTTGAAACCCGGCTATGTGGGCTACGATCTCTTCACGGTCGACGGTGGATAGCGTGTCGAAATCCTCGACCCACTGGGAGTAGTGCTGTGCGATCTGGTTGACATGTCTAGAGGCTGCCCGTCGCAGAACGGCGAGCAGCCGCGGCCCGGCGATCGCCCGGAGTTGCCGGGGCACCCCATAGCGCACCATGCGAAAGGTGGATTGGGCGATCCGAAACGAGACCCGCTGAACATTCGGCGGAAGCCTGTCCGTCAGGGAAAGCAGCAGGTGGGCTGTTCGCCAGGCCGGCGATCGGGTGACGGCGTCGAGTTCTTCCTGCAGCCGTGCGATCGTGGCCTCGGCTTCCGTTAAGTCCCGCTGCAGGTTTTCGATCTTTTTTTGATCGTTGGCGTACGCGTTCGCCTCGTTGCGGACCTTGCCCCGATCGTCATTGCTACGGTGCTGCACGTCCGCAGGCTCGGCATGCAGATCACCAGCCTCGTTCATCGCGCACGTGGTCGCCAAAACTGGATCGGTTGTCATCAACTACTTGCTTCATCGAGAAGGAAATTCGCGCCACCAGCACTACTTAGAGCCATCCTAAGCTGAAGCCAATTTGTTCCCAAGGGGTCACTTGTGTACAGGATTATCTCGGCGGTGCGGCGAGGACCGCTCTATGCAGCGATCTGATGGACGGCGCCGCGACATCGGGCGGGAAAGTGGAACATTTGCGCTCGACCGCTTTTGCCCGTACACCAATTCAAGGCGTGGCGGCGACGGTTTTCATATATTTTTCCTTGTTTTGTAAGCGAATCCAGAAAGTTTCGACGTGTTCCGCGCTTTGGTAGACGTACTTGTTAACGAGTTCATTTGAGCGATGATCGACACACGAAAATTGCCGCTGATCGTCGATCTCGACGGCACCTTTCTCAAGGTCGACAGCCTTTTCGAGACCTTTGCTGCCGGACTGTTTGCCAGCACTTTTGGCAGCCTGCTTGCTTTGCTTGAACTACGCAACGGCATTTCCGCCTTCAAGCAGCGGCTGACGCGGGTGGCGGAGCCCGATGTGGACAGTTTCCCGGTCCGCGAGGAACTGCTCGCCTATCTCGAGCAGGAGGCCCATGCCGGCCGCGAGATCCATCTTGCCACGGCCGCCGACCGGGTCATCGCCCTCAAGGTCGCCAGCCGGTTTCCGCTGTTCAGGTCGGTCAACGGCAGCGAGGGCGGCCTCAACCTGAAGGGGCAGAACAAGGCCGACCGGTTGTTGCAGCAGTTTCCCGATGGCTTTGTCTATGCCGGTGACAGCACCGTCGACCTGCCGGTCTGGCGCAGTGCGAAAGCGGCCGTGGTGGTGTCGTCGAGCCGGGCGCTGGTCGATGCCGTCGAGGCCGGCGGGACGCCGGTCGAGCGGGCGTTCGGCGACAAGCCCCATGGCCGCGCGGTCTGGCTGAAGGCGTTGCGCCCGCACCAGTGGGCCAAGAACATGATCGTGCTGGTGCCGGTGGCGTTGGGCTGGCGTGACGTCACGCCGGAGGGGCTGCTGCGCGCTTTGGTGATGGTCGGCCTGCTCTGCATGGTCGCATCGCTAACTTACCTCGTCAACGACATGGCGGACCTCGCCTCGGACCGCAAGCACTGGTCGAAGCGCCGCCGCGGCTTTGCCTCCGGCGCGATCCCGGTGCGCGATGGCCTGCTGGTGGTCAGCGCCGTGCTGCCGGTGGCCTGTATCGTCGCGTTGCTGGTCGCGCCTCTCGCGGGGCTTTGCTTGCTGTTCTATGTGGCGGTGACGCTGGGCTATTCGTTTGGCTGGAAGCGAATTCCGCTGTTCGACACCTTCGTCATAGCCCTGCTGTTCACGATCCGCATCCTGATCGGCATTGCGGCGGCGGATCTGGAGCCGTCGGCTTGGCTGCTGACGTTTTCGATGTTCTTCTTCTTCTCGCTGGCGCTGGCCAAGCGCCATACCGAGATTTTGCGCGCGGCCGAGCACAGCTTGCAGAAACTGGAAGGCCGCGGTTATCAGGCCGGCGACGAAGGCCTGACGCTGGCGTTCGGCAGCGCGGCTTCGATGGCCTCGATCGTCATTGTCGTGCTGTATCTTGTCGAGGAGGTTTTCGCCCGCCAGATCTACCACACACCGGCGTGGCTCTGGGTGGCGCCGATCGCTATCTTCCTATTCAGTTGCCGCATCTGGGTATTGTCGCACCGCGGCCGGATGACCGACGATCCGGTGGCATTTGCGCTGCGCGACAATGTTAGCCTCGGTCTCGGCGTGCTGGTCGCCGTGGCCATCCTGTTGGCCTTGTGACCAGCTTCGTGGAACGCGCCGATGTTCTCTCGTGGGGGCGGACCCCACGCACCCTTATGCGCGTCGCGCGTCCATCGTTTCCTGACGAACTAGCTCCGCTTGTCAGGCGGGGCGCCGGGCCGGCCCACGGCCTGCTGGCAGGCGGGCTTCGGCGCTCCTATGGCGACAGTTGCATTAACGACGGCGGTGCCCTGATCGAAATGATCGGCCTCGACCGCTTCATCCTCTTCGACCGGGCCACTGGCTTGCTCGAGGCAGAGGCTGGCGTCAGCCTGGCGGATATTCTGAAGCTGGCGATTCCCGCCGGCTTCTTCCTGCCGGTTACCCCCGGCACCAAATTCGCCACCCTCGGCGGCGCCATCGCTAACGACGTGCACGGCAAGAACCATCACCGCGCCGGCACCTTTGGGCGCTGGATCCGCAGCCTCAGCCTGTTGCGCTCCGATGGCAGCGAGAGCGTGGTCGATGATGATGATACTTCCGGTCTGTTCGCGGCCACAGTCGGCGGCTTGGGTCTAACCGGCGTCATCACCCGTGCCACGCTGCAACTAGTGCCGATCATCAGCTCGAACATGGCGGTGCAGACAATCCCGTTTGGCAACCTGCAAGAATTCTTCGCGCTGTCGGCGGAGAGCGACTCCAGCCACGATTATACTGTCGCGTGGGTTGATTGCCTGGCCAAGGGCGACCGGCTCGGCCGTGGCATCTTCACCCGGGCCCGTCACGTCAGCGACGACGATTTGCGCGTTAAGCCGCGGGGGGGGCCAAGCGTCCCCTTTGACGCCCCAGGCTTCCTGCTCAACCGGGTGTCGATTGCGGCGTTCAACGAGGCCTATTTCCGGCTCGCCGGCCGTGCCCGGCAGGCCACCGTGTCCTACGACCCGTTCTTCTACCCGCTCGATGCCATCGGTGACTGGAACCGGCTCTATGGCCCGCGCGGTTTCTATCAATACCAGAGCGTGGTGCCGCCGGCTGTAGCCGCGGAGGCCACGGCCGAGATGCTGCGGACCATCGCCGCTGCCGGGCAGGGCTCCTTCCTGGCCGTGCTAAAGACCTTTGGCGATATCGCTTCGCCCGGCCTGCTGTCGTTCCCCCGGCAGGGAACCACGCTGGCGCTGGACTTCGCCAATCGCGGGGGACCGACCCTTTGGCTGCTTGACAAGCTCGATGCGATTGTCAGAGAAGCCGGAGGGCGCCTTTACCCAGCCAAGGATGGCCGGCTGCCGCCAGCAATGTTCAGGGCTGGCTATCCGGCGCTGGACCTATTCACAACGCACCTGGACCCCGGGATGTCGTCGACATTCTGGCGGCGGATGACCTCATGACAACGCCAAATCCGCTTCGTGTACTGATCCTCGGCGCCGGTTCCGGCATCGCCCAGGCGACCGCCCGGTTGTACGCGGCCGAGGGCGCCACCATCGGTCTCGCCGGCCGCAACGCCGAGCGCCTGGCTGTCATCGCCGCTGACCTCAAGGCGCGCGGCGCCGCCGTCACCGAAATCTTCGACGTCGATTTCACCGCCCCGGACGCCGCCGCCACGCTGGCAGGCATGGTCGCGAAACTAGGCGGGCTGGACCACGTCATTCTGGCCTATGGCGTGCTCGGCGACCAGGCGACCGCCGACCGCGACGAAGCCGCGGCGCTGGCCATCATCGACGTCAATTTCCGCTCCGCCGCCGCCTGGACGCTGGCCGTCGCCAACCTTTTGGAGCGCCAGGGCAGGGGCTCGCTGGTGGTGCTCGGCTCCGTGGCCGGCGACCGCGGCCGCCGCTCGAATTATGTCTACGGCGCCGCCAAGGCCGGCCTCGCCGTGCTGGTGCAGGGGATCAGCCACCGCTTCCGCGGCGTCGGGCCGCGCGTCGTCATCGTCAAGCCCGGCCCGACCGACACCGCGATGACCGCCGGCATGGCCAAAGGCGGCCCGATGTGGGCGACACCGGAGGCGGTCGCGGCGGTGGTGCGCAAGGCGGCTGACAGCGGCGGTCCGGTGGTCTACGCGCCGGCGCGCTGGCGGCTGATCATGGCGATCATCCGCAACATCCCGGCCGCCATCTTCAACAAGATGAACTTCTAGCCCATGCGCAAGATCATCATCACCGGCGCCGCGGGTCTCGTCGGGCAGAATCTGGTGGCGCGGCTCAAGGCCCGTTCCGGGTTCGAACTCATCGGCATCGACAAGCACGCCGCCAATGTCGCGTTGTTTCGCGACGTGCATCCCGACGTCACGATGATCGAGGCGGATCTCGCCGAGCCCGGTGCATGGGCGGAATGCTTCGTTGGCGCGGATACGGTGGTGGTCAACCAGGCCCAGATCGGCGGCCTGTTCATCGAAGAGTTCGTCGCCAACAACGTCACCGCCACCGAGCATATCCTGGCCGCCGCGCACGCCCATGCCGTGCCTTACGTGGTTGGTATCTCCTCGTCGGTGGTGAATTCCTCGGCTAACGATTTCTACACCCAGACCAAGACTGCGCAGGAAAAGCTCTTCGACGCCTGCACCATCCCGCATGTGACGCTACGCCCGACGCTGATGTTCGGCTGGTTCGACCGCAAGCATCTTGGCTGGTTGCGCCGCTTCATGGACAAGGCGCCGGTGTTTCCCATCCCCGCCGACGGCAATTTCATGCGTCAGCCGCTCTATGTCGGCGATCTCGTCTCGATCATCGTGGCGTCCATCGAGCAGCGCAAGACCGGGACGTTCGACATCTCGGGCCTCGAGAAGATCTCCTATGGCGGCCTCATCGGCATGATCCACGACATCGTCAAGCCGCGTGCGAAAATCGTGCATATTCCCTATGCGCTGTTCTGGGCGCTGCTGTGGGTCTATGCCCGTATCGACAAGAAACCGCCGTTCACCACCGGGCAACTCGAAGCGCTGGTGATTCCAGAAACCTTTCCAGTAATCGACTGGCCCGGAGAATTCAGCGTTGCCTCGACGTCGCTGCGTCAGGCGCTGTCCGAGACCTACCTGCATCCCGACCATTCGAAGATCATCCTGTCCTTCTAGGAGTTTTGCCATGAGCCGCATCGTTGTGTTGGGAGCAGGCCCCATGGGCCTCGCCGCCGCGCAGCGCGCGGTGACGCTGGGCCACGAGGTCGACCTGATCGAGGCCGATACCAAGGCCGGCGGCATGGCCGCGCATTTCGATTTTTCCGGCGTCTCAATCGAGCGCTTCTATCATTTCGTCTGCAAATCCGACACGCCGACCTTCGAGCTGATGCACGAGCTCGGCATCGGCGACCGGATGCGCTGGGTCGATACGTCCATGGCGTACTACACCCATGGCAAGGTGCATAAATGGGGCGATCCCGTTTCGCTGCTGACTTTTCCGCACCTCACCTTGATGGAGAAGATCCGGACCGGGCTGCAGATGTTCCTGACCACGAAGTCGAAAAACTTCGACCGCATCGAACATCTGACCTCGCGAAAATGGATCGAGGGCGGCTCCGGCATATCGGTCTACAACAAATTGTGGAAGCGGCTACAGGAGCTAAAGTTTTACGAATATGCCGACGAGGTCGCAGCGTCGTGGATTGCGACCCGCATCAAGCGCATCGGCAATTCGCGCAAATCGATTTTCCAGGAACAGCTCGGCTATATCGACGGCGGCTCGGAGACGCTGGTGGAGGCCATTGCCGACGATATCCGCCGCAAGGGCGGCCGCATCCATCTCAGTATGCCGGCCGAGCAGGTGATCGTGCAGGATGGCCGCGTCACCGCGGTGCGCGCCGGCGGCCGTGAGTTCGCGGCCGACGCGGTGATCTCGACCGTCCCCGTGCCGCTGGTCAATCGCCTGGTGCCGGACCTGCCGCAGGATTGGCAGGATAGATATGCCGCGATCAAGAACATCGGCGTGGTCTGCCTGCTGTTCAAGCTGCGCCAATCCGTGACGCCGCATTTCTGGGTCAACATCGTCGCCGACGACATCGAGATCCCCGGCCTGATCGAGTTCTCCAACCTGCGCCGCGTCGGCGACGCCATCGTCTATGTGCCGTATTACATGCCGGTGACCCAGCCGAAATGGCAGTGGTCCGATGAGCAGTTCATCGACGAGGCGTTCGGCTACATCAAGCACATCAATCCCGCGATTGGTGACGCCGACCTGCTCGACGCCAAGGTCGGCCGCCTGCGCCACGCCCAGCCGATCTGCGAGCCCGGCTTCGCGGACAAATTGCCACCGGTGCAAACGCCGATCGCCGGGCTGCAGATTGCCGACACCTGCTACTATTATCCCGAGGATCGCGGCGTTGCGGAGAGCATCCGGCTCGGGCGGTGCATGGCGGAACAGGCGGGCGTGGCGGCATCGCAAGGCGCGCAGCTGTGAATGTCGAATTCGCCCGTTTCGCGCTGGCCGGCGGCCTCGCTGCTGCCGTCAACATCCTGTCACGCTGGCTACTCTCGTCGTTCGTACGCTTCGAGATCGCCGTCGTCATCGCCTATCTGATCGGCATGATCACCGCGTTCATCCTAACGCGGCAATTCGTGTTCGAACGCTCCGACCGTCACGTCCGCAGCGAAGCGACGCGCTTCGCGCTGGTTAATCTGGTGGCGCTTGCGCAGGTGTGGATCGTCAGCGTGGGTCTCGCCGAGTGGGTGCTTCCATGGCTCGGTATCGTCTGGCAAAAGGATCTGATGGCTCACGCTATCGGCGTCATCAGCCCGATCGCGACGAGCTATTTCGGGCACAAGAAGTTCACGTTCGGGTAGTTCCGCGTCGACGGTCTGAGGAAGATTTTTATGCGCTTCCAGCGCCTCGATCTATCACGACTTGCACCGGGTGTCGGCCAACTCATGCTCGCGTTGGTCGTGTTCTTGGTATCCGCAGCGTGCATCCGGCCGGCAACTTTCGGATTTCCGAGCGCCGGCCTCGATGCTTCCTGGGTCTATGCCGTCTCGAATGCCGTAGAGAAGGGTTCTGCATTCGGCTCGGAGATCGTCTTTACCTCGGGGCCGTTGTCGAGCTTTTACCACCGCATGTTTCCGCATGAAATGGCTCCGGCGATTATCGCTTTGGATTGCCTGTGGCTAGTCGTCTTTGCCGTTCAGCTGAGACGGATGTTGGTACCGCTGTTTCACGCAAGTGAACGGCGCGTACTTCTCGCCATTTTTCTGCTCTGCCTGGTTCTGCTGTCCGAGCGGTTGCTGCGTGATGGACTGATGCTCTTCTTCGTCTTCGCTTCGGGCTATCTGTATGCCTCCCGAAAGGTTGGCGCCCTGGTCATGACGGCGTCGATCGTCGTGGTGGCGGCCTTTGCGATGGCCAAGTTCTCGGTGCTGGTGCTTGCTCTGCCGGTGTTTCTGATCGTCGATCTGCTGTCGGTCTCGCGCCGCGAAATCCCGTACAAGACTGCTTCGTTCCTCGTCTGCGCAGTGGCGTTTTTCGTAGCGGCGGGCCAGTCGCTGTCGAATTTGCCGGCCTACCTGCAGGCCTCGCTCGAAGTGTCGAAAGGCTATTCCGCTGGAATGAGCATCGACGGCGCGCCGGATTCGATCTGGCTGTGGGGCGTCTCCAGCTTTGCCATTGTCGTGGTCGCGGCGCTAGCGACGTGGCCCACCATCAAAGTTCGTGGGCCGGGCCGAGCGACGGCGATCGCGCAACTGCTGCTGTTGATTGGCTATCTGTTCGTCCTGATGAAGGCCGGGTTTGTCCGCCACGACGGCCATTCCCTGATCGCGTGGACCGGGCTGTTCCTGGCCGTTCCTGCGGTGGCTCTGGCGAGCGGACCGATATGGAAGAAGTACTATCCGTTTGAAGTGGTCCTATTTATCAGCTTTATGTATCTTTACGCGCCTTACCTTCAGAAGATGCCGCTCGGCGTACTCAATCCGGGCGGCATTATCGCGCGCTCGATTACGAATCTTGAAGGCGTGGCGGATTTTGCGCTTCGGCCGCGCGGCTGGATGGCCGAAAAAGAACAGCAGTTTTCGGCGGCCCGCGAGCGACTGCATGCGACGTCCCATATGCCCGCCGTCAGCGGCAGCGTGGACATCATCCCGTCGCGGCAAAGCGAAGTGATTGCGGCGCAACTGGACTACCGTCCGCGGCCGACGATCCAGGAGTATACCACCTATTCGCCGCTGCTAATTCAACGAAACCGCGAGTTCTATCTGTCGCCGAAGGCACCGGACTTCGTATTCTTCGCCCCGGGATCGATCGATGGCCGCCATCCCGCATCCGCCGAGGGGGCGCTGTGGCCGCTGTTGCTGCAGCGTTACGAGCCGTTTGAACGCAGCAACGACCTGCTGGTACTGCGCAAGCGGCCGCAACCGCTTCCCGATGTGCTCGGCGCTCCGATTGGCCGTCGCGTCAGACTTGGCGAGCGCATCGACGTGCCCGCATCGACGGCGCCGCTGTTCGTCAAGATTGATGTGCAATACAGCGTTTTGGGCCGGCTGGCCGAGCAACTCCTGAAGCCGCCCTCCATTTTGCTGCGCGCGTTCTACGCGGAAGGGCCCTCCGAAGACTATCGGCTGATCCCCGGTATGGCCCGGGAAGGCGCCATCCTAGTCCCGACCCTCGCCACCTCGCAGATGTTTCTGCAACTGTTTGATGGCGCCGCAGCCGCCAACAGCCGGATGCGGCCGGTGGCTTTTTCAGTCGTCGAAAGCTGGCGGCAATCATGGGCTTACAAATCGGACGTAGCAATCTCCTTCGCGGAAATCGACACGGGCATCCTGAGCCGAGCGGATAAGTCTGCATGGAAATCTAGGCTCAAAGTCGCCGGCCATTCCGGTTTGCAGGCGATCATCGACAGCAACCGGCTTAGCCCCCCAATGGTAGGGCCGTCGGCTGAGGGCCTGTTCGCGCACGCGCCGTCCGAACTGACATTGGCTGTCGGCTCCTCGTCATCGATCGAGATTGGCTTCGGCATGCGCGATTCCGCGTGGCAGGGCGGTAATAATTCGAGAGGTGCGTGTTTCTCGATTGTCGGCGATTCTGCGCAGCAACTGTTCTCGCGCTGCCTCAATCCGACCGCTGTGGTATCCGATCGCGGGCTGCAGTCGGCGAAGATCGCGCTTCCCGCGGGTGGGGGCCAGCTCAAGTTCCGGACGTCCTGCATGGATAATTGCAATTGGGCTTGGTCGTACTGGAGCAAGGTAGATCTCATGCCATGATGGCACGACGCATCCTGTTGAACCGATCAGCGGGCACGGTACTGATTGGGCCTGGTCGGACTTCCGTTCGATCCCGGATTTATCGTATTGCGGCACTTAAATGATTTTGCAGGGTCGTGATTTGATGCGGGCCGCTCGATGAATTCAAATGACGGAGTGGTCCACCAACGCACGCTAGCTTTGGCGATCGCAGCGGTTGCGCTTCTGTGCTTCAAGTTCACGTTCATTGGAGCTTTTGCCGGGCCGGTGCCGTTCTGGGACGAGTGGGACGCCCAGGGACACAATCTGTTTCTGCCCTACCTGGATGGAAGGCTGGGCCTGCTCGACTGGTTCGCCGCGCACAACGAACATCGGGCGACGTCGGCACGCGTGGTCTGGCTGCTTACATTTATTTCTACAGGGCGCTGGGATACGATCGCCATCATGATGGTAAACGCCGTCGTTCATACTGCGGCCATTGTGTTGATTGCACGCGTGCTGTCCGAGAAGACTTCTCGAAATACGGCGCTCGCAATTATTGCATCGACTGCAATTCTCCTTGCTGTTCCTTTTGGTTGGGAAAATTCGATCTGGTCCCTGCAGACCATGTGGTATTTCCTATTGCTGTTTTCTTACCTGGCGCTTCTGTTGCTCTGTGGTTCGTCGCCATTTTCATCAAGGTGGTGGCTGGGCATCGCTCTTTCGGTCTGTGCCTATTTTAGCATGTCATCGGCCGTCGCTACGCCGATGGCAGCTGCCGCAATCACGCTCCTGCAAATGTACACGCGGGGGCGCCGTGGAATGCGGGAGTATCTCGTGTTGTTGTCATATCTTGCGCTGGCAGGCGTGATGATCTTCTACGTCCCTCGACTCAACCCGACCGAAGCGGGCGGCCTTTGGACGAAGGCTGTCATACTTTTTAACGGTATTGTCCGCTATGCGAGCTGGCCGCTGCCGTCGGGCTTGTTTTCGGCGCTTGCATTGAACACGCCCGCTTCGGTTTTGGCCGTGCGAATGATCGCACAGCGTGTTGCGGACAATGACGTCCGCTGGAAGATTTTGGCTTTGATCCTCTGGGTCTGGATTGCCATCGCCATGATTGCCTTCGGGCGTCCAACCGGAGATGGCGGGTCGTCACGATATCAGGATATTCTGCTTGTCGGGATTACGATCAATTTCTGCTTGGTGCTTAGAGCCGTTTCGGACGTTGCATCATCCAGCCGATTGCTGTTGGTCGGACGCATATGGGTCGTGGTCGTGTCCGGGGTGCTGGTCCACTATTTCTCCCAGGTAACCTCCAGAGATATTCGCTCGCGCTACAACGGCTCCTATCAGCATGTCGGTATCGTTGCCGAGTATCTCGATAAGCGAGACCAGGCCAAGCTGGAAAGTAATGGAGCCAAGCTTCCGTATCCTTTCGCTGATCGCATGGTTGCGGTGCTTTCTCACCCGGGTCTGGCGAAGTCCTTGCGAAGCCAGATCCGGAAAGACATGCCGGGCAGGGCCAAGTTGTTTTGGACGACCGTTACCGAAGCAGGGCCATTCCGGCATTTCCTGTTCGTTATGAGCCCGCTTTTACTGGCCTATTCGATGCTGATTTATGGTCTTGTCGCTTTTGGGTGGGCACGGGTCCCTTAAAGCCCGGTCCGGTTCGCTCCATCTGGAAATTGACTAAGCGCAGCAAAGGCTTGTAAGGCTATGCCGCGTTTGGAGTCGACGTTGCCGGGCCGTGGCGCAGCAACGATTTCGTCAACGGAATCCGGGCAGATCAACTGACCAGTCCAGAAATTGATAGACCATGCAGATAGAACGCCTCGAAATTCCCGATATCTGGCTGGTGACCCCGGCCAAGCATGGCGACGCGCGGGGCTTCTTTTCCGAGACGTTTCGTGCCGACGAGTTCGCGAAGCATGGCCTGACCACGCCCTTCATCCAGGACAACCATGTCCGCTCTACCCAGAAGGGTGTGCTGCGCGGCCTGCACTTCCAGACGCCGCCGCACGCCCAGGGCAAGCTGGTGCGCTGTACGCGCGGTTCCATCCTCGATGTTGCCGTCGATATCCGCACCGGCTCGCCGAGTTACGGACGCCACGTGGCGGCCGAGCTGTCGGCAGACAACTGGAACCAGTTGTGGGTGCCGGCCGGCTTCGCGCACGGCTATCTGACACTGGAGGATGACTGCGAAGTCATCTACAAGGTGACCGATTATTACGCGCCTGAATGTGATCGCGGCCTCGCCTGGGATGATCCGGCGCTGGGGATCGAGTGGGGCATTTCGGCCGCTGATGTGGTGTTGTCGGACAAGGACCGCAAGCAACCCAAGCTGGCGGAGATGCTGCCGGCATTCGACTATATTCGTCAGGAGTAATGGATGCGGGTTCTCGTCACCGGCGGCGCCGGCTTTATCGGGTCGGCGGTCTGCCGGCATTTCATTGCCGATCTAGGCTATGACGTCGTCGTGCTGGACAAGATGACCTATGCGGGCAATCTCGCCTCGCTGGTACCGGTGGCATCCAGCCCGCGCTACGCGTTCGAGAAGCACGACATCTGCGACGCAGTCGTAGTTAACGCGATCTTCGAGAAATACCAACCGGACGCGGTGGTGCATCTCGCCGCTGAAAGCCATGTCGACCGTTCGATCTCCGGCTCCGACGTGTTTGTGCAGACCAACGTCATGGGCACCTTCACGCTGCTGGAGGCAGCGCGCAGTTATCTCAAGACGCGCGCGAATAACGCGATAGACTTCCGCTTCATCCACGTCTCCACCGACGAGGTCTACGGATCGCTCGGCGCCGAGGGTCTGTTCACTGAGACCACGCCCTACGATCCGTCCTCGCCCTATTCGGCGACCAAGGCCGCGTCCGATCACCTCGCCAAAGCGTGGCACCGCACCTATGGCATGCCGGTGATCGTGTCGAACTGCTCGAACAATTACGGTCCGTATCATTTCCCGGAAAAGCTGATCCCGCTGGTCATATTGAACGCGCTGGACCGCAAGACGCTGCCGGTTTATGGCGACGGATCGAACGTGCGCGACTGGCTCTACGTCGAGGACCACGCCCGCGCGCTCGGCGTCATATTGTCGAAGGGCGTGCCCGGCGAGACCTACAACATCGGCGGCCGCAACGAGCGCAAGAATCTCGACGTGGTCGAACAGATATGTACCTGGATGGACGAGCTGCGCCCGGCCAATACCTCGCATCACGACCTGATTTCCTTTGTCACCGACCGGCCCGGCCACGACCAGCGCTATGCGATCGATGCCACCAAGCTGGAAAACGAGCTCGGCTGGCGCGCCCAGGAGACTTTTGAGACCGGCATCGAGAAGACGGTCCGCTGGTATCTCGACAACGCCGCATGGTGGGAGCCGCTACGCCAGAAGGTCTATGGCGGCGAGCGCCTCGGCCTGGTCAAGGCGTGAGGCCCGCATGCGTCTATATGTGATTGGCGGCGAGGGGCAGGTCGCCCGCGCGCTGCGGGAAGCGGCCGTGGGCCGTTCAGACATCGTGTTCGGCAGCAGCAGCCGCGCCGAGCTGGACCTGCTGAATCCTGCCTCCATCGACCAGGCGCTGGATGCGTTTCGCCCCGATGTGGTCATCAACCCGGCGGCCTATACTGCCGTCGACAAGGCCGAGGTCGAGCCGCAGCTGGCCTTCGCCATCAATCGCGACGGTGCCGGGGCGGTGGCGGCGGCCGCCGCCGCTCAAAACGCGCCGGTGATCCACTTCTCGACCGATTACGTTTATGATGGGAAGAAGACGGGCGCCTACGTGGAGAGCGATCCGGTGGTCCCGCAGGGGGTCTATGGCCAGTCCAAGCTGGCGGGCGAACAGGCGGTCACCGCCGCACATCCCCGCCACGTGGTTCTGCGCACCTCTTGGGTCTATGCGCCGTTCGGCAGCAATTTCGTCCGCACCATGCTGCGGCTGGCCGCAGAGCGCGACCGGCTACGGGTGGTAGACGACCAAGTCGGCTGTCCGACCTATGCGCCGGATATTGCGGACGCGGTGCTGGCGATCGCCGAGCGCATCGCAGGGGAGCGCTGGCGCCCGGAATATGCCGGGGTTACGCATCTGGCGGGGCCAGACACGCTGACGTGGTGCGGCTTCGCCCGCGAAATCATGCGGCAATCCGCGCTGCATGGCGGGCGTTCCGTCCCGGTCGATGCCATTTCCACAGCCGATTACCCGACGCCGGCGGCGCGGCCGGCCAATTCGCGGCTGTCGACGGCGAGGCTGGCTGAGGTGTTTGACATCCAGCTGCAATCGATGGAAACGTCCCTTGCGAATTGCTTGGATCGTCTCCTGCAATCTTAGACGAGGGTGGGTTTTTGAAGGGCATCATTCTAGCCGGCGGCAGCGGCACGCGGCTTTATCCGATGACGCTGGTCACGTCGAAGCAGCTGCTGCCCGTCTATGACAAGCCGATGATCTACTATCCGCTCAGCACACTGATGCTGGCCGGAATCCGCGAGATTCTGATCATCTCCACCCCGCACGATCTGCCGTTGTTCCAGGCGCTGTTGGGCGATGGCGCCCGCTGGGGCCTGTCGCTGTCCTATGCCGAGCAGCCGAAGCCGGAAGGCCTGGCGCAGGCCTTCATCATCGGTGCAAAGTTCGTCGAGGGCGGTCCATCCGCGCTGATCCTCGGCGACAATATCTTCTTCGGCCACGGTTTGCCGGACCTCATGGCCAGCGCGACCTCGCGCGCCTCCGGTGCCACGGTGTTCGCCTATCATGTCGCGGACCCGGAGCGTTACGGCGTGGTCGCCTTCGACGCCGATGGCAGGGCCACCTCGATCGAGGAAAAGCCGCTGCAGCCGAAATCGAATTTTGCAGTGACAGGGCTGTATTTCTACGACCAGCACGTGGTGGATATCGCCGCCAACATCAAGCCGTCGGCGCGGGGCGAGCTGGAGATTACCGACGTCAACCGCGTCTATCTGGAACGCGGCATACTCGGCGTGCAGAAGATGGGCCGCGGCTTCACGTGGCTCGACACCGGCACGCCGGATAGCCTGATGGAAGCCGCGGAGTTCGTCGCGACGCTGGAGCGGCGCCAGGGGTTTCGGATTGCCTGCCCAGAAGAGGTGGCGTTCAACCAAGGCTACATCGACCGCGACCAGCTAGCGAAGATCGGCGAAGAGCTGGGGAAGAGCGAGTACGCGAAATACGTTCGTGGATTGGCTGCGGGGGCGTAGGCGAAGCCAAACTCGCAATGTACCAAGTTCGAGAAGCGTAACATCTGCGCCTGCGTTCGCATAAGGTAAGAAATGAAAGTCGCTGCGGTCATCCCTTGCTATCGGGTTAGCAAGCACATCATTGATGTCGTCGAGCGAACGTTGCCGGTCGTCGACATGATCTATGTTGTCGACGATCAATGTCCCGAAGGTTCGGGCGCCCTTGTGGTAGAGCATTTTCCTTCCGCGAAGGTCCGCGTCATCCAGCATCAAGTCAATCAAGGCGTCGGCGGGGCGGTTGTCTCGGGTTATCGCGCCGCCCTAGCGGACAATATCGATGTCGTCGTCAAAGTCGACGGCGACGGGCAAATGGATCCGCTGCAGATCGCATCATTGATTGCACCAATCGTTGCACGCCGTGCCGATTACACCAAAGGCAATCGATTTTTCAATATCGAAGATCTACGTCAAATGCCGTTTGTCCGAGTGTTGGGAAATTCGGCGCTGTCGTTCGTTAACAAGATCTCGACCGGCTACTGGAATATCATGGACCCCACGAATGGCTTCACGGCAATCCACAAGTCGACGTTGAAGATGCTCGATCTGGATAAGCTGGCGGCGCGTTATTTTTTTGAGTCCGATATGTTGTTCCGGCTTAGCATCGTTCGCGCTACGGTGCGTGATGTATCGATGCCGGCGTTCTATGGCGATGAGCAGAGCAATCTTCGTATCAGCAAGGTGCTGTTCGACTTTCCCGGAAGGTATCTGCTCAATTTCTCTAAACGCTTCTTCTACAATTACATTCTGCGCGACGTTAGCATTGGGACTATCGAAACCATCGTAGGAATTTTCCTGATGGTTTTCGGCGTGACCTGGGGGGTGTACAATTGGATCGGCAACGGTATGCACGGTGTCGAGACGCCGGCCGGAACGGTGATGCTGGCGTCGTTGCCGATCATCCTGGGCTCGCAGCTGCTGCTGGCCGCAGTGGCATACGATATTTACAACGTCCCCAGCGAGCCGCTGCAGGGCGGCGCCTGACGAAGTCGGGGGATCGCTGGAAACACCAACGTCGCGGCAGGTCGCAGTCCTCTCGGACGGCCAGCTAGATCAATGTTGCACGGCATTTTATAATCCTTGCGACAATACGACGGCTATGCCCTAGATGCCGAGGTGACAACCTCCGGCGCAACCGGTATTGAAGGTCGCTGGCAGGCTTGCTGACAGGATTACAAAGCTGAGCTTATGACCGAGAATATTGCATTTCTGACTGGAATCACAGGCCAAGACGGAGCGTACCTGGCCAAGTTCCTCGTCGACAAGGGCTACGCCGTGCACGGCCTGCTGCGCCGAAGTGCGTCTGCAGATGTGGTCGCGAGTCGCCTCAAGTGGATTGGTGTCGATGGTCAGGTGACATTGCATGACGGCAATTTGACGGATCTCTCCAGCCTGATCCGAATTCTCGGCGATGTTCGGCCCTCCGAAGTTTACAATCTGGCGGCGCAATCCTTCGTCAAATCGTCTTGGCAACAGCCGCTACTGACTGGCAACGTTACAGGGATGGGTGCGGCCAACATGTTGGAGGCCGTGCGCATCGTTTGCCCGGAAGCGCGTTTTTACCAAGCGTCTTCGTCCGAAATGTACGGGCTGATTCAGGAGCCCATTCAGTCTGAGACCACGCCTTTCTATCCGCGCTCGCCGTATGCAGCGGCAAAGCTTTACGGGCACTGGATGACGGTGAATTACCGCGAGAGTTTCGGCATGCACGCCTCCAGCGGCATCCTGTTCAATCACGAGTCGCCGCTACGCGGCATCGAGTTCGTCACCCGGAAAATCACTGCCGCTGTGGCGCAGATCAAGCTCGGGCGGCAAAAGACACTCTCGTTGGGCAACCTCGACGCCAAGCGCGATTGGGGGCATGCTCGCGACTACACCAAAGCCATGTGGTTGATGCTGCAGCAGGATGTGCCGGACGATTACGTCATCGCCACGGGAAGGACGACGTCAGTCAGGGAGTTTTGCTCGCTGGCATTCGCCTGCGCCGGGCTCAATATGGAAGATCACGTTGTGATTGATCCGAAGTATCTTCGCGCGGCTGAAGTCGATGTCTTGCATGGGGACGCTTCAAAGGCCCATTCCCGCTTGGGCTGGAAATCCGAGACGACCCTAGAGCAGTTGGTTGCGGAGATGGTGCAAGCCGATCTTACGCGGTTCAAGCTCCATGAGCATCTGTGATCCATCACATGTCTTCTCAGCCTCGGGTACTAATCACGGGAGCCGGCGGATTTGCGGGGCCGCATTTGGTAACCGCGCTCCGACGTGCCTATGGGGAAGCGGTTTCGATTTTCGGTACAGCCCTACAAGCGCATGAGCATCCTATCGTCGGGACGATTTCCGCACTCGACGTGACTGCCCCCGCGGCGGTTCGCGAGGCGATCGCACAATACAGGCCAAGTCACATCGTCAACCTCGCGGCGATCGCTGCACCGTCTGCGGCGAATGCGGATCCGGCCGTGGGCTGGCGGGTTCATCTGGATGCGACCCGCAGTATAGCGATGGCCATTCTCGACGTCGCTCCGACCTGTGTTCTGGTGCATGTGGGATCCGGGCTGGTCTATGGCGACACTGCGAGGTCGGGCATGCCGCTCGATGAAGACGCGGTGCTGGCGCCGACAGATGAATACGGCGCGTCGAAAGCGGCGGCCGATCTCGCGCTAGGCGCGCTGGTTACGAAAGGACTAAAGTGCATTCGGTTTCGGCCCTTCAATCATACCGGGCCCGGACAGACCGATGCTTTCGTCATCCCCGCATTCGCCATGCAGATCGCACGGATCGAAGCCCGCCTCGTTCCCGCGGTCATGCGTGTTGGAAATCTCGAGGCGCGCCGGGACTTTCTCGATGTCCGTGATGTCGCGGATGCCTATGTCCTGGGTATTCAACGCAGTGACCACTTGGAGCCCGGCCTGATCTTGAATGTGGCTTCCGGGATCCCGCGCAAGATATCCGACATTCTGACGATGTTGTTGTCCCAGACTGAGATGAGCATCGCCGTGGAGGTCGATCCGGCGAGAGCGCAGGCTTCTGGCCTTAGCGTTGTTGTGGGTGACGCCACCAGGGCACGCCACGTCCTCGATTGGACGCCGGGGCACGATTTCGAGACAACGGTTCGTGACGTTCTGAACGATTGCCGATCTCGCTTAGAATTGTAAATTCAACCAACCACAGTATCTCGCGCAGATCCGTTGAACCAGGTCACGAGTACAGCTTTAACGTTGATCCGAAGTATGCTGACCTTATAAAGCTTTCTAGAAAGATCCCAACCTTTTTGACAATCGTTTGAGTAAAGGATTTCGCGTGTCGGTTAAATGCATTTCATCTTGTTCGTTCTGGCTCCCTGAACGATCAAGCGTGGGTTCTGGTTGGGCCGAGCATGCACCGTTTGCCTTCTGGTTGATCGATGCTTACCGTCCGAAAACTATTGTCGAGCTCGGCACGCACATGGGGTACTCGTTCGGTGCCTTCTGCCAGGCGGTTGAGAATTTGAACATCGACACCCAGTGTTATGCGATCGACACCTGGCAGGGCGACGTGCACGCCGGACGCTACGGCGATGTCGTGTATGACGAACTGAAAGCTTATGTCGATGGCCGGTATTCCGGCTTCGCCCATATGATCCGTTCGACATTCGACGACGCGCTAGCGAGCTTCGCAGATGGATCCATCGATCTGCTACACATTGATGGGCGGCACTTTTTCGAGGATGTCAGCCACGACTTCCACTCGTGGATTCCGAAGTTGAAACCCAATGCGATTGTGTTGTTTCATGACACCAACGTCCACGAACGGGGGTTTGGCGTTTACAAGCTTTGGGCCGAGCTAGCGCAGAAGCATCCTCATTTCGAGTTCCTGCACGGCAACGGTCTTGGCGTGCTGGGAATGGGGAGCGAATTTCCGCCGGCTGTCCGCGATCTGTTCGACGCCGCCAGCGGCGCAGCCGCAGACGGTGTCCGCGACAGCTACAGCCGGCTCGGGGCTGCTGCGTCGGACCATTTCGAGATGACCGTTTTCATGACTTCTGAAGTTGCCGAAGCCAGGGCGCGGAGGCTTGAAATTCTGCTCCAGGAAGCGTCCAAGCGTGCTGTTCAGGGAGCGGAACGGGAAGCCAACGCAGTAAAGGTCATCGAGACGCTCACGACGAGGGCCGATGCCGCGGAGCATTCGCTCCGAGTCATGCAGAGCAGCATCGCAGTGCGCATCTTGTCCCGATTGCGCGGCATTGTTCTGCGGTTTCCTCTCGTCGCAAGAGTGCTCCGTCGGATCCTGCTATTGGCTTGGAGAATGCTCAGGGTGTTGCGCGGTGCAGCTCGAGGCGCATTGCGTGGCAACCCGTCTGACAGCCTGATCGCACCTCGGAAGGAATATTCGTTCGCAGATGCCGCCGCCATCCAGTTTCCCAACGCGTCGGAGCCCGTGGTCTCGATCGTCATTTCCACCTATGGTCAGGCGGATCTGACGCTGGCTTGTCTCGCGTCGATTGCGAAGTTTCGGCCACGGTGTGCGACCGAAGTCCTGGTTGTTGACGACGCGTTTCCGGATGCGGCCGAGGCGTCGCGACTGAAAGCTGTCAGCGGAATTCAGCTGTCGCGCAATGAGACAAATCTCGGGTTCTTGCTGAGCTGCAATCGCGCCGCCGAGCGGGCAAACGGAAAATATCTTTATTTCCTGAACAACGATACCGAACTGCGCCCGGGCGCCATCGACGCTTTGGTCGACAGGCTGGAAGCGCATGCCGATGTCGGCATGGTCGGCTCGAAGCTGCTGTTTCCTGACGGAAAGCTGCAGGAAGCCGGCGGAATCATGTGGAAAGATGCATCCGGATGGAATTACGGCCGCGGTCAGGATCCCGCGCTGCCGGAGTTCAACTACGTTCGCGAAGTGGATTACTGCTCCGGTGCCTCGATCATGGTTCGCCGCGATCTGTTCGCCAGCCTGGGCGGATTCGATGAGTCGTTCGCCCCCGCCTATTACGAGGACGTCGACTTGGCCTTCCGCATTCGTGCCCGCGGGTTGAAGGTCTTGTACGAGCCGCAGTCGGTCGTCATCCACCACGAAGGCATGTCGCACGGCACCGACCTGCAGCAGGGCGTGAAGGCCCATCAGGTCGTGAACCAGGCGCGGATGATGGAGCGTTGGGGCGCCGATCTAGCGAGCAACAACTTTGCCAATGGCGAGCGCGTGATTCGAGCCAGGGACCGTGCGGCGGCGCGGAAGCTCATACTTGTGATCGACCATTATGTTCCGCAACCGGACCAGGACGCGGGATCGCGCAGCGCCATGGGCATCATTGACAGCTTGGTAGACGCAGGCTGGGTGATAAAATTCTGGCCGCACGGCCGCGGCTACGATGATAAGTATACGCCCTTGCTCGAACAGCGGGGCATTGAGGTGTTGGACAACCGCGCGGCCGGCGATCTTCCAACCTGGATGAAGCAGCATGGCGAAGAATTGGACCACGTCCTGGCGATCCGGCCGGATGTCGCGGCTTATGCAATTCCGAGCTTGCTGGGCACAACCAACGCCACTCTAAGTTTTTACGGCGTCGACTTGCATTTTGCCCGGATGCGGCGGCAGGCCAAGCTCGACGGCGATGCTCAGGGCGAAGTCGCCGCAGGTAGAATGGAGCGCCTCGAGCGCCGCGTCTGGCGCAACTTCGATGTCGTCATCTATCCGTCGGAGGAAGAAGCCGCCGTGGTGCGCGAAATATCGCCAGGCACGGTTGCCTGCGGGATCGTGCCGTTCTTTTTCGACCAACATCCGCCGCATCCGTCGCCTCCGCTGGGGCGAACGCTCCTGTTCGTGGCGGGCTTTGCTCACGCGCCCAACGTCGATGCCGCCAGATTCCTGGTGGATCAGATACTGCCGGAACTCGAACGTAAGACCGGCTCCCTCAAGGTCATTCTGGCGGGCTCCCGTCCAACAGCCGAAGTGCTGGCGCTGGCTTCGCCAAACGTGAAGGTCACTGGCTATATTTCGGACATCGCCCTAGATGAGCTTTACCGAAGCTGCCGTGTCGCCGTGGCTCCGCTTCGGTTCGGTGCTGGCGTGAAAGGCAAGGTGATCGAGGCGCTTAGCCGTGGGCTGCCGCTGGTGACCACGTCGATCGGTGCGCAGGGCATATCGGGGCTGGCGGGCATCGTCCCGGTTCACGACGATGTCGTGAGTCTGTGCGACGCTTTGGCGGGCCTGCTGACGGATGATACGGCCTGGATTACCCAATCGGCGGCTCAACGAGCTTTCGCACAGGAGTTCTACTCGCGCGACAGCATGGCACGATCCGTACTTTCGGCGCTCGACCACGGCAGGAACGAGCGGCCGGCCAGCTGATCCTCAAGTGACTGGACGGTCGTTCGCCAGTTACTGGCAGGCGGCCGTCCGCAGTTTACTCTGTCGGCCACGATCAGGGACGCGCGTGCAGCTCATAAAGTGCAAGCCATCCGATGCGCGTGATCAAACGCCCCTTGGTCTGTAGGTAGGCGTCGGCGGCTTTTTCGAGCGGCGTCACTCCGGTGGTGTTGACGACGACGCGGGAGGGGGCGATCTGCGCGATCAATTTCGCGAAATCCTGTTCGCTCTTTACGGCGGAAAAATCGGCGGCGTAGCGCGAGTTGTGCCATGTGCTGTAGATGGCCGTCCCCGTCAGTAACGCGCCGAACGGGTTGCTGACATAGAGAACCCGCGCTGCGGGGCCGGCCTGTTCATTGATGACGCGGTTGACGATGCGTTCTGGCGCTTGAAAGAATTCAAGTTGACGACGAGCGTTCTCGTCGCAGCACGCGGCCAGGTCGGAGATACCAAGCACGCCGGCGCCGGCCGGCATCTTGTAAAAGTTCAACCCAACGATGACGACCACTAGGCAGGCGAGCGGAATCTGCATTAGGCGAACTTTGCGAATGTGCTCGATCGCCAGCGCGACGGGCACCATCAGCAGCGGCACGAAGATCATTAGATAGCGCACATATTGAATCTGCGCGGCAAAGGTGATCCCGAAGAAGAGGCCAAGGCCGCCGCAGAAAAGCGCGGTCCGGTTGCGGCCCGCCAGCGCCGCGACAAGGCCGGCGGCAAGAAATACAAATAGCGTGAAGCCGAGCGCGCCGTTATAGGCCTCGACAAAATTGCCAGTGGCGAAGGTGGCGTCGTAGAGAAACGTCACGGAGAACTTGCCGATCCAGCGGCCATCGACAAAATTGACTGGCGGAAAGAACGGTGACTTGAAAATCTGGTTATAGAACGGAAACACCGGGTTTCCCGTCTTCAGCCACGCGTAGTAGTACGGCCATAGCGCAACGACGCCGGTGGCAAGCGTGATCGCCACGACAGGCATCAATGATCGCGGCGTCCTTCTGCCGCGCAAGCAGAGCGCGAGGCTGATCGCTCCGATTACGACCGCAGCGATGGCGCCATGGAGTTTGACCATAGTGGCACCGGCGAGGAGCATCATGATCGCCAGATGATCGCGCCCCAGGATGCGAAACGAGGCGACAACCATGGCGAGGATGGCGGTCGTCAGGAACAGCGCTACCGTGTTCTCGACGAACAGCGTCGACGATTCGATGAAAGTCAGCGGGATCGAGACCAGCAGTGCAATCGCCCAGACCGATACCGAGCGGGAACAGATGCGGGAGATGATTTGGAACGTCGCCACGCAGGTAAAAAAGAACGCGGCAAAGTTCAGAAGACGGGCTGCGGTTTCACCCTGCAGCATAAACATGTCGGCATAGAGCATGTCGGCGGCGTTCGGCATGAACGAAAAGGCATTGCCGGGATCGTAGCTCCAAGCGTGATGCGCCGACATGAACGATGGGATATAAAGATGCGATAAGAGGGCGTCGAAGAAGCGATCCGGCAACGCCACCATCGCCAGATGCATCGATAGGATCACGACGCACACCACCAGTCCCGCGTTTCGGACGACGTCCCCGTAACCCGGCTTTGCCGGCGGCGCGAATGCGCTGGCCAATGACGACCGCAGCTGACCACGGATCGTTGGCTTGGCGGCGGCCAGCAGGATCGGCAATCCCAATACGACCGCATGGGTCGCCGCCATGTTGACGGGAATTGACGCGACCATCGTGAACAGCATCGCGTAGATCGACCAGCCCGTTACAACAGTAATGACGTCTTCAGCCGGATCTTGTCGGGTTCTGAAGCGCTGCAACGTGAGCATGCCGAGACACCACGATGACAGCAGGAAGAGTAGCACGACAGCGGTTGCGGCCGGTCCGCATATGGTTGTGGTGAATGCCAGCAGCAACAGGGCCAGCACGGTTTCCGCCTTGCGCCCATACCTGGCCGCTGCAAAGCACGCGGCGATCGCAAGCAAACCGACAACGGCGAAAAGGAGGCCCGTCTGATTGACCAGCAGTCTCTGCCAGAGCGACTCGGCGAGCAGGTTGGATTGCACCAGTCCAAAGATGCCGAGCGCGGTACTGGCAATGAGGACGAGGGTGGGAATGTCGCGGATCGCGCTTGCCCACTTTGGTGCGTGCATCGGTGGTGTGTCAGAGGGCGGCGGCGATGTCGTAGGCGGCGTCGCCTTCGCAGGAGGCTTTGCCGCCGCACCGCCTGTCGCGGTGGCCGTCGAGCCTGACCGCCTGGCTAGGATCGGCAGGCTCCACGGGTGTTTATGCAGGATTCCCCATTCCGGCACGTCCTGCTCGAAGAACTGGGTGTTGACGAAACCCGCGTCGTCGAGATGGCGTTGCAACGCGGCTCGGCTGTACACGCGCATTTCCAGCGTCGTACCGGGTCCGCCGTGAAACACGAGGTTTTCGTGAAGAGTATGCCCGCCATCCCTGCTGCGGTTGACCATCACATAGTCATCGGCAAACCGGACGATCTCGAAATTGTGCAGTTCCGGGAAATGCTCTTTCGTCTGTTCTTCGTTGGTGAACGGGACGGTCAGGATCAGCACGCCGCCGGGCTTGAGGACGTCGAGCGCATGCTGAAACGCGATCTGCGCCGGCGGGGGCACGTGTTCGAAGACCTCGGTCGAAATCAGAAAGTCGCAGCTCGCATTGCGATCGCCTACCGGCTTGCAAATATCGAAGAACGGCTCCTGGTGATAGTAGGTGTTAGTATAGTCGAACTTGTCAGCCAGCGGCACGGCGTAGCCATCCCAATCGGAAAGCCCGATGCCGGTGATCTGCGGGCTCACCGGGAAGTCCGGCAGCGCCATGGAGCGGCCAAACAGACTGAGGCTGAGCAGATGAACAATGCTGCGGAAGCGTACTGAGGATCCGCACTGTGAGCAGGACGGGACTTCCCGGTCGATGGTCTCGACCGGGATCCCCTTGGCCATGTGCCCGCAGACGTTGCACTTAAAATCCATTTTGTCTCCGGCCGTCATTGGACGTCGCTGTCGTTGGATATCGCGGTTACACCGCATGAATTGCGGAGTGCGGTCAATATCCAACTACCTTGCGCGTGGCGACATGGCTCGCTATGCGATCGGCGTTTGCCATAATGGTTAGGGTGTGGGACTTGGCGGGCAGGCTCGGCAGACTCGCGCCGTCGACCGCGAACACGCCCGGCATGCCGGCGACTTCCCCGAATGCATCGGTCTGTCCGGGTTCGGGACAGGCCTTCATCGGAAGCGATCCTGCGTAATGCACGTCGGTGCCCGGCGAGCTCAAAATGCACGCGCCGGGCGGTACGATGCCGCCTACGGCCAACATCGCCTTCCTGAGGCTTCGGCTCACGGTTTGGAACGCGGTGTCGAGATCGGGGGAGAACTGGCCGCGAACATGCAGGCTGCGGTCTTCCGAGAGGGTGAGCCGGTGCTCGGACAGGGAACCCGGGAAGAACACGTTGCCGACCACGCATGATGCTAGAAAGTGCCGCATGACGTCGATGCCGTACCGCTTCGTCAGTGGGAGGAAGTCGAGGAATTCGCTGACCGGAAGCCCTTGCGTCGAGAACAGCCCGGCATAGGCCGTATCTTCGCCCTGGTCGGACGTGAACGCCATCGCCAGTTGCGAACTGGCAAAGCCGTCCTGCTGCGCAGTGCCGAGCGCGCGCGGCATCCACGCCAGAAAGGCTGCGGTGGGATTGGAAAAGAACCGCACGGGTTTGCCGACGAGGTCGAGATAATCCAGCACGAAGCGTGTACTGGCGATGCAGCCTGCGGCAAGGAGGATCGTCCTGCCGTGGACTTCGAACGCGGTGCCTGAACGCCGGTCATGGACATGCACTGTCCACGCGTCGCCCTGTTTGACGAGGCGGTCGGCGACAGTGCCGTCCAGATGCCAGAGGTTCGAGTTTTTCTTCAGCGCGGCCAGATCGAAGCGGGCATTGTACAGGGCGCCGCGGGAGCAGCCCCACAGGCAGTTGCTGGAAAGGTCACAGCCGAGACGACCTTCAAAATCGTCCGCGAGCGCGGCCATGCGCGGCCGGCCCATTTGTATGTTCAATTGCCTGAATTTGGCGATACACGCTTGGTACCGGGCGAGAATGCCGGTGTGGATTTCATCCAGCGCAATGGGCCGCTGAGCCCATTCGTCCAGACCGAAGAAATCTCGAAGATCGTCGTTGCCGCGGCCGCTGACCCCGATGCGCCGTGTGACGCGCTCGTATGACGGCAGCAGGTCATCTGCAGCGAATGGAAACGCCGCAAGGTCCTGGCTGCTGAAACGCGAGACGCCGCAGCCCCAGGCGTTCGACAGGCCGCCCGTGGCGAGGGATCCGACGGCACTGAAATTATCCGTGTGGATGCGGTTCTCGCGCTGGAAGTCCGAGAACACGCTAGCCAGCGCCGGAACTCTAAACTTTGGCGACGACAGCGCGCGGGTTTTCAGCGCATGGAAATCGCTGCCCAGCATCCAGCGCCACTGATGCGGGTCAGCGCTCCGTGCGTCCGAATACCCTGCCGGTGGCAGGGTCGGCGAATGTCCCAGGTCACCGTCAATCATCAGCACCCGCAAGCCGCGATTCAGCAGCGGAAACGCAGCCGATACCCCGGCCGGGCCGGAGCCCAGGATGATGGCGTCGTAGAGATCCGTCATTGTGCGGGGCGCTCTAACGCTTTCAGGACAATTGTCAGCGGTCTCGCCAGGATGAGGCTGCCGATACGCATGAGACTGTCCTTCGCCACCGCTGCTCCTATCGCGAAAAGCGCCATCACCGGCCCAACCGGCCTGTCCCGCATGAAGCGCTTCGAGCCGAGCGGCGATGCTTCGGCGATCAGGACCGCACAAGACAGTCGCGACCTCAATCTTGAAGCTTTCTGTTTAGCGGCGGCGCCTTCGAGTGCAGCAATCAACACCGGAAACTGCTCAAGGATTGCCGGAAAGGCGATAGGTGCGTCAGCGCCATAGAGCGCAGTCACGGCATTCACGTAACGGCGCAGCAGCGAGGCGGGCGGCGATTGGCGAAGAATGTAGGTCAGCAGGACTCGTGCTTCGCGCAGTTGGCGTCGCAACTGTCCGTTTCCGCTGCGATGCATGCCGTCTTCGAGCGGGCGAAGGCGGAGGCCCAATCGCTCGAGATCGACCGACGTGCGCATCTCCCCCATTGCGTACAGAGATTGGATGCGGCCGAGATCCGGAGCGCGGGGAAAAACGGCGGCAACCGGCGTGATCAGTGAAAGCAGGAACGCCGGGAACGGAACGAATATCCGCCCCGCGCGAACATAGTCACGCGCCAAGATGCGAAGGAACTGCGTGAAGGTGATGGAGGCGTCCTGCGCCAGGTTGATGATGCCGGCACTGCGTCGCTCGACTGCCTGGATCAGGCCGGAAGCGAGATCGTCGACGTGAATGGGTTGTACCATGGGAGCTGGCAGGAACGACGGCAGGACAGGCAGGCTTTTGACGAAGCTGTACAGCTGGCCGAACAGCCCTCGAGGTGTTCCGCCATAGACGAGGCCAGGGCGGATAATACAGCCGGCGGTTTGCTGCATGATCTGTTCGACCTGCCACTTCGCGCGGCCATAATCGGTTGCTGCATCGGGAGATGCCGTCTGGCTCGACACAAAAACGAGTGGAAGGTTGTTCTGTTGGGCCGCACGGATGATCCGGGTCGCGGCGTTCACCTCGCTGGCGACGTCGGTGCGAGTTCCTGCCTGCGTATCTGCGGCAAGATGGAGGATGGCGACGCATCCGGCCGGGATGTCGATCTCACCCTCATCCTTTAGGTCATAGTGCTGAAAGCCGACGCCGGTCAGGTTCGGCTGCCGGCGGGAGAGGGCGACGACGCCATACCCACTCGACCGGGCCGCGCGCACGGTCGAGCGGCCTATGTATCCCGTCGCGCCCGTGATGGCGATGACGCCCTTCTGCGGCGGCGATGGATCCGTCATTCTCAGTGGCTTCCGCGTCTTCGATGCACGCACTTAGCACGGCGTGTCGCCAAAAGGCGTGCATTTTTGCGGCTTTAGCAGCGGCTGCGCAAGAGCATTGTGGGAACGTGCCGGGCGGGCGACACCCTAATCATACGCACTAAAGGCTTCCGCTTGAGGCCATAGCGTTTCTGCGATTTGCTGGAGTTGTGCGCTTTTCTCATGGGTCATGTTTTGGACCGCAGCAGCCAGCCTGGCCGCGCTGCCGGGCAGATCTTCGCGGTCGATGGCGACGACGGCACCCCTGTCGGCCAGGTCGATGCAACCGGGCCCCTCAAGGGTGGTGGCCACCAGCTTTCCGGCCAGAAGGGCTTCCCGGATAACCGAATTGGTATCCTCCCCAAATGCCATGCGGATGACGCCGGAGGCGCCGATCAGCCAGTCGTCGTAATTTTGAACCGAGCCCGGAAACACGATGCTGCCGTCGCTCCGCGCCTCGTATTCGGTCTGCAGCACATCGATGGCTGGGCCGTCGCCGATGATTGCCAGACACGCATCGCCGTCGAGTTGCGCGCGCGTCAGTTCGAACAATGCCACCGCTTCGGCATGCCCCTTTTGGGCAATGCCGCGACCCACGGATACGAACGAGAACGTGGCAGGATAGAGCTTCGGGGCGTCGCTTTGCCGGCGCGTGACTGGGTAGACTTGGTCGCGCAGGCGGGGAGGATGTAGGCCAAAGGCGGCGTAATCGTTCCACAGCAGCACATTGAGGTAGAAACGCTGGTAGCGCCTCGCAAAGATCCAGAACAGCGCCTGGATTGGGAAGGGAAGCTGACTACGGTTGCAATCCAGCCCGGCGCTCACTTTTGGCGACTGCCAAAGCTTTATCATCGACGCATAGGCAAACGCTGCGAACAGCTTCAAATGGATGAAATCGAAGTGTGCGCTATTTCTGCGATAGAATTTGAAGAAGGCCAGAAACGAGCGCGGATCGAGAACTGCGACGTAGCTGTACGGCCGCCCGGTCAAGAAGACGACCTCGGCGCCGGCTGCCCGCAGGCGCTCGGCGTAAATGTCGTTCCTGAAGATGGACACGATCGTGACGCGGCTTTCGTTGCGCACGAACTTGCAGTAATTCAGGACGAACTCCTGCACGCCGCCAACGCCTAGATGATCCAGAATAAAGCAAATGTTTCTTTGCAAGATGAATCTCCGGCCGGTTCGATGCGTCAGGCGATACGCGGGCGGCGCTGTTGCAATGTCAGCGCACACCACAGCGCGCCGCGGTGATCGCGCTTTCTGTCATGATGCTCCTGCCAGAAGCGCTGGAGCGTGCGCCTATCCAGCATCGGTGCATGGCCAAGAACGTCTTTCGGCATATCGCGCAGCCAGCGCGCCAGCGGAATGCCGAAGCCTTTCTTGCGCCTCTCAAGCAGATTGGCCGGCAGGCGCTTCGCCGCCGACTTCCGCAGAATCCACTTCGTCACGCCGCCGCGCAGCTTGACCGATGACGGCAGCCGCCGCGCGAAATCGGCCACATCGTTGTCGAGGAACGGCGCCCGCACTTCAAGGCTGTTGCGCATGCTGGCGCGATCGCTTTTCACCATGATGTCGTCGGCGAGATAGAAGTTGGTGTAGAATTCGAGCGTCCGGTCGACCAGACCCAGACTTGCAGAATTATCCCAGGCGGTGATGGCTTCGCTGTACAGATCCTCAACGTCGACCGGCTCTGCCAGCAGCTCCGTGATATTGGACGGGGAGGCGGGGCCGAGCCAGATCGGATTCCATAGCGCCGGCCGTAGGCCGAGACCGCGCAGGCCGCGGTTGAGCTTGAAATCGAGGCTCATGTTGCGGTCGGACGGCGGCATCCGCGCAGCCAGGGCGGCCAGGGCGGCGTGGACGGGGCGGGGCACCGCGCGGTGATAAAGCTGGGCCCTCGCGAGAACCTTGAAGGGATCGTAGCCGGCAAACAATTCGTCGCCGCCGTCGCCGGACAAGGCCACGGTGACATGGCGACGGGCGAACTTGCACAGTAGATAGGTCGGCAAGATCGAGCTGTCGCCGAGCGGCTCGTCGATAATGGACGGCAGCTCGGTCAGCAGCGCCCGGGCGGTGTCGAGATCACACATCTCGGTCCGGTGATGCGAGCCGACATGCTGGGCCATCTGCGCGGCGTAGACCGACTCGTCGAAGCTTTCTTCGTGGAAGCCGATGGCGAAGCTCTCGATGCTTTCCGGCGGGCGCAGCTGCGCCGCGTGGCTGAGGATGGTACTGCTGTCGAGGCCGCCGGACAGAAAGATGCCGAGCGGCTTGTCGCTGTCGAGGCGCAACGACACTGACTTCGTCAGCAGGCCGTCGAGCTCCTCGGCCCAACGGTCGAGGTTGCCTGCTGGCGCGGCATCAGCCTCGATGGCGAAGCGCCAGTAGCGATGCAGCCGGCTCTGCTGGGTCTTGATGTCGATCTCGAGCGCATGCCCCTGCGGCAGCTTGGCGATGGCCTTGTAGGGCGTGAGTGGGGCCGGGAAGAAGCCGTAGGCGAGATATTTTCGAATGGAGGCGGGGTCCATCGCGGCAGCCGAATGACTGGGATGGGCGAGAATGGCCGAGAGTTCGGATGCAAATACGATTCCGCCGGGGCCATGCCCGTAGAACAGCGGCTTCTCGCCGAACCGGTCGCGCGCCAGAATGAGACGCGAGGTCCGCCGATCGAGAAGCGCGAAGGCGAACATGCCGTTCAGCCGTTCGAGAAGATCGAGACCCCATTCTTCCCAGCCATGCACCAGCACCTCGGTGTCGCTGTGATCGCTGCGGAACACGTGCCCGCGAGCCACGAGCTCCGTCCGCAAGGCGGCGTGGTTGTAGATCATGCCGTTGAAGACGACACCGACGAGACCATCCTCGTTCCACATCGGCTGCTGGCCGAGCGCGATGTCAATGACGGCCAGACGGCGGTGGCCGAGATACACGGCATGGTCGCGGTCGATGAAGCGACCTTCGCCGTCCGGGCCGCGATGGGCCAGAGCATCGGTCATAGCCGTGAGCAACGCCTCATCGCCGCGGCCGATGAAGCCGGCAATGCCGCACATTCAGGCGGTCCTCTTGCCGTCCGGGGCCTCTCCGCTTTGGCCTATCACGCTGCGGACGGCGTATTGCGTCTTGCCCTGGGACTCGAAATAGATCCGGACCAGCACCTCGGCCAGAAGTCCCAGCAGGATGCACATGATGCCGGTCATGGCGCCGAACATCGCCATCAGCGGCAGCGGCGTCTGAATGAAGGAGACCTTGCTGAACAGCTTCAGCCATACCGCGTAGATGGTGGCAAGGCCGCTTAGCGCAAAGAACAGCGCGCCCACGCCGCCGAACACATAGATCGGCTTGGTATCATACTGGGTCAGGAACTTGACCAGCAGCAGGTCGAGCAGCACCTTGAAGATGCGTTCGAGGCCGTATTTCGAGGTTCCAAAGCGGCGTGGATGATGGTTCACCACCATTTCGGTGATCTTGGCACCCTGCCATCGCGCGAAGATGGGCACGAAGCGGTGCATTTCGCCGTAGAGCCGGAATCCCGACAACACGTCGCGACGATAAGCCTTCAGCGAACAACCGTAATCGTGCAGATGGACACCGGAGATCACGGAGATGAGTTTGTTGGCAATCCGGCTCGGGAGAACCCGGCGAAAGCTTGCATCTTGACGGTTGCGCCGCCAGCCGGATACAACGTCAAAGCCCTCGCCGATCTTGGCAACCAGTCGGACAATATCCTGTGGATCGTTCTGCAAATCGCCATCCATCGGAACGATGATGTCGCCCCGAGCATGATCGATTCCTGCCATCAGGGCGGCGGTCTGGCCGAAATTGCGTTGCAGGTCGACAAGCCTGAAGTTCTCGGGAAAACGTTGCACCTGATCGGTTAGCTTCGCGACGGTTTCGTCGCTGCTGCCATCGTTGACGAAGACGATTTCCCAGCGCCACGGCGCTGTCGTCAGCGCCTCGGACAGCTGCTCGCACAGGGCGTCCACGCTCTCCGCTTCATCGTACATGGGGATGACGACTGAGACCATGGAGCCGGTCTGTCCGTCTTTATTCAGGAGCGGCGATTCCGAACCGGCCGCAGTTACACGTGGAGAAACGGGCACGTTTTGCATGATTAGAGGCTATTAGAAGAGTGACTGGGTGATTGCAAGCGGAGGACGAGCGCAGGGGCTTCCAGGGGCAGCCATAGCCTTTCTACGGATGCTCCGGTTCGACCTCTTTGCTGGTCGGTAACAACATAAGGATAGCGCCCACGACGACCATTGCGAGTTGCAGCCCGAGCAGCGCGAGCGACAGCGCAAGAGCCTGATCGGTAGCGATGCCGAAACCTCCGAGCATTCCTACGAGGGTGACATCGCGCAGTCCAATGCCTCCGATCGAGATCGGCAACAGCAGGACAAGGGACATCACGCAAATTACGACTGCCCAAGTGGCCAAAGATAAGTTGATTCCAAGGGCCGATCCCAGCCATGCGCAGTTAGCGACTACCACGCCTTGAAATGCGAGTCCCATAAGGACCGACGCAATGAGTATTCGCGGGGTCGATGAGGATACGCGGGTGGCCCGTATCGTGTCGCCGAACTGGCGGCTGATGCCGGCTGGCAGCCAGCCGAGTAGACGGTCAGCGTTAGTTTCGTTGAGGCAGAATATTGCGAGCAGAGCTGCCAGCAGCATCGCCATCGCCGCCGTCAGTGTCGGCGCTATGACCGGATCGAGATGCTGCGTATTGAGCAGCAAGCCGCCGATACCGAGGATCAGAAGCCCGACGAGCCCGGTGATGCGGTCGAACAGGACGGCGGCAACGATCCGGTGCAGTTCGGCGGGCGAGCGCAGAAGGTAGCCCGCTTTTGCGATATCACCGCCCACCTGTCCGAGGAAAACCACGCTGTAGATCTGGGAGATGATGCTGACACGCAGGATGGCGCCCACTGATCGTTCGGTCAGGAGTATCTTCGTCTTGTAAGCCTGCACGAGCAAAGCGAAAAACGAGACCGCCGTGATGGCTGCAGCAAGCAGCGGCGGCAGCGAGAGCAGCCTTTTCCCCGCTTCCGCCACATCGACTTTCAGGCTGATGAGCGCAAACAGCGCTATGGTCGTAAGCAGCTTGACGATCGGATTGCCGATGAACCTCATCTGTCTTCGCCGTCATTTGAATTGCTGCGATAGGGCGCGGACGTCGGGCCCCGTCGGTTCACGCCTTGCGCCGAAGCACAAGCACGAACGGCGTCTCCCAATGCAGCTTGATGCCGAGTTTGATGACGGCTTGATCGAGGTGGAGACGCTTCAGTAGGCGAACGCCTTGCTTCACGGTGCCGACTCCGTTCCACTCCGAAAACTGCAGACTGTTGATGCGCTCGCGAAAAATCTCCTGACCAGTCGAGACGACCTCGATCTTGTTCCTGAGAGGCAAAAGCCAGGCCATCAGCTTACCGTGGGTGATGAATTGCAGCGTGTCTGCGAATTCGGGCGAGCGGCCACGCAACCGGGCGATGATCTTGAAAAGCCATTTCGGCGTATGCGGTAGCATGAAGAAGTTGTAGTGCCCCTCCCACCACGATCCATAATTAGGAAAGTTGATGACGGCGACCCCGCCGGGCTTCAGTACACGGGCGATCTCCGATAGTACGGCCTTGGGGTCTTGGGTGTGCTCAAGACAAGAGACGGAATAGATCGCATCGAAACTTGCGTCCGCATACGGCATGGACTCACCGATACCTTCCTCGATGACCGAGCCTGTTATGCCGGCCGAAGCCAGAAGCCGTCGCGAGATATCTAGCGTGGCGGCGTAGGGTGGCAATCCGGGCTCGATGCCGTGACAGTCGCAAACATTGTTGGTGCGGCAGTAATAGACAAACGTGCCGAAGCCGGAGCCGACTTCGAGCACGCGGGATTCCGGGGTAATGGACGCAAAGCGGCTCAACTCGCGGACCTGCTCGGCGCTGCGTTCGACTGAGACGAACTCACGCGCGAGGCGGTCGATCGGGGTCTTACAGAAATCGGAGACGTGGGTGTCGGTCAGGAAATTTTCGATATCCTTGACGAAAATATCTGGAACCGGCGTAGCCATCTAGGGGACATCCTTCACATCAACAGCGCTCATTAATCCGGTCCGCGCGGCTTGTCGATGTATAACGGACGGTTTTGTCCGGTTGAGCGGCTCGCTTTCGGCTGCTCCCGCCGCAACGATGCCGCCCCATCATGCCGCACGGCGCTACGGCGCAGCAGTGACATCAAAAGGGACGGCGTTGGTGACCAAGCCGGTATTTGTATTGACTACCTTCAGCCAGTGACGCCCCTCTGCGATCAGCAGGTCCGCAGGAACCAGCGCTGAAACGGCTGTGCCATCAACAAATGTCTTGAGAGGGAGATCGTCGAGCAAAATGGCTGCCCCGATCCCCGCCGGCGCGGATAGTTTGGTCCATATCGCCGATTCGCCACTTGGCTGACGATTGAACGGGACGCCGATAGCCGCCTTCTCGGGTCCATACGCGACGATCGCTTCACGTCGTTCAGGGGTGGCTGGCGCGGGATCGCGAATCCAGACCGTCCCCATGCCGAAGGACACGGAGCGGGCATAGGTCCGCCTGATATAGTCCATGTATCGCGCAGCCCAGACGTCAAATCGAGAAATCTCGGTGTGGTTTGGTGCCCAGTCGAGCACGATCACAACCGGCGGCCGCACCTCCAACGTCAGGGCGATGGCGCGATCGATCCACCCCGGATAGAGGAGCGGTGTGCCGTCATCGACGTAGTGCTCCTTGAACAGCAGCCGTCGGTCCGTCATGAAGGCGAAGCCGGCGCAGTAAGGCACACAGACGATCCGGTCTCCGGGCTTGGAATTCTGCTCGATCAGCTCGAAAATATCGGTGTAGAGCCGCTTCTGGTCCGCGGACACGAACTGGCGGACGCCGTTTCGACCGGCAAAAACGGTATCGCGCTGCGCTTGCTTAGGGCCCCAGCCACTGTCGTCGATAAACACGCCATATGCCACAAACAGGCCCATCTGGACCGCAATGACAACCACCGCGGCGGCCTTCAGCAACCGTCTGACCGGTGATGTGGATGTGAGGTCGCGGGACAGCCAGAGCCTCACACAGACTACCAGAATGGTGTAGGCGTGCATGAAGCTGATGAAATGCACCCAGTCCGGCCTGAACAATGCAAAACCCGGCCATTGCACGGCCGCGATCATCAGCAGCGACAACCGAAGCCGGTTGTCGGCGGCAGCCGCGGGCACCAACACCAGACGGCAGGCGAGGTTCAATCCAACAACGACCAGCACCGCCGAACTCGAATAGATCAGGAAAGAAAAGATGCGTTGCGGAAGCGTGCCATGGATGAGTGCGCCGAGCGGCAGGATCTTGAGAAACGATGCAGTCTGCTTGCCGGAATCCTTGATGACGTCGTCCATGCCACCAGCGTGGCTGAGGAAAAACAAGAGACGCCAGGGGTAGCTCAACAGGTCGGCCAGAAAGGGCTGCAGATATCCATCGAAAGCCGCGTGCAGAATGACCGGCGAAAGCGTCAAGAGAATAATCACGGCGCTGACAGCGATCATCTTCAGCAGATAACCGAGACGCGCCGCTGGCGCGCTCGGGGTCTGCCAGGCGCGCAGCATCAGCAGGATTCCTAGTGCCGCCGTGTAGAGGTAACCGAAATCCGGCCGCAACGCGAAATTGACGCCGATCGCGGCCGCCGTTGCGGCCAGCGGCCAGAATTCCCGTCCGTTCTCCGCTCTTGCAAAGCAGATCAGCGGATAGGCGAACAGCGCAAGGCTGAGCATGCGGATCGCCGAGGCATAGAACGGCGGTACGCAGAGCACGCAGAGAAATGCGATGCCAGCGGCGATGGCACTGCCGGACGCTTTTCGTGCGGCGAGCCAGATCAAGCAGGCGGAGGCGAAGATGACGATTTGAAAGACCGCAAGTATGGCGCCGAAATGAGCACCCCAGACGCGAAACACGCCGATACCGAGGAAGTACCACAGCGGGCCGTATCCGACGGCATCGCCGAACTTGGCGCCGAGCGTCAGCTCGCGGACGTACTGCGCGTAGGAACCCATATCGCCCCAGTCGAAGCCCAGGCGATAGGCATCTCCGTAATAGATAAACGCGAAGATGCTGGCCGCCAGCAGAAAGGCCAATTCGGCATAGCTTGGGAGATAGCCGTCGGTCGCGCGCGGCTCTGTTCGCGAAATGGCTGCGCGCGCCATGGTTGAGCTTCCCACAGGATCCGTTGGTGACGTCCGCCCAGGCGGGAGACGCTGCAAGCCGCCGCTCCATGAGCAGGCCTTGTATGGGAGACTGACCGGGGGGCTGTCAATCAACTGCGCACCGGCGCGCAGACTGATCGAATGATTTTCTCCACTAGCCATGATGGAGCGTTTGCGACATGGTCCGCGCGATTCAAAAGTTGAAGTCTGGCCGATGTCGAAGGTCCCGCGATTTTCGAGGGATGTTGAGCATGGCATTCTCAACCCAGCGTTGGTGTCGGCAAAATGGCTTACCGGATCCCGTTCAACCGGCCCTTGGCTGGTCCACGCGCAATTAAATACCTTACCGACGTCTGCGGAGCGGAGCATTTGTCGGGTGATGGCCGCTTCACCCGTCTGTGCCATGAATGGCTGGAGGAGCACATTGGCGTGCGTCGCGCGCTTCTTACCACCTCAGGCACATCGGCGCTGGACATGGCGGCGATCCTGGCCGACCTAAAGCCCGGCGACGAGGTCATCATGCCCTCGTTCACCTTTAGTTCGTCGGCGAACGCCATCGTGCTACGCGGCGCCGTACCGATATTTGTCGATATTCGCGAAGACACGCTGAATCTCGATGAGCGTCTGATTGAGGCGGCGATCACGCCCAGAACCCGCGCGATCATGGTCGTGCACTATGCCGGTGTCGCCTGTGCCATGGATCCCATCATGGACATTGCGGCTCGGCACGGCCTCGTGGTGATCGAGGATGCCGCTCAGGCGATCTTGTCCAGCTATCGCGGCCGGCCGCTGGGGTCCATCGGACAGACAGCGGCCCTGAGTTTTCACGAGACCAAAAACATCAGTTCGGGCGAGGGCGGCGCGCTGCTAATCAACGACCCGGCGATCGTCGAGAAGGCCGAGATCATTCGTGAA
The DNA here is from genome assembly GCF_021044645.1 of Tardiphaga sp. 37S4. Taxonomy (NCBI): domain Bacteria; kingdom Pseudomonadati; phylum Pseudomonadota; class Alphaproteobacteria; order Hyphomicrobiales; family Nitrobacteraceae; genus Tardiphaga; species Tardiphaga sp. 37S4. The sequence continues at coordinate 3,311,438 of NZ_CP088008.1, read as the reverse complement.
AAGGGCACCAACCGGACGGCTTTCGCGCGCGGCGAAATCCAGAAATATACTTGGGTGGATCTGGGTTCGAGCTATCTGCCCAGCGACATTATCAGTGCCTTCCTCTGGTCGCAGATGGAAATCGCGCAGGACCTGACTGCAAGGCGCGTCTCGCTTTGGAACCGCTATCATGCACACTTTGCCGAACTGGAGCAGGCAGGCGTTCTTCGTCGCCCCTACGTCCCCGAGGACGTCGTCTTCAACGGGCATATCTACTATCTGTTGTTGCCGGACCAGGCAAAGCGGGACGCCCTGATCGCGGCCTTGCGCGCCGAAAGCATCAACGCCGTATTTCACTATATCCCGTTGCACAGCGCACCGGCTGGCCAGCGTTTCGGCCGCACCGATGGGGCGCTGGTTCACACGGACGATCTCAGCGCCCGCCTCGTGCGCCTGCCGCTGTGGATCGGCCTGGACGAGGGTGTGGATGTCGTCGCCGATACCGTCAAGCGGATGTTGTCGCGCTGATAGCGCCAGTCACTCGCCGAGCCTTTGCCGGAGCGAGGTGAAATGTAGCTGCGTTTGATCGGGGAGTGTCGCCCTCACGATGCGCAGGATGCCCTGGCCGCAGACGATTTCGGCCGTCAGCCTTGTCGGTCCGATAGCCCATATTTTGCCCGGCTGACGGTTGACGAAAGCCAGATCGGGTAACTCTTGCGCGTGCTCGATCCTGATTTCATTGCCCTGATAGCGCGTCTTCGCGCCAAGGTAGGGCCAGCCGAGCGCGTCGATGAAACGGCGGATATCAGCCGCCGATTGAGTCCAGTCGATCGTATAGTCTTCTTCGCTACGCCATATCGAATATGTGGCGTCAGCCTCGACCTGCGCGCTACCCACCAGCGGCCCCGTCCTGGCTGCAGCCAGCAAGCGTTTCGCCAGAGCGGCATAGGCGCCGCCGAGCTTGTCATAGACCTCCCGAACCGTCACCGGATAGGTCACACGAAGCGGTTCTTGATCAAGGATATCGCCGGTATCGACTCCGGGCTCCGGCCTGAAAGCAGACACGCCTAGCTTGTCATCACCTGCGATCAGGGCTGCGACTGTCGGCGCGAAGCCGCGGTATCTCGGCAGCAGCGAATCGTGGAAGACGATGAAACGCGGATCGATCTCGTGGATCAAGAACTGCCAGCCGACGCAGAAGACGAACTGTGATGCCTGATAGGATGACGGCGCGAGAGCATGCTTGTCCACGAACGCCACGTCGTGATCCTGACACAGCCGCTTGATCTCATCGTACGCGTTGCAGAGCGTGCCTTTGCTTGGATAGGAGCAGACCACGTCGATCGACGATTCCTCGATCGTGCGGCGGAGAAAATTGAACCCTTTTGCGCCGGCGACAAACAGTGAGATGGTCGTCACGGTCCTGCTTTCGCTGTTCCCGAAAATCACGAGGCAATCAGCCAGCCAATCGCAAGAGTTTGCCAACTGCGCTAACGGTTGTCCGACAATTTCCACACGATTTCAAATTTCCGAGGTCTGCGGGCGCATCAACACCATGTGGATGTTCTGAGAGAATAACCCGTTTCCGTCGAAACGGTCCAGAAACCGGCCCACCCGGTAGAGGGCGCCGGCCGGAAGTGTTGACAGCCATGGTGCGGCTGGCGTCCAGAGGAGGGCAGTGACTGCCATCGAGACCGCTTGGCATGCCATACGAAAGATGCCGCCGCCATTGCTCTGAAACACCACCTGCAATCCGGCCTGCTCTGCCAAGCGTGTTAACCCGAAGCGGGTAAAGCGAAAGTAGTCGTGGGGCCAGCCATGCAGGTAATACATGAACGGAACCGAAAGAATTACGTGACCACCCGGGCGCAGAATCCTGTGAAGCTCGGGCAACACCCGCCATGGCTCCGGCGTATGTTCCATTACAGAGCAGCAAAAAACCGTGTCGATGGTCTCATCCCTAAGCGGAACCGCGCCTTGCAGATCGGCACAAAAGGTCAGTTCGGCATGCTCGACGGTGTAGTCCGTCGACATATAGTGCGTCGCCAAAGGTTGCAGCAGCGAACGCCATGCCATTCGTCCAGCGCCAGCATCAAGCACGACACCTTTCGTATAGGTATTGATCAGAGGAATGAGTTCATTGGCCAGCGACCGGTGGTCAACAGCTATTTGCCAGAATGTGTCGGTGCCGATGGTTTCGGAGCAGGCCTTGTGCCAGCGGGTCTTAAAATTCATCGTTATTCCGCGCCTGCCATGCTCTCGGAGATTGTGTGTCGCCGACCTTACGTGTTGATTCTGCGGGCTTGGCGTAACCCGTTGCTGGGATGGCTCGATGATTACTCTCATTTGAGCACAGCGAACTGGCCACCCATCTTTTCGCACGTTATGACACAAATGGATATGAGAACAACCGCCATCACGGCGGCAGGATATCGTCCCACAGATCAGGGTTTTGCCGTCATGTTCTGACGGTCTCTACTGTCCTGCAATCGAGCCACGGGCTGTCACCGGGCTCCAGCCGATTTCACAGGTCAATGCTGCCAAATTAGCTCTAACCGGTTCTGGTTGATGAAATTTTTGACTGAGATCAATCTCGCAGAAATTGCGATGACGATTGCCGTGATCTTTGCGGGTATCTATGCAGCGAAGCGGCTTTACGCAGGGCTCCATTTTACGACAGATCTGCATATGGAGGAGTGGAGAAGGCCCGAAATCCTAATTTCCGGCGTGGTCGCAATCGTCGCATTGCTGCTGTCGGTGAGCGAAGTAACCCAGTTTATGACGCTGGATGAGACGGCTTTCGGCGAAGTGTTGCGCAATCCGCTCGACCGAAATATCGCTTCCAATTGGGCGCAAGGCGCCTCCCATACCGCGAATCTGATCTGGGTTCCCATCACACGCGGACTTCAGGCGCTCTCGGCGTTGCCGGCAACGATCGACGCCTCGCTTAAGGGGGTCCATTGGCTGCTGGGAATGGCGCTCATTTTCTGCATCATCTGGAATGTCCAGGCGCTGCTGTCATGGTCATTGGCGGAAAGGCAGCTGCTCGCTTTGGTCCTCATCGGCGTGCTGTATGTGCTGCCGGTCGACAATCTGGCCCTCAAGACGTTGAACTACGACCTGATCTCGCTGTTCGGCAGCACGGCGGCAGTTCTGTTTGTTGCTCGGGGACATGCCGAATCGAATCCCAAGTTTTTTTGGATCGGACTGACGGTCGCAGCGCTGGCGGCCCAGGAAAAGCTGAATGCCTCGCTGATCCTACTGGTGCTGTGCTTCGTGGTCGGCGTAATCGAAGGCGCCGCCAGTCGGTCGCATCCTGTCACAACGGCGATAATCTCGACTCTCAAAGCGATGGTTCTGGCCCTTGCGGTGAGCCTGGCTTCCTATGGTCTTGCGGCTATCAGTCTGATTGGCGACCCGGCGCTTTCAGTGCTGTTGAGGACCTTGCCTTTGTTCATGGAATTGCTCACCGTCTGGATCTACGCGCCGCTCCGGTTCGTGTTCGGCATCGGCGATGCCCTCGCGGATCCCGCTGTCCGAGTCTGGTATGCTTGGGTGGCCACAGCGTTGACGTTGGTTTTACTGCCCGTGGTTGCTGCCTTGGTGGTCGTGGCGCGAACGCGCTTTGTTGCTGGCCTTACCTGGTTCATGCGCCATTCCGCATTTTCTTTCCCTGCCGGATTGGGCGTGCTTCTTGCGGCCGGCGTCGCTGGCCTGTATTTGGTCAGCCCGTTTTTTGCACCAATGGTGCCGCTCGATCCGTCGATGAGGGTTGGATCGATCAATGGCGTGCAGCTGCATTTTAGCACGGTCGGCCCCGTCGCCCATCGTCTCGCCGCGGTTGGCTTTGCCTATGGCGTCTTCATCGCGGCCTTTCCGACCGCCTTGCTAGTGGCTGCGGGCGCGACGGCGCTCAGGCTGGCATGGCGGCCGCGCGCGGCGCCGTTCTTCGACCTGATGTTTGCCATTGCGCTCGTGACGCCGGGCCTTCTTGCGCTGATGAACACGCCGACCTTCAACCGCTACCTCAACCTGCCGATCCTGTGGGCCGCCATCGTGATGGTCGTGCGGATCGTGGAGGTGTGGATGCCGGTGGTGCGGGCGCGACGATGGGCACGGATGGCGTGGCCGGCCATCGTGGTCCTGATGATCGCCGAAGTCGCGCCGTTCCGGCCGCTTTATGCGGCGTTTCGGCCGATCACCGTGAACTATCCGGGGGCCGACGCGCCGGCTCCAGGCCACCTCAATTTCTCATGGACCGGATGGGGGGAGGAGACAATTCTGGCGGGCAAGCTGATCGATGACGAATGCCGGAAACAGGGCCAGCTCGCTGGCGTCGATTGCGGCAAGGTCGGCATCTGGTCGGTCTACAATGCCCGATGGTATCCGAAACCGGGCGTACAGGTTCATCAAAGCGGTGGGGGGTATGTGACGGGCGATGCCTGGCCGGCCGGCGCTGACACGTACTATGTCATCAACCGCCAGCTTGTCGCGGGCGGACTGCTGCAAACGCTTCCGGAGATATCGCCGGATTTCGTCGTCGGTTATCGCGGGTTCGCCATGGCGTGGGTGTTCCGCGGCGATCGTTTGAAGTCCGCCGGCTACCGTTTCGTCTGGCCTCAGTAGAGGTCGAACGGGGGCTGATCCGCTAGGTTTCAACAGCTTGTTCATAACGAGTCGCGAAGTCCTCCCACTTTGTTTGGAACCGTGGGGTTGTAAGGCCGATCAATTGCTTCGATCCCTGCCGCGTGATATGCGGAAATTCATAGTGGCAAGGTTATTTTCCTCACCCCATCGTCGCAACGAGACAAGTCGCGCTCAATGTCCTTCAGTTCGCCCGGCTTCATCTTTGCCTTCATGCCGGTATTTTTCGCTTGCTACTACGTGCTGCCGTCGGCGTGGCGAAACGGCTGGCTCATGCTGGCGAGCCTGGCTTTTTACAGCATCGATGGCGGCCTCGCAACGTGGGTTCTGATCGCGTCGATCATGGTGAATTACGGCATCGGCTTGCTGATCGAGGGACGATCGTCGCGGGCGCAAGCCGCGTTGCTGCTCGTGATCGGCATCGTGCTGAATCTGATCCCGTTACTTTACTACAAGTATTGGAACTTCTTAATCTCCTCCGCGAATGACGTGCGCGGACTTGCCGGGATCGGCGGTTCATTTTCGCTCGCCGATATCGCGCTTCCGGCGGGCATCTCATTCTTCACGTTTCAGGGGCTGTCTTACATCATAGACATCTACCGTCGCGAATGCCGGTCGGCGCGCACCATCGTCGATTTCGGAATGTATCACACGCTCTTCCCACAGCTCGTTGCTGGACCGATCGTGCGTTATCGTGAGGTCGAGCGCACCATCATCAATCGTCCCGTTGCGATGGACGATGTGGAGCAGGGGATTCTTCGCTTCTGCATCGGCCTCGCCAAGAAGATCATCATCGCCGACAGCATGGGCGTAGTGGCGGATAGCGTCTTTCATCTTGCCCCCGGCCAGTTGACCATGACGGCCGCCTGGGTCGGCGCGCTGGCCTATACCCTGCAGATATTTTTCGATTTCTCGGGCTATTCGGACATGGCCATCGGCCTCGGCAAAGCGCTCGGATTCCGGTTTCCCGAGAATTTCAATCAGCCCTATCGCTCGCTCAGCATCACCGAATTCTGGCGTCGGTGGCACATGACGCTGTCACGCTGGTTCCGTGATTATGTCTACATTCCCCTTGGTGGAAATCGTGAGGGGCATGGCCGAACCTATTTCAATCTTGTCGTCGTGTTCTTCCTGTGCGGGCTGTGGCATGGTGCCGCCTACACGTTCATATTGTGGGGGCTCTATCACGGCGCGCTGCTGGTTGCCGAACGCGCCAGGGGAGGCGCTCTGATGGCGCGTCTGCCGCCGGTTGTGAGCTGGGCGCTGACCTTGCTGCTAGTAATCGTCGGATGGGTATTCTTTCGTGCGGCGACGCTTGGTCAGGCTGTCGCCTTCCTCAAGGCCATGGCCGGGTTCGGCTCGCCCGATGCCATGTTCGATCTGGCTATCGTGCTGTCTCCCGACAAGCTGTTGTTCTTTGCGATCGGCTGGATCATTGCTCTTTGGCCTGCAGGATATGTACTCCGTATGCCGGGCGTGGTTACACTCGGTGATGGCCCGACCCGCCTGCTGCGGCAGGTGGGAACGCTCGCGCTGTTCGTCTATTCCGCCGCGCTGGTGGCGACCAACGGTTTCAATCCGTTTATCTATTTTCGGTTCTGAAATCGATCATGCGCGCCCGTATCTTCGTCCTGATCTTCGCCGTGCTGATCTTCCTGCCCTTGCTGCAGATGACCACTGGCATCGTTCCGGTGGCGCCTGTCAGCGAGAACCGTAGTCTTGCGACCGCGCCAAGCACAGCGACCCCGCTGGAACGCATTCCACGCGTGGCGAATGAGTGGTTCAACGATCATTTCGGCCTGCGGCCACTGTTGATCCGCCTCAAGACGCAGATCGACTACAATCTGTTCGGAACGTCTGACCGTGTGCTCGTCGGCAAGGATGGCTGGTTGTTCTATCGGTCGACGGTGAATGTCGAGCCGCCCGTGGTCGAGGCGCTTCTCAGCGGCCCGGCGGAGGAGCGGATCGTGCGCGGTATGCGGGACTTCAGCGACGCGCTGGAGCAGGCTGGAATTCACACGATCCTCATCGTCAACATGATGAGCGATCGCTTCTATGGGGACAAGCTTCCAGCGGCCGCACTGCGCCGGCCTGCCCAGCCGCGTATCGATCATCTGGTCGCGAAGCTTCGTGCGCTGCCGAACGTAAAATTCATCGACAGTTTCGCGATATTGCGGGCGGCGATGTCGGCACGTCCTGTGTTTCATAAGACCGATTTTCACTGGAACGATCCGGCAGCATTTCTGGTGGCAAAGGCCGCCGTGGACGCCATGAGCGTCAGGGAAGATTTTCCGAAATCGGCATGGTCTCACCCGCTTGAAATACAAACCATGCCGCTGAGCGGCGGCATCGCATCCTTTATGCCGCTGTTTCTGCCGCCATCCGAAGATGCACTGATGGTGAAGCCGAACTACAGATGGGGGCCTGATCTCAAGCAGCAGTCCCATGTCGGGCTGTTCGAATCGCTGACCGCGACGACACCCGGCGCTTCGGGCTTCCTGCCTCCCGCTATTTTCGTCGGCGACAGCTTTCTCGACGGCATGATCCGGGCAGGTCTGCAGTCACCATTTGTCTCGACGGCCCGCATTCGCTGGAACGATGGCGTCAAGCTGAGCGTGATCGCTGCGAATCTTCCTGTGGATGCGCGGTGGATGCTTATCGAATTCATCGAAGTCCAGCTCGGCGCTATGAACGCTTTCGCCGATGTCGACGATGTGGCCAAGGCGGTTGAGATATTGCGGAAACGGGAGCCGCCTCGCTAGGGATTCGTTTCGGTTCGGCGCGGACGAAACACAAAACTCTTGGCGATGAAGAACGATAGGCCGACGGAGATCACGTCCGATATCAGCTTCGAGATCAGCACGTTTGGCAAAACCATGTTGATCATCAGCAGCAGGAACGAGGCGAGGATGCTGTTGGCGATAATTGCTGCCGTATATTTCGCGATCTGAAGCAGGATGGATTCGCGCTGCAGCGCGAAAAAGGTGACATATCGGTGCGCAATGAAAGCGAACGTACCTGCCAAAGCCTTTCCCAGGACATTGGCGACTAGGACATCCGGGCAAATGCTGTGAGTCAGAACATAAAATGATCCAATGTCGATGCCATAGGCGATGCATTGGACCAGAATGTAGATCGCCGGGCGCCTCAATCCCTTGACTTCCTGATGACGATCACGTGGTGGAGCGCGACCCATCGATTGAAAGGCGAAAGCCCGCCTTCCACGCCCTTGATGACGGAAGTCAAAGCGTCGGGAAGCAACTGCCGGAAGTTAAGCCCGCCGGACAACAGGTATCTCATGTAGTTTCCAAGCGGCGCCTGGTGAACGATGGGCAAGGATGGGAACAGTCTATCGTAGCGGGCGCGGTCGCGCTCGAAGACAACGTAGCTTAGTGCCTGGTTTGCGTCGGACATGGCTCCAGAGGCCTGACTGTCCCAGTTTGGACTGTTTTTATCGAACCCCTCGGAAGCGAACAGCCGCTTGTACAATACCGACGCAACTGGGCTCCAATAAGGCTCGACCAGCACGGCGCCGCCGCCCGGGACCAACACGCGGTCTAGCTCCGAAAAGAACTTCTCCGGTTGCGGCAGATGATGAAAACAGTGCTGCCCGAAGATGGTTCTGACCGACCCGTCCGCCACGTCCATGGCCTGAGCGTCCATGACGCGGTCGATGCTGGTGGACGGAACTACGTCGGTTGCCAGAACCGATGGATAACTGCGCTTGATTGGATAAACGCCAGCGCCGATTTCGATGTCCTGACCATTGCCCTCGAGGAGCTGTCGGCTCAGTTTCCACATCAAGCCATGGATCTCGGTAAACACCTCCCGGATCATCGGTTTTTTGTTTAGAATCGCCTCATGGGCCGTCATGCGGTCGGTCGAATCTACATCGATTTTGTCGAGCAGAGGCTCGCGTAGAAAATCGGCTAACATTTACAAGTTTTCCATTCGAACAGCGCTTTAGCCCACCTTACGACGCGCCTTGCTACGTGGAAAGGCGATACCCGCTACTGCACGGTCCGTCGACCGGAGGATGTCTATCAGGCATCTGGTGAGACGCTTTTCGTGTCGGCCGGAACGCTGCAAATATTCGGGGCGGGGGGCATGTCAGCTTTCGAACACCTGAATTCGGCATTGCGGATCGCCTGACGTGCAGAATGGGAATAGCCGCCCACACCATCGGGGACACGCATCACAATCACACCGAGCAGAAGTCCAGCAGGTTGTATCAGTTTCCGGGGCGTTGACCCAGCCCGGCCTCAAGATTAGGTCATTCCCGCCCCACTTATCGAACGGCTCGTCGCAAAACCATCGTAAGGTAGCCCGTACGTAGCCTTGGCCGTATCGTCCGTATTTGTTCCCGCCTTCATTTCCGTGGAAGGTGGAAAGTGTTTTTGGATAGAGAAGGCCTTGATCCATCGAAATGAGGAAATCAGTTCCTTAGCGTCCTTGTCTCTTGGTCTCATCCGACGCTACTGAATGCAGCGCCACATTGATTCGCGCTAACTGCCTGCTTGAGATCGTCGGCCTTCATGATGTCATGTAGAGGACTGGGCGCAGAAACGGGGTGGCTGCGCGTTTCAGGCCGTCAGCGCTCACCTGTAAAATCAGCGAAGACGAGCTGGTCGCCGGCCGAAGCATGCAGGGATCTCCTTAGCGATCTAATACATTCTGATCGGAACCTCCCGAGGCTCGGTGTTTCAGGTTCTCCGCAATCCGATCGTCAATGTCGCTGCACAGTTGAACAAGGTCATCCCTGCGTTTGTTTCTAGCGCTTGCAAATTTGTCGATAGTGGGGAGCAATCAGGGATTATCGTGCTGTCACAGGCGTCAAGTTTGAAAAAGTCCACCTTTGCAACGAGCCTCGACGTAGTATGGTTGTGTGGCTGAATCCTCCATTCTCCAGTCTATCCAATAGGTATGCGATGCCCGAAGCTCCCAGCGTCTTACCGAGCACCGAAGCGGATGCCGTGAGCATCGTCGCGCAGCTCAGGACGCGTATGATCGGGCAGTCGCTTCCGCTATGGGCCCACGAAGGTTGCGATCCGCTGACAGGCGGTTTTGTGGAACGCCTTGACCGAGACGGGTGCGCCGATATCGTCGCCCCCCGCCGTGTCCGCGTGCAGGCCCGCCAGATCTATTGCTTCGCCAAGGCTGCGCAGCTCGGCTGGTATCCTGACGGCGCCGAGATTGCGCGTAAGGGTCTCGATTACATGCTGGCCAAAGCTAAGGCGCCGGATGGCAAGCCGGGCTTCGTGCATATTCTCGCGCCCGATGGCTCGGTGCTCAATCCGCTGCGTGACACCTACGATCATGCCTTCGTCCTTCTCGCGCTCGCGACCGTGTATCAGCTGGATCGTGATGCGCGCGTGCGCGCCGAGATCGACAAATTGCTGCAGTTCATCGATACGCAACTGCGCTCATCCGACGGTGGTTATCTCGAGGGCGGGCCGGCTTCGATGCCGCGTCGGCAGAATCCGCAGATGCATCTTCTGGAAGCCTTCATCGCGGCCTTCGACGCGACCCATGATCAGGCGTTTCAGGCGCGGGCCGGCGATCTCTTCGGTCTGTTCACGTCGAACCTGTTCGATGCGAAAAAGGGCGTGCTCGGCGAGTATTTCGAACAGGACTGGTCGCGGATCGAGCCGGTCAGCGTCGAGCCCGGCCATCAGGCCGAATGGGTCTGGCTGCTCAAGGGCTTTGAGCGCATCACCGGCTGCCCGACCGGCAAGCAGCGTGCCGCGTTGCTCGAATCCGCGCTGCGCTATCGCGACGCTACCGGTTGTCTGGTGGACGAAGGCGACGCCCAGGGCAATATCGTCAAGGCAACGCGGCGCTGTTGGCCGCAAACGGAGATTGTCAAAGCGTGGGTCGCGCAGGCGGAGTCTGGCGTCGAAGGCGCTGCCGACGAGGCACGCGCGGCGCTGATGCGGCTGGACAAATATTATCTGCAGCATTCCGTCAAAGGCGGCTGGTACGATCAGTTCGACGGTGAGGGACGCTCGCTGGTCGATACGATCCCGGCGTCATCCTTCTATCATATTCTATGCGCGGTCGCTGAAGCCGAACGGGTGCTCGGCGCCTGACGGGCTGTGCGATCTATCGGATGGCTTCGTTCGGATCCGTCGGCTTGGTCCGGAACACCACGAAATGCGACATCGTGAAGTTCACGATGAAGCTGACCAAAATGGCCAGAAGCTTGGCGGCATAGACCGGCATGAAGTGCGACAGCACCACGAGCGTGGTGGTGGTCGCGATCACGCCTAATACACCCGAGGCGACGAAGCTGAGATAATCCTTCCGTCGCAGCACGCGGCCGGATTCGGCGCGGAACGTGATCATGGTGTTCATCACGTAGGAACACGATACAGCCACCAGCCAGGCTATGACATTTGCAGGCACCAGCGGCAGCTTCAGCACCTGATAGGCGAGGGTGAAGATGGCGAGATCGATGAGGGTGTTGCCGAGGCCGATCACGCCGAAGCTGATGATCTTCGACACCGTGGGGCGCGACAGCCAAGTCTCGACAATTTGTGGTAAAATCAGTCTCACGGCAGCAGGCATCCTCGATCTGGGCGGCTGCATAGCAGGATCGCCCGGGGAAGTCCGGCTTTTTATGATGCGCCGCGGCAGTCCTGCGCGGTCAGTTCCCGCGCTCGTCCGCGATGATCTTGCCGTCATTGGGCAGCGAGGCCGGCGCCACCAGCTCCACGGCCCCACCGAGCTTGCTGACGGCCCGGAGCGTGGCCGTGACGGCTTCCTGCAGCCCGGGGCTGTCCGGCGCCGCCGCTTCGGCTTTCAGCACCATGGCGTCATTTTCACCGTCTCTGGACACCACCAGCCGTAGCCGGCCGAGTTCCGGGTGACGCTTGCCGATTTCGGCGACCTGTTCGGGCCGCACGAACATGCCCTTGACCTTGGTGGCCTGGTCGGCCCGGCCCATCCAGCCCCGGATGCGCATATTGCTGCGACCGCAGGTGCTGGGGCCGGGCAGGGCGGCCGTCAGGTCGCCGAGTGCCAGCCGGATCCACGGGTGGTGTGGATCCAGTGATGTAACCACGATCTCGCCGACATCGCCCTCGGCCACGGGTTCACCGGTCCCGGGGGTCACGATTTCCAGGATCAGGTCCTCATTGACGATCAGGCCGTCCCGGGCGGTGCTCTCATAGGCGATGAAACCAAGATCAGCTGTGGCGAAGGCCTGATAGGCCTCGACACCGCGCGATGCGATCTCGGCCTGCAGCGAGGGTGGGAAGGCCGCGCCGGACACCATGGCGCGCTTGATGGATGACATGTCGCGCTGGGTAGCCTTGCCGGCATCGAGCAGAATCTTCAGGAAATCCGGCGTGCCGCTATAGGCTGATGGGCGATAAGCCTCGATCAATTCCAGCTGCTGCTCGACATTGCCGGGACCCGCAGGGATCACGGCGCAGCCGAGCGCCCGCGCAGCGCCGTCGAAGATGAAGCCGCCGGGGGTCACGTGATAGCTGAAAGTATTCAGCACCACGTCGCCCGCGCGGAAACCTGCGGCATAGAGCGCTCGCGCGCCGCGCCAGGGATCGGCCTGTTTCGACTCCGGCTCGAAAATGGGCCCGGGCGAGGTGAACAACCGGCCAAACGAGCCGGTCGCGCCTGACACGAAACCGCCGAACGGTGGGCTGGCCTTGTGCAGGGCCGGCAGGTCGGATTTGCGCAGCACCGGCAATTGCGCCAGCGCCGCGCGGTTGATAATGGCGGCGGGATCGATACCGTTGAGATGCTCCGCATAAGCGGGTGCCTGCATCGCGTGGCGCAGTACATCCGGCAGGCGCGAAAACAGATTGGCCTGGCGCTGCGACGGATCGCAATTTTCGAGTGTGTCGAAGTGGCGCATCTGGGTGTGTCCTGGTGGTTTGGCGTCGTCTCGGTTATTCCGGTAGCCTGTGGCGCCGTGCTAGTGGGAAATCATGTCGTCAGAACGCATTGTCCAATGGCTCGAAAGCTTCGGCCAACTTGATCTTCCTGCTGCCGTTGTGCTCGCCGCATTGGTGGTTGCCTCTTCGTTTTTGCCGGTCCCACGAACATTCATCGTGCTCGGCGCTGGTGCTGCGTTCGGCTTGCGGTCTCTCGTCGTCATTGTTCCAGTCGCCGTGGCTGCATCCGTTTTGGCCTTCATGCTGGCACGCTCTGTTCTGCGCGGCTGGGTGGAACGGCAGACCGAGAAACGCGCGGCCTGGCGCCTCATTGCCCAGGCCGTCGATGACGAAGGCTGGCGCATCGTCGCACTGATGCGGTTCGGCGGACCATTGCCCAATTCGGTGCAAAATTATCTGTTCGGTTTGACAAATATCGGACTGCTCCCGTTCGCCCTGGTCACTTTCGTGTTCACGCTGCCGCAGATCGTGCTTTACGTGTATCTCGGTGCGTCCGGACGGGCGTTGTTGCTCGATGATGGACCAATGCCGCTCAACCGTGTGCTGATTGCCATGGCCCTGGTCATTGTGCTTGTCATCCTGTTGCTGGTGTCGCGCCGCATTCGCGCGATCCTTGCGTGCAAGACCGGCGTCATGACGGCAGAGGCTGCCAGCAGCTAAAGCCATCGCTTGCGTCGCTTGAAGCTCTTCAGATTCTTGAAGCTCTTGCGCTGGTCGCCGGCGCCGCCGAGATAGAACTCCTTCACGTCCTCATTGTCGCGGAGTTCGTCGGCGGTGCCGTCGAGCACCACCTTGCCCTGTTCCATGATGTAGCCATGGCTGGCGACCGATAGCGCCGCGCGGGCATTTTGTTCCACGAGCAGAATGGTGACGCCGAGATCGCGGTTGATCTTCTTGATGATGGCGAACACCTCTTTCACCAGCAGCGGCGACAGTCCCATGGAGGGTTCGTCCATCAGGATCATCTTCGGCCGCGCCATCAGCGCTCGCCCGATCGCCAGCATCTGCTGCTCGCCGCCGGAGAGATAGCCGGCGAGGCCGGTGCGCTCCTTCAGGCGCGGGAAATAATCGAACACCATGTCGATATCGGTGGAGACCTCGTTGTCCCTGCGCGTGAAGGCGCCGAGCCGCAGGTTCTCCAGTGACGTCATGTCGGACACGATGCGGCGGCCTTCCATCACCTGGAAGATGCCGCGGCGGACGATCTTGTCGGGATCGATGCCGTCGATGCGCGTGCCATCGAACAGGATTTCGCCGCGCGTGACTTCGCCGTCTTCGGTTTTCAACAGGCCGGAGATCGCCTTCAATGTGGTCGACTTGCCGGCACCATTGGCGCCGAGCAGCGCGACGATAGCGCCCTTCGGCACCTCCATGCTCAAGCCGCGCAGCACAAGGATCACGTCGTCATAGACGACCTCGATATTGCGGATGTCGAGGAGCGGGGAGTTGGCGGGGGCCACTGCAATCTTCGTCTCGGGCTGAAGTGTAGTTTGCACAGTTGTCACTCCGGTCGCTGTTCTTTTTCCTCCCCCCTGCGGGGAGGGTGGCCGGCCCACTTGGGCCGGTCGGGTGGGGGTGCCACAAGCGCCGTCGCTAGTGGCACCCCCACCCCTGACCCCTCCCCGCAAGGGGGAGGGGAACATCGGCGTCTTAGTTCAAACTACCACCCATGCCATTCCGGCTTGCGCGGCAGCTCCACGGTCTTCACCTTCTCCAGCTTGATCGTGCCCTTGGCCATCAGGTCGTTGAGATCGCCATCGGTCGCGCCGGAGACCTTCGAGCGATACAGATCGACCTTGGTGGTCGGGCGGTGATCCTTGTCGGTCCAGGTCGAGGGATTGCAGACGCCTTCCATGCCGGCCGGCACCCAATCCTTCTTCTGATAGAAGCCCTTGGCGACGTTCTCGCCGGTGGCGCCGCCGTTCTTCGCGGCCCAGTCCAGCGCTTCCTTCATGTAGAGCGAAGTGCAGACCGCCGCGATGTAGTGCACCGGGCGATAGATCTTGCCCGAAGGATCGGAGATCTTGGAAATCTCCTGCACCGTCTTCATGCCCGGCGCGTTGCCGCCCCAGCTCACCGCCGTGCGCAGCGGGAAGATCACGCCATCGGCAGCATCGCCTGCGGCCTTTGCCGCGTTCTCGTCCATGCCCCACACATTGCTCATGAACTGTACGTCGACGCCGGCTGCCTTGCAGGCCTTCATCACGGAGATATTCGAAGCTGCGGTGTTGCCGAGATAAGCATAGTTCGCGCCGGCGCTCTTCAGGCTGAGGCACTGTGCGCTGTAGTCACCGGGCGCGAGTGCGAAGACCAATGGCGGCAGGACGTCAAAGCCGAGTTCGGCAGCAAGCGCTTCACCCGCGGCCTTCGGCGCGTTGGGGTAGGGATGATTGGCACCCATATGGACATATTTCGGCTTGCCAGACTTGCCCTTGGACTTCCAGTCCTCTGCGGCCCAGGTCAGTTCGGCGCGCAGCGCGTCCGAATAGGACGGGCCGTAGAAGAAGTTATACGGCGCAGGCTTCGCCTTGCCGCCGGCGCCGGTCGGGTCGGTCAGCGCGGCCGAATAGGAGCCCGAGATATCCGGGATCTTGTCCTGCGCCAGGAAGCCGGTGAGCGCTTCGGTATCTGCCGTGCCCCAGCCCATGATCGCCGCGACCTTGTCGGCGCCGGACCACTTCTTGTACAGCGCGATCGCGCGCGGCACCTGATAGCCATAGTCGTTGCTATCGAGGTTGACCTGCTTGCCGCCGATGCCACCGTTCTTGTTGATCCAGGCATAGGTATCGACCACGCCCTGGCCATAGGGCGTGCCGACGTCAGACGTGCCGCCGGAATAATCGGCAAGATGGCCGACGGCGATCTGCGCCTGCGCACTTGCGGATGCGCCCGCGATGAGAAGGGCAATGGATGCGGACGTTAGAAATGTTTTCATCGTCATGAGCATTCTCCCGTTGGATTTTATATTTTGTGGTCTCGTGCCGTCCGTCCCGTTCAAGCGTCAATGCGAGAACGGGTAGAGTTTCCAGTAGGTCTTGATCTGTCGCCAGCGATGCGCGAGCCCGTCGGGTTCGAACACCAGGAAGGCGATGATGATGAGGCCGATGGCGATCTCGCGCAGAAAGGTCAGGTTGTTGTTGAGCGCCAGCGCTTTGTCGATGACGCCGCCCTTCAGCTCCATGCTGATCCATTCCATCGCTTCCGGCACCAGCACCACGAAGGCCGTGCCCATCAGCGTGCCCATGATCGAGCCGGTACCGCCGATGATGACCATTGCGAGGAACAGGATCGAGCGCTCGATGCCGAAACCCTCGTTGGAGACCACGAGCTGGTTATGCGCGTACAGCGCGCCGGCGATGCCGGCGAAGAACGCCGCGAGGCCGAAGGACAACGTGCGATATTTGGTGAGATTGATGCCCATGATCTCGGCCGAGAGATAGTGATCACGCACAGCCACCAGCGCGCGGCCGTCGCGCGAGCGCATCAGGTTGGTAACCAGCAGATAGCTCGCCACCACATAGGCCAGCACCACATAGAAATACTGCCGGTCGCCGCGCAGCGTATGGTCGAAGATCGAGAACGCTTTGGCCGTCGCCGGCACCGAGCCGCCGCTGAACCAGTCGGCGCGGGAGAAGAAGTCGAGCAGAATGTATTGCGCGGCCAGCGTGGCGATAACGAGGTACAGCCCCTTCAACCGCGCCGCCGGCAGGCCGAAAATGAGTCCCACGATGGCCGTTACCACGCCGGCGATGGGAATCGAGAAAAACACCGGGATCGGATAGTTGTTGGAGATATAGGCCGAGGTGAAAGCGCCGAACAGGAAGAACGCGGCGTGGCCGATGGAAATCTGGCCGGTAAAGCCGACCAGGATGTTGAGCCCCAGCGCCGCGATGCCGTAGATGCCGATCATGATCAGCTGGCTGAGCCAGTATTCGCTGAGCAGTTGCGGCGCGAAGCAGATCAGCACCACGCCGAGGATCGCCGCGTTGCGGCTGGTGGTGGTTGGGAAGATGGTGGTGTCGACCGCATAGCTGGTGCGGAAGTCGCCGGCCGGGATGAGGGAGGGACTGGCCATGATGCTTACACCCGCTCGATGTCTTTGGTGCCGAACAGGCCGTAAGGCTTGATCATCAGGATGATGATGAGCACATAGAAGGGCGCCACTTCATACAGATTGCCCCAATGCAGATATTCGCTGTCGATGAACTGCGCGAAATTCTCGAGGAGCCCGATGATGATGCCGCCGACCACCGCGCCGCCGATGGAGTCGAGGCCGCCGAGGATGACCGCCGGAAACACCTTGATGCCGTAGATCGACAGGCCCGATGAGACGCCGTTGACCACGGCAACCACGACGCCCGCGACGGCGGAAACCATCGCCGAGATGGCCCAGGCCATGGCGAATACCGTCTTCACGGAAATGCCGAGCGATTGCGCCACCTGCTGGTTGAACGCGGTGGCGCGCATCGCAAGGCCCCATTTCGACACCTTGAAGAACCAAGCCATGCCGATCATCATCGCGACCGATACTACGAGGCTCATCACATAGACGGTCTGGATCTGCAGGCTACCGATCGTCACCGACTGGCTGGTGAAGACACGCGGGAATGGCTGCGGGTTGACGCCATAGATCCATTTTAGCGCGGCCTGGAATACCGCCGAGAGTGCGATCGTCACCATGATCACCGAGATGACCGGCTCGCCGACCAGCGGCCGCAGGATCACGACCTGGATCAGGATGCCGAAGGCGAACATGAACACCAGTGTCATCGGCATGCCCAGCCAGAACGGCACCTGGTATTTGGTCAGCAGCGTCCAGCACACCCAGGCGCCGATCAGCAGTAATTCGCCTTGCGCGAAATTCACGACCTGCGTCGCCTTGTAGATCAGCACGAACGACATCGCGACTACGCCATACAGCGTGCCGACCACGAGGCCGTTGACCAGAAGCTGGAGGAGGAACTGCGTGTTCATGCGATGGCCGGAGTGCTAACCTCTCCCCGCTTGCGGGGAGAGGTCGGCGCGCAGCGCCGGGTGAGGGGGAGCTTCCACATGCGCAAGGCCAATGCGGTCAGAACCACACGTGCCAGAAGGCTGCGGCGAGATTCGACCGATGCCGAGAATGCGCTTTGGTATCGCCTTCGCGCACGTTCCTTGGACGGGCACAAGTTTGTGCGACAAGAGTCGATCGGCAACTACATCGTCGATCTGATCTGCCGGGAGCGGCGCCTGATCGTTGAGGTGGATGGTGGGCAACACGCTGACAATGTGCGCGATGTTGCCCGTGACCAGTGGCTGGTCGAGCATCATTACCGGGTGCTCAGATTCTGGAACCATGATGTCTTGGACAATATCGAGGGTGTTCTCGAAGTCATTGCGACGGCGCTTGCGGAAGCTCCCCCTTACCCGGATCGCAAGAGCGATCCGACCTCTCCCCGCAAGCGGGGAGAGGTTAGCTAGAACCGAGACGCCGCAGTTTCTTAACCTCCCCCCGCTTGCGGGGAGAGGTCGGCAGGCGCGCGTTAGCGCGCGTGCCGAGTGAGGGGGGCGCTCAGCGGAGTGCTGACCTATCGAAGCGCGAAGACCCATCATTCCGCCGCCTCCATGCGCGCGCCATCACGCGCCATATCCACCACAACCAATCGCGTGCGGATGCGCTGCGACGTGCCGTCCTGGAAGCGGATGGTGGTGTCGACGGGGATATCCCGGGCGCCGCCATAGATGCCGTCGATGATATCGGCGTATTTCTCGTTGATGACGCTGCGGCGGACTTTTCGCGTGCGGGTCAATTCGCCGTCGTCGGCGTCGAGCTCCTTGTAGAGCAGCAGGAATTTGGCGATCCGCTGAGCTGGCGGCAGCGTGGCATTCACCGTCGCGACTTCCTTGCGGATCATCTCATAGACCTCCGGGCGCGACGACAGGTCCGTATAGGTCGTGAACGAGATGCGGTTCTTCTCCGCCCATTTCGAGATGATCGAGAAGCGGATGCAGATCATCGCCGCGAGCGCATCGCGGTTGTCGCCAAGCACCACGGTCTCGGCGATGTAGGGGGAGAATTTCAGCTTGTTCTCGATATATTGCGGGGAGAAGCGCTCGCCGCGCGCGGTCTGCGCCAGATCCTTGATGCGGTCGATGACGACGAGTTGCTCGTTATCATTGAAATAGCCGGCGTCGCCGGAATGCATCCAGCCATCGCGCAGATCGGCAGCTGAGGCCTCCGGCGATTTGTAATAGCCGAGGAACATATTGGGGTGCCTGACCACGATCTCGCCGACGCCCTGCACATCGGGATCGCGGACTTCGATCTCGATGCCGCTGCCCATGGCGATGCCGGTGGTGTCGGGATCGACGGCATCCGGCGGATGCAGCGTGAAGGCGCCCAGCGTTTCGGTCTGGCCATAGAGCGTGCGTAGCGGCACGCCCATAGCGCGGAAGAATTTGAACGTATCCGGGCCGAGCGCCGCGCCGCCGGTGGCGGCCGAGCGCAAGCGTGTGAAGCCGAGACGATCGCGCAGCGCGCGGAACAACAACGTATCGGCCACGGCCGAGCGCTTGCCTTGCGCGAGTGCGGACAGGCCCGACTTCATGCCGAGCTCATACAGGCTCTGCTTCAGCGGCGACGAATCCATCACCCGTGCGCGCACGTCAGCTGCGATACCTTCCCAGACGCGCGGCGCGAACAGCACGAAGGTCGGCGCGATCTCGCGAAAATCGTTCATCATGGTGTCGGCCTGCTCGACGAAGTTGACCTTCATCCTGCTCAGAAGGCCTTTGCCGAGCGCATAGACCTGTTCCATGATCCAGGGGAGCGGTAGCACCGACACATATTCGTCATCCGGTCCCTTGGGATCGAAGGACAGATACACTGCGCAATGGCCGAGCACGCGGCCCGCGGCGAGCATCGCCAGCTTCGGGTTGGATGTCGTGCCTGACGTGGTGCAGAGGATCGCGACATCCTCGCCCTGCGTCGCATCGACCAGTTGATCGTAGAGGCCCGGCTCGCGCGCCGCACGGTCGCGGCCCATCTGGGCGAGCCTGTCGGCTTCCAGCAGACGTGGATCATCGTATTTTCGCATGCCGCGCGGATCGCTGTAGACGATGTGCTTCAGCGCAGGGACTCGCTCGGCGAGGGTGAGCAGCTTGTCGACCTGTTCTTCATCCTCGGCGAACACGATCTTGGCTTCGCCGTAGTTGAGGAGATAGGCGGCTTCCTCATCCAGTACGTCGCGATACAGACCGAGGCTCATGCCACCGATGGCATGCGCGGCGATCTCGGCAGCGACCCAGTCCGGCCGGTTATCGCCGATAATGCCGATGACATCACCACGCGCGATGCCGAGCTCGACCATGCCGAGCGTGAAATCCTTCACCCGCGCATGGTAGTCGTTCCAGGTGAACTCCCGCCAAAGCCCGAAATCCTTCTCGCGCAGCGCGATCTCTTGGCCATGTTCTTTGGCGTTGAGGCGCAGCAGCTTCGGATAGGTATCTGCCTGTTTGACGCGTCCGGCATAGTCCATCATGCGGCACTCTCCGCAGCGATAGGCGCATGGTCGGGATCGACGAGGGCTTCGTCTTCTTCACCGAGATAGGCGCGCTTGACGTGTGGATCGGCGAGCACGGCAGCCGGATCGCCCTCGGCGATCTTGCGGCCGAAATCCAGCACCATCACGCGATGGGAGATGTCCATCACGACGCCCATGTCGTGTTCGATCATCATCACCGTCATCCCGTATTCTTCATTGAGATCGACGATATAACGCGCCATGTCCTCCTTCTCCTCGAAGTTCATGCCAGCCATCGGCTCGTCGAGGAGGATGAGGTTGGGCTCCAGCGCCATCGCGCGGGCGAGTTCGACGCGTTTGCGCAGACCATAGGGAAGGGTGCCAGCGGTCGCCTTGCGCACGCTCTGCAGATCGAGGAAGTCGATGATCTCCTCGACCTTGCGGCGATGCTCGAGCTCTTCCTTGCGCGCGCCGGTCAGCCAGTACAGCGAGCCGGTGAGGAAGTTGTTCTTCAGGAGGTGATGGCGGCCGACCATGATGTTGTCGAGCACGCTCATATGATGAAACAGCGCGAGGTTCTGAAAGGTGCGGCCGATGCCGAGACCGGGGCGGGCATTCGGGTTGAGTCCGGTGATATCCTTGCCGTGATAGAACAGCTGGCCTTCGGTGGGGCGATAGCGGCCGGAGATGCAGTTGACGATGGAGGTCTTGCCGGCGCCGTTCGGCCCGATGATTGAGAACAGTTCGCCGTCATTGACAGCGAAGCTCACATCGGTGAGCGCGCGAACGCCACCAAAGCGCAGTGACACCCCGCGCACGTCCAGAGCAACCGCCACTCAAATCCTCCCAGATACGGCGCTTGTCGCGCTCTTTATCCACGTTCCTCGGATGGTCTCGAGCCTATATCGCCCGGTCACGCTAAGCCATTCTACTAATGACCTTTCACGGTGGTCTTCCCTACGTCAAATCGGTATCCTGAAATGTCTCGCGGCGGACAATCTGCCTGCCAATTTGTCGCGCGAGCGTTCTTTTGCGCTGCAACATTCGAAGTGAAGCCGGACCCTATGATTGCTGCAGATCATCTCAAGCGCATCGCGGCCTGGGCGCGGGACCTGAACGAGAAGGAGATCGAGGTCGCGCGCGCGGGCATCGTCGAGAAGTCGTTCAAGGCGAATGAATTCGTCTGCATGCGCGGTGACCAGTTCGAATACTGGACCGGCGTGGTGAGCGGTCTGGCGAAGATCGGCACCATCTCGCGCAGCGGCAAGGAGGTCAGTATCACCGGCCTGACGGCCGGTGCGTGGTTCGGCGAGGGCAGCGTGCTGAAGAACGAGCCGCGCCGCTACGACATTGTCCCGCTACGCGACTCCAAGCTCGCATTCATGGAGCGCCCGGCATTTATGTGGCTGTTCGAGAACAGTGTCGGCTTCAACCGCTTCCTGGTCTCGCTGTTGAACGAACGGCTCGGTCAATTCATCGCACTGACTGAATATGGCCGCAGGCTCGACGCCACAGGGCGCCTCGCGCGCTGCATTGCCTCGCTGTTCAACCCGATCCTCTATCGCGACGCGACCAGGCATCTGGATATCACCCAGGAAGAACTCGGTGCCATCACCGGCATATCACGGCAAAAGGCCAACCAATGCCTGCAGACGTTGGAAAAGGAGGGTCTGCTGCGGCTCGAATATGGCGGCGTAACAGTGGTCGATCTTGAAAAGCTGGGCAGCTACGGCGATTAGGCCGTGGCCAGGAGGCAGCGGTGGCGCGTTTCCTCTCCCCGCAAGCGGGGAGAGGAAAGGAAGAGCGCTCAGACTTCCAGCCATTCCCTGCGCACGGCGTCATTGGCCTTGAGTTCGGCCGGTGTTCCCTCGAACACGATGCGGCCGTGGCCCATCACATAGACCCGGTGCGAGATGCGCAGCGCGATCGAGAGCTTTTGCTCGACCAGCAGGATCGCCACGCCGCGGCGCGCGATCTCGGCGATGAGGTCGCCGACCTGCTGCACGATGATGGGCGCGAGGCCTTCGGTGGGCTCGTCGATCATCACGAGTTCAGGATCGCCCATCAGCGTCCGGCAGATCGTCAGCATCTGCTTCTCGCCGCCGGAGAGCACGCCGGCCGCAGTGTCGGCGCGCGCGGCGAGGTTCGGAAACATGCCAAGCATGTCGTCGAGCTTCCACTTGCCGGGATGACGCGGATCCTTGATCCCCAGCATCAGGTTCTGCCGTACCGTGAGGCCCGGAAAGATGTCGCGATGCTCCGGCACGTAGCCGAGGCCGAGATGCGCGATCCTGAAGCTCGGCAGGCCGGCGATATTGGCGCCCTTGAAGGTGATCGTGCCGTGCGGCGGCACTTCACCCATGATGGCCTTCACGGTGGTGGAGCGCCCGACGCCGTTGCGGCCGAGCAGCGAGACTACTTCGCCGGCATCGATATGCAGATCGACGCCCTGCAGGATGTGGCTCTTGCCGTAATAGGCGTGCAGGTCCTGAACTTGGAGCATCACGCCACTTCCTCGCCGAGATAGGCTTCCTTGACCTTGGGATTGCCGCGGATTTCCTCCGGCGTCCCCGACGCGATGATCTGGCCGTAGACCAGAACCGAGATGCGGTCGGCGAGGCCGAACACCACGCTCATGTCGTGCTCGACGATCAGCAGCGTGCGGCCCTCGGTCAGCCGCCGGATCAGCGCCACGGCACGCTCGGTCTCGGCGTGACTCATGCCGGCCGTGGGCTCGTCCAGCAGGATGACATCGGCGCCGCCGGCAATGGTGATGCCGATTTCAAGCGCGCGCTGTTCGGCATAGGTCAGAAGACCCGCGGGCACGTCGCGGCGCGATACGAGGTTGATATCCTGCAGGATCTGCGCGGTGCGGTCGCGCACCTCGGGCAGGTTGTCGACATTCTTCCAGAACGCGTAACGATGGCCGGTCGCCCACAGCACGGCGCAGCGCAGGTTCTCCCACACGCTCATCTTGGCAAAGACGTTGGTGACCTGAAAACTGCGCGACAGCCCGCGGCGGTTGATCTGGAACGGCGGCAGGCCGGAGATCACCTGATCGCGCAGCAGGATGCTGCCGACTGATGGCTTCATATAGCCTGATATCAGATTGAACAGGGTGGACTTGCCGGCGCCATTGGGGCCGATCAGCGCGTGGCGTTCGCCTTGGGCGACCGTCAGGTTGACGTTGCGGATCACGGAGGTGATGCCGAAGGTTTTCTCGACGCCGCGCAGCTCGATGGCGGTGCTCATGCGGCCACTCCCTTCTCGCGTGCGGCGGTGAGGGCGTCGTCCCAGCTTGCCGCGACGCGGGCCCAGGTCTTGCGCGCGACGATAAAGCCGCCGATCAGCAGCACGGCGGCAACGGCCCAGATTGCCGGGTTCGCTGCATCGAATGGAATCCCGAAGGCTTTGATGTGTGAATCCTCGCCGGGATTGACGGTGAAGTGGACAGTGGTCTCGATCGCCAGCATGAGGCCGGTGATCATCGCCAGCGTCGGTATGAAGGCGACGAGATAGCTCGGTAGCACACGGCTGAGCGTGCCGCCTTTCAGCAATGGACGATGCATCATCAGAAGGCCGGTGATGCCGCCGGGCGCGAACATCACCACGGCGATGAAGATCAGGCCGAAATAGAGCTGCCAGACCTGCGTGAGATCGGAGAGGCCGAGCGACAGCAGCGTGACGAAGATCGCGCCGACGATCGGGCCGATGAAGAAGCCGACGCCGCCGATATAGGTGGCGAACAGCACGGTGCCGGACTGCACAGCGCCGAGATAGGCCGAATTGGCGATCTCGAAATTGATCGCGGCCAGCGCGCCCGCTACGCCGGCAAACAGGCCGGAGAAGCAGAAGGCGATATAACGGATGATGTGCGGATCGTAGCCGACGAACTGCACACGTTCGGGATTGTCGCGCACGGCGTTGCACATGCGCCCCAGCGGCGTGCGGGTGAGGGCATACATCGCGATGACGGCGATCAACGTCCAGGCCGCGACCAGATAATAGATCTGGATCTGCGGGCCGAAGCTCCAGTCGAACAGACGAAGCACCTTGGTGCGGTTGGCGGAGACGCCGGCTTCGCCGCCGAAGAAGGTGCGCAGGATCAGCGCCGAGGATGCGACGAGTTCTGCGACGCCAAGCGAGATCATCGCAAAGGCCGTACCGGAGCGCCGCGTCGACACCCAGCCGAGCAGCATGGCGAAGACGAGGCCGGCTGCGCCGCCGACCAGCGGCACCAGCGGCAGCGGGATCGCGAACTTGTTCCTGGCGATGATGTTGATGGCGTGGATCGCCAAAAAGCCGCCGAGGCCGTAGTAGACCGCGTGGCCGAAGGACAGCATGCCGGTCTGACCGAGCAGGATATTGTAGGACAGCGAGAAGATGATCGAAATGCCGATCAGGCTGAAGGTGGTCAGCGATCCGCCCGATGAGAACAGTTTCGGCAGCACCAGCAGCGCCAACGCAGCAGCGATCCAGATGCCGTAGAACTTCAGCCGGTCGGAGGCGGCGGGGCGGGGCGGCGCGATGGTTGCCGGAATTTTGGCGGTGGCGTCGCTCATGTGTCGCGTGTTCCCAGCAGGCCCATCGGGCGGAAGATCAGGATCAGCACCAGCAGCAGATAGGGCATGATCGGTGCGATCTGGGCGACGGTGACGTTCCAGATGTCGGACAGCCAGGTGGCGGCATAGTCGGGGCTGAGCGGGCCGAAGGCGCCGGCCAGCGAGCCGTTCATCGACACAGCAAAAGTCTGCACGAGGCCGATCAGCAATGATGCGATGAAGGCACCAGGCAGCGAGCCGAGGCCACCAACGACCACGACGACGAACAGGATCGGGCCCAGCAAACCGGCCATGTTGGATTGCGTCACCAGCGCCGGGCCTGCGATCACGCCGGCGACGGCGGCGAGCGCGGTGCCGACGCCGAACACCAGCATGAAGATGCGTCCGACATTGTGTCCGAGATGGCCGACCATGTGCGGATGGGTCAGCGCCGCCTGTACGATCAGGCCGATGCGCGTGCGCTTCAACACCACGAGCAATCCGATAAAGATTACGATGGAGACGACCAGCATGAAGATCTTGAAGGCCGGGTAGTTGGTGGAGAACAGCGTGAAGGCCGGGAAGTCGAGCAGCGGCGGTACGCGGAAATCGACCGGGCTCTTGCCCCAGATAATCTGCACGATCTCCTCGATGGCGAAAGCAAGCCCGAAGGTGAACAGCAGCTCGGCGACGTGGCCGTTCTTGTGAACGTGACGCAGGCCGTAGCGTTCGACTGCGGCGCCGAGCGCACCGGCGAGCAGTGGTGCAAGGATCAGCGCCGGCCAGAAGCCGAACCAGCGGCTGATCTGGAAGCCGAAAAATGCGCCGAGCATGTAGAAACTGGCATGGGCGAAGTTCAGCACGCCGAGCATGCTGAAGATCACCGTCAGGCCAGAGGCCATCAGGAACAGCAGCATGCCGTAGAGGACGCCGTTGAGCGTGGAAATGACGATCAGTTCAAGCACGAAGTATCTGCCTCTCGGGTGAGGAGTGTGCCGGAGTGCGGCGGCGTCTTAACCTCTCCCCGCTTGCGGGGAGAGGTCGGATTGCGCAGCAATCCGGGTGAGGGGGAGGCAGTGAGTGAAACTGAGAGTCCCCCTCATCCGTCCCGAACTTGCTCTGCAAGTTCGGTCCACCTTCTCCCCGCAGGCGGGGAGAAGGCAGGGCTTACGGCCGTTCCATCTTGCAGGTCGTCGGCAGCACCGTCTGCGGCGTGTCGATCTTGGCGGCCAGCTTCCAGCCCCAGCCGGTCTTTTCCTCGTCGAACGGCTCCTTGTCGGTGCGTTCGCCGAACGAGGCGATATACATCGGCTGGAAGAACTGGTGGTCGTCCTTGCGCATATTGCCCTTGCCGCCGTCGAACACCTCGAACTCCATGCCTTCGAGGGCAGCAGCCACCTTCACCGGATCGAGCGACTTGGCTTTCTCGGCGGCCGCGGCGAACATGCGCATCTCGTTCACGGCGCGCGGATAGAACAGGCTGAAGTCATACTTCGCGCGCAGCGCCTTTTCGAACACGTCGGCCGAGGCATGGCCGAGATTCGGGATGCCTTCAGCAATCTGGAACACCTGATGATTCAGGCCGGCCTGCTTGATGGCGGTCGGGCCACCGGTGCCGCCGGCGTAATAGGTGAACCAGCTCACCTTGAGGCCCGCGTCAGCAGCAGCCTTCAGCAAGAGGGCAAAATCCTGACCCCAGTTGCCGGTGATGACGCTGTCGGCACCAGATGCCTTGATCTTCGCGATGTAGGGCGCAAAGTCGGTGATCTTCAGCAGCGGATGCAGTTCGTCGCCGACGATCTTCACGTCGGGCCGCTTGGCGCCGAGCATGGCGCGCGCCTGGCTGCGCACCGACTGGCCGAACGAGTAGTCCTGATTGATCAGGTAGACGTTCTTCACCGCAGGCACGGTCTTGATGTAGTTGGTGAGCGCTTCCATCTTGATGTCTGAATTGGCATCCCAGCGGAAATGCCAGAAGCTGCATTTCTCGTTGGTCAACACCGGATCGACGGCCGCATAGTTGAAGTACAGGACTTCCTTGCCGGGATTGCGGTCATTGAACTTGGTGACGAAATCCGACAGCGCACCGGCGACCGACGAG
This sequence comes from Tardiphaga sp. 37S4, assembly GCF_021044645.1. NCBI lineage: Bacteria > Pseudomonadati > Pseudomonadota > Alphaproteobacteria > Hyphomicrobiales > Nitrobacteraceae > Tardiphaga > Tardiphaga sp. 37S4. Next base: position 3,284,755 of record NZ_CP088008.1, on the reverse strand, counting down.
CCGTTGCCCTGGGTGATGTAGCGAATGCCGCCATCGATCGCCTTCTGTGCCTGGATCAGGCTCTCTTGCGGATTGGTCTTGTTGTCGAGGGGGACGATCTCGACCTTCTTGCCGAGAATGCCGCCCTTGGCGTTCAGCTCGTCGGCGAGAAACTGGAAGGTCTTGAGGCCGACTTCGCCGACGCTGGCGCCGCCGCCGGACAGTGGATCGATATAACCGATCTTCACGGTCTCCTGCGCCATCGCCGTGCCGCCGAGCATCGGCAGCGCAATAGACGCAATGAGGGCTAGTTTGCGCATGGTGTTTCTCCCTGGAAGCATTTGTGCTGGCCGTTGTCGCGACGCCGAATCTTTTGATCCATCCGTCGCTGGCCTTATGCCGGGAGTGTGAGCCAAGGCGGTAGAAGCTGCAAGCCTCACTTGCTGCCTCACTTGGTCGTAGGCGCAACCTTCGCTTTCTTGGATATTGCAGCGTCGCCAATGATTTCCGCGGCGCGCAATTGGTCGATTTCGATGGCACTGAGGCCCAGGAGATCGCGCAGGACTTCCTCATTGTGCTGGCCGAGCGTCGGCGCCAGCCGGGTGATCGGGTAGGGCAGTTTTGCACTGCCTTCGCGATAGGCAACGGAGGGCAGTAGATGCGGGCCCATAAATACCTTGGTCACAGGCTGCCAATGTCCGACTGCGAGCAGGTGCGGATCCCCGGCCAGATCGAGCGGCAGTCGCGCGGTACCCGCGGGCACGCCGGCGTCCTGCAGCGTCACCATGGCCAGATCCGGCCGCACCGTCGTCGTCCAGTGCCGGACCGCGACCTCGATACGGTCCTCCTCGGCGCGGCGGCCCTCGGCTGTGGCAAGTGCGGCGTCATCGGCCAGGTCGTTGCGATGCATGACCTTGCACAGCGCTTGCCATTCCTCGTCGCTGCGCACGGCAATGGTGATCCACTGATCTTCGCCGAGACACGGGAAGCAACCATTCGGCACGAAGCGCGGATGCCGGTTGCCAATGCGCGGGCCGGATTTGCCGGTGGCTGATTGCTCGATGACAGAGGGTGCGACAAGAGGCAGCAGGGCTTCCGTCGCACTGAGATCGATGTGCTGGCCGAGGCCGGTATTCTTCTGATGCATGAAGCCGAGCATCAATGCCGCCGCAGCACTGACGCCGCCGAAGGGATCGCCGAGCGCGGCATGCAGCATGGTCGGCGGATCGCCTTCGCGGCCGGTGACGGAGGGCAGGCCTGAGGCCTGTTCTAGCGTCGAGCCATAGGCGCGCACGCCGCTCCATGGACCGGTCATGCCGAAGGCGGGCATCGTCACCACGACGAGACGCGGATTGATCTTGTGCATGGCTGCTGCATCAAGGCCCATGCGCGGCAGCACGTCGGCGGCATAGTTGTCGATCACCGCATCGGCGCCGGCGAGCAGTTGTTTCAGCAGCTCCTTGCCGCGCGAATTGGTGAGATCCAGCGTGATGCCGCGTTTGTTGCGGTTCATCTGCTGAAACCAGTAGATCTTCTCGTAGGTGCGTTCCGGAAAATACGGGCCGCGCGGATCGGTGCCGCGAAACCAGTCCGGATATTGGCAGGACTCGACCTTGATGACGTCGGCGCCGAGATCGCCCATCTGCCGTGTTGCCGATGGCCCGGCCCATCCCATGGTGAGATCGATAATGCGCAGCCCCTTCAGCGGCTGCGGATCATCAGGTGTTGCCTGCCGCGTCGCTACGCGCTGATGCGTGGGCAGGGCGTCGATCGTGTCATCGCCGGCAAATGGCGCGCGGCCATTGGGCTTCGGCCGCGAGCCGGTGAGTGTCTGCGGCAGCACCGGCGCATCGAATGATGCCGTTCCAATCTCGACTTTCGCGAAGGCGCCGCGATCGCGATAGTATTGCTGCTTCAGCAGCGTCTCCATGTCGGGCACGACAGCGAGCGGAAGACGCAGCTTGATGCCCATCTCGAACCATTCGTTGGCGCTCTTGTGCATCAGGATGGGCTGGAAGATATCGAACAGCGCTTTGGAATTGTTGGTGCGCGCGAGACCGTCGTTGAACTGCGGCTCTGTCTCCAGTTCGGGAAGGCCGAGCATCACGCAGAATGCGGCCCATTGCGCCGGTGTCACGACGGTGATGCCGAGCCAGCCGTCTTTGGTTGGAAAATTGCCGACGGGATAGCCGCGGCCGAACCGGTTGATGGCCATGCGTGGCCGCGTGAAGCCGACCTCCAGCGCGAGTCCTGTGTCGAACTCGCTGATCTGCAGCATCGACTCATGTGCGCTGACGGCAAAGCGTCGTGCGCCGGTGTTGCGATCATACATGCCGGCCAGCGTCGGGATGAACGCAGTGAGGCCGGCCATGACGGCGATCTGGCCGTCGCGCGGCAGCACCGGCGGGCCTTCCTGCGCACCGACCAGCTTCACGCTGCCCGCGAGACTGCGACAGACGGAGTCCGTCGTCTGATAATTGCTGTAGAGGCCGTGTTCGCCGAACCACGAGATCGCGGTGATCGCGAGGCCGGGTTGCTCGTTGCGCAGATCATCATGCGTCAGGAGTGAGTTCGGAATCTCCGAAGGCGCGCGCGCGTCGATCAGCAGGTCGCATGTCGCAAGCAATGCACGAACACGCGCGACATCGTCGGACTTGTTGAGATCGGCGATGACACTGCGCTTGTTGGTATTCAGCCAGGCGAAATATCCGCTCTCGCGGCGGCCATTGCCGGCATCGACGAGCGGCGGGTATTGCCGCGCATGATCGCCGCCCGGCGGTTCGATCTTGATGACCTCGGCGCCGAAATCGGAAAACAGTTTGCCGCAGTAATCCAGCGTATCGCCGGATCCGATTTCCGCGACACGCAAATCCGATAGTGGCAAGTTTGGCATTTCCGCCCGATCATTTTTTTATGTGTCGGGGCATCATGTCGAGATGTGTGCGGGCGTCAAGTCATTCGGCGCGCGCTGCAGCCTTGTCGAGCGCGATCGACATCGCCGAGATCAGCGGCTTCATGAAGAACGCATCATTGGCTGGATAGATGTCGGCCTCGAGGCCGTACGATTTCAATTCATCAGACACGACGGGACCAACCGATGCGATCGGTGTCTTTGCAAGTGCACTGCGCAATTGATCCTCGCGGCCATGCGCCTTCGCAGCATCGACGAGACGGCGCACCTGACCCGAACTCGTCAGCGCGATGGCATCGACGCGGCCGGCTTCCATTTCGTCGATGGCCGAGAGGATGTTCGTTTCAGCGGCCTTGGAGTCGTAGACGTAAGGCAGCACCGTATCGACCTCGGCGCCGCAGGCGGTGATCGCTGATATCAGAACGGTGTGGTCCTTCTCGGGATAGAGCTGCAGGCCGAGGCGATGGCCTTTGAGATCGAGCCGCGACAGCATTTCGGCGACGCCTTCGGAGGTCGGCTTCTCGGTGGTGATGTCAGCCTCGAGGCCGATCTCGCGCAAGGCGCGACCGGGCTTCGGTCCGCGTGCGAATTTGCGGGATTTGCCGACCGCGGCGACGAACTCTTTTTCGATGCCGCGTTGACGCACGATTTTCATCATCCGGCGAAGCCCTTCGCCGGTCATTAAAACGAGGTCGTCGAACGGGTTAGCAATGAACCGGCCGATCCAGGCCTCGACCGGAGCGGAATCCGGCGCGTCCTCGATGGTGAACATCGGACATTGCAGCACATTGGCGCCCTGTTCGGTCAGCAGGCGGGAGAATTGCGCTTCCTCGCGGGTCTCCAGGATCAGGATGCGGTAACCGTTGAGCTTGTCAGCCATCTCTGTTTTCTGCCTGTTTTCGCACGTTAATTCGCTGGCAATGACGTCCATATTGCAGCGCGCAATTGGATTGGCGCAAGGCCGCCGCGGATGATAGAGCAGGGCCTCAATTTCCAGTTCACTTGAAGCAGATCAGCCCGTCCCATGTCCCATCAATATGTTCTGACCCTGTCCTGTCCAGATCGCCCCGGCATCGTGTCCGCTGTATCGACCTTCCTGGCCCAAAATGGCCAGAATATTCTCGATGCCCAGCAGTTCAACGATGTCGAGACCGGCCACTTCTTCATGCGCGTCGTGTTCAACGCCGCGGATGTGAATGTCGAGCTGGCGGCGCTGAAGACCGGCTTCGGGGCCATCGCCGAGCGCTTCAAGATGGACTGGCAGATGCGGGACCGGGCGACCCGTCGCCGCGTCATGCTGCTGGTGTCGAAGTCCGATCACTGCCTCGTCGATATCCTGTATCGCTGGCGCACCGGCGATCTCGACATGATCCCGACCGCGATCGTCTCGAATCATCCGCGCGAAGCCTTCAAGGATCTCGATTTCGGCGACATCCCATTCCACCACATGCCGATCACCAAGGAGACCAAGCGCGAGCAGGAGCAGGCGATCTGGGATCTGGTCGGCACGACCGAGACCGAGCTGGTGGTGCTGGCGCGTTACATGCAGATCCTGTCCGACGAGATGTCGGCGAAACTGTCCGGCAAGTGCATCAACATCCATCATTCGTTCCTGCCGGGCTTCAAGGGCGCACGGCCCTATCACCAGGCCCATGCCCGCGGCGTCAAGCTGATCGGCGCCACCGCGCATTACGTGACCAGCGATCTCGACGAAGGTCCGATCATCGACCAGGACGTCGAGCGCATCAGCCATCGCGACACGCCGGAAGAACTCGTGGCCAAGGGGCGCGACATCGAACGCCGCGTGCTGGCGCGCGCCATGCGCTATCACCTTGAGGATCGCGTGATCCTCAACGGCATGAAGACCGTTGTTTTCATGAACTGAGCGACGCCGTCGCGGCGCCGCACGATAGCGCGATCAGCGAACGGCTTCTGCAGAGGGCGATGTGGCGGGGTCCGGCCCGGTCATGGCGCCGGATTGCTGCTGCTCGTGCCGCTTCGCATAGGCCTCGTATTCGGGAGAGCCAGGACGCGGAGGCGCGTCTGCTGGCAGGCCGCCAGCCCATGCCGGGATCAGGTCGGCCATGCCGCCGGCCATGAATGAACTGATCGAGCCACAACCGCCAAGGCTGCAGGACAACAGCACAAGACAAACAAAAGCGGGGACGCGGCGGGATACTGGCATTGTGGCAACGTTGTTTGAGGCGGTCTGCGGAATATAGCAGATCTGCGACGGGTTTTGCCGACAATTGAAGGCAAATCAATGGTCAAATATTACCGAGCGTGGCTGGGCGATCTCAGTGCGCCGGCAATCCGGCCGCGATCAGCGCCTGTTCGATCCGGCCGCGCGCTTCCATATATGCGGCGCTGACATTCTTGGTCGGGATCCCGATGTTGCTCACTGTCGAACCGGGCCGCAGCTTCAAGCCTTGCGTCAAAGCCGCCTGTGCTTCGTCCGTGCGGCCCAACCGCTGGTAGGCCGCGGCCAGCAGCACAAGCGGACGCCCGGAGGCCGGCGTGATGGCGATGGACCGTTGCAGCCAGGGCAATGCTTCTTCGTCGCGGCCCATCATCAGGTAGCTCACTCCCGCGCCAAGCAGCCAGGTCCAGCGCGACACCGGCGGCGTATCAAACCGGTTGGCTTGCTTGAACGTTGCCAGCGCGTCCTCGAACCGGCCAAGCGGAAGTTGCCCGAGGCCTATGTGGTACAACGCCATTCCGTTCCAGGGATCGAACGCCAATGTTCTGGCGCAAACCACCAGGCTTTCGACAAATTCATTGGTCGCGTTGAGAAAGCGGCAATAGGCTTCGAGCACCGGAATAGAACTGGGTCTGGTCCGCACCGCGCGCTCCAGCATGGCCTTGGCATTTTTCTCCGCTGCGGCGGCGTCGTCCGGGCCGTACCAGACCATCTGGATGCCGCGCATTTGCAGCGCCGCGAGCGCGACTTGCAGGTCGGCATTGTTGGGCTCTTCGGCGAGCGCTTTTTCCAGCATCGCCTGCGCCGTGGCGAAACGCTCGCGTGTGGTCTGGTTGATTGAGGCGATGGCCTGCTCGATCGCAACCCTGGCATTGCCGGGCGAACGGCCGACGGTTGCAGCGGTTCGTGCACCCGGCTCAAGAAGCGCGTTGATGCGAAGCGCGAGCGGATGTCCAAGTCCCGCCGCCAGCCGGGACCGTTGCATCCCGAGGTCTGGCTCTTCCAGGTCTGAATCCTTGAAGCTGACGGCCACCGGCACAGTCCACACCACTTCGCCGGTCGCCGTCCTAGTCATGCGCGCACGCAGCTCCCACGACCGCTCGCCTTTCGCCAGTTCGCCATTCACGACGAAGTCCGGTTGTGTCGCAAGTGGCGATGCCGGCTGCGGCGCGGTTTGCGTCATCACGCGAATATTGTCGATCTTCGCCAGGCCATCGACGAGACGCGTGGTCACGTTCGCTGCCGTCTCGGCGACCTGACTGTCGCTGCCCACACCGGCGATCGGCATCACGGCGATGGTCGGCGGCGCTCGCCCGAAGATGACATCCGGACCGAAGATCGGGGCGGCAACGGCCAGTCCAACGATCGCGCCGAGCCCCGCCATTGCGGCGAGCGCCGCGGGTCCGCGCAAGCCGAACAACCGCCGCCGTTCGATGGGTTCAGCGGCGGCCACGGCGCGGGCAGGCTCCCCGCTCAAGGCGGCCAGCGGCAACGCGGCTGGCGTCTCCACGGCGGCCGGTTCGGCCAACATCTCGACATCGAACATATAGCCGCGGCCGGACACGAGCTTGATCACCTGCCGCTGATCGTCGCCCAGCGCGGTACGAAGCTCCCGGATGCACTGAAACAGGCTGTCTTCGCCGACATGGACGTTCGGCCAGACCGCCTCCATCAGCTCCTGTTTGCTGATGATGCGGCCGGCGTTGGCTGCGAACAGCGCCAGCATATCGAAGGTTTTCGGCCGAAGCTTGATGGCTTTGCCGTCTGGCCCGCGCAGCTCGGCGCGCAGCCGATCAAATTCAAAGCCAGCAAAACGGTACACCGTGCCTCCGCGGTTTCCCGAAACCGTCCGGGGCCAGCAATTACCAGAAAACGCGCCGTGCGGGCGTCTGATCGCAAGATATCAGAAAAACTTCAGAAAATACGCGCGCTGCTTCAGGACGCCCGCGCGCCACCCGTGCGACGTTGATTCTGCCGTCTCGGGCCTTCGGTTGCCGAAATGCCCGAGCGACGGCGAACTGGAATGGGGTGGCGGGTGGCGCTAGGGCTTTTCAACCAGAGACTCGCCAACCAGAGACTTGGGCCGGCGCGCCGGCTGCGGGCCATTTTGCTGGCGTCGTCGGCACTGGGCCTGGCGCCCGTTTTGGCGGCGCTGCCGGCGGCGGCGCAGGATTCGACCTGGCTGCTCAATCCCGGCTCTAACAACTACAACCTGGCTGGTAACTGGAGCGCGGGGGTGCCGACCGGCACCGCGACATTCGGAGTCACGAACGCCGCCTCTGTGGTTATCACTGCCGATATTGTGTTCGACAGCTGGATTTTTTCCGCCGGGGCGCCGGCCTACACGTTCTCAAGCGACAATCTCAGAACGCTTGAGTTCAGCGGCGGCGGCATTTCCGTCCTTGGCGGCAGCGTCAATTTTATCAATGGCGGACTGCTGAATTTCAACAATGCCAGCACCGCTGGCAGCGCCACGCTGACGAACCCGGGTATTTTGTCTTTTAATCAAACCAGCACGGCCGGCAGCGCCAATATCGTCAACACCTACGTTTTGGGGTTTTATAATAACAGCACGGCCGCAAACGCTACCATCAACAGCAGCAATTCGATGTCGTTCAACGGAACGACGACAGCGGGCAATGCGAGGATCACGAATACCGGCAATCTCGCTTTCAACGCGAGCAGCACAGCCGGCAGCGCGACCATTACCAGTACCAATGACCTGTTTTTCAGTAATAGTGCGACGGCTGGCGGCGCCACGATCACCAATTCAAACTTGCTGCGTTTTCTTGACACAAGCAGCGCCGGAAACGCGTCCATTCTCAATGTCAACTTGATGTATTTCTACAACGCCTCCACGGCCGGCAGTGCGGCGATAACCAACGGCGGTTTGCTAAACTTTATAAGTACGAGTACGGGTGGCACCGCTGCGATTACCAATGGCGCGGCAGGCGTCACGGATTTCAGCGCTCATGTCGGCGCGCTTGGCGTCGGTTCGATTGCCGGCGGCGGCTCGTTCACCCTCGGCGCCAACCAACTGACCGTCGGCGGCAATGATCTGTCGACCAATGTCACCGGAATCATTGCTGATGGTGGCCATGGCGCCGGCGGCATCGGCGGGTCGCTTGTCAAAGCCGGCACCGGCACGCTGACATTGTCCGGCGCCAACACCTATACCGGTGCGACCACGGTCAATGGCGGCGCGCTGATCGTCAATGGCTCGATTGCCTCGTCATTGATGCTCACCGTCAACAATGGCGCCATGCTCGGTGGCACCGGCACGCTCGGCAACACGACGATTGCATCGGGCGGCACACTGGCGCCGGGCAACTCGATCGGCACCATCACCGTCAATGGCAACCTGACCTTCGGCGCCGGGTCGAACTACAATGTCGAGGTCTCGCCGTATTCATCCGACCGCACCAATGTCACCGGCAGCGCTACGCTGAACGGCGGCACTGTCAATGCCAGCTTCGCGGCGGGCTCTTACGTTGTCAGGCAATACGCCATCCTCAACGCTACCGGCGGTCTTGGTGGCACCACCTTCAACGCGCTCGTTAACAGCAATCTGCCGTCAGGCTTCAGGACCAGCCTGAGCTACGACGCCAACAATGCCTATCTGGATCTGGCGCTTGCCTTCATCGCGCCGCCGAACACGGGCCTCAGCGGCAATCAGTCCGGCGTCGGTAGCGCGCTGGTCAATTACTTCAACCGCAATGGCGGCATTCCGCTGGTCTATGGCGGACTGACCGCCACCGGGCTGACGCAGGCCTCCGGCGAGACTGCAACGGGATCGCAGCAGATCGCCATGGGGGCGACGACGCAGTTCATGGGATCGATGACCGACGTCTTTGCAGCAGGTCGCGGCGGCACGGCGCCGGGCGCGATGGGATTCGCCGACACCAACGCTGACACATCGACAGCGAAGAGCCGTGCGGCGCGCGATGCCTATGCGATGTTCACGAAAGCACCACTGGCGCAAGCCTATGATCCGCGCTGGAGCGTGTGGGCGTCGGGCTTCGGCGGTACGCAGACCACCGATGGCAATGCGGCCGCCGGTTCGAATACATCGAGCAGCCGCATCGGCGGCGTCGCCGTCGGCGCCGACTATCTGATCTCGCCCAACACCGTCGCCGGTTTTGCGATGGCCGGCGGCGGCACCAGCTTCAGCGTGACAGGCGGCGGCTCCGGTCGCTCCGACCTGTTCCAGATCGGCGGCTTCGTGCGCCACGCGATCGGCTCGACCTATCTGTCCGGCGCACTGGCCTATGGCTGGCAGGACGTCACCACCAACCGCGCTGTGATGACGGATCAGTTGCAGGCGCGTTTCAGCCCCAATACGTTTTCGGGACGTTTTGAAGTCGGCAATCGCACCGTCACGTCATGGCAGGGCGGCCTCGGTCTCACGCCTTACGCCGCCGTCCAGTTCACCGCCGTCATGTTGCCGGCCTATGCGGAAACCGCTGTCGCCGGCAGCAACGCCTTCGCGCTCAGCTACACATCCAAGACCGTGAACGACACCCGCAGCGAACTTGGCCTGCGCACCGACAAGTCCTTCGCTGTCAACGATGCGATCCTGACGCTGCGCGGCCGCGCGGCTTGGGCGCATGATTTCAACACCGACCGCGCCGCATCGGCGACGTTCATGTCGCTGCCCGGCGCGAGCTTCGTCGTCAACGGCGCAGCGGCGGCGCATGACGCCGCGCTGACCACGGCCTCGGCCGAGATGAGCTTCACCAGCGGCCTCTCGGTGGCGGCGACATTCGAGGGTGAGTTCTCGGATGTCACGCGCAGCTACGCCGGAAAGGGCGTTGCGCGCTACACATGGTGATCGCGCCTGTCTGATGGGTGACGTCGGCTTGGTCGTCGTGCAAGGACGCGCCAACGGGCTGTGACTTTCCGGCGACATTGCCGGGAAATCACCTGCCGAACCGACCATTTTGGGGTGCCGCGCGTCGCTTTGCGCAAAATGCGACGACGGCGCGGTTCCATTGTGGCAGGGTCCGCTCCGATACACGGCTTCGCCGCGCCCTTGAGCGTCGAAATGCAACGGGGTGAGCGGGTGGCGATACGGGTTCTCAACGATCGTTTCGGCGCGGCGCGCCGGTTACGGGCCATTTTGCTGGCCTCGTCGGCGCTGTGCATCGCGCCCTTTTTGGCGGCGCTGCCGGCGGCGGCGCAGGACGCCACCTGGCTGAACACGCCCGGCAGCGGCGACTTCAACACGGCAGCGAACTGGGGTCCGGCCGCGGTGCCGACCGGCACCGCGTTCTTCGGCACGTCCGGCGTCGCCGCGCTGTCATTTTCGGCCTCTACGACCCTCGGCGGCTGGACCTTCAATGCCGGTGCTTCGGCTTACAGCTTCACCGTCGGCAGCAGTCTCTTTTTCACCGGCGCCGGCATCGTCGTCAACGGCGGTTCAGTCGACATTACCAACAACAGCGTAATGACTTTCGCCAACTCCAGCACGGCCGGCAGTGCCACCATCGCCAACAACTTCCAACTGCAATTCATCAACACCAGCACGGCCGGCAACGCGGCCATCACCAATGGCGCGGCGGGCACCACGGATTTCGGCGGATCGACCGGCCCCCTTGGCGACAACAAGCTCAGCGCCGGCTCGATCAACGGCGGCGGCACTTTCAGACTGGGCCAAAACGAGTTGACGGTCGGTGGCAACAACTTCTCCACCAACGTCACCGGCGTCATCGCCGACGGCGGCACCGGCGGCTCGCTGGTGAAGACCGGCGCCGGCGCGATGATCCTGTCCGGGATCAACACCTACACCGGCGGCACGACCTTTGCCGGCGGCACGATTAGCGTCGCGCAGGATGCCAATCTCGGCGGCGCAGCGGGGGCGCTGACCTTCACCGGCGGCACGCTGCAGACGACTGCCGGCTTTTCATCGGCGCGCAACATTGCTTTGGGCACTGGCGGCGGCACCCTGCAGGTCGATACCGGCACCCTCGGACTGTCCGGCAATATCGCGGACAGCGGCGGGACGCCTGGCGCATTGACCAAGAGCGGCGCCGGCACATTGTCGCTCACCGGCAACAGCATTTATACCGGCGCCACCAATATTCTTGCCGGCACGCTGCTCGCGAGCGGCTCGCTCAGCCCGGACAGCGCCTATACGATCGCGGCCGGCGCCACGCTGGCCCTCGACAACCCGTTCCAGTTCATCGGCTCGCTGGCCGGCGCCGGCAGCGTGACCAATGCCAACGCCGCCGATGCGGTTCTGGTCGTCGGCCTCAACAACAGCAGCACGACCTTTGCCGGCGTGATCAGAGATGGCGCGGCGGCGAAGATGTCGCTGTGGATCGACGGCACCGGCGTCACGACACTGACCGGCGCCAACACCTATACCGGCGGCACCGCGATCTGCTTCTGCTCGACGCTGCAGATCGGCAATGGCGGCACCACCGGTTCGATTGTCGGCGATGTCGCCAACGGCGGCACGCTGATCTTCAATCGCTCGAACTTCTACAGCTTCGACGGAGTCATTTCTGACAGCGGCGCCGACCAGGGCAAACTGGTGAAGACCGGTGCGGGCGACACCGTGCTGAGCGGGATCAACACCTACACCGGCACGACGACGGTCGACGTCGGCACGCTCAGCGTCAACGGTTCGATCGCATCGTCGTCGCTGACTACGGTGAATCCAGGCGGCACGCTCGGCGGCAACGGTTTTGTCGGCGACACGCTGATCAATGGCGGCACGCTGGCGCCCGGCAACTCGATCGGCACGCTCAATGTCACTGGCAGCCTGACGATGACGGCGGCATCGACCTATCTGGTGCAGATCTCCGGAGCATCATCCGACAAGACCATCGTCACCGGCACCGCGACGCTGGCCGGCAAACTCGCGGTCGATCCGCTGGCGCGCATCGCCGCGACGACGACCTATACGATCCTGACTGCCGGCGCGATCAGCGGCAGCTTCGACACGACAACCCTGGTCAACAACTTCGCGCGCAATGCGCGGCTGAGCTATGTGGGCAACGACGTGTTGCTGACCGTCGATCCCGGCCTGCTCAGCCCGAACCTGCCGGACAGTGCCAGCCGCAATCAGAAGGCCGTCGCAACCGCCATCGACAATGCGCTGGTGAGCGGCGGCACGATGCCGGGCCAGTTCAACGCGCTGTTTGCGCTCACCGGCGATGCACTGCGCAACGCGCTGACGCAGACCTCGGGGGAAACCGCGACGGGATCGCAGCAGACGACCTTCAACGCCATGACGCAGTTCATGGGCATGATGACCGATCCGTTCAGCGCGGGCAGGGGATTCGATGCGCCCGGTGCGATGGGATATGCGGATACGCGCAAGCCGCGCGATGCCTTCGCGATGTTGACCAAGGCGCCGCCGCGCGCGCCGTCCTTCGAGGCACGCTGGAGCGTCTGGGCGTCGGGCTTCGGCGGGTCGCAGACCACCGACGGCAATGCGGCGACGGGATCGAACACCGCGCGCAGCAGCATCGGCGGCACCGCCGTTGGCGCCGACGTGCTGTTGTCGCCGAACACGGTGGCCGGCTTCTCGCTCGCGGGCGCCGGCACGAATTTCTCCGTGGCCAATGGCGGCAGCGGTCATTCGGACATGTTTCAGATGGGCGCCTTCGTGCGCCACAGCGTGTCGTCTGCCTATATCACCGCCGCGGCCGCCTATGGCTGGCAGGACGTCACCACCGATCGCATCGTGACCGTCGCCGGCCTCGATCGCCTGCATGCGCAATTCACTGCGAACTCCTATTCGGCGCGTGTCGAAGGCGGTAATCGCACTGTGAGTTCATGGCTCGGCGGCGTCGGCGTGACGCCCTATGTCGCCGCGCAGGTGATCACATTCGACCTGCCGTCCTATGCGGAAACCGTCAATGGCGGCGCCAGCACCTTTGCGCTGAACTACGCGGGCAAGACAGTGACATCGACCCGCAGCGAACTCGGCCTGCGCACCGACAAGTCCTTCGCCGTCAACGATGCGATGCTGACGCTGCGTGGCCGCGCGGCGTGGGCGCATGACTTCAACAGCGATCGCAGCGTGGCCGCCACGTTCCAGTCGCTGCCCGGCGCATCGTTCACGGTGTCCGGCGCAGCGCCGGCACGCGATGCGGCGCTGACCACGGCCTCGGCCGAACTGGCATGGAGTAACGGCCTTTCCGTCGCTGCCACATTCGAGGGCGAGTTCTCGGATGTCACGCGCAGCTATGCCGGCAAGGGTGTTGCGCGTTATACGTGGTAACAGGTGCCGAGGGCGCGGTGCGCTGCGCGCATTCGTTCGGCAGAAATCTGAAAATAATCCTTGACGTCATTCCAGTGCGGATTATACTCCCTTGCATCCCGTCCCACTTTGAGGGGCGTTGCCAGGGACGCTTGTTAGCGCGGGGCGGGATGTGGCGCCTGCGGCGGGAGGGAGACGTTCCCTCACGCACTCGGGAGGCCTTGGGTCACCGTCCGGCCCCACTACGGGGGTCTGCCACTCATGCTGGCTGGACGTGGCATTGGTGAACGGCGGGAAACCGTCGGGATAAGCGGACTGCGGAGGTCTGCGCCTTTGCCCGGAAGAACGGTCCCGGGGACAGAAATCGCCACGATGGAGCGTCGAAAGGCGTTTCCGCGGCCTCTGCTGTCCGGCGATCCGGACACTACGCTGCGGCACTAACTGAAGTCGCGCCTTTCGGCGCTTCATCTCCCTCATTCTTGAGGGAGGCCACCGGGGCTGCCACGCACGCGCACAGGCGCGGGCAAGGACGGCGCGTGGCCGCACTCAGCCATGTCGTCTCACGCCGTGATCTTGCGCTTCGATGCAGCGGGTTTGCGAACCTGTACCGCGTTGACCGCCGGTGCCTGTGCCAGCAGGCGGCCCAGCATGTCGATCAACTTTTCGACTTCCTTCTCATCGAGGCAATCCAGCAGGACCCGTTCGCGTTGCTGTTGACGGCATCGAGCGCTGCTTCGTCGTCAGCGTTCGAAAATCGGCGATCCAAAGTCATTTCGACGGGGCAGAACTCACGGCGCGCGCGTGGGCGTCACCAACGCGCCGTCGAAAGCGTCGCTGTAAAACACCGTGCTGATGTTGGGACTATAAAGCTCTTCCCGCTTCCCATTCTATAGGCGGGGTGAAGCCAAAATCTACCGATGGGCCGATCCGATCGATGCCGACTGCGCCGTTTGCGATCTTACCGTCGGCATGAATCAACGTCTTCAGAAAGTCGATGATCTCCTAGGTCGAGAGCTTCACGGCATTCAAGTCGGCGTTGGCCTTCGCCGCCGGCGACGGTCGTGTCCAGCTGCCATTCCGGTACGAAACGCAATCGTACTGGCGGGTGTGGTCATTTGTCGACAACGGCCGGCGCCAACGAATGTGCGCGGGTGCCGGTGCCGCAATGGCTATCGGGTCGACCAAGCCGAGGCGCTACTATGAAATCGTGCTTTTGGAAGAGGTGCTTGCTAGAAGTGATGCATGTCGCGCGAGCAGTCAGGGTCGCGCTTCTAGATCCAGCGGCGTGGCCCGAATTAGTTTTATGAAGGCGGTCTCCGCACGACCCCCCATATATCGTGCTCCGGCCACTGAGAAATGTCCGCCGTCAATATAGAGCCACGCGCCGTCTCTAACGACAGGGCATTGCTCATCGCAAAGGTAGTCGACAGGCAACAGTACATCGACTTGCGCGGGCCATTTGGCACGCACTCTCTCAAGCATGGAGTTCAGATCCGCCCCTTTGCGGATCATGTCGTCCCGGTTAACGAGAGGGCACGGATCCTGCGGGGCGTGCCAGAGTGGGCCTGGCATCAGCCTTGTTTTGTCGATGGCGCAATCGTTGGAAACCTGCTCACCAATTAACAGGAAATGTCGACCGGTGTGCCTCAGGAGTTCGATCGTCGCTTCGATGCTGCTTTGTAGTTGAGCCAATGTCCGCTCGGGGCCAGGAGGGATATCGCTTCGGACGAACTCGGAAGTGACCTTCTGGTCGGCGTACAAGCTCCAATATTGACCGAGGATGACATTGGTCGTGGTGGGTCTTAACCGGGAAAAGATCGCATCCTGCATAGCTTTACAATGTTTGCGGCGCTCATCGTCGATAGGAGCAATGCCTACCAAAATTGGGCAACCGCCAACGACTGTTGTTTCACCGCGCATGCGGAGCCGGGCCAAAAGTGGATCAAGTGCCGCGACGTATTGGTGAGCATATGAATCACCAACGATCTCCAAACCAAGAGGTCCCGCGGCGTCACCGAATATGCAGCGGTCCTGCTTGGCGTTGCATGGGGCGAGACCGAATGATTGAAGTTTGCCGAATTCGACCGAGGCTGCGGAAAGCCGTCGTGGCCATCCTTCCATCAGGAACGTCGAATGAGTGATGGCAACCAGCACCATTACTAACGCCATGTAACGCAGCAGCGGCACGCGTTTCGACGTGGTCAAAACTGGATTTGGTTTGCGGAATGGCTGTTCGATGAACCGATACATAAGAAAGGCGACCGCCGCCATCAGCGCGGCAAGAATGCCGGTGATCGCAGGAGTTATCGCGTCGGGCCCAAATATGTACTTCGTGAAAAACAAGATCGGCCAGTGGCAGAGATATAGCGAATAGGAAATAGCGCCGAGCCCTTGCGCTACAGGGTTGTTGAAAATCGTGGCGGTGCGGGTCCTTGACCCTGCCCAAATCACGGCTCCTGCACCAAGGCATGGAAGCAGGGAGCCCGTTCCGGGAAGTGGCGTGGCGGCGTCGAAACAGAATATCGATCCTAGGATCGCTATCATTCCGGCGATGCCGATCGCTTCTGCGAGTATTGCAGAGAGGTGCGCGCGGCGTTCCGCGAGCAGAACTAGCGTTCCAATCGAAAATTCAAATATTCGGAACGGCATCAAATAGAACACCGCCTGGGCGTCGTGCGGCAGATAAAGCAAGCAAGCCAGGAAGGACACGGCGGCGACCAGAAGCACGTACTGGAGAATATGTTTGCTGGCGCGAATGCCGACTAAAAATGCCGGCCAGAGCAAGTAGAACTGCTCCTCAACCGACAACGACCAGCAGTGCAGGAGCGGAAGCTGCTCAGATGTTGCGGCAAAATATTGCCTGGATTCACGCCAGTATTGAATGTTGGCGATCGATAACAGCGCGTGCGTAGATTCCTTCGCCAGTCCTCGGAAGAGCTCTGGTGCTAGCCAGAGCGAACCAGCGACGAAGGAAGCGACAATGGTAAAGATTAGTGCGGGAAGGATGCGTCGAGCGCGCCGCACGTAAAAATCTAAGAATGAAAAGGTTCCCCGCTCCAGGTCAGCTAAGATGCTTTTGGAAATGAGGTAACCCGAGATTACGAAGAAGATGTCGACGCCGACGAAACCTCCGGCGAGTGCGCTGATATTGAGATGACAGAGTATAACAGCCAACACAGCGACGGCCCGCAGGCCGGCAATCTCGGGACGGAACGAGCCGGTCATTCTTTAGCTATGAAGATTATTGTGTGTAAAACGCCGGGCGAAGGCGGAATCGAAGCCAGCCGGCAGCTTGAACTTGAACATTGTGGCCCCTGATTTCTCGACATTTCGGGATATTTCTACACCGACACGTCGAGCCGAGCCACTCATTCAAAAAAACGATGGAAACCACCGCGGCCATCGCTGTCTTGGGTTCAGCCAGCAGAAGGAGTCGTTAGAGGTTCCGCGCCGACGATGAGTCTATTGGCCCATCGACGATCATTGAAATCTAGCGATACAGCGATTTCAGATGAGCCAGAATATCTGCATCGCACCAGTAAATGACGGCGACCGCAAAGCCCCAGAAGGCAAGCGGCTCAAGAAACCGGCGCCAAGTGTTGAAGGCGGACAGAACAATGCAGACGACAGCGATGATCAGTGCTTTGACGATAGATCCGCTAAACATCCAGATCGAGAAGGCAGCCATACTGGCGACAATGGGGGCCTTCATCAGCTTCACGGCGTGTTGCCGGAAAAACGCCATGAGCTCGGCGTCGGTCGGCTCAATATAAGATTCAGTCATAGAATCTCCTCCAGCCAATGCTGGCGAGTCTACGGGGGCACCTTCGCGGCGTAAAGCCCGGTTGAATCTATCGTTCGGTACAATTTTTAAAAAACTAAGCGGTTGCCTTGGGCGACCGGCTGCCATTCCCTAAATGACTCCCATCGTTGCCCTTGGCAGGCGGTCTCATTTGTCCGGTGTCGGATGATCAGACGCGGCGACGGAACGAATATCGCGCGGAGAGTAAAGCCAGAGTTTCGTACACTTCGGGCACTTAAGGCTGAACATCGCTGGCGGCGGATCGGGCACGTCAAGCCGGATGACAAAGAGCAGCCCACGCAATCCAGGGCCGACTGACCATTCGCGGTCATATGGGCAAACTTTCAAGAACATTTTCCTATCACAACTAGAGGACACTCCAATGACGCCAATCGCCGCACTCGTTGCGCCAGGACTCTGGGCGCAACGGGGCCGGTCGTAAAGACCATGCAACTGGCGTTGAAGGGGCGGGGACAATCAGAGTCGCTACATTCTGGATGAGTATTCAACGCCAGATCACGGAAGCCAAGACGGAGGCTTCCGCCGCCGGTCTGCGCGGTCTTCAGGCCAATCTCAAGATCGACGGGTTGCAAACCGATCTATCGGATTTTCGGATCTATGCCGAAAAGGAATTTCGTGAACCACGACGATCTCAAAAGGAACTGGTCGGCCGTCACGAGGCCCAGTTCGACAATCTGCGAGAGGAACTGAAGGGCATCACCACCCGTCTTGATCGGCTTTTGGAGAGCCGCATCCCGCCAAACGCGCACGCGTGATGAGACGGCTCAGCGCCCGCTGGGTCTGGGGCGCCGAGCCTAACCAACAGCCGCTGAGGAAAGCTGCCGGCTTCGTAAAAAATCAGAGCAAACGTAATTCGTTCCTCGGGAAGATCCGCCGGGCCGCCACGCCGAGCTCGTGCGGAATGATCCGAGCCCAGCGTAAGAAATTCACGAGGCTCGGCGGCGTCCAGTTGGGGCAGGAAGACCGCCGAGCCAGGCCAACAGCCTCTGCAAAAGATGCTGACCGGCGGGAAAAGAGACAATAACAAATTTCGTTCCAGCAAAGCCGACGACGAAACGGCCCGACGTCATCGTGTGACGTATGTCACAGAACGCTGGAGGTTTTCCTGTACAATTATCCAGCCGAATTAGCCATCTGCAAGGTCGACTCCCGGTCGGGCGACGTGGCTTTAAAAGTGCAGTCTACGGTGATCTGGCGGGGGGCGTGTATGGGTGTTGGGGAGCCTGAATACTTAATTCGCCGACTGGCTGACGATCGGTTCGCGATCGAAGCCCGTTGGCCGACGGGTAAAACTAAATTAATGGCTGGATCTTTTGCTCGGCAAGCGGACGCAACGCGATTTGCTAGCCGATTGCGCTCCAAGCCAACAGCTTTAGCCCGCGACGAGATTGCGGAGACCGCCTCTGACTCCGGATACACCGTCGACTTCTTGGCCTTCAAACACGATCTCACGCTAGAGGAGGCGAGCCAACTACTTCGCGAGATCGGAAACTCTCGTAAAAAGCTGGATGCAGCAGTCACGGCATTAAAGCAAAACCGTGCTCGGGCTTTGAAGCCATAGACTCATGCCGCGCGGTGCCTAGGAACAGGTTCTCGCGATAGCCAACGCAATCGGCATGGGCGGTATCGCGCGCGTCACCGTCCAGTAGCCCAGGCCCCCGAGAGGCGATCGGGATGCCCCGGTCTTGTTTACGGAGCGATTCTCAGCCGGCGAGAAACTAAGCGACTTGAGACAGAAATCCGGTTCATTGACGTCGCCGGTTGCGGGCTCTCGCAAACTCTTTGCATCTTCGAGATATCGCTCTCAGTCGAGCAGCCGCTGCGATCGCTTCTCGTTGGCTCTTCGTCATGGACGTCTTCGGCCCAGCGCGACTAACCGATCCAGCATCTCGTGGTTATTAGCGCGGTTCGACACGCTCTTGCATCGTTGCTGCCGAGGCCGAGGCCGAAATAATTGCAAGAGTGAGTACGCTAACAATGATGCTCTTCATAAAAAAAACTCTTGGGTAAGCGAAAGTTGGAGTTTGTGTAGTTTAGTTCGGTGAACGCAAGCAATATCTGCCGAGAAAAAACCGCCGGCATTCTCGCGCGGCGTCTACCGGAACTACTCAAAATTGACTGGTACTAAAAATCGGGTCGATCATAGCGTAATTTCCTCATTATTCGTCAGTGTGGGAGAGGGGAGACCACTTTCGCTGGAACGATCTTGGGCTTTGATAGATCGTTGTAGTCGATGACGATCGTTGCTCCGTTCTCTGGATCGCATCTCTGAACGTAAAGGCGCTGCCTCTCCACATACCTCTGATTTGATGCATCATCGGGATTCGAAGATGATCCGTCCCGCGCGGTTGAGCCCAGTTGGGCGTCCCGGAAAGGGTTTTGTCGTGTGGATACAGCCGTGCCTGTCACGCCCGACGCGCGCATCGACCTCTCGACATGATTGCGGCATTCCCGCAGACAGCTACGGTCGCGAGTATCAGATGAAGAAATAATCGCTGGCATGAATCGACACGCCGGCGGCAAAGGTGATGGTCTCGTGCGCCAGGCCGTCGGCCGAATTGACGGTCCAATGAGTTGTATCGCTCTGGGTGAACGTCGCACCATCGGCGGCAAGGCCGTAGCCGATGAAATGTAGCTGATCGCCGGCCGCCGCGCCATTGCCAGCGAAGTCGCCCACGGTGTCGCCGATCGCCTGTCCGCGATGAAACACGAAGCTGTCATTGCCGACGCCGCCAATCAGCAGATCCATGCCGCCGCCGCCATCGAGGATATTGTCGGTGGCATCGCCAAAAATTGTATCGTTATAGGACGAGCCGGTGACGTTCTGGATCGCCCAGAGTTCGCCGTTGAATCCGTTCCAAGTGGCATGCGCGCCGAGATTGGCGATCACGGCTGTGGTGGCATGGGAAAAGCTCGCAGTATCGTTGCCACCGCCGCCGTAAAGGCGGTCTCCTCCGCCGGCGCCGCCGTCAAGGATGTTGTCTCCGGCATCGCCGAAAAGGGTGTCGCCCAGCGCAGTTCCGATGACGTTCTCCACGCTCCAAACCTCTCCGCTAAATCCGTTCCACGTGGCGTGTGCACCGAGATTGACGATGGTAGGCGCTGCGGAACTGGCGAAGCTCACCGTGTCATTGCCGTCGCCGCCGTAAATGCGGTCGCCGCCGCCGTTGCCGCCATCAATCACATTGTCCGACGCATCACCGAAAATCGTGTCGGCATAGGCCGAGCCCACCACATTCGCGATGCTCCACATCTCGCCCGCGGCACCGTTCCACGTGGCGTGTGCGCCTAGGTTGATGATGGCGGCCCCAGTCGCATGCGCGAAGCTGACCGTGTCATTGCCGCCGCTGCCGTAGAACCGGTCGCCGCCACCGGCGCCGCCGTCGAGCACGTTGTCAGTCGCGCTGCCGAAGATCGTGTCTGCGAACGCCGTGCCGATGGCATTCTCGATGCTCGCCAGCGAGTCGTAAGTCCCGTGCCAGACAATGTTGGCGCCCAGGTTGATGATCACGCTGGTGGATGCGTTCTCATAGCTGACCGTGTCGCGGCCAAGCGTTCCGTAGAAGTTTGACGCGGACGCGGTGCCGTAGAACGTTATGCCGGTCATCGCCGAGAAAGTGGCGCTGGTCGAAAGGAGCCCGTCAGAGAACATCATCCATTCGACATTGAACAGCAGATCGCTGCCGGTTGGCGACCCGGCACGCAGGTCAACGACGTTGAGGGCGCCGTTGGACAGAAACGAGTACTGATATTGCCCGCTGGCACCATCAAAGACCGCAATATCCGTCCCGTTGCCGCCATCGAGATAATCGTTGCCGCTGTCGCCATACAGATAGTCGTTGCCATCGACACCGTACAAGACGTCCGCGCCGGCACCGCCGTGCAGGAGGTTGCCCGATGCACTGCCGGTCATCATGTCGTTTCCGGCGCCACCGATGGCATTCTCGATCGACGCCGACAGCGCGATGCCAATGTTGCCAACCAGTCCGCCGATCGAGCAGAACGAGCCTGCATTCAGATTGATCGTCTGGGCCTGAGCGTAGCCCGAACAGTCCAGTGTGTCGTTGCCGCCGCTGTCGAATATGGTCAGTGCGGGAGCGCGGCTGTAGGCGCTGAAGTCGTATATGCTGCCGGCGCTCGAATGAAAGCCGTAGACAGTGTCGCCGAGACGCGTAGTGGTCGAAGCGCCGTAAATCGTCGCCATAGCATAGATGTCGGCCATCTGCGGCGTGACCACGTAGCGGTACGAGCTGCCGCCGTAATTGTTCTCGGGGAAATACGACATAACAGAATATTGCCAGGTGTCGTTGGCAAAGAGGTTGTCGGTACCGTATGCCGCCGACCCGTTATAGGGGCCCTGGTGTCCGAGACCGAGGGCGTGGCCGGTTTCGTGTAGATAGGTCTGGAAGCCGTAGCTGTCGATGCCGGTCTTGCCGTCGTTGGCGCCGCCGTCGGTGGTGATCCAGTCCGTGCTGATGTTGATCGTCGCGGAGGTGAGTATGCCCGACCCGTTGTAGGAATCGTTGGTCACGGCCCGCATCGACCCGGAATGGGCGTATGTGATTTGCGCGGCCGTATGCACCTGAACGAAGGTGATGTTGGCGACCTCGTGCCAAGCCGTCAGCGCAGAAACTGCAAGGAACTGCTCGGCGGCATTCAACCCGTCTATATTGTATGTGACCGTCGTCGGAGACCAATGGTGGGCAAAAAGGCCATTGCCGATCCAGAATCCGTTGACCAAATAGTCGGCGAGCTGCGCGACGGTTCCTGTGGGCTGCGTCATCGATAATGCACCTATGTGAGCCCAGCGCCCGTCATCCGGCGAGCGCGAATCGCAAACTTTATACGTGGTCAAATCAAGCAACGGCAAGAATGAACGAGACTTTAACGGCCGGAAGCTTCGGGAGCAATATGGCACCAGTAAAGGCGCCGAGTGCCCGCCAGCGGCGCGGCTGCCAGGTGTCGATGACCGAGTGTCCCGGCATTGGGCGTCCGGTGCACGAGAGCGTCAGCAACCTATTCGCTTGCGCTACTAGCATTTGCGACGGTGTCGTCACGCTGGGCCTTCCCAATCGCCAGGATCGACCAGACGCAAACGACAAAGAAAATCGTAATTAACGCCAAGCTCATCATTCGGTTTGATTCCATTCTTGGAGCCATGGATCGGTACTGCTTGGGTTTGCTCTGAGCTGCTCCGCTTTGCGAAGATGTTCTTCTGTCGAAATCAGAAAATAGCTGATGATTGACATGATCGTTCCGAGCGCGGACCCCGCCGCTACCCACCACAATTCTCGCACCGAGATCTCGCATTTCAACGCTGTGTCATCTGGCAGACTATTTTGGTATTCTTTGTCACCCATCAGTCTCACACTCCATTTGCGCTGAGGTGACCCCTGCGATTTCGCATGCTAATGCTGGCACTCGGGAGACCTTACGGGGGCCGGTAGAATGGCATGCCTACCTATGGCACGGTATACGGAGCTGGCGTGAACAAGCACTCATTTTGGGATAGCTTGGTCCTGAGGCGACAATCCCAATATTTCGGCACCATGATGCCCGCTATCAAAATAGCGAAACACACGAGACAAAAGACAGCTAGCCGACCGTCTGCTTTCATCCCACCATATTAGCGGATGGCGGGGCGGGCGTCATCCTTGCCCATGCGCAAGAACCGCACTGAGATTGAGGCGGCCCGTGCGGCCGATCCATGGCCATGGCTTGATGATCTGCTAACCTGGAGCAGGCGCAACGGATCACCATGACGACGCGATGGGCCTACCGCAGTCAACCGCTTAAACGGACGGGATCACGTTGGAACTCCGCCTATCGAGCATCGTTCCCCGGCAGGTGCGCTGTCTGCGCTGAGCTCAGAGCGATCGTGAAAGAAAACTACAATCGTCTTTCCGAGCGGCATTAAAGTTGAACGGTGGTCGCATGGAAGGTCGCTGGTCGCACCCCGGAACGTGTCTCGTAACTTCATATTCAATCAGTGAGGCTGCACCCCAACGCGACTTCGAAACGGTCCGTCGCATTGGAGTCCGCCGGTGCAGCGGGCTTTTTATTGGTCAGTGGGTGTTGGTGTCTTTTCACTTCTCCAAGTCCGGCCTTGGCGTATCCGCCAGGCTCCGGGTCGGTGGTGTGCTGAGCGTTCCGCTTCCATAGCTCGTTACTCTGTGATCGCTTACCCCAGTCCTGCTTATCGCGGTCGTCATCGCTTGGAGAGGTTATTTTTTCGGCGCTCACGTCTGTCTTTCCAGTTAGATGTTCGTAACCTCCGCTTTCATCGTGCGTTCCCTGTTTAGGCGGAACGAATCCAAATTGTGCCGTTTGAATAGGCATGAGAGACGATCCTGACCGTGTTCACTTCGCTGTCCTCATGGAAGAGGCGATCCAGATTGCATGGGACTATCTGGAACGGGCAGGCGAGATCGAGGACGCCGAGTTCTGCAGTCACACTCTGCTGCACTCTGTCGAAACCATGATCCGGCAGGGGGTACGGAGCCGCCTGCTACTCTCAAACAGAGCCATTGCTCAATACATGGAAGCTCTCGAAGCTCGCACGCTTCAGGCGGCCTCGTAGAAGGGCAATGACAATGGTGATGGGCGGAAATCGAACTTTCTTCAGACGCCAGCAGACGGGCGTTGGATGGCTCGTCGAAAAGTGGCTGGCTTATTGTCAGGCTGAAATATGTCGACGGTCGAACCGGCGGCCTCAAGAGAAGTAAAGGGCGACGATAACCTAGGACTTGGCGTCCTCGTCATTTTCCTGCTGGTGCTGGGCTTGCCCTTACTGCTCTTGTGATGCCTAGAGCTAGGCCACTGACAGCAAGAATACTGCGGTCGCAATGAGCACCACAGCTGTCATCGCCGCGATCATCATTGAAAGCACGCGCATGGCCTAACGAAGCGGGTGCGTACCGGGTCATCAAGAGCGAATTGCCAGGATCAGATATGCAGAGCAGAATCGGTCAATGGTGGACAGACACGCACGATCAGAGGCAAGAAGCGGAACTCGCCGCCGCGCTTGCGGTCCAGCTGGCGGCGGTCGCTACGGTGAGCCTACGGTTAGCCGTACGGATGTTGGCTCCGCTCGGGGGCGGGGCAATTGGCCAGTTCCGATGCATGCCGGACAATATGGTGGAGATAGACGCCGTCATGACCCATGCGATGGCTGCAAAAGTTTTGGCTGCCAGATCCGAGGCGTTGAGCGAATCCAAGGGGGCTTCTCGGGCGGCTTAAACGGTCGCATCCTGGCGGATGTGCTTCCGGGGTGCTTCCGGCGGTATAAAGAGAGAAGGCGGCGTTTCGCCCTAAGTCATTGAAAAGACTGGTGCTGCCAGACAGGATTGAGCTGTCTATCTCTCCAAAGATTGCCTCAGACGGCCGTCTTGCGCCGCGGTGTCGCGGGTTTGCGGACCTGCACCGCGTTGACCGCCGGTGCCTGTGCCAGCAGGCGGCCCAGCATGTCGATCAGCTTTTCGACTTCCTTCTCATCGAGGCAATCCAGCAGGACCCGTTCGCGGTCCAGCGCCAGCTCGATGATCCGGTCATGCAGCGCGCGGCCGGATTTGGTCAGGATGACGACGCGCCTGTTGTCGCCGGCCAGATCGGTCACTGTCACGCTGCCGTTATCGACCAGAGATTTAAGGGTGCGACTGACGAGACCCTTGTCGAGATCGAAATACTGGCAAATCTGTTGTGCGGTGCACGCGTCTTCGCTGGCGAGCTTCGAGAGGATTCGCCATTCCGTGACGCCGACGCCGAATTCGCGCCGATAGGCACTCGAGGCACCCGCGGCGAGCTTGTTGCCCAGGAAATTGATGAGCGCCGGTACATATCGTCCATGGTTGATCACCGGCTTTGTCATCTGGATACGATCTGCAATCTGAAATGAACGGAAATCGAGCGGCCCGTGAATGCTTGGCTAGACTTTAGCAGCATGCCACGATGCGTCGGAATTACGCAGTTCAACAGACCGCGTTGTGTTGTCAACCCAGCCGTTGACAGGTCAACATGGCTCCGTTATCGCGGGCGATCATCATCGCGGGCGACAGCGTATGGGGACTATGACTTCACGGCCTTGAAGAGCCGGCATCACCTACAGAGGAGGAATTAATGCTGAGGAATTTCATTTCCGCGACCGTGGCTGCTGTCGGCGTGCTGTCCATCGGCGGGCTCGCGCAAGCGCAGGAGACCGTCAAGATCGGTCTGATCGTGCCGATGACCGGTGGTCAGGCTTCGACCGGCCAGCAGATCAACAACGCCATCAAGCTCTATCAGCAGAAGAACGGCGACACCGTTGCCGGCAAGAAGGTCGAAGTCATCCTCAAGGATGACGCGGCGCTGCCTGACAACACCAAGCGCCTCGCGCAGGAACTGATCGTCAACGAGAAGGTCAACATCATCGCCGGCTTCGGCGTCACGCCGGCTGCGCTCGCCGCTGCGCCGCTCGCGACCCAGGCCAAGGTGCCGGAAATCGTGATGGCTGCCGGCACCTCGATCATCACCGAGCGTTCGCCCTATATCGTGCGCACCTCGTTCACGCTGGCACAGTCCTCCACCATCATCGGTGACTGGGCTGCCAAGAACGGCATCAAGAAGGTCGCGACGCTGACCTCCGACTACGCACCGGGCAACGACGCACTGCAGTTCTTCAAGGAACACTTCACCGCCGGTGGCGGCGAGATTGTCGAAGAGGTCAAGGTGCCGCTCGCCAATCCCGATTTCGCGCCGTTTCTGCAGCGCATGAAGGACAGCAAGCCCGACGCGGTGTTCGTGTTCGTGCCCGCCGGGCAGGGCGGCAACTTCATGAAGCAGTATGCCGAGCGTGGCCTCGACAAGTCCGGCATCAAGGTGATCGGACCCGGCGACGTGATGGACGACGACCTGCTCAACAACATGGGCGATGCAGCCTTGGGCGCCGTGACCGCGCATCTGTATTCGGCAGCCCATCCGTCGGCGATGAACAAGGAGTTCGTTGCGGCTTACAAGAAGGCCTACAACACCCGCCCGGGCTTCATGGCCGTCGGCGGCTGGGACGGCATCCATCTCGTCTATGAGGCGCTGAAGAAGACCGGCGGCAAGGCCGATGGCGACAGCCTGATCGCGGCGATGAAGGGCATGAAGTGGGAGAGCCCGCGCGGCCCGATCTCGATCGATCCGGAGACCCGCGACATCGTGCAGAACATCTATATCCGCAAGGTCGAGAAGGTGGACGGCGAACTCTACAACATCGAATTCGCGACCTTCGAGGCGGTGAAGGATCCCGGCAAGACGAAGAAGTAAGCGACACTTTTTCGGAAGTGTAGTAAGCTCCGCCATCGGCAATTTCCCTCCCCGCGCTTGCGTGGGGAGGGGTAGGGTGGGGCGCCACACGCGCCGCTCTTTATGCGGCACCACCCCCGCCCGACCGGCCCAAAAGGGCCGGCCACCCTCTCCACGCAAGCGGGGGAGGGACAAGACAGAAAGTGCTCACCATCCCATGACCCTTCTCACCATTCTGTTCGACGGCGTCGCCTACGGCATGTTGCTGTTCGTGCTGGCGTGCGGGCTGGCGGTGACGCTGGGCCTGATGAACTTCGTCAACCTCGCGCATGGCGCCTTCGCCATGGCAGGCGGTTATGCCTGCGCGATCCTGGTCAATCGCGCCGGCTTGCCATTCTTTGCGGCTTTGCCGATTGCTTTCGTGGTGAGCGCTGCGATCGGCGCCGTGCTGGAGCGATCGCTATATCGCCACCTCTATACGCGCAGCCATCTCGACCAAGTGCTGTTCACCATCGGCCTCGTCTTCATGTCCGTGACGGCGATGGACTACTTCATGGGCTCGTCGCAGACCTTTATCCATTTGCCGGATTATCTGCAGGGTCAGATCAATCTGTTCGGCCTTGGCGTCGGCCGCTATCGCCTGATGATCATCGTGATCTGCGGATTGCTCACCATCGCATTGCAGATGATCCTGTCGAAGACGCGCTTCGGCAGCCGGCTGCGCGCCGCGGTCGACGATCCGCGCGCTGCGTCAGGTTTGGGCATCAACGTTCCGCAGGTCTTCGCGCTGACCTTTGCGTTCGGCTGTGGGCTTGCTGGTATGGGCGGCGCACTTGGCGCGGAAATCCTCGGCCTCGATCCGTATTTCCCGCTGAAGTTCATGATCTACTTCCTGATCGTGGTGACGGTCGGCGGTTCGTCCAGCATCACCGGGCCGTTCCTGGCATCGCTGCTGCTGGGCATCGGCGATGTCGCCGGCAAATATTACGTGCCGAAGCTCGGCGCCTTCGTGATCTACACCATGATGATCGTGATCCTGATCTGGCGCCCGAACGGCCTGTTCGGCCGCACCGCGGCGCGGTGAGGGCATCATGAGCGCAAACAGCACCACCCATCCGGAAGTCGGCACCTTCGCCATGGCGCGTGCGCAATGGCGCTGGCCCGAAGTCGTGTTCTGGCTCGCCGCCGCAGGCTGCATCCTGCTGTTCCCGAACCGCTACCTGATCCTGACCGAGATCGCCTGGCTCGCGCTGTTTGCGCTCTCGCTCGATCTCATCCTCGGCTATGCCGGCATCGTGTCGCTCGGCCACGCCGCATTCTTTGGCTTTGGCGGCTATGCGGCGGGGCTGCTCGCATTACACGGCATTGTCACGGAGCCTGTGATCGCATTGGTCGTTGCTGGTCTCGCCGCGATGGCGCTTGGCTTCGTGACGAGCTTTCTCGTCATGCGCGGGTCAGATCTGACGCGGCTGATGGTGACGCTCGGTATTGCGCTGTTGCTGCGCGAACTCGCCAACCGCTTTTCAAATATCACCGGCGGATCCGATGGCCTTCAGGGCATCGAGATGGCGCCGATCCTCGGCCAGTTCTCGTTCGATATCTTCGGCAAGGTCGGCTTCATCTATTGTCTCTGCGTGCTGTTCGTCTTGTTCCTGCTGGCGCGACGCATCGTGCATTCGCCGTTCGGCCTGTCGCTGCGAGCGATCCGCAACAATCCGCTGCGCGCCTCGGCGATTGGCATTCCCGTCAATCGCCGGCTGATCGCGATCTACACCATCGCCGCCTTCTACGCAGGCGTTGCCGGTGCACTCTCGACGCAGACGACGGCGCTCGCCTCGCTCGACGGTTTTGCCTTCGATCGCTCGGCTGACCTGATGCTGGTCCTGATCATCGGCGGCACCGGCTATCTCTATGGCGGCTTGATCGGTGCGGTGATCTTCAAACTGCTGCAGGAGCTGTTCTCGACGTTGACGCCGCAATACTGGCAGTTCTGGATCGGCGCCGTGCTGGTGGTCATCGTGCTGATCGGCCGCGACCGCATGCATCGCTGGGCGATGTTCCTGCCGCGCCTGATCGCAAGCAAGTTCAGCCGCGCCAAGACGCCGGTCGTTGCGCCGGAAAGTGAGGCGCCATGACCATCGCGCTGGAAACCGTCAATCTCGAAAAGTCCTTCGGTGGCCTCCGCGTCACGCGCGATCTGTCGCTGAAGATCGAGGCCGGCGCGCGTCACGCGCTGATCGGCCCGAACGGTGCCGGCAAGACAACCGTGATCAATCTTCTGACCGGTGTGCTCAAGCCCAATTCCGGCCGCATCTTCCTCGAGGGCAACGACATCACCGGACTGCCGGTGCACAAACGCGTCTTGCGCGGGCTGTCGCGCACCTTCCAGATCAATCAGCTCTATCCCGACATGACTCCGCTGGAGACGGTCGGTCTCGCTGCGTCCGAACATCTCGGCCATGGCAGCGACTGGTGGCGTCGCATGGGCACCCGCAGTGACGTCAATGACGCGATCGCGGAAAACCTCGCGCGCTTTCACCTGCTCGACGTCATGAACGAGCCGACGGCGACATTGCCCTATGGCAAGCAGCGCCTTCTCGAGATCGCCGTCGCCATCGCCACCAAGCCGCGTGTGCTGCTGCTCGACGAGCCGGCTGCGGGTGTGCCGGAAAGCGAGCGCCACGATATTCTCTCGGCCGTCGCCAGCCTGCCGCGCGACGTCACCGTGTTGCTGATCGAGCACGACATGGATCTGGTATTCTCCTTTGCCGATCGCATCTCTGTGCTGGTTGCGGGCGCCATGCTGGTGGAAGGCCCCCCGGACGAAGTGGCGCGCGATCCGCGCGTGAAGGCCGTGTATCTGGGCGAGGGCGCCGATGTCTGATCTTCTCGACATCAATGACCTGCGCGCGGGCTATGGCGAAGCCGTGGTCATTCCCAAGATGACGCTGCAACTCGGCGAAAGCCAGGTACTGGCACTGCTCGGGCGCAACGGCACCGGCAAGACCACGCTGATCAATTCCATCGTCGGCGTTACCCGCCGCTTCAGCGGCACGCTGAAGCTCGGTGGAAAAGACATCACGTCGCTGCGGCCGGACCAGCGTGCGCGAGCCGGCATCGGCTGGGTGCCGCAGGAGCGCAATATCTTCCGCTCGCTCACCGTGGAAGAAAACATGACTGCCGTGGCGCAGCCCGGGCCATGGGACGTCAAGAAGATCTACGAGATGTTTCCGCGGCTCGAAGAGCGCAAGAACAATTTCGGCAATCAGCTGTCTGGCGGTGAACAGCAGATGCTGGCGATTGGCCGTGCACTGACGCTCAATCCGCAGGTGCTGCTGCTGGACGAACCGACCGAAGGCCTTGCGCCGATCATCGTCGATGAATTGCTGGCAGCGCTGGGCAAGATCACACGCGCCGGCGGCATCTGTTCCATCATCGTGGAACAGAATGCCCAAAAAATACTCGGGCTTGCCGATCGTGTCGTGATATTGGAACGCGGTACCATCGTGCATGATGCAACGAGTGCAGCGTTGAAATCCGATCCTGCCGTGCTGGAGCATTTCCTCGGCGTCGCCGGCGCGGCCGGCAGCAAGAATAAACACACGGCCGGCACACCCGGCTGATCTGCAAACCGAGCATTCTGGAGTAACGACTATGCAGAGAACCAAAGCCCCGTTCCGTGCCGACGAAGTCGGCAGCCTGTTGCGGCCCGCATCGATCAAGGAAGCGCGCGCCAAGCTGGAGAAGGGCGAGATTTCGGCTGACGATCTGCGCAAGGTCGAAGACATCGAGATCGAGAAGGTTGTGCATCGCCAGGCCTCGACCGGCCTCAAGCTCGCCACCGACGGCGAGTTCCGTCGTTCGTGGTGGCACTTCGACTTCCTCGCCAAGCTGACTGGCTGCGAACTCTATCATCCTGACACCGGCATCCAGTTCACCGGCGTCGAGACCCGTCATGACTCGGTGCGCGTGATCGGCAAGGTGGATTTCCCCGACGATCATCCGATGCTTGCGCACTTCAAGTTCCTGAAGAAGCACTGCGACACCGCCGGCGTCACCGCGAAAATGACCATCCCGTCGCCGGCAGTTCTGCATTTCCGCGGCGGTCGCAAGGCGATCTCGAAGGAGGTCTATCCGGATATCGAAGTGTTCTTCGAGGATCTGGCCAAGACCTATCGCAAGGCGGTGAAGGCGTTCTACGACGCCGGCTGCCGCTACCTGCAGTTCGACGACACGGTCTGGGCCTATCTCTGCTCGGAAGATGAGCTGAACAAGGTTCGTGCGCGCGGCGAGGATGCCGACAATCTGCAGCAGATCTATTCGCGCATCATCAATTACGCGATCGCCGAGCGTCCTGCGGATATGGTGATCACCACGCATGTCTGCCGCGGCAACTTCCGCTCCACCTGGATTTCGTCGGGCGGCTACGAGCCAGTGGCCGAAACGCTGCTCGCTGGTACCAATTACGACGGCTACTTCCTCGAATACGATTCGGACCGTGCCGGCGGCTTCGAACCGCTGCGCTTCCTGCCGAAGGGCAACAAGGTCGTCGTGGTCGGTGTGATCACCTCGAAGTTCGGTGAGCTCGAGAAGAAGGAAGACATCAAGGCGCGCCTGCAAGAGGCTTCGAAGTTCGCGCCGCTCGAGCAACTGGCCGTGTCGCCGCAATGCGGTTTCGCGTCCACCGAGGAAGGCAATATCCTCAGCGAGGAAGAGCAGTGGGCCAAGTTGAAGCTCGCGGTGGATGTGGCGAACGAAGTGTGGGGCAAGTAAGCCCGCTGTCGCCTGACTGGCGGCTCGCCAACAAAAATGCCCGGCTTTTGCCGGGCATTTGCATTTAGTCTCCTGACGATGAGCTCTCAGGACTTGCCGCGGCCCACGCTTTCATAGGTGAAGCCGGCCTTCTCCATCTCCTCGGGGCGGTAGATGTTGCGCAGGTCCACGATGACCGGCTGCTTCATCTTCTGCTTCACTTGCGCGAGGTCGAGCGCGCGGAATTGTTCCCACTCGGTCACGATCACCAGCGCGTCGGCGCCAGTCGCGCATGCATAGGCATCGTCGCAATAGGTGATATCCGGCAGTTCGTGCCTGGCCTGTTCCATACCGACGGGATCGTAGGCCTGCACGGTCGCGCCGAGATCCTGAAGCGCGGTGATCAAGGGGATCGACGGCGCCTCGCGCATGTCGTCGGTGTTGGGCTTGAACGTCAGTCCGAGTACGCCGACGGTCTTGCCGCGCAGATTGCCGCCGAGCGCGGCAGAAACCTTGCGGGCCATGGCGCGCTTGCGGCTATCGTTGACGGTGAGGACGGCCTCGACGATCCGCAGGGGCGCGTCATAGTCTTGACCGGTCTTGACCAGTGCGCGGGTATCCTTCGGAAAACACGAGCCACCGAAGCCGGGACCCGCATGCAGGAATTTCGCGCCGATGCGGTTATCGAGCCCGATGCCACGCGCGACGTCCTGGACATCCGCGCCGGTCCGCTCGGCCAGATCGGCGATTTCATTGATGAAGGTGATCTTGGTCGCGAGGAACGCGTTGGCGGCGTATTTGATCAGCTCGGCCGTGCGCCGACCCGTATACATGATGGGCGCCTGATTGAGATAAAGCGGACGATAGATCTCCGAGATCACTGTGCGTGCGCGCTCGTCGTCGGTGCCGACCACGATCCGGTCGGGATGCTTGAAGTCGCGGATCGCGGCGCCTTCGCGCAGGAATTCCGGGTTTGACGCCACGGCGACGTCGGCGTCGGGATTGGTTTCCCTGATGATACGTTCCACATCGTCGCCGGTGCCGACCGGCACGGTCGACTTGGTGATCACCACGGTAAAATCGCGCAGGTTGGCGGCGATCTCGCGCGCGGCGGCATGCACGTAGCTGAGATCGGCGTGGCCATCGCCGCGGCGGGACGGGGTGCCGACCGCGATGAACACGGCATCCGCCGTCTTCACGGCTTCACTGAGGTCGAGACTGAAGCCGAGCCGGCCGCTTTTCACATTGCTGGCCACCAGCGCGTCCAGGCCGGGCTCGAAGATCGGGATCTCGCCACGGAGCAGGGCGTCGATCTTGCTGCTGTCCTTGTCCACGCAGATCACGTTATGGCCGAAATCGGCGAAGCAGGCGCCGGACACAAGGCCGACGTAACCGGTGCCGATCATCGCAATGCGCATGGAGAAAGCCCGTTTTGAGTGATCGAGAGGCGAGAATTTGAACTTGCCACATCCTAGCAGAAGCGCACGACTTTCACACGACGGCAGGCGGATCGAAGGGGGCATTTCATCTGTGGGCAGACTGTGCTAAAGAGTGGGCCAAGCATAATTCTGCCCACTTCCGGTCACATCCCCGCACATGAAGAACGATCAGATCCTCGGAATCATCTCGGATTTCTGCCGACAGGCGGAGATGGCGGAGTCGACCTTCGGTCGCCGGGCCGTCAACGACGGCAAGCTGGTGAATCGCCTGCGTGAGGGAAAGCGCATCACCATCGACACGTTGGAGCGGATTCAGGCCTTCATTGCCCAATCGATGCCGGAGGGCGTGCCGCCGCCACGCGGGCTGGAGCCGCCAATCGAACGTCGCGATCCGCGCAGCAATTTCCGCTTCTTCGAGAACCGGCAGAAATACCTGCTGTTTGTCCATACCTGCTCGGAAAAGCGGGTCATTGCCGATCGCGTCGGCCTCGAATTGGCAAGCATCCATCCGCGCCCGCCTG
Organism: Tardiphaga sp. 37S4; assembly: GCF_021044645.1. NCBI lineage: Bacteria > Pseudomonadati > Pseudomonadota > Alphaproteobacteria > Hyphomicrobiales > Nitrobacteraceae > Tardiphaga > Tardiphaga sp. 37S4. Next base: position 3,251,654 of record NZ_CP088008.1, on the reverse strand, counting down.
CGCTGCGGGTGTTCGATGCGGGCGTTGGCGATGGCACGGTGCTGGCGCGGGTGATGCGCTCGATGCACGGCCGTTTTCCGCATATGCCATTCTATATCGCCGGCAAGGAGCTCAGCCTCGAGGACGTCCGGCTGACGCTGGATAAGGTGCCGGATCGGCTGTTCGAACATCCAGCCACGGTCTTCGTGCTGACCAACATGCACTATGCTGAGGCGCCCACACTGACCCCGGCATCGCCGGCCGCCGCAGCCGCCATGATCTGGCACGAAGTTCCGCTGCGGGGCGCTTCGTCCGGCGAATTCGCTGACCAGATCGCCGGACTTGGAGCTTTTCTTGAGGACAACTGGCGGGCCAGCATCAACCCCCGATCAGGCATGCCGACCTATGAACGGCCCGTGGCGCTGGTGGTTTATCGCGAGGATCACCGGTTCCTGCTGGATTCTATTATCCCCCGCGCAGGGCGCACGGAGGCCAATTTTGACCTGATTATCGCCTCCCAGCCCTATCGGGCGAAGTCTTCGGTACAATTTCGGGCCAAACGGATCATGGCGCCGCTGGCCCGGGCGCTGCGGGCAGGTGGGCGACTGATCGGTATCCACTCGCATGGGCAGGACCCCGGTATGGAGATCGTCCAAGCCGTCTGGCCCAAAGAAAACCCTTTCGCCGTGAGCCGTCATGAGCTATTGCGCGCAGTGAAATACGAGCTGGGCTCAGCCGGCCGCGATCTGAACTTCAATGCCTATTCCGACCAGCGGTCGATCTTTCGCTACGCCATGGAGGCGCTGCCGAACGAGGTGACCGGATCGATCGGAACTTCGACGGCTTTTGCAGCGTGGAACGCGGCGGTTTACGTGGCTCAAATCGAGGATGACCGTTTGACGGAAGTGACGGAGAGCGGCCGTTACCTGGATGCCACCCGAGAAGTTTTGCGCAAGCACAACGGTCTCTGGTTCTACGACGAATCCTACGTCATCTCGCGGCGTCGCGACTGACATTTCTGGAACAATGTGACAAAGGCTGCCGGGCTCCGGCGCAACCTAGAGGACCAGTTGATGCGCGCGTCTTATCTCTTCACCAGTGAATCGGTTTCCGAAGGCCATCCCGACAAGGTCTGCGACCGTATCTCCGACGAGATCGTCGATCTGTTCTTCCGCGAAGGCCCGAAGGCGGGCATTGATCCTTGGGATATTCGCGCTGCCTGCGAAACCCTCGCCACCACCAACAAGGTTGTGATCGCCGGCGAGACCCGCGGTCCATCCACCGTCACCAACGACCACATTGAAGCCGTCGTTCGCGCCGCCATCAAGGACATCGGCTACGAGCAGGACGGTTTCCACTGGAAGACCGCCGACGTCGAGATTCTGCTGCATCCGCAGTCGGCCGATATCGCACAGGGCGTCGATGCCAAGCAGCCGACCAATGCCGAAGAAGGCGCTGGCGACCAGGGCATCATGTTCGGTTACGCTACCAACGAAACGCCCGAGCTGATGCCGGCACCGATCTTCTACGCGCACAAGATTCTGCGCCTGATCTCGGAAGCCCGTCATGCCGGTACCGAAAAGGTGCTCGGTCCGGACTCCAAGAGCCAGGTCACCGTGCAGTACGAAAACGGCAGGCCCGTTGGTGTGCGCGAAATCGTCGTCTCGCATCAGCATCTCGTTGAGGACATGACCTCGAACCAGGTGCGCGAACGCGTCGAGCCCTACGTCCGCAAGGCGCTGCCGGATGGCTGGATCAGCGACAAGACGATCTGGCACATCAACCCAACCGGCAAGTTCTTCATCGGCGGTCCCGATGGCGACGCAGGCCTGACCGGCCGCAAGATCATCGTCGACACCTACGGCGGCGCAGCCCCGCATGGTGGCGGTGCATTCTCGGGTAAGGACTCCACCAAGGTGGACCGTTCGGCCGCTTACGCTGCGCGTTACGTCGCCAAGAACATCGTCGCCGCAGGCCTCGCCGACAAGGCGACGCTGCAGCTCGCTTACGCCATCGGCGTAGCGCGCCCGCTGTCGATCTATGTCGATACTCACGGCACCGGCAAGGTCGCTGACGATGCCATCGAGAAGGCCGTTGCTGCCGCGATGGATCTGACGCCGCGCGGCATCCGCAAGCATCTCGACCTTAACAAGCCGATCTACGCCCGCACGTCGGCCTACGGTCATTTCGGTCGCACGCCGGATGCCGACGGCGGCTTCTCCTGGGAGAAGACCGACCTCGTCGATGCGCTGAAGCGCAACGTCTGATCTTACTTTCCCTTTCCCCCGGCGAAGCTTTGCGCAGCGGGAGAGGGTGCCTTCGCGAAGCGAAGGCGGGAGAGGGCCCACGACCAGCCCCCTCTCCGAACCGAGTATGTCGTGACCGTCTGTGCAGCCCTCTCCCGCGAGGGGAGAGGGCGCAATTATGAGCGTCCGCGAGAACCTCTCGCACTATAGGAACAAGGATTCAAATATGACCGCCCCCAACGGTTTCACCGACTACATCGTCAAGGACATCAACCTCGCCGCCTTCGGCCGCAAGGAGCTCTCGATCGCCGAGACCGAGATGCCAGGCCTGATGGCCACCCGCGAAGAATACGGCCCGAAGCAGGTGCTGAAGGGCGCCCGCATCGCCGGCTCGCTGCACATGACCATTCAGACCGGCGTGTTGATCGAGACGCTGAAGGCACTCGGCGCCGACATTCGCTGGGTCTCGTGCAACATCTATTCGACCCAGGATCACGCAGCGGCCGCGATCGCCGCCGCCGGCATTCCGGTGTTCGCCATCAAGGGCGAAACCCTGACCGAATACTGGGACTACACTGCAAAGCTGTTCGACTGGCACGGCGGCGGTCACCCCAACATGATCCTCGATGACGGCGGCGATGCCACCATGTATGTCCATCTCGGCCTCAAGGCAGAGAACGGCGACACGGCGTTCCTGGACAAGCCCGCTTCGGAAGAAGAGGAAGTGTTCTTCGCGCTGCTCAAGAAGCAGCTCAAGGAAAAGCCGAAGGGCTACTTCAAGGCGATTGCCGAGAGCATCAAGGGCGTCTCGGAAGAAACCACAACGGGCGTGCATCGCCTGTACGACATGCAGAAGGCCGGCACGCTGCTGTGGCCCGCGATCAACGTCAATGACTCCGTCACCAAGTCGAAGTTCGACAACCTCTATGGCTGCCGTGAATCGCTGGTCGACGGCATCCGCCGCGGCACCGACGTGATGATGTCGGGTAAGGTCGCGATGGTCGCCGGCTTCGGCGACGTCGGCAAGGGCTCGGCCGCTTCGTTGCGCCAGGCCGGCTGCCGCGTGATGGTCTCCGAAGTCGATCCGATCTGCGCGCTGCAGGCGGCGATGGAAGGCTATCAGGTCGTCACGATGGAAGACGCCGCGCCTCAGGCCGACATCTTCGTCACCGCGACCGGCAACAAGGACATCATCACCATCGAGCACATGCGCGCGATGAAGGATCGTGCCATCGTCTGTAACATCGGTCACTTCGATAACGAGATCCAGATCGCGTCGCTGAAGAACCTGAAGTGGGACAACATCAAGCCGCAGGTCGACGAAATCACGTTCCCCGACGGTCACCGCATCATCATGCTGTCGGAAGGCCGCCTCGTGAACCTCGGCAATGCCATGGGTCACCCGTCCTTCGTGATGTCGGCATCCTTCACCAACCAGACGCTGGCGCAGATCGAACTCTATGCCAACAACAAGGACGGCAAGTACAAGAAGGAAGTCTACGTGCTGCCGAAGTCGCTCGACGAGAAGGTGGCGATGCTGCATCTCGCCAAGATCGGCGTGAACCTCACCAAGCTGCGCAAGGACCAGGCCGACTATATCGGCGTGAAGCAGGAAGGTCCGTTCAAGGCAGACCACTACCGCTACTGAGTTCGGTTTGCCTATGACGGGCGTCAGGTCATCGATGCGATAAACTCGCAGGCTGACCTGACGCTTGCTAAACCCGCACCGGTCGCAAGGTCCGGGCCAACTGCGGCTTGAGTGCCCATCGCAGTTGTGCCGGACGCAACATCAGTTGCTGTCTTCGACAGAGCTGTTCGAGCCTGCTCGCTATTAACGTTTTTACGAATCTCTTTTAGCAAGGCGACGGCTCCCGCCAATTGAGGGCAGGCGGCCGATGTGCCTGAGAAAATCCCCCAGCCCGTGCCCTTTCGGTTGGACGAGAAGTTCAGACCATCCAATGTGGAGGTGGGTGGAACCGGCAGCATGATATGATTTTTCTGTGGATTCGAGCCTGCCGCACCTACGACCCCACACAGATCGGGAATTCTACGCCCAGGATAGAACTGGCTCTCGAACGAGCTGGCATAGCTCGATGCTTCGAGTGATCCGTCCTCAAGGATGGTCACACCACCTGCCGAAATCACTTGGGGCATACAGCCTGGAAACGCGTGATGGCCGTTGCCTGAAGAGAACACAACGATAATGCCGGCTTGAACGGCGTCGGACAGGATGGTCTCGATATCGACCATCTCGTTGAAGAAATTTGGGTCCGCGATCTTGAGCTGATCACGCGACCTGACGTCTACATCATACCCCCATGAATTCGACATAACATCAGGACCGAGGCCGATCGCCGCTTCCAGTGAAGACGCCGCGCTGATGCTGCTCTTGACGCCATACACCGTGCAATCCGGCGCAATCGCGAATATATTGGCGCACTCGCCAGTGCCGTGTCCGGTTGGATCATCCTGCGGATTCTCTGCTCCTGGCGCGGCGGAAGCGATGAGTTTGTAGCCGTTCGCTGCGAAGAACGGGTGCGGGAAGAATCCGCTGTCGACCATAGCGACTTTGACGCCACGTCCGGTCCAGTCCTGTCGATGGGCACGCGGCGCGTTCAGCGCAGCGCGGACGTCATCGAGATGGAGATGGGGAACGTCTTCCGATGGCGGGCGATAGGAGGCGCTGTAAAATTCAATCGGACGAGGAATGTAGGCGTAGTCAATTGTATCCTTAAGCGGAGTGGGTATTTTGAGGGCCTTCTCTGGCACCAGGAAAGTTTCGGCTTGTGGCGTCCGGTTCTTGTGGCGATCAGAATATTCGCCGGGCTGCAACGTCACGCCGAACAGCTCATTGAACTCCTGTCGGCCCATTGCAAGCTCGACGCGATTCTTTTCGGTCGGTTTTACCTCTACCGATCTGTTTGCAGCGAAGTAGTTGAGAGCCGAACGTGCCCGAGCCGGATCTGGTGAGAATTCCTGCGGTTTTATCTGAATGGATTCCAGAGCAAAATCGAGCCGAGGTGCGCGGCTGCGCGATTTCGGCACCAACCGTACAACGACCTGATCCGCCACGATTACCCCCACCGATGGTTAGTTACGGAAACGGGGTCGGCCTTCTCGGAAAATATGCCCGATAACCCATCCCGCCCGGAAGCCGACCAAAGGTCGGCTCACCTTTAAATTGAGGTGAGTTCTCGATAAAATCAATGCGTGTTTCAAAGAATTGTTCAATTAAAGATTGCTTTCCTTCGACCATGAGGCTCCTTGGCGTAGCCGCCTCAATAGAAAAGCCTGCCGCATTAAGCTGGCTGCCCGCGGTTGTCGAGATCCCAGCGCTCGGGGAATCTAGAGCGATCCGTAGTGTCAGGATTGGGTCATTGTTGTCGGGCATTCGATACCTCGAACCGGCCTAGCCAGGATAATAGCACGAAACGTCCGGGTATCGAGCAGTCCTCCAGCTTTGTATCTTGCCGCGTTCGTGGTCCGCTCAGCGTAGAATATCCCGCACCATCGGAATGACCTTTGTTCCGTACAGCTCGATACACGTCATCAGCTTCTCATGCGGCAATGGTCCCGCGCTGTATTTCAGATCGAAGCGCGAAATGCCGAGCGCCTTCGCGGTTTTTGCGATCTTCTTCGCCACGGTCTCTGGCGATCCCACATAGAGCGAGCCGTGTTCGGCTTCCTGGTCGAATTCGCGGCGCTGCATCGGTGGCCAGCCGCGCTCCTTGCCGATGCGATCGCGCATTGCTTTGTAGTCGGACCACAGTTCTTCGCGCGCCTGCTCGTCGCTGGCGGCGACATAGCCCGGCGAATGCACGCCGATCGGCTTCACCGGTCGATCAATCTGTGCGTAGGCGCGATGATAGAGATCGACATAGGGTTTGAACCGCTCCGGCTCGCCGCCGATGATCGCCAGCATCAGAGGCATGTCATAGCGCACCGCGCGAACGACTGACTCAGGACTGCCGCCGACGCCAATCCAGGTCTTGAGCGTGCCGGTCTCGACGGGCGGATAGACGCGCTGATTGGTGAGCGGCGGGCGGGTCGTGCCGCTCCAGGTCACTTCCGACTCGGACGCCAGCGCTGCGAACAGATCGAGCTTGTCCTCGAACAGCGTCTCGTACTGGTCGAGCTTGAAGCCGAACAGCGGGAAGGATTCGGTGAACGAGCCGCGGCCGAGGATGACCTCGGCGCGGCCGTTCGATGCGGCATCCACGGTGGCAAAGCGCTGGAAAACGCGGATCGGATCGTCGGAGCTCAGCACGGTCACGGCGGATCCGAGGCGAATACGCTTGGTGCGTGCGGCGATGGCCGCGAGCACGACTTCGGGCGCGGATACGGCGAAGTCGGCGCGGTGATGCTCGCCGACACCGAAGAAATCGACACCAAGCTGGTCGGCCAGCACCGCTTCATCGATGACGTTACGGATCACCTGTGCGTGCGACAGCATCTCGCCGTCCGCACCGCGTGTGACGTCGCCAAATGTATCGAGACCGAGTTCGAGAGGCATGAGCGGTTTCCCTGACGAGCGCTGAAACGAAAAAGGCCGCGCGTGACGCGCGGCCTTTCGCAGTAAAGGCGTGCCTGACTTACTTGGGTTTGGTGATTTCGAACTTCAAGGTGCCGATGCCATCGACGCCGCATTCGACCTTGTCGCCCGGCTGAAGCGCCGCCACGCCGGCAGGGGTGCCGGTCAGGATGACGTCGCCGGCGCCGAGTTCGACCTGCAGCGAGAGCTTGGAAATGATCTCGGCGATGTTCCAGATCATCTCGGACAGGTCGCCCTTCTGGCGTTCGGTACCGTTCACCGAGAGCCAGATCTTACCCTTGGAGGGGTGGCCGACCTTCGAAGCGGGGACGAGCGCGCCTGACGGCGCCGACATGTCGAACGACTTGCCGATTTCCCAGGGCTGCTCTTTCTTGCGCGAGATGGTCTGGAGGTCGCGGCGGGTGAGATCGACGCTGACGCCATAGCCCCAGACGTGATCGAGTGCCTTTTCCGGCGAGATGTTGAGGCCGCCGCTCTTCAGCGCGACAACGAGTTCGACCTCGTGCTGCATGTCCTTGGTCAGTGTCGGGTAGGGGATCTCGCTGCCATCCGGTACGATCATATCGGCGTGCTTGGCGAAGAAGAAGGGAGGGTTGCGTTCATCATTGCCGAGTTCGCGGATGTGCTCGAGATAGTTGCGTCCCACGCACCAGACACGGCGCACCGGGAATTTCGAAGTCTCGCCCTGAACGGCGATGGCGGCCTGCGGCGGAGGGGCGATAACGAACGATGCGGTCATGGACGGCTCTCGGGCTGGTTGTGAAGGCTGGGATCAAAACGGATGCCGCGCTTGCGCGGCAGAAAACAGAGGCAAGTCTTACGCCGACGCATGAAGCGGTGCCAGCGGCGAAGCATCACGATGTTGCAAGCGGAAGAACGACGCGTAGCGTCCGCCACGGCGCAGCAGGTCGTCGTGGCGGCCGCGCTCGACGATCTCGCCGCCCTCGACCACAAGAATGGCGTCGGCGTGCATGATGGTGTGCAGGCGGTGCGCAATGACGATCGTGGTGCGATTCTGGCAGAGATGCTCGATGGCTTCCTGCACCGATTTTTCGGATTCGGAATCTAGCGCTGCGGTAGCTTCGTCCAGCAGGATGACCGGCGCGTTCTTCACCAGCGCGCGCGCAATGGCGATGCGCTGGCGCTGGCCGCCGGAGAGTTGTGCGCCGTGCTCGCCGACCGGCGTCTCATATCCGAGCGGGAAGCCCATGATGAAATCATGGGCGCAGGCGGCCTTGGCTGCCGCGACGATCTCGTCTTCCGTGGCGCCCGGTTTGCCGAAGGCGATGTTTTCGCGGATCGTGCCGCGGAACAGATAGACATCCTGGCCGACATAGGCGGTCTGGCCGCGCAGTGAGCGCCGCGAGACTTGGCCGATCGACTGGCCATCGATGGTGATGTCGCCTTCGCTGACCTCATAGAGTCGCAGCAGCAGTGCCAGCACCGTGGACTTGCCGCCGCCGGACGGACCGACCAGCGCGGTAACCTTGCCGGGCTCGGCGACGAAGCTCATGCGGTTGAGCACGACCTCGTTGGGGCGATAGCGGAACGTCACGTCATGCAGCTCGACGCGCGCATCGGTCAGTTTGAGCGCCGGTTTGTGGTCGTCATTTGGCTCGGAAGCCGGACTGTCCACGATCTCCAGCAGTGTATGCGCGCCGATGATCTGACTGTTGAGATCGATGTTCAGCCGCGCCAGCCGCTTCGCCGGCTCATAGGCCAGCAGGAAGGCGGTGACGAAGGAAAAGAATTGCCCGGGTGTCGCGCCCATCGCCACCACGCGATAGCCGCCATACATCAGCGACGCCGCGATGGCGAAACCGCCGAGGGTTTCCATCAGCGGGCTGGAGCGGCTGGAGACGCGCGCCATCTTGTTGGCGTTCTGCTCGACGGCCGTGATGCTCGCTTCCATGCGCTGCTGCATGGTCTGTTCGAGCGTGAAGGCCTTCACCGTGCGGATGCCCTGCAGCGATTCCTGCATCACTTCCAGAATCTCGGTGGTGCCGGTGAACTGGTTGCGAGCGAGGCCCTTGATGCGGCGGACCAGTTTGCGCAGCACCAGCATCGCGGGCGGCGCGACCAGGAAACCGAACAGCGCCATATAGGGATCCTGCATCACCATCACGCCGACTAGCGCGATCAGCGACAGCAGATCGCGGCCGACGGCGTTGATTAGCAGGCTGAGCACTTGGGTCACCGAATTGGCGCCGGCGGTGAGCCGCTGCAGGAATTCCGACGAATGTCGCTCCGAGAAAAAACCGATGCTCTCGTTCATCAGCTTGGCAAAAAGCCGGCGCTGATTGTTGGCAACGATGGCGTTGGAGATCTTCGAAAGAATGACGGTATGGCCGTAGGTCGACGCGCCCTTGATCAGGAAGATCACCACCACGAAGCCCGAGAACAGCGCGATCCGCTCGATGCTCTTGTCCACATAGGCTTGGTTGATAACCTCGCCGAGCATATAGGCGGCACCTGCGGTGGTCGCGGCGGAGACGGCCATCAGCAGGAAGGCCAGGAGGTAGCGCCGCCAATAGGTGACCGCCTGTTCGGCGACCAAGCGGCGGATCAGCGCCCAGGCGCCGTAAGGATCGTCAGTGACTTTGCGAGTAATCTTGGCCATCCGCGGTCCAGCGACGGCGCCGGGCAGGGATTTGCCGAGGCGTCAGGGTCAGCTTGCGAAACAGCCGCCTGATTGCCCGTTAAATCGCGGTTTTTCAAGCCAAAATCGGGCTTGCCAAGACTTTGTTAACCCATTGGCCCGGCGGTGTCCGTCGCCGGATTCGGGCCGATTTTGCCCTAGAATCTCTCGAAAGCACGGCACGCGACAGGTAGCGCCATGCTTCCGGTTGGCAGGATGTAACCCGATCAGAACCGGTAATTCACGCCCGCTTTCATGGTGTGGAACCTGGTATCGACCGAGATGCTGGAGTTGGAGGAGAAGCCATTGGCGACGTCGTTGACGGCGGTGGAGAACAGCGTGCTCCGGCCGAGATCCACATAGAGATATTCGGTCTTGAATGACCATTGGGGCGCGAAGGCATATTCAAGGCCGGCACCCGCGGTCCAGCCCCACTGTGTCTGGCCGGCTGACACCGCCGCAACCTGGCCGAGCACACCATTCGGGCCGGTCAGAGTAAAGTTCCCGTTGGTGTTGACCCGGCCATAGGCGCCGCCGCCGGTGCCGTACAGAAACACGCGGTCCCATGCATAGCCGAGCCGCCCGCGAATCGTGCCGAACCATTCGACTTCGGAGCCGGTGCCGAATGCCGCGGACGTGGTCACGCCGTTATTGTTCAGCGTCTGATTACCCTCGAATCGGCCCTTAATGCCGGACCACTGGAAGTCGGTCTCGATGCCGACGACGAAGCCGCCGTTGTATTGATAGTTGTAACCAGCCTGTCCGCCGCCGAAGAAACCGCTTGAGGTTAGGCTGAATTTACCCGCGGTGCTGGCAACCAGAGGATCAGTTTCGGCCTGCAACTGCCGCTGTGTAGCCTGAAATGGATAGTCGAACTTGTCGCCGCCGAAACCGACATTGGCGCCGACGTAGAAGCCGGTCCAAGAGAACACCTGGACGGGCGCGACGGGCGCCTTCACCGGATAGGGCATGTCGGCCGCAATGGCAGGAACGGCTACACCGATAAGCAGTGCTGCGCCAGCGAATACTCTCTTCATGATCAGGCCCCTCAGTTTCTTGCTCTCGGCAAGTGATTTCCGATGCATCGCCGTCATCAGCGATCGCATGTGAAGTGTCGTCGAGCGAAGACATCTGCGAATGATGCCGGGACTCGCGGCTTCCACGTGCACAATGACAGGGCTGGCGGAGAGGTCTTGTTCACGCGCGTAGCAGATTTTAGTTCTCGCGCACTGCCACTAAACTTCGCGTCGATGTGGCGTTGTCGCAACAGCACATATGCGCACTACACAAGCGCAGTTGCTGACGTCTGATGTTGTCATGCCGAACATTTATTCGTGATGCGGTCGCTTGGTGCTGCTACATTGGTCGTCGGAAATGAGTTGGACGCATGCATCAGGCCAGTTTTGTCTCAGATGGATTTGATCCGGAATTGCTGGATCATCAGAAATTCGCACTGTGGTGCGAAAACATGGAAGCGCTCACCTGCTGCGTGGACATCACACGTGCCGAAGATCGGCCATTCTCGGCCTTCGTGCACTGGGCAGATTATTCGAAGGTGCGGGTCACGCGGTTCGGCGGCACGTTCAGTCGAATCCGGCGATCCAGAACGGCAATCTCGCGCGGACCCGACGATGATTTCTGTTTGATGTTTCATCGAGGCGAGGGGATGCTGGTTGTCGATCAGGTCGGGCGCGAGACGGCCTTGTCGTCAGATCGCGCATTTCTTGGCACAAACGGACGTCCGGCCGATTTGCGATCGGATGCGGATTTCTCGTCGACGACGCTGACCGTCAGCAGGGAGCGCCTGTTGCCCCTCATTGGCAATGTCGACGATCTCCTGATCCAGCCGCTCGACGAACGGCGCGCAGCCGTGGCTCATCTGAGACGCTACATCGACATCTCGGTCGATCTGCTGCGCGATCCGCATGATGCGGAGCTCGACAGCCATATCAGCACGACATTGCTGGATCTGACGGCGCTCGCGCTAGGTGCCCGCGGCGACGCTGCGCAACTTGCGTCGATGCGCGGTCTGCGCGCGTCGCGAACGCAGGAAATCATCGCCGAGATCGATCGCCATTTCGCGGATCCGGGTTTCTCGGTGGGGCAGGTCGCGCGTCGGTTGGATTTGTCGCCGCGCTATCTCCAGGACCTTCTGCAAGATACCGGATCGAGTTTCACCGAACGCCTTCTGGAGTGCCGTCTGCAACATGCAATGCGTTTGCTGACGAGCGAGCAGGGCGATCGGCTGAAGATCAGTGAGATCGCGCTGGCCAGTGGCTTCAACGAGATCTCATACTTCAATCAGCGGTTTCGACGGCGTTTCGGAGAGACGCCGACGCAGTGCCGGCGCTGATCTAACTACTCAGGCCGATTTCGCCATCAATTCGATGCCATGGCGCTCGCGGGCGAGCTTCTCTTCCCAGGCCAGCGCGTGGCGGGCGATGGTTTCGAGATCGTCGTATTGGGGCGTCCAGTCGAGCGTCGCGCGGATTCGGGTGGTATCGGCGATCATGGTCATGATGTCGCCGTCGCGGCGCGGGGCGTATTGAACCGCGAAATTTCGGCCCGATGCACGGCGCACGGCTTCGATGGTTTCCAGCACCGAATAGCCGCGGCCATAGCCGCAATTCAGGGTCGTGGATGCGCCGCCTTCGCGCAGGTAGCTCAATGCGGCGCGGTGGGCCTGAACGAGGTCGCTAACATGGATGAAGTCGCGGATGCAGCTTCCGTCGGGCGTCGGGTAATCGGTTCCGAATACGTCGATCTTGCTGCGCTGGCCGGTGGCGGCCTCGACGGCGATCTTGAGCAGATGCGTCGCGCCCATGGTGGCCAGACCGGTGCGGCCCTGCGGATCGGCGCCGGCGACGTTGAAGTAACGCAGCGCGACGAACTCCATGCCATAGGCCGGTGCGATGTCGTGCAGCATGATCTCGGTCATCAGCTTCGATGATCCGTAAGGCGACAGCGGACGCGTTGGGGCATCTTCTGCCACCGGCGTGAAATCGGGATTGCCGTAGACGGCAGCGGTCGACGAGAAGATAAATTTTTTGACGCCGCATTTCACTGCCGCGCTGAGCAGGTTGCGTGTCGTCATCGTGTTGTTGCGATAGTAGGCAAGCGGGTCGCGCATCGATTCCGGCACGACGACAGAGCCCGCAAAATGGATGATGGCGTCGATGCCATGGGCAGCAATGACGCCCTCGACAAGGTTCTCATCAGCGATATCGCCGATAAACAGCGGAACGCCCTCCGGGAGATATGTTGAGAAGCCCGTCGACAAATTGTCGATCACGACCACGCTCTCGCCGGCTTCCACCAGCGCATGGACCATGTGACTTCCGATATAACCGGCGCCGCCGGTGACAAGGACGGTCATTGGATTTACTCACTCTCCCGTTTTGGGAACGCTATCGCGCCCGGGATGAAGAGTGGGTTTCGACGGCCGGCAACTGGCCACTATGCTTAATGTTGCGTATAGGAAATCGGGCGAAATGGAGTCACCTGTGCCGATTGCGGGCAAAACGGCCGATAAACTGCAGCTGATCGTCACGAATCTGCACTGGCGCTACTCCGGTGTGACGGCGACCAATCGCATGGTGGCGCCGAAACTCGCAGACATGTTCGACGCGGCTTGGCTTGGATCCGACGCGCCCGCCGGCATTGCGCGCATGGATATCGGCGATCTCGTGAAATTGTGGCTGCGCCGCAAGCCGGTGATCTGGCACGCGCGGCGCAACAACGAGATGATTGCCGGCGTTCTGCTCAAGGCGCTCGGGTGGCCGCTGAAACTGCTCTTTACCTCGGCTGCGCAGCGCCATCATACGTGGATCACGCGCTGGCTGATCGGCAGGATGGACGCCATCATCGCCACCAGCGAGATCTCCGCGTCGTATCTGAAGCGATCGGCGACTGTGGTGACGCATGGCGTCGATACCGATCGCTACGCGCCGCCCATCGATCGTGCGGCGGCGTTTGCGGAAGCGAGTTTACCGGGGCGCTATGCGATTGGTTGCTTCGGCCGCGTGCGTGCGCAGAAGGGAACTGATCTTTTCGTCGATGCGATGTGCGAGTTGTTGCCGCGCTATCCGGATTTCACCGCTGTCATTGTCGGGGCAATCACGCCGGACCAGATCGGCTTTGCCAATGAGCTCAAGAAGAAGATCGCTGACGCCGGTCTGCAGTCGCGCATCGTCATCACCGGCGAATTGCCGATCGAAGAGGTCGGGCGATGGTATCGACGCCTGACGATTTACGCATTTACCTCGCGCAATGAGGGCTTCGGTCTGACACTGATCGAGGCGATGTCTGCAGGAGCAGCGCTGGTCGCAACGCGTGCGGGCGCCGCGGAGATCGTGGTCGAGGAGGGCGTGACGGGCAAGCTCGTGCCAACCGGCGATGCAGTGGCACTCACGCTAGCATTGGAGCCGCTGATGCGCGATCCCGATGCCGCTGCAGCCATGGGTGAACGTGCGCGCCAGCGTGTGCTCGACAAATTCAGCCTCGATGCAGAAGCGCGCGGAATCGCGGAAGTTTATCGCAGGCTGCTCTGACCCTGCAGGATATCCGCAACGAACGCGTCCAAGTCACCGCCGGCAAACAGGAAGCCGGGTAGATGCGCGGCCTTGGCCGCTTCGATATCCGTATCGCGGTCGCCGATGGCAAAACTGCCTTTGCGTTGCACAGGCCAGTGCTGCATCAGATCGAGGATCATGCCCGGGCTCGGCTTACGCCAGTGATGATCTTCCAGATAGCCCGCAACTGATCCGGCCGGATGGTGCGGGCAATAGCGGACGTCATCGATGCGGGCGCCTTGTGCGGCGAGTTCGGAGCGCATCCACTTAAACAGCGTATTGAGCTCGTCTTCGGTGAAATAACCGCGTGCGACGCCGGACTGGTTCGAAAACAGGAAGACGAAATAGCCGGCGTCGTTGAGCCGGCGAATGGCCTTGGCCGCATTCGGCATCCAGCGGATGCGATCGGATGTGCCCATATAGCCGTCGTCGTAATTGATGACGCCGTCGCGATCCAGAAACGCAGCGGGCTTTGTTTGCGTTGTCGTCATATCTGCGCGCTTCTGTTGGATGCCTCGGCCATCACGCCTTGAATGATTCCGGCAACGTCGTCGGCCGGGATGTCGCGCATGCAGGCGTGGTTATTCATGGTGCAGACCGGCCTGTGGCAAGGCTGGCAGGGAACGATGGTCTTGGTCTGTACTGTCGCCGCCAGCGGATTGAGGGGGCCCCATAGTTGCGGGCTGGTCGGTCCGAAAATGCCGACGGTTGGCGTGCCCACGGCGGCCGCAATATGCATCAGGCCGGAATCGTTGGCCACGGCGACATTGGCGGCGGCCATGCCGATCACGCCATTGCGTAGGTCGTTGGTCGTAAGATCGCGGGCGCGGGGACCGGCGGCAGCAATGATCTCATTGGCGAGGTCCTTCTCGCCGGGGCCGCCGATGACCCAGACGTCCAGCCCGCGCGCGACCAGCAGTTTTGCTGCCTCGGCATAATAGGTCCAGCGCTTGGACGAGCCCACCGAGCCGGGTCCGAGCGCCACTGCCGGACCGGCTCCCAGCCCATTGGCCTGCCGCCAGCGCGCGATCTCGTCGGCGGGCACGCGGAACTGGGGCACCGGCCATTCCGGCGGCAGCGGCGTGCCCTCCGGCAGCGCCAGCGCGCATTTCTTGTCGATCATGCGCGGCAGCTTCTTCTCGCCCCAGCGCCACTGGTTGATCAGGCCGAAGCGCGCCTCGCCAACAAAGCCGATGCGCTCCGGGATGCCGGCCAGAGCGGGTGCCAGAGCCGATTTCCAGGTCCGCGGCATCACCAGCGCGGTGCCGTAGTTCCGTGCGCGGAGGGTGTCCGCCAGTTCCCATTGCTTGGCGAGCGCGAGCTGGCTGCGCGGCAGGTCCCAGACGATGCCTGAGCGTACGCCCGGCATGTAGTCGACCAGCGGGGCGACCAGTCTGGTCACCAGCAAATCAACCGGCCGGTTCGGCCAGCGCTCTTTCAGGACCCGGACGACCGTATGACCCCGGACGAAATCGCCGATCCACATATAGGGCACGATCAGGATCGGCCGGGTATCGTCCGGATCGACCATCACGCCCTGGTATGGGGAATTTACGTTCATTCTTTCAAGGACTTCGCTGTTCTGCCGCAGGCAACATCCGGCTCAAATCGGTACCCGCTCCGTTCCGGCAGGTAAAGCCATTTGGGTTGCTTCCAAATATGTCCCCACGGTCTTTATGACATCCCTGCGCCCAAGTTGCCTGTGGGGCAGGGTTGAGGCAAAGGTGGGTCAATCATGAGATCGGGGACTTCATGCTGCTTGTGACCGGAGGGGCCGGTTTTATCGGATCGAATGTCGTGGCCGCGTTGAACGACGCCGGCCGCGCGGACGTGGCCGTCTGCGATGTGCTCGGCCATGATGGAAAATGGCGTAATCTCGCCAAGCGGCAACTTGCGGATGTGGTGCCGCCAACCGAGCTGATGGACTGGCTGAAGGGCCGCAAGCTCGATGCGGTCATTCATCTCGGCGCGATTTCGGAAACCACCGCGACCGACGGTGATCTGGTCATCGAGACGAACTTCCGGCTGTCGATGCGCTTGTTGGACTGGTGCACGGCCAATGCGACGCCGCTGATTTATGCATCGTCCGCTTCGACCTATGGCGACGGCGCGGAGGGCTTTCGCGACGAGCAGAGCGTTCCTGAACTCAAGAAACTGCGGCCGATGAATCTCTATGGCTGGAGCAAGCACCTGTTCGACCTCGCGGTGGCCGAGCGCGTCGCCAAGGGCGATAAGATGCCGCCGCAATGGGCCGGCCTGAAGTTCTTCAACGTGTTCGGGCCGAACGAGTACCACAAGGGCTCGATGATGAGCGTGCTGGCGCGGCGCTTCGACGACATCAAGGCCGGCCGCAGCATCCAGCTGTTCAAGTCGCATCGCGAAGGTATTGCCGATGGCGATCAGCGCCGCGACTTCATCTATGTCGAGGACGTCGTCCGCGTAATGATGTGGCTGCTGGCGTCACCCAATGTCAGCGGCATCTTCAATGTCGGCACCGGAACCGCACGCAGCTTCAAGGATCTGATGCTGGCTGCCTACACTGCACTCGGCACCAGGCCGAACATCGACTATATCGACATGCCCGAGCAGATTCGCGGCAGCTATCAGTACTTCACGCAGAGCGAAGTCGATCGGTTGCGCGGCGCCGGCTACAACGGCGGTTTTACAACATTGGAAGATGCGGTCTCGCATTATGTGAAGGGCTTCCTCGACCAGCCCGATCGCTTCCGTTGACGGCACAACAGGTACCGGTGTGATGTTTGATTTCGACGCCCTGTCGCACGCGATTGCCGACCAGACAGTGCTCTGCGTCGGCGATCTGATGCTCGACGAATTCGTCTATGGCGAGGTGTCGCGGATTTCGCCGGAAGCACCTGCGCCGGTCATCGCGGTTCAGCGCAGCGAGATCAATATCGGCGGCGCCGGAAATGTCGCACGCAATATTGCAGCCCTCGGCGCGAAATGCATCTTTGTCGGTCTGGTCGGTGAGGACGATGCCGGTGCAACGCTCAAGAATGCGCTCGCGCAGGAGCCTCTGATCGAAGCATTGCTGGTTGCGGATTCATCGCGTCCGACGACGCGCAAGGTGCGCTTCGTGTCCGAGCATTTCTCGACACATATGCTGCGCGCCGACTGGGAACTGGCGGCGCCTGCGTCCGCGTCCGTCGAAAAGCAATTGATCGATACAATTTTGCCGCAGCTCGCGCGTGCCGACATCGTACTGCTGTCTGACTACGCCAAGGGTGTGCTGACCGCGCGGGTGATCCGCAACGTTATCGATGCGGCGAAGAAGCTCGGCAAGCGCGTCATCGTCGATCCCAAGAGCGCAAATTTTGCGATTTATCGCGGCGCGACCTTGCTGACGCCGAACCGCAAGGAATTCGCCGAGGCAACGCGCAGCCGTGCGGATAGCGACATCAACATCGCGACTGCCGCGCAGGAAGCGATGATTCTGGCGGACTGCGCCGCGATGCTGGTAACCCAGAGCGAGCATGGCATGACGTTGGTGCCACGCGATGGTGAGCCCATCCATGTGCCGGCGCTGCCGGTCAAGGTACGCGACGTCTCGGGCGCCGGTGATACGGTGGCGGCGATGCTGGCTGTAGCGCTGGCGGCCGGGGCTGACTGGGAAGCGGCGTTGCGCGCGGCAACTGCCGCAGCAGCGGTCGCTGTCAGCAAGAAGGGGACGGCGGTGGTCACACCGTCCGAACTGCGTCGCCGGATTTTGCCGCATGCGTTTCTGGCCGCTGAAGAGAAAATCGTGGCATCAACTGAGCTCAATGCGCAACTGGCCGACTGGCGCAAGCAGCAGTTGCGGATCGGTTTCACCAACGGCTGTTTCGATATCCTGCATCCCGGTCATGTAAAGGTTCTGACGGCAGCGCGCGCGACTTGCGATCGCCTGATCGTCGGCCTCAACAGCGACGCGTCGGTGAAGCGTCTGAAGGGCGAGGGGCGCCCGGTGCAGGACGAACGCGCCCGCGCAGAAGTGCTTGCGGCGCTGGAGGCGGTCGATCTGGTCGTGATTTTCGAAGAGGATACCCCACTGAACCTGATTACGCAGATCGCGCCGGCGACGCTGGTCAAAGGCGGCGATTACACGCGAGAGCAGGTGGTTGGCCATGAGGTTGTCGCCGCCAACGGCGGAGAGGTGATCCTGATCGATATCCTCCAAGGCCACAGCACGACGTCGCTGGTCGAGCGCGCGCGCAGCGGACAGTCATGACACGCATCACACAGTTTTCTGCCCGTAACTGGCTGATTGCGACGCATGACGCCATCGTCACGGCGGCCGCGGTCGTTCTCAGCTTCGTGCTGCGTTTCGATGGCGAAAATCTGTGGGATCGGCTGCCGCTGCTCCTGAAGATCCTGCCGTATTTCGTCGTCTTCAGCTTTTTCGTCTGTTACCTGTTCAATCTGACGACGACGAAGTGGCGCTTCATTTCGCTGCCAGACCTGCTGAATATCATCAAGGCATCCACGGTGCTGACGGGCGCGCTTCTGGTGCTCGACTATATCTTCCTGGCGCCGAACGTGTACGGCACGTTCTTCCTCGGCAAGACAACGATCATCATCTACTGGTTCATCCAGATATTCTTTCTGAGCGGATCACGACTGGCCTATCGCTATTTCCGCTACACGCGTACGCGCAATCAGGCGCGCGCGATGGATGCGTCACCGGCACTGCTGATTGGTCGTGCGGCCGATGCCGAGGTGTTCTTGCGCGGCATTGAGAGTGGTGCCGTCAAGCGCATGTGGCCGGTTGGTATCTTGTCGCCGGCGATGTCCGATCGCGGACAGGCGATCCGAGGTGTGCCGGTCCTCGGCGGCATCGACGATCTCGGTAATGTCGTTGATGACTTCAGCACGCGGCAACGCCCGATCGAACGGATCGTGATGACGCCGTCGGCGTTTGAAGCAGAGGCGTTGCCCGAGTCGGTACTGATGCGTGCGCGCAAGCTCGGGCTGACGGTCAGCCGGATTCCGTCACTCGAGGAAAGCCGCGATACGCCGCAATTGGCGCCGGTGGCAGTCGAGGATCTGTTGCTGCGGCCGAGCGTCAAGATCGACTATGCCCGACTGGAGAATTTCGTGCGCGGCAAGGCGATCGTCGTGACCGGCGGTGGCGGCTCGATCGGCTACGAGATCTGCGACCGCGTCATCACGTTCGGCGCGGCACGGCTGCTCATTATCGAGAATTCAGAACCGGCGCTTCATGCGGCTATGGAAAAGCTGGCGGCCAAAGTCACCAGCGCAGCGATCGAGGGCCGCATCGCCGATGTCAGGGACCGCGAGCGCATTCATCAACTGATGATCGCCTTCAAGCCGGATGCGGTGTTTCACGCAGCTGCGCTGAAACATGTGCCGATCCTGGAGCGTGACTGGGGCGAGGGTGTCAAGACCAACATCTTCGGTTCTGTGAATGTCGCCGATGCGGCGCTCGCATCGGGCGCTGATGCGATGGTGATGATCTCGACCGACAAGGCAATCGAGCCGGTGTCGATGCTTGGCCTCACCAAGCGTTTTGCCGAGATGTATTGCCAGGCGCTCGATGGCGACGCCATCAGCGGCAGTGACGCCAAATCACCCATGCGGCTAATCTCGGTGCGGTTCGGTAATGTTCTGGCGTCGAATGGGTCCGTCGTGCCGAAGTTCAAGGCGCAGATCGAAGCCGGTGGGCCGGTGACGGTGACGCACCCCGATATGGTGCGCTACTTCATGACCATCCGCGAGGCCTGCGATCTAGTCGTCACCGCGGCAACCCATGCGATGAACGCGCAGCATGCCGATGCATCGGTCTATGTGCTCAGCATGGGGCAACCGGTGAAGATCGTCGATCTCGCCGACCGCATGATCCGGCTGTCCGGTCTTCAGCCCGGCTACGATATCGATATCGTGTTCACCGGTGTCCGACCGGGCGAGCGGCTCAACGAGATATTGTTCGCCGAGCAGGAGCCAACCAGCGAGATCGGTATTGCTGGCATCGTCGCTGCCCGCCCGAACGAACTGCCGCTGGAGACGCTGAACAGCTGGCTTGCGATCTTGCAGAAAGCCATTGAGGCGGATCAGCACGAGGTCGCTGTGGCGACGTTGAAGGATGCGGTGCCGGAATATCGGGCGGCGGCGCAGTGAGTCTGCGTCAGCGGCGCGGCGTCGAGAATGCCTTCAATACCGCGGCGACGGCGACGCTGCCAAGGACAAGCAGAGCTGTGTCGGCGACGCTTGAGCGGAGATAGATCGACAGCCCGGCCAGTACCGCCAGGCCGATATTGAGCACGAACACCGTTCGCACAACCTCGATCACGGCGAAGCCATTGTCCGTCGCGCGCTGATAGAAGTGCGAGCGATGCGCCAGCCACACCGGCTCGCGTTTTGCCACCCGCCGGAGCAGGGTGATGGTCGCGTCGGCAAGGTAATACAGCGGCAGCAGGATGGCGGCAGCCAGATGGTGCGCATAGGCCAGTTGCAGGAAGCACCAAGCCAGCAACAGCCCGATGGGAAGGCTGCCGACGTCGCCCAGAAACATCTTCGCAACGGGCCGATTGAACGGCGCGAAGCCGAGTGTGGCGCCGCATAGTGCAGCGGCAATGAGCGCCGTCGATAACGGCAGTTGCCCGGAGAAGCCGATCAGCACCAGCGCCGCAGTGATCGGAATCACTTCGGCCACTGTGATCCAGTCGAGCCCATCCATGAAATTCACGAGATTGACGAACCAGAGTGCAGCCAGCAGCAGCAAGCCGCGTTCGATCCAGAGAGGCAGGTCCGGTGTAATCTGCAGTGTCGGGGGCAGAGCAAACAGGATCGCGGCAATACTGACGGCTTGCAGCAGCAGTCGCGGCGTCACGGAAATCGGACGCAGATCATCAATCGCGCCGATGGTCGCGATCAGGATCGTTGCACCGAACAGCACCCACAGTGCCGGTGTCGCTGAGACGGGGAGAACTGCAACGGAGAGCCCGGCCACCAGCAGTGTGACTGATATCACCGCGATGCCGGCGCCTTGCGGTGTCGGCACCTTGTGGGACGATCGGGCGTTCGGTCGCGCCATTGCATAGCGGATGAGCAGCGGATGAATAGCGTTGATGCAAACCGCGGACAGAACGGCGGCTACAACCAGAGCGACGAAGGTTGTAATCAATTCGAATGACGACATCGGGATGACATTGATCGCAGGAAAGACATGCGTTGCGGGGAAGATTTGGGTCGCAATGAGACAAATAGTTCGGAGTTATGCACGGCGGCTCTTCTTACCCTGTTTTCATGGCATAGCTAGCGGCGAAGGCCGCGCTTCTGACGCAATCGGATGCTGCGATGCCGAAGTGTTGCAACATCATCGCCTGGATGGCTAATGGAATGCGACACGGATCGTCATGCAACATGGCGATTTCTGGCGAATGTCTGGGGACACGATGTCTGAACAACCCATCTTTGTCACCGGTGCTGCCGGCTTCATCGGTTTCCACGTGACGCGGCAGCTGCTGGCCGAAGGCCGAACGGTCGTTGGTCTCGATAGCGTCAACAGCTATTACGATCCGGCGCTGAAGGAGGCGCGGCTGAAGCTGCTGGAGGGCCAGCCTCGCTTTACCTTTGTGAGAGCGAATCTGGCAGATCGTCCCGCGATCTCGGCGCTGTTTGGCGAATACAAATTCCCTGTTGTCATTCATCTCGCTGCGCAGGCGGGTGTGCGCTATTCCATCGAGCAGCCGCACGCCTATGCCGATGCCAACCTCGAGGGCTTTCTCAATATCCTCGAAGGATGCCGGCACAATGGCTGCGCGCATCTGCTCTATGCGTCGTCATCCTCGGTCTATGGCGCCAACAAGAAGAAACCGTTCTCCGTCAGCGACAGAGTCGACAATCCGGTCAGTCTCTATGCTGCGACGAAGAAGGCCAACGAGTTGATGGCGCATTCCTACAGCCATCTCTATCGCCTGCCGACCACCGGGCTTCGTTTCTTCACCGTCTATGGTCCTTGGGGCCGGCCGGATATGGCGATCTTCCTGTTTACCAAGGCGATCCTCGACAAGCAGCCGATCAAGCTCTTCAATCACGGCAACATGCGACGCGACTTCACCTATGTCGACGACGTTGTCGGTGCTATCGGGCGGCTGATTGATCATGTGCCGACGGGTAGCGAGGACGAGGCGCCAGCGCGAATCTACAACGTCGGTAACCACAAGCCAGAGGACCTTTTGCATGTGGTCTCGGTTCTTGAGAAGGAACTGGGGCTTGAGGCGATCAAGACGATGCTGCCGATGCAGCCGGGCGATGTGCCTGAGACTTTTGCCGATGTGGACGATCTGATGCGTGACGTCGGCTTCAAGCCGGATACCTCGATCGAGGAGGGGATTCGGCAATTCGTGACGTGGTATCGCAGCCACTACGGTAATCTGAACGCGAAGGGTTGAGAGCGACTGATGAGCAAGCGCATTATTCCCCTGATCATGTGTGGCGGTGCCGGTACGCGCCTGTGGCCGTCGTCGCGTGAGGGGCGCCCGAAGCAATTTCTGCCACTATTCGGGCCGCGCTCGACCTTTCAGGACACCGTGATTCGCGTGTCCGATGCTGGCCTGTTCGATCGTCCCATTGTCATCACCAGTGCCGCCTATCGGTTCATGGTGCGCGAACAACTCGCCGAGATCGGGCTCGATGCAGACATTCTGCTCGAGCCGGCGCGGCGCGATTCAGGCCCGGCCATTGCCGCCGGTGCCGCGTTCGCCCAAACCCGCGATGAGGACGCGGTCGTGCTTGCACTTGCGGCTGATCACGTGGTGCGCGACGTGCCGGCTTTCGTGGCGGCGTGCCGGGCTGGTCTGGTGGTTGCCGATGCCGGGCATATCGTGACGTTCGGCGTGCAACCGGAGCGTCCGGCCACCGAATACGGCTATATTTCACCAGGCCAGTCGCTTTCTGACAAGGTGAAGAGCGTCGCCAAATTCGTCGAGAAGCCGGACCTGCAGACGGCAACCGGTTATATTGAGGCCGGCTATCTCTGGAACAGCGGCAACTTCATGTTTCGGGCGGGGATGCTGCTCGATGAATATCGTGGTGTCGACGCCGATAGTGTCGAGACCATCATCAGCGCTGTGGCGAAGGCCGGCCGCGATCTCGGCTTCTTTACGCTCGATGCGGACGCTTTCGGGAAGGCAAAATCGATCTCTGTCGACTATGCCGTGATGGAGAAGACGAGGAAGGCGGCCGTGGTGCCGGTGTCCTGCGGCTGGTCGGATGTCGGCTCGTGGCTCGCAGTGTGGGAGCTGTCCGACAAGGATGCGCAGGGCAATGCCGCGCAGGGTGTGGCGGTGTTCGAGGACTCGCGCAACTGCAACGTGGCCAGCGATGGTCCGGTGGTGGCGCTGGAGGGCGTTGACGATCTCGTGGTGGTGGCGACGCACGACGCCGTGCTGGTTTCCCGTCAGAAGGATGCCAACGGCTTGAAACGGCTTGTGGCAAAGCTGAAGGTCACGGCGCCACAGGTCACCGAGGATCATCTCAAGGTGCATCGCCCATGGGGATCTGTGCAGGCTCTTGAGGATGGCGAGCGCTATCAGGTCAAGCGCCTCGTGGTGAAAGCCGGCGAGCGGCTGTCACTCCAGATGCACCACCATCGCTCCGAGCACTGGATCGTTGTGCGTGGCAGCGCGAAGGTGACGATCAACGATCTGATCAAGACCGTCCACGAGAACGAGTCGATCTATATCCCGCTCGGTGCCACGCATCGTCTGGAAAACCCCGGCAAGATTCCGCTCGAGCTGATCGAAGTGCAGACAGGCAGCTATCTTGGCGAGGACGACATCGTTCGCATCGAGGATGACTACAAGCGGAACTAGCGGCCGTCGGGCGATACTCGCCCGAATCGATGCACCCACAGCGTGCATTCGCCTGAATTGGTGCCGGTGAGGGGCTACCGCGATCCCTTCATGTCGTATCTTTTTCCATTTTACGAAATAGCGATGGTTGCCACAATTGGGCGCGCTCTGGCCCGCCCAGCGCGCATTCATCGTCCTGGGGGCAGTTCTGCCACTCACGAAATCGTGTTAACCTGTTGTTAGGAATTGATAAATACCTGAAATCAGGACCGAAAATGACAGTGCCGTGACGGATAAGCGGACCGTGCCGCCTCCGGACGAGGTAATGCATTCTTGCAACAATGAGTCAGTTTTCGATCCAAAATGTGGCTTTCGGATTGCGGCAAGTTCCGTTTCTTGTTAGCGCTCAATCCATGAAGCAGATCGCAAAGATTTTCCTTGTAGTTGTATTGCTGGGATCGAGCGGCAAGTTCGCTCATGCAGCCGAACCATTTTTCATTCTTGACGCCATCAATCAGGCGGTAAAGACGAACCCAGGTGTCGGCGAGGCGTCTGCCAATCGCCGCGCCACCGAAGCCGAGCTTCGCCAGAGCCAAGGTACTTTGCTGCCTCAGATCAGGCTGCAGGCGAATACCGGCCCCGAGATGTTGAACCGGGCAATCGTTCCTGCGCCGGCCGGCAATGGCTCTTATGTCAACGGCAGCGAGGCGTCGGTAACGGTGCGCCAGCTGGTGTTCGACGGCTTTGCGTCCATCAACGACATCTGGCGTCAGGCTGCGCGCGTCGATGCTGCGGCGTTCCGGGTGCTTGAACGAACCGAACTGATCGCGCTCGATGCGGCTGAAGCCTATGTCGATGTGACCCGC
This sequence comes from Tardiphaga sp. 37S4, assembly GCF_021044645.1. NCBI lineage: Bacteria > Pseudomonadati > Pseudomonadota > Alphaproteobacteria > Hyphomicrobiales > Nitrobacteraceae > Tardiphaga > Tardiphaga sp. 37S4. Next base: position 3,226,993 of record NZ_CP088008.1, on the reverse strand, counting down.
TATTTGCGTCTGGTCGCGCTTGCCGAACAAAATCTCAAGGTTCATCTCGAATTGCGCGCCAATGTCCGTGCGCGTTTCGCTGGCGGTCGTGCCGGTGAGGGCGATACACAGCAGGCGGAAGAGCGGGTGGCTGCAGCAGAGGCCGTGTTGTCGGATTTCCGCCTCAGCCTCGATTTCGCGCGCGCCAAGTATCGCAAGACCGTTGGTCTTGAACCGTTCAATGTGCGTTTCCCCGGTCGCCTGCCCGATATGCCGGCCACCAAGAACGAGTCGCTCGACGTCGCCTTCAAGTACAATCCGACGATCCGCGCCGCTGGTGCAGATGTCGATGCGGCCAAGCGCGCTTTCGACTCGACCGCCGGCGCATTCGTTCCGAACGTCGCCCTGGAAGGCCGCGCGCTGCGCGGCAAGGACTCGATCACCTATCCGGGCAACCGCGACGAAGTCAGCGGCAAGGTTGTTGTGAGCTGGGATATCTTCCGCGGCGGTCAGGATGCGTGGAAGCGCGCCGAAGCTGGCGAACGCATGATCGAGCAGCAACAGCGCCATGCACGCCTGCAGCGTGATGCGCTGGAGTCGCTCGACAAGGCATGGGCTGCGCGGACGATCACGACGGAACGTGCAGCGGCGCTGGTGCGTGAAGTTGAAGCGGCTCGCCGTACTTTCGTGGCTTACAACAAGGAATACGAGCTCGGCCAGCGCACGCTGATCGATCTGCTGAACTCGCAGAACCAGTATTTCAACGCCAACGTCTCGCTGGTGTCCGCACGTGGCGTCACCGTGTTCGCCGACTATCAGTTGCTGGCGGCCATGGGACAGCTGCTGTCCTATCTGAAGACCGGCAAGCCGCCGGAGTCTGAGCCGATCGAGAGCCGTGCATCCGGTCTTATCCCGTATCGCCTGCCGCCGATCCTGCTGACGGCGCCGGAGCCGGGATCCGAACCGCTTAATACGGTTTTGCCCTTCCAGACCTGGAATTCGCCTTTCGCACCGGCGCTGGAACCGAAAGCCGTGCTGTTCGGTGATCGCTGGGCCTCGCAAGATCTGTCGAACGCTAACGCATTGTTCGTGACATCGGGCCAGGTCGGGCAGGGCAGCGTGTCGGCCGATGCTTCTGCGGGGCGCCGTTAACCAATTAAGCACGCGGATTTATAATCCGCGGTCGGGTTTACCGTAAGTTCAGCAATTCGTCTGAACCGCGAAATAGTGCAGGCGCTCCGCAAGGATCGCCTGTAAAGCTGGCAAGTCATATTTTGTAAGGCCAGTAGATCCGCGCACGGGTCATACAAGGCGCCTGGAATTTCCGAGGCTGCATTGAACATTCGCTCACCCCAGTTCGATATTGCAATGGACCTGCCGGCTGCGCCCGTAGCGGAGGTCGAGCATCAGCATGCTGATCCGTTAACGGACAGCCTGCTTTATCTCGCCGCTCACCACGGCAGAGCTGTCAGCCGCAGTGCGCTGCTTGCCGGTCTCCCGGTCGAGCGCGGCGTGCTGACAACGGCTCTGTATGAGCGCGCGGCGCAGCGGGCGGGCCTCGAGGCCGAACTGAACGAGCGACCGCTCAAGGATATCCCTGCACTGGTCCTGCCTGCTGTGCTTCTGTTTCACGATGGTTCGACGCGGATTCTGCGCGGCATCGATCTGGCGAGTGGCCGTCTGACACTGGCAACCCCCGTCGGTGACGGTGCAATCGCCATGGAGCGGATCGAAGCCGTCGAAGAGAAATATGCCGGCTTCGTCTATTTCGTCCGTCCGGCGTCCGTCAGCGATCCGCGCGCTGTCGCCGCCGGCGATTTGCCGAAGGCGCACTGGTTCTGGTCGGTCGTCAGCCGGTTCGGCTCTAACTACAGCCATGTCGCCATTGCAGCTTTCATCGTCAACATGCTGGCGCTCGCCGCGCCGCTGTTCACCATGAGCGTGTATGACCGCGTCATCCCGAATGGTGCGATCCCGTCGCTGGTCGCACTTGGTATCGGTCTGTCGCTGGCGATCGCTTTCGACTTCCTGCTCAAGGTGGTCCGCAGCCGCATCATCGACATGACCGGCAAGAAGATCGACGTGGTGCTGGCGTCGAACATCTTCGAACATGTGATGGCGCTGAAGATGGACAAGCGTCCGCCCTCGGTCGGCATTCTCGCCAATCAGATGCGCGACTTCGACTCGGTGCGCGAATTCTTCACATCGGGCACGGTCGTGTCGGCGACCGATATGATATTCGCGATCATCTTCATTGCGGTGCTGTTCGTGATTGCCGGGCCGCTGGCCTGGATCCCGCTCGCGATGCTGCCCGTCATGATCCTCGTCGGCCTCTTGATCCAGCGGCCGCTCGATCGTGCGATGAAGCGTCTGCAGGCGGAATCGGCCGCACGTCACGGCATCCTCATCGAGTCGCTGAACGGTATCGAGACCGTTCGCGCTGTCGCCGGCGAAAGCCGCGTACAGACAGTGTGGGAACGTTCCGTTGCAGCGACGGCACGTTCAAGCGAAGGTGTGCAGTTCTGGTCGTCGCTGGCGATGACCAGTGCGAGCGTGGCGACGCAGTTGTGCAGCCTGTTGCTGGTCGTGGTCGGTGTGTTCCTCATTCTTGACGGCAAGCTGTCGGTCGGTGCGCTGGTTGCGGCCAATATGTTGTCGGGCCGCATTCTCGGTCCCATCGCGGGCATCGCGGCCGTGATGACGCGCGCGACGCAAACCATGTCGGCCCTGCGGTCGATCGATCGCCTGATGGCGACGGAGCGCGAGCGGCCGCCGGAAAAAATCTTCGTGGCCCGCGAGATCACCAAGGGCAGCATCGAATTCCGCAATGTCAGCTTTTCCTATCCGAACAGCCCGGCCAAAGCCCTCGACGGCATCTCTTTCCACGTGAAGCCTGGCGAGAAGATCGGCATCATCGGCCGGGTCGGCTCAGGCAAGACCACAGTCGGCCGTCTGGCGACGGCGTTCTATCCGCCGAGCGAAGGCAGCATCCTGATCGACGGCATCGATATCCGGCAATACGACCCGGCGGACCTGCGCGCCGGCATCGGTTTCGTGCTGCAGGACACCGATCTGTTCTATGGCAAGCTGCGCGACAACATCACGCTTGGCCGTCCCGATGCGACCGATGAGGAAGTGCTCGCGGCTGCACGGCTGTCCGGCGTCGAGACCTTCATCGCCGGTCATCCGCAGGGCTACGATATGATGGTTGCCGAAGGCGGCCGTAGCCTGTCGGGCGGCCAGAAGCAGGCGATCGGCCTCGCACGTGTGCTGATCCGCAAGCCGCGCGTGTTGTTTCTCGACGAACCCACGGCGCATTTCGATGTGCGCAGTGAAGGTGAATTCCTCGATCGCCTCAAGACACTCGCCAAGGGTGAGATGTCCATTATCGTTTCGACGCATCGTCCGTCGCTCCTGTCGCTGGTCGATCGCATTCTCGTGTTCGACAACGGCAAGATCGTCGCCGACGGTCCCGCCGATCAGATCCTGACGCGCTTGCGTCCGCAGCCGCAGGCTCCTCAAGCCGCGGGGAGGCCGGTCAATGTCGCAGTCTGATTTCGCATTTTCGAACGACGTTCGTGCGGCCATGGAAATGCGCACGCCGCGGACGGCGCGGATGTTGTTGATGACCGTCACCGGTCTGCTCGTCGTGTTCCTGCTTTGGGCACACTTCGCCGTGCTGGATGAAGTGAAGCGCGGCAATGGCAAGGTGGTGCCGTCGCGCCAGACCCAGGTGGTGCAATCGCTTGAAGGCGGCATCATCAGCGAATTGCTGATTCAGGAAGGCGCCATCGTCAGAAAGGATCAGCCGCTGGCGCGCATCGAAGATACCAACTTCGCGGCGCAGTTTGGCGAAATCCGCGAGCGGCGCGGTGCCATGGCTGCCCGCGTGATCCGACTGGAAGCGGAGACCTTCGGCAAGACCAGCGTCGAGTTTCCGGAAGATCTCACGAAGCTTGCACCGCGTGCGGTTCAGACCGAACGTAGCGTGTTCGACGCCCATATGCGCAAGCTTGCGCAGGACATCGACGTGATTGCGCAGCAGGAATGGCAGAAGAAAAAGGAAATCGATGAGCTCCGTGCGTCGGAAACCCGCTTCTCCGAGACGCTGACGCTGCTGACCCGCGAAACCTTGCTGACGCGCCGGCTCTATGAGCAGAAGGTTGTTCCCGAGATCGAGATGCTGCGGTCCGACCGGCAGGCCACCGACATGCGCGGCCAGCTCGCGGTGGTGCAGGCAACCATGGTCAAGACGGAGGCCGCCGTGAAGGAAGCGCAGTCGCGACTTCTCAATATCACCACGGCATTTCGTTCCACGGCGGAAGATGATCTCGCGAAATCGCGCGGCGATCTCGCGGTGCTCGACGAAAACATCAAGTCCGCGCAGGATCGCGTTCGGCGCACCGAATTGCGGTCGCCGGTCTACGGCATCGTTAACAGACTCAACGTCACCACCATCGGTGCGGTCGTTGCACCAGGCGCCAGCGTGATGGAGATCGTGCCGCTTGAGGATACGCTGCTGGTCGAGGGGCGCATTCGTCCGCAGGACATCGCCTTCATCCGTCCGGACCATGAAGCGGTGGTGAAGCTCAGCGCCTACGACTCTTCGGTCTATGGATCGCTTCACGGCCGGGTCGAACGTATCAGCGCCGATACCATCACCGACGAGAAGGGTGACAAGAATGAGCGCGGCGAGACGTTCTACCGCGTCATGGTGCGCACCGAAAAGAACCACCTCGGCACTGCCGAGCAGCCGCTGCCGATCATTCCCGGCATGGTAGCGACAGTGGAAGTCCTGACCGGCAAGAAGTCGGTGCTGGATTATCTCGTGAAGCCTGCGCGCATGCTGCGTGACGAGGCGTTTCGTGAACGCTGATAGCGCTACGGAGCATCTCCGCTGCTCCGTATGTTACCTTGCTCCCAGTCCATCAGAGTCAACGAACTCTTAAAACGCAGGCTTCGCTAAAATTCGAGCGAATGCGTTGGTAGGCGATTGAGCGCGTTCAACGACATACCCGCACAGGTTGACGTGTTTTAACCGGCCTGAAGCAGCCCCCGATTTATCCCTGATGCCACAAGATCCGGACGGGGATCGACGCAATGACGTCGGCCGATGCTCCGGACAACGGGGCGTCAGTCATGTTGCGTATCGATCAGACGCGGGCATTCCCGCGTGCGCTGGGGTTCGTGCTCGCCGGTGTCGTAAGCGTCAGCGCTTGCGATGGAGCATTTGCAAAGTCACGCGCGAAGAAGACGGTGCTTGAGCGCCCCGTGATGGAATCGGCGATCGCGGGCATGACCGCGCCGCCGGTTCGGTTCTTCACGATCAACCAGGTGCTGGCCAAGCGTGACAGCGAGAACCGTGCAAAGCCCGGCAATATCGAACTCGCATCCTTGGACGCGTCGCAGGGATCAGATGCCAAGGTGATCAGCGATGCGCCGTCTCCGGCCGCGATCCTGCCTGCCACCAGCGAGGAGCCGTTCGGCCTGTTCACGTTCCGCGCGCCTGAAGGGTTGCTATGGACGAAATGGCGCGGTGTGGAAGAGCGTATGCGCGCCGACTTGAAATCGATCGAGGATTGCAAGGCTGATAGCGAGAACTGCGCCGCCGGCGCGCGCAAGTTTGTCGCCGTCACGCGTTCTGCCGCCGAGTTGGGTCTGCGCACACGCGTCGAGGCGATCAATCGCGACGTCAACTATGCGATCCGCTATGTCGGAGACTATCAGCAGCACGGCGTCGCCGATCTGTGGAGTTCGCCGCTTGAGACGCTGTCTGCGGGCATCGGTGATTGCGAAGATTATGCGATCGCCAAATTCGCCATGCTCGTCGCAACGGGCGTGCCGGAGGCCGATATCAAGATGATGCTGGTGCGCGACATGGCGGTGCGCCAGGACCATGCGGTGCTAACCGTCCGTGTCGATGGCCGCTGGCTGGTGCTCGACAATCGCTACTCCCGACTGTCGGAAACACGTGATCTGCCGCATTTCATGCCGCTTTTCGCTATCGACCACAAAGGCGTTAGCCTGTTCGCCGCGCCCTATGCCGCGCGTCCCCATCATGAGAGCGAGACCGACATGTTGCCCGCGGCCGAGATAGACGGCTTCGGCGGCGGCTCTTCCTTGCCGCTGGCGCTCTGAGATAGTTCGACAACACAACGTCGATAATCGGCCTGATATCGACGTTTTATGCGCTTCGCGATCTTGTACTTCCGTGCATCTTGGGCTCTTAATGCGCCAGGGTGAGGTCGACGAGGGGATTGAGATGCGCTTCAAGCACACGTTGTTGGGTTTGTTGGTGGCGGCCGGAATGGCTTCCGGTGCAACTGTCTCGCATGCCGAAGGCCTGCTTCCAGGCGCTGCCTTCTCCGTCGATTGTCAGAATGGGGCGGTCTACAAGCTGACCTCCGGCCGGGTGACCTTTCCCGGTGATATCGTCACCGGCCATCTGTACCTGACCCCGCACCGTGCGATGCCTGTTCGCCTGATCCCGATGGGTGAGGGATATCGCTATGCAGGCCGTGGCGTATGGCTGGATGGCATTCGCGAGCACGCGCTGTTGTATCGGGCCAAGTATAGCCCGGTCGCGTGCGTCGTTACCCGCATCTAGACTTTTATCCTATCAATTATCTCCTGCGATAGCAGTCCTGCGATAGCGAGTTGCGTATCTGCGCAGCTTGCCGATTCACGTCTGTGTCCGGAGAACAAGTCCGCGATCCCAGAGATTCGCGGAATGCGCACTGCAAATGGCGACCTTGCCATCTGGCCGTGACACGAATGCGCTTTAAGCAACTGTCCCATTTCGAAATTTACTCGCGAAGGGCGATCACTGCGCGACGGTTCGCGCGGCTGTCGATATCGGCTCGCGAAAGCAAATTCAGGCGCCCGTCCAATATTGGCGGACGTGCCTGTGGTTGTGAGCTGATTTCGTTGTTCAGTGCGATATGAGAAGTCATCTTACAAAGTATAAAATAAGTCGTTTTTTCGAATACTTTCTTATTTTTACAATAGATACGCCGCGATTTGTGGATTTTTCCGGGCATTCCCAAAAATAGACTGTCTAGACGAAGTATTACTGTGGAATGGTTCATCTTTATTAATACGCTGTTTCATTTTTGAACTTAACCAATGCAACGAAAACGCTTCAAATTTTACAGGTATTCATTGACGTCTCTGCGTTCTTAAGAATATTTTAACCCTCGCAGGACTTGGACGTTTTTCGGTCCGATCAGCTTGAGGTTGTAGTCATGAACGCTCCCGTATTGCTCGCGCAGCTCGCCGGTTCCACCACGCAGACCCCGCCGTCTCCGAAGAACCTGAAGCTCGAGAAGCCGCAAAATGGGCAGGCGATTTCGGTCCATCTCGACGGGAACACCAAGCTCGATTTTGCTGATATCGCGAGCGAGAAGCTGACCTTCGTCAAGGTCGGTGAAAAGCTGATCATCCTGTTCGACAATCAGTCGACGGTGACTGTCGATCCGGTGTTCGACTCGATGGGCAAGCCGCTCACCGATCTCGCATTCGACATGGGCTCCGATCGCACGCTGACAGGCGAGCAGTTCGCGCAAACATTTCCGATCACCACCGATCAGTCCGTTCTGCCCGCAGCCGGCGGTGCAACGGGCCCGACGGGCGGCGCGAATTTCGGTGATGCGACCGTCGGCGCGCTCGGTGCTTCGGGCGCGCGTCTCGCGCTGCTGACGGGCGAAGACACTGGCGGCGGCTTCGACAATCTGGACGATGGAACGCCTAACCCGTCGCCGATTCCCGGTGGCGTGACGGCGGTGACGCTGAACGAAGACGGTTTTGCGGAAGGTAATCTCGGCGGCACCGGTGACACGGGCGGCACCGCGACGTCCGTGACCGGTTCGCTCAATGTCGATTTCGGTACCGATGGTTCGAATCGCAGCTTCGCATTCTCGCTCAATCAGCCGACGCTCGCCGGCCTGACCTCGGATGGTCAGACCGTTCAGCTCGCTTTCACCACCGTGAACGGCCAGCCCGTGCTGATCGGCTATGTCGGTGGCGATTTCAATGCCGCCGCCAATCAGGTCTTCACGGTGTCCCTGGATGCTTCATCGCTGCAGGGCAACTATACCTTCACGCTGTTGCGTCCGCTCGATCATCCGATCGGCGGCACCGAAGACACGATCAATCTCTCGATCAACGTGATCGCGACGGATGGTAGTGGCGACACTGTGGCCGTCACGATTCCGATCGGCATCAACGACGATACGCCAGTGATCGGCACGCCTGCCGATGCCGCGCTGACGGATCCGCTGTCCGGCAATCCGGCGACGCAGACGGGCTCGCTGGGAATCTCCTGGGGTGCCGATCGCTACAACGATCATGTCGATGGCGGCGTATCCGCGACCACCGGCGCAACGGGCGACCGCTCGGCCGTGTTTGCCAACACGCAGGTGACGGCCACTGGCGACGGCGCAACGGCCATCGGTACGCTGACGTCGCATGGCGAGACCGTCCACTACGTGCTGCTCGAAAACGGCACTGTGCTGGTTGCCTATACAGGCGCGACCGCGCCGACCAGCCTCGCCGATCTACAGCAGAGCGGCACGCCGAGCGGTGAAGGCGAGGGTGGCGAAGGTGGAATTGCCAACAACGTCGTCTTCGTCGTGACCCTGTCCGACGCCAGCAATAGCGGCAGCTATGTCGTCACCCAGTATCGTTCGCTGGATCACGATAATGGTTCAGCCACGTTCCAGAACATCGATCTGGCCTTCAACTTCACTGCGACAGACAGCGATGGCGATACGGTCAACGGCACGCTGCATGCGGTGATCGCGGATACAGTGCCGGTTGTGACCGGTCCGGCCGACGCAAGCACACTGAGCGAAGGCAACGGCGAAACGCCGCCGAGCGAAGGCGGCGAGGACATGCTCTCCTTGCTGGTGGTCGGCGGTTCGTTTACGCCGAAGGACACGGGCGCCGTATCGCTGCACATCGATTGGCGTTCGGACAATCAGAATCCGACTGCTGCGGGCGGCGCGCATGATCGCTCGGTCACATTCACCGCTGCGACGCAAACCGCTCTCGAAAACCTCGGCCTGACTTCCGACGGCGCGACGATCATCTACACGATCTCCGCGGGGGGCACTTTGCTGACGGCAACGACTGCTGCCACCGAAGGCCATAGCGCGCGCACCATCTTTACTGTGCAGTTGTCTGACAGCGGAAATGGCAGCTACGACTTCACCTTGCTGGACAATCTGGACCATCGGGGCAGCTCCGAAGGCAGCCAGGCGCTGACATTTGGCTTCATTGCGACCGACAGCGATGGCGACTCGACGGTTCCAGCGAGTTTCACGGTCAATATCACCGACGAAGCCTTGTCTTTCTCCGCCGAAGGAGTCGTGCCCCAGTTCGTCGATGAAGAAGGCAATGCCGGCGACAGCTATCCTTCCAATCCGGGCGATCTGGCGGGCGAAGGCAAGACGGCAACGGCATCGCTGAACATTTCGTGGGGAGCAGACGACGGCAACAGCTCCGTGAACGGCGGCTTCAGCGGCACGCAGGTCAATGGCGATCGTTCGGTCGTCTTTGCGGATAACGCGATTGCTGCGCTTCAAAATCAGAATCTCACGTCGAACGGCGTCGCGCTGCAGTATGTCCTGTCGACCGATGGTACGACGCTGACGGCCTATCAGGGTTCAGGCCGTCTCGATGGCGACAAGGTGTTCGCCGTCACGCTGTCCGATCAGGGCAACGGTTCGTACAATTTCACGATGCTGGGTCATCTCGATCACCCGATTTCGGGCGTTGAAGACGATCTGACGCCGGTATTCAATTTCACGGCGCGCGACGGCGACGGCGATGCGATCTCTTCGAGCTTTTCGGTGACGATCAACGACGACGCGCCAGTGGTGCCAGTCACCACGCCGGTCAATCTGATTATCAATGGCGACTTCTCCGCCGGCGACTGGTCGGGCGTCGCGAGCTGGGGCAATTACAGCACCAATGTCACCGGCTGGACCATTACCGGCGACCGTCTCGAGCGCGTCAATAGTGGCTATCTCGGCGCGACCTTGCCGAATGGCGGTCACATGGTGGATCTGGAAGCCTCGCCCGGCGACCTGACCCTGTCCCAGACCATTGGCGACATGACCACCGGCCAGACCTATCATCTGTCCTTCGCGATCGGCGAAGCGACGGGGCCGTATGGTGCACATCTGGAAGTGTATTGGAACGGCACCCTGGTTGGCAGTTATTCGCCGCAAACCGGCGCGATGCAGACCATTGATCTGACTGTCGTTGCCGATGGCACCAGCAACACGCTGTCGTTCAAGGAAACGGGCGCCATCGATAACAGCGGCACCTTCCTCGCTAATGTCAGCCTGACGGCGGCAGCGGTCGGCATCGTCGATGAAGATGGTTTGGCCAACGGCGTGGCAGGCGGTGTCGGTGATGTCGCCGGTCAGGTGACCGTGGTCACTCATGCGCTGAATATTTTGTGGGGCTCCGATAACGGCAACAGCGTCGTTGATGGCGGCATCACGGGCTTGCCGGTGAATGGTGACCGCGCCGTTACTTTCGATGCGTCGAACGTGAGCGCGCTGTCGGCCTTGGGCCTGACCCATAACGGCACCGTGATCACCTATCAAATCTCTGCCGACGGCACCAAGCTGATCGCCTCGGCAGGAGAGCAGGAGATCTTCCACGTCGCGTTGTCCGACGTTGACACCGGCTCCTACACTTTCACGCTGACCGGCAGTATCGATCACCCGCTCCATTCGGTCGAAGACAATGTGACGCTGAACTTCGCAGTTCGTGCGACTGACAGCGATGGTGACAGCATTCCCACGTCATTCGCCGTTCTGGTCAACGACGATGCCCCTTCGATCGGCAAGATCGGCGATCAGACGATTGCAGAAAGCACCAGCACCGAGTTCTCCAATACCTTCCTGACTCAGACTCTGTCTGACGTTTCGTTGAATATCTCGTGGGGTGCGGACGACAACAATTCCGGCGCGTTCAATCGCTCTGTCGCCTTCGATGCCGCGCTCGCTGGTACGGCACCGAGCGGTCTGACTTCGAACGGCGTTGCCTTGATCTATGCGCTGTCGGCTGACGGCACCGGGCTGACGGCCTATCGTTTTGACGGCACCAATTATATCGGAGTCGGTGGCGGCAATCTCGGTACCTCGCCATCGGATGCTGCACGCGTGTTCAGCGTGCAACTGTCGGATCTCGGCAACGGTAGCTACACGTTCCAGCTCTACGACAATCTCGATCACAAGACGGGCGATGGGACATCGCTCAATCTCTCGTTCGGTTTCACCGCGACCGACAGCGACGGCGATACGACTCCGATCTCGAATTTCACCGTTGTCGTCACCGATAATGTCCCGCTGCTGGTCGGTAATGCCGACGTCGGCGCGCTCACGGAAACGGGACTGCCGACAGTCTCGTCGACCTTTGGCAACCTTGGCATCGACTGGAATGCCGATGATCGTGGTTCGGCCCATCTTGAGTTCGTAAAGGATTCCAATGGCCTGGCCATCGTTCCGCAGGGTCTGACCTCGGACGGTGTTGCGCTTGCCTACACTGTGCGCCTCGCGGCCAACGGTGTTGATGAAGAGCTCGTCGCCTACAAGGTCGGCGACACTGTGGACCATCCCGTGTTCATCGTCGCGCTGAATGGTCTGGTCAATCCGGCCTTCGCTGCCACGCTGTTCCAGAATCTCGACCATGTCGGCGCTGGTAACGACAGCAGCCTGACGCTCACCTTCACGGCGCATGCGATCGATGGCGATGGCGATACGGTTGATCGCACCTTCACGATCACAGTCGCGGACACCAAGGCGACGGTCGGGACACCCGAGTCGGCTCGGGCGGATGAGGACGCGTTCGGCAATCCGGCCGGCCTCAGCCTGATCACGGACAGTGCTATCGACACCGATAACAACAACCGCACCGTCGGCGGAAAGCTCAACATTTCCTGGGGCAGTGACGATTCCAATACGGTCGTCAATGGCGGCATCACCGGCGCTCCGGTGGCCGGCGATCGCGCTGTGACATTCGACGCGTCGAATATCACGACGCTGCTTGGCCTGAACCTGACGCATAACGGAGCGGCGCTGAGCTATCAGATCAGTGCCGATGGCCAGACTCTGACTGCGAAGGCGAATGGCGAGGAGATCTTCAACGTCAAGCTGTCGGACGTTGACAACGGTTCCTACATCTTCACGCTGACGCGTAACCTCGACCATCCCGACCACTCGGGTGAGGACAATCTGAACCTGACCTTCAAGTTCATCGCGACGGACTCCGATGGCGATGCAACGACTGCGACGTTCAATGTTGCCGTCAACGACGATAGCCCGGTGATCGGCACCCCGGCCTCGGCCCAGGCCGACGATAGTTCACTCGGCAATGTGGCGGGTCTGTCGATCATCACGGACTCGAGCATCGATACCGACAACAGCAGCAAGACCGTTGGCGGCAAACTCAATATCTCCTGGGGTGCCGACGACGGCAACAATCTCGGCAATGTCGGCATTACCGGTGCTTCCTCGGTCAACGGCGATCGCGCTGTGACGTTCGATGTGAACGCGACCAATACGGCACTTAACGCGCTTCATCTGACCCATGACGGTACGTCTCTGGTCTATAGCTACAGCTCGGGTAATTCGCTGCTGACGGCGAAGGCCAACGGCGCGACCGTGTTCACGGTGCAGCTATCGGATGACGGTTCGGGTAAATACATCTTCACGCTTGTCGACAGCCTCGATCATCCGACCCACGGCACGGCAGATAATCTCAATCTGACCTTCAGTTTCATCGCCACCGACGGCGATGGCGACAAGGCGACCTCCACCTTTGCGGTCGCCGTCAACGACGATCTTCCGACCATCGGCAGCCCGGCTGCATCACGAGTCGATGAGGACGATCTGTCGGCCGGAAATCATGATGGCCTTGCGCCGATCACCGATGGGACGGTCGATACCGACAGCAGCCGACTGACCGTGGGCGGCAAGCTCGGCATTTCGTGGGGGGCTGATGACGGCAACAGCTCCGTCAATGGCGGCATCAATGGCGCGTCAGTGAATGGCGACCGCGCCGTCACCTTCGATAGCGCGACGACGGCTGCGCTGACCTCGCAGCATCTCTCTCAGGGCGGCGTTGAGCTGACCTATGTCATCAGCAACAACGGCACGGTGCTGAAGGGCATGGCCGGTACGGCGGAAGTGTTCAGCGTCACGCTGTCCGACCAGAACGACGGTTCGTACATCTTTACGCTCAAGGGCAAGCTCGACCATCCGGATACGACAACCGAAGACAATATCGACCTGACCTTCAACTTCACCGCAACGGACAGCGACGGCGATACGGCCACGTCATCCTTCAAGGTCACCGTCAACGACGACGCACCGACCGCTGCTGGCGAAACCGCTACGGTGGCTGAATCCTCGCCGGCGCTCGGCACCGGCAACATCATTCTCGCTTTCGATCGTTCCGGAAGCATGAATGACGATCCCGATGGCTCGGGCGGTTTCTCGTCGCGGCTTGCGCTGGCGAAGGCTGCAGCCATTAATCTCTTGAATACGAGCAATGCTGATCAGGTTCTGATTGTGACATTCTCGGACAACGCCACGTCCTCGGCTTGGATGACTAAGGCGCAGGCGATCGCGTATATCAACAGCAATTCGTTCCCGGGAACGAACGGTGGCACGGACTACGACAACGCCACGGCCGCAATCCAGGGCGCCACGATTCCGTCTGGCGGTACCTCGGTCTACTTCTTCACCGATGGCCAGCCGACAGGTAGCGGCGGTCTCAACAGCACGGAACGTGCTGCATGGGAAAGCTTCCTGCAAAGCAAGAGCATGACGTCCTACGCCGTCGGCGTGGGTAACGGCATCGGCGCCAACGATCCCGACCTCAACGATGTCGCCTATCCCGGCTCACCGCTGATCATCACAACGGCCAACGATCCGGCGCTGCTCGGCACCATCACGCCGACGCTGCCGACCTCGGTTACCGGCAATATTCTCAGCAATGACCACTTCGGCGCCGATGGTGGGCGGATTCTGTCCATCACGATCGGCAGCGTCACCTATACTTGGAATGGCTCGTCGACCATCACCAAGAGTGGGGGGGAAACCGGTACGATCTCCGGCAGTGCGTTGTCGATCGACACAGGCATCAATGGTCACCTGAACTTCAACTTCTCGACCGGCGCCTGGAGCTACAACGCGCCGGCCCAGCTCGTGACCAACACGACCGAAACGTTCTCCTACACATTGATCGATGGCGATAAGGACACCGCCGGCGCCAATCTGGTCATCAGCGTCACCGCGGTGAATGACGCGCCGACCAACACCGTTCCGACCGCGCGCGTTGTGAATGAAGACACGGCGATCGTTTTCAGTTCCGGCAACAGCAACGCGATCTCGATCGCGGATGCCGATCACAACGGTGGCAACGAAACCGTCACGCTGTCGGTGCTGCACGGCAATCTGACGTTGTCGGGTCTGAGCGGTCTCACCGTGACCGGAAACGGCACCGGCAATGTGACCGTCACAGGCACGGTTGCGGCAATCAATTCCGCACTGAACGGCCTGAGCTATCTGCCGTCCAACAACTACAACGGCGCTGATACGCTAACGATCGTGACCAACGACAACGGCAACAATGGCGTGGGCGGTGCCAAGAGCGACACCGACACGATCGCCATTACCATCAACCCGGTGAACGATGCGCCCGTGATCACGCCGGAAACGCGTGAAGTTTCGTATATCGAGAACGGTAACGATCTGAAGCTGCTGTCGAATGCCGTCGTCACCGATCCGGACAATCCGACGTCGCTCAACGGTGGCTTTATCTCAGTGACCCTGGGCAACACTGTGTCTGGCGATCAGCTCCAGATTGCCGACAATAGCAGCGTCCGCCTGCAGGGCAGCAATGTGCAGGTCTCCAACGGCTTCGGCGGCTGGACCACGATCGGCACGATTTCGGCCGGCGGCTTCGGCGGTACGTCCGTCACCATCACCCTGAATTCGAATGCCGATGTGGCTGATGTGCAGACTGTCGTGCGCAGCCTGGCGTTCTATTCGAGCTCCGATAATCCGACCGGCGTGGACCGCACGGCGACCATCACCTTCAACGATGGCGGCCATGACGGAAGCGGCGGCCCATTGTCCGACACCTCGACGGTGACCATTCATGTCACTCCGGTCAACGACGTGCCGGTGATCGCTGGCGGTTCCGAGCGCTCGGTTTCGGTGGCGGAGAACACCACAGGAGTGACCACCGTAACGTCCACAGATCCTGACGGTGGCACGCCGACTTACTCGATCGTGCAGACGTCAGGTACGGATTGGGCGAAGTTCACGATCAATCCGGTCACCGGAGCGCTCAGCTTCAACGCAGCACCCGATTACGAAAATCCGACCGATGTTGGCGGCACCAACGGCAACAACACCTACGAGGTTGACGTCCGCGTGTCGGACGGCAATGGCGGTACGGCCGTTCAGACCATCAACGTCACCGTCACCAATGTGAACGAGGCGCCGGTTCTGGCGCCGGACACGAATTCGATCAGCTATACGGAGAACGGCAACGCGCTGAAGCTGATGCCGAACGCGTCGGTCACCGATCCGGATAGCCCGTCGAGCTTCGTGGGCGGTTCGATCACCGCCTCGCTCGGTGCGACCGCGGTCAGCGGCGACCAGCTGGTATTCGCCGGTAGTAGCGGCGTCTCGTTGGTCGGCAATGTCATCTGGGTTGGTTTCACCGTGGTCGGAACCGTGAGCGGTTACGGCACTGCAAACATGACGATCAGCCTCGCGGCTGGCGCCACCGACGGCAATGTCGAAACGGTGCTGAAGGCTCTCGCCTATCAGTCGACCTCTGAGAACCCGACGGGTGCGGATCGCACGGCGACCGTCACCTTCAACGACGGTGGCAATGACGGCAGTGGCCCGGCGTTGTCCGATACGTCGACTGTCACCATCCATGTCACGCCGGTGAACGATGCACCGGTTGCCATCAACGACACGGGCTCGGCTACGGAGAAGGGCGGCGTTGCCAATGCCACCGGCGGCAGCAATGCCACCGGCAATGTGCTGAGCAACGACAGCGATGTCGATGATCTCCAGACCTCGCTGGTGGTTTCCGGCGTGCGCGTCGGCACCGCCGGCAGCACCGGGACCGTCGGTTCGACTCTGACCGGCGCGCATGGCTCGCTGGTGCTCAATGCCAACGGGACCTACACCTATGTCATCGACGAGACCGATGCGCAGGTGCAGGCACTGAACGTCAATGGCACCATCACCGATACTTTCACCTATACGGTCCGGGATCCGAGCGGTGCGACCGATACGGCCCAGCTCACGATCACCATCAACGGTGCCAATGATGCACCGGTGGCGACCGACGATACGGGCAGCGCCACCGAAAAGGGCGGCGTCAGCAACGGCAGCGGCGGTATCACTGCGACGGGCAATGTGCGGACCAACGACGGCGATGTCGACAACACGACGTCCTCGCTGGTCATTTCCGCCGTTCGCACCGGCGGGGAAGCCGGTACGGGTACTGCAGGTACAGTCGGTTCGTCACTGGCTGGCCAGTATGGCAGCCTCAAGCTCAATTCCGACGGCAGCTACACCTACACGGTCACGGAAACGAACAGCACGGTCCAGGCTCTGAACGTCGGTCAGTCTGTCACCGAAACCTTCACCTATACGGTGCGCGATGCGGGTGGTCTTACCGACACAGCCCAGCTCGTGATCACGATCAATGGCGCCAACGACGCGGCTGTCATCACCGGTAACGTCACCGGCTCGGTGACGGAAGCGAGCGGCGTTGCCAATGCTACGCCCGGAATCCCGACCGCGACCGGCGATCTCAACGCGACCGATGTGGACAATGCTGCGACCTTCACGGTGCAGAGCAATGTCACGACCAGCTACGGCACCTTCTCGATCGGTGCCGACGGCGCCTGGACCTATAACCTGAACAACGCCAACAGCACAGTTCAGGGCCTGAACAACGGCGGCACGCTTCACGACCTGATCACCGTCACAACGGCGGACGGCACCTCCAAGCAGATCGACGTCACCATCAACGGCGCCAACGACGCTGCAGTTGTGTCTTCCGCAACGGTGAACCTCACCGAGACGAATGCCGCTGCGTCCATCAGCACTACCGGCTCGCTGACGATCACTGACGTCGACAACTCTGCGACCTTTGTTGCCCAGAACAATGTCAACGGCACTTACGGCAAGTTCTCCATCACCACTGGCGGTGCATGGACCTACACGGCCAGCTCGGCTCATGACGAATTCCAGGTCGGCCAGATCTATACCGACACCTTCACAGTGAGCGCAGCGGACGGCACGCAGACCAGCGTGACGATCAAGATCGCCGGCACCAATGACGCGCCTGTGCTGACCGTGACGAATGGTATCAGCGACGACATCGGCGATGGCTTCCAGAGCGGCGGTTATGCTGGCTCGACCGGCAGCCCGAACCTGTGGACCACGAACTGGACCGAAGTCGGTGACAACAACTCATCAAGCAACGGCGACATCCGAATTTCATCCAGCGGCGGTAACTCTTACGTTCGACTGGGTGATAGCGACGGTTCAAATTCATCCTTGCAACGCACGGTCGATCTCAGCGGAACGTCGTCGGCCACGCTGACCTTCGACTATCGGCGCGTTGATCTCGATAGTTCGAGTGACCAGGTTTTCGTGCAGGTCTCGACCGATGGCGTGAACTTCACGCAGATTGCTGTGATCGGTGGTGGAAACTTCGATGACAATGGCTTCTTGAGCGCCAGCATCGATCTCTCAGCCTACCGTTCGAGCACAACGACGATTCGCTTTGTGGCGTCGGGTGGGCTTGGCGACAACGATTACGTCTATCTCGATAACGTCAATATCTCCTACAGCAACGAGCCGACTTTCACCGAGAACGGCTCGGCGGTCGCGATTATCAGCAACGCGACGCTGTCCGACGTCGACGATGCAAACATGGCGTCGGCCACGGTTGTCCTGACCAACAAGCAGGCCGGTGATCAGCTCTGGATCAACAGCACGGCTCTGTCGAACGGTTCGACCGGCACCGTGAACGGTGTGTCTTACTCGGTGGCGGAATCCGCGGGCGCAATCACCATTACCTTCAGCGGGCCCGCGACCAAGGCGGCCTATGAGTTGGCCATCGAGGCGGTGAAATACGCCAGCACCAGCGAGAATCCATCCACGACGGATCGCTCGTTCCAGATCACCGTCAATGACGGACACGACAATTCCAACACCGGAACGGCTGTCGTCCAGGTCATTGCCGTCAACGACGTACCGCTGGCGGTGAACGACACCGGCATGGCGACTGAAAAGGGCGGCGTGGCCAATGGCACCGGCGGCAGCAATGCCACCGGCAATGTGCTGAGCAACGACACCGATGCCGAGACTGCCAGCGCATTGCTGGTCGTCTCGTCCATTCGCACCGGTACGGAAGCCGGCAGCGGCACGTCCGGCACGGTTGGTTCGTCGCTGCTGGGCACTTATGGCACGCTGACGCTGAATGCCGACGGTACCTACAGTTACGTTCTCAATGACGGCCTCCCGGCGGTTCAGGCGCTGAATGTCGGCGGCACACTGACTGAAACCTTCACTTATACTGTGAAAGATACAGGCAATCTGACCGACACTGCGCAGCTGGTGATCACCATCAACGGCACCAACGACGCCGCGGTCATCACGGGGGCGACCTCTGGTACGGCCCTCGAGGAGGGCTACCTCTCCGCTGGATCTCCGGCGTCGGGCGATCTCAACTCGACCGATATCGATAACGCCGCCGATGCCTGGACCGCCGTCGCTACGGCTACTGCGACGGCCAGTGGTTATGGTAAGTACACGATCGATGCGACCGGGCACTGGACCTATACCGTCAACGACGCGAATACGACGGTGAATGCGCTGCAAGTCGGTCAGCATCTCACCGATACCTTCACCGTCCATACGGTGGATGGCACCGCGCAGGTTGTTACGGTCACGATCAACGGCGCCAATGATGCGCCTGTTGCAAATGACGACAACCTCTTTGGCGCGGGCGTGGCCCAGAATGTCATCACGACGTTCTCGACCGGCCTGCTGCTTGCCAATGATACGGATCCCGAGGGCGACACGCTCAAGGTGCATTATGTCAGCGAGACGTCCGGCGCCGGTGCCAAGCTCACGCTGGATAAAGCAACGGGCATCATCACCTATGATCCCGCCACCTACGATCCGGCGGATCAGAATTCGATCTATATCAAAATTCTGCAGCAGCTTGCCGTCGGGCAAACCATGACCGACAGCTTCACATATGTGATCGACGACGGTCATGGCGCGCTGATTTCGGCAACGGGGCATCTCACCATCGTCGGCACCAACGATGCGCCGGTGATTACGTCCGTCGCAAGCGACGCCAAGGGAACGGTGGTGGAAGACGCCGTAGTCAATGCCGTCAGCGGCCAGTTGACCGCTTTCGATATCGACAATGATGCGAATGATGCGCCCCAAAGCTGGACGATTTCCGGTACGCCAGCCTATGGCACCATCGCGATCGATGCGACCGGCAAGTGGACCTACACGCTGAATAACAGCTTGCCGGGAGTCCAGGCTCTGGCCGATGGGCAGCAGGTCACAGAAGTCTTCACCGCAACGGTGACTGATAACCATGGCGCCACGGCAACCCAGACGGTGACGGTCACGGTGACCGGCACGAACGACGCGCCGGTGCTGACCGGCGATCACACCGCGACCGTGGCCGAAGGTGGTACCTACACGATCGTTGCCGCGGATCTCGGCTTCTCGGATCCGGACGACGTTGCGTCGGGCGTGACCTTCACCGCGTCGTCACTCGTCAACGGCACGCTCCAGGTCAACGGCGTAACGGCGACGACGTTCACGGGCACCGAGCTTGCTGCGGGTCAGGTGAAGTTCTTACACAATGGGGGCGAGGCCAGTTCGGCAAGCTTCCAGATCAAGGTTGAGGACGGCAACGAGGATAACTCGACGCCGGTGAATCAGGCCTTCACCTTCACCGTGACACCGGTGAATGACGGCGTGGCCACGATCTCGATCACCGATACGACCCAGACCGCCACCGCTCCGAAGGTTGGTGATGTGTTGAATGCGACGCTCGGTGCCGATCCTGACGGTGCAGAATCCAGCATCGTCTATCATTGGCTCCGTGACGGCACCGAGGTGTCGAGCGGGACGTCCTCTTCCTATACGCTTGGGTCAAGCGACGCAGGGCACGCAATCTCGGCCTATGCGACCTATATTGATGGCCAGGGCTTCCACGACACCACGGCAACCACTGCGCAGACGGTGGCCGTGATTAGTGCCAACAACGCACCGGCCTTTACGACCAGCGATGTGGCAGGCGGCGTGGTTGAGGATGCCGGAACAACACAGGGCGCGACCCTTATCCAGAACGGCAACTTCGAAAACTATGACTATGCCAACTCCTTTGCCGCGAACTGGACGCCATCCAGTTCCGGCGGCTTCTGGAGCCCGGCTTGGTATGCAAACCACACAAGCTCGGGCTTCCTGGGGATGGTCGAATACGGCGGCAATGAAAGCTTCAGCCAGACCGCGATCCCGACCACTGCCGGCACAAGCTATCTCCTCGACTTCTGGGTCCTGGAATATTCGACCACTGCGACGCTCTACGTGCAGTGGAACGGCAATACGATCGCCGCTGCCAGCGATGGAACCGGGGGCTGGAAGGAATACAAGGTCACGGTGACCGGGACCGGCAACGACACGCTGACCTTCATCGGCAACGATCCCAACTATACGTCGATGCGCCTCGACGACGTTTCGGTGACGAAGTTCACCGCCAACACAACGCAGACCGCGTCTGGTGTGCTGCACTTCACCGACGAGGCTGCCGACACCCATACGGCCAGCTTCACGCAGGGCAGCGCGCTCAACTCTGCAGGGACGGCCTATCTCGGCACGTTCAGCCTCGATAGCGTAACGGAAACGAGTGGCACCGACTCGATCGGCTGGCACTTCTCGGCCAGCAACAGCGCCCTGCAGTCCCTCGCGGCCGGACAGACGGTAACCCAGACCTATGAAGTCGCGGTTACCGACGACCACGCCAACACGTCCATCAAGGAAGTCACGGTGACGCTGACCGGCGTCAACGACGCCCCGGTGTTCGGATCGGGCACCGCCACGGGGGTCGTGGCGCAATCGACCCTGCCGACGGGCAATCTGCTGACGAATGGCGGATTCGATACCGGCAATACCAGCGGCTGGACGGTGGTGGCGCAGCCCAATACTTACGCGCAGGCTGACAGCACGTTCAATTTTGCCAGCGGCAACACTTGGAATTTCGACGTCTATGGCACCAACCCTGCAACCAGAGAAGGCATCGCGACGATTTCGCAGTCGATCAGCACCGTCGCCGGTCAGCACTATCTGCTGGCGTTCGACTATGCGGGAGCCTATGGGCTGAGCCCGGATTCGACGCTGAAGGTCTCGTGGGCCGGCTCGCAGATCATCTCGTTGAGCGGCATCCAGAATACCAACACCGATAGCGGCGTTGGTTCGCCCTATACCTATCTGGTCACGGGTGATGGCAACTCCGACGCGCTGACCTTTGCCTTCGACGCGAAGAACCAGGACCTGCGCATCGACAGCGTCTCGCTGGTGCGGGCCGAAGTCGCGCAGGGGTCGATCAGCTTCAGCGACGTCGATCTGACCGACAACACGTATACGGTGTCGGTGGCGAGCAAGACCGTGAACCCCTACGGTTACATGACCGCGACGGTCGACGAGGCCACCGACCAGGTGAATTGGACCTTCGTGGTCAAGGATTCCGAGATTGCGGGTCTCGCCGTCGGCCAAAGTGTCAACGAAACCTACACGCTGACGCTCGACGATCATCATGGCGGCGTCGTCACCAAGGACGTTACTGTCACGGTGAACGGCTTGCCAGGAGCTCCCGTCATCACCGGTATCACGGCCGCCAGCGATAGCGGTGCGATCGGTGACAACATCACCAACGATACGACGCCGTCCTTCGTCGGCACGGCGCAGGCGTTCTCGACCGTCACGGTCAAGGACGGCGCCACGGTCCTCGGCACCACCACGGCAGACGCCAACGGCGCGTGGACCTTTACGCCGGATGCGGGGCATGCGTTGTCGTCGACCACGCACACCACCATCACCGCGACCGCGACCGATATCGCGGGACACGTCAGTGCTGCTTCCGCCAACTACACACTGACGATCGACACCTCGGCCCCCAGCAGCCTGGCTGGAACGACGCTGGATCTGACCGACGCTAGCGACAGCGCGGGTGCCAGCAACAGCGACAACATCACCAAGATTACGACGCCGACCATCACGGTGGGGCATCTTAACGGTATCCCAATGTCAGTTGGAGACGTCATCCAGATCATTGATACCAACCACGGCAACGCCGTGGTGGGCAGCTACACCGTCCAGGCAGGCGATCTGAATGGCAGCAGCCAATGGAATAGCGCCGGTGGCGGTGCTGGCGGCGTCAAGGATATCGTCCTCACAACCCTTGATGATGGTGCGCATAACTTCACTGTGCAGTTGGTCGACAAGGCCGGCAACACCGGCACCCAGGGCGGCACGTTGACGGTGACGGAAGACACCACGGCGCCGAGTGCGCCGAGCATTAGCGTTATCGACAATGTCGGTAATATCCAGAGCACGAACCTGGCGGACGGCGCGTTCAGCGACGATACGCAGCTTGTGGTGCACGTCAGTCTGACGGGTACAGGGGCTGTCGCGGGCGACACGGTGCAGCTCTCGAACAACACCACGGCACTGGGCGGTGCGGTGACGTTAACGGGCGCGAATATCACCGCCGGCTTCGTCGATATCACGACGCCGACGCTGACCAACGGATCGTCCTACAACCTGAGAGCTGCGATTACGGACGTGGCAGGTAATGTCGGCGCATTGTCCACCAACGGTGCCAATGACGTGACGATCGATACGACCAAGCCGACGGTGAGCGGCGAGGCCATCACCAGCGCGACCGGTATCCAGAATGGCTATCTCAATGGCGGCGATGTCGTGAGCATCACCGTCAACATGAGCGAGGTTGTGACGGTGACCGGCACGCCACAACTGGGGCTGAATATCAACGGCGCCACGGTGCAGGCGAACTACGCATCGGGCAGCGGCAGTTCGACGTTGGTGTTCACCTACACGATCGTGGCAGGTCAGAACGACAGCAACGGCATCAGCATCAACACCAATGCGCTGAGTTTGAACAGTGGCACGATCCGCGACGCGGCTGGAAACGACGCGACGCTGACCTTCGGTACGGTTTCGGACAACGCCAGCTACAAGGTCGATGCGATCGCTCCGAATGCTCCGACCGGACTGCAATACACTACGAGCGGTACCGATCGCTTCTTCTGGAATGCGGCGACGGACAACACAGGCGGATCGGGGATTGATCACTATCTCTATGAAACCGACACCGGAACACTGACGTCACCTCTTGGTAATTTCACTTCTACAACGGCTCTTTCCGTCAGCTATGCTCCGAGCGGAACCGCTGGCCGTACCGTTTTCGTTGAGTCGGTCGACGTTGCCGGTAATGTTAGTGCCGCCTCGCGGATAACGTTCACGGCTCCCGCCGGGACCTCTGGCGAGGCTATCAACCTCGCACTGACCGCTCCGACCGACCACGTCGGCTTGGTCTCGCTCACCATCGCCGGTCTCGCCGCCGGCTGGACTCTGAGCGAGGGTACGCACAACGCTGACGGAACCTGGTCGATCCTGACCAGCGACCCGTCGTCGCTCTCGGTCACGTCGCCCGACGGCTACACTGGCGCGCTGGTTCTCCACGTTACCGAAACCTGGACCAACGCCGACGGCAGCACGGGCACTGCCTATGTCGCCGACAACGTCGAAGCCTATGCCAAGGGTGCGCCGATCTTTGCCTGGTCGGGCGACGATACGCTCACCGCGTCGAGCGGGGACGACACGTTGGTGTTCGCCAACAAGATCGGCACCGACGTTGTGCACCACTTCGATACCGTGCACGATAAGATCGATCTGATCGGCTTCGCCGGCTTCTCGAGCTTCGCGGACGTTCAAGCGCATCTCGGCACCGATGCGGCAGGTAACGCCATCATCACGCTCGGCGATGGTCAAACGATCACCTTGAACGGCGTCAGTGCTGCGTCGCTCAGCGCGGACGACTTCCTGTTCAACGAGACCCCACTCACGCACAATGCGGGCGATATCGTACTCAGCAATGGTGCACTGATGCCGTTCAGCGGTGTGCTCGACAACACCGGCAGCATCCACCTCGCTTCGACCGGTGGTGAAACCGCCTTTGAGATCGTGCAGCGTGGTCTCACGCTGCTCGGTGGCGGAACGGTAACGCTGTCCGATAGTTCGTCGAATGTCATCTTCGGCAGCGCCGACGATGTCACGCTGACCAATGTCGACAACACTATCTCCGGCGCGGGCCAGTTCGGCGATGGCCATCTCACACTGGTCAACGAAGGCACGATCGTTGCCGACGGCAGCAATGCGCTCGTCATCGATACTGGCGACAACGCGGTCATCAACAGCGGCACACTGGAAGCAACCGGCACCGGTGGGCTCAATGTGCACAGTGATGTCGTCAACAATGGTCTGGTGTGGGCTAACGGCGGCGACCTGGACTTCGATGGCAATGTAACCGGCAGTGGTTCAGCGCTGTTGTCAGGCCATGCCAGCCTCGAACTCGGCGGTGCGTTCAACGAGCACATCCTGTTCGACAGCACGGCCGAAGGCACGCTGGTGCTCGATCATGCGGCCGACTTCGGCGGCTTGGTATCCGGCTTTGATGGCAACGACACCATTGATCTCGCCGACATCCTCGGGAGCACGGCCTCGGTGAACTACACCGAAAACGCTCAGGGCACCGGTGGTGTTCTGACGGTGACGGATGGCGCTCACACGGCCAACATCGCATTTGCCGGACAGTATTCGACTGCTGACTTCCACCTCAGCAGCGATGCCAGCAACCATGTGTTGGTCCAGCTCGAAAGCCAGGCCCGTCAATTGACGAACGCAGCCTGATTTTTGCGACAGCCGGGAAGGCACAACAAAAATCGCCGGAGGATAACCTCCGGCGATTTTATTTAATGGGTGTTATAAATGAAGGAATGGCCGCACGGGCCAGTGAGATCGGACTTGCCTGTCAGATCTTCTGCCCCGCCGGCGCCTTCGGTGCAGCGGGCACCACGCCACCACTACCGCCCACATCGATCCTGATCCGCTGCACCTCCGTGCGTCCCGCCGGATACTTCACCTCGATGGTGACTTCGTCGCTGCCGACGAAGTCGGCCTTCGATTGATAGAAGGCGATGAAGCCCGGCACTTCCAAAGCGAGGCACTGCTTGTAGTTGGTGGCGCTCACCTTGCCGCGCTTGATGCTGACGGTGCCGTTCGCAGGTGGGGTCACCATGCGCAAGGCGGGCAGGGTGCCCGAGGTGCAGTCGGGCTGGACGTTGAGATAAACGCCGACCTGGAAATTACGCGCGGTCGGTCCCTTGGCGGTCCGCTCGACGACAGTCGGTGTCGCGGCAGGCGGCGTGGGCGAGGGCGTCTGCGCCCAGACGGCGGTTCCGGCATCGGTTCCCGCCAGAGTGCTTATGACGAGACTCAGCGCGACAACCGGCTTGCGAAACATGGAATTTCTCTCGATTGGCAGGTGATAACAGCGCGTCGCGACATCCCAAGGATGCAGCAAAAGTGCTGTCATATCAATGGATCGCAGGTCCGCGGGCCGGGTCGACGAGGGGCGGTTGGCCGGTCTCACGACTTGGTGTAATTCTTTGAATCAAAACGTGTTTGGGTAGCTCCGCGGGGCAATCGCCACATCTGTGGCGGACATGCTAGGAGAACCCACGGCGCCAGTATGGTGAATCGCCGCGCCGGCTCTTAAGAATTCTGAGGTTTGTTGAATGGTGTCGAAAGAAACTTCCGCAGCGAAGGACGCGGTGCGCACGCTGCGTGTCGGCGTCGTGGGCGCAGGTGTCATGGGCACCAATCATGGCCGCGTGCTGGCCGGGCTGCCGGGCATCGAAATGGTCGGCATCGTCGATCCCATGCTCGAACATCGCACCCGTGCCGAGAAACTGATCGGCTGCAAGACCTTTGCCGATCTGGACGCGCTGCTGGCTGCTGGCGTCGATGCCGTGACTATTGCAGCGCCCACTCACTTGCATCACGAAGTCGCGCTCGCCTGCATCGCCAAGGGCATCCATGTCCTGGTCGAGAAGCCGATAGCATCGACCGTGGAAGAGGGACGCGAGATCGTCGATGCCGCGCAAAAGGCTGGCGTGACTCTGATGATCGGCCATGTGGAGCGTTTCAACCCTGCCGTCGCCACCATCAAGAAGGCGATCGAGGGCGAGGACATTCTGTCGATCGGCATCACGCGCGTCGGCCCGTTCCCGCCGCGCATGTCCAATGTTGGCGTTGTCATCGATCTTGCCGTGCATGACATCGACCTGATCCGCTGGTTCACCGAGAGCGACATCGTCGAGGTGCAGCCGCAGCTGGCTTCCGCCGTCGCCGAGCGCGAAGACATTGCGCTGCTGCAGTTCCGCACGGCATCCGGCGTACTCGCTCATATCAACACCAACTGGCTCACGCCGTTCAAAGCGCGCACCGTCACGGTCGCAACGCGCGGCAAATATGTGATGGGCGATCTGCTGACCCGGCAGGTCACCGAATGTTTCGGCTTCAAGACCGATGGCAGCTATTCGATGCGCCATCTGCCGGTCGGGCAGGACGAGCCGCTACGCGCCGAATTGATGGCGTTT
Source organism: Tardiphaga sp. 37S4 (assembly GCF_021044645.1). Classification (NCBI taxonomy): domain Bacteria; kingdom Pseudomonadati; phylum Pseudomonadota; class Alphaproteobacteria; order Hyphomicrobiales; family Nitrobacteraceae; genus Tardiphaga; species Tardiphaga sp. 37S4. Next base: position 3,200,181 of record NZ_CP088008.1, on the reverse strand, counting down.
CTCGATGCGGTGCGCACCGGCGGCGTGCCGGCTGTGACTGGCGAGGAGGGCGTCGCCTCCCTCGAAATCGCGATCCAGTGCCTGGAAGCGCCGAAGAAGCGCGCGGCCACAGCATCACGCCCGGCGCCCCGCAAGGTGGTTGGCTGACGCAAGCGCGGCCCGGCGCATGCATGCGCCGGCGTCCAATATCCAGACTTCAACACGACACTCTGCAGGCCAGGCATCATGAACCAGCATACCCGCATCGACCCCGTTCCCTTCATCGACCTCAATGCGCAGCGTCAGCGGCTGGGCGCGTCGATCGACGAGGCGGTCACCCGCGTGCTCAATCACTGCCAGTTCATCAACGGCCCGGAAGTCGCCAAGTTGGAGGCCGAGCTCGCCAAATATTGCGGCGCCAAGCATGTGATCAGCTGTGCCAGCGGTACCGATGCCCTGATGATGGTGCTGATGGCCAAGAAGATCGGCCCGGGCGATGCCGTGCTGTGCCCGTCCTTCACCTTCTGCGCCACCGGCGAGGCCGTGGCGCTGGTCGGCGCGGCGCCCGTGTTTGTCGAAGTCGATGAAGTCACTTTCAACATCAGCCCTGAGTCCGTGAAGCGTGGCATTGCCGCCGCCAAAAAGGCCGGCCTCAAGCCTCGGGCGATCATCCCGGTCGATCTGTTCGGCCAGCCCGCGGATCTCGATGCGATCAACGCCATCGCCGAAGCCGAGGGCCTGTTCGTGCTGGAAGACGCCGCGCAGGCCTTCGGCGCGACCTATAAAGGCAAGCGCATCGGCACCTCGGCGCTGGCCACCACCACCAGCTTTTTCCCGGCCAAGCCGCTCGGCTGTTTCGGCGACGGCGGCGCGATCTTCACCGATGACGACCAGCTCGCCGAGGACCTGCGCAGCATCCGCATCCATGGCCAGGGCTCCGACAAATACGACAATGTCCGGCTGGGGATCACCGGCCGCCTCGACACCATCCAGGCCGCGGTGCTGCTGGAAAAGCTGAAGATCTTCGACGACGAAATCGCCGCCCGCAACAAAGTAGCCGACCGCTACGCCCGCAGCCTCGGCAATCTCGTCACGGTGCCGCGAGTCGCCGAAGGCAATACGTCGATCTGGGCCTGCTACGTGATCCGCCTGCCGAAGGGCACGGACCGCGTCGCCTTTGCCAATGCGCTGAAGGCGCAGGGCGTGCCGACCGCGATCTATTACGCGAAGTCGATGCATATGCAGACCGCCTATAGGGACTATCCGGTTGTCGATGGCGGCTTGCCGGTCTGCGAGGCGCTGTCGGCCGACGTCATCAGCTTGCCGGTGCATGCCTATCTCGACGAGGCTACCCAGGATCGTGTCATCCAGGCTGTGCGCGACGCGTTGGCGACCTAAGTTGAGCATTTTGCACCGCCGCTTCATGCTGTAGAAGCGGCTGATGCTGGGACGCATTTTCACCGTCGGCGGATATACGCTGCTCTCGCGGATCACCGGTTTCGCGCGCGACATCATGCTCGCGGCGATCCTTGGCGCCGGGCCGGTGGCCGACGCCTTCTTCGTGGCGCTGCGGCTGCCCAATCATTTTCGCGCCATTTTCGCCGAAGGCGCGTTTAATGCCGCTTTTGTGCCAGCCTATGCTCATTTGACCGGTAAGGGCGGCCCACAATCGGCGCATCTGTTTGCCGACCGCATTTTCACACTGCTGTTTGCGTCGCAGGTCGTGCTGCTCATCCTGGCCATTCTGTTTATGCCACAGGCCATGAGCATCCTGGCGCCGGGCTTCACCGACGATCCCGCGCAGCGTCATCTCGCCATCGAGCTGACACGCATCACCTTTCCCTATCTGTTGCTGATCACGCTGGTGACGCTCTATGGCGGCATGCTGAACGTCATGCAGCGCTTTGCCAGTGCCGCGGCGGCCTCGATCTTCCTCAATATCTCAATGATGGCGACACTGGCGCTGGCCGCGTTCTTTCCGAGTGCAGGCCATGCGGCAGCCTGGGGCGTGCTGATTTCGGGCTTTCTGCAATATTTCCTGCTTGCCGGAGACTTGCAGCGCCATGGCGGGCTACCGCGTTTCGCGCCGCTGCGTCTCGACGAGGACGTGCGCGGCTTCTTCCGCGCGCTCGGCCCGGCGACGCTCGGCTCCATGGGCACGCAAGTCGCATTGTTTGCCGACACCATCATCGCGACCTTCCTGCCGGTCGGCGCGCTGTCGGCGCTGTATTATGCCGACCGTCTCAACCAGTTGCCGATCGGGGTGATCGGCATCGCCATCGGCACGGTGCTTCTGCCTGAAATGTCGCGGCGGATGGCGGCAGACGATCACGTTGGCGCCATGGGCGCGCAGCGCCGTGCCTTCCTGTTCTCGCTGTTGTTCTCGCTGCCCTTCGTCGCCGCATTCCTCGTGGTGCCCGATGTCATCATGCGCGCGATGTTTGCCCGCGGGGCCTTCACCAAGGCAGATGCTGCTGTCGCTGCGGCGACGCTCGCCGCCTATGCCATTGCGCTCATCCCCTTCGTGATGATCCGCAGCGCGGTTGCAACTTTCAACGCCCGCAAGGACACCACGACGCCGATGATTGCCGCGCTCACCGGCATCGCAGTCAACGTCGCGCTGAAGATTCTGCTGATGGGGCCTCTGGCGCAGATTGGCCTCGCGCTTGGCACCGCGGCGGGAGCCTGGATCAATCTGTTGCTCGTGATCTTCTTCGCCATGCGGGCCGGCTATCTCGAATTCGACCGCGCATTCCTGCTGGCACTCGGCAAATTCGCGCTGACCGGCGTGGTCCTCGCTGCGGTGCTATGGGGGACCGCGCGTCTTGCGGCGGAGCAGTTCGCGGGCCTCACCAGCCTCCGCGACGAAGCGACGCTGGGAGTTCTCATCATCGTGACCGTCCTGGTCTATTCGGCATTGGTCCTGACGCTTTTCGGCAAAAGCTGGTTGCGCAGCCTGGTCCGCGCCAGATAGCTCGCTTCATCGTGTCCCAAAGTCGGGCAGGGCGACGCCCCGTGCCACTTGCCGCCGTTCTCCCGCAGTGTAGATTGAGTCTAAACTGCATGCGGAGGAACGATGGCCCCCATCAAATTCGGCGTTGGACAGAGTGTCCTGCGCAAAGAAGACGACGCCCTTATTCGTGGCCGTGGCCGCTATACCGACGATCACGCGCCCGCCACGCTGCATGCCCTTGTGCTGCGCTCGCCGCATGCCCACGCCAATTTTACGATCGATGTGACTAAGGCGCGCGCTCTTCCTGGTGTCGCTGCGATTCTGACGGCGGAGGACACCAAGGACCTCGGCGGTCTGCCGTGCCTGTTCAATCTCGAGGATCATCCTTTCACCGGGCCGGATTATCCGATCCTCGCCGCCGGGGAAGTCCGCCATGTCGGCGACGCCGTGGCCTTCGTGGTTGCGGAGACTGTCGCGCAGGCGCGCGATGCGATTGAGGCGATCGAGGTCGACTGGAAGTCGCTGCCGTCTGTGAACGGTCTGGTCAATGCCGTCGCCAAGGGCGCGCCGCAGGTGTGGGCCAAGCATGCCGGCAATGTGCTGTTCGATGTGCCGATCGGCGACAAGAAGGCGGTCGATGCGGTGTTCGCCAAGGCACCCGTGATCGCCGAAGTGAAGATCGTCAATCCACGCGTCATCATCAATTATATGGAGACCCGCGCGGCGATCTGCGAATACGATGCCAAGCGCGATTACACGACGCTGACCATCGGCAGCCAGGGCAGCCATCGTCTGCGCGACATCCTCTGCGATAACGTGCTGAAGATGCCGAAGGACAAGATGCGCGTGATCTGCCCTGATGTCGGCGGCGGTTTCGGCACGCGGCTGTTTCCCTATCGTGAATATGCGCTGGTGGCCTTTGCCGCCAAGAAGCTCGGCAAGAATGTGAAGTGGGCGGCGGATCGCACCGATCACTTCCTCGGCGACGCGCAGGGCCGTGACAATGTCACCCATGCACGCATGGCGCTCAGCGAGGACGGCAAGTTTCTCGCCATGGATGTCGACCTGATGGCCGACATGGGCGCCTATCTGTCGACCTTCGGGCCGTACATTCCGCATGGCGGCGCCGGCATGTTGCCGGGGCTCTACGACATCCAGGCCTTCCACTGCCGCGTCCGCACGGTGTTCACCAATTCTGTGCCGGTGGATGCCTATCGCGGCGCCGGCCGTCCGGAGGCAGCCTATGTCGTCGAGCGTCTCGTCGATCAATGCGCGCGCAAGCTCGGCATGACGCCGGATGCGATCCGCCGCAAGAATTTCATTTCGCCGAAGGCGATGCCGTACAAGACCGCGACCGGCAAGGTGTACGACTCCGGCGATTTCACCGCGCATATGAAACGCGCGATGGATGTCGCGGGCTGGAAGGAATTTCCAAAGCGGGCCAAGGCCGCGAAGAAGGAGGGCCTGGTTCGCGGCATCGGCATGGCCACCTATGTGGAAGTCTGTGGCACCATGGGCGACGAGACCGCCAATGTTGCTGTTGGCGCCGATGGCGACATCACCATCTTGATCGGCACGCAATCGACCGGGCAGGGTCACCACACCGCCTATGCCCAGATCGTCGCCGAACAGTTCGGTGTGACACCGGACCGCGTCCACATCGTCCAGGGCGACACGGCGAAGGTGGCGACCGGTCTCGGTACCGGCGGCTCCGCATCGATCCCGACCGGTGGCGTCAGCGTGCAGCGCGCCACCAGGCAGCTCGGTATCAACCTCAAGGAGCTAGCGGCGGATGTGCTGGAAACCAGCGCGGCCGATCTCGAGATCGACGGCGGCGTAGTGAAGATCGCGGGCACCGATCGCTCGGTGTCATTCGCCGATCTCGCGAAGAAGGCTGATCCGTCGAAGCTCAATGCGTCGGAAACCTTCAGCAGCGCCGACGGCACCTTCCCCAACGGCACCCATCTGGTCGAAGTCGAGATTGATCCTGCGACCGGCAAGATCGCCATTGTCAATTACGTCATCGTCGACGATTTCGGCGTCACGCTGAATCCGTTGCTGCTGGCCGGCCAGGTTCATGGCGGCACCATGCAGGGCATCGGCCAGGCGCTCATGGAGCAGGCGATCTATGATCCCGAGGACGGCCAGCTCGTCACCGGCACTTTCATGGACTATGCGCTGCCGCGCGCGGCCGACGGCGCGCCGATCTCGTTCGAGACCCACAACATCCCCTGCGTGACCAATCCGCTGGGGGTGAAGGGGGCTGGCGAGGCTGGCGCCATCGGCTCCTGTCCGGCCGTGATGAACGCCATCATCGATGGTCTCTATCGCGAATACAAAATCGAGCACGTCGACATGCCTGCAACTCCTGAGCGGGTGTGGATGGCGATCCGCGAGCACGAACGGCTCCACACGCTGTAAAGCGCCGCCGCCGGGAATAGCCGGATGGCGGCGGGGTTCATCTACATGTTGCGAACTAGTCCTAATTGAATTCCAAACAGGGGTATTGGTTGATGAAACGTGCGCTTCTCGTTGTCGGAGCTTTGCTGTTGGGTGTGGGGGCGGTCTCGGCCCAGCAGGAGATCGTCAAGGAACGCCAGACGCTGATGAAGTCCAATGGTCGCGCTCTTGGCGGCACGCTCAGCGCGATGGCCAAGGGCGACAAGCCCTATGATCAGGCCGCGGTCGAGGCCGCGCTGACCGTGCTGGACGAAACCGCCAAGAAGCTGCCGACGCTGTTTCCGGACAGCACCAAGGGCCTGAAGGCTGAAGGTGACTATTCGACGTCACCGAAGGTCTGGGAAGACAAGGCCGGTTTCGATGCCCACATCGTCACCTTCGCCAAGGCCGTCACCGACGCCAAGGCCAAGATCAAGGATCTCGACAGCCTCAAGGCGAATGTCGGCGGCATCGGCAAGGCATGCGGCGGCTGCCACGAGACGTTCAGGCTGAAGATCTGAGCTCGATTGTGAACTCTGAATGAGAGGGCGAACGCCGTAGCGCTCGCCCTTTTGTTCAACCATCGTTGGTTCGAATGTTACTTCGTCACCTGTCCGCGGATCTCGCCGCCTTTGTTGGCCTCAGTGTGGATGTTGACATAGTACTTGCCGGCCAACAGGTCGGCGGCCTGTGCGTCGGTCAGCGTGGCGCTGCCTTCGGAGCCGGATGTGGCTGGTGTGATCGGTACGGCCACTCCGGCATTCTTGCCGGCTTCGGCGGGGCCGTGGAAATGCGCCATGGTCGCAGGACCCGTGAGGCCGGAATAGGTCAGCTTCCAGGTCAGCTTCTTGGTGGCGGGATCGAAGTCGATATCGGCGGTGCCCTTGCCGGCGCTGGTATTGGCGGGCACTTCGGAGGCGCTGTCGAGGGTCGCCTTCATCTTGTCGGCGGAAGCGGGGCCGGCGAGGGCGATGCTGGCGCCGAGTGCGAGGGACGCGAGCATGATCGAACGAGGTGACATGGTTTTCTCCCTGATGATGGTGAGGTCGTCATGGCTGGAAACATCCGAGACGCCAATTCATTCCCCCGGGAGCCTAAGGGATGGATCACGGTTTCGTTCCGGCAGCGACTGTTCGACGCGCTTTATGTGCTGAAGTTTGACCCGGATACCAATTGGACATGCACGTGCTGAAACGGCTTTTCATTCTCGCATTTGTCGCGGCTGTCGTCGGCCTCGGCGTGTTCTGCTGGCTGACGATTCCAGTAACGGTGGCTGCGAGCACGCTCCCGCCGCACACGCCCAATCCGGGCAATGGCGCAGTGGTCTTCAATGCCGGTGGCTGCTCGTCATGCCATGCGACGCCGGCGCAGCAGGATCGGCTCAAGCTTGGCGGCGGGCTGCCGCTCACATCGCCGTTCGGTACGTTCTATGTGCCAAACATCTCGCCGGATCCGGTCGCCGGGATAGGCCGCTGGAGCGAGGCTGATTTCGTCACGGCGCTGTTGAAGGGGACGTCGCCGAACGGTTCGCATTACTTTCCGGCCTTTCCCTACACGTCCTATCAGCAGATGAAGATGGAGGACGTGCGCGATCTGTTCGGCTATCTAAAGACGCTGCCACAGGTCGCCAGCAAGGCGCCTGATCATGCGGTGCCATTCCCGTTCAACATCCGCCGCAATCTCGGCGTCTGGAAGCTGCTGTTCCTCGATGGCAAACCCTTCGAGGCGGATGCATCGAAGTCGCCGCAGTGGAATCGCGGCAGCTATCTGGTGAATGCGCTGGGCCACTGTGCCGAGTGCCACAGCCCGCGCAATGCGCTGGGCGGCATCGTGACGGCACAGCGCTTTGCCGGAGGTCCTAATCCTGACGGAGAGGGTTGGGTACCCAACATCACCCAAAAGCGTCTCGGTGACTGGAGCGAAAAGGACATCGCGTATTTTCTCGAAACCGGGCAGACCCCGGACGGTGACACCGCCGGTGGCTCAATGGCCCGCGTGATCCGCAATACCTCCCAGTTGAGCGCCGACGACCGCTCGGCGATGGCGCTCTATCTGAAGTCGCTCCCTGCGGTGGAGGGGCCCATCAGGCCCGCCAAAAAGGGCTAAAACCGCCCGCGCAAGGTTGGGTTGTGGCGAGGTGCAGCCCTGCATGGAAACCCGCCAAGCCATGTCGCATCGGCGGTTTTCGTGAGGAGGCTCACGTGATTGTGTGCTGCAACATGAAGACCCCCACGATTCCCCTGATCTCCATTTCCCCGAACTCATGAACATCTTCAAAGCCGTGTCGCTGAAGATTGCCAGCACCATGGCGTTTGCCATCATGGGCGCGCAGGGGCGCTATCTCGGCAGCGACGTGCCGCTCGGCGAGATCGTGTTTGCCCGCGGGTTGTTTGCGCTGATCCCGATCGTGCTCTTTTTCGGCTGGCGCGGTCAATTGCGCGGCGCGCTGCGCACGAACCGTGTCTCCGCGCATCTGGTGCGCGGCTCGTTCAGCGTGATCGGGACGTTCTGCACCTTCGGCGCGCTGGCGCGATTGCCGATCGCGGATGTGACCGCCATCGCCTTCATCGCGCCGCTGATCACCGTGGTTTTCGCCGCGATCTTCCTGAAGGAGCAGGTCCATGCCTATCGCTGGTCGGCGGTGGCGATCGGCTTTTCCGGCGTGATCCTGATGCTGTCGCCGTATTTCCACGACCACGCGGCGCTGACCACGTCGATGATCATCGGTCTGTCGCTGGCGCTGCTCAATGCCTTCTCGTCGGGCGGTGCGACCATCCAGATCCGCCGGCTGACCGCAACGGAGTCCTCATCCGCGATTGTCATCTTCATGACGCTGATCGTGATGGCGGCGTCGCTGCTCACGGCGCCATTCGGCTGGCGCTGGCCGACGAGTTTCGAACTGGCCTTATTGGTCGGCATCGGCATTTCCGGTGGCCTCGGGCAGATGCTGTTCACCGAGAGCTATCGCTATGCGCCGGCGTCCTTCCTGGCGCCGTTTGACTATACGGCGATGCTGTGGGCCTTCCTGCTCGGCTTCTGGATGTTCGGCGAAGTGCCGACGCCTTACGTGGTCGGCGGCGCGGTGATCGTCGCGGGCGCAGGCATTTTCGTCATTCTGCGTGAGCGCCATCTCGGCCTGAAGCGGCTGCGTGACACACCGATGTCGCCGATTTCCACCATGGCCGATGATGAAGCCGATCCGGATGCGCCTATTGCCGTCCGCGCAAAGTCGCGCTGATTTTTCGGTCAATTTTGTTGCAATGCACACTGCGCTTTGCTGGCAAGCTGTGCCATTTCGATTTTAGAACGCGCGCAAAACACGGGGCCTTGCTCCTGCCACGCGGCTGGATTTATATGCATTTGCTGCTTTCACGCGGCACCCCGTGCATGACGGGCTCATGAGGCGAAATGACCGCGCAAGGGTGCTTGCCGGACGTGTCGTTCCTTCCCAGATAGACCCGGCTGCACAGAATTTTCTGACGACAGACGTTCCCGCAATCAAAGAGGTTACCAATGGTCAACCGCCTGCAATTCTACATCGATGGCGCCTGGGTCGATCCCGTCGTCAAGAAGACCACCCCTGTCGTCAATCCGGCGACTGAAGATGCGATGTACGACATTGCGCTGGGCTCCAAGGCCGACGTCGACAAGGCTGTCGCCGCTGCCAAGCGCGCTTTCGAGACGTTCTCCCAGACCACCCGTGAAGAGCGCATCGCGCTGCTCGAAAAGATCATCGCGGTCTACAAGACCCGCATGTCGGATATCGGTGCGTCGGTCTCCGACGAAATGGGCGCTCCGCTGCCGATGGCCGAGAAGCTGCAGGCCGGTGCCGGGCTCGGTCACCTCGTCGCCACGCTCGACGTGCTGAAGACCTACAAGTTCGACGAGGCGCACAACGCCGCCATGATCACGAAGGAGCCGATTGGCGTCGTTGGCATGATCACCCCGTGGAATTGGCCGCTGAACCAGATCGCCTGCAAGGTCGCGCCTGCGCTCGCCGCTGGCTGCACCATGCTCTTGAAGCCGTCGGAATACACCCCGACCTCAGCGCTGATCTTCGCGGAAATCCTCCATGAAGCCGGCGTGCCGAAGGGCGTGTTCAACCTCGTGAATGGCTTGGGCCCCGACGTCGGCGTCGCCATGAGCGAACATCCCGACATCGACATGATCTCCTTTACCGGTTCGACCCGCGCCGGCATCGACGTTGCCAAGCGCGCCGCGAACACCGTGAAGCGCGTCAGCCAGGAGCTCGGTGGCAAGTCGCCGAACGTGATCCTCGATGGCGCCGACTTCGTGAAGGCCGTCACCGGCGGCGTCGCGCACATGTTCAACAACTCCGGACAGTCGTGCAACGCGCCGAGCCGCATGATCGTGCCGCAGGCGAAGATGAAGGAAATCGCTGCCATCGCGAAGGCGCAGGCCGACAAGACCAAGGCCGGCGATCCGCGCGCTGATGGCACCGTGATCGGTCCGGTGGTCAATCGCGGCCAGTGGGACAAGATCCAGGGCCTGATCCAGAAGGGCATCGAGGAAGGCGCCACGCTGGTCGCCGGTGGCCCCGGCCTGCCGGAAGGCGTCAACAAGGGCTTCTATGTGCGTCCGACGATCTTCGCCGACGTCACCGAGAACATGACCATCGCGCGCGAGGAAATCTTCGGGCCGGTGCTTGTGATCATGGGGTCCAAGGACGAAGCCGATGCGCTCCGCATCGCCAACGACACGCCCTATGGCCTCGCTGGCTACGTCTCGGCTGACACGGTTGAGAACGCCCGCAAGTTCGGCCGTCGCATCCGCGCGGGCAACGTCAACCTGCAGGGCGCTCCGAACGATCGCACGGCGCCGTTCGGCGGCTACAAGCAGTCCGGCAACGGCCGCGAATGGGGCAAGCATGGTCTCGAGGACTTCCTCGAAGTCAAGGCGATCGCAGGCTACACCGCGGCGTAAGACCGCGTCGTTGAAGCGCAAGCTTCGTGACTGAAAACGCCGGCATGGAGCCATCCATGCCGGCGTTTTTGTTTCTACGATGGTCTCTCCGCCGTCATTGCGAGGAGCGAAGCGACGCGGCAATCCAGAAGGCCACAAGCGTGGCAAGACTGGATTGCTTCGCTACGCTCGCAATGACGTTGAGAGGGCGGTGTACCCGTCAGCCCCCCAGCGCCCCCTGCGTGTTCACATACACCGCATAGATCGACTGGCTCGATGCCATGAACAGCCGGTTGCGTTTCACGCCGCCGAAACAGACATTGGCGCAGCGCTCGGGCAGCGCGATGCGGCCGATCTGTTCGCCGTCGGGCGCGAAGATGAAGACACCGTCGAGCTCCGGCTTGCCCATGCCCCAGCCGCACCATAGATTGCCATCGATATCGCAGCGCATGCCGTCGGGCGTGCCCGGGCCCGCATCGATCAGTACGCGCTTGTTCTTGAGTGTCTTGCCGTCGGCAGCAACGTCGTAAGCGAGAATCTTGCGGTTCGGCACACCGCGGGATTCCACGACATAGAGCAGCTTCTCGTCCGGTGAAAAGCATAGCCCGTTGGGGCCGAGCACATCGTCGGCGACAATGGTGGACGTCAACGTATCGCCATCGATGCGATAGATATTCTGTCCGATCTCAGATGGCGCTTTGTTGCCCTCATAGTCGCTCATCAGGCCGAACGGCGGATCGGTGAACCAGATCGAGCCGTCGGACTTCGCCACGACGTCATTCGGCGAGTTCAGTTTCTTGCCTTCGAAATTATCCATCAGCACCGTGATGGAACCGTCATATTCGGTGCGGGTGATGCGGCGCCCGTGTTCGCAGGTGATCAGGCGCCCCTGGCGATCCCGCGTATTGCCATTGCCGTAATTCGATGGTTTGCGGAAATCGCTGATCGCGCCGGTTTCCTCTTCCCATTTGATAATGCGGTTGTTGGGAATGTCCGAACACAACAGATAGCGGCCGTCACCGAAATAGACCGGCCCTTCGGCCCAGCGCATGCCGGTGGCGATGCGTTCAATGGCGCCGAGCTTGATCCAGTATTTTTCGAAGCGGGGATCGAGGGCGTGAATGGCGGGGTCGGGATAATAGGTCGCCGGCTGCCAGCCGCGCGATGATGTGTCGGACATTGGCGTCTCGTTCTCTGTCGTTTCCTCGGATGCGTTTGCTAACATTGGCGAGGGTAGGCGGCAAGCAATGCCGGTTCCACTGCCTTGCCGTCGCGCCCGCGCCGCGCCATACTTGTCTGACAACTGACAACATTACGAGGGACGGAATGAAGATCTTGATGACGGGCGCATCTGGCGGAATTGGCACGCGCTTGCGGGAATTGCTCCCGCCGATCTATCCGGACCTCGTGCTGAGCGATCTCACAACGCCGCCAAATCTCAAGCCAAACGAAAATTTCAAGCAGGCCGATCTGGCCGATCTCGCCGCGGTGGAGGCGATCTGCGAAGGCGTCGATGGCATCCTGCATTTCGGCGGTTTCTCGGTGGAGGGGCCATGGGACACCATCCTGCAGGCCAATATCATCGGCGGTTACAATCTGTTCGAGGCCGCGCGCAAGAAGGGCGTCAAGCGCATTATCTTCGCGTCGTCCAATCACGCGGTCGGCTTCTATCCACGCCACAGCAAAATCCCGCCGGATGTCACGGCGCGACCGGACAGCCGCTACGGCGTCAGCAAGGTGTTCGGCGAGGCGGTGGGCTCGCTCTACGCCGACAAATATGGACTGTCGGTGACATGTCTGCGCATCGGCAATTTCGGTGACCGTCCGCTGGATCAGCGCCGGCTATCGATCTGGCTGAAGCCAGAGGATCTGGTGCAGCTCTGCCAGATCGGCCTCGAACATCCCGCGATCCATTTCGAGGTGCTGTATGGCGCATCCTATAACGAGCGCGCCTGGTGGGATAACTCCCGCGCCTATGAACTCGGCTATCGCCCGATCGGTAAGGCCGAGGATCACCGCGAACACGCGATGGCGGAACAGGCGAAGATGAAACCCGATCCGGTCGGTGATTTCTATCAGGGCGGCGCATTTTGCAGCGCCGAATTCGCCGGCGACTTCAGCAAGGTCTGGGAGCCGAAGTAAGACGGCCCTTCCTTGAGATTGTGTGCCGGCCGTGCGCTCCTTCTCCCCGCTCTGCGCGGGGAGAAGGGTGGGATGAGGGGCGGGGCAGGCGCTCTCGCCAATTCGAGAACGAGAAGCTCGCTGTGAATGTGGGCGCGGCGCGATCCGAGATTACTTCGATGTGGAGAGCGCCTCCATGCCCCTCACCCGACCGGCTGTGCCGCTCGACCTCTCCCCGCGCAGAGCGGGGAGAGGTTAGGCTGCAACGTCCGGCGCCCGTTGACATCCTTTCCAGCGGCTTCATAAGAAGCATTCAAAACAAGCTTGGAATGGGAACGCGACATGGCCGACGGATTGCGCAAGGGGCTGACCAGTTACGGCGATGCCGGGTTCTCGCTGTTCCTGCGCAAGGCCTTCATCAAGGCCATGGGTTATTCCGACGATGCGCTGGACCGGCCCATCGTCGGGATCACAAACACCCATAGCGACTACAATCCTTGCCACGGCAATTCGCCCCAGATCATCGAGGCAGTGAAGCGCGGCGTGATGCTGGCCGGCGCGCTACCGATGGTGTTTCCGACCATCTCGATCGGCGAAAGCTTTGCCCATCCGACCTCGATGTATCTGCGCAATCTGATGGCGATGGATACCGAGGAGATGATCAAGGCGCAGCCGATGGATGCGGTGGTGGTGATCGGCGGCTGCGACAAGACGCTGCCGGCGCAGATCATGGCGGCGCTGTCAGTCGACCTGCCGACGGTGGTGATCCCGGTCGGCCCAATGGTGGTCGGCCATCACAAGGGAGAAGTGCTCGGCGCCTGCACCGATTGCCGACGCATGTGGGGCAAGTTCCGCGCCGGCGAGATCAATCAGCAGGAAATCGACGATGTGAATGCACGCCTCGCGCCGTCCGTCGGCACCTGCATGGTGATGGGCACGGCCTCCACCATGGCCTGCATCACCGAGGCGATGGGCCTGTCGCTGCCGATGAGTGCGACCATTCCCGCGCCGCATGCCGAGCGCTTCCGGTCCGCCGAAGCCAGCGGCAAGGTTGCCGCGACGCTCGCCAAGAACAAGGGGCCGAAGCCGAGCGAATTCCTGACGCCAGGTTCGTTCCGTAACGCGCAGGTGGTGCTGCAGGCGATCGGCGGCTCGACCAACGGCCTCATTCATCTCACCGCCATGGCCAACCGCACGCCCAACCGGATTGACCTCGCCGCTTTCGACGAGCTTGGTCGCGACGTGCCGGTGCTGGTCGATCTGAAGCCGTCCGGTGATCACTATATGGAACACTTCCATCACGCGGGCGGCGTGCCGAAACTGATGGCGCAGCTCGGCGATCTCATCGATCTCGACGCGAAATCCGTCACCGGCGAGACATTGCGCGAGATCGTGGCGAATGCCGAAGAGGTGCCGGGCCAAGACGTGATCCGCTCGAAGGACAACCCGATCAAGCGGGAAGGCGGACTGGCGATCCTGCACGGTAATCTGGCGCCGCGCAGCGCGGTCATCAAGCATTCTGCCGCGTCGCCGAAGCTGATGCAGCACACCGGCCGTGCCGTGGTGTTCGAATCCGTCGAGGACATGACGAACCGCGTCGATAGTCCCGATCTCGATGTGACTGCGGATGACGTGCTGGTGCTGCGCAACGCCGGCCCGAAGGGCGCACCGGGCATGCCGGAGGCGGGCTATCTGCCGATCCCCATGAAGCTGGCGCGTGCCGGCGTGAAGGACATGGTGCGTATTTCAGACGCGCGCATGAGCGGTACAGCCTTCGGCACCATTGTGCTGCACATCACGCCGGAGAGCGCCGTGGGTGGCCCGCTGGCGCTGGTGAAGAATGGCGATATGATCCGGCTCGATGTCGCCAAGCGCTCGATCGATTTGCTGATCGACGAGGCGGAGTTTGCCAAGCGCCAGGCCGCGTTGCCACCGGCGACCACGCCCGATTGGGCCAAGCGCGGCTATGCGCATCTGTTCCACACCACGATCCTGCAGGCTGATGACGGCTGCGACTTCGACTTCATGACGGCGAAGGGGAAGGGCTGACGCTATTCGAGCGCGGCCGATACTTCTTTCGCGGTCGGCATCGATGGTCCGGCGCCCATCCGCTGTACGCAAAGCGACGCGGCGACATTAGCATAGCCAATGGCGCTCTGCAGTGAATGTCCATCCGCAAGCTTTGCGGCAACAGCCCCCACGAAACAGTCGCCGGCACCGGTGGTGTCAATGGCCTTCACGACGCGGGCGGCTTCGAGGTGGACCCGGCCATCGATCAGCGCGATCGCGCCGCGCTTGCCCAGCGTGATGCAGATGTTCGGCCGATGATCGGTTTGCAATGTCGATGCGGCGGCGATGAAGCGCGCATCGGGATCGGTGTCGTGCAGTTCGAGACTTGCAAGCAGGCCGAGTTCGCTTTCATTGAGAATCAGAATATCCACCAGAGCCATCAGCTCACGGTCGATCGGCATCGCCGGTGCCGGATTGAAAATCGTCGTTGCACCGGATACGCGCGCCCGCGTGAAGAAAGTCGTGATGGCCGGCAGCGGAATCTCGAATTGGCTGACGGCGATATCGCCTTTTCGGAATGCGGACGCAGCGACATCGGCCGCATTGACCAACGCATTGGCGCCGGGAATGACAACGATGGTGTTCTCAGCTTTCGCAACGGTGATGATCGCTGTTCCCGTGCCGGCGCCAGCGACCTCGCGCACGTAAGCGAGATTGACGCCCTGCATGGCCAGAAATGCCCTGGTGTCGCGGCCAAAGGCATCCGCGCCGGTGCAGCCGATCAGCATTGTCTTGGCGCCGAGCTTCGCCGCAGCAACGGCCTGATTGGCGCCCTTGCCACCGGGAAAATACAGCACCTCGCGGCCCACCACGGTTTCGCCGATTGCCGGATGGCGGTCGGCTGTCGCGACCACGTCCATATTGATGCTGCCGGCGACGACAACCTGGCCCATGGTTGTCACACCTGTGCCCGATATTCCTCACGCACCGCCGCGATGTCAGCCAATGTCGGCAGTCCCGCTTCATTGCCAAGCCGCTGGATCTTGAAGGTCGATGCGGCCCGCGCGAATTTGAAATGCTCGGCCCAGCTATGGCCGGGATTGGCGAGGTACGAATAGACGTAAGCGCCGTGGAAAACATCGCCGGCGCCATTGGTATCGATCACCTTTTCGCGCGGGATCGGCAGCGCGGGCAGTGTGTGCACTGTGCCGGCTTCGTCATACCAGAGCAGGCCCTTCTCGCCGAGCGTGACGCCGCCGACGCGGCAGCCGCGGCTCTTGAGATAATCGAGCATCTTCTCCGGCGTCAGGTCCATCTGCTCGCAGAGACGTTCGGCGACGATGGCGACGTCGATGAACTCAAGCAGCTCATGGGTATTGGTGCGCAAGCCGCCGCCGTCGAGTGAGGTGAGGATGCCGGCCTCGCGGCAGAGCTTCGCGTAGTGGATCGCGGCATCGGGCTGATGGCCGTCGATATGGAGCGCGCGGCAGGCACCGAGATTGAGCAGCGGGAACGGATGGATGTGTTCGTCGTCACGGCAGCGGACGATGGCACGCTTGCCGTCTTTCGGCATGATGAAGGACAGCGACGAACTCGCCACTTTGCGCGGATGGACCTCGATGGCGTATTTCGCCGACATGTCCATGAACATGCGGCCGAGCCAGTCATTGGCGACGGTGGCGATCAGATCGGGCACGATGCCCAGCTTGGCGCAGCAGAAGGCGGCGGTGACCGCATTGCCGCCGAACGACACGGCATAGTCGGAGGCGACATGCTTCTCGTCGCCGGTCGGCATATGGTCGGTGATGAACGTGACGTCGATATAGGTCTGTCCGATAAAGAGTGCCTTCATGAATCCGTCCGTCTCGCCTGAGGGATGGCTGCACCCGTCCGGAGACGGCGCATCAGTCAGCTTAACAGCGGTTGCGACGAGGTCACCACCGAAATTGTGCGATGCCGCAGGATGCCGCAGCCGGGCGGAGTCGGTTTTCAGCATTGCGGCTCGAAAACTGGCATAGTTCGATCACAACAACGCCACGAAGACGGGAGGGATGCGATGATCACCGGGCTGGATCACGTCGTCATTTTGCTGGAGGACCTGGAGGTGGGGATCGCCACCTATCAGACCCTGTTCGCCCGTGCGCCCGCCTGGCGCAGCACCAGCGACGGTGCGGCCATGGCGATCTTCACGGTGGCCAATATGTCGGTCGAGCTGATGGCGCCTGTCGGTCACGGCCCGGCCGCCGATCGCATCAGGGCCGT
Organism: Tardiphaga sp. 37S4; assembly: GCF_021044645.1. Lineage (NCBI taxonomy): Bacteria > Pseudomonadati > Pseudomonadota > Alphaproteobacteria > Hyphomicrobiales > Nitrobacteraceae > Tardiphaga > Tardiphaga sp. 37S4. The sequence continues at coordinate 3,183,494 of NZ_CP088008.1, read as the reverse complement.
GCTGCCGGAGCAGGGCGCGACGCTGGCCAGCATCTGTTTCCGGACTGGCGATATCGCTGGGATGCATCGCCGGCTCGATCGCCTGGCGCTGAAGCCTGATCCCATCGCCGAGGTCGAGAGCAGGGATACCGAGACCGGCGCCACACTCTCCTGGAAGCGTACCCGTGCGGCGACGGACGCGACGCGCGGCGTCCGGCAATTCTTTCTCGAACTGTCCGACGAGCGTCCGGTGTCGCCCCCGGTGGGCGATGCGCCGTTCCTTGGCCTCGACCATATCGTTGTCGCCACGCAGGATCCGGAGCGCGCCGCTGCGCTCTATGGCGCGCGACTGGGCCTCGATATGGCGCTGGATCGCTCCAATCCGGATTGGGGCCATCTGATGTTCTTCCGCTGCGGCGATCTGATCGTCGAGGTCGTGCATCGCCCCGACGACAAGGCCGACAAGAATCGCGACAAGCTCTGGGGCATGACCTGGCGCGTCGCTGACGCGGATGCCGTCCGCGAGCGCTTGCTCGCCGCGCATGTCAACGTGTCGGAGGTGCGTAGTGGCCGCAAGCCGGGCACCCGTGTTGTCAGCCTCCGCGATGGCACCTGCGGAATTCCGACGCTGCTGATCGAGCGGACGGGGAAGGATGTGTGAGCGCCATCAAGCGACCTTCAGCGTCTCGATCCCGCTGACGTCGACAGTCTGTTCGGCGTGCCATGTGTCATAGGCTGCCTGCATCCGCACCCAGATGCCAGCACCGTTGCCAAACAATTTGCCGATCCGGACCGCGACCTCGGGTGAGATTGGTTTCTTCTCTTCGAGGATGTCGTGCAGATGCTGGCGGGAAATGCCGAGCAGGCGGGCGATCTCGGTCTTGGATCGCTTGACGGCGGGGATCACGTCTTCGCGCAGCACGGCGCCTGGATGGGTCGGGCAGCGGGACGCGCTGCGCTTGGCATTTTGCTCAACCATCGTGGCTCTCCTTGATCCCCGGCGCGAAGCGCCCTTAGTGATACTGCTCGAAGTCGACACGAAGCGCATCGCCGGCCTCGAATTCGAATGTGATGCACCATGGTCCGTTGACGTGAACGGAATAACGCTCTGGTTTGCCGCGCAGTGGATGGAAGTTGAAGCCGGGCAGGCCCATCTCGGCCGGCAAGGTTGCGACGTCCAGCATGTCGAGCCGGCGGAGAATGCGGCCATGCATTTTTTTGTCAATCTTGGCTGACGTCTTCCTGCTCCAGAGCTCGTTCAGACCGGGATGTATGAAGGATCTGATCACAGGCGCCTCGACGGCTACGGATCGACTGCCCGAACTGTAAGCTATTAGCTTACAGTTCGTCAAGTGGTTTTCTGCAGGTCGGGCGAACTACCGCCACAACATCGAACAACCCTGCCATAGCAGCACCAGCGAGATCACCAGCAGCAGCGCATAGGCGATGTTGTAGAACAGATTGGTGGGCGTGTGCTTCACGAGCCAGATGCCCATGAAGTTCGCAATGATGGCCATCGGCAGCAGTGCAAGCGATGTCGCGAAATTGCCGGCGTGGAATTGGCCGAGCGCGAAATAGGGCACGATCTTCAGCGCGTTGACCACGGCGAAGAAGATCGTCGTGGTCCCGACCAGCACCAGCTTCGGCAGCCGCTGCGGCAGCACATAGACCTGGAACGGCGGGCCGCCGGCCTGGGTCATGAAGGATGTGAAGCCCGATACCGCGCCCCAGAATACGCCGCCGGCCGGACCCATGCGGGTCGGTTCGATCCTCGCGCGCTTGCGCCAGACATCGATCACGAAGATGAGGCCGATCAAACCGACGGTGATGCGCACAGCATTGTCGGAAATATAGGAGGCGAGCAGCCACGCCAGCGTCATGCCGGCGACGGCGCCGGGCAGCATGATTTTCAGATTCGAGGCGTCCCACTCGCGGCGATAGACGTAGATCGAGATCAGGTCCTGCGTGATCAGCACCGGCAGCAGCAAGGCAGCCGCTTCCAGCGGTGGCAGATACAGCGCCAGTAGCGGCGTGGCGGCAATGCCGACGCCGGAGAAGCCGCCTTTGGAGAGGCCAAGGAAAATCACCGCCGGAATGGCGACGGCATAGAAGAACGGGTCTGTGATGATGGCAGGCACAAGCAGGTCCGGTTGGGGCAGGGCAGTGATAGCGACGGCACCCGCAAAAGGCGATGCCCGTTTGCGCATATGGCCCAGAACATGCTTTGTTCTCAAGCGGGCAAACGCATGCTACACGCGATAGACGTGCGGCTGTTGCGTCATTCCGCTGAGCGACGGGATCCGGGTTTGGTAAAAACAACTAAAAAAGCGCCGAAGAAAGCATTGAAGTGGCAGCGTGACCCGGAAGGGATGCGTCTGCGCATTCTCGAGGCTGCCAAGAAGGAATTCGCGAGCAAGGGTCTCGCCGGTGCGCGCGTTGATCGCATCGCCGCACAGGCCGGCGCCAACAAACGCATGCTCTACTATCACGTCGGCAACAAGGATGCGCTCTATCTTGCGGTACTCGAAGGTGCCTATGAGCAGATCCGCGCCGAAGAACGCACGCTCGATCTCGAACATCTCGATCCGCCTGAGGCCATCGAGAGCCTGATCGCCTTCACCTGGAACTATTTTATCCGCAACCCGGAATTCCTCGCGCTGCTCAACACCGAGAATCTGGAGCGCGCGAAGCACATCAAGCGCTCCACGAAGGTGAAGTCGATGCATTCGCCCTTCGTGGAGATGATCCGCACGGTGGTTTTGCGCGGCGTCGCGTCAGGCGATTTCAAGGTCGCGATGGATCCGGTGCAGCTCTACATTTCCATCGCCGCGCTGAGCTTTTTCTATATCGGCAACAATGCCACGCTCAGCGTGATTTTCGGCAGGGATCTCCTGGCGAAGGAGGCGAGGGACGAGCGGCTGGCGCATATGGTGGCGCTCGTCCTGGCGGCGCTCACCGGCCGATCCGTGGCCGAATTCCAGCTCCCGCCGGCGACGGTTGTCCACACCTCGGCCCGCCAAAGCGCCTGAAATCATTGTGTAATTTTCGCTAGTTAAGCGGCCAATTGACAACGGTGAAGCCATGCGCTGTATTTATCCAACGAGTTAAATGCGACCGCGAAGCCGGCATCTGGGAGACGAGACGCGTGAGTGAGAAGAAAGCACCCGGCAGTATATCGAAGCTGCTGAACGCCTCATGGCTGCGCCCATTCCTGTTGCTGGTGATGATCGTGGTCGGCTGGGATCTCGCGATCCGCATCTTCAACATTCCCGCCTATCAAATCCCTGCGCCCGGCGACGTCGTGAAGGTGCTCTATACCGACTGGCCCGAACTGCTTGCGCAGTCAGGGCCGACGACTTACGCGACACTGCTCGGCTTCCTTGCATCCGCCGTGTTCGGCATCCCGATTGCCATGCTGATCGCCGGTTCGCGGACCGTCGAAAGCTATGTCTATCCGCTGCTGGTGTTCTCGCAGTCGATTCCCAAAGTCGCCATCGCGCCCTTGTTCGTGGTGTGGTTCGGCTTCGGCATCGTGCCGAAGATCATCGCGGCATTTCTGCTCGGTTTCTTTCCCGTCGTCGTGTCGGCGGTGCAGGGGTTCAAGTCGGTCGATCCCGATATGGTCGATCTCGCCCGCGCCATGAAGGGCAGCCGCTTGCGCGTGTTCTGCGCGGTGAACCTGCCACACGCACTGCCGGCGATCTTCTCCGGTCTCAAGGTGTCCGTCACGCTCGCCGTCGTCGGCGCGGTGGTCGGTGAATTCGTCGGCTCCAATTCCGGCATCGGTTATGTGCTGCAGCGCTCGATCGGCACCTTCGATCTGCCGACGATGTTTGCGGCTCTCGTCATCCTCGCGCTGCTCGGCGTCATTCTGTTCTGGCTGGTCGATCGTATCGAACGCTTTGCGATTCCCTGGCACGTCAGCCAGCGCGCGGATGTCTTCATCGGGTCCTGATCGGGACCTGCAATTCCAAACAAGCGGTCCGGCGAAACGGGCCGCGATCACCTGCTTCAATGGGAGGCTAAAAATGCTGAAATGGGTTACTGCTGTTTCGACTGCCGCGATCACCGTCACGCTCGCGCTCGCCACGCCGGCGGCTGCGGCCGACAAGGTGACGCTGATGCTCAACTGGTATGTCTATGGTGAGCATTCGCCGTTCTATTACGGCAAGGCCAAGGGCATCTATGAAGCAGAAGGCATCGATCTCGACATTCAGGAAGGCCGCGGTTCGGCGGCTACCGTGCAGGCTGTCGCTGCCAAGAGCGTGAATTTCGGCTATGTCGACGTTCCCACCATGATGCGTGCAGCCGTGAAGGGCGCCCCGGTGATCGCCACCGGCGTGTTGCTGCAGACCTCGGCCATGTCGGTGATGGGCTTCGTCGACAAGAACATCAAGAAGCCGGAGGATATCAAGGGCAAGACCGTGGCGATCACGCCGGCGGATTCCATGACCCAGATCTGGCCGCTGTTCCTCAAGAAGGCGGGCCTCAAGGAATCCGATTTCAAGACCGTCGCCGGCGACGGACAGACCAAGCTCAACGCCGTCATCAACGGCCAGGCTGACCTGTTGCTCGGCTACGTCATGGACCAGTCCATGAAGATCAAGGATGCCACCGGCAAGGATGTGTATCCGATCAAGTTTGCCGATTACGGCATTCATCTCGTGTCGTCGGGCATTATCACCAATACCGACTATGCCAAGGCCAATCCGGATCTCGTGAAGCGCTTCATGTCGGCCACCACCAAGGCCGTCGAAGCTGCGTCGAAGGAGCCGAAGGCTGCCGCGCAGGCGATCCTCGATGCCAACCCGAAGGGCGGCAAGATCGAGACCCTGACCCAGGGCTTCGAACTTACCATCCCGCTCTACACCACGCCGGAAACCAAGGGTAAGCGCCCGTTCCAGGTCACCGATCAGAACATGAAGGAATCGGTAGAGCTGATGGTCGAATATGGCGGTCTGGAAGCCAAGGCCAAGGAAAATCCGAAGGCCTTCTACACCAACGAATATCTGCCGAAGTAACCGGCCCGGTTATCTCGACCGAACTGACGAAATCAACAGGACTAGCCGTAATGACTGCAGCGATGAGGACCATGAGCGTCGATCAACCGAGTGCGCATCTTCGCGTCGTATCCGAGCAGTCCGCACCATCAAAGGCGTCGGGGATCAATCTCTCCGGCGTCTCCAAAACCTATGGGACCGGCGACGGCCAGGTGCAGTCGCTGCGCCCCCTGGACTTCCATATCAATGACGGTGAGTTCTTCGTCGTGGTCGGCCCATCCGGCTGCGGCAAGTCCACGCTGCTCAAACTGATCTCCGGCCTTCTTGCGCCGACATCCGGAGAAATCCACGTCGATGGCAACAAGGTCACCGAGCCCCATGGCGATGTCGGCATCGTGTTCCAGAACGCGCTGCTGCTGCCCTGGCGGAACATTTTGAATAACGTGTTGATGCCGATCGACATGAAAGGCCTATCGCGCGAGAAATATATCCCGCGCGCGAAAGAGCTTCTGAAGATGGTTGGCCTCGAGGGCTTCGAGAAGAAGCTGCCGTGGCAGCTGTCCGGCGGTATGCAGCAGCGCGCCTCGATCTGCCGTGCGCTGGTGCACGATCCCAAGATCATGATGATGGACGAGCCGTTCGGCGCGCTCGACGCCATGACGCGCGAGAAGATGAATGTCGAGCTGTCGCGTATTCAGCGTACCACCGGCAAGACGATTCTCCTCATCACCCATTCGATCCCGGAAGCGGTGTTTCTGGCCGACAAGGTGCTGGTCATGACCGAGCGCCCCGGCGGCATTGCCGCGATCTATGACGTGCCGCTCGGGCGCGAGCGCACGCTCGATGCGATGTCGAACCCGATCTTCACCGATCTGGTCGCACGCATCCGCAAGCACTTCATGACCAACAGCACGCTGGACTAGCGCCCATGTCCATGTCGGCACGGATCGCCTTGCGAGACATTACGCTGTTCGAGCGCCACGTGGCGTTCGTGCGACCGTTTCGCTTTGGCGCCGTGACGGTCAATGCAGCGCCGCAGGCGTTCGTTCGGGTCGAGGTCGAGGTCGAAGGCAAAGGCGTGTTCGTCGGCGCCTCAGCCGAGCTGATGGTGCCGAAGTGGTTCGACAAGCGGCCGCATCTGGCCATCGGCGACACCGTGAACGAGCTGCGGCAGTCGCTGGTCATCGCGAAAGAGCTCTATCGCGCGCAGTCGGGTTTCATTTCGGCCTTTGGTCTGCATGCGGCCTGCATCGGCGACCAGATGAAGGCCGGCGCCGAACTGGACATTCCACCGCTGGCTGCAAGCTTCGGTCCGGCGGAAATCGACAAGGCTGTGCTCGACGCACTGCTGCGTGGCTTGGGCACGGATTTCTTCACGGGCATGAAGGCCAACGTCGCCGGTCTTACCGCGCGTCTTGCTCCCGATCTCGGCGCCGACGACATCGCGACGTTCCTGGCCAGCCGTCACCGGCTTGAGCGCGTCGCGCTGCGCCACACCGTCGGCCTCGATGATGTGATCGAAGGCGAGGGCGCTGTCGCCGACCCCCGTGAGAATAGCGGCGCACGATACTTCAAGCTCAAGATGAACGGCGATCCCGCGGCAGACGCCGCACGTTTGACCCGGATCGGAAATGCGCTGACGACGCTGCCTTACGATTATCAGGTGACGCTCGACGCCAACGAGCAATATGCCGATCTCAACGCGCTCGGCGCGCTGGTCGATCGCCTCGACAATGACAGCGCACTGGCGCCGATTGCATCCAGGCTACTTTACATCGAGCAGCCGATGCCGCGCGATATCACGCGCGAGTCGCCGCTCGGCCAATTGTCGTCGCGCAATTTCATCATTGATGAGGCTGACGACAATTGGGATGCATTCCCCGCCGCCAAGGCGTTGGGCTATCGCGGCATCTCCTCGAAATCCTGCAAGGGCTTCTACAAGTCGATCGCGAATGCGACTCGCGCTGCGGCGTGGAGCGCGCAGGGCGTCGATCATTTTATCACCGGCGAGGATCTCACCTGCCAGGCCGGCCTTGGCGTGCAGCAGGATCTGGCGCTTGGCGCGCTGATCGGCGTCACCCATGCCGAACGCAACGGCCATCACTACGTCGATGGTTTCGGCACTGCACCAGCGGAGGAGGCCGAGGCCTTCCTGACGGCGCATCCCGATCTCTACCGCCGCGATGGCGATATCGTCCGTTTGTCGATTCACGACGGCGATCTCCTCACGGGATCGCTGACCTCTGCCGGATTTGCATCCGGCGCACATCCGGACTGGTCGGTGCTGTCGCCGCTCCAGCTCGCTTCATCCGATCATTCTCAAACTAAAGTTCTCCAGGAGTCCTGACTATGGCTGTCCACCGCCTCGGCATCATCATGAACGGCATCACCGGCCGTATGGGTCTCAACCAGCATCTTGTGCGCTCCATCGTCGCGATCCGTGCGCAGGGCGGCGTGACCCTGAAGAACGGCGACCGCATGATGCCGGATCCGATCCTGGTCGGCCGCAATGCCGAGAAGATTGAAGGCCTCGCCAAGAAGTATGGCATCGAGCGCTGGACCACCGATCTCGACAAGGCTTTCGCCGACAAGAACGACAGCATCTTCTTCGATGCGGCGACCACGCAGGCACGCCCGGGTCTGCTCAACCGCGCCATCGAGGCCGGCAAGCACATCTATTGCGAGAAGCCGATCGCGACCAATCTCGAAGCCGCGCTCGACGTCATCAAGAAAGCCAATGCCAAGGGCCTCAAGCACGGTACGGTGCAGGACAAGCTGTTCCTGCCCGGCCTGAAGAAGCTTGCGATGCTCCGCGACTCTGGCTTCTTCGGCAAGATGCTCTCGGTACGCGGCGAGTTCGGCTACTGGGTGTTCGAAGGCGATTGGCAGGAAGCCCAGCGCCCGTCGTGGAACTACCGCGCTGAAGACGGCGGCGGCATGATCCTCGATATGGTCTGCCATTGGCGTTACGTGCTCGACAACCTGTTCGGCGAAGTCGAGAGCCTCACTTGCCTCGGCACCACTGACATCCCGGCGCGCTGGGATGAGCAGGGCAAGAAGTACACGGCCACTGCCGACGACTCGGCCTATGCGACCTTCAAGTTGAAGGGCGGCGTCATCGCCCATATGAACATGTCCTGGGCCACGCGCGTCTATCGCGATGATCTCGTGACCTTCCAGGTCGACGGCACCAACGGTTCGGCTGTAGCCGGTCTCACCGAATGCATGATCCAGGCGCGTCAGGCGACGCCGCGCCCGATCTGGAATCCCGATGAGAAGCGCACCCACGATTTCTATGCCGACTGGCAGAAGGTTCCGGACAATGCCGTCTACGACAACGGCTTCAAGGAGCAGTGGGAAATGTTCATCCGTCACGTCTGTGAGGATGCGCCCTACAAGTACACGCTGCTCGAAGGTGCCAAGGGTGTGCAGCTCGTCGAATGCGCGCTGGAAAGCTGGAAGGAGCGCCGCTGGATCGACGTTCCCACGCTCAAGGTCTGAGGTTCGTCATGAACAAGCCAGTCATGCCCACGTCCACCGGCTCAACGCTGTCGCTGAAACTGCCGAAGGCCGATCGTTCGATCGAGACCTATCGTCTCGCAGCGTCGCGCACGTTTCCGGCCAAGCTGGAAGGCACGCTGAACCGCATCGCCTTCTCGGCGGCGCATATCGTTGCCGACCCGCTGGCGGAATGCGACCCGTGGCTCAATCAGACCATCGATTGGGACCGCACCATCGCGTTTCGTGAACACGTCTGGGATCTCGGTCTCGGTGTCGCGGAAGCGATGGACACCGCGCAGCGCGGCATGGGTATGGACTGGCCGACCTCGCTCGAACTTATCACGCGCTCCGTCGCGGCGGCGAAGCCGCGCGGCGCGCTGGTGTTCTCCGGCGCCGGCACCGATCACCTCGCGGTGGAAGATGCCAAGTCGATCGACGACGTGATCAAGGCCTATGAACAGCAGTTCGAAGCGATCGAGAAGGTCGGCGGCCGCATCATCCTGATGGCGTCGCGTGCGCTGGCCAAGCTCGGCAAGAGCGCCGAGGATTACGGCCGCGTCTATGACCGCATCCTGTCGCAGTCGGCGCAGCCGGTGATCATCCACTGGCTCGGCGACATGTTCGATCCGGCACTGGCGAATTACTGGGGCACGTCGAGCCTCGACACCGCGATGGATATCGCCGTTGACGTCATCAACCGCAACGCCGCCAAGGTCGACGGCGTGAAGGTGTCGCTGCTCGATGCGCAGCGCGAGATCGACATGCGCCGCCGCCTTGTGCCCGAAGTGAAGATGTATACCGGCGACGACTTCAACTATGCCGAACTGATCGCCGGCGACGACAAGGGCTTCTCCCATGCACTGCTCGGCATCTTCGATGCCATCGCGCCGGCGGCATCCTATGCGCTGTCGCGTCTGGCGGCCGGTGACGAGGCCGGTTTCCACGACGTGCTTGGTCCCACGGTGCCGCTGTCGCGTCACATCTTCAAGGCGCCGACGCGATTCTACAAAACCGGAATCGTGTTCATGGCCTATCTCAACGGCCATCAGGATCACTTCACCATGATCGGCGGGCAGGAGAGCACGCGCTCGACCCAGCATCTCGCCGAACTGTTCCGTCTCGCCGACAAGGCCGGTCTTTTGGCCAATCCCGAACTGGCGACGCAGCGCATGAAGGCGATCATGGCCACACGTGGGATCGAAGCCTGAGATGCGTGACTTTTCCAACGACCATCGCTGGCTGTCGCTGAACACGGCGACGGTCCGCAAGCAGGGTGACTTTGTCGCCATCGCCGAAGCCTGTGCCCGCCACAAGATCCGCGGCGTCTCGCCGTGGCGCGATCAGGTCGCCCATGTCGGCCTCGACAAGGCCGTGAAGGCGGTGCGGGATCACGACCTCGAACTGTCCGGCTATTGCCGCGGCGGCATGTTCGTCTCCGACGAAGCCCATCGCCAGCAGCAGCGCGACGACAACAAGCGCTGCGTCGACGAGGCCGTGGCATTGGGCTCACCGTGCATCGTGCTGGTCGTCGGCGGCCTGCCGCAATATTCGCGGCCGGGCTCTGCGCCGTCGAAGAACATCATCAATGCGCGTGCGCAGGTCGATGATGGCATCGCCGAGATGATGGAATATGCGAGGCAGGCGAAGATGCCGCTGGCCATCGAGCCGCTGCATCCGGCCTATGCGGCCGACCGTGCCTGCGTGAACACCACGGAACAGGCGCTCGATATCTGCGACCGTCTCGATCCCAACCGCACCGGCATGCTCGGCGTCGCCCTCGACGTCTATCACATCTGGTGGGACCCCGAACTGCATGCCCAGATCGCGCGGGCAGGGCAGGATCGTCTGCTCGCATTTCACGTCTGCGACTGGCTGGTCCCGACCAAGGACATTCTCAACGACCGCGGCATGATGGGCGACGGCGTCATCGATATCAAATCCGCCCGCGCGGCTGTCGAGGCGCAGGGCTTCGCCGGTTACTCCGAGATCGAGATCTTCTCGGAGAACTGGTGGAGCAAGTCGATGGATGAGGTGATGACGACCTGCATCGAGCGTCACAAGACGGTGGTGTAACTCACGGTGTAGTGCCGAAACGCACGAACCTCTCAATTGTCATTCCCGGGGCGCGCTCTTGCGCGAGCCCGGAATGACAATTGAGAGGGTAGAGCTTAAACATTTTTTCCTATATATCTTGACAGTATACCTAGAAGGACTGTCCTCCGCTCATCCAGTTCGCGAGGGCGCTTCTAGAGGCGTCTTGAGGTGGAGCTGGGATTGCGGCGCCTACGGGCGGGAGGGAGACGTTCCCTCGCGCACTCGGGAGGCCCTGGGTAGCCGTCCGGGCCCACTACAGGCTCTGACGGAAACGGCTGGACTGGGACAGGCAAAAGCGGGGAAACCGGCCGGCGCCACGTCCCAGGAAGCACGGCCCCGGGGACAGAAATTGCCCATAGCAGTCGCAGACTGCGTAAACTTGTCTGCGGTGTGGCGCGTCGTGAGGCGTTGCGCGGTTGCAGCTTACCGGCGTTCCGGCGGAGTGGATCGCGATAAAAACCACCATTTGCGCCTCACGGCGCGCTGCCACCCCTCATCTTGTGGGGAGCGCATAACTCGGGCGCATTGGCGTCGCGAGAATGCAACACTGTGGCGGCTAGATACCACCTGCAGTCATTCTCCGGATGCGATGCACCATTTTCTTGACACGAATAGAGGTGAGTGCTTACTCACGACGCTATGAGCACACTTCGAATGACCCATGACCTCAGGCGCGAGCTGATCCTCAGTGCGGCGAAGCGATGCTTTGCGCGCAATGGATTTGCTGGCACCACGACCAAGAGCGTGGCGGCTGCGGCGTCGATTTCGGAAGGCTTGCTGTTCAAGCACTTCCCGACCAAGTCGGCGCTCTATGCCGAGATACTGGCGGAGGAATGCGAAGCCGACCCCGGACTGAACAAGCTGCTCGGTCTGCCGCCGTCGACCGAGACATTGGTGATTCTGATTCGCGGCATGGTTGGACATTTCCTCGACATTCCGCGCGATCCCGATCCCGATCATGAAGAGGCGCAGCGCCTGCGGCTAATGGTCATCAGCCAGTTGCAGGACGGCGAATTCGCCCGGCTGCTGTTTGACAAGATCGGCGAACTGATTGGCCCGACCTTTACGGCGTCACTTGAACACGCTGTCCGAACAAACGACGCGGTTCGGATCGGAAAAGAGCCGATGGGTCTTTTCTGGTTCGCGCACCACACCGCGATGATGGCGGCATTATCGCGCCTTCCCTCGGTTCCCTGTTTGCCTTATGCCAGCACCGCCGACAACGAGCGGCAACTTTGTGAGTTTATTCTCCGCGGTATCGGACTGAAAGACACGGCGATCGCGACGTATATCGATCGCGAGCTTCCGGCGTACCTGATGCCAGCGACTACGACAGAAAGCGCATGACATGACACTCACGACCGAACCCAACAGCACTACGGCGCCGCGCGCGACTGTCGAGAAGCCCCGTCCGCGTCCGCGGATGGTGCGTTGGTTCATCATCGTCGGCATCCTGCTGGCGATCCTGGTGGGCGGCCTGGTGGGCTTCAACGCGTTCCGCGCCCACATGATCAAGCAGTTCTTCGCCACCATGAAGCCGCCGCCGACTGTGGTGAGTGTTGCGGATGCCAAGTCCGAAGTAGTGCCCAACCTGATCAGCGCCGTCGGCGATCTCGCCGCTGTGCATCAGGTCAACGTCACCTCCGACGTCAACGGCCGCATTACCGACATCCAGTTCACCGCGGGCGCGACCGTCAAGGCCGGCCAGCCGCTGGTGCAACTGTTCGACGGTCCGGACCAGGGCGACCTCGCCAACTTCAAGGCGGCTGCCACCGTGGCGCGTATCAATCTCGACCGTGCCAAACAGCTCGCCGAGCGTCAGGTTGGTCCGCAGGCCACCGTCGATACCACGCAGGCGGCGTATGATCAGGCGCAGGCCAATATCGCCAAGACCGAAGCGGTGATTTCGCAGAAGCAGGTGCGCGCGCCGTTCGACGGCGTGCTCGGCACGCGTCGGGTCGAAGTCGGCCAGTACCTGACGGCCGGCACGCAGATCGTGTCGCTCACCGATCTGTCCGCCGTCTACAACAACTTCACGGTCACGGAAAAAGACTCCGGCAAGCTGCAGGTCGGTCAGGCTGTGCGCATTTCGGTGGACGCTTATCCGGGCCGCAAGTTCGAGGGCAAGATCACCACGATCGAGCCGCAGATCAGCGCGGATACGCGCAACATTCGTGTTCAGGCGACGCTGCAGAATCCGGAAGGCATCCTGAAGCCAGGCATGTTCGCGACCACGACCGTCGTGCTGCCGGACAAACCGGCTGTGATCACCGTGCCGGAAACCGCAGTCGACTACACGCTTTATGGTGACTCGGTTTACCTGATCACCGAGAAGAAGACCGACGATGGCAAGACCGAGCTCTCGGCGGTGCGCACCTTCGTGCGCACTGGCGACCGCATCGATGGCCGTGCGGTGATCACGCAGGGCCTGAAAGCCGGTGATCGCGTCGTGGCGGTCGGACAGCTCAAGTTGCAGTCCGGCGCGCTGGTGTCGATCTCGACCGATCCATTGCCGCAGATTCCGGCGAAGCCGCCGCTGAACTGAAACCCGATGGACGGGCCGCGACATGCGGTCCGTCCCGGTTCATCTGAATGAATTTTCTCGCATCGTCGCGCGGCCTGTGATGGCCGGCAGACGGTGCCGATGACGGAGCGACCGCAATGGTCTTCACGGATATCTTCATCAAGCGCCCAGTGCTGGCGCTGGTCGTCAGCCTGCTGATCCTGCTGATCGGTTTCAAGGCTGCAACCAGCCTGCCGATCCGTCAGTATCCGAAACTGTCGAACACCGTGATCACCGTCACCACGGTGTATCCCGGCGCGTCGCCGGACCTGATGCAGGGCTTTATCACCACGCCGATCGAGCAGGCCGTCGCGGCTGCTGAAGGCATCGACTACATGACGTCGGCATCGACGCAGGGCCAGAGCCTGATCTCGGTCTATATCAAGCTCAACGTCGATCCCAATGCCGCGCTCACCGAAGTGCTGTCGAAGGTCAATTCGGTCAAATATCTGATCCCGCGCGAAGCGAATGACCCCGTCATTCTGAAGTCCACGGGGTCGACGACGGCGGTGATGTATCTCGGCTTCTCCAGTGAGGAACTGTCCGGCTCGGCGATCTCCGACTACCTGACGCGCGCGGTGCAGCCGATCCTGTCGACTGTGGACGGCGTGGCGTCGGCCGAAATCCTCGGCGGTCAGACCTTCGCCATGCGCCTGTGGCTCGATCCGCTACGCATGCAGGGCCGCGGGGTATCTCCGGACGATGTCGCTGCGGCGATCCGCGCCAACAACTTCCAGGCGGCAGCCGGTCAGACCAAGGGCTATTACATCGTCTCCAATGTGACGGCGAATACCGACCTGCAGAACGTCGAGCAATTCAAGCGCATGACGGTGAAAGCCAAGGACGGTGGCTTTGTCCGTATGGAGGATATCGCCACCATCGAGCTTGCCGCGCAGAGTACAGACGCGAGCGTGGCGTTTAGTGGCGAGCGCGCGATCTTTATCGGCGTGCAGGCGACACCGCTCGGCAATCCGCTCAACATCGTCAAGGGCGTGCGCGCGCTGTTCCCCGAACTCGAGCGTAACCTGCCGCCATCGCTGAAGATGAAGGTCGCCTACGACTCCACCAAGTTCATCACGTCGTCGATCGAGGAAGTTCAGAACACGCTGATCGAAGCCGTCGGCATCGTGATCGTGGTGATCTTCCTGTTCCTGGCTTCGTTCCGCTCAGTCATCATTCCGGTGGTGACGATTCCGCTGTCGCTGGTCGGCGTCTGCAGCCTCATGCTCGTCATGGGCTTCAGCATCAATCTGCTGACCCTGCTGGCGATGGTGCTCGCCATCGGCCTCGTGGTCGACGACGCCATCGTGGTGGTGGAGAACATCCACCGCCATCTCGAGGAGGGCAAATCGCCGGTGCAGGCGTCGCTCGAAGGCGCGCGCGAGATCGTTGGTCCGGTCATCTCCATGACCATCACGCTGGCGGCGGTGTATGCGCCGATCGGCTTCATCGGCGGTTTGACCGGTGCGCTGTTCCGCGAATTCGCCTTCACCCTGGCGGGCTCGGTGATCGTATCCGGCGTTATCGCGCTGACGCTGTCACCGATGATGTGCTCGGTGCTGTTAAAGCAGGAAGAGCCGGGCTGGTTCGCCAAGAAGGTGGACAAGGTGTTCGGCGCAACCACGCGCTGGTATGGCCGGCAGCTCGATCGTTCGCTGGACTATCGCCCCATCACGGCCATGTTCGCCGTTGTGATCCTCGGTCTCGTCGGCTTCATGTACATGAACACGTCGAAGGAGCTGGCGCCCGAGGAAGATCAGGGCATTCTGTTTGCGGTGACCAAGGCACCGAAATACGCCAACATCGACTACGCGGATTTCTATGGCGATCGCATGGACGAGGCGTTCAAGAAGTTCCCGGAAACCGATCTGCGCTTCATCATCAACGGCACCAACGGTCCGAGCAACGGTATCGCCGGCATGCTGCTGAAGCCGTGGGACGAGCGCAAGCGTTCGTCCACGCAGCTGAAGCCGCTGGTGCAGGCCGAACTCAGCAAGATCGAGGGTGTCAACGCCTTCGCATTCAACCTTCCGGCGCTGCCGGGCGGTCCCGGCGGTCTGCCGATCCAGATGGTGATCAGCTCGACCAACGGTTTCCAGTCGGTCTATGAGGAGATGGTCAAGTTGAAGGACACCGCGCGCAAGAGCGGCCTGTTCATCGTCAGCGACAGCGATCTCGATTTCAATCAGCCGGTGGTGCGCGTCTCCATCGATCGCTCCAAGGCCAACGACCTCGGCATTACGATGTCGAGCATCGGCAATACGCTGGCGACGCTGCTCGGCGGCAACTACACCAACCGCTTCAACCTCGAGGGGCGCTCCTATCAGGTGATCCCGCAGGTGCCGCGCGGCATGCGGCTCTCGCAGGATTCGCTGGCGAACTACTATGTGCCGACGATCACGGGTCAGCAGGTGCCGTTATCGACGCTGGTGAAGGTCGAAACGGGCACCAACCCGAACGCGCTGTCGCATTACAACCAGCTGAATTCGGCGACCTTCCAGGCGGTGCCGATGCCCGGCGTGACAGTGGGGCAGGCGGTCGACTTCCTTGAGGGTGCCGCCAAGCAACTGCCGTCGGGTTTCAACCACGATTATCTCGCGGATTCCCGGCAGTATGTGCAGGAGGGCAACCAGCTGGCAGTGGCGTTCGGCTTCGCGCTGATCATCATCTTCCTGGTGCTGGCAGCGCAGTTCGAAAGTCTGCGCGATCCGCTCGTGATCATGATTACTGTGCCGATGGCGATCCTGGGCGCGTTGATCCCGCTGTTCTTCGGCATGGCGACGATCAACATCTACACCCAGGTCGGCTTGCTGACGCTGGTCGGTCTGATCTCGAAGCACGGCATCCTGATGGTGGAGTTCGCCAACGAACTGCAGCTCAAGGAAGGTCTCGATCGTCGTTCGGCCATCGAGATGGCTGCCCGCGTGCGTCTGCGTCCGATCCTGATGACCACGGCCGCGATGGTCACCGGCCTGTTGCCGTTGCTCACCGCGGCGGGTGCTGGTGCAGCGAGCCGCTTCTCGATCGGCCTCGTTGTCGTCTCCGGCATGATGATCGGTACGCTGTTCACGTTGTTCGTGCTGCCCGCGGTTTACGTGGCCATCGCCACCGATCACCGCGCCGGCAAAGAGACGGAGCGCGCCAAGCAGATCGAGGAATTCGATCTGGAGCATACGCGGACGGCCTGATCGCACGGACGCGGCCTTGCGAAGCTGAGCTTGCGGGGCCACGTGGTTTGAGGTTGGATGGCGGATCGCTTCATGCGATCCGCCATTATCTTTTGGCGGCCCGCATGGCCCCACAGGACCCATCCCATGACGCGCGATTTTCCGGCCGGCAATTATCGCTATATTCCCGCAGTATTTCAGTATTCCAGCGGCGTTGCCGCCAATGCGGATTTCGAGATCGAGCGCGTGCGTTTCGACACGTGGCTGCCATTGGCCGATGGGTTTGCGCGTATTGCCGATTACATTCTCGCGGCCGATCGCCCGCTGACATCGTTCTGCGCCTGCGAGTTGCGCTCGCCTGCAGTGGTCGATGAGGCTGGCTTCCGGACATTCAACGAGCACTATGTCAAGACGCTTGCTGAATGGGGCATCTTCGACGGCACGAACAATCCTGTCGCGCGCAGCAATGTGTGCCTTGAGATCGATCCGCCGAGCGAACCGTCGTTTTACGCGTTCTCGTTCACGCGGCCGTCGCTCGGTGCCAAGCCGACTTTCGTGATTGCGGGTGGTGCTGAAGCGCGCGGTGGTCCTGGAACATATCCCGAGCGGATCACGCGCTATCGCGAGGCCTCGCTGGACGCATTCCGGGAGAAAACGAGGATGACCATGAGCAATATGGAGGAGCGTCTGGGCGAATTCGGCTTCTCATGGAAGGACACGACTGCGACGCAGATCTACACGGTACAGGACTTCCATCCCGTGGTGGCCGATGAGCTGGTCAAGCGCGGTGCGTCGCGGCAGGGCATGACCTGGCATTTTGCGCGGCCGCCGGTGGTCGATCTCGAATTCGAGATGGATACGCGGCGTGTGATGCGTGAATTCGTGATCTGACCGTCAGGCAGCGCGCGCTGCAGCGCTCAGATGCTTGGCGACGATGCGCAGGTCTTCGACGAAATGCGCATATTCGCGTGCCTTGGCATCCTCGTCGGGCAGTCGTAGCAGATAGGATGGATGCACGGTCACGAGAACCTGTGTGCCGTCGTCAGCCTGGATAATCTGGCCGCGGGTCTTGCCGATCGGCGTGATCTTGCCGAGCACGCTTTGCGCGGCTGTCGCGCCCATCGCGACGACAAGCTCGGGTCTTACGGATGCCTTTTCACGCTCATACCATGGTCGGCACGCCTTGATTTCAGGTGTTGCCGGTTTCTGGTGCAGACGGAATTTTCCACGCGGCACGAATTTGAAGTGCTTCACCGCATTGGTGACATAGACCTTGTCCCTGACAATGCCGGCTTCCTTCAGCGCCTTGTCGAGCATCTGTCCGGCCGGTCCGACGAACGGCTTGCCGGCGAGATCTTCCTTGTCGCCGGGCTGTTCGCCGACCATCATCACAGAAGCATGCTGCGGGCCTTCGCCGAACACGGTTTGCGTCGCATCTTTCCACAAATGGCAGGCACGGCAATCGGCGGCTTCGTCGCGCAATGCGGCAAGACTTTCCTTCCCGGTATGTTCGGCCGTTTTGGTCGTATGCGACTTGACCATGGTCTCCTCCCGACGTTGCGGTTTCCTGGGCGCGCTGGCTTCAGCCGCGATCATGTCACCTGTGATGCGTTCAGCTTGCGCGATCAGCGGCTTGATCAGCGCGGCTTCGGGCAGGTTGCGCCAGTATTTCTTCGGCATCTCGTTCTGCATCGCCTTGGTCTTCAACCGTGCCGGATTGAAGATGTTGGCGTAATAGGTCAGCCATACCTCTTCGAGCCGATCCTTGGTCGGCGCATCGGCTTTGCTGACGCCGGGCGTGATGGAAATCGCGTGGCCGTCCCAATGCGCGCAGAGATCCGGCGTCAGGATCGACCACGCCATGTCGGCGAAGCGCCGCGCGAAGAACGGCGCCGCGAGTTCGACGATGTGATGTTCGGGCTCGAACCAGGCGACGAAATGCGATTTTGGCTCGCGGCCGATTTCGCGAAACCGTACGAAAGCATGCATCTTGTGTTCGTCGCGCCGGACAGCCTTGGCCATCGCCTGTAATTTAGCGATGTCGGAATCGATCGCGACGTGGATCAGATCGGGATTGTCGCGCAGCCGCCACAGCAGACGATAGAGCAGGGCGAAGCGTTCGGGGTCGCGATGCAGGATTGCGGTTTGCGCCAGTTCGACGAATTTGGCCGAGACGTTGAAAGTGCCTTGCGCGGCGTCAGAGAGCGACGTCTCGGGCAAGGCAGAAAATAGTTCAAGTTCAGCACCAGCGAGGATCCATCTCACCTGAGTGGGAGCAATGTTGTTCAGCACGAGTTGTCGTGCCGCCTTGCGCCAGCCTTCAAAGTCGGTGTCGCTGTCCAGCACGATACTGTGCATCAGGTCTCCTGAAATGAAATTCTAAAACCCAAATCCCAATTGCGTCGCCTTCGGCTTGAACCGCTCCGCCAGCTTCGCGCCGTCCAGCAAATTAACGGCCGGGCGATGATCCGGAAGAACGATGAAAGGCAGTGCCTTGTTCCGCGGAATATGCAGCCGCGCGAGATCGCCGACGCGGATCGACGAGATCCGGCGCGTTTCGATGATCCGCTGCACGGCCTTGGCGCCGAAACCGGGCACGCGCAAAAGGTCTTCGCGGCTGGCGCGGTTGACGTCGAGCGGGAAACGGTCGCGGTGGCGCAGCGCCCAGGCGAGCTTCGGATCCATGTCCAGCGACAGCATGCCGTCATTGTCATCGACGATCTCGTCGGCGTCGAAGCCGTAGAAGCGCATCAGCCAATCGGCTTGGTAAAGCCGATGCTCGCGGATCAACGGCGGGGCGCGCAGCGGCAGCGAACGGCTCGCATCGGGGATCGGGCTGAAGGCGGAATAATAGACACGCTTCAGATTGTAGGACCCGTACAGATTGGCCGAGGTGCGGATGATGGTTGAATCATTGGCGCTGTCGGCGCCGACGATCATCTGCGTGCTCTGGCCGGCTGGCGCAAAACGCGGCCCGACTTTGCCGCGCGGCGTCGGCTTGCGACCCTCGCGGGCTTCATCGAGCTTCAACCGCAATCGACCCATGGTGCGACGAATGGCACGGACGTCTTTCTCCGGCGCCAGCTTTGCGAGGCTGTCTTCCTCGGGCACCTCGATATTGATGGAGAGGCGGTCGGCATATTTTCCGGCCTCGGTGATCAGCGCGTCGTCGGCTTCCGGAATGGTCTTGAGATGGATATAGCCGCGGAAGTGATGCTCCTCGCGCAGTTTCCGCGCGACGGCGACAACCTGTTCCATCGTGTAATCGGCGCTGCGGATGATGCCCGACGAGAGAAACAGTCCCTCGATGTAATTGCGCCGGTAGAAATCCAGCGTCAGTTGCACCACTTCGTCCACGGTGAAGCGGGCACGCGTCACATTGCTGGAGGCCCGGTTGACGCAATAAAGGCAATCGTAATTGCAGGCATTGGTGAGCAGGATCTTCAGCAGCGAGATGCAGCGGCCGTCCGGCGCGTAAGAATGACAGATCCCCATCCCTGCATCGGTCGAGCCGATGCCTTTGCCGTCGCGGGAGTCCCGTTTCTCGGTACCGCTGGACGCACAGGACGCGTCGTATTTCGCGGCATCCGCCAGGATCTCCAGCTTGCGCTTCACGTCCATGTTCAAAAATCCCTTTGATTCCAAACGCTAAAAAAGTGGCTGATGATCCCGATTGACTCGGCTTGCCATCTTAGCTTTATATTAGAACATATCATGAACAAATGGGCCGGCAATGGGTTCACTAAAGACCCGCCACGGCAAAACAATTTCGAGGAGCGGCGCATGACCGGCGCACGCATGACCACGCTCGCGCAATTGCGCGGCAGCATCGAACGCATCGAGACCCACAGCGATACCTATGCGCCGGATCGCGTGTCGCTCGGTCATGCCGAGGCGGACGCGGCGCTGCAAGGCGGCCTCGCGCGTGGCACCATGCATGAGGTGTTCGCCGAAGGCCGGCACAGCGCGGCCGCCACGGGCTTTGTCGCCGGCCTCGCGCATCGTGTCTCGGCAAAGCGGCCGCTGCTGTGGATCCGGCAGGATTTCTCCGAACGCGAATGCGGCGCGCTGGCCATGAGCGGCTGGCGTGAGCTCGGCCTCGATCCGCGCCTGCTGGTCACCGTGCGCGCGCCCGATGTCGAGACGGCATTGCGGACCACGGCTGATGCGCTGGCCTGCGATGCGCTGGGCAGCGTCGTGCTGGAAACCTGGGGCGACAGCAAACAGTTCGACCTGGTCGCCAGCCGCAAACTCACGCTGGCGGCGCGCGGCTCGGGCGTCACGTGCCTGTTGCTGCGGACTGCAGGCGTTCCGGTCTCGAGTACGGCAGAGACGCGCTGGATCATCCGCTCCGCGCATTCGCCGCCATTCAGGCCCTGGCAATCATGGGGCGTGCCCATGCTCGACGTGCAACTGGTTCGAAATCGTCACGGCCCGAACGGGCAATGGATCATGGAATGGAAGTGTGATGAGTGCGTTTTCCGTGACACATCGGCGCATCCTCAGCCTGTGGCTGCCGCGCCTGCCAACCGATCGCATCAAACGTCAGCTCGCGCGCAACGGCGCGCCAGCTAATCTGCAAGCAAGTATTGTCGTCGCCAAGCAAAGCAATGCGCTGCAGATTTCCGCGCTGGACGATGCCGCGGCGAAGCTCGGCCTTGAACCAGGTCTGCCGCTTGCCAATGCCCGTGCGGTCTGTCCGGACATTCAGGTGTTCGATGCCGATCCTGTCGCCGATACGCAGGTACTGACCGACATCGCCGATTGGTGCGACCGCTTCACGCCACTGGTGGCGCTGGATCTGCCGCATGGCCTGTTTCTCGACATCACCGGCTGTGCCCATCTGTTCGGTGGCGAGGCGGCACTGATGGAGCAGCTCTGCGCGTCGCTGTCGCGGCAGGGTTTTATTGTCAGTGCAGCGATTGCGGGGACATCGACATGCGCGCGCACGCTCAGTCGATACGCACATGGCCGGATCGTCGCCGCGGGCGAGGAGGCCAAGGCAGTGACGCCGCTACCGCTGTTCACGCTCGGCGCCGATGAGGCGCTCATCCGTGGATTGCGCCGCGCCGGCTTGAAGACCATCGGCGATGTCGCCTCGCGCTCGCGCCCCGAAATCACCGCACGTTTCGGCGCGGAATTCACGACGCTGCTGGAACAGGCGCTGGGGCAAAGCGATGCACCGATTTCCCCGCGCAAGCCGCTGCCGGATTATATCGTCGAGCAACGCTTCGCCGAACCGATCGCCACCGATGGTGTGATTACGCTGACACTGGCCAAGCTGGCGCGCACGCTGATCGATGCGATGGACAGGCAGGGCAAGGGCGCGCGGCGGCTGGAAGCGGCGTTCTTTCGCACCGACGGCGCGGTGCGGGTGATCACCGCGGAAACCGGCCTGCCGGTGACCAAGGGCGAGGTGATCGACCGGTTGTTCCGCGAGCGACTGGACGCGATTGCCGATCCGCTCGATCCCGGTTTCGGTTTCGATATGATCCGCCTGTCGGCCAGCCGCACCGAGATTGTCGTGCAGCAGCAGCGCGATCTCGATGCCAATGTGCATGCGAACGATGAACTGGCCGACCTGATCGACCGTATTGCTGCGCGGATCGGGTCGCGGCGTGTGCTGGTTTATCTGCCCGTCGAGAGCCACATTCCCGAACGCGCGATGCTGGGTGTGCCGGCACAGCATCATCTGGCTGCCGCCATGCAGGCAGCATGGCCGGCGCGTGAAGACGAGCCGCCATTGCGGCCGTTACGGTTGTTCGAGCAGCCCGAACTGATCGATGTTCCGCTCGCGGAGTTTCCAGACAAGCCGCCGAAGAAGTTTACCTGGCGACGGGTGTCTCACAACGTCATTCATGTGGAAGGTCCGGAGCGTGTGTCGATGGAGTGGTGGCGTTCGGAGGCGAAGCCCACGCGCGATTACTTTCGCGTCGAGGATGAGGCAGGTCAACGTTTCTGGCTCTTCCGCGACGGGCTTTATGGTGAGATCAGAGACGTGGACGATCAAGCCGTTTCGCCGCAATGGTTCGTGCATGGGCTGTTCGCATGAGCACGGGCGGCGTCGGCGCGCCTGATTATGCCGAGATTAGCGTCACCAGCAATTTCTCGTTCCTGCGCGGCGCGTCGCATCCGCAGAACTATGTGCATCAGGCCAGTATCGAACGGCTTTATGCCATCGGCATTGCCGATCACAACACCATGGCCGGTGTGGTGCGTGCCTTTGCCGAGCTGGACCACAAGGATCTTGTCTACAAACCGAAGCTTCTGATCGGCACACGGCTGGTCTTCAATGACGGCACGCCTGACATCCTTGCCTATCCGTGCGACCGCGCTGCCTATGGCCGACTGTGCCGGTTGCTCAGCATGGGCAAGTTGCGCGGCAACAAGGGTGAATGCCTGCTGCAGCTCGGCGATCTCGCGGAGTTTAGCGAAGGGGTGTTGCTTGTTCTAATGCCGACCTATCGGATCGACTGTGATCTTGTCCTGCGCACGCTCGATGCACTATCGGGCCTGCTGGCGGAAGGCATCTGGCTTGGCGCCAGTCCGTTTCATCGCGGGGATGACAGGCGTCGTCTGGCAAAGCTGCAGCGCATCGCATCCACCGCGCGCGTGCCTCTGATCGCCACCAATGACGTGCTCTATCACACGCCAAATCGCCGCATACTGCAGGACGTGGTCAGTTGTATTCGCGAGAAGACCACCATCGAGCAGGCTGGCCGGGTGCTGGAAATGAATGCCGAACGGCATCTCAAGCCGGCTGCTGAGATGGCTCGGCTGTTTCGCGATTATCCGGATGCGATCCGCGAGACCATCCGTTTTGCCGATCGCATCACCTTTTCACTGAACCAACTCCAATACCAATATCCCGACGAACCGGTGCCGCCGGGAAAGACCGCTCAGCAGCATCTCGCGGATCTGACCTGGGAAGGAATGAAAGGGCATTTTCCTAAGACAGAAGATCCGAAGCTTGTTGCCACCTTGGAAAAGGAACTCGCGCTCATTAAGGAGCTCGGCTATGCGCATTATTTTCTGACTGTCCACGATATTGTCCGCTATGCGCGCAGCCAGAACATCCTGTGTCAGGGCAGGGGCTCGGCGGCCAATTCAGCGGTTTGCTATATGCTCGACATCACCTCGGTGAATCCCGCCGAGGTTGATCTCCTGTTCGAGCGCTTCATCTCCAAGGAACGGCTTGAGCCGCCGGACATCGACGTCGATTTCGAGCACGTCCGGCGCGAAGAGGTGATGCAGTATGTCTACAAAAGATACGGCCGTCATCGCGCGGCAATCATCGCCACCGTCATCCACTACCGGCCGCGCTCGGCAATCCGCGATGTCGGCAAGGCGCTGGGACTGACCGAAGACGTCACCTCGGCGCTGGCCGATACTGTCTGGGGCAGTTGGGGCAAAGGCCTCAACGAGATGCAGGTCAAGCAGGCAGGGCTTGATCCGTCCAATCCGATGATCGTGCGCGCGGTCGAGCTGGCCACCGAGCTGATCGAATTTCCGCGCCATCTGTCGCAGCATGTCGGCGGCTATGTGCTGACGCAGGACCGGCTCGATACCTATGTGCCGATCGGGAATGCGGCGATGGACGACCGCACCTTCATCGAATGGGACAAGGACGATGTCGACACGATGAAAATGATGAAGGTCGACGTGCTCGCGCTGGGCATGCTGACCTGCATCCGGAAATGTTTGGATCTGGTCGCTTATTACAAAGGACAGCGTTACGAACTCAAGGACATCAAATCCAAGGATGATGATCCGGTCTACCAGATGCTTCAGCGGGGAGAATCCCTCGGCGTATTCCAGGTCGAGAGTCGTGCCCAGATGAACATGTTGCCGCGCCTGAAACCGCGCACCTTCTACGATCTCGTCATCGAAGTCGCGATTGTTCGCCCGGGCCCGATCCAGGGCAACATGGTGCATCCCTATCTCAAGCGGCGGGCGATGAACCCTGATGATATCGAATATCCATTTCCGAAGGGGGGCAACAAGGACGAACTGAAGAATGTCCTGCACAAGACCCTTGGCGTGCCACTGTTTCAGGAACAGGCGATGCGCATTGCCATCCAAGCGGCACATTTTACTTCAGAAGAGGCCAATGGTCTGCGCCGCGCCATGGCGACGTTCCGCAATGTCGGCACCATGCATACGTTCGAGGCGAAGATGGTCGGCAAGATGGTCGACCGCGGCTACGATCCGGCATTTTCCCAGAGCTGCTTCGATCAGATCAAAGGTTTTGGCAGCTACGGTTTTCCGGAAAGCCATGCGGCCAGCTTTGCGCAGCTGGTTTATGTCTCGTCATGGCTAAAACATTATCATCCCGATGCGTTCTGCTGCGGGCTGTTGAACTCACAGCCGATGGGGTTTTATGCGCCGTCGCAGATCGTGCGCGATGCGCGCGACAATGGCGTCGATGTGCGGGAGATCGATGTATCCTTCAGTCATTCGCAGAATACGCTAGAAGAACCAAGCAGAGACTATTGCGCCGTTCGCCTCGGCTTTCGCCAGATCGATGGATTCAAATGGGCGGATCCGGATGAGGAGCGCGAACGTGCAAAAGCTG
The DNA here is from genome assembly GCF_021044645.1 of Tardiphaga sp. 37S4. NCBI lineage: Bacteria > Pseudomonadati > Pseudomonadota > Alphaproteobacteria > Hyphomicrobiales > Nitrobacteraceae > Tardiphaga > Tardiphaga sp. 37S4. Next base: position 3,158,615 of record NZ_CP088008.1, on the reverse strand, counting down.
GCAAGCCGCCGGGAGAAGATTGGGGCAAGCGCATCGTTGCCGCGCGAGAGCTACAGCCTTTCACCTCGCTGGAAGATTTCGCCCGCGATACCGCTTTGCCAAAACGCGCGCTGATCATGCTGGCCGATGCCGATGCATTTCGCTCGATCGGGCTCGATCGCCGTGCCGCACTATGGGCGGTAAGGCGATTACCCGATGATGTGCCGTTGCCGTTGTTCGAAGTTGCGAGTGCGCGCGAGCAGCCGGACGAGAATGCGAAGCCTCTGCCTGAGATGCCTTTGCCCGAACAGGTGGTCGCCGATTATCAGACTATCCGGCTGTCGCTGAAGGGACATCCGATGGAGTTCCTGCGCGCGAATTTCACGCGGGAAAAAGTGGTGACCTGCGCGAGCATTGTGGATGCCAATGACAGACGGCGCGTGCGTTGTGCCGGCGTCGTGCTGGTGCGGCAGCGGCCGGGTAGTGCCAATGGCGTGGTCTTCATGACGCTGGAGGACGAAACCGGTATCGCCAATATCGTGGTCTGGCCGAAGGTGATGGAGCAGTTTCGCAGGGAGGTCATGGGTTCCAGACTCATCCTGGTCGAGGGGCGCATCCAGAGCAGTCCAGAAAAGGTCGTCCATCTGGTTGCCGAACGGCTGATCGATCGCTCGGACGATCTGAAGTATCTTGGCAACGATGCGCTTGGTGGACCCCGACAAATGCTGTCAGGTCCCGAAGCGATCAATGACGATCGCCGCGAGCATCCCGACAATCCCGCACAACGCATTCGCCATCCGCGCAATGTCCGGATCCTGCCGCGCTCGCGGGATTTCCATTAAGCGCCGTTCAGAAACCATTCAGCCGCTATTACCTATTCAGGTGATGCACCGACTGGCGGTCCGCCGGGTGGCCGGTGCAGGAAAGTAATAGTGGCATAGGCGCCGATCCATGAACCGACGGCGGCGAAACCCACATACATCCAGTTTTCGGTATAGCTGATGACGGCATAGGACGAGAGTACATACCAGACGCTGCTCCAGGTGGCCGCAGGGATGCGCCGACGGGCCACCACCGCAGAGGTGAACATCACATAGACCGCGTCGGTGGCAGCCGTGGCCAGCACCACGGCGCCGGCTGTCAATGGATCGATGGTGGCCATGCTCTCTCCTCCATGCTTGTACAAGATGATGCGATGACGGATGTGGTCACCTGGAAGCGTGAGCTGAATCGGTGGCGTGGGAAAGGGGGAGGACGTTGATGTACGGCATTCGTGAACTGCTCGGCGACCTCTGGAGGCAGGCTGGCGGTGATATTGCGGCGCTCCAGCGTGTCGCGCTGACCGGCAATGAGCCGCAATTGCCGTCGTCATTCCATGTCGGTGCGGCCGCTCAGGTCAGTATCGCTGCGGCCGGAATGGCGGCTGCCGAAATCTGGCGGCTACGCAGCGGGCAGACGCAGACCGTCTCCGTCGACATGCGCCACGCCATCGTCGAATGTCGCAGCGAGCGCTATCTGCGCTGCGACGGTAATCCGCCGCCGCCCGCCTGGGATGCGATCGCTGGTGTCTACCAGACCGGTGACGGCAAGTTCGTCCGGCTCCATACAAATTTTCCGCATCATCGCGACGCTGTCTGCCAGGTGTTGTCATGCGCGCCGGAGCGCGAGGCCGTGCAGGCCGCGTTGATGCAATGGAACGGCGAGGCCTTCGAGACCACGGCCTATGCAGCCGGCGGTGTCGTAGCGCTGATGCGATCCCATGACGAATGGATGGGGTTGCCGCAGGCCAAAGCCGTTGCTGAACTGCCGCTCGTCGAGATCACCCGGATTGGCGACGCCGAACCGAAGCTGTGGCCGATCGGCGCCCGGCCGCTTGCCGGTTTGCGCGTACTCGATCTCTCACGCGTTATCGCCGGTCCCGTCGCTGGTCGTACGCTTGCGGCCCATGGCGCGGATGTCATGCTGGTCTCCAGCCCCAATCTGCCGGCGATCCCGTGGCTCACCATCGATACCGGCCGCGGCAAGCTCTCGAGCTTCGTGGATCTCCAGAGCGAGCAGGGGCGCGACACCTTGCGAGGATTGCTCGCGCAGGCGGATATCTTCTCGCAGGGCTATCGTCCGCAATCGCTTGCGGCGCTCGGCTTCTCGCCGGACGAGGCGGCCCGTGTCTGTCCCGGCATCGTCTATGTCTCGCTCTCCGCCTATGGCCGTTCCGGGCCATGGGCCGGGCGCCGCGGCTTCGACTCCCTCGTCCAATCCGCGACCGGCTTCAACCATGCCGAAGGGCAGGCGGCCGGCGTCGATGGGCCCAGGGAATTACCGGCCCAGATGCTGGATCATGCCACAGGCTACTTAATGGCGTTCGGCGCCATGATCGCACGTGCACGTCAGGCGCGTGAAGGCGGTAGCTGGCACGTCCAGGTCTCTCTTGCCCGCACCGGTCAATGGCTGTGGGATATGGGAAGGATCGCGGAGGGTCTCGTGGTCGAAGACCTGAAGGGAGAGATGGTCAAAGCCTTTACTGAGGATATGCCGTCCGGATTTGGCCAGTTGTCGGCGGTCCGTCATGCAGCCGTGTTATCGCGAACCCCGGCATCGTGGGCGCGTCCGGCCATGCCCCTCGGCAGCCATCCGGCGGTATGGCCGTCCGGCAATTGAAACCCATTCGCAGGATTTCAAAATTTTAACGAAGATTCGTAAGTGCACACGCGTTTTTAGATTGTCTGAACGCCCAGATGCGCACTATTAGCGCGTGAATGGGACAAATCGCCGCGGAATAAGTGCGTTTCCTACCAAGGACTGGACAGTGACGAATTTAGATCAACGATCTCAGCTGTTTAGCGGAAAGCGCCTGATTGCGGGCGGTTGCATTGCTGCCATGCTGGTCGCCGCAGGCATCGGCTACGTGCGGCTGTCCACCCCGTCGAAGGGGCATTCCGACGTTTCGAGCCAGTCGCGGAAGAATCCGCAGCGCTATACGACGTCGCCGTCTGAATGGGCCAGTCTGACCATCGAGCCGGTCACCGTGCGTGCCTTCCGCGCCGAACACGTCACCGAGGGCAAGATTGCCGTCGATGAGGACCGCTCGACCCCGATCTTCTCACCCTATGCCGGCCGCGTCACCAAGCTGCTCGCCAAGCCAGGCGACCACGTCGAAAAGGGCCAGCCGCTCTTTGTGATCGAAGCGGCCGACACCGTCGGCGCGCAGAACGATTTCGTTGCCGCGACTACGGCTCTCAACAAGGCGAAGTCACAATTCGACCTCGCACAGATCCAGGACAAGCGCGCCCGCGACCTGTTCGAAGGCAAGGCTGTGCCGCTGAAAGACTATCAGCAGAGCCAGGCCACGCTGCTGCAAGCACAGAACGATCTGCGCACCGCCGACACGGCACTCGAAGCCGCACGCAATCGCCTGCGTATTCTTGGCCTCTCGGAAGACGCCATTACGGCGTTTCAGGAGAAGGGCCGCATCAATCCGGAAACGACGATCTACGCGCCGCTTGCAGGCACGGTGGTTCAGCGCAAGATCGGCCCCGGCCAGTACATCAGTGCCGGCGCTGCCGACCCGGTCTTCGTGATCGGCGATCTCTCATCGGTGTGGCTCACGGCCTTCGTGCGCGAGACCGAAGCTGCTGCCGTGCAGATCGGTCAGGAAATGAGTTTCACCGCACTCGCGCTGCCGGGCCGTGTGCTCACTGGCCGCATCAGCTATGTCGCGACTGCGCTCGATCCCGCGACGCGTCGTCTGCTGGTACGTGCCACGCTGGACAACAGCAACGGTCTGCTGAAGCCGGAAATGTTCACCACCGTGACGATCTACGCGCCTGGCGACCAGCCGACGATAGGCGTGCCGAAAACGGCGCTGATCTATGAAGGCGATCAGGTCCGCGTCTGGGTCGCGCATGACGACAAGACCATCGAGCTGCGCACGATCAAGACCGGTATGACCAATGGCAATCTCGTCGAGGTCCATGGCAACCTGAAAGCCGGTGAACGCATCGTCACCAAAGGCAGTCTGTTTATCGATCGCGCGGCCTCCGCCAGCTAACCCCCAGCTTCGGCTCTTCTGAAAGGTCCGATCTGGATGGATCGTCTTGTTGCTCTGGCCGTCGACCGTCGCTTCCTGATGGTGGCGATGTTCGCCGTCGTTTTCATCGGTGGCCTGTTTGCTTTCAATCAGCTGAATATCGAGGCCTATCCCGATCCGACCCCGCCGATGGTCGATATTGTGACCCAGAGCAACGGTCTCTCTGCCGAGGAAATCGAACGCTACATCACGATTCCGATCGAAGCGCAGGTCGCGGGCATCAAGAACCTCAAAACGATCCGCACCATCTCGCTCTACGGCCTCTCGGACGTCAAACTGCAGTTTTCGTTCGACTATACCTATGACGAAGCATTGCAGCAGGTGCTGAACCGGCTATCGCAACTCGGGACCTTGCCGGGCAATGCGCAGCCGACAATCTCGCCGATCTCTGCGGTAGGGGAAATCTTCCGTTACCGTCTGGTGGGACCGCCGAACTACAGCGTACTCGATCTCAAGACCCTGCAAGATTGGATCATGCAGCGCCGCTTCCGTGCGGTACCAGGGGTCATCGACGTCATTGGTTGGGGTGGCAAGACCAAAACCTATGAGATCCAGGTCGATTTCAGCAAGCTCGTTGCCTATGGCTTGACGCTGCCGCAACTGCTGACCGCCGTCGGCAACGCCAATATCAATGTCGGCGGCAACACCGTGAATATCGGCGCGCAATCGGCCGTGGTGCGCGGCGTCGGCCTCATTCGCTCGATCGACGACCTTTCCAATACGATGATCTCCCAGACCAACGGCAATCCGGTTCTGGTCAAGGATGTCGCCACGGTGTCGGTCGGCGAGAAGCCGCGCCTCGGCATTGCCGGTCTCAATCAGGAGGACGATATCGTCCAGGGCATCGTGCTGATGCGCCGCGGCGAGAAGAGTTCGCCGACCATCGCGCGTGTCGAACAGCTGGTGCAGCAGATCAATCGCGGAGGCATCTTGCCGCCCGGCGTGCGGATCGAACGCATCTATGACCGCAAGGACCTGATCGATACCACCACGCATACGGTGCTGCACAACATGGTCGTCGGCATCCTGCTGATCGTGCTGCTGCAGTGGATGTTCCTCGGCAACCTGCGTAGCGCGCTGATCGTCGGTGCCACTATTCCGTTCGCCTTGTTTTTCGCTGTCATCATTCTGGTGCTGCGCGGCGAATCCGCCAACCTGCTATCGGTGGGCGCCATCGATTTCGGCCTGATCGTCGATGGTACGGTCATCATGGTAGAGGCCATCTTCAGACGGCTGACCCAGACAACGGAGCTTTCCGAAGCGGAGCGTAGCCACATCTCGCCCGAGACCATCATGGGGATGAAGAAGCATGGCATCCTCAGCGCATCCGCTGACGTGTCGCGCTCGATCTTCTTTGCCGCCGCTATCATCATCGCTGCGTTCCTGCCGCTGTTCACGCTGTCTGGCGTCGAGGGCAATATCTTTGGACCGATGGCGCGGACCTATGCTTATGCGCTGGCCGGTGGCCTGATCGCGACATTCACCGTCACGCCTGCGCTGAGCGCGATCATTCTGCCGGCGCATGTCCACGAGACCGAAACATGGATCATGCGCCAGCTGCATCGCCTCTATATGCCGGTGCTGCACTGGGCGGTCGCCAGCCGAAAGATCGTACTGGGCATTGCGATCGGTCTCGTCGTGGTGACTTTCTTCATGGCGCGTTTCCTCGGCCTGGAATTTCTGCCGAAGCTGGAAGAGGGTAATCTCTGGATCCGCGCCACGCTGCCGCCGACGATCTCGCTGCAGGAAGGCAACACTTACGTCAACGAGATGCGCAGGCTGATCCGCCAGCAGCCCGAAGTGGAATCCGTCGTCTCGCAGCATGGCCGTCCCGATGACGGCACCGACGCAGCTGGCTTGTTCAATGCGGAATTCTTCGCCCCGCTGAAGCCTGCCTCCGAATGGCCGGCGCCTCAGGACAAGGATGCACTGACGGCGCGCCTGCTCAAGGAACTGCAAACGAAATTTCCCGGCGTCGAGTTCAATTTCTCGCAATATCTGCAGGACAACGTCTCTGAAGCCGTCTCCGGCGTGAAAGGCGAGAACTCGATCAAGCTCTACGGCAACGATCTGGATGCACTCACCAAGACCGCTAACGAGATCAAGGCCGTACTGTCGACGGTGCTGGGCGTGACGGATCTCGCCGTGTTCACATCGCTGGGGCAGCCAACAATCCAGATCGACGTCGACCGCGCCAAGGCTGCGCGCTACGGATTGTCGCCCGGCGATATCAACGCCACCATCAAGGTGGCCATCGGCGGCGACTCCGCTGGCGATCTCTATGAGCCCGGCAGCGATCGGCATTTCCCGATCATGGTGCGGTTAGCGCCGGAATATCGCCGTAGCGCTGAGGCGATCCAGAATTTGCGCATCGGCGCACCCGGTCCGAACGGCACGATCGCGCAGATCCCGCTAAGTGAAGTGGCGTCGATCAATCTCGTCTCCGGTGCGGCCTATATATATCGCGAGAACCAGGAGCGTTATCTGCCGATCAAGTTCTCGGTACGCGAACGCGATCTCGGCAGCGCCATTCAGGAAGCGCAGGACAAGGTCGCCGCGCTCGTTCAGCTGCCGCCGGGCTCGCGGACCGAATGGGTCGGTGAGTTCGGCAATCTTCAGGACGCTATCGCACGGCTTTCCATCGTGGTGCCGATCAGCCTCGCTCTGATCGGCGTGCTGCTCTGGTTCAACTTTGGCTCGATGGCCGACACACTGCTGGCCATGAGTGTGATCCCGATGGCGATCTTTGGCGGCGTGCTCGGTCTACTGATCACGGGTATTCCGTTCAGCGTATCGGCGGCGATCGGCTTCATCGCGCTGTTCGGCATTGCTGTCATGGACGGCATCCTGATCCTGTCACAATACAATCAGCTGATCGACGAGGGCTATGAACGTATCAAGGCTGTGATCCGGACCGGCGAGTTGCAACTGCGGCCGGTGCTCATGACCTGCATCGTCGCGGGCGTCGGCCTGTTGCCGGCAGCGCTGTCGGAGGGAATCGGGTCTCAGGTCCAGAAGCCGCTGGCGGTTGTCGTCGTCACCGGCATGATGCTGGCACCTCTGGTGATCCTGATTACCCTGCCGGTGCTGATCTCGTTCTTCTCGAGCCGGGCGCGTTAAATCAGCTTGCGACGGGAGCGGCTCGGGCTGTCCCTGAGGCAGCCCAATGGCCCATATCCAAAAAACCGGCCTCGAAATGGATCGAAACCGGCGCTTGCCCGTTGACCGGTTTCCCACCGGGCTATTCCAGCCCCCGTGGCGTTTCGGTAGGTGCTCTTGAACGCTGTATTTACTGATCTTTTTTCAAAGATGCAGCCGTGCCATGCTGGCGGCCGTCGTTTCGAGCGCCGCATCTTTTCAGAGACTTTTTGATGCTCACCAAGACCGCCTCTGTCGACCTGACCAATTGCGACCGCGAGCCAATCCACATCCCCGGCAGCATCCAGCCCTATGGCTGTCTGCTCGCCTGCGATGGCTCTGTCGGGATGGTCCGGCGCCATTCGGTCAACGCCGGCCCGATGCTTGGTGTGGGATCAGGCGACATCAATGGCCGCAGGCTGGACGATCTGATCGGCGAGGGGCCGGCGCACGACATTCGCAATGCCATCGCCAAATGGGGCAACCAGCAGCGCCCGGGATTGCTGATCGATTTCAAGGTCGCGCATTCGCAGACCGCGTTCAACGTCGCTGTGCATCGGCACAAGGGCGTGAACATCATCGAATTCGAGCCTGTGGACGCCAGCGAGGCGACACCGCCTCTGGAGTTGTCGCGCTTGCTGATCGGCCGCATCGGCCAATGCAACGATCTCGATGTGTTGTTTGACAATGCGGCGCGGCTGCTGCGCGGCGCACTCGGCTACGACCGGGTGATGGTCTATCAATTCGCTCATGATGGCTCCGGCCGGGTGATCAGCGAGGCGCGCCGCGGCGATCTCGAGAGCTTTCTGGGGCAGCACTTCCCGGCCGGCGACATCCCGCAGCAGGCGAGGGTGCTCTACGTGCAGAACACCGTGCGGATCGTCTCGAATGCGAGCGGCGAGCGCGTGGCCATTGAGCCGGAATTCGACACGTCCGGTGAACCGCTCGACCTGTCCTTTGCACATCTGCGCAGCGTTTCGCCGATCCACTGCGAGTATCTGCGCAATATGGGCGTCGGTGCGTCGATGTCGATTTCCATCATCCACGACGGCGTGCTCTGGGGGCTGATCGCCTGCCATCATTATGCACCGCGCGCGCTTTCCATGGAGAAACGCGTTGCTGCAGAGATGTTTGGCGAGTTCTTTTCCATGCAACTGGCCGGGCTTCTTCAAAAACGCAAACTGGCTGCTAGCGAAAGCGCGCGGCGCTATCTCGACCAGCTGTTGCACAATGTTTCGCATCACGGCGATGTCGAAGACCTGCTCAAGGAAAGCGTTCGCGATTTTAGCGTACTGATGCCGTGTGACGGTATTGGCCTATATCTCAACAAGACCTGGACGTCTTATGGCAGCGCGCCGCCGGCTGCGGCAGTGCCGGCGCTGATGGGCTTCATCAATTCGGTCGCCGAGGGCAGGGTGTGGGCGACGAGCGCATTGTCAGATCGATTGCCGGCGGCTGAAGACTATGCCCTTGCCGTTTCCGGCGTGCTGGCCGTGCCCTTGTCGCAACTGCCGCGCGACTATCTTCTGTTCTTTCGCAGCGAAGTGACGCAAACCCTGAATTGGGCAGGCGATCCCAACAAGACATACGAAATTGGCCCGTTGGGCGATCGGCTGACGCCACGCAAGAGCTTCGCGATCTGGAAGGAGATCGTGCAACGCCAGTCGCAGCCATGGCTGCAAAACGAGCGCGACACCGCCGAGGCCGTGCGCTCGGCTTTGGTGGAAGTGGTGCTTCGCCACAACGAATTACTGGCGGATGAGCGGCACAAGGCCGACCTGCGCCAGAAAATGCTGAATGAAGAGCTCAATCATCGCGTCAAGAATATCCTGGCACTGATCAAATCGCTGGTCTCGCACCCGGTCGAGGATGGGCGCAGCATTGAGGATTATGTCGCCTCCCTGAAGGGACGTATTCAGGCCTTGTCGCTTGCGCATGATCAGGTCATCCGCGGCGCCGGTGGCGGCGCGCTAAAAGGATTGCTCGATGCGGAATTTTCGCCGTATCGCGAGTCGGTGAAAGCGATCGAGGTGACCGGGCCCGATGTTTCGCTCGACGCTCGGGCCTATTCGGTACTCGCATTGGTGCTGCACGAACTGGCCACCAATGCCGCCAAATATGGTGCGCTTTCCGTAAGCACGGGGCGCTTGTCGCTCGAGTGGAAACGCACCGATATCGGCGATTGCGAAATCTACTGGCTTGAGCGCGACGGCCCCCTTGTCACACCGCCATTGAGGCCGGGCTTTGGATCGATGCTGATCAGTCGCAGCATTCCCTATGATCTCGGGGGTGAAAGTGATGTCGATTATGAGCCGGCCGGCGCGCGCGTGCGGTTGCTCATCCCGGCGCGCTTCGTTGTCTGGCCCGCGCCGGCGGCGGCGCGCAACGTGCGCGTCCGACGCGAGGACGACAAACCGATGGCGTCGATGCGCGGCTTGAAGGTGTTGATGGTCGAGGACCAGCTTCTGATTGCCATGGACGTCGAGACCATGCTGACCCACGAGGGCGCGGCATCGGTCGAGACAGCATCTTCGGTCAAGGAGGCATTGATCGCGCTGGCGATCATGAGGCCTGATGTGGCCATCCTCGACGTCAATCTCGGCAATGGCAGTTCGGTGCCGGTGGCCCAGGCATTGCGCGAGCGGGGCATCCCCTTCGTCTTCGCCACAGGTTATGGCGAAACCAGCCTGATCCCGGCGTCGATGGATGACGTGCCGATCGTACGCAAGCCCTACGACCTCGCATCGCTGGTCGCCGCGATGACCACGGCGATGGCAAAGAAGAGTTCAGCCGGATAATTTATTGCCCCGAAGGCGTGCGCAGCCCGTGCCAGGCATCGCGCACCTGATGATAGTGAACTTCTGGCAGATAGTCTGGCGTGTTCAGTCCGAGCGTCTTCACATCCAGCCTGCCGATTGCGCTGAGCAGCGAATAGGATGCGATGACCCGGTCACGCTGCGCGCCAATCAGGCGTGCCTTTGCCTGTACGAGATCCTGCTGTGAGTTCAGGACGTCGACAGTGGTGCGCTGACCGCCTTGGGCCTCGCGCTGTACGCCCTGCAGTGCAACGCCAGCAGCGCGTACTTCGGCTTCAGCGGCACTCACCGCCGTCTTTGCGCCTTCATTTGACACCCATGCACCGACGACTGCTGTGCGGGCCTGATTGCGGACCTGCTCGAGCACCAGACGGCTTACCGACGACAGTTCCTTGGCTTGACGCGTCTGCGCAGCACCGAGGCCGCCGTCATAGATCGGCGCCGTCAATTGGCCGACAATCGAAGCCTGGTCGGTGCCAAAAGTGCCAAGCGTCGGATCCGATTGGCTGGATTTGCTGGCGCTGCCCTGCAGCGTCAGAGTAGGCAAAAGGCTGCTCTCGGCCACTTTGATCGTCGTGGTCGCTACGTCGACATCGTAGCCGGCTGCCAGCACCGCGGGGTGCGCCTTGAAAGCCTGATTGACGGCATCGTCGCGGTTGCGCGGCAGCAGCCGATCCATCGGTTCCGCCGGACTGAGCCGCGAGGGTGCAGCACCAATCACCTGCGTATAAGTCGCCTGGCTGATGGCGAGATTGACCTCAGCGGCATTGAGATCGGCCTGGCCACGCGCCAGTCGCGCTTCGGCCTGTGACGTGTCGGTGGGCGTGACGTCCCCGGCGTTGAGCCGCTTCTGGGCGATGCCGAGGGTTTCGCGCAGGGAGGTGACGTTGGTGCGCTGGGCTTCGACCAGCGATTGGTTGGCGAGAACATTGGTATAGGCAACGACAGCATCGAGCAGCACGCCCTGGCCGACATTGCGCAGCGCTTCCCGGCCGGACTGGACCTGCAATTCCGCGACGCGGACACTGTTGGCTGTCTTGTTTCCGTTATAAAGCGTCTGGGTGACTGTGACGCCGATGGTCCATGGCTTCAGCGTTGCGCCCTGGATGGTGTTGTCCACGAGCAGGTTGCGTACGGCCTGAAGGCCATAGCTCAGTGTGGCTGCCACCTGAGGCCGGTAGCCGGCCATCGCTTGCGGGACGTTCTCATCGGTGGCGCGCTGGCGGGCCCGTTCGCCGTTCAGCTGCGGATTGGACTGATAGGCTTTGGCAAGGGCTTCCGACACCGTTTCGGCACGGGCATCGACCGCAGCAAAAATGCCATAGCCAATCAGGCTCAGGGCCATGCCTGTCCGAAGCGCGCGCCTTGCGGCGAGGCCAAATATGCCGTGACGAACCATATTATCCCAAAGCAATCTTCGGACGTCCGCCCCCGCTGACGTCTAGGTATGTTTAGAGGGCGTTGCCTTTGCAGGCAAACCATCCGGCGAAGAACCTCCGGGCTTTTGCGCTTTCCCCACAGGGCATTTGGCTGCCCCGATTTGCTTGATTGATCAGGACCCTAGGGTGGATGAAGCGCTCCGTGAATGCGACGAATAAACCCGCTTCACATGGCCGCGTGTGTTGCATGTCGGGCACATTTCTGAATAACCGCACGCAGTGGTAACTCTGTCCGGCTTTGCTGCGCGATTGCGCTGAGGAGCTGCCGATCCTGCCCAGCCGGAATGCCTATGCCCAAGATATTCACTGATCCCGACGCCATCGCCGAAGACATCATTCGCGACGTTGGGACGACGCTCGTGGTCGGGCTGCCGCTCGGGCTTGGCAAGGCCAACCATATCATCAATGCGCTCTATCAGCGCGCGCTGGCCGATCGCAGCATCAGACTGACGTTCTTCTCTGCCCTGACACTGGAGAAGCCGAGACCATCCAGCGAGCTGGAGAAGCGCTTCATCAATCCGGTGATCGAACGGCTGTTCGGGGGCTATCCCGATCTCGCTTATGCAAACGCGCTGCATAAAGGTGAGCTGCCGCCAAACATTCAGGTCAACGAATTCTTCTTCCTTGCGGGAAAATGGCTGCGGGTTGCCGACGCGCAGCAGCACTATATTTCGGCGAACTACACCCATGCGTCGTCCTATCTTCTGACGCGCGGGCTCAACGTCATCACGCAATTGGTGTCGAAGCGTGTGGTCGATGGCGCGGCGCGCTATAGTCTGAGCTGCAATACCGACACCACACTTGATCTGATGCGGGCGCGCAATGAAGGTCGCGTCTCGTTCAGGCTAATCGGTCAGGTCAATTCGGAATTGCCCTTCATGCCGGGGCAGGGTGATCTTACCAGCGATGAGTTTCACGCGGTGCTCGAAAGCCCGGAGACTGAATTTCCGCTGTTTGCGCCCCCGTCCGAACCGGTCAACGACACCAAATACGCGATTGGATTGCACGCTGCCGGCCTGGTGCGCGACGGCGGCACGCTGCAGATCGGCATTGGGCAAGTGGGCGATGCGCTGGCGCAGGGCCTGATAGTTCGCCACCGCGACAATGCGGCGTTTCGTAATCTGATGCAGCGTCTTGCCCCCGATGCGCCTCCGAAGGAAGTCGCGACGTTCGAACGTGGTCTCTATGGCGTGAGCGAAATGCTGTTCGAAGCATTTCTCGGTTTGATCGACGCGGGCATTCTCAAGCGCGAGGTGGATGGCACCATCGTGCATGGCGCGTTCTTTCTTGGGCCGAAGGCATTCTATCAGGCGCTGCGCGACATGGTGCCGGAGCGTCTGGCGAAAATCCAGATGATGCCGGTGTCATTCACCAACGAACTCTATGGCAACGAAGAGGCGAAACGGCAGGCGCGTGTCGATGCGCGCTTCGTCAACAATACGATGATGGCGACGCTGATGGGCGCCGCGATCTCCGACGGTCTCGAGAACGGCCAGGTCGTGAGCGGCGTCGGCGGACAGTACAATTTCGTCTCACAGGCTTTTGCTCTGGAGGGTGCACGCTCGATCCTGACTCTCGAAGCGACGCGCGCCGGCAAGAAGCCAGCCTCCAATATTCGCTGGAGCTACGGTCACACCACGATCCCGCGACACCTGCGCGATATCATCGTGACGGAGTATGGTGTCGCCGATTTGCGCGGGAAATCGGACGCCGACGTGATCGCGGCCATGCTGCAGGTGTCCGACTCGCGCTTTCAGTCGGAGCTGATGAAGCAGGCCAAGGATGCTGGAAAGCTTCCCAGGAGCTATGACATTCCCGCCGGGTATCGCGACAACGTGCCCGAGCGAATCTCCGCTGCTCTTAAGCCGGCGCGGGACGCTGGTCTGCTGCCCATGTTCCCGTTTGGTAGCGACTTCACCGAAGTAGAACAGCGCCTGATCCCTGCGCTGCAGGTCCTGAGCGCCGCATCGGTGTCGCCACAACAACTCGCAGGCCTGTTCTGGCAGGGCATGACACACGCACCGAGTGCGTCAGATGAAGCGGCGCTTGCGCGGCTTGGGCTCGATCGTCCGGCCACATGGGCCGAACGTGCCTATCGTGTGCTGGTGTCCGCCGCGCTCGCGCGCAGCGGCTCAGCCTAGCGGTTCTTGTTGACCGGCTTCCGCTTCTCGATGAAGGCGGCCATGCCTTCTGAACGGTCTTCCAGCGCGAATGTCGCGTGAAACAGATCGCGTTCAACCTTGAGGCCTTCGGTGAGCGGCGTCTCAAAGGCGCGATTGACGGCGTTCTTTGCCATCGTTGCCACCGGGCGCGACATGGCGGCGATCTTTTCCGCCATAGCGATGGCTTCTTCCATCAGCTTGTCGGCTGGGACAATGCGGCTGACGAGGCCAGAGCGCTCGGCTTCCGCCGCATCCATCATGCGGCCCGTCAGGCAGAGGTCCATCGCCTTTGATTTGCCGATGGCGCGGGTGAGGCGTTGGGTGCCACCGATGCCGGGAATGGTGCCAAGAGTGATTTCCGGCTGGCCGAACTTCGCGGTGTCTGCGGCGATCATGATGTCGCACATCATGGCGAGTTCGCAGCCGCCGCCGAGTGCATAGCCTGAGACGGCAGCAATGGTCGGTTTGGTACAGGTGGCGACACGGTCGCCGCCGATCGCGGTGAAGTCGCTGGAGAACATGTCTATGAAGCTCTTTGGCTGCATCTCCTTGATATCTGCTCCGGCGGCAAATGCTTTCTCGCTGCCGGTTACGATGATGCAGCCCACGGCGGTGTCGGCTTCCAGCTCGTCGATGGCGATCTTGATTTCGCCGAACACACCGAAAGAAAGCGCATTGAGCATCTTCGGGCGATTCAGCGTGATGATGCCGACCGCGCCTTTGCGCTCAACGATGAGGTGTTCGTAGCTGCTCATGTTCCATCCCGCGGATTTTTTGCCGAAGCCGCCAGGATCGGCGGCCCCGCGCAATTTGCCCGCTCGGGGGATGGGGTTCAAGCCATAAACATACGGGCCGCAGAGGCCATGGTCAGCAAGCCGCCAAATGCGATGAAGATCTTGCCAACAAGGGAGGTCTTGTCCCAGGTCGTGCTGCTCTCGGTGGCGACTTCCGGTGCCGGCGTATCGATGGTGGCCTTTGCGAGCGTCAACGGCGGCTTGTCGTTGCTGATGGCACGATCGAGGTCGTTGAGCTGGTCAGCGGCAACGAGCTGCGCATTGCTGGCGCCGGAATCCGGCGTGGTCGTTGCGGGCTGTTCCTGCTGGCCGCCGATTTGGCCAAGCGCGCTGCCGGCTTGCGATGACATGTTGTAGGTGTTGGTCGCTGCGGTCTCGGAGGGCCATTGCGCATTGGCATTGGCGACCAATGACGGGATGGCAGTATCACTGCTTCCCGGCTTCGCGTCTTCCGTCTTGGCGGCGTCCTCCTCAGCGGGCTTTTTCGACGCCTTGGTGGCCTGCCGGTCGGACTTGCGCGATTTCGTTTCGCTCTTCCTGGCACTGCGGTGCTTGGCGGCCTTCGCTGCTGGTTCGGCGGATGTGTCTGCGGCGCTGCCGACCGCTGCGGCCGGCTCGGATGCCGCGGCGTCGTTTTCGATCGCGTGAAGCGGTGCCGATGTGCAGATCCACAATCCGGCTGCGATGACCAATGCCGCACGCCCGCTGGCTCTGATGTTCATGGAAATCTCCCCAAAATACCGGCCCCCAATGGGCGCAAGGGAAACTGCGCAGGTGTTCACACCGGGGCAAAAAAAGGGAATCTTCGGACGAGTCCGGCAGAAACGGGGCATGAACACCGCCGCAGTCATCGTCTCCACAGGCCTCAGGAAAAATCTGCCTTTGAAATCAAGGCGACGGATGTCACTCTGACGGTTCGATGTTATGAGCCGGATGTCCTTGAAATCTTCGGCTCGGGGTTGGGGCGCAGGTGAGGGCTTCACGGTTCCGTGATTTTTCTCTCGGCTGACGTAACAAATTGAACTATCCGCCGAATTGGCTTTAGGAGCGCGCGTGCGCGGACGTGACGACGAATGGACCGATCTGATGCGGTCGGCCAATGCAGGGGATAGCGTTGCTTATCATCGCCTGCTGAAGTCGGTTACGCCCGTGCTGCGTGCCGGAGCGCGGCAGGGCCTGTCACGGGCTGGCCAGCCGCCCGATCAGGCCGAGGATATTGTGCAGGACATTTTGCTGGCGGTGCATTTGAAGCGGCAGACCTGGGACGCAAACGCGCCATTCGCGCCGTGGCTGTTTGCGATCGCTCGCAACAAATTGATCGATGCGCTGCGCCGGCGCGGGCGTCGGACCTTCGTCAACATCGACGATTTTGCCGAGACGATTCCGAGCGAAGCGCCCGCCGAAACATTGCCCACCGTCGAGATATCCAATCATCTCGCTGATCTTCCGCCGCGGCAGCGCGACGTGTTGCGATCGATCGCGGTGGAAAGCGCATCCATCAAGACCACGGCGTCGAAATTGTCGATGACCGAAGGCGCCGTGCGCGTGGCGTTGCATCGTGGGCTCGCGAGCCTCGCAGCCAAGCTGCGAAAGGACTGACCATGGATACCGATCGCCTGATTCAGACGCTGGCTGCCGACAACGATCAGAGACCGCGCTCCGTGAGTACCCAACTCGCGATGGCCTTGTTGGTCACGCTGCCGGTCGTTGCAGCGATGTTGCTGGTGACGCTTGGCATTCGCCCGGACTTCATGTCGGCGATGCGCAATCCGTTCTTCGATACGAAGTTTCTGGTGACGCTGGCGCTTGCCATTCCGGCCATCGTGATCAGTGTCCATCTGTCCCGGCCCGAGGCGTCGTTGGGGCGCTGGATCTGGCTGTTATTGTTGTCGCCGTTCATTCTCATCGTCGCGTTGATCGTCGAAATGACGATGCCGCAGCGCGCGCCGATGATGGTGCGCATTATCGGCAGAAACTCGTCGCTGTGTTCGGCGGCGATCACATTGCTGTCGCTGCCGATCCTCGGCGGCGCGATGATCGCGCTGCGCCACGGCGCGCCGTCACGCCCCGCCGTTGCCGGTGCACTCGCGGGATTGATGTCAGCCGGGCTAGGGGCGACGTTTTACGCCGCGCATTGCGCGGATGACTCGCCGCTGTTTGTCGCGACCTGGTATACGCTCGCAGCCCTCGTCGTGGCGGCGCTGGGTGCAGCCATCGGTTCGAAAGTACTGCGCTATTGAGCTGCGCGTGAGCCACGCGGTCCGCGAAAACGAAGCCGGTCAGGCCGATGCCACGGCCGCAGGACGGCCGCTTGCCGCCTTCGCGATGTCTCTGTTTAGCTCGCCGGTGTAGTCTTTGAAGTCGACTTCCAGCGTGTAGCGCGCTGAATTGAGCCAGGTGCTGATCTTCCTCTGGTGAAAGTCGCGGACCTCCAGCGCCATATCGCCAGGGCTGGGCAGGGCGACCTTTCCGGTCAGCACAGATGCGATCCATCGGGCCTGGATTTCGACCAGCGGAATGGTCGGTCCGATGGGCTGCACCAATCCGGCAAAGAACAGGCCAGGCCGGTTCGGCGGTGTAATGCGCCGATAGAGATCAACCATGCCGCCGTCTTCCGGCACCGAGAAGATCTCGGGCGCGAGGAACGGGAAGCTGCTCTTGTAACCGGTCGCGTAGATCACCGCGTCGAAGCTCTCCAGCGTGCCATCGGCGAAGGCGATGGCGTCCCCCTCCAACGAGGTGACGTTCGGCTTGATGCTGATCCAGCCATGGCCGATGTAAGGCAGCAACTCCTGGCTCAACGTTGCATGTTCGCGCCACATGGGATGTTTCGGCTTTGGCACGCCGAAGCGGGTCTGATCGCCGACGGCGAGATAGATCAGCCGTGCCATGATCATGCGCGTCAGCAGTGTCGGTAATTTCAGCTTGCGCGCGAAGAAGGCCGACCAGCGATCGATCGGGATGCCCATCATGTATTTCGGCATGATATGGGCGCCGGTTCGCGTGGACAGCACGACGCTGTTGGCGCGCTTGCAGAGATCGACGGCGATATCGACGGCCGAGTTTCCGATGCCGACGACCAGCACCTTCCTGTCTTCGAATGGTTGCGCGGTGCGATACTGGCTGGAATGAATCGCCGTGCCGTTGAATGTGCCCGAGAAGGTCGGCCAACGCGGATCCCAGAGATGACCATTGGCCACGATCACCGTCTTGTATTCGCGGGTGCCTTCCTTCGTCGTCACGTGCCAGCCGTCGTCGCTCTTTTCGACCGAGGTCACTTCGCAGTTGAAGCGGATGCGAGATCGTGCGCCAAATCGGTCGGCATAGGCTTCCAGATAGTCCAGCAACTGCTGGTGAGACAGGAAGTCGGGCTTGTCGGCTGGAATCGGAAAATCGGAATAGCCGAGATTGTTGCGGCTGGTGTCGATATGCAGACTGCGATAGGCGCAGGACAGGCCATTGTCATTGCCGTAGCGCCACATCCCGCCGATATTTGAGCCCTTCTCGTAGATGTCGAAACTGAGCCCCTTGTCGTGCAGGGCCTTGGCAACGGCAATACCGGATGAGCCGGCGCCAATGATGCAGATGTCGGCCACGGGCTCGGTCATGCAGCAGATTTTTCGGCAAGACGCTGGCGATACTGGCTCACGATGTCCTCGAAACTCTTGTCGGCGACGACGCCGAGGGATGGCGCGCGGGTGGAGATGAAACCTTTCGGCCAGCTATCGACGATCTTCTTGAGATCGGGATCGAGGGCATATGTCACGTTCGGCGTGGTGTTGGTGACACGTGCAATCGATTCAATGATGTCGTCCATGCTGATCGTCAAAGCAGGCTGATTGAGCGCGCGTTTGCCGCGCATCTTGGCTGGATCGGCATTGTGAAGCGTGATCAAATTCTGCGCAACGGTCTCCACCGAAACGATCGGCACTTTCGTGTCCGCGCGCAATGGGCAAATCGACGGCTTTCCGGCGACGCCATCACGAACGATGCCCGCGATCCGGTCGGATACCGACTGTGTTGGCGGGCCGGGGTGCACCAGCACGATCGGCAGGCGCAGGGCACGTGCATCGACCATTCCGTGACGCGTGGCGTCCGCCAGCATCAATTCGGCGATGGCCTTGTGCGTGCCATAGGAGGTTTGTGGACGCTGCAAATGATCGTCATCGACGTGATCAGGCAATAACCCGCCGAAGACCGCGATCGAACTTGGAAAGATCAGGCGGGGCGGAGCATCCTTCGTGCCGATGGCGTCGATCAATTCCGCCAGCGCCGAAACATTCACCGCCAGCGCGCGCGTCGAGTCCTGTTCTGCGGCGCTGGTCAGCACAGCGGCGAGATGAAACACGCTATGGGGTTTCCATGCAGCGATTTTCTTCAGCGTATCGGGTACGTCGATGTCGGCTTGCAAGTGCCTCACACGTCGGTCGGATGCTGGCGGCAGATGTGTGTCGAGAAGGAGGAGCTCCTCGATTGTTTCGCTTGTGCCTGCAGTATTGGTGAGCGCGCCTGCTTGAAGCAGCGCAGAAGTGAGTGTTCTGCCGATGAAGCCACCGGCGCCTGTAATCAAGACGCGCATGAATCCCGCCCTGCTTGATGCCAACCGTTCCGGCGTTATTCGCCGTGATCGAGGCATCACTATCAGCGCCTTCACCGGCAAGTCGATGCCTCCTGACGGAATGGCTGCTCAGCGCAATTGGCGTTGCGGCGCTCGGTCTCAATGGCCAGACTGCGGCCATTCGCGTGGAAACATGTCGACTGACAAACGTCAGGCGGCAGGTAGGTCGGACGTCGCCTGCTGCATACGGTGGAAGCGCAGGACTTGTTGCGCCGCGGAGATGCGGAGGCGCTCATAGGTCTCGCGGTCGGTCGCGCTGTCAGACATTTGCGTTCCAGCGAGTTGCTCGCGCATGTTGATGATAGTCTTGACCGTCTTCCATGAAAAATTCGCGACCTTGCACAGAATGAAAATGCCCTCGCTGCGGGATTCGACCATCATGGTTTCCGCGACGGAGATTGGCACGTTGGCCAGGCACGCGAGCGCGGCGTTAGCCTCGTCGAACTTGCCGGCTTCGGCGAATTTCGCCACTTCGTTTTCATCCAGCCGACCGTCTTCAAACAGGGAGCGTACGAGACCATGGGCGATGACGGTCTGCTGACTGATGCTGCCTGGTGCGGAGCGAGCCCGCCGGGCGACCTGCTGAACCACCAGAGATATGTCGGCGGTGTGGTGGACGTGGGCGGCTTCCAGCTTCGCCCGGACCGAGGCCGACGCCTTGGCGACGAGCTTCAGATAGTGGTGGCGCGGAATGGAGGGACGCAGGCCAACACATGTCGCAATCGTATCGTTGCCCTCGGCACGGGAGAGCAGGGTATTGTAACCGCGTTCTGAAATCTCGGCGCCGCGGTTGTTGACGGTGCTGGTGACGACGGCTTCGTTGCCGCGTTCGACAAGAACATCCGTCAGGGCGCCGCTCAGGACCTTGCGCGTCGAAATCGCGAGCAGATGGTCCTGGCTCTTGGTGCGTGCATTTTCGATCAGCGCATGGTCATCGAGCTGCTCCGATTGTGAGAGCACGGGGGCGGCGACCTCGATCAAATCGTCGAATGCGAGGGTCCGGACGACCCGGGGCGGTGCGACAGGGATGGGTGCCAGTCGCTCGGCCAGAAGGGCCTTTGCAGACGCTTCCATATGCGTCAGCAGGCAATCGAAGACGTCGTCGAACACTGCGATCTGCGCATCGGAGTAGTCCACGGCATTATTGACGAACAGATCCGTGACACGGCGCAGCGTTTCCACGCGCCGTGCGACCGTTCCGTGGGCCAGTGCGGCGTCAAGTTCGTCGAGTAAATTTGGCGATAACGGTGACTTCGAAGACATAAATCAAATCCCGTAATTCTAATCGTGTCCTGCCGCTAATATGTTGCGGCCAGGGTTCGTTAAATTCGTTCAGGCGCTTGCAATTCGATTTCGTCCGCGCTCCTTGGCGGCATAGAGTGCGCTGTCGGCGCGTGCGAGTAAGGTGTCTGGCGTGTCGTTCGGACCCAATGTCGCAACGCCGCCCGAAATCGTCACGGTCAAGCCGTCGGAAAATGCGCTCCAATCCAGTGCTTCGACAATCCCCCGCAAACGGTCGAGCATTTGCACGGCCTTGTCATGCGGCGTGTCCGGCAGCACCAGCAGGAATTCCTCGCCGCCATAGCGGCCGAATTTGTCGATGCTGCGGATATTGGCGAAAATGGTGATGGCGAAGGTCCGCAGTACTTCGTCGCCGGTTGGGTGTCCGAAATTGTCGTTAATCCGCTTGAACCAGTCGAGGTCGATCAGCGCGGCGGTGCAGGGTGTGTTGCTGCGCTGTGCGCGGATGATTTCATCGTCAAGCAGCCGCATGATGCAGCGGCGATTGAACGACCCCGTCAGTTCATCGAGTTCTGCGAGCTCTTCGATGCGCTTGTAGGCGGCCTCGAGTTCAACGCGGCGCCGAAACAGCGCGTCGCGTAGCGAGCTGGAGAAAATGCCAATGAACATACTGCGGGCGATGGTCATCGAGAATGTCAGCAAGGTGCCGAAGCGTTCGATCGAGTTGCTGGAGGGGAGCGTCAAGGGCAGATCGACGAAGAAATACAGCAGCGCGAGGCCGCCGGTCATGACGGTCCAGGCGCCGACACCTTCACGTGGCGAGGTACGCAAGGCGATGACATTGGCCACAAGAAACAATGCGCAGAGAAACACGACGGCGACATTGGGTGCTGTGTAAACGAAGGCGAGCAGAAGTGCGTAAGTGACAGCCGTGTAGGGCGCTGCGAAGAAGTGATCGCGCCAGTCATCCGTCAGGCCGCTCTCGGAGATCGCGAGGAAGATCAGGACAGAGGTAAAAGCGCAGCCGGCATAGGCCGCGACGATGGTGCCATCGATAGTGCCTGCTGCAAGGAAGACGAAAAGCAGCACGACGTTGACGGCATGACTGGCGGCCGCCAATGCGAGCATTTGGCGCCGCCGCTTCAGGCGACGTGCCAGCATATCAGACCGCAACTCTCCATCGACGGCTTCGAAGTCGCCGTTGACTGGATTCAAGACTGATGAAGCGGCTGCGGTCATTGAGCCCATCGATGGGTTTTGCTGATGGAACTCTAGTGCTCAAAGCCTTTAGGTTTGGTATCTATTGCCGCAAGTCAAATCTGGTAACGGGCTACTCATTTGCTGCTCCCGGCGACATCTGTCGACAGATCGCGTACTGCGGGACTGCCAGAAGGTTTCAAGCATAGCTTTGTTGTTTAAGTAAAAATGCCCGGACCGATGACGGGCCCGGGCGAGTTGACTTGATGTGGCGGACAAGCCGCCGGGACAAGTTACGGTATTCATTGACGAGGGTTTCGGGATATGGCTGCAAAATGCAGGTTCCGCCGTCTCAAGGCTGTTCCGGAAGCCACGACTTGGTAAGGTTGCCGTGTGAATCGCTGGCGTTCGGGTCGGAAATGCCCCAGCATTATGCTACCTGTTACCCGTTCCGCCCAAGAAAAGGGCGGTAAAAGCCCGTTCGGCGCGGTTAAAACAGCCGCGACCGGTATATTCCTGCCCATTCGAGAAGATTTTATCTTGTCAATCGAACCTCTTACATCCTCATTCAGACCAACCTTGCGAGACGGGCAGTGAGTGCAACACAGGCGGCATCGGATGAGATTCTGATCGCCCGGATTGCGCAAGGCGACCGTCTTGCCATGCAGGTGCTTTATGGCAGGCACCACGTCCGGGTGTTTCGCTTCGGCCTTCGGCTGGTGCGGAACGAACAGATTGCTGAGGATCTTATCAGCGAAGTGTTCCTGGATGTGTGGCGGCAGGCAGGCAAATTCGAGGGCCGTTCCGCGGTCTCGACCTGGCTCCTGGCGATTACGAGGTTCAAGGCGCTGTCCGCGCTGCGCAAGCGCAAGGACGCCGAACTGGACGATGAGACGGCCAACGCGATCGAGGATACGTCCGATAATCCCGAAGTGTCGGTTCAGAAAAAGGATACCAGTGACGCGTTGCGAAAGTGCCTGACATCCCTTTCGCCCGAGCATCGGGAAATCGTCGATCTCGTCTACTACCACGAGAAGTCCGTGGAAGAGGTGGCCGAGATCGTTGGAATTCCCGAGAACACCGTCAAGACGCGCCTGTTTTATGCGCGCAAGAAATTAGCCGATCTGCTCAAGGCAGCCGGCATTGAACGAGGCTGGCCATGATGGCGATGAGCAACAAAGTGCCGACCCAGGAGCCAGGCGAGATCGAGGCATTGCTGCCTTGGCACGCCGCGGGCACGCTCAACGCGCGTGATGCGCGCCGCGTCGATGATGCACTCGCCAAGGATCCGGAACTGGCGAAGCAATATGCTGTGATCCAGGAAGAATATGCGGAGACCATTGGCCTCAATGAGAGCCTCGGTGCGCCGTCCTCACAGGCAATGCAGAAGCTGTTTGCTGCGATTGACGCCGAGCCGGTGCGCAGCGGATCGACGTCGGTCGGTCTGTCGGCGCGGATTTCCGGATTTTTCGCATCGCTTTCGCCGCGGACGCTGGCGGCTTCGGCCGCTGTTGGCGCGCTTGCGATCATGCTGCAGGCAGGTGTGATCGGCACCGTGCTGATGCAGCGCGATACACACTCATTCCAGACCGCGTCCTATGAAGCTGCGCCGTCGCCAGCGAGTGCACCGACCACTGTCACCCGGTCGCTCGCGCCGGCACCGGCCTCGGTAGAAGCTCCGACGCGCCTGTTCGTCCGTTTTGCGCCGACTGCGCGGGTGTCGGACATCACAGCGCTGCTCGACGGCTATCAGGGCACGATTGTCGATAGCGGCAAGGACGGGCTGTTCCGGCTGCAGTTCGGCAATCGGGTGATGACCAAGGACCAGATCGCCGGGCTGATCCGCCGGCTGGAGAACGAGAAGATCGTCAGCATGGCGGTTCAGGCGCAATAGGCGCCGTCGGTTGATCCGATCCGCATTATGCGTGCGAGGCCTGTTCCATGAGACATGATCGTGGTGCCTCCAGACCAATGATGAAATGCACGGCCGCTGTGCTTTCGCTCGCCGTCGCGTGGCCGTTCAGCCTTTCGGTCGCTGGCGCGCAGAGCATGATGCGCTCGCCGAGCCTCAATATCGGTTCGCGCATTCCCACGATCGCTCCCAGCACAACGCCGCGCATCAATCCGAACATCGCTGCCGGCGCGGGTCGCATCGCCGGCCGTGGCCCGAATATCGCGAGCCGTGGACCCATTGTTGGTCGCGTCGGTATCACCGGCGTCGGCCCGCGCGGGGCGGCGATCGGGACGACAGCCAGCCGGACACCGCCCATATCCACGCGGCCAGGGCGCACACCGCCGCCGAAGATCGTGGGCGTGCTGCCAACCATTCCTTATGTACGCTATTCCCCCAACACCTATCCGAGCTGTGCCTATGCCAATCGCGCGGCATCCGGCGAGTGCAACGAGAAGCCATTCGTTGCTGATCTGGGCGGCGGTGGCCCGACGCCGCGCAGTCAGAATGCCGGTGGTGGACCGCGCAGCAATGGCCCGCAGGCGGCCCTCAATACGCGCTATGTCCCCCGGCAGATTGTCGCCGAACTCGACAGCGCGCTCACGCCCGACCAGACGGATGCGCTGGCGCGCCGTCTGCGCCTGGAGCGTCTGTCGTCGCAGGACTTTCCGCTGATCGGCGCCAATATCAGCCTGTTCGGCATCACCGACAACCGTTCGGTCGAGACTGTCGAGTCCCAGATGCGCGCCGAGGCTGACGTGCGCGCTGTGCAACCCAATTTCCGCTATGTGCTGCAGGACCAGGTGACAGTGCCGACGATGGGCGAGGGCGATCCTGCGCAATATGCGCTGGCGAAGTTGCGTCTGCCCGAGGCGCACAAGCTGTCCGCCGGTGCCAATGTCACAGTCGCTGTGATCGACTCCGGCATCGACGTCGCGCATCCCGAACTTGCTGATGCCATCGTGGGTTCGTTCGATGCGCTTGGCAGCAAGGAAGGTGCGCATGTGCACGGCACCGGCATTGCGGGGGCGATCGTATCGCATGCGCGGCTGATGGGCAGCGCGCCGCGCGCGCGCATCTTGGCCATTCGCGCTTTTGGTGTGTCGCAGGGCGGTGCCGAGAGTTCGTCTTTCGTGATCCTCAAGGGTATCAACCACGCGGCCATGAATGGCGCCCAGGTCATCAATATGAGCTTTGCCGGTCCGCAGGATCCGCTGATCGAGCGCGGTATTGCGGCCTCAGCCAGCAAGGGCATCGTGATGGTCGCAGCATCAGGCAATGCCGGACCGAAATCGCCGCCGCTTTATCCTGCTGCAAGCCCCAGCGTGATCGCAGTCAGCGCCACCGATGCGTATGACAGGCTGTTCTCCGCGTCGAACCGTGGCAGCCACATCGCGGTGGCTGCGCCGGGCGTCGATATCTTCCTGCCCGCGCCGGACAACAAGTACCAGATGACGTCGGGCACCTCGTTCTCGGCGGCTTACATCAGCGGGCTCGCCGCATTGATGATCGAGCGCAATCCGCAACTACGGCCGAACGAGATCCGCAGCATCCTGATGACAACCGCGCGTGATCTTGGTGCGCCCGGCCGTGACGACCTGTTCGGTGCCGGCGCGGCGGATGCCTATAGTGCGGTATCGGCAGTGCAGGGCGCTCAGCAACCCGTGGCGACAGCGCCTGCGCCTGTCACGCCTGTTCTCGTCACCGCGCCGGCGCCGACGACGCGTGCGGTCGAGGCATCGTCGCCGTCGATGGCGTCAGACGTCCAAAAATAATCTCCTGATCGTTGAACGTTTGGCCGGGTCTGCCGGACATATGGATGTGGGAGCGGCATTCCCTCCCCAACGAGGCCATATCCGGCGCATGCGCCCAAACATTCGCGCCGGTATAGCTTGACCCGTCCGGTTGTCCCCCCGGACGGGTCTTTCGTTTTTGTTAACCAAAAATTTTAACCTTCAGGTCATAGATTGCCGGTGCATGGCCCGGCATCGAGCAAGGCTCAAGCAAGGCTTGACTGCAATACCTCAGGTTTGACGGGGCTTTCTCACGTGTTTTCAACGCAATTGTCCAAGTTTGACCACATTGCGCTGGACCCCGAAAACTTTTCCACAGAAACTCTCCAAGTATTGGTGAGTGATTCGTTTGTTGCTTTGCGTCCGTTTTTTCTCTTGCGGACATTTCCATGTCATCTCACCTGAATTTTCCTTACCCGCATGCCGGCATCGGTCGGCCACTGGCCCAGCGCTGGTGCGCTCTTGCCGAGAGCCGGCTGGATTACCTGACAGAACTGTTCGAGAGCGGGCGCTGGCGCCGTTTTCACAGTGAAGCCGAGTTTCTCGACAATATTCAGGAAGCCAAGGAGGCGGTTGAACGCTGGCGGCTGATGGTCGAGGGCGAGACAGCCGCGGTGAGGCGCGTGCTGTCTTCGGAAGGTGTGATCTACCGGGCGCCGCGCGCCCCTGAACCACCGCGGCCTGCTGCCGTCGCGGCTCCTGCCATCGCAGCGCCTGCGGTTGCGCCGTTGCAGCCCGACATCGAGCCGGTGGCTGAAGCGGCTTCGCCCGTCCTGATCCCGATCGAAACCCTGTTGCGGCAGGCTCCGCCGCGGCAGGCGGCGGTGACGCCGGCAGATCTGGATTGGCAGAAGGCGCTTGATCCTCTGGTGATGAGCGCGCGCTATCCGATGCTGCGGACAGCGCTTTAGCGCACCATGTTCCCGGAGAGGGCAATCTGCTGATAGCGCTGTGCGCCATCGGCGGTGAGGTCCGGCGTCACCGGCCTCGCATGATCGAGGCCGACCACGGCGCCGCGTGGCGCGCCTGAAATCATGTTGTTGCTGACAAGCGCGGTGCCGGCGCCCGGTGCGACCGATACACCAATGCCGATGAAGCTGTTGCGCACCACGTTGCCGGTGATGGCGACATCGCGCAGATACTTGCCCCAGCCCGCGATCATGCCGAAGGACGGCGCGTTCTCGACGACATTGCCGCTGACGCTGGCGTCCGCCTCGATATAGATGCCGATACCGGCATCGTCGTCGGGCGCCGTACCGATCGGCCGCTTCGGGAGCAGGTTGCGGATGATGTTGCCGTGTACGACGGCGATACGGCCGCCTTCGTTGAAGTTGCAAACGGAGACACCGAGCGCCGCACCATCGACGGTGTTGTTGGCGATCACCGCGGCCTCGAAGGCGAATTCCGAATAGAGCGCGACTTCGCGCACGCTCGACACGCTGTTGCCCGTGATGTGGATGTTCGATGCGGAGTTGCCGCGCACCGCCGAGTAATCGCAATTGCGGATGCGATTGCCGGCGACGATGACATTGCCTGCACGAAAAGCGTTGATGGCGTTGCCATACTGACCGGAGCCGCCGGGACCGGCCTTGATGTCCTCGATACGATTGTCGATCACTTGCGTGCCGTCATCGCCGATGGCGGTGCGCAGGATCTCGATGCCGTTGCTGCTGGTGCCGGAAATGATGTTTTGCGCGACGATCAACCCCTGCGCATCGAACGAGACGATCGCCGTGGTGGCGATGTTGGTGAGTGTATTGCCGGTGATCGCGCCCGCCGTGTTGTCCAGCCAGATGCCTGCGCCGCCGCTATTGGTGACGGTGCAATCGCCGATGCGGAGTTCGCGTGCCTGCACCATGTGCAGCAGCCCGCGCCGCGGCGGCAGTTTGGCGAAGTTGCCGTCCAGCGTGAGGCCGCTGAGGCTGACATAGTCCGCGCCTTCGCCTGACAGCAGTGATGCGCCGCCGCTGAAGGTGAGGGTCGTTGCACCGCGGATGCCGATGATCTGCGAGCCGCGCGCGAGCCTGAGCATGCCGGTGCGATAGGTACCGGGCGGCAATGCGAGCGGCGCCTGCACGCGCGCTGCCTCGTCGATGGCGCGTTGCAATGCGCGGGTCTGATCGTCCTGGCTATTGGCACGCACGCCATATTGCGCGGCGTCGCGTCCGAGCGTCGAGGTGAGCGTGGCGGCGCGTGCCGCGTCACTCGATGCGGCGAATGCGCCGGCGGCGAGACCCGCGCCGGACGCAGTCAACAGATGGCGGCGATGCACGTCCATGGTTCAAGGTCCCGGTGGATGTCCGCTGATGACGTAACGCAAGATGATGCGTGTGACGTTGCCAGGCGAGAGTGGCCGCGATGAATGTGCAGGGTAGGGTTAATGATGCGCTCACCTGCGCGCTGGAACG
Organism: Tardiphaga sp. 37S4; assembly: GCF_021044645.1. Taxonomy (NCBI): domain Bacteria; kingdom Pseudomonadati; phylum Pseudomonadota; class Alphaproteobacteria; order Hyphomicrobiales; family Nitrobacteraceae; genus Tardiphaga; species Tardiphaga sp. 37S4. The sequence goes on along the minus strand of NZ_CP088008.1, from coordinate 3,130,991 downwards.
CAGCATGGGCTCGCGCCGGAGCGATGCGCCCGTGCTCTACCGATCCTGCGATCTCGCGTAACGCTCTCGGTCGTCATGCGCGGACAGCGCGAAGCCAGCTTCGCAATGACCCAGGCCTCTCCCACGTCATGGCCGGACTTGTTCCGGCCATCCACGCCTTGCTTTGTCGCCAAGACGTGGATACCCGGCATGCGCCGGGCATGACGGCGTTTGGTTTGAGCGTGCGCGCGTCACGCTAGTTCAGATTCAACTGTCAAACAGCCACTGCTCTTCAGACATGCGTCATCACCCCTGTTATTTGCAGCGCGGGGGCGCCGTCGTCTCTTGCATTCCTGCCCCCTGTGAGAGGGCGTGCGGAACGCCGGGTGCCCGTTGCACCCTTGGGCCTGATGCGACGCGGTCTTCCGCAGGTTAGTGTGCATCAGGACTTTCGGAGGCGCCGAGCGATTGCCCGGCGTTCCGCATGCGGTGTTTTTTCGGTTGCTTGCACATCTGCCATGGCGAACGGTCCCATCACCAAAATTAATGTCCCAGGGCGGAGGGACAGGGTAGCCGCAAAGCACTTGGCCGAACGCGTTTCGATTTGGTCGTCCGTCACACTGTCCAGGGATCTTTCCATCCCAAGGCCGGCCGTCTCCTTGCCAGTGGCAGTGTTGGCGCAGATCCGTCCTGCCCGAAGACAGACGTCCCCCATGAACCGCGTAACGCCGCATCTCCGGCGTCCACCGCATCCTGCCCCGCGAACGTGACGATCGCGATCGCCCCTCTCGGTGGGGCAGGACGAAGGGGAATATAAACCTGATGGGGATGTTGTCAACGGAGGATAGGAAAAAATGTTCGAGGACTGTCTTGCCGCCCCACACTGTCATTCCCCGGCAAACCAATTGGTTTGCCTGAGGGCGCGGGCGCACCTTCGCGCAGGCGAACCCGGAATCCCAGCATAGGAGTCTCTAGTCAGCGCCAAACACTCTGAGATTCCGGGGTCGCACTTCAGCGGCTTCGCCGCTTGCGTGCGCCCCGGAATGACAAGTGTGGATCGGGATTCCCCGGCACAATTGGAGTGGCTGAGGTTTGCGTTCTGTCGGCTTTGCTAAGATCGCGCCCCCGGAGTTTGGGCCAACGGGGGAGCGTGCAGGCGCATAATTTCGGACGTCGCTTCGCTGGGCGCCCCAAGGGCACCCCGCGCTATCGTCCCTTCAGCGCGAGCTGGAAATCCTTCTCGGCCTGGGCGTCGCGTTCGTTCTTTTCCGGGCATTCGCCGGGCTCCGCCTGGCAGGGACGGATCTCATAGTCGTTGTCGAGCACGCGGCGCGGCGTCGGCTTCGAATTCTTGGCTTCGACATCGGTGACAAGGCCGCTCTCGGCGGCGAGTTTCCACACGTCGGCTTCGGTCGGATAGGATTTGCTCAGTTTCGCGTCGTCACAGAACAGTGCGTAGGGCATCGGATTGCTCCGGTAAAAATTGATAACGTTCATGGCGGCGCCGGGTTCGCCCCGACGTATTCCCAGACATTTCAAAATTGCGCGACGGCCATTCGGCTACGCCGCGAGAGCGCTCAGCTCACCATCTTGTGAGACTTGAACAGGCGGCCCTTTTCCACCACGAGGATCACCGCCAGCGCGGCGAGCGTGCAGAGAAAGAGGCCGGTCGCAAACGGCAGCAGCGTGCCGTCATAGTGCTGCCCGATAACATAGCCGATCCCGATGCCGAGCAGCGTGGTCAGTGTGCCATAGAGCGACGATGCAGTGCCGGCGATGTGGCCTTGCGGCTCCATTGCCAGCGCTGTGAAATTGGCGAACATCAAGCCAAAGGAAAACATCATCAGCGCCGATAGCGCCATGAACAGCGGCAGTGGCAGCATGCCGTTGCTGGCCGCCAGCAGCATCGTGCCACCCACCGCGACATAGCCAAGCAACGCGCCATGCGAGATCACGCGCATGCCAAGGCGATTGACGAAACGTGCATTCGTAAAACCGGCAATGGCGACGCCCAACGCAATCGCTGCGAAGGCCAGCGGGAAGTAATGGCCGAGATGATAGATTTCGGTGAACACCTGCTGCGAGATGAAGACGAAGGCAAACAGCGAACCCTGCAATCCGCCGGCCGCGAGCGCATAGCCCAGCGTCTGCCGGTTGGTGACGGTCTGCCGATAGGCAAGGAGGACGTCGCGCAGCGCGATCGACCTGCGATCGGCGACCGCGAGCGTTTCCGGCATGCGCACGGCGCTCCAGATCAGCGCCAATACGCCATAGAGCGTCAAGACCACGAAGATGCCGCGCCATTCGGTGAGCAGCATCACGGCCTGGCCGAACGATGGCGCAATCACCGGCACGGCGATGAACACCATCATCGCGAGCGATACGACACCGGCCATGCGACGGCCGGCATAGCAGTCGCGCACGATCGACACGGCGATCACGCGCGTCGCGGCGGTGCCGAGGCCCTGCAGCAGGCGCGCCAGCAGCAGGAGTTCGAAACTGGGCGCGATCACCGCCAGCAGGCTGGCGACACAATAGACAGCCATGCCACCGAGCAGGACGGGGCGGCGGCCGAACCGGTCCGACAGCGGACCGATGGCGAATTGCGCGACGCCGAAGCCGAGCAGGAACACCGACAGCACCGTTTGCAGCCGGTTCGCATCGGCGATTTTGAAAGCTGCGCCGAGATGGGGCAGCGCCGGCAGCATGATGTCCATAGCCATCGGATTCAGCGCCATGATCGAGGCGATCACGACGACGAATTCCGGAAATTTCATCGGGCTATGGGTCGATGACACCACCAGGGCGGCGTCGGCGTTGATGTCGGTCACAAAGCTATTCCTGAAAGCATTCCCGCCATTAGGGTGTTCATGCTGCGATGCACAAGTTGACTTTCGGCATGGCTGCGTCGCGGAAACCGGCGGAATTTTCCCATTGTATGAATTAATGTTCAGAGAATGGCCGGGAGCGTCGTTTCGACGGTCTTAAACCCCGGAATTCCGGGCCGCGTCACCCAGCTTGACCCGGGTCATGCGGATCATTTCCAGCAGGATCGCTTCACCGGTATCGGTGAGTTGGTCGGAGGTCATGCGGTGCGAGGTGGTGTCTTGTGTCAGCAGCGGCACGTGGACGAAGGCCGCGAGGCGTGGCCCGTTCGGCGCGCGGGTGGCCTCGATGCTGCGCCAGGACAGATAATTGCAGAGATAGCGGCCGGCATCGCGTGAGGAGCGCACGTGGGCGCCGGTGGCGAGGGCAGCCCGGAACAGACGCGCCGTGTGCGGGCCGAAGTTTTGCGCGCTGGCGCCAGGCACGATGCAGGCGCGGCGCACCGTGGCGTGGCCGGCATCGGGCCACAGCATCGACACCGCGTTGCGGGCGCGCGTCTCGATCCGGATATAGGGCGTGCGTGCGGCGAGGCCGAACATCAGCAGTGCATCCGGGCGATGGCGTGCGATAAGCTCGGGCAGGTCGCGATCGACGGTGGCATAGGTGACGTCGAAAATATGCGCGATGCGGGTGACGTCGGCGAAAGCGGGGCGGCGCAGCGTTGCGAGTTTTCGCACCAGCGCCTGCGTCGGGTTCACCGGCGCGCCGGGGAAGGGGCCGAAGCCGGTGATGAGGATGCGGGGGGATGTACCGGGACGGTTCAACATTCGCCTCCATGATCGCGACGGCGCGCTAACCTCTCCCCGCTTGCGGGGAGAGGTCGCCTGTAACATGCGAAGCATGTGGAAGGCGGGTGAGGGGGACTCTCCACGAACTAGGAGCGAGTGGATAGTCCCCCTCACCCGTCTGGCTTTGCTGCGCTCCGCCAGCCGACCTCTCCCCGCAAGCGGGGAGAGGTTAGGGCGCGCTACCTCAACAACTCCACGATCGCTTCCGCCGCGACGGCCGGCGTCATCGTGCCGTCGGCGACGTCGCGTTCGACTTGTTTGACCTTGCTGCGAATGCCGGGATCGCTGCGCAGCCGCGCTTTCAAACGATCCTCCAGCATGGTCCACATCCATTTCACCTGCTGCTCGCGGCGGCGGGCGGCGAAATCGCCGGAGGCATTCATGGCGGTGCGATGCGCGACGACCTTGTCCCAGAGCTCGGTGATACCCGTCTTGGTCAATGCCGAATAGGTCACGACCGGCGGATGCCAGTGCTCCGAGCGCGGCGCCAGGATATGCAGCGCGCCGCGATAATCCCCAGCGGTGATATTGGCGCGTTTAAGGTTGTCGCCGTCAGCCTTGTTGATGGCGATCATGTCGGCGAGTTCGATCAGGCCTTTCTTGATGCCCTGCAACTCGTCGCCGCCGCCGGGCAACATCAGCGCAAGAAAGAAATCGGTCATGTCGCAGACCGCGGTTTCCGACTGGCCGATGCCGACGGTCTCCACCAGCACCACGTCGAAGCCGGCGGCTTCACACAGTAACATGGCCTCGCGGGTTTTCGCCGCGACGCCGCCGAGCGTGCCGGAGGACGGCGAGGGGCGGATGAAGGCGTTCGGATGGGCCGACAGATCGTTCATCCGCGTCTTGTCGCCGAGGATCGAGCCGCCGGTGCGCGCCGAGGACGGATCGACGGCCAGCACGGCGACTTTGTGGCCGCGCTCGATCAGATACATGCCGAGCACATCGATGGTGGTCGACTTGCCGACGCCGGGCGAGCCGGTGATGCCGACGCGAAACGCACGGCCGGTGTCGGGCAGCAGTGCCTGCACGAGTTCGCGCGCGGCGGCCTGATGATCGGCGCGGCGGCTTTCCACCAGCGTGATCGCCCGCGCCAGCGCGGCGCGGCTGCCGGCGCGGAGGTCTTTGGCGAGCGCGTCGATGTCGAGGGGGGCTTTCGTCACTGCGGCCCCTTGTCGTCGTCCTTCGGCCGCTCGCCGGCGAAGATCGCGCTGCCCTCGGCGGACAGATAGGGCTTGAGTTTCTCCCACGGCACGAAGGCGTCGTAGTCGCCTTCGGCATAGGATCCGACCGCATAGGGGCCGTAATGGAAGCTGAGACCGGAGCTCTTGCCGGCTGATGTCGACGGCGCCAGCGACACCGGGCCGATCTTGAGCAGCTTCGGCTCCAGCGCGTCGACGAGGCTCATGTCGGGATTGTCGTTGTCGCGCTTTTTCTTCTCGACTTTGAGATCGGCGATGACCGCATCGCGGATCGCCGTCATCGCCGGCCCGCTATCGGCGAGCTCGGTGAAGAAAGGACGAATGCTGATCATCTTGCCGACCTGCCTGTCCCACAGCAGCGTGTCGTTGGCACGATTGGGATGCGCGCCGCCGGTGTAGTTGTAGTCCGCGCGGATGATGCTGACATAGCGGCCCGCGACCAACGAGCTTTGCGCATAGGTCCGCTCGGATTCCCATGGCCGGTTGCGCATGTCGGCAGGGAGATCGTTCATCTCCTTGCGCTGCTCGGCCAGTTCCTTGAGCGTCTTCGCAGCCCAGCCATTGCTGGCGGATGTTAGATATTTCAGCAGCGGGGCATCCGACTTGATCGCGGCATCGAAGAAGACGGCGACCTCGGTGTATTTGGCCTTGAGCTGGATGTCGGGCTTTAGCTCAGCGGCGAGGGCGGGCGCGATGCATGGCAGTGCGAGGAGCAAAGCCGCAAGCAGCGACTGATGAAAGGCACGTATAGTCATTCGCGGATGACGCTTTCAACAAAGGCTTTGAGGGGAGGCAGGTCATTCTGCACGATCTGCCAGACTTCGTCCGCATCCGTTAGATGATAAGCGTGACGGAGGTGATTTCCGAAATCATTCATTCTTCGCCAATTGATATGCGGAGCGAGAATCTTGACGTTATCCGGTAACCGCAATGACGCTTCGTAGATGATGGCAAGGAAGCGCTCTACCGCACCGCGAACAACTTCGTCTTCGGCGAACTGATCCGGCGCCATGCCGCTCGTGACGCGCTCGATGAGATGAACGCGATCAAGAATGTCTTTCAGACGATCTTCGGACGTGGGAGGCATCAAAACACCTCGATCAGATCGTCGGCCATGCGTTCCCTGATGCGAGGTGTCAATTCGGTTGGAAACATGACGTGCGGCCAAATTCCAATCGTATCCTCGATGAGATGCATGACCTTGAACAGATCGAAGCGTCGCGCTGAAGACGCTCTGTCGAACGTCTCAATCAAAATATCCAGATCGCTGTCCGGCCGTGCGTCACCGCGAACCCTAGAGCCGAACACGGCCAGCCGCGTCACGCCTTCTGCTTTGATGGCAGGCGCAATCGCTCGCAGTTTTGCGAGGATCGTCTCCAGCGGGATGTCGATCACGTCGGTCATCCCGCGATCCTACCACGTTTGCCGTGACGCTGCAGCTACGCCGCCGCCTCGCTATGGCCCAGCCGTGCATTGAGCTTGTGGATCAGCTCTTCGGCGGCCTCGGAGATCACCGTGCCGGGCGGGAAGATCGCCTCGGCGCCGGCCTTGTAGAGTTCGTCGTAATCCTGCGGGGGGACGACGCCGCCGATGATGATCATGATGTCCTCGCGGCCCTGCTTCTTCAGCGCGGCCTTGAGTTCGGGCACCGCGGTCAGATGGGCTGCGGCCAGCGACGACAGGCCGAGGATGTGCACGTCGTTTTCGACGGCCTGCCGCGCGGCTTCATCGGCGGTGGCGAAGAGCGGCCCGATATCGACGTCGAAGCCGACATCGGCGAAGGCCGAAGCGATCACCTTCTGGCCGCGGTCGTGGCCGTCCTGGCCGATTTTCGCGACGAGAATACGCGGGCGGCGGCCCTCGGCGTCCTCGAAGGCGTCGATCAGCGCCTGAACCTTCTGGACCTTGTCGTTCATGGTGGACGCCTCGCGCTTGTAGACACCGGTGATGGATTTGATCTCGGCGCGGTGGCGGCCGAACACTTTCTCCATCGCGTCCGAAATTTCGCCGACGGTGGCCTTGGCCCGCGCGGCATCGATCGCCAGCGCCAGCAGGTTGCCGTTGCCGTCCTTGGCGCTGCGCGTCAGCGCCGCCAGCGCGGCATCGACGTCGGCCTGGCTGCGCTCGCCACGAAGCCTCTTCAATTTGTCGATCTGCAGCCGGCGCACGGTGGAGTTTTCCACCTTGAGCACGTCGAGCGCTTCTTCATTTTCCGGCTTGTACTTGTTGACGCCGATCACCGCCTGACGGCCGGCATCGATGCGTGCCTGGGTCTTCGCCGAGGCTTCCTCGATGCGCAGCTTGGGCACACCGGCCTCGATGGCCTTGGCCATGCCGCCGAGTTCTTCCACTTCCTGGATGTGCGCCCAGGCCTTGGTGGCGAGATCATGTGTCAGGCGCTCGACGTAATAGGAGCCGCCCCATGGATCGATGATGCGGTTGGTGCCGGTTTCCTGCTGCAGGAACAGCTGCGTGTTGCGGGCAATGCGCGCCGAGAAGTCGGTGGGCAGCGCCAGCGCTTCGTCGAGCGCATTGGTGTGCAGTGACTGGGTGTGGCCCTGCGTCGCCGCCATCGCCTCGATGGTGGTGCGCATCACGTTATTGTAGACGTCCTGCGCGGTCAGCGACCAGCCCGAGGTCTGGCAATGGGTGCGCAGCGACAGCGATTTCGGGTCCTTCGGATTGAACTGCGTCAGGAGTTTGGCCCACAGCAGCCGCGCGGCGCGCATCTTGGCGACTTCCATGAAGAAGTTCATGCCGATCGCCCAGAAGAACGACAGCCGGGGCGCGAAGCGGTCGACATCGATGCCGGCGGCAAGACCCGCGCGCAGATATTCGACGCCGTCGGCGAGCGTGTAAGCCAGCTCAAGATCCTGCGTCGCGCCGGCCTCCTGCATGTGATAGCCGGAGATCGAAATCGAATTGTACTTGGGCATCTTTTGCGAGGTGTAGGCGAAGATGTCCGAGATGATCCGCATCGAGGGCGTCGGCGGATAGATATAGGTGTTGCGCACCATGAACTCTTTCAGAATGTCATTCTGAATGGTGCCTGTCAGCTTCTCCGGCGGCACGCCCTGTTCTTCGGCGGCGGCGACATAGAGCGCGAGGATCGGCAGCACCGCGCCGTTCATGGTCATCGACACGCTCATCTGGTCGAGCGGAATGCCGGCGAACAACGTGCGCATGTCATAGATCGAGTCGATCGCCACGCCGGCCATGCCGACATCGCCCGAGACGCGCGGATGATCGCTGTCATAGCCGCGATGGGTGGCCAGATCGAACGCGACCGAGAGGCCCTTCTGGCCGGCGGCGAGATTACGGCGATAGAAGGCGTTGGAATCTTCCGCGGTGGAGAAGCCGGCATATTGCCGGATCGTCCAGGGCTGGTTGACATACATGGTCGGGTAGGGGCCGCGCAGGAACGGCGCGATGCCCGGATAGGTGTCGAGGAAGTCGATGCCGGCGACGTCGGATTCGCCATAACCGGGTTTCACCAGGATGCCTTCGGGCGTCAGCCACGGCTCGCCCTGCGATGGCGCACCGGCGGCGATGGGCGAGAAAGCGATGTTGGTGAAGTCAGGAATCTTGGTCATGGTCGTTTCTCGAATTCTCGATTGCGTTCGATGAGTCTCTGAACGTTCTTCTTGTAGGTCGGGTCGTCTGACGGGGGCGTTTCAGTTTTCCGCCAGAGTACCACGTCAAACACTTTTTCAAGCACCTTGGCGATCGGCCACATCAGCAAGTCGAATAGCAAACTGCCCATGCGCGCGATCCTTGTTGAAACACGCTATCTCAATCATGATCCGGATGCTGATAGCTGAACACTTCCGCGCATTTCTCCGGTCCGAAATTCTGCATCGTCGTCTTGCTCGGCAGGTTCGACACGTTGCCGACCCAGCCCAGGCGTGACTCCGTGCCGAATTGCTGCGTCGGCACCACGCGGTCCGGCCTGTCGAAGGCGCCGGTCATGATCTCGATTTTGGGGCCGCCGATGGCGCGATAGCTCAGCGGCGTGCCGCATTTGGCGCAGAAGTCGCGCTCCGCAATCGACGATGACTTGAACGCCGCCGGCTTGCCGCGGGTCCATGCAAAGTTCTCGTTCGGGATATCGGCAAGCGAGGCGAAGGGCGCGCCGGTGGCCTTCTGGCACATGCGGCAATGGCAGATGCTGACCCGGGTCGGCGCAGCCGACAGCGCAAAGCGGATCGCGCCGCATTGGCAGCCGCCGGTCAGCGCGGGTTTGCTCGCCGTTGCCGTCATGGCTTACTCCATCAGGCCGAATTTAGTAGATCATGGGCCTGCACCAGCATCGCCAGCGCATCGCCGCCGGCAATGATAAAATCCCTAACGCCTGCGTCGCGCAAGGGCGCCTCGAGGTCGCCGGGGCGGCCTGCCAGATAGATATGCTTCGCGCCGGCGGCCTGAAGCGCTTTTGCTGCGGGCGCGGCCTGGCCGGCATAGAGCTTGTCGGACGAGCAGATACATACCAGCGCGGCGCCGGAGGCCTTCCAGGCCTTGGCGAGTACGGCCGGATCGGCGAACCCGTCGCTGTCGAGGGCTTCGATGCCGCCGGTCTCGAAGAAGCTCTTGGCGAAGGTCGCGCGGGCCGTGAAATCGGCCGGCGTGCCGAGATTGGCCAGAAACACTTTCGGACGGGCACCCTTGCGCGCCAGCAGATGATCCGACTTGTCGCGCAGCGCCTCGAAGGGCGAGGCCAGCCGGATCGGTTCCAGCGGGTTGAACTTGATCTTGTCCTTGCCATAGGGCTTGCCGGGGATCGGCTTCACCTTCAGCACGGTGGCGCGGGCCTCATGCAGGTTCGGGAATTCGCTGGCGCCGGTGAGCACTTCGCGGCGCTTGGCGACGCTGGCCTGACGGGCGGCGCGGGTGGCGGCGATCTTCGGCTGGATCACATTGTTGCCAAGCGCCGGGAAGGCGCCGCCGGCTTTTTCGATATCCTGGAACTGGGCCCATGCGGCGTCGCACAGTTCGCGCGTCAGCGCCTCGATGCCGCCGGCGCCGGCGGCGGGATCGGTGACCTTGGCGAGATTGGACTCTTCCAGCAGCACCAGTTGGGTGTTGCGCGCAGCGCGGCGCGCAAAGCCATCGGGCAGGCCGAGCGCCAGCGTATGCGGCAGCACGCAGATGGAGTTGGCACCGCCGAGACCGGCGGCGAAGGTCGCCATGGTGGCGCGCAACATGTTCACATAGGGATCGCGCTGGGTGAGCATACGCCATGCGGTGTCGGCAGCGATGAACAGCGGCTTCGGCGCGAGGCCGCAGCTTTCCTCCACGCGCCCCCAAAGCAGGCGCAGCGCGCGGAATTTCGCCATGGTGAGAAACTGATCGGCATCGGCCGCGAGACGCGCATAGACCATGCCGCGGGCCGTCTCGAGCGGAATGTTATGGTCTTCCATCGCGCGCAGATAGGACACCATCACCGCGAGGACGTAAGACAGCTCCTGCACTTCGGAGCCGCCGGCATCGTGGATGATGCGGCCGTCGGCGACGGCGAACGGGCCCTTGAAGCCTTGCACGGCGAGCTTCTTGATGGTGTCGGTGACGGCCGGCGCCATCTCCCACCAGTTATAGGCGCTGGTGCCCCACACCGCGGTGGCGCCGATGGGATCGAGGCCAAAGCGGATATCGCATGTGGCGGGATCGATGCCCTTCGTCTTGATGTAATCGGCCAGATGCGTCACGGCCATGCGCGACTGCGGGCCGGCATGGAGTTCGATGCCGATGCCGGCGTCGAGATAGATGCCGTCGAACAGCGTCTCGATGGTGTCGGGCGAGGCGACGAGGCCGAAGCCACGCGCGCCATTGGCGCCTTCGAACACCAGCGTGAGACCAGTGGCGCCGTTCTCCAGATCGTGCAGCGCCTGCTTGTTCGATTTCGCGGCATCGGGGTGGTCGATCCGCTGCATGATCTGCCATGGCGCCGCGGCCGGCCGGCCGGCAATCGGCGCCGCATCCCGGGCGCGCGGATAGATCGGCTGGATCTTGACGCCGTCATAGGTCTTGCTGATCAGCTTCTCGAACGGAGCGCCTTTCAGCACGCCATCGACGAGCTTGCGCCAGTCATCGTAACTCGCAGGCGCAAAATCGGCGGCCAGCCGCAGGTCGTCAGTCGCAGTCGACATTGAGGAACTTCACTCCCGGTATTGCTTCGTGGTTGAGCCGGAAAATGCCATGCCGAGAAGGGGTTGCCAATGGCTGTTCGAGCATAGGGATGCGCGGAATTGGCGCGTGGAGCCGGGGAGCGCGGCCGTTTCCCTCTCCCCGCAATGCGCGGGGAGAGGGTGGCGCGGACGAAGTCCGCGACGGGCGAGGGGCGGGGCACAGAGCTAAACCAATCTGGTCCGAGCTGGTCGCGCCGTGGGATCTGCGAGTGGTCTTGTGAGGATAGTTCCGGCGTGTTGGCGCTCAATCGAGGTCCGGCAGCTTCTCGATGCCGTCGGTTGAGAGGGCCTTCAGATGCTCGGCAACGGTCTTGCCTGATATCATCCGGTCCGGGGCGATCTCGGCCAGCGGCACCAGGACGAAGGCGCGTTCCGTGGCGCGGGGATGCGGCAGGTGCAGTTCCGGCTTGGCGATGACCACGTCGTCATAGGCGATCATGTCGAGATCGAGCGGACGCGGACCCCAGTGCCCCTCGGCAACGCGGTTGCGGCCGAATTTGTGTTCGATCCTGTGCAACGTGAACAACAGTGCGTGCGGATCGAGTTCGGTCTCGATCTCGATTGCCGCATTGACGAAGTGGTCCTGCGGCACATCGCCCACCGGCGGTGTGCTGTAGTCTGCCGAGCGCTCGATCAGCGCGGCCTGTGTCATGCCGCAGATATTGCCGATCGCCTTGCGGAAGGTCGTGCGAACATCGCCGACATTGCCGCCGAGCGCGATGAGGACGCTGGCCATCGGTTACGCCCGCGATCTGCGCAGCACCACGCCGACATCGTCGAAGATCGCGGCGATCGGCGCGTGCGGCTTGTGCACGGTGACCTTGACGGAACTGATGCGCGGGAAATCCGCGAGCACCGCATCGGCCACGGCACCGGCGGCGCGCTCCAGCAGCTTGTAATTGGTGTCCTTGAAAGCGGCGATCGCGGTGGCGACGACATTGGCATAGGACACGGTATCGGCAAGGCGGTCGCTGCGCGAGGCAAGGTCGATATCGGCGTCGAGTTCGAGATCGATGACGAAGCGCTGCCCGACCACGCCTTCGTAATCGAGCACGCCGTGATGGGCATGCACAGATACGCCCTTGATGAAGATCATGTCGGTCATCTTAAGTCCTCGATGGCTGCGGTGACGCGCAGGGCCTGAACGGTTTCCGCGACGTCATGGGCGCGGACGATTTTGGCGCCGTACCGCACCGCGAGCAGATGCGCGGCGAGCGATCCGCCGATGCGCTGCTGTGGCTCCGACGGTACGACGGTCGATATGAATTTCTTGCGCGAGGCGGCGATCAGCACCGGCAGGCCGAAGCTGGTCAGCTCGTCGAACCGCGCCAGCGCAATCATGCTCTGCTCAGGTGTCTTGCCGAAGCCGATGCCGGGGTCGAGCACGATGTGGCCCGCGGGGATGCCGGCCCTGGCGGCGATCTCCAGCGAGCGCGCGAAGAAGCTTTTCATGTCGGCGACGATATCGATGCTGCCATCGACGGTGTCACGGTTATGCATGACGACGACAGGCGCGCTGTGCTCGGCGATGACGCGTGCCATGTCGGGATCGCGCTGCAGGCCCCAGATGTCATTGGCTATGGCGACGCCGGCGGCGAGCGCTTTGGCGACGACGGACGCCTTCATGCTGTCGATCGATACCGGCGTGCCGAGCGCGATGACGTCGGCCAGCACCGGCACGAGCCGCGCCCATTCTTCATCGGCAGTGACCGGCCGGGACCCATAGGGCCGTGTGGACTCGGCGCCGATGTCGATGATCCCCGCGCCCTCGGCGATCATTCGCCTGGCCTGCGCCAGCGCACGCTCGGGGGCATCGAACTGGCCGCCATCGGAGAAGGAATCCGGGGTGACGTTCAGGATGCCCATCACGGCAGGCACCGGCGATGCCAGCAGCGCGGCCAGCACCGGGTGGACCGTCGGAGCAGACGTGGTCGGACGCGCGATCATGCGGTCGCTTTGCGCGGTCGGGGGGAGGGAGTCAAGATGGATCAAAACGTCATTCCGGAGCGCATGCGGCGTGAGCCGCAGGCGAACCCGGAATCTTGCAGTGTGAAGCGATCCGGCGTTTCAGCCATCTCGGGATTCCCCGTCACTCCAATCGGAGTGGCTGCGGTTCACGCTCCGCTAGCGCTGCGCGTGCCCCGGAATGACGAGAGGCTCAATACGAAATCTTCAGCGGCAGCTGGCGGGCCTTTTCGATCAGGTCGCCGACGGACTTCTCCGAGGGCATCACCCGGACCAGCTTGCGCTTGTCATTGGCGTCGCGCATCGCCTGAGCGAGGCGGGCGGGATTGCGGTGGGTCAATTCGCGTACCGTGTTGACGCCGGAGGCGCGGAGCAGTTCGGCCTTGGCCTTGCCCATGCCGGGGATGCGCAGGTAGTCGGCGAGGTTCGCCCATTCGAGCAGTTGCTGTTCGCTGAACCCGGTCTTGGCAGCGAGTTCCTTGCGGCACTTCGCGGAGTGAGCGGCGTCCAGCAGCCCTTCCATGGTGCGGATGCCTGCCTTTTTCAGTTTGGTCGCGGCGAAGGCCGTCAAACCGTCAATCTTGGAGATGGGATATGTCATGGTACTCAGACGTATGAAGATGCTGGACGCTTACGCGCGGCTGCTGACGTAACAGACGGTCAGGAGAACTGGCTCAGGCCAGGTGTGCCGGCAACGATCTCGTCCATGGCATCCGCGCCGATCTTCTCGCGGCCGAACTTGAACAGTTCGCGCGCGACGCTCTGGATCTCGCCCATGCCGAGGCCAAGACCCATCAGCTTGCTGCCCAGAGCCATGATGCCGCCGCCCATCAGGCCGCTCAATCCACCACCGCCCTCTGACGATGCGATGGCTGCATCCGCACCCGGAATTTTTTCGATGAGCGCATTGACCGGCGCGGCCGGTGCTTCCTTGCGCAGGAACCCCAAGATAATGCCGACAGCCTTTTCAGCCACAGCTTCGTCGATGCCGACCTTTGCGGTCAGCGCTTTGATCAATTCGTCCATGATGCCCCGCCTCACATCGGTTGAGTGCCGATGCCCTTATGTTGAAAAGTGATCTTGAGCCGCTGTGATTCGAATTACAAGCGCGCCAACTCGCCCGACGTGCGATTCAGTGTGATCGCGTATCGAGTGTTGCACCAATGCAAGAGCAAACGTGAAATTTTGGTCAATTGTTCGCAGATGCGACAGCGCCGTACTTTGGAAAGAGCAAAAAGATACGGCTTGTGTTTCGTCCGTGGGAACGACGGACGGGTTTCAGGTGTGGCGGGAACGCTTTGCGTTTCAATCGCTCGCCAAGATGCGGTAAGATCATGGTGAGCCGCAAATTTTTTTGAAATCTTTTTCTTGATGCGCGCGACAGAGGCGATCCGATGGCGACCACCGAACTGAAGTCAGGCGATACCGACGGCAAGATCTTCATCGGCAAGGGCGACCAACCGGCATGGCTGACGCTGGCCCTCGGCAATCGCCACGGTCTCGTCACGGGCGCGACGGGAACAGGTAAAACCGTATCGCTGCAGGTGATGGCGGAGGGCTTTGCACGTGCCGGTGTGCCGGTCTTCGCTGCGGACATCAAGGGCGACCTCTCGGGGATAGCCGAAGTCGGCGAGGGCAAGGACTTCATTTTGCAGCGCGCCAAGGAGATGGCGCTGACGTTCCAGCCCGATCAGTTCTCGACCGTGTTCTGGGACGTGTTCGGCGAACAGGGTCATCCGGTGCGCGCGACCATTTCGGAAATGGGGCCACTATTGCTGGCGCGGCTGCTCGATCTCAACGATGTGCAGGAAGGCGTGCTCAACGTCGCCTTCCGCGTCGCCGACGAGAACGGCCTGACGCTGCTCGACATGAAGGATCTGCGCGCGTTGCTCGACGCCATCGTGCCGATGACCGCCAAGAAGGACGAGGTCGATCCGCTTGCCGATGTCCGCAAATCGGCCTTGAGCTTCGGAAACGTCACCAAGGCGACAATCGGTACCATCCAGCGCCAATTGCTCGTGCTGGAGAACCAGGGCGCCGATAAATTCTTCGGCGAGCCGGCGCTGGAGCTGAAAGATTTTCTCAAGACCGACCGCGACGGTCGCGGCATGGTCAATATCCTCGTTGCCGACAAGCTGATGTCGAGCCCGCGGCTCTACGCAACCTTCCTGCTGTGGCTGCTCTCGGAACTGTTCGAGGAATTGCCCGAAGTCGGCGACCTGCCGAAGCCCAAACTGGTATTCTTCTTCGACGAAGCGCATCTCTTGTTCAACGATGCGCCGAAGGCGCTGCTCGACAAGATCGAACAGGTCGTGCGCCTGATCCGCTCCAAGGGCGTCGGCGTCTATTTCGTCACCCAGAACCCGATCGATGTGCCCGATCGCGTACTCGCCCAGCTCGGCAACCGCGTTCAGCACGCTCTGCGCGCCTTCACGCCGCGGGACCAGAAGGCGGTGCAGGCGGCAGCACAGACCTTCCGTGCCAATCCGAAACTCGACACGGCCACGGTCATCACCGAACTCGGCAAGGGCGAGGCACTGGTCTCGTTCCTCGAAGGCAACGGCACGCCTGCCATGGTCGAACGCATCATGGTGCGTCCGCCGACCGCACGTATCGGGCCGATCACGCCTGAGGAGCGCAAGGCGATCCTCGCGGCGAGCCCGGTGAAGGGCAAATACGACACCGCGATCGATTCCGAATCCGCCTACGAGACGCTGCAGAAGCGCATCGCCGGGACGGCGGCGACGCCCGCCGAGGCTGGCGACGCGGCGGGCGGTGGTGGCGGTGGTGGTGGATTTTTGGGCCAGCTCGGTGCGATCGTCGGCACCATCTTCGGCACCAATACCGGCCGCAACAGGCTCTCCACCGGCCAGGTGATTGCGCGGAGCGTCACCCGCAGCGTGACCAACAAGGTCGTCGGTGGCATCGTCGCCAATATAGGCAAGCAGGTGGGCGGCTCGCTGGGAAGCTCGATCGGCCGTGAGATCGTGCGCGGGACGCTTGGCGGGATTTTGAAGCGGTAAGGACCGTCCAGACTGTCCATTATGCACCCGCCCGCGGCTTTGCAGGTCCCGGCGCCATCTGCTACCCACCGCGGTCTGAACCGCGCCGTGCCGGCGGGTCTTTTAAGCGGGACTGCGAAGTGACGAAAAGTGACGGCGAAATGCCGGTTTTGCGGTGGCCGTCCTTGCGGCAGCCGCTGGACGTGCTGTTCCTGATCACCTGCGTCCTGCTGACGGCGGATGTGCTCGTTCCGGAAATCTTCGGCAACGGCAAGACCAAGGACTACGCGCTGTGGTTCTGGGCCGGGCGGCAGGTGCTGCACGGTGCGCCGCTCTATGAGGCGAAGACCAATGGTGCGCTGGACTTCATCTATCCACCGCTGTCCGCGGTCTTGCTGGCGCTCCCGAGCTGGTTCGGCAAGGTCCCGCTTTATCTCTTGCTCTCGATCCTGAATTCGGCGGCCTGGGCGATCACCAGCCAGCTGTCCAATGCCATGACCGGCTCGAAGAAAATTCCGGCGGCGTGGCTTGCGGCGCTGCCGGGCTTTGCGACCATCACCTTCGTGTTCGACATGTACGATCTCGGCCAGCCCAATCTCGTGCTGCTGGCGATGATGCTGCTCGGCTTCTGGTGGATGCAGAAGGATCGGCCGTGGCTCGGCGGCAGCATGTTCGCGCTCGCCACGGCCATCAAGGTGTTCCCGGTGGCGGTGCTGCCCTATCTGATCTGGCGGCGGCACTGGGCCGCCTCGGCGAGCATGATCATCTGCACGCTGCTGTTGCTCTATGTGGTGCCGGCGCCGTTTCGCGGCTTCGAACGCAATGCGGCCGAGGTGAAGACCTGGTACACCGAAATGGTCGGCTCCAGCTCCGAGAAGGGGTTCGGCCAGCGCGACGAACAGAACTGGTCATGGGTCAATCAGTCGATCATCGCGATGACGCATCGTCTGGTGCGGCCGATCGATTATTTCCAGGATGATCGCAAGCGTGGATCGGCCACGATGAACGTGATCGATGTCAGCTACAAAACCGCGAACCTGATCGTGCTCGCAGTCTCCGGTCTGATCGGCCTCGGCTTCATCTGGTCGCTGCTGCCGCGATCGAAACTCACGCCGCGCTCACGTGCCGAAGAACTCGGCATCCTGTTCTGCCTGATGACGGTGGCATCGCCGCTGGCGCGGCAATATTACTTCATGTGGCTGTTCCTGCCGCTCACGGTGTTGATGCATCGCGCCGCCGATGATCCCAGGCCGAATGTACGGACCGGGACATGGTGGCTGCTTGGCGTCGTCGGCGTGCTGATGGCGCTGTCGATCCCGGTATTCCCGGCCATGCTGCAGGCCTGGGGCAATAATCTGCTGGCAACGGCCATCCTCGCAGGTGGATTGATCTGGCATATGCACCACCCGCCGGTGCTGCTAGATTCCACCGAAGTTCCGGACCATCACGCTTAAGGAAATTCGCTCATGTCCAATACGCAGCTTGCATCCGTTCTCGATCGCGTCGATGCCGATTTCGACAAGGCTCTGGAGCGGTTGTTCGCGCTGTTGCGGATCCAGTCGATTTCCGCCGATCCGGCTTACGCCGAGGACTGCAAGGCGGCGGCAAAGCATCTGGCCGGTGAGATCGAAGGCTTGGGCTTCAACGCCGAGGTGCGGCCGACTGCGGGCCATCCCGCTATCGTCGCCACCGCCAAGGGCAATACCGGCAAGCGGCCGCATGTTCTGTTCTATGGTCATTATGACGTTCAGCCGGTCGATCCGCTGAACCTGTGGCATCGTCCGCCGTTTGAGCCGGTCGTCACCAAACATGCCGATGGCCGCGACATCATCGTTGCGCGCGGTGCGCAGGACGACAAGGGCCAGCTTTCGACCTTCGTGGAAGCCTGCCGGGCCTGGGTGAATGTCACGGGCTCGCTGCCGATCGATCTCACCATCTGCATCGAAGGCGAGGAGGAGGTCGGCTCGAAGAATTTCGTGCCGTTCCTCGAAGCCAACAAGAAGGATCTCGCCGCCGATTTCGCGGTGGTCTGCGACACCGGCATGTGGGACCCGTCGACCCCGGCGATCACCACGTCGCTGCGCGGCCTCGTCTATGAAGAGGTGAAGATCACTGCAGCCAACCGCGATCTGCATTCCGGCATCTATGGCGGCGGTGCGCGCAATCCGATCCGCGTGCTGACCAATATTCTCGGCAAGCTGCATGACGACAATGGCCGCATCACCATTCCCGGCTTTTATGATGGCGTGAAGGATTTGCCTGCCGATATTCTGGCGCAGTGGAAGGGTCTCGGTCTCACCGCGGAGAGCTTCCTCAAGCCGATCGGTCTCTCTATTCCGGCCGGCGAGCGGGGCCGCGAACTGATCGAACAGATCACGTCGCGTCCGACCTGCGATATCAACGGCATCGTCGGTGGGTACACGGGCGAGGGCTCCAAGACGGTGATCGCCTCGCATGCGTCGGCGAAAGTTTCGTTCCGCATCGTCGAGGGTCAGGACCCCGGCAAGATCCGCGATGCGTTCCGGGCTTTCGTCACGTCGCAATTGCCCGGCGATTGCACGGCGGAGTTTCTCGATCATTCCAATGCGCCGGCCATCGCGCTCGACTGGAACATGAAGCCGCTCGCCGCTGCGCGCGATGCGCTGACCGACGAATGGGGCAAGCAGGCGCTGCTGATCGGCTCAGGTGCGTCGATTCCCATCGTCGCGGATTTCAAGCGCACGCTCGGTCTGGACTCGCTCCTGATCGGCTTCGGCCTCGATGACGACAATATCCATTCGCCGAACGAGAAGTACGACCTCAAGAGCTTCCACAAGGGCATCCGGTCGTGGGCGCGGATCATTGCGGCGCTGGCGGATGTGAAGAAGTAAGCTGGCAATAGCCGTCATGCCCGGCATATGCCGGGCATCCACGTCTTGGCCGCGAGCTGAGGCGCGGATGGCCGGGACATCTAGCGAAGCTGCGCTTCGCGCTTTAGCCCGGCCATGACGGAGTGTTGGGATGACGACTGCCTTCGCGTTGACCCACATCAAGGCTTGCGTCAGGCTTTCCTGATCGAAAGACAAAAAAAGGGAGGATGCAATGTCCGCAGCCGAAATCGCCAATACTCATTTCTCTGCCGCGATGGCGGCAGCTCAGACCGCCGGGGTCGATCAGGACAGCGTCTGTCGCTCCCTCGTGAATCTCGTGGTCTCGAAGTATCTGGAGACAAGGACCACGGCTGACGTACAGTCGGAGCTGCATTTCGTTGCCGATAATTGCGATCCCGACACGGATTTTGCGTTCATGCGGCCGTGATCCCAGGCTCGTCATTCCCCGCCATTCCAAGTGGAATGGCCGAGGTTCGCCTGCGGCGTCGCACGCGCCCCGGAATGACAGTCTGCACCAAACATAAAAACGCCGCCCGGAATTGGACGGCGTTTTGAATCACTGTGTAGAGGTATGTAACCTCTCTATAGCACCAAATCTCAGGTCTTGTAAGACGGATCGCGGCGGTCGAGCTTGCGCAGCATCGGCGGCCAGACCAGCTTGGTCGAGCGCAATTCGGCCTTGTCGGGGTTGCCCACCAGCGCGGCGTTCTTGTCGATGACGATCTGGTCGACCGGATAGGCGGTCGGGCCGAGCATCCGGGTGCGGACCTGCATGGTGCAGGCGCGTTCCAGATAATACATGCGCTCGAATGCCGAGGCGACCGAGCGGCCAACGGTCAGCGTGCCGTGATTGCGCAGCAGCATGGCGTTCTTGGTGCCGAGATCCTTCTGCAGGCGGGGGCGTTCGTCGTGATCGAGCGCGACGCCTTCATAGTCGTGATAGGCGAGTTCGGGGATCACGAGCTGAGCAGTCTGGTTCAGGGGCTGCAGGCCTTCCATGCAGGAGGCCACGGCGGTGCCGTCCGGCGTGTGCAGATGCATCACGCAGCCGGCGTCTTCGCGGACTTCGTGGATTGCCGAATGGATGGTGAAGCCGGCCGGGTTGATGCTGTATTCGCTTTCGGAGAGCTGGTTGCCGTCGAGGTCGACCTTGACCAGCGACGATGCCGTGATCTCTTCGAAGATCAGGCCATAGGGATTGATCAGGAAGTGATGGTCGGGGCCGGGCACGCGGGCGGAGATGTGGGTGTCGATGAGATCGTCCCAGCCGTAGAGCGCAACGAGGCGATAGGCAGCGGCGAGGTTGACGCGCTGGGCCCATTCGCCCTCGCTCATATGCGACGGCACTTCCTTGAGGCGGGCTTCGGCTGGTGACATGTTGAGTGCTCCCGGATTGACTGGCAGTGTTTTGGCGTTTGGCTGATGCCAGCCTAATCCCGCCCTGTTGCGGCAGCAAGCCGGACGGTTTGCGCGGCAGACATGCTTACCAGGGTGGCAGAAGGCCCGATCGCGACATTCAGGAACTGAAACGCGCGCGATAGTCCTGCGGCGTGGCAGAAAGCAATCGCAGGAAGCTGCGTCGCATGGTTTCTTCGGAACCGAAGCCGCAGCGTTGCGAAATGCGTTTCACCGGCAGTTTCGTTTCCGAGAGCAGCCGCCGTGCGGCTTCGACGCGCAACTGCTCGACGGCGCGGGCGGGCGTGATGCCGGTGGCGTCCGCATAGTGCCGGCTGAAGCTGCGTTCGCTCATACCGGCCTGTTCTGCCAGCATGGGTAGCGAAATGTCGTCGGCGAGATGCTTGCCGATCCAGTCATGCAGCGCGCCGAATTTGTCGTCCGCGGTCTGCAGCGACAATGCCGCGCTGAATTGTGACTGGCCGCCGGGGCGCTTGAGAAACACTACGAGGTGACGCGCCACCATGAGCGCGACGCTGCGCCCGAGGTCTTCCTCTACCAGCGCCAGCGCGAGATCGATTCCCGCGGTCACGCCGGCCGATGTCCAGAACGCGCCGTCGCGGACGAAGATCGGATCGGACTCCACATGCACGTCGGGAAAGCGCTGCGCGAGTTCGGAACACCAGGACCAGTGGGTGGCGGCACGACGGCCGTCCAGCACGCCGGTTGACGCAAGCAGGAAGGCGCCGGTGCAGACCGAGGCGGTGCGCCGCGCCTTGGCCGCGCGCTTGCGCACCCAGGCGACCATAGCGGGATCGGAAGCGGCGGCATGGACGCCGGGACCGCCGGCAATGAGCAGCGTGTCGATCGGTTCGGCCTGGCGCGGCAGATCGCTCACGGCGAGGCCAAGTCCGGCAGAGGCGGTCACACTATGGCCGCCGCGCGCGATCACGCGCAGCCTATAGGGCGCAGGTTGTCCCTTGCGCTGCATGATCTCATTGACCGTGGCGAAGACCTGCAGCGGGCCGGACACGTCGAGCAGTTGCACCGACGGGAACGCCAGCACGTCGATAACGCGCGGAACCGTCGCAACAGAGTTTGGCGGAGAACGAGGGGTCTTTGGCATATTCGCCAGACTGTGCCGGGCTAGGTTCGGCTTGTCCATTCACAAATGCTTGGAGCATTCCATGATCCCGCCAGACCAACATCTCCAGATCGGCTCGCTGTTGTTTGAGGGGCTTGACCAGATCGATCTCACCGGCCCGTTCGAAGTGCTGTCGCGGATCCCGAATTCGACCTATCGAATCTATGGCAAGACCACCGATCCCGTGCGCGACTACAGGGGGCTCCGTATTACGCCGGATGCCGCCATTGGCGACGCGCCCCAGCTCGACGTGCTGCATGTGCCCGGCGGCTTCGGCCAGGAAGCGCTGATGGACGATACGGTTGTGCTCGATTGGCTCCGTCAGCAGGCCGGACATGCTCGAATCTTTTCGGTCTGCACTGGCGCGCTGATCTGCGGCGCTGCGGGATTGCTGATGGGCCGCCGCGCGACCACGCATTGGGCGTCGTTTCATCTGCTGCGCTATTTTGGCGCAACGCCGGTCAACGAGCGCGTGGTGATCGACGGCGACTGGATCTTCGCCGCCGGCGTGACGTCAGGCATCGATGGCGCGCTGCGTCTGGCTGCAGAACTGCGCGGCGACGAGGTGGCGCAGGGAATTCAGCTGTTCATGGAATATGCGCCACAGCCGCCGTTCAACAGCGGCACGCCCGAAACCGCACCGGCGACGGTGCTGGCGCAGACCCGTCAGTCGGTGGCGAAGATCACCGCGCAACGCGAGGCCACCGCACAACGCGTCGCGACGAAGCTTGGCATCATCGTGCCGACAGCGGCGGAGTGAGTTGCGCAAGCCGCTTCTAATATGATCGAAAGGATCATGACCATGAACCTCACCCATATCCACGCCTTCACCGCAGCGATGCAGAGCAAGAACCTCGATGCCATGCTCTCGCATATGGCCGACGACATCGTGCTGAAGACGCCGCTCGCGGCCGAGCCGTTCAAGGGCAAGGCTGCGATCCGCCCGGTGGTGACGGCGCTGCTGGGTGTCGTCGACAGTTTCGATTTCCGCGAAGTGCTGCAGGGGCCCGAACACGTGTCTGCCTTCTTCGGGATCACCGTCGGCACGGAACAACTGGATGGCGTCGACTACTGGCGTGTGAACGATGCCGGCCTCATACAGGAAATGACGGTGCTGTGGCGACCGCTGCCGGCGGCGCTGGCCGTCGAGAAAAAGCTCGCGGCTGCATAGGAACGCGTCAGCCCTTCGGCCGCTTCGGTGCCTTGCCGGAGCGGCCGCGCGGCGTGGCGGTGGCGCGCAGCACCTGTCCGACGATGGCGGCGGCCTTGTCGATCTCCTGTTCGTTCCAGGCGGAAAAGCCCATGAACAATCCCTGGCCGGCCACAGGTCCGGTGAAATACATCGATAGCGGGCGGCCGGTCACGCCGAGCTCGGCAAGTCGTGCCGAAATGGCGCGGTCGTCGCGATCGAGATCGAGATGGGCGAGCAACTGCATGCCGCCGGCGGGCGGTTCGATCGTCAGGTGATCGCCGGCATGAACTTGCAGTGCCTGCAGCAGGTGATCGCGCCTGCTGCGATAGACACGCGTCATCTTGCGGATATGCGCCGCGAAGTGACCGTCGTCGATGAATTCGGCCAGCGCATCCTGCACCGGCGCCGGCACGATATGGCTGCCGTGGCGCTGCGCCTTTTCGAACAGGTCGGCAAGATCCGGCGGCACGATGGCGTAGCCGCTGCGCACATCCGCGAACATCGGTTTCGAGAACGTGCCCACATAGAACACGCGGCCGCTGTCATCGAGGCCTTGCAGGGCGGCGACGGGGCGGCCGTCATAGTGGAATTCGCTGTCATAGTCGTCCTCGACGATGGCAGCCCCGATGTCATTGGCAAATGCAAGCAATTGCTGCCGCCGGCTCACAGGCATCAGCCGTCCGGTGGGGTGCTGATGCGACGGGGTCACGAAGATCAGCCGCGGGCGATCGCGCCGGCCTTTGATGGAGAGGCCGCTGCCATCCAGCGAAATGCCGCGCATGGTCGCGCCGGCCGCATTGAGCGCCGCATATGCGCCGCCATAGCCGGGGCTTTCGACCCAGGCGAGATCGCCGGCATCGAGTAACACGCGCGCGATGAGTTCAAGCGCAGACTGCGCCGATGGCATCAGGATGATCTGTCGTGCCTCGGCCCGCACGCCGCGATAGGCGATGAGATGGCGGAGCAGGGCGTTGCGCAACGAGGCGCGATTGATGGCGGGATCGCCGGTCGATCCGCGTCGCGCCGCGCGGCGCAGGCAGCGCGCCCAGATGTCGTGGGGAAACAGCCGCGCATCTGCCAGCGCCGGGGCCAACAGCAGTGGCCGCCCTTTGTTGATGAACGGCCAATCCGACTTCTGCACGCGCTCGGCCCAGCGCGACAGGCCGAGCGGCTTCGGCGTCTTGCCGGCAATGTTGGGCCCGGTCAGCAACGCCTTGCGCTCAGCGGCGGCGACCGTCGGGCGTCGTCCCTGCGCGACGTCGAGATAGCCTTCCATGGCCAACTGATCGATGACGGACGAGACGGTGTTGCGGGCGAGGCCGAGCTGCTGCGCGCAGTCGCGGCTCGACGGCAGGCGATGGCCCGGCGGCAGCGCGCCGCTCAGGATCGCCGCACGGAGCTGATCATAGAGCTGCCGCGTCAACGTCTCGCCGCTCGCGGATCCGCGAGCGATATCGATCAGCCCTGCGAGAATGTCGCCCATTAAACTGGCTCAGTCATTTTTACTGGAATGGATCTTTGATTGGGGCCAGTAAAACCTAGTGTCCTCGGTCTGTCGAGTGCGCCATGCACCGAAGCCGTGAGATGAAGCCATGTCCGAATATCCCCTGTCGCGCCGCACGGCGCTGCTTTTGTTTGCCGTCGTCGTGACCATGTGGGGGCTGAACTGGACGCTGACGAAATTTCTGGTGCAGCACATTTCGCCGCTGTGGTCGGTGGCGATCCGCGCGATCGTTGCCACGCTCGCTCTTGCGGCGATTACGCTGGCGCGCCGGCAATTCATCGTGCCGCGGCGCGGCGACATGCCTGTGATCGTCAGTGTCGCGGTGCTGCATATGGGCCTATTCTCGGTGCTCGTTGCCTTCGGCCTGCAATTCGTGCCGGTCGGGCGCTCCATCGTCCTCGGCTACACCACGCCGCTCTGGGTCGCGCCCGCCGCGTGGTTGCTGCTGCGCGAACCCGTTCCGCGAGAACGTCTCGCGGGCATCGTGCTCGGGCTTGCCGGCATCGCGGTCATGTTCAACCCGTCGGCGTTCGACTGGAGCAACGGCAACGCGCTGATCGGCAGCGGGCTGCTGTTGCTCGCGGCTTTGTGCTGGGCGGCGAATATCGTCTATGTCCGCGGCCACCGCTGGATCTCCGAGCCGTTTCAACTCGTGTTCTGGCAGGCGCTGCTCGCGAGCGTGCTGCTGACATCGCTGGCGCTGATCCGCGAAGGCGTCCCCGATATCGCCTGGACGCGCGAACTCGTCGGCGCATTGCTGTTCGGCGGGATCTTCGGCACGGCGCTGGCGCATTGGGCGATGGTGATCATCAACCGCAGCCTGCCGGCGACCATTACGTCGCTCGGTCTGCTGGCAACGCCGGTAATGGGCGTTGCGATTTCCGCGCTGGTGCTGGGCGAGGCGATCGAGCTGTCGCTGATCGCAGCGATGGCCATGATCCTTGGCGGGATCGTCATCGGAACGATGTCGCGCCGGAAGCCAGATGTTGTGCCGACGACGCAGCCTATCCCAGTTGCCGCCCGACCATCTCGCCAATCGCCGTGAACACCGTCTCCAATTGCGGAGTCGTCGGCGTGCCGCCCTGCGTATAGGCGGCGATGACGACGGGCTGGTCCGGCTTCGGCCAAGTCACGGCGATGTCGCCGGCGGCGTCCTTGCCGTTATTGCCGGTCTTGTCCCCGATCTTCCATGTCTTCGGCAACCCGGCGCGCAGGCGCTTGTCGCCGGTCTTGCAGTTCACCATCCAGTCGGTGAGCTGATCGCGCGACGTGGGCGTCAGCACATTGCCGGTGACGAAGCGTTTGACGTTGCCGGCCATCGCGGCAGGCGTGGTCGTGTCCTGCGGATTGCCGGGACGCGACCGGTTCAATAGCGGCTCGTTGTGATCGAGGCGCGAGACGCCGTCGCCGGTCTTGGTCCAGAAGGCGGTGAGGGCGGCCGGACCGCCGACGCGCGCCAGCAGCATGTTGGCGCAGGTGTTGTCGCTGAGTTCGACGATGGCCTTGCACATGTCGGCGACCGAGAGCGCGCCCTTGGCAAGATTGTCGCGCGCGACCGGTGCATATTGCAGAAGGTCTGCAGCGGCATAGGCAATCATCTGATCGGGCTTGTCTTCGCCGCGGTCGATGCGGGCGAGAACGCAGGCGGCGAGCGAGGCCTTGAACGTGCTGCACATCACGAAGCGCTCATGGGCGCGCCACGCGATCTTTGCGCCCGTCTTGAGGTTTTCGGCATAGACGCCGATCCGCCCGCCGGTGTCGCGTTCATAGGCTTGCAACGCTGCCGGCGCGTCCTTTGCCGTTTCCTTGGCAAAGGCCGGCCACGCCATGAGCGCCGGCGCAGCCGCCAGCAATGTTCGTCGATTGATCATCATGGCGTGTCATTCGCGGGCGAAGAGGGAGAATTGATGGCGGGCGATTGGAAGTCCGCAATTTCGCGGGGAAGGGGATTGCGCTACACTCTGATTCTGGCGCGGCCCACGCCTCCCCCCTCCAGCGGGAAAGTATCGATCATACCGGGCTCTCTGATCACCGAACCAACTGTTCGAGCATCAAGCATAAGGAGGGGTTGTGACAACGCTCGCACCAGGAGGTTCTCACAATGCGTCTTTCTGCGCCTGTTTATCAATTGAAGCGCAAGGCCAGGCTTCTCTCCCGCGCCGATAACATTCCGCTGCACGAGGCACTCGACCGGATCGCCGTGCGAGAAGGCTTTGCTGCCTGGAGCCTGCTGGTGGCGCGGATGTCTTCGGTGACACCTGCCGCGAAACTGTTCGAGCAACTGTCTCCTGGTGATCTCGTGCTGGTCGGCGCGCGCCCGGGCCATGGCAAGACGCTGATGAGCCTGAAGCTCGCCGTGGAGGCGATGCAATCCGGCCATCGCAGCGTGTTCTTTTCGCTGGAATACGGCGAAAAGGACGTGCTGGACCGTTTCAGTGCCATCGGCGTGGAGCGGGGGCGTTTCGATACGCTGTTCGCATTCGATAATTCCGACGACATCTGCGCGGACTACGTCGCCCGGAAACTGGCGGACGCGCCGCGCGGCACGCTTGTGGTGATCGACTATCTGCAACTGCTCGATCAGAAACGCGAGAACCCGGCATTGATGGTGCAGGTGCGCGCGCTGCAGTCATTCGCGAGGGAACGCGGGCTGATCTTCGTCTTCATCTCGCAGATCCACCGGTCCTACGATCCGGCTGTGAAGCCATGTCCTGATCTGGACGACGTCCGGTTGCCGAATCCTGTCGATCTCGGCCTGTTCAGCAAGACGTGTTTTCTGAACAACGGCGACATCAGGTTTCAGGCGGCGCGTTAGTCAACGACGCGGGCCATGAACAACAAGAGTCGTCATGGCCGGGCTTGTCCCGGCCATCCACGCCTTTCATGTCGCCAAGACGTGGATGCCCGGCACAAGGCCGGGCATGACGAAAACTTGGAACTTAGTACTAACGCAGAATTTTACGGCGCGGGGATCGCGAGCAGGCTCGAAATGCTGCTGCCGCGGATGTCGTAGACCTTGGCGAAGACGACGTCGTCGCGCTTGATCTCGGCAATCACAGGGGCGGTGAGGCCCTTGCAGTAGAACTCGCCAAGCGTCATCGCAAAGTCGGCCGACTGGCTGTCCCAGCCGATGGTGAAGTCGGGACCGAGCGCGACCTGTGCCGGACGCTGCGGGCCGCACACGGCGACCTTCCACTTGCGGCCGACCGGCGGGCTTTCCTGGCGCTCAATGATCTGCTCGCGCAGCGCATCGGAGGCCTGCTTCAGCGCAAGGCCCCAATAGTCCAGCATGTACAGCGCATCGGCCTGGCGAACGGTGCCGGCGATGTAGTTGAAGTGGGTGTACTGATACGGATGCAGCCGGATCATCTCGGCCGTCGGCAGCATCAGGCCGAAGGAGAACACGGCGACGGCAGCCGCTTGCGCGCCGCGATGATTGACGCGCAGCCAGTCCATCAGCGCCGCGAAAGCCGCGCCGCCGAGCACGGCCATCGGTGGGAGCACGAAGATGAAATGCCGGATGCCGTTATACAGCGCCGGGCGCTTCACCATGGCGATCACCAGCGGCAGAGTGGCGGCAAAGGTCAGCATCAACAGGATGGTCTTGCGACGCGCGGGCACGGTGTCGCGCGACAGCGACATGATGGTCAGCGCGATGCCGCCGAAGGTGAGGCTGAGCAGCACTTCCGGAAGCTGCAGCGCGAACAGCGTCGGCAAATAGGACCACGGCATGTCCGGCACCGAGATCATCGCGCCGTCGAACATCTCCTTCCACGGTTTCTCGAAGAAGTGAGAGAAGTAGCCTAGGGCGCGCAGCGGATTGGCGGGCTCGAGAATCGACCACGGCCAGATCAGGCCCATGATCAAATAGCCGAAAGCGAGGCCGGGCAGCAGCACGTAAAGGACATGCAGCAAGCGATGCACGCTCTCGCGCATGCCATTGGTGCGGACATCCTCGATCCACAGAGGCATGAAACCGATCACTGCGTAGATCAGCGTGAGGCCGGCGAGAATGCGGCAGCCGATCGCGCAGCCGGCGCCGACGCCGAGGATCAGGACCGTACGCGGCGACGGGTTCGGATATTCCTGCGCAAGGCGCACCAGCCCGAGCATCAGGATGACCATCGCTACGGCGAAAGGCGCATCCTTCGGGTTCATGAACATATGGCCGTAGAAGGTCGGGCACAGCGCCAGCAGCAGCAGCGTGGCGAGGCCGCCCACGGGGCCGGCGACACGGCGGCCGAGGCGCCAGGTGACGCCGAGGCCGATGACGCCGACGATCGCGCCGAGCAGGCGTCGCGTCTCGAACAGCTCCAGCGGGATGATCTTGTGCAGCAGCGCGGCCGCCATATCGAAGCCGCCGCCATACATGTAGAGATTTGCAAACGACAAAGCGCCGGTGTCGGTGAAGCCCGACCCGTACATCTTCAATAGAAGATCTGCATATTCAGCGTGAGTATAGTCGTCCCATCCGAGACCATAGTCCCGGAACGTGAAGCTTGCGACGATACTGACAACGACAAGCGCCAGGATGGCGAGGTCGTCACACGTCCGTTCCACCGAGCGCCTTACTGGCGTGTCGATGGCCGCAGTCGTAATCGATGACATGGCGATGGATAACCCGGTGTCCCCAATGGCTCGGCTTTAGCGCTCTTTGAGCCTCGTTTCCCCGGCATCGATATAGCGCACTTCTCTTTTGAAGTAATTGAGAATTGTGGCTGAAGTTTCTTAATGCGTTGCAACAAACAGGACAAGGTAAAAGCTTTACCGTTTAGGGATAGATCGGCGTCGGCTGTCCCAAACCTGTTGTCTCCGGTGGAAGAAAACTCTCCCAAAACTTACCACCAGGCCGATGTACAAGGGATGAACGCAAAATGCCGTTTGGCGGTGCACGCAATATGACGCTATCGTGGCACCCATGACGAGACTCGCGAGTGGTCCGTCGAGGAGTTCGAAGACTATGAAATTGCTGCTGATTGCCGGGATCGGGGTCATTCTGGCGGGCCTTGCCGCGATCGGCTTCGGCATTCCGGTCAAGGAATTCGGCTTCGGCAATACCCTGATCCTGACTGGAACGGTCGGCGCCTGCACCGGCCTGATCATGGTGAGCATGGCGCTCGCCGTCGGCGAGCTGAAGAAGTTTGGGCCGCAGGGCGAGATCGATGAACCGGTTCCGTCGCCCCGGCTGCCGCGCCGGGAACTGAAGTTGCCGCCGGTTCCGGGGGAGGACGCAGAGGAGGCGGATGACGCGCCCGCGTCGGGCCCGCTGTTCAGCCGCGACCAGCCGGCTGCGCGACCTGCCGTTCCGGAGCCAGGTGTTCCCCCATGGCAGGACGAAGTGCTGCGCGACCGCGAGCGGCTTGCGTCCGCTGCCGCCGAGGCACCGGTGCCTGAGGAGCCGAAGCGCCGCAATCTGCTGTTCCAGTCGTCGCGCCGGGAGCGGGAGAGGGCCGAGGCAGCTGCCGCATTCGAGGCGGCCATGCCAACGCCGGAGGCGCCCGCCGAGCAGCCGAAGAGTTTCGAGGATGCCTGGCCGCAGCCGGATCGGTCGCGCTCCGACGCGATCCGCCGCGCCGCCCGTACCTCGTCCTCGCCAAGCGACAAGCTGCCCGATGCCGCGCTGATCCCGGATCGCTACGTTCCGCCGACGCCGGCTGAAGAGCCGCCGCAAGCACCGGACGTCACCGTGCTGAAATCGGGGGTCGTCGATGGCATGGCCTATTCGCTGTATTCCGACGGCTCCATCGAGGCGCAGATGCCCGAAGGCATGATGCGCTTCGCCTCGATCGACGAGTTGCGTGAGCATCTCGACAACAGGGGCTGACGCCGCTCAGCCATTTCCGTTGGCGGTCACTTTCAGCTGATCTCGACTAATCTTGCGCGCAGAATGAAATCGGCGCGCTATACGTTGTTATTGCCCTCGTGGCTGTAATGCCCGCATGATTGTCAAGTAAAGTGCGGCTCCAATCCTTGAAAGACGACGGATCATGAACGACATCGCCGGCAAGAGCTTCATCGATCTCACGGCGACGATCGTGTCGGCCTATGTCGGTCACAATCCAACACCGGCGTCAGAACTGCCGGCGCTGATCGGTCAGGTTCACGCTGCCCTGGTGCGGGTGTCGAACGGCCGGCCGGAGGTCGCAGCGGAGCCGGCCAAACCGGCGGTGTCCGTCAAGAAATCGATGACCGCCGAATATCTGGTCTGTCTCGAGGACGGAAAACGCTTCAAGTCGTTGAAGCGCCATCTGCGCACGCAGTACGCGATGACGCCGGAACAGTATCGCGAGAAATGGGGCCTGCCGGCCGACTATCCGATGGTCGCGCCGAACTATGCGGTGGCGCGTTCGCAGCTCGCCAAGAAAATGGGGCTGGGTCAGCAGCGCCGCCGGCGCAAGTGACCTGAACAGGTGACCTGAGCAAGCGATCTGGGCGAGTGATCCCGCAAGTAATCCGCACAAGTAAAGCTAAGCAATAAAGTCAGGTTCCATCCGCAGGAACCAATATAGAACAAATCGGAGACGAAGAAAGTTCTACGTCGGGATGCGGGATACATCTCCCGCCACGCGCAATTGGTGTGTGACACCACAGGCAGGCGATACGTGAACTTGGCGAGTATGACGGGAGACTTTCAAGCGGACGTTGAGGCCATCCCGCGCATCGATGCCGTGCCGCGAATTCTGGACGTGATCTGTCGGACGACAGGGGTGGGCTTTGCCCGCAGGTCGTGGCCGAAGACTGCGATGAACTCTTCGCGCGCGCCGGCCGCGGATCAATCGCGGTCGCCGCCGGAAACCCGCTTTCTCAACGCCGCGGCTTTGAGCGATCGTGCGAAGGCACTGGTTCTTTTGAATAAAAGCCCAGGAAGGAATAAAGTCTAAAATTCTGCTTGCCGGGCCATTCTGGATGTGAGCTTATTATCCTAAATGGAGTCGCTCACGATGAAAACGTCCCGCAGCACCACCAGGCATCCCGACCGCGTCGATCACCATCGCGCGCAGCATCTGTCGCTGGAGACGCGACAGATCCTCACCGAGGACGGCGTCGCCAGCGTTCTCGTCAATGACAGTGAAAGCCCGCTCGGCTGGCTGGCCCGGCGCAAGGGCCGCGATGGCCGCAGCATGATCAGCCCGCATCAGTTCATCGCCGGCGAAAAGCTGCGCGCCGATTTCACGCGCGGCAACATGGCGCCGTGCATGACAGCGAACTGGGCCGCGCCGACCGGCGGCCGACCACGCGGGGCCGGCAGCAGTCCCGGCGAGATGACGGATATCATGATGACAGCGCGCCAGCGCGTCAGTCAGGCGCTGGAGGCTTGCGGGCCCGAATTTTCAGGGGTTCTGATGGATGTGTGCTGTTTTCTGCGTGGCCTCGAAGACATCGAGCGCGAACGCAACTGGCCGGCGCGCTCCGCCAAGATCGTGCTGCAACTCGCGCTGGATCGCCTCGCGCGGCACTACGGCTTCGCCAGTGAGGTCAGGGGACAGCCATCGAAAGTGCGAACCTGGCTCGCGGATGATGCGGCGTTCAAGAGCTAGGAACGCGGAGTCGATCGTAGGCAGCCGAGTGCGGATGGATGCGAGCCTGACGACGGGGAGGTCGGTGGCCGCGCTCACAGGCCCGCGACGCCAAGCAGCTTTCGTTGACGCATGCGCGTTTTGCCGCCATATACAGCGCATGAACAAGCTTCGATCAGCTGCATTGACCACCACGGCGACCGCTCACGGCGGATCGCCTTCTGGTCGCGCGCGCTAGAGACAAGCGTACTTCACCCAGAAAAGGCCCCGCCGGCGACGGACGGGGCCTTTTCTGTTTCTGATGATCCCCGTCCGCGCTTTTTCCCCTCGTAAGGAACACAGCCATGGACGATCTCGACCATAGAAATCTCGGCGTACAACTCAAACTCTGGCACCTGCAGGACGATGCGCCGGGCATGGTGTTCTGGCATCCGCGCGGCTACGCGATCTACCGGGTGCTGGAGGACTATCTCCGGCGCAAAATGCGCACAGCCGGCTATGCCGAGGTCCAAACGCCACAGCTGCTGCCAAAGGACTTCTGGAGCCGCAGCGGCCACTGGGACAAATTCCGCGAGCACATGTTCCGGGTCGATGACGGCGAGCAGACGATGGCACTGAAGCCGATGTCATGCCCCTGCCACGTGCAGATCTTCAACAAGGGTCTGCGCTCGTGGCGAGAGCTTCCAATCCGCTATGCCGAGTTTGGCGCTTGCCACCGCAACGAGCCGTCCGGTTCGCTCCACGGCATTATGCGAACGCGCGCCTTCGAGCAGGACGATGCGCATGTGTTCTGCCGCGAGCAGGACGTGGAGGACGAAGTCGCGCGCTTCATCGCTTTGCTGGGCGAGGTGTATCGCGACCTCGGCTTTCCCGACTACGAAGTGGCGCTGTCGACGCGGCCACCGGTGCGCGCCGGCGACGACGCGACGTGGGACTGGTCGGAGGCGAAGCTCGGCGATGCCGCGCGGCGCTGCAGCCTCGCGCCTCAAATCAATCCTGGCGAAGGCGCGTTCTACGGACCGAAGCTGGAATTCGCGTTGCGCGACCGGCTGGGACGATCCTGGCAGTGCGGCACGGTGCAGCTCGACAGCGTTCTCCCGCAGCGGCTCGACGCGTCCTACATCGCCGCCGACGGCAGCCGCGCAAGGCCCCTGATGATCCACCATGCCATCTTCGGATCGCTTGGCCGCATGATCGCGATCCTGCTCGAGCACCACGGCGGCGTGCTTCCTTTCTGGTTGTCGCCGGATCAGGTCGCCGTTGCGCCGATCTCGAAAGACCAGGCCGGATACGGCGCGGATGTCGTGGCGGCGTTCGAGGATGCGGGGATCCGGGCTGTTGCCTATAACGGCGCCGATACGCTTTCACGGCGCATCGTGGCAGCGCACGACATGGCGGTGCCGGTGATGGCGATCGTCGGCGGGCGCGAGATGAGGGACGGCCGGGTGAGCCTGCGCGAGCGCGACGGCTCACAGGCCGACGTTCCTCTGGCCGAGGCGGTGTCCCGGTTGCAGGCGAGGGCGCGGTCGGGCGCGCTTGGGGCTGAAGGCCGGTAAACGGGCCTCAGCTGCGCTCGATCCCTGGCGGAGAGTTGGCGCAGCACCCGCGGCCGCTCGAGCCTATGGGGTCACGCCCTGGTTCGCATCTGCCAGGGTCTCGGTGGCGTCCCGGCGGATGCGCTCGACCATGGCGCGCAGGCCGTTGGAGCGCTGCGGTGTGAGGTGTTCCTTGAAGCCGAGTTCGTCGAACACCTTGATGGCGTCGGTGGCCAGAATGTCCTCGGCCTTGCGGCCCGAATACAGCGTCAGCAGGATCGCGATCAGCCCGCGAACGATATGCGCGTCGCTGTCGCCGAGATAGCTGAGCACCGGCGTGCCGTGGTCGCGAGCGACCTGGCGCGACAGCCAGACCTGGCTCGCGCAGCCATTGACCTTATTGGCGGAGGAATGTTCCTCATCCGGCATCGGCGTGAGGCTGCGCCCGAGTTCGATGACGTACCGGTAGCGGTCGTCCCAGTCCTCGAGTAGCTCGAAATTATCGCGGATATCGTCAATCGTGGTCATCGGGGCCTGCAAGCAATGTCAGGCCCTATATAGGGACGAACAGCGCCGAAAGCGACCGCCGTTTGCGGTAATTATCCGCCGCAATCAGCCGTTTAGGGAGCAGCGGTGGGTGGCTGCCATTCGGCGGCGAGGTCGTC
Source organism: Tardiphaga sp. 37S4 (assembly GCF_021044645.1). Lineage (NCBI taxonomy): Bacteria > Pseudomonadati > Pseudomonadota > Alphaproteobacteria > Hyphomicrobiales > Nitrobacteraceae > Tardiphaga > Tardiphaga sp. 37S4. The sequence continues at coordinate 3,097,165 of NZ_CP088008.1, read as the reverse complement.
CTGGGTGAGCGTGTCGGGTTTGACCATGGCGATCGTCCCCTGGTTTTCACCTTCGCCACCGATGGAGCCGGTAGTATCCGGCTTCTTCTCGGTGATGATCTGGTAGATTTTCTTCGCGCCGTCCTTTGCACGTTCGCCGATCACGGTGGCCGCATGGCCGCCGACTTCGCAGGTGGCCGGCTGGCGCTTGCAGAATTGAGCCATGTCGGACATCGCCGCACTCGCAGCCGATACCGCATCGGACGCGCCGATCTGCGGCAGCTTGTCCGATTCCGGCGTCTTGTCCCTCGGCAGCAGCACGAGCACGAGCCCGAGCCAGAATGCCATGCGAAGCAGGAAGAACATCGCGAACCCCGTTAGTCTCTTCGAACCGTTGCGATTTGTCGCAATTGGGATCGAAGTTAGCAGCAGTCGATAAATTGCAAGTATTTGCGATGCGGTTAAATCGACGAAAATTCGCTTCATTCGGTTTGGCGTAAATTTTCCATTGATGAGCTGTTCGTGCGTTTTCCGACACGATGTTGGGGATGCACACTTTCGAAACCATATGGACGCGGCGATGGAAACTACTCGTTCACCATCGTTGTCGAATGGAAACGCGAAAACTCCTCTTAAATCAGCACTTACACGTTAGGCATGGCGAACGCGGCGGTCACTTTAGTGTTCGCTTAATGTCGCTCTGACACGTTGGCGCAACGATAAAAGGAGGCGTTTCGGCGCGTCTGAATTGACGATCAAGCCGAAGCGAGACCAGTGACAGTATCGACCATCATCCGCGACTGCCTTGATGCCATGCTGCACCCTTCAGTGCGCTACGATGCGCTGACGAGTGCGCGTCATCGCGCATTCATAGCGCCGCGTCTGCTCGGCAGCCTTGCGGCCTTTGCGGCTTTTCCTGTCTATCTCGCGCTGCGCGGCGCGCCGAACGCGATCGAGGTCGCGGCTTTCGCCTGGCTGATGGCGCCGATCCTCTGCTCATATTTTCTGTCGCGTACCGGCCGCTATGAAAGCGCACAGGTGCTGTCGTCCGTCGCACTCGCCGGCCTCGTGATGATGATGGCGATCTCCACCGGTGGCATCAATTCGTTCGCCGCGATCTGGCTTGTCGTGGTGCCGATCGAGGCGGCACTCTCGGCTTCGCGCCGTATCGTTGCCTTTGCATCGGCGCTGGCGCTGTCCTGCGTCGGCATTCTCATCGCGCTGACCAGCCTTGACTGGTTGCCCGCATCCGAAGCTGGTGTCGCCGGCCACGGCGTCTTCATGGGCTTTGGTATTGCCTCCGCCACCATTTATGCAGCAGGTCTGGCCTTCGGCGCGGAGTCGCTGGCGCGCACCAGCGTCTCGCTGCTCTATGTCGAGGAAGACCGCTATCGCCTGCTGGCGCGCAATATGAGCGACGTGATCTCGCGTCATCGTCACAATGGCGCCGTGCAGTTCATTTCGCCGGCGGCTGAAGCACTGGTCGGCGCTCCGGCGCAGCGGCTGCTCGGCCATGGCCTGTTCGATCGCGTCCATGTCGCGGATCGCCCGGCCTATCTCACGGCTCTGTCCGACGCCGCACGCGGCGGCGAAGCCCGCTCCGTCGAATTCCGCCTGCGCCGCGATGTCGTGCGCGGCAATGATCGCATGCGCCCGTCTGGCGCCGAATTCATCTGGGTTGAAATGCGTTGCCGCCCAATGGAGCAGGACGTCGATACGTCGATGCCGGTCAATGCCGATGCAGAAGTTGTGGCCGTGCTGCGAGATGTTACCGACCGCAAACTCCAGGAAGAGGCATTGGCACAGGCCCGCATCGAAGCCGAGCGCGCCGATGCGTCGAAGACGCGCTTCCTCGCCACCATGAGCCACGAGCTGCGCACGCCACTGAATGCCATTATCGGCTTCTCGGATATGCTGGTGCAGGAAGAGCTGATGATGCTCGATGCGACCAGGCGCAAGGAGTATGCCCAGCTGATCAACGATTCCGGCCAGCACCTGCTCTCGGTCGTCAACGGCATCCTCGACATGTCGAAGCTGGAATCCGGCAATTTCGAGATTTCGCCTGAGCCCTTCGCGCCACGTCCGGCGCTGATCAATTGTTGCAATCTGCTGGCGCTGAAGGCGCGCGAGAACGGCATCGATCTCATCACCGATGCGCCGAAGGATCTGCCTGAGGTCAACGGCGATCCGCGTGCATTCCGGCAAATCCTGCTCAACCTCGTATCCAATGCCATCAAGTTCACCGAGCGCGGCGGCAGTGTCACCGTGGCAGCGGGCGTCGAAGGATCGCGCTTGATGCTGCGCGTCAGCGATACCGGCGTCGGCATTGCATCGGACGATCTCGCGCGCATCGGCGATCCGTTCTTCCAGGCCGGCAAAACCTATCAGCGGCGCCATGAGGGCACCGGGCTCGGCCTGTCCATTGTGAAGAGCCTTGTCGGCATGCATGGTGGCGAGATGCAGGTGCAGAGCCGGATCGACGAAGGCACCACCATCACAATCGCGCTGCCGCTGGAGTTCACGCCGCAGGCTGAACACGTCAGCAATATCGCGATCTTGAATCCCGCGGCGCGCACCGCGCCGTCCGACCAAGCCCATCAGGTGAAGAAGAGTGCCTAAAGCCAGTTCCAAAGCGACCAAGTCCAAACGCGGCCGCGCCGTCGCCATCGTCGACGAGCCCGCGGAGCGCGGCATCGTCCTGCGCGTGCTGCTGCACAGCCCGAAGGACATGGTCGCCGGGTTGATCGCGTTCGCGGCGGTCAGCGCCATCATCGCCAATGCGATCTTCCTGCAGAAGGGCCATCATCCGTCGCCGATGTTCGGTTCGAGCACCGTCGTTGCGTTTCCGGCACCGGCGCAGGTCGCCAATCCGCTGCCCAAGCCGCGTCCGCTGGATGCTGCTTCGCCGGACACCAAGCTCGATTCCCGCATGCTGGATTCCAAGCCGGTCAACAGCGCCAATGAGCCGAAGCCGTCACTCGCCGCCAAACCCGTCGAGCAGCGCGCGGCCGATCCGGTCGGCAATCTCCTGAAGGCGCCGGCACCACCGGCGTCACCGGCGACCACGGGCGCCGTGGCACGCCCGCCGGCGGCGATCCCGAATGCAACCCGCACCGATCCGCTCGGCGACCTCATCACCAATACGCGCCGCGTCGCCGCTGTTCAGCGTGCGCTCACCGAATACGGCTACGGTCAGCTCAAGCCGACCGGCAATGTCGGCTCGGACACTGCGGCTGCGATCCAGCGCTTCGAGCGTGAGCGCAAGCTGCCGGTCACCGGCCAGGTGTCCGATCGCATGGTGCGCGAACTCGCCACTGTCACCGGCCGCGCGATCGACTAGCGCTGCCGGGCTGCTGGCCCGGCGATGCGGTTCACGACATTTCGAGTTCGACGCGTGCCTGCTTCTTCGTCTTCGCGTCCGACACCTCGATTTTGACGCGCTCGCCGAGGGCAACGAGAAATCCAAACAGGCGCTCATAAGAGTAGCCGCTGAACTGCCCGCGCAGCAGCTTGGAGACGTCGGGCTGGGCAAGGCCAATCAGCTTGGACGCCTGTGCCTGAGTTAGCCCTTTGCTTTTGATGCGTGCGGCAATGCCGAGAACGATCTCTGCCTTGATGAGATGCTCATCAGCGTTTGGCAGGCCGAGGTCGGCGAATACGTTGCCGCTGCTCTTTGTGCTTGCTGGCTTTTTCATTGCTGCTCTCCATGGCTTCTTCGTAAAGCGCCATTGCGTCTTTTAGACGGGATTTGATCAGGTCAATCTCGGTCTTAGGGGTCTGGATCCCGGATTTCGACTTCTTCTGAAACGCGTGGAGAACGTAGACCATGCCCTTCAGTTTGATGGTGTAGACCGCGCGAAATGTATCGCCATCAAAATCAGAGACGATCTCCACAACGCCTGCGCCGTGGAAGCCTTTTAAAGGCTTCGCATCCGGGTGCTTCTTGCCTTTCTGGGCCGCACGCAGAGCAAAACCAATGCATACCTTCACGGGCACCGGAAACTCCGAAAGATCGTCTTTCGACGACCCTACGAATTCCAAGGGTGTGTCGGTGGGTGACATTCTGATATTGATGCCGGGCGACGTTGCGCGTTATAGTCATAATACTATAAACGGGCGTCGCGTCAATTGCGCATTTCGGGCTTGGTCCTCGGTCTCGAAGTCACCTCGCAATCTCGTTCTCCGGAGTAATCAAGGGCTCAGATGTCACGATTGAAGTCAGCCATTTGGGTCGCAGCCTATCTGCGCCGTTGCCAGACCGAAGGCGTGTTCGGCGCCGTGCGCCGTCGTGGTGCAGAGGAGGCGGGCGCCGTATTCGTGAAGGTCGCGCTGCTGGATGGCACCGCGATGCTCTACACGCCGGCGCCGCAAAGCGCCTATGACGAGAGCCGCCCTGTCGACCGCGTCTTCGCAGCCTCGCCGCCGCAGCCCGTCGAAGAACGCAAGATCGAAGAGCGCTTGCAGAAGGAGATCTCGTTCGATCCCGACGTCTGGATCGTCGAGACCGAGGACAAGGCTGGACGGCATTTTCTCGAATTGGCGAAGGGCTAGCGCCCCGGCGAATTTCTGATGCGCGTGATATCCTCGCCTGGCTGAACGCCCGGTCGTGCCTGCGGCGCGCTTGGCCGCGCGCGCTGGCGTTCGTCGTCATAGAGCGCAGGGCGGAACTTGGCGCGCGTCGCTGCCATATGCGCGCCGCGCCAGGCGGCCACCATGATCAGTGCCGAGCGTTCGCTCAGCACGTCATACATGCGCGCGATCCGGTAGACGTTCGTCACCGAGGTGCCGAATTCCGGATTGAGGAACAGCAGCACGCGCTGGAAGATGTCGCTCTTCATGCCGAGCGCCTTGGCGCAGCAGGCAAGCGGCTCGCCGCCGGGGTCGCTCACGACCTGTTCGGCAATGGCGGCAGGCAGCATCAGGGCTTCGCTCAGCTCGCGTGCGAAGTTGTCGCGGTCTTCGGCGAAGGCGGCCATTTCGAGGATATGCATGGCGCGGGCGGCGCGCGCTTGCGGGATCCGGGCGGAGGATCGCAGCGGCGTTTCAGCGAGGTTATGCAGGATCTGCGCACGCTCGCTGCTCGATGCGGCAAAGAATAGCGTACTGATTTCGGACGCGTCCCTGGGCGCCATGGCCATATTGGCGGCGACACGCATCTGCGCTTCGCTCGGCTGCTTCGCGATCGGGGCGGGAGATTCTGCGGCGGAAATGGGCTGCGCGAGCGGCACCGATTGGCCGGGTTCGGTCGGGCGCAGATTGAGCCGGTTGAGGATCGCGCGCGGGGTGTTCGGATAGATCGACAGCCGCGCGCGCACCGCAGCGCGGGTGGCGTCGTCGACCTGATCGATCAGGCGCGCGGTGAGTTCGACGAACTGCTTCTCTTCGTCGATCGTATGGTTCGGTGCCTGGACATAAAGATCCGTCAGCACGCGCAGCAAGGTCGGTCGCACGTCCACACCTTCGCGACGCGAGAGCGTCAGCAATCCGTCAAAGCCCGGAAACATTGGAGGTGAGGCAGGCATGGCATACGCTTACTAAGGGAACCTTGCCTCAAATTATCGCGGACGCATTAATATGTGTTTAACCATGGGCCTCTGGCCGAGGCAGATCTGATTCCGACGAGTCGCTTTAGGCCTGGGCGTTGTAGTAGCGCGGCATCTCGCGAGGCCTGATGGCCCGTTCGGCCCGGCGGCCCATGAAATACACGCCTGACGCCGCGTCGGCGCGGGCACGCGAGCGGCCGAGGCGATCGAAGTAGCGCAGCCAGAAGAATGGCAGGGTGAAGAGGCGCGAGAATTTGTCGCCGGCGCCCAGCGTGCGTGAAAAATACCGGATCGACCAGAGCAGGCCGATACCAGCGCCGCTGACGGCGCCGGCGTCGATCTCGGTGAATTTCTTGAACAGCCAGCGATGTCCGCTCTGGGTGAAGCGCGAGAAGTCGTAGGCGCGTTCGTGCACCTGCTGCATGAAGGGCGTCTCGGCATAGACAATGCCGTTCTGGCGCAGCACCCGATGGATTTCGGCCGCGACGGTGGCCGGCTCCAGAACGTGTTCGAGCACAGCCTGAATCCAGACGCCGTCAAAGGTCGCGTCCTCGAATGGCAGTCTGTGCGCGTCGGCGACCAGCGCGGTGTTGTCGGTGGAGAACACGTCGGTTCCGACGACTTCGACATCCGGATCATCATAGAGGCAGTCCGCACCGGAGCCGACGGTGCCACCGCCGACAACGAGCACGACGGGTCTCGCAGTTTCCTGCTTGAGAAGGTCGAGGAATTTCTCGCAGTTCTTGGCCGCGACAGGATTTTCACCAAACGTGAAGCGATGCAGGCGCGTACCGATCGATTGGCCGGCGACATCCCGCGGCATCACCGAGCCATTGTCGCGATGATACAAGCGGCGGTCGAACACGCTGGACTCGAAGTCAATGAGTACCGGCTGCCCATCGACAACCGGGAATCCGGCATCACTGTAGTCGCAGTTATAGTTCACGCAGGACGGCTTGGTCTGAATGTCGGAGATCGACGAGCCGCAGCGCGGGCAGCGCATGCGGAATTTCCAGTCCGTAGAATGGGAGCATTCCATCAGGGTTCCAACGATATCGCTCATGAAAAAATGCGCCCCTATACCATTCCACTTTTGGTCAATGCTGCGACGCCCAATCATGTTCCTCAAGGCGGCCAGCATATGGCGGCATGGCGGCGTTAACACGCCATTAACCATGACTGTCCTTAATGACGGTGCGTCGGCAAAACGGGCGAAGCGGCGCGGAGAGACTGGATAATGAGCACCATCATCAAGTTCCCGGCGGATGCGGCAGCGCGACGGCTGGGCGTGAATGTGGCGCCGTCTCCCCGCGAAACCTCCGCAGAAATCCTGATCCTGCCGGTGATCCGAATCGAGCGTCAGATCGACGACAGCAATGGTGGCAGCGGCCCGGAAGAGGGCACTGCGCCGGGGCGCCGCCGCAAGCGCCGCGCCCGTTCCTGACCCCGGACTTATTCTGATGTCGGCGATATCCCATCCGAACCGGATACGGCTTCGGCGCAAGACGTCGTTTCTTGCGCCGTGTTTCATACTTGCGACCTTGATCGGCAGCACGCTCGGCGGCTGCGCCGGTGGCGATTTCGGCCGTACCCGCAACAATGCGGTGACCGACGACATGCATCGCTGGATCGGCGTCGAGGCCACCGGCAGCGTCGGCCTGAAGTCGTCGGAATTCCAGCTCACCGATCTCGAACGCCAGATGCGCGATCTCGCTTATCCGCTGATCGAGCCGCCGCATTCGCGCCCTCTCTGGAAGAGTGTGTTCGGCGACTACAAGCCGATCGCGTCGCCATGGCGGCAGAACGTCACCTTCGATCGCGCGGCCTATGGTCGGCTGCTGATCGACGAGCCACATCGCTCGCATACGTCGCGCTACAGCGTGCTGATGGACGACGCGCGCGACGACATCCTGCGCTTCGAAGCCTTCTATGCGACGGCTGCGAAAGTCGTTGAGCTTGATCGCAAACGCAATGCCAGCCTGAAGCTGGTGTCGGCGCTGGAGCCGAAGGAGCGCGCCGACGCCATCGCGCGCATGGATGAGAACGCGCTGATCGTGCAGTGGGTCGAGCAATGCCTGCAGCGCCGGGTATCGTCCTATAAGTGGGCGCTGGAACGGATGGTGATCCACGCCCCCGATGGCATGGCGTCCAGCGCTGATATGCTGATCGGCGAGTTGGCGGCGCAGACCACGGCCATGGCCGGCAGCCTCACGCCGGTTCGCCCCGGCAAGGTGCTCCAGGTCGGCGGATAGTTGGACGTGTAGGGCTGGAAGCGCGGGGCGGACTACGCTTCGCTGATCCGCGCTACGGCGTCGGACGTTTCCACTGGCTTCACCTGATCGTCCGGCACGGTCTGGCGGCCAAGAATCTGCCGCGCGCCCTTGCGCGAAAACGGCTGCACGATCTGTCCCAGAAAATCCGGTGCAACCTTGCCGCTGATGCCGAGCCGATCCGGCGACGCCTTGGCGGGATTGAGATAGGTGCCGAACACATGGTCCCACACCATGATGTTCTCGCAATAGTTGCTGTTGCCTTCCTTCAGCGTCTTCGAATGATGCCAGCGATGCAGTTTTGGCGTCGCAAAGATCGGATCGAACAGCGCCGTGCGCGTCTCCACATTGCAATGGGTGAGCAGGCCGGTGATCGCAGTCACCGCGCCGACCCACAGGAACACCGGCAGCGGCGCATCGAGCAGGTAGAGCGGTGCCTGGCTGAGCGCCATCTTGATCAGCGAGTCGATCACATGGAAGCGTCCTGTGTTCACCACCCAGAGCCGGACCACGCTGTGATGAAGCGCATGGAAGCGCCAGAAGAACAGGTTTTCATGCGCGATCCGGTGTGACCAGTAGAGCCCGAATTCGGCAATCACCAGCGCGAGCACGACCTGCGCGATCAGCGGCCACTGTGTCGGCCACAGATGCGAGGCATGATCGTCCGCGCGCGTTACGGTCGCCACCGCCATCGGCACAATCGAGGTCGCCGCGACGGCCAGTTGCGCCGCCCCCTTGGTCAGCAACGTGTGACCGAGGTCATTCAGCGTTTCGCCATCATGCTCCAGCCACTCGGCGCGATGCGGCGTCATGCGTTCGAGCAGCACAATCGTCAGCAGAAGCGCGGCATAGACGATATTGAACCAGAGGATTGGTGCGTTGCTCGCGAAGGCAACCCACGCGCCCGCCAGTGCGCCGAAATACAGCAGCGGCCACCAGATCAGGGACAGGAAATAGTTGGCGGCCGTATCGGACGGCTCTTGGTCGTGTTGCATGGAGGCCCCGCATTCGCGCCGATTCGTGGGTCGACGATGGATGCGGAGCTTCGCTGCGGGAGATTGCAGGCAGATTACGCCAGAGGGCTCCCTGGATGTTTTCCATGCGGAAAAACGTCACGCCGAGGTCGTCTTACAGCTGATAATTCACGCCGATGCGGACGATATTGCCTGTGACGTTCGAATTAACGCCCATGATCGGTTTTCCTGGCCAAGCCGCGAAGGTGGCCTTGCTCAAGCTCGTATCGCTGATCGTTCCGAGATCGAAATGCAGATATTCGACCTTCGCGGTCCAGTTCGATGCGATCTTCGATTCCACGCCGCCGCCGATCGCCCAACCGATCCGTGTCTCCGATGCAGACCCTGCGGAGCAGAGAGCGTTCCGGGCACATGGAAATGTCGGCTCCGGCACAAGAGTGGACGAGACTTTCACGTGGCCGTAGGCCAGACCGCCGGTAGCGAAGAACAATGTCTCCGGTGTTACCAGATAGCCCAATCGTGCACGCGCGGTACCAAACCAGCTCAGCTCGGTGTTATGGCTGGTCAGGGTTTCCGGATTGGCACCAATCTCCGGGGCGTAATAGGTGACGCCCGCGCCCATTTTCGAATAGGACAAGTCTGTTTCCAGACCTGTTACCCAACGGTCGATCTGCCAATTGTAGCCGATTTCAGCGCCACCGATGAATCCATCGAAGCGGGAATTGAGCGACCGGGGCATCGTGCCCTGCGACAGGAAAAATGGCGTGATGATCGTGTCGATGGCCGTAATGGTGGACGCACTTTCGGTCCAGCCATAGCCCAAGGTGGCGCCGATATAGGCGCCTGTCCATGTCACTATTTGTGGGGACACTGCCGCCTTGTAGTGCGGTTGAGCGAGATTGTCCGCGGTTAGCGCGGGCGTTGACGCAAACAATACGCAGCCGATCGCGCAGGCCAGTTTGGCAGATTTCGACATTGAGTTCTCCAGCACTTCGAGACGAGACTTCCAGACATGCGGGGGCGATCAGGCAAGCAGGCCCCCATATGCGCCCTCCGAACAGCCCAGAGTCGCCATCGCTACTGCTAAGCGCTGCAGGATTCCGTGTCGTCACCCCGAAGTATGATGTGGTAAAATATGCTGCGTGTGCGCGTCCGGAAATTGACTTCGATCTCGCCCTGCCACACCAGAGCGCGCGCAATCACGGATTTGGAATGTTCATGGACGTTGTCGACAATGACGTACTCTCTTCAATCATCGGCGATATCTACGACTGCGTTCTGAACCGTGAGGGATGGTCGAGCGTTCTCACCCGCATCACGCAGACGATGGACGCGGCCTACACCACGATCGCACTCGCCGGCACGTCGGACAATCACGGCCGGTTTGCTGCCCAATCGCCCTGGGATGCCGAGCGCATGCGCGCGCTGCAGGACTACAGTTTCGATGATATTCCGGGCCTGAAAGCTGCGGTGGTCGGCGATATCGATACGCCCGTATCCACGCTCTCGCTGATGCCCGAAAGTGAATTGCAGCAGACCGCGTTCTTTCGCAATTGGGCCGGACCGCAGGGATTGCGGGAGGGGTGCATTGTCAAATTCGTTCATACGCCGGATCGCATCGGTCTACTCGGCTGCACCACCTGGGCGGACAAGGCTGCCGTATCTGCCGAGGATCAACGGTTTCTGACCTTGCTGTCTCCGCATTTGCGCAGGGCTGCGATGATCAGCGACCTGCTCGATGACGTGCGCGTGACGGCGCATCTGTTTCGCGAATCCCTCGAGAATCTTGCAGTGCCCGTCGTGCTGACCGACGCGGTCGGATCGGTGCTCCATGCCAATGCAAGTGCCGAACGCATGTTCGCAACTGATGGTCCGATCCTGCGTCAGGGGCGAACCATTCAGGCACAGAACGCATTAATGGGCGATGCCTTGCTGCAGGCGATCGCAAGCGCTGCATCGGATCTCTCGCTCGGCGCTAAAGGCATTGGCTTGCCGGTGTCGGCGGCAGGACAACCGCCCGCTGTCGCCTATGTCCTGCCTTTGACTGCTGGTACGGCGCGTGCCGCTTTCCGCCCCGCATGTGCGGCCGTCTTCGTCTCGACAACGACCTCGGCCTCTCCAATGCCGGAAGCCGTGTTGACGACGCTGTTCGAGCTCACGCCCGCCGAAGCGCGCGTGCTCGTGAGCGCCGGAAAGGGGCTCAACCCATCCCAGACTGCTACTTTGCTTGGGATCTCAGAGAATACGCTGAAGACACATCTTAACCGGATCTACGCCAAGACCGGCAGGTCACGGCAGGCCGATCTCGTGAAGCTCGTGGCGGATATCGGCACGCCGCTGGCAACGGGATAGCGCACGTAGGATGGGTAGAGCGCAGCGAAACCCATCATATACACACGACGACATGATGGGTTTCGCGAAGACGCTCTACCCATCCTACGATGACGATCGCTTATCAGCGCTTCCCCTTCACCGGCGCGGCCGGCGGATCGGTCTGCACCCGACAATTCGATGCGGCCAGCGACGCCTGGGCCTGGATCATCAGGCCGGGTTCGGCGGCGAGCGCCTTCAGCACGATCAGGCCGGTCGCGGTCGGCGAGTCGATGATGAGGCGGTCGGCGGACGTGACGTCCTCTTCCTCGGGCAGAGCTTCGTGCTGCGCCTCGGTCATCAGATCGAGCTCGATGACGCGGCGGCCGGCGGAGCGGTCGTTGATCGCGTAGTAAGCGACGTCGCTGCGGGTATAGAACGACACCGACGTGTAGGACTGGCTGACCGGCACGGTGAGCTTGATCGGTCCTTTGGCCAGGTCGTAGCGGCAGACCGCCATGGCGAAGGCCGGGTCCATGAATGGCAGCAGCGCATTGGCCGGCTCGGTCTGCGGCAATGCTGTCACCGCATTTTCTTTCGTCACCGAAGCGAGGCGCGAATAGGCGTCCTGCGTCGCGATGCGCGGCAGCGCCAGCACGCTGACAAGGTGCACGATGCCGCCAAGCACGACACCCCCGATGAGCGCGAACATCAGCCGGATCATGGGCAGCTCACCGTGGCGATGGCGGGCATCGGCGCGTCTTTCTGCGTCCGGGTGGCAACGCCAACCGGCGTATCGTACAGCCGCAGCATCAACACATAACGTTCCAGCGCTGATGTCGGCAGCCAATTTCCGGCGCGCGAGCGTGCAGCGATGCGGATCTCGAACGCGCCGTCGGCATTGCGCACCACTTCCTGGCTGGTGAAGCCGTAGCGCTGCAATGTGTTGGGCACCAGGCGGCCCTTGGTGTCATAGAGCGAGACCGTCCAGAAACGCGCAGCCGGTGTCACGCCTGACACGACGATATCGCAGCGACCGTCTAGCGGCTTTTTCTTGTCATCGGTGGTGGCAGTGAAAGTGACGCCGTCACCCGTGCCGATCGGCAATTCGCCCGACCGTGCAATGGACGCACGCGCATAGGGATCAATCTCGCTGGTGCCGGTGCGTGGGCGCGCCGTCCATGCACCGATGGTGAGTGTGCCAAGGTCTGTGCCGCGGGTCGCGGTCGTCCAGGTCAGGCCGAGACCGACAGCAGTGGCGATCGCGAGCGCCAGAAGCGTGAGGAAGATCAGCCGCACGTGCGCACCGTCATGATAGCAGCTTCAGTTCTTGCGCGACGCGGGGGCGGTTGCGGATGTGGTCGTTTTGGCATCCGGTGCATCATTCGCCGACGCGTAGCTCTCGGGGAAGGCCAACGCGGAGGAGGCGCGGGGCTTCAACGGTTCGTTGGATGATGCGCGGCCGGCGGTCTTGCCGGCGTCATCGAGCAGCTTCTCGACACGCAGCAGGACGTCGGCGCCGCGGCGCGTCAGCACCGGCGGCGGGCCGGGCTTGGCGTCCTGCGCGTTAGCGGCCATCACGGATGAGACGGCTGCAGCAGGATTCTTGGTACCCGCGCCGACACCCGGGATTTCCTTGATCTCGATACCCTGATGGGCGGCGACCATGATGTCGTGCCATGTCTGCGCCGGCAGCGATCCGCCTGTCATGCGGTTGGTCGGCGAGTAGTCGTCATTGCCGTACCAGACTGCGCAGCTGAAGTTGCCGGTGTAGCCGACAAACCAGGCGTCGCGATACGCATTGGTGGTGCCGGTCTTGCCTGCTGTCGGGATGCCGTCCAGTGCGGCGCGGCGCGCGGTGCCTTCGCTGACCACGTGGCTCATCATGCCGGCCATATCGGAGGCGACGGAGGCGGGGATGGCCTGCAACTGTTTCGGACCATCGCGGTCGAACCGCCAGACGAGGTCGCCCGCGCCGGTACGGACTTCCAGCACTGCATGTGGCTTCGACGAGCGCCCCTTGTTCGGGAAAGTCGCATAGGCGACCGCGTGTTCGAGCACGGTGACTTCGGTGGAGCCGATCGGCAGCGACGGCGTATCGAGCAGCGGCGCCGTGATGCCGAAGCGGCGCGCGGTCTCGACGATCTTGACGCGGCCGGCCTTGGCCGGATTCTGCGCGCCCTTGCCGAGCGCAATCGAAATCTTCACCGGCACGACGTTGATCGAACGGGTGATGGCCTGCGTCAGCGTCACGTTGCCGGAATAGGAGTGGCCGTAGTTCTGCGGGCACCAGTTGCCGATACAGACCGGGCCGTCGAGGATGATCGAGGTCGGCTTGTAACCGTTGAGCAGCGCCGTCGTGTAGACATAGGGCTTGAACGACGAACCGGGCTGGCGCATCGCGTCCACCGCGCGGTTGAACTGGCTTGCGCCGTAGTCGCGGCCACCCACCATGGCGCGGACGCCGCCTTCGAGGTCCGACACCACCGTGGCGGCCTGCGTCGCATGATAGTCGCGGCCGAACTGGCGGAGCTGGTTTTCGACGGCGGCTTCGGCGGCGCGCTGCACATTCATATCGATGGCAGTGCGGACCACGAAAACGCGCTCGACATAGGATTTCGGGAATGTATCGACGAGCTTGCGCATCTCATCGAAGGCCCAGTCGAGATAGTAGTTCGGCGAGATTTCCTGGCGGCGATCGACGGCGACGGCGGGATTTCGCCGCGCACCGAACACCTGGCCTTCGGTCATGAAGCCGGCATCGACGAGGTTGTCGAGCACCACGTTGGCGCGGGCGCGTGCGGCGGGCAGGTTGATATGCGGCGCGTATTTGGTTGGGGCCTTGAACAGGCCGGCGAGCATCGCGGCTTCCGCGAGGTTCACGTCGCGCGCGGATTTGTTGAAATAGAAATGCGCTGCGCCGTCGACGCCGAACGTGCCGCCGCCCATGTAAGCGCGGTCGAGATAGAGCTTCAGAATTTCGTTCTTGGTCAGGCGGGTTTCCAGCCAGATGGCCAGGAACGCTTCGTTGACTTTGCGCTCGATGGTGCGCTCGTTGGACAGGAACAGATTTTTCGCGAGCTGCTGCGTCAGTGACGAGCCGCCCTGGCGTACGCCGCCGGCCTGCGCGTTGGTGACCAGCGCGCGCGCGGTGCCGGCGATGTCGATGCCGAAGTGATCGTAGAAGCGGCGGTCCTCGGTGGCGAGGGTGGCCTTGATCAGGTTATCGGGGAAATCTTCCAGCGGAATGGAGTCGTTGTGCTTGATGCCGCGGCTGCCGATGGGATTGCCGTAGCGATCAAGGAACGTGACCGCGAGGTCGGATTTCTTCAGCCAGTCTTCATCGGCGGTTTCGCGAAACGCCGGCTGCGCCAAAGCGAGCATGAGGATCAGACCGCCCAGGCCGATGGTGGCCATTTCCGACAGCGGCTCGATGAATACCCAGCGCTTCCAGCGACCGACGTAGAAGCGGTCCATGAAGGTGGAGTAGCGCTCCCAAAGCTCGCGGGTGCCGCGGCCGGAAGAGAACAGGCCGGAATCGATGCGCGCATCCAGATCCAGCAGGAAATGCCGGAACTTGGTCTTCCAACGGGATGGCACGATCTGAGGCACAGGGGCCCTTGGTTTGTTGCAGCGCTCGCGTGCACCCACCGGCACCGCGCGGACGTCATGCTGAAATAATGCGGCAACCCGGCGGCAGGTTTGCGGCCGCCGGAGAGTCGTTCAAGTTCTAGCCGAGCAGGGCGGATAAACCAATGGCATTGCTTATCATTTGCACGACAGGGCTAACAGCTTTGCCGGTTTTGCCCTTGTTTGCGAGCCGGCCGACACGATGTTGCTTGCAGAGCCTGCGCCGCACCTCCTAGAAGGGCGTTTCGCCGCAACCTGGATCGATTCAAATCGCATGACCGCGCGTCCCCCGCGTCCTTCCGCACAGGAGGGAATGTTCTGGAAAACCAAGACGTTGGAAGAGATGTCCGGCGCCGAGTGGGAAAGCCTGTGCGACGGCTGCGGACGCTGCTGTCTGGAAAAGCTGGAAGACGAGGATACCGGCAAGATCTATTACACCCATGTGTCCTGCCGATTGCTCGATGCGGGTCTTTGCGCCTGCAAGGATTATCCGAACCGCTCCGACCATGTTCCCGATTGCGTGCGGCTGACCCCGGACAATGTCCGCACCCTGAGCTGGCTGCCGCCGAGCTGTGGCTACAAGCTCGCGGCCGAGGGCCGCGATCTCTACTGGTGGCATCCGCTGATTTCCGGCAGCCCCGACACCGTCCATGAAGCCGGCGTATCGGTCCGCGGGCGGGTCGAGGGCAGCGAGGACACGATCTCCGACGACGAGCTGCAGGATCACATCGTGACCTGGCCAGCGCTGCTGCCGCGCAAGGCGAAGCTGAAGAAGCGGCCGGCGTAGAATCCCCGGCGCGCGGTGTCCGATCACGCGCATATGACGGTCAGATGATCGCCGCGGGACGCTCCCATGCAAGGAAACAACTGTTGCTGCATAGGGTAGGGGAATAGATTTCTTCCAAAGAGAGTCTGCGCGCGGAAGGTCGCGCCGTTCTGGCTCTCCGGTTACTTCCCAAGTCCTCTGAATCCGAAGTTTCATGAACAAGTTCGAGCGACAGAGCCGGTCAGCGGCCGATGATCAGGTATTGCCCGAGGAAATCTCGTCGGATGAGCTCCTGTCGGACGAAATCGCGCAGGAACTGTCGCGGATTCCCACAGAAGTAATCGAACCCGGCGACGCGCCTGCTGTCGTGAAGGCGCCGCTGACCCCCGCCGAAGTCCGCACCATCCTGATGAGCCTGCTGCTGACCATGTTCCTGGCAGCGCTCGACCAGACCATCGTCGCCACCGCGCTGCCGACCATCGGCCGGCAATTCGCCGACGTGAACAATCTGTCCTGGGTCATCACCGCCTATCTGCTGGCATCGACCGCGGTGGCGCCGGTGTTCGGCACGCTCAGCGATATCTATGGCCGCCGCGCCATGATCATCACCGCGATGTCGCTGTTCATGGTCGGCTCGATCCTCTGCGCATTGGCGCCGAACATGATCGTGCTGATCATCGCGCGCGCTTTGCAGGGCCTCGGCGGCGGCGGCATCCTGCCCATCGTGCAGGTGGTGATTTCCGACGTGGTGTCGCCGCGTGAGCGCGGCCAGTATCAGGCTTATTTCAGCGGCGTGTGGGTCGCGGCCGGCATCGGCGGCCCGATCATCGGCGGGCTGTTCGCCGAACACCTGCACTGGTCGATGATCTTCTGGATCAACATTCCGCTCGGCGTGGGATCGCTGGCGCTGCTGCTGCCGAAGATGAAGAAGCTTCCCGTGTTTCATCGCCGCCGCAAGGTCGACTGGCTCGGCGGCCTGCTGCTGATGGCATCGGCCGTTGTCTTCATGCTGGTGCTGACATGGGGCGGCACCAAATTCTCATGGGCGTCGCCGACCATCGTCGCAATGATCGGCGCTGCGGCTGTGATGGCTTTCGCCTTCATCTGGCATGCGATCCATCACGATGAGCCGTTCCTGCCGTTGCCGCTGATGTCCGGCTCGGTGGTGCCTTTCGCGATGGCCGCCGGCGGCTGCGCGATGGGCGCGATGCTCGGGCTCACCGTGCACATGCCGCTCTATTACGAAGTGGTTTACGGCTTGACGGCAGGCGAGGCCGGCGTCGCGCTGATCCCGATCGCGGCGGTGTCGGTCGGCGGCGCCGCCTTTGCCGGCCACATGATGACCAAGGCGAAGCACTACAAGCGCGTGGCGATCGCCGGCACCGCCATGTCGGCGCTGATGGGCCTGTTGCTGGCGCTGATGACGCCGTTGCCGCTATGGGCGCTGCTCACGATGCTCGGCCTGTTCTCCATCGGGCTCGGCACGGCGTTTCCCGTCAGCCTCGTCTCGATCCAGAACGCTGTGCCGCGACCACAGATCGGGACCGCCACCGGCGCGATGAACTTCTTCCGCGCGCTGATGGCGTCGTTCACCGTCGCCGCCTTCACCACCATTCTCCTGATGGCGCTCGGCACGGACATCTCGATCTCAGGCGAGCATGCCGCCAGCACGCATCCGATCGCGGCCAGCGATATGGTCAGCGCCTTCCGCTACGTGTTCGAAGCAGCGGCAGCCCTGCTGGCGCTCTCGACACTGTTCCTGCTGCTGATGGAAGAGCGCCCGCTGGCAGGGCCGGCAAAGGCGAAGCCGTCACTGGTTTCGGAGTAATCGACAGTAGCCCGCATGAGCAGAGCGATATGCGGGAAGCAGCAGTCATCCCCGGATGTCGCTGCGCTCATCCGGGCGACGTGTGCTGTATAAATCCGGCGGCGCCATGTGACTGGTGACTACGTCCGCTTTGCTCCGAGACCGACCGCCTTTGTGCAACAACAGAAAATGACGCGACGGGCCAAAAGCGGCCGTCGCACACCGTCTCTTGAACTGGAAGGAGAGACCGTCTTGCAAACGGCATCTCCTTCGCGCGGGATAGGCGATGACGGAGGAGAGATGTCGTCAAGACCTGATGAACGAGAGCAGGTCGGGGTTGAGGACATCCGCATGAGTGGTGAGCATGCCATGGGGATAGCCGGGATAAGTCTTCAGCGACCCGTTCTTAAGCAGGTCGACCGCACGCGGCACTGAACTTGTGAACGGGACGACTTGATCAGCCTCGCCGTGCATCACCAGCACCGGCACGGTGATCTTCTTGAGGTCTTCGGTATAATCTTCGAGCCAAGAGTCGACAGTCGCGTAGTGAGCGAGGGCACCGCCGGCCATGCCTTGGCGCCACCAGTTCGCAATGATCGCCTCCGAAGGCTTCGCCCCATCTAGGTTGTAGCCGTAGAACGGATTCTCAGGGACGAAACGGTAGAACTCCGACCGGTTGCCCAGCACGCCTGCCCGGATCGCTTCGAACCACTCCGGCGGTTGACCGGACGGGTTGTCCTCGCTCCGGTACATGTTCGGCGTCAGTGAAGCGACCAGCACCGCCTTCGCGACGCGCTCCTGGTGGCGAGCGACGTAGCGAGCCACCTCACCGCCACCTGTCGAGTGCCCGATATGGATCGCGTCGCGCAGGTTGAGGTGTTCAGTCAGTGCCGCGAGGTCGGCAGCCCAGCGGTCCATGTCGTTGCCGATGCCGGGCTGGTCGGACCGGCCGTGGCCGCGCCGGTCGTGGGCGATCACCCGGTAGCCGTGGCGAAGGAAGAAGGTCATCTGGGCGTCCCAGTCGTCCGCCGACAGCGGCCAGCCGTGGCTGAAAACGATCGGCTGACCTGAGCCCCAGTCCTTGTAGAAGATGTTTACGCCGTCTGTAGTAGTGATCGTGGACATCGAGTCGCTCCATCTGCGCTGTTAGATTGATCCATTGAGCCACGCGTTACTCAATTTTGCGGGCGGAGTTTGAGAATTAAAGGCCCACGTCATCCGCGTAGTTGTTGAGCCCGTACTGGACAGCGATCACTTCGTGCCCATCCGCCTGCAAGGCCGGAATGACTTTGCTGAAGCACGAACCCTCGGGCCCAAAGGCCGTGGCAAAAAACGATTGCCGGCTTGGAAGTTGAAGGCATGGTTGTTACCCCTTTTGGTTGAACCGCTGCGAAGGTAAGTCTTGGTTCAGCTAAAGACAAAGACCTAGTAGACTGCGATGTATGCCTTGGAAGCATATCGAGGGGCGGATGGAACTTCGGCATTTGCGCTATTTCATTGCAGTCGCAGAGGAAGGTAGCTTTTTGACCGCTGCCCAACGGCGCCTGAACACTTCGCAGCCGTCGCTGAGCCGGCAGATTCGTGATTTGGAATCTGAAGTTGGCGTGCAGTTGCTGGAGCGCCAGGCGCGTGGCGTGGCGCTTACCGATGCCGGAAGAGTTTTTCTCGATCACGCGCGGCTGGCGCTGTCGCAAGTCGAAGCGGCGACAGATGGTGCGCGGCGGACCGCACAGCCGCAAAAGCCAGCACTTTCCATGGGGTTCATGGTCGGGTTGGAGGTGATGTGGCTCCCCCACTTATTGCGTATCCTCCGCGAGGAAGAGCCGGAGATCGAAGTCACCCTGTGTAGTCAGTCCTCGCCAGAACTCGCCCTCGCATTAACGCGCGGGAAGCTGGACATAGCCTTTCTCCGCCCTGAGAAACAGAACGCAGGCCTGACCTTCAAGCTGTTGGCGAAGGAGCCCTTGATCGCAGTGCTGCCGGCAGACCATCGCTTGGCCTCGCGCAAAAGGATTCGCCCACAGGATCTTGTCCGCGAGATCTACGTCAGCTCGGCGAGAACGTCTCCGGTATTGCACGCTGTAATTCAGGATTATGCGTCGAAGGTTGGGATCGTGCTCAAGGCAAAGTATGAAGGCGAGAACATATCGTCGGCCATGTCGCTGGTCGCATCCACAGGCGGAGTGACTCTCGTTCCGCTCTATGCGCAAAATATGCTGGCGCCAAACGTTGTTGCTAGAGGGCTCGAGGGCGTTCCACCAACCGTCGATCTCACTCTCGGCTACAACCAGGCAAATTCGTCTCCTTTGCTCTACCGGCTTTTGTCTCGCGCGGATGAATTGGTTGCGAACGTTCAAAATCAGAGCATCATTCGCTACGTTGAAGCTGACTAGTGGGTGATGCGAGAGTCCGCTTCGGGTCATTTTTTCACGGTTTAAGCAGCAGTCATCCCCGGACGTCGCTGCGCTCATCCGGGCTACGGGTGCTGCGCTAATCCGCCCTACAGTAACGAACCGGCGCACACATAGTTACCGCATGATTAATTCATAATTGAGCCTGTTGGTGAACCTTCCTGCAACCTCTGCCGCTTAGGTTGAGTTCAGTTTTCAGGGGACGGCGTGGAAGAAATCCGCGGCCGTATGAGGAGATTTCCGTGTTGCGTTTGATTTCGAAATTTATCGACGATGAGTCCGGTGCAACGGCCATCGAATATGCGCTGATCGCTGCAGGCATCAGCCTCGCGATCATCGTCGCTGTGCAGGGCCTTGGTACCACGCTGAACGGGCGCTACGCCGCCGTGAATACCTCGCTGAAATAGGGCCGCGAAGACCGGCCGGTGCCGGGCGCGCCGCCATTGCAATCGACAAAAGACATGGCTGTCTTGTCGAAACGCAATGTTGTGAATGTCCTATCGATTGCGATGCTGCACCCTATATGATCGTGCGCGGGCCTCGAGCCTGCGCATTTTCATATGGATGACCATCATGACATTGAATTCGCGTTTGAAGCTTTCGGCATTGGCCGGTTTGGGATTTGCGGCATTCGTCCTCGCGGGAGCGACGCCGGCCTCGGCGGCTGGTGCGCAATTCTGCATCGCCCAGAGTGGCGCCAACGGCGAATCCTCCTATGTGAGCAACTGCATCTTTTCTGACTACCAGCAATGCATCAATGCTGCCGTCGGTACGCGAGGCAACTGCGTGGGCAATGTCGAGTATCGCGCTGGAGCTGCCACGGAACCGGCGCCACAACGTCGTCGGCGCGCGCGGTGAGTGATCGCCCGCTCGTGAAGGACGCATCGATGACAACAAGGATTCGCGGGCTCGTATGGGCTGTGGCTGCGATTACCATCGCGTCGGCGTCGTTGCCGGCTCTGGATTCTGCGCAGGCGCGGCCCTCGGTCGCGGCCCGTTCCGGTATTCCGCCGTTCTGCGTGTTGACCGGCGGCCCTCGTGGGCCGGGGAGTGTGCCGCAGATCTGCCGGTTCTTCGACTATCAACAATGCCTGCAGGCCGCGGCCGAGCTGCGCGGCAATTGCGTGGTCAATATCGACTATCCCGGCAAGATCACAGGTGCGCCAGGAGCGGCGTGGTCGCAGCCGCTACGATAGCCAGTGCGTTGATCGCGTGGACAAAATTCCGATTTAAGGACTAAATTCAAATTATAGGATTTTTAGCCTTGACAGCGTTGCGCTGTCGAAGTAGGTTTGCGGCATGCTCCACAATTGGGTTCGCAGGAAACGCCGCTGCTGATTGGCGGCGAAGCTGCGCCGTCGCTGTTCAACCCGATGTGGCAGTGAATACCCGGAACATCGATCCAAATCCCGCGTTGCTTTCCATACGGTGCCGCAAGGAATCTCATCGGCATCCAACAGCAAGCGAAACGAGGGTGCCATGATAATCAGGAATTCGGCAACCAAGCAAAAAGAGCAGATCGTCGAATCCGCGACGGAGGCACGCCAGGCCGAACCGGGCCCGTCGATCCTCGCGCTTTTGGCGATCAGCCTCGGCCTCGCTGTGTTGATCCTCGGCGTGGTCTGGTTTGTGTTCTTCAGGACGTGATCGGTTTCGGCGATCGGCCGATCAATTTCAGTCCGTCCGGCATGATCGACTGATAGCAGCAACGAGTTCCCAACATGGTCAGAAAGCCAATAGCCCGCCCGGCGAGAACGCCGGCGCGGGCTGCTGTCGTTGTGAAGGCCGCGCGGAAACCAAGGGCGGCGAAGAAGAGCTCCAAGAACTCGAAAGTGAAGAATTCACAGAAGACATGGAGCGCCGTTGACCCGGCCACCATGGAAGCAGCCGCTGAAAAAATCCGAGCCAGCGTGGCGGCCCGGAAGAGGACGATTGCGGCAACGACAATCTTCGCCGGACCGGGGAGGCCGAAACCAGCATCTGCTGCTGAAGTTGATATACCTCCAACTCAAATCAAGAAGCGACCGGCCGCAATGAAAGCTGTTGCCAAGAAGCGGTCCAGCGCTCCGCGTGCAAGACGGCGAACGGCCGTCGATCGGTTCAATGTTTTGCCGCCTGATGCGCCGCTGACCGATCGCGTTACCCATGCCATCGAACGCGAACTCGATTCGATCCAGAAGATCGTTGGCCGCCGGCGCTTGAATGAAGCGTTGCGCACAGAGGCCGAGCGCCGCGCCCGCACGCTGGCTTCCCTGGCGCGCACATTGACCGAACTGAAGAAAGTGCAGGGCGGCAACGAACAGAGGTCCGCCGAAGATGACGACCGTCCCCGAGACCTCGACGAACTCCGTCGACGCATTGCTGAACGTCTTGCAAGACGGCCTGGCGGGCGACCGCCAATTCCTGTCGACGGGAATGACGCGGGGCGAGAGAGGCTTCCTGAGTGAGTGCTGGAATGTCTTCGCGCATGCGCATCAGGTGCCGCCTGACATCGCGCCGAATGGTGCGCCGTGGCTGACATGGCTCATGATTGGCGGACGAGGCGCAGGCAAGACACGCGCCGGTGCCGAATGGGTGCGTGCGCAGGCGCTCGGTCAGGCGCCACTAGCGCACGAAAAAGCCCGTCGCATTGCGCTTGTTGGCGAAACCGAACACGACGTGCGTGAAGTGATGATCGAGGGAGTGTCCGGGCTGCTCAGTGTGCATCCGGATCACGAGCGCCCGGTCTGGATGCCGTCGCGCAAGCGGCTGGAATGGAGCAACGGCGCTGTCGCACAGGTGTTCTCTGCGGAGGACCCCGAGAGCCTACGCGGCCCGCAATTCTCCTGCGCATGGTCCGACGAGATGGCGAAGTGGCGCTATGCCGAAGCCACGTTCGACATGCTGCAATTCGGGCTGCGGCTGGGCCACCGGCCGCGGCAGATGATCACCACGACGCCGCGGCCGACGGCGCTGCTGAAACGCCTGATGGGCGATCGGACGACGGTGACGACGCGCGCCGCAACCGTAGTGAATGCGTTCAATCTCGCGCCGACGTTTCTGCAGAGCGTGATGGATCGCTATGCCGGCACGCGGTTGGGACGGCAGGAACTGGACGGCGAGATCATCGAGGACCGGCCCGATGCATTGTGGTCGCGCGCGCTGCTCGAACAATGCCGCGTGCGCGAGGTGCCGCCGCTTCGACGCATCGTCGTGGCTGTCGATCCGCCTGTGTCGTCCGGCAAACGTGCGGATGCCTGCGGCATCGTTGCAGCGGGGATCGCCGAGGACGGCATCGTTTATGTGATGGCCGATGACACCGTATCGTCAGTGACGCCGAGAGCGTGGGCCAACAAGGCCATCGCGCTGTGGCGCAGGCTGGAGGCCGACGCGCTGGTGGTGGAAGTCAACCAGGGCGGCGAGATGGTGCGCAGCGTGATCAACGAAGTCGATCACACCGTGCCGGTGACGCCGGTCCGCGCCTTGCGCGGCAAATGGCTGCGCGCCGAGCCGGTGGCGACCCTGTACGAGCAGGGCCGCGTCAAACATGCCGGCAGTTTTGCCGCGCTGGAAGACGAGATGTGCGACTTCGCAAGTTCGGGGCTGTCGTCGGGGCACTCGCCGGATCGGCTCGACGCCATGGTCTGGGCGGTTGCCTCGCTGGCGCTGGTGCCGCGCGGGGATGGGCCAAGGATCAGGGTGTTGTGACCTCGTGTCCCGTGCACAGTTGAATTGGATCATATCATGTTCGATCGCTTGAAAGCCTATCTGGCGGCGCCGGAAGTGAAGGCGTCGCGCACCGCGCGCGTGCTCGCATTCGAGAGCGGCGGGCGTGCGCGCTGGACACCCAAGGATTTTGCGGCGCTCGCCCGCGAAGGCTATCTCTCCAACGCCATCGTGCATCGCGCCGTGCGATTGATCGCGGAGAATGCCGCGGCGTGCAGCTTTCTCGTCTTCGACGGCGCGCAGGAGCGCGAGGCGCATCCGCTGGCGCAGCTGCTGACGCGGCCGAATCCGCGGCAGGATGGCGGGGTGTTCTTCGAGACGCTCTATGCGCATCTGCTGCTCGCCGGCAATGCCTATGTCGAAGCCGTCACGCTCGACACGCAGGTGCGGCAGCATGAGGTCCGTGAACTCTACGCGCTGCGGCCGGATCGCATGAAAGTCGTGCCTGGCAGCGATGGCTGGGCCGAGGCCTATGACTACAGCGTCGGCGGCCGCAGCGTACGCTTCGATCAGCAGGCGTCCGGCGTGCCGCCGATCCTGCATCTGACCTTCTTTCATCCGCTCGACGATCACTATGGTCTGGCGCCGATCGACGCGGCCGCGACCGCGCTCGACACCCACAACGCCTCGTCGAAATGGAACAAGGCGCTGCTCGACAATGCGGCGCGGCCGTCGGGCGCGCTGGTCTATGCGGGACCGGAGGGATCGGTGCTGTCCGAGCCGCAATTCGATCGCCTCAAGCGCGAACTCGAGGGCAATTATCAGGGCGCCGCCAATGCCGGGCGGCCGCTGCTGCTGGAAGGCGGGCTCGACTGGAAGGCGATGTCGCTGACGCCGAAGGACATGGATTTCCTCGAGGCCAAGCACACTGCCGCGCGCGAGATCGCGCTCGCCTTCGGCGTGCCGCCGATGCTGCTGGGGATCCCCGGCGACAACACATTCGCGAATTTCCAGGAAGCCAACCGCGTGTTCTTCCGCCAGACCGTGCTGCCGCTGGCGGCGCGCACCGGCAACGCGCTGGCGCAATGGCTCGCGCCCGCGTTCGGCGACGGCATCCGCATCGACATCGACACCGACCGCGTGGATGCGCTCGCCGCCGATCGCACCGCGCTATGGGAGCGCGTCAGCAGCGCGGACTTCCTGACGCTGAACGAGAAACGCGAAGCGGTAGGCTACGCGCCGGTGGAGGGCGGGGACCGGCTGGGGTAGGGGCCTGACTGCAACGCGTTCTCCAAGCGGTGCGGACGGACCCGCCCGACGTTATGGACAGACGCGAACAGTACTGGAGTGTATTGCGCATTTGTTCACAATCAGGGGTTGAGTTTGACCGTGGGTGTTGCCGTCGCGTGACAGCATTCGGGCCGTGGGCGGCCTAGGATCGCTGACATAATAAGACGACAGACTTGGGAGATTCTCGTGAACAAGATCATTCTGGCAGCTTCGGTTCTCGCCTTGAGCGCAACCTCTGCATGGGCCGCTGATATGGCGCCGCGCCCATACACGAAAGCGCCGGTGATGGTCGATCCCGTTTACAGCTGGACCGGCTGGTATATCGGCGGCAATGTCGGCTACGGCTTCGGTCGCAGCGGAGCCGATACGGTTCTCGATCCGACCAGCAGCTGGGCCATTGAATCGCCTGCTTTCCGCAACGAACTGATCGGCCTCAGCAACCAGCGCTACAGCCCGCAGGGCGTGGTCGGCGGTGGGCAGGTCGGCTACAACTATCAGGTCGGCAGCTGGGTGTTTGGCCTCGAGGCCGATATCAACGCGTCCGGCATGAGCAAGACGATTGCCTTGTCGGGCCTCAATGGTGGCTTCATCACCCGCAATTTCACGGAGACCACCAAGAGCGACTGGTTCGCCACCGTGCGTCCGCGCCTGGGTTACGCGGTGAACAATACGCTGTGGTACGCCACCGGCGGTCTGGCGGTCGGCGATGTGCAGGGCAGCTGGACGCTGCTGTCGAGCAATGGCTACAACAAGACCGGCTCGGGCAGCGAAACCAAGGTCGGCTGGACGGTCGGCGCTGGCGTCGAGCATGCCTTCCAGCCGAACTGGACGGTGAAACTCGAATATCTCTACACCGACCTCGGCAGCATCTCCTATAACTCGACCTATATTCCGGGCAGCACCTTCGCTCCGCCGGGCTTCAACTACCGCGAGAATATCTCGCAGGATTTCACATTCCATACCGTGCGCGTCGGTTTGAACTACAAGTTTGGCAGCCCGGTGGTTGCGCGCTACTGATGACCTGAAATCTTCTCCCGAAAACGCAAGAGCCCGGCCTCGTGCCGGGCTTTTTCTGTGGTAATGCACGGAGCGTGCGGCTCATGTCACATGAATGACGGAGAACGGGACGTATCACCGCTGCCCAGTTGCGCCGGTGGAGAGATCGCGCCGGTTGGGATATGATTGCGCGATGCCCCGCACCTACGTCATTCCTGATCTGCACGGCCGACGCGATTTGCTCGATGCGGCACTGCTGCGGATCGAGACGCATGCGGGCGGCAAGGAAGCCACCATCGTCGTGCTCGGCGACTATGTCGACAAGGGCCCGGACTCGCGCCGCGTCATTGCGCGGCTGCGGGCAGGGGTGGCACCTGGCCTGCGGCTGGCGATGCTCAAGGGCAATCACGATGCGCTGATGGTGGCGGCGCTGCGCGGCGATGTGGCGATGGCAAACTGGATGACGAAAGGCGGCGATACCGCGCTCGCCTCCTATGGCGGCGACGTCGCCGATGTGCCGGTGCATGACATCGACTGGCTCGATGGCCGGCCGCTGTGGCACATGGATGCGCATCGCATTTATGTCCATGCCGGCGTCGATCCCGCGCTGCCGCTGACGCAGCAGGACCCGGTATTGCTGATGACCAAGCGCTATGCGGATGATGACGCGTCCGGCCATGACGCAGGCGAGGGCGCGCGCCATGTGGTGCATGGCCATGACCGCCATGCCGATGGGCCGCTGCTGAAACAGGGCCGCAGCAATCTCGACACCTATGCCTGGAAGACAGGCCGGCTGGTGATCGGCGTGTTCGATAACGCGCTGCCGGGCGGGCCGGTAGAGCTGATCGAGATCACCGCGCCGCCGGCGCCTTGAGGCTGATATGACCTCTTGAACCAAAGACCGCGCCGCGACGCCTAACCGGCAACGCAACTGAACCGGCACGCTGGCATGTCCTCGATCATCGAAACCGTCGTCGAATTTTTTGCCGAGCTCGTCTGGGGCTGGGTGACAGCGCGATGGCCATGGGTCGGGGACGCCGTAGGAGCGACCTGCCTCGTGGCCGGCGCGGTCGTGGCACTGTCGTCATCCGGCACTGAGCGCGTGCAGGCACTGGTGATCGGTGGTCTTGTCGGCATCGGTGCTGGTGGGTTGCTGCTGGTGTGGTTCTGGCGCCTGCGCCGCGCGGCGGCGACGCGGACGGAGTGATCGCCATGACTGTGACACCGGCGATGCTCGGCGCCAGCCAGGCGCTGCGCGACATGTTGTGGCCGTTCGAATTCACGGTCACGGACAATCAATCCCACGGTCCGGTCTGGATCGATGTCACCGCGCTGCAGCCGTTCGAGGTCGTCGGGCAGAACGGATCGGGCGGGGTCTTCGCGCTGGTCGGCGATATCAAGCATGTATTGCACCTGACGAGCGAAGGGCAGGCCGGCATCGTCGCCGCCAGCCTGCAGGAATTCCTCGAACTCGTTGTCGAACATCCCTGGTGGGAACAGATCGCATCGGGCTGCGACGGTGATCTGGCCGCGATGCGCGCAATGCTGGATGACGAGGGCGCGGACCTGGACGCGGACGCCATCGATAACGATCCGGCCATCGAAACCAATCGCCCGCTGCTGCAGCAACAGCTCGGCCTCGGGATTCCCGCCGATCCGTTCGGCCTGCTGCATCATGCGCTGGTGACGCTCGGCGCCGCTTACGATCTGCGCGATCTCGACGGCCAGCCGATGGAACCGCTGTTTGCGGCCTAGTAACACACGAAGGGACATGCCGATGCCGGATTGGATCTTGCCGCTGCTGCTGCTGATCGGAATCCTCGCCGTTCTATATCGCGCCTTCCTGCACACGCCGCGGGCGCCGCCCAGCGGCAGGAACCACGACGAAGGCGTGACCAATTACTGGGACGTGCACCGCGATCGCTAGAGATGCCGATGCGCGGCGCTGAGGGCGTCACGGCTCCCCGCAAAAGCGTCTAGTGCGTGGTTTGTGCCGCGACCCAGTCGGGATCGATGCGGGTCGCCTCAGCGATATCGTTGAGTGCGCCTTCGGCATCGCCGGTGACGCGTCTCTGCACGCCGCGGTAATACAGCGCCTTGGCATTGTCGGGCGTGTGCGTCAGCACGGCATCGAAATCGGCGATAGCGCGCAGCGGCTCGTGCTTGTCGATCAGGGCCGCGCCGCGGTTGAACAGATAGAGCTTGGACTCGGGGTTGAGCTTCATGGCCATGCCGAAATCGGCGATGGCGCGGTCGAGATCGTTCCGCATGTAGTGGATGACGCCGCGGCTGTTATAGGCGCTGGGATAGTCCGGGCTGATCCGTATCGCTGTCTCGAAATCGGCGATGGCGCGGTCCCTGTCGCCCTTGTCGTCCCAGGTGCGGCCGCGCCAATAGACTGTCACGGCATTGGTGGGATCGAGCCGGATCGCTTCGCTGTAATCGGCGATGGCCCGGTCGAGATCGTGCTTGTCTTTCCAGGCCCGGGCGCGGCTCTCATGGGCGGAGGCGTCGTCCGGCGCGAGGCGGATCGCGGCATCGAAATCCGCGATGGCCTGGTCGGTCTTGGCGGTGTCGAACCAGATGCTGCCGCGGTCCTTGTAGAAGTCTGCATCGTCGGGCCGCAGCCGAATGGCGGCGCTGAAATCGGCGATGGCCCGGTCATACACTTTCATGACCTGCCAGAGGTGGCCACGCATGGCGTAGCCCGATGCGTCGTCCGGCTCGAGCCGGATGGCGGCGTCGGCGTCGGCGATGGCTGCATCCGTTTCGCTATAGGTCTCATGCAAGAGCGAGCGGCTGCGATGCAGCGCCGCCAGATCGCCGCCGCGGTAATAGTCGAGCCCGATGGCGCGGTCGCAGGCCTCCATCGCCTTCGTGCCGCGGCCTTTCAGGCAAATGGCATAATCGCCGCCCGGGCCGGCCAGTGTGGCGGCGGTGGCATAAGTCGGCGTCGCGGCGGCACTGGCGGCCAGCGCCATTGCCATCAGCGCGCTGCAAAACGGCAGGCGCAAGGATAGGCGCAAGGGCAGGCCAGATCGTGCGTTCGGGTGCATGTGTCGTGCTCGGATGGCGAGGGAGCCGGGACGGCGTTGCTGCTTGGTCGGCGGTATCGGCTGAAAGGTTCGACGGCGCGCGAACGCGGCAGCGGATGCGCACGCAAGATGGAAGTACAATCGCCATGGATGACCTGATCCGCATTTTCACCGAGCGCGGCGACCTCGCGCATCTCGCTTTGTTTCTGTGGGCGAGCGTGGCCAGCGCCGCGGCTCTGTTCGCGCTGCGTGAACTCGCCGGCGCCTCGCGCCGCTTCGACGAATTCGTGCGGCAGCTCGCGCGCTTCAACCGCCGTGCACACCGCCGCCACCGCATGCGCGACGACACCGACGACATCTGAAAGGGATCATCCATGGACAGTCTGCACGACGTGATGCGTTCGATCCGCCCGGAGACGAAAGCGGGCAAGGATCATCTCAGCGTTTTCAGAGAATTTCTGGCGCATCTCGACCAGTTGCAACGCAAGGCGCTAGCTTCGAGGCCGCGGGTGAAGCCGGCAGCGCGACGGAAGCCGCCGCGGCGCGTAAAAGTGTAGTTCGCTTTTTCCCCTCTCCCCCAGCACGGCGCAGCCGTGCGCCGCGGGAGAGGGTGGATCGAATGCACATCGTGCATTCGAGACGGGAGAGGGAGCCGCAGGCTCCGGTGCTTGTAGCGCCCCCGCTCCCTGACCCTCTCCCGCCAGACGCAGCTGCGCTGCGCCCGGGGGAGAGGGGACATCTCCCCCGTAGCTTGTTGCTCTCCTCTCTCTTCTTCCCCCGCATGTTGCGAGGCCGCCGATGCATGCCCCGTCGCCATCTCCCTGGCCATCCCCCCAGCCATCCCCCGCGCGCCTAGCACTCACGCCGGACGGCGTGATCGAGGGCTATGCCTCGCTGTTTGGCGAGATCGACCAGGCGCGCGACATGGTGATGCCCGGTGCCTTCACGCAGACGCTGAAGCAGCGGGGCCTGCGAAAAATCCCGATGCTGTTCCAGCACGATCCCTCGGAGCCCGTCGGCGTCTGGCTCGAGATGACGGAAGACCTGCGCGGATTATGGGCGCGGGGCCGGCTGATCCCGGATGTGACACGCGCCCGCGAATTGCTGGCGCTGCTGCAGGTCGGCGCGGTCGACGGATTGTCGATCGGCTATCGCACGCAGCGCGGCCAGATCGAGCCGAAGACGCGGGTGCGCAGGCTCTATCAGGTCGATCTCTGGGAAGTGTCCATCGTCACCTTCCCGCTGCTGAACGGCGCGCGGGTGAGCGCCGTGAAGGACGCGCCGCACTCGCGCCTGCGCGATCAGGCCGAGCGCGACTGGACCCAGCTCACCGGCCAACACGTCATCGACTCATATCGCACCGATTTGAGCGGCGCCGCGGATGCACCGGCGCTGGTCATCCGGCGTGGGCGCAAAGCGGGCGGACCTGTCCAGGCCTGTTCGCTGCGCGCCCGCGCCGATCGCAAACGCGCGCTGCACGGCGTCGCCGCCCACGCCCGGTTCGCCGGGCGCTGAGAACAACGCGCCGCGCCGCGATGCGCGCTCAGAACAGTTTGTTGATCGTCGCCGTGATCGCCTGGGTCTGGGTCCGCGCGGCGGCGGTGCCGACCATGGTGCCCTGGTTGGTGGTGCCGCCGGTGCCGTTCGGATTGGTGAACGGGCTCGCATAGTTCGCGGTGTTGTTTTCGGTCATGGCGAACATGTAGTTCACATCCACGAACCAGGTCGGATCGAGGAAGTAGGTGGCGCCGACCATGGCGGCGCCGCCGAGCACCCAGCTCTTGCTGGTCAGGTTGATCGGCGCGCCGGAAACGTCGGTGCGGTTGCCGTTGAGGTCGGCGAAGCCGATCAGGCCGTTGAGGTCGGTGCGGACCCGGGTCAGCGTCGGGCCGGCGCCGAGATAGACGAAGCCGCGGTCGAACGCATGGCCGATGAAGGGCACGAACGTCATCTGGTGATCGATATGAATCTGGTAGGACTGCACCAGCGCGTTGCCGGTGAACGGCACCACCGTGCTCGTGCCGGTCGGCGTGAACGATCCCACCTGCGGCAGCAGCGCCGCGCGGATGTTGGAACTGGTGCCGAGATAGCTGTAGCCGAACTTGGCGCCCCACAGCCAGTCGCTGCCGGAGAAACGGGAGAAGTAGCCGCCCTGCGCCGAGAAGGCGATCTGGGCACGGTCGTCCGGATACAGCGTCGCCGGGCCGGCGGCCGATCCCGAGGAGGTCAGCACGCCGTTGGTGAAGACGTTCGACGTCCCCACCGCATAGACATTCTGGGTGCCGAAATCGAGCGTATTGGCGCTGCCGCCGATGCCGACGAAGAAGCCGGAGTGCGGCACCCACGAGGTCTCGGCCGGCGGCAGCCGCGGCGCCTTGACGGTCACATCGGCCGCTTGCGCGGCTCCGGCCGCGACCAGGCCGGCGAGCATTCCAGTCATGGTGATGTTGCGCATGTCGTTCCCCCGGCGGGGCGAATCCCCGCTTGCAGCAGCCTAGGCAGAGCGGGGGAGGCGGGTCTGTGCCATTCCGCACAGTTCCGTCGCGTCCGAGACAAGTGACTTCGATCATCGCCAATCAACGCCGCGCGAGGACTACGACGAACTGCGCAGCACGTTCGAGGAATTCAAGTCCGCCAATGACGAGCGCATCGCGCGGATCGAGCGCGGGCGCGGCGACGTGTTGCTGGAGGAGAAGGTCGATCGCATCAACCAGGCGCTCGATGCGCAGCAGCGCCGATCGCAAGCAGGCACTCGGCGCCGTGAGCGCCGGTGTCGCGTTTCGCCGCAAATCTGAAAACCGCGTGAAGACCTAGTGCAGCTCGTCGCGCGAAATCGGCAGGTGCAATTGCGCCGCGCGCTCCTCACGCTCGCGCTTGCGGAATTCACTTTCGCGCCGCTCGAAGGCGAGCATCTGTTCCTGCGCCTGCTGCAGGAATTGCTCGTATTTCGTCATCGGTGGTTGAGCGTGTTGCATCGTGTCGGCTCCGTGCCCTGTCCTCATAACGGGCGATAACACCATACCCCGCCCGCGGGTTCACTGTTTCAGATCAAATATCGTGTCTCTTGGGCGCCCCCGGCGCTGGTCACGCGGCGCGGCAGCACAGTGAAGCGGTAATAATGATCTAGAGCTATTCACCGTAAGCAGATAGTGAAAATAACCTGCGGTGTTGCTTCTCGAGTAAGCGTTCAGGAATATTGTCGAACAATGCAAATTCCTCTGCGAACACCTTGAAGTTCTTACCCTGTTCCGAGAGACAATTGTAGAAGAGCAACAAAAGCTCCTGATCGGAGAGCTGAGAACGTATTAGCTTTATATAGAAATCGTTGTTAGGCGAATTTTGGCGGACAAATCGGATCATATTGAAAAGGAAACGATAGTAGTGACCGAGTTCTAGTTGCACTTCCTTCCAATAGGCTCTGTAAGCTAGAGCAAGAATTTGTTCGTCTGTAAGTCGGTTGCGGCCGTTTTTTTGTTTCTCGCGATAAATCTTTGTGAGCCGAGTATAGAAAATGCGGAAGCAGTCTCGTCCTTGTGTTCGCGCACTGGACTGTCGGTCCACGAGGTCAATTGAATTGACGATATTGTTGTGGAGCGACAACATCTGAAAGAACGTTGAATCGAAGGTCTGCTGTTTTGTTGTCGATATTTGACTTTCAAGCGCGTCTGCTGAGCGGCTTAACTCCTCTCTAGTTAAGTTCATTTCGATTTTTTGAAGAGCGAGCGTGAACAGAACGCCGATGAATGAAAGAAACGTCAATATCGGATTGAGCGTGCCACCGAAAAAGTCTCCCCATGGGCCATATCTCATATATGTTTTGGGATTGTAGTATCCGATGTAGGCGGTGGTTACTACCATCGCTGCGGCAATGGAGAAGAGGGTAAGAAGTCCGAAGGCAAACAGCACTCCAATTTTTGGTTTTGGATAATTAGAAATTGGTTTCACTGTCGCATCCCCCACGAACTGAATAACTTAGCCAACTCTTTTAGCTGCAAGATAATCTGCTGGCTCTCTCGCCGAGCATTTATCAACCATAAAGTGTGCTTCGCTTAAGAGTGGTTCAACCAAACTAGTTGCGCACTATCGCTCCGGCCGCGGCTTGTTGAACCGATACATTGGCGGCAGTTTGAGTTGCGGCAAGTCTGCCGGCTTGTCCGGATAGTGAAATTCACTGCCGTGCAGCCATCGTGCCTGAAAGTGATTCCAGAACAGAATGGCGTCCATCTGCCATGTGAAATCGAAGACACGCCATCGACCGCCGCCACCAATCCGCTCTCCGGTGGGATTGAATGGGATGCCGTTCAACTTGCAAATCTCGTCGATGTCGAACCAGTTCTCGCGCACATAGGTGTCTTCGAGCGCGACATGATAGGGGCGGTCCGAACGCCACCGATAATGACCCGAGCCGCGCGGATAGAAGCCATGCCGCTTCATCAGAAATTCCGGCAGCCGCGCGATGCCTTTGGCGATGCGCCGGGCTTCGTCGGATGTCAGCTTGTCGTGGCCGAAACTGTACTTCTGCAGATCGTCGCGGCTGTAGACCCAGGCGACCGTGATGCCATTGGCATCGACCACGCGAAAGCTATCGGCGTTGTCGCTCTGGACCCGCCAAGGCGGCGGGAAACGTCTGTTTTGGCCCTCTGACGGCATAAGAACAAAATAAGAACATTGTGGCCGGGCGGTCAACCCGACGCGGTGGCAAACACGACCCAAAATTCAGTTTTTACAACGCGTTACGGCATCGCCGTACCGCTCCTTCACCCATGTCTTACCAGGAGAAGCAAATGACCTTCGACCACAACCAGAGCGCGCCCGAAATCAAGGCCGGCATTCCCTCCGGCGATGCGCAGGACGTCTATGACGCGATGATGCGCACCTTCGAGGACTTCAAGTCCGAGAACGACGCGCGCCTCGCCAGTATCGAGAAACGATCCGGCGATGTCCTCGTCGAAGAGAAGGTGGCGCGCATCGATGCCGCGCTCGATGCGCATCAGCGCCGGCTCGACCAGCTTTCCCTGAAGGGCGCGCGGCCCGCACTTGCTGCGGACAGCGCCGCGCGCCCCCAACCTTCCGAACACAAGTCGGCCTTCGAGGCCTATGTGCGATCCGGCGAGAGCGAGGGCCTGCGGCAGATCGAGACCAAGGCGATGTCGGTCGGCTCCAATACCGATGGCGGCTATCTGGTGCCGGTCGAACTGGACACCGTGATCGCCGAACGGCTCGCGATGATTTCGCCCATCCGCGGCATCTCCGGCGTGCGCCGGATCTCCAGCGGACTCTACAAGAAGCCGTTCATGACGGCGGGGCCAAGCACCGGCTGGGTCGGCGAGACGGCGGCGCGCCCGCAGACCAATTCGCCGACATTCGATCTGCTGTCGTTTCCGGCGATGGAGCTTTACGCCATGCCGGCGGCAACTTCGACGCTGCTCGACGATGCGGCCGTCGATCTCGATGACTGGATCGCCGGGGAGATCGATCAGGTCTTTGCCGAGCAGGAAGGCATGGCCTTCGTCTCCGGCGACGGCGTCAACAAGCCGAAGGGATTTCTGAGCTACACGATGGTGGCCAATGCATTATGGAGCTGGGGCAATATCGGCACCATCGCCACCGGCGCGGCAGGCGCCTTTGCGGCGTCCAATCCGTCTGACAGTCTCGTCGATCTGATCTATGCGCTGAAGCCCGGCTACCGCCAGAACGCGACATTCGTGATGAACCGCCGCACCCAGGCGGCGATCCGCAAGTTCAAGGATTCCACCGGCGTCTATCTGTGGCAACCGCCGGCCACCGCCAGCGGCCGCGCCAGCCTGATCGGCTTTCCGCTGGCCGATACGGAAGACATGCCGGATGTCGCCGCAGGCTCGCTCTCCATCGCCTTCGGCGATTTCCGCCGGGGCTATCTGATCGTGGACCGCCAGGGCGTGCGCGTGCTGCGCGATCCCTACAGCGCCAAACCTTATGTGCTGTTCTACACGACCAAGCGGGTGGGCGGCGGGGTGCAGGACTTCGATGCGATCAAGCTGCTGAAGTTTGCGGTGAGCTGAGGGCAGGCGATCGGTGCGGGCGATGTGCCGTCGCCCGCCATTGCCTGGTTCAGCAATAGCGGTCGTTGCAGCCAAATTGCTGGCGGCCAACAAGCAGCTCCGGCGGCACACCATAATGGCTGTAGTAATAGGAAACCTGCGGCGGGCCGAAATAATGGTGAACCTGAAGCGGACCGGCGCCCTGGGGCGCATAGGTGATGATCTTGTCGAATGGCGGGGACTCGACGGCAAGGTAACGCCCGCGGCCAGCAAGCGGTGCCGGCTCCACCACCTGACCTTGGCCATAGCGCGGAGTGCCCGAGAGATCGGCGGCTGCCGCCGGCAGCGTCACAGCAGCAGCGATGCAGGCGAAGGCGAGCTGGCGCAGCACGACGGGCATTCCTTCTGATCGGCGCGTCACTGCACGAGAGCGACGGCGACGGTTGTGCGATGGATGTTTGCCAGAAAGAGCTTGTGTGAGGCTGATCTGACGTGCGCGGCGTGTATCGCAGATATGCCCGGATGTCGCGGTGGGGTCGCTCTCCATCGCCTTCGGTGACTTCCGCAGGGGCTATCTGATCGTGGACCGCCGGGGCGTGCGGGTGCTGCGCGATCCCGGCGGCGCCAAGCCCTATGTGCTGTTCTATACGACCAAGCGGGTCGGGGGCGGGGTGCAGGACTTCGATGCGATCAAGGCACTGAAGTTTGCGGTGAGTTGAGGGCGATTGCGGGCCTCCAAGACCAGCACTGGAACCGGAGGCTGGCCGAATCGGTAAGATGATTGTGGGATCATTGAAATCTCCGCATCGGGTGCCCTGTTAAATAGGGGAACAAAATGCTAACCATTTCCTGTTGAGATTACATTTTGGACCAACTTGCCGTGGCACGTAGCGACCTAATCCTTTCCATTGTTCGCGCCAGCGCAGCCGGTGATCGCAAGGCGCTGCGCGCGTCCGTAGAGGCTATCGTTGCCGAGGAACGAAGCAAAAACCACCATATTTTGGCGGACAGGCTTCAGAGAGCGATGAACTCAGTATCGGTGGCGCCACCGGCTGTTTCTTCCCATTCCGCGGGACAATCTGGCAAAGACTCTATTTTAGAGACTGTTCCGCGTCAGCGGATTGATGATTTGATCCTGTCGCTACCCGTGGGTGAACAGATCAAGCAGTTGGTTGAAGAACAACACCGTGCAGATTTGTTGCGCTCGTATGGGATGCAACCGCGGCACCGCGTCTTGCTATCGGGACCTCCGGGCAACGGGAAGACGTCGGTGGCCGAAGCGATAGCAGAAGCGCTCGCTGTTCAGTTCTTTACGGTGAGATACGACGCCCTTGTAGGTTCTTTCCTTGGGGAAACGAATACTCGTCTTGCCAAGCTGTTCGACTACGCGAGAACGGTCCCATGTGTACTGTTTTTCGATGAGTTCGATTCTATCGGCAAAGAACGAGGTGATATTCATGAGACTGGTGAGATCAAGCGGGTCGTCTCGTTTTTGCTTATGCAAATTGATCAGCTTCCGAGCTATGTTGTAACCGTTGCAGCGACAAACCATGCGGAGTTGCTTGATAGGGCAGTTTGGCGGCGATTTCAGTTGCGCCTCTCCATGCCACAGCCTTCAGCGGAAGCCTTAGCTGTGTACTTAGACCGCCAATTAGCTCAGTGGCCCGAACCCGCTGGTCTGACAGCTGATCTCCTAGCGAAAAAACTAGGGCCGGTCAGCTTCGCTGAGGCTCTTGAGTTCTGTCAAACCGTGCGTCGAAGACATATTTTATCTTCAAACAACCGCGAGTTGAAAGCTATAGTGCGGGAGCAGCTGGATCTTTGGGCTGCTAGAGTCATCCCGAAAGTAGCAGATGCCGCACGATCCCGAGAAGCCGCTCCTCCGCTTAAATGAAGCTAAAGACGTAGCCCGGCGCCGAACGGGAGGCGGTGGTAGTGACAGTCGACAATTTGGTGCGACTGAACAGGCGAGAAACCACGGGCCAATATTCCGGCGACTTAGCAATGTCCTGCGTAGCAGCAATGCTACGATGCAGTTGCGCGCTGATCCAAATGCGCTCGCACCTGAACGACTTCTAGTGTTTGAAGTCACCGGCTCTATCCAGGACTTTGCAAAAGCTGTCGCAAGGATAGACGGTCTCGAATTCGCGGGTGAAGAAGAACTAGAGGCCGATGAGTTTGACGCCAATCCCGAGTTATACCTTCTAGTTCCTCAACTCGGAGCCCTTCGGGAGATCGTCTCGCTCTGGGATACTTGGCACCGCGATGGAAGTCTGCCTCGTGGCTTTGCTCCCTGGCGCCAACTATTCCTCCATCTGCGATCTGTGCGACCATGGGGTCCCTCAGATCGCGTTTCGGCGAGAAATCGCGAGTACTTTCTACTCGTTGTCGAAGATGCTCCCGACGATCATTTGGTGCGAATTGAATTAGAACTTGTGTTTCGAGTTGATGATGGCGCGGCGCTTGCGGCTGAAGAACTGGTCAA
Organism: Tardiphaga sp. 37S4; assembly: GCF_021044645.1. Taxonomy (NCBI): domain Bacteria; kingdom Pseudomonadati; phylum Pseudomonadota; class Alphaproteobacteria; order Hyphomicrobiales; family Nitrobacteraceae; genus Tardiphaga; species Tardiphaga sp. 37S4. The sequence goes on along the minus strand of NZ_CP088008.1, from coordinate 3,060,004 downwards.
AGATCATGTAGCGCTTGTAGGTGGCGAAGTTATTCACAGTGCTCGCCGACCGGAATTCTCTTACCACGCGCTACTAGTCGATGTTCCTGCGAGTGAAGTGCGTAGTATCGCCGAACTCGACCCTGGCTCTCTCGCTGGCTCCGATCCTGTCGCGACGATCACGCCGCAAAGCGTGGGAACACCTCTCGAAACAGCCGAAATGGCTGGGGCGCGCATATCCCGCCCAACGCCCACTAACGATGAGCCGATTGCTGCGGTCTTCGATGCCGCACCAGCGCAATCCCATCAGCTTCTTCGCGGTAGCCTAGCGTTAGATGATCCTTTCGATCTCGAAAGTCAGTCAGTTGGCTCACGTATCCATGGAACAGCGATGGCTTCCATTGTCATACATGGTGACTTGAACGATGCAGCCTCGCCAATAAGCCGCAAAGTGTATTTCCGGCCGGTTATGTATGCACCCTCGCTCGGCGATGAGCGATTTGACGATGAGAAACTGCTAGTCGATGTAATTGTTGAGGCCGTGAGGCGAATGCGGGCTGGGGGTGGATCGGAAGTAATTGTCGTCAACCTCTCTTTGGGAGACAGTACCAAGCCTTTTGCGGGAAAGATGTCGACTTGGGGGAGAGCGTTGGATTATCTCGCATTTACCTACGGAATACTCTTCTTGGTAAGCGCTGGAAATATTAGTGACGGAGTAGCTGTCCCAGAATTCGAGAATGGCGATGCATTTTTGCGTGCGCCATTTAATCTTCGATCCTTGGGCGCATTCCGCGGATTGGACGCTGCAAAGGCCGATCGGCGCCTTTTGGCCCCCGCGGACAGTTTGAATTCCTTGACGATTGGCTCTTGGCATAGAGATTCGTCGATCGCACCGTTTCGTGGGGCAAGCCCGTTCATGCCGTATGTAGACATGGATATGCCTAACTTATCTTCTCGCCTCGGCCCTGGATTGCGACGGAGCACTAAGCCCGACGCGCTGTTCGCAGGCGGCCGCCAACCTGTTCGACTTGACCCACTGAGCGCAGCTCCTGTTCTCGTCAGTCATCCCCATCCAAGTCAGCATTGGGGATTGAAGGTCGCGGCGCCGAGTTCTGGCACCTATCACTATACAATGGGAACTAGCGCAGCTACGGCACTAGCGACCCATTCAGCGCATCGAATATTTGATGCGCTGGAAGCGGCTTACCCTGACGTGATCGAGGGGACACCGCTTGATGAGCGCGCAGCTCTATTGAAGGCTCTGTTGGTTCATTCGGCAAAATGGAATGGGTCGGAAACTTTCATCCGATCCGTGGTCGATCCCGCCAGTACGATGCACCACGAACATTGGCGTCGCGAAGTTTGCCGCCACCTCGGATATGGGTTTGTGGATCCGGAAGATGCGATCGCGTGCGCAGTTGATCGAGCTACGATGTGGGCGACAGGCAGAATTGGCCTAGAAGGCTCTTTAGCATTCGATGTGCCAATTCCGGCTGAGCTGGGAGGGAGTGCTACGGTGCGAGAAATCAGGGCTACTCTCGCTTGGTTTACGCCAATTCGGCCCGGGCATCTTGCATATCGTGCGGTCAAGCTGAGAATACCGTCACTTCAAAGAGATGATCTGGAAACTATCGGTGTCAGCACATCGAGTGCGCAACCAACAAATAGCCAATCAGAATCTGGAACGGTTACACATAGGCGATGGAGTGACGCTCGTATCGGCCAGACTGACGGAACCAATACGATCTCGATTCAGATTCAACGAGAGAAAGATCAGGGCGTTCCGTTAGACGAAGCTGTGCCGTTTGGTCTTGCGGTAACCTTGGAGATGCCTGGCGCAGCTCAAGTGTATGATCAGGTTTTGGCGAGAATCGCTCTGCGGCCACGCGCCTACGTGAGAGTCTAATGAATTGACGCGAACGGTCGAATAGGCACGGCGATTGAATGCCGAATTCGAAATGACGATGTGCCAACGGTGCGCGATCTGCCAGAGCTTTTGCGCCTGAAACACACGGCTGTCGGAGCAATCGGCGATGCTGCCAATGTGCCAGATTCCCTTCCAAATATTGCGCCGCTGGAGCAGGCGGTCGAGAAGGAATAGCGCAAGGTTGAAGCGCTGCGCAACGAGTTTGCACTCGAGCCGCAACCGTCAATGAATTTGGCCCCTTACTCAGGTCTTGCAGATGGTCAACAAACCGCCCATCCAGCGTGCGCGCGGCTTCACGCCCGCAGCTATCGAAAACGTGCGGCAGCGCTACGAGGAGACCAATGAGTCTCTGGAGGCCATCGCCGCAGATTTCAATTGTCATCGGAGTACCGTGGAGCGGCTAGCACGCGTTCACGGCTGGATGCTCCGCAAGGAGCGGGTGGCGCGGGATCTTCCGGCGGCGTTGCAGCTTGATCTGGCGGTCGCGCAAGTTCTGGATGCTTCAACGAATGGCGATGATTCCACGGAGCGGCCGGTGTCGGAGAATTCCGCTGCCGATGCGGGGGCGCCGCTCGTCGAGCCGTCACTGGCGCTGCGCCTTGAGCTGGCGGTTGCGAAGGAATTGGAAAAGGTCGAACGGCTGCGTTCGGAAACTGGCAGCGCCGCCCGTCGCACCATTGAAGCCGAGCGGATCGCCCGCACGCTGTCGGCGCTGACGCAAACGCTGTTCAAGGTGCGCCGCCTGCGTGAGACCGGGAGCTCGATCGCCGATGACCATGACCAATTGCCAAGCGATGCCGATGAATTCCGTCATGAGCTTGCGCGCCGCATTGACGCGTTTGTCCGCAGCCGGTCTGACGCAGGCGTGGCTCGACCAGATGAATCTTCCGGCGCAGCTTCGCCTCCATCACGATTTTGCGGTGCTGGCTCATCGCCATCAGGAGCATGCGGACAGGGGCAATAATGGCGGGCCGTGGACGACATGGCTAAATCTGGGTGGGCGCGGCGCAGGCAAGACGCGTTGCGGCGCGGAATGGGTGCGGGCCATGGCTCTGGGGATCTCTCCGTATGCCGACCACGCGCATCGTCGTATCGCGCTGGTCGGGGAGTCCTGGCAGGACGCCCGCGAGGTGATGGTGGAGGGCGAGTCCGGTATCCTGAACACATCGCCACAGGCCGAGCGCCCGCTCTGGACAGCCTCCCGTCGGCGGCTGGAATGGCCGAATGGCGCCGTCGCGCAGGTGTTCTCGGCCGATGAACCGGAGAGCCTGCGCGGCCCGCAATTCGAGGCTGCATGGTGCGACGAGCTGGCGAAGTGGCGCTATGCCGAAGCGGCGTTTGATACGCTTCAGTTTGGGCTGCGGCTTGGCGCGAGACCGCGGCAGTTGATCACCACGACGCCGCGCCCGCTGCCACTGATCAAGCGGCTGCTGGTCGATCCACGTACGCGGGTGACGCGGGCGCCGACGGTGGCCAACAAGGATTACCTGTCGCCGGCCTTTCTCGATGCCGTGGTCGGCCGCTACGCCGGCACGCGGATGGGGCGGCAGGAACTGGATGGCGAGCTGATCGAGGACCGGCCGGATGCATTGTGGTCGCGCGCGCTGATCGAGGCATGTCGGGTGGTCGAGCCGCCGCCGCTGCAGCGCATCGTGGTGGCCATCGATCCGCCGGGCACCTCACGCAAAGGCGCAGATGCATGTGGCATCGTCGCAGTGGGGCGTGCCGAGAGCGGCTGGTTCTATGTGCTGGAAGATGCCTCGGCAGCGGGGCTTTCGCCATCAGCCTGGGCCAGCAAGGCGGTGGCGCTGTATCGCCGGCTCAATGCCAACAACATCGTCGCCGAAGTGAATATGGGCGGCGAGATGGTGCGTGCGGTGCTGCGCGAGGTGGATCACACGGTGCCGCTGAAGGAAGTGCATGCGACGCGCGGCAAATATCTGCGCGCCGAGCCGGTGGCGGCGCTCTATGAGCAAGGCAAGGTGAAGCATGTCGGTTGCTTCCCCGATCTGGAAGACGAGATGTGCGACTTCGGAGTGGAGGGACTGTCGAGCGGGCGTTCGCCTGACAGACTCGACGCCATGGTTTGGGGGATCACCTCGCTGATGAGCAGTTTCACCAGTGGTGGGCCGCGCATACGGCTGTTGTGACAATCGGGCGAAGTCGTGGAACCATTCTCCCGCTGCCGTCGTTACCTCCATTCACGCAAGCTTTGGGAGAACGACAATGAGACTGACCGAACGCGTCGCGTGTGCGGCGGTAATCGCCGTGATGGGGGCCTTTGCGGGATCTGCAGCTCAAGCTGCTGACCAGACCTTCACGGGGGTCGTCACCATCCTCGATCGCACCACCAGCGAAGTGGTGATCAAGCAGGCGCCGGCTGGCGAGACCGTCGGCGCCAATACGCCGGGCGCGGTGGAGAAATTCAGGCTGCGCACGGTTCCGGAGTCGCTGCATGCCGGCGAGCGCGTCACGGTGACCTATACCGAGAGCAATGGCGTCAAGACGATCAGCAATGTGACCGAGAAGAAGGACTAGCCGATACGGGCGCGTGGGCTGCTGTCGCAGGCGATACTGCTGCATGGGACCATGCGCCCGGAATTCCTGGTGCGGACAGGTTCAATCCTTCAGCACGAACTTCTTGCGCAGTTCCACGGCCACTTCGTCGGCGAGCTGCTGCGCATAGGTGGCGTGTTTCGGCGCGGTGATCACCATCGGCCGCCAACCGAGCAGGGCATCCCTGCGTACCGACACATAGACGCCGCCGACAACGATGCGCTGGGCGATCATTTCCTCAAGTTCGGCTTCGGTCTTTTCTTCTTTTCCCATAACCGGCTTCCCGTGATGCTCTGAAGCACCCCTCTAGCTAGGGAGGCGTTTCGGAAATGCAGTTCACAAGAATGAGAGACGCCACTATCACAATGTCGCAGGCAATGTTGTCGCAGGAAATGCTGTCGCATGAAAATGCTGTCGCAGTCTGAAGCCTCCGCAGTCGGCGCGCCTGTTCCGCGCGGCGCTCAGCAATAGCCGTAATAGCCGCAGCCATAGGGCGCGCGGCTGAAGATCGTTTCGGACGGGGTGCCGTAATAGTTGCGGTAATAATAGGAATTCGGCTTGCCGTAATAGCCGTGCACGATGGAGGAGATATCCACCTCCGGCGCATATTGCACGATCGGCTCTTCCATCGGCTTTTCGTCCTTGACCACCACCACGCGGCGGCTCTTCACCACCGGCTCGTCGAACAGGCGGCCGATGCGGCCCTGGCCGGCCATGTCAGCGGCCTGCGCGCCCGCGATCAGGGCAGCGGCTGAAATGGCCATGGAAACGGCGGGGATGAGCAGGCGCAGCATGCGGGATGTCTCCATGATTCGCGGATCATAGCGGAGAACCTTTCACGGATCTTAACGACACCTGCCTTGCGCGGCGCTTGCTTGCACAGTCTTGCCTTGAGCGCGCCTGCGATCAGAGCGGCGTGCCCCAGGCGCGCGCCGTCTGCAAAATCCAGTCGCGATACAGCGTCAGCGGCGTCACGCCGGTGAGGCCGCCGCAGCCGGCACTGCTCTTCGCGCCGGTGGACCACGACACCACGCCGATCACGATGTTGCGGCCATTTTGCTGTTGCAGCACGGGCCCGCCTGAATCGCCGGTGCAGGCGCCGAGGCCGTCTCTGATATTGTCGGTCGCGGGATCGACCAGTCTTATCTGCAATTTGCCGGGATGGCTGGTGGAGGTGAGCTGCGCCGCGCGCACGGTGCCACCGCTCTTGCCATCGCCGCGCGCGGCGACGCCGATGCCGGCCACGAGATAATTCTGTCCGGCGGCGAAGGGCTCGGTGGGCACGCCGAGCGGCAGCGCCGTCTTGCCGGGCAGCGGATCTGCGAGCTGCAGCAGCGCCACATCGGCGCTGGCGCGATGCGCCTTGATGCCTTCCGCATTGAACTGCGGGTGATCGGCGACGCGCTTCACCGCCAGCAATTGCGGCTGCCGCTGGGCGTCATAGAGCACGATCTTGTAACTGGCGCCGGGCGTCACGCAATGCGCCGCCGACAGCACCAAAGTCGGCGCGATCAGCGCGCCCGAACAGAAATTGCCGCGCGAGCCGACAATGGTGATCACCGCGCGGCCGATCTCGTCATTGCGCACGCTGGCGCCGCCGACGAGCGCGGAAGCGGGAATTGAGATGAACGATGCAAGCGCAATGCTGGCAATGGCGAGAGAGCGCCGCGTCACGCGTGTGCGCGGCGGCATGCGGGAACCTGTCTGAATCATGGCGGGGATGTCAGCCCCGCGGACCCGCGATGTCAATTCCCTGATTGGTCACACGAGCCTCCCGGAGATTCCCATGTCCGCCATTCTGCTGGTGCCGCCGGCAAGCGAACCGCTGTCGCTTGCCGAGGCCAGACAATTTCTGCGTGTCGAGCACGCCGACGATGACACTGTTATCACCGCGCTGATCGCCGCCGCCCGCGCGCATGTGGAAGCGCTCACACGCCGCGCGCTGCTGACACAGACCTGGCGGTTCGTGCTGGACGCGTGGCCCGCGAATGGACGCATCGCGCCGCGTATCGGCCCGCTGCAGAGCCTGCTCGCCGCGCGGGTGTTCGATGCGAGTGACGTCGCGCAGGCGCTGGATGTCGAGAGTTTCGTCGTCGATAGCGCTGCCAATGTCATCGCGGCGCCGTGCTGGGCATTGCCCGCACCGGGGCGCGCTGTCGCCGGCATCGAGCTCGATGTGATCTGCGGCTTCGGCGCGCTTGCGAGCGACGTGCCGGCGGATCTCCTTCATGCGCTGAAGATGCTGCTGGCGCATTGGTATGACAATCGCGGTCTCGCGGCGGTCGGCACCGGCGCGGTGATGCAGCCTGCAGGTCTGCACGCGCTGATCGCGCCGTATCGGGGGCTGTCGCTATGATCGATCCCGGACGGTTGAAGACACGCCTCGTAATCGAGGCGCCCGATGAGGCCGATGACGGGCAGGGCGGCGTTGCGCGCAGCTACAGCGCCGTCGCGACCGTCTGGGCCGCCGTGTTGCCGGCGCGCATGACGCACGCGGTCGAGGCCGATGCCGACGGCGCGCTGGTGCATCTGCGCATCATCCTGCGCGGCGGCTTCGCGCTGACCCTGCGGCATCGCTTCATCGACGCCGCGAAAATCTATCGCATCACTGCGCTGCGCGAGATCGATGAGCGCCGGTTCGTCGAGATCGACGCCGAATGGCGCATCGATTGAACTGAATCTTACCCTTCCCTGGAGGGGGAGGGTCGTCACGTGCGTAGCACGTGGCGGGGTGGGGTGAATGTTCATCGACGATGCTTGTGGCTTCACCCCACCCCGTCTCGCATCACGCTTCGCGTGATGTTCGCCGACCCTCCCCCTCCAGGGGAGGGTCAGAAAGAGGGATCATCCCATGCCCGCAGCCCAAGCTGGTGCCAGTGTCGCCTTGCGCGCGGCGATCTTTGATGCGCTCAAGGCCGACACGGCGCTGGGTTTCGCGCTCGGTGGTCACCGCGTTTATGACGAGCCGCCGGCCAATGTCGCGTTTCCCTATGTCACACTCGGCGATGCGCGCATCGTCGATGTCTCCGCCGATGACGGCCAGGTGCAGGAGCATCAGCTCACGCTGCATGCCTGGTCGCGGCAGGGCGGCCACAAGGAGGCGCATGTCATCACCGGCGCGCTGCTGCAGGCGCTGGACGACGCGCCGCTGACGCCGGATGGCCATCGGCTGGTCAATCTGCGCTTTGCCATCGCCGATATCCGGCGCGAGGCCGACGGCCGGACCTATCACGCCGTGGTGCGGTTTCGCGCCGTCACCGAACCGCAGTGATCTTTGCTTGACGCGTTTTCTTGACGCGAACCGGCATCCACTTCGCTTGAAAACGCTATTGTATAAAGGGAACACGCGATGGGCGCACAGAAGGGCAAGGATCTGCTGATCAAGCTTCATAACGGCACGACCTTCGTCACGGTGGCGGGGCTGCGCAGCCGGCGCATCGCCTTCAATGCGGAGATCGTCGACATCACCCATGCGGAATCCGTTGATCGCTGGCGCGAGCTGCTGGCCGGCGCCGGCGTGCGGCGCGCGTCGATTTCCGGCCGCGGATTGTTCAAGGACGGCGCCTCCGACGCCTTGGTGCGGCAGGCGTTCTTCGACGGGGTGATCAATAACTGTCAGGTCCTGGTGCCGGATTTCGGCACCATCACCGGGCTGTTCCAGATCGCCAGTCTCGAATTCGCCGGCGAACACAATGGCGAAGTGAGTTTCGATCTCGCGCTCGAGTCTGCGGGCGCGCTGACCTTTGCGGCGGTGTGACCCTTACCCTCCCCTGGAGGGGGAGGGTCGTCACGTGCGTAGCACGCGTGGGGTGGGGTGAATGTTCATCGACGGTGCTTGTGGCTTCACCCCACCCCGTCTCGCATTGCGCTTCGCGCGCTGCTCACCGACCCTCCCCCTTCAGGGGAGGGTAAGAACGGAGATCACCATGCCCAACAGACTGCGCGGCGAGATCGCCGCCGAACTCGGCGGACGCAGCCATACGCTGGTGCTGACGCTCGGCGCGCTGGCGGAGCTCGAAAGCGCGTTCGGCGCCGACGATCTCGCAGCACTCGCCGAACGTTTCGGCTCCGGGCGGATGTCGGCGCGCGATCTCATCCGCATCATCGGCGCCGGATTACGCGGGGCGGGGGAAGCCATCAGCGACGACGAGGTTGCGGCCATGACCGTGCCGGGCGGCGCGGCAGGCTTTGTCGGCATCGCCGCCGAACTGATATCAGCGACCTTCACCGACACGCCGCAGGTCGCGCGATGACACAGCCCGCGCCATTTCCATGGGCCGAGGCGATGCAATTCGGTTTCGGCGTGCTGCGGCTGTCGCCCGGTGCGTTCTGGCGGATGACGCCGCGTGAACTGGCGCATGCCATCGCGGCGGTGCGCGGACCCGTGTCGATGCCGATGGACCGTGGCGCGCTCGACGCATTGATGAAACAGTTTCCGGATTCCGGGGAGCCTTTGCATGAGTGACACCAGTGACCTCTCCGCGGCGTCCGGCACGCTCGACAGCATGACCACGAAGACCGCCGGTCTGACATCCGCCGCGACGACGTTCTCGAAAGTGATGACCCAGGCCTTTTCGAGTTCGGTCGCATCGGGCCAGAAGTTCGACGACGTGCTGAAATCGCTGGCGCTGAAAATGTCGGACCTGGCGACGAAATCGGCGCTGCAGGCCGGCGCGGGCGCGATGTCATTGAGCATTTCCTCGCTGGTCTCGAGCCTGTTCGGCGGCGCGGGCAAGGCTGGTGTCAGCAGTCCGGTGAAGGCGTTCGCGTCGGGCGGCGTGATCGGCACGCCCAGCTATTTTCCGATGCCCGGCGGCGGCACGGGTCTGGCCGGCGAGTCCGGGCCGGAAGCGATCATGCCGCTGCAACGTGCCGCGGATGGCAGCCTCGGTGTCGCCGCGCAGGGCGGTGGCAACACCATCCATGTGCAGATCGCGACGCCGGATCTCGACGGCTTCCGTCGTTCGGAGAGCTACGTCACCGGCCAGATCGCCCGTGCGGTCGCGCGCGGGCAGCGCAGTCTGTGATGGATAGCGTGCGATCTGCTTACCCTCCCCTGCAGGGGGAGGGTCGTCACGTGCGCAGCGCGTGACGGGGTGGGGTGACTGTTCATCGACGGTACTTGTGGCTTTACCCCACCCCGTCTCTCATCGCGCTTCGCGCGCCGATCGTCGACCCTCCCCCTCCAGGGGAGGGTGAAGGAAGAGTCTCATGACAGTCTTTCACGACATCCTGTTTCCGCTCGATATCGCGCTGAAGAGCGCAGGCGGGCCGGAACGGCGCACGGAGATCGTGTCGTTCGGCTCCGGACGCGAGGAACGCAATGCACGCTGGGCACATTCGCGCCGCCGCTACGATGCAGGCTACGGCATCAGGACGCTGGCGGCACTGCAGAGCGTTGTGGCGTTCTTCGAGGAGCGGCGGGGACGACTGCATGGCTTTCGCTGGCGCGACCGGCTCGATCAGACATCGAACATATCAGGCGGAGCGATCTCGCCGTTGGATCAAGGCATCGGCATCGGCGACGGCGCGACCGCGTCGTTTCGATTGATGAAGACCTATGGCAGCGCCTTTGCGCCATATCAGCGGCCGATCACCAAGCCCGTCGATGGCAGCGTGCGGATTGCCGTTGCCGGCGACGAGATCGCGAGCAGTGCCTTCAGCTGCGATGTGACGACGGGCCTCGTGACATTCGCCAGCGGACACATTCCCGCGGCGGGGGCCGCGATCACCGCCGGCTTCCAGTTCGATGTGCCGGTGCGTTTCGATACCGACTATCTCGAAGTCGATCTGTCGGCCTTCGCCGCCGGCGCAATCCCGAAAATTCCGCTAGTGGAGATCAGGATTTAGGAGGCGCATCGGTCGTGAGGGGGGCAGACTATCAGTCGGTAGTCTCGCCGTGCAGTTCGAGCTTGTAGCTGTCGGTGTTCTCGAAATTGACCGTGACCTTCTTGCCCTCGAAAGCCAGCGTCCAGGACTGCATTTCGCTGTGGCCGAGAATACGGCGCTCGACGACAAAAGTATTGGCGTTCGTCCATCGTCCGCGGACCGCATCGACACCGTAGCTGACGGGAGAACCGGTCCGGAAGTTGCCGTCAAGTCCAAGTGGACCGGTGAAGCGGCGGGTCTGCTCGGGCTTGCCGGTGACGGTGGTGATCTCCCATGACGGGCTATCGCCGACCAGGGTCAGGCTGAACGTCCCGACCCGGATTGCATTTTGGGTGAAGCGGTAGGTCTTGCCGGAGACGTCTTTGGCCAGATCCGGCGTCAGGCCGAGCGGTGACGGCCGCGGCATTGCCGCGTTGCGGATCGATGCGGCCAGCAGGGCCTGCGCAACGGGATCGTCGGGCAAGGCGCTCTCGGATTTCACTGCACCGGCGATGTCGTCGATCAGACGGCGGGTCGGATAGAATTCATCCTTGCGCATGCTGCCGGTCAACACGGCGACAATATCGAGTTTCGGCAAAACCATGATCAGCTGCGAGTGCAGACCACGCGCCATATAGGCGCCTTTCTCAGGGATCGACCACCACAGATTGGCGTAATGATTGTCGGCAGTTGCGACGATCTTGCCCTCGGCCGCGCGATCGACCCATGACGGCGGAATGATCTCGCGGCCTTCCCACACACCGTTTTGCAGATAGAGATAGCCGATCTTTGCCATGTCATGCGGCGGGATATAGAGTCCGGCTTCGCCATCGGTCACGCCCTGTGCGTCGGGGCGGCCCCAGTCGATGTCGGTAATGCCCAGCGGTCCGAACAATTCGCGCTTGGCGAATTCGAGTGCGTTCTGTCCCGTCTTCTTGTTGATCAGCGCGGAGAGCAGATAGGGATTGCCGCTGTTGTAATAGAACCGCTCGCCCGGCGCCCGGCTCATCTCCTGGCCGAGCACGAATTCGGTCGGATTTTTGCTGCGATACATCCGGTCAAGCGTTTCGTCGGATGTGTAGGCTTCCTCCTTCCAGGCGATGCCGGAAGTCATGTCGAGTAGATGCTGGATCGTAATGGCCTTCTTGCGATAATCCAGTTTGTCGATCTGGTTGTCGGTGAACAGATCGACGACCGGGTGATCGACACTGTCGAGTATCCCGTTTTTCAATGCGATGGCGATCAGCGTCCCGGTGACGCTCTTGGTCACCGAGCGCAGATCGTGACGCAGGCCGGCGACATAAGGCGCGTAATAGGCATCGGCGACCAGCTTGCCATGGCGCACGATCAACAGGCTGTCCTGCTGGCGTACGCCGACGGTATCGATCAATTGGGCGAGCCTGCCGGAATCCATCCCTTGCGATTCCGGTGTTGCGACCTGCCAGCCCTTGGTTGGCCATGGCGGCGTCGTCGCCGGCGTTTCGTCCGGCGCACCTGCTGCGCGAATGACGGTCGCGGGAGTAACGATCAGTGTGACGATTGCCGCGAGCACCGCGATCCCGGCAAGGCGTTGTCGCAGCATCCGTCCGCTCCCTGTGCCCGGCTTGTTGCATGCCGGTACTGTGAGAACAATTAGAGCGCGAAGGATGGTCGCGCGCAACGACGACGTTTCAGGATTCAACCATGCGCAGCATCCCCGCAGCCCTGCAGACCAAACTCGATTCCGGCGTCACCACGCTGGCGCAGGTCTGGAAGCTGACGCGGCGCGATGGCGTCGTCGCGGGCTTCACCGATCATGACTGCGATCTCGTCATTGATGGCGTCACTTATCGCGCCGGCACCGGGCTCGCCGCGTCGGAAGCCACGAGCCGTTTTGACCTGTCGGTGGACGGCGGCGATATCGCCGGTGCGCTGGACGACGACATCCTCACCGACGCCGATCTTGCGGCGGGGCGCTACGATGCCGCGCAGGTGGAGACCTGGCTGGTGGACTGGAGCGAGACCTCGCTGCGCGTGTTGACGGCACGCGGTACGCTGGGGGAGGTGAAGCGTGAAGGCAACGCATTCATCGCCGAATTGCGCGGGCTTGCGGCGCTGCTGTCGCAGGAGAGCGGGCGGCTTTATACGGCGCGATGCGGGGCGGATCTCGGCGATGGCAAATGCCGCATCAATCTCGCGGGCTGGCAAGGCGCTGGCGCGGTCGAGGGGCTCGAGGGGACATCGATGTTCTCGGCGAGTGGTCTCGGTGCCTTCGCAGATGATCTGTTCACCGCGGGGCGTCTGACATGGACGAGCGGCGGCAATGCCGGGCTCGCCATGGAAGTGAAGCAGCATCGCGTCACGCCGGGCCATGTGCGGCTGTCGCTGTGGCAGGCCATGGCGGAGCCGGTTGCAGCCGGTGATGCATTCACCGTCACCGCCGGCTGCGACAAGACGCTGGCGACCTGCCGCGATCGCTTCGGCAATGTCGATAATTTTCGCGGCTTCCCCGACATTCCCGGCAACGACTTCGTCATGAGCTATCCGACGCCCGGGATGGGTGGGGGATAAGTGCGATCAATCCGTCCCCTGCAAGGTGAGGGATGGCGTGTGGATCCCATGTGATGCGGTGGGATCGATTCGTTGCAGGGCGATGGAGTAGACGATCACGAAACAGGCGATTGCGGCGGCGTAGAGCAGACGTTCGAGTAATGCCATCGGTGGTCCATCCGGATGAGAGACACGCTTGTCGAAGCGAGCCGGGCGGCCATCGGCCAGAACGGAGTCACTGACATCATTTGCAGCTATCTCTTGGGAAGGTGAGCATGCACCTTTGCAGGCGTGCCTATGCCGGCACATCGACGATGCGTGATTGGAAAGCTATGTGGCTCCGGCGGCGATGTCGTTGCCGAACGCGCAGAAGCTGTGTTTCAGCATGCGAAATATTTTCCGGATGATGCGCGGAATAAATCGCAAACTACGGACGCGCATTAATCCATCCCTGACAGCAAAATAACGGCGCTTGCGGCGCCGTCATTTGAACCAGGGCGTGGACTCATTGGACGTCCATATCCAGTGCGTGTTCCTCCTGTGATATTAATGACGCAGTCGGCCGAATATGGCGGCGAGCCTTGTCGGATGACCGATATTGGTTGGACTCCGCGATGTTTCCCCCCACTAACCTGTTTGCACAGAACCCCGCTTAACGGGTCCAAGCACGACGGGCGCCGCAAAGGCGCAACGGAATTTCAGACGTCGCTATTTGGGCTGCGGGGAGATTTTTTTGTCTTATTTTGTAGCGTCTGAAGGCGCGCTGGAAACCGGTGCGGCCGTTGTTGCGCGCAAGCGATCGAATAGCCGCTTTGCGGCGCTGACCTTGGCCGTGTTGTCCAACCGCCTGCTGGGCACCAGCTCCATGGTGGCGCTCGGACTGGTCCTGGCAACATCGACGCCATCGCGCGCCTCCGACTGGACCGGCGGCACCTCAACCGACTGGTTCATCGGCACCAACTGGTCGGGCGGCGTTCCAACCGCAGGGAGCAACGCGGATATCGGCACCGTCGCGCTCAATACCACGGTGGTCGGAGCGCCCGGCGCGCAAGCGAACGCTGTCAATGTCGGCAAGTCCGGCATCGGCACGCTGACGATCCAGAACGGCGGCGCGGTGAGCAGCGGTCTCGGCGTTCTCGGCTACAATGGCGGCTCGATCGGCACCGCGACGGTTGATGGCGTCGGCTCGACCTGGACCAATTCCGCCGTGTTCATTGTCGGCCAATCCGGCACCGGCACGCTGACGATCCAGAACGGCGGCGCGGTGAGCAGCGCCACCGGCTATCTCGGGCTCTTTGCGACCGGCACTGCGACGGTTGAGGGCGTCGGCTCGGCCTGGACCAGTTCCAGCGACCTCTTTGTCGGCTATTCCGGCACCGGCACGCTGACGATCCAGAACGGCGGCAATGTGAGCAACGCCGGCTTCGGCATGCTCGGCGTCAATGCCGGCTCGACCGGCACCGCGACGGTGGATGGCGCCGGCTCGGCCTGGACCAATTCCGGCGACCTCTTTGTCGGCCAAGACGGCACCGGCACGCTGACGATCCGGAACGGCGGCAAGGTGAGCAACGTCACCGGCGATCTTGGCGTCAATGCCGGCACGACCGGCACCGCGACGGTGGACGGCGCCGGCTCGGCCTGGACTAATTCCGGCGACCTCATTGTCGGCGATTCCGGCACCGGCACGCTGACGATCCGGAACGGCGGCACGGTGAGCAACGTCGCCGGCTATCTCGGCTCCCTTGCCGGCTCGACCGGCACCGTGACGGTTGATGGCGCCGGCTCGTCCTGGACCAGTTCCAGCACGCTCTTTGTCGGCCGTTCCGGCACCGGCACGCTGACGATCCGGAACGGCGGCAATGTGAGCAACGCCGGCTTCGGCTATCTCGGCTTCACTGCCGGCACGACCGGCAGCGCGACGGTTGACGGCGCCGGCTCGACCTGGACCAATTCGAGCACTCTCATTGCCGGCGTTTCCGGCACCGGCACGCTGACGATCAAGAACGGCGGCAAGGTGAGCAACGCAGGCATCGGCGTCCTCGGCTTCAATGCCGGCTCGACCGGCACCGCGACGGTGGACGGCACCGGCTCGGCCTGGACCAATTCCAGCGACCTCTATCTCGGCTTTAGAGGCACCGGCACGCTGACGATCCAGAACGGCGGCGCGGTGAGCAACGCCGGCTTCGGCTATCTCGGCTTCACTGCCGGCTCGACCGGCACCGCGACGGTTGATGGTGCCGGCTCGTCCTGGACCAGCTCCAGCGTCCTCATTCTCGGCGATTCCGGCACCGGCACGCTGACGATCCGGAACGGCGGCACGGTGAGCAACGTCGCCGGCTATCTCGGCTCCCTTGCCGGTTCGACCGGCACCGTGACGGTTGATGGCGCCGGGTCGTCCTGGACCAATTCCAGCGACCTCAATGTCGGCAATTCCGGCACCGGCACGCTGACGATCCAGAACGGCGGCGCGGTGAGCAACTTCAATGGCGTTCTCGGCTTCACTGCCGGCTCGACCGGCACCGCGACGGTGGACGGCACCGGCTCGGCCTGGACCAATTCCAGCGTGCTCGCTGTCGGCAATTCCGGCACCGGCACGCTGACGATCCAGAACGGCGGCGCGGTGAGCAGCTCCGCCGGCTATCTCGGCTTCAATGCCGGCTCGACCGGCACCGCGACGGTCGATGGCGCCGGCTCGTCCTGGACCAGTTCCAGCACCCTCAATATCGGCATTAACGGCACCGGCACCCTGACGATCGCCAATGGCGGCACGGTCTCGGCGGCTGCGGGCATGACCATCGCCAATTTTGCCGGCTCGACCGGCACGCTCAATATCGGCGCCGCCTCCGGTCTGGCCGCAGCCGCGCCCGGCACGCTGACCACACCCTCGGTCGCGTTCGGAGGAGGCACCGGCCACATCGTCTTCAACCACACCGCCTCGAACTACAACTTCGCCCCGGTCATTTCCGGCGCGGGGGCGGTGACGGTGGAGAACGGCACCACGATCCTGACCGCGACCAACACCTATAGCGGGGCGACCACGGTCAATGGCGGCACGCTGGCGGTCAATGGCTCCATCGCCAGTTCGGCGGTGACGGTGAACAATGGCGGCATGCTCGGCGGCACCGGCACCGTCGGCAATACCACCGTCAACTCCGGCGGCGTGCTCGCGCCCGGCAATTCGATCGGCACGCTGACGGTCGGCGGCAATCTGGCGTTCGGCGCCGGCAGCCTCTACCGCGTCGAGGTCTCGGCATCGGCCGACCGCACCAATGTCACAGGCGCCGCGACGCTCACTGGCGCCACCGTGCAGACGGTCTTCCTGCCGGGCAGCTATGTCAGCAAGAACTACACCATCCTGTCGGCGGCCGGCGGCCTCGGCGGCACCAGTTTCGGTGGCGTGAGCGGGCTGCCGAATTTTAATGTCGGCCTGAGCTACACGCCGACCGACGTGCTGTTGAATCTCACGGCGGCGCTCGGCCTCGGCGGAGCATTGGGCGGCACTCAGCAGAATGTCGCATCCACGCTCAACAATTTCTTCAACACTGGCGGCGCGCTGCCACCAGCCTTTGTCGCGCTGTTTGGTCTCACCGGCGGCAATCTCTCATCCGCGCTGTCGCAGGTATCGGGCGAGACCGCCACCGGCTCGCAGCAGACGACCTTCAGTGCGATGAACCAGTTCATGGGCGTGATGACCGATCCCTTCATCGACGGTCGCGGCGATCCGGTTTCAGCGGGATCATCGGGCGCATCGGCCTACGCCTCACCGGACATGCCACGCTCCGCCACAGCGCGCGACGCCTATGCGATGTTCACCAAGGCGCCCGTCATCGCCGATCCGTTCGCGCAGCGCTGGAGCGTGTGGGCGGCAGGCTATGGCGGCTCGCAGACCACGAACGGCAACGTGACACTCGGCTCCAACAACACGACCAGCCGCATCGCAGGCATCGCGGTCGGCGCCGACTACCGTATCTCGCCGAATACGCTGGCAGGCTTTGCGCTGGCGGGCGGTGGTACGACCTTCAGCACCGTCAATGGCGGCTCTGGCCGATCCGATATGTTCCAGGCCGGCGCCTTCATCCGGCACAATGCGGGTGCGGCGTATCTCTCCGGCGCGCTGGCCTATGGCTGGCAGGACATCACTATCAATCGCACCGTGACGGTGGCCGGCATCGATCAGTTGCGCGCGCAGTTCAACGCCAATGCTTTCTCGGGTCGCGTCGAAGGCGGCTATCGCTTTGTCAGCCCGTGGATGGGCGGCATCGGCATCACGCCCTACGCAGCAGGACAGTTCACCACCTTCGACCTGCCGGCCTATGCCGAGCAGGCGGTCACCGGCGTCAACACCTTTGCGCTGGCCTACGCATCAAAGAGCGTCACCGATACGCGCAGCGAACTCGGCCTGCGCAGCGACAAATCATATGCGATGCCGGACGGAATCGTCACGCTGCGGGGGCGCCTGGCATGGGCGCATGGTTTCAATCCCGGCCGCAATATCGGTGCGACGTTCCAGACATTGCCGGGTGCATCCTTTGTCGTTGGCGGCGCCGCGCAGGCCAGCGACTCTGCGCTCGTCACCGCCTCCGTCGAAAAGAAATGGCTGAACGGCTGGTCCGTCGCCAGCACCTTCGAAGGCGAGTTCTCTCAGCTCACCAAGAGCTACGCCGGCAAGGGCGTGGTGCGGTATGCGTGGTGAGGTGACGACTTCCGGTCTTGGCACTTTTCGGAAGTGCCGTAATGTCCGACTTGATTCCGGAATGCGCACCAAAGCGGACGTCCACCGACTACCCTGAATTGAGTTCGCGACATAGTTCCTGATAATGGGCGGACGATTGCAACCCGACCCGATGGGCCTCAGTCGGCGTACAGCAGGGCTCCGGTTGTTTCATAATTGCGTCGGAGGCTATGGCGGCGATCCGTTTGTCCAACGCCGGGTAGGGGTGGATGAGCGGGTGAGCGAGTGGCCGATATGCGGGAGCTCACCGCACATGTCGCCTGCAGTCATCGCGGAGGAAGCTTAGGTTTCGATCAGGAAGGCGCTGCTGGAAGGCGCGGCGCCACAACCTGTTGCTCACTTGCCGCCAGTGACATCGAGGAACGTGCCGGTGACGAACGAAGCCTCGGCGCCCGCCAGCCACAGGATCGCTCGCGCAACCTCTTCAGGCTGACCGCCTCTACCCATCGGGATCGAGTCCTTGACGCGGTCCACTCGTCCCGGCTCTCCGCCGCTGGCATGCATGTCAGTGTAGATGTGCCCCGGGCGAATGCAGTTGACGCGTATCCCATCCCGCGCGACTTCCTTGGCGAAGCCGGTCGTGAATGTCTCGACGGCGCCCTTCGATGCAGCATAGTCGACATATTCGCCGGGGCTGCCGAGCCGGGCCGAAGCCGACGAGATGTTGATCACGGAACCGCCCCGCCCGTTGTGGCGATACGACATCCGCTTCACTGCCTGCTGGGCACAGAGGATCGGGCCGATCGCGTTAACCGCGAAGATGCGCTGCATCCGCTGGAATCCGAGATCCTCCAGCCGGGACTGCCGCGCGAGCATCGCGGCGTTGTTCACCAGCACATCGATCCGGCCGAACTTTCGGTCGATTGCAGCGAATAATTGAGCGACCTGCTCTGGATCTGCACTATCTGCGCGGACCGGCAAAGCCCGGCGCCCCGCAGCTTCGACATCAGCCGCCACCGCAAGGGCGGCAGACTCGTTGGAGACGAAGCTGATCGCCACATCGTAACCTTGCGTGGCAGCAAGCCGCGCCGTCGCGGCGCCTACGCCGCGACTTCCACCCGTTATCAGAATGAGCGGCGTCTGCGAGACTGTATCCATCTAACGAACCTTCATGTGATGGTGAAATAATAATCTAGGGCTGTCCGGATGAGTGCGATGCCAGACCGATTGCGACGTCATCGCTCAGATGCCTTGAGAGTGCGATCATGAACGGGCAGATCGCCAGCGCCGTCATTGCGGTCGCGGCCGTTGCCATTGCAGGTCCGAACGCGTCGCCCAGAAAACCATAGAGAACCGGGGCACCGGCGCCCGCGCCGATGGTGCCGGTATAAAACAGGGCGAAGGCACGCGCAGTGCGATGGGGCGGGGTCAGTTCGGGGACCGTTCCATACAGCACCGATGACGTGCCGTTGAGCATCACCCCCAGCGCCGGCAGAACGACAATAACCGGGATGAGCGGCAGGACCAGAACGCCGAGAATCAGAAGCGCAGTGGCAGCTTCGGTGAAGAGAACGGTGCGCCGGGTGCCGATCCTGTCGCCAAGCCAGCCGCAAGCGAACTTGCCGGCGGCTCCGCCGATGAAGAGAAGTGCCAGAGCGAAACCGCTGGTGGGAAGCGAGGCTCCTTTTTCAATCAGGAGAAATGGCAGAAAGGTGAGAAAACCCATTCTGACGGCGCTATCGAGCATTCCGATCGCCAGGAGCCAATAAAATCCGCCCCGACTTCGACCGGTCTTGCTGGATCGTTCCTTCGCATCTGCTGCATGCCCCATGCCCACGGCCGGCATCCACACCGCCATGGCGACAGACACGGCGATGCCGGCGATAGCGAGCGCAAATACGGCATGGCGCCAGGCGATGGTGACAAGCAGCAGAGACATCAGCGCCGGGATGGCCGCCTTTCCGAGATCGCCTGTGAAATTGTAGATGCCGAGCGGCCTGCGCGCAGCACGCCCATAAGCCCGTGAAACGGCGGCGGACGCCAAAGGGTGTTGGGTGCTCGAACCTGCGCCTGCCAATGCGAGCGCAAAGCTCAGTCCGACGATGCCACCGGAGATGCCCGCGAGAGCGTAGCCCAACGCCGATAGCGCAGTGCCGCAGCAGAGAATGAGTTTGGCATCGATCCGCTCCGCCAGATGCCCTGCCGGAATCTGCAGACATGCCATGGTGCCGGAATAAAGACCGCGAAAGATCGCAAGGACGCTATAGCTCAGCGCAAATTCGGTCTGCCAGATCGGCAGCAATACATAGATCGCGTCCGTGAAGCCGTCGTGCAAAGCGTGGTTGAGCCCGGTCAGCGCAAGCGTTCGGGCGGCGCGTGTCCGGTTCGCAGGAGCCATAGTGGTCGTGGTCTCGTGGCGGGTCATGTGCTGTTTCTTGGGTCTTCCGGCGCAGGCGCTGCAATCGCAGAAAATCTGAAGGTTGGTGCGCTAGAGCTGGTGTCTGGCGTGCAAAGCGCTGCTAAAGTCACTCTGAACTAGACTTCAGGCTGTCACAAATCAGTAATACTCAGGTCATGGGTTAGAAATTCTCAAGTATGTCCACCTTTGTCCCGCGCCGTAGTCTGCCGCCGCTGAATGCGGTCCGCGCCTTCGAAGCCGCCGCCCGCCTCGGCAGTCTGAAGGAGGCGGCCGTTGAGCTCAGCGTGACCCACGGCGCCGTCAGTCAGCAGATCCGGCTATTGGAAGACTGGCTGGGTGCTCCGGCGCTGTTTCGGCGTTCGGTTCGACGGGTCGTGCTGACGCCTGCCGGCGCGGCGCTGCTCACCGAATTCGGACCGGCACTCGATCGTATTTCGGCCGCCGTGCAGCAGCATCGAACCAGACGGCATGACGCGCCATCCATCGTGCTTCATGTGAACGCTCTCGCAACTTTCAGTCTGCGATGGCTGTTGCGACGCATGGGCGCTTTTCGTGCGGAGCATCCCGACATCGAGGTACGCTTGAGCACGTCGAATGAGACGATCGACGCTCTGGCAGAGCCGTTCGATGTCGTGATCAGAGGTGGCCCGGACGCTTTTCCCGGTTACACCTCGCGTTTCCTGTTCGGGGAGCGGCGGCTGCCGGTGTGTAGTCCGACCATCCTGGATCGGGCGCCGCTGACCGATATCCGCGATCTGTCGCACCATACGCTGCTTCACGTCTCCTCGATGGCGCGGCTATGGCGCGACTGGCTGGCTGAGGCCGGAGAGCCCGCCCTTCGCCCAGAGGCATCCCTGACCTTCGATCATTTCTATCTGACCATACAGGCAGCGATCGACGGACTCGGCGTGGCGATGGGGCCGACCGCACTGGTCGCCGATGATCTCGCGGCCGGGCGATTGATGACGCCGTTTCCGGACATCAGTCTTTCGGCGCGAAGCTACTTCGCTTATCTGCCGGAAGCGCGACGGACCGATCCACATATCGCCGTGTTCTGCGACTGGCTCGAGCAACAAGGCCGCGATCTCGTCCGGAGCTAGCGTCGATAACACCGTCGCTTTCATGAACCGCTGGGGCAAGGCGCGAGCGGCGACGCCGATCAGGGCCTCGTCGGTCGCTCTCCGGCCCCGAACAGATTCCTGGTGTATCGGCAATGTCGATAATGTCCGCGGCTTCCCCGATATTCCCGGCAACGATTTCGTCATGAGTCATCCGACGCCAGGATCCGGCGGATGAGCGCGATCAATCCGTGCCCTGCAGGGTGACGGATGGCGTGTGGGTCGCGTGTGATGCGACGGCATCGATTCGTTGCAGGGCGACGTAGTGAACGATCACGAAGCACGCGATTGCGGCGGCGTAGAGCAGACGTTCGAGTAATGCCATCGATGGTCCATCCGAATGAGAGACGCGCTTGTCGTGGCTCATCATCGATGGAGCAGTGATATCAAGCGTCCTACGAACGACCGATACGCGTTCACATTCGTCTGTTGCGTGCATTGCCACGTTCCGACGCGAGAGACATTGAACCAGCGCACGCACTGATAGATCGAGCTTGCGATGTGCCAACCGCATCCGATCTCGAAAGACTTTGTTAAGCGTCTTTCGTTGCGCAAACGGCACAGGCCGCGTGTTTGTGTGGGATGAACACGGTTCGATTATTGTCCGATTGTTGCGGCTCATCTAGCTTCGCAAGTGTCCTTCGCGGACGGCACGACAACAAACATCCGCATCCTCGAACGGTGTGGATTCGATCGAAGTGGAATAACGCATGCGCGAATGCATCGGACTTGCGACGATTAGACGACAGTCGGATGACATGCGCCACGAGAGTCCAGATCGCACCCGGCGATCCGCGCTCGATAGTCACGGAACGCGATTGCTTCGCTTGCTTTTGGCGAGCGCCTCGGCAATGGCGCTCACGGTTCTCTCTGCCGGATCGGCCGCGGCTCAAGTCAACTGGACCGGAAGCACAAACAACGACTGGATGGTCGGGAGCAACTGGCAGGGCGGCGCGGTCCCCGTCGGCGTTGCCGTCAACATCGGCGCGACGTCGCCAAACCCGACGGTGCTCGGTGTCGGCGGCGCGGCGGCCGGAACGACCGGCAACATCTCCGTCGGTGTGATCGGCGGGACGGGCAATCTGACCATTCAGAACGGCAGCACGCTGACCAGCACCGGCGCCAACGTGCGGCTCGGACAAGGGGGCGGAAGCAACGGCATAGTGACTGTCACCGGGCCTGGATCGCAATGGCTGGTTACCAACGGACAACTTGTTCTTGGCTTTTTGGGAAGTGGCACGCTCAACATTGAAAATGGGGCGAAAGTATCCGTATCAGCAGCCTTCAACACGAGGGTAGGCGGCGGTACCGGGTCTTCCGGCATGCTCAACATCAATGGCGGCTCCACGCTGGAGACCAACGTCCTGACCGGCAGCGGCGTTGGCGCCTCGCAGGTCAATTTCGACAACGGCATTCTCCAGGCACGAGCCAATCAAGCGACCTTCATCACCGGATTTTCGGGCACAGAGCTTAGCATCCTCGCGGGCGGGCTGACGATCGACACAGGCGCGTTCACGGTCGGCACAGATGCGGCATCCGCCCTCACAGGTGTCGGTGGATTGACCAAGATCGGCATCGGCACTCTGAACCTGGCTGCCAGCAACACTTATGCCGGCCAGACCGTGATCCAGGCAGGCACCCTTGCGTTGACCGGCGCGGGTGACATCAGCAATTCGAGTCGTGTCGTCGCGAACGGGACGTTCGATGTCACGGGTATCACTGCGGCTAGCACAAATATCCAGAGCCTGGCAGGAAGCGGGGCCGTCGCGCTCGGCGCCAAGAACCTGACCATCACCAATGCCAACGACCTGTTCTCCGGTATCATCTCCGGCACCGGTGGGCTGACGGTCAGCGGCGGCATGCAGACCCTTTCCGGCGTCAACACCTATACCGGTGGCACCACGGTGAGCGGCGGCACGCTCAGCGTCAACGGCAGCGTGTGCGGCGCCATGACTGTGTTGGCCGGCGGCACGCTGCAAGGCACCGGCACGGTCTGCGACACGTCGAACGCGGGTATCGTGGCGCCCGGCAATTCCATCGGAACGCTCACCGTCGCGGGCAACTACACCGGCAATGGCGGAACGCTGCAGATCGAATCCGTGCTCGGTGGCGATGCCTCGCCGACCGATCGGCTTGTCGTCACCGGCAACACCGCGGGCAGCACCAATGTGCGGGTGATCAATCTCGGCGGCGGCGGCGCGCAGACCGTCGAAGGCATCAAGATCATCGATGTCGGCGGCGCATCGAACGGCGCGTTCTCGCTGCTCGGCGATTATGTGATCCAGGGCCAGCAGGCGGTGGTCGGCGGCGCCTATGCCTATACGCTGCAGAAGAACGGCGTCAGCACGCCGACCGATGGCGACTGGTATCTGCGTTCGAGCCTGATCAATCCGCCGGTCTCGGCGCCTCCCGGTCCGCTCTATCAGCCGGGCGTTCCGCTGTACGAAAACTATGCGCAGGTGCTGCTCGGCATGAACGAGCTGCCGACCATGCAGCAGCGCGTCGGCAATCGCTATTGGGGCGGCAGCGATGCCATGGCGCGCGCCGGTGTCGCACTGGCGCCAGGCGAGGCGTCGCCGACGCCCACGGCGTTCTGGGGCCGCATCGAAAGCGGCCAATCCGATTTGCAGCCCACCACCACCACAGGCTCGACCTATAAGACCGACCAGTTGAAAGTGCAGGCGGGCCTCGACGGTCTCCTGATGGAGAACGAGCGCGGAAGGCTGATCGTCGGTCTCACCGGGCAATATGGCCTGACAACCGCCAATATCGCATCGGCCTTCGGCAATGGCCGGATCCGCGTCGAAGGTTCGGGTGTCGGCGGCACGCTGACATGGTTCGGCGACAACGGCTTCTATGTCGACGGCCAGGCGCAATCGATGTTCTACCGCAGCGATCTCTCCTCGGTGCTGGCCGGCAGCATGACCCACGGCAACGAAGGGGTGGGCTATGCTTTCAGCGCTGAAACCGGCAAGCGGTTCGCTGTCGGCAACGGCTGGTCGCTGACGCCGCAGGCGCAGCTGTCCTATTCGAAGGCCGAGTTCGATCGCTTCACCGATCGGTTCGGCGCCCCGGTGTCGCTGCGCGACGGCGACAGCCTGCTCGGCCGCGCCGGCCTTGCGCTCAACCACCAGAAGACCTGGAACGACGGCGCAGGCATCGTGCGCTCGGATATCTATGGCATCGGCAACCTGCGCTACGAGTTCCTCGATGGCACCCGTGTCGATGTCGCCGGCACCGGCTTCGCCAGCGCGCAAGACCGGCTGTGGGGCAGCATCGGCGGCGGCGGCACCTATAGCTGGGCCAACGGCCGCTACGCTGTGTTCGGCGAGGTCTCCTATAGCGCGAGCCTTGAAGACGCGGCGGCGAACCGCAGCTACAAGGGCACTGGCGGCTTCCGCATCGTCTGGTGAGCGACCCGATACGACATACTCGCGGCAAACTATCTGGCGCTCATCCGATCATGCGCGTCGCATAGCCGGCGAACAGCTTGACCAGATCCGCCTGCCGCCGGGTGCCGGTTTTGTAGAACAGGCGGCTAAGATGCGTCTTGATCGTCGTTTCGGCGACGCCGAGCGCTGCAGCGACCTCCGGCACGCCGCCGACCTGGACGATCGCCAGCAGCACGCGAAGCTCTGACGGTGTGAGCTGGAATGTCTTGCCGATGAGTTCGGGCGGCGAGGTGGCGTCGATATCCGCCTTGCGCACGAACAAAGCCGCCGTGGCCGAATAGACCAGTCCGGCCTGTCGCCGTGCTCCCGATGTCAGCGGCAGGAGATGCGCGACGTATCGTTCGCCAGTGCTGCCGACGAGCGGCATGGCGATTCCGCGGGTGCCGAGCGCGCTGTCGCCTTCACCGGCGACGGCGAGGGCCTCCCGCAAGGCGCGATCGGCCTGGCCGTCGCGAGCACTGAGGCGGCCGGAGGAAGCGCGCAGGACGTCCGCTGTATCGAGCATGGCATGGCCGGCAAAGTTGGCATGAACGATGCGCGCAGCCGAATCGACGAGGAACAGGCCGACGCTCAGCCCGTCCAGCGTATCCGCCAGCGTCGCGGCCTCGGCGGCTTTCAGATCGAACATGCGTCCGATCATCACGGCGCGGCGGATATGCGGCGCGATCAGTCGCATCCGGTGACGTGCGCGCTCATCCGCGACGCCGTCACGTTCATGCCGGAACACGCCGAACATGGCGACATTGGTGATGGACTTGTCGAGCACCGAATTGATGCAGTCCGCCAGTCCCTGCGGCTGCACCCATTCCTTGTAGAAGCGGGTTTCTCTGAACTCCGCGTAAGGCAGGATGTCCTCGATCCCAATCGGTTCATCGAGCTCTGCGAAGAACTGCACGGTCGTGGTGGGATCGAGCGCAACATATTTGTCGAAATAGGAGTTTTGATAGTCCGCGGAAATGCCGACCACGTGGAGAATATGCCCCGACGGCATGGCTGCATTCTTGGTATAGAGGCTGGCGCCGACGCCGCCGACGAATTGCATCGCGCGCTCGATCGCATTCGTCCAGGACGACGAGTCGAGGACGGTGTCGTAGATGCAGCCGATCAGGTCGCTGAGCTGTTCTGCGCCTTCTGCGAGATCAGGCGATGCGAGCCGGGCGGCCATCGGCCAGAGCGGAGTCACTGACGTCATTTGCAACTATCTCTCGGGAAGGTGAGCATGCACCTTTGCATGCGTGCCTATGCCGGCACGCCGGCGATGCGTGATTGGAAAGCTATGTGGTTCCGGCGGCGATGTCGTTGCCGAACGCGCAGGAGTTGTGTTTCAGCGCGCGAAATATTTTCCGGATGATACGCGGAATAAATCGAAAATCGCGGACGTGCGCCGATCGGTTTTTGATAGCAAAATGACGGCGCTTGCGGCGCCGTCATTTGAACCAAATTCAACTGATGCGGAACACTCAATCCTTGTGCAGGAACGCGTAGTCTGCCGAATAGGGCACGCTGAGAAACTGGCCGGCATCATCGCAAGAACTGGCGGCAACGCCGCCTTTGGTGTTGATGCGCTGGATCACGTCGACCATTGCGAGCTTGCCGTCGCCATGCCGGTCAGTCACCGTCAATTTGAGCCACGGGATATCGCTTGTGGTTTTACCTGGTGCGCGGCCAACCGCTTTGCCGCGCAGCGTGCTACCATCGGTGAGTTCCCAATGCGGGCCCGCGTAGTGGCGGCCGACGGTCAGTCCATTGGACAGCAGCGTGGCGATCGGCTCGCGGAAGCTCCAGGAGAGCTTGCCGTCGGAGGCCGCCATGCACTCATACACCTGCGCTCCCTCTGCGTGATAGATCGCGACGATCGTGGCATCCGGCTCGGCAATCTCGGACGGCACCTGAGCCGCGACCGCATGCGTCAGCGCGGCGAGGGCGGCGATGAGCGCCGCCCCGAACAGTCTGCACTTCACTTTGCAATTCATGTGATCGTTCATGGGACCTCGCGCGTGATGTCTATTCAGCGACGGCCTCGCCGGAGCCGCCGAGCTCCGCCGGAAAGTCCTTCAACTTCGGCAGGCCGTCCTTCATCGGCAGCACGGTCTCGGCATAATTGACGTGGACACCGGGTTCGAAACGGAGTGTCGGGATGGTCGCCGCAAAGACATCGACCAGGCCGAGCGTCGGATGATTGGTCAGCAGGTGTCCACCACATTTGCTGCAATACTGGCGCTGGCTGAGCGGCGTCTTCTGGAAGCTTGCAATATGCTTGGCGCCCGCGGTGATCCGCACGGCACTCGGCTTCCACAGGCTGAAGGCATTGACCGGACCTCCGGACCACGAACGGCATGAACTGCAGTGGCAATAGCCCATCGCTTCCGGGGCACCATCCACTTCCAGTTCGACTGCGCCGCAGAAGCACTTCCCAACATGTGTCATCGATCTCGTTTCCTCTTGCTCGTGCATTGTGTCCCGCGGCGAAGCGGGCGCGCCGGGCATGCTGCTAGCAGCGGCGCGCGAGGCGAAGCGTCATTCGATCGAATGAGAGCCGATCACAAGATGTGTCGTCGCAAAATGCGGACAGACAGTGACGTGGCGCGCAGTGCAGTCATGGATTACGGGACAGACAATATGATCGAAACGCTCACGCGCGCCGCCATTGTCAGCGAGGCGCGCGACTGGATTGGTACGCGCTATGTGCATCAGGCGTCGCTCAAGGGCGTCGGATGCGACTGCCTCGGCCTCGTGCGCGGCGTCTGGCGTCATTGCATTGGCGATGAGCCGGAAACACCGCCGCCTTATGCGCCGGACTGGGCCGAGGCGCGCGGTGAGGAGGCACTGGCACAGGCGGCGCTACGCCATCTTGTGCCTATCGCGGTGGATGAGATCGGCGCCGGCGACGTGTTGCTGTTTCGCTGGCGCGACGGCTTCGTCGCCAAACATACGGCGATCGCGAGCGGCGAGGGCACGATGATCCACGCCCATGACGGCGCGGCCGTCTGCGAGGTCGCCCTGACACCCTGGTGGCATCGTCGTCTGGCCTATGCGTTTCGCTTTCCCGGAGTGAGCTGATGTCGCAACTCGTCCTCTCCACGGCCGGCGGCGCCATCGGCGGGATGTTCGGACCCATCGGTGCAATCGCGGGCCAGCTCGCCGGCGCGGCGCTCGGCGGTGCGATCGATAGCGCGCTATTTGGCTCAAACGATCAGGCCACAAGCGGGCCGCAACTGGCCGATCTCGATGTGATGGCGTCCACCGAGGGCGCGCCGATCCCGCGCGTCTATGGCCGTGCGCGGCTGAGCGGCCAGGTGATCTGGGCGACGCCACTGGAGGAAGTCGCAACATCGGATACGGTGCCGACCGATGGCGGCAAGGGCCTCGGCGGCGGGCCGACCATGACGACGACGACCTATAGTTACTTCGCGAATTTCGCGGTGGGTCTGTGCGACGGCGTGATCGGCCGCGTCGGGCGGATCTGGGCCGACGGCAAGCCGCTCGATCTCGAGGGCATCAATTTTCGCGTCTATCGCGGCACCGAAGATCAGATGCCGGACGGGTTGATCGTCGCGAAGGAAGGCGCGGGTAACGCGCCGGCCTATCGCGGGCTGGCTTATGTCGTGTTCGAGCGGCTGCCGCTGGCGAATTTCGGCAACCGGATTCCGCAACTGTCCTTCGAGATCATCCGGCCGATCGGCCTGCTCGAAGCGATGGTGCGCGCGGTGACGCTGATCCCCGGCACCACCGAATTCGGCTATGAACCGTCCACGGTGGTGCAACTGCTCGGTCCCGGACAATCCGCACCGGAGAACCGCCATCACGGCTCGGCGCGGTCCGATGTGGTGGCGGCGCTGGACGATCTGCAGGGCCTGTGCCCGAACCTCCAGCGTGTCGCCATTGTTGTGGCGTGGTTTGGTTCGGATCTGCGCGCCGAATATTGCGTGGTACGGCCGGGCATCGACAATCCCGCCAAGACGACCAGCCCGCTGTCGTGGTCGGTGGCTGGCGTCACGCGCCCCTCCGCCTATGTGGTGTCGCAAATCGACGGACGTGCGGCATTCGGCGGGACGCCGTCGGATGACAGCGTCGTGCATCTGATCGGCGAGCTGAGAGCGCGCGGGCTGAAGATCACATTCTATCCGTTCGTGATGATGGACGTGCCTGATGGCAATGGCTTGCCCGATCCGTGGAGCGGGGCGGGCGCGCAACCGGCCTATCCCTGGCGCGGCCGCATCACCTGCGATCCCGCGCCAGGACGACCGGGCTCACCCGATGGCACCGCAACGGCCGGCGCGCAGGTCGACAACTTCTTTGCCGGAGGTGTCTGGAACTATCGCCGGATGGTGCTGCATTATGCGCAGCTCGTATCGCTTGCCGGCGGCGTCGATGGCTTCCTGATCGGCTCGGAATTGCCCGGGCTGACGCGCGTGCGCTCGGCGTCGGGCAACTATCCCGCTGTCGCTCAACTGATCGCGCTCGCAACCGACGTGAAGACGATCGTCGGGGGCGGTACGGTGGTGACCTATGGCGCGGACTGGACCGAATACGGCGCGCATGTTGTTGGCGCGGATGCGTCTGAGATCAGGTTTCCGCTCGATCCGCTCTGGGCCTCGGCTGCGATCGACGCGGTCGGCATCGATTACTATGCGCCACTATCCGACTGGCGCGATGAGGCCGATCATCTCGATCGTGATCTCGCCACCACGATCTATGATCGCGGCTATCTGCGCGCCAATGTGGCGGGCGGCGAGGCCTATGACTGGTACTATCCGAATGATAACGGGCGCGATGCGCAGGCGCGCGTCGCGATCACCGATGGTCTTGACAAGCCGTGGATCCATCGCGTCAAGGATCTCTGGAACTGGTGGGGCAATGCGCATCATGAGCGCGTCGGTCATGCGGAATTGGGCAGTCCGACGGCATGGGTCCCGCGCAGCAAGCCGATCTGGCTGACGGAAGTCGGTTGTCCCGCCGTCGACAAGGGCGCCAATCAGCCCAGCGTGTTTCCCGATCCGAAATCGTCGGAGAACTTTGCGCCGTATTTCTCCAGCGGCGCCCGCGATGACCTGATGCAGCGGCGCCATCTGGAAGCGCTCATCTCCGCCTTCGATCCCGCCTTCGGCGCCAGCGATGCCGACAATCCGGCGTCGCCGGTTTATGGCGGGCGGATGATCGATGTATCGGCCATTCATGTCTGGACCTGGGATTCGCGGCCTTATCCGATCTTTCCGGCCGCCGAGGACATCTGGGGCGACGGTGCCAACTGGCATACCGGCCATTGGCTGAACGGCCGGCTCGGCGGCGCGCCGCTGGATGCGCTGGTCGACAGGCTGGCAACGGATGCCGGTGTGACGGGGATCGATGCTTCGGCGCTGGCCGGCGGCTGCGACGGCTATGTCGTGGACCGGCCGATGGCGCCGCGGGCGATGATCGAGCCGCTGTCGGTGGCCTATGCCTTCGATGCGACGGCGGGGGATGGCACGTTGCGCTTCATCCCGCGCGGCGGGCTGCCGGTGGCGGAATTCACCGAAGACGATCTGGTGGCGCCGGATGACGGCGCGCTGGCGCGGCTGGTCCGCGCACAGGAGACCGAATTGCCCCGTCAGGTCAGCATCGGCTTCAGCGATGCGCTGACGGATTATCGGCGCTCGGCAGTCACATCGCGCAAACTCACCGGCGGCGCCAGCCGGATGCTGCATGCGGATCTTGCCGTCATCACCAGCGATACGGCAGCGACGCAGCGCGCCGAGGTCTGGTTGCAGGATCTGTGGGCGGGGCGCGAGCGCGCGGAGTTCGCCGTCGGCATGACTGCGCTCGCACTGGCGCCGGGCGACGTGATTGCGCTGACGCTGAACGGGCGACGTCGGCTGTTCGAGATCGGCGGGCTCGTCGATACGCAGGCGCGGCAGGTGACGGCGCGCAGTATCGATCCCGACGTGTTTGCCGTGCCGCTGCTGGCGCCCGAGATCAAGCTGCCGCCCGTGCCGCCCGCGCTCGGGCCGGTGCAGGTGCTCGCGCTGAACCTGCCGGTCATCGACAGCGCCAACCCCGACGTGCTGACGCGGCTCGCTGTCTTCGCCAATCCGTGGCCGGGCTCGGTGGTGATCTGGCAATCCAGGGACGGTGCGAGTTTCCAGGTGGCCGCGGTGGCGGCAACACCTGCGGTCATTGGCGAGACGCTGGATGCGCTGCCGGCGGGGCCGACAGCACGCTGGGACAATGCCAGCACATGCCGCGTGAAGCTCCATGGCGGCGCGCTGGCGTCATTGTCTGACGCGCGGGTGCTCGGCGGCAGCAATTCCGCAGCCGTGCGGAATCCGGATGGCGATTGGGAGATCATCCAGTTCGCCAATGCCGAACTGGTCGAGGCCAACACCTACAAGCTGTCGCGGCTGCTGCGCGGGCAGGCGGGGTCGGAATCCGCGATGGCAGCGCTATTGCCGGTTGGTGCGCCGTTCGTGGTGCTCGACAGAAGCCTGGTACCGATCGCACGAGGAATCGACGCACTCGAACGACCATTGTCGCTGCGCGTCGTCGGCAATGGTCGCAGCCATGACGATGCCTCGGCCGTCGCGCTGACGCTGACGCCCGATCGCAGCGCGCTGCTGGCGCTCGCGCCCGTGCATGTAAAAGCCGTGCGCAAGCCCGATGGCATCCAGATCTCATGGATCAGGCGCACGCGTCTCGATGGCGATGGCTGGAATGCCGAAGTGCCCCTTGGCGAAGACGACGAGGCGTACCGGCTCGAGATTCTCTCAGGTAGCACTGTCGTCCGCAGTATCGCCTGCACCACATCGCAGGCGCTCTATGCAGTGGCCGACGAGGTTGCCGATTTCGGCGCGCCGCAGCCGAGCCTGCATCTGCGCGTCGCGCAGCTCTCCGGCACCGTCGGCGCCGGGCATGCGACCGAGGGTATAATTTCATTGTGATCGTCATTGCGAGGAGCATAGCGACGAAGCAATCCAGCTCTTGGTTTTCTGGATTGCTTCGCTGCGCTCGCAATGACGGCTGAGAGCGCGAGACCGTAGACATGACCGACACGCCGAATCTCAAGCTGCCCTTCATCGATGGCGGGCAGGCGCAGAAGCACGTCACCCATAATGAGGCGCTGCGCATTCTCGATGCGGCGATCCAGATCTCGGCACTCGATGTGACGCGGACCGTTCCGCCGGCATCGCCGGCCGAGGGCGCACGGCATATCGTGGCGGCCGGGGCGTCAGGGGCCTGGAGCGGCCATACGCTGGCCATCGCCACGTGGCAGGACGGTACCTGGGCTTTCCTTGTGCCGAAAGCCGGTTGGTGCGTCTGGTCGATCGCCGATGACGTGATGATGGTGTTCGACGGCGCGCTGTGGCGCGACCTGCGCAATCTTGCGCTCGACAATACCGATCACCTCGGCGTCAACACGTCGGCTGACAGCACGAACCGCTTCAGCGTCAAGTCGGATGCCGTTTTGTTGTCGCATGACGACGTAACGCCCGGCAGCGGTGACCTGCGGGTGACGTTCAACAAGCTGAATGCGACAAAGGATGTCGGCTTCACATTGCAGTCGAACTATTCGCCGCGCGCGTTGATCGGCTTGCTCGGTAGCGACGATCTCTCGATCAAGGTCTCCGCCGATGGCGTGACCTATCGGACCGCGCTGGCAGTCGACAAGACCAGCGGGCAGGTCAGTTTCGAGCAGTCCCCGAAGTTTCTCGCCTATCTGAACTTCGACAAATACTGCGCGGCGAACACCTTCACCAAGGTGCAGTTCAACAATAGCCGGCATAACGACCAGAGCGTTTTCGATGCCGCGAACAATCAGTTCGTCGCGCCGGTCGCCGGCATCTATGCGCTCGGATTCCGCGTGATGTTCAAGGCCAATGCGGCGGTGCCGACCATGCTGACGGCGGCCATGTACAAGAACGGCGTCGAGCTGCTCGACGATACGCGCGAGCAGACGTCGTCGGCGCTCATCAGCAACAAGACGATGCTGAGCTGCAATGCGTTGCTCAAGCTGGCGGCGGGCGACGCCATTTCGGTCTGGGCCGCGATGGAGACCAGTGACGGCTATATCGCCGCCGCGCAGAACGGCTTCTACGGCCACCGCATCGCCTAGTTGCGCGACGGCGACGATCTCTCTCTCCCACAGGATCATCATCATGAAGCTCGATGAAACAACTTTGCGGCGTCTCTGGCCGCTGGGCGACAGCCGCGTGCCCGGATTGCTGTCGGGTATGGTGCAATCGTCCGAGGCCGTGTTTGCGCGCTATGGCATCACCACGCCTTTGCTCGCCGCGCATGTGATGGCGCAGATATCACACGAATGCGGAGCAGGGCGCGATGTCGTCGAAAATCTGAACTACAGCGCCGGGCGGATGATGCAGGTCTGGCCGTCGCGCTTTCCGACCATGGCGAGTGCCGCACCTTATGCCGGCAATCCGCGGGCGCTCGCCAACAAGGTCTATAACGGCCGCATGGGCAATGCCGTTGGCTCCGACGACGGCTGGAATTTCCGCGGCCGGGGCGGGTCGCAGACCACGGGCCGCGAAGGCTATGAGCGGGTCAGGAAGGCCACGGGCATCGATGTGGTCAGCCATCCCGAATACCTGATCGATCCGCGTTACTTCCTCACTTGCGCCGTGTCGGATTTCATCAATTGCGGCTGCCTGCCGTTCGCGAAAGCCGATGACATCGTCGGGGTCACACGGCGGCTGAATGGCGGCACCGTGGGTCTCGCCGAGCGCAAGGCGTGGCTGGCGAAATGGAAGGCTGCGCTGCGCGATGTGTCGCTGGCGCCAGCGCCGTCCGTGGGGCTACCGCCCGTGATCGCATCGCCACCACTGGCGCCGGAACTGCCGACAGCCAAACCGACCAATCTTTCCGCTTTCATTGCCGCGCTTATCGCGGCCTTCCGGAGGACATGACCATGGACTGGGGTGACCTTGCCAAACAGGTGATTGCGCTGGGGGCGCCGATGCTGGGGACGGCATTGGGCGGCCCGCTCGGTGGTGTGGCCGGCGAAATCCTCGCCAAGGCGGTGGGCTCGGTGACGCTGACACCGGCGGCGGTGCAGGCGGCGCTCCCCGCGGCCGATCCGACCAGGCTGGCTGAAGCCGAGGCGCATTGGGCTGACATGATCCGCGCCGAGGCGGAGACCCAGCGCGCGGCGATATCAGAGACCCAGGCGACGATCCGCGCCGAGATCGTCAGCGACGATCCGCTGCAGCGCTGGTGGCGGCCGGCCTATGCGCTGGAATTGACGGTAGAATGCGCCGCGCTGTGGTGTGTGCTGATGCATGAATTCTGGACCGGCGACATCCAGACCATCAATGCGCTGGTCAATGCCACGGCGCTGCTGGTGACCTATTGGGGGTTCCGTTTCGGCGTGCTAGGCGTCTATATCAGCGGCCGCACCCGCGAAAAGGTCAGCGCGCTCACCGGGCAGGATTCGCCCGGCATGGTCGAGAAGCTGGTCAAGGCGGTTCTGGTCAAAGACGGTGTGAAGAAAAAGTAAGGTTGGCGGCCGTCGCCATTCATGGAGTGTTCACGCGTCCGGGCATCAATTCGGATTGTGAACGCGGAGAAGTCACTTGCGCCTGCTTGTTGTCGAAGATGATCCCGATCTCAACCGTCAGCTCACCACGGCGCTGACCGATGCCGGCTATGTCGTCGATCGCGCCTTCGATGGCGAGGAGGGGCACTTCCTCGGCGACAGCGAGCCCTATGACGCCGTGGTGCTCGATATCGGCCTGCCGAAGATGGACGGCATTTCGGTGCTGGAAGCCTGGCGCCGCAACAACCGCATCATGCCGGTACTGATCCTGACGGCGCGCGATCGCTGGAGCGATAAGGTCCAGGGCTTCGATGCCGGCGCCGACGATTACGTCGCCAAACCGTTCCACCTCGAAGAGGTGCTGGCCCGCATCCGCGCGCTATTGCGCCGCTCCACCGGCCACGCCCAGTCCGAACTCACTTGCGGACCTGTGTCGCTGGATACCCGCACCGGCCGCGTCAGCGTTTCCGGCAATCCGATCAAGATGACATCACACGAATACCGGCTGCTGTCCTATCTGATGCACCATACCGGCCGCGTGATCTCGCGCACCGAACTGGTCGAGCATCTTTACGATCAGGATTTCGATCGTGACAGCAACACCATCGAGGTGTTCGTCGGCCGTATCCGCAAGAAGCTCGATGTCGATATCATCCAGACCGTGCGCGGCCTCGGTTATCTGCTCACGCCGCCGCAGCCGTGATCGTCCCCGGGATCATGCGCTGATGCGCAACAGCTCGCTCGCAACGCGGCTGTTCCTGTCGGCGACGGCCTGGGTGGTGGTGATCCTCCTGATCACCGGCATCGTCCTGTCCTCGGTCTATCGCAGCGCCACCGAGCGCGCCTTCGATCGCCGCCTCAATCTCTATCTCCGTACCCTGGTGGCCGAAGTCGCCAATCCCCCGGACGCGCCCGATCACGACACGCCATCGCTCGGCGAGCCGCTGTTCGAACTGCCGCTGTCGGGCTGGTACTGGGAAATCGCGCCCACCGAAGGCGCGAAGACCGAGATGCGGGCCTCGCGCTCGCTGTGGGACAAGAAGCTGCCCAAGCTCGAAGACCAGGGCGTCGAGCTCACGGCGTCGGGGATCCGCCAGGGCTATGTGGACGGGCCGGAAGACCAGCGCCTGCGCATGGTGGAGCGTCCCGTCGATCTCGGCGCCGACGGCAAATTCCGCATCAGCGTTGCCGGCGACGCCACCGAGATTTTCGAGGAAACCCGCACCTTCGACTATTATCTTGGCGGCACTTTCGCTGCACTTTCGATCGTGCTCGTGCTCACCACGATCTTCCAGGTCCGCTTCGGCCTCGCGCCGCTGAAGCGCATGTCGGATGCCATCGCCGATATTCGGTCCGGCCGTGCCGAGCGGCTGGAGGGCACATTCCCTGTCGAGATCTCACCTCTGGCGGGCGAGATGAACGCGCTGCTCGATGCCAACCGCGCCATCGTCGAGCGCGCGCGCACCCATGTCGGCAATCTCGCCCACGCCATCAAGACGCCGTTGTCGGTGATCGTCAACGAGGCGAACAGCCGGGGTGTCGACCCCTTTGCGAGCAAGGTGCTGGAGCAGGCCGATGTGATGCGCGATCAGGTGACGCATCATCTGGAGCGTGCGCGGATCGCGGCGCGTGTCACCATCGTCGGCACCGTCACCGATGTCGCGCCGGCGCTGGAGGCGCTGTGCCGGACAATGCAGAAGATTCACCGGGATCGCGGCATCACCATCGACCTTGAGGCCGATGCCGCCGCGAAATTCCGTGGCGAAAAACAGGACATCGAGGAGATGGTCGGCAATCTCGTCGACAACGCCTGCAAATGGGCGGACTCCCACGTCACCATCGGCGTGCAGGTCGAGCGCACCGGCAGTGCCGATCCGGCGTCGAAGCTGCGGATCATCGTCGATGACGACGGACGCGGGCTGTCGGACACCGAGCGCGCCCAGGTCGCGCGCCGCGGCCAGCGGCTCGACGAGACCAAGCCGGGGTCAGGTCTGGGTCTGTCCATCGTGGTCGATCTGGCCGCGCTCTATGGCGGTAGCCTGACGCTCGGCAAGGCGCCGATCGGCGGGCTGCGGGCGGAGCTGGTGTTGCCAGGCGTGTGAGGGCTTGCCCGTCGCCGCCTGGAAATGCCTATCCCCATATGCAACCTGTAGTTTAATGTTGTGCTGTTACTGTCGGTAGATGCCGTCTCAGGCCGCTTGGGTTTAGGGAGAAACCAAAGGGTGTTGACATTTGTTAACAGCAGAATAGGTATTGGGTGTGAGGATGGCTAGGCGGCCTTTGCATCCGAACAAAGAGGTCGAAGCTGCGGTTGCTTATGCCGAGCAAAATGGCTGGTCATGGGTAAAGGTCAAAGGGCATGCCTGGGCGAAGCTCTTGTGCGCGCATCATGATCGCGAAGGGTGTGCGGTATTCGTCTGGTCGACACCCCGAAATCCGCAGAACCATGCGCGCCAGCTGAGACGCGAGATCGATCGTTGCCCGCACCGAGAACAGGAGGACAGTGATGACAGAATTTGAGTTCAGCATCATTGCATCCGGTCTCGATCCGGACGCGGAGGATTTCGCTGATCGCTTTTTCGACGCGGGTTGCGACGATGCGACAATTTCGTTCCAGAAAGGCCACATCATTGCTGATTTTGCCCGCGAAGCGACATCGATAGATGCGGCCATCTGCTCGGCGGTCGAGAATGTCATGAAGGCGGGCGCGCAGGTCGATCGCGTCGAGCCAGACCCGCTGGTGAGCCTTTCGGATATTGCCATGCGAACCGGGCTGTCGCGCGCGGCGATCACCAACTATGCCAGCGGCAATCGTGTCGGCAATTTTCCGCCACCGGTTGCACGCGTGACGTCGAAGACCTCGCTGTATGACTGGTCAGCGGTGGCGACATGGCTGTTCCAGCACGATCACCTGTCGCGCGAGAAGGCGATGGAGGCGGAGGCTGTCGGGGTCGCAAATGAGGCGATCCGCGCGCGCACGCCGAAATTGCAGGAGGCACTGCGCGATGGCTTGGCGGCCTACGCAAAGAGGCTCGACGGCGTCGCATAGGCTAGATCCGCGTCTTTTGCTCTCGCTATCGACACGCATCTCATATAACGCCGAGGCGAAGTCATGAGGATGGCAATGCGGGTAGGATTTGTTGAGTGGCCAGATAACTTAATTGCCGATAGCGAGCAATGGCTTAGTTTGGCAAACGATCTTTCCAAGACGACAGTCGATATATTGGTAACGAATGAGTTGCCTTTCGGTCCCTGGATTGCGTCAACCCCGGATTTCGATCCGAGACTGGCCGAATATAGCATTGAGTGTCATCGGGCAGGTGTAGCGGCACTCGAAAGGCTAAATATCCCAGCGGTCATTTCTTCTCGACCTGTTTGGGAGGGGGCGCGGCTTGCAAATGAAGCTTTCTGTCTTGAAGGTGGAGAAGTAAGACATCTCCACACAAAGCAATATTTTCCAGCGGAATTGGGCTGGTATGAGTCGAATTGGTACACGACCCAATCGCGCGAGTTCGAGCCGGTCGTAGTTTGTGGTGTATGCGTAGGAGTGCTGCTATGCACGGAAGTGATGTTCAACGAACATGCTCGCCATTACCGTAAACAAGGCGCCGAGTTGATCGTTGTACCGAGAGCCACGGGTAGAACCGTGGATGTTTTTCGCACAGCAGGTGCGATGGCCGCGATTGTTTCAGGCTGTTATGTCGTAAGCTCGAACCGCGTTGGGCAAGGATCAAGTGGGCCGATATTTGGAGGCAAAGGTTTCGCGTGCGCGCCTACTGGAGAACTAATCGACATGACGTCTCCGGAAAACCCGTTCGCGGTAATCGAGCTTGATATCGCTTCCGTCAAAGAGAAGCAGAAGAGCTACCCCTGTTATGTGACTGGACCTGTTTGATCAGCGCAGTGGTTCCAGCAGCCGTGTGGCCTCCGAGATATCCATTCCGCCGAATTTGCCTTTCCAATTGTACAGTGTCGCCTTGGAGACGCCGTGCCTGCGCGCGCGATCAGCGGCTTTCGCCCCCGCCTCGTGCTCGCACAACACATCGATAGTCTGTTCGTCCCTTAACCTGGCTCGCTTCTTCGCTTCTGTCCTGCTTACCGGGCGAGGCGGAGTCGCGCTTTCTATAACTCATTTTTGACCCATCGTATGAGCTATAGGAAAGGCCGCGATAGCTCATGGGATGGAGCTGACAGCAGCCGGATTGGCCGGAATTCCGCTACGGATAAGCGTCGCTGAGTGTCGCTTTGAATGCGCTTATTGAGAATCGCCCGTTCGCTGGAGCGCCGTATATGGTCTTCGGCTCTGTGGGCCGGCAGCCCAGTTTTATCGATGGATTTGCGACAGGCCTCCTCAGCCTATGCAAGCCCACCCCGTTTCTGAAGAGATCGAGCAGGGTCCGAAACCCGCCCGCCTTGCGCCCCGTTGTCGCCCGAATTATCCCGTTCGTAACGTCTTTGACGTTTCCTGTGTTCCGGTTTGCGTTCGGGGTCTGCGGTCCATGGTCAAGTTCAACGCCTTCTGTGTTGCCGCCATCGCGCTGGCGCTGGGTGGTTGCGACGTGACGACGTCGGACGGCGGGCTGGGCCTCGGCACCGATACGATCGCCCGGGCCTATAGCAGCACCAAGTCGGCCGTTGGCCTGTCCGAGGAGAACGCGGCAGCGGCGGTGACCAATGCCGCCTTTGGCGGGCTGATCGGCGCCAAACTCGGCGCGCAGCTCAACGACGAGGACCGCCGGCTGGCCTACGAGGCCCAGATCACCGCCCTCGACCGCGGTGCACCCGGCGCGCCGGTGCCCTGGCGCAACGCCACGTCGGGACGCTATGGCAATATTGTCGCCGGACCGGCCTATAACCAGAAGGGCCGGGAATGCCGAGGCTTTTCCCACACGGTCACTGTGAATGGTGACCTCAAGACCGCCCGCGGCACCGCCTGTCGCAGCCCTGAAGGCACCTGGGCGGCTGCCTGATCCCGGTTCCTCAACGCCTTCTTAACGGGGCGCCTGCTACAAAAATCGGTGGCGATTTTCGGTTGTAGATCGACCGGAAAGCACGGATTCCTAGGCTGCATGAACAAAACCTCGATCGATCGCTTGCGGGAGTATTTGGCGCAACTGCCCGAGCAGTCGCAGATGCTGCTGATGCGCGAATATGAGCGCGCGATCGAGCGCGGCGAAGACGTCGTGGTCGCCAATTTCGTGCTCGACCTGCTGCGCGGCGTGGTTCGTGGCCACGAGAATGCAGTGCGCCCGCGCGTCGAGGATCCGACCCGGCTCGTGTTCAAATCGCTCGAGCCGTTCCTTGTCGAAGGTGTGGGCAATGTCCGGCCCGGACAGATCCGGCGCGCCTCGCTGCTGCCGATCTGGCAGTGGCTCGAGCGCGACGCCGCAGACGCCGTGCGCGAGTTCGAGGCGGCCGTCACCGTATCGCCCGAGCCGGGCGCTTCGGACATCGAGCGCGCCATCAAGAAATTCCAGCAGGCGGCAGCAGCCGCCATTACCGCTGCCACATCGGGCAATCGCGGCGCGGCCCGCATCGGGCCGACCCATGCGGTCGAGGACCTGCCATCTATCGGCGCGGTGCTGAAGGCGCGCGAGCAACTCGACGGCTTTGCGGGCAAGCTGCCGAGCGTGCTGCGCAGCTTCGGCGATAGCCAGATCGCCTCGGTGAACAGCGCACTGAACGTGCCGACGCTGACCACGCCGCAGGTGCTGCCTTTCGCACTGTCGCTGGTGATGCAGCGGCTGGCGGCGCCATGGCAGATCATTCGTCTGGCGGTAAAGATCGCGGCCTCGGACGATGAAATCCGCGTGGCCGCCACGCCCTATGGTGTCGCCGTGACCATGGCGCTGTCCGATCTCAATCGCGTCGCGGCCGAACTGCGCTCCGATATCAGGCGCGGCAAGTTCGACAGCGCCCCCGAACATCTCAAGGTCGCCCATGACGGCGTGCGCGGCCTGCGCACCGAACTCGACATGCGTAACGATTCCACTTGGGGCCGCCAGATGGCGGCGATCCGGGTGGAGATTTCCTCGACGCTGCAGTCGGAGATCGAGAGCGTGCCGGGCAGAGTGCGGCGTCTGCTGCGCCAGCGCCCTGACAAGGATATTGCCGCAACGGCGACGATCGATTTCGCCGAGGTCGAGGAGACCGTGGCGCTGATCAATTTCGTTGCGGTGTGCCGGACCTATGCCAGCGAACTCGCGATCAACGAGGTGACGCTGCGGACCTATTCCGACCTGCAGCAATATGTCGAGAAGTCCACGGAGTCGCTGGTGCAGTCGCTGCGCGCCGGCGATACCCGCGTCCGTAGCTACCGGCAGATGCAGGCCAAGGCCGCGATCCGCTTCTGCCAGGTGTTGTTCGGCCAGGAATACGCCTCGCTGATGAGCCGCGCCGCCGAACAGGCCATGGTCGTGGTCGAGCGCAAGCCGAAGCGGGCCGGCTAGGCCAGGCGATGCGAAATGGCTCGTCGGCGATGTGACATCCGCATCGCCTCATCCCGAGATCAGAGCGCCAATTGAATGCGATTGGCTTCGTTGCCGTTCTGTGCGGCCGCAACGGCACAGCAGATCAGGACTTCATCGTCGGCCACCGCAGCGGCTGGTTCTTTGACGTAGGTCACCGCTCCCGCCAGAAGCTTCGTTCGGCAGGTGCCGCAATGCCCTTCCCGACAACTGAAATCGGGGCTCAGGCCTCGGGATTCGGCGAGGTCGAGCAGCGTGCCGGATTCAGGCGTCCAGCGCGCTTCCTTCAATGACTCTGTGAACACGACATGCACCGATGCCGACGACGGTGGCTGGCGCGCCGGCGCTGTCGCCGGGCTGTCGACGGTTCGCACCAGTGACGCGGGGCCGAATGCTTCGGCGTGGATACGGTTGTCAGCGATGTTCAGTGCACGAAGACCGTCATAGATCGACTGCATGAATCCGGAAGGGCCGCAGAGATAGTAATCGTAGTCGCCAACCGGCATGAACCGTGACAGCAGGGCCATGTCGATACGCCCCGCAGCGTCGTAGTCGGGACCTTCTTCGGCATCCGTGATGTCGCCGAGAACTCGGATGACCCGGACTGCGTCTCCAGCGGAGGCCGCAAGTTCATCCAATTCGTTGCCGAAGGGGCGCTCGTTCTTCGAACGGGCTGCCTGAAAAAGCACGGTGGGTCGAATCTTGAGCGTCCGCAGCCCCTCGTAAATCACATGCCGCAGCATCGCGAGCATCGGCGTGATTCCGATGCCGCCCGCCAGCAGCACCGCTGGCCGCGCCTCAGCGGCATCGATTGTGAATTCACCGGCGGGCGCCCTTGCTTCGATCACGTCGCCAATATTGATGCCGTCGTGTAGCCGCTGCGACACCAGTCCGTCGCGTTTGACGCTGATGCGATAGACGTGATCCGAAGGCGCGACCGACAGCGTATAGGTTCGGATGGCGGTCTTCTCCGCTCCGTCAATGGGTAGTCTGATCGGGAGATACTGCCCGGCACGATGAGGGAGGAGGCCGGCGCCGTCAGTCGGCTCCAGATGGAACGACCGGACCGTTGCGCTCTCATCGACGATGTTGATGACCTTGAACGGCCGCCATTTGGTCGCAAGTTCTGCAGCCCGCAGACGACCGGCTGCCTGCTCCCAACTGCCTGTCATGAGCGTGCTCGGAGCCCATCCGTCCGGCCGGAACGCCCAGCGCAGGGGCAGGGCACCGCGCCGAAGAACGACACGCCGCGCGTTGAATTGCCAGAGGCGCTCGGCGCCCTGAAAAGCGGCGATCTCCGGGGAGTCCAGGATGACCCGGGCGTCGCCGGTCATTTGCAGCACGTCGCCGGTCTCGAAATCGACAAACAAGAGTCCAGCTTTGCCGTTGATGAGGATGTTGCCCAGCGTGGCGAAGAACAGATTGCCCGCGAAATCCGGGATTGTGAGCGTGCCATCGTCGGCAACACGAACGAAACCGGGATTGCCGCCGCGGCTCGAGACGTCGACCTGTCGACGGGATTCTCGCTCGACATAGGACGCGACAAAGAACATGTCGGCGGCTTCGATCATGCGGCGTGCCGTTGCGTCGATTTCGGCTTTCTCTTCGATGTCGCCCGTAAACTGATCGCGTGGGTCGCGGGCAAATTCATAGTCGCGGAGCTGGATATAGCGTGGACAGTTGCCGAAGCTTTGATCGACGTCGAAGTGGATCGCGTTATTGTCCGATGGTCCAATGATGCCGTTGACCCGATTTCGCCGGCGCGTGTGAAGTTCGATGCCGAGCAGGCCGATTGCATCGCCCTCGTGCATCCCTTCGCTGGCGGGATCGCTTGGCTCCCTGACGACATCGATATCGAGCGATTGCGCTGTTGGCGATGAGATGAAGCCGGGCTTGCCGGTGACAAATGTGGCCCATGCGTCACCTGCGCCGTCGACGCTGCCGAGGGCGATGAAGGGGATCTGGGCGTAGAAATCCCGGTGTTGCGTCGGCATGTAGTCGCGCACGATGCGCCTGCCGAGCTCATCCATGTGAGTCGAAACGCCGACCTTTTCCTGAATCGCCTTCTCGCCGGCGTGCCAGATGTCCAGTTTTGATAGCGACATAGTATCGGTCATCGGTCCGCTCTCGTTGGCGGTGTCGGGCGTATGCCTGGATACGCCCGACACACGCAGTTAAGCCGCAGCGGCGAGGCCGACGGGGGTCTTGGCGAAAGGCACGAAGCCGGGCAGCGCTTCGATGCGGCGCAAGAAGGCGGTCACCTTGGGATAGCCGGACAGATCGACATTTCCTTCCGGCGCGCTTGCGATGTAGCTGTAGAGCGCCACATCCGCGATGGTCGGACCATTGCCGACAAGCCAGTCGCGATCGGCGAGATGCGCTTCGACCAGTGCCAACAAGGCGTGCGCGCGCTCGATGACTTCCTCTGGATTGAAGTTCCTGCCGAAAACGGTGATCAGCCGTGCAGCGGCAGGACCATAGGCCAGTTGGCCGGCAGCGACAGACAGCCAGCGCTGGATGGCCGCGCTTCCCTTCGCGTCATCGGGCAGCCACTCGGCTCGGCCGGATGTCTTGGCGAGATAAACGAGTATGGCGTTCGAGTCGGAGACAATGGTGCCACTGTCATCGAGGACCGGCACCTGACCGAACGGATTGAGCGCAAGGAAATCCGGCGTCTTGTGTGCGCCCGACTTCAGGTCAACCTCGATGAGTTCGTGGGGCAGGCCAAGGAGCGAAGCGAACAGATGCGCGCGATGAGAGTGGCCGGACAGTGGATGATGATAAAGCTTCATGATCTTGATCCTGAATTCGTGGTCGGGTTCATTCCCGTTCAGCGAATGCAAGTTGGTTCATGATCCGGCGCGCGAGAATGCACGCTCTGTGCACTTCATCATTGCGCCGGATGAAATAACCGCGGCCTTTGTCGGCGCGCGACAGGCCCGATAGCGGTTTCATCAATCGCGTCGATGGGTCTTCCCGGAGGGCATCCACGTCGCGGAGGGGGCGTTACTCGGAAAGCGGGCTCGCAGCCGCCGCAATCCTTGATCCAGAACAAGCGGCTGGACGTCGCGATGGCATAAAAGTCAATTGCGCGGCGTCGGCGGCCATGGTGTAACCCGGCAAAGACGTCGTTTAGATCGACTCAAGACTACGCCGGAACCCATTGATGGCCTTATGGTTTGTGTTCGCCTTGATGACCGCCGCAGCGACTTTCGCCGTGTTGTGGCCGCTTGGCCGGACCCGCTCCGATGCCGGGGGTACCGAGGCCACTGTCTATCGGGATCAGCTCGCTGAAATCACCCGCGATACCGCCGCCGGCCTGATCGGGCCGACCGAGGCGGAAGCGGCACGTGTCGAGATCAGCCGTCGTCTGCTGGCAGCGGTCGACGCGGAGGGCGCGGCGTCTGTGGGCAGCAGTCCCGGCTTTCGCCGCGCGGTGGCGCTGGTGGCGCTGATCGGCCTGCCGCTGCTGGCCATCGGCTTCTATCTGCCGCTCGGCTCGCCTGCTATGCCAGACTTTCCGCTCGCCGCGCGCAACCAGTCGCCCAGTCCCACCCAGCCGCTGGACAATCTCGTCGCTCAGGTCGAGCAGCATCTCGAGAAGAACCCGACCGATGGCCGTGGCTGGACCGTGCTTGCGCCGGTGCTGGCGAAGATCGGCCGCACCGACGATGCGGTGCGCGCGTTCCGCAATGCGATCACCTATGCCGGCGATACGGCCGCGCGGCGCGCCGATCTCGGCGAGGCCATGGCGATGGCCGCCAATGGCGTGATCACCGCGGATGCCAAGACCGAATTCGAACGCGCTGTCGCGCTCGATGCCGGTGAGGTCAAGGCCCGCTACTTCCTGGGCCTCGCGGCCGAGCAGGACGGGCGTGGCAGCGACGCGGCGGTGATCTGGCGCGACATGCTGGCAAAGGGACCTGCGGATGCGCCGTGGCGTCCGGTGGTCACGGCGGCCCTGGCGCGCGTCGGCGGCAGCGCTCCGAAATCAGGCCCGAACCTGCCGGCACTGTCGGAAGACACGATCGCGTCGGTACAGGGCATGAATGCAGGCGACCGCAATGCGATGATCCATGGCATGGTCGACCGGCTTGCCGCGCGGCTGAAGCAGGATGGCAGCGATGTCGAGGGATGGTTGCGGCTGGTGCGTGCCTATATGGTGCTCGGTGAGCGCGACAAGGCAAAGAGCGCGCTGGCGGATGCACGGGAGGCGGTCGGCACCGATGCCGAGCGGCTGCGCAAGCTGAACGATGGCCTGAAGGACTCCGGGCTGGATGGGTGACTTCCAATGACGCGCAAGCAGCGACGATTGACGATGATAGGTGGAGCGCTGGTGGTGCTCGCCATCGCGGCCGGACTTGTGCTCAACGC
Source organism: Tardiphaga sp. 37S4 (assembly GCF_021044645.1). Lineage (NCBI taxonomy): Bacteria > Pseudomonadati > Pseudomonadota > Alphaproteobacteria > Hyphomicrobiales > Nitrobacteraceae > Tardiphaga > Tardiphaga sp. 37S4. The sequence continues at coordinate 3,015,120 of NZ_CP088008.1, read as the reverse complement.
GATGCGCGACTCCATCGTGTTCTTCTCGACGCCGCAGATGGTTGCCGAAAAGCAGATCCCCGTTGGCAAGCGCTTTCGTCTCGGCGGCATGGTCGAGCAGGGCTCGCTGGTGCGTGGCGACAATCTCGCCGTGAGCTTCAAGGTCTCCGATGGTGGCGCAACCTTGCCGGTGAACTACAAGGGCATCCTGCCCGATCTGTTCCGCGAGGGGCAGGGCGTTGTCGCCGAAGGCGCGATGGATGCGTCGGGCGTGTTCAAGGCCGATACGGTCCTGGCGAAGCATGACGAGAACTACATGCCGAAGGAAGTCGCTGACGCGCTCAAGAAACAGGGGCGCTGGCAGGAAGGCGAGGGCGGCAAGCCGGTGATGTCGCAGGGCGCCGCCAAGCCCGTGGTGACCCCTGCAAAACAGAGTGTTTTGCAGTGATTGCCGAAGCCGGACATTACGCACTGGTGCTGGCGCTCGCGCTGGCGCTGATCCAGTCGACGGTGCCGATCATCGGTGCGCGGCTGCGCGATCCCGCGCTGATGAATGTCGCGCGCTCCACGGCACTGGCGCAGCTGCTGTTCGCGGGGCTGTCGTTTCTCGCGCTGACGACGCTCTATGTCACGTCGGATTTCTCGGTCGCCAACGTGTTCGAGAATTCGCATTCCGCAAAACCGCTGCTCTACAAGATCACCGGCGTGTGGGGAAACCACGAAGGCTCGATGCTATTGTGGGTGTCGATCCTCGCACTGTTCGGCGGGCTCGTCGCCGCCTTCGGCAATAATCTGCCGCTGTCGCTGCGTGCGCATGTGCTGGCGGTGCAGGGCTGGATCGCTGCGGCGTTCTATCTGTTCATCCTGATGACCTCGAACCCGTTCCTGCGTCTGGCGCAGCCGCCGCTCGAGGGGCGCGATCTCAATCCGGTGCTGCAGGATATCGGCCTCGCGGTGCATCCGCCGATGCTCTATCTCGGCTATGTCGGCTTCTCCATCGCATTCTCCTTCGCCGTCGCCGCATTGATCGAAGGCCGCATCGATGCCGCCTGGGCGCGCTGGGTGCGGCCATGGACGCTGGTGGCGTGGATCTTTCTGACGCTCGGCATCGCGATGGGCTCGTACTGGGCTTATTACGAACTCGGCTGGGGTGGCTGGTGGTTCTGGGATCCCGTCGAGAACGCCTCGCTGATGCCATGGCTGTCCGGCACCGCGTTGCTGCACTCCGCGGTGGTGATGGAGAAACGCAACGCGCTGAAGGTCTGGACCATCTTGCTGGCGATCCTGACGTTCTCGCTGTCGCTGCTCGGCACATTCCTGGTGCGCTCCGGCGTCCTCACCTCGGTTCATGCCTTCGCGACCGACCCGACGCGCGGCGTGTTCATCCTGCTGATCCTGTGCGTGTTCATCGGCGGCAGCCTGACGCTCTATATGTGGCGTGCATCGTCGCTGAAGCAGGGCGGACTGTTCGCGCCGATCTCGCGCGAGGGCGCGCTGGTGCTGAACAACCTGTTCCTCACCACGGCCTGCGCCACGGTGTTCATCGGCACGCTGTATCCGCTGGCGCTGGAAATGCTGACCGGCGAGAAAATCTCTGTCGGCGCGCCGTTCTTCAACCTCACATTCGGCCCGCTGTTCGTGCCGTTGCTGCTGGCGATGCCGTTCGGGCCGCTGCTGGCGTGGAAGCGCGGCGATCTCAGAGGCGTCACGCAGCGGCTGATGGCGGCTGGCATTGCCGCGCTGCTGGCGGTGGCATTGGTCTGGGCATGGACGACCGGCGGCCCGGCGCTGGCGCCGCTGGCGATCGGGCTCGGCGTGTTCGTGATCGCCGGATCGATCGTCGATATCGCCGAACGCACCATGCTGTTTCGTTTACCGTTCGGTACGGCGTTCCGCCGTGCGCGCGGATTGCCGCGCGCGGCCTGGGGCACGGCCTTTGCTCATGCCGGCATCGGCGTCGCGCTGATCGGTATCGTCTGCGAGAGCACGTGGAATACCGAATATATCGGCACCATGCAGCCGAACGATGTGGCGAAGCTTGCCGGCTATGAGCTCACGCTCAAGGACGTGACGCAGCGGCAGGGGCCGAATTTCCGTGAGAGCATCGCACGCTTCAGGGTGACGCGCGGCGACGACGAGATCGGCGAGATGACGCCATCGAAGCGCAACTTCGCGGCGCGGCAGTCCTCCACCACGGAAGCCGCGTTGCTGTCGCGCGGCGCCAGCCAGCTCTATATCTCGCTCGGGGAGGAAGCCGCGGGTGGCGCTGTCGCCGTGCGGATGTATCACAAGCCGCTGGTGCTGATGATCTGGTGGGGGCCGGTGCTGATGGCTTTTGGCGGGCTGCTGTCACTGTCCGACCGGCGGCTACGCGTCGGCGCGCCGAAGCCGGCCAAGGCATCGCGCGCACTGCAGCCGGCGGAGTGATGGCGTGACACGCATTGTCGCAAGCCTCATCGCCGTCATGTTCCTGCTCGCTGCGCCGCTCGCGCATGCGGTGCAGCCCGACGAGATCATGAAGGACCCGGCCCAGGAAGGCCGCGCGCGCAACCTGTCGAAGGAGCTGCGCTGCATGGTCTGTCAGAACCAGTCCATCGACGATTCCGATGCACCGCTGGCGCGCGACCTGCGCCTCTTGGTGCGCGAGCGTATCGCTACTGGCGAAAGCGACAAGCAGGTGCTGGATTTCCTTGTGGCGCGCTATGGCGAATTCGTGCTGCTGAAGCCGCGGCTCAACCTGCACACGCTGCTGCTGTGGCTGCTGACGCCACTGGTGCTGATCGGTGGTGGCGTTGCGCTATGGTGGCACAACCGGCGGCGGGGCCGGGCTGCAGGCGATGATGATGCCGTGATGAAACTCACCGCCGAGGAAGAAGCGCGGATCGAGCGGCTGATTGCCAAGGAAACGGTGCAGGACAAGCCGGTTTAGTTCGCCGACCCCGGCCAGCAGCCGACTATTGAGAGCTCGCATCTAGATCACAAGGCAAAGTCCCGAGAACAGCAACAAGCCCAGGATAATTCGTTTGAAGGCTGCTTCGTTGACCCGTCCGAACAGGACGATGCCTAAAGCCGTTCCAGCAGCCAAGGCGGGTAGAGACATGCCAAAGTTGATCAAGACCTTTAACGAAAGGCTGTGGTGCGAAAGCATGAGAGCAAGGGCGAAAAGCTGCATCACCCCTATGTAGGGTTGAACCAGACCGCGCTGCTGATTTTTCGGGAGACCATGGATGTCGCACCAGATCGCAGGAAGTGCGCCGGGCATCGCAGTCAATCCGCCGACCAGTCCCCCACCAAACCCTACCAGCGCGTTTCTGCTCTGGCTCTCCATCTGACGCGAGCAGGCAGGTGTTGGCCGGAACAAGGCATATGTCGCGTAAAGCGATACGAGAGCTCCAAAACCCAGTCTGAAGGTTCCAGTACCCACATTCTGCAGGAGATAGATCGCGATCGGAATGCCTAGCAGTCCACCCGCGATGAAAACGAGGCTGGTTTTCCATTGCATGTTCTTGCGTAGCGCAAACAGAGTGGCCGCTTGTACAGTGATGCTGCAAGCCATCATCAATGGCACGGCTTCCATAGGCGGAAAAACGTGTAGCAGGACAGCACCGGCGACCGCCGAGAACGCAAACCCGGAAAGGCCGGAAACGAACGCGCCCGCAAAAACCGCCCCGCTTAGCGTCAAATAAGCCGCTATGTCTGACATGGCATCGCTTCCTTTGGAACGGTGATCGTCTTCAATAGCGGGACAGCGTGGGGCGTCCGAACTCACTCAAGCGATAACAACAAATCCATCTAGTCGCCGTGGATCGCCGTTGTTGCCGTTTCGATAGGTTGGATACTCGACACGTGGTTCAGCATGTATCCTCCGACAACGTGCAAAATGCCGAAGCCAGCCAGGACAGCGATTGCCCACGCTTTGAGAGGAGACGGAGGGGGCGTTGGTCGACGGATGTGGGAGCTCTTGGTAACTGCCATATCCAAATTTCCTTCTTGCATGCGTTCGGAAAATTCGACTGTCACTTTGAAAGCGCGCTCCTGCTTCCAACTGCCGAATTCAAGATCGGCTGCTGCTCAAGCGCGTCCAGTTGGGGTGAACGATATCGCTGGGTTCATATGCGAGCGATACGGCAGATGTCGTATTTCGTCGTCGGCAAGGAGGCTAATGTCGAAAGGCCCTGCGCCACCGCAGGTGGCGCCGCCGTTGGAGATCAGCGCGGAGACGCTATCTCGACCGTGGCCCGGTGATCGCCAATCCGGGGCAGCTACATATTCTAGCGACCGCTATCGATCGATTCCTTGCCGTCAACACAGGCTGCAACGATCGCTTCGTGCAATTCCTCGCCGGTGATCGGCTTGTGCAGAATACGATGACCGCTGGCGATGGCTTCCTTGATCCGCGACGGCGAGGTATCGCCGGTCACGATGACGGCAGGGACCGAGCGGCCGATATGGGCGCAAAGGGCCCCGATTGCGTCCAGGCCCGTAGCCTCATCTCTGAGGCGGTAGTCGGCAATGATCAGATCGACCGGTGCATCGCCGGCCTCGATCGCCTCTGCATGAATCTGTTGCACCTCGGCGGCAGATCGGCCGGCATAGACGCGATGCCCCTGCAGGGAGAGCAACTGTACCATGATGTCGAGAACATTCCTCTCGTCTTCCACGACCATGATGCCGACGGCGATGCCGGCTGGTGATGCCTTGTTGTCGGGCAAAGGCGTTTCCACCGCACTGGCTATCGGAACCGTAACGGAAAACATCGAGCCGCGCCCGGTGACGGAGACCAGCTTTAGCGGATGTTGCAGCAGTACGGCGGTGCGGCGAACGATGGCGAGGCCAAGGCCGAGGCCGAGCGCGCGATCCCTCGCCGGGTTCTGCAATTGCACGAATTCCTCGAACACCATTGCTTGCTGATCTGCGGGGATGCCGGGGCCGGTATCCCATATCTGGATTTCCACCGAAGCGTCGCGCCTACGGCAGCCGAGCAGAACGCCGCCGGATCTCGTGTATCGAAAAGCGTTCGACAGCAGATTGTCCAAAACCCGTTTCAGCATCATGGGATCGCTGTCCACCAGCAGACGGCTTTCAACAACACGCCAATCAAGGCCGCGATCCTTCGCCACGGGCGCGAATTCGTTGCCGAGTTGATTGAAAAGTTGGGACAAATTCACCGTCTCCTTCGCAACAGTGACGACGCCGGCATCGAGCCGGGAGATGTCGAGCAGTCCATTCAGGAGGGCGCTGAGATTGCCGACAATGGATTTTGCCTTGCCGGCCAGATCGCGAGCATCGCCCGATGCGACAGCGCCGCGGTGACCCAGCGCCGCGAGCGTGGCGATCAGTAGACTCAAGGCATGGATCGGCTGGCGCAGGTCATGACTGGCGGCCGCAAGGAAACGCGTCTTCGCATGATCGGCCGCTTGCGCGCGGTCGCGTTCTTCCTGCAGGTGGCTCACCAGTTCGACATTTTCCAGACGCAACCTGATGGTCTCACGCAGCATGTGGTACGTTGTGCGGCAGTAATAGAGATTGATGGCCACAAGCCCCGCAAGCAGGGAGAGATATGCGCCGGAGATATCACCTCCATTGGTAATCGAGCGTACCGTGATCGGAAGCACCGTTGCGACGATCGAGCCGACGAGAGCAGGCGGAAAGGCCGAGAGCGACGGAACGGTGCCGCAGATCAGACCGGTCAAGACGATGACCGTGAATGAAAAAGGAATGGGCGCCTCAGGAAGGAACCCAACCCAGCCGAGCATTCCCCACAGCAGGCCTGACACGCAGGAAAACGCAGCCGCAAGCCAGGCCCATCGCAACGCGGACGTCGGCTCTCTATCTCGGCTGAAGAACCGGCGCGCCGCCAGAACGCGTATGGCAGTGAGCAGATACAACGCGCCGAGCCATCCGATCAACCAGCTCGCCGATACAACGCTCCTCAGTACGTATGCTGCCGCCAGGGAGATCAGGATGTTGGCGACCACCACTCCGTAGGAATTGCGATACAAAAGCTCGACGAGCGCCTCGCGTATCTTGTCTTCTTGCATCGAAACCTCTTCGCGCGCCGGTAGGTGCGGCGGCTTCGTTCGCGAGTTGCGCTAGCCCGCTGGAAGGCCGAGACGAATTGCGTAGGCTGTCAATTCAGCACCGCTGTGCAGATCAAGCTTCCGCATCAGATTCTCGCGATGTTTCCGGGCGGTCAGCGGGCTAATGCCGAGCCGGCTGGCGATGTCGCGGCTGGTGGCGCCGTGAGGGATCATCCCCAGGATTTGCCGCTCGCGCCGTGTAAGCGTGACCGGAGATATGATCGCAGCCGTGGGCTCCGGGGAGACGTTCGGGCCGTCATGCTGGTCCACCGCAAAACGAACCTCCTCCGCCACATAGGCGTTGCCTTTTCTGATGGCATCGATTGCAGCGATGAGCTCGGATGGATCGCCGCTCTTGGTCAAATAGCCATTCGCGCCTGCAGAAAAAGCTGCCCGAACGGAACGTGGCTCAACATTGGCGGTGACGACAAGAACTCGCAGCTCCGGCCATTCGGTTCTCAGGTTAGCTATGAACTGAAACCCGTTCACACCCGGCATGCCGAGATCGAGTATGAGAAGATCGGCGGAGCTTTCGTTCAGCAGCCGGTGAACGGCTTCACCATCCGCGGCTTCTCCACTGACTGTTAGCTCGTCGACGGTCGATAGAAGCTGTTTCAGACCTTGCCGAATGAAGGCATGATCGTCGGCAATGATCGTCCTCACCAGTCCGCTCATGTATCGCCCCGCTACAACGGCACCAGGATATAAATCAGCTCCAATCAAAGATTGGGATCCATGCATCCATTCGCCTGATGATCTTAATACAAAATACGCGAGTTGCCGTATTTTTACATATGGCCGCTGAGGCTCAGGACTCATTGAATCCAGGCGCTCGACCGCACTCAACCCGGCTTGCCGACGAAGAAGGGCCGCGTCGGGACGATGACCCACGACTACAAACGGCACGACCACCCTGTTTGCGGCCCTGAATATCCTCGACGGCACCGTTATCGGCCGCAATATGCAGCCCCCGCCGGCACCAGGAGTTCATCCGCTTCCTCAACACCATCGAGGGCCAGGTGCCGGCACGAAGGCGATCCACGCCATCATCGACAACTACGCCAACCACAAACATCCCAAGCTGCAAGAATGGCTGGCCCGGCATCCCGCTGGACGTTCCACTTCACACCAACCTCGGCATCATGGCTCAACGCTGTCGAAGGCTTCTTCGCAAAGCTTGCGAGACGCCGCCTCAAACGCGGCGTGTTCCGATCCGTCGATGATCTCAAAGCCGTCATCGATCGCTTCGTTATCGAAACCAACGCCGATCCAAAGCCCTTTGTCTGGACGGCCAATCCCAAACTCGTCCTCGACGCTATCAAAAGGGAAAGCGTCAATCCACTAGTGCAGCCGTTGCCGCGGCCGGCGTCTATTCGGTGGGCAACACCGCCTGGATATTCCGACCCGTGCGTTCGATATGCTCGCGCAGAATCCGTGTTGCATCGCGCGTGCGCCGCTCGATCATCGCATGGGCCATGGCTGTGTGTTCTGCAGGCACATCGCGATCCGGCTGATGCTTCTTCAGGAAGATGCGACGATAGCGATCGCTCTGGTCGTGCAGCGTCGCACAGAACTGCCGCAGCAGCGGCATCTGGCATGCTGAGATCAGTTCGGCATGGAAGGCGCGATGCGCAATCTCCCAGGCTTCCTGTTCAGCGGCCGAGCGTGAGCCGCGCTTGCAGCGGCTGAGCTGATGCAGCGAGCCGAGCACGCGTCCTTCCCAGGCGACATCGCCGTGTTCGATGGCTTCCTTGACGGCGAGGCCTTCGAGTTCGACGCGTAGCCGGATGATCTCGGCGAGATTGCTCGCCGAGACCGGCGTGACGCGATAGCCACGCTGGTCGATCAGCGCGACGAGTCCGTCGTTCTCCAGACGACACAGCGCTTCGCGCAGCGGGCTGAGGCTGACGCCGAAGACGGTGCGCAGGCGATCAAGATTGAGTTTGCTGCCCGGCAGCAGGTCGCCGCGCATGATCGAATCCCGCAAGCGGGCGACGAGCGTGGTGGACAATGTGGTCGGGATCGCGCCGGCCGTAGTGGTGTGTGCGGTGCTCATGATGCCTGTCCGATGCTCTCGAAACCGTAAAGCGAAGCCGGATTATCCACCAGTGCCAATTGCTGCGCTTTGGGATCCGGCAGCCAGAGCGGGATGAGATCGACGAGGTCGCCATCGTTCGGCATCGCGACCGGGCAGATCGGATGTGGCCAGTTGCTGCCCCAGAGGATGCGGTCGGGACGCGCTTCGACCACGCGCGCGATCATCGGCAGCATGTCGCGATGCGGATAGGACTCCGCAGAGAGGCGATACAGGCTGGCGAGCTTGATCCAGCAGCGGTCGGTGTCGAGCAATCGCAGCAAGGTTCGGAACGGTTCGGAGTCGACGCCTTCTGCAGCGCTGATCCGGGCGAGGTGATCCAGCACGAACGGACTGCGGACCTGCATCAGTTGAGGCGCGACATCGACGAGTTCGCTCGCTTTGTTGAAATGCAGCACGAGATGCCAGCCGAGATCGAAGGTCTCGTCCGCGAGACCCGCTAGATGCGCAAAGGATGCGCCGCCGCTGACGACGGTGGACATCCGGCAGCCGCGCATGCCGCGGAGGTGCATGTCTTCGAGCTCCTGCTGCGGCAGGCCCGACGGGATCACGGCCACCCCGCGCAGTCGTCGCGGATTGAGGTCGAGGGCCGCGAGGGTCGCACTATTGTCGGTGCCATGAGCGCCGCCATGCACGATGACGGCGCGGTCGATCCCGAGCGTTTCGTGGAGCTGCATCAGGTCGTCATAGGTGCAGTCTTCGGGCGTGTAGCTGCGCTGTTCGCTGAACGGAAATTCGACCTGCGGGCCGAAGACGTGGACATGGGTATCGCAGGCACCACGCGGCATCACGAATGCCGGCCGCTTCGGATGGCGATCGGGGCCGGGGCAGGGCTTCGGTGGGGCGCCAGGCGTATGCGCACTCATCGTGGCAACTCCCTTCAAATAAGCGATCTTTGTTCGCTGAAAATAAACGGTGGCAATCAGCCGATTTGACGACAGCCTTAAGTAGTGCCAACATAAAATCGACGAAGCAAGAAAAATCGATTATTTGGAGGTTCGCATGCGGCACGTGGTTTCTGCACTGGTGGCTCTGGTCATGGTTTCGCTGGTCGGCCAGGTTGCCCATGCAGGGTTTCCCGAACGCGGCATCAAGATCGTGGTGCCGTTTCCCGCCGGCGGATCGAACGACGTCGTTGCCCGCTTGCTTGGCACCAAGCTGCAGGAGCTCTGGGGACAGCCGGTGGTGATCGACAACCGTGCCGGCGGCGGCGGAAACATTGGCGCGGATGCCGTCGTGCGCTCGCCCGCCGATGGCTATACGTTGCTGCTGACGGCGCCCGGACCGCTCGCGGTCAATCAGTCGCTCTACGCGCAACTCCCCTTCAATCCCGCGCAGGATTTCACGCCGGTAGCGTTGATCGCGTCGGTTCCGATCGTGCTGGCGGTCAATCCGGGCGTGAAGGCGACGACGGTGGCGGAGCTGATCGCGCTCGCCAAGGCATCGCCGGGCAAACTCAATTTCGGCTCGTCCGGCCTGGGATCAACCAATCATCTGGCCGGCGAGCTGCTGAAGGCGCGCGCCGGCATCGATATCGTCCATGTGCCGTATCGCGGCGCGGCGCCGGCGATGAATGACCTGATCGCCGGTCAGATTCCGATGATGTTCGACAACATGCCGGCTATTCGTCCGCAGGTTCAGGGCGGCACGATCCGCGCGATTGCCGTGGCCGGCGCAGCACGTTCGCCTCTGTTCCCGGAGCTGCCGACCATGGCGGAGGCGGGTGTCGCGAATTTCGAGGCGTCGTCATGGTTTGGCCTCGTCGCGCCGGCCAAGATGCCGCCGGATGTGACGAAGGTGCTGATCGACGGGGTGACCAAGGTGCTGAAGGACCCCGACATGGTGAAGCGTCTCGCCGATGTCGGCGCCGAGCCCGGCACATTGTCAGGCGACGCGTTCGCGGCGTTTCTGCGCACGGAGTCTGATAAGTGGGGGCAAGTGGTCAAGACGGCGGGTGCCAAGGTCGAGTAGGAACCTCGGGCCGCAATCGATTTGAAAACGGGAATCACATGACGAAGAAAATTGCTGAACTCGACGAGCTGAAGTCCCGCTACGAGACCATGATTGGCTTCACGCCGCCGAAGATCGCGAAGCGGCTCGAACTCGGCATGCGCGTCGATCCCGCTCTGGTCACGGCGCTGGAGGACTGGCGGATTGCGGCGTTGACGCCGGATGCGCTGGACCAGAAGACCGTGCAATTGATGTCGTTCGCGATCCTGCTGGTCCAGACGTCCGAAGCTGCTGCCAATCACGCAAAGGCTGCGATCAAGGCCGGCGCCACGCTTGAGGAACTGCACGCAAGTGCAGGAATCGCGGCGCTGTTCCGCGGCGTTGCAGCCTTCAACATGGCCGGCGAAATCCTGGCCGGTCTGTTCCCGGAGACGGGTCAAAAGACCGGCGGTTGATACCGCCGCTGCATCTGCCGATATCGGGGTGATTCAGGCGCGGTTTTCCCTGCGTCACCCCGCCACACCTGCATCTCCCAGATTACCAAACCTTAATTCCCCTGCCAGCCCGCGGTAAGGTGGAAACCTCCATCTTCAGATCACACAAGGCGCCTTGCCCCCGCGCCGTTGCTCTGGAGATTTTCTCGATGTCCGACCGCCCCAACGATTTTTCCGAATTGCCGTCCTACAAGGCGTCCCGCCGTTCGCTGTTCTCTGCGCGTAAATTCGCGCTGATGGCGTCGGTTGTTGCGGGCGTTGGTGTTGCCGCTTATGGCCTGTCGCCCTCCAACGGTCCGGTCGACATCTTCACCACCACTGCGCACGCGCAGGTCGACAAGCAGGTCAAGTCGCAGGCCGCGCAGCCGGTCGGCTTCGCCGATATCGTCGAGCGCGTGAAGCCATCGGTGATCTCGGTCAAGGTCAACATGAAGGAAAAGGTCGCATCGAAGGATGACGACAACAACGGCGACTCGCCGTTCCAGCCGGGCTCCCCGATGGAGCGCTTCTTCAAGCGCTTCGGCCAGGACGGCGTGCCCCCGGGCATGCGCGGTGGTCCGCGCGGCGGCGGCCGTGGCGTCGTGAGCGGTCAGGGCTCGGGCTTCTTCATCTCGGCTGACGGTTTCGCCGTAACCAACAATCACGTGGTCGATGGCGCCGACAAGGTCGAGGTCTCGACCGACGACGGCAAGACCTATTCGGCCAAGGTGATCGGCACCGATCCGCGCACCGATCTGGCGCTGATCAAGGTCGAGGGCCGCACCGATTTCCCGTTCGCCAAGCTTGCCGACGGCAAGCCGCGGATCGGCGACTGGGTGCTGGCAGTCGGCAACCCGTTCGGACTCGGCGGCACCGTGACCGCAGGCATCGTCTCGGCCTCGGGTCGCGACATCGGCAGCGGTCCGTATGACGATTTCATCCAGATCGATGCGCCCGTGAACAAGGGCAATTCGGGTGGTCCGGCTTTCGATACGTCGGGCGAAGTGATGGGCGTCAACACCGCGATCTATTCGCCTTCGGGCGGCAGCGTCGGCATCGCGTTCTCGATCCCGGCCTCGACCGTGAAGACGGTGGTGGCGCAGCTCAAGGACAAGGGTTCGGTCTCGCGTGGCTGGATCGGCGTGCAGATTCAGCCGGTGACCCAGGATATCGCTGACAGTCTCGGCCTGAAGAAGGCGGAAGGTGCGCTGGTCGCCGAGCCGCAGGCCGATGGTCCGGCAGCCAAGGCCGGCATCAAGTCGGGTGACGTCATCACCGCGGTGAATGGCACGCCGGTGAAGGATGCACGCGAACTCGCCCGCACCATTGGCGGCTTCGCGCCGGGCAACACGGTGAAGATCAACGTGCTGCACAAGGGGGAGGACAAGGTTCTGTCCATGACCCTCGGCCAGTTGCCGAACACGGTAGAGGCGAAGGCCGATGTCGATAGCGGTGACAAGGGATCGTCATCGCGCGGCAGCGACGTGCCGCGGCTCGGCCTCACGGTCTCGCCCGCGAGCAGTGTCGCCGGTGCCGGCAAGGACGGCGTGGTCGTGACCGGCGTCGATCCGAAGAGTGCCGCTGCCGAGCGTGGCTTTAAGGAAGGCGACGTCATTCTCGAAGTCGCCGGCAAGAGCGTGACCAATCCCGGCGATGTGCGCGAGGCGATTGTCGCCGCGCACAACGACAACAAGAACAGCGTGCTGATCAGGGTTCGCTCGAACGGCTCCTCGAAGTTCGTGGCCGTTCCCCTCGCGAAGAGCTGATCACCGCACATGAACGGAGAGTGTCGCCGGCATAGTCGCCCCCGCTGACGGCTCTTTCCAGGGGGCGAGCCACAAACTCGCTCCCGCTGCTTCCTTTCGATGGAAAACGCCCCCCTCCGTTGAAAGGCCAATGGGCGGTGAAGTTTCCCCCAGCTTCACCGCCTATTCTTCTTTCTGCCCCGAAGGATAACCGGCGGGCATTCCGCCGCCTTGCATGAAAGCCCGGTGCGCGCCATGGTGACCGAGACTCACAAGATCCACAGCGAATCCGATCCCCAGATGCGTCTGCTCATCATCGAAGACGACCGCGAATCCGCCGACTATCTGGTCAAGGCTTTCCGTGAGGTCGGCCATGTCGCCGATCACGCCAGCGATGGCGAGGAAGGTTTCGCGCTCGCCGATTCCGGCGATTACGACGTGCTGGTGGTCGATCGCATGTTGCCGAAGCGCGATGGTCTCTCCGTCATCGGCGGCCTGCGCGACAAGGGTAACCGGACGCCGGCGCTGATCCTCTCGGCGCTGGGCCAGGTCGACGACCGCATCAAGGGCCTGCGCGCCGGCGGCGACGACTATCTGCCGAAGCCTTATTCATTCGCTGAGCTGCTCGCGCGCGTCGAAGTGCTGTCGCGCCGCCAGGGCGGTCCCGCTGAAGAAACGACCTATCGCGTCGGTGATCTCGAGCTCGACCGGCTGTCGCATGGCGTGACGCGCGGTGGCCAGGAACTGATCCTGCAGCCCCGCGAATTCCGGCTGCTCGAATATCTCATGAAACATGCCGGGCAGGTGGTCACCCGCACCATGCTGCTGGAAAACGTCTGGGATTATCATTTCGATCCGCAGACCAACGTGATCGATGTCCATATCTCGCGCCTGCGCTCGAAGATCGACAAGGGCTTTGAGCGTCCGCTGCTGCACACCATTCGCGGCGCCGGCTATATGGTCCGCGACGGCATGAAGTGAGCCAAATCTAGGTTCAGTTAGAAGATTGAGGCTTTACGCGGTCATTGCTGATCGTCATCGCGTCAATCGTCCCGGACTGCGAAAGTGATTGATCTCAATTGACGGGCGGGTGCGCGGGGGCTGCTCCGGCGACTGACCGTTCGGGAACCGACGCGCAGCGCGAGCCTTTAATGACCATCAGCGCCGTGCCCACGACGAGACCCGTGAAGAGCAGGTAGGTGAGAGACATGTTCTCCCCTGCATCTGCCAGCAGCAGGTAAGCGAACAGTCCTGCAGTCGATGCGGCGTAGCCGAGCCATGCAAGTTTCGGAAAGCGGAAGCCGCTCTCATCGCGCGAGAGGTCGAGCACCAGGTATATGGCCAGCAATGTGTTGCACAGCGCCGCGGGGAGCAGACCCATCACGATCTCGCGTTCGAATCCGAGATAGGACAGCACGCCGGAGATTTGAGCGATCACCGGGAACGGCAGGTAACGCGCATTGAGACAGGCGAGCCCGATGGACGCGACTTCGAATGCAAAGAAGTAACGATCGTGCATCTTCGGAAGCAGGTAGGGCATGATCATCAGAGATGCGCATGCGACAAGCAAAATGAACTCTGGGCCTTCTCGCTTGGACCGCGCGAGCAAGGCTGCCAGAGCCAGCCCGCCGAGCGCCGCCAATGCGAGCCCGATGGCGACACCCATCTGGTAGGGAAGACTCCCTGCGAACACCCAGATATTCGCGGCGTTCATGGTGAGGCGGTGGAACGTCTCAGCCTGCTCCATGTAGATGCTGAACACCGAGGCGATGGGTCTGCCGGCGACAACCACAGGAACGGCGAGGGCTGCATAGACCACGGGAACGGCGGCGAGCCATGCCCAGTGAATCTTGTCACGCAACATCATGCCAAGGACGAACGGCCCCAGGAATACGCCTTGGGCCTTCACCGCGACTGCGACCGCGAATGGCAAAATGCCGTTCCGATGCTGCATGAATGCCGCTATCGAAACGAGCGTGAAGAATGTCCAGATCGAGTCGGCCTGGCCCCACACCGCGCCGTTGAAGATCACTGTCGGCGCAAGCCAGACACAGCAAAAGGCAACGCACGCGCGCGATGGCGCCTTATTCGCCGACCACACGATCAGAGCTACCACGATCGCGCAGCCGAACTCGAATACGAACGAGATCGCCTTCACCAGAGTGAGGGGCTGGCCCAGCCCATCGAATTGCGCCGTGATCAACAACAGGTAACTGTAGAACGGCGTGTAGTTGGTGAAGGCCTCGCTAAGCCCGTCGATACCGCGGTCGCGCGCGAATATGTACCAGGGGATCAGGTATCGAACGGCGTCAGTGGTGGCATGCTCCCGAGCGAGGAAGCGGAGCAGGAAGCCTAGAAGAACGCATCCGATCACGATCAAGGAAACAGAAAGCCGCCGGCTATCCAACCGTCGAGCAAGCTTCTGCATCAACCTCAGTTCCTCCCCCAAGCTACTTCATCTACTGCCCGATGGCGGTATTTGGTAGCATCAATCGGCCGAGTTGCCGATGTCATTCTGGTTGTCGTCGGCCTCCAACCGGATCTGCCAATATCCATGGAGCTTTATCCTCTTCACCCATAACTAAGGAGATTAGGCAGGTTTACCCGTGATTCCCACACTTTCGCGCTCAATCAGGTCGCCGGCGAAGCTATGGCAGCGGGCGAGGTTGCCTTACGACAATCGTGACATTCTCCCGGAACCTGATTCTAATAAAGATACAGCGGCGGTCCGTCGCGCCGTCTATGGCTGTTCTTCGTCGAACGGCGCGTTGATCACCAGTTCGACGACGGAGCTTGCCTTGTAGCCCGCCACGAAACGTTCGCCGAAATCGCGAATGAAGTTGTCGTAAGTGGTGCCGGGTTGGGTCCGGGCGATATGGCAGAAGCAGCGAGTCATTTTCTGCTTCATTCCCAAACGTGGAAATTCCGCGACAATCGCCGCAACGTCGCTCGGCGGAATAAGGTCATACTGCAGGCCGACGACATCGAAGCAGATGCCGGCGGTGCAGAGCGCGACTTCGGCTTCCTTGAACAGCCCAATCGACGGCGTGGAATTGAGCGCAACGCTATCCCAGATCAACTGTGCACGGCTTCGGTCGAAGCCATGCTCCCGTGCAAAGAGACGCGCGAGGTCGGCGCCTTCTACTTCGAAGCGACGCGGTCCGGCGAAGCGTTCATTGAGCGTGATGTCATGCAGTAGTGCTGCGACGGCGAGAACCTCGCCGTCGTGCTCGATGTTCTGCAGTTGAGCGAGCCGCACCGCAAACAACCATGACCTGACGACATGGTTGAACAGGTATGGTTCGCAACTGTTCCGGGCGTGGTCGATCGCGCTGGCGATGATGGCCGTATCGGGGACGGTCACTCCCGCCAGTTGCCTGTCATTGATCTGTTGCATGTTCGTCGCCTCGCTCTACCGGACCGTGAAGGTTGCCTGTGCTAGCTCTTCAGGAATTTCAGCAGCTCGGCATTGACCTGATCTGCATGGGTCGCCGTGATGCCGTGCGGTGCGCCGGGATAATAGACATCCTTGGCACCCTTGATCAGCTTGGCTGATTTCACTGCGGAATCCTTCACGGGCACGATCTGATCGTCCTCGCCATGCAGGACGAGGGTGGGGATGTCGAACTTCTTCAGGTCTTCCGTGAAATCCGTCTCCGAGAACGCCTTCACGCTCTCATAGGCATTCTTCGCGCCGGCCTGCATGCTCCACAGCCAGAACTGATCCAGCGTGCCCTGCGAGACTTTCGCGCCGGGCCGGTTGGCGCCGTAAAAGGCGATCGCCAGATCCTTGTAGTATTGTGACCGATCTCCGGCCACACCTGCGCGGATGCCGTCGAACACCTCGATCGGCAGTCCCTCCGGATTGGCTGGTGTCTTCAGCATGATCGGTGGCACCGCCGCGATCAGCACCGCCTTCTTCACGCGCTTGGTGCCGTGGCGGCCGATGTAGCGTGCGACTTCGCCGCCGCCGGTGGAATGGCCGACCAGCGTCGCGTCCTTCAGATCGAGCGTCTCGATGACTGCGGCGAGATCGTCGGCATAACCGTTCATGTCATTGTTGTTCGAGGCCTGGCTGGAGCGGCCATGACCGCGGCGGTCATGGGCGACGACACGGTAACCATGCTGGGCGAGAAACAGCATCTGGCCGTCCCACGCGTCCGCGTTGAGCGGCCAGCCATGGGAGAAGGTAACGACCGGGCCCTTGCCCCAGTCCTTGTAATAGATTTCGGTGCCGTCCTTTGTGGTGATGGTGCTCATGGTGCGATGTCCTTTGTGAGCGTGAGGTTTGGTTGGCTTGTCGCCGGCCTTGCCCTCGGCGATCGAGGGCAAGCCGGCAGTGATCGCGGTGATGGCGGCAGCTGCGAGCAGATCGCGGCGGGAGGGTGTCGAGCGCGGAACGTCGTCGGTCATGGTCGGTCCTTGGTTGGCGGAGAGGCAGCTTGCGTCGATCAGCCCTTGAGCCAGTCGTCGAGATTTATCGCTCCGATGCGCGCGCCGGCATCGGGCGTCAGGGAGCGGTCATTGATCGGCGTGCCGAAATAACCCACGTGGATGTCGGCGATGACCTGGCGTGGGTCCCGCTTTGCCGTCAGATATTTGCGCCCGAGTGCGTCGAGCGGGAGCGGTTCGGGCCCGGCCACCTCGACTACGCCGTTCACCGGGGTGCCCAGGGCCAGGTCCACCATGGCGGCTGCCACGTCCGCAGATGCGATGGGCTGGATCAGGGCCGGCGCCAGGCGAATCACGTCGCCGTCCACGCCGCCTTGCACGATGGCGGGGATGAATTCGAAGAACTGCGTCGCCCGCAGGATCGTGTAGGGCATTCCAGACGCCTTGATGAGATCCTCCTGGGCCAGCTTGGCACGGAAATAGCCGCTGGCTTGAAGGCGCTCGGTCCCGACCACAGACAGGGCCAGATGATGCTGGACGTCTGCGGCCTTTTCCGCCGCGAGCAGGTTGCGGGTGGATGTCTGGAAGAATTCCATCACCGGCCCGTCCTCGAATGATGGTGAATTCGCCACGTCGATGACGACGTTTGTCCCGGACATGGCCTCGGCCAGTCCTTCCCGCGTCAGCGTGTTGACGCCCGTCGACGGCGAGGCGGCGAGGACCTTGTGGCCCAGCTTCCTCAAGCCGCTCACGACCTGCGTACCGATGAGGCCGCTACCTCCGATGACGACGATTTTCATGATATTTTCTCCCTTTCACACGGTGACGATCGTGTGGGCGGACCATGCGCCGCGGCGCACGGGAAGACTTTGCCGCAATCTTCGTTTTCTCTTGAGTTTCGCTTGGATGTTCGTTCAGAAAGGGCCGGCTGGCACGTCACCGCCGATGGCGCGCGACAGGCCAGTTGTGGGGTCGGTTCTGTTGCCTCCTGAAGGTCTTGACGGTTCATTGCCGCCGGCCGAAAACGCAGGCAGTCATGGAGCGCCGAGTGCCGTATCTGTTCGCAGGCTATGTCCTCGATCCCGACCGCAGAGAGTTGTCGCATGGCAGCGACAAGGTGGCTATCACGCCGCAGGCGTTCGACCTGCTGCTGCATCTGGTGAAGAACCGCGACCACGTCGTCAGCAAGGATGCCCTTCTCGATGCCGTGTGGGCGGGACGGATCGTGTCCGAATCGACGCTGGCCAGTCACATCAATGCGGTACGCAAGGCGCTGGGCGATAGCGGCGACGAACAGCGGCTGCTGAAGACGGTGGCGCGCAAGGGCTTTCGTTTCGTCGGCGATGTGACCGAGACGGCAATGCCGGCGCAGTCTGACGCGGCGGTTGCCGATCACGCCACATCGACGGCGAATCCGAACGCCGCGCTGACGTTGCCCGATCGGCCGTCGATCGCAGTATTGCCGTTCCTCAATCTGAGCGGCGATCCGCAGCAGGACTATTTCGTCGATGGCATGGTCGAGGACATCATCCTCGCACTGTCGCGGCTTCGCTGGCTGTTCGTCATCGCCCGCAATTCCAGTTTCACGTTTAAAGGCCGTGCCGTGGACGTCCGCGAGGTCGGGCGCGAACTTGGCGTGCGCTATGTACTGGAAGGCAGCGTGCGCCGTGTGGCGAATCGCGTGCGCATCACCGGACAGCTCGTCGATACCACCACGGGCATGCATCTGTGGGGCGAGCGCTTCGAGAGTGTCGTCGATGACATCTTCGATCTGCAGGACCAGGTCACGGAAAGCGTCGTGGGCGCCATCGCGCCGCAGCTTGAATTTGCCGAGATCGAACGCGCCAAGCGGAAACCGACTGAAAGCCTCGACGCCTACGATTACTACCTGCGCGGACTGGCGAATTTTCATGTGTCGACGCGCGATGGAATCGATGCAGCATTGGCGAATTTCTACAAAGCCATCGAGCTCGATCCCGACTTCGCTGCGGCCTATGGGATGGCTGCGGGATGCTTCTACTGGCGCAAGATGAATCGCTGGCTTTCCGATCGTGTGGCTGACGGGCGCGAAGCGGCGCGGCTTGCCGAGCGCGCCGTCACCCTCGGAAAGAACGACGCGGTAGCGCTGACACGCGGCGGCCATGCCTGGCCGCATTTCGGCGGCGACCTGCATGCCTGCGTCGCCTATGTCGATCGTGCGCTGGTGCTCAATCCCAATCTCTCGACGATCTGGTACCTCGGCGGCTATCAACGCGTTTCGCTCGGCGAACACGACGAGGCCATCGCCTATTTTTCACGCGCCATGCGGCTCAGTCCGCTCGATCCCGAGACATTCCAGATGCATACGGGAATCGCGATGTCGCATCTCTATTCGCGACGCTTTGATACCGCGCTCGATTGCTTGCGGGAGGCGTCGCGCGAGGTGCCGAACATTCTTCGGGTCGCCGCATTCCAGGCCGCTGCGCATGCCCTGGGTGGGCGAATGGAAGAGGCGCGTGAGGCGATGGGCCATGTGCGCCGGCTCGATCCCACATTGCGGCTCAGCAATATTGACGACTGGCTGCTGGTGCGGCGACCGCAGGACTTCGCACTTGCATCGGAAGGCCTGCGAAAAGCCGGCCTTCCGGAGTGAACCTGGCTGAAAGATAAAATTCCCACAGCACGGCGACATTACCAACATCTCATATTCACGCCCTGTTTGTTACAGCTTGCGCCTGCTAGAACAGGGCATGACTTCCAGAACCTTCCATTTCCGCACGTCCCGAGCGTGACCCGTGACGGCTATCGGTAAACTGTTTCGCACGACGGCCTTCCGGTTGACGTTGGCCTATCTGCTGCTGTTCGCGCTGTTTGCAGCATCGCTGCTCGGCTATTTCGCCTGGAATACACACCGGCTGATCAACGATCAGATCACGACCACGGTCGATGACGAAATGACCGAGCTGAGCGATCTGTTCGGGCGGCGCGGCTTGCGGGGAATCGTGGGCGCCATCGAGAACCGGGCGCTGCGTCCTGGCGCCAACCTCTATCTGATCACGACACCGGCGGGCCAATCCATCGCGGGCAATGTGTCCTCACTGGCGCCCGGCGTGATGGCGACCACGGGCTGGTCCGAGACCGCCTATCGCCGGCTCGACGATCCCGACTCGTCCAACCATCGCGCACTGGTGAAGGTAACGCAATTGAGCAGCGGCTTCCGGCTGCTGATCGGCCATGATCTCGAGGAACGTCGGCGCCTGTTCGACATCGTCGGCGATGCCGCGAAGTGGTCGGTGTTGATCGTCGTTGTCCTTGGACTCGGCGGCGGCATCTTCGTCGCCAGCCGCGTGCTGCGGCGGATCGACGCCATGACCGGCACCACCCAGCGCATCATGGCGGGCGATCTCTCCGGTCGTCTGCCGGTCGGACGCAGCGGCGACGAACTCGACCGTCTCGCGGAAAATCTCAACGCCATGCTGGAGCGCATTGAAGCGCTGATGACAGGACTGAAGGAAGTCTCGGACAATATCGCCCATGACCTCAAGACGCCGCTCACGCGGCTGCGCAATCGGGCCGAGGAGGCGCTGGCGCGATCCAGCAACGAGGCCGAATATCGTGCGGCGCTGGAACGCACCATCGAGGAATCCGATGGCCTGATCCGGACCTTCAATGCGCTGCTGATGATCGCACGTGCGGAATCAGGGCAGGCGCGCGGCAATATGGACAATTTCGACGCTGCTGAAGTGGCCGAGGGCATCCACGAGCTCTATGAACCGCTTGCTGAAGACAGCGATCTTACGCTGACCGTCAAGACCGCGGCTGCGCCGCTGCGCGGCAATCGCGAACTGATCAGCCAGGCGCTCGCCAATCTCGTCGAAAACGCCATCAAATATGGCAAACCTGCGATCACGGACGAGAATGCCGATAGCGCAGGCGCTGCGGCTGCCAAGGACATCGTGATCGAGGCGCGGCGCGATGGCGATCAGGTGCTGCTCAGCGTGTCCGATCATGGTCCAGGCATTCCCGAAGCCGATCGGAAACATGCGGTGGAGCGCTTCGTGCGGCTGGAAGCGAGCCGCACATTGCCCGGTTCCGGCCTCGGTCTCAGTCTTGCATCTGCCGTGGCCACGCTGCACGGCGGTGAATTGCAGCTGGGCGACAATCATCCAGGGTTGCGGGTCACGTTGGCGCTGCCGGCAGTGGCCGCCGAAGGCCTTGCGGGTCAAACGGGGAATGTGCCACAGAAGTCGGCATGACCTCAGCCGCAACAGGCGAGGGCCAGCTCCCGCTGGCCGCGCAATTCGTCAGCGGACCGCAGCTGTTCGCCCCCGCCGATGCCGAGCAGCGCTTCGGCGAATGGCTCGCCGATATCGCGCCGGACGATGCCGGCGCGTTTCGTGCGATCACCGACCAATTTCCGCACGTCAAGGCGATCCTGCTCGGCATTGCCGAGGCCTCGCCCTATCTGTTCGATCTGATCCGTGCCGATGCCGGTCGTGCATTGCGGCTGCTGCATTGCGATCCCGATCGCCATCTCACCACTCTGATCGCCGAGACCTCGGCGAATGTCGCTGCCGCCGGTGGCGATCCCGATGTCATGCATCTGCTGCGACGCATGAAATCAGAAGCGGCCTTGTTGATTGCGCTGTGCGACATCGGCGGCGTCTGGCCGGTGATGCGCGTCACGCGGGCGCTGACCGATCTCGCTGTGTCCTCCGTCCAGACGACGGTGCGTTATCTGCTGCGCCAGGACATGGCACGCAAGCGCATCCTGCCGCCGGATCCCGAGAATCCGGAGCAGGGCAGCGGCCTGATTGTGCTGGCGATGGGCAAGATGGGCGCCGGCGAACTGAACTATTCCAGCGACATAGACCTCATCGTTTTCTTCGATCTCGAAGCGCATACGCTGGCCGAGGATATCGAGCCGAATTCATTCTTCGTGCGCATCGCGCAGGGCGTGTCGCGGCTGCTGCAGCAGCGCACCGGCGACGGCTATGTGTTCCGCGTCGATCTGCGGCTGCGACCCGATCCCGCCTCGACGCCGGTAGCGGTCTCGACCGCGTCGGCGCTGCATTACTATGAGCGCGAGGGGCGTACATGGGAGCGCGCGGCAATGATCAAGGCGTTTCCTTGCGCCGGCGATTTCAAGGCCGGCGAGGCGCTGCTGGCCGAGATCGCGCCTTTCGTCTGGCGCAAGCATCTGGATTTCGCCGCGCTGGCCGATGTCCATGACATGAAACGGCAGATGCAGACGTTTCGCGGGCAGAATGAAATCTCCGTCGAGGGCCACAATGTCAAGGTCGGGCGTGGTGGCATCCGCGAGATCGAGTTCTTCGCCCAGACCCAGCAGTTGATTGCCGGCGGACGCCATCCCGAATTGCGCGTGCGGCCGACGCTGGAGGCGCTGAATATTCTCGCTGCCAGCAACTGGATCACCTTCGAGGCGCGCGATGAACTGACGCTCGCCTATGAATTCCTGCGCAGTGTCGAGCATCGGCTGCAGATGGTGGCCGACGAACAGACTCACTCGCTGCCCGACGACGTCGGCGCCATGGAACGCTTTGCGCGCTTCTTCGGCTATGACAGTCGTGAAGCCTTCGCCAGTGATTTGCTCGGGCATCTCAATTGCGTGCAGGGGCATTATGGCCGCCTGTTCGAGGGCGACCCCACCGATAACGTCCATCTTCCGGCGGTCGACTATAAAGCGGGCGCGACGGATCAGCGACTGCTCGAACATTTCACCAAGCTCGGTTTCCGCAAGCCGGCCATGGTGGCGGAGACGGTGCAGCACTGGATGACGGATGATTATCGCGCGCTCAAATATGAGGGCACGCGGCAGGCATTCATGGAATTCGTGCCTTCGCTGATCGTCGGGCTGGCCGATGCCGAGGAGCCAGATCTTGCGGTCGTCGCGTTCGATCGCTTCCTGCAGGCGTTGCAGCGCGGCGGCCGGCTGATCTCGCTGCTCAGCCAGAACCGCGATCTCGTCGCGCTGGTGGCGCTCGTGCTCGGCGCGGCGCCGCGTCTGGGTGACATGCTGGCGCGGCAACCGCAGATCATGGACGGCCTCATCGATCCGCGCTTCTTCGGCGCCATGCCGGACCAGCGCGAATTGTCGACGCGGCTGGCGGCGACCCTCGAAGACGCCAATTCCTATGAAGAGTTTCTCGATCGTCTGAGGCTGTTCGGGCAGGAGAGCCTGTTCCTGATCGGCACGCGCATTCTGTCGGGCACCGTGTCGGCGCAGCAGGCGGGCATCGCTTTCGCCGACGTCGCCGAAGGCATCGCGCATACGCTGCATGGACTGGTGCTCGATCAGTTCGTCGCCCAGCACGGCCGCATCAAGGATCAAGAGACCGCAATCGTCGCGATGGGCAAGCTCGGCAGCCGCGAGATGACGGCGGCGTCGGATCTCGATCTGATTTTGATTTACGACTTCGATCACGACGCGCCGGACTCAGATGGACCGCGCCCGCTGCACGGTGCGCAATATTTCGCGCGGCTGACGCAGCGCCTGATCAGCGCCTTCACCACGCGCACCAATTATGGCGTGCTCTACGAGGTCGATATGCGGCTTCGCCCGTCGGGCCGTGCAGGACCGCTGGCGTCGCGCGTAGATTCCTTCGCTGAATATCAGGAGACCGAGGCCTGGACCTGGGAGCACATGGCACTGACGCGCGCGCGGGTGATTTCGGCGACGCCCGCGTTCCGGGAGAAAATTGAACTGGTCATCCGCGACGTGCTGACGCGTCCGCGTGAAACCACGATCATCGCCAACGATGTTGCCGAGATGCGTCAGGCCATCGCCGAGGAGAAGGGCGAAGACGATATCTGGGACCTGAAACATGCCGCGGGTGGCATGGTCGATATCGAATTCATCGCGCAGTATCTGCAGCTGGTACATGCCGCAGAGAAGCCCGAGATCCTCAGCATCAGCACGCAACAGGTGCTGGAGAACGCGGCGCGGCTGGGCATTCTGTCGCCAGCCGCCGCCGATGTGCTGCGTCCGGCGGTGCGGCTCTATCACGACCTCACGCAGGTGCTGCGGCTGTGTGTGAGCGACAAGTTCAAGCCGGAGACGGCAGGCACGGATCTGTTGCGCATACTCGCACGCGTGAGCAACGAGCCCGACTTCTCCTCGCTGCAAGCGCGGGTGCGCGATATGCAAGCCGACGTGCGGCAGGTGTTCCGCCTGGTTGTGGAAGGCGCAAGTTAGCCTCCTCCTGGAAATTCAAGCTCGGCGAGCCGCAATTTCCAGGAGATCAGTTGCATCGACCGTCCGGTCGAGACGAGCGCGGCGCTATCATTGCTCCGGCTTGACCTTGCCGATCTCGACAACCGTCTTCCAGCGGGCGAGTTCTTTTTCCAGGAAGCTCTGAAATTCCGCGCTCGTATTGGCGACGACCTCGAAGCCGCTGTCGGTCAGCCGCTTCTTGAGATCGGGCGAGGTGAGGGCGGTGGTGATCGATGTTTCGAGCTTGGTCTTCACATCGGCCGGAAGGCCTTTGGGCGCGACGAAGGCCTGCCACGAATAGATATTGAGATCGTCGACGCCGACTTCCTTCATCGTTGGCGTCTGCGGGAATGAATCAGAGCGCGCGTCACTGGTAACGGCCAGAATTTTCATCTTGCCGCCTCGGATGTAGTTGGCGACTGCGCCGAGATTCTGGAAGGAGACGTCGACATGTCCGCCCATCAGGTCCGTATGGGCCTGCGAGCCACCCTTGTAGGGCGTGTGGATGCCGGTGGTCCCCGTTTTCTGCCAAAACAACACCGCCGTCAGATGGTCGGACGAGCCCACGCCCGATGAGGCGAACGTGACTTTGTCGGGATTCTTCTTGAGATAGTCGATGAGTTCCTGGACGGTATTGGCCGGGAAATCGGGGCGCGTGATCAGCACGTTGGGATTGCGCACAGCGACACTGAGCAGATCGAAATTCTGGAGCGGGTGATAGCCCGGGTCCTTGTAAAGCACCGGATTGATCGCGATGACCCCGATCGAGCCCACCATCAGAGTGTAGCCATCCGGCTTTGAGCGAGCGAGTTGCGTTGCGCCGATGGAGCCGTTGGCGCCGGGTTTGTTCTCGATGATGAAGGACTGCCCGAAGCTTTCCTGCATCTTCTGCGTCGTCATGCGCGCTGTCGTATCGCTGGCGCCGCCGGCAGTGAAAGGCACGATCACCGTGATGGATTTCGCGGGATAGTCTTGCGCGACTGCCATGCCTGGCACTGTCAGACAGAATGCCGCCACGGCGAGATGGCTCAGTTTCATCGTCGTTTCCTCCACTGGAATGCTTTTGTTTATTGAACAGGCGACAATCTCCGTGTCGCTCTTGTCTTGACGGCTCATCCATCTGCTGAAGAGCAGTGTGGTTCGTGAGTTCGGGAGCTCCCTTCAGTCGGCAACCGCTGGAGTTTTGTTGGTAGATACTTCGCAGATGGCCGCTTTGAAAATTGACAGGTCACACAGGAAAGAACAGCGGTCCCAGTCCAGACCGGCCGTGCCGACGCGCCAATATAGCGACCTGCAACCTTTAGTATAGGTATGGGCAGGGGCCTCCCAAGCGGCCATTTGACGCTTGGGCATCATGCCATGGGCGTTGGCTCGGCCGGGTCAGCGGTAAGCATCGACGCCTAGGCGGCCTCGGAGATTTCCGCTGGCCTGTGTCTGCCGCGGAGCGGGATGGTGACGCAGACCACGGTGCCGGTGCCAAGCTTGGAGCGCAGCTTCATCGATCCGCCATGCAGGTTGGTCAGCGATTTGGCGATAGCGAGGCCGAGGCCCGAGCCGTGATAGGTCTTGGCGAGCTGGCTCTCGACCTGCTCGAACGGGCGTCCCAGACGCTTCAGCGACTGCGGGGCGATGCCGATGCCACTATCGGCGATCATCAGAGCGACGGAGTTGCGCAGCACGCGGCTGCGCACGGTGACACGGCCGCCATCGGGTGTGAACTTCACGGCATTCGAGAGCAGATTGACCAGGATCTGCTTGATGGCGCGGCGGTCGGCCACCACCGGTGCATCAGCCGCGATGTCGGCACTGAGTGTCAGATTCTTGTCGTCGGCGCGGCCGGAGACGACACGCAGAGCTTCGGACAGCGTCTGTCCGAGATCGAGCGGCTCGAGGTCCAGCTGCATACGACCCGCCTCGATCTTCGACATATCGAGAATGTCATTGATGACTTCGAGCAGATAGTGACCGCTGGTGAGAATGTCGTGGCAGTATTCGGCATATTTGTCCGAGCCGAGATTGCCGAACATGCCGCTGCCCATGATTTCCGAGAAGCCGATAATGGCATTCAGCGGCGTGCGCAGTTCGTGGCTCATATTGGCCAGGAATTTCGACTTGGTCTGGTTGGCTTCCTCGGCGCGGTTCTTCTCGTCGGAGTATTTCTGCGCGAGGTCCGCAAGTTCGAGCGCCTGTTTCTCCAGCGCAGCCTGGGAGTGCTTGAGATCGATGACGCTGGCGCGAAGGCGCAGATCGTTGTCGACCAGCTTGTGCTCGTGCTCCTTGATGCGGGTGATGTCGGTTCCGACGGAAACATAGCCGCCGTCCTTGGTGCGGCGTTCGCTGATATGCAGCCAGCTGCCGTCCTCGATCTGCGCTTCGAAGGTACGCGCGCCAGGCGCCGCAGCGCCGGATTCCGCGAGACGCGAGCGGACCTCGGGCATGCTGCCGACTTCGAGCACGGTCTCGTAGGACGTCCCGGGCGACACCGCCGAGTCCGGCAGCTTGTGCAGGCGCTGGAAATGCGAGTTGCAGAGCACCAGGCGATCTTCCGCGTCCCACAGCACGAAGGCTTCGGGAATGGTCTCGATGGCGTCGCGCAGCCGGACGTCGGCCTCGACGGTCTTCTCGGCGAGGCTCTTCTGTTCGGTGACGTCGATGGCGATGCCGATCAGATGCTGGCTGCCATCGTTCTGGCCCTGCGCGAGTTCGCAGCGCAATTGCAGCCAGATCCAGTGGCCGTTGCTGTGCTGCATGCGGAAGGTCTGGTCGATGTGATCGATCTTGAACGAAATCAATTGATCGGCGATCTCGAACAGGTTGATGTCGTCGGATTGTACCAGCGCGTTGACTTCGCCGAAGGTCAGGAGGTCGCTGCGGCTGTCGAGGCCCAGCATGGTGAACATCGACTGCGACCAGAAGATGCGACCGCGCGACAGATCCCAGTCCCACAATCCGCAGCGGCCGCGATTGAGGGCGGTGTCGATGCGGCCGCGTACGGCGTCGTTGATCGCGTCGCCTTCGCGGGCGCGGGTCGATTGCCAGTGGAAGGCGAAACCGAGGATCAGCACCACGAAGCCGGTGGTGGCCGAGAGCGTGATCGACAGTGCGGAGTCCGAGCGCCAGATCGGCTCGTTGTTCTCCTGAATGACGACCACCTGACCCGGCAGCGCCTTGACGATGCGACGGGTGGCCAATGCATGGCTGTTGTCGGGCAACTTCACATCGACAACGTCAGTGCGCTGACCCTGCGCAGCCATGGCCTGTGTCGCACTGAGGACGTCGAGGATACGGTTGGCGTCGCCCGGCGGCAGGTCGATCGGCACGCGCGCGAGAATGCTTTGATCGGCGCCCAGCACGATGACGTGGCGTCCCCCCGCGATCCCCCAGGATGGAATCAAACTGGGCAGCAGGCTCTGCAGGCGCTCGACGGCGGCAGAGCGATCCTGACGGATGGTGCCGTTGCGTTCGAGACGTTCGGCGAGCAGATCGGCGAGCGCCGCGAGATCGCGCTTCATCGATGCCTGCTTCTGCCGGCTCTGATCGACCACCAGCACGAAGGCGCCGAAGAAGATCGTGATGAGAAAAGCGATGATGAGTGTAGGGACAGCTCGGCGAAGTGCCGGCTCTGCGATCAGCAGCCTGTGATAGGCCGGTTTCGCGATAGACTGCGCCAATCCTTTGATCGAATCGGATTGGACGCATGCGTTGTCCGCATGCGCACGCGCCATACCTAAGCCCCCTCGAAGAATCTCGCCCGCGTCGCTCGAAACAACTGCCCCGCCACTTCGAATCGCAAGACCAATAAGAATCCACTTTGCCAGGGCTGTCGAGAGTCAACGAAACGTTAACGTGAAATAAATCGTATCCACCGGAGAATTTCATCACTGTTCGGTACTTGCATGAGTCCGAAACAGGAACGCCGCGCATGAGAATCACGCGCGGCGTTGAAATCAATGACTCGCAGAACGCACGTTACAACGTGACCACGATCTTGCCGAGATGCTTGTTGGCTTCCATGTGGTCGAACGCCGTTCCGATGTCGTCGAATGTGTAGACCTTGTCGATCGGCAGTTTCAGTTGGCCGGCTTCGATAGCGGGCCAGATGTCCGCACGCACCGCGCTGAAGATGTCGCGAATCTCCTGCATCGATCGCGTGCGGAAGGTCACGCCGATATAGTTGATGCGGCGTGCGGCATGGAGATCGAAATTGAAATCGCCATGCGTGCCGCCGAGGCGGCCGACATTGACGATGCGGCCCATCACCTTCGTGGCTTTCATATTCTGGTTGGCGACGGGGCCCGAGATCTGGTCGACGATCAGATCGACGCCGTCGCCGTCCGTGGCTTTGAGCACCTGATCGACCCAGCCGGCATCTTTCGAATCGATGGCGAGGTCGGCGCCGAAGTCCTTTAGTCGGGCGCGACGTGCGGCGTCGGTGGATGAACCGATCACCGTCTTTGCGCCCTTGAGCTTGGCGATCTGCAGCGCCATCAGGCCGACGCCGGAGCTGGCGCCCTGGATCAGGACGGATTGGCCGGGCTGCAGTCCGCCATTCGTCACCAGCGCATTGTGCATCGTGGTGATGGCGACGGGCAGGGTGCAGGCATCCTCGAAGCTCATGCTGGCTGGCATGTGGAACAGCCGGCCGTGATCCGTGACGGCGAATTCGGCAAAGGCCGCACCGCCGGAACCCATCACGCGATCCCCGACCTTGACGCCCTTGGCCTCCGGGCCGAGTTCGGCGATCTCGCCCGCCCACTCCATTCCCAGCACCGTGCCGACGCCGCCGGCAGCACCGTGGACATGGCCTTTGGTCATGCCGAGGTCGGCGCGGTTGAGGCCGCAGGCCTTCACCTTGACCAGCACCTGCGTGCCGGTGGGCGAGGGCTTCGGGGCATCACCGATCGCAGCGCCATTGGCGCCGTAGACATAAGCTTTCATGGCTCTGCTTTCCGTTCCGTCTATTCAGCGGCCTGGCGCTGGCCGCCACCAAGCATGGCTTCGAAGCGTGCGCGGATAATCGTCTCGGCATCATGCATGATGCGCGACACGAGTTCCTGGCAGCTCGGGATGTCGTGGATCAGGCCCTGGACCTGGCCGGCCGACCAGATGCCATCTTCGGCATCGCCGTGCGAATAGACCAGCTTGCCGCGGGCGCCGGCGACAAGTTCCTTGATCTGCTCGAAAGTGGCGCCTTCCTTCTCCATGGCGACGACCTGTTTGCTCACCGCGTTCCTGGCGACGCGCGAGGTGTTGCGCATGGTGCGGAAGATCAGGTCGGTCTCGCACTCGTCATTGGCGACGATGCGCTCCTTCACCAGCTGATGGATCGGGCTTTCCTTGGTGCACATGAAGCGCGTGCCCATATTGATGCCCTCGGCACCAAGCGCGAGCGCGGCGACAAGGCCGCGGCCATCGCCGAAGCCGCCCGAGGCGATCATCGGGATCCTGATCTTGTCGGCTGCGGCCGGGATCAGGATCAGGCCGGGGGTGTCGTCCTCGCCGGGATGACCGGCGCATTCGAAGCCGTCGATGGAGATCGCATCGACGCCCATCCGCTCGGCGGAGAGGCCGTGGCGCACGCTGGTGCATTTATGAATGACCTTGATGCCGTGCTTCTTAAATTCGGTGACGTGTTCCTGCGGCTTGTTGCCGGCAGTCTCGACCACCTTGATCCCGGCCTCGATGATGGCCTGGCGATATTCCGCATAAGGCGGTGGCTTAATGGTCGGCAGGATCGTGAGATTTACGCCGAACGGCTTGTCGGTCATGTCGCGGCAGCGCGCGATTTCCTTGGTGAGGTCTTCCGGCGTCGGCTGGGTCAGTGCGGTGATCAGGCCGAGCGCGCCGGCATTGGCAACTGCGGCGACGAGCTCGGCGCGGCCGACCCACTGCATGCCGCCCTGGACGATCGGGTGTTCGACACCCACGAGCTCGGTGAAGCGCGTCTTGATCATGATTGGTCCTCTGTTCCCTCGCAGGCGCATCGGGTGGGCCCGATGAGGCTTGTTGATCTTTGGGGGGCGGAGGATGCCGTCGCACCGGGTGAATGTCCATCGGACAGCCGGCGGTGCGCCATGCGGATTTGGCGGGGCGAGTGCCTAATTCCTATTGGTGGAATTCGTTATGTAGCTCGCCGATACCTTCGATCGCGATGGTTACGGTGTTGACAGGCTCCTTCATCACGCCGACGCCGACAGGGGTGCCGCAGCAGATCAGATCGCCCGGCAGCAGGGTCATGTCGTGGGAGATTCATCGCGGTGACAATGCGTGTCCTTGGTCCGAGCAGCGGCTGCATCTGTTCGATCACACCGGTGATCGAATGGGCCTTCAGGAAAATGATGACATAATCCTGCTCGCCGAGTTCTGCTGGATCGTCGGTGCAGGGGATATGCACGACGTGTTCTTCTCCTGCTATCAGCAGCTTCAGTCCATTTGCGCGCATCGCCGCAAGATGCGCGCCGCGCGCGACAAGGCTGACATCGGCGCCAGCCCGCGCGAGCTGAACGCCGAGATAGCCGCCGATGGCGTCGGCGCCGTAGATGCAGATCTTCATGAAATGTCACCAAGGCAACGGGCGCGGACAAGGCAAAAGAACTGGCATCACGGACCGCTGGCGGTCCGTGTCGATCCCGGTATGAAACGCGAAGTGAGCTTGAGGCTAGGCCTCAGGCGACCGCTGCATGCGCTTGCGGTGTATCCTCATGATCGAGCGCCCTGCTGATGTCGCGGATGCTGATCACGCCGATCAGCGTGTGATCGTCGATGACCGGGACGTGCCGAATGTGATGCTTGTTCATCAGGTGTCGCACATGTTCGAGCGTGTCGGTCGAGTGGCAGGAAATCAATTCCTGGACCGAGATCATATCCGAGACCTTGCGATTGACGCCGGCGGCGCCGTGTTCGGCGATCGCGCGCACCACGTCGCGTTCCGAGAACATGCCGACAGCGGTGTTGCCCTCGGTGCGGCACACGTCCTTCACGACCAGTGCGCTGATATTGCCCGTCCGGAGTAACTGCGCCGCGATGGCGACGGTCTCGTTCATGCGGACAGTCGCGATACGGGTGCTCTTCCTACGCAGGATATCTCCGACTTGCATGGCAATAACCTCCCTTGGCTGATCGGCTGAGGATCGATCTTGTAGGCGCAAGATTGGTATACGGTATGCCAGTTGTCAACGCGGAAACGAGAATATCGAAGCCCGGTGGTCAAGAAAGAAAGTCAGTATTTCTGACGTTTATTGCTGCGTGGCGTGTGTTTTTCGACGTGCTTCTATCGCACCGGCGAATCCAGTTGGAGGTCTGGCATGCCAGTTGGGCATGAAAGAAGGGGCGCACTCGCGCGCGCCCCTTCTCGGCATAGCCCGATCGATCAGGCGGTTTTGGCGCTCTGCGGTGCCGCTTCTGTCATCACAGGTTCGCTTCCCAGAATGAATGCGCGCCGCATCGGCTTGATAACGAACAAAGCGAGCAACGCAGCCGTGGCATTGAGTGCAACGGCGATCACAAACACGGCCTGCCATCCATAGCTGGCTGCAATCAGGCTCGCGAGTGGTACCAACAACGCCGCCGTGCCCTTCGCGGTATAGAGCATGCCGTTATTCGTCGCGGCATATTTGGCACCGAACGTATCGCCTGACGTCGCCGGAAACAGACTGTAGATCTCACCGAACACGCCGAAATAGACCGCCGTCGCTAGCACGAAGACGAGTGGGTTGTGGCCATAGGCCGATAGTGTCAGCAGCATCAGCGCGGCCGTGCCGAAGGCGATGAACATGGTGTGTTCACGACCGATCTGATCCGACAACCAACCGAAGAGCGGGCGGCCGAACCCGTCAAAGATGCGATCGAGCGAGATGGCGAAGGTCAGTGCTGCCATCTGGAAGCCGGCTAATGTCACCGGAGAATTCGCAATATTGTAGTCATGCGCGATGGGCGCGATCTGCGCTGCGGTCATCAAGCCACCGGCGGCGACCATCACGAAGACCAGATACATGACCCAGAAGATCGGGCTGCGCAGGACTTGCGGCGGCGTGAAATCCGTCTTTGTCTGCGGCAGATTGAGTTGTTTCCTCGTTACCGGCACGGCCTGCCCAGGCGGACGCATGAAGAAGGCGAGCATGAACACGATCACGCCCTGGCCAATGCCGAAGGTGAAGAACGCATGTTGATAGCCGCTCTCGGCAATCATATGCGCGATCGGCACGACGGTGATCGCAGCGCCGGCGCCGAAGCCTGCAGCTGTGGCGCCGGCAGCGAGGCCGCGGCGATCGGGAAACCACTTCAGCGCGTTGCCGACGCAGGTGCCGTAGACTGAACCGGCGCCGATGCCGCCGACGACGGCGCCGGCGTAAAGCATCACCAGTGAGTCCGCATAGGAATTCAGCACCCAGGCGAGGCTGATCATGGCTCCGCCGAACATGATGACGACGCGGGGACCGTATTTGTCGACGAACCACGCTTCGACCGGCACCAGCCAGGTTTCGACGACGACGAACAGCGTGAAGGCGAGCTGGATCGCGGCGCGACCCCAGTGATACTTGGCGTCGATCGGATCGACGAACAGCGTCCATCCGTATTGCAGATTGGCGATCATCGCCATGCAGACGATGCCCATTACGAGTTGGATCCAGCGGAAGCTGCCGGGTGGGTTGGACGCGGTGGTGAAGTCTGGATGAGCCATCGTGTTTCCTCCAATGCGCGCTTTTTCCCTTGCGGCGTGGTGTCGCTAAGGTTGTGGCGTATTGCCGCAGGCGTCGCTTGGTCGGAGACTGGTATATTATATTCCACGATGCAAGGTGGTCTTGGCCAATTGTTGCGTGAAGACGATCACGCCTTGGCGAGCAGCGCATCGCCCACGCAAAACGCGCCCAGCCAGGGCTGAGCGCGTTGTTTTCTTGAGGCTTTTTGCGTTTTAGGTCGCAAGCGCCTTGCTGACGACGACCTTACGCCAAGGCTTCAGCACCGCGATCGCGAGCAGTGATGCCAGGATATTGGCACCGGCGGCGATCAGGAACACGCTGTCCCACGTGCCCGACGACTGCTGCATGTAGTTCGCGACCGGCACCAGAAGTGCTGCCGTCCCCTTTGCGGTATAGAGCAGGCCGGCATTGGTCGTTGCGAACTTGGAGCCGAAGGTGTCCGTACACGTCGATGGGAAGAGCGAGTAGATCTCACCCCATGCGAAGAACACGAAGCCCGACAGCAGCACGAACCACAGGGGATCGTGGCCCCACATATACAGCGCCCAGATGCCCACGCCTTCCATGCCGAAGGCAATGAACATGGTGTTCTCGCGACCGATCATGTCGGAGATCCAGCCGAAGAACGGACGCGTGAGACCGTTGAGTACGCGGTCGATGGTGGCTGCGAAGGTGACCGCCGTCATCGTCATGGCCATCAGCGTGACGGGGACGTTGTCGATCTTCCAGTCAGCCGCAATCGGCTTCAGGTTGGCCGTCACCATCAGGCCGCCGGCACCGACGATCACGAACATGAAGTACATCAGCCAGAAGATCGGATGGCGGATGACTTCTGTCGGCGCGTAGTTACGGCGGGTCTGGATCACGTTGGCGTTCTGCGTGACCGCCGGTACCTGTCCAGCCTTTGGCGCGAACAGGAAGAAGGAGAGGATCACGATGATGATGCCTTGCCCGAGACCGAAATACAGAAATGCGGTCTGGAAGCCGGAATCCTGGATCATGGCCTGGATCGGCGCAACCGTGAGGGCGGAGCCGGCACCAAAGCCTGCGGCGGTGATGCCAGCCGCGAGGCCGCGCTTGTCAGGAAACCACTTCAGGGCATTGCCGACGCAGGTGCCGTAGACGCCGCCAGCGCCGATGCCCGCAACGATCATGCCGAGATAGAAGCCGTTGAGCGTTTCCGCCTGTGCATTGATCGCCCAGCCGATGCCGCAGAGGATGCCGCCGATAAGGACGACGAGCTTCGGGCCGTATTTATCGACGAACCATCCTTCGACCGGCACCAGCCAGGTCTCGAACAGAACGAAGAGGGTGAAGGCCCACTGGATCGACGCACGATCCCAGCCGAACTTCTTCTGGATGTCGGGGACGAAGAAGGTCCAGCCGTATTGATAGTTGGCGATCATCACCATCGCGCCAACGCCGATGGCAAGTTGTGTCCAGCGGTAGGCATCGCTGACACGTGCGGCAGCTGGCGCCACCCCGTGAACTGCATCAGTCATAGTTCCTCCTAAAGCGCTGTTCTATTGAGAGCTCGACAGCTGCGAAGGATAGTTTGGTATATGATATGCCAACTAACAAGCGAAATCTTGCCAATTTGCCGCTGCAAGTTTCGCATGACTGAATGCTGTACTGCGATACTACAAGACAGCACAAAGCCGGCGGTCCAGACCGCCGGCTTTGTGGGTTTGAACAGTTATTTGTATCGTTACTTACGCTGCTGCAGTGCGAGTACGCAGCCGGGTGAAGCCGTTCTGGATCACCGACCAGAACAGCGCGATCAGGCCGAGGATCATAATGCTGCTCACCAGCGTGTTCGAGAAGAAGATCCCGAGCGATCCCTGCGACCCCAGCAGCGACTGACGGAAGGCTTCCTCGGCCTTGTCGCCGAGCACGATGGCCAGCACCAGCGGGGCGAGGGGATAGTTACACTTCTTCAGTGCGTAACCGATGATTCCGAATACCAGCATCATCACCACGTCGAAGGTCGAGTTGTGGACGGAGTAGGCTCCGATCGCACAGAGCACCAGGATAAGAGGTGCGATGATGCTGAATGGAACCCGCAGGATCGCTGCGAAGATCGGTACGCAGGTCAGCACGATGATCAGGCCGACGAGGTTGCCGAGATACATCGAGGCGATCAGGCCCCAGACGAACTCCTTCTGCTCGACGAATAGCATCGGGCCAGGCTGCAGGCCCCAGATCAGCAGACCACCAAGAAGCACAGCGGCAGTTGGCGAACCGGGGACGCCGAGTGACAGCATCGGAAGCAGGGCTGCGGTGCCGGCGGCATGCGCGGCCGTTTCCGGCGCGATGACGCCTTCGATCTCGCCTTTGCCGAAGTTATTGCCGTTCTTGGAGACGCGCTTGGCGATCCCGTAACTCATGAACGATGCCGGTGTCGCACCTGCCGGCGTGACACCCATCCAGCAACCAATCACGCAGGAGCGCAGTGACGTCATCCAGTATTGCGGCAGGCTCATCCAGGTGCGGAGCACGACGCGAAGATCGATCTTCGCCTTGCCGCCCTGGAAGCGCAGGCCTTCCTCCATGGTGAGGAAGATTTCGCCAAGGCCGAACAGGCCGATGACTGCGATCAGGAAGTCGAAGCCATTGAGGAGTTCGGTCGAGCCAAACGTGAGTCGCAGTTGTCCGGTAATGGAATCGAGGCCGACCGCGGCGAGGGCAAAACCGATCATCATCGCCGCAATGGTCTTGAAAGGTGGCTCCTTACTCAGCCCGACGAAACTGCAGAACGCCAGGAAATAGACCGCGAATTTCTCCGCGGGCCCGAATCGTAAGGCGAAGCCTGCGACCAGCGGCGCGACCAGGGTGATCATGACGACGGCGAACAGCGCACCAACGAAAGAGGACGTGAAGGCGGCGGTCAGTGCTTCGGCAGCCTTGCCCTGCTGGGCCATCGGATAGCCGTCGAATGTCGTGGCGACCGACCATGGCTCTCCGGGGATGTTGAACAGGATCGAGGTGATCGCACCTCCGAACAATGCGCCCCAATAGATGCAGGACAGCATGATGATGGCCGATGTCGGCGGCATGCTGAAGGTGAGGGGCAGCAGGATCGCAACGCCATTGGCGCCGCCAAGGCCGGGCAGCACGCCGATGATGACGCCAAGCACGATGCCGAGCACCATCACCGCGATGTTGAATGGCTGCAGCGCGACCGC
This sequence comes from Tardiphaga sp. 37S4, assembly GCF_021044645.1. Taxonomy (NCBI): domain Bacteria; kingdom Pseudomonadati; phylum Pseudomonadota; class Alphaproteobacteria; order Hyphomicrobiales; family Nitrobacteraceae; genus Tardiphaga; species Tardiphaga sp. 37S4. The sequence goes on along the minus strand of NZ_CP088008.1, from coordinate 2,979,309 downwards.
AAAGCCCTGGAACAGATTAGCAATTTCTTCCATTTCGAGTAGTCCTCAGAAAGAGACCGGCAGACGCAACGGAATTAAAGATCGCGGAAATCAGAGACCGAGCAGATCCTCGAGGGGCCCTTTGGGGAGCGGCACGAGAAACCAGCGTTCAAAGATCAGGTAGGTGACGACAGGCATGCCAAGAGAGATCGCGGCGATGATCGGCCACTCATATTTGCCGAGCCAACGCATGAACCATGCGATGAAGATCATCGACGACACGTAGAGTCCGATGAACGGCAGGACGCCGACATAGATGCCGGTGGGAATGACGACACTGAAGACCTGGCGCAGCTGGCCCCATTCGGCGAACAGGCTGCCGTCGTCCTCGCGCAGCGTGTTCCAAATATTGACGAGGCTGGAGATGATGATGAACAGCCCGATATAGAACGGAAAGAATCCGGCTTTCGGTCCCTCTGCGCCCCAGTTGATGCCGGCCTTGACGCTGCCATAGACGACGATGGCGCCGAACAGGCCGATGACGGTGGTGACGCCGGCTTCGACCGATTTGTGAGATGGGCCTGCGTTGTGAGATTGCTGCGTGGTCATGGAAAACTCTGTGTGAGAGATCAGCATCGATCAGCGTGTTGCATGTGCCAGACCTGATGTGCGATCAGGTCCGGCACATGGCGCCTGCGTCAGTTGCCTTGCGCGAGGAAGCCGGCTTCCTTCATCAGCGTCTCGTGGCGCTTCTCTTCGGTGCCAACCCAGCTGGCATATTCACCGCCGGTCATGAAGGTCGTGTTGAAGGCGCCGCTCTTCATCAGGTCCTGCCACTCGGGCGTCGCGCGGACCTTCTTGAACAGCTCGACATAATAATCGATCTGATCCTTCGTCGCTTTCGGCCCCATGAAGATGCCGCGCAGCATCACATATTCGATGTCGAGCCCCTGTGACTTGCAGGTCGGAATGTCCTTCCAGCCCTTGCCGTCGGCGACCTGCTCGTCATAGGCCATCGGCTTGCTGTCGAAGACGCAGAGCGGACGCACCTTGCCGCCGCGCCACTGCGCGACTGCCTCGATCGGATTGTTCACGGTTGAATCGACATGCTGACCAACGAGCTGCACTGCGACTTCACCGCCGCCCTTGTAAGGGATGTAAGTGAACTTGCTGCCGATCGCTTTCTCGACTGCGACCGTGATGATCTGGTCTTCCTGCTTCGAGCCCGTGCCGCCCATCTTGATCGTGCCGGCTGGTGCGGCCTTCACGGCGTCGATATAGTCCTTCACGGTCTTGTAGGGCTTGTCGGCATTCACCCACAGTACGAACTCGTCGAGTGCCAGCATCGCGACCGGCGTGAGATCCTTCCAGTTGAAGGGAATGCCGGTGGCGAGCGGTGTCGTGAACAGGTTCGACAACGTGATGATGATCTTGTGCGGATTGTTGTTCGCCGACTTCACGTCGAGGAAACCTTCACCGCCCGCGCCTCCCGACTTGTTGATGACGACAAGCGGCTGTTTCATCAGACTGTGCTTGGTGATGATGCCCTGAATGGTGCGCGCCATCTGATCGGCGCCGCCGCCGGTGCCCGCGGGAACGATCAATTCGACGGGGCGCGTCGGCTCCCATGCAGCAGATGCCGGGAGAGACGCTCCCAGGCAGAGAATGGATGCAGCGGCGGCCAGCGTGAGACATGAACCTAGGCGTTTCATTGTTTCTCTCCCATTCGTTTTGATAGCGTCGATCGTTCGTCGACTTTGAAATCGTCAGTGCGTGGTCGGGTCTTCCTTCGAATGTCCTGACTGCAGGTGTTCAAACGCGCCCTTGCATGCGCCATATGCGCACGTCAGACTGTCGAGCATCGAAGCGGCTCGCCTGCAAAAAGGATGAGTGGTCTGGATCGCTCTGTCATTGCGCATACGGCATTGCGTGCCCGCGAAGGCAGCGCAGCCTTTGTCCTCCCCAGGTATGCTTTCTATTCAGACGTGAAGCATTACCGTTCGCGCATTTTGGTATGCGATATGCCAAGCGGCAAGCGATTAGAGCCGTTAAAAGCCGGGGAGGCTGAAATGTCGCAGGGAGCGCGAGACGTCGCTGCGATGCAACTACACAAACAAAAAAAGGCCCCGGAAATCCGGGGCCAGTCGTCGGGAGGAACGCAGAGAATTTTGCGCGGGCTGGCCGCGCAAAAGTAGTGAAGTTGCAGCCTTACAGGCCGAAGCGGGGCAGGTCGCCGTTGCGGGCCGAGATGCGCGCGCTGGCCATCAGCGCGCGATCGAGCGAGGCCATGAAGCGAGCGAAGAAGCTGGTGGACGTGGTGAGGTCGAGAGAAGCAGTCTTCGACATGATTTGATCCTTTGCTGGAGGCCGCCGCGTCTTGGCGCCTCATCATCTGGGATCAATTTACGTATACCAGATGCCAAGGACAATTGTCTTGTTTGCATGGCAGCATGAGAATTTTGCAGTGCGATATAGATCGATTTGATTTTCTTATTAAAGTTCCGCGTTGACCACCGTAAATGAAAAAGGCCGCCAATCGGCGGCCTTTCGCATGTAACTATCTGAAATAACTGGCGAAATTACTCAGCGGCAACCTTGCGCGGCGGATCGAGCGCGCCTGAATCGTGGATTTCGGCCACTTGATGATCGCTGAAGCCCAGCACCTGCTTGAGGATTTCGTCGGTATGCTCGCCGAGCAGGGGCGAGCGGGTCACTTCGGTAGGGCTTTCCGATAGCTTAATCGGATTACCCACCGACAGATACTTGCCGCGCTCGGGGTGATCGACCTCGACCACGGTGCCGGTCGCACGCAGTGACTGGTCTTCGGCCAGTTCCTTCATGGACAGGATCGGGCCGCACGGGATGTCGTCCTGGTTCAGGATTTCCATCGCCTCGAACTTGGTCTTGGTCATCGTCCACTGTTCGATGCGCGCGAAGATCGCGTTGAGCTTGGGCAGGCGCACCGCCGGCTTGGCATAGGCCGGGTCGGTCTTCCAGGTCGGTTCGCCGATCACGTCGCAGATCTTCTCCCACACCGGCGCCTGAGTGATGAAGTAGATGTAGGCGTTCGGGTCGGTTTCCCAGCCCTTGCACTTCAGGATGCGGCCGGGCTGACCACCGCCGGAGTCGTTGCCGGCGCGGGGCACGGCATCGCCGAACGGAATGCCTTCGCCGAACTGGCTGTATTCCTTGAGCGGACCGTGAGCGAGGCGCTGCTGGTCGCGCAACTTGACGCGCGACAGGTTGAGCACGCCGTCCTGCATCGCAGCGGTGACCTTCTGGCCCTTGCCGGTTTGCGTGCGCTGATACAGCGCGGTGACGATGCCGAGAGCGAGATGCAAGCCAGTGCCGCTATCGCCGATCTGTGCGCCGGTGACGAGTGGCAGGCCGTCGCGGAAGCCGGTGGTGGAAGCTGCGCCGCCGGTGCACTGCGCGACGTTCTCATAGACCTTGCAGTCCTCATAGGGACCAGGACCAAACCCCTTGATCGAGGCGACGATCATCTTCGGGTTGATCTGCTGAATCTTTTCGAACGGGAAGCCCATGCGGTCGAGCACGCCGGGTCCGAAGTTCTCGACGAGAACATCGCACTCTTTCATCAGCGCGGTGAGGACTTCCTTACCCTTCGGGTTCTTAGTGTCGAGCGTGATCGAACGCTTGTTGTGGTTCAGCATGGTGAAATATAGGCTGTCCACGTTCGGCACGTCCTGCAATTGGCCGCGGGTGATGTCGCCAACGCCGGGGCGTTCGACCTTGATCACATCGGCGCCGAACCATGCCAGCAATTGCGTGCAGGTCGGGCCAGATTGAACGTGGGTGAAGTCCAGAATGCGAACGCCTTTGAGCGCCTGTGTCATTGTTTTGCTCCCGTAAACTAGTTTTGCCGCCTCGGCATATGAGAAAAGGAGACGGGGTCTCTCGACCCCGACTGATGCGGTGTTACTTCTTCTTGCTGAGCACGCTCTGCGGATTGAGGTTGCCGATACGGCCGCTCTCGCTGCCGGCCGCCGGATCGATCACCGCGTTAATGAGCGTCGGCTTGCCGGAATCCATCGCCGCATTGACGGCGCGCTTGAGTTCGTCGGGCGAGGTCGCGTTGATGCCGACGCCGCCGAAGGCTTCCATCATCTTGTCGTAGCGTGAGCCCTTGACGAAGACCGTGGGCGCCACGTCGGAGCCGCCGGTCGGATTGACATCGGTGCCGCGATAGATGCCGTCATTGTTGAAGACGACGATGCAGACCGGCAGATTGTAACGGCAGATCGTCTCGACCTCCATGCCGGAGAAACCGAAGGCGCTGTCGCCTTCGATCGCGAGCACGGGCTTGCCGGTCTCGACCGCAGCGGCGATGCAATAGCCCATGCCGATGCCCATGATGCCCCAGGTGCCGACATCGATGCGCTTGCGCGGCTGATACATGTCGACGATGCCGCGGGCAAGGTCGAGCGTGTTGGCGCCTTCATTGACGAGCATCGCGTCGGGACGTTCGGCGATGATGGTGCGCAGAACACCAAGCGCGCCGTGGTAATCCATCGGCGAGTTGTTGTTCATCAGCTTTGGCGCCATCTTCGCGACGTTCTCGTCGCGCTTCGTGGTGACTGCTGATGTCCAGTCGGACGATGCCTTCTGCCAGCTCTTGCCCATGCCATCGAGCAGGGCGGTGACGCAGGAGCCGATATCGCCAACGACGGGCGCGACGATCTCGACGTTGGAATCCATTTCCTTCGGCTCGATGTCGATCTGGATGAACTTCTTGGGCGCGCTGCCCCAGGCCTTGCCCTTGCCGTGCGACAGCAGCCAGTTCAGGCGTGCGCCGATCAGCATGACGACGTCCGAATCCTTCAGCACGGTGGAGCGCGCAGCGCCCGCGCACTGCGGATGCGTGTCCGGGAGGAGGCCCTTGGCCATGCTCATCGGCAGGAACGGAATGCCGGATGTCTCGACGAGTGCCTTCACGGCATCGTCGGCCTGCGCATAGGCTGCACCTTTGCCAAGAATGATCAGTGGCTTCTTGGCCGATTTTAGCACGTCGAGCGCGCGCTTGATCGAATCCGGGGCAGGGATCTGCGCCGGCGCGGCGTCGATCACCTTCACGAGCGACTTCTTGCCTGCATCGGCATTCATCACCTGACCGAACAGCTTGGCCGGCAGATCGAGATAGACACCGCCGGGACGACCGGACACCGCGGCGCGGATCGCGCGGGCGAGGCCGATACCGATGTCGGCCGCATGCAGCACGCGGAACGCGGCCTTGCAGAGCGGCTTGGCGATCGCGAGCTGATCCATTTCTTCATAGTCGCCCTGCTGCAGGTCGACGATCTCGCGCTCGGACGAGCCGGAGATCAGGATCATCGGGAAGCAGTTGGTGGTGGCATGGGCCAGCGCCGTAAGGCCGTTGAGGAAGCCGGGTGCCGACACGGTCAAACAGACGCCAGGCTTCTTGGTGAGATAGCCGGCGATCGATGCGGCATAGCCGGCGGCCTGTTCGTGACGGAACGACAGCACCCGGATGCCCTCGGCCTGCGCCATGCGGCCGAAGTCGGTAATTGGAATGCCCGGCACGCCATAGATCGTGTTGAGGCCATTGAGCTTGAGCGCATCGATGATCAGATGGAAGCCATCGGTCAATTCCTGCTCGGCGGCTGCGTTGGTATCGATGCTCTGGACTACTGCGGACATCCCGCTCTCCCTGACTTTTCTTGTGACTGTTGGTCGTTGCTCAATTGGACGTGGTGCGGAGTGGTGAACCGTCGCGAGACGGCGCTTACGTAAACAATTCCTGGCCGTGGGCTTCGACATAAGAAGCCAGACCGAGCGTGTGATCGCGCGCGCGCTTTTCCGCGAGCTCGGTGTTGCGCTCCTCAAGCGCTTCGATGATGGCCAGATGTTCGGGCAGGGACGTCGCGGTACGGTCCGTGCGTCCGATGGTCAGCTGACGATAGCCACGCACATGCAGCAGAATATCGTTGGTCATATCGACCAGCACCGGCGACTCGCTGAGCGAGATCAGTGCCTGGTGGAAAGCGATATTCGCTTTCGAATATTCCTCAACGTGGTCCTGTGGCAGACGGTCCTTGTTGAAGTCCTTGAAAAAGTCGCGCAGCGCCGAGATATCTTTTTTGCGTGCGGTAGTCGTGATCAGACGCGCGGCCATGCTTTCCAGCGCCGCCCAGGCGCGGATCATGTCGACGATCTCGACCTTGGTCTTTCTGACAACGACGATGCCGCGGCGTGGCACAGTCTTTACGAAGCCATCCTGCTCCAGCATCGCAATGGCTTCGCGGATAGGTGTGCGGCTGACACCGAGCCGTTCCGACAGAGCGCGCTCGTCAAGCATCACCGGATCGGGTGAGGTGTAGATGTCCATCTTAAGAATGGCTTCTTTCAAGGCTTCATAGGCCTTGGTCTTGAAGCTGGTCTCCGGTGCAATCCGAACGATCGCAATATCGGCTTCAGACATGACGGACGGCGCCTTGGTTTGTTTTCGCGTGGGCATGAATCATCTCCAGTCGAGATGTCCTACCACAGAAATAACGTCAAGAATTTTTGGCATACCAGATGCCAGGATGTCAAGATGACAGCTATTTCAGCAATTTTGCGCTGCAACGCGCCTTGACAATCAAGTTTCTGGCATACCAAATGCCATCAATCCGTCTATTGGAAAAGACGTGAAGGAGGAAGCCATGTCCCAATCGAATCTTGCCGTCAAAGAAGCAACACCATCGGCGAAACAGGCCGTCCGCAAAGTTCTCGATGCGGTCAAAGCCGACAAGCGCACCAGCCTGACCGCCCCCGAGGGCAAGCTTGTGTGTGACGCATACGGCATTCCCGTGCCGAAAGAAGGCGTGGCCACCTCAGCCGCTGACGCTGCCAAGATGGCAAGCGGCATGGGCTTCCCGGTCGTGATGAAGATCGTCTCGCCGGACATTCTCCACAAGACCGAAGCGGGCGGTGTCATTGTCGGCGTCAAGACCGCCGAAGAGGCGCAGAAAGCTTACGACACCATTCTGGCCAATGCCAAAAAGTACAAGGCCGATGCCAAGATAGAAGGTATCCAGGTTCAGCAGATGCTGATGGGCGGCACCGAAGTGATCATCGGTTCGATCACCGATGGTTCGTTCGGCAAGCTGGTGGCCTTCGGCCTCGGCGGCGTGCTCGTCGAAGTGCTGAAGGACGTCACTTTCCGTCTCGCGCCGGCGACCAATGATGACGCGCTGTCGATGCTCGATGGCATTCAGGCCGCAGAGATGCTGCACGGTGTGCGCGGCGGCGATCCCGCCAACCGCGAGGCGCTGGCCGACATCATCGTCAAGGTATCGCAGCTCGTCAGCGATTTCCCGGAAATGGTCGAACTCGATCTCAACCCGGTCTTCGCCACCAAGAAAGACGCGATTGCCGCCGACGTGCGCATCGTCGTCGACTTCGACTACAAGCCGCGCCCTGCGCCGCGCTCCAACGCCGAAATCGTCACGGCGATGAACCGCATCATGATGCCGAAGGCCGTCGCTGTGATCGGCGCTTCCGCCGAAGATGGCAAGATCGGCAATTCGGTGATGAAGAACCTCATCAACGGCGGCTACAAGGGCGACATCTACCCGATCCATCCGAAGGCCGAAGAGATCATGGGCCGCAAGGCCTATAAGAGCGTCAAGGATGTCCCGGGCGTGATCGACACCGCGGTATTCGCAATTCCCGCCAAGTTCGTTGCAGGTGCGTTGATCGAATGCGGCGAGAAGAAAATTCCGGGCGCGGTGTTGATCCCATCGGGCTTTGCCGAAGCCAACGAGCCTGCGCTGCAGGAAGAGATTGTCGAAATCGGCAAGAAATATGACGTCCGTCTGATGGGGCCGAATATCTATGGCTTCTATTATACGCCGGCCAATCTCTGCGCGACTTTCTGTACAGCCTATGACGTGAAGGGTTCGGCGGCATTGTCGTCGCAGTCCGGCGGCATCGGTATGGCGATCATCGGCTTCTCGCGCTCCGCCAAGATGGGCGTGTCGGCGATCGTCGGCCTCGGCAACAAGTCGGATATCGATGAGGATGATCTGCTGGCGTTCTTCGAGCAGGATCCCAACACCACGATCATCGCGCAGCACTGCGAGGATCTGAAGGATGGCCGTGCCTTCGCGGAAGCCGCCAAGCGCGTCTCCAAGATCAAGCCGGTTGTCGTACTGAAGGCCGGCCGCACCTCGGCCGGCGCCAAGGCGGCCTCGTCGCATACCGGCGCACTTGCCGGCAACGACAAGATCTATGAGGACGTGTTGAAGCAGTCGGGCGTCATTCGCGCCCGCTCGCTGCGCCAGCTGCTCGAATTCGCCCGTGGCATTCCCGTGCTGCCGACGCCGAAGGGCGAGAACGTGCTGATCATCACCGGTGCCGGTGGGTCGGGCGTGCTGCTGTCGGATGCGGTGGTCGATAACGGCATGTCGCTGATGGCGATGCCGCCGGATCTGGATGCGGCGTTCCGCAAGTTCATCCCGCCATTCGGCGCCGCCGGCAACCCGGTCGACATCACCGGTGGCGAACCGCCGATCACTTACGTCAACACCGTGAAGCTGGGCCTCACCGATGATCGCATCCACTCGCTGATCCTCGGCTACTGGCACACGATCGTGACGCCGCCGATGGTGTTCGCGCGCAACATGGTCGAGATCAAGAACGAGATGAAGGCCAAGGGCATCGAAAAGCCGATGGTGGCTTCGCTCGCGGGCGACGTGGAAGTCGAGGAAGCCGCCGAATATCTCTACCAGAACGGCATTCCGGCTTACGCTTATTCGACCGAACTCCCGGTCGAGGTGCTTGGTGCCAAGTACAAGTGGGCACGCGGAGCGGGCCTGCTGTAAGCAGCTTCGACCTATACACAAAAACAAAGCGCCGTCCGGGAAACCGGGCGGCGCTTTTTGCGTTTGCGGTTCTGGCTAGACGATCACCGGCTGCTCGGCGACGCCCTCGCGGCCGAAGATGCGCAGATAGCGTTCGATCTCCGCAGGGCTGCTGCCGGTGGTCTTGGCCGGATTGTCCGACAGCTTCACGGCCGAGCGGCCGTTGGCATAGGTGACCTTGCAGACCAGGCTGATCGGGTCGAGTGAATCGAGCCCGCGCGGATGGGCGCCTCGGAAGTCGTTGGTGGCCATGGTGCCCCAGCCGAAGCTCTCGCGGATGCGGCCGCGGAAGCGCTGATGCAGATCGATCATCAGATCGACTTCGAGACCGTCGCTGAACATCGCGCGCTTCTTGCGCGGATCCTCGCCACGCATGGCGTACCAGGCGATCATCTCTTCGCCGGCCGCAACCGGCTCCTTGCTGTCCATGCGCATGCCGGTCCATTGTGAGGCCCAGGGCGGTGCGTCGCGCAGGAACTGCGTCATGCCGAATGTATCGGGCAGAATGATCAGCAATTCGCCGTCATAGACCTCCTGCCATTTCGCCAGCACGTCATATTGCGCGGTCTTCAGCTGTTCGTCGTTTTCAGCGAGGCAGGCGAACACCATCGGCAGTTCGTGCGAATTGGTGCCGATGGCTTCGAATGAATGCTTGAAGGCGAGCAGGGCGTTCGACGTTCCGACGAAGCTGCGGCCAAGCTCGTTGGCCATCGCGTCCGTCACCCATTCTTGCCACAGGAAGCCGTGGCGGCGACGGGTGCCGAATTCCGCGAGCCGCATGTCCGGATAGGATTTCAGCTTCTTGATCTTGTTCCAGATCTTGGTCTTGGTCTGGGCGTAGAGAATATCCAGCTCGAACTTGTCCAGCGTGGCCATGGCGATCCGCGACCGCAATTCGCTGACGATGGCGAGGGCGTAGATCTCCCACATCGTCACTTCGGCCCAGTCACCTTCGAAGGTGAGAACATATTGACCATCGATGGTCTCAAGCTTGTAGTCAGGCAACCTGAAGCTGCGCAGATATTCGATATATTCAGGACGGAAAATGTCGCGGCGGCCATAGAAGCGGTTACCGGCCAGCCAGATCAGTTCGTTCTCCCGGAATGAAAGCGTGCGGGCGTGATCGAGCTGCGCGCGCAGCACCGCTTCCGGAATGATCTCGGCAAGGCGGACGGTCTTGGTCCGGTTGATCAGGCCGAAGGTCACGGGCACCTTCGGATAAAGCATCCAGATGAACTGATGCATCAGGAATTTGTAGAAGTCGGTGTCCAGCAGCGACCGGATGATCGGATCAAGCCGGTAGTTGTGATTGTGGACCCGGGTGGCGAAATCCATCATGGCAACGCCACTCCTGGTAACGTGCCTGATCGTGGCACCTGCACCGAAACGGCAGTGGCCGCATCGCTGACGCTGTCTTTGCAGCAGTTCATTAAATTGGCGTATCCGCCGGGTTTATCGATGTCAACGCAAGCGCTGAACGGCGCTTTCACAATCGAGGATTGTCGTGGCAGCCCAGCGTTTGTCCATCTGTTTTTGGCCCTGATCCTGCATCTGCGGGCATTGCGCAGAATTGTTTGCACGCTTACGATTCCCACCTGCCGGTGGGCGCCCCGAAACGATGAAGGACAGCACCATGAAAGTCGTCGATCTCTCCCACGTCATGAACATCCACACGCCCGGCTGGGTCGGCTATGCCGGCAACAAGATGTATTATGCGCAGAACCTGCAGACGCAGATGATCGTGGCGCAGCGGATCGAGACGGCGCTGCATGCCGGCACCCATTTCGACGGCGCGATGCACGCCACCGACGGGCGCAAGGGCGACATGGCCTCGCTGCCGCTGGATTACCTGTTCAATCGCGGCGTGGTGGTCGACATCTCAAGCCAGATGCATGACTGGGCGGTCATCACGCCGGAGATGCTTGAGAAATCCGGCGCGGATATTCGCGAAGGCGACATTCTGATCCTGCACACCGGCTGGCACAAATATTATGAAGGTCAGGCGCAGCAGGATCTGGTGAAATACTTCTGCTATCACCCCGGTCCGAATCTCGACACGCTGCACTGGATGCTGGAGAAGAAGATCAAATGGTTCGGCATGGACACGGGTTCCTGCGATCACTCGATGAACACCTCGATCCGCAACATGCGGCCGGACATCGCTGCGCAGTTCACCAAGAAGCACGGCAAGACGCCGGCGGAATTCTTCGGCACGTTTGAGTATAATCACAAGCTCTCGGGCCGCCACGTGACTGCCGACATGTTTCCGTTCCACAATTACGCGTTCCAGGAAGGCTTGTTGCATGCCGAGAATATCGGCGGCGACATCGAGCTAATGCTGAACCAGCGTTGCCTGATCGGCGCATTCCCGTGGCGCTATGATGGGCTTGAGTCATGTCCGTGTCGTATCCTGTGCTTCACGGATACGGGCGATGCCTCGGTGGAAGCCATGGGGAACGCGGCGAAGGCGATCATGGGGTGATGTAGTTTAGGTCCACACCGTCATGGCCGTGGCTCGTCCTGGCCATCCCCGTCCGTCTGGACTAGCGGCCAAGTCGTGGATGCCCGGGACACGTCCGGGCATGACGTGGAGAGGTCGGTGGATCGTTGTCTAGCGCCTCAGCCTCGCATCTGGCGCGTTTGCCTGCAGTGTATTCTGAATCGCCTCGCGGAGCAGGGGATAGTCCGCACGATCCCAGTCCGACATTCGCACGTCCGCCAAAAGCGCCGCTGACTTGCCGAACACGACGATGCGGTCGCCCACCGCCATGGCCTCTTCGAGCTGATGCGTAATCAGGATCGCGGTCGATTTGAACTCCCGTGCCAGATCGACGAAGGTCTTGCGCAGCTCGTTGGCGGTGACTTCATCGAGCGCACTGAAAGACTCATCCGCCAGTAGAATTTCCGGCTGCACGGCGAAAGCTCGAGCGATGGCCACGCGTTGCCGCATGCCGCCGGAGAGCTCACGTGGATAGGCGTTCGCGAATTTTTCCAATCCCAGCCGCTTCAGCCAGGTCATCGCGCGCTCCTGCTGAACATCTTCGGCGATGCCGATCAGTTCGAGCGGGAGCTTGACGTTGTCGAGTGCGGAGCGCCACGGAAACAGCCGGTCCTGCTGGAAGATCGTCGCGATCTTGCCGCGGAAGGCGTTGAAGTCGTCATAGGGTGTTTTTCCGCCGATGGTGATGCTGCCGGCGGTGGGATGTTCGAGGCCGATCAACAGATCGAACAGCGTTGACTTTCCGCAGCCGGTCTTGCCGACTATGGCGATGAGTTCGCCGGGATTGATCCGCAGCGACAACTGGTCGATGGCCGTAATCGATTGACCCGATGTGGTCTGGCGGAAGACCTTGCGCAGGCCGGCGATCTCGATGGGCGCTGAAGCTGCCGTCATGCCCGCCACCGCAATACGTGCGTTTCGAGCCTGACGAGCAATGCCTCGAGGAAGAACAGCAGCACGACCAGCACCAGCGTCCAGGCAAACACGTCGGCCACCGAGAACAACTCCTGTGCCACCGAGAGCTGATGCCCGATGCCGGTCACTGCGCCGACGAGTTCAGCGATGGTGACGACGCGAATGGCCAGGCTGAGCGTGATCTTCCAGCTTGTGATGATCCCTGGCGTGATCGCCGGGAGCATCAGCTTGTGGAAGAACTGCAGCGGCGTGGGCCGGAAGGAGCGGATCATTTGTTTCAGGTCGCGCGACACCTCGCGCATGTTGTCGAGCGCATCGACTGTGAAGACCGGCGCGCAGACCACGACCAGCACGAAGACGATGCGAAACTCGACGCCCTTGAACCACAGCACCGCGAACAGGATCCAGGAGACGACCGGCACGGCCATCAGGATCCGCACCATCGGCCGCAGATATTTCTCGATGCTTTCGGACAGATACATCAGCACTGCCACCAGCAGTCCGATGACGAAGGAGACGACCAGCGACAGCAGCACGCGGCCGAGCGTCACCGCGACGTCGAGAGGCGTGATCTTGGCAAGGCTCTGCGCAATGCGGCCGAGGCCTGGGATCGCGAAAGCGGGAATGCCCAGCGACGGTGCCAGATAGGACATGACCTGCCAGACCATCGCGAAGAGCACGATCGATATGATCGTCTCGCGCGGCAGGCTGGAGATCATCAGGCTTCGCGGTGACCTTGCGAAGATCGGTTCCTCGAATGGCGTGGCAGGTCTCGGCTCGTCAGGGGGCATAGATGATCGCTTCGTCAGGCAGCTTTGGATGGAAGCCGGCGGCGACGGCGCGCTCGAACGTATCCCAGATGCTCTTGCGTTCGGTGGCGTCCCAGGCTGGCTTGGCGTCGAAGTCCCAGCGCTTGGCGAGCACGGCTTCCTTCAAGATGCCGGGCGGCAGCTTCACGGTCTCGACTGCGATCTTGTCGGCACCATCCGGATCGCTGCGCAGATATTTGGTGACGTCCGCAAGCGCCGCGACGAACTTCTTCGGCGCATCCGGGGCTTTCTTGATGGTATCCTCGCGCATGGCATAGACCAGCTCCCAGCCGGTGGTGCCCGCAATCTCTTTCCATCCGTCATTGGCGTTGAAGATGATCTTCAGCGACGGATCGTCCTTCATCATCATGGTGGCGATCGGCTCGATGATCATCGCGGCATCGACGCGGCCGGCGGCAAGCTGCGCACGCGCTACAGCGAAATTCGCGTTGACCAATGTCATGTCCTTGGCCAGGTCCATCTTTTTGGACTTCGCGTAGATCGACAGGATCTGGAATTGCCCGCTGCCCATATCGGCGGCGAGTTGCTTGCCTTTCAGGTCGGCGAGCGACTTGATGGCCGGGTCCTTGGTGATGATGACGAGATCGGCGAGCGTGGCACCTGTTGCGACGATTTGCAGCGGCACGCCTTCGAGGCGCAGCTTCTGGAAGTAGGTGGGCCCGCCGATCAGCGTGTCGATTTCGCCGGTAGCGAGGCCCGCATAATAAGAGGAGAAAGAAGGATAGACCTGAACTTCGGCCTCGAAACCGTTCTTGGTATCGAACTTCTGCGCCTTCATGATGTTGACGATGATCGGCGCGAAGACGGGAAGTGTCAGGCTACCCACGCGGATTTTTGTCGGCGCCTGCGCCTGCGAATTTGCTGCGAGCGCGCTGCTCATCAGCGTAGCAGCCGTGCCCATTGTGAAGGCGCGTCGCGAAAGACCGGTCATGACATCTCCTCAAGAAACGTTGTGGCGCGTGGCTTTTCGATCGGTTTATGCGGCGGTGCGATATTTGTTTGTTTGCAAATGATATGCCAAAATTGAATCCACTAAATCCTCTTGCAGTCATGAAATAACGCTACTAGCATTTCATTTGTGTGCAAATGAAATCTGCTCTGGCTGCAGGAGGCGACGATGCCGCACGTGACGACGCCCGACGGGACGCAACTCTATTATGAGGAAGTCGGTACCGGGAGTCCTGTGGTTTTCGTTCATGAGTATGCGGGAGATTACCGCACCTGGGAGCCGCAGCTTCGTTACTTCTCACGCTCCTATCGCTGCGTTACTTATAGTCAGCGCGGTTATCCGCCATCGGATGTACCGACCGATCCAGCGCGTTACGGCCAGGATATTGCGCGCGATGACGTCATCGCATTGATGGATGCACTGAAGATCGACAAGGCGCATATCGTCGGTCATTCCATGGGCGCGTCGACGGCGCTGCATGTCGGCATTCACTATCCGGATCGCTGTTTGTCGGTAACCGCCGCAAGCTGCGGTTACGGCTCCAGTCCCGATCCTGCCTTTGTGGAGCAGGGCCGTGCAGCCTCGCGCGAAACCGCAAAAATGTTCGAGACGGTCGATTTTCCGACCGCTGCAGCGCGCTATGCCGATGGTGCAACGCGTCAGACGCACAAGAACAAGGACCCGCGTGGTTTCGCCGAGTTTGCGCGCATGCTGGCGGATCATTCTCCGGTCGGGCACGCGCTGACCATGCGCGAGCTGCAGGCCAAGCGGCCGATGCTGTGGGAGATGAAGCCGCAACTCGAGAAATTCACGCCGCCACTGCTGATCATCGTTGGCGACGAGGACGATTGGTGCCTCGATCCCAGCATCTTTCTCAAGCGTACGGTGCCGACAGCAGGTCTTCTGGTATTGCCGCGTGCCGGCCATACCATCACCAGCGAAGAGCCGGCGGCATTCAATGCAGCGCTGGCTGAGCTTTTCCCGGCGGCCGAGTCCGGTCGCTGGATGTCGCACAAGCCGGCGGCCTGAGCGATGAGCACGCCCGGCGATATCGTCATTGATATTGCGGACGGCATCGCGACGCTGCGTCTGGCCAATCCGGCACGACGTAACGCGATCTCCACGGCGATGTGGAACAAGATCGCCGCCTTTGCCGGCGACGTCGCCACCCGCAAGGATATCCGTGTCGTGGTCATCCGCGGCGAGGGCGACCTGATGTTTTCCGCAGGCGCAGACATTTCCGACTTTGCCACGGCTCGATCAGGCGAGGGCAATGCCCGGGCCTATGACGATCTGGTCGAGAATACCTGTCTGGCGATCGAGGCGATCCCGCAGCCGACCATCGGCCTGATCTATGGCGGCTGCATGGGTGCCGGGTCATCCGTTGCTGCGAGTTGCGACATGCGCGTTGCTGCGGATGATGCCTTCTTCGCAGTACCCGCCGCCAAGCTTGGTCTGGGCTACGATCCGCGCGGTATCGCGCGCTTTATCCGCGTGTTCGGCGCCGGTGCGACGCGGCAAGTCTTGTTCACGGCGGATCGTCTGCCTGCCATACGCGCTCATGCGCTGGGCGCTGTGCATATCATCGCACCGAAGGCTGACATTGAATCGCTGGCCGGCGAGCTTGCAAGGAAGATCGCGGGCAATGCGCCGCTGACCATCAAGGCGGCCAAGGCTGCCATTCGTGCGCTGAGCACGAGTAATGCCGAACTCCTGGCTGAAGCCGAGCAGTTCTATGCCGCGGCGGACGCCAGCGCCGACTACGCCGAAGGCCGCAAGGCCTTTGCCGAGAAACGACCCCCGCGCTTTACAGGAAGCTGATTGACCTAAGAATTTTCGTTTTCATTTCCGCCAACCTCAGAAGGACACGCACATGGATCTCCAACTCAAAGGCAAATGCGCTCTCGTCACCGGCGGCAGCGAAGGTATCGGCAAGGCGATTGCCATGACGCTGGCAAAGGAGGGCGTCAATGTCGCCATCTGCGCCCGTCGCATGGAGCCGCTGGAGAAAACGGCTGAAGAAATCCGCAACGCCTACGGGGTGACGGTGGTCGCGATTACCGCCGACCTCACCAAGGATGCGGATGCCAAGGCTTTCGTCGAGAAGGCCGCCAAGGAACTCGGCAGCATCGATCTGATGATCAACAATGCCGGTTCGGCGCCGGGCGGCGTGATCG
Organism: Tardiphaga sp. 37S4; assembly: GCF_021044645.1. Taxonomy (NCBI): domain Bacteria; kingdom Pseudomonadati; phylum Pseudomonadota; class Alphaproteobacteria; order Hyphomicrobiales; family Nitrobacteraceae; genus Tardiphaga; species Tardiphaga sp. 37S4. The sequence goes on along the minus strand of NZ_CP088008.1, from coordinate 2,963,074 downwards.
AGACGCTCACCGAAGCCGACTGGGAACAGGCGCTGCAGCTCAAATTCATGGGCTATGTGCGCTGCTTGCGCTACGCGCTGCCCATCATGGTCAAGCAGGGTGGTGGCCGCGTGGTCAATCTGATCGGCAATGACGGCGTCAAGCCATCCTATTGGGAAATCGCACCGGGTGCTGCGAACGCTGCTGGTCAGAACATGACCCTGTCGCTCGCCGGTCAGTACGGCCGTCACAACATCTCGTTCTGCGCCGTCAATCCGGGTCCGGTTCGTACCGAGCGCTGGGCCGGCCTCGTCAACGCCATGTCGCGCGACATGAAGATCTCCTACGAGGAAGCCGACAAGCTGGCGCCGGCCTCGATCCCGCTCGGCCGCATCGCCGAAGTCGAGGAAGTTGCAAACCTTGTTGTCATGCTCGCGTCGCCTCTGGTGCAGATGGCCAACGGCACGATGATCGAAATCGATGGCGGTCAGGACAAGGCGCTGATGGACCGTTTCCGCGATCGGTAGTCGTCAAAACAGGACGCGCGGCGGCGGAATACCCCGCCGCGCGGCTCTGCGAAATTACGCCGCAGTTGCGCACGCAATCTGCTGACATTGGATGATCAAAACTTCAGCGGTGTGCTAGGCATGTTGCACCAAGACCAGTCTTGACAACAAAGTGAGTGCGCCGGACTATTTGCGTACAAACTAATTCACGTTGCAAACATGGGGCTGCAAGCGACGCAAGGGCGAACGGTCGATCCGTTTCTTGCGAAGGCTTCGGCGAGAATCACTTCTATCGCAAACGTCGATCACAACGGAGTTCGATCATGATGACGGCTCGTTCCCTTCACTCACTCGCGATTGCCGGCACAATGGCCGGCGCACTGACATTGTCGTTCGGCCACGCGGTTCTCGCGCAGGACACGATCAAGATCGGTGAGCTCAACAGCTACAAGACACAGACCGCGTTCCTCGATCCCTACAAGAAGGGCTGGGAGCTGGCGATCGAACAGATCAATGCCAAGGGCGGCGTGCTCGGCAAGAAGCTTGAAGTTATTTCGCGCGACGATGGCTCGACGCCGGGCGATGCAGTGCGCGTGGCCGATGAGCTGGTGACGCGCGAAGGCGTCAACATCATCGCCGGAACGTTCCTCTCGCATATCGGTCTCGCGGTGACCGAATTCGCCGGCAAGAAGAAAGTGTTCTTCCTCGCTGCCGAGCCGCTGACCGACAAGATCACCTGGCAGAACGGCAACAAGTATACGTTCCGCCTGCGCGCCACGACCTATATGCAGGTCGCAATGCTGCTGCCGGATGCGCTGGCTGCCAAGAAGAAGCGCTGGGCGCTGGTCTATCCGAACTTCGAATACGGCCAGGCCGCGGTCGCGACCTTCAAGGAAATGATGAAGGCCAAGCAGCCTGACATCGAATTCGTCACCGAGCAGGCACCGCCGCTCGGCAAGGTCGATGCCGGCGCCGTGGTGCAGGCCATCGACGATGCCAAGCCGGACGCGATCTTTAACGTGCTGTTCGGCGCGGACTTCTCCAAGCTGGTCCGTGAAGGCACCACACGTGGCGTGTTCAAGGATCGCACCGTCGTAAGCCTTCTGTCGGGCGAACCGGAATATCTCGATCCGGTGAAGGAAGAAGCGCCGGTCGGCTGGATCGTCACCGGCTATCCCTGGGACAAGATCAAGACCCCGGAATACCTGGCTTTCCTGACGGCCTATCAGAAGAAGTACAACGACTATCCGCGTCTTGGTTCGATCGTCGGCTATGTCACGATGACTTCTCTGGCTGCCGGTATCGCCAAGGCAGGTTCGACTGACACCGACAAGCTGATTACGGCCTTCGAAGGTCTGAAGCTCGACAGCCCGTTCGGTCCGTTCATGTATCGCGCCAGCGATCACCAGGCGACGATGGGCGCTTACGTGGGCAAGATCGCGCTTGAGGGCGGCAAGGGCACCATGGCCGACTTCAAATATGTCGATGGTGCATCGGTGCTGCCCAGCGACGCCGAAGTGAAGAAGCTCCGTCCCGCGACCGAGTAAGAGGAAGTACGACGATGATCGCCGTTGATACTCTCCCCGCATGTTCAACGCGGGGAGGGGGATTCCTCCGATGAGTTTCAACGCGTTTCTGTTTCAGGCACTGAACGGCCTGTCGGCCGCCTCCGGCCTGTTCTTCGTGGCGGCCGGGTTGTCGCTGATTTTCGGCGTCACCCGGATCGTCAATATCGCTCACGGGTCCCTCTATATGATCGGGACCTATATCGCCTACAGCATCGCCACCAAGGTCGGCGGTGCCGTCGGCTTCTGGGGCGGCATTGTTCTGACCGCATTGCTGGTGGCCCTGATCGGCGCCGCGATCGAGATCCTTCTGCTGCGGCGGATTTATCGCGCGCCTGAGCTGTTTCAATTGCTCGCCACTTTCGCGCTGGTGCTCGTTATCAACGACGCGACGCTGTGGATCTGGGGTCCTGAGGATTTGCTTGGCCCGCGCGCGCCAGGCCTGACCGGCTCCATCGAGGTGCTCGGCCGCCGGCTGCCCACTTACGATATCTTCCTGATTTTCGTCGGCCCGTTCGTGCTGTGGATGCTGCATCTGGCGCTGGCCAAGACCCGCTTCGGTCGCTTGATGCGCGCGGCGACGCAGGACCGCGAAATGGTCGGCGCGCTCGGTGTCAACCAGGCCATGCTGTTCACGGGCGTGTTCGCGCTCGGCGCTTTGCTCGCTGGCCTTGGCGGCGCGCTGCAGATTGCGCGCGAGCCGGCGACGCTGGCGACCGACCTGATCGTGATCGGCGACGCCTTCGTCGTCGTCGTCGTCGGTGGCATGGGCTCGATCTCCGGCGCCTATCTTGCCGCGGTCATCATCGCCGAGGTCAAGGCGCTGTGCATCGGCCTCGGCGTCGTGAGTTTTGGCGGCTTCACGGTCAATTTCTCCAAACTGACGCTGGTGGCGGAATTTCTCGTGATGGCCGCGGTGCTGATCGCACGGCCCTACGGCTTGCTCGGTCGGGAGCAGGTGGCTGTGCGCAGTGTCGCGGAGCCCGAAGAGCCGCTACGTCCGGCGACAACGGCCACGAAGATCGCGGGCCTCATCCTTCTTGTCGTTCTCGTGTGCCTGCCACTGATCGCCAAGAGCTCGCCCTATACGCTGGTGCTCGGCATTGACGTGTTGATCGCCGTGCTGTTCGCGACCAGCCTTCATTTCATCATGGGGCCGGGCGGCATGCATTCGTTCGGCCACGCAGCCTACTTCGGCTTGGGTGCTTACGGCGCCGCATTGCTGGTAAAATGGTTTGCGGCGCCGATGGGACTCGCACTGGCAGCCGCGCCAGTGCTGGCGCTGGTCGGCGCATTGCTGTTCGGCTGGTTCGCGGTGCGGCTGTCCGGTGTCTATTTGGCGATGCTCACGCTGGCTTTCGCCCAGATCGTATGGGCGGCCGTGTTCCAATGGGAAACACTCACAGGTGGCTCCAACGGCGTGCTCGGGGTGTGGCCGTCGGCGCCATTCGACAGCCGTGGAGCATTCTATTTCCTGGCACTCGCACTGGCTGCGCTCGGGGTGTTGCTGCTCCGCAAATTCCTGTTCGCGCCATTTGGTTACGCGATGCGGGCAGGGCGTGACTCTCCCTTGCGCGCCGAAGCGATCGGTCTCGACGTCAAGCGCGTGCACTGGCTGGCCTTCGCCATTGCTGGCGGCATCTGCGGCATCGCCGGTGGATTGTTCGCCTTCGCCAAGGGCTCGATCTCGCCGGAGACCATCGGCGTCAGTCGTTCGATCGACGGTCTGGTGATGGTGCTGCTGGGCGGCATCCAGACGCTGACCGGCCCAATCGTCGGTGCGTCGGTCTATGCGGTGCTGCAGGATTTCATGATGCGTTCGACGGAATACTGGCGGGCCTTGCTCGGCGGCATCATTCTGTTGCTGGTGCTTGCGTTCCCGAGTGGCATCGTCGGCGGCTTCGTCAAGCTGATCTCGCGACGAAAGACAATATCGAAGGCCGCATCATGAGCGACCTCGCCATTCGTTCGCTCTCGAAATCCTTCGGTGGTGTGCGTGCCGTCAACGAGGTTTCGTTTGACATCAAGCGCGGCGAGTTTCTTGCGCTGATCGGCCCGAATGGCGCCGGCAAGTCGACCTGCTTCAACATGATCAACGGCCAGCTGCCGCCGGATTCCGGCGAGATCTGGTTCGAGGGGGCGAAGCTCAACGGCAGGAAACCGCGCGATATCTGGCGCCTTGGTATTGGTCGTACCTTTCAGGTCGCCGCCACCTTCAACTCGATGACGGTCGTCGAGAATGTGCAGATGGCGCTGATCTCCCACGCCAATCAGGTCTACCGGCTGTGGAAGCCGGCATCGTCGCTCCACCGCGAGCGCGCGCTGGAGCTGCTGGCCCAGGTCGGCATGCAGGATGCCGCCGATCGGCCGAGCCGCGAGCTGGCTTATGGCGACGTTAAGCGCGTCGAACTGGCGATTGCGCTCGCCAACGATCCACGGCTGCTGCTCATGGACGAGCCGACTGCCGGCATGGCGCCCAAGGAGCGCAACGATCTGATCGCGCTGGTGAAGCGTCTGGTGATCGAGAAGGGCATCTCCGTGCTGTTCACCGAACATTCGATGGATGTGGTGTTTGCCTTCGCTGATCGCATCATCGTGTTGGCGCGGGGCCGGCTGATCGCCGACGGCGATGCCAAGTCGATCCGCGACAATCCGCAGGTGAGGGAAGTGTATTTCGGCACCGGCAAGACATTCCAGAAATCGGAGGCACATTGATGAGCGCCCCGATGCTCTCGGTCGAAAATCTCGGTGCGTCCTACGGAGCCGCGCAGATCCTTTACGACCTCAGCCTGCAGGTCGGGCGCGGCGAAGTCGTTGCACTGATGGGCCGCAATGGCGCTGGCAAGACCACGACCATGAAGGCCATCATGGGCCTGATGGCGCAGTCTACCGGCAAGATCCGGTTCGATGGCCACGATATCTCCGGCCGGCAGCCTTACGAGATCGCGCGGCTCGGCCTCGGTTTCACGCCGGAGGACCGCCGCATCTTCTCCGATCTGACGGTGCTGGAAAATCTCGATATCGGCCGCCAGCCGCCACGCAAGTTCAGCGACGGCGTGCCGGCGCCGGTCTGGACCGAAGAGAAGCTACTGGCGCTGTTTCCCAATCTCGGTGAAATGCCGAACCGTCCGGGCGGCCGGATGAGCGGTGGCGAGCAGCAGATGCTCACCGTGGCGCGGACGCTGATGGGCAATCCGCTGCTGATCCTGCTTGATGAACCGTCCGAAGGGGTCGCCCCGCTGATCGTCGAGTTGATGGCCAATACCATTCTCGAACTAAAAAAGGCTGGAGTGTCGATCCTGCTGTCGGAGCAGAACGTGCATTTCGCCGAACTGGTCTCGGACAGGGCCTACGTCCTCGAAAAGGGCCAGATCCAATGGAACGGCACGATGACCGAGCTGGCGGAGAATATTGACATTCAACGCGCTTATTTGACGGTGTAACGACCAAAACTTCAACTGTCGCGGCAACCGAAGATCGTTCATAACTAGCAGGAGATCATCGGGGACGACATGGCGCAGAAACCGACCAAGCTGAAGGCCCTTCCGGCCGCGGAGACGCCGCCGGACTATGTCCTCGACTCCCAGGTCGGCTTCCTGATGCGCGTGGCGATGCAGCGCCACACCTCCATCTTCATGTCCAACATGATCGAGGATCTGACCCAGACGCAATTCGCCGTGCTGGCGAAGCTGCATGAGGTCGGCCCGAGTTCACAGAACCATCTGGGGCGGCTGGTCTATCTCGATGCCGCGACCATCAAGGGGGTTGTGGATCGGCTGGGTCTGCGCGGCTTCATCACCACCGGTAGTGACCCTACGGATCGCCGTCGCCGTGCGGTGTCGCTGACCGAGAAGGGCGCCCGTGTGGTCGATGCGGCAATCCGCGTTGCAGCGGAGGTCAGCGCCAAGACGCTGCGACCGTTGACGGCCGAAGAGCAGCGCACGCTGACGCGGTTGCTGAAGAAGATTACCTGATCAGACTTTGGCGTTGAGCAGCGCCTTCACGCGCTGCGGCGAGACCGGCAGCTGCGTGATAGCCCCGGGCTGGCCGAGCGCGTCGTCGATGGCCGCTGCAATCGCCGCGCCGACGGCATTGGTGCCGCCTTCACCGGCGCCCTTGAGCCCCATCGGGTTGAGCGGGCTCGGCGCATCCTCGGAAATGATCACTTCGACATCAGGTACTTCGCGGGCCGTCGGCATCAAATAGTCGGCGAAGGTTACCGCCAGCGGTTCGCCGCGGTCGTCGTAGGTGAACTCTTCATAAAGCGCACCACCGATGCCTTGGGCCACGCCGCCAACGATTTGGCCATCGACCAGCATCGGGTTGATCGCTTTGCCGATGTCATAGGCGACAAGATACCGCTCGACGCTGATGCCGCCTGTATCGCGCGCCAGCGAGACGACGGCGACATGGACGCCGTAAGGGTAGGTCATATGCTTGGATTCGAACGACGCTTCGGCGAACAGGCCAGGTTCGCTATCACCGACCAGATTGCCTCCCGGTTCGAGCGCCTTTGCGATCTCGCCGAGCGTCATCGATGGGCCGGTACTGCCATCGAGGCGGACAATCTCGCCATCGACGATATCGAGTTGATCGGCCGTCAACTGCATCAATTCAGCTGCGGCCGCGAGAGCCTTGTCGCGCAGCTTCAGTGCGGCTTGCCGCGTCGCTTCGCCTGTCATCACGGAGACGCGCGAGGCGAAGGCGCCGAGGCCTCTGGCGATACGGTTGGTCTGGCCGTGGATCACGCTGACATTGTCATAGCTGGCGCCGAGTTTCTCTGCGCAAATCTGAGCGATGACAGTTTCGACGCCCTGGCCGACCGAAGCGGCGCCGGTGACGACTTCCACGAGCCCGTCGGTCCCGACATTGATCCGCACATCGTCGAATGGGCCAAGACCGCTTTTCTCGACGAACATGGCGACACCGGAGCCGACCAGTTCGCCCGCCTTGCGACGCGATGTAATCTGCGTCTGCAGGTCGTCCCAGCCGATGCCATTCAGCGCCTTGTCTAGCAACTTTGGATAGTCGCCTGAATCCAGCACGATGTCGGTGCCGAGCGTTTCCAATGCACGCGTGACCGGCATCTCGCTGGTCGCGATGAGGTTGCGGCGGCGGACCTCGACGCCGCTGATCCCCACTTTGGCCGCGACCGCATCCAGCAAGCGTTCGCGCACGAAAGTGCTCTCATAGCGGCCGGGCGCGCGATAGGTGCCGCCAGGCGTCTTGTTGGTCAGGCGGATATGGCCGAGCACGCGATAGGCGGGAATGCGATAGGGGCCGGGCAGCATCGCAGCGGCGAGGTCGGGCACGGTGGCGGCATGCGTGCGCATGTAGCCGCCCTGATCGTGGAAGAACTCGTTGTCGATCGCCAAAATATTGCCGTCGCGATCGATCGCCGCGCTGATGTGATGGGTCTGCTGCCGCGAGTGATTGGCCGCGATCAGATGCTCGCGGCGATCCTCGATCCATTTTACCGGGCGGCCGAGGCGCAGCGCGGCCAGACACACCAGTACGTCCTCGGGATACATCTCGCCGCGAATGCCGAAGCCGCCGCCGACATGGCCCTCGAACAGATTGGTGTTGGCAGCAGTGCGGCCAAACATTTTCGCAAGCTGGTCGCGATTCCAGTGCGGGACCTTTGCCGCGCCGTACATTTCCAGCATGTCGGTCTCGGCGATATAGCGGCCGATAGCGCCGCGCGTCTCCAGGGGAACGCCGGAATGACGGCCGATGGAGAGCGAAAGGCTGACTACGGCATGCGCATTGGCGAACGCTCCATCGACGTCGCCATAACCTTTCTCGATCAGCGCGGTCTCGGTCGGTAGTCCGTCGCGGAACTCGCCGATCTCGCCATCGGCCTGCAGGATCACCGGCAGTTCCTCGATCTCGACCTCGACATGCTCGGCGGCATCTTCGGCAAGATAGGGGTCTTCGGCGAACACGACGGCGACGGGATCGCCGACATAGCGCACCTTGTCCTTGGCCAGAATAGTCTGGCGATAGGCGGCGAGCTGTTCCAGCCGGGTCAGGCGAAAGTCGATTGGCGGGATCTCGGAGACATCGGCAAAGCTCCATGCGGCGACCACGCCGGGAATGGCGAGCGCCGGCGCGAGGTCAACCGAGACGATGTTGCCGTGGGCATAGGTCGAACGCACCACGCGCATGTAAAGCTGGTTCGGGAAATTGATGTCCGCAGCAAATTTACCCTGGCCACGCAGCAGCGGGCCGTCTTCCTTGCGGAGGACGGACTTGCCGACCAAGGTCGCTTTCGCGGCAGCACTCACGACTGACGCATCTCCACCGCGGCGGCGCGGACCGCCTTGATGATGTTCTGGTAGCCGGTACAGCGGCACAGATTCGACGACAGCACGTCGACCAGATCATGGTCAGAAATATCCGGTTCGCGCTCCAGCACGCCGACGGCAAGCATCAGGAAGCCGGGTGTGCAGAAGCCGCATTGCAGGCCGTGGTTCTCCATGAAGGCGCGCTGCATCGGATGCATTTCGTCGCCATCGGCGAGGCCTTCGACGGTGCGGATCTGCTTGCCGTCCGCCTGCTGCGCGAACATCAGGCAGGAGCGCACCGGTTCGCCATTCACCAGCACCGTGCAGGCGCCGCACACGCCGTGCTCACAGCCGATATGCGTACCCGTTTGACCGCAATCCTCGCGGATCGCGTCGGCGAGGGTCCGGCGCGACTCGACGCAGATGGCGTGGGCTTGGCCGTTGATGGTGAGGGTGATGTCGGTCTTGTCGCTCATGCAAGTTTTCCGTTGCTTGGCAATTTTCCGCTTGCGCGCAGCGCCGCACGAATGCGCTGCGGCGTTGCCGGCATTTCATCGATGGAGATTCCGAACGACGAAAGCGCATCATTGATCGCCGAGATCACGGCGGCCGGCGCGCCGATGGCGCCGCCTTCGCCGAGGCCCTTGGCCTTGGTGATGGAGTTACCGGTCAGGGTCTCGACGTGATGCAGCTCGATTTCGGGAATTTCGTGCGTTGTCGGCGGCAGGAAATCCGCCAGCGTGCTGGTCAGGATGTTGCCGGTCTCGTCATAGATGATCTCTTCAAGCAACGCGTTGCCGATGCCTTGCGCCACGCCGCCATGCACCTGACCGTCGGCGATCATCGGATTGATGATCAGCCCGGCATCCTCCGCGACCAGAAACTTCTCCATCTCGACACGGCCGGTCTCTATATCGACCTCGACAATCGCGACATGGCAGGCGTTGGAGAAGGTGCCCGACGGATCGTAGGTGCCGGTCTCGGTGAGGCCCGGTTCGATCTCGCCCTTGAAGATGTGGGTCTGGTGATAGGCCGCACGCGCCATCGATGCGATGGTGACGGAGCGATCGGTCCCGATGACATGCGCCGAGCCGGACTGCAGCGTGATGTCTTCGGGCGCGGCTTCAAGGAAATGGCTCGCCATCTTCAGCAGTTTGGCGCGGATCTTTTGCGCGGCCAAAAGGCTGGCGCCGCCCGACAGCACCAGCGAGCGGCTGGCAAACGTGCCCCAGCCATAGGGCGAGCGGTCTGTGTCGCCGTGAACGACCTTGATGAATTCCGGATCGATGCCGATTTCGTCGGCAATGATCTGCGCCAGCGATGTGCGCAGGCCCTGACCATGCGGCGATGAGCCGATCCGCGCTTCGACGAAGCCCGAGGGATCGATGGTCAGATACACGGTCTCGAAGCCCGGCGTGATCTCCATGCCGCGCGCCGCGAAAGCGGGGCTGCCATAGCCGGTGCGTTCGGAGAAGGTGGCAAAACCGATACCGAGATAGCGGCCGGCATCGCGCGCGATCTTCTGGCGCTTGCGGAATGCGTCGAGGTCGATGGCCTTGATGGCCATCTCCATGGTTTCCTTGTAGCTACCGTCGTCGAAGACGAGCCCGGTCGCTGACGTGTAAGGGAATTTGTCGATCAGATTTCGACGCCGCAGTTCGGTCGGCTCTATGCCGAAGGCGGCGGCAGCCTTGTCCATCAGTCTTTCGAGCACGAAGGTGATGACCGGCCGCGAGACGCCGCGATAGGGCGCCATCGGGCAGGTATTGGTCATCACGCCGCGCGAGCGACAATCATAGGCGCGGACGTCATAGGGGCCGGGGAGTTCGGCCAGCGCCATCAAGGGTTCGACCCCGCAGGTCGTGGGAAAGCAGGAATAGGCGCCGATATTGGCGACGATATCGCCGCGCAAAGCGAGCAGCTTGCCGTTCTTGTCGAATGCGCCTTCGAGCTGCACATGCTGGTCGCGGCTGTGAAAGCTCGCAATCAGGTTTTCGCGGCGATCCTCGGTCCAGGCCACGGAGCTGCGCAATTTGCGCGCCAGCCAGACCAGCAGCACATATTCCGGCGCCAGCGACATCTTTTGGCCGAAGCCGCCGCCGACGTCAGGCGCGATGACACGCAGATCCGATTCCGGAATGCCGAGGATGTCGCACACCGCCGTGCGCGTTAGATGCGGCATCTGCGTGGTGCAGGTCAGTGTCACGCGACCGGTCGATCCGTCATAGGAGGCATGACCTGCGCGGGCCTCCATAGGCGTCGCATTCTGACGGCGCGAGCGGGCATCGACGCGCATCACCTTGTGTGCGGTCTTCCAGACATCCTCGAAGCCGGGTGTCGCGATGCGACCCTCGACGATCACGTTGTGTTTGGTGTCGGCGTGAACCAGCGGAGCGCCTTCGGCAAGCGCATCTATCGCATCGATCAGCGGTGCGCCTTCGGATATCTCGACCTCGACCTGATCGGCAATGTCCTCCGCCTGATCCTTGCTCGGCGCGTAGACAGCCGCGATGGACTCACCTGTGAACCGCACGACTCCATCAGCAAGGATCGGCTGACCGACCGCGACATAATTGAACTTGCTCAGCATCGGCCGGATCGGCTTCAGCTTTGTGAGGTCCTTAGCCGTGACGATGCCTGCGCCTTCCGGCGCCGTTATGTTCTCGATCGTTCCGGCAGCCACGCTGCTGCGGACGAAGCGCACCCAGTGTGTGGCGGGCATATCCGCCGTGAAGCGGCCGCGGCCGGTGACGAGGGCGGGGTCCTCGAGCCTGCGGATCGAACGCCCGACCCAGGTCGTGCCGGTGCCCTTGGTGTGGACCGTCATTGTGCCGACCGCTCCAGTGCGCGCCGCGTCACGGCGCGGACCAGATCGCAGCGATATTCCGCAGTGGTCTGGATATCCTCCAGCGGCTCGATTGCATTGGCCGCGGCTTCACCGGCGGCGACGAACAGGTCCGGCGAGGGAACCTGACCGTTCAACACGTCTTCGGCCTCAGTGATCCGTCGCGCACGATCCTCGGCACCGCCAATGCCGACATGCGCATCGGCGATCACGCCATCAACAAGGCGATAGGTAACGAGTGCGGCAGACATCGCAAAATCGCCCGCACGGCGGCTGAATTCGTAGAAGCCGAATTTGGTATCGTCGGGTAGCAGCGGCAACCGCGCTTCGGCGAGGAACTCATCCTCGGCCAGTGATGTCGACATGATGCCTTCGAGGAAATCGGTGACGGGCACGATGCGTTCGCCGCGCACACTTTTCACCACTAGATTGGCGTCCAGCGTTGCCGCGACGAGGCACCATTCCGATGCAGGGTCGGCATGGGCGAGGCTGCCGCAAAACGTGCCGCGCATCCGGATCGGATAATGCGCGATGTGGCTGACCACGAAAGCGAGGAGCTTGCCGAGCGGACCGTCGATGACAGGCTTGTGGAATGCGCTGTGGCGCACCCGCGCGCCAATCGAGAGATAGTCGCCGTCGACAGCGAGGCGGTCGAGCCCTTCGACCTCATTGATATCGATCAAGTGTGCTGGCCGCGCCATGCGGAACGCCATGATCGGCACCAGGCTCTGGCCGCCCGCCAGAATGCGGCCATCGAGCGGCGCAAACTCGGCCAATGCACTCACAACTTCATCCACGGTGCGTGGGACGTGTCGCGTGAACGGCGCCGGCTTCATATGGAAAAACCCCGGGCAGGAGGGCCAAAATTCACTTGTATGCTAACAATCGTCTTTTGGAAGTCAATCAGTGTCGCTGACGCAAAACGGGGCGTTCGCCGCCTGCGTTTTGATCACACGGGGATAGCTGAATTCGCCGAGTCGAGCGCGCTAAGTTTCAGGCGATATCGCGCTGCAGCGCGAAGTCATCCAGCAATGGCGAGCGTTTGCCCGCGATCATCCCGCCGATCAGTTGCGCTGCGAGATAACTGAAGGTGATGCCGTTCCCGCCATAACCATAGGCGGCATAGAGATGCGGATGGCCGGGCACGGGTCCGATCAGCGGCAGCCCATCGCGCGTGGTGTCGAAAGTGCCGGCCCAGCGATAGTCGATGGCAAGTTCGGCGCGTGGCCAGAGCGATGCGAGCTTCTCCTTCAGCGCACGTGCCTTGGCAGGGATCAGGGCATCGCGTGCATCGGGATCGATGATCTCGTCGCTGTCTTCGCCGCCGATGATGATGCGGCCGGATGCGGTGGTTCGGGCGTAGAGATAATCCTTGCTGTCTTCCCAGATCAGTACGCCGTCGCGCCAGAGTCTGTCCGGCTGCGGCTTCGTCGCGATCGCCCAGCTCGAAGAGGGTTTCTGTACCGTTGTGTGCACGATATCGGGCATCACATAGCCGGTGGCCAGCACGACGTGGCGGGCCTCGACGGTACGGCCGTCAGTCAATTGAACGCCGACGGCATGGCCTGCGGAGTCGAACGCGGCCGTCTCCGCCTCGAATAATCGCGCGCCGCGCGCTGTCGCGACATTCAGCAGCCCCAGTGCCAGTTGCAACGGATCGGAATCTGCCGAGTCCGGCGAGATGATGGCACCCGCCCGGGCAATGTCGTATTCGGACAGGAGGGTCTTGTGATCGAGGAGTGTGCCGGGCAGGCCGGCGCGCGCGCGAAGCGCGTGTTCCTCGATCAGCCCTTTGGCACTCTCGCCTGCGGCAAGATAGAGCGAGTCCTTCGCGCGCATGTCACATCGCAGGTTGAGCGTCCGGACCAGCGCCTTCAATCCATGGACGGCGTCATAGCTGGCGCGATAGGCACGCGCGGCGCGCTCATAGCCATAGAGATGTGTCAGCTCCTGCAGCGAACGATCGATCTCCCACAGCAGCATCGACGTGCTCGCTACTGTACTGCCGCGCCCAGGCAATTCGCGATCGACGATCACCACATCCAGTCCCTGCCGCGTCAGTTGCTCGGCCATCAGGGCGCCGGTGATACCGCCGCCGACGATCAGGGCATCGCATGTGATGTCTTCGGTGAGGGGCTGACGGGGCGCATGCTGCAGGCCGGCAAACCACGGCGAACGTCCGCCGCGCAAATCAGCATGCTCGGTGGTATCGGGATCGAGATCGGAAATGGGGCACCATGAGGCTGGGGAAGGAAGGCGCTGTCCGCGCCTCGTACCGAAGTCACGTGACAATTTCCCGGGTCCTGTTCCGTTCCCTGGGGGAGCGCGCGGGCGCGCAGGCTGCTCCAGATTCTCGCGGTCTCAGGTGGGGTCGCGCGCCGGGTCCCCCATGATCTCGGATCAGAGATAAGTGATTTCAACGGGTTAGATACCCGTAGCAAGATCGCCGCGGTGACGTTAAACAGGCGCCAAACCAAACCAGACGATGTGAGCCGGACCAACCGGGGCTTTACCGCTCCAGCGTGGTTTCTATCTCATTCATTGCTCAAAGGACGCCGCGACCGTGACCATGAACAGCCTGCCTTTGCCGCAGCTTTCCCTCCCGAAAGACAAGATCAAAATCCTTCTGCTCGAAGGCGTGAACGACAGCGCGGTCGAGCTGATCGAGGCGGCGGGCTATTCGAGCGTGACGCGGCTCTCCAAGGCGCTCGGTGGCAATGAGCTGAAGGAAGCACTCAAGGGCGTACACATTCTCGGTATCCGGTCGCGCACGCAGATCACCCAGGACGTGCTCGATGCCGCGGACCGGCTGATCGCGATCGGTTGCTTCAGCGTCGGCACCAATCAGGTGGATATCGACGCGGCGCGCCGTAGTGGCATTCCCGTGTTCAACGCGCCGTTCTCGAATACGCGCTCGGTTGCCGAACTGGTGATCGGCGAGATCGTCATGCTGTTCCGCCGGATCATCTCGCGCTCCAATCTGGCGCATGAAGGCGGTTGGGAGAAATCGGCCAATAACAGCTATGAAGTGCGCGGTAAGACGCTCGGCATCGTCGGTTACGGCAGCATCGGCTCGCAGCTCTCGAACCTGGCGGAAGCGCTGGGCATGCGCGTGATCTTCTATGATCACACCGATCGATTGCGTCACGGCAACACCGAACCTGTCGGAAGCCTGCAGGAACTGCTGGCGCAGAGCGATGTGGTCAGCATGCATGTGCCGGAGACACCGGCCACGCAGGGGATGATCGGTCGCGACGAGTTCGCCGCCATGAAGGACGGCGCCTATTTCATCAACAACAGTCGCGGCACCGTGGTCGATCTCGATGCGTTGGCCGATGCACTGCGCCAGGGCAAATTGCGTGGTGCGGCCGTCGACGTATTCCCTGTCGAGCCCAGTTCCAATCAGGAGCGCTTCGTTACCCCGCTGCAGGGTCTGGAGAATGTCATCCTGACGCCGCATGTCGGCGGCTCCACCGAAGAGGCTCAGGAGCGCATCGGTGCGGAAGTCGCACGCAAACTGATCGACTACAGCGACAGCGGGTCGACTATGGGCACGGTGAACTTCCCGCAGGTACAACTGCCGGCACGCCCGTCAGGTACCCGGTTCATCCAGGTCCAGCGCAACGTTCCGGGCATGCTGGGACGGCTGAACGAGGTGCTGGCGCGCCATGCGGTCAACATTGCCGCGCAATATTACGAGACCAACAACGACATCGGCTATGTCGTCCTCGATGCCGATGCATCGGCGGCGGATAGCGAGCGGGTGCTGGCGGATATTCGGGCGCTGGAAGGTACGATCCGCGCGCGCTTGTTGTATGAATACAAGGACTGAGCTGTAGTTCGGCTCCACGAACGACATCGAAAGTCGATTTCTCTGCACGGGCCGCGGCGCCAGTCAGGCTGCTCGCCGCTATGAAAACAGGGCGACCATATTAGTAGACGACGGCGGCCCATCGAACCATCGCCAGAGCTCTTCACGTTCCCTTTGATTTGCGCATCTTGAGCTGCTGCAGATTGTCGTCGTAATGACAGCGACAGGAACGAAATGGTTGCGCGCAACAGTCGGCCGTGACGATGTCTGGAGCGTTCCAGAAAAGCGCAGCCTATTACGTTGCCGCGTCCAGGAAAAGCATGGCTCGCTGACGAGAGCGCTGCGTCTATCTTCCTGCCAAATTTCAACGGCACTGATTTTGAGTCTTTCAAAGCACCTTTGGAATCTTTCCAGACACGATTTCAACTGACTCGATTCGTCGATGATCGAGGCATTCTAAATCGCAGCGCGTGCATTAGCGTTGCGGTGACGATGGCGTCTCTCTAGTGAAGCGCTGCAGATCACGAGCAATCGGACGTTGCCGATGAGGCACAGGCGGCTAACGCGGAATGCGATTCTGCGGAGAAAATGATTCACGTTGAGTGTTGGCCCTGCTCGGACGCGGAGAGCGGATCTCGGAGCTATGGTCGTTGCAGGCCGAGTGCGGAACCATTTCGCGTCGGCCGACGTGCTGTTGATGAAGGACTTTCTGGGAATGCGACTTGCAGGTGGGGTTCGGACGGTGGCTCGCTTTGGCGTGACACTACTAGGTGGCGTGGCGTTTGTGGCGTGGTTTGAATCGCCTGCTCAATCCCAAACACCGCAAGGCGCCACCGCTCTTCCTCCTGTGACCGTCGATGCTCCGACGCAGCGGTTGGTCCGCCGCGCACCAACCAAACGAAATGTCGCCGGGGTCCGATCAACTTCGCGGCGCGCCACGGTGTCTGACGCCCCGCAAACGCAAATCGTCGCGGCGCAATCGCGGCCGTCGCAGCCGGGTGTCGTGCCCGCCTTTGCAGGCGGCCAGGTCGCTCAAGGCGGACGGCTGGGACTGCTCGGAAACACCGATACGATGAAGTCGCCGTTCAATATGACGAGTTACACGGACAAGTTCATCCGGGATCAGCAGGCGGCGACGGCTGCGGATGCCTTGATCTTGGATCCTTCCGTGCGCAGTTCCCACCCAACGGGCGGTGTGCTCGATTCCTTCAACATTCGCGGCTTCCCGGTCAACGAAGGCAACAGCGGTGAGTTCGCCTTCGAGGGCCTTTATGGGATCGCGCCGACATACCGCATCTTCACGGATTACGTCGAGCGCATCGAAGTGCTCAAGGGCCCCTCAGCCGCGCTCTCGGGCATTGCACCCAATGGCGGCGTCGGCGGCGTCATCAATGTCGTGCCCAAGCGCGCGGGAGAGGACTTGACCCGCTTCACCGCAAGTTACGGTTCTGCCGCACAGTTCGGTGGCCACTGGGATATTGCGAGGCGTTACGGTGACAGCAAGGAATGGGGCGTGCGCGTCAACGGCAGCCTGCGCGACGGCGATACGCCCATTGACCGCCAGTCCGAAACGACAGGTGTCGGATCGCTGGCCCTTGACTATCAGGGCGAACGGTTCAGGTCCTGGCTCTACCTCATCGCCCAGACCGATCGGTTCGACGCTCCGTCACGTCCCTTTCTCATGGCTCCCGGCCTGCAAGTATCAAAGGCGCCGGATGGTCGGTTGAACATGACGCAACCCTGGGAATGGTCGCACATCAACGATCAATCCGCCTTGCTACGGACCGAATACGATGTAAGCGATCAGGTTACGCTGTTCGCCGACGTCGGCGGATCTCGGACTAACGTCGAGCGATTCTTCGGTCTTCCGACGATCATCAATACGAGCGGTGACACGACCGCAACGCCTCAATTTTTCGGGCTTAGCATCCATCGAACCACATATGATGGCGGCGTCCGCGCCCGCTTCGATACCGGCGTCGTCCACCATGCGGTCGCCTTCCAAGCTTCGGTCTATCATGACGCGCTGTACCGGCGACTCACCAATGGCAGTCTGGTCACATCGAACATCTATAATCCGACGGTGGCGCCGACCCAGTTCGCGAACGAGATCAGCGAGCGCCCTCGGCTCTCGGACAGTGAACTCACGGGGCTCTCGATTGCTGACACCTTGTCCGTGCTCGATGAGCGTGTCTTGTTGACTTTGGGTGTCCGGCGCCAGGGCATCGAGGCGAACAACTATCTTTCCAATGTCGGAACGCTCACGTCGTCCTACGACAGGAGCGCGACTACCCCAGTGGTTGGTCTCGTCATCCGGCCCCGGGACAACGTCTCTCTGTACGCGAACTATATCGAAGGTCTAAGCCGAGGCGACGTCGCGCCCCAGACCGCTTCCAATTTCGGCGAAGTACTCTCGCCCTACATCGCCAAGCAGTACGAGGCCGGCATCAAGGTAGACTTCGGTCGGTTCGCCACCACCTTCAGCGCCTTCGAGATATCGAAGGCGAGCGGCGAGCTGTCCGGCGGACGCTTCGCGGCAACCGCCGAACAGCAAGTCCGTGGGCTCGAATTCAACGTCTATGGCGAACTCATGCCCGATATCCGTGTCCTCGGAGGCTTGTCGCTGCTGGATGGCACCCTGACGAAGACCGCCGTCGCGGCTAACGTGGGTAACACGCCAATCGGCGTTCCGAACGTACAGGCCAATATTGGCGCCGAGTGGGATCTCCCGTGGGTGAGGGGGCTCACTTTGAATGGGGCAGTCATCTACACGGGCAAGCAGTTCGTCGATACAGCGAACAAGCAACCGATTCCGGACTGGACGCGACTCGATCTCGGTACCCGTTACACGACGGCAATCAACGGCAGGAAGACGGTTTTCCGCGCGAACGTTCAGAATGTGACCGGTGCGAATTACTGGTCCAGCGTGGCCTCATTCGGAACGTTCTTCCTGGGAGCACCGCGCACGTATCTCCTGTCGATGACCCTGGACATGTAATCGCTGCTCTTGGGTCATCCGGTACCGCAATACTGTACCGGCGAGGGGAAATCTTCGCGAACAGGACTGAGATCTGATCAAGCAGTTGAAAAGAAAGGAAAATGCTTTAGCTCTGTGGCTCTGACCATATGTCAGCCCAAAAATCAGATACACAGACTAAAATCACAAAGTTAAATGAAAACAATATGTTAGAGTGCCGCTTTTCCATTGCCCCGATGATGGACTGGACTGACCGGCATTGCCGCGTCTTCCATCGTCTGCTGTCGCGACGGGCGCGGCTCTATACGGAGATGCTGACGACGGGCGCCGTGATCCATGGCGACCGCGCGCGGCTGCTTGGATTCGACGCGAGCGAACATCCGGTGGCGTTGCAGCTGGGCGGTTCGGAGCCGGCGCATCTTGCAGAAGCGGCGAAGATCGGCGCGGATTTCGGCTATGCCGAAATCAACATCAATGTTGGCTGCCCCTCGGATCGTGTGAAGGACGGGCGCTTCGGGGCGTGCCTGATGGCCGAGCCGGATCTGGTGGCGCGCGGTGTGGCCGCGATGAAGCAGGCGGTGGACGTGCCGGTCACCGTGAAGTGCCGCATCGGCATCGACGATCAGGATCCCGAAGTCGCACTCGATACGCTGGCACGCGCGGTGGTCGCCGCCGGCGCCGATGGCCTGATCGTGCATGCGCGCAAGGCGTGGCTCAACGGCCTGTCGCCGAAAGAGAACCGCAACATTCCGCCGCTGAACTACGACCGCGTCTATCGGCTCAAGGCGGCAATGCCCGACGTGCCGATCATCATCAATGGCGGCATCATCGGCATCACTGAAGCCGCCGAACATCTGGCGCATGTGGATGGCGCGATGCTCGGTCGCGCAGCCTATCAGGAGCCGTGGCGGCTACTGTCGGTGGATCCCGAATTGTTCGGTGAGCCTGCGCCGCATGGGACAATGAAAGACGCCTTCGCGGCGATGATGCCCTATATCGAGGATCAACTCGCGCAGGGCACGCGGCTGCATTCGATCACACGGCATTTTGTCGGCGCATTCCACGGCGTGCGCGGCGCACGCGCATTCCGGCGTTATCTGGCGGAGAATAGCGTCAAGCATGGTGCGAGCATCAATGTGCTCCGAGAAGCCATTGCGCAGGTCGAGGACGAGCCTGCGGAGTCGGTCGCGGCTTAGTTACGGATAGCCGCGCAGCATCAGTCTGTCGGCGCGTACTTCCCAGCTTTCCAGGCGATCGAGAAAGCTCATCCCGAGCAGGTTGGTTTTCATCTGGCCGCGCGGCACCACCAGTGCCGGGACGGATCGCTCGACCAGTTTGCCGACCGCCAGACGATCCAGCGTCAATCGCGCCGCCTTGGTGCGGCCGCCCGCAGTCTCGACGTCGACATTGTAGTCGAGCATTTCGAGCGGCAGACCCGCGGCCTTTGCGGTTTCATAAGTCAGCACCACCGAGGTTGCGCCGGTATCGATCACCATCGCCGTCTTGACGCCGTTGATCTTGGCCTGAAGCCCGAACTCACCAGTGTTGCCGCGCGGGACGTCGACCAGCCGCAGTGGCGGCGGGCTCTGCTTGCGCAAAATTTCTGTGACGAGATTGCCGGCCTTGGAGATTTGCTTGGGATCGCCATAGGCGAGGGCGGCGCCTGCCGTCGCGACAATGACGATGACGAGAAGAAAGACCCGGCTCATGGCGAGCCTCTCAGGTGGCCGCGGATGTCCTCTTCGCTGCGTATGTCGACGAAGGCTCCAGCCCCGCCTCGGCCATGCGGGCCGGCAGCAGTGCCATCGTATCCAGACGCTCCGCGCTGTCCATTTTTCCCCAGCGCGCGATCTCCGGCAGCGTGCGTCCGCAGCCGAGGCAGAGCTTGGTCTTGGGGTCGATGAAGCAGACTGCGATGCACGGCGTTTCTTTGCTCATCCAGTAATATTGAAGCGGATCGGCTTGCTTGCGCAAGCGTCGAAATCACAGCCCGGTTCCTGCATTCATGATGGGTTTGTTGCGGGCCCGCCGCTTTTCATCGGCGACGTTCATCTCGTAATCGGGCTGCAGCGGAGGCCCATCGGGCGCCATCGGAGCAAGCGCAGACATCACGCGCTCCGGCGGGAAAGTGATGATCACCTCGGTGCCGACCCGCAGCTTCGATTTCAGCGTGAAGGTGCCGCCATGCATGTCGATCAAGCTCTTGGCGATCGGCAGACCGAGACCGGCACCCTGTTCGGCCGATTTGATCGAGTTCGATCCCTGGCCGAAGGAGGCCAGCACGATCGGGATCTCGTCTTCGGCGATGCCCGAGCCGGTGTCCCTGCAGCTCAGATATTGGCCGCCGGAGGCGGTCCAGCCGACCTTAAGCCAGATCTCGCCACCCTGTGGCGTGAACTTGATCGAATTCGACAGCAGGTTCAGCACGATCTGGCGGCAGGCGCGCTCGTCGCCCCAAACCCGCGGCATGCCGTGTTCGAATACTTCGTGGATGGTGATGCCGCGGCTCGATGCGCGCAGCTTCAGGAGGTGATGGCAGTCCGCGACGACATGCACGAGCGAGACGGCTTCTTCGTTGAGTTCGTAGCGGCCGGCTTCGATGCGGGACAGATCGAGGATCTCGTTGATGAGATTCAGAAGGTGCACGCCGGAATTATGGATGTCGGCCGAGTAGTCCTTGTAGACCGGCACGGCATGGCCACCGAAGATCTCGCTCTTCATCACTTCGGAAAAGCCGAGGATGGCGTTCAGCGGCGTGCGCAGTTCATGGCTCATCTGCGCGAGGAAGCGCGACTTTGCGACATTGGCGGCTTCGGCGCGGTGGCGCGCTTCGTCGGAGATGGCCTTGGCCTGTTCGAGTTCGCCGATCAGGGCGTCCTTCTCGGCGCGGGCTTCCAGTGTCGCGAGCGTGGTCGAATGCAGCCGCTGCGCCAGCAGCGCGAAATAGCCTTCGGCTGCGACAGCCAGAACGGCCAGCACGTAGTTGTCGAACGTGCCGCGCAGGATGAAGCTCAGCGCCACGCCGAGGGTCACCGGCGCGGTGGCGGCAAAGGCGGCAATCGGCAGGCTCGCGGCGAGCATGCTGGAGACCGCGACCACCAGCAGCATCAGGAACATCATCAGCGAATTGGAGACGACGTCGACGCCGGTCGGATGCACGAGGATCACCGTCCACGACAGGCCGTAGAGCAGGTCCAGAAAGATAAAGCGCAGCCGCCATTTATGCGTGCTGCTGGGTGTCGGTGTTTCCGCCAGATAGCGATTGCAGGCGCGCAGGATCACCGCGTGAATGCACAGCATGCCGCATGACCATGCGGCAGCCGGCAGTGGCTGCATCCAGAACCCGAACAGGATGCCTGTGCCGACCACCAGCAGCGTGATGACGAGCGAGGCGGAGAGGCGGGTCTGGGCGTATTGGCGGAGCAGCTCGCGATCGAAAGCGGGGCGTGTTCCCGATGTCGAGGTCAGCCGGTCGCGCGCTTCGCGCACCCGCTGTTGTGCCGCCCGGCGATTGCGCGGCGGAACAGCGATGGGCGTTTCAGCCGGAAGCTGGACGACCTCGGGCCTGGCGGCGGGCTCACTCATCACTCGTACACAAATCCTGCACGCAAACGCGCGCGGTTTTTCACAGACCCTATCTGTGCCGCACAATCATTAAGAGGTGCCTTAAAGAACGAAGTAATCCGGTTAATATTCAATAAAAATGGTATCGACGGAGGGCGCCTGTAGGTGCCGCTCCGCCTTGATTTGTTCAGCAAACCTAGATGGTTAGCGGGGCAATCTTGCCAAGAGGCTTGAAGTGTCCCATCGCTTGCCGCCGAGCGCTTCGACCTCGCCGTAGAACTGATCGACAGTGGCCGTGACCGGCAGGCTGGCACCGTTGCGGCGGGCCTCGGCGAGACAGATCGAGAGGTCCTTGCGCATCCATTCGACGGCGAAGCCGAAGTCGAATTTTCCGTCATTCATGGTCTTGTGACGGTTCTCCATCTGCCACGACTGCGCGGCGCCCTTGGAGATCACCTCGACCACCGCATTGACGTCGAGACCGGCCTTCTTGGCAAAGTGAATGCCTTCGGACAGTGCCTCGACGAGGCCGGCGATGCAGATCTGGTTGACCATCTTGGTGAGCTGGCCGGAGCCTGCGGGACCGAGCAGCTTCTGCATCTTGGCATAGGCGGTGATCACCGGTTCGACCTTGGTATAGGCCGCTTGGGTGCCGCCGCACATTACGGTCAGGGCGCCGTTCTCTGCGCCAGCCTGGCCGCCCGACACTGGCGCGTCGATGAACTGGAAGCCGGCTTTGGTCGCCGCGGCATCGAGCTCGCGGGCCACTTCGGCGGAGGCGGTGGTGTGATCGACGAAGATCGCGCCCTTGGTCATGCCGCTGAATGCGCCGTCAGCGCCGATGGTGACCGAACGCAGGTCGTCGTCATTGCCGACGCAGCACATCACGAAGTCCTGGCCTTCGGCAGCCGCTTTTGGGGTCGGTGCGGACTTGCCGCCGAACTTCTCGACCCACGCTTTGGCCTTGGCTGCGTTGCGGTTGTAGACGGTGACCTCGTGGCCGCCCTTGGTGGCAAGGTGACCGGCCATGGGGAAACCCATGACGCCGAGACCGATAAATGCAACTTTGGCCATGTCCGTACCCTTTGGATGCTGTCGGCTTTGCTGCCGAACGTCGACTGTTGGGAAGTGAGGCGCCGCCCTGGTTCGTGGCGGCGAGATCGCTGGTGATGAGGAGCGCCAGCATAGTCGCTGCACAGGACGCGGCAAAGCCCCCGTTACCACTCATGGCTGCAGCCGCCTATGGTGCGCTGCAAAAGAAAATCTGGTGCCGGTCTTGTGCCAGAGCAATCTCGGAATTCTCAACATAGCCTAGAAACGGCATGGACTTAGGGCGGAAGTTCTCTATCTGTGCGGTCTAGTTTGTCCGTCGATCGGGAGACACGCATTGAGCGTTTCGCAGCAGCAGGTTCTGGATGGTCTGGCCAAGGTGACATCGCCGCGCGGCGTGCCGCTGATCCATGCGGATGTTTTGTCCGAGATCGTCGTGACCGACGGCAAGGTGCTGTTTTCGATCAATGTGGACGCCGCTGAAGCGCGGGCCTGGGAAAGCGTGCGCGCGCAGGCGGAAGCCGCAGTGCGGGCGATCCCTGGTGTCACCGGTGCAATGGTCGCGCTGACCGCCGAGCGCAAGCCGGGCAGCGCACCGCCTGCGCCGCAGCGCCACGACCACGCAGGACATTCCCATGGTCCCGGTGGGCATTCGCATGGTCCGCAGTCCGGCGGCGTACAGCCGGTCTCGGCGCATCGCCCGCACGCCAACCCGGCTAACTCGCCAATGTCAAAACAGGCTGAGATTCCCGGCGTTGCCGCGATCATCGCCGTGGCCTCGGGGAAGGGCGGTGTCGGCAAGTCCACGACGGCACTCAATCTGGCGCTGGGGCTGCGCGATCTCGGCCTGAAGGTCGGTTTGCTCGACGCCGATATCTATGGTCCTTCGGTGCCGCGGCTGACCGGCATCAATGAAAAGCCTGTTCTCGACGACAACAGGAAGATGATTCCGATCGAGCGCTTTGGCCTGTCGATCATGTCGATCGGCTTCCTGGTCGAGGAAGAGACCGCGATGATCTGGCGCGGGCCGATGGTGATGTCGGCGATCACCCAGATGTTGCGCGATGTCGCCTGGGGCACGCTCGACGTCCTCATCGTCGACATGCCCCCCGGCACCGGCGATGCACAACTCACGCTGGCACAGAACGTGCCCCTGAAGGGCGCCGTGATCGTCTCGACGCCGCAGGATCTGGCGCTGATCGATGCGAGGCGCGGCCTTGCGATGTTTACCAAGGTCAATGTGCCCGTGCTCGGCATCATCGAGAATATGAGTTATTTCCAGTGCCCGGAATGCGGCACGCGCTCCGACATTTTCGGCCATGGCGGCGCCCGTCATGAGGCCGAGCGGCTCAAGGTGCCGTTCCTCGGCGAGGTGCCGCTGCATATGTCCATCCGCGCCATGTCGGATGCCGGCACGCCGGTGGTCGTCAGCGAGCCCAACGGCCCGCACGCCGCGATCTATCGGGCCATCGGCACGCAGATCCGCGACCGGTTGCAGGGCGTTATTGCGGCAGCGTAAGCCGGCCGGTGGCCGGGGCCGAGATGTCGCATAGAACTTTCGTTCAATTGGGCTGGCAACGACGTTCGTCGTGTTTTCCGCGGCCGAATAACCGTGTTAGACAGCCTCTGCACGAGAGCGTCTTCGGTTGAATCGCGCAACGATTTGCCGCTGAATATGCTCAAAGGAATTCTAGGGAAAACGCCCGCAATAAGGAGAGCTTGAATGAAGCGTCGTGAGTTTTTGAAGGTTTCGACGGCCGGCGCCGCGGTGGCCGCCGTTGCCTCGCCGGCGATCGCGCAGTCCGCGCCCGAGGTCAAATGGCGCCTCGCGTCGAGCTTCCCGAAGTCGCTCGACACCATCTATGGCGGCGCCGAGATGATGGCGAAGCAGGTTGCCGAAATGACCGACAACAAATTCCAGATCCAGGTCTTCGCGGCCGGCGAACTGGTCCCCGGTCTGCAGGCGCTCGATGCGACCTCCAACGGCACCGTCGAAATGTGCCACACTGTGTCCTACTACTATGTCGGCAAGGATCCGACCTTCGCGATCTACGCGTCGGTCCCGTTTGGCCTGAACGCACGCCAGCAGAATTCCTGGTGGTACCAGGGCGGCGGCGAACAGCTCGGCAACGAGTTCTTCAAGAAATTTGGCGTCATCGGTCACCCTTGCGGCAATACGGGCACGCAGATGGGCGGTTGGTTCCGCAAGGAGATCAAGACCGTTGCCGATCTCTCCGGTCTCAAGATGCGCATCGGCGGCATTGCCGGTCAGGTGCTGCAGAAGGTTGGCGTCGTGCCGCAGCAGCTTGCGGGTGGCGACATCTATCCGTCGCTCGAAAAAGGCACCATCGACGCTGCCGAGTGGGTCGGTCCCTATGACGACCAGAAGCTCGGCTTCCAGAAGGTCGCAAAGTACTACTACTATCCAGGTTTCTGGGAAGGTGGCCCGACGGTCCACGCCTTCACCAACCTCGAGAAGTACAACGCGCTGCCGAAGAGCTATCAGGCGATCCTCACCAATGCCTGCGCCAATGCCAACAGCTGGATGGCCGCTCGTTACGACATGCAGAATCCGGCAGCACTGAAGCAGCTCGTCGCGGGTGGCACGCAGTTGCGTCCGTTCACCAATGAAGTTCTGGACGCCTGCCTCAAGGCCACCAACGAACTCTGGGCTGAAATCTCCGCGAAGAACGCCGACTTCAAGAAGTCGATCGACGCGATGCAGGCCTATCGTTCGGACGAATATCTGTGGTGGCAGGTCGCTGAATACACCTTCGACAGCTTCATGATCCGCTCGCGTACCCGCGGCTGATCTTAAGCCTCGATCAAACATGGAGCCCGGCCTTCGCGAGAAGGTCGGGCTTTTTGCATTGCGTCACTCAAATCACCGTGGCTTCTCGCTGGAATCTGGCCCATGCTGCTCCCCAACGCCCTCGCCAAGAAGGACGCTGACACATTCACATCCAGGGAGCACATCATGAAGCGTCGTGAGTTCATCAAGGCTGCCGGTCTGGGGGCTGCCGGTGCGGCCATTGCCGCGCCGGCCATCGCGCAATCTTCGCCGGAGATCAAATGGCGGTTAACGTCGAGCTTTCCGAAATCGCTCGATACGATCTATGGCGCCAGCGAGGTATTCGCCAAGGCCGTTGCCGAGGCCACCGACAACAAATTCCAGATCCAGGTGTTTGCCGCCGGTGAGATCGTCCCCGGTCTGCAGGCGCTGGATGCGGCCTCCAACGGCACCGTGGAGATGTGCCACACGGCGGCCTACTATTATGTAGGCAAGGATCCAACCTTCGCGTTCGGTACGGCGGTTCCGTTCGGACTCAACAGCCGGATGCAGACCTCATGGTTGCAGGTGGGCGGTGGCGCCGAACTCTTCAATGAATTTCTCAAAGCCTACAACGTCATCGGATTCGCGGCCGGCAACACCGGCTGCCAGATGGGCGGCTGGTTTCGCAAGGAGCTGAAGGAGCCATCCGACCTCAGTGGTCTCAAAATGCGCATCGGCGGCTTCGCCGGCCGTGTACTCACCAGGCTCGGGCTCGTTCCGCAACAGGTGGCCGCCGGCGATATTTACCCGTCGCTGGAAAAGGGCACCATCGACGCTGCCGAATGGGTCGGACCTTACGATGATGAAAAGCTCGGTTTCCAGAAGGTCGCCAAATATTACTACTATCCCGGCTTCTGGGAGGGCGGTCCGACACTGCACAATATGGTCAACCTCGCTAAGTGGGAGCAGCTTCCTGCCAGCTACAAGTCGATCATCAGGACCGCCTCGTCGCTCGCCAACGAAACCATGCAGGCACGCTACGACGCCTACAATCCGCCGGCGCTGAAGCGCCTGGTAGCCGGTGGCACGCAGCTGCGGCCGTTCCCCGCATCCATCATGGATGCGTCGCTGAAGGCTGCCAACGAGGTTTATGCCGAAACCTCGGCCAGCAATGCGGCGTTCAAGAAAGTCTATGACAGCATGGTGGCCTTCCGCGGCGATCAGTACACTTGGTGGCAGGTCGCCGAGTATAGCTTCGACAGTTTCATGATCCGCTCGCGCACCCGCAGCTGATCGAAGACTGTTTCGGAAAAAGGAGCCCGGCCTTCGTGAGAAGGCCAGGCTTCTTGTTGAAGCGGTCTCCCTTAGCCGGTGCGCGGATCGCGAATCCGCTAAGTGTTCTGTTCCTGGAGGGAGCCGAATTTGCCATGACCGAATCTGAAATCGAAACGGCCGCCGACATTCTTGCCGGGGCGCGCCGCAGCGGAACGCAGATCGAAGCGCTGCCCGTCACGCCATCTTCGGTTGCGGAGGCGCACGAGATTCAGGATCGGGTTGCTGCGCTGGTCGGAGAGCCCATCGGAGCCTTCAAGGCCGGTGCGCCGCCCGAGGGCGAACCGACACGCGGTCTGATCGAAGCCCGGATGATTCGTTCGAGCCCGGCGCATATGTCTGTGGTTGAAGTCCCGCATCTCGGCGTCGAGGGCGAGGTCGCCTTCCGCTTTACCCGCGATCTGCCGGCGCGCGCCGCGCCTTATACGCGCGAAGAGATTGCGCAATCCGTGGCCGTGCTGCCGGCCATCGAGGTGGTCTCCAGCCGGTTTCGGGAGCCGACGAGCCGGCCGCGGTTGGAGCAGCTCGCCGATTGCGGGATCAATGGCGGGCTGGTGCTCGGGCCTGAGATGGCCGACTGGTCACATCTCGATTTGCCGAACCTGCACATCACGTTTGTTGTGAACGGCGAGACGGTGCTGGAGCGCAAAGGCGGCCATCCGACCGACGATCCGCTTGCCGCTGCAATCGCGCTGGCCAATATGTGGCGGGATGCCGGAGGCTTGAAAGCAGGGCATATCGTCACGACAGGCAGCTGGACCGGCATGCCGTTCCTGAAGCCCGGTGATCGCTGTGTGGTGCGATTTGAAAAGCTTGGTGAAGCCGAGATAGTGTTTGTCGGCTGAGCGCGTTAGCGATCCTTGCCGTCGAATTGCTGGATATTCAGAGCGCTCAGATCGACCGCAGGCAGACAGCGCACATTGACCGATGCCATCATCATTCCGTTCGGGGCTTTTCCTTCGCCGAACGGGGCAATACCGCAGGTGCTGCAGAAGTGATGCTGAATGGCGTGGTGATTGAACGTATAGGTCGACAGGCTTTCTTTCGCGGTCTTCAGCACCAGTTTGTCGCGTGGAACGAAAGCGAGCAGGCCGCCGCGCCGCCGGCACATCGAACAGTTGCAGTCGATGGCCGAATTGAAGTCGCCCTCGACTTCAAAGGCGATGTTGCCGCAATGGCAACTTCCTTCATGCAGCATCGGTTATCCCCTGATCGTAAAGCGCAATAGTAACGTTATCCGCTATTTTGCTGGTCCGAAATCGGGCATTGCCGGCATCTCGATCTGCGGAATCTCGATCTTCACGTTGGACGTATCCACAGCCGTGTTGTCGATCCAGTAAGTCACGAGACCGGGCCAGTAGATCACGATGATCACCAGGATGATCTGCATCCCGACCCATGGCAGGGCGCCGAGATAGATATCGCGGCTCTTCACTTCGGGCGGTGCAATGCCGCGCAGATAGAACAGCGCGAAGCCGAACGGCGGATGCATGAATGACGTCTGCATGTTCACGCAGAGCAGCACGCCGAACCAGACGAGATCGATGCCGAGCTTGGCCGCGACCGGAGCCAGCAACGGGATGATGATGAAGGCGATCTCGAAGAAGTCGAGAAAGAACGCCAGGAAGAACACGAAGATGTTCACGAAGATCAGGAAGCCGATCGCGCCGCCGGGCAGGCCGGTGAGCAGATGCTCGATCCAGCGCGCACCATCCATGCCCTGGAAGACGAGGCTGAAGCAGGTCGAGCCGATCAGGATGAACACCACCATCGAGGTCAGGCGCATGGTCGATGTCATCGCCTGGTCGATCAGCGGCCAGGTCAGGCGGCGATGCAGCGCGGCGAGCACCATCGCGCCGACCGCGCCCATGGCGCCGGCTTCGGTGGGCGTCGCGAGGCCGAGGCCGATGGTGCCGAGCACAAGGAAGATCAGCACGATCGAGGGGATCATGCCCCACAGCACACGGCTGATGAGCTTCCAGTTCATGGGCTCGCGCGCATGTTCCGGGATCGGCGGCATCGCGCTCGGCTTCAGGATCGACAATACGACGATGTAGAGAATGAAGATCACGACCTGGATGATCGAGGGGCCGATGGCGCCGAGATACATGTCGCCGACCGAACGGCCGAGCTGGTCGGCGAGTACGATCAGCACCAGCGACGGGGGGATGAGCTGCGTGATGGTGCCCGATGCGGCGATGACGCCGGTGGCGAGCTTCATGTCGTAGCCGTAGCGCATCATGATCGGCAGCGAGATCACGCCCATGGCGATGACCGAAGCAGCAACGGTGCCGGTGATGGCGCCGAGCACGGCGCCGACGAGGATCACCGCATAAGCGAGACCGCCGGGGATCTTGCCGAACAACTGGCCGGTGCCTTCGAGCAGATCTTCAGCAAGGCCGCAGCGCTCGAGGATCGCGCCCATGAAAGTGAAGAACGGGATCGACAGCAGCAGGTCGTTCGAGATCGTGCCGTAGAAGCGGAACGGCAGCGCCTGCAGGAAGGACGGATCGAAGTGACCGGTGAAGATGCCGAGAATGCCGAAGAACAGGCCGACCGCGGCCAGCGAGAAGGCGACCGGGAAGCCGAACACCATGAAGCAGATCATGGTGCCGAACATCAGCGGGGGGAACACGCCGTAGGAAAACATCGGTGGTCCTGACTATCGAACTGGTTCTATCGAACGGATTGGTCGAAATGCGAGAGGCTGAAAAAGCGAACGCCGCTATTGCAGCGGCGCTTCGTAATGGGTGTCGATCTTGACGACGCCGGCGAGCGCGGCGATGCGCTTGGCGAGTTCGGCCACACCCTGCAGTAGCAGCAGACCAAAGCCGAGCGGCAGCACCAGCTTCACCGGCCACAGGATCAGGCCGCCGGCATTGCTGGAGACCTCCTGCGAATTCCAGGAATTCAGGAAAAACGGGAACGTCATGTAAGTGAGGTATGTCATCGCCGGCAGCAGGAAGATGCAGAGGCCGATGATATCGATCCACAGCCGCGCGCGATCGGAGACCGCCGAATAGAGCAGATCGACGCGCACATGCTCATTGAGGCGCAGTGTCTGCGCCGCGCCGAAAAACACGATGCCCGCGAACATGTACCACTGGATTTCGAGCCAGCCGTTCGACGAGTAGTTGAAGAGATAACGGATCGTGGCATTGCCGGCGCTGACGAGGCAGGCAAGCAGCACGAGCCACTTGGCGATGAAGCCGAACACATCGCTCAGTGCATCGATCGCACGTGTGAATTTGAGTACGTCCACAGTTCCCCCCGAAAGTCGCCCCGCTGTCCGCTCATCACGTCTTTCTCACTGAGAAAGCGCAGCTTTTTCCGCTGGGCGAAAGAATTCGGCGGCACCATTTCAGCGCGTCATGCAATCGTCAATCGGAAATTGACGGTTTGTCGCAGGCCATTGGTCGAGGGGAAGGACGGAGCACCGCCGGTGGGTTACCCCCCGGTCACGCTCATATGCCGGCTGACGCTCGGCCGGTTGTGGCGGCGATCGATGATGAAATCGTGCCCCTTTGGCTTCAGGCCGATGGCGCGGTCGATCGTGGCGTTCAGGAGGTCGTTGTCGGCGGAAGCGCGCAGTGGCTTGCGCAGATCGGACGCATCCTCGTGGCCCAGGCAGGTATGGATCGTGCCGGTGCAGGTAATGCGGACGCGGTTGCAGGATTCGCAGAAATTGTGGGTCATCGGCGTGATGAAGCCGATCTTGCCGCCGGTCTCGGCGACGCGAACATAGCGGGCGGGACCGCCGGTGTCGTCCGGGAGATCCGTCATCGTGAACTGACCCGCGAGGCGCGTGCGCAGCAGCGACAGCGGTACATACTGGTCGATGCGGCCTTCGCCGATATCGCCCATCGGCATCACTTCGATCAGCGTCAGCGCCATATCTCGGCCGTGGGCCCATTCGATCAATGAGGGGATCTCGTCTTCATTCATGTTCTTCAAGGCAACGGTATTGATCTTCACGGCCAAGCCCGCTGCCTGCGCGGCGTCGATGCCGGCCAGCACCTTGGAGAGATCGCCCCAGCGTGTGATGGTGCGGAATTTTACGGGATCGAGCGTGTCCATCGAGACGTTGATGCGCTTCACGCCGCAATCGGCCAGTTCAGCGGCATATTTGGACAGCAGCGAGCCGTTGGTGGTCAGCGTCAGCTCTTTCAGCGCGCCGGTCTTGAGGTGGCGCGACAGTGAACGCACGAGGCCCATGACGTTGCGCCGGACCAGCGGTTCGCCGCCAGTGAGCCGCAGCTTGGTCACGCCCTTGGCGATGAATGCGGAGCAGAGCCGATCGAGTTCTTCCAGTGTCAGCAGGTCGGCCTTGGGCAGGAACGTCATGTCTTCCGACATGCAGTAGAAGCAGCGCAGATCGCAGCGGTCGGTCACCGAGACACGCAAATAGTTGATCCGCCGGCCGAACGGGTCGGTCATGGCAGAGGAGGCCAGGGCGGGGCTCAACTCGGAGACGGTCATTCAGATGCCTGACTGCAAAACATGAATTGCTCGCGCGGCGAAAAACGCCGCACGTTCAATCTAGTCACGGGTTGCAGCTGGCACAATCACGCCAACGTATATGTTTGGTGGATCAGCGGGGGGCGGGGAACGGCGAGCCCGCCGCAGATGCGGCGGCCGCCGGGGCCGCGGCAGGCGCTGCTGCGCGCTTGGCAGCCTTGCGGGCGCGGCGTGGCGGTGTCGCAGGCTGCAACTCGGCGACGACCGGGCTCGGATCGACCGTGGTCCGTGCCGGCGAGGTGAAGTCCCCGGGAACGCGGGTAATGGTCACCGGAACTGTCATCGGCTGAAATTTTGCGAGGGTAAAGGTTGCGCTGAACCCGGTTTCCGTTGCCAGAGGCAGCGAACACGGGGTCTTGCAGCTCGGGCCAATCGACGTGACCACCTCTGCGCCGGGCGGAACCGAGTCGAACTGCACGGTAACCGGTTCCGGTGCCGACTTGAATGCGTCCATGGAGAACGACGTGCAACCGGCCAGGCTCAAGCCTGCCGCTGCCAAAACTATTACTCTACGCATGGGTATATCCGTCACGTTTTGCGGCTAGCCGCCATCCCCCGGCAACCATAGGAGCGTCGTACATATGACGCAACACGCAGACCGCTTATAGTTAATTGATGGTTAACGAAGTCGCCCAACAACCTGAGAAACTCAATGATGTGAACAGGCTAGGCGAGGCGGCGGGGCAACAGGCGGTCGACAGTCGTCGGTAGATCGCGGAAATGGTCGATCACGATGTCGGGCTTGAGTTCGATAATCGGGACATCAGTATAGCCGAATGTAACGCCGATCACCGGGACATTGGCCCGCCGCGCCACACCGACATCGGGGCCGGCATCGCCGACCATGACAACGGACGACATCACGCCACCGGCACGCGCTACCGTCTGCTGCAGGATGACAGGATCGGGCTTCGCGACGCCGAAGGTGTCGGCGCCGCAGATCGCCGCAAATCGGTTGGTCAGCTCCAGCTTGTCGAGCAGCAGCTTCGACAGCCATTCCAGCTTGTTGGTGCAAACCGCGAAGCGGTAGCCACGCCCCGCCATTTCGTCGAGCGCCGCAATCAGGCCCTCGAAGGGGCGCGACTCGTCGGCGATATGCTCCGCGTAATAAGCGATGAAATCCTCGGTCAGGCGTGTGACCTCGTCCGGGGTCATTTCCCGCCCCTCAAGCTCGAGCCCGCGTTCGATCAGGCGCCGGGCGCCCTGGCCGATCATTTTCCGCGCGGATTCCAGCGGGACGGGGGCCAGCCCTTCCTGGTGGAGCACGTGGTTCAGCGCGCTGATGAGATCGGGGGCGGTATCGACGAGGGTGCCGTCGAGGTCGAAAACGACGAGGGGAGCAGGGGAAGCATCTGTCATGCAGGGATCGCTACCGGTCCGCGGCCGATCCCGCAAGGGGGGCGGACGTAGCCCAGCATCCCCCTGGGAATGCAGGCCTGCATTCCCCGGGAAAGCACGCCCTTCGCCCTGTTCCTTCCCCCCAAACGTCGCTAGATATGCGGCGCATCCCGTCCGCGGGACCGATTGTGAACCGCAAGGACCGCTGCGCCGATGAATATGGACGAGCTGAAACGACAGGCTGCCGCCAAGGCGCTCGAATATGTGCGTGATGGCATGAAGCTCGGACTCGGCACGGGATCGACAGCGAAGCACTTCGTCGAACTGCTCGGTGAACGCGTGGCGGGCGGTCTCAAGGTTATTGGCGTTCCGACGTCTGAGGCCACGCGGGCCGATGCGCAGCGTTGCGGCGTGCCGCTGACCACACTCGACGAGGTCGATCGGCTCGATCTCACGGTCGACGGTGCCGACGAAGTCGATCCGGCGCTGAATCTCATCAAGGGCGGCGGCGGCGCATTGCTGCGCGAGAAGATCGTGGCGGCGGCGTCCGACCGCATGATTGTCATCGCCGACGATTCCAAATGGGTGCCGACCCTCGGCCGCTTCCCGCTGCCTGTGGAAGTGATCCCGTTCGGCCTGTCGGCCACGCGCCGCGCGATTGCCGATGTGTTCGCCAAGTGCGGGTTGCACGGCGAAATGGCCATTCGCAGCGGCAAGGACGGCCATGCTTTCGTCACCGATGGCGGCCACTGGATCATCGACGCCCGGCTCGGGACCATCACCGATGCGCCCCGCCTGGCCGGGCTGCTCGGCGCCATTCCGGGCGTGGTCGAGCACGGTTTGTTTATCGGCCTGGCAAGCACCGCCATGCTGGCAGGATCGCAGGGAATTCGCGTTTTCGAGCGTCCGTAACGGCGCAATCAAGGAGAATTGGAATGAAGAAGCTTTCGCACATGCTGCTGTCCGCCGGTCTTGCGCTCAGCGTTGCAGTGATCGCGCTGCCGGTCTCCGCGCAGCAGGGATCTCCGGAAGGACAGGCTCGTCCGATCAAGCCGGCATCGCCAGCTGCGATCGCTTACGCCAAGGAAATTCTGGCGATGAAGAACGCCAGCGCGATGTATGCCAATGCCGTGCCGAACATGGTTCAGCGCGTCAAGGATTCGCTGCTGCAGAGCAATCTGAACTATCAGAAGGATCTCAATGAGGTCGCCATCACCATCGCGCAGACGATGGCCGGGCGCGACAAGGAGATCACCGAGCAGATGGCGAAGATCTATGCCAGCGACTTCACCGAGGCGGAGTTGAAGGACCTTGCGACCTTCTACAAGTCGCCGCTCGGCCAGAAACTTCTTGTGCAGGAGCCCCAGTCGATTTCTGCCAGCATGACCTATATGCAGCAGTGGGCGCAGCAGTTTTCGGAGCAGGTCAACGGCCTATTCCGCGCTGAAATGCGCAAGCGCGGCAAGGAAATCTAAGGGCGTAAGCTGAGGCCCGTCATCCCGGGCCTCAGTCCGCAGTTCGGAGCGATCATGGCTGACGTCGACGTCGATCTGTTTGTCATTGGTGGCGGTTCTGGCGGCGTGCGCGCCGCCCGTATCGCGGCCGGCTACGGCGCGAAGGTCATGGTGGCCGAGGAATATCGCTTCGGCGGCACCTGCGTGATCCGCGGCTGCGTGCCGAAGAAGCTGATGGTCTATGCCTCGCATGTCCAGCGCGAAATCGACGATGCCGCCGGTTTCGGATGGACCATTCCGACGGCAACATTCGACTGGTCGACCTTCATCGCCAACAAGGACAAGGAGATCGCCCGACTCGAGGGCATCTATCAGTCCAATGTGGAGAAGACCGGCGCGACGACCGTCAAGACCCGCGCAGTGTTCGAGGATCCGCACACGCTGCGCCTCGGCACGGGCGAGACGGTGAACGCCAAGCATATCCTCATCGCCACGGGCGGTGCGCCCAATCATGGACCTGTGATTCCCGGCATCGAGCATGTGATCTCCTCCAACGAGGTGTTTCATCTGCCCGAACTGCCGAAGCGCATCGTGATCCAGGGCGGCGGCTATATCGCGCTCGAATTTGCCTGCATTTTTGCAGGATTGGGCTCCGACGTGACGGTGGTCTATCGCGGCGACAACATCCTGCGTGGCTTCGATGAAGACGTGCGCGCCCATGTCCGCAGCGAGATGGAAAAGGATGGCATCACCATCCTGACCGGCTGCACGGTGACCAAGGTCGATAAGCACCGGCACGAATTCACGACGCATCTGTCCAGCGGCGCAAGCATCGCATCCGATCAGGTGTTGTTCGCGATCGGCCGCAATCCGAACACCGCCAATCTCGGTCTCGAGAAGGCTGGCGTTGCACTCAAGCCCGCCCATGGCGGCATCATCGTCAACGAGTTCTCGCAGACCAATGTGCCGCATATCTACGCGGTCGGTGACGTCACCAACCGCATCAACCTGACGCCGGTGGCGATTCGCGAAGGCCACGCCTTTGCCGATACGGTATTCGGCAAGAAGACCGTGAAGGTCGATCACAGCAATATCCCGACCGCCGTGTTCACCCAGCCGGAGGTCGGCACCGTCGGCATGAGCGAAGAAGAGGCGCGCGCCACCTTCAGCCACGTCGATATCTACAAGACCAATTTCCGGTCGATCAAGTCGACCATCTCCGGCAGCGAAAGCCGGGTGCTGATGAAGCTGGTGGTCGACGGCGCGACGGATATCGTGGTCGGCGCCCATATCGTCGGACCGGAAGCGGCCGAACTCATCCAGGTGCTGGGCATCTGCGTGAAGCTGAAGGCCACCAAGGCTGACTTCGACGCCACGGTGGCCGTGCATCCGAGTGCGGCCGAGGAACTCGTGACGATGCGCACGCCGACCGCGCGCTACGTGCGCGAAGCCGCGGAGTAACACCAGCCCTCATGGTGAGGAGCGCGCCCTTGCGCGCGTCTCGAACCATGAGATGCAACGTATCGGTGTTTGTGGCCATCCTTCGAGACGCGGTCGAAGACGACCGCTCCTCAGGATGAGGGCGGATCGATGATCTGCGGCTTCAATGATGTGCCCCTAATCTTCCATCTGGATCCATTCGGCGGCGCCGCGCCACAGCGTGTCACGGTGCTCCGGCCGGAAGAATCCAAAATGGCCGACCTTTTTCGAGCCGGCCTCGATAGGGCGGATACTGTCGATCTCCGGCTTGATTGACGTGAAGCCCGCGCAGAGCATTTCCACGGCGGCGCGTGTGGCCCATGGATCGTCTGAAAAGCTCAGGGCCCGCATCTCGCCGCGGTAGCGCGGAAAGTTCACCAGCGCTCGCAGTTTGCTGTCGTCGAAGAAGTAGCGATCGCTGGTGACCCAGCCCGCCCATTCCAGAAACACGTCGCGTGGCAGATCGTAGCCGAGCCCGATCCTGCCGGGCGCATAGCCGATGACGCGCGCCAGCGGCGCGCCGACGAATTTCATGAGCACATAGATGCGGTAGCCCTCAGGCGGCGTCATCAGTCGCCAGGTGCCGGCTTGTGCCGCGATGAGCAAGGCGCGTGACACTTCGGAATTGTTGGGGATCAGGCCGAGCGCCTGACCGCCGAAGGAGTGACCGACAAAGGCAAGTGGCATTGCCTTGTAGCGCTCGCGCATCCAGGTCACCGCGGCGGTAACATCGAGCGCAGCCCAGTCGGTCATGGACGCCTTGAAGCCGACCAACGCGTTCGACCGGCCGGACAGGGGATCGGCCTTGGGCCGCGAATCCCCGGTGCCGCGGTAGTCATAGGTCAGCACGGCACAGCCGCGGCTCGCGAGGTAGCTGGCGAAGCCTCTGTAGATTTTGCGGGGAACGGCGGTTGCGGAATTGATCAGAACCGCGTGGGTGCGGGCGCCGCGGGGCAGGTACAGCGTCGCGCCCAACGAATAGCCGTCGGTCGCCTGGAAGGTGATGTCATCGGCAAAAGCGTCGTCCAGTGCAGCCTCCGACACCGCAGTTTCTCCCATGGTGTCCCATATGTTCCTTACCCGGGCCTAGCAAATGCGAATTCGGCTTTGGCTGCAAGGGCTTGGGGCGCAATGTGGATTTCGAACTGGCGATCCCCATCTACGCTGTGTATAACGCGGCCTCCGCAGCCATAAAGCGCGGTTTTCAGGAGAGAAGTGATGTCCGAGCGGTGGACGCCCGATAGCTGGCGCGGCAAGCCCGTGCTGCAAATGCCGGAATACCCGGATCTCAAGGCCCTTGGCGATGTCGAGGCGCAGCTTGCCACGTTTCCGCCGCTGGTTTTTGCAGGCGAGGCCCGCAATCTGAAGAAGTCGCTGGCGCGTGTGGCTGCCGGCGAGGCCTTCCTGCTGCAGGGCGGCGATTGCGCCGAGAGCTTTGCTGAGCATGGCGCCAACAATATCCGCGATTTCTTCCGCGCCTTCCTGCAGATGTCGGTGGTGCTGACCTATGCCGGCGCGCTGCCCGTGGTGAAGATCGGCCGTATCGCCGGTCAGTTCGCCAAGCCGCGGTCGTCGCCGATGGAGAAGCTCAACGGCGTCGAGCTGCCGAGCTATCGCGGCGACATCATCAATGACATCGCCTTCACGCCAGAATCCCGCGTGCCCGATCCGCAGCGCCAGCTGATGGCCTATCGCCAGTCGGCGGCGACGCTGAATCTGCTGCGCGCTTTCGCGACCGGCGGCTTCGCCAATCTCGGCAGCGTGCACCAGTGGATGCTCGGCTTCCTGAAGGATTCGCAGCAGTCGCGCCGTTACAAGGAACTGGCCGACCGCATCTCGGACGCGCTGAACTTCATGCGCGCCTGCGGCCTCAATCTGGAAAGCCACCCGGAACTGCGGTCGACGGATTTCTACACCAGCCACGAAGCGCTGTTGCTCGGCTATGAGCAGGCCTTCACGCGCGTCGATTCCACGACCGGCGACTGGTACGCGACCTCGGGCCATATGATCTGGATCGGCGACCGTACGCGGCAGCTCGATCATGCCCATGTCGAATACTTCCGCGGCATCAAGAATCCGATCGGCCTGAAGTGCGGCCCGTCGCTGAAGCCGGATGAACTGCTGAAGCTGATCGACGTCCTCAATCCGGACAATGAGCCCGGCCGCTTGACGCTGATCAACCGCTTTGGCCACGAGAAGGTTGGGGAGCATCTGCCGGGCTTCATCCGCGCGGTGCAGAAGGAAGGGCGCTCGGTGGTATGGTCGTGCGATCCGATGCACGGCAACACCATCACGTCGAATTCGGGCTACAAGACCCGTCCATTCGATCGCATCCTGTCGGAAGTGAAGTCGTTCTTCCAGATCCATGCCGCCGAAGGCACTCATCCGGGCGGCGTGCATCTGGAGATGACCGGCCAGAACGTGACGGAATGCACCGGTGGCGCGCGCGCTATTTCGGATGAGGACCTCAATGACCGCTACCACACGGTCTGCGATCCCCGTCTGAATGCCGAGCAGTCCATCGACATGGCGTTCCTAATCGCCGAACTGCTGAAGACGTCCCGCGTCGACAGGGCGGAGCCGCTGCCGGTGGCATCGGGTCTCTAAACTTGTCGCGCCTCTGGCGGGCCTGCATCAACACCTGGAATGGCCTGACCTTCGCGACGCGATCGGAGCAGGCCATTCGCGAGGAGCTGTTTGCACTGCTCCTCGCGGTGCCTTTGTCGTTTCTCATCGGCACCACCGCAGCGCGTCGGCTCGAGTTGGTGGCGGTGGTTTTGCTGCTGCTCACCGTCGAACTGCTCAACACTGCCATCGAGAAACTGGCCGACCGGCTCACCACCGAACACGATCCGCAGATCGGGCGTGTGAAGGACATGGGATCGGCGGCCGTCGGCGTCGCGCTGGTGATCGCCGGCATGACCTGGCTGTATGCGCTCGGTGAGCGCATAGGCATCTTCTAATCCTGCAGTTGCGAAGGATGAGCCGGTAGGCTTGGATGTTTCCATGACAGAATTGACGCGCTTCACGGTCACACTCGCCCAGCTCAATCCCATCGTCGGTGACATCACCGGCAATGCCGCCAAGGCGCGCGCTGCGCGGGCGCAGGCCAAAGCCGACGGCGCGACGCTGATCGTGTTTCCTGAATTGTTCATCGCCGGCTACCCACCGGAAGATCTGGTGCTGAAACCGGCATTTCAGGCGGCCTGCCGTGCGGCCATCGAGGAGCTGGCGCGCGAGACCGCGGACGGGGGGCCGGCTGTGTTGATCGGCTCGCCCTGGGTCGATGGCGGCAAGCTCTACAATGCCTGCGCGCTGCTCGACGACGGCCGCATCAATGCGATCCGTTTCAAGGTCAATCTGCCGAATTACGGCGTGTTCGACGAGAAGCGCGTCTTCGCGCGCGGCTCGGTCTCGGGACCCGTCACCATCCGCGGCCTGCGCGTCGGCGTGCCGATCTGCGAAGATACCTGGATGGAAGAGTCCGCCGACTACGAAGACGTGGTCGAGACGCTGACCGAGACCGGCGCCGAAATCCTGATCGTGCCGAACGGTTCGCCATATGCCCGCGGCAAGACGGATCTGCGCTTGTCGGTGCAGGTCGCCCGCGTTACCGAGAGCCATCTGCCGATGGTCTACCTTAATCAGGTCGGCGGTCAGGACGAACTAGTGTTCGACGGCGCGAGCTTTGTGCTCAATGCCGACCGCTCGCTGGGTGCGCAATTGCCGTCCTTCACCGAGAGCGTCACAACGCTGACATTCGAGAAGATCGACGGCCACTGGCGCTGCGACGGACCGATCGCACCGGTACCAGAAGGCGACGAGGGCGACTATGCCGCCTGCGTGCTCGGCCTGCGCGATTACGTCAACAAGAACGGCTTCCCCGGCGTGCTGATGGGCATCTCCGGCGGTATCGACTCTGCGCTTTGCGCCGCGATCGCCGTGGATGCGCTCGGCGCGGACCGCGTGCGCGGCATCATGCTGCCATTCCGCTACACCGCGCAGGTGTCGCTCGACGATGCCGACAAGCTCGCGAAGGCGCTGGGTTTCCGTTACGAGATCCTGCCCATCGCCGATGCGGTCAACGGCTTCGAGAAGATCCTTGCCGATACCTTCAAGGGTCTCGCGCGCGACATCACCGAAGAGAACCTGCAGGCGCGCACCCGTGGTACGCTGTTGATGGCCGTCTCCAACAAGACCGGCGCGATGGTCGTGACGACCGGCAACAAGTCGGAAATGTCGGTCGGCTATGCCACGCTCTATGGCGACATGAATGGCGGCTTCAATCCGATCAAGGATCTCTACAAGACCCAGGTGTTCCGTATCTCGACCTTGCGCAATTCATGGAAGCCCGAAGGCGCGCTCGGTCCCGATGGCGAAGTGATCCCCAACAACATCATTATCCGTCCGCCCACGGCCGAACTGCGCGAAAACCAGACCGACCAAGACTCGCTACCCCCCTACGATATTCTCGATGGCATTCTCGAACGCCTCGTCGAACGCGAAGAGCCGCTGTCGGAGATCGTCGCGGCCGGTTACGAGAAAGACGTTGTGACGCGCATCGATCGGCTGCTCAACATCGCCGAATACAAGCGCCGGCAGGCGGCACCGGGCGTGAAAGTGACGCGGAAGAACTTTGGCAGGGATCGCCGCTATCCGATCACCAACAAGTTTCGCGATCTGGCCAATCCATTGCCGAAGCCCGATGAGGACCTGGTGACTCGGCCAGGCAAGGGCACCAGCGCAGCGTTTGAATGAAGCTGTAGGGCGAATGACGCCCTACAAACCCGTCGTGTATCAGCGCGTGATCCCGTCACCGCGCAGTTTTGGCCACCGCCGCAAAGGTTGAATCGCTCAGGACGCCACCGCCCTGAAACAGGGTGACGACGGGTGAGGATGCGGCGCTAGTGCTGTTCTTGATGTCATACAGCGCCGAGAAACGGTTCAGCAGTTTAGCCAGCTTGGCGGGATCGGCGAGGTCCTTCAGATTGAGGTGTTTCTCCACCACCTTGGCCTGCTGATCGATATCCATCGCGCCCACCTCGTCCGGCAGGCTGAAGATGGTGCGGAACACTTCCGCCAGCGCCTTGTCCGCAAGCAGGTCATAGGCCGAGGTGATGCTCGGCGCCTTGCGCTCGAAGTAGAGCGCGAGCCGCACGCCGGGATTGCTTTCGCCCTGCTGCGTCTCCAGCGTCTGCTGCAGATATTTGTGCTGGATTTCCATGAACTGGTCGCGGGTCTGCGGCCCGAATTTCGGTAGTCGCGTGATCTCGCCGTCGTCGTCGAAATTGAACGAGGCCACCAGCTCCGCGAAACGCGGATCCTTCTGTGTGTTGACGAAGCTCTTGGGGTCGTTCAGGTCGGAATCGAACATCTTGCGCAGATCGGCGGTGGTCACCTTGGCGGGGTCGAGGTCCTTGGCGACGAGCGCGATGTCGATGAGCTTCCTGTCGGCAAGCAGATCCTTCACGCTCTCGATATTGGCGATGTTCTTCTGATAATAGACCGCGTCCTTGTCGGCCGCCTTGCGCAGCTCGGCCTGTTCCTTGTCCTTCGTGAAGCGTGTCTTGGCGATGATGTAGTCCTTCATCACCTGGGTGACTTCCGCCGCGTCCTGCGCCACCACGGGCGTCGTGATATTTCCGCTGCTGTCGAAATTGAATGCCCGAGCGAGCTGAACGTATCGGTCGTCGTGCAGCTTGTTCACGTAGCTCTTGGGATCGTCCGGATCGCTTTTGAGTACGTTTTTGATGATCGTCGGCGAAACCTCTTCGGGATCGAGACCAAATGATTTCAGAGCAAAATTATAGACGTTTGGCGTCTTGAGAAAGGCATCGACTGTGGTCACCTTGGCGAGACCGGAGCGATACTGCTTGATGAGCGATGCCGCGTACTTTTCGTCCGCTGCGAGATAGGTCGCGCCCTGGCTGTTGACATATTTGGCATGGGTGTTGCTCAGCTGCGCGGCTGTCTGGGCAGACGTTCCGGTGGGCAACGTGCCGTCGGGCGAGAACTCGAAAGCGCCCGCAAGCGCCACATAGCTGTCGATCGTCTCGAGTGCATCCTTATAGCTGAGGATGCTGACCTCATTCATCGATCCGCGCGCGCGCTCCAGCTCGATCTTCTGGCGCAGGTCGGCCATATCGGCGCCCGGCTGTTTCAATGCCGCCATATATGTGTCGATCTTGCTGGCGGCATCGAGCATCGCTGCCTGGGCCTTGGTGATATTCGCATTGATGTCGGCTTTCTGCGACACCCAAACGGAATTGACATAGCTGTTCGGATCGGACGGATCGCTGCTCAGCACCTTGCTGATCGTGTCGTGGGACCAGCGATTCTTGTCGATTCCGAAGGCCGAGAAAACATAATCGCGCAGCTTGTCGTCGGCGAGCAGGCCATTGACGTTGGTGATCTTTCCGATCGTGAGATTGTAGTAGTTCTTGTTCGCGTCGATGGCATCGACCCCGCGCTGCGCTACGGCCGTGTACAGACCGATCATGTCGTCGGCCTGGTTCTCGGACTGGGCAGTGTTGCTGCTGCTGCTGGTGGTCCCGAAGGGGAAGGCCGCTGCGAAATCCCGGTAGCGCTTGTCGCTCAGCTTGTTGGCAAAACTGTTGGCGTCGGAGAGATCGCTTTCCAGCACCTTGCGCAGGAAGGCCTTGGCATAGGCCATGTCCTCCAGACCATAGGCCGTCGTTGCATAGGTATAGAGCCGATAGTCGTTCAGGAGATCATCGACGGTTTTCACCTTGCCGATGTTCTCCTTGTAATAGGCCGTATCCCGCGAGACGGTGGCCTGTTGCGAGATCCGCGTCAGCGATTGGGTGAGATTGCGGGAGACGATATTATAGTTGAGATAAGTGGAGACCATCCGAACACCCTCGCGGTTTGGCGTGAGCCTACCGTTCGGAGGTTGTCCGAAGCTGGACGCAAGGGCCGTGCCGTCGTCGCCCCGCCTGGCCCGGCGAGGACCCGAGGCTTAACGCGGCGCGTTGTTCGGCAGGAATTGCGGGCCGACGGTCCGGATCTGGCCAGGAGTGGACGGTGTCGCCGGCTGCGCGGGAGCCGCTGCTGCAGGCGCCTCCGGTGCTGCGCCCTTCTTCAAGGCGGCAGGCGTGCCCTTTTGCGGCTGCGACATCCGCTTGGCACGTTCCTCGGTGACGATGATGTCGCCATTCTCCGCTGCCGATTTGTCGTCGACATTCTTCAACGCTTCGGACCAGGTCTGGCCTTGCGCCTTGCAGGAACACGACGGATTGAATTCGGTGCGATACTTGAAAGCGTTCGGCGACGACGAATAGGGCTGCCCCGAAACCGAGACGGCCGAGTTCATGTCCTCGCCGGGATTGCGATAGGTGAACAGGTTGGCGTCGGAGGCCGGGCAGAGATTCTTGCAGGTCCGCTCGTCATCGCCGAAACGCGCCGGGATCGTCGCGAACGAGATCGGGAAATAGAAGCCATCGCAGGTGCGCACGCAGACGGTCCGATAGGTGCCGGACGGAACGGGCGACATATTGCCGTCCAGCGGCGGTGCGCCGGGGCTTGGCTCGTTGTTGCCGAACAGATTGCTCAGGAAGCCGCCGGGGCCTGAGTTCTGTGGCGCCGCGCGCTGCGCAGCGGCGGCGTATTGCGGGCCGCAATTGTTCTGCGCGAGGGCCAGCAGCACCGAGCGGCGCTGGGTATCACGGTCCGAACTGCCGGGCGTGCCGACGCGCAGGCGTTCGAGATTGCTGGTGATCTGATCCAGATTGCCGCGCATCTGCTGGATCTGGTTGTTGACCGGGCCGCACTGCTGCGACTGGCCATTGAACAGCGAGAAGAAGCCGGAACTGTCGCAGCCCATCCGCTTGGCCTGCGCTGAGACGCGGTCGAGCTCGCTCTGCTGCTTGGACGCGGCGTCCTCATAGCGGCGAAGCTGTTCGGCGCGTGCGGGATCGAGGCCGTTGCCGCGATCGATGGTCGCGAGCTGCGCCTCGAGGCGCCCGCACATCGGATTGGCAGAACCCTGCTGCTGCGCCTGGCTTGGCGGATAGACCTGCTGCGCAGGATAGGCCGGTGGCGGTCCGTTCTGCGCCGATGCAGGAGTGCCCAGCGACAGCGCACCAACCAGTGCGGCACCAACAAAAACCCAGCGAGAAAGGGAAGCAGTCACAGTGTCAGACATATCCGGCCAATGCGCGAGTCAGAAGCGAGCGAGACAGAAACAAGCGGAGTGGTGCGGCATCGCGCGTCGATACCGCCGCCAACCTCTCGCCGACGTTGCCAGACGCGCGCGATGAAAATGCGGCGAACGCGGCTTTCCATAGCTGCTTCTCGCGGCAGGGTCACGTCGTTTCCGGGGCCTCACTGTGGCCGCAAGCGTGACGCAAGAAAATCGCAAGCCGCGGGATGTCAGCGCTGGCAGGTAATCGCAACGAATTCGTCGCATTTGCCGTGATGGCAGGCGCTGCCTGACGTCGGGACCGAGCCGGTCACTTCATCGGGATCGACGCGGCGATAGGCGACGGCCTGGTCGAAGGCGCGCGATTTGCAATAGGACAGGGCGGCATGCGCGCCGCACTTCTCGCCGCGGGCGAGGCACTGGTCGATACCGTAACCGTCAGACTGGTTGGCGATGATGAAGACGCGGGAATCGGCAAAGGCCGAGGAAGCGGCCAGAACAAATGCCGCCGTCAGAACGACTGAAATGGATTTCATAACTCACCGAATGAATGAGGAAATTCGCCCTCATTCGATACGCCCCAAAGATTAATAATCATTAACCATGGGCGGCGTAGCGATGGATTGAGGCCGAAATCAGCCCTTTACGGCATAGTTCCACACCCTTGACGGGCCACCTGGGGTTGCCCCATGGTGCCCCGATGAACGGTTCTCTCGCCATTTGTGGCATTTGCCGCGAGATTAAGAGCTAGCGATTCGCTGGCTGAGGCCGTCTTTTCTCACACGAGAT
Source organism: Tardiphaga sp. 37S4 (assembly GCF_021044645.1). Lineage (NCBI taxonomy): Bacteria > Pseudomonadati > Pseudomonadota > Alphaproteobacteria > Hyphomicrobiales > Nitrobacteraceae > Tardiphaga > Tardiphaga sp. 37S4. The sequence continues at coordinate 2,918,646 of NZ_CP088008.1, read as the reverse complement.
CAATCTCAAGAGGGATGAGAGGACGCCCGGCCGCTAGGGACGGACATCCATGGAACTGCGCCTTTACGACACCCTGACCCGCGAGAAGCGCGTCTTCACGCCGATCGATGCCGACAACGTCCGGATGTATGTCTGCGGGCCGACGGTCTACGACTTCGCCCATATCGGCAATGCGCGCCCGGTCATCGTGTTCGACGTGCTGTACCGGCTGCTGCGATACGTCTACGGAGACGACAAAGTAACCTATGTCCGCAACATCACCGACGTCGACGACAAGATCAACGATCGCGCGTTGCGCGACTTTCCGGGCCTGCCGCTGAACGAGGCGATCCGCCGGGTCACCGAGACCACGGCCAATCAGTTTCAGGCCGACGTCGCAGCGCTGGGCTGCCTGTCGCCGACAGTGCAGCCGCGGGCGACGGACTTCGTGCTACCGCGCCCCGACGGCAAGACCGACATGGTGACGCTGATCAAGGAATTGATCGCGCGCGGCCACGCCTACGAGGCTGCGGGCGAAGTGTTGTTCGACACCCAGTCGATGGCCGACTATGGCGCACTCTCCGGCCGCAAACTGGAAGACCAGCAGGCCGGTGCGCGCGTCGCCGTCGATGCGCACAAGAAGCATCCGACCGACTTCGTGTTGTGGAAGCAGTCATCCGCGGAAGAGCCCGGCTGGGACAGCCCGTGGGGCAGGGGCCGTCCGGGCTGGCACATCGAGTGCTCGGCAATGGCGGAGGCCTATCTCGGCAAGATCTTCGACATTCATGGGGGCGGTCTCGACCTGATCTTCCCGCATCATGAAAACGAAATCGCCCAGTCGCGCTGCGCCCATGGCACGCATGCGATGGCGAATTACTGGATGCACAACGGCTTCCTGCAGGTTGAAGGCGAGAAGATGTCGAAGAGCCTCGGCAATTTCTTCACTATCCGGGAATTGCTGAATGACTGGCCAGGCGAAGTGTTGCGCCTGAACATGCTGAAGACTCATTATCGCTCGCCGATCGACTGGACCGTGAAGGGTTTGGAAGAGAGCGCCAAGACGCTCGATGACTGGTATTGGGTCGCGGCGGATGCAACAGGTGGCGACGTCTCCGACAAGGTGATGGAGCCGATGTTCGACGATCTGAACACGTCGCTGGCTGTTGCAGCGCTGCACGGTCTTCGCAACAGTGCGGCCGCAGGCAATGACGGCGATCGCAGCCAGTTTGCAGCGTCGTTGCGTGCGCTCGGTTTCCTGTCGGAAACGGCTGCTGCATGGAATGGACGCAAACAACAGGCCAGCGGGATCGATGCAGCAAAGGTCGATGGTTTGATTGCGGATCGCACAGCCGCGCGGGCCCGCAAGGACTTCAAGGAGTCGGATCGTATTCGCGACGAACTTGCCGCCATGGGCGTCGTCATCAAGGACTCGAAGGAAGGCACCACCTGGGAGATCGCGCGATGAGCCGACCCGACACACCGTTTCCAAAGCACTGGAAATATTACATCGCGCTGAAATGGGCGCTGATCGTCGGCGCGATCGCGCTGGCACTGAAGCTGGTGGATTTCTGGTGAGCGCGATGGGCGAGGCGAAACCGGCACTGCGGCCGTTCCTGCCGGATGACACCGCGATTGCGGCTGCGATCTATGTGGCCAGCATCGAGGAATTGACGGGGGAAGACTACAGCGAAGCGCAGCAGGAAGCCTGGGCCGCCACAGTCGACGACGAGGTGGCCTTCGGGAAGCGGCTGGCGTCGCAACTCACGCTGATTGCGACATTGGACGGCGTGCCGGTCGGCTTTGCATCGCTGAAAGGCGCCAACCACATCGACCTGCTTTACGTGCATCCGAATGCCGCCTTGCGCGGTGTTGCATCACTGCTGATCGATGCGATCGAGAGGCTCGCTGGTGCGCGCGGCGCCAAGCTGCTGACCGTGGATGCCAGCGACACCGCCGAGCCCTTCTTCAAGAAACGCGGCTACATCCCGACACAGCGCAACAGCGTGCCGCTGAATGATGAGTGGCTTGCCAACACCACGATGCAGAAGACGCTGGGCGAATCCGGGGCCGCCTAAATCGAAGAAGGCTGGGGGAAGACCGATGATCGATCACATCTCTATCGCGGTCAGCAATCTCGAACGTGCCGTGCCCTTCTACGAGCGTAGTTTCGCGCCGCTTGGCATGATCCGGCTGGTAACACGGCCGGCAATGGTTGGGTTCGGCAAGACCTATCCGGAAGTCTGGATTAATCTGCGTGCAGGCATGGCACCGCTACCGCTTGATAGCGGTGTGCATCTTTGCCTTCGCGCGAAGACGACGGATGAGGTTGATGCGTTTTATGCGGCAGCCATCGCCGCAGGCGGCGTCTCGGAAAGCGCGCCCTCGCTCCGGCCGCATGATCGCGTTCGCTACTATGCGACTTTCATCGCCGATGCCGATGGCAATCGTATCGAGGTGGTGACGTTCCCGAAAGACGACGCCACCACGTCGTAGAAGGCCTTAGAGCCGCGTCGCGACGTCCGGAGCCAGCTTCTTGGCTTCGTCGGAAGCCAGCGCCGCAGCGGTGCGGAGCCGGGGCAGGATGTCTTCGGCACGGTCGGCCGTCAGCACGTCCAGCGGCAGTGTCGGCCGGATGAAGGCGGTCGAGCGCATGTGTTTGAGCAGCTCGAGCAGCGGCTCCCAGAAGTTATCGATATTGGCCATCAGGATCGGCTTGCTGTGGCGGCCGAGCTGCTGCCAGGTGAGCTGTTCGACCAGCTCTTCCAACGTGCCGATGCCGCCGGGCAGGGCGACGAAGGCGTCCGATCGCTCGAACATCAGCCGTTTGCGCTCATGCATGTCGTGGGTAACGATCAGTTCCTGGGCGGCGGTCAGCGCGTTTTCGCGCTTGGTCAGGAATTCCGGGATGATGCCGGTGACCCGGCCGCCATTGTCCAGCACGGACTTGGCGACCGCGCCCATCAGGCCGATGGAGCCGCCGCCATAGACCAGGCCGATGCCTTGCTCGGCCATGATCTTGCCGAGCGCGACCGCTGATTCGACGAAGCTGGGATTGGTACCGGGGCCGGAGCCGCAATAGACGCAGATCGTTTTAATTGTGCTCATAGATTCCATGTGGCACTGCGGGATAACAGCGTCAAGACACGGAATGAACGCGATACGGGAAATTCCTGCCCGGGACACCTCTCCGCAGGGAAAAGAATGCTCCGCGAGGGTGCGACGTTCCGGCAAAGCGCCTATATGCATTCTAATGAAATCGACCTCCATTTTGAGCCGGCCCCGGGCCGCAGCTCCGTTCGTTCCAGGCGCCGTGCATGTCTGATTCCGATCCCGCGCTGAACGACGAGACAGTTCCTAACCCGGCCCATATCGAACGCGGCACGCTGTTCGGAACGCTCGCCCATTTGTGGCCCTATATCTGGCCGGGCGACCGCGACGACCTGAAGATGCGCGTCGTCTGGTCGATGCTGCTGCTACTGGTCGCCAAGGCGGCCACACTGACAGTGCCGTTCACCTTCAAATGGGCGATCGATGCGCTGACCGGTGCCGATACGGCTCCGGTCCAGTCCTCGAACTGGACGCTGTGGCTGATCGCATCGCCGGTCGCCATGACCGTCAGCTACGGCGCAATCCGCGTGCTGATGGCGATCTTCACGCAATGGCGCGACGGCATCTTCGCCAAAGTGGCGATGCATGCAGTGCGCAAGCTGGCCTATCTCACCTTCGTCCACATGCACGAACTTTCGCTGCGCTTTCATCTGGAGCGCAAGACCGGTGGCCTGACGCGTGTGCTCGAACGCGGCCGCGCAGGCATCGAAGTCATCGTGCGCATGGTCATCCTGCAACTGGTGCCGACCATCGTCGAGTTGTTGCTGGTGATGGGTGTACTGCTGTGGCAGTTCGACTGGCGCTATGTGCTGGTCGTGGCGATCACCGTGGTCGTCTACATGTACTATACGTATCTTGCGACCGAGTGGCGCATCGCCATCCGCCGCAACATGAACGAGTCCGATACCGAGGCGAATACCAAGGCGATCGACTCGCTGCTCAACTATGAGACGGTCAAATATTTCAGCGCCGAAACGCGCGAGGCCGAACGCTATGACAAGACCGTCGAGCGTTTCGAGCGCGCCAGTGTCAAGACCTATACGTCGCTGGCGGTGCTCAATACCGGGCAGGCGATCATTTTCACGCTCGGTCTGACATCGACGATGTTGATGTGTGCGGTCGGCGTGCGCAACGGCACCCACACGGTGGGCGATTTCGTCATGATCAACGCCATGATGATCCAGCTCTACCAGCCGCTGAATTTCATGGGCATGGTGTATCGCGAGATCAAGCAGGCGATCATCGACATCGAGAAGATGTTCGGTGTCCTGAACCGCAATCCGGAAGTGAAGGATATTCCAGGAGCAAAGCCGCTGCTGGTGACGTCAGGTGCCGTGCGCTTCGACGATGTACGTTTCGCCTATGACCCTGAGCGGCCGATCCTGAAGGGGCTCTCCTTCGAGGTGCCGGCCGGCAAGACCGTCGCCATCGTCGGCCCATCGGGCGCCGGCAAGTCGACGATCTCGCGGCTGCTGTTCCGGCTGTATGACGTGTCCGGTGGCACGATCTCCATCGACGGCCAGAACATTCGCAATGTCACGCAGGCCTCGCTGCGCCAGTCGATCGGCATGGTCCCTCAGGACACCGTGCTGTTCAACGACACCATCCGCTACAACATTCGCTATGGCCGCTGGGACGCGACGGACGAAGAGGTCGAGGAGGCCGCCAGGATGGCGCAGATCGACCCGTTCATCCGGATGTCGCCGAAGGGCTATGAGACCGAAGTGGGCGAGCGCGGCCTGAAACTCTCCGGCGGCGAGAAACAGCGCGTGGCCATTGCACGGACCGTACTGAAGGCGCCGCCGATCCTGTTGCTCGACGAAGCGACGTCGGCGCTCGATAGCCATACCGAGCAGGAAATCCAGGACGCGCTGGAGAAGGTCTCGCAGGGCCGCACCTCGCTGGTGATTGCGCATCGGCTGTCCACCATTGTCGGCGCCGACGAGATCATCGTGCTCGACCAGGGCCGGATCGCCGAGCGCGGCACTCATGGCCAGTTGCTGGCCGCCGGCGGTCTCTATGCCAGCATGTGGAACCGGCAGCGCGAGGCCCAGGAGGCCCGTGAGCGGCTCGCCCAGATCGGCGACGATGCCATCGCCCCCAATCGCACCCCACCGCCGGTCGATGACGACCGGCTGATGACGCCTGACGCGGCGGAATAATCTCTGCTAAAGCAGGGCCAGATTCTGCCCGAACCCAGGTTTTAAGCACCCATGTCCATCGCAAATTCCATCCGTGGCCAGATCCCGCCGATCCACAAGGAAGGCTATCCGTTCATTGGCGCCTTTGCGCTGGCGAGCCTGGTGCTGTTCTGGATTTGGACGCCGCTGGGCTGGATCGGCACGGTCCTGACCGTCTGGTGCGCGCTGTTCTTTCGCGATCCGGTGCGCGTGACCCCGACTCGCGAGGGTGTCGTGGTGTCGCCCGCCGACGGGAAAGTATCGATGGTGCAGCCGGTGCTGCCACCGGCTGAACTCGGCCTCGGCGATCAGCCGCTGCTGCGCATCTCGGTGTTTATGAGCGTCTTCAACGTCCACGTGAACCGCAGCCCGGTGGCTGGCCGGATCGAGCGCATTGCCTATCGGCCGGGCAAGTTCATCAATGCCGAGCTGGACAAGGCCAGCGAAGACAATGAGCGCAATTCGCTGGTGATTTCGACGCCCGGCGGCCGCATCGGCGTCGTGCAGATCGCCGGGCTTGTGGCGCGCCGGATCGTGTCCTTCGTGCGCGAGGGCCAGACCCTGAGCGCTGGCGAGCGCTTTGGCCTCATTCGCTTCGGCTCCCGGCTGGATATCTACCTGCCGGAAGGCAGCAAGGCGCTGGTGGCTGTGGGGCAGACCGCGATTGCCGGCGAGACCGTGCTGGCCGATTTCCGGATCGGTGACGGCGGCCGCACCTACCGCGTCGATTAACCCGGGTGATAACCCAGGGGTGATAGCCGCGGGGGTGATTAACCCCGATTTCCTGCCGATTTGGGCGGCAGGACGCCACAATGGCGGAGCAGGGTGGGATTTGCTAGGATCACGCCATGCAAATGCCTCCTGACCAGTCTCCCGAGACGCGCCGCCGCCGGTTCCGGACCATTCCGATCCGGATGCTGGTGCCGAACATGATCACGCTGCTGGCGATCTGCGCCGGCCTGACGGCGATCCGCCTGTCCACCGAGGGGCGGATGGAACTTGCCGTGGCGGCTATCGTGTTCGCCGCCGTGCTCGATGGCGTCGACGGCCGTGTCGCCCGCATGATCAAGGGCCAGTCCAAATTCGGTGCCGAACTCGACAGCCTGGCTGACTTCGTCAATTTCGGCGTGGCGCCTGGTCTGATCCTGTATTTCTGGCAGCTCCACGATCTCAGCAATGCTGGCTGGATCGCCGCGATGGTGTTTGCCATCGCCGGCAGTCTGCGGCTGGCGCGTTTCAACGCCACCATGGACGATCCGGACAAGCCGGCCTTTGCCGCGAACTTTTTCACGGGCATGCCGGCGCCGCTGGGCGCGCTCACCGTGATGCTGCCGATCTATCTGGGCTTCCTGGGCATGCCGATGCCGCCGGCCATCCTGACGACCCTCTACACGCTGCTGGTTGGCTTCCTGATGGTGTCGCGGCTGCCGGTGTTCTCCGGCAAGGCCGTGAACATGCGGGTGCCGCGTGAGCTGGTGCTGCCGGTGTTCGTCGGCGTGGTGCTCTTCATCGCGCTGCTGATCGGTTACCCTTGGCACATCCTGTCGGCGCTCTCGATCATGTATCTGCTGAGCCTTCCGCTGGGCTGGAAATCGTATCGTGATCAGGAACGCGCGCTGGCCGCGCAGTCGGTGGTCCCTGTCGATCCGGCAGCGCCCCATGCATCGACGCCCTATACGCCGGGTGCACCTGAGATCGCACCGGATGATCGGCCCGCACGCCTGAACTGATTGTCCATCTCGCGAAAAATTCCTGCAGCCGCTTTCCCCTGCGATAGCAGCCAGGACGAAAGCGGCTGCATTTCGTTTTGGGCATGCAGTGAAGTCGGCTATATCCGGAGTCACTCAGCGACGACGACGTCCCGCGAAGACGGGATGCGATAATCACCCACAGGAGAAACGCCGTGACGAATTCCGCGACCGGTCCGCTGCCCGCATCCGTTCTGGAAGCACTGGGCCGCTACGACACGCCGACCATCTGCAATGCGATGGAGATCGTCGCCCCCGATCGCCGGCTGATCGGCTACACCACGCGTCCGCTGGTTTGTCCGTTTCCCAATCTGCCGCCCATCGTCGGCTATGCGCGCACCGCGACCATTCGCGCGACCATGGCGTCCGGCCTGCCTGCCGCGGAGCAGAAGGCGCGGCGGCTCGCTTACTACGAGTATGTCGGTACGGGCATCGGTCCGCGCATCAGCGTGATCCAGGATATCGACGGGCCCGACGCGGGCTATGGCGCGTTCTGGGGCGAGGTGAACAGCGCCGTCCACAGGGCGCTCGGTTGCCTCGGTGTGGTCACCGATGGCTCGATCCGCGATATCCCGCAATGGGCACCGGACTTTCAGGCGCTCGCCGGCACGATCGGTCCGTCGCATGCACATGTGCATGTGAGCGAGTTCGGCAATGAAATACGCGTTGCTGGCATGAGTGTCCGTTCGGACGATCTGATCCATGCCGATCAGCACGGCGCGGTTGTGATCCCGCTCGATGTCGCCGCGAAACTGCCGGAAGCGGCGGAGCTGTGCGGGCGGCGCGAGACACCCATTCTCGATATCGCGCGCAGTCCGTCATTCACGCTCGAGAAGCTGAAAGAGGCGATGGCGCGCTCGTCGGAAATACACTGAAATCCGGGTCTATTAAGACTAACGATAAAGGTTAGATGCCGATCAACCCGAACCAGCTCCGGTTGCTTGCGCGGCCGGAGGGCTTCGGGCTAACTGCCCGTTCTACCGTGGAGACGGGTATTGGAGACGGTATTGCCTCAGACCAAGGATATGAAGAAAGCCTGGAATGAGCGCGCAAATCGTGACCCGTTCTTTTACGTCGAGACCGAGTTGTGGGATCACGATCCCGAAAAATTCTTCGCACTCGGTCGCGAACGCGCGACGCTGCTGATCGATCCTGTTCTCGCAAAATATGCAGTTGATCCCGCCGGCAAGACGGCGGTCGATATCGGCTGCGGTGTCGGACGTTTCACGCAGGCACTTGGCCGGCGTTTCACCAGGGCTGTTGGCATCGATGTGTCCGACGTCATGGTGGAAAAGGCCAAGGCGGCGGCAGCGGCGTTCAGCAATCTCGACTTCGTCGCCGGCAATGGCGTCGTGTTTCCCTTGGCGTCCGAGACTGCGGATTTCGTGTGGTCATATGAGGTCTTTCAGCACATGCCGTCGCATGATGTCGTGAAGGCCAATCTGGTCGAGGTTGCCCGCATCCTGCGTCCATCCGCGCTTGGACTCATTCACTTCCGAACGGCGCACGAATATCCGACGATCCTCTGGCATATCGCCAAGTTCGTCCCGACACCTGTCATCCAGAGGATCAAGGCGCTGCTCGGCAAGGATCCGCTGACGGCGGATACGTCGTGGCGCGGTGCAAAGCCGTTGCCGAAGAATACGATCGCCGACTTCTGCGTGGCCGCCGGCCTCAAGCCGATCGAGTTTCTCGATGACCCGACCCACGCGCCGGGGTCACGTACCTTCGCGGTCGTCCAGCGCGCTGTTTGACGCCGCACAATCATCCTCAATCTGTCTGCTGAACGAACTTTCCGTATCGTTCCACGCGTGCTCGCACGTCATTAATCTGTCGTTAATGAACCGTGAAGCGGTAACGCGTCCTTAATCGCAGTATCGCTAAGGTACCTTCGCGCGGCCTGATCTCGAGGCGTGCCGCCGTCCAGGACGGGCGTCGTTCGATACGTGTATAGCGTCGGAGTTGACATGGATATCACAACACTCGTCGGTTTTGTCGCTGGCATCATTGTGCTGTGTACCCTGGTCCTCATGGGCGGCAGCTTCGGGATGTTCTATGACATCCACGCCGTCATCATCATTTTCGGCGGTTCGTTTGCTGCGACTCTGATCCGCTTTCCGCTCTCGTCCATCCTTCACGGCATTCCGCTTGGCGCCAAATTTGCGTTCACGCTGAGCCGTCTGAACGCTCGTGATCTCGTTGACGAACTCGCCCGCATCGCGGAAATCGCGAGGAAGCAGGGACCGGTTGGACTCGAAAAAGTCGAAACTGATGACGCATTCCTCGCCAAGGGAATCCGCTTCGTTGCCGACGGTTACGACCTCGAATTCATCCGCGACAATCTTGAGCGCGACCGCGACAATTTCCTCATGCATCTCGACGAAGGCTCGAAGATCTACCGCGCCATCGGCGATTGCGCGCCGGCCTTCGGCATGATCGGCACGCTGCTCGGCATGGTGCAGATGTTCTCGAACATGTCCGATCCGTCCAAGCTCGGCCCCTTCATGGCTGTCGCGCTGCTCGCGACGCTGTATGGCGCGATCGTCGGCAACCTGATCTGTCTGCCGATCGCCGACAAACTGCACGTCAAGGTGCTCGACGAGGAGACCAACCGCACACTCATCATCGACGGCATCCTGATGATCCGCGACTCGAAGAGCCCGGCGCTGGTCCGCGAAATGCTGCTGGCCTATCTGCCCGAGAAGCACCGCCATGACGAAAGTGAGCCGGTCCCAGCGTAACACACTGGAGGCAGGCTCGGAGCACGTCCGATGGCGAAGAAAAAACGCGGAGAAGCACACGGCGGCCATGGCTGGTTCGTGACCTTCGCCGACCTGATGGCGCTGCTGCTCAGCTACTTCGTCATGCTCGTGGCATTCTCCAGCCCTGATGGCGCCAAGCTCAAGATCGTTGCCGGCTCGGTCCGTGAAGCCTTCGGCGTGCAGTCCGATGCGCGTTATTCGGGTGTGATCGAATCCGATGGTCTGCCGACGCGCGGCCAGACGAAGAACAAGGATCACGTGTCGCCGGACGATGCGTCGAACATCACCAGTCCAAGCGAAAAGGGCGGCCGTCCCGCGGGCGCCAAGCTGAAGATGGACCGCGAATTCGCGCTCGCCTCGGCGTCACTGCGGCAGGCGCTACAGGACATGCCGGAGATCAACGAGATCTCCAAGAACATCATGTTCGAGGAAACCAAGCAGGGCCTCAATCTGGAAATCATCGACCAGAACGGCCGCTCGATGTTTGCTGACGGATCCAAGGTTCCCTATGAGCGCACACGCCTGTTGCTGCAGAAACTTGCCGGACCGCTGAAGGCGACGCCGCTGCGTGTGGCCATCGTCGGTCACACCGCCGCGGGCTTCGTGCCGGCGCGCAGCGAATATGATGCATTCGATCTGTCGGCCGATCGCGCCAATGTCGTTCGGCAGATTCTGGAACGGGAAGGCCTGCCGTCGTCCCATATCTTTTCGGTATCAGGCAAGGCAGACAGCCAGCCGCTGTTTCCCGATGATCCGACCATGGCTGCCAACCGGCGGGTGACCATTACGCTGATGCGGGAAGACCCCCCGCTGCCGCCAAACCTCAAGCCGTAAAACAGTCAATTCCTTTTTTACTGCTCCAGCCTCTTTTTTTGCTGGGCAATGCCGATTTTTGCTGCGCTCCCGATAAGCGATCTGCGGCAGTATAGGCTAGTGTCCCGGTTGACTGGCATTGCCCGGCGCGCCATAGCCGGGTCCGGATTGTCCAGAGGCGTTACGAGCAGAATGGCCGTTACGGAAACAACAGGCGAGGGACCGATCGAAGTTCCGGTTCATACCGGGTTCTGGTCGCTCACGGTCGGCAGTATCGGCGTCGTGTTCGGCGACATCGGAACGTCGCCACTTTACGCGTTCCGCGAGGCGGTACACGGCGCAACGCATGGCGCGCCGGTGACGCCCGTCATCGTGCTCGGCGTGCTCTCGCTGATCCTGTGGGCGCTGTTCATCGTCGTGACAGCGAAATACGTGCTGTTCCTGCTGCGCGCCGACAACAATGGCGAGGGTGGAACACTGTCGCTGATGGCGCTCGGCCAGCGTGCCCTGGGTCGGCGGAGCTTGCCGCTGATGGTACTGGGCGTGATCGGCGCCTCGATGTTCATCGGCGATTCCATGATCACTCCGGCGATCTCGGTGCTCTCGGCGGTGGAAGGCCTCAAGCTCAAGGCACCTGCGCTCGAACCTTATGTCGTGCCGGTCACGGTCGCGATTCTCGTCGTGCTGTTCTCGGTACAGCGGATTGGCACCGCCAAGGTGGCCTCCGCCTTCGGGCCGGTGATGATCATCTGGTTCACGGCGCTCGCGCTGATGGGCGCCTCGCACATCTTCGATGATCCGACGGTGCTGAAGGCGATCAATCCGTACTATGCCGTGCAGTTCATGCTGACCCACGGGACCATCGGTCTGGTGACCCTGGGCGCAGTCTTCCTCGCCGTGACGGGCGGCGAGGCGCTCTATGCCGATCTTGGCCATTTCGGTCGCAGACCAATTCAATACGGCTGGTTCTTCTTCGTGCTGCCGGCGTTGATGATCAATTATTTCGGGCAGGGCGCGCTCGTGCTGTCGAATCCGGCGGCGATCGAAAATCCGTTCTATCGGATGGCACCGGAATCGATGCTGTTGCCGCTGATCGCGCTGGCGACGGCTGCCACCGTGATCGCAAGCCAGGCGGTGATCACCGGTGCCTATTCACTGGTGCGTCAGGCGGTGCAGCTTGGCTTGCTGCCGCGCTTCGAAGTGCGCTTCACCTCCGAGACCCATGCCGGCCAGATCTATTTGCCTCGGGTCAATCGTTTGCTGCTGATCGGCGTGCTGCTGCTGGTGCTGCTGTTTAAATCGTCGAGCGGTCTGGCCTCGGCCTATGGCATCGCCGTCTCCACCACCATGGTCGCCGATGGCATCATGGGCTTCGTGGTGATCTGGAAGCTATGGAACTGGAAGGCCGCGACTGCCGCTGCGATCATCGCGCCGCTGGTGTTCGTCGATCTGGCCTTCCTCAGTGCCAATCTCCTGAAACTGCTGGAAGGCGCCTGGGTGCCGTTGCTGTTCGGCGTGCTGATGGCCGGCATGATCTGGACCTGGCGCCGCGGCGCGGCGATCCTGATCACCAAGACGCGCCGTATCGAAGTGCCGTTGCGTGATCTCATCAAGAGTCTGGAAAAGCGCCCCCCGCATATCGTGAAGGGCACCGCGGTGTTTCTCACCAGCGATCCCGAATTCGTGCCGACGGCGCTGTTGCATAATCTGAAGCACAACAAGGTTCTGCACGAACACAATGTGATCCTGACCATCGAGACCGCGCAGACGCCGAAGGTCGATCTGGCCGAACGCGTTCGCATGGAGAATATCAGCGACAAGTTCTCGATGGTGAAGCTGCGCTTCGGCTTCATGGAATCGCCGAACGTCCCCAAGGCGCTCGTCGTCGCGCGTAAACTCGGCTGGCAGTTCGACATCATGGCGACGTCGTTCTTCGTGTCGCGGCGCTCGCTGAAGCCGTCGGCGCAATCCGGCATGCCGTTGTGGCAGGACCATCTGTTCATCGCGCTCAGCCGCTCGGCGAACGACGCCACCGACTATTTCCAGATCCCCACCGGACGCGTGGTGGAGGTCGGTACTCAGGTGACGATCTAAGCATCTTTTGTCATGTCCGGTTCCCCGATTTGCGCTATAAGGAGTGTGATCATCGGGGCCGGGAACGGCCTCGCTGCCCCGCTGTTCAGAGACCTGCGATTCAGAAGTCTTCGAGGCCGTTTCCATGACCATCGATAGCGCATCTCCCGCCGCGGCATCCCCGGCGGACCCTACCCATGGGCACTCGACGGCCAGCTTCGGCTCGCTCGTCATGGGCAGTATCGGTGTCGTCTATGGCGACATCGGCACCAGCCCGCTTTACGCGCTCCGTGAGGCGCTGGTCGCGGCCGGGGGCCACAAGGCGCCCGGCATCGACAATGAAGCAATCCTGGGCGTCCTCTCGCTGATCCTGTGGGCCCTGATCATCGTCGTGACGCTCAAATATGTCGTGCTGCTGCTGCGCGCCGACAATAACGGCGAGGGTGGCCCGCTGGCCCTGATGGCGCTGGCTCAGCGCGCGATCGGATCGAGCGGGCCGGTGGTGGTGATGCTCGGCATCATCGCTGCGGCGCTGTTCTATGGGGACGCGGTGATTACGCCGGCGCTGTCCGTGCTCTCGGCCATCGAGGGCGTCAAGCTCGTCACCACCGCCTTCGATCCCTATGTTGTACCGCTCACCATCGTGATCCTTGTGGCGCTTTTCGCCGTGCAATCGCGTGGCACTGCGAAGGTCGCGACGTTCTTCGGACCGATCATGTGCCTATGGTTCATCGTGATCGCGGTAGCGGCCATTCCGCAGATCGTGAAGCATCCTGAAGTGCTAGCGGCACTCAATCCCGTGCATGCGATCTACTTCATGTTCCATCACGGCATCATCGCCTTCGTGACCTTGGGCGCAGTGTTTCTCGCTGTGACCGGCGCCGAAGCGCTCTATGCCGATCTCGGCCATTTCGGCAAAAAGCCGATCCAGCTGGCCTGGCTGTTTCTCGTGCTGCCGTCGCTGGCCATCAACTATTTCGGACAGGCTGCGCTGGTGATGCATGATCCCACCGCGCTGGAAAATCCGTTCTATCTGATGTTTCCCGACTGGGCGCTGATCCCCATGGTGATCCTCGCGGCGACTGCCACTGTGATTGCAAGTCAGGCCGTGATCACCGGTGCCTATTCGCTGACGCAGCAGGCGATCCAGCTTGGCCTGCTGCCGCGTTTCGAAATCCGGCACACATCGGAGTCGCATTCCGGCCAGATCTACATTCCGCGCGTCAATATGCTGCTGTTCATCGCAGTGATCGTGCTTGTCGTGCTGTTCAAGTCATCGAGCTCGCTGGCCTCGGCCTATGGCATCTCGGTCACCGGCACCATGGTCGTCACTGCGATGATGGGTTTTGTGGTGATCTGGCGCGGCTGGAAGTGGTCGCCGATCGCGGCTGCGGCGCTGATCGTGCCGTTTCTGGTGATCGACGTCACGTTCCTCACCGCGAACCTCTTGAAGGTGTTCGACGGCGGCTGGGTGCCGCTGGTGATGGGCGGCGTGATCATTCTCATGATGTATACGTGGCGGCGCGGCAGCCGCCTGCTGTTCGAGAAGTCGCGCAAGCTGGAGTTTCCGCTGGCCGATCTCGTGGCCATGCTGGAGAAACGTCCGCCACAGCGCGTGGCCGGCACGGCGGTATTTCTCACCAGCGATCCGCAGAGTGCGCCGACGGCGCTCATGCATAGTCTGAAACACTACAAAGTGCTTCACGAGAAGAACGTTATTCTCACCATCGAAACCGCACCAACGCCGCGCATCGATCCCAGTGAGCGGGTGCGCATGGAAGAGATCAGCGCGACCTTCTCGAAAGTGACGCTGCGCTTCGGCTTCATGGAATCGCCGAATGTGCCGAAATCCCTGGCGATTGCGCGCAAGACCGGCTGGCAGTTCGACATCATGTCGACCTCGTTCTTTCTCTCGCGCAGGGCGCTGAAGCCTGCGGTGCATTCCGGCATGCCGCGCTGGCAGGACCATCTGTTCATCGCGCTCAGCCGCACTGCCAATGACGCGACCGACTATTTCCAGATCCCCACGGGGAGGGTGGTCGAGGTGGGCACGCAGGTGACTATCTAGGCCTGATCCCGAAAAGCGGGCTTGCGGCTTTCGGGCAGGATCAGGCCCGACAATAAGCTCTTCCAACGCTTGATTTTCGCCGCGCGAGAGGCGACGTTGGCGCCCGAAAACAGGGGCGTTTCCGCCCCTTCGCATTCGCTCCGGACACCGGGGCGGCAGGAGGTTGTGGTGGCAGGCGAAGCTCATACCGTTCACGATTTGACGCCCGAGGAAGTGTCCAAGGGGATCACTGAAGGCAAGTATTTGCTGGTTGACGTGCGCGAACCCAACGAGGTCGCGGTCGAGGCCTATCCGGATGCCGTCGTGGTGCCGCTGTCGGGCTTCGATAGCGCCGATCTGCCCGATCCTGCGAGCAAGCAGATCGTCTTCGCATGTCGCTCCGGCAAGCGCTCGGTGACGGCCTCGCTGGCCGCCCAGGCCGATGGCCTTGCCTATGACAAGCACCTCGCCGGTGGAATCCTTGGATGGAAGGCCGCAGGCCTGCCGACAAAGGTTGGCTGATCGCTCGATGAACAAGATCTTCTCTGAGCTGCCCGTCACGGTGTTCGAGGCGATGTCGCAGCTTGCGCGCGACCATAACGCCATCAATCTCGGGCAGGGCTTTCCCGATCATCCCGGTCCCGACGATATCCGTCAGGCGGCCGCCGATGCGGTGCTGAACGGCTATAACCAGTATCCGTCGATGATGGGCATCCCGGAGCTGCGTCAGGCGATCGCCACGCATTACCAGCATTGGCACAAGCTCTCGCTCGATCCGGTGACGGAGGTCATGGTGACCTCCGGCGGTACCGAGGCATTGACCTCGTCGATCCTTGCGGTGGTCGAGCCCGGCGACGAAGTCGTGTGCTTTCAGCCGGTCTATGATTCCTATCTGCCGATCATTCGTCAGGCCGGCGGTATTCCCCGTCTGGTCAGCCTCAAGCCGCCGCACTGGCGCCTGACGGAAGAAGATTTGCGCGCAGTCTTCAATCACAAGACCAAGGCCGTGCTGTTCAACAGCCCGCTCAACCCGGCGGCCGTGGTGTCGCCGCGCGAGGATCTCGAACTGCTGGCGAAGTTCTGCCAGGAATTCGATACGATCGCGATCTGCGACGAGGTCTGGGAACATGTGACCTTTGATGGTCACGAGCATATCCCGTTGATCACCATTCCCGGCATGCGCGACCGCACCATCAAGGTCGGCTCGGCCGGCAAGATTTTTTCGCTGACCGGCTGGAAGATCGGCTTCGTCTGCGCCGCGCCGCATCTCCTGCGCGTCTGCGCCAAGGTGCATCAATTTCTCACCTTCACGACGGCGCCAAATCTGCAGGTTGCGGTGGCCTATGGTCTCGGCAAGTCCGACGATTACTTCAAGACGATGCGCGCCGATCTCGCGCGTAGCCGCGATCGTCTGGCCGCAGGTCTGGAAAGTATCGGCTTTCCCGTCATCAAGTCGCAGGGCACGTACTTCCTCACCGTCGATCTGTCGCCGCTGGGACTGAACGAGACCGACGAGGAATTCTGCCGGCGTCTCGTCTACGACTACAAGGTCGCGGCCATTCCGGTGTCGGCCTTTTATGAGCAGGACAAGGTGACCTCGGTGGTGCGTTTCTGTTTCGCCAAGAACGACGCAACGCTCGATACCGCGCTGGAACGCCTGTCCAACGCCGTTCATCGCCGCTAGGGGAAGTTGATGCGCATGGGCAAGCACGGGATCGCGTGGGTCGTCGGAGCGGCGCTGCTGTGGTCCTTGCCGGTGCAGGCGCAAGACCAGAAGGCAGAGCGTGTCGTCAACTTCTACAACTGGTCGAACTACATGGCGCCCGGTGTGCTGGAGGCCTTCACCAGGGAGACCGGCATCAAGGTCGTCTATGACACCTTCGATGCCAACGAGACGCTGGAGACGCGGCTGCTGGCCGGCAAGTCCGGCTACGACGTTGTGGTGCCAACCGCGTATTTCCTGCAGCGCCAGATCACCGCAAAGGTGTTCCAGAAGCTCGACAAGGCGAAGCTGCCGAACCTCGCCAATGCCTGGCCGGAGGTGACCAAGCGTCTCGCGATCTACGATCCCGGCAATCAGTTTGCCGCGAACTACATGTGGGGCACCACGGGCATCGGCTACAACGTCAAGCAGGTCGCGAAAATCCTCGGGCCCGACGCAAAAATCGATAGCTGGGACGTCATCTTCAAGCCGGAGAATCTTGCGAAATTCAAGGATTGCGGCGTCCATATGCTGGATTCCGCGGATGACATTCTGCCGGCGGCGCTGAATGCGCTGGGCCTCGATCCGAACTCGACCAAACAGCCAGACCTCGAAAAGGCGGCCGATCTCGTCGGCAAGATCAGAGGCAATGTTCGCAAGTTTCACTCCTCGGAATATCTGAGCGCGCTGGCGACTGGCGAGATCTGTCTGGTGGTCGGCTGGTCCGGGGACATCATTCAGGCGCGTGCGCGGGCGGATGAAGCGAAGAACGGCGTCGAGATCGGTTATGCGGTGCCGAAGGAGGGCGCGCAGATGTTCTTCGACAATCTGGCGATCCCGACCGATGCAAAGAACGTCAATGAAGCCTATGAGCTGATCAACTACCTCTACCGGCCCGATGTTGCAGCGAAGAATTCGGATTTCCTCGGTTATGCCAATGGCAACCTCGCCAGCCAGAAGCTGATCGATCCGAAGATCCTGAACGACAAGACGATATACCCGGATGAGGCGATGCTGCAGAAGCTGTTCGTCATTACGGCTCGCGATCCGGCCACACAGCGCGTGATCAACCGCTTATGGACGAAGGTGAAGACAGGACGCTGAGCGTTATCGCCAGCGCCGATGCAGCCACAGCCACTGCTCGGGATATTCCCGGATCCAGCCTTCCAGCACTGACGTTACCGCCTGCATCGTGCCCTGAACGTCGACCTTGCCATTGGCATCGCGCACCGGTTTTACCTCTTCGGAGACTTCGATGCGGAAGCGATGATCGGGGAGGCGGATGATACGAACACCGTGGATCGGGCAATCAACCTGACGCAACAGCCGCGCCAGCATCGGATTGGCATTGGTCTTGCGGCCGAAGAAATCCACCGGGACGCCGTTGGTGAACCATTGATCCACCAGCATGGCGACGTGCTTGCCCTCGTTCAGCGCGTGCGCGAGCTTGAGCGGCGCGTCGTGGCTGGCCGGAATGAGGTTGCCCATGTTGATCGCGCGCGTCTGGTGAATGGCGCGGTCAGCGGCGGCGCTGTTCGGTCGCCGATAGAGCACGGCTGCGTCCAAGCCGTGGGCCACGGCGGCGAGCGCAGGAATTTCCCAATTGCCGAGATGGCTGGCGAAAATCAGCGCCGGCTTGCCGTCGTCGCGCAGTTGATCGAAAATCTCGCCGGTGCGCGCGGAGAATTCGACATTGCTCGGCTTGGTCGGATTGGCCGGGTCATAGTCCCAGATCTTGTCGAGATGCGCGAATTCCGCGCCAATGCGTCCCATGTTGTCCCAGACACCTGCGAGAATCTTCTCGATCTCGTCCGGTGATTTCTCGGGGAAGGCGGCGGTGAGATTGGCGCGGCCGATCTTGTCTTCGCGAAACAGCGGGCCGATGCGCTGGGTGATCTTGCCAAACCGATTGGCGGTCTTGACCGGATCGAAATAGCGCGTGGTGCGCAGGATGCCGATCGTCAGTGCGCCGACAGCAGCGTCGCCTGCAGGCTTCAGGGCATCGCGAATGCGGGCCTTGGTGCGAAGCAGCAGGCGGAGCATCAGAAGTGAACGATGATCTTGCCGAACACCTGGCGGGTTTCCATCCGCTTCAGCGCGGTCTCGACGTCGCTGATCGGCACTTCGGTATCGATCACCGGCAGCATGCCGTCAGCCATCTTGTCGAGGCTCTCGGCAATGTTCTTCATGGTGGCGCCGAACGATCCGAAGATGCGGTATTGCTGTTGGAACAGCTGCATCAGGTTGATCGTCGTGGTCGGGCCCGAGGTCGAACCGCAGGTGACCAGACGTCCGCCGCGCTTCATCACCAGCAGCGAACCATTGAAGGTGTCAGCGCCGACGTGTTCGAACACGACATCGACGCCCTTCTTCTTGGTGATCTTGCGGGTCTCGCCCTCGAAGCGATCCTTGCGATAGTTGATGACGTGGTCGGCGCCGAGGGCCTTCACACCCTCGATCTTGGAATCGTCGCCCACGGTGGTAATGACGGTGCAGCCGATCTTCTTGGCCATCATGATGGCCACGGTGCCGATGCCGGAACCGCCGGCATGGACCAGAATGGTTTCGCCGGGCTGCAGCTTGGCATTGTCGAACAGCATGTGCTGCACGGTAGAGAAGGCGATCGGGGCGCAGGCGGCGTCGCGGAAGCTGATGCCGTCAGGGACAGGGATCACCAGACGCGCCGGCATGTTCATCAGTTCGCGCGAGAAGCCGTCGATGTGGAAGCCATAGAGACCGCCGACATTCTCGCAGAAATTGTCGCGGCCTTCCTGACAGGCCTTGCAGTGCCCGCAGGTCAGCGCACCATACATCACGACCTTCTGGCCGGGCTTCACATGGGTGACGCCTTCACCGACCGCAGCGACTTCGCCCGAGGCTTCGGCGCCGATCGACAGCGGCAGCTTGCGCTTGGCGAAGGCCATGCCGCGGAAGCCCCAGACGTCGATATGGTTCAGGCCGACAGCCTTGACGCGGATCTGCACTTCGCCGGCACCAGGCGGCGGGGGCGGTGGCACGTCGACGACGACGAGCTCACGATCGGCAACAAGATTGAGCGCACGCATGAACCGCGTCTCCGGCAAGAAAGGTTGATTTCGGATGGCCTGCGTATCGCCGGTTCACGTCATGACGTCAACCGGCGAGGGGCGGCCAACGGGGCCGGGGAGCCTTAAACGGGCTCGCCGGTGAGGATCAGCGAGGCATTCTGGCCACCAAAGCCGAAGGAATTCGACATCACGGCCGTCACGCGTGCATCGCGGGCGGTATTGGGAACCACGTCGAACGGAATGGCCGGATCGGGAACATCGTAATTGATCGTCGGCGGGATCCGCTGGTGTTCCAGGGTGAGCAGCGAGAACACCGCCTCGACAGCGCCGGCGGCGGAGAGCGTGTGGCCGACCATGGACTTGTTCGACGAGACCGGAATTTCCTTGGCGCGCTCACCGAATACGCTGGAAATGCCGAGATACTCCATCTTGTCGTTTTCCGGCGTGCCGGTGCCGTGGGCGTTGATGTAGTCGATCTGGTCCGACGTCAGACCGGCATCCACCAGTGCGTTGTTCACGCAGCCGATGATCGGCTTGCCGTCCGGGCTGGAACGGGTGCGGTGGAACGAGTCCGCGAGTTCGCCGCAACCGGCGACAATGCCGAGGATCTTGGCGCCGCGCGCGGTGGCGGCTTCCAGGCTTTCCAGGACCAGCGCACCGGCGCCTTCGGCCATCACGAAACCATCGCGGTTCTTGGCGAAGGGACGGACAGCTTTCTGTGGCGGGTCGTTGTGGGTCGAGAGTGCCGATAGCAGCGAGAAACGGATCAGCGCTTCCGGGTTCACCGAGCCGTCGGTGGCCACGCACAGCGCCGCATCGGCTTCGCCGCGGCGGATCGCTTCGACGCCGAGCTGGATCGCAGTCGCGCCGGAGGCACACGCGGTCGACAGCGAGATCGGCGAGCCCTTGGTGCCGAACGTGTCCGCGAGATGGTCGGCAACCGAGCCGAACAGGAAGCGGCGGTGATACTGGACGAACTTGCCGCCGCCAGCGACGCGCAGCAGTGTGTCGTAATTGATATCGCTATTGGCGCCGGCGGCCTTGGCCAACACCTGGCGCTGCGGCCACTCGACTTCGACAGGCGCAACCGCGAGGAACAGCGGGCCCGGGAAGTCGCCCTTGCTGCCGATATTGGCCTGCGCGATGGCTTCCTCGGTGACGAGCTCGCCGAGCTTCTCGGAGAGGTCGGTGGAGGAAAACGGCTCGACCGGCACGAAATCGATCGTGCCTGCCATCGTCGTCTTCATGCCGTCCGTGGGAAAACGCGTGATGGTGCGAATGCCGGACTCGCCAGCGGTGAGCTTGGCCCAGTTGTCCTCTTTGCCGGCGCCGAGCGATGTCGCAACACCCATGCCCGTGACGACAACGATCGGTCGGCCGAATTTATCGCGCGTTGCAGTCATGCTCTCTCCGTCGGCCGCGTCGACCGCTTAACTTGAGCATGATCCCGAAAAGTGGATGCCAGTTTTCGGATAAGATCTTGCTCAAACATAAGAAAAATCTAGAGCCCAGATGGGTTCTAGATGGCTTCAACCAGCGCCATGCCTTCGCCGCGCCAGTGGCCGGCGCCGATCACCACAATCTGGGTGGGCTTGCCGGACTTTTCAATCTCGAGGCCGGTTGAATCGTTCGGCGGAAACATTGCGCCGCGCGAGATCGCCAACGCCGCAAGGCCGAGGCCAAGCGGGAATTGGGTTTCGAGCGTATGACCGAAGAGAGTGCCGGTGCCGCGGATGGCGACATCCGCATGATCCTTCAGGAAGGCGCGCTCTTCCGATGTCACGGGTTCCGCGCCGGTCGCGCCGGTGATGATCGCAGCGTCGCTCTTCGCGCCGAGCTTCGACCACAACCCCTGCAGCGAAGCGGTGACTTCGCCGGGAGTCTTGCGACGGGCATGATCGGCGACCACGCTCTTGAGACGTGCGAGAGGCTTGGCACCGCGCGCTTCTGCATGCGCCCTGGATTCGATGACGAGGAATGCGCCGGCAGAGCCGAGCGCAAAGCCGGAATTCTTCTCGCGCGCCCAGACGGTTTCGAACTTGTTCTTCAGGTTGAAGTCGTCGAATTCGTACAGCAGCAGCAGGTCCTTGCGCTCACCATTATGTGCGGCGCCGATCAGCGCGATGTCGCTCTGGCCGTCAGCGATGCGGGCCAGTGCGATGCGCGCGGCGTCTACGCCAGCCGCTTCCTCGCCCATGAAGGTGCGGGACGAACCGGTGACGCCGTGCACGATGGCGATATTGCCGGCGAGCAGGTTGGAGAGCTGCGCCAGAAACAGAGTCGGCCTGAGGTCGTTGAGCAGTTTTTCGTTGAGCAGGCCCGGTGTCGCAGCGCCATAGCCCTCCGAATTCAGGATACCGGAATCGACAGCCAGGTCGCGCTCACCGCCACCGGCGGCAACGATCATGTCCATCCTCGACAGGATGTCCTTGTTGCCTTTGACGCCAGCTGAATCCAGCGCGAGGCCGGCGGCATAGGTGCCGATCCGCTGCCAGGCTTCCATCTGACGCTGATCGCCCTTCTTGGGTATCTGCGCGTCGTATGAGACCGGCGCGAGGGGGTGGACGATGTTCGGAGCGAAGCCGGTTTCATCGACATTGATGCGCTTGTTGTTCAACGCATCCCAATGCGCGTCAGGGCCTTCGCCCAATGACGTTGCGAGACCAATGCCGGTGATCCACGCTTCCACCGGCTCGGATGTCATCGGTCGGGTTTCAGCCATTGGTGATTGCCTGTAGGGGAAATCCGATGCGCTCGGCCACGATGTCCATGTGCCCGCGCAGATCCGGATGGGGGAACGGGACGGTCTTGAAGGTGAGCTGCGCGTTGCAGGTCAGCTTGCCGTCGACCTTGATCTTGACAGTGGTCATGTAGAAGCCGTCGCCTTCGTGCAGCACGCTGGCGTTGATGTCCAGCTTCGTGCCGGGCGTGATGAAGGTACGCATCTTTGCTTCCTTCACCGCAGCGAGGAAGGGCATACGCTCGAACTTCATCAGCGCGATCAGCAGCCAGCCCGAAGTCTGCGCCATCGACTCGATCAGCAGCACGCCGGGCATCAGTGGGTAGCCCGGGAAGTGTCCCTCGAAGATGGTGCTGGTCTCGGGAACGTTGGCTTCGACCGTGATCGTCCGTTCGCCGACATTGAGGTCGGTGATGCGGTCGATCAGGTGAAAATATTCGAGGTTCATGGCGGGGCGTTACGCGCCCTTGGCCGCGACCAATTCGTCGATGCGCGCGCTGAGGTTCTTCAGGACGAAATACTGCTCGGTGGTCGCCTTGCCGTCATTGACCTCCTGGGTCCATTTTTCGAGCGGCAGCTTGATCCCGAACGCCTTGTCGATCGCGAAAGCGATATCCAGGAAGTCGAGGCTGTCGATCCCCAGATCGTCGATGGCGTGGCTTTCCGGTGTGATCGTGTCGCGGGGAATGTCGCAAGTCTCGGCGATGATTGTAGCGACCTGATCGAATGTGGAGGACATTACTAAGCCTTTGATATATTGAAGATAATGTTCGATCGGCGCGCGCAAAGACAGGGCTTCGCCCCGGGGCAGTCCCGGTCCGCCGTATAGAGTCGATTGCCCGTATATCGGAGCGGGGGCGGCAGTTCAATGCAGTTGAGCGCCCGCTCACCAGCCGCTGTGGGCTGTGGAAAGAGGGTTTGGCGCGCCTCAGCCGTGCGGCGCAACAATATGGGCGCAGTCCCGGCGGCCCATCAACACGCAATCCTGGGTTTTGCGAAGATCCGCGATGCTGACCGCGAGCCAGATCCCGACACCTACGAGGATCACCGTAAAGCCGAAGGCTGCGCTATTGGCCAGCATCCGGTGGCGGAAGTCGTCGGGGTCGTCCTGTGCCTGTTGATAGCGGGACAGGTCGCTGGCGCCGGTGGTTTGGCGGCGGCGCGGTTGGTCGGCAGGAGCGGTGGGATGGTGTGGCAGCGTGTCGGAGGTGCGCGGCACGAAGCGAAGCACGCGGTGCTCGTCATCCTCTCTGATAATCGGCTGCTGGGTCTTCATCGTCGTGGGTCTGCGCATGCAATGTCGCAGTGTACCACGAGGCGGCCGCTTCGCGCAGATAAAGTCCGCATGGCACGGATGCGGCAATCGTCAGAGATGACGTGGAACTGATCCGCATAGGCGCAGCGGCCATGCCATAGTTCGTTCCGGACAGGCATCAGATATGGGAGGCCATATGCCGAACACACGCGAACCGTTGCTGCATCCGGTCCCGATCCTGTCGCTGCGGCCAACGCAGATGACGGTGGGCATGCGCGAGGTGAAGGAGAAGCGCAAACGCTGGCGCGCGCATAAGTCCAAGCGCAAACAGGCCGAACTGCTCGGCCAGCACATGATCCCCGTGGTGCTGGGGCCGGATCAGCGCCATTACGTGGTCGATCACCATCATCTCGCACGTGCGCTGCATGATGAAGGCGTGAAGGATGTGCTCGTCACCGTGATCGCGGATCTCACGATGGTCGATATGAAAGCCTTCTGGGGTGTGCTCGATCACCGCCGCTGGGCCTATCCCTATGACGCCAAGGGCGAGCGACGGCAATTCAAGGACATTCCGAAATCGGTCACGGGCCTGAAGGACGATCCGTTCCGCAGCCTGGCCGGCGAAATTCGCCGCGCCGGCGGCTATGCCAAGGACACCACGCCGTTCAGCGAATTCCTGTGGGCGGACCTGTTTCGCAGCCGGCTCTCCACCAAGGAGATCGACGCCGATTTCGCCAAGGCATTGGAGAAAGCGCTGGCGATCGCCAAAAGCAAGGATGCGATCTATTTGCCGGGCTGGTGCGGACCGGCGTCCGACGACTGAGGCGCATCCATCGGAACCGACGCGGGATCGCCTTTGCCGCCGAGCACGCGATGCAGGGCACGTTCGATCCTTCCGCCAAGCAGTAGCACGAGGAAGGCGATCACCACCGAGACGGTGACGATGCGCCAATGGCCGGCGCCGCACATGATGCCGACACAGGCGGTCAGCCAGACGCAGGCGGCGCTGGTCAGGCCGCGGACACGGAAATGCCGCTCGGCATGAAAGATCACGCCGGCACCGAGAAAGCCAACGCCTGTGAGTATGCCCTGAATGACCCGGCTCCCGGCATCCGTGAAGCCGCCTTTGCCGAGCGGATCGGCGAGCACCACGATCATGGCAGTGGCCAGGCTGACGAGCCCCAGCGTGCGTACGCCGACGGGCTTACCGTGCAGATCGCGGTTGAGGCCGATGGCTCCGCCAACCAGGGCGGCGATGCCGAGACGTAGGATGATGTCCGACCAGTCGAGCAATGCGAGATCCTTCTAAACCCGTGCCGTTACTTTGGCAGCCGGCCCATCATATAGAATTCGTCATTCGGCTTCATGTTGGTGACATTGGCCATCCGGTTCGACAGCGCGAAGAAGGCCGAGATCGCGGTGATGTCCCAGATATCGTCGTCGCTGAAACCGTGGCCGGAGACCTCGGCAAAATCCTGCTCGCCGATGGTCTCGGCGGACCGGCTCACTTTCATAGCGAAATCCAGCATCGCACGCTGCTTCGGCGTGATGTCGGCCTTGCGGTAGTTGACGGCGATCTGGTCGGCGATGGTCGGGTTCTTGGCGCGAATGCGCAGGATCGCACCATGCGCGATGACGCAATAATGGCACTGGTTGGCGGCTGACGTCGCGACCACGATCATCTCGCGCTCGGCCTTGGTCAACCCGCTGTCCTTTTCCATCAGCGCGTCGTGATAGGCGAAGAACGCGCGGAATTCGTCGGGGCGATAGGCCAGCGATAGGAACACGTTCGGCACG
The DNA here is from genome assembly GCF_021044645.1 of Tardiphaga sp. 37S4. Lineage (NCBI taxonomy): Bacteria > Pseudomonadati > Pseudomonadota > Alphaproteobacteria > Hyphomicrobiales > Nitrobacteraceae > Tardiphaga > Tardiphaga sp. 37S4. The sequence continues at coordinate 2,893,395 of NZ_CP088008.1, read as the reverse complement.
AAGCCGGACTTTTCCTGCACGCCCATAATGCGCGTGCGGATGTCCTCGGGCAGCTTGTCGAGGGCGGGTGTCGGAAAGCGTTTCGCAATCGGCTGGGTCATCTGGCATTCCCGTGAACGTTTCTGTTTCACGAGACCATAGGCGATCACGCCGTCACCGCAAAGCGCTTGCGGCAATGCATGCCGATGCGATTAACGTAGCGGCTTCTTGAGCAGCGAGAAGCGATCCGGATCGAGGCCGAGCGAGGGTTGCAGCATCGGGGCTTCGACGCTGCGGCTCGGCGTTGCCAGCGGCCGCTCGATGAAGCCGGGATCGTTCGGTACCTCGCGATGCGAGGTGGCGCCGCGCCAGCGTTCCAGCACCGCGCTGACGAACTGCATGTCGTGACCGGCGGCGACCGAGGGCACTGTCGCGATGGTGGCTTCGGAGCGCGGCAGCTGGTGCGGCGGCACTTCCTTGAAACGCAGGCGGGTCGGCAATGCGACGCCTTCACCGAAGGCGAGCACTTCGCGCGTGCCGAGTGACGGCACAAAGGACAGCAGGTTGGCAGCGGCATCCGACACCGCGGAGCGCAGCAGCGCCTGGTCGCGCTCATTGGCGAGACGCATGGCGAACAGTGTGTTGCACTGGGAAATGATCGTGGCGTCGAGTTCTGCCGGACGCTGCGTCACGAGGCCGAGATAGACGCCGTACTTGCGGCCTTCCTTGGCGATGCGCGACACTGCCTTGCGGGTCGGGCCGAAGCCGATATTGCGGTCGGCAGAGGCGTAGCGATGCGCTTCCTCGCAGACGAACAGCAGTGGCGAGGCGCCGTCGCTCCACAGGCCGAAATCGAATGCCATCCGGCACAGCACCGATACTACGGAGTCGACCACTTCCGCGGGGAAGCCGGCGAGCTGCATGATGGTCATCGGCTTGCCATTGGCGGGCAGGCGGAACAGATGGCTGATCACTTCCGCCATGGTGTCGCCGCCGACATTGGCGTTGTCGAACATGAAGGCGTAGCGCGGATCGTTCTTCACCGCTTCGATGCGCGAGATCAGCTTGTGATACTGGATGCGCGACGAGCGGTTCTCGAGCTTGCCCATGCGCTCGTCGATCAGCGAGATCAAATCGACCAGGCGATAAGGCACCGGCGTATCGACGGTGTAGCCGATGGTCTTGGGATCGATGCGCTTGAGGCCAATGCGGTCGGCGTTCTGGTATTGCGTGTAGACGCCCTTGGCGATCGGGATGACTTCCGAGAGGATTTCGAGCTCTTCGGGCACGCCGGGGCGACCGGCGAACAGCACGTCGACGATCTCCTCGAAATTGAACAGCCAGAACGGCAGTTTCAGATTGCGCGGGTTCAGCACCAGCGACTTATCGCCGAAGCAGCGGCCATATTCGTTATGCACGTCGAGCAGGAAAATGCGCAGATGTGGGCGTGACTTCAGGATTTCATTGAGCAGCAGCGACACGCCGGTGGATTTACCGACACCGGTGGAGCCGAGCACCGCGAAATGCTTGCTCAGCATTTCCTCGACATCGACATAAGCGGCGACCGACTTGTCCTGCTGCAGCGTGCCCACGTTGATCTGCTCGGAGCCGGACGGCGCATAGACCGTGCGCAGATCGTGATTGCTGATCAGATCGACGATGTCGTCGATGGTGGGATAGTTGGTGACGCCGCGCTGGAATTTGGCCTTGTCTCCGTGCCCCATGATCTCGCCGAGCAGATCGACCGAGGCACTGGCGATATACATGTCCGATGCATGCATGTTCTCAGCGGACACTTCCGTGATCATGGCAATGATGGTCGAGGAGGCGCAACGGATGCTGACGAAGCGGCCGACGGTGCCGCGCATCTCCGAGGGTGTCATCGGGTTCACGGCGAGCAAGCCGACCCGGGCCAGCGAGCCGCGAACTGAGATAATGCGCCCGAACGACGCCGCTGCGTTTAAACTGGTCATTGATGAATTCGCGTCTCACGCCCCGGTTGGGCCGACTATGCAGGTCAGGGACTGGACAAATTGTTAAGGCGCGTCCGCGGGCTATCGGTGGGCTCTGCTCGTCAAACTTGCATTGCGGAATTAGCTCCGCACTGGAACGCGGAAACTCCGGCACTGGATACCTTGTCGCTTGTGGCTGGCGATCTGGCTTTACGCGGTTTTAACCAGCCCGCGCGGTCGGCATAGGCTGGCGTCCTGACCTTGCATGGGTCGTCGTCGCCGCGTTATCTCAGCGCGGTCGCCTTCGGCCGTGCACGGACCTCTCATGCGCATCGATTTTCCCGGCCTGCAGGCGTTTCTGAGCATCGCGGAGCGGGGCAGCTTCTCTCGCGCGGCCGCGCACCTCAATCTGTCGCAGACGGCGCTGAGCCACCGGATCAAGAAACTGGAAGAGGATCTCGGCTTTCAGCTGCTGGCCCGCACCACGCGGCAGGTGGCACTGACCCCGGCCGGGCTGGAACTGCTGCCGACTGCGCGGCGGATGATCGGGGAGTTGTCCGATTCCATCGATCTGCTGCGGGCACGGGGCCGCAAGCGGCAGGAGCACATCGCGCTCGGCTGCCTGCCGACCATCGCCGCCTATCATCTGCCGCGGGTGCTGAAGCAGTTCAATGCGGTGCACCCGGGGATTTCGATCAAAATCCACGATAACTCAGCCAGTGAGATCGCCACACTGGTGCAGTCCGGCCAGGCCGAGTTCGGCATCACGATCACGGCGACCAATATATGGGATCTGGCTGTCACCCCGCTGATCAAGGAGCGCTTCGTCCTGTTGTGCACGAAGGATCATGCCTTTGCGCAACGTAAGTTCGTGGCTTGGTCGCATCTCGAGGATATGCCGCTGATCCGTATCAGCCCGCAGGCCGGCAATAGGGCCCTGATCGACGACGCGCTTGGCCATCGCCGTGATAAGCTGAACTGGCGCTATGAGGTGCAGCATCTGCAGACGGCGGTAGGTATGGTGTTCGAGAAGCTCGGCATCGCCGTGGTGCCCAGTATCGCAGTGGCGACGCAGGGAACTGCCGGACTTGTCGCTGTGCCGCTGCGTAATCCCAGTGTCAGCCGGACGGTCGGGATTATCGTCAAGCGCGGACAGCCGGTGAGCAAGCCGGCGCAGGCGCTGATCGATCTGACCCGGAAATACTTCCAGGCTGCGGGATAATCCGCTCGGCAGGATATATGCAGGAAACTGCACGATTATCCCAGATTTCTCATTTGTTTCATATATCGGAATTGGTTACTGCGGGAGCAGAACGGTCCATAGCCCTGTCGCGATGACGTGACGGCCACGGGTACCGACATAAAAACGGCAAGGGTGGACGCATCAGGCGTCTTCAATCCATCATGACGCTCCGCTTCCCGATCAGGCTCAAACATCTACTGAGCGCCGCGCATTTGGCGCTCGGTGCGATATTCCTCACGAGCGCGGTACCTGTGGCGCAAGCCCAGTCCGGCTATCCGACGAAGCCCATTCGCGTGATCGTGCCGTTCGCGGCCGGCGGTGTCGCTGACATCACCATCCGCATCGTGGCCGAAAAACTTGGCGATAATCTCGGCCAGCGTCTCGTGATCGAGAACATGCCGGGCGCGGGCGGCGTCGTTGCGGCGCGCGCAGTGCTATCGTCGCAACCAGATGGCTATACGCTGGCGTTGCTCAGCAACGGCACCGCCGTCAGCGTACCGCTGTTCAAGAGCCTGCCATTCGATCCCGTGAAGAACTTTGCGCCGATCTCCAGCATCGGCTTCTTCGATTTCATCGTCGGTACCAATGCGAATTCGCAACACAAGACGCTGGCCGACGTCATCAAGTTCGCGCGCGACAATCCGGGCAAATTGAATGTCGGCACCATCAGCGTGGGCAGCACCCAGAACCTGTCGGCCGAATTGCTCAAATCCACCGCCGGGATCAACTTCCAGATCGTGCCCTATCGCGGAACGCCAGAAGTCATTGTCGGGCTGCTGCGCGAAGACATTGATGTGATGATCGACAATTATGTCGGGATGAAATCGGCGCTACAGGATGGCAAGATGCGTCCCGTCGGGACCACGGGCGAATCCCGTTCGGTGATCCTGAAGGACGTGCCGACGATGATCGAGGGCGGCGTGAAGGGTTATGACGTCGTGTCATGGAATGCGCTATTCGCACCGTCAGGTACGCCGCCCGAAGCGATTGCGCGGTTGAATGCGGGCCTGCGCGAAGTATTGGCGATGCCCGATGTGAAGCAAAAGTTGCTCGATCTCGGCATCGAGGCGAAAGCCAGCTCGCCGGAGGAATTGAAGGCTCGGCTGGTCGACGACATCGCGAAATGGACCGCCGTCATCGATAAGGCAGGAATTCCGAAACAATGACGAAGCCAACCGTTCCCGGTCCCGATCCGCATACTAAAACGCCGAAGTTCAAGCTGCCGCCGCTGGCCTGCGACGCGCATACGCATATCTTCGGCCCCGGCGCTAAGTACCCATATGTCGGCTCCTACATTCCGCCGGACGCGCCGCTGGAGGACTTCCAGGCGCTGCACAAGAAGCTCGGCATCGGCCGCGCCGTCATCGTCAATGCCAGCGTGCATGGCACGGACAACCGCGTGGCGCTCGATGCCATTGCGGTGAGCGGCGGGCGTTACCGCGCGGTGGCCAATATCGATGGCACGATCACGGAGAAGGGGCTGCGCGAACTGCATGAAGGTGGCTTCCGTGGTTGCCGCTTCAACTTCGTGCGGCATCTTGGCGGCACGCCGGACATGAAGGTGTTTCACCGCATCATCGACATGATCGCGCCGATGAATTGGCACGTCGATCTGCATTTCGATGCGGTCGATCTGCCTGATTATGCCGACCTGCTGGCGAAGCTGCCGGTGATCTACACCATCGATCATATGGGCCGCGTCAAGGCTGCTGATGGCCTGGAGCAGCAGCCGTTCCGCACCCTGATCGACCTGATGAAGCGCGACGAGAAATGCTGGGTGAAGGTCTCTGGCTGCGAGCGCGTGACCTCCATAGGTCCGCCTTTCACCGATGCCGTGCCGTTTGCCAAGAAGATCTGCGAGACCGCGCCGGATCGTGTGATCTGGGGCACCGACTGGCCGCATCCCAACGTCAAGGCGATGCCCAATGATGGCGATCTGGTCGATCTGATCCCGCTCTTCGCGCCGGATCCGGTGATCCAGCAGAAGATCCTCGTCGACAATCCCGCGCGATTGTTTGAATTCCACACCTAAGCGACGCGAAAATCCGAAGGAACATCCGATGTCCAAAGCCAAGACCGGCCTCGTGGTCTCAGCCCATCCCGGCGATTTCGTCTGGCGCGCCGGCGGCGCCATCGCGCTGCATGCCAAGAAGGGCTATCGCGTCAAGATCGTCTGTCTCGCATATGGCGAACGCGGCGAGTCGCAATTTGCCTGGAAGCAGGCGGGTATGACGCTCGACAAGGTCAAGGCTGGCCGCAAGGACGAAGCCGAGCGCGCGGCGGCGTCGCTCGGCGCCGAGATCGAATTTTTCGATGCCGGCGACTATCCGTTGCATCTGACCGAAGCGCACAAGGAGCGGCTGATCGATATCTATCGGGAGCTCAATCCAAGCTTCGTGCTGACGCATTCGCTCGAAGATCCCTACAATGTCGATCATCCCGCGGCGACCGCCGCCGCACAGGAGGCCCGCATCATCGCGCAGGCGATGGGGCACAAGCCTGAAGCGGAATACAGCTATTCTGCGCCGCCGGTGTTCCTGTTCGAGCCGCATCAGCCGGAGATGTGCAATTTCAAGCCGCAGGTGATCCTCAACATCGATGAGGTCTGGGACATCAAGCGCAAGACCTTCGAAATTCTCGCTGCGCAGAAGCACCTCTGGGCCTATTACGAGCGCGTCGCTTTGCAGCGCGGCATGCAGGGTGGCCGCAACACCGGCGCGGCGATGACCTATGGCGAGGCCTATCAGCGCCTGTTCCCGATGACCGTGGAGACACTGGCATGAAACCCGTCGTTGTCAGGAATATTCAACGCGCGGATGCCGACGTCGTGCAGCGGCTCGGCGCGCTCGGCGTCTCCACGGTGCACGAGGCCTATGGTCGCTTCGGCCTGATGAAGACCTATATGAGGCCGGTGTGGTCCGGCGCAGAGGCGGCCGGTACCGCCGTGACGGTGCTGGCGCAGCCCGGCGACAACTGGATGCTGCATGTGGCCATCGAGCAGTGCAAACCCGGCGACATGCTGGTGGTGGCCTGCACGACGGACAACACCGACGGCATGTTTGGCGATCTGCTCGCGACGTCGCTGAAGGCGCGCGGCGGTGTCGGTCTGATCATCGATGCCGGCTGTCGCGATATCAAGACGCTGCGCGAGATGGGCTTTCCGGTGTGGTCGCGCGCGATCTCCGCCAAGGGGACGGTCAAGGCGACGCTCGGTGCGGTAAACGTGCCGGTGGTCTGCGCCGGCGCGCAGGTGATGCCGGGCGACGTCATCGTCGCCGACGAAGACGGCGTTGTGGTGATCCCGCGCAAAGATGCTGCTGAGGTTGCGGTGAAAGGCGAGAAGCGTTTCGCGGAAGAAGACGCCAAGCGCCAGAAGCTGGCTTCCGGTATTCTCGGCCTCGACATGTACAATATGCGCGAGCCGCTCGCCAAAGCGGGCCTGGTTTACGTCGACGATCCTGATCAGGCGTGAGCGGGGAGGAGGCTGGCATGCGGCTCCGTATTCTGCTCGGCGATCATCCGCATACGGCTGCGTTGAAATCCGGCGCGATCACGTCTGATCTCGTCGAACTGAACTTTGCCGTGTACACGCCGACCAACAAGGGCTTCAAGCCCATGGTACGCGACGGCGCGTTCGACGTCGCCGAAATGGCCATCGTCACCTATCTGATGGCCAGGAGCTACGACAAGCCGATGGTGCTGCTGCCTGATGTGATGATGGCGCGGCATCAGTTTGGCTTCGCGGTCACGAACCCCGGGGCTGGTATTGCCGGACCTAAGGATCTTGAAGGCAAGCGCGTCGGCATTCGCTCTTTCACAACCACGACCGGCGCGTGGCTGCGTGGCATGCTCGCCAATGACTACGGCGTCAATCTCGATGCGATCGAATGGATCACGTTCGAGGAGCCGCATGTCGCTGAATATGTCGACAGCACCACCAAGGCACCTGCCGGCAAGGCGATCATGCAGATGCTGTTTGATGGCGAGTTGGACGCGGTGCTCGGCGAGAAGAGCGACGATCCACGGGTGGCGCAGTTGTTCCCAGACGTGGCCGCTGCAGAGAAAGTCTGGCTGGCCAGGCATGGCGTGGCGCCGATCAACCACATGGTGGTGGTCAGCAAGAAATTGTCCGATACGCGGCCCGACGTGGTGCGCGAAGTCCACCGTATGCTGGAGGCGAGCAGGGCGGTTGCAACGGGCAAGAGCCTGTCTTTCGATGCGGATGCCATGAATCGTTCGCTGGCTCTCATTACAGACTATTCTGCGCAGCAGGGGCTGATCCCGCGCAGATTCAGCGTTGATGAGCTGTTCGACGACGTGACGCGCGCGTTGCGATAGCACGCCGTCGCGCTCATCCTGAGGAGCGGTCGTCTTCGACCGCGTCTCGAAGGATGAGCGCCCAATTCCTCATGGTTCGAGACGCGCAAAGACGCGCTCCTCACCATGAGGGGATCGAGTAAGCTCGACTAGAGTACTGGAGGAAACGACCAATGACTCCCGAACCCATCTTCGATCTCGCCCATCTCGGCCATCTCGAACTGCTAACGCCGAAGCCGGACGAGAGCCTGAAATTTTTCGTCGACGTGATGGGCATGACCGTGTCGGGCCGGCAGGGCGAGTCGGTCTATCTGCGCGGCTGGGACGACTATGAGCGCTATTCGCTGAAGCTGACGGCGTCGAACACGTCAGGTATGGAACACATGGCGCTGCGGGCGCGCAGCCCGCAGGCACTGGAGCGCCGCGTCGCAGCGCTGAAGGGCTCCGGCTACGATATCGGCTGGACCGACGGTGACCTCGGCCACGGGCCGGCATTTCGCTGCCGCGACCCGGACGGACATATCGTCGAACTCTATTACGAGACCGAATGGTACGAGGCGCCGCCAGAACTCAAACCGGCGCTTAAAAATCAGGCGCAGCGCTATCCGGCGCGGGGCATCAATGTGCGACGGCTCGATCACCTCAATTGCCTCGCGGTCGACATCAAGGCCAACCGCGAGTTTTTCGAGCAGTATATGGGGCTCCGGCTGACCGAGCAGATCGTGCTCAATGACGGCACAGAAGCGGCGATGTGGATGACCATGTCGAACAAGAGCTACGACTTCGCCTATTCGCGCGATCACTCCGGCACCAAGGGGCGCTTTCACCACGTCACCTACGCGCTCGACAGCCGCGAAGACATTCTGCGCGCGGCCGATATATTCCTGGAAAATGGCGTCTTCATCGAGACCGGACCGCACAAACATGCGATCCAGCAGACCTTCTTCCTCTATGTCTACGAGCCCGGCGGCAACCGCGTCGAAGTCGCCAATGCCGGCGCACGGCTGATCCTGGCGCCGGACTGGAAGCCGATCGTCTGGACCGAGGAGGAGCGCAAGAAGGGGCAGGCCTGGGGCCTCAAGACCATCGAGTCGTTCCACACCCACGGCACGCCGCCCGTGCCCCACAAGTAGCAAGCCGCATTGCCGGGATTGGTACGCGTCTTGCTTTGTTGACCTCAGGTTGTTTCTGACGTGGGGGCGAGCATGACTAACTCTGAGTTGCGGGCAGACATCCACAGTATCGAACCGATCCCCGATGCCGACCGGGATTCCACCGGGCCGCAGCAGATGTGGATCTGGGCGGGCGCCAATATCGCGCCGGTGAACTGGGCGCTCGGCGCGCTTGGTATCATTCTCAAGCTCGGTCTGTGGGAAACCATTGCGGTCATCGTCATCGGCAATGCCGCAGGCTCCGCGATCTTCGCCGCCTTCACGGTCATGGGCCACAAGACCGGCGTCAACCAGATGGTCCTCGCGCGCTCGGCCTTCGGACGCCGCGGCGCCTATTTGCCGAGCCTGTTGATGTTCCTGATGACGCTCGGCTGGATCGGCGTGAACACCTATTTCCCGGTCAAGATCTCGATGGCCATTCTCGGCCAGTTCGGCATCGCGGATAGCTGGTTCGCCAATCTCGTTGTGATCACCATCGTGATGGTCACGCAGGTGGTGATCGGCACCTATGGTTTCTATGCGATCCGCACCTTCGAGAAATACACCGTGCCGGTCACGGTGGTGATAATGGTGCTGATGAGCGTGCTGGCCTGGAGCCAGCCCGGTGTCGTCAACTGGAATCACACCACGTCGCTGCCGCCGGGGCCGCATCTGGCGATGCTGTCGCTGCTGATGACCGCCGTCGGCGTCGGCTGGGGCATTTCCTGGGTGACCTGGGCGTCGGACTATTCGCGCTTCGTGCCGCGCTCGACCTCGTCGAAAGCCGTGTTCTGGTACAGCTATGTCGGCATGTTCGTGCCGTCGGTGTGGCTGGCCATTCTCGGCGCCACCATTGCGTCGGTGACGCTCGACACCGATCCAGCGAAGATGGTCTCGGCCGTGTTCGGCGGCGTTGCCAGCATTCTCGTGCTGCTGCTGGTGCTGCACGGGCCGATCGCCACCAACATCCTCAACGTCTACTCGTCGGCACTGGCGGCGCTCAGCATGGGCGTCCGCTTCTCGCGCACGGCGCTGGCGCTGATCGTTGGCATCGCGGGCTATGCGGTGACGGTGTATTTCATCTTCGCGCCGTCCTTTGCCAAGGCGTTCGATAACTGGCTGATCAGCCTGCTGATGTGGATGAGCCCCTATGCCGGGGTGGTGTTGGCCGACTTCTTCGTCAGGCGGAAGAGCCAGATCGACATCGCCGAACTCTACAAGTCGCCGGAGACCAGCATCTATGGCGATATCAACTGGAGCGGCATGATCGCGTTCTTCGCCGGCCTGATCGCCACCTGGCTGTTCCAGGATGGCCTGGTGCCTGCGTTGCAGGGGCCGATCTCGATCAACCTTCTCGGCGGCGCGGATCTGAGCTGGCTGGCGGGCATCGTTGTAGGCGGCGGCGTCTATCTGGCGCTCAGCAGGCGCCTGGCGCCGGAGCCTATGGCCATCCCGGTCGGTGGGCCGGGCGAATAGGGCGAGGCGACCGGGCAGGCCGCGTCTGTGGCCTGTCCATTGCCAGTGGTGTCAATGAGCCGTCATTTCCGTCCAGAGCCCTTGCGCTTTGTCCGGCGGACGGGCTAGAACGCGCCCGAACGAGATGAGCATCTCTGTTCCGACCGATTCCAGACTGGATTTTTCCGTAAGTCTCTGAATCGTTTGGGGAATGGTGTAACGGTAGCACAACAGACTCTGACTCTGTTTGTCTAGGTTCGAATCCTAGTTCCCCAGCCACACTAGAATTTCCCTTCGCAGATCAAAGACTTCTAACCCGTAGCCTTTCGAGAAAGCGGGTGGTCCACAACAATGGTCCACACGAGGCTCGAATGGCGACCGGTCGGTGCCTGCGGCGGCGTGGCCATATAGGGCTTCCGACGGCCTGCGGTGCTTGCCGCTTGCCATGTCTCGGGCCCAGAGAATCAATGTTCGTCCGTGCCGGGCAGCAAGTTGTCGATCCGCCCCGTGGCTCGATAGGCAATGAGCCCAAACCATTCGCGCACCGCAATGTCGGTCCGCGATAGCCCGTCAAGGGCGAGGGTGGTGAAGGAAAGTGCGTCGCGCCGACCGCCGACCCGCCAGTCGACCGGATAAGCCTCGACAGGAAATCCGGCTTTGCGAAATAAGCCAATCGATCGCGGCATATGGAACGCTGATGTCACCAGAACCCAGCGCTCGCCCGGCTTCGGCGCCACGAGCGCTTTGGTGAATTCGGCGTTCTCATGCGTGTTGCGCGATTGTCGCTCCATGATCAAACGCGACCTGTCGACTCCAAGGCTTGCGAAGAGCGCGGCGGCGTAATCGGCCTCCCTGGCATCCGACACCAGCCTCGGACTGCCGCCGGTGAACACCACGCGTGCGTGCGGATACTGTCGCGCCAGCGCTGCGGCTGCGATGATGCGGTCGGGCGAGCGACGGACGACCGGCGTGTCGCGGGCAAGTGAAACATCGGCGTCGATCGAGCCGCCGAGCACGATGATGCCGTCAGGCGCACGCTGTCCCGCATCCCAGGGCGGGAAGCGCGATTCAAGCGGATAGAGCAGCAATCTTCCAGCCGGCGAAAACGCGGCCACCGCAAGCAGCACGGCGGCCGTGATCAAAAGCCCGCGGCCAAGCGAAGAAAGTCGTGTTGCCGAAAGGACCGCGCCGAGCACACCGAGGCCGATCAGGAAATTGACCGGCGCGAGCGCGTTGCCAAGAGTCTTGGACAATACGAAAAACAACTTAAGGCCTCAGCCCCGTTGATACCAAGAGCGCCATAGCAGCAAACGGCCAACGAAGCCATCGCTACGAATCGTTAGCTCGCCGGACAGGGTGCCGGATCGCCGCGGCCCCGTTCATGAGAAGTCGAAAAGCGGAACAGGTAAATACCACTCAATCTCGAAGTAGCCGAAGTTAGAGCGAGGTCTGCGTCGTCGGATGACGATGCAGCCGGTGCGCTGCCGAAAACAACTGCATTGCCGCTATCGGCCCATCTACCTCATTGTGACTACCGCCATTGCCACATGGACAGGGCATGGTTCTGTCCGGTGCATGATCACGCCGCATGCAACAGTTATCGCGCAACGTCCAGGCAGGGTGACCGCAATGAGCGAAGTGATCAACGTCGCCAAAGCTTACGATGAGGGACGCACTCTATTTATGGGAATAGAGCTGCTGGTTGCACCCGGTGCGCTCGTCCCCCGGCCGGAAACCGAATTGCTTTGCGCGAGCGCTGTCGATGCTCTGCGTCAGTTAAACGTGGCGGAGCCGCGGGTGATCGACATGTGCTGTGGCGCAGGCAATCTGGCATGCGCCATCGCGCTCCAGACCCCCGACGCAAGCGTCTGGGCGAGCGATCTAACCGATGGATGTGTCACTGTCGCACGTCGCAATGTCGCCTATCACGGACTCACGCAACGCATGTCGGTGTTTCAGGGCGATCTGTTCGACGCTTTTTCAGGTCTGTCGCTGGATGGGACCATCGACCTGATCGTCTGCAACCCACCCTATATTTCGGAAACGCGGCTCAGAGGCGACCGGGCCCCCTTGCTCGAACTCGAACCACGTGAGGCATTCGCAGCCGGTCCTTACGGACTTAGCATCCATATGCGGGTTACGAAGGACGCAGTCCGATATTTGCGGCCGGGCGGCATCCTCCTGTTCGAGGTCGGCGCCGGTCAGGAGCGGCAGGTGACAACCCTTCTTGAGCGCAACAAGAGCTACGAGAGCATCAGCGTGGTGACGAATGAAACGGGCGAAGGCCGCGTCGTTATGGGATACCGCAAAGGCGCAACAACCTGAACCGCTACGGTGGCGTTCGAGGCACGGTCTGGACGCTGCAGACAAGCATCAGCTCTTCTTGCTCATGACGAAGCGTGCAATTCCTTCGATGGAATCGAGGTTCTCAGGCAAGAGCTCGCTATCTTCGACCGTGATGCCGAAGGTCTCCTCGATGAACCCGATGACCTCGAGCACTCCGGTCGAGTCGATGATGCCCTGGTCGAGCAGCGATGTGTCGACCTCAAGCGAGTTGGCTTCAGCAATGTAGAAGTTCGACAGCAAGAAATCGCGAACTTGCCTTCGATAGGTCTCGAGTGGTTCCCTGACTAGCAACATGTTTCAACTCCAATGCGTAAAGAAAAGTCACGATCGGATCATTCGGAAATCGACGCCTGCAGTGCTCTCTTGTTGAGTTTTGCTGTATTCGTTCGCGGCAGGCTGGGCACGATCACAATACACTTCGGCACCATGAAGCTTTCGAGGCGTCGCTGGCACTCTTTCTGAATCTGCTTCTCGCTCAGTGTTGTTCCCTGTTCGATAACGACAAACGCCTTAACCGCCTGCCCAAGGAGCTCGTCGGGAACGCCAATGACCGCGGCTTCCCTCACGCCCGGAATATCCATCAGCACGTTCTCCACTTCCTTGGGGGCGATCTTCTCGCCTCGCGACTTGATGATCTCGTCGCTGCGGCCAACGAAGTAGAGGTAGCCTTCCGCGTCCATCCGGCAGTAGTCACCGGTGTACAGAACCTGCTCACCTGGCAGCGGACCGGCCTTGAGTTTCCTGGCCGTGGCCTCTGGCTTGCCCCAATAGCCTCGCATCACCGTCGCGCCGCGAATGACAAGCTGCCCGACCACGTCGGGGCCCACGCGTCTGTCGCGCTCGTCGACAATCCACATCTCGGTATTCGGGATGGCGATCCCGACGCTCAGCGGCTTTCGATCGATATCCTCCGGGGGCAGAAAGGTGCAGCGCTTGCATTCAGTGAGGCCGTACATGGAATAAATGCGGGCATCCGGGAATAGATCCTGCAGCAGACGAATATGCTTCATCGGCAGCGCAGCTCCGGTGTTCGTGACATAGCGGATACTCGAGAGATCGTGCTCCTTGATCGACTTGAGCCCCGACAGCGTCGAGAAGATCGTCGGCACGCCGGGCAGGCCGGTCACCCGTTCGTCGGCGATGAGCCCGAGAACCTGCGCCGGAAAAGCGAACGACCGTTCGAGGACCAGCCGCGCCCCCATGCGAAACGCCATGATCATCTGATACAGGCCGTAATCGAAGGCGAGCGGCAGGACGTTCAAAATGACCTCGTCTTCGCATAGCGCGAGATATGATGCGATCGACGTGCACGCGGTCAACATGTTCCGGTGCGTCAGCATCACGCCCTTGGGATCGCCCGTCGATCCGGAGGTGTACACGATGGCTGCGAGATCGATATCGATGCAGTGGCGCGCGGGAGCTACGTCGTGGCTGGCGGCGCCTGCCTCGCTCCAGCGTACCGCATGGGGCAGCCCCGTCAGTTCGACATCGTCGACGGGCCCGGAAACGATCACTCGGCGCAATGACGGGCATGCCTGCGCGGGCTCCTTGAATATCGTGAGAAGATGTTTGTCGGTGATAAGCGCCGTCGGCTGGCAATCATTAAGCAGGTAGCCAAGCTTGTCGCGCTTGGTGAGCGGATTGACGATGCACACCACGGCATTCGCTTTCAGCACGGCCCAGAAACTGACGACGGTCTCGACAGTGTTGTCGGCGAAGATAATCACCCGATCGCCACGTTCGACTCCGCTCGCGACCAGATAATTCGCGATTGCGTTGGAGCGTGCCTCGATCTCACCATAGCTGACGCGATGCTTGCCGCACACCAGCGCCACCTTTCCACCGAGATGACGGGCGGAGTGGATGAGGTAATCGTGCAGGAGCGGTACAGGACCATGCATCAGGAAAGGGCTCCCTCAACCCGGTGCTCGCGATCGATATCGACGGTCAGCTCCAGAGCGTGGCGCCCACCAGGACGGCTTGCGATGAATTGTTGGTGCAGGAGCTGGGTCGATAGCACGCCGACCATCGCCATGTTGTCGGAGTTGGAGAGATCGCCGTTGCCGGTTGCGGCCTGTGTCCGGCACTTGCTCCGCAGGCGCGCGACCGCGTCAGGATCGAAGACGTTTGCTTCGCGAATAGCCGTTTCCGAAAGCGCGTCGTCGATATAGGCGGGCGTATCGCGGCCAACGAAACAGAGAGCGTCGGGCGCGCGGAATGGCTGCTTCTTGCGGGCGATGATCTCCGACGGCACGATCGGCTCTGCAACGCGCTTCAGAACGTGCTTCTCGTCAAGGACGCGGAGCTTGTAGGCGGGCGGCAGCGAATTCGCCAGCGCGACCACGTCCTCGTCAAGGAAAGGAAAGCGGCCTTCAACTGAATGAGCCATGAGCATTCGGTCGCCCTGAGAGGACAGGAGATATCCCGACAGCAGTGTCTGGATTTCGAGATATTCATCCTGCGCAAGGGAGCTCCATTGCGTGAATTCCGGAGGTAGACTGGCGATCAAATTGGAGACCGCATCGTGCTTTGCCGACTCCGCGCACATGTCGCTGGAGAACAGTCGTTTGATGCCACTGGTCGTTCGCCAGCGGGTGTCATGCGCGAAGCCCGGCGCGGCGTGCTCCGACAGATTGCGCCCAAAAAACTGCCGGGCCATTGCTTGCTGCCGTACCGGCGAGCGTGTGAGATAAGGGTAGAGACGCTCAAGCAGTCGCGCGCGGCGTGTCGACGCGGGTTGCCGGCCCCAGAACCGGCGGACCTTGCCTTCGCGAAAGAGATCGTAGCCGGCAAACATTTCGTCGGCGCCTTCGCCGGACAGCACAACCTTGACGCCGCAGGCGCGCACCAGGCGCGACAGCAGGAACAACGGCGCTGGCGCGGTTCTCAAGATCGGGCGCTCGGTATGGTAGATGACCTGCGGAAAAATCTCGGCGATGTCGCTGCGCGAGACCACCACTTCATGGTGCTCACTACCGGTGACACGGGCAACCAGTCGCTGGAAGTCGGTCTCATCATATTCAGCGTCAGCAAAACGCAGTGAGAAAGTTTGGAAGCGTTCGCCGGCAAAGTGGCATCCCATCGCCGCAATAAGCGAACTGTCGAGCCCGCCGGACAAATAGCTGCCGACGTTTACGTCGGAGCGCACCATTCGAAGCGACGTCGCGGCTTCCAAAGCGCTGCGCACTTGCTCCACGGCATCGTCGAGTGAACCGGCAAACTGGCCGTCGCGCGAACTGGACAATTGGGGATATCGTGGCTTCCAGAACGCTTTATCGCGAACGTCGCCGTTTTCATAAATGCGGAAATGTCCCGGGACTAGCTCCTTGATCCCTTGAAACACGCTCTGCGGCGGCACAACGGTCCAGAGAGTGAATGTCTGATCGATGCCGACTGGATCGAAGGTGCGGGGAATCGCTGCATCCGCCGCGAAGATGGCCTTCACTTCGCTGGCGAAATACAGTCGACCTTCGCGCTCGCAGAAATGCAAAGGGCAAATGCCGGTGCGATCGCGCGCCAACACCAGACGACGGGCTACCGAGTCCCAGATCGCGAGCGCCCACTGACCGGTCATCCGCTCGAAGGCGTCCTCGCCCCAGGCCCGATAGGCGTTGACGATGACCTCAGTGTCGCTGCGGGTCCGGAACCTGTAACCAAGCCTGATCAGCTTCTCACGCAACTCAACGTAGTTGAAGATCTCGCCGTTGAACACGATCCACGTCGTGCCGCTCGCGTCCGCGAGAGGCTGCTGGCCGCTCGAAATGTCGATGATGGACAAGCGGGCATGTGCCAATCCCGCGCGTTCGTCCCGGTATAGGCCGCGCTCGTCCGGGCCGCGATGGGCGAGCGCGCCGAGCATGCGCATCAAGGCTTCGCGGGAGGGGGCCCCTGCGGCGGCGGTTATTGACACTATGCCCGCGACACCGCACATGCAGGTTAGTCCTCGAACACTTGAGTGACGAGCAGGGGTCGTGCGTGGAGGTAGCGCGTGACACGACGCTTGGCGTCAATATCCCTGAATACCAAATCGACCTGGGCTGCTGTCAGTCCGATAGTCTCTGCGACTTCGTCTGACGGAATCCCGTGATTCACCGCGTAAAGGCACAGATCCATCTGGTGATAAGGCAGCGCAAAATAGAACTCCTCCTGGCTCTGCGGCATCGAGAACGTATCCGTGGTCGGTGGCCTGCGCCGGATCTCCTCCTCGACCTCCAGGTATTCCGCGAGCTGATAGACCTGTGTCTTGTAGAGATGAGCGATCGGCATCACGTCCGCAATTCCGTCGCCCTGCTTGACGAAAAAGCCCAGGTCGTGCTCGAGACGGTTCGGTGTGCCGGCGACCGCGTATCGGAGGCGGTCGGCGTGGTAGTACTCCGTCATCTTGCGGACACGCTGCTTGAAATTGGTCGCGGCGACGATCTGGAGATAGGCGTTTGACGAAAGACGAACGGTGCGGGTGCTGCCGTCGCGGCTCTGAACCGTGAGACGGGTGATATTCAATCCGTTGCTCGCGAAAACCGACGGTAGCACCAGCTTGCATTTCCAGCCGTCGTCATATTCGGGAACGACGGTCCGGATGGCCTCGATCTGCCGGCGATAGGCGCCGAGCCCCTCGAGGGCGGGCGATATGTCTTCCAACACGGTGTCGATGCCAAGCTGTGACGCCCAGCAGCGGCCGAGCCTCAGCGAGTCGTCCGAAGAATGGTGCTCGGGCATGAAGATGCCCAAGACTTTGTCGTTGCCGAATGCACGCACGCATAACGCCGCGACGACGGAGCTGTCGATGCCGCCGGAAAGACCAACGACAGCGCCGCGGCGCCCCAACACGCTCAAGACCTGTTGGCGTAGCGTCTCGACAATCCTCTCGACTTCGGCAGCGGGATCGAGCGCCAATACGTTATTGCCAAACTCCCGCGCAGTCGGAATGTGCGCAGCAAGGGTCATGACAGCGCTTTCCGCTTGCAAAATTCGGCCGGCGTGTAGGTTTGCACGACCGCACTCTCGACCAAGGGGAGGTTGGTGGCGAGGTAGGGCTCGACGACGAGCTCGACATGCGTGCCTGCGACGGGGATCACGTCCAGGCTTGCGAGTGAGCAATCCCAGCCGAGCGATTGCGGCGCTCCATCTCGGTTGCAGCGAAACAGTGTAGCTCCGATCGGCAAAGACGGCCTGGGCGACGCCAGCCATTGGTAGAAAGCTCGCGACCGCAACACCTCTTGCAGCTCAAGCCTAATTCGGAAGCAGGTGGCGTTGAACTTCCCTCGCGCATAGCTATGAAGCATCCAGGTAAGGGGGGCCTCGCCACCGATTGCTGCCGTAACCTTTGCGAGTGCTCGGCAGGCTATCCGCGAAATGTTCACACGATTGGCGCGGAGCCGCCGCAACGTTCGGGCGAGCGTCTCCCGGTAATCGCGGCCCTCGTTGATAATCGCTGTATCGAGAATCCCCAGGAACTTGATGGACCGCCGTGCTTCCAGCAGCCGCGCCGCAACTTCGAATGCCACCACACCACCAAGGGAATGGCCGAGAAGGCGAACATGTCCGACGGGTTGGCTCCGGCGGATTTGCTCCACCGCCGAATCTGCCATGGAGGCGACCGTGTTATTTCCGGCGAGGATGCTCCCCAGGTCGGGGTATTTGATCGGGACGACCCGGGCGATCTTGCCGAGCCCTGCTGCAAAAGCGGCCATGCTCGGACCGTAACCGAGGGACCCCGGCAACAGGAACAGGATGGGACGCAGATCGGCTTGCACGCCCACGGCTTTGGCGGTTGCCTTCCCGGACACAATCGCCTTGACCATCTCCGCGGCTGTCATATCGAGCGCAAAGTGTGCGACCGAGAGCTCCAGCCCGGTGGCGCTCTCTATTTCCTGAATGCACCGCTGCAGCCTTGATAAATCGTCGGCTTCCTCCGAGGTTCCAGGCATGTTGGGGGTGTTGAAACTCGTGGACTGGGCATCCCGCACGATTTGATAGATCGTCGGCTCGCGTCCCTGCGCCCATGAAGGCCGCAGCCTCTGGTTGACGAACGGGTCGGCCGGTCGTTCCACCACTTCTGGTTGGAGATAAGTCCGAGCCATAGGTCACCTGCCGAGCCTAAAGCTTGTTATCGCCGGGCATGGAAATTTCGACATCCTGCGTTTGAAGGACGTCGCCGACAGATGGGACAACGGTGTGCCATTATGTCGCGGTGGCGCTGCCGCTGAGCTTCATTGATTTCCGCGATCATCTCGGGTTGGCACGGCGGGATTGCTGCTCATTCTCACGAGCACGCGATGATCGAGGCGGCTTGGTTCCGTGTTGCTGGAAAGTAGCGAGCCAGGCGCTGCGCTGAACACCAGCTCGATATGAATGCCCAGCGCTGTGATGACGACTGGTGCAGTATGTCGTCCGGAACATGTTCAGAAAGGTGCTTGAGGGCCGCACCTTCACCAATGACTGGGCCCGCTCCAAGCTGAGGCGAAGGAACTCTTTGAAAGCTGCCGGGCGATCATCAGGAGCGCTGCAACGGAGTACCGCATAGTAAAAGTTGTGGAACTGATTAAGACAACCTGACTTGAGTCGATGACTTCACTCCGCGGAGGTATCGATGTGAGAGCAACGAAACTACCAGCAGTCGATCTGTTGCTGTGCCGCCGTTGCGGGGGGGCACGCACTCTTATCAAGATTGTGGCACAGCCTAGAGCCAGTCTGCCCGGCGATCGGAGGACGTTCCGGTGTCCCAGCTGCATGTCGTCCCAGACCTACCAAATCAACCGGCACGGGGCGCAGCTACTATCTTCGGATTGAGATGCAATTGGGCGGCTATAATCTGACTGGAAAATATCCGGACCAGATTGCTCCTGATTCTCCAGCCGGCACGCTCAGTCGTGTTCGCACGCCGCGTCGTCCCCACGTCGAGCGACGGATAAACTTCAGGTCGGTATGTCGGCGGCTGGAACCAAAAGTTGCGATTTTGATTCGCTACTTTGCCCAAGGGCACTACGTGGTCGCTAGCTTACGCCGGCACGCGTCCACAAGTAGTGGAGTTGTGGCTGTCAACCTCAGATACTCGTTGCTAACTGGCTGATATTGCAGGCCATCGAAAAAGAGAGCTTCAGTTCACTTTTGTTCAGTCAGAATGTCGCACCTTTACCAACGGTTTACATAATACCTACAAATTGCAGGAACGGGACTTGATAACAAGAAAGTCATCAAACCCCGTGTTCGTCGCTCTGCCAATTGCACCTCTGCTGACTGCTTCATTTCCACGACACCCCGCACATTGCGGACCAACGGTCGAAAACCGAGGGACCCTTCGTCATGCTCGCCAGCCTGTCTATTCGCGCCAAGATCACCATTGTTCTTTCATTTTTGCTGCTTGCGATGACGGGTCTGGGCCTGGTCGCGGTTCGCAAGATGCAGGCGATCAACGCCAATGCGGTGGATATCCAGACCAGCTGGCTGCCAAGCGTGCGTTTCCTCGGCGATCTGCGCTCCGGCGTCATCACCTATCGCAACGTGATCCGTCAGCACATGCTGTCCGAGACGTTGGAGGAGAAGCTGGCCAATGAGAAAACGCTCGAGACGGTGGTGGCGAGCAACACCGCTATCCGCGCGAAGTATGAGAAGCTGATCACCTCGCCGGAAGAGCGCGCGCTCTACGAGGAATGGAGCAAGCTCTGGGACAGCTACAAGAAGGGCACGCTCGATGTGATGGATCTGTCGCGCAAGAGCGCCGGCAAGATGCCACAGGAAGCCAATGCGTTGAACACGAAGACCGTGAATCCGATCGGCCTGAAAGCTGACGAAGTCCTGAACAAGGACATCGAGCTCAATCTCAGGGGATCCGATACTGCCGGTGCAGACGCCCTCGCCAATTACGATGCTGCCTTCATGATGGTTGTCGCAATCCTCGTCGTCTCGGCGTTGCTCGGCATCGGCATCGGCATCTACCTCGTGCGGGACGTCTCCAGCGGCATCGCATCGATCGTCAAGCCGATGCAGGCATTGGGCCAGGGCGATCTGTCCGCCGTCGTGCCGCATCAGGGCATGAAGACCGAGATCGGCACGATGGGAGACGCGCTGCAGATCTTCAAGCAGGCGCTGATCGACAAGCGTGCGGCGGACGAAGCAGCAGCAGCCGATGCAGAAGCCAAGATCGAGCGCGGTCGCCGCGTCGATAGCATCACCCGCGAATTCGAAACGATGATCGGCGAGATCGTCGAGACGGTGTCGTCGGCTTCGACCGAACTGGAAGCCTCTGCCAGCACGCTGACTGCGACCGCCGAACGTTCGCAGGAGCTGACAACGACCGTGGCAGCCGCTTCGGAGGAAGCCTCGACCAATGTGCAGTCGGTTGCTTCGGCGACCGAGGAGATGGCCTCGTCAGTGAACGAAATCAGCCGTCAGGTGCAGGAATCGGCCAGCATCGCCAATCAGGCCGTCGATCAGGCCCGCCTGACCAACGATCGCGTCAGCGCGCTTGCCAGTGCGGCCGCTCGCATCGGTGACGTCGTCGAGCTGATCAACAACATCGCCGGCCAGACCAATCTTCTGGCGCTCAACGCAACTATCGAAGCAGCGCGTGCCGGCGAGGCCGGTCGTGGCTTCGCGGTGGTGGCATCGGAAGTGAAGGCGCTGGCCGAGCAGACGGCGAAAGCCACCGGCGAGATCTCGACGCAGATCTCCGGCATCCAGGCGGCGACGCAGGAATCGGTTGGTGCGATCAAGGAGATCGGGGACACCATCGGCCGGATGTCCGAGATCGCTTCGACGATCGCCTCGGCGGTGGAAGAGCAGGGCGCTGCGACCCAGGAAATCTCCCGCAACGTCCAGCAGGCAGCGCAGGGTACCATGCAAGTCTCGTCGAACATCACCGACGTTCAGCGTGGCGCCAGCGAGACCGGCTCGGCATCCTCGCAGGTGCTCTCTGCAGCGCAGTCGCTGTCCTCGGACAGCACGCGTCTGAAGGTCGAGGTCAGCAAGTTCCTGAACGCCGTACGCGCAGCCTGACGCTACGAGATATCGAGACATTGAAGCCGGCGCGAAAGCGCCGGCTTTTTTCATTGTCAATTGATGCCGCTTCCACCCATTCGCTTGGTGCGCTGTTCTGTTTGCGCAGGTTATGGGCTACCGCGTGCAACGGTTATGTGGTCGCGCTTCTCAACTTTGTGCCCGGCGTTGCGCAACGTCCTGCGGCGTCTTGGCGATCTCTTAGTCATTTGCTGCAATCGTGTACTACGCGCTTTTTGCACGCAGTGGCATACCGTCGTCGCTGCAAGTTATTTGGACCGGCGTTGCGTCTTAGAAAGAGACCATGACCCCTATCGATTATGAGTATTTGCAGAAGATTCTGAAAGATCGTTCCGGATTGGTGCTATCGGCCGACAAGAAGTACCTGCTCGAAAGCAGATTGATGCCGCTGGCGCGTAAGGTCGGTGTCGCCGGGATCAGCGAACTCGTTCAGAAGATGAAAGCCGGTTCGGAGCCGATGATCTCGGATGTGGTCGAAGCCATGACCACCAACGAGACCTTCTTCTTTCGCGACAAGACACCGTTCGAGCATTTTCAGAACACGGTCATTCCCGACCTGATCAAGGCGCGCGCTGGCAAGCGTAGCCTGCGGATCTGGTGCGCCGCCGGCTCGACCGGGCAGGAGCCATATTCGCTCGCCATGATCATGAAGGAACTCGGCGCCGCGCTGACGGGGTGGCGCGTCGAGATCGTGGCCACGGATCTCTCGCCCGAAGTGCTCGAAAAATCGCGTACTGGCGTCTACACCCAGTTCGAGGTGCAGCGCGGCCTGCCGATCCAGTTGCTGGTGAAACACTTCAAGCAGACCGGCACGACGTGGCAGCTCAATGCCGACATCCGCGCGATGGTTCAGTTCAAGCAGTTCAACCTGCTGCAGGACTACGCGCATCTTGGCAAGTTCGACGTCATCTTCTGCCGCAACGTGCTGATCTATTTCGATCAGGCGACCAAGACCGAGATCTTCGGCAGGCTTGCAAAATCCAGCGAACCTGACGGCTATCTGTTCCTGGGCGCAGCCGAGACCGTCGTCGGTCTGACTGACCGCTATCGGGTTTGCTCCAATCGTCGCGGTGTCTATCTGCCGGTGAGTGCGCAAGCGTCGCCATCGATCGTGCCCGACATGGGTGCCGGACTGAAGACATCTCCCGCCAGTATGCGGGCGTAGGAGCGGTCATGGCAGAAGAAGTTGCAACCAACGGGCGCGTCATTTTCGGGCGCGGCTACAATGTCTGGATCATGGCCATCGACGGCACATGGCGGCGCAGTTGTGTGTTGAAGGCTGTATCGAGTCACGACGCCGAGTTGATACTCGAGACATCCATCGAGGGCCTCAATCTGAAAGAGTTCTTCCTGCTGCTGTCATCGACCGGACTTGCCTATCGCCGCTGCGAACTGGTCAAGGTGAACGGTGCGCAGATCGATATTCGCTTCCTGAACACCAAAGGTAGCAAGAAGAAATCGCCGGCGAAGAGCGATCACGGCGATATGGCTGACGCCTGATCATGCGGCATCAAGATATCGATGATCATCACATCGAAGCTTGTATCTTCCAACACGAATAGACCGATCTCGCCACCATCGGCCGAGACAGTTTCGAAGCCCTCGCGTTCCATTGTCAGCCTAATGGACATGGACACGAGTGGGTCGTCGTCGACGACCAGAATGCGTTTCATGGCGGCGCCCCCGCGCGCTGGAGTGAGCCTGCAGTCACTCTCCACGCAACACGCAACCATGACGCGACGAATCGCCGACGACGCCAAGTGTTTAGTCATTTTGCCGGAGGTGTCTGTCCAGATTTGCACACTTGGGGCATTTCGTTGTTGCCGCATCGCACGTGCCATGTACATGGTCGGATATGAGCATGATGTTCGAAGAACTGGATTATCGCCCGACGCCGATGGGTGTCCTGACCCTGCGACGTCGGCGGAAGCCGGGCACGGACATCGATATCTTTGAGATCAAGCTCGGCGACGAATTTCTGATGTCGAGCGCATTCACGGCTGCCGAGATCGCGCTGGCGGATATTGGCTTGGCATCACTAATCGGCAGCGGGCTGGATGTCGTCGTTGGGGGTCTCGGTCTGGGCTACACTGCGCAGGCAGTTCTCGCGCATGAGAAGGTCGGTTCGCTGGTCGTCATTGATGCACTGCCCGAAGTGATCGAATGGCATCAGGCCGGCCTGATCCCGATCGGCCGCGAATTGTCGGCGGACGGGCGCTGCCGTCTCGTCCATGGCGATTTCTTCAAGATGGCGACCTCGACGGGTGGTCATCTCGATCCCGACGAACCCGGTCGTCGCTTCGATGCGATACTGGTCGATATCGACCATGCGCCGGACAACCTGCTGCATCCGAGCCATGCCGTGCTCTATACGGCGGCCGGGCTGCAGCGTCTGTCGGAGCATCTCAAGCCCGGCGGCGTGTTTGCGCTGTGGTCGAACGACCCACCAGAAGCTGCATTCACGGCCGTGATGGAGAGTGTCTTTGGCGCCGTCACCGCGCATGTCGTGGCCTTCGACAATCTGAACGCAGACGAGGAAGTGTCCAACACCGTCTATGTTGGCACCAGGATCGAAGAGGCCGTATAGCGCGCCGTTGCGCTATTCGGCGGCCTGTTTCGCCAGCATCTGCTTGTCCGACCGGTTATCGTCGTCGCGCTTCGATCGTCCCCAGCTCGACATGATATTGGAAAGCTTGTCGAGATAGACATAGACCACCGGCGTGGTGAACAGCGTCAGCGCCTGGCTGACGATCAGGCCGCCGACCATCGCGTAGCCGAGTGGCT
Organism: Tardiphaga sp. 37S4; assembly: GCF_021044645.1. Lineage (NCBI taxonomy): Bacteria > Pseudomonadati > Pseudomonadota > Alphaproteobacteria > Hyphomicrobiales > Nitrobacteraceae > Tardiphaga > Tardiphaga sp. 37S4. The sequence goes on along the minus strand of NZ_CP088008.1, from coordinate 2,869,153 downwards.
GGCGGATTTCCGAACCGGTGCCGGTGCCGAGCATCAACGGCACGCCGCCAAGCAGCGCCGCCATGGTCGTCATCATGATCGGGCGGAAACGCAGGATAGCGGCCTTGCGGATGGCTTCTTCCGGTTCAAGATGTTCGTCGCGCTCGGCAGCAATTGCGAAGTCCACCAGCATGATGCCGTTCTTCTTGACGATGCCGATCAACAGCACGATGCCGATCAGCGCGATCAGACTGAAATCGAAACCGAACGCCATCAGAATCGCCAGCGCACCGACGCCCGCCGAGGGCAGGGTGGACAGGATTGTCAGGGGGTGGATGTAGCTCTCATAGAGAATGCCGAGGATCAGATAGACCACAACCAGTGCTGCGAGGATCAGCAGTGGCACCGTCGATAGCGATTGCTGGAACGCCTGCGCCGTGCCCTGGAAGGTGCCGCGCAAGGTCGAAGGCGCGCCGATATCCTGCATGGCAGCCTGTACGGCATCGGTCGCCTGTCCGAGGGCAACGCCCTGCGCCAGATTGAAGCTGATGGTGATCGCCGGGAATTGGCCCTGATGGCTGATCGAAAGCGGCCGCACCGGCACCGTCGTCCATTTCGCAAAGGCCGACAGTGGCACCATGTCGCTTGTCGTCGGCGACTTGATATAGATCTTGTCGAGTGAATCGAGCTTGCCCTGCATCTCGGGCAATATCTCGAGAATGACGTGATAGCTGTTCAACTGCGTGAAATACTGCGCGACCTGACGCTGGCCGAACGCATCATACAGCGTGTCGTCGATCAGTTGCGGTTGGATGCCGTAGCGCGAGGCGTTGTCGCGATCGATGGTCAGCGTCAGCGTCGTGCCCTTGGTCTGCTGGTCGGTGGCGACGTCGCGTAGACCTGGCAGCGTCTGCATCTTGGCCAGAATCTTCGGCGCCCACTCGTTCAGTTCGGCCAGATTGGCGTCCTGCAGTGTGTATTCGAACTGGGTGCGCGTGGCGCGGCCGCCGAGTCGGATATCCTGCGCCGCCTGCATGAACAAGCGTGCGCCCTGGACCTTCTCCAGCTTCGGTCGCAGCCGCGTGATGATCTGTTGCGCGTTGGCCGAACGTTCGTCGCGTGGTTTCAGTGTGATGAACATGCGCCCGGTATTGAGCGCGCCGCCGCTGCCGCCGATCGACATGGCGACGCTGGCGACGTCGGGATCAGCCTGCACGATCTTGCCGAGTTCTTCCTGGTGGATCTTCATGTCGGCGAAGGAAATATCCTGCGACGCTTCGGAGGAAGCGGTGATCAGGCCGGTGTCCTGCTGCGGGAAAAAGCCCTTCGGGATAATCATGAACAGATAGACCGACAGGACGAGCGTGGCGAAGAACACCATCAGCGTCGTCAGGCGCCAGCGCAGCACGAGGTCGAGGCCGCGCTCATAGGCGCGCAGCAGAGCATCGAAGGCATTCTCGCTGAGCTGATAGAGCCGGCCATGCTTGGCGTGTTTCTCTTCGCGCAGGAAGCGCGAGGCCATCATCGGGGTCAGCGTCAGCGACACCACCAGCGAGACGAAAATCGTCATGGTCAGTGTCACGGCGAATTCGCGGAACAGGCGGCCGATAATGCCGCCCATCAGCAGCAGCGGGATCAGCACCGCGACCAGCGAGACTGATATCGAGACGATGGTGAAGCCGATTTCACCGGCGCCTTTCAGCGCGGCAGCCATCGGTGTTTCGCCTTCCTCGATATATCTAGTGATATTTTCAAGCATCACGATGGCGTCGTCGACCACGAAGCCGACCGAGATGGTCAGCGCCATCAGCGACAGATTGTCGAGCGTATAGCCGAACACCCACATCAGCGCGCAAGCGCCGAGCAATGCGAGCGGTACGGTCACGCTGGGAATGACGGTGGCCCAGACGCTGCGCAGGAAGACGAAGATCACCATCACGACGAGGGCGATGGTCAGCAGCAGTGTGAACTGGACATCCTGCACGGCGGCGCGGATGGTCTGCGTGCGATCGCTGAGGACCTCGATCTTCACGGTCGGCGGGATCGCGGCCACCAGACGCGGCAGCTCGGCCTTGATCTTGTCGACGGTGTCGATGACGTTGGCGCCGGGCTGCTTGAAGATCACCAGAAACACGCCGCGCTTGCCATTGGCCCAGGCCGCCTGCTTGGCGTCTTCCGGGCCGGTCACGGCCGTGCCGATGTCTCTGACCCGCAGCGGACCACCATTGCGATAGGCGATGATGACGTCGTTCCAGTCTTTCGACTCCGGCAACTGGTCGTTGGCGTAGATCGTGTAACTGCGGGTCGCGCCGTCGATATTGCCTTTCGGGCTGTCGACAGTGGTGATCGCGATCTGGCTGCGGATGTCTTCGAGCTGCAGCCCCTTGGCCACCAGCTTGGCAGGATCAATCTGGATGCGGATCGCCGGCTTTTGCTGGCCGCCGATCGTAACCTGGGCGACACCGGAGATCTGGCTGATCTGCTGCGCCAGTTGCGCATCGACACTGTCGCTGACCGTCGTAATGGGCAGCGTGTCCGATGTCGCCGACAGCAGCATGATCGGCGAGTCGGCCGGGTTGACCTTGCGATAGGTGGGCGGGCTCGGAAGCGTCTTCGGCAATTGTCCGCCGGCGGCATTGATCGCGGCCTGCACGTCATTGGCGGCGCCGTCGATCGAGCGGTTGAGATCGAACTGGATCGTGACTGCAGATGTGCCGAGCGAACTCGTGGAGGTCATCTGCGCCACGCCGGGGATCTGCGCGAGCTGTCGCTCCAGCGGCTGCGCCACCGAGGATGCCATGGTCTCGGGACTGGCGCCGGGCAGGGTGGCGGCGACCTGGATGGTCGGGAAGTCGACCTGCGGCAAAGGCGCGACGGGAAGCTGGGGATAGGAGACCAGGCCGACGAACAGGATGCCGGCCATCAGCAATGATGTTGCGATCGGATAGCGAATGAACGGTGCTGAAATTCCTCCGTTCATGGCTATTCGCCTTTCGCCGGAATGGCTGCAGATGTTGCGACTGACGTCGCCACCAGCGCGCCCGGCTGCACTTTATATTGCCCGGCGACGATAACGCGCTCGCCGGCGCTCAGCCCGTCCTCGACCACCGTGCGGCCATCGATGGAACGGCTGACCTTGATTTTCTTCAGCTCGGCTTTGTTGTCAGCCCCGACCGCAAAGGCATAGAGCCCGTCGGCCCCATGCTGAACGGCATCGTCGGGAATGACAGTCGCATCCTTCAACGTGGTCACCAGCAACCGTGTCGAGACGGAAAGACCGGGCCACAGCACGTGGTCCTTGTTGTCGAATACCGCCTTGAGCCGGATCGTGCCGCTGGTCGTATCCACCTGATTGTTGATGACCGCGAGCGTGCCTTCCGAGAGCGTCCGCTTTCCGTCGGTGGTCAGCGCGATCACCTTGAGCGGATGTTCCGCGAGCGACTGGCTGATGTCGATGAGGTTCTGTTCAGGCGCGGTGAAGATTACGGCGATCGGCTCGATCTGCGCGATAGTGACGATGCCGGTCTGGGTCGCAGCATTGACAATGTTGCCTTGGTCGACCTGACGAAAGCCGACGCGGCCGGAGATCGGCGCCTTGATCGTGGTGTAAGCGAGCTGGGTCTGCGCATTCGAGATCGCGGCATCGTCGGCAGCGATCTGCGCGCTCAGCTGCTGCACGGTGGAGCGTTGTGTGTCTGTCTGTTGCCGTGTCGCGAATTCGCCGAGTTTGGTGAAGCGCTGCAAATCCAGATTAGCATTGGCGAGATTGGCTTCGTCCTGCGCCTTCTTGGCCTTGGCCTGATCGAGCGCTGCCTGGAACGGGCGCGGATCGATCTGTGCGAGCAGGTCACCCTCCTTGACGATCTGCCCTTCGGCGAAAGCGATCGTGTCGATCTGACCATCGACACGGGTCCGCACGACCACGGTGTTAAAACCCTGCACGGTGCCCAGACCGCCGAGATAAACGGGGAAATCAGCTTTTTCGACAGATGCAATTTTCACCGGGACGGGGGCAGGGCCGCGCGGTTTGTCGGCATTCGCCTGCTGTGCTCCGGTAGCTCCGTAATGCTGCCATGCGATAGTTCCGCCGGCCGCAAGCAGCGCCAGAACAATCAGCCCAGTCCATCGAAAACGGGTAAGCGTTGTCATGGTGATCTCATCAATCTCTTGGCAGCCACTGACGCAGACATGCGCGTCCAATGCGCGCCCGCTTGGGCGGCTCCTGATCAGCTAGGTGGCGACTCAAATGCTGTAAACACACGACCGCTTGAACGCGTGCTTCATTGCCAAATCTTCATGTTCACTATGATTTACGCGTGATTTCTCGCATCGTTCCAACAGGACACTGCGCCTCGTTTTATGCGGCGTCTTGGACAATCCATCGGCGCAGTGAGAAGCGCCTAGTGTTGTAACTGCGCGTCGTATCCGCCATAGCCTCGTCGAAGCCGACATTGCGGCATGTAAATGTAATCGATCCGGAGCGGGACATGGACGAGTTGAATGGGCGGATGATCGCCTGTCAGATTTTGATTACCGGATTGATCGCGCGGGTCGCCAATGACTCGCCGGATCCGCTGCGCTTCCTGACCGACTATCGGGACGAGATCAAAGCCGTCGTGCGTGGCATCAACATCGCCGGCATGGAGAATACGGATCGGGTAAGGCAATCGGCGCTGCAGACCGTCGACGAGATGTTCTCGCTGATGAAGCCGCCCAGCAGTGAATAGGGTGACCGTTTCATATTACCTCTAGGTAGCTGCCGCGACCAATCTAGACATATTCAAACATAAGAACCCTGCATTCTCGCCCAATTGCGTTGACCACCCGTTCTCCTGCCGACTACGTCCATGGGACAAATTATCGCACTTGATGCGTCCTGGTGTCGCAGTTTTGGGGGAATTCGATGGGTACGGCGAAAATGCCGCGGTCTTTGCGTGCTGTTTCTGAGGTTCGTGTCGGCGAGGGCGCCGATCCCCATTCTGGCCGAAAAGTAACGGCGGTTGCGGGTCTTATCGCGGTTGCGTCGTTCAGCGGTGCCGAAGCGCAGCAATCCACCCTTCCGCCGGTCACAGTGGATGCACCGGTTGCCCGGCCCCGGCCGGCGGCATCGAAGCCAAGTCCGGACCAGATTCGCGCGCGCACCGCGCTCCGCCGCGCCGCCCGCCGGGCTCAACCGGTGCCGGTCGCGCCGGTGCCGTTTCCGAATGCCGGCGGACTAGCCGCTGATCCTTATGCTGATCCCTCCGCGCCCTATAAAGGTGATCGGCTTGCGGGCGGAAAATTCACCGAGAAGCTGCTCGATACGCCGCGCACCGTCACGGTGCTCACCAGGGAAGTTCTCGAGGACAAGAACGCGACGTCGCTGCGCGATGCCGTCCGTTCGACAGCCGGCGTGACGCTTGGAACCGGTGAGGGCGGCAACGCTTTCGGCGATCGCTTCTTCATTCGCGGCTTCGATGCCCGCAATGACGTGTTCGTCGACGGTATCCGCGATCCGGCCGTCAGCATTCGCGAGAACTTCTTCACCGAACAGGTCGAGATCCTGCGCGGTCCGGCATCGTCCTTCGCCGGACGCGGCACTGCCGGCGGTGCGATCAACATCGTCACCAAACAGGCAGGCGACAAGAATTTCACCAATATCGATACCTCCTTCGGTACCGATGCCACCAAGCGCGTCACCATCGACGCCAATCAGGTGCTGAGCCCGACAGTCTCGGTGCGCGCCGGCGGCCTGTTCCAGGACGCCAATGTTGCTGGCCGCAACACCACGACTGACGATCGCTGGGGAGGCTTCGCGGCCATCAAGTGGACGCCGGTCGATGCCGTGAAGGTCACGGCCAACTACATCCACACCGACCTCAATTCCATCCCGGATTTCGGTATTCCATGGGACCGCGCGGCCAACAAGCCATCAACGGAAACCGGCATCGCCAACCGCAACAACTACTATGGTTTCGCCAATCGCGACTTCCAGCATGCCCGTCAGGATATCGGCTCGCTGAACACCGAAGTCGCACTGACGCCGGATGTCACCTTCAGCAACAAGATGCGGCTGGAACGTTCGACCCTGGCCTATGTCGGCACTTTGCCTGAAGCGCCCCGCGCCGGCATTCCCGGCTATCTCGCTGATCCCGCCGGTTACGGACTGGTTCAGCTCAATGCCGTCAGCCGCTATCAGACCACGGACACGATCGCTAACCAGTCAGACTTGAAGTTCAAGTTCGACACCGGTCCGATCAGGCACACGACCATCGTCGGTGCGGAGATCTCGCGCGAAAAGGTCGATATCGACACCTTTACGGGCCTGACAACGGAGTCGCTGCCGGGTGGGAGCACGAGCCTCGGCTCCGTGATCGTTCCGATCAATAATCCGTATCTGACCTATTCGGCTTTTGCGCAGCCCACGCGTGCCAACAATCCAACGGTGATCAAGGTCGACACCAATGCGGGCTACGCCATCAATACGGCGAACTACAATGACCTCGTCTATCTGAACACCGGCATCCGCTATGACGATTACAGTGTCAGCGCGGGCAAGCCGTTTGCGACCACCACCACGTTCCCGCAAAAGGCAGATAGCGGAAATGTAAACTGGAATGTCGGCCTGACGTTGAAGCCGCTACCCTATGGCAGCGTCTATGCGGCCTATGCGACGTCGACCAATCCGGTCGGTGCCGAATTGGACGGGACCGACGCACGCTATGGCGGTTTCAATCTCACGGGCGCCTATAATCAGGTATTCGCGCCAGAGAAGAACAAGTCGGCGGAAGTCGGTACCAAGTGGGAACTGTTCGATCGCCATCTGTTGCTGACCGGCGCTCTGTTCGAGACAACCAAGAGCAATGCGCGTGAGCAGCTGACCGTTGCCGGTGCCACGCAGGTCGTGGCTGGCGCGTCATACAGAATCCGCGGCATCGATCTCGGCGTTGCCGGCAAGATTACCGATCGCTGGAGCGTGTTCGGCGGTCTGGTTCTGATGGAATCCAAGGTGCTGAACTCGGCAACGCCTGCTTTCATCGGGCGTGATCTCGCCAACATCGCGCATCAATCGTTCAACCTGATGACCAAGTACAAGTTCGACTATGGCTGGGAGCTGGGCGGGCAGGCGACCTATCAGTCGCAGCGTACCGGTGGCATCCTTTACACGACGACCACGACGGTCCTGCCGGAATTCTGGCGCTTCGACATGTTCGTCGAGAAGAAGATCGACCAGAACATCACCCTCAAGCTGTTCGTCAACAACCTGACCAACAAGCTCTACTATGACGGCTTCTACAACAGTGCTGCACCATTCGTGCTCGTGGCGCCAGGGCGGTCGGGAACACTTGTTCTCAGTGGGAAGTTCTAGGGGATGCTGATCTGCATCCCTGACGTCTTGAGCAAAAGTGATGTGGCGGAGTTCCGCCGCATCATGGATGCGGCCGGTTGGGAGGACGGTCGCTCGACTGCCGGTGCGCAATCGGCTCTGGTCAAACGAAATCAGCAACTGCCGCCGGACAGCGATGTGGCCCGCGCGCTCGGCAATCGCATCATCTCGGCGCTGACGTCGAACCCGCGGTTTCTGTCTGCGGCGATCCCGCTGCAGATATTCCCGCCGTTGTTCAATCGTTACGTCTCGTCGGACGGACATCACTTCGGCGTGCACGTCGACAATGCAGTGCGCGGCGATCATCTCACGGGCATGCGTATCCGCACCGACCTGTCAGTGACGCTGTTCCTCTCCGAGCCCGAAGAATATGAGGGCGGTGAGCTTGTTATTGAAGACAATTACGGCTCACACGATGTGAAGCTGCCGGCCGGCCACCTCGTACTTTATCCTGCTTCCAGTTTGCACCTTGTAACGCCTCTAAGGGCAGGTATGCGCGTAGCGTCTTTTTTCTGGCTACAGAGCATGATACGTGATGCTCATGCGCGCAGCATGATCTTCGATCTCGACAGCGCGATTCAGAGCCTAGTTGAACGTCTCGGAAGAGACGACCCAGAAACGGTCAAATTGACGGGCATCTATCATAATCTCATCCGCTACTGGGCCGAGGTATAAGCTTGTTTAGAACTGTTCTTAAGTCGCTGGCTGTGCTGGCAGTGGTCGCGTTTGCTTCGCCAATCATTGCGCAGCAGGCTGCAAAGCCCGTGGCGCCGGTGGTTACTCAGGCAGCTCCCGCTGCGGCGCCGGCCCCGGTAACTGCTCAGCCGAGCAGCCCAGTGGCGAGCCCGGCCGCTTCGACAGCTCTTGTTAGCCCGGTCGCGGAGGCCGCGCCCAGGCCGATGGTCGCTACCGGTGAGCACGATCTGTCGCCCTGGAAAATGTTCATGGGTGCCGACATCATCGTCAAGGCGGTGATGGTGGGTCTGGCTTTCGCATCGGTCGTCACCTGGACGGTCGGCATTTTCAAGATGATGGAACTGACCTGGGCAATGCGTCGCTTGAAGGCCGCGCTCCGCAAGATAGGTGAATCGCGTTCGCTGTCCGAAGCGCAGATGGCGCTCGGCGAGCGCGGTACGATCCTGTCGCGCCTGTTGGCGGCGGCGATGCGGGAAGGGCGGATGTCCGCCGGCATTTCGAGCGATGAAGGCATCAAGGAGCGTGCGGCGTCGAGCTTTGGCGAAATCGTTCGTGCTGAAGGCCGCAAGGTGCGCACCGGTATGGGTATCCTCGCGACCATTGGCGCAACGTCGCCGTTCGTCGGACTGTTCGGCACCGTCTGGGGCATCATGAACAGCTTCATCGGCATCTCGAAGTCGCAGACCACGAATCTCGCCGTCGTCGCGCCCGGTATCGCCGAAGCGCTGCTGGCGACCGCCATCGGCCTCGTCGCGGCGATCCCGGCGGTCATCATCTACAATCACTTCTCGCGCGTGACGAAGGCCTACATGGAAATCGTCGGCCGTGCGCAGGGCGCCGCCGGTCGTCTGCTGTCACGCGATCTTGATCGCACGCATTCGAGTTCACACGCACGCGCAGCGGCTGAATAATCATGGGTATGTCGCTTTCCGAAGGTGCAGACGACGATGATGATTTCGGGGAAAATCACGAAATCAACGTCACACCCTTCATCGATGTCATTCTGGTGCTGCTGATCATCTTCATGGTGGCCGCGCCGCTGTCGACGGTGGACCTGCCGATCAATCTGCCGAGCTCGACGGTGACGCCGCAGAAGAAGCCGGACAAGCCGACCTATGTGAGCATCAAGCCGGATCTCGCTGTCGCGATCGGCGAGAACATGGTCAAGCGCGTCGATCTGGTGCGTCAGCTCGATGCGATGGGCGACGGCAACAAGGATCGTCCGATCTTCCTGCGCGTCGATCGCGCGGTGCCCTATGGCGAATTCTTCGATGTGATGGAACGGCTGCGTGCCGGTGGCTATCAGAAGACCAAGCTTGTTGCACTGGAAGGTGTTCCGGATGCCGCTGCGGCATCGCCGGCACCGATCGCTGCACCTGACGCGCCGAAGCCCTGACGTTACGGAAGCGCTATGTCCGAGCTCGATGGAAAGTCGTCCTGGCGACTGTGGCTGATCGCGGCGCTTGTCGCCGTGCTGCTGCATGTCGGCGGCATCGCTGCGGCCGTGTTCGAGATGCAGCAGGAAGAGGACGACGACGGCCTCGGCGCTAATGCCATCGAAGTCGGGATGGAAATGGTGTCGCCCGACGTCGAGCCAACCGATCTTCCGCAGGGTCCGGATTCGGAGGCTTCGACCGCATCTCCGGCGGTTCAGGAGCAGAAGGCTGTCGAGAAGCAGAGCGATCTCCCCAAGGAGACGCCGCACGAGAGCGAAGAACCCGATCAGGTCGTGACCGAGAGCAAGGCGACCAAGCCGGAAGAAGAGACACCCGAAAAGGCGCAAAAACAGCAGCAGGCGTCGCAGGAATCCGTCGCGTCGGAGGCCGCCGCACAGCAGAAGCTCGATGATTCCAAGGCTGGCGAGAAAGCACAAGCGCAGCAGGGCGGCATCGGCACCGACAAGAAGCGCCTGTCCACAATCTGGTCCAAGCAGCTCAGCGCCTATCTCGAAAAGAACAAGCGCTATCCGCAGGAGCGCCAGCAGAAGACGGCCGAAGTAACGGTAAATTTCGAGATCGACCGCGTCGGCAAGGTCCTGGCCGTGCGAGTGGTGAAGGGCTCCGGCGACGCCGCGTTCGACGAGGCCGCGGTTGCCATGGTCCGCCGCTCAGACCCGCTGCCGGCGCCGCCGCCGTTGATCGCCGACGACGGCCTGAGCTTCACCGTGCCCGTGATCTTCCGCGTCAAGGGTAAGGGCTGACGAGAAGGGCGACTTAGTAGGTCGCCCGTCCGCCCGAAATGTCGAAAACCGCACCGGTCGAAAAGGCGCAGTCTTCCGAGGCCAGCCAGGCAGCCATAGCCGCCAGTTCCTGCACCAGCACGAAACGTCCTTTCGGAATCTTCGACAGCATGAAGTTGATATGCTGTTCGGTCATCTGGTCGAAGATCGCTGTCTTCGCGGCAGCAGGCGTGATGGCGTTGACGTTGATCTCGTGGCCGGCCAGTTCCTTGCCGAGCGACTTGGTCAGCGCGATCAGGCCGGCCTTCGATGCCGAATAGTGCGAGGCATTCGGATTGCCTTCCTTGCCGGCGATCGAGGCGATGTTGACGATGCGGCCGTAATTCTGTTTCAGCATCACTGGCACGACGGCCTTGCAACACAGGAACGGGCCGTCGAGATTGATGCGCATCACCTTGCGCCAATCGTCGTAATCGATCTCCCACACCGGCTTGTTGAATCCAGTGATGCCGGCATTGTTGACCAGGATATCGATCTTGCCGAACTCTTGAAGCGTTGCAGCGCGAGCTTCATCAATTGAAGCCACGTCGGTGACGTCGACTTTGAGGGCAATCACGTCGTCGCCGATTTCGCTCGCCGTTTTTACGGCCAGGTCAATATCCTGATCCCAGATCGCCACTTTGGCGCCGGAAGCGACGAAACGTTCGGTGATCGCGCGGCCAAAGCCCTGGGCGCCGCCCGTGACCACGGCGCAGCGGCCGTTCAGATCGATCTTGTTCATGATGCGATGTCCTCGGTTACAGCGTCCAGCCGCCGTCGATGATGTGCGCGACGCCGGTGGTGAAGGCGCTCTCGTCGCTGGCGAGATAGACGGCGAGAGATGCGATTTCTTCTGCGGTCCCGAGGCGGCCCATCGGCTGCCGGCTCACGAACAGCTCGCGGCCATTCGGGCCTGCGGCTGCGGCGCGGTCGAGCATCGAGGGCGTTTCGATCGTGCCGGGGCAGATCGCATTGCAGCGAATGCCTTTGGTGATGTAGTCGACGGCCACAGCACGGGTGAGGGCGGCGACGGCAGCTTTGGTTGCGCCATAGACATAGCGGTTCGGCGCTGCCTTGAAGACACCGGCGGCGGAGGAAATGTTGACGATCGCACCATTGCCGCGCGCGAGCATGCCGGGCAGGAACGCACGGATGGTCCGGTGCATCGATTTGACGTTCAGATCGAACGAGAAGTCCCAGTCGGAATCGGAGCATTCCAGTGCTGCGCCGTGATGCACGAAGCCGGCGGCGTTGAGCAGGATGTCGATATCGCCGACCTTCTTCGCCATCGCTTCGACGGCAGCCGTGTCGCGCACGTCGAGCCGTGCAGTCTCGGCGATACCATCCTTGGTCAGCAGCGCCACGCCCTTGTCGTCAATATCGGTGGCGAACACCGTTGCGCCTTCGCGCGCAAAGGCCAGTGCACAGGCGCGGCCGATACCGACGGCGCCCGCGGTGACGAAGGCGCGTTTGCCTTTCAAGCGGTCAGACATGTGAGATCTCCCTGAGACGTTTTTGTTTTGGGCGTCATACGCGGGCTTGACCCGCGTATCCATCTTGCTGCGAAGGAAGTTGGATTGCCGGGTCAAGCCCGGCAATGACACCGTTGGCTGCTAGTGATTATGCCGCGCAGTCCCGACCGTGCCGGCGATATCGCGATAGCGCGTCGCCAGTTCGAGACAGGCGCCGGTAGCCTGCTGGCCGACGGTGTTGCGATAGAGCTCCTGCCACGGCGTCTGGTTGGCCGGATATTTGAATCCGCCATTGGCCATCAGTTCAGCGCGACGTCGCTTCAGCTCCTCGTCGGAGATCAGGATGTTCGCCGAGCCCTTGTTGAGATCGATGCGCACCTTGTCGCCCGTCTGCAGGATCGCGAGCCCGCCATTGGCTGCCGCTTCAGGCGTCGCGTTGAGGATCGACGGCGAGCCGGATGTGCCCGACTGCCGGCCATCGCCGATACAGGGCAGCGATAGAATGCCGCGTTTGATCAGCGCTGCCGGCGGCTGCATGTTCACGACTTCCGCGCCGCCGGGATAGCCGATCGGCCCGGTGCCGCGCACGAACAGGATGCAATGCTCATCGATATTGAGCGAGGCATCGTCGATGCGATCATGGTAATCCTCCGGCCCCTCGAACACGATGGCGCGACCTTCAAATGCGTTCGGATCCTTCGGATTGATCAGATAGCGATCGCGGAATTCCTTGGAGATTACCGAGGTCTTCATGATCGCGGAATCAAACAGATTGCCGCGCAGGACGAGGAAGCCAGCATCAGCCACCAGCGGCTTGTCATAGGACCAGATGACGTCGTTGTCCGGCTTGGGCGAGGCGGCGCAATTTTCCCCCATGGTCTTGCCGTTCACCGTGATCACATCCTCATGGATGCGCTTGTGCTTCATCAGCTCGCGCACCACTGAGGGGACACCGCCGGCGCGGTGATATTCCTCGCCGAGATAGAAGCCGGCCGGCTGCATGTTGACCAGCAGCGGTACGTCATGGCCGAATTTCTGCCAGTCGTCGATATCGAGTTCGACGCCGATATGGCGCGCCAGCGCGTTGATATGGATGGGGGCGTTGGTCGAGCCACCAATGGCGGAGTTGACCACGATGCAGTTCTCGAACGCCTTGCGCGTCAGGATGTCGGACGGCTTGAGGTCCTCCCACACCATGTCGACGATACGGCTGCCCGTCTCATAGGCAATCTGGCCGCGCTCGCGATAGGGAGCGGGGATGGCAGCGCAGCCGGGCAGTGACATGCCCAAAGCTTCGGCAAGCGAGTTCATCGTCGACGCGGTGCCCATGGTGTTGCAATGGCCGACTGACGGTGCGGACGATGCCACCAGCGTCATGAATTCTTCGTAGCCGATCTCGCCGGCGGCCAGCCGCTCACGCGATTTCCACACCACGGTGCCGGAGCCGGTGCGTTGGCCTTCGTGCCAGCCGTTCAACATCGGACCGCCGGACAACACGATTGCGGGGAGATTGACTGTCGCTGCTGCCATCAAACAGGCCGGCGTGGTTTTGTCGCAGCCGGTTGTTAGCACGACGCCATCGAGCGGATAGCCGAACAGGATTTCCACAAGGCCGAGATAAGCAAGGTTGCGATCAAGCGCCGCAGTCGGCCGCTTACCGGTCTCCTGAATCGGATGCACCGGGAATTCCATCACCAGACCACCGGCAGCGGTAATGCCTTCGCGCACGCGCTTGGCGAGTTCGAGATGATGGCGATTGCAGGGCGACAGGTCGTTGCCGGTCTGCGCAATGCCGATGATCGGCTTGCCGGACTGCAATTCGTGACGCGTCAGACCGTAGTTCAGATAGCGCTCAAGATAGAGTGCGGTCATTCCGGGATTGTGGGGATCGTTGAACCATTCGCTCGAACGAAGTTTGCGCTTGGTTGCCTTTACAGGCGAGGTCCCCGCAGTCGGCGTGGACGAAGTCGACTTGGTCATCATTTCTCCCGCAGCGCACACTTTATATCTTGGTGCGTCGTCTCTTTTGATTGGTCACGAATGTTTGCACGCCACTGGCTGCTTCGCAACGTTTGCATCTGCGAAGTTTTTCTACGACTATGATCCAACGACACGCCGCCAGAAAATCTGGTAGGATGTCAGACAAGTAAGAACAGGCGGCTCCGGCAATCGGAGGACGCAGTCTCTAAAATGGGACATTTGGGAGGGAAATGTATGGCGTCCGTGCAGATTCACGACGTTCGTAAGTCTTTTGGCGGTTTTGAGGTTCTCCACGGCGTGTCGGTCCCCATCGAGGATGGCCAATTCGTGGTTCTGGTTGGGCCATCCGGCTGCGGAAAATCCACATTGCTGCGCATGTTGGCGGGCCTGGAGAAGATCACCTCCGGCACGATTTCGATCGGCGACCGCGTGGTCAATGATGTCCAGCCGAAAGAGCGCGACATCGCCATGGTGTTCCAGAATTACGCGCTGTATCCGCATATGACCGTTGCCCAGAATATGGGCTTCTCGCTCAAGCTGCGCGGCGCGGACAAAAGCGAGATCGATCAGAAGGTCAATCGCGCCGCCGATATTCTCGATTTGAGGCGATTGCTCGAGCGTTTTCCCCGGCAGTTGTCGGGCGGTCAGCGTCAGCGCGTCGCCATGGGCCGCGCCATTGTGCGTGACCCGCAGGTGTTTTTGTTCGACGAGCCGCTGTCGAATCTCGATGCCAAGCTGCGCGTCGCCATGCGCGCCGAGATCAAGGAACTGCATCAGCGCCTGAAGACGACGACGGTCTATGTGACGCATGACCAGATTGAGGCCATGACCATGGCCGACAAGATCGTGGTGATGCAGGACGGCATCGTCGAACAGATGGGCGCACCATTGGAGCTCTATGATCGTCCCGAGAACAAGTTCGTTGCGGGCTTCATCGGATCGCCGGCGATGAATTTCCTCGAAGGCACGCTGAAGGTGAACGGCGGCCAGCCTTGGGTGGAAACTGCCAATGGCGCGAAGCTGCCGATTACGGCAGCGCCTGCGGCAGGGAACGACAAGGCTGTCACTTACGGCATTCGTCCCGAGCATCTCGAATTCGCCGATGACGGCATCGAGGCCGAGGTCGTGGTGGTCGAGCCGATGGGGTCGGAGACTCAGGTCGTCGCACGTATCGGCACCCAGGACATCATCGCGATCTTCCGTGATCGACGTCCGGTCGCGCCGGGCGACAAGATTCATCTCAGGCCGCGCGCGAATTCGGCGCATCTGTTCGACAAGGAGACCGGCAAGCGCGTCAACTGACGCGCTGTTGCACCAAATCAATTTCAAAACATTGGTCGATCAACGAACCAATATTACAGGGAGAAGATGAAAGATGACTGGATTTACACCGGATCGCCGATCTCTGCTCAAGGGCGGCGCGATCACGCTTGCTGCTGCGGCGACCATGTCCGCGGATCAATTGCTGGGCTACGCAAAAGCCTGGGCGCAGGCCTCACAGTGGAAGCCGGAAGCTGGCGCCAAGATTAACCTGCTGCGCTGGAAGCGCTTCGTCGAAGCCGAAGACGTGGCCTTCATGAAGATCGTCGACGCCTTCCAGAAGGCGACCGGCGTCACCATCACCGTCTCCAACGAATCCTATGACGACATTCAGCCAAAGGCTTCGGTCGCGGCGAATACCGGGCAGGGCCTCGACATGGTCTGGGGCCTGTACTCCCTGCCGTTCCTGTTCCCGACCAAGTGCATGGACGTTTCCGACGTCGCCGACTATCTCGGCAAGAAGAACGGCGGCTGGGCCGAGTCCGGCAAGCAGTACGGCATGCATAACGGCAAGTGGATCGGCGTTCCGGTCGCTGCGACCGGCGGTCTGGTGAATTATCGCGTCGCCGCCGCTGAAAAGGCCGGCCACAAGACGTTCCCGAACGATCTCGGCGGTTTCCAGGATCTGTTCAAGGGCATGAACAAGAACGGCACCCCAGGCGGCATGGCGCTGGGCCACGCTTCGGGCGATGCCAATGGCTGGGTGCACTGGGCGCTGTGGGCCCATGGCGGCAAGCTGATCGACAAAGACAACAAGGTCACGATCAATTCTCCGGAGACCGCGAAGTCACTGGAATACGTCAAGTCGCTCTACGATAACTTCATTCCCGGCACCGCATCCTGGAACGACTCGTCGAACAACAAGGCATTCCTGGCCGGCCAGCTGCATCTGACCACCAATGGCATCTCGGTCTATGTGACCGCGAAGAAGGAAGCCCCGGCGATTGCCGAAGACATGAACCACGCGCATTTGCCCGTCGGTCTGGACGGCAAGCGGCGTGAGCTCCATCTCGGTTTCCCGATCCTGATCTTCTCCTTCACCAAGTTCCCGCAGGCTTGCAAGGCGTTCACCGCCTTCATGATGGAGCCCGAGCAGTTCAATCCGTGGGTCGAGTCAGCCCAGGGCTATCTGTCGCCGTTCCAGCTTGCTTTCGAGAAGAACCCGATCTGGACCGCCGATCCGAAGAACACGCCATATCGCGACGTGGCTTCGACGGCAACGACCCCGGCGGGCGAAGCGCAGATGAGCGAGAATGCGGCGGCGGCGATCGCCGACTTCGTGGTCGTCGACATGTACGCCAATTACTGCACGGGCCGCGAGGACGTGAAGACCGCGATGTCGTCTGCCGAGCGCGCGGCGAAGCGCATCTTCCGCGCCTGAGGACGACCTTGCCGGCGCGGAGCGACCCGCGCCGGCAACTCTCCGGAGCAGCCGTGAATCTCGTTTCACAAAAGGCTGCCTGAACGATGGGAATGGGAATGCCAGAGACCGACTACAAGACAGTTCTCCCGGAAGGCTGGACGCGGCCGCGCGGTTTTGCGCATGCGGTGGTGGCCGGCGGTACGCGGAGCGTCCGGATCTCCGGTCAGCTCGGCAAGCAGAACGGGCAGGGCGAAGTCGCCGCGGGATCCGACTTCGGGACGCAGTGGCGCTACGCGATGGAGAATCTCGTCACCGTGCTGAAGGCCGCGGGCGGCGAACCAAAGCAAATCGTGATGTTGCGCGCCTATGTGACCGACATCAACGCATTCAAGACGTCCGGCCCCGCCATTGGCGAGGCCTGGGGCGCGACGCTCGGCAAGCATTTTCCAGCAATGACACTGGTTCAGGTTTCCGCCCTGATCGATCCACACGCACGTGTCGAGATCGAGGGCGAAGCGATCCTGCCGTAACCGGATCATGACGCATGACTGACTGCACGACATCAGACCGAAGCCGACATCCGACTGGAGCTATCTTGCAATGACCACGATCCAGACATCGATGCCGGGGGCAGGGAAAGTGATCCCCAGATCCTCGGCCTGGGAGCGGCTGCGGATCAACCGCAACTGGCTCGCACTGTGGTTCATGCTGCCGGCCGCGGCATTCCTGCTGCTGTTTCTCGCTTACCCGCTGTTCCTCGGCGTCTGGATGAGCTTCACCGATGATCGCATCGGCCGCGGCGGCGTGTTTGTCGGCCTCGAGAATTATGAATGGCTGAAGGACGACAGCATCTTCTGGCTCTCGGTGTTCAACACGCTGCTCTATACGATCGTCGCCTCGGCCATCAAATTCGCCGTCGGCCTCTATCTGGCCCTGCTCTTGAACCGGCATATGCCGTTCAAGGCGCTGATCCGCGCCGCGGTGCTGATCCCGTTCATCGTACCGACGGTGCTCTCGGCCATCGCCTTCTGGTGGATCTACGACTCGCAGTTTTCGATCATCTCGTGGTCGCTGATCAAAATGGGCCTGATCGACCACAACATCAATTTTCTCGGTGATAGCAACTGGGCACGAGGGAGCGTGATCTTCGCCAATATCTGGCGCGGCGTGCCGTTCGTGGCGATTACGTTGCTGGCGGGCCTGCAGACCGTGTCGCCGTCGCTCTATGAAGCAGCGACGCTGGATGGTGCCACCTCGTGGCAGCGCTTCCGCTTTATCACCTATCCGCTGCTGACGCCGATCATCGCGGTCGTCATGACCTTCTCGGTGCTGTTTACGTTTACCGACTTCCAGCTGATCTGGGCGCTGACTCGCGGCGGTCCGGTGAATGCAACGCATCTGATGGCGACGCTGAGCTATCAGCGCGGCATTCTTTCGGGTCGGCTCGGCGAGGGCGCAGCCATCGCCACCGCCATGATCCCGTTCCTTCTGGCAGCCATCGCCATTTCCTGGTTCGGCATGCAACGCCGCAAGTGGCAGCAAGGCACTGACAATGACTGATCACGCCGTCGATCACCGCACAGCCGTCGCGCCGACCGTCGAGAAAGACGATCACAGCGAGGGCATGGCCTATCTGGAGTCGCTGCCGAGGCGCATCGTCACGCTCTACATCCCGCTGTTCATCATCGTGGTGATCTTGCTGTTCCCGTTCTACTGGATGGCGCTGACCTCGATCAAACCCGACGAGCAATTGATCGACATGGAGCGGTTCAATCCGTTCTGGGTGATCAAGCCGACCTTCAAGCACATTCAAAAGCTGCTGTTCGAAACCAACTATCCGCAGTGGCTCTGGAACACGATGTATGTGGCAGCGGCTTCGACATTTCTGTCGATCGTCGCCAGTGTGCTCGCCGCCTATGCCATCGTGCGGCTCCGCTTTCGCGGTGCCGAGACGGTCGGCGCGTTGATCTTCATGGCCTATCTCGTGCCGCCGTCGATCCTGTTCATCCCGCTGGCGTCGGTCATCCAGGCCTACGGCCTGTTCGACTCGCCGCTGTCGCTGATCCTGGTCTATCCGACACTGCTCATCCCGTTCTCGACTTGGCTCCTGATGGGCTATTTCAAGACCATCCCGTTCGAGCTCGAAGAGTGCGCGCTGATCGACGGCGCCTCGCGCTGGCAGATCCTGGTGAAGATCATCATCCCGCTGGCGGTGCCCGGCCTGATCTCGGCCTTCATCTTCTCGTTCACGCTGTGCTGGAACGAGTTCATCTATGCGCTGACCTTCCTGCAATCGACCCAGAACAAGACTGTGCCCGTGGCCATCGTCAATGAATTCGTTGACGGCGACATCTACAAATGGGGCTCGCTGATGGCCGGCGCGCTGGTTGGCTCGCTGCCGCTGGTGATCCTGTATGCGTTCTTCGTCGAGCATTACGTGTCGGCGATGACAGGCGCGGTGAAGGAGTAGGCGGCTTACCCAATGTACCGCCCTCATCCTGAGGAGCGGTCGTCTTCGACCGCGTCTCGAAGGATGGCCGTAGTCTCATTCATGGTTCGAGACGGCGCCAAAGAGGCGCCTCCTCACCATGAGGGCCAGAGTTGAACCCAAGAACAACAAGAAGGAGTTTTCCCTTGCACATCCTCATCCTCGGCGCCGCCGGCATGGTTGGCCGCAAGCTCACAGAGAAACTGGTTCGCGACGGCCGTCTTGGCAATCGCGACATCACCCGCATGACCCTGCAGGATGTGGTGGCGCCGGCAAAGCCCGCGGGCGCGTCGATCCCGATCGAATTGGTGACATCGGACTTCGCCGATCCAAAGACGGCTGCGCCGCTGGTCGCCCACAAACCGGAGGTGATCTTCCACCTCGCCGCCATCGTGTCGGGGGAGGCGGAGGCCGATTTCGACAAGGGCTATCGCATCAATCTCGACGGCACCCGCTACCTGATTGACGCTATCCGCGCCATCGGCGGCGGCTACAAGCCGCGGCTGGTCTTCACCTCGTCCATCGCCGTGTTCGGCGCGCCGTTCCCCGACAAGATCGGTGACGAGTTCATTCACACGCCGCTGACCTCCTATGGGACGCAGAAGTCGATCTGCGAAATGCTGATCGCCGACTATACCCGCAAGGGTTTCCTGGACGGCATTGGCATCCGCCTGCCGACCATCTGCGTCCGTCCGGGCGCGCCGAACAAGGCCGCCTCCGGTTTCTTCTCCAACATCATCCGCGAACCGCTGGCCGGCAAGGAAGCCATCCTGCCGGTGTCCGAGGATGTCCGCCACTGGCACGCGTCGCCGCGCTCTGCCGTGGGCTTCCTCGCCCACGCCGGCACCATGGATCTTCAGGCCATGGGCCCGCGGCGTAATCTCAGCATGCCCGGCATGTCGGTGACCGTCGGCGAGCAGATCGCCGCACTGGATCGCGTTGCCGGCAAGAACGTCGTCGCCCGCATCAAGCGTGAGACCGATCCGGTCATCACCGGCATCGTGTCGGGCTGGCCGCGCGACTTCGACACCGCGCGCGCGCTGAAGCTCGGCTTCACCACCGCCGAGAAAACCTTCGACGACATCATCCGCATCCATATCGAGGATGAACTCGGCGGCAAGTTCGTCGATTGAGGCCACCATGCGGATCGCCAGCATCGGCGAATGCATGATCGAGCTGCGTCAGATGCCGGACGGGCACCTGACGCGATCCTTCGGCGGCGACACGCTGAACACTGCAGTCTATCTCGCCCGGCTTGGCGCGGAGGTCGATTATGTCACCGCGCTCGGTGACGATCCGCTCAGCGACGAGATGATTGCCGGCTGGCAGGCCGAGGGCATCGGCACTGAGCGGGTGATGCGCCTCAAGGGCAAGCTGCCCGGTTTGTATATGATCGAGACCAATGAGGCCGGCGAGCGCCGCTTCTATCACTGGCGCGATGCGTCGGCTGTCCGCAGCTTGTTAAGTTTGCCTGAGACCGACGCGTTGCTGGCAGCACTTGCGGACTATGATCTGATCTATCTCTCGGCCATCACGCTGTCGCTGTTCGACGTGGCGGGGCGCGACCGCTTGCTTGCCGCACTCCAGCGCAGCCGCACGGCCGGCGTCCGTATCGCCTTCGACACGAATTTCCGCGCCCGCGGCTGGCCCGATCTCGATCTGGCGCGCGCCGCGTTTCAGGATGCTTTTGCGGTCTCCGATATCGTGCTCGCCTCGGTCGAGGACTTGTTGCCGCTCTATCCCGGCGAGGCCGAGGACAAGCTGCTGTCGCGTATTGAAGCAGATGAAGTGGTGCTCAAGCTCGATAGCCCCGCGAGCATCATACGGCATCACGGCCAGTCGCGGCGTGTCGAGGCCAGCCCTGTCAGTGGTGCGGTGATCGATACCACCGCGGCCGGCGACAGTTTCGCTGCTGCCTATCTGCACGCACGTCTGAGCGGCGCTCAGCCCGTCGCCGCCGCACAGGCAGGCCACTATCTCGCCGGTACGGTCGTCTGCCATCCCGGCGCGATCATCCCGCGCGAGGCGATGCCCGATATGATCGCGTTCGATACATCCTTATGAGAGGACCATCCGCATGAACAAGCCTCTCGATATCGGTCAGCGTCAGGATCATCTGCGAAAGCTGCTGAAGGCAGCATTCGTCGTTCCCGTGCTCACGATCGAACGTGTTGCCGACGCCGTACCGCTGGCGCGCGCATTGGTCGCCGGCGGCGTTCGCACGCTGGAGATCACCTTGCGCACCGATGCCGCGGTGGAGGCGGCGAAGGCCGTCGTCGCCGAAGTGCCGGAGGCCATTGTTGGCATCGGCACGGTGCTCACGCCGGCGGATTTCCAGAAGGCCTATGCCATCGGGGCGCGCTTCACGGTCAGTCCCGGCGCGACGCGCGAATTGCTGGACATCGCAGCTTCCAGCGATCTGCCATTCCTGCCGGGCGTCGCCACGGCCTCGGAACTGATGCAGGCGCGCGAGCGCGGCTTTGACACTCTGAAATTCTTCCCCGCAGAACAGGCGGGTGGCATCGCGATGCTGCGCGCTTGGGCGGGACCGTTTCCGGATGTCAGGTTCTGCCCCACGGGTGGCATTGGCGAGGCAAATGCGGCGAACTGGCTCAGCGAGCCGATGGTTCTGGCGGTCGGCGGGTCCTGGATCTGTCCGTCGTCAATGGTACATTCCGGCGACTGGGCAGGCATAACGGCCATGTGCGCGCGGACCATGAAATCCCTGCAAGCGCCATGAAGCCGGGCTATAACGGGCCCAATATTTGAAATCGATCAGGGAGACGACCATGACTGCCAGCATCGTTGGTTGGGCGCATATGCCTTTCGGAAAATTCGACGCCGAGACCGTCGAGAGCATGGTGGTCCGCGTTGCGACCGAAGCCATGGCCGATGCGGGCATCTCCGCCGCCGATGTCGATGAGATTGTGCTCGGTCATTTCAACGCCGGCTTCTCGCCGCAGGACTTTACCGCGTCGCTGGTGTTGCAGGCCGACCCCGCACTGCGCTTCAAGCCCGCCACCCGCGTCGAGAATGCCTGCGCCACCGGTTCGGCCGCTGTACATCAGGGCATCAAGTCGATCGCCGCCGGTGCTGCTAAAATTGTTCTCGTGGTCGGTGTCGAACAGATGACCCGCACGCCGGGTCCCGAAATCGGCAAGAATCTGCTCCGCGCGTCCTATCTGCCTGAGGACGGCGAGACGCCTGCGGGCTTCGCCGGCGTGTTCGGCGCCATCGCGCAGAAGTATTTCCAGAAGTACGGCGACCAGTCCGATGCGCTGGCCATGATCGCCGCCAAAAACCACGCCAATGGCGTCCACAATCCCTATGCGCAGATGCGCAAGGATGTCGGCTTCGAATTCTGTCGCTCTGAGAGCGACAAGAACCCGTTCGTCGCCGGTCCCTTGAAGCGTACCGACTGCTCGCTGGTATCCGACGGCGCCGCGGCATTGGTGCTGACGGATTCCGAGACCGCCAAGACCATGGGCAAGGCGGTCAACATCAAGGCTACCGGCCATGCGCAGGATTTCCTGCCGATGTCGAAGCGCGACATCCTTCAATTCGAGGGCTGCACCGTGGCCTGGCAAAAGGCGCTGAAG
Organism: Tardiphaga sp. 37S4; assembly: GCF_021044645.1. NCBI lineage: Bacteria > Pseudomonadati > Pseudomonadota > Alphaproteobacteria > Hyphomicrobiales > Nitrobacteraceae > Tardiphaga > Tardiphaga sp. 37S4. The sequence goes on along the minus strand of NZ_CP088008.1, from coordinate 2,846,672 downwards.
ACCGCCGGCGTCGAGATCGGCGATCTCTCTTTCGTCGAAACCCATGACTGTTTCACGGTCGCCGAACTGATCGAATACGAAGCGATGGGCCTGACGCCGCGCGGGCAGGGCGCACGCGCCATCAAGGAAGGCTGGACCCAGAAGGACGGCAAGCTGCCGATCAATCCGTCCGGAGGCCTCAAGGCCAAGGGTCACCCGATCGGCGCCACCGGTGTGTCAATGCATGTGCTGAGCGCGATGCAATTGTTGGGTCAGGCGCCCGAGGGCATGCAGATCAAGAATGCAAAGCTCGCCGGCATCTTCAATATGGGCGGCGCCGCAGTAGCGAACTACGTTTCGATCCTCGAGCCCGCGAAGTAACGCGCAAGCGAGGGCGACACCATGAATGTCGCACAATGGCTGGCATCGTCGGCACGCTTGCATCCGCAGGCACCGGCGCTGCTGACCGGCACCACGGTCCAGGCTGACTACGCCACATTCGCGCGCCGCGCCGCCGCCATCGGCGCTGGATTGATGCGCGATTACGGCATTCAGCCTGGCGACCGCGTCGCACTGTTCGCGTCAAACTGCACCGAATATCTCGAATGCATGTATGCGGTGTGGTGGATCGGCGCTGTGGTGATCCCGATCAATGCCAAGCTGCATGGCCGCGAAGCGGCATGGATCTGCGACAATGCTGGCGCGAGGCTGGCCTTTGTCGACGACGACAGCCGTGGCGCGCTCGTTCAGGTCGAGGAAGACCTGCCGACCGGCATGCAGATGCTGTCCATCGACAGCGAGACGTTTCATGAATTGCAGTATGGCGAGCCGGTGTCCGCGGTGCCGCTGTCTCGCGACGACAACGACCTCGCCTGGCTGTTCTACACCTCCGGCACCACCGGCCGGCCGAAGGGCGTGATGCTCAGCCATGGCAATCTGGTGGCCATGTCCATGTGCTATCTCGCCGATGTCGATCAGGTCCACCAGAAGGACACTATCCTCTATGCTGCGCCGATCTCGCATGGCGCCGGCCTCTACAATTTCATCCACGTCCGCATGGCCGCGCGCCACGTCGTGCCGGAGAGTCAGGGCTTCGAGCCGGACGAAGTGCTCGATCTCGGCAAGCAACTCGGCGATGTCGCGATGTTCGCGGCGCCCACCATGGTGCGCCGTCTGGTTGATGCGGCGAAGAAGCGCGGCGAGAGCGGCGAGGGGCTGCGCACCATCGTCTATGGCGGCGGCCCGATGTATCTGGCCGACATTCGCGATGCCATTGCCACCATGGGGCAACGCTTCGTGCAGATCTACGGCCAGGGTGAATCGCCGATGACGATCACTTCGCTGCCGCGCGCCTTCCACGCCGATACCGACCACCCGCGCTATCTCGAACGCCTCGCTTCGGTCGGCCCGGCGCAGAGCGTGATGGAAGTGCGGATCACCGATGCCGACGGCAAGCCTTTGCCGGTTGGCGAGACCGGCGAGGTCGAGGCCAAGGGGCCGGCTGTGATGCTCGGCTACTGGAACAACGACAAGGCCAATGCCGAGACATTGAAGGATGGATGGCTCCGCACCGGCGATGTCGGCCGGCTCGACGACGACGGCTTTCTCACGCTGTCCGATCGCTCCAAGGACGTCATCATTTCCGGCGGTACCAATATCTATCCGCGCGAGGTCGAGGAGGCGCTGCTGACGCATCCCGCCGTGCGGGAAGTGTCGGCGATTGGCGTGCCCGAGCCGGACTGGGGCGAGGTCGTGGTCGCCTTTGTGGTGCTGGAGCCTGGCGCGTCGGCTGACGACGCTGCGCTCGACGCGCATTGCCTCGCCAATATCGCCCGTTTCAAGCGCCCCAAGCGCTACGTCTATCTGGATGCGCTGCCGAAGAACAATTACGGCAAGGTGCTCAAGACCGAGCTGCGGGAGATGATGCGCGCTTCGGCGTCAGCGGGGGCCGGCTAGTCGTTACCACTTTGACGCGTACCGGCATCCCACGCATACGGCCCCGCGTCTGGCGCCCTTGCGCCCGCCGAACGCCTCCCGCTAAGACGAAGGCAACAGGGCGCACTGGCGCCTGATCACACGCTTTCGGGAGCAAACGACTTTGACGGGACCACTCCACGGGATCAGGATCATCGACATGACCTCGGTGATGATGGGGCCTTACTGCACCCAGACGCTGGGTGACTACGGCGCCGATGTGATCAAGGTGGAGTCTCCCGATGGAGACGTGGTTCGGTCAATCGGGCCGATGCGCAATCCCGGCATGGGCCCGATTTTCCTGAATACCAATCGCAGCAAGCGCTGCGTCTGCATCGACCTCAAGAAGGAAGAGGGCCGCGCGGCACTCCTGAAGCTGGTCGAGACCGCCGACGTGCTGGTCTACAATGTCCGCCCGGCGGCGATGGCTCGCCTCAATCTCGGCTATGACGTCATGGCCAAGGTCAATCCACGGCTGATTTATGCGGGCGTGTTCGGCTTCAGCCAGGCCGGCCCCTATGCCGCCAAGCCCGCTTATGACGACCTGATCCAGGGCGCCACCGCGCTGCCCGCGTTGAATGCGCGCATCAGCAGTGACGGTGTGCCGCGCTATGTGCCGAATGCGTTGGTCGACCGTATCGTCGGTCTCACTGCACTGGGCGCCATTCTCGCCAGCGTCGTGCATCGCGACAAGACCGGCGAGGGCCAGCGCGTCGATATCCCGATGTTCGAGACCATGGCGAGCTTCATGATGGGCGACCACATGGGCGGCCTCACTTACGATCCGCCGCTCGACAAGGGCGGCTACGGCCGTCACCTCTCGCCGGACCGCCGGCCGTACCAGACCTCGGACGGCTATATCTGCGCGATGGTCTATAACGACAAGCAGTGGAAGAGCTTCCTCAAGCATGTCGGCCGCGAGGAGCTGTTCGACGATCCGCGCTTCGCGACCTTCCCGCAGCGCATCCAGCATATCGACACGGTGAATGCCGAACTGTCGCGCATCTTCAAGACCAGGACGACGGCGGAATGGGCCAAGCTGCTCGATGACGCCGACGTGCCGTCAACCCCGATGCACACGCTGGAAAGCATGATGCAGGATCCGCATATGCTGGCGACCGACTTCTTCCAGCAGGTCGAGCATCCGACCGAAGGTGCGATCCGCAGCATGAAGGTGTCGGCGACCTGGTCGAAGACCCCGGTCAATCCGACGCGCCTTGCCTCGCATCTCGGCGAACAGAATGCCGAAGTGCTGGCCGAGGTCGGCTATACGGCCGAGCAGATCGAGAAAATGCACGAGGATGGTGTGCTCAGGCAGGCCGCTATCCCAGATACGTCGGAGCTGTAACGCATGGATTTCGCCCTCGACGCCAATCAGGAATCTATCCGCGACGCTATCGAGAAGATCTGCGCGCGCTTCGACGATGCCTACTGGCTGAAGAAGGACAAGGAGGGCGGTTTCCCCATCGACTTCCACAAGGCGATGGCCGATGCCGGCTGGCTCGGCATCTGCATCCCCGAGGAATATGGCGGCTCGGGCTTGGGGATCACCGAGGCCGCGATCATGATGCGGGCGATTTCGGAATCCGGTGCCGGCATGTCGGGTGCGTCAGCCGTGCATATGAATGTGTTCGGCCTCAACCCCGTCGTGGTGTTCGGTACGCCCGAACAGTGCGCGCGCATGCTGCCGCCGATTGTCGATGGCACCGAGAAATCCTGCTTCGCGGTGACCGAGCCCAATACCGGTCTCAACACCACGCAGCTCAAGACCCGTGCCGTGCGCAAGGGCGATCGCTACATCGTCAACGGCCAGAAGGTCTGGATCTCCACCGCGCAGGTCGCCGAAAAAATCCTGCTGCTGGCGCGCACCACGCCGCTGGAAGACGTCAAGAGCCCGACCCACGGCCTCAGTCTGTTCTACACGGATCTCGACCGCTCCAAGATCGCCGTGCACGAGATCGAGAAGCTCGGCCGCAAGGCCGTCGACTCCAACGAGCTGTTCATTGCCGATTTCGAGATTCCGCTGGAGGATCGCATCGGCGAGGAGGGCCACGGCTTCGAATATATCCTGCACGGCATGAACCCCGAGCGCATCCTGATCGCGGCGGAAGCCGTCGGTCTCGGCAAGGCTGCACTGAGGAAGGCGGCCGACTACGCCAAGGTGCGCAACGTGTTCAACCGCCCGATCGGCCAGAACCAGGCGATCCAGCATCCGCTCGCCAAGAACTGGATGGAGCTCGAAGCCGCCTGGCTGATGGTGCTGTCGGCCGGCTGGCAATATGACCAGGGACTGCCCTGTGGCCCCGCCGCGAATTCGGCGAAGTATCTCGCGGGCGAAGCTGGCTATCACGCCTGCGAGCAGGCAGTGATGACCCATGGCGGCTTTGGTTACGCCAAGGAATATCACGTCGAGCGCTATTTGCGGGAGTCGCTGATCCCGCGTATCGCACCGATCAGCCGCGAACTGATCCTGAGCTTCATCGCCGAAAAGGCGCTCGGTTTGCCGAAGTCGTATTGACGATGACGATAGTGGTCGCGTCGCAACACCGGCCTCTCGATTCCCTCCCCCCTTGTGGGGGAGGGTCAGGGAGGGGGGTAACCACAGTCGACGTCATCCGCGGCTACCCCCGCCCCCGACCCGTCGCCGCCTTGCGAAGCTTCGCTTCGCTTGGGGGGAGGGGAGCACTGCTGCCGGAGTGTTTGTCATGAGCTACATCACCGGCGTCGGTCTGCTTCCCTACGGCAAGCACGAGGGCTCATCGACCATCGACCTGATGAGCCGCGCCGCCGAGCTCGCGCTCGCCGATGCTGGCCTCAAACGCGGCGATATCGACGGCTTCCTGTGCGGCTATTCCACCACCATGCCGCATATCATGCTGGCGACCGTGTTCGCCGAGCACTTCGGCATCACGCCATCCTATGCCCATGCGATCCAGGTCGGCGGCGCCACGGGGATGGCGATGGCGATGCTGGCGCATCAGCTGGTCGAGAGCGGCGTCGCCAGACACGTCCTCGTGGTTGGCGGCGAGAACCGGCTCACCGGCCAGAGCCGCGATGCCTCGATCCAGGCGCTGGCCCAAGTCGGCCATCCCACCTATGAAGTGCCGCTCGGCCCGACCATCCCGGCCTATTACGGCCTCGTTGCTAACAGATACATGCACGAATACGGCGTGACGCAGGAAGACCTCGCCGAATTCGCCGTGCTGATGCGCAAGCACGCGCTGACCCATCCCGGTGCGCAGTTTCACGACCCGATCACCGTCGCCGACGTGATGGCATCGAAGACCATCGCAACGCCGCTGAAACTGCTCGACTGCTGTCCGGTGTCCGACGGCGGCGCGGCCTTCGTCGTCAGCTATGAGCCGACCAGCCCAACCAAAATCCGCGTCCGCGGCGCTGCGCAGGCGCATACCCACCAGCACATCACCGCCGCGCCGGCGCTGTCCGAACTCGGCGCCGAGATTGCCATCGCGCGCGCGAAGAGGGCGACGGGCATCGAAATCTCCGACGTGCGCTATGCCGCGGTCTATGACAGCTTCACCATCACACTGGCGATGCTGCTGGAAGATCTCGGTCTCGCCGGCCGCGGCGAGGCAGCGGCGCAAGTGCGTGCCGGCCATTTCGGCCAGCACGGCGCGATGCCGCTCAACACCCACGGCGGTCTTCTGAGCTACGGTCATTGCGGCGTCGGTGGCGCCATGGCGCATCTCGTCGAAACACATCTGCAGATGACAGGCAGGGCCGAGAACCGTCAGGTCAGGGATGCTTCCGTCGCGCTGCTGCACGGTGACGGCGGTGTGCTGTCGTCCCATGTCAGCATGTTCCTGGAGCGCGTGTCATGAGCGAGCTCAAACCCGCTGCCGACTGGACCACCGGCACTGAAGCGATCGGCTATCAGTCCTGCCGTGCCTGCCAATCGATCCAGTATTTCCGCCGCAGCTTTTGCGCCGCCTGCGGGTCGTCCGATCTCGACGACAAAATCGCAAGCGGCGAGGGCACCGTCTATGCGACATCGCTCGTACTGCGCGCTGGGACGCCGGAAGCGCGCGAGCATGTGCCCTATAATATTCTGCTCATCGACACCGCCGAAGGCTTTCGCATGATGGCCCACGGCGCCAACGATCTCGTGATCGGCGACAAGGTAAAAGCCGGCTATCGGCAATTCACCGGCCGCCTCGTACCGTTCTTCGAAAAGACTCCTCAATGAGCCGTCTGCGCTTCGCCCTCGATCCGAAATCCGTGGCCATCATCGGTGCCTCGGAAAATCCCAACAAGGTCGGCGGCCGCCCGGTCCATTATCTCCAGAAGTTTGGCTTCAAGGGCAAGATCTACCCGATCAATCCGTCGCGCACGGAGATCCAGGGCGAGAAGTGCTACAAGAGCCTCGCCGATCTGCCGGAAGCGCCGGAAATGGTGATCGTCGCCGTCGCCGGCGACAATGCCATCGGCGCCGTCGAGGATTGCGCCAAGGCTGGCGTCAAGATCGCACTGGTGATGGCCTCGGGCTTTGGCGAAGTCGATGCGATCGCCGGCAAGGCGAAAGAGCGCCGCATGGTCGCGATCGCGCATAAACACGGCATGCGCATCGTTGGTCCAAATACCCAGGGCCTTGCCAATTTCGGCACCGGCGCCATCGCGTCCTTCTCCACCATGTTCATGGAATTCGAACGCGTTGAAGGCCATGTCGCCATGCTCAGCCAGAGCGGCGCGCTGTCCACCGTGCCCGTCGGCTTCCTCAATCCGCGCGGCATCGGCGTCCGCCACAGCCATGCCACCGGCAATGACAGCGACATCACTGTGGGCGAACTCGCCATCGCGGTCGCCGAGGATCCGGAAGTGAAGCTGATGCTGCTCTACCTCGAGAGCATTCCGGAGAAGAAGTATCTGGAGGAACTCTCCGAAGTCGCGCTCCATCGCAACCTGCCGATTATCGCGCTGAAATCCGGCCGCACCGATGCCGGCAAGGCGGCGGCGCAGTCGCATACCGGTGCGCTCGCCAATGAGGATCGCGTCGTCGACGCCTTCCTCGAACATCACGGCATCTGGCGCGCGCCGGATATGCGCGGCCTGGTCGAGGCCACGGAGCTTTATCTCAAGGGCTGGAAGCCGCAGGGCCGTCGCCTGGTCGCGATCAGCAATTCCGGCGCCGTCTGCGTCATGACCGCGGATGCTGCTTCGACCGTCGGCATGCCGATGGCCAAGCTGGCACCCGAGACCGACAAGAAGCTGAAGGGCATCCTGCCAAGCTTCGCCACCACGACCAACCCGATCGATCTCACCGCGGCGCTGCTGTCGAACAGCCGGCTGTTCGGCGACATCCTGCCGGTGATCGCCGAAGATCCTGCGGCCGATGCTTTTGTCATTGGCGTGCCCGTGGCGGGCCCGGGCTACGACGTCCCGGCCTTCGCGCGCGACAGTGCCGCTTTCGCTGAGCAGACCGGCAAGCCGCTGGTGGTCGCTGCGACGCAGCCCAGCGTCGCCAAGGAGTTCCAGGCGCAGGGTGTCTCGGTATTCCCGACCGAGGTCGAGGCGGTCACCGCGCTGAATCAATATGTGTCGCATCATGAGCTGATGGCGCGCGTGAAGGCGCGCAAGCGTGGTCCGTCGTCGGCGTTGATCTCGGCTGACAAGACCATGATGCTGAATGAGGCCGACAGCCTCGCTCTGCTGGCATCGCGTGGCATCCCGGTGGTGCCGTATCGGCTCGCGCATTCCCGGGCCGAAGCCGAGGCGGCATTCGATGCCATCGGCGGCAAAGTCGTGGTGAAGGGCTGTTCGGCTGATATCGCCCACAAATCGGAACTTGGTCTGGTCAAGCTTGGCGTCGCCTCGCGCGAGGCGGTCGGCGACGTCTATGCCGAGATGGAAGAGATCATCCGCAAGCAGGGCGCGCGCTTCGACGGCGTCATCATCGCCGCCATGACCGGCGGTCGCCGCGAGATCGTGATCGGCGCGCATCGCGATCCCGTGTTCGGCCCGGTGGTGATGGTGGGCGACGGCGGCAAATATGTCGAGGTGTTCAAGGACACCACGCTGTTGCTGCCGCCATTCACCAGGGACGATGCCAAGCGCGCGCTGGCGAAGCTGCGCATCGCGCCACTGTTCGAAGGCGTCCGCGGTGAGCCGCCGATGGATGTCGATGCGCTGGTCGATGCGATGGTTCGGATCGGCGAGCTGATGGCGGATACGTCCGCCAGGGTGATGAGCATCGACCTCAATCCGGTGATGCTGAATACGAACGGCTGCGTCGTGGTGGACGCCGTGGTGTTCAAGGGCGAGTAGGGATGCTCCGTTAAACCCTCCCCCTTGCGGGGAGGGTGGCCGCGCGAAGCGCGGACGGGTGGGGGTGCCCACGGTAGGACGGAGTGTGGGGCACCCCCACCCCGGCCTTCGGCCGCCCCTCCCCGCAAGGGGGAGGGTTAAGCAAGTCGACGCTCTATCAGAACGTCACTACGCCGCGGATACTCTCCCCGCGCTTCATCAGATCAAACCCCTTGTTGATGTCCGCCAGCGGCATCACGTGGGTGATCATCGGGTCGATCTGGATCTTGCCCTGCATGTACCAGTCGACGATCTTCGGCACATCGGTACGGCCGCGGGCGCCGCCGAAGGCCGAGCCGCGCCAGACGCGGCCGGTCACCAGCTGGAACGGACGCGTCGAAATCTCCGCACCGGCAGGCGCCACGCCGATCACGATGGATTCGCCCCAGCCGCGGTGGCAGGCTTCCAGCGCCTGACGCATGACAGTGACATTGCCGGTGCAGTCGAAGGTGTAATCGGCGCCGCCGATCTGGTCTGCACCGCGTTTGGTCATGTCGATGAGATGCGGGACCAGATCCTTGCCCAGCTCTTTCGGGTTGACGAAGTGGGTCATGCCGAAGCGCTCGCCCCACGCCTTGCGGTCATTGTTGATGTCGACGCCGATGATCATGTCGGCGCCCGCAAGCCGCAGGCCTTGCAGCACGTTGAGACCGATGCCGCCGAGACCGAACACGATCGCCTTGGCGCCTTGCTCGACCTTGGCGGTGTTGAACACCGCGCCGATGCCGGTGGTGACCCCGCAGCCGATATAGCAGACCTTGTCGAACGGCGCGTCCTCGCGGATTTTCGCCACCGCGATCTCCGGCAGCACGGTGTAATTGGCGAAGGTCGAGGTACCCATATAGTGGTGAACAGGCTTGCCCTCGAGCGAGAAGCGCGAGGTGCCATCGGGCATCAGGCCCTGACCCTGCGTCGCGCGAATGGACGTGCAGAGATTGGTCTTGCGCGACAGACATGACGGGCACTGGCGACATTCTGGCGTGTAGAGCGGGATGACATGGTCGCCCTTCTTCACCGAGGTGACGCCGCGGCCGACATCGACGACGACGCCGGCACCTTCATGGCCGAGGATCGCCGGAAACAGACCTTCGGGATCGGCGCCGGACAGCGTGAACTCGTCGGTGTGGCAGATGCCGGTGGCCTTGATCTCGATCAGCACTTCGCCGTCGCGCGGGCCTTCGAGCTGAACGGTGGTGATCTCCAGCGGCTTTCCGGCACTGATGGCAACGGCGGCGCGAACGTCCATGGCAAATTCCTTCGATAATGGTCTCGGTGTCGTGATGTCAGGCGGCAGGTCCGCGCAAACAGCCATTGCCGCTTAGCACATGATGGGGCAGTGAGCAGCCTATGAAACAGGTTCAGAAAAGCGATCTTGAAATCCTGATCGGACGCGCCGCACCCATCGTCTTCGTGCTGCTGTGGAGCACCGGTTTCATCGGCACCAAATATGTGCTGAACGGCGCTGAACCTCTGACCTATCTGACCGTGCGCATGATGCTGGTGGTCGCGATCATGGCGGTGATCGTCGCATGGGTGCGACCGGCGTGGCCGGATCGCGCGGGCATCGGCCACAGCATCGTCGCCGGGCTGCTGGTGCAGGGGCTTTATCTCGCCGGTACCGTGTTTGCGGTCGCGCACGAGGTCCCGGTCGGTCTGTCGGCACTGATCCCGGGTCTGCAGCCGATCCTCACCTCGATCCTCGCCAGTCGGTTTCTCGGTGAGCGCGTCACGCCGCTGCAATGGGGCGGGGTGGCGCTCGGTCTCGCCGGCGTGTTGCTGATCCTGCATGGTCGGCCGATGACGGGCGAGGCGGGCTGGGGCTGGTTCGCGTCCGCCATTTCGCTGATCACGATCACCGTCGGCACGCTCTATCAGAAGCGCTATTGCGGCGGCATCGACTGGCGCGCGGGCAGCTTCATTCAGCAACTCGCAGCAATGGTCATGCTCGGCATCGGCGCGTGGGCCCTTGAGACCAATGTGATCCACTGGTCGGCGGAGTTCGTGCTGTCGGTGGTGTGGCTCGCGGTGGTTCTGTCGATCGGCACCGTCGGGCTGCTCTACTGGCTGCTGCGGCGCCAGGCCTCGAGCCAGGTGGCGAGTCTGTTCTATCTTGTGCCGGCCGTGACGGCGCTGATGGCGTTCGTTCTGTTTGGTGAAAAGCTCGATGCCGTTGCCATCATCGGCATGATTGCCTGCGGCGCTGCGGTATTGCTGGTCAACCGCGCAGGGCCTGACGCCATCCTGCGTCAATCCAGACCCCGGACATGAAAAAGCCTCCGGGCTTGGACCCGGAGGCTTTCACATCTGCGAAGAAGCTTACTTCTTCTTGGCAGCCTTCTTGGCCTTCTTGGCCTTCTTCGGAGCGGCCTTCTTGGCGGCCTTCTTCACGGTCTTCTTGGCAGCCTTCTTCACGGTCTTCTTGGCGGCCTTCTTGACGGTCTTCTTCACTGCTTTCTTAGCCATTGGTCTCGCTTTCTGGGTTTTCTTCTTTGAAGATTTCTTCGCAGAAGTTTTCTTGGTGGACTTCTTCGTCTTCTTAGCCGGGGTCACTTTCTTTGCGACTTTCTTTGCGGCCTTCTTGACCTTCTTCGCCACCGAGGTGGCGACTTCCTTAGTCGCGTCGGCTGCGCTGCTAAGCGCGTCCGTCACTTGCTCCAGGACTGGAGTGTCGTCGTTCATAGCATCCCCCAACATTGTCGACTTTTTCACGTTAGTCCGATTCGGGCGCGTGTTGAAGAGTGTGTTATCGACAGTCAACTATTTCGTATCGTTGTGTACGCCTTTAATGCGCGCTCGCGACCGACTTTGTGATCGACGATCGGCGACGGATAGTCTTTGCCTAAAGTGATTCCCGCGTTTTTGAGTTCGAGCGGTGAAGCTGTCCAAGGCTGATGAATATGTTTTGTGGATAGTTCTGTCAGTTCGGGTATCCAGCGCCTGACATAGACACCACCGGGATCGAACTTCTCACCCTGCAGGATCGGATTGAAGACGCGGAAGTAGGGTGCTGCATCCGCGCCGGAGCCTGCGACCCACTGCCAGTTGGCGGGATTGCTGCCCGCATCGGCGTCGACAAGCGTATCCCAGAACCACTTCTCGCCCTCGCGCCAGTCGATGAGCAGATGTTTGACGAGGAAAGATGCGACCACCATGCGTACGCGATTGTGCATCACACCGGTGTGCCAGAGCTCGCGCATGCCCGCATCGACGATCGGATAGCCGGTCAGACCGCGTTGCCACGCGCGCAGCGCCTTGCGATCGGTCTTCCATGGGAACTCATCGAAGGATGATTGCAGATTGCGCGTGGCCAAATCAGGAACATCGAACAGCAGATGGCGGCAGAACTCGCGCCAGCCGACTTCGCTCATGAACTTTGCGATGTCGCTGCTGTGCTTCGGATGTTCTGCAGCTGCGAAATGCGCGGCAGTCCAGATCTGTCGCGGAGTGATCTCGCCGAAGCGTAGATGCGGCGACAGGCGCGACGTGATCTCGCGGTCAGGTCGATCGCGGTCGCTGCTATAACCCGCGATCTCCTTGAGGAAACGCTTCAAGTGCTTCTGCGCGGCGGCTTCGCCTGGCGTCGACGTCTCGCGCAGACCGCCGGCCCAGTCGGGCTTCGATGGCTCTAGCGCCCAGTCGGCGAGCTTGTCGCTCTTCACTTTCGATGCGGGTATGAGTTTCTTCGGCGCCGGAAGCGGCTTCGCCGGTTCGCCCATCGCCTGAACGCGCCGCCAGAACGGTGTGAACACGCGCAGGCCGCGGCTCTCCTTGGTGCCGGTCTCCTTGGCGCGGATTATCGCAGGATGCGCCAGCAGGTCACCCGGAAAGCTCTGCGTGCCGATATCGAGATCGGCGAGCGCTTCGGTGACGCCATCGGCGACCGCGAGATGCGGCGCCTGCGCGATCTCGTTCCAGAAGACGTGGCTGGCATCGACCGCGCGCGCCACATCGACGATGACATCGGCCGCAGCGCCCTTGCGCAGCACCAGCGTGCCGCCGATGGCGTCGAGGCTCGCGCTGAGTGCGCGCAGCGACTGCGCCAGCCACCATCTCGTCGCGCGGCCCATCGGCCGCGCCTGCGGTGGCTTCAATGCCTTGCTCTGTTCATCGAGGATGTAAAGGCAGATCACCGGCGCATTACGTCTGGCTGCGGCATGAAGGGCAGGGTGATCGGACAGACGAAGGTCGTCGCGAAACCAGACGACGATAGGTGCCTGCGTCGGTGTTGAGGTCGAAGATTGATCGGTCATCACTCATCCAACGCGGATGTCGGGTGATTGATCCGGCCGCGAACCGCGAGAGTCTTTGCAACCCTGCGCTCATGGGCGCCTAGTATCAGGATATTTATTACCGAATTGGTACTCGAAGCGGTTTTGAAGCGATACGCGATTCGCTACGCGACGACGTTCGCCGCCATGCTGCCGCTGGGTCTGCTCTTCCTCGGCATCGTTGCGAGAGCTCCTCGCAAGGACGTGGAGAAGGGACCCATGACGACGGAGAGTGCCTGCAGCATCGATTGGACGAGTCAAAGAAAAGAGGCGCCGCGATCTCTCGCGGCGCCTCTTTCGTTCTTGCAAATCAGTCGCAGCGTTACTTCGGCTGCGGCACGATGCGGATATAGGGCTTCGGTTCTTTCCAGCCATTCGGATAGATCGTCTTGGCCTCGTCGTTGGTGACGGAGCCGGCGATGATGACGTCCTCGCCATGCTTCCAGTCTGCCGGCGTGGCGACGCGATGCTTGGCGGTCATCTGCAGTGAATCGATCACGCGCAGGATTTCCTGGAAGTTGCGGCCGGTGGTCATCGGATAGACCAGCACCAGTTTGATCTTCTTGTCCGGCCCGATGATGAAGACGTTGCGCACGGTGGCGTTGTCCGCGGCGGTGCGGCTGTCGGCATCGCCCGCCACGTCGGCGGGAAGCATGTTGTAGAGCTTCGAGACCTTGAGGTCGGTGTCGCCGATCATCGGGAAGGTCGGGCGGGCGCCCTGGGTTTCGTTAATATCGTCGACCCACAGCGCGTGCTTGTGCACGGGGTCGACGCTGAGGCCGATCAACTTGACGCCGCGCTTGTCGAATTCCGGCTGCAGCTTGGCAAGCGCGCCGAGCTCGGTGGTGCAGACCGGGGTGAAGTCCTTCGGATGCGAGAACAAAAGAGCCCAGCTATCGCCGATCCAGTCATGGAACTTGATGCGGCCAGCCGTGGTTTCGGCCTCGAAATCGGGGGCGACGGCGTTGATCTGGAGCGTCATGATGGACCTCATGTCATTCTGATTACAGATGAATTTCGTGGGCCATTATAAAGGCGCACGCTGGTAAATGGAACTGTCCGGCAAAAAGGACAAGAACTTTCTTCAAATTTGGCGCGCACTGGCATTCAGTTTCACGCAAGGCGGCTGCGGCAAAATACCCACGCAACATGATGTTATCGGATGCCGTGATGTTGCCTCCCGCGCGGCGCAATCCCGCCTGACCGCATCGCCACATCTGATCGAACCCAGCAGCGTCTCGGCGCGACTGAACTGCAACGGTTAGGGATAAGAAGAACTCCTGTCCATCTCTTAACCGAGCGTTAAGTCGCCCATGGAATTGCTGGGCTATGTTGAGAAATATGCTGCAAACAGAAGAGCTTGAAATGTCATCCGCTGCCGCTGCCGACGTATTCGGTGCCATCGAAACGTCCTCCATCAACGATCATCGCGCTGCGGCGCAGGCCCTCGCCGTCGTGCGCGACGGCGTCATCACCGGCGAAGGCCCGACCACCCGTGGCCGTATCCATTTCTCCCGTGCGCTCGATGCCGATGACGCCGCCTGGTGCGAGCGCATCCTGGGTGCGTCGGCACTGGCCAGCCAGCCGGTCAGCCGCGACGAGGCCGAGGCACTGTTTGCGATCAACGAAGCGGCGGCCGAGCGCAGCGATGACGGACGTTTCGACGACCTGTTCGCGAAGGCTGTCGTGCATCACGCTGCGTCCGCGTCGGGCCTGCCGGTGCCGCCGCGTGCGGTGGCGCTGTCGCCCGATGTTGCCATCGAGACCTGGGCGCCGACCAAGGCCGTTGGCGTGAATATCGAAGTGCTCGAATGGATCGCGTCGCAGATGCGCGCCAAGCGCGTCAGCAATGCCGCCGTCATGACACTGGTCACGACCGTGGTCGGCGCCGCGACGCTGCAACTGCCGAACGTGTTCGACATCGGCATGTAAGCCGGTCGCAGATCGTCAAAATACGAAAACGGCGGAGCATGGCTCCGCCGTTTTTTGTTGGGGCTGTCGCTTACTTCGCGTCGAGTCCGACAGTCCGGCCCGGGAAGCCGGCGACATCGAAATATTTTTGTTCGCCGACCTTCTGCAGTTGCAGCACCGTGACCAGACCCTGATCGTCGGGCGCCGAACGCATCACATCGGTGGTTGCCGTCGGCGTCTCGCCAGTCACCGTCGCTTCACTCATCACGCGGCCGATCAGGCTGCCTTTGGACTCGCGCTTGAGACCGAGCAGATGCGCGGCAGTCATGCCGGTATCGGCATTGCTGACCGGCAGGGGATCGACGAAACCGGCTTTGAAGTCCGGGCCGATCGCCGCTATGAAGTTGTGGGTATCGCCGCGCCCGAACGAACCATGCATGCCCTGGCCCTGACGCAGCACGGTGTCGGCGACCTCGACCTGGCACGCCGCCGGCTCTTCGCAGCCCTCCGAATAGGAGCGGAATGAGACGACGATCGCGGGATGCGGCGTGACGGCTTTGCCGGACAGATTGATCGACGACAGTGGCAGCGCGCCGGGGAAGGAGCCAAGCGAGTCCTCAACGAAGATGCCGCTGATGTAATCCTGTTTCAGCAGCGCCTTTACGGTGCGGTCGGCGAGGTCCTTGTCGCCGGTCGGCAGATAGATCAGGTCAGAGCCGCCATTGGTGGCGATGATCAGCTCGGGCTTGTCCTTGTCCTTGCCGATATAGGCGTTGCCGGCCTTCGGATACGCATTGTCGGCAACGGCGGCGAATTTGTCGTTGGGATCGAACAGCGGCATCTCCAGCGACTTGGCGAGATCGATGGCCAGGAAGCCCAGCGGCAGGAAACCTTCCGGCGTATCCGCATATGTGCCCTTGATGGTCGCCGAGGTCTTGCTCTCCTTGGAGATCGTCGAGAAGCCGTGATCCGCCGAGATCATGATGTTGGTATTGGCGGCGAGGCCGAGATCGTCGAGCGTCTTGCGCAGCTGCGCAAGATTGTCGTCGGCATTCTTGATCGAGGCCAGCGAAGACGGGCCGTTGATGCCGGGCGTCACCTTGTTGAGGCTGTCGCCCTGATTGTGCTGCGTGCCGTCGGGATCGCGCGACCAGAAGATCAGCACGAACGGCTTGTTGCGTGCCTTGAACATCGGCAGCACCACTTTGCTGGCGACATCGGCCATATAGGCTTGCTGCTTGATATTGGCTTCCGTGGTGCCGGGCGTCTTGGCGTCGCCCGCCTTGCCATTGTCACCGCGACCCGGTGTTTCCACCGCGAGGCCAGCCTTGGCCAAGGCGTCCTTCATCTCGTCCGACAGGGGAATGCCGAGCAGCTTGCCTGATTTGTCGATGCCGCCGGTCTGGTCGTCGATGGTGATCGTCTCCTTGCCGGTGCGTTCGGTGTGATCGAACATCAGGGTCGGGCCGACCTTGCCGATCGCTGCGGTGGAATAGCCGGCCTTGCGCGCGGCCTTCAGCAGCGTTTCCTCATTGAGGTAATCGCCGTTGAATTGCTCGTCGAGATCGCCGAGCACCTGATCATGTTCGATGAAGGGGATCGGGCTGTTGTTCTGCACCGGGGTGGGGTGGCCGGTATAGATCGAGTTCGAGAATACGCCGGTATCGCCGAGATAATGGCCGGACGCCATGCCCGACGCATTGGCCATGGTGAAGGTCGGAAACAGCGAATGCGAGTTCCGGAAATTGACGCCCTTATCCCGCACTGCGGACATCGCGGGGGCCGTTTCCGGCGTCACTTTCAGCGCCCGAAGCCCATCAGGTACGAACAAAATGAGGTTGCGGGGAGGGCTGTTTTGGGCGAAAGCCGTTGTTGCGGATATAAGAGTAAGACTGAGGGAGAGGATGGTGGCGCAGCGCATGAAAAACCTCGCTTCGAAAGAACTCGGCCGATCCGGTCCAGACGTCTTCTCTAGTTTTTGTCCGCGACAGAATTGTTACGACTGCGGCGCCATGCCACATTGTACCGTCGACCCCATCTTTCCGATCCCGCCTCAAGGTTGCAAGTAAGACAGCTCATGTTCAAAAAAATTCTGATCGCCAATCGCGGCGAGATCGCCTGCCGGGTCATCAAGTCCGCCCGCAAGATGGGTATCAAGACCGTCGCCGTCTATTCCGAAGCCGATCGCGATGCGCTGCATGTCGAGATGGCCGACGAGGCCGTGTTCATCGGACCTCCGGCCGCGGCCGAGAGCTATCTCCTGATCGAGAAAATCGTCGAGGCCTGCAAGAAGACCGGCGCCGAAGCGGTGCATCCCGGCTACGGCTTCCTGTCCGAGCGCGAGGCTTTCCCACGCGCGCTGGAGGCCGCCGGTATCGTGTTCATCGGCCCCAATCCCGGCGCCATCGCCGCCATGGGCGACAAGATCGAGTCCAAGAAAGCTGCCGCAAAGGCCAACGTCTCCACCGTGCCGGGCTATCTCGGTGTTATCGAGGATGACAAGCATGCCGTGAAGATCGCCGACGAGATCGGCTATCCCGTGATGATCAAGGCGTCCGCTGGCGGCGGCGGCAAGGGCATGCGCATCGCGCATTCGACTTCGGAAGTGGTCGAGGGTTTCAACCTCGCCAAGGCCGAGGCGAAGTCGTCGTTCGGCGACGACCGTGTCTTCATCGAGAAGTTCATCGTCGATCCCCGCCACATTGAAATCCAGGTGCTCGGCGACAAGCACGGCAACGTGATCTATCTCGGCGAGCGCGAATGCTCGATCCAGCGCCGCAACCAGAAGGTCATCGAGGAGGCCCCGTCGCCGCTGCTCGACGAGACCACCCGCCGCAAGATGGGCGAGCAGGCCGTCGCGCTGGCCAAGGCCGTGAATTACGACTCTGCCGGCACCGTGGAATTCGTCGCCGGTCAGGACAAGAGCTTCTACTTCCTCGAAATGAATACCCGTCTGCAGGTCGAACATCCAGTGACTGAGCTCGTCACCGGCGTCGATCTCGTCGAGCAGATGATCCGTGTCGCTGCCGGCGAGAAGCTGCAGCTTGCGCAGAAGGACGTCACCCTGACCGGCTGGGCTGTGGAGTCCCGCGTCTATGCGGAAGACCCGTTCCGCAACTTTCTGCCGTCCATCGGCCGCCTTGTGAAGTATCGTCCGCCGGCCGAGAGCAAGTCCGACAACATCACCGTGCGCAACGACACCGGCGTGCAGGAGGGCGGCGAGATCTCGATCTATTACGATCCGATGATCGCCAAGCTTGTGACCCACGCCCCGTCGCGCGCCGCCGCCATCGAGGCGCAGTCTCATGCGCTCGACGCCTTCTATATCGACGGTATCCGCCACAATATTCCGTTCCTGTCGGCGCTGATGAGCCATCCGCGCTGGCGCGAGGGCAATCTCTCCACCGGCTTCATCGCCGAGGAATTCCCGAAGGGCTTCGCCGCCAGGGCGCCGGAGGGCGAAGTCGCCCGCCGTATCGCCGCGGTGGCCGCGGCCGTCGACTCGATCTACGGCGAACGCAAGCGGCAGATTTCCGGCCAGTTGATCGGCCGTCCGGTGACCCGTGCGGGTCGCCGCGCCGTGTGGCTGGAGCGCGAGGAGATCGCGCTCGACGTGGCCCGTGACGGCGATGTCGTGACGGTGGCCTTCGTCGGTGCTGACGGCAAGACGGGTGTGCCGCATAAGCTCTCGTCGTCCTGGAAGCCGGGCGTGCCGGTCTGGGAAGGCACCATCGACGGACACAACGTGGCCATGCAGGTGCGCCCTCAGACGTCGGGCATCCGCATCGCGCATCAGGGTTATGAAGTCGCGGTCAATGTCTTCACCGAGGCGGAGGCTACCGCTGCGCGCCTGATGCCGGTGGGCGTCAAGGCCGACACCGGCAAGAAACTGCTGTGCCCGATGCCGGGCCTCGTGGTCTCGATTGCCGTGACCGAAGGTCAGGACGTCAAGGCCGGCGAGACCCTCGCCGTTGTGGAGGCGATGAAGATGCAGAACGTGCTCCGCGCCGAACGCGACGGCACCGTCAAGAAAATCCATGCCGCTGCTGGCGCAACGCTGGCGGTGGATGCGCTCATTCTTGAATTCGCGTGACGACGTTCCGGCAACGCCGTTACGGCCTCCGGGCGCTTCTGTCCGGCGATCGCTGCATGCGTCCGGGATCGGTCTATGACGCGATCTCGGTGCGTATCGCCGAAGACCTCGGCTTCGAGGTCGGCATGTTCGGCGGCTCGGCGGCGTCGCTCGCCATTCTCGGCGATCCCGACATCGCGCTGATCACGCTGTCCGAACTCACCGAGCAGATGCGGCGGATGTCGCGCGCCGGCTCGCTGCCGGTGCTGGTCGATGCCGATCACGGCTATGGCAATGCGCTCAATGTCCGCCGTACGGTGGAAGAGCTGGAAGCCGCCGGCGCCGCCGGCCTGACCATCGAGGACACGCTGCTGCCCGCCGCCTTTGGCGAAGCGAAGGCGCAGCTGATCTCTCCGGAAGAGGGGCTCGGCAAGGTCAAGGCTGCACTGAATGCGCGACAGGATCCGGCGCTGGTGATTGTGGGGCGTACTGGTGCTGCATCGATCACCTCCGTGGATGACGCGATTGCGCGAGCCAAATCTTATGAAGCCGCCGGCGTCGATGCAGTGATGTTCACCGGCCTCAAGAGCCGCGCCGAGCTGCAGGCGGCGTCAGCCGCGACCACGCTGCCCATCGTGCTGGGCAGTCCCACCGATGACATGGATTGGGATTTCCTCAGCGCCCAGCGCGTCCGCCTCGCCATTCAGGGCCATGCGCCGATCTCCGCAGCGACCGCTGCCGTCCATGCGACTCTTAAAGCAGTACGCGAAGGTGCGGGGCCGAAGGAGCTGAAGAATCTTGCCTCAAGCGAGTTGATGGACAGCGTCACCCGTGGTGCCGTCGTGAAACAGCGCGGCATCGATTTCCTGGGACTCAAGAAATAGATGAGTGGCGTGATCCGTCACGTGATGATCCTCGGCCGCGTGCAGGGCGTTGGCTATCGCTACTGGGCCGGCCAACAAGCCTCGTTGCTCGGCCTTGAAGGCTGGGTGCGCAACCGCCGCGATGGCAGTGTGGAAGCGGTGTTTGCGGGGCCGGCCGATACTGTCACTGACATGATCGAGGCGTGTCACCGTGGTCCAACGGCCGCGCGCGTCGATAGCGTCGTGACAAGCGATGCCACGCCCGACATGCTTGCCCTACGCGTCAACGGCGAGGTGTTCTCGCAATTGCCGACGCTGTAATTCGGATTGCGTCGCTCAGACCGCCGCTTCTGCCGCGAACTGCTCGCTCTCGCCGAACACTTCCCCAAACGCATGCCGCAGTGCCACGTCCACATCCGTCATGGCTACCGGCAGGCCGAGATCGACTAGGCTGGTGACGCCGTAGCGCGGATCGACCACGCCGCAGGGCACGATGGCGTCGAAATGCGCGAGGTCCGGTTCCACATTGATGGCGATGCCATGGAACGAGACCCAGCGCCGCAGCCGCACGCCGATGGCGGCGATCTTGTCCTCATATCCTGCGCCCTTGTCGGGCCGGGCGACCCAGACGCCGACCCGGTCCTCGCGCCGTTCGCCCTTCACGTTGAAGGCGTCCAGCGTCCGGATGATCAGGTCTTCTAGCGCCGCCACATAGGCCCGAACGTCCGGCCGGCGCGCCTTCAGGTCGAGCAGCACATAGGCCACCCGCTGGCCGGGGCCGTGATAGGTCACCTGGCCGCCGCGGCCGGTCTCGAACACCGGATACCGGGCATCCAGCAGGTCGTCAGACTTGCCTGACGTGCCGGACGTATAGAGCGGGGGGTGTTCCAGCAGCCAGACCAGTTCCGGCGCGGTGCCGTCGGCAATGGCCGCCGCCCGGGCTTCCATCTCGGCCACGGCGTCCGGATAGGGAATCGGACCATCGGATACCCGCCATTCCACCGGCCGGCCGGGGAGGCCGCGAGAAAACACTGTTAAATCGAGGGTTTGGCGATCATTAACCATTGGCTAACCATAACATGTTGATCTCGCAGGCACCGCAATCTTGCATCTGTGCGATCCTGCATCTGGGAATTTGAGGCCGACGTGCCAACCCTCGATAAAATTACCGTCGATATCATGGTGGTCCTCGGCACCACGTCGATGCCCGTTCATCAGGTGATGCGGCTGAGCCGCGGCGCCATCATCGAACTGGATGCCACAGAGCAGGACGAGGTCAAAATTCTTGCCAATAACCTGCCCGTTGCGTCAGGCGTGGTGATGGTCGATCGCAACCGGATTGCGGTCGAGGTCAAGCAGATGCTGCCACGGTCGCCTGACCACAGATAGGTAGCCCGGAGAGGCCAAGAGGCCTTGTCTCCCCATCATTGGTTTGTTACATCGGCGCCGGTTGATCCGGCCGGGCGATTTGCCCTCGCCGGATTTCTTTAGCGCTCGTGGCGGAATTGGTAGACGCGCTGCCTTGAGGTGGCAGTCCGTAACAGGGTGGGGGTTCGAGTCCCTCCGAGCGCACCACACCTCACACACATCAAAAGACTGCTGCCATATCGGGTAAACGAGCCGGCTTTTCTCATCGTAGGATGATAAGCTGAGATTTGTATTGCGCCCTGACAACTCCGTCCGGGCGACGGCCAGGACCTCGCGCCGTCGGAGCAGGAGCCAACATTCGGTGGTGGTGTGACGTCGCTGTAACTACTAGCGATAGTTTATTAGGACGGAATCGTATAGGTTGGCGATTGGGAGTTTCGTAATCGGAAATCCTTAAAATCGCCGTTGTGGTGATTTGTTCTGCAAACACTTTGAACGTGTACTGTTGCAAGAAAGTGACAAGACTGGACGGATTCTTGCTTTAATCTAGGTTGTGGCTCTGAGGCAGGTCGAATGCAACTTCCGCACAAAATGATTCGAGACCGAGCCTATTTCATCGCTGGTCGCCCGGCCGCCAGTCGCAAATCTCATGATCCGAATATCGAAAGCGCGATCAGGGACGCCGAGTACTATCTCGATAGCCTTCCCGACAATTTCTATCGCCCGTTGATTTCAGGGGCGACGGCAGCGTCACAAGAACAAATATTGGTTCTGACGTGGCTCGTCCAAATGCATGATGAGATGAAAGCGGTCGAAGTGGCTTTTTTGGGAAATGGCATGTGCCGCGTGATGTGGCCGAGCGCCTCATTGACCCGAGAGGTTGAACGGCTATCGGTGAAAGACCTGCTTTCCTTGCATCTTGAAGAAATGGTCAGTCAGTATCGTACTGCTCGTGATCCGGATGAGTGGCTTGTGCAATGAAGGTTTGCTTGAGCTAGTCGCAAAAGGCTAGTTGCAGCCATAGGCCTTCCACAAGTCGCGAAGCGTGCCCTCTGGTAGCTTCCCGCTATTGTGCAGCTTGATGCTGCCCAAGCCGCTACACACACATACTGCCGCGGCACGGTCGGCCTTGTCCTTGCCAGCCTGATTCTTGGCTTTCTTGCGTGCTTCGACCTGTCGGTCCACGCAGCCATTGATCTCGGACACGAGTTGATCAAGGAGTTGGCCTGGGATGATGACAATCGATTTGATTGCGCTGTCGCTTCCCTTCATCGCCAGCACCTCTGCGTTGGTCCCGGATGCGTTTCCCTTAAATTTGTCCAGTGCCTGATCTGTGCTGAGGTTCTGGGTGGCCATCAGGTCTTTCACTGAACGCCCGATGCTGAGCAGCGATGCAAGTATTGAAAGTCCCGAAGCTGCAATGGGCAATTCCAGCATTTCCGTCCTCCAAAAGATTGTCGCTTAAAAGTGTACCTCTCCATCCAATATCAACCAGAAGGAGAGGGCAAGTGCGGCTGTCGATCTTGAGGGAGGGGTGATGCGCAAATGCCGTCGCGAGCTCTCAGCCTGACATCGCCAGCACCAGCGCACAGATAGCCGCGACAGCGCCGATCACGAATGTCGCGCCATAGCCGAACACGCCTGCCGCATATCCAACTGCCGGTGCCGTCAGACCGATCGCGAGATCGAAGAAGGCGATGAAATTCGCCACGGCGCGGCCGCGTTGTTCGATGGGCACGCGGCGCGTGGCCTCGACGCCCATCGACGGGAAGATCAGCGAGAAGCCGATGCCGGTGACCAGCGCGCCGAGCAGTGCGAGCATCGGACTCGTGGATAGCCAGATCAGCGCCTGGCCCAGTGCCTCGATGGCCAGCGATGTCATCGCGACGCGCGCGCCGCCGAACCGGTCGGGCAGGTGGCTGCCGACCAGGCGCACGAAGATGAAGCCGGTCGAGAAGGCGGCGAGCGCGATGCCGGCGCCGGACCAGCCGCGTTCGACATAGGTCAGTGCCAGAAAGCCGGTGATCCCCGCGAAGGGAATGGTGGCCAGAAACAGGACCGTGCCGGAACGCCAGATCAGTCCGATCACCTTGTAGAACGGCGTGCGTTCGGTATTGCCCGACACAGGCACGTCAGGGATGGCGTAGGCGATCCCCAGCGCGATCAGTGGCGAGATGGCCGCAAGCGCGCCGACGCCGGCAAAGCCGATCGAAGCGTAGACAGCGAGCCCGATCGGTGCGCCCAATCCAATAGCCGAATACATGGCAATGCCTTGCCAGGACATCACGAGACCGGTGCGGTGCGGGCCGAGCCGTCCGATGCACCAGCTCATGGCGCCGGTGATGAACAGGCTTTCGCCAAAGCCGAGCGCGACGCGGCCGATCAGCGGCAGCGTGAGCTTGCCTTCGGCCGGCAGCGGCAGGGTGGCAGCAAGCAGATAGAACAGGCCGGCCAGCGCTGAGAGCGGCAGGCCGAGCCGGATCGCGTAGCGCGCGCCGTGATGATCGCTCAGCGTGCCGGCGCGGTGGCGGGTGAGCACGGTCACTACCGACTGGATGCCGATGGCGAAGCCGATCACGCCGGCCGAAAAACCGAGCTGGTCATGGATGTAGAGCGAGATCGGCGGCAGCGGCAGGCCGACCGAGAGGAAGCCGAAAAAGACGATCAGCACCTGCTTGATCAGGCTCTTGCGGTCGTCACGGCTGAGAGGCGCAGGTCTGGACGCAGCTTTGAATTTTGGAGGAGCGTTCTGGTTCATGTCGACGTGCTTTCGAGGCGGCCAGCCACGTTGGGGCTGTCCGGAGCTGAGCACGTTGAGTGACGTTAACGCTTACGGCTGGGAGATACCCTGCAAGCGGCTGGTTACGGCGAAGCAGGTTCCTCTGTCAAGGTTGTATAGCGCGGGAAGCGCTGCCGCACGGTCGCGCTTATGGCACGGTGCCCGAACATGACGACGTGATCTTGCTACCGAAGCCGCCGCAGACATCATCGCGCCGGGCCGAGCGTGCCAGTCGCTCCTCGGCCGGCCGTACCGCGCTGATTGACACGCGCCGTTGTTTGACAAAAGTCCGTTGGCGCGTTGCGGGTAAATCTCCAGATGCGTTGCAGTTGTCATCATCCTTTAGTGCTCAGGTAACGACTTGCCAGTAGCAACGCCGCCGTCCGGCAGCTAGACATGGCCGGTAGCGTCGATCTTCCGGAGCGGACATGAAATATCTGAGCTATGCCTATCGTTTCATCTCCAACTTTGCCTTTCTGGCGCTGGTCTATTTCAGCCTGAACTTCGTCGGCGCCTATCAGCAGCGCGCCATCGTGGCGGCGCTGGTGCTGGCCTATGCCGGCATGCGGGCGATCTCGGCGATGCGCTCCTTCGTCTTCTTCAAGGCGATCGAGAAGCTCGAACTCGAAGCACGCCGGCTTGGTGGATTGGCCGGTGAAGGCCCTTCTGCCGTGTCGTCGCGCAAGGCTGTCGTGAAGGACGTGGTCGAGCAGCGCCAGGCCGGCGAGATGAAGTCCTATATCGACCTGCTGTTCCTCGGCATCATCGTGGTGCTGTGCATCGCCAAGATCGTCAGTTGATCCCGGCGCGCTCAGCGCGGGGCGGCAACTGCCGTCGGATGCAGGCCCGGCGGAATGGCGCCGGGGATGGTGCGTTTGGCAGCGCTGGCATCGATCGAGATCAGTTTCGCAATCGCGTCTGAATCGCTGCCGCGGGCAGGCGCCGTCTGTTGTGCGTGATGTGGTAGCTGCACGAGTGCCTTGATCGGCTTGCCGTGACGTTCGGCGAGCTCGAACAGGGTCTTTGCCGGCACCGGTAATGTGGCTGTGTCGGTCATCGTCTGCAGCGGTGCTTCACGTGGCCATGGTGCCTGTTCGGGCTGCGGCACGGCATTGCGCGGCCGACGCATGCGATCGAAATTCTCGGTCAGTGACAGCATCTGGTCGGATGCCGAGATCGCCGGCGCGGGCAGCATGTCGTCATGGGCAAAGGCGAATGTCGGCACCTTGTGCCAGCGCGTGACGGCCACGGTCTCCGACACCGGATGCAACTGCCACTGCTGCGGCTCCGTGGGCGTCTTGGGCTTGTCGGGCGTCGCCGCCTCGACATGGACGATGCGATAGCCGCCGGCCTTGAGGTCGCGCAGGATGCCGGGCAGGGCGGCGACGGTGCGCGGCTGGATATCGTGCAGCAACAGGATGCCCTTGCCCTTGGCGGCGATGCGCGAGATCGCGAGGTCATGGACTTTCTGCGACGACACATGGCGCCAGTCGTCGGCGGGGAAATCGGCGCTCCAGGTCTGGATGCCGCGCGAGGCAAGATAGTCCTCGACGACGCTGGCGCGCAGCAGGCCGGGAATCCGGAAGAATGGCGACAGCAGCGCGGGATCGCCGAGCGCCGCGGTGGTGTTGGCGATGCCGTCCTCGATTTCCTGCTGCGCCTTCTCGATCGGCATGCGGTTCATGCTGAGCGGATGGTTCTGGCTGTGGGTGCCGACGGTGTGGCCGAGCGCGATCAGCTTGCGCACGCCTTCGGGATGTTCCTTCGCCATCCGGCCGATGATGAAGAACGTCGCCTTCACGCATTCGGAGGCCAGGATATCGAGGATCGCGTTCGAGTGTTTCGGGATCGGACCGTCGTCGAAGGTCAGCACGACCTCCTTGTCCTGGAGCGGCAGCGTCTCGGCATATTGCATGGTGCCGATCTTGGGGTGCTCGCGGGGATCGACCACGATGGTGCGCGAGGTGCCGAGCGCGCCGGGATTGCCCGGGCACGCCTCGGCCGACAGAGCGCTGGT
This sequence comes from Tardiphaga sp. 37S4, assembly GCF_021044645.1. Lineage (NCBI taxonomy): Bacteria > Pseudomonadati > Pseudomonadota > Alphaproteobacteria > Hyphomicrobiales > Nitrobacteraceae > Tardiphaga > Tardiphaga sp. 37S4. The sequence goes on along the minus strand of NZ_CP088008.1, from coordinate 2,821,120 downwards.
GGTGGAGGCTGCGGCGGCGGTGAACAGGGTCAGGCCGGTGAGCAGGCTCAGGCGTAGAAGGCGTCGTGCCCGGTCAGTCGTCGCCTTGTTCATTGGTCGATCCGTCACTCGCTTTGATGTCGGCTGTGAAGTTACCGGGGCGGCTGTGAACGCAATGTTAATCATGTCGGCCCGCCGACGGTATTTTCCGCATCCTGATGATCGCGCGTTCTACTGGGAACTGGAGCGGGCGGAGGACCCTGCGACCGGCGGCACGATATGCACGACCCGGTAGCGGTTCTCCCGGAGATAGCGCAGGAAATCGGGCAGCATCGCGGCCGTCTGCGCCTTGGTGTCGTGAAACAGGATGATTCCCCGCCCGGCGGCCTTGAGCCGGCCGGTAATCAGCTCCAGTTGCTGCTGCGGGGTCATGGGATTCCAGTCGCTGGCCCAGAAATCCGCGCCGAACACCGCGATCCGGCGGGATTGCAGCATGCCCAGCAGGGCCGGTGTCGACTCGAAATAGGGGAAGCGAAAGAACGGCGTGGTCGGCACGGTGGTGGCCTTGCCATTCAGCGCCATTTCGTCGGCGCTGATGCCGCGGTCGATCTGTTCGACGGCCGCCGCATTGCTGATCTTCTTGAGGTCGGCATGGGCGAGGGTGTGATGGCCGATAGTGTGGCCCTCGGCGGCCATGCGCTTCACCAGCGCCGCATTGGCCTTCGCGCTGTTGCCGATCAGGAAAAAGGTCGCGCGAACACATTCGCGCGACAGCGCCGTGAGAATTTTCGTCGTGGTCGGCGCGTTCGGGCCATCGTCGAAGGTCAGCACGACCTCGCGATCTTCCAGCGGCAGCGTGTCCGGAAAACTCTGCGTTCCGACCCGCGGAGTGGTCTTGGGATCCACGGTGAGAATGCGTGCGGTACCGAGCGTGTCCTTGCGCGGGCAGTCTTCGGCATGGGCGACAACGGTCGATGCAATCAAGGCAAGAATGGCGGCCTTCAACACGATCACGACACTTTCCCGGCCGCTGATTTCGCGCACCGCATTTTTCCGATTGCATCAGGCATTGCGCATTGGGTAATGCCTGATGCGAGCTTCCGTTCACAGATGGATTAGCGCATTTCCGACAGGATAGCGCTAGCTCCGTCACCCCCCAAACAAGCAGGCGAGGTGCGGCATGGCCGATGACGTCGATCTCGCCCAATCGGTCGCTCCCGAGGAATTGTCGGCGCTCGACAGGATGCCGATGCGCAACGATGACGGCGACATTCGCCCCGAATTTGTCGAGGCGATCTCGCACGCGGTTCAGGTTGCCGATACCGCATTTCTCAAGGAGATCGTCGGCGAGCTCCACGAGGCCGATCTCGGTGACCTGATCGAAGCCCTCGATGCCGACGAGCGTGCGCCACTGATCGAGCTGACCGGCGCCGATTTCGACTTCTCGGCGCTCAACGAGGTCGACGACACCGTCCGCGAGGAACTGCTCGAGGAACTGGAGCCGGAAACTGTCGCCGAGGGTGTACGCGAACTCGATTCCGACGATGCCGTCGAACTGCTCGAAGGCGTCGACGAGGAGGTCCAGGACGAGATTCTCGAGAAGCTGCCGCTGTCCGAGCGCGTGGCGCTGGAGCGGAGCCTCACTTACCCGGAAAACTCCGCCGGCCGGCGGATGCAGACCGAATTCATTGCGGTCCCGCCGGACTGGAATGTCGGTCAGGTCATCGACTATATGCGCGAAACGCCGGACCTGCCGGATCGGTTCTACGAGATCTATTCCGTCGGCGCCGATCAGCGCTGGCAGGGCGCAGTGTCGCTGGACGCACTGCTGCGCGCGCGCCGTCCGGTGCTGCTGGCTGATCTGATCGATGAGGACCGCCGCCGCGTCTCGGTGTTGGACGATCAGGAGGAAGTGGCGCGGATGTTCGGCAAGTACAATCTTGTCGCGGCGCCTGTGGTCGATACCGATGACCGGCTGGTCGGCGTCATCACCATCGACGACGTCGTCGACGTCATCGAGGAGGAGGCCGACGAGGACCTCAAGGCGCTCGGCGGCGTCACGTCGGACGAAGAACTGTCGGACAATTTCTGGACCATCGCCAAGGGCCGCTTTACCTGGCTGCTGATCAATCTCGCCACCGCCTTCATCGCGTCGTCGGTGCTGGGCCTGTTCGAGGACCAGTTGCAGCAGATGGTGGCGCTGGCGGTGCTGGCACCCATTGTCGCCAGCCAGGGCGGCAATGCCGCAACCCAGACCATGACGGTTGCGGTGCGCGCATTGGCGACGCGGCAGCTCAACCCCAACAACGCCATGCGCATCGTGATCCGCGAAGGCCTTGTCGGCCTGATCAACGGACTGGCCTTTGCCGTGATCACCGGCATCGCAGCCTATGCCTGGTTCAAGACGCCCGGTCTCGGCATCGTCATCGGCCTTGCAATGATCTGCAATCTGATCGCCGGCGCACTCGGCGGCATCCTGATCCCGATGGTGCTCGAACGCGTCAAGGCCGATCCGGCCGTGGCTTCCGGTACATTCGTGACCACCGTGACCGACGTGGTCGGCTTCTTCGCGTTCCTGGGGATCGCGACGCTGTGGTTCGGGCTGAAGTAGGGATCATTCGCGACGTTTCAGCCGTCTTGATCCATCTTATGCTCAATTGCCCTTTGCGACTGCCGTGCCATCGGGCTGTGCAAGCCCGATGTCCAGATAAGCCTCTATCTGCTTCACGAGCTGTGCCCTCTTGAATGGGATACCCCTCATGCTCACAAAGCGGTGCACTCGGGGTGATTTTCCTGTAAGCGCTCGCTTGACACGTTCTCCGTGGCCGACGTGACGAATGAACATAACAGGAGGAATACATGCCGGCTCTGCCGCTCTCGGGCATCAAGGTTATCGATATGACGCGGGTGCTTGCCGGCCCGATCGCGGGTCAGATGCTTGGCGATTTCGGCGCCGAAGTCATCAAGATCGAACGCCCTGGAACCGGCGACGATTCCCGCGCATTCGGCCCTCCCTATCTGAACGACCCGGACGGCAGCAGGCGAGACAACTCCTTCTATCTTTGCGCCAATCGCAACAAGAAATCGGTCACGGTCAATGTGGCCAAGCCTGAAGGCCAGGAGATCATTCGCGAGCTCGTCAAGACGGCCGACGTGTTGCTGGAGAACTACAAGGTCGGTGACCTCAAGCGTTATGGCCTCGACTACGACGCGATCAAAGCCATCAACCCGCGCATCGTTTACTGCTCGGTGACGGGCTTCGGACAAACCGGTCCCTACGCCACACGCGCCGGCTATGATGCGATCCTGCAGGCGATGGGTGGTCTCATGAGCGTGACGGGCCATCTCGATGGCGAGCCGGGCGAGGGCCCCATGAAGGTCGGTCCCTCGATCGTGGACTATATGACCGGCTTGAATGCCACCATCGGCGTGATGTCGGCGCTCTATCATCGCGATGCCGGCGGCGGCGAGGGACAGCAAATCGATGCTTGTCTGTTCGATACGGTGATCGCCTCCCTTTCACATTGGCTCCAACCCTATCTCATCAGCGGAAAAGTCCCGCCGCGGCGCGGAACCTGGGGCAATGGCGGCATGCCTGCCGGTGTCTTCCGTTGCACCGATGGCGAGTTGATGCTCGTGAATGGCAATGACGGCCAGTTCCAGCGGACATGCGAAGTGCTCGGAGAGCCGGACCTGGCCAAGGATCCGCGCTTCCTGAAGAACAACGACCGTGTCGTTCATGGGAAGGAGATCATGGCCATCTTCGCCGGTCTTTTCCTGAAGCAGCCCGTCGCCTACTGGCTGGAGCGTCTGGAGGCGGTCGGCGTACCGTCCGGCCCGATCAACGACTTCGATCAGGTTTTCGCGGACCCTCATGTGAAGTCCCGCGGTATGCGCGTGAGCTCAAACCATCCCTTCGAGCCGGCGCTTTCGCTCGTACGAAATCCGCTGATGTTTTCGGGCACGCCGATCACCGAATATCGCGCGCCGCCGTTGCTCGGCGCCGACACGGACGACATCCTGTCCACCATCGGCTACGACGGCGAACGGATCAGTGCGCTTCGGAAGGCGGGCATGGTCTAGGCCGGTCAGGGCAGGCGATCGATCGCGTCACGCCTGTCTTCGCTCTCATCTCCGACCGACCGCGAGTCGGTTGGGGCGGCCAAGCCACATCTTAGCTAAACGCCGTCGGACAACTAACTGCGCTCGGTCTTGGGCAATACTGAATGGCCGCTTATGCGCGCAAAGCGGACTTGAGCGGTATTCGCAACTAGTAGTCACGCCTTTATCTACTAAGGAACGAGTCTCCTTCGGCCAAGCGACGAATTGAGCTGGTTCGTCAAATGTTGACTGAAAGAGATGTCCGACGGCGTAAATCCGTTGGGGCCCGTCGGTCCGAAGGTCAGAAGCAGCTCGTGCGTCCGCGTTCGGTTGACATTTAGTATCGGCGTTCCGCCGCCCGAAAGCGGAATGAGCTTGAATTGTGGACTGACGCCGCCGCTTGAGACCACGACGAATTTCAGATCATAGCTGTATACGTCCACTTTTTCTGGCTTCTTATCGCCGCGCGGCTTCGACGAATATAGCAGATCCGCCGCCTTCACATGATCGCGCAAAAATCGCTCGATTCCCAGGTCGGACTTCACAAACAGGGAGCTGACATTCTGTTCAATCGGCCAATCTTCCACGTCGCACATTTTCTTGTTCTTGCCGGGGCCAGCGATATTGGCGACGCCCCAATAAGAATAGGTCGTGTCCGTGCGCGTCGCCGTCGATGATAGTTCGCCCGAAAGACCGATGCCCCAGTTGCGGCCGATCGAAACGCCGGATTCCATGCCGTCCGTTAGCGTGCGGTTGTAAGTGAGATTAGGGGTGACAGCCGAGCTTTCCGCGATGGTGAGCGTCATCTGCAGTTGCACGCCATAGTCCGGAGGTATCGCCGCTCCGAAGCTTGTGGGAGTCTTATTGACTTCGCGAATAGCTCTGATGGTCTCGCAGAAAATGTTTCGCTTGATGTTGAACACCATGTTAGTGCCGATGTCGTGCGCTTCCCACGCCTCGGTAAGCCTCGGTGATGTGAAGCCGCAAGCGCCAAGCGGGAGCGTCAAGACAAGCGCCATCGCGGCCGCCCTGAAGGACAGACTGGACATTTGTTCGGTGCCTTATTCGGGCAGCTCGACGCCGGAATCGGGCTTGAGCTGCTTCAATAATTCGTTGGCTTCGCCACGCGGCAGCGCCTTGATGGTTACTTCAAAGCCAGGATCGGCTTTCTTGACGACAAGATGGCCCTGGCCGCCGGCAGACTTCGCGAGTTCGGGTAAAAGTTCGCTAGGTACGTCGCCGAGCACGAAATCAAAATTGTCGCCGGACCTCATAATGCGGATCGCGTCGATCTTGGGATAGCACAGGCTTCCCCACAGTCGTTCATCGGGTAAACAGGGCGGCGGATGCGGAGGCAACGTTCGTCTCCTCAAAAATTTCCCTTTGCAATCGATGCAATCAGGCCACGAGCCACTTTGCTTTTGCAAGCGGATCCACTGGCTCGTTTAATAAAATCTATGGATGTATCTAAATTACAACACAACGATTGCGGGCAACGGTAAATCGCTGCGCTCGTTGAGCCGGGCGGCAAGTGCCGCTCCGGCAAACGATATAGAACGCCGCCGATGTGCCCAGGTCAGAACTGCTTCGAGCCAAGCCCCTTTCGAAATGCGGTCGAGCTTTGTGATGATGCGCCAGATACGTACGGATACTCTTCCAAGCGTATCCAAAGCGAGAGATCACGACTTCTGCTCATCGCGCAAAGTGGCCTCGCTCGCCGAGACATGTTTCACGCGATTTCAGCGAGAGCGCCAACAAATCCGTGCTGCTGCCAGCCATAAAGAGCACTGAAGATGGTGGCCGCTCCAAGTGCAGATATTGTCCATACAACTTGAATTGCGATCTTCAGAGCCTTCACATCGGCGCTCCCATTCCACACTCAAATGAACCAATGCTGGGCCTTCGATGACCAAAGTTGCATGTGTCCCATATTTTGATGCGCCGAACGGAGATATCAAATGAAGCTCAAACTTTCCGTCGCGCTGCTCGCCGCAAGCCTCTCGCTCTCGTCGATAGCTTTCGCCCAAGGCACCGCGCCCGCCGACGTTGCAGTGATCGATGCTTGCCTGAAGACCGCAGGGGAAACCGGCGGTTTGGGCGGCGCGTGCGTCGGGCTCGTCGCCGACCCCTGCATCAAAAAGGCGGAGGGCGTGAATGACGACGTCGCCAAATGGAAAGCCTGCGCGTCGCGCGAACTCGCCATTTGGACGCAGAAAACCAATGAGGCGCTAAAGAAGGTTGAGGCCGGCGGGTTCGCCGATGTGATCAACGCGGTCAAGGACTCGCAGAAAACCTTCGCCGCGTCGCGTGATCGCTTCTGCGCGGTCTTCGACAAAGTCGAGCCCGGCATGTACCGGGGCGACGCGAACTACTGCCGCCTGCGCGAGACCGCGAACCGCGCGCTGAGCCTGATCAAGCTCGGCGCTGCGGTCAACGAGCACTGAGACCTCTTAGTCCCACTCTCAATTGTCTCTCGCATCGGCGTATCGTCGATGTGGGGACAGAGCGCGAGAGCTTTCCGCTGTTTTTGCAAACGACGTGACAGCCCTTCGAACAAAACCTGAAGTACCTCTTTCGTCACGATTTTATATGGTTCGACCATCCTTGTTAAACGAGAGAAGCTATTGCAGATGCGCTCAATTTCTAATGTAAGCCAATACGGAGTTGATGGTCGAAAGTCGCTCTTCTTGCTCCTGCTTTTATTTGCGATCCCCTCGGATGACTGCTCCGCGCAGACACCGCCGCCCCCAATCAACCAACGTGCATTCGAGCGCGTGCCGCCGACAGTCGTAACGAGGTTGGCGACCCGCTTTTCGCTAGGCTCATTTGCGGGCCGCTTCGAGGAGACGCGGCTCGACGCGGTTCGCGAAGCCCTGGGCGAAGGGACCATCCAACACCGAGGCGACGCTGGAGATAGTATCTATTGGCTGTGTTATCGGCGCGCGCAGCATCGATTGTGGGTCGTGTCCGGCGGGGAGATAGGCGGCCCGGATCATCTCGTCACGGAAATCGTTGAAGAGCTCACCGAGAAAGACGCCGGGGCTTCGACCGATTGCGGCATTATCCCGGAAAAATTCTCGCCCGTCATCTTCGACGGCAAGCTGCATTTAGGTATGTCGCGTCAGGAGGTAATCACGGCGTTGGGACCGCCGTCGAAGTCGGAAGCTGCTCAGATCGTGTATTCGCACGAGGGAAAGCTCGCAGACGGTTTCGATGAGACCGCTTGGCTCATTCTCCGATTTCGTGAAAACAAGCTTGTGTCCATGCGCGGCGGCAAGACCACAACGAATTGAAGTGGCTGCGAGCAGCGTCCGCGCTTTGCGACGGATGGGAGCGAGCCATGCCCGCTCCCGCACGACCTGCATCACATACCCGAGCCGAATGCCTATCGATGCCCGGATGGCGGCTCATGGTTCAAAGCGGCCTCGCTCGCCGAAGCATGTTTCACGCGGTTTCAGCAACAAGGGTGCCCGGCCATCCCGCATCTCTTGGGGCCGACGATCGCCAACACCGGGATCGCCGGCTCACTTGTCTTCACGGCTCCTTAACGGTAATCGACGACCATCACGCGCAATGAGGTCGAACATGCGCTTGCGGTTGAAGGCTGACGGACGGATCGTCGAATTGCGGGACGGGCACGAGGTGCCGCTGGTTCCCGAGTTGCCTGTCGTGCCGGAGCCGGTCGCGGTGCGACCCGGCGAAGCCGAAGTGCGCGATCTGCGCCGCCGTGCGCAGCTGACCCAGATGGAATTTGCCGCGCGTCTTGGCGTTCCCGTCGAGACGATCCGCAATTGGGAGCAGGGCAAGCGCATGCCGCGCGGTCCGGCCCGTGCCTTGCTGGCGGTGATCGCACATGCACCGGACACGGTGTTTGCGGCGCTCGCGCCGGTTGCCGCGGACGCCTGAACGATCACTGTGGATCATCGCCTGCGCTGACGCGCCGGCGATGTCCTGGAAAGCTTGTCGGCGTTCGTATCGTTCCTCCGTCAGAGGAGAAGATGATGCAGTTCGTGGAAGCAAACGGCGCCCGCATCCCGGCCATTGGCCTCGGGACATGGGAATTGCGTGGCCGCATTTGTGCACGTGTCGTCGAGCAGGCGATCCGGCTTGGCTATCGCCACATCGACACCGCACAGATCTATGAAAACGAGCGCGATGTCGGCGAGGGCATCCACGCGGCGCACATTCGCCGTGACGAGATGTTCGTCACCACCAAGGTCTGGACCACGCATTTCGCGCCTCACAATCTCGAACGCTCGGTGAAGGAGAGCCTGACGCGGCTGCGGATGACCGAGGTCGATCTGCTGTTGCTGCACTGGCCGAACCCGCAGGTGCCGCTGGAGGAAACGCTCGGCGCACTGGCGCATGCCAAGCAGATGGGCCTGACCAGACATATCGGCCTGTCGAATTTCACCGTGGCGCTGATCGAACAGGCGGTCGCTGTGTGCCCCGAGCCGCTGGTCTGCGATCAGGTCGAATACCATCCCTATCTCGACCAGGTGAAGGTGCAGGGCGCCTGCCGGCAGAATGGTCTGGCCATGGTCGCCTACAGCCCCATCGCCCAGGGCAATGTTCGCGGCGATGAAACGCTTGCCGAGATCGGCAAGGCACATGGCAAGAGTGCAGCACAGGTTTGCCTGCGCTGGCTGGTCCAGCAGGGCGCGGTGGCGATCCCGCGCACCTCCAAGGTCGAGCGTCTGTCGGAGAATATCGATGTGTTCGATTTCATGCTGTCCGAAAACGAGATGTCCCGGATTTCGCATCTGGCGCATCCGAAGGGGCGGCTGACCGACTACGGCTTCGCGCCGAAATGGGATTGATCCATCAGGCCGACCGGCATTTGCCGCATTGATCTTGTGGACGGGATGGCTCATGCAGTGACACCGTCCGGCAAGCCAAGGGCCTCATGTTTTTCACGTTCTCCAAGATGCTCGGCTTCTTCACGGAGCCGTCCAATGCGATCGCCATCATCTGCGTGGTCGGCATTGTGCTGGTGCTGTTGCAGCGCCAGCGTGTCGGAACATTGCTGGTGACCTTTGGCATCCTGTTGCTGCTGCTGTTCGGCTATTCGCCTCTCGGCAATGTGCTGATGCTGTCGCTGACCGAGCGTTTTCCGAAATGGCAGGACGATGGCCGTGCACCCGATGGCATCATCGTGCTCGGCGGCGCCATCGATTCGGATTCGTCTGCGGCCCGCGGCTCGCTGGAGATCAATTCGGCCGGCGAGCGGATAACGGCGATGCTGGAGCTGGCGCGCCGCTATCCGCAGGCGCGTATCGTCTTCACCGGCGGCGCCGGCAGCCTGATTGAAAAGTCGCTGTCCGAAGCGCCCGTTGCCGGCGAGCTGCTGCAGCGTTTCGGCGTGGCCCCCGAACGCGTCACGCTCGAAACCGCTTCCCGCACCACCGACGAAAATGCCGCCTTCACCGCAGGTCTGGTGTCGCCGAAGCCCGGCGAGCGCTGGCTGCTGGTGACGTCCGCCTGGCATATGCCGCGCGCGATCGGCGCGTTCCGCAGGGTCGGCTTCGATGTCGAAGCCTATCCGGTGGACTGGCGCACGCGCGGCTGGATCGACGCCACCGAGACCTTCGATTCCGCCAGCGCCGGCCTTGGCCGGAGCGATATCGCGGTTCACGAATGGGTGGGGCTGATCACCTATTGGCTCGCGGGCCGGAGCAGCGAATTGCTGCCGGGGCCAAAGAAGCGGTGATGCGTCACTCCGCCTTTGGCAGCCCCAGCCGATACACGCCGCGGAAGTCGTTGGGATCCTCGACCGGCTTGCCCTTGCGATAGATCACGAGGCGATCGGCGAGCGCTAGCGTCACGGCGGCGCGGCGGATCGGCATCAGCAGCGCGTGCCAGTCGCCCTCGGGCTCGATCACATGCGCAATCTCAGGAGGGCTCAGCGTGCCCGCGCCGTTGCGGGTGAGCGCGTCGAGGATCGCCTCGTCGAGCGGCAAGGGCTTCGGTTTTGGGGCCAGCTTGGCGGCTGACGGCTTCGGGGTCTTCGAACTGGATTTGGACATGCTCTGCCATGACCGATCAGGCAGCACGACGCAAGCTGTGGCATGGCGGTCATGGCGCGGGGCAGGGCACGACGCTATGATCGGGCCAGTCGGCGTACAGAAGTCTCATTAGCCCCATGGAACCAAGGCACCTCATCCGCGCAGCGATCGCCGTCTCGGTGGTCGGCCACCTCGCTTTGGCGGCGGGGGTCTATTTCGCCGATGCGCGTCCGATGGAGCAGCACGAGGAGAGCGTTGCCGTCGATCTGGTAACGCCGCAGCAGCTCGCAGAGGCGGAGAAGAAGGCCGAGGAGACGCCGCCGGAGCCCGAGAAAAAGCCAGAGAAGAAGCCTGAGCCGGAATTTCGGCTGCCCGATTTGACCAACAAGCCAACCCTGGAAGAGCAGAAGACGCAGGCCGTCGCCGCCAAACCGCAGTCATCGGCGCAAAACACCCCGCCGCAGCCGCAGAAGACATCGCCGCAGCAACCCGCACCGTCACCGCAGCAACAGGCCGCCCAGCAACCTCAGCAGCAAGCCCAGCAACAGCCGCAGGCCATACCCGCAACGCCGCCTCCGTCAGCGCCTCCCGCTACGCAGCCGCCGTTGCAGCAGCAGGCTGCGCTGCAGGCTCAGCCGCCGGCGCCGCAACCGGGCCCGCAGCAGGCGCCGCCGCAGCCCGAGGCCGATATCACCGTGAAATACGGCGTCATGCTGGGCTTGCCTGAAGGCTTCGGCGGCGGCGCATCGGAGCAGGCGGACCTGTCCAAGCTCGACATCGCCGCTTTCCGGCGGCATCTCAAAACCTGTTCGAAATTGCCCACCACCGTCGCGCGCGGCGATGACGCCAAGGTCAAGCTGCGCGCCGTGTTCTCGCCGGATGGCCGGCTGGTTGCCGAGCCCACGGTGATCGAGGTCCGGCGGCCGGCCAAGGCCGCGCTCTTGATGCAGGCGGCCAAGCAGGCGCTGGAAGCCTGCCAGCCCTATGCGATGCTGCCGGCCGACAAATACGACGAGTGGAAAGTGCTCGATCTCGATTTTACGCCGCAGGATTTCGCGGGGTAACCCTTATTTCGGCGTCAGGCGCCATGGCCTGCCAGGCATTGGAGGCGAACTGCCGGCGCCAGGTCACGATCACCACGGCAGCCGTCGAGACCAGAAACACCCAGGGGCTGACGAACCAGCCGAGATAGCCGAGCGCGAAGAAGAAGGCGCGCTGCCCGCGGTTGAAGTGCCGGGCCGCCGCGCCAAACATCCGCGTGGTGCGCACCACATGCGCTTCGGCCTCCGGTGTGTCGCGCTTCGAGGCCAGCGGCATCGCACCGATCAGGATCGCGACGTAGTTGAACAGCCGGTACGACCAGGCGAATTTGAAGAACGCATAGACGAAAATCAAAATCAGCCCGAAGCACTTGATCTCCCACATGCCGGGCGTCGTGTTGAAGCCGAGCGGCAGGTTCTGCATCATCGGCATCACTTCGTTGGTGGCGCGCAGCAGCGCCAGCGAGCCGCCGATGGCGATCAGCGTGGTCGAGGCGAACCACGCGGTGCCGTTCTGCAGCGATGTCATGATATGGGTATCGACGATGCGCGCCTCGCGTTCAAGCAGACGGCGCATCCAGACCTCACGATAGGCGTGCATGCGTGCGGACAAACTGTCGCGGCCGTATTTGGTGTGCTCCAGCGTGATCGCATAGGTCGTCCACTCCAGGATGAAGAAGCCCAGCGCGAAGACGTCGACCCAGGAATAGTTGATCATGAAGCACCTATTGTATCAGTTGGCACTTCTGACACGCATGCCGTGATGCAGCAACAAGCCTGTGTACGCGGCTTGCTTGCAGAGGCGTATGCGTGGCAATTTACCGGTGTCGCAAGGAGTGGTTGATGTCGCTGTCGCTGGTGATCGGAAACAAGAATTATTCGTCCTGGTCGATGCGGCCATGGGTTGCGCTGAAGGCCTGCGGCATCCCCTTCGCGGAGGTGTTTGTCCCGCTCTACACGGATGCCGCCGACAAGCAGCGCATTCTCGATGTGACCCCGTCCGGTAAGGTGCCGGCGCTCGTCGATGGCGAGATCACGGTGTGGGATTCGCTGGCGATCATCGAATATGCCGCCGAGCGTTTTCCGGATGCAAAGCTCTGGCCGGAAGACCGGGCCGCGCGCGCCCATGCGCGTTCGGTGTCCGCCGAGATGCATTCCGGCTTCATGCCGCTGCGCAACGAATGCGGCATGAACCTGCACCGGCCGGTCCGGGCGAAGGCGCTGTCCGACGATGCCAAGGCCAATATCCGGCGCATCCAGCAGATCTGGGCCGATTGCCGCGCGCGTTACGGCAAGTATGGACCGTATCTGTTCGGCGCCTTCAGCGGTGCGGATGCCATGTATGCGCCGGTGGTGCACCGGTTCCTGACCTACGACATCGATGTCACGCCGGAAGCCCGTGCGTATATGGATACGATGCAGGCGCTGCCGGCGTTCCGGCAATGGACCGACGAGGGCCTTGCCGAAACCATCGTCATTCCGCGCTTCGAGGATGACTAAAGCGTTTTCGAGCGAAGTGGACAGCGGTTCGCGTCCAGAAAACGCGTCAAAATAAAAGATCGGGCCAAGGTTCTGATTTCATCAGAATCCAGGCCCGCGCCGCCACGATTTCGTCATGACCGGGGCCGTGCCATAACAACCGCATATTGCGGGTTCATGGCAGCCCGACTTTCTTTGGAAGCATTTTCTTCGGAAGTATGGCTTCCACATATGCGGGGACGACTCGATGAACGGGGTATGGGCGAATTCGCTCGATCAAATCTGGCGCGCGCCGACGCTCCCGATGTGGCTCGCGCTGGCTGCCTCCATCTTCTTCGCCCTGATCGTGCTGGCAACGCTGCTGCGCGCCGAGAAGTCCGTCGCCAATGGTGCGCTGACCGTGATCACGCTGCTGGCGATCGGCGTTGCTGCTGCGGCGACGCTGCGCAAATCCGAAACCGCAGGGCAGGACGCATCGCACGCCGTCGTTGCAATGCCTCAGGTGAATGCCTCGCTGCCGGCGCTGTCCTGCCTCGACGATCTCGCCGGCGATATGGTGCTCGCGGGCTGCGAGAAGGTGCTGTTTGGCTCGGCGGATTCGGTGGCGGCTGCCGTATCGGCCTCGGCTGCGCAGATCAATCGTTTGACGTCGTATGGCGATGTCGCCGCAGCGAATAAATCCATGACGCCTGAACTGGCGGGGCTGCGCCGCGCGATCGAGCGCGATCGCTACGGCCTGATCGCCTATGTGCTGCAATCGCGCGATCGCTGCATGCCGGAGAGCTGCGCTGCCTATGCCGCGCTGACCGATCGCAAGCGGATTGCTGCGAATATGGAAGAGCGGACCTATGAGGGCCTCGTGACGCGCTATGCGCCCGGCTGGAACGCGCCGCCTGCGGCTGCGGCCGCTGCGACAGGCGCGCTGGCCGGATTACCGGCGTCGGTTCCGACCGGCAAGCCGACCACGGCCGATTTCCCGTCCTCGTCCTCGATCCCGCCGATCTCGATCATGACGGAAACGCCCGTGAAGCCACCGGCGGCCGCCAATGCGCAGGCGCCTGCACCGCGCGCCGCGGCGGCAACGCCGCCACCTGCTGCCGCGAAGAAGCAGCCCGCACCGAAGACCGCCGCTCGTCCACAGGCGCCTGCCGCCCCAGCGCCCGTGCAGCTTGCACCGGAGGCTCCGCCGGCCGATAACTGAGCGGTGGATAACGCCTTGTAAAACCGCGTCGCACTGCCGATTTCTGACCCATGCCCCTGCATCTCATCAAGCTCGCCGTTGGCTGCGAATCCATCGCGGATTTCAAGAGCTATCTCTCTGAACGGATGCGCGCAGCAAAAGCGCGCGGCGCACCCCAGCATCACATCCACATCACCCGCATGGTGCCGAAACGCGATGCCGAACTGCTCGATGGCGGTTCGCTCTATTGGGTGATCAAGGGCGAGATCGCCTTGCGCGAAAAGATTCTTGCGATCGAACCGTTCCGCGACAGCGACGGTATCAATCGCTGTCGCCTGGTGATGCAGCCGAAACCGGTCACGGTCGCGCCGCGCCCGCTGCGCCCGTTCCAGGGCTGGCGCTATCTCACCGACAAGGACGCCCCGCCGGATCTCGGCAAGGCTGCCGCGAGTATCGAGGCAATGCCGGAGCCGATGCGGCGCGAACTGCGGGAACTGGGGCTGCTGTAGTCCACAATCGTCATTCCGGGGCAGGCCGGGCCGCGCAGCGGACCGGAATGAGCCCGGAATCCCAAAGTGTTTTGCGCGATCGGAGACTCCCATGTCGGGATTCCGGGTTCGTGTCCGGCAAGTGCCGGCCACGCCCCGGAATGACGAGTGTGGGGTTGGAAGACGCTAAACATTTTTTCTATCTCACGTTGACAATATACCTATTCGGTTTATATTCCCCTCCGTCCTGCCCCACCGAGAGGGGCGATCGCGATCGTCACGTTCGCGGGGTGGGATGCGGTGGACGCCGGAGATGCGGCGTCACGCGGTTCATGGGGAACGTCTGTCTTCGGGCAGGACGGATCTGCGCCAGCACTGCCACTGGCAAGGAGACGGCCGACCTTGGGATGGAAAGAGCCCTGGACAGTGTGACGGACGACCAAATCGAAACGCGTTCGGCTTACTCGCTTGAGGCTCCCTTCCCATCGCCTTGGGACTTTAATTCGCGATCGGAGCGTTCGTCGAGGCAAAGTGCAAGCAACCGAAAAAACACCGCAGGCGGAACGTCGGGCACTTGCCTGACGCCTCCGAAAGTCCTGATGCACTTTAAATTGCGGAAGACCGCATTCGCATCAGGCCCAAGGGTGCAACGGGCACCCGGCGTTCCGCACGCCCTCTCACAAGAGGGTGGGAATGCAAAACACGACGGCGCCCCCGCGCCGCAAACAATGGGGGCGATGACGCATGTCTGCAGAGCAGTGGCTGTTTGACAGTTGAATCCGCATTGAACGTCGCGGCCTGCGCGTAACGCGCACTGTCGTCGGCACCGTCCAGCCCACCACTTCCGGAAATCCTGACCTCCGCTTTTGTGAGAGCTCCGCTGACCAGATTGGTAAACAGCTAAATCACTGCGAAAAAGCTCCCCGGCTGTGTTGCATCCATTCCGCTCTGTGAAATTCACGTCCGCAGCGTGAAATGTTGTCGCTTGCCAAGGCTGCCGTGAAAGGTCACAAAAAACTGAACTGGGACGAAACACCAATCGGAGAGACGTTTGAGCATCAAGGGCAAGGCATATATCGCCGGCATCTACGAACACCCGACCCGGCATGCGCCGGACAAATCCATCGCGCAGTTGCATGCCGAAGTCGCCAAGGGCGCGCTCGAGGATGCAGGTCTCACGCACAAGGACGTCGACGGCTATTTCTGCGCGGGCGATGCGCAAGGGGGCCTGTGGCCGATGGTCGACTATCTCGGCCTCAAGCCGCGTCACGTCGATTCAACCGAGACCGGCGGCTGCTCCTACATCATCCATCTCGGCCATGCCGCGCAGGCGATCGCTGCGGGCAAGTGCTCGATCGCACTCGTCACACTGGCCGGCAAGCCGCGCACCGGCGCGATGCCGCCGCGTCTGCAGGGCGCCGAAGCCGATTTCGAGACCGCTTACGGTGCGACCACGCACAATGCCTATGGCATGTGTGCCATGCGTCACATGCACGACTACGGGACGACCAGCGAACAACTCGCCTGGATCAAGGTCGCAGCCTCGCATCACGCGCAGTACAACCCGCACGCGATGCTCAAGGACGTCGTCACCGTCGAGGACGTGCTGAACTCGCCGATGATCTCCGATCCGCTGCACCGCATGGATTGCTGCGTCGTCAGTGACGGCGGCGGCGCCATGATCGTCACCACGCCGGAAATCGCCAAGAGCCTGAAGAAGCCGCTGGTCCGCCTGATCGGTCACGGCGAAGCCATGAAGGGTCCGCGCGGCGGCAAGGATCTCGACCTCACTTACTCGGCCGGTGTGTGGTCCGGTCCGCGTGCGTTCGAGGAAGCGGGCGTGACGCCGAAGGACATGAAGTATGCGTCCATCTACGACAGCTTCACCATCACCGTGTTGATGCAGCTCGAAGACCTCGGCTTCTGCAAGAAGGGCGACGGCGGCAAGTTCGTCTCCGACGGCAACCTGATCTCGGGCGTCGGCAAGCTGCCGTTCAACACCGATGGCGGCGGCCTCTGCAGCAATCATCCCGTCAATCGCGGTGGCATGACCAAGATCCTCGAAGCCGTGCGCCAGCTGCGCGGCGAAGCCCATCCCAAGGTGCAGGTGCCGAATTGCGATCTGGCGATCGCGCATGGCACCGGAGGCCTGCTCGGCGTGCGTCACGCCGCATCGACCGCTATTCTGGAGCGCGTGTAATGACTGAAGCCAAGTATCCGACCCCCGCCGGCAATCCTGAATCGCAGCCGTTCTGGGATGCGGCCAAGGACGGCAAGTTCATGATCAAGCGCTGCACGACCTGCGGCGAAGCGCATTTCTTCCCGCGCGCGATCTGCCCGTTCTGTTTCTCCGACAAGACCGAATGGGAACAGTCATCGGGCGAGGGCGAGATCTACACCTACAGCCACATGCGCAAGTCGGCGACCGGTCCTTACGTGATCGCCTATGTGACGCTGAAGGAAGGCCCCTCGGTGCAGACCAACATCGTCGATTGCGATCCGGGCAGTCTGAAGATCGGCCAGAAGGTGAAGCTGGTGTGGAAGCCCACCGACGGCGCACCGCTGCCGTTCTTCACGCCGGCGTAGCGACACACTCAAACTGTCATCACCCGCGAAAGCGGGTGATCCAGTAAACGCCGAAAGGCCTGTGTGTACTGGATCGCCCGGTCAAGCCGGGCGATGACAGTCGGAGAGAAATCAAAACAACGAACAAGAATTTTGGGAGCGAGAGCTAATGCCCATCAACTACGAAGCCCTGATGGCGATGAAGAACATCGGCCAGAAGTATGCCTGGACCGATCGCGAAGTGATGCTCTACGCCTATGGCATCGGCATGGGCGCCGATCCGATGGGCGAGAAGGAACTGGCTTTCGTCAACGAGGGCACCTACACGCGGCGTCCGCTGAAAGTCGTGCCGACCTATGCATCGGTTGCTGCATGGGGCTCGGGCCCGGGCGAGATGGGTCTCAACAAGCTGCTTGTCGTCGATGGCGAGCGCGACATCACCTTCCACAAGCCGCTGCCGGTGGCGGCGAAGATCACCGCCGATAGCAGCGTGCTCGGCGTGTTCGACAAGGGCGCCGACAAGGGCGCCGTGATCCTGCATCAGACAATCCTGCGCGATGAAGCCGGTGAAGCGCTGGCGACTTTGGTAGCCTCACGTTTCGCCCGCGGCGATGGCGGCTTCGGCGGCAAGTCCGAGGGCCAGCCCGAGCCGCATGCGATGCCGAAGCGCGCGCCGGACAAAACCGTCGATATCACCACGCGGCCCGATCAGGCGCTGATCTATCGCCTCTGCGGCGACCGCAACCCGCTGCATTCGGACCCCGAATTCGCCAAGCGCGCCGGCTTCCCGCGTCCGATCCTGCATGGCATGTGCACCTACGGCATCACCTGCCGCGGCGTGTTGCAGACCTATGCCGACTACGATCCATCGGCCTTCAAGCAGCACGCAGTGCGCTTCTCGTCGCCGGTTTATCCGGGCGAGACTGTCACCATGGAGATGTGGAAGGACGGCAACGTGGTGTCGTTCGAGGCGAAAGTGAAAGAACGCGGCGTCACTGTGATCAAGAGCGGCAGGACGGTGCTGGCTTAAACCTCTCGGCTGTCGTCCCCGCGAAGGCGGGGACCCATAGCCTCAGGCAGCGCGGTCGAAACGGCGGAGCCACCACGACCTCGCTTCAACTAGCGCTACGGCGTGTATGGGTCCCCGCCTTCGCGGGGACGACAAAACAAACGCAACGTCGATTGCGTAGTAGAAGACAAAAAACCACGCAGGGAGAACGTCATGGGTCTTCTCGACGGCAAGGTTGCCATCATCACAGGCGCCGGCGGCGGCCTCGGTGAAGCCTACGCAAAACTGTTCGCACGCGAAGGCGCATCCGTCGTGGTCAACGACCTTGGCGGCCCGCGCGACGGCTCCGGCTCCGATCTCTCCATGGCGCAGCAGGTCGTCGACGCCATCAAGAAGGAAGGCGGCAAGGCCGTCGCCAATGGCGCCGACATCTCGACCATATCAGGCGGCCAGTCGGTGTTCGACGATGCCATCAAGGCGTTCGGCAAGGTCGACATCCTCGTCAACAATGCCGGCATCCTGCTCGACCAGACCTTCGCCAAGGCGTCCGAGGCGGCGTGGGACAAGGTGATGAAGGTGCATCTCAAAGGCACATTCTGCGTCACCCAGCCGGCCTTCAAATGGATGAAGGAAAACGGCGGCGGTGTCATCGTCAACACGTCCTCGACTTCCGGCCTGATCGGCAATTTCGGCCAAAGCAATTACGGCGCGGCCAAAGGCGGCATCTGGGGCTTGTCCAATGTGCTGGCCATCGAGGGGCGTAAATACAATATCCGTGTCTGGACGCTGGCGCCGGGCGCGCTGACGCGGATGACCGCGGACCTGCCGCGCTATATCGAAAATCCCGGCGCGGCGCTGGGTCCGGACGGTATCGCGCCGGCGGTGCTCTACATGGTCAGCGATCTCTCCGGCAGCCAGACCGGCAAGGTGCTCGGCGTGTCCGGCCCGCGCGGCGTCCGCGAGATGAAGATGATGGAAATGGAAGGCTGGAAACCGCCCCATGACGGCTGGAGTGCGCAGGACGTGGTGACCCATGCCGGCGAGATCTTCTTCTCGGAGGAAGATACCAAACACGGCGCGCGGCGGTTCTAGGTCCATGACCTCAGGGATGCTCACGCTGCGCGCAGCGCATCCCGACGAGGCCGCAGCGCTGACCGAACTCTGCCTGCGCTCCAAGGCCGTCTGGGGCTATGACGCTGCCTTCATGGCGGCGTGCCGTGATGAACTCACGCTGACGCCTGAGACTTTTGGCAGCTCGCTACTTCAGGTCGCCGTCCGCGACGGACGCGTGATCGGCATGGTTCAGGTCGGGATCGCGGGCGAAGTCGCCCAGCTCGACAGACTGTTCGTCGAGCCGGATCAACTGCGATCGGGAGCAGGGCGCATCCTGCTGGACTGGGCAAAGGCAGCAGCGCGCCAAGTGGGTGCCGTGGTCATGATCATTGAGGCTGATCCGGGCGCAGCCGGGTTTTACCGCCGTGAGGGTGCGGTGGATGCGGGAACGGTCGCGTCCGGCTCGATACCGGGGCGATGCATTCCGAAGCTGTCTCTCGCACTTTGAAGCCTTGTTGATGGATGATAGTGTCCGGCCAGAATGTCCGTTCCAAGCGCCAATATCCAGAGAGTAACCATGAGACTGACGTCCAAAGCCGCAGGCACCTTCGCCATCGCACCGACCCCGTTCCTCGACGACGGCCGCATCGACGACAAATCGATCGACGGCCTGACGGATTTCTATGCCCAGGTCGGCTGCAACGGTGTGACCGTGCTCGGCATCATGGGCGAGGCGCCGAAGCTGGAGGGGGCCGAGTCCGAGGCCGTGGCAACCCGCTTCATCAAGCGCGCCGGCGACAAGATGCAGATCATCGTCGGCGTGTCCGCGCCCGGTTTCGCCGCCATGCGTTCGCTGGCGCTGAAGTCGATGGATGCGGGGGCTGCCGGCGTCATGATCGCCCCGCCGCCGCATCTGCGCACCGACGACCAGATCACCAACTATTTCAAGCAGGCGGTGGATGCCATTGGCGATGACGTGCCGTGGGTACTGCAGGATTATCCGCTGACCCTCACCGTGGTGATGACCCCCGCCGTGATCCGCAAGATCATCATGGACTCCAAGTCCTGCGTGATGCTGAAGCACGAGGACTGGCCGGGCCTCGAGAAGATCACCGCGCTGCGCAACTTCCAGAAGGACGGCAGCCTGCGCGAAACCTCGATCCTCACCGGCAATGGCGGCGTGTTCCTGGATTTCGAAATGGAACGCGGCGCTGATGGCGCGATGACGGGTTATGCTTTCCCTGAGCTGTTGATCGACGTCGTCAATCTCCAGAAGAAGGGCGAGCGCGACAAGGCACATGATCTGTTCGACGCTCATCTGCCGCTGATCCGCTACGAGCAGCAGCTCGGCATCGGCCTCGCGGTCCGGAAATATGTACTGCAGAAGCGCGGCGTTATTGCATCAAGCGCGCAGCGCAAGCCGGGTGTGGCGATCACGGCGCAGGCGAAGGCGGAGGTCGATTATCTCCTCTCGCGCGTCGCGCGCTACGACAAACGCGCGAATATCGCACCGCAGTCGAGCGCTGCGGGTTAATAACTCCCCAGAAGTGTCATGGCCGGGCTTGACCCGGCCATCCATCTTCAGGGTTGCCAAGTAAAAGATGGATGCCCGGATCAAGTCCGGGCATGACAAACGAGAGGTCGGCGATCGCCGGCACAACAGGCATCACAGAATGCCGATCAGGGAGAAACTGAATGCCAAGCGAGCCCGGCGTTGTGCGTCCTGCGTCCACCATTCTCCTGCTGCGCAAGGGGGCAACCGACGCCATCGACGTTTTCATGATGGTGCGGCACTATCAGATCGAATTCGCATCGGGTGCGCTGGTGTTTCCCGGCGGCAGCGTCGATGCCGGAGATCGCGAGATCGGCACACAGTCCGAGCTCTATAGCGGCGGTGACGGTCTCGATCCCGATATGCTGGCTTTCAAAATCGCCGCGATCCGCGAAACTTTCGAGGAAAGCCGCATCCTGTTGGCGCGGCCGCGCGGCTCTAACGACCTGATCGCCGCGACGAAGGCGAGCGCCATCGCCGATCAGCATCGCGACGCGCTGAACGAGGGCAAGGTCAAATTCGCCGATATCATCGCCGAGAACGATCTCGAACTCGCGCTCGATCTGCTCGTGCCATATGCGCACTGGATCACGCCGGAGGGCATGAAGAAGCGGTTCGACACATGGTTCTTCCTCGCCGAGGCGCCGCCCGAGCAGGTCGGCATGCATGACGGCAAGGAGTCCACCGACTCGATCTGGCTGTCGCCACGCGAAGCTTTGGAGGGTGGCGCATCGGGCCGTTTCACGCTGCCGTTCCCGACCACGCGCAATCTGATCAAGCTCGGAAAACAGGAGAGCGTCGGCGCAGCGCTGGATGATGCCAAGCGCAGCACCATCGTCAGCGTGACGCCGATCGTCACCAAGGATGGCGACAAGCGCCAGTTGCGGATTCCGCTTGAGGCGGGCTACGATGGCGAGGTATTCGAACTGACCGGCGCGCCGTAACAGTCAGACACGGCTTACGCAGTTCTCTCCGTCATGCCCGGCCTTGTGCCGGGCATCCACGTCTTTGGCGTCGTCAGAAGGAAGACGTGGATGGCCGGGACAAGCCCAGCCATGACAGAGTATGTTGATGGGCTTGTTGACTATCCCGCCCTGGCTTGCGGCGCTGCTGCGGCGTTCTCCCAGAATGGCCGCCGCAACTCGCGTTTCAGCACCTTGCCTGCACCCGACAGCGGGAACGGTTCGTTGCGCACGTCCACGCTGCGCGGGCACTTGTAGCCGGCGATCTTCTCCTTGCAGAAGGCGATGATCTCGGCTGCATTGACACTCGCACCGGGCTTCGGAATGACGAACGCATGCACGGTCTCGCCCCATTGCGGATCTGGAATGCCGATCACGGCGCATTGCGCCACGGCCGGATGTTGAGCAACGACGTTCTCGACCTCGGTGGAATAGACGTTCTCGCCGCCTGAGATGATCATGTCCTTCATCCGGTCGACGAGATAGATGTAACCTTCATCGTCCATGTAGCCGCCGTCGCCTGTATGCATCCAGCCATCGATCACGGCCTTGGCGGTTTCCTCCGGTCGCTCCCAATAGCCCATCATGACGTGCTGGCCGCGGACCGCGACCTCGCCGACTTCACCATTCGGCACAGGCTTGCGATTGGCGTCGACGATACGCGCCTCGCAGCCGATCGCCGCGCGGCCACAGGCGCGTTGACGGTTCTTGGCGGTGGCTTCCTCGCCGAAATGTTGATCCCACGGCAGGTGCGTCGCCAGCGGCGACAGTTCGGTCATGCCATAGAGCTGATGGAATTCGGTGCCCGGCATGCCGGCCATCGCACGCTTCAGCAGCGCGTCGTTGATCGGCGAGGCGCCATACATCATGATTTTCAGCGATGACAGATCGGCGGTCGCGAAAGCGGGGTGATCGACCAGCATCTGGATCATGGTCGGGACGATCAACGTCGCCGATACTTTCTCGCGGGCGATGGTCTGCATTACCAACTCCGGATTGAACATCCGGACGATGACATTGGTGCCGCCAGAGGCCAGCGAGGTGAACATCACGCCGCCATTGGCGACGTGAAACATCGGTGCGGCGTTGAGATAGACCGAGCCGTAAGGCAGCAGGCCTTCGCTCATCATGTGCAGCGAGTTGCTCATGATATTGCCGTGGCTCAGCATCACGCCTTTGGAACGGCCTGTGGTGCCGCCGGTGTAAAAGATACCCGCGAGATCCTCGCGTGTCCGCATCGCATCCAGCACGGGTTCTGTCGATTGGACCAGCTCATCGTAGTTGTGCGCTTCCGCGGGACCTTTTTCGTCGTCCGCATAGACCAGCGTGAGTGGCATCGCTTTGGCAAGTTCGACGCCCATGGCGGCGAAGGCGCTGTCGACGACAAGCGCCGTGGCACGGCAGTCGAGCAGGGAGTCGAGAATTTCGGCCTGGCTCCAGCGCACATTGGTCGGCACGATCACAGCGCCGGCCCAGGCGATACCCAGATAGAGTTCGAGATAGCGGTCGGAGTTCAGCATCAGCACCGCCACGCGGTCGCCGTGCTTGACGCCAAGCTTTTGCAGCGCACCCGCAAGGCGGGCAACACGGTCACCAACCTCGCGCCATGTTCGGCGGCGGTCGCCGTCGATGGTGGCTATCGTCTGCGGGCTGGTTTGCAGCGCACGGCGCAAGCCCTGCGTGATGTTCATGGCGCTTCCCCTCGGTATTGCGGATGCTGCGTGCATCTCTGTCGTGCGATCATAGCGATGGGTGAGGGGCGGGCAAGCGCGGTTGATCGCTTATATCTCGCCAGATGGTTCAAAAGATCTCCGCGAGCTTTGCGATGCAAAACACGTCAGAGAAAAATCTGGAACTGTTCTCATCTGTTGACGATTCAACTCCTGCGCGTAACATCGCGACAGGCCCGCCAGAGGCCATTGGGAGTGAAATGCATGAGACAGCTTGCTCGTCGGGGCGCGCCCTTGCGTCCATTTTTCAACGGGACACTTAACTCACATACAATGCTGCGCCGTTGGCTCCGAACATCCATCGCAGCAGCGCTTGGCGCGACGTTGTTAGGCGGTGCCGCCAACGCACAGACGAAGGGCACACCGGATCATATCAAAGCGGTTACATCGGCAATTGATAGTGCAGCGATCACGGCCAATACGGCGACGTCCAAGGATTGGCCGACTTACGGCCTCGATTATGCCGAGACGCGCTTCAGCAAGCTCAATCAGATCACCGCCGAGAACGTCAAAGATATCGGCCTGATGTGGACCTACAATCTGGAATCCATCCGCGGCGTCGAAGCGACGCCGCTTGTGGTGGACGGCATCATGTATGTGTCGGCGCCATGGAGCGTGGTGCATGCCGTCGATACCCGGACCGGCAAGCGGCTATGGACCTTCGATCCCGGCGTAGATCGCGAGAAGGGCTATCGTGGCTGCTGCGATGTCGTGAATCGCGGCGTCGCGCTTTACAAGGGCAAGGTGTTCGTGGGGGCTTATGACGGCCGGCTGGTCGCACTGGATGCCGCGACCGGCACGAAGGTCTGGGAGAAGGACACCGTCATCGACCGCAAGATGTCCTATACGATCACCGGCGCGCCGCGCGTGTTCAACGGCAAGGTCGTCATCGGCAATGGTGGCGCCGAATATGGCGTGCGCGGTTACGTTACGGCCTATGACGCTGAGACCGGCAATCAGGCATGGCGCTGGTTCACGGTGCCCGGCGATCCGGCCAAGCCGTTCGAGGACGACTCGATGGCTGCCGCGGCGAAGACCTGGGATCCGGCCGGCAAATACTGGGTCAATGGCGGCGGCGGCTCGGCCTGGGATACGATCACCTTCGATCCCGACCTGAACATGGTCTATATCGGCACCGGCAACGGCTCGCCGTGGAATCGCAATCTGCGCAGTCCGGGAGGCGGCGATAATCTCTATCTCGGCTCCATCGTCGCGCTGAATGCCGATACCGGGAAATATCTCTGGCACTATCAGGAAACGCCCGGCGACAACTGGGACTATACCTCGACGCAGCCGATGATCCTGGCCGATCTCACCATCGACGGCGCACCGCGCAAGGTGGTGCTTCACGCGCCGAAGAATGGCTTCTTCTTCGTCATCGATCGCACCAACGGCAAGTTCATCTCTGCCAAGAACTTTGTCGATGTAAACTGGGCCACCGGCTACGACGCCAGCGGAAGACCGATCGAGGTGCCGGAAGCCCGCTCGCCGGACAAATCCTTCGACAGCATTCCCGGACCGTTCGGTGCCCATAACTGGCATCCGATGTCGTTCAATCCGCAAACCGGGCTGGTCTATCTGCCGGCGCAGGGTGTGCCTTTGAACCTCACGGGCGAGAAGGCGCTGGTGCAGAATGCGCAGGGCTCGAACAAGTTCGGCGGTACCACGGGCTGGAATGTCGGCTTCTCGCTCAATGCCGAGCCGCCGAAGAACCCGCCATTCGGTCGCCTGATTGCGTGGGATCCGGTGAAGCAGAAGGAAGCGTGGCGCGCTGAATACATCGCGCCCTGGAATGGCGGCACGCTCACGACGGCCGGCAATCTCGTGTTCCAGGGCTCCGCCGATGGCCGCTTCATCGCCTATAACGCCAAAACAGGCGAGAAACTCTGGGAGACGCCCGTCGGCACCGGCGTGGTTGCGGCGCCTGCGACCTATGTGGTCGATGGCGTGCAATACGTGTCGGTGGCGGTCGGGTGGGGCGGCGTATTCGGCATCACCCAGCGCGCCACCGATCGCGAGGCGCCCGGCACGGTCTACACCTTCGCCATTGGCGGCAAGGCGCCGTTGCCAGCCTTTACCAAGTACCAGATCGGCAATCTGCTGACCGGGGTCAAATACGATCCCGCTCACGTGCCGGAGGGGACTTCGATCTACGTTAATGCCTGTGCGACCTGCCACGGCGTGCCCGGCGTGGATAAGGGCGGCAATGTGCCCAACCTGGGCTATGTCTCCACCGAGACCATCACCAACCTGAAGGACATCGTGTTCAACGGGCCATTCAAGGACAAGGGCATGCCTGATTTTACCGGCAAGCTCACGGAAGCGGATGTGGTCAAGATCCAGGCCTTCATCCAGGGTACAGCCGACGCGATACGGCCGAAATAAACACCATGCTGGACGGTTCGGCCCGATCGGGCCGTCCAGCATGTTCCCCCGGCGGCTGAAGTCAGGATATATTGGGACGCTCTGAAGTCCGGTCCCACAACCATGTCCTCTGCCATTACGGCATTCTTTCAGCGGGTCCGATCGTCCTCGCTCTCGATCGGCCAGCTGACCTTCAGCGGGTTCCTGCTGGTGCTGACGGTGATCCTGATCACCAGCATCGCCAGCGTGGTCGCGATCCGTCATATCGACAATACCTTCGCCGAGCTTGAGCGGCTGCAGAGCGTTGGCGATCTGGCCGAAAACATCGACCGCCGCCTGATCAGCCTGCGGCTGGCAGCACGCGATTTCGTCACCGATCCCGATGCACAGCCGGAAAAGGTCTCGCAGGCTGCCACGGCGCTCGGCGATCTCCTGAAGAAGACCCGGATCGAGCTTGCGCCCGAGCAGCGCGACATGATCGACGGTGTCGACGCGCGGTTGACCAAGTACCGCGAAGGGATTGAGCGCGTCTCATCGCTGATCGCACGTCGCTCCGCTATGCTGGCGACGCTCCCGCCGCTCCGCGAGCAATTCGAGAACGCCGTTCCGGATGTGACGAATTCAAATGCCGCCAAGGCCATGTTCCGGGCGCAGAACGAGATCGCGGCGGCTTTGCTGGCGCGCGATCCGATCGGAGCCGAGCAGGCCGCCCAGCGCATGCGTGCGCTGCCGATCAGCACGCCCGCGCTTCGTGCGGCCGCCGATGCGTACACCGATGCAATCATTTCGATCTCGGAAACCGAGAGCGAGATCGCCGATCTCGACAGGGATGTGCTTGGCGCCGAAGGCCGATTAATCGGGCGGGTGACCGAATTGTTGCGCGAGCTTAGCGCCCGTCGTGGCCGGGTGCTGTCGCGTGAGTTCGCGCGCACGCTGACCGAGGCAAGATGGCAAAGCATCATCCTTGGCACGGCGGGCGTTCTGGTCGGGCTGCTGGCGGCACTGTTCGTGGTGCGGCGGATCGTGAAGCCGCTGAAGGCGATTGCCAAGTCGATCCGTGCGCTAGCTGGTGGCGCCAAGCACACGCCGATCCCGGCCATGGATCTGGAGAATGAAATCGGTGACATCGCGCGCGCCGCGGAGGTGTTCCGCAAGACGCTGGTCGATGCCGATGCCGCGCGCGAGGCGGCCTTGCATGCGTTGGCCGAGCAGAGGCTGGCGGAAGAGAGTTATCGCAAGCTGTTTGAAGGATCCGTCGACGGCATCTATGTGACGACGCCGGCAGGTGCGCTGCTCAATGCCAATCCGGCACTGGCGCGGATGATGGGGTATGATTCACCGGAAGACCTGATCCGCGCCACGCTGGATATCTCGCGCAACATCTATGTCGATCCCGCGGCGCGCGCCGAGTATCAGCAGCGCATGGCAAGCGACGGAATGGTGCGCGAATTTGAGTATCAGGTCCGTCAACGGCACGACACGGTCCTCTGGCTGTCCGACAGCGCCACGGCGGTCCGCGACGAGAATGGCGAGGTTGTGCGCTATGAGGGAACAGTCCGCGACATCACCAACCAGAAACATGCCGAAGCCGCGATCAGGGAAGGTCGCAGGTTGCTGCAGCAGGTCATCGATACCGTTCCTGCCGTCATCAACGTAAAAGACACCGATCTGCGATACGTCTTGATGAACCGGTATATGGCGGGGATTTTCGGCATCGAGCCCGGTGAGGCGATCGGGAAAACCACTGGCGAGTTGATGCTGCGCTTTGGCGCGTCGAAGACCGACTCGCCTGACAAGATGGTGCTGGCGACCAGGAAGGGCCTCGGTTTCTACGAGGAAGAGTACAAGGACGCTGCCGGTGTGATGCGGCAGTGGCTGGTCAACAAGCTGCCTTTGCTGACGGCCGATGGTGATATCCAGAACATCGTGACCGTGGCCCTCGATATCGGCCAGCGCAAGCGCAGCGAGCAGGAGATGCTCAAGGCCAAGGATGCCGCCGAAACGGCGCTACGCAATCTGCGTGAGACGCAGAATTCGCTGATCGAGGCGGAGAAGCTCGCGGCGCTTGGGCGGCTGGTTGCCGGTGTGGCCCATGAGGTCAATAATCCCGTCGGCATCAGCCTGACCGTGGCGTCATCGCTGGAACGCAAGATCGCGCTGTTCGGCGAGGAGGTTGCGCGCGGCGAACTGCGTCGCTCGACCCTGACCGAATTCATCGAATCCAACCGCGATGCGGCGGCACAATTGGTCGCCAATCTCAATCGCGCGGCTGAGTTGATCCAGTCGTTCAAGCAGGTTTCCGCCGACCGCAATTATTCCGACCAGCGCGTCTTTGATCTCGCCGATCTCACCGAGCAGGTGGTGATGAGTTTGAAGCCGGGATTACGAAAACAGAAGCTGGCGCTTTCGGTCGACTGCAAGCCAGGACTGACGATGAACAGCTATCCGGGTCCGTATGGTCAGGTGCTGACCAATCTGTTCCTCAATTCCGTCGCTCATGCATTTCCCGATGGCAATGGTGGCTCGGTCGAGATCAAGGTGCAGGAAGCCGGCAACGATCATGTGGAAATTCTTTTCGCGGATAACGGTGTCGGAATGAGCCCTGAGGTCCGGCGGCGTGCTTTCGACCCGTTCTTCACGACGCGCCGGGATCAGGGCGGCACAGGCCTGGGCCTGCACATCGTCTACAGCATCGTCACCAGCCGCCTCGGTGGTCGTCTGCATCTGCAGTCCGATCCGGGGCAGGGAACGCGCATCCAGATCATCCTGCCGCGCGTCGCGCCGCTGGAGATGGCTGCGGAATAGCGGACGCTGCTACTGCTGAAATTCCGCAAGCTTGCGCAGTGTCGCGCGGAATATCTGGCTGTGCTTGCCGACGAGCGCTGTGCCGTTCATCGTCGCCGACGTATCCGTGAAAGTACCCGACAGACCGATGCCGACCGGTTGGCTCTGGCCACCGAACAGTGGACTCATGTCAGGGCTGGGCGTGTGCTGCATGACGGAAACCTCGCCCTTGAAGGTGCCGGCTTCCTTATTGAGAACATAGGTACCGACGTAGAACAGGTACGCGTCGCCGCCGAGCAGTTCGCCTTCGCGAAAGGTTACAACACCGCTGCCCTTGCCTGAACGCCCGTCGAGAAGCTCGACATGGATCGAGTAGAGTCCATTCTTCATAATAGCCCGATGGCGCAAACCCGTCCCTTGGTTGCGCAATCAGAAGTATTGCAAAGACCGTATACCAACGTCAACGCATTCGCGGGCGCTGTTGGTGCACGAGCGAAAGACCGAGTGACGCAGGTGCGCTCGCTTGCCGCCTTGGCACTTCGCGACGAGGGCGTTCTTAAATACCTCTGCCATTGAAGTTATCACCACAAATTCGCTGCAGTGCGAAGAGAGCCTGCCGGTGCTAATGGAGAATCGCCTATCGTTTGATTGGGCGTCTGTCGCGAAGTTGAAGCGCAGCCGTTCTTCGATAGTCGTATGATGCGCTTTGCGTGAGTGACTACGGAAGAGGCGGGTACTTTGCCCGCGACAAACCTGAACATCATTGTGCCGGCCGGGGCTGGAGCAAGCAAATGAGCGACTGGATGACTTCCGGCGCCGACGCGCCGTGTTCGCCAACTACTATCTCTCACGATCGACGCGTCCGGCGTCGTGCAGGCTGGCTGAAGCTGGGAGCGCCGACCTTGTGTATTGCGGTTCTGTTATCAGTGCCGCTGATGCAATCGGTCGCTGCGCGCGATCGCGGACAATTCGCCAATACCAGCCCCGATCTGAAAGCCTGGTTCGATAGTCTGCGCAGCGGCAAGGGTCCGTGTTGTTCCGATGCAGACGGCAGCGCCGTCAGCGATGTGGATTGGGAATCCAACAGTGGACACTACAAGGTGCGGATCGACGGGATGTGGCTCGACGTACCTGACGAAGCTGTCATCACGGTGCCGAACCGCGTCGGTCGCACCATGGTGTGGCCAATACAGGGTTCGTCCGGCACAGTGATCCGTTGTTTCATGCCAGGTAGCATGACATAGCTGGTCACAACGCCCGGCGGACCGATGCGAGCGCGGCGATCAGCGAGATCGCCG
This sequence comes from Tardiphaga sp. 37S4, assembly GCF_021044645.1. Taxonomy (NCBI): domain Bacteria; kingdom Pseudomonadati; phylum Pseudomonadota; class Alphaproteobacteria; order Hyphomicrobiales; family Nitrobacteraceae; genus Tardiphaga; species Tardiphaga sp. 37S4. The sequence continues at coordinate 2,791,531 of NZ_CP088008.1, read as the reverse complement.
CGAGGACAATGACCGCGGCGCCATAGATATCGAGCGTGAGCGGCAGGCCGAGCGTCGGGGTCGCCAAGCCTGCAACGATAGTCGGCAGGCTGAAGGCGAGATAGCAGATAATGAAAATTACGGAGAGCAATCCAGCGCGTTCATGCGCGGGGACCAGCGGCACAACGGTCCGGATGCTACCGAAAAATCCGGCGCCGAAGCCAAAGCCGGCAATGACCGTGCCGACCAATAGTTGTGGGACGCTTTGTGTGTAGACCCCGCCCAGTGTGATCAGCACGCCGAGAATAAGACACGCCATGCTGCGGATCAGAATGGTGGTGCCAGGCCATTTGTGTGCCACCAGCATCGAGGCGGCACCGCTCAAGGTCAGCGCTGTCACGGCGAGTCCACCAAGGAGAGGCGAATTCGATCCGGTGATGAGCCGGAGCAGCGAGGGCATCAGCGACAAGTAGAATCCGCCCAACGCCCAGACGGCAATGTTGCCCGGCGAGACCAGGGTCAAGGGTTGTCGCACGTGAGGCGGTACGGTCACGATCGGCCGGAGCGACGCCCATGCGCCGGGACGACGCGCAACCGTTTCCGGCATCCACCACAGCAGAATGGCTTGTATGAGCGTTGCTACGAGGAGCAGCAGATAGACCAGTTGGGTCGGCATTGGCGCGTAGCTGACGAGTACGCTGGATAGCAACGCGCCGATCCCTGTGCCCGTGACGGGCGTCAGGCTGTTCATCAGCGATCCGTGCGCGCGGTTCAGATCGAGCATGGCAGCACCGATGGTGCCGAAGGCAATGCCGGTCGCAAATCCCTGAATGGTGCGGGCGGTGATCAGTGCCACGACGGAATCTGCCGTAATGAAAACCAGCAGCGCCAGGACATTCAGGATCAGCGCCGAGAACATCACGGGCCGGCGACCGATATAATCCGACAATCCCCCGACCGTCAGCAGCGCAACCAGCAGACTGAGCGCATAGGCGGAGAACACCGTCGTGACCATGACCGGCGAGAGGTGCCAGTGGTCCTGATAGATCCGGTAGAGTGGCGTCGGTGCGCTGGCGAACATGGCGACAGTGCCGAGCGTTGCGATCTGAAAAATAATGGCAGCGCGACGCGTCATCACGCCTTTCGGCCGGGCGTCGAGATTGCTGGACATCGGGAAGGGACCTAATGGACAAGGTGGGGCAAGCCCAACGGTCGCTTCCGTCCTTGATTGATTTTACCGCTGTCCAATGCTCGCTCAGGTGATGCGCGGAGCAACAGCAGAGAAAGATGATGCATGCATGGCCAAGCCTTCACAACGGCGGCTGGCTCGCGCGCCCTGTGCGAGATTGCATGGCTCGTCTGGATCGCGCCCCTTAACACGGCGCGAATCTTTCCTATACTCAGGCTGTCACGAACAATGAAAGGAGGTGGTCCAGTGTCTAATTCCAAGCGCTGTCACCTCGCTGAGGCCGCCCGCTAGGCTCACTCTTTGAGCTTCGGAAGGGCGTCTCGGCGCCTGGTTCAGCGAGAACAGGGAAGGGGCGCGCCGAGTTATCGGTGCGCCCTTTCTTCTGAGCGCAAACCTGTCGCGCCGTGAAACATGACGCTTGATCTGCCGGTCATCCGTGACAATCTATCAGACGTTGCTTGTGTACGGAGTAGCAGCAATGCCGGGAACCCCGCGCGATCTGGCGGAGAGAATGGCCGCGCGCCAGCAGCGGCGTGCCATCGCTGACGGCTATGTGCGCGAGAGCTTCACACAGCCACGCGAAAATGCCCGCAAGACGGCGCGGGCGTTTTTGGACCGGTTTCCGAAGCAAGCCTACATGAGCGAAGTTGAGCGCTGGCGCGAGCTGCCAGACGGCGACATTGAATTTACGATGCGGCGGCTGCGGACCGCTGATTGAGCTGACAGGCGGCGATCATCTGGTTGATGTCGTGCTCGCTCATGCCTGTAGCGGCCGATTTCTCGACTGGATCGGCAGCACATGCGTGGATCGCATAGCCGATATCGAGAAGACGGCGTGGCGGATCTTCCTCGCCCAGGCCGACTTCCATCACCAAGCCACTCTCGACGGCATGCCGCCAGACATCGGATTTGTTGGGGAAGGCCTTACTGACTTTGACCGAATTTGAAAACAGCGCGTAGGGCATGCGGCAACCTCCGTGATGAGGCGATAACGCGGAATATGGCATCTGGTTGCGCTGCAGCAAGCCCCACTTTCGTTATCCACGAGGTCGTGATGATCGGTCGGCCGTCAGTCCCGCTGGGTAATCCGCAATTCCAGCAGCGCCATGGTCTGGAGCATCGTGGGATCGCGTTCACCCTCGCTTGTGGTGCGCAGGATGCTTTCGGCGATGGATTGCACGTGAGCGGAGTTGACGGGATGCGGCAGCGTTGAAACAGCCCCGTCCAGCGCTTGTTTCATCACTGAGATTGTGTCTGGCGGAAACGCGGCATGGGAAAAATTCTTCACGGTGGCTCCCGGGTTCAAACGGACAAACGCACCCAACTGTTCACGGGATAACAAGAGTTCGGGCGCGCGAATGTTCCTGCCGCAAAGTTGGGCAGATCCGCGCAGCGGCGTCAGCCGCTGCGTGTCGGGTGCCAGGTTCCGGAAACGGTCGCAGGGATGTCAGGATTCGGTGTCAGCCGGCCGGGCGGCTTTCTTCTTGGCGCCCTGTCGCAGGAATGTCGCGCCGATCTCCTCGCCATTGACCCAGGCCAGCTCGCAGCGACGGAACGCCAGTCCTGTGGACGACAGCAGCAGGAAGAATTCCTTGAGATTGATGCCCTCGATCGAACTCTCGACGATAAGGCGTGCGCCCGTCTCGGACACGTCCATGATGCGGCAACTGCGGCGCCATGTGCCGTCAATGGCCATGAGCCAGACAGGGAAACCGCGCTCGAACGCAACGCGGCCAGCATTTGGTTTTTCAGGGGTCATCGACGCTTCCTTGGCGCCGGGGATTTTAAATTGGATGGTGGTAACGGCTGGTAAATGCCGCTTACGGCGGGCTTTGCGGTTCAGCACGCCATCAAGATGTTGTTTTCAAAGAGCGCCGCGGCGCACAGCCTTATTCGGTTGAATGGTGCAACCGCAACGACGGGTTTCAGACGCGGCGGTTGTGGAGGTGCGCGTTAACGGAATGGTTACAAGCTGGTGCAATGTAAAGTGGAATCCATGGCTTGTTGAAGGGCCTCGGCGGAGCACGTTACTGCATGAACACGCCAGCTGCCCTGATATCTGCCGGCGTGGGTGCAGCGTTTTTTGCGGCCGCATCCGTGTTCTATTATCAGCCGTCCTTCATTCGGCCCGACTATGCGCTGGATGCCATCCTGACAACCAATAACTCGAAGGCGCGTGCAGCAGTCACGCGACTCTTGCTCAATCCGTCATCTGCGCAATTCGATGGCTTGCGGTCGGTCCAGGTCGATAACAGGAAATATGTTTGCGGCAGCGTGAACGCCAAGGACAAATCGGGAGCTTACACCGGGCATCGAGCTTTCGTTTACACGGTCGCCATCGACTTTGCGCGTATCGACGACGATGGAGAGATCGCGCAACGGCACGATGCGTACAAGGCTTGTCCGGTCTCTGAAGAAGAAGAGAAGCTGGCTCAACAGAAGATCGGCATATCACCCAGTGCGCTCCAGGCGATCAAGCTGGTTCAAAAGACGCTGCCGACAGCCGATCCGTCAGTGCTTACGGATATGGCATCGCAACTATCGCCCGCGGGCAGTGGACCGGCCGGGACGACCGAGCAACAACTCGGCCGTCTGGCAGGCCAACCCGGCTCGGGCGGGCAGCAATCGGGAAACCAGACATTCAAAACCACGCCCGGCCCCGAATCCAACTGGCGTGCCGACAAGCCGCCGACCGCGTGGCCAGTCTTTCCGCCGGACCACGTGTTGGCAAAGCATGTGCAGAAACGAACGAATGCCGAGGCGTTGGTGCTGGCAAAATCGGTTGAAGATCTCTGGGTAAAGTCCAAAGCGGGAACCTCATCTCAGCGCCCTTCGCTGGACGAACTTCGAGAGGCCCTTCGGGCTCTGATGGCCATCGATGCCAAGAGTGCCGAGTTTCCCCAAGCTTGGGCGGCATTCGTGCGGCTGCGGACGATCGAGCGCGAAGCGAGCGCCTAGTCTCTGGAAAAGCCGAATGGACACAGGCGTTTAAGGGCACCTGTGATGGTGCACTCGGAGCGATTCGAACGCCCGACCCTCGGAATCGAAATCCGATGCTCTATCCAGCTGAGCTACGAGTGCGACGGCGGCACCATAGCGGCGAAAGTCGCAAAAGCTAGCCCCGCGATGGGGAGCGCAGCGGTTTTGCCTAACGTCGGGGAGGCTGCTCGCTATAGTCTGCCTTTATGAATCAAGGCCGACTCAAATCCGGTCCGGTGGATTTCGTCCTGTCCGGGTGGCTACCGACTGCGCTGCTTCTGATCGTGACCTTAGTGGTCGGTCCCGCGCTGGGCGGATTGTCGCGTCCGCTCTTCGTGGTCGGCTGCGCCGCTGCTGGCTGGCTGGCGTGGCGACGCAGCACCGCGGCCCATATCCAGTCGGCCATCCTGCTGTTTGCCTTCGCACCATTCGTGCGGCGCGTGGTCGATGTGTCGGTCGGCTACGACGCGGCCAGCATCATGCTGATCGGGCCGCTGTTGTTCATCCTGACGCCGTTACCGAGCCTGTGGACGTTGCTGTCGTCCCGCGAGCAGTTGCGCGATCCCTGGCTGATCGCGCCGGCTATCGTGCTCGCCTGCATCGCTTACGGTGCCATGCTGTCGGTTTTTCAGAATGACTGGATGAGCGCGGCGACAGGTGCGTTGAAGTGGGCGGCACCTGTGCTCTACGGCATCGCTTTGCAGCAGCGCGCAAGGTCCGACGGTGAACTCATCAATGCCATGGCGCGTATCTTTCTGGTGGTGCTGCCGCTGACGGGTCTTTACGGCATCTGGCAATATGTCGATCCGCCGAGTTGGGATCGGTTCTGGATGAACTACGCCTCGATCCTGTCTGCAGGATATCCGCTACCCTATATGGTGCGCGTCTTCAGCACGATGAACGGGCCCGCCACTTACGCGACCTTCACCGCAACGGGACTGCTGTTGCTGGGCTTCCTGAGACCGGGATGGCAGTCGCTGATTGCCCTGGCGCCCGCTGCACTGGGCCTGTTGCTGTCGCTGTATCGGACCGGCTGGATCGCACTCGCGCTGGCCGTGGTGTTCTGCATGGTGTTTCAATCCACACGGCGGCGGGCGCTTGCGACCGGACTTGGCATCGTCGGCGCAGCCATGGCGGCGGTCCTGTTCACGCCCTTCGGCGATGTGATCACCGAGCGGCTGCAGTCGCTCGGCAGCGGTTCCGAGGATGGCAGCGGCAACGAGCGTCTCGAAGAATTCGTGACGCTGTGGAATACACCTGACAGCATGGTGGTGGGATCTGGTTTCAGCTTCACCGATATCGGTGTCGCGGGCACCATGCCGGTCGATGGCCAGATCATTGCGAGCTGGCTCACGCTTGGTATTCCTGTCGGACTGCTCTGTTTGGCAGCCTATATCTGGGTCGGGGTCTGGAGCACGTCTGCGGCATGGCGGATGCCGACCAAAGAAGGCGTGGTGCTCGGCGCTCTGTCGCTCGGCGGCATCCTGATTCACTTGCCACTGACCAGTATCTCGTCAGGTGAGATATCCGCTCTGTTCTGGATGATTTTCGCGATGGCCTGTCCGCACGACCAGACTGTCAGACCTACCGAGGATGCCGCGATGCCCCTGGAGCAGGCGCGGACCGGCAGAGTTTAGTCCGGTCGGGCCGCCTGGCTGACAAGCGGAGCGGGTGCAGGTCTGCGCCTCGGCAGTGGCGCAAGCCCGAGTGGTGCCAGCAGGTTCAGCCGCTGTAACACCACATGGGCTACCATGGGCAAGATCACACCGGCCGCGGTGCCTGCGAGGAGATAGACCCACGGCATTGGCGGCATGTGCAGCATCTGCATGATGATCCGCGTGCCGGATCCCGCCATGATGTGCAGCACATAGATCGTCATGGACATGACGCCGACCAGTGCCAGCCAGCGATGTCGCGTCTCGTTCAGCAATTTGCAAAGCAGCACCACGCCGCTGATGCCGAGAATGCATGCCGGAAGCGAAGTCGTACCATTTGCGTCGAAGCCGGAGAGCTGTCCTCCAACGGCGACTGCAGCAGCGAAAGCGGTGGCGATCACGGTCAACATGGTCCACCCCGTTCGCCCATGAGGCTGCCACGCCATCACGATGCGGGTTGCATAGAGTCCCGCGACATAGAACGGCAGGTGATGCATGGTGAGCGCAAGATCGGGGCGGATCGGCAACAGCATGAACACGATCAGACCGGCGAGCGCGACGACAATCATGATGGTGCGATTGGGAATGAGCACCGCCAATATGTGGCAAATCATCAGGGCATATAGAAACCAGAATTGCGCCATCGGCCGATACCAGATCGCCACGAGGTCGCTGGATGTGACGGGAATATTGGCATTGCGTGATATCAGCATGATCACGCTGCCCTGGATCAGCGACCAAAGCACATAGGGATAGGCGATCGTCCATGCCTTGCTGGCGAGGAACGGCCGAACGCCGCGTGTGAGGCTGTGCTGTACGTTCAGGCCCGCGAGAAAGAAGAACAGCGGCATGTGGAACGTATAGAGCGTATAGCTCATCCACTGCGCGAGCGGTCCGTCAGGAAACAGATGTGGCGGTATCAGGCCGCCGAGTACGTGGCCATAGACCACGAGAATGACGCCTATACCGCGTGCAAAATCAATCCAGACCTGACGCGTGCGATCGGTCTGCGATCTTGGTGCTTCTGCATCTTCGGCTGGCGATAGTTGCATCGTAGGACATCGCTGGTTCTGAATATCTGGATCAGCAAGACAACATACGCCGAGAGCCGTACACCATCGTTAACGCCGATCCATGAAATGGCGGTCGGGCGTTCATAGGTGCTTTTCTGGAAAACAGGCTTGATTTCTCGGTCATTTCGGTGCCCATCTGCGCCGACAAGCTGTCGGCAAGCCGTTCTGTGGCCAGTTCGGTCTCTGCCACATGTTCGAGGACTACCTGTGACTGACTACGTTCGCAAAATCCTGGACAGCCGCGTCTACGACGTCGCGATCCAGACGCCGCTGGACCCGATGGTTCGGCTGACCGCGCGCATGGGGAGCCCCGTGCTGCTCAAGCGCGAGGATTTGCAGCCGGTCTTCTCGTTCAAGATTCGCGGCGCGTACAACCGCATTGCGGGGCTGTCCGCGGAGCAGCGCGCGGCCGGCGTGATTTGCGCGTCGGCTGGCAATCACGCGCAAGGCGTGGCGCTGTCGGCGCAGCGGCTCGGGATCAAGGCAACCATCGTGATGCCGGTGACCACGCCGCCGATCAAGATCGATGCTGTCAGATATTGGGGCGGCAATGCCGTGCTGTTCGGCGACACGTTCGACGAAGCAGCGGCGCATGCGCGCAAGCTCGAGGCCGAGCAGAAGCTGACCTTCGTGCATCCCTATGACGATCCCGACGTGATCGCGGGGCAGGGCACCATCGGCATGGAAATCCTGCAGCAGCATCCCGATCCCATCGAGGCGGTGTTCGTGCCGATCGGCGGCGGCGGCCTTGCGGCTGGTGTTGCCTCCTTCATCAAATTCCTGCGCCCGGAGACCAAGGTCATCGGTGTCGAGCCCGTCGATGCCGCATCGATGAAAGCCGCGATAGATGCTGGCGAGCGCGTCGTCCTCAATCGCGTCGGTCTGTTTGCCGACGGCGTGGCCGTGCGCCAGGCCGGCGTCGAAACATTCCGTCTCTGCCGCGAATTGCTCGATGATGTGATCACGGCCGACACCGACGAGATGTGCGCTGCCATCAAGGATATTTTCGAGGATATGCGCGTGATCGCGGAGCCGGCAGGCGCCTTGGCGCTGGCGGGACTGAAGAGCTATGCCGCGAACAACCCGACGCGCACCGGAGCGCTGGTCGCCATCAACAGCGGCGCCAACATGAATTTCGATCGCCTGCGGCACGTCGCAGAACGCGCCGAGGTCGGTGAGGCCCGCGAGATCCTGCTGGGCGTGACCATTCCGGAGCAGCCCGGCAGCTATCGCCGCTTCATCCAGACCATCGGCAATCACAACATCACCGAGTTCAACTATCGCTATGCCGATGCCAAGGAAGCCAATGTCTTTGTCGGCCTGAAGCTGAGCGGCGCGAAGAACGACAAGGGCGAGCTGATTGGGCAGTTGCAGGCGCTCGGCTATAAGGTGCTGGATATCAGCGCGGACGAAACCGCCAAGCTGCACATCCGCTATATGGTTGGCGGGCGAGCACCGCCCGCTTTGCGGGACGAGGTTATCCTGCGCTTCGAGTTTCCGGAGCGTCCAGGCGCCTTGCTGAAATTCCTCGATCAGATGGGGGCGGACTGGAACATCACGCTGTTCCACTACCGTAACCACGGCGCGGATTACGGCCGGGTGCTCGTTGGGATTGAAGTCCCTCAGGTCGACCGGCCGACCCTGACGCAGCGGCTGACCTCCCTCGGCTATCCCTATGAGGACGAAACGCAAAATCCGGTCTACCGGATGTTCCTGAACGGCTAGGCGGGTGGGGCAGAGAGTGAGGCAGGGCCGGTTCCTGCCTTTTTTTCGCTCAAAGGCGATGCTTAACGGAATACTAGCACTGTCCGGCCAGAGTCGGGCGGTGTGCTGATGCCGGAAAAGGGCGTTGGCTTGGGGTCCCTTACCGGTTTCATCACGCGATGCGTCTTTCGCTGCTGCCTGTCCTGATGTCCCTGCTGGTGCTGTCCGTGGCTCCGGCCAAGGCAGATTTGCGCATCACCCGCGACCACGGCGGCTATGTCGAGGAATACAAGGCTAAGTATGAGCGCATCCGCGACCGCAAGGAGCGGGTGATCATCGACGGCATCTGCAATTCGGCCTGCACCCTGGTGTTCGGCATCGTGCCGATGAACAAGGTCTGCGTGACTCCGCGCGCCAGCTTGGGCTTCCATCAGGCCTATTACGACAAGGCTTTCACCTTCGGCATGAAGGTGATCAGCTACGAGGGCACCTCGGACCTGATGGCCTATTATCCGCCGCCGGTGAAAGACTGGCTAGCGCGCAACGGCGGTCTCACGCCGGAAATGAAAAAGATCAAGAACGGCATGGATCTCTGGAAGATCGTCGATCCCTGCCCGGAAGAATTTTTCTAGCTTTCAATCTTCAATCGACCTGAATGCCTTCGCGGTCATGACACCGCGAGCCGCGCATCGCCGCGCCTGATCAGCGCCAGCGCGATCAGCACCGTCGGTGCGAGAATGCAGGCGGCGAGGGCAATGATCTGCCACTGCGACAGCGGATTGATGCCGCCTCCGGGTGTCGCCATCACGAAGCCACCGATCACCAGCAGCACACGTAGCGGCCATTCCATTGCGCCCGCACGGCGCAGATCGCCCACATAGGCCTGATAGCCCTGAATGCCGCCGCAGATGAAGACGATGCCGAGACAGGCAAGGCCGGTAAGGCCGAACGCTTCGAGGTAAGGGCTGTCGCCCTGCAGTAGCAGCGCCGGATTCAGCACGAAGAAGAACGGGATAAAATAGATGATGCTGCCCACCCACATCGACTCCCAGCCGGTCTTCATCGCCGGTGCGCCAGCGATGCCGGCGGCGGCAAAGGATGCGATGGCGACCGGTGGCGTGATCGACGACAGCATGCCCCAATAGAAGATGAACATGTGCACGGCCATCTTGTTGAGGCCGAGCTTCTCCAGCGCCGGTGCGACAAGGATAGCGAGGAAGATGTAGCAGGACGTCGTCGTCAGGCCGAGGCCGAGGATCAGGCTGGTGAAGGCACACATGATCAGCAGCAGGAAGACGTTGCCGCCGGCGATCGCCAGAAGGTCGTTGGCCAGGCTCGAGATTACGCCGGTGAGCGAGAACGCGCCGATCAGCAACCCGCAGCCGGCGAGGATCGCGATCAGCTCGACGAAGGTCTTGCCGTTCAGTTCGAGGAAGTGGATCCAGCGCGCGCCGCCCCAATTCTTGCCAGGGAAGAATTCATTGAGTGCAGCGAGGATGCACATTCCCCATAGATAGGCGTTCTGCAGATCGAGCCAGACCATCAATCCGGTCAGCACAATCGAGAGCGCCAGGACGGCGGTGTTGCCCTTCTTCCACGGTGCCGGGCCTGACCATTGATGCAGGATGACCAGCAAAGCTGTGGCGTAGAACGGCGCGTGGCTCTCGCGTTTGAAGTACAGCAGCATCACGACAAGGATCGCGATGACAAAGAGATAGTACCAGCCCTCCTTGAGCGCGTCCATGAAGCGGGGCAGTTCCTCGCGCGGGATGCCTTCGAGCTTGTGGCGCGCGGCGTAGCTGTCGACCTGCGCGAACAGACCGAAGTAATACAAGATCGACGGAATGGTGGCGGCGAGGGCGACGTCGGCATAGCTCGTGTTCATGAACTGCGCCATGACGAAGGCCGTCGCGCCCAGCACCGGTGGCGCCAGCACGGCGCCGGTGGACGCGCAGGCTTCGATCGCTCCTGAATAGGACGGTGTGAAGCCGGTTTTCTTCATCGCGGGGATCGTCATCGTTCCAGCGGTCAGCACATTGGACACGATGCTGCCACCGACGGTGCCGAGCAGGCCGGACGCAAAAATACACACTTTGGCAGCCCCGCCGCGGAAGGTGCCGCACATCGCGAAGGCAATGTTGATGAAAAATTTTCCAGCGCCGGTCATCATCAGCGCGGTGCCAAACACCAGGAAGCCGATCACGGTGTCGGCGAAGGCCTGGATCGGAATGCCGAGCAGGCTCTCGCCCGACAGCACGTGATAGGCCGTCGTCTGCTCCAGCGTCGACTGGGTGCCGCGGAACGGTCCGAGCCATTTGGCGTCGGCAAACAGCGGATACAGCGTGAAGGGGAAGAGGCTGAGCAACAGGCTCCAGCCGCCGGTGCGGCGCAGCGCCTCCATCAGCACGAACCACATCACGAGGCCTGCGGCGATCACGGGTTTAGGTGCGCCGTCGAATTCCCAGCCAAATTGCGCGGCCTTGCGGATGTTCATCATCAGGAAGATCGCGGCCGCGAAAGTGGCGACGAACAATACGACGTCGTACCATGGCACACGGTCGAGATCGGCCTTCGACGTTCCCGGAAAGATCAGGAACGTGAACGGCAGCATCAGCGCGATTAGCAGATAGAAATATTCGGTGTTGAGTTGCGTGACATCGACAAAGAAGCGCAGCGAAAATTGCTGGTTGATGCAGAGCAGGATGGTCGCGAGGGTGGCTAGTATCAGCGCCCAGCGCCACACGCCGTGCAAGGCGCGAACGCGCGAGACCTCGGACTCCTGGAGGTCGGCGACTCCATGGGGATCATCGAGTTCCATTTTTACGGGAATGTCGGATGCGGGCCGCGCGTGATCGGGTGACGAAATTGACATAATGGCCCCGATTATTGTTCGCGGTTACAGCTAAAAATAACGACGTTATTCGAAGCCGTTCGGCATGCCGACCTTCTTGAGCGCAGCCGCGCGGGCAGTCATCCAGCCGTCGAGAAACTCCTTTTCACCGGCTGATGCACTGGCCTTGGCGTATTCGCTCCATGCCGCCTTCAAGACGTCCTGCCGCTTCAGCAGTCCGTCATTGTGTGCCTGGTCTTCTGGCGTCCAGTTGCCGGCTTCCTTGAGGGCTTTCACGGCGCCGGGATGAAACGGAACGACCCATTTCATGGACTGCGCTTTTACGGCGAGGCCCAAAGCGCCTGGTGCGTTGTCCTTGTAGGCGTCAAAGTTGACGATCATCGCCTTGGTGATCGCGTAGATCTGATCTTCCGCCTGCAAGCCGTAGACGGTCGCGACGGGGTAGGGGTAGGTGCTCATGTTGACGGGCGCTGATGCCGTGATGCCCGCGCCGCAGGTCGCGACATGTGGATTGAAAAACGGTGCCACACGCTTGACGCGCTCCCAGCCGGCCTTGTCTTCCGCGGGGAGGGGCGGCCAGATGATGCCGCGCGGCGATGTCTCGACTTCCTTGGCCGGGCCAGTGATGGTGGTAGCAAAGGCTGCATCGACGTCGTTGTTCACCATGCCTTTCCACATTGCACCGTAGCTTGCGAACTCGATCGGCTTGATGTCTGCCTTGGTGAGACCGCCGAACGCCATGATCGCAAGCGAGTTTTGGTTCAGGGCAGGTGAGCCGACGACGAAGCCGACGCGTTTGCCGCGTAGATCCTTGATCTCCTTCACGCCGATATCACGAGCGACGCCGAGCGAGGCGCCATTACAGTCGATGGTCGACAGCGTGACCTGCGCTGGCTGTGGACCCCATTCCTTGACGCCGAATTCGAACACGCCTTCCTGTGCGAAGTAGATGCCCGAGCCCATCCAGGCGATCGTTGCGCGACCGGCGCGCAATGGCGCCAGCCGCGCGACATCATTGCCGGCAGGCAGCACACGCACGTCGGTGGAATATTTGTCCTTCATCATCTTGCCGACGGCGACGGCGATGTTGAAGCCGGCAGTGCCGGTGTCATAGGCGGTGACCGCCATGGTCGGTGGAAGCTTGATATCCTGTGCGCATACGGCGCCGGTTGTAGTGAGCACGGCAACGGACGCCAGCGCGATGAGCCGGTGAAGCATTTTCCCCTCCAGATGCATTCGCTTTGCGAATTGCTTTTTATTGTTCGGCGATCATGTCATCGCCGTCAGGCGCTGGCAATGTCCTGAGGCAGTTCGCTGGATGATGAGAGCGGTCACCATCGCAGACAGAATGCCGCAGCACATTGGTAAGGCAGTCGAGACCGTCACTGCATGTCTGCTCACGTCTCGACTGTGCCGAGCAACTGTCCTTCCGCGACCACGTCGTCGACCGCAACGATCATCGATTTGATTTTACCTGCGGCAGGAGAGGCGACCGGAATTTCCATCTTCATGGCTTCGACAAAAGCCACTTCGTCGCCTTCATTTACGGAATCGCCGGTTGCGAGCGGCAGTGAGCAGATGCGGCCGGCGACTTCGCTGAGGATCTTGATCTCTGGCATGGTGTTCTCCGCGATCACGCGGGCGGCTGCTCGCTATAGGTGTAGCGCCGACGCGACCGGACAATCCCTAAGAATGAGAAGAAACGAGCAGCTTGGTGTTGTCGCCGCAGATTGCCTGAGGTAGCGTAGCCCGCAAGTGGAATATAATTCCGCAGAGTGGAACGGGACGGCGGCGCACATCGGGGCAATCCAACGGATTGGCTCCCCGCGAGATGCGTCGTTTTAAGGGAAACGCATCATGGGACGACGTTCGGAACGGCTCAGCAAACAAGGCATGCTCGCCAGCGATCTGGCAGGCGACGGCGATGTGATCCAGGTGGTCTCGCGCGCCTTTGATATTCTTCGCTGCTTCGAGGGCCATGATGCCCGGCTTGGTAATCTCGAAATCTCCAATCGCTGCGGCCTGCCGCGCTCCACCGTATCGCGCCTGACGCATACGCTGACGCGCATGGGCCAGCTCGCCTATCTGCCTGCAGATCAGAAGTACCGCATCGGATCGAGTGCGGTCGCGATGAGTGCTTCGATGATGCGGGGACTTCAGATGCGTAACCTGATCCGCTTGCGTTTGCAGGAAGTGGCGGAGCAGGTACCTGGCACGATCGGCTTCACGATTCCCGATCGTTTTCACATGGTCTATCTCGAATATGCCCGCGCCGATCACGCGCTCGGATTGCATTCGACCACCGGCAGCCGCATTGCCATGGGCCGGACTGCAGCCGGCCACGCCTACACCGCAGCACTCGATGAAGACGTCGGCAATGCTCTGATCAACGATATCGCGCGCGAAATGCCCGAGGACGCCAAGATCCTGCGCGGCAAGATCGTTGGGAACCGTGAATGTCTGCGTGACAACGGCTACGTCCTCGCAGGTGGCCTTTGGTCGCCGCATATTACCGGCATTGCGACGCCGATCTGGTCGCCGCAGTATCAAACCTATGTGGTCGTCACCATCGGTCTGCTTGCCGCCATGTATGACGAGCAGCGCCTGCAGGACGAGATCGCTCCGATCCTGCGTCAGCTCAGCGGCACGATCAGCATGATGGTTCAGAACGCAGATAGCGGCCTGACCAGTGCGCCCGTTCCAGATGCGCCTCCCGCGCCAACAGCTCAGAAAAAAATGCTCCCGGAGGGAATGAATGAACTGGAAGCCGGAACTCGACGACCTCGCCCGGCGCGAAGCCTTCGCGCGGGAGATGGGGGGCGCTGACAAGGTCAAGCGGCAGCATGACCAAGGCCGGCTCACAGTTCGTGAACGTATCGACAGACTGATAGATGCAAAAAGCTTTCACGAAGTCGGGGCAGTCTCCGGCATCGGTGAATACGATGCGTCTGGCGAGCTGAAGCATCTGACGCCGGCGAATTGCGTGTTCGGTCGTGGCAAGATCGACGGCCGTCCCGTCGTCGTTGTTGGCGACGACTTCACCGTGCGCGGCGGTTCGGCCGATGCGTCGATTTCGGCCAAACCGCTGATGGCAGAGGAAATGGCGCATGACTTCCGGCTGCCGATCATTCGCGTGATCGAAGGCTCCGGCGGCGGCGGCTCGGTCAAGACCATCGAGACCAGGGGCGCAGCCAATCTGCCGGGCGGCGTCGGGGGCACGCGCTGGTACTGGTACACGACGTCCAATCTGGCGCAGGTGCCGGTCGTTGGCCTTGGCCTTGGTTCAGTCGCCGGGCTCGGTGCCGCGCGGCTTGCAGCCAGCCACTACTCGGTCATGACCAAGAATTCCGCGATGTTCGTCGCCGGGCCTCCCGTGGTCGCGCGCCTCGGCCAGTCGCTTGAGAAGAAGGAACTCGGCGGCGCCGATATCCAGACGCGCGCTGGCGGCGTCGATCATGCCGTGGAGACAGAAGAGGAGGCCTTCGCCTGTGCGCGACGCTTCCTGTCCTATCTGCCATCGTCCGTCTATGACCTGCCGCCCACGATCGCCTGCAATGACGATCCCGAACGTGCGGAGGAATCTCTGCTGAACGCCGTGCCGCGCAATCGCCGGCAGGTCTACAAGATGCGCCCGATCATCGACGCGGTGGTCGACAAAGGCTCGTTCTTCGAGATGGCGGCGAATTTCGGCCGGCCGATCATTACCGGTTTTGCGCGTCTCGAAGGCCGCGCGGTGCTGCTGCTCGCGAGCGATCCGTTCCACTATGGCGGCTCGTGGACCGCGGAAGCCTGCCAGAAGGTGGTGCGCTTCGTCGACCTCGCTGAGACGTTCCATCTCCCTGTCGTCTATCTCATGGATTGCCCGGGCTTCATGATCGGGCTCGATGCGGAGAAGGCGGCGACCATCCGACACGGTGTTCGCGCCATGGCCGCGGTCAATCAGACCACGGTGCCGTGGTGCACGATCATCATTCGTAATGCGTTCGGCGTCGCTGGCGTGGTGCATCAGCCGGCCAACCGGTTCTCGATGCGTTACGCATGGCCTTCGGCCTATTGGGGTTCGCTGCCGCTGGAAGGCGGCATCGAGGCGGCCTATCGCGCCGAGATCGACGCGGCGGACGATCCCAAGCTCAAGCAGCAGGAAATCGAGGAGCGTCTCAACAAGTTGCGTTCGCCTTTCCGTTCGGCCGAGAAGTTCTGGGTCGAGGAAGTCATCAACCCCACGAAGACGCGCTCGCTGCTGTGTGAGTTTGCACGTCTTGCCGAACCGCTCCGCAATGCAGGCCCGTCACGGCTGGCGATGCGGCCCTAAGCTATATTCGCCGCAGCACCACGCTGGCATTGACGCCGCCGAAGCCGAAGCCATTCGAGAGCACGTGCTCAATGGCCATCGGCCGCGCCTTGCCGCGGATCAGATCGATGCCGTCGGCAGACGGATCGGGATTTTCGAGATTGAGCGTGGCCGGAGCGATCTGGTCACGCAGCGCGAGGATTGCGTAGACCGCCTCAAGCCCTCCGGCTGCACCGAGCAGGTGGCCCGTCGCGGATTTGGTCGAACTCACAGCGACTCCGCCGTTTGTTCCGAAGATCGACTTGATCGCTTCGAGCTCGCCGTGATCGCCCACCGGCGTCGATGTCGCGTGGGCGTTCAGATGCTGGACATCGGTAGGCGCGATACTGGCCTGTGCCAGAGCGATATCCATCGCGCGTTTGGCGCCATCGCCGTCCTCGCGGCCGGCTGTCATATGGAACGCATCGGAGGTCGTACCGTAGCCGATCAGTTCGGCAATCGGTTTCGCGCCGCGTGCCAGGGCATGGTCGCGTTCCTCAAGCACCACGATGCCGGCACCTTCGCCCATGACAAAGCCGTCGCGGTCGCGATCGAACGGGCGCGAGGCGCGCTCCGGATTGGCGACGAAGTCGGTGGAGAGCGCGCGAGCGGCGGCGAAGCCGCCGAGGCTGACACGGTCGATACAGGCTTCGGCACCGCCGGCGATGGCGACATCCGCTTCGCCGGAGCGAATGAGACGCGCTGCATCGCCGATCGCCTGCACGCCGGCGGCGCAGGCTGTCACGGGTGCGCCGAGTGCGCCTTCGAAGCCGTAGCGGATCGAGATGTGACCGGCGGCCAGATTGACCAGGAACGAGGGTACGGTGAACGGCGACAGCCGGCGGATGCCCTTGGTGTCGGTGGTGCGGACGGCATCGGCAATCGCCGGAAAGCCGCCGATGCCGGAGGCGACGATCGTGGCGGTGCGTTGGCGTTCTCGCGCATCCTTCGGCTGCCAGCCGGCTTGCGCGATCGCTTCATCGGCAGCCATCAGCGCAAACAGGATGAAGCGATCCATCTTCTTCTGATCCTTGCGCGGCGCCGCCTTGTCAGGATCGAAACCGCCTTCCGGATCATTGGCGATGTCGGGCACCTGACCGCCGACCTTGGCGGCGAGATCAGCGGTCATGGCCTCCGGCAACAGGCGGAGACCGGATTGACCTGCGAGCAACCGGGACCAGTTGATCTCGACGCCGCAACCGAGCGGCGACACCGCTCCCATCCCCGTAATTACAACGCGGCGCATGATGTATTCCCGTTCTGATATGAGTGGCGAGCAGCCTGAATCCTGCGGGGATCAGGCGGTCGCGACCTTCTTGTCTTTTGAAATCGCCAGCACGATCAGCGCTGCAATAATACATAGCGCACCTGCCGCGAAAAAGGCAGGCAGATAGCTGAGCAGTACCGTGCGCGACAGGCCAGCGCCGAATGCCGCCGTTGCTGCGCCCAGTTGATGACCGGCGAAGATCCAGCCGAATACCAGACCCGCGCGTTCCGGTCCGAACTTCGACGCTGTAAGCCGCACGGTGGGCGGCACGGTGGCGATCCAGTCCAGGCCGTAGAACAGCGCGAACAGCGACAGGCCATAGAACGAGAAGTCGGTAAACGGCAGCGCCAGCAGCGAGAGGCCGCGCAGGCCATAGTACCAGAACAGCAGGTAACGATTGTCATACCGGTCAGACAGCCAGCCTGACGCGATGGTGCCGACGAAGTCGAACACGCCCATCGCCGCCAGCAGTCCGGCCGCCTGAATCTGCGGGATGCCGAAGTCGAGGCACATCGGGATCAGGTGCACCTGCACCAGTCCGTTGGTGCTGGCCCCGCAGATGAAGAACGTGGCGAACAGGATCCAGAACACCTTGGTCTGGGCAGCATCGCGCAGGGCACCGAGCGCTGCCGCCATGATCGGCGAGGTGTTCGGCGCCGGTACGGCCAGCGGTTCGGTGCTGGTGTCGCCATAGGGGCGAATGCCAATGTCGCTGGGACGGTCCCGCATCACCAGCAGCACCCCGAGCGCGGCTATGGCCAGCATCACGCACATCAGCGCCAGTGCCCAGCGCCAGTTGCTGTGCTCGGTGATGCTGGCGAGGATCGGCAGAAAGATCAGCTGACCGGTGGCCGCGCTCGCGGTGAGGATACCCACGACGAGGCCACGGCGTGCGCTGAACCAGCGCGCTGCAACGGTGGCGCCGAGCACCAGCGCCGTCATGCCGGTGCCGATACCAACGGCGACGCCCCAGAGCGCCATCAACTGCCAGACCTGCGTCATCCCGAGCGACAATATGAGGCTTGCTGCAACGACGAGCAGGGCAATCAGCGTGACGTTGCGCAACCCATAACGGTTCATCAGCGCCGCGGCGAACGGCGCCATCAGGCCGAACAACACGAAGCGGATCGACATGGCGGATGAAATCTCGGCGGTACTCCAGCCGAACTCCTTCTGCAGCGGCACGATGAACACGCCGGGCGCGCCAACCGCGGCAGCGCTGACCAGCGCCGTCACGAAGGTTACGGCAATCATCGCCCATCCGTAATGGATATTGCGGCGGGCGAGGGCAGTCGAGAGCCATCCGGAAATCATCGGGTTTCCTGCAATCAAGGAGAAGTGGCGTCGCGACGACCACCGCCGCGACGATCATATCTGGGAAAGGCGGTTCAGTGAACGATGCGTTCGATGGCAATCGCGGTGGCTTCGCCGCCGCCGATGCACAGTGCCGCGACGCCGCGTTTCAGGCCCCTGGCTTCCAGCGCGTGCAGCAGCGTCACGATCAGCCGCGCGCCGGTTGCGCCGATGGGATGGCCCAGCGCGCAGGCGCCGCCATTGACGTTGAGCTTCTCGCGAGGGATGCCAAGGTCGCGTTGCGCGGCCATCGGCACCACGGCAAAGGCCTCATTAATCTCGAACAGGTCGACATCTCGGACGCTCCAGCCGACCTTGTCGAGCAGTTTGCGGATTGCCGGAATGGGCGCAGTCGTGAACCATTGCGGTTCCTGGCTGTGCGTGGCGTGGCCATGGATCACGGCCAGCGCGGGCAGGCCCTCACGATCCACGAGGGAACGCTTGGCGAGCACCAGGGCAGCAGCGCCATCGGCATTGGCGGACGAAGCAGCGGGCGTGATAGTGCCGTTGCTGCGGAAGGCTGGTTTGAGGTTCGGGATCTTGGCGGGATCGACCTTCAGCGGATGTTCGTCATTGGCGATCTCGCGAGCTCCGGACTTCTCGACGACGGTCAGTGGCGTGATCTCCGCCTTGAAGGCGCCGCTCTCCACCGCCTTGCGCGCGCGGGTCAGCGTCTCGATCGCATAGGCGTCCTGATCTCCACGCGTGAACTGATAGGCCTCAGCGGTGGCTTCGCCGAAGTCACCCATCGAGCGTCCGACCTCATAGGCATCCTCAAGCCCATCCATCAGCATGTGATCGATGATGCGATCATGGCCGAAGCGGTAACCGCCGCGCGCCTTCTGCAGCAAATAGGGCGCATTGGTCATGCTCTCCATGCCGCCGGAGACGACGATCTCGGCCGAACCGGCATGGATGATGTCGTGGGCAAGCATGGTCGCCTTCATACCGGAGCCGCAGACCTTGTTGATCGTCGTAGCCCCGGTGGCATCCGGCAGCTTGGCACCTCGGGCGGCCTGGCGGGCGGGCGCCTGACCCTGGCCGGCGGGAAGCACGCAGCCCATGAAGACTTCGTCGATGCGCTCGGGTGCCAGTTTCGCGCGTGCAACGGCGGCACCGATCACGTGGCTGCCGAGCTTGTGGCCGGAGAAGGGCGATAGTTCGCCCTGGAAGCGGCCGAGCGGGGTGCGGGTGGCCGAGACGATGACGACCGGATCTGAAGCTGCGGACATGATGGAGGCTCCTTCGCGCAAGCGCGGGTCATTTGGATGACACTCATCATATGATGCGCTGCAAGATACGCAATGCCGGCCTGTGCAAAATTCTCGTGAGGTCGAGCTGCTAGCGTTTGCGGTTGATGAAACCCTGCATCAGTCGCTGCGGCTCGCCGGTCAGATAGGCCTCGCCGAACACGCCGACGCTGAGATTGACGGATTCCTTCAGCGGCAGCTCTTCCCACTGTTTCAGCAGAGCTTTTTGCGACCGCATGGCCTCGGGTCCACACTCGAGTATGGCTTCGATCGTCTTTTCAACTTCGGCATCAAGCGCGCCTTCGGCCGCAACCACATCGACCAGACCCCAATTGAGCGCGGTCGGTGCATCGATGGTGGCGGCAGTCATGATCAGCCAGCGCGCCCGCCCCCAACCGATCAGGCGCGGCAAGAGGGCAGCGTGAATCACCGAGGGGATACCGACCCTGACCTCGGGCATGGCGTATTTGGAATCATGCGACGCGATCCGGAAATCGCAGGCGGCAGCAAATTCGAGGCCGCCGCCAAGGCACCAGCCGGGGATGCGGGCGATCACAGGCGCGGGAAAAGCGCGGGCGGCTTCGCAGAGATCGCGCAAGCCGGAAATGAACTTCTCGGCGGAGGCCTGATCCAGCGTCGCCATTTCTTTGATGTCGGCGCCGCCAATCATGCTCTTTTCGCTCTGGCCGGCGATGACAAGCGTGCGAATGGCGCGTTCCGTGGCCAATACCTCAATGCCTTCGCGAACACCCTTGATTGCGGCTGAATTGAGAATATTGAGTGGGCCGGCGTTACAGATCGTCAGCCGAACTATACCTCGCGGGTCACGTTCGACACCGCAATGGGGATTGAGCATATGCATGAAATCGTCTCGTCCCTTGGCATTTCCTTGGGCCGGCGCGGATCGCCGGTCTTGCTCCTATCAATTCCGCGTCAAACTGCGGTGTTGTCAAGGCCTGCGGCCAGGTGTGCGTTGCGCATGCGGAGCAGCGTGAGTAATATGATCGACATCATCTATTTGTTTTGAATGGACCGCCGATGCGCTATTCGAAGGAACACAAGCTCGAGACGCATGCGCGGATCGTGAAGAAGGCTTCCGTGCGTCTGCGCGAAAAAGGCGCGCATGGCATCGGCGTGGCCGACCTCATGAAGGACGCGGGTCTGACCCACGGCGGCTTCTATGCGCATTTCGATTCGCGTGAGGCGCTGGTGATTGAAGCCTTCGCCTATGCGATGGACCGCTCGACGGATCGCTGGCGTCAGTTGGCTGGGCAGGCGGCGCCGGATCAGCGCCTGGCGACGATCGTGGATTCTTACCTGTCGCCGCAGCACCGCGACAATCCGGGCCATGGTTGCGCCGTCCCGGCGCTGGGCGCTGAGATCGCGCGCGAAAGCCCCAAGACGCGCAAGGTGTTTGCCGCCAAGCTCGATCAGATGATCGAAATGATGTCCGAGCAGTTTCATGGCGGACCGAGCAAATCGGCGCGCAAACAGGCGATGGCGGCGCTTGCCACCATGATGGGCACCATCGTGCTGGCCCGCGCCGCCGGCAATGGCGAGTTGTCCGAAGAGCTTTTGAGCGCTGGCCGCGAGGCCGTGCTGGGCCGTGCTGCAGCGCCGAAGCCTGCAGCGTCCAACCCTGCAGCGTCCAAGGCTGTGGCTCCCAAGAGCACGGCTAGAAAGCCGACTGCGAAGAAGGCGGCGACCAAGGCCGTATCTGCCGCCAAGAATTGATAATCGGCGCACTGCCTGCGACATTGTCGCGGCGGTGACATTCTGACAGGGCTAAACTGCAGCGAGCCTGCAATTTCGCAAATCCGCCGCGCGCGCAGGGCCTTTCCAAACGCCAAAAAGCCTGATCAACATCGGGCCAAATTTGGCTTCCAGGAGGAAACGCATGCGCACGATTGGACATTTCATCGGCGGCCGTGAGGTCGAGGGCAAGTCGGGGCGTTTCGCCGACGTTTTCGAGCCGATGACAGGCGAAGTTCAGGCCAAGGTTGCGCTGGCCAGCAAGGCCGAGATGCGCGCCGCGGTGCTCAATGCCGCCGAGGCGCAGGTCGCCTGGGGCAACACCAATCCACAGCGCCGCGCCCGCGTGCTGATGAAATTCCTCGAACTCGCCAATCGCGACTACGACAAGCTGGCTGATTGCCTGGCGCGTGAGCATGGCAAGACTGTGCCGGACGCCAAGGGCGATATCCAGCGCGGCCTCGAAGTGATCGAATTCGCCTGCGGCATTCCGCATCTGATGAAGGGCGAATACACCGAAGGCGCAGGTCCCGGCATCGACATCTATTCGATGCGCCAGTCGCTCGGTGTCGTCGCGGGCATCACGCCGTTCAACTTCCCGGCGATGATCCCGATGTGGAAATTCGGTCCGGCCATCGCCTGCGGCAACGCCTTCATCCTGAAGCCCTCGGAGCGCGATCCGGGCGTGCCGATGATGCTCGCCGCACTGATGATCGAGGCCGGCCTGCCGCCGGGCATCCTCAATGTCGTCAACGGCGACAAGGAAGCCGTCGACGCAATCCTCGACGACGAAGACATCAAGGCTGTCGGCTTCGTCGGCTCGTCGCCGATCGCCCAGTATATTTATGAGCGCGCTGCGGCGACCGGCAAGCGCGCGCAGTGCTTCGGCGGCGCGAAGAACCACGCCATCATCATGCCCGATGCGGATATGGACCAGACCGTCGATGCGTTGATCGGCGCCGGCTACGGCTCCGCTGGCGAGCGCTGCATGGCGATCTCGGTGGCCGTGCCTGTTGGCAAGACCACGGCCGACCGTCTGATGGAAAAGCTCATCCCGCGCGTCGAGAGCCTGAAGATCGGCACCTCCGTGGATCCGTCCGCCGACTTCGGTCCGCTGGTGACCAAGGAAGCCGTCGATCGCGTCAAGAATTACGTCGATATCGGCATCAAGGAAGGCGCCACGCTGGCCGTCGATGGCCGCGGCTTCAAGATGCAGGGCTACGAGAACGGCTTCTATATGGGTGGCTGTCTATTCGACAACGTCACCAAAGACATGCGCATCTACAAGGAAGAGATCTTCGGGCCCGTGCTGTCGGTGGTGCGTGCCCACGATTACGAAGAAGCTCTCGCGCTGCCGTCGGATCATGACTACGGCAACGGCGTTGCGATCTTCACCCGTGACGGTGACGCTGCGCGCGACTTCGCCGCCAAGGTCAATGTCGGCATGGTCGGCATCAACGTGCCGATCCCGGTGCCGATCGCCTATTACACCTTCGGTGGTTGGAAGAAGTCCGGCTTCGGCGATCTCAACCAGCATGGTCCGGATTCGATCCGCTTTTATACCAAGACCAAGACGGTCACCGCGCGCTGGCCATCGGGTGTCAAGGAAGGCGCCGAGTTCTCGATCCCGTTGATGAAGTAAGAACACGCAAGCGGCCCGGCGCTCCCAAAGGTGGTGCACCGGGCCGTTTCATTTTCCCGGCTGATCAACAATCAACAAGAAGGGCGTGATGCAATTCGCTCTCGATGAGGAACAGACCGCCGTTCGCGACGTGGCGCGCGAATTTGCTGCGGAAAAGATCGCTCCCTTTGCGCTCCAATGGGACGAGGACAAGCATTTCCCCAAAGAGGTGATGCGCGAGGCGGCGCTGCTCGGTATGGGCGGCATCTACATTCGTGATGATGTCGGCGGCTCCGCACTGACGCGTTTCGACGCCGCGCTGATTTTCGAGGCGCTGGCGACCGGCTGTCCGACCACCTCGGCCTTCATTTCGATCCACAACATGGCGTCGTGGATGATTGATTCCTATGGCAGCGAAGCGCAGCGCCAGAAGTGGCTGCCGCGACTTTGCACTATGGAGCTGCTGGCGAGCTACTGCCTGACTGAGCCCGGCTCGGGATCGGATGCAGCGGCGCTGCGCACCCGCGCTGTCATCGACGGCGACCACTATGTGCTCAACGGCCAGAAGCAATTCATCTCCGGGGCCGGCGATACCGACGTCTACGTCGTGATGGTCCGTACGGGCGGCGAGGGGGCCGGCGGCGTCTCGACCATAGTTGTCGAGGCGGGCACGCCCGGTCTCTCTTTTGGAAATAACGAACGCAAGATGGGCTGGAACGCGCAGTCGACACGCGCGGTGATCTTCGAAAATTGTCACGTGCCGATCGCCAACCGGCTAGGTGACGAGGGCATCGGGTTCAAGATCGCCATGGCCGGCCTCGACGGTGGTCGTCTCAACATCGCGGCGTGTTCGCTCGGTGGCGCGCAGTCTGCGCTCGACAAGTCGTTGAGCTACATGAAAGAGCGGAAGGCGTTCGGCAAGCGACTCGACGAATTCCAGGCGCTGCAGTTTCGTATCGCCGACATGGCGACCGAACTGGAAGCCGCACGCACCTTCCTGTGGCGGGCGGCCGCGGCGCTGGACCGCAAGGATGCCGATGCCGGCATGCTCTGCGCGATGGCCAAGCGCTTCGGCACCGATATCGGTTTCGAGGTCGCCAACGAGGCGCTGCAGCTGCATGGCGGCTATGGCTATCTCGCCGAATACGGCATCGAGAAGATCGTGCGCGATTTGCGGGTGCACCAGATCCTCGAAGGCACCAATGAAATCATGCGGCTGATCGTGTCGCGCAAATTGATCGAGGGCGCGCGATGAGTTCAGACGTCGCAACGGAGACTGGCGACCTCATCGTCGCGCGGGAAGGCGCGGCCGGTGTGATCCGCCTGAACCGGCCGAAGGCGCTGAATGCCCTGACGCTGGAGATGACCCGCGAGATCGCCACGGCGCTCGATGAATTCGAGGCCGATCCAAAGGTCGCTTTGATCATCCTCGAAGGTGCTGGCGAGCGTGGACTGTGCGCGGGTGGTGATATCCGTGGCCTCTATGAGAGCGCCAAGGCCAAAGGCGATCTCGGCAAGATATTCTGGCGCGAGGAATATATCGTCAACGCGCGGATCGCGAAGTTTCCGAAGCCCTATGTCGCATACATGGACGGCTTTGTGATGGGCGGCGGCGTCGGTCTGGCCGGCCATGCCAGCCACCGCATCGTCACCGAGAAGACCAGGATGGCGATGCCGGAAGTGGGCCTCGGCTTCTTCCCGGACGTCGGCGGTACATGGCTGTTGTCGCGCGCGCCGGGCGAACTTGGGACGTATTTCGGTCTGACCGGGCTGACGGCAAATGGTGCCGATGCGCTTGCTGCACGTATGGCGGACGTCCTGATCGACACCGTCAAATGGCCGGCATTGCGCGAGGCGCTGACACAGCTGTCGGCGGGCGCCGATGCCGCGTCGGTGATGACGACACTCAAGAAGTTCGGAGCTCCGGAACAAACCGGTCCAGTCACGGCGCAGCGTGCGCTGATCGATCGCGCTTTCGCCCATGACAGCGTCGAGGAGATCGTGGCTGCGCTTGAGCAGGACGGTTCGGAGTTTGCGCTGGCGACGCTCAAGGCCATGTCCGACAAATCACCGCGGGGGCTCAAGGTTACCCTGAAGCTGCTGCGGCTCGCGCGCCGGTCGAAGTCGCTCGAGGAATGTCTGTCGCGCGAATATCTCGCGGCGCTGGAGGTATTCGACAGCCACGATTTCGTCGAGGGCGTGCGTGCGGCCATCATCGACAAGGATCGCAATCCGAAATGGCAGCCGCCGGATCTCAATGGCGTGACACCGGAGATCGTGGCGCGCTATCTCGCGCCGCGCGACGTTGCGCTCACCTTCTGAACGAAAGTTCGATTTCGCCGTTTTCATCAGGCTTTAAAAACAAACAAACGATCACGAGGGCAGGACATGACCAGCATTGCATTCATCGGTCTCGGCAATATGGGTGGCCCGATGGCCGCCAACCTGGTCAAGGCAGGCCACAAGGTGACGGGCTTCGATCTCGTCGAGGCGTCCCGCGCGCAGGCGAGGGCGGATGGCGTGACCATTGCTGACAAGGCGGTCGATGCCGTGAAGGGCGCCGAGGTCATCATTACCATGCTGCCGGCCGGCAAACACGTGGTGTCGGTCTGGAGCGAGGTCATTCCCGTGGCCGCCAAGGGTGCGTTGATGATCGATTGCTCGACCATCGACGTGGAAAGCGCACGCAAGGCGCATGAACTGGCGGCTGCGCAGAAGCTGCCGTCGGTCGATGCGCCGGTCTCCGGTGGCACTGGTGGCGCCAAGGGCGCGACGCTGACCTTCATGGCCGGTGGCGATGCCAAGGCGTTCGCGTCAGCCAAGCCGGTCCTCGAAGCCATGGGCAAGAAGATCGTCCATTGCGGGGATGCCGGCGCGGGGCAGGCGGCCAAGATCTGCAACAACATGATCCTCGGCATTTCGATGATCGGCGTCAGCGAAGCCTTCGTGCTCGCCGAGAAACTCGGCCTGTCGCATCAGGCGCTGTTCGATGTGGCCTCGACCTCGTCGGGCCAGTGCTGGTCGCTGACCACCTATTGCCCGGTGCCGGGACCGGTGCCGACATCGCCGGCCAACAATGAATACAAGCCGGGTTTTGCCGCAGCACTGATGCTCAAGGATCTCAGGCTATCACAGGAAGCCGCCAAGGCCGCCGGCGCCAGGACGCCGCTCGGCGCCCATGCCGAGAGCATCTATGAGACCTATGAGAAGGAAGGTCATGGCGGCGATGACTTTTCCGGGATCATTCATCATCTGCGGCATTTGATACCGAAATAGCGGGAGCGTCGGCATGACCACGTTCAAGCAGGCCCGCGCCTTCCTCCTCGAACACCGCACCGACTACGCCGCCGCCGTTGCCGGCTTTCGCTGGCCCGATCCGGTCGACTTCAACTGGGCGCTCGACTGGTTCGATGCCGAACTCGCCCATGATCCCGTCAGCAAGGACCGGACCGCGCTCTGGATCGTCGATGCGGCGGCCAGCCGCGAGACGAAGCTGTCGTTCGAGGTGCTGTCACGCCGCTCCAATCAGGTTGCCAATTTCCTGCGCGCGCAGGGGCTGCGGCGCGGCGATCATCTGTTGCTGCTGCTCGGTAATGTGGTGCCGCTGTGGGAGACCATGCTGGCGGCGATCAAGCTGGGCGTCGTCATCATTCCTGCAACCACGCTGCTAACGCCGGATGAGTTGCAGGACCGGCTCGACCGCGGACGTGCCAAGCTTGTGGTGGCGGCAGAGGACCAGGTCGCCAAGTTCGGCAGCCTGAAGACCGCGGGCATTGGTCAGATCGTCGTCAACGCCACGTCGCCACATGACGGCTGGCTCGCCTTCGAAAGCTCCGCGGATTTCCCCGATACATTCACGCCGGATGGTTCGACCAAAGCCGACGATCCGATGCTGCTCTATTTCACCTCGGGCACCACGGCAAAGCCGAAGCTCGTGCGGCACAGCCAGCGCAGCTATCCCGTCGGCGGACTCTCGACGATGTTTTGGATCGGACTGCAGCCGGGCGACGTGCATCTCAACATCTCTTCACCGGGCTGGGCCAAGCATGCCTGGAGCTGCTTCTTTGCGCCATGGAATGCCGGCGCAACGGTGTTCGTGGTCAATCAGCCGCGTTTCGACGCCAAGGGCCTGCTTGCCACCATCGGCCGCTGCGGCGTGACGACACTGTGCGCACCGCCGACAGTGTGGCGGCTCTTCATTCAGGAGAAGCTTGCCACCTTCAAGGTCGCGCTGCGCGAAGTCTGTGGCGCCGGTGAGCCGCTCAATCCGGAAGTGATCGATCAGGTCAAGGCGGCCTGGGGCCTCACCATTCGCGACGGCTACGGCCAAACCGAGACCACCGCGCTGGCCGGCAATTCGCCGGGCCAGACCGTCAAGGTGGGCTCCATGGGCCGTCCGCTGCCGGGCTGGAAGGTTCGCGTTGTCGATGCCGATGGCAATCCGGCGAAGGAGGGCGAGGTCAGTCTCGTGCTTGGCGTCGATCGCCCGGCAGGATTGATGCAGGGCTATCAGGCCGAAGACGGTAGTGTCAGCGGTGCAAGCGGTGAGATCTATCGCAGCGGCGACGTCGTATTTTCCGATGACGATGGCTATCTCACTTTCGTCGGTCGCTCCGACGATGTGTTCAAATCCTCGGACTATCGCATCAGCCCGTTCGAGCTGGAGAGTATCCTGCTGGAACACGATGCCGTGGCTGAGGCCGCCATTGTGCCGAGCCCCGATCCGATCCGGCTCGCCATCCCCAAGGCCTATGTGTTGCTGATCGGCGATACCGCGCCGTCCAAGGCGACGGCGCTGTCGATCTATCAGCATCTGCATGTGCGTCTGGCGCCGTTCAAACGCATTCGCCGGATCGAGTTCGTGACCGAGCTGCCGAAGACGATTTCGGGCAAGATTCGCAGGGTCCATCTGCGTCGGCTCGAACAGGCCGACGATCGCAGCGATCCCTTGCGCGGCGTCGAGTTTCGCGAAGAGGATTTCCCCGAATTGCAGGCACTCCGCGCGGCAGGATCGCAAGAGGGTGAGCGGTAATTTGTCGCGCTTTGCATGGCTGCAGCGCACAATTTCGCTTGGCGTCAAGGCGTGCGCTGTGGAATCTGCGCCCGCAACGCAACTGGATTTTGAGGACTGAGACTGAATGAGCGCGATGATTGAACGTGATGCCTATATCGCCATGGTAGGCAAGGAAGTCGGCGTGTCGCCCTGGCATGTCATGGACCAGAAGCGCATCGATGCGTTCGCCGCGGCGACGGAGGATTTTCAGTTCATCCATGTCGATCCCGCGCGTGCGCGCGAAACGCCATTCGGCACGACGATCGCTCATGGCTTCCTGACCATGTCGATGCTCTCGGTGTTTTCCTATGAGGCGCTGCCGCAACTCGCCGATGTCGCCATGGGAGTCAATTACGGTACCGATAAAATACGCTTCGTGTCGCCGGTGAAGGCGGGATCGCGCATCCGCGGCCGCTTCACGCTGACCGAGGCGACGTTGCGCAAGCCGAAAGAATTGTTCACACGCACCCATGTGACCGTCGAGATCGAAGGCGAGGACAAGCCGGCGCTGGTCGCCGACTGGCTCGGCCTTGTCTATTTCAATTAAGGAGCAAGCTACATGACCATTCGATTTGACGGCCGCGTCGCCGTCGTTACCGGCGCCGGCAATGGACTGGGCCGCGCCCATGCGCTCGGCCTCGCGAAGCTCGGCGCCAAGGTCGTGGTCAACGACTTCGGCGGCGCGCGCGATGGCACCGGCGGTTCGCTGACGGCAGCGGAATCCGTGGTCGAGGAAATCCGCGCAGCCGGCGGCACGGCGATGCCCGATGGCGCTGATGTCTCCAATTTCGAGCAGGTCAAGGCGATGGTCGACAAGGCGACCAAGGAGTGGGGCAGCGTCGACCTGATGTGCGCCAATGCCGGCATTCTCCGCGACAAGTCGTTCGCCAAGATGGAGCTCGCCGACTTCGCCAAGGTGCTGGACGTGCATCTCACCGGTACTTTCTATTGCTGCAAGGCCGTGTGGGAAGGTATGCGCGCGCGCAACTATGGGCGTATCGTGCTCACCACCTCGTCGTCCGGCCTCTATGGCAATTTCGGTCAGGCCAATTACGGCGCGGCCAAAACCGGCATGGTCGGCCTGATGAATGTGCTCGCCGAGGAAGGTCGCAAGACTGACATCCGCGTCAACATCGTGTCACCCACGGCAGCCACGCGCATGACCGAGGAACTGTTGCCAGCGCAGGCGCTGCAGTTGATGAAGCCGGAAGCGATCACGCCGGCGGTCGAATATCTCCTGAGCGAGAATGCACCGACCAAGACCATCATGGGCGCCGGCGCAGGCTCCTTCGCGGTCATCAAGATTCTCGAAAGCGAAGGTGTCAATTTCGCCGAAGCTGACTGGAGCCCGGATACGATTGCCGCGCATTTCGCGGACATTAGTGATATGTCCAAGGCCAAGGCGCTGGAAGGCGCTTTCCATCAGACCCAGAAGTATGTCGAGCAGGCCGCCATTCGCTTGGGCGTGAAGGCCTGATCGGCGGCTTCGCCACTGCGTGAGACCGTGACTGAGCCTGTGAAGAACCAAGTTGCGGTGATCGGCGCGGGTCCTGCGGGGCTGATGGCGGCCGAAGTGCTGAGCCGTGGCGGTGCTGCCGTCACGGTCTATGACGCGATGCCATCGGCTGGTCGCAAGTTTCTGATGGCCGGACGCGGCGGACTCAATCTCACTCATAGTGAGCCGCTGCCGGAATTCCTCAAGCGCTATGGCGCGGCGGAGGCGCAGCTTGCGCCGTCGATCTCGGCTTTCACGCCGACCGCGCTACGCGACTGGAGCGAGGCGCTTGGGCAGCCGACTTTTGTTGGGTCCAGCGGCCGGGTGTTTCCGCAGGCCTTCAAGGCATCGCCATTGCTGCGCGCGTGGCTGCGGCGGCTGGATGAGAGTGGCGTGCGGTTTGCCTTTCGTCACCGCTGGACAGGATGGGACGGCGATGGGCGTTTGACATTCCAAACGCCGGACGGCTCGCGGGCGATCGCCTGCAAGAGCGCGGTTCTTGCACTCGGCGGTGCAAGCTGGCCGCGGCTCGGCTCCGACGGTGCCTGGATCGATGTGTTGGCTGCGAAGGGCTTGAGCATCGCGCCGCTGCGTCCGGCGAATTCCGGCTTTACGGTCGCGTGGTCGGAGATATTCAAGGACCGTTTCGAAGGTCAGCCGCTGAAGGGTGTTGCGCTATCGTTCGGTGCACACAGCGTGCGCGGCGAGGCGATGGTCACGCGTGGCGGTATCGAAGGCGGTGGCATCTATGCGCTGTCGTCTCTGTTGCGCGAAGCGGTCATCGCGGATGGCAAGGCGACGCTGCGCGTTGCTCTTAGACCGGACCTCGATGCGAAGGAGCTGACCACGAAGCTGGCAGCATCGCGTGGCAAGCAGTCTTTCTCCAATTTCCTGCGCAAGGCGATTCATCTGTCGCCGGTGGCCATTGGGCTGCTGCAGGAAGTCGCTGTCCCAGAGGGCATTCAACTGGCGTCATTGCCGCCGGAGAAGTTGGCTGCCTTGATCAACGCCGTGCCGGTGACGCTCAATGGCGTCGCGCCGATCGCGCGTGCTATTTCGACGGCGGGTGGCGTCTCGTTCGATGAGATCGATGACGCCTTCATGCTGAAGCGTATGCCGGGCACTTTCGTCGCCGGCGAAATGCTCGACTGGGAAGCGCCGACCGGCGGCTATCTGCTGCAGGCGTCGCTTGCGACAGGAGCTGCAGCGGGCGAGGGCGTTTTGAGGTGGCTGGCTTTTTCGCCCCGATAGAACGCCGACCTCATGGTGAGGAGCGCGCTCTTGCGCGCGTCTCGAACCATGAATGTGTGTCCATCCTTCGAGACGGCGCCAAGCGGCGCCTCCTCAGGATGAGGTCCCGAGTGTAAGCGCTGTCGCGTTACCGCAGCTTCCCACGTGCGGCCACCGGTAGCGTGCCGATGATCTCGTCGCCGCGGACCATCACGACTTCATCGAACATGTTGACGACCACGCAGACGTGGTTCGGCACGATGCGGACGACGTCGCCGACATTGGGGCGGGTGTTGCTGCGGCCGAGATCGAGGAAGCCGTGTTCCTCGGCGAAGCGCGCGATCTTCGCTTCGGGATGTTCGAGGATCAGGCCGTAGCCGTCGAGACCGCCGGTGTCGGGCGTCAGCGTCTTGGACCCGGCATCGAGAATGCCGCGTTCCGGGCCGGCGCGGCTGACGACGGTCGAATAGACATTCAGCGCGCAGTCGTCCCAGGTCGCGGAGCCGGCGGCGACCTGCATGCGGTCGTTGTAGATGTAAGTGCCGAAGCGATGTTCGGTGGCGCCCTTCAGCGAGCCGACATTCTTCAGGTTCGGCGTGCCGCCGGTGGACACGATCGTCGGCTCGAGGCCGAGGGCGTGGACGCCGGCCAGCGCTTCATCGTAGAATTTCTGGGCGTCGGGCCAGCCGGTCTCGGTCGGGTACAGCATGAAGCCGGCGAAGGTCAGGCCTTTTGACGCTGCGATCTCTTTCGCGAGCGCAATCGCTTCCGCCGGCGTCTCGACGCCAGCGCGTTTGCGGCCAGTGTCGCATTCGACCACGACGTTGACGTTCCGGCCCGAAATCGCGGCGGCTTTCGGCAGGTCGCCAATGACGACAGAATTGTCGGCAGCGACGGTGATGCTCGCCTTCGCCTGCAGTGCGCCGAGCCGCGCCATCTTCTCGTCGCCGAGCAGATTGTAGCTGATCAGGATGTCGTCGATCCCGGCATCGGCCATGATCTCGGCCTCACCGAGCTTCTGGCAGGTGATGCCTTTGGCACCGGCTTCGATCTGCATCTTGGCGATGACAGGGCTCTTGTGGGTCTTGATATGCGGCCGGTTGGCAACGCCGGCATCGTCGCAGACCTTCTGGATGCGCGCGATGTTGCGCTCGACGCGATCCATGTCGATGACGAGGGCAGGCGTGCCGTAGTCGTTGGAGATCTTGGCGGCGAGTGTGGTGGTCATTGTGTCGTCTCCGGCATTTCCACCGTCATTGCGAGGAGCGAAGCGACGACGCAATCCAGTCTTCGCTTGTTGCCTCTGGATTGCTTCGCTTCGCTCGCAATGACGACTGACAGTTACGCGTTCTCGATTTCTTCGCGGAGCATTTCCAGCTCCAGCCATTGCTCTTCCGAATCCTGCAATTCCTTCTGTGCCTTTGACAGAGCAGCAGTCGCAGTGTCGAACTTCTTGCGATCCTTCTTGTAGAGGTTGGGATCGTCGAGATGGCGCTGCTGCTTGGCGATTTCGGAGCGCAGATTGTCCATCGCCTTCGGCAGGGTTTCCAGCGCGTGCTTGTCCTTGAAGTTCAGCTTGCGCTTGCCGGCGGGCTTCGACGCGTCCGACTTGCTGCCGTTACTCTTGGCAGCCACAGGCTCGGTCTTGGCCTCGCGCTTCAGGTCGGCGCCGCGCTGCGCCAGCATGTCGGTATAGCCGCCGGCATATTCCATCCACTTGCCGTTGCCTTCCGGCACGATCACCGAGGTGACGACGCGATCGAGGAAGTCGCGGTCATGGCTGATCAGGATGACGGTGCCTTCGTAATCACCGAGCATTTCCTCGAGCACGTCGAGGGTTTCGAGATCGAGGTCGTTGGTCGGTTCGTCCAGCACCAGCACGTTGGATGGTTTGGCCAATGCGCGGGCCAGCATCAAGCGGCCGCGTTCACCGCCGGACAGCACTTCGAGCGGGGTGCGCATTTGTTCTTGCGAGAACAGGAAGTCCTTCATGTAGCTGACCACATGCTTGGGCTGGCCGTTGACCATCACATGGTCGCCGCGGCCGCCGGTGAGGGCCTCCGCCAGCGTGGTCTTCGGGTTGAGGCTTTCGCGATGCTGGTCCAGCGTCGCCATTTCGATATTGGCGCCGAACCGGATGGTGCCTGAATCCGGCGGCTCGGTGCCGGTCAGCATATTGATCATCGTGGTCTTGCCCGCACCGTTCGGACCGACCACACCGATGCGATCGCCACGCTGCACACGGATCGAGAAGTCGTCGACGATCTTGCGGTCACCATAGGTGCGGCAGATGTTCTTCGCTTCGAAGATCAGCTTGCCGGACTTTTCCGCTTCGGCGGCAGCGAGCGTCGCGTTGCCCGCGGCGCCGCGATAGTCTTGGCGCTGCGCGCGCAGTTCATGCAGGCCTGCGAGGCGCTTGACGTTGCGCTTGCGGCGGCCGGAGACGCCGTGGCGCAGCCAGTGTTCTTCATTGACGATCTTGCGGTCGAGCTTGTGCTGGTCGCGCTCTTCTTCCGCGAGCACGTCATCACGCCACTGTTCGAAGGCCGAGAAGCCGCGATCGATCTGGCGGATCTGGCCGCGATCGAGCCAGGCCGTCGCACGTGAGAGGTTGCTGAGGAAGCGACGGTCATGGCTGATCAGCACCAGCGCGCAGCGGCGGCTGGCCAGTTCGCCTTCCAGCCATTCGATCGTGGTAAGATCGAGATGGTTGGTCGGCTCGTCGAGCAACAGGATGTCAGGCTCGGGCGCCAGCACGCGGGCCAGCGCCGTGCGGCGCGCTTCGCCACCGGACAGGTTGTTCGGATCCTCGTGGCCGGTGAGCCCGAGCTGTTCGAGCAGATATTGCGCCTGATAGATGTTGTGGCCGTCGCCCATGCCCGCCTCGACATAAGCGAGCGTCGTCGCATAGCCGGAGAAGTCCGGCTCCTGCGGCAGATACTGGACGGTCGCGCCGGGCTGTACGAAGCGGCTGCCTTTGTCGTTTTCGACGATCCCCGCCACGATTTTGAGGAGCGTCGACTTGCCGGAGCCGTTGCGGCCGATCAGGCAGACGCGCTCGCCTTGCGACACCGACAGTTCGACGCCGTTGAGCAGCGGCGTGCCGCCGAAGGTCAGGAAGATGTCTTTCAGCTGGATAAGCGGAGGAGCCATAAGGTCAGTTCAACTTTGTTTCGGCGCGGGCGCAAAGGCCGGGTCGCGCTGGATGCGGCGGATGGTTTGATCCAAGGCCGACAGGAACGCCGAGCGATCGCGCGGCGCGAATGATTTGGGACCACCGGTGATTTCGCCCGATGACCTCAAATCGGTCATCAGGTTGCGTACTGCGAGCGTCATCCCGATGGATTGTTCTGTGAACGGCTTGCCGTTAGGGGCAATTACCGCGGCGCCCGCCTTGACGCAGCGGCTGGCCAGCGGAACGTCTGCCGTGATCACGATATCGCCCTTCTGGGCGCGTTCCGCAATCCAGTCATCGGCCGCATCCATGCCCGAACCTGCGGCAATCCGCTCGATCAGGGGATCGTCAGGCACCCGGATGAAGTTTCCAGCGACCACGCTGACGGGCAGGCTGAAGCGGGCGGCGACGCGGTAAATCTCGTCTTTGACCGGGCAGGCGTCGGCGTCGATATAGATGCGTGTGGTCAAGGGAGCACAAGTTCCACGAAAAGGCAGTCATTTGCGGGTGGGCGATGTGGCGCTGGCGCGGGACAGTTCCCCGCCCGTCGCCTTGCCTCGAACATGGTGACGGGTATCATCTCCTGCCAAGGCGAACACTCAATTTCGCGCAGTTTTCGGGAGGAATCATGACCAAACGGCTCGAACCGTACCGTGTTGAGGCGTTTAACACCGCCAAACAGTCCGAAAACAAGATGCATGACGATTCTGTCGCCCGGAAATTCGGTTTCAGCGGAGGATTGGTGCCTGGCGTCGACGTGCTGGCCTATATGATCCATCCGCCGGTGCAGCACTGGGGACGGGATTTTTTGGAGCGTGGCCTGATCGAGGCCCGTTTCACCAAGCCGGTCTATGACGGCGAGACAGTCGAGGTGATCGCCGAGGAAGCCGGCGAGGGGCTCGCGCTGAGTGTTGAGGGCGGCGGCGAGATTCGTGCGGCCGGGACCGCATCGCTGACGGCCTTCCCGGTGGTGCCGTCGCTGGATAAATTCCCGGATACGGCGGCTGTGTCGAAGCGGCTGCCGGTGGATGCCAATTCCTACGCGCTCGACAAGTGGCTCGGGACGGCGCCGCGGGTCTGGCCGGAGGATGGACTTGCCGAATATCTGGGTGAGGTTCGCGAGGCCGACGATCGGTATTTGCGCGAGGGTATCGTGCATCCCGGCGTGCTGCAGCGGATCATGAACAAGGTGCTGGTGGACAATGCGCTGCTCGGGCCGTGGATTCACGTCGGCAGCAGGATGCAGTTGTTGGCGACCGCGAATACCGATGACGAGTTGATCGCGCGGGCGAAGGTGACCGCCAATTACGAGAAGAAGGGGCATCGGTTCGTCGAGCTCGATGCGATCATCGTGGCCAACGGCACGACACCCGTGGCGCATTGCCAGCATATTGCGATCACTCAGCCGCGCGAGGTCGTGGCGGCTTGATGTTGTAGAGCAGCGGCGCTCTTCCTTTTCCCTCCCCCGAGCGTAGCGAGCGGGGAGGGTGGCGCGTTTGAGAGCGGAGCGAACAAACGTGACGGGTGGGGTCGCGCAACAGGCGCCGCTCTCACGTGGGGAGAGACCTCACCCCGGCCTGTCGGCCGACCCTCCCCGCAAGGGGGAGGGATTCTTTGGCGGCCAGAGCGCCATCGCAGATTCAACTGTCAAACAGCCACGGCTCTCCAGACATGCGTCATCGCCCCCATTGTTTGCGGCGCGGGGGCGCCGTCGTCTTCTGCATTCCCACCCTCTTGTGAGAGGGCGTGCGGAACGCCGGGTGCCCGTTGCACCCTTGGGCCTGATGCGAATGCGGTCTTCCGCAATTGAGAGTGCATCAGGACTTTCGGAGGCGCCGAGCGATTGCCCAGCGTTCCGCCTGCGGTGTTTTTTCGGTTGCTTGCACATCTGCCATGGCGAACGGTCCCATCACCAAAATTAATGTCCCAGGGCGGAGGGACAGGGTAGCCGCAAAGCACTTGGCCGAACGCGTTTCGATTTGGTCGTCCGTCACACTGTCCAGGGGTCTTTCCATCCGAAGGTCGGCCGTGTCCTTGCCAGTGGCAGTGCTGGCGCAGATCCGTCCTGCCCGAAGACAGACGTCCCCCATGAACCGCGTGACGCCGCATCTCCGGCGTCCACCGCATCCCACCCCGCGAACGTGACGATCGCGATCGCCCCTCTCGGTGGGGCAGGACGGAGGGGAATATAATCAAGATAGGGATGTTGTCAATAAAAAATAGGAAAAAATGTTTGGTGCGGGCTTGCCGCCCCACGCTCGTCATTCCGGGGCAGGACCGAACCCGGAATCCCAGCATGGGAGTCTCCGTAGAGCCAAACATTCCGGGATTCCGGGTTCGCACTACAGCGGCTTCGCCGCTTTCGCGCGCCCCGGAATGACAAAGGCGGTGACCTTTTGTCGCCCGCTGCTGTCGGATGGGCTATGTCAGAGCGAGATGATGAAGAGGCAGAAATGATGACGGATGTTTTTCGGCTGGATCGCTATCTCGCGCGGATCGGCTTTGACGGATCGGTTGCGCCGGATCTGGCGACACTGACGGCCATTCATGTCGCTCACATCAATGCGCTGCCTTTCGAGGGTCTCAATCCGTTTCTCCGTCTGCCGGTCAAGTTGGACATGGCGTCATTGCAGCAGAAACTCATCGATGGCCGACGTGGTGGCTATTGCTATGAGCTGAACGCGATGCTGCGGGCCGCGCTCGAGACGATCGGCTTCAAGGTCACTGGCCTCGGCGCCCGGGTGCGTTGGAATGCGCCGCCGGACAGTCCGCTTGGCCCCAGGACGCACATGCTCCTGAAGGTCGATCTTCCGGACGGACCCTATCTCGCCGATACCGGCTTTGGCGCCTGCGTACTCGATGCACCCCTGCGGCTCCTCGCGGGGACCGAGCAGCAAACGGCGATGGGGACCTATCGGCTGATCGAAGCCGATGGCCTGTTGTCGCTGAGCGCGAAGCGGGCGGACGGCTGGCGGACGATGTACGTGTTTGACCTCGCGCCGCAACTGCCGTCGGATTACGAGCTCGGCAACTGGTACACATCGACCAGTCCCTTCGTGCCCTTCACCTCGACGCTG
Source organism: Tardiphaga sp. 37S4 (assembly GCF_021044645.1). NCBI lineage: Bacteria > Pseudomonadati > Pseudomonadota > Alphaproteobacteria > Hyphomicrobiales > Nitrobacteraceae > Tardiphaga > Tardiphaga sp. 37S4. The sequence continues at coordinate 2,754,498 of NZ_CP088008.1, read as the reverse complement.
GTGATGGAGCGCGTCAGCAGCGGCCGGCGTTATAAGCTGGTCAATCGCCACCTGATCACGGAGGGACGCGACGGCGAACCGGTGTCTGAACGCGTGCTCGGCAGCGCTGCGGAGTTGCAGCAGGTTCTCGACGAGACCTTCGGCGTCACGCCGCCGGCATCCGCCGACGAGATATTCGCGGTTATCAGCGCAAATGCGGAGCGCCGTTGACTGCTGCGTAATCTCTCCATTTCGACCCGATTGCAGCGAATGACGCCTTCGGCTAATTCGCCCCCGGGATCATCACGAGGAACGTCAAATGTCGCTGTCATCCGCCAAGAACTACGCGCTGCGTGCCGCCAAGTCGCAGGACCAGAAGGAGGCCACCGAGCTTTTGTCCAAGGCGATCATGGAATTGACACTGGCGATCGAGGCGCAGGACGCCAAGATCAAGAAGATGAACAAGGGCGGGTAGGATCGGGCGAGCCGCACAACAGTGAGAAAGTGGATCGCTCCCGTCGCCGTCATTGCAGCGCTGGTTGTCGGCGGAGCTTTCTTTCGTGATGACATTCTTGAATATTCCGGAATTGCTTGCGCCACGACGATCAAGCGCGCGGTGCCGTCCCCGGATGCGACTAGGACTGCCGTGATTTTCGAGCGCGAATGCGGTGCAACAACGCCGTTCAACACGCAGGTCAGTCTGGTGCCTAAAGGGCAGAGTTTCTCGCCGAGGCGTTATCCGTCGTTTCTGTCTATCGGCGGACAGCACGCGCTGGCGATCCGGTGGATCGGAGAAAGAGCGCTCGAAGTCGATCTTCCGAAGACCGATCGGGTTTTTCGGAACGAAACGACGGTCGATGACGTGTCTGTTGCTTATCTATCGGCCGGCCGCGGCCCGAATTGAACCTATTGCCCAGCCGCACGTTCAGTATTCCCCACATAAGAGGATACGACATGAGCGCGCTCAGCAAGATCAAGGAACATATGGAAGTCATCGGCGCCGACGGCGTTCATGTCGGCACGGTCGACAAGGTCGAGGGCAACCGCATCAAGCTGACCAAGAAGGACAGCGGCGAGGGCAGCCACAAGGGTCATCATCACTTCATCGATGGCGGTCTGGTCGCCGAGGTCGAGGGCGACAAGGTGCGGCTCTCGGCCAATGGCGACGTCGCCTTTGCCATGGAAGAAGAGAAGTAGAACGAAAAAGCCCCGCGGTGCGAACCGCGGGGCTTTCGTTTACATAGCGCCGTTGGAGTGACGTGAGGTGTCTCACTTCACCTCCATCTGCAGGCCTTCCTTGTCGATGATGGTCTTGAACTTGGCCGTCTCGGCCTCGACGAAGGTCTGGAATTGCTGAGGTGTGCCGTAGTCCGACACGGCGCCCATGGCTGCGATGGTCTTCTTGGTCGCGTCGGTGCCGAGCAGAACCTTGATCTGCTCATTGAGCGAGGTCACGGCTTCGGTCGGTGTGCTCTTCGGATAGAACACGCCGAACCATGACGCGACGTCGAACTTCTCCAGCTCGGGCGCGGTCTCGCGCATCGCTGGGACGTTTGGCGCCTGCGCATTGCGCTGCTGCGTGGTGACGGCGAGGCCGGTGAGCTTGCCGTCGAGCACCTGCGGCAGCGACGGATAGAGATTGTCGAACAGGATCTGGATGTCGCCAGCGAGCGCGGCCTGCAGCGCGGGGCCTGCACCGCGGAACGGCACGTGCTGCATCTTCAATCCGGTGAGTTGCAGCCACCATGCGCCGGTGAGATGCGGGCTCTGGCCGACGCCCGACGAGCCATAGTTCAGCTTGTCCGGATTGGCCTTGATATAGGCGATCAGCTCCGGGATCGTCTTGATCGGCACACTCGGATGCGCGCAGACGATGTTCGGAATCTTGATCATGTTGGAGACCGCCTGCAACTGATCGCTCTTGTAGGTCAGGTTCTTGAAGATGCTGTAGGCGATGGCGTTGGGGCCGGGATTGCCGACCAGGATGGTGTGGCCATCGCCCTTGAGACGCGCGACTTCGGCGGTGCCGATGGTGCCGCCGCCGCCCGAGCGGTTTTCCACCACAACCGACTGGCCCCAGACCGGCTGCAGATGCGCGGCCAGCATGCGGCCCATTACGTCGGTGGAGCCGCCGGCTGCGGCGGGCACGATGACGCGGACGGTTTCGGTGGGCTTCCATTCGCCGGCGCCGAGACTCGCGCGCGGCAGGATCGCGGCGCTGGTGATCGCGGCGGCGCCGGTGAGTACACGGCGACGGGTAACCAGATTGGTCATAGCTTCTTCCCTCGATGGTGTCGTTTTGGTTTTTGATCTTGCTGAAATCGTAGTGAGGCAGATGGTGGCGGGCAAGCCGACGTTAGCCACAGCGTAAAGAAAAGCCCCGCAGCGTGTGCTGCGGGGCTTTTGCAATTCAGCGATTTGATAGTTCCGCCTAGCGGAAACTGATCAGCTTGAACAGCGGCGTGAGGTAGCTCATTTCCTGACCGGAGGTCGGCGTGGTGCGGCTGATGAAGTCGAAGATCTTGCCGTCCTGCAGGCCGTAATTGGCGAGCCGGATGACCTTGCGGTTCTTGTCGAAATAGATCGCGATGACGCGCTGGTCGGTGACCTTCTGCGGCATGAACGCGACGGCGCGTTCGGCGCGCTGCGAGATGTAATAGAACACTTCGCCCGATAGCGTGGCGACGGTGGAGGGCGTGCCCATCACGATCAGCACCTGATCCTGGCTGGCGCCGATCGGGATCTGCTCCAGCGCGCCGGGGGGCAGGATGTAGCCCTTCTGGAATTGCTCGGCACAGGCGCCCAGCGTGACGCAGAGGGCCGCGACCGCGAGTACGGCGCGCATGCCGCGCCAGCCACGTGTCAGCCGCGCCTTCGCGCTGATGGAGGTCGAAATTGTCATAGCGGAGGGGGTCCCATCCTCTTGATTCTCGGGAAGGCCTTGCTTCCGAAAGACTTGCATCCCGGAAGGCGTTGACGTACCGGGCAGAACCTCTGAATGCAACATGCGCGTGCCCGAGGGGCCCGCCTGAGGAACCCAAGATGGTCTGGCCGTTCAGTCACTTCAGAAAGCCCCCGGCGCCGTTGCGCGGCACCATTGAAGCCATCTATGGCATGATCGTGGCGCAGGCGCGAGAACCCTTGTTTTATCGGGACTTGGGAGCACCGGATACGGTAAACGGGCGTTTCGATATGTTGCTGCTGCACCTGTGGCTGGTGCTGCGCCGGATGAGTCCGAAGGATGAGTTGTCGCAGGGACTTTTCGACAGGTTCTGCGGCGATATGGACGATAACCTGCGCGAACTCGGCACCAGCGACATGAAGGTGCCGAAGAAAATGCGGGAATTCGGCGACGCGTTTTACGGCCGGACAGGCGCCTATGACGCAGCGCTTGGCGCAGGCAGGGAGCCTCTGGCGGCGGCGCTGTCGAAGAATATCTATTATGGCATGGACATCGAGAACGCCCGGCGTCTCGCCGTTTATGTCGAAGCGGCGAATGCCCGTCTGGGCACGCTGGATGCAACGACACTGACATCAGGCGCGTGGCATTTCCCGTCGCCTGCGGAGACCTTGGTAACGACATGAACAAACCCGACCGCACCGTGGATCTCACGCCGCCCTGGAGCGTGCCCATCGCCGTGATCCAGATCCCGGAAACGGGGCTGGCGCGCGACATCGAGGCCACGCCCGAGGAGCGCAAGCGGATCGCCGAACTCGGCGGCCTCGTCAGCGTAGGCGCCGTGAAAGGCGAACTCCTGCTGAGCCCCGTCAAGGGCGGCACAGTGCATGTGACCGGTCGTATTTGGGGCAAGGTCGAGCAGACCTGCGTGGTGACGCTGGACCCGCTGGCTGCCGATTTCGAGGAAGAGATCGACGTGATTTTCGCGCCGCCATCGCAGATTCGCGAACTCGCCGAATCGGTGGACGAGGACGTTGAGAGCGACGAGGAGACCCCGGATCCGCCGGAGCCGATCGAAAACGGCTTCATCGATCTCGGCAAACTGGCGACCGACGCGCTGTTTCTGGGGCTGGACCCGTATCCCCGTAAGCCCGATGCCGTGTTCGAGCCGGTGGTCGAGGTTCCGGACCCGGAAGAGCACCCGTTTGCGGCCTTGAAAGCGCTGAAAACCGCCCCTGAGACGCCCAAATCCAAAAAGCCCGGGAAGGGCTGAGACCGGGGTCCGATTCCACGCCCCGTGCGGCTGGCGGGACAAAAGCGCCCGGTCAAGATGTTGTATCGGGTCACGGAAACGCTATTGTCCCCGGCCGAAATCGGGTTAATGCCATAACTTCGCCGTCTGCTGCCAAATGCGGCAGACTTCGTCCGCGGCCACGAGCGTCACAGGCCGCAAGAGACAGGTTTCCGGAACGTCCATGCCGAAAAAGGTTCGCATCGCGCTAGACGCCATGGGTGGCGACATCGGCGCATCGGTGGTCATTCCCGGCGCCGCGATTTCGTTGACCCGGCATCCCGACAGCGAGTTCCTGCTGTTCGGTGACAGCGCGCTGATCGAGAAAGAACTCGCCAATCATCCGGCACTGAAGGCTGTATCGAAGGTGATCCATACCGACGTTGCCGTCAGCATGCATGACAAGCCGAGCCAGGCGCTGCGCCGTGGCCGCAAGGTCTCGTCGATGTGGCTGGCGATCGAGGCGGTGAAGAAGGGCGAGGCCGATGTCGCGATCTCCGCCGGCAATACCGGCGCGCTGATGGCGATGGCGCGCTTTTGCCTGCGCATGCTTGACGGTATCGAGCGTCCCGGCCTGGCCGCGATCTGGCCGACCACACGCGGCGATTCCGTCGTGCTCGATCTCGGCGCCACCATCGGCGGCGACGCCAACCACCTGAAGACTCTTGCTGTCATGGGCAGCGCCATGGCCAGCGCGCTGTTCGATCTGGCCCGGCCGACGGTCGGTCTGCTCAATATCGGCGTCGAGGAAATCAAGGGCGGCGACGAAATCCGCGATGCCGCCGAACTGCTGCGCACCGCCAATCTGCCGCAGCTCGAATTCATCGGCTTCGTCGAAGGCGACGGCATCGGCCGCGGCGATGCCGACGTGATCGTCACAGAAGGCTTCAGCGGCAATATCGCGCTCAAGGCGGCCGAAGGCACGGCGCGGCAGTTCGCCGAATATCTGCGCAATGCCATGGCGCGCACCTGGCGCTCGCGCATCGGCTATCTGTTCGCCAAGAACGCCTTCAAGGCGGTGCGCGACAAGGTCGATCCGAACAAGTCCAACGGCGCGGTGTTTCTCGGCCTGCGCGGCATCGTGGTGAAGAGCCACGGTGGCACCAATGCCGACGGTTTCGCCTATGCGGTGGATGTCGGTTACGACATGGTCCGCTACGACCTTCTCACCAAGATCAATCAAATGCTCAACCGCGACGGCCAAGCGCTCCCTGCGAGCCCGGCTGCGCAGGAGGCTGTCTCGTGACTGCGATACGTTCGGTCGTGCTCGGCTGCGGCTCTTACCTGCCGGAGCGGATCCTGACCAATGCCGAACTGGCATCCAAGGTCGACACATCGGACGAGTGGATCGTCCAGCGCACCGGTATCAAGCAGCGCCACATCGCTGCGGCCGGCGAGTTCACCTCGCATCTGGCGATCAAGGCCGCGCAGGCGGCGCTGGCCAATGCCGGCGTCGATGCGCAGTCCATCGATCTCATTGTGCTGGCGACCTCGACCCCGGACAATACATTCCCGGCGACGGCCGTTGCGGTGCAGAACGCGCTCGGTATTACCCATGGCGCGGCGTTCGACCTGCAGGCGGTGTGTTCCGGCTTTATCTTTGGATTGACCACCGCCGACAGCCTGTTGCGCACCGGCGCCGGCAAGCGCGCGCTGGTGATCGGCGCAGAGACTTTCTCGCGCATTCTCGACTGGACCGATCGCGGAACCTGCGTGCTGTTCGGCGATGGTGCCGGTGCAGTGGTGCTGGAAGCACAGACCCAGCCCGGTGAAGCCAGCGATCGCGGCGTGCTGACCACGCATCTGCGCTCGGACGGCCGGCACAAGGAAAAGCTGTTCGTCGATGGCGGCCCGTCCTCGACGCAGACAGTGGGTTACCTGCGCATGGAAGGCCGCGAGGTCTTCAAACATGCGGTGGGCATGATCACCGACGTGATCGTCGATGCGTTCAAAGCCACCGGCGCCAGCGCCGAGACCATCGACTGGTTTGTGCCGCATCAGGCCAACAAGCGCATTATCGATGCGTCCGCGCACAAACTGCATATTGCACCGCAAAAAGTGGTGCTGACCGTGGACCTTCACGGCAACACGTCGGCGGCGTCGATTCCGCTCGCACTATCGGTGGCGGTCAACGACGGCCGCATCAAGAAGGGCGACCTCGTCTTGCTCGAAGCCATGGGCGGCGGCTTCACCTGGGGCTCTGCACTCATTCGCTGGTGATGCGCCGGTGATGATGCAGATCGACAACATCTCAAATTGTCATGATTTTCCATGCCTTTGCATCGATGGTGACTGTTGACCGGAGCGCGTTAACCTCCTAATTTCTGACGCGAATTTGGTTCGCCGAGAGTAGTTGGGGCAGGCGATGACGGGCACGGGAAAAACAGTCACACGCGTTGATCTGTGCGAAGCGGTCTACCAAAAGGTAGGTCTCTCGCGCACGGAGTCGTCCGCGTTTGTTGAACTGGTTTTGAAAGAAATTACGGATTGTCTGGAGAAGGGCGAGACAGTGAAGCTGTCCTCGTTCGGCTCCTTCATGGTGCGCAAAAAAGGCGAGCGCATCGGCCGCAATCCGAAGACGGGCACAGAAGTACCGATCTCGCCGCGGCGAGTGATGGTATTCAAGCCGTCGGCGATCCTGAAACAGCGGATCAACGGCGACAGTACCGCAGTTGGCAACGGTAAAGATCACGACGACTAGCGTTTGTTTTGACGCGTTTTCTTCACGCGAACCGGTAGCCACTTCGCTTGAAAACGCTTTTGGTGAACCACAGGGCGAACCACAGGGATCCTGCACTTGGACAAAGCGCCGGATGCGTTTCGAACCATAAGCGAGGTCGCTGACGATCTCGATATACCGCAGCATGTTCTGCGGTTCTGGGAAACGCGGTTCACTCAAATCAAACCGATGAAGCGATCCGGCGGCCGGCGATACTATCGTCCGGACGATGTCGATCTGCTGCGCGGCATCCGCCGGTTGCTCTACGGCGAAGGTTATACCATCCGCGGCGTGCAACGAATCCTGAAAGAGAACGGCATCAAGTCGGTGCAGGGGCTGGTCGATGGCCACGCTGCGCCGAGCTTCGCGCCGACGTCTGCCGCCATCGCGCCGCGCGTCCAGGCGAAGCGTCCCGTGATCGAAGAGGATCACGAGGAAGAAGAGGCCGAGGACGAGGCTGAACGCGACGAGGAGATCGAGGAAGAGGCCGAAGACGAGGCTGACGCCGAAGGCGCCGAGGACGAGGAAGAAGAAGAGGGCGACGAAGACGACGGCGAAGATGGCGAGGACGAAGAGGCTGAGGAAGAAGACGAGGAGGAGGCTGCTGCCGCTCCCGTCGCCGCCCGCCGCGAACCTCCGATGACATCGACGTCGCCGCGCGTGGATCCACAGCTGCAGCGGCCGCCGTCGCGGGCAAACCCCGTATTGGCAAATCCTGTTGCGGGGCGGCCCGAACCGACGATGACGGCTCCGACGCAGAGCGCAAGACCGGCTGCGGTCCCGAGCCCAAGGCCAAACCCGCAGCGCCGGCTCGAGCGCGAACGGCTCGAAGCCGTGCTCGAGGAGCTGCTGGCGGCGCGCCGGGCGCTCGATACGGCGATGAAGGACGGCTAGCCGCCGCCCCACAACCAATCCGTTCCAATCCGCTCAGCCTTCTTGCGCCTCGGACGGATCGAAGCTACACGATGCCCCATCGGAGCGTAGCGCAGCCCGGTTAGCGCACTAGTCTGGGAGACTAGGGGTCGGAGGTTCGAATCCTCTCGCTCCGACCATTTTTCCAAATCATTTCAAGACATTAGTAGTCTCGCACGCGAGCGGTGCCGCCTGAATAGGGTGGCCTCGATCAAGCGCCCGCGACGCCAGCCTTACGATTTCGGTTCGACGAAATCACCGTGAATCACGTCGTCTTTCCGTCCGGCGAACCAGAGAAGCCCGACATAGGCCGCTGCACCAATAAGGAAGCCGAGGACAATAATCTCTAACATAATATCTACTCTACGCTGAAAACATTAGACTTCTCCCGGCTCCGGGTTCCGTCAATTGCCCCAGTCGCACTCCTTAATGAATCCTTGCCGTCGTGACCCTTTGGCCACAGATGCCGGTGACCACGAATCCGATGTCGCCTAAGGGCGGCCAGGCGGGTGGCGCCGACATGTCTTTTTTGCGCCAATGGAACTCTTGGTCATCGGGCCGATTATCTTGAAAACAGGAGGCTCGCATGGCAAGTCACTGGCATACCGCAGATGGCCCATCGGAGATCCGGCATGACGATGATATCGGCTACTACGGTGGCTGGACCATCAGCGGGTTAGCGGTGGTTGCGACCATCACGGCTGTTTGGCTGTTTGGTATCTAGCCCACTGCGTAACTGAAGCCCTGCGACAACGCAGCAGCGATGCGCGCGAACGCTTAATGATGGTGACGAAAAAGGCCCGGAGCATATGCTCCGGGCCTTCGTCAATTCAGTCAGCCGCGGTTAGTAGTAGCCGTAGCTCCGATAGTAGCGCGGACCGCCATAGTAGCCGTCGCCGTAACCGTAGCGCGGACCATAGGCATAACGCGGGCCGTAATGGCGCGGGCCATAACCATATCCGTAACCGGGGCCGTAAGCGCCATAGGCACCGGCCGCCAATGCACCGGCTGCAATACCGAGTCCGATCGCGGCGCCGCGACCGCCACGGGCCTCTGCGGGTTTCGATGCGATCGACGCCGCGCCGACGGCCGCGACGGTGGCAAGAATAAGTGCTGTCTTCATGCTGCTTCTCCTTCGTATCGAGAAGTCAACGTGTCACTGTTTTGAAGGTTCAGTTCCAATTCATGGCATATCGACCACAAATTTTGCCGCGATGGGGGAACGAATAATATCGCGTGATCAGCGAGCGGCGTTGCGCTTTACGCGTTGCAACCCAAAGCGAGATGCGAATGCATCGTCGATCATCTCGCAGCTCATGGTGGGTCCAGAAAAGATAATGGCCCGGAGCGAACTCCGAGCCATCAAACGCAGACGTACATCCGGTCTGCGCTTCCTTGACTCCACAGTGAGTCGAGAAGGTTAATAAATGTCTAACGTCGATGCGTGACGACATGATGACCGATCGCGGTCATCCCGTCGGGCCTTCGACTTCCTTGTGATCCTTGTCAGGCAAGACGCCGCTGCCGGGCGTCTTGTTCTCGTCGGTCAGTTCCGGCTTGTCGTGCGGGCCGGCCGGCGGAATTTTCTGATCGGGCTTCGGCTGTTTGTCGAAGGCGCGGTTCTTTGCTTGCTGTGTCATGCAAACAGAACGGCTCAGTTCCTCGCGTGTTCCCTCTGATGATGAATGTCCATCGCAAATCACAAGAGAATCGGGCACGGCATCGAACATGCGCGGGTCCTTTGTCGATGTGCTTCATTTCGTGCGGAACCTTCCGGGCGGTAATGGCTTGTCCCGCGATACTTTTAAAGGAAGGAATAAATTGTCATGATCAAGAAACTGGCTTTGCTGGCGGCTGCGGCCGTTCTCTATGTCGCAGCACCTGCAGGCCCCGCGTCTGCGCAGGGCATCAATGTGCAGATCGGCGGCGGTGGTTATCACCATCAGGATCGTGGCTATCATCGCGGCCATGGCTATCGCCAGAGCCGCGCCTATGTGCGCCGCGACTACGGGCACCGCCATCACGGCTGGGATCGCCGCGGTTCGCGCACCAAGACTGTGATCGTTCGCTAACAGCAATCGGTCGTCTTAACGAGGCAGCCTCGCGCAAGCGGGGCTGTTTTCGTTTATGAGCTTGTCAGACGCTGCCTGGCTGCGCGGAGGCCGCACGCAATTGCTCCGTGGCCATGTATTGCTGCGTGGCGACGAACATACCCCACATGATGCCGAGCATCATCCAGAAATGGCGCCAGTGGTCGGTGTCGATGATGAAGGCCTCGCCGACCGTGCCGAGATAGGCAGCGAACACCGCAAGATAAACGCGCTGCCATGGCACGCGCACGAAGATGTAGCGGAAACCGAGCAGGGCGGTGATGAACACCAGCGCGGGATAGCACACGCCAGAGATCCAGCCTCCGGACATGAAGGCGTTGAGATAGGAGTTGTGGGTGTCTTCCGGAAAGAAGCGCGTGAATTGCAGTGGGCCGATGCCGAAGGGCAGATCGAGCGCCATCTGCGCGCCCAGCACATGCCGGCCGAAACGGCCGAAGCGGCCTTCGTCATATTTCTGATCGAACGAGGCGCGCTGCTTGAACATGTCGGCGATGAAGTCGAACTGCAGCAGGATCACGATCACCAGCGCCACGACGGCGACGGCCGCCAGCGCCATGATGATGATGCGCGAGCGCTGTTTGTTGGACCGGCTGGTCAGCACCATCAGCATCAGCATGAAGGCCGAGGTGATCGCCAGCAGGCCCCAGGCGGCGCGGGAGAAAGCGAGCAGGACGGCGAGCGCAATGATGCCGAGCGCAATGGCACTGCGGAGCGAGCGACCGAAGCCGTCGCTGACAACGCTCTGCAGGCAGAACAGCGCCGGCAGGACCAGAAACGCGCCCAGCACGTTGGGATCCTTGAAGGTGCCGGCGGCGCGGCCGTAGAGCGTGAACATCTCCGCGCCGGGGATCAGATGCAGATAGCCCAGGATGCCGGCCAGCGATGCCACCAGCGCGCCGACGATCAGGCCGCGGCGCAACAGATCGATGCGCGCCAGCGTGTCCTCGGACATCACCAGTGCGACGAAGATCGCCATGATGGCCATGTACCAGGAGGTCAGGATCCAGTTCACGATTGGCGCCTTGTCGAGCAGATAGGCGGCGCAGATCGTGTAGCCGAGATTGACCAGGAACAGCATGAGCAGCAGCGGCATGAACACCAGCCGCATGCGCAGGCCCGACGCGAAGAACACCACCATCGCCGTGAGGGTGGCGATCTCGAAGGGGCTCGGCTCGATGAAGACGATGGCGCCGCCAAAACCTATCGCCCACAGCAGCGCGCGCTGCAGCGTCACCACGGCGGGAGGCGCCGCAGGTGAGGCGATGTAGTGATCGGCAGTGGCGTGAGTGCTCATGGCGGCATCACTCTACGCAGGCAGGGTTGACGAGTGGTGTAGGGTAGAGGCTGAGGCCTGCCTCAATACGCGTTCTCGTTCTTCGTCAGCATTGAAACCGGCGTTTTCAGCATGATGTAGACGTCGAACAGCACTGACCAGTTCTCGATGTAGTAGAGGTCGAACTCGACGCGCTTCTGCAGTTTCTCCTCGCTGTCGACTTCGCCGCGCCAGCCATTGACCTGCGCCCAGCCGGTGATGCCGGGCTTGACGCGGTGGCGAGCGAAATAGCCGTCGACGGCCTCGTCCAGCAGCTGGCTCTGCACCCTCTGCTGAACGGCGTGGGGACGCGGGCCGACCAGCGACAGGTTGTTCTTGAACACCACGTTGAAGAGCTGCGGCAATTCGTCGATCGAGGATTTGCGGATGAACCGGCCAACGCGGGTGACGCGCTTGTCGCCCTTGGTCACGACGGTCTTGGCCAGCGGGTCAGCCTGGTCGTGATACAGCGAGCGGAACTTGAACACGTCGATGCGCTCGTTGTTGAAGCCGAAGCGCTTCTGCCGGAACAGCACCGGGCCGGGGCTGTCGAGCTTGATGGCGATGGCCACCAGCGCCATGAAGGGCAGTGCGGCGATCAGGATCAGGCCGCCGACGATATGGTCGAACAGCCACTTCATCACCAGATCCCAGTCGGTGATCGGCGCCTCGAACACGTCGAGGGTCGGCACCTTGCCGAGATAGGAGTAGGAGCGCGGGCGAAAGCGCAGCTTGTTGGTATGCGCCGACAGACGGATATCCACCGGCAGCACCCACAGCTTCTTCAGCATTTCCAGAATGCGCGTCTCGGCCGAAATCGGCAGCGCGAACAGCACGAGATCGACGCGGGTGCGCCGCGCGAATTCGATGATGTCATCGACCTTGCCAAGTTTCGGCGCGCCGGAGATCGTGTCCATCGAGCGCTTGTCGTTGCGGTCGTCGAACACGCCAAGGATCTGGATGTCGGAATCTTCCTGGGCATTGAGGTCCCTGATCAGCGTCTCGCCATTGGAATCGGCGCCGACGATGATGGTGCGGCGATCGAGCCGCCCCTGATGCGCCCAGCGTTTGATCAGCGCACGCACGACCGCGCGTTCCGCAATCAGGGCGACGAGACCGACGAAGAAGAACGAGGACAGCCAGACACGCGACACCGCGCCGCCGACCTTGGCGAAGAACGAGACGCCGATGAACAGCAGGAACACGAAGGCCCATGCCGACATCATGCGCGTGAGCTGCTTGATGTGGCCGCGGAAGACCTGCACCTGATAGATGTCGGCAGACTGGAAACACACCACGGCAGCAGCCGCCATCGCGACGATCGCGGCGAAGTATTCCCATCTGAAGCCAGCTTCTGGCGCAACATAGAGCAGGTTGAGCGCGATGCCGATGATGCTGAGCATCAGGAAATCCACGACGCGCACGACGCCCGTGATGACGACGGGTGAGTAGGCGGCGCGCACCTTCTGATCGGCGACGGCGAGCGCCGCGGGCGTCAGTCTGCGACGACGTTCGAACCGGCGTTCGCCGGGCGCGTCCGTCGCGGCCGCGTCGATCATTGAGCGTGCGTTGATCGGGTCCAAGGTGAAATGTCCGTTGTTGCGCTGGCATGCGATGTCGCACGTCAAGCCTACCGCTTTTCGTGAGAATTACCGGACAAATCGGAAGATTTGGTTACAGGTTAAGGAGAGTTAACGTTTCGCAAATGCGCTGCGATAGCCTTCGATGACGCCCTCGACCATCGCGTCCTGCGAGAAATGTTCCGCGATGCGCTCACGGAGCAATTGTGCACGTGCGCGCGCAGCGGCGATGTCATCGAGAGCAGTTTTGATCGCGGTGGCCATGGCGTCGACATTGTTCGACTGGAACAAGGCCGAGGTGTGCGATCCGAAGATTTCCGGAATGCCGCCCACATTGGCGGCGATCATCGGAATGCCCGCGGCGGCGGCCTCGATCACGACATAGGGCATCGAGTCGCCGCGCGATGGAACCACCAGCAGGCGTCCTTTCGAGAACCCGTAACGCGGTTTGACGTGACCGATGAAGCGTACGGCGTCGGTGAGACCGAGGCGCGCAATCTGCGCCTTCAATGCGTTGGTCTCTTCGCCGTCGCCGCCCAGCGTCAAGGTGACGGGCTGGCCGTCGGCGCGCAAACGCGCCACCGCATCGACCAGCAGATCCGCGCCCTTGATACGGCGGAACTCGCCGACATAGCAGATATCGGTGGCGTCATCGGCGGGCTCGACGGGGTCGAATTCGCCAGATGTTACGCCGTTGAACACGCATTTCACGAGGCCTGACGGTGTGCCGATCATGCGCTGATAGGTGTCGCGGGCGAATGCGCTCTCGAACAGGAACAGTTCGGTGCGGTTCATCAGCGCGCGTTCGAGGCGGCTGTAGAAGGCGCCTTTCGCCGTATTTTGCGGATAATGCAGCGAACCGCCATGCGGCGTGTAGATGCGGATGACGCTGTTCGACTTTGCCTTCAGGCGCACGAAGGCGCCGGCCTTGGCGCCGTGGCCATGCAGCACGTCTGGTTTCAGCCGGCTGACGAGGCGCATGAACTGCATCCAGACCAGAACGTCGCCCGGATGTGGCTCGCGGTGGATCGGCAGGCGATAGGTGCCCAGTTTCAGGCGTGGTGCGATCTCGGCCAGTGCATCGCGGGCGCGGTCACCGCCGGTCAGACTGTCGGCGACGATGCCGACTTCATGGCCGCGATCGGCCTGGCCGTTGGCGACATCGATGATGTGGCGAAAGATGCCGCCGACCGGCGCGCGGACAGCGTGCAGGATGCGAAGCGGCTTGTCCGAAGGTGCGCTCATGATCAGAATCGGCATTCGCTGACGAGGAGGGCGTCGCCGGGAGCTGGAACGCACATCGGAAAATCCCTGAAGCAATTGAATCCAATAAGAGCCTTCGTCGTTAAAAAACCGTGTGGATTCAGGCTTCCGCTGCAACGTCCCGATATCAACCTGCCAATTAACCGCGCGGCAACCTTAATCGTCTTTAATCGATTCCGTTGAGTAGACGCAGTGGCGTTTGGGTGGGGTAAGCGATGCGTTTGGCATTCTGGCGTGCAGGCAAGGGCGATGCGTCGGTCGAACGGGCCATCAAGGCGCCAACCATGCCAAACCCGGTTTCTCGCAAAAATCCGGAGAAGAAAGCAGAGCGTGTGATCGCTGCGCCGGCGCCCGATCTCGGCGACCTCGATCTGCGCGCGCTGTGGCAGGCGCTCGTCCGCCGCAAGACGTGGATTCTCGTCCCGACGCTGCTGGCGCTTGTCGGCTCGCTCGTCATCGTCAACATGATCACGCCGCGCTTCAAGTCGGAAGCGCGCATTTTGATCGACGGGCGTGAAAACGTTTTCCTGCGGCCAAGCGGCGAGCGCAACGAAGAGCGCACCTCTCTCGACGCGGAAGCCGTGACCAGCCAGGTGCAGCTGTTGCTGTCGCGCGATCTCGCCCGGGAGATCATCAAGAAGAACAAGCTCGCGGAGCGCCCGGAGTTCGATCCGGTGTTGCAGGGCGCGCAGCCATGGCGGTCGCTGCTCGGCCTGATGGGCATTGGCCGCGATCCGTTCTCGATGACGCCTGAAGAGCGCGTGCTCGATGCCTATTACGAGCGGTTGACGGCCTATGCGGTCGACAAGTCGCGCGTCATGGTCGTCGAATTCCAGTCGCGCGATCCCGAACTCGCCGCGCGCGTCGCCAATTCCATCGCCGACGGTTATCTGGTGATGCAGCAGAATGCGCGGCAGAACCAGGCGCGATCGGCCGGGCAATGGCTGTCCGGTGAGATCGATGACCTGCGCAAGAAGGTCGTCGAGGCAGAAGCGCGCGCGGAGGAATTCCGCTCCAAGTCCAGCCTGTTCATCGGCACCAACAATACGTCGCTCTCGAACCAGCAGCTCGGCGAGATCAACAGCCAGCTCAACAATGCGCGCTCGTTGAAGTCCGACGCTGAATCCAAGGCGCGGCTCATCAAGGATATGCTGCAAACCGGCAAGCCGATCGAATTCTCGGAAGTGCTGAATTCCGACCTGATCCGCCGGCTGTCCGAGCAGCGCGTGACGCTGCGTGCGCAGCTCGCCGAACAGTCCTCGACGCTGCTCGACGCGCATCCGCGCATCAAGGAGCTGCGGGCGCAGCTCGGCGATCTCGACAAGCAATTGCGCGACGAAGCCGCCAAACTGTCGCGCATCTTCGAGAACGATGCGCGCATTGCCAGCGGCCGCGTCGATGGCCTCACCAACAATCTCGAACAGCTGAAGCGTCAGGCAACGTCCAGCAACGGCCAGGATGTGCAGTTACGGGCGCTGGAGCGTGAGGCGAGGGCGCAGCGCGATCTGCTCGAATCCTATCTGGCGAAATACCGCGAAGCGTCCACCCGTGAGAATATCGAGGCGGCACCGACCGATGGTCGCATCATCTCCCGCGCCATCGTGTCCAATACGCCGGCCTATCCGAAGAAGCTCCCGATCGTGCTGATCGCGACGCTAGCGACGCTGATGCTCACGGCGGGCGGCATCGTCACCAGCGAGCTGCTGCGCATGACCGCGCCGCGCGGCGCTGCGCCGATGGTGCCGGTCGCGCAGGCCCGCGTCACCGAGCCGGCGTTCAAGCCGTTCGTGGATAAGGTGCCTGCTGCCGTGCGTGAGCCGGAAACTGTCGTTGCGCCGGGCATCGTGCCTGAGCCGGCTCCTGTTGCCGTGCCGCAGCCCGTGGTGCGCGATACCCATCCCGAACTGGCCGCTGGCGTCAGCGAAATCGAACAGCTTGCCCAGGAATTCCGTGCGGCTGGCAAATCGGCGCGCAAGATCACGATCCTCGGCACCGGCCACAACGACAACATCGCGCTCACCGCGCTGACGCTGTCGCGCATCCTGTCGCGCGATGCGAAAGTGGTGCTGGTGGACCTGGCCTCGTCGTCGCCGACGCTGGAAGCCGTATCGAACGATCCGCGCGCGCCCGGACTGGCGGAGCTGATGCTGGGCGAGGCGTCGTTCGGTCAGGTCATCACCAAGGACCGGATGTCGGGCCTGCATATGGTCGCCGCCGGCCGCGCCGGCGCCGATCGCTCGCTGTTGCAGTCGCCGCGCCTGACCATGGCGCTCGATGCGCTGCTGCGCGTCTACGACCACGTGCTGCTGGATGCCGGCACCGCGGCCGATCTGCCGGCGGGACTTCTGACCGATCAGGCCCGCGCCGTGGTGGTGCCGGAAGTGACCATGAGCATGGATGCGCGCGAGCTGATGGCCGAACAGCTCAAGGCCGTGGGCTTCGCCGATGTGAAGATGTTGCGCTCACCGCCGCCGGCCAACGATCCGGTCGGGCCGGGCGGCCGCGTGTTTGCGGCGTAGGTTAGTCGCCGTCATGGCCGGGCTTGTCCCGGCCATCCACGACTTTCTTCATGTGACTAAGACGTGGATGCCCGGGACGTCCAGCGAAGCCGCGCTTCGCGCTTTGCCAGGGTATGACGAGTTTCAACTACGAATTGTATTCCGGATGTTCAGCGCTGAAACGCGTGCCGCAGCATTTGCGCCATCTGCAGCAGGGCCGGGGTCTGTTTCACCAGCCGCTTGGCATGGGCGAAGGATGACAGGCCCATGGCGCCGAGCTTGCCGCGCGTGGTGAGCGGCACGAAACTGTCGAAGATCGGCTCATCATCCTTGCAGAACATCCGCTTGTAGTCGTCGCCGCCAATGCCGAGATCCAGCGAGGTCACGCCGTGCTCGGCATAGGCATCGATGATGGTGCGCATCAGGATCAGGCCGGGGCTGTATTTGGCATTCTCCGACATGGTGTAGGTGTTGAACATCATCGAGAAGCGGTTGTCGTCGGCGACGCCGGCGAACATCGCGATCACTTCCTCGTCGCAGACCAGCGCGTGGATATCGATGGTGTGGCCATCCGCCCGCGGCGTCGTACAGGCCTGGCGGATGAAGGCTTCGACGCCGGGCTCGGCGAACACGTTGGGCAGGTTCTGTTCGGCCATGCGCAGCGGCTTGATGGCGAAGAAGGCGTCGAGCACGCGTGTGACCTCGCCCTCCGTCTTCGCGTGCATGTAGCGATAGCCGGCAAGATTTCGGTACTTGCCTTCCTTGGTCTTGAGGCGCTTGCGGAACGAATTGCTGATGCGATCTGTCGCGGCTTCGCCGGGCACCATCTTCAGCACCGGACAATCATTGGTCGAGGCCTGGCTCGGCAGCAGCGCGAGGGGGTTGGCGATGCCGATCCAGCTTTTGGGCTGACGGACCAGCGCGAGGACGTCGACGGTTTCGCTGTGCTGCTGGATGCCGTGCAGCAGCGCGTCGATATCGGCCTTTGTCGCCTGCGCCGCGAAGTCGCGCCGGAACAGCGGCATGTTGAAGGTGACGTGCTTGCCGCCGAGATAGCCGGCGACGCGCATGCCGTTTTCGCGGCTGACGGCGAGCGGCAACAACATCAGCGGCTGATGTGCGGCGTCATAGGCGATGATGATGAAGGGCTTCAGGCCTTCCTGGACGCCAATATGGGTCTGCCAGGCCGACTGGAAGTCGAAGCGCTGATAGGGCGTGGAGAGCTGTTCGGACGTCTCAAGGCTGCGCCAGATAGCTTCGGCAGCGCTGAAATCGCTGATTACATCGACGCGTGCGATGCGGCTCGCAGTTGCCATCGCCACAGGTGTTTCCATCACAGCAGCCATGGTCATCGCGAGCCTGTTTCAGATTTTGGTTAGATTTTTAGGTTTGGGGCGACCTTTGCAAAGAAATGTCAACAAACAGTAATGACAATAGCCGACTGGCGAGAGGCATGACGCCGCTTGGGGGAATCTGCGGTGTCATACAAGACCGGTTGGGGCGCGGCACTTGCCTTCGAACTGACTTATCTCAGTGGTGCGCATCGTCTGCTGGAACGCGCATATGGCGACGCCGGTATCATTCTCAAATTCGAACGCGTGCGACCGCCGCGGCAGGACGCCTTCCAGCCGCTGCGATCCCACGAGATCACACCGCGGTTTCTCGACCGTGCCATTCGCGCGCTGAAGCGCTGGCCCGTCGATATCGTCGGCATGGACGAGGTGTGTCGCCGCGCCAGTGCGCCGCGCGAGGGACGGCGCTTCGTTGCGCTGACCTTCGATGGCGGCACCCGCGACTTCGTCGATTTCGCCTATCCGCTGCTGGCGGCGCATGAGGTGCCGTTCACACTCCATCTGCCAAGCGCCTTTGCCGACGGGCTTGGCGCCATGTGGTGGCTGGCGCTGGAGCAGGCAATCGCAACGCATGATCGCATCAGCCTGATCATCGATCACCGGCAGCGGCATTTCGAAACCGCCACGACTGCCGACAAATATCGCGCCTATTACTATCTCGATAGCTGGCTGCGAACACTCCCGCCGCACGAACTGGCCGTTGCGGCGGACGATCTCTGCAAACGCTATTCGGTCGATCTTGCGACGCTGTCGCGTCATGCGGCGGTGCATTGGGACGATGTGGCCACGTTTGCGGGGAATCCGCGGGCGACCATCGGCAGCAGTACGGTCAACTATCCTGCGCTCGCCAATCTCGGCGATAGCGCGGCATCGCGCGAGATCGCCATGGGACGGGCCGTGGCGCAGGCTGCGCTGCCCTATGAGCCACGACATTTCGCCTATCCGTTCGGCGATAAAGCCTCGTTCGACAAGCGGCACGTCGCGATGGTGGCGCAGGCAGGGTTTGCCAGCGCCGTGACCTCGCTGCCCGGTGTCATCGAGGCCAATGGTGGATCGGATCTACATGCGCTGCCGCGGCTGGCCTGGGACGGCCGCCGACAATCGTTGCGTGCCTTGCGGGTGATGGTATCCGGCGTGATGCTTGGTGCGGGCGCGCAGCGCTAGCCGACCTCGGGATCCACAGGATCGGCCTTGCCCATCCAGCTGATGATCGGCATCGCCGGGAGCACCCAGCCGAGGCCGGCGATGACATAGAAGGCTGCCTGCAGCCAGCCGTTATTGGCCAGCCAGGGGGTCTGCGCGATGGTCATGCCGAGCAGCGACCACACCACCACGAGGATCAGCAGAAAGATGGTTCCGAAGAATTTGCGGGTGCGGATGGTCATGACGGAAATGTGCGGTCCAAAGTCGGCTTGAGATCGGGGTAGGCAAAGTGCCCAACTTTGCAGGCCTTCGCGGGCGGACTATAAGGGGCTCGAAATTTCATTCAAGGCGCTGATTTTGTCGCTGATTTTGCGGCTATTCCCGAGACCCCTGCGATGACTGCTTCGTCCCAAACCCGCTCCAAGGAATTACGCCCGGTGCGCTGGTGGCTGATTGCCGTCGCCGCGATGATCGTGGCGATGGTGCTGGTCGGCGGCGCGACGCGGCTCACCGAGTCCGGCCTGTCGATCGTCGAATGGAAGCCGGTGACCGGCGCCATTCCGCCGCTAGATGAATCGCACTGGATCGCGGCCTTCGAGGCCTACAAGCAGATCCCGCAATATCGCGAACTGAATAGCGGCATGACGCTCCATGAGTTCAAGACCATCTTCTGGTGGGAATGGAGCCATCGTCTGCTCGGCCGTGTCATCGGCGTGGTGTTCCTGCTGCCATTCCTCTGGTTCCTGTGGCGCGGCGTGCTGACGTCCGAATTGAAGAAGCGGCTGTGGGTGATCTTCGGCCTCGGCGGCCTGCAGGGCGCGGTGGGCTGGTGGATGGTGGCATCGGGCCTGACCAAGCGCGTGGAAGTCTCGCAATATCGGCTGGCGGCGCATCTGATGCTGGCGCTGATCATCTTCGCCGCCATCGTCTGGACGCTGCGTCGCCTGAGCGACCGTGCGCCGGTGCTGGCAGCAGGCCGCCTGCGCGTGACGAGCTGGGCGTTGTTGGCGCTGACCTTCCTGCAGCTCTATTTCGGTGCGCTGGTCGCGGGGCTTCGTGCGGGCCGCGTGTTCAATACCTGGCCGGAGATCGACGGCGCACTGATCCCGTCTGCGTCACGGCTGTTCTTTGA
This sequence comes from Tardiphaga sp. 37S4, assembly GCF_021044645.1. Classification (NCBI taxonomy): domain Bacteria; kingdom Pseudomonadati; phylum Pseudomonadota; class Alphaproteobacteria; order Hyphomicrobiales; family Nitrobacteraceae; genus Tardiphaga; species Tardiphaga sp. 37S4. Next base: position 2,734,307 of record NZ_CP088008.1, on the reverse strand, counting down.
GGACCCGTGGTGGCGCAACATGTTCGACAACACGCTGACGGTTCAGTTCCAGCATCGCATGACTGCCTATGTGTTGTTCGCACTCGCGATCTGGCATGTGATCGATGCGATCCGCGCGCGGGCAGGGGCACCGGTTGTCAACGGCGCGCTGTGGCTGGCGGCATCGATCGCGGTGCAGGCCGCGCTCGGCATTCTCACGCTGCTGCATCAGGTGCCGATCGATCTGGCGCTGACCCATCAGGCGGTGGCGATCGTGGTGCTGACGCTGGCGATCCTGCAGGTGGAGCGGATGAAGCCGCGCGGGGCGGTGTTGACGGAACGTCAGCTCGACCTCGCGGTCGGCAAGGCCGCCTAGCTGTTGCGCGTTACCGACTAGAACGATTGTAACGGAGTTGACGCAGTCGTGTGGCTGTGCGGCTTTCGCTCATGCGCACCGCGCAATAGATACGACGCACCACCACACGGGATCGGGTCATGTCCTCCGCATTCATTCAGGCTGCCGTCATTCTGCTGCGCGAGGGTCTCGAGGCCATGCTCGTGATCGCGGCGCTGGCGGGCTATCTCAGGAAATCCGGCGGCGGCCATCGCGTGACCGCGCTCTATCTGGGCGCGCTGGCGGCGATCCTCGCCAGCCTGATCGCGGCCTGGACCTTTGCGGTGTTCAATTCCGGCGATCACAGTGATGTCTTTGAAGCCATCGTCATCCTGTTTGCGGCGGGCCTGATGCTTTATGTCAGCGGCTGGCTGATGGTGAAGCAGGACCCGCGCGGCTGGCAGGAATATCTAGCGGCGAAGGCGGATCAGGCGCTGGCGCAGGATACCGGTCTCGCCGTCGCGATGCTGGCATTTCTCGCGGTGTTTCGTGAGGGCGCCGAGACGGTACTGTTCATCAACGCGCTCGCGACCACCGAAGGCGGCTGGAGCGTCGGACTGTTCGGCGGTCTGGCGGCTGCGACCGCCGGTCTGGTCGTGCTGTTCTATTTCATCAATATGATTGCTCAGCGCATCCCGCTGCGGCCGCTGTTCATCATCACCTCGGCCTTCCTGTTCGTGATGGGCATCAAGTTCATCGGCGAGGCGATCCAGGAATTCCAGGAACAGGCGATGATCGGGGTCACCGACGCGCCGGGCAGCGCATTCCTGACGGCGATCGGTTTCAATCCGACGCTGGAAGCGCTGTCGATCCAGCTGCTGGTGGTGCTGTTCGCGCTGGCGACCTATTCGGTGTTCCAGCGTAATGCCCGCTTGATCCGCGAAGCGAAAGCGATGCGCGCTAAAGCGTGACGCGCATCGCAGTTCGGCTTACGCGTTCAGCGCCTGTTCGAGATCCGCGATCAGATCTTCCTTGTCCTCGATACCGACAGACAGCCTGACAACGTCGGGCCCGGCGCCGGAGCGCGTCTTGGCTTCGTCGTCGAGCTGGCTGTGGGTGGTCGAGGCCGGGTGGATCACCAGCGAGCGGGTGTCGCCGACATTGGCAAGATGCGAGAACAGCTTCAGGTTCGACACCAGGCTGACGCCGGCGTCGTAGCCGCCCTTCAGACTGAAGGTGAACACGGCGCCCGCGCCCTTCGGCGCATATTTGCGGGCGAGGGTGTGATAGCGATTATCCGACAATCCAGAATAATTTACCGCCGCCACTTTCGGATGTGCCGACAGCCATTCGGCGACCGCCTTGGCGTTGTCGCTGTGGCGCTGCATGCGCAGCGGCAGCGTTTCGATACCGGTCTGGATCAGGAATGCGTTGAACGGCGACAGTGCCGGGCCGAGATCGCGCAGGCCGAGTACGCGGCAGGCGATGGCGAAAGCGAAGTTACCGAAGGTCTCCTGCAGCTTGATGCCATGATATTCCGGGCGCGGCTCTGACAGCACCGGATATTTGTTGCCTTTCGACCAGTCGAAGGTGCCCGCGTCCACGATGATGCCGCCGAGCGAGTTGCCGTGGCCGCCGAGAAACTTGGTCAGCGAATGCACGACGATGTCGGCGCCGTGGTCGATCGGCTTGATCAAATAGGGCGTCGCCAGTGTGTTGTCGACGATCAACGGAACGCCGGCCTTGCGCGCCACGGCCGCGACCGCCTCGATATCGGTGATCGAGCCGGCAGGATTGGCGATGGACTCGATGAAGATCGCCTTGGTCTTGTCGGTCACCGCGCGCTCGAACGAGGGGACGTCATCGGGATCGGCCCACACCACGTTCCAGCCAAAGCTCTTGAAGGCGTGGCTGAACTGGTTGATCGAACCGCCATAGAGTTTGCGCGAGGCAATGAATTCGTCGCCGGGCTGCAGCAGCTGCTGAAACACCACGAGCTGCGCGGCGTGGCCGGACGCGACGGCGAGGGCGGCCGTGCCGCCTTCCAGCGCAGCAACGCGTTCCTCGAGCACGGCGGTGGTCGGGTTGGTGATGCGCGTATAGATGTTACCGAAGGATTGCAGGCCGAACAACGAGGCGGCGTGATCCGCATCGTTGAAGACGAACGAAGTGGTCTGATAGATCGGCGTCGCGCGGGCACCGGTGGTCGGGTCGGGCTGCGCGCCGGCATGGACGGCGAGGGTGCCGAAGCCTGGAATACGATCGTTCATCATCACTCCCTGTCGAATAGCGGTTTGTTGGCGCCAACCTGATCGGGCGCAGCGCTGCCGTCAAGGCGAGGCGGCATTTTGCCCTGACTTCGCAACAGTCGTGCTGCGCTGTGTCATTTCAAAGGAAATAAAATCGCGAAACGCACCGTCAGGCGGTGTCGTTCTTGTCCTTGTTATTTTGCTGCGCAACGCGATCGGCCGCAGCGGTGCTACCACCGCCAAGGCTGCTGCGATTCAGCGACAGCCGCATGCCCTGGGTCGGGATCGGCGCGCGCTTGGAGCTGAGCGTGCGCGAATTGACACCCATCCACTGGATCTCCGACGACAGCCGGCCATATTCGATCTTGGGGCAGCGGTTCATCACCACCTTGATGCCTGCGGCTTCAAGCTTGGCGGCGGCCTCGTCATGGCGCACGCCAAGCTGCATCCAGACCACCTTGGGCAGCGGATTGAGCGTCAGTGCGAGTTCGACGATCGGCATGACATGGTCGGCGCTGCGGAAGATGTCAATCATGTCGATCGGGCGACCGATCTCCTGCAGCGAGGCGACGAAAGGCTTGCCCAGCAGGCTCTTGCCGACCTGGCCCGGATTGATCGGGATCATATCGTAGCCGCGTTCGGCGAGATACTTGAATACGAAATAGCTCGGCCGCACGTTTTGCGGGGAGGCGCCGACCATCGCAACGGTTTTGACGGTGTTGAGGATCTCGCGGATATAGGCGTCGTTATAGCTGTCGTGGTTCATTTCAATTACCGGTCTTCCCACTTCGGCTCGCGCTTTGCGATGAACGCGCCGATGCCTTCCTCGGCATCGCGGGCCATCATATTCTCGGTCATCACTTCAGCGGCGAAGCGATAGGCATCCGCGAGATTCATCTCGGCCTGGCGATAGAAAGCTTCCTTGCCGATCTTCACCGTATGCGCCGACTTGTGCGCCACTTGTTCTGCCAGCGCGATCGCTGCATCGCGTTCGGTGCCGGCAGGTACCACGCGGTTGATCAGGCCGATCTCGCGGGCGCGGGTGGCGGAGATGGGCTCGCCGGTGAGCAGCATTTCCATCGCCTGCTTGCGCGGCACGTTGCGCGATAGCGCCACCATGGGCGTCGAACAGAACAGGCCGATATCGACGCCGGGCGTCGCGAATTTTGCGTGTTCGGAGGCGATAGCGAGATCGCAGCTCGCCACGAGTTGGCAGCCTGCAGCAGTAGCAACGCCTTGCACGGCGGCGATCACCGGCTTTGGCAGCCGCACGATGGCCTGCATCATGGCGCTGCAGATCGTCATCATATGCGCGAAATAGGCGCGGCCGCGATCGGCATCAGTGCGGCGCGCGGTGAGTTCTTTCAGGTCATGTCCGGCGGAGAAGACCGGGCCGCTGGCGGCGATCACCACGGCGCGCACGGTCTTGTCGCTGGCTATGTCATCGAGGGCGGCGTGCAATTCGCCGATCAGTCCTTCGGAGAGGCTGTTGCGGGCAGCCGGACGATTCAGCGTCAACACGCCGATGCTGCCGACCGTTTCACGCAGAAGAATGGATGGCCGCGCTGTTTCCGCGCGTGCTGGTTGAACCATGACTTGAGATTCCATCGCTGGGCAGGACCGTCACCATATTGTAACAGGACGGCACAAGCGAGAGCAGGGTAGAGACATGGCGACTGCGAAAATGAGCGTGGCTGAACTCGAGGCGTTTCTGAAGCGCGAGTTCCCGCAGGCCTTTGGCGCCGGCGATATCGCGATTGAAAGCGCTGATGGTACCACTTGCCTGCTGCGCCAGACCTATGGCGAACGCATGCTGCGGCCGGGCGGCACGGTATCGGGTCCGACACTGATGGCCCTGGCCGATTTTGCCATGTACGTCGTGCTGCTGTCGGCGATCGGCCCGGTCGGCCTCGCGGTGACCACCAGCCTGAACATCAATTTCCTGCGCAAGGGCCTGCCGGGGCAGGATGTGCTGGCAGCCGCCAAGCTGCTGAAGCTCGGAAAACGCCTCGCAGTGGGCGAAGTGACCCTGTTATCAGGCACTTCCGCCGATCCGATCGCCCATGTGACGTCGACCTATTCCATTCCGAACGTTGGGTAATTTGAAGGGTATTATAGAACCATAATTATAACGTCATGATTTAATAGGCGAATTCTGCCATATTTGGCATTGACGGAATCCGGTTGTCTATCTAGAAACGCCTCAGTTCGGCGGATCACCGCCGATATCCCCTTTTCATGGATATTCACAATGAAGACGTTTTCGGCAAAGCCCGCCGAGATCACGAAGAAGTGGATCGTCATCGACGCCACTGGTCTCGTGGTGGGCCGGCTGGCCACGTTGGTCGCAATGCGGCTGCGCGGCAAGCACCTCCCGACCTATACCCCGCATGTTGATTGCGGCGACCATGTCATCATCGTCAACGCGGACAAGGTGGTTTTCACCGGCCGCAAGCGTGAAGACAAGGTCTACTATCACCACACCGGCTTCATCGGCGGCATCAAGGAGCGCACTGCGAAGTCGATCCTCGAAGGTCGTTTCCCGGAGCGCGTTGTCGAGAAGGCTGTTGAGCGCATGATCCCGCGCGGTCCGCTCGGTCGCGTCCAGTTCGGCAATCTGCGTGTTTATGCCGGTGCAGAGCACCCGCACGAGGCCCAGCAGCCGGAAGCATTCGATGTCGGCGCTTTGAACCGCAAGAACAAGAGGGCCGCATAATGTCGGATACCATGCAGTCTCTCGATCAGCTGGCGTCGCTGAAGGTGTCCGCTCCGGATGCCCCGAAGTACGTCAAGAAGGTCGACAAGCAGGGCCGCGCCTATGCGACCGGCAAGCGTAAGGACGCTGTCGCTCGTGTCTGGATCAAGCCGGGCGCCGGCAAGGTTGTCGTCAACACCCGTGAAGTCGAAGTGTACTTCGCTCGTCCGGTGCTGCGCATGCTCATCCAGCAGCCGCTGGTCGCTGCAGCCCGCGCTGGCCAGTACGACGTGATCTGCACCGTTGCCGGTGGCGGTCTGTCGGGCCAGGCCGGTGCCGTGCGTCACGGCATCTCCAAGGCTCTGACCTGCTTCGAGCCGGATCTGCGCGGCGTCCTCAAGAAGGGCGGCTTCCTGACCCGCGACTCGCGTGTCGTCGAGCGCAAGAAGTACGGCAAGGCGAAAGCCCGCAAGTCCTTCCAGTTCTCGAAGCGCTAATTCCTGCTTCGATAAAATTTGCTGCAAATGCGGTGAATACAATTTTGAAAAGGGCGCCTTCGGGCGCCCTTTTTGCGTTCCGGGACATTCCGGATACCGACAGATTGATGCAGTTTTTCGTGAAAACTTGTGCAGGCACGCAAACGGATTTCCAATCGGTACACTCGTATGTTCGATGATGGCGAAGAGGCCAGTCCGAATCATGATGGTTTGGAAATCTCGCAACAATTGCCGGTGCTCAAATATGTCGCTCGATTCTTCCACGCTCTATTTGGTGGCAACCCTGGTTGCGGCGATGTTGGGCGGGATGCTGCTGTTCTTCGGACGACAGGAAAAGATCGCGGCCCTCAACTGGTGGGGGCTGGCTTACCTGCTCGGCGCCGTATCGGTCGCATTGTGGACACTTGCCGCGTCGCTCCTGGGCGACGTGCTGTCGCTGGCATTCAATGCCGTGGGCTTCGTGGCCTGCGGCATGGTGTGGAACGCTGCGCGCGTGTTCCATGGCCGCAGGCCGAGCTGGGCCGGCCTGTTTCTCGGCGCCATCGCCTGGATCGCTGTCATCTTCACCCTGCCGGCTGAGGCTGCGTCGCTGCGCATGACCATCGGCGCCGGCATCGTCGCGCTTTATGCGATGTTGACGGCGCATGAATTGTGGAACGAGCGTCGCAAGGCGGTGCAACGGCGGTGGCCGACCATTTTGGTGCCGATGCTGCATGGTTTCGTCCTGATGCTGCCGATCCTGCTCGGCGATCTGCTGCATGGCGATCACAGCAATTTCGGCAATAGCATCTGGGTCACGGCCTTTGCCGTCGAGCTCGTGCTCTATGCGGTCGGCACGGTGTTCCTGATCTTCATGCTGGTGTCCGAGCGTGCGGTCACGGCGCACAAGGTCGCGGCGTCCTGCGATCCGCTCACCGGCCTGTTCAACCGCCGCGGCTTCTCCGAGGCGACGGCGCGGATGATCGAGCGCGAGGCGAAAGCAGGCCGCCCGGTCACGGTCATGATCTTCGACATCGATCACTTCAAGTCGATCAATGATCGCTTCGGCCATCCCGCAGGCGACGAGGTGTTGAAACTATTCGCCACGGTCATCACGCATACGCTGCGGATCACCGACCTGTCGGGCCGCATCGGCGGCGAGGAGTTTGCGGCGATGTTGCCCTGCAGCCTGGACGAGGCAATGCAGGCGGCCGAGCGCGTGCGCGAGGCGTTTGCGACCTGCGGCATTCAGGTCGACGAGGCGCCGGTGGCAACCACCGTGAGTATCGGCGTGGCCGGCGGACCGGCCGGCACTGAACTCGACGTCCTGCTGGCTGCCGCGGACACTGCGCTCTACCAGGCCAAGCGCAGCGGACGTAACCGCGTGCAGGCCGCGGAAGAAGAGCCGCTGTCGCTGGAGCAGGGGCGCCGCGCTGCGGCGATCGGGCAGGCGGCGAAGCCGAGCGTCGTGCGGGCTGCGGTCACGATGACGGCAAGCAGCGCGCGATAAAGGATCCGTTTACCATTCGATCCCTACTGTCATCGCATGATGACCTTGCCTGACTCGACCTCCGATACCGCTTTGATGTCCCTTGAAACGGCCGCTGCCTCGGCCCGTGCCGGCTTTGCCTGCATGTTTTCGAGCTCGGACGAATACGAGATCGCACTGATCACCGAACGTCGTGCGCAGGGGCGCTACGGCGTGCAGCACGGCAGACTGCCGGTCATCGCTTTCATCGGCTGCTGCGTCATGCTCGTCGGCACGGTTCTGCTGTTCGCCTGATCACTTTTCGGCGGCTCCTTCACCGAACCCCGACTTTGCGGTAAAGACACCGACCGTAAAACAAAGGGTCGGGAAACCATGATTACTGAAATCGCACAGATCGACGTCAAGCCGGGCACCGAGAAGGATTTCGAGGCGGCCGTCGCCAAGGCGAAGCCGCTGTTCCTCCGCGCCAAGGGCGGCAAGGGCTTCGAGCTGCACAAGTCGGTCGAGATGCCGTCGCGCTACCGTCTCGTCGCCAAGTGGGAAACCCTCGAAAACCACACCGTCGATTTCCGTGGTTCGCCCGATTTCGCTGAATGGCGCGCGCTGGTGGGCCCGTATTTCGAAACGCCGCCTTATGTCGAGCACACTGAGACTGTGCTGACGACGTAGGGATAACCCAAACTCAGTCCCTCATGGTGAGGAGGCGCTTCTTCAGCGCCGTCTCGAACCATGAGGTGACTTGGCTCGAAGCCTGTGGCCATCCTTCGAGACGCGCGCCTTCGGCGCGCTCCTCAGGATGAGGGATCAGGTTAAGCCGCCATCGCCTTATCCTGCGCGGAGGCTTCGTCCTCTTCGCGCATGAAGTCGATGACGACCTTGACGATCGCCAGCACCGGCAGCGCCAGTGCGAGGCCCCAGACGCCGAACACCACGCCGAGCAGAATCTGGAACGCGAACAGCGTGGCCGGCGGAATGTCCAGCGCCTGCCGCTGCAGGATTGGCGTCAGGATGTAGCTCTCCAGCGCATGCACGCCCATGAACAGCGCAAAGGCTGACGCGGCGGCGACCCAGCCCGAGGCGAGGCTGGCGAGCACGACGATCAACCCGCCGAGCAGGGCGCCGACGGTGGGAATGAAGGCGAGCAGGCCGGCCTGAACGCCGAGAATGAAGGCACTGGGAATCCCGATCAGCTTCAGCCCGATCCAGGTGATGGCGCCGACCACCACCATGGTGAGCATCTGCGCGATCAGCCAGCGCTGCAGCGTGTCGCTGATGCGATCGACGATGACCGTCATCGGCCCGCGATGTTTCCGCGGCGTCAGGTGCAAGAGCCCTTTGCGATAGACGCTGGGCTGTGCGGCAAACGACAGGCCCAGAAACAGCACGATGAAGAAGTTGCCGACCGCGCCGACCGTGCCGAGCAGGATCTTCAACGTCTGGCTGACAATCGCCCCACCTGATGATGCGATTGTGCCGGCGCTCGGCAAGCCGCTGCTGGACTTCGGCGTTGAGGCGGCGGGCGACGTGCCGGGCTCGGCGGGCGGATCCGACGTGATGCTGTTGAAATCGAAATAGCTGGTGTCGACACCGTGCTGCTCGAGATAGGTCTTTACGTTGACGACCTGTGACTTGAGGGTGCCGGACAGCGTCTTGGCCTGATTGGCGATGGTCGATCCGCCGAGATACATCACGCCCACCAGCATCGCGGCGAGCACGATGCAAATCATGACGAGCCGCATGGGATGCGGGCCGCCCATGAAGCGCCCGAATAATTCCGTCAGCGCATTGAGCGCTACACCGAGCAGAATGCCTGCGAAGATCAGGAATAGCGTTCCCGAGAAGTACCAGGCGAAGCCTATGAGGATCGCAAAGGACACCGTGGCGATGCCGCCCGCCGTGATCGCCCAGGTCAGGTCGCTGCGCGTCTGGACATTGGCTTCTGCGGGCACGGTGGATCCTCTGCATCGATCGGACTTTCACTGTTCCGTCAATTGCATCGGGGATCAAGACATATCGCCGCTTTGACGTCTCCGTCGCGATCGTGCATGGCCGATGGGGGAGGCCAATAATAATGAACATGCTGAAATGGGTCGGTCCGCTCGGACTGCTCGCTGCCCTGGTGATCGGCGATCAGATCCGGATCAACCGGCCCGCGCACAAATATCGGCTGACCATGGAGGTCGAGACGCCGGACGGCGTGAAGTCGGCCTCGCATGTCGTCTCCGTGCATCCCTATCGGGGCTACCAGCCTGGCGGCAAGGTGACGTCACGGGGCGATGCCGTGGTCGTCGATCTCGGCGGCGGCAGGAATCTCGCCGCGCTGATGTTGCATGACGACAAGGGCAGCGCGGATTTCGACGGCGCCAATTTCGTGGCGATGCGCGCCTATCAGGCGGCGGGGCGCAAGATCGCCTTTCGCGACGTCAGCAGCCAGACCGGCGCCGTTCCGGTCACCGGCGAATTGATGCCGGTGCTGGCCAGTTTGACAGACCCCCGGGATGCATCGACGGCGCGGCGGCTGCAACCGGATGATCTGTCGCCCCTCGGCGCTGGCACGCGGCTGCGCGGCGTCACTGTGGAGGCGGTGCCGAATGGTCTGTGGCCGATCGATTTCGGCGGCTTTCTTGGCGAGCCGGTTACGCGCAGTGTCGCGGTGAAGCTGCCATGGGCTGGTCGCGAAGAGGAGGCGGCCAGAGCGCTTACAGCGCTTGGCTTTGCCGCTGCATCGGAGCCTGCACGCTCTCTCACGCGACCATAAGCTGGAAGTTCGAGAAACTTACAAATCGCTCGCAACTTGCTTCCCAAGGCGCGTTTGTTGTGTATATTCAACCTGTGATTTTATTTTAGTCGACTGACACGTTCGACTTCGATCTTTTCTGCATTGCGACGACTTCAGCTTCTTTTCAGTCCGGGAGAATTCTGATGACGACCTGCGCAATTTGCACCCCGAAATCGCTTCCGAAACATCAACTTGAGAGTGCCGCGCGGAAGGCGATGGAAATCAATCCGATGAACGCAGCTCCTGTTCACAGGATTGCTGCGATGGTTCGCGACGACGTGCCCCACACGGCATTGATTTCTGTACTGACCAACAAATACTGGCACTCAACGGGGCTGGTTCGCCTGACCGTCAGCTTTATGGATGGCGAGGCTGCAGACCTTCGCGCGCGCATTCTGTCGCACATGAATGCGTGGTCGACGCGATTGAACGTCTCGTTCGTCGCCAGCAATACCGACGCGCAGGTTCGCATCGCACGGACGGAGAATTCCGGCTACTGGTCGTATCTCGGAACCGATATCCTGAGCATCCCGTCCGGTGAGCCGACGATGAATTTGGAAGCGTTCACGATGAATACGCCTGATTCCGAATTTCATCGCGTCGTCCGGCATGAAACCGGCCACACGCTTGGCTGCCCGCACGAGCATATGCGACGAGAACTCGTCGAGAAAATAGACCGCAACAAAGCCATCGAATTCTTTGGACAGACACAGGGCTGGTCGGCGCAGCAGGTCGAACAGCAGGTTCTGACGCCGATCGAAGACAGCTCGTTGTGGGGAACGACGCATGCGGATGCGCGCTCGATCATGGCTTACCAGATTCCCGGCACCATCACGAAAGACGGTGAGCCCATCATCGGAGGTACCGATATAGACGAACAGGACTTCGCATTCATGGCGAAGGTCTATCCGAAGGCCACCGTCAACGCGCCGGTTGCGGCGATCGACGACAGAAGCCTGGAAATGGCCGCCACGACGTTAAACGCTCAGGACCAGGAACGGGCGTTTGCGCAGCTTCGCGACGATAACGGCGTTCTCAAGAAGGCGATCGGGATCCTGACGCGCGATCTATGACAGCATAGCGCGATGCGTTGCTGTTCTGCAACGCCGTGTCAACATGAGCTAAACAACGTGGGTTGAAGCCAGGCTGAACGGGCCCTGAGGCGAACCAGAAGAATGCTCCTCACAAAAACAAAGGCGCTCCTCTCGGAGCGCCTTTGCGGTTTGATGGACGCGTCGTCACTCTTACAGCGAGTAGTACATGTCGAATTCGACCGGGTGCGGCGTCATTTCGTAACGCATCACTTCGGTCATCTTCAGTTCGATATAGCTGTCGATGAAGTCGTCGTCGAACACGCCACCGTTCTTGAGGAAGCCGCGATCCTTGTCCAGGTTCTCGAGGGCTTCGCGGAGGGAACCGCACACCGTCGGGATCGACTTCAGCTCTTCCTTCGGCAGATCATAAAGGTCCTTGTCCATGGCCGGACCCGGATCGATCTTGTTCTTGATGCCGTCGAGACCGGCCATCAGCATCGCGGCGAAAGCGAGATACGGATTGGCCATCGGATCCGGGAAGCGGACTTCGACGCGCTTGGCCTTCGGGTTGGTGGTGTAGGGGATGCGGCAGGAGGCCGAGCGGTTGCGCGCGGAGTAGGCGAGCAGCACCGGGGCTTCGTAGCCGGGGACCAGACGCTTGTAGGAGTTGGTCGACGGATTGGTGAAGGCGTTGATCGCCTTGGCGTGCTTGATGATGCCGCCGATGTAGTGGAGGCAGGTCTCGGAGAGATCGGCGTACTTGTTGCCGGCGAAGGTTGGCTTGCCGTCCTTCCAGATCGACTGGTGCACATGCATGCCCGAGCCGTTGTCGCCGAAGACGGGCTTCGGCATGAAGGTGGCGGTCTTGCCGTAGATGTGCGCGACCTGATGGATGCAATACTTATAGATCTGCATCTGGTCGGCCATGTAGGTCAGCGTGTCGAACTTCATACCGAGTTCGTGCTGGGCGGACGCCACTTCGTGGTGATGCTTCTCGACCTTGACGCCCATGCGCGCCATCGCGCCGAGCATTTCCGAGCGCATGTCCTGCACCGAGTCCTGCGGCGGGACGGGGAAGTAACCGCCCTTGGTGCGGATGCGGTGGCCGAGATTGCCGCCTTCATATTCGGTGCCGGAGTTGGTCGGCAATTCGGACGAGTCGAGCTTGAAGCCGGTGTTGTATGGGTCGCTCGAGAAGCGGACGTCGTCGAACACGAAGAATTCGGCTTCCGGACCGACGAACACGGTGTCGCCGATGCCCATGGACTTGACCATGGCTTCGGCCTTCTTGGCGATGCCGCGCGGGTCGCGGTTATAGGGCTCGCCGGTGGAGGGCTCGAGAATATCGCAGGTGATGACCATGGTGGTCTCTGCGAAGAACGGATCGATCGTCGCCGTTGCCGGATCCAGCATCAGCATCATGTCGGACTCGTTGATCGCCTTCCAGCCGGCGATCGAGGAACCGTCGAACATGGTGCCTTCGGCAAACATTTCTTCATCGACCATCGAGACGTCGAAGGTCACGTGCTGCCACTTGCCGCGGGGATCGGTGAAACGCAGGTCGACGTACTTGACGTCATTGTCCTTGATGGACTGCAGGACTTCTTTGGCGGTCGTCATGGGGCTCCCTACCTTTTTTGCGGGCCGATTTCCGGGACGTAACAATCTGTCGTGACGATCAGGTCACAACGGCACGTTTTCAACAAGACAAACCGTCAACAACAGAAGGCTGCCGAAGCAGCCTTTTTGGTGACGCCTTGAAGCGTTGAATGTCGGATAGCACCCGGCTTGGAGAGCGTCCAGTCCGTCAGATCGCGTCGAGTCCGGACTCGCCGGTACGGATGCGCACGGCTTCCTCGATGTTCGACACAAAGATCTTGCCGTCACCAATGCGGCCGGTTTGTGCGGCGCGACGGATGGCATCGATCGCCTTTTCGACGAGGTCGTCGCCAATCACGATCTCGATCTTCACCTTGGGTAGAAAGTCGACAATGTATTCAGCGCCGCGATAAAGTTCGGCGTGGCCCTTCTGACGGCCGAAGCCCTTGGCTTCCGTGACGGTAATGCCTTGCAACCCGACTTCCTGAAGAGCCTCTTTCACCTCGTCCAGCTTGAAGGGCTTGATGATGGCTTCGATCTTTTTCACTGAACGTCTCCCCGGCACTTCCAATCAGGCCGCAAGTTATTTGCCTCAAGTAGCTTTGACCATTGCGCGTTGTGCGCACACTGTTCGATACCCAATTTCGGGCGTTATTGCGCTGCCGCCACGCCGCACAGACGAAATCTCGCCCGATGCGGTAGACGGTCGGCCACCCCTGTCTCTTAAACAGGTGTCTTTCAACATTTGCCGGTGAGCGCGACGGACCCGAAGCTGGCTTCCCTAAAAGCAGGGTCCGTGCCAAGTTCGCTCCTCGGCTATTTTTGAAGCATTATCAGGTTATTACATCGCACCTGACGAGGTTCGCATCAAGAGTATTCGATTACTTTTGCCTACATAGTGATCAAAGTGATCGCATGATGTGCAGTTTTACTCTGCTGCGTTCGCGTGTGACGCGAGTGCCTTCCAAAAAGGCGTAGTGAGAAGCGAGATGGATATTCTAACGACCGACGAGATGGCGCGCGCCGATCAACTCACGATTGCGTCGGGCACGCCAGGCTTCAAACTCATGCGCGCCGCCGGACGGGCGGTCGCGGACGTGGCGGGCGAACTGGCCGAGGAGGGGGTGATCCTGGTCGTTGCCGGTCGTGGCAACAATGGCGGCGATGGCTTCGTCGCGGCGGCCGAGCTCGCGGCGCAGGGGCGTGACGTTTCGGTGATCCTGCTCTGCGACCGGGCAACGCTGAAGGGCGATGCGGCGCTGGCTGCCAAGGGATGGAAGGGCGAGGTGCTGCCCTGTGATCCCTCCTTGATCGGGCAGCCGGCTTTGATCATCGATGCGTTGTTCGGCGCCGGGCTCAATCGTCCGGTCAAGGGCGATCCGCTGATCATGATCGACGCCATCAATGCGGCCGGCGTGCCCGTGCTGGCTGTCGATCTGCCGAGCGGTATCAACGGCGATTCAGGGGCCGTGATGGGCGGCGCTATCAGGGCGACCGAGACCGTGACGTTCTTTAGACCCAAGCCGGGCCATCTGCTGGTGCCGGGCCGGGTGCATTGTGGCCGGCTCCGGGTGATCGACATCGGCATCGACGAGGATGTGCTGGCGGAAATCCGCCCGCAGACCTTCGAGAACAATCCGGACCTGTGGGCCGACGCGTTTCCGGTACCGAAGATCAACAGCCACAAATTCTCGCGCGGCCATGCCGTGGTTGTCTCCGGCGACATCGCCGCCACCGGCGCCGCCCGGCTGTCCGCTCGCGCCGCCTTGCGAGGCGGGGCAGGGCTGGTGACGGTGGCGTCGCCGCGCGATGCGCTGGCGGTCAATGCAGCCGCGCTGACCGCGGTGATGGTGCGGCCGGTGGATACGTCGGCGGAGTTCGCCGCGCTGATCGGCGGCAAGGTGTCAGCCTGCGTGATCGGGCCGGGCGCTGGCGTCGGCGAACGGACGCGCATGTTCGTGGAGGCCATCCTGGCTGCGAAGCGACATGCGGTGCTCGACGCGGATGCGCTGACCAGCTTCGCGGAAGTGCCCGAACGGCTGTTCGGTCTGATCAAGGCCAGCCCGGAATCCGGTATTGTATTGACGCCGCACGAAGGTGAATTTTCGCGCATATTCAGTAAATTGGACGGGGAACATCCAGCGTTATCTAAACTGGAGCGGGTTCGTCTGGCGGCGCAGCAGTCAGGCGCTATCGTGCTGTTGAAGGGACCGGATACGGTCGTGGCATCGCCTGATGGCCGAGCCGCCATCGCTGCCAACGCGCCGCCATGGCTGGCGACTGCCGGTTCCGGCGATGTGCTGGCCGGCATCATCGGCGCGCTGCTGGCGCAAGGCGTTCCGGCCTATGAGGCCGCATGTATCGGCGTCTGGATGCATGGCGAGGCCGGCAGCGAGGCCGGGCCGGGGCTGATCGCCGAGGATCTGACCGAGGTGCTGCCGGCGGTATTCCGTCGGCTCTACGACCAGCTCGGTATCCAGTACTGAGAAGGCCTAGTCGACGCCGTACCAGCGGACCTGCCGCGGGGCGGCCCAGTCGGCGACGAAGGCCTCCATCAGCCAGCGCCCGACATTGTTGGCGGCAAAGGCGATGCGCTGGGTCTGGCCGACGTCCAGCGCCAGTGTGTCGAGCCAGAACGGTTTCCAGCCGTCATCGAGCCTGTCGAGCAGGCGGACGTGATGGCCGTGGATCTGGAATACCATCGGGCTGGTGGCCCGGTTGGTCAGCGCAAGCACCACGGTGCGGCCGGGCTTGGTCCGGAATGCCGGCGGCGTGCTGGCGGACAGATCGACCGGCTTCACCCATTCGGGACTGACGGCGCTCAGGGCCATATCGACGCGCAGCGCGCCCTTGAGATCGAGCTGAGCTGGCAAACCGTTGGAGGGCAGCGGCGCGGCGGCCGGCAGGGGCGTGGCCCGTAGCGGTGGATCGTTGGACATTTGGATCTGGCCGATCGGCCGGGCTGTCTTGCCGTCATGGAGCAGGATCGCCGAGGTCGATCCCGCCGGCCTGACGGCGTCGAGGAAGACGTCAACCCGCGTTCCGGGCGCCAGCACCACCTGATTATTACGGGCAGGGAATGGCTCCGAGGGCTGACCGTCGATAGCCATCACGCGGACCTCGTGATCGTCAAATTTTATAGCAACCACATTGCGTTGGCAGCCATTGATGAGACGGAGCCTGAGCCGTTCGTTGACGCGGGCCGACAGCTCCAGCGTGGATTTCCGGTTGATCAGGAACAGCGCCGCGGCGTCTTTCGGATCACTGGCGGGGGCGAGCAGACCGCCGTCCGGCCTGAGGCGGAAGTCCTCGATCAGCAGCACCTCGTCGCGGTCCACCTCGACCGGATCGCTCTCCTGGACGACCACGCTGCGGACCTGAGACGGCAGCGCCTGACCGTCGCCGAGCAGGCGCATGTCCAGATACGACGTTCCGGCGCTGCGCATCTGCAGCTTGAACGCGTCATTGGCCCCGGCCGCGACCGGCTTGCGGTCGAGCAGCGGGCCGATCCCGGACGTGCCGTTAATGCCTCGGCAGTTCAAGACGATAGGGACCGGCAGCTGATTGGCGAGTTGAACTGTGATCTCGTCGCCGCGGTTGAAGCGCAGCGGCCCCTTCTGGGCCGAATGGAGCGTCCAGGCCTCGGTGGAGGCGCCGGGCTTCACCGGGAAGGGATCAGCCTTGGCCTGTAGTTCCAGCGCGGCGACGGCTTGCGCGAGGCTGACCCGGGGCAGAATCGGGGCGATCAGCGCGCTTCCGGCGCCTGCAAGCAGGGTCCGGCGCGTGAGGGGGAGAAAGCGGTTCGTCATGCCCAAATCCCGACCATTTTGCCGCGCCAAAGTCCAGTTGCCGAGGCTGCGGCAAGTAAGCCGCTATGTGACCATTTTTTTGCTGCGAACCACGGTCCCCATGTTATAAGCCCGCCGCTCGCGACATCGCGGCCGGACATGATGTTTTTCGCGGGCGTGGCGGAATTGGTAGACGCGCTGGATTTAGGTTCCAGTGACGAAAGTTGTGGGGGTTCGAGTCCCTCCGCCCGCACCAAGCGCACATAGCGTTTGACCATGACGATTTTCGGACGTGTTTCCGCAAGGTTGGCCTTGCAGAGACAGTTCGCACCACCGGCGCGGGCTCTGGCCTGATGCCGCACAGATTTACAATGTCCGGGCCATTGGGCCGGACCAAGCGGGAAGAAGATTGACGCCATGCAGGTGAATGAAACCCTCTCCGAGGGATTGAAGCGCGAGTTCTCGGTCAACGTGCCGGCTGCCGACATCGAAGCCAAGGTCGATGCGCGCCTCGATGACATGAAGGGCAAGGTCAAGCTCAACGGCTTCCGCCCGGGCAAGGTTCCCGTCGGTCACCTGAAGCGTCTCTATGGTCGCTCGGTAGCCGCCGAGACCGTCGATGAATTGATCCGCGACACCAACACGCAGATCTTCACCGAGCGTGGCTTCAAGCTCGCTTCCGAGCCGAAGATCACCATGCCGACCGAGCAGAAGGAAGTCGAAGACATCCTGTCGGGCAAGTCGGACCTCAATTACACCGTCGCCATCGAAGTCGTACCGCCGATCGCGCTCGCCGACTTCAAGAGCTTCACCGTCGAGAAGCCGGTGGCCGAAGTGACCGATGCGGACGTCGATGAAGCCATCAAGCGCGTCGCCGACCAGAACCGTTCGTTCACCGCGAAGACCGGCAAGGCCGAGTCAGGCGACCGCGTTACGGTCAACTTCAAGGGCACCATCGACGGCGTCGCCTTCGAGGGCGGCACCGGCGAGGAGATCCCGGTTGCGATCGGCTCCAACACCTTCATCCCGGGCTTCGAGGACCAGCTGATCGGCATCGCCGCCGGCGAGACCCGCACCCTCAAGGTGTCGTTCCCGGTCAACTATGCGAGCGAGACGCTGGCCGGTAAGGCCGCCGAGTTCGAGACCACTGCAGCCAAGGTGGAATCGCCGGTCGACACCGTGATCGACGACGAGTTCGCCAAGACCCTCGGCCTCGAGTCCCTCGACAAGCTGAAGGAAGCTGCACGCGAGCGTCTGGTTGCCGAATTCGCCGGTGCGACCCGCCAGCGCGTCAAGCGCCTGCTGCTCGACCGTCTCGACGAGACCCACAAGTTCGATGCGCCTCCGTCGCTGGTCGACGAAGAGTTCAAGCTGATGTGGAATTCGATCCAGCAGGAGATGGCATCGTCGGGCAAGACCTTCGCCGACGAGGACACCACCGAAGAAGCCGCTCAGGAAGAGTACCGCAAGATCGCCGATCGCCGCGTGCGCCTCGGTCTCGTACTCTCGGAGATCGGCGAGAAGAACAAGATCACCGTCAGCGATGACGAGGTCAGCCGCGCCGTGATCGAGCGGGCCCGTTCGATGCCGGGCCGCGAGAAGGAAGTGTGGGACTTTTACCGCAGCAATCCCAACGCGCTGGCCCAGCTTCGTGCACCGATCTACGAGGACAAGGTCGTCGACTTCATCCTCGAACTGGCCAATGTGACCGAGAAGAAGGTGTCCAAGGACGACCTTTACAAGGACGAAGACGAGAAGACCGCGGCCTGAGCCGCTTCTTCTTAGAAGACGTTAAAAGAAGCGCCGGCCGGGTCCTCCAGCCGGCGTTTTGACGTTAAGGATACCGCTCGAAACAGGTTCCAAAAGGGCTCCAGTGCTTTGCGGTGGCCGTCCGAATCGGCTTGAACTGAGGTTCAGGGCGGCATGTGGACCGGTGGTCTTGTTGCCGCTCGATTGGTCCATATCTGTGGGCTCTGTTTGTTGTTCCTGCATCACGGGACGTTCGTCCTCTCCCGGCAAACCGTAACCGGTTCCAGTCTTGCCGATGGACGTGTGTCTCCTCCAACCTTTCGGGTGATCAATGCGCGATCCGGTAGAAACCTACATGAACCTCGTCCCGATGGTGGTCGAACAGACCAACCGCGGCGAACGGGCTTACGATATCTTTTCGCGCCTTCTGAAGGAGCGCATCATCTTCGTGACCGGTCCGGTCGAGGATGGCATGTCGACGCTGACCGTTGCCCAGCTTCTGTTTCTCGAAGCCGAGAATCCGAAGAAGGAAATCTCGATGTACATCAACTCGCCCGGTGGTGTGGTGACGTCGGGTCTGGCCATCTACGACACGATGCAGTTCATCCGTCCGCCCGTGTCGACGCTGTGCGTCGGTCAGGCCGCGTCGATGGGCTCGCTGTTGCTGACGGCTGGCGCAAAGGACATGCGCTTCGCGCTGCCGAACGCCCGCATCATGGTTCATCAGCCGTCAGGCGGCTTCCAGGGCCAGGCCACCGACATCCTGATCCATGCCAAGGAAGTCGAGAGCCTGAAGCGCCGGCTCAACGAGATCTATGTGAAGCACACGGGACGTGCTTACGAGGACATTCACAATGCGCTCGAGCGCGATAACTTCATGACCGCGGATCAGGCGAAGGATTTCGGGCTGATCGACAAGGTCATCGACAAGCGCGCTGAAGAATCGACCCCGGCGAAGCCGGCCTAAACGACGCCGTTTCGGCGAACATATCGAGACCGAGACAGACGGCGCCCGCGCGCCGCCTGTCCCAAGCCAGCCATATCGATCAAGTTATTCCCGAATTGGTACTATGTGCCGACGCCAGCAGACGCGAGAGTTCCGCTTTCGTGCTGGTCGGGTGGTGTCATTCACGCAACGTTCCCCAATTTTCGGGGTTCTCCCGCGCAAATGCCGCAAATCACGCTATTGTCACGCTCCAGGCGATGGAGCCGATTAGCGAATTCTTGATCATCGGCTGTCAGCATGGTTCGCTGATGCGGATCGGTTAGTATCGCGGGGATTCGAGTGAGCCGTGATTCGAGCGGCATTCTGGAACGAGGTCTTTTTTGGTACGGATTTTGCTCTATCTACGGGATATGTCCCGTAACTGGGCGACCGGCAGACAAAGATCGAACGGCGGACGGAGATAGGAATGAGTAAGGTCGGTACCAGCGACTCCAAGAATACGCTGTATTGTTCGTTCTGCGGCAAGAGCCAGCACGAAGTTCGCAAACTGATCGCGGGTCCTACCGTCTTCATCTGCGACGAATGCGTTGAACTCTGCATGGACATCATCCGCGAGGAGAACAAGTCCTCGCTGGTCAAGTCGCGCGACGGCATTCCGACGCCGAAGGAAATCTGCAAGGTGCTCGATGACTACGTCATCGGTCAGTTCCATGCGAAGAAGGTTCTCTCGGTCGCGGTGCATAATCACTACAAGCGCCTCAACCACCAGACCAAGCACAATGACGTCGAACTCGCGAAGTCGAACATCCTGCTGATCGGTCCGACCGGTTCGGGCAAGACGCTGCTCGCGCAGACGCTCGCCCGCATTCTGGATGTGCCGTTCACGATGGCTGACGCGACGACGCTGACCGAAGCCGGTTATGTCGGTGAGGACGTCGAGAACATCATCCTCAAGCTGCTGCAGGCTGCCGACTACAATGTCGAGCGTGCGCAGCGCGGCATCGTCTATATCGACGAAATCGACAAGATCTCGCGCAAGTCGGACAATCCGTCGATCACCCGTGACGTGTCGGGTGAGGGCGTGCAGCAGGCTCTGCTGAAGATCATGGAAGGCACCGTTGCCTCCGTGCCTCCGCAGGGCGGCCGCAAGCATCCGCAGCAGGAATTCCTGCAGGTGGATACGACGAACATCCTGTTCATTTGCGGCGGTGCGTTCTCGGGCCTCGAGAAGATCATCTCGTCGCGTGGACGGACCACCTCGATCGGCTTCGCAGCGCAGGTTCTGGCACCCGAAGATCGCCGCACCGGTGAAATCTTCCGCCACGTCGAGCCGGAAGATCTGCTGAAGTACGGCCTGATCCCCGAATTCGTCGGCCGTCTGCCTGTGGTCGCGACGCTCGAGGATCTCGACGAGACCTCGCTGAAGAAGATTCTGATCGAGCCGAAGAACGCGCTGGTCAAGCAGTACCAGCGCCTGTTCGAGATGGAGAACATCGAGCTGACCTTCGCCGACGAGGCGCTGGGTGCGGTGGCCCGCCGGGCTATCGAACGCAAGACCGGTGCACGTGGTCTGCGGTCGATCCTGGAGAGCATTCTGCTCGAAACCATGTTCGATCTGCCCGGTCTGGAAGGTGTCGAGGAAGTCGTCATCTCCAAGGAGGTTGTGGATGGGACGGCTCGCCCGCTCTACATCTACGCCGACCGTTCGGACCGGACCGCGGAGAGCAGCGCAAGCGCCTGATCGGCGCGGCTTTCGGGCCCATCGACTTAAGTTCAATAGGCGGCTGCCGGTGATCGGCAGCCGCCTATTTTATTGCTGCTACGCTCTGTAAACCGCCCTTGTTCATGGGTATTTCCGCGACTTGACACCCCCCCGGCCCATAGCCACCTAATGCTCTCGGCGAACACAAAATCTCCCTCAAGATTCGCCATAACGATCCGGACACGTAGAGCCTGAGACGGCCGAGCAAAGACGGAAAATCGGCACCTTGTGCGGTTGCGCCATCGGGCGGACTGCTTGCAAGGGGGCACAGCAAAAGGAATGGGCCATGACTGCCTCCAAACCCCGGCCAACCATTGTTCACGGCGAAAGCCACTCCTATCCGGTGTTGCCGCTGCGCGACATTGTCGTCTTCCCGCACATGATCGTGCCTCTCTTCGTTGGCCGCGAGAAATCGATCCGCGCGCTCGAAGAGGTGATGAAGAATGATGCGCTCATCATGCTCGCCACGCAGAAGAATGCGTCGGACGATGATCCATCGCCGGACTCGATTTACGAGATCGGTACGCTCGCCAGCGTGCTGCAGCTTTTGAAGCTTCCCGACGGCACCGTGAAGGTGCTGGTGGAAGGGCTCGAGCGCGCCAAGGTCGAGAAGTATTCCGATCGCACCGAATATTACGAAGCGACGGCGGTCGCGCTGGCCGATACCGATGCCAAGAGCGTCGAGGCGGAAGCGCTGTCGCGTTCGGTGGTCTCGGACTTCGAGAGCTATGTGAAGCTCAACAAGAAGATCTCCGCCGAAGTCGTCGGCGTGGTGCAGGCGATCACTGACTTCGCCAAGCTCGGCGACACGGTCGCGTCGCATCTCGCCGTCAAGATCGCGGATCGCCAGGGCATCCTGGAAACGCTGTCCGTCACCGCGCGCCTGGAGAAGGTGCTTGGGCTGATGGAGAGCGAGATCTCGGTGCTGCAGGTCGAGAAGCGCATCCGCTCGCGCGTCAAGCGCCAGATGGAGAAGACCCAGCGCGAGTACTATCTCAACGAGCAGATGAAGGCGATCCAGAAGGAGCTCGGCGACGACGAAGGTCGTGACGAGCTGGCCGACATCGAAGAGAAGATCGCCAAGACCAAGCTGTCGAAGGAAGCCCGCGAGAAGGCGCAGCATGAGCTGAAGAAGCTGCGCCAGATGTCGCCGATGTCCGCGGAAGCGACCGTCGTGCGCAACTATCTCGACTGGCTGCTGTCGATTCCGTGGGGCAAGAAGTCCAAGGTCAAGAAGGACCTCGCGGCGGCGCAGGCCGTGCTGGATGACGATCACTACGGGCTCGAGAAGGTCAAGGACCGCATCGTCGAGTATCTCGCGGTGCAGACGCGCGCCAACAAGCTGAGCGGGCCGATCCTGTGCCTCGTCGGTCCTCCCGGCGTCGGCAAGACCTCGCTCGGCAAGTCGATCGCCAAGGCGACCGGACGTGAGTTCGTGCGCGTGTCGCTCGGCGGCGTGCGTGACGAGGCCGAGATCCGCGGACATCGCCGGACCTATATCGGTTCGATGCCCGGCAAGATCATCCAGTCGATGCGCAAGGCTAAGACCACGAATCCACTCTTCCTGCTGGACGAGATCGACAAGATGGGCGCCGATTTCCGCGGCGATCCGTCGTCGGCTCTGCTTGAGGTCCTTGACCCCGAGCAGAACGGCACCTTTGCCGATCACTATCTGGAGGTCGACTACGATCTGTCGAACGTGATGTTCATCACCACGGCGAACACCCTGAATATTCCGGGCCCGCTGATGGATCGTATGGAGATCATCCGGATCGCCGGCTACACGGAGAACGAGAAGGTCGAGATCGCCCGCAAGCATCTCATTCCGATCGCGCTCTCGAAGCACGGTCTGGATGCCAAGGAATGGTCGATCGACGACGACGCCTTGCTCTTGATGATCCGCCGCTACACCCGCGAAGCGGGCGTGCGTAATCTGGAGCGCGAGCTCTCCACACTGGCCCGCAAGGCCGTGAAGGAGCTGATGCTCTCGAAGAAGAAGGTGGTGAAGGTCACCGAGAAGAATCTCGAAGAGTTCCTGGGTGTGTCCAAGTATCGCTACGGCGAGATCGAGAGCGACGATCAGGTCGGTGTCGTCACCGGTCTGGCATGGACGGATGTCGGGGGTGAATTGCTCACCATTGAAGGCGTCATGATGCCCGGCAAGGGCCGCATGACCGTCACCGGCAACCTGCGTGACGTGATGAAGGAATCGATCTCGGCAGCGGCGTCCTATGTCCGCTCGCGCGCGATCAACTTCGGGATCGAGCCGCCGCTGTTCGAGCGGCGCGACATCCACGTCCACGTGCCCGAAGGTGCAACGCCGAAGGACGGTCCGTCCGCAGGCGTGGCGATGGCGACGACGATCGTGTCCGTGCTCACGGGCATTCCGATCCGTCACGATGTCGCCATGACCGGCGAGATCACGCTGCGCGGCAGGATCCTGCCGATCGGTGGTCTGAAGGAGAAGCTGTTGGCAGCGGCCCGCGGCGGCATCAAGACGGTGCTGATCCCCGAGGACAATGCCAAGGATCTCACCGAGATCTCCGACGCCATCAAGGGCGGGCTGAACATCATCCCGGTCGCCCGGATGGACGAGGTGATCGCCAACGCCCTGGTGCGAGCGCCGAAGGCGATCGTCTGGGAAGAGGATACCAAGCTGCCGGTGAAGGCCGACGGCGCGGAAGAGGCCGGCAGCGGTCTGACGGCCCACTAAGGCTGATATCCTCGACAACAATCAGCGGCGCCCTTCGGGGCGCCGTTTTTTTTATGGCAAGATCGCAGTTGCTTGAGATGTTCGGGAGACGGGACGATGCAGATCGACGGTCATCAGCTATCGCGCGACGATCGATCCGCAGCGGGTGTCGATCTGTCACTGCACGGATTGCCAGATGCTGACGGGTTCGCCCTATCGCGTCACGGTACTGACGCCGGCCGACACGATCGAGATGACGGGCGGTGCGCCGAAGATCTATGTCAAGCGCGGCGACAACGGTCTCAACCGGCTGCAGCACTTTTGCGGGGACTGCGGCTCGCCGATATTCGCCAGTGGCGAGGAGGCTGAGGATAACGAGTGGGGTATTCGCTGGGGCAGTATCCGCCAGCGCGCCGAGCTGCCGCCACGACGCCAGATTTGGTGCCGGTCAGCCGCGCCCTGGGTTTATGATCTTGCGGAACTGCCAGCGCGGCCAAAGGGATCGAACGATCCATAGAGGGCCAGGGGAGGTGGTAGGCGGCGAGAGATTCGAACTCCCGACCCTCTCGGTGTAAACGAGATGCTCTAACCAGCTGAGCTAGCCGCCCTCGGGCAATCACCCTCACGGCCTCTCTTTAACGCCAGCACTCCGTCGCGGCAAGACGTTCCCGCGTGGATATTCCGATCTCGCCCTCAGGTGTTTCGCCTAGCGCGCCGCCAGCACCTTGGCGAGTTGAACGCCTTCGTTCAACAGCGCCATGCGCAGCAGATCATAGGTCGTCTCGGACCCGCATGCGTTTGCCAACCGCAAAGCTTGCAGCATCGTGACGATCAGCTCGTCGCTGTCCTTGCCGCCCTGAATGACCTGGAACTGATTGGGGGACATCGGCATCAGGCGATCCGCCGGGATGTCTGAGGCAGTGCAAAGACGCTGTCTTTGATGGCGACACTCTTGCTGACGCGGGCGAGACACTTTTCGCTGACATGAAACAGCACGGCGATGGTGGCCTCGCCATCGATCATGGCTGGCAATCCCAGCGGCTCGATCTCCAGTCCGAAGCCCTGAAGAATCGGGATGCGCAAGGGATTGATGACCGAGGTGAAACCGGACAGGCCTTCCATCAGGCCATATTCCTGAATCGCGAGCAGCAGTTCGAAATAGTGATGGCTGCGGCGTTCGGATTTGCGCATGGCAAAGCGTGTCAGCTCGAACACATCGCGGCGCTGGATCAGCGCGCCATCGACAAGCTGCGCAAAATTCTCGCTGAGCATGTGAGGCAAGACGGTTGGATAGAGCCGGAAGCCGCCTGCGACAGTGCCTGCGTCGTCGGCCGCGACCAGATAGACGGCGGCATCATCGTCATACTGGTCTTTCTCGTGCTCGCCATCGACATCGAAGGCGGTCCAGCCGCGCTCGCCGACAAAGACCTCGTGCCGTAACCGAAACTGCTTGTCCAGGAGATCGCCGAACTGCCCAGCATTACCGCTGTGAATGACCTCGATCATAAAAAGCTCTCCACGCTCGTCTGCGTGGAGGGGTCTCATGATGAGTTTGGTCGCGATATTCCGTGGGCAGGGGATTGACAATTCAGAAAGCGATCAGTCCTTGTGTGATCGCTTCGGCCACGGCCTGCGCGCGCGTATGCGCATTCAACTTGTGCATGGCGGCGGTGACAGTCTTGTTCACCGTATCCTCGGAGATACCGAGAATGACGCTCGTGTCCCAAGCGGTCTTTCCGGCAGCGACCCAGCTGACGACCTCGCGCTCCCGCAAGGTGAGGGCGATCAACTTCGCACGCTGGTGAGAGCGAAGCGTTGCAAAGCGGTTGAACGCATACATGGTGACGAGCTCGATAGCGCCGTGCGCGTCTTCGGTATTTTCGACTTCGTAGCCTGCGAGTGACAAGCCGGCCTGATAGCCGTTCATGCCGTGCACGGGTGCGCAGAGGCCGAACTTCAATCCGTAATCGACAGACGCGATCTCCATGATGGTCCGTGATATCGGGCTGACCTCATCGAGCCGGATGTCGGACCAGGTGAACAGCTCGGGTTGCCGGCGGATCCGCGGCGCAACGGGATCCGAGGCATAGAAATTGGACGCGCTATATTGTTCGGCCCATGGCTTGGGCCATACTTTCAGCAGCACGCGATCTTCGAACGGTTGGTTGACGCCGGTCGAGGCCAGAAAGCAGATGTGGTTGTAGCCGAACGATTTGGCCGTAGCGGCCACGACATCGCCAACCGCAGACATGGAGGCGGCATTGGCAATGCTTTCGATGGCCGACAACGCGGTCTGAAAATGCTTGCCTTTGAATGACCCCATGGCGCGCCTGCATATCAGCTGAAATGGAGCTATGTTTTTGGGAAATAATTCTTATTATAATTTGTAGTATGTACTGGGGAGGATATCGCGGCCGTCACGGCGCGCAATTCGCCATTCGATTGACACCACAACTATACACCGTTCCGTCACGAATGATGCGGCTTGGGCGGCCTCATGATAGTTATGTTTAGTGGTTCCCAGTTACCGGAAAGGCTGCCTAGCTTAGCGCAGCGGGGGTCAAATACCCTTTGTATCTGACGATCGAGCCAACCAATGGCATCGCGATATCCACATCGAAATGGAAACGGCCGTTGTTGTCCACGCTTTCGCGGGCGCTGGAGCGGGGTTGCAGGATGGACGGCAAGGGAAGTCCGAGAAGTCGTGCACCGACGATGTGCAGCGTCAGATCCGAATCCGTCGCTTTCCATTCCAGTCTGATGGCGACTGGCCCGAACACCTCGTCCAGACAATGCGTGAACGGATCGACGTTGCGCAAGTTCGAGCGCATCGTCACATCGGGATAGATCCGGGTCCAGGTTTCCGACCCGTCGTTCTCGCTGCGCATTTCTACGCGCAGCGGCATGTTCGTGCCGCCGCGCGGAAAGCGAAATACACGTGAAAACATAGCAGTGATGATCCCATCAGGACTGGTCGCATCGGCACGGCCTTCGAGCACGAGAACGCCACTCACGTCGTGGCTATCGCGGATGGCGGCAGGCAAAGTGTCATAGTCGGCGCCGAGCAGTCGTTTCATTAGAGGCGGTGGCGCCGCCGTCTCGGATTGCTCTGCCGTGATGCCGTGATGGGCAAACTCAGCAGCAATGACGTCGTACGGAATGATGCCGGCACATGCCGCAGCGCCGCGCCACGATAGACTGTTATCAGCGAGCATCTTCAGCGCCGCGAGCGCCGGCAGCGTCGGAATATAGGGGCCGACGCCTGCATTTGCCGATAGCGTCCAGACCCGACGTGCAAGATCGCCTTTGTCGTTGATGAGGAGTGCATCGATCCGCATGCCGCCGCGGTCGGAGCCGAAGGGCTTGAAGAGATCGGCGATGGCTCGCAACGGCCGCGCCAGCGGGGTGAGCGTCTTGATGAGGCCGAGACGGACGAACAGTCCGAGCGCGGCAACGCCGTAGTGCAATAGACCGAGTTCAAGACCGGCGCGAAAGATGGCATCTGCCTTGGGATGATAGCGCGAGACGAGGAGATCGAGATCAGGCGTTTCGCATAATGCGACAGGACGACTGCCAATGCCAGGCAACGTCACCTTTTTGCCAAGGCTCCAGCCGGCATATTCACTCCAGCGACCGCTGCGAAACACGCGGACCGGTTGGCCTACCGTGGAGAGGATGGCCTTGACCACGCTCAGCCCGCGTGGAGCCCGGTTGCCCGGCGCAATGCTAACGTCGATCGAGATGACCGCGCGCGCGTCGGCCAACAACCTGTCGAGGGCCGCATGCGACAGTGCGGGCGTCGAACTTGCGCCTGACAAGACGGCAACCCCCTCCGAGCGGGCATCCTGATCGAGGTTGCCGATATGGCCTACGAAATCGCGGGCATCGGCAAGGTCGACATAGTGAAGGCCGGCACCGATGGCCGCGCGAGGCAAGCGATCGTCGCTGGCCTGAAACGGGCCGGACGAGTCTGCGATGGCATAGACACCGGGATAGCGGCTGCGAAGGGCATTCAAGAACGGCGTGTCGATGCGGCTGCGCTCGCAGGTCTCGATAGATATTTGCGTGCCGAGCTGCTGAGCGAGTTTTTCCAACCGCGCGGTGTTGCGCGCGACCGCGATCACGGCGATGCCGGACCGGATGAGACCTGCCGCAAGCCGCTCGCCGAAAGCGCCTGTGGCTCCGACCAGCAACACGCTGCGTTCAAATGGCTGCATTGGCAGCCTGGTCGAAGCCGACAGCGGAATCGCCGGCCAGATCACTGGGTAAGCGGTGCGTTAAAATACCGGTCTTGAGACCCGCAAGTGTGTGCAGCATGTGCCGGCGTAGATAAGGTAACTTCGCGGCGCGATCAAAGGTGAGGTCACGCATCAAAGCCAGCGCGCCGGAATCCGACTGAAAGAACGGCGTCATCACTCGGCTCGCCAGCTGATAGAAGCGGACATGTGCGCGTCGAACCTGTGCGTAACGCGCGAGTGCCGACGGCACATCGGTGCAAGACGCAAGCGCATCGGCCAGCGCCAGTGCGTCGAGCAATCCGTTGTTGGCGCCCTGGCCGAGTTGCGGCGAAGTCGCGTGCGCTGAATCGCCGATCAGGGCCAGCGCGCCCTTGAACGGCTTTCGTGCCGTGTAGTGCACATAAGTCGCCAGCGTGAGGTCATCTGGACTGGTTAAGCCGGCAACGACCGGCGCAAGCGCAGGCCACAGTTTTACGATCTGTTCGCGCCATGGTTCGAAACCATCGCGCCATTGCGGATAATCTCCGGGTTTTAGGCTCCAGAACAATGCCGCCAGCGGCGGCCCGCCGGGCAACGCGCGGCCGACCGGCAGATAGCCGATCATGATCCGTGCCGCGACGTAACGCTGCGCCAGTTGGCCGTCAGCGATGCCGATATCGGGGACTGCAGCCCATACAGCGCCGTAGCTGAAATCCTGCGCGGCCGCTTGCGACACCAGCGGACGGAAACGCGACCGCGCCCCTGATGCGTCGATGACAAGATCGAAGCCCAGTCGGCTGCGGCCATTTTCGTCTTGCAGCGACGAGCGCCCGTCGGCGCGCGCCTCGATATCGACGATAAGCCTGCCGGTTTCCAGCGTCGCGCCCGATCGCGCGAAGGCGGCCCACAATTCACCGTGCAGCGCGGCACGGTGAATGCCGATTGCGTAGAATTCCGGCGTAAGGTCGGCATAGAGCAGATCGAAGATCGTGCCACCGCGTTCGGTGATGCCGTGCAGGCGCCCGATACGCGCGCCCAGCGCCTCGATCGAACCGCGAAGTCCGAGCCGGTCCAGAGCCGCCAGACCGGTCGGCTGCAGCATCAGGCCCGAACCGAGTGGCCGCGACGTCTCGAAGCGCTCATGAACGACCACGCGATGACCGGCACGCGTCAGCAGCGTTGCGGCCGCAAGTCCCGCGACGCCCGCGCCGATGATTGCAACGTCGAGCGGAGCGCGCATGGTTTAGCGCACGATCAGTGACGACGAACCGGCGGGACAGAGACACGCCATCATCATGCTTTTTCTTCCCAGATCATCGCGAGATGCACGATGGTCTGCACGGCTTTTTCCATGTCCTGGACGCTGACCCATTCGGTACGGCCATGGAAGGCGTGTTCGCCGGCGAAGATATTGGGGCAGGGCAGGCCCATGAAGGACAGCCGCGATCCGTCGGTGCCGCCGCGGATGCTGCTGCGGACGGGTTTGAGCCCGGCGCGCTGGATCGCTTCCACGGCGTATTCGACCATCTGCGGATAGCGGTCGATCACCTGCTTCATGTTGCGGTATTGCTGCTTGATCTCGAGTGTCGCCGTCGAATGCGGATAGGCCGTCATCACGTCGTCGACGATGGATTGCAGCAGCGCTTCCTTCTCGGCAAGGCCGTCATCTGTGAAGTCGCGCACGATCAGACTGAGCGTCGCTTTTTCAAGCGCGCCAGAAATGCCGATCGGATGCAGGAAGCCTTGCTTGCCGTCGGTGGTCTCAGGCGAACAGGTGTCTTTCGGCAGTCGCTCGACGATTGCGGCGGCGATCTTGATGGCGTGCTCCATCTTGCCCTTGGCAAAGCCGGGATGCGCGCTGACGCCTTCGATGGTGATGACGGCACCGTCGGCCGAGAAAGTCTCGTCTTCGACATAGCCGGCGGTCTCGCCATCCATGGTGTAGGCGAAGTCGGCGCCCAGTTTTGTCAGGTCGACCTTGTCGACGCCGCGGCCGATCTCTTCATCGGGCGTGAAGAGGATCTTGATGGTGCCGTGCCTGATCTGTGGATTGGCAACCAGGAAACGTGCCGCATCCATGATCTCGGCAAGGCCGGCCTTGTTGTCGGCGCCCAGCAAAGTGGTGCCGTCGGTGGTGATGATGTCATGGCCGATCTGGTCCTTCAGCGCCGGATTGTCGGCGACGCGGATGACCTGCGTTGTGTCCACCGGCAGCATGATATCGCCGCCCCGATAGTTCCTGACGATCTGCGGTTTGACGTCCTTGCCGCTGCAGTCGGGCGAGGTGTCCATATGCGAGCAGAAGCATATCACCGGCACTTTCTTGTCCGATGTCGCGGGGATCGTCGCATAGACATAGCCATGCTCGTCGAGATGCGCGTCCCTGAGCCCCAGGTCCCGCAGTTCCTGCGCGAGTACGCGGCCGAGATCCTTCTGCTTTTCGGTTGATGGGCAGGTGGGGGAGGCGGGGTCGGACTGGGTGTCGATCACCACATAGCGCAGGAAGCACGCAGTCACGTCATGGGCGAAATCGAAGAGGGGAGTTGCTGTCAAAGGGCACCATCTGATTGCAGAAGTCCTCACAGCTTAGAAGTTTCATTCCGGGCCGTCACGAGGACGCGGCCCGGAATGAGATCAGTTCAAGCGGTCGATCAGACGGCTTCCTTGAGTTCCTTGGCCGGCCGGAACGCGACCTTCTTGCTGGCTGCGATCTCGATCTGCTCGCCGGTCGCCGGGTTGCGACCCATGCGGGCGGCGCGCTTGCGGACCTGAAGGATGCCAAGGCCGACGATACGGATACGCTCGCCATTCTTGAGGTGGTTGGTGATGCGCTCCACCATGTCACCGAGGATTTCTTCGGCCTTCTTCTTCGACAGCTCGTGATCTTCAGCCAGGGCCGCGGCGAGATGCTTCAGCGTGATGGTGGGAGGAGTGGCCGCTTTCGCGGCGGTGGTGGTTGCAGCTTTTGCCATGAATCTGGCCCTTCTCGTTGGTGGTCTGTCTTAAACCTGTGACGCAGCAGGGCTTAAACGATTCGGAGCGATGCCGCCCCGCTGTTTTGCCTGCAAACAGGGGCTTATTTGCATTTCCGGCCTTAAAACGGCCTTCTCGCAAAGCCTGCAACGACGCCTTCTTGTGATGTCCCCGGGAATGGTTCTGCAACGTCCTTGACTTCAAAAGGACGTCCCTTTATGTCCAGCCCCACTGCGGGATTGCAGACGATCCACGCGGGAGTAGCTCAGTTGGTTAGAGCGCTGCCCTGTCACGGCAGAGGTCGCGGGTTCGAGTCCCGTCTCTCGCGCCATTCCATCGGGAATGGCGGGATTCAGGTCCATCCGCGGTCGTCCCCACAAGTTTCCTCAAGAGAATTATAGAGTTGCAGACGTCACGCGCGGCATTTGACGTGCCAGCGCTCAGAACGAATCTGCGAGCGCGATTTCCTGCTTCAGCGCCTCGATTCGCCGCGCGGCTTCAGCGCGCGTCAGGTCCTTTTCGAATTGTTTGGGCTGATAGGCCTCGATCGCCAGCGATTTCAGCGTCAGCGCCTGGCCGCGAGTCATCGGCCCGGAGAGGCGATCCGGCAGGCTCTCATACGACGATACCGATGCGGCAATCGCGGGGACGACGATCTCACCGCGGGTGTTCAAAGCCGGGGTCTTCAAAGCCAGGGCCTTCAAAGCAAGGGTCATGGGAACCTCCAAAAATCCGATCTGGGTCGAAACAATGGCTTGTCAATTTGTTCTCTTTTTGTTCTATATCGCAAATGACCAAGCTCGCCAACCTGAATTTCAGAATCGCCCGGCTGCGCTACCAGATGAAAGGGGTGCAGTCGGATATCCGGCTGCTGACCAATGCTGGGCTGGACTGTGCCAATGCCTCCATGCGCCTGCGGCGGATGCAGGCCGACCTGCTGGTGCTCATTGCGGAGCGTGAGGGGCTGGCATGTCTGGCGTGAGCGAGCCGCCGCAACTCAGGATCATCACATTGCGGGCGCAGATCGCCGAGCTCGGCGCGGCGATCCGCCTGTTGCGACAGGCGGGCATGGACAACGCCGCCGCGGAGTTGCTGCTGGTGCGGAAACGCGCCGAACTGGACGGCATGTTGTTGCCGGGAAGGAGCGCCAAGTCTGACCCGCCGACGGGCGAGGTTTGACGGTCCCGGCGATTGAGAAGTCATGCCGGATTTTTGAGAATCTGCGGGAGGTTTGTCGCAGCCGGCGATGCATCGGCAAGGTTGCGTTTCAATCGTCGCGCCGCGCATGGCAGGGCATGAAACTGTCAACATCCCTTGTCTTGCATGGCTTGTTGCGCTGCGCTAAGCCTCAGAACCATTCCAATGTTCGAATCTGTGGCAAAGTCAGGGCCGCAGGAGTAAGGCTCGCCGATGAACGGCATCTTGCATAATTATCTCCCACTTGTGGTCTTTATCGGCATCGCATCCGTCATCGGTCTGGCCTTGCTGATCGCGCCATTTCTCGTCGCCTACCAGCAGCCAGATCCGGAAAAGCTGTCCGCCTATGAATGCGGATTCAACGCTTTTGACGATGCGCGCATGAAGTTCGATGTGCGGTTCTATCTGGTGGCGATTCTCTTCATCATCTTCGATCTGGAAGTCGCCTTTCTGTTTCCGTGGGCAGTGGCCTTCGGCAAGCTTGGCGCAACCGGCTTCTGGTCGATGATCGTGTTTCTCGGCGTGCTCACCATCGGTTTCGCCTACGAATGGAAGAAAGGCGCGCTCGAATGGGATTGAGCCCAGTCATAGCCTCGGCTCCCGCGATCGCGCAGGCGCCGAAAGGCATCATCGATCCGTCCACCGGCAAGCCGGTCGGCGCGAACGATCCGTATTTTCTCGAGGTCAATGCCGAGCTGTCCGACAAGGGCTTCTTCGTCGCCGCGACCGACGATCTGATCACCTGGGCGCGCACCGGCTCGCTGATGTGGATGACCTTCGGTCTCGCCTGCTGCGCGGTCGAGATGATGCAGGTGTCGATGCCGCGTTACGACGTCGAACGCTTCGGCTTCGCGCCGCGCGCCTCGCCGCGTCAGTCCGACGTGATGATCGTCGCCGGCACGCTGACCAACAAGATGGCTCCGGCGCTGCGCAAGGTTTATGACCAGATGCCGGAGCCGCGTTACGTCATCTCGATGGGCTCCTGCGCCAATGGCGGCGGCTACTATCACTACTCGTATTCGGTGGTTCGGGGCTGCGACCGTATCGTGCCGATCGACATTTATGTCCCGGGCTGCCCGCCCACCGCAGAAGCGCTTCTCTACGGCGTGCTGCTGCTGCAGAAGAAGATCCGCCGCACCGGCACGATTGAACGCTAAGACTCGCGAACGCTTAAGGCTTTGTCATGGACGATGTGAGGCTCGACACACTGGGTCAGACGATTGTCGGCGCCCTGCCGGGTGCCGCGCTCGCGCATGAGGTGGCGTTCGGCCAGCTGACGATCGCGGTGGAAACATCGAAGATCGTCGAGGTCGCGCAGTTCTTGCGCGACGATCCGCGCTGCCGCTTCGTCAACTTCACCGATGCGACGGCTGTGGATTACCCGGGGCGCGAAAAGCGCTTCGACGTCGTCTATCACTTGATGTCGCCGACGCTGAACACCCGCATCCGTCTGAAAGGTCTGGCATCCGAAACAACTCAGGTGCCGTCGATCATTTCGGTGTTTCCCGGCGCTGACTGGTTCGAGCGCGAAGCCTATGACCTCTATGGCGTGATCTTTGTCGGCCATCCCGACATGCGCCGTCTGCTGACCGATTACGGTTTCGACGGCCATCCGCTGCGCAAGGACTTCCCGCTCACCGGTTTCGTCGAGGTTCGCTACGACGACCAGGAGAAGCGGGTGGTGTATGAGCCGGTCCGGCTCAATCAGGAATTCCGTAAGTTCGATTTCCTCTCGCCCTGGGAAGGCGCGGATTATCCCGTGCTGCCCGGTGACGAGAAGGCAGAGGTCAAGCCATGACCGAACAACCCAACGTTCGCAATTTCACGATCAACTTCGGACCGCAGCATCCGGCCGCGCACGGCGTGCTCCGCCTTGTGCTGGAACTCGACGGTGAAGTCGTCGAGCGCGTCGATCCGCATATCGGCCTGCTTCACCGCGGCACCGAGAAGCTGATCGAGCAGAAGACCTATCTGCAGGCGATCCCGTATTTCGACCGGCTCGATTACGTCGCGCCGATGAACCAGGAACACGCGTTCTGTCTGGCTGCTGAAAAGCTGCTTGGCATTACCGTGCCGCGCCGCGGCCAGTTGATCCGCGTGCTGTATTCCGAAATCGGCCGTATCCTGTCGCATCTTCTCAATATCACCACGCAGGCGATGGACGTCGGCGCACTGACCCCGCCGCTGTGGGGGTTCGAAGAGCGCGAGAAGCTGATGGTGTTCTATGAGCGCGCCTCGGGCTCGCGCATGCATGCCGCGTTCTTCCGCATCGGTGGCGTGCATCAGGATCTGCCGCCCAAGCTGATCAACGATATCGACGCCTGGTGCGATGCCTTCCCGCAGGTGCTCGACGATCTCGAGACGCTGCTCACCGGCAATCGCATCTTCAAGCAGCGCAACGTCGATATTGGCGTGGTCTCGCTGGAAGACGCATGGAAGTGGGGTTTCTCCGGCGTGATGGTGCGCGGCTCCGGCGCCGCCTGGGATTTGCGCAAGTCGCAGCCTTATGAGTGCTACGCCGAAATGGATTTCGACGTTCCGATCGGCAAGAACGGCGACTGCTACGATCGCTACTGTATTCGTGTCGAAGAGATGCGGCAGTCGACCAAGATCATGAAGCAGTGCATCGCCAAGATGCGCGCGCCAGACGGACAGGGTGCCGTTGCCGTCGAAGACAACAAGATTTTCCCGCCGCGTCGCGGCGAGATGAAGCGTTCGATGGAATCGCTGATCCATCACTTCAAGCTCTACACCGAAGGTTTTCGCGTTCCGGAAGGCGAAGTCTACGCCGCCGTCGAAGCGCCGAAGGGCGAGTTTGGCGTCTACCTCGTCTCCGACGGCAGCAACAAGCCGTACAAGTGCAAGATCCGCGCGCCGGGCTTTGCGCATCTGCAGGCCATGGACTTCATGTGCCGCGGCCATTTGCTCGCCGACGTGTCGGCCATTCTCGGTTCACTCGACATCGTGTTCGGAGAGGTCGATCGGTGACGCTGACGCCTCCCATCCAGTTTGACCGGGCGTCCGGCGTTCTCCAGAGCGTGAATCTCTGGGAACGTGCGATGGCTTGTGCGCTGGTGGTTGGCTCGAAGATCTCGTCGTCGTTCTCGCATCGCGGCTACAACATGTGCGCCAATCTGATGCGCAGGACTGTGCTGCCGGCGCGGGATCTCGTGGTGAAGCTGAATGCGGATGCGCTGTTCGCGTTCCCGTTCGGCGATGGCTACTGGAGCAAGTTGCTCAACCGCACCTTCTCCTATGAAGACGAGCTTGAGGTGTTGTTCCGGAACTCGATCGATGTCGATTACACGCTGCTCGATTGCGGCGCGAATTACGGATACTGGTCGGTGCTGGTGTCGAGCGGACCGTTCGGCTCGCACAAGGCGATCGCGATCGAGCCGTCGTTCGACAATTTCGCCAAACTTGCTACTAACGCCAGGATCAATGGTGACCGGTTCGACGTCATCAAATGCGCGATTGGCTCGCAGCGTGGCACGGCGCATCTGTCGGGCACCAAGCACGAAGCCTTCAGCATCGCCGGCGATCCCAATGCCGGCGGCGAGGAAGTGCCGGTGATCTCGCTCGACAATCTGCTCGACGACGGCAAGGTGTCGATGTCGGGCAAATATCTGATCAAGCTCGACGTCGAAGGCGTCGAGATCGAGGCCATCAAGGGCGGCGCACGATTGCTGCAGGGCGACTCGGTCATCATGTGCGAAGAGCACGGCAATGACCCGCATCACACCGTCTCACGCTTTATCCTGGATCAAACGCCGCTCAAGCTGATCGTGCATGATCCCGCCACCAACCGTTTCGAAACCGTGACCGAGTTGTCGATCCTCGATCGCATCAAGGTGTCCACACATGTTGGCTACAACGTGTTTGGCACATCGAGTGCGTTCTGGCTCGACCGCATCAACAGCCTGAATGCGAGCGCGGCGCGCCGCACTCATTGAGAGACTAGACATGTCCGTCCGCCGTTTGGCTCCGAAAGAAGTTCAGCCCGCTTCGTTTGAATTCACGCCCGAGAATCTGGCGTGGGCGAAAGAGCAGATCACGCATTATCCGCCCGGCCGTCAGGCATCGGCCGTGATCGCGATCCTGTGGCGTGCGCAGGAACAACAGGCAGGCTGGGTGTCGGAAGCAGCGATCCGCGTCGTCGCCGACATGCTGGAAATGCCCTATATCCGCGTGCTCGAAGTCGCGACCTTCTATACCCAGTTCCAGCTGCAGCCGGTCGGCAAGAAGGCGCATATTCAGGTCTGCGGCACCACGCCTTGCATGTTGCGCGGCGCCGGCGATCTGATCGACGTCTGTCAGCATCGCATCCATCACGACCCGTTCCATCTGTCCGCAGATGGCGATTTCTCGTGGGAGGAGGTCGAGTGCCTCGGCGCCTGCGTCAACGCCCCGATGGCAATGATCTGGAGCGACACTTACGAAGACCTCACCAAAGAGAGCATGAACAAGCTGATCGATGGTTTCGCTGCCGGCACGCCGCCGAAGCCGGGTTCGCAGATCGGCCGTCAGTTTGCAGCGCCCGAAGGCGGCGCGCGCGTGATGACGAGCGGTGGCGCCGCCAGTTACACCAAGGTTCTGGATATGCCGAAGGAACCCGCGCTCGCCGATGCGGAGCCGAAGAAGCAGACCGAGTCGGCCAATGTGCAGGAGCGCCCGGCGCCGAAGCCGCCGGCGGCCGATGCGACCAAGGCTAATCCGCCGAAAGCTGGTGCTCCCAAGGAGCCGAAGACTCCGAAGGAGCCGAAGAAATGACGCGCGTGCTGTCGATGAAATTTGCAACGCTGTCGGGGGACGCGGCAATGAACAAGTGGCTCTACATCGCACTGCATACGATGGTCGCAGCTGCGTTCATTTTCTCGCTGCAGCGTTTCTTTTTGAACGCCACGCTTGAATCCAGTCTGTTGTGGGCCGTTGTGTTCGGCGGTTGCGCCGCGATGCTCGCCTACAAGCAATCCAATCGCTGATCGAGGAAGCCATGCTCGACGACAACGACCGCATCTTCCGCAATCTCTACGGCCTCGACGACTGGGGTCTCGCCGGCGCACGCCGTCGCGGCGGCTGGGATGGCACCAAGGCCATCATCGACAAGGGCCGCGACTGGATCGTTAACGAGATGAAGGCGTCGGGCCTGCGTGGCCGCGGCGGTGCGGGTTTCCCGACCGGCATGAAGTGGTCCTTCATGCCCAAGGACAATGCCGACGGCCGCCCGAGCTATCTCGTCGTCAATGCTGACGAGTCCGAGCCCGGCACCTGCAAGGACCGCGAGATCATGCGGCACGATCCGCATACGCTGGTCGAAGGCTGCCTGATCGCCGGCTGCGCCATGGGCGCCCATGTCGGTTACATCTATGTCCGCGGCGAATTCATTCGGGAGCGCGAGCATCTGCAGGCGGCGATCGATCAGGCCTATGAGGCCAATCTGATCGGCAAGAACAACATTCACGGCTTCCCGTTCGACCTCTATGTCGCGCACGGCGCCGGCGCCTATAT
This sequence comes from Tardiphaga sp. 37S4, assembly GCF_021044645.1. Classification (NCBI taxonomy): domain Bacteria; kingdom Pseudomonadati; phylum Pseudomonadota; class Alphaproteobacteria; order Hyphomicrobiales; family Nitrobacteraceae; genus Tardiphaga; species Tardiphaga sp. 37S4. The sequence continues at coordinate 2,696,841 of NZ_CP088008.1, read as the reverse complement.
CTGCGGCGAAGAGACTGCACTGCTCGAAAGCCTTGAAGGCAAGAAGGGCCAGCCGCGCCTGAAGCCGCCATTCCCGGCCAATGTCGGTCTCTACGGCTGTCCGACCACGGTGAACAATGTGGAGTCGATCGCTGTTGCGCCGGACATCCTGCGCCGCGGCGCTGCATGGTTCGCCTCGATCGGCCGTCCGAACAATGTCGGCACCAAGCTTTACGGCATCTCCGGCCACGTCAACACGCCCTGCGTCGTTGAAGACGCCATGAGCATTCCGTTCCGTGAACTGATCGAGAAACACGGCGGTGGCATTCGCGGCGGTTGGGACAATCTGCTCGCGATCATCCCGGGCGGCGCATCGTGCCCGTTGATCCCGGCTGCGGATTGCGAAGAACTCATCATGGATTTCGACGGCACACGCGCGGTGAAGTCGTCATTCGGCACCGCCGGCGTCATCGTCATGGACAAGTCCACCGATGTCGTCGCAGCGATTGCCCGCATCAGCTACTTCTTCAAGCATGAGAGCTGCGGCCAGTGCACGCCGTGCCGTGAAGGCACCGGCTGGATGTGGCGCGTGCTGAGCCGCATGGTCGAAGGCCGCGCTCACAAGCGCGAGATCGACATGCTGCTCGAAGTCACCAAGCAGGTTGAAGGCCACACCATCTGCGCACTCGGCGATGCCGCCGCGTGGCCGGTGCAGGGCCTGATCCGCGCCTTCCGCCCGGAGATCGAACGCCGCATCGAAGAGTTCAGCCGCAAGGCGACGCTCGACGATCAGGGCATCCTCGATCCCGCGCATCTGGTCGCGGCGGAGTAGGGCGCATGGCTATGACGAAACTGATCATCGACGGCAAAGAGATCGAGGTCCCCGCGGAATACACGCTGCTGCAGGCGTGTGAAGCCGCCGGCGCCGAAATCCCGCGCTTCTGCTACCACGAGCGCCTGTCGATCGCCGGCAACTGCCGCATGTGTCTGGTCGAGGTGAAGGGCGGACCGAAGCCGGTCGCGAGCTGCGCCTGGGGTGTGCGCGATTGCCGGCCTGGTCCCAAGGGAGAACCGCCGGAAATCTCGACCCGTTCGCCGATGGTCAAGAAGGCACGCGAAGGTGTGATGGAATTCCTGCTGATCAACCACCCGCTGGATTGCCCGATCTGCGATCAGGGCGGCGAGTGCGATCTGCAGGACCAGGCGATGGGCTATGGCGTCGACACGTCGCGCTTTGCCGAAAACAAGCGCGCGGTCGAGGACAAGTATCTCGGTGCGCTGGTCAAGACCTCGATGAACCGCTGCATCCAGTGCACGCGCTGCGTCCGCTTTGCTGCAGAAATCTGCGGCGTGCCGGAAATGGGTGCCACCGGTCGCGGCGAGGACATGGAAATCACCTCGTTCCTCGAAACGGCGCTGACCTCGGAGCTGCAGGGCAACCTGGTCGATATCTGCCCGGTCGGTGCGCTGACCTCGAAGCCTTACGCTTTCGCCGCGCGTCCGTGGGAGCTCGGCAAGACCCAGTCCATCGATGTCATGGACGCCGTCGGCTCGGCGATCCGCGTCGATACCCGTGGCCGCGAAGTGATGCGCATCCTGCCGCGCGTCAATGAGGCCGTGAACGAGGAATGGATCTCCGACAAGACGCGCCACATCGTCGACGGCCTGCGCACGCAGCGCCTCGATCGTCCGTATATCCGCGACAACGGCAAGCTGCGCGCTGCGACCTGGGCTGAAGCGTTCAGTGCCATCGCTGCGAAGGTTGCCGGCAGCAAGAAGATCGGTGCCATCGCTGGCGATCTCGCCGCCGTCGAGGAAATGTTCGCGCTGAAGCAACTGCTCGCGAGCATGGGTTCGGCCAATCTGGCGACCCAGAGCGCGGGCGCTTTCGATACGGCCACCGGCCGTGCGTCCTACATTTTCAACCCGACCATCGCCGGCATCGAGCAGGCCGATGCGCTGCTGATCGTGGGCGCCAATCCGCGCAAGGAAGCCGCCGTTCTCAACGCGCGCATCCGCAAGGCATGGCGCACCGGTGCATTGAAGGTCGGCGTGATCGGCGAGAAGGCCGATCTGACCTATCGCTACGACTATCTCGGCGCCGGCACGGACTCGCTGGCCGAACTCGCCGCCGGCAAGAACGCCTTCGCCGATGTGCTGAAGAACGCCAAGCACCCGATCGTGCTGGTTGGTGCCGGCGTGGCCGCACGTGCCGATGGCGCTGCGGTACTGGCGGCGGCTGCCAAGCTCGCTTCGGACTTCGGTGTTATCAAGGACGGCTGGAACGGTTTTGCGGTGCTGCAGACGGCGGCCTCGACCGTCGGCGCGCTCGATATCGGCTTCGCGCCGACATCGGGCAGCCTGAGCCTCGCGCAGATGACATCGGCCGGTTCGCTCGACGTGCTGTTCTCGCTCGGCGCCGACGACGTGAAAGTCGCCGACGGCACCTTCGTCGTCTACATCGGCACCCATGGTGATCGTGGTGCGCATCGCGCCGACGTGATCCTGCCGGGTGCGGCCTATACCGAAAAGTCCGGCATCTTCGTCAACACCGAAGGCCGCGTGCAGATGGCGGAGCGCGCCGGTTTCCCGCCGGGCGATGCCCGCGAGGACTGGGCAGTGATCCGCGCATTGTCCGACGTGCTCGGCCACAAGCTGCCTTACGACTCGCTGGCTGCGCTGCGGCAGGCGATCTTCAAGGCTGCACCGCACCTGATGCGCATCGATCAGATCGAGGCCGGCGATGCCGGTGCGATTAAGACCCTTGCGGGCAAGGGTGGCACCGTCGACAAGACACCTTTCAAGGCCTCCGTTGAGGACTTCTACCTGACCAACCCGATCGCGCGTGCGTCAGCCATCATGGCGGAATGCTCCCGCTTGGCCTCCGGCCAGATGCTGACGGCGGCGGAGTAAACCGATGGCTGAATTCTGGACAAGCACGCTGTGGCCGCTGATCATCATGGTCGCGCAGAGCCTCCTTGTGCTCGTGGTGCTCTTGATTGCGATTGCCTACATCCTGCTGGCTGATCGCAAGATCTGGGCGGCGGTACAGATCCGCCGCGGACCCAACGTGGTCGGACCATTCGGCCTGCTGCAATCCTTCGCGGATTTGCTGAAATTCGTGTTGAAGGAACCCGTGGTTCCTTCTAGCTCCAACAAGGGCGTGTTCCTGCTGGCACCGCTGGTGTCCTGCGTGCTGGCGCTGGCGGCCTGGGCGGTGATCCCGATGGATCTCGGCTGGGTGATCTCCGACATCAATGTCGGCGTGCTCTATATCTTCGCGATCTCGTCGCTGTCGGTCTACGGCATCATCATGGCCGGCTGGTCGTCGAATTCGAAGTATCCGTTCCTGTCGGCACTGCGCGCCGCCGCGCAGATGGTGTCCTACGAAGTCTCGATCGGCTTCGTCATCATCACCGTCTTGCTCTGCGTCGGCTCGCTGAACCTGACGGCCATCGTCGCCGCGCAGGATTCGAAGTGGGGCATTCTCGGCTGGTATTGGATCCCGCTGTTCCCGATGTTCGTGATCTTCTACGTCTCGGCGCTGGCTGAAACCAACCGTCCGCCCTTCGATCTCGTCGAAGCGGAATCGGAACTGGTCGCGGGCTTCATGACGGAATACGGCTCGACCCCGTATCTGCTGTTCATGCTCGGTGAATACGTTGCCATCGTCACCATGTGTGCGCTGGCAACGATCCTGTTCCTTGGCGGTTGGCTGTCGCCGATCCCGTTCGCGCCATTCACCTGGGTGCCAGGCATCATCTGGTTCGCCATCAAGGTGATGTTCATGTTCTTCCTGATTGCGATGGCGAAGGCGATCGTGCCGCGCTACCGCTATGACCAGCTGATGCGTCTGGGCTGGAAGGTGTTTCTGCCGCTGTCGTTGGCGTACGTCATCATCGTCGCTGCCGTGCTGCAATTCGGGGGCCTTGCTCCGAAATGAGGTCACTATGAATATCAGGGCAACAGCTCATTCGCTTCTGCTGGCGGAGTTCGTTTCGGCGTTCGTCCTCGCCATGCGGTATTTCTTCAAGCCGAAGCCGACGCTGAACTATCCGTTCGAGAAGGGGCCGATCTCGCCGCGTTTCCGCGGTGAGCATGCGCTGCGCCGCTATCCGAACGGTGAAGAGCGCTGCATCGCCTGCAAGCTCTGCGAAGCGGTGTGTCCGGCGCAGGCCATCACCATCGAAGCCGGCCCGCGCCGCAACGATGGGACGCGCCGTACCGTCCGCTACGACATCGACATGGTGAAATGCATCTATTGCGGACTGTGCCAGGAGGCCTGTCCGGTGGATGCGATCGTCGAGGGACCGAACTTCGAGTTCGCCACCGAGACGCGTGAGGAACTCTATTATGACAAGGCGAAATTGCTCGCCAACGGCGACCGCTGGGAGCGCGAGATTGCGAAGTCAATCGAACTCGACGCGCCGTACCGGTAAGGTGACCAGATGATCCTTCCCGCATTGTTCTTCTATCTGTTCGCCAGCATCTGCGTGGCTTCCGCGGTCATGGTGATTGCCTCGCGCAATCCCGTGCATTCCGTCCTGTTCCTGATCCTGGCCTTCGTCAACGCCTCGGGCCTGTTCGTGCTGATGGGCGCCGAATTCCTCGCGATGCTGCTGATCGTCGTCTATGTCGGCGCCGTCGCGGTGCTGTTCCTGTTCGTCATCATGATGCTCGACGTCGACTTCACGCAGCTGCGCGAAGGCTTCATTCAGTATCTGCCGTTTGGTCTCGTGATCGGCGCGATCTTCCTTGCCGAATTGCTGCTGGTCGCAGGTGGTTGGGTAATGAACCCGAACGTCACCAAGTCGATCACGGCGGCCATCCCGACGAATGTGAGCAACACGGAGGCGCTCGGCCTCGTGCTCTATACGAAGTACATCCATTACTTCCAGCTGGCTGGCATGGTGCTGCTGGTGGCGATGATCGGTGCGATCGTGCTGACGCTGCGTCACAAGGTCAAAGTCCGGCGCCAGGACATTAATGTTCAGAACGCGCGCAATCCGGAACTGGCGATGGAAGTGCGCAAGGTCGCGACCGGGCAGGGCCTGCAGGACGCCGACGCGGGGAGCTGGGTCAAATGACGATCGGTCTCGGACACTATCTGGCGGTCGCAGCGATCCTGTTCACGCTGGGCATTCTCGGCATCTTCCTGAACCGCAAGAACATCATCGTCATCCTGATGTCGATCGAGCTGATCCTGCTCGCCGTCAACATCAACATGGTGGCGTTCTCGACCTTCCTCGGCGACATCGTCGGGCAGGTGTTCGCGCTGCTTGTGCTGACCGTGGCCGCTGCGGAAGCAGCGATCGGTCTCGCCGTGCTGGTGGTCTATTTCCGCAACCGCGGCTCGATCGCGGTTGAAGACGTCAATCTGATGAAGGGCTGAGCCAGTTATGATCCAGGCTCTTGTATTCCTGCCGCTGATCGGCGCGCTGATCGCAGGCTTCATCGCCATTCTGGGGGCGCATGGGCGTAACCCGAGCGGCGACGAGATGGACCATGCGCATGACGACCACGGTCACGGCGATGCCAGCGCGCATGCACATGCTGCGCATGGGCATGACGATCATGGTCACGATGATCACGACGACCATCACCACGTTGCCGAGCCGGCCGCGCTCGGCTCGCGTGCAGCCGAGCTGATCACCGCCGGTCTGCTGGTGGTGTCGGCGGTGCTGTCCTGGATGACCTTCGTGGACGTCGCCTTCATGCATCACGATGCCCGTATCGTGCTGCTGAACTGGATCAATTCGGGCGACTTGCAGCTATCGTGGACGCTGCGCGTCGATACGCTGACCGCCGTGATGCTGGTCGTCGTCACCACGGTGTCGTCGCTCGTGCACATCTATTCGCTCGGCTATATGGAAGATGATCCGAACCGGCCGCGCTTCATGGCGTATCTGTCGCTGTTCACTTTCATGATGCTGATGCTGGTGACCGCGGATAACCTGCTGCAGCTGTTCTTCGGCTGGGAAGGCGTGGGTCTGGCCAGCTACCTGCTGATCGGTTTCTGGTTCAAGAAGCCCTCGGCCAATGCGGCGGCGATCAAGGCCTTCGTGGTCAATCGCGTCGGCGACTTCGGCTTCCTGCTCGGTATCTTCGCGCTGTTCATGCTGGTCGGCTCGACCGATCTCGACACCATCTTTGCCAGCGCGCCTGGCCTGACCGGCAAGACGATCAACTTCTTCGGCTGGCACGCCGATGCGCTGACGCTGACCTGTCTGCTGCTATTCGTCGGCGCGATGGGCAAGTCGGCCCAGTTCCTGCTGCACACCTGGTTGCCGGACGCGATGGAAGGCCCGACGCCTGTGTCGGCGCTGATCCACGCGGCGACCATGGTCACCGCGGGCGTCTTCATGGTGGCGCGCATGTCGCCGCTGTTCGAGCTCGCACCGAACGCGCAGGCCGTCGTGATGCTGGTGGGCGCGACTACTGCATTCTTCGCCGCGACCATCGGTCTGGTGCAGAACGACATCAAGCGCATCGTTGCCTACTCGACCTGTTCGCAGCTCGGTTACATGTTTGTGGCGCTGGGGACGGGGGCTTACTCGGTCGCCATGTTCCACCTGTTCACGCACGCCTTCTTTAAGGCCCTGCTGTTCCTGGGCTCGGGCTCGGTGATCTACGCGATGCATCACGAGCAGGACATCCGGAAGATGGGTGGCCTTTGGAACAAGATCCCGTTCACCTATGCGATGATGACCATCGGTACGCTGGCGCTGACCGGATTTCCGTTCACGGCCGGCTACTTCTCGAAGGACGCGATCATCGAAGCGGCTTACGCCTCGCACACCCAGTTCGCCTTCTACGGCTTCCTGATGACCGTGGTCGCGGCGCTGCTGACCTCGTTCTATTCGTGGCGTCTGGTGTTCAAGACGTTCCATGGCGAGCCGCACGACAAGAAGCACTACGATGCAGCGCATGAAGCGCCGCTGTGGATGCTGGTCCCGCTGGCCGTGCTGGGCATCGGATCGTTCGCCGCAGGCTTCCCGTTCAAGGAGCTGTTTGCTGGTCATCACGTCGGCGAGTTCTTCCGGGAGTCGCTGAAGATGAACCCGCACATCATCGAGGAGATGCATCACATCCCGGGCTGGGTGCCCTATGTGCCGACCGTGATGATGGTGCTCGGTTTCCTGATTTCGTACCTGTTCTATGTTCGCAAGCCGTATTTGCCTGTCGAACTCGCGAACCAGCATCCGCTGCTCTACAAGTTCCTGCTCAACAAGTGGTACTTCGACGAGCTCTACGAGATCATCTTCGTTCGTCCGGCCAAGTGGATCGGCCACTTCCTGTGGAAGAAGGGCGACGGCATGATCATCGACGGCCTCGGGCCTGATGGTGTCTCGGCCCGCGTGCTCAATATCACGCGCGGCGTGGTCAAGCTGCAGACCGGCTACCTCTATCACTATGCCTTCGCGATGCTGATCGGCGTCGCCGGGTTGATCACCTGGTTCATCTTCGGCCTGGGGGGCCAGTAACAATGGCGTCCGTCATGACATGGCCGGTTCTTTCGGTCGTCACCTTCCTGCCGATCGTCGGCGCGATCCTGATCTATCTCAGCCGCGGCGATGATGAGGCTGCGCAGGGCAATGCGCGCTGGATCGCGCTCTGGACCACGCTGATCACTTTTGCGGTCTCGCTGATCCTGGTGATGCGCTTCGACCCGTCGAACGGCGACTTCCAGTTTGTCGAAAAGGCGCCCTGGCTGGCCGCGACCATCAACTACCATATGGGCGTGGACGGCATTTCGCTGCCCTTCGTGATCCTGACCACGGCGCTGATGCCGTTTTGCATCCTGTGCAGCTGGAAGTCGGTCACCAAGCGTGTCCGCGAATACATGATCGCGTTCCTGTTCCTGGAAACGCTGATGATCGGCACCTTCTCGGCGCTGGATCTGGTGCTGTTCTATCTGTTCTTCGAAGGCGGCCTGATCCCGATGTTCCTGATCATCGGCATCTGGGGCGGCCCGCGCCGCGTCTATGCCTCGTTCAAGTTCTTCCTCTACACCTTCCTCGGCTCGGTGCTGATGCTGCTGGCCATCATGGCGCTGTACTGGAACGCGGGCACAACGGACATCCCGACGCTGATGCACACCGCCGTGCCGCGCAGCCTGCAGACATGGGCGTGGCTGGCATTCTTCGCATCCTTCGCGGTCAAGATGCCGATGTGGCCAGTGCACACGTGGCTGCCTGACGCGCATGTGGAAGCGCCGACGGCAGGTTCAGTCGTGCTGGCCGCGATCATGCTGAAGATGGGTGGTTACGGCTTCCTGCGCTTCTCACTGCCGATGTTCCCGGATGCCTCTCTCTACTTCGCGCCGATGGTCTGGACGCTCTCCGTTATCGCGATCGTCTACACGTCGCTGGTCGCGCTGATGCAGGAAGACATCAAGAAGCTGATCGCCTACTCGTCGGTCGCGCATATGGGCTATGTGACCATGGGCATCTTCGCCGGCACGACACAGGGCGTCTCCGGCGCAGTGTTCCAGATGGTGTCGCATGGCATCGTGTCGGGCGCGCTGTTCCTCTGCGTCGGCGTGGTCTACGATCGCCTGCATACCCGTGAGATCGCGGCCTATGGCGGCCTCGTCAACCGGATGCCGATCTATGCGGCGCTGTTCATGGTCTTCACGATGGCCAATGTCGGTCTGCCGGGCACCTCCGGCTTCGTCGGTGAATTCCTGACACTGATCGGCACCTTCAAGGTCTCGATCCCGACGGCGACATTCGCCAGCATCGGCGTGATCCTGTCGGCGGCCTATGCGCTGTGGCTGTACCGCAAGGTCGTGTTCGGCGAACTGACCAAGCCTGCGCTGCAGGGCATCAAGGACATCACGTTCCGGGAAGGCCTGGTGCTGGTGCCGCTGGTCATTCTCACCATTCTGTTCGGAGTCTATCCGAAGCCGGTGCTCGACATGTCGGCGGCTTCGATCCAGCTCCTTGTTAACAATTACGCTGCTGCAACGTCTGCCGTGAAGGCAGCCGCGCTGCTGCAATGACCGCAGCAGATCAGGATAACGCGCAATGACGATTACGACCGCCGGATATTCCCTGCTGCCCGTACTGCCGGAGCTGATGCTCGCGGTTGGCGCCATGGTGCTGCTGATGATCGGTGCCTTCAACGGACCGAAGTTCACGGGCTTGGTCACCACGCTCGCCGTCTGTCTGCTGGTGGTGGTCGGCGCGGCTGAAATCATGCTGCCTGCGGGCAAGCATGTCACCTTCGGCGGCAGCTTCATCGTCGACGATTATGCGCGCTTCCTGAAGGTGCTGGCGATTATCGCGTCGGCCGTGACGCTGATCCTGTCGCGTGAATTCCTCGCGGACCAGTCCCGTCGTATTTTCGAATACGCCATCCTGGTGCTGCTCTCGACGCTCGGCATGATGGTGCTGATCTCGGCCGGCGACTTGATCATGCTGTATCTCGGCCTCGAATTGATGAGCCTTGCGCTCTATGTCGTCGCAGCCTCTAACCGCGATAATGCAAAGTCGACCGAAGCCGGCCTGAAGTATTTCGTGCTGGGCGCGCTGTCGTCCGGCATGCTGCTCTACGGCGCTTCTATGATCTACGGCTTTACCGGCACGGTGTCCTTCGCCGGCATCGCCGCCGAAGCCAAGACCGGCAATATCGGCCTGGTGTTCGGCCTGGTGTTTCTGCTCGCCGGCCTCTGTTTCAAGGTTTCGGCCGTGCCGTTCCACATGTGGACGCCCGATGTCTACGAAGGCGCACCGACGCCCGTCACGGCCTTCTTCGCCTCGGCCCCGAAGGTTGCAGCACTCGCTGTGTTCACCCGCGTCACGCTGACCGCGTTCCCGGGCATCGTGGTGCAATGGCAGCAGGTCGTGGTTTTCGTGTCGCTGGCCTCGATGGTGCTGGGCTCGTTCGCCGCCATCGGCCAGACCAACATCAAGCGCCTGATGGCCTATTCGTCGATCGGCCATATGGGCTTCGCGCTGGTCGGCCTTGCCGCCGGCACGCAGGAGGGTGCGCAGGGTGTGCTGGTCTATATCGCGATCTATGTCGCGATGACCCTCGGCACCTTCGCCATCATCCTGACCATGAAGCGCAATGGCCAGCCCGTTGAGACGATCAAGGATTTCGCCGGCCTGTCGCGCACCAATCCGATCATCGCCTTCTTCTTCGCGATGTTCCTGTTCTCGCTGGCAGGCGTGCCGCCGCTGGCCGGCTTCTTCGGCAAGTTCTACGTCTTCATGGCGGCCATCAAGTCGGGCCTGTTCGTACTGGCCGTGGTCGGTGTGTTGGCCAGCGTGGTGGGTGCGTTCTACTACCTGTCCATCGTGAAGCTGATGTATTTCGACGAGCCGGTCGGGAAGCTCGATCCGATGCGCGTTGAACTGCGCACGGTGCTGGCAGTGGCGGGTCTCTTCAACGTGCTGTTCTTCGTCTATCCGGCGCCTCTGGTCAGCGCGGCGGCATTCGCAGCGAAGTCGCTGTTCTAGATGGCATTTTCGCTCGGTCCCCGAGCCCTCGCGGCGGGCACGAAGCTCGCCGCATTCGACTCAACCGGTTCGACCAATACTGAAGCCATGGACCGCGCGCGCGCAGGCGAGCGCGGTCCGATGTGGTTTGTCACAACGGAACAGACCGCGGGACGTGGGCGACGGCATCGGCCGTGGGTCGCTCCCCGCGGGAACCTCGCCAGTTCGGTTCTCGAAGTTCTTGATGTGACGCCCTCAGTTGCGGCGACACTGGGCTTCGCCGCCGGCGTTGCCGTTGAGAAGGCGCTCCGACAGATCAGCGTCGAAGCCGCGATGCGGGCGCCGCAGTCGGCCGCGAATGACTATCGGCTGAAATGGCCGAACGACGTTCTGGCGGGCGGGCACAAGCTTGTCGGAATGAATCTGGAGGCGGAGGCAGCGCCGAACGGCCAGCTTGCTGTTGTCGTCGGCATCGGCACCAATGTGGTGGCGGCCCCCGACAATATGCCTTATCCGGTTGCTTGCCTGCATGCGATGGGCGTCAGCGCCAGCGCCGAAGACCTGTTTGCGGCGCTTTCGGACACCTGGCAGGAGATGCGCGGCATCTGGGATTCCGGCCGCGGGTTTGCCGAGATCCGGCGACAGTGGCTGGAGCGTGCAGCAGGGATCGGTCAGCCGGTGTCCGTGGACAACGGGGTACAGACGATTTCGGGAATTTTCGACACCATTGATGAGGCCGGTTGTATGATTGTCGCGACAGCGGATCGCCGGCGAATCCCTATTACCGCCGGCGACGTTCATTTCGGATCGGCCGCGTCGACAAGGACAGTACGCAAATGACGCGACCCAACGAATTGACCTTCGCACCGCTGGGAGGCGTCGGCCAGATTGGCATGAACCTGTCGATCTATGGCCTGGCCGGGAAGTGGCTGGCGATCGACCTCGGCGTCTACTTCGGCGACGAGGAACATCTGCCCGGCATCGATCTGGTGATGCCCGACGTGCGCTTCCTGGAAAAGGAAAAGAAGAATCTCGTTGGTCTCGTGCTCACCCACGCCCATGAGGACCATTTCGGCGCCATCATCGACCTGTGGCCCAAGCTGAAATGCCCGATCTATGCGACGCAGTTCAGCGCCGCATTGTTTGAAGCCAAATGCGCCAGCGAGCGCAATCCGCCGAAGATCCCCGTCACCGTGGTGCCATCGGGCGGCCGCATCAATCTCGGCCCGTTCGATATCGAGTTCATTCCGGTTGCGCATTCGATTCCGGAATCCCATGCGATCGCGCTGCACACGCCGCTCGGCACCGTGCTGCATACCGGTGACTGGAAGATCGATCCGACACCGATCATCGGCCCGCCAACCGACGAAAAGCGGCTGCGCGAACTCGGTGATGCCGGCGTACTGGCCATCATCGGCGACTCCACGAATGCGGTGCGCGATGGCCGCTCACCGTCCGAAACGGAGGTTGCCGCCACGCTCACCAAACTGGTGAAGGCTGCCAAGGGCCGCGTCGCCGTTACGACCTTCGCATCGAACGTGGCCCGGTTGCGGGCCGTTGCCGAAGCGGCGCAGGCCGCGGGCCGCGAAGTCGTGCTGGTCGGCCGCGCCATGGAGCGCGTCGTGCAGGTGGCCCGCGAATGCGGCTATCTCGATGGACTGCCGGCGTTCCGCAACGCCGACTATTACGGCCATTTCCCGCCGGACAAGGTGGTGGCGCTGTGCACGGGCAGCCAGGGTGAAGCGCGCGCGGCGCTGGCGCGTATCGCCAGCGACGATCATCCGATGGTGACCCTCAACAAGGGTGATACGGTGATCTTCTCGTCGCGGACCATTCCGGGCAACGAGAAGGCGGTCGGCACCATCATCAACGGTCTTGTCACGCAGGGCATCGAGGTGATCACCGATCGCGATGCGCTGGTGCATGTGTCGGGCCATCCGCGCCGCGACGAATTGCGCGACATGATTTCCTGGGTTCGTCCGCAATTGCTGATCCCCGTCCATGGCGAGGCGCTGCATCTGCATGAGCATGCCAAGCTCGCGCGCGCCTGCGGCGTGCCTCGGACCATGATCGTCAAGAACGGCGACCTGGTGCGCCTGGCGCCCGGCGATGCTGCCGTCATCGACGAATTGCCGTCGGGCCGCATGTTCAAGGACGGCCTCATTCTCGAGGATTCCAAATCCCGCGCCGTAAGCGAGCGGCGCCGGCTGTCCTTTGCCGGCTGTGCGTTCGTGGCATTGGCCGTGACCATGAAGGGCGAACTGGTCGACGACCCTGCGGTCGATCTGATCGGCATTCCCGAAAAGAACCTCAAGGGCGAGGTGATGGAGGATGTCGTGTTCGACATCGTCGTCAACATCGTCGAGAACCTGCCCAAGGCGCGCAAGCGCGATCCGGATGCGATGGCGGAGTCGGTGCGACGCGCTGTCCGTTCCTCACTCGCCGATCAATGGGGCAAGAAGACGATGTGCTACGTTCACATCCTGCAGGTCGAAGACTAAAAGCAAAGAAACAAAGACTACGGAGGACACCATGCTGGGCCGGCTCAATCATGTGGCGATTGCCGTCGCGGATGCGGAGAAAGCTGCGAAGATCTACGGCACCGCCTTCGGTGCCGAGATTTCCGCGACCGTGCCGCTGCCGGAGCATGGCGTGATCACGGTGTTCGCGACGCTGCCGAATACCAAGATCGAATTCATCCAGCCGCTCGGCGCGGATTCGCCGATCGCTAAATTCGTCGAGCGCAATCCTGACGGCGGCATTCATCACATCTGTTACGAAGTGCCTGACATCATCGCGGCACGCGACAACCTGATCAAGGAAGGCGCGCGCGTGCTTGGCGACGGCCAGCCGAAGATCGGCGCCCATGGCAAGCCTGTGCTGTTCCTGCATCCCAAGGACTTCTCGGGCGCGCTGGTAGAGATCGAACAAGCTTCCGAAATCGAACAGTCCTGAGGACGCGATGGCCTATACGATCTCGACGTCGCTCGCGGTCTATTTCGTCATCTGGTGGATCACGCTGTTCCTGACGCTGCCGTTCGGCGTGCGCAGCCAGCATGAGGACGGCGAGGGTACCGACGGCACCGATCCCGGTGCGCCTGTGCTGGCCCGGATGGGGCGCAAGCTGATCTGGACCACGGTGATTTCCGCCGTGCTGTTCGCGGGCGGCATGTATGCGTATCGCATGGACTACTTCAACATCGAGCGGCTCTCGAAGCTGATGGGCGTGCCGATCTGAGAGCGATCTTTAACCTGCGGAGTCTGTCCTTTCAGGTGTCGATACGGAGCTGACGCATGAAGCGCTTTCTGCTTTTTCTGTTGCTTGGGCCGGCTGTCGGTTTCGCGGTTTTCGAGCTGCGCGAAATTGCCAGCGGCAGGATCATCGGCGGCTTTCCCGGCTTCATTATGGGATTGCCCTTTGCCTACTGGTTCGGGCTGATCCCGTCGCTGGTGATGTGGCTTGAGGACTGGTTCCTTGAAGACAAGATGCAGCTGTGGCCGAAGGTGCTGACCTCGGCGCTTACTGGCTATGTCGTGAGTATCGGGATGATGTTGATCTGGACGTCGGTGTCGATTCCGCTGCGTCAGATTCTTACATTCGGGATCGTCGGCGCGGTACAGGGCCTGGTCTGTTCGTGGCTGTCGGGCATCAAGCCGAAGGGTGGTGCGCTGTAATACGCGGCGCTTTGCATCTCCGAAAAAAGGCCGGCATGGATGCCGGCCTTTTTTCGTCTCGGACGATATGAAGTGTCGCTATCGTTGTCGGGAATCTGCCGAAAAAAAAGAGCAGGGCCGCAGCCCTGCTCGGAAAATTGTGTCGACCCTATTACCCCAAACTTTGGATTTTATCCTTGCTTAGCGGGTTGACGCTGCTTGAGCGCGTCAGGGCTCCTCCCGAGACTTGGACCACCAGACTCTGTCCTTACGAACCGCCTGAGCTGTGAGTCGTAGCTTAACTTTTTTTGTTTGTCACCAATTTCGGCAATGTGTGTTCAAAATTTAGGCCAAGGGTAGAATCGCGACCTTTTACGCGATTTCCGGTCACGCTGGGGTCGCTGTGGCCGACATCGGAAATGGAGATATTTGACAGCCTGGGAAGCAATTCGCCAGGCGAACGGAATTAAGCCCCGATTGCCAGCTCCATGTCCTAGACTGCCCGGCGTCCGACCCGTCGCCCTTGTATTTTGGCGGCCGATCCGGTTTCACTCGCGTTCTCCCGTGTCCCTCCGATTCCCAGGCCTAACCATGCGATTGTCGCGCTATTTTCTGCCCATTCTCAAGGAAACGCCGAAGGAAGCCGAGATCGTCTCGCACCGGCTGATGCTGCGCGCGGGCATGATCCGGCAGGAGGCCGCCGGCATCTATGCCTGGCTGCCGCTGGGCCTGCGGGTGCTGAAGAAGATCGAGGCGATCGTCCGCGAGGAGCAGAACCGGGCGGGCGCCATCGAGCTCCTGATGCCGACATTGCAGCTCGCCGATCTCTGGCGCGAAAGTGGGCGCTACGACGCCTATGGGCCGGAGATGCTGCGCATCGTCGACCGCCACAAGCGGGAGCTTCTCTACGGGCCGACCAACGAGGAAATGATCACCGAGATCTTCCGCGGTTATGTGAAGTCCTACAAGAGCCTGCCGCTGAACCTGTACCACATCCAGTGGAAGTTCCGCGACGAGCAGCGTCCGCGTTTCGGCGTGATGCGCGGCCGCGAATTCCTGATGAAGGATGGCTATTCGTTCGACATCGACGAAGCCGCGGCGAAACATTCCTACAATCAGATGTTCGTCGCTTATCTGCGCACCTTCGCGCGCATGGGCCTCAAGGCGATCCCGATGCGCGCCGAGACCGGACCGATCGGCGGCGATCACTCCCACGAATTCATCGTGCTCGCCGAAACCGGCGAGTCCGGCGTATTCTGCGACAAGAACGTGCTCGATCTGCCGATCCCGCCGGCCGATGTCGACTATAGCGGTGATCTCACGGGCATCATCAATCAGTGGACCTCGATCTATGCGGCAACCGAAGACGTCCACGACGCCGCGCGGTTCGAGAGCGAAGTGCCGGCCGAGCGGCGGCTCAACACCCGCGGTATCGAAGTCGGCCAGATCTTCTATTTCGGCACCAAATATTCCGACGCGATGAAGGCAACCGTCGCGGGCGCCGATGGCGCGGAGACGCCGATCCATGGCGGCTCCTATGGCGTCGGCGTGTCGCGGCTGCTGGGCGCGATCATCGAGGCCTGCCACGACGAGAACGGCATCAAGTGGCCCGAGGAAGTGGCGCCGTTCCGTGCTGCGATCCTCAACCTGAAGCAGGGCTCGCCCGATACGGATGCGGCCTGCGAGGCGCTCTACAAGGAGCTCTCGGCCAAGGGCGTCGATGTGCTCTATGACGACACCGACCAGCGCGCCGGCGGCAAGTTTGCCACCGCTGACCTGATCGGTGTGCCCTGGCAGATCCTCGTTGGCCCGAAGGGGCTGGCCGAAGGCAAGGTCGAGCTGAAGCGGCGCGATGACGGTTCGCGTGAGAATATCAGTGCCGCTGAGGTCGTCGCAAAGCTGACGTCCTGACGACTTATCCACTGCGTGGTCGCCGCATCACTCACGATGCGGCTAGAATAAGCCCGATTCGTATGGGAGTCGGGCGATGGATGATGCCATGAGCGAGCCAGTTCGAACCCCACCCTTCGCCGCCTTCGAATGGCTGCTGTCCGGACGCTATCTCCGCGCGCGCCGTAAAGAGGGATTCATCTCCGTCATTGCCGGCTTCTCGTTCCTCGGCATCATGCTCGGCGTTGCCACGCTGATCATCGTGATGGCCGTGATGAACGGCTTCCGCAAGGAGCTGCTCGACAAGATCCTGGGTCTCAACGGGCATCTGCTGGTGCAGCCGCTGGAAAGTCCTCTGACCGACTGGAAGGATGTCGCCGACCGCATCAGCGGCGTGAATGGCATTCGTCTCGCGGCGCCGGTCGTGGATGGCCAGGGATTGGGATCATCCGCGTTCGGTGCTGCCGGCATCTTTATCCGCGGTATTCGCTCTGGCGATCTCAATAACCTCACGTCGATCGCCAAGAACATCAAGCAGGGCACGCTCGAAGGCTTCGATGACGGGCAGGGTGTGGCGATCGGTCGGCGGCTGGCAGATCAACTCTCGATCCACGCCGGCGACATGATCACGTTGATCTCGCCGAAGGGGGCGGTGACCCCGATGGGCACGACGCCGCGCATCAAGCCCTACAAGGTTGCTGCCGTCTTCGAGATCGGCATGTCGGAATATGACTCGACCTTCGTGTTCATGCCATTGGCCGAGGCGCAGACTTACTTCAATCGCCCCTCTGACGTGACCTCGATCGAGGTCTACACCAACAATCCCGACAGGATCGACGAGTATCGCAAGCTCGTGACCGAGGCGGCCGGGCGACCGATCTTCATCGTCGATTGGCGGCAGCGCAACTCGACCTTCTTCAATGCGCTGCAGGTCGAGCGCAACGTCATGTTCCTGATCCTGACGCTGATCGTGCTGGTAGCGGCGCTGAACATCGTCTCCGGCCTGATCATGCTGGTGAAGGACAAGGGCAGCGATATCGCGATCCTGCGCACCATGGGCGCCTCTCAAGGCTCGATCATGCGGGTGTTCCTGATCACGGGTGCCGCGATCGGCGTGGTCGGCACGCTGGTCGGCTTCTTCGTTGGACTACTGGTCTGCTTCAACATCGAGACGATCCGGCAATTCATCTCGTGGATGACATCCACGGAGCTGTTCTCGCCGGAACTGTATTTCCTGTCCAAGCTGCCGGCCGAGGTCGACGTCGGCGAAACCAGCGCGGTGGTTATCATGGCGCTGACGCTGTCGTTCCTGGCGACCCTCTACCCGTCGTGGCGCGCCGCGCGCCTCGATCCCGTCGATGCGCTAAGATACGAGTGAGTGACTGATATGGCGCAAGGGGCAGATGATGTACCGGTGGTCTATCTCCACGACATCAAGCGGCAATACACCCAGGGCGAAAGCGTTCTGACCATTCTCGACAATGCCAAGCTGGCATTGTGGGCGGGGCAGTCTGTCGCGCTGGTGGCGCCGTCCGGCTCGGGCAAGTCGACGCTGCTGCATATTGCCGGCCTGCTCGAGAGCCCGGATGACGGCGAGGTCTATGTCGGCGGCACCGCGACCTCGGGCCTGTCGGACACCGAGCGCACCCAGATCCGCCGCACCGATATCGGGTTCGTCTACCAGTCGCATCGGCTGCTGCCGGAATTCACCGCGCTGGAAAACGTCATGCTGCCGCAGATGATCCGCGGCCTGAAGCGCTCCGAGACGGTTGCCCGCGCCAAGGAAATCCTGGCCTATCTGGGTCTGGCCGAACGCATCACACATCGCCCTGCGGAGTTGTCGGGCGGCGAGCAGCAGCGCGTTGCGATTGCCCGCGCGGTGGCCAATGCGCCGCGCGTGCTATTTGCGGATGAGCCGACGGGTAATCTCGATCCGCACACCGCGGATCATGTCTTCAAGGCGCTGATGCAGCTGGTGAAGGCGACCAAGGTGGCGATGTTGATCGCGACCCACAACATGGAACTGGCTGGCCGTATGGATCGGCGGGTGTCGCTGGAAAACGGCAAGGTCGTCGAACTCGACTGACCCCGCCACTCGTTTCATTCGAGAGAGAAAAAGCGAGGCGCCGCGGACGGCGTCGTCGCTCAGTAGCTGCTCTTACGCTTGCGCTTCACGCGCGGCTGCTGCGGCGCGTAGGTCTGCGCATAGGCCAGCGCCGGATTGGCAAAGCAGGTCAGGCCGATGCCCGATGCCGTCGCGGCGCACTGCGCATAGGTGCGGTAGCTGCAGTCGTCGTCGTCATAGAGCGAGCGCATGCAGAACGGATAACCGCTCGGCGTGTTGAACGAGAACGGGCCGGGATCGGTGCGCTGTGCTGCGGCGGGCGTGACGGTGAGGGCCGAGAGGGCGCCGAGGGCGACCAGAGCAAGCAGGGCTGCGCGCATCGAATTCTCCTGCCGACTCAGATGGCCGGCTGCGTGTGATCTCTGACCGGCACAAAGCCGGTCCGAGAGGTATTCGTCAACTCACAAAGCCGGATTCCGCTCCGCATCTGGCGCCGGAAACATGCCGTAACAGGGCTTGTTCGGCACAGGCGACGCAATACGGCGTAGGTGATCGCCGGCGAGGGATGGCCTTGGCTGGCTGGGCGTAAAGCGTGCCGGCTCGCCGTCTTAACCATTCGGAATATGAGGCGCGACGCGCCCGGATCGGCTGCTTGACTCAGGAACAGAATGAGAACAATGTTCTTCATATGTTCCAGAGATCACGGAGGCCACCATGTTGAAGACCTTTGTTGAAGAAGCCGCTGCGCTGGCATCGATCGTTCTGTTCGTCGGCATGATTGCGGTTTGGGCGCAACTGATCCCCCAGCTGTGATCTTGCTCCCGGACGCTGGCTGCGAAGCTGGCGCCGGAACACCGGGGAAGCACTCTCCGGTGGATACGGGAACGCTCCCGGGGAATGCGGGAACGCTCCCGGGGAATGCGGGGACGCTTCCGGGCCCGAGCGGGTTTCACATGGACTTGGCCGGGGGCAGGCATCACCATAGGGCAGCGAGTCGGCCTGAACAGGCTGCCGCGATCCCCAGTGTCGATGACTGCCCAGATCGGGCGCTGCAAAGTCCGGAACGCCCCACGCCATGAGTCAGAAGCCCGCCGCCGCGTCGAATGCCGGATTTGTCCATCTGCACGTGCATTCGGCCTATTCGCTGCTGAAGGGCTCGATCAAGATCCAGAAACTGGCGGAACTGGCGAAGGCCGACCATCAGCCAGCGCTGGCGCTGACCGACAGCGACAACATGTTTGGCGCGCTGGAATTCTCCGAGAAGCTGGTGGGCTACGGCATCCAGCCGATCACCGGCTGCGAGGTCGCCATCGATTTCGGTGACCAGGATCCGAACGCCCGTAATGCGCTGAACGCCGTGATGCCGCGCATTGTGCTGCTGGCTGCCAAGGAGCGCGGCTATCAGAGCCTGATGAAACTCAACTCGCGCGCGTTTCTGGAAACCCCGGTCAATCATGCGCCCCACATCAAGCTGGACTGGCTGCTGGAGGAAACGGAAGACCTGATCGCGTTGAGTGGCGGTCCGGACGGTCCGATCAATCAGGCGCTGCTCGCCGATCAATCCGCGCTTGCCGCTGCGCGTTGCGACCGGCTCGCGTCGCTATTCGGCGATCGACTCTATATCGAACTGCAGCGTCATGGCGCCGAGAAGGAGCGCCGCGCCGAAGCCGGTTTGATAGACTTGGCTTACGCCAAGGGCCTGCCGTTGGTGGCAACGAACGAGCCGTATTTTGCCGCCGCGGATGACTATGAGGCCCATGATGCGCTGCTATGCATCGCCGGTGGCAGGATCATTGCCGAGACGGACCGCGAGCAGCTTACCACCGATCATCGCTTCAAGACCCGCGCCGAAATGGCAGTTCTGTTTGCCGACATCCCCGAGGCATTGGCGTCAACCGTCGAAATCGCCGAGCGCTGCTCGTTCCGGCCAAAGACGCGCAAGCCGATCCTGCCGCGCTTCACGGTCGGCGCCGGCAGTAACGCCGAAGGTGCGGCCCAGGAGGAATCCGACGAGTTGCGCCGTCAGGCCGAGGAGGGCCTGCGCAAGCGTCTCGAGATCCACGGCGTGTCACAGGGCAAGAGCGAGGAGGAATACCACGCTCGGCTCGACTTCGAACTTAACGTCATCTCCCGCATGAACTATGCGGGTTACTTCCTGATTGTGTCCGACTTCATCAAATGGGCGAAGGCACAGGGCATTCCGGTGGGGCCGGGCCGCGGTTCGGGCGCGGGCTCGCTGGTCGCCTGGGTCTTGACTATCACCGATCTCGATCCCTTGCAGTTCAATCTTCTGTTCGAACGCTTCCTCAATCCGGAACGCGTCTCGATGCCAGACTTCGACATCGACTTCTGCCAGGATCGCCGCGGTGAGGTGATCTCCTATGTGCAGCAGCGCTACGGCCGCGATCAGGTCGCGCAGATCATCACCTTCGGTACGCTGCAGGCGCGCGGCGTGTTGCGCGACGTCGGCCGGGTGCTGCAGATGCCCTATGGCCAGGTCGACAAGCTGACCAAGCTGGTGCCGCAAAATCCTGCGGCCCCTGTGACCTTGGCTGCGGCGATCGAAGGCGAGCCGAAGCTGCAGGCGCTCCGCGACGAGGATCCGATCGTCGCCAAAGCCTTCGATATCGCGCAGCGCCTCGAGGGCCTGACGCGCCACGCTTCGACCCACGCAGCAGGCATCGTGATCGGCGACCGGCCGCTGTCGCAGCTCGTGCCGATGTATCGCGATCCGAAATCGGACATGCCGGTCACCCAGTTCAACATGAAATGGGTCGAGCCAGCAGGTCTCGTGAAGTTCGACTTCCTCGGCCTGAAGACGTTGACGGTACTTGACGTCGCCGTGAAGCTGCTCAAGCAGCGCAATATTGACGTCAATCTTGCGACCACGCCGATTACCGACGCCAAGAGCTACGAAATGCTGGCGCGCGGTGAAGTGGTCGGCGTGTTCCAGGTGGAAAGCCAGGGTATGCGGCGCGCGCTTGTGGACATGCGGCCCGACCGTTTCGAGGACATCATCGCGCTCGTCGCGTTGTATCGTCCGGGCCCGATGGCGAACATCCCGACCTATTGCGCGCGCAAGCATGGCGATGAAGAGCCGGAATATCTGCATCCGATCATCGAGCCGATCCTGAAGGAAACTTTCGGCGTTATCATCTATCAGGAACAGGTGATGCAGATCGCGCAGGTCATGGCCGGCTATTCGCTCGGTGACGCCGACCTGCTGCGCCGCGCGATGGGCAAGAAGATCCGCGCCGAAATGGAAAAGCAGCGCGAGATCTTCGTTGCAGGCTCTGTCAAGAACGGCGTGCCGAAAGGGCAGGCCGATACGATCTTCGATCTGCTCGCGAAATTCGCCGACTACGGTTTCAACAAGAGTCACGCCGCGGCCTATGCGCTGGTGTCGTATCACACCGCCTATATGAAGGCGCATTATCCGGTGGAGTTCATTGCGGCGTCGATGACACTCGACATGGGCAATACCGACAAGCTGTCGGAATTTCGCGCCGAGGCGCAGCGGCTCGGTATCAAGGTCGAGGCGCCGAACATCAATCGTTCGGGCGTCACCTTCGAGGTCAGCGACAACACGATCTATTATGCGCTGGCCGCGTTGAAAGGCGTCGGCGCTGGCGCCGTCGAGCTGATCGTCGCCGAGCGCAACAAGAATGGTTTGTTCACGTCGCTTGCCGACTTTGCGTCGCGCGTGAGCCCACGCGCCGTCAACAAGCGCATCATCGAAACACTCGCTGCGGCCGGCGCCTTCGATACGCTCGATCCACATCGTGCCCGCGTGCATGGCGGCGCGGATGCTATTTTGGCCGCCTGCCAGAGCGCCCACGTGGATACGACAATCGGTCAGGGAAACATGTTTGGCGGCGCGGCCGATGCGCCGACCATCATGCTGCCGCAGATCGACAACTGGCTGGCGGCGGAGAAGCTGCGCAAGGAATACGACGCTATTGGCTTCTTCCTGTCCGGCCATCCGCTCGATGACTATGCGACCGCCCTGAAGCGACTGCGGGTGCAGAGCTGGGCCGAGTTCTGCCGCGCGGTCAAAACCGGCGCTACGGCGGGCAGGGTGGCGGCTACCGTCGTGTCCCGCATGGAGCGGCGGACCAAGACCGGCAACAAGATGGGCATCATGGGCCTGTCCGACCCGACCGGCCATTTCGAGGCGGTGCTGTTCTCCGAAGGGCTGGCCCAATACCGCGACGTGCTGGAACCGGGTACCGCGGTGTTGCTGCAACTCGGTGCCGAACTCCAGGGCGAGGACGTTCGGGCCCGGGTTCTCCACGCGGAGCCTCTGGATGCCGCCGCTGCCAAGACCCAGAAGGGGCTCAGGGTGACCATGAAGGACACCAAGGCACTGGATTCGCTGGTAAAACGCCTCCAACCGCAGCCGAGCAATGCCGCCGGCGGGGGCGACGTCTCGCTGATCCTTCGCCTCGACCTGCAAACTGAGGTCGAATTCAAGCTCGAAGGCCGGTTCCAGGTGTCCCCGCAGATCGCCGGAGCCATCAAGGCGGTTTCCGGGGTGGAAATGGTCGAAACGCTTTGAGCTGGCAACCCGCGCGGTAAACCGGCCGAAGCCGCCGGATTTCCTTGCTTATCCCGGGAATCCGGCTATAAGCCGGCCCATCTCACACGGAAGCATGGCTTAATCGCCGTCCGGTGGCATCCGGGCTGCACGGCAGAATCCTCTGCCCGAACGCTCGTTTGCTCACACGCTTCCGGAGGAAACAACCGGAGAATTGATACTATGGCACTACCCGAATTTTCTATGCGTCAACTGCTCGAAGCTGGCGTCCACTTTGGCCACCAGTCGCACCGCTGGAATCCGAAGATGGCGAATTACATCTTCGGCGCACGCAACAACATCCACATCATCGATCTCGCGCAGACCGTGCCGTTGCTGCACACCGCGCTGAAGGCTGTGAGCGACACCGTCGCCAAGGGCGGCCGCATCCTGTTCGTCGGCACCAAGCGCCAGGCGCAGGACGTCGTTGCCGAAGCTGCGAAGCGTTCGGCGATGTACTTCGTCAATTCGCGCTGGCTCGGCGGCACGCTGACCAACTGGAAGACCATCTCCGGTTCGATCAAGCGTCTGCGTCACCTGGACGAAGTGCTGAACTCCGGCGATGCGTCGGCCTACACCAAGAAGGAGCGTCTGACGCTGCAGCGCGAGCGCGACAAGCTCGATCGCTCGCTGGGCGGCATCAAGGACATGGGCGGTCTGCCCGACCTGATCTTCGTGATCGACACCAACAAGGAAGACATCGCGATCCAGGAAGCCCAGCGTCTGGGTATCCCTGTCGCGGCAATCGTCGACACCAACTCGGATCCGAAGGGCATCACCTATGTGGTCCCGGGCAACGACGACGCCGGTCGTGCGCTGTCGCTGTATTGCGACCTGATCGCACGCGCTGTCATCGACGGCATCTCGCGCGCCCAGGGCGACTCGGGCTTCGATATCGGTGCATCGGCTGCCCCGGTGGCTGAGGCCATCCCGGCTCCGGAAGCAGGCTTCCAGGGCCTGGCCGGTCCGCGCGGCACCGCCGACGATCTCAAGAAGCTCACCGGCGTGTCCGGTGCGATCGAGAAGAAGTTCAACGACCTCGGCATCTTCCACTACTGGCAGCTGGCCGAACTCGATCACGACACCGCCCACAAGATTGGCGAAGAAGTTGGACTTCCGGCCCGTGCCGACGGCTGGGTCGCCCAGGCCAAGGGTCTGACGGCGGAAGCCGAGTAACGCGCAGGCGTGATCCCGGAACCGGTGTCCCGGTTCCGGACAAAATCATGCCGATGCGACAGCCAAGAAACTCTTGTGCGGCCGTCATCCCGGCCGCACTTTCCATCTCTACACTTCTCTCGATGATAGTTCCTGCGGCGTAACGCGACTGACCAGCACCGGCTGGCTCGCAGGCGCCCTGACAGGCAAAGGGTTCAACGATGGCAACGATTACTGCAGCGATGGTCAAGGACCTCCGCGAAACCACCGGCGTCGGCATGATGGATTGCAAGAACGCACTGGCTGCCAATGACGGCGACATGCAGGCGTCAATCGACTGGCTGCGCGCGAAGGGCCTGTCCAAGGCCGCCAAGAAGGCCGACCGCGTTGCGGCTGAAGGCCTGATCGGCGTTCTCACTGCCGGCAACAAGGGCGTCGTGGTCGAAGTCAATTCCGAGACCGACTTCGTCGCGCGCAACGATCAGTTCCAGGGCCTGGTCAAGATGATCGCTCAGGTCGCGCTCAAGGTCGGCTCCGACGTTGAGGCCATCAAGGCGCACAAGGTTGGCGACGTCACTGTCGAGACCGCGATCACGGAAGCTATCGCCACCATCGGCGAAAACATGACCCTGCGCCGCGCCGCGACGCTGGAAGTCTCGGCCGGCGTCGTGTCGAGCTACGTGCATAACGCCGTGATCGAAGGTCTCGGCAAGATGGGCATCATCGTCGCGCTGGAATCCACCGGCAAGGCTGACGAGCTCGCGACCCTCGGTAAACAGATCGCGATGCATGTCGCTGCTGCCAACCCGCAGGCGCTGGACTCGGCCGGCCTCGATCCGGCCGTCGTTGCTCGCGAGAAGGAAGTGATGGCGGACAAGTATCGCCAGCAGGGCAAGCCGGATGCGATGATCGAGAAGATCGTCGAGAACGGCCTGAAGACCTATTACAAGGAAGTCTGCCTGCTGGATCAGGCCTTCATCCACGACACCGGTAAGTCGGTGGCGCAGGCCGTCAAGGAAGCCGAAGGCAAGGTCGGCGCGCCGATCAAGCTCACTGGCTTCGTGCGCTACGCGCTCGGCGAAGGCATCGAGAAGCAGACTTCGGACTTCGCTGCCGAAGTTGCCGCCGCCAGCGGCCAGAAGTAAGACGAATTGGAAGACCTCCCGGCGATCTACGCCGGGAGCTGCCGCCTCGAAAGGAAGCGATCGCATCATGGGTGAGCCGCTCTATCGTCGCGTCGTGATCAAGGTCTCGGGTGAGTCTTTCGCCGGAGGCCAGTCATTCGGTATCGATCAGCCGACTATCGACCGCATCGCCGTCGATCTCATTGCAGCCCAGAAACTTGGTGTCGAAGTCGCAGTCGTCGTCGGCGGCGGCAATATCTTTCGCGGCGTCGAAGTCTCCTCGCGTGGTGTGTCGCGCCCGACCGGCGATAGCATGGGCATGCTCGCTACCGTTATGAACTGCCTGGCACTGGAAGCTGCGATCGAGCGCCACGCCGTGCCGGCCCGCACGCTGTCGGCGATGGTGATGCCGCAGGTCTGCGAACTCTTCACACGTGCTGCCGCACACAAATACCTGTCCGAGGGCCGGATCGTGCTGCTGGCCGGCGGTACCGGCAATCCGTTCTTCACCACCGACACGACCGCAGTGTTGCGCGCTGCCGAGATCGGCGCATCGGCTGTGCTGAAGGCGACCAATGTGGACGGCGTCTACAGCGCCGATCCAAAGAAGGATCCGAACGCGACGCGCTTCGAGCGTCTCAGCCATTCGCAGGCCGTGGAGGGGAACTACAAAGTCATGGATGCGACGGCTTTCGCGCTTGCCCGCGAGACCTCGCTGCCTATCATCGTGTTCTCGATCGCCGAACCGGGTTCGATCGGCGCCATTTTGACTGGTACTGGCCGCGGCACCATCGTCGCGGGCTGATTTTAGACGGGTTCGGAGCGCCATACCCGCTTCGCACCAGCAGGATACAAGGGAGAGCTGCATGGCCACCATGGCCCCATTCGACATCAACGACCTCAAGCGCCGTATGCAGGGCTCGACCCAGTCGCTGAAGCATGAGCTTGGCGGCTTGCGCACCGGACGTGCGGCAGCCTCGATGCTGGAGCCGGTCCAGGTGGAAGCTTATGGCAGCCACATGCCGCTGAACCAGGTTGCGACCGTCAGCGTTCCCGAGCCGCGCCTGCTGTCGGTGCAGGTTTGGGACAAGTCGATGGTCAAGGCGGTGGAAAAGGCGATCGTCGATTCCAATCTCGGCCTTAGTCCGGCAACCGAAGGCCAGATTCTGCGGCTACGCATTCCCGAATTGAACACCGAGCGCCGCAAGGAACTCGTGAAGGTCGCGCATAAATATGCCGAGGCAGCCAAGGTCGCCGTGCGCCACGTCCGCCGCGACGGTCTCGACATCATCAAGAAGCTCGAGAAGGCTCACGAGATTTCCGAGGACGACCAGAAGCGCCACGATACCGAAGTGCAGAAGGTCACGGACAGCATAATCGCTGAAATCGATCAGTTGCTGGCGGCTAAGGAAAAGGAAATCATGACGGTTTAAGCGTCAGAAGCCGCTTTTAAGCTGTTGAAAAGCGTATGGTCCGCAAATTGGTCACATATGTGCCGGACCATAGGCTGGGGATTTTAATCGATGTCGAATGCCGCCGCGCCCGCAAATGATGGATCGGACCGATCCACGCCTTTGCATGTCGCGATCATCATGGACGGCAATGGGCGCTGGGCTGCAGCGCGGGGGCTTCCGCGCGCCGAGGGCCATCGCCGCGGCGTCGAGGCACTTCGCCGTGTGGTGCGGGCATCCAACGAACTCGGCATCCAATATCTGACAATCTTCTCGTTCAGCTCCGAGAACTGGTCGCGACCCGCATCCGAGATCAGCGATCTGTTCGGCCTGCTGCGTCGCTTTATCCGCAACGACCTTGCCACGCTGCATCGCGACGGCGTGCGGGTCCGCGTGATCGGAGAGCGCCAGGGCCTCGATTCCGATATCGCGTCATTGCTGAAAGAGGCCGAGGACCTGACGCGGGGCAACACCCAGCTCAATCTCGTGGTCGCCTTCAACTACGGCTCGCGGCACGAGATCGCCACGGCAGCGCAGCGCCTTGCGCGCGAGGTCGCCGAGGGCAAGCGGACGCCCGAAAGCATCAATGTCGATACGCTCGGCCAGTATCTCGACGCGCCTGATATTCCGGATCCCGATCTGATCATTCGCACGTCGGGTGAACAGCGGCTATCGAACTTCCTGATGTGGCAGGCCGCCTATAGCGAGTTCGTCTTCGTGCCGATCCACTGGCCGGATTTCGACAAGGCCGCGCTGGAAAGCGCCATTGCCGAATATGCCCGCCGCGAGCGGCGCTTCGGTGGTCTCGCCGCGAAAACCGGTTCGTGACCGGCGTGACCCAGAACGACAGTACGCCGAAGCAGGCGGATGACCGGGGGCTGCGCAATCTGCTGATGCGTGTTCTGGCCGCGCTGGTACTGATCCCCGTCGCGATTCTCGCCGCCTATACCGGTGGCTGGCTGTGGTTCGGCCTCGTGACGCTGGTGTCGGTTGGTCTCTTCCTGGAATGGCGGGCCATTGTCGGCAATCATGTCGGCTGGATTGGGCTCGGCGTCGTCTATGCCTTGGCTGCGTTTGCGGCGTCCATTGTCGTGCGCCTCGATCCCGTCTGGGGCTTCTCGGCCCTGATGTTCATTCTGTTGGTGGTCTGGATGACCGATATCGGCGGCTATTTCGCCGGGCGCGGCATCGGCGGCCCGAAACTGTGGCCGCGCGTCAGTCCGAAGAAGACATGGGCCGGCGCTATCGGCGGTTTTGTTCTCAGCCTCGCTGTGGCTGCCGGTTTTGCCATGGATGGTTTTGGCAGCCTGCTGCCGCTGCTCATGATCGCAACCGTGCTGACGGTGCTGTCGCAACTTGGTGATCTCTTCGAGTCCGCAGTGAAGCGCAAATTCGGCGTCAAGAATTCCGGCCAGATCATTCCTGGCCATGGCGGTCTGCTGGATCGCCTCGACGGCTATGTATTCGCGGTGGTTGCTGCCGCGGTGATCGGTCTTTTACGCGGCGGCGCAGATGGCGTCGGCCGCGGTCTTATGGTTTGGTGATTTGATGAGCGCTGTTCCCCTGCGAAATAACAAGCCCGCCGCGTCCAGTCTGCGCAGCATCACTGTCCTCGGTGCGACCGGTTCGATCGGCGACAGCACCATGGATTTGCTACGAGCCTCGCCCGAGCGGTACCAGGTGGAGGCTTTGACGGCTAACGGCAACGTCGAAGGCGTGGTCAAGCTGGCCAAGGAATTCAACGCGCGCTTTGTGGCCGTCGCTGATGAATCCAAGCTGGACGAACTCCGCGCGGCACTCGCCGGCACCGGCATCGCCAGCGGGGCAGGGGATAGCGCCATCGTCGAGGCCGCCGAGCGGCCGGCCGACTGGCTGATGGCCGCCGTGTCGGGCGCCGCCGGCTTGAAGCCTGCGCTCGCCGCCGTTGATCGCGGTGCAACCGTCGCACTGGCCAACAAGGAATGCCTCGTTTGCGCCGGCGATTTCTTCATGGATCGCGCCGCCAAGGCGGGCGCCTGCATCCTGCCGGCGGACAGCGAGCACAATGCGCTGTTCCAGGCGCTGGCCTCCGGCAGCCGCGAGGAACTGACCCGCGTCATCATCACCGCCTCGGGCGGACCGTTCCGCACCTGGGCTGCCGCCGATATCGAGCAGGCAACGCTGGCGCAGGCGCTGAAACATCCGAACTGGTCGATGGGGCAGAAGATTACCATCGATTCCGCATCAATGATGAACAAGGGCCTCGAAGTGATCGAGGCGTCCTATCTGTTCGCACTGGCGCCGGACGAGATCGACGTATTGGTGCACCCGCAGTCGATCATCCACGGCATGGTCGAGTTCCGCGATTATTCTGTCATGGCGCAGCTCGGTTCGCCCGACATGCGCACGCCGATCGCGCATTGCTTGGGTTGGCCGGACCGCATCCCGGGCCGGGCGGCGCCGCTCGATCTCGCCAAGATTGGTTCGCTGACCTTCGAGGCACCGGATTACGCGCGCTTCCCTGGCCTGAAGCTGGCCTATGACGCGCTGCGCACCGGCAGCGGCGCAACCACCGTCTACAACGCGGCCAACGAGATCGCCGTGGCTGCCTTCACCGCCCAGAAGATCCGCTTTGGCGCCATTGCAAGGCTGGTCGAAGCCACCATGAATGAATGGGTGCGGGCAGGGAATTTGGCGCCGTTGTCATCGGCGGATGACGCCATCGCTGTTGACCATAAAGCGAGAAAAATGGCTGCCACCCTCTTGCCTCAAATTGCCGCAAAGGCATCCTAGAGCATTGGGGACGGGGCCTTTGGCCTCGCGTTAGGGGATCGGGATGCTTGAGTTTTTCCAACATAGTTTCAATACGTTAAGCCACGGCTTTATCGGCTATATCATCCCCTTTCTGTTTGTCCTGACGATCGTGGTGTTCTTCCACGAACTCGGCCACTTCCTGGTCGCCCGCTGGAACGGCGTTAAGGTCCTGACGTTCTCGCTCGGCTTCGGTCCCGAACTGGCCGGCTTCAACGATCGTCATGGCACGCGCTGGAAGATTTCCGCGATTCCGCTTGGCGGTTATGTGAAGTTCTTCGGTGACGAGAGCGAAGCCTCGACCCCCTCAAGCGCTGCGCTGGAAGGCATGACGGCGGATGAGCGCAAGGGCAGCTTCCACCACAAGCGGGTTGGCCAGCGTGCGGCCATCGTGGCTGCTGGTCCGATCGCCAATTTCATCCTCGCGATCGTCATTTTCACCTGTCTGTTCACGTTCTTCGGCAAGCCGAGCACGACTGCCAAGGTCGACAGCATTCAGGCTGGCAGCGCGGCCGAGAAGGCTGGGTTCCAGTCGGGCGACATCATCAAGGCCATCGATGGCAAGGTCATTGGCAGCTTCTCCGACATGCAGCGCATCGTCGGCACCAAGGCTGGCGAGCAACTGGCCTTCAGCGTCAAGCGCGGCGAAGCCACGGTTGAGCTGAAGGGCACGCCAGAACTTCGCGAAGTCAAAGACAGCTTCGGTAACGTCCATCGTCTCGGCGTCCTCGGCATTACCCGCGCGACAGCGGTTGGCGAAGCGACCACCGAGCGGGTCAATCCGGCGACCGCTTTCGTGCTGGGCGTCAAGGAAACCTGGTTCGTCGTGGACCGCACCATCGCCTATATCGGCGGTGTATTCACCGGACGCGAGGCGGCCGACCAGATCGGTGGTCCGATGCGAATCGCCCAGATTTCGGGGCAGGTGGCGACAATCGGCCTGACCGCCCTGATTCACCTGGCGGCGGTTCTGTCGATCTCGATCGGCCTTCTCAACCTGTTTCCAGTGCCGCTTCTCGATGGCGGTCATCTTTTGTTCTATGTCGTCGAAGCCGTTCGCGGGCGTCCGCTGTCGGAGCGCGCACAAGAGATGGGCTTCCGCATTGGCCTCGGTTTAGTGCTGATGTTGATGGTATTTGCGACCTATAATGACATTCTTCACCTGGCTTCGTCATGATCGAGGCTGGGGGTAACGTGGCCGATGGGCAACGTCTTGGAATGAAATTAGAATTGCAGCGCGAAAGGTCGTTTGCCAGTCAGGTAAAATTGGCTACAAGCTGGGCGACTAAAGGGATTCTGTCAGACCGTAGGGGTGCGGGCTGGCGATGGAATGATAAGGGCGCTTTGCGCATGATTTTTGGTTTGCGGGGTTTCCGAGGCGGCCTTCTTGCTGCTTCGATCTTGGTCGCCATGCCGGTCGCCGTTACAGCGACTGCTGCGCTCGTTTCTTCGACTGCCGTGGCTCAGACCGCCGCTTCGATTGTTGTTGAAGGCAATCGTCGCGTGGATGTGGAGACCATCCGCTCCTATTTCCGTCCCGGCCCGAGCGGCCGATTGGATCAGGGCACCATTGATGACGGCCTCAAGTCGCTCATCGAGACCGGCCTGTTCCAGGATGTGAAGATCAATCAGGCCGGTGGCCGTCTGGTCGTCAGCGTCGTCGAAAACCCGGTCATTGGCCGCGTCGCCTTCGAAGGTAACAAGAAGGTCAAGGACGACCAGCTGAACGCCGAAGTGCAGTCGAAGCCGCGCGGGACGCTGTCGCGCCCGATGGTGCAGGCAGACGCGCAGCGCATCTCCGAAATCTATCGTCGCTCTGGCCGTTATGACGTCAGCGTCGTTCCGGAATTCATCGAGCAGCCGAACAACCGCGTCGACCTGATCTTCACGATCAACGAAGGCGCGAAGACCGGCGTGAAGTCGATCCAGTTCATCGGCAACAACTATTACTCGTCCTACCGCCTCAAGGACGTCATCAAGACCCGTGAATCGAACCTCCTGAGCTTCCTGGCTTCGGGCGACATCTATGATCCGGACCGCATCGAAGCCGATCGCGACCTGATCCGCCGCTATTACCTAAAGAACGGCTTCGCCGACGTTCAGGTCGTTGCCGCGCTCACCGAATACGACCCGAACCAGAAGGGCTTCCTGGTCACCTTCAAGATCGAAGAAGGCCAGCAGTACCGCGTGTCGTCGGTCGACTTCTCGTCCACCATTCCGCAGTTCGATCCGAACTCGCTGCGCAGCTTCTCGCGCGTTGGCGTCGGCTCGCTTTACAACGCGGAAGCGCTGGAGAAGTCGGTCGAGGAAATGCAGATCGAAATGTCCCGCCGCGGCTACGCCTTTGCCGTCGTGCGTCCGCGTGGCGATCGCAATTTCGAATCTCACACCGTCACCATCGGCTTCACGGTGGAAGAGGGCCCGCGCGTCTATATCGAGCGCATCAATGTGCGCGGCAACACGCGTACCCGTGACTATGTCATCCGTCGCGAATTCGATCTCGCAGAAGGCGACGCCTATAATCGTGCGCTGGTCGATCGTGCCGAGCGCCGCCTGAAGAACCTCGACTTCTTCAAGAGCGTGAAGGTGACGACCGAGCCTGGTTCATCCAGCGATCGCGTGATCCTGGTTGTCGATCTGGAAGAAAAATCCACCGGCGACTTCTCGGTCTCGGGTGGTTACTCGACCACCGACGGTGCACTCGGCGAAGTCAGCGTCTCGGAACGTAACTTCCTCGGTCGTGGCCTGTTTGCCAAGGCGTCGGTCCAGTATGGCCAGTATGCCCGTGGCTACTCGCTGTCCTTCGTCGAGCCTTACCTGCTCGACTACCGCGTGGCCCTTGGCCTCGATTTCTATCAGCGCGAGCAGCTGTCCAACAGCTACATTTCGTACAACACCAAGACGCTAGGCTTTAGCCCGCGTCTCGGCTTCCAGCTGCGTGAAGATCTCGCGCTGCAGCTGCGCTACTCGATCTATCAGCAGCAGATTTCGCTGCCGAGCACGCTCGCGAATTGTAACAATCTTCCGGGCAGCCCGACTGCAACCAACACGCCTGGCTATCTGAATTCGTTGTTTGGCCTTGGCTTCGCCGAAACAGGTTCCGGCAACTGGGGCTGTTATGCAGATGGCGAGTCGTCGCTGCCGGTTCGCCGCGAACTGGCCAGCGGCAAGACGCTGACCTCGGCGCTCGGCTACACGCTGAACTACAACACCCTCGACAACAACAAGAACCCGACCGACGGTCTGTTCCTGGAGTTCAAGCAGGACTACGCTGGCGTCGGCGGCGACGTGACTTACCTGAAGACCACCGTCGATGCGAAGTATTACACCCCGCTTGTGGCCGACATCGTTGGTTTGCTGCGTGTCCAGGGTGGCATGCTGAACAAGGTCGGCGAAGACATCCGCATGCTGGATCACTTCCAGATGGGTCCGAACCTGGTGCGTGGTTTCGCGCAGAACGGTATCGGTCCGCGTGACATCAGCTACGTTGCGCTGGGATCCTACGGTGACGCACTCGGCGGCACGAAGTATTGGGGCGCTTCGGCTGAATTGCAGATGCCGTTCTGGTTCCTGCCGAAGGAAGTTGGCATCAAGGGTGCGGTCTATGCCGATGCTGGCGGCCTCTGGGATTATCAGGGACCGACGAGCTGGGCTCAGACTGGCGAAGTCAACGCTGCCGGTTGTGTGGCTGCTAGCCGGACTTCGGTCGGTAACTGCGCTGGCATGACCTATGACGACGGCAATGTCGTGCGGTCGTCGGTCGGTGTGGGCCTGATCTGGCAGTCGCCGTTTGGTCCGCTGCGCTTCGATTACGCAGTGCCGATCACCAAGGGCGCCTATGATCGCGTGCAGCAGTTCAAGTTCGGCGGCGGAACTTCGTTCTGAGTTTGATCTCCGGCCGGACCGCGACGGGTGGAATGGTTCTGCCGACGTTCTTCAAGCAATCGCCGTCGTTGACGCTGGCTGAAATAGCCGCGTCAACGAAGGCGCGACTGGTCGACCCGACGCGGGCCGACCAGGTCGTGACTGGCGTAGCCTCGCTCGATGAGGCTGGCCCCCATCACCTGACCTTCTTCGAAAATCTCCGCTACATCGACCAGCTAACCCACACCAAGGCCGGTGCCTGCCTGGTGAGCGAGAGCTTCAAGGGCGATATTCCGGCTCACGTAACGGTGCTGCGCGCCAAGCGGCCGTTCGCAGCCTTCGTGGAATTGGCGCGCGAGCTGCACGCGGATACGCTGCGTCCGGTCTCCGGCTTTGACATTACTGGCATCGCCGCATCCGCCGTCATCCATCCCACTGCTCAGCTCGAAGATGACGTTACGGTGGATCCGCTGGCCGTGATCGGCCCGGATGTGGAGATCGGTTCCGGCACCATCATCGGTTCTGGCGCGGTGATCGCCGCCGGGGTCAAGATCGGACGCGACTGCAATATCGGCGCTGGCAGCACGCTGCAGTTCACACTGATCGGCAACAACGTACTCGTTCATCCCGGCTGCAAGTTCGGCCAGGACGGGTTTGGCTTCGTGTTCGGCCGGGACGAGCACATCAAGGTCCCGCAGACCGGCCGTGTCCTGATCCAGAACGACGTCGAGATCGGCGCCGGCACCACCATCGACCGCGGCAGCCTGCGCGATACCGTGATTGGCGAGGGGACCAAAATCGACAATCAGGTCCAGATCGGCCACAATGTGACAATTGGACGGCACTGTGTGATCGCTGCGAAATGTGGCCTTGCAGGCAGCCTGACCATCGGCGACAACGTCGCGCTGGGCGCCATGGTGGGCCTCAACAATCACATTACGATTGGCGATGGCGCGCAGGTCGCGGCAATGGCCGGAGTGAAAGACAGCATTCCGCCGCGCGCGCGGTGGGGTGGCATCTTTGCCCGGCCGACCAAGCAATGGTTCCGCGAGATCCTCGCGGTTGAGAAACTCGCCCGCGAGAGCATGCCGGGAACGGATGCGACGACGCAGGATACGAAAGACGAGGGGCGGGAATGAGCCAGGATTTACCAAGCGATGGCGCATCGCCGATCATCATCGAGACGGTCGACATCAACACCATCCTCAAGACCCTTCCGCATCGCTATCCGTTTCTTCTGATCGATCGTGTCGTCAACATCCGCAAGGACTTCAGCGGCATTGGTATCAAGAACGTCACGATCAACGAGCCGGCATTCCTCGGGCATTTTCCTGATCGCCCGGTCTATCCCGGCGTGTTGATGATCGAAGGCATGGCTCAGACAGCGGGCGTGATCGGCATCTCGTCCGTCGAAGGCACCGAGAAGCCGCGTGCGGTGTATTTCCTCACCATCGACAAGTGCAAGTTTCGCAAGCCGGTGATGCCTGGCGATACGATCGAATATCATTTGCACCTGATCGGCCGGAAAAAGGCGATGTGGTGGTTCCATGGCGACGCCAAGGTAAATGGCAAGGTCGTCGCCGAGGCCGATGTCGGTGCAATGCTGACAGACTGATTGGCACCTACCTGAACGCGCATGATGCCATCGAAGACCTCGATGGCATCATGCGTTTGTAAGTCATGGTATGAGACGTGTCGTAACAGATCGCAATCAGACGTCACTGGACAGGCTCGGGAACCCACGTTAACCAACGGAAAAACCTAGATATTTGTAGGCAGCTTGATGGCTGGGATTGGACTGTTTCGATGAGCAAGATCGACCCGACGGCGCGGATCGAGGATGGTGCTGTCATTGGCGAGGGCGCCGAAATCGGACCCTTCTGCATTATCGGACCGCATGTCACGATCGGTGCAGGCACAAAGCTGCTGTCGCATGTCAACGTGACGGCGCAGACGAGCATCGGCGAGAACTGCACAATCTATCCGTTCGCGTCATTAGGCACGCCCCCGCAGTCGCTCAGCTACAAGGGAGAACTGACCAGGCTGACCATCGGCAATGGCTGTACCATCCGCGAGTCCGTGACCATGAATGCGGGCACTGTCGCCGGTGGCGGCATTACGTCGGTGGGCGATCGCGGCTACTTCATGAACTGCGCCCATGTCGGCCATGACTGTCACGTCGGCAACGACGTGATCTTCGCGACCTCGGCGACGCTTGGCGGTCATTGCGAGATCGGCGATTTCGTTTTCATGGGCGGGCTGTCGGCCGTGCACCAGTTCACCCGCATTGGCTCCCAGGTCATGGTCGGCGGCATCTGCGGCGTGCGCGGTGACATCATCCCGTTCGGGCTTGTGAATGGTCAGTATGCGGCGCTGGAAGGCCTCAACATCATCGGCATGAAGCGCCGCAAGTTCACCAAGGAGCGCGTCGCCGCCGTGCGCTCGTTCTATCAAAAGCTGTTCCATGGCCCCGGCGTCTTTGCCGAGCGGCTCGAGCGCGTGCAGCCCTTGGCGAATGACGATCCGGCGATTGCAGAAATCCTGACATTCATCGCCGGCGCCAAGCACCGCGCGCTGTGCCTGCCCGAGGATAGCAAGAGCAGTTCCTGAATTCGGGTATCGCGGGGCGAAGCATGACTGACCAGGCTCAAATACAGCACCCGCAATTACATCCGCCGATAGGCTCGCCGTTCGGCATCATCGCCGGCGGCGGCTCGCTGCCCTTCGCGGTCGCGGACTCGCTGCAGGCACGTGGCATCAAGCCTGTCGTGTTCGCGCTGAAGGGCTTCTGCGATCCGGCGCTGGTGGCGCGATTTCAGCACCACTGGATTCCCATCGGCCAGTTTGGCCGTTTGCTGAAGCTGATGCGCAGCGAAAATTGCCGGGATCTCACCTTCATCGGCACGCTGGTGCGGCCGGCAATCTCCGAGATCAGGCTGGACTGGGCAACGCTTCGCGTAATGCCGAAAGTGTTTCGCGCGTTTCGCGGCGGTGACGATCATTTGCTGACGAGTATCAGCCGCCTGTTCGAGCATGAAGGTTTTCGTCTGCTGGGGATCAAGGACGTCGCGTCCGATGTGCTGATGCCGGAAGGCAGCGTGACGCGTGCCGTACCGGATCAAGATGCTGAAGCCGATATCGCGCGTGGGCGCGACGTCCTGCGCGCCTTGAGCCCGTTCGATATCGGCCAGGCGACCGTGGTGATCGACGGCCATGTGGTGGGAATCGAAGATATCGAAGGCACCGATGGATTGCTGGCACGCGTGGCGCTCTTGCGTGAACAGGGACGTATTCGCGCCAAGGCAGGACGAGGTGTGCTGGTGAAGGCGCCGAAGAGCGGTCAGGATCTGCGTTTCGATCTGCCGACATTGGGGCCGCGGACCATCGAGCGGGCTGCGGCCGCGAAGCTCGCCGGCGTCGCCATCGTCGCAGGCAATACGATCGTCGCCGAACCGCAGCAGATGATTGTCGCCGCCGATGCCGCAGGTCTTTTCGTGACGGGACTTCCGACGTGACGAAGACGATCTATCTCATTGCCACTGAAGAATCCGGCGACCGTCTCGGTTCCGCGCTGATGAAGGTGTTGCGCCAGCGGCTCGGCGACGATGTGCGCTTCGAAGGCGTCGGCGGTTCGTCGATGGCACGTGAAGGTCTGCAGTCGCTGTTTCCGATCGAAGAGCTTTCCATCATCGGCCTTGCCGCCGTCCTACGGAAGTTGCCGTCGATCCTGAAGCTCATCACGCGCGCGACCGAGGACGTCTTGCGGGCCAGACCCGACGTGCTGGTCATCATCGACAGCCCGGACTTCACCCATCGCGTCGCCAAGCGCGTGCGCCAGCGCGATCCCTCCATTCCCGTCGTCAACTATGTGTCGCCAACGGTGTGGGCGTGGCGGCCGGGGCGCGCGAAGGCGATGCGCGCCTATGTCGATCATGTGCTGGCGCTGCTGCCGTTCGAGCCGGAGGCGCATCGGCGGCTCGGCGGACCGCCATGCACTTATGTCGGTCATCCCCTGATCGAGCAGATCGATGCGCTGCGTCCCAATGCGGGCGAGCAGGCGCGTCGCGAAACGAAGCCACCGGTGCTGCTGGTGCTGCCCGGTAGCCGTCGCAGCGAGATCCGTCATCACATGGCAACGTTCGGCGCGACGCTCGATCTGCTGCAAAAGCAGGGCACGCAATTCGAACTGATCCTGCCAACCATGCCACATCTCGTCGAGGTCATCGCCGAAGCGCTCAAGGCGTGGCCGGTGCAGCCACGGATCGTTGTGGGCGAAACAGAGAAGCGCGCCGCGTTCCGCATTGCGCATGCGGCCTTCGCCAAATCGGGGACGGTGACGCTGGAGCTTGCCTTGTCGGGCGTGCCGATGGTCACAGCCTACAAGGCCGGCAGTGTCGAGGCCTGGATCATCCGCCGCCGCATCACCTCGTCGTCGGTGATCCTCGCCAATCTGGTGATCGGCGAGAACGTCATTCCGGAGTTCATCCAGGAAGACTGCACGCCGGAGAAGCTCGCGGCGTCGTTGCAAGAGGTGATGGCAGACACACCCATGCGGCGCCGTCAGATTGAAGCCCTGGCGCGGCTCGACGGGATCATGGCGACGGGCGAAGCGTCGCCGAGCGTCGGTGCGGCCAATGTCGTGCTGGCTACGATGCGGAAGAGTTGAAGACCTCAATTCAAGAGATTGCAGCGAAATAAACAAAAACGGCGGATCTTGCGATCCGCCGTTTTGATTTTCGCACTCTGCGAAACGAGGTCTTAGGCGCGCTTGGCGATATCTACGTAATCGCGGCGGGCAGCACCCGTGTAGAGCTGGCGCGGACGACCGATCTTCTGCTGCGGATCGCCGATCATCTCGCTCCACTGGCTGATCCAGCCAACGGTGCGGGCAACCGCGAACAGCACGGTGAACATCGAGGTCGGGAAGCCCATCGCCTTCAGCGTGATGCCCGAATAGAAATCGACATTCGGATACAGCTTGCGGTCGATGAAGTACTGGTCCGACAGCGCGATCTTCTCGAGCTCCATCGCAACGGCGAGCATCTCGTCGCCACCGTGACCGGTTTCCTTGAGAACCTCGTGGCAGGCCTGCTGCATCAGCTTGGCGCGCGGATCGTAGTTCTTGTAGACACGGTGACCGAAGCCCATCAGGCGGACGCTGGAATTCTTGTCCTTCACCTTGGCGATGAATTCCGGAATCTTGTCGACGGTGCCGATCTCGGCGAGCATCTGCAATGCGGCTTCGTTGGCGCCGCCATGCGCCGGACCCCACAGGCAGGCGATGCCGGCGGCGATGCAGGCGAACGGATTGGCGCCCGATGAGCCGGCGATGCGGACCGTTGAGGTCGATGCGTTCTGCTCGTGGTCGGCGTGCAGCGTGAAGATCTTGTCCAGCGCCTTGGCGAGCACCGGATTGACCTTGTACTCCTCGCACGGCACGGCGAAGCACATCTTCATGAAGTTCGCTGCGAAATCGAGCGAGTTGGTCGGATACACGAAGGGCTGACCGATCGTGTACTTGTAGGCCATCGCCGCGAGCGTCGGGATCTTGGCGATCATGCGGATCGACGCGATGTCGCGCTGCTTCGGATCGTTGATATCAGTTGAGTCGTGGTAGAAAGCGGCGAGGGCGCCAACCGATGCGACCATCACGGCCATCGGATGCGCGTCGCGGCGGAAGCCCTGAAAGAAGCGGCTCATCTGGTCGTGAACCATGGTGTGGTTCGTGACCAATGCGTCGAACTTTGCCTTCTGCGCCTTGGTCGGGAGTTCCCCGTATAGCAGCAGATAGCAGGTCTCGAGGAAGTCGCCCTTCTCGGCGAGCTGCTCGATGGGGTAGCCGCGGTATTCGAGGATACCGGCATCGCCATCGATATAGGTGATCTTGGACTGGCAGCTGCCCGTCGAGGTGAAGCCGGGATCGTAGGTGAACATCCCGGACTGGGCGTAGAGCTTGCCGATGTCGATGACATCAGGGCCGACGGTCCCGCTGTGGATCGGCAGTTCGAAGCTCTTGCCGTCGACTGTCAGCGTTGCGGATTTGGTATTGGTTTTTGCGTCCATCGCGTGGTCCCCGATGAGATCGTTGAGGGGCCGGCAAGCCACCGACATTTCAGGAGAAATGGGGAGGCTAGCCGGGAATTCCAGAGCATTCGCCAGAATGCGTAGCGTATTGCTGTGTGCGCTGCAAGGCGGGCAAAAGCAGCCTACAGCTATGCTAAATAGATGCCTGATCGGCGAGCCGGTCCAGGCATTCCTGCCGTCCCAATACCGCCAGAACATCGAAAATGCCGGGCGATGTGGTCTTGCCGGTCAGCGCCACGCGAAGCGGTTGCGCAACCCCGCCAAGCTTGATGCCAGCTTCCTCGGCAAAGGCGCGGGTGGCGGCTTCGGCATTTGCTGCGGTCCAGTCGGTGACGGCTTCCAGTGCCGTGCGCAACTTGCCAATCAACACACGGGTTTCCGGCGTCAGCGCGGCCTGCGCCTTCGGCTCCATCGCCAGTGGGCGATCGGCGAAGATGAAATTGGCGCCGTCGATCAGTTCGATCAGCGTCTTGGCACGTTCCTTCAGGCCGGGCATGGCGCGCAACAGCTGGGCGCGCGTGGTGTCGTTGAGCTTCGCCTTCAGTTCGGGGCCGCCGGGCACGTAATTCAGCACGTCCTCGAACATGGTCACGAGGGATTGATCGTCGGTGTGACGGATGTAGTGACCGTTGAGATTTTCGAGCTTGGCGAAATCGAAGCGCGCGGCGGAACGGCCGATCCCCGACAGGTCGAACGCGTCGATCATCTCCTGGGTCGAGAAGATTTCCTGATCGCCATGGCTCCAGCCGAGCCGCACCAGGTAATTCCGCAGGGCGGCGGGCACGTAACCCAGCGCGCGATAGGCTTCTACGCCGAGCGCACCGTGGCGCTTCGACAGTTTCGAACCATCGGGCCCATGGATCAGCGGAATATGCGACATGCTGGGCACGGTCCAGCCGAGCGCGTCGTAGATCTGCTTCTGGCGCGCGGCGTTGATCAGATGGTCGTCACCGCGAATGACATGGGTCACGCCCATGTCATGGTCGTCCACCACCACGGCCAGCATGTAGGTGGGATTGCCGTCGCCACGCAGCAGCACGAGGTCGTCGAGATTCTCGTTCTGCCAGACCACACGGCCCTGCACCTGATCCTCGATCACGGTCTCGCCGGTGAGCGGCGCCTTCAGGCGGATCGTCGGTTTGACGTCGGGGCGCGGATCCGACGGATCGCGGTCGCGCCACAACCCGTTATAGAGCTTGGACTTGCCCTCGGCGCGGGCGGTCTCGCGCATCTGCTGCAGCTCCTCGGCCGAGGCATAGCAGTAATACGCCTTGCCCTCGGCCAGCAGCTGTTCGGCGACTTCGCGGTGCCGGCCGGCACGGGCAAACTGGAAGACGGTGTCGCCATCCCATTCGATGCCCAGCCACTTCAACCCGTCGATAATGGCGTCGATCGCGGCATCCGTTGAACGCTCGCGGTCCGTATCCTCGATCCGCAGCAGCATCTTGCCGCCGGTCTTTTTGGCATAGAGCCAGTTGAACAGCGCGGTGCGTCCACCGCCGATATGGAGGAAGCCGGTCGGCGAGGGGGCGAAACGGGTAACGACGGGAGCGGTCATATCAGCGGGTTCGATCGAGTTCGGTGTGAGTGTTGGCGGGCGTTTATCACAACGACAGGGCGCTGTCTCACGGCGAATAAACGCGGATTTGGGGCCGGAACCGCATCGGAAAAGGCCCTTTCGCGGGACCTGGCCCCTGATCCGGCCTTGGCGCGGCCTTCCGGATTTGGCACATAGGGCGCAGCTTGAAAGGCAGCAAATGACAGACGAATCGGTATCCGACGCAGGCCGTGACTTCATCCGCGACATCGTTGCGGCGGACCTGCAATCCGGCAAACACAAGAGCGTGGTGACGCGCTTTCCGCCGGAGCCCAACGGCTACCTGCATCTCGGCCATGCCAAGTCGATCTGCCTGAATTTCGGCGTCGCCGAGGAATTCGGCGGTCACTGCAACCTGCGTTTCGACGACACCAATCCGACCAAGGAAGAGCAGGAATATATCGACGCCATCCAGCGCGATGTGCGCTGGCTCGGCTTCGAGTGGGGCGAGGGCAACCTGCATTACGCCTCGGACTATTTCGAGCAGCTCTATGACTGGGCGGTACATCTGATCCGCGCGGGCAAGGCCTATGTCGATGACCAGTCGCAGGAAGAAATCCGCTTTAAGCGTGGCACCCTGACGGAGCCCGGCCAGAACAGCCCGTTCCGCGATCGTCCGGTCGACGAGAACCTCGATCTGTTCGCCCGGATGCGTGCCGGCGAATTCCCGAACGGCGCCCGCGTGCTGCGCGCCAAGATCGACATGTCGTCGGGCAACATCAACCTGCGCGATCCCGTGATCTATCGCATCCTGCATGCGCATCATCCGCGTACGGGCACCGCTTGGAGCATCTATCCGAGCTACGACTTCGCGCACGGTCAGTCGGATGCCATCGAACACGTAACGCATTCAATCTGTACGCTCGAATTCGAGGATCACCGGCCGCTTTACGACTGGTGCCTGGAAAACCTGCCGGTGCCGTCGCGGCCGCATCAGTATGAATTCGCGCGCCTCAACATGACCTACACGCTGCTGTCGAAGCGCGTGCTGACCGAACTTGTCCGCGGTGGCCATGTCACGGGCTGGGACGATCCACGGATGCCGACGCTGGCCGGCCTGCAGCGCCGCGGCATTCCTGCCGAAGCACTGCGCGAATTCGTCAAGCGCATCGGCGTCGCCAAGGCCAACTCGACCGTCGATATCTCGATGTTCGATTTCGCCGTGCGCGAGACACTGAATCGCACGGCGCAGCGCCGCATGGCGGTGCTGAAGCCGCTGAAGGTGGTGATCGAGAACTACCCGGAAGGACAGACCGAGCAGCTCGAAGCCATCAACCATCCCGATGATGCGTCGCTCGGCAACCGGCAGATTTCATTCGGCCGCGAGCTTTACATCGAGCATGACGACTTCATGGAAGAGCCGCCGAAGAAGTTCTTCCGCATGGCGCCAGGCCGCGAGGTCCGCTTGCGTTATGGCTACTTCATCACCTGCAAGGACGTCATCAAGAATGCCGCTGGCGAGGTGGTCGAACTGCGCTGCACCTATGATCCGGAAACCCGGGGCGGCAATGCGCCGGACGGCCGCAAGGTCAAGGCGACGATCCATTGGGTGAGTGCCGCAGATGCCGTGCAGGCGGAAGTACGCGTCTACAATCAGCTGTTCGCCGATCCGCAGCCCAATGCGACCGAGTTCGCATCGCAGCTCAATCCGGACTCGCTGGAGACGCTGACCGGCGCCATGCTGGAGCCGGCGCTGGCGAGCGACAACACAAGCGATGTCGTGCAGTTCGAGCGCCAGGGT
The DNA here is from genome assembly GCF_021044645.1 of Tardiphaga sp. 37S4. Classification (NCBI taxonomy): domain Bacteria; kingdom Pseudomonadati; phylum Pseudomonadota; class Alphaproteobacteria; order Hyphomicrobiales; family Nitrobacteraceae; genus Tardiphaga; species Tardiphaga sp. 37S4. The sequence continues at coordinate 2,654,426 of NZ_CP088008.1, read as the reverse complement.
TATTTCTGTCGCGACAAGGATTCAGCGCCGGGCAAGCTGGTCTTCAACCGTACCGTCGGTCTGCGCGACAGCTACGCCAAGCTCGCTTGAGCAACCCCAGGGATTAGTTTTCGTATTCTGCATCCGTTCCGCTAGCCGCCGCTTGCCCTTCCGATAGCATTCGGAAGGACAAGCTTGGCGTGTGTGCGTTCGATGGCGCGGGGCGGGGATCAGCAACAGCGGCGGGGCCGATCCGGCACGGCGACCACATGGCCGCCGCCGGCCACGGCAGGCGTCGCTGTCCCGTCACCGACGTCATCAACGTCGGGCTTCGAGACGCTCTGGACGTGGGTGCGGGCCGAAGCGGGTCCCGGTCGCTTGCTGCCTTGGGTGCCGATCGCTTTCGGGACCGGCATCGCGCTGTATTTTGCCGCTGAGCATGAGCCGGTAGCCTGGGTTGCCGCCGCGACGGCTGGCCTTCTTTGCGTGGCTGCGTTTTTGCTGCGGCGGCAGCGATGGTTTCCCTTGATCTTGCTCATTGCGGCCATCGCGTCCGGCTTCGCGATGGCGGCCATGAAAACCGCGCGTGTGGCTCATGAGGTTCTGGCGAAGCCGCTCTATTCCGTCGCGCTGACCGGCTTCGTCGAAACCCACGAGGAACGGGAGCGCACGGATCGCTTCGTGCTCCGCGTTGCCACGATGGACAGCCCGCGCGCCGCACCGAAGCTCACCCGTGTGCGGCTGTCGGTGAAGAAGGGCACGGCGCCTGTCGTCGGCAGCTTCGTCGAATTGAAGGCAAGGCTGCAGCCGCCGCTGTCGCCGCTCCGGCCGGGTAGCTACGACTTCGGACGAGATTTGTATTTTCAAGGGATCGGCGCGTCCGGTTTTGTGATGGGCGGCATCAAGGCGGTCGACCCGCCGATACAGCCGAGTGTGGCGTTACGCTATTCGGCGACCATGCAGGGGCTGCGCGACGCCATCGACGCGCGGATCCGCACCGTGCTCTCGGGCGATAGCCGCGCCATTGCCACGGCGCTGCTCACGGGCCGCCGCGATGCGATTTCGGCTGACGTCAATGATGCGATGTTCATCTCCGGCCTCGGTCATGTGTTGTCGATCTCCGGCTATCACATGGCCGTTGTCGCCGGCGTGGTGTTCTTTGCGATACGCGCACTGCTGGCACTGATCCCTGTCCTGACGGTGACATTCCCGATCAAGAAAGTCGCAGCGGCTGCGGCGTTATTCGCAGCACTGTTCTATTTGCTGCTGTCAGGTGCCGAAGTCGCGACACAGAGATCCTTTTTCATGACGGCCGTTGTGTTGATGGCAGTCATGGTCGATCGCCGGGCGGTGACGTTCCGTACGCTGGCGGTGGCAGCAATGGTTGTGCTGATCGTGGCGCCGGAAGCACTGGTGCATCCGAGTTTTCAGATGTCATTCGCGGCGACGCTGGGGCTGGTCGCATTGGTGCAGATCGGCATGCCCGCGCTGTTTGCGTCGCCCGATCATTCCGCGACGGCGCGCGTGGCGCTATGGGGCGGACGCGAGATCGCGATGCTCGTGCTGGCCTCGCTGGTCGCGGGCCTCGCCACCACGCCCTATGCCGCATTTCATTTCCACCGCGTCACGCCTTATGGCGTTGTCGCCAATCTTCTGGCGATGCCGGTGGTCTCGGCGCTGGTGATGCCGGCGGGTATTCTTGGTTTGGCAGCCATGCCGTTCGGCTTTGACGGTGTGTTCTGGCGGCTGATGGATGTCGGCATCCAGTGGATGATCGTGGTCACGCAATGGGTCGCAGCCGTGCCCGGCGCCATCGGCCGGATGCCGGCCTTCGGGACGGGACCGCTGATATCAGCCAGTATCGGCATCATCGTGCTGGGATTGCTGCGCACGCCGTTGCGCTTCGCGGGGGCTGGCGTGCTGATGCTCTCGATTGTCTGGGCATTGCTGGTGAAGCAGCCGGATGTCCTGATCTCGGGTGATGGTCGCAGCGTCGCGGTACGGGGCAGGGACGGACGCCTGCATGTGATGCGCAGCGCCAAGGATACATTTTTGCTGAAAGAGTGGCTCGCCGGCGATGCCGATGCGCGTCTGCCGACCGATGCCTCCGTCAGCCACGGTGTGTCCTGCGACCGCGACGGATGCATCACGCCGCTGGCCGATGGCGCTTTGGTGGCGCTGGTTTTACAGCCGGACGCCTTCACGGATGATTGCGAGAAAGCGGCGCTCATCGTCACGACGAAACAGCCGCCGAGGGATTGCAGGGCGCTGGTGATCGATCAGGATCGCTTGCAACGAAATGGTGCGGTGAGCCTGCAGCGAACCGCAAACGGCTTTACCATCGATGCCGTGCGGCCACGGGGCCTGGACCGTCCGTGGTCGCGCGCAATTCCCGATGAGCCCCAGCAAGATCTGATCCAGAACAGTCGTCCACCGCAAAACCGGCCGGTGGATGCGACGCCGGCGGAAACCGATCTTCAACCCGAAGATCAGTAATCCGCCGAGGCGCAAATCTCAGTAGCGGCGATACAGGCCGATCAGCTTGCCCTGAATGCGCACCCGGTTGGGTGGCAGGATACGGACCTCGTAGGCGTCATTCGCAGGCTCCAGCGCGATCGACGCGCCGCGGCGGCGGAAGCGCTTCAACGTGGCTTCCTCGTCGTCGATCAGGGCCACCACGATGTCGCCGGTGTCGGCGCTCTCGTTGCGCTGGATCAGCACGGTGTCGCCGTCGAGAATGCCGGCGTCCTGCATGGAATCGCCGCGCACTTCGAGCGCGTAATGTTCGCCGGAACCGAGCATGTCGGCGGGCATGCTGATGGTGTGGCTACGGGTCTGCAGCGCCTCGATCGGCGTACCGGCCGCGATCCGGCCCATGACCGGGATAGCAACCGTGCGGCCATTGTCATCATCACCGCTGTTGCTGGCGATGCTGGCGGCCGAACGCACCTTGCCAAGCGTGCCTTCGATGACGCTGGGCGTGAAGCCGCGGCGCCCGGTGCCGCCGGTGACCGGTGCGCCGAGCTCTGGCAGCTTGATGACTTCGATGGCACGGGCGCGGTTGGGCAGACGGCGTATGAAGCCGCGTTCTTCCAGCGCCGTGATCAGACGATGGATGCCGGACTTCGAGCGCAGGTCGAGCGCATCCTTCATCTCGTCGAAGGACGGTGGGACGCCGGCTTCCTTCAGCCGTTGATCGATGAATCGCAGGAGTTCGTATTGTTTGCGCGTGAGCATCTGAAGCCATCCTCAGTTGACGGTGTCGGCCGCCGCGTGCGTTTCAAAGGGCCTTCGAACGGTGAGCCTCAATCCAGAGACGATCGTTCGAAGATCGGTTGCGCGAGTTCGGGCACTCTCAAACTACTCAAAGCCACAGAATCTCGAAACAAATCATGAACGAACACTATATGTTCCATATGTGTTCTGCAATGCTTAATTTGCCGTCAACAGAACGCACGTTGAGTGAGGTTTGAGGAGGCTGTTCCTCACCAGTCGTCGATCCTCGACGGACATGGAAAATGCTTCCGCGGTCGCTTGGGCTACGCGGACGTCACGCGCCCAATGGGCGGCGGCGGAGTCGTGGAGCCGGTCGCCAGCGAGCGCTGAACCATGATCGTGTCGGCCCAGCGGCCGGAGCGATAGGCGACGCCGGGCAGCAAGCCGACGCGGGCAAAGCCGAAGCTCTCATGCAAGCCGAGCGAGGCCGTGTTGTCGGCATCGATATAGCCGATGATCTGCCGGAAGCCGGCCGCCGCGCAGACATCGATCAACTCGCGCATCAACAGCCGGCCGATGCCCCGGCCGACATGTCCGTGGTGGATATAGATCGAATGCTTGACCGTGTAGCGATAGGCCGGTCGCTTCCGAAACAGCACCACATAGGCGTAGCCGACGACCTCGCCGCCTTGCGTGGCGACGAGATGCGGGAACCGTTTGCTGCGCAGGTTCTTGCGCCGGTCTCTGAGATCGTCGGGCTGCGGCGTGTCCGCGTCGCTGACGCCTTCCTCGACGCCTTGCCGGATGTGCCGGCGATAGATCGCCAGCATGGCATCGACGTCGGTGTCGCGTGATGGTCGGATGACGACCGGCTGTTCGAGTTCCGTTGGCAAATCAGGCTCCTTACGTGCTCCCTATTCGGAGACCACGTAAGTGTAAAGTCGGATCCGGCCATTGGCGTCGACCTTGCGGTAGATGCCCTGGATTTCGACGTCGAAGCCCGGGAAGGTGTTGAAGCAGGTCTCGAACATCCTGAGATAATCGATCATCGGCTTTGACCGTTCGGTGAGCCGTTCTCCGGGGACGATCGTGGCGATGCCGGGCGGGTAGACCACGAACGGCGTCGTCGCGACGCGCCCGAAGATCTCATCGATCGGGAGGTAATCGACGTCGTTGCGCACCAGACAGCGCGCGGCATCATGGGGTGACATGGCAATCTCCGGCAGATGGTCAGCGGAGAATTGCCTGGTCTGAAGTTCGCTCACATTGGCCTCGCGGAAGAACCGGTGCATGTCGCCGCATAGATCCCTCAGGCGTATGCCCGCGTAACGCGCGGGCCTGCGCCGTGCGAATTCCGGGATGACGTCTTCGAGCAGGGCGTTGTCGTCATGAAGCTTCTTGAAGGCGACGAGGCCCGATATCAGCGTGCCGGCCTTGCTGGCTTCCACGCCGGGCGTCAGCAGGAAGAGCAGCGAGTTGAGATCGTTCTTCTCCGGCACGATGCGATTTTCGCGCAGGAACTGCGCGACCACGGGCGCGGGGATGCCGTGTTCCGCATAGCCGCCGGTGGTGCGGTCGAAGCCGGGTGTCAGCACCGTCAGCTTGTTGGGATCGGTCATGGTGAAACCGGCTTCCATGCCGGGGAAGCCATGCCAAGCGGCGTCAGGCGCGAGCTGCCAATAAGCCGGATTGGTGGCGAGCTGGTCAGTGCCGATGCTTTCCCACGGCACATTGTGAACAGCACCTTCGCTGGCTGCGTCGGGAATCGCGACGCGCTCGGGCACGAAGGGTTCGAAGAACCAGCGACGCTCGGCGCGGGTTTCCTTCTCCTCGAACTCGCGGCGCACCGCGCGCATCTTCTTGCGCAGTTCGATGCCGAGGCGGATCGTATCGTCCCACAACACTTCGCCCGAGCGGCCCTTCATCATCTGCGCGCCGACATCCAATGATGCGAACAGTGGATAGAATGGCGAGGTCGAGGCGTGCTGCATGAAGCTTTCGTTGAAGCGCCGGTGCTCGACGCGGCGCTTCTGCCCGCGGATGTGGCGATCCTTCATGTGGATCTGCGACGCCTGCGAGAAGCTCGCGAGCTGCTTATGGGTCGACTGCGTCGCGATGATACCCGGGGAATCCGGACCAAGCTCCTTGAGCCCCATGGCGAAGCGACCGGCATAGAGCGGGTGGAATTTCATGAAGCCCGCCCAGGCTTCGTCGAACAGGATGTAATCGCAGAGATGGCCGATGCGCGCGATGATCATCTCGGCGCTGTAGATGGTGCCGTCATAGGTGCACTGTTCGACCACGGCGACGCGGAACGGGCGTGGACGCTTCCAGGCCTCGGGATCCGTGACCAACGGATTGATACGGATGCGCTCGCGCAGCGCGTCCTCGTCGAGCGCGTCCCAGTTCATCGGGCCGATCAGGCCCCAGGGATTGCGCGTCGTTGGCACATAGATCGGCACACCGCCTGAAATCATCAATGCGCCGTGCAAGGCCGCCTTGTGGTTGTTGCGGTCGAACAGCACGAGGTCACCATCGGTGACCAGAGCCGATAGCGCGACCTTGTTGGAGGTCGAGGTGCCGTTGAGCACGAAATAGGTTTTCTCCGCCCCGAAGATCTGCGCGGCTTCCTTCTGCGCCTGCAAAGCAGGGCCCTCATGGGTCAGCAGATCGCCGAGATCGAGCACCGAATTGTCGAGGTCGTCGCGAAACACGGCTTCGCCGAGATGTTCCATGAACACGCGGCCGATCGGGCTGCGGCTGTAGAACACGCCGCCATTGTGGCCCGGGCAGGTCCAGAGCTGGTTGCCTTCCTCGGCGTAGTCGACCAGCGCGCCGAAGAACGGCGTCTTCAGCGTCTCGGCATATTGCTTCAACCGGCTGATCAGATTCTTGGCGATGAACGGCGGCGTTTCTTCGGACAGGAAGACATAGCCGTCGATGAAATCGAGCACCTCGACCGGGACGTCTTCAAACCGCTTGCGACGGATCAGCAGGATGATGGGGAAGTCCAGGCCCCGTTTACGCATCAGGTTGATCAGCGCCGCGGTCTTGCCTTCGAGGCCCTTCTTGCCCCAGTCGACCACCATGCAGCCGATCGCCGCGTCGGTCTGGACCGCGATCGTTGCGTCTTCGAGCTTGCGCGCCTTGACGACCTCGAAGCCGGAACGCTCGATCTCGTCGACGATCTGATTGAGGCGAATGCCCTCGAGATCGTCGGCGTCGAATGTTGGCATCGCAAACAGGAAATTGAAGCGTTTGAAATAGTCCATTTGTGCACCGATCTTGTTTCGCAGCGATGTCTCGCTGCGTTACGTGACAATTCAGTGACTGAAGCCGCGTTAAGGTATCTCAGTCAGAAAAAAGGTTTGGGAGCATGCCGCAAGGTGGGAGTTCCGAACGCGGCGTCGTTCTGTGAGGAGGCGCCGCTAGGTTGGCAGTCGTATGATGGCGCATGAATCCCCGGCCGCCGCGGCCGGCGCGAATGGCTTGCGGATCAGAAGTCCTTCGGCAACAGCCAGATTTCCTAGCAGCGACGAGTCCTGTTTCATCACCGGCGTCGCCACCACGGTGCCGTCGGCGCGGGTTTCCAGACGCGTGCGCAGATAGTCCTCGCGCTGGTCGTTGGCGGCGAGGTCGCGGCCGAGCACCGCGGGTTCGAGCGCGTGAGCGACCTCGTTTCGGCCGGATAGCGCGCGCAGCAGCGGCACCATGAACAGGAAGCCGCAGACATAGGACGAGACGGGATTGCCGGGCAGGCCGATCACGCGCATGCCCTGGCGGCGTCCGTGCATCATCGGCTTGCCGGGCCGCATGGCGATGCGCCAGAACGCCATCTCGACGCCGGCATTGATCAGGGATTGCTGCACGAGGTCGTGGTCGCCGACCGACGCGCCGCCGGTGGTGATCAGCACGTCGGCCTTCAGATCGATCGCGCGCTGAATGGCCGATGTGGTCGCCTCCAACGTGTCGACGGCGATGCCGAGATCGACCACCTCGGCGCCTTCGGCACGGGCCAGTGCACGCAGCGCGAAGCCATTGGAGAGCACGATCTGGCCGGGGCCGGGGACCGCACCGGGCATGACCAGTTCGTCGCCGGTGGCGAGCACCGCAACGACCGGCCGTCGCCGCACGGGCAGTGACGGATGGTTCATCCCGGCAGCAAGCGCCAGGTCGCGATCGGTGAGGCGGGTGCCGGCGCGCAGCAGCACATCGCCTTCGTTGAAATCGACGCCAGCCGGGCGGATATGCTTGCCGGAAATCGCAGCTTCGTTGATCCCGACGACGTCACCTTCGCGCGTTGTGTCTTCCTGGATCACCACGGCGTCGGCGCCAGCGGGCAGCACGCCGCCGGTGAAGATTCGCAGGGCTTCGCCGGTCTGCAGCGGGCGGTCGAACGGCTTGCCTGCGGCGATCTCGCCGATGACGCGGAGCTTGGCGCCCAGTGTCGCATCGGCGGCGCGCACGGCATAGCCGTCCATCGCTGACATGGGCTCCGGTGGTTGCGTTCGCCGCGAAGCGATGTCGCGGGCGAGCACGCGGTGGAACGCGTCTTCCAGCGGCACCATCTCCTCAGGCAGCGCATCGGCGCCCGCGAGAATCGCGGCCATGGCATCGGTAACCGGCATCAGGGCCATCGCGGGGATCTCCGGCAGTGTGGGCGCCCGTCATAGCGGAGAGCGGGAGCGGACGCAAAACCACAGCCGCTTTGGCGGGGCAGGGAAACACGATAGACATCGGCGATCATGACCGACAACCACGCCGCAACCGACGATGAAGCGCCTGTCTGGCGGGCGGATGTCGATGCGCTGGCATTCCGGCCGTCCGGCCATTGCGGGCTGTGCATGGTGCACCGTCATGCGTTCCGGACGCTGCTCCGGCGTTACCCGTCGCCGGAGGAATGCGCGGCCTATTTCCGCGACCACAGAGAAGTGTTCCAGGCGGCGGCCGGCGCCAAGCTGGTGCGTGCGCCGGTGGCGGCAGATGCGAATTTTCATCTGACCAGCCGCGATCTCGCCCGCGCGATGTAAAATTAACGGTCGCGCCGCCGGTGCAACTCGGCTAAATTGGCGGTCTATTTCGCGAGGATTCCGATGCAACAGACCCAGACCGCCCAGATCTCCGCCGTCACCACTGACGTCAATGTCGTCGTGCAGGCCGTTCTGGCCATGGCGCTCGGTCTGTTCATCGTCGGCGTGGTCGGCTTCTCGCATATCAGCGCCGTCCACAATGCGGCCCATGACACGCGCCACGCCAACGCATTCCCCTGCCACTGAGACATGTCCGTCTTCAGGTCGATCGTTTTCTCGGCAGCGCTGGCTGGCGTGATCACTGGTGCTGCCATCACCGGCGCCCAGATGGTCGGGACCATTCCCCTGATCCAGAAAAGCGAAGTTTATGAGCGCAAGGCGGAAGCGCCGGCTGCTGTTGCGCCGACGGCTGCCGCGCAGCCCGCCCATACGCACGACCATGGCGCCGCCGCCCATAGTCATGAGGCCGAATGGGAGCCCGCCGAGGGCTTGCAGCGCAATGCCTTCACCACCGGCGCTAATATCCTGACGGCCATCGGCTTCGCGTTGCTGCTGGCCGGCATCTTCGCGCTGCGCGGCCGGGCCGTGGGTTGGCGGGAAGGGCTGTTCTGGGGCCTCGGCGGTTTCGTCGTCTTCACGGCGGCGCCCGGCCTCGGCCTGCCGCCGGAATTACCGGGAATGCCTGTCGCCGACCTCACACTGCGCCAGACCTGGTGGATCGGCACTGCCTGCGCCACCGCGGCGGGGCTCGGCCTGCTGGTCTTCCGCAAGGCGTCATGGGCCGCCATTCTCGGCCTTGGCCTGATCGTCCTGCCGCACCTGATCGGCGCACCGCTGGCGCCGGCTGGCCATACGGATGTCCCCGAGGCACTGTCGCACAGTTTCGTCGTTGCGGCGGTCCTGACCAGCCTGCTGTTCTGGGCACTGCTCGGCGTCCTCACCAGCATCGCCTTCCAGCGCATCTCGCGGATCTAAAGCCCGAGTGCCTTGAGCGCCTCGGCGACCGATGTCGGCGAGGTGACGTGGACGGCCTGCAATCCGCAGGCGCGAGCGGCCTCGATATTGTCGGCAAGATCGTCGAAGAACACGATGCGGTCGGCGGGGATGCCGATTTCCGCGATGACGTGCTCATAGGATTTTGCATCGGGCTTGCGAAGCCCGATCGAGGACGACAGAAACACCGTGCGGAAGTGACTGAGCAGATCGGCATGGTGTTCCGAGAAATGCGTGACATGCGCGACATTGGTGTTTGAGAATGCGTAAAGCGGCCAGCGCTTCGCGGCATGCGCGAGGAGTTCGGCGATGCCCGGCATCTCCCCGACGAAGATCGCATTCCAGCCTTCGAGAAATTGTGCCGGCGTCAGATCGATACCGAGCGTGTCGTGCAGATGCGCAAAGAATGCGTCGTCGGAAATCTCGCCGCGCTCGTGTCGCATATAGACGTCGCCGCGCGCAAACCGGCTCACGATGTCGTCCGGTGTACACTGCGCGTAGTCCGACCAGACCTTCAGCACGCGCGTGAAATCGATATCCAGCACGACGCGGCCAAGATCAAACAGCAGGGCGTCTGCGGAATTTGGCGTAAGCGACATCGTCATCTGTATCTTTTGGCTCAACGATTGAACATGTGCGGTGCAGGTTAGTGGATGATGGCAGAAAATCCTTGCCTCCGCGTGACAAACCGTCCCGATATTTCTGTTGCCTAGGCAACTAATTCGTGAGAGCCTTTCCAAAGAGGGCGCTACCTAGAGCAGTCAACTGCCGGCCAGGGAGAGAAACGATGGTGGACCGCTTGTGCGGGACAGCGATTGATGACGCGCGAACGCGTGGTGGCCTAGCCGGTTACCGCGCCGAGATTGCCGTGAATGCGTCGCAGCAAGTCGATCAGCACTTCGCGTTCGCTTTCATCCAGACAGGACAGCAGCTTTCGCTCGCGTTCCAGTGCGGTCACGATGACGGCGTCATGGGTCGTGCGACCCTTCGTGGTCAGCGTAATCGAATGGGTGCGTGCGTCGTCCGGGTCGGCATTGATGGCGACCAGGCCGCGTTCTTCCAGCATGGCAAGCGTGCGGCTGACCGGTCCCTTGTCGAAGCCGATGACGTGGCAGATGCGCGAGGCGGGAATGCCGGGCTCGATGGCCAGCAGCGACATGATGCGCCACTCGGTGACATTCACGCCAAAGCGCTTCTGATAGAGCGCGGTCGCGTTGCGCGACAGCTTGTTCGCAATGAAGGTGATGAAGGCCGGCACATAGCGCTCGAGATCGAGCAACTGCCCGCCTTTCGAAGCGGGCGCTCTCGCGGCGACAGTCCTGACATTGACCTTGGTCACTTTCGCCTTGGCGGGCTTTCGAACCGTTTTTCCCGATCCATTCTTGCTCATGCACCACGATCCTGCCTGCCAGCGTGACGTCGTCGAAATCGGCGAGATCACGTGGTCCTGAGGAATAGAGACACGCAGCCGCAATTGCCAACAAGAAAATATGGGAGATTCACATGGTTGCCACGGTCACGACGGCATCGCCCCACACCCCGCCGGTGCTGTCCTTTGGCGGAGCCTTGCTGAACGACGCGTCGTCTCAGCCCGTCGTCCACCTCGACGTCGATCCCTTCGCCATGGACTTCTTCGCCGATCCTCACCCCACCCACGAGGTGCTGCGTGAAGCCGGGCCCGTGGTGTATCTCGACAAATGGAACGTCTACGCGGTCGCGCGTTATGCCGAAGTTCATGCAGTCCTGAACGATCCCACGACGTTCTGCTCGAGCCGCGGCGTGGGCCTCAGCGATTTCGCCAGGGAGAAGCCGTGGCGCCCGCAGAGCCTCATCCTCGAAGCCGACCCGCCGGCGCATACGCGCACGCGCGCCGTGCTCAATAAAGTGCTGTCGCCCGCGGTGATGAAGCAACTGCGCGATGGCTTTGCCGCGGCGGCTGATGCCAAGGTCGACGAACTGCTGGAGCGGCGCAGTTTCGACGCGGTCGCGGATCTTGCCGAAGCCTATCCACTCTCGGTGTTCCCCGATGCGATGGGACTGCAGAAGGAGGGCCGCGAAAACCTGCTGCCTTATGCTGGTCTTGTCTTCAACGCGTTCGGCCCGCCGAACCAGCTGCGCCAGGACGCCATCGAACGCTCTGCGCCGCATCAGGCCTATGTCGCCGCGCAATGCCAGCGCGACAATCTCGCGCCCGGCGGTTTCGGCGCCTGCATCCATGCGCGGGTCGACACCGGCGACATCACCGCCGACGAGGCGCCGCTGCTGGTGCGCTCATTGCTGTCGGCAGGGCTGGACACGACGGTGAACGGTATCGGCGCTGCCGTTTATTGCCTGGCGCGCTACCCGCAAGAATTCGCGCGGCTGCGCAGCGACCTGTCGCTGGCGCGCAATGCTTTCGAGGAGGCCGTGCGTTACGAAAGCCCCGTGCAGACCTTCTTCCGCACCACGACGCGCGACGTCGAGATTAGTGGTTGTCGTGTCGGTGAGGGCGAGAAAGTGCTGATGTTCCTGGCCGCCGCCAACCGCGATCCGCGCCGCTGGGCCGATCCCGAACGCTACGACATCACCCGCAAGACGTCCGGTCATGTCGGTTTCGGCTCCGGCATCCACATGTGCGTCGGCCAGCTCGTGGCGCGGCTTGAGGGCGAGGTCATGCTCTCCGCACTGGCGCGCAAGGTCGCGTCGATCGAGATCACCGGCGACGTCAAGCGCCGTTACAACAACACACTGCGCGGGCTCGAAAGCCTGCCGGTCACCTTCACGCCTGCCTGAGGATCCTATGCCGAGCATTACGTTCATTCATCACGACACCCGTGCCGAGACAGTCCGCGCCAATGATGGCGATAGCGCCATGTATACGGCGCTGCTGCATGGCATCGACGGCATTACGGGCGAATGCGGCGGCGGCGCGGTCTGCGCCACCTGCCACGTCTATGTCGACGACAACTGGCTAGGCAAAGTTGGCGCAGTCGGTGCCGACGAGGATGAGTTGCTGGAAGGCGTCGCCAGCGAGCGGCTGCCGAACAGCCGGCTGTCGTGCCAGATCAAGATCACCGAGGCGCTCGATGGCCTCGTGCTCCGGCTGCCGGAGCGACAGGTGTAGTTCGCAAGAAAGACCGCGACCGGCAACGTCCGGACCCGCGCAATCAAGGTAGAGGGGAGAGACGACAATGAAGGGCTTGAAGACAGTTTTGGCTGCTGCGGCATCCTGCGTGATGGCGACGGCAGTCCAGGCGCAGGTGTCCGACGATGTGGTGCGGGTCGGTGTGCTCAACGATATTTCCGGCGTGTTCCAGGACACCAACGGCATGGGCTCGGTGGAAGCCGCGCGGATGGCGGCCGAGGATTTCAACGGCGGCGGCAAGAATATCAAGGTCGAGATCGTCTATGCCGACCATCAGAACAAGGCGGATGTCGGCTCCGCCATCGCGCGCAAATGGCTCGATGTCGAAAAGGTCGATGCCATCGTCGACGTACCGAATTCGTCGGTCGGTCTCGCCATCAACAATATCGCCCGCAACACCAGAATGACGTTCCTGGCCTCATCCACCGCGACGTCGGACCTCACGGGTAAGGACTGTTCGCCGAACACGATCCAGTGGGTCAACGACGCATGGGCCACCGGCAACACCACCGCGGCGGCGATGATGCAGCGGGGCGGTGACGACTGGTACTTTCTCACGGTGAATTACGCGCTGGGGCAGGGCATCGAGGCCGAAGCCACCAATTACATCACGAAGAACGGCGGCAAGGTGCTGGGGTCATCGAAGCACCCGCTCGGCACCTCCGATTTCGCCTCGCTATTGCTGCAGGCGCAGAGCTCCAAGGCCAAGGTGATCGGTCTTGCCAATGCCGGCGCGGATGCCATCAATGCGGTCAAGCAAGCTGGTGAGTTCGGCATGCAGGATGGCCCGCAGAAGCTGGTCGCATTCCTGATCTTCATCAATGACGTTCACGGCATGGGCCTGAAGACCGCGCAGGGCCTGTTGCTGACGGAATCCTTCTACTGGGACATGGATGATGACACCCGCGCCTTTGGCAAACGCTTTGCGGCGCGGCCGGGCATGAACAGCAAGATGCCGAGCGCCAATCAGGCGGGCGTTTATGCCTCCACGCTGGCCTATCTCAATGCCGTGGCCGCCAAGGGCAGCGACGATGCCAGTGTCGTCGTACCGCAGATGAAGACCTTCAAGGGCAAGGACAAGCTGTTCGGTGAGGTCACGATCCGCGCCGATGGCCGTGTCATTCATCCGATCTATCTGTTCGAGATCAAGAAGCCGGCAGAGTCGAAGGGGCCGTATGACTATTACAAGCTGCTCTCGACGATCCCAGCCGAAAAGGCGTTCCGGCCGATGGCCGAGGGTGGTTGTCCGATGATCAAGTAGCCTATCGCGCATCGATACCGGCAACATCAGTCGTTCCCGGTATCGATGTGGGTCCAGTTGCGGGAGTTGGCGGATTGGTAGGTAACTTGCTGCTCCGCAGAAAATACATGCGGGCTATTTCAAACCTAAAAGGCTATTCCACGTACCTAATGACATCGAACCCCTTTGATTTAAAGGATTTGGAATGTCGATTATGGTTGGATGGATGGTCTTGCTGCTGCCGCCTGCTGCGTGGTTGCTGGTCAAACGATATGAGCGTCATCTCGATGCGCAGATCGGGCCGTGGATCGTCAGTGAGATGAAGCCGCAGCGCAGCCGGCAGCGTCTCGTGCGCGAGCACCGTGATGACAGCGATTGCTGAAATCCGCCCCTATTCAGGTTACCGCAAAACTTACAATGCGCGCGCGTAACTAAGTAGTGCGCATTCACACTTGGCCTCGCCCTGCTTGGTAGTGCTGATCCCGCCACGAGCACCAGCCTGGATGTCTCATCCGTCCGGTTGGTTGCTTGATGTGGCCCGGGACCGCCGCCAAACACCCCCATGTCGCGCGCGGTCCCGGTTATTGTTTGTAAACAAGAACATGAGGGATCGATGATGGCGCAGGATCACGATTTCACAGTGATGTCGGTGGACGCGCTCTGGGACCTTCATGAGAAGTTGCGCGTCGTGCTCGCCGCGAAGATGGCTGAGCAGCGACAGGAACTCGACGAGCGTCTGCGCGATCTCGAGCAGTTCTCAACCTCATCGAGGCGTGCTGTCGCAGCATTGCGGCCGAAGGCCGGTCCGGTCTATCGCAATCCGGAGCAGCCGTCGCAGATCTGGTCGGGCAGAGGTCTGCGTCCGCGCTGGCTGGTGTTTCAGCTCACCGCGGGGCGCTCGCTGGATGAGTTTCGGGTCGAGCCTGACAGCATCTTCCGAATGCCATCGAATGTACCGCAGGCGCACAAGAGCGCCTGATCGCAATCAGTCGGCGGCGTTGTCCGTCACCAGATAGTGCCCGGACTTGCCACCCTTTTTCTCGACGAGGTGGATGCCCTCGATGCGGACACCGCGCTCGACGGCCTTGATCATGTCGTAGATTGTCAGGCATGCGACGGAGACGGCCGTCAGCGCTTCCATCTCGACGCCCGTGGGGCCCGTGACCTTGACTGATGCACGTACGCGGCAGCCCGGCAGTTTCTTGTCGGGCGTGATGTCCAGCGTGACTTTGGATAGCGCCAGCGGATGGCACAGCGGGATCAGATCCGATGTGCGCTTTGCCGCCATGATGCCGGCGATACGCGCCGTGCCGAGCACATCGCCCTTCTTGGCATTGCCGGAGACGATCATGTCGAGCGTCGCCTTGCTCATGATCACCAGACCTTCGGCAACCGCGATGCGTTCGGTCGCCGGTTTCTCCGACACATCGACCATGCGGGCCTCGCCCGAGGAATCGATGTGGGTGAGGGCCGGGGCCTGCTTCGATTTTTTCGTCTTGCCGGACATGATCAATGCGTTCCGTTCGCGCGCTTGAGCAGCGTTTGCGTTGCAGCCGTCACGTCCGCCTGCCGCATCAGGCTTTCCCCGACCAGGAAGGTGGAGATGCCGACGCGATCGAGGCGTGCGAGGTCGTCTGGCGTGAAGATGCCGCTTTCGCCGACCTTGAGACGATCCCGGGGGATCATCGGCGCCAGCGTTTCGCTGGCGGTCAGCGTGGTCTCGAAGGTGCGCAGATTGCGGTTGTTGATGCCGACCATCGGCGAGCGCAGGTTCAGCGCGCGTTCCAGCTCCGGCTGGTCGTGGATTTCGATCAGCACATCCATGCCGTGGTCGATGGCGGCGTCTTCGATGTCACGCGCCTGCGCATCGTCGAGTGCAGCCATGATGATCAGGATGCAATCGGCGCCATGGGCGCGGGCCTCGACCACCTGATAGGTGTCGAACATGAAGTCCTTGCGCAGCACCGGCAGTTTGGTCGCGGCGCGCGCCGCGACCATGAAGTCGAGATGCCCTTCAAACGACGGCGTATCGGTCAGGACGGAGAGACACGCGGCGCCGCCGGCTTCATAGGCCTTGGCCAGCGTCGGCGGATCGAAGTCCTCGCGAATGAGCCCTTTGGACGGCGAGGCCTTCTTGATTTCGGCGATCAGCGCGAACTCGTTCTTGTCGAGCTTTTTGTGGATCGCGGTCATGAAGCCGCGCGGCGCCGGCGCAGCCTTGGCCAGCGCTTCGATGGAAGCGATGGGATGGGCGCGTTTCGCCGCCGCGATTTCTTCGCGCTTGTAAGCTTCGATCTTGGTCAGGATGTCGGACATCGTCGTCTCACAGGTTTGCGTTGGAGACGGCGACCAGTCGCTTCAGCTTCTCCAGCGCTGCGCCGCTGTCGAGCGACTTCTGACCGAGTGCCACGCCTTCCTTCACGTCCTTGACCTTGCCGGCCACGATCAGCGCCGCGGCAGCATTGAGCAGCGCGACGTCACGGAAGGCACTCGGCTTGCCATCGAGCACGGCCTGCAGTGAGGCGGCGTTCTCCTGGGCGTCGCCGCCCTTCAGGGAATCCGGACCGGTGCGCGGCAGGCCCGCATCCTCGGGTGAAATCTCGAAGCTGCGGATATTGCCGTTTTCCAGCGCTGCCACGAAGGTCGGGCCGGTGAGGGTGATCTCATCGAGGCCATCGGAGCCGTGCACGACCCAGGCGGATTCGGAGCCGAGATTCTTCAGCACCTGTGCCAGCGGAAGCACCCATTGCCGCGAGAAAACGCCGACCATCTGCCGGGTGACGCCGGCGGGATTGGACAGTGGCCCAAGTAGGTTGAAGATGGTGCGGGTGGCGAGCTCGACGCGGGTCGGGCCGACATTCTTCATGGCCGGATGATGCGCGGGCGCGAACATGAAGCCGATGCCGGTCTCCTTCAGGCAGCGGCTGACATCGTCGGGCGTGAGGTCGATCTTGACGCCGAGGGCCGCCAGCACGTCTGCCGCGCCAGAGCGTGACGACAGCGCACGATTGCCGTGCTTGGCAACCGGTACGCCACAGCCGGCGACGATGAACGACGCACAGGTCGAGACGTTCACGGAACCGGAGCCGTCGCCGCCGGTACCGACCACATCGACAGCGCCGGCCGGTGCGTCGACCCGCAGCATCTTGGCGCGCATCACCTCAACCGCGCCGGTGATCTCGTCCACGGTCTCGCCGCGCACGCGCAGCGCCATCAACAGGCCGCCCATTTGCGAAGGCGTGGCTTCGCCCGACATCATGCTGTCGAAGGCCGCCGAGGCTTCCTCACGCGAGAGGGAGGCGCCGGTCGCGACCTTGGCAATGATTGCCCTGAGATTGTCCATCGGATGCTTTCAGAGTGATGCACATCGCATTGCAGGCGACATCTGCGACGAAGCCATCCAGCCTTTGCTTGTTGCTTCTGGATGGCTTCGCTGCGCCCGCAATGACGACGTGGGTTTCCTAATTGGTGTTGCTGTTCGCGGCGCCGGTGGCGATCGCAAGGGCTTCCGCGTTGATCTTGGTGCCGATCTGCGTCTCGAGCCTGGTGACATACTGTGCGACCTGTTCATCGGTCAGCCCGCGCTGCAATGTCTCCTTCAGCTTCTTGGCGTCTTCGGAAGCCATGTCGACCGCGGGTGCAGTGACATCGGTGATCCGGTAGACGATCCATTCCGACGGCGTGGCGCCCTGGGCCTGTCCGGCCGAATCCTTGACGCCGCGGAACACAGACTGGATGACGCCGGCCGAGAGAGCCGGATCGCTCGCGTCGCGCTTGAATGGCGCGGAGGTCACGACCTTGAGTCCGGCTGCCGCGGCTTCGTCGGCGAGCTTGGCACCGCTTTCGAGCTTCTTCGCCATGTCGACAGCCTTGTCGCGCAGACGCGTGGTGATCTGCTCTTCGCGCCAACGTGCCTCGACCTGCGGCTTCACTTCGTCGAGCGTACGGTCGCGCGCCGGCGTGACGCCGAGCACGTCGTACCAGATGTAACCGCCGCCGGCCTGCAATGCGTCGTTGTCGACGCCGACATCGCTGTTGAAGGCCTGGGTCACGACGTCCACACCCGTCGGCAGGCCGGCAACGGGCTGGCCGTCCGGCGTACGGCCGGAGCGATCGACGGCCTCGATGGTGACGGCGGTGAGGCCGAGCTTCTTGGCGGTATCGACGACATTG
Organism: Tardiphaga sp. 37S4; assembly: GCF_021044645.1. NCBI lineage: Bacteria > Pseudomonadati > Pseudomonadota > Alphaproteobacteria > Hyphomicrobiales > Nitrobacteraceae > Tardiphaga > Tardiphaga sp. 37S4. Next base: position 2,636,671 of record NZ_CP088008.1, on the reverse strand, counting down.
GCTCCGCCACCGCGTTCGTCTTCGATCTTGTTGTGCATGTCGGACACGACGGCACGGGCGCGCTCGATGGCAATATCGCGCTTCAGGTTGGCGGCAACGCTGTCATAGCTCGGCGTCGTGCCGGCCTGAACCTTGCCGACCTTGACCAGCGTCACGCCGAACCGTCCGGTGATCGGCTGGCTGATGCCATCCGGTGCCAGCGAGAAGGCAGCATTCGCGACGGAAGGATCGATAATGCCCGCTTTGGCAACCATGCCGAGATCGATGTCGGAGGCGGACAGCCCGCGTTCCTTGGCGAGGTCCTCGAACTTGAACGTATCGTTCAACTTGGCGCGGCCGGCTTCAGCGTCCGCCACGTTCGGGAAGACGATCTGCGAGATCTGGCGCTGTTCCGGCGTGGAGAGCTTGTCCTTGCGCTCCTCGAACACCTTCCTGGCGTCGTCGTCCGACACCGTCGACCACTTCGCCATCTCGTCGGGCGTCAAAGCGAGGAAGGCAATCTTGCGATATTCGGGGGCGCGGAACTGGGTCTTGCGCTCGTCGAAATAGGCGGCGAGGGCTTCGGGCGAGGGCGCCTCAATGGTCCCGGCCTGTGCAGCATCGAGCTTCACGTAATCGATGGTGCGGGTCTCGTTCTGATAGCGGCTCAGCGCCTCGATCATCGTCTTCGGCGGCTCGACGCCTGACGTGACGGTGCCGGCGATCTGGCGGCGCAGCGACACCTTGCGCTGTTCGGCGATGTAGCGCTGTTCGGTGAAGCCCAGCGAGCGGATCAGCTGCTGGAAGCGCGGCGCATCGAAGCCGCCGGTCGGGCTCTGGAAGTTCGGGTCCGCAATGATCTGCCGCATCACCTCGGCGTCGCCGACACCGAGACCCTTGCGACGCGCGTCTTCATCCAGGGCCGCTTCGGCGACGACCTGCTGCAGGACCTGGCGGTCGAGGCCGAAAGCACGGGCCTGATCCGAGGTCAGCGGGCGGCCGAACTGGCGGCCGATCTGCTGCAGCTTGTCGTTATAGAGCTGGCGGAACTGCTCGGTCGTGATCTCGGTCGAGCCGATGGTGGCGAGCTTGGACTGTCCATAGCCCTTGAACGCGTCGGCGATGCCCCAGATGCCGAAGCTGACAATCAGCACGCCCATCACGACGGCCATAATCGTCTTGCCAATCCAGTTGGATGAGGCTTTGCGCATTCCTCGAAGCATAGGGTCTTCTTATCTGTCAGGAGGGGAATCGGCTCGCACCAGCAGCCCATGGGGCCGGAGGGCGTCGCCAAATAGGAGGCGCATCATAAAGTGGCAAAAGCCGGGTCGCAACCGGCTGGGGCGGGGCGGATTGAAGCGGTTTCCGGCGCTACCGCGAGGCATTAACGGCAGATGGAACTTTCCGGCCCGCTGCTGCTTTGTTGAGCGGGCGTTCAGGCCTGCCGGGAGACATCATGCGCATCGGTTGGCGATCGGGAGTTGCCGCCTGCGGCATCTGGATGGCGCTCGCGCCGGCAGGCGCGCAGCCAAATCCGGCGATGCAGAATCCCACGGTGACGAAGTCGACGAATTCGCAGCCGACAACAGAAACGCCGCCACTTCCCGGCGCCAATAGTTTCACCGAAGGTCAGGCTCGCAAGTCGTTGGAGTCACAAGGCTATGTCGACGTGTCGCCGCTGGTGAACGACAGCCAGGGGATCTGGCGCGGCACTGCGATGAGCGGATCCAAGAAGGTCGATGTCAGCGTCGACTACAAGGGCAACGTCTCGGCGAAGCCGGAATGACCGTGGGGATAGCGCGATGAGCAAGGTGACGATCTCCCGGCTGTTCGACGACTACGCCGACGCGCAGAAGGCCGTTATCAACCTTCGTGAAGCCGGTGTGCCCGAGGAGGACATCAGCATCATCGCCAACAACGCCGACAAATGGTACGCACCCGACTATGCCGCGGGCGCCGGCAAGGGCGCCGCGATCGGTGCCGGTTTTGGCGGGGTCGGCGGATTATTGGCTGGCCTCGGACTGCTGGCGATTCCCGGGCTCGGACCGGTCGTAGCTGCCGGATGGCTGGCGGCGGCCGCAGCCGGCGCCGTGGCCGCGGGCGCCGCTGGCGGGGTGATCGGGATGCTGGCCGAAGCCGGAGTCGCCGTGAACGACGCCGAGGTCTATGCCGAGAGCATCCGCCGCGGCGGCAGCCTCGTCAGCGCCAAGGTGGAGGTGGCCGACAAGGACCGCCTCGAGGCGTTGCTGCACCCATCCTCGGTCGATATCGCCAAGCGCCGCAGCGACCTAGCCGCAACGGGCTGGAGCAAGTTCGATCCCTCGGCCCCTGACCTCACGGCTGACCAGATCAAGCAAGAGCGCGGGTTGCGGGTCTCCAAACCTGCCTGAACTCCAAGCCTGCCTGAACTCCAGGTCGGCTTGAGCTGGTGGATCGCCTCTGTTAGCTCAGATAACCTCTTTCAAATGACAGGATATCCTCATGACTGATGCCGTTCGGCCGCTGATCGCGGGCAACTGGAAAATGAACGGCCTCAAGGCGTCGATGACCGAGTTCGAAGCGATGCTGCGCGGTGCGCCGGATGTGCTGGACAAGGCCGATCTGCTGGTCTGTCCGCCGGTCACGCTATTGGCGACGTTTGCGTCGAAGGCATCGAGCTTCGGTCAGGAGGGCAGCCATGTCGTCTCAGTTGGGGCGCAAGATTGTCACAAGAACGTCTCAGGAGCGCATACCGGCGATATCGCGCCCGAAATGCTGGCTGATGCCGGCGCGACCGCCGTTATCGTTGGACATTCCGAGCGCCGCGCCGATCACGGCGAGACCGATGCCGTGGTTCGCGAAAAGGCGCTGGCCGTCTGGCGCGCCGGGCTCACGGCGATCGTCTGCATCGGCGAGACCCAGGCCGAACGTGATGCCGGCAAGACGCTCGATGTCTGCGGCACTCAGCTCCAGGGCTCGCTGCCGGACGATGCCACCTCGGGCAACCTGATCGTGGCTTATGAACCGGTCTGGGCGATCGGCACCGGACTGACGCCGACAGCCCAGGATGTCGAGCAAGTTCATAAGTTTATCCGGGATCGTTTGACTGAACGCTTTAAGAACGAGGGTGCTTCGATCCGCATCCTCTATGGCGGTTCGGTCAAGCCATCCAACGCCAAGGAGTTGATGGCGGTTCCTCACGTGAACGGTGCACTGGTGGGCGGCGCCAGCCTGAAGGCGGCCGATTTCCTTGCGATCGCGGCGGGTTGTCCCTAACTCCCACGGAATGCTGGAATTTGCGGTCCAGACCGGTCGGCGCGGGGGTGACAATCCCCCGGTCGATCGTGTAGACACCGCTGGATTCAAACCCCGCAAGCCATGACTGCAGCCGGCGATCGGCGCTGCGTGCTTGCGATGGAAGGACACGATGCAAAGCGTCATTATCGTTATCCACCTCATGATCGTCGCGGCCCTGATCGGGACGGTGCTGCTGCAGAAATCCGAAGGCGGCGGCTTGGGCGTCGGTGGCGGCGGCGGTGGCGGCTTCATGTCCAGCCGCGGCACGGCGAACCTTCTGACACGCACCACCGGCGTTCTTGCGGTGGGCTTCTTCCTGACCAGCCTGTTCCTGTCGTGGCTCGCGACCTATGAGCGCAAGCCGACCTCGATCCTGCCGGGCAACACCGCGCCGGTCTCGCAGCCGGGCTCGCCGCTGGCTCCGCCGACCTCGGGCGGTCTCCTGGATACGCTGAAGAAATCCGACGAGCAGCAGGCTCCTGCAGCCCCGGCACCGCCACGCTCGCAATAAAGCAGAGGCGCCATGCAGGACGGGGACTACCGTCCTGCATCAGCAGATCCCATCAAGGGGCTGCAATCATTTCGTTTTTCAAGTCACCCACAGCCTCACCGATTCTCGGCTGACGGCTGCGATTCGTTTTGGCGAATCGGTTTCGGAGCCTTAAAGGTTAAGTCCCATGGCGCGGTACATTTTCATCACCGGCGGCGTGGTTTCCTCGCTCGGTAAAGGTCTGGCTTCAGCGGCGTTAGGCGCGCTGTTGCAGGCGCGTGGCTACAAGGTCCGGCTTCGCAAGCTCGACCCCTATCTCAACCTCGATCCCGGGACGATGTCGCCGTATCAGCACGGCGAAGTGTTCGTGACCGATGATGGCGCCGAGACCGATCTCGATCTCGGCCATTACGAGCGCTTCACCGGGCGACCTGCCACCAAGCAGGACAACATCACCACCGGGCGAATCTATCAGGACATCCTCACCAAGGAACGCCGCGGCGACTATCTCGGCGCCACGATCCAGGTGATCCCGCACGTCACCAACGCCATCAAGGACTTCGTCCTGTCGGATAACGATGGCTACGACTTCGTGCTGGTCGAGATCGGCGGCACAGTCGGCGATATCGAGGGCCTGCCGTTCTTCGAGGCGATCCGCCAGTTGCGCAACGACCTGCCGCGCGGCGATACGGTGTTCGTGCATCTGACGCTGCTGCCTTACATCCCGAGCGCCGGCGAATTGAAGACCAAGCCGACACAGCACTCGGTCAAGGAACTGCGTTCGATCGGCATCCAGCCCGACATCCTGCTGTGCCGCTGCGACCGCGATATTCCCAAGGAAGAGCGCCGTAAATTGGGCCTGTTCTGTAACGTCCGCGAAAGCGCCGTGATCGAGGCGCGCGACGTCGACAACATCTATGCGGTGCCGGAGGCCTATCACGTCGCCGGGCTCGACGACGAAGTGCTGGCCGCATTCGGCATGACGCCGAAGGCGCTGCCCGAGCTGAAGACCTGGAACACCATCAACGAGCGTATCCGCCATCCGGAAGGCGCAGTGACCATCGCCATCGTCGGCAAATATACCGGCATGAAGGACGCCTATAAGTCGCTGACCGAAGCGCTGTCCCATGGCGGCATCGCCAACAAGGTGAAGGTCAATCTCGACTGGATCGAAAGCGAAGTCTTCGAGAACGAAGATCCGGCGCCGTTCCTCGAACACGTCAACGGCATTCTCGTGCCCGGCGGCTTCGGCCAGCGCGGTGCCGAGGGCAAGATCCGCGCAGCGCAGTTCGCCAGGGAGCGCAACGTGCCGTATTTCGGCATCTGCTTCGGCATGCAGATGGCGGTGATCGAGGCGGCGCGAAACCTTGGCGGCATCAAGGACGCCAACTCCACGGAGTTCGGCGAGACCAAGGAGCCGGTCGTCGGCCTGATGACCGAATGGCTGCGCGGCAACGAACTCGAGAAGCGCCACAATGCCGGCGATCTCGGTGGCACCATGCGGCTCGGCGCCTATCCGGCGACGCTGACCAAGGGCAGCAAGGTCTCGGACGTCTATGGCGGCGCCACCGAAATCACCGAGCGCCATCGCCATCGCTACGAGGTCAACACGGCCTATAAAGACCGTCTTGAAAAGCATGGGTTGAAGTTCTCCGGCCTGTCGCCGGACGGCGTGCTGCCCGAAATCGTCGAATACGAGAACCATCCGTGGTTCATCGGTGTGCAGTATCATCCCGAGCTGAAGTCGCGCCCGTTCGAACCGCACCCGCTGTTTGCGTCGTTTATCAAGGCTGCGGCGGCGCAGAGCCGGCTAGTGTGAGACCGGATGAGCGGATTTGGCGAACCTGTATTCCGCCGTCGGCGTGTGTGGGACGGAAGGATGGCGGATCACGCTTCATCAATCCGCCCTACGACCGAGTTGCCCATGTCGCTGCGCTCATAAGGGCTGCGCAGACTGCCGATTGATCGGCAGAAACCAATCATGCGAATGATCCCTGAGGCGTCGGTCTTCTGACCGGCCGAACGGACAGAGGGATGATCCATGCGCGCTTTCTATCACCCGGATCAGGCAATTCATTCGCCGCAGCAATTCATGCGTTACGGCCGCTTCGTGCCCATCAAGGATTCGCCGGTTCGCACCGAACGACTGATCGGCGCTTTGGCGCGGCACGAGATCACGCCTGAAAAGCCGGCGGAGTACGGCACTGCGCCCGCGCTGACGGTGCATACGCCGGCTTACGTACGCTTCTTGGAAACCGCGTGGGATAATTGGGCGCAACTGCCTGACCACGGACCGGAAGTGTGGCCGCAATATTTCCCGTATTGGAGCGGACGCTCGGAAGAGGCTGCACGGCGGGATTGCCCGGCAACCGGATTTATCGCTCAGGTGGGCTGGTATCTCGGCGATCTGTCGGTGCCGATGGGCCCCGAGAGCTGGCGTTCCATCCTGCGCTCGTCGGAAACAGCGGTCGCTGGCGCAGACGCTATCGTCGGCGGCGACCGCGCTGCCTATGCGCTGTGCCGGCCGTCGGGCCATCACGCGCGCGCCGATCGCGGCACCGGCTTCTGCTACCTGAATAACAGCGCGATTGCCGCGCAGCGATTGCGCAGTCGCTTTGGAAAGGTGGCGATCATCGATGTCGATGTTCATCACGGCGATGGCACGCAGCAGATTTTCTATAATCGTCCAGATGTGCTGACGATCTCGATCCACGGCGACCCCACGAATTTCGTGCCGTTCTATACGGGCTATGCAAGCGAGACCGGCCATGGTGCCGGCGAGGGCTTTGATCTCAATCTGCCCTTACCGCCCGGTGCCGGTGGCGCGGAGATGAATGCAGCCCTCGACACCGCGATCGAACGCGTTCGCGCATTTGGCGCCGATGCCCTTGTCGTGGCGCTCGGCTTTGATGCCCATCGCGATGATCCGATCGGCATCCTGAAGCTTGACGCAAAGGACTTCGGGAGCGTCGGCACCAAGATGCAATCGCTGGGTCTGCCGACGCTCATCGTTCAGGAGGGCGGATACGGCATCGATGCGATCCAGGATTGCCTCGATTCCTTCCTGACTGGCTTCAGGCAAGCGTAATTCGGATGGGATCGCGTAGAGCGGATTACGCTTCACCCTACCGCTCAGCCACAGGTTTCAGCTCTCGAAAAATACAAACGCCGCCCAGACCGACGGGTCTTTAGCGGCCGTGATCTTGCCCTGGATCGCTTCGATGCGGACCTTCCGGAGGGCGCTGGCGTAATCGAGTTTCTCGTCGGCCAGCACCTGATAGAACCGCGCCATGAAGTTGGCGGTGCCTTCGTCTGCGACCTCCCACAATGTCAGCAGCGAACGCCGGGCGCCGGCGATGGCAAGGGCGGTGGGCAAGCCGCGCACGCTGCCAATCCGGCTGGGATCGCCGAGCGCGGTTTGGCAGGCGGACAGCACGACAAGGTTGGCCGACGACAAATCCCAGTTCATCAGCTCGTGCGCATAAAGTACGCCGTCATTGTCGTCGCGCTGCGGCGGGCGGCTGAGATTGGGGCGCGAGGCAACGAGGCCGCTGCGCCAGAGCGCGTCGGTGCGGTTGGAGGCGGTCTTGTAGAAGCCGTGGGTGGCGAGATGGATCAGGGACGCGCCTTTGGCGTCGGCGCGGATCGTCGCTTCGCCGCTGTCGCTGCCCGAGAGGATGGTAACGACAAGGTTGCGCTTCTTCAGATCGGCGCTGACCGTATCAACTTCGGTCTTCGTCGAGGGTAGCTCATTGGCGGCGCCGGCATAGTCGAGCCCGCCGACCAACAGCGCCTTGTCGCCCGATGCAAGCCTGTTGTCGTTGTTCGCAAAGAACAGCGCGTCGGCGCGCGTCATGATCCGGGTGTCGTAAATCTCGTCGAGATAGCGGCCGCCGGCATCCTGCAGCATCGCGAAGGGCAGGCTGTAGAGTTCGGCATCGGGGACAAGAAACAGTCGTCTCACGTCGGCGAGCTGCGGCTTCAGCGGTCCGAGCAGCGTGTCATGGAGGCGACGGAAGAGCTTTGCATGATCCGGCGACGTCGCATCGACTGCGAGGAAGCTGTCGAGCGGGCCGAGATCGAACAGTGCTGGCGCGGTGTCGTGGCGGCGGATCACGGCCTGCAGCCGCATCTCCGGTTTTGGCGCGATCGGATTAACGCGGTTGCGGCGACCGCTGACGAAGAAGTCGACCAGCGCGTCTGATCGTTCGAGTCTTTCCTCGATGGATGGGAGCTTGAGATCGGTTGGCGCCTTGCCACCCATCTTTGCCGCAAGCGCCTGCCGCGCGTCCTGCAACTGCCTGAGTACGTCGCGTGCGTCGTCATCGATCTTGCCCGACGACAGCAATTCCTGCTGCTGGCCAGACAGTCGCAGCACGGTCTGTGCCAGTGCTTTGGTGGTGTCGTCAGGCAGCCGGTCGGCCGTCAGGCGCAGCATGGTGCGTTCGCCATCTTCCATCGTCTTCCAGCGCGACACTGCGTCGGCATAAGCGATGGCCGCGGCTGGTTCGACCAGCGCGTAGCGACCGAACTCATACAGGATATCATCGGCCAGCTTGCGCATGGTCTCGGCGACGTAGCGGTTACCGGCGGTGCCGACCTCGCGCAGCATCCAGCGGAACGCCTGCTGCTCGACATCCTTGAAGGTCGCCAGCGTGTCCTTGTCGCCGCGCTTCATTCGAGTCATCGCGACACCGAGCAAGGCATCGAACGTGATCGGATGCTGACGCGCAATGGTCGTCTGCGAACGGTGATAGGCGTCGATCCGCAGCGCCAGCGCGCGGTCGGTCTCGCCACGTGTCTCATACTGATCGGCAGCGAGTTGTGCCGCCTTGATGCGCAGGAGATCCGGTGCGCCGTTCCAGTCCTTGACCTTGGCCATGGCTTCCAGATCAGGGCGGCTCATCTGCTGGTCGGGATGGAAATAGGCTTTGGTATAGGCGATCCAGACATTGGCCTGCTGGACATGTTCAGAGCGGGGATCGGCGAGTTCGGTGGCGCAGCGCTTTTGCAAGTCGAGCGCGCGCAGTGTTTCGGCTTCGTTGCCCATGGCCAGATGGTTGAGCGCGAGATTGCTGGCGCTCACCAGCGCCTGGATGCTGCCATACCCGTAATGTGCGATGCGCTTGCGCAGCAGTGGTTCGTCGATCCCCGCGGCGACGTCGGGATGCCCGACCATGCGCAGCGCTTCGGCATAATTATTCTCGGTGCGCCAGGTCAGCGGCTCGCGGTCGCCGAGTGCCTTTCGCGCATTGAGGTAAGTCTCTTCGGACAGGTTGAGGCCGGATGCGACCGCGCCGTTATTGGTCAATAGCGTCGCGAGGATGTCGCCGCCGGCAATGTCCTGCGCTGAGTTCGGGCCGTATTCCGCGCGCATACGCTTGCGAGCTTCGGTCGCCACGGGGATGCCGAGATCATATTGATTGCTGCGTTCGAGGAAGCGCGCATATTCGAACCAGAATGTAACCGCATCGCGGCCGCCGTCGCGTGCGGCGCGGGTCTTGGCCGCTTCGGCAAAAAGCTCCGACGCGGTCGCGTTGTCGCGTCGCCGCTCGAACGAACTGGCGGCATTGAGATAGGCCGTGATTGTGAGGCCGTGATAGTTGCTCTGCGTGACCTCGCGCAGTGCATTTTTCAGCCGGTCGCGGCCGCTGCCGTCGTTGCCTGTGCGCAGCGCGTTGAACGCATCCTGGATCTTTGCCGTGAGTTCACGCTCGCCGGGTGCGCGGCTGTTTTGCGCTTCGGCGACAGGGGTGAGGACTGGCAGCACGATGAGGCCACCGGTGATAGCGATGGCCAGCCGGCCGGCAACGCCGGCTGCCCATTGCGCCCGGGATGACAAAGACATCTCCGGCAAGTCCTACTTGCAGCCCGATGTGCTGTCTCCGGCACGGGCCATCGGCTTGCCGTTGATGAACACGCCAGTGCTGCCCGAGATGGTCTTGCCGCCGCACTCGGTGCTGCCGCCGACGACGGCCGCAGGCTTGCCGTTAATGTAGACGCCCTTCGCACCCTCGATGATCTTGCCATCGGTCGTGGTGTCACCGACGCGTGCCGCCGGCTTGCCATCGACCATCACGCCGGTGGCGCCCGACGTGATCTTGCCGGGCTGTTGAGCGGTGGCAGACACGGTCAGTGTCATCAGGGCGACTAGCGACAAAAGGGGCTTTTGCATCGTGGATCCAAGTCGGTTGCGTCACAGGCGGCATGATGTAAGCCTGACGTTGTGCAGGCAAGGGACGATGCCGCAACAAGCCATGCGTTAGAGTCTTTCAAGGCTGACAAAAAGGGAAGGAACCAAAGCCGATGATCTATGAATTACGCGTCTATCGCTGTTTGCCGGGACGTTTGCCGGCGCTGATCAAGCGATTTGAATCTGTCACATTGAAGCTCTGGGAGAAGCACGGCATCCGGCAGTCCGGTTTCTTCACCACGGTGATCGGCGAATCCAATCAGGAACTGACCTACATCCTCAAATGGGAATCGCTCGCCGAGCGCGAGAAAGTCTGGACTGCCTTCATGTCCGATCCCGAGTGGATGTCGGCACGTGCCAAGTCGGAAGAGGATGGCCAGATCGTCGGCAATATCGTCAGCCAGCTGCTGGCGCCGACGGCGTTCTCGGCGCTGAAGTAAGCCTGGTTCCGGGGGCAGGCCGGTCCGCCCGGTGCGGAGGCCGCCCTGGTCGGGTCGGAGGCGGCTTCCGCCGCAACCCTGATATTCCGACCGGCGGGATGGGCCTGATCCGGCTTGCATCCCGCCCGGTCCTGCGGTCATGGTCTCGCGCGAAAAGGAGACCATTTTGACCGCATCGTCCACAGCCGCACCTGTTGTCACACTCGGCACCGTCCGCTTCGGCAATGCTCTGCCGATCTCGGTGATCGCCGGGCCATGCCAGCTCGAAAGCCGGGCTCATGCGCTCGAAGTGGCGCAGGCACTGAAGGAGATCGCGACGCGGCTCAAGATCGGTCTCGTCTTCAAGACCTCGTTCGATAAGGCCAACCGCACCAGCGCCTCCGCCGCGCGCGGCATCGGTCTCGATGATGCTCTGCCGATCTTTGCCGAGATCCGCGAGACGCTTGGCCTGCCTGTACTGACAGACGTTCACGAGAACGATCAATGTGCCCGCGCTGCCGAGGCGGTGGACGTGCTGCAGATCCCGGCCTTTCTGTGCCGGCAGACCGATCTGCTCCTGGCCGCGGCCGCGACCGGCAAGGTGGTCAATGTGAAGAAGGGCCAGTTTCTCGCGCCCTGGGACATGGCCAATGTGGTCAGCAAGCTGACCTCGACGGGCAACGACAAGGTGCTGGTCACCGAGCGCGGCGCGTCGTTCGGTTACAATACGCTGGTGTCGGACATGCGGGCGCTGCCGATCCTGGCCCGCACCACCGGCGCGCCTGTCATCTTCGACGCCACCCATTCGGTGCAGCAGCCGGGCGGCAAGGGCACGTCGTCGGGCGGCGAGCGCGAATTCGTGCCGGTGCTGGCGCGTGCGGCTGTTGCGGTCGGTGTGGCCGGTGTCTTTATCGAGACCCATCCCGATCCGGACAACGCGCCGTCCGACGGACCGAACATGGTGCCGTTGCGTGACTTCGAAGCGCTGGTGAAGAACCTGATGGCGTTCGATGCGCTGGCCAAAGAGACGGCGGCGAAAGCGTAACATGCAATCCCGGTTCGCGGCGCTGGCAGCGTACTGATGCCTCCGGTCCTCAACATCATCGCACTGGCGTCCTTCGCCGCCGCGCTGTCCATGCGCGCGCTGGACCCGGTGCTGCCGCATGTCGCCGACGATTTGTCCATCACGGTGGCAATTGCCGCCGGTCTGGCATCCGCACTGGCCTTTACCTTCGCCATTGTGCAGCCGGCGCTCGGTGCTGCCGCCGACCTGTTCGGCAAGCCGCGCCTGATGATCGTCTGTCTGGTTCTGCTCGGCATCGCCAATATTCTCGGCGCGATCACCACCGACTATCCGCTGCTGCTGGCGACGCGCGTGCTGGCCGGCATCGGGGCAGGCGGGGTGTTTCCGGTGACGCTCAGCCTGACCAGCGATCTGGTCGGGCCGAAGCTGCGTCAGGTCGCGCTGAGCCGCGTGATGGCCGGCGCCATGACCGGCAATCTGCTAGGCTCGACGGCGTCCGGCGTGATCGGTGATTTCTTCGGCTGGCGCGGCGTGCTGGTCATCCTCGGCGGTCTTGCGATCGTCGCTTCCGTCGCTGTGGCGTACGGCTTCAAGGGCGCTGCGATCATCAAGCCGACTGTGAAAGCCGACTTCGGCAAGCTTGCCCAAGGCTACAAGGTCATTTTCCGCAACCCGAACACGCTGATCGTCTACAGCGCGGTGTTCATCGAAGGCTGCTGCATCCTCGGCCTGTTTCCCTATATCTCGTCATTCCTGTTCGACCGCGGCGTCACAAGCCTCTCGATCGCCGGCCTCGTGATCGCCTGCTTTGCCGTCGGCGGCCTGTTCTACACGGCGACCGTGTCGCGCATGCTGGCGCGGCTCGGCATCAACGGCATGATGATCTATGGCGGCATCGTGATCGCGATCCAGCTCGCCGCCACTGCCTTCAGCCCCAATTGGCAGATCCAGGCGCTGAGCCTGCTGCTGATGGGCTGGGGCTTCTACATGCTGCACGGCTCGTTGCAGATATTCTCCACTGAGCTGTCACAGGAAGCCCGCGCCAGCGCCATGTCGCTGCACGCCTTCTGCTTCTTCATGGGCCAGTCCGTCGGCCCGATCGCCTATGGCTTCGGCCTCGCCCATGCCGGCAAGATGCCGACACTGTTGACGTCAGCCGCCATTGTCTTCGCGCTTGGATTTGCGGCCGCGAAGCTGCTTAAGCCGACAAAACCGGCCGATGCGAAAGCTTAGCCCCGCCTGCGATACGGCGCGACGCTTTATTTGCTTCAGGCACTGAGCCATTTGATACGGAGCAGGCCTTGTGTGCTGCGCGGCCGGTAGAAATGCTGCAGTGATCTTTCAAAGATAGCCGAGAACGCGGAGTTTGTAGCATCTCGTTACCTCTTTCGAGGATGCTGCGCGCTATGGGGGTGTATCAATTAAAAGATGTGTATATAAGAAAAACAATCTAAGATAATTTAGTGATTTCCAAAGCAGGAGGGTCAGAATGGTGGTGATGGGGCCGACTGGTGGAGGAAGACGTGCGCGTGTAGATAATGCCGCACAAGCCTTAGCGGAAGACAGTGCTTACCTAGAGATCGTCGATCTCGATGCCGAAGAACATCGGCTTTCAGCTGAGTTTGCCGAGCATTTCGTTTTCACAACGATCGACTACGATACGCTGTCGTTGAGCACGCCAATTTTGACCGCGCGTCGAGCGATCCGCTTCGAGGACGTTTGTGAGGAATACTCTACGCTGTGGGCCGAGATGGCCATTCGCAAAGAGCGATTGGGATCGGCGGCCGCTATCGCGCGCCGGATCGTGGCGAATAAGGAGCGTTACCGTCAGGTTGAGGACCTCAGCCGAGTTCCTTGGTATGTGGTCGCTGTCATTCATAGCCTCGAGGCAAGCCTCAATTTTCGCGGACACCTGCACAACGGTGACCCGCTTGATGCGCGCACTGTTCACGTCCCCGCTGGACGACCGAGAAATGGCTCGCCGCCGTTTGATTGGGTGGATAGCGCAGTCGATGCTTTGAACTATGACGGGATCACAGGCAACGCGGACTGGTCCATCGAGCGCATTGCCTATCTTCTGGAGAGCTTCAATGGTTGGGGCTATCGAAGTCATCATCCGGAAGTCAAATCGCCATACCTGTGGAGTTTCAGCAATCAGTACTCACGCGGAAAGTATGTAGCCGACGGAAAGTGGTCTGCCGACGCTGTTAGCGGGCAGTGTGGTGCGATGGTCATTCTCCGTGTTCTCGTTGATACCGGAGAAATTCGTTTGCAGCACGGTGTAGTGGAGCGCCCGGCTACCGCGCGGGAAGGCGGGACAGATTTCGAAACCCTGAACGCCGATGCATCGGGTGTGCTGCGCGAAGAATCGCGCAGTCTTGTTGCTAGCTTTACGGAGATCGTATCAGATGCGGTGCGCATACCGCAATTGATACGACAAGGAAGTACGGCAGAGGGGCTGAAGGCCGCAAGGTTAGAGGCCGCGAGGAATCTGAGAGAGTATCCTCACAACGGCTGTGCCGCGCATTTGAGTGCATTGCTTCGTCAGTCCGGAATCGATATCGCGATGACACTGGGCGCCGGGAGTCTGGCACGCAAGCTTGCGCAACGCGGTTGGTCGAAAATCTCAGTTGGAAATCAAAGAGCCGGCGATGTTGGCGTTACCTTCGACCTCGATCCGACGCCTCCCGGAGCAGATCATATTTATCTGGTCGTCGGGACGCGCGGCGACGATGAGATGCAGATTGCCGACAATCAGAGAATGTCAGACTCGCCGCATGAAAGATATGCGAGCGGTCGTGGCGGAAAAACACCAACGGAGTATTTCTTGAGGGCAGAGTGATTGCGAAGAGGTGCGACCGCGACGCACTGCATGACGCGAGGCCGAGTGGAGAACGGCCGGTGGGCTTGGGATGCATCCGGCTGTAGGCTACCATTGATCGTGCAGGCAGCTCGATCGCAACAGCCCGTCGCTGGATTGGGGTGAGCTGAAACGCCCGCCCCGCTCATCCCCGCCCGCGATACGGAGCGACGCCTTGCTCGGGGACCCAGACGCCCTTGGGCAGCGTTCCGGTCTGCCAGAACACGTCGATGGGGATGCCGCCGCGCGGATACCAGTAGCCGCCGATACGCAGCCATTTCGGCTTGATGGCGGAGGCGACGCGCTTGCCGATCTCCACGGTGCAATCCTCATGGAAGGCGCCGTGATTGCGGAATGAGGCCAGGTACAACTTGAGCGACTTCGACTCGACCAGCCATTGGCCGGGCACATAGTCGATCATCAGATGGGCGAAATCCGGCTGGCCGGTGATCGGGCACAGCGAGGTGAATTCCGGCGCCGTGAAGCGCACCACGTAATTGGTGTCCTTCTGCGGGTTCGGCACCCGGTCGAGTTTGGCCTGCTCCGGGGAGGTCGGCCATTCCACGGCGCGGCCGAGCTGCAAGTCGTCAGGCAATTTCGGGGATTTGCGGGGTGTTTTTGACATAAATAAGTATCTCTAATGATTTCAATGGTTTCCCACGGGGTGTTTCCCAGAAACGTTCCGTATCGGTTCGCATTCGTCCGCGGATTTGCCGCTTTTATGACGATCCGTCGCTGGTGTTTCTTATACCCTTTGTCCGTTTTGCAAATCGCTGATTGCAAAGAAGATCGGGCGCTTGAGCCGACGGTCGAGCGAGTTGATAGGGGGATAAGCCCAACTTCCTAAGAAGCACCTGAAGGCGTTCAACGATAAGCTTGCGCTGGTGACGGATAGCTTTTGGAATTTGATCGTTGTTGCGTGGATGTTCCTGTTTCAACAGGAATCGTTTTTGACAATGATGGGATGTCAAACGACGATTTCGGGAAAAAACCCGATTAATGATTTGCACATCATTATGCGTTTTGCATTATGTGCGTGTGCGTCGTCCTGTGCATGGTGATGCTGTTGTGACAATTACGATGGCATTTGCGTTGTATTTGTCGATGTACGCTGTTGAAGCACAAACGCCGCCCCCGGATGGACCCGGAAGCGGCGTTGCTCAGGCACCGCTGTGGAAGGCGGTGTCGAAGGTGGCCCTTATGGAAGGGGCCGTGGTCCCCGGTCTACGGGATCGCCATCAGGCTAGCGGGGCTGGTGTAGCTTGGCAGTGAGCCAGCCCGCATCCTGAACGTGATTCGACCGTGGAAGGCCGACTCACCACCTGATCGTGATGTGTCAGGTCGCTAGAGTCTATGTGAAACCTGATTCGGCCCCCACTTATCCGTCGGAATTGTGCATTTGTCCCAGCAACCCACAGATAAACCAGCGGATTCTAGGGATGAGGTCTTGAAGCGCATGCTCAAGATGAAGCCGAAGCTTCATAAGTCCGCAGCAGCGCCCGTGTCGAAAAGACGTAAGGCCGGGGTCACCAAACCTGGGATTGAACGGAAGTAGATTCCCTATACTCTCCCCGAAAATTAGGGGGAGACTCAGTCGTGATCGATACTCCAACTGCGCCGCCTGCGCCCTTACCGGCGCCGCCAGACTTGTTCACGATACCAACGGCGCTAGTCGATCAATGGAGCGAGATACCCGGCAGCGATAGACTCAATTTCCCGCTGACCCGCCAAGATATAGATCATCTTTTACTCGGGCTGCTGCGGTCACTTGAGGCGCAGGCAACGCTTGATCGTGTGATCACTGATTGGTCAAATGGTAGAGTTGATGAGGCAAACAGAGCACTGAATGACTTCAGGCGGCAAAATGCCGATGCACAAAACAACATCAGGCAGCTCGTAGCCGCTATCATGGCTTCGGCTCTCCGAGAGCGGAAGAATGCCTGAGACTCCTTATCTGAAGATGGTTGTGAGCAATGCTGGTGCTGCTGTTGGCGGTTCCAGCCCAATGGGTCCACCCTTGCAGCCACCCGGTGGAGGGGGCACATATGACGGTATGTTGGAAGCGCGCGTAGCCAGTTTAGAAGCCGATGTTAAAAATATCCGAGAGAACGTCGGAGAGATGAAGGCTGATCTAAAGTCAGCAAACACAAACATAATCGATCTTAAGCTAAGTTTTGTTGAGCTTAAGACTAACGTCTCTTACCTACCTTCTAAGACATTTCTCGTGACGACTGTAACGAGCGGCGCTGCTTTTGCTATCGTTGTGCTCACGTTACTCTCCAAATTCGGTTGGCTTGTTGCGGGCGCGCCAAAGTAAGAAGCGGCGCGCCATCTGCTTACGATACTTGGGCTTCGTCAGGTCTGCGATACATTAGGCGCTTGCCAACGATACCCTTTAGGGCTTCTTCGGCGCGCATGGTGTCATTGATGCCAAGCGCAGTGCGGTTGTTATAGCGGAAATCAAATTCAGCCAGATAGCGGTGCAAGTGCTGTTCGCCGCAGTGCTGATAGACGCCCTTCATGCCGCGCTTGAAGATCGAAAAGAAGCCTTCAATCGTGTTGGTGTGGACGGTGCCGCGAACGTATTCTTTGGCGGTGTGATTGACTGTCTCGTGCGAAGCGTAGGCTTTGCCAGTGTACGTGTAGAGCGCGCTTTCGTCGGTGTGCAGCGTGGTATCGCGCTTCACATTGGTGAAAAGGATGGTGCGCAGGTTATCGGCGTTGGCTTTGTCAACTTTGAACGAGCGGACTTTGCCACCACGCTCAACGAGCGAAACGATTGCGATCTTGTGAGCCGCGCGGCCGGTACGGCAGGTATATAAATAGGAATATAGTCGCAGATCTGTGCGAACGGAGATATTTTCCGAACGGAGATGTTTTTCCTGTGAAATTGCTCCGTTATTTCCGTGGGAAACCATTGATATTATTGAGTAAAATATCGGCCCAGGGCATCTTTGACATAAATATCTCCGTTATGGCGGTTCATAGCCAATCCCGGGCCAGTCGTCACGTCAGGCGGGGTTTTCCCGCCGGGAGGCTTGCTGTAGAAGCGGCGCCAACGACCCACCCCCAGCACAAAGAGGGCATTCATGACCGCCATCGTCGACATCATCGGCCGCGAAATTCTCGATAGCCGCGGCAATCCCACGGTTGAAGTCGACGTCGTCCTCGAAGACGGGTCGATGGGCCGCGCCGCGGTTCCGTCGGGTGCCTCCACCGGCGCCCATGAGGCGGTCGAGCTGCGCGACGGCGACAAGTCCCGCTATCTCGGCAAGGGCGTGCAGAAAGCGGTCGATGCCGTCAATGGCGAGATCTTCGACGCCATCGGCGGCATGGACGTGGAGAACCAGGTCCAGCTCGACGAGATCATGATCGAGCTCGACGGCACCCCGAACAAGTCGCGCCTCGGCGCCAATGCGATCCTCGGCGTCTCGCTGGCCGCCGCCAAAGCGGCTGCGGAATCCTTCGATATGCCGCTGTATCGCTATGTCGGCGGGACCTCGGCCCGCACGCTGCCGGTGCCGATGATGAACATCATCAATGGCGGCATGCATGCCGACAATCCGATCGACTTCCAGGAATTCATGATCATGCCGGTGGGCGCATCCTCCTTCGCCGAAGGCCTGCGCTGCGGCGCCGAGATCTTCCATACGCTGAAGGGCGAGCTGAAGAAGGCCGGCCACAACACCAATGTCGGCGACGAAGGCGGTTTCGCACCCAATATCGGTTCGGCCGAAGCGGCGCTGGACTTTGTGATGGCCGCCATCACCAAGGCTGGCTACAGCGCCGGCAAGGACGTGATGCTGGCGATGGATTGCGCCGCCACCGAATTCTTCAAGGACGGCGCCTATGTCTATGGCGGCGAGAACAAGACCCGCAACATCTCCGAGCAGGCCAAGTATCTCGCCCAGCTCGTCGCCAACTATCCGATCGTCTCCATCGAGGACGGCATGTCGGAAGACGATATGGACGGCTGGAAGCAGCTCACCGACCTGATCGGTTCGAAGTGCCAGCTGGTCGGCGATGATCTGTTCGTCACCAATGTCACGCGTCTTGCCGATGGCATCAGGAACGGCCGCGCCAATTCGATCCTGATCAAGGTCAACCAGATCGGCTCGCTGACCGAAACGCTGAGCGCCGTCGAGATGGCCTACAAGGCTGGCTATACCGCGGTCATGTCGCACCGTTCGGGTGAGACTGAAGATTCCACGATTGCCGATCTCGCCGTCGCCACCAATTGCGGACAGATCAAGACCGGCTCGCTGGCACGCGCTGATCGTACCGCCAAGTACAACCAGTTGCTGCGCATCGAGCAGCAGCTCGGCACCCAGGCGAAATATGCCGGCAAGACCGCACTGAAAGCTCTCGCGTAAAGCGCAAGCGCGGCCTTCGGCCGAGCAAGAAACTACGCGATCAACGCCGTTCGCTGAAATAGCGGGCGGCGTTTTTCATTGAATGACCCTGACCGCGTAAGCCTACAACGAGGTTCAATTTGTAGACGTCATCATGATACCCCATTGCGGTCGCGAAGGTATCACGTTGCGGGTTCAGGCTTCTCCAGGCAATGCCGATGGAGAGCGCGAATGCCCAACATCTTTAAGGTCCAAGGTTTCGGTGCACTATCGGAGTGGAATGGACAGTTCTCCAGTGCGTCGGCCGATCAGGCGTTTCAGGCCATGGCGTCCCTCGGATCGAATTCGATCGCGCTGACGACGCGGATATGGACCGACAGCCGTACGGGCAATGACGTGCTCGCCGTGCCGGACAAGACCGAAAGCGATGCGAGCCTGCTGGCTGGCTTTCAGAAGGCCCATGCTGCGGGGCTGGATGTTGTCTTCAAGCCAGGCATCACAGGTCTCGACGGCACGATCTCGCACAGTCTGGCGCCGTCGGATGCCGGTGCGTTCTTCGCGTCGTACAAGGCCGAGATCGTGCATCTGGCCGAAATTGCGGAGCAGGGTGATGTCGCCAGTTTCGCTATCGGCAACGAGATGAGCAGCCTGTCGGGCGACGCCTATCGCAGCTACTGGGTCGATATCATCGACGCTGTGCGCGGCGTCTATCATGGCGAAGTTACTTACGCGGCGGCAACCGACGAGGCATCCAAGGTCAGCTTCTGGGACCAGGTCGATACGATCGGCATCAACGCCTATCCACCCTTGACGGCCAGCACGACGCCGACGGTGAACGATCTCGTGCACGCCTGGAATGAGGTGCCGTATAATCCGTATTACGCCAAAGCGTTCGGCTATCAATCGCCCGTCGATTTCTTTCATTCGCTGTCGATGGATTACGGCAAGCCGGTGCTGATGACCGAGGTCGGCTATCGCAGCATCGACGGCACGGCTATCAATCCGGGCGGTGGATCATCCAAGGCGCCTGCGGATCTCGCCGAACAGGCCGATGCCTATAATGCCTTCTTTCAAGTCTGGAGCGCGCATGGCGGCAGCTGGCTGAAGGGCGTCGAGTTCTGGCAGTGGGACCTCAACAACTTCTACTCCGAGACCGGCTATTCGGTCATGGACAAGCCGGCGCAGGATGTGGTGGCGCAGTATTTCCATGGGACAGGAGTAACGCCGGGTATCACCGTCACGGGCTCGTCGATCGGCGATACCATCGATCTCGGAGGCGGCAACGACGTCATCTTGGGTGGGCTCGGACACGACGAGATCTATGGCGGTGCCGGGAATGACACGATTGTCGCCGGGCCCGATACTGCGGGAAAGCTCGCAACAACCACCATCAGCCTGACGGGCTATGGTTCGGTGGTGAACGGCATCGGCGCGCAGGCGCAGGTTCTGGTCAATGGCCAGCCGGTTTCGGGCGTGCTTGAATTCACGCCCGCGAGCGATCCGTCGGGCTACCAGACCTACACGATCACTTTCGACAATCCCGCCAGCATCTCCAGTGTCGCGATCAATCTCGCAAATTCCGAGCCCGGGCGCGCGCTGCATTTCAAGGACATTGCCATCAATGGCGTCGATCTGGTGCCGGCCGACGGCACCAATGCCAGTTCACCCGGCTCGTTCGATCTCTATGTCCGCAGCATCCAATTCGACACGACCAAGCATCAGGACTGGTTCTTCGGTGCCTCAAGCGACAACGATGTCGTCCGCGGTGGAGATGGCGATGACTACATTGCTGGCGGGATCGGCAACGACATCATCAATGGCGGCAACGGCACCGACACCGCGGTATTCTCCGGCAATGTGGCCGACTACAGCATCAGCCGCAGTGGCGCTCAGACGATCGTCACCGACGGAATCGCTGGCCGCGACGGCACTGACTATCTCACCAATACGGAGTTTCTGAAATTCGCAAATGCCAGTATTGCCGTCGATACGCTCGGCCAAGCACTTGCAAGCAGTACTGGCAGTGAGAACTTTGCTTTCAGCCCGACGTCCGGCCACACGACGTCCGCGCACACGGAGGTGCAGAATAGTGCGCAGGGCGAGGGCGCTGCGGAAGTCGCTCTTGCTCAGGTCCTGACGGCGTCCAGCCATCCCGTCGCGGCCGCGCCGGCACCGGACGACGCTCTCGGCACACACGATGCCGCGCTCGCGCCGGTGACGCCTCCGTCACATCATGACGTGCTGATCGTCTGAGGATTCCGGATGGCCAAAACAATTCAGCCGAGGTGACGATCACCTCGGCTGAATGCGTTTCGATATTTGCCGCGTATTATTGCGGAGCAGCCGAGACCTGCGCAGGCTTCGGCGCCGCCGGCTTGCGGCGAATACCGCCGCCGGTCACGGCCATGACACGGGCAATGGCCTGACGCTGCAGGCTGTCGTCCTTGTCGATCGAGAAGTGGTTGGTGGTGGCGTTCTCGTTGACGTTGGCAAGCTTGCCCTTGAAGCGGGGATCCGCAGACACCGCGCGCCCCCAGCCGGCAGGTACGTAATAGTTCACGATCTGCTTCACATTGTTGGGGACGGCATCGGGCGCCACCGGATCGAAGTTCACGATCAGCGCCACCGGGATGTTGTACTGCGCGAGCTTGCGGGCAATCGAGATGGTCACGTCGGCACCGGCCGAGTGGCCCATCAGGATGATCGGTTCGCGGTTACCGGCCTTGTACCGGGCAATCATGTCGTCTGCCTGGCCGCTCCACAGCGTGTGATTGCTGACCGAGGAGGCGACGCCGGCGGCTTCGAGCTTGTAGGCGATCTGATCCATGCCGAGCGAGAACACGTTCATGAGGCCGCGATAGAGGTAGACATGGCCGGGGCGACGGCCGGGCGCCGCATCGGCATCCCCGGAACTCGCGAGTGAGGCCACAACGAGCGACGACAGAATCAGCAAAACGGCCGCTGGAGAGGTCCACGACGGCCGTTTGAAGCCCTTGAGAGCAATCGACATAGTGCTTTCTTTCTTCGAAAAAACCCGCGACATGTTCAGACATAAGACCCTGCCGTCAATCACAGTCCTGCCTCGATTCCCGGAATTGTGATGAAGGGGGTTGCGAAAGAGCGGCTGTGTGACCTGAGGGCGACAAAATCCTGCCGGACGCTAGCGTTTTGGGCATGGGCAGGTTTGTCGGCGCAGGCGAATTTGCTATGCACCGGATCAGAACGGTGCGTGATGCACTCGGGAGCGAACGGACGATGATCGCGCGGCGACATGTCTTTCACATTGGCGGCTACGACCCGATTCTGCCGGACACGCAGCTCGAGCGGTTCCGCCGTTCGCTGTCGAGTTTCGAGAAGACGTGGAGCGTGTCTGCGAAAGCCTCTGGCGTGCTTGACGCTACGGAAGTGAGCGCCTCCTGGCGGGCCGAGACCTCCGGGCCGAACTGGAAGACGGAAACCACCTACGAGATGCTGCGCTGGGATGACCTGATCCTGCAGGATCACACCCGAAGCATGCTGTCGCGATTGGGCGCCGCCTTTGTTACGCTGGGCGACTGGCTGGTGACGGGAACCCTGTTCCGCTTCTTCTTCGCGAGCTGGAAATATGCCGGCTTCTTCCTGTTCTCCTATCTGTGGATCGCGGGCTTTGCTGCATCTGGCGCAGCGGTGGGCTATGGGCTGACCTGGCTGCTTGGCATGAATGCCGCCGCCGCATGGATCGCTGGCGCAATTGTTGCTGCTGCCGTCTTCACGGCGCTGTTGCACCATTACGGCTGGCGCAAGCCGATCAATCATGTGTTCGACGACTGGATCTTCTCGCGGCAATATGTCCATGGCCAGCGGCCAAAGATGACGGCGCGCGTCGATGAATTCGCCAGGGTAATCGCGGCGCGCGCGCAGAAGGCCGATGTCGACGAGATCGTCATCGTCGGGCATTGCCTTGGTGCGGCATTGGTGATGGAGGTGGTGGCCCGCGCACTCGCGCTCGACCCGGATCTGACAAAACATGGCCCGACCATCTGCGTGATGACGGTGAGCGCGACCATCCCGAAATTCTCGCTGCATCCCGCCGGCAAGAGCGTACGCGCAGCAACGCGTCTCGTCGCCGACACGCCGGCGATCCGCTGGACCGAATATCACGCCCGCGACGACGTCATCAGTTTCTACCGCTTCGATCCGGTGACCTTGAAACGCCGCAGTCGCGATCGCGACGAGGGCAGGCCGAACATCCGGCGCGTCCAGATGCATGCCATGATGGGCATGGAACAGTTCAAGCGCTATCGCTTCAACTTCATGCGCATTCACTATCAGATGGTGATGGGCAACCAGTGCCGCGCGCCCTACGACTATTGCATGGTGATCTGCGGTCCTCTGCCGTTTGACGAGATCACCGCGGGCGAAGGCGGCCTCAAACGCTTCGGTGCGGATGGCGCGCTGCTAGACATGCCACTGTCCAAGATCACATCCTCTCAATCGCAAGCCGGGGCATCCGTGAATGCCGCATGATGGCCTGATCGGACGACAATGACCGCGTCACTTCTTGGAACATATGTCTGGGCGATCGGTCTGATCGCCTGGTTCATCATTCGCTACCCCTATGCGCGCAAAGCCCGCCGCACGGCGACGCTGCGTGCGGTCGGCTGGAGCCGTGAACGCATCCTGCTGGCGATCGCCACCATCGGCCTATTCGTGGTGCCGCTGATCTGGCTGGTGACCGGCTGGCCGGCCGCGCTGAACTATCAGCTGAATTATGTGGCGGTCGTGGTCGGCGGCGCACTCTATGTGCTGTCGCTCTGGCTGTTTCGCCGGTCGCACAAGGATCTCGGCCGGCAGTGGTCGGCCAGCCTGGAAATCCGCGAGGCTCACCAGATCGTGCGTGCCGGCGTCTATCGCAGCATCCGCCATCCGATGTATGCCTCGTTCTGGTTGTGGGCACTGGCGCAGGCATTCCTGCTGCCGAATGCCATGGCCGCGCTGGGCGGGCTGGTCGCGATCGCGATCCTGTTCTTCACCCGCATCGACTATGAAGAGCGGATGCTGATCGAGGCATTCGGCGACGACTACCGGGCCTATATGCGCGAGACCAAGCGCATCATTCCGGGCATCTACTGACGCGGCACCAGACCGCCGGACATATTGAGGGGGATCGATCATGACTGACATCACATCCGGACTTGAACTGCGTTCGCTCATCAAGAGCAGCGGAGAACTGGAAATCTCGTTGCAGCAGGTGTCGATCCCGGCGCCGGGCCCCGACGAAGTTGTGGTGCGCATCGAAGCCGCGCCGATCAATCCGTCGGATCTCGGTCTCCTGCTCGGCGCGGCCGATCCGGCCAGCGCGAAAGCCTCCGGCTCTGGCGCGTCCTCGATCGTCACAGCAACCGTGCCGCAGGCCAATATGAAGGCGATGGGCGGTCGTCTCGACGAGTCGATGGCGGTCGGCAATGAGGGCGCCGGCACGGTGGTGAAGGCCGGACCGTCCGAAGCCGCGCAGGCGCTGCTCGGCAAGACCGTCGCGCTGATCGGCGGCGCCATGTATGCGCAGTATCGCGTCATCAAGGCCAAGGAATGCCTGCCGCTGCCCGAGGGCACGACGGCCACCGAGGGCGCATCCTGCTTCGTCAACCCGCTGACCTCGCTCGGCATGGTCGAGACCATGAAGCGGGAAGGGCACACGGCGCTGGTGCATACGGCCGCCGCGTCCAATCTCGGCCAGATGCTCAACAAGATCTGCCAGAAGGACGGCATCGATCTCGTCAACATCGTTCGCAGCGAGGAGCAGGAGAAACTGCTACGCGGGATCGGCGCGAAATATGTCTGCAACTCGACGTCGCCGAGTTTCATGGAAGACCTGACTGCCGCATTGATTGCCACCAATGCCACGCTGGCTTTCGACGCCACCGGTGGCGGCAAGCTGCAGGGCCAGATCCTGCAGGCGATGGAAGTCGCCGCCGTCAAGGCCATGAAGGTCTATAGCCGCTATGGCTCGACGACCCACAAGCAGGTCTATGTCTACGGTCGGCTGGATCTACGCCCGATCGAATTCGTCCCTGCCGGGATGGCCTGGGGCATGGGCGGCTGGCTGCTGTTCCCGTTCCTGCAGAAGATCGGCGCGGCTGATGCCGCGAAGCTCCGTGCCCGCGTGGTCGCCGAACTCAAGACCACCTTCGCCAGTCACTACACCAAGGTGATTTCGCTCGAAGGCGTCTTGCAGCTCGACAATCTCCGGGCCTATGCGAAGCGCGCCACCGGCGAGAAGTATCTGATCAATCCGAACATGCCGGGATGACACTCGCCGATCAGTCTGCCGGCGTGGTCACGGACGGGGCGCGGCTTTTGCTGCGCCATCCGCCGTATCTGTACTATATGGTGTCGCGCAGCTTCTCGCGCTTCGCGTCGCAGATTGCCGCTGTCGCGGTCGGTTGGCAGATCTATGATCTGACCGGCAGCGCGTTCCAGCTCGGCATGGTCGGCCTCGCGCAATTCGTGCCGATGCTGGCGCTGGTCTTCGTCGCCGGCCATATCGCCGACCGCTACGACCGCCGCCGCGTGGTGCAGATCTGCCAGATGCTGCAGGGGCTGACGGCGATCCTGCTCGCCTGGGGCACTTATGCCGGCTGGATCACCGTGCCGCAGATATTCGTGGCGTTGGTGGTGATCGGCGCTGCCACGGCCTTCGAGGCGCCGGCCGGCTCGGCACTGCTGCCCGGCGTCGTACCGGAGGGGCGCCTGCAAAAAGCGACGGCACTTTCCACCGGCGTGTTTCAGGTTGCGATGATCTGCGGCCCGGCGCTCGGCGGTATTGCCTATGCGCTATCTCCGTCGACGCCCTATGTGCTGATGGCGGCATTCTGGCTGATCGGCGGCGCGCTCAACAGTGCCATCAAACTGGCGCGCGATGTGGCGGTGAAGGATCCGCCGTCGCTGCGGACTTTGTTTGCCGGCGTTGGCTTTGTGCGCAGCAATCCGGCGATCCTCGGCACCATCTCGCTCGACCTGTTCGCGGTGCTGCTCGGCGGTGCCACCGCGCTTCTTCCGATCTATGCGCGCGACATTCTGCAGACTGGTCCGTGGGGCCTAGGCCTTATGCGCGCGGCGCCGGCAGTCGGCGCGCTGCTGACCACCATCGTGCTGACGCGCTGGTCGATCAACCGCCGGGTCGGCATGCGGATGTTCCAGGCTGTTATCATCTTCGGCCTTGCGACAGCGGTGTTCGCGGTGTCGCACTGGCTGTGGTTGTCAGTCGCCGCACTCGCGGTACTCGGCGCGGCCGATACGGTCAGCGTGGTGATCCGTTTCTCGCTGGTGCAGCTCGCGACCCCGGATGACATGCGCGGCCGGGTCGGCGCGGTGAACTACCTGTTCATCAACACCTCGAACCAGCTCGGCCAGTTCGAGAGCGGCGTCACCGCGGCGCTGTTCGGCACTGTGCCCGCCGCCCTGATCGGTGGCCTTGGCACCGTCGCCATTGCGCTGCTGTGGATGCGGCTGTTCCCGACGCTGCGCAATGTCGAGCGGCTGGAATAGGCGCGTCAGCGATCCGCGAAAGCCAGCTTGGCACCGAGCACGGCAAACGCGCCGGCAAAGCTGCGGCGCATGCAGGTCAGCACCCGTGGCCGTGTGATGACGTGGTTGCGGATCGACGCAGCAAACAGGCCGTAGAGCGCAAAGACAACGAAGGTCATCAGCATGAATACCGCGCTGAGCAGCAGCATCTGCGATAGCGGATGCGCCTCGTCGGCGCTGATGAACTGGGGCAGGAAGGCGAGGAAGAAGATCGACAGTTTCGGATTGAGGATGTTGATCAGGATCGCTGTGGTCGTTACCTGCAGCGCGGACTGCGCGCTATCGTCGGTCTCGACCTTCAGCGTGCCATGCTCCTGCAGCGTCTTCCAGGCCATATAGAGCAGGTAGGCGACGCCGACATATTTGAACACCTGAAACGCCACGGCGCTGGTGTGCAGCAGTGCTGCGAGACCAAGGATCGCGGCGGCCATATGCGGAACGATGCCGAGCGTGCAACCGAACGCGGCGACGACGCTGCTGCGGCCTCCGCGCGAAAAGCCGGTTGCTAGTGTGTAAAGGGCGCCAGTGCCCGGCGACGCCACCACGATCAGCGAGGTGATGAGAAATTCGATGGTCACAATGATGGCTCCGGCTTGCAAACTTGGATCGTCAGAATGTCGCTTGCGATCCTGTCAGGCAAGCACGTCGTCAGTTGCACACCTCGACATTGGTGAGGCCGATGCGCATGTCGCGCGACACCAAGCGGCAGCCGGGACGCACCGGACGGCAGCCGGCATTGTCGCAGACGATCTGGCCGGACGGCTGTGCGCGCGGCGAGCGGGCCTGAATTTGCGGGCGATCAAGCTCATCGCGCTCGCGGCGCGGCGCGTTGCGTTTGGCCTCGTTGCGGTTGCGCTTCTTCTCACATTCATTGTCGTCATTCAGGAACGTGCCGGCGCGGCATACGATTTTCACACAGCGGTCGCCGTCCGCCTCTGAACCATGCGCACAGACCAGCGGGCAGACGCGGGACGACCTGGTCTTGATCGCGTCGAGCGCATCGGTGCTGGCTGCCTTGGCATCGAATTTGGTCGACGCGTAGCGATTGAAGCGTTCGAGCGACTTGCGGGAAGCCGCAGTCCATGTGTTGTCGACTGAGCCCTGCAGGCAGCCCACCCGCTGAAGCTCGACCTGGATCTGACGGGGTAGATCGGTCGGTGCGGGTGTTCGTGACACATCGGCTGTGGGGGAAGGGAGTGTCGCCAACTGCGGTCCGGCGGCAGGCGTGTCCAGCTTGCCGGCATCGACCCTGGCTTCCGCTGCCGCGCGGGCGCGCTCGCCGGCGGCGGCGCGTTCCTGCTCGGCGGTCTTGAGTTTCTCGGCAGCGATCCGGGCATCCTCGGCGGTCTTGGCATCGGCCGCTGCCTTGGTCTGTTCGGCCTTCCTGGCGCCTTCGGCAGCCAGACGGGCTTTCTCTTCAACGGCGAGGCGGGCTTTCTCCGCAGCAGCGGTATGGGCGTCCTCGGCTGCGAGCTTCGCTAGTTGGGATTTGGCCAGCGACGCATAGAAGCCGTCGGGGTGCTGGGTCAGGAACGCGTTCCAGCCGTCTCTGGTCGCAAGCTGCAAAGCCAGCTCGTAGTCACGGCGGGTTTCGGCCTGGACACTGACGGCGGGCGACGTGGCGACGGCAGCCACCGGGACCAGCGGCACGTCGTCGCCGCCGAGCGAACCGTAGACATACGGTTCCTGGCGGTTGCTGGTGTTCTTCATGACGTCGTCGCGGATGAAGCCGAAGGCCTTGCGGAGGTCGAGGCCAGGCGTCGCGATGTGGCGGACCAGCGCGGCCGTGAAGGGGCTGTTCTTGCTGTCGCCGTCCAGCGCCGTCGAGCCGGCCTTGGCCGAATAGGCGATCAGCGTGTTGGGGCTGGCCGGCTCCACCTTGGCGAGGCCGCGGGTGATCGCCCGGGATGCCGTGGTGCGCTTCATGTTCTTGATGAAGGGGTTGTCGCGGCAGGCATCGAGGATCACCAGCCGCAGCTTCCTGGCCGGCTCGATGGTCACGAGGATGCGCTCCAGCGAGAACGCCTCGTCATAGACGTCGGTGTCGCGTTCCAGCAGTGCGTCGACCGGAATCAGGTAATTGGTGCCATCGACCTCGATGCCGTGGCCGGCGAAATAGACCAGAGCAACGTCCGCATCGCGCGCCTTGTCCGCGAAATCGCGCAGGGCCCGGCGCATCTCAGTCGCCTTCAGATCCCGTCGGGCTTCGACAATGTCGAAATTCGCGGTCTTCAAGGTCTCGGTCATCGCCGCGGCGTCGTTGGCCGGGTTGGCGAGCTTAATGACGTTCTGGTAGGCCGAGTTGCCGATCACCAGCGCGACGCGTTTGTCGGCGAAGGCCGACTGACTGAGCAAGCTCAAGGCGAAGACTACGGAAGCCACAAGACCAAGGTTGCGCATCGGAAGCCCCGCAATTGCGACGGTCGAATTCGAGCAGCCTGGCCAGACGTCGCAGATCAGTCGGGACTGGCGTGCGTGGTTTGTCTTACGTGGTTTGTCGCGCAGCACTCTCCGAAGGTTCGATCACAGCGGCGCTCCGGGCGTCATCCATTTGAGCGATATCAGCATAACGAAGATGTGTTTGGGCGGGCGAGGCGGACGTGCCGGTTCGGTACGATTACGGCCGTCAAATACAATCCATGCACTTGCATCTTTTGCCGGGATAGGTGACAGGTTCCAGATGCGCTCCGCGCTTTTTGGAAGCAGTTATTCAGGGGATATCTCATGGCCACCTACAGCGTTGCCGTCATTGTCGGCAGCCTCCGCAAACAGTCATTCTCGCTCAAGGTTGCGAATGCACTCGCCCAGCTGGCGCCGCCGTCGCTGAAGCTGAACGTCATCACGCTGAACGAGCTGTCATTCTTCAATCAAGACCTGGAAGCCGCGCCGCCGGCCGACTGGGTCAAGTTCCGCGAAGCGATCCAGGCCTCGGATGCGGTACTGTTTGTCTCTCCGGAATATAACCGCTCAGTTTCGGGTGTCCTGAAAAACGCCATCGACGTCGGTTCGCGGCCCTATGGCAAGAGCTCGTTCCTCGGCAAGCCCACCGGCATCGTGGTTAGCTCGCCCGGTCCGATCGGTGGCCTGGGTGCAGCCCTCAGCTTGCGCCAGACCCTGCCGGGGATTGTCGGTCCCATCATGCAACAGCCTGAAATCTATCTGAATGCCGTCGGTGACGCGTTCAGTGAACAGGGCGAGATCGTCAAGGAATCCATCCGGCCGGTGCTGCAGGCCTATATCGACGCTTTCGCCGTCTGGGTCGACAAGCTGAAGAAATAACCGGCGCAAATTCAGGTTGCGGCCCGGTTGTTAGGTTCGCCTTAACCGGGCCGTCGCATTTTCGGGAATGGTCAAGCATACCCGTCTCAAATCGATCCTCACCGGGCTCGTGCTCTATGCACTGGCGGCGATGATGATCAGCTATTTCGGGGTCAATGCCTATACCGGCAAATACGGCCTCAATGCGCGGCAGGAGCTCGACCAGGAGATCGTCGCGCTGACCTCCGAACTGGTGCAGTTGAAGAAGGAACGCACCAAGGCCGAGCAGCGCGTGGCGCTCCTGCGATCTGGTGGACTCGATCCCGACATGCTCGACGAGCGCGCGCGCTACCAGCTCGACTACGCGCATCCGCGCGACCTCGTGAAGGTCATCAAGCCAAACTAAGATTCTCTCTTCGGCGGCGAGTCGTCCTCGCATGAAGCAACACAGCTTTGCATCAAAGCTATGGATCGCTCGCGCCTGCTCATCGTGACGGCAACGTGACCACGACACGCGCTTTCATTCCTCAAATTACAAAACCGATCCAATTCGATTTCGAAAGTTTCACGCCTTCGCTGCAGTGCGAAACAACCGTGTGGCATTCCGCGCGACGCAATCCCTTTCAAGCCGCAAGCACTTGGAGTAGGAAGGGCCATTCACTCTCGCATCCGGAATTTTCATGGCCGCACCGAAGAAAAGCGTCGCTCCCGCAGGGCAGGCAACGAGCAATGGCGCAACCCCGTCATCGCCGCCAGATTTCACCCGCGATCAGGAGATGCACGCGCTTCGCGACATGCTGCTGATCCGGCGTTTCGAGGAGAAGGCCGGCCAGCTCTATGGCATGGGCGCGATCGGCGGTTTCTGCCATCTCTATATCGGTCAGGAAGCCATCGTCGTCGGCATGCAGATGGCATTGAAGGATGGCGATCAGGTCATCACGGGCTATCGCGACCACGGTCACATGCTGGCCTGTGGCATGGACGCCAAGGGCGTCATGGCCGAGCTCACGGGGCGCAAGGGCGGCTACTCCAAGGGCAAGGGTGGCTCCATGCACATGTTCAGCCGCGAGAAGAATTTCTATGGCGGCCATGGCATCGTCGGTGCGCAGGTGTCGCTCGGAACGGGTCTCGCTTTTGCCAACCGTTATCGCGGCAATGATCTCGTCAGCCTCGCTTACTTCGGCGACGGCGCGTCGAACCAGGGCCAAGTCTATGAGAGCTTTAACATGGCGGAGCTGTGGAAGCTCCCGGTGATCTACATCATCGAGAACAACCGCTACGCCATGGGTACCTCGGTGACGCGCTCCTCGGCTCAGACCGACTTCTCCAAGCGCGGCATCTCCTTCAACATTCCGGGCGAGCAGGTCGACGGCATGGACGTCCGCGCCGTGAAGGCCGCCGGTGACCGTGCGGTCGCCTGGTGCCGCGCCGGCAAGGGTCCGTTCATTCTGGAAATGCAGACCTATCGCTATCGCGGCCACTCGATGTCCGATCCGGCCAAGTACCGGACCCGCGAGGAAGTAGACAAAGTTCGCCACGATCAAGACCCGATCGAGCAGGTGCGCAACCGTCTGCTGGCCGCTGACGTGACCGAGCAGGACCTCAAGGCGATCGACGCCGAGGTGCGTGACATCGTCAACGCATCGGCGGATTTCGCGCAGCAGGACCCTGAGCCCGATGCATCCGAACTTTACACCGATGTGTACCGCTAAGCGCGCGGCTTAAAGACCGATCTGGAGTTATAATGGCCATTCAAGTTCTGATGCCCGCGCTGTCCCCGACCATGGAGAAAGGCAACCTCTCCAAATGGCTCAAGAAGGAAGGCGACACGATCAAGTCCGGCGATGTTATTGCCGAAATCGAGACAGATAAGGCGACGATGGAAGTCGAAGCGACCGATGAAGGGACGCTCGGCAAGATCCTGATCCCGGAAGGGACCAACGACGTCGCGGTCAACACGCCGATCGCGACCATCCTCGCCGATGGCGAAGACGCATCTGCCGCGGCGGGCTCACCGGCCCCCGCGAAGCAGGAGAAGGCCGCAGAATCCGCGCCGCCTGCTGCGGAAGCGAAATCTGCTCCGGCTCCGAAGGAAGAGGCTACAGCGCCAGCAGCTCCGACGGCTTCGATCCAGCCCGATCCTGAAATTCCTGAAGGCACCGAGATGGTGACCATGACCATCCGCGAAGCGCTGCGCGACGCGATGGCAGAGGAAATGCGCAGGGATGAAGACGTCTTCATCATGGGCGAGGAAGTCGCCGAATATCAGGGCGCCTACAAGGTGACCCAGAACCTGCTGCAGGAATTCGGCGCACGCCGTGTCATCGATACGCCGATCACCGAGCACGGCTTCGCCGGTGTCGGCGTCGGCGCGGCGATGTCCGGCCTGAAGCCGATCGTCGAATTCATGACCTTCAACTTCGCCATGCAGGCGATCGACCAGATCATCAACTCCGCAGCCAAGACGCTGTACATGTCCGGCGGCCAGATGACCTGTCAGATCGTGTTCCGTGGCCCGAACGGCGCCGCGGCGCGCGTCGGCGCCCAGCACAGCCAGGACTACTCGGCCTGGTACTCGCAGATCCCGGGCCTCAAGGTTGTCGCGCCCTATAGCGCCGCCGACTACAAGGGCCTGCTCAAATCCGCGATCCGCGATCCGAACCCGGTGATCTTCCTCGAAAACGAAATGCTCTACGGGCATTCCGGCGAGGTGCCCAAGCTCGACGACTACATCGTGCCGATCGGCAAGGCCAAGGTCGCACGTGTCGGCAAGGATGTGACGCTGATCTCGTGGTCGAACGGCATGACCTATGCTCTGAAGGCTGCCGAAGAACTCGCCAAGGAAGGTATCGAGGCGGAGGTTATCGACCTGCGCACGCTGCGTCCGCTCGATACCGACACCATCATCGAGTCCGTGAAGAAGACCTCGCGCGCCGTGACGGTGGAAGAAGGCTGGCAACAGTCGGGTGTGGGCGCCGAAATCGCCGCACGCATCATGGAGCACGCGTTCGACTATCTCGATGCGCCGGTCGCGCGCGTGTCGGGCAAGGACGTGCCGATGCCTTACGCCGCCAATCTTGAAAAGCTGGCGCTGCCGTCGGTGGCCGACGTCGTGGCTGCGGCCAAAGCCGTTTGCTATCGGTGAACCATGGCAGGTCCGAAGGAACAGCCACTGCCGCCGGATGTCATGGATCGCGAGGACGCCACCGAGGTGTTGCGCGCGTTCGTGCTGGATGGCGGGCTGTCCATCGCCTTCATGCGTGCCTTCGAGGAGCCCGACATGTGGGGGCTCCTGCTGGTCGATATCGCGCGCCATGCCGCACGCGCCTATGCGCGTGAGGCCAACTATTCCGAGGACGAGGCGCTGAACCGCATCGTCGAAATGTTCGAAGCTGAAATCGCGCGTCCGACTGACATGGGCAACACCACGCCGCGGTCGCAACAAGGTCACTGACAATGCCAATCAACATTCTGATGCCTGCGCTGTCGCCCACCATGGAAAAGGGCAACCTTGCCAAGTGGCTCAAGAAGGAGGGCGACAAGGTCAAGTCTGGCGACGTGATCGCGGAGATCGAGACCGACAAGGCGACGATGGAAGTCGAAGCTGTCGACGAAGGCACCATCGCCAAGATCCTGGTGGCGGAAGGTACGCAGGATGTTGCTGTGAACGCCGTCATCGCGGTGCTCGCCGCCGACGGTGAGGACGTGAAGGCCGCGAGTTCGGGGGCAGGGGCTGACAAGCCGAAGCCCGCGCCTGCTGCCGAAGCTCCGGCGCCGAAGCCTGCAGCTGCTGCACCTGCGCCGGCTGCTGCTTCCGCAGCGAAAGCACCGGCAGCGGCCGCTGCGCCAGCTCCGCAGCCAGCCGTCTCACAGAGCAATGGCGCGCGCGTATTCTCGTCACCGCTGGCGCGTCGTCTCGCCAAGGACGCCGGCATCGAACTCGGCCGTATCAACGGATCGGGTCCGCATGGTCGCGTTGTGGCTGCAGACGTCGAGAAGGCGAAGTCTGGTGGCGGCCTGAAGGCATCAGCCGCGGCTGCCGGCGCTCCAGCAGGTGCAACTGGAGCGATCGGTGCGCCTGCAATGTCCGATCAGCAGATTCTCGGGCTGTACGAGCAGGGTGCTTACGAGAGCGTGCCGCATGACTCGATGCGCCGCACGATTGCGCAGCGTCTCACCGCTGCGACCAACTCGATGCCGACCTTCTATCTCACCGTCGATTGCGATCTGGGCAAG
Source organism: Tardiphaga sp. 37S4 (assembly GCF_021044645.1). Classification (NCBI taxonomy): domain Bacteria; kingdom Pseudomonadati; phylum Pseudomonadota; class Alphaproteobacteria; order Hyphomicrobiales; family Nitrobacteraceae; genus Tardiphaga; species Tardiphaga sp. 37S4. Next base: position 2,603,018 of record NZ_CP088008.1, on the reverse strand, counting down.
CTCTCCTCCGCGCGCGAGGAGATCAACGCTGCCGCCGGCAAGGACAAGGACGGCAAGCCGCTCTACAAGCTCTCGGTCAACGATTTCGTCATCAAGGCGATGGCCATCGCGCTGCAGAAGATTCCGGAAGCGAACGTGTCGTGGACGGAAGCAGCGATGCTCCGTCATAAGCATTCCGACATCGGCGTAGCGGTGGCGCTGCCGTTCGGCCTGATCACGCCGATCATCCGCCAGGCCGAGATCAAGTCCATTTCGGCAATCTCCAACGAGATGAAGGAACTTGCCGCGCGCGCCAAGGCCAAGAAGCTCAAGCCCAACGAATACCAGGGCGGCGCGTCATCCGTGTCCAATCTCGGCATGTTCGGCATCAAGGACTTCACGGCGGTGATCAATCCGCCGCAGTCGTCGATCCTTGCGGTTGGCACGGGCGAGGAACGGGCCGTGGTGCGCAATGGCCAGATCGTCGCTGCAACCATCATGAGCGTGACACTTTCCTGCGATCACCGCGCCATCGATGGCGCGCTCGGCGCCGAACTGATCACGGCATTCAAGAAGCTGATCGAAAATCCCGTGATGATGGTGGTGTAAGGCTCAGGTCCGGTGGCTCATGAAAGTCAAAACATCATGGCCCTGGATCTCGCTATTGACCGCCGCCGTCGCTGCGCTGAATCCGGTTGGATATGGGATCATCGACAACGCGTTTCATTCAGGTGAACAACTGGCGCGCAGCCTGGGACAGTTTTTGGTCTATTGCGCGCTGGGCATCCTTGCGGCGCTGGGATTGATCGAATTCGGCATCCGAAAATTTCTGATTTCAAGACAGCGCCGATTGGCGAGTGGAGTGACCCATGGCTGATACATCCTTCGACGTCGTCGTCATCGGCTCCGGTCCCGGCGGCTATGTGACGGCCATTCGTGCCGCGCAGCTCGGCTTCAAGACGGCGATCGTCGAGAAGGCCTATCTCGGCGGCATCTGCAATAACTGGGGCTGTATCCCGACCAAGGCGCTGCTGCGCTCGGCGGAAATCTATCACTACATGCAGCATGCCAAGGATTATGGCCTGTCGGCGGACAACGTGACGTTCGACATCAAGGCCGTGATCGCGCGCTCGCGCGGCGTCGTGAAGCGCCTCAGCGGCGGCGTCGAATATCTGATGAACAAGAACAAGATCTCGATCATTTGGGGTGAAGCGACCCTGGATGCGCCGGGCAAGTTCACTGTCAAGAAGACGGAAGCCGCAGCACCCAAGGGCGCGCTCGGGGCAGGCAGCTATACTGCCAAGCATATCATCGTCGCCACCGGCGCCCGGCCGCGCGTGCTGCCGGGTCTCGAGCCCGACAAGAAGCTGGTCTGGACCTATTTCGAGGCCATGAACCCCGACAAGATGCCGAAGTCGCTGCTGGTGGTCGGCTCCGGCGCCATCGGCATCGAATTCGCGTCGTTCTACAAGACCATGGGCGCCGACGTGACTGTGGTCGAGGTGCTGCCGCAGATCCTGCCGGTCGAAGACGCCGAGATCGCCGGTTTCGCCCGCAAACAGTTCGAGAAGCAGGGCATCAAGATCATGTCCGGCGCGAAGGTGACCAAGCTCGACAAGAAGTCGGATTCGGTCACCGTGACCATCGAAGATGGCAAGGGGGCTACCCAGCAACTCACCGTCGACCGCGTCATCTCGGCGGTCGGCGTGGTCGGCAATATCGAAGGCTTTGGCCTCGAGAAGCTCGGCGTGAAGACCGAGCGCGGCTGTATCGTGATCGACAAATACGGCAAGACCAACGTGCCCGGCATCTATGCCATCGGCGACGTCGCCGGTCCGCCGATGCTGGCCCACAAGGCCGAGCATGAGGGCGTGATCTGCGTCGAGGCGATCAAGGGGATGAACCCGCATGCAATGGACAAGTCGCTGATCCCGGGCTGTACCTATTGTCACCCGCAGGTGGCCTCGGTCGGTCTCACCGAAGCCAAGGCCAAGGAAGCCGGCAAGGACATCCGCGTCGGCCGCTTCCCCTTCGTCGCCAATGGCAAGGCCATCGCCCAGGGCGAGGACCAGGGCATGGTGAAGGTGATCTTCGACAAGAAGACCGGCCAGCTGCTCGGCGCCCATATGGTCGGCGCTGAGGTCGTCGAGATGATCCAGGGCTTTGTGGTCGCCATGAACCTGGAGACCACGGAAGAGGAACTCTTCCACACCATCTTCCCGCATCCGACCATCTCGGAGACGATGAAGGAAGCCGTGCTCGACGCCTATGGGCGCGTCCTGAATACGTAGTCGGAAGCATTTCCGATCGATAATTTTGATCGCCGCATCGTGAAGTTGCGGCGGGCTTACGTTCCGGTCTCCCGACGTTATCTGCCGTCAAGGTCAGACGCGAATGCGTCCAAGGCGCAAAGTGCTGTCATTTCCGAGTGACGCTAAATTCAGGGAGCTTTTCATGAAAACAACGATCACCACTGCCGCGGCTTCGGCCCTCATTGCTCTGATAATGTCCGGTGTCGCCACTGCGTCAGAGCAGCGCTCTGCACACCGGCATGCTCAACCGCAGGCCGTTACAACCCATGGCGACTCACGCGATGCCTTCGCCTATTACCCGGGCTGGGGCCGTGATCCCGTGCTCGTCCGCGGTGTTTATCCCGGGCTGGTCTACGGTGGTGCCACCTCCGCGCCCGCCGGACGTTGAGATCGGCAACGAATGGAAAGGTCGGCCTTGCGCCGACTTTCCGGTAACGCGGCAGCGATTTTAGCCTCGCTCAAAAGGGTTGCCGGTGCGCCACAAATGTTGCTTGGTTGCCACAGTCCCCCAAGATTTAACCCTGTCGTGCTGTGGGTATTGTAACCGCCGCTATTTGGCCACACGCCTTCGTGAAATCATTTCTCACCAGCCAGAAGGCTGGAGCGCTTTGTTGATCGGCGGGATGTCAGTGGGATTGTCCCGGATCGCCGAAGCGGCCTGAGAAACCAGGTTCGCGATGGACGCCAAGACGAACATCAAGTCGCGTTTGCCTAGCCGTCTTATGACGGAGGGCCGGGAGCAGGCGTTGCGTGTCGCGCTCCCGTCCGCGATGAGTCTGGCTATGTCACAAGGCGAACAGGCCGTCGCCGGCCAAGAGCTGCGCGCGGAAGAATCTCGCACCGTCGAAATCTTCAAAAAGACACCATATGGCACCGATTTGAAGCGGGTGAGCCGTTATGTCGCCAAAGACATATTGGAAGTTGCCGACATACTGTTGCTGAAGACGACATTGCTCGATCACAGCCGGTCGCAGGGAGCGTGCCTCACTGCGACGGGGCAGACGATCGCGGAGAAAATGAAGCCCGTGACGCGGAATTCCCATCAGGACGTCATTCGTTCTGCCGACAAGCTGATCGCCGTTATCGGTGACCTTGTTGGATCGAAGGGGACTCTGGCTCCTGACACCTTCGAATCGATGGGCGGTAGCACCATCGGGCGCGAAACCGGTGAGGGCTGCCTTAACGTAAAATTGACCGACAAAGAATTGGCCGCGCACCCGACCAAACGGAAGCGTCGCGCGACTAACCATATGTCAGGGACGCTGTGGACATATGCCCAGCAGGTTGGATCGGCCATTGGTTGCGCCGTGACCCAAACTGGCCGGGCCCACGAGAAATACTGTTATGCGGATAGTTGAGCGTACCATTTTTGTAGCGTTTGCTTTGGGGGCCGCGTCAGTGGCCGCGCCGGCCTTTGCCTTTGACGGTGCGCCCGTTGGCAGCAGCGACGCGGCCCTGCCAGTTGTAACGACCATTCCCGGTGCTGCTCCGGTCTTGAAGAAGTCCGCCAAGCCTGACACCTCGCTGACTGCGCTCCAATATGCCGCCGAAGGCGGTCATCCGATCGCCCAGTGGAAGCTCGGCCGGATGTATGCCGACGGTAACGGTGTGGCACAGGACGACCTGCGCGCCTTCGAATATTTCAGCCGTATCGCCAATGCCCATGCCGAGGACTCGCCGTCCGCGCCGCAGGCCACCATCGTCGCCAACGCCTTCGTGGCGCTCGGTCGCTATTACCTCGACGGCATTCCGAATTCGAAGATCAAGGCCGACACCGAACGCGCGCGCGAGATGTTCTCCTACGCTGCGTCCTATTTCGGCAATGCCGACGCACAATACGATCTGGCCCGGCTGTATTTGAAGGGCATCGGTACCCCGCGCGACACCAAGTATGGCGCCCGCTGGCTGGGCCTTGCTGCGCAGAAGGGCCAGCACCAGGCGCAGGCGTTGCTCGGCCAGATGCTGTTCAACGGTGAATCGCTGCCACGGCAGATGGCGCGCGGTCTGATGTGGCTGACGCTGGCCCGCGACAATGCCGGCCCGGACGACACCTGGATTCGCGACAGCTACAACAAGGCGATCGCCAAGGCCTCCGAAGACGACCGCGCCATGGCGCTGCAGATGCTCGAGCACTGGGTGTCCGGCAAACGGGACTGAGGGTTGTCCCGGACTAAGCGACCGTTTCCGAGCGCGATGACCTCACACTCGACAGTCGTCACCCGGCTTGACCGGGTGACCCAGTAATCGCCAGCCTTCATTATTATCAACGAGTGCTCGCGTCAGGCGCCGTCTCGGAACGTTGCCCCGGGCGTTTGCTGGATCGCCCGGTCAAGCTGGGCGATGACAATTTGTGTTTGGGGAGCGCTTGGCGACCGGCCTTTACGCCGCTTCAAGATCCAGATCGACCCACACCGGCACGTGATCGCTCGGCTTCTCCCAGGCGCGCACATATTTGTCGATCCCGACGTCGATCAGCTTGTCGCTGGCCTGCGGCGATAGCAGCAGGTGGTCGATGCGGATGCCCCAGTTCTTCTGCCAGGCGCCGGCCTGATAATCCCAGAACGTGTACTGGCCGGGTTCGTCGGTGACGGCGCGCAGGGCGTCGGTCATCCCCAATCCGAGCAGGGTTTGGAAGCTCGCGCGGGTTTCCGGCTTGAACAGCGCGTCATTGATCCAGGCCGCCGGATTATAGGCGTCGGCCGCCGCCGGGATGACGTTGAAGTCGCCGGCGAGAATCAACGGCTCCTCGGTCTTCAGCCGCAGCTTGGTGAATTCCTGCAGCCGCGACATCCATTTCAGCTTGTAGGGATACTTCTCGGTGTCGACCGGATTGCCGTTGGGCAGATACAGGCAGGCAACCCGGACCACCCCGGATTTCAGCGACACTACGCCTTCGATGAAGCGCGCATGGAGATCCTCGTCGTCGCCCGCCAGCCGGGGCGTGGCTTCCTCCAGCGGATATTTCGAGAGCAGGGCAACACCGTTGAAGGTCTTCTGGCCGTGGGTGACGACATTGTAGCCGAGCGCCTCGATGGGCTCGCGCGGAAACGCCTCATCGAGGCATTTGATCTCCTGCAGGCAGACGATGTCCGGTGAGCAGTCGCGCAGCCACGTCACCAGATGGTCCAGTCGCTGGCGGACAGAATTCACATTCCAGGTGGCAATTCTCATCTGATGGGATTCCGGTAACAACAATGGCAAAAATACGTCAACGTGGCATACCATCATCCCTGCCAACATGATAAGCTTTAAGCCTAAAGCGCACAGACGCTGTCTTTAAAGCTGCCATGGGCGGGAAACGGGGGCGACCCGATCTTCTGTACCAGGTGACATGGACCATATGAAGAAACGCACATCGATCGCTCTACTCGTTCTCGTCGGCGCTGCCGCGGTTGCGGCCTACACGACGCGCTCCTCGTGGACCGGTGGCAACACCAATGCACAGGCCCCGCAGCGCGCGCGGATCGTTGCGGTCGAGATTGCCAAGGCGGAACGCAAACCGGTTCCGGTCGATGTCGATTCGATCGGTACAGTAACGCCGATTTCGAGTGTCGCGCTCAAGTCGCGGGTGGAAACCACCATCACCTCGGTGCATTTTGAAGACGGCGCCAAGGTCAAGGAAGGCGATCTGCTGTTCACCCTCGATTCGCGGCAGATTGATGCCCAGATCGAGCAGGCCGAAGGCACGCTGGCCCGCGATCAGGCCCAACTGGCCGGTGCGGAACGCGACGTGCGGCGCTTTACCGATCTGATCGGGAAGGGCGCTACCACCCAAGTGAGCGTCGATAATGCCAAGACCCAATCCGACATCCTGGCCGGAACCATCCGGGCCGATCAGTCGGCGCTCGATAATCTCAAGGTCCAGAAGAGCTACACCATCATTCGCGCGCCGTTCTCCGGCCGGATCAGTGCAGCCAATGTGAAGGTCGGCAATTTCGTGCGCCCGGCTGATACGGCGCCGCTCGCCACCATCAATCAGATGGCTCCGGTCTATGTCTCCTTCGCCATTCCGCAGCGCGTGCTTGGCGATCTGCGCGAAGCGATGGCGGCGGGATCGACCTCGGTCATTGCGACCATCCCGAACAGCGGCCGTTCTGAAACCGGCAAGGTGGCGATGGTGGAAAACACTGTGGATTCCACCACCGGCATGGTCACTGTGCGCGGCATCATGAGCAATCCGAACGAAACCCTGTGGCCGGGCATTCTGGTACAGACCAAATTGATCGTGCGCACCGAGGACGGCGTTGTTGTGCCCACCGTGGCCGTGCAGCGCAGCCAGACCGGGAACTTCGTCTTCATGGTGAAGGACGGCGTCGCCCGTGTTCAGCCTGTCGAAGTCGATCGGACCTTCCAGGGGATTTCGGTGATCTCGTCGGGTTTAAAAGGGGATGAGGACGTCGTCGTCGACGGCCAGCTCTTGCTGACACAAGGCACACGGGTCGAAGCCCGGGCTCGCAAGGCCGGGGCATAAAACATGACCCTCTCGGAGCTCTGCATCCGTCGCCCTGTGATGACCACGCTCATCACGGCGACGATTATCGCGTTTGGCATTTTCGGTTTCCGGTTGCTGCCGGTGTCGGCGCTTCCGAAAGTGGACTTTCCGACCATCGCGGTGACGGCGACCCTGCCAGGCGCCAGCGCCGACACGATGGCGGCCTCGGTCGCTGGCATCATTGAGCGTCAGCTCTCGACCATCGCTGGTATCTCTTCGATGTCGTCGAGCTCGTCGCAGGGAACGACCCAGATCATCATTCAGTTCGATCTTAACCGCAATATCGATGCGGCGGCGCTGGACGTGCAGACCGCGCTGACGATCGCACAGCGCCGGTTGCCGATCGAAATGACGATCCCGCCGAGCTTCCGCAAGGTGAATCCCGGCGACTTTCCGGTGCTGTTCATTGCGCTGAGTTCATCGACGCTGCCGCTCTCGGCCGTCAATGAATTCGGCGATATCACCATCGGACAGGCGCTGTCGCAGATCCCCGGCGTGGCGCAGGTGCTGATCTATGGTACGCAGAAATTCGCCATTCGCGTCCAGGCCGATCCCGAAGCTGCGGCGGCTCGTGGATTGTCGCTTGAAGATATCCGCACGGCGGTGTCACGCGCGAACTCTTCGACGCCGGTCGGAACTCTGAACGGACCGAAGCAGGACATCTCGTTGCAGGCATCCGGACAGATGTCCAAGGCCGCCGACTATGGCCAGGTCGTTGTCGCCTGGCGCAATGGCTCGCCGGTCAAGCTGAACGAAGTCGCCAAGATCTATGACGCCGTCGAAAACGACAAGGTCGCGACATGGTTGAATGGTGAGCGCGCCATCGTGCTGGCGATCCAGAAGCAACCCGACGCCAACACGGTCGCTGTGGTCGACGGCGTCCGCGCCAAGTTGCCGTCGCTGCGCGCGCAATTGCCGCCATCGGTCGAAGTCAATATGATGATGGACCGCTCGATCTCGGTCCGCGAAGCCGTCGCCGACGTCGAGGAGACATTGCTGATCGCCGTCGTGCTGGTGATCTTCGTGATCTTCCTGTTCCTGCGCTCAGCCTCCGCGACCTTGATCCCCGCACTGGCGGTGCCGATCTCGATCTTCGGCACATGCGCCGCGATGTACATGCTGGACTACTCCATCAACAACATGACGCTGCTGGCGTTGACACTGTCCGTCGGCTTCGTTGTCGACGACGCCATCGTCATGCTGGAGAATATCGTCCGACACATCGAGCTCGGCATGAAGCCGTTCGACGCGGCACTGAAGGGCGCGCGCGAAATCGGTTTCACTATCGTCTCGATCACCTTCTCGCTGATCGCGGTGTTCATTCCCGTGCTGCTGATGGGCGGAATTGTCGGCCGCGTGTTCCGTGAATTCGCGGTGACGATCGCGGTGGCGATCATCGTCTCCGGCTTCGTGTCGCTGACGCTGACGCCCATGCTCTGCGCGCGCGTGCTCAAGGCGCACAATCCCGAGCACAAGGAAAATTTCATCCTGCGCGGTTTCGAGCGCATATTTGCGGCTTGGCTGCGTGGTTACGAATGGGCGCTCGATCGCGTACTGGCACACAAGGGCATCATGTTGGTGGTGACGCTCGCGACCCTCGGCGGCACCGTTTATCTCTACAACATCGTACCGAAGGGCTTCTTCCCGCAGGAGGATACCGGGTTCCTGACCGGTACGACTGAAGCCGCAACCGATACGTCCTTCGAAGCGATGAGTGCGCGGCAGCAAGCGCTCGCTGATCTGCTGAAATCCGATCCTGCCGTCGAATACATCAACAGCACCGTGGGCTCCGGCGGTCCGAATGCGACGGCGAATTACGGTCGTCTGTTCGTTGCGCTGAAACCGCGCCAGGATCGTGATCCCGCACAGGTGGTGATGACGCGGCTGCGCCAGAAGTCGTTGGCCGTTCCTGGCTTGCAGGCCTTCTTCCAGAGCATCCAGAATCTGAACATCGGCGGCCGACCGTCGAAGAGCCAGTATCAATACGTGCTTCAGGGCAGCGACACCGACACGCTGTATCGCGTATCGCCGGAGATGCGCGACCGCATCGCCAAGGTGCCGGGCCTGCTCGATGTGACCACCGACCTCTACATCAAGAACCCGCAGATGACGGTCGATATCGACCGCGAAAAGGCGGCGGTCTACGGCGTCACCGTCGATCAGGTTCGTAACCAGCTCTATAATGCGTTCGGCTCGCGTCAGGTCGGCACCATCTATATGCCGACCAACGACTATCAGATCATTCTGGAAGCACAGCCGCAGTTCCGGATCGATCCGAGCGATCTCTCCAAGCTCTATATGAAGACATCGAACAACCAGACCATTCCGCTGAGTGCGGTCGCGCGTCTGGTACCGACGGTTGGGCCGCTGCAGATCAACCATCAGGGTCAGCAGCCGGCGGTGACGATCTCGTTCAACCTCGTGCCCGGCTATTCGCTGGGTTATGCGGTAGACCAGATCACGCAAATCGAGGCGGATTCCAAACTGCCGGTGACCATCGCTACCGGCTTCTCTGGCACGGCGCAGGTGTTCCAGGATTCGTTGCGCGGGCAGGGCGTACTGATCCTCGCCGCCGTGTTCGCGGCCTTCGTGATCCTCGGTATCCTCTACGAGAGCTTCATCCACCCGATCACAATCATCTCCGGCCTGCCATCGGCGGGTATCGGCGCGATCCTGACGCTGATGCTGTTCAAGATGGAAATGTCGGTCATTGCCATGATCGGCATTGTGATGCTGGTCGGCATCGTCAAGAAGAACGCGATCATGATGGTCGACTTCGCACTCGAGCGTCGTCGCGTCGGCCTGTCGGCCGAACACGCGATCCGCGAAGCCGCGCTGCTGCGTTTCCGCCCGATCATGATGACGACTTTTGCGGCCATCTTCGGCACGCTGCCGATCGCGCTCGGCGCCGGTGCCGGCGCCGAACTGCGTCAGCCGCTTGGTGTTGCCGTGGTCGGCGGTCTGTGTGTCTCGCAATTGCTGACGCTGTTCATCACGCCGGTCATCTACATCTATCTCGACCGCATCGACCGCAAGCTGAAGCGCAAGCTGCAGCCGCAGCTCGAGGAAGAAGACCACGACGATCGTCCGCGCGTCGTGGCTGCGGAATAGGGATGTCTTCAATGCCGGTGAGAACACTCACTGCGGCCGCTTTGCTGGCTGCACTCGTTGTCGCGCCGGTTCGTGCCGACGATCGGATCGAAATCTTCGATGCCCATTTGCATTACAACTGGGAGCCGAAGCCGTATTATCAGCCCGACGAAGTGTTGGAGGTTTTCAGGAAGAACCGCGTCACCGGCATTCTCGCCACCAGCCGTCCGAACACTGGCACGCATGTGCTGATGGACGACAAGGCGAAGGGCAAGGCGGGTGAGCTGCAGGTCGTGCCGTTCATCCGGCCGTATCGCGTGCGCGCCGATATCGGCAGCTGGTTCAACGATCCCGTGATCTTCGATCTCGTGCAGGAGGAGTTCAAGCGCGGCTACTATCGTGGCGTCGGCGAATTTCATCTGACAGGCAAGGCGGCCGATACCGAGATGGTCAAGAAGACCGTTGATTTTGCCGTGGCCAACAATCTCTATCTGCACGCCCATGCCGACGACGAAGCGGTCGAGATCCTGATGCGGCACAATCCGCGTGCGCAGATCATCTGGGCACATACCGGCTTTAGCCTCGCGCCGGACCGTGTCGCAGCGATGCTGATAAAATACCCGAAACTGTGGGGTGAATTGTCTTACCGCAGCGGCATCGTGGACGGATCAGGCAAACTGACGCCGCAATGGCGCGTGCTGTTCGAGCGCTACCCCGATCGCTTCCTGCTGGGCTCCGACACCTGGGTGCCGGAACGCTGGGCGAGCTATGGCGATATCATGGATGGCTATCGCGCATGGCTGGCGCAACTGCCGCCGGCGGTCGCTAAACAGATCGCGCACGGCAATGCGCGGGCGCTGTTCGCCGTGAAATAGACCGATCTAAATGAGCAGAATAGAGGTCAGATCGAGAAGCTGGTCCCGCAGCCGCAGGACGCCGTCGCGTTCGGATTGACGACGCGGAACGAGGCGCCGATCAGGTCATCGACGAAGTCGAGTTCGGAGCCGGCCAGGAACGGTGCTGAGGAGGGGTCGACCAGCACCACGGCGCTGTCACGTTCGATCAGGATGTCGTCGTCCGCCTTGGCGCGCTCGACGTCGAACTTGTACTGGAAGCCGGAGCAGCCGCCGCCTTCAACCGACACGCGGAGCATGGCGCCGTTGCCTTCGGTCTTGAGGATCTCGCCGATCCGGCGCGCAGCACGCGCGCTGACGGTGAGGGGGGCCTCGGTGACTGCAGTGTCGGTCATATCTGGCTCTCCGGGCAGGATTCGAACCATTTGAATCTGCCGCTCCCCATAGTTAAGTGCGGCAGGCTCAGGAATCAATTGGATCAAGGATAAACACGCCGTGTCGGTCGGAATGGCTGCTCCCCGCGCACCCTATGCCTGCGACCCCGATCGCAGCCGCGGACGGCTGTTTTCCGAGGCTCCGAGCCGGACCCGCAGCGCGTTTCGCCGAGATTGCGACCGGGTCATCCATTCGACCGCGTTTCGGCGCCTCAAGCACAAGACCCAGGTCTTTGTGTTCCACGAGGGCGATCATTATCGCACCCGTCTCACCCACACTTTGGAAGTGGCGCAGATCGCCCGCGCCGTAGCCCGGCAACTGGGGCTCGACGAAGACCTGACCGAGACCCTGGCGCTGGCCCATGACATCGGCCATCCGCCGTTCGGCCATGCCGGCGAGCGGGCGCTGGATGCCTGTCTCGAGGCCCATGGCGGCTTCGATCACAACGCACAGACCTTGCGCCTCGTCACGTCACTTGAGCATCGCTATCCGGAATTCGATGGCCTCAACCTGACTTGGGAAACCCTCGAAGGCATCGTCAAGCACAACGGGCCGCTGACGAACGCGTTAGGCGCCCCCGTGGGACGTTATGCCACCCATGGCGTGCCGTTCGGGATCACCGAATATGACCGCACCTTTGATCTGGAGCTGTCCAGCTTCGCTTCGCTTGAAGCTCAGGTCGCGGCGATTGCCGATGATATCGCTTACAACGCTCATGACATCGATGACGGACTGCGCGCAGGGCTGTTCACCGTCGATGACCTCAAGGCGATGCCGCTGACGCAAGGCATGATCGCAGAGATCGATGGACGCTATCCCGGTCTCGACGAGAGCCGCCGCGGCGCCGAACTGGTGCGCGAGCTGATTTCCTATCTGATCGGTGCGGTCGTCGGCGAGACGGAACAACGACTAGCCGCTTTGTTGCCGAAATCCGCGGAGGACATTCGCCGCGGCGGGCGCAAGCTCGTCGCGTTTCGTGCCGACGCGGCAGAAGCCGAGGCTGGGATCAAGGCCTTCCTCTGGCAGCACATGTATCGCCATGAGCGTGTCATGCGGGTGATGGTCGAGGCGGAATGTCTGGTTACCGACCTGTTCGCACGCTATCAGCGCGCGCCCGAGGATCTGCCGCCTGAATGGCTGCCCCCTCAAGGCGCCGAGCCGGAATCGGAGGGCGAACAGGCGCGCCGGATCGGCAATTTCATTGCCGGGATGACCGACCGTTTTGCCATCACCGAACATATCCGGCTCTTTGACTCGACCCCCGAATTGCGTTAGGCGACACGTCTAAGTGCCTTTCAGGGCTTAAATATTTGTAATTTCCGTTGCCTTGCATTTGCTTGGATTCAAACAAAATGCAGCGGAACGCAAACCAAACCGCTATCCATCCTCCTGATACAAATCCAGCCGGAATGATCCGGCGCAAGTTCTGGTTCCCGTACCGCCATGGCCACCACCGCTCCGTCCCCGCATCTGTTTGCCAACGTGCTCGCGCGCGTTCATGCGATTTGTAACGCCCTCGTCGGTGCAGGCGTGCTGCCGGCTGGCATCGATCTGTCGCGCGTCGTGGTAGAGCCGACCAAGGACGCGTCGCATGGCGACATGGCGAGCAATGCCGCAATGGTGCTGGCGAAAGAGGCGAGAGCCAAGCCGCGCGATCTGGCTGACGCTATCGCTGCGAAGCTGCGCGAAGACGATCTGGTCACGTCGGTGGATGTCGCCGGACCCGGCTTCATCAATCTCACGCTGAAGTCGTCCGCCTGGGCCGACGCATTGCGCGCGGTGCTGCGCGACGGTGCCTCGTATGGCCGGAGCGCGGTCGGAGCCGGTGAGAAGGTCAATGTCGAATACGTGTCGGCCAATCCGACGGGACCGATGCATGTTGGCCATTGCCGCGGCGCCGTGTTTGGCGATGCACTGGCGAGCCTGCTCGATTGCGCCGGTTATGACGTCACCCGCGAATACTACATCAACGACGCCGGCGCACAGGTCGACGTGCTCGCGCGCTCGGCGTTCCTCCGCTACCGCGAGGCACTCGGCGAGACCATCGGCGAAATCCCGGAAGGGCTTTATCCAGGGGACTATCTGGTTCCGGTCGGGCAGGCGCTGGCCGCCGAACACGCCGGCGCGCTCAACCAGATGACCGAAGACAAGTGGCTGCCGATCGTGCGGCCCAGGGCCATTTCCATGATGATGGAGATGATCCGCGGCGATCTCGCCGCGCTCAACATCACGCATGAAGTGTTCTTCTCGGAACGTTCGCTGATCGATGGCGGTACCGACATGGTCGGCGCAACGATCGAATTCCTGCGCGGCAAGGGTGACGTCTATATCGGCCGGCTGCCACCGCCAAAGGGCAAGCCGATCGACGATTACGAAGACCGCGAGCAGACCCTGTTCCGCGCCACCGCCTATGGCGACGATGTCGATCGTCCGCTGCTGAAGTCGGATGGCGGTTACACGTATTTTGCGTCCGATATCGCCTATCACAAGACCAAGTTCGACCGTGGCTTCCTCAACATGGTCGACGTCTGGGGCGCCGATCACGGCGGCTATATCAAGCGTGTGCAGGCGGCGATCAAGGCGGTAACGGCAGGGAAGGCTGAACTCGACGTCAAGATCGTGCAGCTTGTGAAGCTGTTGCGCAATGGCGAGCCGGTGAAGATGTCGAAGCGCTCCGGCGATTTCGTTACCCTGCGCGAAGTGGTCGACGAGGTCGGCTCCGACGCCGTGCGCTTCATGATGCTGTTCCGGAAGAACGACGCGGTGCTGGATTTCGACCTCGCCAAGGTGATCGAGCAGTCCAAGGACAATCCGGTTTTCTACGTGCAGTATGGCCATGCCCGTGGCCATTCGATCTTCCGCAATGCGCGGGAGATGCTGGCCGACCTGCCTCTGGAAACCGAGGCCCGCATTGCCTATCTGAAAGACGCGGTAATGGAGCGGCTCGACGATGTTGCCGAACTGGGCCTGATGCGGCAGTTAGCATTGTACCCACGGATGATAGAATCTGCGGCCACGGCGCATGAGCCGCACCGCATAGCTTTCTATCTGTATGATCTCGCCAGCGAATTTCATGCGCTCTGGACGCGCGGACGGGATATGCCTCATTTACGCTTCATTATCACTAATGATGCAGAACTTACCAAAGCGCGATTGGCACTCGTCCAGAGCGTCGTCTCAGTCCTGGCTTCGGGCCTCGCCGTTCTCGGCGTCACCGCACCGGACGAGATGCGGTAGACAGGGGACGGCCGCTCACATGGGGATCTGTGGGTGGTTCTTGATAGCAGCTGTTTCGTTTGAAAAGCGGGTTGGCGGCTTTCCCGAAGGGGATGCGACATCACAATGGCTAATCGATACCAGAACCGACCTTTCCCAGCGGATGACGATTACGGCCGCGACGCTCAATCGCGGACGAAGGGCGAGGGCGATCCGCTCGCCGAACTCGCGCGGCTGATCGGGCAGACCGACCCGTTCGCGAGCAACAGCCGCCCTGCGCCCGCGCCGCGCCAGGCTGAACCGGCCTATCAGGACGAGCCGGAATATGAGGAAGAACCCGCGCAGCCCGGCCCGCCGCCATGGATGCAGCGTGCAGCAGCCCACGAGCCGCAGCAGCAGGAGTTCGAGAATCTTCATCCGGTGCAGCGTTACGGCGCTCAGCATCAGGAGCCGCAGCATCTGCAGCCGGAGGCCGATTATCATCAGGCGCCGGCATTTGCCGCGCATACGGATCATCAGGCGCAGGACTATCAGGGCCAGTACGACCAGGCTCACGCGCCGCATGATCCCAATCGTTATGACGATGCGCTGTATGGCCACGCCGATGGCGCACAGGCCCAGCATCCGCAGGACGATCAGTATCAGGATGATCCCTACGCCTATCAGGACGGTTATGCCGAGCAGGAAGAGGCGCCGAAGCGCCGCGGTGGCATGGCGACCGTCGCCATCGTGCTGGCGCTGGCCGTAGTGGGTACCGGTGCTGCCTTCGCCTATCGTACATTTATGGGATCGGCGCGCACCGGCGAACCGCCGGTGATCAAGGCCGAGCCCGGTCCGAACAAGATCGTCCCGCCGTCGGCGACAGCCGCGGCCGACGGCAAGCCGATTCAAGATCGTCTCGGCGGCGCAGCCCCCGAGCGGTTGGTGTCGCGCGAAGAGCAGCCCGTCAACGTGCAGGATGCCACCAAGGCTGGTCCGCGCGTGGTATTCCCGCCGCTGAACCAGAACGCCAACCCGCCATCGACAGCCAGCGTCTCGCCATCCAACAAGCCGATGGTGGGCAATGGCGCGATGCAGGGCGATGAGCCTCGCAAGATCCGTACTTTTGCCGTCAAGGGTGACCAGTCCGACGCGGGAGCCACACCGGCCGCGCGTCAGGCGCCAGCCCGCATCGCCGCTCCGGCAGCGGTTCCTGCAGCCGCGCCCGCTGCGGCACCGCGCGCGACCAATGCCAACGCATCAGCCAATGCCCCGATGTCACTGTCGCCGCAGGCTGCGCCTCCGGCTGCAGCCGCTCCACCGGCGCCCTCACGTATGGCCTCGACCAACCCGACCCAGCAGGCGGCCCCGGTCGCCTCCGGCGGCGGCTATGTGGTCCAGGTATCGTCCCAGCGGTCGGAGGGTGATGCGCAGGCGTCGTTCCGCGCCCTGCAGACCAAGTTCCCCTCGGTGCTGGGATCGCGTGCGCCGTTGATCAAGAAGGCCGACCTTGGCGACAAGGGGACCTATTATCGGGCCATGGTCGGACCGTTCGGCTCGCAGGAAGAAGCCTCGCAGGTCTGCGGGAACCTGAAATCTGCCGGCGGACAGTGCGTCGTCCAAAGGAATTAACGGCCGTTTCCTTGACCCTGGGCGTTGATGGGGGCTAATCGGCCCCATGAGCACACGCGCATTCATCACCGGTGTATCTCGGCTGGAGCTGACCGCTGAAGAGCGCGCATTTTTGCGCGCAGAACGGCCGTGGGGCTTCATTCTCTTCAAGCGTAATATTGATAATCCCGCCCAAGTCGCTCGACTTGTTGAAGATTTACGCGGCGCGACCGGTGATCTCGATGCGCCGGTCCTGATCGACCAAGAAGGCGGGCGTGTGCAGCGTCTGGGACCGCCGCACTGGCCGGTCTATCCGCCCGGTGCTGTGTTCGGCACGCTCTATGACGCGGACCCGGAAGCAGGCCTCAGGGCCGCCTGGCTGAGCTCACGGCTCATCGCGAGTGACCTTGTGGACCTCGGTATCACCGTGGACTGCCTGCCGCTGGCAGACGTCCCGGTGGAAGGCGCTGATGCCGTGATCGGCAATCGCGCCTATGGCACCCAGCCCGGCAAGGTCGCGATTATTGCCCGCGCCGTGACCGACGGTCTCTCGCAAGGTGGCATTCTACCGGTCCTCAAACACATTCCCGGCCATGGTCGGGCTACGGCCGACACCCATTTCAAATTGCCGATCGTGGATAACGCGAAGAGTGAGCTCGAAGCCTCTGATTTCGAAGCGTTTCGTCCGCTCGCCGACCTGCCGATGGCGATGACTGCACATGTTGTGTTTAGCGCTCTGGACGCCACCCAACCGGCCACGACTTCTGCGACAATCATCGAGCAGGTGATTCGCGGCAGTATCGGGTTCCAAGGTTTGTTGATGAGTGATGACGTGTCCATGAATGCTCTGGCGGGATCGATCGCGGAACGCACGCGGGCGATCGTCAGCGCCGGGTGCGACATGGTCCTGCATTGCAACGGCAAGCTGGACGAGATGCGCGACGTCGTCAGCGAGACCCCGGTTCTGGCTGGGAAGGCGCTTGAGCGCGCCAAGGCGGCTCTTGCTGCTCGCCGTCAGCCGCAGCCGTTCGACCGTACCGCCGGCCGCGCGGAGCTGGACGCCTTGATCGCTCGAGCAGGAGCAAGTGCATGAGCGCTGAGATTTTGTCGTTTGAAACCGGACTGCCGGCCGAGGTCGTTCCCGACGACGAGCCGGCGCTGGTCGTCGACGTCGAAGGTTACGAAGGCCCGCTCGACCTGCTGCTCGCGCTCGCACGTCAGCAGAAGGTCGACCTGCACAAGATTTCGATCCTCGCGCTGGCCGACCAGTACCTGCTGTTCATCGAAGCCGCGCGGAAGATCCGTCTGGAACTCGCTGCCGACTATCTGGTGATGGCGGCGTGGCTGGCATTCCTGAAGTCGCGCCTGCTGCTGCCGGATACGACGGTGCCGGGCGAAGGCCCGAGCGCCGAGGATATGGCGACCGCGCTGGCCAACCGGCTGCGCCGCCTCGAAGCCATCCGCGAAGCCTCGAACAGGCTGATGACCAGGCCGCAGCTCAACCGCGACATCTTTCCGCGCGGCGTTCCCGAGTCGATCGCCGAGGTGAAGCATCCGCGCTTTACGGCGACGCTTTACGACCTGCTGTCGGCCTATGCGACCCAGCGCCAGGCTCGCGTGCTGACGCGCGTCCATCTCGCCAAGCGCACCGTCTGGTCGCTGAGCGAAGCGCGCGCCTCGCTGGAACGGTTGGTCGGCATGGCAGAGGACTGGAGCCGCCTCGACGAATATCTGCTGGCCTATGTCGCCGACCCCGCGCAGCGCGCGACGGTGATGGCCTCGAGTTTTGCAGCTGCGCTTGAACTGGTGCGTGAGGGCACGCTCGACCTCAGCCAGAAAGAAGCATTCGCGCCTTTGTATTTCCGCAAGCACATCGCCCAGCCTGTGCAGGTGGAGCCGGAAGTTCCGGCCGAGTAAGTGGAAGAAGGAGATCCAGACATGGCAAGCCTCGCCGAGAAACGCATCGACGATGTCGAGGATCAGATCGTGCAGTCCGAGGGACAATCCGAGGTCCAGTCGGAGGCGCGCCCAGAAGAATTGCGCCTGCTCGAAGCGCTGTTGTTCGCATCCACCGAGCCGCTCGACCAATCCGCGCTGGCCAAGCGCATGCCGGATGGCGTCGATATCAAGGCGGCACTGGCGCAGTTGCAGGCCGATTACGCCATGCGCGGCGTCAATCTGGTCCGTGTCGCCAACAAATGGACGTTCCGCACCGCCGGTGACCTGTCCTGGCTGATGACCCGCGAGACCACCGAAACCCGCAAGCTGTCGCGTGCGGCGATCGAAGTGCTCGCCATCGTTGCCTATCACCAGCCGGTGACCCGCGCCGAAATCGAAGATATTCGCGGCGTCATCACCTCCAAGGGCACGCTCGACGTGCTGTTGGAAACCGGCTGGATCAAGCCGCGCGGCCGTCGCAAGACGCCGGGCCGTCCGCTGACCTTCGGTACCACCGAGAGCTTCCTGTCGCAGTTCAGCCTGGAGGCACTCGGCGATCTGCCGGGTCTTGAGGAACTCAAGGGCACTGGCCTCTTGGATTCGCGGCTGCCGTCCGGCTTCAGCGTGCCCAATCCGTCTGACGATCCGACGCTCCGCGAGGACGAGGATCCGCTGGAGGGCGGCGAACTGGAACTGGCGCTGTCGGCACCCGATCCGGAATTCCCCGAACTGCAGCTCAAGGAGCCCGGAGCCGGGACTGTCGGATACGCTGGTGAGGCCCAGGAATTTGCCGAGGCCAAGGCCGAATTCACTGAAACGGCAGATGTTGTGGAGCCAGAGAGCGAAGCGGCCGAGGTCGCGGAACTTGAAGCGCGCGATCTCGACGTGATCGAGCCCGAGCAAGGCGAGGCCGAAGCGGCTGAAGTCGGAGAGCCCGAGTCGGATGAAGACGAGACCGCTGAGCCCGAAACGGCCGAACTCGACGACGATGAAGACGATTCCGACGACGCGGAAGACGACGAGCTCGACGAGGACGATCAGGACGAAGATGAGCCGGATGACGCTGAGCCGGACGCAACCGACCGGGACGACGACCGCAAGCACTGATCGCGGCATTAACGCTCGCGGCATTGCGCCGCGACATCCGCGATTCCACGAGGGTTAAGTCCTTGTTTTTGACACCCCCGCAGCCTACGTTCCGGTCAGATCAGGCCGGGCGACTGGCCGCGTGTTTGGAGGGTTAGCAGGATGGGTTCACTCAGCATTTGGCACTGGATCGTCGTGATCGGAGTGGTCCTGCTGTTGTTCGGGCGCGGCAAGATTTCCGACCTGATGGGCGACGTTGCGCAGGGTATCAAGGCCTTCAAGAAGGGCATGGCGGACGACGAAAAGCCGGCAGACAAGCCGACCGAGCCGGTCCGCACCATCGACCAGACCCCGCCGGCGCCGACCGCCAACCGTACGGACGTCGGCAGCAAGGTTGTCTGAGGTTCCGAAGGGATTGTCCTTGGGGATCGCGGCGGCCATTGAAGGAGACGCGGGCACATCCAGCCCCGCGTGAGCGGATTTTTTCATGTTCGATATCGGGTGGAGTGAACTGGTCGTCATCGCGGTCGTCGCGCTGATTGCCATCGGCCCGAAAGAACTGCCCGGCGTGCTGCGCATGGTCGGGCAGTGGATGGGCAAGGCCCGCAAGATGGCCTCGGAATTCCAGGGCCAGTTCAACGAGGCGATGCGCGAAGCCGAAATGGCCGACGTCAAACAGGCCTTCGACGACGTGAAGGATGTCGCCTCCGGCTTCACCACCAACAACATCATGACCTCGCTGACCAAGGACGTCAGCGATGCCATGGCCATCGACAAGGCTGACAATCTCGACACGCCTCCGGCCGTGCCCACCACGCCCGAGCCGCCTACACCCGAGACCTTCGTTGAGGCCGAGACGCATGCGCAGGAAACTGCTGCGGTAAACGAGCCGCTGGCCATTACCCGGGAAGTGCAGCCGTCGCCGGTCGAAACCCACGCTCCTGCTAATGATGGCGCGGCAGCCCCCGACGCGGCCAATCCCGACGTTCTGAAGGACGCCAAAGCGTCATGAGTGCCGAAGATATCGAAGCCTCCAAGGCTCCCTTGATGGACCACCTGATCGAGCTGCGGTCGCGGCTGATCAAGGCGCTGCTCGCATTTGCCGTGGCCTTCATCTTCTGCTTCTTCTTCGCCAAGCAGATCTACAACGTGCTGGTCTGGCCGTTCGTCTGGGTCGCCGGCCCCGAGAACTCGAAATTCATCTACACGGCGCTGCTGGAATACTTCCTGACCCAGCTGAAGCTCGCGATGTTCGGCGCTGGGTTCATCTCCTTCCCCGTGATCGCCGCGCAGATCTACATGTTCGTGGCGCCCGGCCTCTACAAGCACGAGAAGGGCGCGTTCCTGCCGTATCTGATCGCGACGCCGTTCTTCTTCGCGTTGGGCTCGCTGCTGGTCTATTTCCTGGTGCTGCCGATGCTAATCCGGTTTTCGCTGGGCATGCAGCAGACCGGAAGCTCCGATACCGCGCAGATCGCGCTGCTGCCCAAGGTCGGCGAATATCTCTCGCTGATGATGTCGTTGATCTTCGCCTTCGGCATCGCCTTCCAGCTCCCCGTCATCCTGACACTGCTTGGCCGCATCGGCATCCTCACGTCGAAGCAGCTGCGCGAAAAGCGCCGCTACTTCATCGTCATCGCTTTCGTTATCGCGGCCGTGCTGACGCCGCCCGATGTGATCAGCCAGGCCTCCCTCGCAATCCCGCTGCTGATCCTCTACGAAGGTTCGATTATCGCGGTCAGCATGGTCGAGAAGAATGCCGCCAAGGCCGCTGCTGCCAAGGCTGCGGCGGGGACCGGCACGGACGTGACGCCGGCGGAGTAGGCGCCTACGTGTTCTTGTAATTGCAATTGTGGCAATCTACCTTAAGTTGTGCAGCTGGCGCTGCTACGGAGGTGATTGTGGCCTTTGCATTTGATACACTCGGCTATTCCAAGCGGCTCCGCGAAGCCGGGGTAGCGAACAATCAGGCCGAGGCTCATGCCGAAGCGGCACGGGATTTCATCATGACCGAGCTTGTCACGAAATCCGATCTCTTCGCTGTTAAGTCCGATCTGGACGCGCGATTGTTGGCGACGCGCAACGATTTGCAGGCAGCCATGGAGGCTCAGACGCTTCGTCTTACAGTGCGCTTGGGTGGCATCGTCGTTACCGCAGTGAGTGTCGCCGTCGCCTGCATTGGAATACTTGCGTTTCTGCTGCGAGCGCACTAACGGGGCGATCGCGCCATTTCATGTTCCAAATGTCAGCTATTCGGGGTACTCAGAGCCGCTTTCGCTCAGGAATCCCGTCATGCACGACATTAAATCGATCCGCGACAATCCCGAAGCTTTCGACGCTGCGCTGAAGCGGCGGGGGCTGGCGCCACTGTCGGCATCGCTGTTGGGGATCGATGAAGCGCGCCGGACCGCGATCCTTGCGTCCGAGCAGGCGCAAGCCCGGCGCAATGCGGCCTCGAAGGAAATCGGTGAAGCCAAGAAGACCAAGGACGAGGTGCGCGCCAATGCGCTGATGGCTGAGGTCACCGAACTCAAGACGACGATGCCGGCGATGGAAGCCGCGGTGAAGGACGCCCAGGATAAGCTCAGCGTCGCGCTTGCCGAAATCCCGAATCTGCCACTCGACGAAGTGCCTGAGGGTGTCGACGAACACGGCAATGTTGAGCGTCATCACTTCGGCGCCAGGCGCAACTACGCGTTCACGCCGAAAGCTCATTACGATATCGGCGAAGCCATGGGCTTCATGGATTTCGAGGCCGCGGCCAAACTCTCGGGCGCACGCTTCGTCGTGCTTAAGAAAGGCCTTGCACGGCTGGAGCGTGCCATCGGGCAGTTCATGCTCGATCTGCATACGAATGAGCATGGCTACACGGAAGTGAACCCACCGCTCTTGGTTCGCGACGATGCGATGTTTGGCACTGCGCAGCTTCCGAAGTTTCGCGATGATCAATTCGCCGCCGGTGCGATCGGTAGTGAAGGGCAGGGTTACTGGCTGATCCCGACCGCCGAAGTCCCGCTGACGAATCTCGTTCGTGAATCCATCCTTGACGAAAAAGAGCTGCCGCTGCGTATGACGGCGCTGACGCCGTGCTTCCGCGCCGAGGCTGGTGCTGCCGGCCGCGATACGCGTGGCATGATCCGCCAGCACCAGTTCACCAAGGTCGAATTGGTTTCGATCACCACGCCTGAGGAAAGCAAGAACGAGCATGAGCGCATGCTGTCCTGCGCCGAGGAAGTGCTGCGCCGGCTTGGCCTGCATTACCGCGTGATGACGCTGTGTACTGGCGACATGGGTTTTGCTGCGCAGAAGACCTACGACATCGAGGTCTGGATGCCGGGCCAGGGCGACGGCGGTGCTTACCGCGAGATTTCGTCCTGTTCGGTCTGCGGCGATTTCCAGGCGCGTCGCATGGATGCGCGCTCGCGCGGGCCGGATGGCAAACCGCGCTTCGTGCACACTCTGAATGGTTCGGGCACCGCCGTCGGTCGCGCGCTGATCGCCGTGATGGAAAGCTATCAGCAGGAAGATGGCTCGATTGCCGTGCCGGATGTGCTGCAGCCTTATATGGGCGGGCTTAAAGTCGTCCAGGCCGGCTAGGCGTCGTCGCGCGCCAGCCGCTCAGGCGCGGCTGGCTGTGACCAGCGCGCATTTGGCTTTTTCGGCTTTTATGTTGACAAAGCCCATATGCGTCATCGGAAACGCCTTGCGGCTTTTCGTGCTGACGGTCTCCGCGATGACGCGACGACGCTCCGTCACATAGCGTCCATCCCGGCTGCGGAAGGCACAGGCGATTTCGAGGTCCTTGACCGGATAGTCGTTGGCGTTGCGGACGGTGAAAGTCATCAGCGCCCTGGAGCCGAGACCGCCGCGGCGAAATGATTGGCGGGAGAGGCTGAGACGGTTGAGCTCCGCGGCGTCGGGGACGCTGACGAGTTGTGAAGGAGTGGGTTTCGCAAAGTCCTCCTCACTCAACTCGTCGGGCATAGTTGCCATCACCGCCGTATTGAGGGCGAGATCGGGCTTGGTCTCGGCCAATCTGGGAAGCAGCAGCCACCCCGTCAGGGCGACAACCGCGATCGCCGGCAATCCGATGATCAACACCCGTTCGAGCTGTTTCGCCATCTCCGTCGCCCTGTGGGGCGCTGCGACCAAGGCCATCCGGGTCGAGCGCGCATGCTTCAGACGCAATTGGCACTCACCTACCTAGATAAGAAATCGCGGCGACGCCGAAATGTTCCGGCTCGCGGGAAAAATCGCCTTCGAGACAGCCCTCGGCAGCGCACGAGCAGCGCCCAAAATGGGGGTGGCAAAAGCGGGCACATGCTGGCAAAAACCGGTGCCGGCCAGCGGCCCTCCCGATCGAAAAGGCACCTCACGAATGCGCATTCTCTGCACCAATGACGACGGCATTCACGCCCCCGGCCTGAAGATCATCGAGCAGATCGCCAAGGAATTGTCCGATGACGTCTGGGTGGTGGCGCCCGAGCTCGATCAGTCCGGTGTGTCGCATTCATTGTCGCTGAACGATCCGTTGCGGCTGCGCGAAGTCGGCCCGCGGCACTATGCCGTGCGCGGCACGCCGACCGACTGTGTCATCATGGGCGCGCGTCATATTCTGAAAGACAAACAGCCCGATCTCGTATTGTCCGGCGTCAACAAGGGCCGCAACGTCGCCGAGGACGTGGTCTATTCCGGTACCATCGCCGGTGCGCTCGAGGGCACCATTCTCGGCATTCCGTCGGTGGCGTTGAGCCAGGAATTCTCGATGGAAACGCGTCACAACCCGCAATGGGAGACCGCGTTGAAATATGGGCCGGACGTGCTGCGCAAGGTCATCAAGGCGAGCGTGCCGAAGAACACCGTCATCAACGTCAACTTCCCGGCCTGTGCGGCCGACGAGGTGAAAGGTGTCGTTGTCACCCGGCAGGGCAAGCGTAATCAGGGCTTTCTGCGCGTCGATGAGCGGCGCGATGGCCGCAACAATCCGTATTTCTGGATCGGTTTCGAGCGCATCGTCGCCGCGGAAGCCCCGCCGGAGGGCACCGATCTCGCAGCCCTTGCTGCGCGCTATGTCTCGGTGACGCCGCTGCGTCTCGATCGTACGGACGATGTATTCTCCGAAGCGCTGACCAAGGCGCTTGGCTGAGATTTCGAGATAGGCGAGCGGGCTCGCCTAGACCGCGACGCCCTTGAGCGTCGTTGACAGCACCTGCGCCAGCGTTTCCATCTGGAAGGGCTTCTGCAGCGTCGGGCGGTCACGAAATTCTTCCGGCAGGCCTTGCGCGCCGTAGCCAGTCGCGAAGATGAACGGGCGGTTGCGCGATGCAATCACCTCGGCGACCGGCGAAATCACCTTGCCGTTGACGTTGACGTCGAGGATCGCAATGTCGAACTTGGCAGACCCAGCCAGCTTGATCGCTTCGTTGATATCACCGGCTTCGGCGGCCACGCTGTAGCCGAGTTCCTCGAGCATATCGGCGACCATCATGCGGATCATGACCTCGTCTTCGACCAGGAAGACGGAGCCGCCCGGCGGGTTCGTTGCAGTCATGGCCGGTTTCCTTGCCCCAATCCTCTGAACAAAATCGCAAATTCCCGGGTTGAACGCAATCTCGACGCATTGCCATTTTCGTGACCCAAAGACGCAGTCGCGTGTTCGGTACCAGATAGAGCAAGATCAGGATTTCAGCGCCCCGCCCATAACAGGCTGGTATGTTGCTGGTTCCGCGTGCGGAACAATAAAAGTTGTCGTTAGGCTATCCCGGTTCCGATCGCAGAAATACATCAATCTATCTTTGCTAGATCGAGAGTGTTTCTAACCTGTGCTGCGTGAGGCATTTCCATGATTACCGTCGGACAGCCGCCCGAACAGATGACGTTTCAGCTTGGTCTGCGGCGCCGTGGGATCAGCGATCGGCTGGTGCTGCGCGCAATGGAGGATATTCCGCGTGATCGCTTCGTCGAGCCGAACGATCGCGCCCATGCCTGGCGGGATACGGCCTTGGCCATTGCCTGCGGTCAGACCATCAGCCAGCCCTTCGTGGTGGCCTATATGACCGAACAGCTGCAATTGAATGCCGGTCACCGTGTGCTCGAGGTCGGCACGGGATCGGGCTACCAGGCCGCGATCCTGTCAAAGCTCGTCCGCGACGTGCTCAGCATCGAGCGCTATCGCACGCTGGCCGACGCCGCCCGGACCCGGTTGGAGGCACTCGGCCTCCACAATATCGAGGTCATGCTCGGCGATGGCCTCAACCCGGCTGCCAATTTGGGATCGTTTGACCGGATCGTCGTGACCGCCGCTGTGGAGGAGGTGCCCGCGGCGCTGACCGACCGACTTGAGGAGGGCGGTATTCTGGTTGCGCCAGTTGGTCCTCACAATGGCGTCCAGACCCTGGTCCGGATCCGCAAAACCGGGGATGGATTGGAGCGAAAGGAGCTCGTGGACGTGCGTTTCGTGCCTGCACTTCCGGGCATCGCGCGCGAACTCTGAAAAAAGTTCGTGAACGGCTGTCACGTGTTGGTCGCAAGGTTAAAGGCTTGGTAACGGAGACGGTGTTTACTCAATTCAGTTGTTTGTTGCGTATGAGTGAGTAACCAATGTCCAGCGTTGTCGAGTTGCTTTACTCGCGCCGCGCTCCGCAGGTCGCGGTGCTGGCGCTGATGTCTATCGGTTTTGCCGGCTGCAGCGCCGACATGCAGACACGGCTATCTCAGAATCCAAATTTTGACTCAGGTCAGTCCCGTGGCTTTGGCTGGCAAGGCGAAACCACCGGCTCGGTGCCGCAGCGAGCACCGCGCGCGCCGGTCGAGCGCCAGGAGCTGCCGCAGTATCAGCGCCCGGCCTATAATCCGCAGCGGCAGTATCAATCCCAGGCTTTGCCGCCGCCGATCTCGGCGCCGCAGTCCTATCCGACAGCTCGTCCGGTTGCGTCGGCTGCTCCCGTCAGCGGGGGCGGCAACGGTATGTATACGCCGCCGCCCGCACGCGCGCCGATCGAAACCACCGGCTCCACGGCGCCGCGCTCGGTTGCAGCGACCAACGGCCTTGCCCGTGATGGCGGCACCTCGATCATCGTCGGCACCAGCGACACGCTCGACGGTCTGGCGAAGCGCTACAACGTCTCGTCGGCCGCGATCCTGCAGGCCAATGGCTACAAGGGTCCGCGCGCGCTGTCGCCCGGCCAGTCGCTGATCATTCCGCGCCAGGGCGCTGCGGCAACTCCGGCCGTTGCCGCTGCTGCGAGCAAACCTGCCGTCGGCGCATCGACCATGCATTTCGTCAATCGCGGCGATACGCTGATGAGCATCTCGCGCCGGAACAACGTGTCGGTCGCCGAACTCGCGCGCGCCAATGGTCTGGCGCCGACTGCCCAATTGAAGCTCGGCTCCAAGATCACGGTACCCGGTGCGCGTACGGCCAACGCAGCTCCTGTAGCCGCGCCGCTCGCTGCGCCCGTCGCAGCCGTGACGGCTGCTCCGGCTGGTGCGGTCACGTCCGCTGCCGTGGCCCGTGTTGCTTCTGCCGAACCCGCACAGAAGGCCCGTCTCGCAAGTGCCACGACGACGCCTGAAGAAACCACGCCGGAATCGCCGACTAAAGCCGCTGACGCAACCGGCGCTTTGCCGACGTTCCGTTGGCCGGTGCGCGGCCGCGTGGTCACAGGCTACGGCGCCAAGACCAATGGCAAGTCCAACGACGGCATCAACGTCGCCGTGCCGGAAGGCACGCCGATCAAGGCTGCCGAAGATGGCGTCGTTGCCTATTCCGGCAACGAGCTGAAGGGTTACGGCAATCTGGTCCTCGTTCGTCACTCCAACGGCTACGTCACCGCATATGCCCATGCGAGTGAGCTGATGGTGAAGCGTGGCGAGACCATCAAGCGCGGTCAGGTGATCGGCAAGTCCGGCCAGTCCGGTGAGGTTACTTCGCCGCAGCTTCACTTCGAGATCCGCAAGGGCTCGTCGCCGGTCGATCCGCTGCAGTTCCTCAACGGGGCGTAAGCGCAATCCACGAAGTGTAGTTCGCATTTAAGCAAGCCCGGCCTCGTGCCGGGCTTGATGCGTTTGATCTCGGGGCTGCGGCCCACTCCAGCTCCGGAATCTTCAACGCGCTGCTGCGAGTGGGCAGCTTGCGCACGCAAGCTCGGTTGACTGCCGCGCGATGTTGCCCATATGTGGACATGTCGTGGTTCTTCGGGAAGGTTTGCCCGAAGCTAAGAGGGAAGCCGGTGAGGCGTTAAGCCAAGGCCGGAGCTGCCCCCGCAACTGTAAGCGGTGAGCCGCTGTCCATTAAAGTCACTGAGACCCGCAAAGGTTTTGGGAAGGCCGGACAGCAGCATTGACCCGCGAGCCAGGAGACCTGCCTCGACAACATAAACGTCCTCGGGCGGGGTGTCCCGGTGGTGCGGTTGCGATTCCGCGACTGCCGTCGTGGAATCCAGACGTGTCACTTTGGCCTTTTGCCCCCAATCATTGGGGTTAAGCCATGTCTACTGTGTCAAAGTCTACTTCTTCAAAATCAGCTACTTCACTTCCTGTTGCTACATTGGGCACGCCACGGATCGGTCCGCGGCGTGAGCTCAAGATGGCGCTGGAAAGCTATTGGTCCGGTGCAATCGACGAGAATGCGCTGATCGATGTCGGCGTCGGGCTGCGTGCCGCAAACTGGGCACGTCAGAAGTCGCTCGGGATCACGGTCATGCCGTCGAACGACTTCTCATTCTACGATCAGGTGCTCGATACCAGCGTCATGGTCGGCGCCATTCCCAAAGTCTATGGCTGGAAGGGCGGAGACGTTTCCTTCGCGACCTATTTTGCCATGGCACGTGGATCACAAGGCGCCGCGCATGACGAGGCCTGTACGCACGGCCCTCATGCGCATGACTCGTCGCAAGGCGTACCAGCACAGGAGATGACCAAGTGGTTTGATACCAACTACCACTTCATGGTGCCTGAACTGGCGCAGGATCAGACCTTCAGTCTCGCATCGCGCAAGCCGATCAAGGAGTACGAGGAGGCGAGATCGCTGGGTTATCAGACACGACCTGTGCTAGTCGGGCCTGTGACCTATCTCAAACTGGCCAAGAGTATGGATGCGTCATTCGACCCGGTGACGCTGCTCGATCGATTGCTGCCCGTCTATGTCGAGGTGCTCGGGGAATTAGCCGACAGCGGCGCTGAGTGGGTGCAACTGGATGAGCCGTGTCTGGTGCTCGATCTCGACGCGCCCGCAAGGCAGGCGCTGCAGCGGACTTACGCTGCTTTTGCGGAAGCGGTCCCGCAACTCCGGATCATGCTGAACACTTATTTTGGCGAACTTGGCGACAACCTCGATCTGGCCCTGTCACTTCCCGTCGCCGGGCTTCATCTCGATCTGGTCCGTGGACCGGAGCAGTTTGACGAAGTCGCTGCGAAGGCGCGGAAGGACATGATCCTCTCGCTCGGCGTGATCGATGGCCGCAATATCTGGCGGTCCGATCTGTCCAGTCTGCTCGATGGGTTGGAGCCCATGGTCGATCTCCTGGGACGGCATCGCGTTGAGCTGGCGCCGTCCTGCTCACTGCTGCATGTGCCGATTGATCTCGGCCTTGAGACTGATCTCGATCCGGACGTCAAAAGCTGGCTGGCTTTTTCGATCCAGAAGATGGAAGAGCTGGCCGCACTTGGAGCAGCGCTGGCTGGCAGCCGCGCGGATGTCGCTGCATCGCTTGCCGCGTCGGATGGCGCGGCGGCTGCGCGAATGGCATCGTCGAAGATCCACGATCTTGCGGTCGCCAAACGCGTCGCTTCTGCTGATGCGACCATGCGTCGTCGCGGCAGTGACTTTGCCACACGTGCGGCCGATCAGCATCGACGCTTCAAGCTGCCGGCATTCCCGACAACGACCATCGGCTCGTTTCCGCAAACCGCGGAAGTGAGAAACGCTCGCGGGGCCTATGTCAGGGGCACGCTCAGCGATGCTGCCTACAAGACGTTCCTGCAGAACCAGACGGCGAGGGCGGTGCGCTGGCAGGAGAATATCGGCCTCGACGTGCTGGTGCATGGCGAGTTCGAGCGCAACGACATGGTGCAGTATTTTGGTGAGCTACTTTCCGGCTTCGCCTTCACCAAACACGGCTGGGTGCAATCCTATGGCTCCCGCTGCGTGCGGCCACCTGTGCTGTTCGGCGACGTGTTTCGGCCGCATCCGATGACCGTCGAATGGTGGCAGTACTCACAGTCGCTCACCGAACGTCCGATGAAGGCCATGCTGACAGGGCCTGTCACGATCCTGAACTGGTCGTTCGTGCGTGACGACATTCCCCGCGAAGTCGCCTGTCGCCAGATCGCGCTCGCGATACGCGATGAGGTGGCCGATCTGGAAAAGGCTGGCGCCGGCATGATCCAGATCGACGAAGCGGCACTCCGCGAAGGGCTTCCGCTGCGCAAATCGGAATGGAAGTCCTATCTCGATTGGGCCGTGGAGAGCTTCCGCATCTGTTCGTCAGGCGTGCGGGATGACACGCAGATCCATACGCATATGTGCTACTCGGAGTTCAACGACATCATCGACGCGATCGGTGCCATGGACGCGGACGTGATCTCCATCGAAACGTCACGATCGAAGATGGAGCTGCTCGATGCGTTCAGGACCTACAAGTATCCAAACGAGATAGGTCCCGGGGTCTATGACATCCACTCGCCGCGGGTGCCTGAAACTCGCGACATGGTCGATTTGCTCAAGCTTGCACGGCAGCGGCTGGCGGACGCCCAGCTCTGGATCAACCCCGATTGTGGACTGAAAACCCGCAAATGGGAGGAGGTGCGGCCTGCGCTCGTAAATATGGTCGCGGCAGCACGCGAGTTGCGAGGCCTAGTATAAAAGAAGGCTGGCGTCGCCCCGTTGTCATGACGGGGCGGCACTTGTCTTTACTTTGGGGCCAGCTTCACGCCCAGGCGTCCTGCGAGCTCCTGCACGAACTGCCAGGCCACGCGACCTGAGCGCGAGCCACGGGTGGTCGACCATTCCAATGCGTCTCGCTCGAGCTCGGCGGCGTCGGTCTTGAGGCCGTAGTGGCTGCAATAGCCGCGCACCATGTCGAGATATTCGTCCTGGCTGCATTTGTGGAAGCCGAGCCAGAGGCCGAAACGATCCGACAGCGACACCTTCTCTTCGACCGCTTCGCCGGGATTGATCGCGGTCGAGCGTTCGTTCTCGATCATCTCGCGCGCCAGCAGATGGCGGCGGTTCGAGGTCGCATAGAGGATCACGTTGTCCGGCCGGCCTTCGATGCCGCCTTCCAATACGGCTTTCAGCGATTTGTAGGACGCATCGTTGCCGTCGAAAGAAAGATCATCGCAGAACACGATGAAATAGAAATCCGAGGCGCGGATCTGTTCCATCAGGGCGGGCAGACTTTCAATATCCTCGCGATGGATCTCGACCAGCTTGAGGCGGCCGGCGACGGACTTGCTGGCATTGACCGAGGCATGCGCGGCCTTGACCAGCGATGACTTGCCCATGCCGCGCGCGCCCCAGAGCAGCGCGTTGTTGGCCGGCAGGCCGTTGGCGAAGCGCCGGGTGTTCTCGATCAGGGTGTCGACCTGCTGATTGATGCCCTGCAGCAGGCCAATATCGACCCGGCTGACTTTGGGGACTGGGGCCAGACGGCCGTCGGGATGCCAGATGAAGGCGTCGGCCTGGGCCAGAGAATCGGCATTGGAGCGCTTCGGCGCCGCGGCGGCCATGCCGGCGGCAATGGCCTCAAGGGCGAGTGCGATCCGTTCGTCGATCAGGGGGGCGGCGGCTGGTCGCGGACGTTTTGCCGCGGTCGTGCGGACGGTCTTTGACGAGCGGGTCGCGGGAGCCTTTTTGGTAGGGCGGCGGCTTGTTTTATTGGGCTTTTTTGACATTTTTGACTTTCCTCGGCGCGCACCCATATCGAGCCCGGAACACATCCGCAAGCGGTACAAATCGCAGACAAATCAGAGGGGTTACCGGCGTTGCAATTGGGACGCCGGCCGCTATAGTCCGCGCGAATTTACCCAAACCGGCCGAACGCCGACGCGTCGCCGGTTTATTCCCCAGCGTTTACGAGGACTTCCCGATGTTCATTACCCCTGCGTTTGCCCAGGCTGCAGCCGGCGGCGACACCAACAGCATGCTGATGTCGCTGCTGCCTTTCGCGCTGATCTTCGTGATCATGTATTTCCTGATCCTGCGTCCGCAGCAGAAGAAGGTGAAGGACCACGCCGAGATGGTGAAGAACATCCGCCGCGGCGACACCATCGTCACGTCGGGCGGTCTCGTTGGCAAGGTCACCAAGGTGGTCGATGACGAGCAGGTTGAGTTCGAACTCGCCGAAGGCGTTCGCGTACGTCAGCTCCGCACGATGATCTCGGGCGTGCGCACCAAGGGTGAGCCCGCCAAGGAAAAGGCGGACAAGGCTGATGCCAAGGACGACGCGGCCGCGAGCTGATGCGTTTGCGCGTCGCCATTTCAAGAATCTGACGGATCATCTCGATGTTGTATTTCACGCGGTGGAAGGCGCTGGCGGTCATTCTGACGGCGCTCGTGGTCTGCCTGTGCGCGGTTCCGAATTTCTTCCCCGAAGCCACCGTGAAAACCTGGCCGAAATGGGCGCAGCGCCATCTGGTGCTGGGCCTCGACTTGCAGGGCGGCTCGCACATCCTGCTCGAAGTCGATGCCAATTCGGTCAAGAAGGACAAGCTCGATCAGGTGCGCGACGACGTCCGCCGCACGCTGCGTGATGCCAAGATCGTCTATACCGGCCTTGGCGTTCGTGGCGACAATGTCGAAGTCCGTATCACCAAGGACACCGAATATCAGACCGCGCTCAGCAAGCTGCGCGAACTGTCGCAACCGCTCGGCGGCCTGATGGGGCAAAGCGGCCAGCGCAGCCTGGAAGTCTCGGACGCAGGCAACGGCCTGATCCGCCTTTCGGTACCGCCGGCAGCGATCAATGACCGCATCCGCCAGTCGGTCGAACAGTCGATCCAGATCGTCGAGCGCCGTGTCAACGAACTTGGCACCGTTGAACCGCTGATCCAGCGTCAGGGCCTCGATCGCATCCTGGTGCAGGTGCCGGGCCTACAGGACCCGACCCGCCTCAAGGAATTGCTGGGCAAGACCGCGAAGCTCGACTTCCGCATGGTCGACACCTCGCTCCCGGCCGAGCAGGCGCAAGGCAGGGTGCCGCCGGACTCCGAACTCCTGATGAGCTCGCAGTCTCCGAAGACGCCGTATCTCGTGAAGAAGGAAGTGCTGGTCTCGGGCGCTGACCTGACCGATGCGCAGCCGGGCTTCGATCAGCGCACCAACGAGCCGATCGTCTCGTTCCGCTTCAACACGTCCGGCGCCCGCAAGTTCGCCGATGCCACGGTGAAGAACGTCAATCTGCCCTTCGCCATTGTGCTCGATAACGAAGTGGTCTCCGCCCCGGTCATTCGCGAGCCGATCACCGGCGGCTCCGGCCAGATCTCCGGCAGCTTCACGGTGCAGGGCGCCAATGATCTCGCGATCCTGCTGCGTGCCGGCGCGCTGCCTGCGCCGCTCAGCATCATCGAGGAGCGTACCGTTGGCCCCGGCCTCGGCGCCGACTCGATCGCCAAGGGCGAGCTTGCGGCCTATGTCGGCTCGATCCTAGTCATCGTCTTCATGCTGCTGACCTACCGCCTGTTCGGCCTGTTCGCCAACATCGCGGTGACCATCAACGTGCTGATGATCTTCGGCATCCTGTCGCTGCTCAACGCCACGCTGACGCTGCCCGGTATCGCCGGCATCGTGCTGACAGTCGGCATCGCCGTGGACTCCAACGTGCTGATCTATGAGCGCATCCGCGAGGAATTGCGCGCCGGCCGCACCGCCATTTCGGCGATCGATGCCGGCTTCAAGCGCGCGCTGGCGACCATTCTGGATTCCAACATCACGACCTTCATCGCCGCTGCGGTGCTGTTTTACATCGGCACCGGACCGGTCCGCGGCTTCGCCGTGACCTTTGGCATTGGCATCATCACAACGGTTTTCACGGCCTTCACCGTGACCCGTCTGATCGTCGCCGGCTGGGTCAGGTGGAAGCGGCCGACCAGCGTGCCGATTTGAGTTTACGGAGCAGACTTTGACAACGACACAAATGGTTCTGGCAGGCCTGGGCGCGCTGATCGTCATTCTGTCGATCGTGGCAATCTTCGATCTGTTGCCGTCGCTCCGCATCGTGCCCGACGATACGAAGTTCGATTTCACGCGCTTCCGCCGCATCTCGTTCCCGATTTCGGCGCTGCTGTCGATCCTCGCCATCGTGCTGTTCTTCACGCACGGGCTGAATTTCGGCATCGACTTCAAGGGTGGCACGCTGCTCGAAGTCCAGGCCAAATCCGGTACGGCCGATATCAGCGCGATGCGCTCGACGCTCGCCGCCCTGCAACTCGGCGACGTGCAGCTGCAGCAGTTCGGCGGCGCGGCCGACGTGCTGATCCGTCTGGCCGAACAGCCGGGTGGCGATGCCGCGCAGCAGGCCGCCGTTCAGAAGGTTCGTGCAGCCCTCGGTGACAGCGTCGAATATCGCCGCGTCGAAGTGGTGGGTCCGCGCGTCTCCGGCGAATTGCTGGCTTACGGCATGCTCGGCCTGATCGTCGCGATCATGGGCATCCTGATCTATCTCTGGTTCCGCTTCGAATGGCAGTTCGCCTTGGGCGCCATGATCGCCAACGTCCACGATATCGTGCTGACGATCGGCTTCATGTCGATCACGCAGGTCGACTTCGATCTCACCAGTATTGCGGCGCTGCTGACCATTCTCGGTTATTCGCTGAATGACACCGTGGTCATCTACGATCGTATTCGCGAGATTCTGCGTCGCTACAAGAAGATGCCGATGCCGGAGCTGCTGAACGAGTCGATCAATTCGACGCTGTCGCGTTCGATCATCACCCACGTCACCGTGACGCTGGCGCTGCTGGCGCTCTACGCGTTTGGCGGCCAGGCGATCCACTCCTTCACCGCCGTCATGATCTTCGGCGTCGTGCTGGTCGGCACCTACACCTCGATCTTCATCGCCGCGCCGCTGCTGATCTATCTCGGCGTCGGCGAACACCGCGAAGACGCCGACAAGCCGGCCGCGAAGCCGAAGCCCTGAGATGCCGGTCGATCCCGAAGCGCCGCACCTTCCGCGCTCGGCCGCCATCGAAGCCTACGGCAAGGGTGGCTTCCACTTCGACACCATGTCGCATCAGGGCTCGCTGCTGTGCCTGCCCGATGCGG
Organism: Tardiphaga sp. 37S4; assembly: GCF_021044645.1. Lineage (NCBI taxonomy): Bacteria > Pseudomonadati > Pseudomonadota > Alphaproteobacteria > Hyphomicrobiales > Nitrobacteraceae > Tardiphaga > Tardiphaga sp. 37S4. The sequence continues at coordinate 2,568,764 of NZ_CP088008.1, read as the reverse complement.
TGTGGGCGTGGTCGGTCACCAAGGCCAGTGACATCGACCGCCATTCGCTGCGGCGCGTGTTCGAAGGCGCGGCAGGCATCGACACGCTGATCATCGGCACCGGCAACGAGGTCTGGATCGTCCCGAACGATCTTCGCAACGCTTTGCGCAATCTTCACGTGGTGATCGACGCGATGCAAACCGGCCCGGCGATCCGCACCTATAATGTCATGTTGGGCGAGCGCCGCCGCGTTGCCGCTGCGTTGATCGCGGTGCCATGAGTGGTGCTGATCAGAGCTCCGCGGCTTTCTGCGCGCAGTTGGTGCGCAGCCATGACTTTGACCGCTACGCGGCGACCTTGTTCGTGCCTGCCGACAAGCGCCGTTCGCTGCTGGCGCTCTATGCGTTCAATACGGAAATTACCCGCGTCCGCGAGCTCGTGAAACAACCGTTGCCCGGCGAGATCCGGCTGCAATGGTGGACCGACATGCTGGCCGGCGCAGGTCACGGCGATGTCGAACAGAACCCCGTTGCTGCCGAATTACTTCTGGCGATCCGCGCGCACGATCTTTCCGTCGACAGGCTGTCCAAGCTGATCGATGTGCACATCTTCGATCTCTACAACGACCCGATGCCGGATCTCGCGCTGCTCGAGAGCCACTTTCGCGATACGCTCGGGACTTTGCTGTTCTCATCGGCAAAGATCCTCGGCGACGGGTCTGAGGCCAGCGCTCATGTCGCCGAGCATGCCGGGCTGGCCCAAGGCGTCGCGTGGATCATTACGCGTCTGCCCTATGACACGATGCGGCGGCAATTGTTCGTTCCCCAGGACATGCTCCTGCAGAACGGCAGCAGCGCCGATCAGATGTTTGCCGGCAAGATGACGCCAAGCATCCGTGCAACGCTGGATCGGCTGATATCAGGCGCGCAGGAGCAACTCGCGACAGCGCAGGGAATGCTCGCCGATGTGTCGCCGGCTGCGCGTAGGGCGTTCCTGTCCATGGCGCTGGTGAAGCACGATCTGGCGCAGATGGCCCGAGCGGATCACGATCCGTTCGAGCTCCACCTCAGATCGCGGCTGCGGACCCTGTGGACGCTGTGGCGCGCCTCGCGCTCAGTGTGACGTCAGCTTCTGGTCTGTCGTCTCGAAGTTGAAACGGTCGCGCAGGTTCTTCCGCGACTCCAGGATGCCCTTCAGGAATGCGCGGTCGGCGTCGCTGGTCATCAACGGCTCCAGCAGATCGACCTGGTTCATGGCGACGAGCTGCAGCACTTCGGTGCGAACGCGGCCTGACGCGTCGCGGGGCAGGGCTGCGACGACTTGCAGATGCTCAGGCGGCTTTGCGCCCTTGGCGGCGGCTAACTCATTCTGTAGCTTCGTTTCCAGCGCGACGTCATCAGCCTCCACGAAAGCATAGAGCCCGACGCCAGTGCGCCGGTCGGCAAAGGCGACGATCGACGCGTCGCGCACCGCCGGGTTCTGCTTGATGATCTCGAGCAGAGGGGGCGCGTCGTTGACCAGACGCTTGCCGCCGCCCTCGCGGTCGGTGAAGTTGAAGATGCCGCGGGTGATGGCGCGATAGACCTTCTTGCCGGTCATCAGCCAGATCCGTGCCGGCAGCGACTTCTTCGCCAGAATCGCCTTTTCCTTCGGCGTCAGAAGCTCCGGCGCGTAAGTCCGCTTGTGCTTCAGGAGGTGACGCAGATCTTCATAGGCGGCGATGCGAAACAGCTGGCTGCGGGACTTGAAACAGACCGCGAGCTGGAAGTCGGTGACGTAGGCGAGGCCATCGCTGCCGCGCAGCCAGTTCTGTTCCTTGGCGAGATCGTTATGGCACACGCCCATGCGATGCAGCTTGCGCAGCGCCAGCTTCGCGGATTTGAAATAGCGCGCATCGTGATGCGGCTTGGCGAGATGCAGTGCGACGCCGTCGATGAAGCCGCGCACCAGCGCGCGGTCGCCGGCCCAGAGCAATTCAGGCCCGACGCGCAGATCGCGCGCCAGCGTCAGTGCGCGGCGTTCCCGCGTGAACAGATGCAGCGCCAGCAGATATGACCACCACGGCACCTGGTCGAGCCGGCGCAGCACCGCATCGACTTCGCCCGATGACGTGCGATAGCGGCCGCGCTCGACGGTCGAGAACACGTCGCGTTTCAGCAACACGCCTTCGGTCCAGGTCTTGGACAGCGCAGCGGCGTCCTGTGGCGGCAAACTCATCGAACAATCCTGAAATTCAAATCGCCGGCGTCATGCTGCGGCTGCAACGGGCAGGCTGGCGGCAATCCAGTCATCCATGTCGGCCAGCGCCCGCACGCTCATCGCCTGCTTCTTGGCAACGGTCTTCTCATTGCCGCGCAGCCGCGAGCCGTCGGGCTTCTTGGTAGGCGCCTGAGCCAGCGGCGGGAACAGGCCGAAATTGATGTTCATCGGCTGGAAAGAGCGCGGGCCTGCATCGACGGTTTCGATGTGGCCGCCGGTGATATGGCCGAGCAACGAGCCCAGCGCCGTCGTCACGGGCGGGGGCGCCAGCGACTGGCGCTTGGCATCGGCCGCGGCATAGAGGCCGGCGATCAGGCCGACGCTGGCGGACTCCACATAGCCTTCGCAGCCGGTCATCTGGCCGGCGAAACGCAGGCGCGGTTGCGCCTTCAGGCGGAGTTGCTCGTCGAGCAGCTTTGGCGAATTCAGGAAGGTGTTGCGATGCAGGCCGCCGAGCCGTGCGAATTCGGCATTCTGCAGGCCGGGGATCATCCGCAATGCCTGCTGCTGCGGGCCGTATTTCAGCTTCGTCTGGAAGCCGACGATGTTGTAGAGCGTGCCGAGCTTGTTGTCCTGGCGCAGCTGCACGATGGCGTAGGGCTTCACGAGGGGATCGCGTGGGTTGGTCAGACCCACAGGCTTCATCGGGCCGTGACGCAGCGTCTCGCGGCCGCGCTCGGCCATCACTTCGATGGGCAGGCAGCCGTCGAAATACGGCGTGTTGGTTTCCCATTCCTTGAAGTCGGTCTTTTCGCCCGCCAGCAGCGCATCGATGAAGGCATCATATTGCTCATGGGTCATCGGGCAGTTGATGTAGTCGGCGCCGGTGCCGCCGGGCCCGACCTTGTCGTAGCGCGACTGGAACCAGGCGATCTCCATGTCGATCGAGTCTTTATGAACGATCGGTGCGATGGCATCGAAGAAGGCCAGCGCGTTCTCGTCGGTTAGCCCACGGATGCCGTCCGCGAGCGCTGCGGAGGTCAATGGCCCTGTCGCGACGATGACATTGCGCCAGTCGGAAGGCGGCAGGCCGGCGACTTCGGCGCGGTCGATGGTGATGAGCGGGTGATCGTTCAGCGCCTTGGTCACGGCATCGGAGAAGCCGTCGCGGTCGACGGCCAGCGCGCCACCGGCGGGCACCTGGTTGGCATCAGCGCAGCGCATGATCAGCGAGCCCAGCTTGCGCATTTCGGCATGCAGCAGCCCGACAGCGTTGTTGAGTGCATCGTCAGAACGGAAGGAATTGGAGCAGACCAGCTCGGCGAGGCCATCGGTACGATGGGCGTCGGTCATCTGGTGCGGCCGCATCTCGTGCAAGATCACGGGAATGCCGGCATTGGCGACCTGCCAGGCGGCTTCCGAGCCGGCGAGGCCCGCGCCGATCACATGGACGCAGTCGTCTGGGTTTGGGGCTGTTGTCATGGCCCCGCATGTAGCGCGTTTCGGCGCGAAGTGGAATTCGCTTCGCGGAAATTCGGCCGGTTAGCCAAAGCTTTGAAGACGCTTTGGTTCGAAGGCGTCTGGCTCCGAAGACGGTGTCTTCAGGGAACCACGATTGCGCCCGCGCGAGGCGGGCGCAATCCGTGAAACGTCAGGCAGGACAGATAGAACGTCCTGACGGATCAGCCGTTATAGGCGCCAGAAGCAACACGCGGAATGTCCGAACGGTCGAGACCGATGTCGGAAAGCTCGCGATCGCTGAGCTGGGAGAGTTCGGCAACGTTGCGCTGATAGTCGCGGAACGCCTGGATCATGCGGATGAATGAAAGCAGCATTTGAGTTCTCCTTCGTTAAGCGATTCATCTCTTGCGAGGTGCTTCGCTGTTGAAGTGAATATAGGTGACAATATCGCAGTGCAGCAGTCGAGATGTTGCGATGCAGCTAGTCAAGGATTGCATAGCTCGCGCAAGGAATGATTAACCTCTTGGCGCTGGGAGGTGATTTTGCGGGGACAGTGCGTATTGAGGCACCTTTAGCGATGATTATAGCTGTTAATTAGTTAGTTAAATCATGCGTTTGGAGGTGTTCCAAAGCTCAGCCGGATACCAGAGGCTGAACCGGCGCGATAGAGCCTTTCTGACCTCAATCAGCCAGCGCACTCGGCGGTTCCTCGTAAGTTCCTGCTCGGCGTCGCTATGCGTGATTCGCATACGAGTATTAGGAATGAACAATAAATCATCCTTACGTGAGGCTTGTGGGGCGACTTTTCGCTAAACTGCATGCGTGAAGGCAAATACATATGCAACTCGACGTCCTGCCGAAACGCGATTGCTGTTGGCCTCCGGAGGCACATCAAAAGGCCGATGCCGCGACGTCAGTGAATGCGTGCGAATTACATTTGTGTAAGTTTGTTGCTCTCGATTTCTGAAGCGCCAAAAAGCTGAGTGTTCTTGGTGGCGATCACAACCGCCTCACATTCAATTCACTGCGGCTGTTATTTCCTGGATCGCAGCCGGACGTATCAATTCCTTCTACAGAATCCGGCAATGGCGTCGGTTCTGTTGCGAAGGACAAACAAGATGATCACAAGATTACTGGGAGCGGCCGCCATGGCTGCTGTTGTGTTCGCTGCGGTGCCGGCTTCGGCTGCGCGTATGGAAGGCTGCAGCGGCAGCAACCTGCTGAAAACCGAAACCGCCGTCGAGGCGATGCCGGACGGCGATGCGAAGTGGGTTGCCTTCAAGGAAATGACGGATGCGCAGACCGCGTTGCTCGACAACAAGATGGGCGTGTGTGCGGTCCATCTGACCAGGGCCATGCATGTTGGCATGACGAAGTAGGACATCACGGGAGGGGCCGCTTGCTGAGGAGCGGACGGCCCTTCCATCATCTCATGCGAGTCTACGGTTCTTTGGCGAGCTGACTGGCGAAAGTGGCGATGGTCTTCGAATAGACCTCGCTCTTGTTCCACTGCTGAATGACCGCGAAGTTCGCAGTCCCCGGCGCAAAATCCTGATCGCGCTTCCAGCCATAGCTGGCGAGATAGTTTGCCGTTGAGGCCAGCACGTCGGGCGCGCTGCGCAGCAGGTCGCGATGGCCATTGCCGTCGAAGTCGACAGCGAATTTCAGGTAGGACGATGGCATGAATTGCGTCTGACCGATTTCGCCGGCCCAGGCGCCATGCATCTCGGCAGGCGCGAGGTCGCCGCGGTCGACAATGCGCAGGGCATCGAGCAATTCACCGCGAAACATCTCGGCGCGTCGGCAATCATATGCGAGCGACGCGATGGCGCGGATGGTAGGGAATTTGCCGACATTCACGCCATAGTCGGTCTCCAACCCCCAGATCGCCACCAGCACCGGACCGGGCACGCCATATTGCTGTTCAATGCGCCCGAGCACCGAGCCGTAACGCTTCAGCATGTCGCTGCCGCGACGCAGCCTTGGTGGCACCATCCGTCCGGAAAATTCCTCGAAGCTTTGTTTGAAGACCTGCTGGCCGCGGTCGCGCGACAATACGCTGTTGTCGAGGGTGACGCCGGTCAGTGCCGCATCGACGGTCTTCTGCGAAATGCCCTTGCCGACGGCTTCCGTCTTGAAGGCGGCGAGCCAGCCATCGAAACTCCCGGTGCCGCAGGAAGGCGCAGCAAGGGCCGGCGCTAGCGGCGAGATCAGGACTGTACCAAGCAGAAACGTACAAAGCAGGGCGCGCATGGTCTCAAGGCTCTCATTCGATCGTGAATAATGTCGCGACGATATTGCGCGATAAGCCTTCCGGTGAACCGCGGCCAAAACAAGGCTTGCGCAGTGATATCAGAACAGCATGACGGCCTCTCGCGCAATTCTGCGAGAGGCATCATTGGGCGAGATCAGACTATCGGTCCACGTTACTCGTCGCTGCGCCATTGAAGACGATGAACTGCCAGCCTTGCCGCGCGGTCAGCACCTGACGCCGTGGCTCACGCTTCGGTGAAAATGTCGTCCGACATTCACAGCGCTGCAATGCAGCGGCCGGGCTTTTGCCTCAATTCAGTCGGACCTTGCTACCGATGTCAAACGGTCTGCCGATAACTTTGCCAACTGGCTTGGGCAGTTGCTTGGAACGACTCTTCCCCGCAGTCTATCGCGTCGCATTGGCAAGCGAACGGTGGGCGGATACAAGTATGAACCGGCTGGTGCTGCCGGAACCAAACACGGCACGAATTCTTCAATCTGTCACGAAAGCTATTGGGAGCGACATATGAGCATTTTCGGAAAGATCATGGGCGCGATTTTCGGCACCAGCGCCAGTGCAGCATCCCCTGATGCCGCGCCGGCCGCCGGCGGTTCGGCTCCCGCAGGCGCCGCGCCGATGGACAGTGTTGACGTTGCTGCGATCCTCGACAAGGCCGTGGCGGCCAAGGGCGAGAAGCTGGAATGGAAGACCTCGATCGTCGACCTGATGAAGGCGCTCGACATCGACTCCAGCCTGTCGGCTCGCAAGGATCTCGCCAAGGAGCTCGGTTACACCGGCGACACCAGCGATTCCGCCAGCATGAACATCTGGCTGCACAAGCAGATGATGACCAAGCTCGCTGCCAATGGCGGCAAGCTGCCGGCCGACATCAAGCACTAAACTTCCCGTTTGGGACGGAGTCGAAGGCCCGCGCTCGCGCGGGCCTTTTTGCTGTGGTATACCAGCGCGCATAAATACAAGACCAGAAAACAAGAACATACGAGGAGAAACGCCATGGACCCCATCAACCGCAGAACGATTCTGACCACCGGTGCCGTTGCCCTGGCTGGCAGCGCATTGGCGGGCGAGGCCGCGCAGGCGCAGGCCGGTCCCAAGGGCATATTCTCGGTCGCGACGGTGACGATTCCCATCGTCGGCGAGACCGACGTGTTTCCGGTGCGCCGCATCTATTGCATCGGTCGCAACTACGCGGCGCATTCCCGCGAGATGGGATCGGACCCGACGCGCGAGCCGCCGTTCTTCTTCCAGAAGCCAACCGACGCGATCCAGAACGTCAAGATCGGCGAGGTCGCCGATCACCCGTATCCGTCGCTCACCAAGAACTATCATTACGAGGTCGAACTCGTCGCCGCGCTGAAATCCGGCGGCACCAATATCCCCGTCGATAAGGCGCTCGACCATGTCTATGGCTATGCTGTCGGACTCGACATGACCCGCCGCGATCTGCAGCGCGCCATGGGCGACGAGAAGAAGCCATGGGAGATCGGCAAGAGTTTTGACCACGCCGCAGTCATCGGCCCGATCCATCCGGTCGCCAAGACCGGGCACATGACCAAGGGTCCGATCTCGCTCGCGGTCAATGACACCGTGAAGCAGACCTCCGACCTCGACAAGATGATCTGGAGCGTCGCCGAGCAGATATCGAAACTCTCGGACGCCTTCGAGCTGAAGGCCGGCGACATCATCTATTCCGGCACACCGGAGAATGTCGGCCCGGTCGTGAAAGGCGACGTGCTGCTCTGCAAGATCCAGGGCTTGCCGGACATGTCGATCAAGGTCGTTTGAGGTTTTGCCACACACTTGTCATTCCGGGATGCGCGCAAGTCGGCAGAGCCGACTAAAGCGCAGACCCGGAATCCCGATGCAATGAGAACTCAAAACATTTCCAGATTCCGGGTTCGCGATCGCCAAGTCGCGCTCGCGCCCCGGAAAGACGTGTGTGTGGCTAGCCGACCAGATCCGCATAGTCCGGATGCTGGTGAAGATAGTCCACCACAAACGAGCAACCCGCCACGACCTTCAGCCCATCCGCACGGATCAATCCGAGCGCGCCCTTGACCAGTTCTGACGCGATGCCGCGGCCGCGCAGGGCAGGCGGCGTCTCGGTATGCGTGATGATGACGCGATCGCCGGCACGGCGATAATTCGCAAAGGCGACGGAGTCGCCGACATCCAGCTCGAAGCGATTGAGCGCCTTGTTGTCGCGAACGCCGGTCATGCCGCGTCTTTCAGCAAATCCTGATAGTCCGCATGCTTCGCGATATATGCCGCGATGAAGGGGCACTGCGCCACGACCTTCAATCCCTGTGCACGGACGGCATCGAGCGCGCCGCGGGCAAGCTGTGAGCCGATACCTCTGCCGCCCAATTCCTGCGGCACGACGGTGTGGACGAAGGTGATGGTATCGGACGTCCGGGTATATTCGGTGAAAGCAATATGGCCGTCGACCGCAAGTTCGAAACGGTGAAGCGAAGTATTGTTATAGACCGCGTTGCTCATTCTCATTCCATTCACAGGTGTCCGGGAGAAGGTAGCAGTCATTTCTAAACGGGTGCAATACAGCCGCCGCATGCTTCATCTGATAGGGGAAATCCATGTCGTCGCGCAGGGCTCTTTGCCGTTCTGCGCGCTGTGAAAAATGGCTTTGGCGTGGCCTTGCAAAGGCAAAGCGGGTTCCTACGTCAATTGTAGACATACGCCCCGAAGCGGCCGGATCGGTCGTTTGACAGTTGGAGTGTCATGCCAACGGCCGCTGACGTATGCCTCTTTTGGAGGAGGTCACGATGTCAGACTCTCGGTTTCTCGGTACGCATCGCACGTGGGAAGACTGGTTTGGCATGGCGCTTGGCGTTCTGATTGCGCTCTCGCCCTGGTTTCCTACGCAGAACGGTCATCAATATACCGGGGGGACCCCCAGCGCCATAATCATTAACACGGTGGCGGTTGGCGTCCTGGTATTTGGCCTTGCGCAGCTTGAGTATGTCGCGCTGCAACGCTGGGAGGAGGTGGCCGCGATCATTCTCGGTCTGTGGCTGATCGCCTCGCCACTTTTCTTTGGTTATTCCGGCGACGGCATGCTCAGATTCATCCATACCTGCCTCGGCGGTCTCGTGGTGCTGCTGGCAGCACTGCAGTTGTGGCAGGACTGGGATTTGAGTGATGGGGAAATGGCCCAGCACGGGCAGTGACAACAAGCGATCAGGCCCGCCGGTCTTGTCGTGAGGCCGGCGGGTTTCGTCTGTCTTTGGCCGGCCGTTAGCGTCCTGGCACAGCCAGCGTCGCGATGACTTCGTCGATCCGGGAAAACACATAATTCGGCGTGCGCGCTTTCAGGGCCGCTCCGCTGGTATAGCCCCACGTCACCGCGCCAAAATCGATTCCGGCCTCGCGTGCAGCGTCGATATCGCGGATCTCGTCGCCGATGCTGATCGTGTCATCGACAGAGATGCCGGTGAGCTCAAGGATGCGCTGGAATTTCGCCGTCTTGCCGAACAGGCCGGCGCCGCAGGCGAAATAGGCGACGTGCTGGTCGAGATCGCCGAGCACGTGTCGGACATTGTCCTCGCTATCGGAGCTGACGATCGCAATCGTCATGCCACGCGCCTTCAATTCACAGAACATGCGGTCGACGCCTGGAAACAGCGAAATGCGGTCGATCTGCTGCGCCTTGCGCTTGCGCATGTCGCGCGCAATCAACGGGATCCCGCCATTTGGCGACACCGAGCAGCCGGATCAGCTCACCGGCGCCGACGCTCCGCAACTCGTCGATGCGGTCGCGTTCGACGCGCTGAAACTTGTGTTTGTCGGCGACGGAATTGATGACGCTGAGGAACCACGAAAAGCTGTCGGACAGCGTGCCGTCGAAATCGAAGATGGCGAGCTTATAGGGCATGGCTGGCGGGCGGGGCGGTGGCCGGGGTCTCGGTCTCGGCTGGATGTTTGGCAGTGGCGGTCACGGGCTGGTTCTCGTCTGAGTCGTGGCCGATATGCGACCCGTCGCAAGGATGATCCCATCAGACCCGGTTTTCAACCCGCATCCGCGCGGCGAAACGATGCACGAGCCGCACGCAAGCGTGCTAAGTCCGTCATTACCGTTTCATATCACCCGCAGGAGGCCCTCATGGCAGACGATAGACCGAACCAGAAAGGCCCCAACACCAAGAAGAAGCAGAAGTGCAAGAATTGCGAAGGCAAGGGCCTGTTGAAGAAGGGCGAGAAGGTGGTGAAGTGCCAGCGCTGTCACGGGACGGGGCTGAGGTAACTGAAGCTAACAGAGGCTCATATAGAAGAGCATTCGTAAGCAACAGTGTTCGATAACTCGGCATAACAAGTCAAAAATTACTGTTGCGCCCGAAGCAGCCAGCGACGCTCCACATCTGAAGAAACATTATCTAATGTTGGCATGAACGACGCTCTGTTAATTCGTTCACGACGCAGAATGTCAGCTACGCCGGAAACATGCTCGTGCGAAAGAGTAACCTTCCGCAGAATAGGTAAGCCGACATTTGACTCGCGAACGAATTCATCCAAACTTGGGCGAGCTCCAGCATTCAGCATATAATAAATGCCGCTGCCGCCTATACAGGTGAAGAGCCCCGACTGAGCGGCAAGGTATGGATTGTCCCGGATAGGTGGACGATAAACGATGATGGCAGGTTGGATGTTTGCATCCAGACCATTCGGGAAAGTTACGCCGGGTGTTTTAACCGTTGCAGCATTGATCCGATGAATAGCCCAAACTGCAATCTTCTTTCCAATTTGAGGCGTTGTTATCTTTTCAATAGAGAAGAAGCACGCAGCGAGCGGATTGACTGACCAATCGAGTAATCGCGTCGGCAAACCATGATGCTGAGCGAGCGCTAGGCCGGCCGGTATGTCGCTATACCAAAAAATCTCGTCGGCTATTAGTGGCACGCCGGGATTATGCAGCCAATCGCCGTTCACATACGGATCGATAACGGATGGCATGGGCGTATTTAGCCCGGTATCGTTGCAAGAACTTGCGAAATCCCAAAGAGGCAGCAGCTCAGCGTTCGCGTCAACGACGAGCTGGCGAGCTAAACCCGCGTCATTTGCGCCAAAAACACGCTCACTAGTGGTAAAGTTATTGGGCGGAAAGACCCACTTTAATCTTGGGTCCGGCTGCGTGCGATCAAATCGAGCAGTCGCCTCGATTTTAGCGGCACCGATGATTGGATTTCCTGGCCTCCACGCGGACGGCAATAATCCCCACGATTCATCAGAATGACCTCTAAAGGCCCAAGGCATGCTGTCGCCATCCCACCAAGCTTTGTGAGAGCGGCGCATGAGTGAAACGAACTCTAACGGCGTCTGAGCCTCTGCAACCTCGATTCCTGGTCCTGCAGAGGTCCACATCTGAGTCTCACTCCGCTGCTTCGCTCGCCTGCTTCCGCTTCTTCGGCTTGCCCGCCTTTTCCAGCACCGGCTTCAAAAACTTGCCCGTATAGCTGCGCGGTGCCTTCACGATATCTTCCGGCGGACCCCAGGCGACGATTTCACCGCCGCCGTCGCCGCCTTCGGGGCCGAGGTCGATGACCCAATCGGCGGTCTTGATGACTTCGAGATTATGCTCGATCACCACCACCGTGTTGCCCTGCGCCACCAGCTCATGAAGCACTTCCAGCAGTTTGGCGACGTCGTGGAAGTGAAGTCCCGTGGTCGGCTCGTCGAGAATGTAGAGCGTGCGACCGGTCGCGCGCTTGCTCAGCTCCTTGGCGAGCTTCACGCGCTGCGCTTCGCCGCCGGATAGCGTCGTCGCCTGCTGGCCGACATGGATATAGTCCAGCCCGACGCGATGCAGCGTCTTGAACGTCTCGCGCACGCGCGGCACCGCCTTGAAGAAGTCGGCGGCTTCTTCCACGGTCATGTCGAGCACGTCGGCGATCGACTTGCCCTTGAACAGAACTTCCAGCGTCTCGCGGTTGTAGCGTTTGCCCTTGCAGGTGTCGCAGGTGACATAGACGTCGGGCAGGAAGTGCATCTCGATCTTGATGACGCCGTCGCCCTGGCAGGCCTCGCAGCGGCCGCCCTTGACGTTGAACGAGAAGCGGCCGGCCTCGTAGCCGCGTGCCTTGGATTCCGGCAGGCCGGCAAACCATTCGCGGATCGGCGTGAAGGCGCCGGTATAGGTCGCCGGATTCGAGCGCGGGGTGCGGCCGATCGGCGACTGGTCGATCTCGATGATCTTGTCGATATGCTCCAGGCCTTCGATGCGGTCATGCGGCGCGGCGCCTTCGCTGGCGCCGTTGAGCTTGCGCGCGATGGCCTTGTAGAGCGTGTCGATCAGCAGCGTCGACTTGCCGCCGCCGGAGACGCCGGTGACCGCGGTGAACAGGCCGAGCGGGACTTCCGCCGAGACGTTCTTGAGATTGTTGCCACGCGCATTGATCACCTTGATGGTGCGGCGATGGTTCGGCGGACGACGCTCCGGCACCGGCACCGACATTTCGCCGGTGAGATATTTTCCGGTCAGCGACTTCGGATTCTTCATCACCTCTTGTGGCGTGCCCTGGGCGACGATGTTGCCGCCATGGGTGCCGGCGCCGGGGCCGACGTCCACGACGTAGTCGGCCGCGATCACCGCGTCCTCGTCATGCTCGACCACGATCACGGTATTGCCGAGATCGCGCAGCCGCCGCAGCGTATCCAGCAGCCGCGCATTGTCGCGCTGATGCAGGCCGATGGATGGCTCGTCGAGCACATAGAGCACGCCGGTGAGGCCCGAGCCGATCTGTGACGCCAGGCGAATACGCTGGCTCTCACCGCCCGACAACGTGCCGGATGAGCGCGCCAGCGTGAGATAGTTGAGGCCGACATCGAGCAGGAAGGAGAGGCGCTCGCGGATTTCCTTGAGAATGCGGACGGCGATCTCGTTCTGCTGCTTGTTGAGCAGATCCGGCACGGACTCGAACCAGTCGCCAGCCTTGCGCACCGACATTTCCGAGATGTTGCCGATATGCTTGCCGCCGATCTTCACACTGAGCGCTTCGGGCTTCAGCCGATAGCCCTCGCAGGCATCGCAGGGCACGTCGGAAAAATACTTGCCGAGTTCTTCGCGCGCCCATTCGCTTTCGGTCTCACGGAAGCGGCGGTCGATATTGGTGACGACGCCCTCGAACGGCTTCTTGGTGTCGTAGGAGCGCACGCCGTCTTCATAGGAGAACTTGATCTCGTCATCGCCGGAGCCGTGCAGGATGGCGTTCTGCGTCTTCTTCGGCAGGTCCTTCCACTTGGTGTCGAGGGTGAACTTGTAGAACTTGCCGAGCGCCGTCAGCGTCTGCACGTAATAGGGCGACGACGACTTCGCCCATGGCGCGATGGCGCCCTTGCGCAGCGTCAGTTCCTTGTCGGGAATGACGAGATCGGCATCGATGGTCTGCTCGACACCGAGGCCACCGCATTTCGGACAGGCGCCATAAGGGTTGTTGAACGAAAACAGTCTGGGTTCGATTTCCGGAATTGTGAAGCCGGAGACCGGACAGGCGAACTTCTCGGAAAACAGGATGCGCTCGGCACCTGTCTTGTCGTGAATCTTCGCCACCTTCTTGTCGGATTTCTTTTCTTCCGCGGGAGCGGCAGGAGCGTCCGCATATTCGATGACCGCAAGACCTTCGGCGAGCTTCAGCGCGGTCTCAAAACTTTCCGCGAGGCGCTGGCCGATATCCGGCCTGACAACGATGCGATCGACGACGACGTCGATGTCATGCGGAAACTTCTTGTCGAGTACGGGCGCTTCGGCGAGTTCATGGAAGGTGCCGTCGATCTTGACGCGCTGAAAACCCTTCTTGAGATATTCCGCCAGCTCCTTGCGATACTCGCCCTTGCGGCCGCGCACCACGGGCGCAAGCAGATAGAGACGCGTGCCTTCCGGCAGCGCCAGCACGCGATCGACCATCATCGACACCGTCTGGCTCTCGATCGGCAATCCGGTCGCCGGCGAATAGGGAATGCCGACGCGCGCCCACAACAGGCGCATATAGTCGTAGATCTCGGTCACAGTGCCGACGGTCGAGCGTGGATTCTTCGACGTGGTCTTTTGCTCGATGGAAATGGCCGGCGACAACCCGTCGATCTGATCGACATCCGGCTTCTGCATCATCTCCAGGAACTGCCGGGCGTAAGCCGACAGCGACTCCACGTAGCGGCGCTGGCCTTCGGCATAGATCGTATCGAAGGCGAGGGACGATTTGCCGGAGCCGGACAGACCGGTGAACACCACCAGCTTGTCGCGCGGAATCGTCAGATCGACATTCTTGAGATTGTGCTCGCGCGCGCCGCGGATGGTGATGCTGCGCATGTTGGCGGCGGCCTGCTGCCGCTTCGCCTTGATGATCTCGTCCATACAGGCAATTCCCCGGCGCGTCGGGCGCGCCACATCCGGGCGCGCATCGCCGGCCGGGCCGGGATCAACGCCGATTGATTGTCATCGGAACATAGGAAGAACGAGGACGGATTTCCAGTGCTCCGCAGCAACGATCAACGGTTTGTTGGCGGAGGGGTTGCAGGGAGGGCGCTGGTCAGTCCTCCAAAAGCAAAAAGGCCGGCGTTTCCGCCGGCCTTTCCGTAGTCATGAGCCTGAAATCAGGCGCGAAGCTCAGTACTTCGCGACGACCGGGCCACCCCAGTTGAAGCGGTAGTTCAGGCCAGCCTTGACGGTGTGCTCGTCGTTCTTGGACGACAGGCCGATGATGCCAACCGGCGACGGAGCAGCGAAGGTGGTCTTGCCGAAGTCGTAGTACTGGTACTCAACCTTGCCCGACCAGTTCTGGGTGAACAGGTATTCGAGGCCGGCGCCGACGGTGTAACCGTCATGCTTGGTGCCAGCTGCGAAAGCCACCGGAACGGCGCCAACGGTCGTGACCAGCGATTCGCTGTAGTCGGAGTAAGCGTAGCCGCCCTTCACGTAGAGCAGTGCCGGACCCCAGGTGTAACCGATGCGACCGGTGACCGAGGCGAGGCCCTTCTGGTTCAGGTTGTAGGTGACGCCAGCCGGAACGAAAGCGACGTTGGTGTTGTTCGAACCAACCCAGCTGTACTGACCTTCGATGCCGAACACCCAGTTCGGAGCGAACTGGTAGTCGTAACCGATCTGCACGCCGCCGAGGAAACGGCCGTCCGAATTGTCGGAGGTGCCGCCGAAGCCGTTCGAACCGTTGAACGCGCCGCCGACGTGACCGCCGATGTAGAAACCGGTCCAGTTGTAGATCGGGGCGGGAACATAGGCCGGAGCCTTGGTGTAGGGACGAGCGGCCAGGTCAGCGGCCATTGCCGGAACCGAAGCGCCCAGAGCGATCAGGGCAACGGTGCCCAACAGAAACTTCTTCATGTGAATTCTCCCCAAAATTGCTTCGCGTCGGCGAAGCCTCGTGTCCCGGCGCAAGCGCCAAATGCAATTCAGTGATCGAAATATACGCAAGTCTGCCAAAAAGTCCGTCACTCAAATAGCACACTCGTCTTCGATGTTTGGCCGTTTCTAAGTTAATGAAAGGTATATGAATTTTGGCCGGGTGCGGTTCCCTTCGGGTTCCACTATTGCTCGACTCAGACGCGACAGCGACGACTCGGCACTTCGTCGTCGCCCAACAATTCGCCAAGGGGTGTCCTTGAGAACAAAAGTGGAACATGCTATATGCGAGGACGATCATATAAGAGATCGTGGATAACCCCGTCGCGGGGGCCTGCGCGGGAGCGCGGACCGTATAGGGTCCCATTATCAGCGGCGTTTGCGCGCGGGCCAGGGCCTGCGCCGGCGCCCAATCAGCAATTCAGATTCGAGAGTAGGAGAGTGGCATGGCGGGTAGCGTCAACAAGGTGATTTTGGTCGGCAATCTCGGCAAGGATCCAGAAGTCCGCCGGATGCAGAACGGCAATCCGGTCGTCAACCTGACCGTCGCGACTTCGGATACCTGGCGCGACAAGGGCACCGGCGAGCGCAAGGAAAAGACCGAGTGGCATCGTGTCGTGATCTTCAGCGAAGGTCTCGCCAAGGTGGCCGAACAGTATCTGAAGAAGGGCGCCAAGGTTTACATCGAGGGCGCGCTGCAGACCCGCAAATGGACCGATCCGCAGGGTGTCGAGAAATACTCCACCGAGATCGTGCTGCAGGGCTTCAATTCGACGCTGACCATGCTCGACGGCAAGGGCGGCGGCGCGGGTGGTGGCGGCGGTTACGGCGGTGATGACATGGGCGACAGCTTCGGCGGCGGCCAGTCGAGCGCTCCGCCGCAGCGCCGCGTGGCCGCACCGGCAGGTGGCGGTGGTGGCCGCGGCAGCGACATGGATGACGACATCCCGTTCTGACTGTTGGTTGGAGCTGTGTGTAAACTAAAAAACGCTTTCGTCGCTTCTTCAATGACTTAGCGTTTTTCAGCTTCCGGATTGCCGACGAGACTCGAATCAGATTCTGCGGGGCCCGCTTGTGTAAACAAGGGGGCTTTCGTTTGATAAATCAACGCATTGCCAGCCGATTTCGCGTAAAACCCGTTGTAATGGAGGGCGGCGAGAGGTTTGGGCTTCTCTTGGACAGGGAGAGCGGGCTGCCGGACCCTTGGGCTACTCGCTACAGCGCCGTATTCCTCAGGAGCAAAGCCGGATCGATCAACACGATGTTGAAGGTGCTTCGCTCGATCGCGGCGACCGAAGAGTGGGCCGCATTGCGCGGGGTCAGCCTGATCGAGCGGCTGGAGACCGGCGATCTACTGACGCAGGAGGAAACCATCGATCTCGTGAACTCGCTTCGTCTTGCACGCTCACCTGCCGTGGGAGGGCATGAGGCGTCGGTGACGCGAGAGGTGGTGGCTCCGAATAGCTGAGCACAACATTCGCATGATGGCCGCGCTCGTTGAGCCGCTTGCACAGCGCGTGGGCGAAGGTGGTGCCGGGCCAAAGAACTCGATGATCATGCTCCCGAACCTCAAGAGGTTGTTGGTGCCTGCACGATTCGCCGAGGGTCCTGCACCTGAGGAAACAGGCGTTACCGCTTTCGCGCCGCGACAATAAAACTCTCCGCCAATAATCCCGGCACCTTGAGCCTCCGGCACGCCTTTTCGAATGGCTCGATCAGCGCCTCGCAGAGATGTGGAAACAACCGGCCCGGTCGCGGGAGATAGCCGTAATACGTGCTCTCCACGACCTCAAATCCCTCATCCGACAGCAGGCTTGAAAATTGATACAAAGTCAGGGTGTGTCGAGGTCTGCTCGGATATGCCCAGTTCAGGACACGACTGAACGACCCGATGGGTGACGTTGCATTGAGCTGGATATTGCACACCAATACGCCGTCGTTGCGAAGATGCCGATAGATCGCCCGCAATGCGTCGCGCCTAAGCGTGTCTTCTGCATTCAAGAAGAACCGAAATGCGGTGGCAACGTCAAATGTCTGTTCGAGAGGAACCTTGGTGACGTCGACGCATAGCAGCGTCACGTTGTCTGGCACCGAAGCTGCCGAAAGCATCGCTTCTGACACATCGACCCCGACAACCGAGCCGAACAACCGAGCGGCGACCTTCGCAATGCGTCCGGTTCCGCAGGCGAAGTCGAGGCTTGTTCGCTGTGGCCCTCCGAGCCGGCGCAGAATGCTTTCGAGCAAGGGCTGTTCGACGTCCCGCCACAATGCCGCGCAATGGCCCACCTCGAAGGTGCTGACGTAGTCGGCAACGACATCAACCGACTGGTGGCTCGCGCGATAGCTGAACGTGTCTCCGTTGAGCATAAGGATATGTCCCTCGAGTCCGCCGACGCTAACCTCGATGTCGGGACGACGTCTTCATGCATTCGCACGATGCCGGAACGGAGCGGCAGGCGTGATCCGACTAGTCGACGGGCGGCAGTCCGCGGATCCGAACAGTCATTCAAATGAACGTTGGTGTGGTTTGTAATCCGGCTAAGCTCTGACCTGCAGGTAAATGACAGCTTGTTCCGAGGCGCTGGGCATTCCACCATGATCATCGAGTTATTTGGGCCGCCTGGTGCAGGCAAGACCACACTTCTTCGCGGCCTCTGCCGGGGGCTGGCGCAAGAAGGCATCAACCTGAAGACAGTGAACGGTTATCGCCTGATTGAATATGCGTCGGCCCAGGATGACGGCCCGGAGACGCGCCATGGCATTGGGCGTATTGGCAGAAAGATTGCCACCTCCGGTCCTGTCTTGCTATCGACCCTGCCGAAGGACGGTGTCGCGGCGCGGCTTCTAGCATCAATCCCGCTACGAAGCCGCACATGGTCATGGCGCATGAAGGTCGACATCGCTCTACTGTGCGAATCTTGGCGTAAAGCGCAGGAATCGGAAGGTTACTTCATTTTTGAAGAAGGCCTGATCCAGGCATTGTGTGCGCTAGTTTTGCTGGCGCGAACTCCAAGCATTGACGTGGTTCGTGACTGCCTAGCGTTCCTGCCGCGACCGGACCTGCTTGTCCAGCTCGATGCGCCGCAGGAAACGTTGCGCCGCCGTCTTACGGATCGGCATGCGCACCAGCCGCTCATCGAAGTCCTCCTGTTCGAACTCGGCGTGGACAGGGGCTTGAAGCAGGCCAATATCTCAAGGGAGATCGGCGAGTGCTTGCGCCGGGACGGATGGTCCTTGATACAAGTCAACGGTGCCGACCCCCTCAATTTCGATAAGGTCATCACGCGAGTCCTGGGAGAGCATATCAATGAGACCGTCCTGGGTGACCAAGGCGATAAAAGCCAAACCGCTGGATTAGCTGGCAACTGTGAACTTGATGGATCTCAACATTTCGCACGGGGGCCTGGTGGCAGCATCTGACGCTCGCTCACGATTTGAATCATTGCGTGGTCGAGCCCCGGTCCGCCCGGAGCGAGGCATGGATACTTTGGGTCGCCTCGACTAGCGCGGTCCCCTGTCTCGGAGAGCCTTGCGTCCGAAACCAACCATTCAGCCACGATCAGCCCGTGAGGCGCGCACGAAACAAGGTGCAGCCGTCCGCCAGGCGCGACCTGGAGATATCCCGGAATCCAGCCTCGGTCACCGGCGCGCTCCTCGACCGCCTCACGCATCACGTCCATAACCACATATAACCCTTCTGATCTGCTGTCAGGACGTCCTGAACTTCTGCATCGCGCGCTGTGAGCTGATTGCTTGCAGCGCGTTTTGCTTTTTTGAGGGGACGGTTAGCTGCGGCAACGTGGCGGCAATATGATCTTTACAATGGAAAGATTTCTGCGATGGTGAGCTGACTCTGCCTGCTGAACGCGAGGGCCACCATGTCGCTGCAGCCGCTGCTTGATGCCGCCGCTCCAATCCCGCTGCATGCTTTTGCGGCCATGGTCGCATTCGTGCTCGGTGTCGTTCAATTGATCGCGCCCAAGGGCACGCTGCCACACAGGACGCTCGGCTGGATCTGGGTGATCCTGCTCGCCACCGTTGCGATCAGCTCGTTTGGGATCCATGGCCATAGCTACCGGCTCTGGCGAGACTGGAGCCCGATCCACCTGCTGTCGATCATCGCGCCGGTGATGCTGGTGGTCGGAGTGGTCGCCGCACGCCGGCACCGCGTCAGGGCGCATGCCATCACCATGATTTCGATCTTCGCCGGCGCCCTGGTGATCGCCGGCGTGTTCACCCTCGTGCCCGGCCGGGTCATGCACACCGTGGTGTTCGGTCGCTGAGTGAGGCGGCGATCGGCGACGCCGCCATCGGGCGGTTGCGAGCCTTCCCGAAGTCGCATCAGGTCCCGGAATGCATCCATAGACGCGTCATGCCGTCCCTCTGTCTATCGGCCGCTCGGTGAGCGACGATGCACTCGATCTCGGAGCTCGTTATTCCGATATCCATCAGCTCTCTTTCAGTCAGGTTGCGTAGAGTAGCTCGCGACCTGTGACGTTGGCGCCGCGTCTGAATCACGAGCCAATATCGCCTGAGCAAGTCGAAGACGCTTCGCGTGGATGCCACCGGCGGTCCAGCAGCATCCTTTTCCGACAAAGCGTCGTCCCGCGCAGCGATGGCGGCATTCGGGCGCACCGCTGCCAAAACGTCGTCAGCGGCGTCTTGCGCCAGTGCGACGGAGGCGTCGGTACCGAGCCCTGCGATATCGCGCCTGGTCTCGGCTGTGAAATTGCTGTGTTGGGTTGGCATCGGGTGCTCCTGCTGTTGCGCACGGCAGGAAGAGGCCAAACAAAAGGCCCCGCCCGATGCCGGCGAGGCCTGATGAGAAGATCGCGTCGTCGAATTCCTAGCGCACGACTCCCTCCACGGCCCAGCCAAAGCGGGACATGTGTTTACGGTTGACGATGCGCGCTGATCTAATCATCTGACTAGAATACCGTTTAAGGCATGAAAATCAAGGGTTGCTTCGGTGGAAGTTGCACCCTGGAGGCGATCTCGTCGCACGCCTTCGCGATCATCAGAGCCTTCCTGCTCGCGTCGTTCAATTCATCGCGCACGCAAGATTGCCGCTGGATTTCCGCAAGATTCGGCGGGTTCGGGCTGGCTTATTCGGGGCCACTTCACAAGCCCTGTACAGCTCCCGTAAGCATTTGAAAAATCAGCAGGAAAATAGAGCCACGGGCGTTGTCTGCGGGGTGGCTTGAAGCCGCGCGATGCGCTATATGATTCCCAGCAAAACCTGACCGGAAATCATCCTTGTCCGACACTGAAGACCAGAAGCCTGGGGAGCCACCGGCCCCCTCGGATATTCGTCCCGTATCCATCCTCGATGAGATGAAGCGTTCGTATCTCGATTACGCCATGAGCGTGATCGTGGCGCGTGCGCTGCCGGATGCGCGCGACGGCTTGAAGCCGGTGCATCGGCGCATTCTCTACGCGATGTATGAGAACGGCTTCGAGTGGAACAAGCCGTATCGCAAGTCGGCGCGAACCGTCGGCGACGTGATCGGTAAATATCATCCGCATGGCGACCAGTCGGTCTATGACGCCATGGTCCGCATGGCGCAGGACTTCTCGATGCGCGTGCCGCTGATCGACGGTCAGGGCAATTTCGGTTCGGTCGATGGCGATCAGGCCGCGGCCATGCGCTATACCGAGTCGCGCCTGACCAAGATCGCGCAGTCGCTGCTCGACGATCTCGACAAGGACACCGTCGACTATCAGGACAACTACGATGGCTCGTTCCGTGAGCCACGCGTGCTGCCGGCCAAGTTTCCGAATCTGCTGGTGAATGGCGGCGGCGGCATTGCCGTCGGCATGGCCACCAACATCCCGCCGCACAATCTCGGCGAAGTCATCGACGCCTGCGTCGCGCTGATCGATGATCCGTCACTGACCATTGACGATCTGAACAAGATCATCCCGGGTCCGGATTTCCCGACCGGTGGCATCATTCTCGGCCGGGCCGGGATTCGTACGGCCTATCACACCGGCCGCGGTTCCATCGTGATGCGCGGCAAGGTCTCGATCGAGCCGACGCGCAAGGACCGCGAAGCGATCATCGTCTCGGAAATTCCCTACCAGGTGAACAAGGCCACCATGGTGGAGCGCATTGCCGAACTGGTGCGCGACAAGAAGATCGAAGGCATTTCCGATCTACGCGACGAATCCGACCGCGACGGTTTTCGCGTCGTCGTCGAATTGAAGCGGGACGCGGTGCCGGAGGTGGTGCTCAACCAGCTTTACAAGTTCACGCCGCTGCAGACCAATTTCGGCGCCAACATGGTGGCGCTCGACACCGGCCGTCCGTTGCTGATGAACCTGAAGGACCTGCTGACGATCTTCGTCGCGTTCCGCGAACAGGTCGTCACGCGCCGTACCAAATTCCTGCTCAACAAGGCGCGCGACCGCGCGCATATCCTCGTCGGCCTCGCGATTGCGGTGGCGAATATCGACGAGGTCATTCGTGTGATCCGGACCTCGCCGGATCCGACAACTGCGCGCGACATCCTGATGGAGCGCCGCTGGCCAGCGCAGGATGTGGCGACGATGATGATGCTGATCGACGATCCGCGCCATCGCCTCGAGGAAGACGGCACCGCGCGGCTGTCCTTCGAACAGGCCAAGGCCATTCTCGATCTGCGCCTCGCACGTTTAACAGCTCTGGGCCGCGAAGAAATCTCCGACGAGCTGGACAAGCTCGCCGTCGAGATTGCGGACTATCTGGAGATCCTGCGTTCGCGCGCGCGCGTCCAGGGCATCATCAAGGACGAACTCGGCGCGGTGAAGGCGGAATTCGCGACGCCGCGCAAGACCGTCATCATGGAGCAGGAAGGCGAGGTCGAAGACGAAGACCTGATCCAGCGCGAAGACATGGTGGTGACGGTATCGCATCATGGCTACGTCAAGCGCGTGCCGCTCTCGACCTATCGGGCGCAGCGCCGAGGCGGCAAGGGCCGCTCCGGCATGGCGACGCGCGACGAGGATTTCGTCTCGCGTCTGTTCGTGGCCTCGACCCATACGCCGGTGCTGTTCTTCTCGTCGCGTGGCCAGGTCTACAAGGAAAAGGTCTGGCGCTTGCCGATCGCGCCGCCAAACGGCCGCGGCAAGGCGATGATCAATATCCTGCCGCTGGAGCAGGGCGAACGCATCACCACGATCATGCCGCTGCCTGAGGACGAGGCGACGTGGAACGATCTCGACGTGATGTTCGCGACCACCGGCGGCAACGTCCGCCGCAACAAGTTGTCGGACTTCGTCGATGTCAGGCGTTCGGGCATCATCGCCATGAAGCTCGATGAGGGCGAAGCGATCGTCGATGTGCAGATCGCTACCGAGCATGATGACGTGCTGCTGACCGCTGCCGGCGGCCAGTGCATCCGTTTCCCGGTGACTGACGT
Organism: Tardiphaga sp. 37S4; assembly: GCF_021044645.1. Taxonomy (NCBI): domain Bacteria; kingdom Pseudomonadati; phylum Pseudomonadota; class Alphaproteobacteria; order Hyphomicrobiales; family Nitrobacteraceae; genus Tardiphaga; species Tardiphaga sp. 37S4. Next base: position 2,546,085 of record NZ_CP088008.1, on the reverse strand, counting down.
CCGTGTGTTCCAGGGCCGCAGCTCCATGGGCGTGCGCGGCATCTCGCTGGCGGACGGCGACAAGCTGATCTCGCTCACCATCCTGCGCCACCTCGAGGCCAATTCCGACGAACGCGCGGCCTATCTGCGTCGTGCCAATGCGGTACGTCGCGGCGGCGCCGAGGAGCGTGCCGATGTTGCGGACGAAGCGGCGGCTGCCGTGGAGACCGAAGAGGCGACGGGAGCCATCGAACTCGGCGAGCAGCGCTATGTCGAGATGTCGGCGTCCGAGCAGTTCGTGCTGACCATCAGCGAAAACGGCTATGGCAAGCGGACCTCGTCGTTCGAGTACCGCACCACCGGCCGCGGCGGTAAGGGCATCGTCGCCATGTCGGTCAACAACCGTAATGGCAAGCTGATCGCTTCGTTCCCGGTCGAGGACAGCGACCAGATCATGCTTGTCACCGACAAGGGCCAGCTCATCCGCTGCCCGGTGGAAGGTATCCGCATTGCCGGCCGTTCGACCCAGGGCGTCATCGTGTTCAACACGGCTGACGACGAGCACGTCGTGTCGGTCGAGCATATCGGCGAGGCGGGCGAGGGCGAAGAGGGCGAGAATGGCAACGGTGTGCCGGTGGCGGAGGGCTGAGGCTCTCCGCAGCGGCTGGCACGTTGATAAAAAACCCGCGGTCATGCCGCGGGTTTTTCTTTTATGTATGTGATGTGCGGGATGGGTTGAGCGAAGCGAGAACCCAACACCTCGCGCTTGCTCGGTCGAAAGAGGTTTTCGGCGCTATGCGCCTGCGCTCTTCGGCACCGGCGTATTGAGCAGCTGTTGCTCCCACAGATACGCAATGCCGCTGCCGCCTGCATGCTGCGTCATCACTTCCGTTAGCTTGGCGGCACTCTCAGCCCGCGCCCAGTCGCGCTGCCATTCGGCGGCCACTGCCAGCCAGGTCATCATGTTGGCGCCGGCCGCGATCATGCGCTGGATGGCGACCTGATGGGCCTCGACCGAAACGGCGCCCGAGGCATCGGTGACGACCGTTACGTCCCAGCCCTCGCCGAGGGCCTGGATCGTCGGCATCGCGACGCAGATCTCAGTCCACAGGCCCGCGATGATCAATTGCTTGCGGCCCGTTGCCTTGACGGCGTCCACCGCCTTCGGGTCTTCCCAGGTGTTGATGAAGGTCCGGTCGATCACCTCCTGGCCGGGGAACACGTCGGTGATCTGAGGGAATAAGAGACCGCCACGCTCGGCGAGCACCGAGGTCAGGATGGTGGGAACGCCGAACGCCTTGGCGGCCTTCGCCAGGCCCGCCGTATTGTTGATCACCATCTGCGGTTCATGGCTGTTCACGTTGGCGAGCTGGTAGGGCTGGTGGTCGATCAGAATGAGGACCGAGTCTTCGGGACGAAGGAGCGACGCAAGGCCATTACGAAAGGTCATGAATATATCCTCTGGTGCCGTTGTGAGTGAGATTGGTCTTCTTGATGGGACATGCGCCAACGGCGGCGCTGTCTCGAGGGGTATTGCCGTTCTTGGGCTTGATGAGGTAGTGCCCTTCCGTGGCAAGCTGTGTTGCGGAATGGGGAACGCCGAATTGGATATCGAAGCGCTCAGGACATTCGTGGAAGTTGCCGATGCCGGGGGCGTTTCGCCCGCTGCGCGTCGGCTCAGCGTCTCCAAGTCGATCGTCAGTCGGCAGCTTGCTCGCATTGAAGCGGAACTTGGCGTGCAGCTTCTCGCACGAACCACGCGCGGCGCTGCGCTCACCGAAGCGGGAGTCGCGTTTCGCGACCATGCAGCGCGAGCTTGCGCCGAGATCGACGCGGCCAGGGAATTGCTCCTGCCTGATGGTGAGCTTTGCGGCCGCTTGCGCATTGCCGTGCCGCTGACTTTCGGCCCAACGCACTTAGCTCCTGTGCTTGCGGACATGGCGCGACGGCACCCGCAGCTCCACATCCATAGCGTCTACAGTGATCGCTTCGTTGATCTCATCGCAGAAGGTTTCGATTGCGCCATCCGGGTTGGCTATCTTCCGGACTCCAACCTGATCGCGCGACACGTCGGGCCAATCTATGGAAAACTGGTCGCCAGCCCGGACTATATCGCAGCGCATGGTTCCCCCGAGACGCCGGACGACCTCGTTGCGCATCAGGCTCTCATGCAGGGCACAGAAGCCTGGCAATTCATGGATGGCGACAAGACAATCACGGTGCGCCCGCAAGGGCGCTTCAAAGCCGATAACGGCACGGCTCTCCGCGCCGCAGCATTGGCAGGACTGGGCATCGCTTGGCTCCCCGATGGCATCACCCATGACGATGTCGCCTCGGGAACGCTTGTTCCGGTCATGACACGCCATCCGCCGCCACCGGCAGGTGTCTATGTCATCCGCCCGCCAAGTCAGCATCCCCCTCGAAAGGTACGAGTCCTCACCGAAATGCTCATCGCGTGTTTCGCAGAGGCTCCGCGCCTTGCGGGCGTGGGTCGCTAGAGCGCAGGCAGGCAGACCTCGACGTTCGGCCAGGCCTGCTGCGAGCAGTCGCGGCCGGCCGAGGCTTAAGTCGCGCGCGGCTTAAATCTCGATCTCGGTGCCGAATTCGACGACCTGCTTGGTCGGCACGCCGAAGAACGCCGCGGAGCGCTCGGCGTTGCGCTGGAGGAACGCGAATACGGTTTCGCGCCACACCGCCATCCCGGCGACCTTGTCGCTGGGAATGATGGTCTCCCGGCCGATGTAATAGGTGATCTCGGCGAGGTCGATGCCGGGCAGCTTACCCTGTTCGGAGGCCAGGCCGAGCCCGTCGGAAATCGTTGGATATTGCATGAAGCCGTAATGCAGGATGACGCGCGTGATCCCTTCAATGACTTCGATAATCTCGGCGCGATCGGCATCCGGGACGCGCGGCACTTCGGAGATCAGCACAGTCACCAGAATGACGCGCTCATGTAGGACGTGGTTGTGCTTGACGAATTGCGTCAGTGCCAGCGGCACGCCATTCGGCATGGATGCCAGGAACACCGCGGTGCCATTGAGGCGCGCATGGCAGCGACTCACGGCCGTCTCGATCAGGTCCTCTTCGGGTTGACGCAGTTTGGCGCGGGCGCTTTCAACGAGTTTGACGCCGCTGCGCCATGTCAGCATCAGGAACGCCACAGCAGCCGCCAAGAACAGCGGAAACCAGCCGCCTTCGAACAGCTTCGTGGAATTGGCGGCGAAGAAGATGCAATCGATGATGAAGAAGAAGCCATTCACCGACACGACGAGAAGCGGCGGATAACCCCATTGCAGCGCGACCAGTGCCGCGAGCAGCGTGGTGATCGCCATCAGCAGCGATACGGCGATGCCATAGGCACCTGCCAGCGCGTCGGATGTGCCGAAGCTGAGCACGGCGGCCAGCGTCGCCGCCGCCAGCAGCCAGTTCACCAGCGGCACATAGATCTGGCCCATGGCGTGGCTGGTGGTGTGCCGGATCTGCATCCGCGGCAGGAAGCCGAGCTGGATCGATTGCTGCGTCAGCGAGAACACGCCGGAGATGATAGCTTGCGAGGCGATCACCGTCGCGACGGTGGCAAAAGCCACCAGCGGGTAGTGCAGCCAGTCCGGCGCCAGTTGATAGAACGGGTTGTTGATGGCGGTAGGGTCGGCGATCAGCAGTCCCGCCTGGCCGAAATAGTTCAGCACCAGCGCCGGCAGGGCGATGGCAAACCAGGCGAGCCGGATCGGCATCCGGCCGAAATGGCCCATATCGGCATACATCGCTTCGCCGCCGGTCACGGCTAGGAAGGCGGCGCCGAGAATGGCAAAGCTGATGTGGAAGTCCTGGTGGATCAGGAATTCGAAGGCATAGAGTGGACTGACGGCAGCGAGCACGCCGGGCGATTGCACGATGCCATGGATGCCGAGCAGCGCCAGCACGGCAAACCAGCCCAGCATCACTGGCCCGAAGATGCCGCCGATGAAACCGGTGCCCTTGCTCTGCATCAGAAACAGCCCGATCAGAATGATGACGGTGAGCGGCACCACGGCCGGCGCAAGCGACGGTGCATCGACCTTGAGGCCTTCAATGGCTGATAGCACCGAGATCGCCGGCGTAATGGCGCCATCGCCATAGAGCAGGGCGGCGCCGACGAGACCGACGACCAGCAGATGTATGCGCCACGTGCCCGGCTCTGCGTTGCGCGCGTGGAGCAGTGCCAGCAGGGCAACGATGCCGCCTTCGCCGCGGTTGTCGGCGCGCAAAATCAGAAGCGCGTATTTCAGGGAGATAATCAGGATCAACGCCCAGAGGATCAGCGACACCACGCCGAGCGTTGCTTCGGACGTGAGAGGCCCGCCATGGGCGGCTGCCTTCACGGCTTCCTTGAGTGCATAAAGGGGGCTGGTGCCGATATCACCATAGACGACGCCGAGCGCGCCGATCGTTGCCGTGAGAGGAAGTCCGCCAGAGTGGCCTGGCGATGCGGCTGGGATGGCGGTCACTGGCAGCCCTCACGGGACTCGCGCTTTCACGATCGCGCTTGACCAGCAGTCTGCGACGTTGCGTCGCGAATTGCTATGAAATTAGTTGAAGTAGCTGTCGCGAGAATTTCACTGAACTATGCCTCGCGCGCGTTGGGGGAGTGTAGTTCGATGGCCCGGATTAAGTATCAGTACACCCCGGTTCTGACCGGGGTGCGGTATCCTTTGCCGCTTAGCGACGCTCGGTGGTCACGAGGCGGACTTCGCGGACAGTGATCGTCTTGCTGGCTGCGTTACGCAGGCAGGACGCCTCGAAGTTCGGCCAGGCCTGCTCGGAGCAGTTGCGACCTACCGTGTGGATGTCCAGGCGGTCGGCCTTGGCGAGGGCCACCGGCACCGACGCCTCGACCTTCGGAGCGAAGCCCGGCAGAACGGTGAGGGCGGCTGCGATGAAAGCTGCGACGGCAACTGCTGAGAGAGTCTTGATCATGACGGTCCCCTGTCATTCGGGCCGTTTTGGCCCGGTTTGTTTGTCGCTTCCTGTGCTTGCCTGATTAATCAGACCCGGTTTCAGGAAGTTGTCGTGTCCGGGCAAAGTGGTTTCATCCGGCCCGGTTTGTGTTTCGTCCGTACGCGCATGACGACACATGAGGCTCGAAAGCCCAATGTTTTCAATATCGTTGCTGCGTACCCAGTAGACGCGCTGACCCGGCATCCGGTTCGAGCCCTGTCCGAAAATAAACATCGGCCATTCGGCCCCAGCGGGCGGAACCAAGTTGGCTTGCGGCTCGAACGGGGGCGGGGTAGGAGGGGGAATGCCCCGTATCGCGCTTTATCCCGGTTCATTCGATCCCGTCACCAATGGCCATCTCGATGTGGTCCGCCATGCCGTTGGCCTGTGCGACAAGCTCGTGGTCGCGATCGGCGTGCACCCCGGCAAGAAGCCGCTGTTCTCGACGGACGAGCGGCTGGAGATGGTGAAGCAGGTGTTCGGACCGCTGGCCTCAGCCGCCTGCTGCGAATTCGACTGCACGACCTATGACAATCTCACCACCACACTGGCGCAGCAGATCGGTGCGACCATCATGATCCGCGGGCTGCGCGACGGCACCGATCTCGATTACGAGATGCAGATCGTCGGCATGAACGAGACCATGGCGCCGGATGTGCAGACGGTATTTCTTCCGGCCTCGGTGAGCGTCCGCCCGATCACCGCCACACTGGTCCGGCAAATCGCCGCCATGGGCGGCGACGTTTCGGCTTTCGTCCCGGACGCGGTTGCCAAGAGCCTCAAGTCCAAATTCGCCGCTTAATCAAACGCCGGCTGACCGGCTTTCTCTGATCCGGAGTTTCCATGATCCGTATAGTCGCACTTGCTGCCGCGCTGATGTTCGCGGCTCCCGCTTTCGCGCAGGCTCCGGCAGCCCTTCCGGCTGGCCTCGACAAGGCCAATTCGGTCGTGATCGACACGACCAAGGGCCGGATCATCATCAAGCTGCGCACCGATATCGCCCCGCAGCACGCCGAGCGGATCAAGCTGCTCGCCCGCGAAGGCTACTATAACAACGTGCCGTTCCACCGCGTGATGGACGGCTTCATGGCGCAGACCGGCGACGGCAAGAACTTCAACGGCACCGGCGGATCGAAGTATCCGAACCTGAAGGCCGAATTCTCGCAGGTGCCGTACAAGCGCGGCGTTGTTGGCATGGCACGTGCCGGCGATCCGGATTCGGCCAATTCGCAGTTCTTCATCATGTTCGCGGAGGGCTCGTCGCTGAACGGCAAATACACCGTGGTTGGCGACGTCGTCGCCGGCATGGACGTCGTCGACAAGCTCAAGAAGGCGCCTCCCGGTTCGGCCAGCGGCGCCGTGACCGACCCTGACAAGATGGTCAAGGTTCAGGTCGCTTCCGACATCAAGTGAGCATCATGATGCCGCGATGCAGGGTGATTGCTCTGCTCGCGGCATTATTGCTGTCTGGCGTTCTTCAGGCGCATCCGGCATCGGCTCAGTCTGACGCCGTGAGTACGCTGGAGGGCATGTTCGGAAGGCTGAAAGCGTGCTGGCATCCGCCCGCCTTGCCGCGCGGCCATCCGGGCATGGAGATCACGGTACTGTTCAGCTTCAAGCGATCCGGTGAACTTCTCGGAAGGCCGCGAATTACCTTCGAGACGCCGGATGCCTCCGAGGCCGACAGCGTTGCTTACCGAACGGCTGTGATGGAGACATTGCAACATTGCACGCCGATGCCATTTACCGGGGGCCTGGGCGACGCGGTCGCTGGACGCCCCTTCCGAGTGCGGTTTGACGACCGCCGAAACCAACCCAAACCAGTAGAGAGACGAGCATGGCTGTTACCGAGAATACTTTGATCCTTGAAACCACCCAGGGTCCCGTCACCATCGAGATGCGCCCGGATCTGGCACCGGGCCATGTCGCCCGTATCAAGGAGCTCGTGCGCGAAGGCTTCTACGACGGTATCGTCTTCCACCGCGTCATCGACGGCTTCATGGCGCAGACCGGCTGTCCGCAGGGCACCGGCACCGGCGGTTCGGGCAAGAAGCTGAAGGCCGAATTCAATAACGAGCCGCATGTGCGCGGCACGCTGTCGATGGCGCGCGCGGCCAGCCCGGATTCCGGAGACAGCCAGTTCTTCATCTGCTTCGACGACGCGTCGTTCCTCAACAAGCAGTACACTGTCTGGGGCAAGGTCACCGAAGGCATGGAGAACGTCGACAAGATCAAGCGCGGCGAGCCGGTGCAGAACCCCGACAAGATCGTCAAGGCGCATATGGCCGCCGACGCGGCTGACTAAGTTAAGCTCCTCCCTCACGTTCGTCATGCCCGGGCAGCGCGAAGCGAACTTCGCTAGTTGTCCCGGGCATCCTCGTTTTATAGGCATCAACACCAAGGCGTGGATGGCCGGGACAAGCCCGGCCATGACGGAGTGGGAATAACTACAAACCCATGCGTACCGATATCTTCGATTTCGAACTTCCGGCCGAGAACATCGCGCTGCGGCCTGCCAGCCCGCGCGACGCCGCGCGGCTACTTGTCGTTCAGCCGGGTATCGGCGTGCAGGATCATGTCGTCTCGGATCTGCCGACCTGGCTGAAGCCCGGCGATCAGCTGGTCGTCAACGACACCAGGGTTATCTCGGCGCAACTCACCGGCCGCCGCATTGGCCGCGAGACCGAACCGAAGATCGATGCGACGCTGATCAAGCGCCTCGACGGTTCGCGCTGGCAGGCGCTGGTACGGCCTGCCAAGAAGCTCGTCGAAGGCGATACGGTGCGCTTCGGCAATGAAGGCCGCGTCTGCCTGCTCGGACATCTCGACGCGCAAGTCGAGCACAAGGGTGATGCCGGCGAGATCATCTTCTCTTTCTCGTTTCACGGCCCGGCGCTGGATCAGGCGATTGCCGAACTCGGCGCGCCGCCGCTGCCGCCTTACATCGCCGGAAAACGCGCTCCGGACGAGCGTGACACGGCCGATTATCAAACCATGTTCGCCGCCAATGACGGCGCCGTCGCCGCACCGACGGCGGGACTGCATTTCACGCCGGCACTGGAAGCCGCTCTGAAGGCGCGCGGCGTCGGCCTGCATCGCATCACGCTGCATGTCGGAGCAGGGACGTTCCTGCCGGTGAAGGTCGACGACACCGCAGAGCACAAGATGCATTCCGAGTGGGGTACGATCTCGCGCGCGACGGCGGATGCATTGAACGCAGCGCATGCGGCCGGCGGACGCGTTGTTGCCGTCGGCACGACCTCAATGCGTTTGCTGGAAAGCGCAACGTCCGAGGACGGCGTTATTCATCCGTTCGCTGACGAGACTGCGATCTTCATCACGCCGGGCTATCGCTTCCGCGCCGTCGATATCATGCTCACGAATTTCCATCTGCCGCGTTCGACGCTGTTCATGCTGGTCTCTGCCTTTGCTGGCATGGATACGATGAAGCAGGCCTATGCCCATGCTATCGCGACCGGCTATCGTTTCTATTCATACGGCGACGCCAGTCTGCTGTTTCGGGACACAAGCAATCAATGACCGTCGCCAATCATTTCGAACTGCTGCGCACGGACGGCACGGCACGCAGGGGTCAGCTGACGACGCCGCACGGCGTGGTCCGCACGCCGGCCTTCATGCCGGTCGGCACCCTCGGTGCGATGAAGAGCCTGCACTGGCGCGATGTGCGCGATGCGGGCGCGGATATCGTGCTGGGCAATACCTACCATTTGATGCTGCGTCCCGGCGCGGAACGCGTCGCGTCGTTCGGCGGTCTGCAGAAATTCACCACCTGGAACGGGCCGATGCTGACCGATTCCGGCGGCTTCCAGGTGATGTCACTGGCGCAGCTCCGCAAGGTGACCGAGCAGGGCGTCACGTTCCGTTCGCATATCGACGGCGCCAAGTTCGAACTGACGCCGGAGCGCGCCATCGAGATCCAGCGGCTGTTGAACTCCGACATCGCGATGCAGCTCGATGAATGCGTGCGGCTGCCGGCGGAGCACGCCGATATCGACCGCGCCATGCAGCTGTCGCTGCGCTGGGCCGAGCGCTGCAAGCGCGCCTTCGAGACAGCGCCGGACGGCTACATGCTGTTCGGCATCGCGCAGGGCGGCGACGTACCAGCACTGCGCCGTGCCAGCGCGCAGGGGCTCATCGATATCGGCTTTCATGGCTACGCGATCGGAGGCCTTGCGGTCGGCGAGCCGCAGGCCGTGATGCTGGCGATGATCGAGGAAGTGGTTCCGATCCTGCCTTCGGACCGCCCGCGCTATCTGATGGGCGTCGGCACGCCGGATGATATGCTGGAAGCGGTGGCGCGCGGCGTCGACATGTTCGACTGCGTGATGCCGACGCGGAACGGCCGTCACGGCATGGCCTTCACGCGCTATGGCCAGATCAATATGCGCAATGCGCGGCATCAGGACGATCCGCGTCCACTGGACGAAGAGAGCACCTGGCCGGCCGCGCGAGACTATTCGCGCGCCTACCTGCATCACCTCGTGCGCTCCGGCGAAACGCTGGGCGCGATGCTGCTGTCGGAAATCAACATCGCCTATTACCAGAGCCTGATGCAGGGTATCCGCGCAGCCATCGAGGCCGGAACGTTCGAAGAGTTTCGGGCGCATACGCGTGAGTGCTGGGCACGTGGCGATATTCCGCCGCGGTAACCGCTCGTCGCGTGTGGAGAAAACACTAACCTGTCCATCAACCTGTCAGGTTCATCGATCGTTTGTCTCGCGGTAACCGGCCGCAAGCATTTCCATAGCCTTGTATTGCCGGAAAAACCTGCGGCTGGGCCGGGCCGGGAATCCTGCCCACCGCTCTCCTGCGGGCACGTCGCGCGTGACGCCGCTCGCACCGGCTATCTGTGCGCCGTCGCCGATTGTCAGATGAGGAGCAATTCCAGTCTGGCCGCCTATTGCAACAAAACTCCCGAGAGTTGCGGACCCGGCAATTCCGACTTGCGCGGCGATGAGGCAGTGTCTGCCAATCGTCACGTTGTGGGCGACCTGTACGAGGTTATCGAGCTTCGTCCCTTCGCCGATAAACGTGTTACGGGTCGACCCGCGATCGATGGTCGTGTTTGCGCCTATTTCGACGCAGTCCTCAATAATGACGCCTCCGACCTGGAGAATTTTTATATGTCCGCCTTTGTCGGGCACGAATCCGAAGCCGTCCTGCCCGATCGATACGCCTGGATGGACAATGACGTGATTGCCGATAGTTGCGTGCGCAATGATAGCGCCGGCGCCGACCGAGCTATGGCTCCCGATGGTGACGTCTGGACCGATCACGACGTTTGACCCGATATAAGTACGTTCACCGATCCTGGCCCGGGGACCGATCACTGCGCCGGGATCGATGGTAGCCCCGCAATCGATGATGGCCGAAGCATGAATCGTGGCGTTCGGAGAAATGCCGTCGGTCTCGAAAAGTGACCCCGGGATAGCCGCCCCTGGATAGAGCAGGGCGAGGATTCTCGAGTAAATCAAATACGGCTGAGGTGTCACAAAAGAGTAGGTTTCCTTTGGAACGGACGCGCTGAAGCGCGGGGAGACGAGACAAGCGCCCGCATTCGTCTGCCTCAAGGCCTCAAGATACTTGTGATTGTCCATATAGCTAAGCTCGCCGCGGCGCGCTGTCTCTAGCGCTGCTCCAGCCGAAATGAGGAAATCTTTTGTAACAAAAAGTAAGCCCGCGATGCCTGCGACCTCACTAGCGGTAATCGTGCGCTTAGGCACGAAGAAGGGAATTTGACCGGTCATGACCGACTCCAGTGCGGGTATCCCCTCGACCCGAGAGACGGCTTCTCCGCTGTAGACCCGACAGCTGGTTAGCACGGCTTGGGAACATCAGAAATGGCGAAGGTGTGACTGCGGCGTGGTCGTTACTTGGTGCACGCGTGACGGTGCAGAAATCGTTTGCGCGGATCGCTGGCCTTGACGCTTGCCAATGCTGCGCCAACGCGGACGCCGGTCACGACGATATGCTGAGCCTCGGCGCGAGCGGCTGCTTTGTTGGGAGCATCAATGACGCATGGGCGATGCTGGCAGCGTTCGCCTTACTGGGCGTATTGGTTGGGCCATTCGCGTGGAAAGCAGACCTGGACGGGTAAGGAGAGGCGCGGAGAATGTGATAGTCGCAATCGGTGTCTCCCTCGGATCGCGAAGCAATCCAAGATCAGTTCACGCGGGGTCCACGCGAACAGCGCTAGTTGTTGCAGACCGTCCGGCGAAATGCATGCTTGGTCACAAAGCCATAGCCGCATGTATCGCAGGTCCAGAGATAGCTGACGACGTCGTCGGTGAGAAAGGCCGACGCCTCGGCAGCAATCATCGAGTCCGCACAAACCGGGCAGGTCGGAAGATCGCTGCCACGCGGCGCGGGATGGGACGTTTTGGTCGTACGGACTTCAGCTGATGCTGACATCGTGACCTCCTTCGTCGTCTCATCGGACATGACACGATCCTAATCCGATTTGTTTGACCGTGTCGCAACACAAATGCGTTGCTTTGAAGTTTTTTAAGTCAACACATGTTTGTGCCGCAGCGCGGTCACCTTTGTGCGATGCCACGTGCGTCACGAAGAATGCGCCTGTTACGATGAATGACATTTGTAAAATTTGCTGACATTGCCGGTCGTGCAGCAGAGGCGAGTAGCCGCCACATCGCGCCCTTGTGCGGACGCATCTTCGGCGACACCGTGGAAGCGATTGTGCAGCCGCTCAGCGGGCGCTATCTCTCGACGGCAACGTTTGAAGGAATCTGACCGAGATGGCACAGCCCCCGCGACGCCCGCGCACGCTCCAGGATGCCCGCACCGAGGCGGAGGCGGCGTTCAAGAAGACCACCGCGAAGCCGGTCGAGGCACCGGTCGCCAAGGCAGCCGTTCCCGGCGTGCGCGAACTGGTGTCGCTGCGGATCGATCAGGACGTGCTGGAATATTTTCAGCAGGACGGGCCGGGCTGGCAGGACCGCATGAACGACGCGCTGCGCAAGGCAGCCGGCAAGTAGGCTGCCGCTCCAGGTAGCGGGCTTAGCGGTTCAGGAAGCCGCCAACGACGCCGCCGATGAACCGGCCGGGACCGGCAGGATCGATGGCCGGGGCGGGCGCGGGCGCGGCCTGGCGCCTGACCACCGGCGCTTCCTCATAGGTCTGCTGTTGTACCTGGCGGCGCACCGGCTTCGGTGCGGGTGCCGGTTCCTCCTTCAGCGCGACGACCTCGGTGAGCAGTGCGGCATGCTGCACCTTGTTGAGATAGCCCGACGTCGGGTAACCGCGTGCCGCCTGCCAGCGCGTGATCACGCCACGGGTCCCGGCATCGAAGCTGCCGGTCGCCTGGGTGTCGAAGCCAAGGCCGTTGAGACGGCGCTGCACGTCGCGGCGCTTGACCTTGTCGAGGCCGATCTTGTCCTCGGTGAGCTGGTTGGCTGCCTCGGTAAACACGGCCTTGTCCACACCGGGCGCAGCGGTACGGGGCGCGGTGGCGGCTTCCTGTAGTGCGGCGATGCGGGCGAGGGCGAGCGGCTTGAACTGGCCGTTCGGGTACATGGAGATGTAGGCGTTCAGTTCCTCAGGCCGGTTGGAGTCCTTGATCGAGCGCCAGAACTCAAGCTCGACATCGGAGCCGGCGGTGGCGGCCGCGGGCATGGTGGCGGTGGGGCTGGCCGCGGCAACGGCGACCTGCGCCTGAACGTCCGGATTGAGATAGACTGCGCCGATCAGATTGGTGTGGCCCCAGGGCAGCTGGCCTTTGTTGGTTTCGTCCTGCACCTGTGCGCGCACTTTCGTCATCGCCTGCTGGATCTCGGCGCCGGGCGTGGTGATGTTGTTGAGCAGCGCGCGGGTAAACGGGCTGTTGCTTCCGCTCTTGCCGTCGAGGGCGGTCTGGCCGGGGCTGGTGGCGAATGCGATCAGCGTGCCTTCGCCGGATTTCATCTCCGCAAGACCGGACGACACCGCGACGCTGCGCGTGGCAGATCCGCTGGAGCGGATCTTGGCGGCAAACGGATTGTCGCGGCAGGCATCGAGGAATACCAGCTTCACCTTGGCATCGCCCATGGTCTGGTCGAGGGTGGTCTCGACATTGATCGCTGCGCCGAGCTTGACGTCCATCTCCGACTTCAGATTGGCATCAATCGGCAAAAGGTAGTTGATGTTGTTCACCGAGATACCGTGGCCGGCATAGAAGAACACCGCGACATCGGCACCCTGCGCCTTGCGGCCGAAGTCGAGCAGCTTTTCCGTCATGCCGTCGCGCGTCAGGTTCGATCCTTCGATGACGTCGAAGCCGACATTGCGTAGCGCGCTCGCCATGGCCTTCGCGTCGATCGGCGGGTTCGGCAACGGATCGACATTCTTGTAGCTGCCATTGCCAACGACGAAAGCGACGCGCTTGTCGGCGAGCGCTGCATCCGCGCTGAACAGGATGGACAGCGCAGACAGGGCAAAAGCGAAATGGCGCACGATACGATCTCCCCACGAATCCGGTCATTCGACCCTAGACACATTGGGAAAAGTACCAATTGCGGGCGTGCGCCAAAATGTCGAGACACGCACTCGGAGAATAAAATCGAAAAAGGGGAACCCGATGCGTCAGGCCGCCGCACGCACCGGCGGTCGATCGGTACTGAGCAGGTTCAGCGTGTTGCCGGCGAGAATGAGAGCTGCGCCGAGCAGTGTGAACATGTCGAGCCGTTCAGAGTATAGTAACCATCCGATGGTGGCACTGAGTGGTACGCGCAGAAAGTCCATCGGCACGACCACCGTCGCATCGGCATAGAGCATCGCGCGCGCCATGCAGAAGTGGGAAAACGTGCCGCAGAAGGCGACCACGAAAAGCCAGCCCCAGACATAGGCCGATGGCCACTGCCAGGAGTATAGCGCGGGGAAAACGCCGGCCACCGACTGCACCACGATCATCCAGAAGATGATCTTCAGCGCGCTGTCCGTGCGCGTCAGTGACTTGATCAATGTGATCGATATGCCGAAGCCAAACGCGGCGGCCAGCGCGATCAGCTGGCCGGGATTGACGACGCCCGTGGTCGGGCGAACGATGACGATCACGCCGATCAGGCCGAGCACGATGGCCACGATCTTCCAGAGTGTCATGCGCTCGCCGAGAAAGAACGCCGCCATGATCGCGATCCAGATCGGCATGGTGAACTCGATCGAGACGAGCTGGCTCAGGGGAATGAGCGTGAGTGCGTAGAACCAGCCGAGCTGCGCGCCGTAATGCACGAGGTTGCGCGACACATGCGCCAGCGGCCGTGTGGTCTTCATGGCGCGAAAGCCGCCGTTGAAATACAGGATCGGCAACAGCATGACGAAGCCGAAGACGGAGCGGATCTCCATCACCTGGAAGACATTGAGTTCGCGCAGCGTCTCGCGACCGCCGATGGCGACGAACAGCATCAGAAGCAGCCAGCCGGACATCCACAGCGCGGCGCGGGCCTTCGACGGGGGGCGATCCATAATCCCTGAGAACCAGTTTCTTGCGCTGCAATGATTCACGCAGCGGTGTAGCTTTACGGACAGGCTCTATCGGCGACATCGCCGGGCTTTGCAACGGACGAATCCGGTGGGGCTGCGTTGCGAGAGATCGTGCGGACGCTCTCAGGCCGAGGACATACAGGCAAAACAAAACCCCGGCTGTTTGAAACAACCGGGGTTCGAATTCCAGGCGTGCGGAACGATCAGCTGCGGCTGAGCGAAATGCTGGCGCCCCTGAACTGGCCTTCGGAAGTGATCGAAACTTGCTGCTTGTTGCCGGTCGTCGTCAGGATCAGCTTCGCGCTGAAGGCTGGCGAGGAAACGTCAACATTGAACTTGCCGGCGGTTGCCCGACCCTCGAGCGACCCTGTCACGCCGCGGGTCGTCTCAGCCCAGCTGCCAGACAGCTCGCCGCCTCTGGACTTCACGTCGCTCTTCAGTTCGAACTTGTAGCTGTCGCTGGCGCAGAGCAGGGACTGGTTCAGTCCCGCGCCGTCGCCGCTCACGGCATAGGTCGCCTTGCAGCGAATGCGCTCCTTGGAGCCGTCCTCGAGCGAGATCGTCCCGTTACCCGACCATACTCCGGCCATACCGGCGAACGGCGCTGACTGGGCATATGCCGACGCAGACGTCAGACCGAGCGTGGCGCAGAGCACCGCCGTCCGAACGAGCGAACGCGGAGAGGTCGAGGTAGGCATCATGAGGAGCATTCCTGGTTGGGGATTACTGACGCGAAGCTTCCCACCGGCCGCTGCAGGGGACGCCGCCCGAGGCGCCGTTCCACTTGCCCGATCCGGTGTTGCCGGACAACTGGCCGTTGGCGAAAGCAGGTCCGATCGATACGCGCACGGTGCCTTCGCGGCCAACCTTGCCGTTGACGTCGGCGCCGGGCGCAGTGATGCGGCCTTCGGTGACGGTCAACGGATAGCGAGCCGTCGGCTCGCAGCTGCCGGTCTTGGTAACGATGGTCACATTCCAGAGCCCGTCATAGGCATTGTCGGCTGCGAACGAAGGAGCCGAAATCAACGCTGCGCTGGCAATCAGCGAAACGGACAAGGCGGAACGGATGCGGTCAAAACGCATTGAATCAAATCCTCGATGTTGTGATGGCCACCTTATTGGGGGGTAATGTGTCCAAAATTTGCTGCGTTGCCGCATAGACCCAAAACAACTCACGGGATGCAAGCCGCGACGGGCAAATTGGTTCCCTTTATCGACAGATTTGGTTGATTCGGGCGGGTTCCGGGGCCTTTTTAACCAGTTTTGGAGGCTTCTAGGCCAGTTTTGGCGCATTGGTCGCGAATTGCTCGTCTTGGTAGGTTGCGGGCAAACGCTTGTGGACAGCCGCGAAGTCCACGACCTCGCCGAGCAGCTTGAGGCCCAGCGGCGCCAACGCGCGCTCCCAAAGTTCGCGAGCGGTTTCGCCTTTTTTCACGAAGCACCATTCCTGCGCGGCGATGGCGCCACCGTCCATGACATCGGCAAGGTGATAGATGGTGCCGCCGGCGATCGGATCGCCTTCCTTGATGGTCCATTCCACGGCAGCGATGCCACGGTGACGGGGCAACAGTGACGGATGGTAGCCAATGCCGCCAAGGCTGGCTGCGGCGAGCGCATCCTTGCCGATGCGGGCGTGGCTGTGCGCCGTAATGATCAGCTCGGTGCCCTCGGCGATCTCGGAGGCCACGACGAGCTTCGGATTGGCCTGGACTGTCACCGGGATGCCGGCAGCCTTGGCGGCTGCCGCGAGACGGTCCTCGGCATCTGCAACCACCACGGACGCGATCTCGACGTTGTGGGTCTTCAGCATATCGAGGGTCGTGACGCCGAAGTGTTTGGAGCCGACGAGGGTAATCCGCATGTTCGATTGTCCGGTGTTCAGAGGCTGAGGATGGTGTGAAAACCGGAAGTTCCGGCGTGGCTCATCGCGGCGATGGTGGGCGGGGAGGGGATCGAACCCTCGACCAGTCGATTAAAAGTCGAATGCTCTACCACTGAGCTACCCGCCCTAAAGTGCCGTATTGACGAAGCTAAACGGAGGAAACCGACCCTTGCGGGGCGCGGTGAGGCCGATCAGCCACGGCCGCGATGGCGCCCGCAATGCAGCGTATCGCGTGACCGGCTGTGTAAAAGGCGGGTCCGCCGGGGTCAAGGGCAGGGCTTGATGTTATGGACATGAACCGCGCCCCATTGGCGCGGTTCAGCTTGCTTCGCGCTGGGCCTCGGGACGGGACACGTCGATCGGCGGCATCGCCACCGGGCGAAGGCCGATCAGCTCGGCCGTGCGAACCGTCGTGTTGCGCCACCACTGGAAGTCGTTGGCGCGCGAATTCTCCAGGATGGCAATCATCACCGCCGACAGGAACGGCAGGCTCTGCAGCACCAGCACGCCGGCGAAGATGTAGATCTCGGTGACCTGCTTGGAGTTGTTGGAGAACACCAGCACGCCGCAGCTGATCAGCAGAAGCACTCCGATCACGGCTTCCCAGAAGGCCTGGAATTCGATCGACATGGTCGACTTGCCGCCCTTGGAGGTCACGGTGAAGGGCAGGTGATCCTTGATTAGGCCATCGGCGACGGCGCGCGACACTGTCCACTGCACCGACATGGCGGCGATCATCGCGCCCAGCATCTGCCACAGGCCGATCTTCACGCGCAGCCGGTACAAGACGATGAAGTGCGCCAGCGACACCACGAATGACGCGATGATCGGCAGCGTCAGGATCTTGTCGGGGATGGCGATATCGGCGAAGGCGATGATCGGCACCCAGATGATGTTGAGGATCGCCACCACGACGCCGAGGCTTTCGGCGCCGAGCCAGTTCAGCCAACCCATACCGAATTCGCGCTTCTGGTCCTGGGTCATGCGGCTCGCGCCCGGCATGAAACGGCGCCAGTGCTTCTTGATGATCTGGAAGCCGCCATAGGCCCAGCGATGACGCTGTTTCTTGAACGCCTCATAGGTGTCCGGCAGCACGCCGTAGCCGTAACGTTCCTTCGTGTAATGCGTCAGCCAGCCATGCTGCATGATGGCGAGGCCGAGATCCGAGTCCTCACAGATGGTGTCGCCGGCCCAGCCGCCCGCCATGTCCATCGCGGAGCGACGGATCAGGCACATGGTGCCATGGACGATGATCGCATTGGCCTCGTTGCGCTGGACCATGCCGATGTCGAAGAACCCGGCATATTCGCCGTTCATGATGTAGTGCATCAGTGAACGGTCGCCGTCGCGGTGGTCCTGGGGCGCCTGCACGAGGCCGACACGCGGATCGTTGAAGGCTGGGACGAGATCCTTCAGCCAATTCGGCTCCACCACATAGTCGGCGTCGATGATGCCGATCACTTCGGCATCCGCCGCGGTACGGTCCATGGCGATGCGCAGGGCGCCGGCCTTGAAGCCCTCGACCTTCTCCGCATTGATGAAGATGAAACGCTCGCCGAGCATGCGGCAATGATCCTGGATCGGCTGCCAATAGGCCGGATCCGGCGTGTTGTTGATGATCACCACGCATTCGAAATTCGGATAGTCGAGCCGGGCGACCGCGTCCAATGTCAGCTTCAGCATGTCCGGCTGTTCCCGATAGGCCGGAATGTGGATCGACACCTTCGGGTAGTTCTGTTCGGCGTCTGCAGCGGCACGTAGCTTTTCGCTGCGTTCGGCTGTCAGCAGCCGCAATGGCTTCCGGCCGAAGGCGATGGCCGCAATCTCCTCGATGCGCGCCAACGCGATCAGGAGCAGCGGGATCAGCAGGATGCAGCCGAGTGAGAGGGCGAAGGCCGATCCCCAGACGAAATAGTGGGTCTGCTGATAGGCGAAGATGGTTGCCGCCCAGGCGCCAACGGCATTGGCTGCGGTCGAGAGCACGAGAGCCTGCATCGCTGTCGCGCCAACGATCTGCAGGATCGGCAGCGACAGCAGGATGCCAACGAGAAGCGCAATACTGGCGTTCTTCCAGTGGTCCGGATCCACGACCGGACCGGTCCATGGGAATTTCGGCTCACGCGAGGCGTTGAGAACGCCCCAATAGGGGCCGACGCCGCCTTCGAAGAATTTCCAGGGCTGATCGATGGCTTCGACGATGTTGTAGTCCATGCCGATCGCTTCGGCGCGGGTCACGAAGTTGCGCAGCACGACGGCCTGCTTGAACGGGCCGGGCACGGCCCTGCGCAGATTATAGCCCTCGCTCGGCCAGCCGAATTCGGCGATCACGATGCGCTTGCCGGGAAAGGTCTCGCGCAGCACGCCGTAGAGATGAACGGCCTGGTCGACGGCCTGGGTGTCGGTGAAGTTTTCCCAATAGGGCAGGATGTGGGCCGCGATGAAGTCCACCGACGAGGCGAGCTGCGGATTGTCGCGCCAGATGTTCCAGATTTCACCGGTCGTGACGGGAACCGTGACCTGGCGCTTTACCCGGCGGATATATTCGACGAGGTCCTCGAGCTTGAGTTCATCGCGATACAGCGTTTCGTTGCCGACGACGATGCCGATGACGTTCGGGTTCTTCTTCGCCAGCTCAACGGCGGAGGCAATTTCGCGCTCGTTGCGATCCGCGTTCTTGTCGATCCAGGCGCCGACGGTGACCTTGAGGCCGAACTCGTTGGCGATGGCGGGCACCATTTCCACACCGCCGGTCGACGAATACAGACGGATGGCACGGGTGATGGTCGACAGCTTCTTGAGGTCGGCGCGAATCTTCTCGACGGTCGGAATGTTGTCCACGTCGGGATGCGCCGTGCCCTCGAACGGCGCATAGGAGAGGCTGGGAATCATGCCCTTGAAATCGGGAGCTTCCTGCTTCTCGCGCAATACGCCCCATAGGGCGGCATGAACGGCGGTCACGAACAATAAAACGGCGACGACAGCGCGCATCGCAACTGAACCATAACGGGGCGAGCGTGGCCGGGAAGCGGACCCGTCCCCGAGGTCCGACCAGTACAACGGTAACGGAGACTATATCCGCCACACGAATTAACAACTCATACGCTGCCGTGGCCTTTTGAGGGCGGCACCATTATTCAAATGCGATTAGGCGCCGCCAGCTGAATGCCGCCTGAACAGAGCGCGCCACATTACTTCGGCGCTTCAGCAGGCGGTTTGGCGTCCGGCTGCGGAGCGGCTGCCGGCGCTGCGCCGCCACCGGCAGGCGCAGGTGTTGCCGGCTGGCTCAGCGCGGCAGGCTGCGGCTGCGCATTCGGATTGATCCAGCAGCCATGGACGCGGCTGTTGAGACTGTCAGCGATTTTCGGATCAATTAGCGGTCCGAATTTGACCAGACAGCGGAACGTCGCCTGCACATGACCGCCGGGGCAACCGAATCGGTCGTAGAGATCGAGGTGACGGAACGCGGTGTCGAGATCGTCGCGCCACATCAGCACCACGACGCGGCGGCCAAGCCAGACGCATTCGGGATTGCCGGCAGGACCATTGATCGCCTGGGTCGCCTCGACAAATTCGTCGGATTTCTTCTGGCTCTCACGGGCAACGTCGGCAGGCGTCACGGGCGCATTTGCCGCAGGCTTCTGATCCTGTGCGCGAACTGGGCCGCTCTGGGCCAACGCGCAGCCAACACCCAGCAGCAGAGCAAGGCCTGGAACGGCGAGACAACGCAGAACCGCAGATTGGAACCCGAACACCAGTCGACGCATAAAGTCCCCGATAAGTTGGCTGCCAGGCAGTTCTGACGCCCTCGCCAGATGCCGTTCAAATGGGCCCCCAATACGGCGGCGACCACGGCTGAATCCCATGACGGACATTTTTGATTTTGTCCAGCAACGCCGGAAGTTTGTCTGATTTTCGTGGCGGGTCGGGCCGACAAGTCCGTGATTGCCGGCATGATGCACTTGGCAGATTGGCGATGACCGGCTAATCGACGGACGACTTTGGAGGACGGAACCAATTTCCACCCGCACGCCGCTGGCGCTTCTCATCCTTTCCCTTGGTACGATCGCAGCGGTTTGGTGGTGGCTCGCCACGCCGGTCACGCTGGTGCGCGCGCCGATCGATCCCGCCGCCAAACTGGAATGCGTCTCCTATGCGCCGTTCCGCGGCGAGCAAACGCCGCTGAACTCGACCGCCATCATTCCGGCGAGCCAGATTGCCGCCGACATGGCGCAGCTGGCGCAGATCACCAAATGCGTGCGGACCTATTCGATCGATAACGGCCTTGATCAGGTGCCGGAACTGGCCGGCAAGGTCGGACTGAAGGTCATTCAGGGCGTGTGGCTCGGGAGCAACCGGCTCAAGAACCTGGCGCAGATCGCCGGCGTCGTGGACCTCACCAAGCGCTTTCCGAATGTGATCACCAGTGTGGTCGTCGGCAACGAGGTGCTGTTGCGCGGCGAGATGACGGCTGCCGATCTCGTCGGCAACATCCGGTCGGTGAAGGCGCAGGTCGGCAAGATCCCCGTGACCTATGCCGATGTCTGGGAGTTCTGGCTGAAGAATCGCGAGATCTATGACGCGGTCGATTTCGTCACGATCCACATCCTGCCCTATTGGGAGGACTTCCCGATTCGCGCGAAGAGCGCCGCCGCCCATGTGGACTCGATCCGCAAGCGTCTCGCCGTGGCGTTTCCATCCAAGGAAATCCTGATCGGCGAAACAGGTTGGCCGAGTGCCGGGCGGATGCGTGATGGCGCGTTGCCGTCGCGCACCAACCAGGCACGGGTCGTGTCCGAAATCCTCGATCTGGCCAAGCGCGAGGGGTTCCGTGTCAATCTGATCGAAGCCTATGACCAGCCGTGGAAGCGCGACCTTGAAGGTACAGTCGGCGGCTATTGGGGCCTGATCTACGATGAGCCGCGCGAATTGAAGTATCCACCGGGCGTTCCGATCACCAATTATCCGTCGTGGAAGCTGCAGATGGGGCTCGGCATGGGCCTGAGCTTCCTGGTTTTCGTGACCGGCATGTTGACGCTTCGTCGACGGCCATGGTCGCCGCGTCTGTCGGCCTGGCTGACCGTTGCAGTATCGGCCACGGTGGCCGGCGTCCTGCTGGGCGTTGCTGCAGACAAGCTGATCTATGAAAGCTATGGCGTCGGCCGCTGGATCCAGTGGAGCGCGCTGCTGGCCGCCGGTGTCGCGTCGCCGCTGCTTTGCGCCTATGCGACGATGTCCGGCCGCTCGCTACCGACCTTCCTCCAACTGGTCGGACCGAGCCGGTTCCTGGCCCGTTCGTGGTCGACTGTTCTGCTCGGGCTGACCCTGGCTGTGGCGGCGCTGATCGGCGCCGAGACCGCGCTCGGTTTCGTGTTCGATCCGCGTTACCGCGACTTTCCGTTCGCGGCGCTGACCATGGCGGTGGTGCCGTTCGCCGGACTGATGGCTGTCAACCGTCCGCAGGAAGGCGTACGGCCGATCGCCGAGTCGGTGTTTGCCGGAGTGCTCGTGCTGTCGGCCCTGTATATCGGCTTCAACGAAGGGCCGGATAACTGGCAGTCGCTGTGGACCTGCGCGATCTATCTGCTGTTCGGCATCACGCTGTGGCAGGCGCGGGCCGTGCAAAGCCCAGAATGAGCAGGCCGATCGCGATGCCCGACAGGGCAACGTTATAGAGCACGATCCCGAAACCGGCTGCGATCAGTGCGACAGTGATGAGCACGATCGATGGCCGCAGCAGATTCAGCGTCGCAATGACGATCGCGGCGATGCCGAACACCGAATTCTTGAACAGATAGGTCATCACCAGCCGGCTCTTGCACAGGGTGCTCTGCAGGCCGGCGTCGCAGGCGAGCGCCGTCGTCGACAATTCGATTGCCAGATAACGCAGATAGATGGCGTAGCCGACGGACAGGAAGCCGACGATGAGAAGCCATTGCACCTGACGGGCGGTGAGCTTGAACGGATCTTTTTTCATGCGGAAACCATGGTTCAAAACGCGGTGCGGAACAACCCGGCATGCGGTCGCGGTGAGAGGTCGGACCTAGATAACACTTTAGCCGCGCACGCCAAGGGATTGAAAATCTGATCTTTTGATCCTTAGCGCAGACCCAGGAACGAGGTCAGCGACGATTGCGGCTTGGGCGGCGCAACTTCTTCAACGGGCTTGGGCGGCGGCGCTTGTTCGGTGCGTTCCTGTGGCTTGGGCGCGGCGCGCCTGCGTGGCGCCGGTCTGGCTGGTACAGGCGCAGCTTCCGCGGGCGCCGTCTCGGCCTTCATAGCAAGGCGCTGACCATCGAAGATCGACGTCTCGCAGGGCCGGCTGCTTTCGGTCAGCGCGGCGCAGATCTTCGCGGCGGCTGCAGCATCGCTGAGTGGACCGGCGACGAGGCGCAGTTGCATTCCGAGTCCGGTCGGGCGTTCCTTCACCATCATGATTGGGCGCAGTCCGTTCAGCGCGCGTGACTTGGACATGCCGCGCCAGATTGCGCGCAGGCCGTCCACCGAATTGGCGCCGCCGATATCGACGCCGAACTCCGTGCGGGCGACCGGCGTCGCCACGGCCTCGACGGCTGTAGGGGTGGGCTCGGTCGCGGCCGGTTGGACCGATGCCGTTGTCTCCGGAGCGGCCGGAGGAGCTTCGATGGTCGGCGCCGGTTCGCTCAATTTGGTGGCCGCAGCATCGGGCGGTGCCGTCATCGATTTCCATGCAACGAGCGGCGCAGAGGCTGGTGGATTGATTGTCGATGAAGCCGCTGCTTGCGCCGGTTTGGCGGCTGTCGTTTCGGCAGGCGGCGCGATGACAGCCACGGGACCGATGATCGGCGTCGACGGAATGCTCGGAAGCTCTGCCACCGGCTTTGGCTCGGTGGCTGCCGGCGGGGCAACGACGGATGCGGTGGCAGATGGCTGCGGTGCTGGCGTGGTTGTGGCGGCTGTCGGCGTTGGAATGGTCTGGCGCTTGATCGATCCGGTGACTGAATCCAGTCCCTGTTCGACGGAGGTGACGCGGGCATAGAGCCGGTCACGGTCGCTGTTCAGCGTCTCGATGGCCAGCGTCAGGCGCCGGGCCTCGGCCTGGGTCTCCTTGGCGACGAGTTGGATCTGCTGCGACTGCCGCGCGAAGGTATCGGATGTGGCGACCTGATCGCGGCGCAACTGGACCTGCGACTGGCTGGCCAGAATGGCAACTACCACCGCGCCCACGGCGGCAACGCCCCAGGAGCCCAGCCGCCACATCATGCGGCGGTCGACCTTGTCTTCCTCAGCCAGAAATCCGGTCAGCCAGCCGCTATGCTCGGCTGAGAGAGTATCGGCCCACTTGTCGTGCTTATCCGCCATTCGACGTCTGCGTCGCCCCATCGCCCCTGCGAATCACAGTTCAACATTATCAGGAAACCGGCGGGAACCTGAGGTTGTCGGGCCACACGGCGGCCCAAACCGGTTTCCAGATTGGCCCAAAACCATTTAAGACGGCCGCGGCGCATGAGCGCCGCCACAACGGGGATTCGGATGACGGGCAGAACCAGCCTCACCATCGTGCTCGCGGCCGGCGAGGGAACGCGGATGCGGTCCTCGACGCCGAAGGTGCTGCATCAGGTCGCCAGCCAGTCGCTGCTGGGCCATGTGCTTGCGGCGGCGCCTCATGGGGCAGGCTCTGCGCTGGCCGTCGTTGTCGGTCCCGATCGTCAGGACGTGGCCGATGAAGCCAGGCGGGTGCGGCCCGATGCCGCAACATTCGTTCAGCACGAGCGTCTCGGCACCGCCCATGCCGTGCTGGCGGCAAAGGACGCCATTGCAAAGGGCGCCGACGATCTGCTGATCGCCTTCGGCGACACGCCGCTGATTTCAGCCGAGACGTTCGAGCGTTTGCGTGCGCCCTTGAAGGCAGGTGCTGCGCTGACCGTGCTCGGCTTTCGTGCGGCCGATCCGACCGGTTATGGCCGGCTCCTGGTTGAAGGCGATCAGCTCGTCGCGATCCGTGAACATGCGGATGCCACACCGGCCGAACGCGAGGTGGATCTCTGCAATGCCGGCGTGATGGCATTCGCCGGCAAGACCGCGCTCACAATCATCGAGCAGATCGGCACGTCCAACAGCAAGGGCGAATACTATCTCACCGATGCCGTCGAGATTGTGCGCAGCATGGGCTTGCGGGCGAGCGTGATCGAGACCGGTGAGGATGAAGTCCGCGGCATCAACACCAAGGCGCAGCTCGCGGAAGCCGAAGCGATCATGCAGGCAAGGCTGCGCAAGGCCGCGCTCGACGCGGGTGTGACCATCGTCGCACCGGAGACCGTGCACCTTGCGGCCGATACGACGTTCGGCAGCGACGTCACGATCGAGCAGTATGTGGTGATCGGGCCCGGCGTCAGTATCGCCGACAGCGCTGTCATTCACGCCTTCTCGCACATCGTGCAGGCGGCCATCGGCAAGAAGGCCTCGATCGGTCCTTACGCACGCATCCGGCCGGGAACGTCGGTCGGCGAGGGCGCGCGCATTGGCAACTTCGTTGAGGCCAAGGCGGCCATTCTGGAAGCGGGCGTGAAGGTCAACCACCTGACCTATGTCGGCGACACGCATATCGGTGCCGGCGCCAATATCGGCGCGGGCACCATCACCTGCAATTACGATGGTTTCAACAAGCACAAGACGGTCATCGGCGCCGGTGCCTTTGTCGGCTCGAATTCGTCGCTGGTCGCACCAGTGAAGATCGGGGCCGGCGCTTACATCGGTTCGGGCTCAGTGATCACCCGCGATGTGCCGGACGATGCGCTTGCGGTAGAGCGCAACGAAGTGTCGATGAAGGAAGGCTGGGGCAAACGCTTCCGCGACAAGAACGCGGCGAACAAGAAGCCGAAGTGAGCGCGCGGTGTTCGCGATGACGTCAGGTCACTGAGGTCTTCAGGTGCCAACCACGGCGGATAGGGCGCTTGGCGACAATTTCTTCCTGCGGCGTATGGGGCTCGGCGACATGCGGTTTGACCGCAATATCACGCTGCGGCGGCGGCCAATGCGCCAGTTTGCTCTGCGACATCTCGACATGTCGCAGCCGTGACCCGGCGATCGATCGGGGGGCTCTGGGGTCTCGCTCCTCCCACATGGACGTCTACTCCGGTCAGGCGTAGATGCTTCCGCAAACACGTTGATGGTTTGTTAAACGCGTCGCGCAAAATGCCCCTACAACCGCGGTAACTTGTCTCAATCGGCAATAATTATTGAGTAACAGTCGATTTGCGATTCTCGCTAAGAGAGTTCCAGTATTTCTGGGCAATTTGATACCACTTGGAGAGATAACCCCGCATGTGCGGCATCGTCGGAATTTTGGGACGCGGTCCGGTTGCTGACCAGATCGTGGACTCGCTGAAGCGCCTCGAATATCGCGGCTACGATTCCGCTGGCGTCGCCACGCTGGAAGGCGCGCATATCGATCGCCGCCGCGCCGAAGGCAAGCTGAAGAATCTCGAAGCCAAGCTCGGCAAGTCGCCGCTCGCAGGTCATATCGGCATCGGTCACACACGCTGGGCGACCCATGGCAAGCCCACCGAAGCCAATGCGCATCCGCACGCCGCCGAAGGCGTCGCGGTCGTGCATAACGGCATCATCGAGAATTTCCGCGAATTGCGTCTCGAGCTCGAAAAGAGCGGCGCCAAATTTGCCAGCGAGACCGACACGGAAGTCGTCGCGCATCTCGTCAGTTCCTATCTGCAGAAGGGCGCATCGCCGGTCGAAGCTGTGAAGCAGGCGCTGCCGCGCCTGAAAGGCGCGTTCGCATTGGCTTTCGTGTTCAAGGATCACGACAACCTGATGATCGGCGCCCGTAAGGGCTCGCCGCTTGCAGTCGGCTATGGTGACGGCGAGATGTATCTTGGCTCCGACGCGATTGCGCTGGCGCCGTTCACCGACGACATCAGCTATCTCGAAGACGGCGACTGGGTGGTGCTGACCCGCAAGGGCTGCGAGATCCACGATGAATCCGGCAAGGTCGTGAAGCGCGACGTGCTGAAATCCGGCGCGTCGGCCTTCATGGTCGATAAGGCCAACTATCGCCACTTCATGGCCAAGGAAATTCACGAGCAACCCGAAGTCGTTGGTCACACGCTGGCGCGTTATGTCGATCTGGCGAACGAGCGCGTTGCGCTGCCGATGACGCTGCCGTTCGACTTCAAGGACATCCAGCGCATTTCGATCACCGCCTGCGGCACTGCGAGCTACGCGGGTTTCATCGCTAAATACTGGTTCGAACGTTTTGCGCGCGTGCCGGTCGAAGTCGATGTCGCCTCCGAATTCCGCTATCGCGAAGCCCCGGTGCGCAAGGGCGATCTGGCGATCTTCATCTCACAGTCCGGCGAGACGGCCGATACGCTGGCAGCGCTGCGTTACGCCAAAGAGCAGGGCATGCACACGCTCGCTGTCGTCAACGTCACGACCTCGACCATTGCGCGCGAGAGCGAGACCGTGATGCCGACACTGGCTGGTCCGGAAATCGGCGTGGCTTCTACCAAGGCTTTCACCTGCCAACTGATGGCGCTGGCGACGCTTGCGATCGCAGCCGGCAAGGCCCGCGGCGAGCTGTCCGACGCCGACGAAGCCAAACTGGTTCACGGTCTCGTCAAGGTCCCCCGTCTGATGACGGATGCGCTGACGCACGAAGCTGCGATCGAGAAGCTGGCGCGCGACATCGCCAAGTCGAAGGACGTGCTTTATCTCGGCCGCGGCACCAGCTATCCGCTGGCACTGGAGGGCGCGCTGAAGCTGAAGGAAATCTCCTACATCCATGCCGAGGGCTATGCGGCCGGCGAACTCAAGCACGGCCCGATCGCGCTGATCGACGAGACCATGCCGGTGGTCGTGATCGCGCCTTATGACCGGGTGTTCGACAAGACCGTGTCGAACATGCAGGAGGTAGCAGCGCGCGGCGGCAACATCATTCTGATGACCGACGCCAAGGGCGCCGAGGAGGCCACCGTGGACTCCATGGTGACCATTGTGATGCCGGACATGGACGCAGCCTTCACACCACTGGTCTATGCCGTGCCGGTGCAGTTGCTCGCCTATCACACCGCCGTGGTGATGGGCACTGACGTCGACCAGCCGCGCAATCTGGCGAAATCGGTCACGGTGGAATAGGCCGGCGAAGCGGCAAGATTGTCGCAGGCGGCCGGTTTGGCCGCCTGGCGCCGCCAAGTGGCTTCCCCCGCACTGGCGAAATCCTGCTAGGATACCCATAAGGACTGACGGCGCGGTTTCGCGCGCCGCGCCAGATGGATTTGAAACGCTGATGGAACGCCCCGATTTGCCGTTGACCCCGCCCGTTGGCGACCCGCCGCCCGAGGCGCCGCGCGGCTTCATGGCCCGGATCCGCAACTATTTCCTCACCGGTCTGATCGTTGCCGGTCCGGTCGCGATTACCTTTTACCTCACCTGGTGGTTCGTCACCTGGGTCGATGCCATCGTGCGGCCGCTGGTACCGGAGGCCTATCGGCCCGAACAGTATCTGCCTTACGGTATTCCGGGCTCCGGCCTGATCGTCGCTTTCGTGGCGCTGACCCTGCTGGGTTTCCTCACCGCTAACCTGATCGGCCGCTCCCTGGTCGATCTCGGCGAGAACCTGCTTGGCCGCATGCCGGTGGTGCGCGCGATCTATCGCGGGCTGAAGCAGGTGTTCGAGACGCTGTTCTCGGGTTCGGGATCGAGTTTCCGTAAAGTCGGTCTCGTCGAATTCCCGTCGCCCGGTATGTGGTCGATCGTGCTGATCTCGCAGCCGCCAAGTACCGAAGTCGCGAAGAGCCTGCCGGGGCAGGAGGAACACATCTCGGTGTTCCTGCCCTGCGCGCCGAATCCGACGACGGGATTCTTCTTCTATGTGCCGAAGAGCAAGATCATCGACATCGACATGTCCGCCGAGGATGCCGCGACGCTGATCATGTCGGCGGGCGTCGTCCAACCGGGCTCAGATTCGCAGAAGAAGATCGCAGCATTGGCGCAGATGGCAACGGCAGCGGGTATCGCGAATGCTCCGCCAGCGAAGCAGCCAGCACAGGTGGATTAGGTCGTAGAGCTTTCTTTCCCTCCCTCAAGCGGCGAAGCCGCGCAGTGGGGAGGGTGGCTGGCCGAAGGCCAGACGGGTGGGGTGGTGCCACGAACGCTGTCCTCGCATGGGGAGAGACCCCACCCCGGCCTATCGGCCGACCATGGCGGACGAATTCGTCCGCCAGACCCCACTGCGCAGCTTCGCTGCTTGGGGGAGGGATATCGCGACCGCCTGCGCGTCTCAGCTTCTTCGAATTTCAAACAGCCACTGTTCTTCAGACATGCGTCATCGCCCCCATTGTTTGCGGCGCGGGGGCGCCGTCGTTGCTTGCATTCCCTGCCCCTGTGAGAGGGCGTGCGGAACGCCAGGTGCCCGTTGCACCCTTGGGCCTGATGCGAATGCGGTCTTCCGCAATTGAGAGTGCATCAGGGCTTTCGGAGGCGCCGAGCAAGTGCCCGACGTTCCGCCTGCGGTGTTTTTTCGGTTGCTTGCACATCTGCCATGGCGAACGGTCCCATCACCAAAATTAATGTCCCAGGGCGGAGGGACAGGGTAGCCGCAAAGCACTTGGCCGAACGCGTTTCGATTTGGTCGTCCGTCACACTGTCCAGGGCTCTTTCCATCTCAAGGTCGGCCGTGTCCTTGCCAGTGGCAGTGCTGGCGCAGATCCGTCCTGCCCGAAGACAGACGTTCCCCCATGAACCGCGTAACGCCGCATCTCCGGCGTCCACCGCATCCCACCCCGCGAACGTGACGATCGCGATCGCCCCTCTCGGTGGGGCAGGACGGAGGGGAATATAAACCTGATAGGGATGGTGTCAACGGGAGATAGGAAAAAATGTATGAATACCGTATTGTCCCACGCTCGTCATTCCGGGGCGGCTGCGCGCCTTCGCGCAGGCGAACCCGGAATCCCAGCATAGGAGTCTCTAGTCAGCTCCAACACTCTGAGATTCCCCGCCACTCCAATTGGAGTGGCTGAGGTTCGCACTACGCGGCTGCGCCGCTTCGTGGGCCCCGGAATGACGATGGACACTTTGGGATTTCCGGCGGCTATCCGGCACCGATCAGCGGGATCGCCTCGTCGCGTTCATAGAGATACAGCAAGCACCGCAGCGCCTCGCCGCGCTCGCCTGTCAGTTTCGGATTGTCCTGCAAAATCCGCAGCGCTTCGTCGCGCGCCTGCGTGATCAGCTGTGCATGGACTTCGGACCGCGCGATGCGAAAGCCGGGCATGCCGCTCTGACGTGTGCCGAGCACGTCGCCTTCGCCGCGCAGCTTCAAATCTTCCTCGGCAATCCGGAAGCCATCGGTGGAATCCTTGATTACCTTGAGGCGTTTGGTGGCGATCTCGCCGAGCGGCTCGCGATAGAGCAGGAGGCAGGTCGACGCCTCGGAGCCGCGCCCGATACGGCCACGGAGCTGATGCAACTGCGCGAGGCCGAAACGCTCGGCATTCTCGATTACCATGATCGTTGCGGCGGGCACGTCGACACCGACTTCGACCACGGTCGTGGCGACCAGGATCTGCGTCTCGCCGGCGGCGAAGCGCGCCATCGCCGCATCCTTTTCGGTGCCTTTCATTCGGCCGTGCACGATTCCAACCTTGTCGCCGAACCGCTGCTGCAGGCTCTCGAAGCGCTCTTCGGCATTGGTGAGTTTCGGGCCGTCCATTTCGGACTCTTCGACCAGCGGCACGATCCAGTAGATCAGCTTGCCGTTGTCCACGGCGCGGCCGATGCCGTCGATGACTTCCTGCAGCCGGCTCGCCGACATAGTGCGGGTCTCGATCGGCTGGCGGCCCGCCGGCTTCTCGCGCAGTTCCGAAATGTCCATGTCGCCAAAGTAAGTCAGCACCAATGTGCGTGGGATCGGCGTCGCCGACAGCACCAGCACATCCACCGCGCTGCCCTTGTTGGTGAGCGTGAGACGTTCGCGGACGCCGAAGCGGTGCTGCTCGTCGACGACAGCCAGTGCGAGCGCCTTGAATTCCACATCGTCTTGAATGAGCGCATGCGTGCCGACGATGAAGTCGATCTCGCCTGCGGCGAGCCGCGCCAGGATATCCTTGCGCTCGCGGCCTTTCTCGCGGCCGGTGAGGATGGCGACGCGCAGGCCTGCACGCTCCGCCAGCGGCGTGATGGTCTTGATGTGCTGGCGCGCGAGAATTTCCGTCGGCGCCATCAAGGCTGTCTGCTTGCCGACCTCGGCAGCGGCCGCAGCGGCCAGCAGCGCCACGACGGTCTTGCCCGAGCCGACATCGCCCTGCAGCAGCCGCAGCATGCGTAGCGGCTTGGTGAGATCGTCGGCAATGGCCGCGGTCGCCTGCTGCTGCGATAGCGTCAGCGCATAGGGCAGGGCGTCGATGATCTTGCGGCGGATGTGACCATCGCCGGCATTGCGATCGCCGGCGGGACGACGGAGTTGCGCACGCACCAGCGCCAGCGCGAGTTGGCCGGCGAGCAGTTCATCGAAAGCGAGACGCGACCAGAACGGCCCTTCCGGCAGGACGTCGGTGATCTCGACCGGGACATGCACGCGCTGCAACGCCTCCGCCAGCGATGGGAACTTGCAGCGCCGGATCACTTCCGGGCTGATCCATTCCGGCAGCGCCGGCAGCTTGGTCAGCGCCTGCGCGATGGCCTTGCGCAGCGAAGTGATCGCGAGGCCCTGGGTCAGCGGATAGACCGCGTCGATGCCCGTGAGTTTGGCGAAGCCCTCCTCGTCGACCACGCGGTCGGGATGGGTGATTTGGAGCATGCCGTCGAACAGCTGCGTCGTGCCGGACACATAACGTTTCTCGCCAACCGGCAGCAGCTTTTCGATCTGGCCCGGATACGTCCGGAAATAGGTCAGGATCACCGTGCCGGTGTCATCGTGGGCATAGACCAGATGCGGCGCGCGGGAGCGGCCGGGCGGCGGCTCGCGATGGCGGTCGACGATGACTTCGAGGGTCACCATGGCGCCGATCTCGGCCTCGTTGATCTTCGGCCTGTCGCGGCGGTCGATCAGGCTGACGGGGAGATGCAGCAGGAGATCGACGATGCGCGGGGTCTCGGCGCGGTCCAGCAGGAAGCGCAGCAGCTTGTCCTGCTTCGGCCCGATGCCGGACATGCTGGTGACCGGGACGAACAGGGGATTGAGCACTTCAGGGCGCATCAGGACGACTCAGGTGGCCAGCACGGCGAGAGAGCTACGGTATTTGCGAGACTTGGATGCATTTCAAGGCGAAAGCAATGCGTTATGAGGTGCTGACAGGGGCGGAAGCGGAGGCTATATGAGCCTGCCCGGCACGTCCGGGCTTTCTGCGTTTGCGGGCTTTGGGCGGGATGGACAGATGACGGGAACGACACGATCGAGCAATGGCCTGGATGACCGCCGCAAGCGGCTGCTGTTCCGCTGCTGGCACCGCGGCACGCGCGAGATGGATCTCATTCTGGGCCGCTTTGCGGATGCCGAGATCGGCATTCTGGCGGACCTCGAACTCAAGCAGCTCGAAGACCTGATTGGCCTCGAAGACCCCGAGCTCTATCCGGCCTTTGTCGGTGATACCCAATTGGACGAACAGTACCGCACGCCGCTGTTCGAGCGCATCAAGCTGTTCCGGAATCTGGACAAGCCTCTATGAAATCCCCCGTTGCCTCGCCGGCCGCGCAGCTTGCGCCCGGCCGTGCGCTGACCTTTGCCAATGTCGCCGAGGGCGCCGAAGGACTGATCGTTGCCGATCTGGCACGCGCCGTTGCGGCCAAGCCGAAGCCGCCGGCCGTCAGCCTGACCGTGATCTGCCGTGACGGGCCGCGGATGCAGCAGCTCGCGCGCTCGCTGGAATTCTTCGCGCCGGATCTGCCGGTGCTGCAATTCCCGGCCTGGGACTGCCAGCCCTACGACCGCGTCTCGCCCCATGGCGGCATTCTCGCGCATCGCATGACCACACTGGCGCGGCTGTCGCGCCTCACCGGCAGCGACAAGCCGATGATCGTGCTGACCACGGTCAACGCCGTCGTGCAGCGCGTGCCGGCCCGCGAGATCGTCGCGGCGCAGGCGCTGTCGGTCGCGCCCGGCCATGTGGTGCCGATGGACTCCATCGTCGCCTGGCTCGAACACAACGGCTACACCCGCTCCGGTACGGTGCGCGAGCCCGGCGAATATGCCGTGCGCGGCGGCATCCTCGATCTGTTTCCGGCGGGCCTCGACCAGCCGGTACGTTTCGACTTCTTCGGCGACAGCCTGGAATCGATCCGGGCCTTCGATGCCGAGACGCAACGCACGCTGATGGATATGCGCGCGCTGGATCTGGTGCCGGTGTCTGAATTCCAGCTCATCACCGAAACCATCCGCCGTTTCCGCATGGGCTATGTCGCGCAGTTCGGCGCGCCGGAGCGTGACGACCAGCTCTATGAAGCGGTCAGCGAAGGCCGCCGCCATCCCGGCATGGAGCACTGGCTGCCGCTGTTCCAGGACCGCATGGACACGCTGTTCGATTATCTGCCGGGCACGCCGGTTACCATCGAGCCGCAGGGCGAAGATGCCGCGACCGAACGCTTCAAGCAGATCGGCGATTATTACGAGGCGCGCCGCGAAGCCATGGGCATCCCCGGCGGCGGCGCGATCTACAAGCCGCTGCCGCCGGACCGGCTCTATCTGACCGACAGCGAGTGGCACAAACGGCTGGATGATCTCGCAATGGCGCGGTTGTCGCCGTTCGCCGTGCCGGACGGCACGCCGGGCGTGGTCGACGCGGGCGCACGGGCAGGCCGCAATTTCGCGCCGGAGCGCGCCGACGCCAATGTGAATGTGTTCGAGCGCGTGGTGGCTCATATCCAGGCGCTGCAGGCGGAGCGCAAGAAGGTCGTCGTTGCGCTGTGGAGCGAGGGCTCGCGCGACCGCATGGCCAGCATGCTGAAGGACCACAAGCTGCTCAACCAGCAGATGGTGAATTCCTGGCGCGCGGTGCAGGCGACGCCGCGCAACGAGACCATGCTGGCCGTCGTCGGCATGGAGAGCGGTTTCGAGACCGACCAGATCGCCGTCATCAGCGAACAGGACATCCTCGGCGACCGTCTGGTACGGCCGCGCAAGGCGAGCCGCAAGCTCGACAATTTCATCTCGGAAGTGACGAGCCTCGCGGCGGGCGACATCGTGGTGCATGTGGAGCACGGCATCGGCCGGTTCGTCGGGTTGCAGACGCTGCAGGTCGGCGGCGCGCCGCATGACTGTCTCGAACTGCGCTATGCCAACGAGACCAAGCTGTTTCTCCCCGTCGAGAATATCGAGCTGCTGTCGCGCTACGGCTCCGACGCGACCAATGTCGAGCTCGACAAGCTCGGCGGCTCCGGCTGGCAGGCCCGCAAGGCCAAGCTCAAGAACCGAATCCAGGAAATTGCCGGCGAACTCATCAAGATCGCGGCCGAGCGGCATCTGCGCGAGACCGAGCGGATCGTCGTACCGCGCGAGCAGTATGACGAATTCTGCGCGCGCTTCCCCTATGAGGAAACCGAGGACCAGCAGACCGCGATCAACGCCGCGCTGCACGATCTCGAACATGGCAAGCCGATGGATCGCCTGATCTGCGGCGATGTCGGCTTCGGCAAAACGGAAGTGGCCATGCGCGCCACCTTTGCCGTCGCCATGGAAGGCAAGCAGGTCGCCGTCGTGGTGCCGACCACGCTCCTGGCGCGTCAGCACGCGAAGAACTTCACCGAGCGCTTCAAGGGGTTTCCGGTGAATGTCGCGCAGGCCTCAAGGCTGGTCGCGCCGAAAGAACTGACAGCGACCAAGAAGGGCCTTGCGGATGGCTCCATCGACATCGTCGTGGGCACGCATGCGCTGCTCGGCAAATCCATCAAGTTCAAGGACCTGGGTCTCGTCGTGGTTGACGAGGAGCAGCACTTTGGCGTGACGCATAAGGAGCGGCTGAAGCAGCTCCGCGCCAATGTCCATGTGCTGACGCTGTCCGCGACGCCGATCCCGCGCACGCTGCAACTCGCACTCACCGGCGTGCGCGATCTGTCGATCATCGCCTCGGCGCCGGTCGATCGTCTCGCCGTGCGCACTTTCGTGGCGCCGCATGATCCCTTGATGATCCGCGAGGCGCTGCTGCGCGAGCGCTATCGCGGCGGTCAGGCGTTCTATGTGGTGCCGCGCATCGACGACCTCGCCGAGGTGAAGGACTTCCTCGACAAGCATGTGCCGGAGATGAAGGTCGCCGTGGCCCATGGCCAAATGGCGCCGACGGTCATCGAGGACATCATGTCGGCCTTCTATGACGGCAAATACGACATCCTGCTGTCGACCACGATCGTGGAGTCGGGCCTCGATATCCCGAACGCCAATACGCTGATCATCCACCGCGCCGACATGTTCGGTCTGGCGCAGCTCTATCAGCTCCGTGGTCGCGTCGGCCGCTCCAAGCTGCGCGCTTATGCGCTGTTCACGCTGCCGTCGACGCACAAGATCACCGGGCAAGCGGAACGCCGGCTGAAAGTGCTGCAGTCGCTGGAGAACCTCGGCGCCGGCTTCCAGCTCGCCTCGCACGATCTGGATATCCGCGGCGCCGGCAATCTGCTCGGCGAAGAGCAGTCCGGTCATATCAAGGAAGTCGGCTTCGAGCTCTACCAGTCGATGCTGGAAGAGGCGATCCTTGCGCTCAAGTCAGGCATCTCCGAGCCGGTCGCCGACAGGTGGTCGCCGACGATCACGCTCGGCATGCCGGTGATGATCCCCGACGATTTCGTCGCCGATCTTGCGGTGCGGCTGTCGCTGTATCGCCGGCTCGCCGATCTCGAAACCGATGACGAGATCGCTGCCTTCGCCGCCGAACTGCGCGACCGTTTCGGCGTGCTGCCGGACGAGGTGCGCTATCTGTTCAAGATCGCGGCCATCAAGGCCTATTGCCGCCGCGCCAATGTCGAGAAGGTCGATGCCGGTCCGAAGGGCGTTGTGATCTCGTTCCGCGACAACTCGTTCGCGCAGCCGGACCGACTGGTATTCTTCATCAAGCAGTATGGCCAGGCCGCCAAGGTGCGCCCAGACATGAAGGTGGTGTTCCTGCAGGATTGGGGAACACCGGAAGAACGTCTCGAAGGCGCAACAGAAATCCTGCGCGCGCTGGCGGGGCTCGCGGAGAGCAAGAAGGCGGCTTAACGACAACCGGCCGCCGGCATCGCTGCCGACGGCCGTTTGTTGAACTACGCGACGCTTACTTTGGATACTTGAATTCCGGAGCGGCCTTCAGCGCTTCCTTGGTGGTGTTCATCGACGCCACCCACTTGTTGTCCTTGTTCAGGCTCACCTTCACCGAAGCCGGCGAGACCGCGACATAGTGTTCGCCCATGCCGAGGAAGCCGCCGACTGACAGAATCAGCGCGTCGACCTGATTGTTCTTGATTGCGAGATCGCTGATCTCGCCGATCGTTTCATCCTTCTGGTTGGTGATGTTCAGGCCCTTGAGCTTGGACGAGAACATCTCCTCCTTGGAGACGGTCGAAAACTTTGCCTCGGCGGGCGCAGCACCCGTCGTGACTGTCGACTGCGCGAGAACCGGCGTGGCGAGAAGGGCGAGGGAAGCGGTGATCAGTGCAAGCTTTTTCATTATCGTTGTCTCCATTGCAGATGCACCTACAATGCGATGTTCGATACTTCGTTCCTGATTTTATTTCTGGAACTAAGACGCTGCGCGTTGCGCGTCCTCGCCATGCAGGCGCGCCAGCAGCGACTTCGCGGTATCCGTTGGCTCCATCGTGATCACCGTGACATGGGGATCGTTGCGCGCATCGCGCTTGGGTCCGTGCATGGTGTGCTTCATCACGCTGGAGAGGCGCCTGGCGATCATATGGGCGTTGCGCTGGTCGGTTTCGGCGAAAGCGACCACGATCGAGCCGTCACTCTGCAGCGTGCCGAAGTCCATCCGCCGCATCAGCCGGCTGATGATCCGCGCAGCGTCGCGCTGCGCGCGCAGCGGGATATTGTCGAATGAGAACCGGGCCATCGATAATCCGCCGCCGCGGGTCTGTGTGTGATAGACGGCGGTCGCGATGTCGCGTTCGAAGGCGGCAGCCGTCAGCAGGCCAGTGGCGGGATCGAGCAGCCCGTCGGATTCGATCGACTTCAAGGTGCGGCCGAGACGTGCCTCGAAGGCATGCTGGCGCAGCAGCGGCAGCGCCGTGGCCGCGACGGTATCGGCGTCGCCGACGACCATTTCGAGATTGGCAAGATCGTAGCTCGGCGTCAGGCCGGGCACGGTGACGACAACGGGCAGATTGCGGAAGCGTGCGTCCTCGGTGAGGACAGTGAGAAACGCGTCAACGACGCGCGTGCTGAAGCCTTCGCCGATGACGATGCCGTCGAGGTCGCGCGCATTGAGATGCTTGGCGGCAGCCTCGATGCTGAGCGCGCCGACCACGCCGACGCGTTCGCCGAGCGCAACCGACAGCGCGGCATAACCACCGCCGCGGCCGATCAGCATCACCGTCGCATCGTCCAGCGGGTCCGACTGCAGGGACATGCGATGCAGGTTTTCGGCGGTCAGGCGTCGCATGACCGTGGCGTGCAGCGTGCGCACACGCAGCGCGTTGCGCAGTCGCGCGCTGAGTCGATCGAAATTGCCGTCGGTCTGCGTGAGCGGGATCGCATGGCCGGGCAAGTCCGTGGCGGGATCGATCGCGATCAGCGGCACATAAGGTTGCTTGGCGCCAAGGCGCTTCGCCAGCGCCTGGAAGGTCGGCATGTCGTCAGCGGAAGCCGACACCACGACGGCGGCCGGCTGTACCCGCGCCACCGCATCCAGTGCCTCGGCCCATGTCGCATCGACAACCGGGAAGATGTTGCTCTCCGCCAGGGCTGTCGCAAACGCGGCCGGCTGCTGGTTGGAGACGGCGACGATCGTGGCCTGGTCGGACATGCTTGAGCTGAACCTCTACGCGAAACTGATCGCGGCAGGCTAGCCCGACGTCCTTAATGCAGAGTCAATGAGATCGCTCGCATTTTCAGGATCGCTTTTGCTCGCTCAGTCGGCTGCGGCACGGTCGCGGAAGGCT
Organism: Tardiphaga sp. 37S4; assembly: GCF_021044645.1. Lineage (NCBI taxonomy): Bacteria > Pseudomonadati > Pseudomonadota > Alphaproteobacteria > Hyphomicrobiales > Nitrobacteraceae > Tardiphaga > Tardiphaga sp. 37S4. The sequence goes on along the minus strand of NZ_CP088008.1, from coordinate 2,508,686 downwards.
TCGACCATCAGCGGATTGAGGCCGAGTTCCGTCAGAGCGTCGCGGGCGCGGCCGTTATTGCTGGCGCGGCCGGCGAGGCGGTAGCCGCTGAGCCGATCGGGGAGCGCGGTAAGCATCGCGTTCTCGCCGAGCCGCTTGGCCCATTCGTTGAGGTCCTGCGCCAGAAAGCGATAGCCGCCGACGGCCATGATGCCCGAGGGCGGCGCAGTGATGTTGATCGCGCCGGTCGCACGGTCGAGCCGGGCCATATAGCCGGTATCGACATAATCGAGCGGCTGGGCGGGGATCAGCGCGTTGCTGGCGTCAGCCTGGGCCGTATAGGCCAGCACCGGCACCATCGGGCCGCGGAGGCCCAGCGTGCCCCTGGGCGTCAGCATGATATCGCCGGCAATGGAGGAGCCTTGCTGGGCGCGCGGCGCGCCATGCGGGCCCGGCATGATGGGGACGGGCAAGCCGTCGCCGCCGCGGATGGCGCCGAACAGACCGGCTTCGCCGAACAGATAGACGTCGGTGAACGATGCCTGGGAGCCCGGCCATGCAGGCGAGGCGGCGACCTGTTCAGGCGCGCGCCACAGGCCGAGCACATAACGCAGCACCGGAGACCGATCGAGCAACCCGCCTTCGGCGAGGCGCTGCGCCAGCGGCGCCGGCGCCACCAGCACGTCGCAGGCGTTGGCAGCGATGCTACGTTCCAGCACCGCATTGTCGAACGGATGATGCAGGGCCAGCACGCCGCCAGAGAGCAACCAGGTCACCAGCGACGAGGCGATACTGGCGAAAGACGACGGCACCAGCGCCGACATGATCGTGGCGCCCTGCGGCATGCCGCTTTCCAGGAACACAGCAAGGCCGCCCGAGATCAGGTTGAGATGCGTGCGCGGCACTGCGCGGAAGCCATCGGACGTGACATCGAAGGAGACGATGGCCGCGCGGCGGGCGTCCTGCACCACCGGTGTGGGTTCGGCGAATTCGCCCGTCAATACGGCGTCGAGCGGGGTCATGCCTTCCGGCAGGTCGCTGCCGAAGCCGCCGACATAGCGGATCGAGAAGGCTTCAGCCGCAGCGTTCATGATCAGATCGGCATGGCTGACGCCATCGATCTTGCTCGACGTCACCAGCGCACGCGCACTGCAGCGATTCAGTGCCATGGTCAGGTCGGCCTGGCGCCAGAGCTGCGGCAGCATCGCGACGACGAGGCCGGCGCGATGCGCAGCCAGCACGGTCAGCACGAATTCCACGGTGTTCGGCAATTGGACGGCGATGACCGAATTGGCGGGGAGGCCGGCCTCCATGAAATGCGCCGTCAGCGCCGAGATCGCGCGGTCGGCATCCGCAAAGGTCAGCCGCTGCGGTTCCGTCGCCGTGATGCGCAGCTTGTCGGCGGGATCGACCAGCGCCAGCGCCTGCGGCTGCCGGCTGAGAATGCGGCGAAACAGACCGTCGAGGGTGGGCGAGGCGTTCGGCGTGGGTGATGTCACGGTGTCACTTCCGGTTCGGCGGCGAAGCTGGCAGCGTTCTGGCCCACCAGGTCTCCGGCAAATAGCCTGAGAGTGCGATGGTCGAAGGTCGTTCTATCCGATTCCATCGCGCAATCCATTGCTCGCCGACATAGTAGAGCGGGATAGCGTAGAAACCGGCGATCAGCGCGCGGTCCATGGCGCGGACGGCATCGACGAAGGGACCGTGGTCGCGGGCCTCCAGCATGGCGGAGATCATGGCGTCGACCGCGGGATTCTTCGCGCCCATGTAGTTGCGGGTGCCGGGATTGTCGGCGGCTTCCGAACCCCAGTAGAACGACTGTTCGTTGCCCGGCGACAGCGACTGATCCCAGCGATTCTGGATCATGTCGAATTCGAAATTGATGCGGCGCTGGTCGAACTGCACGGCATCGATAGAGCGAATATTGGCAATGATGCCGGCGCGCTTGAGATCGCGTGCATAGGCCAGCGCGATGCGTTCCTGATCGCGGGTGGTGACGAGGATCTCGAAGGCGAGGGGCGTTTTGTCTGACTGCCGCCGCAGCACGTTGTTATCGAGCACGTAGCCGGCATCCTTCAGCAGTGCCAGCGCAGTTCGCAGCGCGGGACGGTCACGGCCCGAACCATCGCTGACCGGCAAGCGGTAGCTGCCATCGAGAATGTTGGCCGCGATGCTTGCGCCATAGGGCTGCAGCAGCGTTCGTTCGCGATCATCCGCTGAGCGCATGTAGGCCGAGAGATCCGAGCCCGCGAAGAAGCCGGCCGAACGGGCATAGAGGCCGAAGAAGTAGGTGCGGTTGATCCACTCGAAATCGAACAGCAGCGTCAGCGCCTGACGTACGCGGATATCGGCGAACATCGGCCGCCGCGTGTTGAACACCAGAAATTCCGACGGCTTCGGCAGGCCGGTCTTGATGCTGTCGCGGATCACTTCGCCGGACGTGGCGGCGGGGAATGTGTAGCCGTCGTGCCAGCGCAGCGGCTCATTCTCGACGCGGAAGTCGTAGAGGCCGCGCTTGAAGGCTTCGAAATGGGTGTTGGCCTCGCGATAGTAGTCGAGGCGGATCTCGTCGAAGTTCCACAGCCCGCGATTGATCGGCAGATCGCGGCCCCAATAAGCGAGATTGCGGGTGAGGGTCACCGCGGCGCCGGGTTTCACACCCGTCACCGTATAGGGCCCGGAGCCCAGCGGCGGCGCCATCGAGGTTTCCTCGAACGTGTCGGGATTGACGGCGTGTTTCGGCAGCACCGGCATCAGGCCGAGGATCAGCGGCAATTCGCGATCCGCCTGGCCGCCGAAGTCGAAGCGCACCGTGCGCTCATCCAGCGCCTCGGCCTTGGCGACTTTCGAATAATACTGCCGGTGATTGGGCCGGCCCTTGTCGCGCAGCAACTGCCAGGAGAACAACACGTCTGCAGCGAGGACGGGCTTGCCGTCGGAGAATTGGGCCTGGGGATTGATCCGGAAGGTGACGAAGCTTCTGGTATCGTCGGTTTCGACGCTCTCGGCGAGCAGGCCATAAAGCGTGAAGGCCTCGTTCTGGCCGCGGGCCATCAGGCTTTCGATCACATAGCCGCGCATCTGCGGCACCGCGATGCCCCGGACGATGAAGGGATTGAGACTGTCGAAGGTGCCGAGCACGCCCTGGACCATGCGGCCGCCTTTCGGCGCGTCGGGATTGGCATAGGGCATCTGCCTGAAATCGGGTGGCAGGGCCGGGGCGCCGTGCATGGCGATCGCGTGGCTGGGATCGGCCTGTGCGGAATCGGCCACTGGGGCGGCCAGAGCTGTCCAGCAGGCCAGCGCCGCGATCACCTTGGACAGGGTCGAGAGACCCTGTGCATGTGTGCGATTTGATTCGGTTGATTTCACAGAGGAACTTTACCATGGCTGCCCGCCCCGAACCTGTGCCGTGCATCAAATAGGGCTGGCGCCATTGATCTTTTCGTCGGCCGCTGTATTGAAAGCGGACAATTGACGAGGACGGCGCGGCCTGTCACGTAACGGCCTTAATTGGCACCGAGACACCCGCCAACGGGTGACTGTCAGCGCCGCCTCCGGGATATGAGCGCCTCCGTTCAGAAAGGGTTTTCCGAAATGAATTTCCGTCTCTTGGCTGCGTCGGTTCTGCCGCGCGGGCGGGGCTTCGCGCTTCTGGCGGCGACGGCCTTGACCGCCACGATGATCGCTCCGGTTGCGCATGCGCAGGCTCCCGCGCCTGCTGCGCCGCCGGCCGCGGCGCCGAAGGCTGCTGCGCCTAAGGCTGCCCCGAAGGCCGCTCCGAAGGCTGCTGCTCCGGCCGCTCCCGCCGCCCAGGCGCCGGCCGCAGGTGCGCCGCCGGCCGATCAGCAGGTTCAGCTGATTTATGCGCCCTGGACCAAGTTCTGCCTCAAGGGCCAGGACGCTAACGCCAAGCAGGTCTGCTTCACCGGCAAGGACGGTCGCATCGAGTCGGGCCAGCCCGTCATCGCCGCCGTCATCATCGAGCCGGAAGGCGAACCGAAGAAGATCCTGCGCGTGACGCTGCCGCTCGGCATGCAGCTCGTGCACGGCACCCGCGTGATCGTGGACAGCAATGCCCCTGCGCAGAGCCCCTATGTGATCTGCTTCGCCAACGGCTGTATGTCCGATTACGAAGTCACTCCGGAGCTGCTGGCCAATCTGAAGAAGGGCCAGAACCTGATCGTGCAGGCGATCAACTCCAACGGCGCACCGCTGACGCTGCCGCTGCCGCTGGCCGAATTCGCCAAGGCCTATGACGGCCCGCCGACCGATCCGAAGGTGTTCGAGGAAACCCAGAAGAAGCTGCAGGAAGAGCTGCAGAAGCGCGCAGCGGAAGCCCGCGCCAAGCTCGAAGCCCAGCAGCCGGCAGCTGGTGCAGCACCGGCGGCTCCGGCCAATCCGGCCGCGAAGTAAGCTGGTTTAAAAGACAAACGAAAAGGCGCTCAGAAATGAGCGCCTTTTTTGTTGGGGTGAGGTGTTGACCCATCCACGTCATTGCGAGCGCAGCGAAGCAATCCAGCAAGCCAAAAGCTGGATTGCTTCGTCGCAAGTGCTCCTCGCAATGACGGACGAGGGAGAGGCGTGAAACATTAAGCGGGCTAATTCAGCGACGGATTGCGCGGCCGATAACTGCCGGACTTGTCCTTGATGAAGATCTCGGCGACCTGGGAATGCCGGATCGGCTCGCCGGATTCATCGGGAAGCAGGTTCTGCTCGGAGACATAAGCGACGTATTCCGACTCAGAATTCTCGGCCAGCAGATGGTAAAATGGCTGATCCTTGTTCGGACGGACGTCTTCGGGGATCGACAGCCACCATTCTTCGGTGTTGTTGAATTCCGGATCGATGTCGAACACCACCCCCCGGAACGAAAAGATCCGGTGGCGGACGATCTGTCCAATCTGGAATTTGGCGGTCCGCGCTTTAATCATTCTGGTCGAATAGACCAGGATTGTGGCCGATGCTAGAGGCAAACGACGGAATTAAGACAGCCGGAAGCCGCTCCCCGCTATCCCGCCCGCCGGGCCAAGAACCAAGAAAAACACGCTCGACATGATGGACGTCCTCAATCTTGCACTGCCGTATTTCGGGCTGATCTTCATCGGCTTCGCCTGCGGCAAGGTGAAGAACCTGCCCGAAACGGGCCTCGCCTGGATGAATTTTTTCCTTCTGTATGTGTCGTTGCCGGCGCTGTTCTTTCGCATCATGGCCAAGACGCCGTTCGAGGAGCTCAACAATCTGCCCTTCGTGATCGGAACCACGCTGGCGACCGCGACGGCGTTCTTTCTGTCGGTCGGCACCGGTAAATTCCTGGGCCGGCTGACCATGCGCGAGGCCGGGATGGCGGGGCTCGCCGGCGGCTATGGCAATATCGGCTATATGGGCCCGGGGCTGGCGCTGGCGGTGCTCGGCCCCAAGGCGGCAGTGCCGACCGCTTTGGTGTTCTGTTTCGACAGCATCTTCCTGTTCTCGATCGCGCCGCTGATGATGGCGCTGACCTCAGGCGACAAGCGCCCGCTGCTGCCGACCATTGGCATCGTCATCAAGCATATCGTGCTGCATCCGCTGATCGTGGCAGCCTATCTCGGCGCCTTTGTCGCGGCGTTTCACATCCAGATGCCGGTCGCGGTCGACGGCATGCTGCTGTTCCTGCAGAATTCGGCGGCGCCCGTCGCATTGTTCGCACTCGGCGTCACGGTCGCTCTGCGTCCTCTGGGACGCGTGCCATGGGAAATCCCGGGCCTGATTTTCATCAAGCTGTTGCTGCATCCCTTGATCGTGTTCGGCCTGATGCTGTTGCTCGGACCGTTCCCGCCGGTATGGGCCGCGACGGCCGTGCTGCTCGCGTCATTGCCGCCGGCGCTGAACGTGTTCGTGATCGCGCGGCAATACGATAGCTGGATCGAACCGGCATCGGTTGCGGTGTTGCTCGGTACGTTCGTGTCCGTGCTGACGCTCACTTCGGTGATGTATTTCCTGAAGAGCGGCCAGATCGCGTTCCCTTAGGACGCGCGAGATCTCTAGGAAGCATTCTTGCGCCACGATGGCGACAGGCCCTCGCGCATCGCAAGGCGGCGCAACGGGCCTATGGACCCCATCGCATGCATGCCGGCCGCACGGATCACCTGCATCGGCAAGAGATCGCTGAGCAGCGAACGGTTCGCCATGTCGATGGCGAAGGTTCGCGAGGCGATGTCGCTGCGCCGGATCTTCTCGAAACGCGCCAGCACCGGCGCTGCCCCGATATCCGCGCCATTCATGCCGGCATCGCGAACGACGTCAGCGATATCGCCGGCGTCGCGCAGGCCAAGATTGAGACCCTGCGCACCGATCGGCGGCACCACATGGGCGGCTTCGCCGACCAGTACGATGCGGTTCTTTGCTAGCTGTGTGGGCTGCTCGATGGCCAATGGAAACACATGCCTGCCGGGCTCGACCTGAACCCGGCCGAGGATCGAATGCGATTGTTTCTCGGCGGCGTCCGACAATGCCTCGTCGCTCAATGCCATCAGGCGCTCGGCATCCCGGGGCTTGTTGACCCAGACGACGCTGGAGCGATTGCCGGGCAGGGGCACGAACACGCAGGGACCGGCGGGGGTGTGAAACTCCGTCGACATGTTCTTGTGCGGCCGGCTATGCGCGATGTTGAAGGTCAGCGCGGTCTGGTCAAGCGCGCGTCGCTTGACTGAAATGCCCGCGGCCTCGCGGCACAGGGACTGGCGGCCATCGGCGCCGACGACCAGCCGCGCCACCAGGACCTGGCCTTGCCGCGTGCGGACCTGAACCTGCATCTCGTCCGGCGAGACCGTATCGGCTTCATCATCGATGCGAATGAGATTGGTCAATTCCGCGGCGCGCGCTTCGAGCGCGATCATCAATTCGCGGTTCTCGATATTGTAGCCGAAGGTCTCGAGGCCGATCTCGCTGCAGACGAATTTGACTTCGGGGGCGCGGATCAGCCGGCCCGTGTCGTCCACCAGCCGCATGGTCGTCAGCGCGGCCGCCTTGTCGGCGCAGCGGCGCCAGACGTCGAGGCTTTCCAGAAACGCGACGGAGCCGCCCAGCAGCGCGGTGGTGCGGTTGTCGCCATAGGGGACGCGGCGGGCGACGAGGGCGGTACGGGCACCGGTCTCGGCCAGCGCGAGGGCGGCAGCAAGGCCGGCAGGACCGCCGCCGACAACGGCGACATCATAGATGGAGGTGGAAACAGGGGTCTCGGTCATGGCCGGACCATCGGCCTTTGGCCCGGTATTTTCAAGCCGTTACGCGCCGCGGAATCGTTCCCGCGTGATCGGGCGGCCGAGTGCCGCATCGGTGCCTGTGCAAATCGGGCGGATTCCTGCTAGCAATTCCCGGCACATGACCGCTTCGAGTCCGGACCAACTCCCGTCGTCGTCACGATCCGCGCGCGCGGCGGCGTTCTCGGTTCACATCTTTACTGCGCTCGGTGCCGGTGTGGCACTCATCGCCATGATGAGCGCCGTGCGCGGCGAATGGGCTGTGATGTTCGGCTGGCTCGGTTTGGCGCTGATCATCGACGGGCTCGATGGCCCGATCGCCCGACACTTCGACGTCGGCCGCGTGTTGCCGGATTGGTCGGGCGACGCGCTCGATTTCGTGGTCGACTTCCTCACTTACGTCTTCGTGCCGGCCTATGCGATCGCGGCCTCCGGTCTGTTGGTGCCGTGGACAGCGGTGTTGCTCGGTGCCGGGATCGTCATCACCAGCGCATTATATTTTGCCGACAAACGCATGAAGACCGACGACAACCACTTTCGCGGTTTTCCGGCACTGTGGAATGGGGCGGCGTTCTATCTGTTCCTGCTGCAACCATCATCCGTCATAGCCAGCCTTGCGATGCTGGCGCTGATTGTCCTGACCTTTGTGCCGGTGCATGTGCTGCATCCCGTTCGCGTGACGCGTCTGCGCCGGTTGAACCTGTCGCTGATGGCGATATGGGCTGTGCTGGCCGTCATCACGCTGATACAGAACTTCGCTGTTGCTTTGCCTATTACGGTAGCGCTCTGCGCGATCGCTTTTTACATTGTCTGCGGTGACGCCGTCATCCGCCTCATGAGGCCCTCCAAATCATGATCGAACTGTTTTCCAGCCCTGAAGCCTGGGCCGCGCTCTTGACGCTGACCGCGCTCGAAATCGTACTTGGTATCGACAATGTGATTTTCCTGTCGGTGCTGGTGTCGCGGCTGCCGGAGCCGCAGGCCACCCGCGCACGCCAGATCGGTCTCGCGCTGGCGCTGGTGTTCCGCATCATCCTGCTGAGTGTCCTCGTCTGGCTGATCGGCCTGACCGAACCCGTCATCACGGTGAGAGGCCTCGCATTCTCCTGGCGCGATCTAATCCTGATCGGTGGCGGTCTGTTCCTGATCGCCAAGGCAACGCACGAGATTCATGCCGAGGTCGAGGCGCGCGAGGGACCCGGCAACGAGAAGCCGGCACCGAACGCCTTTGCCTGGGTGATCCTGCAGGTTATCGTCGTTGATCTCGTGTTCTCGCTCGACTCCATCATCACTGCGATCGGCATGGCACAGGACATCGAGATCATGGTGGCCGCCGTCATCATTGCCTGCGCGGTGATGTATGTATCGTCCGGACCCGTGGCGCGCTTTGTGGCGCAATATCCGACCACCAAGATGCTGGCGCTGGCCTTCCTGGTGTTGATCGGCGTCTCACTGATGGCGGATGGATTTAAATTCCACATCCCGCGTGGCTACATCTATTTCGCCATCCTGTTCTCGGCGGCGGTCGAGTTGTTCAACGTGCTGGCGAAGCGCAACCGCCGAAAGCGGGCCCAGCCGGGCACAGGTTGACATCACGCGACTGTCGGTTATCGCTTGAGACCAAAGTCACTCAGGGAGATTGAACGATGACCAAAGCCGTCCGCGTCCACGAGATCGGTGGACCCGAAGTCCTCACTTATGAAGACGTGCAGGTCCCGGCACCGGCTGCGGGCGAGGTGCGCATCCGCCAGCATGCCATCGGTGTCAATTTTATCGATACATACTTCCGCAGCGGCCTCTACAAGGCGCCGCAGCTACCGTTCATTGCCGGTAATGAGGCCTCGGGCGAAGTGATCGAGGTCGGTCCGGGCGTCACCGGCTTTCATCCCGGCGACCGCGTCGCCTATTATTCGGCCCTCGGCAGCTATGCCACCGAGCGCGTGTTTGCCGCCGACCGGCTGGTGAAACTGCCCGATCGCATCACCCACGAGCAGGGTGCCGTGCTGATGCTGAAGGGCCTCACGGTCTGGTATCTGCTGCACAAGACTTTCAAGGTCGAGCCGCATCACCGCGTGCTGATCCATGCTGCAGCGGGCGGCATCGGTCTGCTCGCCTGCCAGTGGGCGAAAGCCATGGGCGCGCATGTGATCGGCACTGTCGGCTCGAAGGAGAAGGGCGAGTTGGCGCTGGCCAATGGCTGCGATCACGTCATCTATTACAACGAAGAGAACTTCGTCGATCGCGTGAAGCAGATCAGCCGTAACGAACTCTGCGACGTGGTCTATGACGGCGTTGGCAAGACCACCTATCCGGGGTCGCTGTCATGCCTGAAGCCACGCGGCATGTGGGTGTCGTTCGGCAACGCGTCGGGTCCTGTGCCGCCATTCGCCATCGCCGAACTCAATAATCACGGCTCGCTGTTCGCGACGCGTCCGAAGCTGAATGACTATGTCGCCAAGCGCTCGGAATTGCTGGAGGGCGCCGACACGCTGTTCTCGGCTGTGATCGACGGAAAGCTGCATGTGCCGATCAATCACGCTTATGCGCTGAAGGATGCGGCCAAGGCGCATGTGGATCTGGAAGCACGCAAGACCACGGGCGCGGTGATTTTGAAGGTGTGAGGTTGCTTTCTTCTCCCTCCCTCAAGCGGCGAAGCCGCGCAGCGGGGAGGGTGGCACGAAGCGAGCGTTCAGCGAGCATCGTGACGGGTGGGATGGTGCCGCATAGTGTGACGTCACGTGGGGCACCCCCACCCCGGCCTATCGGCCGACCCTCCCCACTGCGCTTCGCTTGGGGGAGGGTGCCACTGGTATCGGCGTTCTAGCTAGAACCCCGCCACCGTCCCGTGCAGATCATACGCATCCGCGCGCTCGATCTTCGCGGTGACGATCTCGCCGACCTTCAACGGGGCGCGAGCGGAGAATTAGACGGGGCGTAGATCTGATGAACTGCCCGATCGGACAGGCTTACTGCTCTTTTTTGTATCGATCTTCTTTTTTAAGTTGAATTGGAATGCGCGCCTTTGCTTGGTGACCTCATACAACACAATGCCAGACGAGGTACCCAAATTGAGGCTTTCAATAATCCCATACATGGGAATGTTGATGCAGAGATCGCTCCGTTTGATAGCAGTCTCGCTAATTCCTGTTCCTTCATTTCCGAACCAGACAGCAAGTTTTTTGTATGACGTGTAGTCGTGCTCATGAAGCACAACGTTCTTGCGTCCTTTCACATGGGGCGACGTAACAACCGAAACAAAGCCATTTTTGTTCAAATGATCCATGCAGCTGTCCGTGTCTTTGAACTTCTTGACAAAGCTCCATTTGATAGCAGATGCGGAAATTGCACTCAGCTTCCGCTTTTCGCGCATCTCCTCCCATTCATCAGGCAACGAATTCTGGTTCGTTATGACGTAAGCTTTCTCGACGCCGAGTGCGTTAACATTTCTAATAATTGTGCCAATGTTTCTTACGTCCGTGGGATTCTCAATGACGGCAATCAGGTTTTTGCACCTGAAGTCTTTGATCTTGTCCGCCCGAGCGCGAAGCGTCGGCTTAGACGTTGATTTCTCTTCCATGACTGACCCATGCGAATACAACGGAGCGTTCCAAGACGCTCGCGATCATATCGCATCGGTGGGAGATTTGAAGCGGGGTATTTAAAGTGTTTGATACCGCCGGTTCTAACACCCGCACCTTTCAGTATATGAAGTCATGCGAGTTCAGAGCATGCGTCAATCGAATCGAGACATTGTGAGGGCCGCGCTTAAAACCCCGCCACCGTCCCGTGCAGATCATACGCATCCGCGCGTTCGATCTTCGCCGTGACGATCTCGCCGACCTTTAGCGGCCGGCGTGCGGTGATATAGACCGAACCGTCGATATCGGGAGCGTCCGCCTTCGAGCGGCCCTTCGACACGGTCGGGCCGACCTCGTCGATGATGACCTGCTGCCGGGTGCCCACCTTGCGCTTGAGGCGGCGCGCCGAGATCTTCTGCTGACGCTCCATCAACGCATTCCAGCGCTGCTGCTTGATTTCTTCAGGCACCGCATTGGCGATGGCGTTGGAGGTCGCGCCGGCCACGGACTCGTATTTGAATGCGCCGACGCGGTCGATCTGCGCTTCCTCCAGCCAGTCGAGCAGATACTGGAAATCGCTTTCGGTCTCGCCGGGGAAGCCGACGATGAAGGTCGAGCGCAGTGTGAGATCGGGGCATTCCTCGCGCCACTTCTTGATGCGCGCGAGGGTCTTGTCCTGCGCGGCCGGGCGCTTCATCGCCTTCAATACTTCCGGGGCCGCGTGCTGGAACGGGATGTCGAGATAGGGCAGCACATTGCTGCCCGCATTCATCAACCCGATGACTTCGTCGACATGCGGATACGGGTAAACATATTGCAGCCGCACCCAGGCGCCGAGTTCGCCGAGCTCCTTGGCGAGATCATAGAACTTGGCGCGGACCTCGCGATCCTTCCACGGGCTGCTGGCGTATTTGATATCGACGCCGTAAGCCGAGGTGTCCTGCGACACGACCAGCAATTCCTTGACGCCGGCCTTCACCAGCTTCTCGGCTTCGAGCAGGACTTCGTTGGCCGGACGCGAGACGAGATCGCCGCGCAGCTTCGGGATGATGCAGAAGGTGCAACGATTGTTGCAGCCTTCGGAGATCTTCAGATAGGCGTAGTGCCGCGGCGTCAGCTTGATGCCCTGCGGAGGTACCAGATCGATGTGCGGATTGTGCACCGGCGGCAGCGCACGATGCACGGCGTCGAGCACGCTTTCATATTGCTGCGGCCCGGTGATCGACAGCAGGTTGGGATAGGCGGCTTCGATCTGCTCGGGCTCGGCGCCCATGCAGCCGGTGACAATGACCTTGCCGTTCTGCGCCATGGCTTCGCCGATGGCGCCTAGCGACTCCGCTTTGGCGCTGTCGAGAAAGCCGCAGGTGTTGACGATGACGATGTCGGCGCCGTCGTGCTTGCGGGCGAGTTCGTAACCTTCGGCCCGCAGGCGCGTGATGATGCGCTCGGAATCCACCAGGGCCTTCGGGCATCCCAGCGAGACAAAGGAGATTTTGGGCGCGGCGGCCTGTTGCATATTCGATCTGCCTGATTGAGAGGCAGCAGGTAGTCCCATTTGCCCATAATTACAAGGCTTTAAGCCGTGCGCGGGCGTGCTATGGGTATGCTGCATCCATGTGAGTGCCCGATGCCTGCCGACCAGTCGCCCAAAATTGTCATTGTCGACGAGAGCCCGATCCGGGCCGCGATCCTTGAAGAAGGGCTGCGGGAGGCTGGCTATGTGGACGTCCAGCATATCCGGGAGATGCATAACCTGCTGGCCCGGATTTATGCCCTGGATCCGGACGTTATCGTCATCGACCTCGAAAACCCCAGCCGCGACGTGCTGGAACAAATGTTCCAGGTGTCCCGCGCGGTGCGCCGGCCGGTCGCCATGTTCGTCGACCAGAGCGACGCCGAGTCGGCGCGGGCTTCGGTCGAGGCGGGGGTATCCTCATACATCGTGGACGGGCTGAAGAAGGAGCGGATCAAGCCGATCCTCGATCTCTGCATCTCCCGTTTCAATGCTTTCTCCAAATTGCAGGACGAGCTCGAGCGCACCAAGTCGGCGCTGGAGGAGCGCAAGATCATCGACCGCGCCAAGGGCATCGTGATGAAGCTCAAGGGCCTCAATGAAGAAGAGGCTTACGTATTGCTGCGATCCACGGCGATGCGTGAAAAGAAGAAAATCGGCGAGATCGCGCAGTCGATCATCACCGCAGCGGAGTTGCTGAAATGATCGACCACCCGCTTCGCATCGGCTTCATTCCGCTGGCCGACGCCGCCGCCCTGATTGTCGCGGTCGACAAGGGGTTCACGAAAGCCGAGGGGCTGAATGTCGAATTGGTCCGGGAAGTGTCGTGGTCGAATGTCCGCGATAAGCTGAATATCGGCCTGTTCGAAGCGGCGCATCTGCTGGCGCCCGTTGCCATCGCGTCCAGCCTCGGGCTCGGGCACGTGAAAGTGCCGATCGTGGCGTCGTTTAATCTCGGCATCAACGGCAATGCCATCACCGTCTCGCCGGCGCTGCATGCAGCGCTGATGTCGGAACTCGACGGTGACCCGACCGATCCGATGGCCACCGCGCAGGCGCTGCGCCGCGTGGTCGTCGCCCGTGCCCGTGCCGGCGCCGATCCCTTGACCTTCGGCATGACGTTTCCGTTCTCGACGCATAATTACCAGCTCCGTTTCTGGATGGCGGCCGGCGGCGTCGATCCCGATGAGGACGTCCGTCTCGTGGTGCTGCCGCCGCCTTACATGGTCGACAGTCTCGCCAACGGTCACGTCGATGCGTTCTGTGTCGGCGCGCCCTGGAATTCTGTCGCGGTCGATCTCGGCGTCGGCCATATTCTGCATTTCGTCTCCGACATCCTGCTGCGCGCTGCCGAGAAGGTGCTGGCGATGAGGCAGAACTGGGCGGAGAAGAACCCGGACACCGTGGCGGCACTCACCCGGGCGCATGTGAGCGCGGCTGCCTTCATCGAGGCCCCGGAGAACCGCAATGAGATTGCCGCGATTCTCGCCAAGCCCCAATATATCGGCGTCTCGCCGGAGGTCCTGCTGCGGACGCTGGATGGCCGGCTGAAGATTTCACCGGATGGCACCATGCGCGAGAGTGGGCGCTATCTGCTGGTCGGCCGCGAAGGAGCCGGGCGTCCCGATCCGGTTCAGGCCGCCTGGCTCTATGCCCAGATGGTGCGCTGGGGACAGGCCGCGATCAGCCCCGAGGCGCTGAAGATCGCACAGGGTGTGTTCCGCCCCGACCTCTACGATGCCGCGCTCGGTATCACCGGGAGCGCTTTGACTGATGTGCCCGACGCGGTGGGCGCCTTCGCTGGACCTCCATTCGATCCGAGCAACATCGCTGCCCATCTCGCTGCGTTCGAGATCGCGCATATGAAGTCGTAGCGGCGGCGTCAGTTCGCCGATGTGTGGATGCCGCATTCCGTTTTGGCGCGGCCGCGCCAGCGGCCGGCGCGGGGGTCCTCGCCAGGCGCGGTGCGGGACGTGCAGGGCATGCAGCCGACCGACGCAAAGCCTGAGGCCACGAGCGGATGTGGCGGCAGCTTCGCCGACGCATAGATCAGCCCGATCTCGTCCGGCGTGACATTGGCGAATGGATTGAATTTCAATTTTGAACCATCGTCCTCGACGACGGGAATGACGGCGCGCGATGCGCCCTGAAATCGTTTGCGGCCGTTGATCCACGCGCTGAACGGCGTCAGTGCCTGCGCCAGCGGCTCGACCTTCCGGATCCGGCAGCAGGTGTCGGGATCGGACGACCACAAATCCCCATCGCTGTCGTGAGCGGCAAGCGCATCTACCGCGGGACGGATCGTTCGCACGTCGCGCAGGCCCAGCGTCAGGATCAGTTGGTCGCGATAGGCGAGTGTCTCCTCGAACATCCAGCCGGTGTCGAGAAACAGCACGGGGATGGCGGGATCGACATCGGCCATCACCTTCAGCAACGCCGCAGATTCCGTACCAAACGAAGATACCAGCGCGAGTCTATCCCGGCCCACGACATCAAGTGCCGCGGCAATCACCTTGGCGGGCGAGGCGGATTGCAGCGCTTGATCGTATTGGACAGCACCTGCGACGGCTCCGGGCGACAACATCTCGAACTCCTCAACACATCCGGCTTGACTGGAATAAGATTCTATATATCAGTTGTTTGTCGCCTCTTAATAGAAAAATATTCTTTCTATTTGAGAAGCGCAGTTTAGATTTTTTGACCCCATAAATCGAGTTCCAGAGATGCACTTTCTCCGAGCGTATCCGCTTCGTGAGCAACGGCGAATCTCACGGCGGTTTTGAGGACCTGGAGAAGGCGTATGACGTCGACCAATCTCGAACGCGTCCGATCGGACGTGGTATCGATGGACCACCTCGATCAACTGGAAGCGCAGAGCATCTACATCCTGCGCGAGGGCTTCGCCCGGCTGAAGAAGCTGGCCTTGCTGTGGTCGCTCGGCAAGGACTCCAACGTCATGATCTGGCTGGCGCGCAAAGCGTTTTTCGGCCACGTACCGTTCCCCGCGCTGCATGTCGATACCGGCAAGAAGTTTCCGGAGATGTACGCATTCCGCGATCACTATTCGAAGGAGTGGGGACTCGACCTCACCGTCGAATATTGCCCGTCGATCGATAGTGTCGATCCGACACTGCCGCCAGCGGCGCGCTCCGCAGCGCGCAAGACCGAAGGTCTCAAACTTGCGTTGGCGAAGCACGGCTTCGACGGATTGATCGCCGGCATTCGCCGCGACGAAGAGGCGACCCGCGCCAAGGAGCGTGTGTTCTCGCCGCGCGGTGTCGAGGGCGGATGGGACGTGCGCGACCAGCCACCGGAATTCTGGGACCAGTTCAACGCCTCGCCGCCGCCCGGTGCGCATCTGCGCATTCATCCGATCCTGCATTGGACCGAAGCGGACATCTGGGCCTACACGGCGCGCGAAAACATCCCGATCATTCCGCTCTATCTGGCCAAAGACGGTAAGCGCTACCGCTCGCTGGGTGATGCCGACATCACCAATCCCGTCGCATCCACCGCCAGCACGATTGCCGAAATCCTGGTCGAGCTCGACGGCACCACGATTCCCGAGCGCGCCGGCCGCGCACTCGATCACGAGACCGAAGACGCCTTCGAGCGACTGCGCGTCGCGGGCTATCTGTAGAGGTGATGCCATGACCAAACCCGTCAATCCGACCTCGCTCGGAATGCCCAACGGCACCACGCGCCCGCAACTGCGCATTGTCATCGTCGGCCATGTGGATCACGGCAAGTCGACGCTGGTCGGTCGCCTGCTGCACGAGACCGGTGGCTTGCCGGATGGCAAGCTGGAGATGCTGAAAGCGGTGAGCGCCCGGCGCGGCATGCCGTTCGAATGGTCGTTCCTGCTCGATGCGCTGCAGACCGAGCGTGACCAGGGCATCACCATCGATACCACGCAGATCCGCTTCCGCACCAAATTGCGCGACGTCATTCTGATCGACGCGCCCGGCCACGCCGAGTTTCTGCGTAACATGATCACCGGTGCATCGCAGGCCGATGGCGCCGTGCTGATCGTCGATGCGCTGGAAGGCGTTCGCGATCAGACCCGGCGCCATGCCTATCTGCTGCATCTGCTGGGCGTGAAGCAGGTGGCCGTCGTCGTCAACAAGATGGACCGCGTCGATTTCAGCGCCGAGCGCTTTCAGGCGATCAGCGACGAAATTTCGGCGCATCTCATTGAACTCGGCGTCACGCCCGCCGCGGTGATTCCGATTTCGGCGCGGGATGGCGATGGCGTGGCCACCCATACCGACCGTATCGGCTGGTATCGCGGGCCAACAGTCGTGGGCGCGCTCGATGCGTTGAAGCCGGCACTCGCGCTTGATGAATTGCCGCTGCGGCTACCGGTACAGGCGATCTACAAGTTCGACGACCGCCGCATCGTGGCCGGGCGTATCGAGGCCGGGCATCTGGCTGTCGGCGACGACGTGGTGATCATGCCCGCCGGCAAGCGAGCAAAGATCAAGAGCGTGGAGCGCTGGTCGGCGACGCCGCTGGAAGGCGAGCACGGGGCAGGGCGATCCGTCGGTATCACGCTCGACCGCGAACTGTTCGTCGAGCGCGGCGACGTGATCGCGCATGCTGGCGCGGTGCCATCGGATACACGACGACTGCGGGCGCGGATCTTCTGGCTGCACGATCAGCCGCTGACAGCGGGATCGTCGATCCTGGTGCGGCTCGGCGTGCGCGAAGTGCGCGGCCGTGTGATCGCGATCGAGAAGGCGATCGATCCCGGTGAACTGGCCAGTGTCGAGACCAAACAGATCGCACGCAATCACGTCGGTGAAATCGAGATCGCACTGTCGCAACCGGTCGCCGCCGATCGCTATGTCGACAATCCGCGCACCGGACGTCTCGTGATCGAGGTCGGCGGCCGGATCGCCGGTGGCGGTCTCGTGCTCTCCTTTGATGCTGCCCAACGCGCGGCGTCGTCGGACATCGTGCCGGTGCAGTCGGCACTGCAGCCTGAGGAACGTTCGGCGCGCTACCGCCATCAAGGCGCGGTGGTGTGGTTCACGGGATTGCCGGGATCGGGCAAGTCGACGCTGGCGCGCGCGCTGGAGCACCGTCTGTTCGCCAAAGGCGGTTCGCCGATCCTGCTCGACGGCGATACGCTGCGCGCCGGACTCAATCGCGACCTCGGCTTCTCCGCTGCCGATCGCAGCGAGAATGTCCGGCGGCTGGCGGAGATGGCCGGCCATCTCGCCCGCAACGGTCATATCGCCATCGTCGCGGCTGTGTCGCCCTCGCGCGGCGACCGCGCCGAGGCCCGCAACGCTGTCGATACTGCATTTCGCGAGATCTATGTCGCGACGCCGGCGGAGATCTGCGAGCAGCGCGATCCCAAGGGGCATTACGCCAAGGCCCGCGCCGGAGACCTGCCGGGCTTCACCGGTATCGCCAACGACTATCAGGCGCCGGAGACGGTCGAACTGCGGATCGACACGTCGACGGTCGATGTGGGTCGCGCGATAGATGGCATCGAGGACATGTTGCGGCAGACGCAAGTGCTGGACGACGGAGCCGCTAATCTGGCGGCGTTCGAGGCGGTCTAACGGTTAGGCCCGCGCTCACTTTTGCGCCTCATGATGAGGTCAAGGAAAGCTGGTTCGCCAGCTTTCCTCTTGGCGAGGCGACAAATCCGAAAGGCCACGAGTCCAGGCTGGGTTCCTTCGTCGCAAGGGCCCTCGCACCGATAGCTGCCATTGACGTTCCCACCGTCTAATTATTGAGCGTGCGGTGCACAAACGCTGGCACCGAACGGCCGGGTTCGGCCCGATCTCGACCTCAATCCCCTGATTTATTGATATTTTTCCCCCGATGACGATCTGGCACGAGACTTGAATGTCTCTAGTCAACCGGCGTTCGCTGATGCCCGCCGGCCAGTTCAGATGGATTTCCGCAGCAACGAGGCTGATCGGATCGCTTCAGAATTCAAGCCGGCGCGACGCGCTGACTTGAGCCTGTGCGGTCCGCGATCCTTATCCCCGTTGAAGCCACGCTGTGGCCCGCAGGAGCTTCGTCCCGCATGAAAATTGAAACGCTCTCCATCGACTTTACTGACGAACAGAAGCGCTACCTGGAAGGCTTTTCGACCGGGCTGCAGATCAGTCGCGTCGGCAAGGGTCTCGGCGGCGCTGCGTCAGCCAAGGCCAATGCGGAGCCGACCGGACCGGATGCGCCGCATATCAAGGCGCAGGACCGCACGATTGCGTCGGGCAAGAAGCTGGTCGAGCAGGAGAAATGGAAGCGCGAGGAACACCCGTTCGACGCCTATCCGCGGCTGCGCGATCAGGCCGCGATCGATGCGCGGCCATCGCCGGCCGACAATTTTCGCTGGCGCTATTACGGCATCTTCTATGTGGGTCCGACGCAGGACTCCTATATGTGCCGGCTTCGGATCCCGAACGGCATCATGAAGCACTGGCAGCTTGCAGGTCTTGCCGATCTCAGTGACGAGCTCTGCGGTCCGTTCTCCCATGTGACCACGCGCGCCAATCTGCAGGTGCGCGAGATTCCGCCGAAACATGCCGTGAAGCTGATCGAGGGTATCCAGGATCTCGGTCTGTGCTCACGTGGCTCCGGGGCTGACAACATCCGCAACGTCACGGGCACGCCGACCGCGGGCATCGACCCGCAGGAACTGCTGGACACGCGGCCCTATGCGCGCGAGTGGCACTATCACATTCTCAACGACCGCACGCTGACCGGCCTGCCGCGCAAATTCAACGTCGCCTTCGACGGCGCCGGCAAGATCGCCGTGCTGGAGGACACCAACGACATCGCCTTCCAGGCAGTCGAAGTGAAAGATGGTTTCGGCGCCGCGCCCGGCGTCTGGTTCAAGCTAGGGATCGGCGGCATCACCGGCCACAAGGATTTCGCCACCGATACCGGCATCATCGTGAGACCGGAGGACTCTACCAAGGTCTCCGACGCCATCGTGCGCGTCTTCATCGATCTCGGCGATCGCACCAACCGGCTGAAGGCGCGGTTGAAGTATGTGATCGACGGCATGGGCGTGGAGAAGTTCCTGACCATCGTCGAGGAGAAGCTCGGCGCGCCGTTTACCCGCGTTCCGGCGGACGCGTTGCTGCCGCGCCCAAGCTTCGATCGTACGGCGCATATCGGGGTGCACAGACAGAAGCAGGACGGGTTGAACTGGATCGGTGTGGTGCTGCCGCTGGGCAAGGTGACGACCGATCAGATGCGGGGGCTTTCGAAGATTGCGGCCGATCTCGGCGACGGCGATATCCGCCTTACGGTGTGGCAGAACCTGCTCATCCCCGGTGTGAAAGACGCGAATGTCGCGCTGGCGACTGCGGCCATCGAAGCCCTCGGCCTTGCCATCAAGACCACCGAGATTCGCGCCGGCCTGATCGCCTGCACAGGCCGCGCTGGCTGCAAGTTCGGCAATGCGGATACCAAGCGCACGGCAACAAACATCGCCGAATGGTGTGATACGCGCGTCGAGGTCGATACGCCGATCAACATCCATCTCACCGGCTGCCATCATTCCTGCGCGCAGCATTACATCAGCGACATCGGCATGATCGGCGCGCGCGTGGCGCTGGACGATAGCGACGACACCGTGGATGGCTTTCACATCTTCACCGGCGGCGGTTTCGGCCCGCAGGCCGATGTCGGGCAGGAGGTCTATCAGAACGTGAAGTCCGAGGACGCGCCCGTCGTCGTCGAGCGGCTGCTGAAAGCCTATCTCGCCCACCGCGCGTCGCCGGACGAGACCTTCCTCACTTTCTCGCGCCGTCACGACGCAGCTTCGTTGCGCAAGCTTGCTGATGAACAGGTGTCCGCATGAACCAGATGACGCCGCCGCCCAAACTCGAGATCATTCCTGCGTCTGCGCCGTTCTCGGAAGCGCAACGCTCCTGGCTGAACGGCTTCTTCGCCGGCCTGCTGTCCGATGCGTCGGCGACGCCGCTCTCTGCAGAGCAGGGCGCCGCGATCATGGAAGAGGACGACGGTGCGCCGTGGCATGACCAAACCATGCCGATCGCCGATCGCATGAAGCTCGCCGAAGGCAAGCCGGTTCGTCGCAAGATGATGGCGGCGATGGCGCAGCAGGACTGCGGCCAGTGCGGCTATAACTGCAACGACTATTCCGACGCGATCGCCTCCAAGGCCGAAGCGCGGCTGAATCTCTGCGTGCCCGGCGGCAAGGAGACCGCGCGGATGCTGAAGTCGCTCTATGAAGAGCTCGACAAGGCACCGGCCGGCGCCACGCCCGCGGCGGCAGCGACGAGTGCTGCAGAACCGGTCGAAGTCGCGGCGCCTGATCCCTCGACGCTCGGCCGCTCGCGCGACAATCCCGCACCCGCGGTGTTTCTCGGCCGCCGCCTGCTCAATGGCAAAGGCTCCGAGAAAGAGACCTGGCATATCGATTTCGATCTATCGGGCTGTGGCCTCGATTACGTCGTCGGCGACAGTTTCGGCATCTTTGCGTCGAACGATCTCGGTCATGTCGACCAGATCATCGCGCTGCTCGGCGCGTCGCATACGACGGAAGTGCGCGGCAAGACGCTGCGTGAAGTACTGCAATACGACGTCTCGCTGGCCCCGGCGCCGGATTCGCTGTTCGAGCTGATGTCCTATCTCACCGGCGGGGCGCAGCGCGCCAAGGCACGCGCACTGGCGCAGGGCGAGGACCCCGATGGCGATGCCGCGACGCTCGACGTGATGGCTGCGTTGCAGAAATTCTCCGGCGTGCGGCCGCACCCGGAAGCTTTCATCGAGGCGCTTGAGCCACTGCAGCCGCGGCTCTACTCGATCTCGTCGTCGCACAATGCGACGCCCGGCAAACTGTCTCTCACCGTCGATATCGTTCGTTACATGGTCGGCAAGCGGAAGCGCCATGGTCTGGCCTCGAGCTTCCTCGCCGATCGCATTCAGCCCGGCGACGAGCTCAAGGTCTATGTCCAGAAGGCGCATGGTTTTGCGCTGCCGGAAAATCCGGAGACGCCGATCATCATGGTGGGGCCGGGCACGGGAATCGCGCCGTTCAGGGCGTTCCTGCACGATCGCAAGGCCACCAAGGCGCCGGGCAAGAACTGGCTGTTCTTCGGCCATCAGCGCAGCGCCTCGGATTTCTTCTATGCCGACGAACTCAATGGCATGAAGACCGAAGGCTTCCTCACACGGTTGTCGCTGGCCTGGTCGCGTGACGCCGGTGAGAAATTCTACGTGCAGGATCGCATGCGTGAGGTCGGCCGCGACGTCTGGACGTGGCTCGCCGAAGGCGCCCATGTCTATGTCTGCGGCGATGCCAAGCGCATGGCCAAGGATGTGGAGCGGGCTCTGGTCGATATCGCCGCCCAGCATGGCGCGCGTTCGACCGACGAGGCGGTGATGTTTGTCGGCGAGCTGAAGAAGAAGGGGCGGTTTCAGCTCGACGTATATTGATATCTCTACCCCTCATCCTGAGGAGCCCGCCATTAGCGGGCGTCTCGAAGGATGGCCGCAGACTCGGAGCGCCGGCATCTCATGGTTCGAGACGGCGCTTCGCGCCTCCTCACCATGAGGGGAGCGCGCGTTTGCGAGAGAACTGTTTTGCTTCAACTGCGTCATCAGTAGAACGCTTCCTCAGCGATAAATTGCGATCTCTCCCGGCGCTGCTCTCATTGGAGATAATCTCTCCATCCTGCGCGACATTCAAAATTCCATTTTATTGACCGAAGCCGCCGCGCTGCGCATCCTCGTACCATTGAAATCACAGGGGCGGGAGTCGTCGGACTCTCACGGCTGAGCTTCCACTCAACACATTGACCATCGCATCAGCGTGAGCCGCAACACCATGCGTTGTGGCCATGGGCAGCGCTGTGCCGATCGCAAGGAGACCAGATGTCGAACGATGATCACAACCGCAAGCCGCTGATGGATCGCCGGTCGCTGCTGCGCGGCGGCGCTGCGGCTGCATTGGCCGCGCCACTCGGCGTATGGGGCGCGCAGGCCTTTCCGTTTCGGCAGGCGTCACCCATTGATTTTTCCGAATTTCCGATCTGCAGGACCGCATCGGAGGCGCCCGCGCTCACCGGTGCACCGCGTAAATTGAAGCTATCCTGGAATGCAGGCGCGGTCTGTCTTGCGCCGCTGCCGGTCGCCATCGATCACGGCTTCTTCCAGAAGCAGAACCTTGACGTCGAGCTGGTCAACTACAGCGGCTCGACGGACCAGCTTCTCGAAGCCATTGCCACCGGAAAATCCGATGCGGGCCTGGGTATGGCGCTGCGCTGGCTGAAGCCCTTGGAGCAGGGCTTTGACGTCAAGATTGTCGCCGGCACTCATGGCGGCTGCCTGCGCGCGCTGGCACCGGCGAAGTCGGAGGTGAAAAGCGTTGCGGATTTCAAGGGCAAGACCATCGCCGTCGGCGATATGGCCGGCCCCGACAAGAACTTCTTCTCGATCCAGCTCGCCAAGGCCGGACTCAATCCGGACAAGGACGTCGAGTGGCGGCAATATCCCGGCAATCTGGTGCGGCTCGCCGTGGAGAAGGGCGAAGCACAGATCGGACTGGCATCCGATCCGCTGGCCTATCTTTGGCTCAAGGATGGGGAGCTGAAGGAAGTCGGCTCCAATCTCGATGGCCCCTACAAGGATATCAGTTGCTGCATCGTCGGCGTGCGCGGCAGCCTCCTGCGTGACGATCCACTGGTCGCACGCGGCCTGACGCAGGCGCTGCTCGATGCTGCGATGTTCGCATCGCAGAATCCGGAGAAGGCTGCGAAGTCGTTCCAGCCCTATGCGCCGAAGAATGCCACCGTTGAAGATCTGCTGGGCATGGTGAAGTATCATACCCATCATCATCACCCCGTGGGCGATGCGCTGAAGCGCGAGCTGAAATCCTACGCCGACGATCTCAAGACGGTTTCCGTGTTCAAGCCGTCAACCGACACCACCAAATTCGCGGAGCGCATCTATGCCGACGTATTCCGCGTCTGAGATCGCACCGCTTGGCGGTGACCGCGAGACCGCGCTCATTGCTGGCGATGGCGGACTTCAATTCATCAGCAAGCTTCGTTTCAGCTTTACGGGGATCGGGGCAGGGCTCGCATGGCTGGCTTTCGGCCTGTCATGCCTGCGATGGCCAGATATCGGCGACTGGCCACGCACCGAGGCTGTAGCCTATACGGCATTCGCGATTGCTGGCGGCATCGCGATTGCGACCACGGCGCAGGCAGCGCTCGGCAAATTCGGCGAGGGCGTGCAGCGACGCGCGCCCTGGCTGTTTGCCTTGGGAGCGTTCCTGACGCTGTGGGAGCTTGCAACGGCAAAATTCGGCTGGCTGCCGCTGCCGTTCTTTCCACCGCCGCAGTCCATCGTCGAGGTCTATACCGACGACCTGCCGAAACTGCTGGACAGCGCTTTCGCCTCGGTGAAGCTGCAGCTTGGCGGCTACTTCATCGGCGCGGCCGTAGGCTTCCTCACCGGCGTCTCCATCGGCTGGTCACGGCTCGCGGGCTACTGGGTGCATCCAATCCTGCGCTTCATCGGACCATTGCCGGCGACGGCCTGGCTGCCGATTGCGTTCTTCACGTTCCCGTCGGCCTGGAGCGCCAGCACGTTTCTGATCGCGCTGGCCACCGGCTTTCCGGTGACGGTGCTCACGTGGTCGGGCGTGGCCAGCGTCAGCACCGCCTATTACGATGTCGCGCGAACGCTCGGCGCAAGACCGTCTTTCCTGGTGACTAAGGTCGCAATCCCCGCGGCACTCCCGCATGTGTTTGTCGGTCTGTTTATGGGGCTCGGCGCGTCCTTCGCGGTGCTGGTCGTGGCCGAGATGATCGGCGTCAAGGCGGGCCTCGGCTTCTATCTGCAATGGGCGCAGGGCTGGGCGTCCTACAACAACATGTATGCGGCACTGATCGTGATGTCGCTGCTCTGCTCCGGCGCGATCACGCTGCTGTTCAAGGTGCGCGATCACCTGCTGGTCTGGCAGAAGGGGGTCGTCAAATGGTAGCGCTGGCAAAACCGTTTCAGCCCGCAGCGACCGGCGCGTCGCTGGATGTCAAAGGCGTCAGCCATGCCTTCGATATCGATGGCAACGTGCTGCCGGTGCTCGACGATGTCAGCATCAGCGTTGCGCCCGGCGAGTTCGTAGCACTGCTCGGCCCCTCCGGTTGCGGCAAGTCCACGCTGCTGCGTCTGGTCGCCGGTCTCGAGCCGCCGCGTGCCGGCGCGCTGGAAGAAGATGGCGTTGCCATCACCGGACCTTATCCGTCCCGCGTCGTGGTGTTTCAGGATCCGACGCTATTTCCGTGGCGGACGGTCTGGGACAATGTCGCGCTTGGACTGGAGGCGCAGGGTGTGCTCAAGACGCAGCGTCACCGCGTCAATGCGGCGATCGATCTCGTCGGCCTCGGAGCCTTCCGGAAGGCCTATCCGCATCAACTCTCGGGTGGCATGGCGCAGCGCGTGGCGCTGGCGCGCGCGCTGGTAAACGATCCGCGCATCCTTGTGCTCGATGAGCCACTCGGCAAACTGGATTCGCTGACACGCATCACCATGCAGGCCGAACTGGTGTCGCTCTGGCAACGCAACGGCTTTACAGCACTGCTGGTGACCCATGACGTGGAGGAGGCATTGTTTCTCGCCAACCGCGTCATCGTGTTCAGCGATCGTCCGGCACGCGTGACGGCGGATATCACGGTCGACCGGCCCTATCCGCGCCATCGCGGCGATCCGCATCTGGCCGAGCTGCGACGACAGATCCTGGGGTTGCTCGGGCTGGACGCGACGTGGTGAGCTCCTCCCGACTATGGTCCGTTGCGGGTGAGGGTACGCTCCACCGATAGCTGCATACGAGGCATGGTTATTGCATTCCTTTTAGGCTGACACACGGTTCAGCCCAAGGGAACGACATGTACAGCACCAACCGACGTGATTTCATCCGCCTGACGGCCATGGCCGCGGCGCTGTCCACGACCAGCATCAAGGCCTTCGCCGCTGACCGCGTGGTCAAGATCGGAACGCTGAAGCTCATTCACGGCGTCACGCCGTATTTCTACGAGAAATTCGCGCCTGATGGCGTCAAATTCGAGGTGATCCCATTCGAAACCCCGACCGACGGCAAGAACGCCGTCGTGACGGGCACTGTCGATTTCGGCATCTTCGGTTTTGCCGCGGCGACGCTCGGCGGCGCCAATGGCGAGCCGATCGTGGTGATCGCGTCTGCCTGCAATCGTGGCATGGCGGTCGTCGCCAAGAAGGATTCCGGGATCAATACGATCAAGGACCTGAAGGGCAAGAAGGTCGCGATCCTGCCGGGCTCGACCCAGGAAGTCGTGATCCTCGATCGTCTCTCCGCCGAAGGCATGACGGTGAAGGACGTCGAGTCCGTCCGTCTGTCGTTCAGTGACATGGCGCCGGCGCTCGCCCGCGGCGACATCGACGCCTATGTGGGCGCCGAGCCCGGGCCTGGCATCAGCCTCGCCAATGGCGTCGGTCAGATCGTCGAATATCCCTATACGACGCCGACCGGTTCGCTGAACATGGTGCTGGCCACGCGCCGCGAACTGATCGAGAAAGATCCGGAACTGATCAAGGCGCTGCTCAAGACCCACCGCCTGGCCAGCGAATATGCCATGAAAGACCGCGAGGCCTTTATCGCCATCGCCATGCAGAAGCTCGGCCAGCAGAAGCCGTCGATCGAGAAGGCCGCGCCGAATGTAGAGCTAACCTGGAATATCGACGACCAGTTCATGAAGCAGGCGGAATATTACGGTGGCCAGATGCTGTCCAAGAAGCAGATCCGGCAGCTGCCGGACTACAAGACCTTCATCGATGCGAGCTTCGTGAAGGCGCTGGCGGCCACGTGAGCGCGTTGTGAGCCTGCAAAGCACGATGGACGATACGTCCAACAGGGTCGAGCTTGCGCCGGCAGCGGAAACCCCGGTGCCTGCGGCCGGCAAGCGCGGGCAGGGCGTGCAGCGGGCGCGCACAGTTGCGCTCGCGCTGATCGTGCCGGTCTGCCTGATGGTGATTTGGGACGTCATGGTGCGCTGGACCGGCACGCGACTGGTGCCGTCGCCCTATGGCGTCGCCGTAATGATGTGGGATTTCGCTTTCGGCGGAGTCTATGACGACGCGTACAGCGCCAGCCTGCCGATCCATTTCTGGAAGAGCGTGCAGCGTGTCTATGGCGGCTTTCTCTGTGCGGCGGCGGTCGGCATTCCGCTCGGGCTGATGATCGGGCGTATGCCGTTGCTACGCAAGCTGCTCGATCCGACGCTGTCGTTGCTGCGACCGATCCCGGTGACGGCATGGCTGCCGTTGTCGATGATCTTCTTTGGTCTCGGACCGCGCGCGGCGATCTTCCTGGTATTCCTCGGCGCGTTCTTCCCAATCCTGCTCAATACGGTTTTCGGTGTTCGCTCCGTCGATATCAGGTTGTTCGAAGCGGCGGAGATGCTCGGCTGCAGCGGCGCGCAGCAATTCCGCTCCGTCGTCTTACCGGCAGCGCTACCCAGCATTTTCAACGGCCTTCGTCTCGGTGCAGGTTTCGCATGGATCCTGATCGTGGTCGGCGAGATGACCGGCGTGCCCGAAGGCCTCGGCGCTGTCATCATGGATGGCCGCACACTGTCGCGCACCGATCTCGTGATCACCGGCATGATCATCATCGGCATCACCGGCTTCGTGTCGGATCGCATCCTGCTGATGCTCAGCAACTACTTCCTTCGTTGGAGCCCACAGCATCATGCTTGATCGACCAACCACAATTGCGCCTGATATCCTCGAGGTCAGCGACGTCGGGAAAATCTATCAGGCCTCCAACGGCCCGGTTGAAGCGCTGCGCAGTGTCAATCTCACCATCCGCAAGGGCGAGTTCGTTTGCCTGCTCGGCGCGTCCGGTTGCGGCAAGTCCACCTTGCTGCGCATCGTCGCCGGCTTTGAGACGGCGACGATGGGTTCCGTGACCATGTATGGCTTTCCCGTCGACAAGCCGGGCCCGGATCGCGGCATAGTGTTTCAGGATTACGCGTTGTTTCCGTGGCTGACGGTGCGCGACAATATCGGCTTCGGCCCCAAACATCGCCGTGTAGCGAGCAAGGTCGTGGGCGAACTCACCGACAAGTTCATGGCCATGGTGGGATTGACGGCCTTTGCCGATCGCTATCCGCACCAGCTCTCCGGCGGCATGAAGCAACGTGTCGCTATCGCGCGCGTGCTCAGCAACGACACCGACATGCTGCTGATGGACGAACCGTTCGGCGCGCTGGATGCGCTGACCCGCAGCAAGCTGCAGGAAGAACTCGTTGAGATCTGGCGCACCACCGGCCTTACGGTGATCTTTGTGACGCATTCGGTCGAGGAGGCGGTGATGCTGGCGGATCGCGTGATCGTGATGTCGGCGGGGCCGGGCCGGATCGACTGCGAAATCGAGGTCGACCTTCCGCGCCCGCGCGACGTCGCATCGCCGGAGTTCAACGCTTTGCGGCGCGAGGTGACGCAGAAGCTCACGAGCCATATCGCCGGCAGTCGGGGCAAGGCGGCAGATTCCTGAATCGGGCTTCAAAATCGCGCGAATAAAATTCTCGCCTGAGGTCACCGGAGAGAATTTTCACCTGTGGGTCTGAGGCCCATCAGTCCCGCTGTCGTTATTTCCGAGTACCGCTTGTAACGCCTGCCGAACGGCATTCTCTAGGGTTAGAGAAGCCGAAAGCAATACAATATGGACGCGGTTCCCAGCATTATTGACAGAGTTAATTTGCTCGTTCCAGGATTTGCGGAACGTGCGCCATCGCATGATCGTGCGGCAAGTTTTCCATTTGAGAATTTTCAGGAACTGTCCGAGGCGGGCCTTCTGGCGCTGCCGGTGCCAAAGGCGCTGGGCGGCGTGGGCGCCGGGGTGCGCGAGGCTGCGCGCGTCGTAAACGCGGTTGGCAAGGCCGATGCCGCGACCGCGCTTGTATTGGCGATGCACTATATCCACCATCTGGTCATCACGCGGAACGGCAACTGGCCTGCGCATCTGGCGCAGCGCGTGTCGCGCGACCCCGTGAATGGCCCTGCGCTGATCAACGCGTTGCGCGTCGAGCCCGATCAGGGATCGCCATCGCGGGGCGGTCTGCCTCAAACCACAGCGAAGCGCACGGCCGAAGGCTGGCGCATGACCGGCCGCAAGATCTATTCGACCGGTGCGCCGATCCTCAAATGGTACACTGTTTGGGCCAAGACGGACGAGCCCGACGTGCGCGTCGGCGTCTTTCTGGTGCCGGCGGGTCTGCCAGGCACCGAGATCGTCGAGACCTGGGATCATCTCGGTCTGCGCGCCAGCGGCAGCCATGACGTCGTGTTCGACGACGTGCTCATTCCGCTCGACAACGAGGTGGATCTGCGCCGTCCCAGTGATTGGGGTGCGCCGGATGTGTCGCAGGCGACCATCCAGGCCGTGCTGGTCGGTGCCGTCTATGACGGCGTGGCGCGGGCGGCGCGCGACTGGCTGATCGACTTTCTCAAGACCCGCACGCCGTCGAGCCTCGGCGCGCCGCTGGCGACGCTGCCGCGGGCGCAAGAGATCGTCGGCGGCATCGAGGCGAAGCTCGCGGTGAATGCGCGGCTGCTCGAGACCTTTGCACGGGATATCGATGACGGTGTTACGCTGACGCCGGTTGAGGCGAATATCCTCAAACTCACGG
Organism: Tardiphaga sp. 37S4; assembly: GCF_021044645.1. NCBI lineage: Bacteria > Pseudomonadati > Pseudomonadota > Alphaproteobacteria > Hyphomicrobiales > Nitrobacteraceae > Tardiphaga > Tardiphaga sp. 37S4. Next base: position 2,479,705 of record NZ_CP088008.1, on the reverse strand, counting down.
TTACCAATAATGCCGTGGCTGTCGTCGAAGACGCGCTGTCGCTGACCAGCAATCACGGACTGACCCGCGCCAATCCGCTGGAGCGGCATTATCGCGACGTGCTGTGTGGCCGCGTGCACACGCCGCAGGACGACAGCACCAAGATTTCCGCCGGACGCATCGCGCTCGGCATCTGAACAACAGCAGGAAGTGGAGACAACCATGTCCGTCGAATTCATCGGCTTCATCACCAACAATGACGCATCTGAGACCCGCGTGCGCTCCGGCGCGGTGCTCGATCCCAGCTATATCGAAACCGTAGCGAAGGCGCACGAGCTCGCCGGGTTCGACCGCGCGCTGCTCGCCTTCCATTCGACCTCGCCGGACGGCCTGCAGGTCGCCCAGCATGCGCTCGGCGTCACCGAAAAGCTGAAGGTGATGATCGCGCAGCGTCCGGGTTTCACCGCGCCGACGGTGCTGGCGCGCCAGCTCGCCACCATCGAGAATTTCCACCATGGCCGCGTCTCGCTGCACGTCATCACCGGCGGCAATGCCAAGGAGCTGCGGCAGGACGGCAATACGCTCGACGACAAGGACGAGCGTTACGCGCGCACCAGCGAATGGCTCGACATCATCAAGCAGGAATGGACGAGCGAGAAACCATTCGACTATGCCGGTAAGTATTATCAGGTTGAGGGCGGCTTCTCGCAGGTGAAGCCGACCGTGCCGATCCATGTCTTCGTCGGCGGCGCGTCAGATGCGGCCATCGACGTGTCGGGCAAACATGCCGACACCTTCGCGCTGTGGGGTGAATCCTATGCGCAAGTCCGCGACGTCACCGGCCGCGTGCGGGCCGCTGCTGCCAAGTATGGTCGTCCGGCGCCGCGATTCAGCCTGTCGGTGCGCCCGATCATTGCCGACACCGAGGAGAAAGCCTGGGCCAAGGCCGATGATATTCTCGCCCGGGCCACCGCGCTGCAGGACAAGACCGGCTATCGCAAGCCGGCCGATGGCCATGCCACCGCCGGTGCGAAGCGTCTGCTGGCGCTGGCCGAGCAGGGCACCCGCATCGACAAGCGGCTGTGGACCGAGATGGCCGCGCTCACCGGCGCGAACAGCAACACCACCGCGCTGGTCGGCACGCCCGAGCAGGTCGCCGAAGTGTTCGCCGACTATTACGATCTTGGCGTCAGCCATTTCCTGATCCGCGGCTTTGATCCCCTGATCGACGCCATCGATTACGGCCGCGAACTGATCCCGCGCACCCGCGAACTGATTGCGGCGCGTGACGCCGCCAAGGGAGTTGTCGCAGCATGAAACGGCTTGTTCTTGCCGCCGGTCTGATCCTCGCGGCTTTTGCCACTTCCGCCCACGCCGAGACCACGCTGATCGTCGGCGACCAGAAGGGCAATGCGCGCGCCGTGATGGAAGCATCCGGCGTGCTGAAAGACGTGCCCTACAAGATCGAGTGGAAGGAATTCGCCGCGGCAGCGCCGCTGCTGGAAGCGCTCGGTGCCGGTGCACTCGATAGCGGGCTGGTCGGCGATGCGCCCTTCACCTTTGCAGCAGCGGCCAATGTGCCGGTCAAGGCCATCGGCGCGATCCGGCAGACCGGCGACGGTCTCGCCGTGCTGGTGCCGAAGGACTCGACGATCAAGAGCTTCGACGATCTGAAGGGCAAGAAGATCGCCACTGGCCGCGGCTCGATCGGGCATCAGCTCATTCTCGCCGCGCTGGAACAAAAGGGCTGGACGGCGAGCGATGTGCAGATCGTGTTCCTCGCTCCGTCGGATGCCAAGGTCGCTTATACCCGCGGCTCAGTCGATGCGTGGTCGACCTGGGAGCCCTATGTGAGCCAGGAAGAGGTGCTGTTCCAGTCGCGTGTCCTGCTGAATGCCGAGGGCCTGACATCGGGGCTGAGCTTTGTCGTGGCGACGCCGAATGCGATCCGCGACAAGCATGCCGAACTCGAGGACTATCTCCGCCGCCTCACTGCGGCCCGGGCCTGGGCGCTGAAGAACGCGGATGCTTACGCGCAGACCTGGGGCAAGCTGATGAACGTGGCGCCGTCGGTGCCGCTGAACTGGCTGACACGTGCAAAAATCCGCATCGCACCGATCGACGATGGCGTCGCCGCGGATGAACAGAAGACCATCGATCTCTATTTGCGCAGCGGACTGATCAAGCAGAAGCTCGATGCCAATGCGATCGTGGATCGATCGTTCAACGATGCCATCGGGAAGGGGGCGGGGCTGTAGTCGAGCCTCCTCAGACTCCGACGTCATACGCGGGCTTGACCCGCGTATCCATCTTAGCGACGGAAGATGGATGGCCGGGTCAGGCCCGGCCATGACAACGTTCTTGATTGGCGTCGCAGAACAGACATCCGTAAATCCACGTATTCCCGGTCTCCCTCCGTCGGCCCACCATCGCCCGGCAACGGAGACCAGCGCAGATGCATCACGGCGATATTTCATCCAGCAAGGACGCGGTCGGCGTCGCCGTCGTGAATTACAAGATGCCGCGGCTTCACACGAAGGCCGAGGTGCTGGCCAATGCGCAGAAGATCGCCGACATGATCGTCGGCATGAAGATCGGTCTGCCCGGCATGGATCTGGTGGTGTTCCCGGAATATTCGACCCAGGGCATCATGTACGACTCCAAGGAAATGTACGAGACCGCCTCGATCGTACCCGGCGAGGAAACCGAGATTTTCGCGGAGGCCTGCCGCAAGGCCAAGGTCTGGGGCGTGTTCTCGCTGACCGGCGAACGCCATGAACAGCATCCGCACAAGGCGCCGTACAACACGCTGATCCTGATGAACGATCAGGGCGAGATCGTTCAGAAATATCGCAAGATCATGCCATGGGTGCCCATCGAAGGCTGGTATCCCGGCAATTGCACTTATGTCTCCGAGGGGCCGAAGGGCCTGAAGATTTCGCTGATCATCTGCGATGACGGCAACTATCCCGAAATCTGGCGCGACTGCGCCATGAAGGGCGCCGAACTGATCGTGCGCTGCCAGGGCTACATGTATCCCGCCAAGGATCAGCAGGTGCTGATGGCCAAGGCGATGGCCTGGGCCAACAATACTTATGTTGCCGTTGCCAATGCCTCAGGCTTCGACGGCGTCTATTCGTATTTCGGCCATTCGGCGATCATCGGTTTCGATGGCCGCACGCTCGGCGAATGCGGCGAGGAAGACTACGGCATTCAATATGCGGCGCTGTCGAAATCGCTGATCCGCGACGCGCGCCGCACCGGACAGTCGGAGAACCATCTCTTCAAGCTGCTGCATCGCGGCTACACCGGCACGATCAATTCCGGCGAAAGCAACAAGGGCGTCGCGGCGTGTCCGTTCGATTTCTATGCAAACTGGGTCAACAATCCCGACAAGGCGCGCGAGAATGTCGAGGCCTTCACGCGGCCGACGGTCGGTGTCGAGGAATGCCCGATCGAGGGACTGCCACATGAGGGGATGTTGAACGATCGGTGATGAATTCACTGTCATTCCGGGGCGCGTGCGCATCTTTGCGCATGCGAACCCGGAATCTCAAGATGAGTCCCCACTGTCCGCCCCCGTCATGTTAGAGGTGATGAACATTTCGGGATTCCGGGTTCGCGTGCGAAGACGCACGCGCCCCGGAATGACGGTGGAGTTCTAAAGCGCCGTCTTGAACGGCGCCACATCGATCCCCGCCGCCTTCAGCCCATCTCGTACATGGCGGCCAAGTTCGACGGCTCCCGGCGTGTCGCCGTGAATGCACACGGTGTCCATCTTCATCTTGATCACCTTGCCAGTGATCGAGATGACTTCCCCGGTCTGTGCCATCTTCACCACACGATCAGCAACCATCACCGGATCATGCAGTACCGCACCGGGCTTCTTGCGCGAGACGAGATTGCCGTTGTCCTCATAGGCGCGGTCGGCGAACACTTCATGTGCCAGAGGGAGTCCGGCGGCTTCGCCGGCAGTTACAAGTTTGGAATTCGCCAGCACCACGAAGGTCAGATCGCGGTCGACGGCTTTGATGCCGGCGGCGATGGCGCGGGCGGTCATGTCGTCCTCGCAAGCGACGTTGGAGATCGCGCCGTGGGCCTTCACATGGGTGACCTTGTAGCCTTCCATGGCGGCGATCGCCTGCAAGGCGCCGATCTGGTACGCGATCAGGTTCTCGATCTCGAGTGCGGTGAGACCGACGATAGGCCGGCGGCCGAAACCGTGCAGGTCGCGATAGCCGGGATGCGCGCCGATCTTGACGTTCCGCGCCTTGGCGAGCTGCACCGTCTTGCGCATCACATCGGCGTCGCCCGCGTGATAGCCGCAGGCGATGTTCACGGAGGACGCGAGGTCGATCATCGCGGCGTCGTTGCCCATCTCCCACATGCCGAAGCTTTCGCCGAGGTCGCAGTTCAGATCGATGGTCGCCATAGTCGTGCTCTTTCGTGAGTAGGATTCGAAATCAGTCTTGCGCGTCTGCCGTCTGCGGTGCCTGCCACGTATTGTCATCGGTTGCACTGACGGCGACACCAGCGACATTGGACGACAGCAGCGCCTTGATGTCCAACATCAGGATGTTGGAATCATGGACACGACCGGGCAGGCTCTGCAGCAGTTCGGCGAAGGCGCGATATTCCGCCTGCGCCTCGGCCATGGTGATGGCTTTAAAGCGGAAAGCGCGGCCCGGCTGGGTCTGGCCGAACCGGCCGAGATCCGTCGAGATCACCGTGGCGATCTTCGGATAGCCGCCCGACGTGCCCCGGTCGGGCATCAGCACGATGGGCTGGCCGTTGCCGGGTACCTGGATCGAGCCGTTCACGGTGCCGTCGGAAACGATGTTGTGCCCGTGCAGATGTTTAATGACGGGACCTTCGAGGCGATAGCCCATACGGTCGCTGGTCGCCGAGATCTTCCACTCGCTGCTGAGGAACACTTCTTTGGCGTCACCGAATTCATCGTCTTGTGGTCCAAGCACCACGCGGATCGGACCTTCGGCCGGCGCAGGCAAATCGATGCGCTTCTCGTTGGCGCTGCTCGCAGCCGCCACCAGCAATTCGTCACCGGCCTGCAGCGGGCGCGGATAGGGACTGCCGAGACCGGCGCGGGCGTTCACGGCCAGGCTGCCGAACATCGGCTCGCCGCGCACGCCGCCTTCGATCGCGAGATAGCCGAAGGTGCCGGCGCGGGCGACGCCGAGATTGAGGCTCTCGCCATCGGCCAGCGTGACGGATGTATTGACGTTGAAGGGCGTGCCCGCGATATCGGCCGGCCGCGTCGCGCCGGTGAGTGCAACACGCACGGCGCCGCCTTTGGCGGTGAAGACTGAATTGAGCGGGCCGAGTTCGATGGTGGCTGCGAACAGCGTGTTGCCGAGCAGGGCATTGGCGGCGGCCATCGCCAGTCGATCGACGGCGCCCGATGGCACCAGGCCATAGCGCTGCGCGCCGAACCGGCCGACATCCTGCACTGACGTGCCGGGGCTCACGGAAGTGACGATGAGCTTGCTCATGATGCGATCAGCTCCGCGACGAATGCACCGGCTTCGGCCGCGCGGTCCTGCTCGGCAAATGTCTTCTCGTCGACAGCGGCGAAGGTGATGGCGTCGCCGGGTTCAAGCAGGAAGATGGGATCGCGGCCGAGCTGATAGGTGCGCACGGCGGTCCGTCCGAGCAGATGCCAACCGCTGGGGCCGGCAAGGCATTGCACGCCGGTCTGGATGCCGCCGATGGAAATCGTGCCGGGCGGTGTCAGCAGTCGGGGATTCTGCCGGCGCGACATCTGCATCGAACTCGGCAGCCCGCTGAGATAGGACCAGCCCGGCGTGAAGCCGATCATCGCCACCTTGTAGTCGCCGCCTACATGGCGTGCGACCACTTCGTCCGGCGTGATGTTGAGCGCCTTGGCGACGTCTTCGAGATCGATGCCGTTTTCGCCGCCATAGGCGACCGGGATGCGCCAGCGCCGGGCCGCCTTGGCTTCGGGGAGCGGCTGGAGCGCCAGTTCGGTCAGCTTCTCACCCAAAGCATCGAAGCCGATCTGCAGCGGATCGTAATGCACCAGCAGGGAGCGATAGGTCGGCACGGTTTCGGTGACGGCAGCAAGACCGGCCGACGCGACGAGTTTGTCGAGCGCCAACACCCGGCGGTTGGCTTCCTCGTCGATGGTGCGGCTGAATTCGACGGTGATGGCAGCATCGCCACTGGGGAGGATGCGGGGCGGGGAGAGAGCTGCGACCATGGCCTCACAACGTCAGTATTGGACAATCATGCATAGCGCGTTTTACCAGCGAGTGGAATTCGCAATCTGAAAATAGCCGTGCATCTTCAATAAATTAATACGCATGTTGGCGATAAGCCGTACTGATCGCAGAGGTTTCATCACATTGCATGGCGCTTTGAAGCAGCAGCCCTTGACGCGCTGGCATTCCACCGCAAGATGCGCCGCCGTAAGTCCAACGTCCTGCACCCTCTGACCTGAAGAGCCCTGCGTATGTCCCTGACACCCGAAGCCATTGCCACCCTGTCGAAGGTCACCACCGCGACCATCACCACCGTTCTCCTGAAGAAGGGCCTGCGCAATGTCTGGCTGCGCGGCGCCAAGCCGCTGCGCCCCGGTCAGCCCCGTCTCGTCGGTCCGGCCTTCACTCTCCGTTTTGTGCCGGCGCGCGAGGATCTCGCTACCCCGGAATCGTGGTCGTCGCCGATCTCGACCCGCACCGCGATCGAAGCTATGCCGGAAGGCTGCATCGCCGTGGTCGACGCCATGGGCATCACCGACGCCGGCATCTTCGGCGACATCCTCTGCGCCCGCATGCAGAAGCGCGGCGTCGCTGCGCTGATCACCGACGGCGTGGTGCGTGACATCGAAGGCGTGCTCGGCACCAATCTGCCGGTCTGGTGCGACGGCTATGCCGCTCCGCCGTCAGTTGCCGGCCTGACCTTTGTCGGCTGGGGTGAACCGATCGGCTGCGGCGGCGTTGCCATCTTCCCGGACGACGTCATCGTTGCCGACCAGGACGGCGCTGTCGTGATTCCGAAGGCCTTCCTCGATCTCATCCTCGCCGAAGGCGCCGAGCAGGAGCGCATGGAAGCCTGGATCGTCAACGAGGTGAATAACGGCGCCACGCTGCCCGGCCTGTATCCGATGAATGCCGAGACCAAGGCGCGCTACGCCGCGTCGAAGAAGTAATCAACCAAACCAATACCCTCATCCTGAGGAGCGGCCGCTTGGCCGCGTCTCGAAGGGCGAGGGAGTGTTCATCCCTCATGGTTCGAGACGGCGCTGCGCGCCTCCTCACCATGAGGGCCAGAGATTGGAGACCGTGCCATGAAGCTTTTCCCCGCAGGTTCGCGCCCGACCAAAAGGGCGCCAGAGGAATACTTCACGGGCACGGTCTGGCAGGACCCGGTCATTGTCGCGGAAGCGCCAGCGCGGCTGGTGACTTTTCGCGTCAGCTTCGAGCCCGGCGCACGCACGGCCTGGCATACCCACCCGTTCGGGCAGACGCTCTATGTCATCGCGGGCGTCGGGCGCTTTCAGACCGAAGGCGAGCCGGTCGTTGAGATCAAGCCGGGCGACACCGTCTGGATTCCACCGGGCGAGAAACACTGGCACGGCGCGGCGCCGACCACCGGCATGACCCATATCGCCATGCAGGAAGCGCTCGACGGCAAGACCGCGGACTGGATGGAAAAGGTCAGCGACGAACAATATGCGAAGCCGGTCGGCTAGGACGGCCAGGCATTACCGGGTGCGGACGACGCTGGGTTCAAAAGTCTAGCGGCGCATTGTCCACCACCTCTTTCATAACGAAAAAGGTTCGGGTCTGACGGACGCCGGGCAGCGCGATGAGCTGCGTGCCGTGGATACGATTGAAATCGGCCATGTCGCCGACGCGGATTTTTAGGAAATAGTCGAAGTCGCCGGCGACCAGGTGGCAATCGAGAACGAATTTTAGTTTGGCCACCGCCTTTTCAAATACTGCAAAGCTTTCCGGCGTCGAGCGATCGAGCACGACACCGACCATGACCAGCGCGCCGCGATTGACCTTCTCGGGCGCAATGATGGCGCGCGTATTCCGGATATAGCCCTCGTCAAACAGCTGCTGCGTGCGGCGATGACATGTGGCGGGACTGACATTCACCTTGGCCGCCAGATCAGCATTGCTCAAACGCCCGTCTTTCTGCAGCAAATGCAGCATGCGAAGTCCGATTTTATCCAGATTTTCTGCCATGAAAGAATCTTCCGAATTTTTGGAATTTAATGCGTCTTACTTCCATTTTAGATGGATATGGTACGATATATAGCAGAGCACAGCCATATCTTTGAAAGCACCTTCCGTGCCGAAAATGCTAGCTGTAGCGCCAGTTTTCACGACAACAGGTGTCACATGCTCGAAGGCTTCGAACGCTATCCGCTCACCTTTGGACCCACCTATATCGAGAAGCTGGAGAAGCTCTCGGCCCATCTCGGCGGCAAGGTCGAACTCTACGCCAAGCGCGAGGACTGCAATTCCGGTCTGGCCTATGGCGGCAACAAGCTGCGCAAGCTCGAATACATCATCCCCGATGCCATCGCGTCGAACGCCGATACGCTGGTATCGATCGGCGGCGTACAGTCCAATCACACGCGCATGGTCGCGGCCGTTGCAGCCAAGATCGGTATGAAGTGCCGGCTGGTGCAGGAGAGCTGGGTGCCGCATGAGGACGCCGTCTACGACCGTGTCGGCAATATCATGCTCAGCCGGATCATGGGAGCGGATGTGCAGCTCGTCGACGAAGGCTTTGACATCGGCATCCGCCATAGCTGGGAAGAGGCGATCGAGGATGTGAAGGCCAAGGGCGGCAAACCCTACGCCATTCCGGCCGGTGCCTCCGTACACAAATTCGGCGGTCTCGGCTATGTCGGCTTTGCCGAAGAAGTCCGGGCGCAGGAGAAGGAGCTCGGCTTTGCATTCGACTACATTGTCGTCTGCACCGTGACCGGCTCGACCCATGCCGGCATGCTGGTGGGTTTCGCCAAGGACGACCGCCAGCGCAGGGTGATCGGCATCGACGCCTCTTTCACGCCGGCCCAGACCAAGGCGCAGGTTCTGCAGATCGCGCAGGACACGGCCAAGCTGGTCAAATTAGGCAAAGACCTCGTCGAGGACGATGTGGTGCTGATCGAGGACTACGCCTATCCCGTCTATGGCGTGCCATCGGAAGAGACCAAGGACGCCATCCGTCTCTGCGCGCGTCTGGAGGGCATGATCACCGACCCTGTCTATGAAGGGAAATCGATGCAGGGGATGATCGACCTCGTGCAGAAGGGTTACTTCCCTGAAGGATCCAAGGTGCTCTATGCACATCTCGGCGGCGCGCCGGCGCTGAATGGATATGGCTACGCGTTCCGTAATGGATAGTGCCGTCGCATCGCGTGCGCCGGCTTTGCGTCCGGCGCGCCGATTGCCTCCGGTCACTCGAACCAGCGGTTGACGGTCGCACGGAAACTGCCGTCTTCCTGCATGATGTGCAGCCACTGATCGACAAAGGCTTTCAGCGCCACATCGCGCTGGAGCCAATAGGCCTTCTCGGCGAAATCGAACGGCGTGTCGGGATGTACGGCGCAGAGCACACCGTGATGCAGTTTCTGCTGATAGCGGGTCTCTGACGCATCGGTCATCATCAGGTCGGCACGGCCTTGTGCGATCTCGTCGAAGATGCGGGTATTGTCGTTGAAGACGGTGATTTCGGCCGACTTGATATGCGTCCGTGCAAAGCGCTCATTGGTGCCGCCTGGATTCACGATCACCTTGATACCTGGCCGATCGATCTCAGCGAGCGTGCCGAATTTCCCTGCATCGGCGCAGCGCGCGATCGGCGTCTTGCCCTCGCGCATGATGGGGATCGAGAACACACCCTTCTTCTGCCGGTCGAGGGTAATCGACACGCCGCCCATCACCACATCGAACTGGTCTGCCGCAAAGTCTGCTGACAGTTTTGGCCAGCTGGTCTTCACATAGTCGACCTTGACGCCGAGTGCCTTTCCGAGCGCTTCCGCCATCTCGACGTCGAAGCCCTTGAACGATGTCGTGGTCGGATCGAACGCGCTGAACGGCATGTAGTCGCCGGTCAATCCAACACGCAGCGTCCCCCGGGCAATGATATCGTCGAGGCGGGACGGTGAGGGCACAGGGGCGGGCGTCTGTGCCTGCAAGGGCGCCGCAAGCAGCACACAGGCTGCCAGCCAGGCGATGATCCGGATCATGACGTCTCCCCCGTTTGTATCGCGAAGCGCACCGTTCAGGGGCGCACCGCGTTACGATCAGCTTACAGGGGATGTTGGGCCTTTCAATCGACGAGCGCGTCTGCTGGGATCAGTTCACCCGCGTCCAGGTCTGTCCGCCGCAGAACATGCCACCGAAGGCGCAGCCCTGGACGCGCAGCGTGTCACTGCCCTTCAGAGCGATGGTCGATTCGTAGGTGCTGCCGCTGTTCGGATCGAAGATCTTTCCCGCCCATTTGTTGTTGCCGGGCTTCATGTTGATCAGCACCTTCTCCCCATTGGCCTCGGTCTTGGCATTCATTGAATAGCCGCACAGATTGGCGCCGCATTGTTCGATGCGAACCTTGCCCTCCTTCTTCTCGGTCATCCAGATGCCGAGCGGCGTTGCCGCGGCGGCAGGCGTAGCCGGTGCGGGCGCATCCTGCTTGTTGACTGGATCTGTGGGCGGTGCGTTGGCGATGACCGTAGAGGACGCAGATTTCTCGGCAGGCGCGGGAGCCGGGGCAGGCTGCGGGGCCACCGCGACGGATGGCGTGACAGGTGCCGCCGGAGCTGCCGCCTCCTTTGGGGCGACAACGGGCTTCTGCGTCTCCACAGGCTTGGCCATCTGTTCGGATCGCGGAGTGTTGGGGGCCTGCTCGCGCGTCTCGCGGTCACGCTCGCGCTTGCTGCGCTTGGTGCCATATTCGTAGACGCCGGGAATGGAAACCGAGATGCAGTCCGTCGAATTGCAGTCGCTTGGCGCTTCGATGGTAATGGTGCGGCCACCGATGTCGAACGAGTAGCTGTCGCCGGCCTGAGCGGCGGTGCTGGCCAGCAGGATGGCGGCGAGGGCGAAGAGCGGCTTCATGTGTCCTCCAAAGCGGTTGAAATCCTGCCCCTGAACCGAGCTGCGGATGCGCCCGAACACTGTGATCCGCGTCACTCAGGGGGAATTGCAATTGCTTTGGTGTGTGGCGCCGACTGAAGAAGTGGTTCAATCCTACGCCGGACATATGCCGTTTCAGGCAGCCTGACAGGCCCAAACGCCGCCGCTGACGGCGGCGGCGTTTTGAAACCTGGCTTTCGTCAGTAGTCGCTGTAGCGCGAGACGCTGCTGCCCACGGTCATCTGGCTCTTCAGCGTCTCGAAACGATCGCGGGCGGCGCGCTCGCGCCCGTCGATGAAATCGATGATTTCGTCACGCGGCATCGGGCCTGACGAAATCGGCCGCGAACTACCGATAGTTTCATCGACGAAATACTGGCCGTCGTCGTCGCGGCGTGCGGTCCAGCGAAAGCGGATGGCATCGAGCGGACCCGGACCGAGACGGGAGTAGCCATCGACCTCGAGGGCCTCTGGAACCGTAGAGGGCGACTCGTGCTCGACGAGCGGCGCTTCGGGTTCGGCGGCGACCATGACAGATACAGTCTCGGTGACCACGGTTTCGGTGACGACGGTGATCGAAGCGGGCTCGGCGTCGCCGTGTTCGGCCACTTGCGATTCCGCTTCCTTGCGGTCGAGAATGCTCGCAATGGCCGCGAGGGCGTGATCGGTCGGATCGTTCTGGGTCATCAAAATGCGCCTCCCGGCAATTACGCAAAATCCACGGATAGCCAACATCTAACATCTAATCGGCTGTGGTTTCATTTTGGTAATCGCTGTGGCTGTTTTTAGGCAGAGATCGGCGGACGCCTGTCTTTCCAGGGCCGGATCTGCTCGAGTTGCCCGGCCAGACGGAACAGCATGGCCTCGTCGCCGAAATGCGCCGTGAACATCATACCGATCGGCAGGCCTTTGCTGCTCCAGGCCAGGGGCACCGACATGGACGGCTGGCCGGTCATGTTGGCCATACTGGTGCCTGGCATGTAGCGGCGCAGCAAAGGCGCGACATGGCCGAGATCGTCCGACATCGTGTCGATCTCACCGATCCTGATCGGCGGCGTGCAGAGCGTCGGCGACAGGAAGATGTCGCAGCCGGTAAAGAATTCGGTGACACTGCGGGAGATCTGGAATGCGTTCTGCAGTGCTGTCACGTAGTCGACTGCGCTTGCCTTGCGGGCATTATGTGCGCTGCCGAGTGTGAGTTTCTCGAAATCATCCGAGGTCATCGGGCGGCCGAACTTCTTCTCCGCGAACTGCACGGTAACCGCCGTATTGGCCGACACGATCGCCGCAATCACTTGCGCAGGGTCCAGCGGCAACACCGGCGCGCGTTCTTCGACATGATGCCCCTGTGCTTCGAGCAACCTGGCGACATCGCGGACGGCAGCGGCGACTTCGGGATCGATTGCATCGCCATAGGGCGACTTGTCGGTGAAGAAGATGCGCAGCCTGCCGGGACCACGGCTGACTTCATGGAGGAAGGGACGTTCCGGTGCGGGCGCCATATAGGGGCTGGTCAGTTCGGGTCCGTGAACAGCATCAAGCATCGCGGCGCTGTCGCGTACGCTGATGCTCACGACGTGGCCGCAGGAAAAGCCGCCCCAGCCTTCGGCCTTGTCAGGACCCGTCGGATTGCGAGCGCGGGTCGGCTTCAGACCGAATACGCCGCAGGCCGAGGCGGGAATACGGATCGAGCCGCCGCCGTCGCTGGCATGGGCAACCGGCAGGATGCGCGCAGCCACGGCAGCTGCTGCGCCGCCGGACGAGCCGCCTGATGCATGATCGGGATTCCAGGGATTGCGCGTCGGTCCATGCAGCCGGCATTCGGTCGTCGGCATGAGCCCGAATTCGGGGCTCGCGCTCTTGCCGAATATCGTCAGGCCGGCCTTGAGGAAGCGCTGGGCGAGGGTGCCGGTGTGATCGGCGACGAAGTCCTTGTAGAGGCTGGCCCCGAAGGTCGTGCGCGTGCCGTCGAGGAGTTCGAGATCCTTCAGCAGGAATGGCACGCCGGTGAACGGCCCGTCGGGCAACCCCTCGTCGATCTGGCGCCGCGCATAGTCCTCATGGCGCACCACGACAGCGTTGATCCGGGGATTGACGCGCTCGGTGCGCGCCACCGCCTCATCGAGCAGTTCGCGCGGGCTGACCTGCTTGCTGCGCACCAGCCCGGCAAGGCCGAGCGCGTCGTGATCGCCGTATTCCTTGAATGCCATCGCGGGGTACTCTGGTGAGGACTGCGGCAGTGCTAGCGCGGATCAATCATCCGCGCCAGCAATCGACGGTTCAGCCGAACACGTCCGCGTTGACGGCATTTTGCTTGATCGGCTCGCCGTCGAGCACGCTGAGCATGTTGCGCGCGGTTTGCGCGCCCATGCGGTCGAGTGCTTCACGCGTCACGCCGGCGACATGCGGCGCGATGATCACGTTCGGCAGTTCGAACAGCGCATGACCGAGCGGCGGCGGTTCGGCCTCGAACACGTCGAGGCCGGCACCGGCGAGCTTGCCCGAGACCAGCGCGTCATGCAGCGCGGCCTCGACGATGATGCCGCCACGCGCGGTGTTGATGAGATAGGCCGACGGCTTCATGCGGGCGATCCGTGCAGCGTTGAACAGGCCAGTCGTCTCCGGAGTCTTCGGGCAATGCAGGCTGACAAAGTCCGCACGGGGCAGGGCCGCGTCGAGATCGCTGACAGGCTCGCAGCCGGCAGCCTTGATTGTATCGGCCGAGACATAGGGGTCATAGACCAGCACGTTCATTTCCATCGCCTGGCAGCGCTTGGCGGTGCGGGTGCCGATGCGGCCGAAGCCGACCACCAGCACGGTCTTGCCGAACAGGTCGAATGGCAGCGCTCCGAAACGCGACGCCCATTTGCCTTCCTTGACCATGGCGTGCAGTTCGACTGCGCGCTTGGCGAGCGTCAGCATCATGAACAGCGCCTGTTCCGCAACCGAGGGCGAGTTGGCGGTGCCAGCGATCATCAGCGGCACCTTGCGCTTGGACAGCGCCGGCACATCGACCGCGTCGTAGCCGACGCCGATGCGCGCCACCACCTTCATGTCCTTGCAGGCTTCGAGTTCGGACTCGCCGAACCGCGTGGCGCCGAGCGCGGTGCCGTGCACCGGTGCGTGTTGCTCAATCAGCTTGATGTAGTCGGCAGCGGAAATCAGATTGCTGAACTTGACCACTTCGATGTCATCGCGTGCATTGAACAGGTCCATTCCCTGGGTCGACATCGACTCGGTGATCAGAAGTTTCTTCTTGTTGGTCGCCATTTCCACCCCTTGAAGCATTCTACGTTGTTGCGCACCTGCCAATGGCCGCGCGGGCGTTATCTAACAGGCTTGGCTCGATGAGGTCTACCATTGGCGGAGACGTGGCGTGTGGACTTGGCCGTGTTGAAGCCACTATGGTTGCTGATGATCACAAGTGATTTGCTGCGCCGCGAAATTGCGGTGAGGAGACGATGATGACCAGAATGAATTTGCCCAAGCGCACGCATCGACCACTGCGCCATGTGCTGTGCGTCGCCGCCGTTCTGCTGCTCGGAAATTCCGCAGCGGTCCATGCGCAGGGGCTGGTGCAGGGCGTGCAGCAGGGTGCAAGAGACGGCAATCGTGCGGCCGGGCCGATTGGCGGTGTTTTGGGTGGTGCGATCGGCGGCGTCGTGGGCGTTGTCGGCGGCGTGCTGGGCGTGCCCTCGAACAATGTTCGCGGTCCCGTGGGCGGGCAGTCGAGCGCCAAACAAACCAAGGCCGCCAAGAAGGGCAAGAAGGGCGCTCAACCCACGGCGGAGCCGGAACTCACCGCCGAGCAGATCGTCGCGAATAGTGACGCCAACACTAGCCGTATCAAGATGTCGCTCAACCTGACGCCGGAGCAGGAAAAGAACTGGGCCGGTTTTAGCAACGCCATGCATACGCTCGGCAATAACGGCGCGGAGCGTCTGAAACTGCGTATTGCCCGCGCCAAGCGCGATCCGCCGGATGACATCATCGAGCAGATGCGCAACGAGGCTCAGTTCCTCAACGACCGGGCCGTCGATCAGCGCGCCGTTGCCGATGCCGCGGAGCCGC
Source organism: Tardiphaga sp. 37S4 (assembly GCF_021044645.1). Taxonomy (NCBI): domain Bacteria; kingdom Pseudomonadati; phylum Pseudomonadota; class Alphaproteobacteria; order Hyphomicrobiales; family Nitrobacteraceae; genus Tardiphaga; species Tardiphaga sp. 37S4. Next base: position 2,464,521 of record NZ_CP088008.1, on the reverse strand, counting down.
TATTCGCCACGCTGGATGACAAGCAGAAGACGCTGTTCATTCAGGAGATGGTCGGCCTCAGCCGCGAGCGCGGTCTCGACTAATCGCCGCAGAGAGGAACCTCTTGGCCACGGGGACGTTTTTCCTTCATCAGATGAAGGAGACGATCATGGCTGAGAAATTCGATCCCGCACCCCACGATAAATATGCTGTTGGCGTGAAGGAGGCAGCGCGCGCTGATCGCAAAACGTCTGAGGAACTCAAGACCGGCCTGAAGGACAGTTTCCCGGCTTCGGATCCTGTGAGTGCGACGCAGCCGGACCGGTCGAAACACGATAACGACGACGGCTCATCGCTCTGGAACAAGATCACGGGCGTCTTCAAATCCTGACGGCGTGCGCGTTGCTGTAATAATAAGTTAACCATGTGCGCCGCACAATCACATCGGGCTTTGGCTGATGATGGAGGCTGGCGTTGGTGACCGTGTTCTCTGACAGTGATCCTGAAGCAACCGATATCCCTGCGGCTTCACGGCGGGGCGATATCTTCACCATCCACGCGACGCGCAATGATCAGAGCATGGTGACGCACCGGATCATTCCGGACGTCGCCGTCGCGCAGGCCCGGACGCTCAACGATGCGGGGTGGCGGGTCAGTATCTCCGGTCTCGGTGGCCGCCAATTCTCGCCATCGGAATTTCATCAGTTGCTGACGTTCAAACGGATCGGCTGACGATCCCGAACTTGGAACCCCGCCGGTAACACGAGCGGGGTTTTTTGCGCGTGCGAACATGGTAGGTTCGCGCCACAAAAATCCTCGTAAGTCAAATAAGGTAATTGGCCTAAGGCAATGATAAAACTAGTATTCGCAGTTATTGCATTTATCGGCATCGCTCCCCTACATGCAGCGTCGTCCCGGACCGATCAGATGCTCAAACTGTCACCGGAAACCCGTCTGGAGCAGCGTTGCGATGCGCGCGCCATGGGCTCCGTGGGCCGCGAGCACAAGGGATACAAGCCGGACGAGTTCGTGGCCTACGCATTTGCCGATCCGGTCATTCGAGGCAACCAGATCAAAGCGCCGGGCGGTGCCATCCGCAGCGGGGGCAAGTGGTACAGGCTGTCCTATGTCTGCGAGACCAGCCCTGACGGGCTCGACGTCAAATCCTTTGCCTATCAGCTCGGCACCGAAGTGCCGCGCAGCGAATGGGACGAACACTATCTCGTGCCACGCTGACTGCCGATGGGGATTGCGGCCGGGCTCACGATCATGACGGCGCTACAGGTTCACGACGGCCGGCGATTTGAAAAAGCGTGACGAGATCTCGTTGAGCAATTCCGTGCTCTGCATTGTTTCCAGGTTCGAGCGCGCACACAGCAACGCTTTGACGGGCGGCAGGTGCGGCAGGTAATATTCCTGCGCCCAGACAAGTGCAGGCGGAATCATCCGCTTCGGGATCGCGGTGATGCCGATGCCGCTTTCCACAGCCGCCAACTTGGCGTGATAGTCGGGACTGTTGAATACGATCTTGTAGGACAGACCGTGGCGCGTCAGGGTCCGGATCATCAGATCGTCGCCCGGCCATGTCAGAATGGGGATCGGCGCGCCCGAACTGAGGACGAAGTCCTTTGCGCGCACCCACACGAACTCCTCATCGGCCTCGTTGACGATCAGGTGCGATATCTCGCTGCTCATTTCCGGATTTTCGAGAATGTAGGCGATATCGATATAGCCGTCGATCAGGCCTTTGGTGATGCCCACGGAGTTGTCAGTGTGAATGATCAGATCGGCCAGACTTTGGGAGGTCTGATGGCTGAAGAAATCCTGCACGAACAGTGTGCTCAATCCAAACCGGATCGGCTGCGGAAGATTGGCCACGCCGCCAATCCGCAACATCTGGTCGTTGGCTTCCAGAATCCGTCTGGCCTGATGCAGCACCAGCTTGCCGAGCTGGGTAGCCGTCGTGCCGTTGACCGTTCTGGTGAAGAGGTTGCCTCCCACCATGGTCTGAATACGCTTGATTTGGGAACTGACAGCGGGTTGGCTCAGGCCCAGCCGTTCGGCAGCCTTGGTCAGGCTGCCGGTTTCCGCGATCGCCACCACGGTGCGAACGATCTCGATGGGGATATTGAGCGGCTGATATCGCTTGTGCATTGCGACATTCCAGGGTCGTCGAGCAGATCGATCCATCAATATCTATAGTTGTGTGATGATGAACCGCAATCGAAGAATTTAGATATACTCTAAACTGCGTGAAAAGACGTATCGCGTGGAATCCGTAATCTGGATAATCCTGCCGGAACAAGGTAGCTCAATACGGCGGCGATTCCTTAAGGGCGCAGAGATTCTTTTAAGCAATTACAGGTTGTCTGTTTCGGCGCTCGGCACGCGTGAAAACGCGATAGTCTGGGCAGGCTGTCATCGGTTTTCGGAGACTGCAGATGTCCGGCACCCGCAGAGTTCATCTGAACGATAACATTCGCACCGAACATCTGAAATGTTCGGGCTGCAGGACCCAAGTTTATCTGATCAAGATCGAGACGGACGACGAGGGCGGTGAAATTCGCACCTTTGGCTGTCCACATTGTGCCGCGTCGAAATCGCTGCGTTTGGCGCCACGCCGGCAACACCTCAAGCCCGCTGAACTCGTTGCGGACCAGGTCGTCTGCTGATCGAACGACTACAGTCGGTCGACGCGCAAAAAGAATGCCCAGATGATGGACAGGACGGCGGCGATGACAAGCCATGACGGGTTCATGCAGAATATGTCGCCGTAGTGGCACACCTGCATCGCCCATCTGCTGTTGTTGATACTCGCTGCGTAAAACACGCCGGCAGCGACCGTCAGAATGCTCGCGATCATGAACATGGGACGCTCCAATAATATTGGCGCCACACTGTTCTGCATTCTTGAAGCAGCCGTGAATCGAATCGACGAAAGTCGGGGGCTTTGCGCATTTTTGATACGCGCACTCCAGCCCGATACCGTCGCGGATCCGCTTGAGGCTTTGTTAACCGCGAGTCGCCCAGAGTTCCCGATGGGACATTGCGACGTTGGGGAGGCCCGATTTGGCCAAATACGAAACGACGAAATACGCGCAGATGCGCCGCTGCCGGATGGCGCATCTTCATGGTGAGTTGATCGACGAGCGATTCAGCGACGATGCCGACAGCGTTTTCGTCAACGGCTATGTTCACGCCGTTCGTCCGGATCTGACCTGCTGGCCACTGCGCTGGACGATCACCGTGGAGCCGTATCCGGTCGAAAGTCGCGTTCTGGCGATGACCGGCTGATCGGCGCACGCACCTCGAAACAAAAAGCCCTCGCTAGCGAGGGCTTTTTGTTTCGAGGTCTTTGCAGCGATCAGTAGCGCGCGACCGACGGGCCGCCGAAATGATAGTTCAGTCCGCCGCGTACCGTATTGGTCTTCAGGTCGATATCGTGGGCAATGATACCGGTCGCAGCGCCTGGTCCGGTGAAGGTCGGCGCCGAGACCGATTGCTTGCCGAAATCGGTATGGAGATATTCGACCTTCGCCGACCAGTTTTTGGTGAACGCATGTTCGATGCCGGCGCCGATGGTCCAACCTGCCACAGTCTTTGACAGTGACGCGGTTTCGTTCTGGCCAGTCGTGTCGGTTAGCGAGGAGGCGAAATTCAACTCGGTGAGCGCGAGGCCGCCGGTTGCGTAGAAAAGCGTACGATCGACCGTGTAACCAACGCGCGGGCGCAGCGTGACCAGCCAATCACTCGTTACGGAATTTGTGGTGGTGAACGAACCGCCGGCCGGGAAGGGCGCGGTGAAACCGCGCGACTGCTTCAGGCCGAAATAGTTCGCGTCGGCCTCGACGCCAAACAACCAGCGGTCCACCTGATGATTGTAGCCGACCTGACCGCCGCCGGTGAAGCCATCAGGATTGAGGCGCGGCGAGGCAGCCGCAATTGCCTGCTGGTTTGCGATCGGCGCGGTGCCATTGACGAAAGCGTTGGAGACGTTGCTCTGGCCCCAGGAACCGCCGGCGTTGCCGCCGACATACCAGCCGCCCCAGCTATAGCCTGCTTCGGTCGTCGCGGGCGTCTTGGTCCAGACGCGCGACTGCAGGTCGGCAGCAGCGGCATTCACCGCGCCCGACGCTGCGATGATCGCGGCCAGCCAAAGGGTTCGCATCCAGGACCTTCCATCGCTCTGAAGATATTGAGCGAATTCGACACAAGCTTTAGCTGGAAACGCTGACCTTGGCTGTCACCGGGGGGCAACAGAAGCAGAACAATACCTGAGTACGGCAGCAAAAAGCCCGGCCGTTGGGCGGCCGGGCTTTCCGTAACTTGATGCGATCAGTAGGCGCAGACGTTGACGGTCCGGACGCGCGGCCCACGGCGGGTTTCCACCACGCGGCGCTGCAGGCAGCCGTCGGTCAGGCCGCCGACATAGAAGGTCGGCCCGCCATAGAAGGCGTGGTGACCGTAGCCACCCCATCCACCGTGCCAGCCACCGACATGCCAGCCGTGAGCCGATGCAGCGCTGGGGGCGAGGGCGGCTGCACCGAGCGAGGCTGCAGCGATCAGTCCGAGGGTTACTTTGCGAAACATAGATCTTCTCCATTGGGTGGGCGCGCGAGCGCTTTGCTGTGTCCCTGCCCATCAGTCGCTACCCTCGTCGGGCGCGTTCAAAGCGGTTCTGGAGAATCGTGTTTCAGTCTTGTTTCGTCGGAGACAGCTTTCATCGAAGCCGAATGTCTCGATCAGAGCAGCGCAGTGGCTGCAAGCGCACCAACTAGCTGAGTTGCGAGATGGCTGAGCGGCCGTGTCGCGAAATCGTCGCGCGCTTAGAAGCGGGCGCGGTAACCGTCATAGGCGTGAGCGGCCAGAATGCCGGCGCTGAGAAATCCGAAGAGTGCAGTGACGGTCTCAATCATCGTGGTGGTCCTTATTCCCCCGCGAACTACAGACGGCACGGGGGGCCGCACAGTCAAAGAGATTCGCGGTCGGCTTTTCATTCGGAGCTGTAGTGATGCGTCGTTGCAACATTTTACGCGGTTGCGAGGAGTGATCGCGGCGCAACGGCGATGACAATGCGGCGCCGGCGAGGCGATGCCAGCCCGGCGCAGGGTTAACGGGCGCTGAAGGCGTATCTGCGCGGGCATGATGAGGCGACATGGGGGATGACCGAGTCGCAGCAGTTCACCTCAGTGGATTTTTTGCTTACATACGCTTCAAGGAATCGCGCCGGTTGTCTCGCTCCCCGAGCCGCAGGATCGGACGTCGCAAGTGAGGATCTCCAGTGGCCGATACGTTCAATAACGAGATCAATGTCGGGCCGCCCCCTGTGCCGCTGCGCAAACGCAGGTCGTTCGGCCCGTTCGGAGTTGTCGCCGTGCTGTTGATCCTCGCTGGCGGCGGTGGATATCTCTGGCTGAACTACCACGACACACTGACCGACATGGCACAGGCGGTGACAGGAAGCACTGGCCCCAGAGAGAGCGCCCCGGTGTTGGCGAGCGCGGCGGAGGGCAGCGTCAGCGCGACTGATTTCGCAGCGTTCCAACAGCAGACCGGAAGCGCGATCCAGGCTGCTACCGAACTGCTGACGGCGCAGCAGACGGAGTTGAAGCGCCTGTCCGATCAGATCCAGGGCCTCACGACCCAGGTCGTTGGACTAACCGCCAAGATCGATACGCTGCAGGGCAGGGGCGTTCTCTCCCCGCCGGCTCCAGCCGCTGCGGCGCCAGCGCCCATGGCCGCAGCTCCGGCTGCGCCAGTGGCCGCGCGCCCGGCACCCACGGCGCCGCGCAAGCGCCCCGCCGATCGTCCCGCCGGTGCCATCTCGGTCGGCGGCGCTCCGCTCCCGGCAGCGACACAGCCGCCGCGGTGATCCCTCAAGCGGCCTAACGCGTCTGGGGCCGTCGTGTTTTTTTGGGCGGCCTGTGGCGGCTGAGATCGGGCGGCCCGCCGATGACCTTGGTCTTCACGAATTCGCATTTCGGACAGGTGAAGGTGCACTTGTCGCCGCCGCCGGGATCCGGCTCGCTAGCCAGCAATGTCATCCGCGCCCGGCACATCGCGCAACGCGGCGGCTTGAGCGAGACGAGTGTTTCAGCGGTTGTCGTTGGCTCGGATTGATCGATCATGTCGTCCGATCAAGGATGATGCGGCGAATGGCGGAAAGGGTGGGATTCGAACCCACGGTACCCTTGCAGGCACGGCGGTTTTCAAGACCGCTGCCTTAAACCACTCGGCCACCTTTCCGTCGTGGGACAGCGCTTAGCAAAGCGGCCTGCCGAGGGAAAGAGAGGATTGCGCCGGGGCGGCTGTCCGGGGCTGAAATCATCGGCACGGGGATTCCCTTGGGCCGGTCGGTGCCGGGCGCCGGGCGTGCTAAGCAAAGCCTGACGATTCTGAGGACGGAGACCAACATGGCAAACCCGACACCGCGCGCCGACGCCTTGCGTGCGATGCGCGAGGCCAAATTCGAAGCCGCGCAGCGGCTGATCAAGGAGGCCGGCAAGGCCGCCGCGCCCGCGGAGAGCAAGCCTGCGCCTGCGGCGAAGAAGGTGGCTGTCGCGAAGCCTGCCGGGAAGCCGGCCGTCGAGGTTCTGGCGGTCGAGACGCAGGGTTCAGGGCCTCAGGTTGCGGACGTGCCGCCGGTCGAAGCTCCGGTTGCCGAAGCCAAACCTGCAAAGACCAAGGCACCTAAAGAAAAGCCGGCCAAGGCGGAAGCGGCCAAGGGCGCCGCCAAAAAGACCGCCACCAAAAAGAGTTCCGCCAAGAAGGGCTAGCGGCATTCCGCCCGGAATGCAGGGCGGACCGAGCCTAGATTTCGCCTGAGATCGCGCCTATATCTGGTTCGTCGCAAGACGATGGCGCTGAACCTCTCAATGGACTGCGGGCAGACCCGGGGGCAGTACCCGGCGCCTCCACCTCAGCAGCTCGCGATCTCACCCAGGTGAGGTCGATTTCGCCGGACGGTGAAATGCACGGGCTGCTCAGGCGGGGGCGAAACAGGATCGATGGCCGCGAAGAAGTTGTGAATTGTGCTCGGCATGATACCGCCGTTATCGGGTCAAAACCTAAATGCAAACGATAACGTTCGCATGAACGAAGTGCGCCTCGCGGCGTAACCGTTCGGGGTAGGTCCACCTTGCAACAGAACGGCCATGGCCGCGTCAACCTTCGGGTTGGCGCGGCTTTTAATTTGCAGAGTGCTTTTAGTTTACGGTGTCGGAGAATGGCGCTTTTGCGCGCTCAGTGCCTGGTCTTGCCTGTCTGCAAGAACGGCTGCCGCGCAGTTTCGTGTTTCTGATAGAGTTCGAGCCAGCGCCGGTCTTCGGCATGGGCCCATTGTTCGAGCGAGATCCCAGGCGGGCGGCCGTGACCGATGGTGCCGTCAAGGCGGGTGAATTCCGCAGTCTCTTCCACGGTCAGCCCGATCAGCACCCGGATGCCCTGGTCATTCAACTCATAGCTGTCGTCATCGTCGATCATGCCGGCAATTGAGCAAGGCAGCAGGTGCGGTCAATGCAATTACCGGTTTAACCTAACCAATCAACCTTACCGGCAGCATGTGCGTCTGATCGTCGGTAGGCATCCATCGTCACGATGCGATGGTGCCCCGCTTTGCTGCCAGCTCACTCCGCGTCATTACGAAGCGCCGCGCGCCGCGGCTATGCTTGCCGTGGACGCACAAATTATAGCCGAAGCCACGACGCAATTTTAACAGAATGCATGCTCACATTCAGTGTCGTTCGGTCGATGCAATGGAGCAGGCAATGGCACGCAATTTCGGCGTTCCCCGACAGTTCCGCCCGCGGGCGCAGGCGTCCGTCTGGCCGCTATGGGTGATGGCTTTCGCGGTCGTCACCGTGATCAATGCAGCGACATTCCTTCCGCACTAGCGGCAGCGGGTGGCTGCTCACTCGACGCTGCAGCATTCGGCAGGCGCCACGACCCGAGCACATAGAGCTTCATGCTGTTCTGGAAGCGCGATGTGACGACGGTGAAGATCGCTTGGGGATGTTCGGCCCAGATCGCGATCTGGTAGAGCGTCACGATCAGGTGGCCATCGCGAAACCTGTACTCTCCCGCACCGGTTATTCCGCCGCAATCCGTCCTTGAAACGTCCATCTCCATCCCCAACATCCCGCCGCAAGAGTCCCGCCAGGAATCGCGTCAGCGCGTTCCGCTATCAAATCCAAATCATGCGCGATCGTTCAACTAACAAATAGTTGAAACGGACGGGGGAGCGAGTTGCGGAAATTAATCTCCGTTAGCGGCGGGCCGCAAATTCAAAACAAACCGCAGCGGGGATCTTAAAAATCATCATGTATTGCTGTGCCCAACGAGAATGCCGGGGGCTTTGTGGTGATCGAGACCTTGTTGTTGCTGAGTGTTGTTGCCGGTGTCGGCGGCCTGCTGGTGCAGGTTTATCGCTGGCGTCAGGACGTGCTGTACGGCCCGTATATCCGCCGCGAGTGGTACGATTGATCGTGCGAGACGTAACTTGAGGGAGAACTCCGCGCGCCGTGGCGGCGCGGGGAGTGATGATGGATCGTCAGGTCGTCACTTCAGCGACGAGTTGATCGACGTGAACTTGCCATTGAGCTTAGTGCCCATGCCGTTGATGACGGCAATGATGGCGAGGGCAATGCCGGCAGCAATCAGTCCATATTCGATGGCCGTGGCGCCGGTTTCGTCTGCGATAAATCGCTTGATGAGGTTTTTCATAGTGGTGCACGCTACGAAGCTCGTCTGAATCCGGGGTAAATATGTAAGCGTCGATCCCGGAAAAAATGCGCGTGTTCTGAAGTGGTTGAACACAATCACGGTGCCGTCTCACCGATCGCCAGAGGAACTTCTAGCGCGACGTGTGCGGTGCGAGCGACACCCGGCGTGCGGGCTGAAAACCCACATCCTCTGTTTACCATACGGGGGCTCTCCCCATTTCCGCCGCGATCCGGCTGCGATATATTCACCACTTGATGCGGAAGTGGGCCGCATCGGGATTTTGGTCGTGGGGATGCCCGGAGATGGGCAGGCGGCCGCTGGAATGGTATTGGGGCGTATGGGGATTCGTGGGTCAAACCGACTCGGCCAGGCTGTTCAGGCAGCAGCGGCCATCAGCGCCTGTCTGGCGCTGGCCAATTGTTCCTCCTCCACCACCAGCTTCAGCCGCCTCGATCCGAAATATGGCGTCTCAAGCAGTCCTCGGGTCGTCGGGATGGGCGAGCCGGTTCCCAAGGGCGGCGGCACCTACCGTATCGGCAAGCCCTACACCGTCGCCGGTAAGCTCTATGTGCCGGAAGAAAACATCAATTACCGCGCTGAAGGCATCGCCTCCTGGTATGGCGACGCGTTCCATGGCCGTCTGACAGCCAATGGCGAAGTGTTCGACATGGCCTCGCTCACCGCGGCCCATCCGACGCTGCCGATCCCGAGCTATGCCCGTGTGACCAACGTCTATAACGGCAAGTCGCTGATCGTGCGCGTCAACGATCGTGGCCCGTATCACGGCAACCGCCTGATCGACGTCTCGAACAAGGCCGCCGAACTGCTCGAATTCAAGGGTAACGGCACCGCCAAGGTTCGCGTCGAATATGTCGGCCGCGCGCCGCTGGAAGGGTCGGACGATCGCCAGCTCGTTGCCACGCTGCGCACCGGTGAGCCGGCACCGTCGCCATCGCTGGTGCGTGTCGCCTCGGCGCGCTCCTTCGTGCCCGACATGCAGGGCGGTCGCGTCGTCTCCCGCGATGTTCCTCTGCCGGAGGGCCGCCCGTATTCGCTCGGCAATACCTCGGCCGATGTGGCGTCGATCCGTTCGACGTCGGAAATGTCGGCATCGAGCCGCATGCGCACGGCATCGGCGCCGCGGATGACCGAGAACCATCGCGCGGTGTCCTATGAGAGCAACGCCGCTTATGCTGCGCCTGCCGAGCCGGATGACGGCACGGTCGATGCGCGCGGCGCCCAGGCGATCCTGTCCGGTCGCGGTCTCTACTAAGCCGGTTCGTCGTTCACGACCGACATCAGACGGGCGCAGCATGGCGCCCTGATCCGCGTTGCACCTTGCCGCGTTGTTTGCCATCGGCGATCCTGTTAAGACCTGAGCACTCAGGACAGCACATGGCATTTGGCTCCATCCCCTTGAAACGACCGCAATTCGCCGCGCGGAGCTGGCGGACGCTTCTGGCTGCCCTGGTGACGTTTGGCGTCGCCTTCGGCCCAACAGCGCAGGCTGCGAACCAGAGCGTGCAGGGCGCCAAGAAGGTCGTCGAGGACGGCGGTTACGACACCGATGCGCCGACCGCGATCCTTATCGAGGCCGGCTCCGGCAGTGTGCTGTTCGAGAAAAATGCCGACGAGCTCCGCGCGCCCTCCAGCATGATGAAGCTGATGACCGTCGAACTGGTGTTTGACGCGCTGACCCGCGGCGACATCAAGCTCACAGATGAATATCGCGTCAGCGAGAATTCCTGGCGCAAGGGCGGCGCGCCGGCCGGCGCGTCGACCATGTTCGCTGCCATCAACAGCCGTGTGCCGGTCGCTGATCTCTTGCGCGGCGCCATCATCCAGAGCGGCAACGACTCTTGCATGATCCTGGCGGAGGGCATCGCAGGCGGCGAGGCGGCCTTTGCCGAGAAGATGACGGCACGGGCGCGGGCGCTGGGCATGCCGAAATCCACCTTCGCCAATTCCAACGGTTTGCCGGACCCTGGCAACAAGATGACGGTGCGCGAGCTTGGTCTGCTCGCCCGACATATCGTTCGCACCTATCCGGAATTCTACAAACTGTTCGGCGAGCGCGAATTCACCTGGAACAAGATCCGTCAGCAGAACCGCAATCCGTTGCTGGCGACGCTGGACGGCGCTGACGGTTTCAAGACCGGCTACACCAAGGATGGTGGCTACGGCATGGTCGGCTCGGCCATCCGCGACGGCATGCGGCTGATCGTGGTGATCAACGGTCTGGACGATCCGGACGATCGTGCGACCGAGGCGAAGAAGCTGCTGGAATGGGGCTTCAAGAATTTCGAGGCTCGCACGCTGTTCGCAGCCGACCAGACCGTCGGCTTCGCCAAGGTGTTTGGCGGCGAGAGCCGCTCGGTCGCGCTCTCGGCCAAGGAGCCAGTGAAGGTGATGGTGCAGAAGAACGGCACCGACAAGCTGATCGCTCGCGTCGTCTATAAAGGCCCCGTGCGTGCACCCATCGAGCCCGGTCAGCCGGTCGGCGTGATCAAGGTCTGGCGCGGCGCCAATATCGCCGTCGAGACGCCGCTCTATACGGCGGCCGCGGTCGGCACGGGATCGACCATGCGGCGCGCCGTGGACGGCGCCGGTGAGCTGGTGATCGGACTGTTCCGCGCCGGCGCCGAGAAGCTCTGACATGACGGACACGCCCACGACACCGCCGCTGCGCGGTCGCTTCGTCAGTTTCGAGGGCGGCGAGGGCGCCGGCAAATCGACCCAGATCAAGATTCTGGCCGACCGGCTGGAGGCCGAAGGCAAGCGCGTCATCGTCACCCGCGAGCCCGGCGGCTCGCCCGGTGCCGAGATCATCCGCCATGTGGTGCTGTCGGGCATGGGCAAGCTGCTGGGGCCCGAAGCCGAGACGCTGCTGTTTGCCGCCGCGCGCGATGACCATGTCCATGCGGTGATTGCGCCGGCGCTGGAGCAGGGCATCTGGGTGCTGTGTGATCGCTTCTCGGATTCAACGCGGGCCTATCAGGGCCGACTCGGGCATGTCTCGCCGGAACTGCTCAATGCGATGGAGCGCGTCACCATCGGACGGCTCAAACCGGATCTCACCGTCATTCTCGATATCCCGGTCTCGATCGGCATGCGACGCGCAGCAGCGCGGCGCGGCAATGATGTGCCCGATAGATTCGAGGCCGAGGGCATCGCCTTTCATCAAGGGCTGCGTGACGCGTTCCGGCAGATCGCGGCCGATGAACCGCAACGCTGCGTACTGATCGACGCCAATGCAGATTCAAAGATCGTATCGAACAATATCTGGGGCGTGTTGCGCCGACGCCTTCTAACGCCGTCGAACCACGAGGTCAATTCGGCATGAGCGCAAAGTCGTCCGAGCAAACGATCTCGGTTCCGCATCCGCGCGAGACGACCGCGCTGTTCGGTCATCAGGATGCCGAGGCCACGCTGCTCAATGCCTATCGCGGCGGCCGCATTCCGCATGCCTGGCTGATCGGCGGCCCGCAGGGCATCGGCAAGGCGACTTTGGCCTATCGCATGGCGCGTTTCGTGCTGGCGCATCGCGATCCCGCATCACCGCAAGTGCAATCCGCAACATCGCTCGGTCTCGATCCGATGCATCCGATCGTGCGCCAGGTCGCCGCCGAATCCCATGGCGGGCTGCTGACGCTGGAACGTTCGCTCAACGACAAGGGCGTGATGCGCACGGTCATCACTGTCGATGAGACCCGGCAGACCGTGTCCTTCTTCGGCTCGACCGCCGCTGTCGACGGCTGGCGCGTCTGCATCGTCGACACTGTCGATGAGCTGAATGCCAACGCCGCCAACGCGCTGCTGAAGGTGCTTGAAGAGCCGCCGTTGCGTTCGCTGTTCCTGCTGGTGACACATGCGCAGGCGCGCGTGTTGCCGACCATCCAGTCGCGCTGTCGCAAGCTGGCGCTGCGTCCGCTGTCCGTCGCCGACGTGACCCGCGCCACGTCGCAGGCCGCCGAGATCGAGACCAGCGATCCCTTGCTCAAAGAGGTCGCTGAAGCCTCCGAAGGCAGCGTGTCGCGTGCTCTGAATTTGCTCGGTGGCGGCGCGTTGAAACTGCACCAGCGCACCGCCTCGCTGCTGAATACGCTGCCCCATGTCGATCCGCGCGAGTTGCATGCGCTGGGGGATGCGCTGGGGACCAGTGACCGTGTCGCGCTCGGCGCCTTTGTCGACAGTGTCGACCGCTGGATCGGCGAGCGGATGCGGGCCGATGACGCCAATGCCAACGCCAATCTGCCCCGCCTTGCGCGGCTGGCGGAGGTATGGGAAAAGATCAACCGAGCCGCGCGCGAGACCGAATCCTACAATCTCGAGCGAAAACCGCTGGTTTTCTCGGTGTTTGGACTGCTCGCGGAAGCAACGCGCTGATCGCTGCGAGACTGGTTTCAGCCGATCCGCGCTTCACCAAGATCGTCTTATTCAAGGTCCGTAAAGTCAGCCATGACATCTGCAACCGATGCAACCCGACCGGCGTATTTTCTGACAACGCCGATCTTCTATCCCAATGGCGTGCCGCATATCGGTCATGCCTATACGGTCATGGCGACCGACACGATTGCCCGCTTCCAGAGGCTCGACGGTTATGACGTTCGTTTCCTGACCGGAACGGATGAGCACGGTCTCAAGATGCAGCAGACGGCCGTCAAGGAAGGCCTGACACCGCTCGAACTGGCAGACCGGAATTCTGCGCGTTTTCGCGAGATGGATGCTGCGCTCAACATTTCCTATGACGACTACATTCGCACCACCGAGAAGCGCCATGAGCGCTCCGTTCAGGCGCTGTGGGTCGCCCTGGAGAAGGCGGGCGCCATCTATCTCGACAAATATGCCGGCTGGTATTCGGTTCGCCAGGAAGCCTATTTCGACGAAGCGGAAACGACGCTCGGCGACGATGGTGTCCGGCGTGAGCCGCTCGGCTCGCCGGTGGAGTGGACCGAGGAGGAAACCTATTTCTTCCGTCTGTCCGCCTACCAGGACAAGCTGCTCGATCTATACGCGCGCGTTCCGGACTTCGTGTTGCCGCGCGAGCGTCTCAACGAAGTGACGAGTTTCGTCAAGGGCGGCCTGCAGGATCTGTCGATTTCGCGGACCACGTTCGACTGGGGCATCAAGGTGCCGGGTGCGCCCGGCCATGTGATGTATGTCTGGATCGATGCGCTGACCAACTACATCACGGCAGCCGGCTATCCGGATGTCGATGGCGACGACTTCAAACGCTATTGGCCTGCCAACCTGCATGTGATCGGCAAGGATATCGTTCGCTTTCACGCGGTATACTGGCCTGCATTCCTGATGGCTGCGGGGGTCGATGTCCCGCATCGGGTCTTCAGTCACGGATTTCTTCTCAACCGTGGTGAGAAGATGTCGAAGTCGGTCGGCAACGTGGTCGATCCGATCGGCATGGCCCAGCAATATGGCGTCGATCAGATGCGCTATTTCTTCATGCGCGAAGTCTCGTTCGGGCAGGACGGCAGCTACAATCACGAAGCCATCGTCAATCGCACCAATGCCGATCTCGCCAACGATCTCGGCAATCTCGCGCAGCGCTCGCTGTCGATGATCGCCAAGCAATATGGCGGCGTGCTGCCGGAGCCGGGCGCGTTCAGCGACAACGACAAGGCCATCCTGGCGCAGGCCGATGGCATGCTGGAGCTCGCACGCACCGCGATGGCGACGCAGCAGATCCATCAGGCGCTGAATGCGGTCTGGGCCGTGGTTGCCGAAGCCAACCGCTATTTCGCGGGCGAGGCGCCGTGGGCGCTGGCCAAGACCGATCCGAAGAAGCAGGCCACGGTGCTCTACGTGACCGCCGAAGTCGTGCGTCAGGTTGCGATCCTGGCGCAGCCGGTAATGCCGGCGTCATGTGCGAAGCTGCTCGACGTGCTCGGGATCCCCGAAAGCGAGCGCGACTTCACGGCAATTGCGACCCGCATTAGGCCGGGCACGCAGCTGCCGACACCCACCGGCGTATTCCCGCGCTATGTCGAGCCCGCCGCCGCGACCTGAGTTCAACGATGCTTGTCGATAGTCACTGTCATCTCGATTTCCCCGATTTCGCCGAAGATCTCGACGGTATCGTCGCGCGTGCCGAAGCCGCTGGCGTCGGCAAGCTCGTGACCATCTCGACGCGGGTGCGCCGCCTGCCGGCGCTGCTCGCGATCGCGGAGCGCTTTCCGAACGTCTATTGCTCGGTCGGCACCCATCCGCACAATGCGGACGAGGAAGACGGCATCCCGGCGGAAGAACTGATCGAACTGACGAAACATCCGAAGGTCATTGCTCTCGGCGAAGCCGGGCTCGATAATTTCTACGAGCATGAATCGTCCGGCGCTCAGGAGCGCGGCTTCCGCGCCCATATCGCTGCGGCACGTGCGACCGGATTGCCACTGGTGATCCATACCCGCGAAGCGGATGAACAGTGCGGCACCATTCTCGCAGACGAGATGGCGAAGGGCGCGTTCAAGGCGGTGCTGCATTGCTACACCGGCGGACGGGAGCTGGCGATGAAGGCCATCGACATGGGACTGTCGATCTCCTTCACCGGCATCATCACCTTCAAGAAGTCGCAGGAACTGCGCGACCTCGCGGCTGAGCTGCCGGCCGACCGCATCATGGTCGAGACCGACGCGCCGTATCTGGCGCCCGGCAAATGGCGCGGCAAGCGCAACGAGCCGTCCTATGTGGTCGAGACGGCGAAGGTGCTCGCGGAAACGCGAGGCGTGTCGCTCGAAGAACTGTCGCGGCAGACCACCGAAAACTTCTTCCGCCTGTTCAGCAAGGCATCCGCCGGGAGCGCGCCTGGCACTGGCGTGCCGGCATGACGCTGGTGCTCACCATTCTCGGCTCGGGATCTTCGGCGGGTGTGCCGCGTCCCGCGCTGGGCTGGGGCGCCTGCGATCCCGCCAATCCCAGGAATCGTCGCCGTCGGTGTTCGATGATGGCGGAGCGGATCGGGCCCGAGGGCGTCACGCGCGTTGTCATCGACACCTCGCCGGATCTGCGCGAGCAACTCATCGACGCCGATGTCGATGACATCGATGCGGTCTTCCTGACGCATGAGCATGCGGACCAGACCCACGGCATGGACGACCTCCGCTCAGTGGTGCTCAAGCGCCGCAAGCGTATCCCGGTCTATATGAACGCCTCGACGGCGACTGATATCATGCTGCGCTTCGGCTACTGCTTTCAGTCGCCTCCCGGCAGCGACTATCCGCCGATCCTCGATCGCCTCAGCATCGAGGCCGGCGAGAGCCGAACCATCACGGGGAAGGGCGGCGACCTGACGCTGACACCGTTCCTGGTCCAGCATGGCAATATCCCGGCGCTGGGCTACCGGATCGGCAACACCGCCTATACGCCTGATCTCAACGACATCCCGGAAGAGAGCTGGCCGGCGCTCGCAGGTCTCGACCTCTGGATCGTCGACGGGCTGCGCTACACACAGCATCCCAGCCATTTCAGCATCAGTGATGCGCTGCGCTGGCGCGATCGCTTCAAGCCGAAGCGGACGGTGATCACCAATATGACGGCGGATGTGGATTACGAGGCGGTAAAAGCGATACTGCCGGAGAGTGTGGTCCCCGCCTATGACGGGATCAGACTGACGCTGGAGTAATTTGAGCAGCGAGTTTTTTCATTGCTGCATTTTCAAAGGTCACTTCGCCGGCCTCTCGACCATGCAAAGCTATCTCTGCGGCGATTGAGCGACCGATAATCCGCTGATCAATATTGCCAAACCGACCAGGCACGAGACGTCCCAGCCAACCGACCCAGGCCGGGGTATGCGCATTGCCGACAATAATGCCGGGGCGAAAGATGGCGAGGCGGGTAAAACCGACCTTGCGCAGATTGTCTTCCTTCATGCCCATGACGCGGACATAGCGAAGCCGGCTTTGGGCTGTGCTTCCTACTGCAGACAGCAGGCAGAACTGGGCGATGCCGGCGTTACGGCAGCCACGCGCGAAGGCGCCGACAACGCCGATTTCAAGTTGCTTCAGCTCCTCTTCGCTCCAGCGCATCGAGCCGGAACCGACACCCACACAACTCACGGCGCTGGCGGGCCCTTGGCTTAAAGCTTCACGGGCTAAGGCGGCAGTGCGTTCGGCAAAGTCAGCAGCGCCGGTATCAAGAACGACGTTGCGCACGCGTGATCGCGCGGCAATGGGTTTCCTGGTGATCATCACCACTTCGCGGCATTCGGGAACTGCCAGCAGCTCGGTGACGGCTGCACCACCGACTTGCCCGGTACCGCCGAGAATGATTGCGGCGAAGTTCTGCGTCATATGTGGGACCTCTGCGTCGGCAAAGGGGACGACGAGACCCTTACACCAATCTCGTCATTCCGGGGCGCTCGCGCATCTTGCGCGGGCGAACCCGGAATCCAGAAGTGTTTTGAACATAACGGGATTCCGGGCTCGTGCTCTCGGCTTCGCCGAGACCCCGCCCTGGAATGACGAGTTTGCTGCAATCAGCTATTGAACGATCCCGTCGACTTCACCTGATCCCGCAGCAGGAACTTCTGGATCTTCCCCGTCGACGTTTTCGGGATCACGCCGAACACCACGGCCTTCGGCGTCTTGAAACCGGGCATCTGCGCGCGGCAGAACGCGATGATGTCGGCTTCCGTCGCCGCGGCATTGGCCTTCAGCTCCACGAAAGCACAGGGCACTTCGCCCCATTTCGCATCGGGCTTGGCGACCACGGCCGCGAACAGCACGGCCGGGTGTTTGTAGAGTACGTCCTCGACTTCCACTGACGAGATGTTCTCGCCGCCGGAGATGATGATGTCCTTGGAGCGGTCCTTGATGGTCACGTAGCCGGCAGCGTCGAGCACGCCGAGATCGCCGGTGTGGAACCAGCCGCCTTCGAAGGCCTCCTTGGTGGCCTTCTCGTTCTTCAGGTAGCCCTTCATCACGATATTGCCCCGGAACATGACCTCGCCAATGGTCTCGCCGTCGTGCGGCACTTCCAGCATCGTTTCGGGATCGATCACCGTCACGGCTTCCTGCAGGTGATAGGGCACGCCCTGGCGGCGCTTCAGGTTGGCACGTTCATCCGCGGGCAGGGCGTCCCAGCCGGGCTGCTCGGCGCAGACCGAGGCGGGGCCATAGACCTCGGTCAGGCCGTAAACGTGAGTCAGCTTGATGCCGATCTTCTCGGCACCCGACAGCACCGCCATCGGCGGCGGTGCGCCAGCGATCGAGCCCTGCACGAGAGGCCCGCCCGAATAGATCGGCGCATCCGGCGCATTGATCAGCGTGTTGTAGACGATCGGTGCGCCGGACATGTGGGTGACGCCGTGCTCGCGCATCAGCGCGAAGATCTTGGTCGGGTCGACCTTGCGCAGGCAGACATTGACGCCGGCACTCGCCGCGACTGTCCAGGGGAAGCACCAGCCATTGCAGTGGAACATCGGCAGGGTCCAGAGATAGACCGGATGCTGGCCGAGACCGGCCGCGAGAATGTTGGAGACGGCATTGAGATAGGCGCCGCGGTGATGGGTGACGACGCCCTTCGGATTGCCTGTGGTTCCCGAGGTGTAGCCAAGCGCGATGGCGTCCCATTCATCGAGCGGGAAGGCGCTGGTGAAATCGGGACTGCCTTCGGCGAGGGCGGCTTCATATTCGAGTTCCCCGATCCGCTGACCGCCGGCGAAGGACGCGTCGTCGACATCGATCACGGTCGGATTCGGGCCGGTCATAAGGCGGAGGGCCTCGGTGATCACGCCGGAGAATTCCGGATCGACCAGCAGCAGCCTGGCGCCGCCATGGTCGAGCTGGAACGCGATGGCCGCGGCGTCGAGCCGGATGTTCAGGGCGTTGAGGACGGCACCGGTCATCGGCACCGCGAAGTGCGCTTCGTTCATCGCGGGCAGGTTCGGCAGCATCGCCGCGACGGTGTCACCGCGCCCAATGCCCCGCCCGGTCAGGAACGAGGCAAAGCGCCGGCAGCGTTCATAGGTTTGCGCCCAGGTGAAACGACGTCCCTCATAGACGGTGCTGGTGAGGTCTGGATAAACCGCCGCGCTGCGCTTGAGAAAACTCAGCGGCGACAGCGGCACGAAGTTGGCCGGAGTCTGGTCGAGGCCGACGCTATAGGCGCCCTGATCTGGGATCATAGTGGCCCTTTCGTATTTGGATCAGTGAGTTGTACCGAATATCTCACTTATCAGTTTATCGCAGGAATGATCTTCTAAAATTACATGAGGTCGAGGCTTTAACACGCTGATTTGACGTCACTTAGAGGAATCCGATCGATATCCACGGGAAGATCGCGACGATGATCAGGCCAATCAGCAGCGCCAGAAGATAACCAAGGATCGGCCGGATGCCTTCCGCGGGATCGACACGGCCGATGGCGCAGGCGGCATAGTAGCCCACGCCGAAGGGCGGCGCGAACAGTCCGATGCCCATGGCGAGGATCACGACCATCGCATAGTGGACCTCGTGGACGCCGACCAGCCGCGCGATCGGGAACAGCAGCGGCCCGAACAGCACGATGGCGGGGATGCCTTCAAGTACGCTGCCGAGGATGACAAAGGCCACGATGGAGACCGCGATGAAGGTGGCACCGCCGCCCGGCAGGCCCGTCATGGCCGCGGCCAGCGAGCGCGAGAAGCCGGACTGGGTCAGGCCCCAGGCCATGCCGGTCGCGGTTCCGATGATCAGCAGGATTGCGCCGGAGAGGCAGGCCGTATCGACCAGCATCGGCTTCAGCCGGTTCCAGTCGAACTGACGATAGATCAACAGGCCCGCGAGCACGGCATAGACGATGCCGATGGTGGAGACCTCCGTGGCGGTCGCCACACCCTCGACCACGGCGGCGCGGATCACGAAGGGCAGCGCGATGGCCGGCACCGAGATGATGAAAGCCTTGAAGATGTCGCGCCCGGAAGCCCGTTTGACGTGGCTCAGGTCCTCGCCGCGATAGCGCCACCACACCAGCACGCCCAGCGTGATTGCGAGCACCACACCCGGCAGCAAGCCGCCGGTGAACAGCGCCGAGATCGACACGCCGGTGACCGAGCCGATGGTGATCAGCACCAGGCTCGGCGGAATGGTCTCGGTCTGCGCGCCGGTCGCCGAGAGCAGGGCGACGAGATCGCCCGGCTTGGCGCCGCGCGCCTTCATTTCAGGGAACAGCACCGGCGCTACCGCCGCCATGTCGGCGGCCTTGGAGCCGGAAATGCCGGAAACGAGATACATCGCGCCGATCAGCACGTAATGCAGGCCGCCGCGGACGTGGCCGAGCAGGCTGGCGAGAAACGCCACCATGGCGCGGGCCATGCCGGTCATCTCGATCAGCAGGCCGAGGAACACGAATAGCGGGACAGACAGCAGGATGAGATGGCTCATGCCCTCGTCCATGCGGCCGACCAGCACCATCATCGGCGTCCGTGTGGTCAGCGCCATATAGCCGAAGATCGCGAGGCCAAAACCGAAGGCAATGGGCACGCCGGCGAATACGCACAGCGCCACGACGCCGACGAAGAAGATGATCAGGTTGAGATTGCCGAGGGTCCGCAGCAGGGGCTCGGCGAGCCAGAACAGGCCGATGATCGCCACGACGGTGCCGAGCGCCGTCAGCACGGTGCGAACCTGGCCGTAGCGCACCAGCCGCAGCAGCGCGAAGACGATCATCAGCGAGATGCCGACCGGCAGCGCCGCCGCGCGAAAGCTGTTGGCGATCTGCAGCGCCGGTGTCGTGATGTAGCTTTCCTCATAGGCGTATTCGAAGGACGGCGCGACGATCATCAACAGGAAGGCGAGTGCGGCGCAGGTCCCGACGACGTCGAGAAACGCCCACATCCGCGGACCGACCGACGCCACAAGCGCGGTCATCCGCATATGCTCGCCGCGCCGGAACGCCACGGCGGAGCCGAGCATCGCCAGCCACAGGAACAGGATCGAGGACAATTCGTCCGACCAGATCAGCGGGCGGTGGAAGCCGTAACGGGCCACCACGCCGATGAACAGGATGATCACCTCCGCCACCACCAGCAGCGCCGCGGGAATCTCGACCAGATGGCCGAGCGCGCGGTCGATGGATGTCAGGATCGCGTCGCGGCGGGAGAGGGGCGCCCTCTCCACGCTGGACGCCCCGCTTTCAAGGGCGGAGATGTCATGCACGGCCATATTGGTTCCGATCAGCCGAGCTTGCCGACGGCCTTCTCAAGGATGGCCCAGGCTTCGTCGCCATACTTGCCCTGCCATTCCTTGTAGAAGCCGGCCGACTTCAGCTTGTCGCGGAACGGGCCGGGCTCTAGCTCATTGAAGGCCAGCCCCTTGGATTCCAGTTCGCCGCGCAGATTGGCGTTGAGTTTGGCGACGTCCTCGCGCTCCTTCATGCCGGCGGCATTGATGTTCTTGGCGACGATGTCGCGCAGATCGGCCGGCAGCTTCTCCCAGGCGCGGCGGTTGGCCAGGAACCAGTAGCCGTCCCACATGTGGTTGGTCAGCGAGCAGAACTTCTGCACTTCGTAGAACTTCGCCGTCGAGATGATCGCCAGCGGGTTTTCCTGGCCTTCGACGACCTTGGTCTGCATCGCCGAATAGACTTCGCTGATATTGATCGAGGCGGGCGCACTGTCGAACGCCTTGAACATCGAGGTCCAGAGCGGCGACACCGGCACGCGGATCTTGAAGCCCTTCAGGTCGTCCGGGCTCTTGATCGGTTTGGAGGACGAGGTGATTTCGCGAAAACCGTTGTCCCAGATCTTGTCCATGACCACGAGATTGGCCTTGGTGATCTCCTTGCGGATATAGGCGCCAAGATCGCCGTCCATGGCCTTCCAGACCGTGTCGTAATTCGGGAAGGCGAAGCCGATGCCGTTGATAGAGGCGGCGGGGACGAGGGTGGCCAGGATCAGGCCGGACAGTGTGAAGAACTCGACGCCGCCGGAGCGGATCTGGCTCAGCATGTCGGTGTCGGAGCCGAGCTGGTTGTTCGGGAATACCTGCAGATCAACCTTGCCGTTGGTCTCGGTCTTGATCGCCGCCGACATCTCGCGGGCGCGAATGTTCATCGGATGCGTATCGGGCAGGTTATTCGCGTATTTGTAGACGTATTCGGCCTGCTGCGCGCGCGCGATGAACGGCATGCTGACGCCGCCAAACGCGGTCGCGGCGGCCGATGCCTTCAGCAGAGTCCGGCGTGAAATCGTCATTTTGTTTCTCCCAACCACTTCTTTGTTTGCCTTTGTGAGGCCCAAGGGCCCCTTGCCGTCTGGTCATCATGCCCGGGCTGCCCGGTCAAGCCTTTTCGCCGTGCGACCAAAGGCCAAGGCCCAATAGAGGACGCCCGCGCACGGCTTTTGCACCACGCGAATTTGTGGGAAGCATCGCGCGACTGAAGCCGCCGGCAGCCAGGACCGGTGGAGGAAACGCAAGGACAGCATATGAATAGGGATCACGGCGTAGCGATCATCACCGGCGGCGCATCGGGAATCGGTTTGGCAATCGCCAAGGCGGCCGTGGGTGAGGGCTGGAAAGTGCTGCTTGCCGACCTCACCCAGCCTGCTCTGGATGCCGCCAAGGCCCAGGTCGACGCCATCAAAGCCGGTGTGACCAAAACCGTTGTCATGGATGTGGCCAATGAAGACGCCGTGATTGCCGGCCTGAAGGACTGCGAAGCCGGTTTCGGCCCGGTGCGCGGTCTGGTGAATTCTGCGGGTATCGGCCGTCAGGTGCCGTTCTTCGAGACCTCGGTGAAACTGTTTCGCGAGATCCTCGACATCAATCTGGTCGGCACCTTTGCCGTTGCTAAGGAAGCTGCGCGGCTGATGAAGGCTCATGGCGGCGGCGCCATCGTCAATGTGGCGTCGGTGTCGGGGCTGCGCGGCAATATCGAGCGCTCGGCCTATGGCGCATCCAAGGGCGGCGTCGTCACGCTGACCCAGGTGATGGCTTGCGAGCTGGCGCCGCTGAAGATCCGTGTGAACGCCATTGCGCCGGGTCCGTTCGAGACGCCCATGGTGCAGGAGATGCATACGGTGGCAACGCGGGAAGGCTGGATGCAGGTGGTGCCGCAGCGGCGTTATGCCGAGCCGGAGGAGGTCGCTGGTGCCGCGATGTTCCTGCTGGATGACAGCAAGTCGAGCTTCGTGACCGGCCACATTCTCAATGTCGATGGCGGCTTCGCCGCGCATGGGTTGCTGCCGAAATATCCGTAGCAAGAAACTCGTCATTCCGGGGCGCGGGCGCACTTTCGCGCACGCGAACCTGGAATCTCATTGTGAGTCACACTTCGAGGTTCCGGGTTCGGCCGCGGCTGTCGCCGCATGCGCCCCGGAACGACGAGTTATGGGCCTTTCGCCGCGATCAGCGCCTTCATCCGCTCGGCATCTGCAGCCGTCTCCGGCGTATAGACCACCATGCCCAAATTCGGCTGGCCATCGACCGAAAATGTCGAATAGCTCATCGTGAATGGCCCGACCTCGGGATGGTTCACATGCTTCTTGCCTTCGCCATAGCTGCTGACGTCGTTGTCATGCCACATGGCTGCGAAGTCAGGGCTGATCCGGCACAGTTCAGCGATCAACGTCTGGGCGCGTTCTGATGCGCCGCTGCGCGTGATGTCGGCGCGAAATGCCGCCACGGCGAAACGTGCATCATTCTCCCAGTCCGGCATCTTGGCGCGGACATTTGGCCGGCAGAACAGGATTCGCAGAACGTTGCGGTCCTCGGGCGCGATGTTCGGATAGTCGCCAAGCACGGCCAGTGCCGCACGATTCCAGGCCACGATGTCCCAGGTCGCCTTGCGCACGACGGCAGCGCTGAACTCCATCGAATCCAGCACGCGCTGCAGCGTCGGTGTGACGATATCGGACGGCGCAAAGCGCACCTCGGGTAGCCGGTGCTGCGCCAGCAAAAATAGATGCTCGCGCTCGACTGCCGACAGTTCCAGCGCGCGTGAGATGCGGTTCAGCACATCGGCCGATGGTGCGCCGCCGCGTCCTTGTTCCAGCCAAGTGTACCAGGTGGCGCTGACATTGGCGCGCTGCGCGACTTCCTCACGCCGCAGGCCGGGCGTGCGGCGGCGCTCGGACGAGAAGCCGAATGCCACGGGATCCAGCCTGGCGCGGCGATCCCTGAGATAAGCGCCCAGCGGATTGGAGCCAGCGCCGGAAGTTGTTTCGGTGACCGTCATGCTCAGCCTGTTAGTCGCCATACCCGTATAACGTCACGGCTTCACGCAGTGTACCGCAGGACCGATACATCCGCGCATTCACGAGAGGAATATCACATGCGTGTCTTCGTTACCGGTGCTTCGGGCTTTGTCGGATCTGCGGTCGTTCAGGAACTGATCGGCGCCGGTCATCAGGTGCTCGGTCTCGCGCGCTCGGATGCATCTGCCAAGGCGCTGGCCGACACTGGTGCCCAGATCCATCGCGGCGATCTGGAAGATCTGGACAGCCTGCGGTCCGGGGCTGCCAATTCAGACGGCGTGATCCATACGGCCTTCATCCACGACTTCTCGAAATTCAAGGAAAACTGCGCGATCGACGCGCGTGCCATCGAGACGCTTGGCGACGTGCTGGCGGGCTCCGAGCGGCCCTTGATCGTGACCTCCGGCATGGCCTTCATCGCGCCCGGACGTCTGGCGACCGAAGACATGGGCCCGTCGAGCGCGTCGCCAAGCCCGCGCGTATCGGAACAGGTCGCCGAACGTCTGGCGGCACGCGGCGTGCGTACTTCGTCGGTCAGGCTGCCGCCATCGGTCCATGGCGATGGCGATCATGGCTTCGTGCCGATGCTGATCAATATCGCGCGGGAGAAGGGCGCCTCGACCTACTTCGGCGACGGTCTCAACCGCTGGCCCGCCGCACATCGACTAGACGTCGCCCGGCTCTACAGGCTCGTCCTCGAGCACGGTTCCGCCGACATTCGGTATCACGCCAGCGCCGAACAAGGCGTCGCATTCCGTGAGATTGCAGAGGTCATCGGTCGGCACCTGAACCTGCCGGTCGTCTCGAAATCGCCGGCCGAAGCCGCCGATCACTTCGGCTGGTTCGCAGGCTTCGCCTCGATGGATGCGCCGGCGTCCAGCGCCTGGACGCAGCAGCGACTGGACTGGCAACCAACGCAGCCGGGATTGATCGCGGACCTCGATCACGTCAGATATTTCGGCGGCTGAAGAGCGCAATGACGTGGGGCCACAAACTGGCTCGAATGGCCGTTAGTTCAAGCGGATATCGCAACAATTTGAGCTAAGTCTCTGGGATCGCTACGGGATAATATATTCCATAATATACCTTATGCGAATCCGAGATATTGGCATGTGGTCCCAGTTTCAGTTCTCTTAAAGCCGCACCCCGGCGACGCTCCCGCTATTTCGTGATCGCGTCGTAAACCAGCGTCTTCAGGATCGGCTGGATGCGGCCGCGCTGGGTCGGCGTCTGCACCATCAGGATCATCACCATGTCCTGATCGGGATAGGTCCAGAAGTAAGTCCCGGCGGCGCCGCCCCAGGCCATCTCGCCGACGAAACCCGGTACGCCGTCTTCGCCGGGTCCGGTGCGAACACCGAAGCCGAGGCCGTAACCGAAACCGGCGCCGGGATAGTAATAGGCCCAGGGCTTCACATCGCTGGCCGGCGCGACCTGGTTCTGGCGCATCAGCTGAACCGACTCGGGCTTCAGGATTTGGACGCCGTCGAGCGTGCCGCCATTGATCAGCATCTGCAGGAAGCGCGCGTAATCGCCCGTGGTGGCGTTGAGCCCGCCTCCTCCGGATTCCCATTTCCGCTTCACCGTGGGATCGCTGATGGTCTCGTTGCCGATGATGCGGTCAGTTGGCATCGGCTGCGCAATGCGCGGCGCCTTGGCGGGATCGAGCACGTAGTAGCCGGTGTCGGTCATGCCCAGCGGATCGAACAGATACTGCTTCTGAAAATCGTACAGCGACTGGCCCGATGCGATTTCGATGATGCGGCCGAGAAGATCGGTCGAATGGCCATAGTCCCAGACTGTGGCCGGCTGATAGGCCAGCGGCAGTTTCGCAAGCCGCGCGGCAAAGTCGGTATTGTCGAAATCGCCGTCGAACAGGCCGGCATCGAGATAAAGCTGCGTAATCAGCCCGAGATTGGTGAAGGCCGAACTGATGCCGGACGACTGCCGCATCAGGTCGAGTACGGTGATGGGCTTCAGCGCGGGTGTGAAGTCGAGATAGGGTTTGCCGCTGGCATCCGTGCGTTCGGTCGCGACCTGCGGATGGGCGAAAGACGGAATGAACTTGGCGATGGGATCGTCGAGCCTGAGCTTACCCTGCTCCACCAAAATCATCGCCGCGACCGATGTCACCGGCTTGGACATCGAATAGAGCCGGAAGATCGTATCCGTCGTCATCGGCGCCATGGTCGCGGGATCGCGGACGCCAAAGCCCTCATAATAGACCGGCTTGCCGCGGTGCTGGATCAGCATGATCGCGCCGGCGAGATGGCCCTGGCCGACTTCGCGGTCGAGCATGTCGGAGACGCGGTTCAGGCCGTCCTGGGAAAAGCTGCTCAGATCAGGCTTGTCCGTCAGCAGGCTGGTGCCTGCCAATGCGGGCGTGACCAGCGCTGCGGCGATGGTGAGGACGGACAGGAAGTCGCAAGATCGTCGCAAGATTGACACTGGATTTCCGCAAGCAGGCTTGAACACGGCCGGACGTTAACATCGAGATATTTCAGATGCTTGTCCGAAAATCACGCAATTTGCCGATATCGCGGTTTTACGGCGATCGATGGCCTCATGTGAATCACAAATGCGCGTCGGGTTTGCTCACGCTTCCGGGCGGCGGAAACCGGATCGTGGTGCCCAAAGTGATCCAGTTGGAATTCTCCCCGGTGATGTTGCGGCCATAGATCACGTCGACCGAGAAGATGTCGTTGGGCCGATAGCGCACGCCGGTCTGGATGCGTGGCTGGATCACGCTGGCGAATTCGGCGCGACCCGCCTGCCCGTACAGTTCCACTGTGTATTGCAGCACGTCGGTGAATTTCCAGTCGAAGCCGACGCCATAGGTGAAGTAGTGGCGATCGACGGTGCGATCCCACAGCCAGCCGGCATTGAGATTGATGCGCATGGTTTCGTTGAAGCGATAGGTCGCCGGAATTTCGGCGAAGACCGCGGTGTTCTGGCCGGTCACAGCGTCGAATGTGCCGCTGGCCAGCGCCGATACGCCGAATTTTCCGATGCCGGTCGGCTCAATGTTGATCTTCGCCTTTGGCGCCAGCGTGGTGCTGAACTCGCCATCGGAGCGGCTGTGATTGGTGAGCACGCTGAGTTCGACCGGACGCGTGATCTCCACCACGCAGGACGGATTGGCCACCGCCGCAAAGTCGCTATTGGTGGCCATCGAATACCAGCTCTCGACCTTGCAGGAGCCGAGGTCCGAAATATCCGCCGCATCGACCGCATAGGCGCCATTGGCCGCCTCTGCATGGCCCGAAGCCACCAGCAGCGCGACCAGAACGAAGCCGAACAGCGTCAGCGCGCGATAACGAGGAGCAGCCATGCTGTAGACCTAGCTGAGTCCCGAAATCCTCGACAGAACAATCGCGTCTCGCTTATCCTGCCGGTATGACCGAACACCATCATCACGACCACGATCATTCCGAATTGTCGGACACCGAGCTGCGCGTCCGTGCACTCGAGACCATCCTGACCGAGAAAGGCTATATCGATCCGGCAGCGCTGGACGCGATGATCCAGGCCTATGAGACCAAGATCGGGCCGCACAACGGCGCCCTGGTGGTCGCGAAAGCCTGGACCGATCCGGCCTTCAAGGAAGCGCTGCTGGCCGATGGCTCGGCGGCGGTCGGCACCCTCGGCCATGTCAGCCGCACGGGCGATCATCTCGTGGTGGTCGAGAACACGCCCGAGCGCCACAACATGGTCGTGTGCACGCTGTGCTCCTGTTACCCCTGGGAAATGCTCGGCCTGCCCCCGGTCTGGTACAAGGCCGCGCCCTACCGCTCCCGCGCCGTGAAGGATCCGCGCGGCGTGCTGGCCGACTTCGGCTTCACGATTCCGAATGATACGGAAATTCGCGTATGGGATTCGACGGCTGAAACCCGCTTCCTGGTGTTGCCGATGCGGCCGGCAGGCACCGAGGGCTGGAGCGAACAACAACTGGCCGAACTGGTCACGCGCGACTCAATGATCGGCACAGGTCTGGTGACAGCGCCGGGAGCGCCGTCATGAACGGCGTCCACGACATGGGCGGCATGGACGGTTTCGGCAAGGTCGAGCCGGAACCGAACGAGCCGATGTTTCATGCGGAGTGGGAAGCACGCGTGCTGGCCATGGTGCGCGCCATGGGCGCGGCAGGCGCCTTCAACATCGACGCCTCGCGCTTCTATCGCGAGACGCTGCCGCCGGAGGTCTATCTCTCCAGCAGCTACTACAAGAAATGGTTTCTCGGCCTTGAGGATATGCTGGTCGAGCGTGGCTTCCTCGCTGCCGATGAGATCAAGGCCGGCCACGCATCCGTGCCGCCGAAGCCGCTGAAGCGCGGCAACTTCACCGTTGATAGTGTCGAGCGCGTGCTGACCCGAGGCTCATTCACGCGCCCTGCTTCGGCGCCTGCTGCATTCGCGATCGGCGATCGGGTGCGGATGAAGAACATCCATCCGACCACCCATACGCGCTTGCCGCGCTATGTCCGCGGTCATGTCGGCGTGATCGAGCGGATACACGGCGCCCATGTCTATCCCGACACTGCGGCGCATGAGCTGGGCGAAAATCCGCAGTGGCTTTACACTGTCGTGTTCGACGGCGCCGAACTGTGGGGACCCGATGGCGATCCGACGCTGAAAGTGTCGGTCGAGGCGTTCGAGCCATATCTCGACCCGGCGTAATTGCCTCAGTGCGCCCGCACGTCGCCCGCCAGGCCCGCGAGTCTGGCGGGATCGATGACCGTCAAGCGGCCGCGACCGGCTTTCAGGATCAGCATCCGGTTCCAGGCCGAAACGGTGCGGCTGACCGTGAACAGCGTGGTGTCGCTGAGTTCGGCCAGTTCCTGGCGCGAGATCCTCAGTTCGATCGGAACGCACTCACCATCCGTATCTCCTTCCCGCACCAGGCGCAGAACGATCCGTGCGATACGTCGATCGGCATTCTCACTCGTTGCCTCGTGAAGACGGCGCAGCAGATGATCGGTTTGCCGTCCGACAATACCGAGGACATTGATCGCGAGCTGCGGGACAACATGCATCAGTCCGCTGAAGCGATCGGCGGACCAGCACAGCAGTTCGGTCGCGACTGTGGCGCGCAGGGTTGTCGGGCGAGAAAAATTGCCGAACATCGATGCGGCTCCGGCGAGATCGCCGCGTCGCATGAATTGCAGCGTTTTCTGCGCGCCATGCGCATCGATCATTGTCTTCTTGAGCTGACCATCGATGACCACAGCGACTATCGCCGGTACGTCGCCCTGTTGCCAGAGCGAACAACCGCAATCCAGAACGTGCTTTCTGCCAGCTTCGATGACGATGCCGCGTGCGCCCTCGTCCAGGCCCGCAAAAAGCGGCGTTTGACCAAACGAATTGCACATCTCACGATCCATTGCTCGCCTTCCGGAACGAGCGATTTCGCCGAGCAGCTGTCGCAATCAAATAAAACTGTCATCAAAGATTCTGATGCGAGCGGCTCTGCACGACGACATCGCGATCAGAACAACGATATCAAATAAATCCTCCGCAGAGTTTGTTGTTTGATCCAGCGCAAAGAAGGTGGGCGCTGCAGCAGGCATATTGCCCTCGCTCTAGGCGAATCTCGCCTCTTCTCCAGGCATATGGCCGCAAACCGAAGGGGGAGCGTATGGTGACGGACCAGAATATTGCTCAGCCTGCAGAGGCTCAAAGACGCAACAGCCGCATGTCGGAGTTGCTCGTCTTTCTCACGATCGTCGTTCTCATCTGGCCCGTCGTCGCGGTGGGCGTGGTCGGCGGTTACGGCTTTCTGGTCTGGATGATCCAGATGATTTTCGGCCCGCCCGGCCCGCCTCTGCTTCACTAGGACTTTCACATGACAGACAAACTTACCAGACGCGCTCTGTTGACCGGCGCGACCGCCGGCGCGTCCGCGCACGACAATGAGCACATCTCCAGCGCCGTCGTGTCGGTGCTTCCGGCCCATATCGACGCGGTATCTGCGCGGTTGTCGAACCTTCCCGGTGTCGAGATACATCACCGCACGGCCTCCAAACTCGTGGCGGTCCTCGAAGGGCCAGGCAGCGGCTCACTAGGTGCGATGCTCGCAGACATCTCATCGTGGCCGGGCGTGCTCTCGGCCAACATGGTCTTCGAACAGCGTCTCGACTAGGAGAACGACGAAATGCCCCTTTCGCGGCGTGATCTACTCAAGGCTCAGGCAGCAGCCATCGCTGCAGCGGCGGCTGGCATCAACGTTCCGGCGGCCGCTCAGTCGATTGCCGGCGGCGTCGGGTCGCTGTCCATCAAATGGTCGAAGGCGCCGTGCCGGTTCTGCGGCACCGGTTGTGGCGTCATGGTCGGCGTCAAGGACAACAAGGTCGTCGCCACCCATGGCGACACGCTGGCGGAAGTAAACCGCGGCCTGAACTGCATCAAGGGCTACTTCCTCTCCAAGATCATGTACGGCGCCGACCGCCTGACCACGCCCCTCCTCCGCAAGAAGAACGGCGTGTTCGACAAGAACGGCGAACTCACGCCGGTGAGCTGGGACGAAGCATTCGACACCATGGCGCAGCGCGCCAAAGCGACGCTGAAAGAAAAAGGACCGACTGCAATCGGCATGTTCGGATCGGGCCAATGGACGATCCTCGAAGGTTATGCCGCGACCAAGCTGATGCGCGCGGGTTTCCGCTCCAACAATCTCGATCCCAATGCACGGCATTGCATGGCGTCTGCGGCCGTGGCTTTCATGCGCACCTTCGGCATGGACGAGCCGATGGGATGCTATGATGACTTCGAGGCCGCCGATGCCTTCGTGCTGTGGGGCTCGAACATGGCCGAGATGCATCCGATCCTGTGGACGCGCCTCACCGATCGCCGCCTTGGTCATCCGCATGTGAAAGTCGCGGTGCTCTCGACCTTCACGCATCGCAGCTCTGACCTTGCCGACATCCCGATCGTGTTCAAGC
Organism: Tardiphaga sp. 37S4; assembly: GCF_021044645.1. Lineage (NCBI taxonomy): Bacteria > Pseudomonadati > Pseudomonadota > Alphaproteobacteria > Hyphomicrobiales > Nitrobacteraceae > Tardiphaga > Tardiphaga sp. 37S4. Next base: position 2,433,700 of record NZ_CP088008.1, on the reverse strand, counting down.
CGGGCACTGATCTGGCCATTCTCAACTTCATCGCCAACCACATTATCTCGACTGGTCGCGTGAACACCGAATTCGTCAACAACCATACGACGTTCGTGAAGGGCACGACGGACATCGGCTACGGGTTGCGTCCCGAACATCCGCTGGAGAAGAAAGCCAAGGGCGCAGCCACGGCCGCAGCGACGACGCCAATCGATTTCGCGGCCTACGCCGAATTCGTGAAGGACTATTCGCTCGAGAAGGTGTCGAAGCTGACCGGTGTCGAGCCCGGCTTTCTGCTGGAGCTCGCCGAGCTCTATGCCGATCCGAAGCGCAAGGTGATGTCGCTCTGGACCATGGGTTTCAACCAGCACGTCCGCGGCGTCTGGGCCAACCAGCTCGTCTACAACATCCATCTGCTGACTGGCAAAATCTCCGAGCCCGGCAACTCGCCGTTCTCGCTGACGGGCCAGCCATCGGCCTGCGGCACGGCGCGCGAGGTCGGCACCTTCGCGCACCGCCTCCCCGCCGACATGGTGGTAACCAACCCGGAGCACCGCAAGCACGCTGAAGAAATCTGGCGCGTGCCGCATGGCCTCCTGCCCGACAAGATCGGTTATCACGCCGTCGAGCAGGACCGCATGCTGCATGACGGCAAGCTGAACTTCTACTGGGTTCAGGTGAACAACAATGTGCAGGCGGCGCCCAACAGTTCGGGTGAGACATATCCGGGCTATCGCAACCCCGCCAACTTCATCGTCGTATCGGATGCCTATCCGACGGTGACGGCGATGTCCGCCGATTGCGTGTTGCCGGCGGCGATGTGGGTCGAGAAGGAAGGCGCCTACGGCAATGCCGAACGACGCACCCATGTCTGGCGCCAGCTGGTCGATGCGCCCGGCCAGGCGCGCTCGGATCTCTGGCAGCTGATGGAGTTCTCCAAGCGGTTCACGACGGACGAGGTGTGGCCCGCCGACCTCCTCGACGCCAATCCGAACTACAAGGGCAAGACGCTGTTCGATGTGCTGTATCGCAACGGCGAGGTCGACAAATTTCCCGTCGGCGAAATCCCCGCTGACTATGGAAACCACGAGTCCAAGGACTTCGGTTTCTATGTGCAGAAGGGGCTGTTCGAGGAATATGCCACGTTCGGCCGCGGCCATGGCCACGACCTTGCGCCCTGGGACGCCTATCACGAGGTGCGCGGCCTTCGCTGGCCGGTGGTCAATGGCAAGGAGACCAAGTGGCGCTACCGCGAAGGTCTCGATCCCTACGTGAAGCCGGGCAAGAAGATCGAATTCTACGGCAACCCGGATGGACGCGCGCGCATCATCGCGGTGCCCTATGAGCCGCCGGCCGAGTCGCCCGATGCTGAGTTCGATCTCTGGCTGGTGACCGGCCGTGTGCTGGAGCACTGGCACTCCGGTTCGATGACCATGCGCGTCCCTGAACTCTACAAGGCGTTTCCCGGCGCGCGCTGCTTCATGCATGCCGAAGACGCGCGCGCACGCGGCTTGAACCAGGGCGCCGAAATCCGGCTGATGTCGCGGCGCGGTGAGATCCGCACGCGCGTCGATACGACCGGACGTAACCGCATGCCCCGCGGCGTGGTGTTCGTGCCGTGGTTCGATGCCAGCCAGCTGATCAACAAGGTCACGCTGGATGCAACCGACCCGATCTCCAAACAGGCGGACTTCAAGAAATGCGCGGTCAAGATCGTTTCCGTTTAAGTGCGATGAAGACGGTCATCGCGGCAATCATCGCCGGCACCATGGTGCTGGTGTCCGGTGCGATCTATGCGCAGTCTGTCCAGACAACGCCACGGATCGTGCCGCGCGTCACCGGCGCAGCGCAGCCGATGGGCGACGTTCCTGCGCCGCCCTTCCCGCGGCCCGTCACCGACGACAAGCGCGTGATGCGGAACTATCCGGAGCAGCCGCCGGTCATTCCGCATTCGATCGAAAACTATCAGCTCACGCTGCGGGCCAATCGCTGTCTTGAATGCCATCGCCGCGAGTATACCGAAGGCTCCGGTGCGCCGATGATCAGCATTACGCATTTCATGGATCGCGATGGCCAGATGCTCGCCGATGTGACACCGCGACGCTATTTCTGCACGGCCTGCCACGTGCCGCAAACCGATGCGCGTCCGCTGGTACCGAACACCTTCACCGACATGAAGGCATCCGGCAGGTGAGCGCCATGAAGTGGTTGATATCCAAGTTTCTGTGGTTCTGGCGCATCGCCAGCCGACCGGCCACGCATATCAGTCTCGGCGTGCTGGCGCTGGGCGGCTTCCTCGGTGGCGTGATCTTCTGGGGCGGTTTCAATACGGCGCTGGAAGTCACCAATACCGAGAAATTCTGCACCGGCTGTCATGAGATGCGTGACAACGTGTATCAGGAGCTGCAGCGAACGCCGCATTTCGCCAATCGATCCGGCGTGCGTGCCACCTGTCCGGATTGCCATGTGCCGCATAACTGGACCGACAAGATCGCGCGCAAGATGCAGGCGTCGAAGGAAGTGTGGGGCAAGATTTTCGGCACGATCTCGACGCGCGAGAAGTTCCTCGACATGCGTCTGGAGCTTGCCAAACATGAATGGGCGCGCCTGAAGGCCAATGACTCGCTGGAGTGCCGCAACTGCCACTCGGCGATCGCAATGGATTTCACCAAACAGGCGCCCCGCGCGGCGGCGATCCATGCCAAGTTCCTCGTCACCGGCGAGCGCACCTGTATCGATTGCCACAAGGGCATCGCGCATGAATTGCCTGACATGTCCGGGATCGAGCCCGGCTGGAGCGCCCCGGCCGAACTTCGCGACCGCCATAGCCACCACACGCCCGATGCGGATCGGTTGTCGCGCTATCTGGCATCGGTGAAGGAGACGCAGCCGTAGGGTGAATGAGCGAAGCTGACCCACCCTACGGCACAGCTCAGTTCATCGTGATGTTGGCCTTCTCGATCACACTCTTCCAGCGCTGCGTCTCGCTGGCGATGTATTTGGCGAACTCGTCCGGCGGGACCGCCACGGCGACGGCGCCGAGCTCGGACATCTTCTTCTTCGTCTCGGGCAACTGCATGAATTCGCGGATCGAGACCGACAGTCTGTCGGTGATCGCCTTCGGCGTGCCGGCCGGTGCCATGAAGCCGTGCCAGGCGACGGCTTCAAAACCCGGCAGGAATTCGGACACCGCCGGCAGGTTCGGATCAAACTCGGCGCGCTTCGGCGAGGCCGTCGCCAGCATCGCGAGCTTGCCGGCCGCCGCATGCGGCAGCAGCAGTGGCACGTTGTCGAAGGCGATATCGATCTGGCCGCTCAGCAAGTCCGTGACCATCTGGCTTGAACCCTTGTAAGGCACGTGCACCATCTTGGTGCCGGTCATCTGCTGGAACAGTTCGCCGGCAAGATGCTGCGTGGTGCCGACGCCGGCCGAACCGAATGTCACCTTGTCGGGATTGGCTTTGATATAGGCGATCAGGTCCGGCACCGCGCGCGCCGCGATCCTGGTCGGGTTCACTACCAAGACATTTGGCACCATGCTGATCTGCGCGATCGGCACGAGATCCTTTTCAGGATTGTAGGACAGTTTTGCGCCATACAGCGTCGGATTGATCGACAGCGCCGAGGTGCTGGCAAGGCCGATCGTGTAGCCATCAGGCGTAGCGCGGGCGACGCGGGTGACGCCGATGATACTGCCGGCGCCGCCGACATTCTCGATGATGACGGTCGCGCCCATCTTCTTCTGCAGATGTTCCGACACCATGCGCGCAAAGATATCGGCGGTGCCGCCGGCGGCAAACGGAACGATGCTGGTGATCGGGCGGCTCGGGTAATTCGTGTCCTGGGCCGTCGCTTGCGTGAGCGTTCCAAGCGTCAGGCAGGCAGCCGTCAGGATTGACCGAAGTCTCATTGAACATTCCTCCATGTGTTTTTCTATTTTGATCGTCGGCGTCCTTTGGTGGACGCTCGATATCGCAGGTGGTGACGAACGTGACGTCGTCACCACCTGCGTGGTCGCCTAGTTCATCGTGACGTTGGCCTTCTCCATCACACCCTTCCAGCGCAAGGTCTCGCTGGCGATGTATTTGGTGAACTCATCCTGTGGGATCGCCACGGCGACTGCGCCGAGTTCAGCCATCTTCTTCTTGGTCTCCGGCAGGCTCATGAATTCGCGGATTTCCGCCGAGAGCTTGTCGACGATCGGTTTCGGAGTCGCAGCAGGCGCGATGAAGCCGTGCCAGGCTACAGCCTCGAAGCCCGGCAGGAATTCGGCGACGGCCGGCACATTCGCGTCGAACTCGGCGCGCTTCGGCGTTGCCGTGGCGAGCATCGCCAGCTTGCCGCCGGCCACATGCGGCAGCAGCAGCGGGACGTTGTCGAAAGCGATGTCGATCTGACCCGAGATCAGGTCGGTGACCATCTGGCTCGAGCCCTTGTAGGGCACGTGAACCATCTTGGTGCCGGTCATCTGCTGGAACAACTCGCCGGCAAGATGCTGCGACGTGCCCGGTCCGGCCGAGCCGAACGTCACTTTGTCTGGATTGGCCTTCATGTATTCGATCAACTCTGGAACCGTGCGGGCCTTGATGCGATCGGGATTCACCACCAGCACGTTAGGTACGATGCTCACTTGGGCGAAGGCCACCAGATCCTTCTCCGGCTGGAACTGAAGCTTGCTGCCATAGAGCGAGGGCGCGATCGCCAGCGGCGAGGTGCTGGCGAGGCCGATCGTGTAGCCATCAGGCTGCGCCTTGGCGACACGGTTGACGCCGATATTGCCGCCGGCGCCGCCCATATTTTCGACCAGCACGGTGGCGCCGAGCTTCTTTTGCAGGTTCTCCGACACCATGCGGGCGATGATGTCCACGGTGCCGCCGGCCGCGAAGGGCACGACGATGGTGATCGGCTTGGTGGGGTATTTCGCATCTTGCGCGCTCGCCTGCCCGACGGCGCCCACGGCGACGCAGGCCGCCATCAGGATGGATTTGATCTTCATGCGTGTTCCTCTTCTCGAATGAGTGTTCTGATGAATGCTTGCGGCCGCCTCGCTTATTGCGCAGGCAGCACTTTTCCGGGATTCATGATGTCGTTCGGATCCAGCATCTGCTTGACGCTACGCAGCAGCCGCAGCTCGGTCGGCTTGGTGACGCGTGCAAGCCGTTCGCGATTGGCGATGCCGATGCCGTGCTCGGCACTGATGCTGCCGCCGAGCGCGACGGTCTCTTCATCGACGATGGTGTTGATGCCGCGGATCGTGTCCTGGATCTGATCCTTCTGGTTCTGCTCGAGGCCTGGAATGATCGCGAGGATGTGGATGTTGCCATCGCCGATATGGCCGTGCATCACGATGCGTGCGTCGGGCCGATAGGCGGCGATGCGCTTCTCCACCTGCGTGACGAACGTTGCCTGCTGCGACAAGGGCACGGCGCTATCGTGCGAGATGACGTAACCGGCCTTCTTGCTGCCTTCCGACACGCTGTGGCGGATCTTCCAGAACGCCGCGGCCTGCGTCTCGCTGGAGGCCACCAGCGCATCGGCGACCAGCTCGCGCTCATAGGCATTGCTGAGCAACGCTTCGAGCGCTGCATTCAGATCCACCGACACCAGCGTGTCGACGAGCTCGATCAGCACGTACCAGGGCGTATCCAGCTCGAACGGGATGTTCACTAGCGGCAGGTTCTCGGCGATAACCTCGATCTGGCCGCGCGACATCACCTCGAAGGCGCCGATGCGGTCACCGAGTTCGGTACGTGCCTGCGCGAGCAGGTCGAGCACCGCATCGATGCTGTTCAACTTGGCGAAGGACACTGCCCTCGCCCTTGGCTTCGGAAACAGCTTCAGTACAGCACCAGTGATGATGCCGAGCGTGCCTTCGGCGCCGATGAAGAGCTGCTTGGTATCGAAGCCCGTGGAGTCCTTGCGCAGCGCCGTCATGCCGTCGAGGATCTCGCCATCGGGCAGCACGACTTCGAGGCCAAGCGTGAGTTCGCGTGTGGTGCCGTAGCGCAACACGGCGGTGCCTCCGGCATTGGTGGAAAGATTGCCGCCGATCTGGCACGAACCTTCAGCGCCAAGGCTGAGCGGAAACAGGCGGTCGATATCGTCGGCAGCCTTCTGGATGTCAGCGAGGATGCAGCCGGCGTCGACGGCGATGGAATCGCCGAGACGGCTGACGCTGCGGATCCTGTTGAGGCGATCGAGACGCAGCACAATCATGGTGTGCTCGCCGAGCGGAGTCGCAGCGCCGCACATGCCGGTGTTGCCGCCCTGCGGGACAATCGCGATGCCCGCAGCCGCACAGACCTTCACGACATCAGAGACTTCCTGCGTCGAGCCGGGTTTCACGACGGCCAACGCCTTGCCGTGATAGCGGCCGCGCCAGTCCACCACATAGGGTTCGAAATCGCCGCCGGGGCCGATGACGTGACGGGGGTCGCCGACGATGCCGGCCAGCGTTGCAAGAAATGCGGTATGGTCAGTCAATTCACTCTCCCCGTCACCGGAACGACAGGTCGAGCAGACGGCCTTCGAACAGGCGGTCGCGCGACGTTTCGAGATGGAGACGCATGGCCGTGCGCGCTGCCTCGGCATCGCGGTCACGGATCGCTTCAAAAATACTGCTGTGTTCCTCGAACACCTGCTCGAGGCCGGGCCGCGGCCCCATCAGCGACAGGCCGTGCAGCTTCATGCCGACAGCGACATGGTCCTTGAGGGCGTTCAGCGAGGTCGCGAAATAGTGGTTGTTGGTCGCCTCGGAGACAGCGAGATGGAAGGCGTAGTCGGCGTCTTCGCGATGCTTGCGCTTCTTGGTCGCCTCGCGCAGCAGGCCGAGCGCGGCTTCCATCTTGCCGAGATTGTCGTCGCTGCGTCGGAGCGCTGCAAAATGCGCGGCATCGGCTTCCATGGTGATGCGGAATTCGAAGCAACGCTGGATGTCCGCGATGGTCTCCACCCGCGCGAAGCCGAGTGGCTGTGGCTGCGCACGCATCTGGACGAAACTGCCTGCGCCCTGTCGCGACGTGATCAGGCCGTCTTCGCGCAACCGGCCGAGCGCTTCGCGCAGCACCGGGCGGGAGACGTCGAACATATCGGAAAGTTCGTGCTCGCCGGGTAGCTTCTGGTCCGGCGCGTAGTCGCCATTGGCGATGCGCTGCGCGAGTTCGCCATAGACCTTGTCGACGAGCGAACCAGCGGCACCGCGCGGACGCGGCGCTTCAGGCAATTCAGAGGGATCAATCGGCTTCATGATCAGTCAAACCGCGGCTCACAGGGATGGCGGCGGAGGTTTCGTGTGACAGTCCGATCGCCCGGGAGCGCCGTCGCATGGAAACACTTCCTCGCCCAAAAATTTCGGCGACCATGGGAGGCGGCGGCAAACTTGTCAACATGTCAATGTCGCGCAGATGGACTGTAATGGTTGTATATCATTGATATATAAAGGTTAAATCGCATGATCTGATCAAATATCGTGCTGCGTCGCACAAATTCTGGCAACTTGTCAGGTTGCTGAAATCGTGGTCGAACGCTCGCTCAATCGGAAAGGACCAGGCGTGACCAACGGACTGAACGGCAAGGCTATCGTGATCATCGGCGCAAGCTCCGGCATCGGCGCTGCCGTGGCGAAGAAATTCGGCGCCCTCGGTGCCAGGCTGATCGTGCACTACAACGGCAATCCGGAAGGCGCCGAGGAAGTGGTCGCCAATATCCGCGCGAGTGGTGGCACGGCTGACCTAGTGCGCGGCGACGTGTCGGAGCGTACTGAGGCTGCGCGCGTGATCGACGAAGCCCATGCCAAGCTCGGCCGCATCGACGTGCTGATCAACAATGCCGGTGCCATGTTCGGCCGCACCTCGATCGCGAACGCCACCGACGAGCAGTATGACGACGTGATCGACCTCAATATCGGCTCGGTGTTCTTCGCCTGCCGCAAGGCCGCGAAGATCATGGAGACGCAGCGTTCAGGCTCGATCATCAACACGACGTCGGTTGCGGCCCGCAATGGCGGCAGCGGCGGCGCCGGTCTCTATGGCTCGGCCAAGGGTTTTGTCTCGACGATCACGCGTGTGCTGGCGAAGGAGCTGGCTCCGTTCAACGTGCGCGCCAATGCGGTGGCACCGGGCGTGATCATGACGCCGTTCCACCAGCGCTATTCGACCGCGGAGCAGCTCGAAGGCGCCCGCCAGGGCATCCCGCTCGGCCGGATCGGCACGCCGGAGGATTGCGTCGGCGCCTATCAGTTCCTCGCCGACGAGACCATGAGCAGCTACATCACCGGTCAGGTCATCGAGGTGAATGGCGGCCAGATCATGCCGTAACGTATTTACCTCTCCCTGCTTGCGGGGAGAGGTAAAAAACAAGCGCTTCGTTAGAAGAACTCCTGCAACACGCACCCGAAAGAGCACAACGATGACAGCTCCCTTCCCGACCGGCGTCTACTGCGCCGCGACCACCCCCTTCAACGCCGACCTGTCGGTGGATCAGGGCCTGTTCACCTCCCACTGCCAGCGCCTGCTCGATGACGGCTGCACCGGCATCGCCATGCTCGGCACCACCGGCGAGGCCAATTCGCTGTCATCGCGCGAGCGCATGGCACTGCTGGAAGCCGTGGTGAAATCCGGGATCGCGCCGTCGAAGCTGCTGCCGGGCACCGGCGTTGCGTCGATCATGGAAACGGTCGAACTCACGAAGCACGCTGTCGCCAATGGCGTCGGTGCCGTCGTGATGCTGCCACCGTTCTACTACAAGGGCGTGTCCGATGATGGCATCGTCGATGCCTATACGGCTGTGATCGAGCGCGTCGCCGATCCGCGCCTGCGCGTTGTGCTCTATCACATCCCGCAGATGTCGGCGGTGCCGATCTCGCTCGACGTCATCGATCGGTTGCGCAAGCGCTTCCCGGAGATAGTGGTCGGTATCAAGGATTCCGCGGGCGAGTTCGCCAACATGAGCGCTATCGTCGACCGCTTCCCGGGTTTCTCGGTACTGGTCGGCGCCGATCCCCTAATGTTGAAGCTGCTGCCGATGGGCGGCGCCGGCTGCATCACGGCGACCTCCAACCTCGTGAGCCGCGAGCTCGCCACGGTGTTCAATGGCTACAAGGATCCGGCCAAGGCGGCCGAGGTTGCTACTGCGCAGGAGCGTATCGTCGCGGCGCGCAATGCGGTGTCCAGCTATGCGCAGCTTCCCTCGCTCAAGGTGCTGCTGGCGAAGCGCGACAACAATGACAATTGGCTGCGGGTGCGTCCGCCGCTGACGGGCCTCAGTGCTGCCGAAGCGGCCAAGGTCCGCGAGTCGCTGTCCGTCTAGACAGCCGTGGCTGCGAACGCGCGCCAGCCTTTGGCGCGTAGTTCGCAGGCCGGGCACTTGCCGCAGCCATAGCCCCAGTCGTGTAACGCGCCGCGCTCACCGAGATAGCAGGTGTGCGAGTGTTCGCGGATCAGGTCGACGAGGCCCTGCCCGCCAAGCTCATGCGCCAGCGCCCAGGTCGCCGCCTTGTCGCGCCACATCAGCGGCGTGTGCAGCGTGAAATTCTTGGCCATGCCGAGATTGAGCGCCTGCTGCAGCGCCTTGATGGTGTCGTCGCGACAATCGGGATAGCCGGAGTAATCCGTCTCGCACATGCCGCCGATGATGTGGGTGATGCCGCGTCGATAGGCCAGCGCTGCGGCGAATGTCAGGAACACCAGATTGCGGCCGGGCACGAAGGTGTTGGGCAGCCCGTCGGCCCCCATCTCGATGGCGACGTCACGCGTCAGCGCGGTGTCGGAAATGTCGCTCAGCGTGGGGATGTCCAGCGTGTGGCTGTCACCGAGTTTCGTGGCCCAATCAGCATTCAAGGCCTTCACGCCCGCCAGCAGCTTGTCGCGGCTGTCGAGTTCGATGGCGTGGCGCTGGCCGTAAGCGAAGCCGAGCATCTCGACGCGCTTGAAGCGCGCCAGCGCCCAGGCCAGACAGGTTGCGGAATCCTGGCCGCCGGAGAACAGCACCAGCGCGGTTTGATCTGGGAAAGTGTCGCTCATCGGCTGCAGATAGCACTCCCCAGAGCTGTGTGAAAGACAGGCAAAACCGGGCATTTCCGCTGGGCCACGCCGCCGTCCTGCGGCATAGCAAAGGCTCCTGCTGTGAACCGTGGTGCCTCATGACCCCTTCCCGCGATATCGCCGGCCTGATCGAGATCATGGCCCAGTTGCGCACGCCCGTGACCGGCTGCCCATGGGATCTGGAGCAGGACTTCGCGAGTATCGCGCCCTATACGATCGAGGAGGCCTATGAGGTCGCCGATGCCATCGTCAGGCACGATCTCCACGACCTCTGCGACGAACTCGGAGATCTCTTGCTGCAGGTGGTGTTCCACGCCCGGATGGCCGAAGAGCAGAACGCATTCGCGTTCGGCGACGTCGTGGAGGCGATCACCCGCAAGATGATCCGCCGGCATCCGCATGTGTTTCCCGGCAAGGATGGCAAGATCGCACCGACGGATGTGAAGGGGACGTGGGGGCGTATCAAGGCCGAGGAAAAGGCTGAACGCGCCGCCCGGCGCGGCGTTGAGGCCGCGCCGCCCTCCTCGTTCCTTGCCAGCGTCAAGGCCGGGCAACCCGCGTTGAGCCAGGCCATGGAGCTGCAGACAAAAGCCTCCAGCGTCGGCTTTGACTGGAATGACCCACGCGCGGTGCTGGCGAAAATCCGCGAGGAAGCCGACGAGATCGAAGCCGCACTCGATCGCGGCGATCAGTCCGAAGTGGCGGCCGAGACCGGCGATCTGATGTTCGCGCTGGTCAATCTCGCGCGGCACGTGAAGGCAGATCCGGAGCTGGCGCTCCGCGGCACCAATGCGAAATTCGAACGGCGCTTCGGCTATATCGAACGGGCGCTCGCGGCGAAGGGAAGCTCGCTACAGGAGGCGTCGCTCGGACAGATGGATGCGCTGTGGAACGAGGCGAAGGGTAACGAAATCGCGGATTGAATGACTCGCAACCGCCAAGGAACAATCGACGATGACACTGACTGACGTCCTCGGCGGTCTTCTGGCGGGCGGTGTCGGCGGCATGGCGTCCGGCTTGCTCGGTATTACCAGTGGCGGAATCCTCGTCCCGCTGCTGGTGCTCCTGCTTGGCAAAGATCAGCACGTCGCCCAGGGCGTTTCTCTCGTCGTGCAGGTCGTGCCCACCAGTCTTTCCGGCGTCCGCAACTATCAACGCAGCGGCCATCACGTGCCGCCGCGCTGGCTTGCCTGGCTGGCCATCGGATTTGCAGTGGGCGGGTGCGTTGGCGCCTTGCTCGCAACAACCGTTTCTGCTCGCGCGCTGCAATGGACTTTTGTCGGCTATCTGCTGGTTCTCGAAGTGATCGTCATCCGTCGGCCGTCACGTCCCGAGCTCGAAGGCACTGCAGACGAAGCGAAAGAGGTGCCGTTACGCGGGTCAGCGCTCGTTGCCATCGGCGCGGTCGCGGGCTGGTCGTCGGGATTTCTGGGGATCGGCGGCGGGCTTGCGATCACCGCCTTGATGACGGGCCTGCTGAAGGTGTCCCAGCATCAATCCCAGGCCCTTAGCCTTGCCGTCACAGCACTACCCGTCACTTTACCGGCCGCCCTGCTCTATGTGCAGCAGGGCACAGAGCTGCCGTGGCTCGCGATTGCAAGTCTGATCATTGGGCTGTGGATCGGTACCGGTCTTGGATCATGGCTGGCGAATCGCATGAGTCAGAGAGCTTTGCGGATGACACTCATCGCTGTCATCGCCAGCATGGCAGTGTTCATGGCGTTTAAAGCTGCAACCTGAACAACAACGGAGTTTCGTCAGGCACTCAGATCCACGACCGGATGCAGCACCGCACTGAACCGACTCATGACGATATCGCGTTTGGTCTCATCGACACGCACCACCATGTCGAAATGGCCGTCGTGCAATTCTTTCACCAGTACTTCCGCATTGCGATGCAGCCAGCTCACGCCGGCACCGTCCGCAGCGTCGATCGACAGATCCAGCGTGATGCGGCTGGCGGCGAGCCGTGTTTCGATGGCAGCGAGCAGATCGTCGATGCCCTCGCCGGTTTCGGCTGAGACCATGAAGCACGGCTTGTCCAGCGGCCGCCGCGCCGCGATATTGGCGAGGTTCTCGCGCTCCTCCGGAGGGAAACGATCGATCTTGTTCCAGACTTCGAGAATGCGCGCTGTTGCATCCGTATCGATGCCGAGCTTGCGCAGCACGTTGTCGACGTCGCTTTGCTGCGCTTCCGCATCCTCATGCGAGATGTCGCGGACATGGAGAATGATGTCGGCTTCCAGTACCTCTTCCAGCGTCGCGCGAAACGCGGCTACGAGCTGGGTCGGCAGGTTGGAGATGAAGCCCACCGTGTCCGACAGCATGGCCTTGCCGCCATGCGGCAGCGTCAGCGCGCGCAGCGTCGGATCGAGGGTCGCGAACAACATGTCCTCGGCCTGCACGTCGGCGCGCGTCAGCCGGTTGAACAGCGTCGACTTGCCGGCATTGGTGTAACCGACCAGCGCAACAACGCGATACGGCACGCGCTGGCGGCCGGCGCGATGCAGGCGCCGCGTCGCCTGGACCTTCTTCAGATCGGCTTCGAGCCGCGCGATGCGGTCGCCGATCATGCGGCGATCCGCCTCGATCTGGGTTTCGCCGGGGCCGCCCATGAAGCCAAAGCCGCCGCGCTGGCGCTCCAGATGGGTCCATGAGCGGACGAGACGGCTGCGCTGATAGTTGAGATGCGCGAGCTCGACCTGCAGCGTGCCTTCCTTGGTCTTGGCACGGCGGCCGAAGATTTCGAGGATGAGGCCGGTACGGTCGAGCACCTTGGCCTTCAGTTCCTTTTCGAGATTGCGCTGCTGGATCGGCGACAGCGCGCAGTCCATCACCACGATGCCTATCTCGTTCGCCGCGATCAGGCCGGCGATCTCCTCGACCTTGCCCTTGCCGAGATAGGTGGCCGGGCGGATCTGGCTCAGCGGCGCGGCAACGGCCTCGACCACGGTGAGGTCAATGGCGCGTGCGAGACCGACCGCCTCTTCGAGCCGGGCTTCCGTATCGCGGACATGAGAATAGGCTTGCGCGTCGGCGTCGCCCCGCCGTTCGCGCAGGTAAGGACCGACCACGAGAACGCGGCCGGTCGATTCGCTGCTGGCCGAGGGCCGGTCAGCAGCATTGCCTTCGAAGCTACGAAATTCCAATCAAGCGTCTCTCAGGAGTTCGCTCAAGCCGGATCCTCGCCACCCTCAAAAAGCTGAATCGGTGCGCCCGGCATGATGGTCGAGATCGCATGCTTATACACCAGCTGCGAGTGTCCGTCGCGCCGGAGCAGAAGACAGAAATTATCGAACCAGGTGACAATGCCCTGCAATTTGACGCCGTTCACCAGAAAGATCGTGAGCGGAGTCTTGGTCTTGCGTACGTGGTTGAGGAAGGTGTCCTGTAGATTCTGTGCGCGGTCTGCCGCCATTTTTTTTAATCCCGCAGTCTGTTTTGTTGCTTTTTTTGAACCCGGCGCAGCCCTCTCCGGGGCCTTACCAAGCTGCCGCACTTTCCCCTGAGATCCCCCTCCGGGAGCGCGACGACGTGATTAGACGGCAGGCGCGCTTTTTAGGCAAGCCGGAACGCGGAATTGGTGCCTAAAAGCCCGGCAAATTTTATGAAATCGCTGCGAATTTATGGAATTCCTGCCTCAGGCGCGTCGCGATACCACCAGGCTTGCCGTCACCGATCGGTTTGCCGTCGATATTGATGACCGGCATCACGATCTGACTCGCCGACGAGACGAAGGCTTCCGCGGCGTCATAAGCCTCTGCCGGTGTGAAGTTCCGCTCTTCCAGCTTGAGCTGCATCGAAGCCAGAACCTCGATCAGTACGGCCCGGGTGATGCCTGCGAGAATGCCTGACGCGGCCGTGCGCGTCACCACCTTGCCGTCCTTGGTGACGATCCAGGCGTTGCACGACGCGCCCTCCGTGACGAAACCGTCGGCGTCGACATACCAGGCTTCATAGGCGCCCTTGTCGCGGGCTTCCTGTCGCGCCAGCACATTGGGCAGCAGGCCGACGGTCTTGATGTCGACGCGCGGCCAGCGATTCTCCGCCGTGGTGATGACCTTCACGCCCTTGGCAGCAGTCGCCTGGTTCTTGGCGAAGTTGAGCGATTTCGCCGTCACGACCACGCTGGGTTTCACGTCCGGCGACGGAAATCCGTGATCGCGATGGGCGACGCCACGGCTGATCTGCAGATAGACGATGCCGTAATTGATGCGGTTGCGACGAATGACTTCCTGCATCACCACCTTGAGCGATGTCAGCGGCATGGCCTCGGCGATGCGCAGCTCCCGCAACGAGCGCTGCATGCGCGCAATATGGCGGGGAAAGTCGACCATCTTGCCGCCGATGATCTCGCAGACCTCGTAAATGCCATCGGCGAACTGATAGCCGCGGTCCTCGACGTTCACGGCGGCATCGCGCAGGTTGACGTATTGACCATTCACATAGGCGATGCGCGACATGTTCGTTCCGAGGCTTGGGTTGAAACTTGAGGTGGGTGATTTAGCCGACGCCGAGTGCCTTGAGCTTGCGGTGCAAGGCGGAGCGCTCCATGCCGACGAATTCAGCGGTGCGCGAGATATTACCCGAAAAACGGCTGATCTGTGCAATCAGATAATCGCGTTCGAACACTTCACGGGCTTCGCGCAGCGGCAGGCCCATAATGTGCTCGCCATTGTTACTGGTCGGCATCGACGGCACCATTGAGCCGACGTCCTGCGGCAGCATGTCGGCGGTGATGATCACTTCCGGCCCGCCGCCGGCCAGGATCATGACGCGTTCGACGTTGTTGCGAAGCTGGCGGATATTGCCCGGCCAGACATGGGATTGCAGGACAGCCATGGCGTCCTCGCCGATCTGCCGCTTCGGCAGGCCCGTCGCGATGGAGATCTGCTCCATGAAATATTCGATGAGCTCCGGAATATCCTCGCGATGCTCAGACAGCGGCGGCACGCGGATCGGCACCACCGAGAGGCGATGATAAAGATCCTCACGGAAACGACCTTCGGCGATTTCCTCTTCGAGATTGCGCGCGGTCGACGAAATGATGCGGACGTCGACATTGACCTTGGTGGTTCCCCCTGCCCGCATGAAAGTCTGATCGACCAGCACGCGCAGGATCTTGTTCTGGGTCTCGCGCGGCAGATCGCCGATCTCGTCGATGAACAGCGTGCCGCCATGGGCTTCTTCCAGAGCGCCAGCCTTGCGCGCCTGTTCGCCATTGGACTGTTCGATGCCGAACAGTTCGACTTCCATGCGCTCCGGCGTAATCGCCGCAGCGTTGATGACGACGAACGGCCCCGTGGAGCGGGCAGAGGCCGTGTGCAGCGTGCGCGCGGCGAGCTCCTTGCCGGCGCCCGACGGGCCGACGATCAGAATGCGGCTATTGGCCTTCGCGGCGCGATCGATGGTCTGGCGCAGCTGGTTCATGGCGGCCGAGCGTCCCGTCAGCGAATTGGCGACCGGTGCGAGTTGCTTCAGTTCCTTGACTTCGCGTTTCAGGCGCGAGGTTTCGAGCGCGCGCGTCGCGACAAGGATCAGCCGGTCAGCCTTGAACGGCTTTTCGATGAAGTCGTAGGCGCCGCGCTTGATCGC
Organism: Tardiphaga sp. 37S4; assembly: GCF_021044645.1. Classification (NCBI taxonomy): domain Bacteria; kingdom Pseudomonadati; phylum Pseudomonadota; class Alphaproteobacteria; order Hyphomicrobiales; family Nitrobacteraceae; genus Tardiphaga; species Tardiphaga sp. 37S4. Next base: position 2,418,083 of record NZ_CP088008.1, on the reverse strand, counting down.
CGCGACGGCGGTTTCGATATTGCCGTGGCCTGAGATCATCACCACAGGCAATTCGGGATTGTCGCGTTTGACCTGCTCGAGCAGTTGCAGGCCGTCGAGCTTGCTGCCCTGCAGCCAGATGTCGAGAAACACCATGTTGGGGCGGCGATTGGCGATTTCCGCGAGCGCGGAATCGCTGTCTCGTGCGGTGCGGGTGGTGAAGCCCTCATCGTCCAGAATGCCCGCAACAAGATCGCGAATATCGGCTTCATCGTCGACGATCAGAATGTCATTTGCCATGGGTCAAAATATCCTGGTCACGTTTATTCTTGTCAGTTGCCGGTAGCAGTTTTGATCTTCGGTTCGTCATCAGGCGGGGCTTCCGGTTCACTCTTATCCGCGTCAGCCTTCTGACCGGAGATAGAAAACCGCAGTCGCATCCAGGCACCGCGCTGTCCTGGACGAACGCTTGATGCGTCGCCAAGTTCGATGCCTCCACCATGATCCTCGAGCACCTTGCCGACGATCGCGAGGCCGAGGCCAGTGCCCTTCTCGCGAGTCGTTACATAGGGTTCGAGCAAACGCGACCTGTTGACGGTCGGCAGACCGATGCCGTTGTCGATCACGTCGATCAAGATCATGTCGTTCTCGCGCGACGCTGTGACATCAATACGACCTTTGCCGAGTTCTTCTGGCGGCACGGCCTCGATCGCCTCTGTCGCATTCTTGATGATATTGGTGAGCGCCTGCGAGATCAGTCGGCGGTCGAACCGCGCGCGCATCGGCTCTTCCTTGATCTCGGCGGAGATGTCGAGGTCGGGGTGACCGACCCGCATCAGGAATACGGCCTGACGCACAGTGTCGGCGACATCCTCACCCTCGATCACGGGCTTGGGCATGCGCGCAAAGCGCGAAAATTCGTCGACCATGCGCCGGATATCGTCGACCTGCCGGACGATGGTGTCGGTGCATTGTTCGAAGATCGCCTTGTCGTCGACGATCACCTTGCCGAACTTGCGCTTGATGCGCTCGGCGGAGAGCTGGATCGGTGTCAGCGGATTTTTGATCTCATGCGCGATGCGGCGCGCCACGTCGGCCCAGGCCGAGGTGCGCTGTGCCGAGACGAGTTCGGTGATGTCGTCGAGGGTGATGATGTAGCTGTCGCGCGACTGGCTGGTCTGTTCGGCGCTGACGCGCACCGACAGATTTCGCTCTTGCCCGTCGCGGGTGATCGTCACCTGCCCCTGCACCAGCCGCTGCGATCCCTCGCGTGCGGTCTGCATCAATTCATCGAGCTCGGGAATGATCTCGTGCAGCGGGTGGCCAAGCGTCTCGGACTCCGAATGTCCGACCAGCTTCTCGGCCGAGCGGTTGAGAATGCCGATCATGTTCGAGCCATCGACGCCGATGATGCCGGCGCTGGCCGATGACAACACGGCCTCGATGAAACGGCGGCGGCTGTCGATGACGTCGCTGGCGCTGACCAGTTCGTCACGCTGGGTGCGCAGCTCCTGCGTCATCTTGTTGAAGGTCTCGCCGAGATGGGCGAGATCGCCCTCCGACTGGATCACCGGCACCTGAACATGAAGATCACCGGTCGAGACCATGTTCGCTGCGCCCATCAGGCGGCGGATCGGCGCTACCAGCCAGTTGGCGAAATTCAGGCCGATCAGCACGGCGGACATCAGCACCGTCAGTGCGATCACGGTGAACATCAGCGCGAAGGCGACCTGAATACCGAGCCTGCGCGATTCCAGTTCTGCATATTCGGCCGCGCCGGCCTGGCTCTGGTTCATCTGCGCGACCACGCGCGGATCGAGCTTGCGGGCGACATAGAGGAACATGTTGTCGAACGCCCGCAACCGGATCACGGCGGCGACGTAATTTCCCTCGGGGATCACGGCGATGGCCGGCTCGGACGCGCTGACATTGACGAGGAAGTCTGCCGGCGGCGGTGAGAATTCCTGTTTGATGCCGGGCTGGTCGGGTTCGATGACGTTGCGATCCTTGTCGATCAACATGGCGCCCGGCAGATTGCGCGCGGTTGCATTTGCCAGCATCAACGAACGGAACGTGCCGCGGTCCTGATAGAAGAGCGGCTGGATGCGCGCGAGATCGTCGGCCATGCCGAGGATATCGCCGCCAATCAACTGGCCGTGCTCGTGCAGATAGGCGCTGGCAATCACGAGCGAATTGTTGATGACCGCCTTGGTTGGGCCGGAGAACAGCCGGTCGAGGCCGCGGTCGAGGGTCACATTGGCGACGATCGAGACGAGCACCGCCGGCAGCACGGCGATCACCGAGAACAGGCTGACGATCTGGACATGCAGCCGGGCCGCCGCCCTGCCCCTGCGACGCGCCTGGACGACCTTCCAGATCTCCCGCGCGATGATCAGGACCAGCAGGAGGACGCTGGCGGCATTGATCAGCAGGAAGGTGACGACGACCTGATGGGTCGGCGCGATCGGCGTGAGGCCGTTCAGGACGAGGAAGGTTAGGCATGACGACAGGAGTGCCAAGCCGACGGCCAATGGCACGAACAGCCGCCGCAGGGTCCACCTGCGCGGCTCCGCCATCGACGGTTCATAGGCTGTAGCCGACGTGTCTGCGCTGGTCATTCCGACAATGTGGTGAGCGTGGACGCCGTGCGGCTGCCGGAGACAGCCCGGACCGCACTGATGCAATCATACAACAATGTTGCCCAATTACGACAAATCCACGGCGCAGACTAGCCAACGAAAACGCATACCCTGCGTTTCGTGTGTTTTTGCGTCTCAAACCCTGGAATTGCTCGATCCCGCTACCGAGATCAGCCGCCGGTTCGATAGACCTGAATGTCGAGATCGCGAATTTTCTTCCGTAGCGTGTTGCGGTTGAGGCCGAGCAGATCCGCAGCGCGAATCTGGTTACCTCGGGTCGCGGCCAGTGCTGCGGTCAGCAGCGGCACCTCGATCTCGCGGAGAATGCGGTGATAGAGACCCGGCGGTGGCACGCCGTTCGGGAAGCCGGAGAAGTGCGAGGACAGATAGACCTCGACGGCGCCACCGAGATTATCCACGCCGGTCGGCGCGCTACCACCCGAGGCCACAGCGGGCGGCGCCAGTTCGCCGTCGATCACTGAGCCGGTAATGACATCCTGCGGATAGAGTGCTGCCAGACGGCGCGCGAGGTTTTCCAGTTCGCGAACGTTGCCCGGCCAGCGATGCTGCTTCATGCGCTCGAGCGCCAAGGCGTCGAGCTTCTTCGGCGGCAGGCCGTCCTTCTCCGCGAGTGCAAAGAAGTGGCGGATCAGATCGGGCAGATCCTCGATGCGCTCGCGCAGCGGCGGCAGGCGCAGCGGCACGACGTTGAGGCGGAAGAACAGATCCTCGCGGAATAGGCCCTGCTGGATCAGGATACGCAGATCCTTGTTGGAGGCGGCGACGATCCGCACGTCGGTCTTGATCGGCGTGCGGCCGCCAACGGTCGTGTATTCGCCCTGCTGCAACACGCGCAGCAAACGGGTCTGGGCTTCCATCGGCATGTCGCCGATTTCGTCCAAAAACAGTGTGCCGCCTTCAGCCTGCTCGAAGCGGCCGGTGGCGCGGGCATTGGCGCCGGTGAAGGCGCCGCGCTCGTGGCCGAACAATTCGGATTCGATAAGATCGCGCGGGATCGCCGCCATGTTGACCGCCACGAACGGGCCATTGCGGCGCTTGCCGTAGTCGTGCAGCGCGCGGGCCACCAGTTCCTTGCCGGTGCCGGACTCGCCGGAGATCATCACCGTCAGATCGGTCTGCATCAGGCGGGCGAGGACGCGGTAGATTTCCTGCATCGCCGGCGAACGGCCGACCAGTGGGATCGAGTCGAACTCGCCGTCATCGGCGTGGCTTGCGACACGCTCCTTCGGCTCGGACAGCGCGCGACCGACGATGGCGATCAATTCCTTCAGATCGAACGGCTTCGGCAGATATTCATAGGCACCGCGCTCGGAGGCGCGGATCGCGGTCATGAAGGTGTTCTGCGCGCTCATCACGATAACCGGCAGATTGGGCCGCATCTTCTTGATACGCGGCAGCAGATCGAACGCGTTCTCGTCAGGCATCACCACGTCGGTGATCACAAGGTCGCCCTCGCCCTGACTGACCCAGCGCCACAACGTGGCTGCGTTCCCGGTCAGGCGAACCTCATATCCGGCGCGCGATAGCGCCTGATTGAGGACGGTGCGGATCGCCGTATCATCGTCCGCAACCAGAATGCTACCTGCAGCCATCGTTAGTCCTCGTCTTACGTCTGTGAGGTGTGCGTCGGTGCCGCGGGGGCATCGGCGCTGCTCGGATCAAGGGTCTTGTCGTCCAATTTCTTGGCGGGGTTGAACATCGGCAACAGCACGCGAAAAGTCGTCTTTCGTGGCTGAGATTCACATTCGATGATCCCACCGTGATCGCCGACAATCTTCGCAACCAATGCAAGACCCAGGCCGCTTCCGGTGGGCTTGGTGGTGACGAAGGGATCGAACAGGTTGGGCAGAAGATCTTCGGGAACGCCAGGGCCGTTGTCCTTGACGCAGAACTCCAGCGGCAGCGAGACGCGCGATTTCTTGCCCGGCACTGACAGGCGGACGCCCGGCCGGAACGCGGTGGTGAGCTGGATCTCGCCATCGGAGCCGAGATCGACGATGGCCTCCGCGGCGTTCTTCACCAGATTCAGGAACACCTGGATCAGCTGGTCCTGATTGGCCAGCACCGGCGGCAGCGACGGGTCGTAATCCTCGATGAAGCGGATGTTGCGGGCGAAGCCGGACTGCGCGAGGCGCTTCACGTGATCGAGGACGGAGTGAATGTTGACCGGGCCACGCGCCACCGGGCGGTCGTCGCCGAACACTTCCATGCGATCGACCAGCGTCACGATGCGATCGGCTTCGTCCATGATCAGGCGTGTCAGCATGCGGTCTTCCGACGATGCCGACTGCTCAAGTAGCTGAGCGGCTCCGCGAATGCCCGACAGCGGGTTCTTGATTTCATGCGCCAGCATGGCCGCCAGCGCGATCACGGATCGGGCCGCGCTACGATGGGTGAGCTGTCGATCCATCTTGTCGGCGATGGTGCGCTCCTGGAGCATCACCACAATATGGCCCGGACGCTCGGTGAGCGGCGCGACATGCAGATCGACCTGGCGGTCGCCGCCGATGCGCGGCGTGCCGAGATCGACCTTGTATTCGTTAACCGGCGAACCGGCGGCGCGAACCTGATCGATCAGCGCCAGCAGCGGACTGCCGAATGGCACCAGTTCTTTCAGAGACTGCCTGCGCAGGAACTGCGTAGAAATCTCGAAAAAGGATTCCGCAGCCATGTTGGCGTCGACAATCTTGCCATCGGGCGCAATCAGGATCACCGGATTAGGTAGCGCGTTGAGAATGGCCTCACTGTCGGTCGGGACAGGGCGACGGTGCTCTGCGGCGTTCATGCGGCAGCACTCCATGCGAAATCATCGAAAGCGTCATTCAGAGACCGCTGCACACCGGAGGAATCTTCGGATGTAAGGATCTTCTGTCGCCAGGTCTTCAGGGTCTCGGTCGGCGCGCAGCTCGTAGCCGCGGCCGCATCGAGCGCCCAGCCGAGATGTTTGCGCGCGTGGCGCAAGCCGATGCGCAGGCCGTAGTGACTGATAACATCGTCGTAGAGGGCGCAGATATAAGCGAGCTGCTGCTGCAGCGACGGCACGGCTTCCGCGATGCCGGTTTCAAGACGTCGGCCGATCTGGCCGGGCAGCCACGGCATACCCTGCGCGCCCCGCCCCATCATCACGGCATCGGCTCCAGACATCTTCAGCGCGCTCACCGCCTTGTCGTAGGAGGTGATGTCACCATTGACGATCACTGGGATGCTCACCGCGTCCTTCACCGGGCGCACGGCGCTCCAGTCTGCTTCGCCCTTGTAGAACTGGCATCGCGTGCGGCCGTGGACGGTGATGAGCTGCACGCCCGCCTGTTCTGCGCGCTGCGCAAGCTCAGGCGCGTTCAGCATGCGATCGTCCCAGCCCAGACGCATCTTGAGAGTTACAGGCACTTTCACGGCAGCGATGGTCGCCTCGATCAGCTTCAACGCATGATCGAGGTCGCGCATCAGCGCGGAGCCGGACTGACCACCAGTCACATGCCGCGCCGGGCAGCCCATATTGATATCGATGATGTCGGCGCCGGCGGCTTCGGCCACTCGGGCCCCCTCCGCCATCCAGTGGGTCTCACAGCCGGCCAGTTGGACCACATGCGGGCCAATCCCTGTCGCTTCGCAGCGCAATACCGACATGGGACGACCATTGACGAGATCGTCGCTGGCGGTCATTTCTGACACGACGAGGCCGGCTCCGAGTTCGGCGGTGAGCCGCCGGAATGGCGCATCGGTGATACCCGACATCGGCGCCAAAACGACCCGGTTGGCGATCTCGATGCCACCGATTTGTAACGGCTTGCTGTATACTGAGTCCGGGGTGGTCACAGACCTGCTCGTCGTTCTCTCGTCCGCTGCATTGCGGGCATAGGGCGCATAATGCGCACATTTGTTGTGCAGTCAACCGTCATGCCTACACATTAGACAGATGCGCTCATTTTGCAAGTGCAGTGCAGCAATGCACTCTTATGCAGCCACGAGAATGTAATCATACTGTTTTTGCGTGCGGCCGTGCTAAGGGCTGTGCGATCACCGCTTACCCCTTAATCACCTGACCCTGATGACAAAATCACCTAATCCTGCCGGTTTGAAGACAGCCGCCATTATCGTTGCCGCCGGCCGCGGCCTCCGCGCTGGCGCCGGTGGACCGAAGCAATATCGCATGATCGGAGGCCGCAGCGTTATCTCGCGGGCCATGGAGCCGTTCTGCAACCATCCCCAGGTCTTTGCGGTCCAGCCGATTACAAATCCCGACGACATTGCTGTCTTCAACGAGGCGGTCAGTGAATTGCGGTATCATGTTCCTGCCAATGGCGGCGCGACGCGTCAGGCGTCGGTGCATGCTGGACTCGAAGCACTGGCAGATCACGCGCCGGACATCGTGCTGATTCACGATGCAGCCCGCCCGTTCGTAACCCCTGCTTTGATCGAGCGCGCGATTGCCGCGGCACAGATCACTGGCGCTGCCGTGCCGGGCGTTGCCGTCACGGATACGATCAAACAGGTCAACGAGGCCGGACACGTGGAAGCGACGCCGGACCGTGCACGCTTGCGCAGCGCGCAAACGCCACAGGCATTTCGTTTTGATGTCATCCTTGAAGCGCATCGTCGTGCTGCAAAGGAAGGCCGCGATGATTTCACCGACGATGCCGCGCTCGCCGAATGGGCGGGATTGACCGTGGCAACCTTTGAAGGCGATCTTGCAAATATGAAGCTCACGACTCCCGAAGATTTCATTCGCGAAGAAGCGCGTCTCGCCGCCTCGCTCGGCGATATCCGCATGGGCACGGGCTATGATGTCCACGCCTTCGGCGATGGCGATCACCTGATGATCTGCGGCGTGCGCGTACCGCATACGCGCGGCTTCCTTGCTCACTCGGATGGCGACGTCGGTCTACATGCGCTGGTCGATGCGATCCTGGGCGCGCTGGCCGATGGCGATATCGGTTCGCACTTCCCGCCGAGTGATGACAAATGGAAGGGCGCCGCGTCGGACAAGTTCCTGAAATACGCCGTGGAGCGCGTGACCGCGCGTGGCGGCCGTATAGCCAATCTTGAAGTGACGTTGATCTGCGAGCGACCCAAAATCGGTCCGCTGCGTGATGCGATGCGCGCGAAGATCAGCGAGATCTCCGGTGTGGCATTGTCACGCGTCGCGGTGAAGGCGACCACCAGCGAACGTCTCGGCTTCACCGGCCGTGAAGAAGGTATCGCCGCGACTGCGGCTGCTACCATTCGCCTTCCCTGGATGGACTGACATGGCAGCGAGCGACGCACGAGCCCTCTCCCGCGCGCTGCTCGATCTCTGCCGCAGCCGCAAGCTGACGATCGCGACCGCTGAGTCCTGCACCGGCGGCCTCGTCGCTGGCGCGCTGACCGAAATTCCCGGCTCGTCCGACGTGATCGATCGCGGCTTCGTCACCTATTCCAATGCGGCCAAACACGCGATGCTCGGCGTCAAGACGGCGACGCTCGACAGCTTTGGTGCGGTCAGCAAGGAGACCGCGATCCAGATGGCGGTCGGTGCGCTCGAAGAAGCGGATGTCGATCTCGCGGTCTCGATCACCGGGATCGCAGGCCCCGGAGGCGCAACGCCGGGCAAGCCGGTCGGCCTCGTGCATTTTGCTGTGGCGTCGCGTGACGGCCGCATCGTCAACAAGGAATGCCGTTTCGGAGCCATCGGCCGCAGCGCGGTGCGTCAGCGCTCCGTGCTTGAAGCTCTGCGGATGCTGATGGAACTGGCACGCGGACCACAGCCGCCGGCCAAGAAGCGCGAAGCTGCGAGCCTGGCGCGCCCGCGCGTGGCACGGTCGCCGCGGCGGACCGCCGTCAAACGACGCAGGCCGACCGCGCCGCTGAAGAAGCCGACGACTAAGAAGTAGACGGAACGCTCGATACGCGCGGCACACGATAGACTTCATCCGCGCGCTTTTCGAAGGCTACCGCAAAGCGCTGGAATGCCGCGTCGAACATCGTTCCCATCAGCATCGCCAACATGCGGCTCTTGAACTCATAGGCAATGAAGAAGCCGACGTCGCATTCCTGATCTTCAGCCTTCGGCTCGAAGGTCCAGCGGTTTTCGAGATTGCTGAACGGACCGCGCAGATATTCGACCATGATCTTCAGGTTCGGCCGATCCAGCGTCACGCGGCTGGTGAAGGATTCCTGCACCAGCTTGAACGACACGGTCATGTCGGCAACGATGACCTCGGTGCCATTCTCCTGCGGCGTGCGCTGGCGAATCTTCAACGACTTGCACAACGGCACGAATTCCGGATAGCGCTCGACATCGGCAACCAGATCGAACATCTGGGAGGCGCTGTGGCGCACGCGGCGCTTGTTGGCAAATCTCGGCATTGTCGCGTTCTCAGCGCGCGAGGGCGGCGCGCGCAGCCTGCAGCTTGGCGAAATCCTCGCCGGCATGATGCGACGAGCGCGTTAGCGGGCTCGCCGACACCATCAGGAAGCCCTTGGTGTAGGCGACCTTCTCATAGCCTGCGAATTCATCCGGCGTGACATAGCGCGACACCACGTGATGCTTGCGCGTCGGCTGCAGATACTGGCCGATCGTGAGGAAGTCGATATCGGCGGAACGCATGTCGTCCATCACCTGCAGCACCTCGTGGCGCTCCTCGCCGAGGCCAACCATGATGCCGGACTTGGTGAAGATGGTCGGGTCGAGTTCCTTGACCTTCTGCAGCAGGCGCAGCGAATGGAAATAACGCGCGCCCGGCCGCACCGTCAGATAGCGCGACGGCACGGTTTCGAGATTGTGATTGAATACGTCGGGCTTCGCCGCGACGACGACTTCGAGGGCGCCCGGCTTGCGCAGGAAGTCAGGCGTCAGGATTTCGATGGTGGTCGTGGGACATGCCACGCGGATCGCACGAATCGTCTGCGCAAAATGCTCGGCGCCGCCATCGGCGAGATCGTCGCGGTCCACCGAGGTGATGACCACGTGATGCAGGCCGAGCTTGCGGACGGCTTCGGCGACATGCTCGGGCTCCATGCCGTCGAGAGCGTTGGGCATCCCCGTTTTCACGTTGCAGAACGCACAGGCGCGGGTGCAGGTGTCACCCATGATCATGAAGGTGGCGTGCTTCTTCTGCCAGCACTCGCCGATATTCGGGCAGCCGGCTTCCTCGCACACGGTAACAAGGCCGTTTTCCTTGACGATCTTGCGGGTGTCGCCATAGCCACGGCTGGTTGGCGCGCGGACACGGATCCAGTCCGGCTTCGGCGGCGAGAACGAATCCGGCCGATTCACTTTTTCAGGGTGACGTGGGCGGAGCTGCGTGGTGGATACGGTATCGAGGACGACGACCATGAACTGTCCGTTCTGAGTGAAGCCTTAGGTAATCCGCCGGGCCCTGTCCTGCAACCCGCCCTCGCCTTGCCAGGCCCTGCATCGTAACATAGCAGGCAGAATGGCTCCAAAACCTCACCAAATCCCTCAAAAGCTCGGCAAGGCACTCAAACGCAGCTTTTTCGCGCGGAGCGTGCACGATGTGGCTCCCGAACTGATCGGTGCGACGCTGCTGGTGGACGGCGTCGGCGGCGAGATCGTCGAGGTCGAGGCCTATCATCACACCGAGCCCGCGGCCCATTCCTTCAACGGGCAGACGCCGCGCAACCAGATCATGTTCGGGCCGCCCGGCTTTGCCTATGTCTACCGCTCCTACGGCATCCACTGGTGCGTGAATTTCGTCTGCGAGGCCGAGGGTTCGGCCAGCGCGGTGCTGATCCGGGCCCTGCAGCCGACCTTCGGGATTGGCGAGATGCAGCTGCGACGCGGGCTACAGGATGAGCGTATGCTGTGCTCCGGGCCTGGCAAGGTGTGCCAGGCGCTCGGCATCAGCATCGCGCATAACGGGCTGGCTTTGGACAAGCCGCCGATTGCGATTCACGCAAGGACAGAAGTGCCGGACATTGTCGCAGGCATCCGCATCGGCATCACCAAGGCCGTGGAATTGCCGTGGCGATACGGGGTGAGAGGCTCGCGTTATCTCAGCAAGCCGTTTGCGAGGTAATTATAGCGCCGTCATGCCCGGGCTTGTCCCGGGTATCCACGCCTTGGCCACTACTACTAGCACGGAAGACGTGGATGGCCGGGACAAGCCCGGCCATGACGAACATTGAGACTTGTGGCAGTCGCGGAATTGCGGCGCATCACACCGCGTTCTTGAGCCGCTCCAGCGCTTCCAGCGTCTTGGCCTTGCGGGCCTCGGCTGCCTCGCGCTTTTCGCGTTCTTCCTCGACGATCTCTTCCGCGGCGTTGGCGACAAATTTCTCGTTGGAGAGTTTGGCGTCGGCGCGCTTGATGTCGGCTTCGGCTTTCACGAGCTCCTTGTCGAGACGCGTCTTCTCGGCGCCGAAATCAATGACGCCCTTCAACGGCAGCGCTGCGACTTCACCGCGGATCAGAAGCTGCACGGCACCCTGCGGGGCGACATCGGCGAAGGATATGTCGCCGAGACGAGCGAGGCGCTTGACGACATCGCTCCAGCGCTGGGCACGGGCTTGAGTTTCCACAGAAGCGCCGGCCAGCACCAGTGGCGTCAATGTGGCCGGCACGATGTTCATTTCGGCACGCACCGAACGAACCTCCGTCACCAGATCGATGACCCAGCCGATTTCGGCTTCGGCGGCGTCATCCTTGAAGTCGGCGACTGGTTCGGGATCGCCCATCAGGATCGGTGCGACGATCGGATCGCTCGCGGCAGTCGCGATGATCAGCGCTTCCTGCTCGCGCGTCAGGCCGCTCGCCTTGCGCGACCATGGCGCCAGCGCCAGCAGACCGTCGCGCGGCGCCGTCACGGCCCAGAGTTCTTCCGTGATGAACGGCATGAACGGATGCAGCAGCTTCAGGATCTCGTCACGCGCCCAGGCGACCATTGCGCGGGTTTCGGTCTTGGCCGGACCGTCCTCGCCCATCATGAAGGGCTTGGCGAGTTCGAGATACCAGTCGCAATACACGTTCCAGACGAAGCGATAGGCCGCGCCCGCGGCATCGTTGAAGCGATAGGCTTCGATGGCCTCGGTGACTTCGCGCGTCGCCTTCACGGTCTCATGCGCGATCCAGCGGTTGAGCACTTCCTTGGCCTTGGTCGGATCGAAAGCCGCCGGCAGCACGCACTCGTTCATCTCGGCGAAGCGGCAGGCATTCCAGAGCTTGGTCGCGAAATTGCGATAGCCCTCGACGCGCTGGGTCGCGAGCTTGATGTCGCGGCCCTGTGCGGCCATCGCAGCCAGCGTAAAGCGTAGCGCGTCGGCGCCGTACTGGTCGATCAGGTTCAGGGGATCGATGACGTTGCCCTTCGACTTCGACATCTTGGCGCCCTTCTCGTCGCGGACGAGGGCGTGGATGTAGACGGTCGGGAACGGCACGTCCTTCTTGAAGTGCATGCCCATCATCATCATCCGGGCGACCCAGAAGAAGATGATGTCGAAGCCGGTGACCAGCACATTGGTGGGATAGTAGCGATCCACATCGACCGAGCTCTGCGGCCAGCCCAGCGTCGAGAACGGCCACAGCGCCGACGAGAACCAGGTGTCGAGCACGTCTTCATCGCGCGTGATGAAGCCCTCGCGCTTCGCCGGATCGAGCGCCATATCGTGGCCCTGCTCTTCCGTGATTACCTCCTGCTCGACATAATAGCCGAGCGCGTTGCCGACCGCTTCTTCCTCGGTCTCGGCGACGAACACTTTGCCATCCGGGCCATACCAGGCCGGGATCTGATGGCCCCACCAGAGCTGGCGCGAGATGCACCATGGCTGGATGTTCTCCATCCACTCGTAATAGGTCTTTTCCCAGTTCTTCGGCACGAACTCGGTCGCGCCGGTGCGCACAGCGGCGATCGCCGGCTGCGCCATGGTCTTGGCGTCGACATACCACTGGTCGGTCAGATAGGGCTCGATGACGACGCCGGAGCGATCGCCATGCGGCACCATATGCGTGTTGGGCTCGATCTTCTCCAGGAAGCCGAAATCTTCCAGCCGCTGCACGATGGTCTTGCGCGCCTTGAAGCGCTCCATGCCGTGCAATTCTTCGACCAGCTCTGACGCTGCGACAGGCAGTCCGCGCAGATAGTCCTCGTTGTCGGCGAGTGCGAGCTTGCCTTCGATATCGAGGATGCTGATGCGTGCAAGGCCGTGGCGGTTGCCGACTTCGAAGTCGTTGAAGTCATGCGCCGGCGTGATCTTCACCGCGCCAGAACCCTTCTCCGGGTCGGAATATTCGTCGGCGACGATCGGGATCAGACGGCCGACCAGCGGCAGAACCACGTTCTTGCCGATCAGATGGGTGTAGCGTTCGTCATCCGGATTCACGGCGACGCCGCTGTCGCCGAGCATCGTCTCGGGACGCGTGGTGGCAACGGTGATGAACGAGGTCGGATCTTCCGGATCGAAATTCTTGCCTTCGAGCGGATAGCGCAGATGCCAGAGGTTACCCTTGACCTCGACCTGCTGCACTTCGAGATCGGAAATCGCCGTCAGCAGCTTTGGATCCCAGTTCACAAGGCGCTTGTCCTTGTAGATCAGGCCCTCGCGGTGCAACTGCACGAACACCTTGATGACCGCCTCGGACAGGCCCTCGTCCATGGTGAAGCGCTCGCGCGACCAGTCGCAGGAGGCGCCGAGGCGCTTCAACTGATTGACGATCACGCCGCCGCTCTCGGCCTTCCACTTCCAGACGCGTTCGAGAAATGCCTCGCGGCCCATGTCGCGGCGGCCGGGCTCCTGGCGCTCCATCAACTGGCGCTCGACCACCATCTGGGTCGCGATGCCCGCATGGTCGGTGCCGGGCTGCCACAGCACATCTCGGCCGCGCATGCGCTCGAAGCGACAGAGCACGTCCTGCAGCGTGTTGTTGAGGGCGTGGCCCATATGCAGCGAACCGGTGACGTTCGGCGGCGGGATCACGATCGTATAGGGCTCGGCATCTACCCGGTCCGCGCGGCCCGCCTTGAACGCGCCTTCGGCTTCCCAGGCGCTCGCGATGCGGGTCTCGATATCGGCGGGCTGATAGGTCTTTTCGATCATGACAATTCAATCAAATCAGGGGTTTTTGGCCACGGTTTTGCGGCCTGGGGCGAACGCAGGAAGCCGATGGCGCTAGAAACCCGCCAGCGCGGCTCAAGTCAACATATAGGGCTGTTTAGCCACCCCGGAGGGCCAAACGAAGGCCCCGAAAGGCCGTCGTTGCCTGTCTCGCGGCCTAGCGGCCGCCGCCGCGCGAGACGCGCTCGATCTCAGCCTTGACGATGCGCTCGACGAGGCCCGGCAGGTTGTCGTCCAGCCAGGACTTCAGCATCGGACGCAGCATCTCCTTGACGAGATCCTCAAGGGTCCGCGCGTTGTTGCTCAGGACCGTATTGGCCAGCGCATTGAAGGCCGACTCCACGGACGACACGGTGCTGTGTGACAGGATCTGCTGCTGCGGTGCGACCGGGGGCGGATCATAGGACGGCGGGTCGAAGCGCGGTGCGGGTCGTTGGCTGCTGGCAGCGACAGCTTCGGCGAATTCGAGGTCGTCATCCGGCTCGACATGCTGGAATGCGGGTTCCGGCTCGGGGTCGGCGACCACCATCTCGTCGGTCAGTTCGAACACATCACCGTCGGGCTGCGCCGGGCGCACCTCTTCCTCGGTGGTCGCGGCTTCCAAGCTGGCCAACATCGCGTCGATGTCGTCCTGGCTGTTGGAGGCAGCAGGCTCCGGCTCCGGCGGCGGTGGCGCGGGCTTCGGGGCTGGAGGCGGTGCTTTGGCGGCAGCAGCCTGCGCGGCAGGAATCGCCGACGGCGGGATGTCTGTCATCGCAGCAGGCTTGGGTGCAGGAGCTGGCTTGGGCGGCGGCGGAGGAGCAACTTCGGCGACGGCCGGCTTCGCTTCGTCGTCGGCGATGATACGTCGGATCGACGCCAGAATCTCCTCCATCGAGGGCTCCTGGACCTTTGCAGGTTGCGTCATGTCCGACTCCGCATCATCAACGCTCTCGTCAATATTTTACACCAGACGAGGCTGAATTTGCGGGTTGTCGTTTTGACGACCGTTCGATTCAGCGCGCAAGCCTGACTTGTCCCCAAGATCAAGCGAGGCCTGACCACCAGCTGTCGCGCGGGAAATGCCCAAGGAATTAGGAGAGGCATTCCGAATCGCTAAGCCAGCAATGCAAACGGTACGTCATCGGACAAATTGATTGCAAGCAAAGGGCCGCACAAGCGGCCCTTTCGACACGATATCAGGTGATATCCGAGCGCGTTAGCGTCCGTCGGGCGTACGCACGCCGACCCAGCTATCGCGCACCTGATGATAGTGCACGCTGGGGTCATACACATTGGTGTTCAGCTTCATCACCATCGGTGACAGACGGCCAACTGCGTTGAGCACCGAGTATGATGCCACCACACGATCATGCTGCGCCGTGACAAGTGCGACGCGCGCGTTCACCAGCGCCTGCTGGGCATTCAACACGTCGAGCGTGGTGCGCTGGCCGGCCTTGGCTTCTTCGCGAACGCCGTTCAGCGCAATTTCGGAAGCCTGCACCTGTGCCTGTGCGGACGAGACCTGCGCCCTACCCGCCAGCAACTGACCCCAGGCCTGCACGACGCTCGCGCGCGCCTGATCGCGCGTCTGGTCGAGAGCGAGGCGTTGCTGCGCGAGCGTTTCCTTGGACTGACGGATCAGCGAATATTCGCCGCCGCCCTGGTAAACCGGGACCGACACCTGGGCGATGCCTGACGCCGTCAGACCGCGCGGCTGCGAGATCGACTGTTCCCAACCCTGCTGGATGTTGGCCGTCAGCGTCACTGTTGGAAACAGTGCGCCTTCGTTGACCTTGGTGTTCAGGAAACTGATGTCGACCCCGAACATTGCTGCGGTCACGCTCGGATTTTCAGTGAGGCCGAGCTCGATAGCGGCAGGTAGCGTGGCGGGCAGAAAGCGGTCGACTGGCGAACCTGCCTGCAAAGCCACCGGCTCGTTGCCGATAATGCGGCGGAAATTCGAGCGCGTGGTCGTCAGCGTCGATTCGGCGCTCAGCAACTGCGTACGGCCGGCGGCGAGCTGCGCCTCGGACTGCGCCACGTCGGTGCGCGTGACTTCGCCGACATTGAACCGGTCGCGGGTCTGCTTCAGCGTCTGCTCGAGCACACGCACGTTGCTGCGCTGAACCTCGACGGTGGCCGCGTCGCGCAGGTAATCCATGTAGATAGTCGCGGCGGAAAGCAACACTGACTGTTCCAGCACGCGCAGGCCTTCGCGTGCGGACGATACCTGGCTTTCGGCAGCTCGGGTACGGTTTGCAGTCTGCTGGCCGTTGTACACATTCTGAGTGATGGTCGCGCCAACGGCGCGGGGAACCTGCACGCCGTGAATTGCGGTCGCAGTACCTGCAATGCTGTTGACCGCGTCCGTGTACTGATAGCCGCCGCTCGCGGTGATAGCGACCCTCGGCCGATAACCCGACAAAGCCTGCGGCACGTTCTCGTCAGTGACGCGCACCGAAGCGCGCTGGGCATTCAATTGAGGATTGTTCTGATAAGCGCGAACCAACGCCGCTTCGATCGTGTCAGCCAGAACGGGTGACGCTCCGGCAAATGCCAGCAAAAGGGCCGCAGCTGCAGCACCGGTGAGAGCTTTTACGCCGCCCATTCTTGGTAATCCATTCATGCCGTTCACTGATCCGGGCGCACACTTATGGCGACCGAACAGATGATGTCCGTTAGCGAGTCTCCACTCACCATATTCCGCGCATTGGCGAGACGGAACCTCTCGTGGAAACTTGACAGTGAAAACTTGGCGAATGGGACATCCAAGCCACACTTGTAATTACCGCTGGCGATATTAGCGGTGCCCCGATGCCCGATCAGGGCCGCAGTCAGCCCTAGAAAACGAATGCCGGGAGCTTTTCCATGCCCGGCAGAACCGGTGCGGTAGCATCGAACAGGGGGCGGGAGCCAAAATCCTCGTGGGAATGGGTCACGATCACGGCGCGGGCGGGCTTGGTCAGGGCGAACACGCCCACCAGTTGGCCACCAGAGGCCAGCTGCTTGTAGAGCCCCGTCGGGACGATTTCCGTCGCGCCGGCCAGAACGATCAGATCATAGGGGCCGTTGGCGGCGTCGCCATCGGCCGGCATGCCGGCCGCGCTGGTGACCTGCCCGGCAAACTGGGCGATGACGGCGGCCGCATAGCCCGTGGGGCAACCAACCACCAGAACCTTGTCGGTCGCCTTTACGTCGGAGGCCTGCAGCATCCGCGCCAGCACCACCGGCTTGATCAGAAAGCGATTCGGGGCGACTTCCAGGTCGAGGTCCAGATAGGCCATGGCGCGCTGGCTGGCAGGAACGAACTCCTCGCGCGGCACCGCGAGCATGGCATCAATGATGCGCAAATCGGTGACGTCGCTGGGACGCACCTGACCATCAACCATCTTCTGGCGTGCGGTCGAAAAGTCGGACATGAGCAATCCCTTGCAAACGGCTGGAAGTTCCTTTTGCAGGAATTACGGCAGCGCACAGCGGGATGCAAGGTTCGTAAAAACTCAGCAGCCAACGCGCTATCGAGGCGGTCCCGAGCGCGGTTTCTGGCAGCCATTTTTGCGGAAGGATGTTTGGCTCCCCGGGCTGGATTCGAACCAGCGACCATTCGATTAACAGTCGAATGCTCTACCGCTGAGCTACCAGGGAACGTGCGAAGCTTGTTCGCAGGCCGCAGCGTATAACAAAGCGATCCGCGCTTGGAAAGCAGGAAATGCACCTCTTCCCATAGAGGCCGCCAATCGGGGAAAACTCCGAAAAAGCCTCATGTTACGGGATTTTCTTGATGCTTGACCCGTTCTCGCCGGGCCCATGTCGCATGCGCGCGCAGAATAATCTTTCCAACCGTGTCGCTATTTAGTCTTATTGCACCGCAAGACTGCCCTTCGCGACGTTGAACAAGTTCCGAATCGAACGAGGTGACCGATGCCAGCCACGCACACCGACCGCGCGCTTCCGACCGACCTCAACTCCCTGCCCTTTATCAGTGATGACGAATGCGTCACCCGGCTCGCCGAAGCCGTCGAGGCGCATGACAGCGATCACCTCGATGAGGTGGCGCTCCTGATCGGGCGCCTCGCGGTGCCGATCGAAATCTAGGGAATCACGTTGCCCGGGGCCATTGTCTCCGGGATTACGTCCCGGGAATCACATTCCGACGCCGAGGAAATCCCGCATCAGGTCTGGGCTGGCGTTGAGGTCCGCAGGCGTGCCTTCGAACACCACGTGGCCGTTATTGAGCCCGTAGACGCGGTTGGCGAAACTCAATGCCGCCGCAACGTTCTGCTCGACCACAATCATGGTGCGGCCTTCAGCAGCCAGATTGCGTGAGACCTCGACGAGATCGCGCACGATCAGCGGCGCTAGGCCCTCGAACGGCTCGTCCAGCAAGATGATGCGCGCATCACGGATCAACGCGCGTGCAATCGCCAGCATCTGCTGTTCGCCGCCAGACAGTGTGCGTCCGGCCGATTTGCGGCGCTCCTTGAGGCGCGGAAACACTTCGTAGATGCGATCGTAGGACCAGGCATTGGGCGCTGTCAGCGCGGCAATGCGCAGGTTTTCCTCGACCGTCAGGCCACCGAAAATAGCGCGCTCTTCCGGCACCAGTTGGACGCCCATGCTGGCGATCGTCGAGGGCGGCATGCCCTCGATGGATTTGCCGTCGAGACGGATATGGCCGCTGCGCGGCGACAGTACGCCCATGATCGAGCGCAGCGTCGTGGTCTTGCCGGCGCCGTTGCGGCCGAGCAGTGCCACGACCTCGCCCTGATCGACCCTGATCGACAGGTCGAACAGCACGTGGGAATCGCCATACAGCGTATTGATCTTGTCGACTTCAAGCAGGCTCATGCGCGTGCAGCCCTCCCAGATAGGCGTCCTGCACGGCCGGATTGCGCCGGATCTCGTCGGCGGTGCCGTCCGCCAGCAGCCGGCCCTCATAGAGCACGGTGATGCGCTCGGCGAGTTCGAAGATGGCGTCGAGATCGTGCTCGACGATGACCACGGTTCGCGAGCGCCCGATGTCGCGAATGAAGGCGCAGGTCGCGATGCGTTCTGCCGGGCTCATGCCGGCTAAGGGTTCGTCCAGCAGCAATACGTTCGGGCTGGTGGCCAGCGCCATCCCGATTTCGAGCCGGCGCTTTTCGCCGTAGGCCAGAATATGTGCCGGCGTATCGGCGCGTTCGACCAGATTGAGCAGGCCGAGGATCGAGGCGATCTGCTCCTCGACGTCGGGAATGCTGCCGGCTCCGCGCAACAGATCGAAGCGCATCGGGCCGCGACGGCGTGCCAGTGCCGCGATACGCAGGTTCTTGCGCACCGTCAGATTGGGAAACAGCTGATTGAGCTGATTGCTCTTGGCGATGCCGAGCTGCGCCGCGCGGCTGACGCCGACGCCCGTGATTTTCGCGCCGAACAGCAGGACCTCGCCGGAGGACGGGCTGACTTCGTCGAGCAGCATCTTGAACAGCGTGCTCTTGCCAGCGCCATTCGGGCCTATCACGGCATGGATCGAGCCGCGGCGGACCTTGAAGGAGACGCCATCGACGGCTTTGAGGCCACCATAGTGCCGCGCCAGAGATTTGGCTTCGAGCGCCACGTCGCTATCATCCGTCGCAGGTTCGGCAAGCGTCAGCTTGACGTCCTTGGGCGGCGCGGCGGGTTTGATTGCCGCATCGATATTGTGCGCCTCGATGGCTTCGGTTTTGGCCTCGGCGGCTCGTGCGGCAGCCAGGTTACGGCGCTCGTTCCACCAATGGGCGATCTCGCCGCAGATGCCGCGGCGCAGCCCGATGACCAGAACGATGAAAGCGATCCCGAGCACCAGCTTCCACAGGATCGCAAAGCCCGGAATGAGCTGCAGATTGTCGCGCAGCCACAGCCAGACGGCCGCGCCGACCAGCGGACCGATTAGCGTGCCGGCTCCGCCGACAATGGTTTGAACTACGAGCTGTCCCGACGTCTCCAGCGAGAACGCATCCGGCGGCATGTAGCTCTGGAACGAGCCGAGCAGACCGCCGGCAAGACCGGCATAGAGCGCAGCGATGACGAAGGCCGTCAGCTTGTAGGCCGGCACGTTATGGCCAAGCATCGCGACGCGGCCGGTATTCTCCTTGATCGCCAGCAGAATCGCACCGACCGGCGAGCCCACGATGCGGCGCGCCAGCACATAGCCGAGGAAGAAGATCACCGCGAACAGGACATACATCGGCATGCCCGCACTGATGCGGATCGCACTGGCGCCGAAGCCGAGCACCGGCACCGGCACACCGGGGATGCCGTTCTCGCCGCCGGTGTAGTCCGACAGCGGGGAATTCTCGATGAAATAGGCCATCTGGCCGAAGGCCAGCGTGATCATCGTGAAATAGATGCCGACCCGGCGCACGGCGAACCAGCCGACCAGGAGGCCGAACAGGCCGGCTGCGATGGTGCCGATCAAAAGCGCCAACCAGACGCTATCGATGGTGTGGGACACCAGCAGATAGGCGCTGACAAAGCCGCCGACGCCGAAAAATGCGGCCTGTCCAAAGGACAGCAGGCCCGTCAGGCCGAACAGGATATCGAAGCCGAGGCCGATCAGGCCCCAGTTCAACACACGTGTCAGCAGATCGGTCGAGAAACCGAGATGCGGAAACACGATGGGTGCCACGATCAGCGTGCACAGCACCGCGAGTTCGGGAAGCCAGCCCCGCAAGCCGCCGGAACGAGGACGCATCATGCGCGGCCTTCCGAACCGAACAGGCCTTGCGGGCGCATGATCAGCAGCACCGCCATCAGCGCGTAGAGCATCACTTCCGAATAGGACGAGTTGAAAGCACTGGTCAGGCTGATGATCTCGCCCGCGATCAGGCCGCCGATGACTGCGCCCGGGAACGAGCCGAGGCCGCCGAGCACGATGACCACGAAAGACTGCGCCATGAAATTGGCGCCCATGTCCGGCGTCACGGCCACGACCGGCGCATAGAGCATGCCGGCGAGACCGACGGCGACAACGCCGATGGCGAAGACCAGCAGGAAGGCGCGGCGCACATTGATGCCGAGGATGCCGACCATGCCGGGATTCTCGATGCCGGCGCGAACCACAAGGCCCATCGAGGTGCGATAGAGCACGAGATAGAGACTGAGCAGCAGCCCGGCGATGATGGCGATCAGTTGCAGGCGATAAGTCGGATAGATCAGGAAGCCCATCTGGGTCGCGCCCTGCCCCCAGGACGGCACCGGCACACGCTGCGCATTGCCGCCGAAGGCTGCACGGACGCATTCGACGAGCACGATGCCGACACCGTAGGTGACAAGGATCTGATCCTCATGCGGCCTGTCGTAGAAATAACGGATGATGATGCGTTCCAGCAAGAAGCCGAGCACCAGCATGAAGCCGCAGCCGACGACGATCGCGAGCACGAAAGACGACGTGTATTGCAGCAGGACGAAAGCGGCATAGGCGCCCACGGCGAACAGCGCGCCGTGAGCGAAGTTGAGGACGCCAAGCGTGCCCAGGATGATCGTCAGCCCGCTACTGACGAGGGCCAGCAGTGTGCCGAGGGCCAGGCCATTAAAGGCCTGGGAGATGAGGACGGGCCAGCTTGGCATGGTGATCCTTAGGTGTAGGGGCCGAGCTTGCAGCCGAAGAAGTCCGGCGCGTTCATCACGCTCTCGCCATCCGCAATATCGACGATCTCGTAGAAGTCTTCCTTGTTCTTCATCTCGGACGGCTTCTTGCCGCGCAGGATCGGGATCGGCCGCACCATCTGGTGATCTTCGGCGCGGAAATAGACCTTGCCGATGGTGGTCTCGTAAGGCTGCACCTTGGAGCTCTCCATCGCCTTGATCACATCGACCGGATTGAACGTACCGGCGCGTTCGACCGACATCGCCCACAGATAGGTCTGCATGTAGCCGATATGCGCGCCCCAGCGCGGATAGTACTTGTTCTGCGCCACGAAGCTCTCGACGAAGGTCTTGGCGAGCGGATAGGTGTCCTGCAGTCCCCACCAGAAGTCGCAGCTGCCATAGACGCCCTGCATCAGCTCGGCGCCGAGCTCCTTGTCCTGAAACGAGGACAGGTTCGGCACCACAAGCTTCATGCGCTTGAGCACGCCGAACTGTTCGGCCTGCTTGGTCGAAGCGACCGCATCGCCGCCGAAGGCGATGTTGACGAATACGTCCGCGCCGCTATTGGCGATGTTCAGGAGCGCCGACGAATAGTCGGTGGTGCCGAGCGGCACGACTTCCTTGGCGACTTGCTTCCAGCCCTGCTCCGCCGAGAACTTGGCGAAGCTGTCATAGACGGTATGGCCATAGGTGTAGTCAGGCACGAGGAAGGCCGACTTCACGTTCTTGCCGAGCGCCTTGGCGACGACGGGCGCCATCGCTTTCGCGGCCATGTAAGCGTTCTGCTGCGAGCGGAAGCCGTAGCGCTGGCAGTTCTTGCCAGTGATGTCGTTGGAGCCGGCGATGCCGACCATGTACAGCACCTTCTCGCGCGAACCGAGTTCTTCGAGCGCGATGGCGCTGGCTGATGACACCGAGCCCGACACCATGATCGCCTTGTCGCGCTGGATGAACTGCGTCGCGCTCTGCACGTCGAGGTTGGGCTTACCTTCGGTGTCGGAGACCTTGTACTTGATCTGCCGGCCGAGCACGCCCTTGCCCTTGAGGCCCCACTTCTGCGCGATGTCGCCGCCGGCATTGATCTGCGCGATGGCCAGTTCATAGCCGAGCTTGAGATCTCCGCCGTCGCCCGAGAACACACCGGTGAGCGGTATGGTCAGACCGACGAAGACCGAATCCGCAGTGACGCCTTCCGGAAATGTGCCGATCGTCGCCGGCGATTGCGCGAACGCGCTGCCTGGAAGCATGAGGCCCGCGGCAGTGCCGACTCCCCCGAGCAAAAGCTGTCGACGGTCAAACTGCATGACACACCCTTCTGGTTCGATCACCGCCGCCATTGGCCGGTGAGCTGCGATGGGGGCTGGCCCCCGCGAAATTGAGCTTCTGGAACGGCATGCCGTCGCGACTCTCGTGGTGCCTGCGAGATCATCGCAAGAGCCTCATTCATGGTCACTCGCTGAACCCGGACTTCCGGCAGCGCTGCGTCCGCAAAGCGAGAGAGACGGATCGTTCTTTGTTCCCGTCAGGCTAGGTTGCTTCGGATCGCACGGGGTATAGACAATCCTGCAAAGGGCCTTGCAGACTGGCTTTTCCACCGCGACAAGGCGTCCCAGTAGCGCGTGCTGGCACAGCTCTTGCTGTTAACTCTGCATGGAAAACTTCAAATCGCTCGATTGGGACGACCTCAAGGTCTTCATTCACGCGGCGCGCGGCGGCAGCCTTGGCAGTGCGGCCAAGCGCCTCCGGGTCGATCAATCCACCATCAGTCGCCGCATCGCGCATCTCGAGAGCACGCTGGGTGTGGCGCTGTTCGAGCGATTGCCGTCCGGACTGAAGGTCAACGAGACCGGCGACCGCCTGCTCTGCCATGCCGAGCGGATCGAGAGCGCCGTGATCGCCATGCGGGAAGACGTGCAATGCGGCGGCAGCCGTATGGCTGGCCGGGTCCGTCTTGCCACGATGGAAGGCATCGCCTCGCTCTACCTCGCCTACCGCTTCGTCGAATTGCGCAAACAGCATCCCGACCTGACCGTCGAGCTGCTGACGTCACCGCAGAGCGTCTCGGTGAACCGGCGCGAGGCCGATCTGTTTCTGAGCTTCTTCCGCCCGACCGGTCAGGGCATGGTGTCCGAGCGGATCGGCTGCTTTCAGCTCGGGCTCTATGCGTCGCAAGAGTATCTCGACGCGCATGGCGTGCCGAAGAGCCCATCCGAACTCACAAAGCACAGCTTCGTCACCTATATCGACGACCAGATCCAGCTCGACTCCGTGCGCTGGCTCGATGACATCATCAAGAGCCCGCCGGTTTCGTTCCATTCCAACAGCATGTGCGCGCAGATGAACGCTGCGGCCGGCGGCATTGGGCTTGTACTGCTGCCAAGTTTTGCAACGGCGCGTCGCCCCGACCTGATCCCGGTGCTGCACGACAAGCTGTCCACCACGCGAGAGCTGTGGATCAACGTCCATAACGATCTGCAATTCGTGCCGCGCATCCGCGCGGTGTCGAGCTTCCTGAAGTCGACCTTCAAGGCGGATCCTCTGATGCAGGCCAGCACGAAGGGCCGCAAGATGCTGGATACGCTGCTGGAGACGGACACACCCGTCACGGAGCAAACAGTTTGATGTTACCGTGAACCATCGGATTGGTGCATGGAACCCCGCACCTGATTCAATGAGGTAAACGTCCCGGTAACCATGACGGGCCTCACGTGTGGATCGGTACAATTTGAACGATCCATTCAACAGCCCAACAAAGGCTTTGCGTCAGATTGCTCTCAAGACAGGGAGCTAAAAGATGAGCGAAGCCGAATTTGACTATCTGCTGGAGACAGTCCGGGCCGAAATCGAGGCCGATGTGCGGGACGATCTGCGCAGCCAGGAAATGTTCTTCGCCCCGATTCCGACCGCTGCGAACGACAATGACGGCCCCTGGCCGCTGATTCCGTTTCCGGATGGCTGGCAGGCCTCCTGCTGATCTTGTGTCGGTATGTCGGACCCCACGAAAGATTTCAGCCGGGCATTGCCTAAATGGCGAACGGTCTGTAACTAACCCGCTATGGGGCCATGTGGCGGAATGGTTACGCGCCGGTCTGCAAAACCGTTTATTCGGGTTCGATTCCCGACGTGGCCTCCATCAATCCAATCAATAACTTAGCCTGCCAGACCCGTGATCGGGGCGCGACTGCTATGAGTGGTGCGCTGCAACACTTCGCTTGGCAGGATTGGAGTATTGATCGTAGCATCCTGCTAACCCTAGGGGGCACGATGAACATCCGGGTCTTGATCGCCACATTGCTGATGACCTCGCCAGGCTGGGCCCAGGCCAAACCGCCCGTTCCGGTTCGCACCGATCCCTGTGCGCCGATTGGCCGGACCGCCGACGGCCAGCTGGTCTATTCCCTGAAGTGCGAGAAGCTGCCGGTTCCGGTGGTGCCGCCGCAGGCTGCAGCCCCGGCACCGCCTCCCGCACCCGTCGTGGAAGAAGCTCGCGGCGGACTGTTCCGCAATCCGTTTTCGTCGCTCGTCAGACCGTCATCATCGAGTGACGAGCGTGAAGCCGGCGTCGGTCCGCCGCCCAGCAGCCGATAGGCCGGGATCAATCAAAACCGAACGCGATCAGGCGTGCTTCTTACGCCGCCAGTCGCGCTTGGGTTTGGGCTTTGGCGCCAGTTCCGGCATGAGGGTCTGGGCTTCGCGATATTTCGCCAGCATCCGCTCGAAAGCCTCGTTCAGCGTGGTCTCGATCTCCGGCTTCCGTTCGAGGCTGGCCAGCAACATCCCCGCGGCTTCGATGGTCGACAGGCCGTCCTTGCGCGGTTCGCGGCGCAGCTTGCCGTAAAGCGACGGTTTGGCCGGTCCGAGAATGACGCGCTGGCATTTCAGCATCCAGGCGTTGCGCCACCACAACGCCTTGGCCTGGCTCCAGGTGCCGTCGAGCAGCACGATGCCCTGAATGTCCTTGAGCAGTGCGCGCTGGTTTTCCTCAGCCTGACCCTTGCGGTCGATGGCGAGGATATCCCGGTCGGTCTCGTAATCGGTGACCTTGGCCGAGCCAAGGTAGAGGATCGCCCAGCGGGCGGGATCGGCGACCGGCTTGCCCAGCGCCTTAGCGAGGCTCGGCCAGGACAGGCCGATTTTGACCGTGGCCTTCTTGAAATGTAGCGCGGCGACGCGGGCGGTGCCCAGCGCCCTGTCCTGTTCCTGCGGATGCTGCAGGATCAGGAGCTCGATCTTGTTGTCGATGGGCGTAATGCTGTCGCAGATGCACAGCGGCATCGGCTTGTGGCAATGCGGACATTCCGGGATCGCCTCAGCGACCTCAGCGGCTTGCAGATCTGATTTCTTGGACATTGCCCGCTATACGCCGCGCGGCCCGAGGCTTCAACCGCCGTAACGCCCGGATTTCGCTATTCGGCCGGGGCCGGCAGCGGTGCCGGGCGGAAGCGGTTACGCAGCCGGTCGATCAGGAGATAGATCACCGGCGTCGTGTAGAGCGTCAGCACCTGCGAGACGAACAGCCCGCCGATGATGGTGATGCCCAGCGGGCGGCGCAGCTCGGTGCCCGGCCCGGTCGCGATGACCAGCGGGATCGCCGCGAATACCGCCGCCAGCGAGGTCATCAGGATTGGGCGGAAGCGCACGGTGCAGGCCTCGAAGATCGCCTCGGCGGGCGACAGTCCGCGATGCCGCTCCGCCTCGATGGCGAAATCGACCATCATGATTCCGTTCTTCTTGACGATGCCGATGAGGAGAATGATCCCGACGAAGGCGATCACGGTCAGCGGCGTGTTGGTGATCTGCAACGCCAGCAATGCGCCGAGCCCCGCCGAGGGCAACGTCGAGATGATGGTCAAAGGATGCACGAGGCTCTCATAGAGCACCCCGAGCACGATATACATTGCGATGAGCGCGCCGAGGATCAGCAGCGGCTGCCGCCCCGTGGTCTTGCTGAAGTCACCGGCATTGCCATCGAATCCGCCCCGGATTCCTTCGGGCATATGCAGTTCGTCGACCGCGCGCTGGATGTTGCCTGTCACGGCATCGAGCTGCACGCCAGGCAGCGTGTTGAACGACACCGTCGTCGACGGGAATCCCTGCGAGTGGAACACCGCCAGCGCGGACAACGTGCGCGACATGCGCACAACCGCCGACAGCGGCACCTGCGCCCCATTCAGGCCGGCAACATAGATGCGGTCGAGATCGGACGGATCGTTCTGGAATTTCGGATCGATTTCCAGCACCACCTTGTACTGGTTGCGCTGGGTGTAGATCGTCGAGATCTGCCGCTGCGAGAATGCGTTGTTCAAGGCGTTGTCGATGTCCTGCACCTTGACGCCGAGGCTCGATGCCATCTTGCGGTCGATGGTCAGCGTCAATTGCAATCCGCCGGGATCGCGGTCGCTCGACACGTCGGTGATGCCCTCGACGCTCTCCAGCCGTTTGCCGACCAGCGGTGCCCATTTCTGCAGGAGATCGAGATTGGTCGAGGTCAGCGTGTATTGATAGTTGGAGTCACTCTGGCGTCCGCCGGCGCGCAGATCCTGCGCAGCAAACATGAAGAGACGGATACCCGGAACCGCGCTGAGCTTCGGACGCAACCGATTGATGACGTCTTCAGTCGATGCGCCGTTGCGCTCCTCTGGTGGTTTCAAGGCGATAAACATGGTGCCCCGGTTGGCGCCGCCGCCGCCCGGCCCGCCAGTGCCGCCAAGCGACGAACCGATACTGGCCACGCCGGGATCGCTCAGCACGAGATCAGCCATATGCTGCTGCAATCCGAGCATCGCCTGAAACGAGACATCGGCCGATGCGCGCGTTGCACCGATCACGAAGCCACTGTCGTCGTTCGGGAAAAAACCTTTCGGCGTCTTGATGTAGAGTGTGACCGTCAGCGCGATGGTGGCGAAGAACACCAACAGCGTCAGGAGTGGAAAACCCAGCACCACATGCAGCGTGCGTTCATAGAACGCCACGACGCGTGACAGCGTGCCTTCGACGAT
The DNA here is from genome assembly GCF_021044645.1 of Tardiphaga sp. 37S4. Taxonomy (NCBI): domain Bacteria; kingdom Pseudomonadati; phylum Pseudomonadota; class Alphaproteobacteria; order Hyphomicrobiales; family Nitrobacteraceae; genus Tardiphaga; species Tardiphaga sp. 37S4. The sequence continues at coordinate 2,390,806 of NZ_CP088008.1, read as the reverse complement.
ACGGTCGAAACGGGTCTCGGTGCTCGACAGGCCGCTCTTGATATATTGCGCACAGATCATCGGCGTCACCGTCAGCGATACCAGTGTCGAGACGACAATCGAGAATGTTAGCGTCAAAGAGAATTCGCGCAGCAATCGGCCGACCAGACCGTCCATGAAGATCAGCGGGATGAAGGCAGCAATCAACGACAGGCTGATCGACAGCACCGTGAAGCCGATCTGCCTGGCGCCGGCGAGCGCCGCCTGCATCGGCGCCATGCCCTCTTCGAGATTGCGGTACATGTTCTCGATCATGACGATGGCGTCGTCGACCACGAAGCCGACAGAGATCGCCAGCGCCATCAGCGACAGGTTGTTGATCGAGAAGCCGGCCAGCCACATGCCGACGCAGGTGCCGGCCAGCGCCAGCGGCACCGAGACGCCGGCTGCGATGGTGGGGGTGCCACGACGCAGGAACAGGAACACCACGGCCATCACCAGCACGGCGGTGGCAAACAGCGTCCACTCCATGTCCTCGACCGAGGCGCGAATGGTGCCGGTACGATCAGTCAGAACCGAAATCTCGATCCCGGCAGGAATCCATTGTTTCAGATCGGGGATCAGCGCTTTCACGCGATCGACGGTGTCGATGACGTTGGCGTCGCCCTGTTTGGTGATCTGGATCAGCACCGCCGGCTGCTTGTTGAACCAGGCAACCGAGCGGCTGTTGCGCGTCGCATCCTGAACATCGGCGACATCAGACAGCCGCAGATAATTGCCGTTCGAACTCTTGACGATGATCTCGCGAAATTCTTCCGCCGTGCGCATCTGCGGATTCATCGAGATCGTCTCGCTCTGCCGCGATCCCTGGAAGATGCCGACAGGACCAAGCGGATTGGCATTGACGATGGCGGTGCGCACGTCGTCGGTGGCGATCCCGGCATTCGACAGCGCGACCGGATTGAGCTGGATGCGCACCGCGGGCTGGTCGGCGCCGCTGGCAGTGACTTCGCCGACCCCGGGCACCTGCGACAGCCGCTGTACGATCACGGTGTCGGCGACATCGTAGATCGCGGACGCGGACATCGTTGGCGACGTCAAAGCGAGAATGAAGACAGGTGCGGCGGACGGGTTGGCCTTGCGGAAGGTCGGCAATGTCGGAAGATCGGTCGGTAGGTCTGCCATCGAGGCATTGATGGCTGCCTGGACGTCGCGCGCGGCGCGATCGACGTCGCGGCCGATGGCGAACTGCAGCTGAATGCTGGTCGAGCCCAAGGAGCTTGTCGAGGTGATCTGATCGAGGCCGGCGATGATGCCCAGACGTCGTTCCAGGGGCGCAGCAACGGTCGCCGCCATGATCGACGGATCGGCGCCGGGCCGCGACGCCTGCACGCGAATCATCGGGAAATCGACATTGGGCGTCGCAGCGACCGGCAGGAAGTGATAGGCGACGACGCCGAGAAGAAACAGTCCGATCGCCAGCAACGTGGTGCCGACCGGCCGCATGATGAATGGCGCTGAGATGGAGATGGAAGCCACTAGGGCGGCCCCCCTGCTCCCGCCGTTCCGGCTGCACCCGCAACGGGCGTCGCACTCTTCTCGAAACGGCGATTGATGCGATCCAGCGCCAGATAGATCACCGGCGTGGTGTAGAGCGTCAGGATCTGGCTGAGTAGCAGACCGCCGATGATCGACACACCGAGCGGGAAGCGCAATTCTGCACCGGTGCCGCTTTCGATCGCCAGCGGCAACGCTCCAAACAATGCCGCCAGCGTCGTCATCATGATGGGCCGGAACCGCAGCAGACAGGCTTCGACGATCGCCGCTTCCGGTGCCATGCCGCGATTGCGTTCGGCATCCAGCGCAAAGTCGATCATCATGATCGCGTTCTTCTTGACGATGCCCATCAGCAGGATGATGCCTATCAAGCCAATGACGGACAGGTCCTGTCCGGTCAGCATCAGTGCGAGGATCGCACCGACGCCAGCCGATGGCAGCGTCGAGAGAATCGTGATCGGATGAATGTAGCTCTCATAGAGCACACCGAGCACAATATAGATCGTCACCAGCGCCGCGAGGATCAGCCAAGGCTGTCCGGACAGCGACTTGGAGAATTCCGCAGCATCGCCGGAGAACATCCCGACAATGCTGGTTGGCATGCCGATCCGGGTCTCGATCTTTTTGACTTCCTCAACCGCGTCACCAAGCGCTTCGTTTGGTCCAAGGTTGAAGCTGAGCGAGATGGCGGGGAATTGCGCCTGATGCGAGATCGCCAGTGGCGCCGTGGTACGCGTCAGTGTGGCTACGGCAGACAGCGGCACCTGCGCGCCGGCCACACCGGGCAGATACAGTTTCGACAGCACGTCGGGATCGCGCTGCTGTGACGGCAATGCCTCCAGCACAACGCGGTACTGATTGGCCTGTCCGTAGATGGTCGAAATCTGGCGCTGCGCGAAGGCGTCATTCAGCGTGTCGGTGACGCCCTGCAGATTGACGCCGAGCTGACCGGCGCGCTGCCGGTTGATATCGAGCGAGGCCCGCAATCCGCCCGTCTGGGCTTCCGAGGAGACGTCCCGGAACATCGGATCGCGGCGCAATTCAGCAACCAGTTTCTGCGACCACTCGGTCACCTGCGCCGCATCAGTCCCGGTCAGCGTATATTGATACTGCGAACGGCTCGCCTGCGTGCTGATCTGGATATCCTGCACCGGCTGGAAATACACGGTCATGCCCGGGATCGCCGCGACGCGATCCTTGAGCCGCGCGATTACGGCGGTCATGTCATCCTTGCGCTCGCCGCGCGGCTTCAGGGTCATCACCAGCCGGCCGACATTGGTGGTCGGATTGACCGAGCCGCCGCCGATCACCGAGATGATTCCCGTTACATCCGGATCGGCCTGGATCGCTGCGGCTGCCGCGCCCTGCCGGCTCTGCATTTCTGCGAAGGACACGTCGGCACCAGCCTCCGTCACAGCCGTGATCGAGGCGGTGTCCTGCAGCGGCAGGAAGCCCTTGGGGGCGATGACATAGAGGCCCAGCGTTGCGACGATGGTCAGGAACGTGACGACCAGCGTCGCTGGCTGATGCTGCAACACCCACAGCAGCGTGCGGTGATAGAATGCCACCATACGGTCGATGAAGCGGCTAACGGCTCCCAGACCCGGCACCTGCCATTCATCCTTGGTGTGCTTCAAAAGTCGCGAGCACATCATCGGCGTCAACGTCAGCGAGACCACGGCAGACATGACCACGGCGATGGTCAGCGTCATCGCAAACTCGCGGAACATGCGGCCTACAAGGCCAGACATGAACAGCAGCGGGATGAAGACAGCGATCAGCGACACCGTTAGCGAGATCACCGTGAAGCCGATTTCCTTCGCTCCCGCCAGCGCCGCTTCCATCGGGCTCTCGCCCTCTTCCATGTGACGGACGATGTTTTCGATCATCACGATGGCGTCGTCGACCACGAAACCGGTGCCGATGGTCAGCGCCATCAGGCTGAGATTGTCGAGGCTGAAGCCGGCGAAATACATCACGCCGAAGGACGTGATCAGCGACAGCGGCAGCGCTACGCCGGCAATCAGCGTTGCACGCAGCGACCGGAGGAACAGCAGCACCACCAAAGTCACGAGGATCACGGACAGCACCAGCGTGAATTGCACGTCATGGACCGAGGCGCGAATGGTCACGGTGCGGTCGCTCACGATGGTCAGCTTGACACCGGCCGGCATCGAGCGCTGCACCTTCGGAATTTCCTCGCGGATCTGGCGAACGACCTCGATGACATTTGCACCGGGTTGACGCTGGATCTCGATGATGACGGCGGGCGTGCCTTGATACCAACCGCCAGTGCGGTCGTTTTCCAGCCCATCGACGATCTGCGCGATGTCGCCGATGGTCACAGGGGATCCGTTGCGATAAGCGATAATGATCGGCCGATACTGATCCGCCGCCGCGATCTGGTCGTTAGCCGCAATCGTGTAGGCCTGCTGCGCGCCATCGAGCGAGCCCTTGGGACCCGACACATTGGCGCCGGCGATCGCTGCGCGCAGATCTTCCATCGCGATGCCGTAGGCAGCGAGCCGCGCCAGATCCGCCTGCACCCGCACCGCTGGCTTCAAGCCGCCAAGCACGGCAACCTTGCCGACACCCGAAATCTGGCTGAGCCGCTGCGCCAGCAATGTGTCGGACAGGTCGCTCATCGATCGCAGCGAGATGGTGTCCGAGGTCAGCGCCAATGTCATCACCGGCGCGTCGGCCGGATTGACCTTCGCGTAGACCGGCGGATATGGCAGGTTTTTCGGCAAAACGCCGGCGGCCGCATTGATCGCCGCCTGCACGTCCTGGGTCGCGCCATCGATGTCGCGGTTCAGGTCGAACTGCAGCGAAATCTGGCTGACGCCGAACGAGCTCGTCGAGGTCATCGATGACAGTGACGGAATCTGTCCGAGCTGACGTTCCAGAGGCGCGGTGATCAGCGACGCTGTCACTTCGGGGCTCGCGCCCGGCAATTGCGTCGAGACCTGCACGGTCGGGAAATCGACCTGCGGCAGCGCCGATACCGGAAGCCCGAAGTAGCCAAGCGCGCCACCGATCAACAACGCGATGCCGAGCAGCGACGTCGCGATGGGCCGGCGGATGAAGGGTTCCGAGACGCTCATGACTGTGCGCTCTCTTGTATCGAAATCATCAACTCAAGCGATCGATCGTGCGAACATCATGGCTACTTCGCTCCCGATGGCGCGGCGCTCGGTCCGGCTGGAGGCGGCGTCTGGCCAATCGGCGCCTGCGGATTGCCTTGGCCACCCGCACCACCTGAATTCTGGCCGCGCTTGCCACGACGCTCGCCAGCATCATTGCCCTTGCCCCCGCCACGCTTGCGGGGTGCCAAGTCGGCGGTCGGCTCCTGATCGTTGGTGCCGACAGACACCTTCGATCCTTCTGCGAGATTGGCAAAACCCGTGGTGACAACACGCTCGGTCGCCGACAGGCCCTTGGCGATGACGGCCGTAGTCTCGTTCTGCTGCGTCACGGTGACCGGCACCGCCTTGACGATGTCGCCCTCCTCGATCACGTAACTGAACGTACCGGCGGGACCGCGCTGCACAGCCGAGGTCGGCACCACCATCGCATCCTTCAGGGTCTCGACTTTCAGCCGGACATTGACGAACTGACCGGGCCAGAGCTGATAATTCGGGTTCGGGAATTCGGCCTTCAGCTTCACTGTGCCGGTGGTGGTATCGACCTGATTGTCGATGCCGGTGAGCGTACCGGTGTCGATGACGGTGACGCCGTCATTGCCGAACACGTCGACCATCAGCGTGCCCTTGGCAGCAGCGGCATTGGCGCGGACGATCTGCTGCTGCGGCAGGCTGAACAGCACAGCGATGGGCTGCAGCTGCGTGATCACCACGAGGCCCGTGGTGTCGGAGGCGTGGATGATGTTGCCCTGGTCGACCTGACGCAGGCCGGCCCGGCCAGAGAGCGGCGCGATGATCTTGGTGTAGCTCAGCGTTGCGGCGGCATTGTCGATGGCAGCCTGATCGGCATTCACCAGCGCCTCCTGCTGGGCAACGAGAGACTTCTGGGTGTCGGCCTGCTGCTTGGAACCGGCGTTTGACGTTGCAAGCTGCTGGTAACGGATCAGGTCGAGCCGCGCATTGGCCAGCGTCGCTTCGTCCTGCGCCTTCTTGGCAACAGCCTGATCGTACAGCGCCTTGTAGAGGACCGGGTCAATCTCGCCGAGCACATCGCCCGCCTTGACGTCCTGGCCTTCCTTGAAATTGACCTTGATCAGTTTGCCGTCGACCTGTGCGCGCACGGTGACATTGTTCAAGGCCTTCACCGAGCCGACGCCATCGAGATAGACCGGCACGTCCTGGATCTTCGGCGTCGCCGCGAGCACCGGCACCGTCATCATGTCCGGCCGGAAACCGCCGCGGTTGGCGGTCTGACGCTGCTGGAAGGCGTTCCAGCCGATATAGCCGAGCCCGCCGAGGATCAGCAGCGTCACGGCGATCGACACAGTACGGCGGCGCGCCTTGCCGGCGACCTTGGCGACACCATCGCCCGTCGCTTTCGCGGCCTCTTTCAACTCCGGCTTAAAGAGCATTGACCGGTCTTTCCATTTTCGGCTCCCAGCCGCCCCCCAGCGCCTGATAGAGGCTGACGATCGCCTGCAGCCGCGCCAGTTGCGCCTGCGACAGAACATCTTCCGCTTGGAACAGCGTCAGCTGGGTGTTTAGCACAGTTACGATGTCAGCGGTTCCAGCCCGCAATTGCTGCTCGGACAGTTCGAAGGCCCGCTTTGACGCCCGGACCACCTCGCGCTGCAGCCGCAGCCGCTCTGTGGTCTGGCGGATCGCGACCAGCGCGTTGTCCACGTCGGCAAAGGACTGCACGACCGTCTTGCGATAGGTCTGCAGGAGCTCGTCCTGCCGTGCCTGGGTCAGCTCGAAATTGCCCTGGATCCGCCCGCCATCGAAGATCGGCTGTGTCAGGCCGCCGACGAGGCTGAAGAAGGCGGCATTGGGTTGGAACAGCGAGGCCAGCGCTGCGCTCTGATAACCGCCCGAGCCGGTCAACTGGATACTCGGAAAGAACTGCGCCCGGGCGCTGCCGACATTGGCCGTGGCCGAGGCCAATTGCGCCTCCTGCCGGCGGATATCCGGCCGCTGGGTTAACAGCTCTGACGGCAGGCCGGGCGTGACGCGCGGGGCTGCGATATTGTTCAGCGACCCGCCGGCCACGCGCACGCTTTCAGGGGGGCGGGACACTAGCGTCGCGAGCGCATTGACGTTCTGCGCCAGCGTGGTCCGCAGCGGCGGCACCGCAGCGCGCTGATTGGCCAGCACGCTTTCCTGCTGCGCGACATCGAGATCGGTGCCGGTGCCGGCACTGAAGCGCTGTTTGATCGCATCAAGGATACGCTGCGCGCTGGCGATGTTGCGCTCCGCCGTGCGAATGCGGTCCTGCGATGTCAGCACCTGGAAATAGGCATTGGCGACCGCCGCCATAGTGGTCAGCGCCACCACGTCGCGGTCGAAACGATTGGCCGTCGAGGTTTCTTCCGCAGCCAGCGCCGCGTCGCGGTTCTTGCCCCAGAAATCGATCTCGTAGCTGGCCGAGAGCGAGGCCGAATAGGTCACCACCTCGCGGCCGCCATTGGTCAGGCCGCTAGAGCTTGAGCCCGAGGTCCGCGAATAGGTCTCCTGCCCGCCGCCGCTCACGCTGGGCAGCAGCGCTGCGCCGGTGATTCGTGCCTGCGCATCGGCCTGCATGATTCGCGATGTGGCCGCAGCGATATCGAGGTTGACCGTCTGGGCCTCCTCCATCAGCTGCGTCAGTTCCTTGGAGCGAAAGCCGCGCCACCAGTCCAACGTCGGCGTGGCGCCGTTCGGATTGGCCAGCCGTGCCGCCTTATAGCCCGCGGGAATATCGAGGGCCGGATCAGGCAGATCCTTGGTCAAAATGCAGCCTGCCGAACTGGCAACAACGGCAAAGGCGACGACCGAACGCCCAATCTTTTTCGCGAACACGAGATTCACCGCACGAACATCCGGACAAGGCTCCGCTGCGCGCGCTTTGCGCCGAGATTCGGGGCGTTGGAGTATGCAGCCTGAGACACGTTCACCGGGTGATGCTTGTCAATGAAGCGAGCCCGCATTCTAGCGGCCCAATCATCCTGCGGACAGTGTTCTTACGTGTCGCAACGTGCAAGCGACACGAATGCTAGATGCCCACAAATGAGTGGATTTGCACAGATTCTCCCGATTTTGTGGGGTTTTTTGGTCCCTAACAGAAGCGCCGGCAGGTCAGGCTTACGAAGATTTCATGTGTTCATTTGTTGCTGACGCCCGGATTGCGTTCCCCTGTGCACCGGCAGCGTTTTGAAACCCGCCGGGATGTGATGTATGCGCGGCTCCCATGGGCCATCGCTTCAGTTGCCGCGTGAAGAGCTGTTGGTCGATCATGATCGGCTTGACGATGCGGAGCGGATGCCACCGCCGTTCGACGTCAATCGTGCCGCGTGAAGCAAACCATGCAAGAAATACCCGCTTGGCGAGCAAACAAGGCCGCGCTTATACTCCTGCAAAATCGTCCGCGCGTTGACAGAATTTCGCAGCGCACAAAGACGATCCTGTTCGACAAAAGAGCGGCGGCCACATCCTTCCATGCGACTTGAATTCGGGCACAGAACCACGAACTCCCCTGGATCTGCACATGTCTGATCTGATCGTTCTCACTCCGGAAAATGTCGACACGGCGCTGCCCGATCTGCCGCGCATCGTCCGGCTGGCATTGGGCTTCGGCTCACGTCTGCGCCGCGGCACGCTCGACGTGACACTTCCCGATGGCCGGCGTGTCCGCCTCGGCGGCATGGAACCTGGTCCTGCCGCGGAGATGACGATCACCAGCTATGCGTTCGCGTCGCGTCTTGTGAATGGCGGCGATATCGGCATCGCGGAAGCCTATCTACACCGCGAATGGGACACGCCGGATCTCACGCAATTCCTGTATCTGTTCTGCGTCAATCACGATCTCATTCAGGTGATGCTCGGCAACAATCCGCTGATGCGCTTCGTCCAGATCGTTCGTCACTGGTTCAATCGCAACACCAAGCGGCAAGCTCGCAAGAACATCTACGCGCACTACGACATCGGCAACGCGTTCTATTCTGCGTGGCTCGATCCGAGCATGACCTATTCGTCCGCGATTTTCGAAGACGGTACGCAGGATCTCACGGCCGCGCAAAACAATAAATATCGCCGGCTTGCAGAAGCAATCGATCTGAAGCCCGGCCAGAAGGTGTTGGAGATCGGCTGCGGCTGGGGTGGCTTTGCCGAATATGCCGCGAAGAACTACGGCGCACATGTCACCGGTCTCACCATCTCGACCGAACAGCGCGATTTCGCACGTAAGCGGATGCAGGACGCGGGCCTTGGCGACAAGGTCGAGATCAAGTTTCAGGACTATCGCGACGAACGTGGACAGTATGACCGCATCGCTTCGATCGAGATGATCGAGGCCGTTGGCGAACAGTTCTGGCCGCAGTATTTCTCACAATTGCGCGACCGGCTGCTGCCCGGCGGATTGATCGGTATCCAGGCCATCACGATCCAAGACAAGTTCTTCCAGACCTATCGGCGCGAGGTCGACTTCATTCAGCGCTACGTCTTTCCCGGCGGCATGCTGCCGTCGCCGGAAATCCTGAAATCCCTCGGGGCCAGATACGGCGTTCCTGTCATCAAGGAACGCATATTCGGACTGGATTATGCCAAGACGCTGGCGACCTGGAGAGATAGTTTCCGCGCGGCCTGGCCAAGCCTGACGCCGCTCGGTTTCGACGACCGGTTCCGGCGGCTCTGGGAATACTACCTGGCCTATTGCGAGGCCGGTTTCCTGTCGGGGAATATCGACGTTCGCCAGGTCGTATTCGCAAAAGCCCCATAGCCCGCGCTCTGGACTTTCCGCACTGCGGCACCAGATCTTGAGGCCAGACCCTTCCCTTGTCTGGCCCGGCGGCCTCCACTAGGGTCGCCGCGAGATCGACAACCCGAGCGAAGAATTTCAGCACCATGACCTTCAACAAAGACGTCGTCGAGGCGATCGGCAACACGCCTCTGATCAAGCTGAAGCGCGCATCCGAACTGACTGGCTGCACCATTCTCGGCAAGGCCGAGTTCATGAATCCCGGCCAGTCGGTGAAGGACCGCGCCGGCAAATGGATGATCCTCGAAGCCGAGAAGCGCGGTGATCTGAAGCCCGGCGGTCTCATTGTCGAGTCGACTGCGGGCAATACAGGTATCGGTCTCGCCGTGGTGGCGAGCGCGCGTGGATATCGCACGCTGATCGTGATCCCGGAGACGCAGAGCCAGGAAAAGAAAGATATGCTGCGGCTCAACGGCGCCGAACTGATCGAAGTGCCGGCGCTGCCATTCGCCAATCCGAACAACTATCAGCATGTCGGACGACGGCTCGCAGATCAGCTGCGCAAGACTGAGCCGAACGGCGTTCTGTTTGCCGATCAGTGGAACAATCTCGACAACGCCAAAGCCCATTACGAATCGACGGGCCCGGAGATCTGGGAGCAGACTGGCGGCAAGGTGGACGGCTTCATCTCGGCGGTCGGCACCGGCGGTACGCTGGCCGGCACGACCCGCTACCTGAAGGAAAAGAACAACAACATCGTTACGGCCTGCGCCGATCCAAATGGCTTTGCGATGTATAACTGGTTCAAGCATGGCGAAGCCAAATCCACGCCCGGCGATTCCATCACGGAAGGCATCGGGATCGGCCGCGTGACGCCGGTCATTGAGACCGCGAAGGTCGATACCGCCTTCCTGATCCCTGACGAGGAAGCCGTCGCCGTCATCTATGACCTGCTGCAGCACGAAGGCCTCTGCCTCGGCGGCTCGACCGGCATCAACATCGCCGGCGCGATCCATCTCGCGAAGGAGTTGGGCCCGGGCAAGACCATCGTCACCCTTCTCTGCGACTCCGGCGGCCGCTATCAGTCGAAGCTGTTCAACCCCGACTTCATGCGCAGCAAGAACCTGCCGGTGCCGGCATGGCTGGAGACGAAGAGCGATATCTTAGTGCCGTTCGAGAAAGTCTGAGGCGCAACGCCTCAGCGGAGAATCTGGCTCAGGAACAGCTTCGTCCGCGCATGCTGCGGATTGGCGAAGAACTTGTCCGGTGTATTCGCCTCGATGATCTGTCCGGCATCCATGAACACGACGCGGCTGGCGACTTCCCTGGCAAAGCCCATCTCGTGGGTGACGACCAGCATGGTCATGCCCTCATTGGCAAGATCGACCATGGTGTCGAGCACCTCTTTCACCATCTCCGGATCGAGAGCCGAGGTCGGCTCGTCGAACAGCATCACCTTGGGATTCATCGTCAGCGCTCGCGCGATCGCCACACGCTGCTGCTGCCCGCCGGAGAGCTGACCGGGATAGGCACTGGCCTTGTCCGGAATGCGCACCCGCTCCAGATACTTCATCGCCGCAGCATCGGCGTCCTTCTTCGGCATATGCCGTACCCAGATCGGCGCCAGTGTGCAGTTCTCAAGCACCGTCAGATGCGGAAACAGGTTGAAGCTCTGGAACACCATCCCGACATCACGCCTGATATCGTCGACGCGGCGCAGGTTGGGACCGAGTTCGATGCCGTCGACCGTGATGCGGCCTTCCTGAAACTCCTCCAGCGCATTGATGCAGCGGATCAGCGTCGATTTGCCCGAGCCCGACGGCCCGCAGATCACGATGCGCTCGCTGCGGCCGACCGCAAGATCGATGTCGCGCAGCACGTGGAAATCGCCGAACCATTTGTTGAGGCCGGCAATCGAGACGATGGGATTTACGGATACGGACATATCACCTCAACTCCGCCGATGCGCATTCAGCCGACGCTCGACGAACAACGAATAGCGCGAGATGCCGAAGCACATCACGAAATACATGATGCCGGTAAAGGCAAAACCGGTGAACAGGGTCGTCGGCGTCGACCAATTCGGATCTGCGAACGCCGCGCGGAGCTGGCCGAGCAAATCGAACAGCGCCACGATCGACACCAGTGACGTATCCTTCAAAAGCGCGATGAAGCTATTGACGAGGCCGGGAATAACATGGCGCAGCGCCTGCGGCATCACCACCAGCCGCGTCGTCTTCCACCAGGACAGGCCCAGCGCACTCGCCGCCTCCGCCTGCCCGCGCGGGATTGCCTGCAGTCCGCCGCGGATCACCTCGGCATTATAGGCACCAGCGAATAGCGCTATGCCGATCAGCGCACGCACCAGGCCATCGACAGTGAAATTGCCAGGCAGGAACAGCGGCAGCATGTAAGTGGCAAAGAACAATACGGTGATCAGCGGCACGCCGCGCCAGAATTCGATGAAAGCAATCGAGAACAGCCGGATCAGCGGGATGGTCGAGCGTCGGCCGAGCGCCAGCGCGATACCAACGGGCATCGACGTCACGATGCCGGTGATCGAAACCACCAGCGTCACCAGCAATCCCCCCCAGAGCCGCGTATCGACGATCGGCAATCCGCCATGATCAAGCCGCAGCAGGGCGATGACGACGGCGATGCCAGCGAAGACGGAGATACTGTTGGCCAGCGCACGCCAGCCGCTGCGGAAGTGGCCGTTCAACAAGAAGATAAGTAGCGAGGCAATGATGGCGGTTGTCGTCAGTTCGAACCAGACAGGTTTGCCATGATTGACGCCTTCGTTGCGCAACCATTCGAACGGCAGCGCGACGAGTTGCAGGCCGTCACCGAATGTCACGATGCCGTTGCCGATCAACCTGAGCAGATCACCAAAGACAGCAATATCGGACAGAAGGCCCATGCCCCTGAGCCGGTGACCCACATCCGTGATGTGGACCGCGACGGTCGACAGAAAATCCGCGGCCCAACTGATTCCGAAGCCATTGATGCCACCGCCATACAGCAGGAAGAACGCCACGACAGGGAAGGCAAGGAAGAACAGTCCGGCATTCACGCTCTTCGCGGGCAGACGCGGGATCAGCAGCGGCAACAGCAATAGCGCGCCGAGCAGGAAAGTGAGATTGACGCGCCAGCGTTCCGGCTCCGGATAGAAGCCGTAGATAAATTGTGTGAACTTGGCCTGCACGAATGGCCAGCAGGCGCCAACGGCGCGGCCAACGTTTTCCGGCAGACACGCCGTGCGGTCCTGCCCCTGCCAGACGGCGTCGATCAGCAGGAATTTGACCGTGGGGGCAATGGTGAACCACAGCAACAACAGACTGACGACAGTCAGCAGAATATTGGTCGGTGAATTCAGCAACCGTGTCTGCACAAAGCCGATGAAACCCGTGCTGTGCACGGGTGCGGCGCGCTCTGCAACCAGTTCTTTTGCAATGAAGCTGGTGTCGCTCATGCACTCATGCTCCGCGAGATCCGCCAGCCATAGAGGCTCATGATGGCGCTCGTGATCAGCGAGATCACGAGATAGACCGCCATGGTGATGGCGATGATCTCGATGGCCTGCCCGGTCTGGCTCATGGTCGTCCCGGCAAAGACCGAGACCAGATCGGGATAGCCGATGGCAACAGCCAGCGACGAATTCTTGGTGAGGTTGAGATACTGATTGGTGAGTGGCGGCAGGATCACGCGCATCGCCTGCGGCACCACGATCAGTCGGAGCGTTGCACCCCGGCTAAGCCCGAGCGATGCGCCCGCCTCGCTCTGTCCCTTGTGCACCGACTGGACTCCCGCGCGAACGATCTCGGCGATGAAGGCGGCGGTGTAGGTCGAGAGCGCCAGTGTCAGCGCGACGAATTCCGGCAGCACACGCAGGCCGCCCGAAAAATTAAAACCTCTCAATACCGGATACTCGAATGTCACGGGCTTGCCGAGCACGAGCGCCGTCAGAAGTGGCAAGCCGACCAGCAAGCCCAAGGTCATCGGCCAGACGGCTACTACACGCCCATTGGCGAAGAGCTGGTGTCGCGCATAAATGCGCAAGACCACCGCGGCGATGATCGCAACGATCACAGCGACCGCGAACGCCGTGAAAGCCTCCGTCCCGATCGGCTTCGGCAATCCAAAGCCGCGATTGCTAAGAAAGAAACTGTCCAGCAACGAGATACTCTGCCGCGGCTGCGGCAGAGTGGCGAGCACGGCGAGATACCAGAAGAGGATCTGGAACAGCAGCGGCAGGTTACGGATCAGTTCGACATAGCCGCCTGCGATCCGCGCCAGCAGCCAGTTCGGCGACATCCGGCCGAGGCCGACGATGAATCCGATGATGGTCGCAAAGAATATGCCGATCAGCGACACGACGAGTGTGTTGACGAGGCCGACGAAAAACACCTGCAGATAGGTGTCCGATTCCGAATACGGGATCAGCGCCTGACTGACCGCAAAGCCCGCGGTATTTGATAGGAATCCGAAGCCGGATGCGATCTTCTGCGCGGCCAGGTTGGAGCGTGCATTCTCGACGATCTCATAGCCGATCCAGACAAGGGCTGCGACGAACACGACCTGGAGCACAAAGCCGCTCCAGCCCGCCTGCCCGCCCAGCAGACGTCGCAGTTTTGCAACGAGTTGCAGCGGCGGTTTTCTGGCTTCGGTCGATGTCGCCACGGGCGATGATGATGATGCGCTCAGCGGATCGGCGGCGCGTATTGGATGCCACCCTTGTTCCAGAGCTGGTTCAGTCCGCGCGAGATCCCGAGCTTGGAGCCTGCGCCGACATTGCGGTCGAACACCTCGCCGTAATTGCCGGTCGCCTTGATGATGCGCGCGAACCAGTCCTTGGTGAGGCCCAGTGTTTCACCGAGATTGCCGTCGGTGCCGAAGATGCGCTTCAGCTCCGGCTTGTCGGATTTTGCCTGGTCATCGACGTTCTTCTGGGTAATCCCGAGCTCTTCGGCATTGACCATCGCGAACAGCGTCCAGCGCACCACATCGAGCCACTGATCGTCGCCGTGACGCACCAATGGGCCAAGCGGCTCCTTGGAAATCACCTCAGGGAGCACGGCATGATCTGCAGGCACTGTGAGCTTCAGGCGTTCTGCATAAAGTTGCGAGAGATCAGCCGTGAAGACGTCGCAGCGGCCCGACTCATAGGCCTTAATGGTTTCGTCGGCGGTCGAGAACGCGATTACCTCATACTTCATGTTGTTGCCCTTGAAGTAGTCGGCAACATTCTGCTCGTTGGTGGTGCCGGTCTGCAGGCAGATCGAGGCGCTGTTGAGTTCGAGCGCCGAATTCACCTTGAGCGCCTTGCGGACCAGAAAGCCCTGGCCATCATAGTAATTGATGCCGGCGAAGTTTACGCCGAGCGACGTATCGCGCGATAGCGTCCAGGTCGTATTGCGCGACAGCACGTCGATCTCGCCGGACTGCAAGGCAGTAAAGCGATCCTTCGCCGAGAGCGGCACATATTTGACCTTGGTGGCATCGTTGAAGATCGCCGCCGCAATGCCGCGGCACAGGTCGACATCGAAACCCACCCAGTTGCCCTTGTCATCCGGCGCCGAGAAACCCGGCAAGCCCTGGGTGACGCCGCAGGACAGCATGCCGCGGTCCTTCACGGTCTTGAGCGTCTGCGCAGATGCGCCTTGCGCGGTCAGACTGGCGGCAAGAGCGAGAGAGAACATCAAGGTTGCGCGTTTCATGTAAGGCCTCTTTGGGGACGTCAGGACGCTCGGTCGACGCAAAGAATTGAATGACGAGCCTACGGATCAGTTCCATAGCCGTGAATGGCCCGACCGGAAAGGCGAACGACAGCAGAGACGATCTAAAAAGACCGCACGAATCAGCAGGAAATCGCAGATTTCGCGGCAGGCCCCCCAACGTGCCGCGGGGGATCGCGAGGTCCGCAACAGAGAACGATCAGCCAGCCGGGTCAAGGGGTTGACGGCCATCCGCCGTGTCCTCTTAGTGACGGAACCAGCCATTCGGCAACCCAGATGCCAATGGCCTTGCAACACCTGCAGACCGGCGGCCCCATTATGACAGCTTCGAACGATAATCACGGCACCACCTCGCTCAACACGGACACCGTGATCGTCACCGCCGGCCGCGACACCAAATCGCAGCGGGGCTTCGTCAATCCACCGGTCGTGCGTGGCTCCACGGTGCTGTATCCGACCGCCGACGACCTCCACGCGCATCGCGGCGAGTTTCAGTATGGCCGCCACGGCACGCCGACCACCAAGGCATTGCAGGAAGCGCTGATGGCACTGGAAGGCCCGAAATGTGCCGGCGTGGGGCTCGTGCCATCGGGCCTCGCCGCGATCTCTACCGCCCTGCTCTCGGTGCTCAAGGCCGGCGATCATCTCCTCGTCAGCGACAGCGCCTATCGGCCGACACGCAATTTCTGCAACGGCATGCTGGCGCGCTACGGCATCGAGACCACCTATTTCGATCCGCTGATCGGCGCCGGCATTGAAGCGCTGTTCAAATCGAATACCCGCGCCGTCCTGGTCGAAGCGCCGGGCTCACAATCCTTCGAAATGCCGGATGTGCCTCTCATTGCCGGCATTGCGCATGCGCGCGGCGCGCTGGTGCTGGACGACAACACCTGGGCCACGCCGCTCTATCATCGCTCGCTCGAACAGGGCGTCGATATCAGTATCCAGGCGGCGACCAAATATATCGGCGGCCACTCGGACATCATGTTCGGCACCATCTCCGCCAATGACGCAGCCTGGCCGCTGATCAGCGAAGGCATCAGGCTGCTCGGGACATGTGCCGGCCCGGACGACGTCTTCCTCGCGCTGCGCGGACTACGCACTATGTCGGTGCGCCTCGCGCATCATCAGCGCTCGGCGCTGGAGATGGCCCGGTGGCTGGAGACCCGCCCCGAAGTGCTGAAGGTGCTGCATCCCGCTTTGCCCAGCCATCCAGGCCACGCCATCTGGAAGCGCGACTTTACAGGCGCATCCGGCCTGTTCAGCATCATCCTGAAGCCGTCGCCGCAAAAGGCCGTCGATGCCCTGCTCGACACCGTCAAGCTGTTCGGCATGGGCTATTCCTGGGGCGGCTTCGAGAGCCTCGTGATCCCGTTCGACTGCTCGGATTATCGGAGCGCGACGACATGGGCACCCGGCGGTCCGGCCCTGCGGTTTCATATCGGGCTGGAAAGCGTGGATGATCTGAAGGCCGATCTGGAGCGAGGCCTGGCGGCGTTCAATGCGGCGCTTTGATCGGTGAGGACGCCAGACGAAGACGCTCAGCTCTCGAGCGTCTTCGATCCGCTGCCGCGGTTCTTGATGATCAGCATGATGTTGCGGACATAGATTACGGTGGCAAAAGCTTGGCCGAGGATGATCACCGGCTCGCGCTTGGCTATGCCGTAGATCAGCGTCATGAACCCGCCGGCCATGGAGAAGAACCAGAAGGCCATCGGCACCACGCTCTGTCCGGCGCGTTCGCTGGAAATCCACTGCACGAGAAAGCGCGCGGTAAACAGCAGTTGCGCGATCAAGCCAAAGGCGAGCCAGAAATCGAACTTCGCGACGAATACGTCGTAGATATAGTCGCCAAGCGCCTGACCGTATTGAATCAGCATTTATTTGAACTCGGTTGCGACCGGCGTCGTACGCTTGCGGCGGATCAGCCACCAGACGCCAGCGAGATCCATGATGCCGATCCAGAGCCGATCGAAAAAACCATAATTGGACACACCGGAATGGCGCGGCCGATCGGTGACATCGACATAGGCGATGTCGAAGCCCTCACGACGCACCAGCGCCGGGAGGAAGCGATGCAGACCATCGAAATAAGGCATCGACAAGAACACATCACGGCGGAACGCCTTCAGACCGCAGCCGGTATCACGGGTACCGTCCTTGAGGATCGCATTGCGTACGGCATTGGCGATCTTCGATTGGGCTTTCTTGAAGCCGGTATCCTTGCGGCCAACGCGCTGCCCGGCGGCGAGACCAACACGGCCGCCGCCATCCTGAATGGCCAAAATCAGGTTGGGCAGGAATGCCGGATTGTTCTGGCCATCGCCGTCCAGCGTGGCCACGATGGCGCCGCGGGCGTTGCGCACGCCGGTTCGCACGGCGGCCGACTGGCCGGATGATGCGGCGTGATCGATGCGGCGCAAGTTGGCGCGCGTTTGCATCAATTCGGCGAGCCGTGCCGGCGTGGCGTCGGTGGAGCCGTCATTGACGTAGATGATCTCGTAGGGCCAGCGGCCGTCGAGCGCAGCCGTAATTTCAGCGATCAAAGGCGCGACATTGTCCTGCTCGTTGCGCACGGGCACGACAATGGAGACGTCGACAGGGGCAGCTTCGGGAGCGGACAAATCGGAGCTCATGGTTGGAGGGCGGTCCTGCGGGAACTTGTCGCAGCCGGCCCGGCGAAGACCGCTTATTATGGGGCCGCGGTCCCGCGGGCAACCCTTTTGAGATGGCCTGCGGACGGCCCTGGCAGCGGGTCGATCGTGCCGTCCTGGTGGATGGTGAAAGCCAGATGCCGGGCCGCAAACCAGTATCGCACCGTCATGGCGCCAATCCAGCCGACCAGCCCGCCGCCGACCACGTCACTGGCATGATGCGCCAGCAGGACGAGCCGACTGGCACAGATGGCGACGGCGTAGACGATCATCACCGTGCGCAGCCGCGGCCAAAGCGCGGCGACCGCGAAAGCCAATGCGAAACTCGTGGTCGCATGACCCGACGGGAAACTGGCATAGGCCGGCGTCCAGGCGAAATGCGAAAAGTGAAAGGGGTCTGCCGCGCCACTGACGAAAGGCCGGCCACGGCCGAGCATACCTTTGATGATTTCAGCCACGAAGACCGACAGCGCGACCGACAGGAAGATGTACTGAATGCGCGTGCCGAAGCTGACAAGTACGGCGCGCGACGTGCCGTGCCGCAGCGGCGCCAGCAGGGCCAGAACGATCATAAACGCGAACAACGCCAGCAGGACATATTCGTCCTTGCCGAAGTCAGTGAAGATACGCAGCGGCCACAGGCCAGCCGTGCCCCGCGCCGGCATCAGTCCGATCTCGGTGGCATCGACGATGAACATCAGTGCGATGATGATCACGGCTGTCACGGCGCCAAGCGCCAGCGAACGGCGCGCCCAATAACGAGCAGCTTCGGCACGCCGCGAATGCGACGGTGCGCGAACAAGCTGTGCGAATGACTGCCAGACAAGCGCAACGAGTTGCGACAGATAGGTCTGTGGCTGCGATTTGTCCGGGGCTACCATTACTCGGTCCCTTCGGAGCGATAGATCGCCACCGAAATCGCTTTGCCCTGGGAGAAGTTATAGCCGTCGATGCGGGTTGCCATGTTGTAGCGCAGGCCGATGGCCTCGGCGCGCATCGCGAACTGGCGTTCTGAACGCAATTCGACAAGCGCGAAGCGACAGCTGCCCTGCCCGAGGAAATCCGCCGCGCCGGCACCATCAGTGAGTTGTGTGGATGTGCCGGTCATGAACACCAGGCTCGGCTCGTGATATCCCGCTGCCGCAGCCTTGGGACCGACGCAGACCACGTTACGCAGCGCACGTGCGATCTGCACACTCGGAAACAGCGGTCGGAGCGACGGCAGCAGCACGCCATAAAAGGCGGCGCTCATGAACAATGAGGCCACAACCGCATTCAGCAACGAGCGTTCTGCGCGGGCGTTATCATACAGCCACCAGGCAAACAGGCCGAACACCAGTGCTGCGGCGGCAAATGGCCAGGCCAGAAACACCGGGTGGCGGACGATCGCGACGGCACCGATCTCGGCGACCACAGCGGTTAGCGCCGGGATCGCGAACCACCAAGCCGCGCCGCGCGCCAGCCAATTGCGCGCCAGCACCTGGCGTTCAAGCGCGCCGATGACGAGGATGGCGATCGCCGGATAGAGCGGCAGCACGTAATGCGGCAGCTTGGTCATCACGACTTCGAACACGATCCAGGATGGGATCAGCCAGGCCAGCAGATATTGTGCGCCGGGCTCGCGGCGCGCGCGCCAGATCGCCGGCGTGGCCATACCGGCCAGCGGTGCCCCGGGCCAGAAGGTAATCCAGAACAGCAGGAAATACATGCCCGGAGGCGCGCCGTGGGATTCTTGTGCAGCCAGTTTGCTCAGCATGTCGCCACCGAGCGAATTGGAGAAGAACGCTTGCCCCGACTTCAGGAAGATCGCGACGAACCACGGCAGCACCAGCAACAGCATCCAGATGACGCCGACCAGCGGCCGTAATCGCCACAGCCATGCGACCGAGCGATCCATGATCGCCAGCGCAATGATCGTCAGCCCGACGAACATCAGGATCAGCGGGCCCTTGACCAGAATGCTGATCGCCATGGCCGTCCAGAACACCGCCGGCTCCTGCCAGCGCGACTTGTCGGCCTCCTCGCCGCGCTGCCACGCCAGGTAAATCCGCGCCATCGCGCCCATCACGGCGATGACGGTCAGCAACAGCATCGCATCGGTCTTGGCGAGCCGGGCCTCGACGTTGAGCAAGACCGAACTGCACATGATCAACGCAGCCAGCACGGCGCCGCGCCGCGCCAGGAAGGCCAACGCGGTCCAATAGGTCAGCAGCACTGCACCAATGGCGCCGATCAGCGATGGCACCCGATAGAGCCAGATGCGGACTTCGGCGTTCTGCAGCCCGAGCGCATCGGCGATCTCGACCACAGACGCCTGCATCCAGTAGATGCCGACCGGCTTCTTGTAGCGGACCTCGTCCTGGAACCGGATGTCGACGAAATCGCCGGTCTCGACCATCTGCTTGGTCGCCTGCGCGAAGCGCGCTTCGTCGCGGTCGATCGGCGGGATGGTGAAGAAGCCCGGCAGGAAGAATAGGAACCCGCAAATCGTCAGGAACGCGACTGCGCGGGCATGGCCGGAGCTGACGAAATCAAGCACGCGCACCAGTCTGCTGCCTGGATCGACACGGGTTTTCGGCTCGCGCGGGGCGCCAAATCGGGGTCTTGGATAGGTCTCGGCCATGCCTGTCGCATACGCTGAAACCGCCGACCGGACAACCAGTTAGCCCGTGCTTATTGGATTCTGACCACAACTGTGTCTGCGGTGCCCATGGCGTCCATGACCGTCAGCCGGACGAAACCCGGACCAGGCGGATCGACCAGCCGCTGGCGCCGGCTGTCGAGTTCCCCGGCGGCCATGCCATTGACCAGGACGGTCATGGGCAGCACCCCGCCGGCAACCTTGACCGGGACTGCCGAAAGCTGCCCCTCGCCGCCACTGGCATCGATCCGGGAACCGTTTAGCGGGAACTGGATGTGCAGGGCCTGATCGCTGCCAGTACGGATCAACTCGCCGACCGGGCGGAACCGACGCAGCGGCAGCGGCAATTTTGCATTATTGGCCATTAGCACGCCCTTGGGCGCCTTCGGCAACGGAGCCGGCAGCTTGCCGGTCCGGGCAAAGGCATCGAACAGGATCGGAGCCGCGGCCGTGCGACCGACCAGGCCGGGCACCGGCGCGCCATCGGGCCGGCCGACCCAGACGCCGATGGTCATGCGTCCGTCGAAACCGATCGACCAGGCGTCACGATAGCCGTAGCTGGTGCCGGTCTTGAAGGCGATCCGGTTATGCGCGGCATTCTCCGGCGGCGGTGTGCCGATCAGAACATTGCCGACCTGCCAGGCTGCAACCGGGTCCATCAGCCGCAAGGGCTCGCGATCGTCGCCGCCATTGGCCTGCATGATCTCCCGGAGCGGCTTCGAACTGCCGAGCCGCGCCACGCCCGTATAAAGCTGGACGAGGTCTTGCAGCGTAATGCCGACGCCGCCGAGGCCCATGGCCAGACCGGGCGCCTCCCCGGGCGGCAGCACCAGATTGCCACCCGCCTGCTTGAGCCGTGACGACAGCCGCGATGCGCCGACACGATCGAGCAGTGCGATAGCCGGGACGTTTAGCGAGAGCTGCAGCGCCTTGCGCACCGGCACGGTGCCCTGAAAGCTCATGTCGAAATTCTCCGGCGCGTAACTGCCGAAGCGAACGGGCCGATCCTCGATCAGGCTTTCCGGATGCACGAAGCCATCTTCAAAGGCGAGGCCATAGATGAATGGCTTCAGCGTCGAGCCCGGAGAACGCACCGCGCGGGTCATATCGACCTGCCCGGCGCGGCGATCGTCGAAATAGTCGGGCGAACCGACATGGGCGAGCACGTCGCCGCTCTCGTTATCGACAGCGATGAGGCCGATGGAGATATTGTTGCCCAGCGTCGCCGCGCGGTCATGCGCGAGGCCTTCAAGCGCACGCTGGATCCCGGCATCGAGCGCCAGCTTGATGATGGGGCGATCTCTGTGCAGCGACATGGCCTGATCCGCGGAATGCGGCGCCAGGATCGGCATCGGCTTGCGCAGCTTCGGCACGCTGACGGATTTTGCCTGCATGGCATCGGCAGCCGACACCCTGCCCTCGCCGACCATACGTTCGAGCACGCGGTCGCGCGCCACGCGGGCATTGCCGGGATGGCGATCAAGCCGGCGGTGTTCCGGCGATTGCGGCAGCGCTACGAGCAATGCAGATTCCGCCAGCGACAGCCGTTTGGGCTCCTTGCCGAAATAGGCGATCGACGCGGCGCGAAGACCTTCGAGATTGCCGCCGAACGGCGCCAGCGCCAGATAGAGATCGAGGATCTGATCCTTGCTCATCTGCCGCTCGATCTGCAGCGCGCGGACGGCCTGTCTGATCTTTGCCGATATCGAGCGTTGCTGCCGCGGCTCGATCAGCCGTGCAAGTTGCATGGTGATGGTCGAGCCACCCGACACGATCTCGCCGCGTGTCACG
Source organism: Tardiphaga sp. 37S4 (assembly GCF_021044645.1). NCBI lineage: Bacteria > Pseudomonadati > Pseudomonadota > Alphaproteobacteria > Hyphomicrobiales > Nitrobacteraceae > Tardiphaga > Tardiphaga sp. 37S4. The sequence goes on along the minus strand of NZ_CP088008.1, from coordinate 2,368,574 downwards.
AGTTGAAGCGCGGCGCGGCCAAGCGCCAGTGGATCGACGCCATGATGGCTGTAGAAGCGCTTGTCCTCATAGCCGAGCAGTATGTTGAGATAACCGGGGTCAACGAATGTCTTCGCGTCGACCGGCAGCCGCCAGCGTCCGTCGGTCATGGCATAGGCGCGCAGGAGCTTGCCGTTGCGATCGATAACGGTAGTGGAGATTTTGCGGGCCTGGTCGAGCGGCAAAGGGCCGAGGGAGGCCACCCACGCGGCGGTCGCTGCACCAGTCAGGACCACAACTACGGTGGCAGCGGCGACAGCCTTTCGGATAAGCCACCAGCCTCTCCTCACGTCGTGGCCGGGCTTGTCCCGGCCATCCACGTCTTGCCCACGATCCACACAAGAATACATGGATCCCCGGGACAGGCCCGGGGATGACGGAGTGTGTGGTGTGGACGTCACCTCGTTCATTTCGCCTTCGCGACCTCGATCGAGCCCGTCCCCGTCCGACCGTAGCGCGACGGGTTATACATGTCCTCCACATAGGCCTGCGGCAGCACGTACTTTCCGGGCGACACTGCGCGGACGATGTAAGCGACGGTGAACACCGCCTTGTCGTCGCTCTTCCGGTCGATCGCCGCTGTGAAGCGGTCGTCGCGGAATTCGGTGTTCTCAGGTTCTTCGCCATCCTCGATCCAGTCCAGCGTGCCGCTGTCGCCCGACGACACCAGATGCGGATTGTCGATCTCGAAACCGGCCGGCAGATAGTCGGCCACCATGATGTGCCCGTATTCCGGCTTGGCCTCGGTGATCTTCAGCACCACGGCAAAGCGATCGTTCTGCTTGGCCTTGGTGACGTCGGCAGGCTTGCCGTCGAGCGTGAAGTAATTGCGCTCGATCTTGAAGCCGTTGGATGCCGCCGGCTCTGGCGTGATCGGCGAACCGGACACCGAGACGACCGCCTGCACCGGCGTATCGCCAGTGTTGGTGATCTTGATCGGTTGCCCGGACATCTCCGCCGCCTTGTAGCTGCGATAGAGAGCGGTCTTCACAGCCGAGCCGTTGACGTCGAGCGCCAGCGTGTTGGCTTCCTTGGCCAGCGCACGCGATGCCAGCACCAGCCACGCATTCTCCTGCGTTGAGGTGAACGGCGTCAGGCCGCGCGCGGCCTCGACACGCTGGACCGCCTGCGTCAGCGTTGCACGCGGCGCATTGCCTTCGCTGGCCAACGAGACCAGCGCGGCCGCGTCGCGGAGCGCTGAGCCGTAATCGACGCGGCCAAATTCGATGGCCGGCTTCGGAGCGAGGCTTTCGACGGCCGCCGCATAGACACGTTCCGCACGGGCACGGTCACCGACCAGCGCCAGCGCCGCCGCCAGCTGTGACTTGGCGATGGGCGTCGCCAGGTTCTTCAGCTTGGTGTCGGCGAGATAGCGCAGATCGCCGATTGGCGCAGTGCCGTTTTTGGCCAGCACGTAAAGCCCGTAAGCAAGATCGCGGCCGCCATCCTTCTCCGGTTCGTCAGCATTGACGACCGAATTGCGCACGCGGTCGAGCGCGGCACGGAACAGCACGTCCGGCACCACAAAACCTTTTTCGCGGGCGCGGGTCAGGAAGTCCGTGACATAAGCATCGAGCCAGGCATCGTCGCCGCCCGCCGACCACAGGCCGAACGAGCCGTTCGAGCCCTGACGCGCCAGCAGTCTGTCGATCGAGTCCTTGATGCGCTGATCGACACCGGTATCCATCGCCAGATGCGCGCCGGCCGCGAGATCGTTCACATAGAGGAGCGGCATCGCGCGGCTGGTGATCTGCTCGGAGCAGCCATAGGGATAGCGATCCAGCGCCTTCAGGATGGTCGCTGCATCCAATGCGGTGGACAGGCTGACCGACAGCGAGACGCCGCCGGTGCCCGATACGAGATCGGAGAACATGTCCGACGTCAGCGTCAGGCTCTCGCCCTTCGCCAGCGTGCGGATCGAGCGCCGCGCCAGCACCTGCGTGGCCGCCTTGACGTCGAGCACATAGTACCGTGCCAGCGTCAGCCCGTTCGGTCCCTTGATATCGACATCGAACTGGGCCGTGCCCGCACCGGATGCATCGATGGCCAGCGCCATCGAGGTCCGCTGTTTGGCCGCGAGCTTGATCGTCGTCGCCGGATTGCCGGTCACCTTGACGGGGCCGGAGGTCTTTACAGCGATGGTGTAGTCGCCCGGTGCGCCTTCGACATTGTCGAGGTCGAAGCTCATGGTGCCCTTGTCGCCGGACAGCAGGAACCGCGGCAGGGTCGCAGTGAGCACCACGGGATCGCGCACCGTGACGTCCACAGTGGCGCGGCCGAGTTTGGTCGCGGTCCAGGCCACGGCCATCACGCGGGCAGTGCCGGCGAATTCGGGAATCTCGAACTCGATTTGCGCAGTGCCGTCGGCGGCCACGGTGACGATGCCGGAATACAACGCCATCGGCTTCTGGGTCGGCGGCGAGCCCTCGATCTGCGCGCCGGCACTATCACCGCCAGTGCGCAACTGACCGCGGGTGCCCTGCATGCCGTCGATCAACTGCCCATAGATGTCGCGAATTTCCGACGTCATGCGGCGCTGGCCGAGATAGTAATCGTCCGGCGCTGGCGGCTTGTAATTGGTCAGGTTGAGAATGCCGACATCGACCGCAGCCACCACGATCTTGGCGTCCTCGCCGGGATTGAGCCCGCCGAGTTTCACCGGCAGCTTCAGCGTCGTGCTGGGCCGGATCAGCGCCGGCGGCGACAGTGCGACGTCGAGCGTGCGTGCTTTTTTGTCCATACCGAACCACTTCAACCCGATGGCGCGGCCGGGCATCCGCTTGGCGGCGGCGTCGAGAGGTCGGCGCAGCGTGGCCACCACATAGGCGCCTGTGCCCCAGTCCTTGCCGACCGGGATCTTGATCTGCGACTGGCCTTCCTTGACGGCGATGCTCTGGGTGGTCAGCAGGCGATCGCCCAGCACATTGATGGTCAGCAGGCCGGCGGTGCGGGCATTGACCGAAACGATCATGGTGTCGCCCGACAGATATTCCGGCTTGTCGATGGAGGTCTCCAGCAGGTCCGGCGTATCGGCGCTGCCGTCGGAATACCAGCCGACATCGAACTGCACCGAGGTGATCGGACCGTCGGCTTCATTCGATTTAACGTCGAGCCGATAGCGGCCGGGCTGCGGCTGCAGCGAGATGCGGGCCGGCGCATTGGCGGCGATGGTGAGATCGCCATCGGCAACACGCTTGGTCGACTTGACCGGCTCGTAATCCCAGGACGAATTCTGCCGGTACCACTGATAGCGGGATTCCATCTTGAGCAATTCGTAACGCAGCCCGCTGCGGGCCAGCGAGGTTCCTTCCGGCGACACGACCACGACGTGGAAAGCCGCGTTATCTCCCTCGGCGACATTCTTATCCTTGAACAACGGCTTCACGCCGATCATCGGCGCGTTGGGCGCAACCGGCAGTACGAACTTGCGCTCGACGGCACGACCGCCGGCTTCCGTCATACGGATGAAGATCTGCGCTTCCTGCGGCCGGGTCGAAGACGGCGGCTTAGCAAGGCTGACCGGGAACGTGGCGACGCCATTAGCGTCAGCTTCGGGCAGCCCCTCGATAGGCGTGCGTTCGTTGCTGGCGCTTTCCTCGTCGGCAACGCCGAACTGGTAGCCGGCGAATCCTGGGCGATTCGCGGCAGGGCTGACAAGCAGATCGCCTTCGAGCTGCAGCCCCGACGCGGGCGCACCATAGAGGAAGCGACCATCCACCTTAAGTTCTACAGGAGCATCAGCTTTGATCAGCTTATCCTTGGAAGATATATCGAATTCAATCCGGTCCGGGACGTAATCCTCGACCATGAAAGTAGTCTCACCGACCGATGGCGCCTTCGGATCGGTGAAGGCGCGGACACGCCAGGTGCCGGTTGGGACCGCAGAGTTCAGCGGCAGCGTCAGGCTGCGACCGCCTGCGCCTTGGTCCTGCAACACCGTTCGACGGAACTCGACGCCATCCGGGCGTTCGACGACGAGGGTCATCGGGCCGGAGGTCACGGCATTGCCCTGCCCGTCGCGCAACAGCGCGGTGAGATAGACCGTCTCACCGGAGCGATAGACGCCGCGCTCGGCATAGACGAAGGCATCGGCACCGGCAGGAACCGCACGGCCCGAGACGCCACGATCGCTGAGATCGAAGGCGTTCGATTTGAGACTCAGGAACGCATAGTCGTTCTTGTTTGATGTCACCGTCAGCAATGCTGGCGACAGACCGCCCTCGCCCTTGGCGAGCCCCGCCTCGAACAGTACATGGCCGGAGTCGTCGGTCTTCCTAGTCGCAAGAATCTCGTTGTTGCGCGCGACCAGCCGGACATCGGCCTTGGCCATCGGATCGGTCGAAGCGAGCGAATTGACGAAGACGTGGATGCCGTCATTGCCCGAGAAAGCCGTGAGACCAAGATCCGACACGATGAACCACTGGGTCGCCAGCGAGCCGTCGTCATCGCCACCGCCTGAGCCCGGCCCCTTGGCCGCCGCGGTCATCACATAGACGCCTGGCTGCAACTCGCCGATGGCCTGATCGACAGGGAATGCCGTGGTGACGTCGGCATTGAGCGTCGACGCCGTAGCCAGCTCGCCGGTCCAGACCTTCATGCCGCGCTCGTCGCCGAGGCTGTCGAGCTGGTACTTGCTCAGCGCCGTCTGGAAGTCGCTGCCGATGACAGTGTTGATCAGGTTGCGATCGCCGATCCGGAACACATTGACGGTGACCGCTTGGGTGTTGACCGAGACCACGGGGATGCCCTGCTGGCCTGTGCGCGGCAGCACATAGGCGCGGCCGGTGAAGCGCACGAACGGCTTGCGGTCGCGCACATAGATGTTGAACTCGGCCGACTTCGGCAGACTCTCCTTCACCGTCGACGGCAGACCGGCCCGCAGGTTGATATTGTAGCGCTCGCCATGCTTGAGGCCTTCGACGCAGAGCTGCTTCTCCTCGGAGGTCAGGGCCGGCTTGTCACTGCCGGCGAGCGCCAGGAACGGCGCGAAATCGACCCGCTTGGCGAGTTCTTCCGAGAACTGGAAACACGCGCGCGGCGAGGCGGAATCCGAGTCCACTGTGTAATCGAGCAGCCGGAAGCCGTGATCGTCGCGCAGCTTCTCGTATTGACCGCGGACATCGGCGACCTCGCGCATCTCGAGCGACAGGCGCAGCGCGTCCAGCGCCGGACGCCACAGTTTGCGTTCTTCCATGGCCCGGCCGAGCACGGCCAGCGCCTCGGCCTCCTCGCCGGCATTGCCGGCGCGCTGATAGGCGATATAGGCCGCCGTCGCAGCGCGCTCGCGCAGGAAGGTGGTTTCGGACGAGGTTGCCGGGCGGATCTGGAAGATCGTCTTGGCGAGCCGCAGCCAGTTGGCGCTGTCATCGGGCGCAATCACCACGATCTGGCCCAGCGTCTGCAGACCGGCCCGGAAATCGGACCGTTTGAAGGCCGCGTCCGCGTCGGTGCGCAAAGTTGCCGCGCTCTTGGCGACGGGCCCCGCCTCGCTCTTGATCTGCGCCTCGAGCTTGATCGCGGAATCCGCCAGCTCATCCCGTCGGAAAGCCTTGTCGGCCGCGTGAGCCGAGACGAGGCCGAACGCCAGCGTGGCGCAGACAGTGACGGCGCGAACCAGACCAATCATGGACAACTCCCTGCACGGACGAATGCCGCCTGGATTCAAATGTGCGTAAAAACGGTGACGGACTCATGGCCAGCTTGTTCGCGAGTCTCTCGACCGGCGCAACGCGAGACACGACGATTGCTGGCAACATCATGTGACGAACCCGGGTAACTCAAATCGCAGCCCCACGCGCAAGCCGCGGGCATCATGGCGGCGGGCCCTGCCGAAAGCAAAGCCACGTCACCGCCGATTGGTCGCGCCTGTGTAGGAAACGGTTCGAGCACGCGCCGACGATTTTGGTGACAGTTTTACAACGGGTCATACGCGCATGAACGGCCGGCCCGGCCCGCGATCGCCCCCTACGCGTTTTAATCAAACGCGACACGTTAAGACTAAAAGCAGCGTGTTGGGGACGACCCGAGATCACGGGTACCCAAGTCTTCCAGCTGCGGTCAGATGGGTGTGCCTTGCGGCACCGGATGATCACGGCGATCGCCCGCCCGCTCGGTCGTTCTGGGCGCATCGCATCATGATCGAACTTCTTTTGGCGACAAGTTCACTGGCGGGCCTCGCCGTCGGACTCGTCGGCCCCGTATGGGTCATTGTCGTGACGACCGTGCTGGTCGCTGTCCTGTCCGCCGCCGTGACATGGGGCCAGGGATTTTCGGCGCTGGGCGGCGTCGCGGTCACGACGGGATGTCTGATCGCGTGCCAGATCTCCTATATGGCCGGCCGTTTCGTGACCAGGCAATACGGCTTCCCGGAACAGCTATTTGAGGACGACATCGACGGCGAACCAGGCGAGACCGGCCAGCGCGGCATCTCCAGTGACAATGGCAAGGACGGCAAGCCACCATCGCGGCCCCCGCCGTCGGAGCCTTAGGGCCCGCCAGTCTGCCGACGCCGACTCTGCGAGACGATCCCCGAACGGGACAGGAATCGAAGCGACGTCAAAGGCACAGACGGACGTTCGGTTTTGGGACGAAAAGCGGATCAAGTCGGCACACTTTCTGGCTGAAATCGCGGGTTCACCGCTCAATCAGCAAGAGAAAGGCCAGCCCACCAACCGCCCAAACGCTTGAAAACCGTGTCCGAATCCGGCCAATTTACCCGGTCTGTCCAAGCCATACCGACGATGATATGACGACGCGCCGGTCCCATAGCTCAACTGGATAGAGTAACGGATTTCTACTCCGTGGGTTGCAGGTTCGAATCCTGCTGGGATCGCCACGTCATTTCCCGATTCCAATACTTTCAATGACTTGCAGTACATTATAACGCGGTAACTTTTTTCACGGTCAACGCGCCCCAATCAGAGACGCCGTCGTGGGTCTTTGCAGGATTGGCGTTTGTGATCGCACTGATCATATACGGATCGTGGATTGGACAGATCGCGACGAATTTTTCAACGCTGCGGCGGCCTTCTTCAGCGCCGCGTTGACTTCGCCTAAACAGGACTTAACTCCCTGGCACTTCGTTAGTTCCGCCTCCCCCAAAAACTGTCTTCTTGTGTCCCACGCATGACGGCTTACGCTGAAGACCTTGCGGATCTCTCCGTCGCCGTGCCGACAGCGGTGCAGCCTTGTGGGCACCGCCAAACTGGACACGCGTTAGTAGTTTCGCGGGAAGTGAACGATGGCAGAGACAAATAGCGCTGGACGCGGTCTTTTCGAAAGCGAGCGCGCCTTTCGGCTCCTCGTTCAAGGCGTCACAGATTATGCGATCTATCTGCTGGACCTGAACGGCATTGTATCAAATTGGAATACAGGCGCCGAGAAGATCAAAGGATATTCCGCTGATGAAATCGTGGGTCAGCATTTTTCGGTTTTCTACCCCCCGGAGGATCGCGAAGCCGGACTTCCCGCTGCTGCGCTAGAGGCCGCGCGGCGGGACAAGCGCTTCGAAGCGGAAGGCTGGCGGATGCGTAAGGACGGTTCGCGATTTTTCGCTTCCGTCGTCATTGATGCCATTTATGAAGATGGTGTGCTTGTCGGTTTCGCGAAAATCACGCGGGACATCACCGAGCGGATGCAGGCGCGCTTCGCATTAAACGAGAGCGAGAACCATTTTCGCCTGCTAGTGGGAAATGTCACCGACTACGCTTTGTATATGCTTGATCCGGAAGGTCGGATCACCAGCTGGAACTTGGGCGGCCAGCGAATCAAGGGCTATCTTCCCGAAGAAATTATCGGACAGCACTTCTCGCGATTTTACACCCCTGGTGATCGCGAAGCGGGAAAGCCGGCGCGTGCTCTGGAGACTGCCCGTAAGAACGGCCGTTACGAGGAGGAAGGCTTACGCGTTCGCAAAGACGGCACGTTTTTCTGGGCGAGTGTGGTCATCGATCCCGTCCGCAATGATGCAGGCGAGTTGATCGGCTTTGCCAAGATTACGCGCGACATCACGGAACGACGCCTGGCGGTGCAGCAACTTGAAAATATGCAAAGGCAGCTGGCTGAATCACAGAAGATGGATGCGCTCGGTCAGCTGACCGGTGGAGTGGCACATGATTTTAATAACCTGCTTATGGCGGTTACCGGTAACGCTCGGCTTATCAAGCGCCACGCCATTGACCCTCGCGTGGTCAAGGCAGCAGAAGCGATAGAGGCAAGCGTTCGCCGCGGGGCGGCACTGACGCGCCAACTGCTGACTTTTGCGCGGCGCCAACAAGTCGACCCGGTGCTGCTTGACGTTGGAGAGACAGTGCAAGCTGTACGCGAAGTCTTGGCCACAGTCCTAGGCAGCGCGATAAAGCTCGAAATCTCCGTACCCGCCGGAGTCTGGCCGGTCTTCGCGGATCCAACCGAGCTCGAGACCGCAATCATCAATCTCGGCATCAACTCGCGTGATGCCATGCCCGACGGGGGCACGTTGACGATCACAGCAGAAAATCATCGTGTCGCGGACGGAGAAGATATAGGCGAGCATGTGAATATCAAAGTGATCGATACCGGCGCTGGTATTCCTGAGGATGTCATTGCGAAGGTGTTCGATCCCTTTTTCACGACCAAGCCTGTCGGCAAGGGAACGGGATTGGGGCTCTCGCAAGTCCATGGCTTTGTCAACCAGGCTGGCGGCAGTGTAGAAATCAAAAGCAAGCTCGGCGCAGGCACGGAAATCGTCATTCGGCTCCCACGCGGAGAGGGCCATGCTGGCGTGCATGAAGCAGAGGTTCTGGCCGAAGGCGCCGGCACCGTTCTTCTCGTTGAAGACAATCCAGATGTCGCAACCTCCAGCACCGTTCTTTTGGAAGAGCTGGGATATCGCGTGAAATGGGTAACGGACGCAGAATCCGCAATGCGCGAGATTGAACGCGACGGCATCGACATTGTATTTAGTGATATTGTGATGCCCGGAAAGTTGGATGGTCTCGGCCTCGCTCGCAATCTCAGACGGAGTCACCCGCACATGCCGGTGGTGCTTGCGACGGGCTATAGTGACGCCTCCCGGAAATCAGGTTCAGAGTTTCTGCTATTGCGCAAACCCTACGAGCTTCACGAGCTCAGCAATGCATTAGAGACAGCTCGCAGCAGTATCGCTTGACAGCATCCTCTGACCATCCACGTGAAGCGCGCCGGTCGGGCCGGCTCTGGCACCGCTTTCTGTGCCAAACCGGTTTCGGAGGTGACCTCCTTCACAATCGCGAATTTGTTGCGCCGCAGAGCGACCTATGGCGCCGGATTCGGCTCGGAACGATATTCGATTACTGAGATTGATCGCATACCGGCACGGAAGCAGCGCTCCCGATGCAGATCCCTACGGTATTTCGGGCGATTTATTTCTCCGAGGCTCTTTACGTCTGATTTGTGGAGCGCAGAATGAGGTCTGTTCTGAAGTGGGGAGGAAGCGATGAAAGAGCTTCTACATGCACGAGCAATGGAGAGCATGTGTCGACAGCGCGCCTCGTTTTTTCCCGAGGAAAGTTGGAAATTTCTAGCCGAAGCCGAAAGGTGGAAGCATCGGGCGCTTGATTTGATCAGTGACCATCACGTTGACTGTAACCAGCCAACTCTGCCAGATGCTGCTGAACCTTCTCACATTCACGCGTCACGCTAGGTCTTTCATTTCGGCAATGCTGGAACTTTTATTCGCGTATCAATGCGAGCTGCGCCGCATCTTTCGAACTAGCACGCGAAAGCTGATGGCCCGATATCGATAGGCCCGCTCTTCGCGGGCCTTGCGATACTTTGTCTCATGGAACTACACTCATCTTCTTGTCGTTGGTTCAACGCGCCCGCTGTTTTGCGAAATGGTGGAGTGTTTGTCGCGCGGTGAAACCTAGGACGTCGATGGCTCCCACAAAGCTCCAACGAAAAGCGATCGCAACAGCTGTTCAACTGAGGGCCATGTCTCGAAGGTGCAAAGAGTTCGCCAGATTCGTAGGATTTCGGTCAGTATCAGGTCGGCTGAATACTTTGGCGGCGAAATACCAGGAAGAAGCTTGGCAGGTTGAGGAACGCGCGGGACTGCACTTGAACGGAGGGGATCCCGACGAGCCCTCGAGCAGATAGATTTCAGGCGAGAAGGCCTGACCATGGCCTGGAATGCCGGCCGCCGATTTACTGATGGAAGCCCAAGCGATCGCGTCATGCGACGAGCCGGTTACACGCGGCCGCGACACAGCACCATGCAGTAGTACGCTCTGTCGCTCGCGGAACACCGCACGTTCTTAGGCAAGAGTAGAACGTCCTCGACAGCCTAAGCGATGAATGCCCCGCGTGCTGAAGGCCGGTTCGTCATGAACATCAGCAATCGCTATCTTGAGCCTTCGCCCCGTCGGCCTGCTGCGCCGCAGTTGGCTTCCCTTGCATTTGCTTCTGGGCGTCCTCAGATGAAGCAGGAATATTCCCGGACTGCTGGTTCATGGCGCTCGTCGGCGGGTGCTGATCAGTTTTGGAATTTGCACCGACAGTCGAGCCGGTGTTGCCTGGAGTCGGGCCTGAACCAGCGTCGCGCATTTCAGTCGTTTTGCTGGTGTTGCATGGACCCGCTTGGACCGACGCGCTACCGAGACCCAGCGTGGCTGCACAAACTAGTACAACTTGGCGTGTTACTTTCATCTGCCTCTCCCTTGGGTAAGGCCCGCATAGCCACGCCCTCGCGAGGATGCCGGCCTTTGCCTTAACCGGCCCGATGACGCCAAGTTCCGAACTCGCTCGGAAACTGAGGCCGCGGATACCTTCTTGATAAAGAGCCTGAGGCGACGCGCCAGATGCGTCGCTTTTCCGCACGATCGTATCCCTTAAGAGAGTTCACTTAGCTCACATCAAGCCCAGCTGCGGCGCGCGCGACTTCGCCAAATTTGCCGGCCTTGACACGGCCGCCTTTGAGGCGCCGAACACTGCAATGGCAAATAAAGCTCAGTTCTCCATTCTCGCTTACCAGCGACGGCCAGGATTTTGGCGCGCAGCTATTTCCCGCAAAGATGGAGCCGTCCTGACCATGAATGGCGTTGCATTGAAAAGCTTTGTCACGTCCGAAGATTTCCCGTCAGAAGACGAGGCTTACACGGACGCCGAGAAAGCTATCCGTTTGATTTAGGCGCTGGATTCTACCGACGCAGAACGCGGGCGTTATCGGATCAAGCTGCGTATGCCCGGGCATTCTGGCGGCGCGACGCAGACACCCTAGCGCATGTTCTCGAACGTCCGCATCGCAGATATCACCGCCGTGGTCAGGTAGGGCTTCGGAATGAAAAGCGCGTTGGCCGGAATCGTCATGGGCCTCGCCTTCCCAGTTGTGATAATGATGTGGATCGGTGGCCACCTGTCACGAACAGCAGCAGCTAGCTTGAGGCCATCCATGGAGCCGGGCATATCGATGTCCGTGAATACGAGGTGGATATCCTGGCGGGCCTCTAGGACGGCAATTGCCTGATTGGCGTCGCCTACCTGCAAAACATCGAAGCCTGATTCGACCAATTCTTCGCTGATCAAATCCCGAATGAGGGGGTCATCCTCAACAACCAGCACTGTCGGCATTCCGAAACCTCGAGAGCCAACATGGCACTCCTCCTAAGTTAGTTAGCGTACAATCGTTCCCGATCATTACTTCGGAGACTTGAGATTGGAATCCCGCCAAGCCCTCGAACGAGCATCCGCCTCGTAGTCTCGAGCTTTCTTCAAGTGAGCCTGCTTGGCATCGCCCTCGGGGAGCTTGCCGGCCTTGTCAGACTGGATTTTCCCCAGCCGGCGGTTTTCTTCAGCGTCGGGCACTTGCTTCATGACACACCTCCGGTTTTTTCAGACCGGATAATGGATTTCTGTTCAGAGAGTTCCCGCGTAACGAACATGCAATCTGTTGGCGCCGGGCCAGTCTACAGAGACAAACGGGACTGGGTGACGGTCAAGCCAGTCGCAAAGCACCGCTATTCGGCCCCATAGCGCCCTCGTCAGAACGAGTGTCGAGCACGACGCGCCGGATGCTTGCAAAGCCGTGCGGCTCACGATGGGCCACCACCACGAGTGTGGCGTCCGGCAATTCACTGCGCAGCAGCGCCATGACGATGCGTTCGGATTCCGCATCCAGCGCACTCGTCGCCTCGTCGGCAAAGATCCAGTCGGGCTTGCTGACCATCACGCGCACCAGCGCCAGACGCTGTTGCTCCCCGACCGACAGGCCGCTGGCACTGTCGTCCCCGGCGTCGAGACGCGGACCGAGGCCTACCCCGCGCAGCAGCCGCTCCACGGTCTCACGCGGCACGCTGCCAGGATCGGCGGGATAGACCGCGGCATCCATCAGGGAACACAGCGGCATGTAGACCTGCTGCGGCATGAAGGCGAGTTGGCCCGACGGCAACGTCACCTGTCCTTCCGCATGCGGCCACAGCCCGGCCAGCGCCTTGATCAGCGTACTCTTGCCAAGACCTGAGGCACCGCTGAGCCAGACTGTCTCCCCGCGCGCGACCGAGAGGCTCGGCAGCTCAACCAGCATACGGCCGTCCGGGGCGCGGATACCGAGACCGCGGATCTGCAAGTTGCTATCGCCGGATTGCTCGCGGCGCAGCGCATGGGCCTCCGGCGCTACACCGTCCATGGCATCCATGAAGCCCTGTAGACGCCGCGTCGTTGCCACCAGGTCGGAGATAAACTTATAACTGAAGATGAACCAGGACAGCGTCGTGACGACGTTGGTGAAGGCGGCAGCGAGTTGGGTCAGCCCTCCCAACGTGATCTTGCCAGCCAGAAAGGCCGGCAACGCTAGAAACGTCGGAATCCGCAGCACACTCTGGAAATAAGGCCGCGTAAACAGGCCGTAGATGAACTCGCGACGGATCACCTGATGCCAGACACTCACCACGTCGTTGAACCTGTCGGCGAGCATGCGTCGCTCCGCCGTCTCGCCGTCTGAGAGTGCAATGGCCGATGCATTCTCGCGCATATGGACGAGCGCAAAACGAAAATCGGCCTCTCGCCGCTGCTCATTCATCAGCAAACCAGGCAGTTGCCGCCCGAGAACATGGGTCAACGTGGTCGCCAGTGCCACGTAGATCGGCGCGGCCCAGACCATGTAGCGCGGGATTTCGATTCCGACGCCCCATAGCGAAAACTGCAGCGCAAAGGTCGACAACTGCCAGAGCAGCATGACGTAGGACACGAGCCCGATCAGGCTCATGATGAAATCCAGGACACCGGCACGGATATCGTCCTTGCTGCCGAGGATCGCCTCGGCGAACATATTGCAATCTTCGGCAATGCGCTGATCCGGATTGTCGACCTTGGCATGACCGCCGAGGCTCGGATGCAGAAACCAATGCGCCTTGTTGGTCGTCCAACGCTCCAGCAGCGTGTCGGACAGCCTTTGCCGCCAGCGAAACTGCAGCCGCCGCTTGCAGTATTTGGCGATGAGATAGAGGCTGGCAGAAATTCCGACGAGAACGGCGAAGACACCGATCTGGGTGATCGCAGCCTGCGCATCTATCTTCTGCAGCGCATTGAAGAAGTCGGCGCTCCACTGCACCTGCCGCAACGTGACTTGAATGATCGCAAGCTGGCAGGCGACGATGACGACCAGCAACATCAGGCTGAAGCCACTCCCCGGCCCGGTCGCCGCGATCCAGACGAACCGCCAGATCTGATGGATGATTGCGCGCATGATGATGGCCTGTCGTTATCTCTGTTCAACAGCAGAAGCCGGAGCCGAACTCGCGCCGGGCTCCGGCTGATTTCATGTGCCCGACGCGATCAGAACGCGTAGCTGGCGCCGACTTTAAAAGTCCGCCCCGGTGCGGTCCGCAGTTCGATCGGATTGGCCATCGCCACGGCAGCGGTTGCCGTGTTGGTATAAGTGGTCGTTCCCGCAAGCGAAGGGAAATAACGGGCGTCGCTGATATTCAGCACCGATGCGCGCAGCGTCAGGCCTGGTGCGATCTGCGGCTTGTAACCAATGATCGCATCGAACACGATGTAGCTGTCGGGCCGGTAGTAGGTCGGATCGCTGCGTGACAACGCACCGGCGGACCAGGTCGAGATCAGCTGTGCATCGAAGCCGTTCGGCCGATCATTATAGCGCAAACCCATCACGCCGGAGAACGGCGTGGTACCATCGAACGCAGTTTCTGCGCTGGTTGCAGTCGCCTTTTGCCTACCTTGGGTGTAGGCGACCGAGAGGTTCGCACTCCAGTAGTCCGTGAAGTGATATTCGGTAGCGAATTCGAAGCCCAGCAGATTCACCTTCGAAAGGTTGGCATAGGTCAGATCGAACAGGCCGGGGAAGTTGGTGCTCGGCGTATTGACGAAATTCTGGATGAAATCCGTGTAGTCCGACTTGAACACCGTGGCCGTGAAATAGCCCTGCGTGAACTGACCGCGCAGACCAATCTCGTAACTCTTGACCTCCTCCGGACGCAGGCCGGGATTCGGAACCAGATCCATATTGGTGCCGGCACCACCAGGCAGCGACGTATACAACTGCTGCGACGTCGGCATCTTGAAACCCTCGGCATAGCGACCGACCAGCGAGAAATTCTCATCCAGCTTGAACACCGAGCCGAACTGCTTCACCAGCTTTTCACTCTGGACGTCGCGGGGTTCCTTACCCGCCACCGCGCGATAGAACGGATTTGGCCGCGGATCGAGCTCGTAAGTGGCGTAACGGACGCCGGGTGTCAGGATCCAGCGATTGTTGAGCAGCGATATTTCGTCCTGGATGAAGCCATCGACGCGGGTCGTGGTCGCATCGGCGAAATTGAAGCCTCCGGCGTTCGCAACGGTAGTTATGTTGGTGGTCAGGTTCGTTGTCGTGTCACGTCGTTGGTAATCGGTCTCGGCAACGCTGGCATAGACGCCATAAGTGAAAGCGTGACGCGCCCATGGCGTGTTGAAGGACGAATTGAACTGGATATCGCCCTCGGTGAACTGTTCCTTGTAATCGAGCAGGAAGTCCAGCCGATCGAGCTGGCCGTTGGCGAGACGGCGCTGGCGAACGCCAGTGAAGTCGCGCTCCTGATCCGAATGCGAGACCTGCCATTTGATCTGGTCGATCCAACCTGCATTCGGGGTGTACTTGTGCGCGAGCGTATAGCGCTCGCGGCTCTGGATCTGGTTTCGGATGTAACTCAGATTGGTGATGCCGGTCGACTGCAGCCCGAGATCCAACCGTTGATCGACGGTGGCACTCTTCCTGAGAAAATCTGCCGTAAACTTCACTTCGTTCTGATTGTCGGGTGTCCAGACCAGTTTGTTGAGCACGCTCACATCATCGCCATCCAGCGGGTTCAGCTGATTACAGCGAATAGCTTCCGCCGGACGTGGACATCCATAGATGCCGCCGTCGGCGCGTGCCTTGGACAGCGTGCCCTCGCTATAGCTGCGCTGCGAGGCGCTGATCATGGCAGCGAAGTCGCCGAAACGAAACGCGGTCGTGCCCGTCTTCACCCAGCTCTTGTCGTATGAATCGTAATTCGTATCGAGCTGACCACCAAAATTGCGGCCCTTCAGGTAGTCCTCGGGGTCCTTGGTGACGAAGGCCACCACGCCGCCCAGCGCGTCCGCGCCCCACATCACGCCGGCCGGACCGCGCATGATTTCTACGGCCTTCAAGTTCGACATATCGATGAAGTCGCGGTTACCGTCGACGATGCTCTCGATGACACGCGTGCCGTCAACGAGCATTTGAACGCGGTTGTTCGAGACGCCACGGATTGTGAAGCCGGCGAGATTGCCGAATGGATCGGTTGATGAGGTCACTTTGGCGACCGAAATGCCTGGTTCGTAACGAACCAGGTCCTGCACGTCGCGGACCATGCGATCGTCGAGCTCCTTGCGTCCGATCACCGTGACGTTCTGAGCCAGGTTCAAGACGTTCCGTGCGTTACGATCGGCATAGACGCTGATCGGATCGAGCGACACACCGTAGCTGGCAGCAATCCGATCCGCGGCTTCCAGACGCTTTTTCTCGTCGGCGGTCTGGCCATGAGCTGCGCCCATGAGCACGATGGGAAGTGCAAGTGCGAGCATGGTCGTGCTGCGCGCGGCGGTCGCCCTTCGGCGGATAGTCCCGGTCATAGTGTCCCTAGCATTTTCATGTAATCGCTGAGGACCGTTTCGTTTCTTAATGTATTCGAGTCAATTATATCGCCTCAATAAAGTCCTAAAATTGCCTCCTTGAAGAAAGAATACATTTAAGAACATCGATATTACTTTTAATTATTGTAATTCTACTTTCGCCTCTGCTGCTACTCTGGCCTTGTGCTCTTCAATGGCCTTCAGCATTTTCGCCGGCATCGGCGCTTCGGGATCCGGTTCATCGAGCCGGAAGACTGCGTCGGAAATTCCTGATGCATGTGAGACGTCGATTTGTGCGGACGTCGTCGGCAACAGCACACCCGTCGACGTCACACCGAGATCAGCGAGCTGATATGGCGTACCGTGGCCATATTCGAGATGGCCGCGCCCGATGATGCCGATCACCAGTGGCGGCTCCGGCTGCTGCAATGCCCGCGCAATGCTGCTGGCGAAGGCACGGTCCCAAGTCTGCTGCGCGCGAACGAAACGATCCGTTGCTGACGATGGCGGCGCGGCAGCGCCGTCGGCGACGGGGCCACGACCGAGACCGAGATTGGCGAGATACTGCCGATAGGCAGGCGTTGCTTCCGCCGATGGCGTCAGGCCATCGCGCTCGTTTTCGGGGATAGCTTCCCACCCTTCCTTACCGACGCGCGTCACCAGCGGGCGATGACAGTTTAGCGCCAGCATCTTCACGCGATGCTGCCGGCAGAAGTGAAACAGCGGCAGATAGAGCTGCGCGTCAAAGCCCCAAACGGTGCCCCACTCGACCTTGTCGAGAAACGCGTCCGTGCCGAGCTCTCCATCGACCCATTCGTCGAGCACGGCCTGTACGCGGCGCGGAAACATCTCGAAGCCGACGGCGATATTCGGGCGGAGAAAACGCAGCACCGTGGCGACGTGCAGTTGCCAGCGATGGATTTCTGCAACCGTGTGAGTCTCGCCGAGAAGCACCACCTGCCGCGTTGCCATCTCGGCGAGCAGCGCGCGCTCGTCGAGATGCTCGCCACTGGTCGGATCGAGCCAGGTCGCGCGCGGGTGATCGCGCATCACGCAGCTCCAAATGCCGTGGCGGGACCCCGCAGGAACAGGCCGAGCGATTTGTCGCCGGGGCCGATCGCCACGAGTTCGACAGTACCGTCAGCGGCGACATCACTTCGCTTCCACGCCGTGACGCCGCCGCCGCGTAAATGGAGATGGAAGTCCGATGTGATGATGTTGACGTAGCCCATGGCCGGATTGATCTCGGGAACGAGCCCGTGCCAGCGCTGCGTCACGCCCGGCCGACGCATCTCGATCGTGATCTCGGCTTCGGCCGCGCGCGCGGCCTTGAGCGGTTGCAGGCCAACATCATCCGCGTCCAGTGTCGCAGGCGCAGACTCCAACGCCGGCTTCACCAGCGGTTCGATGGCAACGCCTTCGAAAGCCTTGAGTGCGGTATCGAACTGCTCGACGCCTTCGAGACCCACTACGCTGAACACGATCTTGCCGGTCGGTTCCTGAAATTCTATCCGCGGCAGGACTTTGTCCTTCATCTTGCTCGAATAGTCGACGACGACCTGCGACAAGTTGTTCAGGTTGATTTCGCTATCATGTGCAGGACCGACGCAGAACATCATGGTGCCGTCACGTTCGAGTTTCTGCACGACACCGATGCGTTCGAACACCACGTCATCGTCGCGTACCGCGATCATGATGCGGCCAAGCAATGGCAGGCGGCTGAACACGTTAAGGGGTGGCGCCAAGAGCTGGCGGCGAAGGTCTGCTTGCTGGTCCATGATCTTTCCAAGACGCGTAATCGCGATCACGTCGTCTCTGCAGCACGGAACAACGCGCGTCTACACGCCGAGACGCTTCAGCTCTCGCATTTGAGAAATTCCACAAACCGACTTAGATTTGGAATAATGCTAACTATCAAAACTATTTTATGCCTGCGACAAAATGGCAGTGCGCATGATCATCATTGCGACGTCATTTGCGAACACGCGAGCTCCCGATTGTCTCAGCCCGGACAGGCTGCGCCGGTCTTCGCCCAGGCTTCCACGAGAGCGCCCGCCTCGGCCTGCGTACCCGGCGCAGGCGCACGTCCGTAACCCGGCGCCCAGGCCCAGCCGACCAGCGTATCCTTGCCAATGTGGTCGATGAGATCCTCGACCTTGCGGCCGCCATTGCGTGCGGGATCTTTGATCTGCGCGCAGATCTCTGCGACGGTCTTGCCTTCCCATGCCATCTCGCGCGGCGCCAGGTGCCATTCGTGATGACCGGGGATGCGGCCGGGTTCGAAATTGGCGTCCTTGTGACAGGAGTTGCAGCGCATCGCCGCGGTGCCGTGGCCATCGGACCCACGCGTCACCGGCGGCTGATGCAAACGGCGCGCATCGCCCTGCCGCGGCATGTCGCCGGCGGGATGGCAGTTCACGCAGCGCGGATGCGTCAACACCTTGCCGAGTTCGGTAAAGATCGCTGCGGAGCGCGCACTGGTATCGGCGATGCCATTGAAACTCTCCGGGCTCGCCAGCCCTTTCGATGCGCCCTGCCCGGCCGCATAGGCCGTGAGCATGCTCATCCCGAGCGTCGCGACGACAACCAGAGTCTTGACGCGTGTCTCGGCTCTCATCCGCGCGGCTCCTGAATGAGATAGCGCTTCGCGTCGCTGAGGATCACATCGAGCACGGCCTCATGATACTTGAAGTAGCCGGTGCAGCGACACAGATGCCCGTCAAGCGCCTCGGCGATCCTCTCTTCAAGGCCCGCGCGCGGCACAGGCGTCCTGGCCATCTGCTCGAGCAGCACCTGCCCTTCATTGAGAAAACCGGCGGTACAGTAACCGCACTGGAACGCGAAATGCCTGATGAAGGCCTTCTGCAACGGCGACAGCTCGCCGTTCTTGGCGTGGCCCTCGACCGTGCGGATGGTCTTGCCGTGGAAGCTCGCCGCCGAGGTCACGCAGGTCGGATTGGTGTGGCAGGTGCCGTCGGGCTCGTCGACGATCACGACACAGCTCAGGCACTGCGCGGCGCCGCAGCCGAATTTGGTGCCGGTCATGCCCAGATATTCGCGCAGGAAGTCGTTCATGGAGAGATCGTCGCGCACCTCGGTGGGCGCATGGACCTGTCCGTTGATGGTGATGCCCAGTGTCGTCACGCGAGCGCTCCCTTGAGCATGGCCTGTGTCACCGGCAGCGCCGCGAAGCGGTGGCCGATGGCGTCATGGATGGCGTTGAGCAATGCCGGCACGATGGGGATCATCACCACCTCGGCCATGCCCTTCGGCAATTCGTCCGGTGTCAGCGGCGGCATCAGCTCAATCTCGACGTCGCGCAGCGACAGGTCTGATCCTCGCGCCACCAGATATTGACCGAGATTCCATTGCCCGTTGCCGGGTCCGCCCTCAAACGGCGGCAGCGTTTCCAAAAGTGCGTAACCGACGCCCATGGCGAAGCCGCCTTGTGCCTGGCCAATCACGACCTCCGGCACCAGCGCCTGCCCGCATTCGAATGCGGTATAGGCTTTGGCGATGCGCAGCACGCCGGTCGCTTTCTCGATCTCGACCCGGACTGTTGCACCGCATGCCGCTGTATAGGCCGTGCCCATCCGGTTGTTATCGGTTGGCGGGAACAACACGCTGGCACGGTTGATGCGCGTGAATTTGCCGGCGCCACGACGTAGCGCGAGCCCGTCGATCTCGGCGCGATACTGCTCGCCGTTAATGGGGAAACGTGCGCGTGCCCACGACCAGCGCGAGAACCCGTGCGCCACGGCGCCGGTGACCAGATTGCGTGCATGGGCCGCAGCGGCGAGTTTGTCCAACGGCAGCGACGGCAGGCCCGCCATTGTGAGCTGTCCGTCCTTCCACTGCGCTTTGGCAAAGTCCCTGGCGCGTGGATCGCGCGGGCCGATATTCCATAGCGCCAGCGCCGCCGGCCACAGACCGAAGCGGAAGATCACCCGCGCAGCTTCCGCCGCGGCATGGGTACCGACATGGGCGCCGATGGAGGCTGACGTGGCCGAACTGATCGACGGCACCCAGCGCGGATCCTTCTCGGCCTTGTCCTGGGTCTTCTGGTCCATGGTGTAGCAATCGCCGGAGGTCACCAGCTCCAGCGCATCGAACACGCCGACCTGCGACACCGCCACTTCGTCAGCAATGCTGCCGAGGTGCAATGCGACGCGATTGGCCAGCGCCGTGCCGATGCCATTGCCCATCTCCACATGGTCGCAGAAGATCGCGATCCTGCCGTCGGGGCTGAGTTCAACGCGACCGTTAGAACTATCGCCGCCGGTGCCGTAGTCCTTGGTCACACAGGCGACGCCGGTGCCGACCAGTATGCCACTGGTCGCGCGCGCCTTCTCTGCAGCTCGTTGCTTCCAGATCGCGTGCTGCTCGAGCTTGTCGAGAACCTCTAAGCTCCGCACCGAGACGATATAGGGATTGCCGGTCATGGTGCGGCCATCCTGCTTCAGGGCATTGCGTCGCCGGAAGTCGATGGGATCGAGCTTCAGCGCAAGCGCCGCCTCGTCGATCAGAACTTCCAGCGCGGTCATGGTCTGCAGCGAACCGTAGCCGCGCATCGAGCCCGCGGTCACGCCGCGGGTATGCTCTGCCACAGTCGTCACATCGACCTTCGGCACGTCATAGATACCAATCGCAGCCGTTGCGGCGCAGGTGGCGACATTGGCCGAGAAATTGGCGAGACCACCGCCATCGAGCACGTGATCGGCGGCGAAGGCCGTGATCTTGCCAGAGGCGCGATCGACCGACATGCGCGAGCGCATCTTGATGGCGTGGCGTTTGATGCCAGCCTGAAATTGCTGATACCGATCGTGCGCCAGCCGCACCGGACGGTCCGGGAAGAATATCGCCGCCAGCGTCACATAGAAAATGAATGGCGTATGGTCGCGGCCGCCGAAACCGCCCCCCACATAGGCGAATTGCGCGTTGATCGCACTCGGCTTGAACGGCGCTTTGGTTTCGCCAAGCAGAAACGCGATTGATTCCGCCGCTTCATACGGCGACTGCACGCCCAGCACCAGTTCGAGCGCCTTGTCTTTTGCGCTGTACCAGCCCAGCCCGCATTCCGGCTCCATAAACATCGGATCGACGGACTGCGTATCGAAGGTGCGGTCCAGTACCAGAGCCGAAGACTCGCTGGCGGCGATCTCGGCACGGATCTGGTCGCCATAGACCGCAGCCTTCTCGTAACCGGCCTCGTTCTTGTGCGCGGTCGAGGACCATACCGGCAGCGCGGACGCCTGGGTACGGCCGGGCGTGACCCAGCCGGCAAGGACCGGCGAGTAGACATCTGGCGCATCGGGCGTGGCGCCGGCAACGCGGGTGAAACGATACGCCGCATAGTTCGGCATTACGATCGGGCCGGTCTCCTCGCCAAACTGCACGAAGGTACCATCGCGCAAGGCCATCCGCGCGCGGTCATAGGTGTCGAACTGCTCAAAGATCAGCAGCGCAACAGGCTGGCCCATATAGAGCGGCGTCTTGCCGACGGGACAGAACAGATCGCCTTCATAGTAGGCGGGAACGCGGATGTTGATCCTGGCGAGATCCACCGCGGTGACGATTACCGTAGGCTTCAGCGCCCCGCTCAACCGCGCGAGGTCCATGCCAAGATAAACATGAGTGGCATCGGGCGCGCGCACCAAAATCGCGTGCGAGGTCTTGGCCGGCCAGCCCGGCAGGTCATTCGCCCGGAAATCCGAGGCATAGAGTTTCGAGCCGGTGACCTTGGCGACGCCATCGACACGGCCGGCGCCGCCGATAGCGGGATTCAACTTGCCCCGCCCCGGCAGTGTCTCGCGTGCCGGGAACGCCACCGGCTCCGCCGCAGCTAGATGCGACAGGCTGAGCGAAATACCGCCAGCCGATACCCACTTCATAAACTCGCGACGCGAAGTCCGCATGCTTCCACCCCTGATCGACAGTCGTCCGCCGCCGCGCCGATTACTTGAGATCGGCGATGGTGGCCGGCCCCGGCCCGGTCGTGATCAGCGTCGGCCACTGGTTGGAGCCGAACGGCACCACGGGCGGCAGGAACGGCGTCATGCCGCGCTTGGCGCTCTCGGCGATGATGGCAGCGCGGGCGTCGCCCCCCATCAATTCGTAGTCCATCAGGTGATAGTTGCCGAAGAACAGCGCCCCCACGGAGCGATCCGCGATGATGCGCGTCAGCGACTCCAGCATATCGGCCTGCGTGGTGGTGAACGACACGGTCTCGATCAGCAGCAGACGATCGTTGATGGCCTCCGGCGGGAAGAACTGTGCCAGCACGCTGAACAGCACGTTGTTCTGCCGTGCCACGTAAATCGTGTTGCTCGCGGCATAGGCCTTGTCCCAATCGGGACCCAGCATCTTCTTCCAGTCGCCCAGCACGGTCATCCAGTGATTGACCTGGGTCTGCGCGGCCCAAGTCACGTTCTTCGCAAGGAACGGCGCCTGCTTCTTGCCAAATGTCTCCAGTGTATCGAAGGGAATGACGCCCTTGGCGATGCACTCATCCATGAAAGCCAGGTTGTTCTGCAGAATGGTGCGGTTGTTGTCGCGCCAGTCGGCCTGCATCGGCGTGAGGTCGAGACCATCCAGCGCCGACTGCATGCGGCTGCGATAGGCCTTCATCGAGCCGAGCCAGGATTTGTTGTCGGGATTGTTCACATAGGGGCCGACCACCTCGGCCAGCGCCATGGTGCTGTGCCCGACCGACTTGAGCAGCTGATAGACCATCGGCACCGAGGGCGCGTCGAGTGGCGGTTTGCCGGGCTGGTACAACGTGAATTTGCCGCCGGCGCCGGAGAACAGGCCGAGGATCACGGGATGCTTGGCGAGAATATTGGTGCGGAAGACTTTCGCTGCGTCGCCATAAAGCTCAAACATGCCGGTGTTGAGCGCGAGCATATCCTTGGTGGCGGTCTCGGCAGGCGTTGTCGCGGTCAGCCCGGAAATCGGCGCCATGTAGGATGGCAGGGTCTGGGCATGGGCGGCGCCGACGCCCCCCAACAGGACAGCCGCAAGGGCGACAGCGTGGCGATACGTCATATCCGGACTCCTCCGAGTCATCTTGGCGATTGCTACTGTCACGACTAGCGCAGCACATCTTAAAAATCTGCCTTTCCATTCAGCAGAAATGGTCGCGACATAGTTGACGAAAGCAAACCCGCCGTGACGGGCGGAATGCTCTCGAATGCAACTGAACTGAATAAGAAAAACGCTACGAATCACGCAAAGCGCTGGTAGTTCAAGGCTACACGCAATTTCGTGACACAGGAATTGGTTCGCGATCCGGAATGCGCAGCGCGTAGCGGTTTTTCGTTCGCCTGTAGCGGAGGCTGGACGCTCGAAACAGGCGGGGTTATTTTCACGACACGTAGGTAAGCACCACTAATAGAGCTGTATGGCTCCGGGCGTCGAAGGGGGAGCGCATGGCAAAAAAGACGCCCAGCAAATCGACGGAGATCAACGAGGCAGGTTCTCCCTCCGTGCTGATCGACACGAAGATCAAGGAGCTGGGTGACTGGCGCGGTGAGATGCTCGCTTCCGTCCGAAAGATCATCAGGCAGGCTGTCCCCGACGTGGTCGAGGAATGGAAGTGGCGCGGCGTTCCGGTCTGGGAACACGCGGGCATCATCTGCACCGGCGAGACCTACAAGGCGGTCGTGAAGATGACCTTCGCGAAGGGCGCATCGCTCGATGACCCGTCTGGCCTGTTCAACTCCAGCCTCGACGGCAACACCCGGCGGGCCATCGATATTCACGAGGGCGACAAGCTGGATGAAAAGGCGCTGAAGGCGCTCATCCGCGCTGCGGTGGCGCTGAACACCTCGACAAAGAAGAAGCCAAAGAAAGCGTGAGCGTCGTTATTTAGCGACCGGCCATGACAGGTCGTAAGACATCACATAGATGACGATGGCTGCCAGGCACAGAACAACACCGATCCAGAACAGCGGCGAATGATGGATGGGGCGGTTGCGCGCCGCATCATCCCTTTGTTCGTCTTTCATTCGTCCTCCATTCCGGCGCCAAGTACCTCAATCGCTCGAATTGTCGCGCGACACTCTGACACGCTGCCTGCGCCCACTGAAGCAAGCATTGTCGCACCATTCGCAGGAAAGGTACGCATGCGGCACGGCGCGATTCGACGCAACGATGATGGTTTATCCGCGCTGCTCCAGCCAGCACAGCTGACCGATGTCGTCGACATTGGCGCCAATCCCATCGATGGCGATCCGCCCTATAAGCCGATGCTGCAAAGCAGACTTTGCCGCGTTACCGGTTTCGATCCGCATCCGCAGGCATTGGCGCAACTGCAGGCACACAAGGGCGCGTTTGAGACCTATCTTCCTTATGCCGTCGGCGATGGCGGCAGCCATACGCTGAACATCTGCCGCGGCATCGGCTTTGCCAGCCTGCTGCAGCCTGAGCCGAAAACACTCACGCACTTTCCGAATTTTACCGAGCTCGGACGTGTCGTCGACAGGCTCCCGCTCGATACACGGCGGCTCGATGATATCGCCGAGATCGACCACATCGATCTCTTGAAGATCGACATTCAGGGTGGCGAACTGTCGGTGTTCAGGAACGGTCGCAGCAAACTGGCAAAGGCCGTCGCCATTCAGACCGAAGTCTCCTTCGTGCCGCTCTATGAGAAGCAGCCGGTGTTCGGCGACATCGATCTCGAACTGCGCAGCCTCGGCTTCATTCCGCACATGTTCGCGGCCATCAACAAGAAGATGATCGCGCCGATGATGGGCCCCAACCCTGCTGCTGCCATTAATCAACTCGTCGAGGCCGACGTCGTCTATGTCCGGGATTTCATCCAGGCCGAGGCGATGGATAGCGAGCAGCTCAAGCACCTCGCGCTGATCGCGCATCATTGCTACGGCTCGTTCGATCTGGCGCTGAACTGTGTGCATCATCTCGCCAGCCGCGGTGCCGTCGCGCCCGATGCCAAGAACCGCTATGTCGCCCTGCTCCAGGCCAATCGCCCCAAAGTAGCTGGCGGCAGACTTTAAACTTCTCCGGTTCCGACGTAACATGGCGTCCGGCGCAGGGGGCGCGCCGACGCTTGCATCAGATTCCAGCCAGGACACGGGGCAGACAATGCTTTCTCGGCGCCGACTTTTGCTGACTGCGGGAATGGCGATCGCCTGCCCTGCAGTCCTGCGCGCCGAGCCGCTGAAGATGCGCCTCGCCCATAGCCTGCCGACCACCCATCCCGTCCACCCGGCCATGCAGCACTTTGCCGACCTGGCGCGTGAGCGTTCGCAGGGCGAACTCGACATCGCGCTGTTTGCGGACGGGCAGCTCGGTCAGGAAGTCGACCTGCTGTCGCAGGTACAGGCCGGCAAGCTGGATTTTCTGAAAGTCAGCGCCAGCGTGCTCGAACGCGTCCATCCGGCCTACAAGGTTCTCAACCTGCCTTTCACGTTCCGCGATCGCGCGCACTGGCTGAAAGTAACGAGCAACGAGGTTGGCAACGACATTCTGGCCTCGACCACTTCGGCCGGCCTCACCGGCCTGACCTTTTACGACGCCGGCGCGCGCAGCTTCTATGGGCGGAAACCGATCCTTCATCCCGACGATCTCAAGGGCATGAAGATCCGCATCCAACCATCGGAGACCATGGTCAAGCTGATGCAGCTGTTCGGCGCCGAAGGCATCGAACTGTCATGGAGCAATGTCTATGTCGCGCTGAAGTCGGGATTGGTCGATGGTGCAGAGAACAGCGTGGCTGCGCTGATTGTCGGCAAGCATGCCGAAGTCGCAACCCACTACTCGTTCGACGAACACACCATGATTCCGGACGTGCTGCTGGTAGGCGCCGGCCGGCTCAACAGCATGACGCCGAAACAGCGGGAGATCATCCGCGAAGCCGCCGCCCTGTCGTATCATCACATGAACAAGCTGTGGACCGCATTCGAGGCGCAAACGCGCCTGCAGGTCGAGGCGATGGGCGTGACATTCGTCAAGCCGGACAAGGCCCCCTTCATCGCGAAGGCAGCGCCCCTCGCCGACATCTATGCCGGCGAGGAAGCGTCACGGACATTGCTGCGCAGGATCGCGCAGGCATAGGTTCGTTTGATCGGGCTTATTTGACGCCGAGCAGTTCGACGTCGAAGATCAACGTCGCATTTGGCGGGATCACGCCGCCAGCACCACGCGCGCCATAGCCGAGATCCGGCGGAATGATCAGCGTGCGCTTGCCGCCGACCTTCATGGTGGCGACGCCTTCGTCCCAGCCCTTGATGACACGCGACATGCCGATCGGGAATTCGAACGGCTCGTTGCGATCGACCGACGAGTCGAATTTCTTGCCCTTGACGCCGTTCTCATAGAGCCAGCCGGTGTAATGCATCACGCAGGTCTGTCCCTTGGCCGGCGTTGCGCCGGTGCCAACGGCGGTGTCTTCGATCTGGAGGCCTGAAGCTGTGGTCATGGTTTTTCCTGCGGCTGGCGCCATTTTCTGCGGCGCTTGTTTTTGAGGCGCTTGCGCCATGGCGGAAGAAAGGGAGACGTCGGACACGGCCACGATCATGGCCGCACTGAGCGCGACGGCCGTGGCTCTGACGGCACGCTGGGAGTTTCGCATCATGTCTCCTGGATGGTTGGGTCTGCGAGCGGCGCAGTCATGCCCCGTCATCGCACCGCAACGCAAGTCCTGGCAATGCCGAATCCCGAAGCCGCGATCCATGGAAATCGCTCAATGAGGATGCTTGAATCGGTCCTCAGTCAGGCTTCGAGCTGCGTCGGGCCAGCTGACCCTTGTAATTTTCAAGCAACCGGGTCGCCAACTCTGTCGCCTCATCGCTTGCCTGAATCGAGCGACTGTCGGACATCGGCTCTGCGAGCGAGGCCGGATGTTTGAAGCTGAACGAGCGGATGACGCGATCGATGGCTGCTTGCATGGATAACTCCCGATGGCGACAGGAACTCCGCATTTCGCGGAAAGTTCCTGATCAGTCAGCCGGAGGGCACCGCAGGTTCAAGGCAGCAGCACGGCCGCTGCAAAGCCGCAACATGGCCATTTTGGCTACAAATGTTGCTAAGGGCCTGCTTCTGCTGCGAATTGCAGCCCTTTGAAAGTCAGTCGCTTGGGGTCGCGAACGCCCGCCAGATACAGGCCGCGAATGAAGTGGGTCACCATGTCGCGATCACAGCCGGTCAGAATGACCACGGCATCGACGGCTGTCTTCTGGGCATCCATATCGGTCCTCGCGCCGCACAGGCGGCTTGCTCCGCGCGCTCCAAATCGCCGGATGACCAAAACATGCCCGATTCCCGGGATTTGCGGATATACGCGGATCACCCCGGCGCAAGTTCCGCCCCAGCCTCGCGCAGGCCTCCTTGCCGGCAAATCATGCGTAAGATTGCCGTAAATCGCAGATAGTTGATGCGTTGCCGCGCTGTCGGCTGTAAACCGCAGCGGAGTTTCGGCCATTGCCTGGGTGTTTGCCCGGCTGCCGCACCCGACAATGACCCACCCCAAACCGAAGAAAGCGACAAGGCCTCGTTCATGTCATTTAAGGAACCCAGCTTCGCGGATCGCCAGAAGGCTGCGATCGAAGCCAAGAAGAACATTCTGAACAAATTCAAGGCAGCACCGGGGCCCGATGATCCTGCCGTGAAGGCGCGCGCCGCCGAGCGCGAAGCCGCTGCCGTCGCACGCGCGGAAGCCAAGGCCATCCGCGACGCTGAGAAGGCCGTCCAGAAGGCTCGCGAAGCCGAAGAAGCGGCTGCCGCTGTAGCCCAGGCTGCGCGCGAAAAGGAAGAAGCCGCGCTTGCCCAGGCCGCGCTGGAAGCCCAGCAGAAAGCCGCCCGCGACGCCCGCTACGCCGCCCGCAAGAAGCGTAAATAAGCACGAGATCAGCGTGCCATCATCCGATGGCACGCTGCCTGAATTGATTGTCCGAGGTCAGTTCGTTTTGCCGAATTGCGGCTCGTCGGGTTTGACGAAATTGTTGCCGCTCGGGCCGTAGCCGGTGATCTGAATCACGGCCCCCTCTTCCCGTGTGCCGTCCCAATGCACCGCACCGGCGGGATGCACCATGTAGCCGCCGGTCTTCATCGGGATCGACTTTTCGGGCACGAAGGCTTCGCCCGTGCCGGTGTACCAGGTGCCCGACAGCACCACGACGTGACGATCTTCCGGATGCTTGTGCGGCTTGCTCATGATGCCGGGCGGCCACTTGATCCGCAGAACATAGATGCCCTGCTTCGAGGGATCTCCGTAAAGTGTCGCGACTTCAACGCCGACACCGAACGGATTCTTCCAGACTTCCTCGCCCTGATTGATGCGCACGAAGCCCATCTGATCGGTGGCGCTCCATGTCGTCACGCTTGGAAACAGTGTTGCTGCGATCAGACAAGTCGCCGCAACGACGAGGCGTCGTTCTTTTTTCATCATGGCCTCCCAGGCATTTTCTTGTGCGCGGAGGCTATGCCGAGTTTTCAGGTCCAGCAACGAGCAGCGCAACATGACAAGCCCGTCGCGCGGACGGGCCCGTCACAGCGATGCGTGTGAAGACGTTACTTCTTCATCATTCCATCGTCCTTCTTCATCATGCCGTCTTTCTTCATGCCATCGTCCTTCTTCATACCGTCGTGAGACATGGCATCCTTCTTCATACCGTCGCCCTTCGACATGGTGTCCTTTTTCATGCCGTCATCCTTACTCATCTTGTCTTGAGCGAAGGCGGCAGGTGCCAGCGCGAGGCTGAGCGAGACGAGCGCGGCGGACACGCCGAGCGCAAACCTGGTGGAGATGGTCATGATGTTTTTCCTCGGATCCATTTCTGAAGCGCGACGTCTGTCGCTATGAACCAGACGTACCGAGGTCGCGGTTTGTTACGTCGCATCAAAAAAGTCTTGATGATGCATCCGATAGCCATTGCGTGCGACGCAACATCACTTGCCCGCCGGTTCGGATTGTATAAACGAAGGGACGCGCGGTGACGGAGCAACAGGACGCGGGCGCATTTTGTCCCGCCCGGCACCAGACGAACACTTTCAGGAGTTACGCATGCTGACTCGCCGCCACATCCTTGGATCGGCCCTCGCCGTGCCTGCGATCCTCCGTTGCGGCATCAATACGGCGCAGGCAGCGACTACACTGAAGATCTCGCACCAGTTTCCCGGCGGCACCATCGATAACGGCGACTTCCGCGACCGTCTGGTCCGGACTTTCGCCGCCGCCATCGCCAAGCAGAGTGGCGGCGACCTCGTTGCCGAGGTTTATCCGGATTCGTCGCTGATCAAGGCAGATGCGCAATTTTCCGCCATGCGCAAAGGGACTCTCGATCTCAGCCTTTATCCCTTGCCTTATGCCGGCAATGAATTGCCGGAAGCGAATATCGGCCTGATGCCCGGTCTGGTCTCGACCTACGATCAGGGCTTGCGCTGGAAGAACCTGCCGATCGGCAAGGCACTGAGCGACATTCTCGCCGACAAGGGCATCATGCTGCTGACCTGGGTATGGCAGGCCGGCGGTGTGGCTAGCCGCTCACGCCCGCTCGTTGTGCCTGAGGACGCCAAGGGGCTCACGGTACGCGGTGGTTCGCGCGAGATGAACATGATGCTGCAGACTGCCGGCGCACGCGTGCTCTCAATGCCGTCTAACGAAATTTACGCAGCAATGAAGAGCGGCGCCTGTGATGCCGGCATCACCTCATCGACCAGCCTCATCTCATTCAAGCTGAGCGAAGTCGCCAAGCATCTGACCTCCGGCGCGGGTGCGTCCTACTGGTTCATGCTTGAGCCTCTGCTAATGTCCAAGGCTGTGTTCGACAAGTTGCCAAAAGCACACCAGGATATTCTGGTCTCGGTCGGCGGCGAGATGGAAGCCTTCGGCAAGGCGGGCGCGCAGCAAGACGATGTCGAAGTGTCCAGGGTCTATGAGAAGGCCGGCGCCAAGGTCAGCGCGCTCGACGCTGCGACCGTCGGCAAGTGGCGCGATATCGCGCGCGATACGGCATGGAAGGACTATGTCGCCAAGACGCCGCTCACCGCGAACCTCCTCAAGCTCGCGCTGGACGTCCCGGCCTGACCTATCCTGTCGTCCGCCAGCTGGCTCTCAGCGCGTCTTCGCGTTGAGCGCGGAGGCGACACGGCTGACCGGCGGGCGGCCGATCAGATCGCTGATTGTGTTGGTCGCAGCGAGCAGCTTGTTCATATCGACGCCCGTGGCAACCCCCATGCCTTCCAGCATGTAGACCACATCTTCGGTGCCGACATTGCCGGTCGCACCGGGCGCATAGGGGCAGCCACCGAGACCGCCGGCAGCGCTGTCGACAACGCGACAGCCTTCTTCCATCCCGGCATAGAGATTGGCCAGCGCCTGACCATAAGTGTCGTGGAAGTGCATCGCGAGCTTCGGCATGGGAACCGAGCCAGCAACGGCGCGCAGCATCTGCCGCGCCTTCGACGGCGTCCCGACACCGATCGTGTCGCCGAGTGAGACTTCGTAGCAGCCGAGATCAAACAGTGTCTTCGAGACATCGACGACCGCCTGCGGCGCGACGTCGCCATCATAGGGACAACCGAGAACGCAGGACACGTAACCCCGCACGCGGATGCCGTCGGCCTTGGCGCGCTCGATCACCGGCTTGAAGCGCTCGATGGATTCGGCGACCGAGCAATTGATGTTGGCACGCGAAAAGCCTTCCGAGGCCGAGGCGAACACCGCGATGACTTTCGCGCCGACCGCCTTCGCGCCCTCATAGCCCTTCTCGTTCGGCACCAGCACATGGAATTCACCGGGCAAATCGCGCACGCCGAGAAATACCTGATCCGAACCCATCATTTTGGGGATCGCCTTGGGCGACACGAACGAGCCGACCTCGACCGTATGCAGGCCAGCCCCGACCAACGCCTTCACGAAGGCGATGCGGTCTTCGACCGACACCGGCGTCTTTTCATTCTGCAGACCGTCGCGCGGACCGACCTCGACGATACGAACCTGATCACTCATGCTTGTTTCAATCTCACACGTCTTCCAGAAGATCAGGCGCTCGGCTCGACTTCCGCGAGCTCGACGCCTTCTCCAACGATATCGCCGACCTTGCACTTGATGCGCTTGAGCACGCCGGCAAACGGCGCACGCAATGTCTGCTCCATCTTCATGACTTCCAAGGTCAGGATAGCAGCGCCTTTCTCAAGGGTCGCGCCCTCCTCGGCCAGCAGCGCCACCACGGTGCCGGGCAACGGCGCAACGATCTTGTCCTCGCCGACTTGCTCTTCATCGTCGCCGCCGAACGGATCGACCCAATGCATGTCGAAACGGCCGTGACGCGTACGCAGGTAGAGTTCGTGGCCCTCGATCACCGAAACGATGTGCGAACGCGCTCCGTCCAGCGTCAGATCGAAATGCCCGTCATCGGCCGCAGCCGTCTCAAACGCCAGTTCGCGAGTGCCGATCGAAATCGTTGCAGGACCGCTGCCGTAATTCAACGTCACGCGCTGCTCGTCCGAACCATGCTTGAATTTGAACACCCGCTGGCGACGCCCGACCGGCATCCAACCAGCCGTCTGCCAGGGCGAGGTACCGGCGGCCCGTGCTGCCTGCGCTTCGTTCGAGACGATGGCGGCGACGGCCGCGCATAGTTCGAGATCGCCAGGCGCCGCCGAGTTCGGCGTCAACACTTTTAATTCACGCTCGATAAAGCCGGTGTCGATGGTGTTGGCACGCACATCCGGATGCGTCACAAGCGCCGACAGGAACGGCGTGTTGGTGACGATGCCGCGAATATCGGTTTCTTCCAGCCCACGGTTGAGCCGGTTGATCGCGGCATCGCGCGTCGGCGCCCAGGCAATCACCTTCGCGAGCATGGCGTCATAGTTCGGCGACACCGCGTCACCCTCGCGATAGCCAGCATCGATGCGCAAGCCGTTCGTCTCAGCGGGCGTCCGCCAGGCGCGAATCTTGCCAACCGAGGGCATGAAATTCTTGTGCGGATTCTCGGCGTAAACCCGCGCCTCGATGGCGTGGCCGTTGAGCTTGATCTCGCTTTGCGTCAGCGGCAGCTTTTCGCCGAATGCCACACGCAACTGCCATTCGACGAGATCAACCGACGTAATCAGTTCGGTGACGGGATGCTCGACTTGCAGGCGCGTGTTCATCTCGATGAAGAACACGTCCTTGCCGTCAGAGACGAATTCGATAGTGCCGGCGCCGACATAGTTCACCGCGCCTGCGGCCTTGCGTGCAGCCGCGCAAACCGCCTCACGCTGCGCGCCGTTCAACGTCGGCGACGGCGCCTCTTCGATCACCTTCTGATGCCGTCGCTGCAGCGTGCATTCGCGCTCGAACAGCGAGACCAGATTGCCATGACTGTCGCCGACGATCTGCACTTCGATATGGCGGGGATTGTCGACATACTTCTCGATCAGCATGCGATCGTCGCCGAATGCTGCCTTCGCCTCGCGCTTGGCGCTGACGATGGCCGGAGCCAGTTCAGCCGCCGAACGCACCACGCGCATGCCACGCCCGCCGCCGCCGGCGGAAGCCTTCACCAGAACCGGGAAGCCGATCTTGTCGGCCGCCTTGGCCAGTGTCGCGTCATCCTGCGCTTCGCCGTGGAATCCCGGCACCAGCGGCACGCCAGCCTTCTCCATCAACGCCTTGGAGCCCGACTTCGAGCCCATCGCAGTGATCATCTCCGCAGTAGGTCCAACGAAGATCAGGCCGGCATCGGCACAAGCCTGCGCGAACTCGGCGCTCTCCGAGAGAAAGCCGTAGCCGGGATGGATCGCCTCGGCGCCGGTCTTCTTTGCAGCTTCGAGAATGCGCTCGATATTGAGATAGCTGTCGCGCGCACGCGCCGGGCCGATCAACACGGCCTCGTCGGCTTCCGCGACATGCAGCGCATTGGCATCTGCCTCGGAATAGACCGCGACGGTGCGCAAGCCCATGGCCCGCGCGGTACGGATGACGCGGCAGGCTATCTCGCCGCGATTGGCGATCAGGAGCGTGCGAAAGCGGCGATATAAAGCTTTTGAGATTTCGGCTTTGGCCATCATCACATCCTGAACAGGCCGAAGCGCGTCGGCTCGATCGGCGCATTGGCCGACGCTGACAAGCCAAGTCCGAGCACCAGGCGCGTATCTGCGGGATCGATCACGCCATCATCCCAGAGGCGCGCCGTTGCGTAATACGGGCTGCCCTGGGTCTCGAACTGGTCGCGTGTCGGCTTGCGAAACGCTTCCTCCTCTTCGGTCGACCAGGTGCCGCCCTTGGCTTCGATATTGTCGCGGCGCAGCTGACTCAGCACCATCGCTGCCTGCTCGCCGCCCATCACCGAGATACGGGCATTGGGCCACATCCACAGAAAGCGCGGGCTGTAGGCGCGGCCGCACATGCCGTAATTGCCGGCGCCGTAGGAGCCGCCGACAACCACGGTGAATTTCGGGACGTTGGCCGTAGCGACGGCTGTCACCAGCTTGGCGCCATCGCGCGCAATACCGCCGGCTTCGTATTTCTTGCCGACCATGAAGCCGGTGATGTTCTGCAGGAACACCAGCGGGATGTTGCGCTGGCAGCAGAGCTCGATGAAATGCGCGCCCTTCAGCGAGCTCTCGCTGAACAGGATTCCGTTGTTGGCGATGATGCCGACCGGGAAACCCCAGATATGCGCGAAGCCGCAGATCAGCGTCGTGCCGTAGAGCTTCTTGAATTCGTCGAATTCGGAGCCGTCGACAATGCGCGCGATGATGTCGTGCATATCGAACGGCTTGCGCGCGTCGGCAGGAATGACACCGTAGAGTTCTTCAGCTGCATACAGGGGATCGCGCGGCGACTGCATGTTCAGTGTGGCCCGCTGTGGTGGCTTCAGCGTTGCGACGATTTTTCGCGCGATGCCGATGGCGTGGCCATCGTTCTGTGCGTAGTGATCGGTGACGCCAGACTGCCGCGAATGTACATCCGCGCCGCCAAGTTCTTCGGCGGTGACCACCTCGCCGGTTGCGGCCTTCACCAGCGGCGGACCGCCGAGGAAGATCGTGCCCTGATTGCGCACGATGATGCTCTCGTCGGACATCGCCGGCATATAGGCGCCGCCGGCGGTGCACGAGCCCATCACGACAGCAATCTGCGGAATGCCCTGCGCCGACATCTGCGCCTGATTGTAGAAGATGCGGCCGAAGTGGCGCTCATCCGGAAAGATGTCGTCCTGCTGCGGCAGAAACGCACCGCCGGAGTCCACCATGTAGATACACGGCAGATTGTTCTGCCGCGCGATGTCCTGCGCGCGCAGATGCTTCTTCACCGTCATCGGATAGTAGGTGCCGCCCTTGATGGTCGCATCATTGGCGACGATCATGCACTCCCTGCCTGACACTCGGCCGACGCCAGTGATGACGCTGGCGGAATGGACATCGCCGCCATAGAGGCCGTTGGCGGCCAATGGCGAGAGTTCGAGGAAGGCCGTGCCGGGATCGATCATCAGATCGACACGCTCGCGGGCCAGCATCTTGCCGCGCGCGGTGTGCTTGGCGCGGGACGCCTTGCCGCCGCCGCCGGCGACCGCACCGAGCTTGTCCTTGAGCTCGGCAACCTGCGCCTTCATCACATCGACATTGCGTTTGAACTCGGCCGAGGTGGGATCGATCGTGGAGCGAAGCGACATCGGCTTCCGTTTCCTGGAGGGTCTGTTTCTTGTTTGCACGGCGGCCCGGCAACGGGCCTGCCATGATGGTGTCACCCCGTCGTGGCGGGACGCAACCCTAACTTTCGGTGCTGGTCAGGGTGAGATTTGGAGCGTTACCGGGGCTGATTTGCCCGCAAACCGGTCGTCAGTGCGACCATGGCTCCGAGCGGCGGAACGCAAAATTGTCGGCATAGGCGATGGTCCGGGGCGCACGCACCTTGGGCTCGATCACCTGATAGGCAATGCCTTCGCGTTCGCAGTAGGCGACCGCCTCTTCCTTACTGTCGAAGTGGATGGACAGCTGCTGCTTCATGTCACCGGACGACGTCCAGCCCATCAGGGGCTCGATCACCCGCGCCTGCTCCGGCTCATAATCGAGCTGCCAGTCCTTGGTCTTGGCGAGGCCTGCCTGCATGGCATTCTTGGGGGCTTTGAAGATACGTGCGGTCATGGAATGCGATAGCCTTTTAAGGATGGGCCTTCGTCTCGGGATTAGCGTCTCGGGATCGGCCTTGGTCAGCTGCGACACTGCGACAAATTGGTGAAAACGGCGGGGCTGGTATATCCATTTGTCACGAATTTGATCCGTGATTCCGTCGTTTGGCGGCTTCGTTATTGTGTATATTCGTTCCACGGCGTCGTGACAATCGGGGCACGAAGCGGTCTATCTGATCTCGCAATTCGGCATCACGAAGGGCTCCTGAAGCGGCACCCATGGATATTCACGCCATCCTTCCCCCCAAAGGCCGAGACCTTCGGCTGGACCTGTTCCGCGGTATCGCCAACTGGGCGATCTACCTCGATCACATCCCCGACAATGTGGTGAACTGGGTCACCACCCGGAACTATGGCTTCTCCGACGCGGCCGACCTGTTCGTCTTCATCTCCGGCTACACGGCGTCCTTCGTCTACGCCAAGATGATGCTGGAGCGGGGCTTCATCGTCGGCGCTACGCGCCTCACCAAGCGGGTCTGGCAGCTCTATGTCGCCCACGTTATCCTGTTCGTGATCTACATCGCCGCCATCGGCTATGTGGCGCAGCGCTATAACGACCCCGACATCATCAACGAGTTCAACGTTGCCGGTCTGGTCGACAATCCGATCCAGACGCTGACGCAAGGTCTGCTGCTCAAGTTCAAGCCGCTCAATCTCGACGTGCTGCCACTCTATATTGTGCTGATGGGCCTGTTCCCGCCGGTGCTGTGGATGATGCTGCGCAAGCCGGATCTGACGATGCTGGCGTCGCTGGCGCTGTATTTCGCGGCACGCCAGTTCGGCTGGAATCTGCCCGCCTATCCCTACGGCGTCTGGTACTTCAACCCGTTCACCTGGCAATTACTGTTTGTGTTCGGCGCCTGGTTCGCGCTCGGCGGCGCGCTCGAGTCACGCTCGGTGATCCGCTCCAAGGTGCTGCTGTATTTTGGCATCGCCTATCTCTTGTTCTCGCTTGTCATGACCATGGCCGGTCGCTTCCCGGACACCGGCCACATGATCATGCCGGACTGGTTGTTCGACGCGTTCAATCCAAACGACAAGACCAACCTCGCGCCCTATCGCGTGCTGCATTTCGTGATCATCGCCTTCTTCGTCACCCGCTTCGTGCCGAAGGAATGGAAAGGCCTGGAGTGGCCGGTGTTTCAGCCGCTCATCAAATGCGGCCAGCAGTCGCTTGCCGTATTCTGCGTCGGCGTGTTCCTGTCCTTCGTCGGCCACTTCCAGCTGATGATGTCGTCGGGCTCGCTGCTGGCGCAAATATTCGTCAGCGCCGCCGGCATCGGCATCATGACCGGCGTGGCCTATTACATCTCGTGGTCGAAGAAGCAGGACAAGCCGTTGCCGAAGCCGGCAGCTCCCGCAACGTCAGAACAGCAGGCATCGCCGTCGAAAGCCGCAGAATAGACCCGTTGTCGAACATGGTGCGGGACAGGCGAGAAATCGCCGGCAGATGCCTTGCTGCCCCCGGCCTAAGCGTGTATCGACACCGCATCGTCGGGGTATAGCGCAGCCTGGTAGCGCGGCGGTTTTGGGTACCGCAGGTCCTAGGTTCGAATCCTAGTGCCCCGACCATCCCCCATAATATTCAATGACTTAGCGCTTCTTGAACAGCGAATGGACCACTTGGTCTCCCGGCGCGATTCCGTATTTTTTGGCGGTGCCTGCGACCACTTCGAGAACAGCCCGTGCGGGGCCTCCCGATGAAATGATCTTGAGGGATTGTGGCTCGGTATTCTCCGCGATCCGGAGCACCCGGCCGTCGCCGGTAATGAAGACCATGTCGAGCGAAACGAAGGTGTTCTTCATCCACATGGAGACCTGCTGCTCCGGCGTGAAGTCGAACAGCATGCCGCGGCCGTCCGCGAGCTCCTTGCGGTACATCAGACCGGTCGCCCGCTCCTCGTCGGTCTTGGCGATTTCGACGGAGAACATCCGCACACCTGACTTGGTGACGATTTCGAGCGGCTGGAATTCGGCGGCTGCGGCTGGCTTGTAAGGGCCGACAAGGGCCAGAGCGGCGATCACCGCCAGCATCGAGAGGCGGCAGCGGGCGGCGAAGCGAAACAGACTCATGAAGGGCAATCCACGCAAAGAGCCCGGTCAGGACGCCGGGCGGCGCGACCCTAGCCTGACGACGCGTGCCAGCGCCAGACGGTCGTGATGCACAGCCGCGTGATGGCCCTCGGACAGTAAGGCTGGCAGGAAACCCGCAAGAAACTTGGAAAACCGTAGACGGCTTAGTGCGACGAAAGACCCGGCGTACCGCCTTCGGGCTGGATCTCGGCAGCCATCATGCCCTTGGAGCCGGGCCCAAAGCGCACCAGCACATACTGGCCGGGACGCAGCTCGGTCATGCCGAAGCGGCGCAGGGTTTCCATGTGGACGAAGATATCCGGCGTGCCTTCGCCGCAGCTGAGGAAGCCGAAGCCACGCAGCCGGTTGAACCACTTCACCTGCGCCCGCTCAAGGCCACTGGTAGGCGTCACGCTGACATGAGTGCGCGGCGGCAACATCTGCGCGGGATGGATGGCAGTCGACTCGTCCATCGAGACAACGCGGAAAGCCTGATAGCCCTTGGACCGCTGGGTGCATTCAACGACCACACGGGCACCTTCATAGGCCGTCTGGTAGCCGTCGCGGCGAAGCACGGTCACATGCAGGAGCACGTCGGCTGCGCCATTGTCAGGAATGATGAAGCCATAACCCTTGGAAGCATCGAACCACTTGATAACACCGCTGATCTCGACGAGATCGACGGCGTTGCCTTCGCCGACACCCGCAAAGGGGTCGAGTGCGTCGCGGCTTGCGTTGCCTGAAAGCTCATTCCCTGGTCGCGGACCACCCGCTCCGGGAATCAGTCCCCCCAACCGCTTGGACTCAAATGCGTCCGACCCCATGGCCCCGGATCCCACTATCATTTGCGCTGTCAGCCCTGTCAGCGCCATCTCACATGCCCCATCGAAGCTAATTCACGATGGCGCGGTGCGAATCTTTCGATTCGAAGATAACACTGTCGCCTGATCAGCAAAGACAAAAAACGAACACAGTGACAGCTATGAACAGCTTGCGCTCAAACGAATCAGATGCGCATCAATTTCCGACGAATGGTCCGAGCGTTTCGCCGATATCATGGCGAATGACAAGGTCAGCGTGATCGTCCTGCTCGGTCGCCTCATTGTTGATGATGACAAGACGTGCACCGGCATGTTTCGCCATCATCGGGAATCCCGCTGCGGGCCACACGACGAGCGACGATCCAATCGCAATAAACAGATCGCAGCGCTGCGATAGCTCAGCTGCGCGACGCATCTCATCTTCAGGCATCGCCTGACCGAATGAGATCGTCGCAGCCTTCACGGGCTCGCCGCATGCCGTGCAGTCTGGCGCCTGTCTTTCGGAATCGAATCTGCTCTTCACCCAATCGAGCTCATAGCGCCTCGCGCAACCGATGCAACGCGCATAGGTCGTATTGCCGTGCAGCTCGATCACAGCGTCAGCCTTGAAGCCGGACGCTTGATGCAAGTTGTCGATGTTTTGGGTGATCACAGCGGGAATCTTGCCGGCCTTGTAGAGTGAGGCGAGCGCGCGATGCCCGCGACCAGGCTTGGCGGCAGCGAATGTCTCTTCCATCGCAAAGCGCCGGCGCCAGGCTTCATCGCGCGCATCCTGACTGGCGACGAACTCGTCGAACGGAATTGGCCGGTTACGGGTCCACAAGCCACCAGGCGAACGGAAATCGGGAATGCCTGTTTCGGTCGAGATCCCCGCGCCGGTGAACGGCACGATGGTTCTCGCCTCGGCGATCATCTCGCCAAGACGATCCACGCCAGTGGGAAGGTCAGTTGCAATCATTGGAAGGTCCGAGAGGAAGTGATCCGACGACAATGCCGCAGACCGGGATCCGGTGCCATGCCGGGATCAACGCATGTTTCGCTTCGTCGCCACGTTTCCTGGATCTATTTCGCTTTGGCGCGTCCATTCCTTGCGGGCTTGTCGATCAAAAAGTCTTCCCGCTTGCGACCGGCGGCGATCTCCTTCGCGAGCCAGCCCGCTACACCGCCGCGCCCGGTCCAGGTCTCTCCCGTCTTGGGATGGCGATACTTCGCCGGAACCTTGATGCCTTTGACACGGCTGGTTTTGCCATCGACGCTTCTGATCTGTGCGAGTTGCGCCTGCAATTCGGCACGGTGGGCTTGCAGTTGCTTGTCGATATCCTCCCGCAATGCGAGGAGTTCGGGAACCGAAAGAGATTTGATATCAAGGGCCGGCATAAACAAGCTCCGATCAAATGCGTCCGCACTCCTTCCCAAGGCGCGCAAAATACGCGCCAGCGTGCGTCAATTAAATGAAATGCGGGCGGTGTCAAAACACCACATCAAAATCAAATATCGGGGCGAAGCTGAAATGAGCTCCGCCCTTAAGTAATTAAATACCGATTTGCGAAATCTTTATGCAGCCCGCGAGACATCGGCGGAGAGCTCGCTCTTCGGCAGATCGTCCTTCTTCGGCTTTGCCACCGGCGTTGCCTGAGACTTCTTCACGGACTTGCCGTACTGCGCGAGCTTATCCAGCTCGGCTTCGAGCTCAGCCTGACGCGCAGCAACTTTTTCCGCCAGCTTGTCGGATGCATGATCGCGCAGTGCCGCAAGTTCCTCGATGCTCAGTGAGTCCAGATCGATCTTGGCCATGGAAATCTCCGTTTGTTCCGAACTAGCGATAACATCCATGCGCCGCAAGCGCGGCAGCGCGATCATCCACCGAAGACATCATGATGGATGCAATTCAATTGACGTCGAGCTCTTGCTTCGCAGAGAATGGATGCGGGATTGGGGAAACGCGTCATGGCATCTTGGAAAGAAGAGCGTGACCGGCTGGTCGCGCAGACGCTCGCATTCGTACAGGAAGTCGCCGCAGCGCATCCGGTCGCGGCCCAGCGACTGAACATCTGGCAACCGCCGAGCCACGCGCCGTCGCACGCGTCCGATTCAACGGAAACCGTCACCTCGCCTGCCATCATGGAGGCAGATCGCTTGACGGCCCCTGCTTTGATTGTACATGCGGCGAACGCGGCAATTGAAACCTCGGAGCGCAGTTCGCAGGACCTTCCTGTTGCAGGTCCAACCAACGTGCCATCTCCTGCCCGGAGAGATCCGCTTTATTCGGGCCCATCCGAGCGGGCCGAGATCCTCAAGCGCGTTGCGTCGTTCAAGGCTCGCCAGGCCCAGATGATCCACGAGCGCGACGTCTATTACGAAGCTATGCAGACGCGTATCCGCACAACGCTGCGGAACGATTCCGGGCGCGACCGGTTGTAAAGCCGGAGCAGTTTCCCCGATGCTCTGTTTTCAGAAAGCCCCGTCCTCCCCCGGCGGGGCTTTCGCCTTGCGGGCTTCAACGTGAGGAGACGGTCTGTCGGTTCGGGTTATTTGCCGAGGTGTCGCCGCACGGCGGCAACCGACGAGCCGACCTTTTCGATCGCGGCGTTCAATTCGGTCGGCGAGACGCTCAGCCGATAGGCCCAATAGTCGCGTTGGGAAGCATCACTGGAATCGATCACCGGCGCCGGCCGGACGCCACGTTCGGACGCCAGGACGGCGGCGACTGGGACGAGACTGATCATGCCGGCAGGGTAACACGTCGCCCGCACAGCCCAAGCGAGTGCACACTCCAACGTTAACAGGCGATTGATGCGATCTCGGAAAGTCGTCCAGTCAAAGCAAGAAGTCTTGCCGCGAGCAATTACTGAACCACCGAGCCCAGCGAGGCCTGGATCTCATTGAGCGGGATGCACAACTTCTTGCGGCGCAGGCCACGAATGGCGCCGGTGACCTTTAAGATCTTGCCGGCCGCACATGACCCGTCCTGGACCAGCGCGCTCTCGTAAGGCGCCAGGATGAGCGGTTCAGCTGTCCGAATGGACTGAGCGGCGGAAGGTGTGGCCAACGCCACCAGAGAAATTCCGAAAGTCCCCAAAACCCAAAAACGCATGGTCGTCCCCAACACAGCAAATACGCACCGGTCCAAGGGTAATCGTTCACGCCCTTCAATTTTTGCAGTCAGCTCTCCCCGAGCCGTTACCGCAATTATTGCCCCGGACCACCGCGAAACACAAAGCAATTTTCGCGCCGATTTCCGGTTTCAGCATAGGGTCAGAGCGTGACCTGCTCGTGACCGCACTCCTTGCAGGTGAAAGACACCCGCGCGACACCCTTTGGCGCCGAGACCTTGTTCGCCGCGCCGCACTTGCCGCAGGTCGTCATAATCCGTGTGTCGCCCTGCTTCACCACCAGCGCCTTGCGCTCCATAGTCTCGCGGATCAGACGCTCGGCCTCTTCGCGCATTGCCTGCTTGCTCATGCAGCTCTCCTGACAGACGCCGAAGCAAAAGGCCCCGAGCGAGCGGCCTTATAGCTGATGACGATGACACTCTCCATCGCGATCAAAATCGGGAGCCCCGGATCGCACCATTCCCCTGCAGAATTCCGTGCATTCCAATCTCCCGTAGCGAGATCCCGATGGACAGAATGGCTGACCTGAGCTAGAACAAATAGAGAACATCATTCGCCAATGTTTTATCGGGACGTCACAGGAATCGCCGGATTGGCGGGGCATACGCGGCTGGAAAACTGGGAGACTGACATGGATTTGCAGGCACGTATCGACCTTTGGAAAAGCATCGATCCGGATCCGGAATTCTGCCGCAAGGCAGAACGAGAAATGCTGCTCTTGAGTTGTCAGGACGAAGACTGGGTCAACGCGCGGATGCGGGATTTCGAACAGGCGCTTGCGTTGGAGAGTGCTGAATAACGGAACCCTTTGGCGTCGACGGCGTTACGTCTGCGCTGGAATATCCAACCTCGCTTCACAGCGGTGATGCGAGGTTTTGTTTTGCCGGTGATTCGGTGCGAGAGATCTGAGCTTGCGTGAGCGTCGCGCGCTGCGACTTATCCACCGGTCGCCTTGCAAAGATCGGATTGATGCCGCATTCGGCATCGATGCTCTCCTTGGGGAGCGAAACGAAGAGAAGAAAATGAACGAAGAAAGAATTTCAGCGGCGCGCGCCGACATGGAACGCCGGGTGGCAGAATTTCGCGAGAAGCAGGCGAAGTTCCAGCGCGAACGTGAAGACTATTACGAGACCACGATCGAAAAGGTACGGGCAACCGACTGGAACGAGTTCGTGACACCCCGTCAGGAGCGCCGTGTGCGGCACTAGCTACGATCTGCTCGCAGCAGCGACCAATAAAAAGCCCGCCATTTCTGGCGGGCTTTTTATTGAATGCGCGTCACGCACGTGCAGCGCAATAGGCCCGAAGCAATGCTCCGGGCCGTGTTCGGCCCTACCAATAACCATAGCTGCGATAGTAACGCGGGCCATAGGCATAGGGGCCGGGACCATAGTAACCGCCATAGTAAGCCGGACGGTAATAACGCGGTCGGTAATATCCGTAGCCGGGACCGTAGCCATAATAGCGTGGGCCATATCCGTATCCGTACGGTCCGTACGCACCATAGGCCCCCGCGGCCAGCGCACCTGCGGCAATACCAAAGCCGATTGCGGGACCCGGTCCCCAACCTCTACCCCATCCGCGCGCTTCAGCAGGCGCCGTAACGGCGGTCGTGCCGATGGCTGCGACAGTGGCCAGGATCAATGCTGCTTTTTTCATGTGATACCCTTTCTGTTCACCACCGGCCAAATAACGCCAAGCTTTTTTGTTGGTTTCAGGGCCTGTAAGATTTCACCGCTCGGGTTCCGGACCGGAGGTGCGTCATGATGCCCATTCGCTATCGCCGTGCGCAACTCGCACGCCAGCTTCAGGCCTTTCACGCGGCGCATCCCGAATTCATCCGAGAGCGGCTTCGCGCTTTCGATGAACACAACGGACGCGACAAGATGATTCCCGTGACGCATCGCAAAATGAAACCGTCACCCTATGCGCGTCGCTTGGCTGCGCTCCCCCGCGACAAGGCGCCGATTAGCTCGGGGTGAAGCCTTAACGCGCCCCATATCGCCTTCACGTTTCATTAACCATGAGGGGCCGGTTATCGGAACGGCTCGCAAAGCCGACGCTTTCCTCTCCATGAATGTACGCGGAGTCGCACGGACACGCGTGCGAGCAGTGGAGTAATGGCGATGATTGAACAGATCGCAAAGATCGACAAGGCGCTCGATGAATTGCTCGTCGGCCTTGGCCAGATGGTGCTGCGCCTGTCGAGTCCGCATGTCACGCGTACGCGCGAGGAACGCGAGGCTCTTGTCCGCTCAGTCAATCAGTTCTCAACCTGCGCAGCCCGCTCCAGCGATCCGCGGGTCCTCAAGCTTGCTGA
Source organism: Tardiphaga sp. 37S4 (assembly GCF_021044645.1). NCBI lineage: Bacteria > Pseudomonadati > Pseudomonadota > Alphaproteobacteria > Hyphomicrobiales > Nitrobacteraceae > Tardiphaga > Tardiphaga sp. 37S4. The sequence goes on along the minus strand of NZ_CP088008.1, from coordinate 2,324,959 downwards.
CGACTTGCAAAATACGCTGAAGCCGCGCCTGCGTCTCGTGGCCAGTCACTGACGACGCTGGGCGTCCCAAAACATTTGCAGGGCAACGACGTAGGAACGTTTCTCCCTTTTACCTGTTGGCCAGACACAACCAAAAGGGAGGCTCTACATGCCCATCGAAGCAAGTGAACAAGGTAACCTGATTGGCAGCGACAAGGTCGAAGGCACCGCAGTGTTCGGCGCTGACGACCAGAAGATCGGTTCAATCGAGCGCGTGATGATCGACAAGAAGAGTGGCCGGGTGTCCTACGCTGTGCTCAGCTTTGGCGGCTTTCTCGGCATCGGCGACGATCACTATCCCCTGCCCTGGCAGTCGCTGAAATATGATACCGCACTGGGCGGTTATCGCACTGGCGTAACGCAGCAGCAGCTGGAGAACGCTCCCAAATACGGCAACGACAATAGTTGGAATTGGGCTGACACATCGCGGGCCCGCGCGGTGAACGATTACTACGGCGTTCCCATGGGCAGCTGACGCCAGGGATATACCACACAGCAGAACGGCACCCGATCGGGTGCCGTTCTTGTTTGTTCACCCAGTCCGATGCATCGGCACTCTAGTGCGCCAGTTCCTTGCGCACTGCCGCAGCCGCATTGCCGACTTTCTCTACTGTTGCCTGCAGCTTCTCGCGGGACACACCGAGCTGATGGGTCCAGTATTTCACCTCATGCGCCTCGTGCATGTTGATCTTGCTGCGATCCGGCTGACCCTTGTTCTTCCGGTCGTCCATCGTCGTCGGCCTCTTCAATTAACTGGTTGATGTACATGGCGAGCTGCTCGCCGGCGTCATTGAAATCTTCGTCCACGCAAGGTGTCCCATATGCCGTTTGGTGAGTGCAAAACATGCACGACTGTGACTTGTTCCGGGCGCCGCTCATCTGCCACACAAGCAATCGTTCAAATGCCGGAGATTCCGCCAACCCGGCTTTAACTGCACTTCCAGAGCTCGGAGAACCCAATCGCACCCGCGGCATTATGGGAGATGATGTCCACAGCCCTTGTCGTTCAAACCGTCGAACTGAGGCCGAACCCGCCGCCTTACGGTCGGCTGTCATTGCGCACGGGGGCATGGGACCAGTTGCAGGCGAAACGGGCCTATGACGACCATCACGAGCCGCCGGAGGCGCCGGTCGAGCTCGACAAGAAGGTCTGAGGAGCCAGCAGTCCGCGGCGATCCACGCTCTAGTGCGAAACGCTTCCACCAATGCCGACGCTCCCGCCGACCCTGATGCAGGTCGACGTCCCCTCAACCTGAACGAAGCCGGCGCCGTATTGCTTACACGGATCTGCTTTTCGTGGTGCCGGCGTCATGCTCTGCTTCGTTGCCACTGGCTTCTTCGACGCCGCAGCGAAGGCCTGCAGCGGTATGACAGCGATCAGCAATCCAACAACGACAATTCTCATGACCTTCCCCCGCCGCTCTTACGCGAGCCGTATAGCTCATTGGAACGAACGCCGCAGTGCGGTGTTTCCATGGCATGGGACCGAGAGAAGAAGATAATGGTGTATTGCTGCTCAGCGCGGTCGCGCTTGTCTGCGGAATGATCGCCTTCGTACCGTGGCTCCTCGAGCCGACACCCGCTGTTGCAAGCAAGAACGCCCGGCATGTCGCTTATGAACGACCTGTGTCGCAAGAGCCGGTGCGCGTGATCATGCCCTTTAGCCCGAACACCACGCCGAGCCAGCGTTGACGCTTTGCTTGGTTAGTTGGCAGTCACGGGCTGGCCGGCGGTGCGAGTGAGCTTGTCGGCTTTCAGCAGGACATGGTCCGTTGCCGGCTGCGGCCGGGCGAAGAAGCTCACCGCGACAAAGGCTGCGCAGAACAAAAATCCTACCAGCATCACCCGTCGATGCGTCGGCTTGTCGGCATTGTGAAACGAAGCGGACATGGTCACTCCCTCGATGGGAAATGAATAGCTCACTCTTATTTCCGCGCAATCATACTCTGGTTTTAACCTAACCGATGAAGGTTACTTGGCCGATCGGATTTTAACGAAGCCGTTGTGGACTGTTAATTTCCGGCGCTCCCGCGATCAAACTAAACTACAGAACCGCATCGTGAAGCGATAATACCTGGTTCGTTACTTCCTCTGCCTGTTACTTCTTATCGACGTTGTCCTGCGAAATCGGCGGAGTGCAGGTCTCCTTCGCATACTTCTCAGCGAGTTCGAATATTTCGCGACGGCGCTCCGGCTCGTTAATGGTGAGGTAAGTCACAACCATTTTTAAGGCCTCCTCGTCCGAAGCCCTTCCAAACCGCCACACGAGTAACACTCCCAAGTTGTACAGAAAGGTTTCGGAACCTTTTCCCTGTACGTTGAATTGAATGCCCATCAATATACGCAATATTACGGTCAGTTGGCCAATAAGTTCCGGGAGCGGTGATGATTGTCGGTCGGCCCATCTCGGAGATCTGCAGGGAGCTCGCCATCTCGGCGCAGGCGGGCCATCACACAGTTCTCGCGCAGATCCTGCGGATGGCTTCGCTCGAAGCCGCCCAGAGCGGCGTGCGTCATCATGAAGGCGATTCCAGTATCCAGGATCGATTGGTCGGCACCTGGGACTGGGACATCGCCAATGACCGCGTCTATGCAGACAGCAAATTCGCCCGTCTGTTCGGCGTCAATGCGGATTTGGCCTCGCGGGGCACGCCGTTGCAAGACTGGCTGGATGCCATTCATCCGGACGACATCGATGATGTCGCCGCCGCTATCACTCGCTCACTGACGACCGGTCAGGTGTTCTCCCGTGAATATCGTGTCGTCTCTCACGGCGACACGCATTGGGTCTATGCGCGCGGTAAGTGCACGCTCGATTCGTCGGGCAAGGCGGTTCGGTTTCCCGGCGCCATCGTCGACATCACGCGGGAGAAGATCGATGACCATCATTTCAGCATCGTCCCGACCTAATTCCGCACGGTTCGAGATTGCCCTTTACGACAGCGTTGCCGATAAAATGCTGCGGTCACGGCTTAATACATCGTCGCCGGGAACGTAGCCTTGCGCTGCCGGTTATGCCCGCATGGCAAGGAAATTTTTTAGCGTCGTCGTCGTTCGCTCCGTCGAGGAATCCGTGGAGATCGTCGTGGAGGCCAAGAGCGCCGATGATGCCCATGTGGCGGCCATTCAGCATTTGCGAAAAAACGGTGACGAATATGCGTGGGAGAAGCCGCGCAAGGATTTGACCGTCTGGCACAAGCGGGAAATCGATACGCCCGCCATCGTGGATGTCAGCGCCTGAGGGCAACGCTCTTCACAATTCAGATGGTGCGCCCTCTTTCTCAAGACGACATCTGCCATTTATCTTGTTTAGCTGCTATGGCAAGCGCCGCTGCCCTAGTGGTTGCACGCTTGTGTCGATCCCATGGAGACAATCCCAATGCGCTACCTTCACACCATGCTGCGCGTCCGCAATCTGGATGCGGCCCTGAAATTCTATGCCGATGCGCTCGGGCTCAAGGAAGTCCGCCGGGTCGACAACGACAAGGCGAAATTCACTCTGGTGTTCTTGTGCGCCGCCGAAGACGAGGCGTTACTTGCCAAGACCAAGGGACGAGGCGCGCCGCTGGTCGAACTCACTTACAACTGGGACGAAGAGAAATATGGCGAGGATCGCTATTTCGGTCATCTCGCTTATGAGGTCGACGACATCTATGCGACCTGCGACCGGTTGATGAAGCTCGGCATCACCATCAATCGTCCGCCGCGCGATGGCCAGATGGCCTTCGTTCGCTCGCCGGATCTGCATTCCATCGAGCTTCTGCAGAAAGGCGACGCACTGCCGCCGCAGGAGCCATGGTCGTCAATGCCCAACACCGGACATTGGTAACTCACAAAACGCATCGCTGCAGGTGCAGCGGTGGAACGCCATGAGCAGTGCCGCGTTGTTGATGCGATACTGATTTCATGGAGGCTGAGACAATGGGACGTGGAATTCTGCTCTGGCTGCTGGGTGTACCGATTCCGGTGATCATTCTGCTGTGGCTCTTCTTCGGTCGCTGACGCCTCCCAAGCTGAACCCATGAACAGGCCTCGCTCACGCGGGGCCTGTTTTGTTTGCGGGCTCGCTCCTTTGTGAGAGGTCAGCACCAGACCGGCCTTGCGATGGCGGCGCGTTGCTGGCTAAACCTGCGGCGCTTATTCGCCAGCGAGGTTCATCGTGCCACAGACTCCCACTCCATCCCTGCAGATCTGGGGCCGCGCCAATTCGGTCAATGTGCAAAAGGTTCTGTGGTGCTGCCATGAACTCGACGTCGCCTATGAGCGCATCGATGCCGGCATGCAATTTGGCCGCAACAGCGAGGCCGACTATCTGGCGATGAATCCCAACGGTCGCGTCCCCACCTTGGTGCAAGGCGATTTCGTGCTGTGGGAATCCAATTCCATCATGCGCTATATCGCCCTGGCCCATGGCGCTACATCGCCCCTCTACCCATCCACGCCAAAAGTGCGCGCCGGGATGGAGCGCTGGCTCGACTGGACATTGACGACATTGCAGCCGGCCGAGCGCCCGTTGTTTTGGGGACTGGTGCGGACGCCCGTCGCCGACCGCGACATGGCCGCGCTGCAGAAGGCCGCGGATGCCAATGCGGCGCTGTGGGAGATGGTCGACCGGCAACTTTCCCATCAGACCTGGATGGAAGGCGACGATTTCAGTCTCGCCGATATCGCCATCGGTTGCTATGCGCGGCGATGGTTCGGCGTCGAGGGTGTCACGCGCCCTGCACTTCCGCATCTGCAACGCTGGTATCAGGTGATCTCGGCACGGCCTGGCTTCCAGACCTATGTCGCGCCGCCGCTCTCCTGAGCGCAGGCGTTCGCTTGAACGTTAGTACAACGAACGTTCGAGCAGCAGGATGCCCATGATCACCACCAGCGTGATCGCGGCCACGATAAGGCGCGTGGACCAGTTCATGCCACGGCCGATCCACCACAGCAGCGCGCAGCCCATCAATACGGGAATGACGATATCGGGGCGCACGATGGTGCAGCCCTATGCGATGAAGCGAACGCCCAGCGTCTTGCCGCGGCGCCAGACCACTTCACACATACGCCCGGTGCGTGCGTCGCGCGAGAAGGCCAGCTTCATCTTGTTGGGGACCGACGTGGGATCGTCGACGACGACTTTCGCGCCGGAAGTCGAGAGATCCAGCACATTGCATTGCCGGGCCGCGAATCCACCGTCCAGCGTGATCCATGCGGCCTGGTGTACGGACCGGCGTGTGTCGCGTTTTTTCGTCACTGCCATCGCATCACTCCACGCCCCCGGGAGAGAGCCTTAAGCCTGCATGCTTTAAGAACCGTTGAGAGGTGCAGAAGAGTTCGAAATGTCCTGTGCACAAGGTCCGTGCGCCGCGCATGGGGATCATCCACCTGATCCCTCACCGCCCACTTGCCGACCCGAACAAACGTCACTATACGTTCGGCCGCTGGCACCAAACTGATTTGCTTTCGGTCGGTGCCGCCCGCGATAGATCAGCCCTAAAGCTTTGATGTTGCGGCGATTTTAGAAATAGCCGTGCAGAACCGCGGTATCCTTGGCCTGATTTCGGGCCGCTGGATCGGCCGGGGTTTTTTGCTCCCTTCGTCTATCGGTTAGGACGCCACCCTTTCACGGTGGAGAGAGCGGTTCGATTCCGCTAGGGAGCGCCATTCGCGCACTGCCCTGGGTTAGGCCACGTTATTGCCACCCGAGCCTTATTTTCGTTGAACTTGGCCGCGACCCTCCCGAAATTCACCCGTTCTGGATGGTTTTGTCGCGGATTGGAACGATCACACGCCATAGGACTTCGAGCTTCATGGTCGAAATCATGCCGAGCGCTTCCCAGCACAGTTACGCGTCCGAACCCAGTCACCCCTGGCGCATTAGCCAGCAGCCGATCATGGTTGCGGCTGCGGCCCTGTTTCTGGTCGTGATCGGCATCGGCGGCATATTCACGTGGCGCAGCTACAGCGGCGCAACGCCGGAGCCGGAGCGGCTCACCGCATCGCGCCTGCAACAGGCCCGTGTGGCGCAGGCGTCCGAACAGCTGATCGAAAAGACCAAAGGCATCGAGGCCACGCAGCAGCAGTCGATCGATCAGCTTCAGGTCGTGCAGGATCAGTTGCAGACCATGCAGCGTCTGATGACAGCGCAGCAGAACGAAGCGCGCAAGCTCAACGAGCAGGTCGGCGCCCTCACCTCCACGCTCGACACTCTCCGGCAGTCTTTTGCCAGCACCTCGGCAACTGACGACAAGCCTGCCGCGCGAGAGCAACCGCGCCGCTCACGCTCCCGCGCCGCGGCAAGCAAGGGCCGTCAGAAGATGAAGATCGTTGTGCAGCGCAAGCGCCCCGGGGCGCGCGGCTAAGCCATCCCGCGCGATTGCTCCCGAGCACACGTGAACTGCTTGTACTCTCCACAGCACCGCGCCTAGTCTGTCTGGCCGAACGCAATCTGCACTGCTCAAGGTGCGAGATCATGCGATACCGGCAGGGAGCGAGACATGAAGCATGACGGCGGCGATCACCTTCACGCGCACGACAGCGCGATGACCGAGAAATACGGCAGCACCACACTGGCAACACTCCGCAAGATCTACGGCAAGTTTTTCGCAGCCGGGCATCCCGACACGCTCACACTCAGCGAAGTGCTGCCGAAGCTCAACGACACGTCGCTCAGTCAGCTCCGCCGCGATCACGACACCGGACATCTCAAGAAAAAGATTTCGAAGGCGGCGTGATGCAACGCATTGGCGCTGTGCCTAGAATGCTTTGCGCAGCAACATCACGGTGAGCACGATCACGACGACCGGTGCTCCGAATGTCACCGGGAGCAACCATGGACTGTCGGCGTCGATGAGTGTGCCGGGGATGACGCCGATCAAGGCGTGATCGACGATCCAGACCATTGCTGACACGATACTGGCAATTTCGAACTTCAGACGCGGCATGCCGGCGATGCCTGCGACGCTGGTGACCAGTGCGCGCGCCGGCCCGATATGGTAGCCGACCATGATCGCCGCGATGCCGTAGCGCTCGAATAGCCCGCGTACCCGCGCCACCAGTTGCTGACGCGATTGGAGCATCCGCATCTCAAGCAGCCTCGGCCCACACCGTTTGCCGAGCTCATAGGACACGCTCATGCCGAGCACCGCGCCGCCGATGGCCCAAAGGACGAAAGTCCAGGACACCACGCCGGCGCCGATCAGCACCCCCGTCGCCGTCACGATGGCCGCAGCCGGAACGACGAAACTGGAGCCGACCAGACATCCGAAGAAGGCGATGACGAAACCGAGCGGTCCAGCCAAATCGGCTTGCGCCGCGATCAGCGCCGAGATTTTCTGAATGATGTCCATCAGGGGTGGGATTCCGACCGGCGCGCTGTGTTTCGTTCAGGCTGTGTTTCGTCCGTCACGAGCAATGAAACAAAACCGCGGTCGAAGAAACCATTTCCTCGCCTCCGCGCAAACCGCCTGAAGCGCACGCCCTCTATCCCATCGTTCCAACGACGCGCCGATCGGCGCACGGATGGACACAAGATCGAGGGACATACGATGACATTCACCACCGCCAAGCTCGCAGCCGCCACTGTTCTTGCATTCGGCATGCTGACCACCGTCTGCCACGCCTACAGCGCCGAGCAGGAACAGCTTTGCACGGGCGATGCGATGCGTCTCTGTAGTTCGGAGATCCCGGATGTCGATCGCGTCACGGCTTGCATGATCCGCAACAAGTCTCAGCTCAGCGACGGCTGCAAGTCGGTGTTCGCGCCGGCTTCGGCCTACCAGCCAGCATCGCTGCGGACCTCGAAGCCGGTCAATCTGGTGCCGGCCCGGATTCGCTGACGCCTAGCGCCGGCGCGCCACGGCGACGCCCAGCAGAAAAGCAACCAGCAGCGATCCCAGCGGCGCTTCACGCGCAACATTGGCCAGGATGCTCAAGGGCATGCCTGGCTTCTTGCCGGACTCGATGGCACCGCCGATGCGGTGCGCGGTCTCGGTCACCGCCTCTTTCACATCCGTGATCGTTTCTGTGATTGTCGACCTGGCCTCAGGCACGGGCTCGACGCCTTCGTAGATGTAGGGGGGTGTCTTTGCGTCGTCGGCCATGGTCATTTCCCGTGCGGCATGAGCTGTGTCAGCCCAATCGACCGAACACTGATTGGTTCCGGCCCTGGCCCGGGCCCGCCAGCTTCTCTTTTGTCGCAGGCGGCTCCCGCAAGAGTCACTCTTTCCGGCCTGCCCGGCCGTCTATAATTAAGTTCCATGAATCTGCTCGAATCGCTCCCCACCGTGATCGGTATCGCCGCCGTGGCACCAGCTCTGCTGGTGCTGTGGCTGGTGATTGCTGCCGATGAACGGCCGGGACCGCCCGGGTTGGTCTGGGCGTCATTCCTGCTGGGGGCCGCCAGCATCTCCCTGCTCGGCTATGCCCGCGCGCTGTTCGCGGCAATTCCGGGTCTTACGGACAACCCGACCCTGGCCATGGTGCTCCACGCTGTGTTTGGCGTCGCCGCGCCGGAGGAGATCGTGAAGATCTTCGTCATCATCGCGGTGTCCACCCAGCGCGCCCGGACGGCCGATCCAATGGACACGGTGGTTTATGGCGCCGCCGCCGGCCTCGGCTTCGCCGCCTACGAGAATCTCGTCTATCTCCTGCAATATCCCGAGATGTGGCGGACGCTCGCGGTGCTGCGCAGCGTACTGACCGTACCATTTCACGGCGCGCTCGGCGTCATCGCCGGCGCTTACATCGCCATCACCCGTTCCGGCCGTGCGCTCGGCGCCCATCGCCGCGACGGCTGGGCTTTCATTCGCACGCCCATGCTCATTGTTCTCGCGCCGGTGACGCTGCATGCCTGTTTCGATCTTCCTTTGCTGACGCTGCAGCGTCATCCGGAAATCGTCGGCGTGATGCGCCGCGTGCTGGAAGCTGCCGGCGTGGTGATCGGCTTCGGCACCATTGCGCTGGCGGCGCGGCTGGTCCGGCGGATCGGCGCGCATCATGCACCGCATACGGAGGTGTCACGCGAGAGGCTCAGCCAGTTGCGCGGCATGTGGGCACTGCTGGTTGCCGGCGGCGGTGCGGGCTTTGCCGGCACGGCCTTTTTGCTGACTTCGATTCATCACTGGTTTACGAACCCGGCGCGCAACGTCACCATGGTGCTGATCCCGCTCGGTCTGGCATCGATCGCCATCGGCGCCGTGCTGCTGGTGCTGACGACGACAGCCTATATTCTCGGGCGCAACCGCATGCGCACGGCCGCACCGGCCATGACCGCGCAGTCGTAACGTTCAAGACCTCACGCGACATTCGAGCTATTCCCGATCAACAAACTTGCACGCTTCCGCGTGTGAGCGGATAAATGCAAGGTACGGCCAGCATGCTGCCGGCCAGATCAGGACATGCCGCCATGACCATGCCGCCCAACCTCGCCGAGCTGCAATCGAAGATGAGCGACGCCGTGCGCGCGCATTGGAAGGCATTTCTAATCGAGGGCATCGTGCTGGTGATCCTCGGCTTCGCCGCGATGATCGTGCCGCAGGTGGCCAGCATCGCCGTCACCGTCATGCTGGGCTGGATGTTCTTCATCTCGGGCGTCGCCGCGCTGCTGATGACCTTCTGGGCGCGCCAGACGCCGGGCTTCATCTGGTCGCTGATTTCAGCAATCCTTGGCATCGGCGCCGGCATCATTCTGCTTACGCGCCCAGCCGAAAGCACGCTGACACTGACATTCGTGGTTGGCGTTTATTTCCTCGCCGAGGGCGTCGCGACCATCATGTACGCGCTTCAGCACCGCAAAGAACTGTCCGAGCGCTGGAGCTGGATGGCCTTCTCCGGCCTGATGGATATCGTGATCGCCTTCATCATCATCTCAGGTCTGCCCGGCACGGCAGCCTGGGCCATCGGCCTGATGGTCGGCATCAATCTGGTGATCGGCGGCGCTTCGCTAATCGGCTTGGCGATGGCCGCCCGCAAGAAGGCCTGACCCCGCCAACTGTCTGCAGGGACTCAGCAGCCCTTGCAGATATTCTTGATCATACGATCAAGCTCGCGATCCTGCGCGTCGATGCGAGACGGATCGTTCTTGCCGGTCTCCGGCGGCAAATCGCCCGGGCGCGGCTGGCGATGGCCGATGGGAGCCTCTGGCAGAGCACCGCCGCTGTTGGTCTGTGTGGTCGGCTGCGAGCGCAGGCCCTTGGGTGGCAGGTTGCGGGACGAATCCTGCGCCAGAGCCAGCGAATGGCCGAGAACGAACAGGCCTGCCGTCATCACGAACAATGTTTTCATTTTTTGTCTCCGACACCAGGTGGCGCGTGTAAGCCGATCGCTACGGCTTCGGTGGATAGATATGAACGTCGCCGCAGTAATCCACAACACGATAGACCGATTCCGCAGAAGCTTCACCGTCAGGCTTGAGGTTGACTGAAGAATTCTCGGACAAATATTCGGGACCGATCGGCGCCTTGCCATAACCGCCGGGAATATCGAGCACATAATCCGGCTGGCACAATCCGGAAACATTGCCTCGAATGGCGCGCATCAAGGCCTGTCCCTCCGCGATGCTGGTCCGCAAATGTGCGGTGCCAGGCGCGAGGTCGCCGTGATGCAGATAATAGGGCTTGATGCGGCACTCGACGAAACCGCGCATCAGTGCCGTCAGCGTCGCCGCATTGTCATTGACGCCGCGCAGCAATACCGACTGGCTCACCATGGGAATGCCGGCATCAACCATCAGCGCGCAGGCCGCACGTGCAGCATCCGTCAGCTCGCGCGGATGATTGGCATGCAGCGCCACCCATGTGCTGGCACCCGTGACTTTCAATGCATCCACCATTTCCGCACTCACGCGGCCGGGATCAGCCACGGGGACCCGCGTATGCAATCGAATGATCTTCACATGCGGGATATCAGCGAGATCCGCCATGATCTCGCTCAATCGCCGCGGCGACAGCATCAGGGGATCGCCGCCGGTGAGGATTACCTCCCAGATCTCGTCATGGCTGCGGATATAATCCAGCGCGGCTGAATAGGCGTCGGGTGACAGCGCGGTCTCCTTGCCCGGCCCCACCATCTCGCGGCGGAAACAGAACCGGCAATACACCGCGCAGACATGTACCAGCTTGAACAGCACACGGTCGGGATAGCGATGCACGATGCCGTCGATTGGCGCGTGAGCGTGGTCGCCGATCGGATCAGCGTTCTCTTCGGGCTGCGCGTTCAGTTCATCCACACTCGGAATGTACTGGCGCGCGATCGGATCGTCGGGATCGCTGCTGTCGATCAGTGCGGCTACGGCCGGCGTCACCGCGACTGCATAACGCGCGGCGACTTTCTCCAGATCGGCCAGCGTCGAGGCTGGCGCCAGACCGTTTTCAATAAGGTCGCTGGCTTGCCGCAGGGTTGTCGCAACTTTCACGTGACGGTTCATGACACACCTGCCGGCGGCGTCCACACCACCTGATCAATCCGCGTCGCGCCCGACGCGAGCATCACCAGCCGGTCGAATCCGAGTGCAACACCGGACGCAGGCGGCATCGTTGCGACGGCCTCAAGAAACTCCTCATCGAGCGGATAGCGCTCGCCATAGCGACGCTCCTTTTCATCCATCGCTTCCGTGAAGCGGCGGCGCTGTTCGTCAGCGTCGGTCAATTCGCCAAAGCCATTGGCAAGTTCAACACCGCAGGCATAGACCTCGAAGCGTTCGGCCACGCGTCGGTCACCTTCTTTGGTGCGCGCCAATGCCGCTTCCGGCGACGGGTATTCTAACAGCACGGTCATCCGTCCCTGCCCGAGATGCGGCTCGACATGTTCGACGAGAATCTTGCTGAAAATATCCGACCAGGTATCGTCATCGCTGATCCGTACCTTGCCAGTTGCAGCAGCCGCCAGCTTAGCGCGATCGCCCTCGGAGCCATCGATGCTCGCAAGCAGATCGATATCCGCAAAGCGTGTGAACGCTGCTGCCACGGTCAACATCTCCGGCTCGGCAAACGGATCGGCAACCTGACCGCGAAACGTGAACTGCTTGATGCCTGTTGCCTGCGCCGCGCATGAAATGATCGCCACGCAATCGGCGATCACGGCCTCATAGCTCTCCTCGGCACGGTACCATTCCAGCATCGTGAATTCAGGCAGGTGCTTGTCGCCGCGCTCGCGGTCGCGAAACACCCGGGCGAATTCGAAGATTTTCGTCTCCCCTGCCGCCAGCAGCTTCTTGCAGGCGAATTCCGGCGATGTCCGCAGATACCGCGAGAACCGCTCGCCGTCGCGGTCGATCAATGTCGTCTTTGGCGCATGCAGATGGGTCTCATTGCCCGGTGAGACCTGCAGGACGCCAGTCTCGACCTCCAGGAAGCCCTGAGCCTCAAACCACGTCCGGATACCCTTCGTGATCGCTCCCCGCGCCAGCAGGAAGCCCCGGCGGTCCTGATGTCGCGCCGGGCTCCACCAGGGCGACGGCCGGTCGGTTCCAGTCATCGGCAAACGGCCCTTTTGGGTTGCAAAACGCTGGCATCGCCGCGTGAAATCAGTATGTTGCCCCCCGAAACCGCTTCGCTGGCCACAGGACACACACGTCCGGATCGGTCCCGGGCCTGAAATCTAGGAAACATATCTGTGAAAGTCATCGCCAGTTCTATTCGCAAGGGCAACGTCATCGAGCAGGAAGGCAAGCTCTACGTGGTTCTGTCCGCGGAGAACATCCACCCCGGCAAGGGAACCCCGGTCAGCCAGATCGAAATGCGCCGAATCAGCGACGGTGTGAAGATCTCGGAGCGCTACAAGACCACTGACCAGGTGGAAAAGGCGACGATTGAAGACCAGAACTTCAATTACCTCTACAAGGACGCCGACGGCTTCCATTTCATGAACAACGACAATTACGACCAGGTTCAGGTGCAGAAGGACGTCATCGGCGATGCCGAGCCCTATCTGCAGGAGAACATGACCGTAAAGCTGTCGCTGCATGGTCTGGTTCCGGTGGCGATCCAGATGCCGCAGCGCGCGACCCTCGAAGTCGTCGATACCGAGCCGGTGACCAAGGGCCAGACCGCGTCGTCGTCCTACAAGCCTGCCATGCTGTCCAACGGCGTCCGTACCAACGTGCCGCCGCATGTTGGTACCGGCACACGCATCGTGGTGCTGATCGAGGACGGCTCGTACATCGAACGCGCCAAGGACTAAAGGATCCCGGCTGTCGCAAGACTGCCGCAAGTTTTTCGCAAGACCGCCGGTGGCCAGAAAAAGGCTGCCGGCGGTCTTTTTCATGCGTGACTTCAGCACGTTGGTTGCCTCCCCGCGCCGCGACGCATTGCCCCTGCCGCCGCGCAGGTCATGCGGCTACAATGGGGCATGACCACGCGCGATTCCCTGATCGACCGACGCAGCCTGCTCCGCTCCGGCCTGGGTGCAGGCGCGTTGCTGGCCATGCCCAGGACCGCCGTTGCGGCGCCCGCGGGCTTCGACGCGTGGCGCGACGGCTTTCGTGCAAAGGCAATTGCCAAAGGCGTCTCCGACGCGACCTATTCGCGCGTGATGGGCCGTATCGAGCCGGACATGTCCGTGTTCACCAAGATGCAGAAGCAGCCGGAATTTCACGAGCAGCTCTGGCAATACATCAACCGCCGCGCCTCCGACTGGCGCATCGCCGCCGGCAAGGAAGCGCTGCGCAAGTATGACGGCGTGTTCGACCGTATCGAGCGCGACTTTGGTGTCGAGCGCGGCACGCTGCTGGCGCTGTGGGGCGTGGAGTCCGCTTATGGCGATCCCATCGTGCAGCAAAACCATATGCGCCCGGTGTTTCCGTCGCTGGCCGCACTGGCGTGGAACGAGCCGCGCCGCCGCGCCTACTGGGAAACCGAACTGATCAACGCGCTGAAGATCGTCGACAAGGGCTGGAGCACGCCCGACGAGATGCGGGGCTCCTGGGCCGGCGCGATGGGGCATACGCAATGGATGCCGGAAGTCTGGCTCAATGTCGGCATCGACTATGACCGCGACGGCCGCGTCTCGCCGTTCGGCAAGCCTGACGATGCGCTGGGCTCAAGCGCACGCTTCCTCGTCAATCGCGGCAAATATCCGCGCGGCGAACACTGGGGCTATGAGGTCCGCGCCAGTGGCGCCGGCTCATCGGAGAGCAATCGCAGTTTTGCAGCATGGTCCGCTGCAGGCGTCACCCGCGCCGATGGACAGCCGTTCCCGCAGCCTTCCGCCAATGCCAAGCTCTGGGTGCCTGTACAGGGCGGCCCGGCCTTCCTGCTCGGCCAGGGCTTCTACGCCGTGCGCAGCTATAATCCGTCGATGAACTATGCGCTGGCGATCTGCCATCTCGGCGATCGCATTCTCGGCGCACCGCCTTTCATCCAGCCGTTCCCCGGCTCCGAACGCGCGCTGACACTGGCCGAAGTGCAGGAAGTGCAGACACGCCTCACCCGCGCCGGTTTTGATACCGGCGGCACGGATGGCCGCGTTGGCAACGACACGATGAAGGCGGTGAAGGACTATCAAACGAAGATGGGTCTGCTGCCGGCGGATGGCTATGGCGGGCTGAAGGTGCTCGCGCGGTTGCGGCAAGGCGGCTGAGCCGTTCCGTCAAATCCCCGCCATGCGCAGCGGATCGACATAACGATCATAGTCTTCACCTAAGAGCAGTCCCAGCGCGATCGCGGCTTCGCGCGGCGTGATGGCTTCATCCAAAGCTTTGGCTGTGATGAGTGCGACCTTGTCGTAGCCGATCACGGGATTGAGGGCTGTCGCGAGCAGCGGCGCGTTGGCGACATTCGCGGCGAGCTGTCGCCGATCGACGTCGAGATCGCGGATCAATCGGGACGTAAAGACATCGACGCCATCGGCGAGGATGCGGATCGACTGCAAGACGTTGTAGATGATGACCGGCTTGGCAACGTTGAGCTCGAAATTGCCGGATGCGCTGGCTGCGGTGACGACGGCGTTGTTGCCCGTCACCTGAAAACAGACCTGCACAAGCATCTCAGCGATCGTCGGGTTGCGTTTGCCAGGCATGATCGACGATGTCAGCCCGTCATGCGGGATGACAAGCTCACCAAGCCCGCAGCGCGGACCCGAGCCGAGGAAGCGCACGTCGTTCGCGATCTTCAGCAACGTGACGGCAAGGCCATTGAGCGCGCCGGACACTTCGACAAGCGCGTCATGTGCACCCATGCCTTCGAACTTGCTCGGGTTCGGGACGAACGTAACGCCGGTCAGTGCGTTCAGGTGCTCGCAAAAGGCGCTGTCGAATCCCTTTGGCGCATTGAGCCCCGAGCCGACGGCCGTGCCGCCCTGGGGCAGCATCAGCAGACGCGGAAACACTGCTTCGATGCGGTCAATCGCATGGCCGATCTGGCGGGCGAAGGCATCGAATGCCTGCCCCATGGTCATCGGCACGGCATCCATCAGATGCGTGCGTCCGATCTTCACGACGTCGGAGAACGCGTCCGCCTTGGCGCGAAGATCATCGCGTAGCGTCTTTAAGGCCGGGAGCAAACGCCCGCGCAACTCCAGCGCCGTTGCCACATGCATCACGGTCGGAAAGCTGTCGTTCGATGACTGTGAGCAATTGACGTGATCGTTGGGATGAACGGGTGATTTGGTCCCAAGCGGCTGGCCCAGCAATTCATTGGCGCGGTTTGCGATCACCTCATTGGCGTTCATGTTGGTCTGGGTGCCGGAGCCAGTCTGCCAGATCGGCAACGGGAAATGATCGTCGAAACGGCCTTGCTGAAGTTCGAGTGCCGCTGCTTCGATCGGCGCTGCGATCTCCGGCGCGATCGTCCCGAGTTGCAGATTGGCGCGAACGGCCGCGATCTTCTGCAGGGCGAATGCACGGATCAGCGCGACCGGGAGACGCTCATCGCTAACCTGGAAGACCTCAAGCGCGCGTTGGGTCTGCGCGCCCCAATAGCGATCCGTCGGCACCGCGATGGTGCCGAAGGAGTCATGTTCCGTGCGAACGTCACTCAAGAGTCTGGCTCACTGCGCGCCGACAACGCCCGCTGCCTTGATGATCGGCGTCCATTTGTCGATCTCTGACTTGAGATGCGCGGCCAGAGCATCGGGCGTCGCCCGTTCCGGCGCCACCGGCTGCACGCCGAGCCCGGCAAGCCGGCTCTTCACAGTCTCGTCCCTCAGCGCCACGTTCAACGCGGCAACGAGTTTGTCGATGATCGGCTTGGGCGTGCCCTTTGGCGCGAACAGACCGTACCAGACCGTGTAGGTAAAGCCCGGCAGCCCGGCTTCGGCTGTCGTGGGCAGTTTTGGCAGCGCCGGCGCCTTCTCGGTGCTGGTGACGGCGTAGCCCTTGATCGTGCCGCCATCCACATTGCCGACCACGTTGACGATCTGGTCGCACATGACATCGACCTGCCCGCTCATCATGTCGTTCATTGCCGGACCAGCGCCGCGATAGGCGATCTGGGTCGGTTGCGTACCGGTCGCCGTATTGAGCAGCAGGCCACACAGATGCGAGGCCGATCCGATGCCGGCATGCGCGTAGTTCACTTTCTCCTTATTCGTCTTCATCCAGGCGATCAGCTCGGCGAGATTGGCGGCCGGGAGATCCTTGCGTGCCACGAACACCGACGGGAGATCGACAGCGAGACCGATCGGCTCGTAGTCCTTGATCGGATCGTATTTGAGTTTTGGATACAGCGCCGGATTGGTCGCGTGGCTGATATGGATCAGCAACAGATTGTAGCCGTCCGGCGGCGAGGCCGCGACCTTGGCGCTGCCGATGGAGCCGCCGGCGCCCGTTGTGTTCTCGACGATGACCTGCTGCTTCAGCGGGCCGCTCATGCCCTGCGCCAGCAGCCGCGCGATGGTGTCGCCAGGGCCGCCTGCCGAATAGGGCATGTTCATGGTGATGGTGCGTGTCGGAAAGTCCTGGGCCGAGGCCGGAACGGCAAGGAGCGCACCGGCGAGCACGAATGCGGTCGTCAAAATGTTCTTCGTCATCGAAATTCCTCCCCTGTTGTGTATGTATGTTGTTTCAGCGTCCGCTCATGCTCAGCACGCGATCGACCATCGGACCGCACAGGCCGAGATAGTTGGCCGGGTCGCAGTGACGACGGATGGCATCCTTGCTGCCAAGCGCTTCGGTAATTTCCGGGACCTCGGCGAGGATGTCCGCAAGCTGTCCGCCGCCTTCGATTGCCTTGCGGCAGGCATCGTAGACGACGTCATGCGCATGCTGGCGGCCGAGTTTCGGCGCCGCTGCCATCATCACCGCTTCGGCGACGATAAGGCCGCGTGTCAGATCCAGATTCTCCAGCATGCGCTTCTCATGAACCACAAGTCCGGCCAGCATGAATTTGGCATTTGCCAGCGAAGAGGCGGTGAGCAGGAAGCTCTCCGGCAACGACACCCATTCGAGATGCCACGGCCCGGTTGCACGTTCCAGGTCATGGATCATGCCGTCGAGCATGGTCGCGACATGCTGGCGCACCGCCTTGGCAGCGGCGAGCATCAGTTCGCTTGAAATCGCGTTACGCTTTTGCGGCATCGTCGATGACGCCCCGCGACCGGGCACGAAAGGCTCAGACACTTCGCCGAATTCGGACGATGACAACAGCATGACGTCGGTAGCGATCTTGCCGAGCGTGCCGGTGATCAGACCAAGCAGTGTGACCGCTTCGGCGATGCCGTCGCGGGCGACATGCCAGGTGATCGAGGGCTGATGCAGGCCGAGCTCCTCGCAGAACAGCTTTTGCATCTCCAGGCCGCCCTCGCCCACCGATGCGAGCGTCCCCGCGGCGCCGGAGAACTCGCCGAGCAGGATGCGCGGCAATGCCTGATCGACGCGCTCAATGTGCCGATCGATGGAGGACAGCCAGACGGCAGCCTTGTAGCCGAAGGTCACCGGCAGCGCCTGCTGCAGATGGGTGCGACCGGCCATCGGCGTGTCGCGATATTTGCGGGCCATCGCGCTCAGGATGTCGCGGACCTCGCGCAGATCGCGTGCAACAATCTCAAGCGCTGCGCGTATCTGCAGGACGTTGGCGGTGTCCATAATGTCCTGGGTGGTCGCACCCCAGTGAACGTAGCGGCCCGCCTCTCCGGCAGCTTCAGAGAGCTGATGAACCAGCGGCAGGATCGGGTAGCCGACGATTTCGGTCTCAGCGCGGAGCTTGTCGAAATCGATCCGGATGGATTTGGCGGCGGCCTCGATGGCCTGCGCGGCTTCCTTTGGCACGACGCCGAGACGGGCCTGGGCGCGGGCCAGCGCGACTTCGACCTCGATGTAGCGGCCGACCAGGGCTTCGTCGGCGAAGACCGCCCGCATTTCCGCGGTGCCGAACATGTCCCGAAACAGGACCGAATCGAAAACCGTGCTGCCCATAACGCTTCCTCTTATTATGTTCGTACATATTAAATTGTCCGAACATAAACCGTGTGTCAATCTCCTTCCTTGACGAGATGGTCGCCAATCAGGCTTCCATCCTGCGATCAGGGACTTAGGGGTCGAGGGACGACGGTGGAAAAGCGTTACGCGTTCGTGGCCCGAGCACTGACCGAGGCCATTGCAGACGGACGGCATCCGGTCGGGTCCGTGCTGCCGACAGAGTTCGAGCTGGCGGACCAGTTCGCCGTGAGCCGATCAACCGTGCGCGCGGCGATGCAGGAGCTTCAGGCGTCCGGCCTTGTCAGCCGAAAACGTAATGCGGGCACGCGCGTCGAGGCGGCCTCTCCCGCCAAGGGCGGTGATGGCTTTACGCAGGCACTCAATACGATCGAGGCGGTACAGCAGTTCGGCACCGAGACGGAGCGCCACGTGCAGCATGTCGCCGACATTGTCGCGGACAGCGAGCTGGCCAGCCAGCTCGGATGCCGACCGGGTCGCCGCTGGCTGTGCATCTCAAGTCTGCGCACGATTCCCGGCGACGTCACACAGACGCCGATCTGCTGGACCGATGTCTATATCGACGGCGCCTTCGCCGACGAGGTACGCACGAAAATGGCGGGGCATCATGAGATCTTCGGCACGCTGGTCGAGAAAATCTCGGGACGACGCTTTGTCGAGATCCGGCAGGACATTTCTGCGGTTGGCGTGTCGGACGCGATGGCGGAGCCACTGAAGGCAACGGCTGGCGCGCATGCGCTGTCGATCCGGCGGCAGTATCTGTTCGCGTCAAACGAGCTGGCTGAGGTCTCGCTCAGCATTCATCCGGCGGACCGCTATCGATACTCGACCAGACTGCTCCGCCGGCAAGACATAAATGGATGAGTGCGCCGGTCAAGCCGGGAGCCGACAGACTGAGATTGATATCATCTGATCATCTTCGGCCCGGGATCCGGCGCCGCCACGTCGATCACGCGCATCTGCACGCGCTCGGCACCTTGCCAGCGATCGACGGTCAGCGAGCCCGCCACATGGACAGGCTGACCACGCAACTCCTGCAACGCGTTGCCGAGCTTCTGCCCCACTGAACGAAACGCGATGCCGTTGACGATGGCGCCGTCCGACGCCTTGAAGCGCAGCCGCAGATGCGCCTGCCCGACTTCATCGACATAGACGAGCTGATGCGCCGGCAGAGCGATCACTGGCTCCGGATTGGCAGCGCCAAATGGCCCGGCGCGATTGAGCGTATTCACCAGATCCGTCGTCACGCCGCGCGCGGTCACGGCGCCGTCGATGAACAGTTCTTTCTCGTTGCGTGACTTGCCGACATCGGCGGCCAGCGCGCTTTCGATATAGGCGCGGAATTCACCGAGCCGTTCCTTGCGCAGCGTGATGCCGGCGGCCATGGCGTGGCCACCGCCTTTCATCAGCAATCCGTCAGTGACCGCCTGTCGCACGGCCTTGCCGAGATCGACGCCGGAGATCGAACGGCCGGAGCCGGTGCCGATCCCGCCGGGCTCAAGCGCAATGGCAAAAGCGGGCCGCGCGAATTTCTCCTTGAGCCGGGATGCGACGAGCCCGACCACACCGGGATGCCAGCCTTCACTGGCTGTCACGACCACGGAGCCCTTATCCTCCAGCCCCAGTGACGCCAGCGCCTCCGCTTCGGCCTGCGCTTCCGCGGCCTGCTCGATCACGCGTCGTTCGATGTTCAGTCGATCGAGTTCGGCAGCGATCTTCGCGGCCTCGGAAATATCGCCTTCAAGTAGCAGCCGCACGCCCAAGTCTGCGCGCCCGATCCGGCCGCCGGCATTGATGCGCGGTCCCAGCATGAAGCCGAGATGCCACGCTTCCGGCGGACCGTTCAAACGCGCCACATCCATCAGTGCGGTGTGGCCGATGTGATCGCGGCGGCGCAATGCGATGAGACCCTTGGCGACGAAGGCGCGGTTCAGGCCGATCAGCGGTGCCACGTCGGCCACGGTGCCCAGGGCCACGTGATGCAGCATGCCGAGCAGATCCGGCTCCGGCATCTCGGCGGTCCAGAAGCCGCGCTTGCGCAATTCGCGATTGACCGCGACGAGCGTGATCAGCACGAGGCCGACGGCGGCGAGATGACCGAGACCGGAAATATCGTCGAGCCGGTTCGGATTCACCACGGCATCCACGTCAGGCAATTCCTCGCCGGTCTGATGGTGATCGATGACGACCACGGACATGCCGAGCTTCTTGGCCTCGGCCAACGGTTCGAAGCTCGTCGTACCGCAATCGACGGTCACGAGCAGTGTCGCGCCCTTGCCGGCCAGCGCTTTGATGGCATCCACATTGGGGCCGTAGCCCTCAAAGATGCGATCGGGAATGTGAATCTGCGGGTCGAGTCCGCAATGGCGGAGATGCCAGGCCAGCAGCGCCGACGACGTCGCGCCGTCGACGTCGTAGTCGCCGAAGATCGCCACTTTCTCGCGGCGCTGCGCGGCATCCGCGATGCGCTTCGCCGCCGCTTCCATCTGCGTGATGGTGAACGGGTCCGGCATCAGCTTGCGGATTGTGGGATCGAGAAAGTCTTCGACCGCGTCGAGTTCGATATTGCGGCCGGCGATGACGCGCGCCAGCATTTCCGGCAATTGGAAACGCTGCACCATGGCCAGCGCCCGCGCCGCCCCGCGCTGGTCCACCCGGTCGCGCCAGATCCGCCCGGTGGCGGATTCGGTGACGCCGAGAAAGGCCTGTTGGGATTCGACGGGAATGATGGTCGGTGGCGTCATGGCATCAGCAATAGGCCGCGCAGCCGCTTTCGGCAAATCTCAGGCCGTCAGCAGCCCATCCGCTTCGCCAGATCGTTGAAATCATCCGCCACCACGTCCCACGGGCCCTCGGCCTTGAAGTCGCGGTTCTGGTGCGGACCATATTCAGTAACGCGCGGCACGAAGGCGGTCTTGAGGCCGAGTTTGTGTGCGGCATCGAGATCGCTGTTATGGGCGGCGATCATCATGACTTCCGCAGGCTTCAGATTGAGCAGTGCGGCCGCGCCGAGATAGGCCTGGGGATCGGGCTTGTAGTGTTCGAACAGTTCCGCGCTCATGATCAGGTCCCATGGCAGGCCGGCGAATTTCGCCATGTTGGTCAGCAGCGCGACATTGCCGTTCGACAACGGGCTGATGACGTATTTTGTCTTCAGCCTGGTCAAGCCGCTCACCGAATCCGCCCACGGATGCAGCCGGTGCCAGCCGAGTGTCATGTAATGCAGATCGTTGTCCGAGAGCCCGTTGATGCCGAACTTGGCGACCAACACATCGAGTGACTGCCGATGCAGCGCGTCGAGCTTGACGAAGCCGCGCTCGGGATGATGGCGCACCACGTCCATCGACGGCATATAGGCCTGCCGCCAGGCATCGACGAGCGCGGTCCAGTCAGCCGTGATACCGCGCGCTTTGCCGAACGCGGTACAGTCAGCAATCAGGCTGGAACGCCAGTCAACCACGGTGCCGAACACGTCGAACACCAGAGCCTTGACGTTATCGGTCTCGCTCATGGTCTCATCCCCGTTTTGTTTTCTTGGTTTTTAGTTCGATTAATCCGAGCGCATGTTGGCGCGCTCGGATTGCCTTTGATCAGAGTATCTTCCGGTACTGCATAAATCCGGAATTGTCCGCGACCTGATCGTAGAGAGTCCTGGCCTGCGCATTCTCGTTCTGGGTCAACCAATGCACGCGGCTGCAGCCGTCAGCCTTGGCCTTTGCATAAACCGCTTCGATCAGAGCGCGGCCGATGCCAAGTCCCCGCGCGCCGTTGTCGACGAACAGGTCCTGCAGGTAGCAGTAGTTACCCGGCGTCCAGGATGAGCGGTGATACAGGAACTGCACGATGCCGGTGAGCTTGCCGTCCACATAGGCACCGAGCAGAAACATCTGCTCGGTGGCGTCGTGGAAACGCTTCCACGCGGTATCGGTCGCGATCTGTGGCAGCGTCGCCTTGTAGAAGGTCAGATAGCCCTGCCACAGCGGCTCCCAGGCAGCCCGTTCATCGGGGCCGACTGGGCGGATGTCAACATTCGCCTTCGCCATGTGACCGAACTCAATCCAGGTGGAATTTTTCGAGCTGGCGATGCTCGCCCTTGATGATGCGCACGGTGCCGGTCACCGAACGCATCACGATGGTCTCGGTCTCGATGACGTCGCCGCGGAACTTGACGCCCGACAGCAATGCGCCGTCGGTAACACCGGTGGCGGCAAACAGGCAGTCGCCCTTCGCCATGTCCTCGATGCCATAGATCATCTTCGGATCGGTGACACCCATCTTCAGCGCACGCTCGCGCTTCTCGTCGGTATCGAGGATCAATCGGGTCTGCATCTGGCCGCCGATGCAGCGCAGTGCTGCAGCTGCCAGCACGCCTTCCGGTGCGCCGCCAATGCCAAGATAGATGTCGATGCCAGATTTGGCGGGATCGGTGGTGTGGATGACGCCGGCGACGTCGCCGTCCGGAATGAGACGCAGCGCCGCCCCGGTCGAGCGGATCGCTGCGATCAGTGCTTCGTGCCGCGGCCGCTCAAGCACGAGGGCGGTGATCGCCGACACCGGCACGCCCTTGGCCTTGGCGAGGCGCTTGATGTTCTCTTCCGGCGATGCGTCGATGTCGATCACGTTCTTGGCGTAGCCCGGGCCAATCGCGATCTTGTCCATATAGACGTCGGGCGCGTGCAGCAGCGTACCGCCGTCGGCCATCGCCATGGTGGCGATCGAGCCCGGCATGTCCTTGGCGCACAGTGTCGTGCCTTCCAGCGGGTCGACGGCAATGTCGACCTTCGGGCCGGCATTGATGCCGACCTTTTCGCCGATATAGAGCATCGGCGCTTCGTCGCGCTCGCCCTCGCCGATCACGATGGTGCCGTCGATCGGCATCTTGTTGAGCTCGCGGCGCATCGCATCAACCGCTGCCTGATCCGCCGCCTTCTCCTGCCCATGACCACGCAGCCGCGCAGCCGACACTGCCGCGCGCTCGGTCACGCGAACGATCTCCAGCGTCAGAATGCGCTCGAGCAGTTGCTGCGGCGGGACGGTAATATGGGTCGACATGGGCGGGCTCCTTCTACGGTGGGACGAATGTCCCCGTACAACTCTCAACGCGTGGATTTAGTTCTTCTCGATGCGAATAACCTGCGGCTTGCCCGATATCACCTTGTCGCTTTGCACGGCCTGGAGGGCGCGACGCATGGCGTCCTCGGTGGTGGCGTAGGTGATCAGGATAACAGGCACCGGTGACGATTTCGTGCTCTTGCCGACCGGCTCGATGCCGCCATTCGGATGGCGCTGCACGATCGACTCCAGCGAAATCTTCTGTTCGGCCAGACGCGTTGCGATACGCGCGGCGGTGCCGGCGAGATCCCGCGCCATCAGGCGGATGTAATAGCCACCTTCATGGCGTTCCATCGGCGCCTTGGTGGTGGTCTTGAGCTTCTCGACCGGCCGCCCGAAAGGCAGCGCGCGAACGTTGCGTGCGACATCGGCAATATCAGCCAGAACAGCAGACGCGGTTGCAGCGCCGCCGGCGCCGGGACCGACCAGCGTAATCGGCGCAATGCCCGCACCATCAACCGTGACGGCGTTAGTGACGCCCATGACCTGCGCAATGGAGGACGACAGCGGCACCATGGTCGGATGCACGCGCTGTTCGATGCCAGTCGCGGTGCGCATGGCAACGCCCAGCAGCTTCACACGATAGCCAAGCTCTGCAGCAGCACGCAGATCTTCAGCCGCGATTGACGAAATGCCCTCGACTGACACTGCGCTCTGCGCGACCTTGGTGCCGAATGCGAGGCTGGCGAGAATAGCCAGCTTCTGCGCGGTATCGTGGCCATCCACGTCGAAGGACGGCTCGGCCTCGGCGTAGCCAAGCCGCTGCGCGTCTTTAAGGCATTCCTCGAAGGACAGGCCCTCCAACTCCATGCGCGACAGGATGTAGTTGCAGGTGCCGTTGAGAATACCGTAGACGCGATTGATATCGGTGCCGACGAGACCTTCGCGGATGGTCTTGATGATCGGAATGGCGCCAGCGACTGCGGCCTCATAGTTCAGCGCGCCGCCGTGCTTCTCAGCCGATGCGGCGAGCTTCAGGCCATGCTTGGCGATCAGGGCCTTGTTCGCGGTCACGACCGACTTGCCGGCGCGCAGCGCCGCCTCGATCGACGACAGCGCGGGATCGCCGACACCGCCCATCAATTCAACAAAGCACTCGACATCGGGATGCTGCGCAACAGCGAGAGGATCCTTCATCCAGTCGATGCCACGCAGATCGACACCGCGCTTCTTGGTCTTGGAGCGCGCAGTGACAGCAATCACCTTGACGCCACGACCGCAGCGCGCGGCCAAAATCGAGTTCTGCTGTTCGATGAGACGGACGACTTCGGCACCAACGGTGCCGAGTCCCGCGATACCCACTTTGAGGGGTGCGACCATTAAGCTTCAGACCTGTCGGAATTCTTGTTGAGCGATGACCGGTCCGAAAACCGGTTGCCGGTTTTCGGGGATCACGCCTATCGCCGGTTGGCGAGAGGAACCACGTTGTGCAACGTTTCGAGACCGCTTTCAAGGAAGCGGCGAATGCCGCGGGCAGCCTGGCGAATGCGCTGTTCGTTCTCGACCATCGCGATGCGGACGTAACCTTCGCCATGCTCGCCGAAGGCGACACCGGGAGATACCACCACACCGGACTTTTCAACGAGAAGCGTTGCAAACTGCATGCTGCCGACTTCGCGGAATTTCTCGGGCAGCGGCGCCCAGGCGAACATCGACGCCGATGGCGGCGGAATGTCCCAGCCGGCCCGGCCGAAAGACTCCACCATGGCGTCGCGGCGCTTGCGATAGGTGTCGCGCATCTCGCGGATGCAGTCGTCGGGGCCGTTCAGCGCAGCAGTCGCCGCGACCTGCACAGGCGTGAACGCGCCGTAGTCGAGATAGGATTTCACCCGCGTCAGCGCGGCAATGATGCGCTCGTTGCCGACCGCAAAGCCCATGCGCCAGCCGGCCATCGAGAATGTCTTCGACATCGAGGTGAATTCGACGGTGACGTCCATCGCGCCCGGTACCTGCAGCACCGAGGGTGGCGGGTTCTTGTCGTCGAAATAGACCTCGGCATAAGCGAGGTCCGAAAGAATGTAGATCTCATGCTTCTTCGCGAAGGCCACGAGGTCCTTGTAGAAGTCGAGGCTCGCCACCTGCGCCGTCGGATTCGACGGATAGCAGACGATCAGCGCGATCGGCTTCGGGATCGAATGGATGATGGCGCGCTCGACGGCCGCGAAGAAATCCGGCGTCGGCTCGGACGGCACCGAACGGATCACGCCGCCAGCCATCAGGAAGCCGAAGGCATGGATCGGGTAGCTCGGATTCGGGCACAGCACGACATCGCCAGGCGCGGTGATCGCCTGAGCGACGTTGGCGAAGCCTTCCTTGGAGCCCAGCGTCGCCACCACCTGGGTGTCGGGATTGAGCTTCACGCCAAAGCGGCGCTCGTAATAGCCGGCCTGGGCCTTGCGCAGGCCGGTGATGCCCTTCGAGGCCGAGTAACGATCGGTGCGCGGCTTGCCCAGGGTCTCCTTGAGCTTCTCGATCACATGCGGCGGGGTCGCAAGATCCGGATTGCCCATGCCGAGGTCGATGATATCGGCGCCAGCGTTTCGCGCGGCGGCCTTGGCCCGGTTGACCTGTTCGAACACATAGGGCGGCAATCGGCGGATGCGGTAGAATTCTTCCATGGGATCGGGCTCCAGAACCGCTTCATCATGCGGTTGAATCGCTTCTTTTTATCACGGAAGCCCGGTGACACCAGTCACGACGGGCAGTTTTGACTATTTGGCCGCCGGTTTGGCCGGCAGCACGACGGCCTGGCGATCGCGGGCGGCAGTCAGTTCGGCCTGCATCTTGGCCTGATCCGCCGGCGCCATGGCGGTGCCTTCGCGGGTGGTCGGCAGATCATGAACCGGCAGATAGGTGCCCACCTCGGCCGGACGCGCCGGAGCGCCCGCCGGCGTCCCCACCATGGGCATGTCGGCGATGGTCGAGGCGCAGCCGCCCAGAGGCAAGCCAAGCCCCAGCACCAGCAAGGCGGCCGCTGTCGCCGCCCGCCCGCTGCGACCACCAATTGCCCTGAATGTGCCTCTACGCGTCACGCCACAACCCTACATCGCATTAGAATCGATTTCATCCCTATCGCAGCGCACCATCAAGCCAATCTGGTCACAAACGATTAATGCCGGGAGAAGAAGCTAAAGGCTTGGAGCTTCAATATGACGGAAGCAAGACCCAACGCCGACTATATGACGCGGTGCAGCACATCGAATCCTGCGGCAATCCGCGAACTGTGCCATCATCGATTTGCGTGGCGACGTACCGTTGCCCGACTGGAATGAAGCTGTTGTTGCGCCATGACCGAAGTTGCCGCCGACGCCAAAGCTGCTAACGATAAAATCTCGGGCGACGCGTCCGCCAAACCGTTCAATCCCGAAGCTTTTGCGCTCAACATGGCCAAGGCGATGGAGAATGGCGGCAAGGCGCTGGCCGCCTATCTGCAGCCACGCCAGACCGGCGAGACCGTCGACAAGCCGCCGAACGAGCTGACGGAGCTGATCAAGACATTCAGCATCGTCGCCAATTACTGGCTGTCCGACGACAAGCGCGCCGCCGAATTGCAGATGAAGCTCGGCAAGGCCTATCTCGACCTCTGGGGCTCAGCGATGCGCCGGATGGTCGGCGAAGCCGGCTCGCCCGCCATCGAGGCAGCGGCGCGCGACAAGCGCTTCAGCGATCCCGAGTGGAAATCGAACCAGTTCTTCGACTTCGTCATGCAGGCCTATCTGCTGACCACGCAATGGGCCCACGACCTCGTCAAGAATGCCGAAGGTCTGGATGCGCATACCCGCAAGAAAGCGGAGTTCTATGTCCAGCAGATCACCAACGCGATGGCGCCGTCGAATTTCGTGCTGACCAATCCGGAAGTGCTGCGCGAGACCGTGATGTCGAACGGCAGCAACCTGATGCGCGGCATGACCATGCTTGCCGAGGATATCGAGGCCGGCAAAGGCTCGCTGCGCATTCGCCAGTCCGATCCGAAAAACCTCGAAGTCGGCGTCAACATGGCGACGACGCCGGGCAAGGTGATTTTCCAGAACGAGGTGATGCAGCTGATCCAGTATCAGCCGGCAACCGAGAACGTGCTGCGCACGCCGCTCCTGATCGTGCCGCCCTGGATCAACAAGTTCTACATCCTCGATCTCAAGCCCGAGAAATCCTTCATCAAGTGGGCTGTCGATCAGGGCGTCTCGGTGTTCGTGATCTCCTGGGTCAACCCCGACAAGCGCCTCGGCGCCAAGACCTTCGATGACTATATGAAGGAAGGCCCGCTGACCGCGATGGACGTCATCGAGAAGGTCACCGGCGAGATGACCATGCATACCATCGGCTATTGCGTCGGCGGCACCCTGCTCGCCTCGACGCTGGCCTGGCTCGCCGAGAAGCGCCGCGTCCGCGTGGCATCGGCAACATTCCTGGCCGCGCAAGTCGACTTCACCCATGCCGGCGACCTCATGGTGTTCGTCGACGAGGATCAGATCTCGGCGCTGGAAAAGGACATGCAGGCGGCTGGTGTGCTGGAAGGCAGCAAGATGGCCATGGCCTTCAACATGCTGCGCTCGAACGACCTGATCTGGTCCTACGTGGTCAACAACTACCTCAAGGGCAAGCCGCCTTCGGCCTTCGATCTGCTGCACTGGAATTCGGATGCGACGCGGATGCCGGCGGCAAACCACTCGTTCTATCTGCGCAACTGCTATCTCGAGAACAAGCTCTCGACCGGCAACATGATCCTCGACAACACCCGACTCGATCTCTCCAAGGTCAAGGTGCCTGTCTACAATCTCGCCACCCGCGAGGACCACATCGCGCCGGCGCAATCGGTGCTGTACGGCTCGCAATTCTTCGGCGGCCCGGTGAAATACGTGTTGTCCGGCTCCGGCCATATCGCCGGCGTGGTCAATCCGCCAGCCTCCGGCAAGTACCAGTACTGGACCAACGACAACGCCCACGCCACCGATCTTGTCGACTGGATGAAGACCGCGCAGGAACATGCTGGCTCGTGGTGGCCGAACTGGCGGGAGTGGCTCTCCGGCATCGATGGCGAGGAAGTTCCTGCCCGCCATGTCGGCACCGACGCATTCCCCGCACTGGAAGACGCCCCGGGCAGTTATGTGCGGGTGCGGGCGTAACGGCCCGCCTCTCCGCGCTTGCTTGGCGTCGTCACAGCAAACGTCTATGATTTCAGCTAGGACGCGTCGCATCCGCTTGCGGCGCGTGTGTTTTGCATGACCATCTCCGCGTTTTCCGCGGGAATTTCGACTGAAAGGATACCCGGATGACGCGCGAATTGTTCTGGCTGACGCTGACCGTGATTCTCACCGGCCTGCTCTGGGTGCCTTATATGCTGAACCGCATCATGGTCCGCGGTGTCACCGGCGTCATGGCCAATCCGACGCGAACCGACAGGCCGCAGGCTGAATGGGCTAACCGGATGATGTTCGCCCATGACAACGCCGTCGAGAATCTCATCATCTTCGCGCCGCTGGTGCTGATCCTGAATGCCGCCGATGTCTCGACCCCGACCACCGTTCTGGCCTGCGCGGTCTATTTTTGGTCGCGCGTGGTGCATCTGATCGTCTACACGCTCGGCCTGCCGATTTTCCGCACGCTGGCCTTCGTGGTCGGCTTCATCGCCCAGGCGGTCCTCGCCATCGCGATCCTGCGGATTCCATACTAACGCTTCTTCTCGCCAGATTGATCTGCAATGAACCACGCTGCCCCAAGTCTCGATCTCGTCGTCAAGGAAATTGCCGACGAGATGGCGCAGCGAACAGACCGCGGCGACGTCGCGAGCTATATTCCGGAACTGGCGGGTGTCGATCCCAACCAGTTCGGCCTTGTGGTCATCGATGCCGATGGCCAGGTTGCGGCTGGCGGCGATGCCGATGTGCCGTTCTCGATCCAGAGCATCTCGAAAGTCTTCACGCTGACGCTGGCGCTCGGCATGGTCGGCGACCGGCTGTGGAAACATGTCGGCCGCGAGCCCTCGGGCAATCCGTTCAACTCCATCGTCCAGCTCGAACGTGAGCGCGGCGTGCCGCGCAATCCCTTCATCAATGCCGGCGCCATCGCCGTCACCGACGTCATCCTGTCCGGCCATCAGCCGCGCGAGGCGATCGGCGAAATCCTGCGTTTCATGCAGTTTCTGTCCGGCGACAGCTCTATCGTGATCGATGAGACGGTCGCCGCGTCCGAGAAACGCACCGGCTTTCGCAACACCGCGCTGGCGAACTATATGAAGTCGTTCGGCGTGGTCGAAAATCCCGTCGACTTCACGCTCGGCGTCTATTTCCACCACTGCGCGATCGCGATGTCGTGTCGGCAGTTGGCCATGGCGACGCGCTACCTCGCTTATTCGGGCCGCAATCCGTCGACCGGACTCTCGGTGGTGTCGTCGGAGCGCGCGCGCCGTATCAACGCGCTGATGCTGATGTGCGGCCATTATGACGGTTCGGGTGAGTTCGCCTATCGCGTCGGCCTGCCCGGCAAAAGCGGTGTCGGCGGCGGCATTATCGCGGTCGCGCCCGGCAAGGCCTCGATCGCAGTCTGGGCGCCGGGTCTCGACAAGCACGGCAATTCGCATCTCGGCCGCATTGCGCTCGAAGCGCTCACGAAGCGGCTCGGCTGGTCGATCTTCGGCGTCTGACACCAACCCGGTTTCCGGTCATGAAAAAGGGCTGAAACATCGCTGTTTCAGCCCTTGATCGTCGTCGATAAACCGCGCCCGGGGCGGTGAACCTTGCGTCCGGCCAGGCACCGTCAATGTTCGTAGGTCCGGTTGGCTTCCTGGATGGCAGCCTCGTGGTACCAGCTGTCATAGTCGGCCACGGTTTTCACGGTCGAGGCACGCAGGTCCAACGGCTTGCTGAGCCGTCCCCGCGGGCCGACCGATGCACGGCCACCAACCGGGAATTGGTAGATTTTAGCGGTATGGGGGTGATGCGTTTGAGACGTCGGCATCGCTTCTCTTCCTTCCTCTGATCTGTTTTTTCCTTTCGGATCATCATTGTAACAGAGGCGCCCTTCTTTTGTGCCGACTGCCTCGTAAGAAGCATCCAAATGACTACAATATGCGCACTCGATGGACATGCGCTTTGGGCGCGCAGGTTTTGAAGCCGCCTACGCAGCGCCTGACCTCTCATTTGAGCGTCTGAAAGGCAGAAAAGTTCCGGTCCAAAATAGCCTGCAAGGGAATTGGGCAGCCGGTATTTTCGCGCGCGGTCGAATTCCTCTGAAAAATTCGCGAATCCGGACCGATTCCCGGCCTCCGATGCCCTCTCCAGACAGCGAATGACAGCCCCGTTGGGGACGCGCCGCGGTTTTCGTCACAAAAGCGTTGCGCCGCGACAAGTTGGCATACTACGTGCTTTATATGCAGCGCCGCTGGGGGCGGATTTTGCGTCCGCCCGCCGGCAAGCTCAGGGCTCACGCCCTACGCATCGCCAACTCATGAGAGACCCGCATGACAAAGTATAAGCTCGAGTATATTTGGCTCGACGGTTACACGCCGGTTCCGAACCTGCGTGGCAAGACGCAGATCAAGGAATTCGAAGATTTCCCGACCCTCGAACAGCTCCCGCTGTGGGGCTTCGACGGTTCGTCGACCATGCAGGCCGAAGGCCACAGCTCCGATTGCGTGCTGAAGCCGGTTGCGATCTATCCGGACGCGGCCCGTGAGAACGGCGCTCTGGTGATGTGCGAAGTCATGATGCCGGATGGCGTCACCCCGCACTCGACCAACAAGCGCGCCACCATTCTCGACGATGCCGGCGCCTGGTTCGGTTTCGAACAGGAATACTTCTTCTACGAGAACGGCCGTCCGCTCGGTTTCCCCGAGGATGGCTATCCCGCGCCACAGGGCCCCTACTACACCGGCGTCGGCTTCAAGAACGTCGGCTCAATTGCCCGCGAGATCGTCGAAGAACATCTCGACCTCTGCCTCGAAGCCGGCATCAACCACGAAGGCATCAACGCCGAAGTGGCGAAGGGCCAGTGGGAATTCCAGATCTTCGGCAAGGGCTCCAAGAAGGCCGCTGACGAAATGTGGATCGCCCGTTACCTGCTGCTCCGTCTGACGGAGAAGTACGGCATCGACATCGAATTCCACTGCAAGCCGCTCGGCGATACCGACTGGAACGGCTCGGGCATGCACGCCAACTTCTCGACCGAATATATGCGTACGGTCGGCGGCAAGGCTTACTTCGAAGCTTTGATGGCCCAGTTCGACAAGAACCTGATGGACCACATCAACGTCTACGGCCCGGACAACGACAAGCGTCTGACCGGCAAGCACGAGACCGCTCCGTGGAACAAGTTCAGCTATGGCATCGCGGACCGCGGCGCCTCGATCCGCGTCCCGCACTCCTTCGTCAAGAACGAGTACAAGGGCTATCTGGAAGATCGTCGTCCGAACTCCCAGGGCGACCCCTACCAGATCGCTTCGCAGATCCTGAAGACCATCTCGGAAGTCCCAACCGCCAAGTCGGCTGCCGCGTAAGCGTCTGACTTCAGATCAAATATGAACGGCCCGAACGCAAGTTCGGGCCGTTTTGTTTCGCCCCTGCGTCCTTTCGCCGCCTTAGAGGATTGGACAAGAGATCGGCAGGATCGGTCTAACGCCGAGCGCGCCACATGCCCCAATGCTTGTCCGCTGTCGCAACATTCGCGCGGCGAGAAAAACAGGGAGAAGCGATCATGTCATATCGAACGACCGCTTTCGTTGCGGCATTCTGCATGCTGGCATCTGCAGCAAGTCTTTGCGCGGAGACGACGGAAGAACGCCTGCGACGCGGCGACGAGGTTGTTCGATCGCTCAATGCCGGCAGCAGCCAGCCGACCCTCGAAGGCCTGCGCGCCGAGTTTCCCTTTCTCGCCGATGCTATCACGGGTTACGCACTCGGCGACGTCTGGGCACGGCCGGTTCTCGACGCGCGCACGCGACAGTTGGCAGCCGTCGCCGCTTTCGCGGCGCTGGGACATCGGCCGTTCATGAAGATCCATGCGGGCTACGCGCTCAACGCTGGCGTGAAAGAGGAAGAGCTGAAGGAGATCGTCTATCTGACGACGGTCCATGCCGGTTTCCCGCGCGCCATTGAGGCGGCGCAGACACTGAGTGAGCTGTTCAAGGAGCGCGCACAAAAGCCAGGATCGGCGAAGTGACAAGAGCATAGAAAAAAGGCCCGAACGCAAATTCGGGCCTTTTCTGTTGTCTCTCGCTGTCGTCGCCCGGCCTGTAATGCGGGCCAAGGTGTATGCGCGCGCTCTACGGGAACATCGCCGGCTGATCGATGCCGAGCGTCTCGACGAAACCAAGCACCAGATTCATGTTCTGCACCGCCTGCCCCGATGCGCCTTTAGTGAGGTTGTCGAGCGTCGAGACGATGATGGCGCGGCCCGGGATACGGTCAGCGGCAACGCCGATGAAGGTCATGTTGGAACCGCGCACATGCCGCGAATGCGGCGTCTTGCCGAATGGCAGGATGTGCACGAACGGCTCCTTCTCATACTGTTTAACCAGCACCTCGTGGAGATCCTGCGCCGTCTTGCCGCGCCGGCCCCGCACATAGATGGTCGAGAGGATACCCCGGTTCTGCGGCAAGAGATGCGGCGTGAAGCTGACGACAACCTCCTTGCCGGCAGCTTTGGAGAACTCCTGATCGAGCTCCGCCATGTGCCGGTGATGGCCGACGCCATAGGCGTTGAAGCCTTCGGACACTTCCGAGAACAGCATCTCTTCCTTGGCGGAACGCCCTGCTCCCGTCATGCCGGACTTGGCATCGATCACGATCTCGTCGGTCTCGACGGCGCGCGCCTTCAACAGCGGCACCAGCGGCAGGATCGCACACGACGTGTAGCAGCCGGGATTGGCAATCAGCCGCGCTTTCTTGATGTCGCGCCGATAGAGCTCGACGAGGCCGTAGACGGCTTCCTTCTGCAGCTCCAGCGCATGATGTTCGTGGCCATACCACTTCGCATAGGCGGCTGCGTCCTCGAGCCGGAAGTCGGCCGACAGATCCACCACCTTGGTCTCCGGCGCCTTGGCCAGCAAATCCTGCAGCACCTTCTGCGTGGTCGCATGCGGCAGCGCGCAGAACACCAGATCGAGGCCAATGGTCGTCCAGTCGACGGAGTCGATGCTTACGAGCGTCGGCAGCTCATAGGGTGCGAATTGCGGGAACACATCGCCCATCGCCTGCCCGGCGCGCCGGTCGGCCGTCAGCAGCACGAGTTCGACCTTGGGATGACGCAGCAGCAGCCGCACCAGTTCGGCTCCGGTGTAACCGGACGCACCGAGAATGCCGATTTTCTTCTTCGTGCTCATCCCATAAATCCTTCGGCCTCAGCCATAGCAGTCAATTGTGTCGTCTCTTCCGCAAACAAATGCGGCCGCAATTTGCGCATCGCATTTGAAATCTCGAACGCGGCAGGCTCCGGCCGCAGCGCCAGTGCGCTCATGACAGCCAGATGATCGGCATCTGACTTGTGCTGGTTGAGCTTGGAGCTACCCTCCACCTCGTCCACTGTCATCACCACACCGACGATCGCCTTCTTCATCGCCTCAAGCCGCCCCGCCGCCATCTTATCGGAGGTCCAGGGCTTCTTCGGCGCCAGCCGTGTTTCGAACCTTGCGCTCAGCGCGTCAAGATGCGGGCCCAGTTCACCACCCGACAGGATGCGCACCGGTCCGGTGAGATGGACCGCCTGATAGAGCCAGGTCGGCACCTGATCGGGCGATACGTACCAGTCGGCCGACACATAGGCATCAGCGCCCAGGATGGCCATGGCCCATGGCGTCACGCCGTCTGCAAGCTTGAGCAGCGGATTTTGTCGCGCAAGGTGAAAGGCCAGACGCGGCGTGCCGTCATTGCCGTAGTCGAGGCAGAAAGGCACCGCGGAGGCGATCGGCTTCCTGCCATCGAAGGCGCAGACCGTGCCGAAGCCGCGAGCGTCCGCAAACGCAAGTGCGTCGGTCCGGTCGGTCTGAAATTTGGGCGGCGTATACATGACGGGCTCCTTCCTGAGTGAAGGCCGCCGGATGGGTCGCGCTGCTGTTTGGGAGAAAGACTGCCGCGGACCGTATCCGGCGGCAGTGAGAGATCGAAACGCTTATGCGCGCATATCTCCACCTGCCGCGAGAATGCGGCGGCGGCGGGCGATGATGCTGGTCGCAAGGTTGATCATGGGCGCGGTCATAGGGCCGCGCCCGCGATCCGTCAAGATCACCAGAGCGCAGACCTCAGAGAACTGGGCTCCACGGCGCCGGCACGACGCGGTAGCCGTCGCCATCCTTCTCGACGAAACCGTTGGCCGGGAACGGATAGTGGAAGCCTTGCACCCGCATCCTGTCGGCGACCAGCATGTCATAGACCTTGCGGCGGGTGGCTTCGGCCTGCACCGGATCCTGGTCGAAATTCACGTGCCAGCCGGGATTGGCGGCGAATAGCGCTGGAAGGTTAGTGACGTCCGACTGGATGAAGACCTTGTCCGATCCGGACGACAGCACATAAGACGTGTGGCCCGGCGTGTGCCCAATTGAGGCGACAGCCAGCAGCCCGGACGCGACATCCTTGCCCCATTCATAGGGCGTGACCTTCTTCTTCAACCCGGCCTCGAACACCCGCCGATTGTTCTTGAACAGACCGGTCATGCGATCGCCGGTGGCACGGCTCATCTCGCCGTCGTCCATCCAGAACTTCCACTCTACTGCCGGCACCAGCACTTCGGCATTGGGAAACGCCAGCACGCCGTCCGCCGTCAGCAGGCCGTTCACATGATCGCCGTGGAAGTGCGAGATCACGACCATGTCGATCATCTTCGGATCGATCCCCGCTGCCATCATGTTGGTGGTGAACTGCCCGACATTGCCCTTGGTTGCCGCAAAGGCGCCGGGCCCGTTGCCGGTGTCGATCACCACCAGCTTGCCGCCGGTGTTGATCACCAGTGGCGCATAGAAGTTGGTGATCTGGTTTGTCGGCAGAAATGCCCTGGCGAGTGCGGCATTGATATCATCGCGCTTGGCGTTGGAAATATACGTATCGGCCAGAGGAAATGTCGCCGCACCATCGGAAATGGCGTTCACCTGAATATCGCCGACCTTGTAGCGATAGAAGCTTGGCGCCTGCTTGTCGGCCGGCGGAGCTGAGGCTCTGGCAGAATCGGTGGCGAGCAATGGCGTCGCTGCGAGCGCGGCGGCACCCGCCAGTGCTTGTCGTCGTGACAGATCCATGAAGTCTTCTCCCCTTGCTTTGCATGGTCGCTGTTGGCGCGACTCCGGCGCAGAGACTGGCACGACGCACCGACGGAGGCGATGGGTGTTTACGAGGCCAGCCGGCCTGCACTGCAGCGCAGGCCGGGAAATTTGCCAGGCTTCGTTTAGATCACCGGGCTCCATGGGGCCGGCACCAGCCGATAACCACTGCCATCCTTCTCGACGAAACCGTTGGCCGGGAATGGATAGTGGAAGCCCTGCACACGCATCTTCTCGGCCACCAGCATGTCATAGACCTTGCGGCGCGTGGTTTCCGCCTGCGCCGGGTCCTGATCGAACATCAGATGCCAGCCGGGATTGGTGACGAACAGCGACGGATGGTTGGTGACGTCGGACTGAATGAACAGCTTGTCGCTGCCGGACGACAGCACGAACGAGGTGTGGCCAGGCGTATGGCCGACCGACTCCACGGCGAGCAGGCCTGGCGCGACGTCCTTGCCCCATTCATAGGGCGTGACCTTCTTCTTCAGCCCATCGTTGAAGAGCTTGCGGTTGCTGGCGAACAGACCCTTCATGCGGTCATTGGCGGCCTTGGCCAGTTCGCCATCGTCGTTCCAGTACTTCCACTCAGCGGCCGGGACGAGGACTTCGGCATTCGGAAAAGCCGGCGTGCCATCGGCGGCCAGAAGCCCGTTCACGTGATCGCCGTGGAAATGCGAGATCACGACCACATCGACGTTCTTGGCGTCGATGCCGGCGGCGGCCATGTTGTTGGCGAACTGGCCGACATTGCCCTTGGTCGCCGCGAGGGCTCCGGGGCCGTTGCCCGTATCGATCACCACCAACTTGCCGCCAGTGTTGATGACCAGCGGCGCAAAGTGGATGGTCATGTTGTCCTTCGGCAGGAAGGCCTTGTCGAGCGCCGCGTTGACCTCATCCTTCTTGGCGTTGAGCACGAAGGTGTCGGCCAGCGGGAAAGTGTTGGCGCCGTCGGAGATCGCATTCACCTGCGCATCGCCGACCTTGTAGCGGTAGAAGCTCGGCGCCTGCTTGTCGGCGGGTGGAGCAGACGCCTTGGCAGAGCCTGCGGTGAGCAATGGAGATGCGGCGAGCGCGGCGGCTCCGGCAAGGGCGTGGCGGCGTGACAAGTCCATGATGTTCTCCGGGGTGAGGCAGTGAGAGGCGGGGGCTGGCGGAATTATTTACCAGCGTTCGATGACTTCTGCGAGATGTCGCGGCATTCAGACACCGCGACATGTCAGCCCGTTCAACACCCGGAAACGGCGGTTATTCCCCGCCGGACTACTTCAGCTTCCAGAGCCATTCGATAGCGACGGACAGGCCGTCGCCGAACAGCAGCAGGACGCCCGCCCAGATAAAGGCCGAGGTGAAGTTGGCAACTTGGAAACGCCAATACGGCATTTCGAAAATGCCGGCAGCCAGCGGCACCGAGGCCCGCAATGGGCCGAAGAAGCGGCCAATATAAATGCTGGGCACGCCCCATTTCTGGACGAAGGCTTCGCCGCGCGGAAGCAACTCAGGGAATTTGGACAGCGGCCATATCTGGGCGACCTGGTCCTTGTACTTGAAGCCGAACCAATAGGAGAGCCAGTCGCCGAGCGCCGCGCCGAGAGCGCCGGCAATCAACACCGGCCAGAAGCTGATCCCGCTCGCGCCGACAAGTGCGCCGATGGCCACCAGCGCGCCCCAGGCCGGCAGCAGCAGGGAGATGAAAGCGAGCGATTCCCCGAAGGCCAGCAGCAGGACGATCGGCGCCGCCCAGACCTGGTTCTGCCGCACGAATTCGATCAGCCCGTGCATCCAGCCTTCCATATGGAGAGTGTCCCTTTACGGCTCTGGCCCGGCCTGATTGGCCGCGAACCGCTTTAACCTTCAAACGCCCGCGACAGGTAATCCAGCGGCACCGATCACATCAAGTCACAACATCTGAGGGTCTATAGCCGCGGTGCGGGTGCCCAACGGTAAATTTGAACCTTTTCCCGACTTCTGCGACCAAGGTCAGAGACCGGCTTACCCAATGGCAACTCTGTACCGCCGTTGGCTGACTTCCCGCCCGGCTGTCAAAATCAAGAACGCAAAGGACTGAAGATGATCGGATCGCTGATGATGTGCGTGAGCGCGCTGGTATTGCTGATCGGCATGGTCGCCGGCATCGTAATGGGCATTCGCCAGGACTTCCTGCTGAGCCCCGCGCATGCGCATCTCAACCTGGTCGGCGGTGTGCTGCTCTTCCTGTTCGGGTTGTATTACCGCCTGATTCCCGCGGCCGGACGCTCGCTACTGGCCAAGGTCCAGGGCGCGATGCACATCGTCGGCGGCATCATGTTCCCCGTTGGCATCGGCATCACCCTGCTCGCCAACCACGCCTATATGGCCATTCCGATCATCGGTTCACTGATCATGCTCGCGGCCATGGCCCTGTTCGCCGTGATTGTGCTACGCACCGAGCGCTCTGGCACGGCCGCATGAGCCCTGAGGTCGCAGCCACATTGCCAACCTGAACGTGGCATAGTCACAGCAACGATTCGCCGCGCCGCGCGCGGCGCCAACCGAGACAAAACTTTAAGACATATGGCCAAGGCACAGAAATCAAACGCGAAAGCTGATCTTTTTGGTGGCGCCAGCGCGCCAAAATCGGCTGCGGCACCGAAGGCGTCCACCCGCTCCGCCAATGCCGAAGACGGCTACACCGCCGCGGACATCGAGGTCCTCGAAGGCCTCGAGCCGGTCCGGCGTCGCCCGGGCATGTATATCGGTGGCACCGATGAAAAGGCGCTGCATCACCTGTTCGCCGAAGTGATCGACAACTCGATGGACGAGGCGCTGGCTGGCCATGCGACCTTCATCGAGGTGGAACTCACCGCCGACGGCTTTCTGTCGGTGTCGGACAACGGCCGCGGCATCCCGGTCGATCCGCATCCGAAGCACCCGAAGAAGTCCGCCCTCGAAGTCATTATGTGCACGCTGCATGCCGGCGGCAAATTCGACTCCAAGGTCTACGAGACGTCAGGCGGTCTGCACGGTGTCGGTGTCTCCGTGGTCAACGCGCTCTCCTCGCTGCTTGAGGTCGAGGTCGCGCGCAACCAACAGCTCTACAAGATGACGTTCGCCCGCGGCATTCCCCAAGGCAAGCTTGAGGATCTCGGCAAGGTTCATAACCGCCGCGGCACCCGCGTGCGCTTCAAGCCGGATACCGACATCTTCGGCGCCAA
Source organism: Tardiphaga sp. 37S4 (assembly GCF_021044645.1). Lineage (NCBI taxonomy): Bacteria > Pseudomonadati > Pseudomonadota > Alphaproteobacteria > Hyphomicrobiales > Nitrobacteraceae > Tardiphaga > Tardiphaga sp. 37S4. The sequence continues at coordinate 2,286,015 of NZ_CP088008.1, read as the reverse complement.
GGCGGCCTTCAAGCCGCAGCGCCTGTTCAAGATGGCGCGCTCCAAGGCCTATCTGTTTGGCGGCGTGAAGATCCGCTGGAAGTGCGATCCGGAACTGCTCAAAGGCCTCGAGGACACTCCGGCCGAGGACGAATTCCACTTCCCCGGCGGCCTCAAGGACTATCTCGCCGCGGCGATCCATGCCGATACGCTGGTGCATCCGGAAATCTTCTCCGGCAAATCCGGCCGCAACGGCGCCCATGGCGCCTGCGAATGGGCTGTGGCCTGGACCGCGGACGCCGACGGCTTCATGTCGTCCTATACCAACACCGTGCCGACGCCCGATGGCGGCACCCATGAAGCCGGCATGCGCAGCGCCATGCTGCGCGGATTGAAGGACCACGCCGAGCGCGTCGGTCAGGGCAAGCGGTCCGGCACCATCACTTCGGAAGACGTGATGGTCGGCGCCGCCGTGATGCTGTCGGTGTTCGTGCGTGAACCGGAATTCCAGGGCCAGACCAAGGATCGTCTCGCCACCGCCGAAGCCCAGAAGATCGTCGAACAGGCCATCAAGGATCCGTTCGACCATTGGCTGTCCGGCAATCCGGTGCAGGCCAACAAGCTGCTCGAATTCGTGCTGGAGCGCGCCGACGAGCGTCTGCGCCGCCGCGCGGAGAAGGAAACCTCGCGCAAGACCGCGGTGAAGAAGCTGCGCCTGCCCGGCAAGCTCGCCGACTGCACCAATACCGCGACCGAAGGCTCGGAGCTGTTCATCGTCGAGGGCGACTCGGCAGGCGGCAGCGCCAAACAGGCGCGTGACCGCAAGACCCAGGCGATCCTGCCGCTGCGCGGCAAGATCCTCAACGTCGCCTCGGCGACCAAGGAAAAGCTGACGGCCAACGCGCAGATATCAGACCTCATGCAGGCGATCGGCGCCGGCACCGGCGCGCATTACCGCGAAGAAGACCTGCGCTATTCACGCATCATCATCATGACCGACGCCGATGTCGACGGCGCCCACATCGCGTCATTGCTGATCACCTTCTTCTACCGGCAGATGCCAAAGATGATCGATGAAGGGCATCTCTATCTCGCAGTGCCGCCGCTCTATCGCCTGACCCATGGCAGCAAGACGGTCTATGCGCGCGACGACGCACATAAGGATGCGTTGCTGAAGAGCGAATTCAACGCCAATGCCAAGGTCGATGTCGGTCGCTTCAAAGGCCTCGGCGAAATGATGCCGGCGCAGCTGAAGGAAACCACCATGGACCCGGCGCGCCGCACCTTGCTGCGCGTGCAGCTGCTGCCGGAAGACCGCGACGGCACTGCTGACTCCGTTGAGCGCCTGATGGGCACCAAGGCCGAAGCGCGGTTTGCGTTCATCTCGGACAAGGCGGAATTCGCCAACGAGGAATTGCTGGACGTCTAAAATTTCAGTGGGCATCGCCTCCCCGCGATGCCCGCGCGGACGTTGAAACTATCGACGACGATGCGCGTATCTACCTTCATGCGCGCACCATTCCTCACCCTCGGCATTCTCGCTTTTCTGATCGGCGCCCTCTGGATCGGCCAGGGCACCGGCCTCGTGAACTGGCCGAAATCTAGTTTCATGATCAGCCAGATGCAGTGGGCCTATTATGGCGCTGCCCTCGCCGCGCTTGGCGTCGGCCTGATGGGATTGGCGCTCGCGCGGCGCTGACGCCCTCTTCCATCTTCCCGCCAGTCTTGCGATGATCCGTCCCAGACGCGCCACAGAACGCGTCAGGAACAATCATGCGGGGCGGACATCTTGACCAGTAATCTCTTCGATCTCACCGGCAGGGTCGCCATCGTTACCGGCGGCAACACCGGCATTGGCCTCGGCATGGCACGTGGGCTGGCGAATGCCGGTGCGACCCTCGTGATCGCCGATCGCAACAGCGATAATGCCGCTTCAGCAAAAGCCGAACTGGAGACGTCCGGACATCCGGTGCTCGCATTGACGACCGATGTTACCGACCCGAACTCGATCGCGCAGATGGTGTCCGCAACGTTGAACGCGTTCGGCCGCATTGACATCCTCGTCAACAATGCCGGCATCAGCATGTCCGCGCCAATCGAAGAAATGGCGCTGGCCGACTGGCAGAAGGTCATCGACGTCAACATGACCGCGCCTTTCATCTGCGCGCAGGCTGTCTACCCGACGATGAAAGCCGCAGGCCGCGGCAAGATCATCAATATCGCCTCGGTGTTGGCCACGCTCGGCGCCGGCGGCGCGGCGAACTACGCCTCAAGCAAAGGCGGCATCCTGCAATTCACCCGCGCGCTGGCGACTGCCTGGGCTGCGGACAACATCCAGTCTAACGCCATTCTGCCCGGCTGGATCGACACCGACCTGACCAAGCGCGCCAAGGACATCCGACCCGAACTGCACGATAGCATTCTCGGGCGTGTACCGGCGCAGCGCTGGGGCAGGCCTGATGATCTTGCGGGCGCGGCCGTGTTCCTGGCCAGCGGGGCTTCCAACTTCGTCAACGGTGCCGCGCTCACGGTCGATGGTGGCTTTTCAATTCAAGGCTGATGCAATGAGGACAACACCATGACTGCAGGACTGTTCGATCTCTCCGGCAAAGTGGCCATCGTCACCGGCGGCAATGGCGGCATCGGGCTCGGCATGGCGCGGGGTCTGGCGCAGGCCGGCGCCGCCATCGCCGTGGTCGGACGCAACCAGACGAAATCCAAGGATGCCGTCGCGGAGCTGACCGAGAGCGGCGCCAGAGCAGTCGCCATTGCGGCCGATGTGACCGACAAGACCGCTGTCGATGGAATGATCGCACGCGTGCTGAAAGAACTGGGCCGCATCGATATCCTCATTAACAATGCCGGCATCAACATCCGCAAGCCGCCGCACGAGATCGCACTCGACGAATGGGACAGCGTGATCAAGACCAATCTCACCAGCGCCTTCGTCTGTTCGCAGGCGGCGCATCCGGCGATGAAGGCCGCGGGCGGTGGCAAGATCATCAATATCGGGTCGATGCTGTCGATCTTCGGCGCGTCTTTCGCGCCAGCCTATGCCGCCAGCAAAGGCGGCATCGTGCAGTTCACCCGCTCCTGCGCGGTCGCATGGGCGCCGCACAACATCCAATGCAACGCCGTTCTGCCGGGCTGGATCGATACCGAACTGACACAGAATGCGCGCCGTGAAATCGACGGCCTGCATGACAAAGTACTCGCACGAACGCCCGCCGGCCGCTGGGGCGCGTCGGGAGATTTCGCGGGCATTGCCGTGTTCCTGTCGTCGCGCGCGTCGGACTTCGTCACCGGAACGGCAATCCCCGTGGACGGCGGCTTCTCGGTGCAGGGATAGCCTCTCCTACGCTTCCGGCGACTGCACGTGCTCCGGTCGTACGCCAATGGCCAGGAAACGCGCGGTTAATCCCTGCAGCGGCGGAAACGCGCTGACCAGGCGCATGATCAGCGGCGGCGTCAGCGGCTCGCCGCCCTTGGCCAGTGCACGGCTGATGATGTTGTTTTGCATCACGACCTGCATGCCCTGTGTTGCGCGCATCGGGAATTCGCGGCGGCGACGCACCGCGCCGAGGTCGTCCTCGGTCACCGGTCCCTTCGCCAGCTTCGCCGCCAGCAGGTTAGCGGTCGCGACGGCGTCCTGCACCGCGATATTCACACCGACGCCGCCAACCGGGGACATCGCATGCGCGGCGTCGCCGATGCACAACAGCCCCGGCCGGGTCCAGCGCTTGAGCCGATTGATCGCGACGGTCAGTAGTTTGACGTCGTCCCAGCTCTTCAGCTCTTCGATATGCGCGCTCAGGATCGGCGCCAGACGTGACGTTTCGGCACGGAAAGCCTCAAGGCCGCGCACCTTGATCTCCTCATAGTGCCCCTTGGCGATCACATAAGCGCATTGCCAGTAGTCCCCGCGATCGATGGTCACCATCATCTTGCCGGGCTCGAGCCGCGCGAACACGCTCTCGGTCTCCGCGCCCTTGGCAACGCGAAACCACAAGATGTCCATGGGCGCTCCGATGTCTTCGACCTCCAGCTTCGCCGCCGGCCGCACGATCGAATGCCGGCCATCGCAGGCCACTGTCAGATCTGCATGGATCTCGACCGGCCCCTGCTGCGTGATGGCCTTGACGCCGACCACCTGCTCGCCCGACCAGATGAGATCGGTCGCCTCGGTGTTCATCATCACCTTGAGATGCGGATAGCGCTGCGCCTTGTCGCGCAGGAAATTGAGGAAATCCCACTGGGGCATGAAGGCGATAAACGGATACTTCGCGCTGGTGCGGCTGATATCCGCGATGCGCAGCTTATGCGTTCCGAAGAAGCCATCCATCTTCTGGATACGATCGTGCTTGATCTTCAGGAAGTCGTCGATCAGGCCAAGCTCGTCCATCACCTGCAGCGTCGATGGATGCACGGTGTCGCCGCGGAAATCGCGGAAGAAGTCGGCGTGTTTCTCGATAACGATCGTATCGACGCCGGCGCGGCCGAGCAGATAGCCGAGCATCATTCCGGCAGGGCCACCGCCAACGATGCAGCAGCGCGCGGTCAGCGAGTTCTCGTTCGCGCCTGCAGCCATTCGCTACTCCTCCGGCGAGTCGAATTTCTTGATCAAGGAATGCGAGCTTGCGATAGTCGAAATGCCGTGGTTCGCAGGGCGGTGTCGATCATGCTCATCGATTTCCCGAACGTCGGAAGCTCTTGGTTTCGGAGATGCTGCCGTCCCGGAACGTCAATTCGACCGACACGAACTTCGTCGAGGCCGGGATTTTGATGTAGGTCTCGGCATCCGACGGCGTCGCAATGGGGTCGCGCAGGTCGCAGGGCGGGAATTTCAGCAGCTTGTCCGGCACGGCGCTATCGATCCCGACGCGGGCCTCGCGAATGGCACAGCGATACGACATCAGATGCGTATAATACATCAGGGGCGTGTTGTAGCCACCGAAGGCAAGCCAGCTTCCAGCGGTCATATCGAGGATCTTGCGCTGGTCGCGAACCAGCGCCGCCTCGGGATCGAAGCGGATCGGAAACGGGCCCTGCATCTCGCCGTTCGCGTCGACGTAACGCAGATAGATCGTCGTCGCCGCGGCGTCGGCGTCGAGCTGGATCGCCGGATTCGGCATTCGCTTGCGCGTGCGCGGATCGAGCGTGTCCATGAAGCCCGTCTCGCGGAAATTACCTCCCTCGCCCATCCGCCAGGAGATACCCAGTGTCGGATCGGCGATCGAGAACATCACGGTCCAGCCGCCATTGTGGCGCGAGAAGCTGGCGATCGGTGCGTTCACCGCATCGTTGGCCGGCGGTAGTTGCGGAACGTTGACGGGCGGCAGCGCAGCGACCTGCTGCAGCGGTTCGGCCGGCCGCGCATCAGCCTGCTTGAGCGCCACACCATTGAGAAAGACGTCATCGACCATCTGGTCGAAATACACCGGCACCTGACGGTGCTTCACGGTCTCTGCCATCTCGCTGACGGTCCGCCGGGTGCGCTGCGCGACCTGCACGAGGTTCAGCGATGGCTCCTGCAGCTCCTTGATGAAGGCGCGCGTGAAAACCGAATTCGGATCGGTGTCGTTGTTCGACAAACGATCCAGCGCGGTCTGCCGCGGCCCGGCCGAGAAGATCGAAAACACGCCTTCCGGGAGCGTCGTCATCGGAGCGAGGCCACCGCTGCCGGCCACTGCACGGGTGCCAGCGCGCTCGAATGGATTGTTGCGACAGGCATCGAACACCAGAATCGACGTCCGCGCGCCGCGCATCTGCAGGCGCGTCACAATACGGTCGGCGAGGATTGCGGAGTCGCGCACCAGCTCTTCCTGACCCTCGGTGGCGGCAGGAACGTCCGTCGGCAGCAGGAAGTTCTGACCGGCGATCTCGAAGCCGTGGCCAGCAAAAAAGAAAAAGGCGGTGTCGCCTTTTTCAATCGTTGAATCGAAAGCGAGCAACGATTGACTGAAGGCCTGCCGGGTCTGGTTCTCGGCCACCATGACGCTGAAGCCGAGACTCTTGAGGGCATCGCCTATGCTGCGGGCATCGTTCACGGCCTTCTGCAGCTTCGGCACGTTGCGGTAGTCGTTGTTGCCGATCACCAGTGCCACGCGTTTCGCAGCAAAAGCCGGCGCCGCCGAAAGTGCTGCCGCCACCATCGCCGCCAGCAGGATCAAAAGCCGTCGCATTGTTCTATCCCCGCCCCGCCAGCGCATTTATCTCTATGGTGGCTCGACCGCGCGATTGTCTGCCTTGGTCGAGGCAGAACGGCGGCCGGTTCAAACCAAGGTCTAGCCATTACAGGTAATTTTGTCTTGCCCACAAGCAGATCATCTGCCCTCACATTGCGGCGCCGCTGCCACAAATTCTGCCTTAATCTCCATTAGCCCGAGCCAAATCAAAGTCAGGAGATCGACGTGAAGTCACTGGTCCTCGCAGCCGCACTGCTGCTTCCTACCATCGCACTCGCCCAGGATGCAGCCCCCGCTCCTGCAGCCAAATCTGCACCGGCCGCCAAACCAAAACACGCACCGGTGGCTGCCAAACCGGCGCAGACCACACCAGACGTGTTGGCCATTACCCAGATCATCGCTATTCGCCAGATCGACCCGGCGACCTATGAGATCGACGCTCGCCTGCAAAGCGGTAGCGAGGTGCATCTGCGTATGAATGCTTTCGTAATGCAGAATCTCGGCATGCAGCTTGGTACCTACGGTAAGTAGTCCAGCGCTGGTATCATCTCCTCCGACGCCGGCCGATAGGCCTGATTCGGTAAATTTGTACGGATATGCGCCGACTATGGTCGGCGAACGGTACCAACGAGGTCGGTGGCAGCGCGCTCAATCTCGCGATCTTGTGGATAAAGAATACAGGGCAAATCCTCGACATGTTTGCCCTGAACTATGCTAAGCGACATATCACGAGGGTCCGGACCAAAATCCGGGGAGCCGGCTGGTCAAACCGCTACTCCTGCTACAGGCAACCAACGTCAGGAAGCGCGCTTCAGGAACTTTGCGTTCCTCGTAGCTTGGCGATTTGAGGATGGGATTTTTTAGACTGTAAGATTTCAGGCAGTTTTAATCACCCGCCCGAAGCCTGCTACGACTGGATACCTGACGACCAATGGCAAAGAAGATGATTACGCCCGGGCACGAGTTGCTGCTTCGGGTCAACAAGGCATTTCTCGACCACGGCTATGCCGGCCTGTCGATGGTCGGTCTCGCGAGAGAGTGCGGCTTCACGCAGCGCGCGCTCTATTACTATTTCAGCAACAAGGAAGAGGCATTTCGTGCCTCGATCGGCCATCGCAATGAAGTCGCGATAGCGCAGGCACTCGAGGCCGGCCAGAAGATCCGGGAAAGTGGCGGCAGCGCACTCGACATCTTTGCGACGATCATCGACCTGAGATACGGCGAAACCCGTCGGATGCTGACATTCTCACCGCATACCGTCGAGCTCAATGCAGAAGCCTTTCGGCGCTGCCGCGATCTCATGATCGAGTCCGCAATCGCCTTCCAGGCCGAGCTGGAAAAGCTGATTATCGATTTCCACTACAGCAAGCTGCTGATCCTGACCGGCCGTTTTACGGCCGCGCAGATCGCGCAGGCGCTGGCCGACGGCGGACGGGCTGTCAATCAGGCACTCCCTCCGATCGCAGCGAATGACTTCTCGGCGCGCTATCGCCAGACCTGCGAGATGATCCTGTATGGCTGCGCGGCAACGCCGACGCAGATTTGAGACGCTGCGGTTCGCCGCCACATACCCTCCTCTCGACTCATCCAGCTCCATCGACATATGGTCCGCGCGGGCAGCGGAGGACGCGCATTGCGTTGCCGCTATGAGATGCGGGGCGTCAGATGAACGACCAGGTGCGGACGCACGGGACGCCAGCGGGCGCAGCCGTGCTAACTATTGCGGCACGCCTGGACGGGCTGCCAGTCACGCCGCTTCACCTCGGCATCTTCGCGCTCTGTGCCTTCGGCCTGTTCGCAGACATCGCCGAAGTGGCGCTCAGCAATGCCTTTTCCGGCATCTTCCTCGCGCCGCCCTACAGCATCTCGCGCGGCGAGCTCTCGCTGTTGTTGGCATCGGTCTTTGCCGGCGGCGCCGTTGGTGCACCTGTGTTCGGCTGGATTGCGGATCGCTATGGCCGCCAGATCGCGCTGCAGAGCGCGCTTGCCGTCCTGACGCTGAGCTCGCTCGCCGTCGCCGCCAGTCGCGATGTGGCAACCATGACGGCCTTCCGCTTCATCTCCGGCCTCGCCATCGGCGGCTATCCGCCTTTGACATCGGCCTATCTGTCAGACCTGCTGCCGCCCCGGCGGCGTGGCCTCTTGATGATGCTGTGCGGCGCGCTCGCCTTTCTCGGCGCACCGGCGATCATCCTGATGATCCGCTGGCTGACGCCCATCGCGCCATGGGGCATCGAGGGCTGGCGCTGGGCTTTGATCTTCGGCAGCGCGTGCTCGACCCTGACAGCCCTGCTGTTCTTCCTGGTGCCGGAATCGCCGCGCTGGCTCGCATCGGTCGGACGCGACGCCGAGGCTGATGCCGCCTGCCGCCGCTTCGAGGCATCCGCGCGTCAGCCATCACCGCCGGCGATCTCCGCTCCCGAAACTATTGCGACCAGATCCAGCGGCTTCCGAGCGCTCGCCCGCGATCGGATCAGCCTGCGGCGCACAGCGCTCCTTGCCGCGCTCTATGTACTCGGACCCTGGGCCACCATTGGCTTCCCGCTGCTCAGCGCCGCGGTGATGGTGCAGAAGGGATTTCATGTCAGCGAGTCCCTGCTGTTCGCGGGACTTACGATGTTCGGTCCATCGATCGGCATCGCGGCGGCATCGGCCTTCGTCGATCGTATCCCGCGGCGCCTCGCTCTGGTCGCGTGTGCCGTGGTGATGATCGCAACTGGGCTGACTTTCGCTGTCAGCACGGTGCTGACGCCGCTCATCGTCACCGGAATCGTGTTCAACCTCGCCAGTGCCGTCTACAGCGCCGTGCTTAGCCTCTACGCTGTCGAACTGCTGCCTACGCATCTGCGCGCCTCTGCCACCGCTGGCGCGTGGGGCCTCGGCCGCGTCGTATCGGCGCTGGTACCGATCGCGCTGCTGCCGCTGCTCGGCAACTACGGTGCGATCGCGATGTTCACGGTGATCTCGACCGCGCTGTTACTGAGCGGCGCGCTCATCGCCATTGCTGGTCCACCCGGCCGCGAACGCAGGCCGGTCGACTAACGGTCAGCGCTGCATCGACGTCACACGCGACGTCGCGTAGCGGCCGTCCGGCGGGGCCCCAAGCCCCCGCCAATATCCCGGTTTTGGCCCTTTTCCGCTAAAACATTAAGCTTTTTGGGATGTTCCAGGGTGTGGCGGATTGACTTTGGCCGATTCCAGCCTATGTTCCGGCTCGACGCGGCCCGGTATCGAAACGCGATATCTTGAGTAAGCCGCCTGTCAGCGCCCAGCGTCTCCGTGCATGTTTGCGTGCCGCTCCGGGGATAAGCGCTGCAGTATTTCCCGAGAATCCAAGCGGCGGTTTCGACCTGAGGCGTGATTCCGAACGGTGATCATCCGGATACCGGATCAGATCATGCCCCCATACAGAGGCTCAATGTCCTTCTCCAATCTCGGCTTGTCCGACAAGGTTCTCGCCGCCGTTGCGGCCACCGGTTACACCACCCCAACCCCCATTCAGGAACAAGCGATTCCTCATGTGCTGGCGCGCAAAGACGTGCTCGGCATCGCCCAGACCGGCACCGGCAAAACCGCTGCCTTCGTTCTCCCGATGATGACCATGCTGGAAAAGGGCCGAGCCCGCGCCCGCATGCCCCGGACGCTCATTCTCGAACCGACCCGCGAACTGGCCGCACAGGTCAAAGAGCAGTTCGACAAATACGGCGTCGGCCAGAAGCTCAACGTAGCGCTGCTGATCGGCGGCGTCTCGTTCGGTGATCAGGACAGCAAACTCACCCGCGGCGTTGACGTCTTGATCGCCACGCCGGGGCGCCTGCTCGACCATACCGAACGTGGCGGACTGCTTCTCACCGGCGTCGAATTGCTGGTCATCGACGAAGCCGACCGCATGCTGGACATGGGCTTCATCCCCGACATCGAACGCATCTGCAAGCTGGTGCCGTTCACCCGTCAGACTCTCTTTTTTACGGCGACCATGCCCGCCGAAATCCGACGCGTCACCGAGACCTTCCTGCATAATCCGGTGAAGATCGAAGTCTCCAAGCCCGCCTCCACCGCTGTCACCGTGACCCAGTCGCAAGTGGCCGTCGGCCGCGAACCGCACGAGAAGCGCGAAGTGCTCCGGGCCCTTCTCCGCGAAGCCACCGACCTCAAGAATGCGATCATCTTCTGCAACCGCAAGCGTGAAGTCGCGTTGCTCGCCAAGTCGCTTCAGAAGCACGGCTTCAGTGTCGGCGCCCTGCATGGCGACATGGAGCAGTCGGCCCGCACAGCCGCGCTGGACCAGTTCCGCAAGGGCGAGCTGCCGATCCTGGTGGCTTCCGACGTCGCAGCCCGTGGTCTCGATATTCCCGCCGTCAGCCACGTCTATAATTTCGACGTCCCGCATCATTCCGACGACTACGTGCACCGCATCGGCCGTACCGGCCGCGCCGGCCGCACCGGCTCCGCGATCTCGCTGGTGTGCCCATCCGACCAGAAGTCCATGCTGGCGATCGAAAAACTGATCGGCCAGTCGATCCCCAAGGTCGAAACTTCCATAGCGATCTCCGAGCCTGTCGAAGGCGAAACCGCTGAGGCGTCGCGCCAGTCGCGCAACCGCACCGGCAATCGCGAAGCCAATGCCGAACAGCCGCGCGGCGGCCGCAACGATCAGCCCCGCGAAGGCGGACGCGATCGCAAACCGCGCCGTGAGCGTGGCCCGCGCCGTGAAGGTGGTCGTTCGGAAGGCGGCGAGCGCAGCCCGCAGCCGCAACCCGCGGAAGCCGCTTTGGCAGCACCGGTCGTGGCAGCGGCAGCCCCGCAAGCGCAGCGTCCCCCCTCCATCGGCCGCGCCGAAGCGCCACGTTCGCGCCGCGAAGACAACGAACCGGCGGATCATTCGCACCTGCCCGCCTTTCTGTTGCGTCCGATCCGGGCACGCGCATAGGTAGTACCGCGCCAGGAACGTTTACTTGCCGTTCACTCTCGTCCCCTAATCTGAATGCGATATTTTTAACGAATTTGCATTTCAGAGGACCGCGTATACCCGCTGTCCACGAGGGCACAGAACGTGACCGGCATCCTGGACGAACAAGAGCGGACTTTGGCCTTTGCCGAAGTCGCGCTGGGCCAAATTCGCTCGCTCCGCCAGACGGCGATTCCGCGCAATTATGAGATCTGGTACGTCTACGCGACTGGCTACAATTCGGCGCTCAACAAGGTCATCAATGAGACGCTGGCCCGCAACGGCCGCCTGACCGAAGCCGATCTCGACCTGATCCACGACACTTATCTCTCACAGATTCGCACCACCGATCGCATCGATCAGGTCGGCGCCCGCGTCATCGGCGAGATCGACGACGTGATGGCGCTCATCACCGATGCTCTGGGCATGACCACGAACTTCAATGCCAGTCTGGATGGTGCCAGCAAGGATTTGTCGCGGGCGCACGATCCCGCTGCGGTGAAAGCTGTGATCGAGAGTCTCGTCAAATCCACCCGTGAAGTGCATGACACGAACAAGGCGCTGGAAGAACGGCTACTGTCCTCGAAGAGCGAGGTCTACACGCTGCAACAGAGCCTCGAAGCGATCCGCGCCGAAAGCCTGACCGATCCCCTCACCGCGCTCGGCAACCGCAAATATTTCGACCGTGCGCTGATGACGGCAATCGATACCGCGGTGAAGCGCGGCGAACCGTTGTCGCTCCTGATGCTCGACATCGATCACTTTAAGTCCTTCAACGACAATTATGGCCATCTCACCGGCGACCAAGTTCTGCGTCTTGTCGGCCAGTCATTGAAGCAGACCATCAAGGGCCAGGATATCACCGCGCGCTATGGCGGCGAGGAATTCGCCGTGGTGCTACCGAACACGCCGCTGCGTCAGGCGCTCACGGTGGCCGATCACATCCGCCGCGCCGTGATGTCAAAGGAGCTGAAGAAAAAATCGACTGGCGAGATCCTGGGACGCGTCACGATTTCCGTCGGCGTCTCGATGCTGCAGATCGGCGACGATATGGAATCGCTCATCGGCCGTGCCGACGCCTGTCTCTATGCCGCGAAGCGCAGCGGCCGCAACCGCGTGATCTGCGAAGTCGATCCGGAATATTCGGCGGAGCTGCAGTTTCAGGTGGCATGACGCCCCACACTTGGCACCATTCGCAAGGAGACGCCGCGCAAGCGCACGGCTCCTCAGGATGAGGATTTGCGCTTCTTTGCGGCTTTACTGGCTTTCTTGCTGGCGACCGTCTTAACCGCAGCCTTCTTGGCAGCCTTCTTTTTCGCCGCGGTCTTCTTCACGACCTTCGCTTTCTTCGTTGCCCGCTTCTTGCTTGCTTTTGCCAGCGATGCACGGATCGCTGCGGCATGCGCGACCCTCGCCCATTCGGTGACTTCATCGGGATCGTCATAGAGCCGTTCCGGCAGCTGCCAATAGGATCCGATCATCCGCAGCTTGCCGCGCATCTCATACTGAAAACACTGCGAGCCCTCGCTCTCGAAACGCGGGATCGAGTTTTCATCGGCGCGCAGATAGACCGCGCCGCGCAGCACCAGCGCGAAGTTGATGCCATCGGCGGAAATGCCAAAGCCGGAAAACATCCGGCGGATCGTTACCGGGCCAAAGCCGGCGAAAAGTTCACTGAGAAATTCGCGGTCCATCGGGGAAGTGTAGGATGCGACGCGCGATTGCGGAAGCGGTCCGTCCGCGTCGTCTCCCTACGTCATGGCCGGGCTTGACCCGGCCATCCAGTCTCCCTCGCTTTCACCGAAGCCCAGAAAAATGGATGCCCGGGACATCTAGCGAAGCCGCGCTTCGCGCTTTGCCCGGGCATGACAGAGTTTTAATTTCGAAAAGACAACTCTCAGCCGTCGATCTTCGCCGGCGTCAGTTGCACGGACTCGCCGCAGCCACAGGCCGAGATCTGGTTCGGGTTGTTGAACACGAACTGGGCCTGCATGCGGTCGGTCTTGTAGTCCATCTCGGTGCCGAGCAGGAACAACACGGCCTTAGGATCGACCAGGATCTTGACGCCCTTGTCCTCGACGATTTCGTCGGTCGGCTTGATGTCGTGGGCATATTCGACGGTGTAGGACTGGCCGGCGCAGCCACCGTTCTTGATGCCGACGCGCAGGCCGACGATCTCGGAATCCGCACGCTCCGTCAGCTCCCGGATCCGCGTTGCGGCAGCATCCGTCAGGCGCATCACCTGCGGACGGGGTCGCGGCTTCGGCTTGGCAGCCGGTACGGTTGGGTTCGGTGTCATCTCAGTCATGTGTTCAGTCCCTTCGGCGGTTCAAGGCCGCCATAGGAATTCAAGCGACTTGGGCGTATTCAGCAAACCGGACGCAACTCACCACATATTCAGAACGAGACGGGCCTCGTCGGTCATCCGGTCCGGCGTCCAGGTCGGCTCCCAGACGATCTCGACCTTGACCAGACCGACGCCGGGCACGCTGGCCACGGCGTTCTCCACCATGGTCGGAAGCTCTTCGGCCGCCGGACAATTCGGCGTCGTAAGCGTCATCTCGACCTGGACGGAGCGATCGTCCTTGATGTCCACCTTGTAAATCAGGCCGAGCTCGTAGATATCCGCGGGGATTTCCGGGTCGAACACGGTCTTCAGTGCAGCGACGATCTCGGTGCCCAGGCGTTCGGTTTCGGCGGGATCGAGCGCCGAGGTGGTCTGCATGTGAGCGGGCTTCTCAGCCTCGGGGGTGGCGTCCGGCGTCTTGGCTTCTGCAATGTCACTCATGCAAACAACTCCCGTGCCTTGATCAGCGCCTGTGCGAGGTGGTCGACCTCCTCGCGGGTATTATACATTCCGAATGATGCACGGCACGTGGCCGTCACATTGAATCGCTCCAGAAGCGGCATCACGCAGTGGGTCCCCGCGCGGACAGCGACGCCCTGTCGGTCGATCACGGTCGCCACGTCATGGGCGTGCGCGCCCTTCAGTTCGAACGAAATCACCGGGCCCTTGTTCTTGGCAGTGCCGATGATACGCAGCGAATTGATCTCGCGCAGCCGGTCCTGTGCATAGACCAGGAGGTCGTGCTCATGGGCGGCAATTCGCTCCTTGCCGATCGAATTGACGTAATCGATGGCAGCGCCGAGGCCGATGGCCTCGACGATGGCCGGCGTGCCGGCCTCGAACTTGTGCGGCGGATCACCATAGGTGACCCACTCCTTCGCCACTTCGCGGATCATCTCGCCGCCGCCGGCATAGGGCCGCATCGCGACCAGGCGGTCATATTTGCCATACAGCACGCCGATGCCGGTCGGTCCGTACAGCTTGTGGCCGGTGAAGATGTAAAAATCGGCGTCGATATCCTGCACGTCGATCGGCATGTGCACGGCAGCCTGGCTGCCATCGACCACGACCGGAATGCCGCGCGCATGCGCGAGCTTCACCACGTCCTTGACCGGAACCAGCGTACCCAGCGCATTGGACATCTGGGTGATGGCGACGATCTTGGTACGATCGGTCAGCAGCTTCTCGAACTCATCGATCAGGAAGTTGCCTTCGTCATCGACTGGTGCCCACTTGATGACGGCGCCCTGGCGCTCGCGCAGGAAGTGCCACGGCACAATGTTGGAATGGTGCTCCATGATCGAGAGCACGATCTCATCGCCTGGCTTGATGTTGTCGCCGCCCCACGATGCCGCGACAGCATTGAGCGCATCGGTGGCATTGCGGGTGAAGATGATTTCCTCGGGGCGCTTGGCATTGAGGAAGTGCTGCACCTTGATGCGCGCGCCCTCATAGGCCTCAGTCGCGGCATTGGCGAGGTAATGCAGTCCGCGATGCACATTGGCATATTCGGACTTGTAGGCCTCGGTCATGCGGTTGAGCACGGCATACGGCTTCTGCGCCGATGCCGCGTTGTCGAGATAGACCAGCGGCTTGCCATAGACCTTCATCTCGAGCGCCGGAAAATCCTCGCGGACGCGAGCGACGTCATATGACCCGTTCGAGACCGCGGGATGCAATGTCATGCGCGCGCCTCCAGCCAGCGCTCCGCAGCCGATATCGCAACGTCGCGCAGATCGTCATTCACGATCGACTCCAGCGCTTCGCCAACGAATGCCTGGATCAGCAGCGCCTGTGCCGCCTTCTCCGGCAGGCCGCGAGCCCGCAGATAGAACAGCAGGCTGTCATCCAGCGCGCCAATGGTCGCGCCGTGGCCGCACTGTACGTCGTCAGCGAAGATCTCGAGCTCGGGCTTGTTGTCAATCTCGGCCTCGTCGGACAGCAGCAGCGCCCGTGACATCATCTTGCCGTCGGTCTTCTGCGCGATCTGATGGACGTTGATGCGGCCCTGGAACACCGAATGCGCGCGATCATCGAGCACGGCACGAAATAGCTCTCGGCTGAGGCAATTCGGGGCTGCATGCTCGATCACGAAGGTACAGTCACCATGCTGCTTGTCGCGCAGCAGATGAACGCTGTTGGTCGACAGCTCCGAATCCACACCAGCCAGCGTGATGAAGCTCTGATAGCGGCTGACGCCACCGCCAGTGGTCAGGCTGAAGGTGTTGAACTTGGTGCGCGCACCGATTGTGACGATGGCCGTTGCGATATTCGCTGCATCGCCGGCGTCTTCCATCACGCGCACATGCTGCAGATCGGAATCGTCGCCGATCCAGATCACGACAGCATCATGGGCCTGATACGCCTTCGCGGATTCTGTCGCGACGAAGCTTTCGACCAGCGTCACGCGCGCGCGATTGCCGATACGCACCAGCGACCGCGTGAATGCGGCCACGCTCGGGCGTGTCGCGACATGCACGATATGCAGCGGCCGGGCCGGAACGGCATCGTCGGCGATATCGATCAACATGCCATCGGTGGCAAAGGCGGCATTCAGGGCGATCATCGGATCGACCACACGTGAGCGCAGCAGGTCCGCCCGCGTCGCACTAGTGGCGTCGTCGAGCATGGCGCTGAGCGCATGTACCGTTACGCCGCCGCCCGACGTCAGATCGGAAAGACCCGCTGCGAAGACGCCGTCAACAATGACGAGCTTCTGCGTATCACCCGTACCGAGTGTTTCGACCAGTCTGCCGGCTTGCGCCAACGCAGCCTGATCCGGCGTGGGCGCAAGCGGCGCCACGTCGCGCAGCAGGTTGCGCAGATCGGTATATTTCCATTCTTCGATGCGCCGGGTCGGCAGACCGGTGCGCGCGAAATCGTCGAACGCCTGCTGGCGCGTTTCCGCCACCGTGCCGACGCCCGGCAGCCGGCCGCGCGCAGCGGCGAATGTGCCGTCCAGCACCGCGCCCGTCGTTGTCTTTGCGAGAGCTACATTCATGATTGTCTCACTCAGGCCGCCGCGTCTTCATACTGCGCGTAACCGGACTCTTCGAGTTCCAGCGCCAGTTCCTTGCCGCCACTCTTCACGACGCGGCCCTTCGACATCACGTGCACATGATCCGGCACGATGTAGTTCAGCAGGCGCTGGTAATGGGTGATCACCACCATGGCGCGATCCGGGCTGCGCAGCGCATTGACGCCGTCGGCAGCGACGCGCAACGCGTCGATGTCGAGACCGGAGTCCATTTCGTCGAGGATGCACAGGCTCGGCTGGAACAGCGCCATCTGCAGCACTTCGTTGCGCTTCTTCTCTCCGCCGGAGAAGCCGACATTGACGCCGCGCTTCAGCATATCCATTGGGATGTTCAGCGAAGCAGCGACCTCGCGGACCTTCCTGAGGAAGTCCGGCACCAGATATTCGGATTCGCCGCGCGCCTTGCGCTGCGCGTTCACCGCAGTGCGCAGGAAGTTCATCGTGGTGACGCCGGGAATTTCCACGGGATACTGGAACGCCAGGAACACGCCCTTGGCGGCGCGCTCGTCGGGCTCCATTTCCAGCAGGTCTTCGCCCTTGAACAGGATTTCGCCGCCGGTCACCTCATAACCGGGCTTGCCGGCGATGACGTGGCTGAGCGTCGATTTACCCGAACCGTTCGGTCCCATGATGGCATGCACTTCACCGCCATTCACGGTCATCGTCAGCCCATGGAGAATCTCGCGATCCTCGACACGAACCTGCAGGTCTTTCACTTCAAGCAATGCGGTCATCAGTAACTTCCTTCTTGCCCGGCTTGCCTGGATTCGGTGGCGCCGATGCATTGACGTTCAATTGAGACGATCCGGTAGGCGTCGACGTGCCCAGCAGACCGAGAAGTTCTCCGAGAGGCGACAGAAGCAGAGCAAAGAAACCAAGTGCTCCAATCCCGCTGACCGCCCCTCCAGCTACCCTGGCATTTTCAAATCCGGCCATGCCGCCGAATAACGCAACGATCGCGCCTGCGAATGCGAGAAACAGCGTGATCGCAAACAGAAGACCCACGGCACCTCCGAGGATCTTCAGCATTCTCACTATCCCACGCTGCCTTCGAGACTGATCGAAATCAGCTTCTGAGCTTCCACCGCGAATTCCATCGGCAGTTGCTGCAACACGTCCTTCACGAAACCGTTGACCACGAGGCCGACGGCTTCTTCCTGCGACAGGCCACGCTGGACGCAATAGAACAGCACGTCTTCGGAGATCTTCGACGTCGTTGCTTCGTGCTCGAACAGCGTCGAGGCGTTCTTCGCCTCGATATACGGCACGGTATGCGCACCGCACTGATCGCCGATCAGGAGTGAGTCACAGGCCGTGAAGTTACGCGCGTTCGTCGCCTTGCGATGTGCGGTGACGAGGCCGCGATAGGTGTTCTGCGACTTGCCGGCAGCGATACCCTTCGAGATGATCCGGCTCGTCGTGTTCTTTCCGAGGTGGATCATCTTGGTGCCGCTATCGACCTGCTGATAGCCGTTCGAAATCGCGATCGAATAGAACTCGCCGCGCGAATTGTCGCCGCGCAGGATGCAGCTCGGATATTTCCAGGTGATGGCGGATCCGGTCTCGACCTGGGTCCAGGAAATCTTCGAGCGGTCGCCGCGGCAGTCACCACGCTTGGTGACGAAATTGTAGATGCCGCCCTTGCCTTCGGAATTGCCGGGGTACCAGTTCTGGACCGTCGAATACTTGATCTCGGCATCGTCATGGGTGACGAGCTCGACCACAGCCGCATGGAGCTGGTTCTCGTCGCGCTGCGGCGCCGTGCAGCCTTCGAGATAGCTGACATAGGCGCCCTTATCGGCAATGATCAGCGTTCGTTCGAACTGGCCGGTGTTGCGCTCATTGATGCGGAAATAGGTCGACAGCTCCATCGGGCAACGCACGCCCGGCGGCACATAGACGAACGAGCCGTCGGAAAACACCGCGGAGTTCAGCGTGGCATAGAAGTTATCGGAGGTCGGCACGACCGTGCCGAGATACTGCTTCACCAGGTCGGGATGTTCGCGGATGGCTTCCGAGATCGGCATGAAGATCACGCCAGCCTGCTTCAGTTCTTTCTGAAACGTGGTCGCGACCGATACCGAGTCGAACACGGCGTCGACGGCGATCCTGCGCTCACCTTCCGGACGCACGACGCCTTCCAGCGCCTCGATCTCGCGGAGCGGAATGCCGAGCTTCTTGTAGGTCTCAAGAATTTCAGGATCGATCTCGTCGATCGAGCCAATGGTCTTCTTCGGCTTCGGCGCCGAATAGTAATAGAGATCCTGGAAGTCGATCTTCGGATACTCGACCCGCGCCCACTTCGGCTCTTCCATGGTCAGCCAGCGGCGATACGCCTCAAGACGCCATTCCAGCATCCATGCCGGCTCGTTCTTCTTGGCGGAGATGTAACGAACGGTGTCTTCGGAAAGGCCCTTCGGGGCCTTCTCGGATTCGATGATGGTCTCGAATCCATAACGATATTGATCGACGTCGATCTGGCGAACCCGATCAACGGTCTCTTGTACGGCAGCCATTTTATCCTCCGCTCGCGGTTTCAAGGACCGCGGTGGATCAATCCAGAAACGTGAAACTCAAAGCTTGTCGGGGTTCTTTACGATGTTCCCGCGGGGAAATCACCCCTCTTAGAACCGTTCAAGCTGTGTTTCGTCGCTATGTTTAAGTAGTGTACCCGAGAGCTTTCGCCAAGCCTCCAGGCACCGATCGACGTCCGCTTCGGTGGTCGACCAGCCCAGACTGAGACGCACAGCACCCCGGGTCAGCTCCGGCCCGAAACCCATGGCTTCCAGCACGTGGGACGGCTGCACCTTACCAGATGAACAGGCGGAACCGGACGATACCGCAATACCTTCGAGATCAAATCCAATCACGGCGGTCTCGGCGCGCAATCCGGGGGCGCCGAACAAGACCGTATTGGGCAGACGCGGCACATCCTGGGCGAACACAAGTCCATTGCTGGATTGCCGCAAGCCCGCCTCAAGCCGCTGACGCAGTTTTTCGACCCGTTTCATGTCATCAAGCGACGCGATAGCGGCCGTCACGGCGGCGCCGAAGCCGGCGATTCCGGGCACATTCTCGGTTCCCGCCCGACGCCCCAGTTCCTGCCCGCCGCCGCTGAGCAGCGCATTGAGCCCGGCGACGCTATTGGCCATGACCAGCGCGCCAATGCCCTTTGGGCCACCGATCTTATGCGCAGAAATTGATAGAAGATCAGCCTGCAATAAATTGATATCTATCGGTATCTTTGCAACCGCTTGCACAGCGTCGACATGCAGCAAGCCGCCGGCGTCATGCACGATGGCCGCAAGCTCAGGAATCGGTTGAAGGGTGCCGGTTTCATTATTGGCCAACATCACGGAAACCAGCGCCGGCTCCCCACCCGCCAGGAGCGCCTGCAACTCATCCGGTTTCACGACGCCATCCTGGTCCACGCCCAGCACCTGGAGGTCTCCCGCGGCGAAGCGGCCTCCCGCCAGCACCGAGGCGTGCTCTACCGCGGAGACGATCAGCCGCCGCACGGCCGCGCCTGGATTGCGCACCAGCCCGGGCGTCAGCGCCAGCACATTGGCTTCGGTTCCGCCTGAGGTGAATATGACGTTTCGCGAATCTGCGCCCAAGGCGCCTGCGACCGCCGCACGGGCGTCCTCGACGATCCGGCGGGCCTGACGGCCCTCGGCATGGACCGATGACGGATTACCAGCCAAATCCCATGCGGCCACCATCGCCGCCCGCGCTTCCGGGCGCAGCGGTGTCGTCGCATTCCAGTCGAGATAGACCCGGTCTCTGCCCAATTCTGTTTTACCTTGAAGGACTTGAAGCCTCGATAGCCGCATCGGACGTCGTCCGGTGCCGCGCGCCGTCTCTCTTAGCTCAATTGCTCACCAAATGCGCCCGCGGCAACGCATGTCACGGCCCCCGACACGTTCAATATGCTTGCTTTTCGCCCCTGCGCTCATGGTAGAACGCGGCCTCAACTTCACCCGGTGCCGCCCACCATCAACCTGGCGGTGCCCGATCGCCCTTTCCTCGCAGGGTCCCCTCCGAGCCATTCTCGCCGAGCCCTGCGCGAAACCGGCTGATCACGCCAAGAACGGGACCTAAGGATCACTATGCCCGAAGTTATTTTTACCGGTCCCGCAGGCCGTATTGAAGGCCGCTATCATCCGGCCAAGCAGAAGAACGCGCCGATCGCCATGGTGCTGCATCCGCATCCGCAATTCGCGGGCACGATGAACCACCAGATCGTCTACCAGTGCTATTACGCCTTCGTGCATCGCGGTTTCTCCGTGCTGCGCTTCAACTTCCGCGGTGTCGGTCGCAGCCAGGGCTCGTTCGACCACGGCACCGGCGAATTGTCGGACGCGGCAGCCGCGCTCGACTGGGCACAGACCATCAATCCCGAAGCGCGCGCATGCTGGGTTGCCGGTTTCTCGTTTGGCGCCTGGATCGGCATGCAACTCCTGATGCGCCGCCCTGAGGTCGAAGGCTTCATCTCGATCGCGCCGCCGGCCAATCTCTATGATTTCTCGTTCCTCGCACCCTGCCCGTCGTCGGGCCTGATCGTGCACGGCGAGAAGGATGCGGTCGTGCCGCCGAAGGACGTCAACACGCTGGTCGAGAAGCTGAAGACCCAAAAGGGCATCGTGATCGATCAGCACATCATTCCGGGTGCTAATCACTTCTTCGATAACAAGCTCGAGCCGCTGATGGAATCGGTCACCGGCTATCTCGACATGCGCCTCGCCAACGTGCGCTGAGGCGTCGATCGGCCTCACGCCTGCCGCTTCATGTCAACCTAACAAAAAGCCCTCGGCCAGATCGGCCGAGGGCTTTTCAGTTTCAGTTTTAGGCCTGATCGGGATCAGAACGAGCGCAGGATCTGGACCGAGCCGTTGTAAAGATTCTGATCCTTGATCTGGTAGGCCTGATTGGGCTTGCCAGTTGCCGTGCCGGTATAGGTGCCGTCGAGATTCTGATCGAGGCGGCTATAGGTGAATTCAGCCGACAGGGTCAGGTTCTTGACGGGGGTCCATGCAGTACGTGTACCGACCTGGGCAATTCCGAAATCAAAATTGTTGGTCGTGCCAGTAATGCTGCCAGCCGTAGAGCCCGGGTTGGACGAACTGCTCGTTCCCAGGCGACCGCCGGCCGGGCTGAATGCCGCGGCGAGCATCGCGTTGCCGGCATCGCCATAGGAGATATGGCTGTAGTTGCCGAAAACCGAGGTGCGCCATGCCGTGTTCCAGTAGTGCTCATAGAAGGCACTGACTTCCCAGGCATCACTCTGCTGGATCGAGCTTCCCGGCGAATACACACCATCGAGCACGTAGCCGAAGCCAACCGTGTTGCCATCGAATTTGGCAAAACGACCGCCGCCGGAGGTTTCGAGCGAGCCGCCGGTGAAGGCGTAACGCGCGGCGCCCTTGGCATAAGACGCTTCGATCTTCAGGCTGTCGTTTGCACCGGTCGGCAGGACCTTGAATTCCACCGCGCCGCTGACGGCAAAGCCGTAGACATCGTCAGGATGCCCGAAGGATTCATTTGCCCCGTAGAAACCGGCCGTCGACGTGTGCATGGCCGCAGCGAAATGCAGCGAGCCCCACTTCTGATCGAGCCGAAGGTTGCCGACGACATCGGGAATATGATTGCCGCCCGTAGCGTTGCCGAAGAACGTGTTTGAATTGGTGCCGTAGAAGGCACCGGTGAACGACCCCGCGCCCGGCGCGACAATGAAGGTCGCAGTATTGTAGAGGCCAGCATTGCGATAGGGCGACGCATTCTCGAGCGCGATGGTGCCCGAGAAGCCGTTGCCGAATTCAGCTGTGTAAGCGATTTGGGGAATGCCGGTCGTATTGCTCGAACCCGCAAGGAAGCCCGATGAGATCCAAGGCTTGGTCAGCGCCCATTGCGGATCGAAATTCGACACAGCCTTACCGAAGGTGAAGCCGGCGAACTGGATGAATGCGAAATCCACTTCTGTGAAGCCGCCGGCGATGCTGTCGCGGTTCTGCGTGAAGTCGAGCTGCATGTTCGCATAGGTACGCACCACGCCGTATTCGGACGCCGTGCGCGTATCGGTCGTAATGTTGATACGTTCGCGTGTGAGGAAGTTATCCTTGGTCCAGAGATTGTTGCCGCCGGCGCCGCCCTGCCAGAACGGCGCGTCGTACGGGCCACCGTTAAAAGTCGTATCGAGGCGGATCGCGCCGCCGATCTTGATGCAGGTGTCTGTGCCCGGGATGTAGTAGAAGCCGGCACCGTAGATCGAGCAGATCTTCACATATTCGACAGCCTTGGCCTTCACCGGAAGGTCCGCCGCCTGAGCAGTGCTCGCTGCCAGCAACGCTGCAGCGGAACCAAGTATCATTTGCTTCATCGTGGTCATGTTGCCTCCAGACCGATCGTATCGGCACGCGCGATTGCCCCGGGCGTGCCATTCATGAGGCAGAGTTGTGGAAGATCATGTTGCGAAACAATGCGCGCGGTCGATTGTCGCAGCATCATTTTCCGGCTGTGTGCTTTCGGCAACATATTAGGCAAACCGCGGCATTTCCGTACCAAATTCATCACGAGATTTGGTTATGCCCTCACGCATTCGTGTCCGCGGCAGCTTGCCGACTACCACAGGCATAGACGCCGTTATTCGCGATCAACCTGATTCGTTGAGTGAGTCGAATCGCCCTCACCACGGCGAACTTCGCACTAGCTCGCGAGGTAGTCCGCTCTCACACCGCCCGTCATCGGCTCCGGCACACCAGTCGTTGCCGGATAGCTCAACGGCAAGCCCGCAAGCGAGCGCGCCGCCAGGAACGCGAAGGCCTGCGCTTCCATCGCATCGGCCGACCAGCCCAGGTCATTCGCACTCTCGACGCTAGCGGCCGGCAATCGCTCCCGCAGCATGCGCAGCATCGTCGGATTGCGCGCGCCGCCGCCGGTGATGATCCAGCTGCGCGGCGGCTTCGGTAACAGCGGCGCAATGCTGGCGATGGTCGCAGCGGTGAACGCCGTCAGCGTCGCTGCACCATCAGCCGGAGTCGTATCGCTCAATTGCAATGCAGCGAAGTGATTGCGATCAAGCGACTTCGGCGGCGCTGCCGCAAAGAACGAATTCTGCAACCCCTTTGCGACCCACGCATCATCGACACGGCCCTGCGCCGCCAGTGCGCCATCCGCATCGAACGGCTGCCCCGTTGCACGCAACACGAAATCATCGAGCAGCGCATTGCCCGGACCGGTGTCGCAGGCAATCAACGCGATGTCGCCGTCAATGTAAGTCACATTGGACACGCCGCCGATATTGACCACGGCAATGGGCCCGTCACGATGCAGTCCCTGCGCCAACGCACGGTGATAGACCGGCACCAGCGGCGCTCCCTGCCCGCCCGCAGCCACATCAGCCGCCCGCAGGTCGTGGATCACCGGCAGGCCGACCATCCCGGCAAGACTCGCCCCATCGCCAATCTGCACGGTGAGTCGATCGGCGGGACGATGCAGCACGGTCTGGCCGTGAAAGCCGATGATGTCGATGCTGCCTCGTGCGATGCCATGATCAGTCAGAAACGCCTCGACGGCCTCGGCATGGGCCGATGTCACCACCCGCTCCGCCTCGGCCAGACTGCCCGGCCTAATATCGCGCCGGCTCAGTTGCACGGCCTCAGCCAGCGCCTGGCGCAACACGGCACGCTCAGCCTCGCTATATGGCCGATACCCTGACGGGCCGAACGACCCGACCCGTTCGCCATCGGTCTCGATCAGGGCGACATCGACGCCGTCCAGCGAGGTTCCGCTCATTAGTCCGATCGCGGTCAGCATATCAGGCACGCGGCAAAGCCCTCATTTCCGGTCAAAACTTGTGTCGAAGCGCCCAATCTTATAATGCCACAGGCACTTTGGGACGGCCAGCACGCCCCCACCTTGCCGCCAATCCATTGAGACAGCGTAAAATTATCCGAACCGAGCCGTAAACCGATGACCAGCTACAAGTCCGATTTTCTCAACGTCCTCCAGAGCCGCGGCCTGATCCATCAGGTCTCCGATGCCGAGGCGCTGGACGCCGCCTGCTGCAAGGGACCGGTCACGGCTTATGTTGGCTATGACGCCACGGCGACCAGCCTGCATATCGGCAATCTGATCTCGGTGACCATGCTGTACTGGTTTCAGCAGACCGGCCATCGCCCAATCACGCTGATGGGTGGCGGCACCTCGATGGTCGGCGACCCGTCGTTCCGGGACGACCAGCGACAATTGCTAACGGTCGAGAAGATCGCGGAGAACATCGAAGGCATCAAGAAGATCTTCGGCAAGATGCTGGCGTATGGCGACGGCCCGACCGACGCACTGATGGCCAACAATGCCGACTGGCTGCTGAAGTTGAACTATGTCGAATTCCTGCGCGATGTCGGCCGCCACTTCTCGGTCAACCGCATGCTGTCCTTCGACAGCGTGAAGTTGCGCCTCGACCGCGACCAGTCGCTGTCCTTCCTTGAATTCAACTACATGATCATGCAGGGCTACGACTTCGTCGAGCTCAACCGCCGCTATGGCACGCTACTGCAAATGGGCGGCTCCGATCAGTGGGGCAACATCATCAACGGTGTCGACCTCAGCCACCGCATGGGCGGCCCGCAGCTTTACGCACTGACAACGCCGCTGCTCACCAAGTCATCTGGCGAGAAGATGGGCAAGTCGGCCTCCGGCGCCGTCTGGCTCAATGGCGATCTCTTCAGCCCCTATGACTTCTGGCAGTACTTCCGCAACACCGAAGATGCAGACGTTGGCCGTTTCCTCAAGGTCTTCACGCGCCTGCCCCTCGACGAAATCGCCAAGCTCGCGGCCTTGGGCGGTTCGGAGATCAACGAGGCGAAGAAGATTCTCGCCACCGAAGCGACGGCGGTGGTGCACGGCCGCGATGCAGCAAATGCCGCTGCGGAGACGGCACGCAAGACCTTCGAGGAAGGCGCGCTCGCCGACAGCTTGCCGACCGTCAATATTCCGCAAGCTGAACTTGAAGCAGGCGTCGGTGTCCTCGCGGCCTTCGTCAATGCCGGTTTCGTCGCGTCGAACGGCGAAGCGCGGCGGCAGATCAAGGGCGGCGGCTTGCGCGTCAACGATGTTGCGGTGACCGACGAGAAGATGATGCTGACCCCCGCGTTGCTGACGGAAGGCGTCATCAAGCTCTCGCTCGGGAAGAAGCGGCACATCCTGCTCAAGCCTGCATAGCCACATTCATCCAGCGCACTTGTTCATGCACGGTGAAACGCGCTCCATGGCGCAGCTGTCGCAAACGCCGTGAAGAAGAGCCAGATGGATTTGAAGTCGTCGCAACGCATCGGACTATCGGTCCTCGGCCTCAGCTTCACCTTTGCGCTGTTCGGCCGGGGACTGCAGGAGAGTTTCTCGGTCTTCCTGCTGCCTATTTCACAATCATTCGGCTGGGACCGTAGCGAAGTCGTTTCGATCTATTCGTTGACGGCGCTGTGCGTCGGCCTGTCATCTCCATTGATCGGCCGGCTGTTCGATCGCTCGGGGCCGCGCACGGTATTCGTCATCGGCCTTTCGGTCCTTGGACTTTCGTTGCTGGCCGCCGCCTATGCCCAGCACCTGTGGCAGTTTCAGCTCGCCCTCGGTGCCTGTTTCGGCTTTGCCATCGCCTGCATCGGCAACGTCCCGAATGCGCTGCTGCTGGGACGCTGGTTCGGCAAGCGACTGCCGCTGGCAATGTCGGTTTTCTATTCCGCCACCGGCGCAGGCGTCCTGGTGATGCTGCCGCTTGCCCAGCTTCTGATCGATCACATCGAGTGGCGTGGCGCCTACCGCACCTTCGGCATGATCGCGCTGGCCCTGCTGGTACCCACCATATTGCTACCTTGGCGTAAGATCAGCGCGGGGTCGCCGCATCTCGATAAATCGGAGAAGCACGACGACATCATCGACGAAGGATGGACACTGGTCGGCGCCATGCGCCATCACGCATTCTGGGCGCTATTCGGCACATTCTTCTTCACTGCCATCGGCATGTTTGCAATCACGCCGCAAGTGGTCGCCTATCTCGTCGATGTCGGCTTCCCGCCTCTGCAAGCAGCGACGGCTTGGGGTTTCAGCGGCATAGCGCTGCTGTTCGGCATGATCGGCGTCAGCTGGCTCGACGGCGTGATCGGTCGACGGCCGTCGATCCTGTTCAGTTATTCAATGTCGATCCTCGGCATCGTGATGCTGTGGCTGCTGCAATGGTATCCGAACTACGCGCTGCTCACCGGCTTCGTCGTCTGCTTCGGCAGCATGATCGGATCGCGCGGCCCGCTGCTGTCAGCGACCGCCATGAAGATCTTTCGCGGCAAACGGATGGGCACCATTTATGGGACGATCACCTTCGGCAGCGGGCTCGGAGCGGCACTTGGCTCATGGACCGGCGGCCTGCTGCATGACTGGACCCAGAGCTATAACGCGCTGCTCGCCTTTGCCTTGATCAGCGTCGTGATCGGCATGATCCCGTTTCTCGTCGTGCCTGCCTTGCGCCGCTAAATCGCTACACATGCGTTCGCACAGCGAACTCATTGAGTTTGTCAGCCTTCACGATTGGTAAGCGACTCGCTGGTATCTCTTTGCCAGTAGTGCTCCGATTAGAGGTCGACATGAGTTTGCTTAGCCGTTTCACCATTCGCACCAAGCTCACCAGCATGGTGCTGGTTTCTGCTGCGTCTATTTGCGCTATCATCGCGGTGGCCGCTTCGCTGAGCCAGAAGCGCATGCAGCAGGATCGGATGGAACAGCTCCATACCGCGGTCGACCTGATGGTCGGCATGGCCGACAGCATGCAGGAAGAAATTGCGGCCGGAAAGATCACCTTGGCTGACGCCCAGATGCGCTATCGCCAACTGGCTCGCAACATGACCTTCGGCAACAAGCAAGGCTATCTCGTCGCCTACAAACCTGATGGCGTTCTCCTGGTGAATGCCGGCAACCCGAAGCTGGAAGACAAGAATACGGGCGCCAAGGATTCCAATGGCATCCTGATTTCCAGAGCAATCATCGACGCCGCACGCCAGACCGCCAATGGCGGCAGCACTTACTATCTCTATCCGCGTCCCGGCCAGACCGAGCCGACCGCCAAAATGGTCTTTGCTCGTTACTATGCCCCATGGGATATCACCTTCAGCACCGGCCTTTATATCGACGACCTCGACGCCGACGTTAATGCTCTCCTCGTCCGCCTCGGCTCGCTCGGCGCCGGCGTCCTCGCTGTGATGGCACTGCTGTCCTTTCTGATGGCCAGCGATATCCTCGGCGCGCTCCGCCGCCTGCAAGCACGCATGCACGCCATCGCCAATGGCGCACTCGACGAGAACGTCGGCGAAACCGACCGCGGCGACGAAATCGGCCGCATGGCCGAAACGCTGGAAATGCTCCGCCAGACCTCGCTGACCGCCCGCTCCCTCGAAGCCGAGCAGGCCAAGTTGAAGCAGATGAGTGAAGCCGAGAAGCGCGACGCGCTGATCGCCCTCGCCGATCGTTTCGACTCCTCCGTCGGTCAGTTGGTCGGCCTGATGGCGTCCGGTTCCACCGAACTCGAAGCCACCGCGCAGTCGATGAGCGGCACCGCCGCCCGCACCAATGACCAGGCCGGCATCGTCAACACTGCCGCCTTGCAAGCCAGCACCCGCGTGCAGACGGTCGCCGCCGCCGCCGAGGAACTGTCATCGTCAATCGCCGAGATCGCGCGTCAGATGGCGCAGTCGGCCAAGATCACCACCCACGCCGTCGACAGCGCCCGCCGCACCGACACCATCGTGCGTGCCCTCGCCGACGGTGCTCAGCAGATCGAGCATGTCGTCGAATTGATCTCCACCATCGCCGGCCAGACCAACCTACTGGCGCTGAACGCAACGATCGAAGCAGCCCGTGCAGGCGATGCAGGCCGCGGCTTCGCCGTCGTGGCGACCGAAGTAAAGAGCCTCGCCGGTCAGACCGCCGACGCCACCAAGGAAATCAGCACCCGCATCGCGCAGATCCAGAGTGCAACCAAGGAAGCTGTCGACGCGATCCAGGGCATCACCGCCACCATCGAGGAAGTCAGCGCCATCGCCACCACGATCGGATCGGCCATCGAAGAACAAGGCGCAGCGACCGCGGAGATCGCCCGCAACGTCACCCAGACCGCGCAGGCTACGCAGGACGTCACTACCAATATTGGCGGCGTCAGCGCTGCCGCGCATGAGACCGGCGACGCTGCCGGCATGGTGCTCAACGCCGCTTCCGGCCTATCGAAACAAGCCGAGCAATTGTCCGGCGAAGTCACGACGTTCCTCGCCGGCGTGCGGGCTGCCTAAAATACAGCTACATCCTTGTATGAAAGGCGCGGTCAGCAATGACTGCGCCTGACGAAGCGGCACATGCTGAAAGGGACGCATTGCAACCCGTGATTTACCATTGGTAAGCAGGTTGACGGTATTATTGTCTGGTCACTCTCACGCCGAGGTCCAGATGAGTCTGCTCAGTAACTTCACGATCCGCACCAAGCTCGTCAGCATGGTCGCGGTCTCTGCCATTGCGGTCTGCGCCGTCATCGCGGTCGCCGCTTCGCTTAGTCAGAAGCGGATGATGGAGGATCGGATTTTGCAGCTCCGCACCGCCGTCGATCTCGTCACTGGCCTCGCGCAATCGCTCCAGGACGAAGTTGAAGCGGGCAAGATGAAGCTGCCGGAAGCTGAAGATCAGCTTCGCCTGCGCAGCCGGCGCATGTTGTTCGACAAGGGACAGGGCTACGTGCTCGCCTATCGCGCCGACTCCACCGTGATGGTCCACGGCACGCTGCCGAAGCTCGAAGGCACCATCACCAACGGCAAGGATTCCAATGGCGTCCTGATCGCCTCCGCCGTCATCGCCGCCGCCAACAGCAAGCCTGAAGGTGCGACCGCGACCTATCTGTATCCACGTCCTGGACAGGATGAGCCCCGACCGAAAGTCGTGTTCGCCCGTAAATTCGCGCCGTGGAACGTCGTCATTAGCATTGGCGTCTATGTGGACGACCTCGATGCCGACATGAACGCCCTGCTGATGCGGCTCGGCTCTATTGGTGCCGGCGTGCTCGCACTTATGGCGCTGCTGTCCTGGCTGATTTCCAGCGACATTCTGGGCGCACTGCGCCGGTTGCAGTCACGCATGCATGACATCGCCAATGGCGCGCTCGACGCCAAGGTTGAGGAGACTGATCGCGGCGACGAAATCGGCCGCATGGCGGAAACGCTGGAGATGCTGCGCCAGACATCGCTGACGGCGCGCTCCCTCGAGGCCGAGCAGACAAAAATGAAAAGCCTCAGCGAAGCCGAAAAGCGCGATGCGCTCATCGCTCTCGCCAATCGCTTCGACGCATCCGTCGGCCAGCTGGTCGGACTGATGGCGTCGGGTTCGACCGAGCTCGAAGCCACCGCGCAATCCATGACGGGCACGGCCGATCGGACCAACCAGCAGGCCACGATGGTCAGCTCGGCTGCGACCGAAGCCAGCACGCGCGTGCAGACGGTCGCATCTGCCGCCGAGGAGCTATCCTCGTCGATCACCGAGATCGCACGTCAGATGGCCCAGTCCGCCAAGATCACGTCGCACGCGGTGGATAGTGCACGCCGCACCGATACCATCGTGCGGGCGCTGGCGGATGGCGCACAGCAGATCGAACATGTCGTCGAGCTGATCCAAACCATCGCTGCCCAGACCAACCTCCTCGCTCTGAACGCCACCATCGAAGCTGCGCGCGCTGGCGATGCCGGCCGCGGCTTCGCGGTGGTCGCCACCGAAGTGAAGAGCCTCGCCGGGCAGACCGCCGATGCCACCAAGGAGATCAGCACGCGCATCGCGCAAATCCAGAGCGCGACCAAGGAAGCCGTCGATGCCATCCAGGGCATCACGGCCACCATCGAGGAAGTCAGCGCCATCGCCACGACGATCGGCTCGGCCATTGAGGAGCAAGGCGCGGCGACTGCCGAAATTGCTCGCAACGTGACGCAGACAGCGCAGGCGACCCAGAACGTCACCACCAATATCGGCGGTGTCAGCTCGGCAGCGCACGAGACCGGCAACGCTGCGGGCATGGTGCTGAGTGCGGCAACCGGCCTGTCGAAACAGGCCGAGCAACTGTCCGGCGAAGTCAAAACCTTCCTCGCCGGCGTTCGCGCCGCCTGACGCAGATATCCCTCAAGCACGAAGGGCGCGGTCAGCAATGACTGCGCCCTTCGCTATTTTAGGAGTAACTGCCGATCAACGCGCGGTGAAGCCGCCGTCCACCGGCAGGGCAACGCCCGTGATAAAGGAGGCATCGTCCGAACCGAGCCACAGCGCGGCATGCGCTACATCCTCGGCCTTGCAGAGACGGCCCATGGGCACCGCCGCCAAAAGCTTGGCCTCGTTGGCCGCAGCTTCCGCTGCGACGCCCGAGCGGCCGGTGAAACCGAGCTTCATCGGCGTATCCGCAAGACCCGGGCAGATCACGTTTACGCGGACCTGATCGGGAGCGAATGCCTGTGCCAGCGACTTGGTGAGGCCGACCACAGCGAACTTAGCAGCCGAATAGATCGGGCTCATCATGGAGCCGACAATGCCCGACACCGACGAGGTGAAGATCACCGAGCCGCCGCCGCGCTTGCGCATGTGCTTGATCACTTCGCCGGCCGCCAGCGTCGCCGAGGTGACGTTGAGCGCCATCGCAAATTCATAGGCCGTGAGGTCGAGATTCTCGACGCCGGCCGGACCCGGCGTGCCGGCATGAGCCCAGAGGATATCGATACCGCCAAGTGCGGCAGCCGCCTCGTTGATTGAACTCTTCATCTGTTCGGTTTTCGACAGATCGGCCTGGATGGTGGTGAGCTCATAACCCAGCTTCTTCATGTCGGATTTGAGCTGCGCGAGCGCGTCCGCATTGACGTCAATGGCGGCGACCTTGGCGCCTTCCTTGAGGAACAGTTCGACGCCGGCGCGTCCCATGCCCGATGCTGCAGCGGTGACGGCGGCGAGTTTATTGGCGAGACGCATTCTGTTGTCCTTGTGATGGTTTTGATATCGCGGTTCAGAAAAAGAAAAACGCGCAGCGCGGGGTCACCGACATCTGCGCGTTCTCATCGTTCGTTGCTGCAGCCGTTACTTGATCAGCGGGCAACCGCCGTCCTTGATCGGACGGAAGGCCGTGTCGGCCGGGATCGTCGCCAAAACATTGTAATAATCGTACGGCTTCTTCGACTCAGCGGGCTTCTTGACCTGGAGCAGATACATGTCGTGCAGCACGCGGCCGTCTTCACGCAGCGTGGTCTTGCCGAACAACGGATCGTCGAACGTACCCATCTCGCGGATCGCCTTGACGACCGCCGCGCCATCCTTCGGCGAGCCAACCTTGGCGACCGCCTTCAGATAGGTGAGCGACGCCGAATAGGCGCCGGCCTGGTTCATACTGGGATAGCGACCGTTGTTGCGCTTGGCGAACCGCTCGCCAAAGGTGCGGGTCTGCTCGTTCAGATCCCAGTAGAAGCCCTCAGTGAGCTGCAGGCCCTGCGCCGTGTTGAGACCGAGAGAGTGGATATCCGAAATGAACATCAGCATGCCGGCGAGCTTCTGGCCCGCCTGCACGATACCGAATTCAGACGCCTGCTTGATCGCCTTGATGGTATCGCCGCCGGCATTCGCCAGTGCGATTACCTCGGCCTTGGAGGCCTGCGCCTGCAGCAGATAGGACGCGAAATCGTTCGAATCAGTCGGGTGCTTGATACTGCCGAGCACCTTGCCACCATTGACATTGATGACGGCTGTAGCATCACGCTCTAGCGAAGCGCCCAGCGCGAAGTCGACAGTAAGGAAGAACCAGCTCTTGCCGCCGGCCTTGGTCATGGCGTCGGCCGTCCCGTGCGCCAGTGCCCAGGTGTCATAGGTCCAATGCACCGAGTTCGGCGTGCAGGCCTTGCCCGTCAGGTCCGACGTGCCTGATGCCGTGAACAGCGCGACCTTGTTGAGCTCCGCCGTGAGCGGCGCGACAGCCAGCGAGGTGGCGCTGGTCGGAATGTCGACGAGGACGTCGACGCCTTCGGTCTCGTACCACTTGCGCGCGATGTTGCGCGCGATGTCCGGCTTGTTCTGCGGATCGCCCTGGATCACCTCGACCTTGAACTTGTCGGCGCCCGGAAGCTTGTTGAAATCCTCGATAGCCATCTTGGTGGCGTCGAACGAACCCATGCCGCCGATATCAGAGAAAATGCCGGACATGTCGGCGAGGACGCCCAGCTTCACTGGCGTCTGTGCCGACGCCATCTGCGCGGACAGCAATCCGAGCGACAGCGCCACGGCTGACACGGCAACAGTATTGCGAATGGTCATCTAGTCCTCCCCTGACAAATTCCGTGATTCCCCCCTGGCAAGGCGCCAGCCCGGCAATCACGTGAATAATTCTTGTTTATGAATTTATAAGACCTATACGTGAATTGTAAGTCAAGACCACCGCCGCCGATCTGGATGGCTTCAAGGACGTTTCAGCGATACAGGGGCCAAACAGAGCGCGCAGAATCGCAAGCGTGTCGCGACGCGTGACGTGCCAACAAGGAAGAATGAGAATTCCAATGCTGGTCAGACAAGCTGCCAACGTCCTGGAACTGATGGAATATTTCGCCCGGCGCAAACGCCCCGCGACGCTGGCCGAAATTTCGGATGACCTCGGCTGGCCGCGCTCCAGCACGTTCAATCTCGTCGGCACCATCGCCGACAAGGGCTGGCTCTATGAGCCCCGTGCGCGCAACGGCTACTATCCCAGCCCCCGCTGGTTAATGCTTGCCCGCGCTGTCGCAGATGCCGAGCCGCTCCCGGACGCGGCCCATGCGCTGGTGACCGAAATCGCCGACCAGACCGGCGAAACGACCGGCGTCGCCGCCCTCGCCGGAACGTCAGCAATCTTCCTGGATGTCGTCGAGTCCACGCATTCGGTGCGCTACTTCGCGCAGATAGGCGACCGCGTTCCGGTCCATGCAAGTTCGGTGGGCCGCGCCATTCTCGAGCAGCATTCGCCCGAGGAACGCAAGGCGATCTATCGCAAGATCAAGTTCGAAGCCTTCTCCCACACGACACCGACAACGGCAGAGGCGATCGAGGACGAACTCAGAGAGGCGGCCGAGCGCGGTTATCAGCAAAGTTCATCGGAATATATCGCCGACCTCGCGGGCGTCGCCGTGCCCTTGCCGGTGCAACATCGCCGGTTGTCGCTCGTGGTTGCCGGTCCGACGTCGCGCTGCCTGACACGGCGTCCCGAAACGGCAGCCATCATCCAGAAGCTGATACAGAGATTCGCATCCGAACTCGCGTCAAGCTAAGCCCCGCACAATGCGGCGAGCGCTGCGCTTGAGCCACAGACGTCGTTAGTTGCTGTTGTTGTTCTGGTTCGGGAATTCGACCGAATTGTTCTGCTTGCCGGTGCCGAATTCGAAGATCTTGCGGAACACGCCCGGTGCCATGGCCGAGATCGGATTGACGCGCAGCACCGGCGCACCGGGCGTACCGACGACTTCGTAAGTGACGCCGATCAGGCCTTCATTGCTGCCGCCGCCGAGAAACAGTCCGACAATCGGAATCTGGCCGAACATGTTGTTCAGCCCATACATCGGCACAAAGGTGCCGCTCATCCGAACCTGGTTGAGCGGGTAATCGATGCTGCCTTCGATGGTCGCACCGACGGTCGGGCCTTTGACGACGCCGTCCCGAATGGTCAACTGGCCGTTCTGCCGCGTAAACTCGGCACGCAACCGCGAGAACGCGACGCTGCTCTGCGCCGCGTTCTGCCCGCCTCCGGCGACGCTGGCCAGTTGCGCCTCGCCCTTGACGTTGAAGTCGCGGATGTTGATCAGGCCTTCCTTGGCGCGGGCGTCCGACGATGGCGGATCCATTGCCAGTGCGAGCTGGCCCCCCGACATCTTGGAATAGGTGTCGGTCGCGCGCAGGAAGGCGCCGGCATCGTTGGTCTCGATATAGATGACATCACGGCCGGCGCCCTGGGAGCGTCCGCGCATGTCGCCCGTCAGCGGTGTGTCGCGTCCGAGCTTTCCGCTCAGGGAGAATTTCTGGATCGTACCGTTGCGCCGCGAAATCTTGGCATCGACGCTGCGAACCGCCTCGCCGTAGTAACCGGCAACAGCGCCGAGCTTCACGTCAATATCGAAGTCGACCGATTTGGTTTTGCTCTTGGGATCCCCATCCTTGCCTGAAATCGCCGATTTCAGGAAGCCGCGGCCGTCGAACACGTCGCCACGCATCGTGACTTTCAATACGCCATCCGGACCACGGTCTGCCTTCAACGACGTCTTGTCGCCTTCGGACGGCGAATAAGTCGGGAAGTTCACACCGACGAGGTCACCGTTCTGATCGACTTCGACGGAGCCCTTGATCGAAGCCCCACCGCCATCGACGACGATATCTTCCAGACGGGTTGTGTCGCCCTTCTTCACGACGTTGAAGACCGCACGAGCGCTCTTGCCGGGCAGCTTCATCCAGCCCGGTAGGATATTGTCGAGCTTCAACGGCGTCAGATCGGCGTCGACCCCGAGCTTGCTGTCACGGTCCCCGGAGCCAATCTTGCCGACAACCTTGATCGGGAGATTGCCGACCACCGCCGGTCCGAGGTCCACACCGAGCCGCGCGCGGCTTGCATCGTCGAGCGTCGCGTTGAGACGCACATCGGCATCGCCATCGGTCGGCTTGCGATAGTCGAGCGATGCCGCCTGCCCGTTGATCTTGACGTCACCCTTGACCTGATAGCCCTGATTGTTCGCTGTGACCTTCAGCGAATTGGCTTCGAGCTTCTGGTTCATCACCAGCTTGTCGGCGGAAAATGCCGTCAGATCCGCGGTGATGTTGTAGGTCGTATCGGCCTTGGTCAGTTCGTGCTGGATAGGCATGCCCATGGCGACCTGCGCGGTCACATTGCCCTTGGTGGTCGCCGGGTCGAGCATGTTGCCGGTGACTTCGCTCAGACGGTTGGAGTTGAGAACATCGGCCACGGCCGCCACCGGTCCCTCCAGTTTGAAACGCACGCGAGCTGGCGATGGCTTCGGCGCCATGTCCGGAACTTCGAACACGATATCGCTGAGATTGAGCTTCCGTCCGCCCGCGGTCTCGGAGTTCGCCTGACCGATGGTCACGGTCGCGGTCCGTCCCGTGACGCGCGCGCGCAGATCGCCGTCGCGGATCACCGGCATGCCATCCACCGGACGTAGCGCCACCCCATTGGCGAGGATCTTCACCGACAGCCCCTCATCGGGGATTGGCGGCCCACGCCGTGTCAGGTTCTTGGTCGGCGAATTGACCCCGATCTCGATGCTCTGAAGCTGCCCGCCCTCGATGCGTTCGGTAACCCATTCGCGCACTTCCGGCACAATCAGGATCGGCCACATGCGCTTGAGCGCCGAGGCGGACATCGGCGTTCCCGCAAAGCCGAGGGTCATGCGCGGCTCGCCGGCGTAGTCAATACTGCCTGTGCCGGCGACGCCGATCTCGCCGTTGCTGATATTCGCCCGCGTCAGCAAAACCCGACGGTTGTCGGAATCGAAACGCAAGCCAATGTCGATGCTGTTGAAGATCAGCGGCGCTTCACCCGGACCTCCACCCAATACGATGGTGCCGCCGCTGATCCCTGCCTGCCACGAGTCGGTCGCGCCATTGGGTGGCTCGACATGGGCAAGCGAAGTGACGCGGTTCTCACCGGACACGAACTTGAACGGCGCCAGCAGCACACGGCGGCCGGCATCCCACTCGACGCTCAGCTCCGCCTGATCAATCGGCATCGGATAATCCGGCGTGTCATTATCGATGATGTTGCCGGCGCCTGCAGTGAGCTTGCCGCGGAAATAGGTCGGGAGGCCGTCGCGCCCGATTTCGCCCCTCAACTCACCGGTCAGCGGCAGATCGGCGCTGTAAGTCAGATCCTTCATGCGCAGTGCAAGCAGGATATTCCGGGTCGAGACCTTGTCGGCCCGCAGACTGACCGCACGCACGCCATTGGCTGGCGCACCGACTGTGACGCCGAGTGTCCATGGGGCCTTGCCGCCTTCGCCCACTGTCATCATGACGCCGCCGCCGCTCGGTCGGCGCAGGGTCAGGCTGATATTGTTGAAGTCCCACGTATTGCCGCGCTGCTGGTCATCAACCACCAGCTTGCCGTTCTTCAGGCCGATCTCGTTGAGGTTCTGTCCGTCGAGGCCCGACAGAGTCAGGCTGTCGAGCCAATCGAGGCCCGCAAGCAAGCCGGTGGATGCCTCGCGCTTGTCAGCAGGGGGCTGCGGAATCTGGACCACCGGCGGCTGCGGCTGCCGCGGGAAAGTGAGTTCCGGTTGTCGACCCGGACCGAGCCACGACCCGGGTGTGCGCGGCGATGCGACGCCCGTCGCAATCGGGCGAGCATTCTCGCCGGTCGACACGGTCACCTGCCCATCCGGCGTAATGCGCACAGCCAGCACGACATCGACCAGGTTGAGGCTTTCGGCGCGCAAGCGGCCCATCATCATGGCAGCAGCGGAGAGTCGGACTTCGGCCTTCGGAGCACTGGCCACGACGGCGTGATCACGATCGCGGACGACGATGTCGCGGATACGCACAGCCATCCGGACCCGCCCGGCGCGTTCGATCTGCGTGCCACCAACTTCGACCGTATTACCCTGCCCGATATTGTCCTGGATCGCCTCGACCAACCACGGTGTGGCCATGTCGAAATTGATCGGGCCTGCGCCCAGCCGAACCCACAAGGCGCCAAAGCAAACGCCAAAAATAATCAGAAGGATGCCGAGAACAGCCGCGATCCGCTTAACCCATCGACCGCCGGACAGCCAATCGCGAACCGCAATGAGCCGATCGCCGAAACGATGCCAGCCACTATCTTTCTTGGACAGCAAGCGGCGTGCACGGTGATGCCCGGCCTCGTCATGTTGATGATCCCAATCGGCATCATCCCATTGCAAGGACTCGTCATCGGCGCGCGATCGATACGCTTGTGGCGGCTTATTTCTGGCCATTGCCTCTCGGTGCTGGCGCTGACTATGAGAATGATCGTCACCGGCCCTTCGCGCATCGACAACCGACGAGCGCTTTTCTGCCGGCATCGCTGCCAATCCTCGGTTTGAATTATAACTCGTCGTGCGGTCGTTGCGGCGCCCCTATGGCGCACGGAACGTGTGTTGCGTCGAATCCTTTGTAACCATACTCCGAGACCAGCATATTTGGGCCAGCGCATTTGCACCGCAACGTGCCGCCTCCCGATCGCCGGTGCTTTGCAATGTCATCACACTGAGCCGCTGAAAGCGACGAAAGGAAGGCGTATGTCCAAGAAATCGCGCAAGAATCCCTCGAAACGGGCCATCTGTACAGTGGCAGAAAACGCATCGGGCGCGAAAGCCGGATTGACGCTGGAAACTGCGGCCAAGCGCCTCGTCGGGCGCGCCGCGCAATTGAACCGCTGAACGCGAAGAAAGGAACATCCATGGCCAAGAAAGCCAGCAAGAAACCCGCCAAGGCCGCCGCCAAGAAAACGGCCAAGACTGCTTCTCCCTCGAAGGCGAAGAAGCCTGCCAAGGTTGCGACAAAGTCCCCAGCCAAAAAGGCTGCCGCCAAGCAAGCCAAGCCTGTGGCGAAAGCCGTGTCCAAGGCGCTAGCCAAGCCAGCCGCCAAAGTCGCGAAGGCTCCTGTCGCCAAAAAGGCTCCAGCGACTAAGACGATCGCCGCGAAGGCGTCGCCCAAAGCAGTTACGAAGCCTGCGCCGCCCTCCGTGGAGGCACCGAAAACAACTAGCGAAAAAATCGCACCGGCGCCTAGTGTTGCAGCCGAGGGCGCCAAGGCTCCGGCCTTCCAGTTGCCTCGCGACGGCGGCGCCACGGTCTCACTGTCGGACTATGCCGGCCAGAAGCTCGTGATCTTCTTCTACCCCCGCGCCAGCACTCCGGGCTGCACCAAGGAAGCCATCGACTTCACCCGCCTGTCCGCCGATTTTCAGGCAACTAACGCCGCCGTGCTTGGCGTCTCGGCCGACCCGCTAAAGGCTCAGGAGTCGTTCCGCGACAAGTTCGCGCTGGGAGTTCCGCTGCTGTCGGATGCGACGCAATCGATGCTAAAAGCCTATGGCGCCTGGGGCGAGAAATCGATGTACGGCAAAACCTTTGAAGGCGTTCTTCGCACCACGGTTTTGATCGATGCAAAAGCCAACGTCGCGAAGATCTGGCACAGCGTCAAAGTGGACGGACACGCAGACGCGGTGCTCGAAGAGGCACGGCGGATTTGATCAATGTCATTTGCTCAAAATTAACCATAAAGGGCTCAAATCGCCTCCGTTGAGCCAGCCGACGAGTCTCCGGCTGGCATCAGGAGTGCTGATGTCGAACCGCCCTACCCAATATGCCGAGTACCCTCAACACCACGCACACGACCATGGACGGCCACAGGCGCGCCGCGTCGGGCCGGTCAAGGTGCCCGCCTCCAAAGCCAGTCAAAGCGATTACACGATCGCCCATCGCGGCAAGCAGGTTCGCATCGGACCTGTGGTGTTCTGGATCGTCGTCGGCACGGTGACCGTGCTGGGAGCATGGTCTGCGGCCACAGCCACTTACTTTGCCTTTCGCGACGACGTGCTGACCAAGCTCATCGCGCGCCAGGCGGACATGCAATATGCCTACGAAGATCGCATCGCAGAACTCCGCGCCAAGATCGACCGCACCACCAGCCGCCAGATGCTGGACCAGGAACAGTTCGACCAGAAGCTCGATCAGGTCATGCGCCGGCAGACCACGCTGGAATCGCGCGCCACGGCGCTCGGCGCCATGCCCGATCTGTCGATTACAGGTTCGATTGGCAAGCCGCCGGCCCGTGGAGCCGCGATCGAGCCGACGACATCGATCCCCAAGCCTTCGCCGATCAGCGACACGGTGACCTTCGTGGCGCCGCCGGACCGCGAAGCGCGGCTTGAGTCCCGCACCCCCGCGCTCACCGCCCAGCAACCCAACCAGTTCGCCAAACTCGGCGGCGTCGACAATGTGATCGGTCGCTTGCAGGCTTCGCTCGATCAGGTCGAGAGCCGCCAGATCGCGACACTCGCCGCGGCTGAAGAATCCATGGACTCCAAGGTTCGCCGCATGCGTGGCGCGATTTCGGACCTCGGGCTGAATATGGCGAAACTCGAATCCGCCACACCGCGCGCGCCCATGGGCGGCCCGTTTGTGCCGGTCAAATTGTCATCGAGCGCGGATCCGTTCGAACGCCAGCTCTACCGCATCCACGTGACCCGCGCGCAGATGGACAAGCTCAACCGGACGATGGCGCTGGTGCCCTATCGCAAGCCGGTCGTCGGCGAAGTCGAATTCACCTCAGGCTTCGGCGTCCGCAGCGACCCGTTCCTCGGCCGCCCCGCAATGCATACGGGCCTCGATTTCCGCGGCGCCACGGGCGACCCGATCCGCGCCACGGCCAATGGCCGTGTCGTTTCCGCGGCCTATGCCGGCGGCTACGGCCGCATGGTCGAGATCGACCATGGCAACGGATTGTCGACCCGCTACGGCCATATGTCCGTGATCAACGTCAAGGTCGGCGATATCATCAAGATCGGCCAGATGATCGGCCAAGTGGGCTCGACCGGCCGCTCCACCGGTCCGCATCTGCACTATGAAACCCGGATTGACGGCGAGGCCGTCGACCCGCAGAAATTTCTCCGCGCCGGCGTGCGCCTCAACGCAGGCTAATTGCAGCATGCGGGGCATTGTTGCCCTGCCCCTGATGTGATTGAAGCGGGTCTCCGTCAATCCGAGGCACCCCGTTGAAATCCCCCCGACGCATTGGTCCCCGTTTCCCCCGCCTCGGCCGGTTCTGTTTCCGCGCCACACGTCGGGTCGCGACCTGGGCGATGACGCTGGCAGGATTTCATGCCAACGACTCCCACTTTACGGTCCGTCGCATCTCGGAGCTCCGCGCCAAGCTGGCGCGCGGCGAAACGGTTCTGCTCGCCGGCCTCGGACTGCCCGGCACGCACAATTCCGGCGTAGCGCTGGTCGAAGTCACGCGGGCTCACGGGCCGCGCCTCATCGTCAACAACGAAGAAGAACGCTTCTCGGGCGACAAGCACACCACGCAATATCCGCGCGCAGCACTCGATGCGATGCGCGTCACGCTGCAAGCGATGGGCCGTGACGTCGCCGATATCGATGCATGGATGACGACCTGGGACTATCCCGATCTGCTCGGCACGCTGGTGCGAAGCATCGTCGAAGAACTTCCCGACGGATTGAAGCTGCTGCGCACCAAGAACTCCGTCAGCTTCGACGCACGGCGCCTCGAGCAGATGACGCGGACCCCGAAGCTGCTCCGCAAGCAATTCGGCCTGCCCGCGCGTGTCCCGCTGCTGATGGTGCCCCATCACGACAACCACGCCTGGTTCTCCTTTGCCGCATCGCCCTTCCCCGATGACGAACCGGTCGCGATCGCCGTGCTGGATGGTACAGGGGATCTGGGCTCGGTCTCCCTATATGTCGCCAAGCATGGCGAGATGCAGCGGCTCTATTGCAATAACAGCGTCTTCGACTCCTTGGGTGCGTTCTACAGCGTCATCTCGTCGACACAGGGCGGCTGGACATGGCTGTCGAGCGAAGGCCGCTATATGGGCGCTGCTGCCTGGGGCGACATGGATCGCGCCAGCAATCCGTATTACGCACGGTTGCGCGAGGTGCTGCATTTCGGTGCGAATGGTGAGATCCAACTCAACCGCGCCATGGGCAACTGGTATTGCGACCCGTTCGAGGCGCCTTATAAGTCCGCATTGATCAAGATTCTCGGCGAGCCGCTCAAGCCAGATCAGCTCTGGAATCCGGACGCCGTGCTGCGCGTCGAAGATATCCAGCACCGGCCGGATACGCAGGACCGTCTCGATAAAGCGGCAGCGACGCAGCTTGTGTTCGAGGACGCGATGAAGCACGTCGTCGATCATCTGCTGCGCACCACCGGCGCGCATCGGCTGGTGCTCACCGGTGGCGTGGCGCTGAACGCACTCGGCAATATGCGGCTGCTACAGCATTTCGACGAGAACTGGTTCAAGCAGACTCAGGGGCGTGCAAAACGACTGCATCTGTGGATTCCACCGACACCCGGCGACCCCGGCGTGACCATCGGCGCGGCCTGGATGTTAGCGCATCTCGCCGGCGCGCCACGCGGCGCCCCGATGACGCACGCTTTCTATTGCGGTGATGCGCCGACGCAGGGCGACATCACCGCGGCACTGCAGGCCGATGACATCAAGACACAGACGATCGGCAATATCTCAACGCCTGAGGGCTGCGATACAATTGCCGACCTGATGGCCTTCGTGGTCGGACAGAACGCCATCATCGCGCTCTATCAGGGCGCGGCGGAAACCGGCCCACGCGCGCTCGGACATCGCTCGATCCTCGCCAATCCCTGCGACGCCGGTACGCGGGAACGGCTCAATGAACGCGTGAAATATCGCGAGGCGATCCGCCCGTTGGCACCGATGGCGACGCTTGACGCGGCGCACGAGTATTTCGATTTGCTGGAGGGCGCATCCGACGCGAACTACAACGCCTACAATTACATGGTGCTGACGGCGCAATCGAAGCCGCATGCACGGGAGAGAATTCCGGCCGTTATTCATGCCGATGGCACCGGCCGTATCCAGATCGTCCGCGCCGAGGACGATCCACTAACCTATGCCTATCTCAAGGCGCTCGGTCGCCATATCGGCGTTGAGCTCTCGGTGAATACCTCATTCAACGTCGCTGGCCCGATCGCACAGACGCCGCAGCAGGCCGTCGAGACCCTGCGCCGTTCGGCGGGTCTCGACGTGGTGCTGATGGTTGCAAGCGACGGTCAGGTGACTGCCGCCTGGCATGGCGGCACCCGCGACAACGGCCGCTTCACGGCTTGGCTGTCGGAGTGGACGCGCAGCCGCAGTTAGACCTTGCCGATCTTCCTTGCGACGGCAACCAGACGCGCGCTGTCCTTGGCCACAAATGCCGCGAACTCTTCCGAGTCCTGATAGGCGGGCATATTGCCGGCAGCCTCGAATGTCTTCGTGACTTCCGGATCGCTCATCGCCTGCTTCATTGTCTCACGCAACTTGGTCACGA
Organism: Tardiphaga sp. 37S4; assembly: GCF_021044645.1. NCBI lineage: Bacteria > Pseudomonadati > Pseudomonadota > Alphaproteobacteria > Hyphomicrobiales > Nitrobacteraceae > Tardiphaga > Tardiphaga sp. 37S4. The sequence goes on along the minus strand of NZ_CP088008.1, from coordinate 2,243,396 downwards.
CCGGTGCGGGCATTCCCTTCGGCGCAAACAGGCCGGCCCAGATGTAGAATTCGACATCGGGATAGCCCAGTTCCTTGAACGTCGGCAGATTCGGGAAGGCAGCGAGGCGTTCGCCGCCGAAGTTTGCGAGAACACGCAATGTCCCGGCATCCACATGTTGCTTGAGCGTGCCCGGCGCCGAGGCGAGCGCCTGGATTTGGCCACCCAGGAGATCGCTGATCGCAGGCGTTGCGCCGCGATAAGGGACGTGGAGCAGCTTGATGCCGGCGGCGATCGCAAACATCTCCATCGAAACGTGCAGCGTACCGAACGGACCCGACGATCCGTACGATATCGCTCCGGGACGCGCCTTGGCGTCAGCGACGAATTCCTGAATCGTCTTCCACGGCGCGCTGGCCGGCACGGCGAACAGGGTCGGATCTGCGAGCACGCGCGCAACAGGCTGCAGTTGATCGACTTCATAGGCGACCGGCCGATCGTAGATGCGATCCGACTCAGGCAGCACCGCAAGCGACGACAGCGTCATCAGCAGCGTATGCCCGTCAGGCTGGGCGCGGGCAACGGTCGCGTTGCCGAGCGAGCCGCCAGCGCCGCTGCGGTTGTCGATGATGACCGGCTTGCCGAGGACCTTCTGCATATAGCTCGCGACCGGACGCGCGGCGATGTCGGCCTGCCCGCCAGCCGGAAATGGCACGACCATGGTGATGTTGCGGCTCGGCCAGGCTTCCTGCGCGCGTACACCCTGACCGGTCAAAGCGAGCGTCGACAAGCCCCCGAGGCCGGCAATGAAGTCACGACGTTTCATATTTGTCTCCCGTTTTGTTTTTGAGCAACGCATTGGTTTCAGTCGCATCCAGGGGACGACGCACCATCTCGGGAGACAGCGCCTGCGCGCCTTGGAGCTCTTTCAAAGCTCTAAGTTGCTGAAGCTCGCAGAATTGAGCGTGGGGCAGATGATGCCCCGCGCCTCTTCATCAAAACCGCAACCTGTGTAGGCTTAATCAGCCGACCGGGTTTTCGAGTTTGCCGATGCCGCTGACCTCGATCGTAACCACGTCGCCCTTCTTCAGGAAGCGCGGCGGCGTGAAGCCGAGGCCGACGCCAGCCGGCGTTCCGGTCGCGATCAGATCGCCCGGCTCCAGCGTGATCCCTGCCGAGAGCGTCTCGATCAGCGTCGGAATGTCGAAGATGAGATCGGTCACCGACGCATCCTGGCGCTTTTCGCCGTTGACGGATGTCGTCAGTCGCATTTTCGTCGGGTCGGGCATCTCGTCAGCGGTCAGGATCGCCGGACCCATCGGGCAGAAACCGTCGATGCCCTTGCCGATGAACCACTGACGATGCTTGTGCTGCAGCGTGCGTGCCGTGACGTCATTGATGATCGTGTAACCGAACACATGCGCCAGCGCGTCTTCCTTCTTGATGCCGCGGCCGCCACGCCCGATGACGACCGTCAGCTCGCCTTCGTAGTCGGTGCTGTCGGTCGGATCGAGATAATTCGGAATCGACTTGCCGGAACCGATCACCGTGCTCGACGGCTTCGTGAAGATGACTGGCGCTTCCGGCACGACTTCCTTTGCCGAGGAGTCGAAACCGCTGCCCGCGAATTCCTTCGCGTGCTCATGGTAGTTCTTGCCAACGCAAAACACGTTGCGTGCCGGGCGCGGGATTGGCGCAAGAAGCTCAACGCTGGCGATAGGAAGGGGCGCGCCCGCTGAAGCGGTAAGCGTACCCTTCAGGCTATCGAAATTGGCAATTAGCGCGATCATATCGGGGGCAACGTCGCGCGGCAGCGGCGAGACCTGAGTGAGCGCCTGATCCGCAATGCCAACCGTGGCCCGGCCCTCATGCAGGAAAGTAACAAGGTGCATTCTTCCTCCTGATATGTCTGCTTGTCCGGCGAACGGATCGCCAGCATCTTCTAAAGATACACCTATCTTCGATAGAAGATTTTGGCAAGCTGATCATCCCGGCTATTTATTCTTTAGAAGACGCACGCGGTCATCTGCCGCAGCAGGATGTGACATGGCGGGCAACGGCGCCTAAGATGGAATCATCGGCGGATTACATCCGCGAATGACATTGGAGCAGCACCCGATATGGCGAAACCGGCGACGCGGAAGGTCGTTCGTGAAGACCCCGTCAGTCGCGCATTCGGCGATCGGGTTCGCATATTGCGTGAACAGGCCAACCTCACCCTGGAGCAGTTCTCCAAGCAGTCCGGTGTCAGTCGGGCGATGCTGTCGAAAGTCGAACGCGGCGAGAAGAGCCCGACGATCGGGGTCGCGCGACGTATCGCGCTGGCTCTGGAAACATCGTTCTCGACGCTGATGGGCGACGACGACGCGCCGCGCCGCGCCTTCGCCGTGGTGCGCAAGGATCAACGCCAGATCTTTCGCGATTCAAAGACGGGCTTCGAGCGCTTCCTGCTGTCGCCCGTCATGGCCGGCATGGCAGTGGAAGTCGTCCTGCATCACCTGCCCCCGAAAACCTCGACCGGCAAATTGCCCGCCTACCCGCAGGGCACATCCAAACACGTCCTTGCCACGCACGGACGCGTCACCGTGAGAACCAAGGATACCGAGACCGTTCTGGATGAGGGTGACTCGCTGTATTTCGAAGTCGATGTCGAGCACTGGTTCGAGAACAAGACCGCGCGCCGGTGTGAATACTATCTCGTGATTTCGGTGCCTCCGAGTTACGGACGACGCAGCGACGGCAAGGTCTAGCACGCATCCGCAAGTTTGAAGGTCCCTCGCTCACCTGCGAGCGAGGGGCCGGTTTGCTAGCAGCCGATTTCAATCTGCCACACAATTACTTCTTCAAACAGAGACCAACGGTTGGCGTCGTGGTGCACTTCGTGCCATCCGGTGCGCCGCCACTCGGGCAGACAACGGACACCAGCGTCTCCGTCGCCTCGCAGCTAATCGCGCCATCTGCCTGCACCGCGCGGAAGCTCACTGGTGCCGCATCGCCCTTGTCACCCTTGGCGCCGGGCGTGCCCTGCGGACCTTGAGGTCCCTGTGCACCCGCCTGCCCCTGCGCGCCGGGAATGCCCTGAACGCCTTGCGCACCCTGCGGACCGGCCGGCCCCTGCGCGCCGGTTTCGCCCTTCGGACCTGCTGGTCCGGGATCGCGGCCGCAGCCGCCCAGCATCAATGCAACGCCAACAGCAAGAATTGGAATGATCTTCTTCATGCCCCACACCCCGTTGAATTCGTGACACCGCGACATGCGGCGTCAGGATAAGCCAGCGCCGGATATTGAGTTCCGGCATGGGGATGATATCGGGTGAAAGGAAGAACGGAAGCGGCCACGCAGCGACGCGACTGTTTCAAGACGCCGCAGACTTTGGCGGGCGGTTAGCTTGCTCAGCCGTCTCTCGGTTGCGAGATGAGCTCGATCATTTTGGCTTCGTCATCGTCGGGCGCGAAAGCCTTTGCCTTTTCATAGGCTTCAACAGCCGCCGCGCCGACCAGCGGCCTGGCCTGCAAAAGCTGCTCCGCCAATCTCACAGCATAGGCCGCATCCTTATGGCGCAATGCAGCGGTGAAGGATGCACCTGAATAATCGCGGGCCACCATCCGCGGCGCATGTCGCAGCACCTGTGGGCTTGCCGCGACGCCGCTCGCGATGGACTCCAGCACCAGCTTCATGTCCAGCCCGGCATGTTCTGCGATGGCCAGACCTTCGGCGAGCCCAGCGATATGGATTGCGCCCATCAGGTTGTTGATCAGCTTGTAAACCGTACCCGATCCGACGGGGCCGAAATGCCGGATCGTCGATCCGATCGGCGCCAGGAACGGCCGGGCCTTGTCGAGGTCCGCAGTATCCGCACCGACCAGCAGCGTGAGTTTGCCGCACGCAGCCGCATCCGGCAGACCGGTGACAGGGCAATCGATGTAGGTCAGCCCGCGATCCTGCAGCGCCTTGGCAAGGTCGAGCGCGTGCTGGTGCGACACTGTCGAACATTGGATCGCCAGCGCGCCCGCCTTCGCGGTTCGCCCGGCACCATCAATGCCGAGCCACACAGTCTGTGAAGCCTCGTCATCGGCGACCATCGTGACGATGGCATCGGCACCTTCGGCTGCATCCGCCGGTGAAGCTGCCCAGCGTGCGCCACGTGCGATCAGATCTTCTGCTTTCGCCCTGCTGCGATTCCAGACGGCAACGCTGAAGCCGGCTTCGAGATAGCAGCCGGCCATGCCGTGCCCCATGCGTCCCAAACCGATGAACGCAACATGGGGCATGGCTCAGTCCACGTCGTCGATTGCGCCTGGCGATGTGCCGAAGGCACGCTGCGCCAGTGTCGCCGCCATGAACTCATCAAGATCGCCGTCGAGCACGCCTGAGGTGTCCGACGTCTGCACGCCGGTGCGCAGGTCCTTCACCATCTGATAGGGCTGCAGCACATAAGAACGGATCTGGTGCCCCCAGCCGATATCGGTCTTGGCAGCCTGATCGGCAGCGGCCTTCTCTTCGCGCTTCTTCAACTCGATTTCGTAGAGTCGCGCGCGCAGCATGTCCCAGGCCTGGGCCTTGTTCTTGTGCTGCGAACGGCCGGCCTGACAGACCACGGCCACGCCACTCGGAATATGCGTCAGACGTACGGCGGATTCCGTCTTGTTGACGTGCTGACCGCCGGCGCCGCCTGAACGCATCGTATCGACGCGCACATCGGACTCGTTGATGTCGATCTTGATGCTGTCGTCCACGACCGGGAAGATCGCGACGCTCGAGAACGAGGTGTGACGACGGGCATTGGAGTCGTAAGGCGAGATACGCACTAGACGATGCACGCCGCCCTCGGTCTTCAGCCAGCCATAGGCATTGTGACCGGAGATCTGAATGGTCGCCGATTTGATGCCGGCTTCTTCACCCTGCGTCTCTTCGAGATACTCGATCTTGAAACCGTGCTTTTCAGCCCAGCGCGTATACATGCGCAGCAGCATCGAGGCCCAGTCCTGGCTCTCGGTGCCGCCGGCGCCGGCATGGACTTCGAGATAGGTGTCGAAGCGATCGGCCTCGCCAGAGAGCAGCGCTTCCAGCTCGCGGCGCGCAACCTCTTTCTTCAGCGCCTTGAGCGCATTCTCGGCTTCGGTCACCACGCCCTGATCGCCCTCGGCCTCGCCGAGCTCGATCATTTCGATATTATCGTCGAGTTCGCGCATGACCTTGCCGATGCCCTGAAGCGAATCCTCTAGCGAGGTGCGCTCCTGCATCAGCCTTTGGGCCTTTTGCGGGTCGTTCCAGAGATTGGGGTCTTCGGCGAGAGCGTTCAGCTCTGCAAGTCGTGCCGTGGATGCATCGACGTCAAAGATGCCTCCTCAGCAGCCCGACTGACTGCTTGATCTCTTCTACGAGGCGTTCGATTTCAGCGCGCATGGAAACTCTGATCTGGCGGCATCAGCCGCAATACGAATGGTGATCGGGATGTAGCGGCGTGCGCGGCAAAGCGCAATCCGCAAGGATCTGCTGTAGGTCAGACAGGCCTCAATACAGGCCGCCCGTTCCCGGTCGCATGAAACTGCGGTCGGTTTCCGGCGACACCGAGAGCGAACGACCGTCCGCATCGGCGACACCGATCACAGAGTAGTTGTCCGGCGGCGCGGTGCCCGGCTTGAAGGCCTCGAGGATGGTGCGACCGCCATCGCCCGGTCCGGCGCGCATGCCCGACTTGGCGTCGACGCGGATCAGCTTGATGCCGGCAGGCACGCGGAACGGCACGGCCGGCTTGTCGGCGAGCGCAAGCTTCATGAAGTCCTTCGCGATTGGCGCAGCCAGCGCACCGCCTGTGGCCTTGTTGCCGAGGTTCCGGGGCTTGTCGTAACCGACATAGATACCGACGACGACGTCAGGCGAGAAGCCGATGAACCAGGCATCCTTCTCGTCATTGGTCGTGCCGGTCTTGCCGGCTATCGGTTTACCGACTTCGCGGAGCACGGTCGCAGTACCGCCCTGCACGACGCCTTCCATCATCGAGGTGATCTGGTAAGCGGTCATGGCGTCGAGTACCTGCTCGCGGCGATCGACCAGCTGCGGCTCGGCCTGGTTTTTCCAGCCCTCGGGCGCGTCGCAACCGCGGCATTCGCGCTGGTCGTGCTTAAAGATCGTATGCCCGTAACGGTCCTGAATACGGTCGATCAGCGTCGATTTCACGCGGCGGCCGCCATTGGCGAACATCGAATAGGCCGTCACCATCCGCATGACGGTCGTTTCACCGGCGCCGAGCGCATAGGACAGATAATTCGGCAATTCATCATAGACGCCGAACCGCTTGGCATATTCGCCGATCAGCGGCATGCCGACGTCCTGCGCCAGACGTACCGTAACCGTGTTCAGCGAGCGCATGAGCGCGTTGCGCAGCGTCACCGGGCCGTAATACTTACCGGTCGAATAGTTTTCCGGACGCCACACCCCGGCGCCCTGCCCCTGATCGATCTCGATCGGCGCGTCGACCACGACGGTGGACGGCGTGTAGCCATTGTCCATCGCTGCCGAATAGACCAGCGGCTTGAAGGATGAGCCGGGCTGACGATAGGCCTGCGTGGCGCGATTGAACTGGCTCTGGTCGAACGAGAAGCCGCCGACCATGGCGAGCACACGTCCGGTCAAGGGATCCATCGCAACCATGGCGCCGGACACTTCCGGATACTGCCGCAGCCGGAACTGGCCTTCGACGACCGAGCCGTCCTTGTTTGTGAGCGGATCGACATAGATGACGTCGCCCGCGGCCAAAACCTGCGACACGGCCGTCGGTGTTTTGCCCTTTGTCGGGCCGGCGGCGGGTTTGGCCCAGCGCACGCCATCCAACGTGAGGATGCCGGTCTGGCGATCCTTGAGCACGGCACCGCCGAGTTCACGGCCCGGCTGAAAGCCGATCCGCGCCGACTGATCGCTGACATCCAGCACGACCGCGAGCTTCCACGGCGCGATGTCGGACAGCGCTTTGACCTCGGCGAGCTTCACGCCCCAGTCACCGGAAATATCGATCTTGTTGGTCGCCCCGCGCCAGCCACGCACCTCGTCGAAATTGATCAGGCCGTTGGTCATGGTCTTGCGCGCCATCACCTGCAGCTTGGGATCCAGTGTGGTGCGGACCGAGAGACCGCCTTCATAGAGCTTCTTTTCGCCGTAGCGTTCCAGGATGTCGCGGCGCACTTCCTCGGCAAAATACTCGCCGGCAAAGATGTGACCCGAACTGTTGCGGCCGGTGACGGTCAGCGTCTCCTTGCGCGCCTTGTCGGCATCGGCCTGCTTGATCCAGCCGTTCTCCAGCAGACGATCAACCACATAGTTGCGGCGCTCGATGGCACGGTCGCGGTTCTTGATCGGATGCAGCGACGACGGCGCCTTCGGCAAAGCTGCGAGATACGCTGCTTCCGAGACGGTCAGTTCGTTCACCGACTTGTCGAAATAGACCAGCGAGGCGGCGGCGATGCCATAGGCACCGAGGCCGAGATAGATTTCGTTGAGATACAGTTCGAGGATCTTGTCCTTCGAATAGGTGCGCTCGATGCGCATCGCCAGCAAGGCTTCCTTGATCTTGCGGGTGAAGGAGACCTCGTTGGTCAGAAGGAAGTTCTTCGCAACCTGCTGCGTGATCGTCGACGCGCCCTGCGGCCTGCGGTTGGAGCCAAGGTTCTGCGCGTAAAGCACCATCGCGCGCGCCATGCCCGAATAATCGAGGCCACCATGCTCGTAGAAATTCTTGTCTTCGGCCGCGAGGAACGCGTTGATCACCAGCTTCGGCACGGCCTGAATCGGCAGATAGAGCCGGCGCTCCTTGGAGTATTCGCCAAGCAGTGCACCGTCTGCCGCATGGACGCGCGTCATGACCGGCGGCTCATAATCCTGAAGCTGCGAATAGTCTGGTAAGTCCTTGGAATAATGCCAGATCAGCCCGGCTGCGGCGGCGACGCCCACCAGGAACACCACGGTTCCTGCAGCGAACAAGAAACCCAGAAACCGTACCAGCAGACGCATTATCGACGATCCGTTTCAATCGCTGTGCCGCAATATAGCATACGGCGGCCCCATGGGCGCGAAGTCAGCAACAAGTCCCGCGGCAAAAATCAGCTAAGGAGACAACCCGAAATGGCCGTCAGTCTTGACCGATTCTGACGGCCGCTCGGAATTTTTTATAGAGCGCCGGCTGTGGCCAAACTAGGGCTTTCATACTGAAGACCAAGGCTTTCGTACTGAAAGATTTGTCATTTTCAGTTCCGGTCGTCAGTTTCCCGGGCCGGCAGAGACCATCCGCTTGGAGAAGAACCCGTCGATCGCCTTGGCGACTGCCCCGACAGTCTTGGAGCGCCAGTTCTCGGACATCAGTTGCTGGAGATCGTCCTTGTTGGACACGTAACCCAGTTCGATCAGCACTGAGGGGACGTCCGGGGCCTTGAGCACGCGGAAACCTGCCGATTTCAGGGGATGCTTGTGCATCCGCGCCGTGGTCTTCATCTCGCCCACCACCAGCCGAGCAAAGCGATTCGAGAAGGTCCGGGTTTCGCGCTGCGCCAAGTCGATCAGGATGTCGGCGACGTCGGTTGGCTCTTCCGTCAGATTGACACCGGCAATGGCGTCCGCCTTGTTTTCCGAGTCTGCCAGCCGCTCCGCCTCCGCGTCGGAGGCCTTGTCGGACAGTGTGTAAACAGTAGCGCCCTGCGCATCGCCCTCGCCGCGCGGCAATGCGTCGGCATGGATGGAGACAAACAAGGCGGCCGACTGGTTGCGCGCCACCTTCACCCGTTCATCCAGGGGAATGAACGTATCGTCGGCGCGGGTCATCACGATGCGGTATTTGCCGAGCTTCTCCAGACGGTCACGCAGGGCCAAACCGAAACCCAGCACGATCCCCTTCTCGCTCTCGCCGCCAGCCTGGGTGCCGTTGTCGATGCCGCCATGACCGGGATCGATCACGATGACTGGACGGGCGTCCGGCGCGGCATCGGGCGCGGCGCTGGCGACCACCTTGGTGGCAACCGGAGATGCCGCAGCAGTCGTTCCGACGGCCGGTCGCAGATCCGGGCGATTCTCAACCGCCAGCGCCTGTACGAATGTGGTGCGATCGACCGATTCGAGTTCGATCACCATCCGCGCCGGCTGCCCGTTAGCGGGATCGAGCGCGTAGGAATTCTTGATCTTGGCTGGTCCGGTCAGGTCAAACACCATGCGCGACCCGCCCGGCATCACCAGACCGTAGCGGAACGCCTTGATCAGGCCGCGGGAGACCGTCCCGGCGCCGGGATCGAGATGGAAATTGACCTGGGGAAGATCGATGACCACCCGATATGGGTCAGCCAGCGCAAAGGCACGCAGCGGGATCTTCCGGTCGAGATCGAGAATGAAACGGGTCTGTTTCTCGTCGCCCGCGATCCGCACGTCGGAGGCGATCGGGAAAACGCCCTCGACTTCCGCGCGTGGCGTCTCGCCGGCGGCCTGGGCGGAGTTCGGGCACCAAAACAGCCCAAAACCGGCACTGAAGAGCACCGTGGCCAGCCTGACGATGTGGTTTGCGCGGCTCGTCAACGAATCCACTGCCTCCGAAGCAGCCCCTCATTAACCCAATAGGATTGCAGGGTTAACCGGAGCTTAAGTCGGCCATATCGAATAAGCCTGAGTGTTGCAGCCTTGTGACGCTTCCCTTGCATGCGACCCCCATTCCTCGTATGTACGAAGAGCTGACGGTTTAACTCCCGGTTGTGTCGCGTTCAGCCTCCCGGTGCAACGCTCGTTCCCCCGACCATCTATCGGTGGATCCAGCGTTTTCCGGCCTCCTCTCTACAACCAGCGCAGCGCGCGGTTGCCCAGAGAGGCGGTCTTAGCCCAGGCGGTGTCCGGTCCCAGGTCCTTTCTCGCTCCCGGGGCGGCTTTAGACACTTCATGACCGATTATTCCGGCCTTACGGGCGGAGTATGCGACAGCCGGTGACCGCGTTCTGCGGCGCGCCGGACGTCAGCAAAAGGCGGCGCCTTTGCCGCCAAGATGTTCAGACGGGCCGACGCTTGATGCGCCAGACTGTGATGCCGACCGAGACCCAGGTGGGAACTATGCCGATGCGAGGCCCAAGCCTCGCGCGTCGCCCCGCACTGACCTCGCGATCGGCACGGCGTTCAGGGCTGTGTTTCGGCCTTCCCCTCACCCCCGAATCAGGTGGACCGTTGCGTCACCCGGCTGCGCGACACGCGCTTGCCGCCACGCATGCCGTCCGCCTCCATGAGCTTCCAAATGCCAAACAAAATGTTGATCGATGCGACCCACCCGGAAGAGACCCGGGTCGTCGTGGTTCGCGGCAATCGCGTCGAAGAGTTTGATTTCGAGACTGCGCAGCGCAAGCAGCTCCGCGGCAATATCTACCTCGCCAAGGTCACGCGCGTCGAACCGTCGCTGCAGGCCGCCTTCATCGAATACGGTGGCAACCGCCACGGCTTTCTCGCTTTCAGCGAAATTCATCCGGACTATTACCAGATCCCGGTCGCCGACCGTCAGGCGCTAATCGAGGCGGATGAACGCGCCCATCGCGAAGCTGAGGAAGAGACCGAAAACCGCTCCAACCGTAAGCGCTCGCGTCATCGCAACTCCCGTCGCCGCGACCGTGGCGAGCGGGTGCAGAGCGATGTCGTCGATACGACAGCGATCGATCCGTCGCAGGCCGAACAGCCGCGCGATCCGGCCTTCGAGGTCCACAGCCATACCCATGATGACGGGCACCACGCTGCCGATCACGACCATCATGACCATGACGGTCACGAGCACATCCACGCGCATGAGCACGCCGCAGGCGATCATGCGCACGACCATGATCACCACGATCATGCCGCCGCACCGGTCGCGTCCGAGAGCGTCGCTGCCGAAGCTGCGGCTCCCGAGGTCGTCGTGTCCGAGGTCGTTGCATCCGAGCCTGTGACCGAACAGCCTGTTTCGGCAGGCTTCTCGCCTGCCCCGGTTGAAGCCGTTACGGAGACGCCGGCGCCAGTCGCCGCCGAAGCGCATGATGATCACGCGCATGACGAACAGATTCAGGCCGCTCATGCCGAAGAGAACGCGGCGCATGCCGAGGACGTTCACCACGAAGAGCGTGCCGAGAGTGAGCACACCGCTGCCGCTGACAGCGACGAACACGACGACGAGGAAGACGAAGACGACGGCGAGGAAGAAGCCGAAGAGGATCAGGTCGAATCCGTCGGCGGTGACGACGTTCTCGAGGAAGTCCCCGAGCGCGCCTTCCGTCCGCGTCGCCAGTACAAGATCCAGGAAGTCATCAAGCGTCGCCAGGTCATGCTGGTGCAGGTCGTCAAGGAAGAGCGCGGCAACAAGGGCGCTGCGCTGACCACCTACCTGTCGCTCGCCGGCCGCTACGCCGTGCTGATGCCGAACACTGCCCGTGGCGGCGGCATCTCGCGCAAGATCACCTCGGCACAGGATCGTTCGCGTCTCAAGGAAGTGGTGTCGGACCTCGACGTGCCGGAAGGCATGGGGATCATCCTGCGCACCGCCGGTGCCTCGCGCACCAAGCCGGAAATCAAGCGCGATTTCGAATACCTGATCCGGATGTGGGAAACCGTCCGCGACATGACGCTGAAGTCGCAGGCCCCAACCCTCGTCTATGAGGAAGGCTCGCTGATCAAGCGTTCGCTGCGCGACCTCTACAACAAGGAAATCGACGAAATTCAGGTCGCTGGCGAAGCCGGCTATCAGGAAGCGCGCGACTTCATGCACATGTTGATGCCGAGCAATGTGCGCGCGGTGAAACAGTATCGCGACGGCCAGCCGCTATTCTCGCGCATGGGCGTCGAGAGCCAGTTGGACGCGATGTTCTCGCCGACCGTGCAGCTCCGCTCCGGTGGCTACATCGTCATCAACCAGACCGAAGCCTTGGTTTCGATCGACGTGAACTCGGGCCGTTCGACCCGCGAGCACCACATCGAAGATACCGCGCTGAAAACCAATCTCGAAGCGGCCGAGGAAGTGGCGCGTCAGCTCCGCCTGCGCGATCTCGCCGGTCTGATCGTGATCGACTTCATCGACATGGACGAGAAGCGCAATAACCGCGCTGTCGAACGCAAGATGAGCGACTGCCTGCGCCAGGATCGCGCGCGCATTCAGGTCGGCCGCATCTCGCATTTCGGCCTGCTCGAAATGTCGCGCCAGCGCATCCGCGCCAGCGTGCTGGAAAGCTCCACGGATATCTGCCCGCATTGCGGCGGCAGCGGTCATGTCCGTTCGGTGTCGTCGGTGGCCCTGCAGTTGCTGCGCGGTCTCGAAGAAATCCTGATGAAGGGCGCCACGCATAACCTGATCGTGCGCACCCGCACCGATGTCGCGCTCTATGTGCTGAACCACAAGCGTGGCCATCTGCGCGATCTCGAAAACAGCTTCAAGGTGACCCTCGCCGTCATCGCCGATCCGAATGTCAGCGGTCAGCAGTCCTTCGTGATCGACCGCGGCGAACAGGTCCACACGCTGGAAGCCGCCAAGGCACTTCTCGCGGCGCAGGTCGCAGCCTTCCCGCCGCCGCTGGAAGAAGAACCTTTCGACGACGAAGATCTGTTCGAGACGGAAGCCGAGATCGAAACCGAGGAGACCGAAGGTCTCACCGACGACGATACCTCGGGTGAAAGCGCCACCGGCGATGCAGACAGCGATGGGCGCAAGCGCAAGCGCCGTCGGCGCCGTCGTGGTCGCTCCGGTGAGGCACGCGAAGGCGGCGCTCCCGGTCGCGAGGGCGGCGATCTCCAGAACGCCGCTGAAGGCACGGTCGAAGGTAACGTCGAAACCGTTGGCGACGACAGCGAAGGTGAAGACGACGAGGCCGACGATCAGCCTCGTGAGGCCCGCGCCGATCAGCCGGCCGATGGCGAGCGTCGCCCGCGTCGCCGTGGCCGTCGCGGCGGACGCCGCCGGCGTGGTGGTAACGACGAAGGTCTGGCCGGATCGATCTCCGATGAACTCGGACCGACGCAGACCTCGGAAGCCAGCGATGCCGTGGCCGATCTCGAAGGTCAGGACACGCGTGACGACGCACAGCCGCACCAGTACGCAGCTTCGGACACCGTGACGTCCTATGCAGCGCCACAGCCAGAGGCCGAACAGAGCCGTCACAACGCCGTGCCAATGTTCGCTCCAGCCGTGCCCGAGCCGACGCCGGTCGCTCCTGCTCCCGTCGCAGCACCTACCCCCGTGCAGGAAGCCGCGGCACCGCAGGAAGATGACAAAGCCGCAGCCCGCCGCCGCTCGACGGTCCGCGAAAAGGTCAACTTCGGTTCGACATCTCCGGAGCCACAGCCCGCGGCAGCGCCCGTCGCTACAGCCCCGGAGCCGGCACCTGCTCCAGCCGCTGCACCGGCCCCCGCGGTCGAAAGCCAGCCCCGTAAAGCCGGCTGGTGGTCACGCGTCCTCGGCAACGACTAAGCGCTCTCAACGCAACAACGAAAAGCCGCCCGGCAAAACCGGGCGGCTTTTTTATTGCTGCAATCTACTGCGGATCAGTCCGTCGTGATTGCCGTTTCGACATCCGACGGATCGATGGTCTTGTTGAGATTGGCATGCATCGTGTCATGATCAAGCTCGCCTTCCCACCACGACACGAACACCGTAGCAATGCCGTTGCCCGTGATGTTGGTAAGCGCGCGCACCTCGCTCATGAACTTGTCGATCGAGAACACGATCGCCATGCCTGGCACCAGACGCGGATCAACCACCGACAGCGTGGCTGCCAGCGTGATGAAGCCGGCGCCGGTGACGCCCGAAGCGCCCTTGGAGGTCAGCATCGCCACGATCAGGATAGTCACCTGCTGGCCGAACGACAGATCCACACCGAGCGCCTGGGCGATGAACAGCGTCGCCAGGGTCATGTAGATGTTGGTGCCGTCGAGGTTGAACGAATAGCCGGTCGGCACCACGAGGCCGACAACCGACTTCGAACAGCCCAGACGCTGCAGCTTCTCCATCAGCTGCGGCAACGCGCTTTCCGACGAAGAAGTGCCGAGCACGATCAAAAGCTCATCCTTGATGTAGACGATGAACTTGAAGATGTTGAAGCCGACGATGCGGGCAATGATGCCGAGCACGACCACCACGAACAGTGCTGCGGTCGCGTAGAACAGCACGATCAGGCTCAACAGGTTGGTGAGCGCCGCCGGGCCGAACTTGCCAATGGTGTAGGCCATCGCGCCGAATGCGCCGAGGGGGGCTGCCTTCATGACAATGGCGATCACGCCGAACACGGCATGCGACGTCTCATCAATCATGTCGCGCAACCTGTGGCCACGCTCGCCCAGCGCCATCAGCGCGAAACCGAACAGGATCGCGAACAACAGCACCTGCAGGATGTCGCCCTTGGCGAAGGCGCCAACGACACTGTCAGGAATGATGTTGAGCACGAAATCGACCGACTTCGTCGCTTCAGCCTGCTTGACGTAATTGGCGACTGCGCCCGCGCTGCCCTCGGTCTTGGTCACCAGACCATGGCCGACCTGGAACAGGTTGCCCATCACAAGGCCGAGGATCAGCGCGAAGGTCGAGACGATCTCGAAATAGACCAGCGCCTTGATGCCGACGCGGCCGACCTTCTTGGCGTCCTGGATATGGGCAATGCCAGACACCACGGTACAGAAGATGATCGGCGCGATCACCATCTTGATCAGCTTGATGAAGCCGTCGCCGAGCGCCTTGATCCATTCATTGGTGGCGAACTGAGGCTCCAGCCACCCGACCAGCACACCGATCACGATAGCGATCAGCACCTGAATATAGAGAACCTTGTACCAGGGCTTTTTGACCGGAGCGGCCGCTCCCGGACCCGCCGTTGCCGTTACCGCAGACATTCCGCTTCAACTCCCTGAGCATTTTTACTGCCGCGGTCATTAGTCACATGGGCGGCCTCTTGCAAGCCGCCACGCGGAATTACTTGGGCGATTAACGAACAAATATCGCGCCGAGCGTTCAGCGATACCGGCGATCAACCATTCCGCGCAGGACGGGCACTAGGATCGCGCCCAATGTGTTCTTCACTAATGCCCCCGCCAGGAACGGCATGACGCCGACCAACCAGGCTTTCTCGGCGCCGAGCTTCATACCGTAAGCCAGCCAGACAAAGCCCATGGCCATAATCACGATGTGGCCGATGGCCATGGCAACGAACAGGCGGACCATCGAGCGATCCCATCCGCGTTCGCTGAACCAGCCCGTGACGAACGCAGCAACGACGAAACCCGACAGGAAGCCGGCCGTCGCCCCTGTGAGCGGTTTGAGACCGCCAACGGGCCCGGCGAACACCGGCAATCCCAATGCACCGACGGCGAGATAGGCGATGATCGTCAACGTGCCGAGGCGCCAGCCATAGACGGCGCCGATCATCAAAACGACCAGCGTCTGCAGGGTCATCGGCACATATGGCAGTGGCAGATTGATCTTCGCCGAAACCGCCAACAACGCGACTCCAAACGCCGCCAGCACTATGGCACGCCGTACGACGGCGAAGCCTTTGCGGCGGGCCGGCCACCACACGTCGGCGATCGAGACGTGGCGTGCATTCGAGAAGGATGAATCAGCCGGCAAAATCTGCTCCCTCACTTCGGGCCGCCCTGCCCGAGCCATTTGCTGATCCGTGCGACCGCCTCATGCATGTCTTCGCTCGAGCTCGCATAGGAGAAACGAATATAGGACTTGCCGTGGATCGGATCGAAGTCGCTGCCGGGCGTTGCGGCCACATGTGCCTGTTCCAGCATCTGCTTGGCGAAATCGAAGCTGTCCGACGTGAATTTCGATACGTCTGCATAGAGATAGAAGGCGCCGTCGGCCGGCAGGAAGTCCGTGAGACCCGCTTGCGGCAATCCTGCGGTCAGGATGCGGCGGTTCTCCTGATAGCCATGCTTGATGTCTTCCATCTGTGCATGACCGTCGAACGCAGCTTCTGCCGCAATCTGCGACAGCGTCGGCACCGAGATCGACAGGTTCTGCTGCAGTCGTTCCATGGACCGCACCAGCGGCTTGGGCACAACCATCCAGCCGACGCGCCAGCCGGTCATGCAAAAGTATTTCGAGAAGGAATTGATCACCAGCGCGTTCGGCGACAGCTCGGCCGCGGTCACGGCCGGAAATGCATAATCGAGCCCATGATAGATCTCGTCGGAGATGAAGCGAATGCCCGCATCATCGGCCGCGTGGATCAGGCTGGTGAGCGCTTCGCGCGACATCATGGTGCCCGTGGGATTGGCCGGGCTCGCGACCAGCACGCCCTTCAGCGGCTTTTCGCGATGCGCGGCGAGCAGATCCTCGGCAGTCAGAGCGTGCCGCTTGTCGGCATGGGTTTCGATCAGCACCGGCTCGCAGCCCAGCGCAGTCAGAATATGCCGATACGGCGGATAGCCAGGCACGGTGACGGCGACGCGGTCGCCGGGCTCGAACAGGGCCAGGAAGGACAGGATGAACGCGCCGGAGGAGCCGGTGGTCACCACGATCTGCTCCGGATCGACCGTGCAGCCATAGACGTCGCGATAATGCCTGGAGATCCGCGCACGCAGCGACGGGGTGCCAAGCGCAGCGGTATAATCGATCCGCCCGTGCGCCAGTGCAGCCTGTGCAGCCTCGATGGCCACCTTGGGCGCGGGCGCTGCCGGCTGTCCGACTTCCATGTGAATCACGTGCCCGCCAGCGGCCTCGATCCGCGCCGCAGCGGCCATCACATCCATCACCATGAACGGGGGAACGTTGCTGCGGCCGGAGGCTGCAAGAAGGCTGTGTGCCCGGGTTTTGAGGATCGTATCTGGCATGGAAATCTGCTATCTGCGCGGCGTTATGCACGTTACGGCATGGGAGCAACGCCGCGCTCCCGCCGCAATATTTGACTTGTTAGGGCTTATATCGAATCCGAACCTCGGCCAATGATGAAAGACCTGCAGCTGCAGCCTAAAAGGGCTGCATCTCGATTGTTCTCGAAGCTGACCACGCTGCTGACCGCGGCGGCGTTGACGCTGACGCCAATGGCCGCCCATGCGCAGCAAGGCGACGCTCCGCGCCTGCTGCGCGACGCCGAGATCGAACAGCTGCTGCGTGACTATACGCGCCCGATCCTGCGCGCCGCAGGCCTCGAAAAGCAGAACATCCAGGTCGTCATCATCAACAATGCCAGCTTCAATGCCTTTGTCGCTGACGGTCGCCGCATCTTCGTCAATCACGGCGCGCTGATGCAGTCACAGACGCCGAACCAGCTGATCGGCGTGCTCGCCCACGAAACCGGCCATCTCGCCGGCGGCCATCTGTCAAAGCTGCGCGAGCGCATGGCACAGGCACAGACCCAGATGATCGTGGCGATGCTGCTCGGCGTCGGCGCCATGGCGGCCGGAGCGCGCGGCGGCAACTCCAATGGTGCTGCCGGCAATATCGGCGCCGCAGCGGTCGCCGCGCCGCAAGCGATGATGATGAATACGATGCTGTCCTATCAGCGGCAGCAGGAAGAAAACGCCGATCGCGCCGGCGTCAAATTCCTGAACCAGACCGGCCAGTCGTCCAAGGGCATGTACGAGACGTTCCAGCGCTTCGGCACCGACAGCCTGTTCGCAGCACGCGGAAGCGACCCGTATATGATGTCGCATCCGATGCCCCGAGAGCGCGTTGCCGCCCTCGAGGAGCTTGCGAAGTCGAGTCCCTATTGGGACAAGAAGGACGATCCGGCGCTGATGCTGCGCCACGAGTTGATGCGCGCCAAGACCGCCGGCTTCATGGAGCAGCGTGACACGGTGCTGCGGCGCTATCCGCCATCCGACACCAGCCTGCCCGCGCAATATGCCCGTGCCATCGCCACCTATCGCCATGGCGATCTGCGCGTGGCTGTCGAGCAGATCGATGCGCTGATCAAGGCGCAGCCTAACGATCCATATTTCTACGAGTTACGCGGCCAGGCACTGCTGGAAGGCGGCAAGCCCAACGAGGCGATCGCGCCGCTGCGCCGTGCGGTGCAGCTCTCCAACAACGCGCCACTGATCGAGATGATGCTCGGCCAGGCGCTCGTCGCCTCCGACAACAAGGCCTATACCGACGAGGCGATCCGCATCCTGCGCACTGCCGTGGCGCGTGAGAGTGAAGCGCCCGTCGGCTACATGCAGCTCGCCATGGCCTATGGCCGCAAGGGCGAACTCGCAGAGGCCGACCTGGCCTCGGCCCAGGCGGCCTTCCTGCGCGGCGACAACAAGACCGCCCGCGATCTGGCGTCACGTGCGAAGGCACGCTTCGCGGTGGGCACGCCCGGCTGGGTCAAGGCCGATGACATCATCGCCGCGAAAATGCCGGGCAAGAACTAGCGCGCCTCCCTCTGCAATGTTCTGAAACAAATGGCGGCTGATCCGTAATCTTTCGCAATGTGGCTGACAATTTGTCTCCGTACGCAGTGTCCCTGACTATTGGGGGACATCTCTATGCGCGCGAACGCCATCAACCACGTGTTGAAACTGATATGCCTGCACGCTCTGACAGCAACTGTCGCTGGATGCGCCACGGCGCAGCTGGAGACATCAGGGTCTCTCGCCTCGTATAACGATCTCGCGCCGGCCGACGGCATCACTACCAAATCCAAGATGCGCGTCGACAAGGCCGGTGTCCTGGCGGCCAGGAGTGTCAGCATCATACCCACGTCATTCTCTCATGCCGCATCTCGAGCCGCCCTCACCGACAAGCAACGTCGCGTCATCGCGAATGCTGTCGACCGTTCCGTCTGTATCGGACTGAGCGACCGCTTCAATGTGGTCCCATCCGGGCAACCCGCCGACCTAACGGTGCATGTCACCGTGACGCGTGTGACCGTCACCGATCCGAATGTCGCTGGGGCCGCCAAAGTTGCCTCCGCCGCACCTATGTTCATCAGTGCAGGCTTTCCCATCGTCGTGCCCAGAATCCCGTACGGCATGGGCGGCCTGTCGGTCGAGGCGGAAGCCCGCGACGTACAAGGCCAGCAGAAAGCGGCATTCGTCTGGGCCCGCGATGCCGACATGTTGACGAGCACGCCGCGCGTTGCGGCATCCGGCGATGCCTACGATCTGGCGGGCGAGTTCGGCGCAGATTTCAGCAAGCTCCTCATTACCGGTGAAAATCCGTTCGACAAGAAGCTGTCCACGCCCAGTCTACAGCGCGTGAATTCGGCCTTTGGGGGCAAGCCCAAATACGCCGCCTGTGATGCTTTCGGGCGCACCGGCGTTTCCGCCTTCATCGGCGGGAAAATGGGAGCACCTCCCGAGTGGAATGACGACGCGATGCCGGTGACGGAATGATCGGACATGCATGACAGTGATTACCGTCCCTCCGCCCAAGACAGCTATGCTACGACATCAGCAGTCACGTTGAACGAACAACCGCCTGGAGCCGGATGCCGCCCAATGCAGACCATGTCTCACATCCTCATCGTCGATGACGATCTTGCCATACGAAAACTGCTGGGACGCTATCTGACCGAACAAGGCTACCGCGTATCCATCGCCTCCGACCAGCGAACGATGAAGGAAGCGCTGCAGACCAACGAGGTCAGCCTGATCGTTCTCGATGTCCTGCTCCCCGATGGGTCAGGGCTCGATATCTGCCGCGATCTTCGGCGAGAGGGTTCCGAGATACCCGTCATCCTGCTGACGGCGCTGAAGGAGGATGTCGACCGGATCATCGGCCTCGAAATCGGCGCGGACGACTATCTCGGCAAGCCGTTCAATCCGCGCGAATTGCTCGCCCGCATCCGCGCGGTTCTTCGTCGCAAGGTGACGCAGGATATCCACCTCTCTCAGGTGCTCGAACATCACTTCGGCAGATTTAAACTCTATCCCGGCGCGCGGCAGTTGCTGGACGAAAACGGGCAGCCGTTCGATCTCACGACAGCCGAATTTGAACTCCTGCTGGTGCTCGTCAGACGGCCGGGTCGCCTACTCTCGCGTGATCAACTGATCGAACTGACGAACCGCAGCTCCGACGACGTGTTCGATCGCTCGATCGACGTGTTGATGAGCCGGTTGCGCAAGAAGCTTGGCGACAATGATGATTTCCAGTTGATCAAAACCGTGCGTAACGGCGGCTACATTTTCTCGGCACGCGTTGAAACCATTGGCGCAGACACATGAACTCCATACGCATTCGATTTTCCTTGATGCTCGTGGGCTCGGTCCTTTGTGTGGTGATCCTGGCCAGCGCCGTGATGTCGCAAATGATACTCGGGCTGGTCGAAAAGGATTTTCGTGACGGATTGACGTCTCGCGTCGCTGCATTTTCCAACAGCATCACCTTTCGCGGAAACGATGCAGTCTTTCATCTTCAGCCGGCGCCCATCGAGGGAAAGCTTCTGGAAGCGCCGACCAAGCTTCTGCAGGAAGCATTTCAAAAATCGCAAGCCAATTTCGACATTTTCGTCAAGCAAACGCCGGATGGCCAACGATGGGCGTCCATCAAGATGGGCCCCGGCTGGCTGAGCTGGCCCATACGCGAGCACGCGCCGCCTCCTGAAGTGTGGTGGGGCCTCGCCGGCTGGATGGTACTGATCACGGTTGGCGTCATCGGGGTTGCTCTTACGGTCGCCCATCAGACGACGAACCAGCTTAAATTGCTGCAGAGCATGGCGATGTCCGTTGGTAAGGACGGCGTGCTGCCCGTGCTCAAAGAAGAAGGGTCTATCGAAATCAAGGCAACCGCTCAGGCACTGAACATGATGGGCGCAAGTCTGAAAAAAGCGATGGACAGCAAGATCAGACTTGTGGCTGCCGCAGGGCACGATTTGCGGACACCCATGACACGCATGCGTCTGCGCGCCGAATTTCTCAACGAACGAGAGCGTGAGGAGTGGCTGCATGACCTCGATGAAATGGATCACATTGCCGACAGCGCCATCCAGCTCGTTCGGGAAGAGACCGTCGGAAAAGGCACCGAACACGTCAGACTCGACGAACTCGTCGGGGACGTTTGTGCCGAACTCACCCTGATCAAGATGCGGGTGACAATTGCCGGACTCGATCACAGCAGCGTCAAGATCTCACCGCTCGCACTCAAGCGCGCCCTGCGCAATCTCATCATCAATGCCGCAACCCATGGCGGCGGCGCCATCGTAAGCCTGCGCGTTCACGATCGCCGCGCTGTCGTCCTGATCGATGACAACGGTCCCGGCATTCCCGAACAATTCCTGGCAAGTGCCTTCGAACCGTTCTTTCGCGCCGATCCGGCCCGCCGCCAGGCAATTCCCGGCGCCGGGCTCGGCCTGGCCATCGCCAAGGAAATTGTCGAACGACAGGGAGGCACGCTCGAGATCGAGAACCGGCAACCTCACGGGTTAAGGCAGACGCTTTCCATCGAGATCGATGTCGCGAACGTATCATCGGTCGCAGCCTGAACGACGCGCTCGCCATGCGACCACACGGTGCCGCTGCAGACCATCACTGAAGAATGATCCTTCGTAAGCAACACCTGTTCAGCCGGACCACAGGATCATCGCGATCCCGAAGACGAGCAACGGATAATACGCAACCTCTACGCTCAGGAATGCGATGTCTTTTGTGCGAGACCAGAGGCGCCGAACGGATATCCGTATTCGGGAGCGTTCCAAGGACGCTGTGGGAGCGATACGACACATCTAGCTACCCTGTCCCCTCAACCCTTCCAGGTTCGATTGAAATCCACTGGCCGAGCCGCCCTTGGCACGACCGTAGGCGTAGAGCTCTTTCATATAATCGGTATCGAAATTGGTCGGATCGCTCGTGGTGAGCTTGCCCGCGTCGATGGCCGTTGCTTTGAAATCCCAGTTGTTGCGTTTGCAGAAATCGTATGTCGCGATCATCGCATTGCGCGTATTGGCCTTCACTGAGGTCTGAAACGAGCGCGCCACGATCGGAAGCGTCAGATCCGATGTATAGGAGGCGTCGGGCGACAGCTTGCCGTTAACGATCACGAAGACCCGAGACTTCGTAGCCAGCGATCCGGCATGGGCCGTCAACACGCTTTCCGGCACAGCCAGAATATTCGATGTCACGCCGCCATCGACATGCATCTCGGAATACATGTTTCCGCCGGACTCGACGGCGATCAAGGCCGGCGGGAAAATCCCGGGAATAGCGGCTGACGCAGCGAGAACATTCCGGAACAACTCATAGCGGCCAGGACTATCGCTGCTCGCGATCTCCCCCATATTCCAGAGCGTCGTCCCTTGGGTGTCGAGGTTCGTGGTGGCCACGATGAGCATCTTGCCCCTGCGATACCGTGCGCCGACCGCATCGATGATCCGATCATCGGCATATTTCGAGATGAGGTCTTTCATCGGCCCCGCCTTGAAGACGCCCGATCCAACAACGGCGTTGATCCCCGCGATACGCATCAGATTTTCAGTAGCGCCGCTGGTGAAGATCGCTTCGAGACGGCCGTCATAGCCCGGGCCGAGAAACGCGAATGGCGCAATCAGGGCGCCAACGCTGGAGCCGGTGACGATATCGAAATCGGGGCGCAGTCCGGAGTCGGACCAGCCTTGCAGGAATCCTGCGCCATAGGAGCCGTCAGCGCCGCCGCCGGACAGAGCAAGGATGGTGAGCGGTGCGGCACCGCGCCGCGATCCCGCGAAGATGCGATAGCCTTCGTCGGGCGATATCCTGGCCAACGGAATCTGCGGGATCGTCGCACGCGCGCTTGCGATCAGCGGAGCGCGCGGCAGCGACGCACAGGCCGACAGCAGCAGCGCCGTGCAAATAATGGGAAGCGTCGCGCGAGGCATCACGCGAGCTCTGCAACGATCAAAGTGAGATTTGAAAATCTGGCCATGCGGGTTTCCATCTCCGGAAACTCTTGCACGGTTGATTTGCCATTTGTTTGCGCGTTTATTTCATTATGTGTCGCGCGGCGGCTGCAAACCGAATGCGACAATTCCATCCACGCGTCCACGAATGGGAAGATGACCGAGTGCGCTGATCGTGAATGGCGGAGTCGAGGCAAAGCAATCCATCGCCGCCTTCGATGCGACAAAACCGCCCTCTACACCACGACTGAGCTCTTCCAGACGCGAGGCGGTGTTCATGACGTCGCCATTGAAGACGATCGCTCGTTTGACGTCGCCGATTTCTCCGATGATCACCGGCCCGAAATGCAGGCTACCGCGAATGCGAGGCGCTGCGCCAAACTCACGTTCAAACTGCCCCGCTTTGCGTGCCAATTCGTCGCGCATGGCGATGAAGCAGCGCAACGGACGGCAATCGACCGCACCGTCCCGCTTCGTCCAGGTCACGATCATCTCGTCGCCGACATAAGCGAGCACCTCGCCGCGATAGTCGACGACCGGGAGCGACAGCAGGCGAAAGGTCCGATCGAGGAAACGGTGGATACCGACGCCACCAAGTTGCTCGGCCAGGCTGGTCGAGCCCGCAATATCCACGAACAGGACGAAACGCTCTTCCTCGACCGGCGTGTGATAGCGCCCGGTGAAGAAGTTCAACAACGCGCGTCCGCCGACGAGATTGGTGATTGCCAAAGCCAGATTGACGACGATGGAGACGACGACCGAATAGACCAGGCTGGACCAGAACGTATCCTCCGCGATCTCGACCGTCCGCCCGATCAGCACATCCGCAAGCCGAAACCATTGCACGGCCAAAATCACGACGGCGTAGAACGCGCTCTTGATCAGGAGGTTGGCGGTGAACGAGCGACCGCTCAGCCAGATCCGGATCGGACCATCGGCCACCATGATTTCGAAGCCGCCCAGAACCGTGCTGATCACCAATCCGATGACGAGCCCGGGCAGAATGGGCAGATCGTGGGTGGCACTGAACGCCACGCCGGCAGCGCCGCCAGCGGCGATAATCGTCGTGAGGACCCTCAGTTTCCGTTCAAGCCTGGCGTTCATGGTTCCTCCCATCGGCACAGCCGACGGGAGGGGGTATATCAGATCGTCCGAGGGAGGGCTGACACGGGCCGATGGCAAAGGTTGCCCGCCAGCAGACCGATGCGTGGCCTCACCGAGCCCTGCCGTCCACGCCGATATGATCTTCATCCTTTTACAACCACCCCAAGCTTCTCGCCGGCAGCGGTCAGGTTCCGTTAACGGAACTCGCTGCATTTAGTGAAAATGGATGCGCTCATCGCGTCCGGCGGGGAGACCAATGCAGCCATCGGAGCACGAAACCGCACACAGCGGCGTCACACGCACGTGGGACCGGCGGCAATGAGCACGACGACCATCTTCTGGTTCACGCTCGCCAACTTCCTGTCATCAGGTCTCGTCTGGGCCTATGTCGCACGCTGCTATCCGAACTTCGTCCCGGCCCGCTACTGGAGCGCCGCTTCACTGAGCGCGTCGATCGGCCCTGCTCTCGGCCTGCTGTTTCCCAATCCCGTCGGCCTGCTGTTCGCCGCGCAGATGACAGTTCTCGCTTACTGTCTGTCAGAGGTCGGTATCCGCCGCTTTTACGACAGGCCTACATCCTGGATCGCCACCGCCCTGGTAATTTCCGCGAGCCTCGCCGGCTTCATGTTCTTCAGACTGGTCATCGACGATTATGCGATGCGCGTTGTCGTCTACTCGCTGAGCCAGGGCGTTCCCGTGGCGCTGACGCTACCGCTGCTACTGTCGCGTGATCATCGGCGCAGCAATCACGGCGCACGGATGGCCGGCTACCTCTCGATTCTCTTGCTTGTTGCTTTTGCCTGCCGCGCGATCGCCGCGCTGCTTCATCTGGGCGGCAGCGAGACGACCATGGTGACGGTCGATGCGGTACAGGCCGGCTTCATGCTGGTGGCGGCATTCCTCGCCATGACGTGGAATTACGGACTGCTGATGATGGCGATCGACCGCCTGCGCGGCGACGCAGCCGAACTGGCGCTGATCGACGATCTGACCGGCGCCGGCAATCGCCGCCGCCTGTTGCAGCGGATGGACGAGGAATGTGCGATGGCGCGGCGGACCGCACGCCCATACGCACTGCTGGCGATCGACCTCGACGGCTTCAAGGCGGTCAATGACGGCTTCGGTCACAGCGCCGGCGATGACTGCCTGAAGCAATTCGCCCAAGCGGCGCAAGATCAGTTGCGCCCCGGCGATACACTGGCCCGATGCGGCGGCGACGAGTTCTGCATCGTGCTGCCCGACACCGACCTGCAGCAGGCCGGCGAGATCGCACGGCGCGTGCTGGCCGCCTGCCCGCGACAATTTGGCAATGCCGGACACACAGTGAGGACCCTATCCGCCTCCATCGGCGTCGCGCAGTGGTCCCCCGACCTCATCGCCTCCCCAGAGCGATTGATGGCGGCTGCCGATCACGCCCTGTATCAGGCCAAACACAGCGGCAAGAACCGGGTCGTGCTCTATGAGCCCGCACCACCGCTGGCACCGATCTTCGATGACGAGATCGGAAGCGCTCCCTTGCCGGCACCGCATGCCCTCACTGCAATGACCGGGCCGGATCACCACCATTCCGGCTTCTGAGACCTGCGGCGCCATGATGAATTGCGCGTGACCGCCTTCACAAATAACGCGTATTTCGCCCTCAAAATGCTAAGCAGCTTCCCGAATGACACGTGGCTTTCTGACTCGGCCTTTTCCAAAGGATAATTTGCCCATGCCTTCGTTCCGCCTTCTCGCCTCTGCCGCTGTGGCCCTCGCCCTGTGCGGCGCGCCTGCATCGGCGCAGACGTTCAATGACGCCCAGCGCGGCGAGATCCAGAAGATCATCAAGGATTACCTGATCACCCATCCGGAAATCCTCGAAGAGGTTTCTGCCGAATTGACCAAGCGTCAGGCCCAGGCCGAAGCCGAGAAGCACCAGGCTGCGATCGCCGCGAACGCAAACACCATCTTCAACTCGCCACGCGGCGTCATCGTCGGCAACAAGGATGGCGACGTCACCTTCGTCGAGTTCTTCGATTACAATTGCGGCTACTGCAAGCGCGCCATGGACGACATGGTCGGCATCATGAAGAACGATCCGAAGCTCAAGGTCGTGCTGAAGGAATTCCCGGTGCTCGGGCCCGGCTCGGTTGAAGCCGCCCAGGTTGCTGTCGCCGTGCGCATGCAGGACCCGACCGGCAAGAAGTATCTCGACTTCCACCAGAAGCTGTTGAGCGGCCGCGGTCAGGCCGACAAGGCCCGCGCCTTGGCAGCGGCCAAGGAAGCAGGTCTCGACGTCGCCAGACTGGAAAAGGACATGGCCAGCCCGGAAGTGCGCGCGACCATCGAAGAGAACTTCAAGCTCGCGGAATCCATGGGCATGAACGGCACGCCGAGCTACGTCATCGGCAAGCAGGTGATCATCGGTGCCGTCGGCGCAGACGCGCTGAAGGAGAAGATCAATCAGGCCCGCTGCGGCAAGGCACTCTGTTCGTAAACCCGGACACCGCCAGGGTGATTCATACCGTCACGCGCGCCGACACGAACATCTCGGAAATATGACAAACCGGCTGCATCGCAGCCGGTTTTTTATTTATCTTGCGGTAGCGGTCAAAGCGGCTGAACGCCATCTGTGATAGGGTAACCTATCCCCAACGGTAAAAGGATGCAGCGGACACCCCGCCTAAGTTCCCAATGTTGACCGATACCAAACAGGAGCAGCGGCTCCTGAAGATTTCGATTTACGTCACGCTTCTCATTTCATTTGCCAGCATCGCTTTCGGGCTCGCCATCAGTTCGCGCGCCATCGCCTTCGACGGTTTTTACACGTTGATCGACGCAGCCATGACCGGCGTTGCATTGCTGACCGCAAGACTGATCAGCAGAGGCGAAGACGACCGCTTCCAGTATGGCTACTGGCACCTTGAACCAATCCTCGCGCTGATCAACGGCACGGTGCTCAGCTTCGCTTGCGCCTATGCCTTCATCGACGGCCTTAACGGGCTGATCACCGGCGGTCGCGCCATCGAATTCGGCCCCGGCGCTATCTTCGCTGCGGTGGCGGGTGCCATCAGCTTCGGCATGAGCATCTATATCCGCCGCTCGGCCGGCGAACACGGCTCGCAACTGCTCGACATCGATGCCCGTGCCTGGCTGATGGGCGGCGTCCTCAGTCTGGCGGTCTGCATCAGCTTCTTGCTCGGAGCGGTGATGGCGAAGACTCCGGCAGCGGCCTATGCACCGCTGGTCGATCCGCTGATCCTGCTGGTGGTTGCGATCTGCCTGCTGCCGTTTCCGCTTTCGACGATCTGGAATGCCGGCCGTGACATCCTGCAGGTCGCACCGAGCGATCTCGACGAGGAGGTTCGCGAGCTCGCGCAATCGATCGCGTACAAGCACGGCTTCAGCGACTGCAGCTCGCATGTGATGCGCTCCGGCCGCCAGCAATTCATCGAGATAGGACTGGTGGCACCGTCTGGCGAGATCAGCAAGACCTTCGCCGAACTCGACGCCATCCGCGCGGAGATTGCCCTGGCCATGGGCGGGCTCAGCCCCGGCTACTGGCTGACAGTGGACTTCACCGCTGACAAGCGCTGGGTTTAAGTCACACCCGCGCCTCGCGCCGAACACGCCAGGCTAGAACAAAAGCAAGAAACAGGACGAGCAAAGCGCCAAACGCGATCGCGCCGGCGCGAAGCCGGCCGCCGGGACGATCGATATAAAGCGAGCGCAGCGATGGCGCCTCTCCGTCGTGCGCAAGACGAAACGCCACGACGCTGTCGCCGATCGAGGTGCCTACTTCCGAATGACCGCCGGCGGCGATGACCACATACTGCTCTCCGCCGATGACGTAAGTCATGGGATTGGCGACGCCCGGCACCGGTAGCCGCCCCTGCCAGAGTTCGGCGCCGGTCTTCGCATCATACGCACGCAGGTAGGCGTCCATCGCGCCGGTGAAGATCACGCCGCCGCGTGTCGCCAGCAGACCATTGACCAGCGGCATGCCGGTGGCCAGGGCGAGGCCCAGTGGTGCGATATCCTCGCTGGTGCCGACCTTCGACTCCCACAGCACTTTGCCGGCCTTGAGGTCCACCGCGACCATCGCGCCCCAGGGCGGCTTGTTGCAAAGCATGCCGAGCGGCGACGTTACAAGCGCCCGCGTCATGGCAAAAGGCGCGCCGCGCTGCGCGCCGAAATCGGCACCGGCCGGCCGCCTGTAGTTCTGCGCCTCGGCGCGCGGGATCAGCGTCACCCGATGCACGGCGCGGCTCGTATTGGCATAGAGCACCTGCCGGACAGGATCGAAGGCAACACCGCCCCAGTTGACGCCGCCGCCGGTCATCGGAAACAGCAAGGTGCCGGCACCCGTCGCAGGTGGCGTGTAGAGGCCTTCGTTACGTCCATTGGCCAGTTCATCCCGGCACTTGCCGCGATCCCAGAATGTCACGCCGAACGCGTCATCCGGCGTTACCCGCTGCGGCACCAGTGTCGGAAGATGCGTCGGAAATGGCTGCGTCGGCGATAGCGCTTCGCCCTCGACACCGCCTTGCGGAACGGCCCTCTCCTCCACCGGCCAGATCGGCGCGCCGCTGGTGCGATCCAGCACGAACAGAAAGCCCTGCTTGGTGGCCTGGATCACGACGTCGCGCGGACCGCTTGCCAGATCGATACGGGCCAGCGTCGGCTGCGCCGGCACGTCGTAGTCCCAGACATCGTGATGCACGGTCTGGAACGACCAGACCAGTTCACCCGTGTCGATCTTCAGCGCAACGACCGAATTGGCATGCGCATTGTTACCGGGCCGCTTGCCACCCCAGAAATCCGGACTGGGTGACGACGTCGGCAAGAACAGTAATCCGCGTTCGTCATCCACCGACATCGGCGCCCAGACATTGGCATGCCCGGCTTCGATACCGTCATGGACCAGCGGATCCCACGACCATCGCGGCGCGCCGCTGCGCACATCGAACGCGCGGACGGTCCCCTTGGGCGCGCTCACACGCCGATTGTCCGCGAGTGCAGAACCGACCACGACGACGTCGCGCCCCACCACCGGCGGCGATGTGATCTGAAATTCACCGGGGCCATCAAGCGGCATTCCCGGGTCGAGCTTGACCTCACCCTGCGCGCCGAAGTCGGCACATGGCAGTCCGGTCGCGGCATCCAGCGCAATGACACGGGCATCGTTGGCACCCATGAAGATGCGGCTGCGACAGGTAGCGCCAGATGCTGCGCGATCGTCACGCCAATAGGCTACGCCGCGGCACACCCATCGATTGGCCGGACGCACATCCGCTGCGACCCGCGCATCAAAACGCCACTTCTGCCGACCGCTAGCAGGATCGAGTGCAATCACCTCGTTGAATGGCGTACAGAAGACGAGGCTGCCTTCAACCAGGAGCGGCGTCGCTTCGAACTTGGTGCGCGCCATCTGCGCAGGTGTGCGACGCAGGAGATCGCCAGTCTGGAAGCGCCAAGCCTCGATCAGGCGGCCGACATTGTCGGAGGTGATCTGGTCAAGCGGCGCAAAGCGAGAGCCACCACGGTCGCTACCCCAATGCTCCCATCCAAGAGCAGGTGCTACCGACAGGACTACGAGCGCCAGGATTCCTCCAATCCAATTCCTCATCGAAGCACAGCTCCGCAGATCCCGACTGACATGACCTGATGTTAGTCGTTGAGGCCGCCCTGTCCATGTCGAACGCATAGTAAAGAGGCCGGCTGCGTAACAGCCGGCCTCTTTGAAACTCGATCAATATTACAGCGATAGTTACGCGATGTCCTCGATTGTCGTCTCGCCGTCATCCGGGCGCTGCTCAAAGCGCGATAGCTTGTTTGCCGTATTTTCCAGGACGCCGGCGACAAAATCGGACACCGAATTCTCGATCGGCGCCGCTTCCGCAATCTTCTGAACGATCATCTCCACAAAGGCTGGCATCGCATTTTCCTTATTCGATGGTGCAATGCACGTGCTGCCATTTGGTTCCGGCTGAGACCGTCTTCATTCCATTTCCGACGTAGGAACATCCCCAACGGTGGTGGATTGCCCTTTACGGAGGAGGAGAAAGAGCAATGCCAAAATATCATTTCGAGATTGTCGATGGTTTCCGGCTTGAGGACCCCGTAGGTCTGGATTGTAGCGACGACACGCAAGCCAGGGATGTCGCCAAGAGTATTGCTCATCAAATCGCGGTTGATATCGCAGGCGACTGTGACCGGAAGGTCGTCGTCATCGATGACAACGGCGAGGAAGTCTACAAGACGAAGATCAAGCCCTGACGCGGCGTGACGTATACTCAAGCATAACAAAAGCAATGGAACTACACTTTCTCAGGAACATCCCTCCGCCAATGCCGTTGTACGGCGGGCAATGCATCGCGAGGAGAACCAAGATGAACAACCGTTTATTGATGAGCGTCGCCGCCGCTGCACTGATTGCAGGTTCGGGTTTGGCTAGCGCGCAAAATCCCGGCGGCGCAGGAGCTGCAACGTCGGGTGGTGGCGCCGGAGGTGCCGGAATGACCCGTGAGGCGCCGGCGGGCGGTGCTGCACGTAGCGGCGCAACGAGCGCGCCCGCAGGCGGCGCGGCTGCTGATCGTGCTGCGCCGGCCGAACGCAACGCACCAGTCAACAAGGACGAAGCGACCGACACCACCAACAAGTCCGAGCAGAAGCCGGCGGTGAAGTCGACGCAGTCGGACGACAAGATGCAGCGTGACGACAAGCGTACGACCGACTCGACCCGTGACAGCGGAAAAGCCGGCAAGGACATGAAGGCCGATTCCAAGTCGACCGACTCCAAGTCAGGTGCTGACACCAAGTCGACATCGACGGAGACCAAGTCGACCACGACTACCGGTCAGGCCGGCGCGGGCGCCAAGCTGACCACCGAGCAGCGCACCAAGGTCACCACGGTCATCAAGCAGCAAAATATCCAGCCGGTGACCAATGTGAACTTCTCGATCTCGGTCGGCACCCGTGTGCCGCGTGAAGTCCGCTTCCACCCGCTTCCGGCTGAGATCATCACCGTCTATCCGGATTGGCGCGGCTATGAGTTCTTCCTGGTTCGCAACGAGATTATCGTCGTGAACCCGCGGACACTCGAAATCGTCGCAGTCATCGACGCCTAAGGCGGGGCATCTGATGTGACACCCGGGCGGGCTCGAAAGGGTCCGCCCGTTTGCTATCCGGGACGCTCCGCCCCTGTCGTGATCCGGCAGATTGCCGGAATGGCACCAGTGGCTTTAACCTTGGTTAATAAGCATTTTCCACAGGTTCCATCGGGCTTTTTATGAATTGGGTGAGGTATTTGGCTGGGGGAACCCGGGGTCTAGAGGCTTCCCCTCCGCGGTTTGGTTACCTATAACCCCGGGCAGAACGGCGCCCACCCGCGCCCATTGCTATTGCCCGGGATGTCCGATGGCCAATGCCACGACCAACACCATCTACGTGCTCAACGGCCCCAACCTCAACCTGCTGGGAATCCGCGAGCCGGACACCTATGGGCATGCAACTCTGGCCGATGTCGAGAAGTTGTGCGTGACCACGGCCGCGCAATATGGCCTGACCGCAGATTGCCGGCAGTCCAATAGCGAGAGCGAGCTCATCGGCTATATCCATCAGGCCCGCGAGAAACACGTGGCCGGCATCGTGATCAATGGCGGCGCTTATTCGCACACCTCGATCGCCTTGCACGACGCCATCGTCGGCGTGCGCATTCCAACTGTGGAAGTGCATGTCAGCAACGTCTACACCCGCGAAAGCTTCCGCCACCATTCCTTCATCGCCAAGGCAGCCTTTGCCAGCCTCTGCGGCTTCGGCATCGAGGGCTATCGCCTTGCCATCAGCGGCCTCGCCGCAAAAATCGGTGCCAACGCCATCGCGTGACGCGCCCGCTTCGCTCATTATTCGTCTTTCACTTCAGACATTGGATTGCCCATGGCCCGCAAGCCTGACGACATACAGACCGCAACGCCGCAAGCCAGCAACGATAGCGGCATGATCCGCGAACTGGCGCTGCTGCTGGATGAAACCAACCTCACCGAGATCGAGGTCGAGCGCGCCGGTCTGCGCGTGCGCGTCGCGCGTAACATCAGCGTTGCTGCCGCTGTGCCGGCTTATGCGCCCGCACCGGCTGCTGCACCCGCGCCTGTCGCCGCAGCTGCTGCCGCACCGGCCGCCGCCGACATGACCAAGCATCCCGGCGCCGTGCCCTCGCCGATGGTCGGCACCGTCTACCGCGCCCCGGAGCCCGGCAAGCCGGCCTTCATCGAAGTCGGCGCCAAGGTTGCTGCCGGACAGACTTTGGTCATCATCGAGGCGATGAAGACCATGAACCAGATCCCAGCACCGCGGGCCGGTACCGTGACGCAGATCCTGATCGAAGACGGCTCGCCGGTCGAATACGGCGAAGCGCTGGTCATCATCGAGTAACACCACAACGTCCTCTGACTTCGGAACGCCATGTTCGAGAAAATCCTGATCGCCAACCGCGGCGAGATCGCATTGCGCATCCTGCGGGCCTGCAAGGAGCTCGGCATCGCGACCGTGGCCGTGCATTCAACAGCGGACGCCGACGCCATGCATGTGCGCCTCGCCGACGAGAGCGTGTGCATCGGCCCGCCGGCGTCGAAAGACAGCTACCTCAACATCCCGTCGCTGCTCGCCGCCTGTGAAATCACCGGCGCAGATGCGGTGCATCCCGGTTACGGCTTCCTGTCCGAGAATGCGCGCTTCGCCGAGATCCTCGCCGACCATAATCTGAAGTTCATCGGCCCCAAGGCCGAGCACATCCGCCTGATGGGCGACAAGATCGAAGCCAAGAAGACCGCCAAGCGGCTTGGCATTCCCGTGGTGCCCGGCTCCGACGGCGGCGTCGGCCCCGAAGACGATGCCATAGCCATCGCCCGCGAGATCGGCTTCCCGGTCCTCGTCAAGGCAGCCGCCGGCGGCGGCGGCCGCGGCATGAAGGTCGCGCAGACCGAAGCCGATCTGCTGATGGCGCTGTCCACTGCCTCGAACGAGGCCAAGGCTGCGTTCGGCGACGCGTCGGTCTATCTCGAAAAGTATCTGACCAGGCCGCGCCACATCGAAATCCAGGTGCTGGGCGATGGCCGCGGCGGCGCGCTGCATCTCGGCGAGCGCGATTGCTCACTGCAGCGCCGTCACCAGAAAGTCTGGGAAGAAGGCCCTTCGCCGATCCTGTCACCGGAAGCGCGCGCCAGGATCGGCGGCATCTGCGCCAAGGCGATGCAGGACATGCAGTATCTCGGCGTCGGCACCATCGAATTCCTCTACGAGGACGGCGAGTTCTATTTCATTGAAATGAACACCCGCATCCAGGTCGAGCATCCCGTCACCGAGATGATCACGGACATCGATCTCGTGCTGGAGCAGATCCGCATCGCCGCCGGCGGCGACCTGCCCTGCACCCAGGAAGAGGTCAACATCATCGGCCATTCCATTGAGTGCCGCATCAATGCCGAGAACCCGGAAACCTTCCGGCCCTCGCCCGGCACGATCACCCAGTATCACGCCCCCGGCGGCCTCGGCGTCCGCATCGATTCCGCGGTCTATCAGGGTTACAAGATCCCGCCTTATTACGACTCGCTGGTGGGCAAGCTGATTGTCCACGGCAAGAACCGACCGGAATGCCTGATGCGACTCCGGCGGGCCCTGGACGAGATCGTTGTGGACGGCGTCGAGACGACCCTGCCGCTGTTCCGGGCCCTGGCCCGGGAAAGCGACATTATCGAGGGCGACTACCACATCCACTGGCTGGAACAGTATCTGGCCGGCAAGGCTCCCAAGACCTGAAACATTTGGGATCAGTCTGGAACCAATCGCCTCGATCCGCGTTTTTTGTGCTGCCGGGAGACGTCCGGCGGCGGGGGCCATATTGAAGTCCAATCTGCAATCCAAGCGAGTACTACGTGACCGCTGACGCCGCCCGCAGGCGAGCGCTATGGCAAATCCTGGTGCTCTTGGCGGGATTGCTGGTGCTTGCCGCCATCAGTGCGGCCTCCGTTATCCTGGTGAACCAGGCACGTGACGATTCCAGGTGGGTGGTCCACACCGTCGAAGTTCAGAACCAGATATCGAACCTGCTGCTGGAAATCCGCCGGACCGAAAGCGCGACCCGCGCCTATCTGCTGTCCAGCGGTCCACAATTCCTTTCCGAATACGAAACCTCTGCGGCCGCGATCCTGCCGGCCGTCGACAGACTGGTGGCACTCGCCAACGACAATCCAGCCCAGGTCGCCAACACGGTCAAACTGCGTGCAGCCGTCGAGCAGCGACTGGCGGAATTCGCCAGGGGGATCGACCGCATCAAGAACAACGACATCCAGTCGAGCATCGACATCCTGCGTCGCGGCGGCGCCAATCAGGCCGTTCAGGACATCGCCGATATCACCCGCGCGATGCGCGCCGAAGAAGGCCGCCTGTTCGTCGAACGCACCCGGACGGCCGACCAGAGCCAGCAATGGGCCTCGTGGGTCACCGTGGCCGGCTCCGGCCTGGTGGTGCTCCTGGCGGCGCTGTCGATCTTCCTCGTGCGCCGCTCGTCAAACGCCCGCGATGAGGCGGAGGCCAGGTTGCGCGACAGCAACATCGACCTCGAAGCCGCCGTTGAGGAGCGCACCGCCGACTTGCGCGAAGCCAACGACGAGCTGCAGCGCTTCTCCTATATCGTCAGCCACGACCTCCGCTCGCCGCTGGTCAACATCATGGGCTTCACCAGCGAGCTCGAAGAGCTGCGCGGCGATATCTTCAGGCGCATCGCAACGCTCGCCAATGCAGACCCCGTCGTGCCCGATGTGAACGGCGAATTGCCGGAGCCGGCGCTGCCCGAACAGGACAAGCAACTCTCCGCCGATTTCACCGAAGCGCTCGGCTTCATCAAATCGTCGATCGGGAAGATGGATCGCTTGATCAGCGCTATTCTCAATCTGACCCGCGAGGGCCGGCGGGAGTTCAAGCCGGTGAAGATCGACACCCGCGAACTCATCGAAGGCATCGCTTCCACCGTAGCGCATCAGGCAGCCGAGACCGAAACCCAGATCCGCATCGAGCCATTGCCTGACATCGAGAGCGATCGTCTCGCAATGGAACAGATCTTCGGCAACCTGATCGACAATGCGCTGAAATATCTGAAGCCCGGCGTCCCTGGCGACATTCTCGTCAAGGGCCGCACCAAGATGGGCTTTGCGATCTTCGAGATCATCGACAACGGCCGCGGCATCGATCCCCGGGATCATCAGCGCATCTTTGATCTTTTCCGCCGTGCGGGTACACAGGACAAGCCCGGCCAGGGCATCGGATTGGCCCATGTGCGCGCTTTGGTGCGACGAATGGGCGGCACCATGTCGGTGTCATCGGAACTCGGCAACGGCAGCAACTTCACCGTCACGCTGCCGGCCAGATGGACGGGGCATAACCGGGATAAACAAACATGAGTAAGCCAGTTACCATCATTATGATCGAAGACGACGAGGGTCACGCCCGTCTGATCGAACGCAATATCAGGCGCTCGGGTGTCAATAATGAGATCATCCCGTTCACCAACGGTACAGACGCCGTCAACTATCTGTTCGGCAAAGATAGCACTGGCCTCGATCACAAGGGCGAAGCCCTGCTGATTCTGCTCGACCTCAACCTGCCCGACATGACCGGGATCGATATCCTGAAGCGTGTCAAAGAGAACGAATTTCTCAAATGCGCGCCCGTCGTGGTCCTCACCACCACCGACGACGCGCAGGAAATCAAACGCTGCTACGAATTGGGCTGTAACGTCTACATCACCAAGCCCGTGAACTACGAGAGCTTCGCCAACGCGATCCGCCAACTCGGTCTGTTTTTCTCCGTCATTCAGGTTCCGCAAGCGTCCACATGACATCTGCCACGACGCCTACGCTGCTGTATATCGATGACGACGCAGGTCTTGCGCGGCTGGTGTCGCGCGGCCTGACGCGGCAGGGCTTTGGCGTCGAGCATTGCGACAATGGCGAAGCCGGGATCGAACGGATCAAGCAGGGTGGCATCGACGTCATCGCGCTCGATCAATACATGCCGGGCCTCGACGGGTTGGAAACGCTGGAGCAGATCCAGAAGCTGCCCTCGCCGCCCCCGGTGGTGTTCGTCACGGCGTCGCAGGACAGCAAGATCGCCGTCACCGCCCTCAAGGCAGGTGCCGCCGACTATCTGGTGAAGGACACCCAGGGCGACTTCCTGCCGCTGCTGCATGTCGCCTGCACGACCGCCATTAAACAGGCCCTGATATCAAAGGCACGCGACGACGCCGAAGCCGAAGTCCACGCGTCACGCGACCGCTATGCGGCCCTCGCGGCCGAGCGCGAAGTGCTGCTGCGCGAGGTCAATCACCGTGTCGGCAATTCGCTGCAGATCATCGCCTCGCTGCTGCATCTGCAGGCCAACTCAACCAGCGAAGATCACGTCAAGGTGGCGCTGACCAATGCCATGGGCCGTGTCGCCGCCGTGGCGCAGGTCCATCGCCGGCTGTACACCTCGCACGACCTCAACAGCGTGCTGCTCAATCAGTATCTGGAAGCCCTGCTGGAAGATCTCCGTCGCTCAGCCGAAGGCAACCGGATGTCGCGCCTGACGCTGAAGGCCGAATCTGTCGAGATCGATCCGGACCGCGCCGTAGCCATCGGCATCATCGTCAACGAACTGGTGATGAACGCCGTCAAATATGCCTATCCCGACGGAGCCGGCCCGATCCATGTCGTGCTCACCGCGCAGGGCGACCAGCTCGAACTGTCGATCACTGACGATGGCGTCGGCCTCAACGTGAAAGTCGATCCGCGCTCCACCGGCATGGGCCAGCGCATCGTCAATGCCATGGCCAACAAGCTCGACGCCTCCGTCGAGCGCGATCCCGACCATGCCGGCACGCGTATCGTGCTGCGGTTCTGCGCCGTCACCAAGCCCGTGGCCAAACCGCCGGTCAGCGCTGCGGGCTAGGCCCGTCTGCGCTGCGGCCGCGCCTTAAACACTCCCAACCTGCACAAATATGCCGCGCCCGTTCGCCTTGCGCGGTTCCATCGCATGCCTAGACTGCAACTTTCAGTCTGCTGATATTTCTCTTTCTTTCCGGACCTCGGATTTCATATGCGCTGCCTTGTCGTGGCCGACCTGCATTATTCTCTGCCCCAGTTCGACTGGTTGCTGAGCGTCGCGCCGCAATTTGACCTCGTGATCTTTGCTGGCGACGCTCTTGATATCGCCTCGGTCGTCGACTTCCGCGCTCAAATCCTGGTGGTGAAAAAGTATCTCGGCCTGCTTGCCCAACGCACCAAGGTGATCCTGTGCTCTGGCAATCACGATCTCGACGAACGCAACG
Organism: Tardiphaga sp. 37S4; assembly: GCF_021044645.1. Classification (NCBI taxonomy): domain Bacteria; kingdom Pseudomonadati; phylum Pseudomonadota; class Alphaproteobacteria; order Hyphomicrobiales; family Nitrobacteraceae; genus Tardiphaga; species Tardiphaga sp. 37S4. Next base: position 2,206,209 of record NZ_CP088008.1, on the reverse strand, counting down.
ATGAAGGCGAGAAGATCGCGCGATGGGTTGGCGATGTCAGACAACTCGGCATTGCTTGTGATGGTGACAGTCTCACCATCGGTGATACGCTCTTCACGGTTTGCCCATGGTGGGACGGTCCGCTGGTGCAGCAGCGTATCGTGCAACAACTCAGCGAAGCATCCGCACAAAGTGCAAAACGCTGGATCTGGGTCCATCACGCACCGCCGACCAACTCGCCGACGAGCTGGGGCGGCAAGCGTTACTTCGGCGATGTCGAACTGGTGCAATGGATCGAGGCGCATCGGCCCGCGATGGTGATCTCAGGCCACGTGCATGAGTCTCCGTTTGTCAAAGACGGCTCATGGTATGACCGGATTGGTGAGACCTGGGTGTTCAATGCAGGCCGACAGTTCGGTCGGCCGCCAACTTACATCGTACTCGACCTCGATGACGGCACAGCATTCTGGCTATCGGCGGAAGGCGCTGACCATATCGATCTGAACGCTCCGCTGCAGCGTCCGGCGTTACCGATCAAGGTCGCGCCCGCATGGCTCAGATCCTTGGATCGCCTTGACGATCCGAGTGTCGATCCGAACCTGGCGACACCTTCGTCGGCGACAGGTTGACCATGTTGTCCAGGAGTTCACCGACCATCGACAGATGCGTACCATGGCCGGCATATTGCTGCTTGATATCGGCGAGATAGCTCGTCGCCACATTGAGCCGCTGCGCCAGCAGCCGCGCGATCATCAGCGCGACGGTCGGGTGATCCCGCAGGAAATCCGTCGCATTCTCGAACTCATAGACTTGCGTCTCCATCGCGGCGCGCACGGTCGCGGTATGCGGCTGTTCGAGGAGCACCGACATTTCACCGACCACAGCACCGGGTTCGGTCAAACTCGCAACCACCGTGTCGCCCTTGACGACATCGAGCTGCCCTTCGATCAGCACGAACAAATGCCCGCTGGTCTGTCCTTCCCGGATGATCGTATCGCCAGCTGCAACGCGGTGCTTCACGCCATCGCTGCAATGATCCAGAACGGCGCGCATATCAGGCACTCCAACATGGTTGATAAAGCGTATGCTCGCCGTGACGATCGCGTGACACAAGGCCCGAATGCGCCGAAATTGTCGGCAACCAGCGCATATTGGGTGCGGCGGAGCTTGCGAGACGTCCCGCCCCGGCTACCACGTCTTTCACCCTGTTGCATTTGTTCGGGAGATAGTTATAGTTAGTTGCTTCCTTAGCAATAAGGCCCGTCCTTCCAGACGGGCCGTTGCCATTTTAGGGGGCCTTTGCGATGAGCCGTTCCAACCGGATCGATCATATTCGCCTGACGTCGCATCCTGCGCCGGGCGCCAAGCATCACTTCCCGATCCAGTGGGGCGCAGCCTCCGCACGCGAACGTGGACCGGTCATCGGCACCGTCTCCCGCCCGCAGGACCGCAACGTCATTGGCACCCATGGTGGCTCCTATTCGGTCTATCGCGCGCTCGCGGTTTCATCTGGCGCACTTGATCCGCTGAAGCGCCCCGACCTCACAAACACCCATCCCGCTGCTGTCGTCGGGCCTTTCGGACAATGGACCGATCCCGAGAAGATCGTATCGCTCGATCCCTGGGGTCATCTCGTTGCCGAGAACTTTGCGCCCGAGATCGCCGAAGGCATCGATATCCGCCCGAGCATCGCGATCACCAAGGCGCGGCTCGATCTGCCCGAGCTGCAGGCCGCGATCGCTGGCGGTCGCCTCAAACACGACGGCGACGTCGTGCATGCCAATGGCAGCGTCTCCGTCGTCAAGATTGCCATCGATCCCGTATGGTATCTGCCCGGTCTCGCCAAACGCTTTGATACCAGCGAGAACAATCTGCGCCGCCAGCTGTTCGAACAGACCGCGGGCATGTTTCCCGAACTCGTGACGCGGCCTGACCTGCAGGTGTTCCTGCCGCCCATCGGCGGGACTACCGCCTATCTGTTCGGCGACGTCAGCAAGCTACCGGATCACACGACCAAGATCACCTGCCGCGTTCACGACGAGTGCAACGGCTCCGACGTGTTCGGCTCCGATATCTGCACCTGCCGCCCCTATCTGATTCACGGTATCGAGGAATGCGCACGCGCCGGCCAGTGCGGCGGTCTCGGCATCATCATCTACAACCGCAAGGAAGGCCGTGCGCTCGGCGAGGTTACCAAATTTTTGGTCTACAATGCGCGCAAGCGCCAGGAGGGCGGCGACGCCGCTGCGCAGTATTTCGAACGCACCGAATGCGTCGCCGGCGTGCAGGACGCGCGCTTCCAGCAGCTGATGCCGGATGTGGTGCACTGGCTCGGCCTCAAGCGCATCGATCGCTTCATTTCCATGAGCGACATGAAGCATGATGCGTTGACCAGTCAGGGCGTCGAGATCGTCGAGCGCGTGCCGATCCCCGACGACATGATCCCGGCCGATGCGCATGTGGAGATCGCCGCCAAGAAGGCGGCCGGCTACTTCACGCCGGACCCGGTGACACCACAGGATTTGATCGACTCCGTCGGTCGCGGGCTTGAGAAGTATTGAGATATCAGCAGTGAATCCCCAGACCCCGGAAGCCTCTGCCGCCCTCTCCTTGCTGTCAGCTCACGCCGTGCGCACCCGTGCGCAACGCATGCTGAACCTCGGCCTCGACGACAAACTGCCGAACTTCCGCATCGATCTCACGCGCATGGACGACGTGATCAACCTGGTGCTGGACACGACGCGCGCCTCCTATCCGTCGCTCGATGTCCCGTTCCATTCGCGCTGGCGTCACTTCGTCAATGCCGGCGACAATCGCTGGGCCGATGTCGCGGATGGCATTTCATGGCCTGATCGCGCGGCACGCGGACGCGCGGAATTCGATCTCGCCATCACCAGCGTGTTTCTCGATGCCGGGGCCGGTCCGACCTGGCGCTATACCGATCCCCAAACCGGCGCGGCCATCGGCCGCTCCGAAGGTCTCGGTCTCGCGAGCCTCGCGATGTTCGCCGGCGGCACATTCTCTGCCGATCCCGCACAACCGCTGCGTGCCGATGCCAGCAAGCTCGCAGAGCTCGACGTCAGCGATCTCAAGCGCGGTATGCAGGTCTCCGACACCAATCCAATGGTCGGCATCGACGGCCGCGCCGATCTACTGCGCCGGCTTGGCGAACACGTAGCGTCGAAGCCCGATGTGTTCGGCACGAAGGATACGGCGCGGCCCGGCGGATTGTTCGACCGCCTGGCGTCGCTGGCTGACAATGGCCGCCTGCCCGCTCCCACCATCCTCTCGGAACTGCTGCTGCAACTTGGTCCGATCTGGCCGTCGCGGCTGACGCTGGATGGCATCGCGCTCGGTGATTGCTGGAAGCATCCGGCGATGACGACCTCGGATGCGACGAGCGGCCTTGTGCCCCTGCACAAGCTGTCGCAATGGCTGGCCTATTCGCTGATCGAACCGCTGCAGACCGCAGGCATCGATGTGACCGATATCGACGGCCTCACGGGATTGGCCGAATATCGCAATGGTGGTCTTTTCGTCGATGGTGGTGTCCTGAAATTTCGCGATCCTGCTGACGCCGCGCGTGAGCACGACGTATCGTCGCCGCTGGTGGTGGAATGGCGGGCGCTGACCGTAGCGCTACTTGACCGCGTCGCCGGCGGCCTGCGACAAAGACTGAAGCTCGACGCGACGTCGCTGCCGTTGGCCAAGGTGCTCGAAGGTGGCACATGGGCCGCCGGCCGCATCCTGGCGCGCGAGCGCCGCGAGGATCATTCGCCGCCGGTGAAGGTCATCAGCGACGGTACGGTTTTCTAGATCAAAGACGGTTTTACACTCTCGCAACGGATGAGGTTCATGGACGGCGTCACGATCGTTAATCACCCGCTGGTGCAGCACAAGCTGACGCTGATCCGCGACAAGAACCGCTCGACCAAGGGCTTTCGCGAACTGCTCAACGAAATCGGCATGCTGCTGTGCTACGAGGTGACGCGCGACCTTCCGCTCACCGATGTCGAGATCGAAACGCCGATCATGAAGATGACCGGCAAGGAAATCGCCGGCAAGAAGCTGGTCTTCGCACCGATCCTTCGCGCCGGCCTCTCTTTCGTCGAAGGCATGATCGGCCTAGTGCCCTCCGCGCGCATCGCGCATATCGGCCTGTACCGCGACCCCGAAACATTTGTCGCCGTGGAGTACTTCTTCAAGGCGCCGACCAATCTCGACGAGCGTCTGGTGATCGTGATCGATCCGATGCTGGCCACAGCGAACACGGCCGTCGCCGCCATCGACCGCATCAAGGAACGCGGCGCTAAGGACATCCGCTTCGTCTGCCTGCTCGCCGCCCCCGAAGGTATCGAGCGCCTGCGTGGTTATCACCCCGATGTGCCGATCTGGACAGCCGCGATCGACGATCGTCTGAACGATCACGCCTATATCGAGCCGGGTCTCGGTGACGCCGGTGATCGTGCTTACGGCACCAGGTAGTGAGGTGCGCCGACACGCGGGCGCCTCCTACCACGCAACACTTCCTTGGACTGTGGCTCAGTTGATCATCAGCAGCCAGGGCATCACGACCAGCAGCAAGCCGGCGAAATAGATCAACCCGAAGATCAGACCGAACTTCCAGAAGTCGGCCTTGCCGATATAACCGCTGCCAAAATACATCGGCGCCGGTCCTGTAGCATAGGGCGAGATCACGCCCATCAGGCCAAGCGAATAGATGCACAGCAGTGTCAGGGTCGACATCGGGATTCCGGGAATGCTCGACCCCACCGCCAGCACGACAGGCAGCATCGCCGCCGCATGCGCTGTAATGCTCGAGAAAAAATAGTGGATCCAGAAGAAGATCGAGACCAGCAGGATCATCGCGATGGTCGGGCTGAATGTGGCGAGTGGAGCCGCCAGGCCGGCGGCAGCCCATTTGATGAAGCCGATGTCGTTGAGGCCGGATGACAACGTCAGCAGCGATGTGAAGTAGAAAAACACCTCCCACGCCGCTTTCTCGGCGATGATGTCGGAAAACGTGATGACGCCGGTGACGAGCATCAGCGAGATCACAACGAACACCACCATGGTCGCATTGATGAAGTTCGAACCGAGGCCAGGCAGCGAGATGTCGGGATTGGATCCGGTGATCCATAGGAACATCGCAAGCACGACCAGTCCGGCCATGATCCATTCGCTACGCGACAACGCGCCCATGGATGCGAGTTCACCCGCGCTCCACGCCACGATCTCCGGGCTTTCTTTCACCTCCGGTCGGCAAATTGCGTAGCTCAGCAGTGGCAGAAGCAAAATCAGCGGCACGCCGAGCGGCGCGAAGCCGATGAACCACTGTGACCAGCCGACGTCCACGCTCACGATCTTCTTGGCGATGCTCAGTGCAGCCGCATTGGGCGCAAGCGCGGTGAGGAACATCGAACTCGTGACCGCAGTCGCCGCGAAGGCGGTCCACATCACGTAGGTACCGATCCTGCCGGCTGTCGGACCCGGCTCCGATCCGTAGATCTTCGGGATGTTGCTGACAATCGGATAGACCGTGCCGCCACTGCGCGCGGTGTTCGATGGCGTCGCGGGCGCGAGAACGAGATCAGACAGCGCAACGGCGTAACCCAGTCCCACCGTGTTGCGCCCGAGGCCGCGAACCAGCAGCAATGCCAGACGCCTGCCAAGGCCGCTCTTGCGATAGCCGATGGAGAATACGAAGGCGCCGACGATCAGCCACACCGTGCTTTCGGAGAATCCGCTCAACATCCAGCGCAGCGACTTGTTAGGATCGTGTTCGACATATCCCATCACGCCCGCAAAGGTCAGACCGATCAGACCGACCGCGCCAACAGGCATGGATTCCAGGATCAGGCCGGTAATCACCGCAGCGAAAACGGCAAAATAATGCCACTGATTGGCGACAAGCCCTGCCGGAATCGGGATGACGTACAGCACCAGCCAGACAGCGAGAGGTGCAATCTTCTTCCAGCTCAGCGACACAGCTTCTCCCCCGGCGAACCGAGCCGCCGTACCTGCGACAATACGTCCGGCAACGTAACACCAGTTGTTGCCCGGCGAGCAACCGCCAACGCGATCTGCGCCGCATGTATCACCATCTTAGAGCGCGCCTCTCTTTCCTTTCGCATCCGCAGCAAACGTCGCGCTGTCATGCAGCCGGTTACGCGCGGCGTTGCGCCGGCAGCTCCGAACGCGACATGGAGCGGCAGGAAATGCCGGTCTATCGGATGGTTTTCTTCACCGCGTGGGGAGCAAGCCGACGACAGGTCATAAGTGAAGCCGCCACTGCCGATCACCGGCACATTGCGTGCGCGTACCTCGGCCTGTGGGCGCACAGTCAGGCGACGCTCTCATGCTGGATCAGTGCCGCCCACGCTTGACGACATCCATGGCATCTATTTTTGCCAAGCCGCCCTGGCAACCGTCCCGGGAAGTCAGCGCGCCGAACTGACGCGCTTCTCCTCGCCGCTATGCGACGGCACGGATTGGCTGTCGACCACGGCACGCCCCTGCGTGATCAGCCGCGCGCCGCGCTGATCCAGCGTGTGGATCCACAGCCAGTTGATCGCAACCGCAAGACGATTGCGCAACCCGATCAGGAAGTAGATATGGGCGATGCCCCAGATCCACCACGCCAGCGCGCCGCGCAGCCTGACGCGGCCGAAGTCGATCACGGCGAGCTTCTTGCCGATCTGCGCGAGACTGCCGTCATGCGAATAGCGAAACGGTGCGGGCGTCTCACCACGCAAACGTTGCTTGATTGCTGACGCCACATAGCGCCCTTCCTGCTTTGCTGCCGGGGCAATGCCAGGTACTGGCTTGCCGTCAGGGGCAGCAATGGTCACGGTGTCACCGACAGCAAATATCTCGGGATGACCCGGCACTGTAAGATCGGGATTGACCTGCAGACGACCGGCACGATCAGCGGCAACGCCCAACCATTCGGCAGCCGGCGACGCGCGCACGCCTGCCGCCCAGATGATCGTCCTGGCGCCGAGTGCCTTGTCGCCATAGACAACGCCATCGATGTTGCAATCGGACACGGCATGTCCGAGCGCGACTTCAACGCCGAGCTTCTCTAACGAGCGTTGCGCATAGGCCGACAGATCCTCCGGAAATCCAGCGAGCACGCGTGTCCCCGCCTCGATCAGCACCACGCGCGTCTCGCGCGTATCGATATTGCGAAAATCTTCCGGCAGCGTCACCCGCGCGAGCTCCGCGATGGTGCCGGCGAGTTCGACACCAGTCGGTCCGGCGCCGATGATCACGAAGGTGAGCAGCGCCGCACGCTTGACGGGATCGCTCTCGCGTTCGGCACGCTCGAAGGCCGTGAGAATACGGCGGCGCAGCGTGGTCGCATCTTCCAGCGTCTTGAGGCCCGGCGCGAACGGCTCCCATTCATCATGGCCGAAATAGGCGTGGCCGGCACCCGTGGCGAGCACCAGTGTGTCATAGGGCAGCGTCTGCCCGTCATCGAGCAGCACCCGGCGCGCCGCCGCATCCACGCCGGTCACGGTGCCGAGCAGTGTCGTCACATCCTTGCGTCCACGCAACAGATAACGGATCGGCCAAGCGATCTCCGACGTCGCCAGCGATGCGGTCGCGACCTGATACAGCAGCGGCTGAAACAGGTGATGATTGCGGCTATCGACAATGGTGATGCTGATATCGGAACCGGTCAGCCGATATACGGTCTCCAGCCCGCCGAAGCCGGCGCCGACAACGACCACCCGATGAGGCGTTGTCGTTCTGATCGATGCCTTGCCGTCGATTGTCACGATATTCGTCATGGTGAACAGGCTCCCTGCCTGCATCCTGATAGCTATGCCCGTCGTCCGAACAATCAAGCAACAATCGGGCGCGCCAGGCCGGTTGTTGAGCGGTTCCAGATTGATCAGCCCGCGTTGGCGTCAGTGTGCCCTGCGCGACCAGGACCGATCCAATAAGTAAGCCAAATGCCGGGCATAAGCATTGCTTGGTTCGTGATTCCGATCCTCCGAGGCACCCTCAATCCGCTCGGCGCCAGTCGAGCGCCGAGACCGTCGCCCGCGCCGCCTCCGCCTGCTATGCTGGCCGCATGAGCTCACGCGACTCTGCCTCGTCCGAGGTCACGCCCGAACTGCTGCTGCGCGCCTATGCCTGCGGCATCTTCCCGATGTCGGAAAGCGCCGACGATCCCGGCCTGTTCTGGGTCGAGCCCGAGCAGCGCGGCGTCATTCCGCTGGATGGGTTTCGCATCAGCTCGCGCCTCGCCCGCACCGTGCGCTCCGACGTTTTCACCGTGACCGTCAACACCGCCTTCAAGCGCGTGATGGCCGAATGTGCCGCGCCAAAGCCGGGCCGGGAGGACACCTGGATCAACACGCGTATCCGCGATCTCTATGGCGAGCTCCATGAGATGGGCCACGCGCACAGCGTCGAAATCTGGCAGGACGACACGCTGGCCGGTGGCCTGTATGGCGTCTCGCTCGGCCGCGCGTTCTTCGGCGAGAGCATGTTTCATCATGCGCGCGACGCCTCGAAGGTGGCGCTGGTGCATCTGGTCGCCCGGCTGATCGCCGGCGATTTCAAGCTGCTCGACACCCAATATGTCACCGATCACCTGCTGAGCTTCGGCGCACAGGAAGTGCCGCGGGCCCGCTATCGCAAGCTGCTCGACGCGTCGCTCGACGGCATTGCGGACTTCGACAGACTGCCGACGGATTTCCCGCTGAAGGGCGCGACGATGCTGGACATCATCGCGGGACGGAACGGCGCCTCTTAAGACGCGCCGTTGCGCTTACTGCCGGAACGCCGGGAAGCCCGGCGGCGGCTGCAGGGGCTGCTGCTGGGCGCGCGGCTGCTGTTTCGGCGGCGCACGCTTTTGGGCCGGCGGCGGCGCACGCGGTGCGTCGGGCTGTGTCGTCGCAACCGTGGCTTCCGGCTGCTTACAATCGGTCAGCCAGATATCGTAGATCGGATGCTCGACGCCGTGCAGGCCCGGACTGGCCGCGAACATCCAACCGGAGAAGATCCGCTTCACCTCGCCCTGCAGCGTGATTTCGTCGACCTCGACGAAGGCATCGGTATTGGCCGCTTCGGTGGCCGGACGCGTGTAGCAGGCGTCCGTCTTCACGCGCAGCGCGCCGAATTGCACGGTCTCGCCGATATCGGCGTCGAAATTGATGATGCGGCCGGTGATCTTGTCCAGACCAGAGAAGCTCGCCTTCTTGTTGACGATCTTCTGCGCCGGCGGCTCGGTAACGACCTCATCGCCGGGTTGCAGCGTGGCTGGTGTCGGCGGCGCCACCTTCGGCGGCTGACGACCACCGGGAGTGGCGGCAGGCGGCGCGTTGGCGACGCCGGGCTGTTGCTGCCCTGGCGCAGCCGGCTGCTGGGCCTGTCCCTGCCCCGGCGGGTTCTGCGGAACGATAGTGGTGTTGCTGCCGGGCGGCGGCGCCAGCGGCTGCGACTGCACGGCGCCGGGCGGCGGTGCGCCCATGCCCGGACGGGTCGGCAACAGACGGCCCTGCGGCAGTTCCGGCACCTCTTCCTCGTCGTCCATGGGCGGCGGGGGTTGCTGGCCACGCGGCACGGCCCCCGGCGGCCGTGGCGGCGGATCGCCGAACAGCGGACCGAACTGCGCTTGCACAGGTGCAGGCGACAGTGAGGTGGCGGCCAGAAGGGCCGCAAATCCGGCAATGGTCAGGGTTCGCAACATGCGGCGCGGCTCAATCGAGAATCAGGCTCGCGACATTGTAGGAGAATGGCCGCGTAATCGCCTCCGGTTAACACGCCGAATGCGGCGGCGAAAGGGCACCCTGCTCCCCATACCGCCCGACTGGTCAGGTCATTCTCCCCGTGAAATAGTCCACATCAGGCAGGCGCGCGATGCGCGACCGGCCATCAATCCGGAACAAACCGGAGCATGGGGAGAACGTTCAAGATGACTGACGGAATCCGTCTGGACGGCAGAATCGCCGTCGTCACCGGCGCGGCCGGGGTAATCGGCACCGAGACCATCAAGCTACTGGCGGCGCGCGGCGCCAAAATCGTCGCGGTGGATCGCGATGTCGCCGCCTTGAAACGCGCCGTCGCAGAACTCCCCGCCTCCGCCGAAGCGCTCGCTCTCACCGCCGACGTCACCAGCGAGGAAGACGTCATCGGCTATGTCGCCGCCACGGTGAAGCGCTTCGGCACCATCGACATTTTCTACAACAATGCCGGGATCGAAGGCACGATCACGCCCATCGTGAAGATGTCGCTCGCTGACTTCCGGCGGGTGCTCGACGTCAATGTGGTCGGCGTCTTTCTCGGCATGAAGCACGTGCTGCCAGTGATGCTGAAGGCCAACAAGGGCTCGATCATCAACACCGCTTCCATCGCCGGCATGATCGGCTCGGCCGAAGTCGCCGTCTACAGCGCCAGCAAACACGCAGTGATCGGCCTCACCAAGAGCGCGGCGCAGGAATGCACCGGCACCAATGTGCGCGTGAACTGCGTTTGCCCCGGCCTGATCGACAGCCGCATGCTGTCGGCGATTGTGGATGCCCGCGTCGGCCGCGGGGCGCCTGCCCCGGTCGAGAAGGTCGTCGATCGCGTGCCGCAGCGCCGGCTCGGTCTTGCCAGGGAAGTCTCCCCGATCGTCGCCTTCCTCGCCTCCGATGATGCGAGCTACGTCACCGGCTCCGCTTACACAGTCGATGGCGGCCGCACCTCCGCTTAAACATCAAGAAAACCAAGAGCAGATCACATGCCCGTTGTTCTCGATCCCGATGCCGCCGCCGTCCTCAACGTCTTCCGCGATGCCGGCCGTCCTCCTTATGAGACCATCTCGCCCCAGGAAGCGCGCGAATGGTATTTGAAAGCGCGCCCGGTCGCCAATCCCGAACCGCCGGAACTGGCGTCGGTGACATCCATGACGGTGCCCGGCCCGGCCGGCACTATTCCCGTGCGGCTCTACACACCAAAGACCCTGCGCAAAAAGGACGGCATGTCGCCATGCCTGGTGTTCTTCCATGGCGGCGGCTGGGTGATCGGCGATCTCGATAGCCACGACGTGGTGTGTCGCATTCTTGCGCATGAAGGTGAGATGATCGTGATCTCGGTCGACTATCGCCTCGCGCCCGAGCACAAGTTTCCCGCCGCCATCGACGACGCCATCGCCGCAACGCGCTGGATCTCCGACAATGCCGTGCAGCTCAATGTGGATGCAAAGCAGATCAGCGTCGGCGGCGACAGCGCCGGCGGCAATCTCGCCGCCATCGTGGCCATCGATGCGCGGGACAATGGCGGGCCAAAGCTCGCCGGCCAGTTGCTGATCTATCCCGCCACCGATTTCCGCATGAGCCATCCCTCTCACAGCGAACCGGAGACGAGTTGCCTCCTGACCCACAACGTCATCCGCTGGTTCGCCGATCACTATCTCACCAGCAAGGCCGACGTGGACAACTGGCGGGCGTCACCTGCCCGCGTGGAGAACCTGAAGGACCTCCCGCCGGCCTATGTGCTGACCGCCGGCGCCGATCCGCTGCGTGACGAAGGCGACGAATATGCCAGACGCCTGTCAGACGCCGGCGTCGCCGTGGCCTACAAGACCTATCCCGGGCAATTCCACGGCTTCATCACCATGGGCAAGATCCTGCCCAGAGCAAACATCGCGCTCCATGAGATGGGGGAATGGCTGAAAGGATTGGGCTAGCGCGCTGGCGGCGCCCCGGGAGCAATCGCGATGAAGAAGCCGGAGAAGATCGCACCCGGCGGTCCGGTTAGGGGCCATTGCCTGTGCGGCACGGTTCAGTTCGAAATCGATTTTCCGGCGCGCTGGGCGTGGCACGATCATTCCCGCGCAACACGTCAGGCGCATGGCGCCGCCTACGCCACCTATGTCGGCAGCTGGCGCAAGCGTTTCCGCGTCACCGCAGGCGAAGCGGAGATCACACGCTTTGAAGACAAGGCGTCGGGAACATCGCGAAGCTTCTGCGCGAGATGCGGCACGGCGCTATTCTACGAACGTGCCCGCTCGCCGCACATGGTCAACATTCCCCGCGCATTGTTCGAAAGCCGCACCGGCCGGCAGCCGCTTTATCATATCGGCATCGAGGAGTTGCAGGAGTGGACCTACACCGGCGAGCCGCTGGTTCCGCTCAAGGGTTTTCCGGGTGTCGTCTGGGAGCGTCCGGGAAGAAAGAAGAAACGGACTCCAAACGACGAACCGTTCTAGGTTTTCGGTTTCCTGCGCTGCTGGATGACCTGCTGCCGCGACGGAGCATGAGCCGGTCTCAGCCAGTCCGAATTGCCGAGCGCATGCTTTACACAGTCATGGATGTGAGTGTGCAGCAGTTTTCGCGCCTTCGCGGAATCCCGCGCCAGCGCGGCGTTCATCAGCTCGCGATGCTCGACCGCGGCCACCTCGCCGCGAAACACCACTGCCAGCATCTGGTAGCGCAGATATTTGTCGTAGGCCGCCGACAATGCATCGAGCAGCACCTGCGATCCGCAAGCCGCGATCAGCGCGCGGTGAAATTGCCAGTCGCACTGCTTCCAGGCCTCGGTCTTCGACTTGTCGCCAGCCAGCATGGCCTTTTCCATGGCGGACAGCTTGTGATGAGCCGAGACCACCAGCGCTTCCCAGTCGAGATCGCCTGATTTGAAAGACTGCTCGATGGCATGGCCCTCGAGCAGTTCGCGCAATTCGGCGATCTGCTGGAATTCGGTTGCCGAGATCGACGTAACCTCGAAGCCGCGCTGGCCTTCGGCGACGACGAAGCCTTCCGAGCACAATCGGTTCAGTGTCTCGCGCAGCGTCGAGACGCTGGTGCCATAGGCGACGCTCATCTTCTCCAGCTTCAGCTTCTGGCCGGGCTCAAGCGTGCCGAAAATCACGTCGTTGCGGATACGCCGATAGGCGCTGTCGCCGACGGTCTCTCCGGCGCGGTCCGCAATGGGGGTATCCAGCATGAAGGGTCCTGGTGACGAGGAATGGTCGCGTGACGCCACCATACATCACCCCGCGTCTCAGAGACAAATCATCATAGATAATGTAAAATATCGGTTGATTTTTGTTTTGTCGTAGATGACGGTGACGCCAAGAAGTAAAAATACCATCCAAGGGAGCTTCAACATGTCCGTACACCCGAAGTCCGCCGTCTGGCTTGCCGCCATCGCCGCCACCCTCGCCATCGCAGGCGGCTCTGCATCCGCGCAGGTGCAGGAGCGCACGATCCGCTGGGGTCACCTCAACAACACCGATCATCCCGTCAGCAAGGGCGTGCAGAAGTTCACCGAACTCGTTGCGGCCAAGAGCGGTGGCAAGATGAAGGTGCGCGAATATCCCGCCAACCAGCTTGGCTCCGAGATGCAGCAGCAGTCGGCATTGCGCGCCGGCACTCAGGAAATGCAGTCGCCCGCCACGACCTCGCTGGTCGGCATCGTCAAGGACTACGGGCTGATCGATTTCCCGTTCATCGTGTCGACACCGAAACAGGCCGACGCGCTACTCGACGGCCCGCTCGGGTCGGCTTTGCTTGCCAAGCTGCCGGAGAAGGGTCTGATCGGTCTCGGCTATTGGGATCTCGGCTTTCGCAACGTCACCAACAGCCGCCGCCCGATCACCAAGGGTGAAGACCTCGACGGGATCAAGATCCGCGTGATCCCGAACCCGGTCTATCTCGAGACCTTCAAGGCGTTCAACGCCAATCCGGTGCCGATGAGCTTCTCCGAGCTCTACACCGCGCTGGAAACACGCACGGTGGACGGCCAGGAAAATCCGTTCTCGGTGATCCTGTCGAACAAGTTCTACGAGGTGCAGAAATATCTCAGCGTCACCAACCACACCTACTCCACCAACATCATCCTGGTCAGCAAGGTGTTCTGGGACAAGCTCTCCAAGGACGAGCAAAAGATCCTGCAGGATGCCGCCAACGAGGCCCGTGACTATCAGCGCAAGGTCAGCCGCGATGCCGCAGCGGCTTCCATCGGCGAGCTGAAGGCCAAGGGCATGGAGGTCAACGAGATCGCTCCGGCCGAGCTTGCGAAGATGCGCGACAAGACCAAGCCGATCGCGGCAAAATTCTCCGCCGACTACGATCAGGAGATCGTCAAGCTGTTCAACAGCGAACTTGAGCGCGTTCACAAGGACTGAGCCGCGCATCACCAACCGTCACTACGCGACGCCCCCACGCTCACTGCGAAAGCATCCATGTCCGCTTCATCAACTACTGCGACGAGCAGGATCGTCGAAGCCTATTACCGGTCGATCAAGATCGTCATGGCGGTGTTGCTTGCCGCCATGGTGATCCTGGTCTTCGGCAATGTGGTGCTGCGTTACGTCTTCAACTCCGGCATCGCCATTTCCGAGGAGCTATCGCGCTGGCTGTTCGTCTGGATGGTGTTTCTCGGCGCCATCGTCGGCCTCCGCGAACACGCCCATCTCGGGGTCGACAGTTTCGTGAAGCTGCTGTCGCCGACGGGCCGCAAGATCTGCTACGCGCTCAGTCACGCGCTGATGCTCTACGCCTCTGTATTGCTCACCGAAGGCTCGTGGAAACAGACGGTGCTGAACTGGGACACGACGGCGCCCGCCTCCGGTCTCTCAGTCGGCCTGTTCTATGCCGCAGGTCTCGTCTTCGGCGTCGCCTCGATCCCGATCCTGCTGCATGACCTCTATCGCCTGCTCACCGGCCAGCTCGCCACGTCGGAGCTGATCGCCATCAGCGAATCTGAGGAGCATGTCCCGGCGACGCCCGCCCCCGCCAACGGGAACGACCGCCGATGACCATCAGCATCTTCACGTTCTCGCTGCTCGGCGCGATGGCCATCGGCATGCCGATCGCATTCGCCCTGATCATCTGCGGCGTCGCGCTGATGACCTATCTGGATATCTTCGACTCCCAGATCATCGCGCAGAACGTTATCAATGGCGTCGATTCCTTCCCGCTGATGGCGGTGCCGTTTTTCATCCTGGCCGGCGAGATCATGAACACCGGTGGCCTCGCCCGCCGCATCCTGAACTTCGCCATCGCCCTTGTCGGCCATCTGCGCGGCGGCCTCGGCTATGTCGCGATCCTGACTTCCTGCATCCTGGCATCGCTGTCCGGGTCGGCCGTCGCCGACGCCGCCGCGCTCGGCGCATTGCTGGTCCCGATGATGGTTGCGGCCGGGCATAACCGCGCCTCCGCAGCCGGCCTCGTCGCCGCCGGCGGCATCATCGCGCCGGTGATCCCGCCTTCGATCGGCTTCGTGATCTTCGGCGTTGCCGCCGGTGTTTCCATCTCAAAACTATTTCTCGCCGGCGTGGTGCCGGGCCTGATGCTCGGCGGCAGCCTGTGCTTCGCCTGGTGGTGGGTTGCACGCAACGAGAACTCGGTGAGCCCGCCGCGCCAGAGCCTGGCGCAGATCTTTCGCGCGCTGATCGACGGCTTCTGGGCCTTGATGCTGCCGATGATCATCATCGTCGGCCTCCGCTTCGGCATCTTCACTCCGACCGAGGCGGCCGTCGTCGTCGCAGTCTATTCCTTCATCGTGGCAACGTTCGTCTATCGCGAGCTGACCTTCCCGCAACTGGTCAATATCCTGATCAGCTCGGCTCAGATCACTGCCGTGGTGATGTTCCTGGTCGCGGCGGCGCTGGTGTCATCGTGGCTGATCACGGTGGCCGAAATTTCCGGCCAGATCGTCGAACTCGCCCGGCCCTTCATGGGCAACCAGACGCTGCTGATGATCGTGTTGATGATCATCGTCGTCATCGTCGGCACCGCACTCGACATGACCCCGACCATCCTGATCCTGACGCCCGTATTGATGCCCATCGTCCGCGAGGCCGGCATCGACCCGGTCTATTTCGGGGTGCTGTTCATCATCAACAACGCGATCGGACTGATCACGCCCCCCGTCGGCGTGGTGCTCAATGTGGTGTGCGGCGTGGCGAAGGTGAGCATGGACGAGATCATGCGCGGCGTCTGGCCGTTCATGATCGCACAATTGGTGGTGCTGGCGCTGCTGACGCTGTTTCCGTCGCTCGTGATGGTGCCGGCGAAGTGGCTCGGCGGCTAGAAGGAAGTTCGATAATGAAACGCGTGATGATCCTCAACGGTCCCAACCTCAACCTGCTCGGCGTGCGGGAGCCGCATATCTACGGAACCACCACGCTCGACCAGATCAAGGCCAGCTGCGAGGAACAGGCGGTCAAACTCAAACTGGCGCTGGCGTTCCACCAGTCGAACCACGAAGGCGTATTGGTCGATCTCATCCAGTCGGCCCGTCAGGATGCCGACGCCATCATCATCAATCCCGCGGGCTATTCGTTCACATCGATCGCCACGCTCGACGCGATGAAAGCGTTCGAGGGACCGATCGTGGAGCTGCACATTTCGAACATCCACGCGCGCGACAAGTATCATCGCCATTCGGTGCTCTCGCAGGCCGCCACCGCCGTGATCTGCGGTCTCGGACCGTACGGCTATGTCGCAGCGATGCTGGCGGTCGCGCAGATGCCCACGCGTTGACCGCGCCGGGCCGATGCGGCCTTCATTCGCGGATCAACATGCTCTGGGGCTTGGTGAGTACGTCGGGGTGGAGAATGGCGGCAAGGGTCGCTGCGGGTAGCAAACCTTTTTCCAGCACCAGATCGTAGACGCTGCGGCCGGTCGCATGGGCCTCGACCGCGACGGCGGTGGCATTGGCGTAGCCTATATAGGGATTGAGCGCAGTGACGAGACCAATCGAATTCTCGACATAGGCACGGAGACGTTCGCGGTTCGCGGTGATACCCGCGACACAACGCTTTTCCAGTGTCAGGCAAGCCTCCCGCATATGACTGACGCTTTTGAACAGACTGTGCGCGATGATCGGCTCGAACGCGTTGAGCTGAAGCTGGCCGGCCTCGGCGGCGAAGGTCACCGTGAGATCGTTGCCTATCACCTCGAACGCAACCTGATTCACGACCTCGGGAATAACCGGGTTTACCTTGCCCGGCATGATCGAGGAACCTGCCTGTACCGCCGGCAGATTGATCTCATTGAAACCCGCGCGCGGACCGCTGGACAGCAGCCGGAGGTCGTTGCAGATCTTGGAAATCTTGACGGCCACCCGCTTGAGCACGCCTGAGAGCTGAACGAACGAACCGCAGTCCTGCGTGGCCTCGATCAGGTTTACAGCGGTGACCAGCGGCATGCCCGTGATGGCGACGAGATGCAGGCAGACCAGACGCGCGTAGTCCGGATGGGACGTGATCCCGGTGCCGATGGCTGTCGCACCCATGTTGATCTCGCAAATCAGCAGTGCTGCCTCGCGCAACCGGTCCTCGTCCTCGCCGATCATGACGCCGTAAGTGCTGAACTCCTGACCGAGCGTCATGGGCACCGCATCCTGCAACTGGGTGCGGCCCATTTTCAGGACATCCTTGAACTCTTCGGCCTTGCGTTCGAAACCCTGGCGCAACACGGCCATCGCATCGATCAGGTGAAACACGCCGTGATAGGTCGCGATCTTCAACGCCGTGGGATACACGTCGTTGGTGCTCTGGCTCATATTGACCTGTTCGTTCGGGTGCAGGTACCCGTAGTCGCCTTTGCCATGACCAAGAATTTCCAGCGCACGATTGGCGATCACCTCATTCGCGTTCATGTTGGTGGAGGTCCCGGCGCCGCCCTGGATGACGTCCACCACGAACTGGTCATGCAGGCGACCGGCGCGAATTTCCTCGCAGGCAGCGATGATCGCATCGCCGCGTAACTTGTCGAGCAGCCCCAGCTCCATATTCGACAGCGCCGCCGCCTGCTTGATCGCGGCAAGCGCACTGATGAGTTCGGGATAGATGGAAATCGGAATCCCGGTAATCGGAAAATTTTCGACGGCTCTCAGTGTGTGAACGCCGTAATAGGCGTCGGCCGGAACATCGCGGTTGCCCAACAGGTCGTGCTCACTGCGCGTGTCGTTGGTCATGTCGGATTTTCCTGAGTTGTCGCTGTGAACAGACGAATGATCTCGTCAGCCGTCCCCGTCCCCGATCATGCCCAGTGAGCTTTCGAAACCTAACATCTCGAACTCACATGTTACGGCTATATCGTATCCGCTCTAACCCAGTCGATCGAGTACAATCCGGCGCCGCCCTGCAAGGCGGGCTCATCCGAGGCGGCACGCCGGACGTGCTTGCCGGTCTCACTGCAAAAGCTGGCGGCTGGAAACAATGCAAGGCCGCGCGCGCCGCAGAGCGGCACGCACAACCGGTCGTCCAGAACGGGTGAGTTGTTACGAGCCCGGCGTCCAGGCCTGGTAGTCGCCGGTCGCCTTGGGACGCCGGCCGCTGGCCAGTGTCGAGCCCGACGGACGATAGGCCGCGGGCGAACCGGTCAGGTTCGGCTGATGCGGCTTCTGCCATTCGCGCGGCGTATAATTCTCTTCGGTCGGCGGCACGTCCACGGTGTGGTGGATCCAGCCATGCCAGTCCGGCGGGATCTTGGTGGCTTCGGCATAGCCGTTATAAATCACCCAGCGGCGCTCGAAGCCCAGCGTCGGGTCGATCTTGCCGCCTTTGGTGCGGTAATATGTGTTGCCCTGCTCGTCGGTGCCAACCAGTTCGCCGAATCGCGACGTCCACAGGTTCGTCCCGAAGGTCGTCCCGCTCCACCACGTGAAGAATTTCAGCAGAAACTGTTTCATATTTTGAACCGTTCGAAGGTTTTCGTCGGGTTGTTGATGCCATCCGGGCCGCCAAATGTCCAGTTACCGCCGCGACCGATCGCCGCCTGCAACTGATTGTGACATGCCTCGTATCGGCCTCCCCCGAACCCTACCTCCAAAGTACCTGCAGTCGCAGAAACGGCGCAATCCATTCATGCCGCATACAGTTCCGGACGATCATTCTGTCGTTGCGCAATAACCGCGTGGCGGCAGGGAACGGCAGTCCCTTCAGGGGGTTGAAGATGCATCCCAGACAGGAGCAAACGATGACGAATTTGAAAATCTTGAGTGTCGCAGCAGCCGTCGCTGTGGCCATCCCAGCCTTCGCGGTGACCCCCAGCTACGCACAAAACACCAAGGTCGTGGGCGTCGGCCCCGGCGGTGCGCGCACGATCGGCACGTTCTCTGGCGGCGGTCAGCGCTTTGGTGGCGGAGGTGGCGGCTGGCATGGCGGCCAGCGCCCCGGCGGCGGTGGCTGGAATCACGGCGGCGGCTGGCGCGGTGGTGGCTGGCGTGGCGGCGGTTACGGCCCGGGCTTCGCAGCCGGCGCCATTATCGGCAGCGGACTGGCCGCCAGCAGCTATTACGGGAATTCCTACGGCTATTACGGCGGCGGCCCGTATTACGGCAGCAGCTATTATGACGACGCGCCGGATGTGGTCGAAGTCGCTCCTGACACCGGCGGTGGCGACGTTGACTACTGCATCCGCACCTACAAGTCGTACAATGTCCGCACGGGCACCTATCTCGGTTATGACGGCCTGCGTCACGCCTGCCCGTAACACGACGATCTAAGCGTTACGCAAAAGACGGTGCCCCGCGGCATCGTCTTTTGTCGTTTCTGGTTTGCGCCTGCTGTCTCAAGGTCTAAGAACGTGGGTGCAGCGTACGGGGGACATTCAGGGAACTCGCGCGTAGTGTTGGTAGACATGTGGACCTATCTACCGGTTCGATGGGTCGACGTCGGGTGTGAGCAGGTTCAGTGGACGCGTCAGACAAGCCGAAGATCGCCAGGCTCCATCCCAATGAAGCCGAACGCCTCAAGGCGCTGCGCTCCTACGGCATCCTCGACACCGCCATTGAGCCATCCTTCGACGACATCACCAAGATCGCCAGCTATGTCTGCCAGACGCCGATCTCGATCATTAGCCTCGTCGATGACGGCCGGCAGTGGTTCAAGTCGGAGATCGGTCTTGGCGTGCGGCAGACGCCGATGGATCAATCGATTTGCGCGCACGCGATCCTCGAACACAGTTTTCTCGAAGTCGAGGACGTCACCAAGGATCCAAGATTCGAATGCAATCCGCTGGTGACCGGCGAGCCCCATTTGCGCTTCTATGCCGGCGCACTGCTGCGCACACCGGACGGCCTGCCGCTCGGCACCGTCTGCGTGCTCGATGACAAGCCGCGCGTGCTCTCGGTCGAACAGCGCGAGGTGCTGGCCGCCCTCGCCCGCCAGGTCATGGCGCAGATGGAATTCCGCCGGGCGCTGCATCTGTCGGATCGGCTTCAGCGCAATATCAGTCGCCTGATGGCGGTGGCGGGCCACGACCTGAAACAGCCATTGCAGGTCATGATCATGGCGATCGACCGCATCCGCAACAAGCTGACCGACGAGAAGGATCGTGAGCGGCTCGGCTATGCCATCGATGCCGGCATGCGGATGGCGGAAGAGCTCGACCGTCTCGCCGAGACATCTGTGCTGGATGCCGGCTTTGGGATTCCGAACCTGCGATCGTTCCCGATCTCTGACGTGTTCGAGTCGATCAGTGCCAACTGGCGCCTGCATGCCGAAGCCAAGGGCCTCGACCTCGTCATTGTGCCGAGCAAGGCGCAGGTTGTCAGCGATCCCGGCATGTTGCGCGCGATCCTTGGCAATCTCGTCGGCAATGCCATCAAATATACCGAGCGCGGTCGCGTGCTGGTCGGCTGTCGCAAGCACGCAAACGCGGTGACCATCGAGGTGCTGGACTCCGGCACGGGCATTCCCGCCGAACAGCTCACCGCGATCTTCGATGCCTTCCACCAGATCAATCCGGCCAGCGAGGGCCTTGGCCTCGGACTATCGATCGTTCGGCGCACGGCCGAAGCACTCGGCCATGTGATCGAGGTGAAGTCTGACCTCACCCACGGCTCGCATTTCACAGTGAAAGTGCCGTTGGCGGCGAAACCGCTCTAGCGACTACTCGCCCGCATTGGGCGCCTCACGCGAGGGCGACGTAACGGGCGCAAAGCCCCAATCATTGTTGCCGCGCAGGAAGGCGATCCAGCCCCACGCCGCACCGGCGTGACGCAGCAACTGAAAACTGAACGGTTCGAGGATCGCCGCGAACACCGCTGCGGCGAAACTTGTCCGCGTGCGGCCGCCTGTCAGGCGCTGATAGAGATGCACGGTCCAGAGATAGACCAGGAAATCCGCGACGATCTTCGCGGTGATCAGACCGAACACTGGCACGGCGATGGCAGTCTTGCCGGTGACGAGCAAAGCCAGCAGCAACACGAAGGCCGTGAGGCCGTAGATCGGCTGCAGCGTATCCAGCGCCTTGATGGGCAGCATGCGCATGCCGAGCCGGCCATAGCGGCGATTGCCGGTCATGTCGCGATTCCAGTACTGCGTCTGCAGGAAGCCCGCGAACCAGCGCCGGCGCTGCCGCAGGAACGTCATGACGTGAGACGGCGCTTCCGTGCGCGCCAGCGACGTGCCGACCATCCGCAACTGCCAATCCAATTCGTGATCGACGGCATAGCGATGCATACGGTGGGTCAGCTCATAGTCCTCGACAAGACACTCCGGATCGAAGCCCCCGACGGCCACCAGCGCCTCCCGGCGGAAGCCAGCAAAGGCGCCGGAGATCAGGAGCAGACTGTTGCCGCGCATCCAGGCGAAGCGCGAAATGATGTTGCGGATATATTCGTAGGTCTGGAACCACTGCATCACGCGGCCGCTGGCGCTGTCGTCGCAGACCGGCACGAGAATGCCACCGGCCGCGACCAGCGCGGGATCTGCAGCAAAGGCCGCGCGCATTTCGGCGATGGCATCATCAGCCAGAAACGTATCGGCATCCAGCGTGATGACGATGTCGGTATCGGCCTTGAGGATCGCCGTGTTCAGCGCCCGCGCCTTGCCCTGATGCAGCAGGCGCAGCCATTGCAGCCTGGAACTGCCGAACTGGCCGATGCTGCTCTGGCCAACGGCCGGAATGGCGAGACCGTAACGGTCACGGAGGAGCGTATCGGTTGCATCGCGCGAGCCGTCATCCGCGATCAGGATCAGATCCGGCGCATCGGACTGGCGTGCGATGGTCGCCAGCGCCTCCGGCAGATTGAGTGCCTCGTTATGCGCGGCTATCAGTATGCCCACCGATGGACGCGATTGCGCAGCAACCGCTCCAGATGAACCACGCGCGGACACTGCCAGCGGCAGCGTCTGCCACACCACATAAAGCATCAGCACTGTGTCATAGGCGATATAGACCATGCCCGCTGACCACGCCCAGATGCTGTTCAAAAAGAACGCGCGGCCGAACAGCGGCGCCCATAGCGCGAGCACGGCGAGATAGATCATCAGGCTGATGAACGGCATCCGGCGCGGTGTGATACGCGGCGATGCGGCGGCGAAAGCCGCCTGAAGGGATATTGTCATGCCGTCAATTCAATCGCGCGTTCGAGCAAACCGATCCTGCGAGAGCTACGCGTGAATCGTGATCGAGTTGCGGAGCCGTGATCAAATAGCGCGTGATTGCGGTCACGACGAACACACAAAGTCGTCATGCCTCAAAAGACAAATCCTGTTTAAACTTATTCCATGCACGCACAGAAAATGCCGATTCAACGTTACAGCCGCATCGCCATGATCCTGCACTGGCTGATTGCCGTTCTGATCACACTCAATGTCGCGCTGATCTGGAGCGTGGACCTCATTCCCGAGGACAACATCCGCTTCGTCATCGATGCACACAAGTCATTCGGCATCACCGTGCTCGGCCTCGTGCTGATGCGCCTGCTGTGGCGCGCGGCGAACAGGCCACCCGATCTGCCCGAGACCTATCCGCCCGCCGAGAGGGCCGCCGCACATGGTGCGCATATCGCGCTCTATGTGCTGATGATCGGACTGCCGCTGTCCGGCTGGATGCACGATTCCGCCTGGAAGGCGGCCGGCGAGATTCCAATGTACCTGTTCGGCCTGTTCCAGTGGCCGCGCATCGGCTGGATCATGAGTGTCGAGCCAGCCTTCAAGGAACGCCTGCACGACATCTTCGGCGGCATTCACGTGTGGCTGTCCTATGCGCTCTATGCACTGGTCGGCCTGCACATCGCCGCCGCGCTGAAGCATCAGTTCTGGGACGGACATCCCGAACTGCAGCGGATGTGGCCCGGTGGCGACGCGCCCGCGCCTAGCCCCTTGTCGCCAGCGCAACGCCCGCCAACGTAAATACCAGGGCCGCGATCTGCATGGCGCCGAGCGGTTCCTGCAGGGCGATGGCCGAGCTGACCACGCCGATCACGGGCACCGCCATGGTCCCGATTGCGGCCACCGAGGCCGGCAACTGCTTGAGCGCCGCGAACCAGCAGACATAAGCGATGCAGAACCCCACCAGCACGACATAGGCGAGCAGCCCCCAGCCCAGCGGCGTCAGTGCTGCAAAATGCGGGCTTTCGAAGATCAGACCCAGCAACAGCACCGGCACACAACCGATCCCGATCTGCCAGGCGGATGACGTCACCAGTGGCAGCGTGAGCCCGAACTTCTTGGCCAGCACCGTGCCGAGCGCAAAGCCGAACCCACCCAGCAGCGCCAGGGCGATTCCCGGGAGCTTCTCCGCGCTCGCGGCCAGACCACCGCCCCCCATCAACGCGGCGATGCCGGCAAAGGCCATCAGCATGGCCACGATCCGCTGCATCGACAGGCGCTCGCCGAGGATCAGCCAGGCCAGTCCGGCAGCCCAGACCGGCATGGTGAACGCAATCACCGCGGCCTCGCCGGCCGGCAGCCACAGTAGCGACAAGCCGACGAAAGCCATCCAGCCGAACACGTTCAGGCCCGCCAGCACAACCAGATGCAACCATTGATGATGCGGCACGCGAAGACTCTCGCCGCGCCAGACGGCGATCCCGGCCAGCAGCAATGCCCCGACGATGCCGGTGCTGCCGCGCGCCGACAGCGGTGGCCATTCCGACAGCAGCGCTTTCGACACCGGCCAGTTCAGACCCCAGGCGATCGACGCGATGGCGAGCAACACGAGACCGAAGGGAGCGATTCGCGCGCGCGAAACGGGGGGACTGGGCATTGTCATGGAGGGAACCGGCTGAGGAATCGGCGGGACCATGCGCGCAGTTGAAGGGTCTGACCACTGCCGGTGGAGGGAACCTGCCCGGCAACCACCGCTGCGCCTGAGTCCCCCCAAACGCAATCCCTGGATGACAAAATAAAGTTGGGCTGTGAACAGTGGGCGCAGCTCGGATTCCGGACAGTTTTAGAAATATTTTTGACTTCCGAATCCATGAGGACTCACTGATACTTGACCTCAATCGAGGCGCGCTCTGCCCCCTTGGTTATCCACCCTTTCCACCATATTTAGTATTTGATTCAGGAACCCCGACTACTCCTTGACGGGCGAGATCGGTTTGGCCTAGTTTTCGAACTGTTCGGCGCGGGTCGTTTTTTGTCCCGTCGGACGCTCCCAAACGGGTTCCAGATTGACCGCTCCGTCCTCCAGTCGAGGCTACGGGATCGAGGATTTGCGTCCTGGAATCCGGGCCGGAAAACCGGCGTTTGGAGCACTAAAAAACGGGCCGGAAACCGGCTCAAACAGCGTGGTGAGGCGTTAGGATCAGGTCGACCCGCAACAGCGAGGAAGCCCGATCCAAGGAAGCATGACCCCGGCAGTCCCGGGTGGCCGAGATGACGGCCAGCACATGCTCCACAGAGAAAACAGGACCGGTTCACCCGGCCAAGCTGCGGCGAATTTGGGGCAACCCGGACGTCGCTAACAGAAATCGCCGATGCCGCCAGATGGGGTGTCGGGCTTAAGACGGGGCACGACCACGATGCAGATTCAACGCCGCTACACCACCGAAGGACAGTCGCCCTATGCCGGGATCGACTTCCGCCACACCACGTCCGAGATCCGCAATCCGGATGGCTCCGTGGTGTTCAAGCTTGAAGGCGTTGAAGTGCCCGACTCGTGGTCGCAGGTCGCCTCCGACGTGCTGGCCCAGAAGTATTTCCGCAAGGCCGGCGTCGCCGCGAAGCTGAAGAAGGTCGAGGAAGAGACCGTGCCGTCGTGGCTGTGGCGCTCGGTGCCGGACACCGAGGCCCTCGCCGCACTGCCCGAGAAAGAGCGCTTCGTCAGCGAACTCTCGTCCAAGCAGGTGTTCGACCGCCTCGCCGGCTGCTGGACCTATTGGGGCTGGAAGGGTGGCTACTTCACCAGTGAAGCCGACGCCCACGCCTTCCATGACGAGCTGCGCTTCATGCTCGCCAAGCAGATGGTCGCGCCGAATTCGCCGCAGTGGTTCAACACCGGCCTGCACTGGGCCTACGGCGTCGATGGTCCCGGCCAGGGCCACTACTATGTGGACTGGAAGACCGGCAAGCTGACCAAGTCGAAGTCGGCTTACGAACATCCGCAGCCGCATGCCTGCTTCATCCAGGGCGTCGAGGACGATCTGGTCAATGAAGGCGGCATCATGGACCTGTGGGTGCGCGAAGCCCGCTTGTTCAAATATGGCTCGGGCACCGGCTCGAATTTCTCGAAGCTGCGCGGCGAAGGCGAGAAGCTGTCGGGCGGCGGTCGCTCGTCGGGCCTGATGTCGTTCCTGAAGATCGGCGACCGTGCCGCGGGCGCCATCAAGTCGGGCGGCACCACGCGCCGCGCGGCCAAGATGGTGGTGGTCGATGCCGACCATCCGGATATCGAGACCTATATCGACTGGAAGGTGAAGGAAGAGCAGAAGGTCGCGGCCTTGGTCACTGGTTCGAAGATGAACCAAAAGCACCTCAAGGCCATCCTGAAGGCTTGCGTCAATTGCGAAGGCTCGGGCGACGACTGCTTCGATCCCGAGAAGAACCCGGCGCTGCGCCGCGAGATCAAGCTCGCCCGCCGCTCGCTGGTCAATGACAACGTCATCAAGCGCGTCATCCAGTATGCCAAGCAGGGCTACAAGGACATCGACTTCCCGATCTACGACACCGACTGGGATTCCGAAGCCTATCTCACCGTGGCCGGCCAGAACTCCAACAACTCCGTCTCGCTGAAGGACGATTTCCTGCGCGCCGTCGAGACCGACGGCACCTGGGACCTGATCGCCCGCAAGGACGGCAAGGTCATGAAGACCATCAAGGCCCGCGACCTCTGGGAGAAAATTGGCTACGCCGCCTGGGCGTCGGCCGATCCCGGCCTGCACTTCAATACCACCATGAACGACTGGCACACCTGCAAGTCGTCCGGCGATATCCGCGCGTCCAATCCGTGCTCGGAATACATGTTCCTGGACGACACGGCGTGTAACCTCGCCTCGGCCAACCTGCTGACCTTCTACGACACCGCCTCGGCCACCTTCGACATCCACGCCTACGAGCATCTCTGCCGGTTGTGGACCATGGTGCTCGAAATCTCTGTCATGATGGCACAGTTCCCGTCGAAGCCGATCGCCGAACTCTCCTACGAGTTCCGCACCCTCGGCCTCGGCTATGCCAATATCGGCGGCCTGCTGATGACCATGGGCCTGTCCTATGACAGCAAGGAAGGCCGCGCGCTGTGTGGTGCCCTCACCGCTGTCATGACCGGCGTCAGCTACGCGACCTCGGCCGAGATGGCCAAGGAGCTCGGCCCGTTCCCCGGCTACAAGAAGAACGCGGCCCATATGCTGCGTGTCATCCGCAACCATCGCCGTGCAGCCCATGGCGAAACCCGCGGCTATGAAGGCCTCGCCGTCGCCCCCGTGGCGCTCGACCATGCCTCCTGCCCACAGGCCGACATCGTCACCCGCGCCAAGATCGCTTGGGATCTCGCCCTCGAACTCGGCGAACTCCATGGCTATCGCAACGCCCAGACCACCGTGGTTGCCCCGACCGGCACCATTGGCCTGGTCATGGATTGCGACACCACCGGCATCGAGCCTGACTTCGCGCTGGTGAAATTCAAGAAGCTCGCCGGTGGCGGCTACTGGAAGATCATCAACCGCGCCGTCCCCGCAGCACTCCGCGTGCTCGGCTATCGCGAAAGCGAGATCGCCGAAATCGAGGCCTATGCCGTCGGTCACGGTTCGCTGTCCAACGCGCCGGGCATCAATGCCTCGACGCTGAAGGCCAAGGGCTTCACCGACGAAGCGCTGAAGAAGGTCGAGGCCGCATTGCCGACCGCCTTCGACATCAAGTTCGCCTTCAACAAGTGGACTTTTGGCGAGGACTTCCTGCGCGACGTCTTGAAGATCGAAGCCGAAGCCATTGCGGCCCCCGGTTTCGACCTGCTCGCCGCGCTCGGCTTCACCAAGCGCGAGATCGAAGCCGCCAACGTGCACATCTGCGGCGCGATGACGGTGGAAGGTGCCCCGCACCTGAAGGCCGAGCACTACAGCGTGTTCGATTGCGCCAATCCCTGCGGCAAGATCGGCAAGCGCTATCTCTCGGTGGAAAGCCACATCCGCATGATGGCGGCGTCGCAGCCCTTCATTTCGGGTGCGATCTCCAAGACCATCAACATGCCGAACGACGCCACGGTGGAGGACTGCAAGTCCGCTTACCTGCTGTCGTGGAAGCTCGCGCTGAAGGCTAACGCGCTGTATCGCGACGGCTCCAAGCTCTCGCAGCCGCTCAACTCGCAGCTCATCAGCGATGATGACGAGGACGAGGATGCGCTGGAGAACCTGATGGAGAAGCCGATGGCGGCCCGCACCGCCGCGATCTCCGAGAAGGTGGTCGAGCGTCTGGTCGAGCGCATCGTGGTGATGCGCGACCGCGAGAAGATGCCGGATCGCCGCAAGGGCTACACCCAGAAGGCCGTCGTCGGCGGTCACAAGGTCTATCTGCGCACCGGCGAATATGATGACGGCCGGCTCGGCGAGATCTTCATCGACATGCACAAGGAAGGCGCGGCGCTGCGCTCCTTCATCAACAACTTCGCCATCGCCGTCTCGCTGGGTCTCCAGTATGGCGTGCCGCTGGAGGAATATGTCGACGCCTTCACCTTCACCCGCTTCGAGCCCGCGGGCCCGGTGCAGGGCAATGACAGCATCAAGTTCGCGACCTCGATCCTCGACTATGTGTTCCGCGAACTCGCGGTCTCCTACATGTCGCGCTTCGATCT
Organism: Tardiphaga sp. 37S4; assembly: GCF_021044645.1. NCBI lineage: Bacteria > Pseudomonadati > Pseudomonadota > Alphaproteobacteria > Hyphomicrobiales > Nitrobacteraceae > Tardiphaga > Tardiphaga sp. 37S4. The sequence goes on along the minus strand of NZ_CP088008.1, from coordinate 2,178,256 downwards.
CGGCCATGTCGACGTCTCCGAGTCGGGCTTCGACGCGCTCGGCAAGGGCGAAGATGAAGGCAAGGCGCCAGCCGACCAGAACAAATATGTCTCCAAGGGCCTGACCCGCTCGCGCACCGACAACCTCGTCGTCATGCGCGCGCCGGCCCCGGCTGAGAACACCGACGCCCGCGCTTCGGGCAACGTCACCTCGCTGAACGCGTCAGGCGCCACCGCCCGCCACGGCAGCGGCGATGCCGCCGTCGCGCTCAAGACCGCCGAGCCCGAGCACGCGCTCTCGCCGACCGAAAAGCTCGAGGCGCAAGCCTGGAGCAAAGCCGGCACCGCCGCAGCCGCCGCGCCCAGCAAGGCCGAACGCCGCGCCGAAGCCAAAGCCAAGGGCTACGAAGGCGACATGTGCGGCGAATGCTCGAACTTCACGCTGGTTCGGAATGGCACGTGCATGAAGTGTGACACGTGCGGAAGCACGACGGGGTGTAGCTAATCCATCAAAATACATTGCCGCAGCAACTCTAGCTCCAGGGCGGCCTACGGCCGCCCTTTCTCTTTGAGGGAGAGCGATGTCGGAGATAGTCTATCTTGATAGCTGTGATTTCTCCGATCTTTCCGAGCCAGCTCACAGGCTCTCCGAGGAGAATCGCAGAATTCTAGAAACAATTCGAGCTGCCGCGAACAGTGGCCGCGCCCGTTTTGTCCTCTCTGGCATACACCTGTCAGAGGCGGTGCACGCAACCGAACATCCCGCTCACAAAGCCGCGGCATTACGGCGCGCGATCCTAATGGAAGAGCTATGTTCAGACAATTTTCTGCGCCTGCCTCACGAAGTGATGTCTCTCGAAATCGCCAAAGCACTCAGCGGGACGAGAGAGGCAAAATTATCTAGCGAAGAATTGTTCTCAGGCAAGTCTGAATGGTTCGGCATGAACCTCTCGCTCGAATTCGGAAATAAACAACGTAAAGCAATGGCTCAGTTTGAAGAACGCATTGCACACCTGCCGCGAAGTGAACGCCGTAGACTCAGATCAGACATGTCTCTCACGAAGCGTAGCGGCCGAGCCAAATGGCGAGAACTCGTTCGTAACGACACCTCACCTTTATCCAATGAATTTCCGTTCAGCCTATTCAGTGCCAAATTCGTCACCGAATGGATTGCAGGATGCGTAACTGACGAAGAGTACTCATCACGCTTGTACGGGATAATGAATAGTCCACGAGGGCTGGTCGAAAGCGTTCTCGACCTTACAAACGAGCGGCAAACTATTTACAGCCTTCTCCGAAGCGAAGGCGAAGGAATGCAAAAACGCATTGATGAGAAGCTACATGAGGCCGTTGAAAAAATTGGCAACCTCGCAAACACGCTTCCTAACTTCGAATTCTCCAAAACATTCCGCCAAGCAATTCCAAAAACGGAGGTTCGAAAAACGATCATTTCTTGTTATTCAGACTACGATCTCAATGGTTTTACCGACAAAGAGATATCTGAGATCATTTCATCCTGCCCGGCTGTCTCGACATTCCTAGAAATGTACATTGCGTACTACAGTTCGCGCTATGAATCCACTTGGCAACGAATGAGGGCCGGCCATAATTCACCCAAGCCGCGAAGCGCCAGCGACTTTGGTGACATGATGCACGCTGTTTATCTACCCTATTGCAATCTATTCCGATGTGACGCTTATTTTTCATCTCTTCTGAGGCAAAACGGAGCGGTCCGTGCTCGCGTTATTAATAGAAATGGATTGCATGCCTTGTCTTCGATCCGACAAGTTTAGCAAGCGTAGGGCGGATTAGCGCAGCGTATCTACCGCAACTGTCTCTCGACGCAGTGCGCGGTCTAACTGTCGACGGCCATGATCCAGGCATGAGGCGCTGTTGCTTCATCAGAGGTCGAGCACGGCTAGGCGCTGGTGACGCAGCGCCGCGTGATGTGGGTGATGTCCAGCGCACCCACCTGCCGCATGATCGTGATGAACTCATCGTCCAGGATCTGCCGCACCCGGTCCACGCCGGCCTCGCCGAATGACGCCAGGCCCCACACGTAAGGCCGGCCAATGCCGACGGCCGTTTTCAGCGTGACGGTCACCGAAGCGCCCTTGACGATGTCGCCCTTCGCTTCGGCTTTCAATGCAGTCCCGGAGATGACGAGCGGCAGCGTCTCGCGGTCGTTTCCGGACGTCAGCAGCACGGCGCCGGAAACGCCGCTGGCGGGGAGCGACTTGTTGGCCTCGTTGAGGATGTTGAAGATCAGCACCTTCCCCGCAGCGATCATCTCGACATGCACGCCGGCGAAGATCGGCGAACCGACGGCATAAGCAAGAAAGAAAACGCCTCAGGCGAACCCCGCCTGTGTCTCCGAAAAGCCAGTGTTTGGTACGCAACGCCGGCGGAACGGCAGCATAATTGGCGATGCGTGCCGCCGTAGTAGGACTCGCGCGGCGCATGGGTCAGCGGCACACCTCTTCGTAGTCGCTCGACCGGGTCTGGATTGGCGATGAACGGGCATCCGAAGGCCCCAGCATCGATCTTGCCGGTTGCGCGGCGCTCGATCGCGAGATCGTAGCTGTTATTGCGGATATACGAGCGCGCTTTCGATGCTCAGTTGGCGGTTTTCGTCGCCTCATCGACCGGCTGACCAAGTCCGTTCTGGGTCAATCTTCGCGTCGTCACCGTGACGAGGAAGGCGACCTCGCGTATCGGCAAATCCTTTTCGGATTAGTGCTGCATATCGGCCAGTTCCTCCACGAGCACGCGAACATTCTCGCTGTAGTCCACCGGCACCACCACGAGGTGGAGGCCACCAGCCGCGAAGGCCTTCTCCAGTGTCGGCGCCAGACCGTCCGCCTCGGCCACGCGATGACCTTGGGCACCGTAGGACTGCGCGTAGGCGACGAAATCCGGATTGCCGAACGTCATCCCCGCATCGGCGAAGCCGTCGACGGCCTGCTTCCACCTGATCATCCCGTAGGCGTGATCCTCAATTACGAGTACGACGAGATCGAGCTTCAGACGCTGCGCGGTCTCCAGTTCCTGCGAATTCATCATAAAACCGCCGTCGCCGGCGACAACGAGCACACGGCGCTTCGGATTCAGCAACGCCGCCATCATGCCCGACGGAAGCCCCGCTCCCATCGTCGCAAGCGCATTGTCGAGCAGCAGCGTGTTGGCGACGTCCGTGCGGTAGTTACGCGCGAACCATATCTTGTACATCCCGTTGTCCAACGCGACGATGCCGTCGGGTGGCATGACCTGGCGGACGTCGTGGACGATCCGCTGCGGGGTCAGCGGAAAGCGATCTTCGTTGGCCCGGTCGCCGATGTGGCGCAGGATATCCGCGCGCACGCCGTCCCACTGCGTGGTCTGCTTGAGCTTCCCATCGAGCTCGGCCGCCAGCATGTCGAGACCTTTCGCAATGTCGCCGATAAGTTCAGCTTGCGGGTAGTAAACCTCCTCGACCGTCGCCGGCGTAAAGCCGATGTGGAGCACCTGATGGCGGCCACGCCCCATGATGAATGGCGGCTTTTCGATGGTGTCGTGGCCGATGGTGATGATCAGGTCGGCGCAATCGATCGCGCGATGGACGTAGTCGCGTTCACTCAGCGCCGCCGTGCCGACATAGTAGTCGGACGCCCCGCCGACGGCCCCCTTCCCCATCTGCGTGTTGAAGAATGGGATCTTCACCCGGCGGACGAATTCAGAGAGCGCGGGCGCCAGCCTGGGCCTGCTGGCACCGGCACCGAACATGAGCAACGGGCATTTCGCCGAGAGGATGAGCTCGGCCGCCTTCCGGACGGCGTCCGTCGAGGGCGCCGGGAGATCGGTCGGGTGGACCGGAACGACCGAAACGCCGGAAACCTTCTCCGCCGCGACATCTTCCGGAAGCTCCAGGTGCACGGGTCCAGGACGCTCCTCCATCGCAATCCGGAAAGCGTTCCGGACGACGGTTGCGATGGAAGACGCACTTACGATCTGCTGCGACAATTTCGTGAGCGGCTTCATGCTCGCGACGACATCCACGATCTGGAAGTGCGCCTGCCGGCTGGCGTGGATCGCCTTCTGGCCAGTGATCAGGACCATCGGCATGCCTCCCAGGAGCCCATAGGCAGCCCCTGTCGAGAGATTCAGGGCTCCGGGCCCCAAAGTGCTGAGGGCGACGCCTGGCCTGCCTGTGAGGCGCCCGTGGGTCGCAGCCATAAAGGCCGCAGGCTGCTCGTGACGCGTGACGACCAGCTCGATGGAAGACTTGCGCAAGCTCTCGACGACGTCGAGGTTCTCCTCGCCCGGGACGCCAAAGATGCGGTCGACGCCCTCGTTTTCGAGAGCCGCCACTAGCAGATCGGAGCCCTTCATTTCCCGGTCCTCGTTGTTCATCGTCAAGCTCCTCCGTTTGCCCAGTACCGTATCAGACAAACAGGCCCATTTAATGAAACGTTTGGTGGAACAGACGCGCGTCACCGTTGCCGCACTTTGAGAGCGACTGAGCTTGGCTTTCGGTGACGCGGTCGCGTGAAGCGAAAAATCTACGCCTTTATGAAGGACAAAATCTCGGCATTGATGATGTCGGCGTGGGTCGTGCACATACCGTGAGGTAGCTTCTCGTAGATTTTGAGTGTGCTGTTTTTCAGAAGTTTCGCGGACAGAAGTGCGGAATCCGCGATAGGCACGATCTGATCATCGTCGCCGTGCAGGACGAGCGTTGGCACAGCGATGCTCTTCAGGTCCTCGCTGAAATCCGTCTCCGAGAAGGCCTTGATGCCGTCGTGGTGCGCTTTTGCGCTGCCCATCATGCCTTGGCGCCACCAGTTTTGAATGATCGCCTGCGACGGTTCTGCTCCAGGACGATTGTATCCGTAGAACGGACCGCCCGAGAAATCGAGGTAGAACTGCGACCTGTTGGCTGCAAGCTGGTTGCGCAGGTTATCGAACGCCTCGATGGGCAAGCCTCCGGGATTGGCAGCGGTTTTCAGCATCAACGGCGGCACTGCGCCGATGATCACGAGCTTGGCTACGCGGCCCTTACCGTGACGAGCGACGTACCGTGTCGCTTCGCCGCCGCCGGTTGAATGTCCGATGTGAATCGCATTGCGCAGATCGAGATGTTCGACCAACGCAGCGACATCGGCCGCGTAGTGATCCATATCGTGGCCGTCGCTTACCTGGCTCGATCGACCGTGACCGCGTCGATCATGGGCGATGACGCGGAAGCCTTTGCCGACGAAGTGCAGCATCTGGTTATCCCAGTCATCTGAGCTCAACGGCCAACCATGATGGAAGACAATCGGTTGGGCCGATTTCGTGCCCCAGTCCTTGTAGAAAATCTGTACGCCGTCCTTGGTGGTGATGGAGGTCATGGGATCGTTCCTCTGCGTTGGATATATGGGGGGTATTGTTTGGATGCCGGCGGCCGACGTGAAGTTGACGACTAGCGAAATCGCATACGTAAGCGTGGTCGCAAGCCCCCTCCGTCGGGAAGCATTCGCAAGCCCACTGACGACGCGTTTCGAGTTCATCGTTCGTCTCCTGTCGTTGACGTGGCACGATGATTTCTAGTGAAGCAGGCGTCCTTCTGCGCCAGAGCGATTGCTCGACCTGCAGAGCGATTGCCGTCAGACAACGCGTCGGCGCCAATCGGTCGGAGTTTCGCCGTCAGCTTTCCGGAACGCCGGGGCGAACGCGGTTTGGGACGAATAGCCCAGCGCTGCAGCGATGGGGCCCGGAGACCGCGAGGACGAAGTAATTGGTCGGATGGTGCCGGAGAGATCGAACTGCCGACCTCCGGTTCAGAAAGCCGCAATCCACCCCGTGGGCGACAGATGCGGACATTCAGCGATCTACAGCTACAATGCCGTCTGCTGCTTCGCTCAAGACCTCGCGACGCACCGGAAGCCGAGCACCCAGAGGTTGCGCACTTTGGGACCATCGAAGGTGAAGATCGGCGCGCCCAGCCAGTCGATATGCTTGCCAGTCGGCGGATGGCCGAACATCGCTTCGCGCTGGATGCCGTGGAAGAACACCTCGCCGGAAACGCGGTGCCCTTCCTCGATCACTACCAAAATGTCCGTCGCGTAGTGCTGCGCCAAGCGAGGGCGGATTAGCGCAGCGTAATCCGCCGCCACTGTTTCTCGGCGGAATACGCTTCGCACTTGCGCCCTACGCGCTGCGTTTTCCCTAATCCCTTGGATGTCTTGCAGTGCCCGGTCAAACCGTCCACGGCCCTGGTCGAGGCACGAGGCGCTGTTCATTCATCCGAGGTCGGGCACCGCTTAAGCGCTGGTGACGCAGCGCCGCGTGATGTGGTTGATGTCCAGCGCACCCACCTGCCGCATGATCGTGATGAACTCATCGTCCAGGATCTGCAGCACCCGGTCCACGCCGGCCTCGCCGAACGACGCCAGGCCCCACACGTATGGCCGGCCAATGCCGACGGCCGCGGCGCCCAAAGCGAGCGCCTTCAGGACATCGGTGCCGCGGCGTACACCCCCGTCGATGAGCACAGGGATGCGGCCGCCCACCGAATCCACGACCTCTGCCAGCACACCGATCGTCGCCTGCCCGCTCTCTTCTGCGCGCCCGCCGTGGTTGGAGACGATCAGGCCATCCACGCCGTGGCGCAACGCCTCCTTGGCGTCCTCGCCCGTCATGATGCCCTTCAGCACGAGCTTGCCCTTGACGATCCCGCGCAGGCGATCGACGAATTCCCACGTCATCCCGGTGCCGTAGAGGTTCGTGACCTTGGAAACGTCGATGTCCGCGAAGTTGGTCTTGCGGCTGACCTCATTGGTGAAGCCCGGTGTGTGACAGCCCGAGCATTCGCGCAGGTCCTGGCGCCGCTCGCGGAACAGGGTTTCGGTGTTGCGGCCGCCCTGGCGATCGACCGTGAGGACGATCGCAGGAGAGCCCGCACTCTCGGCGCGCTGCACCAGCGCCCGCGTCACGTTCCAGTCATCGGTCGGATACAACATGAACCAGGCGGGCCGGCCGTGCGCCTTGTTGACGTCGACGATGCTCGCATTATCGACCGTCGAGAGAATCATCTGATGGTTGCGCTTGGCAGCGGCGCGCGCCACGGTGACCCCGGCCTCGGGATCGTAGGCGCCGAGGCTGCTGACCGGGCACATGAAGATGGGGCTGGCCCAGGTTTCGCCGAAGATCTTCACGCTGGTGTCGATCTTCCGCGCATCGATGAGACGCTGAACGCGAATGTTGTACTTCGCGAAGGCCGTGTGGTTGGCGTCGCGCGTCACGTCGCCGTCGACGCCACTCTGGAGGTAACCCCAGTGCGCCGGCGCGTCCTGGCTGAGCACGGCCTTCTTTGCCGCCGGCTCGAACTCAAACACGTCCAGCGCATCGGTTGGAGCGGTGATGATGCCGTCCGGACCGAACGCTCTTCGGGAGCCGCGCAGCACATCGTAGCTCTGCGCGAGCGCTTGATGCGAGTTGGCCGTCAACAGGGTGGTGATCGTACCGAGAGACGTCGCCGTGAGAAGAGGACTAGCGGCGAAAAACCGCAGGAGTTGGCGGCGCGCGATCATGGTGCGCTCTGAAACGTCCGACACCCCGGCTGCACTTGTCGCCTTCACCAGCGTCGTCCTGCGCAAGAGACCTGTCATCGTGTTCTTTCGAATGCGAATGAGTGCTGCAGGTTAGGCGGATTGGTCTGTATCGTCGTCACGTCAGTGTCATCAGGTAGGCGATGACATTCCGGCGATATAATGACAATTCTGGTCGCATGTCCATCGGCAAGCGGTGGCCGGATGAGCGCTGCGCAATCCGCCATCGTCATATCGGCGCAATACGCTTCCGCCTTCGCTCTGCGAGCTACGGCGGACAGGTCGCACTTGCGCGCCACGCGTTGACGTCGGACGTTGCGCCCGTTGGGAGGCGACCGCGCGTCGACCTCCGTCATTGACGAGTCCTGCGATGCCCTATCTAGTTGCCGCAGTGCCGCCACGCGGCAGCCCGATGACCGGAATATCAATATGCGCTTTCAAATAACTCGCTGCCTCACGCGTCTCACCGTCGCAACTCTGCTGTCCGCCGCACTGTCGCTGCCCGCTCACGCGGACACCGGCAAGGTCCGCTTCAAGTTCTTCAAGGCCGGATGGTTCATCGGAGCGCAGGCAGGGAGCGGAATCCTCAGTTTCCGTGGTGAGATGTATCCGTTTCGCATCGGCGGCGTGAGCGCGGGCCTGACGTTTGGGGGCTCCTCAACCGATCTGGTCGGCGCGGCGCAAAATATGCATCAGGCTTCGGACATCGAAGGCATTTATACGGCGCTCGGTGCAGGTGTGGCGGTCGGTGCAGGCAGGCGCGCCATCCAGATGCGCAACGCCAAGGGTGTCGTCCTGACGCTGGAAGGCGAGCAACTGGGCCTCCAGTTCGATTTCGACCTGAGCGGAATGAGCGTCTCCATCCAGAACCAGTAATCGGATGCACCAACGTCGAGACATCTGCTGCCGGTGAAACCATCGCGACCCGCGCATCACGAAACCCGGCCGCTCGCCGTCCGGCGCTGTGAAGCGAGGCAACTGCGTATCGCGAAAGCAAGCGTAGCCCGAATTACGCGGAGTTTATCATCGGGCGCGCGACGCGCGACCCGTTGGCTTCATCCGGGCTACAGACTATTATAAGTTCTCATGAAACTAAGCCAGAAATCCGACGCCGTCTGGACCTCACAGCAGGACGAAGAATTGCGGCGGCAATTGTCGGTCGGTCGCAGCGTCAACGAGATCGCGATCCGGTTGAAGCGGTCACCGCTATCAGTCCGCACCCGCGTCAAGAAGCTCGGCATCAGCCAGCCGCAGGCGGATTAGCGCGCTGCCATCAGCCATGACGAAGGTCCCGTTCATCTGCAGCGCCAAATGCCGTCGTCGCTGGCGGCGCAGCCTGCGCTCGGCGCAACGGAAGCTCGCGAAACTGCCGCGCGCCGTTCAAATCACTGGCGCCGTCGCAATCGTGCTTGTCACCCTCGTGCTGTCCAACCTCATCTATCACGTGATCCACAAGCCGACCGAGTTGTTTTTCTTTGTCGGCCACAGGCTGGACAAGGAGCCGGCCGAGACGTGGCGGCATTACGGGCCGCTGTTTCGCGCCTTTTCGACGCGGTCGATCACGCCCGAATTGCTCGCTGCGCTGGCGCAGGTCGAGAGTTCCGGCAATCCCCTGGACCGTACCTATTGGCGCTGGCGATTCAGCTTCAATCCGTTCGCGATCTACCGGCCGGCATCCAGCGCCGTCGGTCTCTTTCAAATGACCGATCCGGCCTATGCCGAAGTTTCGCGCTTCTGCATCCGGGCGAACGCGGTTCAGGATACGGGCTGCGGCTTCGGCCCCTATATTCGTGCCATCCCGAGCCATGCCACCGAGCTCGCATCGATCTATCTGGACCGCAATGTCGCCGCGGTCCTCGCGCGCGCCGGCGGCGTGGCGCCGACCCCGCAACAGGTGCAGGATCTCGCCGCCTTCATCCATCTGTGCGGTGGAGGACCCGCCACCGCTTATGCGCGCCGTCGCTTCCAGATGACGGCCAATGAGCGATGCGGCGACCATTCCGTTGCGGGTTACGTCTCCAGGGTCAACGCGCTGAAGCGCAAGTTCCTGCTGATGGCATCCGATAGCGACAAATAGCGCGTAGTTTGGGTCGAGCAAGCGCCGCCGGGATGAAGCTCTTGCGTCATCCGGGATTGATCCCTCAGTGCTTGAACCTGGCCTGGCCAGACTTGCCGTCGGCGGTCTTCAGCGTGACGCTCACCGAAGCGCCCTTGGCGATGTCGGTTTTCGCTTCGGCCTTCAATGCAGTCCCGGAGGTGACGAGCGGCAGCGTCTCACGGTCGCTTCCGGAGGTCAGCAACACCGCGCCGGAAAAGCCGCTGGCCGGGAGCGGCTTGTTGGCCTCGTCGAGGATGTTGAAGGTCAGCACCTTCCCCGCAGCGATCATCTCGACATGCACGCCGGCGACATCCTCCATGGGTCCACCGTTCGGCCCCTTCTGATGGGCGTGCTGCGCCATCGCCGGCGCCGCCAGCACCAGCGCGGATAGGACGAGCAGGATTGTCTTCATCAATGGTCTCCGTGGATGGCATGGACAGGCTTCGCCTCCGCATGGGCAGGCGACGATTCCCGGCGGAACAGGATGTAGAGCGCCGGAAGAACGAGAAGCGTGAGGATGGTCGAGGAGACGATGCCGCCGATGACGACCGTTGCGAGCGGGCGCTGCACCTCGGCTCCCGCCCCCGTCGCGATCGCCATCGGCACGAAGCCGAGCGATGCCACCAGCGCCGTCATCAGCACAGGCCGCAGTCGCGTCAGCGCGCCTTCGCGCACGGCCTCCACCACCTTTTTTCCTTCGAGGCGAAGCCGCGCGATGAAGGTGATGATGACGAGACCGTTGAGCACCGCCACGCCCGAGAGCGCGACGAAGCCGATGCCCGCGCTGATCGACAGCGGAATGTCACGCAGCAGCAGCGCGAAGATGCCCCCCGTGAGCGCCAGCGGCACGCCGCTGAAGACAAGCAGCGCATCCGCCACGGAGCCGAGGCTGATGAACAGCAGCAGGAAGATCAGCAGCAGCGCGATCGGGACCACGATGGTCAGGCGCTGCGTCGCCGAGACGAGCTGCTCGAACTGGCCGCCCCAGCCGATCCAGTAGCCTGCGGGCAGTTTGACCTTCTGCGCGATCTGCTGCTGCGCCTCGCCGACGAAGGAGCCGAGATCGCGTCCGCGTACATTGGCGGAGACGACGATACGGCGCTTGCCGTCCTCGCGGCTGATCTGGTTCGGCCCCGGCGCAACCGAGATTTCCGCCAGTTCCGACAGCGGCGCGTAGCGCATCTGGGCCAGCGGCGAGGTGCCGAACGCCGCCGGCATCGCCTTGTTCTGGCTCGGCTGGCCCTCCAGCGGCGGCAGCGGGATCGGCAGCGCCTTGATCGCCTCGATATCCGTCCGGAGTTCGTCCGGAAGGCGCACGACGAGGTCGAAGCGGCGGTCGCCCTCGAACACCAGGCCGGCGGTCTTGCCGCCCACGGCGATCTCGACCAGGTTCTGCACGTCCGAGACGCTGATGCCGAAGCGCGCCAGCGCCTTGCGGTCCAGCTTGACCGTCAGCACCGGAAGTCCGGCCACCTGCTCGGTCTTGACGTCCGCGGCGCCCTGGATGGTCTGCAGCGCCGACTGTACCTGCACCGCGATCCCTGCGAGCACGCCGAGGTCGTCGCCGAAGATCTTGACGCCGACATCGCTGCGCACGCCCGAGATCAGTTCGTTGAAGCGAAGCTGAATCGGCTGCGAGAGTTCGTAAAGACTGCCGGCGACCTCCTCGGATGCGGCCTCGATCTCCTTCATCAGATCGAGCTTCGACTTCTTCGGGTCCGGCCACTGGTCGCGCGGCTTGAGCATGACATAGCCGTCCGAGATCGACGGCGGCATGGGATCCGTCGCCACCTCCGCGGTGCCAGTGCGTGCGAAGGATTCCTTCACCTCTGGAATCCTGGCCAGCCTCCGCTCGAGTGCCATCTGCATCTCGATCGATTGCGTAAGGCTGGTACCGGGGATGCGCATCGCCTGGATCGCGACGTCGCCCTCGTCGAGGCTCGGGATGAACTCGCCACCCATCCGCGTCGCGGCGTATCCGCTCACGACGACCAGCGCCACGGCCGCGGCCGCCACAACGGCACGCAGACGGATCGCGAGATCGAGCAGCGGCACGTAGGTCCGGCGCGCTGCGCGCATGAACCAGTTTTCTTTCTCAGAGACCTTGCCGGTCACGAACAGCGCCACAGCGGCCGGAACGAAGGTCATCGACAGGATGCTGGCGCCCAGCAACGCCATCAGCACGGTCAGCGCCATCGGCGTGAACATCTTGCCTTCGACGCCGGTCAGCGTGAGCACCGGCAGATAGACCACGGCGATGATCAGCGTACCGAACAGGCTGGGCTTGATGACCTCGCGCGACGCTTCGATGATCGTCTCGAAGCGTTCCTCGCGGGTCAGCAGGCGCCCTCGCTTCGCCTGCTCATGGGCGAGCAGACGCAGGCAGTTCTCCACGATGATGACGGCGCCATCGATGATGATGCCGAAATCGATGGCGCCGAGACTCATCAGGTTGGCGCTGACCTTATTCTCGAACATGCCCGTGATGGTGAACAGCATGGACAGCGGAATGACGAGCGCGGTGGCGAAGGCCGCCTTGAAATTCCCGAGGATGAGGAAGAGGATCGCGATGACGAGCAGCGCGCCCTCGACCAGGTTCTTCTCGACGGTCGCGATGGTCGCATCGATCAGGTGAGTCCGGTCGTAGATCGCGCGGAGAGAGACGCCTTCCGGCAGCGACTTCTGGATCTGCTCCAGCTTCTGCCCGACACGCTGCGCGACGGTCCGGCCGTTCTCGCCGATCAGCAGCATCGCCGTGCCGAGCACGACTTCCTTGCCGTCGACGGTCGCCGCGCCGGTGCGCAGGTCCGTGCCCTCCTTGACCTCCGCGATGTCGAGGATGCGGACCGGGACGCCGTTCCGGGAGCCGATGACGATCTGCCTGATTTCCTCGACGTCGGCGACCTGTCCTGGCGTGCGCACCAGATACTGTTCGCCGTTCTTCTCGATGTAACCGGCGCCGACATTGGCGTTGTTGTTGGCGAGCGACGTCATGACGTCGCGGAAGCTGAGGCGATAGGCCATCAGCCTGGCCGGATCCGGAAGCACGTGGAACTGCTTCTCGAAGCCGCCGATGGTGTTGACCTCGTTGACCCCCTGCACGTTGCGGAGCTGAGGCTTGATGATCCAGTCCTGCACGGTCCGCAGGTCGCTCGGCGTGTAGGGCTTGCCCTCGGCGTTCTTCGCCCCCTCCTTCGCCTCGACCGTGTACATGTAGATCTCGCCGAGGCCGGTGGAGACTGGTCCCATGGCCGTCTCGATGCCGGTCGGCAGCGAATCCTTCACCCGCTGGACGCGTTCATTGACGAGCTGGCGCGCGAAATAGATGTCCGTGCCGTCCTTGAACACGACGGTGACCTGGCTGAGGCCATAGCGCGACAGCGAGCGCGTGTTTACGAGGTTCGGCAGGCCGGCCATCCCCGTCTCGATCGGGAACGTGATGCGCTGCTCGACCTCCAGTGGCGAATAGCCAGGCGCGTTGGTGTTGATCTGAACCTGGACATTCGTGATGTCAGGGACGGCGTCGATCGGCAGGCGTGTGAAGTTCCAGACGCCGAAGGCGCCCATCATCAACACGGCGATCATGACCAGCCAGCGCTGGTGCACGGAGAATGCGAGAAGCCTGTCGATCATGGTTGAATTCCCGGAGCGAGCTCAGTGTTCATGGGACGCCGATCCCTTTCCGAGCTCCGCTTTCACGATGAAGCTGTTCTTCGCCGCGTATCTGTCGCCGTCGAGCAGTCCGAACAGGATCTCGACATTGTCGGAGTCGCGCGCACCGAGTTCGACGTCGCGCGCCTCGAACTTGTCGCCGTTGCGGACGAATACGACGCTGCGGTTCTCGACCGTCTGGATCGCCGACGCCCGAACGGCAATCGCGACCGGCTTGGCCGACAGGATCAGGCGTGCCGAGACGAACAGGCCGGTGCGCAGGCGCATGTCGATATTCGGTACGACGGCGCGCGCGAGCGCGCTCTGCGTGTCGCTGCTGCCAACCGGCGAGATATAGGACAGGCTGGCCTCGATCGGTTTTCCACCATCGCCGACATCGATCAGGATCTTGTCGCCGATCCGGACGCGCGGCAGGTTGCGACGGTAGACGGACAGATCGACCCAGACCGTCGAAATGTCGGCGACGATGAAGGCCGGCTTCTGCTCGGAGGCATATTCGCCGAGCGAGATCTGGCGGTCGATCACCGTCCCCGAGATCGGCGCCCGCATCTCATAGACGCTCAGGCTCTGGTTGCTCTCGATCTTCGCGAGGAGTTCGCCCTTCTCGACGGTGTCGCCGATGCGTTTCTTGATCTCGCGCACGACGCCCGGGAAGCGCGGGGTCACCTGCACCAGCGTCTCCTGATTGGGCTGCAGGATGCCGTTCAGCACCAGAGAGTCGTGCAGCGTCTCGCTTCTGGCGGAGAGGATTTCGATGTTCGACGAGGCGACGCGCGCATCGCTCATTTCCACGACGCCGTCGTCACCGTGGCCTTTCTCGTCGTGCCCCTTCTCACCCTTCGCCTTTTCACCTTTGGCCTTGTCGCCCTGCCTGGCAGCCTTGGAGGTGGCCGCGGTCTGCGTGTCGGACTTGCTCGGTGCGGTGGCGTAGACGCCGGCGCCGAGCGCGAAGATCGCGGCGGCGCTCACCAGGACCATGATTGGCTTGTTCATCGTGCGCTCCCCCGAGCCAGTGCAAACGGATTGCCGACCAGCCCCTCGATGGTGGCGACGGCAACGTGGAAATTCTGCTGGGCTTCTTGCTCGCGCAGGCGCGCCTGCGCGACGCTGACCTGCGCGTCGAGCACTTCGAGCAGCGAGTAACGTCCCTGCCCGTAGCCTTCGGAAATCGCATCGGCCGCGTCCCTGGACTTGGGGATCGCGGTCTCGCGCAGGATGGCAAGTTCGCGCAGCGAGCCCTGCAGCGAGTCGTAGGCGCGGCCCGCCACCACGATCAGCATGTTGCGGTTGCCCTGGCGTTCGGCGGCGGTCTTGGCGAGGCTTTCCTGCGCGGAGAGGATGTTGCCCTGGTTCTGGTCGAACACCGGGATCGGCACCGACAGCGAAAGCCGAACGGCGTTGTCGCCAGTCTCACTGAAGCGGCGCCATCCGGCGGATACCGTGACGTCCGGATAGGGCTTCAACCGGGCGAGCAGCAGTTCGGCGTTGCGCTGCGCATAGATCGCCTTCCAGCGGACGAGCTGCGGATTCGCATCAATCGCCGCGACCACCGACTGAAAGGTCGGCGGCTTGCCGGACGCGTCCAGCCGTCCGGAGACGGCCGCGAATTTCGGCGCGCTATCGCCCATCAGAATCGCCAGTTCGCGGCGCGCGCTCGCGAGTGACGACCTGGTGCGCTCCCGGTCGGCCTTGACAAGTGCCGATGCGACCTCGGCGCGTCCGGTCTCTGCGATGGATGAGGCGCCAGCTTCGACGCGCCGCTGCAGCAGCGGCGAGATCTTGTCGATCGCCTCGATCTGTTCGTCGAGTATCTGGATCCGCCGCTGCAGGCCGAGCACGCTCACGAAGGCGATCGCGGTCTCCGACAGCACTTCGAGCCGGACGGCCTGGCGTCCGATGCCCGCAGCATCGAGGCCCGCCTGACCGGAAGCGATGCGCGCATCGCGCTTGCCCCACAGCTCGAACATCTGGCTGACCTGCAGCGTGGTCTCCGCCGAGCGGGTTCCCCTGTAGGCGCCCGAACCGAACGAATTGTCCTGTTCGTACGAAATCTCCGGATTGATCAGCGCGCCGGACTGGATGCGCTGGCCACGCGCGATTCCGACGTCACGCTCGGCGGCTGTCAGACGCGGGCTGGCGGCGAGCGCGCGTTGAAGCGCAGCACCCATGGTGAGGGTTTGCGAATGAGCTACCCCCGTCAGCGACGAACTGACGAAGAGCACAGCCGCGCACGCGAAACGCGTGGCGATCTTCGAGAACATGATGGAAACCTGACGAATGACGGAGTCTGGGCGCCAAGCGCCCGGCGATGACGGTCAGGTCAGGAATTTGGGTGGGGGAGGATCGATCCCGCGCGGCAGGCTGCGACGCTCGACATCGTGGAAAACCGCAGTGCGGGTCTCGATGGAGACGGGCATCGCCGCGAAGACAAGCGGCTGTGCCGCCACAGAGAAGCAGCCGTGGCAGTGATTGTCCGCGACGACTCCCTTGTCGGAATGGCCGGTCGCCTTCTCCGCGAGCGAAACGATCGTCACTCCCGTCGGATTGGTCACATCGAATTCGCAGAGACCGTGCATAGCGCCGGCGAAAATGTACGTCGCCAGCACGACCATCACCAACGCCTTGCGCGAGATGCGCAGCAGGCCATGGCGGAAGATGCGGGCGAAAATCGTCACTTTCAGCGTCTCTTTCAAACTCTGCGAGCGAGGTAGCACGGATCGGCGATTCATGTCGATCCGCAACAATGTAACAACGTGGGGGTATGCGCAGGGTACGT
Source organism: Tardiphaga sp. 37S4 (assembly GCF_021044645.1). Taxonomy (NCBI): domain Bacteria; kingdom Pseudomonadati; phylum Pseudomonadota; class Alphaproteobacteria; order Hyphomicrobiales; family Nitrobacteraceae; genus Tardiphaga; species Tardiphaga sp. 37S4. The sequence goes on along the minus strand of NZ_CP088008.1, from coordinate 2,162,163 downwards.
ATTGCCTGCGTGTTACCACGTTAACCAGTAACCAGATCGCAAATGTGGCAAGCGCGACGTCTGGCCACATGGTCATGATCGCGGGACGTCGCTGCAGGAGAGGAACTCAATCGGACGGGTTGAGTGCGCTTCGGCCAGTCTCACCGAGACGTGGAAAATTCGTTGCCCTGCATGCCATCTGTCCTGATCTGTCCGAGCAGGCCGTAAATGTCACCGAGCACCCAGAGGTCGCGCACCTTCGGCCCGTCGAACGAAAAGATCGGCGCTCCAAGCCAACCAACGAGCTTTCCTGTCGGCGGATTGCCGAACATCGCTTCGCGTTGAACGCCATGGAAGTAGACCTTGCCGGCAACGCGATTGCCCTCCTCGATCATCAGGAGAATGTCTGTCGTGTAATTCTGCAGCACGCCGGTGACCCAGCGGACATAGTCGGCGAACTCGCCATGTCCGACCAGCACCGGTCCGAGCGATCCCCTGAAGGTGAAATCCTCATGGAAAATTTGCGGGATCAAAGTCACGTCCGCATGGTCCCACATATCCTTGTAGAAGGCGCGGACCACTTCCTTCTGCGGCGTGAGCGTCACGCCATCGAACGTCATTGGCTTTTCAAGATGATCGCTGCGTGTGTTCATCGCCCTCGGCCCGGCATGATGGGATTGAAGAACGACACTAGCAATCACAGGACAGATTGGCGAAGCGTAATCCACCGCGGTCGAGATGTTTACGCGGCGGAATACGCTTCGCTGTTCCGCCCTGCAACTGAGCGGCGACCGCCTCCTGCCCCTCACGTCAATCTTGCACACGGCCGAGGAAACCGGGAATATCCCGCCCAATTCAGAAACGCCCCCGGGAGATTCCAGGCCTATGAAGTTCGATGACGTCATTCTCGGCCGCCGCAGCATCCGCGGCTACAAACCCGATCCGGTCCCCAAAAAGCTGATCGAGGAAATCATCAATCTGGCGATGCGCGCGCCGTCGTCGATGAACACCCAGCCGTGGAATTTCTATGTCGTCACCGGCGAGCCGCTCGACAGGATCCGCGCCGGCAATACCGAACGAATGATCGCAGGTATCCCGCAGTCACGCGAATTTCGCACCGGTCAGGCTTTCGGGGGTCATCACCGCGACCGACAGGTCGGCGTCGCCAAGCAGCTGTTCTCGGCGATGGGGATCGCCAGGGACGACAAGGAGATGCGGCAGGACTGGGTGCTGCGCGGCTTCCGCCAGTTCGACGCGCCGGTCTGCGTGATCGTGACCTATGACCGCGTGCTGGATGGCAGCGACGATACGCCGTTCGATTGCGGCGCCGTGGCGACCGCCCTCGTCAATGCCGCCTGGTCGCGCGGCCTCGGCGCCGTGATCAACAGCCAGGGCATCATGCAGTCGCCAGTCGTGCGAGAGCATGCTGGCATTGCCGACGATCAGGTCATCATGAAAAGCATTGCGCTCGGATGGCCCGATGACAGTTTTCCTGCCAATGCGGTGGTGTCCGAACGCAAGTCGGTCGAGGAAGCCACGGTGTTCGTTGGCTTCGACAACTAGGGTGTCGCCTATTGCGGTCCGACTGTGCCGGTGTGTTTCAGGCGGGATGATCTGACCCAGCCCGTGACGCCGCCGCCCGTCGCACGCGCATACATCACCGAGGTCCACCCGTCGCGCGTTTCAGCATAAGCGACCAGATGATCCCTGGGGATGACAAACACACCGGCCATCGCGCAATGCGCGCTTGGCGCCGAATGGAATTGCAGGCGTCCCGTACCGGTGACGACGGCGCCGAGTGGCGGCAAAAAGATCGGCGTGTCTTTGGTGCCGGTGCCGGGCTCGTTGCAGGCGGCGACTGCCGGAGACGCCAGGAGCGCCAGCGCGATCATCAATGCTTTCGACGTCACGTGCATTCTCCCGGGGCTGATTGAGCGAGGCCGCGTCTCGGTATCGGCTCTCACCATGGGTTGGTCGGACAAAACGCGTCGCGGTTCAGCGGGCGCTGGGCTGATCGACGTTGCACGCACCCTATGCGCGCAGCGCGGTTGACGTCCCTGCCTTTCCCGCGCATCCAGCCTCCAACGAGAAACCTGGGGGCGGAACGTGCTTTACCTGATCTGGGCGCTGCCCGCGCTGGCGGTGATCGGCGCCATCGCGAGCGGACTCGCCGGCACGCTCCCCGCCTCGCTCATCGGCCTCGCCACGGCACTTGCGGTCGCACTGGCCACCGCCCCGCAACTGTTCGGGATTTCTGACGCCTGGACGGCGCTGCTGCGCGGCGCATGGATCGGCTGGATCGTCGTGCCCTACATTCTCGGCGGCTTGCTGTTCTGGCAGATGGCGATCCGCCCCGGCGACGCGGCGATGCCGGTCGAGACGTCACTGCCGGATGCGCGGGCCAGGCGTCGCCTGCTGTTCACCGCCTGCTATCTGATCGGGCCCTTCGCGGAATCCGCGACGGGCTTCGGCATCGGCATCATGGGGACGATGGTGCTGATCCGCCGCCTTGGCCTGAAGCCGATCGAGCTCCTCGCCTTCTCGCTGATCAGCCAGACCATGATCGTGTGGGGCGCCATGGGCAGCGGCGCGGTGGTCGGCGCTGCCTTCGCGCGGACCGATCCAACGGCGCTCGCGCTGCGCACCAGTCTCATCTACCTCGTGTTCAACATCCTGTGGCTGCCGATCTACTGGCGCATGGCGGAGCGCGCGGGCATCGGAGCAGACTGGCGCGAGCGCGCCAGCGAAGCGCTCTGGCTGCTCGGCAGTCTCGGCCTCGCCATCGTCGCGACGGCGTTTCTCGGGCCGGAGCCGGCGATGCTGGCGGCGTTCGGGCCGGCCATCGTGCTGCGTTATCTCATCGACGAAAAGCCGGACCGCGCGGCGATCGCCGCTGCGGCACGGCGCATGCTGCCATTCACACTGCTGATCGGCTGGCTCGCGCTGACGCGCCTCGTGCCGCCGCTCAACCAGGTTCTACAGACCGCATGGAGCATGCAGCCCTTCGCCGGTGCGCCGGTCTGGGCGCCGTTGTTTCACGCCGGCACCTGGCTGGTCGCGGCGGCCGTGTTGACCGCCCTGCTGCACGGCCATCAGCGGGCCTTCCCTGCGGAGATCGCAGCCGCCTGGAAGACCGGCCGGCTCGCGGTGCTTACCGTCATCGTGTTCTCGATGATGGCCGAACTGCTGTCGCGCTCGGGCATCGCCGGGGGCCTCGCCCGCGGCATGTACGACACGTTCGGGGTCTGGTCGGTGACGGTCACCCCGATGATCTCGGCCGTGTTCGGCGCGCTGGCCAATAGCGGCAATGCGGCCAACGGGTTGTTCATGCCCTCGCAGCTCAGCCTCGCCACCGAGGCCGGCCTCGACGTCGCCGCCGTCGTCGCGCTTCAGCACGCCGCGGCACTGTCGCTCAACATGGTCTCGCCGGTACGGATGTCGATCGTCTGCAATCTCGCCGGCACGCCCGGCCACGAGCGGGACGCCTATCGCGCGATGTTCCCCTTCGTCGTGGTCATCGTTGCGGTTCTTCTCGCAATCTCGTTGCTGATCGCCACACGGCTCATTTGAGCTTCAGTGACCCGAATGAGCCGGAAGCCAGTAGCGATCCCTCGTCACCCGATCTTGAACTTGCTGTAAGCCTCGCTCGTGCAAATGATCACATGCTCGGCACAGCCGTTGGTCCGGTGCGGGTCGCAGAGATGTTCATAGTCTGACGATGTCATCATCTCGATGAAGGCTGCGACGGAGGGATAATAAACGAGCGCCAGATAGTCCCACTGTTGATGGTCCGCTTCGCCGAGCGCGACGGCTTTGGCGTCGCCGGTCCACAGCAATGTGCCGCCGCGTGCCTTGATCATCGGCACGGTCAGCGCGCTGTAACGCAGATAGGCGTCCCAGCCCGATCCGTCGCCATCGAGCGAGCGCTCGCGGAATCGCATCAGGTTGACCATGACGATCGGGCCCTGATGCTCCAGCTCTTTGAGCCCCTTGATGTTCAAGAGATCGACACCCATGCACAATCTCCTGTTTCAACTGGTGGTAAGCAGATGAGCGCACAGCGCGGTTAAGCCTCGGGATCGACATCGTCCAGGAACGTCGCTGTGGGAACGAAGAACAGCGTCCCCGTCACCGCGCGGCTGAAATCCAGCAAATGGTCGTAAGTGCCCGGCGGGTTGCCGATGAACATGTTCTCCAGCATCTTCTCAATGCGCTGCGGGGAACGGGCGTAACCGATGAAATAGGTGCCGAACTCACCTTTGCCCACTTCGCCGAACGGCATGTTGTCGCGCAGGATTTGAAGCTGCTCGCCGTTCTCTTCAATCGACGTCAGGACGTTGTGCGCATACGGCTTCTTCTCGGAATCGCGCTGTTCGATATCGGACAGCTTGTGCCGGCCGATGATGTTCTCCTGTTCCTCGACGGGCACCTTGTTCCATCGCGCGACGTCGTGCAGATATTTTTGCACGATCACGTAGCTGCCTCCGGTAAAGCCGGGGTCTTCATCGCCGACAAGGGTGGCCGCGTCAGCGGCCTGACCGAGAGGGTTTTCAGTTCCGTCAACAAAGCCGATCAGATCGCGGTCGTCGAAGAATTTGAAGCCATGCACCTCATCCACGGCCGAAACCGCGCCGGCGAGCCGCGACATGATATGCGTCGCCAGCTCGAAACAGAGATCCATGCTCGCCGCACGGATGTGAAAGAGGATGTCGCCGGGTGTCGAAACGGCGGTATGCACGCCGCGAATTTCGCGAAACGGATGCAAGTCTTTTGGACTCGGCGCTCCGAACACCCGACTCCAGGCGTCAGAGCCGAACCCCATGATGCAGGACAACTGCCCATTAAGATTGCGGAATCCCACGCCGCGCAGCAGGCTCGACAGGTCGCCGCACAAGCCACGAACCGCCTTCTCGGGGGCCGGTCCGGGATTGATCGTCACGACCAGGAATATCGCCGCCCGCGTCAGCCTGGCAGCGACCGACTGGGACACGGGAGCCGGCAAGCTTGAAACCATGTTCGATCCATTCGATATCCGTTGCGTCACGTATCTTTCGCACGACGAAAGACAAGATGCACCGTTGCCCTATTGCCGGCTGACATGCTTTGCCGGCAGCTTACCGCCGTTCCACTTGCCGTCGATCGCGCGCTCGATCTGCGCGGCCAGTTGCAGCAGCAGGCCGTCATTGGCCTGACGCGTCTGCGCCTGAATGCCGAGCGGCAGTCCGTTCTCCTGCGCCGCCAGCGGCAGCGAGATGCCGGGGATACCGCACAGATTGGCGAGCGGCGTATAGGCGAAGTTCTTCCACAGATTGGCGAACCAGTCATGCACCGACGGATTGGTGCTGGTGGTGAGATATTCCGATGTGCCGACCTTTGGCGTCGGCTTGGCGGTGATCGGCGTCAGAATGATGTCGTAGCGCTCGAAGAACGCGCCGAAAGCGCGCGACGTCGTGTTGAACACGGCCTGCATCGCGTTGCGCTCGGTATAGGACGTGTTCAGCCCGCTCTCCCAGATCTTGATGTTGATCGGCTCCAGCAGATCGGTGGTCGGTTTATTCAAACCGAGCCGCGCCAGATGACCGGCGATCACCTGCGCGAAATTGCTGATGTAGCAGGTCGTCTGCGCGGCGAACGCGTTGCGGAAATCCACCTCCGGCAATGCCCATTCCACGTGATGGCCGAGCCCTTCGAGCATTTTGCCGACACGCTCCAGCTCCACAACGAAATGCGGCGGCGCTTTGTAGTCGCCCCACTCATGCGACAGCGCGATGCGTAGCTTGCCCGGGTCGCGCTTGATCAACTCGCTATAGGACTCGGCCGGCGACCAGAACGGCATGAATTCGCCAGGAGCGCCGCCGCGGCAATTGTCGACGAAGGCTGCGGTGTCGCGCACGCTGCGGCTCACGCAGCCCTGGATCGAGACCAACCCGGAGAGATCCGACAGCGCGGGCGCCAGCGAATAGACGCCGCGCGAGACCTTCAGACCGATCAGGCCGTTCACACCTGCGGGAATGCGGATCGAACCACCGCCATCCGTGGCGTGGGAGATCGGCAGCACGCCGGCCGCGACCATCGCCGCAGAGCCGGCGGAGGAGCCACAAGTGGTGTAGTCGGTGTCCCAGGGATTGCGGGTGACATAGAGCTTGTTCTCGGCAGAACTGCAGACGCCGAATTCCGGCGTGGTACTGCGGCCAATGATGTTGAGCCCGGCGCCCCGGATCTTGCCGGTCAGGAAGCTGTCCTGCGCGGGGCGATGCCCCTGCATGATCATGGAGCCGAATTCCTGCAGCCGTCCCTTCAGGGTCGGGCCGAGGTCCTTCATGAGGTACGGAACGCCAGCGAACGCACCCTCGGCATTCATACCGTCCTTGGCAGGATCGGCAACGACGTCGTCGAACACTTCGACGACGGCATCGAGCGCGGGATTGGTCCTGGCGATGCCGGCCGCGGCCTGCGCCGCCAGATCGGCCGGCGTCAGGTCGCCCTTGCGCACGCGCGCGGCCAGCGCCACGGCGTCGTGTTTGGCCCATTCGTCCCAGCTCATCGCCAATGTCATGTCGCACGTCCAATTCGAGATTCGGTTGGTGCGAGCCTAGACCGGATGGCGGTTTTTTCGGAAGCCGTGGCAGGTGCCCTGAGCGCGCGGCAGACGCAGGGCAGACCAGCGTGCGGAATGGCGATTGCCGCCACCCGCCACCGGCGGCGAATTCCGACCGAATGTCGCCCTGCGGCACCATAGCCGGGCCGCCGGCGCCCCGGGTACCGCCTCGCTCACCCGGCTACGCGCCGCTCTCGTCAGTTTGCCGAGAACGGCAGAGAATACGGCCGTCCGAACGGGACCCCGCCGCGCACGGTCTGGACCGCCTTCAGATAGGCCTTGCCGGTGCGGGGCTTGTTCGAGGTGTCGAGCAGTTCGACCGGGCCTTCGACGAGTTCGAGAATGGCCACGTCCGCGGGCGCACCGACCTGCAGCGTGCCGAGCTTGGGCACACGGTTGATGACATTGGCCGGCTTGATCGTGGCGGCCGCGATCACCTGATCGAGCGAGAAACCGAGCGCGAGAAACTTGCTGAGCACCCAGGGCAGATACGGCCGGCTCGGTGTGTTCGCCGCGGCCACATGGACGTCGCTGGAAATCGTATCAAACACGAGCCCCTGCTGGATCGCCTCCTCGGCAATGTCATAGTCGAAGCTGCCGGCGCCATGGCCGACATCGATGATGACGCCGCGCTTCTTGGCTTCCAGCAGCGCCGGAAGCACCTTGCCGTTCTGCACCGTGTTGTTGCCGAGTGCGCTGTAGGGATGAGTCAGAATATCGCCGGGACGCAGCGTATCGACCAGCACCGACAGATCGCCCGGTGCATTGCCGATGTGGCACATCACCCGCCCCTTGGTGCCCGAGCGTTCGACGGCCAGAATGGCGCGTTTCAGCGGTTCGATGCCGTTGTTGCCGACGAATGCCAGCGTCTCGCGCACCTTGGCGCCGAGCACGAGATCGGGATTTTCCGCAATCGTGCGCGCCGCGGCATCGACATTGGCGTAATCGATATTCAGCAACTCGCCGACGGGAAAGCCCGCAAGGCCGATGGTCGAGATGTGCACGAAGGCAAACAGCCGGCTGCGCGAATGTCCGACGACATCGCGCTTGAATCCTGCAAATGTGTTGGCGCCGGCATCTCCGGCGCTGACATAGGTCGTCGTCGCCGAGAACGGCACAAGCTCGTCGGGCGGAATGCCGATCGCCGACCCATAGGGATAGACATGGGTGTGAAGATCGACGAGGCCGGGCGTCACCAGCTTGCCTTTGGCATCGATGCTCTGCTTTGCGCGCTCCGCTGGAATGCTCGGCTCAACGGCGGCGACCTGCCCGAACTTGATGCCGATATCGCGAATGCCGCGCAGATTCTGGCTGGGGTCGATGACCTCGCCGCCCCGGATTACGAGATCGAAATTCTCGGTGGGCTGCTGGCCGAACGTCCCCCCGGATCCGCCAAGCGACCCAAGCATGGCCGCGCCACCTGCCAACACATCACGTCGTGAAATCTTAGCCACCGATATCTCCGCCCCTGAACCAAAGTCCTGTCAGGCGAAGATAGTGGTCGGAACTCGAAATGTGTTTTCGTTGATTTTGCTTTCACGGCGCTTTTGAACTCCGCCGCGATCAAACAGGAGCAACAGATAGTCGCTGCGATGATTTAATGAGGGTCGCGACAATGTCGACCGAAAGCTTTCACAGGAATCCGGCGCTGCGGCATGCGCCGCCTCGCCTCGCCTAGCCGCAATTCCAGATTGGTCCGATCGGGGTTCGCGTCCAGCATGGGCCCATGCTGCCGCCATTGTACTGGCCGCGATAGAAACCGGGCCGGCCGAAATAATACTTCTCGCCGTCGGACCAGCGGTAATAGACCGGGGTACGGTCGATATACCAATGGCGCCGGTCGCGTTTGGCCATACGCAGGTCCGCGCGCTTCTGCATGAACAGCGGAACGCTGTTATTCAGCGGCTGGTGATAGCCCGGCAGGAAGCCGTAGCCCTTCCATTGCGGCGGCTTCTTCTTGACCGGCGCCGCCAGCGCAGCGGCGGAGGTAAGCGACAGGACGAGAGCAATCGATAGACACATGAATCGCGACATGCCCACAGCATAGAGATTTGGCGCGCGGGCAGCCATTCAAATTCAGGTGGGTCGGATGGATTCCTCAGGGCATCCCCGTGACGTTGTGTCTCCGTCGTGATACCTTGACGCCATGAAAACCAAGCCCCTTGCCGATATCCTGGAACGCGTCGAGACGTGGCCGCCACATGTGCAGGACGAGCTGGCGGCCTATGCCCGCGAGCTTGAAGCCGGCGTGAAGGGGGACGCGTATCAGCCAACGCCGGAAGAACTTGCCGGCATCGATCGCGGATTGCGGGCTGCCGATGCTGGCCGGTTTGCCACCGTGACTGATGTCGAAGCCGCCTTCGCCAAATTCCGCCGCTGATGAAGGTCGTCTATACAGACGAAGCTCTCACAGACATCGATCAGATTGCTGACTGGCTTATCGCCCATTATCCGGCGATCGCCCCCACTGTCGGACGGCGTATCCAGGCTGTCGTCGCGCGCATCGCACGATGGCCAGACAGTGCCCGCCTCGTTCCCGATCGCCCGCATGTTCGCGCCGCGCCGCTCGGCCGCTATCCTTATGTCGTCTTCTATCGCGTGACAGCAGACACGATTGAAATCCTCCACGTCCACCATGCAGCGCGACAATTGCCCGACGACAACGAGAAAATATAGCGAAACACCTCCGATCGCTGCGACGCGATCCCCGATCAGTTTCTGCTCATGTTGATGGTGACGTTCCGGATGTCGCCTTCGGACGATATCGAGAAAGACTGCTTGTTGCCGCGCGTCGAGAGCGACAGGCTGGCCGAGAAGCCCGGCGCATCGATGACGGCCGAGATGAGGCCGCCGGACTCCCTGCCCGCGATGCTTCCGCTGATTCCGCGACTGGTTTCGCTCCATGTGCCGGCGATGGTCCCATCCTGGCTGACCACGTCGCTGTTGAGATCGAAGCGGTAGCTGTCGCTCGCGCAACGCAAGCTCTGCAGGAGCCGCCTTTCGCCATTGCTGACCTGGTATGTCGCCTTGCAGCGAAGCCGCTCCTTGGATCCGTCGGACAGCGAGATTGCTCCTGCGCCTGCCCAGGATCCGGTAAGGCCTGTGAACGGCAGCGACTGCGCCGCCGCCGAACCTGAGGCGGCGACGAGCAGGATCGACACCAGCGCAAGCCGGCGGGGCGAAACGATCTTGCGAAGCATAGAAAGTCTCATGAGGTCACTCCTGTTTCAGCACGCATGTGCCGGGTTTGAACGTCGCATCGCGCATCAGTTGCCGCTTGCGACTTGCCGCGTGATTGCTGTGTGTGACGCCGCCACGGAATCCTGATCGTCGGAGGGCGGCGATTTCGACCAGAGACGGTTGCCCCGCGCCCTCTCATAACCGTACTGGAACAGCGCGCGCATATAGGCGGTGTCGAAGCCGGACATCGGCGATGGCGGTCGATCGCCCTCGATATAGGTCAGATTGAATCCGAACTTGTTGCGGCGGGCGAAGGCATAGGTGTTGTAAAGGATGGACCGTGTCTGAATCTTCGTCACAGTCGATGACGCCCGCGCAGCGATTTCGATGGTGGAATTGGGAATGACCTGAAATTCCCGTTCGATCTTGTTGTTGATCAGGACGTAGAGTTGCAGCTTCTCTGCTTTGGCGAATGTGGCGTCGCGCAGCAGGAAGGCCTCCGGCAATGTCAGGACAGGCGCGGTGACGCCGCCATCGACATGCATCTCCTCGAAGCGCTTGCCGTTCGCCTCCGCGGTCACCAGCATCGGCGGAAACACCACGGGCAGACTCGCCGAAGCCGCGACAACATCCCGGAACAGGTTCAGTGCTTCGGGCGTACGCAGCGAAGCGATCCGTCCCATGTCCCAGATGGCGGTCCGCTGGGAGTCCAGGTTGGTCGTGACGACGAACAGCATCCGCCCCTTCGCGTGTTCGGCTGCGACAGCCGCGACGAAGGTCTCGTCGATATACTTCGCCACCAGCTCGCGCAGCCGCGTATTGCCGAACAGGCCCGAACCAAAGATCGCATTGAACGGATTGGGTGCATCGAGCAAGCTCGCGGCGACGCCGCTGGTGTAGACGTCACGCAAGGTCGCGTCATAGTCGGGACCGAGAAACGCGAAGGGCGCGATCAGTGCGCCGGTGCTCACACCGGAGACCATCGAGAACGACGGGCGCGTCCCCGCCTCGGTCCAGCCGTTGAGCACGCCGGCGCCATAGGCGCCGTCCGCCCCGCCTCCCGACAGCGCCAGATAGGTTCGAGGCCCCCGCAACGCGACCTGGTTCTGACCGCTTCGGAATGTCGAGGCCGGTTCGTCCGCATAACGGCGCAGGTCCGTAAGATCGAGGACGCGCGCACTGGATGCATCCGCGGCGCTATGCGGCGTCCGTGGCAGTGACGAACATCCGGCGACCAGAAGGCTCAGCGCCGCAGCGACAAGCAACGAAACCGACGGCCGCCAACGATAGCCACGCATGACATGTTCGGTCAGGAGAGCGCTCACGGGTTCGACGCCCCGTCCATAGAACCGCGTCGCTGGGCGACCTGAAGGGATGCCGCCGCGGGTTGAGCGACGAGTTCGAGGTAGTCCCGGTGGATCGCCTGGACGGTCGTGCGCTCGTCGAACTTGACCCGCCAACTGCTCGGCGAGCCGCGGCCCACGATGACTCCCTGGCGATCGCCGTATTTGGGATGCCGCTCACGACCGAGAACGCTCATCCGGACACGGGCACCACGGAACAGTCGCGGCGGCGATGCGTCACTATCCGCATTCATCATGCAGCCCTCGCCCGGTCGGGCGCCTGATGGGCAATCAGTTTCGCTTTCGCTGTGGCCACGGTTTCGATCAGCTTGCGTCGCCGATCTGCAGTGCCGGCCACATCGGCTGGCAACGGAGACATCATTTTGAAAGCACTATGCATTTGACCGCGCGTGTTAAGTGAGCAATCACTCACTATTATTGACTGACTCAAAAGTCAATAGCACCCCTGCAAGGGATCGATTATCCTGCCCCCATGAATGCTGAGCTGAAGAAGCGCGCCCGACGAAAAGCGGAACGACCGATCGAGATCCTCGACGCGGCCTTCGAGGAATTCGCCAAAAACGGCTATGCGGCGACCCGGCTGGAGGATGTCGCCGCCCGCGCGTCCGTCACCAAGGGCACGATCTATTTCTATTTCGAAACCAAGGAGCGCGTGTTCGACGAGATGATCCGATACAAGTCCCAGGCGTTCTTTCCCGAACTGGAAAGCTATGCCGGGACACTGGAAGGATCATACAACGCACGCCTGCGTGCGCTCATGGTCTTCGTGTATCGCAAGATTGCCGAGGACAGACCTTTCCGCGAAACACTCCGCTTCCTGATCGCCGACGGCTCCCGCTTCCCCGACCTCGTGGACCGGCACTATGACGAGTTCATGCGGCCGGTTATCGACCAGTTCCGGATGGTGATCGAGGCGGGAGTCGCGGCTGGTGAATTCCGCCCGTCGCAGGCAAGCACATTCACCGAAATCGTGATGAGCCCGGCGCTGCTGTTGACCGTGTGGTCACTGTTGTTTGGAACGCGAAGGCAGATCGACGTCGCGGTCTTCACCGATGCCAGTATCGACCTGCTGATGCGAGGAATCGATACGTCACGTTAGCCCGGGCGTGAGCTTAGGTCCTCAAAACGTCGGCGGCGTGCACGCACTGATCACTTCGCAGGGTTTCGCGCCGACGCAGCGAAAGCGATGCGGACGGCGGCTTTCGAAATAATAGGCGTCGCCGGGATCGAGGATGCGGCGCTCCTCGTCGACGGTCACTTCCAGCCGGCCCGACACCACAATGCCGCCCTCCTCGCCGTCATGCACCAGCGGCACCCGTCCGGTGTCGCTGCCCGGCTCGTAGCGCTCCTTCAGGATCTGCAGGCTGCGGCCAAACAAATTATCGCCAACCTGACGATAGGAGATTGGCGTCTTGCCGATTTCGGTCAGCTCATCCGAGCGGTAGAATGCCTTGCGCGGCCGGTCCGGCTCGATGGCGAAGAAGTCGGCGAGCCCCATCGGAATGCCATCGAGAATACGCTTGAGCGCGCCGACCGACGGGTTCATCTGGTTGGACTCGATCAGCGAGATCGTCGAATTGGTCACGCCCGCGCGCTTGGCCAGTTCACGCTGCGACAGCTTGTGACGCCCGCGCACGAAGCGCAGCCGTTCGCCTAGATCGATGGTCACGCCAAATCCCTGTTGCGAGTGTTTCGGATCGAACAAATATGACCCGGCCTATTCAATAAAATCAACAGGTTAATCAGATCGAGAAAAGGACTTGTTGCATTCGGGCGAACATGATCCAGATGCTGAATCAGCCAAGGGAGCCGCGCCGTGACCGTTCATCAGATTCCGAACACGCTACAACTCGAGTCGTTCTGGATGCCGTTCACGGCCAACCGCCAGTTCAAGGCGGCGCCGCGCATGTTCGCGTCTGCGCAGGGCATGTATTACACCACCGAAGACGGCCGCAAGGTGATCGACGGATCGGCTGGCCTCTGGTGCACCAATGCCGGCCACGGCCGCCGCGAGATCGCCAGTGCCGTTGAGAAGCAGCTCACCACCCTCGACTTCGCCCCCGCATTCCAGATGGGCCATCCGCTCGCCTTCGAATTCGCCAATCGTCTGGCCGAGATCGCACCCGCCGGCCTCGACCGCATCTTCTTCACCAATTCCGGTTCGGAGTCGGGCGATACCGCGCTGAAGATCGCGCTGGCCTATCATCGCGCCAACGGCCAGGCCTCGCGCACGCGCCTGATCGGCAGGGAGCGCGGCTATCACGGCGTCGGCTTCGGCGGCACCTCGGTCGGCGGCATGGTCAATAACCGCCGGGCCTTCTCGTCCGCCCAACTGCCCGGCACCGACCACATCCGCCACACCCACGATCTCGCACGCAACGCATTCTCCAAGGACCTCCCGGAGCACGGCGCCGAACTCGCCGACGACGTCGAGCGTCTGGTCGCGCTGCATGGCGCCGACACCATTGCCGCCGTCATCGTCGAGCCGGTGCCCGGTTCGACCGGCGTGCTGCCGCCGCCGAAGGGCTACCTGCAGCGTCTGCGCGAGCTCTGCACCAAGCACGGCATCCTGTTGATCTTCGACGAAGTCATCACCGGTTTCGGCCGTCTCGGCACGCCGTTCGCCGCAAATTATTTCGGCGTGACGCCGGACCTGATGACCACCGCGAAAGGCATCACCAACGGCACCGTGCCCTGCGGCGCCGTGTTCGCCAGCCGCAAGATCTATGACGGGCTGATGACCGGACCGGAAAGCCAGATCGAGCTGTTCCATGGCTACACCTATTCGGCGCATCCGGTCGCCTGCGCCGCGGGCATCGCGACGCTGGACATCTACAAGAGCGAAGGACTGCTGACGCGCGGTGCCTCGCTGTCCGACTACTGGCGCGATAGCCTGCACGCGCTCAAGGACCTGCCCAATGTCATCGACATCCGCAATTGCGGCCTGATGGGCGCCGTCGAACTTGCCCCCCGCAAGGATGCACCGGCTGCGCGCGGCTATGACGTCATGGTCGACTGCTTCAACCGCGGCCTCTATCTGCGCCAGAGCGGCGACGCCTTCGCGATGTCGCCGCCCTTGATCGTCGAGAAGAACCAGATCGACGAAATCGTTTCGATCCTGAGCGACGCCATCAAGCGCGTCGCCTGAGCCGACACCTCGTCTGATCCCACATGGCCCGGAGGAAGCGCCTGCTTCATCCGGGCCTTGTTGTTCAAGAGATCCGGCTGTCGATCAGCTTGCGCTGCCATGCGCCCGCGCGCACATCCGTGTCACATGATCCACGCTCATCACCGGCGTCGGCGCAACGGTGTCGCTCGAACCTGCGCTGGTCGTCCATGAGAGACCGCCGAGCGACGCCATGACAGGCGCTATGGCAAAACGCGACATCATCGCGACATTCACCATCGCTGGCACGTCGACGCGGGGATGGCTGACGATCGCGTCCACGATCAGGCCGAAGGCGGCCAGTCCCAGTGTTCGCTTGCGAGATCTAATTGAGGTCTTGCGGAATTGGATCGGCATCGCGGGCTCATTGGCTTGAGGATGCGCACGCACCAAGGTCGGAGTGCGCCGACGCGTCGACGTCGCGCGCCATTTTAGCGATCAACTGTGACCATCCGGTCTGATGCCGCGAACAACAAAGCTCGCAACCGATCACGTCGCGAAGAGTCGCCCGATATCGGTCATCACATCTTCATGAGGACGGGCAAGCTACATAGGAGAAGCTGACCCGGCGTGGCCCGGATAGAGCCGTTGCGAAATCCGGGAGCTTTGCAAGGCTACTCTGAACTACGGCTCCGGTCGCCCATACCCGAACAGGTGCGCGGCATCTCGCACCTTGACCAAAGCATGCATACACAACACCATACAACTTCAGCGAGGTTGCCTACCGGCCAACTGCCGAGCGTCCACCATGAGGTCTTGTCGTCTTGCCCAGCCCGCCGCATGCGTTTCACACACCGCAAACATCCTACACAAAGGATGATCTGCTCAGGTCGAGCGAGGGCGGCTATTTCGGTCCGGGCAATGCACAGTTGCCCGCACCGCCGATGCTGATGATGGATCGGATCACAGAAATCACCCTGAATGGCGGCGAATTCGGCAAGGGCCAGATCGTCGGCCAGCTGGACATCACCCCGAGCCTTTGGTTCTTCACGTGCCATGCCCTCGGCGACCCGGTGATGCCAGCATCTCTCGGTCTAGACGCCATGTGGCAGATGATCGGCTATTGGCTTGGCTGGTCGGGCTCGCCAGGCAAAGGGCGAGCCATCGGCGTTGGCGAGGTGACGCTCAGCGGGCATGTCACGCCAGAAATCAAACGCGTGCGCTATGAGGTGGATATGCGTCAGGTGAGACGCGGCAAACTGACTCTCGGAATTGCGAATGGCCGCGTGCTTGCCGATGACACATGTGTCTACGTCGCGAAGGATATGCGCGTTAGTCTGGTGACGCCCGCGGACTGAGCTGAGCAAGCGTAGGACGGGTTGAGCCCTTCGCGAAATTCATCACGGCGCGTCACGCGACAGTGATGGCGCCGCTTCGCTCCTGCCATCCTATGCGCTCTCGAAATTGGTCGTCGAATTCGGGGGGACCAAACTCGACGCGAGCGCGGTCTTTTTTTGATGGTCAGGCCACGCCGGTCGAGGAACTTCCAGAGCGTGCCGATGGCGGCCTTCACGCCGCGCTCCTCAGGCAGCTCGCCTGCATTTCGGCCAGCGTGATGTCGCGGTCGGCGTCGATCAAGCCTTGCAGATAGGCCCCGTGCGGGTCGAGCTTCGCGCCCTGAGGCTGACCCAGCAGCCCCTCGCCTTGCGCTCCCTGGTTTCCCGCGCCCGGCGCACCCAGATGATCGCCGCATATCGGTCATCACATCTTCACGAGGACGAGACCTCGGACGCGACGAGCAACCGCCGGGCTTCGTGTCATCCGGACAGCGTCTCGATCACCCGGCAGTCACTGACCCTGCCATGACTGCACTCTTCCACCATGCGCTTCAATTCTCCGCGTAACGCGGTGAGTTGCGCGATCCGGCGCTCGACGTCCGACAAGTGCCGGCGCGTGATCCGATCGACCTCTGCGCAAGACTGATCGGGTCCCTCGCTCAGGGTCAGCAATTCGGCGATATCGGCGATCTCGAAACCGAGCTCGCGGGCGTGCCGGATGAAATTCAGGCGGGCGACATCCTCCGGCCGATAGCGGCGCTGCTTTCCCTCCGTCCTCGTGGGCGCGGCCAGAAGGCCAATCCCCTCGTAGTAACGGATCGTCGGCACCTTGATGCCCGTCAGACGCGACGCTTCTCCGATTGCGTAATCCATTTTTCCCTTGAACCTCTAGTCGCTAGAGATTGTACGCTTGTCTCACATTGAGAGGAAGCCGATGTCCGACAAGACCTGTTGCACCACCGACACCTGCTGCGAGCCGCCGCCCATCGATTTTTCGAAGGCGAACGCGAAGCCTGTCTCCCCGGCGGCCTGCGAGACCGAGGCATGTGGTTGCTCCGGCGGCGTTCCGGTCTTCGACGGCGTCGATCCCCGCTACAAGCGCGTGCTGTGGACGGTCATTGCCATCAACGGCATCATGTTTCTTGTCGAGATGATCGCGGGACAAATCGCGGGATCGCAGGCGCTGAAAGCGGATGCGCTCGACTTCCTCGGCGATACCGTCACTTACGGGCTGAGCCTCGCGGTCATCGGCACCGGCATCAGGACGCGGGCAACGGCGGCTTTGTTCAAGGGCCTTTCGCTCAGCGTCATGGCTCTATGGGTGTTCGGTTCGACCGTCTACCACACGCTTATCCTGGGCGTTCCAAGTGCCGAGGTCATGGGCGCGATCGGCTTCCTGGCGCTGGCAGCCAACCTCGCCTCGGTGCTGCTGCTGATGCGTTACAAGGACGGCGATGCCAATGTGCGCTCTGTCTGGCTGTGTTCCCGCAACGACGCCATTGGCAATGTCATTGTCATGTTCGCAGCCCTGGGAGTCTGGGGCTCGTCGAGTGCGTGGCCGGATCTGGCGGTGGCCGCCGTGATGGCCTTCATCTTTCTCTCCTCCTCGGTGCAGATACTCCGTCAGGCCTGGGCTGAATATTCCGAACAGCCCGCGCGCGCCGGTGTTTCAGGGCGTTCCTGAGTCTGACATGCCATCTCTTCATCGCCGGCATCCTCGCCCCGCGGCGACAATTCTGAAAATAATCCTTGACGCCAATCCATTCCAGTATATATTCCCATCCATCCCGCTCCACTTGAGGGAGCGTTACCGGGACGCCGACTGGCGCGGGGCGGGATGTGGCGCCTGCGGGCGGGAGGAAGACGTTTCCTCACGCACTCGGGAGGCCTTGGGTCACCGTCCGGCCCCACTACGGGGGTCTGCCACTCATTCTGGCTGGACGTGGCATTGGTGAACGGCGGGAAACCGTCGGGATCAGCGGAGTGCGGAGCTCTGCGCCTTTGCCCGGAAGAACGGTCCCGGGGACAGAAATCGCCACGGTGGAGCGTCGAAAGGCGTTTCCGCGGCCTCTGCTGTCCGGCGATCCGGACACTACGCTGCGGCACTGTACCCAAGTCGCGCCTTTCGGCGCTTCATCTCCCTCATTTGCGAGGGAGACCATCGGGACTGCCACTCACGCGCTCAGGCGCGGGCAAGAACGGCGCACGCTCGTCCCTCACCTGCATCACAGTAATCAACAACGTCATCACGGGAGGTCACATGCTCCTTGGTCACAAGCATCCTGGTCACATGCATCCGCGCCTCACATCGACAAATTCCACGCTGCGGCAGCAGACGTTAGCGGCCTTTCGTCTACTTTCCCCGTTACCGTGCGATGCGGTAGCCTGCATGCGGGACTCTGCATCCCGCGACATCCGTCGCGGCGCAGAACGGGCAGACAACAAGAAGAACGGTCTGCGATCCGAGGCAGGCGCTACGGCGCTCCCGCCGCCTTGGAGCGCGCCGGCAGTCGAGGAAATGAAATGATGAAGAGCTTCGTCCGCGCCGCGAGCGTGATCGCCGTGATGGCCGCCTGCGCCGGCAGCGCCGAGACTGCCTTTGCGCAGAGCTGGCCGAACCGGCCGATCCGCATGGTCGTGCCCTATACGCCGGGTGGCTATACCGATCTGATGGCGCGCCTCGTTTCCGAAAAGATGTCGGCGGCGCTGGGCCAGCCGATCGTCATCGAGAACAAGCCGGGCGCGAATGCCGCCATCGGCACCGACGCCGTCGCCAAGGCAGCCCCCGACGGCTACACCTTCGGCACCGTGATCGCAGCGCATTCGGTGAATCCGACGCTCAATCCGAAGCTGCCCTATGATGCGATGAAGGACTTCACTTACGTGTCGCTGACTTCGGTCGCGCCGCTGATTTTGATCGCGACGCCGTCACTGCCTGCCAAGGACATGAAGGAGTTCATCGCACTCGCCAAGGCGAAACCCGGCTCGCTGAACTTCGCCTCGTCAGGCATCGGCTCGGCGGCGCATCTGACCATGGAAATGCTGAAGAGCCGCGAAGGCATCAATCTGCAGCACATTCCCTACAAGGGCACGTCCGGCGCGCTGCAGGATACGGTCGGCGGCCAGATCAATGTGATGTTCGACGTCATCGGCCCGCTGATGTCGCAGGTGAAGTCCGGCAATGCCAAGGCGCTCGCCGTCGCCGCCAAGGAGCGCGTCCCGGCGGCCGGCGACGTGCCGACCATGGCGGAAGCCGGCGTGCCGGATTTCGTCTCCGGCACCTGGTCCGGCATCATCGCGCCCGCAGGCACACCGAAGGAGATCGTCGATCGCGTAGCCGCGGAGGCAAAGAAGGCGCTCACCGATCCCGACCTGAAGAAGAAGCTCGACGATCAGGGCATCGTCCCCATGGGCACCACCCCGGATGAATTCCGCGCCTTCGTCACCGACGAAATCGCACGCTGGAAGAAGGTGATTACGGACGCCGGGATCAAGATGGAGCAGTAAGTACATAACTCGTCATTCCGGGGCGTGCTGATCTGCGAAGCAGACCGGCGCGCTCCCGGAATGACAGAGCCGCCCTCACCCTTCGCTGCGCGTTTTCAGAATCGCCAGATGCACGAAATGCAGCTTTCCCCTCACCGCCTGTGTGAGATGAAACGGATAGGCGTCGCTCATGCCCATCGAACGATTGAGTTCGTTCATGCTGTAGGACACAGCATCCCACAACGACAGCAGCGCTTCGAAGTCACGCTCGAGATAGGGATCGTCCAGCGTATGGCGCGATCGTTCGTCCAGTGACAGCGGCAGCGAAGACGCGGTGTCCAGCGTCGAGACGATGTGCAGGAAATGCGCAAAGGTCTCGGCCCAGTCTTCCCACGGATGCGATGTCGCATATTCGCTGATGAAGGCGTCGCTATTCCACGAGCGATCGGCGCGATTGTGATAGGCCGCGAGTGCCTCGCCATAGTCGCGCGTTTCATCGCCGAAGATCATCCGGAACGGACCGATGAGCTGCGACTGATCGACCAGCGCTTCCCAGTAAAAATGCCCGACCTCGTGGCGGAAATGCCCGAGCAGCGTTCGATACGGCTCGCGAAACGCGGCGCGGCGCGCCTCGCGCTCGGCATCGTCAGCTTCCGAGAGGTTCATCGTGATCAGCCCTGACAAATGCCCGGTCATGATCGGATGTCCGGCGGTCTCATCCGAGAGAATGTCGAACGCGATATGCGCGCCGCTCGAAACGGCAAGGGGCAGTCTGAGCCGCATCAGGTCGTAGGTCAGACGCCGCTTGGCCTGTTCAACCCGCTTCCAGAGCGCGACATTGCGATCGGATACCAGATTGGGAATCGTGCGCGTAAGCCGGCAGGACGGACAGAACGGATCGCTGTCATCCGTGGCCCAGTTGCAGGCGATCAGATCGCGATTGGCACAGGATATGGCCAACGCGGCACTGACGACATTGGACTGCGCGGTGTCGAAGATCAGCGCCTCGCCGCATTGCACGCAATCGCTCTGCTCGAAGAAGACGCGTGTCTGGCAATTGGGGCAGATCAGTTGTTTCATGGATGAAGTCTAACCCAAAACGGCCGGGATGGTTCAACGCGCTCGCAACATTCGCCGCCCGGCCGTGCCTGTCATGCGCGATGCCGGCATGCAGGAATGGCGCTTGAGAGATCTGCCCAAATCGCGCTTCAATCCCGGCGTTCAAAAGAACCAATAAAAATCAAACCGGGAGGCCATCATGAAGACGCTCGCAGGTGCCGTCTGCGCTCTGACGCTATTTGCAGGTAGCGCGCAAGCGCAGACCGTCAAGGATTTTCTGGCGCAGGTCATGGTCAAGTGGACCGCCCCCTTCGAGCCTTTTCAATTGATCGACAACATCTATTACGTCGGCACCGATGGCATCGCGGTCTATCTCATCAAGACGTCGGACGGGCTGATCCTGATGGACACGGGCGTCCCGCAATCGACGAGCATGATCAAGGAGCACATCGCAAAGCTCGGTTTCAAGGAAGCCGATATCAAGATCATCCTCAACAGCCATGCCCATTTCGATCACACTGGCGGTTTTGCGGAGATCAAGAAGGACACCGGCGCGCAACTGATCGCAGGCCTACGGGACAAGCCGTTGCTCGAAAGCGGCACCTATCCGGGCGATGAAAAGAACACCGATATCGGTTTCCCGCCGGTCAAGGTGGATCGCACCGTCACCGAAGGCGATAAGGTCACGCTCGGCGGCACCACGCTGACAGCGCATGCAACGCCCGGCCATTCGCCGGGCTGCACGAGCTGGGAAATGACCGTGAAGGACGGCAGCGAGAACCGTGAGGTCCTGTTCTTCTGCAGCGGCACCGTGGCGCTGAACCGGCTTGTCGGCAATCCAACCCATGCCGGCATCGTCGACGATTATCGGTCGACCTATGCCAAGGCCAAGGCCATGAAAATCGACGTGCTGCTCGGACCGCATCCGGAAGTCTATGGCATGCAGGCCAAGCGCGCGGCGATGAAGGACGGCGCGCCGAATCCGTTCGTGAAACAAGGCGAGCTTGCCGCTTACGCTGCAACACTCGAACAGGATTTCGACAAGCAGCTCGCCAAGCAAACGGCTGCGCTGCAAAGCGGCAAATAGCGACTGCCAGCCGCGGCGAGCGATTTGTCGCAAGCCGCGGCAGTTGTCGGCGATTGCGGTCGGCTGGTAGTTTTGCGCATCAGATGAGGTGCGCCCATGGAACTCGCCTGCCCCTGCAACGCCGTGAAGCTCAGGATTTCAGCCGACCCCATCGCCCATTTCTGGTGCCACTGCGCCGACTGCCAAACCGTCCACGGCGCGGCCTATGTGGCCGAGGCCGTCTATCCGGCTGACGGCGTTGAAGTCGTACAAGGCGACACGACGTCGTTCGCACTGAAGACGACCCCGCGCCTCAGCTGCGCAAAGTGTGCCACGCGGCTGATTATCGAGCTCGACGGGATCGGCATGCGCAGCATCAACGGCTATCTGCTCGGGGACGCGTTCAAGCCGAGCCTGCATATCAATTGCAGCGAGGCGATCGCTCCAGTCCGCGACGGCCTGCCACATTACGCGGCCATGCCGGCTGCGTTCGGCGGCGACGACCGGCTGGTCGACTGGTAGGACGCCGAGGTTTTTCCTCGCTAGGGCAGCGCCAGCAGGCCTCCAGCAACAATCATGGTCGCCAGCGCCGACAGCGCCAGCGACCAGTGGATCCCGATCATGCTGCCGACGACGCCGACTGAGATGCCGCTGAAGGCGCGCAAGCCCAGGCTCGCCATATTGAACAGACCGATGACGCGGCCGCGCTTGTCCAGGGGTGCATCGAGCTGCACAAGGCTCTGTGCCATGGCGTTGAACGACAATTCGAGGAATCCCGCCGCAAACAGGAACACCAGCGCAATGGCGTAGTGACCGGTCAGCGCGAAGATCGCCAACGCACCGCACCAGAGCAGCGCCAGAATGATCGCCGTACGCGGCTTCGGCGCCAGCAATTGCCTGCCCTCCAGCGCCAGGCCGGCAAGCAGGCCACCGGCTGCGTCAGCCGCCAGCAGCATGCTGTAGGACATGCCGGGATCGCCATGGCCGAGATCACTGGCAAAGCCCGGCATCTGTGAACTATAGGCGTTGCCGACGAAGAACGATGCCGCGCCGGCCAGCGCGATCATGGAGACGATCACCGGCCGGTGGCGAACGTCGCGCATGGTCTGGACGATGTCCGCGAAGCCACGCACGGCGCGCTGAGGCGCGGGCGCGCCGGTGCGAAAACGTGGACCATAGGGCGCCTTGATCAGCCACAGCACCAGCGGCAGATAGAAAATGGTGTTGAGCATGATGCCATAGGCCGGGCCCAGCGCGAGCAGGATCACGCCGCCGACCGCAGGCCCGACCATGACGCCGAGATAGCGCGCCATCGCGTTCAGACGCACCGCGCTCGGCAAGTCGGCGGAACCGACGACGTCGTAGAGCAGCATCTGGTTCGGTGTCTGCCACAGCACGCCAGCACAGCCATGAATCACCAGCAGCACCATCGCCTGCCACATCTGCAGTGTGTCAGTGATGAAGAAATAGCCCCAGCCCAGCGATGCCAGAATGAACAGCACCATGCCGCACTGGATCACGCGCCGCGGGTCGAACCGCTCCGCCAGCGCGCCAGACGTGACCGAGAACAGCAGGAACGGCAGCCAGTGCGAGACGATGGCAAACCCGCCGAGCGCAGGTGACTGGAATTTCTGAAACACCACCCAGTAGCTGATCACATGCTCGATATTGTCGGCCATCATGGCCAGCACATAGGTGATGAACTGGGCGCGGAATCCCGGGTGATGCAGCGCCGCGAAGGATCGTTTGGTGGGCGATGCGCCGACGGCCTGCGTTGGGGTGTCGCTCATCGGGAGGGGAATCTTCGCAAGCAGGAGAATCCCGCCATCGGCAGCGACGGCGGTGCGGAGTCGTTACATCGCATGTCTTCGCCCGGCACAAGGCGGCTTCCGGCATAGGACGCCTCGCCATCTTGCATGCAATTGCATTCATCCCTACCTGTCCCCGGCAACCATCAACCCTGCCCCTTTTCCGGAGCCAGCCTGACATGACCGACGCCCCCTACACGCCTCCCAAAGTCTGGACCTGGGACAAGGAAAACGGCGGCAAATTTGCCTCGACCAACCGGCCCATCGCCGGCCCCACCCATAAGAAGGAGCTCCCGGTCGGCAAACATCCGTTCCAGCTCTATTCGCTGGCGACGCCGAACGGCCAGAAGGTCACGATCATGTTCGAGGAACTGCTCGCTGCCAGCCATACAGGCGCGGAATACGATGCCTGGCTGATCCGGATCGACGGCAACCAGTTCGGTTCGGGTTTCGTCGATGTGAACCCTAATTCCAAGATTCCAGCCCTGATCGACCGCAGCGGCGACAAGCCGTTTCGCGTGTTCGAATCCGGCGCGATCCTGGTGCATCTCGCCGAGAAATTCGGCGCCTTCCTTCCAAACGGCGGCCCGGAACGCGCCGAGTGCCTGTCCTGGCTGTTCTGGCAGATGGGCAGCGCCCCCTTCCTCGGCGGCGGCTTCGGCCACTTCTATGCCTATGCGCCGACCAAGATCGAATACGCCATCGACCGCTACGCCATGGAGACGAAACGTCAGCTCGACGTGCTGGACCGTCGCCTCGCCGATAACGAGTATCTCGCCGGCAAGGATTATACGATCGCCGATATGGCGGTGTTCCCCTGGTATGGCGGCCTCGCAGAGAATGCGATCTATGGCGATGCCGGCACTTTCCTCGATGTGCAGAGCTACAAGAACCTGCAGCGCTGGACCAGGACCATCGCGGCACGACCTGCCGTGAAGCGCGGTCGCATGGTCAATCGCACCTCGGGCGACCCTGCCGGCCAGTTGCGCGAACGCCATGACGCCAGCGACTTCGACACGAAGACTCAGGACAAGCTCGAAGCGAAGAGCTGAGACGAAGACTTCGAGTTGACGTCGCTTCAGCCCGGAATCGAAAAGCCCCGCGCGAGCGGGGCTTTTGCACGTCTGGATGCGTGAGGCAGCAGCCTCAGCCCTTCATGCACTTGTTAACCGATGAGGTCTTGGCGGCGCCGGCCAGTGGCTTGCCCTCGGCGCTCTTGGCGTTGTCCTCGCAGCACTTCTTCATGAAGCTCTTCTTGGCAGCGCCCGCGAGCGGCTTGCCGTCGCCGCTGACGGCGTTGCAGGATTGCGCCATTGCGGGCGCAGCACTGAACAGGCTCAAGAGAACGAGGACAGACAGACGTTTCATGGACCGACTCCCGGTTTGTTGGAGCTGCAGCCTAGCGCAACCACGGGCTCTCGCAAGACCGGCTATGCATCACGTGCCTACCGCTTAAACGCTATGTCGCGGCGCAGCGATTTCGCCGCGCACAGAGGCAACGCCCATCTCGAAACTGTCAGCGATGCGGCGCGCGCGGATCATGAAGGCCTCGGTGACCTCAGCCGGAAATATCTCGCGCGCGGTCTGTTCGAACAGCAAAAGCCAGCGATCGAAATGTTCGCCCTTCAGCGGCAGCACGAGATGTGGACGCATAGGCCGGCCATTGTAGCGGCCGGTCTTCAGCATCATCGACGACCAGAAATCGCTGATCTGCGCGATGTGATGATCCCAGTCGGTCACGGCGCTGTTGAAGATCGGCCCCAGCAAATCATCCTCGCGGGCACGGCCGTAAAAGGTCTGCACCAGAAGCGCGATATTTTCTTCATTCAGGGAGGGCTGGAAGCTGGTGAAGCCGATTTCGGAGGTCTGCGTCATGCGCCCTGATGTAGGCGACGGCGGCCAGCTCGGCAACCGCCATCGCCCGAAATCCGTTCTGCAATTGATCCAGCGCAAGCTCAGTTGCGACGACCCGCCGTCTGCGTCCGTTCCATCAGGTCCCCTTCCGAGCGAACGCCATAAAACGCCTGCAGGAGCATCCCCCGACGCAACTTCCCGGGTGTGATGGAGCGGCACCCAGAATTCTTATAGAGCTGCCGAACTCCTCGGAGAGACCGTCCGGTGTCGCATTCGCCAACACGCGGTACTCTCCGGCTTTTTGCGATAGGATGACGCTGATAACCGTGCCCCGAAACCGCAAGGACACCTTCACTTGCCCGAAGCTCTCCTCTCCGCCCGCTCCGGCGAGTTTCCGACCTTTGAAACCTCGGATTTCGCGGGCGAAGGCTCGTTCTACTTCGACCTCGTACGACTGGAGGACCGCGACGACATCCCGCGCGGTTTCCTGCACCGGCACAACTACTACCATCTGCTCTGGATGACCCGGGCGAGCGGCACGCACACACTCGACTTCGCGCATTTCGACGTGCGCGACCACTCAGTGTTCTTTCTTTCGCCGGGCCAGGTCCATGCCTGGACGTCATCGGTCAAGCCTCACGGCTACGTGCTGAACTTCAGCACCGACTTCTTCGCGCGGATGTTTCCGCGCGCCGAAGATGTCGCGAAACTTCCGTTCTTCCACCCTGCGCGCGGCAACAGCGCGCTCTATCTCACGCAGGCCCAGCATGACGGCATGCTGCCACTGCTCTGCGAGATGGAGCGTGAGGCACGCGATCGCCAGCCGGGATTTCCCGATGTGGTGCGGGCCAGCCTGCTGATCCTGCTCACGCGCCTGCGCCGTGTGTGCCCCGACAACGAGCCCGCCGGTGGCGTTGGTCCACACCAGGCGCTCGCGCGCCGTTTCGCGATGCTGGTGGAAACGCACTACCTGCGCTTCGGTACCATCGGCCAGTACGCCGAGGCGCTTGGCGTGAGCGAGCGCCAGCTCAACGATGCGGTCAAGCGCACTGTGGCGCGCACGGCCAGCCAGGTGGTGCAGGAGCGCGTGGTCCTCGAAGCCAAGCGCTGGCTCAGCAACACCGAAACGGGCATCGCCGAGATCGCGTTCCGCCTCAATATCGAGGATCCGGCCTACTTCGCGCGCTTCTTCAAGAAGCAGACCGGCCTCACGCCGGGCGACTTCCGGAGGAAGCATTGCCGTCCACTGGACTGACACGCGAAAAAGTCCAACACAACGTCTGATCCGTCCTAGCGCCGTCGCCGCGCGGCTGCATAGAGTGTCCCGCATGGACGCCTGACCGGGCGCTGCCATCGCCACCTGCGCGTTTGTATGCGCAGGTCGGCATGGCATGACGCCCACCGCCACGACCGCCCCGCATCTGCGGAGCGCGCCGTCGGCAGGACATAAAAACAAGAGGCAGAGGAAACAAAATGCACAAAGCAATCATCCCGTTGCGGAGCCTCGTCGTGGCCGCAGCATTGGCCCTCACCTCAGTCAGCGCGATGGCCGATTATCCAGAACGTCCCCTGCGCGTGATCGTGCCGTTCGCCGCCGGTGGTGCCACCGACGTGATCGCGCGCACCGTGGCGCAAGCCATGTCGGTACGGCTCGGCCAGTCGATCGTGGTGGAAAACAAGGCCGGCGCCAACGGCAATATCGGCGGTGCCGCGGCGGCGCGCTCGGAGCCCGACGGCTATACGCTGCTGATGGCCACATCGAGCCACGCGATCAATGCATCGCTCTACCAGAAGCTCAGCTACAGCCTCACGCGCGATTTCGCGGCCTTGTCAAACCTGGCGTCGGTGCCCCTGCTGCTGGTGGTGCACCCGTCGGTGCCGGTCAATTCGGTGAGCGAACTCGCCGCTTACGCCAAGGCCAATGCCGCGAGCGTCAACTATGCATCGGGCGGCGTGGGCACCGCGTCCCATCTGTCCGGCGAGCAATTCAGCACACTGGCTGGTGCGAAGATCACGCACGTCGCTTACAAGGGCGGCGCGCAGGCGCTCAACGATATGATCGGCGGCCAAGTGCAGATCATGTTCGCCAACCTGCCCGAAGTTCTCTCTCTGGTGCAGAGTGGCAAGCTCAAGGCGCTGGCGGTGACGGGCAGCACGCGTCACGCCGCCTTGCCCGACGTGCCCGCTTTCTCAGAAACGCCGTTCCCCGGCATGAACGCGCGCTCGTGGTTCGGCCTGTTCGCACCGGCCGGCACGCCCCCCGCTATCGTCGAGAAGCTTGCGCAGACCATTGTTCAGAGCGTGGCTGACCCCGCTGTCCAGGAGCGGCTCAAAGGGCTCGGCGCCGACCCCGTCGGCGACGATCGGGCGACATTCCAGAAATACGTGAACGACGAGGTGGCGCGCTGGGCCGTGCTTGTCGCGCAGTCCGGCGCCACCGCCGAATGACCCTATTGATCCGCCACCGCTCGAGGAAACCCCATGCTGCTTGACGTTCGCACCTACACCTGCCGCCCCGGCACGATCAAGAAACACTTGGCGCTATATGCCGAGCACGGCTACGAGATCCAGAGCCGCCATTTGGGCAAGCCGCTGGCTTACATGCAAACAGAGACAGGCAACGTCAACAGCTACATGCACATCTGGGTTTATGACAGCGCAGCCGATCGCGAGGCCAAGCGCCAGGCGCTGCAGAAGGACCCGGCCTGGGCCGACTACCTGAAGATCAGCGCCGAGGCCGCCTATCTCATCAGCCAGGACAACCAGCTGATGACGCCGGTATCGTTCTTCAAGCCGTAGGCGGACCTGTAGTCGCGGCATCTGACTGCCGAACCTATGATACGCCGCATTCTTGATGCTGCGCATCCCTTCTGTTCATCAGGTGGATGCCGCGCCTGCGAGCCCGGCAGTCGCCGAGCCTGCCAGCGCAAGCTCAGTTGCGATAGGACGGATCGACCCGGTCGAGCTTGCGGAGCAGCGCCGGCCACGCCAGTTCGCCACTGAGGCCCGGAACATTATCGCGCGGCTTCATGCGGTCATAGGTATCCTGCAGGACCTTCTGCGGCGGCGTGATGAGCTTGGTGTTGCACGACAGCGCTGCAACCTGAACCTGACAGGCCCGCTCCATCCGGAACAGCACGTTGAAAGCCGCGGCGATGGTCTCGCCGACCACCAGCAGGCCATGATTACGCAGCACCATCGCTTCGTGATTTCCGAGATGCGCAATCAGCCGTTCGCGCTCCTCGGGATTGTCGGCGATACCCTCGAAATCATGATAGGCGACATGAAGGAAGCGCATGCAGGTCTGCGCCACCGGCAGCAATCCGCATTCCATCGCCGATACGGCCATGCCGGCCACCGTATGAGTATGCGCGACGCAATCGACATCGTGACGCGCCATGTGGATGGCACTGTGGATCACAAAGCCCGCGGCATTCACGGCGTAGTCGGACGCGTTGAGCAGCGTGTTGCCGTCGAGGTCGATCTTGACGAGGCTCGACGCATCGATCTCCTCATAGAGCATCCCATAGGGATTGATCAGGAACTGATCTTCCGTTCCCGGCACGCGGCAGGAGATATGGTTGGCGATCATCTCGGTCATGCCGTACATCGCCGTGAGACGGTAGCAGGCCGCGAGATTGACGCGCGACTGCCATTCCTCGGGGCTGACCTGATCTTGCACCGAACGGACGACTTTCACGGCGGGTGAGCTGACGGCTGCATTCATTGATGTTCTCCCTTGATCTTGTTCACGCGGTCAGTCGACCGTGATGTTGGCTTCACGAATGAGTTTGCCCAGGCGGTCGCGCTCGCTCTTCACATGGGTCTCGAGTTCCGTCGGCGTCATCGGCCACGGCTGATTGCCGATGGGCTCCATTTTCTTTGCAAATTCCGGCGTCTTGACGATGCGGGTGATGGCAGCGCTGAGCCTGTCCAGAACTGGCTGCGGCGTACCCGCGGGCGCGAAGACTGCGAACCATGTCGCGCCGACGATCGAGGGAAATCCGAGCTCCTTGAAGGTCGGCACATCAGGCAATGGCGGAAGGCGCTCCTCGGACAAGACCGCCAGCGCGCGGTACATGCCCGCCTTGTGGTTTGGCACGGTATTGGTCAGCGCCTCCACATTGCTGTCGACGATGCCCGCAAGCAGGTCGTTCATCGCCGGCGCAGCACCGCGATAGTGTACATGCTGCAGCTTCACACCGAGTCCGCGGGCCACGATCTCACCCATGAGGTGCACGGTGCTGCCCGGTCCGTTGGTGGCATTGTTGACCTTGCTCGGATTGGCCAGCGCATAGGCACGAAACGCCGCGACGTCGGCGGCCGGAAAGTCCTTCTTCACGACGAAGGCAAACGGCACCTTCACGACCATCGCGACCGGCGCAAAGTCCTCGAGCTTGTATTTGATGGAGGCCAGCAGATGCGGGTTGGTCGTGAAGGTCGTCGCGCTGGCGAATAGAAGCGTGTAACCGTCCTTGTCGGCACCGGCCACGACTTGCGCACCGATCGATGTGCTGGCGCCGCCGCGATTCTCGATCACCACCTGCTTGCCGAGTTCGGTGCTGAGCTGTTCGGTGAGGATGCGCGCGACGATGTCGGTCGTTCCGCCGGGCGGAAATGGCACGACCATCGTGATGTTGCGCTCAGGATATTGCTGCGCCTGCCCTGGCGCTACGGCGAACAGCGATGCGGCAAGGATCGCGGCGATGGCAAACCATCGCCCCTTCTTGTTGTTGCTCACGTTTTCTCCCTTTGCGCCGGTCCATTGGGCTTTCGCCTGGAACGACATTTTCGGGAGAGGCTAAAACAAGAGCCCAGCCGATGCGACGACTAAATAAGCCGGCCAGCTATCGGATTACACGGGACGCGCAATCGACGAACGGGACGCGGCCGTCTCGGTGAATCAATGCACCGTGGCGTTCGAAAACAGGTTGATCACGACCTGATCCTTCCTGCCGACCGATAGCGGCTGCTCCATGCATTCCGGGGCAGTCAGCACCGCTTTCGCTGCCGATGTCGTATAGAGCCATGCGGGCTATGTCCTCATAGCCTATCCCCGAGAGAGTCCCGTGACCGCTCCGACGCCCCCTGCTTTCGCACTCGATGCACCCTTCTTCAAACTCCTCACCGGGAGCTATCTCCGCACCATCGGGAAGTCCCTGTTGGCGCCTGCGCAAGATGCAGCGTGGCTCTACAGCGACGCACCATTCGCGGTGCTCGCACATAGTACCGCCGCCGATCCGGTCTTCGTCTATGCCAATAGAACCGCACAGCGCTGCTTCGAATATGGCTGGGAGGAATTCATCACCATCCCGTCGCGCCTCTCGGCAGAAGCGCCGAACCGCGACGAGCGCCAGCGCCTGCTCGATGCCGTCGCTCGTAACGGCTTCATCGACAATTATCGCGGCCTGCGGATCGCAAAATCCGGCCGGCGCTTCTGGATCGAAGGCGGCATCGTCTGGGAACTGAGAGACGAGAACGGCGAGCGACGCGGTCAGGCAGCGCTGTTCACGTCATGGACGGATGTGTGAGACACAATATTAGTCGGCGAGTTCCACTTTGTCGCATCGGAGCGGCCAGCAACGGCCGAGCAGACCGTCGGACGGAAATGTCACCACCTTCTGCTGACATATCGACGATCGCGCTTTCGTCGCTCTCAGCCTGCGTGGCCACTCCGCCCTTAAACCACCACATGATTTCAGCTATAGAACATCATGACGGTTTTACGACAGCAACGATTCCAATGGCGATTGATCGCTCCACTGCCGGGATTTGCCGCGCTGCTGCTGGCGCCTGGTCTCGCCATTCACTGGGGCTTTCTGCCGTTCGAATATCGCATTCCCGCGTTGCTGCTGGTGTCCGTGCTGTGCATCGCGTTGTGCCTTCTGGCCGGCTTCTCGGTCGCGGAACTCGGCCTCAGCCGTCCCTCTGACATCAGGCACTGGCTGTTCTGTGCCGCGATCACGGTAGGCATCGCGGCAATCATGGTGGCGCAGACCCGCTTTCTGACCTTCGACCACAAACCGCCGGTCTGGCTCAGCTTCGCGCCCTTCTATGTCCTGGTCTCCAGCCCATGCCAGGAAGTCGTGTGCCGGTCTATACCGAAACTGATGACCGATCGGCTGCAGGTCAGGCCCTGGACCTATGTGATCTATTCTTCGGCGGTATTCTCGCTGATCCACATCGCCTATGGCGACAGCGTGCTGCTGCTCAACACGTTCCTGGTCGGCATCGTCTGGGGTTTCGCCTATCTGCGGATGCGCAACATCTGGCCGGTGATCCTGTCGCATGCCGCGATCGGCACGCTGGCCTTCTCGCTCGGGCTGGCCTGATTCAGATTTGCCTGAGCCTAGCGATCGTATCCGCCGCCGAAGCTGCTCTTGATCTGATGCAGCAGCGTCAGCACCCAGCATAGCGCAAAGGCTCCCGCGAGGCCGTAGGCCGTGCGGCGATCGATCACCGACAGGCCGGTCCAGAGATAGATGCGATAGAGCCAGAGGCCGGCGAGACCGACGCCGAGCAAACACACCAACAGCTTGACGAAGCGCGCATTGGCCACCCCCACCGCGGCAAACAGAATGGTCAGCGGCACCAGAAACAACTGGCAGATGGCGATCAGGCTCTCGTTCACAGGCGGCTCCAGGGAAACGCAAAAGGCGACTCAGAGCCGAGAGTTTAGGCGGCCAATTTCAAACAAATGGTTGCGGACGCATGCGGCAGAAAATCGCTGTCGCTGTCGCAGCCCCATGAACCCGCCCGCTGCCGCCGCGACAAAGGATCATGACACCATCCTTGCCTCACGACCTTCGCACCCTCGCCGTTGCCATGATGATGCTGGCCACGCTCACATCACACGCGGCAGCACAACAGCCCTGCACCGCCGCCCCGCTCGCACAATATGCCGAGGTGAGATCCACGCTCGCCGACGTCGCCAAACGCGGTCTGCGCGGCCGGCACTATTACGAGATCACGTTCAGGACCTCGTTCGACGGCGTCATCGTGCCCGATGCCCAGCGCGCCAAATATCCCGAAGAGATGACATTCGTGCTGCAACACCAGTTCGAACGACTGAACGTCACCGCGGATCGCTTCAGTGTCAACCTGTGGTTCAAGGGGATCAAGTCGCGCGTCACGGTGCCGTTCAACGCCGTCACCTATTTCGTTGATCCGTCGGTGAATGACCGGCGCGAATTCGACGTGGGTACGCCGGCGCGCGCCTGCGACAGACCGCAGTCAGGCTAGGCTGATCAGAAGCACATATTGCTGACCACGTTGCCGCGCTTGTCCTTGAGCACATAAGGGCACTTGATGCGTTCCAGCGCCTTCTTCGCATCGTCGTCGCCGAGCGCTGCGGCCTTCTCATAATAGGCCTTCGCGGCATCCTTATCCGACGCACCACCGCGGCCGCTTTGCGCGAACGCGCCCATGCGCTCCAACGCGCCCGCATGGTTCTGTGCTGCCGCCTTCTCGAACAGGCTGCGTGCCGCAACATCGTCTTTCGCGCCGCCGATGCCTTCCGACAGCATCATGCCGAGCTGATATTGCGCCTCGGCATTGGTCTCCGCGGATTTCGCCAGCAATTGCCGTGCACGCACCGGGTCTGAACCCGCGCCTGCGCCTCCGGATAGTGCCGCAAGATTGCTTACGCCGCGCGGATTGCCGGCTTCAGCCGCACGCTCGAACAGTTTGCGCGCCTGCGCCTCGTCGCGCGCGACGCCGGTTCCGTTGCCATAGGCGACGCCGAGTTCGACCAAGGCGGAGGTACTGCCTTTGTCAGCCGCCTTGCGCCATGCCGCGAGCGCCTCAGCTGTCTGCGCATTGGCCGCGTAAGCACGCCCGAGCTGGAACATCGCACGGCGCGAACCGCCGGACGCGGTCCGGCAGAACTTGATGGCGGTGACAATATCGGCTTTGGCAATCTCGGCCACGCCCTTCACATCGGCAGGCTTATCGGGATCGGCTGGATCGGCCGCGAGGCGATCGCACAAGACCAGATCGGCGGACTGGGCCTGCACGCGCGCCGACGCGGACAGCACAGCCAGTCCAGCGGCAACGCCGAGCAAACAGATCAGAGGCGTCGCGCCGATACGCTGGGTCATGGTTTTCGTCGCCATCTGTGTCATTCGCCGGCGACATTAGGGACAGGCGCGCAACCCATCAAGCCGTGCGCCAGCCTGGAACTTACACGGCCTTGCGGATCAGCTTCAGCACTGCCTGCAACCGCAGGCTCCGCTTTCCCGCCAGCGCCGTGGCTTCCAGTTCGGCACCGGTTTCGTCGCAAGTGCCGGAAAAGCCGATACCGATTTCATAGCCGCCGAAGACAGGGTTCTCGCCTTTTGCCGGCGTGTGTTCCTGATTGAGCATCTCGCCCTTCCAGCGTCCGTCCGCGGAGGAATAGGCGCCGAGATAATAGAAGGACGCGTCTCCACCGAGGATTCGGCCGTCATGCAGCAGCATCACGCCGTTGAGCCCGCCATCGATGCCGTCGAGTGTGCGCAGATGGATCGAATAAAGCCCGTTGGCGATGCCACCCGCACCGATCGGTCCGGCCGGAGGCATCTCGCCGTCATCGATCGTCGTCATGACCGACTCGAATTTCGCGCCCGGCATCTGCGGCGACGACCCCTGAAAACGATAGGTGTCGCCATAGGGCCGGCCGGTGACGCTGATGGTCGCCACATCCTGGCCGAGCAGCGAGGGATAGTTGGGATCGTTCATGTGGCGGCGGCTCTCGATCTCCGCCACCACCTCGTCACCCCGGAGCTCATAGCTGCCGATATGGGCAAAAGCGGAATTGCCCCCGAGCATGCTGCCATGCTCGACAAACATCACGCTGCGGCCGACCGCCTCATCAACCCGGTATTCGCATTTGTAGAAACCCGTCCGCAACCCACCATTCCCCTGCAGCGCCTTTCGCATTGTAGCGGAAGATGTGCAGTGGAGGAAAGCGCACCCGGCCAATTGGGGGCGATTCCAACAGTCTTGGACGCAGGCTACGCAATTCCTCGCCTTAGAATGGGTCGAAACGGCGCATCCGTGGACCAGCAGCCCTCGTCAGGCGTTACCTTACGCCTCCCGCGTGTCACGAATGCGATGTGGCATGCGGGCGCGATTCTGCTTCGTGCGATCCCGGTGCCAGCGGCGCCGCCTGATCGACCGTCGCTTCGCCATGCTGGGTCAGCGGACGGTTGCCTGCCATGGCACGCAGCAGCACGTAGAACATCGGCGTGAAGAAGATACCGAAGGCGGTGACACCGATCATGCCGGCAAACACCGCGACACCCATGGCATGACGCATCTCCGAGCCTGCGCCAGTGGACGTCACCAGCGGCACGACGCCCATGATGAAGGCCAGCGACGTCATCAGGATCGGCCGCAACCGCAGACGGCTGGCCTCGATCGCGGCCTGGATCGGTGTCCGCCCGGCAAATTCCAGCTCGCGGGCAAACTCCACGATCAGAATGGCGTTCTTCGCCGACAGACCGACCAACACAATCAGACCAATCTGGGTGAAGACGTTGTTGTCACCTTTGGTCAACCAGACGCCGAACATCGCCGCCAGCAAGCCCATCGGCACGATCATGATGATCGACAATGGCAGCGTCAGGCTTTCGTATTGCGCGGCGAGCACGAGGAACACCAGCAGCATCGCCACCGGGAACACGATCAGCGACGAATTGCCGGCGATGATTTCCTGATAGGTCAGTTCGGTCCATTCGAAGTCGATGCCCTTGGGCAGCGTCTCCTTGGCGACACGCGCCACGGCGTCCTGCGCCTGGCCGGTGGAATAGCCAGGCGCCGCGCCGCCATTGATGTCGGCCGACAGGAAACCGTTGTAGCGCATGGCGCGCTCCGGCCCTGCACTTTCCTTAACGCGCAGCAGCGTCGAGAGCGGGATCATCTCGTTGCTGTCGGAGCGAACTTTCAACTGGCCAATATCGTCGGCCCGCGCCCGGAATTTGGCGTCAGCCTGGACGCGCACCGAATAGGTGCGACCGAATTTATTGAAGTCGTTCACATAGAGCGAGCCGAGATAGATCTGCATCGTGTCGAACACCGAGGTAACCGGCACGTTGAGCTGCCGCGCTTTGGTGCGATCGACATCCGCATAGAGCTGCGGCACATTGATCTGATAGCTTGAGAACAGACCGGCCAGCTCCTTCTGCTGCATTGCCTTGCCGATAAAAGCCTTGGTGGCGTCGTTCAGCGCCTCATAGCCGAGACCGGCGCGATCCTCGATCTGCAGCTTGAAGCCACCGATCGTGCCAAGACCCGACACAGGCGGCGGCGGGAACATGGCAATAAAGGCGTCCTGAATGCCGGCAAACTTCTTGTTCAGCGACAACGCAATGGCATTTCCGCTCAGGCTCGGATCCTTGCGTTTGTCAAACGCATCCAGACCGATGAAGACGATGCCGGAGTTGGACGAGTTGGTGAAGCCGTTGATCGACAGACCCGGAAACTGGATCGAATTCTCGACGCCGGGCTCCTTCTGCGCAATCTCGCCCATGCGACGGATCACCTCTTCGGTACGATCCAGCGTAGCGCCGTCGGGGAGCTGCGCAAACCCGACCAGATACTGCTTGTCCTGACCGGGGACGAAACCGCCCGGGACTGCGTGGAACAGATAACCGGTGACGCCAATCAGCAGAACGTAGATTCCCATCACCGCCGCGCGGCGCGAGACGACGCGCTTCACGCCGCCGCTATAAGCGTCGGAGCTTCTGGCAAAGAAGCGGTTGAAGCGGACGAAAAACCAGCCGAGCGTCTTGTCCATGAAGCGCGTCAACGCATCCTTCGGCGCGTCATGGCCCTTCAGAAGCAGCGCGGCGAGTGCTGGCGACAGTGTCAGCGAATTGAAGGCGGAGATCACAGTCGAGATCGCCACCGTCAGCGCGAACTGCTTGTAGAACTGCCCGGTCAGGCCGGTGATGAAGGCCAGCGGCACGAACACCGCGACCAGCACCAGTGCGATCGCGATGATCGGGCCGGTCACTTCGCGCATGGCCTGATAGGCTGCGCTCTTCGGATCGAGCCCGCGCTCGATATTGCGCTCAACATTCTCGACCACGACGATGGCGTCGTCGACGACGATGCCGATGGCCAGCACGAGGCCGAACAGTGTCAGCGCATTCACCGAAAAGCCGAACACATGCATCACGGCGAAGGTGCCGACCACCGATACCGGCACGGCGATCAGCGGGATGATCGAGGCTCGCCACGTCTGCAGGAACAGGATGACGACGAGCACCACCAGTGCGATGGCCTCGAGCAGCGTATGGATCACCGCCTCGATCGAGGCGCGAACGAATTGCGTGGGGTCGTAGACGATGTCGTAGGTGACACCGTCCGGCATGTTTTCCTTCAACTCCTTCATCGTCTTGCGCACGTTGTCGGAAATCTGAATCGCGTTCGAGCCGGGCGACTGGAAGATCGGAACCGCCACTGCGGACTTGTTGTTCAGCAGCGAGCGCAGTGCATAGTCGGCGGCGCCGAGTTCGATACGGGCGATGTCGCGCAGCCGCGTCACCTCGCCATTGTCACCGTTCTTGACGATGATCTCGCCGAACTCTTCTTCGGTCTGCAGGCGTCCCTGTGCATTGATGGAGAGCTGTAGATCGAGGCCTGGCTCATTGGGCGAACCGCCCACCTGCCCCGCTGCCGCCTGCACGTTCTGCGCACGGATCTCACGCACCACGTCGCCGGGCGACAGACCGCGCTCGGCGACCTTCTGCGGATCGAGCCAGACGCGCATGGAGTAGTCGCCCGAGCCGAACAGCTGAACCTGACCGACGCCTTCGATGCGCGCGAGGCGATCCTTGACGTTGAGCACGGCGTAGTTACGCAGATAGGTCATGTCATAGCGGTCATTCGGCGACAGCAGATGTACGACCATGGTGAGGTCTGGCGCGCTCTTGATCGTCGTCACGCCCAGCGCGCGCACTTCCGCCGGCAAGCGCGGCTCGGCCTGCGAGACGCGGTTCTGCACCAGCTGCTGCGCCTTGTCGGGATCGGTGCCAAGGCGGAAGGTGACGTTGAGCGTCATCCTGCCGTCGGTGGTCGCCTGGCTGCTCATATAAAGCATGTTCTCGACGCCATTGATCTGCTCTTCGATCGGCGTCGAGACCGTTTCCGCAATCACCTTTGGATTGGCACCGGGATAATTCGCTGTCACCACCACGGTCGGCGGCGCGACTTCCGGATATTCGGAGATCGGTAGCACCGGCATCGACAACAGGCCGGCGAGAAAAATCACCGTCGACAACACGCCGGCAAAGATCGGACGATCAATAAAGAATTTTGAAAAGTTCATGGCGCTATTCCGTGATGATCCAGACCTGCGGGATACAAGGGCCCCGCGCGGCCGATCGCTCGACCTCGATGACGTGCTGTGTATTAGGAAGAGCGCCCTGCCCGCCTGCGGACAGGGCGGTCGTTATCAGTTCTGCGCGACGGCCTTGATCGAGACGAGAGACGCGGCGTTCATCGCCACCATCTCCGGCTTGATGGTCACACCCGGCCGCACGCGCTGAAGTCCGTTGACGACGATCCGTTCACCGGCTTTGAGGCCGTTGAGGATCACGCGCATGCCATCAACCGAGGGCCCCAGGATCACTTCGCGATATTGCGCCTTGTCCTTGGCATCGACCACCATGACGAACTTCTTGTTCTGGTCGGTGCCAACTGCCCGCTCGCTAATCAGCAGCGTCTGTTCTGCCTTCGGCTGGCCCATTGTGAGCCGCGCGAACTGGCCGGGCATCAAGCGACCATCGGCATTGTCGAACATCGCACGCACCCGCACCGTGCCGCTGCGCGGATCGACCTGATTATCGATGAACTGCATGCGGCCCTTCACCGGTGCGCTATCAGTGACGGTGGTCATGTGAACCGGGATGCGGTCGATATCGCCCGGCGTCTTCTCGTCTGCCAGCGTCTTCAGCGCGCGCGACACCACCTGTTCGTCGGCATTGAAGCTTGCATAGATCGGATTGACCGAGACCAGCGTCGTCAGCAGCGGCGCGGACGGGCCGGCCGAAATCAGGTTGCCGACGGTGATCTCCACCTTGCCGACCCGGCCCGCGACCGGCGCGCGCACTTCAGTGTAGCTGAGATTGAGCTCGGCGGTCTTGAGCGCGGCTTCTGCAGCCTTGAGGTTGGCTTCGGCCTCACGATACGCATTGATACGATTGTCGAGGTCGCGCTGAGTGATGCTGGAGCTGGTCAGTTGCTGACCGCGGTCGAAATCGGCCTTGGTCAGGATCAGGCGCGCCCGCGACGCGGACACCTGTCCCTGGGCACGATCGACGTCGGCGGCGTAGAGCGCCGGATCGATCAGCACCAGAAGGTCGTCCTTCTTGACCAGCGCGCCTTCGCGAAAGTGGATCTCCTGGACGGCGCCTGCGACGCGGGAGCGAATCTCCACGCGCTCAATTGCCTCAAGGCGGCCCGAGAACTCGTCCGAAGGTGCCGTGGCCTTGGCTTCCACCAGGGCGACCGAAGCCTGAACAGCAGCCGGAACAACCGCGCCGGACTCGGCTTGAGCCGCTACGCTGGACAGATTCATCAGCGCCGCGCCGCCGCCAACGGCGATCGCCACCAACGCGATTCCGGCGCCAAAAGCGATCTTGCGAGGGAGATTATGTGCCATTGTGAACCCCATTTAATCTGCGTGGGCCTTGTAAAGCCCTGTCATTTCAGTAGCTAAGCTGTACATTCCGCGTCTGGCCGGTGCCGCCGGGCATCTCGCTGCAACGCACACATTCGTAACGTCCGGTATAGATGGACTATCGACATCCACTGTCAAGAGACTTATCTACTGAACGGTAGAAAACTTTGGAGGGCCCGTCGTGGCACTGGGACGTCCTCGTGAATTCGATACCGACACGGCCCTCGACCTCGCGCTGCATGTGTTCTGGCGCAAGGGTTACGAAGGCGCGTCGATGGCCGACCTCACCGAAGCCATGGGCATCACCAAGCCCAGTCTCTATGCGGCGTTTGGCAACAAGGAAGATCTGTTCCGCAAGGCGCTGGATCGCTACGTCGATGGTCCCGGCGGCTATTTCCGCACCGGCCTGGAGAAGGCCACGGCCCGCGAAGCGGTCGAACATATCCTCTACGAATCTGTTGAGGCGGTGACTGATCCCAGGAATCCCGGTTGTCTGGCGGTCCAGGGTGCCCTCTGCTGTGGTGATGCCGCGGAAACGATCAAGCAGGAACTGATGGCGCGCCGCTCGAAGAGCGAGGACGATCTGCGCCTTCGCTTCACACGCGCCCTCGCCGAAGGCGATCTGCCAGCCGATGCGGATGCCGGCGATCTCGCGCGCTACGTGTCGGCCATCTTGCAGGGCATGGCCGTGCAAGCCGCAGGCGGCGCACCGCGCGAGCAATTGCGAAAACTCGCCGACATGGCCATGCGCAGCTGGCCTCCGGTCTGAGCCGTCCGCCTGCATTTTATGCTGAGATCGCACAGCCGGCCTATTGTCCGCTGAATGCCGGCATGCACTACGCGCAGCTTCCGCTGCTCGCAGCGCTCGTCGCCATGGCCGGGCTCACGCTGAGCAGTCTCATTGACCGCCGGATCTTGCCGGCGCAAATCAGTCCGGCAGAATAGCGCCGCGACCGCATAAACACTTTTTCGCATTTTCAAGGAATCGATTTTGGCCCTCAGGCGCGACAGCTTCGCCTTCACCGCCTTTCTGGGCACATTGACAGCATTGCCACCGCTTTCGATCGACATGGGATTGCCGGGCCTTCCGGCGATCGAGGCGAGTTTCGCCGACGCCGCAGGACGCGGGCCGCTGACGCTCAGCTTGTTCCTGACGGGCTTTGCGATTTCACCGCTGATCTGTGGCCCCCTTGCTGATCGCTTTGGCCGTCGCGCAACCTTGCTGGATGGACTGCTGCTGTTCTCGATCGCGGCTGGGGCCTGCGCGCTCGCGCCGTCGTTTAGCGTGCTGCTCGTGTTTCGATTGCTGCAGGGCCTCGCTGCAGGCGCCTGCGCCATCCTGCCCTTCGCCATCGTGCGCGACCTGTTCGAACACGGCACGGCGCGCCACAAGCTGTCGCAAATCGCCGCCGTACTCGGCATCGCGCCGATGATCGCGCCGGTGCTGGGCGGCTGGGTGATGACCGTCAGTGACTGGCGAACGATCTATGCGGTGCAGGCCGCCGTCGGCCTGATCCTGCTGATCGTCGGCGCCATCAGCCTCGATGAATCCCAGCCGGTCGAGAAACGCCGTTCGCTCAATCCCGCGCAATTGCTCGAGAGCTACCGCATGGTGCTGTCCGATCGCA
The DNA here is from genome assembly GCF_021044645.1 of Tardiphaga sp. 37S4. NCBI lineage: Bacteria > Pseudomonadati > Pseudomonadota > Alphaproteobacteria > Hyphomicrobiales > Nitrobacteraceae > Tardiphaga > Tardiphaga sp. 37S4. Next base: position 2,122,032 of record NZ_CP088008.1, on the reverse strand, counting down.
TCTTCGTCGGCTTCTCCCTGCTCTACGCCTTCGCCTTCGCCTGCATGTTCGCCTTCATCTCGGGCGCGCCATCCGTGCTGATCGGCAGCCTCGGGCTCTCCACCACGATGTTTGCGCTGCTGTTCGGGTTGACCTCCTGCGGCGTGCTGGTTGCGTCGCTGATCAGCGGGAGCCTAAGCCGCCGCCATGTGGCCTCACGCAAGATCATCATGGCCGGTCTGCTGCTGATGATCGCCAGCGCCGTTGCAGCCGTCGCTTTGGTGCCTGCCGGCGCCATCACGACGCTGTCGTTGATGCCGCTGATGGCGCTCACGATCTTTTCCTTCGGCCTGCTTGCACCGAGCACCAACCACGAAGCCTTGCAGAACCTGTCGCATGTGGCAGGTGCGGCAGCCGGCGTGATGCGATGTATGCAAATGGTCATGGGCGCCTTCGCCAGCGCCATGATCGCGGTGTTCGAACCGTTCGGGCATCCGGTGCTGGTGATGACCGGCCTGATGGCCGGCATGGCGCTCGCCGCCGGCGCGATCTATCTGTGGCTATTACCCAAGGCCAATTCCGGGCAGGATCATCGCGCGTAACAGGAGTTCCCCATGAACGGAAAGATCGTCGTCATCACCGGAGCGTCGGGCGCGCTGGGTCAGGTCGTGCTCGAACGCGCCGTTGCGAGCGGAGCAACGGTGGCCGCCATCGACCATTCCGCCAGGACGCCAGCGTCTACGCCGGATCGCTTGCAGATCGGCGGCGTCGACCTCTCCGATGCCGCGCAAGCCGACGCTGCCATCGCTGCGGTGGTCAAGCAATTCGGCAAGATCGACGTGCTGATCAATATCGCCGGCGCATTCACCTTCGAGAATATTGCCGACGGCAGCAACAAGAGCTGGGAGACAATGCATCGGCTCAACTTGCTCACGGCTCTCAATGCCTCGCGCGCGGCAATCCCGCATCTGACGTCGTCGAAGGCCGGACGGATCATCAATATCGGTGCGATGGGTGCGCTACAGGCCGGCGCCGGCATGGGGCCTTACGCCGCCTCGAAGGCTGGCGTGCATCGGCTGACGGAAACGCTCGCCGCCGAGCTGAAGGGCAAGGTCACGGTCAATGCCGTATTGCCTTCGACCATCGATACGCCGGCAAACCGGCGCGACATGGCCAATGCGGATTTCTCGAAATGGGTCACGCCGGACGAGCTCGCCAGCGTGATTCTGTTTTTGGCCAGCGATGCGGCGAGTGCGTTGACCGGCGCGCTGCTGCCGGTAAGCGGACGGGTTTAGCCACTATTTGTCCCACGCTCCGCCCTCATCCTGAGGAGCGGCCGCTTGGCCGCGTCTCGAAGGATGATTGCATATCACCAACTCATGGTTCGAGACGCGCGCTAAAGTAGCGCGCTCCTCACCATGAGGTCGGAGCCCAGACTACCCGGCGTTGCCCCAGATCTTTTTCTTCTTGCCGAAAGCCGGCTTGGCAGCTGGCGCACCGCCATCGCGCTTGGCCTTGGCGACGTAGGGCGGCTTGTCCGCGCGTGGTTTCTTGTCGAACTTCGGCTTGCCTTCGTAACGCGTGTCTTCGCTGCGGGGCTTTGCATAAGCCGGCTTGTCGGCGCGCACCGGATCGTATTTCGGCTTGCCGTCGAACTTGGGCTTGCCTTCATACTTCGGCTTGTCGTCGAAACGCGGTTTGCCCTCGTAGCGCGGCTTGTCGCCCTGATAAGGCTTGTCGCTCTTCGGCTTGTCCTTCCAGGACTTCTCCTTATAGGCGCCCTTGTCCTTGAAGTCCGGACGGTCGCCATCGGATCTGAAGCTGGGCTTGCGCGGGCGCTTGTTGGAATAGTCGCGATCTTCCGGCGCCGTGCGGTTCGATGCGACCGCGCCTTCCGGGCCGTTAGCTAGCGGCTCGATGTGGATATTGTCTTCCTTGTCCGGACGCTTGATCATGGTCGCGAACTTCTCAGCCGCGGCGGCCGAAATCTCGAATTCCGAATTGCCGTCATAGATCTTGATCGCGCCGATATCGGCCTTCTCGATGCCGCCGCGACGGCAGATCATCGGCAGCAACCAACGCGCTTCGGCATTCTTCTGCCGGCCGATGGCGACGCGGAACCACTTGGCGCCCTCGCCCATCGGTTCGCTCTTCTTCGGGGTCTTGCGGACCGGCGCGCCTTCCTCGTCCCGGCGACGGCTGCCTGGGCGATCCTCGCGACCGCGGAACGTGCCGGGATCCTGCACATCTTCCGGCGACGGCAGACGCGAGCGATACAGCCGCGCCAGCGCCGCTGCGATCTCCTCGGCCGAACGCTCGGCGAGCATCGCGCGCGCCAGCGTCAGATCGTCCTCGGTGGACTCTTCAGTGAACAGCGTATCCTGCAGCATGCGCTGCTGATCGAGCACGCGGATTTCCTCGACGGTCGGCGCTGATCCCCAGACGGCATCTGTGCCAGCGAGATTGAGCAGCATCTCGGCGCGGCGACGGCGCGATGGTGGCACCAAGAGAACACTGACGCCCTTGCGGCCGGCACGGCCAGTACGACCCGAGCGATGCTGCATCACTTCCGGATCGTTCGGCAGGTCGGAGTGAATAACGAGACCGAGATTGGGCAAATCGATACCGCGCGCAGCCACGTCGGTGGCGACGCAAACCCGTGCGCGACCATCGCGCAGCGCCTGCAGCGCGTGAGTACGCTCGTTCTGCGACAGTTCGCCCGACAGAGCGACGACCGAGAAGCCGCGCTCCAGCAGAACGGTCTGCAGGTGGTTCACCGCATTGCGGGTGTTGCAGAACACGATGCTGCTCGGCGATTCAAAATAGCGGAGCACGTTGACGACAGCGTGTTCGACGTCGTTCGGCGAAATCCGGATCGCACGATATTCGATGTCGGAGTGGCCACCTTCGGTGCCAGCGACTTCGACGCGGAACGCCTGCTGCTGATACTGCTTGGCCAGATTGGCGATGCCGCGCGGCAACGTTGCCGAGAACAGCAGCGTACGGCGGGATGCCGGCGTGGTCTTGAGGATGAACTCCATGTCCTCGCGAAAGCCCATGTCGAGCATTTCGTCGGCTTCATCGAGCACCACGGCCTTCAGTTCGGAGACGTCGAGGCGATTGCGACGCAGATGGTCGCATAGACGTCCGGGCGTACCGACAACGATGTGCGCGCCTGCGGCCAACTCGCGCTGCTCCTTGCGCGGATCCATACCGCCCACGCAGGAAACGACGCGTGCGCCGGCATATTGATAGAGCCAGGTCAGCTCGCCATGCACCTGCAGCGCGAGTTCGCGCGTCGGTGCGACGATCAGCGCCAGCGGCGATCCAGCCTTCGGCAGCTTCTCCGCGCCTTCGAGCAGATTTTCGGCGATCGCCAGACCATAAGCGACGGTCTTGCCGGAGCCAGTCTGCGCAGACACGAGAAGATCACGACCGACAGCATCGTCAGCGAGGACAGCGGCCTGGACGGGGGTGGATTCATTGTAGTTGCGCTCAGCCAACGCGCGGGCGAGCGACGGACCAGTCGAGAGAAATGACACAGATGTAAACCTTGGTTGCAGCGGACCGCGTCGCGGTCGGACTCATTGAGATCCACGGGATCAATACTTGGGACCAAACGGAAACGAATCTGCCGCCCTTCAGTTGGCGGTCACGTCGGGTCCAGGAGTCCGGTGCGTATCGGGATCGACGGAGCTTTACGCTGCTTCGCAGCAAAAGGCCAATCATTGCTGCCATGTGCCGGCGAAATCGGGCGAATTGAGGTTAACCCTCACAGAATTGCGCCAGCACCGGTATTTTGTCGCTCAAATTTCGCTGGGAGGCTTTTTAACGTCCTCTTCCGTCTTTGGCCCCTCCTGCTTGAAAGGTACCAGGAGCCAAAGAGTCAGGAAGGTGAACAGCGAGATGACGACCGCCACGTCATAGGCGCCGAGGCCCACGGCAGCGCCAGTTGCGCCGGTTGCCCACAGACTGGCTGCAGTGGCGGTACCACGCACCGAGCCGTTGTCTTTCAAAATGGCGCCGCCGCCGATAAATCCCATGCCGGTCATCAGGCCTTCGATGATACGCGCCGTGCCTTCGGGATGACCGTTCAGAAACCCCTCGGTCGCCTGAACGATGCCGCAAGTGGCAAGCGCCACCAGCGGAAAGGTCCGCAGCCCGGCGCTGCGCTCGGCGCGCTCGCGATTCCAGCCGATGGGCAGCGCCAGAACATAGGCGATCGACATGGCGATCAGATGCGGCAACAGACGAAAGCTGTCCGACATTTCCAGAAGGGTCTTCACCGCGGGTCTCCGATCGCACAGGGATAAGGCGCCTCGGGTGTCGCCGCGGGCCAACCCGGATAAACTCCGCCGGTGAGTCGCGGTTGCAGCGACGCATCGTCTCATGGACCTCGACTTGGACGTTCGATTTGGAAACCTCGCTCTACCTCCCGGTAAAACGCTTCCTCGAAGGCCTTGGCTTTACCGTCAAAGGCGAGATATCAGGCTGCGATCTCGTGGCGCTGAACGGCGATGATCCGCCAATCGTCGTGATCGGCGAGCTCAAGCTCAGCTTCAATCTCGAACTGATCCTGCAGGCTGTCGATCGCGCCGGCGCCTGTGATGAAGTCTGGGTCGCCGCCAAGCTCTCCATCCGCGGCAAGGGGCGCGAAAGCGATGCGCGCTACCGCAACCTGTGCCGCAGACTCGGTTTCGGCATGCTCGGAATTACGGAAGCCGGCGGTGTCGAGGTTCTCGTCGCGCCTGCCACTGTCGCGCCCCGACGCAATCCGAAGAAGCGTTCACGCCTCATTACCGAACACAAGAAACGTCAAGGCGATCCTGCCCTTGGCGGCAGCACGCGCGCGCCGATCATGACGGCCTATCGTCAGCAGGCGCTCGCTTGCGCTGCGATGCTCGTCGTCGGTCCGCGCAAGGTGCGTGAGCTCACGCCGGATTATCCGGACGCGCAGAAGATCCTGCATCGCAACGTCTATGGCTGGTTCGAAAGTCCCGCGCGCGGTACCTACGCGCTCACCGATGCCGGCCACGCGGCGCTGAAACGCTGGCCGCAACCCCAACGGGATACCGCCCCGCCATCCGCTTTGTCGTAAAGCTACTGACCAAACTCTTTCTCGTTTTCCGGGAACAAGTTTGCATGGCTGCTTTGTCGCGGTAATTCCATATTGCAATGCAACAACTGCTCGCTTAGGTATCGCAAATCAACACTGAGGCGAGCGATGAGCGAAGACTGGAACACGAAATATGGAACGCGGCGCGTACGGCGCGATCCCCCGACCCTGGAAGAAGCCATCTTCGCCGCGATGGGTATCACCGAGGATCTCGATCAGCAGGCGGAGATCGCCGCCTCGCTGATGGGCATGCCGTTCGACGCCGTGCAGGCTGAAGTGAAGAAGGCCAATCGTTCGACCGGCACGCTGCGCGTGACCCGCGTTATCGCAGGCGAGCAAGGTGCTCAGCGTTCGGTGGTCGTGGAACGTCGCGTGACGCGCAAATTCGGTAACGACAAGCGCATCTGATTTTGAGGGCGCTCACAGCCCTCCCCGCAGTCGCAAAAAAGGCCTCGTTCACCACGAGGCCTTTTTCTTTGTCGCGATAGTTTCTTGGCTCAGGACGATTTGCCCCAGCCGGCGAGCTTCAACCACAGACCCCAATAAGCCCGGTTATAGTCGGCCACCGCGCGCGCCACATCGAGCGCCGAGGTCTTGGGCTGCGGCGCGACACCAGCGCCCATGGGATCGCGCAGGTCTATAACTCCCGTGGATTCGCCGTGCCGGAACGACAGGTGCGCACCAAACTTGTTGGCCAGTGCACGCATCGCATCGTTCTGCGCGCCGGTGGTGATACGCAGCCTCGCGTAGCCCATCGACCGCGCCTTGGCGATCAGCTTCGTGAACAGGATGCTGCCAACGCCCTTGCGGCGCACGATGGCTTCAACGCTGAAGGCGATCTCGGGCAGCGAATCCGGCGACAGGTCGGCCTGATGCAGTTCAGCGGCGCCGCGTACGATGCCATCCTCGAAGTAAACGAGAATGACGGTGCCCGTATTGACGGACTTCTCGGCGTAACGTGCGACCCATTCGTCGTCGAGCGAACCGTTGAAACGATCGCGGCGGCTTTCGCGGTCCAATCTCAAGAGATGATCGCGGAACAGCGGCAGCTCGCGGGCTGCAAGGACACGCACATGTCCGCGGGCCGGAGCCCTGGTCGAAATGGCAATGGTGGTGGCTGCGTCTAACATGGTCAAAATCCTCAAGTTGCCCTCGAGGAAAGCGTCGATTCCCTAGACACCCTATATTGTGCGACGCACCATAAAATACAAGGGCGCAGATGCCGCACCTGCCAGCGCCCACTGCAAGTGAGCCATGCAATTATCCAACATTAACAAAACCTTAAGCGCGACATACCACCGCCTTACAGCACCAGTTGGGTCTGCGTCACGATGCCCACCAGCTTGCCCTCCTCGGTCTCGATTCGGGTCTGCCAAACCTGCGTCCTCCGCCCCCGATGAACCGGCGTTGCGATGGCGCGCACGGTGCTTCCTGCTTTCGCCCCGCCTGTGAAATTGGTCTTACTCTCGATGGTCGTCGTTCCCTTGGCGCCCTCCGGCAGATTGATGACCGTCGCCGCCGCACCAACCGCGTCGGCGAGCGCCATCACCGCGCCGCCATGGATCGTATGGCCGAGTGTGCACAGGTCCTCGCGCACCAGCATCGTGGCAACGACGCGTTCCTGGTCGGCGTCGGTAAAGGTCACACCCATCGAGACGGAAAACGGCATCGCGAGGCTGTGGATCTTGTCGAGCGGCGTCATGCTGGCCTCAACTCCCTGCGGTTTGTCTTGCCCATCATCATGCGGGCTTGATGAAATTTCACGACACAACGGCATGTCGTGACAAGAGCTTTGTTAACAGGCATATCGGCATCATGCGCCACTTCCCGCCAAGCCGGATCGTCTGCCTTACGGAAGAGACCGTGGAGACGCTGTATCTACTCGGCGAGCAGGATCGCATCGTCGGCGTTTCCGGTTATGCGGTGCGGCCCCCGCAGGTCCGGCGCGAGAAGCCGCGGGTGTCCGCGTTCATCTCAGCCGATGTGCCAAAGATCCTCGCACTCGATCCTGACCTTGTGCTGTGCTTCTCCGATCTGCAGGCCGAGATCGCCGCAGACCTGACGCGCGCCGGCATCGCCGTTCATGTATTCAACCAGCGCGACATCGCTGGCATTCTGGCGATGATCCGCACGCTCGGCGCGATGGTGGACGCCAGCGAACGCGCAGAGCAACTGGCGGTACAATTCGAGCTGCGACTTTCCAGCGTCAATGCTGCGGCAAACTTGCGACTGAGCAGACCGCGCGTCTATTTCGAGGAATGGGACGATCCGCTGATTACCGGGATCGGCTGGGTGTCCGAACTGATCGAGATCGCCGGCGGCGAAGACGCTTTTCCGCTGCTTCGACATCAGAAGGCAGCAAAGGATCGCATCGTCATGCCAGCCGACGTGATTGCCGCGGCCCCCGATGTGATCCTCGCTTCGTGGTGCGGCAAGAAAGTCGTGCCCGATAAAATCCGGCAGCGACCGGACTGGAACGCGATTCCTGCCGTGCGCGACAATCGCATCTATGAGATCAAATCGCCGCTGATCCTGCAGCCAGGACCAGCAGCGTTGACGGACGGACTCGACGCGATCGTCGCGGCGCTGTGGCCGTAACCGGCACCAGCACCGACGCCGTCATCTGAGATGCTCGCCCCTTACCCCTTCGGGTACTGCAGAAAATAGGCATCGGTCAGTGCATCTTCGAGCAGCCGCCCTTCTGAATAGACTTGCAAGGAGGCCGGTCGTTCGACACCGGGCAAGAGCCGCGGACACGGCTCCGGCGCACCGATCACCGTCCTCACCGGAATGCGCTCGGCATAGATCGGCAGTTCGTAATCCTCGTCATCGTCAGCCACGCCCTTGGCGCGGATCTTGGCTGATGCCTCCTCGATCTCCATGGCGATAAAGGACGTCGCCTTCATCTCCTGTGCCGTGGTCTCGCGCAGACTGGCGGTGCGATCCGGAAAGAAACGGTCGACCATCGCGATGCCAGCCTGCTCCTTCTCGTGGGGATCGGTGACGAGATAAGCGTTTCCGAATGCCATCACCGCACGGTAGTCCGCTGAATGATTGAAGCCGCAACGTGCCAGCACGAGGCTGTCGAGAAAGGCCACAGTGAGACAGACGCGTTGCTGCGCGGTCTGGTTCTTCAGCATGCGGCTCGCGCTACTGCCGTGCCAATACAGTTTCGTGCCTTCGCGCCAGAAGAAGGTCGGCGTGCAATAGGGCTGCCCGTCGATCATGTAGGACACATGGCACATCATCGATGCGTCCAGAATTTTATGGACGGTCTCGTGGTCGTAGAAGCCGCGGTCATGGCGTCGCTTCACGCGATTGCGCGCCGTGAGCGGATATGACGCGATATCTGCGTTCGTCGGTTCAGCGGTCTTCAGTTCGGCTGTGGTCACGGCAATCCCCCGTCAATTGGAAGCGTTCGAATGTGTTGTACCGCCGCATTTGGTCTGCGATAGTGCCAATTCCATGCGAAAAATTCCGACCAATTTGGCGAAGCCAATTCCGAAACCCGAGCTACCGCTCGATCTCACGGGCGCACATATCACCGAAGGATCGTCCTCGCAGGATCGGCTCTATCAGGCGCTGTGCCATGCCATCACCGGCGGCGTTGCCAAACCCGGCGAAGCTCTGCCGCCATCGCGTATCCTTGCGAAGCAAACCGGTTTTCAACGCAATGCCGTCACCAATGCCTATGAGCGTCTGATCGCCGATGGCTTTGCCGTCGCACACGTCGGCTCCGGCACCTTCGTCGCCGCGCGGATTCCGACGCGGACCAACAGCAAGCCAGCCAAGGCCATCGCCATCGACGCGCCGCAGCGGGGCACGCTCGCTCTCGGCTGTACCGATATCGACGAACAGGCGCTGCGCCGTTTTCGCGCTTTCGCCGGCCGCCGCCTGCGCGCTTTCGGCGCCGAGCATCTGCACTACGGCGATCCCCGCGGCAGTCATGAACTACGCACCGCCATCGCCAATCATCTTCTGTCAGCGCGCGGGCTGCGCTGCGATCCCGATCAGATCATGCTGACATCGGGCACACAGCACGGGCTGCGCATCGTGCTGTCAGCCATTCTCAAGCCAGGCGAACAGATCTGGTGCGAGGACCCCGGTTACCCCGCCGCACGAAAATCGATCGAACATTGCGGCGCCCGGCCGGTGTCGGTGTCGGTCGATGACTTCGGCCTGATCGTCGCCAGGGGCCGTGCCACGGCGCCATCTGCGCGCGCGGCCTATGTCACGCCCTCGCATCAATTTCCACTCGGCGTGCAAATGGCGATGCCGCGGCGTCTTGAATTGCTCGACTGGGCGAAGGACGCCGGCGCATGGATATTCGAAGACGATTACGACAGCGAGTTTCGCTATGACGGCGCGCCGTTGCTGTCGCTCGCCGGCATCGATCACCTGCAACGCGTGATCTATATGGGCACGTTTGCCAAGACTCTGTTTCCCGGTCTGCGCATCGGCTACTGCGCCCTGCCCGAACGCCTGATTGGCCCGGTCACGACGGCGCGCGCGGCGATGGACCGCTTTCCCGGCACATTGATGGAAGGCGCCGTCGCTGACATGTTGAACTCCGGCGCCTTCGCAGCCAACCTGCGCAAGATGCGGAACATCTATCGCGAGGCGCGCGACGCTCTGGCGGCGACGTTGATGGATGCGTCGGACGGGCAACTGACGGTTCCGGTGCCGTCACAGGGCCTGCATCTGGTGGCGAAGTTCGCGCCCGCGACGTCGCTTGAGATCGCCGCAAAGGCCAAGGCTGCAGCCGGCGTCGAGGGCTGGTTGCTGGCTGACACCTATCTGCGCGCCCGCCCCGCGCCCGGCTTCGTGCTCGGCTTCGCCGGCCATCCCATTCGGGAGCTTGTCACATCGGCGGAAAGACTGGCGAAAGCCTCAGCGGCGAGTTTGCGCGCCCACCGCAAGCCTTCAGCAAAGACGCGTGGAACCCGCCTGGGGGGCTAAAACTTAAGGCTGGCTGGCACTCAATGCCGGCGACGGCTGCGCTTCTAGAATCGGATGCGCATCCCTACAATCCAGGCAGACAGAATGCCCGGCAGGCAGATCTGCCCCAACGGAGACCTCATGTCCGGCAATCGCAACGTGCTCTACCTGATCATCGGCGCGCTGGTCGTCGGCATCGGCGTGCTCGGCTACAATCTCTACCAGACCAAGAAAGAGCCCAGCGGGCTGCAGATCAATGTCGGCCCCGACGGCCTCAAGATCCAGAACAAGTAATAAAGGTCGCACAATGCGCTCGGCAATTTGGCTATCAGGAATTCTGGCTTCGCTTGCGCTGGCAGCGCCGGCGCTGGCGATCGATCAGGTCAACCGCGAACAGGACATTGTTGATGTCCGCCTCGGCCAGCGCATTCTGGTCGATGACGGCTCTTGCCCCACCGGCCAGATCAAGGAAGTGTCCGGCACGACGCTGACCACGTCCGGTGTGACGCGTGTTCGCAAATGCGTTCCCCGCGCGGGCACCAAGACGCGCTAGTCCAGGACGCGCTCATCAATGCCGCAGCGGCTCGCTTGGCGGCACCGGTGAACCGGTCTGGCCAACACTCGCACCGCCATCGATCGCTAGCGTAATCCCTGTGATCCAGCGGGCCTCGTCGCTGGCAAGAAACAGAACACCATAGCCGATATCCCAGCCGGTCCCTTCGGTGCCCAGCAGTGTGCCCGCTGCGCGCGCCTTGCGCATCTCATCACTCATGCCACGCGACGCCACCATCGGCGTATAGACCGTGCCGGGCGCGATGCAGTTGACGCGAATGCCGTCGCGGCCGTGATGTGCCGCCATCGCTCTGGTGAGGCCGATCACCGCCGATTTCGACGTGGGATACAACAAGCTCGGGTGGCCACCACGCAGGCCGGCGATCGACGTCAGGTTGATGATCGAGCCGCCGCCGGATTTCATCATTTCCGGAATCGCATACTTCGCCATCAGCATCATTGAGGCAACGTTGATACGCATGGCGCCGTCCCAGGCGCGGTCGTCGACCTCGATGGCGTCGCCGCGCGGCCCGGTGAGGCCAACATTGTTGACGAGGATATCAAGACGGCCAAAGCCTTCGACGGTGCGTTCGACGATCGCCTCGCATGACGCGCGATCACTGACATCGCCGTCATAGATCTGCGTGATGCCGCCCTCCGCAGCGATCAATCGCGCGGTTTCTTCGGCAGCGTCTACGTCGGTGTCGACCAACGCGACGCGCGCGCCATGCCGCGCCAACAACACCGCTGCGGCACGTCCGTTGCCAATGCCATCGCCGCGGGAACCCGCACCGGTGATAATGGCGACCTTGCCTTTCAATCGATCGTCACGCTGGGGCTGCGCCATATCCATCAGAACATGCCGTTGGTGTTAGCGGATTTTTCCGGGATCGGCTGAACGGCATCCCAATGTTCGACGATCTTGCCGTTCTCAAGCTTGAAGATGTCGATGATCGCGTTACCGCGCGTGCCCTTTTCGCGCACGGCATGCACATGCAGGATCACATAGTCGCCGTCGGCGAAGACCTGCTTGATCTCGCTATGCGAGTCCGGGAATTTCTCCCGCAGGAAACCGATAAAGCCTTTGAAGCCCTCGACACCATCAGCCGCGTTGGGATTGTGCTGAACATAACGCGGACCGAAATATTTGGATGCCGCCTCGAAGTCCTTTTGGTTGAGGCCCTTCTCATAGAATTCAACGACGGCTTTCTTGTTGGCTTCCTGGGTGCTGGCATCTGCAGCTAACGCCGCGCCGGTCAGAAATATCGAGACACACGTCAAGCCGATCGAAACAAATCGCATAAAAAATCCCTCGGTTCCCACCAATTCAATTAGTAGCGAATCCACCCACCTAACGGTGGTGTAGCAAAACGCTATCATCGGCAGTAACGGGATGACGAGAGGGAAAGACAGAAATCCGCGATCATTTTGGCGCGACGACGCAGCGCAAAAAGATCACGCGAACTAACTGAGTGGTTCAATCCAGCGGCGCCGGATCATACATGCATTGCAGGGTCGGCTTCGCGATCTGCGTGAAGGTCGCGCTGATCATCGACTGCTTCGATGCCGGGATCCAGTCCTTCTCGATCGTAGGTACGCCGCGCTCACTGATGCCCCGCAGCAGTGCCTCGCGCAAATCAGCGTCTTCCACCGTTGCCACGGCGTGGTCATGCAGGCAGCCGCACACTTCTTCCGGATGCGCCCAGCGCCCGACCATATGCGGCGAGCACAAACGAACGAACTCCCCACGCTGGTCCGGCAACTTCCGCCACGACCAGATCTGCGCCTGCGCTGCACTTCCCGTGATGGAACTTGCAAGGGCGGCAGCGACAACAATGGCAGTCAGAATACGTGGTCTAGTCATTTCAAAACTTTTCTTGTTGTTTCTCGGGTTATCCGCCCGCGATCGAAATCAGCGTGCGTAGGCCACAACCATCGGCGCAACAGCGCCGATCACCGGCGAACCGGTAAAGGCGAACGTACCGATACCGGGTAGGTTACCATCGGTGGAACCGGCCATCGACGGGCCGGCCAGGATGAAGGCGAAAGCGAGGATGAAGCTGATGGTGCGCATCTGACGTCTCCAGTTCGGCAGCGCTGCCCGCCGCGTCGTTGACAAATGGATAGCCAATGCGGGTTTCGGCACGTCTGCGGCCCAAGAGGAAAATGGTTTCGTCCCCCGTCGAATTGTTTCGTGGCGCCCATGCCGACGACACAATCCGGGCGGCAAATCTGCGAACGGCTTAGAAAGAACGCCTTGGAAAGGATGTCTCGAAAGTTCGTCTGGCTGTCGCACGCCCTTAACAAAACTGAACCTAAACGCGGCTAAAGCGACTTCAGGAGAGCGTATGCAACCTTTTCAGGCGACTGCGCGTTTCTGTTCACCTCGAAGAGAAGGAATGCAGTCGTGGGAACTGGCAACAACGACGTTGGCAAGGATACCCCGATCAGCGCCCCCGGACGGCCACTGGTCTCCACGGTACACTCGCGCGCTAAATGCCAAGGCGCCATGTCGCAGCAGGGCTACGGCTCACACGGCAACGAGTGCTATCCGCAGCAGCTGGTCCAGCTCGTAGGCTATCGTGACCCACAGCCGCAGCAGTCATGGGACCGCTTGCGCACGAAACGCGTCGTCACCCACTCCGCCGAATAGCGAAGCAGGGCTAAGTTCTAGCGACCAAGAGTTCGCTTATTTGATGAAGTCGCCGCATTTCTGCACGGCGGCATCTGACTGCCCCCAGGGCATGATCGGAACTGATGACGTCGAGTTCTTCGGCGAACCCTCGATGATCCGGTCCGAATAGACCATGTAAACCAGCACGTTTCGCTTGGCGTCGCAGCCGCGGACGATTTGCATTTTCTTGAAGAAAAGGCTGCGGCGCTGGCGGAACATGTCCTCGCCCTGATCGCTCTTGGCCTTGAACGTGATGGGACCGATCTGCCGGCACGCCAGCGAGATGTCCGAAACTTCTTCGGCCAGACCGAGCCAGCCCTTGAAGCCACCCTTTTCAGGCACCGTGAAGTGGCAGGCGACGCCGTCGACTTCGGGGTCGTCGACGCCGTAAGTCGCCAGCTTGTCGTTCGGGCTGAGCCATTTGAACACGGTGGAGCGCCGGAAGATCAGATCCGGTTCATCCGCAGCCTGCGCCGGGACAATTGCCAACGCCGCGAATGCCGAAAGCGCCAGGACGCCGCGCCACAACATCTTGGTGAGCCCGCCAGATCCATTAAACGTCATGCAACTCTCCGTGACCGATCCAGAATATGTAGGCATTCCAACCGGATTCGGAAGCCAGGATGCCCCCCTGTTAATTCAATGTGAGGCTTTTTTGCTAGGCTGATCCCGACTCAGCGGTAGCCAGATCACTCATGCTGGTGAACCCATCTCGCGCCTGCGAGACTAATGTTTTCAGATGGATTCGAGGATATTGGACGTGGGTGTATTTCAGTTGTCGTGGGGATCAACGGACAAGAGCCGCTTTCTGGGCAGCACGATTTTTTCCGGCAGCTTCCTGCGGATCGCACTCGTCGCCATGGCCGGCATGACCGTGGCGGCGCCTGCCGATGCGGCGGTGTTCTGGACCGACGAAAATCCAATGATCATGCGGGAGATCGAACCGCCGGCGCCGCAACCGCAGCAGCGCCAGAAGAAGCTGAAGCGCCTTGGCGCCAAGCTCGAGAAGCAGGTCAAGGAACACACCAAGCCGGTCGGCCCGCTGGTGATCGCCATCTCGATCGAGCGACAGTCCCTGCGGGTATTCGACGCCAATGGCCTGTTCGCGGAGACGCCGGTCTCCACCGGCATGCGCGGCCATTCGACGCCCATGGGCGTGTTCAGCATCATCCAGAAGAACAAATGGCACCGCTCCAACATCTATAGCGGCGCGCCGATGCCTTACATGCAGCGCATCACTTGGTCGGGCATCGCTTTGCATGCCGGTGCGCTGCCAGGCTATCCGGCGTCCCACGGCTGCATCCGCATGCCGATGGCCTTTGCGACCAGGATCTGGGGCTGGACCCGCATGGGCGCCCGCGTGATCATCGCGCCCGGCGAAATCTCCCCGGCGGAAATCTCGCATCCGCTGCTCGCCGCTCAGAAAATCGCGCCGGGTCCGGTCGCGGCTGCGGCGCCTCAAGACGTCCAGACATCGCCCAAGGCTGATAAGGCATTGGCAGATGCGAAGCCCCAAGACCTTGGTCTGAGGCCATCCGCCGCCGACCGCTCCAAGACTCAGGACAAGACCCAGACCGCCGATGCCAGCAATGCGATGACAAAACCGGCGCCCGCGACTGTGATGTCGGACGCCACACCTGCAAAGGTCGAAACCGCCGTCAAAGCCGCAGAGCCCGAGATCATGACACGCCGCGATCTCGACGCGGCCATCGCCAAAGTCGTCGAACTGCCGACACCCGAGATCAAATCGGCTGAGGCCGTCGCGGAAGCGCCAGCCAAGCTTGAGCCTGCCAAGACGGAAGCCCCGAAAGCGGAAGTTGCAAAGGCTGACGCGGCGCCGGTCGCCGCCAGTGTGCCCGACGTCAAGAAGGACGAAACGCGCCCCGCCGATTCGGCCAAGGCCGAGATGCCTACGGCGCCCGCCGCCGATGCGACGCCAAAGCGGTCCGGCCAGATTGCCGTGCTGGTCAGCGGCAAGGACGGCAAGCTCTATGTGCGGCAGAATTTCGCGCCGCTGTTCGAGACGCCGATCGCCATCAAGCCCAGCGATCGCCCGCTCGGCACTCACATCTTTACCGCCCGCACCGACAAGGATGATGCCAAGGCATTTCACTGGACCGCAGTCTCGCTGCCTGCCGTCCCGCGTCGCGCCGACGAGGACGACAATGTTTCGCGTCGCCGCAAATCCACTGGCGCCGTTGAAGTGAAAACCCGTCCTCTGCCAAACAGCGCCGCAGAGGCGCTCGACCGCCTGACGATCCCTGCGGACGCCATGGCACAGATTACC
This sequence comes from Tardiphaga sp. 37S4, assembly GCF_021044645.1. Taxonomy (NCBI): domain Bacteria; kingdom Pseudomonadati; phylum Pseudomonadota; class Alphaproteobacteria; order Hyphomicrobiales; family Nitrobacteraceae; genus Tardiphaga; species Tardiphaga sp. 37S4. The sequence goes on along the minus strand of NZ_CP088008.1, from coordinate 2,106,486 downwards.
GAAGCGCTCGCGAGTGGCGGCTCCATCGTGGTGTCCGATCAGGGCATTGCCGCCGGCGGCGAGACCGGCCAGGGCACCGAATTCGTGGTGCCGCTGCGCTAGCCTCGTTCACTCCGGCCCTGTAACAGCTTGTTGAGTGCGTCATCTCGGAGATGACGCTACTCTGCTCGCGACACAGGCTGGGCTACGACGAATGGCGATGATCAATCGCAGGCAGATACTGACAACGGTATTGGGCGCGGCAAGTGCCGTGGCGGTCGCGCGTCACGCCTCGGCGCAAGGCGCCGTGAGCCGCATGACCGCCTATGGCTTCGCGTTTCCCGGCCTCAAGGGTGGCGACATCAAACTTGCCGACTATGCCGGCCGCCCGATCATGGTGGTCAACACCGCCTCGCAATGCGGCTTCACCCCGCAATATGCCGGGCTTCAGACACTGTGGACCGAATTCCGCGAGCGCGGCTTGATGATCGTCGGCGTGCCCTCCAATGACTTCGGCGGACAGGAGCCGGGCAGCGCCAAGGAGATCGCCGAGATTACCGAGGGACATTTCGGCATCGGTTTCCCGATGGCCGCCAAGACCGTCGTGAAGGGACCGAACGCGCACCCCTTCTACAAATGGGCGGCAGAGGCACGGCCGCGCGACCTGCCGCGGTGGAACTTCCACAAATATCTGGTCGGCCGCGATGGCTATCTCACCGACTCCTTTGCCTCCGAATTCGAACCGACCGATACACGCATCAAGACCGCCGTCGGACGTGCCCTGACCGCGGCTTGAGCGGTTCAATATCGATCCAGCCACTGACTGGGGATAAGGGCCGTTGCCATAGCGGTATCGCCTGAAATCGCGCTAGAATTGCGGCCACGACCATCTGGATCAGCCCGGCCACCTCGCTGACGACGCTGGTCGCAGGTCAAGGGGAACGTGATGCGCAGTGCGGCAGGTCTGATTTTTGCGAGCGCGATTTCATTGTGGGCGGCAGGCGCACAGGCGCAGGCACCCAAAGCCGGAGCCCCAGCGCCCGCCCCCGCGGCAACGCCCGCGCCGCCACCGGCGCCCGCGGCTGCACCTGCTCCCGCCAAATCGACCTGCGCCAATCCCGATGCGCTCGGCGTCAGCCGTGTGGTCGAGATCGACACGACGGGCGGTCCGGGTTTCGGCTTCGAACATTTCAAGCAGCTCGACTTCCTGCGCGACAAGGAAGTGGTGCTGACCTTCGACGATGGCCCGTGGCAGACTACGACGCCGACCGTGTTGAAGACGCTGGCCGACGAATGCGTCAAGGCAGTGTTCTTTCCGATCGGCAAGCACGCTACCTATTATCCGGAGGTGCTCAAACAGGTCGCTGCGGCCGGCCATACCATCGGCGGACACACCTGGGCTCATATCGCGCTGACCAACAAGAAACTGACCCAGCAGCAGCGTATCGATGAAATCGAGAAAGGCTTCAGCGCTGTGAAGTGGGCGCTCGGCTCAGCCCCCGCACCATTCTTCCGCGCTCCGGCGCTGCAGCACCCGCCGGAAATCGTCACCTATCTCGGCACGCGCAACATGGCGATCTTCTCCTGTGACATCGACTCGTTCGACTTCAAGACGCGCAAGTCCGAACAGGTCATCACCAATGTGATGACCAAGCTCGACAAGCTCGGCAAGGGTATCATCCTGATGCACGACTTCCAGAAGCACACCGCCGAAGCGTTACCGACCCTGCTGCGCAAGCTCAAGGCCGGTGGCTACAAGGTCGTGCATATGCGTGCCAAGGCGCCCGTGCAGACCATCGCGTCCTATGATGAAGCGATCGTCAAGGATGCCAAGCTGCCGACGGTCAGCAGCCGTCCTGTGAACAGCGTCGTCCAGACGATCTCGGAATAATGAGGACTCGTCGACGCCCCTGATGCCCGCATTTCGTTTCAACGGCTACGTCATCGTCTCGGCGGACGGCATGCTCGCCGACGCCAGTGGCGTGATGCCCGATACCCTCAAATTTCCCGGCGACCTCGCCTTTTTCACCGCAGGTCTCGACCGTGCCGACCTGATCGTGCACGGCAGGCATTCGTTCGAGGATCAGCCGAACTCACCGAAGCGCAAGCGCATCATCGTCAGCCGCAGCATCGCCGCCATAGGCCCCGATCCCGAAAACAACAAAGCCACGCTGTGGAATCCGGCCGGCGCATCTTTCGAAGACGCTTGCGCACATGCTGGCGTTCATGCCGGCACCGTCGCCGTCATCGGCGGCCCCAGCGTATTCGAGATGTTCTTTGATCGCATCGACGTGTTCTGGCTGTCGCAGGCGCCCCATGTCCGCCTGCCCGGCGGCGAGGGATGCTTCCCCGGCGTCCCCGAAAGATCGCCGCAGGACATTCTCTCCAGTCACGGCCTGCAAACGAGCGAGGTCCAGATCCTCGACTCCGCGCATGAAGTCACAGTAACGGCCTGGCGGCGGGTGTCCTGAGCGAGGACTATACTTCGTTGTAGCCGCCCGGCAGCCGCGCGCTGCGGCCGATACCGGCGATCATGAAGAGGCCGCCGATCAGCGACAGGTTCTTCAGCGCGTGGATCATCTGATTCTTGGCCTCAGGGCCTGTCAGGTTCCAGAAGTCGTGGAAGTAGAAAGTCGCGGCCATCACGAACAGCACCAGCACCAGGGCGAAGAAGCGCGCGCCCAGATTCAGTGCGACGAGGATACCGCCGACCAGTTCCAGTGTTGCAACGGCGATTGCGAGAATCTGCTTCAATTCCATGCCCGCCAGCCCTTCGAGCTGTGTCGCATAGGGCGTCACGACCGCAGGGATCGTCGGGATAACCTTGTTCGCGATCGCATCTGCTGTTGCGCTGAGGTCGAGAAACTTGGATGCCCCGGACGCGATGAAGATCACGGCAAAGAGAATGCGCCCGAAAGTAATAAACGCTGGCATTGGTCGGCCTCGCTGGACTGCAATGAATACTTGTCGAAATACGTGACAAGTATGATCATTCCATCACATTTTTCAAACGAACAAATGGATGACCTCGTTGGCGTCATCCATTTGTCGCGATGCTTCTCAGATTGGCGAACTATCCAAAAGCGCAATAGCCGGGCAGCATCCAGCCAGCGCGAGGCTGACTGAACGCGCTAGCCGAATAGACTCGCCTGCGGACGCCCAGCCCGCTCCTGCGCCTCGACAGCGGCCACCGCCGTCATGTTGAGGATACCACGCGCTGTCACGCCCGGCGTCAGGATATGCGCCGGACGCGCCGGGCCGATCAGGATCGGGCCGACCGGGAGCGCATCCGCCAGCGTCTTGATCATCTGATAAGCGACATTGGCGGCATCGAGCGTCGGCATGATGAGGACATTCGCCGAGCCTTCGAGTTTCGAATGCGGCAGCACGATCTTGCGGGCCGCTTCCGACAGCGCGGTGTCGCCCTGCATTTCGCCATCGGACTCGATTTCCGGATGCTTCTCACGCAGCAATGCTGCGGCGCGGCGCATCTTACGCGAAGAGTCCGTATCGTAGCTGCCGAAGTCAGAATGCGACACGAAAGCGATCTTCGGCTTCATGGCGAAACGCTGCACGTGGTTGGCAGCGAGCGCCGCGATTTCCGCGAGTTCTTCCGCGCTCGGATTCGGACGCACCTGCGTATCGGCGATGAAGTGCGCACCCTTGCTGGTGATCATCAGCGACAGCGCTGCAAAATCGCTGACGCCCGGCAGGAAGCCGATGATCTCGCGCACATGGCGCAGATGGCTCATGTAGCGGCCTTCGACGCCGCAGATCATTGCATCCGCCTCGCCGCGGATCACGGCGAGCGCGGCGATCACCGTCGCATTGGTGCGGACGACCGTGCGCGCCGCATCCGGCGTCACGCCGCGACGGCCGGCCACGTCGATATAGGACTGCACGTAAGAGCGATAACGCGGATCGTCCTCGGGATTGATCAGATCGAAATCCTGGCCGGCCTGGATCGCCAGACCAAACCGCTTGATGCGGGCTTCGACGACCGACGGACGGCCAACGAGAATCGGACGCGCCAGCTTCTCTTCCAGCACCACCTGCACGGCGCGCAGCACGCGCTCGTCTTCGCCTTCGGCATAGATCACGCGCACCGGCTGGGTCTTTGCCTTCGCGAAGACCGGCTTCATCACCAGACCGGAGCGGAATGCGAAACGCTCGAGACCTGCGGTGTATTCCTCGAAATTGGCGATCGGGCGCGAGGCCACGCCGGATTCCATCGCCGCCTTGGCGACGGCCGGCGCGATGCGCAGGATCAGGCGTGGATCGAACGGGCTCGGGATCAGCGACCCCGGACCGAAGCCCTGGGTCTCGTTGTCGAAGCCGGCGGTCACGGCATCCGATGGCGGGTCTTGCGCAAGCTGCGCGATGGCATCGACGGCAGCGATCTTCATCGCCTCATTGATCGCCGTCGCCCCGCAATCGAGTGCGCCGCGGAAGATGAACGGGAAACAAAGGACGTTATTGACCTGGTTCGGAAAGTCCGACCGGCCGGTGCAGATCATCGCGTCCGGGCGTGCCTTGCGCGCTTCGTCCGGCATGATCTCCGGCGTCGGATTGGCCAGCGCCATCACCAGCGGCTTGTCGGCCATCGCCTTGACCATCTCGGGCTTCAGCACGCCCGGAGCGGAGACGCCCAAGAAAATATCGGCGCCGGCGATGACATCGCCCAGCACGCGCGCATCGGTCTTCTGCGCATAGACCGCCTTCCAGCGGTCCATCAGGGTGTTGCGGCCCTCATGCACGACACCGTCGATATCGCAGACCCAGATGTTCTTCTTCTGCGCGCCCAGCGACACCAGAAGATTGAGACAGGCGATCGCCGCAGCGCCAGCACCCGAGCAGACGATCTTGACGTTCTTGATGTTCTTGCCGTTGAGCAGCAGCGCATTCTTGATCGCGGCGCCGACGATGATGGCGGTGCCATGCTGATCGTCGTGAAACACCGGGATCTTCATGCGCTCTTTAAGCTGCGCCTCGATCTCGAAACATTCCGGACCCTTGATGTCCTCGAGGTTGATGCCACCGAAGGTTGGCTCCAGCGCCGAGACGACCTCGACCACGCGCTCGATGGTGTCGGCGGCGATTTCGATGTCGAACACGTCGATGCCGGCGAATTTCTTGAAGAGGACCGCCTTGCCTTCCATCACCGGCTTCGACGCCAGCGGACCGATATTGCCGAGACCGAGGACAGCCGTGCCGTTGGAGACGACGGCCACGAGATTGGCGCGCGAGGTCAGCGACGCCGCTTCGTTGGGGTCGGCAGCAATCGCGAGACACGGCGCCGCCACGCCCGGCGAATAGGCCAGCGCCAGATCGCGCTGGTTGGCGAGCGGCTTGGTAGCCTGGATTTCGAGTTTACCCGGCCTGGGAAGGCGGTGATAGGCAAGCGCCGCGCGCGAGAGATCGTCAGAAGATGAAGAAGACATGCGTGCTCCCGCGCGTCATAAAACAAAAGTTAGGTAGAAGGGCGTTTCTTCTTGTTGGTGTGCTGGACTACTTGTCCTGCAGATTGAGACGGATATGCGCTTCACGCAACTGCTTCGGCGAAGCCTCTGACGGTGCGCCCATCAACAAATCTTCAGCACGCTGGTTCATCGGGAAGAGCGAGATCTCGCGCAGGTTGTTCGTACCGCAGAGCAGCATCACGATACGATCGACGCCGGCCGCCATACCGCCATGGGGCGGTGCGCCGTACTGGAAGGCGCGATACATGCCGCCAAAGCGCTCGACCACCGTCTCCTCGCCATAACCGGCGATCTCGAATGCCTTCACCATGGCTTCTGGCTTGTGATTACGGATGCCACCCGACGCAATCTCATAGCCGTTACAGGTGATGTCGTACTGGAAGGCCTTGATGGTCAGCGGATCCTGACCTGTCAGCGCATCCATGCCGCCCTGCGGCATCGAGAACGGGTTGTGCGAGAAGTCGACCTTCTTGTCGTCCTCGTTGTACTCGTACATCGGGAAATCGACGATCCAGGCCAGCGCAAAGCGTTCCTTGTCGATCAGGTTGAGCTCCTCGCCGACCTTGGTGCGTGCGAGACCGGCGAACTTGTAGAATTTCTCGGGATCGCCCGCGACGAAGAATGCGGCGTCGCCGGCCTTCAGGCCGAGCTGCTGACGGATCGCTTCGGTACGCTCCGGTCCGATGTTGTTGGCGAGCGGGCCTGCACCCTCACCGCCCTCGCGCCACATGATGTAGCCGAGGCCCGGCTGGCCTTCGCCCTGCGCCCAGGAATTCATGCGGTCGCAAAATGCACGGCTGCCGCCGCCGGGACCGGGGATCGCCCAGACCTGGTTCTTGTCGTCTTCGAGCATGCGCGCGAACACCTTGAAGCCGGAGCCGCGGAAGTGCTCTGCCGTGTTCTGCATCTCGATGGGGTTGCGCAGATCCGGCTTGTCGGTGCCGTATTTGCGGAGCGACTCTGCGTAAGGAATCTTCGGCCAGTCCTTGTTGACCGGCTTGCCCTTGGCGAACTCCTCGAACACGCCGGTGATGACCGGCTGCACGGCGGCGAACACGTCTTCCTGCTCGACAAAGCTCATTTCGAGATCGAGCTGGTAGAACTCGCCCGGCAGACGATCGGCACGCGGATCCTCGTCGCGGAAACATGGCGCGATCTGGAAGTAGCGGTCGAAGCCCGACATCATCAGCAACTGCTTGTACTGCTGCGGAGCCTGCGGCAGCGCGTAGAACTTGCCGGGATGGATGCGCGACGGCACCAGGAAGTCGCGCGCGCCTTCCGGCGACGACGCAGTGAGGATCGGCGTCTGGAATTCGAAGAAGCCCTGCTCCTTCATCCGCTTGCGCATCGAGTCGACGATGGCGCCGCGGGTCATGATGTTCGCGTGCAGCTTCTCGCGACGCAGGTCGAGGAAGCGATATTTCAGGCGGATGTCTTCCGGATAGTCCTGATCACCAAACACCGGCAGCGGCAGTTCGGCCGCGGGGCCGAGCACCTCGATGGCATCGATATAGATCTCGACATCGCCGGTGGGCAGTTCGGCATTCTCGGTGCCGCCGGGACGACGACGCACCTTGCCGTCGATCTTCACGACCCATTCCGAACGCAGCGTCTCGGCGACCTTGAATGCCGGCGAGTCCGGGTCGGCGACGCATTGCGTCAGGCCGTAATGGTCGCGCAAATCGATGAAGAGCACGCCGCCATGGTCGCGGATACGATGGCACCACCCCGACAGGCGAACGGTCTGGTCGATATGGCTGTCGCGGAGCGCGCCGCAGGTGTGAGACCGGTAGCGATGCATGGGTATCCTGGAAATACGTCAGAGGGCGGAATCGGGTTCGCGATCAGGCGCGAAGCGCAGGGTTTACCCGACCGCATCCGACGCGGCAACCAAAGCGCAGCGATCAGATCGCCCGAATTTGCGGGCCGCCACTGCGTCATCGGAGGCCTCCAACCGATGAATTTCGGACTACCATTTCCAAATGCAATCGAGCGATCGGAAAACCTCCCGCAACGCGGGAACTACATGATTGCACACGCAATAACCAGCTACCTCGGGTCAAGCACCATCGGCACCCGGATACGTCGCGTCGGTATTTCAGCACCAGATTCAACTACTTAAAGCGGTATTTGTGTCAAAATTTACTGAACGTTGACGACCACCATTCACTGTCTTGCCGTGAACCCAGCCCGTTTTGAAGGCAGGTGATTCAACTGGAACTTGCTGCTTCTTGCCCTGCCGCAACCCAAGGCAGCCGCCATTTCGGCTGACCGGCGTCGCAGCCTTAGAACCGCCGAGGAATATGTTCGTGCTCGCCAGATATTCGATCAGTACCAAGCTATTTGTCATTGTTGCTTTTCTTTTCGTCGTGATCGCGGGCATCGGCACCCTCGCCTTCATGCAGATGCGAGCCATCAACGCAGCGACCCAGGATATCCAGACGCAATGGCTCCCGAGCGTCCGCTGGATCGGTGAGATGCGCGTTCAGTCGGCGCGGTATCGCGCTGTGCTGCGCGACCACCTGATCGTGGCCGATGCCGACCGTCCGGATGTCGACAAGAACCTCGCCGCCCGCAAGTCTGACTTCGACAAGGCCGCGAAGGCCTACGCCCCGCTGGTATCGTCGCCAGCCGAACGCGAACTGGCCGATAAGCTTGACGCGGAATGGAAGGCCTTCATCGCCGCCGGCAACGACGTCCAGGCCCTCGCCAACAAGGGTGACGTGGCGGCAGCCAAAGAGATCAACGCCAAGAAGGTCGTACCGACCGGTCGCGCCATGGACGGCACATTGGCCAAGCTCGTCGAGCTGAACGACAAGGGCGCCGAAGTGGCCGGCAGCAACGCGAACGCAACCTATGCCAACGCGATCTGGATGATGGTTATCATTCTCGGCGCCTCGGTCGTGCTCGGTCTCAGCGCTGCCATGTATCTGGTGCGCGACATCTCCGGCGGCATCGCCTCGATCCTGAAGCCAATGGGCCAGCTGACCGATGGTCAGTTGGAGGCCGTCATTCCGCATCAGGGCGAAAGCACCGAGATCGGCCGTATCGCCAGCGCGTTGCAGATCTTCAAGGACGCCCTCATCGCCAAGCGTGTCGCGGATCAGGCTGCCGGTGCCGAGGCCGCCATCAAGGCCGCCCGTGCGGAAACCATCACGAAGGCGACCAGCAACTTCGAGTCGATGATCAGCGAGCTGGTTGGTTCGCTTTCATCCGCCTCGACCGAACTCGAAGCCTCTGCCACCACGCTGACCCGCACGTCGGATATCACCATGACGCTGTCGGGCTCTGCAGCGTCTGCATCGCATACGGTGTCGAGCAACGTTCAGTCGGTGGCCGCGGCAACGGAAGAAATCACCTCGTCCGTGAATGAAATCGGCCGCCAGGTTCATGAATCGAACCGTATCGCTTCGACCGCCGTGCTGCAGGCCGAGAAGACCAATGAAAGCATTGTCAAACTCACGCAGGCCACTGCACGCATCGATGACGTCGTGAAGCTCATCACCGCCGTTGCCGAACAGACCAACCTGCTGGCGCTCAACGCCACCATCGAGGCCGCGCGCGCCGGTGACGCCGGCCGCGGTTTCGCCGTTGTCGCCGCCGAGGTGAAGGCGCTGGCGTCGCAGACCGCCAAGGCCACTGACGAAATCAGCATGCAGATCGCCGGCATGCAGGCGGCCAGTGCCGAGACGATCGAGACCATCAAGGAGATCGGCTCGACCATCACGCTGATTTCCGAAGTCTCGTCGGCTATCGCAGCGGCGGTCGAGGAACAGGGCGCAGCGACACAGGAAATCGCGCGCAATGTCCAGCAGTCGGCCCAGCTCAGCACCCAGGTCGCCAGCGAGGTCACCGAGGTCAATCGCGGCGCCAGCGAGACTGGCTCCGCATCGACCCAGGTGCTGGCCGCAGCGCAGTCGCTGTCGCTCGAAAGCAATCGCCTGAAGGATGAAGTCGACCGGTTCCTCGACACGGTTCGCGCCGCCTGAGACCGCTTTCAGCGGTTGCCTAACACGTCGTGGCCCCCCATCTTGGGGCCATGACAGTCCACTTCCCGTTCGACAACAGCTATGCCGCCCTGCCCGCGAATTTCTTCGCCCGCGTTGCACCGACGCCGGTGACAGCGCCGAGGCTGATTAAGCTGAACCGCGCACTGGCCGACCAACTCCGCATCGATCCTGACTGGCTGGCCAGTCCCGAAGGCGTCGAGGTCCTCGCCGGCAAACGCGTGCCCGATGGCGCCGATCCCCTCGCGATGGCCTATGCCGGACATCAGTTCGGACATTTCGTGGCGCAGCTCGGCGACGGGCGCGCGATCCTGCTCGGCGAGGTCATTGACCGCGACGGTGTGCGCCGCGACATCCAGCTTAAAGGCTCCGGTCCAACGCCTTTCTCGCGCCGCGGCGATGGCCGTGCTGCGCTTGGTCCGGTGATCCGGGAATATATCGTCAGCGAAGCCATGGCGGCCCTGGGCATTCCCACAACGCGCTCCCTTGCCGCCGTCCTCACGGGCGAACGGGTTCAGCGTGAGACGATGCTGCCGGGCGCCGTGCTGACTCGCGTCGCCTCAAGCCATATTCGCGTCGGCACGTTTCAGTTTTTCGCTGCGCGCGAGGATATCGCCGGCGTCAAACAACTCGCCGATCATGTGATCAACAGGCACTATCCCGACGCAGCCGAAGCCGAACATCCGGTTCGCGCCTTGCTCGATGCAGTGATCCGCCGTCAGGCCGAACTTGTCGCACGCTGGCTGCATGTCGGCTTCATCCATGGTGTGATGAACACCGACAACTGCTCGGTATCCGGCGAGACCATCGATTACGGCCCCTGCGCCTTCATGGACGCCTACGATCCCGCGACGGTGTACAGCTCGATCGACGAGATGGGCCGCTACGCCTATGCGAACCAGCCGCGCATCGCGCTGTGGAATCTGACGCGCTTCGCCGAGACGCTGCTGCCGCTGATCGACAGCGACGAGAAGACCGCCATCGAAATCGCGCAGGCCGCATTGGGCGAATTCTCCGATATTTTCGACACGGCCTATCAGGCCGGTCTCCGCCGAAAGCTCGGGCTGTTCACCAGCCAGCCGGACGATGCCGCATTGGCGCAGGATCTGCTGACCGCCATGACCGCCAATCAGGCCGATTTCACCCTGACCTTCCGCCGCCTCGGCGCCGCCGCGGTTGACGCAGACAGCGACGAAGCCGTCCGCGGACTGTTCATCGATCCGACGGCGTTTGACGCCTGGGCCGTGAACTGGCGGGCACGACTCGGCCGGGAGTCGCAGGACGCCGGTACCCGCCATCAGGCCATGCAGACGATCAATCCAGCCTTCATCCCCCGCAATCATCGCGTCGAGGCGGTGATCCAGGCGGCGCTGGCCGACGACTACGCGCCGTTCGAGAAATTGCTGGCCGTGCTGGCGAAACCCTATGAAGATCAACCGGAGATGGCGGATTACGCCGAGCCGCCGGAGCCGGATCAGCGCGTACTGAAGACCTTCTGCGGCACCTAAACACCCTCATTCTATCGGAGCAGACCTCCAATCTGCCCGAAACACCTTGACTCAACAGGTTTTTCGGCCGAACGCCTTGGCAAAAGCGTTATGGACCGTCCATGGAACTGATCACGACCACTGCCCAGCTGACTGCCGCGTGCGAGCGACTTGCCAAGCACCCCGTCATTACGGTCGATACGGAATTCCTCCGCGAGACCACTTATTACCCGCTGCTCTGCGTGGTCCAGATGGCCAGCGCGGAAGACGCGGTGGTGATCGACACGCTTGCCGAGGGCATCGACCTCACGTCGTTCTTCGACCTGATGGCCAACGAGGCCGTGCTGAAGGTCTTCCATGCCGCGCGGCAGGACATCGAAATCATCGTGCATCGCGCTGGCGTGGTGCCGCATCCGATCTTCGATACTCAGGTCGCGGCCATGGTGCTCGGCTACGGCGACAGCATCGCCTATGACCAGCTCGTCGAACGCGTCACCGGCCACCGCCCCGACAAGACCCACCGCTTTACCGATTGGTCGCGCCGTCCGCTGACCGAAGAGCAGTTGCACTACGCCGTCTCTGACGTCACCCATCTGCGTGATGTCTTCGCCAAGCTCGATGCCGATCTGAAGAAGCGCGACCGCAGCGACTGGGTCAGCGAGGAAATGGAAATTCTCACCTCGCCAAAGACCTATGATTTCCATCCCGAGCGCGCCTGGGAACGGCTGAAGACCCGCGTCCGCAAGCCGAAAGAGCTCGCAGTGCTGATGGAAGTCGCTGCCTGGCGCGAACAGGAAGCACAGAGCCGCGATGTGCCGCGCTCGCGCGTGCTGAAGGACGATGCCGTCGGCGATATCGCGACCCATGCGCCGACGTCACTGGAGAAGCTTGCCAATCTGCGTTCGCTGCCGAAGGGCTTTGATCGCTCCAAGTGGGGCAGCGACATTGTTGCCGCCGTCCAGCGTGGCGTCGCCCGCGATCCCGCCACGTTGCCGAAGATCGAGAAGCCGCGCGGCAATTCCAATGGCGCGGCCACCGTCGAACTGCTGAAAGTGCTGCTACGCATGACGTCGGAACGTCACGCCGTCGCCAGCAAGGTCATCGCCACCGTCGACGATCTCGAGCAGATCGCCACCGACGACAATGCCGACGTCGGCGCCCTGCACGGCTGGCGGCGTGAGTTGTTCGGCGAGGCCGCCCTGGCGCTCAAGCATGGCCGCCTTGCATTGGCGATGGAAAAAGGCCGGGTGATCCGGGTGGATCGCGCGTAGGCTGCGTCGTCCAAGGTAGCGTTCTAATTGCCTGCCGCAAACAGCAGGACGGGGCGTACCAGACCTCGCCCTGCGAGACGCAATGACGATCGCTTTACGCCGCCGATCTGTTCTTGATGGCTCCGACGATTGCCGTCAGCACCGCACCTGCGACACCGCCTCCGGCCACCTGACCGATCAGCGAACCGATATCGGTGGTCGCCGATGCGTTTGAAAGCATAGGAATCAGCATTCCGAGAATTTGACCGCCAACGCCGCCACCTATTGCACCTGCGATCGTGTTGCCGATTGTACCAAGATCGACAGACTTCGATGCACCGCCGGCAACATTTCCGCCAATCGCGCCGCCAACCAGTTGAACGATAAGGTTGATCAGAAGGGCTGACATTTCGACTCTCCCGGTCCGGAAATCGTATGGACTTGCCGCGTGGACCAAAACGGCCGCACCGGAAAAGAGTATACGCACGGAAACCGAGAGTCACGCCGCGGTGCAATCAGTAGTATCACTCGGAATGAGCGGCGGCGGCTATCGCCTGACGATCGAACCGGACTTCCCGACCAGTCGCGCCAGCTGCTTGAAGCGGCTACCGACGCGGTCGGCGACGAGATCGACCATGCGATGCTCGAAGACGAGCATCATCTTGCGATCCTTGGTGGCGAAATGCGTGGCGGGCAGCACGCCCGGCCGCGCCGCCGAAATGAGATGCGCGACCCTGAATAACGCGCCGAGCAAACGGGCGCGTTCGACCTGTGCCGGCGAGACAAGCGCGCGGACCAGCTCCGGAGGCTCGTTCTCGGCGCCGAATCCTGCGTAGCGGTAGTACACACAGAGCGCGAGGAATGCGCGACCGTGATGATCGACCGAGCCGAAATTGCCGTTCGTGATCAGACTGAGCGTCTGCTCGCCGCGATGATCCGGATGGACGCGCCAGCCGATATCGGACAACAGACACGCCACCCGGCGTAGCCGACGATCCTCGTCGGTCTCTTTGAGCTTGGCGACACGGGCGAACCGATCACTCCAGTCGCTCAGCTCCTGCGCGTGGCGGGCCGAACGCGACAGCAACTCGTTCATGGTCTGCGCGGCGCCGACCAGACCGTCTTGCATGCGCTGCGCTTGCGGCAGCATTTCGTACAGCAAGCCTTCACGGACGCCATAGGTCGAGAACACGATAGTCTTCGGCTTGGCGGTGCGAATGACATATTCGAGCACGAGCGCCGCGTAGACCAGCAGCGGCTGGCGCTGTTCGGCTATGGCTTCGATGTTGGCAAGAATGTTGGCTGTTGCGAGCCGGCGCAAGCGGCGCACGAAATCGAGCGCTTCGGTGGCCGGGATCGAATAGCCATGCATCACACGTAGCGGATAGCCGCTCTGGATGATGTGCAGCCGCGCCAATGCACGCCAGGTGCCGCCGACCGCATAGAAATTGCGACCTACGCCCGCCTTGAGCTGCGCGACGTCAGCCAGCGCCAGCCTGACGATGCGCTCCGCCTTCTTTGGTGATTTCTGTGAGGCATCCTGCAATGCGAGACTGCCGAGCGGCAGCGTCACGCCCTGCCGGACCGCATTGCCTTTGACATCGATCAGTTCGAGCGAACCGCCCCCGAGATCGCCAACCAGGCCATCCGGCTTGTGCACGCCCGAAATCACGCCCAGCGCCGAGAGCTTCGCTTCGCGCGGCCCCGATATGATCTGGATCTCGCAGCCGCAGATTTTCTCGGCTGCTGTGATGAAGGCAGGTCCATTGCTCGCATCGCGCGCCGCAGCGGTCGCGATGGCGTAGACGCGACCGACCTTCATGACCCTGCACAGCGCACGGAAGCGCCGCAGCGCCGTCAGCGCCTTATCGACAGCGTCCTTGGCCAGCAACCCGGTGCTCTGCACTTCGCGGCCGAGACCGCACAGCGCCTTTTCATTGAAGAGCGTGACAAGGCTTCGCGTCAGCGACTCGTAGACAACGAGACGCACCGAGTTGGAGCCAATATCGATGACGGCGACGCTGGTCGCGCGTTGATTGGCACGCGCTACCACGTTGCTGGTTCCTTACGAGGATTGGTGACGCTCCGAACGGCGGGTGAGCCGGCGCGGGGATGATTTCTCAAGCGACTTTCCACGGCCAGACAGACTCGGATTCGTCATGAAGTAATTGTGCACATTGAAGGGTTCCTCGCCCTTCGCTGCCTTCATACGCGTTGACGACCCGTCCGGCAACAATTGCCAGCTCTGTTCCGTATCCTTGAGATTGGCCACCATGATCTGCTCGAGCACCTGGGTATGCACGGTGGGATTCTGCAGCGGACACAGAACCTCGACGCGGCGATCCAGATTGCGTGGCATCATGTCAGCCGACGATATGTATATCGCCGCCTTCGGGCTCGGCAGGCCATTGCCCATACCGAAGCAATAGATTCGACCATGTTCAAGGAAGCGGCCGATGATCGACTTGACGCGAATGTTTTCAGACAGGCCGGGCACGCCCGGCCGCAGGCAGCAGATGCCACGCACGATCAGTTCAACGGATACACCGGCATTCGACGCCTCATAGAGCGCATCGATGATTTCCGGATCGACCAGCGAATTCATCTTGAGCCAGATCGCACCCGGCTTGCCGCTGCGGGCGAATGCCGCTTCGCCGCGGATGTGTTCGAGCATGCGACCGCGCAAGGTCAGCGGCGACACGGCCATCTTCTCGATGTCGCTCGGCTCCGCATAGCCGGTGATGTAGTTGAACACGCGTGCGGCATCGCGACCGATGATCGGGTCGGATGTGAAATATGACAGATCAGTGTAAATGCGCGCTGTGACCGGATGATAGTTGCCGGTGCCGGTGTGCACATAGGTCGTGAGCGAGCCGCCCTCGCGGCGCACCACCAGCGACAGCTTGGCGTGGGTCTTCAATTCCAGGAAGCCATAGACCACCTGGACACCGGCGCGTTCGAGATCGCGAGCCCAGCGGATATTGGCCTCTTCGTCGAACCGCGCACGCAGCTCGACGAGCGCCGTTACCGACTTACCGGCTTCGGCGGCCTCGACCAGCGTGCGGACAATCGGCGAATTGTTGGAGGTGCGATACAGCGTCTGCTTGATCGCCACCACGTCCGGATCGCGCGCAGCCTGCTGCAGGAACTGCACGACGACGTCGAAGGATTCATAGGGATGATGGACAATCAGGTCCTTCTGACGGATCGCGGCAAAGATGTCGCCGCCATGATCGCGGACACGTTCCGGATGACGCGGCACATAAGGCACGAATTCGAGATCGGGCCGATCGAGCCGCGTGAGCTGCGAAACCTCGTTCATGGCGAGGATGCCGTCGACCAGCAGGATTTCGTCATCCGAGGTCGCCAGCGCGCGCTGCACGAAGGCGCGGAGTTCTGCCGGCATGCTGGCTTCGATTTCGAGCCGGATCACCGACCCTCTGCGGCGACGCTTCAGCGCAGTCTCGAACAGCCGGACCAGATCCTCGGCCTCTTCTTCGACTTCGAGTTCACTGTCGCGGATGATGCGGAAGGCACCCTGCCCCTGAACGGTGTAGCCCGGGAATAGACGTGCGATGAACAGGCCAGTGGCCTGTTCCAGCGTGATCAGGCGGACCGCGCCGTCCTTGCCGGGGGTCGGCAGGCGGATGAAGCGATCGATCTTGCCGGGCATGCGGATCAGCGCGTTCATCGTCTTGCCGTCGGACACCCGCGACAGATGCAGCGCGATGGTGAAGCCCAGACTCGGAATGAACGGGAACGGATGCGCCGGATCGATCGCCAGCGGCGTCAGCAGCGGGAAAATGTTGTGGAGGAAGTGGTCCTCGATCCAGGTCCGGTCGGCCTTGCTGACCTCCTTGCCGTCGAGCAGCACGATTCCGACATCGGCCAGCATGCCGCGCTGGTCGCGCCAGATCGCCTGCTGGTCGCTGCCGAGCTTGGAGACCGCGCTGTTGATCAGCACCAGTTGCTCGGCCGGGGTCAAGCCGTCCGGACTGCGCTCGCTGATTCCCTCACGGACCTGCGCTTTGATACCGGCGACGCGGACCATGAAGAATTCATCAAGGTTGTTTGCGGAAATCGACAGGAAGCGGACGCGCTCCAGCGCCGGATGGCCCGGATTGACGGACTCCTCAAGGACGCGGCGATTGAAATGCAGCCAGGACAGCTCGCGATTGATGAAGCGCTCGGGACCCGACGCGACCACCTCTGCTGGCTTCGCTTCGCCCTTTTTCTCTTCAATAACAATCTCTTCTGCGGAGTCCATGAGACAGCAATCCATCCAGTTCAAGCAGCGCTATAGTGCCGGCAAATCACAGCGGACATTGCGTCAGTTGCGTGACGCTTCGATGACATTGAGGAACCTGCCTGCCGCGCCGTCAAGGCACGGTTTGACGCGCCGCGTTTGACGTCCAAGGCTAAGTCAGGCGTCGCGCAGCAGTTCCGCGGCCAATGCACGGGTCACCGGCCGCCCAAGCCGAAGCGCCTCGCTATCCAGCAATTCCACCGTATGGCGGGCGGCGGCGAATGACCGCTCGATGCGGCTGGCCACATAGCTGACCACGCTCTCGTCGATGCTGAGCTGGCGGTCGGCGCAAAACTTCACGATCAGCGCCCGAAACAACCCGTCATCCGGCGGCAGCAGATTGACTACCGGGATCGCACGGAGCCGCGACCGCAGATCGCGCAACTCGACCTCCATGGCGGCCGGGGCGACCCGCGCCGTAATCAGCACATAGGCGTTGTCCTGACGTGCCAGATTAAGAAGGTGGAACAGCGCCCGCTCGTCGAACGCACCGGCATTGAGATCCTCCACCACCAGTGCGTTGGTCACCAACTCAGCCGGAACCGTCGCAGCCGTCAGGCTGTGCGCCATGGTGGAGCGCGCCCCGGCCTCCTCGGCCCAAATCGCCGCCAGATGGCTCTTGCCGGACCCTTCCGGGCCGACAAGGAGCATGACCCGGTTCGGCCAGTCCGGCCAGCAGTCGATCAGTCCCAGCGCCTCGGCATTGGCCGGGCCCTCAAGGAAGTTGTCGCGGGACAGACTCTCCGCATGGGGCAGCGCGAACGCCAGTTGACGGGGTTGGACGCGGGCGACCACGCAAATACTCCTGCCGGCTCCGCCGGCGAACGTCACGAATACCGGTTTACCGGGGCTCTTGACCGGGTTCGATGGTGCTCATGTGTCGCATCCACTCGACGAGATAGAAGGACACAGAGAGCAGCGTCAAGACGGTCACAAAGCCCATTAAAATCAAATCGTAAGGCGAGGATTTGAAACCAAATCCGAGGGCAGCAAGAACCAAGGCTGCGAAGGCCACCTGCGCCACCGTATTGAGCTTCGATACCATCAGCGGCTTCATCGGGATCGGTTTGCCGAACAACCACGACACAATGACGGCGCCCACGATCATGATATCCCGCGACACCACGAGAATCACGATCCAACGCGGAACTGCCCCCCATATCCCCAGGGAGACATAGATCGAGACCAGCAGCGCCTTATCGGCCAAGGGGTCGAGCAGCGCACCGAGTTCGCTGGCCATGTTGAAACGCTTGGCGAGAAAGCCGTCCACGGCATCGCTGACCCCCGCAATCACGAAGATTGCAAAGGCGATTTCCATCTGGTTCGAGGCAATCGCCCAGACAATCACGGGCACCAGCAGGATGCGCCCGAGGGTGATTAAATTGGGGATACTCACGCGGCGCTTCCCGGCTCCGGCCTGTTTCGCAATCCGAGCTTGGGGGCTCCGACCGGCTTACCGCCTACATAGTAATCGGGATAGCGTTTACGAGCCATTGCGCAGGCGGGGATTCCGACGTAACCAGCCGAAAATACACAGTTTCGCAGCTCCGGCAGGATACCCGGCATGACCGACCAGAAAAAAGGCCTCACTTACGCGGACGCGGGCGTCGATATCGATGCTGGCAACCGTCTGGTGGACCTCATCAAGCCGATGGTTCGCGCAACCGCCCGTGCCGGCGCTGACGCCGAGATCGGCGGCTTCGGCGGACTGTTCGACCTCAAGGCCGCAGGCTTCAAGGATCCGGTTCTCGTCGCCGCCACCGACGGCGTTGGCACCAAGGTCAAGATCGCCATCGAGGCCGGCATCCATAACGGCATCGGCATCGATCTCGTCGCCATGTCGGTCAACGACCTCGTGGTCCAGGGCGCCGAGCCGCTGTTCTTTCTCGACTACTTCGCCTGCGGCAAGCTCGACCCAGAAGCCACCGCCTCAATCGTCGCTGGCATCGCAGAGGGCTGCCGTGAATCCGGCTGCGCGCTGATCGGCGGCGAAACCGCCGAGATGCCCGGCCTGTACAAAGACGGCGACTACGACCTCGCAGGTTTCTCGGTCGGCGCTGCCGAGCGCGGCACGCTACTGCCGACCAAGGACATCGGCGTGGGCGATGCCGTCATTGGCATGGCCTCGTCTGGCGTCCACTCCAACGGGTTCTCGCTGGTCCGCAAGATTGTCGAGCGCACCGGCCTCTCTTACGCCGACAAAGCGCCGTTCTCGCCGGTGATGACGCTTGGCGGTGCGCTGCTGACCCCGACCCGGCTCTATGTGAAATCCTGCTTGCGCGCGATCCGCGAGACCGGCGCCGTGAAGGGCCTCGCGCATATCACTGGCGGCGGCTTCACCGACAACATCCCGCGCGTGCTGCCAAAGAACCTCGGCGTTCGCATCGACCTGCCCTCCCTCACCGTCCTGCCGGTGTTCAAGTGGCTGGCAAAGGAAGGCGATATCGCCGAACTCGAGCTGCTGCGCACCTTCAACTGCGGCGTCGGCATGATCGCCATCGTCAAGCGCGAAGCCGTGCAGCAGGTGATGGACATCCTGCGCGAGGGCGGCGAGACCGTGTCGCTGCTCGGCGACGTCATCGAGGCCACAGGCGACGAGCGCGTCGTCTATGACGGACATCTCGAACTCAACCTGTGAGGCCGTGATGCGTCGCGTCGCCATCCTGATTTCCGGCCGCGGGTCGAACATGACGGCGCTGATCGAGGCCGCAGCCGCAGATGGCTTCCCGGCCGAGATTGCGCTGGTGATTTCGAACAAGGCCGACGCTCCCGGGCTCGCCACTGCGCAGGCCAATGGCGTCAAGACGCTGGTGATCGAGAGCAAACCGTTCGGCAAGGATCGCGCCGGCTTCGAGAAGCTGCTGCAGGCGGCCCTCGACGAGCACAAGATCGAGCTGATCTGCCTCGGCGGCTTCATGCGCCTGTTCACGGCGGAATTCGTGCGACACTGGTACGGCCGGATGCTGAACATCCACCCGTCGCTGCTGCCGTCCTTCCCTGGCCTCGATCCGCACGGCCAAGCGTTGCGCGCCGGCGTCAAGATTTCCGGCGCCACGGTGCATTTCGTCATTCCGGAGACCGATGCCGGCCCGATCGTGATGCAGGGAGCCGTGCCCGTCGCGGATGACGATACGGCCGACACACTGGCCGCCCGCGTACTTGGCATCGAGCACAAGATCTATCCACAGGCGCTGCGATTGTTGGCGAATGGCGGCGTTCAGATCGTCGGTGAAGCCACCCGGAGCAGTCCCGGTGTCTGCAGCGACGACAATCTCATTGCGCCATCGGTGATCTAGCCACCAACGGAGCATGGCGGACGAAGCCTGCACCTCGCCCGCCATGACGCAGTCGATCAGCTCTTGATGAAGGCGAGCAGATCCGGGTTGATCACATCCGCATGGGTGGTCAACATCCCGTGCGGGAAGCCTGGATACAGCTTCAGCGTGCCGTTCTTCACCAGCTTGGCAGAGAGCACACCCGCATCGGCATAAGGCACGATCTGGTCATCATCGCCGTGCAAAACGAGCACCGGCACATCGATCGCCTTCAGGTCTTCGGTGAAGTCGGTTTCCGAAAATGCCTTGATGCAATCATAGTGCGCCTTGGCGCCGCCCATCATGCCCTGCCGCCACCAGTTGTCGATCACGCCCTGATAGACTTTCGCGCCCGGCCGGTTGAAGCCGTAGAATGGCCCGGCCGGGACATCGACGTAGAACTGCGCGCGGTTGGCAACAAGCGCAGCACGGAAGCCGTCGAACACTTCGAGCGGCAGGCCGCCGGGATTGTTCTCGGTCTTGAGCATGATCGGCGGCACGGCGCTGACCAGCACCGCCTTGGCGACGCGTCCCTTCTTGGCACGTGCGACGTAACGCGCAACTTCGCCGCCACCGGTGGAGTGACCGATATGCACGGCGTCCTTCAGATCCAGTTTGTCGGTGAGTTCGGCGACGTCGGCCGCATAGGTGTCCATCTCATTACCGGTCGCGGTCTGGCTGGAGCGACCATGGCCACGGCGGTCGTGCGCGATGACGCGATAGCCCTGATTGAGGAAGAACATCATCTGGTTGTCCCAGTCGTCCGCACTCAGCGGCCAGCCGTGATGAAACACGATCGGCTGCCCGGTGCCCCAATCCTTGTAGAAAATTTCGGTGCCGTCTTTGGTGGTGATGGTTCCCATGATCCAGACTCCTTTGAGTGGGTTGCGGGCAAGCGCGACTTCGAATTCGCAGCGGCTTATGCGGATAACCTGGCCGCTTTCCGCCTCTGCGCCGATGACAGGCCAGTGAATAGACTAACGGGCCGCAAGTCTCTTGTACGTTTCGAATACAAAAACAAGATGTCGCCGAGCCGCCAACGGGCGACGGGCGACGACCAGCTGCATGCTATTCAGGCGGCAATGCCGAAGTTTCGGCATTGCGCTCTTCGCCAATTAATATACCAATAGTACAGTTATTAAATTTTGTCGAGCGGATCGCTTGTCGCACCCTCGGCAAGCGTCAACGGACCTTCCGGAGCTGCAGCATGAATACGCCGAACGACTACCAGATCTTCGAGGCGGGTGACGTGCTGCTGCAATCCGGCCAGCGGCACCCGCGCCTGCAGCTTGCCTACAAGACCTATGGCGCACTCAATGCTGCCAAAGATAACGTCATCCTCTATCCGACGTCGTTCGGCGCACAACACTACGACACTGAGTGGCTGATCGCGCCGGGCGCCGCACTCGATCCGGACCGCTACTTCATCGTCATCCCCAATCTGTTCGGAAACGGGCTGTCGTCATCGCCATCGAATTCGCTGGAAGCTCTGGCTGGCGCCCCCTATCCGAACATCAGCTATCATGACGCTATTTCGATCCAGCATCGCCTGCTGACCGAGCAATTCGGCATCGCCCGTCTGGCACTGGTCTATGGCTGGTCGATGGGCGGCATGCAGGCATATCACTGGGCCGCCCGCTATCCGGACATGGTGGCACGCGCGGCAGTGGTCTGCGGCAGCGCCCGTTGTTCGCCGTTCAACGCCGTGTTTCTCGAAAGCGTGCGGGCCGCTCTAACGACCGATCCTGCCTTTGTCGATGGCCGCTTTGCTTCGAAACCATTGGCCGGTCTCCGCGCCATGGGACGCGTCTATGCAGGCTGGGCGATGTCGCACGGCTTCTACCGCGATGAGCTCTGGCGTGAGGCCGGCTTCACCTCACTGGGAGACTATCTGACACGATCATGGGATGTCGCCTTTGCGCATCGTGATGCCAACAATCTGCTCGCTCAACTCTGGACCTGGCAAAATGGCGATATCAGCCGCTGCGATGAATTCCGTGGCGACTTCCGGAAAGCCATGGCCGCTATCAAGGCGCGCGTTCTGCTGATGCCCGGACAAACTGACAACTATTTTCAGGTTGGCGACAACGAAGACGAACTCCCCCTGCTAACCAACGCACGCAAGGCCGAACTGTGTCCGATCCCCTCGCTGCACGGACACCGCGCCGGCAATCCCGTCAAGATTCCAACCGACGCAGCCTTCATCAACATGAAGGTCTCCACGCTGCTCGCCGCCGACGCCTGAACCGAGAACGGAACGAACCGATGACGATGGATGCAGTTGGCCATGGCAAGATCGAAACCCGCGCCCTAACGCCCGCACAGCTGAAGGAGCTGTCGGTTCGCGCCAATCTTCCGGGGCTCATTCGCTCGATCAGCCATTATGCCTTGATCGCTTTGGTTGGAACGCTGATCTGGCAGGTCGCCACCCGCTACGGCGTGGTGTGGGCGATCCCGCTGATCATCATCCAGGGTTATCTCATCGCCTTCCTGTTCATGGCAGTGCACGAGGCTGCGCACAAGACCGTGTTCACCAACCGGCGGCTCAACGAGATCCTCGGCCATGTCTCATCGCTGATGATCGTTCTGCCCTATGAGCACTATGCGCTGTTTCACTGGGATCATCACCGCTTCACACAGGATCCCGACCGCGACCCGGAGCTCGTCACCGCGACCATCCCGTCGTCCGACACCAGACTCGCCATCGCCTATACCGGCATCGTGCAACTGACCAACCGGATCCGTCTGCTGGTCCGCCGTGCTCTGACCGGACAAGCCGTGGCGCCGTGGATCCCGGAATCCAAGCAGGGCATGGTGGTGCGCGAAGCCCGCATCTATGCCCTCGTCTATCTGGCGCTGCTGATCGCTTCCATCGCCTTCTCCAGCACGATGCTGCTGTGGTGCTGGCTCGTCCCGCTCTATGTCGGCCAGCTATTCCTGCGGCCCTATCTCTATGCCGAACACACCGGCTGCGAGCGTACCCGCAGCGCCTATGAGAACACCCGCACGACCTATACCGATAGGCTGACGAAGTGGTTCACCTGGAACATGCCATTCCATGTCGAACATCACGCCTACCCGTCCGTCCCCTTCCACGCATTGCCCAAGCTCAATGCCATCATCGACGAGCGCATCGCGCATCGCGGTCAGGGCTACCGGGCCGTCACGCGCGAAACCTGGCGCTGGTTTCGCCGCGCGCGGCAAGGCGGCATCTGACTATTGCGCCGACAATACGGATCTGACGAGCTTGCGCGCATAGTCGGCCGTCAGCGGCCGAAATCCAAAGACATACTCATAAAACAGCGTGCCATAGATCCGGTCATAGAGATCGCCGGCTGGCTCCGAAGCAACGATGCTGCCGTCCTTCTGGCCGTCCTTGATAATCGCCAGCGATATGTCCCGGCGGATACCGAGATAGCGTTCGGAGAAGATTTTCGCTGAACCCGTCCGAGAGATGCATTCGGCAATGACAGCGAGCTGTACCTTGCCAAAATCGCTGTTCAGCGCCACGGCATAGGCGGCGGCATGTTTCGTGATGCGCGTGAACGGATCGCCGCTCTCGGAAAGCGGCAGCATGGTGGACGCCTGCCGCAGGAATGCATCGATCAGCACCGCTTCGCGCGACGGCCACCATTTATAGATCGTCATCTTGGAGACGCCGGAATCCCGCGCAATCGCATCGATGGTCGTCGCAGCGAGCCCCTCAGCCGCCATCATGCGATAGGCGCTGTCCAGGATCGCATCCTCGGTCTCGACCGATCGAGGACGACCTCGCCGCACCGGGGTCACGTCGGTCATCGTCGCAATATTTCTCTGTCGGCTGCCATGCGTTCACTATAGCGCGGCCCCCATCGATCAAACAGGGAAATTGGCGTGGCGATCAGACGCGGCGACGGAATGTTGGTCTCGCGCGCCGAGCAACTCATAGATCTGCACTTCGGCGGCAAAGCCTTTCGGCTTGATCCGGGCGACGCTGCGGAAAAGAAACAATGAGTCCACCCGCGCCTTGACGGCTTCGCTGACCAGGACGCTGGTTCCGTAGTCCTTGTTCAGCGTTTCGAGCCGTGACGCGAGATTTACGCTCGCGCCGAGCGCCGTGTAGTTCATGCGGTCGGGTGACCCGATATTGCCGATCATGACATCGCCCACATGCAGGCCAAACCGGGTCTTGTAGACGGGCCAGCCCTCACGCTCGAACTCCTCATTGAGCTTCCGATTGGCTTCGACGCAATCGAGCACAGCGGCGCAAGCCTGCGCGACATGGTTGGTGTGCTCGACGGGTGCGTTCCACAGCCCCATAACCGCATCGCCGATATATTTATCGACCGTGCCCTGATGCGTAGCAATGACGTCCGAAATCGCAGCGAAGTAGCGCGACGTGTAGAGCATGACCCGTGTCGGATCTTCGTTCTCCGTCATCCCCGTAAAATTCTCGACATCTGTGAACAGGATGGTCGCTTCGCGGCGCTCTCCGCCCAATTGCATGGCCGTGCCGGTTTCGACCAGTTGCTGAACCAGACGCTTGGGAACGAAATTCGAGAATGTCTGCACCAGCGTACGCATGGTGAAGACCGATCGGCCGAGATCGTCGATTTCGCGGATCGGCGAACGCAGTTGCGGCATCGACGAAAACCGGAAGTTCTGGATGCGATCGACCTCGCGCGCCAAAATTCGCAGGGAGAGCGACAGCTTGTTGCCGATCCAGAACGCAATCGGTACGGCCGCGAGCACAAAACAAAATGCGAGAATGAAGAGCGTGCGCTTTTCTTGCTCGATCTCGGCATAGAACTCATCGAGCGGCGCGAAGAAGCCAACGCGAAGATTGGCCGATCCAGCCATCTCTACGGGCCTGAATGCCGCCGCATAGGCACGCCCGGTTCCGTCATCGAAGAACTGTTGTTCAACGCCGGTCTGGCGCCACGCCTTGATAGCCGCAGTAGCGCCGATCGTATCGACATCGCTCAGTCGCGGCAGCTCCGACAGTTTGTTCGGCACACTCGTGGCTTCAAGCCAGCGGGACATCTCGGGATGCGCCAGCACCCGGTCGGCATCATCAAACAGGTAGGCCACGCCCGAATGCCCGAGCTGCTGCTTGCGCAGCATGGCCTCGGCTTCACTGAGCAGGATATCGCCGGCCACAACACCCCGCTGCCCCTCCACAATGGGCATTCGCAGCGTGTAGCCGATGTCACCGGTCTGATAGAAAATATAGGGCTCGGTCAGCAGACTGGCATTGGGCTCGAAGGCGCCACGATACCAGGGCCGAACGCGAGGATCGAAATCGACAGGCCCGGGCAGACTTGCCAAAGGCTGCAGCGCATCGTCGAGATAGGAGGTCGTGGTCTGAAGCGGTCCAAAATCGCCTGCTTTCACGATCGTGAACAGGCGAAATCTGGCCCCGTCCGGCGCCCCGAAGCGCGCTTTCACCCCAGCTCCCGTTCGGTCGATCAGGTCCATTTCCAGGAACGAGCCGTCCTCATATCCCATGTAAAGGCTGAAGAGCTGCTTGTTGTTGCGGAGCATCGACGCCAGCAGGATGTTCAGCCGCGGGTTATTCTTGAGCTCCGCGGACTGGACCGATGTGATGCCGCGCAGGATATCCAGATTGTCATGGACACTCTTGAGCTGCGCATCGATGCGATCGGTCGCAGCCTGCGCGACCACGCTGAGATACGACGAAGCCGCCGTCCGGATGATCGTGTTGACCCTGCTGAAGCTGAGATAAACCAGCGCCAGGCCGACGGTAAGGACGACGCCGACGAACAGCGCAATGATCGACGTCCTGAAGCCAATCCGAAAACGCGATCTCGCCGGCACCGTCATCGCAGGATGCTCCACACGCCAGCCAATCTGGCACCGCATATCGACAGGCCAGACCTGGCTGCGCCGGACGGGAAGTCTCGCGGTATCATGATTCCGTCACGCAAGCGCAATTGCCGAGTATCTTTACGGTAAAGAAACCCGATCTGTGCTTACGACATCGGACAATGAACTCACCTCGCCCAGCACGCTGGCCAGCGCCACGAGCTGCGACGATTGCAATGCCTCGATGGCAACTGCATAATTGAAACAATTGACTATTCTGGCTGTCACTTAAGGAAATGAAGAATGACGGGCGCCGATCTGGGTGTGATCATCCGGCAGACTGCTAAGCAGCAAAACAAGACACTGATGGCAGCCGTCAAGGCACAACGCGATCGCTATGCGGGCCTGGCCGCCAAGGCCAAGGACAAGACCGCCAAGGACCGTTTCAAGCAACTAGCGAAGGACGCGACAGAGCAAGGCATGGCCGCCGCCAAGCGCCTTCAGATGTCCGCCGATAATGCCGCCGATAGCTATGCGCGATCGATGCGTAAGGCCGTTGAAGCACTTCAGATCGCAGAAGCAGCGCAAGCGATGAAGGCTCAGAACGCCGAAAAGGACAAGGCCGCCAAGAAAACGGCCAAAAAGGCGAAGAAGCCAAAGATGCGATAATGCGGGCATAACATCGCCCGCTCGGCACGATCCGCACCGGAGCTACAAAAGGCCCGGCTTGCGCCGGAGTTACATCAGTCGGCCGGCCCATATGTATGTCAGGGCCGGCACAGCAAGACTTAGTTATGAGACCTTGAGGTTCTCGGCAGACGCCTTGCCGCGATTTTCCACCAGGTCGTATTCAATGGTCTGATTTTCATTGAGGGTGCTAAGGCCCGCGCGCTCCACAGCGGAGATGTGCACGAAGACATCCTTGTCGCCGACAGTCGGCTTGATGAAGCCATAACCCTTGGTTGGGTTGAACCATTTGACGGTGCCCTTCTGCATCGTCTGTCTCCCGATCTAGATACAAAAAAGACGCGGCCACGCATCATGCGTACCACGCCACAAGCGGGCTTCCCGGTGTCTGCTGAATGTCCTGCTCGCAAAACGCACAGTCGAACGGCCTCAATCCGATTGCGCAAGAATTCCAACATGAAAATTTTGGCTACGCAAGTCTTTGGCTTTTTACGGCAGAGGTTTTGATATCACCGGCCGCGTTCAAGCGTACCTATCGAAAGCCGCTGACCGGACCCATGAGCAGACGTGCCGGATTGAAATATCGTCGGCCCGCTCTGCGTGAATGGCCATAACGTGATGAAAAGCGACACGAATCCGCTGTGGCAATCGCACAACAATACGCGTCAATCGCCACCGGAGGCGCTCAATGCGCCGCGGCAATGCTCATTGGATCGCGTATGCTCTGCCGCAGTCGAACGGCACTGCAGCGACAATTTCGAAACGAGTAACAATGCGCGATCCATCGCGATACGCCCAAACGGACAGGCGCCCGGCTGCCAGTCGGCAACGCCGGACCATTGTACTCGGCCTTGCCGTCGCGCTTGTCGTTGCGCCTTCGCTTGCATCCGCCCAGGTCGCGCCGCCGCCTACCACGCCGCCCCCAACCACGCCGCCACCGCCAGCAGCCGCACCGGTGCCCTCATCGACCGACTTCAACGCCGGGCAATCCGCCGGCATCGCCATCAGCGATCTCGGTAGCCAGTTCCTGCGCCGCCTCGGCGATCAGGCAAGCTACGGCTTCAACCGCGCGTCGCGCGCCAATCCCGGCGGCGGCGGTGCGTCGGAGACCACCGAGACGCCCCGCTTCCGAAGCTGGGCCGAATTCTATGGCGTTGGCGCGCATACCAGCACGATCGGGGATTTCGTCGGCGACAAGCGCCGGACCATCGGCGGCGTCGCCGGGATCGGCGCGCGGCTGATGCCGGGTGTCAATGTCGGGCTGTCGGTGGACCAGAGCCACACCACGATCGATGTTCCGCTGGCGCTGCAATCAGCGACGCTCGACCTCACGCAAATCGGAGTCAACGCTTCGGTCGACCAAGGCGCCTGGACCTGGGCAATCGCATTGGTGCACGGCTTCGGCGACATCAACTCGCGCCGCGACACGGGTCTGGGGCTCGCGAGCGCCGGCTACAATGCGCGGATCGACGGCGCGCTCACCGAGCTGAGCTATTACTGGAGTTACGAACAGGCACGGATCGTGCCCAAGGCTGCTTTCGAATACACCCGCGCGACGACCGGCGCGATGCAGGAGCTTGGCGGCCTCAATCCTGTCAACGCGAGCGGCGCCTCAGCCGAGCGTGCGCGTATCCTGATTGGCGCAGAAGTCGGTCGTTACTGGATATTCGATCAGAAGATTCTGGATCTGTCGGGCTATGCCAAATTCGTCGACAACGAGCATCAGCGCTTTAGCAACGTCACGGTTAGCCTGGGTTCCGAGAGCATCACCGTTCAGGGGATTGGCGAAAGCCAGTACGGCGCGGATGCCGGCGCATCGGCGTCGCTGAGCCTCAGCAACACCGCGCGTCTCTATCTCAATTATGACGGCAAGTTCCGCGCCTATTCGCAGTCCCACCAAGGAACGCTGGGCGTCGAATTCAAGTTCTAGAAATGATCAGGTTCTAGAAACAAAAAAGTGGGCGAAAGGCAAATACCCCTCGCCCACCCTGCGCTTTTAATGCGTTAGGCCGCCTGCTCGGCGTGCCCTGCCATGCTGCGACGACGCCACAACGTTCCGACAGCGAGCACCACAGCGACACCAATCAGACCGCAGACGATCTCGCCACCATGTCCCCCATTGGTGAAACGAACGCCAAGGCCCAGCGATGACATCAGGCTGTCGAGGCCAGTGCCGACCGAACCGCTGAAGAAGCTGTGCATCAGCGGCAGAACCGCAGGATCCGTCGCGATCACTTCGCCGGCGACCCAGCCCAGCAGGGCCGCACCGAGCCAGACCAGAACGGGCAGACGGGTCAGCAGCGCCATGATCAGCGCAGCGCCGGCGACGATCAGCGGGACGCTGATGGCAAGGCCGAGGATCAGCAACGGCACGCTGCCATTGGCAGCGGCAGCAACTGCAATGACGTTGTCGAGGCTCATCACGATATCGGCGACGACGACGATCTGCACGGCGGCCCACAGATGCGAGGCAGCCTTGACGCCGTCCTCTTCTTCCTGCTCGGGAACCAGCAGTTTGGCCGCGATCACGATCAGCGCGAGACCGCCCACCAGCTTGAGGTAGGGCAGTTCCATCAATGTGGCGACGATGCCGGTGAAGATGATACGCAGGATGACGGCGGCAGCGGCGCCGAGAATCATGCCCCACATGCGCTGCTTCGGTTCCAGACCACGGCAGGCCAGTGCGATCACGAGGGCGTTGTCGCCGGACAGCAGAACGTTGATCCAGATGATCTTGCCGACGGCTACCCAGAATGCGGGCTGCTGCATTTCGACCTGAAATTGAACGAAAACCGACTTGATCGTCGCCGGATCGAGAATATGCAGCAACCAGTCCACAGCGCGCCCCTTTGTTTGTTCGTTTTGATTGGAAAGGTCGGCGCGCCCCCGCGCGCCGACCGGTCGTCAATTCGGCTGGAAGTTTAGCCGACGATCTCGTTGCCCGAGAAGAACTGTGCGATCTCGATCGCCGCAGTTTCCGGAGCGTCCGAACCATGAACCGAGTTCTCGCCGATCGACTTGGCGTGAAGCTTGCGGATGGTGCCATCAGCAGCCTTCGACGGATCGGTTGCGCCCATCACATCGCGATGCTTGAGGACGGCGTTCTCGCCTTCCAGCACCTGCACGACAACCGGACCCGAGGTCATGAAGTCCACCAGTTCGCCGAAGAAGGGGCGTTCCTTGTGAACGGCGTAGAAGGTGCCGGCCTGTTCGCGGGTCATGCGGATGCGCTTTTGCGCGACGATCCGCAGGCCGGCCTTTTCGATCAGCGCGTTGATCGCACCGGTCAGATTGCGCTCGGTCGCGTCGGGCTTCAGAATCGAAAAGGTACGCTCGATAGCCATGATTTATCCTTGAATAACAGTCGCTGGAAGATGGCGGCTTATATCGACGCCATCCGGGAACGGCAAGCGATCCGTCTAAATGTCGCAGGCCCCTTTTTGGCCAATCCCGTGCCGAAATTACCGAGATGTCATCCACATGAACCATTCCTGACAGGATTGGCGCGATCCGGTTCAGCTTCCTCCTCCTAGACTGCCTGCAATGACCCCGGCCAACGGCATTTGCCCCCGGTGCCATGTTCACGGCAGGCGCAACACGCGCCGTACCAGAGGAGATGAGAATGTTCCGCAAGATCGCACTGACTTTGGTTGCAGCGGCCTCATTGGGCGCCGCGGCGCTGGCTCCGACCTCGGCTTCCGCCTGGGGCGGCCACGGCGGATGGCACGGCGGTGGCTGGCATGGCGGCGGATGGCATCGCGGCTGGGGCGGGCCACGCTTCGTCGGCGGGCCGGTTTACGGCTATGGCGGCGGCGGATGTCTCGTCCGCCGGGTCGTTCCGACCCCGTGGGGACCGCGTTGGCGACTGGTCAATCGCTGCTACTGACGCTCCACGAGCAGAGAAATACCGCCCGGCCGTTCCCTCGGCCGGGCTTTTTCTTGGCAGATCCATCGACGATTCATCGAATTTTGACTCAAACAGCCTCAAATCCATAAATCTTGAAACAATTTCGGCCCGGACGACTTGCCTTAGTGTCATTCAACTGCCACGAGCGCCGGGAAGACAATGCAGAACCAGTTCATCAATGATGGCGAAGAACACATCGACCGCACCACCAGCGTGGCGATCTGCAATGCCATCGGCGAGCGGTTGCGCCGTGATATCGGGTCGGATGATGACACCCTGCCCTCCCATCTCCAGACGTTGATCGACCGGATGCGGCAGCAGGACGAAAAGCGGTAGCCGTTGACGGCATAATTGACCTTCCACCAGCAGCGAGCAAATCGGGGTTGCCTTTGTGCGTCGCAGCGGTGACAACCCCGCATGCTTTCCATCACAGACATTTCGATCCGGATCGCCGGACGCCTGCTCATTGACGAGAGCACGGTACAGATTGCGCCGGGAGCCCGCGTGGGTTTCGTGGGCCGCAACGGCGTCGGTAAATCGACACTTTTTCACGCCATTCGCGGCGATCTGGCCACCGAAACCGGAAGTATCTCGATTCCGCCCCGCTGGCGTATTGGCAGCCTCGCCCAGGAGGCGCCGGACGGCCCCGAAAGCCTGATCTCCGTCGTCTTGAAAGCCGATCTCGAGCGCGACGCACTGCTGAAGGAAGCTGAGACCGCCTCCGATCCGGAGCGCATTTCCGACATCCAGACCCGCCTTGTCGATATCGATGCGCATTCCGCGCCCGCTCGCGCCGCAGCGATTCTGAGCGGCCTTGGCTTTTCGGCTGAAGCCCAGTTGCGCTCCTGTTCCGAATTCTCCGGCGGCTGGCGCATGCGCGTCGCGCTTGCGGCCACGTTGTTCTCGGCGCCGGACCTGTTGCTGCTGGACGAACCGACCAACTATCTCGATCTCGAAGGCACGCTGTGGCTCGAGGATCATCTCGCCAACTATCCGCGCACGGTCATCGTCATCAGCCATGACCGCGACCTGCTCGATACGTCGGTGAACGAGATCCTGCATCTCGACCGTGGCAAGCTCGTGCATTATCGCGGGACTTACTCAAATTACGAAGAGTTCCGCGCCAACAAGGAGGCGCTCGACGCCAAGAACGTCAAGCGTCAGGAAGCCGAGCGCAAGCGGCTGCAGGACTTCGTCGATCGCTTCAAGGCCAAGGCCTCCAAGGCACGTCAGGCACAATCGCGCGTCAAGATGCTTGAGCGCATGAAGCCAATCTCGGCGCTAGTAACGCAAGACGTGCGCGAGATCGTCTTCCCTGCGCCCGAAAAGATCCTGTCGCCGCCGATTCTCGCGGTGGACAATGTGTCGGTCGGCTATGAGCCCGGCAAGCCGGTACTCAATCAGGTGACACTCCGCATCGATACCGAGGATCGCATTGCCCTGCTCGGCTCCAACGGCAACGGTAAGTCGACGCTGGTCAAGCTGCTGGCAAACAAGCTGAAGCCATTTTCGGGATCGATTACGCGCGCCGACAAACTGTCGATTGCTTACTTTGCCCAGCATCAGCTCGACGAGCTGGTGATGGACAACTCCGTCTATGATCACGTGCGCAAGCTGATGCCCGACATGCCGGAATCGAAAATCCGCGCGCGTGCCGGCAATATCGGCTTTTCCGGCAAGGCCGCGGATACGATCGTAAAAAGCCTGTCCGGCGGCGAAAAGGCGCGGCTACTGCTGGGGCTCGCGACTTTCTACGGTCCGAACATGATCATTCTGGACGAACCGACCAACCATCTCGATATCGACAGCCGCGCAGCGCTGGCCGAGGCGATCAACGAATTCCCCGGCGCAGTGATCATGGTCTCCCATGATCGCTATCTGATCGAGGCCTGCGCAGACCAGCTCTGGGTCGTGGCTGACCGCACCGTCACCAATTTCGACGGCGATCTCGACGACTATCGCAAAGTCGTCATGCAAGCCCGCGGCATACGCACGCCGACACGCGACCGCGCAAACACGGACCGCGAAAAACTGGCGAAGCCTAAAGAAAAGAAGGTCCCGCTCAAGCAGCAGGTCGCCGAAGCAGAATCCGAGATGGAGCGGATCACCGCCATCATCGCCAAGATCGATACTGCGCTCGCATTGCCTGACCTGTTCAAGAAAGATCCGAAGCAGGCCACGCAACTCACCAAAGCGCGCGCCGCTGCGGCGGACGCATTGCAACGCGCCGAAGAGCAATGGCTTAGCGCGAGTTCTCTGCATGAAGAAGCGAACGGCTGAAAACGCAGCTGTCGCTTACTTCGACATCATCACGAAAAGATCAGGTCGCGGCGCGCTTCTTCGCCTTCGGACGCGCGGTCTTCGGCTGCTCAACTTCCGGACCGCGTTCGACCACGGTCAGACGACCGGCGGTAAACGTATAGATGCCAGCGCGCGGACCGCGCAGATAGGTCAGCACGGCAACGCGATCGCCACGCGGGCTGGTCGATAGACTGACATTGTCGGGTGCGCCTGCACCACGCGCCACGTCGCATTCGGTATGGCCGAGCGCCACGACGCCAGTTTGAACCGGCGCACCTGCGGTACCATCGGCAAGCGCGTTGGCATCACGCGGCGCCATGCCCGGGCACGCACCGTCAGCGCTGATGAGATCCTGCGGACTGACGGCCTGCTCAGGCGACAGCGGCGGCGTCTCAATCGAAACATTCTTGATGAACACGCGACCTGGCTTGGAGAACCAGTCGGCATCCTTGGACAGCAGGTCCGTGGAGAATGCGTCACCGCCCACGCCGGCGCAGCCAGCAAGCAATGGCGCAGCAAGCAGCAGCACGAGCAGACCGTTTCGATGAAGCTTTTCTTGTCGCACGATTACGCAACCCCAAGACAGGCGATAAGCGCCTGTAACATCATTCATTTGCGGCACCACCATGACACAGCGGCAGATACCGGTGAGGAAATCTACAATTATCATTAATTGCAGCAGATCGCCAATCGCCAGCTAATTCTTACGCTGCCACCGGCCACGTTCATCGGTCTGCCAGTAAGTGGCGGTAAAGCCCCTCGCCTTACAATCAGTCCAGGCTGCTCGCGCTGCAGCGAGCGCATCGGCATCGTCGCCGTTGAATACCAGCACCATGCGCTCATAGCCGTCGGCATCCGCCGGCACTGCTGCGCTGTCCACAAGGAACCGGACCTGGGCACGATTGGGATTCCCCTCTTCGATCGCGAGAATGATCGGCTGATCCGCAGCGTCCGCCACACGCCAGGTGGCGTGCGGCAGAAATGAATCATCACGATAGGTCCACAAATGCGCATCGAGCGCATCGGCGCGTTCTTCTGACGTGGATTGCACGACGACACGCCAGCCGCGCTCGAGTGACTTCTCGAGCAGCGGCGGCAGCACGCTCTCCAGCGTCATGTTCTGCAGGTGATAGAACAGGACCTCGGTCATCGTGTCGGACTACTTCTTCGCCTCGTAATAGTCGGCCACAAGCCGATCCAGCAGCCGCACGCCGTAACCCGAGCCCCAGCTCTGATTGATCTCTGTCTTCGGCGCGCCCATGGCGGTGCCGGCGATATCGAGATGCGCCCACGGCGTATCGTCAACGAAACGCTGCAGGAACTGCGCCGCAGTGATCGAGCCGCCATTGCGCGTGCCGGTGTTCTTCATATCGGC
The DNA here is from genome assembly GCF_021044645.1 of Tardiphaga sp. 37S4. Taxonomy (NCBI): domain Bacteria; kingdom Pseudomonadati; phylum Pseudomonadota; class Alphaproteobacteria; order Hyphomicrobiales; family Nitrobacteraceae; genus Tardiphaga; species Tardiphaga sp. 37S4. The sequence goes on along the minus strand of NZ_CP088008.1, from coordinate 2,072,588 downwards.
GAATTGCGAGTCGATCTGCTTATCGTATTCCGGACCGAGCGGCATCCGCCAGACACGTTCACCGGTGGCCTGTCCGACGGTGGACAGACGCTCTGCGAGTTCATCGTTATTGGAGAACATGCCGGCATATTCGGTACCGAGTGCGACCATGATCGCGCCGGTCAGCGTCGCCAGATCCACCATGAATTTCGGCTTGAACTTCTTCGCCACATACCAGAGCACATCGGCCAGTACGAGGCGACCTTCAGCGTCGGTGTTGATGATTTCGATGGTCTGACCGGACATCGACGTCACGATGTCGCCCGGACGCTGCGCGTTGCCGTCCGGCATGTTCTCAACGATGCCGATGGCGCCGATGACATTGACCTTGGCCTTGCGGCCCGCGAGTGCATGCATCAGGCCAACGACGCAGGCTGCGCCGCCCATATCGCCCTTCATGTCTTCCATGCTGCCGGCCGGCTTGATGGAGATGCCACCGGTATCAAAGGTGACGCCCTTGCCGACGAAGGCGACGGGCTGCTCGCCCTTCTTGCCACCGTTCCAGCGCATCACCACCATGCGGCCGGGACGCACAGATCCCTGGGACACACCGAGCAGCGCGCCCATGCCAAGCTTGGTCATCGCCTTGACGTCGAGCACTTCGACCGTGACGCCGAGCTTCTTTAACTCACCTGCGCGGCGCGCGAATTCGGCGGGAAACAGCACATTCGGCGGCTCATTCACGAGTTCGCGGGCCAGCACGACGCCGTTGACGATATGATTGCCCGGCACAAAGGCCCTCTTGGCTGCAGCGACGTCACCGACGGCCAACGAAACCGCGACGCTGCCGGGCGTCTCGTCGGCATCCTTCTTCTTGGTTTTGTAACGATCGAATTTGTAGGCGCGCAGCAATACGCCGGAGGCAACCGATGCCGCCTGCTCCGGCGTCATTGCACCCGAAGCCAGCTCCGCGATGACGGTCACCGCCTCATTGCTGCCGCCGACCTTGCCGGCGAGCACGCCGCCAAATTTCAGCAGATCGGTCTCCTTCAGATCGGCCGGCTTGCCGGTGCCGATCACGATGAGACGGGACGCCTTGATGCCGTCTGGGGCCAGGATGTCGAGCGTCGACGCGCTCTTGCCCTTGAACTTGCTGGTTGTAGCCGCGCGCTTCACAGTTGCTGCGGCGTCCCCGAGAGCCTTGGTCGCGGCAGGACCGAATTTCAGCGCTTCGTCGCAGAACACCACAAGAGCACCGCGTGCAGCAGTGGCAAACGGGACGAAGCCGACCTTGACGGCGTCGGACATGGCAAATTCCTCCAGAAGATCAGGGCTGTCGCAGGGGTCGGCGCGGAATCCGGTCAGTGCGGCGGGGTTCAAGTGTTTTGTTGTCGTCGCAGCGTGAACCGTCAAGACAGGTTCTGACCGAAACCGCCAAGGATCGATAGTTTCTTGTGTTTCCCCCGAGGGAAACCAAACCGCCCGTAACCCACGATTCGGGCATTGCCTGTGTCCGAATGTGTCGACTCTGGCCTTAGGCGACGGTCTTGCCAACGAATAGGCCCCACCGACGGATACGCCTCCTCGTCGCCACGCGGGTTGCGAAGCATTTCAGTGGCCCAAGGGACACATCAGGCACATAATTAACCATATCTTGAGCGAGCCATCCCCCGGCCATTTTGTTGACCAATCAAAGGGATGCTAAGTGAGATGATGGGCTTGTGAGGATCGCGGCATGTCCTTTTGGGGGTCCCCTTGCGGGATTGGGCATGCGGGCGGCTTTAATGGCCGGAATGGGGATTGATCGGACCGATGGGGTCTATCGACAGGTATATTTTCCGCACGACGTTGGCGTCGTTTGCGGTGGTTCTGGTCAGCCTGACGGGCGTGATCTGGATCACGCAAGCGTTGCGCGGAATCGACCTGATGACGAGCCAGGGTCAGACCATTCTGACCTTCCTCGGCGTCACCAGCCTGGCGATTCCCGTTCTCGTTCTGATCATTGCTCCGATCGCCCTGATGATCGCGGTGTCCCACACCCTGACCAAGCTCGCGACTGACTCCGAAATCATCGTGATGAATGCCGCCGGCCTGTCGCCGCGACGGCTGTTTCGTCCCTTCCTGTTCGCGACAATGGTCGTATCGTTGCTCGTGGCTTTCATTGGCTCATATCTGGCACCGGATGGTATGCGCCGGCTGAAGCGCTGGGATGCCGAGATCACGGCCGACGTTCTGGCGAATATCCTGCAGCCAGGCCGCTTCGCTCAGCTCGATCAGAACCTGACTATCCGCGTCCGGGAGCGTCAGCCCGGCGGATTGCTGGTCGGGATTTTCGTTGACGATCGTCGCGATCCCAAAGAGCGCGTCACCATCATTGCCGACCATGGCACGGTGCTGAAGAACAAGGATGGTTCGTTCCTGATTCTGGAAGATGGCAATCTGCAGCGTTTCGAGACGGGCAAGACCGACCCCGCCATGGTGGCATTCGGCCGTTATGCTTTCGATATGTCGAAATTCTCCAATCGCAGCCAGGACGTCACCTACGGAATTCGCGAACGGTATCTCTGGGAATTGATGGTGCCGCCAGTGGATGATCCGCTTTACAAGCAGGTGCCGCGGCAGTTCAGCGCCGAGATGCACGACCGCTTGATGGCGCCGATCTATCCGCTTGCCTTTGCCGCCTTGACCTTTGCATTCCTGGGCTCGCCACGGACGACGCGGCAGAGCCGCAACTTCTCGATGGGCAGCGCAATTGCCGCGGTGTTCGGCCTGCGCATGGCGGGCTTTGCCTGCTCCGTCGTGGCAGCAAAGTCGGACTTCGCCGCACCGCTTCAATATGCCCTGCTGGCGACAGCGATCGGCGTCAGCTTCTGGATCATCTCAGCCGGGATCGTGGTGGAGCCGCCGGCGAAGCTGGTGGAAGCAATCAACAGATCCAACGAGCGGTTGTTGCGCCTCTTCCGACGGCCGGCCGCCGCATGAGCATGATCACCAACACCATTGGCAGGTATTTCGCCGGTCGCTTCCTGGTGGCGGCCTTAGGCGTGTTCACCAGTATCTTCATGCTGCTGGTGCTGGTCGACTACATCGAGATGGTCAGGCGCACCTCCGGGCTGGCCTCGGCCTCCGCTCTGATGGTGGCGCAGACGTCGCTGTACCGGGTGCCCCAGTTGCTCGAGAAGATGATGCCGTTTTGCATCCTGATCGGCGCCATGACCTGTTATCTCGCGCTGTCGCGGCGGCTCGAACTGGTGGTCGCCCGCGCCGCCGGCGTCTCGGCCTGGCAGTTTATTTCCCCTGCACTGGCCAGCGCCCTCGTCCTGGGCGTGCTCGCGACCGTGGGCTACAATCCCCTGTCGGCCAACCTGCGCGAGGAATCGAAGCGGATGGAGGCCCAGATGTTCGGCGATGCGCCGGGCGGCGGCGTCCAGGACGCTTCCGGCTTCTGGATCAACCAGGTCAACCGCGAGGGCCAATCCATCATCAATGCCGCCCGCAGCGAGCAGCAGGGCGTCCGCCTGACCGGCCTGACCGTATTCCGGTTCGACACCGAATCCCAGTTCAAGGAACGGATCGAAGCTCGCGAGGCATCGCTGGAGCCCGGCCGCTGGTTGTTCAAAGGGGTGCGACGCTACACTCTCGATTCGCCTGTGGTTGAGCAGGACAGCATGTACCTGGCCACGACCCTGACCCCGCTGCAGGTCAGAAACAGTTTTTCGACCCCCGAAACAGTGTCATTTTGGCAACTTCCTTCGTATATCAAATCCTCAGAGAGTTCGGGTTTCGCGACGGCGGGGTATCGCTTGCAGTATCATAAGCTTATCGCACAGCCGTTTTTGCTGGTTGCGATGGTGATGCTGGCTGCTTCCGTGAGCCTGAGGTTCTTTCGGATGGGCGGTGTCCAGAAGATGGTTTTGAGTGGCGTGGGCGCAGGCTTTCTGCTCTACGTCCTGTCGAAAGTTACGGAAGATTTGAGCAAGGCTGAGTTGATGCATCCGATTGCTGCGGCGTGGCTGCCTGTGTGTGTGGGCGGCCTCACCGGCTTTTTGGCCTTGTTGTACCAGGAGGACGGATAGTGGCTGTGTTTGCCGCCCTCCGTGAGCAGGCATTTGATTGGAAGCTGCGCATGATCACGCGCAGCGACCGGTTTTGCACGTCTGGCGTACTGGCCCCGGTGCTCGCAACCGTTTTGGGTCTGGCGACTGCATTTGGCGTCGCGGCGACGACCCCGGCGGCTGCCCAGAGTTTCACTTACAATCGCCCCGCCACCCGGCCGAAGCCGCCGCCTGCCGCCCAGACCGGGCAGATGCTGGTCCAGGCGACCGAGGTCAATTACGACTATAACAACTCGCGCGTCGCCGCAGTCGGCAGCGTGCAGATGTATTACAACGGTACGTCCGTCGAAGCCGACAAGGTCATCTACGACCAGAAGACCAAGCGCCTGCACGCCGAAGGCAATGTCCGCATGACGGACGCCGACGGCAAGATCACCTATGCTAACCTGCTCGATCTCAGCGACGACTACCGCGACGGTTTCGTGGATTCGCTGCGTGTCGATACCGCGGATGCGACCCGCATGGCCGCGACGCGCGCCGAGCGCACCGCCGGCAACTACACCGTGTTCCAGAACGGTGTCTACACGGCCTGCGCCGCCTGTAAGGAAGATCCGAAGAAGCCGCCGCTGTGGCAGGTCAAGGGTGCCCGCGTCATCCACGACCAGACCGAAAAGATGATGTATTTTGAGGACGCCCGGATCGAGTTTTTCGGCGTTCCCCTCGCCTATATCCCGTATTTTTCGACACCCGATCCGACGGTGAAGCGCAAGACCGGCTTCCTGATGCCGGGCTTCACGCAGAACACCAATACAGGCTTCGGCGTTGAAACGCCGTTCTATTGGGCGATCGCGCCTGATTACGACGCAACCATCTCGCCACGCTACACCAGCAAGCAGGGCCTGTTGATGCAGGGAGAGTTCCGGCAGCGCCTGATGGATGGCGCCTACCAGATCCGTGCCTATGGCATCAATCAGCAGGATCGCAGCGCCTTCGCCAACACGGTCGGCGACAAAGACTGGCGCGGCGGAGTCGAGTCCAAAGGCCAGTTCGCGCTGAACGACAAATGGGTCTGGGGCTGGGACGCGGTCGCACTCAGCGATTACAACTTCCTGCAGGACTATCGCTTGTCCATGTACAAGGATCCGTACGCCTCGTTCCTGAACCTGCAGACGGAAGCCGTTTCGCAACTCTATCTGACAGGCGTTGGCAAGCGCAGTTTCTTCGATGCACGCACGATCTACTATCTGAGCTTCTCCGGTAATCAGAGCCAGGTCCCGGTGATTCACCCGGTGATCGATTACAACAACGTGCTCAACCAGAACATTCTGGGCGGCGAGTTCAGTTACAAGTTCAACATGACCAGCCTGAGCCGTGATCAAGCCTCATTCACGCCGATCAATAGCGTAGTAAACCCATCCACCAGCGTCAGCGCCGGTTTGAATCCATGTCTTTTGCAGTCCGCAGACGTGGCTCTGCGGACACCTCAAAATTGCCTGATGAATGGCATTCCTGGCACCTATACCCGCGTGACTGGTGAAGCACAGTGGCGCCGTTCCTATACGGACTCGTTCGGCCAGATCTTCACGCCGTTCGCGATCCTGCGCGTCGATGCGATCGATGCCTCGATCTCAAACCAGCCCGGCGTGTCCAACTTCCTGCCGACCGGCGACACGACCGCACTGCGGGTGATGCCGACCGTGGGCCTCGAATATCGCTATCCGTTCATCAACGTTCAGCCGTGGGGCACCACGACCCTCGAACCCATCGCTCAGGTGATCATTCGTCCGAACGAAACCTACGCCGGTAAGTTGCCGAACGAAGACGCGCAGAGCATGAGCTTCGACGCGAGCAATTTGTTCAGCGTCAACAAGTTCTCCGGTTACGACCGTGTCGAAGGCGGCGGCCGCGCCAACGTAGGCGTGCAGGCCACCACGCAGTTCGATCGTGGCGGCTCCGTCAAAGTCCTGTTTGGCCAATCCTATCAGCTGTTCGGCCTGAATTCGTTCGCGGTCGCAGATACGACCAACACCGGTGTCGACTCCGGACTGGCTACCTCACGGTCAGACTATGTCGCCAGCCTCGCTTATTCGCCGAACCGGACCTACACGGTCAGCACGCGTGCGCGGATCGACGAGGCGACCGGTAACGTGTCGCGCTTTGAGGCGGAGGGTCGCGCAAGCTTCGACCGCTGGTCGGTCAGCCTAATGTATGGCAACTACGCACCGCAGGCGGAGTTGGGCTACCTCACCCGCCGCGAAGGCCTCCTTGGCACCGGCTCGATCAAACTGGCATCGAACTGGGTAGTCACCGGTGGCGCGCGCTGGGATCTCGAGGCCAACAAGATCAACCAGTACACGGTCGGCGCAGGCTATGTGGACGATTGTTTCGTGCTCGGCGTCAATTATGTCACGTCCTACAACTACGTGACTAACCTGAGCACGCCGCCCGTTCTGAGCCATTCATTCATGTTCCAGATTGGCCTGCGGACAATTGGTAATACCACGTCTGCGAGCGGAACCGGCGGCACTTACTAGTATCGGTCGTTTGTGCCGTGAAATCTCCGTTTTCCGTCGCGATGTATGCGAATTCTGCTTTCAAGAGAGCTTTGACACCGCGGTTTAGACAATGATGGGTACGATGATTTCCGGACGCGTTCTGCAAGCCACTTTGGCGACGGCAGTTACCCTTTTCATTTGCGCGGGATCGCCGGCTCGGGCCCAATCCGTCGCCGTTATGGTCAATGGCGAGCCCATCACCAATTTCGATATCGAGCAACGCACCAAGTTGAATGCACTGTCCGGCGCGAAGACGAACAGCCGCCAGGACGTGATCGAGGAGTTGATCAGCGAAAAGGTGAAGATCAAGGAAGGCAAGAAATACAGCGTCGATCCCGGTGCTTCGGAAGTCGACGGCGCATTTCAGAACATGAGCTCGCGCATGCGCCTCACGCCGGATCAGCTGGTGCAGTCACTGGCGTCCAAAGGCATCCGCCCGGACACGCTGAAAAGCCGATTGAAGGCCGACATGGTCTGGAACGCGATCGTCCGCGGGCGCTTCAAGCAGAGCCTGCAGGTCGGCGAAAAGGAAGTCGATGCAGCCGTCCAGAGCGCCGGCGGCGACGCGATGACCGAAGCGTTCGAATATCAGATGCGACCGGTTGTGCTGGTCGTGCCCCGCGGAGCGGCGTCCGGCATGATGGAAGCGCGGCACAAGGAAGCCGAAGGGCTACGCGAGCGTATCCAGAGCTGCGAAGACGCTAACCGTACCTTCAAGTCGATGCAGAATGCGACCATCCGCGATACGGTCGTCAAGACCTCTGCCGATCTGCCGCCGTCGCTGCGAGAACTGCTCGACAAGACCCCGATCGGACGTCTCACGCCTCCGGAAGTGACCCGCCAGGGTGTCGAAATGGTCGCCTTGTGCGCGCGCAAGCCAACCAAGGTCGATACACCGAAGAAGCGGGAAGTCCGCGACAAGATGTTTGCCGACAAATTCGAAGCGAAGTCGAAATCCTACCTGCAGGAAGTGCGCAAAGCGGCGATGATCGAATATCGGTAGTTTCCGATCCGGCTTAGGCCGCGACTGGCTTAGGGCGGCACCATGACCAAACCTCTTGCGCTGACATTGGGCGAACCGGCCGGCATCGGCCCGGACATTGCCATCGCTGCCTGGCTGCGTCGGCACGAACTCGACCTGCCCCCGTTCTATCTGCTTGGTGACCGAGACTTCATGGCGGAACGTGCCAAGACGCTCGGCCTCGACGTCAGGCTGGCCGATGTAACGCCCGCCGGTGCCGCTGAGACGTTTGCTGACGCGTTACCGGTGGTGTCGATCGGGCAGACGGTCACCGCGCCTCCCCGTCGTCCTGACGCGTCCAGCGCACCCGCAGCCATTGCCTCGATCCGTCAGGCGGTCGCGGACGTGGAAGCCGGCCATGCCGGCGCCGTCGTGACCAATCCGATCGCCAAGAGTGTGCTCTATCGCGCCGGTTTCACCCATCCAGGTCACACCGAATTTCTCGCCGAGCTTGCCGCCCGCGACGGAAAGGTCCCGCTGCCGGTGATGCTGTTGTGGTCGCCCGAACTGGCCGTGGTGCCGGTCACGATCCATGTCTCGCTGCGCGATGCTATTGCCCAACTGAGCGGCCCGCTGATCACTGCCACCGCACGCATCGTGGTCAACGACATGAAGACCCGTTTCGGCATCAAGCGGCCACGACTGGCCATTGCTGGCCTCAATCCGCATGCCGGAGAAGACGGTTCGATGGGAGATGAGGAGCAGGCGTTCATCATGCACGCGGTCACCGTATTGCAGAACGAAGGCATCGACGCACGCGGGCCTTTGCCCTCCGACACCATGTTCCATCCGGCAGCCCGCGCGACCTATGACTGCGCGATCTGCATGTATCACGACCAAGCCCTGATCCCGATCAAGACCATCGCTTTCGATGATGGCGTCAACGTCACGCTCGGCCTTCCCTTCATCCGGACCTCGCCGGACCACGGCACGGCCTTCGATATTGCCGGCACCGGACGCGCCAATCCGTCGAGCCTGATCGCCGCGCTCAAACTCGCAGCTCGCATGGCCGCGACGCAATCCGCATGAGCGGGATCGACGATCTGCCGCCACTGCGTGACGTCATCAAACGTTTCGATCTGCAGGCGCGCAAATCGCTCGGCCAGAATTTTCTGCTCGATCTCAATCTCACCGCACGCATCGCCCGCGCCGCCGGCCCGCTGGAAGATTGCACGGTCATCGAAGTCGGCCCCGGCCCCGGCGGCCTCACCCGTGCATTACTAGCGACGGGCGCCAGGCGCGTCATCGCCGTCGAGCGTGACGAGCGCGCGCTCGGCCCGCTCAAGGAAATCGCCGCGCACTATCCTGGTCGGCTCGAGATCGTCATCGGCGACGCCCAGACCTTCGATCCGCGCCCGATGCTATCAGGCGAGCGCGCCAAGATCGTCGCCAACCTGCCCTATAATATCGGTACGCAGCTCCTGATCGACTGGCTGTGCACCGAGCCGTGGCCGCCCTGGTACGACATGATGGTGCTGATGTTCCAGCGTGAGGTCGCCGAACGCATCGTCGCTATCGAAGATGATGAAGCCTACGGCCGGCTCGGTGTGCTCTCCAACTGGCGCGCCGAAACCAAGATCCTGTTCGACATCTCGCCGGCCGCCTTCACGCCGCCACCGAAGGTGACATCATCGGTCGTGCGCCTCGTTCCCCGTGGGGAGCCCGAGGCCTGCGAACGACGCCTGCTGGAACAGGTGGCGGCCGCAGCCTTCAACCAACGCCGCAAGATGCTGCGGCAGAGCCTGAAGTCCCTCGGCGTCGATCCGGAGCGGCTCGCCGCAGCTGCCGATGTCGATGTTACCCGGCGTGCCGAGACGGTTCCGGTGTCAGGTTTTGTCGCAATGGCACGCGAATTATCAGAGATCAGAAAGACAAAGAGCATCACGCCGGCGCCCTGATGTCGCGCGCAGGACTGCAGATTGCCGCGCACCTGAAGCAGGCGCAAACGAACGCCACGAACATTGGTAGTCCGTGCGTCAGTCCCTGCATCGCAACGCCGGCGAAGACCGGGCCGATCAGCGCGCCTGCGCCCCACATCAGTCCCATCGTAGGATAGATGCCGACCAGAGCCGGGCTCCTCGCATAAAAACATTAATCATCCGCTGGCTATTCTGGCCCTGGAAAACCGAGATCATGGGTAACCGATGATACGACTGCTGCTCCTCCTGCTGGGCGCGGAAGTGGTGCAACGGCGTTGGCGGTTGCTGCTTGCGATCGGCGTGCTGTGGGCCGCCTTGGGGCTCGCTATCGTGATCGACGCGTTCGATGGCAGCACGATCGTGCGACCGCACTATTTCGGCTACCTGCTGCTGCTAGAAGGCATTGTCAGCCTGCTGGCTGCCCTGCTTGCCGTCACGCGCCGGCCCTATCAATTCGCCAAGGCCGTTATCCTGATCGTACCGGCCGTCATCATCATCGCGCAGCCGCGTCATTCCAATCTGTTGATCGCGATGCTGCTGGGCGGCGTGCTGCTGCTCGACGGCAGCGCGCGCATCGTCAGTGCCTGGGTGGTGCGCTTCGAGAACTGGCGGATGGCAATCGGTGCTGGCGTGATCGAACTGATGCTGGCCGCCACCACGCTGGAACCATGGCCGACCTGGTACGAGGGCACGATCGGCTTCAACATCGGCGCGTTGCTGATCGTATCGGGACTGAGCACGATGTTGCTGGCTAATCGCTTGCGGCGATTGCCACCGGATGCACCGATCTCGATGCTGGTGGGCGGCGCGTTTCCGACCGCATTGTGGGTGCCCGCCACGCCGGATGATGCCGGCAAGGACGATCTCATCGTGCATGTCTGGACACCCACAGGACCCGGCCGCAGCGCGCGGCGCCGACCGTTGGTGGACCGCTACATTGCAGCTGTCGATGCCGACGGCATCGTCTCCACCGGACATGCAGCACTTGAACTCGCGCCCAATGTCTATGTCAGCCACTACCCCGCCGTCGAAATCGATCGCGCGCCGGATGAGTTCGGCCGCGTGCTGCGCGCTGGCGTCGAGAACGATCTTCCGGGTCGTTTTCAGCCGAGCTATGCCGAGGAAGCAGAGGGATGGTGCGAGGCCACTGAACATGTCCGTTTCACGCGCATCGATCGCGTTCGCGTCCGCCACTTCTGGCGGACTTACCGCGTTGATACGACCTACAACCTCACCAGCCGCAACTGCTCGACTGCCGTGGCACACGCGCTCGATGCAGCACTCGAAGGCGTACTCGGACGCACCGAGCGACCGTGGCGCGCATTTTTCCGGGCGGCGGTCACGCCCGAATTATGGGTCGCGGGCGTCTTGCGGCAGCGCGCCGAAGCAATGGCCTGGACACCCGGATTGGTCCTCGACTATGCGCGGCTGCTCCAGGTGTTGGTCGAACCCACGCCGGAACAGATCTCCCCGGACTGGTCGCGCCTCAGACGGCTCAGTATCCGCCGAGCAGCACGGGCCCGCACGCGCACGGCATGACCTTCTGCACGTGTGGCGCAGGTGCGAACCTGGCGCTCTTTCGCACCCTTGAACTCGCCCCCATCCTGTGATTGCTAGGATGCAACGAAGTCTAGGGAAAACAAAAATGGCTCTTATGAAACGCCAGTCTCTGGTGAAATTCGACGCTCCGCTCTGCGAAACCATCGTCGACACACCGAAGCCGCAGGGCAAGGAAGTGCTGGTCCGCATCGAGTGCTGCGGACTCTGTCATTCCGACCTGCACATCCAGGACGGCTATGCGGATCTCGGCGGCGGCAAGAAGCTCGACACCACCCGCGGCATGACGCTTCCCTTTACGCTCGGCCACGAGATCGCTGGCATCGTCGATGAGGTCGGTTCCGATGGCGATCAATCGCTGATCGGCAAGAAGAAGGCCGTCTTCCCGTGGATCGGCTGCGGCAAATGCCGCGACTGTCTTGCTGGCGACGAGAACCTCTGTGCCAAGAACCGATTCCTCGGCGTGTCACTCGACGGCGGTTTCGCGACGCATGTCCTCGTGCCGGACGAGAAGTATCTGCTCGATTATGATCCGCTGCCGATCAACATGGCCGCGACGCTGATGTGCTCGGGCATCACCGCTTACGGCGCACTCAAACGTCTCGTCGATCGTCCGCGGCAACGCAACCTGCTGCTGGTGGGTCTCGGCGGCGTCGGCATGGCGGGCCTCGCGCTGGCGCAGGCGATGTTCAAGCAACCGATCTCGGTGGCCGATCTCAATCCGGCGGCACGTGAAGCCGCGCTGAAGAACGGTGCAGCCTTCGCCTATGACCCTTCCGAGCCCGATGTCGCCAGGCGCATGGTCAAGGAGAACGATGGCGGCTTCGATGGCGTGGTCGACTTTGCTGGTAATGACAAGTCCATGAACTTTGCGGTGGCCACGGTGGCGCGGGGTGGCAAGATCGTGGTGTCCGGCCTGATGGGCGGCGAGTTCAGCCTGCCCACGGTGCAATGGATCTATAAGCGCATGACCATCGAGGGCTTCATGGTCGGCACGCTTGAGGAAGCCAAAGAGCTGATGGCTCTGGCCCGCGCCGGCAAGCTCAAGCCGACGCCGATGAAGGCGGAGCCGATGGGCGATGCGCAGAAATGGATCGATGAATTGCGCGCCGGCAAGGTCGTCGGCCGGATCATGCTGACCAACTGAATTAGACTGCACTCAGGCTCTGGCCCGGATTGCGCTTCATGCGATCCGGACTAGGATATGTCCCATTGCAGGATGGGATTCATGGACCATTTCGTCCAACCGGTCAGGTCGCTTGCGCGAATTGCCGCGCTGATGGCCCTGACTTTGCTGCTCTCGATCAGCGCTGCATTGGCCGAGAAGCGCATTGCGCTTGTGGTCGGCAACTCCGGCTACCAGAACATCACCCGCCTCGATAACCCGAAGAACGACGCGAAGCTGATGGCGGAGACGCTGAGCGGTCTCGGCTTCACGCTGATCGGCGGCACTGCGCAATTGGACCTGGACAAAAGCGCACTTGATCTCGCCGTGCAGAATTTCGGGCGGCAGGTTCAGGGCGCTGACGTCGCCCTGTTCTATTACGCGGGCCACGGCGTGCAGGTCAGCGGCTCCAATTACCTCGTGCCGGTGAACGCCAATCCGACCCGCGAGGCGGATGTCGATTTCCAGATGGTCGATATTAATCTGGTGCTGCGCCAGATGCAGGGCTCCGGCACGCGCCTCAACATGGTCATTCTCGATGCCTGCCGGAACAATCCGTTCGGCGCGCGCGGCTTGCGGGCTTCCGATGGCGGCCTCGCCCAGATGCGCGCACCGGAAGGCACCCTGATCTCCTATGCGACCCAGCCCGGCAGCGTGGCGCAGGACGGCAGCGATGGTAACAGCCCCTATACCAAGGCATTGGCGAGTACCGTGCGTCAGGCTGGGCTTGATATTTTCCAGACCTTCAATCAGGTCGGCCTTGCGGTGAAGCGCGCCACCGGCGGCTCGCAACAGCCATGGGTATCGTCGTCGCCGATCGACGGCACGTTCTACTTCGTGGCACCAACCGCCACCGTGCCGCTCGTCGTGCCGCAGAAGCCCGTGCAGGAAGCACGCCTGCCCGATGCACCGCGGATCGACTTCGACAAATTGCCGATCACCGATCCAATCAAGCTTACGGAAATCAGCGACCGGCTTTATGAGCTGAATTTCGATCCCGAACCGCTGAACAGCAAGAATGGCATCGCGGTTGCGATCCGCGATTTCCAGATCAAGGGCGGCATGCCACCAACGGGAGAGGCGACCGAGGGCCTGCTGCAGCGTTTGCGCAGCGCGAGCGACCAGAAACAATGGGGCTCGATCGTCTACGACATCAAGAACAAGAAATGGGGCATGTCGTGGGATCAACCGTCCCGCAAGTCAGCCGTGACCAAGGCACGCGCCCAATGCGGCACGGCTCCCTGCCCGCTCGAACTGTCGTTTTACGGAGCCAATTGCGGTGCATTCGCAGCTCTCGGCGGCAACTGGTCGCTTGTCGCGCGGCCCACGCTTGCACAGGCGCGCGATGCGGCCATCGATCAATGCACCAAAACAGGAAAATCATGTCCGATTGTCGGCGCCATCTGCGCCAACGCCACGATGGGGCCTGACGCGAAATTGTAAACACCTCTATTTTGAAAGCTGATTGCGATGTCTTTTCGATCCGGATTGATGACTTGCACGGCCGTATTGTTTCTCTCGGGGAGCGCGGCTTTCGCGCAAGGCGCAACCGGCGGCAGCCTTGGCAACGACAGCAAGACGCTGTCGGGCTCCTCCCCCGAATCCCGATCGGCGGCGCCTGCCCAACGCGAAAGCTCCGAACGCCGCGCGCCGCGCCGTCAAACCACGTCGCGCAACCATGGCGAGGGCGCGGGAGGCGGCGGAAATTTCGACGGCGCCTGGTCCATATCGAGCGTAGGCACCTCCGGCTGTTCCGACACATTCACGGAAAACTTCGTCGTGGCCAACGGAAGGATGATCGGCAAAGACGGCAGCGCCCCGGTCAGCGCCAACGGGACAGTGCGCGGAAGCGGAAACTACAGCGGTATCCGCGTCACCAGCCAGGGTCGCCTCTCCGGCCGTACCGGCTCGGGAGTTTTCCAGCGATCCGATGGATGCTCGGGCCGCTGGGTCGCAAGCAAGCAGTAAGCGCCCATGACAATCCAGCAGATCATCCTCCCCTGTCTGCTCATCATCGCACTCGGCGGCAGCGACGCATGGAGTCAGGGCGCGACCGGCGGCAGCCTCGGCAATGACAACAAGACGCTGTCCGGCTCGTCTTCCGAGCCGCGTGCCGCCAAGCCAGCACGCCCGCCGCGATCCGAGCAGCGTGCAGCTCCAGCCCGCCGCGGCGCTAGTGAGGGCGGTAGCGCCGCCAGATTCGACGGCACGTGGCTGATCGCTTTCACCGGTCAGGCGACGGTGTGCACGGGCCGCACCGCCAGCAGCACATTGACGATCTCCGGTGGGAGCGTCGGCGGGGGCGGTAACATCAGTCCAAGCGGCGTATTGCAAGGGGTCGGCAGCAGCGGCAGTGTGAGCGCGATCATGACCGGCCGCCTGTCCGGCCGCAGTGGTGGCGGCTCGATGCAAATGTCGAATGGCTGCACCGGTCGCTGGACGGCCAGCAAGCAATGATCGGCGGCAGCGTCTACGACTTGCGCTGCGGACGCATCGCTTCGCCGATGGACACCACGACGGCGCAGATCGCCACCAGCACGATGGATGCTGCGGATGCGGCCGGCAGATCGGTCCCCGTCTCCGAGATTTTGCTGTAGAGCACCAGCGGCAGGATATTCACCTGCGTGCCGGCGAGCGCCAGCGCCGTACCATAGGCGCCGACGGCAACTGCGGCCGTCAGGCAATAGGCGGCGATCAGGCTCGGCAATATCTGCGGCAGCATCACTTCAGTCAGCGTGCGGAAGCTCCCTGCACCGAGCGAGCGCGAGGCCAGCATCTGGTTGCGATCGAAATTGCTGATCGCCGGCAGCACGATCAACACGACGCGTGGCACGAGATAATAGGAATAGGCCAGCCCGAGCCCCACCGGTGAAAAGATGAAGCCACCGATGACAGCGGGATCGAAGCCCAGTTTGGCGAGCAACAGCGTCACGAAGCCAGCGCGGCCGAGCAGAAGAATGAAACCGTAAGCGACGATCAGCCCCGAAAATGTCAGCGGCAGCGAGATCGCGATCAGCGCCGCGGTCCTCAAACCCGGCGCGAAGCGCGCCAATGCAAGCGCCACGCAGAAGCCGACGACGAGCGAGAACAACGGCGCGACCGTGCCCAGCACCATCGTGCCGCGCAGACCGTTCCAGAACACCGGATCGTTTGCCAGACGGCCGAAGGCGCTCCCGCCATCCGCAAAGGCGCCGACAAGCACCGCACAAACCGGGATGAGAAAGAACAGTCCCAGCACCACGCTGCCGGGAACGGCAAAGGCAGCGAGCATGGATGTCGGAACGCGCGCGCTCATCGTGATCTTTATTCCGTAATGACGAAAACGCGATCCCCGCGCTATCGCGGAGATCGCTTTGGTGAGTTCGGCTTACTGGCCGAGGACGGCTTTGGCCCAGCCGGCGTCGATCTCGGCCTTCTTCGCGGTGGCCTTGGCGATATCCATCGCCTGCACCTGCGGCGCGGCCGGCATCTTGTCGGCAACGCTCGGCGGCAGGCTGACACCGGGCACCGCCGGACGCACATAACCCTCGGCGAAGATCTTCTGGCCTTCATCGCTCATGATGAAGTTCAGCCAGAGCTTGCCGGCATTCGGGTTTGGGCCGTTCTTCACCAGCGAGATCGCGTAAGGCGCGGCGGCTGAAGCCTCCTTCGGAATGACGACAGACACGCCGTCGCCGAGACCATCGGTGAACTTGGCCTTCAAACCATCGTTCTCGTAGCCGATCCAGATCGGGATCTCGCCCTTCAGGAACTGCGCGTAAGGCGTGGTGCCGACGGTGCGCAACACATTGCCGGCCTTGGTCAGCTTGCCCAGATAGTCGATACCCGGCGCGACATTGTCCATGCTGCCGCCATTGCCGAAAGCCGCGGCGAAGGCCACCACCTGGCCCTGCCCCGTCGAGCGCGGGTCCTGATACACAATGGCGTTCTTGTATTCCGCCTTCAGAAGATCAGCCCAGCTCTGCGGCACGGTCTTGACCAGCTTGGTGTTGACGAGAAACGCCACGCTCAGCGTGTGGATGGTGAACCAGCGGCCTTCGGCCTCGCGCAGCGGATCGGCGAGCTTGTCGAAATTCACCGGCTTGAAGCCATCGACGACGCCGGCCTTTGCTGCGTCCAGAGCGGACGCTGCAAAGTAATAGGCCGTATCGGCCTGCGGACGATTGCGCGCCTTGTCGAGGGCAACGACGGTCGCGGCCGAACCGAGGTCATTATAGACCATCTCGACGCCGGGATAGCGTTTCTGGAAGGCCTTGAACTGGTTGGCCCAGTTGGCCCAGGTCGGCCCGGTATCGAACGACACGACGAGGCCCTCCTTGCGCGCGGCTTCGTACAGCGTCTTCTCGCCGGCATAGAGTTCGGCGCCTTCGAAGGCCCATGCGGCCGGGCTGATGCTGATGGCGAGGGAAGCTGCGGCAACGCCGCTCAGAAATTTGCGTCGGTTCATGTCGATCTCCTTTATGAGGTCGGGGGAAGAAGGCGGATGGCATCGTGCGGAATGGTCACGCCGGTGATCGGCCCGCGCAGATGGGTTTCGAGACGGATGGCCCCGCCGGCGACGGCCATATCGATCCGCCTGACGGGACCGAGGTAACGGTCGGCGGACATGGAGCCGGCGAAGCAACATGGATTGCTCGTATCGACGGGTCCTGTGATCGGCTCGACCCGTTCAGGACGCACGAACACAGTGACCTTCACGCCAACGCTCTTGCCCTGCGTGTCGCAGGCCAGCGCGCCAATCGGCGTTGTCACCATGCCGTCGCCCGAGACGCTGCCGGACCACAGGTTGGATTGACCGACAAAGGCCGCGACACTGGCATCGGCCGGTGTCTCGTATAATTCGCGCGGCGTGCCGATCTGCACGATGCGGCCGTCCCGCATCATCACGACCTTGTCGGCAATCGACAGCGCCTCTTCCTGATCATGCGTCACAAGCAGCGTCGCAATGCCGGCCTGACGCTGCACGCGCAGAATTTCGTCGCGCATTTCCAGTCGCAATCCCGCATCGAGCGCCGACAGCGGCTCGTCGAGCAGCAGGCCTTGCGGCTCGAACACCAGCGCACGGGCCAGCGCGACGCGCTGCTGCTGGCCGCCGGACAATTCTGCTGGATAGTCTTCCGCGCGCTTGCCCATGCCGACACGTCCGAGCATCTCGATGGCACGCGCGCGCCGATCCTGTTTGGCGATACCGCGCACCTTCAGCGGATAGGCGATGTTTTCCCAAAGCCGCATATGCGGGAACAACGCATAGTTCTGAAACACGACACCCAGACGACGCGCCTCGGGCAGTGACGCGCCGACGTCCTTGCCATCGATCAGGATGCGCCCGGAGTCAGGCTTGAGGAAGCCCGCCAGCAATTTCAAAATCGTCGACTTGCCCGACCCCGACGCGCCGATGATCGCCAGCAATTCGCCGCGGCCGATCTCCAGGGCAATGTCGAACACACCAGTGCTCGTGCCGGGATAGCTGTAGCTCACTTGATCGTATCGCAGCGTCACGCGCCTGCCCCCACTTTACGCCGGCCGGTGACCCGCGCCGTCAGCCCGCTGGTCAGCGATGCGATCATCGCAAGCCCAAGCAATACGACGGTGGCCGCGCAGGCAAAGCCCGTCGCGCCATAGAACGCCTGCAACAGCACCACAGGATAGGTCCGCGACAGAAAGCCCGAGACCAGGTTGGACAATTGAAATTCGCCGATCGACAGCGCTGCCACTGTCAGCATGCAGGACAGCAGACTCGTATGCAGCTGCGGCAGTGTGACGTCCCACATACGTGCCGGAAACGATGCGCCGAGCGTTGCGGCTGCGTGCTCATATTCGGCGAGCCCGAGCTGATCCATATCGGCAACAAGAGCCGTCACCGTATAGGGCAGCGTCAATACGAGGTGCCCCGCCGCCAGTAGCCAAAAACTGCCAAGCCACGGCAATGCATCCGACGAGAAGACGAGGATGAAGCCGAAAGCGAGAACCAGTTCGGGCACGGCAATCGGCATCAGCGTGACGATCCGCGCCGCAAGCCGCACACCACCCCGCGCGCCGGCATGAATGGCGTAAGCGAGCGGAAGTCCAATCAGGATATTGAGGATGCAGGTGGTCGCGACGATCTTCAGGCTGGTGGTGAAAGCGCGGCGAAAGCTGGGATCGCCGGCGACTTCCTGATACCAGCGCCAGGTGAAACCCGACGGCAGCAGCGTGCCGCTCCAGACTTCTCCAAAAGAGCCGACGAACAACAACAGGACTGGCGCCGCGAGAAAAATCAGATAGGCGATCGCGACGAACGGCACGAGCCATGTCCCCTGTCAAATGTGATGCTGAAGTCTGCGCCTCAGTATAACGGCGGCATATCAGTTTTATGACAGAGCGGCAAAGTTATGCATTTGCGAGAAGGCGTGCTGCGATGCGAGCGATGACGCCATCGACATCAGCGACGCGCTCGACCGTATTCACCTCTGGCGCATCGGCCATCGCCAGCACCAGACGATTGAACTGTAGTCCCAGCGCCATCTCCGAGAGTGTCCCGACACCTCCGCCAATCGCGACCAGCACGAGACATGCGCGCGCGATAATGGCATTCCGTGCGGGGCCGATGCCCGTTGCGATGGGGATCGCAACATAGGGATTGGCTGCGTGCCATTCCTCATCGGGCAGCAGACCAACAGGCATGCCGCCCTCCTGTGCATGGCCCTTGCACGCCGCTTCCATCACGCCGTTCTTGCCGCCGCACAGCAGTTGCAGACCATGGCGGGCCAATGCTGCGCCCATCTGTTCAGCGAGATCGCGTTGCGCCTGTGTCGCGTCTCGCGGCCCGATGATGCCGATCGGCACACGGCGCAGCTTGCGCGTTGCTGCAAGCCGCAGCAGTGCTTCGGAAGCGGTCACCGCTTCGCCGCCCTGCGCGGCACTATCGTCGTGCCAATTCAACGCCAGCGGATCGAATACCCGTGCACCATCGCTGAGCTGCTGCGTGCGCTCATTCCAGAACAATGCCTGCATGGTATTAGCCTTCGAGTTCTTGCTGCAATCCGCGCACGAAAGATGTCAGGCCGGTGCGGCGTTCGCGCTTCAGGCGCTCGGCCTTCAGGATCGACTGCACCTCGCTATAGGCCTCTTCCACATTGTGGTTGATGACAATGTAGTCGTATTCGGCCCAGTGGCTCATCTCGTGGCTGGCACGGCTCATGCGTCCGCGGATCACTTCGTCGGAATCCTGCGCGCGGGTATGAAGACGCTTTTCGAGGTCGGCGGCCGAGGGCGGCAGAATGAAGACGCTGACGACGTCGGCCCGCGCCTTCTCGCGCAGTTGCTGCGTACCCTGCCAGTCGATATCGAACAGCACGTCATTACCGGCTGAGAGCGCGGCTTCCACCGGCGCACGCGGCGTGCCGTAGCGGTTATCGAACACCGTGGCCCATTCGAGCAGTTCATTGCCCTTGGCCATCTTCTCGAAGCGCGGCTTGTCGACGAAGATGTAGTCCTTGCCGTCAACCTCGCCAGGCCGCATCGGGCGCGTCGTGGCCGAGACCGACAGTTGCAGCCCCGGCATCCGGTCGATCAGCAGGCGCGTCAGCGTCGTCTTGCCAGCACCGGATGGCGATGACAGCACGAACATCAGCCCACGCCGTTCGACTCCGTCAAAGCCAGCTTCTTGAGAATTTCGGCTGCCCCCGGACATGGTCACTCCAGATTTTGTACCTGTTCACGGAATTGCTCGACCACGTTCTTCATCTCGAGGCCGGTGCTGGTCAATTCCAGATCGTTGGATTTCGAGCAGCAGGTGTTGACCTCGCGGTTGAACTCCTGCGACAGGAAATCCAGCCGCCGCCCCACGGGACCGCCCTTCTTGATCATTTCGCGCGACTGCGAAATGTGCGATGCGATGCGGTCGAGTTCTTCGCGGATGTCGGCCTTGGTCGCCATCATCAACGCTTCCTGATTCAGCCGATCACTATCGAAACGATCCGACGCCTCGAGCAACGTCGCGATCTGTTCGGCAAGCCGTGCACGAATGGCTTCCGGCTTGCGGCCGGGTGCCGCCTCGGCCTTCTTCGACAATGCCTCGATCTCGTTCAGACGCTGGGACAGGATGTCACCAAGCGTCATGCCCTCACGCTTGCGCATCGCGACCAGCGCGGTGAGGGCCTCTTCGAATGCTGCGGCCACGGCAGCCTTCGCCGCCTTGTCCTCGGCCTCGTCAGCCTCGGGCTCGACCACTTCGATGACGCCCTTGATATTCATCAGGCCATCGACGCTCGGCGCGACGGCATCGATCTTGCTGGCCAATTCGGCGGCAATACGCAGCACCGAATTCAGCACCTCTTCGTTGATCCGCACGGTCGAAGCCGCATTGCTGCGCTTAACGGTGAGGTTCGCGTAAACCGTGCCGCGCGACAGCACTTCAGTGGCGCGCTTGCGGGCGACCGCCTCGACTTCGTCGAAACCCGGGGGCATCCGGAAGCGCAGGTCGAAGCCCTTGGCGTTGACGGATTTCAGCTCCCACTCGAAGCTGTAAGGCCCGCTGGTGCCGTGGCTTCGCGCAAAGCCGGTCATGCTCGACAACGCCATCGCGGAACGTCTCCAAAGAATACGAGTAAGATTCGCAAGGCGCGAACCGGCTCAGGTTAGGGCCTTTTCGGGCCAAGGGGAATTCGAAGCAGAAGCCAGCGCAGGCTTGGTGGTACGGCCTATTGCTGGACAACCGGCGGTGTACCCGTCGATTGCGCGGCGCCCTGACGGGCCGGCGCGGCTGGCGCAGGCGTCGTGCGGGCACGCTGCTTGGCCGGTCCGGCGGGCCTGACCGGACTTGTACCCGTCGCGGCGGCAGGATCCGCAGAAGCTCCAGCGGGTGCAGCAGCCTCTTCCGGCGGCTCGACGGCGTCGTTCTGGACGGCCTTCTCGAGCGCACGCAGCTTGCTGACGTTCTTCTGGTGCGCGTCGTAGGTTTCGGTAAAGGCGTGACCGCCGGTGCCGTCGGCAACGAAGAACAGGTCGCGGGTGCGTGCCGGGTTGGCGGTCGCTTCGAGCGACGCACGGCCCGGATTGGCGATCGGGCCCGGCGGCAGGCCTTCCACCACATAGGTATTGTAGGGCGACGGCTGCTGGATCTCGCTGCGCTTGATCGGACGGCCCAATGTGCCCTTGCCGCCGACGATGCCATAGATGATCGTCGGATCGGACTGCAGCTTCATCTTCTGGCGCAGACGATTGGCGAACACGGCGGCCACTCGGCTGCGCTCATCGGCGCGGCCGGTTTCCTTCTCGACGATCGAGGCGAGCGTCACCAGTTGTTCAGGCGTCTTCGCCGGAATGTCGGCGTTACGGCGTTCCCAGACTTCGGCCAGCACGCGCTTCTGCAATTGCTGCATGCGCTGGATCACCTGGTCGCGCGGCGTGCCACGGGGGAATTTGTAGGTCTCGGGCAACAACGTGCCTTCACGCGGCATTTCACGGATCGAGCCGGTGAAGATGTCGTTATCGGTCAAACGCGCGACGATCTGCTCGGAGGTCAGGCCCTCGGGAATCGTGATGGAGTGTTGCACGACCTTGCCTTCGACGATGGTGCCGATGACATCGCGCAGATTGGCGTTCTTCTGGAACAGATATTCGCCGGGCTTCAGTTCCGAGCTGGCCTTCAACGCAAACACGGCGCCGATGAAAACCCAGCGATTGGCTGAGATCACGCCTTCGCGCAGCAACGCTTCGGCGATGTCGCCTTTGCCCGCACGCGCGGGGATATTGACGACCTTTTCTTCCTGCAGCGGTCCCGGCGCTTCCAGCGCCTGACGACCATAGACATACGCGCCACCTGCACCGAGCATGGCGACGATAATGATGGTGATGATGGCATTACCGGCAACCACGAGCGGATTACGCACATGATCGGAACGCTTCGGCGGCGGCGGAACCTGCTCCGGCTCCAGCGCGGCACGCGGACTCCTCGGCGAAATGGGCGGCCTCTCACTCATCGATAGTACCTGATCCTGTCGGTTCAATCGTGACGGGGACAAACACGATCCCCGTCAATAACATACGCCCAGTGTAGGAATTAGCGCGGAATACGGCGAAACGGTGGAGGTTCTCTAACCAGCCACGCGCTGTAGGATCACGGACGCATTAGTACCGCCGAAACCGAATGAATTCGACAAGGCAATGTTGATCTCGCGCTTGCGCGGGGTCAATGCGACGAGATCGATCGCAGTTTCCACCGACGGATTGTCGAGATTGATCGTCGGCGGCGCGATGTTATCCCGAATCGCAAGCACACAGAAGATGGCCTCGACCGCACCAGCCGCACCGAGCAGGTGGCCGATCGACGACTTCGTCGATGACATCGACACTTTTGACGCGGCATTGCCGAGCAGGCGCTGAACCGCGCCGAGTTCGATCTCGTCGCCGAGTGGCGTCGAGGTGCCGTGCGCATTGATGTAGTCGATGTCGGCCGCGGCAATGCCGGCGCGCTTCATCGCAGCGTTCATGCTGCGGAACGCACCATCGCCATCGGGCGTCGGTGAGGTGATGTGATAGGCATCGCCCGACATACCGTAGCCGATGATCTCGGCATAGATGCGTGCGCCGCGCGCTTTGGCGTGCTCGTACTCTTCGAGCACCACGACGCCGGCACCCTCGCCCATGACGAAACCATCGCGGTCCTTGTCGTAGGGCCGCGACGCTTTCTCCGGCGCTTCGTTGAAATTGGTCGAGAGCGCGCGTGCTGCCGCGAAGCCGGCCATCGCCAAACGGCTGATTGGCGACTCTGTACCGCCGGCGACCATGACATCGGCGTCGCCGAGCGCGATCAGACGGCCGGCATCGCCGATCGCATGTGCGCCGGTCGAACATGCGGTGACGACGGAGTGATTGGGGCCTTTAAGGCCGTGCTCGATCGAGACATATCCCGAAGCGAGATTGATTAGGCGGCCGGGAATGAAGAACGGCGACACTTTGCGCGGGCCGCGCTCTTTCAGAAGCAATGCGGTATCGGCAATGCCGGACAGACCGCCGATGCCGGAGCCAATCATCACGCCGGTGGCGCAGCGATCGTCTTCATTGTCGGGGTGCCAGTTGGCATCGTCGAGCGCCTGCTTGGCAGCGCACATCGCATAGATGATGAAGTCGTCGACCTTGCGCTGGTCTTTCGGCTCCATCCACTGGTCGGGATTGAAGGTACCGCCCGTGCCGTCGCCGCGTGGAATCACACAGGCGATCTGGCTGGTGAGATCGGATACATCGAATGTATCGATCCGCTTTGCGCCGCTCTCACCGTTGAGGATGCGCTTCCAGGTCGGCTCGACGCCGCAGCCAAGTGGCGACACCATGCCAAGGCCTGTGACGACCACCCGCCTCATTGTCGTACCTCCATGGCCCATCCTTGAGCCAATGCCTTTGAGCAATGCCTACGCGTCACAGCAAGAAGCCGGTGGATCGCACAAACGCGATCCGGCCGGCTTCAAAATGTGTCGCGCGAAGGTGTCAGCTCTTTGCGTTCTTCTCGAGAAACTTGGTTGCGTCGCCGACGGTCAGAATCGTCTCGGCGGCATCGTCCGGAATTTCGCAGCCGAACTCTTCTTCGAACGCCATCACGAGCTCGACCGTGTCGAGGCTGTCAGCGCCGAGATCATCGATGAAGCTCGCGGCATCGACCACCTTCTCGGGTTCAACACCAAGGTGTTCAACCACGATCTTCTTCACTCGCTCGCCAATCTCGCTCATATCAACCTCGTGCTTGTTACATTGGGCCCGTCCGCAGACGATACGAGCCATCGTGGAGCGTTTAACTCGTTAAACCTTGCGCAGTTGCGCGTCTCTGGATTGACCCCGTCGTCCCGGACGGAGCCTCGCGAAAACGGCAGGCTCGTCCCCGCCAATATACAGGGTTTCAAATTCCTGCAATGGCCTTCTTTGCCCCACCGTTGGAGGTTCGGTTACCATACTTCATTTGGCTTGGCCACATAGCCCGCTGACTGTCCAAACCTCAATTAAATCACGACGTTGGGGTTCCCCCGACGCTTAGATCATCGCCATGCCGCCATTGACATGAATCGTCTGTCCGGTGACGTAGGCCGCCTCATTTGAGCTCAGATAGACCGCTGCTGCCGCAATATCTTCCGGCGAGCCGAGACGCCCTGCCGGCACCTTGGTCAGAATCGTTTCGCGCTGCTTGTCATTGAGCACATCGGTCATCGGCGTTGCGATGAAACCGGGTGCAATGCAATTGGCCGTCACGTTGCGCTTGGCGTATTCCGCACCCAGTGTCTTCATCATGCCGATCAGACCGGCTTTCGCCGCGGTGTAATTCCCCTGCCCGGGATTTCCGGTGACGCCGACCACCGAGGTGATGGCAATGATGCGGCCGAAGCGCTTGCGCATCATCAACTTGGTCGCGGCGCGTGCGAGGCGGAAGGTCGCGGTCAGATTGACGTTGATCACGTCATCCCAGTCTTCGTCCTTCAACTGGACGAACAGATTATCGCGGGTGATCCCGGCATTGCTGACGAGGATGTCGAGCTGGCCCATGGCTTTCTCGGCTGACGGCACCAACTCTTCGACCTCAGCGGCGTTGGAAAGATTGCACGGCAGCACATGCGTGCGATCGCCGAGCTTCGCAGCCAGCGTTTCGAGAACCGCCTTGCGCGTTCCGGACAGTGCCACCGTCGCGCCCTGCGCATGCAAAGCCGTGGCGATGGCTTCGCCGATGCCACCAGTCGCGCCGGTCACGAGCGCCGTCTTGCCTGTCAAATCGAACATCTTGTCTTCTCCTCTGGCCGCTTACGCCGAACGCGCTGCTGCGAGCGCATCCTTGGCGGCGGCAATGTCATTGGGTCCACCGACGGCGACGCCGACGGCGCCTTCGGCAATGCGTTTGACGAGCCCGCTCAGCACCTTGCCGGAGCCGACCTCAAGGAAGCGCGTCACGCCCTGGCCTGCCATATAGGATACGCATTCGCGCCAGCGCACGGTGCCGGTGACCTGCTCGACCAGGCGGCGGCGGATTTCATCCGGATCCGAGATCGGCGCGGCCAGCACGTTGGACACCAGCGGCACCACCGGCTTGTTGATCGTGACCTTGGCCAGCGCGTCCGCCATCACGTCGGCGGCGGGCTGCATCAGGCTGCAATGGAACGGCGCCGACACCGGCAGCAACATCGCACGCTTGGCGCCCTTGGTCTTGGCTATCTCCAGTGCGCGTTCGACCGCAGCCTTGTTGCCGGACACCACCACCTGACCGCCGCCATTGTCGTTGGCGGCGTGGCAGACTTCGCCCTGCGCAGCTTCTTCAGCCACGGACACGGCGGTCTCGTAATCGAGGCCGAGCAACGCCGCCATGGCGCCGACGCCCACCGGCACGGCCTTCTGCATGGCCAAACCGCGGGTCCGCAGCAGGCGGGCCGCATCCGTGACTGAGAGGCTTCCGGCCGCTGCCAGCGCCGAATATTCGCCGAGCGAGTGGCCGGCCACAAAAGCAGCGTCCCTGGCCAGCGAGATGCCGGCTTCGGCCTCAAGCACCCGCATGGTCGCCAGCGACACCGCCATCAGCGCGGGCTGGGCGTTTTCGGTCAATTGGAGGGTTTCGGCCGGGCCGTCCCAGATAATGCCGGTCAGCTTCTCGCTGAGAGCCGAATCGACCTCGTCGAACACGGCCCTGGCGGCGGGAAATGCATCCGCAAGCGCCTTGCCCATGCCGACCGCCTGGGACCCCTGCCCCGGAAAGGTAAATGCTGCGGTCATTGACGCCCCGTCATGTTTTTTGGCTTAAACTCGTTCAAACGTGCGCCGTAAGACACTGGCACGACGGGGAATGTCAAGCCGCAGCGCCCAGGATGCACTACGATCCGGGTTCCCGCCCGCTCCCGGAATCCGCTCATTTGGCCCCCGTTTCGCTTGCCATTACTGGGAAAATCCGTATAAGGCCCCGATCCGCAGATCCCGGCCGGGAGCTGAACGGACGGTCACAGCAAAATCACACACAGGTTTGTTGCGATAGGGCCAGTTGGTCCGTCGTCCCGTGCTCCCGCCTTCTGAGCAATATCGAGTCCTTTCCATAAGGGTTCGAAGGGCTTGCCGCCGGGAAACGCGCTAACCTTGGAAAGGACAGCCATGCCTCTTTATGAGCATGTATTTCTCGCACGTCAGGATGCGAGCGCACAGCAGGTCGAAGACCTCACCACCCAGATGACCGGCATCGTCGAAGGTCTCGGCGGCAAGGTCGTGAAGATGGAAAACTGGGGCGTGCGCTCCCTGACCTATCGCATGAACAAGAATCGCAAGGCGCACTTCGTGCTGATGAACCTCGATGCCCCGTCCGCGGCGGTCACCGAGATTGAGCGCCAGGAGCGTATCAGCGAAGACGTCATCCGTTATCTGACCGTCCGCGTCGAAGAGCACGAGGAAGGCCCGAGCGCCATGATGCGTAAGGCTGATCGTGATCGTGAACGCGACGACCGTGGCGGTGGCTTCCGTGGCGACCGCGAAGGCGGCGGTTTCCGTGGCGACCGTGAAGGCGGTGGCTTCCGTGGTGATCGTGGTCCGCGTCGTCCGCGCGACGACGAAGCAGCATCGGTTGAGGAGTAAGAATAATGGCTGAAGCTGGTGCACGTCGTCCGTTTTTCCGCCGTCGCAAGACCTGCCCGTTCACGGGTCCGAACGCGCCGAAGATCGACTACAAGGATTCCAAGCTGCTGATGCGTTACGTTTCCGAGCGCGGCAAGATCGTGCCGAGCCGCATCACGGCCGTCTCCGCCAAGAAGCAGCGTGAACTCGCCCGCGCCATCAAGCGCTCGCGTTTCCTCGGCCTGCTGCCCTACGTTATCCGCTAAGGCGGTTTTCGGCCGGCGGCCTCGCGCCGCCGGTCGCTTCTATTTCTCATAAGGCTTCCGGGTCGTCCGGTCGCCGATGGTTGGGGCAAGTGCCTCTAACCGCTCAAAGGGGGCGGGACAGCTGATGATCGCAAGTCTTCTCATCGCGTTTGCCGCCGGCGCTGCCTCAGCGCTGATGTTCGCCTCGATCATTTCGGGCGCGTTGATTTCCCTTTTGCTGTTCTATCTCGCGCCGCTACCCTTGATGGTGGCCGCTCTCGGCTGGGGTCCGGTGACTGCTGCCATCGGCGGCATCGCAGCCGGCACCTCGCTCGGCCTGCTGTTCGGCATGCCCTATCTTGCCGCCTTCGTCTTCACCGTGGCACTGCCCGCCTGGTGGCTTGGCCATCTCGCATTGCTCGGCCGTCCAGTGACTGCAGAAGTGCCGGGCGTGAATGGCGCGGCCGCGACCCCCCCCGTGGTCGAATGGTATCCGGTGGGCCGTATGCTGCTGTGGACAGCGGGTTTCGCCGCATTCACGACCATGGGCGCGCTGCTGACGCTCGGTACCGATGGCGACACTATCGTCTCGGCGCTGCGCCGCGCTCTGACCCGCATCCTGGGATCGCGCGGCGGCGCTGGCGACTCCGAACAGGTCATCAATGCCCTGGTGGCGATCGCGCCGGCTGCCGCCGCCATCGTCGCGATCATG
The DNA here is from genome assembly GCF_021044645.1 of Tardiphaga sp. 37S4. Taxonomy (NCBI): domain Bacteria; kingdom Pseudomonadati; phylum Pseudomonadota; class Alphaproteobacteria; order Hyphomicrobiales; family Nitrobacteraceae; genus Tardiphaga; species Tardiphaga sp. 37S4. Next base: position 2,044,836 of record NZ_CP088008.1, on the reverse strand, counting down.
ACGCTGACGCTCAATCTCTGGCTCGCCGGCCGCATCATCGTGACATCGGGCCGGCTGAATCGGCCGTGGCCCGAGCTGAAATCCGCAGCACTGCCGCCGATGACGATGGTCGCGCTGTGTCTGGCCGTCGCGCTGTCCTTCATGGGCGGAATCGTCGGCATCTTTTCACAGATCGTCACGTCGGCGCTGATGATGGCCTATGCCCTCACCGGCTTCGCCGCGCTGCATACGCTGACCATGGGCATGAAAAGCCGCGTGATGGTGCTCGGTCTGACCTACGCCATGGTGCTCGTCCTCGGCTGGCCCATCCTCACCATGGTTGGCCTCGGCCTCGCCGATGCCTTCTTCGGATTTCGCCAACGTTTTCTCGCACGCAAGCCACCTTCTTCGACGGTGGCCTGACCAACTCAACTCAACACCTGCTCAACACTTAAAGGAGAACGATCATGGAAGTCATTTTGCTCGAACGCGTCGCCAAACTCGGCCAGATGGGCGAAGTCGTCCGCGTCAAGGACGGCTACGGCCGCAACTTTCTGCTGAAGCGTGGCAAGGCGCTGCGCGCCACCGCCGACAACCGCGCCAAGTACGACGGCATGAAGGCTGACCTCGAAGCCAACAACATCAAGGCCAAGGCGGAAGCCACCACAGTTGCCGAGAAGATCGACGGCCGCAACGTCGTCATCATCCGTCAGGCGTCGGAAACCGGTCAGCTGTTCGGTTCGGTGTCGGTGCGCGACATCATCGCCACCTTCGAGGCTGATGGCGTCACCTTCGCCCGCAGCCAGGTGCTGCTCGACGCGCCGATCAAGACCATCGGCCAGCACAAGATCTCGATCGCCGTGCATCCGGAAGTCGAAGTCAGCGTCAGCGTCACCGTTGCCCGTTCGGCCGACGAAGCCGAGCGCATCAACCGCGGCGAAGACATTTCGAGCCGTCAGGAAGATCAGGACGCAGCCGCCGAAGCACTCGCCGCCGCCGGCGAGTTCTTCGATCCGGACGCACAGGGCAATGCCGAAGAAGACAACGGCTAAGCCACGCACCTCGGAGCTTCTGCTCAAACGAGAAAAGCCCGGCCAGATTGGCCGGGCTTTTTTGTATCCTCACTCAAACGACGGCTGATCTACTACTGCGAGATCGGCGGCACCGGCGAGCCTGACGAGGCCGGAGGCGCCGGTGGTGCAGCCGACGCCGGAGGCGGTGGTGGCGGCGCGGCCGGTGCCGGCGAAGGCGCGGCTGGGGCCACAGGAGTCGGCGCGGGCGCTGGCGGAGCTGCGGCTGGCGGAGGCGTTGGAGCCACAGGTGCCGGGGCCGGCGTTGCTGCAGGCGGAGACGCAGGGGCTGCCGGCGCAGGAGGCGCCGGCTCGGCAGGCGCCGGACGGCTTTCCCCTTCAGGCGCCTTCGGAGCCGGCGTGACCGACGGAACGGGATCTGGACGAAGTGCCGGCGTCTCAGGCTTGGCTTCGGGCTTCGCCTCAGGCTTGCTCTCTTCAGCGGGCTTCGCAGGCTCGGTCTTGGCCGGCTCCGGCCGTGGCTCAGACTTGGGTTCAGCCTTCGGCTCAGTCTTGGGTTCGATCTTGGGCTCGTCCTTCACAGGTTCGGCCTTCGGCGGCTCTTCCTGATGACGGCGCCCCTTCTTGTCGAGCTTTTGCTTCTGCGCGGGACGCTCTGCTTCGGCGGCAGCCGGCGACTGTGCGTCTACGGGCTTGGCCGTATCGGGCTTCGCTTCGGGATTGTCTGTCGCCGGGCGCGCCTGTCGCCGGGCATTGCGGCCCTGGCGCGTGCCGGGCTCGGCCTGAGCTGGTGCAACATCGGCATCGGGCTTGGCGGCCTCCTGCGGACGTAGCCGGCGTCCCGGCGGCGGAGCCTCGGACGGCGGCGCAGCACCGGGCTTGGCATCGGCCGGGGCCGGCTTCTGCTCGGTCGTGAGTTCACGGCCCTGACGCGTCAGGTTATCCCCGGCAGGACGGCGATCGGCCGCCCCGTTGGACACGACATAAGCGGCCATGGACGCCGCCATATCTGTACTTGTGGTGTAGTGCTGGCGCAGGAAGGCCGGCAACTGACCGGGTGCCACCGTCTTCAGCAGCCCGCGCGGACTTTTATGGCAGACGGCACAGCCGCCCGCGAAAATCTGGGAGGGTGACTTTCCGGCTTCGAGGTTTTGGGCCTGTGCCGGGACTGCCGCGAAGCTAATCAGGAGCATCACCGTCGCTAAACTGAGCGCTCGGCTCAACATTTCAATCTCCTGATGTGGCTAGCTTAATCACGCGGATCACCTTGTATCCGATTGTGACGTGAATGGAAGCATCGACATATCGCAACGATGTGATCGGAACAATCGGGATAGCGGCATTGCAGCGTGCGCATTGGCACAGGCGGTGCACCGCTACTATCTTCTACACAAGAGCTAGGGAGACAGTTGATCTCGTGCACGGCGGGAAGTTACGCTGTTGCTTCAGTTTGCGCGTGATCGGATCATTGGGGTGATTTCGATGGACCGTCTGTTGCGATTCTTCCTGAGTCAGTACATTCGCCGAGGGGCAATAACCTTCACCACGGCCTCCGGCCAACAGTTTACCTTCGGTGATGGCTCCGGGCCTCCCGTCTCTGCCCGCTTCGTCACCAAAGCCGCCCAACGCCGACTACTTCTCGATCCCGAACTGGCACTCGGCGAGATATTCATGGACGGGCTCCTCGTTATGGAGCGTGGCACCATTGCCGACCTGCTCGCCATCGCCCTGAACCAGCCCGACATGGCGCCCCGCTGGGCCAAGCTGCAATGGTGGCTCCGCTACGTCCTGCGCCACGCCCAGCAGTTCAATCCCCGCAAGCGCTCCCGCAACAACGTTGCCCATCACTACGATCTGGACGCCCGGCTCTACTCATTATTTCTGGATGCCGACAAGCAATATAGCTGCGCCTATTTCGAAGGACCGGACGCGACCCTGGACGACGCCCAGCTCGCCAAGAAGCGCCACCTCGCGGCCAAGATGCTCATCGAAAAAGGCCAACGCGTACTCGACATCGGCTCCGGCTGGGGAGGGCTTGGGCTCTATCTGGCAGAGATGACCGGTGCCAATGTCACCGGCGTTACGCTGTCCACCGAACAGCTGCAGGTCGCCAATGCCCGGGCCGGCGAGAAAAACCTCAAATACCGCGCAAAATTCCTGCTCGAGGACTATCGCGACATCCCCGGTCCATTCCACCGCATCGTCTCCGTCGGCATGTTCGAACATGTCGGCGTCGACCATTACGACACCTACTTCAAGCGATGCGCTGAACTCCTGACAGAGGACGGCGTCATGGTGCTGCACTCCATCGGCCGCCCTGAGGGACCCGGTATCACCAATCCATGGGTCGCCAAGTACATTTTCCCCGGCGGCTACATCCCCGCTTTGTCGGAAGTTCTCCCGGCGATCGAACGGGCCGGGTTACTGGTCTCGGACATCGAAATCCTGCGGCTGCATTATGCCGAGACGCTCAAGGCATGGCGCGAGCGCTTCATGGCACGACGCGAGGAAGCCGTGCGGCTCTATGACGAGCGCTTTGCGCGGATGTGGGAGTTCTATCTGGCGGCGTCCGAAATGTCGTTTCGCATGCAGAACGTGATGAACTTCCAGATCCAGCTCACCAAACGTCAGGACGTGGTGCCGTTCACGCGGGATTATATCGGGCGGGAGGAAGATCGGCTTCGAGCCAGGGAACGGACCCAGCAACCGCGTCTGCAAATTGCCGGCGAATAGGCTGGTTTAGTGCTGGAATAGGAGCGTCGCCTGCCGGCGGCGCAAGACAGGCCGTGGCCGCAAAATGGCGGGGCGCTGGAGGCGCGCTTTGGCGGCGGAGAGCGCTTTCGTATCGCATGGGACATTTTCAAGCTGCGCGGTGCGCTCGAACGTGTCGATCAGCGTGGACAACCACGCAGAACCATCGGTTCCGGTAGCCTGAGTTCCGGCATCGGGATGCTGGTGACGCTGGCCCATGGATCTATCCTTCGCCTCTTATTCGTTTTTAAGCCAACGCCCGGCTCCCCGCGGGGTTCCGGCACTGCCGTGCCTGCCAGCGGCTGGCTCTCTTATAAGTGCGAGAGATCGCCATTCGGTTCAGGCGCGGGGCGCAATTTTTCCGGGTTCCTTAAGCAATGATTCAGACCCCTCCCCTTGCTGCGGTGGAAGCGTCAAGCGCAATGCGCGCGACCGGCCGGAATTCCCCCGCCTTGATGTGTGAATCGTGCATAAGGCCGCTTCGTCCTTCCACTCGGAGACCGTCAGGCGCTTAGTCGCCGACGCCCGCGTGACCACGCCGTTCATCCGCCCAATTCGGAAGACCCAATAGAGACCATGGCCGCATTCGATTCGAACGTTCTCAAGCTCACCCCCGAGGCGGGCACCCCGGCCTATCGGTCGGCGCCGCACAATATCGAGGCGGAACAGGGCGTGCTGGGCGCGATCCTGGTCAATAACGACGCCTTCTACCGGGTCTCGGACTTCCTCAAGGCCGAGCATTTCTTCGAGCCGATCCACCAGACGATCTTCGAAACGGCCGCTGCCATCGTGCGCGCCGGCAAGATCGCCACACCCGTGACGCTGAAGACCTTCCTGCCGACCGACACGGATCTCGGCGGCATGACCGTGGGCCAATATCTCGCCCGCCTCGCCGCCGAAGCCACCACCATCATCAATGCGCAGGATTATGGCCGCACGATCTACGAACTGGCAATCCGCCGCCAGCTGATCAATGTCGGCGAGGACATGGTCAACGTCGCCTATGACGCGCCGGTAGACTTCGCTCCCCGCGCCCAGATCGAGGATGCCGAGCGCCGACTCTATGAGCTGGCCGAAGCCGGCCGCTATGACGGCGGCTTCCAGCGCTTCTCCCAGGCGATGACCACCGCGCTGGACATGGCCGCCAACGCCTATCAGCGCGACGGCAAACTGTCGGGCATCTCCAGCGGGTTGCGCGACCTCGACGCCCGCATGGGCGGCTTGCAGCGCTCCGACTTGATCGTGCTCGCCGGACGTCCCGGCATGGGCAAGACCTCGCTGGCCACCAACATCGCCTACAACATCGCCGCCGCCTATCAGTCCGAAGTGCAGCCCGACGGCAGCATGAAGACCATCAATGGCGGCGTCGTCGGCTTCTTCTCGTGCGAAATGTCGGCCGAACAGCTCGCCACGCGTATTCTCGCAGAGCAGACCGAGATTTCCTCCAGCGCGATCCGCCGCGGCGGCATCACCCAAGCCGAATTCGACAAGATCCGCGACTACACCATCAAGCTGCAGAACCTGCCGCTTTACGTCGACGAAACCGGCGGCCTGTCGATCTCGCAGCTCACCGCCCGCGCCCGCCGCCTGAAGCGGCAAAAGGGCCTCGACGTCATCATGGTGGACTACATCCAGCTGCTGCAGGGCTCCGGCAAGCGCTCCGACAACCGCGTGCAGGAAGTCACCGAGATCACCACCAGCCTCAAGGCGCTGGCGAAGGAATTGAACTGCCCGGTAGTGGCGCTGTCGCAGCTCTCGCGTCAGGTCGAAAATCGTGAAGACAAGCATCCGCAGCTGTCCGACTTGCGTGAATCCGGATCGATCGAGCAGGACGCCGACGTGGTGGTCTTCGTGTATCGCGAGGAATACTATCTGCAGGCCAAGGAGCCGCGACTTGGCACTCCCGAACACGAGAAATGGCAGCTCGAGATGGATCTTGCGCATGGCAAGGCCGAAGTCATCATCGCCAAGCAGCGTCACGGCCCCACAGGCACCGTCGACCTGCAGTTCGAAGGCCAGTTCACCCGCTTCAGCGATCTCGCCGGTGGCGCCCAGTTCCGCGCCCCGCAGGAGTGACGTGCGTGCGGTTGAACCGTCTCTGACGCGCGCATATTGTGCGGCGCAGAAGATCGACCGCGTGATCCAATCGCGCGATCCCTGCGCCAGGATATTTCGATGACCAGCGTCTCCGACCCGAAACCGACAACTCCCACTGAAACGGAGTTGCCCGCAGACGCCAGCGGCATCCTGACCATCGATCTCGACGCCATCATCGCCAATTGGCGCAAGCTCGAAAAGCATGGCGTGCCCGCCGAATGCGGCGCGGCGGTGAAAGCAGACGCCTATGGCTGCGGCATCACCCCCGTGGTGCGCGCGCTGGCGAAGGCGGGCTGCAAGACCTTCTTTGTCGCGACCTTCGACGAAGCTCGCGCCGCCCGCGCGGCCGCGCCCGAAGCCGCAATCTATCTACTGAACGGTTTTCCGCCGAATTCCGGCGATGCGTTGGCCGCCATCAATGTGCAGCCCGTGATCGGCGATCTCAACGAACTCGCCGAATGGGACATGTTCTGCCGCCGCACCGGCTGGAAGGGCGGCGCGGCGGTGCATATCGACACCGGCATGAACCGGCTCGGCCTCGGCCTGGTTGACGTCCAGGGCCTGATCCCGCGCCTCGGCTCGGGCGATCACGGCTTCACGCTGGTGATGAGCCATCTCGCCTGCGCCGAACAACTGCATAATCCGATGAACGCCCGGCAATATTCCAGTTTCCGCGAGGCGTCCTCGCTGTTCTCCGGCGTGCCTGCATCCCTCGCGAATTCGTCAGGCATCTATCTCGGCGCGGCCTATCAGTTCGATCTGATACGTCCGGGCGCAGCGCTCTACGGCGTCAATCCGACGCCGGAAGCCGACAACCCGATGGCACCTGTGGTCGATCTCAAGGTGCGCATCCTGCAGACCCGCAGTGTCGAGCGCGGCGACAGCGTCGGCTACGGTGCCACCTGGGTGGCGCGGCGTCCGACCAGACTTGCGATCATCGCGGCCGGCTACGCCGATGGCTATTTCCGCGCGGCCGGCAGCAGCGATGGTACCCGCGGCGCCGAAGTCATCATCGCCGGCCAGCGCTGCCAGATCGCCGGCCGCATCTCCATGGATCTGCTCGCGGTGGATATCACCGACCTGCCCCACAACGCCGCCCGCCGCGGCCATCTGGCGACGCTGATCGGCGACGGCATCACCGTCGACGAACTCGCGCATCACTACGGCACCATCGCCTATGAGGTGCTGACCAGCCTCGGCCGACGCTACATGCGGGTCTACAAGGGCGGCGACGGCACCGCCGCTGCGGAGCCCGCTGCTGCGTCCTAGACGTCGACCTTGAAGCTGAGTTCGATCTCGGAGGCCGGCAGGCCGCCGCGCACGCCCCAGTTCTCCAAAGGCTGTTCGTTCAGGACGATCTTGATCTCGAGTTCCGGAACGCCGAGCGCCCCAAGGTTCTGCACGATCGTCTTATAGAGGCTTCGCTTGGTCTCGATGGAGCGGCCGGCAAACATCGTGATCTCGACCCGCGTAAAATGCTGCGAGCGCCCGGTCGGCACGATGCGCTGCGTTTCGCTATAGGTGCCCACCGTCACGTCGCGGTCCCAGTCGGGAATTTTGAGCGCCGCCAGCATCGCCGACTGCACGGCCTCGATGACCTCGATCTCACGGCCCCGCGCCCATTCTCCGGTGACTATTCTTGTGACTGGCATCGTCGTCTCCCATCGGATCGGTTGCACCCACACGACTGGAGCGCTCTTGTAACGTCCCGCGCTTGGAGAGTCGCGCCTTGAACTTCATCTTCGTCTGCACGGTCGGCCTTATCGCCGGCACCATTTCCGGGATAGTCGGCACCGGCTCGTCGATCATGCTGATGCCGGTGCTGGTCTGGCAATTCGGGCCGAAGGAAGCCGTGCCGATCATGACGGTCGCCGCCGTGATGGCCAACCTGTCGCGCATCCTCGCCTGGTGGCGCGAGGTCGACTGGCGCGCCACCGCCGCCTATTCGCTCACCGGCATTCCAGCTGCAGCCCTGGGCGCACGTACGCTGCTGGTGCTGCCGTCGCATGTGGTCGATCTCACCATCGGACTGTTCTTCATTGCCATGGTGCCGCTGCGCCACTGGCTGGCGCGGCGCTCCTTCACCATCAGCCTGTGGCAACTCGCACTTGGCGGCGCGATCATTGGCTATCTGACCGGCATCGTCGTCTCCAGCGGCCCACTCAGCGTGCCGCTGTTTCTGTTTTACGGCCTCGCCAAGGGCGCCTTCCTCGCCACCGAAGCCGCGAGTTCGCTCGGCCTGTATCTCAGCAAGTCTGTCACTTTCCAGCGGTTTGGCGCGCTCGATCTCGACGTGCTTGTGAAAGGCCTGATCGCCGGCGCCTCGCTGATGGCCGGCGCGTTCATCGCCAAGCGCTACGTACTGAAGCTGAGCGTCGAGACGTTCCGCCTGGTCATGGACGGGATCATGCTTCTGGCTGGCGCAAGCATGGTGCTGTCAGGCATGGCGCTGATCTAGGGAGTGGACTCACAAGCCGCGGTAAGTATGTCCGCTATCCCCGCGAATTGCAGGCTCAACCAGGACATCACCTCGGGTCCGAAACGCGCCAACAGGAGATTTCCAAACGGCAGGCCGTTGGAAGCTGGCGCTGTTTAAAGTTGTATCTATTACTTAGAAGTACATGCGACTGATTTTCATAGATGCGATCAACCAGCAACAGGTATTAGTATCTCGCAAATCCGCATATCCAACGTGCGCAGTGCAACATAATCCTTTGCCTCGCCGCGTACAGTAAAGCCAATATTTCCAACCTATTATTAAGGTTCGTCATCCACGCTGAAATCCGGAATTTCATTTGTTTCATTTGTAACGACTACTGGACGCTTCATGCGCGCGTTCTATGGAAGACTGGCCCGGCTGCCAGGATTTTCATTGGTGGTGCTCGGCGTCTTCTTTGCGACGTCGATCATCGTTGTGTTTTTGGTGGATCTGCAGGCGCGCCATCATGCGGCGCTTTCTGAGGCAAGAAAGGCAGCACTGAACATCGCCGAGATTCTCGCCGAACACACGGCGCTGACCTTTGAGGGGATCGATCGAACACTGCTCGAAGCCGAGAGAATTCGCGAAGATAACCTTTCGGGAAAGTATGCAACGCCCGAAGCCGCAAATACCGCCTTGCGTCTTCTCAAGAAGGCCTCATCGATCGTCGTTGCCGTCGGCTGGACAGATGCAGCCGGTAACCTTCTGGCGCATTCCTACGATCGCACGCCGCCGCGAAGCAATATCTCCGACATGTTGCACTTCACCGCTCAACGCGATCAGGCCGATGGCCGGCTGTTTATTGCGCCCCCCTATCCGTCGGCTGTCACCGACAAATGGTTGACGGCGGCGTCGCGCCGGTTAAGCAACGCCGACGGCAGCTTTGCAGGGGTCGTAACTGCGCCGCTCGACCCGACACATTTCACGCAGGTCTATCGCGCGATCGATGTCGGCAAGGGCGGATCCGTGCTGTTGCTGCATCGCGCGGGCACGGGGCGGGTTCTTGCGCGAGAGCCCGCGAGAAAAGGAGCCATCGGAAAATCTTTCGCGGATAGCCCGCTCGTCTCCGAATATCTGCCAAAATCGGAAGCGGGCACCTACGAGACGATAGGCGTTATCGACGGCATCGCGCGCCTCGCGGGGTACAAGGCTGTGCCCGGACTGCCGCTGGTCTTGGTCATCACATACGCCCGCAGTGAGGTGCTGGGACCATGGCGCCAGCACCTTTACATGGTGGGCCCGCTCGTCGCCATGATCGTTGCCGTCATCTTATTCGGCACGTTTAGGATTTTGCGCCAGACGAATAGTCTTGCCGTGAAAACTAGGATTCTGGAACGAACGAACATGCAGTTCGATGCTGCCTTGAGCAACATGTCGCTAGGGCTCTGCCTGTTTGACGCGAACAAGAATCTGGTGGTTTCGAATGGCCGCTTCCGCGAGATGTACGGTTTCCCGGAAGAACTCGTCAGGCCCGGAACACCTTTGTCTCTCATGCTGCAGGCCCTCAAAGATCGCGGAAAGCACGATTTGTCCATCGAGGGGGATGTTCAGGAGATTCCGACGAAGCAAAGACAGATTTTTATGACTGCCGACGGTCGCGTGATTTTAATTCAACGCAGGTCGATTGCGGATGGCGGATGGGTCGCAACCCATGAAGACATCACCGAGCAGAAACGCGCACAGCGCTTGTTGACTGATAAAGCTGCTGAACTCGAGCGGATCAACATGCGCTTCGACGCCGCGATGAACAACATGTCGCAGGGTCTTTCGCTGTTTGATGGTGAGCAGAGGATCATTCTTTCAAATGCGCGCTATGCGGAAATCTATCACCTCAACGAGGAACAGGTGAAGCCAGGGACTACGCTGCGGCAAATCATTGAATATCGCCGGGCGAAGAGAACAAATTGCGAAATGGCTGCGGATGTCCTTGTCGACGCCAAACTGAAACTGGAGAAAGAGGTCCAGGAGCTTGTCGACGGGCGCCTCATTTCGATGACGCGCCATCTGATGCCGACCGAAGGGTGGCTGGCGACTCATGAAGATGTCACGGCGCAAAAACACAGGGAGCAGTTGCTGGCCACGAAAGCCGTGGAGCTGGAGCAGACCAACGAACGCTTCGACATTGCGCTGAGCAACATGTCGCAGGGTCTCTGCATGTTCGACGGAGCGAAACGGCTCGTTGTCTGGAATGATCGTTATGCGGAACTATACCAGTTGCCTGCGGCTTTGTTGAAAGTCGGGACGCCTCATGAGGCTATCATCGCCGATCGCGTCTCCCGTGGCATTCTCAAGGGCGGGACGAGCGAACCAGCCATCAGGAAAAAGATAGCTGAATTGGGCCAGCACTCGACCGATTCAAGCTCGGCCAGGGTCGATGAATTTGCGGATGGGCGATTGATGCTCGTCACCCGACAGCCGATGAAGGACGGCGGTTGGGTTGCAACGCACGAAGACATCACCGAACGGCGGCGCGCAGAGGCCGAGATCGTTCACCTGGCGCGTCACGATGCGCTCACGGGACTTGCCAACCGAACACTGTTTACCGAGAAACTTGAGGAGGCGAGCCAGCGTCTTAGCCGCCATGACGATGGCTTTGCCGTGGTCATGCTCGACCTCGATAGATTCAAGACCGTTAACGACACGCTGGGACATCCCGCTGGGGATCGTTTGCTTGTTGAGTTCGCACAACGACTGAAATCGTCGACTCGCGAAACCGATGTGGTGGCCCGCCTTGGCGGTGACGAGTTTGCGATCATCCAGGACGGCGGCCCCAATCCGCAGGAGGGTGCAATCGTGCTTGCCCTCAGGATCATCGATGCCATTGCTCAGCCATTTGATCTCAACGGCCACCAGGCCAGCATCGGGATCAGCATTGGAATTGCCCTCGCTCCGGAACAGGGCGTCGATCCCGAGGACCTGTTGAGAAAAGCAGATCTCGCGCTCTACGACGCCAAGACGGGCGGGCGAAACGATTTCCGCCTGTTCCAGTCCGAAATGATTGAGGCTGCCCACTCGCAGAAGATATTGGCAAACGAACTGCGGGACGCGATCGCGCGAAATGAATTCGAAGTGCACTATCAGCCGGTGGTTGACGCCAAGACACGGCAGATCCGCGGCGCCGAGGCGCTGGTCCGCTGGCGGCATCCGTCGAAAGGGCTCGTCGCTCCCGATCAATTTATTCCGCTCGCGGAAGCGACGGGGCTGATCCTTCCTCTTGGCGAGTGGATCCTGCACCAGGCTTGCACGGATGCAGCGTCGTGGCCGGCTCACCTCAAGATCATGGTCAACATCTCTGCGGTTCAAGTCAGTAAGGGAAAGCTGCTCGACGTCATGCTGGATACTCTGATGGAGACGGGTCTTTCGCCTGAACGGCTGGAGTTGGAAATTACGGAGACGGCTCTTCTTGAGAACGCGACGGCGCATCTGGGGACGATACGGCAGCTGAAGAATCTCGGCATCTCCATAGCGCTCGATGATTTTGGCACTGGTTATTCAACGGCGAGTTATTTGACCAATTTCCCGTTCGACAGGATCAAGATCGACAAATCCTTCGCACAAGGCGCTCCCAATCGCCGCGATTGCGCAGCGGTAGTGTCCTCGGTGCTTGCGCTGGCCCATGGTCTTGGCATCGCAACGACGGCGGAGGGTGTCGAGACCGAAGAGCAATTTGAATATCTGCAGGCTGCAGGCGTGGACCTCGTCCAGGGCTTTCTGTTCGGTCGGCCCGTCCCGCTCTCCGAATTCGACCTCGATGCCGCAGTTTCATTTGGAAATGGTGCTGCTGACGGCGAGTTGTGCGGAGAGGTCATCACCGCAGGGAGATGACCGCCGCCGCCACCGGTGGCCTCCCCCAAACGCAAATCGGCCACCCTGAGGTGGCCGATCGCAGTCCTGAAAATCTGAGCTATCCGCGGCTTAGTAACCGTAGCTTGAGCCGAAGCTGAAGCCGCGATTGCAGGTCGAGCAGCCCTGCTGCACCGGTGCGTAATAGACCTGCGCCGGAGCGACCATCTGGACACGCTGCTGCGTGGCGTATTGCGCCGGAATGCGCTCGTAATCGACGCGCGCAGGCGCGACCATCACGGTCTTCGGCACCATCACCGTCTCGTACTGCGCTGGCGTGCGGCGCGCGACGGTGCGACCGGGAGCGACCATCACCGTCTCTTCGACCGTGCGATACTGCGGCGGCACCACCTGCTGCTGATAGCAGGTCTGGCACGGCGGCGGTGTGTAGCAGTTATAGCAACCTGCCGAGGCAACACCGGGCATCGCCATTCCGGCGACAGTGGCGAACATCGCAGCAGCAATCAATTTCTTCATGATGAGACCCCGTGGCGAGCTTGTTTGAAATGAGTTCGTATCGCTCTGATGGGCGACACTCAGCCAAGCACCACCACCGGTCAACGCGGTCCTGATATTTACCTTGATGAACGTGCTTAAGATTTGATGACGGCAACATATGAGGATGCCAAGGCAGACACAGCTGCACTGCGCCTGGATTCACCGCAGAGCCCGACGTGAGATCAATCGGCCTCAGCAGCCAACCTAATAACCGTCGCGGGGCAGCCCGAAGAGTTGCTCGAACACACTCGGTTGGCGAACCACCCATTGGCCCGGTTCGCCCGTTCTCAGATCCCGCACATAACGCGGCGGCGCTTCCACATAATAAAGCGGCGGCGGCGCGCGAATGCCGGTATCCATCGTGATGGGATAGCGCGCGGTGCCGGCGCGATAGCGCGCATCGCGGTAGTCAGAGGCAAGTACCGGCGTCGCCAGCGTCGCCGCACCCAGCACGATCATCAAAATACGCACCGCACACCTCACGCTGACGTCACTGCGGTGAGGCTATCGGGCGGAGGTTAATGAAGGATTCGTCGCATGGCAGTTCCACGCGAGCTCCTGCGCGGAACAAATTGGACTCGCGAAGCGCTGGACTGCGGCTCAGCTGGTTGGTCGAGCAGCCTCGATTGCTCACCACTGCTTGCATCTGGATTTTGCTCGCGGCGCGTCTACCGAGCGTAAGCAATCGCCAAGTTGAACAGGACCACTGCAGAGGCTGCACCTCCGGCATCGCCGCGGCAAAGGCGATCCAGGCTAACATTGCCGACCAGTTCTCGCGCGTCGGAATTTTGGCAACCAAATAGACCTTGCCCATGTGCCGGTCGATGCGTCCCACCCGGCAAGGCTGGCGAACCCTTCGAGAAGAAACTTGCAAATGCCCCGTTCAACCGCGTAGACCAAGAGAACAAACCAAAAACACCCACAGCCGCGATTCCCTCCGCCAATGGCCAAGAACCTCCTCTCCTTCGTCTGCCAGAATTGCGGTGCCGCCTATAACAAGTGGCAGGGCAAGTGCGACGCCTGCGGCGAGTGGAATTCGCTGGCTGAGGAGGACACCACCGGCGTCACCACGATTCCGGTCAGCGCGCGCTCCAAGCGCAAGGGGCGCACCTTCAATCTCGAAAGCCTGACCGGCCAGAGCAACGACGCGCCGCGCATTCCTTCGGGCATGGGCGAACTCGACCGCGTCACCGGCGGCGGTTTCGTGCGCGGCTCGGTACTCTTGATCGGCGGCGATCCCGGCATCGGCAAATCGACGCTGCTGACCCAGGCTACCAGCCTGATGGCGCGGGCCGGCCACCGCGTGGTCTACATCTCCGGCGAAGAAGCCGTGGCACAGGTGCGGCTGCGCGCGTCGCGGTTGGGCCTTGCAGACGCCTCGGTGCAGCTCGCGTCCGAGACCTCGGTCGAGGATATCGTCGCCACGCTGTCCGAAGGCACGGTGCCGCGGCTGATCGTGATCGACTCGATCCAGACCATGTGGACCGACACGGTGGAATCCGCGCCGGGCACTGTCACCCAGGTCCGTGCTTCGGCCCAAGCGCTCATTCGCTTCGCCAAGAAATCCGGCGCCACCATCATCCTGGTCGGCCATGTCACCAAGGACGGCCAGATCGCCGGGCCCCGTGTGGTCGAGCATATGGTCGATGCCGTGATGTCCTTCGAGGGCGAAGGCTCGCAGCAGTTCCGCATCCTGCGCGCGGTGAAGAACCGCTTCGGCCCCACCGACGAGATCGGCGTGTTCGAGATGACCGGGCTTGGCCTGCGCGAGGTCTCCAACCCGTCCGAGCTGTTCCTGTCCGATCGCGATCTCGGCTCGCCGGGCACCGCCGTCTTCGCCGGCATGGAGGGCACCCGCCCGGTGCTGGTGGAACTGCAGGCTCTGGTTGCTCCGACCACGCTCGGCACCCCGCGCCGCGCCGTCGTGGGCTGGGATTCCTCCCGGCTGTCCATGGTGCTGGCCGTGCTGGAGGCCCATTGCGGGGTCAAGCTGTCGGGCTACGACGTCTATTTCAATGTCGCCGGCGGATTGCGCATTAACGAGCCCGCCGCGGACATGGCCGCGGCCGCGGCCCTGGTCTCGTCGCTGTGCAATGCGCCGCTGCCCACCGACGCGGTCTATTTCGGCGAAATCTCGCTGTCCGGCGCGGTGCGCCCGGTGGCGCAGACCTCGGCGCGGCTGAAAGAGGCGGCAAAACTCGGCTTCGGCCGCGCAGTGCTGCCGGAATCGGCGCGCGGCGATCCCGGCGGCGATGCCGGACTGTCGCTGAATACCATCGGCGGCCTGACCTCGCTGGTCGCCGATATCGCTGCGCGCGGCGTCAAACCCACGCGCGACAA
This sequence comes from Tardiphaga sp. 37S4, assembly GCF_021044645.1. NCBI lineage: Bacteria > Pseudomonadati > Pseudomonadota > Alphaproteobacteria > Hyphomicrobiales > Nitrobacteraceae > Tardiphaga > Tardiphaga sp. 37S4. Next base: position 2,029,818 of record NZ_CP088008.1, on the reverse strand, counting down.
CAGCAAAAGCACAGATGCCGAGAAAAATACCGTACCGGCGCGATTCAAGCGCCAGGACGGCTGACAGCGACGTGACCTGCGCTGCCGCGACCGCTATAGAATGCGCGCGCGACAGACTGCGCAGATGTGCAACACGCTCCGTTAAGGCACTCTGCCGAAAGCGGAACAATGGTGTGATCAGGTGTGCTCTTGCGGCCGATAGCGGTTTTCCGGCCTTGCGAGACGTGCCATATCACCGTCACCTGAAGCGGCAGCCTGTGCCGATTCGCGGTTTCTGATTCACGAGCGGACCTGACCAGCCGATGCCGATCACGATTCTCGACCTTGTCCTGCTCGGCGTCATGCTGATCTCCGGCCTGCTGGCCATGGTCCGCGGCTTCATGCGCGAGATCCTGTCGATCGCGGCTTGGGGCGCAGCGGCGCTGGTCACGCTATTTGCTTTCCAGAAGCTGCTCCCGACCGCTAAAACTTATTTTAACAACGATACCGTCGCCAGCATCGTGGTGGTGGCCGGCGTGTTCATCGGCACGCTGATCGTGGTCTCGATCATCACCGTCCGCATCTCCGACATGATCCTGGATTCGCGCATCGGCGCGCTGGACCGCACGCTCGGCTTCCTGTTCGGCCTCGCTCGCGGCCTCCTGATCGTGGTCGTCGCCTTCCTCTTCTTCAGCTGGCTGGTCCCGGACAAGCAGCGTCCGGACTGGGTCACGGGTGCCAAATCGCGCGTCGTTCTGCAGGGAACCGGCGATTGGCTGATGGCACTCTTGCCGGATGACCCTGAAAACACCATCTTGAAGAGGTTCAAGAAAAACAAACCCGATGAGGATACGACCGACGCCGAGCCCGCAGCGCCCGGCGCCGCGGATGGCTATTCCAAACCTGCCCGCGACAGCCTGAAAAAGCTGATCGATGGCAAACCGGCGGGACGCTAGGCGTTCTTAGTTTCTCGCGACACCTGAAAGGCGCGATGGATCCGATGCAGAGCCCTTCCGACGACGCGAGCACCACCATGCGAAATCCCGATCTCGACGGCGACATGCTCCGCGAAAAATGCGGTGTATTTGGTATCTACGGCCATCCCGATGCGGCGGCGATCACCGCGCTCGGGCTCCACGCCCTCCAGCATCGCGGACAGGAAGCTGCCGGCATCGTCGCCTTCGACGGCAAGCGCTTCCATTCCGAACGTCGCCTCGGCCTCGTCGGCGACACCTTCTCCCGCCGCGAAGTGATCGAGCGCCTGCCCGGCACCGCCGCCGTCGGCCACACCCGCTACTCCACCACGGGCGAAACCATTCTCCGCAACGTCCAGCCGCTATTCGCCGAACTCAATGCCGGCGGTTTTGCAGTGGCCCATAACGGCAACCTCACCAACGGTCTAACCCTGCGCCGCGAGCTCGTGAAGAACGGCGCGATGATGCAGTCGACCACCGACACCGAGGTCATCCTGCACCTCGTCGCGCATTCCAAGCGCAACCGTTTCATCGACCGCTATATTGAAGCACTGCGCGCCATCGAAGGCGCCTATGCGCTGGTGTCGCTGACCAACAAGAAGCTGGTCGGCGCCCGCGATCCGCTCGGCATCCGCCCGCTGGTGCTGGGTGAACTTGACGGCTCGCCGATCCTCGCCTCGGAAACCTGCGCGCTCGACATCATCGGCGCCAAGTACATCCGCGACATCGAGCCTGGCGAAGTCATCGTGTTCGATGAGAACGGCGCGCAGAGCCACAAGCCGTTCGCGCCGCAAGCGCCGCGCCCCTGCATCTTCGAATATATCTACTTCGCGCGCCCCGACTCGATCGTCGGCGGCCGCTCGGTCTACGACACCCGCAAGGCGATGGGCGAACAGCTCGCCCGCGAGACCCATGTGGAAGCCGACGTGATCGTGCCGGTGCCGGACTCCGGCGTGCCTGCCGCGATCGGCTACTCCCGCGCTTCGGGTGTGCCGTTCGAACTCGGCATCATCCGTAATCACTATGTCGGCCGCACCTTCATCCAGCCGACCCAGAGCGTGCGCGAACTCGGCGTGCGCATGAAACATTCGGCCAACCGTGCCGCCATCGAAGGCAAGCGCATTGTGCTGATCGACGACAGTCTGGTGCGCGGCACCACCTCGAAGAAGATCGTCAAGATGATGCGCGACGCCGGCGCCAGGGAAGTCCACTTCCGTATTGCGTCGCCGCCGATCACCCATCCCGACTATTACGGCATCGACACGCCGGACCGCGCGGGTCTTTTGGCCGCCACGCACACGCTGGAAGAAATGCGCGACCTGATCGGCGCGGACTCGCTGGCCTTCGTCTCGGTCGACGGCATCTACCGCGCCATGGGCGAACCCGGCCGCGATCCCGCCCATCCGAAATTCGCCGACCACTGCTTCACCGGCGACTATCCGACCCCGCTCACCGACATGAGCGAGATCGATGCCCCGCGGCAGCTCTCGCTGCTGGCCGAGGCGAGCTGATCGCAGTCTTATCGGGTGTCATCCCCGCGAAAGCGGGGATCCATAGCCACGATCTAATTTGTTTGGCTCTGGATTAGACACAACCACCTTTCCGCATCATAACCCTCCCGTGTATGGATCCCCGCCTTCGCGGGGATGACGCCTGAGATTTATGAGCCGCGCCATGACCCTTCCCCTCGCCTCCCGTATCGCCCTCGTCACCGGCGCCTCGCGCGGCATCGGCTATGCCACTGCGCTGGCGCTGGCCAAGGCCGGCGCGCACATCGTCGCCGTGGCGCGCACCCAGGGTGGCCTTGAAGAACTCGACGACGCGATCCGCGCCGAGGGCGGCAGCGCCACACTGGTGCCGCTGAACATCACCGATCTCGACGGCCTGTCGCGCCTCGGCGCCGCGCTGCATGAGCGCCATGGCAAGCTCGACATTCTGGTCGGCAATGCCGGCGTCGCAGGCCCCTCGTCGCCGCTCGGCCATATCGAGCTGAAGGCCTGGAACGACACCATGGCCACCAACCTCACCGCCAACTTCCAGCTCATTCGCTGCATGGAACCGCTGCTGCAGCAGTCCGATGCGGGCCGCGCCGTGTTCGTCACATCCGGCACCGCCAGCAAGGCCTCCGCCTATCGCGGCCCCTATGCCGTCTCCAAGGCTGCGCTGGAAACGCTGGTGCGCGTCTGGGCCAATGAGACCGCCACAACCAATATCCGCGTCAACCTGTTCAATCCCGGCCCGGTGCGCACGCATATGCGCGCCATCGTGATGCCCGGCGAGGATCCCGAAACGCTCGACACGCCGGCGCAAGTTGCAGAGACCATCGTGCCGCTTTGCCTGCCGTCATGGACGGAGACCGGGAAGTTCGTCGACTACAAGACCGGCAAGGTGATGGGTTTTCATCCGCCGTCGTAGGCAACACGCTCTCACGGTCATCGCCCGGCCTGGCGCGCACTTGCGCGTTTGGACCGGGCGATCCAGTAAACTCAGGTCGCGCGGTGTATACTAGGTCACTCGGTCAAGCCGGGTGACGACAAGTGAGAGTGCTGCACCGCCACCGCACCGCGCACATTGCACTTCGCTCCATCCCAGCTAGACTTCCTCCCAAGCGGGACTAACCCGCATCACATAGGGAGGTCGTCATGGCGTCACGCCTGCGTTCGGTCGCGCTTGCTGCAACATTCACCCTCGCAACACTTTCCCTCGCGCGCGCCGCCGATATCCCCCGCTTCGAAGTCGATGCGTCCTGGCCGAAGCCGCTGCCGAACAACTGGATCCTCGGCCAGGTCGGCGGTATCACGACCGACAAGGACGGCCATGTCTGGGTGATCCACCGCCCGCGCTCGCTCACCGATGACGAGAAAGGCGCAGCGCTCAATCCGCCGCGCTCGAAATGCTGCGTCTCAGCGCCGCCGGTGCTGGAGTTCGATGCCGCCGGCAATCTGTTGCGCTCATGGGGCGGTCCTGGCGAAGGCTATGAATGGGTCGGCCGCGAACATGGCATCGAAGTCGACGAGAAAGGCTTCGTCTGGGTCGGTGGTAATCTCGACAACGACAATGCAATCCTGAAATTCACCACTGACGGCAAGTTCGTGATGCAGATTGGCAAGATCGCGCCGAGCAAGGGCAGCAACGACACCACCCAGCTCGGCAAGCCCGCCGAGACCGCCATCGACAAGGATGCCAACGAGATCTATGTCGCAGACGGCTACGGCAACCGCCGCGTCATCGTGTTCGATGCCACCACCGGCGCTTACAAGCGGCACTGGGGTGCCTATGGCAACAAGCCGAATGACGACAAGCAGGCGGCCTATGATCCGAACGCGCCGGTGGCACAACAATTCGGCAATCCCGTGCATTGCGTGAAGCTCGCCAATGACGGCCTCGTCTATGTCTGCGACCGCATCAACAACCGCGTGCAGGTGTTCAAGAAGGACGGCAGCTTCGTGAAGGAGTGGTTCTACGAGAAGGCCACGCTCGGAAATGGCGCGGTGTGGGATCTCGCGGTGTGGCCCGACCCGAAACAGACATGGCTGCTGACGGCGGATGGCGAGAACAACGAGATCCGCGTCATCAATCGCGACGACGGCAAGGTCGTCGGCACCTTCGGCCGTAATGGCCGCCAGGCCGGCCAGTTCCACTGGATTCACGCCATGGCAGTCGATGCCAAGGGCAATGTCTACACAGCCGAAGTCGACACCGGAAAGCGCATCCAGAAATTCAGGCTGGTCTCGGATGCGCTGAAGTAGCTGTCGCTAAGAGTTATAGCCAGATCGTCTGTTTCCGGTCCCGACGATGCACGCCCCATGCTGATGCATGCGAACAATGGAGCCGTCCATCATCTGGACAGCCGCATCGTTCGCGCTTCCGGTCTGGGAATTTGAATCACTGACGTTCAGCCAAACGCAATGGCCCTGGCCCGGCTCTCGCCCTTCGGGACGACGCCGACAATGCATGCTAGTCTCGCGCGCCATCAAACGGACGACGGGTGATAGCAATGCTGGAAACGGACAAGTTATTCGCTGGCTCGATTCCGGAAAACTACGACCGCTATATGGTGCCGTTGATTTTCGAGCCCTACGCCGCAGATCTCGCACAACGCGCAGCGTCTTTCTCGCCAGGCGCCGTTCTGGAAATCGCCGCGGGCACCGGGGTTGTCACCCGCGCGTTGACGCCCAAATTATCCCCACGCGCAAGCTATATTGTCACCGACCTCAACCAGCCGATGCTCGACTACGCCGCGTCGCGACAAGCACCGGACAATCGCATCACATGGCGACAAGCGGATGCTCTGGCGCTCCCGTTTGAAAATGCGGCCTTCGATCTCGTGTGTTGTCAGTTCGGTGCGATGTTCTTTCCTAATCGCCCATCTGCCTACCGCGAAGCGAAGCGAGTTCTGAAGCCCGGAGGACATCTTTTATTCAATGTATGGGATCGCATCGAGGACAATGTATTTGCTGACGATGTGACGAATGCTCTCGCAAAGATTTTCCCGGACGATCCGCCGCGCTTTCTGGCGCGCACGCCACACGGTTACCACGATACGGCACTGATCCGTCGCGAGCTGGAGGACGCAGGTTTCTCCCATGTTATGATCGAGACGAGAGCCGAACAAAGCCGTGCATCCTCGCCGCGCCTTCCGGCCGTTGCTTATTGTCAGGGAACTGTTCTTCGCACCGAAATCGAAGCCAGAGACGCGGGAAAACTGGAAGCTGCAACTGACTACGCAGCATCTGAAATTGCGCGCAGACATGGCAGCGGCGAGATTGCTGGCAAGATTCAGGCGCACGTCATCGTGGCTGCGGCCTGAGCATCGTAATATCCCGCTCCGGCACTTCGCTTGGTCAGGCGTCCGCGAGTTTCGAACCGTTCTATATCATGTCCTCATCAATAACTTGAGCTGAACGATGGTACCGTCTATCTCTGCCGGACAATCAGGAATATCCTGACTGCAGGAACCGGTGATGAGCGAGATTTCCGATAGCGACATTAGCGCCGTCGGTGACATGGTCGACGATCTCGTCATACAGATAACATATCGTCTGTATCGATCAGCTATCGTCCCGTTCTCAATGATCACCGCAACGCATCGAATCCTGTCTTGTTCGAACGCGTGACATCATGACCCTCTGGAAGAGCACGATCGCGAGGCTCTTTACATCACATCGCGCTCATCTCGAAACGCTGGTACGTCGCCGGGTCCGCGATCGTGAAGTGGCTTCGGAGATCGTCCAGGATGTCTTCGCCCGGGTGCTTGCCGCCGGGACTAACGGCTCGGATGAAGACAACAAGCGCGTCCTCTACGCTGCAGCCCGGAACGCCGCGATCGACCATAACCTGACGGCATCGCGGCGGCATCATATGCTCGCCGACGTACTGCCTGAACAGCTCAGCCCCGGGCAGCCATCGGAAGACGCAGCATTGCAGGCGCGCGAAGCCGTCGCTGCACTGGATCGCGCGCTCGCGCAGCTCCCCACCCGAACCCGCGAAATTTTCATTCGCCGACGTGTCAATGGCGAATCCAATGCGGAGATCGGACAGCGGTTCGGCATTTCCGTGAGTGCCGTCGAAAAACATCTGCTACGCGCCATGCAGCACTGCCGCGCCGCCGTGGCCGATCATCTCAATCTCGCCAGCAAAGATTTCCGCTAAAATGGATGTGGGTTCTTTCTCGTCGCTCGTTGTAAAGGTAGGAGTAGCTGGAACGCTTCTAACGGCAGGAGCATTCCCGCATCGCCTTTTCGATCGATCGAAGGAATTGCTGATGAAACCTGGCGACCGGCCAACGAAAGCACAGTGCGCCGCCGCTGATCTCTGGCTCATCCGACGCGACGGGACGACAACTGAGGCCGACGAAGCGTCCTTTCGGCAATGGCTCAATGAGGATCATCGTCATCAACTTGCCTATCGCGAAGCAGCGGCGATCTGGCAGCAGCTTGAGGAGCCTGCCATTCGGCTGGCTGCACGCGACCATCGTCTCGGCAACATCGCTGCCCGGCGCCAGATGAGATGGTGGCCGGCATTGCCCGCAGCGATCGCTGCAGCCTGCGTCATCTGGGTCATCAATCCATCGATGCTTGAGAACTGGCAGGCAGATATTGTCACTGCGCGTGGTCAGGTGATGGCCCGCGACCTGCCGGACGGCTCCCGCCTGAACATCGGTGCCGACACTGCCCTGGACCTGGACTTCAAGGATGGTCGACGCCGGGTCGTTCTGCGCCGTGGCCAGGCCTTTTTCGATGTAAAGCCAGACCAGACGGCCTTCACGGTCGACAGCGGCGCAGGCGAAATCCGCGTGCTCGGGACTGCCTTCAATATCGACCGGACGGCTGATGGTGTCGAGGTGACAGTTCAGCGCGGACTGGTGTCGGTCGCCGGCGAGGATCGCGATGCGACCGTCAAGCTATCGGCAAACCAGCATGTGCGCGTGTCCGGCGGAAAGCTCGGCACCGTCGAAACCGGAGACATTGACGCCAGGCTCGCATGGATATCCGGCCGCCTGGTCTTCGACCGCGTCCCGCTGCATCGGGTCGTCGAAGCCCTGCAGCGCCAGACATCAAGCCGCATTGTCATCCGCGGCCGCTTCAGCGATCTGCTCGTCTCCGGCACGTTTCCGACTGCGAATGTCGATGAAAGCCTCACAGCCATTGCCGGCATGATCGAGGGCAACGTCGCCCATCTCACCCCCTGGGTGACCGTTATCTACTGAACTCCTCCGCTGTTTACCGGAATTCTAAACCGCAACACCCATAGACCTGATGTGGGTTTGATTTCGTGACTCGTTGAACTGGATGAAGAGCAGAAGCTCTTCGCGGCGCTGGGTCGGCGCACAGCAAACAACGAGACAACGGAGTTCGTGCGTAATGCGGTTCGGGGGTAGACGGGGCGTCGCTCGCCATGTGGCGAGCGGGCTGATCGGCATGTTGCCGTTGATCACGACAATACCGGCCTTTGGCCAAGACAGTATCGAAGCAACAGCGACTGCCCGCACGACCTACCCGTTCAATATTCCCGCCAAGCCTCTTGCCACGGCAATTGCGGATCTCGGCGCCAGCAGCGGATGGCGTATTCTCTACACAATCCAGCTCGCGCCAGACATCCGCAGCCAACCGTTGAACGGCAACTACACCGTGGCACAGGCGCTCGCACAGCTCCTGGCCGGCACCGGAATTACGTATCGCATCACCGGCCCGAAAGCAGCGCTGCTGATCGATCCGTCGCAGAGCCGTGCAGGTCCCGTCCCCTCCGGCGACGGCGTCCAGCTCGATACGATCGTCGTCGACGCGGCCAGAACCGATGGTGTTGGCTCCGGCTATCAGGGAACGCCGGACTGGGTCTATCAGCGACCGGCAGCCGTCAGCGTGATTTCCCGCGAGGCGATCGAGAGCAGCCCGACGCGCAATGCGCGCGATCTCCTGGATAATGTGGCCGGCGTCTATGCCAATCGCTCGGCGGCGCAGAACCCTGGCATCAGCGTCAATATCCGCGGCCTGCAGGACCAGGACCGCATTGCCACCATGATCGACGGAGCGCGGCAGAATTTCCAGCGCGGCGGCCACGGTGCGACGCAGCGGACCTATGTCGATACGGCTTTCCTGCGCCAGATCGACGTGGAGAAAAGTACGACGTCGGGCGTCGGCAGCGCCGGTGCGCTTGGCGGCCTGGTCAATTTTCGCACCTTCATCGCCGACGATTTGATCAAGCCCGGCAATCAGTATGGCGGCGTGGTGAATGCCACCACAGGTACCAACGCCTATAATTTCGATGGCTCGACGGCAGCAGCCGTCCGCGTGTCGGAACGCTTCTCGGTGCTCGGCGGCGTCAGCTACAAGAACATCGGCGCCTACGATATCGGCCAGAACGGTACCATCGGCGATGGCATGAAGGCCTATGACGGCAATGTCTTCCTGTTCTCCGGCCAGGAGGTATTCTCGACGATCCTCAAGGCCGAGGCGCTAACGACCGAGGACGTGAAGATCACGATCGGCTGGCTGCATAACGACTCCCGGTACAATACCGGAAACTACGATGACACGATCGCACGCGGCGGAATCCTGAAGTCCAGCGAGCAAGTCGCCAACGACACGTTCACGTCCGCGGTCGACTGGAATCCGGGCAATGACATCGTCGATCTGAAAGCCAAGCTCTATTACAACCACCTCAAGAACGACACGGTTTCCGATGGCGCGTTTGCACTGACCGGGCCATCGAATTTCGTGTTCTCAACACTAGGCGGAAGCGTCGAGAACACCAGCCGCTTCGCGACAGGCATCGGTGCACTGGCACTCAATTACGGCGTGGAAGCGTTCAGCGACACCGGCAAGACGACGCTGCAGCGCGGTTTTGTCGCCGGCAACGGTGTCGACTATTCGAGCACGCTGACCGGCGGCACGCCGAGCGGAAACCGCGACGTCGCCAGCGGTTTCGGCACCGCGACACTCAAGCCGGCGGAATGGGTGACCCTGATCGGCGGCGTGCGTTACGACTGGTATCATGTCGCGGGCAACGCGACGATCTACGGCGAAAGCCAGGAGATCGTCGGGCAACGGATGACCAATCCCGGAAGACCGGCCATCTGCAATGCGCGCGGCTGCGGCGCAGCCGTCCCACCGACATATGTGCCCATCGTTGGCACCGTTTATAGGCCGTACAATCTCGATGTCGATAAATCGGGCGGGGCCTGGCTCCCGAATTTCACGGTCGCGTTTCAACCAGTCGATTGGCTGCAGCCCTTCGTAAAATATTCCAAGAGCTATCGGCCGCCAACGATCATGGAATCATTCCTGAACGGCGGCCACGATGCAAATGAGATCAATGGCTACGCCCCGAACCCGTTCCTGCGTCCGGAACGCGGCGACACCTACGAGGCCGGATTCAATGTTCTGGCCAACGGCATCCTGACCGAGCGCGACACCGTCCGCTTCAAGGCCGTCGGCTTCTATCGTGAGATCACCGACTATATCAGCTTCGGTCGAATCGAGAATGCGAACAACGCCCAACAATACACCTCGTACGTCAATCTCAACGGCGTCACCCGAATGAAGGGCGTCGAGGTCGAGGCCAATTACGACGCGCGCTTCCTCTATATTGGTGGCACCGTCACGCGCATCGACACGGATTTCGCCGACAGTTTCACCAGCCCGACAGGGCGGGACATGCCGATCAACAGCGGCCTCGGCGCCCCTGTCATCTTCGAGCAGCCGAAACTGCGCGTGACACTCGATGCCGGCATCCGTCTGTTCGACGAGAAGCTGACGCTGGGCACGCGCATCGTCGACGTCTCGAAGACCGTCCCTGCCCTGGGCTCGCTGCGCAGTGGCTACGAAATGCCGGGCTACCGCGTCTACGACATCTACGGATCCTATGCCTTCGACGAGGCGACCAAGCTGCGCTTTGCGGTGAACAACGTCACCGATCTCGCTTATGCGCCGGCGGTCGGCGCCAATTTCTACGCCGCGCCGGGCCGTACCGCGACGGTGTCGCTGAACTACAAGTTCTAGGAATTCCCCGCCCCATTGGCGTGGATGGAGGCCCGCCACAAGGCGGGTAAAACAAGCAGAGAAGGGTTTCGAGAATGGCACTCAATCTTCAGCTTACGGCAGCAAGCAGCGACCTCGCAACATATCTGGCGTCGTATGACGCCAACTTCACCTACAATGGAAACGGCTGGTTCTCCACCTCGTTCACCGGCCAGGATCAGTGGTCGGCCGGTGTCGATACCGAAGGAACCGACAATAACCTGCCTTCCGTCATCATGAACATCCATGACTACAGCTATTCGCCCGGTACATTCAACGGCGATGTGGAATCGCTCACACTCGGCCATAATCTTGAATATGTGCCGGCCACGGATCTGTGGGTGCAAGATCAGGAACTGATCATCACCAATAGCAGTGGCTACATGCCCGTCACCACCACCTTCAATCAGGCGATCTATTCGCTGTCGCATGGCGGGCAGGTCGATGGCGGGACGTTCTTCGGTCAGTCATTCGCTGGTCTGACCGACTATTTTGCCGAACAGGGAACGAACCAGACCGGCACCGCAGGCGACGATGTTCTCGTCAGCTTCGCTGGCGACGACGTTCTGACCGGCAATGGAGGCGTGCTGGTCGATACGTTCCTCTGGAGCGCGAATTACTACGATACTGCCGCCGGCACTGCAGCGCAGGGCTGGGGCGACGACGTCATCACGGATTTCTTCGACGGCGCCGACCAGATCCAGATCTCCGGTTTCGGCTGGGCCAATGCCACAGGATTCCAGGGCGCAGGCGGCAGCCTGTCCGGCAATGTCCTCACCTATGCCGACGCGACCAACGGCCTGACCAGCACCATTACGGTGAACTTCGCTGGCGGCGGCACGCTGGACTGGAGCGATATCGCCTTCGTCTAACAGGCTTCGCTGCGAACTCGCAGCCACGCGACCTGCTGACGCGACACTGATGTCGCGTCAGCCCCTCCAATCGGGATCGCCTGCAGTGATCACGACACGCCGCTGGATCACGACGTCCCGACAACCCAAATTCTGAGGAACGGCAATGGCACTGACCATCACCTATAGCGAAGCAAGCAGCAACCTGCCCGCTTATCTGGACAACTGGATCGACAATTTCGAATATCGCGGCCCCGGAAATTTTAACGCCGTGAAGAACACCACCGACCAATGGTATGCCGGCACACGCATCGGCGGCGGCGTCGATAACGACAAGTCGTCGGTCATCGTGAGCGGTGATGACTTCTCCTATACGCCGGGCGTCATCGACGGCACGGTCACCAACCTGACACTCGGCAGCAATCTGGCCTATGTCGCGCCGACCGATCTGTGGGTCCAGGATTCCGGTCTGTCGATCGGATTCAGCGGCGCAACGCTGACGCCGGCCTTCGACGCCGCAATCACCGACCTCTCGCAGAACGGCAGCCTGAACGGCCTTTACGGCTACTTTGCCGAACAGGGCACCATCCAGACCGGCACGGCCGGCGACGATGTCATGCTGAGCTTCGGTGGCAATGACAGCTTCACTGGCGGTCTTGGCAACGATACGCTCGTTTTCGCCGACGGGTGGGCCAATGACGTCGTGCTGGATTTTCACGCGGCCGCAGGCGATTTCGACGTCCTCGACCTGCAGGGCGTGACCAACATCTCGAACTATGTCGACCTGTTCTTCAACCACAGCAACTGGTGGGACAATAGCAACGTGCTCACCATCACCGACGGCGCCAACTCGATCCAGCTCGATGGCTATGTCGGGACAGACATGCTTGGTCTGATCCTGGACGGCCACTTCACCGTCTGAGCAGAGCTGTCGTGGTGAAAGCTTCGCAGCGAAGTCCGTCGCAGCCATTGGCTGCGGCGGCCATCTCGCCACTCAAGCCCGCCATCGCGGGGATCGCCGTGATCAGCGGCATCGTGAACGTGCTCGCGCTGACCGCGCCGCTGTTCATGCTGCAGGTCTATGACCGTGTGCTGGCCAGCCGCAGCGTTTCGACGTTGATCGGCCTAGGTGTGCTGGCGGCCACGCTCTACGCTTTTCAGTCCCTTTTCGACATCATTCGATCGCGCATTCTGCTGCGCATCGGCGAGCGCTTCGATCATCAGTTGTCCGGCCGTGTGCATGATGCCGTTGTCGGCCTGCCGCTTGAGATGCCTTTGCCGGGCGATGGCCTGCAGCCGTTACGCGATCTCGACAATGTGCGCGGCTTCCTGTCCGGCCCCGGCCCGACCGCCTTTTTCGACCTGCCGTGGATGCCATTCTACCTCGCCATCTGCTTCGTGTTTCACTTCTGGATCGGCATCACGGCCCTCGTGGGCGCCGTCATCCTCGTATCCCTCACCCTTCTCACCAATACCAGCTCCAGGGGACCCGCCCGCGACACCGTGCAACACGGCATGTTTCGCAACGCGCTGATGGAGGCCAGCCGTCGCAATGCCGAAGTGGTGCGCGCGATGGGCCTCGGCGGCCGGATGGCCGCGCGCTGGCATCGCACAAACTCGGACTATCTGGCGGCCAATCGGCGAGCTGGTGATGTGGCGGGAGGCCTCGGTGGTGTAGCCCGCGCGCTGCGTGCGCTGCTGCAGTCGACCATGCTCGGCGTCGGCGCCTATCTCGTGATCAGGCAGGAAGCCAGCGCGGGCGTGATGGTGGCGAGTTCGATCATGATGGGCCGCGCGCTTGCTCCCGTGGATCTGGCTATCTCGACATGGAAGCCGTTCCTGATGGCGCGGCAAAGCTGGGCACGGCTCGATGAATTGCTGACGCGCCTGCCGGAAGCCCCCAAGGCGATGGCGTTGCCACGCGCCCATATCGATCTGCGCGTCGAGGCGATGACCATCGCGCCGCCCGGAGAGAAACGGCCGAGCGTCACGGGGCTGAGCTTTACCGTCTCCGCCGGAAGCGCTCTTGGCATCATCGGTCATAGTGGCAGCGGCAAGTCCACACTGGCACGCGCACTGGTCGGGGCCTGGCGACCGGCCAGCGGCAAGGTGCGCATCGATGGCGCCAGCTTCGACCAGTGGGACCGCGAGATGCTCGGTGGCGATATCGGCTATTTGCCGCAGGGTGTCGAACTGTTCGATGGCACCATTGCCGAGAATATCTCCCGCTTCGAAGATGACCCGGACTCCGAGGCCATAGTCGCTGCCGCCAAAGCTGCCGGCGTGCACGATCTCATCCTGCGGCTGGAACATGGCTACCAGACGCGGATCGGCGAAGCTGGCTCCGCCCTGTCCGCCGGCCAGCGCCAGCGCGTCGGGCTGGCACGCGCGCTGTATGGCGATCCGTTCCTGGTCGTGCTCGACGAGCCCAATGCCAATCTCGACGTGGAAGGCGAAGCGGCGGTCATCCGCGCCATCGCCGCCATCCGCGAGCGCAAGGGCATTGCCATCGTCATCGCACATCGTCCGAGTGCGATCGGCGCCGTCGACCTCGTCCTGGTGATGGAAGGCGGTCGCGCCAAGGCATTCGGTCCGCGCGCGGACGTCCTCAGCAAAGCGCTGAAGGCTCCCGCCCCCGCAGCACACGGCAGCGGCACGACGACCGGCCATGCGGCCACCGCGCGGTCTCTGGCGCCGCTGCGGGTGATCGCCAATCCCGCCGACAAGTCGGGAATGAGCACACATCCTCACGACGATATGGAAGATCGCGATGCCCGATAGCAATGTCTCGGCGGTCTCCCACTCGATCCTGCGCCACCTCGGCATCGCCACGCTGGCGGGTGTTGTGCTGGTCGGCGGCATCGGCGGATGGGCCGCGGCGACCAATCTGGCCGGCGCAGTCGTCGCCGCAGGACACTTCGTCGTGGATACCAACGTCAAGAAGGTCCAGCACCCGACCGGCGGCGTGGTCGGCGAAATTCTGGTCCGCGAAGGACAGCGCGTGACTGCAGGCGACATTGTAATGCGCCTCGACGCGACGCAGACGCGCGCCAATCTCGCCATCGTTACCAAACGGCTCGACGAATTCGCGGTCCGACGGGCCCGGCTCCGCGCCGAGCGCGACGAGGTCGGCGTCATCGCCTTCCCCGACGAAATCAGATCGCGCGCCGCCGATCCGGAGATCGCACAGCTCATGGCAGGCGAAGGCAGACTGTTCGAACTGCGCCGCGACGCCCGGCTCGGCCAGAAGGCGCAGCTTCGCGAGCGCGGCCTTCAATACGGCAAGGAAGTGCGCGGCCTCGTGGCTCAGGAAGAAGCGAAAATTCGCGGCATCGGCCTGATCCAACGCGAACTGACAGGCGTGCGCGAACTCTGGGAGAAAGGGCTGGTGCCCATTCAGCGGATGATGGCGCTGGAACGCGAAGCGGTAAACCTCGACGGCGAACGCGGCCGGCTCGTTGAAGCTCAGGCGCAATCCGGCGGCAAGATTTCCGAAACACAGTTGCAGATGATTCAGATCGACCAGGATCTCCGCAGCGAGGTCGCCAGCAGCCTGCGCGACATCGAGGGCCAGACAGCGGAATATGTCGAACGGAAGGTGACTGCAGAAGATCAGCTCAAGCGGATCGATATTGTCGCGCCGCAAAGCGGACTGGTCCATGAGCTCGCGGTGCACACCGTTGGCGGCGTGATTTCGCCAGCCGACACCGTCATGCTGATCGTACCGGACAGCGACAGGCTGGCACTTGAAGTACAAATCAACCCGCAGGATATCGACCAGATACGGCTCGGCCAGCCTGCCGTGCTGCGCATGTCGGCCTTCAACCAGCGCACCACTCCCGAACTGAACGGCAGCGTCAGCCGCATCGCCGCCGACCTCACGCTGGATCAGAAGTCCGGGCTTTCCCATTACATCGTGCGGATCACCATCCCGCCGCAGCAACTGGCGCGCCTCGGCAAACTCGCTTTGGTTCCGGGGATGCCTGCGGAAGCCTTCATTCAGACCGGCGAACGCACAGTCCTGTCTTTTCTGGTCAAGCCCATCGGCGACCAGATCGCACGATCATTTCGCGAGGAGTAGCCGGTGTCGAGGTCAGCCTCTGCGCATGGGGCTCGGATACGGCTTCGCCGACTTCGCGCCGTCACGCCAGCGACCCGGCGCTATTCCGGTCACGCGCTTGAAGGCGCGATTGAAGGCCGCCTCGGAGTCGTAGCCGACATCGCTGGCGATGACAGCAAGACTGTCGCCACCCGTTCGCATGCGCTCCGCTGCCAACTGCATCCGCCAGCTGGTCACATATTCGATCGGAGCTTGGCCCAACACCTCGTTGAAGCGCTCGGCGAGCACCGTGCGCGACGTGCCGCATTCGCGGGCCAGATCGTCAACCGTCCAGCGATGACCAGGATTGCCGTGAACATGCCATATAGCGCGTCCGAGCACGGGATCATTCAGTGCCGCGAACCAGCCATGCGCGCTTGGTGGCAATCCCGCAGCGTAGCGACGCAGCACCTCGACGAATAGCAGCTCCATCAGCCGGCCGAGCATGATCTCACTGCCGGGCGTCGCGTCTTCGGTCAGTGAGAGAATTTCGCGCACCGTCGTGGCGAGAACCGCGCTCACCTTGTCGTCGCCAGCGCGATCGATGAGCATCGGCGGCAGGGTCCGAAAGACCGGGGAATGCAGCAGCTCCGACGATTCGATGAAGCCGCAGACCATGCGGGTCTCCCGCCCTCCGCCGCCATGCTCGATCGTCCACATGCCGGATAGTGGACCGGCCCGCACCAGTTCCATCGCGGAACACAACTCCGCGCCGTCGCCGCTGTAGAACCTGTGCGTGTCGGCGAACGGCATCAGCAGAACGTCGCCCGCAGCAATGGTGCCTCGCTCGCCACTGGCGAGTTCGACGGTGCATTCGCCCGCCGCGATCAAATGAAAAATGCTGACATGGCGCAAATGCGCCATCGGAGTGCGTTCGTCGAAATGTTTCGGGCTAATGAGGCCGAAGGGCTCGGTCAGGCTGGCGTTCAGAAATACCGATCCGCTGAGCCGGATCGACCGCAGCATATCTGCGAGCAAATCCCCACCGCGATCAATATCCGGCGTCGCTGCAAATGATGGCGGTGTCTCGATCATGTGAGGTCCTGAACCTCCGATCATCGTCCGCTGCCCCAACCATGCGCGGCATGTGGCGCATTGTATCCGATGGAGACGATGATGATCAAGAAACGGCTGTCCAAAGCCGCCGATCGTAGCTTCCGCTTGATTGCAGCACTGTTGATGCGGCGCGCCATTGCGCGGCTGATCAGCATCGACGACAGATCGCTATCCAAGGCAGGAATATCACGCGCCGCGGTGGCCGAGTTCCTCGAGAGTCCGCTCCGAACCGACCCGCACCGCTTCTTCAGTAGCAAGCATGCGCAGCGCGATATGCAAGACGTCGATACCGCTCTTGAGTCGGGTCAAGTGTCGCCGCCCCAACCGGACCCGACTCAACATCTCGCAGATGAATCGATCGCTTTCGACGGCCACCGCGCGCAGATCGATACGCTGCACCGGGAAACCATCATGCGCGCGATCCGACAAATGGTGAGCTTCCGCATTCGGATACTTACAGCTGGCGTGCTCGTCGCCGTCGGCGCCCTGAGTGCTTGCTCTGGCAGCCTGCCCGATCACAATGCGGCACAAATCCGCCGTGATCAGCCCGCGCGCTGTCAGTTGCGGCCGAATCTCATTCATCTATCGCCGATCATGCCGTCGGGCGAGCGCGTGGCCGAGGCATCTCTCCTCCCCAGCCAGCCGCGCAGCAGGCGACCCGAAGCGCGCGCGGGTCCTCCCGGGCGGGCCGGCTAAGGAAACGCTTGGTTCAATCGACAAGACAACCAGCAAAGGATAGTTCCATGACCCGCTTCATTGCACTCATCTACGGGCTAGCGTCCTACGCGATCTTCTTCATCACGATCCTTTACGCCATCGGTTTCGTCGACGGAATGATGGTACCGAAAGACATCAACGCGGGAACGCAGGTTCCGTGGCTGGAAGCTGTGCTCGTCAATCTCGCTCTTATGTCGCTGTTTGCAATCCAGCACAGCGTCATGGCGCGGAAGTCGTTCAAGCAGTGGTGGACGCAATATGTCCCGGCTTCGGTCGAGCGCAGCACCTATGTGCTGTTCGCGAGCCTGAGCTTGTTGCTACTATTCTGGCAGTGGCGCCCGATGCCGGCGATCGTCTGGCAGATCGACAATCCACAACTGGCCATGGCCATGACAGGGCTTTCCCTGTTCGGATGGGTCCTCGTCTTCACCAGCACGTTCCTGATCAACCATTTCGAGTTGTTCGGCGTGCAGCAGGTGGTGCAGAATCTGTCTGACCAGAAGCCATCTGCGCCGGCGTTTCGCACACCGCTCTACTACAAGTTCGTGCGCCACCCGATCTATCTCGGCTTCATCATCGCCTTCTGGGCGACACCGCTCATGACGGTCGGACATCTGTTGTTTGCGGCCGTCACCACCGCCTACATCTTCGTCGGGATCTTTCTGGAAGAGCGCGATCTGGTCGAGCTGTTCGGCGACGACTATCGCCGCTACCGCGATCGGGTGTCGATGATCCTGCCGTGGCGCAAATCAGAGCGTCCGCCTACGCAGAGGCACGCCAATCCGTTCGGGCTCACCGGCGAGCGATAGGACACAAAATAAAAACGCCGGATCGCGTGCACTGCGATCCGGCGTTTTTTTGCTAGCTGATCAGTTCGGCCGCTTGCGCTTATGCGCGAACGGGTTCGCCTTCTCGCGCAACGTGATGCGGATTGGCGTGCCCGGCAGGTCGAAGGCCTCGCGCAGCGTATTGGTGAGATAGCGCAGATAGCTCGTCGGCACCGCATCGGCGCGCGAGCAGAACACCACGAAGCTTGGCGGCCGTGCCTTGTTCTGGGTGACGTAGTTCAGTTTCAGCCGGCGACCCGATACCGACGGCGGCGGATTCGTGTCGATCGCATCCTCGAACCAGCGATTGAGGCCTGCGGTGGGAATACGGCGATTCCAGACCGCGTAGGCATCCTGTATTGCCTTCATCAGCCGTTCCACGCCCTCGCCCATCAGGCCGGAGATCGCAACGACCGGCACCCCCCTGATCTGCGGCAACAAGTGATCGGCATCGGTGCGCAGCGCGCCAATCTGGCCGCCCTGCTTCTCGACAAGATCCCATTTGTTGACCGCAAGTACCAGCGCGCGTCCCTCACGCTCGACCAGATCGGCGATGCGCAGATCCTGTTCCTCGAACTTGTTCTGCGAGTCCATCATCAGCACGACGACTTCGGCGAAACGCACCGCGCGCAGCGTATCGGCGACGGAGAGCTTCTCCAGCTTCTCCTCGATGCGCGAACGGCGGCGTAGACCCGCGGTATCGAAGATGCGGAAGTCGCGGCCCTTGTAGTTGAGCTCGACCGAAATGCTGTCGCGTGTGGTGCCGGCTTCCGGCGAGGTCAGCAGGCGCTCTTCGCCGAGGAGATAGTTGATGGTGGTCGATTTGCCGGCATTGGGGCGCCCGACGATGGCGACGCGGATCGGCCGCGTCTCGATCTCTTCTTCGGGAATGATGACGTCGTCGTCGTCGAATTCTTCCGGCTCTTCGACCGGCTCCGGCATCAGCACGCGCAGCGCGTCATAGAGCTCGCCGAGGCCTTCGCCGTGTTCGGCGGAGACCTGGATGGGATCACCGAGGCCCAGGGCATAGGATTCCATCGCGCCGACTTCGCCGTGCTTGCCCTCGCTCTTGTTGGCGAGCAGCAGCACCGGCTTGTTGGCGCGGCGTGCGAAATCCGCGAAGGCGCGGTCGTTCGGCGTCAAGCCCATGCGCGCATCGATGACGAAGAACAGCGCATCGGCCAGCGCAATCGCCGTCTCGGTCTGTTCCTGCATGCGTGCGGTCAGCGAGCCCTTCGGGCCTTCATCGAGACCGGCGGTGTCCACCAAAGTGAATTCGAGATCGCCAAGCTTGCCCTCGCCCTCGCGGCGGTCGCGGGTGACGCCCGGGGTGTCATCGACCAGCGCAAGCTTCTGCCCGACCAGACGGTTGAACAGCGTGGACTTGCCGACATTGGGTCGGCCGATGATGGCAATGGTATAAGACATAGGTGATCCGTGCGCCCTTTACGGACAGCCTGTCAATGAGAGGGCGCGCGAACTCAGCGCGAGAAACTACCCGACGGCACTGGTGCCGGGAATGGTGTGGTGGCCTGCTGGGCCGGCGCGGCTGCTGCCGGCTCATCCGGCGGCGGCGCGGTGGTGCTGCGGCGGCGGGCGACTTTCTTGCCTTGCGGCGGAGGCGGTGCGGCAGCCGTGCTGCCTTCCTCTGTCGGCGCGGCATCGGGATCGGCGGGCGCTGCGCCGTCCTGACGGACGGTGCCGACCTGAACAGAGCCACGGCTCTTCGCCTTGCGGCCCTTCGGCTCCGGCGCGCCCGGCGGCGGCTGCAGTGGGGCGGCAGCGACGGGCGCAGCCTCCTGCGCGCGCTGGCGCTCGACATTCTCCTTGTAGAGATCGCGCGGCACGCCCTGCTCAAGACCGGGGACGCCGTCGGGGAACACCGGCTTGCGGTCGCCGGGCAGCTTCTTCTTGGTGTCCAGGAAGTCGAGCATGTCGGACGGATCCCAGCCGGTCATACTGCCGCAGCCCGCGAGCGCGCTGGACAGCGCGATCAGGACGGCGGCGGAAACGAGGCGTTGCATCGGGCGCATGGACGACTTCTCACTCAACTCGTGATCTGAACGATCGGCTTCAGGTCAGCTTTAATTCGGCTCTTGTCTTGCTCAGCTTTTCGCCGCGGGCGGCAGCAGCGCCTGCAGTGCTTCGGCACGGGTGCGCAGGCTCGCCGGCGTCTCCGCATCGTTGGACATCATGTCCAGCCACTGCCGCGTCGCCACGGCGTTGTTGGCCTTCCATGCCGACAGCGCCAGCAGTTCACGCGCCGAATGACGATAGGTGCTGGTATTGGTCGTCGCCGGCTCCAGGCGGGTCTGCATCGCCTCATAAGGCGTGGTCTCCAGCAGCAGGCTGCCGGCGCGGATACGCGCGAGATCCTGCTCGGGTGCTGGAACGGTGCGGTCGGCGATGATGTCGTCATAGAGCTTCACGGCAGCCTGCGGGTCGCGCGAAGCAGCCTCGGCAGCAGCGCGCAGGCGCGCCAGCGTGCGATAGCCGGACGGCGCCTCGGCCGCGAGCTTGGTGAAGGCGGCTTCCGCCTCGGCATGCTTGTTCTGCTCGGCCAGCTCGACCGCGCGGTCGAACGCCGCACCGGCCACGGCGGCCTTCTTGGCCTCGAGATAGCTGTAGCCACGCCAGCCGCCGACGCCGACCACGATCAGAATCGCGACTGCGATGATCAGGAGCGAATACTTCTCCCAGATCTTCTTGAGCTGCTCGCGACGCAGGTCTTCGTCGACTTCATTAAATAATTCAGACACTTAAAGGTATCCTGTCCCCGATGGGCCGCGCTCACCCCGAGCGGCGCCGGGCATATACGCTCCGGCATGGCGGCGGCGATACCCTAGCGTTATGGCGCTGGCAAGGCAAAGCCAGCGCGATCAAAGCGTTATCCCGAAATGCTTAATTTCGAACCGATGCCTTTTAGGCCCGTCAGTTCATGCCGCCAGCGCCGCCGCTGGTGCGGCCATTGGCATTGGACCCGGCGCTGTTATCGCCGAAGGCCGAATTGGCATTGTTGCCGCCCAGCGCCGCATTGCCGCGCGTGTCGTTGAGCGGGCCGACGATCGGGCGCGGCTCCTCGACGCGATAATGGGGCTTGCGCTCCTTTTTGGCCGGATCCGCGCGCGAAACCGCGGGAAGCAGCGCCAAAACGGCGACAAAGCTCAGGAATTTCAAGGCCTTCATCATCAACATCCTTCGCATTGCCCCTCCTCTTTCAACCCCGGCCGGGCCGCAAAATTCCTGCGGAAATCCTGCGTTCGTCTTGCGTCAAACCTGCGTCAGCCCTTCGGCTTGCCGCCATAGACATGCTCCGGCCCCGGAAACGCGCGCGAACGCACATCGGTTGCGTAACCCTCGATGGCCGCCTCGATCATGGGTCCGAGATTGCCGTAGCGCTTGACGAATTTCGGCACCCGCGCCGACAGGCCGAGCATGTCTTCGAGCACCAATACCTGACCGTCACAAGCCGGACTCGCGCCGATGCCGATGGTCGGGATCGGAATCGTCTCGGTGATCTTTCGCGCGAGCGGTTCAGCCACCGCTTCGATCACTACCGAGAACGCACCGGCCTGCGCGATAGCAATCGCATCATTCTGAATTGGCCCCGGCACGTTCTCACCGCGCGCAATCGCTTCGGCCTCTTCCTTGCCCTGCGAGCGGAACGAACCGAGCGCCGCGATCGACTGCGGCGTCAGACCAATATGCGCCATCACCGGAATGCTGCGCTCGGTGAGGAAGGCGATGGTCTCGGCCATGCGCGCGCCGCCTTCCAGCTTCACGGCGCCGCAATGGGTCTCTTTCAGGATGCGCGCGGCAGAATGAAACGCCTGCTCTTTCGAGGCTTCATAGGAGCCGAACGGCATGTCGACGACGACCAGCGACTGCTTCGAGCCGCGCATCACCGCGTGTCCCTGCAGGATCATCATCTCGAGCGTCACGGGGATTGTGGTCTCGAAACCGTGCATCACATTGCCGAGCGAGTCCCCGACAAGGATGACGTCGCAATAGCGATCGACCAATGAGGCCGTATGCGCATGATACGAGGTGAGCATCACGATCGGCTCGCCGTTCTTGCGCGCGAGAATATCCGGTGCGGTCTTGCGCTTGATGGCTGACTGAACTGACATGAACTTAAGCTCCGAACACGGGAACGCCGATCACGACCGGATGGAAAGCGAAACCTAAAGCGATATAGGCGACGATGCCGACTGCAACCGCAATCGCGTCATTCATCGGACCGCCCACCGGGATCGGCGGACCGCCGGCATCAGCGCGATGTTTCATCGAGATGCGATCGATCACCGCCCAGGCCAGAAACGATCCGAACAGGATGATCGAGCCAAGATCGCCATTGGCGAGCAGATGCGCGGCGGCCCACAGCTTGATGCCGGCGAGCATCGGATGTTTCAGCGTGGTGTAGATGCGGCCGCGGATATAGGACGCAGTGACCATGATCACCGCCGGCAGCATCAGGGCGACGGTGATGTGCTTCATCGCCAGCGGCGGCGTCCAGACATTGATCCAGCCGGTCGCGCGATATTGCGCGAAGCCCCAGATGATCAGCGCGAGGCCGACGGCGGAGATCAGCGCAAAGCCGAGCTTGTAGACGCTCTCGCCCAGGCGTGCGATCAGCTCCGCGCGCGCCTCGCGCCTGATGATGAACAGGTGAATGCCGAGAAACAGCACGAGGCCGAGGATCATCACGATCAGTCCCATGATGTTCAGTCCTCTCGCCCGGGCGGTTGCGTGCCGGATGGGTTGCCCGCCCTGAAATTCCCACTATGGTCCCGCCCGGCCAGCGGATTTTAGCCGCCTTTGGCGCCGGTCAGAGGGTTTCCGGGTATCACTTTTCAGGGGACGCACGCAATGCTGCGAAACGACACGACACCTACCCGCCTTCACCTTGCGCTCGCAGCGCTGTTGTTCGCGACGCTGCCCTTCGCAGCGCACGCGCAGGCGCCCGTCTGGCCGCCCAAGCTTGTTCGCATCATCGTGCCGTTCGGCGCAGGCGCGAGCCCGGACATCGTGGGTCGCGTGCTCGCCGACAGTCTGCAGACGCGGCATCCCGGCACCAATTTCGTGGTGGAGAATAAGCCCGGCGCCTCCGGCAATATCGGCACCGACGCCATCGCCAAATCCACGCCGGATGGTTCGACCATCGGCATCTCGCTCGGCGGCCCGCTCGCCATCAACACGCTGCTGTTTGCCAAGCTGCCCTACAATCCCGACACCGACATCGCACCGATCACTTTGCTGACGCAGCTCCCCAGCGTGCTCGCAGTGCCGACCAGCCTCGGCGTCAATACGGTCGCGGAATTCCTCGCCAAGGCCAAAGCCGATCCGAAGGGCCTCGGCTACGGCTCGATCGGCGTCGGCACGCTGTCGCAGCTCTGCATGGAAGCGATCGCGCAGAAGGCCGGCGCCAATATGGTGCACATCCCCTATCCGTCGTCCCCCGCGGCGACCACCGCGCTGATCCGCGGCGATGTGCAGGTCGCATGCCTCCCCGCCATCGGCGTCACGCCGCAGCTCGCCACCGGCGCCGTGAAGATCCTCGCCGTCACCACCGCGAAGCGCTCGCCGTTCCTGCCGGATGTGCCGACACTCACCGAGAGCGGCATCGACGTGCAGTCCGACGCCTGGAATGCGCTGGTCGGCCCGGGCGGGCTATCGAAGGATGTGGTGGCGACGATCAATGCCGAAGTGACGCAGACGCTGGCCGAGCCTGCCGTGATCGAGAAACTGAAGTTGCAGCTCATCACGCCGTCACCGACCACGCCGGATCAGCTCCGCAAGCGCATGGCCGACGAGAAGGCGCTCTGGGCCGAGGTGATCAAGGCGGCGAAGATCAGGATCGATTGAGGGACTTCCTAACCTCTCCCCGCCCCGCGCGAAGCGAAGCTTCGCTAGGCGGGGCGAGATAAGAAAGACCGTCACACGAACCGGCAGTTTCGCGCGGTTTGCGCCATGCCGGACGACGACGAGGTCGGAATGCTGTAGCTCGCCTCGCTCGGCGTTTGGCCGCGTGCAGGGATGATCACCATGCCGTGGTCCTTCACCGAGCCCTTGGCGTTGGTTACCGTGACGTCGATGCCGCAGGCGATCTTGCGGGCGCAGTTGTTCTCGAAATCCATCTTGAACGAATACTTGCCGTTGTCCTGCCAGAACCCGACATACTTGTCGCCGACACAGGCCTTGGCTTCCTCGGTCCAGTTGTCGGGCTCGGGCCAGAACAACAAGGCGCTGCCGCCGGTGAGCGCGCCGACAGCGCCAACAATCGTCGCAATCAATACGAACCTGCGTCCAAACATCGCCGCCTCCGGAGTGGTTTCCCCTTCGTCGCGGCGGGTGGCTCAGCGGTTCACTCTCTTAACCTCTCCCCGCTCTGCGCGGGGAGAGGTCGAAACGCGTGCGCAGCGCGTGTTTCGGGTGAGGGGCATGGCACAAAGCCAGCCACGAAGAAGCACCCTCGGATCTCGATACTGCAGACCCGAGATTCCGCGTCCTCCCCCGCCATTCAAGGCCCCTCACCCGGAGCCGTCGCTACGCGCCGACTCCGACCTCTCCCCGCAAATGCGGGGCGAGGTTAGGAAGCAGCTTACTTCCCGGACTGCTTCTCCAACTCCCGGTTATCGACATAGCGGATCATGATCGGACGCCCGGCGACCGCGCCGCCGAGGCCCTTGGTCAGCTTCAGCGGCAGGCATGCATCGAGGGAGCCGTTGATGGCCTTGAGATAGGTGCCGCGCGTGTCCTGCGGCGCATCCTTGCTCGCGAATGTTACGCGCGGCGGCGCGATCGGCCTGCCCGCCGTGTTGAACGAGAACATCACCGACATCTGCATGCCTGCACGCGCATCGTCCGTCGCGGGCGGCGACCAGCACGACCGCAAGGTGGCGAACAGGTCACCGATCGTATCGAGATCATGATCAGGCCGGCGGTAGAGAGCCTGCTGATCACCCGGCGGCACGCTTAGCACCGTGACCTGCAGGTTTTGCCCGATCGGATAATCGATCTCGGGAATGCACGGCCCGTGATCGAACACGCTGCAGGTGGACGGCGTGCACGGCTCGCCATCAAGCACGCTGCACGGCCTGTGCGAGAAAGGTACTGCATCGCCCGCGCGCAGCCGCCGCGCCTCCGCTTGGCCAGCGAATGCCACCAGTACGCTGACGATCAACAGTAACGTGAGGTTCCGTGTCATTCGGACACCCTTGCAAATGCGCCCTCACCTGAAATGATATGGGCGTGTGGCGTCATCAAGATCGGGATGGGTCACAACCGCACGAGCAGACCAACAAACGGAACGCCGGCCGAACGACCGATTGCAGACATTGTTGCGCCTGTGCGCAGCCCGGCACCACACGTCGTCGTCACACCCCAACCTCAGGAGACCGACATGAGCAGTCCCCAGGTGCATCGTGATACGTCCGTCACCATGAAGCTCGAAATCGTCGTCATTCCCGTGTCGAATGTCGACACGGCCAAGAGTTTTTACGCAAATCTCGGCTGGAGGCTCGACGCCGACTTCGTGGTCGGCGACGACTATCGCGTGATCCAGTTCACGCCGCCGGGTTCGGATTGCTCGGTCATCTTCGGCAAGAACGTGACCGCCGCGACGCCGGGCTCGGCGCAGGGTCTGTATCTGATCGTCTCCGATATCGAGGCCACCCGCGCAGACCTGCTCGGCCGCGGCATCAAGGTGAGCGACGCCTTCCACGCCGGAGATGTCAATGTCGGGCCGGACGAACCCTATTTGTTCGGGCGGCTTCGGGTGAATGGCCCGGATCCCGCACGGGCCAGCTATCGCTCCTTCGCATCATTCAGCGACCCGGACGGCAACGGCTGGCTGTTTCAGGAGATCACCGCGCGATTGCCCGGACGTGTCGATGCCAGCGCCACAACTTTTAATTCATCTGCTGACCTTGCAGCCGCCTTGCGGCGAGCGGCGATCGCGCATGGTGAACACGAAAAGCGCACCGGCGGCCAGCATGACGAGAACTGGCCGGACTGGTATGCCGACTATATCGTGCGCGAGCAGACCGGCGAGTCGTTGCCGGCATAGCGGTCGCATCGCGCGGCACATGGAATACATCGCAACTGAATCGTCTGACGCAAAGCTGGATGACTCACCCCATCCTTGCGGAACGAATTCGACGTCAGAGCCGGGCGCCGTCCTGGCTCTGCAGCTGCGGAAGCGCGTATCCGGATCCAGCGACTGGCGCGTCGGCAGAGGCGCTTAGCGTGCGGGAAATCGTGCGGTTGCGACCGGTCCGCTTCGCTTCGTAAAGTCGCCCATCGACCCGCTTGTACAGGCTCGGCCAGCTATCTCCCGGCTGCAACGTCCCCACGCCGAAGCTCGCAGTGACCTGCCTCGCTCCACCCGGGACGGCAAAGCTGTTCTGCTCGATCGCGATCCTCAACCGTTCGGCATAATCAACCGCTTCCTGTTCGTCCGTATCCGGAAGGAACACCGCAAATTCCTCGCCGCCCAGCCGCCCGACGATGTCGCGTTTGCGCGACGCGTTGCGCAGCATGCGCCCCACCTCTCCGAGGACATCGTCCCCGACGTCATGGCCGAGGGTGTCGTTGATGCTCTTGAAGTTGTCGATGTCGCACAGAGCGAGCGCAGCACGGCTCGGTCCGTGTTTGCGCAGATGGGCGGATACCCGTTCTTGAAAGCCGCGCCGGTTCAGGATGCCGGTCAACAGATCGAGATCGCGTTCGCGACGAAGATCGTCGATCATGTCGGACACCGCCGCGGCGAGGATGGCCAGCGCCAGGCCGGCGCCGAGCACGGCGAGCGAAAGCTGGAGTGCTTGCCAAAACATCGAATTGCTGAACGCGGTTCTGTCGACCGGCGCGGAAAATCCGACCGTGAGCAGGGTTCGCGGAAAAAAATGCAACCCGAACAGCAACAGCACCCAGAATAGAGCCCGATCGACATAAGGCCCGCGCGCCAATGCGGTGAGCCGCCCCGCTGCGATCAGCATCAGGAGGCCGTAGCCGAAATTCTGGATGTAGACCCGGGCGATGAGACTGCGATCGATATAAAAGAAATAGGCGAGCAGAAGAACGAAGCCGGCAAGGATCGCCATATCGATGACCGGACCGAGCCCCTTCCCCGAACGCACCAGGATGCCCTCCACGGCGGCGATAACCGCCGACGTGTAGAGCGCGCCCGACACGATGGCATTGGCCCCCGCGCCGGGCGGCAAACCCAAGATCTGCGACGTCGCGCCGAGGGCAAACAGAACGCACGCGCCGGCCAGCAAAAGCAGGTAGTTGCGCTTCTTCTCGACGAGCCACGCGCAGACGAAGGCAGCCCCGAAGACGAACAATATTCCGGGCGTGATCAGTTGGAGCGTAGTTCTGACGATGACCCCATTCATCTCGCTCAAACTTTCCAAAAGGCCCAGGTCGTCGTGACGCACGGCTTGGGCACCGGTACCTCGTAGCCAGAGAACACTATCAAATTTGACCGGAAATGCCTCAAATGCGAGTCGATGACGGGAACCGGGTTCGTCACGCCCGACGTCAAAGGCCGCGAATACATTGTCAGCCGCCCGGCTCACAAGGGAAGATGGATGGCCGGTGATCTCGCGAAGCCGCGCTTCGCGCTTTGCACAGCCAAGACGTGGGGAGAGTCTACCGCCCAACTCATACGTCATACACGGGCTTGACCCACGTACCCATCTTCCCCGACAAAGCCTCCACACAATACGCAGCGCTGTTGCGCACTCATCAAGAACAAGACCGTTCACAACTGCGCGAACAGACCGCGGAGGAACTGCCAGCCATGACCACACCCAAGACACCGACGCATCCGTTCGAGCGCAGCCACTCCATCGTGATTGCGGCTGCGCCCGAAGCTGTGTTCGACTACGTCACCAATCCGAAAACATGGCCGCAATGGCTGCCCTCCTCGCACGACATCGACTGCGAGGATCGCCCGATGCGGTTCGGCGACACGTTTCACGAACACTGGTCGACGCGGTCGGGCCCGGTCGCGCTGGACTGGCTGGTGATCGCCTGCGAACGTCCGCGGCTCTGGATCGGCCTGACACATATGAGCGTCACCGGCCCGATCGTGGTGCAGTATGTGTGCGATGTGGTGGATGGCGGGACGAAATTCACGCGGACTGTGCGTAATCCTGCGCGGCCGAAGGCGCCGACGCCGGAAGTGGTTCAGCGGATCGATGAAGAAGCGGAGTTGGGTCTGGCGAATATCAAGAGGATCGTGGAATCCGGCACCTGAGGCTGTGGCCTGAAGGCCGCACAAACTTCATATCCATTCCGCGACTTAACTATGTAGGGGCAGCGGCCGGTTCTCTGTTGCCTTGACTGACGATAGTTGCGGACACGCTTCGCGGTCAGGAATCTTTCTTTAAGAATTCAGCGATACGGTCTTCTCAAGCGGTTCATGTATTGCGTACCGCTAGCAGGTTGAGATCCGCCGGAGCGACCCGGCGGATCGTCCTGACTCTGTCGGGAGGCAGCTGCGTCGGCCTACGAAAGGCCGACGTCCAACGCGTCGCCTTACCCCTGCTTCTTCACGTCCTTGATATCAGAGAACACGATCCCCTCCGCCCGTTCCTTGGTGTAGTTGAGATAGAAGTCATTCTTCGCCAGGAACACCGGATCGCCGTCGACGTCATCCGCGACGCCGGAATTGTTGTTGGACATGAAGGTCTCGAGCTTCTTCTTGTCGTCCGACGAGATCCAGCGCGCCAGCGAGAATTCCGAGACTTCGAAACTCACCGGCAACTGATACTCCGCGTCGAGCCGCGCCTTCAGCACGTCGAGCTGCAGCGGGCCGACGACGCCGACCAAAGCCGGCGCGCCGTCGCGTGGGCGAAACACCTGCACGACGCCCTCTTCCGACATCTGCTGCAAAGCCTCTTTCAGCTTCTTCGCCTTCATCGCATCGCCGAGACGCACACGACGCACGATTTCCGGCGCGAAGCTGGGCACGCCGATGAAGGTGATATCCTCGCCGTCGGTCAGCGTGTCCCCGATACGCAGCGTGCCGTGGTTGGGAATGCCGACCACGTCGCCGGCATAGGCTTCGTCCGCAATGGCGCGGTCCTGCGCGAAGAAGAATTGCGGCGACGACAGCGACATGTTCTTGCCGGTGCGCACCAGTCTGGCCTTCATGCCCCTTGTCAGCTTGCCGGAGCACAGCCGCGCAAAGGCGATACGGTCTCGGTGGTTGGGATCCATGTTCGCCTGGATCTTGAACACGAAGGCCGACATCCGAGGCTCGTCGGCCTCGACCTTGCGCAAATTAGATTCCTGCGCGCGCGGCGACGGCGCGAAACGGCCGAGGCCTTCCAAGAGATCGCCGACGCCGAAATTGCGCAGCGCGCTGCCGAAATAGACCGGCGTCATATGGCCTTCGCGGAACGACTGCAGGTCGAACGGCTTGGAGGCTTCCTTCACCAGTTCGAGTTCGTCGGCGACCTCGCCGGCGTCGAGATTCGGATTGCGACCGGCGAGATCGGAAATCTCGATCTTCTCGGCCGCACCCGTCTTGGCGCCGCCTCCTTCGAGCAAACGAATACCACCAGTCTCGATATCATAAGTGCCCATGAAATCGCGGCCGCGGCCGACCGGCCAGTTGATCGGCGTGGTGTCGAGCGCCAGCGTCTTCTCGATCTCGTCGAGCAGATCGAACACATCGCGGCTCTCGCGGTCCATCTTGTTGACGAAGGTGATGATCGGGATGTCGCGGAGGCGACAGACCTCAATCAGCTTCAGCGTGCGCGCCTCGATACCCTTGGCGGCGTCGATCACCATGACAGCCGAGTCGACCGCGTGAGCGTGCGATAGGTGTCTTCCGAGAAGTCTTCATGGCCCGGCGTGTCGAGCAGGTTGAAGACGTGGCCCTGGAATTCGAAGGTCATCACCGAGGTGACGACGGAGATGCCGCGGTCGCGCTCGATCTTCATCCAGTCGGAGCGCGTGTTGCGGCGCTCGCCCTTGGCCTTGACCTGGCCCGCCAGATTGATGGCGCCGCCGAACAGCAGCAGCTTTTCGGTCAGCGTGGTCTTGCCGGCGTCAGGATGCGAGATGATCGCGAAAGTGCGGCGGCGGGCGACCTCATTGGCAAGCGGGGAACGCGCGGCTGAGTCGGCGGAAAGGGCGATATCGGACATAAACGTGCCTGTGGCAGGGAAAACGGGCGCAATCAAGGGATTTTGGGCGGGAAACTGGCCGAAGTGGCGACCATCGGCCGCGTTGCGATCCGGCTGCGTGGGTCCCATATAACCCCTGCGAGGACGACCTCCAAATCATCATCATCCGGCAAAGGGAGACCTTTGCTTGCAGGGACGGCCCTGTACTTTCATCAGGAGGCCGTTCCATGGCTTGGTTGTTGCTGTTCATCGCGGGTTTGCTCGAAGTCGGTTGGGCTGTCGGGCTGAAATATACCGAAGGCTTTACCCGCCTCGTCCCCTCCGTCCTGACCCTGATCAGCATGACTGCGTCCGTCGGCATGCTCGCCCTCGCCCTCAAGGAACTGCCGATGGGAACCGCCTATGCGGTGTGGACCGGCATCGGCGCGGTCGGCACCGCAGCGCTGGGCATGTACCTGTTCGGCGACCCGGCCACCGTCGCGCGGATCACCTGTATCGGGTTGATCGTGGCGGGCATTGCCGGGCTGAAGCTGGTGTCCTGACCTGCGTCAGATAAAGCTCAGATGCAGCAGCTTCACGATCCACCAGGTCGCGGCGGCGACGATCGCCGCGGCCGGGATCGTGATCACCCAGGCATAGACGATCGAACTCGCCACATTCCAGCGCACCGCTGAGACACGACGCGCCGCACCGACGCCGACGATCGCGCCGGTGATGGTGTGCGTGGTCGAGACGGGAACGCCGAGGAACGTCGCCGCGAAGAGCGTCGCTGCACCACCTGTCTCCGCGCAGAACCCCTGCATCGGCGTGAGTTTGGTGATGCGCAGACCCATGGTGCGGACGATGCGCCAGCCGCCCATCAGCGTGCCCAGCGCCATCGCCGCCTGACATGACAGCACGACCCAGAACGGCACCGAGAACTCGGTGCCGAGGTGGCCCTGCGAATAGAGCAGCACCGCGATGATGCCCATGGTCTTCTGCGCATCATTGCCGCCATGGCCGAGCGAATACAGCGAGGCCGAGACGAACTGCAGAATGCGGAAGGCGCGGTCCACGGCGAAAGGCGTCGAGCGCACCGAGGCCCATGACACGATGGCCACCAGCACCAGCGCCAGCAGGAAGCCCACCAGCGGCGACAGCACAATGGCCAGCAGCGCCTTGGACAGTCCGGTCCACAAGGCTGCCGAGAGTCCTGCCTTGGCGACACCTGCCCCGAGCAAACCACCGATCAGCGCATGCGACGAGCTCGAGGGAATGCCGAGGCCCCAGGTGATCACGTTCCAGACGATGGCGCCCATGAGTGCTGCAAAGATCACCGCGGGATCAATGACGCTAGGCTCGATGATCCCCGTGCCGATGGTGTTGGCGACATGCAGACCGAACACCAGGAAGGCGATGAAGTTGAAGAATGCCGCCCACAGCACCGCATATTGCGGCCGCAGCACGCGCGTCGAGACGATCGTCGCGATCGAATTGGCAGCGTCATGCAAGCCGTTGAGAAAGTCGAACAGCAATGCGATGGCGATGAGGCCGATCAGCACCGGAAAGGCGAGCGTGGCGTCCACCTGATGGCCCTGCCTTATACTTGTTCGATGACGATGCTGTTGATCTCGTTCGCGACGTCGTCGAAGCGGTCGGCCACCTTTTCAAGGTGCTTGTAGATCTCGGCGCCGACCACGAAATCCATGGTGTTGGCGTCGCGATGCTTGAGAAAGAGCTCCTTGAGCCCGATGTCGTGCAGATCGTCGACGCGGCCTTCGAGCTTGCCGACTTCCTCGGTGATCGCGGTGAGCAGGCCGACATTATCGCCAATGGCGCTCATCAGCGGCACGGCGCGACCGACAAGGTTGGCACACTCCACCAGCAGCGTGCCGATCTCGCGCATTGGCGGCTCGAACTGGCGTACCTCGAACAGCATCACCGCTTTCGCCGTCTGCTGCATCTGGTCGATGGAATCATCCATCGCCGTGATGAGGTTCTTGATGTCGACGCGATCGAACGGCGTGATGAAAGTGCGGCGAACGGCGGTCAGCACCTCGCGGGTGATGGCGTCGGCGTCGTTCTCGAACTGGTTGACGCGCTGACAGTAGACCGGCGTCTCGTCGCCGCCTTCCAGCATCCCCGCAAGCGCCTTGGAGCCCTCGACCACGGTCACTGAATGGCGGGCGAACAGGTCGAAAAACCTTTCCTCCCGGGGCAGAAAGGACCGGAACCAACGCAGCATCATCTCATCCAACTGTCAGGAAAACGCAGCGACCGGACCGCCAGATGGCGGACATGGTCCCGCGGGGCCACCGCCGGGCGGCCCTGTGTCACACGGATGTCATAAAGCATTTCCGGTCAAGGCGGGCAATCGCACACCTTTTAGACCCGGTCATCCACCGCTTTATGACAGCCTGCTTTTCCTGAGGCAGTGCCTGGATTTAGAGCGACCGCTTGAAGTAATGCGCGATTTCGCCAATGACGCCGCGGCGGAAGGTCAGCACGCAGACCACAAAGATCACGCCCTGGATCACCGTCACCCACTGGCCGAAGCCAGCGAGATATTGCTGCATGGCGATGATCACGAAGGCGCCCACCACCGGCCCGAACAGCGTGCCGAGGCCGCCGACCAGCGTGATCAGCACGATTTCACCGGACATGCTCCAATGCACGTCGGTGAGCGAGGCGTTCTGTGCCACGAACACCTTCAGCGCGCCGGCGAAGCCCGCAAGCGTGCCGGACAGGATATAGGCCAGCAGCTTGTATTGATCGGTCTTGTAGCCCAGCGAGACCGCACGCGGCTCGTTCTCACGGATCGCCTTGAGCACCTCGCCGAAGGGCGAGTTGATGGCGCGGTAGATGATCAGGAAGCCCAGCGTGAAGCCAGCCAGGACCACGTAATACAGGGTGATCGGCTTCGAGAGATTGAACAGGCCGAACAGCGTGCCCTGCGGAATGCCCTGGATACCGTCTTCACCATGAGTGAACGGCGTCTGCAGATAAACGAAGTACAGGAGCTGCGACAGCGCCAGCGTGATCATGGCGAAGTAGATGCCCTGACGACGAATGGCGATCAGGCCGGTGACGACGCTGAGCGCAGCGGCGGCGGCGACACCAACGACAATGCCCAACTCGGGCGTCAGGCCCCACACTTTCAGCGCATGCGCCGTGCAGTAGCCGGCGGTGCCCAGGAACATCGCGTGGCCGAAGGACAGCAGACCGCCATAGCCGATCAAAAGGTTGAAGGCACAGGCGAGTAGCGCGAAGCAGAGCGCCTGCATCACGAAGAACGGATAGACGCCAGTGAGCGGCACGACCAGCAATAGTGCGGTCATGATCGCAAAGGCGACCATCTCGTCTTTGACGGTGCGGCGGGGTGACGGAATGGCGTTTTCAGTGATCGTTGTCATATCAGGCAGCCCGTCCCGTCAGTCCGGAAGGTTTCACAAGGAGCACCAGCACCATCAGCACGAAGACGACAGTGTTGGAGGCCTCGGGGTAAAAATACTTGGTCAGACCCTCGATGATGCCGAGGGCGAAACCGGTGATGATGGAGCCCATGATCGAGCCCATGCCGCCGATCACGACGACCGCGAACACGACAATGATCAGGTCCGCACCCATCAGCGGGCGAACCTGGTTGATCGGCGCCGACAGCACGCCGGCAAGTGCCGCCAGACCGACGCCGAGCCCGTAGGTCAGCGTGATCATCAGCGGCACGTTGATGCCAAAGGCGCGGACCAGCGTGGGGTTTTCCGTCGCGGCGCGCAGATAGGCGCCGAGCCGCGTGCGCTCGATCAGGAACCAGGTCGCGATACAGACCACCAGCGAGAAGATAACGACCCAGCCGCGATAGATCGGCAGGAACATGAAGCCGAGATTCATACCGCCCTTCAGCGCATCCGGGATCGCGTAAGGCAGACCCGACGAGCCGAAATAATTCTGGAACACGCCCTGGATGATCAGCGCCAGACCGAAGGTCAGCAGCAGGCCATAGAGATGGTCGAGATTGGCGATCCATTTCAGCATGGTGCGTTCCATCACCATGCCGAACAGGCCGACCGCCAGCGGCGCCAGGATCAGCGCCGGCCAGTAGCCGATGCCGGCCAGATTGAGCAGGAAATATGCCGCAAACGCGCCCATCATATAGACGGCGCCATGGGCGAAATTGATGATGTTCAGCATGCCGAAGATCACGGCGAGGCCGAGACTTAACAGCGCATAGAACGAGCCGTTGATGAGTCCGACCAGCAATTGCGCAGACAGGGCCTGTAGATTGATCGACATGTTGTTCTCAACTCTTATCGCAGGAAAGTCTTGGCCCGGCAGCGTGACGCCGCCGGGCCAACGATCTTATTTCTTCAGCAGCGCACAAGTGCTCTTCTCGATCGGTGTAAAGGCCTGATCGGCTGGCACTGTACCGGCAAGCTTGTAGAAATCCCACGGCGCCTTCGATTCCGACGGCTTCTTCACCTCGAACAGATAGCCTGGGTGAATCTTGCGGCCATTGGCTTCGATCTTGCCCTGCCCGAACAGCGGATCGTCGGTCGGCAATTCCTTCATCTTGGCAACGATCTTCGCGCCATCATGCGGATTGCTGCCGAGCGCTTCCAGCGCCTTGAAGTAGTGGATCAAGCCGGCATACACACCCGCCTGCACCATCGACGGCGGAGCGCCGTTCTTCATGCGCGCTGCGAACTTCTTGGAGAAGTCGCGGGTCTTGTCGTTCAGGTCCCAGTAGAAAGTCTCGGTGAAGCTGAGGCCCTGTGCGGTTTCAAGACCGATCGCCTTGACGTCGGTGATGAACAGCAGCAACGCCGCGAGCTTCTGACCACCCTTGGCGATGCCGAATTCAGCCGCCTGCTTGATCGAGTTGGTGGTGTCGCCGCCGGCATTGGCCAGACCGATGACCTTGGCCTTCGACGACTGCGCCTGCAGCAGGAAGGAGGAGAAGTCCGCGGTGTTGAGCGGATGCTTGACGCCGCCGACCACCTTGCCGCCCGAGGATTTGACGACTTCCGAGGTATCGCGCTCCAGTGCGGCACCGAAGGCGTAGTCGGCGGTGAGGAAGAACCAGCTGTCACCGCCGGCCTTGACCATCGCCTGCCCGGTCGAATGGGCGAGCATGTAGGTGTCGTAGGTCCAGTGCACGGTGTTCGGCGAACACTGCGCATTGGTGAGATCCGACGTCGCGGCGCCCGAATTGATGTAGACGCCGTTCTTCTCCTTGACGATGTTGTTCACCGCCAATGCCACGCCGGAATTCGGTACGTCGACGATGGTGTCGACCTTGTCGACGTCGAACCACTGCCGCGCGATGTTGGAGCCGATATCCGGCTTGTTCTGGTGATCGCCGGAAATGATGTCGATCTTCCAGCCCTTGGCCATCAGACCGGAATCCTCGGCGGCCATTTGGGCAGCGAGCGTCGAGCCCGGGCCGCCGAGATCGGCGTAGAGACCGGACTGATCGCTGAGTGCGCCGATCTTGACAGTCTTATCCTGGGCCATGACGACGCCCGCCATGGCCAGCGAAAGCGCCGTGCCGAGAAGTGCGGTCGAAATCTTGTTTTTCATGACTTCCTCTCAATGATTTGGACGACGGGCTTCTAAATTAGGTCTTCTTCAAAAGCGGACAAGCACTCTTGTCGAGCGGCGTGAAGGCCTGATCGGCAGGGATCGTCGCCACCAGCTTGTAGTAATCCCAGGGTCCCTTCGACTCCTCAGGCTTCTTGACCTCGAACAGATAGGCCGGGTGCAGCTTGCGGCCGTTCGGCTGGATCGTGCCCTTGCCGAAGATGATGTCATCGGTCGGGGTCGCCTTCATCTTGTCGACGATCTTCAACCCGTCATGGGAGTTGCCACCCATCGCATCCAGCGTCTTGAAGTAATGGATCAGCGACGAATACACGCCGGCCTGCACCGTGGTCGGCATGGCCTTGTTCTTCATGCGCTCCTGGAAGCGCTTGGAGAACGACCGCGTGCCGTCATTGAGGTCCCAGTAGAAGGTCTCGGTGAAGCTCAGTCCCTGCGCAACCGGCAGGCCCAGGGCATGGACGTCCGAAATGAACATCAGCAGGCCGGCAAGTTTCTGGCCACCCTTGATGATGCCGAATTCGGAGGCCTGCTTGATCGAGTTGATTGTGTCGCCGCCGGCATTCGCTAGGCCGATCACCTTCGCCTTCGAGGTCTGCGCCTGCAGCAAGAACGACGAGAAATCGGCGGTGTTCAGCGGCGGCCGCACGCTGCCCAGCACCTTGCCGCCCATGGCGGTCACGGCGTTGGTGGTGTCGCGCTCAAGCGCGGTACCGAAAGCATAATCCGCGGTCAGGAAGAACCAGGTATCGCCGCCGCTCTTGACCATCGCGGAGCCGGTGCCGTTGGCAAGCTGATAGGTGTCATAGGCCCAGTGAATGGTGTTGGGCGAGCACTGTGCATTGGAGAGATCGGATGTGCCGGAGCCGGAGTTCAGATAGACGCCGTTCTTTTCCTTGACGACGTTGTTGACGGCGAGACC
Organism: Tardiphaga sp. 37S4; assembly: GCF_021044645.1. NCBI lineage: Bacteria > Pseudomonadati > Pseudomonadota > Alphaproteobacteria > Hyphomicrobiales > Nitrobacteraceae > Tardiphaga > Tardiphaga sp. 37S4. The sequence goes on along the minus strand of NZ_CP088008.1, from coordinate 1,993,161 downwards.
GACAGAGGACGTCGGCACGTCAACGATCACGTCGACCTTGTCGCGGTCGAACCACTGGCGCACAATGTTGACGCCGATATCCGGCTTGTTCTGGTGGTCGCCGACCACGACCTCGATCTTCCACCCTTTGGCGGCAAGGCCCGAATCCTCGACGGCCATCTGCGCGGCCAGCGTCGAACCGACACCGGTTACGTCGGCATAGAGGCCCGACTGATCGTTCAGCACGCCGATCTTAGCGGTCTTGTCCTGGGCGAACGCAAGCGAGCTTGCGCTCATCATCAGCGCAAAACCCAGCAGCGACGTCGAAACGACTTTTTTCATTCTGTGCTCCCTACCCGTATTGATGGTTGTGTCTATCGTCGGACCGTTGGCTCGGTCCGTTATTCGATATTAGACGCCGAGATACGTATGCAGCTTGTCCATATTCGCCGAGAGCTCGGAATTGGCGAAGCCATCGATGATCTTGCCGTGCTCGACGATGTAGTAGCGATCCGCTACCGTGGCAGCGAAACGGAAGTTCTGTTCGACCAGCAGGATGGTGAAGCCTTCCGACTTCAGCCGCGCAATGGTGTGGCCGATCTGCTGGATGATGACAGGTGCGAGACCTTCGGTCGGCTCGTCCAGCATCAGGAAGCGCGCGCCGGTGCGCAGGATGCGGCCGATCGCCAGCATCTGCTGCTCGCCGCCGGAGAGTTTTGTCCCTTGGCTGTTGAGACGCTCTTTCAGATTTGGAAACAGCTCGAAGATCTGATCCAGAGACAACCCGCCCGGCCGGATCGTCGGCGGCAGCATCAGATTCTCTTTCACGTCGAGGCTGGAGAAGATGCCGCGTTCTTCCGGACAGAATGCGATGCCCTGCTTCGCGATCTTGTCCGACGAGGTCTTGATGATCTCGTTGCCTTCGAACTTTATCGAGCCGGTGCGCTTGCCGATGATGCCCATGATGGACTTCAGCGTCGTGGTCTTGCCGGCGCCGTTGCGGCCGAGCAGCGTGACGACTTCGCCCGGCTTCACGTTGAAATTGATGCCGTGAAGAATGTGCGACTCGCCATACCAGGCTTCGAGATTCTCGATGCTGAGAATTGGATTGCCAGTTGCTGCAGTCGTTGCCGGTGCGGCCATTGTGATCTCAGCCATGCCCGGCTCCCAGATAAGCTTCCTTGACGCGCTCGTCCTTGGTCAGATCGGCGTAGCTGCCTTCCGCAAGAACCTTTCCGCGAGTCAGAACGGTAATGATGTCCGACAGATTGGACACGACGCTGAGGTTATGTTCGACCATCAGGATGGTATACTTCGCCGAGATGCGCTTGATCAGCGCTGCGATCTTGTCGATGTCCTCATGGCCCATGCCGGCCATCGGCTCGTCGAGCAGCATCATCTCGGGATCGAGCGCCAGCGTGGTGGCGATCTCCAATGCCCGTTTGCGGCCATAGGGCATCTCCACCGCGGGCGTATTGGCAAATTCGCTGAGGCCGACGTCGTCGAGCAGTTCGGCCGCGCGTTGATTGTACTGATCCAGCACGCTCTTGGAGCGCCAGAAGTCGAACGACGATCCATGCTGGCGCTGCAGTGCAACACGGACATTTTCCAGCGCCGTCAGATGCGGAAACACCGCGGAAATCTGGAACGAACGTACGAGGCCAAGGCGCGCCACGTCGGCGGGCGCCGTAGCGGTGATATCCTTGCCCTTGTAGAAAATCTGGCCGGCGGACGGCTGCATGAACTTGGTCAGCAGATTGAAACACGTCGTCTTGCCGGCGCCGTTAGGGCCGATCAATGCGTGAATGGTGCCGCGGCGAACTTTGAGACTGACATCGCGGACTGCGAAAAAGCCCGCAAATTCCTTGGTCAATCCGTTGGTTTCGAGAATGAACTCATCGGTCAAGCAAATTTCCCCCATCGACCTTCCCGGCGTGTGTCTCCGCCAGTGGCCAACTTTTTGCGCAGCCGCATTTCGGGGAAAACTGAAAGTCATCCCCGCGCGGCCACATCGAGTGGCGCGAATATGCCGTCAACGCGACGGCGAACGCAAGGTGCAATGCGGCAGAATTGGGTGGACTGCCTGTCGCACTGACTTCGCCCTTAGTCGTAGGCAGTTAGCCCCCTGCGCATGCGGAAAGCAGAGTCCGCCTGCGACCGGTCTACCGCGCAGAACGCGTCACCTGTTTGCGCCGCAAGGAGCTTTGAAAATCGCTCGTTAATTGTATTGCGAGGCGATTTCCCGCGTTCATTGATTATTTGCTCGCTGTACTCATACTACCCTCGATCGATATCAGGGGGATCATTGCCGTGGACTTCCAGAGCGCCGACGCGTCCGTGGTGAAGTCCATTCGGCAGCGCGATCTGCTGAACTGCTGGCTACGCCTCTATGCGCCGCAACAGGCCCTGCCCGATATCACAAACTATCGCCCGGATCGGATGGACGACGAACGTCCCGATCTCGTCGACTACATTGTTGATCACAGCACTGCACCGCCGCGGCTCATCATCGACAGTAACGGCACCCGCATGGCGAGCGCCTATGGTACCACCGGCAAGGGCCGCTATCTCGACGACTATCTCGGCCCGATCCTCGGTCCTGTCGTGCTGCCGGCCTATCATGAATGTATCGCACGCGAGTTGCCGACTTACACCGTCTCGATGATCGACGATGTCAACGGACGTCTTGTCGCCTATGAGCGGATGCTGATGCCGTTCTCATCAGGCGATGGCGTCACCCATATCATCGCGTCGCTCAAGACGATCAGCGAGGACGGTGGATTCGAAATCAAAAATCTGATGCGCGGCCATCACACCGTGCCGGTGCCGAAACTCAGCGCGGTGATCGATCGCAGCCTGTCCTATCGTGCGCCGCACCGGCTCGCAGCCGGCGACGTCGTCGAGATCGACTGATCGCTATTTTACGTCTTTTGCGTAAATCTCCGGCTTGAAGCCAACCACAAGCTTGCCGCCAAGATCGAGCACAGGCCGCTTGATCATCGAGGGCTGCTCGAGCATCAGCGCGATTGCCTTGCTCTCGTTCAGACCTTCCTTGGCAGCGTCATCGAGCTTGCGAAACGTGGTGCCGGCGCGATTGAGCAGCGTCTCCCAGCCGACCTCCTTGGCCCAGCGCTGCAGCCGCGCCTTGTCGATCCCCTCGGCCTTGTAGTCATGGAAGCTGTAGGCGACATCGTGGCTATCGAGCCAGGCGCGTGCCTTCTTCATCGTGTCGCAATTCTTGATGCCGTAGATGGTGATGGCCATGAGATGTCGCCGTGCCTGCCAAGAGTGATCGTCGTTCTGACCTGACTAGCAGATCAGGCAGCAGCGGCTGACAGCAAATCCGCGATCATCCACAGAGGCGGCCGATGATGCTGGGGCCGGCATCATCGGTTTGTCCTCAGATCTCAGGCCGTGCGCCTGCGGTTCGCGAAGATCAACCACAGCGCCGACACCAGGAAATAGAAGGCGCCGAAACCGGCATAGGGCGCGATATCCACGATCGTCGGCACTGTGGCGCCGCCCGCCTGCTTGACAAAGAACAGGCCGGCCGCGGTCGACTGCGCGCCGCTCAGGATCATCGCCCACTGCGCGCCGAATGCGCGCCAGCGTCGAACGCCGGTCACGAGTTGCGCGAGGCCCGCCAATGCCGCCCAGACACCGAACGCCGCGAGTACGGCATTCATCCCCGTGCGCAAGGCGATGGCCACGGCCAGTGCGGCAATGAGGCTCACGCCTACATTCAGCGCCTGCGAGGGATTGGCCAGCAGCCCGCCGCTGTCCTTGGCATCGAACCAGTTCGCGAGGGCATCCCAGGCGGGGTAACTGATCAGCAGGATGGCCGCCGCTCCCGGAGATGACGCGCCGATGGTGAAGGCGGCTGCCACCCAGGCTGCCGCGACGATGCCGCGCACAAGGTAATAACGTGCGAGGTCTCCGCTCGCTACGGCCGGCAGGCTGGCGGTTCCCTGTGGGACGGTCATGCTGGTCTCCATCGAAGCTTGCGCCGGGCGCTCTCCACCGGGCTGGCGGAAGGACCTCGGTCATATTACATATTACGATAATTAATATCGCGATATGTTTATTGGCTCGAGCAGATCGCCTTGTCCAGATTTATTTATCGCGATATACGTTATTGTGATATTGACTTGAGGAGAATTGCCGTGGTGCCCGCCGACATTCCGCTGGATCACCAGCTCTGTTTTTCGCTCTACAGCGCCAGCATGGCCATCGGCCGCGCCTACAAGCCGCTGCTCGACGCGCTTGAGATCACCTACCCGCAATATCTCGTGCTGAGCACATTGTGGGAGGGCGGCGCACAGAGCGTCGGCGGCATCGCCGACCGGCTGGCGCTGGAATCGAGCACGGTCACGCCCCTGGTGAAGCGACTCGAACTGGCCGGCTTCGTCGCGCGCAAGCGCAATCCGGAAGATGAGCGGCAGGTCGTCGTCAGCCTCACTGCCAAAGGCACGGCATTGCGCGAAAAGGCCCGCTGTCTTGGCGAGACACTGTTCGCCGCCGCCGGCATGACGCCGGAACGGCTGATCGCCCTGAACAGCGAGGTTCAGGCCTTTCGCGATGCCGTAACCAACTACACTGGCAAGACAGGCGCGACCGTGGCGGAGACCGCTGACTGATGCAGATGACACGCGACAGGTCGCACGCGAATCTGTCGTAAGATACCGGACCCATTCAGCGCCGGAGCGATCATGGAATTCACCGCACTTTTCCTGGCGATCGTTATCACCATGCTCGTCGCATGGTATGGCAGCCGCACGCTCGCGCTATCGCTGTTCGCCGTGGTGCTGATCGCCTGCGTGGCGACCTTCCTGCACCACGCCACCGACGCGCTGAAGCTGTCGTTTTGAGGCCGTCATGACCTCGCAACGCGCTATCGCCCTCAACGTCCTCGCACTCTACGCCCTCGCAGCCCTGCTCGCGGTCGCCTTTGCCGCACAGTTCATTTTGGGCGAACTGCCCTGCCCGCTATGCCTGCTGCAGCGGATCATGTTCGCACTGCTCGCCATCGGCCCGATCCTCAACATCCGCTTCGGCCCGCGTCCCAGCCACTACGCGCTGTCACTGCTCGCCGCCGTCGTCGGCGCCATCGTCTCGACCCGGCAGGTGCTGCTGCACATCACGCCCGGCGATCCCGGCTTCGGCACCGCGCTGTTCGGCTATCACTATTACACCTGGGCACTGATCGGCTTCATCGCGGCCATCATTCTGTTGTCGCTGGTGCTGCTGTTCGACCGACAGTTCGAGAAGACCCCCGCTGCTCAATCGGCGCCCAGTGTCATCGCGCATATTGCCGTCTGGCTCGTGATCGGCCTGACGGCTGCGAACGTCGCCTCGACCTTGCTCGAATGCGGCTTCAAGGCCTGCGCAGATGATCCGGTGGTGTATGAGCTGTTGAAGTAGCGCAGATCGCGCTGGACTATCAAATCGCAACATATCGCGGGATACATTGCCAAATCCTGCCTATAGGACTTGACCACCCCCTGAAAGGAATGGAACCTCCGGGAGGGAGCTACGCTAATGGTCAACATTCCAGAAGCCGCTATAGGAGCGATGGTTGCTGCTCTGATTGCAGCGACAGTATCCTTACTTGGACTGATTATCAGCAAAGAGCAAAAAACTTCGGAATTCAGGCAGGCTTGGATAGACGCACTTCGCTCGGACCTAACGGCCTTTCTTACGCAGATAAATACGATCTGCGACGCGACGAAAGTAAAGTACTCGGATCACGCCGAGAAGGTGGAAACGCTTCGACCTCTGTACGTTCTTTTGAATACCTCGACGTTTAACATCCTACTTCGAATAAACCCTCAAGAGGCACACTGCAAAAAATTGCTGACGGCTATGGAGTGCTTCAACGCGCTAACATCGGATGAAAGCAAGCTTACGGCTGAGAATATTCGTTCCGTGGAAGCAGATTTTCTACTAGCCGCTCAAGCCCTCCTGAAATCAGAATGGCGGCGCGTAAAATCCGGAGAATGGACTTTTAGGATAGCCAAGCTGCTAGCACTTTTTGTTATTCTAGCTTCTGTCATCGGCGGTGGCATTGCGGCATATCGCGCAACCAAGCCGACGAGCGCTAACGTCAACAATCACACTCCTTCAAAACTTGCAGAGCCGCAAAACAACAATTCCTTACCTATAGGCGAAGCAAGTGGCCTTACTAAAAGCAAGGGCGCTCAGTAACTATGGCCGACATTATTCCATTTCGACTTAAGTTAACGGGCGACACAGCAGATCAGCACCAATTTCAAGGTTATGATGGCTATATGGCGCTTGCGGGGTTTGCGTGGACTTTGGCTCTTATTGCGAACTACACCGAAACGGGCAAGATCAGACAACGTGGTGAATTTCCGGGCAGAGACGCCGTTCGCGCAAGCGCGCCTTCTGAAGGAAGTATAATTGCAGATTTCACCGTCTGGCTTCAACAGAACCCCGCCGAGGTGTTGGGCCTCACTGGAGCGGGCATTGGCGCGGCTGGATCTGCATTACTTTATGACGTCGTGCGTCGAGTGATTGATCGCAACTTGGGGCAGAACGAACGATCCGGAGGCCCTCTCCTCGATCAGCTAGTTCGAAGGCGAGCTGGTGACATAGAAGCGCTAGTAGCCAAAGTTGAACCGGCAATCAGACAGACGCATGCAGTTATCGGGAACGGCGCAACCCGAATGCAGATCATCGGCGGACACAACATAATCAACACCTACGACGAAGGGACGCGCGACTATGTTAGATTGAATGTCCTAGATGAAAAAGAGAAAGAACGAGACTTCAGTGTCTCAGCCTTCAATGTAAATTCGGGATATGGGTCAGTTTTCGACAATGACTTAAAAAGAAATGTTCCGATAAGTATGTCAAGAGAAGTCCTTCGTAATGTGAGCAGCGTGTTTACTTGGGGACTTGATCAATATGCGAACAAAACAGGCGGGCGTGTGACGATTCGTTACACTCGAATTTTAGCAATGGACGATACGCCTAAGCGCTATATCGTTCTAAGCGCCAAGCGAATGCGAAAATAAGAGAATCGAGCAAGTATACGCCGTGCTAACAATCGACTGGTTCTGCTTCGAGCGCGCCGGATGATCTAGTGAATCGAAACTTAGCACCGACTATGGCAATCACGCATTGAAAGTCACGGCGCCCACTTCGTGAACACGTAATCCCGCTCCTTCACGCGTGCCTCGTGACACGCAAAGCAGGTTTCGTGCTGGGCCTGATCCACCGGCTTGCCGTTAGTGAAGCGGCCGAAGCCCCAGCCGCCTGACGCGGCATACTTCTTCGAATCCTTCACCATCACCTGAACCGTGGTCGCGGCACCGGGGATCGAGGCGGATTCGAATTCAGGCGACTGGGTGTGCTTCCAGGCGAGCTTCACCAGCACCGTGCCATCGGGGAACGGCAGCTTGCCATCCCGATAGGCCTTGATGGCAATGTCATTGCCGACCACGGCGCGCAACTCATTCAGAGGCTCGGCCTCCTGCGCCGGCGCGATCAGCTCCCATTTGCGGTAGCCATCGGGAAGCCCGACGCCGTAGATCGGCGACAGGTTTTCCGGGTTGGCCGTGTTGGCAGCGAAGGCCGCCGCCACAGCGGACGACACCACCCCTGCGGCGAGGCTTGCTGCGAGGATCCAGCGCATTGCGGATCTCCCTCAGCGTGCCATCGCGTCGGCGTCGATGATGGCCTGGGCGAATTCACGCGGTGCTTCCTGCGGCAGGTTGTGACCGATCCCGCCATTCACCGTGCGATGCTCGTACTTGCCGGTGAACTTCTTCGCATAGGCCTTGGGATCGGGATGCGGCGCGCCATTGGCGTCGCCTTCCATGGTGATGGTCGGCACCGCAATCACCGGCCCCTGCGCCAGCCGCTTCTCCAGCTCGTCATACTTCGCCTCGCCCTGGGCGAGTTCGAGCCGCCAGCGATAGTTGTGGATGGTAATGGCGACGTGATCGGGATTCTCGAACGCCTTGGCCGAGCGGTCATAGGTGGCGTCGTCGAAATTCCACTTCGGCGAGGCCAGCTTCCAGATCAGCTTGGCGAAGTCGTGCCGGTACTTGTCGTAGCCCAGCCGACCGCGCTCCGTGGTGAAGTAGAACTGGTACCACCATTCCAGTTCAGCCTTCGGCGGCAGCGGCATGCGGTTGCCCTCCTGGCTGCCGATCAGATAGCCGCTGACGGCGACCAGCGCCTTGACGCGCTCGGGCCAGATCGCAGCCAGAATGTCGGCCGTGCGGCCACCCCAGTCGTAGCCGCCGACCACCGCCTTCTCGATCCTCAGTGCGTCCATGAATGCGACGATGTCGGTGGCCAGCGCTGCTGGCTGGCCATTGCGCACCGTCGTGTCGGAGAGGAAGCGCGTGCCGCCATAGCCGCGCAGATACGGGATGATGACGCGGTAGCCGGCCGAGGCCAGCAGCGGCGCGACATCCACATAGCTGTAGATGTCATAGGGCCAGCCGTGCAGCAGCAGCACAACGGGGCCGTTGGCCGGGCCGTCCTCGGCATAGGCGACGCTGAGGTCGCCGGCATTGATCTGCTTCAGCGGCTTGAACGACGTATGCGTGCCGCGCTTGATGGCCGGGAGCTGTTTGCCGACCTTGGCGGCCTGCGCCGCGGCGGAGCCGATGCCGCCGAACTGAGCCGCGGCGATGCCCATGAGCGCCGCGCCCAGCAGGCTGCGGCGGTTGAAGTGACTGGTGTCGCGCTTGTCATTCGTCATGGTGCAGGTCCTCCGGGCAATGACGGTTGAGGCCGTCGATGCGCGGACCATGCCGCGGTACCGGCATCCTCGCTTGAAGATTTCTCCGATTTTCTCTTGAGAAGGCCATGATTTATCGTTGAGACGGGGTGTGCTAGGGGACGCTCCTGCGCACAAAGCCTTGGCGCGACAACAGGTATTGGACCCCCTATCTTGCTGTTCCGGTTCGACGAATTCGTCCTCGACACTGACCGGCGGGAGCTACGGCGGGGCACGGACACGGTGGCGGTGGAGCCGCAGGTGTTCGATGTGCTGGAATTCCTGATCCGCGCGCGGGAGAAGGTCGTCAGCCGTGACGATCTGCTGGCCGAAGTCTGGCATGGCCGCATCGTATCCGAGGCGACGCTCAGCAGCCGGGTCAACGCGGCCCGCACGGCCATCGGCGACAATGGCGAGCAGCAGCGGCTGATCCGCACTTTGCCGCGGAAGGGGTTTCGCTTCGTCGGCGAGGTCATCGAACGGACCGACAGCCCCTCTCCGCTCGTGACGACGGCGGCTGCAACGGAACTCCTGCCCGAAGCCGCCGACCCCGAAGGGCTATCGATCGCGGTGCTGCCCTTCAACAATATGAGCGCGGACCCCGAGCAGGATTATTTCGGCGACGGCATTGCCGAAGAGATCATCACGGCGCTGTCGCGCTGCAGCGGGCTGTTCGTGATCGCGCGCAATTCGTCCTTCACTTACAAGAACAAGCCGGTTGATATCCGAGACGTCGGCCGCACGCTCGGCGTCAATTACGTGCTCGAAGGCAGCGTCCGCCGTGCCGGCGAGCGGCTCCGCATCATCGCGCAATTGATCGACGCCCGTTCCGGTGCGCATCTATGGGCCGACAAGTTCGATGGCGACCGCAGCGACGTGTTCGACCTGCAGGACCGCATCACCGAACAAGCCGTCGCCGCCATCGAGCCCACGCTGCGCATCGCCGAAATCGAACGCCGCAAGCACAGCCGTCCGAACAAGCCCGATGCCTATGACCTGCTGCTGCGCGCCTCCGGCTACCAACACGATTTCACGCCCGAAAGCATGACCGCGGCGCTGGATTGCCTGCATCAGGCGCTGGCGCTCGATCCGACTTACGCGCCCGCGATGGCAGCAGCGGCCTATTGCCATGCGCAGCGACATTTCCAGGGCTGGATCAGCCCAGACGACGCCCATCGCAGCGAAGGCCTGGCGCTGGCGCATCGCGCCATCGAGCGGATGCCGAACGATCCGCAGATTCTCTGGATGGCGGCTTTCGCGATCTGGAATCTGGCAGAGACGCAGACCGCCAAGGACGCGGCCATTGAGCTGTTCAGCCGCTCCCTCGCGATCAATCCAAACTCCGCCACTGCACTCGCACTGGCCGGATGGATCGAGACCATGCGCGGACAGCAGCAGGCCGGCCGCGCTCTGCTCGACCGCGCACGACGTTTGAACCCGCTGGATCCGCACGGCTGGTTCGTCTCCGGTGCGCTGGCCATCGCCGCGATCATCGACGAGAACTATCCCGAAGCGATCAACTGGGCCGATAAGGCGCTGCTGCAGAACCGGCGTTTCGCCGTCGCACTCCGCGCGCTCGCCGTGGCGCTCGTGAAAACCGGTGCGCACGAACGCGCCGCGCAGGTGGTCGAGGAACTGCTGACCATCGAGCCGGAGCTGACGGTCTCCGCCTTCTTTGCGCGCATCCCGGTCCCCGTCGAATCCATGGCGAAGACCTATGCGGATGCGCTGAAGGCCGCGGGGCTGCCGGAATGAGTATCCGCCCTATCGTCCGCTATCCCGACCTGCGCCTCACGCAGCCGGCCGCTGATGTCACCGTGTTTGACGATGCGCTGCGCGCGCTCGCTGACGATCTGCGCGACACCATGCATGCCGCTCCCGGCATCGGCATCACCGCGCCGCATATCGGCGTGCTGCTGCGCGTGGTCGTGCTCGATCTCGATCCCGTCAATGGCGCCCACACCTACGTCAATCCGGAGATCGCATGGGCCTCGCCCGAACTGATCATGCATCAGGAAGGCAGTGTTTCGATGCCTGGCGTGACTGACGACATCCAGCGCCACGCCCGCGTACGGATCAGCTATCAGGATCTCGACGGCAATACGCAGACAGAAGAGTCCGACGGCCTGCGTGCGGTTTGCCACCAGCACGAGATCGACCAGCTCAACGGCATGTTCTGGATCCAGCGCCTGTCGCGCCTCAAGCGCGAGCGGCTGATCAAGCGGTTCGAGAAGTTGTCGCGCGCCTGAAGCGCGCGACAACCGTCACGTCCGCCACTGCGATTGGCGGTATCGGCCGGATATCAGCCTGAGCCAAGGCACGGTATGGAACAAACTCATCAGGGCATACATCACCGCCATTCCACTCCACGGTGATGAGCGCGACGTTGAACAGAGCAGGTCCGGCGAACTGCCATCGAGCACACCCGTCAGCAGCGCCATCAATGCGAAGGCCGGTGCGGCCGCAAGGCATAGCCAGTCGGCAGCCGGCGCAAGACTACCCATTTTCCCGCGATAGGCCTTCGCACGATCCATGACATCGTTGAGGACGCTACTCATCGGTCTTCCGGAATGTCGCCTCGCCGGCGGCCGAGACTTCGACCCATTTCTTGTCGGGTGCGGCGCCGGCGACATAGTTGTCGTGCCAATTCCACCATTTGTAGGTCGGAGTCTGAGGGTAGCCTTCGGGCGAATCCTCCCAGACCTCCTGGCGGCCGAGCGGCGTCGCGTCGAGATAGCTCCAGGTGGTCCCCATTGCCTCGTCGCCGCGGCTGTTGATGAAATAGGTACGGAACACGCGGTCGCCGTCGCGGAAGAATACGTTGTGGCCGTGCCACTCGTCGATACCGAAGTCGGCGTCGAAACTGTCTGTGATCGTGACCCACGGCATCTCCCAATCCATCCGCGCCTTCAGGCGTGCGATGTCCGCCTGCGGTGCCCGCGAGGCGTATACGAGCGTGGTATCACGGGCATTCAGATGCGCGAGGTGCGCGACCTGATCGGCGCCCAGCGAACAGCCGCGGCAGGCGTAATCGGGCCAACCGAACACACCAGGCTCGAAGAAGGCGCGGTAGACGATCAACTGCCGGCGACCGTCGAACAAATCAAGCAGGCTGGCTGTGCCGCCCGGCCCCTCGAACGCATAGGCCTTATTCACTTCCATCCACGGCATCCGCCGGCGCTCGGCAGCGAGCGCGTCGCGCGCGCGCATCACAGCCTTCTCCTTCACGAGCATGTCCGTTCGCGCTGCCTCCCATGCCTGCGGTGACACAATCGGTGGTGTTTTCATCGGTGCCGTCATGGTCTTCTCTCCACTTTCGTCCATCGTCATGCGTTCCCGACACGACTTGCCGGTTGATCGTCGTGAGGTAGATTAGGATCCGGCAATGGACGGGTGGGAGTGACAAGTGTGGCGGGATTTGAATGGACTCCCTGATCACCGCCGCAGGTCACGCGCTCGCGGCGGGTGATCCGCTGGGTGCGTTGAAGCGTGTTGCCTTGCGTGATGACGCGCCGGCACTTGCGCTGCGCGGCATCGCAATGGCTCAGCTCGGCGATTTCGCACGCGCGAAGGATCTCGTGAAACGAGCCGCGCGTGCCTTCGGTGCGAAGGAACCCGTGGCGCGTGCGCGGTGCATCGTCGCCGAGGCCGAGATCGCCCTCGTCTCGCGCGATCTGAACTGGCCCACCAAGGCGCTCGACGCCGCGCGGCTGACGCTCGATGCCCATGGCGACCACGTGAATGCGGCCTATGGCGGCTATCTCGACGTCAGGCGCCTTCTGCTGATCGGACGTCTCGACGAAGCTGAGCGAAAGCTCGGCGCGCTCGATCCCGCGCCTCTGCCGCCCGCCTTGCGTACCGCTCACGCGCTGGTCGTCGCCGGCATCGCGATGCGCCGCCTGCAGGCGAAAAAGTCACGCGCCGCGATTGCCGACGCGCAGCGTGCCGCCAGGCTTGCCCGCATTCCGGCGCTAACGGCCGAAGTGGACACTGCGTCCCGACTTCTCGATGCTCCCGCTGCGCGTCTGATCGCACGCGGCGGCGAACGCGTGTTGCTGCTCGACGATGTCGAGGCGCTGCAGAATTCGAAAGCCATCGTCATCGATGCGTGCCGGCATGTCATCCGCTGTCAGAAGACAGAGCTGTCGCTGGCCACCCGGCCCGTCCTGTTCGCCCTCGCCCGCGCACTCGGCGAAGCATGGCCTGCGGATGTTTCGCGCGAAACGCTGCTGGCGCGCGCATTCCGCGCCAGACATGCCGATGACTCCCATCGCGCGCGGCTCCGTGTCGAGATGGGACGGCTGCGCAAACTGCTTGCGCCGCTGGCCGAGGTGCACGCGACCAAGCCCGGTTTTACGCTGGTACTGCGCCGGGCCCGCAACGTCGTCGTGCTGGCGCGGCCCGTCGAGGAAGAACACGCCGCAGTGCTCGCACTTCTTGCCGATGGAGAAGCCTGGTCGAGCTCTGCATTGGCGTTGGCGCTCGGCACCAGCCAGCGCAGCGTTCAGCGGGCACTCGACGAACTTGCCGCCACTAATAAGGTACAACCATTCGGCCGCGGACGGGCGCGCCGCTGGATGTCGCCGTCCCTGCCGGGACTCGCGACGATGTTGTTACTCCCGCCGCCGCTGCCGGATCACTAGGGTCATCGTCACATCATCAGGGAGAGTTACATGACCAACTCAGCAGCCGAAATCATCCGCGAATATGGCCCCTTCGAGGGTGTCGACGGCGTGCACGGCGTCACCTATGACGGCACGCAGGTCTGGTTCGCATCCGGCGACAAACTCCACGCACTCGATCCCGCAAGCGGCAAGACGGTGCGCGCCATCGACGTCGCCGCTCATGCCGGCACGGCATTCGACGGCAAGCATCTGTTCCAGATCGCCGAGGACCGTATCCAGAAGATCGATCCGGCGACCGGCCGCGTGCTGAATACCATCCCTGCGCCCGGCGGCGGTGCCGACTCCGGCATGGCCTGGGCCGAAGGCACGCTCTGGGTCGGGCAATATCGCGAGCGCAAAATCCACCAGATCGATCCCGACACCGGAAAGATCCTGCGCACCATCGAGAGCAACCGCTTCGTCACCGGCGTGACCTGGGTCGACGGCGAACTCTGGCACGGCACCTGGGAAAACGACGAGAGCGACGTGCGCCGTATCGATCCGCAGACGGGCGAAGCGCTGGAGCGGCTTCAACTGCCGGAAGGCACCGGCGTGTCGGGCCTGGAATCCGATGGCGCGGACTGCTTCTTCTGCGGCGGTGGCGGCAGCGGCAAGCTACGCGCGATCAAGCGACCGAAGCGGAAGTGATCGATCGCATGAGCCGCCTCCCGTCGCGGCTTACTTCTTCCCCTGCGGATGGATCGTCTCGCCCTTCTTCAACATCTCGACGAACGCCGCGATCCGCTTCTTGCGGCCGGCCTCGGTCTTCAGGTTGTTCACCCGGAACGCCAAAGCGAAGCGGTTCTGCGCGCTGAGTTTTGCCAACATCGCTTTCGCTTTTGGCTCGGCGTCGATCGCCGCCTGCAGGTCAGCAGGAAGCTCCGACGCCTTGACGCGATAGGCGCGATCCCAGCGACCATCGGCCTTGGCCGCCTCAACATGGACAAGGCCGTGCCCGGTCATGCGCTCTTCGTCGACGAGGCGCGCAATATTGTCGACGTTGATCTTGCTCCACACGCTTTTTTTGCCGCGCGGCGAATAGCGCTGCAGGAAGCTCGTCTCGTCCAGTCCCTTGCGGATGCCGTCGATCCAGCCCCAGCACAGTACGACATCGATCGCCTCCTTCGGCGTGATCGATGCGAGGCCGGATTTTAGCTTGTGAATCTTGATCCAGACCTCGTCGGCCTTGTCGTGGTTCTTGCCGAGCCATTTATAGAAGGCGTCGGCGCTCTTGAACTCGCGCACATTCGCGGGATCGACTTTGACGGGTGCCATGCTCTGTCCTGACCGCTGCGCGCTGCGTTAGCGCGCGTCCAGCCCCATCTGCCAGAAATCAGCTTCCAGCCGCGACGCCTGGCCAAACAATTTGGCGAGCTCCGTAAAGCGCCGCTCGGTCATCGCACGCGCGGCGAGATCGTCGAGATGGCGGCGTGCTTTCATCGCGATATCCTGATAGGCGTCGCCGGCATATTCGCCGATCCATTCGCGATAAGGATGATCGCCGAGCGCGTCGGCACCACCCGGCGCGAGCTTCTTGCCGATCTCGGCATAACCGATCACGCACGGTGCCAGCGCCACATGCAGATCGAGCAGATCGCCGGCGGCGCCGCAGTCCAGCACGAAGCGCGTATAGGCCACCGTTGCCTGAAGCTCGGGCGCGGCCTCGATGTCGGCGGGCGACAGTCCCCAGCGGCCGCACAGTTTTATGTGAAGCTCCATCTCGCCGAGAATGGCCGCAAGTCCGCCTTGGGCCGCTTTCATGTCGTCAAGCGAGCGGCTCTTGTACGTCGCCAGCGCATAGGCGCGCGCGAACTGGATCAAGAACAGATAGTCTTGCACCAGATAGGCGCGGAACGCGGGTTCTGGCAGCGTGCCGGCCCCGAGCTGTCGGACGAAACTATGATCGACATAGCTGGACCAGTCATCGGCCGAAGCTGATTTGAGACGATCAAAAATATCCATGCGCATTCCAGTTCACGCGTTCATCCGTCCACTGCCCTGCGTTGCTCTACGCCACTTTGCGGTATAGGGCAGCACGAACATATAGAGACCGCTGAACATCAACAGAAACAGCGGTGGCAACGGCGAGAAGGTCACCCAGGCTGGTGGCTCGCCAAATCCGCGGACAGCGAAATTGGCGATGACCGTCACGGTAAAGGCCAGCGACAGCCAGCGGTGTGCGTATCTGATCCATAGGCTCATGTTGAGTAACCCTCAGTGCAATGCGGAAGTTGCGTGAGTTCTGTGTCGGCCGAATTCAGTCCAATCGCGCCAGAAGCTGCTCCATCGACGCTAGGAATCGCGGCCATCCGAACTTGGCGCCCTGATAGGCCTGCTCCTGATCCGGCCGGAAGCCGATCTGCTCCATCCGCAGCAGTGTCCCGTTGCTTGAAGGTGTGAGGGTCCAGGTCACGACACTCTCGAGACCCAGGGCCTCCCACGTGTAAGCGAGCTTTTGGTTCGGCTCGACTTCCGTGACCCGGCAAGCGACCACGCCCCAGTTTGCGCTCAGATCAAAACGATGCCCGAGGACGGGCTGGAAATCGTTTTTCATCAGCCACTCGGCGATCAGATGCGGCTGGGTCAGCGCGCGCCAGAGCTTTTCCGGCGCGTGGCCAAATTCCCGCTCGACGACGACGGAACGTGTTTCGGCTGCAGTATTGGTCAATTGTCCATCCTCTTCAGCAGTTGTTCGAGATCGTCGAACCGGCTCTCCCAGAAGCCGGCCATCTGGCTGGTCCAGTCGAGCAGCGGCGCCAAGGCCGCCGGTTGCGATCGATAATGTGTCTGACGGCCGCTCTGGCGATCGAGCACCAGTCCCGCCTGCTTCAGCACGCCGAGATGCTTGGAGACCGCCGGCTGCGAGACGCCGGCTTGCGCGGTCAGTGCCGCGACAGTCTGCTCCCCCTCACGACAAAGTCGCTCGAAGATCGCGCGCCGGGTCGGATCGGCGAGCGTCTTGAAGAGCACATCGAAGGTGTTCGGCATCGCATCTATAACTCGTCAGTTATCGATTAGATCAATAACCAATGAGTTATGGGTTCGTCAAGCGCAAATTGGATGGAAGGGAGTTTTCGGGATCGTGGAATGGGCGGGCGTCGTCCGAGGCGGCCGATCTACTTGCCGTCGTCGAGGCTCACCAGCACCGCCGCATTGGCAATGAGAATGCCGTCGCCGCCGCTCTCGGCCGGAATGTCGAGGCCGCCTTTGACTGCGGTCACGGTCACAGTGCCGTAAGGCAATTCCTTCGCGACCGCCGCCGTGTCGACGTCGTCCGGATTCGGCACCGCGACGGTCACATCGACAAACATGTCATGCGGCGTCTTGCCGACCATCCGGAAGAAGCCAACGCTGGAATGGCGGATCGCATCCGACACCGCGCGCTTGGCAGCCTTGGTGGCATCGCGACCGTGGACGTCGACGCCCATGCCCATCTCGGTGATACAGCGCACACGTGCCATTCATTGTCCTCTTCGCTCATCCAGAATTGTGTCGATGCCGAGTTAAGCAATCTCGCGCGACTTACACCAGCCGTCTGCTCGCCAGTTGCGATAAGCGACCAGCCAATGTGCAACCCGGCTGCGGCGGAATTCTTCCGAGCGCACGGACGGTGACCAATTCACGGCCCTGTGTCTTGGCGATGAACATGCTCATGGTCGCATAGTGGTTCGCATCGATGGTGACCGTTCCAGTCGGCGACGGGATGGTGAGCCCGGCCAGCGCATCGACGATGGCCTCCTTGTCGACACGGCCCACTTTCTCGATCGCAGCCTTCAGCGCGATCAGCGTGTTGTAGTGGCTCATGACATAGTTCGACACCAGCACGTCATCGCCGGCTGAGACCCGCACCCTGGCGACGAACGCCTTCATCTCCGGCGCATCGCTGGTCGCCAGCGACGGCACGACGGTGATCATGTTCTGGCCCTTGCCCTTGAAGATGCCGAGATCGATCTCGGACAATCCCAGAAATGCAACCGTGGTCTCCTTGAACAAGCCCTGATCATCGGCCTGCCGGATGAAATCGATGCCGTCACCCTTCAGCGCGAACAGCAGCACCTTTGGTTTGGCCGCCGCCACCTGCTTGATCAGCGGCGTGAAGTCCGTCTCGGTCCCCTGCGTGTATTGCGTGCCGACGATTTTGCCGCCGAGCTTCTCGATCAGCGGCCTGGCGATATCGAACATCTGGTGCGGCCAGACGCGATCGGCGCCGAGCAGGAAGTAGGTGTTGCCGACAGCCTCGTTCACATAGGGCAGCAACTGGCCGAGATCCTGGTTCGGCACCGTGCTGAACGAGAAGATGTAGCGGCTGCATGTGCCGCCTTCGAAATTGGTGGCGTAGAGCAGCGGCGTCTTCGTGCTCTCGGCAAGCGGCCTGATCGCATTGAAGTTGGCCGAGGTGACAGGGCCGACAACCGCCACGACGCCACTGTCGATCACAGACCGCATCGCGCTCTCGGCGGAGGCCGGCCGGGTCTTGTCATCGACATAGATGACCTCGAGCGGCCTGCCGAGAATGCCACCCGCCGTGTTGATCTCCCTGGCAGCGAGATCGAGCCCGAGTTTTGCTTGCTGGCCATAAAGTTCGACACCGCCGGAAAACGGCAGGACCGCGCCAATACGGATGGGATCGGCGGCATTCGCAGCGGAGCCGAGCGCCAGAGGCCCCAGCAGGAATGCGAGCGTCATGACTCGTGCGACAAGTAATTTCATGCGCGCTTCCCTCTGCCATGGGCTGCGCTGTCGGCGCACCTGGACTCGCACTCATGATTGCCCCGGAAAGATCGCAGCGCGCAAGAGCCGATCAGGGCACGGTCTGCTCAGGGCAGCGTGGTCGACCTGGGCACGGGTACGGCAGGCGCGGAAGCGTCATTGACTGGCGCGACAGGCAGCGGGGTTTCAGATACGTCCGTTACGGGAGCGGCAGCCACGGGCGCGACACTATCAGGGACAATCGACACAGGTGCTCCAGCAACGGGAGCCGGCGTGATTGCCACTGGCGCGCCTGCTGCAGGAGCGTCCCGAGCCACAGGGACAGGAGCAACCACCGGCGGCACCGAGGCATCGATCATCGGCTTGCAGAGCATCACGGCCGCGGCCGCTGAGGTCAATGCCGCCAGACTCTGGAGCTCCGGCGCTTGTCGGGGGTCCCCTGCCACGGCGGCCGCTTCGTCGCGAAGCCTGGCGTTGCAGTCGCAGTTAGGAATGCCGCTCGCCGGTGTGCAGGCATCGTGATTCATGCAGGCGAGATCGAGGGCATCGATGGGCGGTTTGCCCGGCCGGTTGCCGGCACCGCAGTAATTGCCATGAATCAGCGTCGCACCGTCAGTGGCGACAGCCGGATTGCTGCGGGCAGCCCGCGCGCCAGACGTCCGCTCCTGTGCATACAGAGGCGCCGTTGCGACGACGGTGCATGACATCAACAGCGCCGCACACGAGCAGCGCAACCACGGAGCGATGGACAAGGGTTTTATCATTCTGGAGGGGTCCGCCTGGCGCCGACGGAAGATGTCGGCCGCCAAGCATACGCCCAACCTGCCCCAAGGTTCCCGACCGGGTTCCCTCGGGTTCCACGAACCCTGATGGTCAGCCCGCCATCAGTTCCTTCGCCAGCGCCATATAGGCCGGGAGCGTCACCGGATCGTTGGCGGCATTACCGGCGACCGGATGCGAGGCATAGCGCGCGATCACCATCTCGGCCTTCGGATCGATATAGAGCCCCTGCCCGTAGACGCCGCGCGCCATATAGGCGCCGTGTTCATTATGGGTCACCCACCACTGGTTGCGGTAGGACGCGCCAGGCAGCGTGGTGTAGCCGGCCGGCTTGAACTTGGCGGGATCGGCGCCGCGTTCGATGTCCTCGACCACTGCGCTAGGCACGATCTGGCGGCCATTGAAGCGCCCGTGATTGCGCATCACCTCGCCGAAGCGCGCGAGATCGCGCAGCGTCGTCGACAGCCCGCCGCCACCGCTCTCGGTGCCGATGCGGTCGACGTGATAATGCGCGTCCTCCTCCGCCCCCATCGGCGCCCAGATGCGTTCCGACAACAGATCGGACAGCGTCATGCCGCTGGCACGGCGGATGATCCAGGCCAGTACGTCGGTGTTGACGGTCTTGTAGGCGAAGGCCTTGCCGTGCTCCCCCTGCTTCGTCTGCGTGCAGAGAAAGGCGAAGATGTCGCTCGCGCCTTCGTAATCCGGAGGGATCGGCGCCATGCCATTGGCGCGCCGCAGCCCCCACACATCGGAATTCTTATCGGTATAGACCTCGGTATATTTCAGCCCCGTGGTCATATCCATGACTTCATGCACGCGCGCATCGCCAAAGGCCGTAGCCTTCAACTCCGGCACATAGTTGGTGACCGGTGCCTGCGGATCGATCTTGCCTTCGGCCACCAGAATGCCGGCCAGCGTGCCGGTAAACGACTTAGTCACCGACATCGCAATATGCGGCTTGTGCGGCTTCAGCGCGCCGGCATAGCGCTCGTAAATGAGTTTGCCCTTGTGCAGCACGGCAATGCCGTCGGCATAGGTCTCGTCAAACATGCGGGCAAACG
This sequence comes from Tardiphaga sp. 37S4, assembly GCF_021044645.1. Classification (NCBI taxonomy): domain Bacteria; kingdom Pseudomonadati; phylum Pseudomonadota; class Alphaproteobacteria; order Hyphomicrobiales; family Nitrobacteraceae; genus Tardiphaga; species Tardiphaga sp. 37S4. The sequence continues at coordinate 1,973,209 of NZ_CP088008.1, read as the reverse complement.
TCATCGGCCGGCTATCCATGGTGGTCGACGCGATTCCGCCGATATCGCGCTCCGCGCGCGGCAGCACCGAAGCGCCGCCTGCGCCGCGCCAGACATTCACCGTCGGCACCAGCTGGCGGACATTGCTCCAAGCCCAACGCAGCTCGGGAAAGTTGCGGAACGAGCCGTCGTGAAATTGGATGGTCTTGTCCTGCGCCGGCGGAAAGCCTTGCATGAAGCCGAGCGTGTTCGGATCGGTCTCGGCGGCGGTGGGGGCTTGGCTCAGTGCAGGCGCGTCAGACATGAAGGGGCTCCGGGAGGATGGTGAGCCAGTCGTAACATCGCGGAGAATGACGCACATCCCGCGTTTGAGCGGGGGTGCATTGATCAGTCGCATGTCGTCTGGCGACCGCTGCAGGCGACCGTCCTTCACTCGAACAGCCACCTCATCTTTGATCATTCTGAATCGAGCGTGTGACGCTCCGTAATTTCATCTCTAAGTTAGCAGCTCGCTCAATGGTCAATGCTCTCGGTTTCGCAGAATATCCGTGGTCCGGCGGGGTCCGATGACAGGTTCGGCCCGCGAAATTCCGCGGCCAAAAATCGAAATCGGTTGTCGGGAGAGGTGCTGCTCGTTCGTCCTAGGGATGCGAAACACCCAGGTGGAGAGAAACAATGCCCACGATTAGCGCCTTTGAACGGTCTCCCGATCGCGGAAGAGGATTGGCGCGTGACATGAGCGTTCGCTGGGCGCTCGAAGAGGTGGGCCAGCCTTACGACGTTCGCCTGCTGTCGTTCGCTGAGATGAAAGAACCCGCACATCGCAGGCTTCATCCCTTCGGACAGATCCCGACCTACGAAGACGGCGACCTCATGCTGTTCGAGTCGGGGGCGATCATCTTCCATATCGCGGAGCGCCATCCGGGCCTGCTGCCAGACGATGCGAATGCCAGGGCGCGCGCGATCGCCTGGATGTTCGCCGCGCTCAGCACCGTGGAGCCGCCGATCGTAGAACGCGGAGCCGCAACACTCACAGAGCGCGACAAGACCTGGTACGCGACGCGCCTGCCAATCCTCGACGATCGCGTTCGCGCCCGACTGGCAGACCTGTCCATCCGCCTTGGCGACGCCGACTGGCTCGACGGCGGGTTCAGCGCCGGCGACCTGCTGATGGTGACGGTGCTGCGCAGATTGAACGGGTCGGGACTACTGGAGGACTATCCGAACCTCTGCGCCTACATCGCCCGCGGCGAAGCGCGGCCCGCCTACAAGCGCGCCTTCGCCGATCAACTGGCGGTCTTCACCGGCAAGCCACCGACCGGCTAACAAAAGTCCGCTCTGGGGTCACTGGAACTCTCCAGAGCTATATGACCATGTAGATGGTCAGGAGCGGCATATGAACGCGATCAAGCTGGCAGATGCAAAGACCCATTTGAGCGAACTTGTCGATCGGGTCGAGGCGGGAGATTCGATCGACATCACCCGGCGCGGAAAGCCGGTCGCGCGGCTCACGGCCGTGGCCAGGCCGCGCAAGCCAATTGACGCGGCCCAGCTCCAGTCCCTGACAGCGAGCATGCCGTTGCAGACACAGGCCGCCGCCGATCTGGTGCGATCGATGCGGGACAGCGACCGCTCCTGATGCTCTATCTGGACACGTCGCTGATCGTCGCCGCGCTTTCGAACGCGGCGATGACGTCATACGTCCAGGATTGGCTTGCCGAACAGGATCCCGCGCAGCTTCTGATCAGCGACTGGACCATCACCGAGATGTCCTCAACCTTGGCAATGAAGCTGCGAACCTTGCAGATCCATCCGGAACAGCGCGCGGCTGCGCTGGCCATGTTCAGCAGACTGGTCGTCGAGAGTTTTACGGTGTTGCCGGCGACTGGCAGACACTTCAGAACGGCCGCAAAGTTCGTCGATCAACACACACTCGGACTCCGCACCGGCGAGGCGCTGCATCTTGCCCTCGCCGCGGAGCATGGCGCTACGGTGCAGACGCTGGATCAGCGCTTGGCCGACGCCGGGCCGGTGCTGGGTGTACCGACGAAATTGCTGGCGTGAGACGTAGGGCGCAACAGCGAAGCGTATTGCGCCACCCATCTGCAATGCGGCGGAATATGCTTCGCTATTCTGCGCCACTTGCTGATCAGACGTGAGCCAGCAATATATCGGCCAGCGCCTCGGGCTTGTGCCGCGCGATATTGTGCCCGCAATCAAAGGCAAAGGTCGACCACTCCGGATCGTCACTCAAGCGTTTGTGCAGATCATGAAATGGGCTTCCTTCCCATCCAAATGCACCGACGAAGGTCTTGCGCGGCACGTCATGCCAACGTCCGCGGAGCTTGATCGATTGGAGAAACGTCCCGATTGGTTGCGGCCGGCATCGCGGATCGAGATTGGGAGGCGGCGTGCAAGTGAGGCCATCAGCCTCAACCCCCGCGACAAAGAGATCACGAAAGCGAGGCGTCGTCAGTGACCATACGGAATCGCCTGTATCAGGTACATAGGCGTCCACATAGACTAGCGCCCGGATTTGCGATGGCTCAGTATCAGCGGCGCCACTCACGATCATTCCACCGTAGGACTGGCCAACAATGACCAGGTCATCGTGTTGCGCCCCTGCGGTAGCGACGACTTCACCAATGTGAGTATCAAGATTAGCCGTTGGGGCAGGAGCATCGCCCAGCCCTGCAAGAGTCATCGGTACGGCTTTGTGACCGTGCGCTGTGAGAATCTCGGCGACCTGTTGGTAGATCCAGCCACCCTGCCAGCCCCCGGGGATGAGGATAAAGGTGGCCATATTGTTCACTCCTGGCTCTGAGCTTGAAGCGCCGACAGTCCGATCGACTACAATCAGACGACGGCGCTCACCATCACTCCCACTCGATCGTCCCGGGCGGCTTGCTCGTAATGTCATACACCACGCGATTGATGCCCCGCTCGCGTACCACCCCCACAGCGCGGCAGGCATTCACCTGCCAACGCCGATCTTGAACAGCCCTCGTTACCCGCCTTAGTAGTGGACGGACGCCCCCATCGCGCCGATCTTCGGCGGTGCGAACTTGGTCAGGTCGATGCCTTCGACGGCGGCCTTGTATTCTTCGGCGCTCGGCGTGCGACCAAGGATCGCCGACAGCACCACGACCGGGGTCGAGGCCAGCAGCGATTCACCCTTCTTCTCGGCGGTGTCTTCCACGACGCGGCCCTGGAACAGACGGGTTGAGGTCGCCAGAACGGTATCGCCCTTCTCCGCCTTTTCCTGGTTGCCCATGCACAGGTTGCAGCCCGGACGTTCGAGATACAGGATGTTCTCGTAGGCGGTGCGGTTCGCGGTCTTCGGCTTCACATCGTCGAATTCGAAGCCGGAATACTTCTGCAGGATTTCCCAATCCCCTTCGGCCTTCAGCTCGTCGATGATGTTGTAGGTCGGAGCCGCGACGACCAGCGGCGCGTTGAACGCGACCTTGCCTTCGGCCTTCTCGATGTTCTTGAGCATCTGGGCGACGATCTTCATGTCGCCCTTGTGCACCATGCACGAGCCCACGAAGCCGAGGTCGACCTTCTTGGTGCCGCCGTAATAAGAAATCGGACGGATCGTGTCGTGGGTGTAGCGCCTGGACACATCGGCGTTGTTCACGTCGGGATCGGCGATCATCGGCTCGTCGATGATATCAAGATCGACGACGACTTCGGCGAAGTATTTCGCATTGGCGTCCGGCGTCAGCGCGGGCTTCTCGCCCGAACGGATCTCGGCGATGCGCGCATCGGCCTTGGCGATCAGGCCCTTCAGCGTGCCCGCGGCATTGTCCATGCCCTTGTCGATCATGATCTGGATCCGCGACTTGGCGATCTCCAGCGACTCGATCAGCGTGTCGTCCTGCGAAATGCAGATCGACGCCTTAGCCTTCATCTCGGCCGTCCAGTCGGTGAAGGTGAAGGCCTGGTCGGCGAGCAGCGTGCCGAGATGGACCTCGATGATCCGGCCCTGGAAAACATTGTCGCCGCATTGCTTGAGCATCTGCGCCTGGGTCGCATGGACCACGTCGCGGAAGTCCATATGCGGCTGCATCGCGCCCTTGAACGTGACCTTGACCGATTGCGGGATCGGCATCGTCGCCTCGCCGGTCGCCAGCGCCAGCGCCACTGTGCCGGAGTCGGCACCGAAGGCGACGCCCTTGGACATGCGGGTGTGGCTGTCGCCGCCGATGATGATGGCCCAGTCATCCACGGTGATGTCGTTCAGCACCTTGTGGATGACATCGGTCATCGCATGATAGCTGCCCTTGGGATCGCGCGCGGTGATCACGCCGAAATTGTTCATGAAGCTCATCAGCTTCGGAATGTTGACCTGCGCCTTCTTGTCCCACACCGATGCCGTGTGGCAGCCCGACTGATAGGCGCCGTCGACGATCGGCGAGATGACGGTGGCCGCCATCGCTTCCAGCTCCTGCGCGGTCATCAGGCCGGTGGTGTCCTGCGAGCCGACGATGTTGACCTTGACGCGCACGTCCGAGCCCGCATGCAGCACCTTGCCGCCGAGCACGCCCACGGCGTTGCGGTTGAAGATCTTCTCGACCGCGGTCAGGCCCTGACCTTCGACCGAGATCTCCTTGTTCGGAGCGAAAACCGGGGTCGGCTCGACGCCCAGGGTTTCGGCGGCAAAGGTCTGGAGCTTCTTGCCGAACACGATGGCATAGGAGCTGCCGGCCTTCATGAACTCCATCTTCTGCGGCGTGAAGGCGGCAGCGACGTCGACCAGTTCCTTGCCGTTTTCGTCGCGCAGCTTCTTGTCCTTGGCATCGAGCGTCAGGACGGTGCCGGTATCGACCGCAAATTTCTGTTCGAGGACCGGGTTGCCGTCGTTGTTCAGGATCGGCTTGCCGTCCGCGTCGAGTTTCTTGACCCAGTTCTTGAGATTGACGCCGATGCCGCCGGTGACGTCCACCGTCGTCGCGAAGATCGGCGAGATGCCGTTGGTGCCGGCGACGACCGGGGCGAAGTTGACGAAGGGCACATAGGGGCTGGCCGGCTTGCCGGTCCACAGCGCCACGTTGTTCACGCCCGACATGCGCGACGAGCCCACGCCCATCGTGCCCTTCTCGGCGATCATCATCACGCGCTTGTCGGGATGCTGCTTCTGCAGCGCCACGATTTCCTGCTGCGCTTGCGGCGTCATCATGCACTGGCCGTGCAGCTCACGGTCCGAGCGCGAATGCGCCTGGTTGCCGGGCGACAGCAGGTCGGTCGAGATATCGCCTTCGGCGGCGACGTAGGTCACGACCTTGATCTCGTCTGCGACGTCAGGAAGCTTGGTGAAGAACTCGGCCTTGGCATAGCTCTCGAGCACGCCCTTGGCGACGGCATTGCCCGCCTTGAAGGCATCGCGCAGCCGGAACATGTCGGCGTCGTAGAGGAAGAACTGGGTCTTCAGAACTTCACCAGCCTGCTTCGCAAGCCCGGTATCACTGCCGAGCGTGACGTCGAGCAGCACGCCGATCGAGGGGCCGCCCTTCATGTGCGACAGCAGTTCCAGCGCGAAGGTCGGCGTGATTTCCGGGACGATCGCCTCACCGAGGATAATCTCCTTCAGGAACGCGGCCTTGACGCCTGCGGCGCTCGTGGTGCCCGGCAGGGTGTTGTAGATGAAGAATTTCAGGGCGTCGGCGCGGTATTCGCTGCCGGTGTCCTTGATCAGGGCGATGATTTCGCCGGTGAGTGCGCCGTCGTCGATCGGTTTGGGAGCGAGGCCTTGAGCTTTTCTGCTTTCGATTTCAGCGAGGTAATCTGAATAGAGGCTCATCGTCATCCCAACGTCATGAGGTGGTTGACGCTGGAAACGCAGCGCCACCAACCGTTATTGTTAAAACCGGTCTAAAGGCGAATTCGGCTTCGAGTACGTCAATCGCGACCGACTGACAAGATACTGCATTGCAGTAAAAATAGCCCTTTAAATTCGGCGTTCAACGGTCAAAACATGACGGCAGGCATGCTTGCCGGGCTGAAATGCTGGTTCTCACCCGACCTGTCGCAAAAAAACTCTCCGAAGACACGTCCGAAAGGTCGGCCTGACCCGCCACCGTCAGCAAATTGGTGGTCGGCGACCCGCCGCGCGTCAGTCGCGCGATACGGACAGCCCCGCGAGCAGCGGCGCGTAGGCGGCGAGCCTTCCGGATACGAACTCAGTAAAGAGCCGCACGCGCTTCGTCTTGCGTGTTTCCCCCTGCGTGAGAAGCCAGAGCGTCCCATGCATGGGCAGGTCGGTGCCCGGCACCCTCACCAATAGAGCGTCAGCATCTCCGACGAAGCACGGCAGTTTTGTCATCCCGATCCCTTGCCGTACAGCAACGATCTGCGTCTCGGCGTCCGGGGTCCTGAACGGAACTCCCGTGGTGTGAACCTCTCCCTCGCGCGCCCAGGCGGGGAGTCCATGATTGTCTATGACGATCCACCGGATGGGATCAGGCGTGCCCGCACGCCACGCGGCTAGTCGATCGCGAGACATGTAGACACCGCTGAACAGCTCCGGTCCTTTCAGGCCGTGAAGATTGAGCGGCAGAGTCTTGCGGTTGGCGACAATGCGGATCGCCACGTCGGCCTCTCGGTTGGTCAGATTTGCCACCTCGCCGGTCGACATGATTTCCATCTCGATGTCCGGATGCATACGCGCGAAATCGGCGAGATCCGGCATGAGCAGGTGTGTCGCGAGGAACGGTGGAAGCGTCACCCGTAAAAGCCCGCGCGCGCTCTGGTCGCGACCGAAGATGCGCGTCTCCAGCAAATGCGACGACGCTTCCATCTGGTCGGCGAATTCGAGGACCTCCTCGCCCGCAGCCGTCAGGCGATAGCCCGAAGGCAGCTTTTCAAACATCTGCACCCCAAGGCGTGCCTCGAGCTGTCCGATGCGTCGCAGCACGGTTGCGTGGTTCACGCCGAGGCGTTCGGCGGCAGCCCGCACCGAGCCTCCGCGCGCGACGGCCAGAAAATAGCGAACGTCATCCCAGTCGATCATGGTGCAATCCCGCACCGTGCGGCGCGCCTTCCAAGCCCGTATCCAAACATGGTGCAACAATACGGGCTGTCGTCATAGCCTATGGCGACGAGCGCGGTCCAATTCCGACCGGCGGACACCGATCGCCGCGGCTAGCGTTAGTCGTCCAGCCGGATCGATTTCGCACCACCGATGTGCGCGCTTCCGCACTCAACGCCTGACGCCGGCAGACCCATCTCCAGGTTCTCGGGGACAGTCCCGACACCACGACAGGAGAAGTTATGGGAAAGCTAGACGGTAAGGTTGCAGTCATCACGGGTGGATCGAGCGGCATGGCGCTGGCGAGCGCCAAGCTGTTCGTCGAAGAAGGCGCCCATGTGTTCATCACGGGCCGGAGGCAGGAGACGCTCGATGAGGCCGTCAAGCTGATCGGCCGGAATGTGACCGGCGCACGCGGCGACGCGGCCAATCTCGACGACCTCGACCGCCTGTTCGATACGGTCAAGCGGGAAAAGGGCAGGATCGACGTCCTGTACGCGAGCGCCGGCACGGGCGAAGCCGTCCCACTGGGCGAAATTACCGAGCAGCATTTCGATGCGACCTTCGGCCTGAACGCGCGCGGCACGCTCTTTACTGTTCAGAAGGCGTTGCCGCTGTTCAACGATGGCGGATCAATCTTCATGACCGGGTCAGTTGCTTCGCTCAAAGGTTTTCCCGGTTACAGCGTGTATGCGGCGAGCAAGGCGACGCTGCACGCATTTGCACGCGGATGGCTCAACGAACTCAAGAGCAGGAATATCCGGGTGAACGTGCTGCACCCGGGACCGATCGCCACACCGATGCAGGACCAGGTTCTCACCCCGGAGGCGAAGCAGATGTTCGAATCCCTGATCCCGCGGGGAACGATGGGTCGCCCTGAGGAAATTGCGGCGGTCGCACTGTTTCTTGCGTCAGACGATTCAAGCTTCGTGAATGGGCTGGAGTTGTCTGTCGACGGCGGCTTCTCGGCGATCTGAAAATCGGAGAAGCATCATGAGCTACGCGATTATAGGATTCGGCAAGATAGGCCAGGCCCTCGCCCACGCCTTCGCCCGTAAGAACATCGAGGTGACCGTCGCGAGCCGCCGGCCGCCCGAGGCGTTGGCGACACAGGCTCGGGCGATTGGACCCACGGTGGTCGCCAAGTCGCTGTGGGATGCACTCGAGGCCGACACGATCATCCTGGCGGTCCCGTTCGGCGAGCATCGCGAGGTTGCGAAGGCCCTGCCGAACTGGAAAGGCAAGACGGTCATCGACGCGATGAACGCGTTTCCAGTCCCTGAAGAGCTGGACGGTCTGCCGTCCTCCGCCTTCGTTGCGAAGTCGTTCACCGGCGCCAGGCTCGTCAAAGGCTTCAATCACCTGATTGCAGCCACACTGGCGACCGATCCGATCGTCGAGGGCGGCCACCGGGTCGTCTTTCTGTCTGGTGACGACGAGGATGCGATCGCTCCCGTGGCGGCCCTGGCCAAGCAACTCGGCTTCGCACCCGTCAAGCTGGGAAAGCTCAACGAAGGTGGCGCGCTGGTCCACGCACGCGGTCGCACCTGGGGCCCGCTCATCTTCCAGCATCTGTTCAAGAAGGAGCAGTGATCGATCGACGGCCGTGTGATCGACGCCGAGAACCGGTCGCGCGCGCGAACGTCTTCGAGCAGCGCGCGACTGAATGTTTGAAGGCCACAAAGTCGCGAAGGTTGGGGTGGGCTAGGATTCGCTCGAGTGTCCCCCGCGATCCGATACGACGTCCCGGTACTCCCCCTTCACTCCCACTCGATCGTCCCGGGCGGCTTGCTCGTGATGTCATACACAACGCGGTTGACGCCCTTCACCGCGTTGGTGGTCCGCGTCGCGGCTTTATCTCAGAAACGGCTGCAGCGCGTCGATCAATTCGGTAGTGCCATATCGAATCTCGCCGGCATTTGGCTCGACGTCGATCAGGCCGCCCCTGTTGTGAGCCTCGTTGGCTTTGATCAGGAGTTCGGCGAGGCTGCCGGGCATGTTTCGCTCAAAGGTCTCTTTCCATTGCGAGCGAGGCACGACCCGTGCGTGAATGGTGCGCCCCGATAGCTCGGTCAGCGCCGTCGCCACGTCGTTGGCACTATACCGGCGTGGCCCTTCGGCGTGGACAACATCCAGGTCCTTCTCGCCGGGCCGCAACAACAGGTCGGCGGCGATCAGGCCGAGGTCTGCAGCTGCAATCGTGGGGAACACCATGTCGACGACGTTGTGGAAGGTTGGCAAGTTGCCGGACGCCATGGCCACGGGAATAACACGGGCCCAATTGTGCATATGTTCCGCTGATCGCAGGACCGTCCTGGGGACATTGAGTTGGCCCAGCCGCTCCTCCAGTCCATTGAAAATAGTGGGCATCCCGATGTCATCGGTGACGTGCGCGCCGTAGTCGGAAATGGCCAGCATCCGTTTTGGGGACGCCTGTGCGAGCGCCCTGGCGATGCTGTCGATCGATTGCCGTAGCTCTTCAGCCGGATCCCTTACCTTGAGTGCTACCGGGACGATGATCTGTACGGCATCCGCACCTGCGATCGCCTTGGCGAGGGCCTCGGCATCCTGCAGATCAGCCAGAGCGATCTCGCACCCGAGCTCTTTGAGCGCCGCCGCCTTTGCCGCATCGCGTAGAATCGCTCTGACCGGCACGCCAGCCTTGCGCAGGGCCATCGATGTTGAATAGCCGACGTTTCCGGCGGCGCCAACGATTGCAAACATGTTCAATTCCTCTCTTGCGATGTGCAAGACTTAAGGAATGCGAGAGTTGGCTTCGCTCAGATTCAGACAGATCTTAGCAATTTCGGGCCGATTTCGCGTGCCGGCCGCGTAATATCGCCAGGGGTCTGGCCGAAAATGCGGCGCATCGTCGAGGCCATATGACTCTGATGGGAAAAACCGGCGACAAAAGCAATCTCACTTGCAGGCATCGTCGTCGTGGCGATCAAAGCGCGTGCGTATTCCGTGCGGCGGCGTATCACATATTGATGCACGGACATCCCCGTGCTGTTACGGAATAGCGTCTTGAGACGCGTGACGCTGACCCCGGCAACTTTCGCCAGATCGGCGAGATGAAGTTGCTGACCGAGATTCATCTCGATGAACTCGGTCAGCAGTTTCAGATGACGCGCAGACATCCTTGACGCACCGTCAGCTCCCGGGAGCGGACGACCGTCAGTGGCGGTTTCTAACAGCCGGACCGCCAACGCGCTCGCCAGATGATCGATGTAAAGCGGATCAGACGGTGTGTCTGCCTCGAGATCCGCCTTTATGGCCCAGCCGATTGCCTCAATGCGGGCGTCACGGAGTTGAAGACGCGGGACGAATTCGATTTTCGCAACATCCCTCCCGAGGTCCTCGGCGACCTGTTCCATAAGCGATGAGTGAAGACGCAGCCGGAGAATTTGGCAATCCGCATCGTCCTCCCAGGAGCCATCCATTCCCGCCGGAATGAAATCGATGTCGCCCGACTTTTGCACACGCCGCATCCGCTTGCCACCAACGGAACAATCTGCGTTGACGGGCGGACCGAAATGCATGCCTAGCGTATGCAATCCGCCAGCCGGTGCTCGCAACAAGCCACGCGGGATATTGATAAGAACGGCATCGAGCGCACTCCACGCTCTTCCGGCACTTGAAAAGAGGACCTGAGGCGACGGCTGCGGAGAAGGAAGTGCCATGGTCCGACGCCCTTTTACCTAGCGATCAATGACAATGTGGATCAGGCCACAAAGATCAAATCTGCAATCCTGTTAAATCCTCCGCCAACTACGCCAGACGACGCGCCCCTACTCCCACTCAATCGTCCCCGGCGGCTTGCTGGTGATGTCATACACCACGCGGTTGACGCCCTTCACCTCGTTGATGATCCGCGTTGCAGTCTCGCCGAGGAATTTCATGTCGAAGGCGTAGAAGTCGGCGGTCATGCCGTCGGTGGAGGTCACGGCGCGCAGGCCGACGACGTATTCATAGGTGCGGCCGTCGCCCATCACGCCGACGGTCTTCACCGGCAAGAGTACAGCGAAGGCCTGCCAGATGGTGTCGTAGAGATCGGCCTTGCGGATCTGGTCGATATAGACGGCATCGGCCTCGCGGAGGATGTCGAGCTTCTCGCGCGTGATCTCGCCGGGGCAGCGGATCGCGAGGCCGGGGCCCGGGAACGGATGGCGGCCGACGAAGATGTCCGGCAGGCCGAGTTCGCGGCCGAGATCGCGGACCTCGTCCTTGAACAGTTCGCGCAAAGGCTCGACCAGCTTCATGTTCATGCGGGCCGGAAGGCCGCCGACATTGTGGTGCGACTTGATGGTGACTGAAGGTCCGCCGGTGAAGGAGACGCTCTCGATCACGTCGGGATACAGCGTGCCCTGCGCGAGGAAATCCGCGCCGCCGATCTTCTTGGCCTCGGCATCGAACACGTCGATGAACAGACGGCCGATGGTCTTGCGCTTCACTTCGGGATCGGTGACGCCTTCGAGCTCGCCGAGGAACGTCTTCGATGCATCCACATGCACCAGCGGGATGTTGTAGTGGTGCCGGAACAGATCAACGACGGTCTTGGCCTCGTCCTTGCGCAGCATGCCGTGATCGACGAATACGCAAGTGAGCTGGTCGCCGATCGCTTCATGGATCAGCACAGCGGCCACAGCGGAGTCGACGCCGCCGGAGAGACCGCAGATCACCTTGCCCTTGCCAACCTGGGCGCGGATCTTCTCGATGGCTTCCTCGCGGAAGGCGCGCATGGTCCAGTCGCCGGTGAAGCCGGCGATGTTGCGCACGAAGTTGCGGATCAGCTTCGCGCCGTCGGGCGTATGCGCCACTTCCGGATGAAACTGCATCGCGTAGAATTTTCTGGTGTCGTCGGCGATGATCGAGATCGGCGAGCCCGGCGCCTTGGCGACGGCGCGAAAGCCGTCGGGCATCTTGGTGACGCGGTCGCCATGGCTCATCCAGACGTCGTATTTGCCACCCACTTCCCACACCCCGTCGAACAGCGCGCAGGTATCGGTGATCTCGATGGCGGCGCGGCCGAATTCGCGATGATGCCCAGCCTCGACAGTGCCGCCGAGCTGCTGCGCCATGGTCTGTTCGCCGTAGCAGATGCCCAGCACCGGCACGCCAGCGGTGAGGATCGACAGCGGCGCCGACGGCGCGTTGTCGTCGAGCACCGAGGCCGGGCCGCCGGACAGGATCACGGCCTTCGGCTTCATTTCGGCGAAGGCAGCCTCCGCCTTGTTGAACGGCACGATTTCGGAATAGACGCCCTCCTCGCGGACGCGCCGCGCAATCAGCTGCGTCACCTGAGAGCCGAAATCGACGATCAGAATCTTGTCATGCGCCGAGGCCACATGGGGTGACGGATCGGCGGGCGAAACGGAGCTTTTGCTGGGGGCTGTCATAGCGAGGAATTACGCGACTCACGGCGGGGTCGCAAGGCTGAAAAGGCTGTCATGGCAGCCCTGCACCGGCCTATCCCCGTCATTGCGAGGAGCCCTTGCGACGAAGCAATCCAGTCTTCGCTTGTGGCCTTCTGGATTGCTTCGCTGCGCTCGCAATGACGGCGAAGGGGTCTCAGCCTACCGGCTGGCGCTTCATCACCGACACGAAAAACCCGTCCGTTCCCGTCTTCCGCGGGGTCATCAGCAGGCCTTCCGGGCTCTGATAGGTCGCCGCGGCGAAATCCTCGGCTTTGTCCCACAGCACCGACATCACCTGCGCCGGCGGGACCACCGAAAACTCCGGCTGGCGGGCGGTAAAGGCGCGGATCTGGTCGCGGTTTTCCTGGGGAAGCACCGAACAGGTCACATAGGCGATCCGGCCACCCGGCTTCACCAGCGCCACCGCGCGGTCGAGGACCTCGGCCTGGTCCTTGATCCGGACCTCGAGGGCGCCCGGCCGCATCCGCCATTTGGCGTCGGGATTGCGGCGCCAGGTGCCGGTGCCGGTGCATGGCGCGTCGATCAGCACGAGGTCCGCGGAGTTGTGAATGTCGCTCAGCGTATCATCCGGGCCCTTCGGGGTGCGGATATCGGCATTGTGGATACCGGCGCGCGACAGCCGCTCGTGGATCGGTGCGAGCTGGCGCTTGTCGGCATCGGTGGCGATCAGCCGGCCCTTGCCCTGCATCATCGCCGCCAGCGCCAGCGTCTTGCCGCCGGCGCCCGCGCAGAGGTCGATCACCTGCTCACCCGGCTTGGCACCGGACAGCAGGGCCGCGAGCTGCGAGCCCTCGTCCTGCACCTCGATGCCGCCCTTGATGAAATCCTCCTCGGCATGGATGCCGGGATTGCGCGCATCGGCGCCGAGCTCGATGCGTAGCCCCAAAGGCGACCAGAGCGTTTCGGTGGCGCCGAGATGGCGCAGCGAGCCCAGCACCTTCTCGCGCTTGGCCTTCAGCGTGTTGACGCGCAGGTCCAGCGGCGCGCGGCTGGCCATGGCGGTGGCTTCCGCCACGCGATCGTCGCCGAATACATCGGCCAGCTGGCCGTCGAGCCATTCCGGATAATCGCCGGCGATATGCGCCGGTGCATCCGCCACCGTGCGCGACGCCAGCGCCGAACGCTCCGCGTCAGACAGCGGCGCCGGCGCAAAACCGCTGCCGTCACAGAGCGCGGCAATCGTATCGACATCCATCCTGCGCTCGGCCTTGAGCATGCCGAGCAGCCGCGCCCGCGACGTGTCGTCGTCCATGATCCAGGCGCTGGAGGCGCGCCGCCGCAGCACGTCCCAGACCAGCCCGGAAATCCCGGCCCGGTCGCCGGAGCCGGCGAAGCGGTGCGCGGTGCCCCATTCCTTCAGCGCCTTGGCGGCGGGGACACGCTGGGTGTCGATGGCCTCGATCACTTCGATCGCGGCGGAGAGGCGTGCGGCGGGAGTCATGGCAATCTTTCAACGGAGAGAGGCGCGACGCCGCTCCCGATCAGATCAGGAGAAGCATCCGTAGCGCGAAGTAGAACCACATCGCCAACAACACAAGCGCGCTGGCGAGCCAGGCCTGCGATCCCCGGCTATTGGCAATGAATCCGGTGCCCACGAAGCGGGCGATCACGAAGATCCAGGACAGGCAGACCAGCACCAGATCGATCTTGCGCAGCGGCAGGCCGATGGCGATCAGCGCATAGAACAGCAGATCGAGCTGCGGAGCGGTATTCGGCAGATCGCCGGCGTCGTTGCGGCTCAGCAGGCCGCCGCGCCGGCCGGTCCAGAAGAACATGCCCAGCGTAATCGCCACCAGCACGAAAACCGGCAACAAAACCCATTGAATCGACATTGAAATTTCCTCAGCCCGGGGAATTCAGAGCCGCGCGGCACCCCGCTCGCGCTACAGACCCGCCCCTTGGAACATGACGATTAACCGGCCCAAGAGTTCCATATGAGTTCCATATCGGTTCCATGCAGGTTCCATTGAACCGGCTGGGCGGCCCTCGACACCCATTTGCAGGCGCTGCCCGGCGGCGCGCCAGCCTCAAGAGTTCTGCCCGTGAGCCCCGCCATGGCCTATCTCGATGCCCTCTTTGCGATGCTGACGCCCGGCGACCCGGACAGCTGGGCCGGCCTCACGATGTCGGCGTTGGCCGGCGCCGCCGCGGCGCTCGCGGTGGCCATCCTGCTGAATCTCTATTTCCGGGCCCGATATCGCTCGGTCCATGACGTGGTCCACCACGGCGTCGCGGCGCTGGCCGTGCTGGGCCTCCTGGCCTTCGCCGCCACCGACATGCGCCACACGGCACTGGGCTATCTCGGCATCAATCCGACCAGACCCGCCGTCGAATTCGAAATCCGCCTGCCCGACGCGGTCGCGGCGAAGATCATCGCGGAAGCCACGCAGATCGAATTGCATACCGACCGCAACCAGGCCCTCGCCGCCATCAGCGAAGGCCCGACTTTCACGAACAAGGGCGAGAGCATTCTCAGGGGTACCGTGCCGCTGAAATTTCGCACGGCGCAGCGTGTGATGATCGTGAACGTGCCGGGCGAAGCACCGCTGATATTCAAACTGCGGCTGGCCGCAAGCCCGAGCCACTCGACTGAATTCAGCCCGTGGCATCTGGTCGATCACGTGAGCGCTTCAGCCAGTGCAGGCAAGACGGCCCGCAACGACGGCTATGCAATCAGATATCGCGTGATCTAACCTTTCGGTTGCACAAGCCATCTGGCTGACATCCGGAACGGCTACACTCCCCACTAGAGGAGTTCCCGCCATGTCCGAATTCCGCTTGATCCAGATCACCGATACGCATCTCGGCGCAGGCTTTCCGCAGTTCGCCGCAAATTTCCAGCGCGTCTGCGCGTTCATCGACGCGGCAAAGCCAGACCTCGTCATCAATAGTGGCGACCTTGCCTTCGATGGCCCGGGCCATCCCGATGACCTCGCCTTTGCCAGGTCACTGCATGACGCCCTTCCCGTCGCCTGCCGCTATCTGCCGGGCAATCACGACATCGGCGACAACCCGACTCTGGTCGCCCCGCCGCCAAGCCAACTGATTTCCGAGCAGAACCGGCAGGCATTCGTCTCGGTCTTTGGACACGACCACTGGCGCTTCAACGCGGCCGGCTGGTGTTTCATCGGTCTGAACTCGTTGATCATGAATAGCGGGCTCGCCTGCGAAGAGGAACAGTTCGACTGGCTCGCCTCGCAACTGGCGGGCCTGAACGGACGGCCGCTGGCGCTGTTCATCCACAAGCCGCTATTTCTGAATGCACCGGACGATCCGGAACTGGCCGCAACGTCGATCCGCTACGTCCCGATGCCGGCGCGCCGGCGTCTCATCGATCTGCTTGACCCTGTCGATCTGCGGCTCGTCGCCTGTGGTCATGTGCACCAGCGGCGCGACACCATATGGCGCGGCGTCAGGCACATCTGGGCGCCCTCAAGTAGTTTCATCATTGGTCCGGAGGACAAGCAGGAGACGATCGGCGTCAAGGAAGTCGGGCTCGTGGAATACAGTTTCCAGCCCGACGGCTTTGAAGTGCGTCACCGCCGCGCGCCGGGCCAGACTGACATCGATCTGTTCACCGTCATCAATGCGGACGGCACGGTGCGCCCGCAGTGATGACAGCCTGAAGGCGTATTCGCCTTACGCCTTGTCGGCGCCGACACGCACGAGCTGCTTGCCGAAATTCGCGCCCTTCAGCAGCCCCATGAACGCCGTTGGCGCGTTATCGAGACCTTCGGTGACGTGCTCCTTGTACTTTACCTTGCCCTCGCGCACCCATTGCGACATGTCACGCAGGAAGTCGCCATGCATCGACGCAAAGTCACGCACGATGAATCCGCGGAAGTTGAGGCGCTTGGTGAGCACGTTGCGCATCATCGCGCCGGCCCATTTCGGCGCCTCCGACGTCGTATCGTTGTATTGTGCGATCAATCCGCAAACCGGAATGCGCGCGAAGAAGTTCAGCAGCGGAAACACTGCCTCGAACACCGCGCCGCCGACATTCTCGAAATACACATCGATGCCGTTGGGGCACGCGGCCTTGAGCTTTGCCGGAAAATCCGGATCGCGATGATCGAGGCATTCATCGAAGCCGAGTTCTTCCTTCACATAGCGGCACTTGTCGGCGCCGCCCGCGATACCGATGGCACGTGCGCCCTTGATCTTCGCAATCTGGCCGACCGCAGAGCCGACCGCGCCGGAGGCTGCGGCAACGACCACAGTTTCGCCGGCCTGCGGATTTCCAATGGCAAGCAGGCCGGTATAGGCGGTCATGCCCGGCATCCCGAGAATGCCGACGGCCGTCGAGATCGGTGCCAGCTTCGGATCGAGCTTGCGCAGCCCCTTGCCGTCGGAGATCGCGTGGGTCTGCCAGCCGGCATGAGCCAGCACGATATCGTCCTTCGCGAAACCCGGATTGTTCGAAGCGATCACCTCGCACACGGTACCGCCTTCCATCACGCCATCCACCGGCACCGGCGCGGCATAGGACGGGCCGTCATTCATGCGGCCGCGCATATAGGGATCGAGCGACAGCCAGATCGTGCGCAGCAGCACTTCGCCCTCACCCGGCGTCGGCACCGCATAATCCTCGATACGGAAATTCGATGGGCCGGGCTCACCGTGTGGGCGCGATGCGAGAACGACGCGTTTGGCTGCTGACATGGGAATTCTCCGTTTCTATTTCTTGATCGCAAAAAAATGCGGCGCGCGATGATCGCGCGCCGCATTCAAAACGTAAACCGGCAAATATCAGGCCGTGATCTTCGCCAGCACCTTGTCGAATGCTGCAGCTGCGCTGTCGAGATCCTTGAAGGACAGACCGCCGTCGGCCGACTGCTTCTGCGCCGCCGTTGCCGTCGGACGGATTTCAGCCACGGGCTTGCCGCCGTCGAGCATCGTCAGCGGTGCGATCACCTGAAATTCATGCGCCTCGATCGGCTGATCCTTGAGCAGGAACACGCTGAGCGACGCGATATCGGTGCCGCGACGATAGGAGATGTAGCGATCGACTGCGACCGAGCCATCGCGCTGCATGCCGCCGAGCTTGGCATGGCCATCGGAGCCGAGCAGCTTGTGCGCCTTGAAGCCCTTCACGCCTTCGGACTTCGCCTTGGCGGTCGCTTCGGAGAGATCGTATTTCTCGGCCATCGCCTTGCCGACCGTGGCGAGCTCCGCCGACATGTCATGCTCGAACTGCTTGGCCTCGCTGCGCGGCTGGCCGATCCTGCGCGGCTTGTCGGCATTACGCTTGGCGAGCTCGGTGGTGCAAAGCTCAACCAGCGCCGTGACCTCGCGGCGTGTGGCGTTCTCACGCAGGTTTTTCAGTTGCGCGGTGTCGAGAGCCGCAATGCGTTCGTCCGTCCATTCAATGGCCATAGTATCCAACGTTCTTTTCTGCGGGTGTTACTTCGACGCGTGACGAGGTCATTGTCGAAAATGAGCATCACAACGCGGCGCCAAGCTCCGCGGCCGGGTTCGTCCGGCCCTGGAAATCCATAACGGGACATCCATGGCCGACAGCGCACGTGACGCGCGAACAATAGCGCGTTTTCGCCGATCTGTGGGGCTCAATTTAGGCAGCGATGCCTATGCGGCACTGCGAAAGTGCCGCATATCACGCATATAGTTAAGCGCCGCCCGGATAGTTCGGGCTTTCACGGGTAATCGTCACGTCATGCACGTGGCTTTCCCGCAGGCCGGCGCTGGTGATGCGGACGAATTCTGCCTTGTCGTGGAATTCGGTCAGCGTCTTGGCGCCCACATAGCCCATGGCGGCGCGCAGGCCGCCGGCGAGCTGATGCATCACATTGGCCACCGGGCCCTTATAGGGCACCTGGCCCTCGATGCCTTCCGGCACCAGCTTGAGCGTGTCCTTGATGTCCTGCTGGAAGTAGCGATCCGCCGAACCGCGCGCCATGGCGCCCACCGAGCCCATGCCGCGATAGGCCTTGTAGGAACGGCCCTGCCACAGGAACACTTCGCCGGGGGTCTCGTCGGTGCCCGCGAGCAGCGAGCCGACCATGGCGATGTCAGCGCCGGCAGCGAGCGCCTTGGCGAGATCGCCGGAGAATTTGATGCCGCCGTCGGCGATGATCGGAATGTTGTGCTTCTTCGCGGCTTCCACCGCATCCATGATCGCGGTGAGCTGCGGCACGCCGACGCCGGCGACGATGCGTGTGGTGCAGATCGAGCCCGGGCCGATGCCGACCTTGATCGCATCCGCACCTGCATCGATCAGCGCCTGCGCGCCTTCGGTGGTGGCGATGTTGCCGGCGATCACCTGCACGGAGTTCGAAATCTTCTTGATGCGCGTGACGGCTTCCAGCACGCGCATCGAATGACCATGCGCGGTGTCGACAACAACGACATCGACGCCCGCATCGATCAGACGTTCGGTGCGCTCGAAACCACCCTCGCCCACAGTGGTTGCGGCAGCTACACGCAGACGGCCCTGCGCGTCCTTGCTGGCAAGCGGATGCGCGACGGCCTTGTCCATGTCCTTCACGGTGATCAGGCCGACGCAGCGATACTGATCGTCGACGACGAGCAGCTTCTCGATGCGATGCTTGTGCAGCATGCGCTTGGCTTCATCCTGGCTGACGCCTTCACGCACGGTGACGAGATTCTCGTGCGTCATCAGTTCGGAAATTTTCTGGTTCGGATTGCTGGCGAAGCGCACGTCGCGATTGGTGAGAATGCCGACCAGCTTGCCGGGGACGTCCTTGCTCGCACCGGTGACGACGGGAATGCCGGAGAAGCCGTGCTCGCTCATCAGCGCCAGCGCTTCGGCCAGCTTGGCATCGGGGCCGATGGTGAGCGGATTTACCACCATGCCGGATTCGTACTTCTTGACCTGCCGGACCTGCGCGGCCTGGCCCTCCGGATCGAAGTTGCGGTGGATCACGCCGAGACCGCCGGCCTGCGCCATGGCGATCGCCATGCGGGCCTCGGTGACGGTATCCATCGCCGATGCGATGATCGGAATATTGAGCGGAATGGCACGGGTGGCGTGGGAGCGGATATCGGCGTCGGAAGGCAGGATGTCCGACAGGCCGGGCTTCAGCAGAACGTCATCGAACGTGTACGCTTCGCGGATCTTCTGAACGACTGCCATTGCCAACTCCATGCGGCGACCTCGGGATCGCGGTAGAAACCTCTGGATGCACCAATTCGACGGCGGCGCAGGACACCGTCGTCGAATCTGAACCCATAAGTAGGATTGGCGGTGGTCGATAGCATGCTGCTGCACGAAATCAAAGCGTTTGGCAGCCATGCACAGGGATTTTAGGCGTTTTCGGCCTCCAGCCGGGCGGGCGCAGTCACGGATGATTTAGGAGGTATTCGGCCTCTCGCAATAGCCCACGCCCCGGCAGGATGTTAAAGCGCCCGCAGCTTGGGCACTCGTAAGAATCATCAATAATTTCATGAATAAAGAACGCCTGATCCCGCTCATCGTCGCCTCCGCCTTGTTCATGGAAAACATGGACTCCACGGTGATCGCGACCTCGCTGCCGGCCATCGCCGCCGATATCGGCACCAGTCCGCTGACGTTGAAGCTGGCGATCACCTCCTACCTGCTCTCGCTCGCGGTATTCATTCCGGCATCCGGCTGGACCGCCGACCGGTTCGGCGCACGCGCCGTGTTCTCCATCGCCATTGGCGTGTTCATGATCGGCTCGATCGGCTGCGCGCTGTCGCAATCGGTCACGCATTTCGTCATCGCCCGTATCATCCAGGGCCTCGGCGGCGCCATGATGACGCCGGTGGGACGCCTCGTGCTGCTGCGCTCCATCGACAAAAGCGCGCTCGTCAGTGCCATGGCGTGGATGACGGTGCCGGCGCTGATCGGCCCGGTGATCGGACCGCCGCTGGGCGGTTTCATCACCACCTACTTCTCGTGGCACTGGATCTTCCTGATCAATATCCCGATCGGCTGCCTCGGCATCTATCTTGCGTTGCGCTTCATCGATCCGATCCGCTCGGAGGATCCGGAGCGCTTCGATCTGCTGGGTCTGGTGCTGGCCGGCGTCGGGCTCGCCGGCATTGCCTTCGGCCTCTCGGTCGCGGGCCTCAATCTGCTGCCATGGCCGATCGTCGCCGCACTGGTCGGCATCGGCACGGTGTCCATGACCCTCTACGTGATCCACGCCCGGCGCACCGCGTCCCCGGTGCTGGACTTCTCGCTGATGCGGCTGGTGACCTTGCGCGCCGCCATCATCGGCGGCTTCCTGTTCCGGCTCGGCATCGGCGCATTGCCGTTCCTGCTGCCGCTATTGATGCAGGTCGGCTTCGGCCTGTCGCCGTTCCAGTCGGGCATGGTGACCTTCGGCTCGGCAGTGGGCGCCATGGGGATGAAGACATTGGCGGCGCGCATCATCCGCGCCTTCGGCTTCCGCAATGTCATGACCGTCAACGCCGTGGTGAGTTCGGTATTTCTCGCCGCCTGTGCGCTGTTCACGGTGACCACGCCGCTGATGCTGATCCTGATTATCCTGGTGGTCGGCGGCTTCTTCCGCTCGCTCGAATTCACCGCGATCAATACGGTTGCCTATGCCGAAGTCGAGACGGCGCAGATGAGCCGCGCCACCACGCTGGTCAGCGTCAACCAGCAGCTGTCGATCTCCGCCGGCGTCGCGATCGGTGCATTCTCGGTGGAATCCACCATGCTGATGCGCGGCATGACCGAATTGTCGGCTGCCGACTTTGCACCGGCCTTCCTCGTGGTGTCCGTGATCTCGGCAGCCTCGGCCTGGTTCTTCTGGCAGATGCCGGACGACGCCGGCCACGAAATCTCCGGCCGCAAAGTGATCGATATCGCCAGCCGCAAGGGCGAGGCAAAAGCCGCTGTCAAAGCGGCCAGCGAAGGCACCGCAGATGCAAGGGATCAGAAGCTGGGGTGAGTTGTGACGCGCTCGCAATGGGCCATAGGTCTCGCCACGATCGTCCTCACGATCATCGCCGGCGTCATGTCGTTCGAATATGTGAACAGGCGATTTCCGCCGAAGCCCGCGCCCATTGAGCAGGTGACCGCGCAGGATGCCAAAGAGCAGACCGATCCGGATGCCGCTAAAACACCGCCAGCCTGCGTCGAGCGCGATGGATCCTGGCGAAACTGGTCATGGCCGAACGTGCCGATGCTGTCGCCGAAATGCGAGAGCGCGAAGTAAATCATCCGACCGCAAGATGACGAGAGCCGACAGATCGCTCAAAGCGCGCCCTGTCACAAACTCCCCCTCCCATCACCTTAAGCTGTCATTTGCAATTAATGACCAATCGGTCCATATATCACCAATGGAACATCATTCCCCTGTGCGGTTGCCGCGCGGCCGCCCCCGAGGTTTCGACACGGAAGCTGCCATCGAGCGCGCCATGAACGTGTTCTGGTCGCGCGGCTATCATGCCACGGCGCTTCCGGACCTTCTTCAAGCGACGAACCTCTCGCGTGGCAGTCTCTACGCCGCCTTCGGTGACAAGCGCGGACTCTTCCTGCGTGCGCTCGATCGCTACATTGCCGACGCCCTGCTACGAATCGACATCGAACTCGACCCGCGTGGCGCGCCAGTCGCTGGCCTACGGGCCTACCTTGCTGGTTACGTCGATCGGACGAGTGGCGCCAATGGTCGCCGCGGATGCCTGCTGGTCGCGACAGCCATGGAGTTGGGTGGCCGCGACCCGGAAGTCGATCGCCGCATCGGCGGCTTTTTCAAAGCTATGGAGACCAAAGTAGCCAATGCGCTGTCGCGCGCGAAGGCCGCAGGCGAGTTGGCTCATGGTGTCGAGCCCGCAAGCGCGGCGCGACTGCTGGTCTGCTTCGTCGAGGGGCTGCGTGTCGTAGGTAAAACACGTCCGACACGAAGCACATCGCAAGCCACCGTTGACGCTCTTCTCGAACGCTTCATCAGGTAACGCGTCAAGGCGTGGCTGGTTGAGCGCACCTATATCTGGACCGAACAGTCTTGAATGGAAAGTGTCATGTCGCTCATCCAGATTGTCTGCGCGGTGATGGTACCCTTGCTTTGGGGTTATCAGTTCGTGGTCATCAAGGTGGGCATTGTGGAATTTCCGCCGCTTTTCTTCCTTGGCCTGCGCTTTCTGGCTATGGCATTGCTGCTCGTTCCGTTCGTCAAAAAGCCTGCACGTCAGGAACTCAGCCCTGTCGCCGCGATCTCGGTCTTTCTTGGTGGGCTGAACTTCGGCCTCTTCTATGTCGGCCTCGCGCTCGGCTCCGGAAGTGTTTCGGCCGTCGCATATCAACTCGCCACGCCCTTCACCATCCTGTTGGCTTGGCCGCTGCTCGCGGAGAGACCGTCTCTCGTAACGTCTAGTGGGGTGTTGCTGGCATTTCTCGGCGTGGTCGTGCTTGCAGCGGGGCCTGGTGTGTCTGCGAACGCTATTCCGATTCTGCTGGTGGTCGGGGCAGCACTCGCCTTCGCGGTCGCCAACGTCTTAACGAAGCGGCACGGACCCTTCGACCCCTTGATGTTGACGGGCTGGTCCTCTCTCTTCACGGTGCCACAGGTGATGCTGATGTCGTTTGTCCTTGAAGATGGACAATTGACGTCCCTCGTCACGGCGGATGAACGTGGTTGGCTCGCGCTCGCCTACACCGTTTTCATCGGAGGAATTGTTGGATTTAGCCTTTGGTTCTGGCTCATCGCTCGCTGCACCATGGGCCGCGTGGCGCCATTCGGTTTGCTTCTTCCGGTCTTTGCCCTGATTTCAAGCGTGCTGTTCCTTGACGAGCATATCACTCCAACGTTGATTGTCGGGGCGCTGCTCGCCATCTCCGGTGTTGCCATCACACAAGTGAGATCGAGCGCTCTACCAAATCGGACTTAGAGTCGCCTATGCGCTCACGACCTAGTTGTCGTGCTCACCGAGCCGGTGATCACCTGCCACGCCGCGAAAACCCATGGCCAGCACGTAGCGCTCCGACGAGTCCTTGCGGCTGGCGGCTGGCTTCACATGTTTCACCGTCGCGAAGTCGCGCTTCAGCTGGGTCATCAGCGTGGCGTCGGCGCCGCTCTGGAACACCTTGGCGACGAAGGTGCCGCCGGGCTTGAGCACGTCAGCGGCGAAGGCCGCAGCATCCTCGACGAGGCCAACGATGCGCAGCTGATCGGTCTTGCGATGGCCGGTGGTGTTGGCCGCCATGTCGGACATCACCACGTCGGCGAGACCGCCCATCATCGCCTTCAATCTGTCGGGCGCATCATTGTCGAGAAAGTCCATCTGGGCGAAGGTCACGCCGACGATCTCCGGCATTTCCAGGAGATCGATGGCCACCACTTGCCCCTTGCCCTCGGCCGAGCCGACGCGCCGCGCCGCGATCTGGCTCCAGCCGCCAGGCGCAGCGCCGAGATCGACCACGGACAGGCCGGGCTTCAAGAAGCGGTACTTATCGTCGATTTCGATGATCTTGTAGGCCGCGCGCGACCGCAGGCCGTCCTTCTTGGCCTGCTGCACATAGGGGTCATTGAGCTGGCGGTCGAGCCAGAGCTTCGACGACAGTTTCATTCTGCCGGCGCTCTTGACCTGGATCCGCAGGCGTCCGGTGGTGTCTTTGGCCATGGTCTCGTGCTTGCTTTCAGCTATTCGCGTTTCCCTTAGCACGGCATGGCGGGAAACCCGAATATTCGCTCTGAATCGGGAAAATCAGGCTCAGGACGCGCGGATCGCGCCATCCTCGCGCATCATTTCCACCAGCATGCCCTCGCGCAGCCCCCGATCCGCCACACGCAGCCGCGGCAGGGGGAACGCGTTGCGGATGGCGTCCAGAATGGCACAGCCACACAGCACCAGATCGGCACGGTCGGGGCCGATACACTGGTTGGCGGCGCGTTCCGCATAGGTCATGTCGAGCAGCCTGGAGATGGTCTCGTCGAGCTCGGCATTGCTGAGCCAGATGCCGTCGATGCGGCGGCGATCGTAGCGCGCCAGCCCCTGATAGACGCCGGCCAGCGTGGTTACTGTGCCCGAGGTGCCCAGCATATGCATGCCGTCGAGATCGCCGGCATGTTCGGCGGCGAACGGCGCCACGTGCCGGGCGACCTCCGCAATCATCTGCGTGTAGCTGTCCCGGGTCACGTGCTTGCCGCCGAATTTCTCGGCCAGCGTCACCACGCCGAGCGGGATCGACATCCACGCCTTGATCAACGGTTTGCCCTTGGGATCCGTGGGATCACGCTCGATGCGCACCAGTTCCGACGAGCCGCCGCCGATATCGAACAGGATGGCACCGCGGCCCTGCGGATCGATCAACGGCGAGCAGCCAATCACAGCCAGCGCCGCTTCGGTCTCGCGATCGATGATCTCCAGCGTGATGCCGGTTTCGCGCGCCACCTGGTCGAGAAACGCGTCCGAATTCGAGGCCGCGCGGCAGGCCTCGGTTGCGATCAGCCGCAGCCGCTGTGCGTCCCGCGCGCGGATCTTGTCGCGGCAGATGCTGAGAGCCGAGATCGCGCGGGCAATCGCGGCGTCGCTGATCACGCCGGATGTCGAGACGCCCTCACCCAGCCGGATGATCCGTGAAAACGAATCGACCACGCGAAAACTGTCGCCCGTAGGACAGGCGATCAGGAGACGGCAATTATTGGTTCCGAGATCGAGCGCGGCATAGGTGTTGGCGCATGCGGCTTCGCGCCCGCCGTCGGCCAATGCCGCAACCAATCCCTGCACACCCTCGCCCGGCCCATGGCCGCCGCGAAGCCGCGTGTCATCATCCATTCAATCTGTCTTTCCGCGACCGTTCCGGCCGGCGTGGAAACCTTCTTGGAAATATCTTTCACGGAAAGTTTAGCAGGGCACAGGATCAGCGCAACCTTGGCGCACCCCCATGCCCAATCGTCCGTTGTCGTACAGGTCACGCTGCCTTATCTCAGGGACTTACAGGGGCGCGCCCCCGCGCCAAATCCTGGAATCATCCACATTTGATGGATTCATCATGCAAGATTTTACCGGCTCGCCCGTCGACAACGCCATCGCCATGCAGAAATACGGGGTCGGCCAGCCTGTCCGCCGCAAGGAGGACGACACCCTCGTCCGCGGCAAGGGCAAATATACCGACGACGTCAACCTGCCCGGCCAGCTCTATGCCTGGATCGTCCGCAGTCCTCATGCCCATGGCGTGATCCGCGGCATCGATTCCGAGGCTGCCAAGGCGATGCCGGGTGTCCGCGGCGTCTGGACCGGCCGGGACCTCGAAGCCGCCAATTACGGCCCCTTCACCTGCGGCCTGCCGCTGAAGAGCCAGGACGGCACCCCGCTGTTCCAGACCAACCGCCATGCATTGATGACCGACAAGGTGCGCTATGTCGGCGACCCCGTCGCCTTCGTGGTGGCTGAAACAGTCGCACAGGCGCGCGACGCCGCCGAAGCCGTCGTCCTCGACATCGACGCTCTGCCCGCCGTCACCGATTGCGAGGCCGCAACGAAGCCCGGCGCGCCTGTTCTCTACGACCACATCCCGAACAATGTCGCGCTTGACTATCACTATGGCGACACCCACGCCGTCGAGGCGGCATTCGCCTCTGCCGCCCACGTCACCAAACTCGACATCGAGAACACCCGCGTCGCCGTGGTGTCGATGGAGCCGCGCTGCGCGCTCGCCACTTACGAAAAATCCGGCGGCCGCTACGTGATCCAGGTGCCGACCCAGGGCGTCGCTGGCAACCGCAATACGCTGGCCAAGCAGCTCAACGTCGCGCCGGACAAGGTCCGCATCCTCACCGGCAATGTCGGCGGATCGTTCGGCATGAAGAACATCAGCTATCCCGAATATATTTGCCTGCTGCATGCGGCGAAGGAACTGGGCAAGCCGGTGAAGTGGCTCGACGAGCGCTCCTCCAGCTTCCTGTCCGACAGCCAGGGCCGCGCGCAGGATATCCGTGCCGAACTCGCCCTCGACAAGGACGGCAAGTTTCTCGCGGTGCGCCTGAAAGGCTACGGCAATCTCGGCGCCTATATCACCGGCGTGTCGCCAAGCCCGCTGTCGCTCAACACCGGCAAGAATCTCGCCAGCGTCTACAAGACGCCGCTGCTGTCGGTGGATATCAAATGCGTGCTCACCAACACCACGCTGATGGGCGCCTATCGCGGCGCCGGGCGCCCCGAGGCCAACTACTTCATGGAGCGGCTGATCGATCGCGCCGCCGACGAGATGGGCATCGATCGCTTCACGCTGCGCAAGCGCAACTTCATCAAGCCGTCGCAACTACCCTTCGCGGCCGCCTCAGGGGTCACCTATGACAGCGGCGATTTCCAGGGCGTGTTCGACAAGGCGCTGGCAATTTCCGATCACGCCGGCTTCGCCAAGCGCAAGAAAGATAGCCGCAAGAACGGCAAGCTCCGCGGCATTGCCGTCGGCTCCTATCTCGAAGTCACCGCTCCCCCCTCAGGCGAACTCGGCAAACTGACCTTCGGCGAAGACGGCACCGTGACGCTGACCACCGGCACGCTGGATTACGGCCAGGGTCACGCCACGCCCTTCGCACAGGTCTTGTCGGCACAGCTCGGCGTGCCGTTCGAGGCCATCCGGCTCGAGCAGAACGACAGCGACCTCGTGCGCATGGGCAATGGCACTGGCGGCTCGCGTTCGATCACCGCATCGGGCCAGGCCATTGTCGAGGCCTCCGATCTCGTCATCGCCAAGGGCAAGGCTGCCGCGGCGCATCTGATGGAAGCCTCCGAAGCCGACATCGAATTCAAGGCCGGCCGTTTCACCATCGCCGGCACTGACCGCTCCATCGACATCATGGAACTGTCGCAGCGTGTGCGCGAGGGCAAGATGCCGGACGGCGTACCCTCCTCGCTCGATGTCGACCACACCTCATCGGACGTGCCCTCGACATTCCCGAACGGCTGTCATGTCGCCGAAGTCGAGATCGATCCCGACACCGGCGTGCTGACCATCGTCAATTACGCGGCGGTCAACGACTTCGGCACCATCGTCAATCCGATGATCGTGGCGGGCCAGTTGCATGGCGGCGTCGCGCAAGGCATCGGCCAGGCGCTGATGGAGAAAGTCAGCTACGACGCGTCGGGCCAGCCGATCACGGGCTCCTTCATGGATTATGCGATGCCCCGCGCCGGCGACATTCCGCTGATGCTGGTCGGCGATCATCCCTCGCCTGCAACCACCAACCCGCTGGGCACCAAGGGCTGCGGCGAAGCCGGTTGCGCGGGCTCGCTCTGCACCATCGTCAATGCGGTGGTCGATGCGCTCAGTGACTATGGCGTGACGCATATCGACATGCCGCTGACCTCGGAGCGCATCTGGCGCGCCATCCAGGACGGCAAGCAGAGCAAGGCGGCGTAAGGTCGACTATCTGAACAAGAAGCCCCGCGATCACATCGCGGGGCTTCTGTGTCGTCTACGCTAACGCGTCGTGGCCGGCAGGCCCCCTAGCTCTTCGTCCCGTATTTCCGCGCGAAATCACGCCCGGATCGCGCAATGCAGATCGCGGCCTGACTCTGATACATCGAGCCCTCGTTCTTCTCTGCGATCTTATCGCATTTCGCACGCGCCTTTTCATAGGCGGCCTTGGTCGCGGGGAGCGCCTTGGGGAGAAAGCGCGGTTCACATTTCGACAGCACGATGCTGGAGAATGCATTATCACCGGACGAACCAAGCTGGCAGAGTTCGAGAATCCGGTATGCGCCTTCGCAGCTGAACTCGGTCTTCATCGCGGCGATGATCGCCTGGTGGAGACCGCCGGCTTTCGAGATCGCAGCCTCGGAGACCGGGCATTGCTCGGCGGCCGAGGCCGGTGCGCTGCAGGCCACAAACAGTCCGATGGCTACGAGACTATGACGAAAACGAACCCGACCATGGGGCAACGGCTGCATGTAGTCCTACCTGATCAAACGTAGAAAGAAAAATCCCGCGGCTTGCGCCGCGGGATTTTCGCATTCGGCATCGCGGCCGTCTAGTGCGCCAGGATCGCCAGCAACAACAACGCCACGATGTTGGTGATCTTGATCATCGGGTTCACCGCAGGGCCCGCCGTGTCCTTGTAGGGATCGCCGACGGTGTCGCCGGTCACCGCGGCCTTATGAGCGTCGGAGCCCTTGCCGCCGAAATGGCCGTCCTCGATATACTTTTTGGCATTGTCCCAGGCACCGCCGCCCGAGGTCATCGAGATGGCCACAAAGAGACCGGTGACGATCACGCCGAGCAGCATCGCGCCGACCGCCGAGAATGCCGCCGACTTGCCGACTGCGCCGCCGCCGGCAATGGCGTAGATGATGAAGTACACCACGATCGGCGACAGCACCGGAAGCAGCGACGGGATGATCATTTCCTTGATCGCCGCCTTGGTCAGCAGATCCACCGCGCGGCCGTAATCCGGCTTGTCGGTGCCCTGCATGATGCCCGGCTTCTCGCGGAACTGACGCCGCACTTCCTCGACGATGGCGCTGGCTGCACGGCCCACGGCCGTCATGCCCATCGCACCGAACAGGTAAGGCAGCAGACCGCCGAACAGCAGACCGACCACCACATAGGGATTGGTCAGCGAGAAGTCGGGCAGCACGTCCTTGAAGTACGGATACTTCGCGGCATTGGCGATGAAGAATTTGAGGTCTTCATTGTAAGCCGCGAACAGCACCAGTGCGCCCAAACCAGCCGAACCGATGGCATAGCCCTTGGTGACCGCCTTGGTGGTGTTGCCGACCGCGTCAAGCGCGTCGGTGGCCTTGCGGACTTCCTTCGGCAGACCGGCCATTTCGGCAATGCCGCCGGCATTGTCGGTGACGGGACCGAAGGCGTCGAGCGCCACGATCATGCCGGCCAGCGCCAGCATCGTCGTGGTGGCAATCGCGATACCGAACAGGCCCGCGAGGCTGTAGGTGACGAGAATGCCGGCGATGATGACGATCGCAGGACCCGCCGTCGACTCCATCGAGATCGCGAGACCCTGGATCACATTGGTGCCGTGACCGGTGACCGACGACTGCGCGATGGACTTCACCGGCCGATAGTCCGTGCCGGTGTAGTATTCAGTGATCACGATGATCAGCGCCGTGACGACGAGACCCGCGACGCCACATTCGAACAGCGCCAGACCCGTATACTTCACGCCTGCCAGCGGACCGAAACCGATCAACCAGTAGATTACAGCGGCAACGCCGAACAGCGACAACACGCCGGTCGCGATCAGGCCCTTATACAGCGCGCCCATGATCGACTGGCTGGCACCGAGCTTGACGAAGAACGTGCCGGCAATCGAGGTCAGGATGCAGATGCCGCCAATGGCGAGCGGCAGCGTCATCATGTTGACCAGCAATGGCGAACTCGCGAAGAAGATCGCGGCCAGAACCATGGTGGCGACCGCGGTCACCGCATAGGTCTCGAACAGGTCGGCGGCCATGCCGGCGCAGTCGCCGACATTATCGCCCACATTGTCGGCGATCGTCGCCGGGTTGCGCGGATCGTCTTCGGGAATGCCGGCTTCTACCTTGCCGACGAGATCGCCGCCGACATCAGCGCCCTTGGTGAAGATGCCGCCGCCGAGACGCGCGAAGATCGAAATCAGCGACGCGCCGAAGCCGAGCGCCACTAGCGCATCGATCACAGTGCGGCTGTTGGCAGCAAGGCCCAGAAAGTGCGTGAGATAGGCGAAGTAGATGGTGACGCCGAGCAGTGCCAGACCCGCCACCAGCATGCCGGTGATGGCCCCCGCCTTGAAGGCGAGTTCGAGGCCGCCGGCCAGCGAGATCGTCGCCGCCTGCGCGGTGCGGACATTGGCACGCACCGACACGTTCATGCCGATGAAGCCGGCTGCGCCCGACAGCACGGCGCCGATCAGGAAGCCGAAGGCAACGAGCATGCCGAGGAAGTAAGCCAGCAGCGCGAAGATCACGACGCCGACGATGCCGATGGTGAGATATTGTCGCTTCAGATAGGCCTGTGCGCCCTCTCGCACGGCCTCTGCAATTTCCTGCATCCGTGCGTTACCCGCATCGGCCTTCAACACAGAACTCGTCGCCCAGATCGCGTAAACGATCGACAGTGCCCCGCAGAGCACGATCACCCACAATGCTGTCATGGAATCTGCCTCAGTCCTTCCTGCCCGGCGCCTTGTTAGTTGGCGCATAAAAAGGAGGCCTGCCCAGCACGTGAGGACGGCCTCTCGTTTGATGAGCATGGCAAAATCGGTATCGCCGTGCAACGCTGCCAATGGGCTAATGCAGGATTTTTGGAGGGGCTCTTAACCTCTCCCCGCATCTTGCGCGGGGAGAGGTCGATCCGGCGTAGCGCAGCGAAGCCGGGTCGGGTGAGGGGCATGGCAATGGCCCCTCCCCTGGTCGGCAGCTTCAGATCGTTCCGAACCAGCAACAGCATTACTTGGTCAAACCGCGTGCCCCGCCCCTCACCCGCCGCGAAGACGCGGCGACCTCTCCCCGCGCAAGATGCGGGGAGAGGTTAGGTCCGCGCTTGCGGGAACGATAAGGCTAGTCAGAAGTGGCTGTAGGACAGGCGCTTCAACACGATGTCCCTGCCCGCCTGGTCGACGAAGCGGGGCGATGACGCACCTGCAACAATCGTCCCGATGACCGCGACCCGCACGCCCGCCTGGTGCGCGGCCTGCACGAAACCGGTCGTGCGATTCTCTGGGATGGTGCAGAGGACTTCGTAGTCGTCGCCGCCGGCAACGACCGTTTCGAGACCGATCACACCGCGATCCAGCAGTGCTGCCGCCGGATCCGACAGCGGAATAGCCGATGCATCGATGACGGCAGAGATGCCCGACACCGCACAGAGCTTGGCGAGATCGCCGGCCAATCCGTCGGAGACATCCATCGACGCCGTCGCGAAATCGCGCACCGCAAATGCCAGCGCGTTGCGTGGCTGCGGCACGCGATAGCGTGCCACGAGCGCGTCACGCGCGTTGCTGTCGCCAGTCAGCGCCGTCGCGACCGCGCCGCCTTTCAGCGCCGCAAGGCCAAGCGCGGCATCACCGATCATGCCACTCACGACCACGCGGTCCCCCACCGCTGCGCCGTGGCGGCGCACCATCTTGCCCACCGGAACGCGTCCGAAGGCGGTGACTGAGACCATCAGCGGCCCCGGCGTCGAGACCGTATCGCCGCCGAGCAACGCACAGCCGAATGTTGCGATGTCTTCGCCGAGACCGCGCGCGAATTCCGTCAGCCACGTCTCATCATGTGTCCGCAGCGCCAGCGTCAGCACAAAGCCGGCCGGCACTGCGCCCTTGGCGGCGAGGTCTGACAGGTTCACCCGCAGCGCCTTGCGCGCAATGGTGTCCGGGGGATCGTCGGCGAGAAAGTGCACGCCCTCGACGATGGCGTCGGTGTTGACAACGATATCCTCGCCGTCAGCCTTGAGCACCGCGGCGTCATCGGTGAGCCCGAACGCGCCGGGATCAGTCGCGAGCGGCTTGAAGTAGCGCGCGATCAGGGTGTCTTCGCCGGATGCGTTGGACCCGGCTGACATGATCAG
This sequence comes from Tardiphaga sp. 37S4, assembly GCF_021044645.1. Lineage (NCBI taxonomy): Bacteria > Pseudomonadati > Pseudomonadota > Alphaproteobacteria > Hyphomicrobiales > Nitrobacteraceae > Tardiphaga > Tardiphaga sp. 37S4. The sequence continues at coordinate 1,941,300 of NZ_CP088008.1, read as the reverse complement.
TGTCCTGCGCGCGAAAACTCTTCCGCGCGAAACTGCCGGGCGATCTGGTCAAGCACCGCATTGACCATGCCGGTCTCGTCGCCTTCGACGAAGGCATGCGCGACGTCGACATATTCCGACACCACGACACGGCCGGGAATGTCCTTGCGATGTTCCAGCTCATAGGCGCCGGCGCGCATCACCGCGCGCAGGATCGCCTCGATCCGCTGCAGCGGCCAGCCCCTGGAGAGCGCGTCGTCGATCAACGGATCGAGCTTGTTCTGGTCGCGCACCACGCCGGACACGATGTCGCGGAAGAACGCCTCTTCGGCGGGGAGATACTGGTCGCCCTCGATCTCGCTGCCGAGCCAGAAGCTCTCGAACTCGGCGAAGACGTCGTTGATGCCCGCCCCGCCGATATCCATCTGATACAGCGCCTGCACCGCGGCGAGACGCGCAGCACCGCGGCGGTTGGCCTTGCGGTCGCCTTTCGGCACGGGCTTCTTGAAGTCGGCTTTCTTGTCAGCCATCACTCAAGCCTTCGCCAGACGGCGCTTGATGCGCAGCACGGACAGTGCCGCACGGGCCGCATCGCCGCCCTTGTTCAATTCACCGGCGCGCGCGCGCGCCCAGGCCTGCTCGTCGGTATCCACCGTGATGATCCCGTTGCCGAGGGGCAGCCGCAGATCGACGGACAGATCCATCAGCCCGCGCGACGACTCCATCGAGACGATCTCGAAATGGAACGTCTCGCCACGTACGACACAACCCAGCGCAATTGCCGCTTCATAAGGCTTGCCGCTTTTCGCGGCAGCATCGACCGCAATCGCGATGGTCGAAGGAATTTCCAGCGCGCCGGGCACCGTCAACACGTCATGGGTGACGCCGGCTGCCTTCAGCTCGACGATCGCGCCTTCCAGCAGTGCATCCTGAATGTCGTCATAGAACCGCGCCTCGACGATCAGGACGCGCGCGCCCGTGATGTCGGTCTGGTCCTGCAAATGAGCGCGTCGCGCGTCTGCCATTTCTCAACCTGTTAAAAACGCTGACAACATCCGCTTACGGTGTATGTCAACAATCGCGCGGTTTTAGTCGTGTGCGGCTGCGAAGCCAAGGGCAATACTCGGCAATTTAGCGCCGTCATGCCCGGCGCATGCCGGGTATCCACGTCTTGGCCGGGCACGAAGACGTGGATGGCCGGGACAAGCCCGGCCATGACGGCCGAGAGGTCGGAGCCTTAAACCGGCATTTCGCTCAGCCGCGCCGCATAGCGGGCCATCAGGTCGACCTCGATATTAACCTCGGCGCCTGCTTCCCACGCCTTGCCCAGCGTGGTGACGCTCAGCGTGTGCGGAATGATCAGCACGGCGAATTGCACGTCATCGACGGTATTCACCGTCAGCGACACGCCATCGAGCGTGATCGAGCCCTTGGTGGCGATGAAACGCGCCAGTTCGCGCGTGGTGCGGAAGGTGATCCGCGCCATGTCCGGCAGGTTCTCGCGCGACACGATGGTAGCGATGCCATCGGCATGGCCGGCGACGATATGGCCGCCGAGCTCGTCGCCGATCTTCAGCGCGCGTTCGAGATTGAGGCGGGTGCCCAGCTTCCAGTGCTTCGCCGTGGTCATGCCCAGCGTCTCGGCTGCGGCATCGACGTCAAACCAGGTCTTGCCGTTGGCCACGCCGGAGCCGACCACTGTGAGGCAGACGCCGTTGCAGGCGATCGAGGCGCCGTCGGCGATGGTGGTCTGGTCGTAGCCGCAGAGAATGCGCAGCCGGTGGAGCTGGCCCTGCGCCACTTGCGTAAGGCTCTCGATCTCGCCGATGTCGGTGACAATGCCGGTGAACATTAGCTTCTTTCGTAGATGGTCAGAGTGTCGTTTTCGATCGTCTCGCTAGCACGCTGCACGAAGCCCGGCGACCCGGTGATCGCCGATAGCGGCAATGCATCCAGCGCGGCGATCCCACCCTCGCCGATCTCCTTCCGCCCGCGAAACAGCCAGACCTCGTCGACCAGTCCCGCCGCCACGAAAGACGACGCGACTTTCGATCCGCCTTCCACCAGCAGCTTCGTAATGCCCTTCTCCGACAAGCTATGCAGCACGGCCAGCAAATCCAGCCCCGGCGGCGGCGCGGTCGTGGTCGGCACGCGCAGCACCTGCGTGCCGGCCGCGCCCAGCGCCATTGCGGCGGGCGCTTCCGACAGGCTGGAGGTCATCACCCAGAGCGGCGTCGTGCGCGCCGAATGCACCAGTCTGCTGTTACCGGACATGCGCAGCGCACGGTCGAGCACCACGCGCACCGGCGAGCGCTTCATCATGCCCGGCAAGCGACAGGTCAGTTCGGGATCGTCCGCGATGACGGTGCCCATGCCGACCAGCACGGCGTCGCATTGCGCCCGCAAGAGATGCACGCGCGACCGCACCATCTCGCCGGTGACGGCGACAGGCTTGTGACCGGCTGCCGCGATCTTGTCATCCGGCGACACCGCGAGCTTCAACACGACATGCGGGCGCTTGTCGCGCACGCGGCGGAAATGCCCGGCGTGATCGCGTGCGGCCTGTTCGGCACAGAGCCCGACATCGACCCTGATGCCAGCGGCACGCAGCCGTGCATGGCCTTGGCCCGCCACGTCCGGATTGGGATCTTCAATTGCCGCAACGACGCGCGCGATGCCCGCGGCGACGATCGCATCGGCACAAGGGGGTGATTTGCCGAAATGCGAGCATGGCTCCAGCGTCACATAGAGCGTGGCACCGCGTGCGGCCTCGCCGGCCTGCGCAAGTGCGACAGGCTCGGCATGGGGACGGCCGCCGGGCTGCGTCCAGCCGCGGCCAATAATAACACCATCCTTCACGATGACCGCGCCGACCGCGGGATTGGGCCATGTCCGGCCCTGCCCGCGACGGCCAAGCGTCAGTGCCAGCTGCATGAAGCGCAGGTCGGTTGCTTTCGCCTCTTGGGATTTTTGCGCGTATTGATCTTCCAGGATCCGGAAGATCATTTTCGGACCACCACCGGCCGGCCGTCGTCGTCAGCATGCAATTCGCCGAGCACGGCCTCGAAGTCCTTGGCCTCGCGAAAATTGCGATAGACCGAGGCGAAGCGCACATAGGCGACGTCATCGAGCCCGCGCAGATGCTCCATCACGATCTCGCCGATGGTCTCCGACGAAATCTCCGCCTCGCCGCCGCTTTCCAGCTCTCGCACGATGGCCGACACCATGGTCTCGACGCGCTCAGGATCGACCGGGCGCTTGCGCAGGCTGATCGACAGCGAGCGGACCAGCTTGTCGCGGTCGAACGGCACGCGGCGGCCGTTGCGCTTGATCACCGTGAGTTCGCGCAGTTGCACGCGCTCGAAGGTGGTGAAGCGGAAGTTGCAGGTGACGCAGACGCGCCGCCTGCGGATCACGGCGGAATCTTCCGCGGGACGCGAGTCCTTCACCTGCGTATCGAGGCTATTGCAGTTCGGACAGCGCATTCCAGAGAACCTTCCAGACACTCGTTCCTGCGCGACCTTCTGACCGCGCAGGTCTTCGCCTCGTAGCAGGCCTTACTGATAGATCGGGAAACGATCCGTCAGCGCCTTGACCTTCTCCTTCACGGCCGCTTCGACCAGCGGCGCACTGCCGTCGCCGGACTGCGCCACCGCGCTCAGCACTTCGGCAATCATCTCGCCGGTTGCCTTGAATTCGGCAATGCCGAAACCACGCGTGGTGGCGGCGGGCGTGCCGAGACGGATGCCCGAGGTGATCCACGGCTTTTCCGGATCGAACGGCACGCCGTTCTTGTTGCAGGTGATGCCGGCGCGGACCAGTGCCTTCTCCGAGACGTTGCCCTTCAGGCCCTTCGGCCTGAGGTCGACGAGCATCAGGTGGTTATCGGTGCCGCCCGAGACAATGTCGTAGCCCTGCGCACGAAGCGTTTCGGCCAGCGCCTTGGCATTCTCGACAACGTTCTTGGCATAGACCTTGAAGTCCGGCTGCAGCGCTTCCTTGAAGGCCACGGCTTTCGCCGCGATGACATGCATCAGCGGGCCGCCCTGCAGACCCGGGAAGATCGCCGAGTTCAGCTTCTTGTGCAGCGCCTCGTCATTGGTGAGGATCAGGCCGCCGCGCGGGCCGCGCAGCGACTTGTGCGTGGTCGTCGTGGTGACATGGGCATACGGCACCGGCGAGGCATGGACGCCACCGGCAACGAGGCCAGCAAAGTGGGCCATGTCGACCAGCAGATACGCGCCGACGCTGTCGGCGATCTCGCGGAAGCGCTTGAAGTCCCACGACCGCGAATAGGCCGAGCCGCCGGCGATGATCAGCTTCGGCTTCACCTCCTCGGCCTGCTTGGCGATCGCATCCATGTCGAGGATCTGGTCGTCCTTGCGCACGGTGTAGTGCACCGGCTTGAACCACTTGCCGGACATGTTGACGGGCGAGCCGTGGGTGAGATGGCCGCCGGCTGCGAGGTCGAGACCCATAAAGGTATCGCCCGGCTGCAACAGCGCCAGGAACACCGCCTGGTTCATCTGGCTGCCGGAATTCGGCTGCACATTGGCGAACTGGGCGCCAAACAGCTTCTTGGCGCGCTCGATGGCGAGGTTCTCGGCGATATCGACGAATTCGCAGCCGCCATAATAGCGCGCGCCCGGATAGCCCTCGGCATATTTATTGGTCATCACCGAGCCCTGCGCTTCCATCACGGCGCGGCTGACGATGTTTTCCGACGCGATCAGCTCGATCTCGTGACGCTGGCGACCGAGTTCACCCTTGATCGCCTCGGCAATCTCGGGATCGGCCTGAGCAAGCGTGGCGGAGAAGAACGAGTCGGGCGCGGAGCCGGTTTTGGCCGAAGTGGTCATAGGGCAATATCTCCACCGCCGCGGCCTTCTTTCGGCGTGCGGACGGTCACGAGTGGCGATCAGGAAGCGGTGCCCCGAATACCATATCTGGCTGGCGGGGCCAAGGTTTTGCGGTTCAGGGCGCGATATTTAGGCAGCGGGGTAAATGCGGCGATTGCACAAGCCGATCGGTACTCTCACTGTCATTCCGGGGCGAGATCTCGGCGAAGTTGAGAGCTCGAGCCCGGAATCCCGACATGTTCAGCGCAAAACAGCTCGGGATTCCGGGCTCGGGTTCGCCGCCTTCGGCGCCGCTCCCGCCCCGGAATGACGAGTGTGGGGCCAGCGCGTCCAAGACCCCAATCGCCCTATTTCGCCAGCCGGTATACCCCGCCCTTCTCCACGCTGCGCTGGAACGCCGGGCGGGCATGCATCCGGCCAATCCAGGCGGCCAGATCGGGATAGGCCTTGAGCCGGTCGAAGCTGCCGGCAACCTCGGCGACGAAACTCATCTGGATATCCGCGCCGGTCAGGCTGTCGCCAACGAAGAACGCACGGCCCTGCAGCGCGCGGTCGGCATGACCGAGATGCCGGGCTATCTCGCTGTCGATCCGCTGCTGCAGCGGCGCGCCGGCCTCCTTCAGGCGGGACACGTAGAGATTGAGCATCAGCGGCAACATCGCCGAGCCCTCGGCATAATGCAGCCATTCGAGATAGGCCTCATGCTCCGGAGTGCCCTCCGCCGGCCGCATCGCGCCCTTGCCGTAGCGGCGGATGACGTAGTCGACGACGGCCGCTGATTCCGCGATGGTCACATCGCCATCGACGATGACAGGCGACTTGCCGAGCGGATGCACCGCCTCCAATTCCGGCGGCGCGAGCCGCGTCTGCGCATCGCGCTGATAGGTTGTCAGATCATAGGACGCGCCGAGTTCTTCCAACAGCCAGATGATCCGCTGCGAGCGGGAGTCGTTGAGATGATGAAGCGTGAGCATGGGCGTGTCCTTGTGTTGTCCCCGGCCCGATCTGTAGACCGTCGGCGTGAGAGAAGTCTCCGAGGATTATCGCGCGGAAACAGCGAACAAGAAAATCTTCGCGAGCTTTTCCATGCTAGTTTGCCGGTAAGGCGACTGTCTGTCGTTGTGGAGAGGTTCGGCTCTCCTTCCCCTCTGCACCAAGCCAAGCCGCCAACCTGAGGCCTATCGCAGGAGGTTGAGATGGACGATGTACGGGCCGCCCTGGAGCGTCATTGGACTGCATCGGATGCGAACGATTTCGATATCGAACATGACATCTACCATGAGGATGCGATGCTTTATTATCCCCAATCGGGGGAACGCATCCGCGGTCGGCACAACATTCAGATGAGCCGACTTGTCCAGCCAAATGAGAAACGTTTTACGGTTCGGCGGATTATCGGCAACGGCGAATTATGGGTCACCGAATTCATCCTGACCTATGACGGTATACCATCCTACGCGGTGAGCATCATGGAGTTCCGCGACGGACGGGTGGCCAACGAAACGCAGTATTTCGCCGATCGGTTTGAACCTGCAGTCTCGCGCGGACATCTTGTCGAGCGATAATTCGAGGTCGCAGAACCGCAACGACAGCGCTTCGATGAGCACGCGTGTGATGAGCGCATCGCGTCCCGCTCTTCATTCCGAAGCGCGACTAGCGCTTGCCGGACGCCACACTTGTCATTCCGGGGCGCACGAAGCGGCGCAGCCGCGTAGTGCGAACCTCAGCCACTCCAATTGGAGTGGCGGGGAATCTCGAAGTGTTTGGCACAATAGGAGACTCCCATGCTGAGATTCCGGGTTCGCCTGCGCGAAGGCGCGCAGCCGCCCCCAGGCAAACCAATTGGTTTGCCTGGGAATGACAGTGTGAGGCGGCAAGACAGCGCCTAAACATTTTTTCCTATCTCCCGTTGACAGCATCCCTAACTTGATTATATTCCCCTCCGTCCTGCCCCATCGAGAGGGGCGATCGCGATCGTCACGTTCGCGGGGTGGGATGCGGTGGACGCCGGAGATGCGGCGTCACGCGGTTTGGGGGTGACGTCTGTCTTCGGGCAGGACGGATCTGCGCCAGCACTGCCACTGGCAAGGAGACGGCCGACCTTGGGATGGAAAGACCCCTGGACAGTGTGACGGACGACCAAATCGAAACGTGTCCGGCTTACTCGCTTGAGGCTCCCTTCCCATCGCCTTGGGACTTTAATTCGCGATCGGAGCGTTCGTCGAGGCAAAGTGCAAGCAACCGAAAAAACACCGCAGGCGGAACGTCGGGCACTTGCTCGGCGCCTCCGAAAGTCCTGATGCACTCACAATTGCGGAAGACCGCATCGCATCAGGCCCACGGGTGCAACGGGCACCCGGCGTTCCGCACGCCCTCTCACAGAGGGGCGGGAATGCAAGCGACGACGGCGCCCCCGCGCCGCAAATAATGGGGGCGATGACGCATGTCTGAAGGGCCGTGGCTGTTTGAAATTTGAATCTGATGAAGCTTTGGACAGGGCGCCAGCGCTTAAACGCAGCGCTATTGCGCCCTACTCCCTCAAAGGCCGGTAAACCCGGCCTTCACCGGATCGTTGCTGCCATCAAGCTCACGCAAATAGGTCAAGCCGAACACCGTCAGCCGGTGCGTATCCTTCTCGCCGCCGTCGAACAGCGACTGCACATAATCGGTCACCTTGGTGCGGGCTTCGTCCGATGCCGCCTGCGTGCGGCTCATCATCAGGTCATAGGTGTGCATGATGCGGTCGATGGCAATCTGCATGTCGTCATTTTCCCCGTTGGACATCAGAAAACCGGCTACGCGGCTTCAGCCCGTGCAGCCTGGAATTGCGCTATCGCTCTGTTCGCAAGGCGAAGCTTGTTGTCTTCGCCGCGATGAAACATCCGGACGATGATTTCGAGCAGCCGATCGTTGGTGAGATAAGTATCGGGGATCGCGCCGGACTTGCGCAGGTAGTTCGCAGCGATGGCATAGGCGTCGCCCACCGCCTCGACATTCATCACTTTCAGACCGCGTTCGACCAGCATGACTTGATCCCTTCTGTCATCGGAGAGATAAGCCGCAACGTGAGAACCAGTTCCATTGCCTGTCCACCTTGCGGCATGTGGCTGCAGAAGCGGAAGCTTCTGTAATATCAATATAAAAGAATATTTTCCTTAGAGAGCGATAGCGGCACGACCCTCCGATGACTGACAAAGCCTGTGGTGCGCCTTTCGACACACGCCATGATAACGATTTCCGTTTACTCAACCTAAGGTTTTGGCCATGATTACACCGGCCGAATGGCCATCCGGCGTCGTATCGGCATTGGAGGCACAATGGATCTCAAACCAGGTTTTTCATTCAGGCCATTACCCAGCATCGGCAGGGCCCTTTTGTTTTCCCTGTCGAGACCCACAAGCCCGCTTGGCCCCCTAGCAGACCTTCCCGGCGTCTGGACAGGCAAGGGATTCAACATGATCTGGCGTCCCAACAATACGCCGGGGCAGGATCGCTTCCTCGAACTCAACCTCACCGACGAGCAGCTCGAATTCACCGAAATCCCAGGCGAGATTCCCAATCGCGGGTTGCTGCAAGCCGACATCCTGATGTTCGGGGTGCGTTATCTGCAATCGATCTCAGACGGCAACAACGGCGCCGGCCTGCATATCGAGCCCGGCATCTTCGCAACCGTACCGCAGACCAGCGATCCGTCAGTGCCGCCAAGCATCGTGCGCATGGCATCGATTCCGCACGGCACCACCGTGCTGGCCCAAGGCCTCGCCATACCCGACGTGAATGCGCCGATCATCAATCCCGTCGACATCACACCATTTATAATTGGCAATCCCGCGAAGCTTATCAAATTCCCGGAGTCCGATCTCGCCATTCCCACGAAGTTTCGCTCACCACCGCCCGACATTGTCGGCATCACGCAAACCATGGTCGACAATCCAAATTCAGTGCTGGCGAGTGCACTCGCGGGACAAACGGTAAAACATACTGTCGTGCTTCAGCTTTCATCGAATCCGGCAACGCCGGTGATCGGAGGCGGAACGGCCAATACGGCCTTCCTGAAGGGGGCGCCGGGCCACGGCCCGAATGCGGACGCCGCTGAGGTCACATCGACCTTCTGGATCGAGACCATCGCGGGCGCAGGAGGGAAGCCCGACTTCCTGCAACTTCAGTATACTCAAACCGTACTGCTTAACTTTAACGGTCTGAGCTGGCCCCATGTCACGGTCGGCACGCTGGTAAAGGCGCCGTAGAACTACACTTTACGAGATCTGGGAACTGTGGGCGCAGTGGATTCCGATAGAAGCCCCCCCGATAAGAACAAAGGGCCAGAGGCACAGCACATAGCCTCGTATGCACGCGGTTCCACCGCGCTTTCCTCGTAATTTGAACAACAGAAAGGCGCCCGAAGGCGCCTTTCCAATTGATCGATGTCGTGTACCTCTTGCGGGCACTTCGACGGCTTCAGGAGGGCAATCCCAAAGGAGTTTAAATTTCTCAGAGGCGATACAGGATCTGGTCGGTCCAGAAGCGCTCGAGGCGGTGCAGCGACTTGTTGAGGGTCGCGAATTCCTCGTTGGAGATGCCACCGACCTGCTCGACCGTCTTGACGTGCTTCTGATACAGCGCGTCGACGATGTGGCGGATTTCCTGGCCCTGCGCCGTCAGACGAATGCGAACCGAGCGACGATCGACGCGCGAGCGCTGATGATCGAGGAAGCCGAGTTCGACAAGCTTCTTCAGGTTGTACGACACGTTGGATCCGAGATAGTAACCGCGGGTGCGCAGCTCGCCGGCGGTCAATTCCTTGTCGCCGATATTGTAGAGCAGCAGTGCCTGGACCGAATTGATATCAGCGCGGCCGCGGCGATCGAATTCATCCTTGATGACATCGAGCAGGCGGCGATGCAGACGCTCCACCAACGTCAAGGCTTCCAGATAAAGCGGCTGAACCGGCGCCTGGCCCGGAACGAGATCGACGCTTTCCACCGTCGCAACGGTCTTCATCATGACACTACCCCTGTTGTCGTTTTTATCGACTTATTCGACGAAACTTGTGTCCCGTCTGATAGGGCCAACTTAAGGGGGAGCGTTTGAAGAACCGCTTAAATAAGACAATAAAGAGATCATGAATTTGAGACAGTGAATCTGAGATTAAGCCGGTGAAACAAGGGGTTTTCGCAAGGTTTGATTCACGCTGCAGAGCCCATGTTCCAGCTTTGTCCGCCCGATCTGTCGCATAGCGGAACAGCTTGCCTAAAATTCGAAACACTCGCGTAAGGTTCGTAACCGGGGCGTTAGGGTGACCGAAGTCTTACCGCCAACGCCCCGAAAATTAATTCGACAATTTTACGCAACTCCGCGCGTTCTTCCGTCCCAATAGGGCGCGCGCAATGCCTTGCGATCGATCTTGCCGAGCCCCGTCACGGGGATCTCACTGACGAAATCGATGGTTTTCGGCGACCACGGCGCGCCGCGCTTGTCTTTCACATGCGCCTGCAGTTCCTCGACCGAATTATTCGCGCCGGCTTTGAGCACGACAAAGGCTTTTACAGCCTCGCCCCACTTCGCATCGGGAATTCCGATCACGGCAGCGGACGCCACCGCATGATGCGCCATCAAGGCATCCTCGACTTCACGCGGATAGATGTTGAAGCCGCCGGAGATGATCATGTCCTTGGTGCGGTCGACGATATAGAAGAAGCCGTCGCTGTCCTTCACGGCGACATCGCCGGTGTGCAGCCAGCCGCCGCGGAACGCATCTTCGGTGGCATCCGGGCGTTTCCAGTAGCCATCCATCACCAGCGAGCCGCGCACGCAGATCTCGCCGGGTTCCCCTGTCGCCACTTCACGCATCTCGGCGTCGAACAGTTTGACCTCGACCATCGGATTGGCGCGGCCGCAGGAGCCGAGACGGCCCGGCTTGCTGTCGTCGTGATCGATCTTGCGCATGGTGGTGATGATCTGCGGCGCTTCGGTCTGGCCGTAGAGCTGCACGAACACATTGCCGAAGATGCCTACGCCCTCGCGCAGCCGGTCCGGCGACATCGGCGCCGCGCCGTAGACGATCATCTGCAATGACGACATGTCGTATTTGGCGCGCAGCTCCGGCGCGTCAATCAGCGCATAGATCAGCGTCGGCACCAGGAAGGTCGCGGTAATCTTCTCCTCATGCACCACGCGGCAATAGGTTTCCGCATCGAAACCCTGCACCAGCCGTGCGAAACCGCCGCGCAGCATCACCGGAAACAGCGTGATGCCGGCGGCGTGGCTGATCGGCGTCGCCGCGAGATAGCGGATATCGGCCGGCCAGTCCCAGTCCGCGTAGATCGCCAGCGACATCGCCACCAGCACGCGATGCGGCAGCATCACGCCCTTGGAACGGCCCGTGGTGCCACCGGTATAAGCCAGCCAGCAGATATCGCCGGTGCTGCTCTCGTCCACCAGCGGCGCCGGCGTCGCATTGGGCAGTTCGGCCAGGAGATCGCGCGCGCCATCGAGCGCGCCGAAGGACAGCAGATGTTTCAGGCCCGGCACGCGGCTGCGTAGCGCGAGGCCGCGCGCGGCGAATTTGCCGGCCTCCACGATCAGCGCGGAAATTTCGGCGTCCTCGAGAATGAAGGCGTGATCGTCCTCGGCGGCCATCGGATGCAGCGGCGTGTAGCGCAGGCCCATCACGGCGGCGGCTGATATCGAGGCCCAGCTCTCGGCGCGGTTGCCGGAGAGAATGGACAGCGCATCGCCCTTCCTGAGGCCGAGACTGCGAAACAGGCTGATGAAACGCGCGACCACGTCGCCGAAGTCACGGTAGCTCCAGCGGACATGGCCGTCCGCGAGCGCGGGCTGGTCGCCATAGCGGGCGATCGCGCTGACGATGAGGTTGCCGGCGGTGCCGCCGGAATAAAGCTGGTTCAACATGACCTCCCTGAATGCAGGGCCTTCTGCGAGGCCTCTGCTTGACGTCCTGAGCCTATGGCGGCCGTTCGCGCGCCGCCATCCATGCCAGCGCAAGGTAGCCTGCGAGAAACGCAGCCTGGACGCCGACGATCAGCAGGTTGCCGCCATAGATGGTCGGAAACATCAGCTCGATGACCGCCATGGACACCACGGTCGTCAGCCAGACGACGGCGCCCCACGGCGTCGCGAGCCAGAGACCGACGGCGCTGACCAGCTCGATGACGGCGAAATAGACCGTGGCGGTCTGCCAGCCCATGGTCTGGACCTCGAAGGCGTCATCCTCGGTGCCGACAAAGCCGGTGACCTGCGCCCAGTGATAGAGGCCCTGCATCATCGAGACGACGGCCATCACGCGCAGGAACAGGACCAGCCGCCGGGTCCAGATGTTCTCGTCAGATTCGATGCGTCCGGACGAGATCGCCGCAACCGACATGGCATGGTCCCGCGACGTGGGCTCTCTCGACCCGAGGTCGCGCGGCATCTGCTCAGACATGCGAATGCGATCTCACGGGTGGGAACTGGACGTTTGGGCGATGGTTTGAGCGATTCATGGGGGCTTTTTGTGAGCCTTTGGGCCTGCAAAATCAATGACCCAGCCCGTCACGTCGCGCGCGCATGACGTGCATGATCGCGGTGACGCCGGGACATCAAGGTGCTAGACTTAGAACAGGTCGAATTTAAGGGGCTTTCGACCTCACGAAGGCCCGCGGGAGAGACGGTATTATGGCAATCAAGTTCGGGCGCCCCATCGAATTGCGCGATCACGCCCCCCGCCCGGCCGCTTATGACGCCCCCTCCCTCGGCCTGACCACCCGCCCCCGCCGCAACCGCAAGTCCGAATGGGCTCGTAGGCTGGTCCGCGAGAACGTGCTGACCACCGACGACCTGATCTGGCCGCTGTTCGTGATCGACGGCGACAACCAGCGCGCGCCAATCGCCTCGATGCCTGGCGTGGAACGCCTCAGCGTCGATCAGGCGGTCCGCGATGCCGAGCGCGCCATGAAGCTGGACATCCCCTGCATCGCGCTGTTCCCCTATACCGACCCGTCGCTGCGCGACGAGATGGGCACCGAGGCCTGCAACGCCAACAATCTGGTTTGCCAGTCCGTGCGCGCCATCAAGAAGGAATTCCCGGATCTCGGCGTGCTCTGCGACGTGGCACTCGACCCGTTCACCAGCCACGGCCATGACGGGTTGATCCAGAACGGCAAGATCCTCAACGACGAGACCGTCGCCGTGCTGGTCCAGCAGGCGCTGGTCCAGGCCGAAGCCGGCTGCGATATCATTGCGCCATCGGACATGATGGACGGCCGTGTCGGTGCGATCCGCGAGGCGCTGGATGACGCCGGCTTCCTCGACGTGCAGATCATGGCCTATGCCGCGAAATATGCCTCGGCCTTCTACGGCCCGTTCCGCGACGCCATCGGCTCGGCCAAGACGCTGACCGGCGACAAGCGTACCTATCAGATGGACAGCGCCAATTCCGACGAGGCGCTGCGCGAGGTCGAACTCGATCTGGCCGAAGGCGCAGACATGGTCATGGTCAAGCCGGGCATGCCCTATCTGGATATTGTGCGCCGCGTGAAGGACACGTTCGCGGTTCCGACCTTCGCCTATCAGGTGTCCGGCGAATACGCGATGATCATGGCCGCCGCGAATAACGGCTGGATCGATGGCGACCGCGCCATCATGGAAAGCCTGCTCGGCTTCAAGCGCGCCGGCGCCGATGGTGTGCTGACCTATTTCGCGCCGCATGCCGCTGAACGCATCAAGGCTGCGCGCTGAGCGCATCCGCGCTCAAGCCTCGCCTGATTTACGTCATGGACAGTCTGTAACGATTCCGCGCACTTGTTGCGCGGTCTGGTGATATCCATGTGATGGACCGTGAGGATGCAAACGGAGGGATGCGTCATGTCTGATACCGGCCCGAATGCTGGCGGCCCCAACAACGGAAGCTGGCAGGGCGACACCTGGCGCAGTGCCGGTACCCCGCCCCGCGCCCATGCCTTTGACCCCTATGCGCAGCCCGACTTGTTCCGTGGCGTGTTGATGCGGCGCGTCGTCGCTTTCCTGATCGATCTCATAGTGCTGTCGATTCCGATCGTACTCGCCGTTATCTTCATCGCAGTATTCGGCGTCGTCACCCTCGGCCTTGGCTGGGCGCTGTTCTGGCTGATCTCGCCGGCGACGGTGATCTGGCCGGTCGTCTATTACGGCACGTCGCTGGGTGGCCCGCATTCGGCCACCGTCGGCATGCGAATGATGGATCTGCAGATGCGCACCTTCAGCGGCACGCCGGGCTACTTCGTGCTTGGCGCCGCACACGCGGTGCTGTTCTGGGCCTCGGTGTCGCTACTCACGCCGCTGGTGCTGGTGGTCGGCCTGCTCAACGGCCGCCGTCAGCTGCTGCACGACCTCGTGCTGGGAACCGTGGTGGTGAATAATTCCGTCGTCCGCGCCGCTTACGCCCAGCCGCCCGGCCGTGCCTACTAACAGCCGCGAGGGACGCCAACTTGGCCGGGCAAAGCGATTGACCGTTTGCCCAGCTGGCGCGATGCTACGCCAAACTGCTTCGGAGACCGACGGCAACCCGTGACCCAGCACTCCCGCGACACTCCGCAATTCTACCTCACGGCGCCGTCGCCCTGCCCCTACCTGCCGGGCCGGCACGAACGGAAAGTTTTCACCCATCTGGTCGGCGACAAGGCCGGCGATCTCAACGACCTGCTCACCCATGGCGGCTTCCGGCGTAGCCAGTCGATTGCCTATCGCCCGGCCTGCGACCAGTGCCGCGCCTGCGTCTCCGTCCGGGTCATCGCCAATGAATTCAAGCCGTCGCGCAACTTCCGCAAGATCCAGGCACGCAATGCCGACGTGATCGGCGAGCAGCGCAGCGCGGTGCCGACCTCCGAACAGTATTCCGTGTTCCGCGCCTATCTCGACCAGCGCCATCGCCATGGCGGCATGGCCGACATGACCGTGCTCGATTACGCGATGATGGTCGAAGACAGCCACGTCGAAACCCGCATCATCGAATATCGTCGCCGCGGCCCCGATACAGGCATCACCGGCCGCGGCGAGGACCTGCTCGCAGTCGCGCTGACCGATGTGCTCAGCGATGGGCTGTCGATGGTGTATTCATTCTTCGAGCCCGGTGAAGAAAGCCGCTCGCTCGGCACCTTCATGATCCTCGACCACATCGCCCGCGCAAGGCGGCTCGGCCTGCCTTACGTCTATCTCGGCTACTGGATCGAAGGCTCCAAGAAGATGGACTACAAGGGCCGCTATCTGCCGCAGCAGCGGCTGGCGCCATCAGGATGGCTGCGCGTGGACGCGACCGGCGAAACGATGCCCGAGCCGCAGGATTAGCTGGCCCGGCCGCGGCCGCCCGGGATTTCAGGTCTTCAGCCGAAAAAGGTGTCGTAAAGCAGTTTGCAGTTCAGGATCACGATGATGCCAGCGATGATCCATGCCACCGTGGCGACCGACCGCGAAATTACGAAGTCACCCATCTTTCGCCGATCCGAGACAAACCGCACCAGCGGGATGACTGCAAATGGCAATTGCATCGACAGGATGACCTGACTGAAGACGAGGAGTTGTCCGGTGCCGCGTTCGCCATAGAGCGCAGTGACGACCACGACCGGAACGATCGCGATGCCGCGCGTCACGAGCCGGCGCGCCCAGTTCGGCAGACGCAGCCGGAGAAAGCCATCCATCACGATCTGGCCGGCCAGCGTCGCCGTCACCGTCGAGTTGAGACCGGATGCAAGCAACGTGATCGCGAAAAGCGTCGATGCGATGCCGAGACCGAGCAGCGGCGACAACAGCTCGTAAGCCTGACCGATCTCGGCCACATCGGCATGACCTGACGTATGGAAGGACGCCGCGGCATCGAAGGAGTGCCGTCTGCAATCGTCAAAACTGGTCGATCCGATCGTCACGCGCCACATTGCTCTGGCGATGTCGCGTCATGGAAGCCTGACGCTGGCATGCCGGACTGTCATGGAGCTCACGCGGGAGATCGCGAAATCCAGCGCGGCAGGACTACGCCGCGCGTAGTCGAGGCCCGATCAGCGGCATCGATGATCCCGGTCGCGCATGCGCGCTGGCAGGGCCGCAGCCATGGCTTGCTCTTCCGGCGCCAAAAGCCCATTGTTACCAAGGATCCAGGGCCTGTTCGACGAGGTCCAGGATTAGATCGTGCCATCGCGGCTTCCGCGAGGTCTTGATCCATGAACTGCTCGTGTTGCGGTTTCGAGGTTCAGAGCGGCTTTGCGTTCTGCCCAAAATGCGGCGCGAAGCAGCCGGACCCATGCCCCAGTTGCGGCTACGCGTGCGCACCGGATTTTGCGTATTGCCCGAAATGCGGCGCCCGCGTCGATCACGCCCCCAAGGCCGGCAACCAGCGGGAGCCGTCATCGCCAACAATTCCGGCGACGGTCACGACTAGCGCCCGTTCACCGGCGCTGATGCTTGTCGAGCCCGAGCGCACACCCCGGCGGACGCTCCATAAGGTCGACAGCGAAGCCAACCGCCGCACCATCACGGTGCTGTTTGCGGACCTCAGCGGCTTCACCACGATGAGCGAACGGCTCGACCCGGAAGTCATGCAGGCGTTTCAGAACGAATTATTCGAGGAACTGACCGCAGCCGTGCAAAATTTCGGCGGCTTCGTGGACAAATTCATTGGCGATGCGCTACTCGCTCTGTTTGGTGCGCCGGCCGCGCACGAGGACGATCCTGAGCGGGCACTCCGCGCGGCCCTCGACATGATCAAGCGCACGGCGTGCTTAAGCGAACGCTCGAAGATATCCGCCGGATCGCCGCTCATGCTTCATATCGGAATCAACACCGGGCACGTGGTTGCGGGTGGATTGGGCGCAGGCGTTGCCAAGTCCTATTCAGTGACCGGCGACACGGTGAATACCGCTCAACGCTTGCAGTCGATGGCCCCCCCGGGCGACGTGCTGGTGGGACCGCTGACCTACCGCCTCACCCGGCATGCATTCTCGTATGAATCTCTCGGCGACGTTGCGCTGCGCGGCAAGGCAGGCAGCGTCCTGGTCCATCGTCTGAGGGGCCCGCTCGAGACACCGCGTGCGGCACGCGGACTCGAGATACTGGGCCTGAGCGCGCCGCTGATCGGGCGCGACGCGGAGATGGCCCGTATGATGGGGTGCCTTGACCTGGCGTGTAACGGAGCTGCCCAGCTGATGCGGCTGGTTGGCGAAGCCGGCATCGGAAAATCGCGCCTGGTGGATGAATTCGCTACCCGCGCTCGCGATGAGGATCGCTTCGCAGGCGTGGCGATCCGGCGGGCCGCTTGCTCGCCGCTGGGCGAGCAATCCTACGGTGCTCTTGCCGCAGTGCTGCGCAGCGCCTACGGCATCGCGCACAAGGCTTCGGCGGCAGAGGCGCAAGCCAAGCTAGCCGAAGCGTTGTCGGGGCTTGGCATGGCGGCCGAAGAGGTCGAGCGGCTGATGCCCCTCTATTTTTATGTTCTTGGTCTCGGCGACCCCGACGACGCCCTGCAGCACGTTGAACCGGAACAGCTTCGACGGCAGATTTTTTTCGCGATCCGCACCGTCTTCGAACGGCGTCTGGCCCTATCGCCCCTCCTGATCATTGTCGAGGACCTGCACTGGGCCGACGCCGTATCGCTTGAGGCGCTACGGTTCGTAATGGATCGGCTGGAGCGCGGGCGGCTGATGCTATTGTTCACACACCGGCCGACACTTGAAATGGACCAGCTCGACTCAAGTCGAATTAGCCATACAACACTGCGGCTGGCACCCCTTGGCATCGCCGACGGACAAAAGCTGCTCGCGGCGTTCTTCGGTGACGGTTGGAATGGATCATCCGGCAATCTGTTCAATCGAATTCTTGAACGCGCGAGCGGGAATCCGCTGTTCGTTGAAGAAATCATACGCGGTCTCATCGAAGCTGGCATTTTGGAACGTGACGGCTCGCATTGGCAGATCAAGTCAGATGAAGCGGCCGCTGACATCCCGGCGAGCATTCAGGCACTGCTGCTCGCGCGAGTGGACCGACTGCCACACGGCGTGCGCAGGTTGGCTCAGGAGGCAGCGGTCATCGGGCCGCGCTTTGATGCGGCCCTTCTCGGTGCCACAGCGACCGACCCGGCGAAAGTAGAGGCAGGGCTTGAACTGCTATGCGACGCCGAGATCATCGAGGAGATCGCGGGCGCAAACTCGATTTCGCTGCAATCCTATCGTTTCACGCAAACCATGCTTCAGGATGTGATCTACCAAAACCTCCTTCTGCAACGGCGCATTGAGATGCATGGGCGGATCGGTGCTGCCCTGGAGCGGCTGTGCGCAGATGATCCGGAGCGGCTCGAAGACCTCTCCCTACTGGGACATCATTTCAGTCTCAGCGCGAGCAAGCCGAAGGGTGCACATTACCTGAGCGCGGCCGGCGATCGCGCACGCGCGATCTATGCCAACGACGACGCCATCCGCCTCTATCAGCAGGCCCTCGCCGTCTTGTTGACCGCTGGCGATCAAGGACCGGAACGGCTTGTGCTATACGAACGAATTGCCGACCTGTGTGGAGCGGCGGGCCGGCGTGACACGGCCGACGAACATTACCAGACGGTATTGGAGGCCCACCGCGCGGCCGGGGACCGCGCCGCCGGAGCGCGGATACTTCGCAAGCTTGGCCGTTTGATGTGGGATGCCGGCAAACGAAACGGGGCGGAGGCGCATTACGCCGAGGCGGCTGCGTTGCTCGAAGGAACGGACGCGCCGATCGAGTGGGCGCACCTGTTACAGGAGCGCGGCCACCTCGCGTTTCGCATCGGCGATCATGCTGCGGCCGCGAGATGGGCAGACGATGCGCTTGGCTACGCTCAATCCGTGCCGCCGGAGGTAGACAAGCAAGCCGGACTAGAAGCGGCTCGCGCCACCGCGGAGGCACTTAATACCAAGGGGGTTGCATTGGCGCGGCTGGGCCGAAGCCAGGAGGCCGTTCGCGAGGTGGAGCGAAGCGTCGCAGTTGCCGAAGCCGCTGGCCTTCTCAGCGCAGCCTGCCGCGGCTACACCAATCTTGGCGTGCTCTACACGATGATCGATCCGGCGCAAGCCATGGAAGTATGCCGGCGCGGTCTTGATGTCGCCCGCCGGATCGGCGATCTCGGTTTTCAGGCGCGTCTCCTTGTCAATCTCGCTGTCGCCTGTTGCACCTTCACGGACAGGTGTGCCGACGAAGGCGTGCCGGCGGCCGAAAAGGCGATCGAACTCGACCGCTCGCTTGATCAGCGCGAACATCTCGCTGTGCCATTGATTGTGCTCGGGCAAATTCATCAATGCCATGGCCAGCCGGAACTCGCCGCCCGCTGCTACAATGAAGCAATTGAGGTGGCGCAGGAAACGGGCGAGCCCCAGCAGCTCTTTCCATGCTATGATGGTCTCGCGACGCTGAACCTCGATCGAGGCGACATGCCTGAGGCCGAGCGGTATTTTGCTCTGGCGCACGATGTCTGCGCCCGGCACGGGCTTAATCCCGAAGCGCTGGTCGTACTGCCATTTCTTGATTAGCAAGTAGAGGAGGTTGACCATGTCTGAGCATCATGTCGATGGCTTACTCCACCCGGGCGACCGCGCACCGAACATTGTGCTGGATGCGATCACACGTGACGGCAAGATCGCGCTTGATGACTTTCGCGGCCACAGCCCAGTACTGGTCGGCTTGTTTCGAGGTCTGCACTGCCCGTTCTGCCGGCGCCATCTCGCGGCCCAGGCGCAACTTGACCCGGCCCTGCGCGAGAAAGGCGTCGAGAGTCTCGTGGTGGTCAACACGCCTATCGACCGTGCGCGGCTCTATTTCCGGTATCATCCCTTGCCCAATCTGCTCGCCGCGTCCGACCCCGAGCGCGTCTCGCACCGCGCGTTTGGCTTGCCCAATCTCGAGTTCACGGAAAGCGAAACCGAATGGCCGCGCAAGCTGGGTATGAACGCCGTCATGAGCATGCGGATGGACATGCCGGGCGAACTGCCCGAGCCGATGAACCCGATGGCGGCGGCCGATCTTCTCAACACGAAGGACGGCTACGAAATAACCGAAGCCGACGAGCACATGCTGACAACTGGCCAGGGTCAGCTCTTTGGCCAATTCCTGCTTGACCGGGAGGGGATCGTACGTTGGAGCTTTACCGAAGTTCCTGAGGGGGGCAATCGCATGTTCGGGGCTCCCACTCCGCGAGAGCTGATGTCGGCGGCTTCCGAGGTTGCAGGCTAAGGCATTTCGCTCAACGTCGCCTTGGAGGCCGATTCACTCAGCCTGCAAACGCATATTGTCGCCGAAGGAAGCATCTACGCTTTGCTGGGACCCTATGCAGTCGCCGAGGCATCGAAGGATGTGCCGTCTGCAATCGTCGAAACTGGTCGATTCGGTCGTCACGCGCCACATTGCTCAGGCGATGTCGCGTCACAGAAGCCTGACGCTGGCATGCCGGACTATCATGGAGCTCACGCGGGAGATCGCGAAATCCAGCGCGGCAGGATTACGTCGCACATAGCCACAAAGGCCAGTCCCCTTCACCAAAGTCTGGTGGCATCATCTGCAGCTGCCTTAAATTTCAAGGCTTCAGCCGAAAAAGGTGTCGTAAAGCAGCTTGCAGTTCAGGATCACGATGATGCCAGCGATGATCCATGCCACCGTGGCGACCGACCGCGAAATTACGAAGTCACCCATCTTTCGCCGATCCGAGACAAACCGCACCAGCGGGATGACTGCAAATGGCAATTGCATCGACAGGATGACCTGACTGAAGACGAGGAGTTGTCCGGTGCCGCGTTCGCCATAGAGCGCAGTGACGACCACGACCGGAACGATCGCGATGCCGCGAGTCACGAGCCGGCGCGCCCAGTTCGGCAAGCGCAGCCGGAGAAAGCCCTCCATCACGATCTGGCCGGCCAGCGTTGCCGTTACCGTCGAGTTAAGGCCGGATGCCAGCAGTGCGATCGCGAAAAGCGTCGATGCGATGCCGAGACCGAGCAACGGCGACAACAACTCGTAAGCCTGACCGATCTCGGCCACATCGGCATGACCTGACGTATGGAAGGACGCCGCGGCGACGATGAGGATCGCCGCATTGATGAACAGCGCGAGCATCAGCGCGATGGTGCTGTCCGCCGTCGCCCACTTGATCGCGTCGCGGCGGCCTGCATCGGTGCGCGGATAGTCGCGGGTCTGCACGATCGATGAATGCAGATAGAGGTTATGCGGCATCACGGTTGCGCCGATAATGCCGATCGCAATGTAGAGCATTTCGGGATTGGTCACGATCGCGGTGGACGGCAGGAAGCCGCTCAACACGGCAGCCACGGGCGGCGCCGCAGCGACAATCTGAACCGTGAAACAGACCGCGATGACGATGAGCAGCGCGATCACGAAAGCTTCGAGAAAACGGAAACCCTTGTTCATCAGCAACAGCAGCAGAAAGGCATCCAGCGCAGTAATGAGCGCGCCCCCGATCAGCGGAATGCCGAACAGCAGCTGCAGCGCAATCGCGGTACCGATCACTTCCGCC
The DNA here is from genome assembly GCF_021044645.1 of Tardiphaga sp. 37S4. Lineage (NCBI taxonomy): Bacteria > Pseudomonadati > Pseudomonadota > Alphaproteobacteria > Hyphomicrobiales > Nitrobacteraceae > Tardiphaga > Tardiphaga sp. 37S4. The sequence continues at coordinate 1,919,955 of NZ_CP088008.1, read as the reverse complement.
AGATCGCAGGCGATGATCGCCGTCTCGCAGGCCAGCCACAGCATGATGTTGACCGGCCGGGAAAAGCTGTCGCGGCAGGCCTGCGCCAGGTCGCGGTCGGTGACGATGCCCAGACGCGCGGCCAGTGCCTGCAGCAGGATCGCCATCACGTTCGACAGCAGGATCACCGAGAGCAGCGTGTAGCCGAATTTCGAGCCACCTGCGAGATCGGTCGCCCAGTTGCCGGGGTCCATATAGCCGACCGAGACCATGTAACCCGGTCCGGCGAATGCCAGCAGCCGCCGAAACCAGTGGCCGCCGATCGGAACCGGGATCGACGAATTGACCTCCGAGAGGCTGCGGCGGAAATCCCCGCCAAGGCCGGAGCGCCAGCCGGCCGCGTCTGGAACGCTGCCGGGGATTGGAGACGTTGACGAATCGGGCGAGGTTTTCGGCGAAAGTGCATCCATCAGAGCTCCATAGAGCAATCCCTCTCTTGTTGCAACTCATTTGCAACTGCATCTAGCCGGTTGGTGGGCACTCCCTGTCACGGCGTGCGCTCAGTAATCGGGTGGCTGCGTGCTCGTCCGGACCCCATGGTGGCTGTCACAGACAGGAATCGCCATGTCCCACTCCTCCATTGATCGACTGCCTGACACTTTCAACCGCCTCGCCTGGTCGAACCTCGCGGCGCAGTCGGCCGAGCAGATCGCGCTGGCGGCGGCGCCGATCGTCGCGGTGCTGTTGCTCGGCGTCGGCGAGGGCCAAACCGGATTGCTGCAGACCGCGCTGACCTTGCCTTTCGTGCTGTTCGCCATTCCCGCAGGCCTGCTCGCCGACCGGATGTCGCGCCGCACCCTGATGGCCGGAGCCGAGGCGCTGCGCGCAATCGCGTTGTTGCTGATCCTGGCACTGATCTGGTTCGGCGCGCTGACGATGCCGCTGCTCGCTTTGCTCGGCTTCGTCGCAGTGTGCGGCACCGTGGTCTACAGCGTCGCCGCGCCGTCGCTTGTGCCATCGCTGGTCGTGCCGCAATTGCTCGGCACGGCGAATGCGCGGATCGAACTCGCGCGCACCGTCGCCTTTGCGAGTGGTCCTGCCATCGGCGGCGCGCTTGTCGGCTTCACTGGCGCCGCGCCTGCCTTCGGCTTTGCCGCAGCGCTGTCGATCATCGCTGTAGCCTTGCTATCGGGCATCCATGAGCCCATGCGCACAACCATCCAACAACGCAAGCCGATGCAGGACATCGCCGAAGGTCTGTCCTTCGTCTGTCATCATCGCTATTTGCGGCCGGTCTTCATCACACAGTTCATCTTCAGCGCCGCGTCCTTCATGGTGCTGGCAGTGTTCGTGCCTTACGCGGTTCGCCGTCTCGGCCTCTCCGCCTCCGGCGTCGGCGTGACACTCGCGATGTATGGCGTGGGCATGGTGATCGGCGCATTGCTGGCAACACGTGTGATGAGACGGTTGCCGTTCGGCACCGTGATCGCGCTTGGCCCCGTCACCGGCTTCGTTGCCTCCGTTGTGATGGCACTGACCACATGGATCCCCTCGCCGGCTTTGGCGGGCCTGAGCTTCTTCCTGCTCGGCGTCGGTCCGATCCTGTGGGTGATCTCCACCGCGACGTTGCGACAGTCGGTAACGCCGCCGAGCCTGCTCGGACGCGTCTCCGCGATCAACATCCTGAGTTACGGCGCCCGTCCGATCGGAACCGGGATCGCGGCCGTTGTCGGCGGGCTCTATCACGCGGAGGCGAGCCTCTACCTCGCCGTCGCGGGTTTCGCCTGGCAGGCCGTGGTGATCCTGACCTCTCCGGCGGTTACACTGGAACGGCAGCCGGACATGATCGGCGATGTGACCGGATACGTTCCGACGAAAGTCTAACAGGCTTGGTGTAGTTCATCTGTAGTTCGCACTCGCTCATGATCTCCCCGCACCGCAGCACGGATAGTTAGTGTAGTTGCGCCGCGTCGAAGCGTCGCAGCAAAGCGAACTTTCTTGCCAAAGCTGCAAGCAAGCCTTTGTCTTGTCACCAATCAACAAGGTCAGTCCGCAAAAGGACGACCATTCGGGGAGAACACAATGGCTTCATCCAAGGACAGGACTCCGTCTCGGCGCCGTTTTCTGAAGGTCGCCACCGCCGGTGCCGCTGCAAGCGTCGTCGCACCGGCAATCGCCCAGGCGCAGGGCCCGATCAGCATGCGCTGGCAGAGCACCTGGCCGGCCAAGGACATCTTCCACGAATACGCGCTCGACTACGCCAAGAAGGTCAACGACATGACCGGTGGCGACCTGAAGATCGAGGTGCTTCCGGCTGGCGCCGTAGTGCCGGCCTTCGGCCTGCTCGATGCGGTCTCCAAAGGCACGCTCGACGGCGGCCACGGCGTGATGGTCTATCACTACGGCAAGCAGACCGCGCTGGCGCTGTGGGGCTCTGGCCCGGCCTATGCGATGGATGCCAACATGCTGCTGGCCTGGCACAAATTTGGCGGCGGCAAGGAGCTTCTGGCAAAGCTCTATGCATCGATCAATGCCAATGTCGTGTCACTTCCCTACGGGCCGATGCCGACCCAGCCACTCGGCTGGTTCAAAAAGCCGGTGACCAAGGCCGATGATCTCAAGGGTGTGAAATTCCGCACCGTCGGCATCTCCATCGACGTGTTTACCGGCCTTGGTGCAGCAGTGAACGCATTGCCCGGCGGCGAAATCGTCTCGGCGATGGATCGCGGCCTGCTCGATGCGGCCGAGTTCAACAACGCTTCGTCGGACCGCATCCTTGGATTCCCCGACGTATCCAAGACCTGCATGCTGCAGAGCTACCACCAGAATGCCGAACAGTTCGAAATCCTGTTCAACAAGACCAAATATGACGCCCTGCCCGAGAAGCTGCGGGCGATCATCGCGGGCGCCGCCGATGCGGCCGGTCAGGAAATGTCCTGGAAGGCCATCGACCGCTATTCGCAGGACTACGCGGAGATGCAGAGCAAGGACAAGGTCAAGTTCTACAAGACACCTGACTCGATCCTGCAGAAGCAGCTTGAGGTCTATGACGAGGTCGTCGCCAAGAAATCGGCCGAGAATCCCCTGTTCAAGGAAATCTCCGAGTCCCAGCAGGCCTTCGCCAAGCGCGCCACACAGTGGGAGCAGGATACGGTCGTGAATCGCCGCATGGCCTATAACCATTACTTCGGCCCGAACGCGAAGAAGAAGACCTGACGTCTCGCGGCATACGTATCTCGCATCATCCGGGACGACCCTTTCCCGGATGATGCTTTGCTGTTGCCGCTTGCAATACATCCGCGCCGGACGAAATCTACATCGACGTTTCCTGCATCAGTGGCCTGAATGACATGACTGCCGAGCGTTTCCTGCAATCCATCGACGGTATCAGTACATTCGCCGGCAAGGCCGCGGCCTGGCTCATTTTGGGATTGATGGGCCTCGTCTGCGCCGAAGTGTTCAAGCGCTATATGCTGAACATGCCGACGGCATGGATCTTCGACGCGTCGAACATGCTCTATGGCACGCTATTCATGCTGTGCGGCGCCTATACGCTGGCGCAGAACGGTCATGTCCGTGGCGACTTTCTATACAGCTCGATGCAGCCGCGCACGCAGGCCTCGCTCGATCTCGTTCTCTACATCGTGTTCTTCCTGCCCGGCATCGCCGCGCTGGTCTATGCCGGCTGGGACTATGCGGGCGACAGCTGGCGCATCCGCGAGCATTCCAACGTCACGGCGGACGGACCGCCCGTCTATCATTTCAAGGCGATGATCCCGCTCGCCGGCGCGTTGCTGTTGTTGCAGGGCATGGCTGAAATCACCCGCGCCGCGATTTGCCTGAAGACAGGGGTGTGGCCGAGCCGGCTCAAGGACGTGTCCGAAATCGATGTCGTCGAGGAGCAGCTCGCGCATAGCGAACACGTCGATGATGACGTGCGCAGGAATGCCATCGCGCAGGCGCAAGAGATCGAGGAAAGCGCACGCCAGCGCGGCATGGGCGGGGAGACGCAAAAATGAGCGATCCTGCACTCGGCCTCCTGATGCTCGTCCTCATCGTCGTCGTAATCATGCTGGGCTTCCCCACGGCCTTCACGCTGATGGGCCTCGGCATGTTTTTCGGCTTCTTCGCCTATTACCGCGCAGGCGAATCCTGGGCCGACAACCACATCTTCGATCTGATGGTCCAGCGCACCTATGGCGCCATGACCAACGACGTCCTGATCTCCATCCCGCTCTTCGTGTTGATGGGCTATGTGATGGAACGCGGCGCGCTGGTCGACAAGATGTTCTATTCGATCCAGCTCGCGTTCCGCCGCGTCCCGGCCTCGCTGGCGGTGGCGACACTGATCGTCTGCACTTTCTGGGGCATAGCATCCGGTCTGGTCGGCGCCGTCGTCGTACTGATGGGCGTCATCGCCTTCAATCCGATGCTGAAGGCCGGCTATGACGTCAAGCTGGCGTCCGGCGTGATCACGGCCGGCGGCACGCTGGGCATCCTGATCCCGCCCTCGGTGATGATCATCGTCTATGCCGCCGTCGCCGGACAGTCTGTCGTGAAGCTCTATGCCGCCGCGATGTTTCCAGGCTTCTTTCTGGCCTTCCTCTATCTCGTCTACATCATCGGCTGGGCGCTCATTAACCCGAAGATCGCGCCGAAGCTGCCCGAGAGCGAAACGCGCGTGCCCGTCCGGCCGTGGATCGCCGATCTGCAGCAAGCCTATTCGCACCAGATGCTGCCGGCCCTGCTGACGGCAGCCGTGGCGCCGTCGCGCGCGATGGCGCTGACCATGGACGGCGCACGGATCACCTACACGACGATCCTGAAGAATCTCGGCTTTGCTCTGGTGCCGCTGGTCCTGGCGCTGACCACGCTATGGGCCGCGTGGTGGTATGTCGTCATTCATCCGCAGCCCGACGCCCCCGCGCCGGCCGCGATCACCGAGCGGGTTCAGTCCGGCGGCACGGTCGCACCTGAAGAAGAAAAACTGGAGGAGCTGGGCTCCGCGCAATCGGGGTCGGCCAAGGAGAGCGAACCGGAGGTGCTGCAGCAGATGGGCAATGCCGACCTGCAGAACAGCCCCACAAATGCGCCGGTCGATGCCGGGCCGCCGCCGGAATTCTACACCTACTTCTCCTTCACGGCAGCCATCATCGCCCTGATGCTGTTCTATTACTACTGGACCATGGGCGCCGCACAGTTCGAGGTGCTGCGGCTGCTGACATCGTCCGTGATGCCGCTCGGCATCCTGACTGCCATCGTGCTGGCCGTGATCCTGCTCGGCATCACAACGGCAACGGAGTCCGCCGCAGTCGGTGCCGCCGGCGCGTTCCTGCTCGCCTTCCAGGCGCGGACGCTGGACTGGAAGCGCACCAAGGAGGCCGTGTTCCTGACCGCCAAGACCACATCCATGGTGTGCTGGCTGTTCGTCGGCTCGGCGCTGTTTTCCGCGGTGTTCGCCATTCTCGGCGGACAGGCGCTGCTGGAGAGCTGGGTGCTATCGCTGAACCTGACGCCGGTCCAGTTCATGATCCTGTCGCAGGCGATCATCTTCATCCTCGGCTGGCCGCTGGAATGGACCGAGATCATCGTGATCTTCGTGCCGATCTTCCTGCCGATGCTGAAGCATTTCGGTATCGACCCGATCCTGTGGGGCGTGCTCGTCTTCGTGAACCTGCAGGCCGCCTTCCTGTCGCCGCCGGTCGCGATGTCCGCCTTCTATCTGAAAGGCGTCGCGCCATCGCATGTGACGCTGAACCAGATCTTCTCCGGCATGATGCCCTATATGCTCATCGTCATCATCTGCATGGTGCTGATGTATATCTGGCCCGGCCTGACGCTGTGGCTCCCGAATTACCTGTACGGCAACTGATCCAGTAGCCCCAACCACCGCCGGGAACGCGGCGGTGGCGCCCGTCCTCCCGGAATACCGCATGACTGCCCTGCTCTTTGCAGGTCTCTTTATATGATGTACATCATTTATAAAATGAGGATCATCATATGACCGACCGCACGGCAGACGCCATGGCAGACACCCCGCCGCAGGAAGCATCCTCCACCGCGCTGCAGATCGCGGTCCTCGCGGGGCTGGCCTCGATGGGCACCCTGGCGACTAACATCCTGCTGCCATCGCTGCCACAGATGGCGGTGTCGTTGAAGGTGACGACGCCCGCGGTCACGGCATCGATCACGGTGTTTTTGCTGGTCTTCGCGCTTGGGCAATTGCTGGTCGGGCCGATCTCCGACCGTTACGGGCGTCGCATGCCGGTGCTGGCCGGTTTCGCTGTCTTCATCATCGGCAGCATCTGGTGTGGCGTCTCGACTGATCTTCCTTCGCTGCTGATCGGCCGTGCCATCCAGGCCGTGGGTGCCTGTTCAACTTCGGTTCTCTCGCGCGCGATCGCCCGCGATCTGTTCAGCGGCGCAGCACTGGCACGCGCACTCACCTTGGTGATGATTGCGCAGGCCGCAGCCCCTGGTTTCTCCCCGCTGCTCGGCGGCGGACTCGATTATTTTTTCGGATGGCGCTCAGAATTTGTTTTCGTCGGCGCCTTCGCGGTGTTGTCGGCGCTCAGCTATGTCCTGGTGCTCGGTGAAACCCACAACACGACGCGTATCCCGCTCAATCCACTCGCCGTCAGCACAACCTATCTCAAGCTTTCGGTGAACCGCCACTTCCTGATCCCGGCCGCCACAGTGGGCCTGATCATGGGTGGACTGTTCTCGATCTTCTCCGCAGCACCTCGCATTCTCATTGAGGGCTACGGCTTCACACCGATTGCACTCGGGCTGTTCTTTGCGGGCACCGTGCTGGTCGTGTTCGGCTCCGGCATGCTGGCCGCCCGCCTCGCCCCGCGCTTCGGGCTGGATCGGGCCATTCGCTATGGATTACTGATCGCGTTCATGGGCAGCATCGCGGTGCTCGCGACCGCCTATTTCCACGGCAGCGTCGTCGCCTTCATCGCCGCGACCTGCGTGTTCCTGCTGGGCATGGGCGTGGTCAATCCGCTCGGCACAGCTCAGGCGCTGTCGCCATTCGGCACCCATGCCGGCGCCGCCTCGGCACTGCTCGGCTTCTGGCAGATGATGGGGGCTGCGATCGGCGTATCCCTGTCGGCCACTATCGTGCCGCAGGCCGCATTGGCGCTCGGCATCGTTCTCGGTGCAGCCTGCCTGATCGCTATCGTACTCTACGCAATGCGCCAGCAAACTACTGCGGTCAGCTAACGGGCCAGATAGCGTTCATAACCGCCACGTATAACCTCGTCGCTGTCGATCTCGGGATCCAGCGTGTAGAGATCCTGCGCGCGACCAATGCCGCGTAAAGCGTAGCGGCCAGTCGAGACCAGATATTTGCGGCCGGCCGCGTCGAGCCCGGCCTGAAACGCAGACGAGGTCAACAGCGGCCGATCGACCGACGAACACATGGAAGCGATGCGGCTCACCTCGTTGACCGAGGGACCAACCACGGTGAAATCGAGCCGCTCGTCGCTGCCGATATTGCCGTAGAACACCTCTCCCTCATGCAGACCAACATAGGCCGTGGTGATCGGCCGGTTCGCCGCCAATCGTTTCGCATTCAGCTTAGCGATATTCTTGCGGAACTGATGTTCGGCGCGCAAGGCGTTACGCTTCGCCTTCACCATGTCGTCGCAGGTGAACATCGCCAGAATGCCGTCGCCGATAAGTTTGAGCACGTCGCCGCCGACATCATGAATCGCCGCGATCGAGGCTTCGGCATAGTCATTCAAGAACGGGATGATCTCGTCCGGTCCGATCGCCTCGCTGATCCCCGTGGAGTTGCGCAGGTCGGAAAACCACAGTACCGCATTGATACGCTCAGTGACGCCTCGCGCGATCTTGCCACGCAGAACCTGTTCGGCGGCATCGCGGCCGAGATAGACGCGGCCAAGGGTGCGCGCGATCTCCATCTGGGCTCCCGACTTGATGGCGAGACCGAGCATCGGCACCAGTTCGCGCAGCGCCGACATCTGGCGCTCGTCGAACCCGTCTTCATGGCGCGTGGCCCAATACGAATAGAGGCAATCCATCTGCCCCATCGAGCCAGCCTCGCCGAACTTGTGCAGGAACACGGCGCCGTGGCGGTGACCGCCTTCCTGCAAGCTGCTGACCATCGAGAAGCGGTCGGCGATCCCGGGCGCGTGCAGATCGAGCCGCAATTCGTCGTGCCCCTCTTCCAGCATGTGGAAGAATACCGATCGTCGCCAGTTCGCGGCAGCCTCGCCAATCTCGGTCGAGCCGTATTCGAACACGTCGCTCTCGTTGCTGGCCGTGTCGTTCCAGCGGAAGCCACGGCCCTCGAAGATCGGATGCAGCGTGTCAATGAAGACGAGGCCACGGGATACATCGATGCCGCCGGCACGGCAGCGCTCGCAGAAGCCACGGATCAGGTCGTTTTCGGGAAGGCCGGTCAGACCCTCGCCGACCAGCCAGCTCATCAGTTCAATGCGTGCGGCAGTTTCCATGAGACACTTGTAGGATGGGTTGAGCCTTTGCGAAACCCATCCTGCGGCGCTTTAACCATGCGCGCCTTGCTTCTTGGCGTGAATCTCGACGGAGCCGGGGAACAGGCGCCGGATCAGGATGTAGAAGACTGGCGTGAAAACGAGGCCGAAGATCGTGACGCCGATCATGCCGAAGAACACCGCAACACCAACGGCCTGACGCATCTCCGAGCCGGAGCCCGACGAGATCACCAGCGGCAGCACGCCGAGAATGAAGGCGAAAGACGTCATCAGGATCGGGCGGATACGCAAACGGCAGGCCTCGATCACGGCTTCGAGCTGGTCGCGGCCTTCCTGCTCGATGTCGCGGGCAAACTCGACGATCAGGATCGCATTCTTTGCCGCCAAGCCGACCAGCACGACGAAACCGATCTGGGTGAGGATGTTGATGTCCTGCCCCATGATGCGTACGCCGATGGTGGCCGCGAGCAGGCACATCGGCACGATCAGGATGATCGTGAACGGCAATGTCCAGCTGCCATATTGCGCGGCCAGCACCAGGAACACGAACAGCACGCAGATCGGGAAAATATAGAGACCCGCATTCGCGCCGGTGGACTGCTGATAGGACAGATCGGTCCATTCGAAGGCAAAGCCGCTCGGCAGCGTGTCGTCCGCGAGCTTCTTCATGGTCGTGAGCGCCGTCGCCGAACTGGTGCCCGGCAGCGTGTCACCTTGCAACTCGGACGACGGATAGAGATTATAGCGCGCGACGCGGTCCGGACCTGCCGTGTCGCTGAAATTCACGACACTGCCCAGCATCACCATGTTGCCCGCGCTGTTGCGGGTCTGCAGCCGCGCCAGATCCGCCGTTTCCTTGCGGAACGGATAATCCGCCTGCGCGGTGACGTGATAGGTGCGGCCGAGAATGTTGAAGTCGTTGACATAGGTCGAGCCGAAATAGGTCTCGATCGCCTCGGTCACATTCTGCATGGGCACGCCGAGCATCTGCGCCTTCTGGCGATCGATATCGACGAACACCTGCGGCGTGTTGGCGGAGAAGGGCGAGAACACCGAAGTCAGGCCCGGCGCACGGCGCGCGGCATTGACGAGTTCATCGGTCGCCGCGGCCAGCAGCTGCGGCCCCCTGCCCTGACGATCCTCGATCCGCATGGCGAAACCACCGCCGGTGCCGATGCCCGGCACCGCGGGTGGCGGCAGCACGATGATGAAGGCGCCTTCGATCACCGAGAGGCGTTTGCGCAATTCAGCCGTGATGGCTCCCGCGCTCAGCCCCTTCTTGGCGCGCTCCTCGGGATTCTCGAACACGGGGAACATGGCGGCCGCATTGCCGGCCTGGGTGAAGGTCGCGCCGGACAGGCCAGCCAGCGCCGGCATGCGCGCGACACCGGGCGTATCCAGCACGATGCCTTCGATCTGCTTGACGATCGCCGTCGTGCGCGCCAGTGATGAGGCACCGGGCAATTGCGCGACCACGATGACATAGCCACGGTCCTGCGCCGGAATGAAGCCTTGCGGTGTGGCGTAGAGCAGCCAGCCGGCGGAGCCGATCAGGGCGACATACAAGATCAGCATCAGCGCCGAATGTCTGATGACAAAGCCTGCGAGGCCACCATAGGCATGCGACAGGCGGTCGAAACCGCGATTGAACACGCCGGTGAACGCCGCCCATCCTCGTGCCAGAAAATTCCAGCTCGCCGGCGGCTTCTTCTCGTGATGCGGCTGCAGGATCAGCGATGCCAGTGCCGGCGACAGCGTCAGCGAACAGAAGCATGAGATCGCCGTTGCGACCGCGATCGTGATGGCGAATTGCTGGAAGAACTGTCCGGAGATGCCGCCGAGAAATGCCGTGGGCACGAACACCGCGCACAGCACCAGCGCGATCGAGATCAGCGCGCCGCCGACCTCGTCCATGGTCAGCAGTGCCGCGTCGCGCCGGCTCATGCCGTCGCCGAGATGGCGCTCGACATTCTCCACCACCACGATGGCGTCGTCGACGACAATGCCGACCGCCAGCACAAGCCCGAACAGAGTGAGGTTGTTGATGGAAAAGCCCAGCGCGGCCATCACAGCGAATGTGCCGACCAGCGACACCGGAATGGCGATGATGGGAATGATCGCCGGCCGCCAGCCCTGCAGGAACACCAGCACGACGATGACCACCAGCACCATGGCTTCATAGATAGTCTTGATCAGCTCCGAAACCGACTGGGCGATGAATTCGGTCGGGTTGTAACCGATATTGTAGTCCAGCCCCTTCGGGAAATCGGTCTTGAGCTTCTTCATCTCCTCTTCTATGTTCTTCGCGGTCGCCAGCGCGTTGGAACCCGGACGCTGATAGACCAGCATGGCCACCGCTTCCTTGCGCAGCAGGAAGCCGTTGGTGGTCGACGACAGCGCGCCTATCTCGACGCGCGCGACATCGCGGAGACGCACCAGACGGCCATCGTCGCCGGCTTTCAGTACGATGTCCTCGAACTGCCGCGGCTCCTTCAGACGACCGGTGAAGGTCAGGTTAGGCTGAAACGCGCGATCTGCAATCGGCGGCTCGGCGACCTGGCCGCCCGCAATCTGCAAATTCTGCGCGCGAATGGCAGTCAGCACGTCGCCTGCGGTCATGCCCAGCGTGGCAATCTTGTCAGGATCCAGCCACAGCCGCATCGAATAATCGCGCGCGCCGAAGATGGTAATGTCGCCGATGCCATCGAGGCGCAGGAGCGGATCGCGGACCTGACGCAGCGCGTAATTCGAAATGTAGAGCTGGTCGTAAGTGTCGTTAGGCGACAGCATGAACACGACCATCATCAGGTCGGGACTGTTCTTGCGGGTGACGACGCCGTTGCGCTGGACCTCCTCCGGCAGCCGCGGCTGCGCGATGGCCACGCGGTTCTGCACCAACACCTGGGCTTTATCCAGATCGGTGCCGAGCTTGAAAGTCACGGTGATGTTGAGCTGGCCGTTCGAGGTGGCCTGGCTGTAGATATACAGCATGTCCTCGACGCCATTGATCTCCTGCTCGATCGGCGTCGCCACGGTATCCGACACAGTCTGTGCCGATGCGCCGGGATATTGCGTGGTCACGACCACGGTCGGCGGCGCCACCTGCGGATATTCCGCAACCGGCAAGGTCGTGTAAGCAAGCGCGCCGACGATCAGCAGCACGATGGAGAGCACCATCGCCAGGATGGGCCGGTTGACGGAGAGGCTGCCCAGATTCATGGCTTTGTGCCAGCTGCTGGTGCGGGCGTCGCGGCAGCCATCTTCGGCGCCACCTTGGCGCCCACACGGGCGCGCTGAATCCCGTCGACGATTACCCGATCGTCGGGTTTGAGCCCTTCCCTGATCACCCGCAATCCGCCATCCAGCGGCCCGAGTGTCACAGGCCGCGCCTCCACCGTGTCATCGGCTTTCACCACCATCACGATCTTGCGTGATTGATCGTTGGCAACCGCCGCATCAGGAATCAACAGCGCTTCATATTCGCCGCTAGCAATGACCCGGACCCGGGCGAACTGGCCCGGCAGGATGGAGAGGTCCTTGTTGTCGACAATAGCACGACCGCGCAGCGTGCCGGTGCCGACATCGAGCCGATTGTCGAGGAAATCCATCTTGCCTTCATGCGACGGCTTGGTTTCGCCGACCAGCGTGATCTGCACGGGATTGGGCGTATCGCGCGAGCTCGGCCGCTTGCCCTCAAACCACAGCTTGCTGTTGCGGACGTAAGTGGCTTCATCGGTGTCGAAATAGACGTAGATGGGGCTCAGCGACACGATCGAGGTCAGCAGCGTCGCGCCACTCTCGCTGCCTTGCACCAGGTTGCCGACTGTCACGAGATGACGGCTGACGCGGCCGGCGATCGGCGCGACTACCTTGGTATATTCGACATTGAGTTGCGCTTGCTTCAGCGCACCTTCGGCCTGCAGCGTCGCTGCCTGCGCGGCAGCTATTGCCTGGCTGCGTTGATCGACGATATTTTCGGAGATCGCCTGGGTCTTGATCAGCGTGGTGGCGCGCTCCAGCTCCTTCTCCGCCAGCACGACCTTGGCCTTGGCATCGTCGAGCTGGCCCTGCGCCTGCTCCGCTGCAGCCTGATACTGGCGCGGATCGATTTCGTACAGCAGATCGCCGACCTTGACGACGGCACCATCCGTGAAAGCAACCTTGGTAACGAAGCCGGTTACGCGGGCGCGGATCTGCACCTGTTCGATCGCATCGAAGCGGCCGGTGAATTCATCCCAGTCGGTCGTGACCTTCTTGGTGGGATTGGCGACCGTGACCGGTGGCGGCGGAGGTGCAGCGGCCTCTTCCTTCTTGCCGCAGCCGGCGAGCAGGAGAAGAGCCACAACAGGCGCTGCGGCCGACAAACACGACGCAAAGGCATTTCCAACGTCATATAATCGCGACAAACTGATTGAATGTTTCAAAACCAGACCCCCGCCACGACACGCGATATGGCGGTCATCATGCGCTATATCAATTCGACATCAAGCGAAATAATTGATGCCCGAATAGGCTGCTATCCTGCGGCCATTGTCTTGCCACATCCACGCGACGCCTCGCGTCATACCGACGTTATAATAACGTCCTGCTGCGGGACGTGCGCCTGCGCAAGGCGTCGGTTCGGGGGGAGCGACCTATGGGCGCACCGAGGAATTCAACCCGCCCGGCGGAGTGTCGCAACGCCACTTGCCACCATGGCGCGAGATAAGCGGATCGACTATAATACCTGCCCATCATCCAAAAGGATTGAGCGTGTTATCTCTCGAACTCGGGATCGTTGCGGTCCTGATCGTCGTCAACGGCCTGCTCGCAATGTCTGAGCTGGCGATCGTATCCTCCCGCCCTGCCCGCCTCGCCGCCTTGGTTGAAAAAGGTGTGACAGGCTCTCGCCGCGCTCTGGCGCTGGCCTCCGATCCCGGCAAGTTCCTCTCCACCGTGCAGATCGGCATCACGCTGATCGGCGTATTGTCGGGCGCCTTCTCCGGTGCGACGCTGGGCCAGCGTCTCACGATATTGTTGCTTGACCTTGGCGTATCGAAAGGCCTCGCCGATACGCTCGGCGTCGGCATCGTCGTATCGGTCATTACTTACGCTTCGCTGATCATCGGCGAACTCGTGCCGAAGCAGATTGCGCTGCGCGATCCCGAAGCGGTGGCCGTGCGCGTTGCGCCGGCCATGGTGCTGCTCGCAAAAATCTCGCTGCCGCTGGTATGGCTACTTGACCGCTCCGGCAAGGCGATCCTGTTTCTCCTTGGGCAGCGCGGTGAAGCCGAGGAGAAGGTCAGCGAAGACGAAATCCGCACGCTCGTGACTGAAGCGGAAACCGCCGGCGTATTGGAGCCCGGCGAAAAGGAAATGATCGCAGGCGTGATGCGCCTCGGCGACCTGCCCGTCGGCGCCGTGATGACACCACGCCATGAAGTGGCGATGATCGATCTTGCCGATCCCATCGAGACCATCCAGGCCGAACTCGCGGGCAGCTCGCATTCGCGCTTTGCGGTGTTCGATGGCGACGGCGATTCCGCCATCGGCATCGTTCAGGCCAAGGATCTGCTCGATGTGTATTTGAGCGGCAAGACGCCGGACATCCGCGCGCTGGTGCGCGAGGCTCCGGTCATTCCCGACACGGTGGACGCGCGCGACGTGGTGGCGATCCTGCGTGACTCGCCATTCCATATCGGCCTCGTGCATGACGAATACGGCGTGTTCCAGGGGGTGGTGACATCGGCGGATATTCTGGAGTCGATCGTCGGCGCCTTTCACACCGAGGAAGGCCCGGCCGAGGTCGCCTTCCACAAACGCGAGGACGGCTCCTACCTCATCTCCGGCTGGATGCCTGCGGTGGAGTTCGCCGCCCTGCTCGGCATCGACCTGCCCGCGCAGTCGCGCCCCTATCAGACCTTTGCAGGATTTCTGTTGCAGGAGTTCGGCAAGATTCCCGAGGTCGGCGACGAGATCGTCTCGCATGCCTGGCGGTTCGAGGTCATGGACCTCGACGGCCGCCGCATCGACAAGGTGCTGGCGAGCCGCGTCAAGGAAGAAGCGCTGGGGTAAATTGATCGCAGCGCTTCGCGTATCGGGTATCAGCCCGTGAACAGTGGCCGCAGCGAGCGGATATCCTTGACCTTCTCCAGATTGTTGATCTGATCGATCAGCTTCTTCGCCTTTTCGGCCCCGAGAACCGGCGCGATCAAGTCACGGGTCTTCGCACTGACGGCGTCGGTGCTCAGCGGATTTTCCTTCGTCCCGGGCGGGAACTTGGTGAAGTGCTCCACCTTCTTGCCATCCATCATCTCCACCTCGACGATAGCGCCGCGCGGCGCGGCCGGATCCATCAGGGCCTTATCACCGACCACGGTTACCTTGGCGCGCTGCTCAAGGATCTTGGAATCCCTCATCAGCGCCTGGTCATGGCTGTCGACGAACGACACGGCACCCTTGACGAGCGCGACCGCCACCAGATGCGGGCAGTTGACGTCGGGCATCGCGCTGGTGCCGACGATCCCCGTCGCATCGGTCGGAATCTTGACGAGGATGCTCTTCACATTGCCCGGCGTCAGGCCGTTCTGCTTGCGTAGGGTCAGGATGGCGTCGAGCGGCGACTGGATCGGATAGCCGACGGAGAATGTCTTGATCGCCGTTTCGGTGACGTAGAAGCGGCTGCCGAGACCGGCGAGCATCTCTTCCGGCTTCGGATCCGTGGACAGCGCAATGAACAGGTTATGCGTGCCATCGAGGACGTCATGAACGCCGGTCAAATCGGCCTGAACCATGGTCACGGCGGTCAGGCCGTTGCGGGCGCCCATGCCCGCGAAGTCGAAAGCCTTCTCGACGTGATCCTCGTCCTTCACCCAGCTCCACAGACCAGCCACCTGTTGCGAGGAATAGGAGATCGCATAACGCATGCCCTTCTCGTCCAGCCGGGCCAGCGACGCCGCTGCACCAAGAGAACCGAAGGTGGAGCTGGTCCCCTCCGCACTGCGGTGCGAACCACGGACGAGATCCGGTCCAAGCGCCATCAGCAGCCGGCAAGTGAGATCATATCCGAGCGTCACGGCCCGAATGAATTCGATGCCCGACCGGCCACCTTCCTTTTCCGCCATCGCCAGTGCGGACGGCACGACAGCGCTTCCCGGATGCGCCTTGGTGACCGGCTCGAAATCATCGGTCTCGTCCGCATGCGCGCACATGGCATTGGCCAGCGCGGCGTTGACGGCGGTAGTGCGGAAACTGGATCCGATCACCGACGCCTGCTGTTCGCCGCCGAGCCCGCGAACATATTTCAGGGCCATCTCGCCCGGATGCATCCGCGCACCGGAGACCATCGCGCCGAACGTATCGAGGATGCGATGTTTGCATTCCGTCATCACCACATCAGGAAGCGCCTTGTCGCGCGCCGAGACCATGTAGCGCGCAAGACGCCCGGTGACATCCGCATCCGCTGCTGCAGCCTTGCGAATGATGGACGGCGAAAGCGTTAATGCGGCGAGAGCACTGGCAGACTGGAGAACGCGACGGCGTGAAGGCGTACGACGCTGGGACATGTCATCCTTTAAGGAGTGTTGGCCGCAAGGCTCCCTGGAGGGATGCGGCGAGGTTTCTGCTCACAATACTGACGGCGTGACGATTGACGTACGTTCAGGCCACCTCGCGAAGGCCTTAATGCTTCATCGCGGGCAATGGCTGTCAGGCAGTGGATCGCGCGCCTGCCCTTGCAATATCTCCGGCGCTCGCCAAGCCCTCCACCTTCCAGCACAGCTCCATGACCTTTGCCGCCTGCTTGTGCGGCAGGATTCCTTCAGCGAGATCCTTGAACTTGTGTTCGAGATCGGCATCGCTCATGGGCTTCTCGAGGCTGCCGATGGCGTGCTCGATCCGCTTCTTGAGCACGCGCCCGTCATTCAACTCGACGGACATCTCGACCTGTTCCGGCTTGATCGATTGATCGACAGTCGGAACGACTTTGCCGCGCAATTCGATCGTCTTCGCGTCGCGCACCGCCCCATCGCTGAACTGCTTCTCGCCGCCGGCGCCTTCGATAAAGGCGATGGCAACCGCATGGTAGACGCTGAATTTTCCTTCGAGCCCCTCCCTGGGGGTCTTCTTCCCGGTAAGCTCGAGCACCAGCGGATGAACCTTCACGTCGACCTGCTTGATCACATCCGGCGTCAGCTTGTTCTCATTCCTGAGTTGGATCGCCGCGTCGATCAGCGGATGCAGGACGATGCCGCAGGCAAACGGCTTGTAGGTGTTGAGCGCTGACTCGTAACGCTTGCCGAGCCCCTCGGTGATCTCGGCATAGTCCTGCTTGGTGCTGATGGCATTGGCCCAGCCGCGCTTGGCCTCGATCATGCCATCGGAGCTGGTGTAATTTTTTGACGCAAGGATAGCGGCAAAGATGCCGTTGCTGGCAGCACGGCCAGGATTGAAGCTCTTGTTCATCGAACCGAAGGACTCCCGCAGGCCGACAGGCTGCGAGGCCGCGAGCCCCAGCGCCCAGATCATCTGCTGCTCGTTAAGACCGAGCAGCTTGCCAGCCGCGGCGGCCGAGCCAAATACGCCGGCGGTGCCGGTGATGTGCCAGCCGACGTCATAGTGGTTCGGATAAACGGCATTGCCGATCCGGCATTCGGTCTCGATACCGAGCACCAGCGCATTGAGGAAATCCCTGCCGGACACCGGCTTCATTTCCGCAATCGCCAGAATCGCAGATGCGACTGGACCAGCCGGATGAATGATCGTCTTCAGATGGGTGTCGTCATAATCGAAGATGTGACTTGAGACACCATTGATGAAAGCGGCGTTCATGATGTCGAAGCGTTCGTTGCGCCCGAACAGCGAGGCCTTCGCCGGACCGGAGAATGGCGCCAGCGCCGACGCCGCGATGTCCACCGTCTGATGATGCGAACCGCCAATGGCGACACCGACCCAGTTCAATAGCGTGCGCACGCCTTCCTTACGGACACTTGCCGGAAGGTCATCGTATTTGGCGTTGACGATGTAGTGCGCGAGAATCTGCGTCACATGCGGCGGAGCAACCGATGCGACTTTCTTCGGCGCCTCACTGGCAGCCGGCTCTGCAGCCAAGGCACCACGCCCCGCTGCAGCCAGAGCCGGGAGCGCAGCAGCTGCCTGCAAGATGGTCCTGCGATTGGTGTACGCCATGGGATTTCCTCCGAACTATCATTCTTCGCGCGATCGACGCGCCGCTTCGTCGGGCTGCGGCGATACGCCTGTTACAATTCGATAGCAAGCAGTTCGAACTCAGGCGACCTTACGGATTTGCAATATATGCACGAGATAGCGCTATTATCCCGAATTTCTCATTTGTTTCATAAATTCACCCCCACTAGCTTTGATGCGTTCTGTTTCCGTTGCACGTCATGCGCGCTCTGGATTTCAACAAATAACTTTCAGGGTGAAAACGCGGCAGAGATTCATCGTCCGGCCATGAGCGCCGCTCGCATTCCCGCAGAGACATATATCGTTTCGACAGCCAACAAATTTGCAGGTGCCGCTCTACGGCGACACATGCACCGATGATTCACGTCTGGTGCATGCCGCAGCGCATGCAGACGCAAGGAGATTAAATGCACCGACGTGACGTTCTGGCCGCGATGGCATCACTTGGCCTCACAAATGTGATTGGAAGCCGAATAGCGCAGGCTGCCGACGAACCCGCAATCCCCGCCATTGCCGGCCCCGATCTCAATACAATTCCTCCAAAATTTCGCGCACCCGCCGGAAGCGTCGATACGCATACACACATCTTTGGCCCTGCCGCGGTGTATCCGTTCTCGCCCAAGCGCCCCTACTCGCCGCCTGACGCTCCGCTTGAGATGTTTCGCAAGCTGCATGAAGCGATCGGCGTCGAACGCGCCGTCATCGTCAATGCGACCGTCCATGGGTTTGACAACCGCGTGGTGATCGACGCGATCGCGCAGAGCGGCGGCAAGTACAGGGGCGTCGCCAATGTGAACAACAGCATGTCGGAAGCCGATCTCATGGCGCTCGACACAGGCGGCATCCGCGCCTGCCGCTTCGCCTTCCTCAAACGACTTGGCGGCGTCGGCGACATGAAGGTCTTCCGTACTTTGGTCGACCGCGTCGCCGCCATCGGCTGGCATGTGGACATTTATCTCGAAGCCGACACAGTCCGTGAGTTCGTGCCGATCCTGAAAGCGCTCCCGGTGACCTACGTGATCGATCACATGGGGACGATCAGCGCCGCCAAGGGCCTCGACGATCCCGAATTCAAGGCACTGCTCGATCTGCAGGCCAGCGACGATAAGTGCTGGATGAAAATTACAGGTCTCGAACGCGCCTCGGCTGGCGCAGCGCCATTCCACGACTCCGTGCCGTTCGCGAAGCAGTTGATCGACAATGCGCCGGACCGCGTGTTGTGGGGCACCGACTGGCCGCATCCGAATGTCAAGATCATGCCCAATGACGGCACGCTCGTGGATCTGATCCCGCTTTACGCGCCGGATCCTGCGGTTCAACGCAAACTGCTGGTGACCAACCCAGAGAAGCTGTTCAAGTTCGCGCCGGTGACGTAATTGCCGCGGCCCGTCTGGCGCCGAGATCTGCAGCCCTCATGGTGAGGGGCGCGCCCTTTGCGCTCGTCTCGAACCATGGACTCGTTGACACCAACCTTGCCGCCGTCCTTCGAAACGCCGCGCAAGAGCGCGGTTCCTCAGGATGGGGCCGTCGTTTGATCGGCGAGTTGGATCCCTAGAGCAGCTCCAGCACCACATCTGCCGGCCGGCACAATCGCGTGCCCTTCGGCGTCTCGACGATGGGTCGGTTCATCAGGATCGGATGCGCGATGATCGCGTCGATCAGTGCGTCATCGCCGAGCGTGGGATCAACAAGCCCAAGCTCGCCATAGACACTTTCCTTCTTACGTAACAGCGCCCGAACGCCTCCGCCCATGGCGCCGATGAGCGCAACCAGCCGGGCGGGATCCGGCGGCATCTTGAGATAGTCGATCACCACCGGCTCGATCCCACTCTGACGGATCATCGCGAGCGTATTGCGCGATGTCCCGCAGGAGGGATTGTGGAAGATGGTGACCGTCATAACGCGCGAGATTACTCGATCACCCGGCCGAACTTGTTCGACTTCGGCAGACCGGTCGCGAGACGGCCGGCGTCCGCACGGTTGCCGCGCCAGTCGGCCAATTCCTTCCAGGTCAGACGATGCTCGCGGTCGGACGAATCCTTCCAGGTCAGGCCTTCCTTGGCCACGAAAGTGGCAACATCCGACAGACCGGCGCTGGTGTATTTCTGCAGACGCACGCCGCGGCCACGCGCCATTTCGGGCACCTGGTCGAGCGGGAAGATCACCATCTTGTGGTTGGTGCCGATGACCGCGACCTGATCGCTGCCTTCGCCGACCACCGTCAGCACGCGCGCCTCGTTGGGCATCTCGACATTCAGCACCTGCTTGCCCTTGCGGGTGGTGCCGACGCAGTCGTCTTCATTGACGAGGAAGCCCTGACCGTCATGGCTGGCAATCAGGAACTTGCGGCCGCCCTTATGCACGAACATTGACACGATGGCGGCATCGCCTTCCATGTCGATGAACAGGCGGATCGGCTCGCCATGGCCGCGACCACCCGGCAGCTTCGACACGTCGAGCGAATAGAACCGGCCATTGGTGGCCAGCAGCATCAGCTTCGACGTCGTTTCGGCGAAGAACGCCTTGTCGAGCTTGTCGTCGGTCTTGAAGGTGAGGTTGGAGAGATCTGCGACCTGGCCCTTCAATGTGCGGACCCAGCCCTTCTCCGAAATCACGACCGTAACGGGCTCGCGCTCGACCAGCGACTCTTCGAGCGCTGCGAGATCGTGCTCCGGCGCGTCCGCGAACACGGTGCGGCGCTTGCCGAGCTGCGTCTTCGGTCCGAAGATGTCGCGCACCTTGCGGACCTGTTCGCCGACCTTGGCCCACTGCTCGGTCTCGGACTTCAGGATCGCGTTGATGCCCTTGAGCTCTGCGCGGAGCTCCTTGTCTTCTTTCCTGATCTCGAACTCTTCGAGCTTGCGCAGACTGCGCAGCCGCATGTTCAGGATCGACTCGGCCTGCAATTCGGTGAGGCTGAACGCCTTCATCAAAGCCGGCTTCGGCTCATCCTCGGTGCGGATGATCCGGATGACTTCATCGATATTGAGATAGGCGATCAGGTAACCGCCGAGCACTTCCAGCCGATGTTCGATCTGGTTCTTGCGGAAGTTGGAGCGGCGCAGCAGCACGTCACGCAGATGATCGAGCCATTCGCGCAGACATTCGGCGAGACCGAGCACCTTGGGGATGCGGCCCTTGACCAGCACGTTGAGGTTCAGCGGAATCTTGCTTTCGAGCTCGGTGAGCTTGAACAGCGACTCCATCACCAGACCGGCATCGACATTGCGCGTCTTCGGCTCGATGACGACGCGGATGTCTTCGGCGGACTCGTCGCGGATATCGCCGATCAGCGGCAGCTTCTTGTCGTTCAGGAGCTCGGCGATCTTCTCGATCAGCCGCGACTTCTGCACCAGCCATGGAATCTCGGTGACCACGACGTTCCAGGCGCCGCGGACGCCCTCTTCCACATGCCACTTGGCACGGGTGCGGAACGAGCCGCGCCCGGTCATATAGGCCTCGGCAATGCTTTCCTTGGAATCGACGATGATGCCGCCGGTCGGGAAGTCCGGCCCCTTCACCCAGCGCATCAGCGATTTCGATTTGGCGTCGGGCTTGTCGATCAGATGCAGCGCGGCGTCGCAAAGTTCGGCGACATTGTGCGGCGGGATCGAGGTGGCCATGCCGACCGCGATGCCCTGCGCGCCATTGGCCAACAGGTTCGGGAAACCGCCCGGCAGCACGGCGGGCTCTTTGGTCTGGCCATCGTAGTTCGGGCGCAGCTCGACCGCGTCCTCATCGATGCCTTCGAGCAGCAACCGCGCCACGTCGGTCATGCGGGCTTCAGTGTAACGATAGGCCGCAGCGCTATCGCCGTCGATATTGCCGAAATTGCCCTGGCCGTCGACCAGCGGATAGCGCGACGAGAAGTCCTGCGCGAGGCGCACCAGCGCGTCGTAGATCGACTGGTCGCCATGCGGATGGAACGAGCCCATCACGTCGCCGACGATCTTGGCGGATTTCTTGAACGGTGTACCCGGATCGAGCCGCAGCAGGCGCATGCCATAGAGGATGCGGCGATGCACCGGCTTGAGGCCGTCCCGCGCATCCGGCAGCGCCCGGTGCATGATCGTGGATAGCGCGTAAGCGAGATAGCGCTCCTCGAGCGCGTCCCGCAGCTGCACTTCGTGAATTTCAGCCGGCTCCGGCGGAATCAGTCTTTTTCCCATGGCGAGGGGTTAGCGCCTCTCGGCGAATCGGGCAAGAAATGAATCACGCGCCACCGATCAAGTTCCATCGATATCGGCGCGCCCTCGCCTCAGGAAAGGACGCCCACGTCATTTCGTCAGCCATTAGGCGATGGGAAGATGGCGGTTCCAGGCTCCGCTGGACGCCATCTCCCGGGCTATTTGGATTTCTGGATGGAGGTCACCACGATCTGGCCATCGATGCGACCGGCATCGAACTTCACCTTGTCGCCCACCTTGACCGATTTCAGCATCGCCGGGTCCTTGACGCGAAAGACCATGGTCATGCCCTCGTCCATATCGAGGCTCTTGATCGGACCGTGCTTCAGCGTGATCTTGCCTGCCGCTTCATCGATCTTCTTCACTTCTCCGCGCACCGCAGCATCCTGCGCGTAACCCGCGACGCAGAACATTGAGAGCGCAACAAACGCGACAAGCGCGACAGATCCATTGGTCTTCATAGGGCGGTCCTTGCTTGAGATTGAACTATTTGCATCGGCCTATTTCACGATGACCTTGCCGGTCATCCCCAATTCACGATGCGTCGGGATCAGGCATGAATATTCGAACGTCCCTGCCTTCGAGAACTTCCACAGGATTTCCCCGGACTTCTTGGCGGCGAGACGCAGGCCGTTGGGTTCGTCATGCTCCATATCGGGATTTTTCTTCATCGCTTCGCCGTGCTTCAGATTCTCTGCCGTGGTCGCCAGCAGGAATTCATGTGCTTCTGTCCCCGCGTTACGGATGACGAAGCGAATCTGCTCGCCGCGCTTCACCTCAATGACCGCAGGCGAATAATCCATCTCGTTCATGCTGACGACAATCTCCCGCGCCGGTTTTTTGGGATCGCCGGGTTCGCCAGCCGAATATCCTCCGTGCTTGTCGTGGGCCGCAGCAGCAGCCGAGTAAGCCATCGCGGCCAGCATGACGCCGCAACCGATGTATTTTCGTGTCTCGTTCATTTCAGTTTTCCGTGTTGATTGTTGTCTGTGATGACGATGTGCAGTCCTGGCCCTACATTCCCTTCATTTTCATGCCCTTCTTCATGTCCATCGGTTTCGATCCCTGGCCTTTGATGGTTTTGTCCTTCACGCCCGTCTGTCGTGGAGCTTCGCTTGGGGGCGCCTCGATCTCATAGGCCACCGTGCCCTTCGGGAAATCGTAAGGACCGGGATCGCGGTAATCGTCGCGCGCGAGCCCGTCCCGCACCTTCATGATGCTGAACATGCCGCCCATCTCGATCGGGCCGAACTGTCCTGATCCCGTCATCATCGGCAGCGTGTTATCCGGCGCCGGCATCTCCATCTCGCCCATGGCGCCGCCGGTGGATCCCATCACCATCGCATCCGGCGCGAGCTTGCCGACTGCCTTCGCCAGATCCTTTTTGGAGACGCCGATCAAGTTTCTGACGTCGTGACCCATCGCATTCATGGTGTGATGCGACTTGTGGCAGTGGAACGCCCAATCGCCGGGATTGTCGGCGACAAAATCGAATGCGCGGATCGCCCCCACCGGCACGTCAGTGGTGACTTCCGGCCATTGCGCGCTGTCAGGCACCCATCCGCCATCGGTACAGCTGACCGCGAACTTGTGGCCATGCAGATGGATCGGATGGTTGGTCATGGTGAGATTGCCGACCCGTATCCGCACGCGATCGCCGAGACGAACCGGCAACGGATCGATGCCGGGAAAGACGCGGCTGTTCCACGCCCACATATTGAAGTCGGTCATCTCGTTGACCTTCGGCAGATAGGTGCCGGGATCGATGAGATAGCTGCTCATGATGAAGACGAAATCGCGATCGACGGGCCGGAAGCTGTTGTCGCGTGGATGCACGACCATCATCCCCATCATGCCCATCGCCATCTGAACCATCTCGTCCGAATGCGGGTGATACATGAACGTGCCGCTGTGCTTCATCTCGAATTCGTAGACGAAGGTCTTGCCGGGCTTGATGTGCGGCTGGCTCAGCCCGCCGACGCCATCCATGCCACTTGGCAGGATCACACCGTGCCAATGCACGGTGGTGTGCTCCGGCAGTTTGTTGGTAACGAAGATGCGAACCTTGTCGCCTTCGACAGTTTCGATCGTCGGCCCCGGCGACTGGCCGTTGTAGCCCCAGAGATATGCTTTCATGCCGTCCGCGAATTCGCGCTCGACGGGCTCGGCGACCAGATGGAATTCCTTCCAGTCGCCATTCATACGCCACGGCAATGTCCAGCCGTTGAGCGTAACCACCGGATTGTAGTTGGGCCCGCTCGGCGGATGCAGCGGCGGCTGCATCGTTACTTTGTCCATCATCGGCGCTTCGGGAATACTCGCCGCCTGGGCGCGGCCGGTCACCGCAGCCGCACTGGCAAGCACCGTGGCTGTGCCGAGAAAGTTTCGCCGGGACAACATGGTTTTCTCCATTTCAGTGCCCTCCTCCACTGGACGCCTGCGCGGCCGTCGCGGATCTTGTTTCGGATGATGGTTCGCTGCGGCCGCCGCCATTGATCGCGGTCTGCAGTTCCGACTGCGCGAGCCAGAAATTGCGCTTGGCTTCAATGGCTGCGCGCAAAGCTGCGATGCGTTGGCGGGCCTCGGTCAACAGCGCGAATACATCGACCTGCATGCTGCTGAAGCGCAATTGCATCTCCTCCGAGATGATCTTGCGGAGCGGCAGCACCTCGCGCTGGTAGTGACCGGCGATATCGTAGGTCGAGCGATAGACCCTGAAGGCATCGCGGGCTTCGGAGCGGATATTCACCGCCTTCTCGGTCAACAGGTTGAAGGCCTGATTGTAGATTTCTGCGGCCTGTCGAACGCGCACTTCACCACCGTCAAAGATCGGAATCTGGAACTGCACGTCGAAGCCGCGTTCGCGGAACGGCGCCCCCTCCGGATCACGCGTCTTGCGGTCGATGCCGGCGACGTCGAGCAACGTCACGAACCGGCTTGCTTCAGTGAGGTTCAGCGACTTGGCGAGAGCAGCGAGTTCAATGCGGGCGATCTGCAGGTCAATGCGGTGTGCAACGGCATCGACCTCGATGCGCGGCAACGACAGCGGCTGGCGCGGCAGTATTGGAAGTTTTTGCGGCAGCCTGATGCCGATATCGGTGTCCCAGAGTCCGAGCAGACGGATCAAACGCTCGCGCGAACTCGTGGCCTCCTGGCGGAGCGTTGCGAGATCGGCGGTCGTCTCCGCGTAGAATACCTGCTCGCGGGCTTGGTCGAGCTTGTTCAGCGATCCGGTCTCGCCCAGCTTCTGCGCGAGTTGCGCTGTGGCTTCCGCCGTCGACTTGGCGTCCGTCAGCAGGCCGACAAGTTCGTTGGCAGCGACCGCGCGGTAGTAGGCGCGTCGAACATCGGCTGCGAGCCGCAGCGTCTCTTCCGCGGCGCGCAATTGCGCCTTCTGGAATCGCTGACGGGCGATCTCGGAGCGGAACGGCAGTGTCGCCAGCGCGAGAATATCGCCGACGACCTGTCGCTCGATCTCCAGCGCGCCGTTGCCGGAAATGCGCGAGATCGAGAATGTCGGATTGGGCGGCAGGCTGTCGCCGACGAGATCCGTTTCCGCAAGCGCCAATTCATTATAGGCCGCCTGCAGGCCGCGATTGCCGAGCAACGCAATCTGGACCGCGCTGTCGACTGTCAGTGGCCGCCGCTGCAGAGCTTTGACGGTTGCATCGGCACGTTGTGCGTCATCCGGCGTCCGGATCGCAATCACGTCCTTGTTGATGGTCTCGCTTGCGACCCCGGCGACGACGCCCATACCGCCATCAGGCGAGAACGATGCACATCCCGCCAGCAACAGCGTCGATAGCAGCGTAATGCCGGCTGCAGACCTTGAACCGAACTGGCGCGCATGCGTGCGCGACTTGTGATGCTTGTTGAACATGACGTGCCCCTACCGGCCAGATTTCAGCACAGGAGCGACGCGTTCGTTCTGCTCCCGCCATGACGACGGGGCAACCGGCCGAAGGCTGCTGTAAGGAGCCACCGTGGAACGATAGCCGACACCAGCGACCTTGGTGCCGGGATCTGCCGGGTCGGCGCCAGCCAACGGTGCGGTCACTGGCATGCAGCCACCGAGCGACATACTGGCAGCGGTCATCGCTGCGAGGATTCCAAATCTGATATCGAATAGCTTCCCGACCACCGAACAAACGGCGGCGAGCTTCGCCCCAAGCTGCGCAAGCATGTTATTTTCCTGAAATGACGATGGATCACAGGTCCGCGTGCCCTTAGCGGGCACGGCACCGCGTCGATACGATCAGATCAGGAAATGGGAGGGCGGTAGAGCCGGGCGGGCGCACTGTCGGTGACCGCGCGATAGCCTTCGGTGACACGAAGAACCGTCGGCACCGAAGGGGTCACGATGTCAGTCAGCGGTGCCGGCAGTGCGGAAATACACATCAGGCCGCAGCATGGACCGTTCGGTGAATGCGGCACTTTGTGCGAACCGGAGGCATCGTCGATCGCCGTCAATGCGTGGTCGCCATCAGCGTGTGCTGCTGATGCGTGCGCGTCAGAATGATCGTGCGCGTGACCATCGCCATGCATGTGCGCCGACGCGCTGCTGTTAACATGAACCATGCCGGTCATATGACTTTCGCCGGTCAGGCACGGCGCGACCGGGTGCTGTCCCGGCAAGGCAAGGGAGATCGTCGGCGCCAGCACGCACAACAAATAAACCAGGGCGACGAACCACCCTGCTCTCAGCCGCTGCACTCTGGTCAGACGAACCAGCATCTGGATGCGATATCTTCCTATCAACCCGTCAACGCACGGAACATAGACGCGAATCCGGCATTCGCCAATGTCGAACTTGCCTCAGGACGATGAGATTCGCGCGAGGTGCCGCGTCACCGCGTTGATGAACCCTTCGCGGGCGTCGGAATGGCCCTGCCCGCGCGGTTCCAGCACGTTGCGGAGCAGAAAGCGCCCGGTCAGGTCGAAGCCGTCCTGCAGGTCGCGGTCGGAGATGCTGTTTTGGCCGTCTTCACTCTCGCGCAGGAATGACGGCAGCCGCATCAGCCGGTCGCGATACGGTTCACCCGCGGTCCGGGACACTGCGTTGCCAGATTTGGGTGACACGTAAATCAGGTCAGAGGTCACGCCGGTGGCGGCGCAATTCTCCAGATCGAGGCCGAAGCCGAGTTCGGTCAACATCGCCAGCTCAAACCGGATCACATGGAGCGCGGCTTCGCCGACATCATCGAAGTCATCCAGGATGCGCTCCAGCGTCTCGTAGATGTCTTCATGCGGATCGCGCTCCGGCAGCAACCGCGCCAGCGAGGCGAGATGGGTGATGCCGTAGACCGCATGGGACGAACCCAGCAGCGTCGCGGCACGCATCAACGTGCCTTCCATCAGGTAATAGCCGAGCTGTTCGTCCAGCCGCGCCCGCCATATCGCCTGCACGCTATTGCCGGGTTGCAGTAGCGGTCGCATCTTTGACCCCGCACCGCCGCGCACCAGGCCGAGATGACGACCATGGCTACGCGTCAGCAATTCGACGATGGCACTGGATTCGCCATGCCGCCGCACGCCCAGGATGATGCCTTCATCGGTCCATTCCATGGGGGCAGTT
Organism: Tardiphaga sp. 37S4; assembly: GCF_021044645.1. NCBI lineage: Bacteria > Pseudomonadati > Pseudomonadota > Alphaproteobacteria > Hyphomicrobiales > Nitrobacteraceae > Tardiphaga > Tardiphaga sp. 37S4. The sequence goes on along the minus strand of NZ_CP088008.1, from coordinate 1,892,545 downwards.
TACAGGAATTCGGCAGCCGCCGCAGCAAATGCGATCAGGCCTTGAACCACGTTTTCGCGTCGCCGGTGAAGGCGCAATATAGTCCGAGCCCGGTCAGGATGCATGACACGATCTCGATCGCACTGTCGAACTGCAGTCCGTACAGGCCAAGCACCTGAAACAGAGACAATACCGAGAAGGCCAGCGACACCACCAGCACCCAGCGCGGCCAGCCCTTGCGGCGATAGGCGGCGAGCCACACGAGCCAGACGAAGAACAACAGCATGCAGGCGGCGACCAGATTCGCCGCCATGATGGTGCTCTCGGACATCGCAAGGTCAGGCGTGCGGTCCTGGAACGCGATCGACAGCGCGTCGAGGATCAGCGACATGTAGAGCAGGACTTCGAAATAGAAGACGTTCTTCGGAAGGTTGGCGGGAGCGGTCATCTTGTCGGCTGCACTTCCATTATCGCTCCTCGATCACTCGTGAGGAAATTCGAGGCCCATTTCGCGATAACGATTGGGATCGTCGCCCCAGTTTTCGCGCACCTTCACGAACAGGAACAGATGCACGGGCGCGCCCACGATCTCGGTCAGCTCCCTGCGCGAGTCCGCACCGATCTGCTTGATCGTCGCACCGCCCTTGCCGAGCACGATCTTGCGCTGGCTTTCGCGCTCGACGAAAATCGTCTGCTCGATCCGTACCGACTTGTCCTTGCGCTCGGTCCAGCTATCGGTCTCCACCGTCGACTGGTACGGCAGTTCCTGATGCAACTGGCGAAAGATCTTCTCGCGGGTGATTTCCGCCGCGAGATGCCGCATCGGCGCATCCGACATCTGGTCTTCGGGATAATGATACGGGCCGGCGGGAACATCAGCCGCGAGCCTGCGGCGCAGGTCGTCGACGCCGTCACCGGTCATCGCCGAAATCATGAAGGTCTCTTCGAACTTCAGGCGCTCGTTGGCCATCTGCGCCAGCTTCAGCAGCTTTTCCTTGGAGACGATGTCGACCTTGTTGATCACGAGGATCTTCGGGTGATTGACGCTCGCAAGCTGCGCGAAGATCGCCTCGGCTTCCTCGTTGATGCCCGCTTTGGCATCGAGCAGCACGCAAACGACGTCGGCATCATGCGCACCGCTCCATGCCGTCTTGACCATCGCCCGATCGAGGCGCCGCTTCGGCAGGAAGATGCCGGGCGTATCGACCAGGATGATCTGGGCGTGGTTCTCGATCACGATGCCGCGGATCAGCGCGCGCGTGGTCTGCACCTTGCGCGAGACGATGGTGACTTTGGAGCCGACCAGCGCATTGACCAGCGTCGACTTGCCGACATTGGGCGCGCCGATCAGCGCAACGAAGCCGCAACGGGTCTCGGTAGGTGTCCCTGCGGACTCATGGTCTGGTTCAGCATCGTTCACGACATTATCCTTCATTGCCGCCACTGCTGACGCCTTCACGCGCAATCATCGCCTGCGCTGCGGCTTTCTCGGCGGCGCGCTTGCTGCCGCCCTCGCCCTCGGCAGGCGCAAAACCCTTCACATCCACCTCGATCTTGAAATGCGGATCGTGATGCGGACCGGATCGTTCGACCTCCCGATAGGCCGGTGTCGGCAGACCGCGGCCCTGGGCCCATTCCTGCAGCACCGTCTTGGGATCGCGCAGCGGACGGACCGGCTTGCGCATGCGCTCGGTCCAATTGCGCTGCACGAAACTTTCCGCAGCCGGATAGCCGCCATCGAGGAAGATCGCGCCGATCACGGCTTCGCAGATATCGCCGAGGACCGACTTCCGCAACCGCTGACCGGCGCCGGCGCCGACCGTGCCGAGCTTGATACCCTCAAGGAGACCCAACAGCCGCGCGACGTCGGCGCATGCTTCCTTGCGGACGAGGTCGGCGAGCCGCTTCGACAACTCGCCTTCATCCGCATTCGGGAAGGCGCGAAACAACATGTCGGAGACCACGAGGCCGAGTACGTGGTCGCCGAGAAACTCGAGACGCTGGTAGCTCTCGGTCCGGCTGCGCTGCGACTTCAGGGCCGACACATGGGTGAAGGCTGTCGCCAGCAGCAGAGGATCCTTGAAGCTGTGGCCGATGCGCGTTTCGATCTCGGCTGCGGCGACCTTCGCCGCTGCGCGTGCCTTCTTCTTCCGGGCAGCAGCCGTCTCCGGCGTAGCCTCGGTCGTCGAGCTAACTTCGTCGGTCTTCGGCGCGGTCTCGATGGGATTGTTGGAGTCGTCGGTCATCGCACGATAGAGAAAATTCGATTCCAGCGTACGGCGGTCGGCCAGCGCCAGATCTGCCAAGCGTGTTCGCCTTCGGCGATCGAGAAGAAGATCATCTGCGCGCGACCGACGAGATTCTCGAACGGCACATAGCCGACGGCCGACAGCACGCGGCTGTCCGTCGAATTGTCGCGGTTGTCGCCCATCATGAAGAAATTGCCAGGCGGCACGGTGTAGACATTGGTGTTGTCGTAGAAACCGTTGTCGACGCAATCGAGCGTCTCATAGGTGACGTTATTGGGCAGCGTTTCCTTCCAGCGCTTGACGCGCGCCGTTGCGTCGGAACCGCACGGATCTTCGCCGACGAAGTCGCTCATACGCTCGCGCTGCACGGGCTTCTCGTTGATGTAGAGTAGCCCCTCTTTCATCTGGACGCGGTCACCGGGCAGACCGATCACGCGCTTGATGTAGTCGGTGGAGTCGTCCTTCGGCAGACGGAACACCACGACGTCACCGCGCGACGGCTCGGAACCGAAGACGCGGCCGGAGAAGATATTCGGCGACAGCGGGATCGAATAGTGGCTGTAGCCGTAGGAATATTTCGAGACGAACAGGTAATCGCCGACCAGAAGCGTGGCCTTCATCGAGCCCGACGGGATATTGAAGGGCTGGAACAGGAAGGTCCGGATCACCAGCGCGATCAGCAATGCGTTGATGACAACACGGATGGTCTCGCCGACGCCGCTTTCAGTCTTGGTCCCGGATGTCACACTCATCGCTTTCCCGATTCCCGCAGCGTCGCCGCGCGGCTGGTAGCGCATTTTGGGGCAAGACGGCGTCGCGCCTCGCACAAAAAATGCATTAGATTCATATAATTACGGCAAAGTCCTGCAAATGCCATGAGCGGCGTCAGCGAGAATTGGCGTCGGTTCGGTGTCCTCGCAGGTTTAAACGGTTGTTGGTAACGGTGCAATGAACCGCCCCGAAAAGCCGCTATTTCCCGCCAGTTTGACGTGCCGGCTTGTGATCGCACCGCTTCAGGTGCCGCTCCCGGCCAGCCCTCAGGGCTTGGGCGACGGGACGGCCGAAATTATGACGAAAGCCTGCGCCAGGGGCCAATCGTCCGTGATCGACAGATCGATCTGGGCGTCGTGGCCGGGCGGTATCAGCGCCTGCAGACGAGCCAGCGCACCGCCGGTGAGCTTCATGGAGGGCTTGCCCCCGGGCAGATTAACGACGCCCATATCCCGCCACCAGACCCCCTGACGGATACCGGTGCCCAGCGCCTTGGACATGGCCTCCTTGGCAGCGAAACGCTTGGCATAGGTCGCGACCACCATTCTCTCGCTCTTGGCGCGGCGCTGTGCCCGCGCCCGCTCGGCCTCGGTGAAGATGCGATCGAGGAAGCGGTCGCCATGGCGTTCGATCACCTTGGCAACGCGCGTAATGTCGATCAGATCGGAACCGATGCCGATGATCATGGCGCACTCTTGGACTGCATCCGCCCGCGATCCATCGCCGCGCGCATCAGACGCACCGTATCGGACAGGCCAATGAACAGTGCCTCGCCGATCATATAGTAGCCGATGTTCAGCTCCATGATTTCGGGCAGCGCCGAGATCGTCTCGGCGGTCGCATAGTCGAGGCCATGGCCGGCATGCACTTCCAGGCCTGCGGATTTCGCCAGCCTGGCGCCGGCGGCAATGCGCTGCCACTCGTTGGCGGCCTTGGCCGTATCACCATCGGTGATCGCGTCGCACCAAGCGCCCGTGTGGAGTTCGATCACGGGGGCCTTTAGTTTAGCGGCCATTTCGATCTGCTTGGGATCAGCCGCAATGAACAGTGACACCCGCACGCCGGCTTCGGTGAAGCGCGCAATTGATGGCTCCAGCGATTCACGCTGGCCGACCACGTCGAGGCCGCCTTCGGTGGTCAGCTCCTCACGCCGCTCCGGCACCAGGCAGACGGCATGAGGCTTCACCGCCAGCGCGATCCGCACCATGTCCGGCGTCGCCGCCATTTCGAAATTCAGCGGCTTGGAGATCTCCGCCTTCAGTCGCTCCATATCGGCATCGCGGATATGGCGACGATCCTCGCGCAAATGCGCGGTGATGCCGTCGGCCCCTGCCGAAATGGCTTCCAGCGCAGCGCGGACCGGATCCGGGTGCTTGCCGCCCCGCGCGTTGCGCAGGGTCGCGACGTGATCGATGTTGACGCCGAGGCGTAGCGAGGATGAGGACATGACGGAATTCCAGAAAACCTTAAGGGAAGACGCTACCCATTGACCCGCTCGACCTTGGCGACAACAGCCTTGGCGCGCAACTGATTGATGATCGCGCTGAGATGCTTGAGGTCGTAGACCCCGAGATCGATGGTCTGTTCGGTGAAATCGGGCGAGCGTCGATGCATGCTGATATTGTCGATATTGCCGTCATGGTCGGCAATCACCTGGGCGATCTGCGCCAGACTGCCGGGCTCGTTGACATTCTGCAAAAAGAGTCTGGCCGGGAAACGCTGCGGCGAGGATTCATCGATATCCCAGCGCACGTCGACCCAGCGCTCCGGCTCTTCCTCGAAATCCTTCAGCGCCGGTGACTGGATCGGATAGATCGTGATGCCCTCGCCCGGCGTGACGATGCCGACGATACGGTCGCCCGGCACGGCGCCACCGTTCGGAGCGAATTTAATTGGCAGATCGGAATCGACGCCACCGATCGAGATGATCGAGGTGAAGCGTGCCGCGCCATCCGGCGTTCTGACCTTGTCCGCCGTCGACTTCTTGTTGTTGGCCGAAAAGCGGCCGATGCGCTCTTCCTTGTAGTCGGGATACATCGCACGCGCGACGTCGGCGGCGCGCAATTCGCCGCGGCCGACCGAGGCCATCACATCGTCGATAGACGTGCGCGCCAGACGCGGCAGCGCGCCCTTCAACTGGTCGTCCGAATATTCCATCTTGGCGCGCACGAACAGGCGCTCGACGATCCGGCGGCCAAGGCTGGCATATTGATCACGGACCGCTGTTCGCGTCGCACGGCGAATGGCGGCGCGCGCTTTGCCAGTGACCGCCAGGCCTTCCCATGCGGATGGCGGCGCCTGCTGTGCGGCCGAGGTCAGCACTTCGACTTCGTCGCCGTTCTGCAGTTCGGACGACAGCGGCGCGAATTTTCCGTTGATCTTGCAGCCAACTGCACTGTTACCGACGTCGGTATGCACGGCATAGGCGAAGTCGACCACATTGGCATTGCGCGGCAGCGCGATGAGCTTGCCCTTTGGCGTGAAGCAGAACACCTGGTCGTGGAACAGTTCGAGCTTGGTATGCTCCAGGAATTCTTCCGGATTGGTGCTCTCCGAGAGAATGCCGATGGTATGGCGCAGCCACGAGAACGCGTTGGATTCGCGCTTGAGCATTTCGGTCGGCGAGCCGATGCCATCCTTGTAGAACGCATGCGCGGCGATGCCGTATTCGGCGATGCTGTTCATGTCCTCGGTGCGTATCTGCAGTTCGACGCGCTGGTTGCCGGGGCCGATCACCGTGGTGTGGATCGAGCGATAGTCGTTCTGCTTCGGCGTCGAGATGTAGTCCTTGAAGCGGCCGGGCACCACTGGCCAGGTCGTGTGCACCACGCCGAGCGCCCGGTAGCACGCCTCCATGTCCTGCAGCACGACGCGGAAGCCGTAAATGTCCGACAGCTGTTCGAAGCCCACCGACTTGCGCTTCATCTTGGTCCAGATCGAAAACGGCTTCTTGCGTCGGCCGGTGACCCGCGCCGCGATGCCGTTCTTCTCCAGCTTCGTGGAGAGATGACTCTCGATCATGTCGATGAGGTTGCGATTGCGTTCGGTCAGTGAGTCCAGACGCTGCATCACCACCAGATAGGCGTCGGGATCGAGCACCTTGAACGACAGTTCCTCAAGCTCCTCGCGCATCGCCTGCATACCCATGCGTCCAGCGAGCGGCGCATAGATGTCAAGGGTCTCCTCGGCGATGCGACGGCGCGAGGCCGGCGGCATGAACTCCATCGTCCGCATATTGTGCAGACGGTCGGCGAGCTTGATCAGCAGGACCCGGACGTCGTCGGCGATCGCCAGCAGCAGCTTGCGCAGGTTCTCGGCCTGTTTGGCTTCGCGCGACACCAGTTCGAGCCGCTTCAGCTTGGTCAGGCCCTCGACCAGCGCGCCGATTTCGGCGCCGAACAGCTTGTCGATTTCGGTCCGGGTGGCCTCGGTGTCCTCGATGGTGTCATGCAGCAGCGCCGCCACGATGGTGGCGTCGTCGAGCTTGAGGTCGGTGAGGATCGCTGCCACTTCCAGCGGGTGGGAGAAATACGGGTCGCCCGAGGCCCGCGTCTGCTCGCCATGGGCGACCATGGCATAGACATAGGCGCGGTTGAGCAGATCCTCATCGGTGTTCGGGTTATAGGCCCGGACGCGGTCCACCAGATCGTATTGCCGCATCATCCGGACACGGGACGTCCGCGGCACCTTGGCCGGAATTGGCGTCTCTGCAGACAGCGCTTCAGGCGAAACTGGCGAGACCGCGGCGACCGTGTCGTTCGCAGCCTGCATCTGCCGTTTATTACGGCGCGAAGTCGCCATCCTAGCCTCGTTCGATCCGGTCAGCAGCGACCTGGATTCTTCGTCTCAAGTTTGCCCCGAAACGGACTGCAAAAGCAAAGGCCCGGACGCATGTCCGGGCCTTTGTGATGACTGATAATCAAAACGGTTAAGCAAAAGACCGTGTGTATCGCTTTACTCGTCTTCTTCGGGCTGCTCTTCCGGCGGAGCGAGGCCTTCGAGACCCTTCAGGAGCTCTTCTTCGGTCATGCGCTCGACAGCCACTTCGGTATCGTCGGCATCGACGCTGGCGCCGGCGGAGCCGATCAGCGGAATCGTATCCGGTTCTGGCTCGTCCACTTCCACGAACTTCTGCAGCGAATGGACCAGTTCCTCACGGAGATCTTCCGGGGAAATGGTCTGATCAGCGATTTCGCGCAGCGAAACAACGGGATTCTTGTCGTTGTCGCGATCAATCGTAAGTTGTGAACCGGACGAGATCATTCGTGCCCGGTGTGCTGCCAGCAACACCAGGTCGAACCGGTTGTCGACCTTATCGATGCAATCTTCGACGGTTACGCGCGCCATAAAATGTCGCTCCGTTTGTTGTGGGACCGAATATGATGATTAAGTCCCGTAGGTATAGGGGCTTTGCGGCATTCGCAAGGACCAATTTGGAATTGCGTCCTTCTTGGCTTGGTTTTCTGCCGCACTATGGTACCCTCAAAAAGACCGCAGAAGCGGTGACACCATCTGGCCAGAAGCGGATATCTCGACACCAAAAGGCTTCATTGCAAGGGAAGATGGATCGGCATATTCGGGCAGTTCCAGACCAGCTGATTGCGTGGCGTCAATAAGGCCGATCCGACGAAGAGCGGACGACAAATGTGATTCAAATGCGCAACGACGAAGTCGCGCCAAAAACGCTAACAACAACAAACCACATGAGAAAACTTGATGTCCCTCACATCTAACAAGATCGCACTCTTCATCGACGGCGCCAATCTGTACGCCACCGCCAAGACCCTCGGTTTCGATATCGACTACAAGCGCCTCCTCAAGGAATTTCAGAGCCGCGGGACCCTCGTCCGGGCCTTTTATTACACCGCCATCATCGAGGATCAGGAATACTCGTCGATTCGGCCGCTGATCGATTGGCTCGATTACAACGGCTATACGGTGGTAACCAAGGCCACCAAGGAATTCATCGATGCGTCCGGCCGACGCAAGGTGAAAGGGAATATGGATATCGAGCTCGCCGTCGATGCCATGGAACTGGCCGAACATGTCGACCAGATCGTGCTGTTCTCGGGCGATGGCGACTTCCGCTCCCTGGTCGAAGCCGTGCAGCGTCGCGGTGTCCGCGTCACCGTGGTGTCCACCATCTCGAGCCAGCCCCCCATGATCGCCGACGAGTTGCGCCGGCAGGCAGACGTGTTTACCGATCTCATGGAGCTGCAGAGCAAGCTCGGCCGCGATCCGGCAGAGCGCCCTGCTCCGCGCGAACCGCGTCACCAGACGCCGCAATTCCTGCAGCGCGCGACCACCATGGCGCCACGAGGCGATGAAGATTTCGAAGACTAAGACGCAACTCAGCAGACAACAGCCGGCGGTGGTCGCAACCGCGATTTCCGCTGGCACTTCCACCGATCCCGGGCGCGATTGTCCCCTGTGCCCCCGCCTCGTCGAGTACCGGCTGGAGGTGCGCGAGCGTGACCCCGACGGCTACAACGGCCCCGTGCCGTCCTTCGGCACCTCGGATGCAGCACTACTGATCGTGGGCCTCGCCCCCGGCGTGCAGGGCGCCAATCGTACCGGGCGTCCCTTTACCGGCGACTATGCCGGCGATCTGCTCTACGAGACTTTGCTGGATTTCGGCTTTGCCTCCGGCACCTATGAAGCACGCCCTGATGACGGGCTGACGCTACAGGATTGCCGGATCACCAATGCCGTGCGCTGTGTACCACCCCAGAACAAGCCGCTCCCCGTCGAGATCACCACCTGCCGGCCGTTTCTGATTGCCACAATGGACACCATGCCGCGATTGCGCGCCATCGTGCTGTTGGGCCGCGTCGCCCATGACACGATGCTGAGGACGCTCGGCCTTCGCGCCGTGACAGCGCCTTTTGCGCACGGCGCCGTTCACGATGCCGGCCGCTTCAAGCTCTACGACAGCTATCACTGCTCGCGCTACAACACGAACACGCGCGTACTGACGCCCGAGATGTTTCGTGCGGTGTTTGCGCGGGTGAAGGCGGATCTGAGTGATGCCTAACCTGTAGCCCGGACGAGCGAAGCGCTATCCGGGCTACGACCGCGACAACGCGATCAAACCGGGTTCGCCTTCATCCATTCCAGCACATCGCCCGCGTTCCGGTCCGGTGGAAACACCGGATAGAACACATGGGTGATCTTGCCGTCGTCGATGATCATGGCCAGGCGCTTGATCATCGTTTGATCGGCAACATCCATAGTCGGCAGGCTGAGCGCATCGCTCAGCTCAAGGTGCTCATCCGACAGCACTGGAAACGGCAGATGCAGCCGCCCGGCCATTTCGGTCTGATATTCGTTGCTCTGCGTCGACAGGCCAAACACATGTTTAGCGCCAGCGGCCTTCAGCTCCGCGAACAGATCCCGGAACGAACAGGTTTGCGGTGTGCAGCCACGCGCGCCCGGGATCATGTCCCAGTCATCGACCAGCCCGATTTTGCCGGGCTCGCCTGTGCGCGGATAGCCAAACACCACGGTGCGGCCGGTGAGTTCGGACAGCGTAACCGCTGTATCGTTCGTGGCGCGCAGGCTGACCGGTGGGATGGTCATGCCGGTCAGATGATTGGCGGCGCCGTCGTCTTCCGGCGCCGGAATCTTGCTCCAGTCGACTTCGAGCAGGTTGCCTTGCGTCATCTCATCCTCTTGTTTGAAAGAATGGGCGACGCCCAGCCTTATCCCCGCGCGCGCAACAGACGGCCCTTCTCGCGGCCCCAGTCGCGGTCCTTCTCGCTCGCGCGTTTGTCGTGGAGCTGCTTGCCCTTGGCCAGCGCAAGCTGCAGCTTAACCCGGCCGCGTTCGTTGAAGTACATCTTCAACGGCACAAGGGTCATGCCCTGGCGTTCTACCGCACCCATCAGCTTGTTGATCTGCTTGCGATGCAGCAGCAGCTTGCGCGGCCGCTTCGGCTCGTGGTTGAAACGGTTGGCCTGCAGATATTCAGGGATGTTGCAGTTGATCAGCCAGATCTCGCCGTCCTTCGGATCGGCGTAGGATTCCGCAATGGTGCTCTTGCCGTTACGGATCGACTTCACCTCGGTCCCGGTCAAGGCGATACCCGCCTCGACCGTGTCCTCGACGGCGTAGTTGAACCGCGCCTTGCGGTTCTCGGCGATCACCTTGATCGGGCGTTCGTTCTTTTCGGCCATCGTTCAATACTTTCAGCGTGCTGACCGAATATAGGTGCCGCGAATGCCCGACCCAAGCCTTGGGCTCAGGCCTTCTTGAGCAGATCGCGGATCTCGGTCAGCAGTTCTTCTTCACGGGTCGGCTTCGGCGGTTCAGCCGGCTTGGCGGCATCGTTGCGCTTCAGCTGGTTCATGAAGCGGATGACCAAGAACAGGACAAAGGCGACAATGATGAAGTTCAGCGTCAGGGTCAGGAAGCTGCCCCAGGCCAGCACGGCGCCCTGCTTCTTGGCGTCGGCCAGATTGGTTGCCGTAACGGATTTTGAGAGACCCGTGAAGTAATTCGAGAAATCGAGACCGCCGGTGATGGCACCGATGATCGGCATGATGACGTCGGCCACCATCGACGAGACGATGGCACCGAAGGCCGCGCCGATGATCACGCCGACCGCGAGATCGACCACATTGCCCTTCATCGCGAAATCGCGAAATTCCTTCAGCATCTGCAATTCCTTTTTGTTTTCAACGAACGATAAGTACGCGCTTACAAATAGGGAGAGATGACGCAGCCAAAATCACTCAACATCCGGTTGATGCAGATGCCTAGTTGATGAGGCCGGCGAAGACCATGGCGTCGCGGATCACCTTGCCGGTCGGCGGCGTCACCGTCATCAGCGGCAGACGTACCTCTTCCTTGAGGCGGCCCAGCAAAGCGAGGCCGTGCTTGGCGCCGGCAAGGCCCGGCTCCTTGAAGATCGTGTCATGCAGCGGCGTCAGGCGATCCTGGACCTTGAGCGCCCCGGCATAGTCGCCCTTGAGCACCAGCGACATCAGTTCGGCACACAGCTTCGGCGCAACATTCGCCGTCACCGAAATGCAGCCATGGCCACCCGCCGCCATATAGGCCAGCGCGGTCATGTCTTCGCCGGACATCTGGATGAAATCCGGTCCCATCGCGTGACGCTGCTTGGACACACGCGCGAGATCGGCAGTGGCATCCTTCACGCCAGCGATGTTCTTCAGCTCATACAGGCGCGTCATGGTGTCGACCGACATATCGACCACCGACCGCGGCGGAATATTGTAGATGATGATCGGAATGCCGATCGCATCGTTCACCGCCTTGAAGTGCTGATACATGCCCTCTTGCGTGGGCTTGTTGTAATACGGCGTCACCACCAGCACCGCATCGGCGCCGGCCTTCTCGGCGTGCTTTGCCAGTGCCACCGCTTCCTTGGTGGAGTTGGACCCGGCGCCGGCGATCACCGGCACGCGGCCCTTGGCTTCGTCGATGCACCATTCGACGACCTTGTAATGCTCTTCGTGGCTCAGCGTCGGGCTCTCGCCCGTGGTGCCAACCGGAACGAGGCCGTTGCTGCCCTCGGCGATCTGCCAGCTGACGAGCGCACGAAAGCCTGCCTCGTCCAGCGCGCCATCTTTGAACGGCGTGACCAGCGCGGTGTAAGACCCCCGGAAATTCGTCTTGGTGGCTGCCATGGTCTGCTCCGAACGCGATGCGGCTTTAGCCGTCTGCTTGAACCGATTGATTGAACAGCAAGTCTTATCGAGTCTGTGGCTGCGGCGAAAGACCGCCCGAAGCGGTTTCAGCGCGGTTTACCGGCTGTTTGGCCGTGATTTCGCCGCCGTGGCCGGGCAGAGAGGAGCAAGCGGTTACAGAAATTGACGATTTGGTCACCGTTTCAATCAAATACATCATGGGAATGCGTGCGATTGTCTGATTCGCCGCGAGGGAACGCCGTGAAGCACCTGCTCCTCACCACGACTGCGCGGCGGACGGCCTTGAGCTCCGGTCTGGCGCTGGCGGTCGGAGTATCGGTGCTGGCCGTCGAGGCTTGGGCGGCCACCAAGGTTCCATTGCCGAAGGCGCGCCCCATTGCGCGTAGCGCTGCACAGGCCCCCACGGCCGTGGCGGCCCCGGCGAAGCCGCTCGCGCCAGATGCTGCGAGCCCGGCTCCCGTAATCCAGCCCGCCACACGCCAGCATGCGGCGATTCCCCCTGCTGCCAAGAAGCCGATCGCCCGCGCCGCGGTGGCGGCAACAACATCCACCCCACAGGCGGATGCCGAAACGCTCGAAAACGTCATCGAGCTGATCCGCAAGCGCAAGGGTTCGGAAGCCGCGCAGGTCGTGCAAACGATTGGAGATCCGGTCGCGCGCAAGCTCGGCGAATGGATCTATCTGCGCAGCGATGACAATGGCGCTTCGGTCGAGCGCTATCGCGCTTTCGTCGCCGCCAATCCGAGCTGGCCATCGCAGACCTTCCTGCGACGCCGCATCGAAGCGGCGCTGTGGGACGACAAGCGCGACGACTCCGCGATCCAGTCTTATTTCGAGAGCGAGAAGCCGATTTCCGCCAAGGGCAAATTCGCGCTCGCCAAGTCGCTGCTCGCGCGCGGCGACCGTGCCGGCGCGGAGCGGCTGATCCGTGATGCATGGCGCAGCGATCCGTTATCGGGCGATACCGAGAACATGGCCATCGACATGTTCGGTCCGCTGATCACACCCGGCGATCACAAGGCGCGCATGGACATGCTGCTCTATGGCAGCGATTCAGATGCCGCGCTGCGCTCTGCCAAGCGCCTCGGCGGCGCGCAGATGGCGCTCGCGCGGGCGCGCATCGGCGTCACCAAGAAGGCATCGAACGCCAACGCGCTGCTCGCTGCAGTGCCGTCCGAGCTGCATAGCGACCCCGGCTACATCTTCAGCCACATTCAGCAGCTGCGCCGCGAGGAGAAATTCGGCGAAGCAGCGCGCCTGATGATTTCAGCGCCGCGCGAACCGCAGCGCCTGCACAATCTCGACGAATGGTGGATCGAGCGACGTCTCACGGCGCGCAAGTTACTCGACGTCGGCGAACATCGCTCGGCCTATCTCGTGGCACGCGATGCTGCCCTGCCGGCGCGCGACATCTACAAAACCGAGCAGGAGTTCACTGCCGGCTGGATCGCGCTGCGCTTCCTGAAAGATCCCGCGACGGCCGCACAGCACTTCGCACGCATCGGCGTCGGCAGCGTCAATCCGACAGCTCTCGCCCGCGCCGGTTACTGGCAGGGCCGTGCTGCAGAAGCCGCAGGCCGCAGCCAGGAAGCGCGTGCCGCCTATACGCGCGCAGCAGAGCAATCCACCAGCTATTACGGCCAGCTCGCACGCGCAAAGCTTGGCCTGCAGCAGCTCGACATCAGTGGTGCATTGACCGCCCGCGCGCGTGGGCTCGATCGACTGGAAATCGTCCGCGCGGTGCAACTGCTCTACGCCATCGACGAGCGCGAAGTCGCCATTCCGATCTTCGGTGATGTCGGCGAAAACGGCGATCCGGAAGCTGTGCTCGGCCTTGCCGAGCTCGCGCAACAGAACAAGGATGCCCGCGGCACATTGCTGGTCGGCAAGGCGGCGCTCAATCGCGGCCTGCCGTTCGATCACTATGCCTATCCGACAACGGGCATTCCGAGCTATCGCCCGATCGGACCTGAAGTCGAATCCGCTGTCGTCTATGCGATCGCGCGGCAGGAAAGCGCCTTCAATCCGGCCGTCGTGTCGCCAGCCCAGGCCTATGGTCTGATGCAGGTGACGCCGAGCGCGGCGCAATACGTCACCAAGCGACATGGCGGCACCTATGACCTCGCGCGCCTCAAGGGCGATTCGGTTTACAATGCTACGCTGGGCGCCGCCGAACTCGGTGGCCTCCTTGAGGACTATCGCGGCTCCTACATCATGACCTTCGCCGGTTACAACGCCGGGCGCGGCAGCGTGCGCAAGTGGATCGAACGCTACGGTGATCCACGTGACCCCAAGGTCGATCCGGTCGACTGGGTCGAGTCGATTCCGTTCTCGGAAACGCGCAACTACGTCCAGCGCATCATGGAGAACCTGCAGGTCTATCGCGCCCGCTTCGGCGGTGGCTCGCGGCTTCAGATCGAGGCCGACCTGCATCGTGGCGCCAGCAGCAGCGTCGAATAGCGTCAACCAGAACAGGGCGAATACGTCGGATGGGTAGACCGCAGACGCGTAAGCGTCGAAGCGAACCCCATCCTACGTCACGGCCAACGTCACCCATGCAAGCAAAAACCCCCGGCAGTTTCCTGCCGGGGGTCTTTGTTTCAGATAGCGATTGCCGTGAGGCAGTCGATATTAGAACGAGCGCAGGATCTGAACCGAACCGTTGTAGAGGTTCTGGTTGCTCGTGTTCAGGAGCGTGCCGGCCGGCTTGCCGGACATGCTCGTCACGGCGTAGGTGCCGTTCAGGTTCTGCTCGAGGCGGCTGTAGGTGAATTCAGCCGACAGGGTCAGGTTCTTGACGGGGGTCCAGGCAGTACGGGTACCGATCTGGGCCACGGCGAAGTCGAAGTTGCCGGTGCCGGTGAAGGTGCCAGCGCGAGACGCTGCAGCCGACGAGCTGCTGGTGCCCGGGCCACCGGTGGACAGGCCCTGGAATGCGGCGAGCATCAGAGCATTGCCGTCACCATACGAGATGCTGCTGTAGCTCCCGAACAGCGACGTGCGCCATGCCGGGTTCCAGTAGTGCTCGTAGAAGCCAGCGACCGACCAAGCTTCGCTCTGGATGATCTGACCGCCGTTGCTGTAAACGCCGTCCAGAACATAGCCGAAGCCGATGGTGTTGCCGTCGACCTTCGCGAAACGACCGCCGCCCGAGGTGTCGGTGGTGCCGCCGGCGATCGCGTACTTCGCTGCGCCCTTGGCGTAGGTTGCTTCGAGCTTCAGAGTGTCGCCAGCGCCGGTAGGCAGGTTCTTGAATTCAACCGCACCGTTGACTGCGAAACCGTACTTGTCATCCGGATGACCGAGCGCCTCGGTGCCTCCACCGCCAGCCGCAGTGGCGTAGAAGCCCGGGGTTGCAGCGTGCATCGCAGCGCCGAAGTGCAGCGTGCCCCAAGCCTGGTCGAGGCGGATGTTGCCGACGACGTCAGGAATGTGGTTGCCGCCGTAGGCGTTACCCAGGAAGGTGTTCGAGTTCGTACCGTAGAACGTACCCGTGAACGTGCTCGCGCCCGGTCCGGTGATGAAGGTGTTGGTGTTCCACAGACCTGCGTTGCGGTAGGCCGAAGCATTTTCGAGCGAGATCGTCGCCGACACGCCGTTACCGAACGAAGCGGTGTAGGCGATCTGCGGGATACCGGTCGTGTTGTTCGAACCTGCCATGAAGCCCGACGAGATGTAAGGCTTGTTGAGGGCCCACTGCGGATCGAACTGCGAGACGGCCTTACCGAAGGTGAAGCCGGCGAACTGAATGAAGGCGTAGTCGACTTCGGTGAAGCCACCAGCGATCGATTCACGGTTCTGCGAGAAGTCGAACTGCATGTTCGCGTAGGTACGAACGACACCGTATTCGGTGGCAGTGCGGGTATCGGTGGTCAGGTTGATACGTTCGCGGGTGATGAAATAATCCTTGGTCCAAAGATTATTGCCACCAGCGCCACCCTGCCAGAACGGGGTGTCGTAAGCTGCGGCGTTGAACGAGGTGTCCAAACGGATCGCGCCGCCGATCTTGATGCAGGTGTCGGTGCCCGGGATGTAGTAGAAACCCGCGCCGTAGAGGGAGCAGATCTTCACGTATTCGACCGCTTTGGCCTTGACGGGAAGATCGGCTGCCTGAGCTCCGCCAACGGCGAGCAAAGCTGCCGTCGAGCCGAGAATAAGGCCCTTAATCGTCTTCATGTAAACCTCCAAGTTGCTTTAGGGAAGGTTCTGCAACGGGGTGGAGGCCACCCTGAAGACAAGTCCCTTTAATCCCTGACAACCCGCAAACGCTCCGAATCGCAAAACCCGTCGCACAAAGTGTGCCGACGAGGTTCAGGACGAACCACCTTACGGGACGACCTCGGGATGCCCCCCTCCGTCGCACCGAGACCATCTCCTAAGGTTTCTCGCTCCGCAACAATGGAACGCCTCAAAGCGGCCTCCATTCGGCCGTTTCCCGGGCTGTGTTGCTTAAATCACACGGACTCGTGAATGGGCATTCTTCGCAAGCAATTGTTTCAACATCAGAATTTCCAGCGCCGCATTTCAAGGCACCGACTCATCCCGTAACGAGCAGAAACACATTCACACTCGCATTCGATGTATCTGGCTGGCTTTCTTGGTCCCTCGGCGAATCGTCTCGCATCTGCCCGAGCGATAAATTCCGGCAAGTGCGGAACGGCGTATGCCATCGATAAACGGCCCCGGGGGGCCATTTCCCGGCGGCAAATGCACAACAAGCGGACGCGGCATCTGAAGATTATAGAGACACATCCACATCGGACGCGTCCGATTTCTGCGAACATGCGCTGAAGA
The DNA here is from genome assembly GCF_021044645.1 of Tardiphaga sp. 37S4. Taxonomy (NCBI): domain Bacteria; kingdom Pseudomonadati; phylum Pseudomonadota; class Alphaproteobacteria; order Hyphomicrobiales; family Nitrobacteraceae; genus Tardiphaga; species Tardiphaga sp. 37S4. Next base: position 1,876,080 of record NZ_CP088008.1, on the reverse strand, counting down.
CTGCGATCTGGCGCTTGCGGCTCGCGACGGTGTCGGGCATATGCAGCAATGATGGAGCTGTGGCCGAGTGGCTGAAGGCACCGCTTTGCTAAAGCGGCATACCTCTCAAGGGTATCGAGGGTTCGAATCCCTCCGGCTCCGCCATTACCTCTTTTTCGCTTGAAATAACGCAACTAAAACAACGCCGTTCAAATCCCGGCGTTGTACGTTTTGTTGCGCGAATTGTTGCCCGTTTTAGACTTTTTCAGTGATTTTGGCTGCCGGACTATAACCCGTGGGGGTATCACCTAAGCCACTGATCTTGCAGCTCAGGCCTGGAGCCGTGGAGCAGAGCTGCAGCGCCCGATACCAAGGCCTCCGGATGTACACCCCGGCCGAGTCGTTTATATTGACGGAAGCGCCGCGCCTAACAGCGAAGTGACGTTTTCGAAGGTGTCGGCCACGACGACTGTGTCGTTTTTTCCCCCCCAAAGAAAAGCTTAGTGCCGTTCGCGGCCAGGTGCTGTACGGCGATTGCACCTAGCTAGTGGAGAACCTGTACCGCCGTCATCACGCTATAGCTCGACCGTCGGTCGGTCCCAATGCGTGCGGCACAACCGTGAACATGTGCATGACGGGCGGTGCGGAGAGGAGCGCCGCGGTCAGCGGTCGATTGGCCGCCATGTGCGACGATGTCCGGTGCGCGGCGAGCGCGGCCTCGTCCTCGTAGATTTCGATCAGCGTGTAGCTGTCGGCCAAGGTGCGCGACTTGAGCAGTTCGTACAGGCGGTTACCCGGTTCGTTGGCACGCACTGCGGCGGCTCGGACCGCTAAGGCGTGTTCGAATGCGTCGGTGTTACCCGGCGCGATGGTGAGTTCGACCCTGATCCCAATCATCGTATCGCCTCGCATCTACGGCCGACGGAAACCCGGCCCTATAACCGGGCCGGGTCCAGCGGCGGATTATGCCTTAGCCACGAACTCCTGCGTGGTGACGGCGTTGGCGTAAAATGGGGCGATCTCGGCGACGAAGTCGTCCTGCTGTTTGCGAGTATAGCCGGCTGACGCGTCGTAGATGACGTTGGTGTGGTAGCCGAGGTCGTGCGCGTTGCGCATCGAAGACTCGACGCACTGTCGCAGCGAGAAGCCGGCGAGGTAGATGTCGAAGATGCGGTTGTTGCGCAAGTAGCCGTCGAGCGTGGTTCCGACGAAGACGCTGCTGCCGCCGGCGCGCTCGCGAACGACATACTCGCCTTCCGCCGGCTCGAAGCCGGGGAAGAAATCGGCCTGCTCGCCCAGGAACGCGCCATGGTCGCGCGTCATCTTACGCAGGCCGTACTTGGCCTCGCCCAGCACCTTGAAGGTCGGCTCGAACTTCAGCGCTGCGTGGATCACGTGCAGGCCGCGACGGCGGGCCTCTTCGAGGATGATCTTCGAATTGGCGATAGCGGTGTCGACCTGCTCCCGGTCCTGGAACGCCGGATAGATGCCACCGGTCGGCGAGAGCCAGTCGTTGACATATTCGATTAGGATCAGCGCGCTCTGGATGCGTCGGTCATGGTATAACTCCTGGGATGTTGGTTAGGATCAGGCGGCGATCATCGCGCCTTGCTGGCGCAGGTGGTCGCGAAACAGGTCGGGATAGGTGTCGATGACGGCGTTCTTGACGCTAGGTCGCTCAGCGAGCGCCGCGCGCCACGCCGTAACGCGTGGCAGGCCCGCGAAGATCGGGTCAGCCACTTCCGGATCGATGATCCCGAAATAGCGGAACAGCGGTGCGTAGACCGCATCGACCAGACCAAAGTCCGGCCCGGCGAAATACGGGCCGTCGCCCAGCTCGGCCTCGATCTTGCTCAGCCGATCACGGAAGGCGGCCCGCTTCGCGTCGGCGGTCGCCATGTCCTTGGCGTGGAGGAACTGCCAGCCCTCCGTAAAGGTCTGGGTGGCGAATTCTATCCAGGCGCGATGCCGGGCACGCAGCAATGCATCGTCGGGATACATCGCCGCGCCACCCTGCGTCTCGTTCAGATATTCGCAGATGACCACGCTTTCGAAGAGGATCGCATCCTCACCGTTCGGCTGGCGCACCTTCAGCACCGGCACTTTGCCGGTCGGCGACAGGGCCAGAAACCAGTCGGGCTTGGCCGATAGATCGACGTTGACCCGGTCGAACGCCACCCCTTTTTCGAGCAGGACGATCGCGGCACGCTGGACGAATGGGCACAGCGGGTGGCTGACGAGAGTGAGGTTTTGCTCGGTCATGATGGTGTCTCGATGTGCTGGAACAGAGATCAGAGCGACTGGCCGCCCGACACGTCGAACGTCGTGCCGTTGGCCCAGCCGAAATCGTCGGACAGGATGGCTGCGACCGCGCCGCCGATGTCGTCGGGCTGACCGACGCGGCCTAGCGCGATCTTGCTCGCGACGAAGGCATGAGCCTGTTCGTTATCGCGGACCCTACCACCGCCGAAATCGGTGGCGATGGCACCGGGCGCGATGGCGTTGACGCGGATCTGCCGCGCGCCGAGTTCCAGCGCCATGAACCGGGTCAGCGTCTCGAGCCCCGCCTTGGCCGCCGCATAAAGGCCGAAGCTGGCCATCGACGTGCGCGTGAAGCCCGACGAGACGTTGAGGATGCGTCCGCCATCGGCGAGAACCGGTAGCAATGCCTGCGTCAGGAACAGCGGTCCGCGCAGGTGCATGTCGATCATCGCATCGAACTGTTCCTCGCTCGCGTCAGCGACCTGCACGTGGACGACGGCACCGGCGTTGTTGACCAGATAGTCGAACCGGTCGCTGCCGAAGCGGCTCCGGAGCGTCTCGGCGAAGGATGCGGCGAAGGCCCGAAAGCTCGCCACCTTGGTGACGTCGAGCGCGAGCATCGCCGCCGTGCCGCCCAGCGCCTCGATCTCGCTTACCAGCGCATCGGCTTCCGCCGCGCCCTGGCGATAGGTGCCGATGACGCCCACACCACGCCTGGCGAGATGCAGCGCCATGTTGCGACCGAGGCCGCGGCTGGCGCCAGTAACGAGTGCAATCTTCTGAGACATGGCTACGTTCCTTGTGATTTTGGTTTTCCGGACGGCACGCCGCTGAGGCGTCGTATTGGCTGCCAGTCAGATAGGCGATTGCTGTGTGCGACACCCCGCCTGATGCTCTCAATTGCTTGCCTAATTGTCTCAGACTCTTTGCAGGCGTGAAGATTGGTGTCATGCTTGTTGGCATGACCGACAACCTACAGCCGCATCGCGATCTCGCCCTCCGCCACGGGCGGATCGGAATGAATTTGACGCCAATCCCGCGCCTGGAAATCGGCGTGGGACAGGCGACCTCGGGGACGTCACCATGTCTCTACCGCTCGATGATCTGCTTCATTCTGCAGGGATCGAAAGAGGTGGCCATCCACGACAACCTGCTGCGCTACGACGCGTCTCAATACCTGGTCAGCGCACTCGATCTTCCCTTGAGCGGACAGATCCATGACGCTGACGACGGCAGTCCTTTTGTGGCGGTTTCGCTGGTCCTCGATCCGGCGCTTCTCGCCGAGGTCGCATCAACGATGCCAGCGATGCGCGACACGGACGCGCCAGGCAGCGGCATCGCGATCAATCCGATGACTCCGCCGCTGCGCGACACGCTGCTGCGACTGCTGGCGTTGCTCGACACGCCGGCGGACATCCCGGCGCTCGCACCGTTGGCTGAACGCGAATTGCTCTATCGTCTTTTGCAGGGCTCGCAGGGGCGACTGTTGCGCCACATCGCCCGCCCAGAAGGCGCGATCGGCGGCATCCGGCGCGCGGTCGAATGGATTCGGGACCACGGCAACACGCGGCTGCGGATCGAGGCTCTGTGCGAAGCTTCTGGCATGAGCCGTGCGAGCCTGCATCGCCACTTTCTCGCGCTGACTGGATTGAGCCCGATCCAGTATCAGAAGCAGATACGCCTTCAGGAGGCGCGCCAGTTGCTGCTCGCCGGCGACCGTAGTGCATCCGACGTCGCCTATGCGGTCGGCTATGAAAGCGCCTCTCAGTTCAGCCGCGAATATCTGCGGCAGTTCGGGGCTCCGCCCGCACGCGACGTGCGCAAGCTCAGGCAGTCGATCGACAATCAAATGATCAATTAGTCGGCCGTTAGCTTCGAAGCTGCTGGCTCCAGACTGTTCAAGGGAGCCGGCGGTCATCGCGAAATGGCGAGCTGTCGCGTTCGACTTCCGAGTTTACCAGCCTCTTCGGCAAGTATGAGGCGCAACGTCGTGCCGATGGCACAGGACCCAATGATCGGGACGGACGAAGACTGCCGCCTACTAATCGACTGGATTTTTCGGCGCTCTGTCTGGTTAAAGCTATGGAGACCCATAGGGACGACCGGGACATCGGAAGCCGTCCCCTGTGGGCGAAGCGCCAGATCGTGGGCAGTCGTATATTCCGCTGTTCTTGAGTGCTTGGTCTCCGGCGTCATAGCGCTAAGGCGGAGCAATATTGCTCATCATCGCCGTGCGGCCCGCCCTCACCGTCCACGACAGCATGGACACCCTCCCCGGACGACGCTCACGGTCGCCGCCGAGGCGTCAAATCCTGGATGACGGATCTACCAGGTCTGATTCCGCGAATTGTCGCCAACGCCATAGCCGTAGCCGGGATAGGACTGCGATACCCCGCCTCCCCCGCCGACATAGCTGCCCCCGCCAAGATAGCTGCCATAGGCATCGCGCGGAGATGCGCGCCTCACCTGCCGGTTCTTGCGTGCAGCACTGATATCGGTGGATGCGACAGCAATGGGCGCGCGGATCGATTGCGGATATGCGGGTGCCGATGCAGCAACTGCAGGCTGGGCTCCGCTGATGGCAATACCCACCAGAGTCGCGAGGCCGCTGGCGCGGATGATCGATGCGAGCGTGAGTTTCTTCGTCGACATAGCATTGTCCTTTTTGTTGCGCGGCCTCTCAGCCTCGTTGCAAGCGACGAGACAGACATTGGGGCGCACATGCCCGTTACAACCGTGATGCTCGTAACAAGGCCGTGACGTGGCTACGGTACATTCGGAAACATGCGAGGGAGTGCGCGATATGAAATGGGCTGCCGCGATGGCCGTCGCGATGGCGATCTCATCTGCCGCCTCGGGGCAGACCCTCAAGCTGATGGATCTCAAGGAGGTCGATCCGGCGCTGCTCAGGGATATCTACGGGACCTGGGAACTCCAGGACGCCAAAGGCAGCAAACGCTGCCGCGTCGTTTTGAAGAGCGACAACACCATCGGCGGTTCACAGATCGACGTGGCCAAGGACTGCGCCAGGACTTTCCCCGTCATGGAGGAAATCGCGGCGTGGCGGCTCTATGAGGGTTGGACGATCGGCTTTGCCGACGCGACCCGCAAACTGCGCATCCAGTTCTCGACGCCGGACAACCGCTATGTGGCGGAGCCGGAGACCGACGGCATCTTTACCATCGTCAAGAAGTAGCGGCTCATCACACTGCCCCGGCGGGCATCGCGCCTGCCGAACCACCGCGAAAACACGTAGTCGGATCAGTGAACCGTCGACAGCCAGGCGCGGGCATCGCGCTGCGCGGCGGCGATCTCGACATCCGACATCATCTCGGCGACCTCGCGGCGCATCGGGATGGCGTCGACCCGGCCCTTGAGGGCAGCGAGGTTGAACCACTTGTGCGCGGCGACGAGGTCAACGATCCCCGAACGGCCCGACGCCCAGTACAGACCGCGCTCGAACAGCACGTCCTGGATGGCGGTCTCTGCGATCGGCATCGCAGCTTCAAAATCGATCTGCCCCTGAAACATCGGTCATTCCTTTTTTTGCTTTTGCCGCCCCAACCGAGCGCGGCTCCTGTCCGTTATTTGATGCAATCCCAACCGCCGTTTGCCGGCTTGTTGGGATCAATATGACCGATCAAATTTGAAGAGCAGTTTAAGTATCGGGATGAACGAAATCTGAAGAGCCGAAGCCTGAATCGGCCCGTACGCGGCCAGAAACCCAGTATTTATGCGGGTTTTCTGCATTTTTGCGGAATTCGGTTTACCCTGCTGTTTGGGGATACCGTAACCATCTCGGCAGCGTCAGCGACCAGAGGTAAGCGTCGGCGACCAGGGATATTAAAAGGGCCTGCTCCGCACATGCGACGACGCCAATGCGAGATACGTCACAGCGAGCAGATCAAAAGCTATTCGGGATCGGGACATTCAAAGCGCCGGGGATGAACCGCACCGGCAAAAACGAGGGCGTCGGCAACACGTCAGGATCATATCTCATGTGGCCGGAGCCACCGATGAAACTGCGGACCAATGATCCGCACCGAATAAAGAACGCCAATCACGGAATGACCGGCTTCTTTGCCGGACCGGCTCGCGGCGAGAGCAAGCTCTGCCTCGAAGTGACGGTCCAGCCGTTTGACCTGATGTCTCGCCGACACCCTCTTTCGTCGACCAGAGCTGCGATCAATATCCGCTTCGAGAAGCAAATTGTCGTCGAGGCTCTCGTGACGTCGCCGGCGTTGCCACCGGCGTCGATCGTGGCAGAAGAAGTTACTTCTTCTTGGCGACCTTCTTGGTCTTCTTCGCGGTCTTCTTCACAGCGCTCTTCGCTGCCTTCTTGACGGTCTTCTTGACTGCCTTCTTCGTAGCTTTCTTGGCCATGTTGCCCTCCATAAAGAGATGACTTGATCGCTGCGTGCACTCGGGAATCGAAATGCACTTCATCCCGAATACACCAACGATTTCAAAAGAACAGTCTCCCGCTTAAGGAAGTGTTGATGAGCGCAACGCGCCACTTCCCCCACGGGCTCAGTCACAACTTGAAATCCGGCACGCGAGGCGACGCGAGAAACGCCCGAAAACGTTGCGTCCACAAATGTCAAGATTGCAGAAAGTGCTTATTTTTTCCGTACGCCCGCAATTCGTACTATCAAACAACTACACAAACTTCTGCCGTCCCCAAGCGTGAGTCGGGGCACTGAAAACAGGTGCCGCAGACTCTGAGTCGGGATTTTTGGCAATGAAAATATTTTTCGGGAAAACGCGTTCGCGACTTATCGGTGCTGGCCACAACCGCACTTTTTGTCGACTGACGGCACGCCGATTCGCGATCTGATCCCGCGCTCGTGACCGTTCATCGCGTAGGTTACGACGCGCCAACGAGGTCTGCCAAAACGAAAACGGCGCCGCTCGAGGCGGCGCCGCGGTCATCGCAAGGCCGTCGTCAGATACCGAGCTTGCTCTTGAGGAGGTCGTTGACGACCTGCGGATTGGCCTTGCCGCCCGAGGACTTCATCACCTGGCCGACAAACCAGCCCATCAGAGCCGGCTTGGCCTGCGCCTGCGCGACCTTGTCGGGATTGGCTGCGATGATGTCGTCGACCACCTTCTCGATGGCGCCGGTGTCCGTCACTTGCTTCATGCCGCGATCTTCGACAAGCGCGCGCGGATCACCGCCTTCCGTCCAGACGATCTCGAACAGGTCCTTGGCGATCTTGCCGGAGATCACGCCTGAGCCGATCAGGTCGATAATGGCAGCCATCTGCGCCGCCGACACCGGTGACGACGCGATGTCCTGGCCTTCCTTGTTGAGGCGCCCGAACAGTTCATTGATCACCCAGTTGGCGGCGAGCTTGCCGTCGCGCGCTTTGTCGGCAAGCCCGGCGAGCGTCGTCTCGAAGAACTCGGCACTCTCGCGCTCGACCACCAGCACGGCGGCGTCATAGGCCGACAGGCCGAACGCGCTGATGAACCGCGCCTTCTTCTCGTCCGGCAGTTCCGGCAGCTCGGCTCTCAGCGCAGCGACATAGTCCTCGCTGAATTCCAGCGGCAGCAGGTCGGGATCCGGGAAATAGCGGTAGTCATGCGCCTCCTCCTTGGAGCGCATCGACCGGGTCTCGCCCTTGTTGGGGTCGTAGAGCCGCGTCTCCTGATCGATCGAACCGCCATCCTCGAGGATTCCGATCTGGCGCCGGGCTTCATAATCGATGGCCTGGCCGATGAAGCGGATCGAGTTGACGTTCTTGATCTCGCATCGGGTTCCCAGGGGATCGCCCGGCTTGCGGACCGAGACGTTGCAGTCGGCACGCAGGTTGCCCTTCTCCATATCGCCGTCGCAGGTGCCGAGATAGCGCAGGATGGTGCGCAGCTTCGACACATAGGCCTGCGCCTGTTCGCTTGAGCGCATGTCGGGCTTGGAGACGATCTCCATCAGCGCGACGCCCGAGCGGTTGAGATCGACGAAGGTGTTGGTCGGGCTCTGGTCGTGCACCAGCTTGCCGGCGTCCTGTTCGAGATGCAGGCGCTCGATGCCCACGATCGCGGTCTCGCCGTCCGCAAGCTCGATCGTGACCTCGCCCTCGCCGACGATCGGCGACTTGTACTGGCTGATCTGATAGCCCTGCGGCAGGTCCGGATAGAAGTAATTCTTGCGGTCGAAGGTCGAACGCCGGTTGATCTGCGCTTTCAGGCCCAGCCCGGTACGGACCGCCTGCTTCACGCATTCCTCGTTGATGACCGGCAGCATGCCCGGCATGGCCGCATCGACTAGCGAGACATGGCTGTTCGGCGATCCGCCGAACTCCGTGGACGAGCCGGAGAACAGCTTGGCGTGAGAATTGACCTGGGCGTGGATTTCCAGACCGATGACCATTTCCCAGTCGCCGGTGGCGCCCTTGATGAGCTTCGAAGGTTTGACAGGTGCGTTCATGGAGCGGTTTCTACCGCGACACGAGGCGCGGGAAAACCCCTCCTCGCGCGTTCCCGCAGCATTGCCACGGCACGACCGGGCCGGTCTTTCGAGCGTCAGCGGGCCACGGCGATGACGTGATCCTTGATTGCCGCAGGCTTCGGCAGCAGCTTGCTGCCCACCAGCCAGTCATTCAGGCTCTCCAGCGCCACCAGTTCCTTCTCGCCGACCGGAACGGGTTCGTCGTTCCGGTAATTTGCCACCCGGGTGGCGACCGCGGGGCTGAGCTTCAGCTCCTGCACCCACAGGCGCGCGGCTTCCTCGCGATTCTGCTGAGCCCACCGCGCCGACTCCCGCAGATCCTCCAGGACATCCTTCAGAATATCCGGATGCTCCGCGGCAAACGGCGTCCGCACGACATAGACAACAGCGTTCTGCGAACCGAAATCGCTCGCCTGCGCAATCACGCGGGCATCCCCGTCGACCAGCGCGGTCGGAAAGAAGATGCTCCAGGCTGACCATGCGTCCACATGGCCGTTGGCGAAGGCGGCAGCGGAATCCACCGGGCTGAGGAAAGCGCGCTTGACCCCCGAGGACGGCACACCCGCCTTTTCCAGGGCCTTGGTCAGTTGATAGTCGCCGGTGCCGCCACGATTGACTGCCACCGAGCGGCCGGCGAGATCCGCGACGGTCTTGATGTCCGACCCGTTCCTCACCACGATGCCCGAGGAATCCCCGGCATCCCACTGATAGGCAAAGAGCGAAATCGGTGCGGTGCCGACCAGCGACGAGATTGCCGCGCTTGAACTTCCGATCGTGATGTCGATCGCATTGGCATTCAAGGCTTCCGCCGCCGGCGCATAGGCGATGAACGGCCCGACCCAGGCAACCTTGACGTTCCTGGCCGCCAGACGCTTCTCCAGCGTGCCGCGCAGGCGGCTGATCGACAGCGGTTCAGGTCCGCGCAGGAAGCCGAGCCGGACTGTCACCGGAGTCGCCGGAGATGCGGCCACGCTCGCTGACGTGGAGGCAAGCCCGATCAGAAACGCGGCGACAGCCGCCCGCAGGAAAGTAGAGCGCAACATCGTCAACCTCGTGCAGCGTTGAAGAAAGGACCGATCGGATGTGCCGTTTGTCGCCGGTCACCACGATCGAAAGGAAGCAGCGGCAGCAGCAGGTCCGCCACGCGGTAGGTTTCCTCGAGCAGAGGCTGGCCAGAGACGATGAAGGTGTCGAAACCGACGTCGCGATATTCCAGGATGCGCGCCGCGACCGTTTCCGGATCTCCGACGATTGCGGTGCCCGGCCCGTTTCGCACCAGTCCGAAGCCGGCCCAGATATCCGGATAGATCTCCAGCTCCTGCGCGTGTTTAGGCTTCCGCGTGCCGACAATCTCTCGCATCCGGCGCTGGCCGACGGAGTCGGAGGCGGCATTGCGCGCCTGGGCGCCCTGCACCGCAGTGTCGTCCATGCGATCGAGCAGCCACTGCGCGGCATCCCACGCTTCCTGCTTCGTCTCACGGACGATCAGATTGATCCTGATGCCGAATTTCACGTTGCGACCGAGCGCCCTGGCACGCTCGCGCACCACCTTGATCTTCTCCGCAGCCTGGGGCGGCGGCTCGCCCCATGTCAGGTAGGTGTCGGCATGGCGCGCCGCGACGGACAGCGCGGGCTCCGACGAACCGCCGAAGAACAGTGGCGGATACGGCTTCTGCACCGCAGGCAATTTGAGTTGGGCGTTGCGCAGGTTCAGGTACTTGCCCTGGAAATCGACCACCTCGCCCGTCATCAGCCGGCGATACAGGCCCCAGTATTCGTCGGTGAGCGCGTAGCGTTCGTCATGAGCGAGCTCGATGCCGTAAGGCGGCATCTGGTGCTGCTCGCCGGTGACCATGTTGAGGATCAGTCGGCCGTCCGAAAACTGGTCGAAGGTCGCCGCCTTCTGCGCCAGCATCAGCGGCGCGACGATGCCCGGATGCACGGCAATGATGAACTTCATGCGCTTGGTGAGCGGGATCAGCGACGCGCCCAGAACCCAGGCATCATGCTCGCCGCCACCGGTCGCCAGCAGCGCGCCCGTATAGCCGAGCTGATCGACCGCGCGTGCGATCTGCGCGAGATAGTCATGATCGACCGGGCGCCGGCCCTTGGCGTTCCAGGGATACGGGCCATCTTGCGGGATCAGGTACCAATAGATCTCCATCGTAACCTCCCAGCCTTACTTGAGCAGCTCATGCGCGAGCGCGAGCGGCTCCGGGTTGATCCAGCCGGCCACGTCGAAATCCCTGACGATGAAGCCGTGGCGCAGCAGGAAATCCTTCTGGCTTGCCAGGCCCCGTTTCCTCACATCCGAGAGATCGAGCCCGAAACTTCGCGGCGCGGCCGAGCCATAGGCCGCGCGCGCCTCGTCGGCCGAGCGCCCGACCTCCTTGCCGATGATGTCGAACACCTCGGCCGGATGCCCCTGTGCCCAGTGCGACGCCCGCAACAGCACTGCGAGATAGCGTGCCACCAGATCCGGGCGCTCGAGCGCGGTGCGCCGATCGACCGTCACCGGCCGCGGATTGCCGTTGTTGACGCGCAGCAACGGATCGTCCTGCTCCGCCAGATTGATCAGCGACCGCAGTCCATGCGTCCCCACGGTTCCGAGCCCCGGCGCGCCCTTCACATAAATGGCATCGACCTCACCGCGCGCGAGCGCGGCGGCTTCGAGCTCGTGAAAGCGGCCATTGGCGACGCCAGCCGCCACGGCGAATGTCGGCTGATCGCTGGTGATATCGACGAGTTCGCTGTCCGCGAGGTGCAGCCCGGCAATCCCGAGACCCGTCTCGATGCCGCGTAGCGACATGGCGCGCGCGAAATCGACGCGTTGGCCGTCCTGCCGCGGCAGACCGATCCTTCTGCCGCGAAGGTCGGCCAGAGAATGAATGTCCGAATCCGCGCGAACGACGATAGCCTGGTATTCATCTATCCACGTCAGCGCCACGGTTACCGTGTCGCGTCCTTCGGACCGCGCCCAGATCGCGGGAATGTTGCCGCCTTCGCGAAACAGGCCGGGCAGCGAATGATCGAAATGCGAAATGTTGACGCGCGGATCTTCGGAATCGCGGATCGATCGAAGTACGATTCCGGACGTCGCGAATTCATCGCGCAGCAGCCCTAGATCAAGCGCTATGCCGGACGCCGTCGGCACAGGACAACGTGTGTACCAGAGCTCATCGACGGAGGATGATTTTTCAAACTCACGCGTTGCCAGACGTTCCGTCGTTACAGTCATCGGCATCTCCTGTAAGTAAATCGAGCGCGTTGCGAAACTTCGATAGACCATCATCGATGGATGAACGACCGAAAAAGAGCGTCGAAGTGTAGTTTGAAATGAACACGCTGCTATCAGGAGAGATGTAATGACATTTGTTCTTCGCATTGGCGTCCACGCCAACAATCCGTCTCTTCTTGTGCTCAGCCAGAACGGGTTGCTCGAAAAACGGATCTCGGCGCGCGGCGGAAGCGTCGAATGGGTGAAGATCGCGGCAGGCGCACGCACTGTCGAATATGTCGGCGCCAATCTGATCCAGATCGGCGGCACCGGCCTGACACCGCCTATCGCCGCGCAGGCCAAAGGCGTGCCGATCGTTACTTTCGCCGCATCAGAAGCGCGCGCAGTCGGCGGCATCTATGTTCGCAAGGACAGTCCGGTGAAAACGGTTGCCGATCTCGCCGGCAAGACGATCTCGCTCGGTGTCGGCTCGTGGCTGCAGGCCCTGCTAGCAACGGCGCTCGACCGTGCCGGCCTGACCTGGAACGATATTGTGCCGCTTGATCTTACCGAGCCGGAGTCACGTCAGGCATTGTTGGCTGGCGACATCGATGCGTGGGTTTCAGGCGGAGGACTTCGTGGCGGCGCGGATGAGATCCGGGCCATCGCCAACACCGGCGATCTCGTCACCAACCCGTCGGTGTTTTTCGCACGCCGCGATTTCGCCGATGATAATCCGAACATTATTGCGGACACAGCGAGCGCCTTGCACGAAACGGATCGCTGGATTGCGCAGCATCCGGCAGACGCTGCAGCGATCCTCGCACGCGTCGCCGGGGGGCCGCTCGACGCCGCCGAATGGGAAAAGCACATCGCACAGCGCCCATGGGGCATCCATCAGGTCGACGACAGGTTCATCGCCGAGCAGCAGAAGGCAGCCGATCTTTTCTTCAGGTTTGGTCTGCTGCCACGCAAGGTCGATATTCGCGATGCGATCTATCGCCACCCGCTTAATCTCGATCGCGCTGCGTAACATCCAATCCCGGAACGCATGAGCGGGTAAGAACCGCTTGTCGCATCCGTTAGGAGGCCGGCTATATTCCCGAAGCGAAAGCCCTGAACACGGAGCTGGCACGCAGCGTCTCGCGACCGGCCAGGATCAAGTCATCGACCTGTCCCTGCGGCAGCTGGAAACGCGTCGGAACGGCTTCGAGCACTGCGGCACGCGCCGGATCTAGCTGATCGAACCCAAGCCGGCCGACGAAGAGCTGCAGATCGGTGCAGCGCCAGCCGGGCCGCGCGCCATAACGGGCACGCTCTGCCGCCGACAAGCCGCAGCGCCACTTGATCAGCGACGATTGCCAGTCCTTCATGGTTCGGTCGAATGCGGTGTAGCTGGAGCCGATGCTCGCATCCATAGTGGTGTCCACCGCAGCCTTGATCAGATCGACGCCTTCAGGCCCTTCCACCGTATTGATCCAGTTGCCGGAGAGACCGACTTTGGAATCCACCACCATGAAGATCCCGCGGCGCAGCCGGACCGCCTGCTGCGGTGTCATCGGGCCATAGGGTGTCTCGGAGGATTCGCGCACGATGGTCAGCGCAGAGACGCCGTAATTGTCGACCAGCCCGCCATCCATCAGCTTGATGTAGGGCACCGCGCCGTCGCGGTAACGCATCACTGCCTTGGAATAGGCACTCAACATCGGCGACGCATTGCGGTTCGCGGCTGCGCGCGCGACCCAAGGCGGCAGCGGCTCGTTGCATGTGCCGGGGAAGGCCTGCACCACGGCCGGCGCAAAGGCGAGCGGCACCGCGGCCGACGCAGCCACTGCGCCCGACAGCGGATACTTGCTGAGATCGCTGCAGATCGCGGCGAAGGCCGTGTTGTCGAACACGAACGGCACGCGGTTATAGATATCCGAGGCGTTGATCCAGACCCGTGGAGAACCGCTATTTCGCAGGCTGCCGAAAGTCGCATTCTGGAACAGGTTGGCGTCGAGCCAACTGGTGAAGCCCTTGGAGTCATTGATGCCACCGCCCAAGGCACGGCCGATAGTACCTAGCGACAACTGTGTCGTCAGTCCGGCCTCGGCATTCTGCAGCAGGAAACGTTCACGGAAGTCCGACAGCGCCGCGCGCTTCTTCAAACCGTAATAGGCAGCCGTGACCGAACCGCCGGAAACGCCGGACAGAAAGTCGATGCGTTCCAGCATGGTGTCGGATGCACCGCGCATGCGGATGCTGCCCAGTTCTTCCAGGACACCGAACGAAAACGCCGCAGCGCGCGTGCCACCGCCTGAGAACGAAAAACCGATCAGCAGGTCGTCCTGCTCGGCAGCATCCTTGAAAACGGCGTCGAGATTGGGATCGAGGGAGGCGCCGGCCAGCGGCACGTTGGCGGGAAGGTTGTAGACCGACGTACAGCCCAGCAGCAGCGCACAGGTCGTGACCACGACACCGATCGAACGCAACGCACTCATCACTTCTCTACCGATCCCACAAGACGGCCGCACCAAACGGCACGGACCGTGTCCGGACGGTCCCCAATCCGGAATCTCAATCAGATATTACCGTAAAGCATTGCAATTCGATGCAAACTGACGATCCGGCACCAATCGCGCCAGCAACGTGGCTAATGAATGGTGAAACAAGGTGCGCGCCAAATGGCGGCGCCAATCCTCAGTTCAGCTGCGTGCCCGGCGCGGCATCAAATACCAGCGTGAACCAGCTGCCCTGCCCGCGAATGCTCTCGGCGTTGAACTTCACGTTCGGCGCATTCTCTTTGAGCGTCTGCAGGATCAGCGCGCCGAGCTTGCGCGGCGACGGCCACTCCTGGCCTTCGCCGAGGCCAACGCCGTCATCGGCGACAACCACCGTGACGTGGCCACCTTCCAGCTTGCAGATCACTTTGATCTGACCACCGGCACGGCCGACGAAGGCGTATTTCAGCGCATTGGTCAGCATCTCGTTGACCAGCAGTCCCGCCGGCATCGCGATATTGATCGACATCGGGCAATAGCCAACCTGCAGATCGAGCGTGATATCCGCCGTCGCGCTTGCAGCCATCACGGCATTAGCGATGTCCGACAGATACTGGCCGAGATCGATCTCGGGCGTCGCATTCTCGTCGGACAGCGTCCGGTACAGTACTGTCAGCGCATCGATCCGGCTCGCCAGCCGGCCGAGCGCAACAGCCTCGCCTTCCACGGCCGAGCGGGCTTCGAGCCGCACCAGCGCGGTGATGAGCTGCAGATTATTCTTCACCCGATGCTGCAGCTCGCGCATCAGCATGTCGCGGTCGCGTATCTGGTTCTCGAATTGCTCAATCTGCGCACGCTCGCGGCCACCGACATCGACGAGCGCGGCGATCCGGAAATTCTCGACGCCGTCGTCACTCTCGATCACCGACGCATAGGCCTGCACGATCACCAGCCGATCGACCGGCACCGACGGACGGAAAACACCGATGAAGTCCTCGCCGTCGCGGATCGCTTCGCCCAGCGTCTGGCTCTGGTTGTCTTCGTTGAGAAAGCCGTCGAGACAGGTCCAGCTCTGGCCTTCGACATCGGCCGGCGCCATTGTCATCAGTTGCTCGAAGGCCTTGTTGATATAGACAACCTGCTGATCGCTGCCCAATCCGCGCGAGATGGCGAGCGCAACGGGAACATGATCCAGCAGATGCTTGTAGCGATCATTCTCGATCGCCTGCGCAAGCTTCGGGGAACCCAGAATCTGATCGACCTGTTGGGAAGGCGGAAGCCCGTCGTCGGTGCTCATGCACGGTCCATGCTCATGGGCAAACCATGGCCAAGTGCACCGCAAAACGCAATGTCAAACGCGCAACACTTCACGCGGATGATGATGTCAGGCCCACCACTTGGGCGGCGTGAAACGCCCCGATGCCTGCTCAATGGTTTCGCCGAGCGAGAACAGCGTCTCCTCATCGAACGGACGGCCGATCAGCTGCAATCCGAGCGGCAATCCCTGCGCATCCTTGCCGGCGGGAACCGCTATACCCGGCAGGCCGGCCATGTTCACCGTCACCGTGAAGATGTCGTTGAGATACATCTCGATCGGATCGGCGCCCCCCTTCTCGCCGATGCCGAAGGCCGCCGACGGCGTCGCCGGCGTCAGGATCGCATGGATGCCCTTGGCAAAGCACTCCTCGAAGTCGCGCTTGATCAGCGTGCGCACCTTCTGCGCGCGCAGATAATAGGCGTCGTAATAGCCGGCGGAGAGCACATAGGTCCCGATCATCACGCGGCGGCGCACTTCCGCGCCAAAGCCTTCAGCGCGGGTATTCTCATACATGTCACTGATGCTGCGGCCGGGCACGCGCAGGCCGTAGCGCACACCGTCATAGCGCGCGAGGTTCGACGAGGCTTCGGCGGGCGCCACGATGTAATAGGCCGGCAGCGCGTATTTAGTGTGCGGCAACGACACGTCGACGAGTTCGGCACCGGCGGCCTTGAGCTGCGCAGCGCCTTCCGACCAAAGCTTTTCGATCTCGGCCGGCATGCCGTCGATGCGATATTCCTTGGGAATGCCGATCTTCATACCCTTCACGGACTTGCCGATCGCCGCCTCGTAGTCCGGCACGTCGCGATCCACGGACGTCGAGTCCTTCGGATCGTAGCCGGCCATCGAGCGCATCAGGATCGCAGTGTCGCGCACGGTGCGCGCAATCGGCCCGGCCTGATCGAGCGAGGACGCGAAAGCGACGGTGCCCCAGCGCGAGCAGCGGCCATAGGTCGGCTTCATGCCGACGATGCCGGCGAAGGCCGCGGGCTGGCGGATCGAACCGCCGGTGTCGGTCGCGGTGGCACCGAGGCACAGACCTGCAGCGACCGCCGATGCCGAACCGCCGGACGAGCCACCGGGCACCAGATTGACGTCGGAGCCGTCGCGCCGCCACGGATTGATCACCGGACCGAAGAACGACGTCTCGTTCGCCGAGCCCATGGCGAATTCGTCGTTATTGAGCTTGCCGAGCATCACGGCACCGTCACGCCATAGCTGTGCGGTCACGGTCGACTCGTAAGGCGGCACGAAATTGCCAAGTATCTTCGAACATGCGGTTGTGCGCACGCCCTTGGTCGCGAACAGATCCTTGATGCCGAGCGGGACGCCGCCAAGCCAGCCGCCCTCGCCCTTGGCGAGTTTCGCGTCGGCCGCCTGCGCCATTGCGCGCGCCTGATCCGGCGTCTCCAGCACATAGGCGTTTAGCACGCGTGCGGCTTCCATCGCCTTGAGATGCGCATCGGTCAGTTCGACTGACGTGAAGGATTTGGTCGCAAGGCCGTCACGCGCCTCGGCGAGTGTCAGCGACGTCAGATCTGTCATCTATTTATTGACCGGGCTGCAAAAGAAGGGAGAGAGCGTCTTGTCGTTTTCAGGTGCATCTTTTTTGAAAGAGCTGCGGCGGAGCTTGTCGTCAGTCTCCTGTGCGGCCTGAACCTTGTCGAGGATGGCATCCATGGCCGCGTCGACGTCCTTGACCTTGCCCTGACGCTCCATCTCGTCGAGGTAGTCCATATAGAGCTGATAGGACTTTTCATCGTCGCAAAGCAGGCACATGGCGGTTTCCGTCCAAACGGTTCTTGCTCGATTACTCGACGACCTTCGGCACCAGGAAGAAGTGATCCTCCGACTCCGGCGCATTCGCCGTCACCGCATCGACGATCTCGCCGTCAGTGACGACATCGGCGCGCTTCTTCATCTCCATCGGCATCACCGAGGTCATCGGCTCGACGCCGTCGACATTCACTTCCTGCAACTGCTCGACAAAGGCCAGCATCGCGTTCAGCTCGCCCTGCAGATGGGGAACTTCAGCGTCAGTAACCGCGATCCGCGCAAGATGCGCGATACGGCGAACAGTGGCTGCATCGACGGACATTATATAGGGCCTCTGGGCGAATTCTGCCCGCCGTATAGCAGACGGAGGTTTCGCGCCGCAACCGGCGGACGCCTCCGCCTTGTTTGGCGCCTAGCCCCGCAATTCAGCCATCCGCGCCAATGCGGCCGCTGCCAGCGACCGTGTCAGCTCTGCCGCAGGCCGTTCGCTGCCCATTCCCACCGACTGTCCGGCCCAGAGATTGGTAAAATCGGTCCGTCCGAGCTTCTCGGTAGCGGCTTTCAGAGGCCCCAGCGCGGTCGCCGAATGCGGGAACGCCGGCGCATCGGGCGATACCGGCCCGACCTCGCGCATCACGCGATTGACGACACCGCGGGCCGGACGGCCGGTCATGACATTGGTGATGACGGTGGAGGCATCCGACGCCCCGGCCAGGGCTGCACGGCCCGGCCCGCTTACCTTCGATTCCGGCGTACGCAGATAGGCGGTGCCGATCTGCACCCCCGCCGCGCCGAGCGCAAAGGCTGCGGCAATTCCACGCCCATCGGCGATACCGCCGGCCGCGATCACCGGCACCTTCACCGCATCCACCACCTGAGGCAGCAGCGCGAACAGGCCGGGCTGCGTGGCGATATCCTCGGTCAGGAACATGCCGCGATGACCGCCGGCCTCCGCCCCCTGCGCAATGACCGCGTCGACGCCGCGCTCTTCGAGCCAGACGGCTTCCTTGACGATGGTCGCCGAGGCGATGACCCGACAGCCGGCTGCCTTGATGCGCTTCAAGAGCGCCGGGGCCGGCAGGCCGAAGTGAAAGCTGACCACTTCGGGCTTCAGCTCTTCCACCAGCGCACACATCGCCTCATCGAACGGCGCACGGTTGGCCGCATTGATGTCTGCATTCGGATCGAGCCCCAGTTCGGTGTAATAGGACGACAGCCGCTTGCGCCAGTTGGCCTCGCGTGCCGGATCGGCGTCCACCGCCGTATGGCAGAAGTAATTCATGTTGACCGGCGCGGAGACGCGCTGGCGCACGATATTGATCTGCTCACGGGCTTTCTCCGGCGAGATCATTGCGCACGGCAACGAGGCCAGCGCGCCGCCCTCCGCTGCGCCGATCATGATGTCGGCATCCTGCACACCTGCCATTGGCGCCTGCACGATGGGAAATTCGGTGCCGAAAAGGTCGATCAGTCGGCGGTCGGGCCACATGGGGGATCTCCGGATTCTTGCGACAATCTTGCGGCAATGCCTCTGAATCCAGCGGCAAAGCAGTGACGATCTTGAGACAAACGTGAGGAAATGGCACGCGCATCATTGCCGAGCCTTGCTCAGGCTAACACGGCCGCACCCGCGTGAGCTATGCGGTTGCGCGGGGGATGAGCATCCACTTGCGCAGCGCAACGCCAGCCCAGATCGCCTCAACCAGCCCGAACGGCCAGGCGCCCTGCAGAAATCCATAGAGCGATCCGAGCCCGCAGGCGCCGGCAAAGGCCAGCGTGAACCACGAACTGCGTGCCTCCAGCGCGTAGCAGACCAGCATAGCGCTGACGGCGAACAGTCCAAACAGGCTGAGAGCGTCCATAGATCGAGCTCGTGACGTAAGACGCAGAAACGCGGGAACGATGCTACCTTGCCGCAAATCACCACCGATGTGAAACGCGACCGATGACCGCTGCCATTCCCGAACTCACCACGCCCAGGCTAATCCTGCGCCCACTCGTGCTGGCTGACTCCGATGCCGTGCAAAGGCTTTTCCCGCGAATAGAGGTGGTGCGTTTCCTGGCCAGCCGCGTGCCATGGCCCTACCCGGCTGACGGCGCCTTCACTTTCCTGCGCGATGTCGTGCTGCCAGGCATGGAGCGCGGCACCGAATGGCACTGGTCGATCCGCCTGAAGAGCGCACCGGAGCAACTGATCGGCATGATCAATGTCAGGGACAGCGGCGACGACAACCGCGGCTTCTGGCTCGATCCCGCCTGGCACGGACAAGGCCTGATGACCGAGGCCAGCGACGCCGTGACCGATTACTGGTTCGACACCCTGCAGCGGCCCGTGTTGCGCGTCATCAAGGCCATCGCCAACACCGCTTCGCGCCGGATTTCGGAAACGTCCGGCATGCGCGTGATTGCCGCCGAGGATCGCGACTACGTCTCCGGCCGTTGGCCCTCGGAAATCTGGGAAATGACCGCCGAGGAATGGCGCAGCCGCCGTCCACCCCGATAATTGCGGCGCAGCGTTTGATCTGATGGCTCCGCGTGTTATGCGGGACCATGCCTGCAGTCATCCTTCCCCTCGTCGAAGCCGCCGCACATCTGCCCGCCCGCGGCGCACTGATCGGTCTCGATCTCGGCACCAAGACCATTGGTGTCGCGGTGTCCGATCCCGATCGCCGTCTCGCCACCGGCATCGAGACTGTCGAGCGAACTGCCTTCAAGGCCGATGCCGCACGCCTGATCAAGCTTGCCGCTGAGCGAAATATCTGCGGCTTCGTCCTTGGTCTTCCCATCAATATGGACGGCAGCGAGGGACCGCGCGCGCAATCGACCCGCGCCTTCGCGCGCAACTTCTCGAAACTGACGGAATTGCCGATCGCCTTCTGGGACGAGCGGCTCTCCACATCTGCGGTCGAGCGCGAACTGATCGCCAATGATGTCAGCCGCGCCAAGCGCGCCAAGGTCATCGACGAACATGCCGCGATCTTTATTCTTCAGGGCGCGCTAGATCGCCTCGCCGCCTTGCTGCGCACGCCGGATATTCGCTGACCCCATGCTGACGGTATTTGCCGCTCTCGTCCCGGTCTTCCTGCTCATCGTGCTCGGCTACGCGCTGCGGCGCCTGCTGCTGAAACAGAACATCGAATGGGTCGGGCTGGAACAGCTCGTCTATTATGTCCTGTTCCCCGCCCTGCTCATCGACACACTGGCGCGCGCCAATCTGGCGTCGGTGCCCATCGCAGGTGTCGGCGGTGCCTTGTTGCTCTCCGTCATCCTGATGTCTGCGCTATGTCTGGCGCTGCGTCCGTTGCTGGCGCGGGCCATCGGCCTCGATGGGCCGGCATTTACTTCACTATTTCAGGGCGCCACGCGTTGGCAGACCTTCGTGGCACTATCGGTCGCCGGCAATCTGTGGGGCGATCTCGGCATCACACTGGCCTCCGTCGCCATGGTAGCGATGATCCCGCTGCTGAATATTCTGGCGGTCTGGGTGCTGGCGCATTACGCCTCACCGCAGCGGATGGCGTGGCCGGCGCTGCTGCTGACCATCGCCAAGAACCCGCTGATCTGGGCCTGCGTGATCGGCCTCGTGATCAACCTCGCCGGATTGCCCGTGCCGCGCCCCGCACACGAATTCCTCGATGCCCTCGGACGCTGCTCTCTGGCGATGGGTCTGCTCATTGTCGGCGCGGGCCTTCAACTCGAAGGCCTGCACAGACCCGGCATGGCTGCAGCACTGACGGTCGTCTTGAAACTCGCCGTGATGCCGCTGATTGCCATGGGCCTCGGCATCGCCTTCGGCCTGTCCGGCGCCAACCTCGCGGTGGTCGTCTGCTGCGCGTCGGTGCCGTCGGCATCGAACGGCTATATTCTGGCGCGGCAGATGGGCGGCGACGCGCCCCTCCTGGCGCAAATCCTGACCATTCAAACCACGCTGGCGGTCCTGACCATGCCTGTATTCATCGCGCTGGCGGAATAGGTTTTTCTTTTTTTGAGCATGATCTTGCCCGAAAACCGGTTCCCACTTTTCGGGATCATGCTCTAGGGCGATATCACACCGTTCGCGATGAGCAGCGTCTGAACAGTCGCCGCCAGATTGTTGAGACCGTGCAGAAAAATCGTCAGCCATGTCGAGTGGCTGCGATAGCGCATATAGCCGAACAGCAGGCCGATGGTGAAAATCTCGACGAAGAAGAACCAATCGTATTGCAGATGCATCGCCGTCCAGACCAGCGATGACGCCACGATGGCGCCAAACGGCCGCAAGAACGATTCCGACCAGCCGCGATAGAGGAAGCCTCGCGCGAAGAACTCTTCGGTCATCGGCGCGCCGACGCAGAACGCGATCACGAGCAGCCACAGCGCGCCGTCGGCGCGGGCCGACTTCAACACTTCCAGCATGAAAGTCGGCGCGGAGTCGCGCCCCATGCCTTTTGCGACCAGCTCCCAGGCGCCCACCAGCGCGATCAGCGCCACCGTGCCGATGACATAGTTTTTCCAGGACGTGCCGCGTAGCCCCAGATAGTCCGCAAAGGATTGCCGCGCCATGCGCGTCGCCAGCCACAGCGCCAGACACACGGCCGGAAGCCCCATGAGAACGGACGCGGCGATGGTCGTACCGCTGCTCATCGCCTTGATCAGCAGCGTCGCATCGAGTGGCGCATCCTTGATCAGGAGGTAATAGGCGACGACGGTCAACTGACCGACGAACATCGCTGCAAAAGCGAACAGCCCCCAGAGGCTGGTGCCCCAGAATTTCCAGACACGCGGCGGCTTTGTCGCGGGTGGCAGATCCGAGGGTGCGACGGGAGCGATCGGCGTCTCCAGTGCACTCACTGCGGCAACGCCCGCTCGAGCAGTCCCCGACCCTGAGCTTCGGTCAATTCAGCGGTGCCGTAGATCGTACTGCGCGCACCATCGAGGCGTGTCCGCGCAAACAGTTCGGCATGGGGCGGATGCACCATGTTCAGTGCGGCGCAGGCCGCTAGCAATGCCAGCGATTCCACCGCCTGCCGCGCAACACGCTCGCTGTCGGGCCGCAGCAAGGTGCGGATGATGAAGGCAGCGGCTTCGGCCGCGCCGGGCAGTCCGCGCGTCTCCAGCATCAGATCCTGCAGCACCGCGGTCGATGCGTCGCCTTCGCGCGACAGCGCCCGCAGCACATCGAGACACATCACGTTGCCAGAGCCTTCCCAGATCGCATTGACCGGCGCCTCGCGATAATGCCGCGCCAGAATGCCCTCCTCGACATAGCCGTTGCCGCCCATGCATTCCATGGCCTCATAGAGGAAGCCCGGTGCCGATTTGCAGACCCAGTACTTCACCACCGGCGTGAGGAAACGCATATACGCCGCCTCGGACGTATCTTCCGGCGCCAGATCGAAGGCGCGACACAGTCGCATCACCAGCGCCGTTGAGGCCTCGACATGTAGGGCCATGTCGGCGAGCACGCTTTGCATCATCGGCTGATCGGCAAGATGCTTCTGGAACACGCTGCGATGCCTGGCGTGATTCAGCGCATGAGCGAGGCCCGAGCGCATCAAACCGGCGGATGCTGTGGCGCAATCCTGCCGGGTCAGCTGCACCATCTGGATGATGGTGCGGATGCCCTTACCCTCCTCGCCGACGCGCAGTGCATAGGCATCGTTGAACTCGACTTCCGACGACGCATTGGAGCGATTGCCGAGCTTGTCCTTCAGACGCTGGAAATTCAGCGCATTGAGCGAACCATCCGGCCGGAACCGCGGCATGAAGAAACAGCTCAATCCGTCCTCGGCTTGCGCCAGCACCAGAAACGCGTCGCACATCGGTGCCGACATGAACCATTTGTGGCCGCTGATCCGATACGCATCGCCGTCGCGCACGGCGCGCGTCATGTTACTGCGCACATCCGTGCCGCCCTGCCGCTCGGTCATGCCCATGCCCAGCGTCATGCCACGCTTGGCCGACCATGGCGCAAAGCTCGGATCGTAATCGCGGCTGGCAATGACCGGCATCACCTGCGCCAGCACATCCGGCTGCATCGCCAATGCCCCCACGGCAGCGCGCGTCATGGTGATCGGGCACAGATGTCCGGTCTCGACCTGCGCCGCTATATAGAATTTTGCGGCGCGCGCCACTTCGGACGCGCCGCGTGCGGACTTGCCGTCACGCGTCCATGTCGAATTGTGAATTCCCGCTGCAATGCTCTGTGCCATCAGCTCGTGATAGGCCGGATGAAACTCGACCTCATCACGCCGATTGCCGCGCGCATCGAAAGTCCGCAGCTTCGGCGTATTCTCGTTGGCCAGCCGCGCGCGTTGTGCCATCTCGGCCGATCCCCAGAGCTGACCGAATTCGGCGTGGTCGACATAGGCGAACGACCCCTCATTCATCGCAACCGCTTCCACGAGCGGCCGGTCCAGCTCGAACAGATTGACGTCCTCGAATGGGAGCGACTGGTTGAGCACCGCATGAATGGCAGAGGTGGCGTCGGTCATGAATCAGTTCCGGCTGAAGGCGATATTGCGAATCATTTTACGCCGGATCGGCCGGGATTTCACGGGGCTATCTTGCCTGCCGCGCAATCGGGAAATCGTAGGCGCGCGCGCCCGCGCCGGGCAGCGAGAAGTGCCACCATTCCTTGGAATAATTCACAAAGCCCTGCCTGCCCATCGCAGTCACCAGGAGATCGCGCCAGCGCCGCTGCGCGGGTGAAATCGCGCGCGATCCGGTATGGGCCTTGGCATCGGAGCAATCGTAACCCGTGCCCATATCGACGCTGCCCTCGGGCGCGCGCTGTGCTTCCGGCGCGATGCAGCTTGCATAGGCCTTGTTCGGATCGAATGCCGGCGACGCAGGCGCATGCAGATCGACCAGCGTCAGATCGAGCGCCGCGCCGGTGGAGTGGCCCGAGCGCTCGGCGATGTAGCCGAGCCTGAACAGATCCACCTTGCTGAAGGCAGGATTATAACGCTTCTGCGCCGGCGTCTCGTTGCCATCGCGCGCCCACGCCACCATGTCGCGCGACGCCCGCCGCGGCCGATAGCAATCCAGCATTTTCAGCGACAGGTTTTGCGCCATCAACTCGCGCTGCACCTTCTGCAGAGCGAGGCCGACCGGGCGCTTCACCACGCATTCCGCGCTATCATAGCCGCTGAGTTTGCGGCCGACGAAATTGTTGACGCCGGCATAGCGGATGTCCTGCCGGATCGAGGGATCGATATCGCGCAGGAACACGAAATCGTCAGGCAGATTTTGCGCATGTGCGGCTACAGCGCCGAGGGCCAGAAAAAGCCCCGCCGAAACCGTCGCGAACACCTGGTTTAGAGCATGTCTCATGACGGGTTCCGGAGCTCCAACAAGGCGATTCTGCAGGGATTTGGCCTCATGATCTTTACCCTGCCAGCGGACAGACCGGGGGATAACCCGGAACCGGGCGAATCGCGCTTGCTCCGCTTTTCAACTCTGCCTATAGCTTTCGTTTTAATGACCCAAGCCACGAAATCCTCTTTCGTCCTCGGACACCGGCATTTGCTGGGCATCGAGGGCCTTTCCGCCGCGGATATCACCGGCCTCCTCGACCTGTCCGAGGAATATGTCGAGCTGAACCGCCAGGTCGACAAAAAGCGTTCCTCGCTGCGCGGTCGCACCCAGATCAATCTGTTTTTTGAGAATTCGACGCGCACCCAGTCGTCGTTCGAACTGGCCGGCAAGCGGCTCGGCGCCGACGTCATGAATATGTCGGTGTCATCGTCCTCGATCAAGAAGGGCGAGACGCTGATCGACACCGCGATGACGCTGAACGCGATGCATCCGGACATTCTCGTGATGCGCCATCATGCCTCCGGCGCGGTCGAACTGCTGGCGCGCAAGGTCGACGGCTCCGTCATCAATGCCGGCGACGGCGCCCATGAACATCCGACGCAAGCCCTGCTCGACGCATTGACCATCCGTCGCAACAAGGGCCGCCTCGAAGGTCTCGTGATCGCGATCTGCGGCGACGTACTGCATTCGCGGGTCGCGCGTTCCAACATTCTCTTGCTCAATACCATGGGTGCACGCGTCCGTGTGGTCGCGCCCTCCACGCTGCTGCCGCCGGGCATCGAGCGCATGGGTGTCGAGGTCGCGCGCGACATGCGCGAAGGCCTCAACGGCGCGGACATCGTCATGATGCTGCGGCTGCAGCGCGAGCGCATGAACGGCTCCTTCGTGCCTTCGTCCGCCGAATACTTCCAATATTTCGGCCTCGATCAGAAGAAGCTCGCTTACGCCAAGCCCGATGCGCTGGTGATGCATCCCGGCCCGATGAACCGCGGCGTCGAGATCGACTCCCTCGTCGCGGACGGCGCGCAGTCGCTGATCCGCGAACAGGTCGAGATGGGCGTAGCGGTCCGCATGGCCGTGCTCGAAGCGCTCGCGCGCAACCTGCCGAACGCGTGATGCCCATGCTGACAGATCGCCGCCCTATCCTCCTCGCCAATGCGCACCTGATCGATCCATCCAGCGATCTCGACGGCGTCGGTGACGTCCTGATCGCCGACGGCGTGATCCGCGATGCCCGCCGTGGCATCGGCGCGGCCGGTGTGCCTGAAGGCACCGACATCATCAATTGCGTCGGCAAGGTCGTGGCCCCCGGCCTCGTCGACATGCGCGCTTTCGTCGGCGAACCCGGCGCCAGCCACCGCGAGACTTTCGCCTCCGCCAGCCGTGCAGCCGCAGCCGGCGGCATCACCACCATCATCTGCCAGCCGGACACCTCGCCGACCATCGACAATTCTGCCACCGTCGATTTCGTGCTGCGGCGCGCCCGCGACACCGCCATCGTCAACATCCATCCGATGGCCGCCCTGACCAAGGGTCTCGAAGGCCACGAGATGACCGAGATCGGGCTGCTGAAAGCGGCCGGCGCCGTCGCTTTCACAGATGCCGACAAGAGCATCACCAACGCGCAAATCATGCGCCGTGCGCTGACCTATGCGCGCGATTTCGACGCGCTGATCGTGCATTACACCGAGGATCCCGACCTCGTCGGCGAAGGCGTGATGAATGAAGGCGAGCGCGCGTCACGGCTCGGCCTGATGGGCATTCCCAATGCCGCCGAAGCCATCATGCTGGAGCGCGACATGCGTCTCGTCGCCCTCACCGGCGGGCGCTACCATGCGGCCTCACTGACCTGCATCGAATCCATCGAGATCCTGAAGCGTGCCCGCGACGCCGGCTTGCGTGTCAGCGCCTCCGCGTCGATCAATCACCTGACGCTGAACGAAAACGATATCGGGCCCTATCGCTCCTATCTCAAATTGTCGCCGCCGCTCCGCACCGAAGAGAACCGCCGTGCGCTGGTCGAGGCCGTCGCGTCAGGATTGATCGACGTCATCATGTCCGATCACAATCCGCAGGACGTCGAAACCAAGCGCCTGCCATTCGCCGAAGCCGCGCCGGGTGCCATCGGCCTCGAAACAATGCTGTCGGCGGGATTGCGGCTGATCCACAATGGCGAGCTCACCTTCACCCAGTTGATCCGTGCGATGTCGACACGCCCGGCCGAACTGCTCGGCCTGCCGGGGGGCACGCTACGCCCCGGCGCTGTCGCCGACATCATCGTCATTGACGCCGACGTACCGTGGGTGCTGGATCCCGCGGACCTGAAATCGCAATGCAAGAATACACCATTCGACGAAGCCCGCTTCACGGGGCGCGTCGCACGCACTATTGTCGGCGGACGCACTGTTTACGAGCACGTCTGACGCGATAAGCGCGTCTGAGAGCACGAAAGTGCGAAGCGCGTCTTAGAATAGAGGTCCAATGATCGTTCTCTACATATTCGCCGCCGCGCTCGGTTATTTCCTCGGCTCGGTTCCGTTCGGGCTAGTGCTGACCAAGCTCGCCGGCACGCAGGACATCCGCACCATCGGCTCGGGCAATATCGGCGCCACCAACGTGCTGCGCACCGGCCGCAAGGGCCTCGCAGCGGCGACGCTGCTGCTTGACGCCCTCAAGGGCACCGTCGCCGTGATCATCGCCGGCAGCGTCGGTGGTCCAATCCCGGCCATGATCGCCGGTCTCTTCGCGTTCCTGGGCCACCTCTTCCCGGTCTGGCTCGGCTTCAAGGGCGGCAAGGGTGTCGCCGTCTATATCGGCATCATGTTCGGCCTGTACTGGCCGGCCGCCATCGTGTTCTGCCTCGCCTGGCTCGCCTGCGCTTTCACCTCGCGCTACTCGTCATTCTCGGCCCTGACCGCCAGTGCCATCACGCCGATCTTCCTGTGGTGGGCCAAGGCGCCACAGCTCGCCGTGCTGGCCACCGCGCTGACGCTCCTGCTGTGGTTCATGCACCGCGAGAACATCAAGCGACTGCTGAACGGCACCGAAGGCAAGATCGGCGCGAAGTAGTAGTTGCGGCATTAAAACATCAGAATCCACGGCCAAGATCTCCCGGCGCGGCGACACTTCCCACCAAACAGGTCTGCAAAGGCTCCACGCGTGCTTCATCTGCACAGATCAAGCAGGCCGAACCTACCCGCTGTCGTATTCCTGCACGCAATCGGAACCAGCGGCTGGATGTGGCAGGAGCAGATCGCGCAATTGACGGACTTCGATTGTCTCGTCCCCGATCTGCCGGGCCATGGGCAGAGCCATGCCGTCAGGTGGCGCTCATTCGAGCAGACCGCCGATCTCGTCGCGGAGATCATCCGCAAAAATGTACCGTCGGGGCGCGCGCATGTCGTCGGTCTCTCGCTCGGCGCCTATGTCGGGCTGACGCTTCTGGCGCGGCATCCCAGTGTCGTCGAGCGGGCCGTGTTGACCGGGATCAACGTGTTGCCGCTCCCCAACAGATGGCTGATCGACGCCGCCGCCTATGCGATTGCGCCGCTGATCAAAACCCGGCTGTTTGCGCGCCTCAACGCGCGGACACTGAACATTCCAGCGGATCGGTTCGAGGCCTATCGCCAATCGCTTCAGCCGTTGTCTATCCAAGACTTCATCGGAGCAAGCCACGACGCCAGCGCGTTTTCACTTCCCGCGAACGCGGCAGCAATTCAAACGCCGACGCTGCTCGTCGCGGGCGAACACGAACACCCCTTGATCCTCGCTTCAATGGCGCGGCTGCGTCAGGTGCTGCCGAATTCGCAGGCGCGGCTGGCCAAGGGCGTCGGCCATGCCTGGAATGGCGAACGACCTGACCTGTTCGCCGCCACCGTCAAGGCATGGTGCGCGCAGCGCGAACTTCCCGACGAACTAATGAATTTGACGATCCGGTAGCCGAAGAAACAAGCGGCATTCTGATCGCGCCGCACGGGACATTAAAACACCCGCGCGCCCTGCTTCGCGTCGAGATCGAACTCCCAGATCTCGACGCCGCGGCTGATCAGGTGGCCGTTGTTCTTGATATAGTGCGAGATCAGACTCACCTTCGAATGTGGGTGAAGATGTTTGAGCACGAACAAAATCTTCCGATAGTCGCGCGGCGCCGCACCGAACAGCAGCATGGCTTCGTTCATGCCGCGGATCTTGGCGCTCGGCCGATTGCCGGACACTGTCCAGGTGTAGGACTTGCACTCCACCAGGATGCGCGGGCTGGCGCTGCCAAGATCGAAGCGCTTGTTCTTCTGTAGCCGGTGGCCGACGGGTACGACGAAATTGCGCGCAAGCTGCACGCCCTCGGAATGAAAGAAGATCTGCGCCGCTTCCTCGAACTCACGCCCAACGGCGGCGTTGCTCGATGCACCGATCCGCTGGAAGTTGTTCACGTCCCAAAGCATTGCCATCACTGAACACAAGCCATCAGGGCTCACCCTACTCTCGCACCTTAAGTGCGAATGTCAATTGAATGCATCCTTAAGTTGATAGACACTCTCCACCGGGGGAGCATGGCTTGGACAGCATCTCACAGGGCAGCACACAGCTCACGGACGCCCAGCGGCTCGACTGGTTGCGGCTGATCCGCAGCGACAATGTGGGGCCGCGTACTTTTCGATCGCTGATCAACCATTTCGGCAGCGCACGCGCCGCGCTGGAGCGACTGCCCGATCTGGCGCGCCGCGGCGGTGCGACCCGCGCCGGCCGGATCTGCAGCGCTGACGATGCCCAGCGTGAACTCGACCTCGGACGCAAGATCGGCACCACGCTCGTTGCACCTAGCGAGCCCGGCTATCCGCCGCGCCTGGCGGGGATCGACGATGCACCGCCGCTTCTCGGCACACGCGGAAAAGTGGACACGCTGATGCGGCCGATGATCGCCATCGTCGGCTCACGCAATGCGTCCGGTGCAGGACTGAAATTCGCGGAGAGATTGGCGCGCGATCTCGGCGATGCCGGTTTCGTGATCGTGTCGGGCCTCGCACGCGGCATCGATCAGGCCGCGCATCGCGCCAGTCTGAATGGCGGCACCGTGGCTGTGCTGGCTGGCGGTCATGACAAGATCTATCCGCCCGAACATGAGGACCTGCTGTTCGCCCTGCTGGACAACGGCGGCGCGATTTCGGAGATGCCGCTCGGCCATGTCCCGCGCGCCCGCGATTTTCCCCGCCGCAACCGCCTGATCTCGGGCGCCGCACTCGGCGTCGTGGTCATCGAAGCGGCGCATCGCTCGGGCTCGCTGATCACGGCGCGGATGGCTGCCGAACAGGGCCGCGAAGTGTTTGCCGTGCCGGGCTCGCCGCTCGATCCCCGCGCCGCCGGCACCAACGACCTCATCAAGCAAGGCGCGGCGCTGGTCACCGAAGCATCCGACGTCATCAATGCGGTCGCGCCGATCATGGAGCGGCCGATCGAATTGCCGAGCCGTGAACCTGATGATGTCACGTCATTCGATGAACCAGACAGCAGCGACCGCGCACGCGTGATCGCATTGCTCGGTCCAAGCCCGGTCGGCATCGACGACCTCATCCGCCTCGCCGGCACGTCGGCCGCCACCGTCCGCATCGTGCTGCTGGAGCTCGAGCTTGCCGGACGGCTGGAGCGCCATGGCGGCGGGCTGGTGTCGATGATCTGAGGACTCAGTCTTCCGAATTGCGCCCGTCGAAGTTTTTTCGTGCGGTGTCGATATCGGGCAGATGTTGCTGCGCCCATTCGCCGAGCTTTATGACCGGATCGCTCAGGCCTCGGCCGAGATCCGTGAGTTCATAGTCTACACGCGGGGGCACAGTCGGAAACACGGTACGCGTCACTAGACCGTCGCGTTCGAGCCCGCGCAGCGTGAGAGTCAGCATCCGCTGCGAGATGCCTCCGATCATGCGCTTCAATTCGTTGAAGCGCCGCGGGCCGTCCCTGAGCAGCATGATCACCAGCACGCTCCATTTGTCGCCGACCCGCGCCAGCACCGAGGCGACGCCGCGACAGTCGCTCTCCTGATGCGGAATCGCCGGCAAAGCAGGCACCTTTTTGTGCTCGGGTTTCAAAATTGTGCCTTCTTGTGCGGTTTCAGCCAGTCACTCATGTAGCGTCAGTTACAAACCTATACCATGAGGTGACCACATGAAACTGCTCCATATCGATTCCAGCGTGCTCGGGCCCCACTCCGTCAGCCGGCAGGTTTCCGCCGCCATTACCGACCGGCTGGCCAAGGCCAATCCTGGCCTTGAGACCACCTATCGCGATCTCACCACCACGCCGCTGGCGCATCTGTCCGGCTCCCATCTCGCCGTCGCGCAGGGCGCAGCGCCCGATGCGGCGCTTCAGCCCGATCTCGCCGCCGGTAGTGCCGTGCTGGAGGAGTTTCTTGCTGCCGATATCGTGGTGATCGGCGCACCAATGTACAACTTCACCATTCCGAGCCAGCTCAAGGCGTGGATTGATCGCATCCTCGTCGCCGGCAAGACATTCAAATACGGCGACAAGGGTGCCGAAGGCCTCGCGGGCAGCAAGCGCGTCATCGTCGCCATTTCACGCGGCGGCTTCTACGGCGCGGACATGCCCACGGCTGCCGGCGAACATCTCGAAACCTATCTGCGCTGGGTGTTCGGCTTCATCGGCGTCACCAATCTCGAATTCATCGCCGCCGACGGCATCATGATGGGACCGGAGCTACGCGAGAAAGCCGTTGCCGGTGCCTTGCAGGCAGCGACAGATCTGCACGCAGCTTAACCCAACACTCCCATAGCGAGCTTGAACCGGCCTGCCGGTTCAAGCGGCCTTGCTCGTCGGGAAGCGAGACCTCAGAACCACTCACCCGGCACATATTTATCGAGCAACAAAACGCTCAACGAGATCAACAGGCCGATTGCGCTAAACAGTGCGACCGTAGCGAGTGGGTGACTTTCGGTACGTGCAGAAACGACCGCAGGTTCGGAGATGCGCGCGACTTTGGTCATGTGGCCTCCTGTGCGTCGCTCCAGCCCGCTTCGAATGTCTGACCGGTAGCCACAATGGTTCAGCGCATCCAACATTATCTTCAAGAGATACCGACGTACCTCGAACACATTCGAGAGACGCCGGCACTCTTGTACTGTTTGATCAGCGATCAGCCACGAAACGCCGGCGCGCCGGCTGGCGACGACGTGACGCCGCCATCGACAAAGATCTCCGCCCCCTGCACGTTCGACGAATCGTCGGATGCCAGAAACAGCACCGTCTTGGCGACCTCTTCAGGCTTGCCGAAGCGGCCGAGCGGAATGGTCTGCGAAATCCTGGCTTCCAGCGCCACCTTGGCTTCCGGCGTCGGCGCGGTGCGATCCCAGATCGGTGTCGTCGTGCCACCGGGCGAGACGACATTGACGCGGATGTTGCGCGGCGACAGCTCGGACGCCATCACGCGGGCCATCGCGCGCACGCCGGCCTTGCTCGCCGCATAGGCGGCATAGCCGGGATTTCCGAGCACGGAGATCACCGAACCGTTGAGAATGATCGACGCGCCATCGTTGAGATGCGCGACGGCTGCCTGCACGGTGAAGAATACCGCGGTGATGTTGGTCTTCAAGACGGACTCGAACACATCGAGCGCGGTGCCACCCACTGGCGTGTGCGCGCTGATGCCTGCATTGGCGAATACGATGTCGAGCTTGCCGAATTTCTCGACAGCTTTGGCCACGGCATTCTCGGTGGCAGCAATGTCAGTCGCATCAGCCACGATGCCGATCGCATTCGGGCCGAGTTCGGCCACCGCCGCGTCGAGCCTCGCCTTGTCGCGACCAGTGATGGCCACCTTGGCGCCCTCAGCGACGAAGAGCTTCGCCGTGGTCAGTCCGATACCGCTATTGCCGCCCGTGATGAGCGCCGTCTTGTTCGCCAAACGCATGGTGATCTCCTGATGATCAAGTGGTTGCTTTTTAAAACCACATTGCCATTTAGGGCGGATGGTTTCATAATGCAACCACATGTCCGCTAATCACTGCATTCTTTTTCCCGCCACTGGAAAGTCGCATGGCCAAACGCACCAGTCTCAAGGACTCCACCTGCCCGGTCGCCCGATCCATGGAGGTGATCGGCGACTGCTGGACGATGATGATCATCCGCGACGCCATGCTGGGCGCGCGCCGCTTCGGCGAATTCCAGAAGAGTCTCGGACTGGCGAAGAACATTCTCGCCGTCAGGCTGAAAGCCCTCGTGGAGGACGGCATCCTGAAACTGGAGCCGGCAGCCGACGGCAGCGCCTATCAGGACTATGTCCTGACCCCGAAAGGCCAGGCGGTTCATCCAATCATGGTGGCGCTGCGCCAGTGGGGCGAGGATTATGCGTTCAAGCCCGGCGAACCGACGACCATCATGGTCGATCGCAAGAGTGGCAAGCAGATCAAGAAGCTGGAACTGCATGCGGCCGACGGCAGGCTGCTCGGCTATGGCGACACTACGATTGTGCCCTCAACGGCCTGAGGGCTTGCGCAGTCCTTGCAGCCGCAGGATCTCCTCGGTTTCGAGATGCGCCATATCGAGCAAGTAAGCGAGCATGTCGTGGCGATGGCGGCGCGCCATCCGCGACAGATCGCGGACCGCACTCTTTATATAAAGAGTCGCCTCCTCGGGCCCGCCATCGCCCTGCGCCTGATCGTCCGGAATGGGCGGTGTCATAGGCATTCCCTACCCGGGCAGTCCGGGCGAAATCAGCACCAAAGAAGCATCAAATTATACCCCCAATGGTTGCATTTTACAACCATTGGTAAGTTATTGGGAACCAACAGACGCGGCCATCAACAACTCACGATTTGACACGGGACCCCTTCGCACCCATGTTCGCCGCGAAACGGCTGGCGCGACTCTCGCAGACCCAAGCCGGATTCCCCCTGTAAGTTATTGGAATCACATGAATCTCGTCATTGTCGAGTCGCCTTCAAAGGCCAAGACGATCAACAAGTATCTGGGCAAGGACTATGAAGTCCTGGCGTCGTTCGGCCATGTCCGCGACCTTCCCGCCAAGAACGGATCGGTCGATCCCGACGCCAATTTCCAGATGATCTGGGAGATCGACCCCAAGGCCGCCAGCCGGCTGAACGACATCGCCAAGGCCGTCAAAGGCGCCGACAAGCTCATTCTCGCGACCGACCCTGATCGCGAAGGCGAAGCGATCTCGTGGCACGTGCTCGAAGTCCTCAAGCAGAAGCGCGCGCTGAAGGACCAGAAAATCGAACGCGTGGTGTTCAACGCGATCACCAAGCAGGCCGTTACCGACGCGATGAAGAACCCGCGCGAGATCGATGGCGCACTGGTCGACGCCTATATGGCGCGCCGTGCACTCGATTATCTGGTGGGCTTTACGCTTTCTCCTGTGCTGTGGCGCAAGCTGCCCGGCGCCCGCTCCGCCGGCCGCGTGCAATCGGTCGCGCTGCGCCTGGTCTGCGACCGCGAGCAGGAAATCGAGAAGTTCATCCCGCGCGAATACTGGTCGCTGGTGACCACGCTGGCGACGCCGCGCGGCGAGAGTTTCGAAGCCCGCTTGGTCGGCGCTGACGGCAAGAAGATCCAGCGTCTCGATATCGGCACCGGCGCCGAAGCCGAGGACTTCAAGAAGGCCATCGAAGCCGCAAACTTCACGGTCTCCACGGTCGACGCAAAACCCGCGCGCCGCAATCCGCAGGCGCCGTTCACGACCTCGACGCTGCAGCAGGAAGCCAGCCGCAAGCTCGGCTTTGCACCCGCGCACACCATGCGCATCGCGCAGCGTCTGTATGAAGGCATCGACATCGGCGGCGAGACCACCGGTCTCATCACCTATATGCGAACCGACGGCGTGCAGATCGACCCCTCCGCCATCACGCAGGCCCGCTCTGTCATCGGCGAAGACTACGGCAAGCAATATGTGCCGGACGCCGCGCGGCAATATACGAGCAAGGCCAAGAACGCGCAGGAAGCGCACGAAGCGATCCGTCCGACCGATATGTCGCGTCGCCCGGCGAGCCTGCGCGGCCGTCTCGATAACGATCAGTCGCGGCTTTATGAATTGATCTGGATGCGCACCATCGCCAGCCAGATGGAATCCGCCGAGATGGAGCGCACCACCGTCGATATCGCTGCCAAGGCAGGATCGCGCCTGC
Organism: Tardiphaga sp. 37S4; assembly: GCF_021044645.1. NCBI lineage: Bacteria > Pseudomonadati > Pseudomonadota > Alphaproteobacteria > Hyphomicrobiales > Nitrobacteraceae > Tardiphaga > Tardiphaga sp. 37S4. Next base: position 1,841,153 of record NZ_CP088008.1, on the reverse strand, counting down.
TCGAATTGCGCGCCACCGGTCAGGTCGTGAAGTTCGATGGTTTCCTTGCGGTCTATCAGGAAGGCAAGGACGACGACGCCGAGGATGAAGATTCACGCCGCCTGCCCGCCATGAGCGAAGGCGAAGCGCTGAAGAAAGAAAACCTCGCGGTTACCCAGCATTTCACCGAACCGCCGCCGCGCTTCTCGGAAGCATCGCTGGTCAAGCGCATGGAAGAGCTCGGCATCGGCCGTCCCTCGACCTATGCATCGATCCTGCAGGTGCTGAAGGATCGCGGCTACGTTCGGCTCGAAAAGAAGCGCCTCTATGGCGAGGACAAGGGCCGCGTCGTCGTCGCCTTCCTCGAAAACTTCTTCGCCAAATATGTGGAATACGATTTCACCGCGGCGCTGGAAGAGAACCTCGACAGGATCTCCAACAACGAGATTTCCTGGCAGCAGGTGCTCAAGGATTTCTGGACCGACTTCATCGGCGCCGTGAACGAGATCAAGGATCTGCGCGTGGCGCAGGTGCTCGACGCGCTCGACGAGATGCTCGGCCCGCACATCTACGCACCGCGCGAAGATGGCGGCGATCCGCGCCAGTGCCCGACCTGCGGCACCGGTCGTCTCAATCTGAAGGCCGGCAAGTTCGGCGCCTTCGTCGGCTGCACGAATTATCCGGAATGCCGCTACACGCGTCCGCTCGCCGCCGATAGCGGTGCCAACGCCGATCGCGTGCTCGGCCCCGATCCGGTGTCAGGTCTCGAAGTCGCGGTGAAGGCCGGACGTTTCGGGCCCTATATCCAGCTTGGCGACGCCAAGGATTACGAAGAAGGCGAGAAGCCGAAGCGTGCCGGCATTCCGAAGAACACGTCGCCCAGCGATGTCGAACTCGATCTGGCACTCAAGCTCCTGTCGCTGCCGCGCGAGATCGGCAAGCATCCGGAGACCGGCGAGCCGATCACCGCAGGCCTCGGCCGTTTCGGGCCGTTCGTGAAACATGAGAAGACCTATGCCAGCCTCGAGGCCGGCGACGAAGTGTTCGATATCGGCCTCAACCGCGCGGTCACGCTGATCGCCGAGAAAATCGCCAAGGGTCCATCAGGCCGTCGTTTCGGCGCCGATCCCGGCAAGCCACTCGGCGACCATCCGACCCTCGGCGGCGTTGCCGTGAAGGGCGGGCGTTATGGCGCCTATGTCACCGCGGGCGGCGTCAATGCGACGATCCCGAGCGACAAGACGCAGGAGACGATCACGCTCGAAGAGGCCATCGCGCTGATCGACGAGCGTGTGGCCAAGGGCGGCATCAAGCCGAAGCGCGGCGCCAAGAAAGCACCGGCGAAGAAGGCCGTCGCCAAGAAGGCCGACGCGGCCGAGAAGAAGCCGGCGGCCAAGAAGGCCGTTGCGAAGAAAGCCGCGGCAAAGCCAAAGGCTGAAACGGCTGCCGCCAGCAAAGCGCGCGCGCCGGTGAAGGCGAAGACATCGCCTGCCAAGAAGAAGGCCGCGAAAACGGTCGCGAAGAAGAGCGCTGGCTAGAACGGATAATTGTGAACAAGAAACGCGACAACAGCTTTCCAACCAGGGATGCCATCGTCGCGTTCGTTCGCGCGTATCCCGGCAAGATCGGCACTCGCGAGATCGCGCGTGAATTCGGACTGAAGAACGCCGCCCGTGTCGAGCTCAAGCGCATGCTGCGCGAACTCGCCGACGAAGGCGCCATCGCCAAGAAAGGCCGCAGCGTGCGCGAGCCCGCAGCGCTGCCACCGACAGTGCTGGTCGACATCACCTCGCGTGATGCCGATGGCGAGTTGATCGCCACGCCTGTCGAATGGGACGAGGCAGACGGCGTCGTACCAAAAATTCGCATTCACACGCCGCGCCGTCCCCTGCCCGGCACCGCCGCCGGTGTCGGTGACCGCGCATTGTTGCGTATCGAGAAGATCGAGAACGATGGCGAGTTAGCCAGCTATCAGGGCCGCGTCGTGCGGGTGCTCGAAGGTGCCCGCACACGCCTGCTCGGCATCTATCGCGCGCTGCCGAATGGCGGCGGACGATTGATCCCGGTCGACAAGAAGCAGGCCGGGCGCGAACTCAACATCGCCGCGTCAGACGCCAACGGCGCCGAGGACGGCGATCTCGTCAGTGTCGATCTCATTCGTACGCGTGGCTATGGCCTCGGCTCCGGCAAGGTGAAGGAACGGCTCGGTTCACTCTCCTCCGAGAAAGCGGTCAGCCTGATCGCGATCCATTCCCACGATATCCCGCAGGCGTTCTCCCGCGATGCGCTGAAGGAAGCGGAAGCCGCGCAGCCTGCGACATTGCAAGGACGCGAAGACTGGCGCGACGTGCCGCTGGTCACCATCGATCCGCCGGACGCAAAGGATCATGACGACGCCGTCTATGCCGAGCTCGATCCCGATCCGCACAATGCAGGTGGATACATCGTCACCGTCGCCATCGCCGATGTCGCTTTCTATGTGCGTCCCGGCTCAGCCCTCGACCGCGATGCGCTGATCCGAGGCAACTCGGTCTACTTCCCCGACCGCGTCGTACCGATGTTGCCGGAGCGCATCTCCAACGACCTGTGTTCGCTGGTGCCGGGCGAGCCGCGCGGCGCGCTCGCCGTACGCATGGTGATATCAGTCGATGGCCGCAAGAAGTCGCACACGTTCCATCGCATCCTGATGCGCTCGGCGGCCAAGCTGAATTACGCACAGGCGCAAGCCGCCATCGATGGCCATCCCGACGATACTACCGGCCCGCTGCTCGAACCGATCCTGAAGCCGCTTTACGCGGCCTATGCACAGGTGAAGCTCGCGCGCGACGAACGCGATCCGCTCGATCTCGACATCCCAGAGCGAAAAATCCTGCTGAAGAAGGACGGTACCGTCGATCGCGTCATCGTACCGGAGCGGCTCGACGCGCATAAGCTCATCGAAGAGTTCATGATCCTGGCCAACGTCGCCGCAGCCGAAACGCTTGAAAAGAAGGCTCTGCCGCTTATCTATCGGGTACATGATGAGCCTTCGGTGGAGAAGGTTCACAACCTGCAGGAATTCCTCAAGACCCTCGACATGCCATTCGCCAAAGCGGGCGCATTGCGGCCATCGGTATTCAACCGGGTGCTGTCACAGGTCAAAGGTCAGGATTCCGAACCGCTGGTGAATGAAGTGGTTTTGCGCTCGCAAGCCCAGGCGGAATATGCCGCCGAGAATTACGGACATTTCGGTCTGAACCTGCGCCGCTACGCGCATTTTACCTCGCCTATCAGGCGATACGCAGATCTGATCGTACATCGCGCACTGATCCGTGCGCTCGGGCTTGGCGAAGGCGCACTGCCCGAGACGGAAACCGTGGAAACGCTGAGCGAAATCTCGGCGCAGATTTCGGCCACCGAACGCCGGGCCATGAAGGCCGAACGCGAGACCTCCGACCGGCTGATTGCGCACTTTTTGGCCGACAAGATCGGCGCCACCTTCCGGGGCCGGATCTCCGGCGTCACCAGGGCTGGACTCTTTGTCCGATTGACCGAGACCGGCGCCGATGGCCTGATCCCGATCCGCACGTTGGGCACCGAATACTTCAACTATGACGAAGCTCGCCACGCCCTCGTCGGTACACGCAGTGGTGCCATGCATCGGTTGGGCGACGTCGTCGATGTCCGTCTGGTCGAAGCCGCTCCCGTTGCTGGTGCCTTGCGGTTCGAAATGCTCTCCGAGGGCAATACCGCCCCACGGAACCGCCGACGCGAACATGCCCGCAGCAATGACGCTGCAGACCGGCCGCGTCATCCGGGTGCCAAACCTTCTGGTCCGACAAAGTTCAAATCGTCGAAGAAGGTCAAGGCGCCCAAGAAAGCCAAACCCGGTCGCAATGCCCGGCAGGCTGCCAAAGCTGACAAGGCTCGCGCCGGTGGTAACCCCGGCAAGCCGAAAAAGGGGTAAAGTCATGATGACATTGACCACACCGAAGATCTGGAGCGCGACGCTGGATTCCTCCGCCAAACGCAATGTGTGGACCGCAATGAAGCGCGGCTTCGCCTGTCGCTGCCCGAACTGCGGCGAAGGCAAGATGTTTCGCGCCTTCCTGAAAACCGCAGATCACTGCGACAAGTGCGGACAGGATTTCTCCGCGCACCGCGCCGATGATCTTCCCGCCTATCTCGTGATCGTCATCGTGGGTCACATCGTCGTGCCGATCGCATTGTGGATCGAGACCAACTACTCGCCATCGGTCGCGCTGCAACTTGCGATCTACCTGCCGATCACACTGATCGCGTCGCTGTTGTTGTTGCAGCCGGTCAAGGGCGCCGTGGTGGGATTGCAGTGGGCATTCCGCATGCACGGATTTGGCGACGGCCCGGCTGACTGATACGTTCTCCGTCCCCTTGAACAGCACGTAATAAGAAGAATTTCAGGAGACGGAATGAGCGACGCAGTCGAGATCGGCAAGGAAGCCGACCACCATCCCTATAAGCGTCCGCGCGACGCTGCGACGCTGATGCTGGTCGATCGCTCCGGCCCGATTCCGAAAGTGCTTGTCGGCAAGCGTCACGACAAGGTCGTGTTCATGCCCGGCAAGTTCGTCTTCCCCGGCGGCAGTGTCGACACGACCGACAACAAGATTCCGGTGGCTGCACCTTTGCCGCCGGAGCTTGAAGCCAACCTGATGAAAGGCAGCCCGAAGACGCCGCCGTCGCGCGCGCGTTCGCTCGCTGTCGCCGCGATCCGCGAAGCCTGTGAAGAAACCGGCCTCTGCCTCGGCCGCAAGGTTGATGGCGCGACCAGGAAGCTCCCCGGCGTATGGGAAGCTTTTAGCGATGCAGGTCTCCTGCCCGATCCCTCGGGCCTGTTTCTGATTGCGCGCGCCATCACACCACCCGGCCGTATCAAGCGCTTCGATACGCGTTTCTTCACAGCAGATGCATCGTCGATCGCGCATCGCGTCGAGGGCGTCGTGCATGCCGATGCCGAACTGGTGGAACTGGTCTGGGTCGAACTCGGCTCCGCACATCTCGCCGACGCGCACGCAATGACGAAGAACGTGCTCAATCAATTGCAGCAGCGTCTCGCCACCGGCCCGCTCCGTCACGACGCGCCGCTGCCCTTCTTCCATTGGTACAGCGGCAAGATGCAACTCGATATGCTGCCCAGCGAAAGCTGAGTTAATCAAGTAAGAGGTCTCGCTTTTCGATCTATTCTAATTCTAACTGTTTCCGTAGTGGGATAACTGGTGAGGCACGGTAAGCTACCGTTGTCTTGCTCACAGGAATTCCCAGTTATGGGACAGATGAATTGGACGCCGCAGGTCGAGTCTTCGACATTTACGCGCGCGTCACTGGAATATCGTCGCAAGGCGTCGGCACTCAGCCAGCGCGCCAGCGTGGAAGCTGACCCACGCAAAATTCGTGCATTGCTACAACTCGCCATCTCGTGGATTCAGGTTGCTGAAAACGAAGAGCTGATGGCGAGCGAGTATCGCGCCAGCGCACACATGCACAGTTTCTGACACGAGAAGACGCCGCATACGCGGCGCCTTTCTGCTCTGCCAAGCCCATCGTCAGATCTGAGCGAGACCACCGTCGACGAACAATTCTGCGCCGGCGACGAAGCTGGAGTCATCCGATGCCAGGAACAGAACCGCCTTCGCGACTTCGTCCGCGGTACCGAGACGGCCGAGCGGCACGATGGTCTTGAGGTAGCCCTTCACATCGTCATTGGCGAAGACGTCGAGGCCGGGGGTCTGGATCGGTCCGGGGCTGACGACATTCACGCGAATTTTGCGCGCCTTGAGGTCCGAGGTCCAGCTGCGCGCGAACGAGCGGATCGCTGCCTTGGTGGCGTTGTAGACGCTGAAGGACTCCATGCCCTTCGATCCCGACACCGAGCCGGTGAGAACCACCGAGGCGCCGTCGGAGAGCAGCGGCAGTGCCTGCTGCACCGTGAACAGGACGCCCTTCACATTGATGTCGAACATCTTGTCATAGACGTCTTCGGTGATCTGGCCGAACGCGCTCAATTCATAGCCGCCGGCATTGGCGAACAACACGTCGATCTTGCCCTTGGCAGCCTTCACCGTATCGAACAGATGCGCGAGATCGGCGAGCTTGGCAGCGTCCGCCTGCACGCCGACGGCCTTCGGTCCGAGCTGCTTCACGGCGGCATCGAGTTCGGCCTGGCGGCGGCCGGTGATGAACACGGTGGCACCTTCGTCGATAAAGCGCTGCGCGGCGGCCAGACCGATGCCGGCGCTGCCACCGGTGACGACTGCAATTTTGCCTTCGAGTTTGCGGGTCATGATGCTCTCCATTTGATCTGGGGCGGCGCCATCGCCGTCCGACATGGAGAACATCGTCCATTCGCTCACTAGCGGTTATGGGCTTGTTCGGATATTATTTATCCGTATTATGAATGAATGACCGATACCGTCGCCCTTTTCCAGGCTTTCATCCGTGTCGTCGAAGCGGGCTCATTCACCCGTGTGGCTGAGGAACAGAATTCCAGCCAGCCGACCGTCAGCCGCCAAGTGGCAACGCTGGAAGACCATCTCGGCACCCGATTGTTCACCCGCACCACGCGCAAACTGACGCTCACCGATGACGGCCGCAGCTTCTATGAGCGCGCCAAACTGGCGCTGGAAGCCGTTGCCGAGGCCGAGGGTGCCGTGGGACGCCGCCGGGCCAGACCATCAGGCACGTTGCAACTGGCCCTCCCGGTGGTGTTCGGGCGGCTGCGGGTGATCCCGCATCTCAAGGGCTTTCTGGCGCGCTACCCCGACGTCAGTGTCGACCTCGTGATGAGTGACGGCTTCAGCGATCTGGTCGAGGACGGCATCGATCTCGCGATCCGCTCCGGCGTCGTGACCGACCCGAACCTGATCGCCAGGAAGATCGGCGTGACACGCCGCATCCTCGTGGCGTCGCCGTCCTATCTGCGCGGCAAGACGCTGCCTGCGCATCCGAACGATCTCATCGGGCATGATTGCATCCCCTATACGCGCTTCACCGGCGGCGTGACCTGGCGCTTCGAAAGTCCGGACGGCCCGATCGCTATCGAAGCCACGGGGCCGGTGCGCACCCAGAGTTCGGAAGGCATTCGCGAAGCCGTGATGTCCGGCCTCGGTATCGGGTTTGTGCCGATCTGGCATTTCAGGGATGAGATCGAGACCGGTCGTCTCATTGTGTTGCTCGAAGCCTTCGAACCGAAACCGGTGCCGATCAGCGCGGTCTATCCCTCGCGCCGCTTCGTGCCGCAGAAGACCCGCGCCATGATCGACTACCTGGAAACGCAATTCGCGATGGACCCGACGCTGAATCCGAAGCGGGTGTGAGCTCCGTCCTCATGGTGAGGAGGCGCTACTTCAGCGCCGTCTCGAACCATGAGCGCCGGCCTCCATCCTTCGAGACGCGGCGAAGACGCCGCTCCTCAGGATGAGGTTCTGCAGATAATCCACAAATCGCAATAATCTTCTCGTGAGCAGCATCTACCTGCGCGCGTCGGCGTCCCTATCTGTTCCCGACCAGCATCACGGGGAATTCCAGATGGCGAAGCGTCAGTTGAAGCTCGGGGCCTTCATGCGCCCGATCAGCATCCACACCGGCGCATGGCGCTATCCGGGCGCTCAGCCTGACGCCAACTTCAACTTTCCCTTCCTCAAACAGATGATCCGCAAGCTTGAGGCCGGCAAGTTCGACGCCTTCTTCATGGCCGATCATCTTGCCGTGCTGAACATGCCGGTCGAGGCGCTCAAGCGCAGCCACACGGTGACGTCGTTCGAGCCGTTCACGCTGTTGTCGGCGCTGGCCGCCGTCACCGACAATATCGGCCTCGTCGCCACCGGCTCCACCACCTTTGACGCGCCCTATCACGTCGCCCGCCGCTTTGCCTCGCTGGATCACATCTCGGGCGGACGCGCCGGCTGGAATATCGTGACAACGTCGAACCCCGATGCCGCGCTCAACTTCGGCCTGGACGATCACATGGAGCATGCCGAGCGCTACAAGCGCGCGCGCGAGTTCTATGATGTGGTCACCGGCCTGTGGGATTCCTTTGCCGACGATGCCTTCATCCGCAATGTCGAGACCGGCATTTTCATGGATCCCGAGAAGATGCATGTGCTCGATCACAAGGGCCCGTATCTCTCGGTCCGCGGCCCGCTGAATATCGCCCGGCCCGTGCAGGGCTGGCCGGTGATCGTGCAGGCCGGCGCGTCCGAAGACGGCAAGCAGCTCGCTGCCGAAACAGCGGAAGCCGTGTTCACCGGCGGCGGTCCGATCGGCGAAGCGCAAAAGCTCTATGCCGATATCAAGGGCCGCATGGCCGCGCTCGGCCGCGACCGCGACCATCTCAAGATCCTGCCCGGCGCCTTCGTGGTGGTCGGCGACAGCGTGGATGAAGCCAAAGAGAAACGCGCACTGCTCGACAGCAAGGTGCATTACGCCAACGCCATCGCCTCGCTCTCGATCAACCTCGGCACCGATGCCTCCATCTTCGATCCGGATGGCCCGCTGCCCGAGATTCCCGAAACCAATGCCAGCAAGAGCGGCCGCGAGCGCGTCATCGCCCTCGCCCGGCGCGAGAACCTGACCGTGCGCCAGCTTGCCCAGCGCCTCGGCGGCTATGGCGGCTCGGCCTTCGTGGGCACGCCCCAGACCATCGCCGACGAGATGCAGGAATGGCTGGAAACCGAAGCCTCCGACGGCTTCAACATCATGTTCCCGTACCTGCCGGAGGGGCTGAACGACTTCGTCGACCGGGTGATCCCGGAACTCCAGAAGCGCGGGATTTTCCGCAGGGAGTATGAAGGCCGGACGCTCCGCGAGAATTTGGGGCTACCACGGCCCGAAAACCGCTTCTTTCCGGGCTAAGACCCGTAAATCGCCGGATTTACCGCCCCGGAAAACCTTGACTTTGGGGCGTTCGGGGCTAGGTTGCGCCCCAACACGGCCAGTTCTCTGGCTGTCACCCGATTCCCGACATTCAGAGGTTCTGCCATGGCCAAAGCGGTCACCATCAAGGTCAAGCTCGTTTCCACCGCGGACACCGGCTTCTACTACACCGCCAAGAAGAATTCGCGCACCATGACCGACAAGATGGTCAAGAAGAAGTACGACCCGGTCGCGCGCAAGCACGTTGAATTCAAGGAAGCCAAGATCAAGTAAGCGCTGAATACAGCTGCTGACGGATTTTGAACGGGGCCCTTTCGGGTCCCGTTTTCTTTTAACCTCTCCTCGCTCTTTTGCGGGGCGAGGTTAAGTAGGAAGCCCAGCTCAATCGTTTCAATTTTAGCGATCCGCGCAGCGCCACGTTTACCCTGCCACAACTATGGCGGGCATGAAGCCTGCGATTGAAACGGTATTCACGTCATTTCGTGCGACAAGTCGGTATCATTCGACGCAATTGATTTGCATCGGGAGCACCCCTTGTCTTTCCGCGACACAGACACGACGGCTGGCCAGTTCACGTCTGCGGTGTCTCTGGCGGGCGTTTTCGTTCGCTACGCATTCTATTTTTTCGGAATGATTGTGTTCGGGCTCATCGCCTTCGGGGTGTTTTGGCTCTGGGGTAATCGCGTCCAGGTGGTCCAGGACAAGCCAGCTTTCAGGATCACTGACGGCAGCTTCACACGGTTACCCGTCAGCTCCGATATCATCACCAGTGGACTGCTTGGCCGTGTTGAGGTCATGCAATACGGGGCACTGGATCATCGCGGGATCGATCTCACCGTGGCGATCGCATTCCCGCCCCCGGGCGGCCTCCAGACGCGGCCGACTTTCGAACCGCGCGAAACAAAGCTTTTGCGCAACATGCGCTTCCAGACGCTCTCCACGCACTTCGATCTGGAAACGCGCTACGGCCCTGTCCATGCCGTCGAAACGCGCGTCGAGACCGATGGCCGCTGGAAACAGTGCCTTGCCTTCAGCTCGCGCTTCGATACCAGAGCTGTATTCCTGAGCGGCTGGACCTGCGACGCCACCGGCACCAAGCCGGGCGCGGATGCCCTCGCCTGCGCGCTCGACAAACTTGTGATCGATAAGGAATTGCCGACGAAAGAAGCCGACACCTATCTGCGCGCACGTATGACGCGCCCGGCTTACTGTGCGGCACGGCAGGTCACGCAGACTTTCGATACGGGATCACGCCCAATCTCGCCGCCGTCGCGATGGTCGCAGCCATCGGCCAGAACGCGTCTCTGATAGTAATTTAAGCGGCCGCAGCAACCACGCGGTTGCGGCCGTCGTGCTTGGCGCGATACAGCGCCACGTCGGCACGCTTGAGTACGTCAGCAACGGGCTCGCCCTTCTTCTCCAGCGTCGACAACCCGATCGAGATCGTGACCTCGATGCGCTTGTTGCCCTTGTCGATGGAGAACGGCTCGCCGGCGATCGAACGACGCAGACGCTCGGCCACCATGCTGGCGACGTGCATGTCTGTCTCGGGCATGACGATGACGAATTCCTCGCCACCGTAGCGACAGGCCAGATCGATGCCGCGGATCGACTTGCGAATGCGAACGGCGAATTCACGCAACACGTCGTCACCGCAATCATGGCCATGATTGTCATTGATCGACTTGAAGAAGTCGATGTCGAGCATCATCAGCGCCAGCGGCTTGCCGCGGGTGGCCGCCTGCTCTGCCAGCGTTTCCAGATGGCTTTCCATGTAACGGCGGTTGTGTAGTCCGGTCAGACCGTCGGTGATCGCGGCTTCGATGGAGTGCTGAACGTTGTCGCGCAGATGATCGGTGTAACGGCGGCGACGGACCTGCGTCCGCGCACGCGCCAGCAGCTCGTTCTTGTCCACCGGACGCATCAGGTAGTCGTTGACGCCGATCTCGAGACCGCGCAGCAGCCGCGGATTGTTATCGGCATCGGCAATCGCGAGAATCGGAATCTGCCGCGTGCGCTCCAGCGAACGCGCCTGGCTGCACAGCCGCAATCCGTCGTAATTCTCGAGGCTCAGCGAGACAATGAGCAGGTCGTAATTGCCCTCGGCGGCATGAAACAGCGCCTCGGTCGGATTGGGTTCGACATCGACGGTATGTTCGGCCGACAGGACAGGTGCCAGCCGCTCATAGGATGACGGACGATCGTCGACCAGCAGGATGCGTCCACCCACACCCAGATCAGACACGGCGCTGCGCTCGGGCGCCTGCACGCCGATTTCCAGCGAGGTGATGGCGCGCATGCGCAGCTCATCGGTCATCATCTTCAGACGCGTCAGCGAGCGCACGCGCGCCACCAGCACGGCATCGGCGACGGGCTTGGTGAGAAAGTCATCGGCGCCGGCTTCGAGGCCGCGCACGCGATCCGACGGCGAATCCAGCGCCGTGACCATCACCACCGGAATGAAATGCGTCTTCGGATTGGCTTTCAGGCGACGGCAGACTTCGAAGCCGTCCATGTCGGGCATCATGACGTCGAGCAGGATCAGGTCGCATTCGGAACGCGCGCAGACTTCCAGCGCCTGTGCGCCGTTGGAGGCGGTGATGACGTCGAAATACTCCGCCGAGAGACGGGCTTCCAGAAGCTTCACGTTGGCGGGGATGTCATCGACGACAAGAATACGCGCTGACATAGGGAACTCCCTAACCGATGAACCGACGCACGGTTTCGATAAATTTTCCGACCGAAATGGGCTTTGACAAATAGGCTTCGCAGCCGCCTTCGCGGATACGTTCTTCGTCGCCCTTCATGGCGAAGGCTGTGACGGCGACGACGGGGATCATGCTGATCGCAGGATCCTTCTTGATCCATCCGGTTACTTCGAGACCGGAGACCTGCGGTAGCTGAATATCCATGAGGATGAGATCGGGGCGGAGCGAGCGGACAAGATCGAGCGCTTCATAGCCATTGCTCGTGCCGATTGTCTGATAGCCATGGGCTTCCAGCAGGTCACGGAAGAGCTTCATGTTGAGCTCGTTGTCCTCCACGATCAGGACGGTTTTTGCCATCCCGCCCTCCAATCCAGAACCCGAGCGTTCTTGTTTCGCGGAGCATGATTGCCCTGCGTCACCGGCCAATGTGATGTTCGAAGCGAACTTCCAAATTCACTTCGGCCACCCGCCGAAGTGCCCGTGTACCGCGCATATCCCTGCAACTGGAATCGCCCCGGTGACTCGGGCATGATGATTTAAAATAGAGACGATAAGTTACGGAAAGGCAAACACGCGTGATGAAAAAACCCCAGCGCCACCCCAGCGAAGTTGCTGAAATCGTTGCGATTCAGGCGTTGTCCTTCGTTGCCGGGGAACCTGAGCGGCTGGGCCTGTTCCTGTCCGAGAGTGGAATCGGTCCGGAGACTCTCCGCTCGGCTGCCAAGGATCCACAGTTCCTCGTCAGCGTGCTCGATTTCGTGCTGCGCGACGACGAGACCGTGAAGGCGTTTTCGGCGTCGTCACAACTGGATCCCACCACCATCGCCGCCGCGCGGCAGGCGCTCGATCCCCGCGGGCAGGACTTTACGTGAGCCCCTCTCCGGCAGAGCTGAGCGGACCGCGCTGCTTCTGCCGGGATTGCCTTGTCGATCTGGATGCACGCGTCAAGCGCTGCACGTCATGCGGGTCGCCGCGCCTGGTGCGACACCACGCGCTGCCGTCGCTGACGCTGGCGCATATCGACTGCGATGCGTTCTACGCCACCGTCGAGAAGCGCGACAATCCCGACATCGTCGATCGGCCCGTCATCATCGGCGGCGGCAAGCGTGGCGTGGTGTCCGCGGCCTGCTACATCGCGCGCACCTATGGCGTGCGCTCGGCGATGCCCATGTTCAAGGCGCTCGATCTCTGCCCCGACGCCGTCGTGGTGCGGCCTGACATGGCGAAATATGTCCGCGTCGGCCGCGAGGTCCGCCATGCCATGCAGGCGCTGACGCCGCTGGTCGAACCATTGTCGATCGACGAAGCCTTTCTCGATCTCTCAGGCACGCAGCGCGTCCACGGCATGATCCCGGCCAAGGTGCTGGCGAAATTCGCTGCCGATATCGAGCGCACTGTCGGCATCACGGTCTCGGTCGGTCTGTCGGTGAACAAGTTTCTCGCCAAGATTGCCAGCGATCTCGACAAGCCCCGCGGCTTCGCCGCGCTCGATCAGGAAGACGCTGTGGCCATGCTGGCCGACAGGCCCGTCAGCTTCATCTTCGGCGTTGGCCCTGCGACCGCAGAAAAACTCTCGCAGCGCGGCTTCCGCAAGATCAGCGATCTGCAGCGCGCCGATGAGACCGACCTGATGAAGCAGTTCGGCGGCGAAGGCCGCAGGCTGTGGCGCCTCGCCCGCGGCATCGACGATCGCCTTGTCGTCGCCGATCGCGGCGCCAAAACGATTTCCAACGAAACGACGTTCAACGAGGACATCCGCGACTACGCCACGCTGGAAAAGATTCTGTGGCGACTGTCGGAGAAGGTTTCATCGCGTCTCAAGAGCAGCGAATTGTCCGGCACCACGGTCACGCTGAAACTCAAGACCGCGGATTTCCGCCAGCGCACCCGCTCGCAGTCGATCCAGTCGCCCACGCAGATGGCCGCGCGCATCTTCGATATCAGCCGCGAGATGCTGGCAAAGGAAATCGACGGCACCGCCTTCCGCCTGATCGGCACCGGTGTCAGCGCGCTCAAGCCCGGCAACGAGGCCGGCGACGACAACATGCTCGACCGCCGCTCATCGCATGCCGAACGGGCGATGGACGATCTCAGGAAGAAGTTCGGCAATGCCGCGGTGATCCGCGGCATCGCCTATGACGGGCCGGAGAAGCCAAGGACATAATCCCCATAGGGATTGCGAACTTGTGATGTGCCCGGGCTTCCCACGCTGTGGTGGCCGTGAGATGGTCGAATATGGATCTTCGTCGACTCCTGAAATTCTTTCTAGCGATCTTCGTGACCATCGGCCTGTCGGTGGCGCCAATGGTGACTCCGGCGGCTGCCAACGGGCCGTCGGCCACGATGACCGACATGTCGGCGATGTCTGGAGACATGCCTTGCTGCCCATCCGAACAGAAGAGTAAGGATTGCCAGGACTGTCCACTTCTCGCGATTTGCGCGTTGAAGACCGCCCAGGCAGGCCCCTCTTTGGCGCCACCCATGACGGTTCGCCACGCCGTCCGAACCTACCACTCGGTGCTGAATGACGCGCTGACCGATGGCGTCAACCGCCCGCCTCCAGACCACCCTCCTCGCACTTCGATCTGAGCGGCGCTGAGCGCCGTAGCTGCCGCGTGCCCCTGGCGCGCGGATGACGCATGCCGTTCGCGGCACATCAGATTCAATCGAGGATACCAAACCATGAAGACGTCTAACTCCCCGCGCGCCTTCCGGGCCGCGTTGATCGCTGTCGCTTTGGGTGGCGCAAGCACGGCTGCACTGGCTGACATCAAGGACTACACGTTCGAGCTCGTCGATCAGTCCGTTCAGGCCGGCCCCGACAAGATCATCACCGTCCGCCTGATGAACACCAAGACCGGCAAGCCCGTGCCGGATGCCGTTATTTTTGCAACTCGTCTCGACATGGCTCCTGACGGCATGCAGGAGATGGCCACCAAGGTCACGCCAGTATCGGGGGCCGAGCCCGGCACCTACAAGTTCAAGGCCACTTTCGGAATGGCCGGTCGCTGGCAGCTTTCTCTGGGCGCCAAGGTGCAGGGAGAAACCGGCTCCGTCGAGAACAAGCTCGTCATCACGGCCCAGAAATGAACCGCGCCGTTCTAGCTGGCACCGCCGCCGCGTTCATCGCGGCGGCCGGAGGCGGATTCATCATCGCACAGCGACCGCCGGCGCGCGCCTTCGCCCTAGTCACCCCCGCCGATGCGCAGAAAGCCGGCGCGCCTATCTACTATCAAGATCCGGATGGAAAGCCGGCTTACTCGCTGACGCCGAAGAGAACGGCGTCAGGTCGCGACTACCGCGCCGTGCCCGCCGGAGCCGACGTCAGCTTCGAAGACCCCACGGAGACCATGCCGATGTCGGACCCAACGTCCGCTGGCACCGACACGAGCCGCAAGATCAAGTATTACCGCAATCCGATGGGACTTCCTGACACGTCGCCAACGCCGAAGAAGGACTCCATGGGGATGGATTACATCCCGGTGTTCGAAGGTGACGATTCCGACGATGGATCAGTCAAGCTCTCTCCGGGCAAGATACAGCGCACGGGCGTGAAGTCCGAGCCAGCCGCCAAGCGCGTGATCCGGACGATGATCCGCGCACCCGGCACGATCCAGCTCGACGAGCGGCGCATCTCCGTGATCTCGATGCGCGCGGAAAGCTGGGTGCAGAAGGTTGCCGATGTCACCACCGGCACGAAGGTCCGCAGCGGTCAGCCCTTGATGGATATCTACAGCCCCGCGATCTCGTCCGCTGCGGCGGAATACGTCGCCACCATCACATCGAAGACGACGGGCGGCGATGGACTGTATGGGCGCGGGTCGCGTCAACGGATCATGAATCTCGACGTTCCGGACACGGTGATTGCGGAAATCGAGAAGAGTCGCATCGTCCCGATCTCGATCGCGTGGGCCGCCCCGCGGGACGGCATCGTTCTTGAGCGCAACGCCATCGAAGGGATGCGGGCGCAACCCGGCGACATCCTCTTTCGTATCGCCGACACGTCGCTGGTCTGGGCGATGGTCGATGTCGCGGAGCGCGATCTTGGAGCCATCGCCGTCGGACAGCCGGTGAATGTCCGGACGCGTAGCCTCTCCGGCAGGCAGTTTGCAGGCAAGGTCAACGTGATCTACCCGCAGGTCAATCGCGAGACCCGGACGACACGCGTCCGTATCGAACTCACAAACGCCGATCTCGCTCTGCTACCGGACATGTATATCGACGCTTCGATCGAGACCGGAAGTGCGGATCCGGTCGTGTCCGTCCCGGAGAGCGCTGTGATCGACACCGGCACCCGGCAATCGGTGTTCATCGACAAAGGACAGGGTCGCTTCGAACCGCGCGGCGTCGGACTCGGCCGTCGCGGCGGCGGCTACGTCGAAATCCGCGAGGGAGTCGCAGACGGCGAACCAGTCGTCATTTCGGCCAATTTCCTGATCGATGCAGAAAGCAATCTGAAGGCCGCGTTGAAGGGCTTTTCCGACGCGAGGAGCCCACAATGATCGCCCGCATCATCGCATGGTCGGCGCGTAATCTGCTGCTGGTGTTGTTCGGCACAGGATTCGCCGCAGCCGCGGGCATCTACGCGCTGGCGCATCTGCCGCTCGACGCCATCCCGGATCTCTCCGACACGCAGGTCATCGTCTATACCGAGTACCCCGGCCAGGCGCCGCAGGTGATCGAGGATCAGGTCACCTATCCGTTGACGACGGCAATGCTCACGGTGCCGAAGTCGAAAGTGGTGCGCGGGTTCTCGTTCTTCGGCGTGTCGTTCGTCTATGTCATCTTCGAAGACGGGACCGACATCTACTGGGCCCGGTCGCGCGTTCTCGAATTCCTGAACGGAGCCACGTCCCGCCTGCCCGCCGGCGTCACACCGACGATGGGCCCCGACGCCACTGGCGTCGGCTGGGTCTACCAGTACGCGATCATGTCCAGGGAATTGAACCTTGCTGACACACGGGCAATCCAGGACTGGAATCTGAAGTTTGCGCTCGCCAAAGCCGAAGGCGTCGCCGAAGTCGCCAGCGTCGGTGGCTTCGTCAAGCAATATAACGTCGTGCTCGATCCGCTTCGGATGCGCGACCTCGGCATCACCATGCAGAAGATGCGCGATGCCATACGCGCCAGCAACGCCGATGTCGGCGGTCGCACGGTGGAGCTGTCCGAATTCGAATATGTCATCCGCGGCAAGGGCTATCTGAAGTCGATCAACGACCTCGGCAATGTCGTGCTCAAGACCAACAACGGCACGCCCGTCCTGCTGCGCGACGTCGCGCGCGTCGAACTGGGCCCCGACGAGCGGCGCGGCATTACCGAACTGAACGGCGAAGGCGAAGTCGCCAGCGGCATCGTGCTGCAGCGTTTCGGCGCCAACGCGCTCGACGTCATCGAGAACGTCAAGAAGCGCTTCAAGGAGATCGCCAGCAGTCTGCCGAAGTCCGTCGAGATCGTCCCGGTCTACGATCGCTCGAACCTGATCAACGCCGCTATCGCCACGCTCAAGCACACATTGCTGGAGGAAAGCGTTGTCGTCGCACTCGTCTGCATCTTATTCTTGCTGCATGTCCGCAGTGCCCTGGTTGCGATCCTGATGCTGCCGGTCGGCGTGCTGATGGCGTTCGGCGCCATGAAGCTGCTCGGTCTTGGCTCCAACATCATGAGTCTCGGCGGCATCGCGATCGCCATCGGCGCCATGGTCGATGCCGCCATCGTCATGATCGAGAACGCCCACAAGCATCTCGAACGCGCGGACCCCGGCAAGTCGCGCGTCGAGGTCCTGATCGAGGCAGCCTCCGAAGTCGGCCCGGCACTGTTCTTCAGCCTGTTGATCATCACCGTGTCGTTCATGCCGATCTTCACGCTGGAATCCCAGGAAGGGCGTCTGTTCAGCCCTCTGGCGTTCACCAAGACGTTTGCGATGGCGGCCGCGGCTATCCTGTCAGTGACGCTGGTCCCGGCCCTGATGATCATCTTCGTTCGCGGCCGGATCATTCCGGAGCACAAGAATCCGATCAACCGCTTTCTGATCTGGGTCTACCGGCCTGTCATCACCGTTGCGATGCGCGCGAAGACGCTGGTCGTCCTGCTCGCAGTCGCCGTTCTCGCGGCGAGTGTCTGGCCGGCCCGTCAGCTCGGGACCGAGTTCATGCCCAGTCTCAACGAGGGCACGCTCATGTATATGCCGACGACGCTGCCGGGCATCTCCGTCACCAAGGCCGGAGAACTGCTGCAGATGCAGGACAGGATCATTCGATCGTTTCCGGAGGTGGCTTCGGTCTACGGCAAGGCGGGGCGCGCTGCCACGGCGACCGATCCGGCGCCCTCCGAAATGTTCGAGACGATCATCAACCTCAAACCGAAGGAAGAGTGGCGATCCGGTCTCACGGTCGATGAACTGATCGCCGAGATGGACAAGGCGCTGCAGTTTCCGGGCGTGTCGAATGCCTGGACCATGCCGATCAAGGCCCGCATCGACATGTTGTCGACCGGCATCCGCACACCCATCGGCGTGAAGGTGATCGGCACCGACCTTGTCGAGATCGACCGGCTTGCCAAGCAGATCGAGCAGGTCCTGAAAACCGTTCCGGGGACGTCGTCCGCCTATGCCGAGCGCAGCATCGGCGGCTACTACCTCGATGTGACGCCGGATCGAGAGGCATTGGCGCGCTACGGCATCATGATCCAGGACGTCCAGGACGTGATCGGAACCGCGCTCGGCGGCCAGACGGTGACGACGACAGTGGAAGGCCGGCAACGCTTCACCGTCAACATGCGATACCCTCGCGACCTCAGAGACAGCCCGCAGGCCATCGCCAGTGACGTGCTGGTGCCGATGCCCGGAGGTGGCGCGGTCCCGCTCGGCGAAGTGGCCAGGATTACGCTGGCGAGAGGGCCGACGTCGATCCGGACCGAGAACGGACAGTTGGCCACCTACATCTATGTCGACATCCGCGACCGCGACCTCGGCGGCTACGTGGCCGACGCGCAGCACGCCGTCCAGGCAAGCATTCAATTTCCGCCTGGCTATTACGTGATGTGGAGCGGCCAGTACGAATATCTCGAACGTGCGACGGCGCGCCTGAAGATCGTCGTGCCGGTGACGCTGCTGATCATCTTCCTGCTGCTGTACCTGAACTTCCGGTCGATCACCGAAACGATGATCGTCATGCTGTCGCTGCCGTTCGCACTGGTCGGCGGCCTCTGGCTGATGTGGTGGCTCGGTTTCAACCTGTCGGTTGCAGTCGTCGTCGGTTTCATTGCGCTGGCCGGCGTTGCCGCCGAGACCGGCGTGGTGATGCTGATCTATTTGAATCAGGCATTGACCGCGATCCAGGCGCGACGGGGCATTGAAGGACGATCTCTGACGCGCAACGACCTGTACGATGCGATCATGGAGGGTGCGGTCGAACGCGTCCGTCCCAAGATGATGACGGTGGTCGCCATCATGGCGGGCCTGCTGCCGATCATGTGGAGCACCGGCACGGGCTCGGAGATCATGCAGCGCATTGCGGTGCCGATGATCGGCGGCATGATCTCGTCGACGCTGCTGACGTTGATTGTGATCCCCGCGATCTATGCAATTGTTAAGGGCTATGGGCTGCCTCAGGCCGGCTTGATCTCGGCAAAAGGGATAGTGCCCGTGACCAGATAGCCCGGAGCTTGGAAGGACGTGTTCGGACTCAGCCGAACACGTCCTGCACCACGCCGTCCTTGATCACATCCACGCCGTCGAGCGTGATTGTGGTCTTGAAGATCGGCAGATCGAAATGCCCCGCTGTGTAGCGCCCGGCGAATTCATTGGCGCCGGTGGAGAACAGGAAGTTGCCGGCCACTGCGCGGATCTCCGTGCCGTTGGTGTCGCGTTGATCATACATCTGCAGCGCCTCGTAACGCGCATTGGGATTCATGCCCCAGCCGACATGCGACACGGCGTAAGCTTCACGATCGCCCCAGGCGGCGAGATAGCGCTTCATCATCTCGGCATCGGCGCCCTCGCCCGTGAGTTCGGTGAGATAGTCGTCCTTGAACAGCATCTTCACCGGCGAGGTCAGATAGCGCTTGAAGGTCAGGTTGATATCGCCTGCATCCATCACCACCGTGCCGTTGATGGTCTTGCTCTTCGGGAACGAAACCACGATGCCGCCCGGCCAATGCGCCAGCGTGCCCGGCTTGTCGGTCCAGCCCCAGACGCCGACGGTGGCCGCGCCTTCCATGTTGACGTCGAGGTCGGTGCCCGCCTTCGAGGTCACCTTCATGTGCTTCGTGCCGCGCAGCATCTTCGCCGCCGCGCGCACGCGCTTCTCGAGCGCCGAGTCCGGCACCATGCGCTCGAGCGCTTCGGGATGCTCGTTGGAGATCACGAGAATGCGCGCGCCAGCCTTCAGGATCTCCGGTGTTTCCTTGGCATGCATCAGGCCTTCGATGGTGCAGTCCACCACGAAGCCGGCCTGCTGCAATGCTGATACGACCGGGCCAAGCTGCTGGATCGCTTCGGACGCGCCGGTGGAGCGGATCGGCACCACCTGCTTGTTGCGCGGCGTCGGCACCACGACATGGAACGGCCGCGCGCCCATGCGGAGCAATGCCAATTCGGCAATGTGCACATTCAGCGCGCGCGATTGCGTCTCGGAGAGGATGGCGGCAGTGTCGCCGGGCTTGACCGCGCAGCGCTCGAAGATCTCGCAGAATGCGTCGATCCATTTCGCCTCGATGCGATCCGCCAGCATGCCGTTTCTCCGTGTTTTAAAGCGATTATGGTTGGATGATAGGCGCGGTCATGTTATATGAAAAGGAATATTTTTAATCTTGAAGGACAATCCGGCGCTGTATTTTGGGCAGTCGCGGGTGTCGCGGAGCGGCGAATTCCATGGCCTTTGACAAAACGGCGTTTGACAAGACGGCGCAGGACAAGGTCGCGGACGACAAGCTCGTGGACAAGGCGCAGGCGGTCAACCCCGCGACGTTTCGTCAGGCGCTTGGCCAGTTTCCGACCGGCGTCACCGTGGTCACCGCAACGACAGGCGATCATCCTGTCGGCATGACCGCCAATTCGTTCTCGTCGGTGTCGCTCGATCCGCCGCTGGTGCTGTGGAGCGTCGCCAAATCTTCGCCGAGCCACGATCCCTTCGTCGAAGCCGACGCTTTCGCCATTCACTTTCTCGGCGCCGATCATGGCGAGCTCGCGATGCGTTTCGGCCGTCGCGGCTCCGACAAGTTTGCTGATATCGCCCATGCGCCGGGCATCAGCGGTGCACCGCTGATCGAGGGCCTCGCACCGATCTTCGAATGCAAGACCTGGGCGCGCTATCCCGGCGGCGACCACACGATCCTGGTCGGTGAAGTCGTGCACTTCGTCGAGCGCAATCACGACCCCCTCGTCTTCCACTCCGGACAGCTCCGCCGCATCGACAAAGCACAGCCACGTGCGCCGGCCCTGGCCAGCAACAGTTTTGCGCGCAGCTACCTGTCCTATCTCCTGGCGCGCGCCAGCTTCAACGTGTCCAGCTCGTTTCACGCGCGGCTGAAAGAATGGGACCTCACGGTGCCGGAATGGCGCGTATTGGCCTGCCTCGCCGATGTCGAGGGCCTGTCGGTCGGCGAACTCGCCGCGATGGCGCTGATGAAGCAGCCGGGCCTGACGAAAGTGCTCGACCGCATGGAGCGCGACGATCTGCTCAAGCGCAAGAGCACCTCGAACGATCGGCGCCGCGTCACGCTCTACCTGACCGCGAAAGGCCGCGCACGCGTCAAGCCCGTGCAGAAGGCCGCGCTCGAACATGAGGCGGAACTGCTGAAGCGCTTCAACGACGACGAACGCGCGACCATCAAATACACGCTGGATCTCCTGATCGACAGCGGCATGTCGGACGCGACGAGCGAATAGCAACAATCACTGCTTGTCTCCTCCGTCATTGCGAGGAGCCCTTGCGACGAAGCAATCCAGTCTCTCTTCAAATAAAGAACTGGATTGCCGCGTCGCTTCGCTCCTCGCAATGACGGCGGAAAGGCTCAAGCAAACGAAAATGCCCGGCACAAGGCCGGGCATGACGGAGAGAGTGTCATTGTTTGTGAGTGAGCGACGCCGTTACTTGATCGGCGCGACGACCTTGCCCTTCAGCTCGGAAACGTCGAGCTTCTTCGGCAGCATTCCGGACTCGACATAGGTGTCGAGCATCTTCTGAATCGCATCGAAATTCGGCGCGGCGCCGGGGTCGCGTGCGAAGTCGTTATCCTTCAACAGGTAGGTTTCCAGCACCGGGATCGGCGCCTTCATCACTTCGTTAACGACCTTCAGGGTTTCGTCGCGGTTGGCTAGCGCCTTCTGCATGCCCAGCGTCAGATCGCGCACATACATCCTGGCCAGTTCCGGATTCTTCTCGATGAAGTCGGCACGGCAGGCTTCGAGGATGTGCACGATGCCATCCTGCTGCTGCGACAGCGAGAACAGCTTGCGGGTACCGCCCTTGGCTTCCATGCGCGCAGCAAACGGCTGGTTCATCACGGCGGAGTCGACACGGCCCGAACGCAGCGCTTCTTCCGAGAGCGCGAAGCCGACTTCAACCAGCTTGACGTCCTTGGCCGGATCGAGGCCGGCCTGCTTCAGCAAGATCGCCATCGGGCCATAGATGCCGGAGCCGAGCGTGTTGATCGACATCGTCTTCCCCTTGAGGTCGGCGATGGTCTTGATCGGCGAGTCGTCCTTTACCGCCCAATAGACCGAGAAGCTGCCCGGCTTTTCGAACACGTGCTGCGCAACGATCGAAGCCTTGAGGTTGCCGCTCTGCACGCCCTGCGCCAGTGCCAGCACCGATTGCGTCGCGCAATCCAGCGCGCCGGCCGCGAGTGCCTGCGTCATCGGCGCGGTGCCCTGAAACTGCACCCACTCGATATTGTACTTCTTGCCGAGATCCGCGAATTCCTGCGGACGCTTCATCATCCAGTATTTGGATTCTTCGGCCGGGATGGTCCAGCCAACCTTGATGGTTTGTTGGGCAAATGCCGAGCCACTGCTCAGCAACGCTCCGAGTGCCAGAGCCGCCACAACGCCACGCTTCGATGCGATCCGCTTCATCCTGAATTCCTCTGTTTTCAGCGATCCGGCCGCAGTCAGAAACGAATGCAATTCTCTTGCCGAAGCGCTCCCCACTCACAATTGTTTCATGCTTCAAATGATCGCGCAATATGCCTCGCTATGGGCTATATTGAAGCGGACTGGTTGGACTGCCAGCCCGGGAATTGATTCACCATGAGCAATGACTCCTTCTTCTCCGATCTCCTCGCATCCATCTCGGAACGCGGACGCACTCTGCTGCGGCTCGGTCCCGCATCTGTCGATCCCAAACAGAACGCATCGGACTTGATCGAACTCTGCACGGAGCTGTTGTCGGGACGCGGCGAAGCGTCCGGCACGGTCCTCGCGCGCGGCGTGCTCGATCGCTACAAGAGTCTCGACGAGGCCGGTCGCCTCACCTTCTTCGAAAACCTCGCACAGAATTACGGTCCCGATCGTGACAAGCTTGAAAAGGCCATCGAAGCATGGCGTGCCAAGCCGACCGGCGACATCTCCGGCGAATTGCATTTTGCATCCGAGCCGCAGCGGCAGGAACTGTTTCGCCGGCTAAACCGCGCGCCGAACGCGACCAGCGAACTCGTGAAGATGCGTGAAGATCTTCTCGATCTGAAGAATGGTAACAAAGACCTCAACGCCGTCGATCGCGACGTCGTTCATCTCTTGGCATCCTGGTTCAACAGGGGATTTCTGGTGCTGCGCAAGATCGACTGGTCCACGCCCGCCAATGTGCTCGAAAAAGTCATCAAGTATGAAGCGGTGCATGAGATCCACGACTGGGACGATCTGCGCCGCCGCATCGATCCCGTGGATCGCCGCTGCTATGCGTTCTTCCACCCTGCCCTTGTCGATGAACCGCTGATCTTCGTCGAGGTTGCGCTCACCGAAACCATTCCGGGCGCCATCGCCCCGCTGCTCGCGGTCGATCGTCAGCCGGTGCCGATTGAGCGCGCGCGCACCGCCGTGTTCTATTCGATCTCCAACTGCCAGCGCGGCCTCGGCGGCATTTCCTTCGGCAATTTCCTGATCAAGCAGGTGGTCGAGGAACTGCGCCGCGAATTGCCGAAGCTCGACACTTTCGTGACGCTGTCACCGGTGCCGGGTTTCATGAAGTGGCTCAAGAAGGCCGATGACCTCAACCTGTCCAATGAGGATCAGGCGCTGGTCGACATGCTCGCCGATCCGCTATGGGTCAACGACACGGCACTGACGGTGCAGCTCAAGCCCGTGATGGAGCAGCTCGCCGCACACTACTTCCTGAAAGCCAAGAGCCCGCGCGGCGGCCCGATCGATTCCGTCGCCCGCTTCCATCTCGGCAACGGCGCACGGCTCGAGCGCATCGACTGGCTTGGCGATACGTCGGCCAAGGGCCTGCGCGAATCCGCCAGTCTGATGGTGAACTATCTGTATCGTCTCGACGATATCGAGAAGAACCACGAAGCCTATGCCGACCATTACGAGATCGCGGCATCGAGCGCGGTGAAGAAGCTGCTGAAGAGCGAAAGCGGCGGTGGCCTGCGTTTGCTGGACAGCATGCGGCTGTCGCGGGCGGAGTGACGAACTTCACCTCTCCCCGCTTGCGGGGAGAGGTCGACTGAAACGCGCGAAGCGCGTGGAAGTCGGGTGAGGGGGACTCTCCACCTGCTCAGCTCTCGGAGAGTCCCCCTCACCCGTCGCGGACTTCGTCCGCGCCACCCTCTCCCCGCCTTGCAAAGCAAAGCTTCGCCCGGCGGGGCGAGGGGCATCCCTCACTTACAAGGCTTGCTGTCCTTCACATTGAACTTGCTCATGGCGCCGCCGATGACGAAGTCATTGTAGTCCAGCATCAGCGACCGCGAGACGCCGTTCTCATACAATTCGAACGACATCGCATAGACCGGCGTCTGCTCGCCGTCGTCGCCGCGCTTCGCGGACTTATCGAAATAGCTGACGGTCACCGGCCAGCGGGTCAGTTTCTTCATCGCATCTGCGCCCGTCGAGGGATCGGGCTCGCTGACCTTGCGATCGCCGGGGATCGCCTGCCCTATCACCGAGAGAGTGCTGTAGACTTTCTCGCCTGTATCCGACCCGTCATAGACATTCAGTTCCAGCACCGACTTGCCTTCGCGTGCGGCAGCAATGATGCGATGGATCTGCTCGGTCGGAAACACCGTGGAGCCCTCCAGCGTGAAGGTCTTCGCCACCGGCTGCTTGAGCTTGACGGTGACGTGATCGCCCTCGCGTTCCGCCATGCCGTCGACGGCGCTGGCATCACCGTCATTCATCCGGGTGTCGATCTTGAACCGATAACTCTTGCCGTCGCCGGCTTCCCAGCTGGTGGAGCGCAGATCGCTCAGCGTGGTCTTGTCCTCGCCGCTGTTGAGCTCCGAAACCTGACGGAAATCCGACGTGTAGCCTTCGCAGGCACTGCCGGTAAAATTATAGAGGATGCGGCCGCTGGCGCTGTTGACGCTGGCATTGCCGCGCGACTTCAACAGCTTCAGCTCATACAGCGCCTGATGCGCCACGAACGGCGTGCCCGCAGCAGGCGGAGCCGCGAATGCCGACACCGGCGCCGCAAAGGCCGCCATGGTCAGTGCCAGCGAGGCAGCCTGGAATCGCGAAACGGAGGAAATGCGGCGCATGGGTTTTCCCTGGATTCTGGAACTACAACAATAGAGAGCGTCCTATTGCGTCGCAACTACGGCCGCGCCGGATTCGCACTGCGCAAATGCCACATTCTGCAGCAAATCTTGCCAGAACCGCACTATTGCGGGGCGGCCCGGCGTCGCCGGATCGTCACTTGCGCGGCGACGCGGTATGGGTGAAACAGACGGTGCCTGAACCCTTTGGGGAGTTTTGTTCGGGCACTTCATCAATCATTTGGGGAATCATAATGGCAGGCACTGTCGAGCAGAAACTTGCGGATCTGGGGGTCAAGCTTCACGAGCCCATCAGCCCCGTGGCGAATTATGTCGGCTTCGTCCGCACGGGCAATCTGCTGTTCGTCTCCGGTCAGATCTGCAAGGACGCGAACGGCCAGCTGATCGCCAAGGGCAAGCTCGGCGCCAGCGTGACCATCGAACAGGGCGTCAATGCCGCCCGCGTTTGCGCGATCAACCTGCTCGCTCAGGTCAAGGCTGCCCTCGGCGATCTCGACAAGGTTGCACGCGTCGTCCGCCTCGGCGGCTTCGTCAATTCGACGCCGGATTTCATCGACGCACCGACCGTCATCAACGGCGCCTCGGATCTGATGGTCGCAGCCTTCGGCGACAAGGGCCGTCACTCCCGCGCCGCTGTCGGCGTCGCTTCGCTCCCCGCCGATTGCGCGGTCGAGGTCGACGCGGTGTTTGAAGTCATCTAGCTTTTCGTTTTGACGCGTTTTCTTCACGCGAACCGGTATCCACTTCGCTTGAAAACGCTCTGATGCAGGACAATCCCGATGCGCGCACCTGACTGGCTCATCGCCCGGCCGGTCGCGCATCGTGGCCTGCACGACCCTGCCCGCGGCATTGTCGAGAACATGCCCGGCGCCATGCACGCCGCCATATCAGGCAATTTCAGCATCGAGACCGATGTGCAGCTCACCGCCGACGGCGAGGCGATGGTGCATCATGACGATGAGTTGGGACGCCTGACCGAGGGCTCCGGTCCCCTGCTCGCAAAGACCTCCACCGAACTCAAGCAAATAGCCTTCAAGGACACGCCCGAGCGCATGATGTCGCTCGGCGATCTGCTTGCACTGATCGACGGCCGTGTCGGGCTCGTGATCGAGATCAAGAGCCATTTCGACGGCGATCGCAAACTGGTCGCCCGCGTCGCCGAGATTCTCAAAACCTATCGCGGGCCGGTTGCCTGGATGTCGTTCGATCCCGATCAGGTTCTTGCGATGCGCGAAATCGCCCCCGAGATCCCGCGCGGTATCACCGCCCAGCGCACCTATGACGACGGCGAATGGCTGACGCTGACGCAGGCCCAGCGCGACGGAATGCGCCATCTCCGCCACGCCTTCCGCACCCGCCCGCATTTCGTCTCCTATTGGGTCAAGGAACTGCCGGCCCCAGCGCCCTGGATCGCGCGCAACCTGTTCGGCTGCGCGCTCCTGACCTGGACCGTGCGCACGCCGGAACAGCGCGCCATCACCGCCCGCTATGCCGACCAGATGACGTTCGAAGGCTTTGTGCCGTAAATTGAAAAGAACGCCGTCATGGCCGGGCTTGTCCCGGCCATCCACGCCTCTCTTGCTTACGGCGCTTGTGACCAAGACGTGGGTGCCCGGGACAAGCCCGGGCATGACGGAGTGGGACTTGAAGTGTCCGGCGCGATGCACAATCTTAGGAGCGGTCACCGCGACGGTTGATCGCATATGACCGGTTCAAGTGATTGATGACGTCATCGGAAATTACGCTCGAAGCAGTGGCGTCCATCCGCCAGATTCCGGCCACGGACTGGGATGCCTGTGCCACCGGCCATGCCGATCTCGGTGGCATTGAGAGCCTCGATACGCTGGCCCCGGCGGCCAATGGTTGCGCCTCGAAGCCCACTTACAACCCGTTCATGTCCCACGCCTTTTTCACGGCTGTCGAAAAATCGAACTCGGCCTGCGCCCGCACCGGCTGGGGACCGCGACATCTGATCGCCAAGAGCGAGGGCCGCATCGTCGGTGTCGTGCCCTGCTATCTGAAGTCGCACTCGCAGGGCGAATACGTTTTCGACCGCGGCTGGGCCGATGCCTATGAGCGCGCCGGCGGGCAATATTACCCGAAGCTGCAGGCCTCGGTTCCGTTCACGCCCGCCACCGGCCCGCGCCTGCTGATCCGCGACGGCGTCGATGTGGAACGCGTCGGCGCGGCGCTGGCCGGCGGCCTCGTCGGTCTCTGCGAGGCCACCGATGCATCGTCCGTCCATGTCACTTTCGCGCGCGAGAGCGAATGGCAATTTCTCGCCGCACGCGGCTTCCTGCAGCGGACAGACCAGCAGTTTCATTTCCGCAATGATGGCTACAGCACCTTCGACGATTTCCTGGCAACGCTGAATTCGCGCCATCGCAAGGCGATCAAGCGCGAGCGCCGCGATGCGCTGGCCAATGGCATCACCATCCATCCCCTCACCGGCAGCGAGATCACCGAGGATGCCTGGGACGCGTTCTTCGCCTTCTATATGGAGACCGGCTCGCGCAAATGGGGACGCCCCTATCTGACACGCGAGTTTTATGCGCTGATCGCCGAGAGCATGAGCAATGACGTCGCGCTGATCATGGCCAGGCGCGATGGCAAGTGGATCGCCGGCGCCATCAATTTCATAGGCTCGGATACGCTGTTCGGCCGCCACTGGGGCGCCGTCGAGCATCACCCGTTCCTGCATTTCGAGGTCTGCTACTATCAGGCCATCGACTTCGCGATCCGCCGCGGGTTGAAGACCGTGGAGGCCGGCGCCCAGGGCGAACACAAGATCGCACGGGGCTATCTGCCGCAAACCACCTATTCGGCGCATTACATCGCCGATCGCGGACTGCGTCAGGCCGTCGGCGAATATCTTCAGCGCGAGCGCGAATATGTCGCGGAGGCCGTCCGCGAATTGACCGAAGCCGGCCCGTTCAGGAAGGGCGACGAGCAGGATTAAGCCGTCTTGACCGGCTCCCCTCTGGCGGCGACAGTCGCCCAAATTTGCGCCGAAATTCTCCGGAGGATTCCATGACCGCGTATGACCCGAACAACATCTTCGCCAAGATCCTGCGCGGCGAATTCCCCTGCTACAAGGTCTATGAGAACGACCACGTGCTGGCGTTCCTCGACATCATGCCGCGCTCCCCCGGCCATACGCTGGTGATCCCGAAGGCGCCCGCGCGCAACATCTTCGACATCACGCCTGACGACTACGCCCATGTCATCCGCGCCGCCCACAAGATCGCCGCTGCCTGCAAACAGGCCTTCAAGGCCGACGGCATGACCGTCGCACAATATTCCGAGGCCGCCGGCGGCCAGGTGGTGTTTCACCTGCACATGCATGTGATGCCGCGCCACGACAATGTCGGCCTGCTGCCACCGGCATCGCGCAAGGAAGATCCGAAAGTGCTGGAAGACAACGCGACGAAGCTGATCGCGGCACTGGCGGCGCTGTAAGCTGCGCACCGGCCGTGCGCTCCCTCTCCCCGCTCTGCGGGGAGAGGGGTGGGTGAGGGGCAAGGCACACAGCCAATCGCAATGGTGATCTATCGGATCGCTGCCTGCGGCTTCAAATTACCGACCCGAGAGCGTTTACTCGCGTCAACGTCGTGCACAGCCCCTCACCCGCCGCGAAGACGCGGCGACCTCTCCCCGCAAAGAGCGGGGAGAGGTTAAGTCCCCTACTCCGTCTGAAAGTCGCCCGGCTGCGGCGGCGCCAGCGGTGTGAACTCGCAGCGGTCGGGCTTCACATCCAGCAACGGCGTCTCGTCGAGGCAATCGAGCCCGCGCACCAGCACGGTCGCCCCCTCAATCCCCACCAGCTTCACCATGGATGTGCCCAGCGGATTGGGCCGCACCGGTGTGCGCAACGAGAAGATGCCGCGCGCATTGCCGTCGTTTTTCGGACTCTGCAGCACCAGGTCGCGGCGCGACAAATGCAGCCAGTAGATCACTTCGAGATGCTTGTAGAGGTCGAGATCCTTCAGCCCCGCCACCCAGGGCTCGAATATCTCGAGTCGGCACACCGGGCCGTCATGGCGGCCCTGCCGCGGCGTTTCCATCCGCGACGTCCAGGGCGTGCGGATGCGCCCGATATAGACGAGACCCGCATGGTTCGGCTTCGGTGCATCGACGGCGAGTTCGCCGGCGCGGATTTCACTTTCACGAACCATTGGTCACCGCTCTTGTATCCTGTCGATTAATCCAGCGAGATACCCTGCGCCTTGATCACCTTCGACCACCGGGCCCGGTCTTCGTCAACGAATTCGTTGATCTCCCTGACCGTCTTCGGCCGCAGCACCGGGAAGCCGATCTTTTCCAGCGATGCGCGGAACGTAGTGTCGTTCAAGGCACGGTCCATGCTGGCCATCACGGTCTTCACGACATCATCCGGCAGTTTCGACGACCCCGCCAGACCGAACCAGACGCCGACCTGATAGTCAGGATAGCCGCTCTCGATGACGGTCGGCACGTCAGGCAGATCGGGACTACGTTCTTTCGAACTGACGCCAAGCGGGCGCAGTAACCCGGCCTTCACCGGCGGTAGCGCGGTGGAGAGCGTATCGAACATCACCTGGATATTGCCGGAGAGGAGATCGGTCAGTGCCGGTCCCGCACCCTTGTACGGCACATGGGTCATCTCGACGCCAGCGATCTGCTTGAACATCTCACCCGCGAGATGAATGGTGCCGCCGGTGCCGGCCGAACCGAAATTCAGCTTGCCCGGATTGGCCTTCGCGTAGGCCACGAATTCCTTCACCGTCTTGGCCGGCACGGACGGATGCACTTCCATCACCACGGGCAGATCGGTCACCACCGTCAGCATCCGCAGATCTTTCTGCGGATCGTAGGACAGCTTTTTGTAGAGCAGCGGATTGAGCACCATGATGGACGCGGCCGTGACAAACAGCGTGTAGCCATCGGGCTCTGCACGCGTCACCATTTCGGCGGCGATGGCGCCCTGCGCGCCCGGCTTGTTCTCGACGATCGTCGTTTGCTTGAGGTCGCGGCCGAGATAATCCGCCACGAGACGCGCGAGCACGTCGGTCGGGCCGCCGGCTGCATAGGGCACCACGAGCTTGATCGTACGCGTCGGATATTCCGCCGCACGGGCGAGCGGCGCGGCAAAACCCATCGCGACGATGACGATGCCGGTTATCAAGGCAGAACTTGCGCGCAATCTCATATCGTCTCCCAACCCCTATTTTTAAGTTGAGCGGAG
Organism: Tardiphaga sp. 37S4; assembly: GCF_021044645.1. Classification (NCBI taxonomy): domain Bacteria; kingdom Pseudomonadati; phylum Pseudomonadota; class Alphaproteobacteria; order Hyphomicrobiales; family Nitrobacteraceae; genus Tardiphaga; species Tardiphaga sp. 37S4. Next base: position 1,810,640 of record NZ_CP088008.1, on the reverse strand, counting down.
ACTATCGCGTTCACGCAGTCATACAAGGCCGATACAGCCTGACGCTGTCGTCTATCAACCAAGGATGTATTTGCCGGTGACCATCACCAGCTCCCCGCATGCGACGCCGAGAAAGATCGAGCGCCGGAAAGCGACGAAGACGACGAGCCCGACAGCCACCGCGCCATAGCGCAACGGCGGTGGAATACTCGCCAGCGCGCCGGGCGGCACGACAAGAATTTGCGCGATGACACCGGCTAGGATTGCAGTGGCCACCGCCCTCACCCAGATCAGGATCTCGGACTCTTCATCGACACCGCCGCCGAGCCACAGGCCGAGCATGCGCCAGACTTCATTGGGCAGGAAACCCGCTAGCAGCAGTACGAGCAACGCATGCCAGTCGCCGATGAAGTCGCTCATCGCCGCCTCCAGCGATGCACGCCATAGGCGATCGTCCCGGCCGAGACGCCGGAGATCAGAATATCAACGCCGGTGTTGAAGAGCGACACGACAGGAAACAGCGCGAGACCGAGCACGAGCGCCACGACATCGGCGAGCTGCTTGCAGTTGCGCGCCGTCGACAGCAGAAACGCCAACGGCGTCAGCAACAGGATCGCCGCGCCGAACAGCGGCGGCAGATTGGCCGCGAGGTGATAGCCGATGAAGGTCGCGGTCAGCGACGACAACACAAGTCCGAGACCGAGGCCGTTGACGAAGGCGATGCGTCGCTCGCGTGGGACCAGCGGCATCAGCCGGAAGCATTCCACCCACAGCGTCACGGCGATGAAATGCGACGGCAGGATCAGTTGCCGCTTTTTGGTCTCCGGCATGCGCAGCATCGGCAGCACCGACACCACCATGGGAAACAAACGGATCGCACTCACGGTGACCGCGAGCGCCGCCTGAATGACCGTGGCGCCAGAGCCGAGCGCGACGAGAAGAATAATCTGTGCGGGGCCGGCCCAGACGAACAATGTGCTCGCCAGCGCCCAGAACAGGCTGAAATGCGTGTCATGGGCCAGCGCGCCGATGCCGACATAGGTCGCGAACAGTACCGGCGTCAGGATGGTCGTGGTGACCGACCGCATGCCGTAAAGAAAGGCCGCCGCACTGCCCTGCCATCTCGGTGAATCCAGTGCAGGAAGCGACACGTGGGTTTGTTTCTTCTTGGTTGATCCGGCCTGTCATAGGCTGCCGAAAGCCGCCGGCGTCAAGAGGCGCCAATGCATGGGGTGCCAGCAGTCACGCTCTGCCGTTGCGCAGCACCAAACAGCCTTGCCCGGCCCGGCGGATCTTGCTGCAGAGATCGTTGGCCTCGTCACGCGTGTCGGTCCCGATCCTCACCTGATAGAAGGTTCGCGTGCCACGGCTTCGGAACAGCGAACTCAGCAGGTTGGGATCGCGTTCGCCGACCACCGTGCGCAAGCGCAGCATCACGCGTGCATAGGACATCAATGCACGATCACGATTGAAGCCTGCCGCCAGCTGCACACCCCACGGCCGTGCTTCGCCGAGCTTCACACGCGCTTCCAGTTGCGTGACGAAGGGATTGGGCGCGCGCTGCAACAGCGCCATCAATTCACGGCAGCTCGACGTCGCGGCACGCGGCGGCGTCTTGCCGTTGCGGCCCACAGCCTGCCAGTCCTCGACCGTCGCTCCCGTAATGGCGGAGACGTAGTTGCGGGTCTCGCCGGGCATGTATCCCTTGCCGTCGAGCCAGTCCTGCACGCGGCGTGGTCCTGCATTATAGGCCGCAGCCGCGAGGCCGAGATTGCCGAACTGGTTACGCAGCTCGCTGAGAAATTCCGCCGATTTCGGCAGCGCCTGCACCGGATCGAACGGATCGAGCAGCCGCCGTTCATTGGCCGTGCCCGGCATGAATTGTGCGATGCCCTGCGCGCGCTGGCCATTGCGCGTCACGGGACCCACGGCATCGGGCTGAAACCGGCTCTCCTGCCAGATCACACGGGCAAAGAATTCCAGCGGCAGGTCGTTGGCCCGCGCTGCGGACTCGATCATCAGACACATCGACTCGCGTGCGTCACTGTCACGTGCCAGATTTGGCTTCGACGGCGCCGCCATCGGCATCATCCGGTCCGCGCCGGGCTTCGCCAATTCGCTGACCGGCAGCTCTTCGGCGCGCACGCCCGCGACCGGCGCAAGCAACAGCGCCGCGAGGCAAATTATCCGGCCGATGATGCTTCCGAACGCCATGCCTGATCCCGCGCGGATTCCCCGCGCCTTGACAGCGGGACCCCAGCAGCTAGCTATGAATGAAAGACGGCAAAAGCGGGAGTGCAAACAATGGCCGAGACGCGCGACGACACATCCGGCTTTGCCAGCGACGACGATGTTCCAATCCAGTATATGGCCCGCACCCGCGCCTATTATCAGGCGATCGGCTATGACGTTCCCTATCGCTGGGCCCACCACGTCGACGCGCCGTTCCAGCCGCTGAAGAAGCCGCTGGCGCAGTCGCGCGTCGCCATCGTCACCACCGCAGCCCCCTTCGATCCCGCCAAGGGCGATCAGGGTCCGGGCGCGCTCTATAACGGCGGCGCCAAGTTCTATCAGGTCTATGACGGCGATACGTCGGTCGATCATGACCTCCGCATCTCGCACATCGCCTATGATCGCGTGCACACGAGGGCAGACGACAGCGGCACCTGGTTTCCGCTGCCCGCGCTGCGCGCACTCGCCGCATCCGGCCGCATCGGCAGTGTCGCGCCGCGCTTCTATGGCGCGCCGACCAATCGCAGCCATCGCGTGACCCTTGAGACCGACGCGCCGGAGATCGTCAAGCGCGCCAAAGCCGATGGTGTCGATGTCGCCGTCCTGGTGCCGAATTGCCCGGTCTGCCACCAGACCATCAGTCTCGTCGCCCGCGAGCTGGAGGCCAATGGCATTGCCACCGTGGTAACGGGCTGCGCCAAGGACATTGTCGAACACGCTGCCGTGCCCCGTTTTCTGTTCAGCGACTTCCCCCTGGGCAATTCCGCCGGCAAGCCGCATGACAAGGCCTCGCAGGCGCAAACCCTGGAATTGGCGCTGCGCCTGCTGGAATCCGCCGTGGGTCCGCAGACCACCCTGCAGTCGCCGCAGCGCTGGGCCAGGGACGCGGTCTGGAAGCGCGACTACAACAATGTTGCCCTGCTCAGCGCCGAGGAACTGGCGCGCCGCCGGGCCGAATTCGACAAGCAGAAGGACATTGCCCGGGGATTGCGCGAGACGGCGGCCTGAGCCCGTCCTGAGGCCGATCACCCCGTCTTTCGGCGATCGCCCTTAACTTTGGTTTACGTTAAATCCGCTCAATCCGCGCGAGAGCCTTCCCCGCCGGATGGAACTGCGTACAGTCCCCGCCTGTAACCTCAGGGGGCCTCAGGACATGGACGAGCGGCGCAAGAACGTCAGAGACAAGGTGATCTACGGTGCCGTCGCGTCCAAGGACCAGAAGGCCAAGGAATGTGTCGTGCGCGACATTTCCGAAGACGGCGCCCGCATCGAATTTGGAAGCGGCGCGCGACTACCAAAGGATGAGCTGACGCTCAACATCGCGCGAAAGGGCCGTTCGTTCCTCGCCAGGATCGTCTGGTGGCGCGACAACATCGTCGGCGTCGCCTTCACCGATCCGCCGGTGGAGAGCAAGGAAAGCTCCGACATCGAAGAGCGGTTGCGCAAGAGCGAGAAGAAAAAGCGCGAATTGCAAAAGCAGATTCAGAAACTGCTGGGGCAGTAAGGCGTTTGGCCAAATAACAAAACCGCAAACTCAGCCCTCATCCTGAGGAGCGCGCTTGCGCGCGTCTCGAAGGATGGGTGCATATGCATTCATGGTTCGAGACGGCGCCGAAGAGGCGCCTCCTCACCATGAGGACAGAGAGCGTATCCCCCAAAACAAAAACGGCCGGTGATCTCTCACCGGCCGTTTTCATGTGTTCAAACGGGCGAGAGCTTACGCCTTCTCCAGCGGCCCCTTGGCTGAACCCGAACCCTTGCCCGACTTCGGCTTCTTCGCCGCGCCGCGCTTCGCCGGCAGCTTCTCCGGCTTCGGCGTCACGGGACCGTCGACGAATTCGAAGCCGATGCTTTCCTGCTCGACACCGAGCACCGCCTCGTCCTTCTTCAGGATGACGCGGACATGGCCGCCATTCTTGAGCTTGCCGAACAGCAGTTCGTCGGCCAGCGGCTTCTTGATGTGCTCCTGGATCACGCGGCCCATCGGGCGCGCACCCATCTGCTCGTCATAGCCGTGCTGGATCAGCCAGGCCTTGGCGGGATCGGACAGTTCGATGGTGACGTCGCGGTCTGCAAGCTGGGCTTCCAGCTGCAGCACGAACTTCTCCACCACCATGCCGATCACATCCGAATTCAGATGTGCGAAGGACACGACCGCATCGAGACGGTTGCGGAATTCCGGCGCGAACTGCCGGTTGATCGCCTCCTGATCCTCGCCTTCCCGCTTGCCGCGGGTGAAGCCGAAGGCCGCACGTGCCATGTCGGCGGCGCCGGCATTGGTTGTCATGATCAGGATCACGTTGCGGAACGAGACCTGCTTGCCGTTATGGTCGGTCAGCCGGCCGTGATCCATCACCTGCAGCAGCACATTGTACAGATCCGGATGCGCCTTCTCGATTTCGTCGAGCAGCACCACGCAATGCGGATGCTGGTCCACGCCATCGGTGAGCAGACCACCCTGATCGAAGCCGACATAGCCGGGAGGCGCGCCGATCAGGCGCGACACGGTGTGCCGCTCCATATATTCGGACATGTCGAACCGAATGAGCTCGACACCCAGCGACGACGCCAGCTGCTTCGCCACTTCGGTCTTGCCGACGCCGGTGGGGCCCGAGAACAGGTAGCTGCCAATCGGCTTCTCCGGCTCGCGCAAGCCGGCACGCGCCAGCTTGATCGATGCCGCCAAGGCTTCGATCGCCTTGTCCTGGCCGAACACCACGCGCTTCAAAGTCGACTCAAGATGCCGCAGCACCTCGGCATCGTCCTTCGACACGCTCTTGGGCGGGATCCGCGCCATGGTCGCGATCGTGGTCTCGATTTCCTTGATGCCGATTGTCTTCTTGCGCTTGCTCTCGGCCACCAGCATCTGCGCCGCACCCGACTCGTCGATCACGTCGATCGCCTTGTCCGGCAGCTTGCGGTCGTGGATGTAGCGCGACGACAGCTGCACCGCAGCCTCGATGGCCTCGTTGGTGTATTTGAGCTTGTGGTAATCCTCGAAATACGGCTTGAGCCCCTTCAGGATCGAGATCGCGTCTTCAACGGTGGGTTCGTTGACGTCGATCTTCTGGAACCGGCGCACCAGAGCACGGTCCTTCTCGAAGTGCTGGCGATATTCCTTGTAGGTGGTCGAGCCCATGCAGCGGATCGCACCCGAAGCCAGCGCAGGCTTGAGTAGATTCGAGGCATCCATCGCGCCGCCCGAGGTGGCGCCGGCGCCGATCACCGTGTGGATTTCGTCGATGAACAGGATCGCATTCGGATGCGCCTCAAGTTCCTTGAGCACCTGCTTCAGGCGTTCCTCGAAGTCACCGCGATAGCGCGTGCCGGCCAGCAACGTACCCATATCCAGCGAGAACACGGTGGCCGCCGACAGCACTTCCGGCACATCACTGTCCACGATGCGCTTGGCCAGACCTTCGGCGATCGCTGTCTTGCCGACGCCGGCTTCGCCGACGAACAGCGGATTGTTCTTCTGACGGCGGCACAGGACCTGGATCGCACGGTTGATCTCGGCCGTGCGCCCGATCACCGGATCGATCTTGCCGTCACGCGCCTTCTTGTTGAGATTGACGCAATAGGTATCGAGCGCCTCACCCTTCTTCTTGGCGTCGTCGCCGTTTTTGGTCTCGGTCTCCTCGTCAACGCCGCGCACCGGCCGCGCCTCGGAAACGCCCGGCCGCTTGGCAATGCCGTGGCTGATGTAATTCACCGCGTCGTAACGCGTCATGTCCTGCTCCTGCAGGAAATACGCGGCATGGCTTTCGCGCTCTGCGAAGATCGCGATCAGCACATTGGCGCCGGTCACTTCTTCGCGACCCGACGACTGCACATGAATGACGGCGCGCTGGATCACGCGCTGGAAACCGGCGGTCGGCTTGGCGTCATCTGCACCATCCGTCACCAGGTTTTCGAATTCGGTTTCGAGATAATTGACAAGGCTTCCGCGCAGCTTGTCGAGATCGACGCTGCACGCCCGCATCACTGCCGCTGCGTCGCTGTCATCCACCAGCGACAGCAGGAGATGCTCCAGCGTCGCATATTGGTGGTGCCGCTCGTTCGCAATCGAGAGCGCCCGATGCAGCGATTGTTCAAGGCTTTGAGAAAAAGTTGGCATTCCGCGTCCTCGTTGGCCCCCACCATCATGATCGTCGTTGCCGGGTCAGGCAACAAGAACCTTTCTCACATATAGTGATGTCTGATCGTGGTGAAAGGCTGGTTCCCGCTGCTTGTTGTGACGCGTCCGCAGAGCACGTCTGTTCATTCCAGCGCATTGTCACATGCGCTGTTGACGCAGCCGAACGACCGCGTTCGACTCACATCAGTTCAATGCAAGACCTGTTCCCAGTTTCCGGGAATTCACGCGAGGCTACTTCTTTTCCATCACGCATTGCAAAGGGTGCTGGTGCTTGCGCGCAAAATCCATCACCTGCGTCACTTTGGTTTCGGCGATCTCATAGGTGAAAACGCCGCATTCCCCGATCCCGTGATGATGAACGTGGAGCATGATCTGCGTCGCCGCCTCGGCGTCCTTCTGGAAGAACTTTTCCAGCACATGGACGACGAATTCCATCGGCGTGTAATCGTCGTTGAGGATCAGCACGCGATAGAGGTTGGGACGCTTGGTCTTGGGTTTGACCTTAGTGATGACCGAGGTGGCCGGTCCACCGGGCGCATTGGACCGGTTGTCGTCCTCTGCCATGCCACGCGGCCGCCGGCGGCGATCGTCGAGGGCGCCGGCCACAGGCATCAGGATGCCGTCAGGCATGAATTTCGAAGGTTTCTGGAACATAGCGCCTGTATAAAAGTCCCTAGCCGATATTGGCCAGCCCCGAATTGACAGCGTCCCCAGCCACGACGTGCTGCCGGACGCCTCGGGCACAGAGGCGCCCCGGGTCGCCGCATGGGTGCGACGCTGTCCGTTACAGGACCGATGGAGCCAATATGGGTTCCTGTGGCCGTTCTCGCAAGCACACTGCAAGCACCTGGAATGGCTCGCCGCGCACCCCGCCTGATGGCCTCCGGTTCGGTCAGGGTTAACCGATCGTGCTCGATTTGACCGGATCCGCCAACCAGCCATTTAACCGTCGTTCACGATAATACCGGACGCTGGCGCAGCGGCACACCAATAGTCGGCCTTTTACCTATTTTCTGAGGACACCTTTACCACCTGTTTAGCCGCAGCCGCCGACATGACCGCCAGAAACCTACCATTGGCGGTGACAATGTTTATTCAGTCCGTGTCGAGCCAGGCAAAGCGCCTCGCATCCCGATTTGCACGCCACGACGGCGGCAATATCGCAATGACCTTCGCCGTCGCTCTGGTGCCCCTGCTCGGCTTCGTGGGCGCCGCCGTCGACTACTCCCGGACCAACGCCGCCCGCTCGGCGATGCAAGTCGCGCTCGACTCTGCAGCCTTGATGGTCTCGAAGGACCTGTCCGCCAATCCGACCATGTCGGCAGCCGATGTCACCTCGAAGGCGACCGCCTATTTCAACGCGCTGTACACCAATACGAATGCCGGCCAGATCACGGTGACAGCGAGCTACACGACCAATACCAAGGATGGCTCCACCGTCACGGTCAACGGCACGGGTACCGTTGCAACCGATTTCATGAAGATGGTCGGCTTCCCGCAGATGGGGATCAGCAGCGGCTCGACCACGACCTGGGGCTCGACGCGCATGCGCGTCGCCATGGCGCTCGACGTCACCGGCTCGATGAAGGACGACGGCAAGATGAAGGCGATGCAAGACGCCGCAAAGAGCCTGATCGATACTCTGAGCGCCAATTCGCGCATGACCGAGGACCTCTATATTTCGATTATCCCGTTCGCGCAGATGGTCAATGTCGGCGCGTCGAACAAGAACGCGACCTGGCTCAAATGGGATGACTGGGACACCGCCAATGGAAACTGGGTTTCAAAAAACGGCAATTGGAGCTGGCAACCGGCGAGCCATAACGGCTGGAATGGCTGCGTCACTGACCGTGATCAGCCTTACGACACCACCAACGAAGCCCCGACAGGCACGGCACGCTATCCAGCCAACCAGTACAATGCATGCCCCGCAGCCATTCTGGGGATGACAACGGCCTATGGTGCCAGCAATGTTAAGACGCTGAAAGACAAGATCGACGCCCTGTCGCCAAATGGCGGCACCAACCAGCCGATCGGCATGGCCTGGGCCTGGCGCACCTTGCAAATCGGTAGCGATCCGTTTCCCGCACCGGTCAAGGACACTAACTACAAATACACCGACGCCATCATCCTGTTGTCGGACGGCATGAACACCATCGATCGCTGGTATGGCAACGGCAGTTCGTACTCGCCCGACGTCGATGACCGCCAGAAGCTGCTATGTGCAAACATCAAGGCCCCGGTGAATGGCAAGCAGCAGACCGTCATCTACACCATCCAGGTCAATACCGATGGTGACCCTGAATCGGCCGTGCTCAAATACTGCGCTGACAGCGGCTCCTTCTACCCGACCAGTACAGCCAGCGGCATTGCGAGCGCATTCACCGCCATCGGCAACTCTCTGAATAAGCTCCGCGTCTCGAAGTAACACGCCAGCTAAAATGCAGAGCGTACCTTCAAACAAAAACGCCCGGCCATCAGGCCGGGCGTTTTGATTTCAAAACCGTATCGCTTAGCGCGCCGGGGTCATTTTGGCGACGAAGCCTTCGAACGGCTTGTAGGCCTGCTTGGCGAGATCGACATAGAGTTCGCTGATCTTGTGCGATTCAGCGACGAAGGATTCATAGGCCGACTTGGCGTATTCGGTCTGCACTTCGAGCACCTTGTCGAGCGACTGCACGCCGGACAGCTTGGTCACGAACGCATTGCCGTCCTCGAACGACTTCTTGGTGTAGTCGCCAACCGCGACAGCGATAGCCTGTGCACCGTTCTGAAGCGTGGCCGCCGATGCGACTGCACTCTCGAACTGCTCCTTGCCGTACTGCTGGATGTCTTCGACCTTGATCACTGCAAATCCTTTCCCGGATTGGACGGGTCAGCCGCGGCCGGGTGGACCCCGGTCTGATCTGACCTGCCCATCTATCGTGCGGTGCACAATGACGTCAAGAATCCTGTGCGATGCACAATTTTTACCATTGGCAATAAATGCACGGGTAACTGGCAAGGGTTGCTTAACCTTTTGGAAACTCGCCGGACCTACCCTGATTTCTTGCATTGGTGCGTTGGGGCCAAAAAGCCCAAAAACTGCATGAGTACATACTCTTAGCCAGAATGGCCGCGTATGCTTCTGCCATCCCGCCGAGAGAACCGCTCAGGCTGACGCTTAAAACTGAGACACATCCCCGGTTGTTGGGCATAATTTAGCCTCACGATCCGGGGAATGAGACTGATCTGACGGGGAAGTCCATGCTTCGCACAACGTTTGCTTCGTCGCGCACCTTGCGGGTGTGCGCTCTTGGGCTGGCAACTCTCAGCATCGCGGTCATCTTTACGACTGACAGTGCGGATGCCCGCCGCCGACATAAATCGCGAAGCCACGTCGCGCGCGTCTCCAGCTACAATCCCGCTTTCTCGTCGATCATCGTCGATGGCAATTCCGGTGCGGTTCTCTCGTCCAACAATCCCGACGGTTCGCGCCATCCGGCGTCGCTGACCAAGATCATGACGCTGTACATGCTGTTCGAGAAGCTGGAATCCGGCAAGCTCACGCTGGACAGCGAAATGGACGTCTCCCAGCACGCCTCCGTGCAGGCTCCGACCAAACTGGGCCTGCGCCCTGGTCAGACGCTGCGCGTGGAGGACGCGATCAAGGCCCTGGTGACCCGCTCCGCCAACGACGCCGCCGTTGTCATCGCCGAGGCCATTGCCGGCGACGAAGACGATTTCGCCAAGCTGATGACCAAGAAGGCCCGCGCGCTCGGCATGAGCCGCACGGTGTATCGCAATGCCTCCGGCCTCCCTGACGATGCGCAGGTGACCACCGCACGCGACCAGTCGGTGCTTGGCCGCGCTATCCAGGATCGCTTCCCGCGTTACTACCGCTACTTTGCCACCGCCTCCTTCAATTATCGCGGCCGCAACATCCGCAACCACAACCGCCTGATCGGCAGTGTCGAAGGCGTCGACGGCATCAAGACCGGCTACACCCGCGCCTCCGGCTTCAACCTCGTCTCGTCGATGAAGCGCGGCAACCGCCATCTGGTCGGCGTCGTGCTTGGCGGCCGCAGCGGCGGCGCCCGTGACGCCGCCATGCGCAACCTGCTTGCCGAGAACCTGGACAAGGGCGCCACCCGCCGCACCGTGGCCGCGATCACCGAGCGCAATCCGTCCGAATCCGCAACCGAGGTCGCCGAAGCCGAGGCTCAGGCGCGTCCGATCGACACCAAACAGGTCAACGGCGCCATTCAGGTGGCTGCTGCAACGCCGGTGGCCGCTGAACCGCTCTCCGAGCCCCCGGCTCGTCCCGCTGCGCCAGCGGCGCGCCCGTCGGTCTTCGCCGCCGCCACCGCAGCGCTGCCCCCGGCAGCGCCGATGCCGCAGCCCCGCAAGCCCGAGCCCGGCCCGCTCAACAGCGGCGTCATCCAGTCCGAGCCCATCTCGACCATTCCAGGCTCGTCAGAGCCGATGAAGCCGGTTCGGGTCCGTACCGTTCAGGTCAAGTCCGGTCAGTACAAGCTGGCCTCCGCCGGCGGCGAGCAGCCCGCCCCTCCCGCCGCCACGAATGCCATCACGGCGCGCTCTGAGCCCACCGCCCGCTCGCCCGAGACCACCAATTCGCTCTATGCCCGCTCGGAGATGCCGCGTCAGCCGGCGGGCTTCGGGACCGGCAATGGGCTTCTCGGCGTCTTGCCGGCCCAGGGAAGCGCTCAGGGCGGCACCCAGATGGCCTATGCCGACCCTGCCCCGCGTAACGTGCCAGCCCCTCAGGCTCCCGCTCCGCAGACGGTACAACAGGGCGGCGCTATCAAACCCGCCGCGATCCACACCGGCTGGATCATTCAGGTCGGTGCCCTCGAGAGCGAGAGCGAAGCACGGATCCGCCTCGACGCCGCGCGTGAACAGGCCCGCGGCCTGCTCGGCAAGGCCGACCCGTTCACTGAAGCCGTCGTCGGCAAGGGCGACAGGAAACTCTACCGCGCCCGCTTCGCCGGCCTCGACCGCGAAAAAGCCGAAGCCGTCTGCAAGACGCTGAAGCGTTCCGAGATTTCCTGCATCACCATCAAGAACTGATCGACTGATACCGTCGGATACGCAAATGGCCGGGACATTGTCCCGGCCATTTTGCTTTTGGTCACCATAAATCCCCGTGGCGACAACTTCTCGTCAAGACTTAGCCGCTACAAAATACAGACGGGGATTGATCGACCACGCCGGGCAACGGTGGGCGATGGGGCGTTCTCAGAGAAACGGAAGCTGCTCGCAGTTGTAGCGTAAAAGCGTGCTGGAGTTAGCTGCGATGCGTGCGAAGCAGAGTGTCCTTGGCCTCGTTGACTCGGGCCGCCAGGTACGTCGAGCCCCCCTGGTCGGGATGCAGTTTCTTCATGAGGGATCGGTGCGCGCGGCTGATCTCGTCGCGGGTCGCACCCGGCTTCACGCCAAGGATCTGATAAGCCTCCTCTTCCGTCATTTTACTGCTCGACGCCGGGCGGTCGTGCCGCCCTGCCGTATCGCCCTGCGCGTTCTGACGCCAGGCGGGAAACCGGCGGTCAAGATAACTTTCAAGTAGCGCCACGCTCTCCGCGTCGAAGCCGGCCATCATCGCCGCCAGTTGCGGCAGGTCGAATGCATCGAGCGACTGACCGGCATAGGGGCCAGCGACGATCCGTCCGCTGAGCTGGCCACTGTCATGATCGAGGGTCATGTCGAGAAATGCCGAGCGGACCTGCGAGGTCTGGCCGGACGATTTGGTCCCGCCCCCAAACATGCCGCCGATATTGCTAAAGCCCGCGGTGCCGAACGGCGCCCAGCCCAGCAGACCCGCCCCGAAGATTCCGAGCGGGATCGCCACGGCCAGCTCGCCCTTGATCCCCGTGAACGCCGCTACGGCCAGCGCCAGCACGCCACCAGCCAGTTTGATGCCGCGCGCCAGCAGCGCCGGGTTGGCCGAGCGAAACATCTGCAGCAGCATGTAGAGCACGAAAACGGCGAGCGCGCCGGCGATCAAAGTAGGCATGAGGGATAGATAGTCGGTTGCCGCGATCCGCGAAACGGTTTTGCAGACCGTTTATCGCATCTGGCCGAGCAGCTTTGCCGCACCCGGCGCCGACGACGCCAGCCGCGTTAGCGCCTCCCGTCCGCCCGCGGCATAGGCGGCTACCGCGCGCAGCAATTCGCGAAGCTGCGCTGCGGCTCCCGGATCGAACCGGCACCAGGCGCCGCCGGTCAGTCGGGCAATCTCGCGAAACGCCTGTTCGGCCGCCGGGTCTTGCCCTTCCTGGAACATGAAGACCGGTACTTTCAGCAGGCCGAGCTCGCCGGCACGTGCACAGAGCTCGTCAACGGACTCCTCCATGGCGTCGCCCACGAACACCAATGCACGCACGCCTGAGGCCACCGCCTCGCGCCGCGTCTCCGACAGCACCTTGCCGATCTGGGTCTGACCGCCCTGGCAAGCGATCTTGCCCATCAGCCGCGCCAGTTGCGCGGTGTCCGAAATCCAGCCGGTCGCGCGGCACTCGCTGAGACCACGGAAATAGACGAGACGGATATCGAGACTGCCGATCGATGCGGCTTCGCGAAACATGTCGGCCTGCAGCGTGCAGGCCATATCCCAGGTCGGCTGCCGGCTCATGGTGGCATCGAGTGCAAACACCAGCCGCCCGCGCCCGCCCGCTGCATGCGGCGCCATGGCTCTCGCCTTCGCTACAAATGCTGCGATGTCGGCCGATGCCGACGGTTGGGTCAGCGTATCGGTCTTTGATGTGGGAATGGTGGGATCGCTGGCCATGGCAACTCGCGTTTGCTGCAAGCTTCATGTGGCGAGCATAGGCGGCGCGGTCAACCGCGCAGCAAAGGACTCAATTCACGCTCGGCGTATACTGCGCGATCTTGTTCGGGTCAGCCGCATTGCTCTGCTGCGCAGGCTGCTCGATGATCTTCGGCTTGCCGGTGACCGGCGACAGCTTGCTGTCGTCGTCAAGGAACTTGTCGAGCAGCCCCTGAATCTTGGTCTTCAAGGTTTCCGGACCGCGATCGCTCATGTCGGTGTGCTGCGCGCCGGTGTTGACGACCGTGATACCGGCCTTCTCGCAGATCTCGTCATCCGGCACGACACCGGGATCCGGCTTGAACACCGTATCGTGCGAACGGAACGACAGGATCTTGAATTTGCCATCGGTCATGAACGGCACGCGCAGGTTATCCAGCGTCACGACCTTCTTGACGTCATCCGGGAATTCCTTGGCGTAGAACATCGAGATGTCGCCGCCGTTGGAATGGCCAACCAGCGTCAGATGATCGTAGTCGGAGTTCGGCTGAATCTTCTTCAGCTCTTTCACCGCGTATTTGATGTTCTGCACGCCACGCTCATAGACCGGCAGACGGCCGACATAGAGCTCGCCAACCTTGGTCACGAGCGGAGCGTCGGTATCGAGATCGTGCTGGATGCTGACGGCCATATAGCCGCGCGCCGCAAACACGTTCGCAAGAAACGAGTATTCGGTGAACTTGACGGTGTTACCGTGATTGAGGACCGCGACTGGCAGAGTGATCATGCCGGCATTGGCCTGCATTTCCTTGTCGCGGCGAACGGCGATGTCGACCTGCACAGGACGATTACGCGACGCGTCGAAGAACGTCAGCGTCTCATGCCGAATGGCCCACTTCGACGCGGTGAAGTACGCGGCGGTGGTCAGCACGCAAACCGAAAGCAGAATGAGAAGTCCGCGTTTCATGTTCGTCCCTGATCGGCCAGCTAGAGATAGGTCTCAGCCGGCTACAGCACTTATGGGCCGGAATGGCCTCAAGCGGCTGCTTCAACAGCATATATGTCACAGCCCGGTGACAGAAAGGCTAAATATTGTGAATTCCGAGCCATGTTATTGTGCGACGCACCCGTTTCTTGTGCAGTTGCTAAAGAAAGCCATGGTCGAATTGAGCGATTTTGAACAAGTTTCGCAAGGGATCGGAATTTCAAAAACGTCCTGTTTTCAACGACAAATCAACTGTCGAACGGGTGACTCGTTCCCCGGTAAAAGAAAATGATACCTGTGGTATCAGCGTGAAGTTGAGTGCGGGATCGTTCATAGCCTGCCGAACGCGCAGCGCTGGCTTTGCACCGTGAACGCGACTCAGTTGCCAAGGATGTCGTGAACGTCGAGCGGCTTGTCGACCTGGGCAAACCACTCGGCGCGGTTGGCGGCGCGGCGACGGCCACGCTCATCGAGCGGCAGCTTCAACTTGCGCAGCAGTTCGATGACTTCCTCGCGCGCCGTGACATGGCCCATGCTCGGGCGTCGCCCGAGCGTAGCTTCGTTGAGATCGTCGAGCGCCGTCAGGCCACGCGGGAAGAACTCACGATACATCACGCGCTCGGCGAGACCGTCGATGGCGCGGAAACCGAGCTGCAGCGAAAGTTGATCGAGGACGCCGGCGACCAGCATCTTGTTGTGCGAGCCGAGCATCGAGAGCCGGTTGCGTACCACGATCCAGTCGGTGATGGAGCCATCGTGCTGGCGGCGCTTGCGCCGCGCCTCACGCGCCATCTTCGAATAGTGGCTCTCGCCGGTCACCTTGTAGCTTGTAGCATCGACGGCGCCGAGCACGTCGAAGTCGAGAAAGCTGTCATTGATCGGCGTCACCAGCGTATCGGCCATCGAATGCGCCAGACGCATCAAATAGGTATCGCTGCCAGGCGTATCGATGACGATAAAATGGTGGGTACGTTCCACCGCGCTCACCGCGGTCATGAACTGATCGAGTTCGAAGGCTTCGTTGTCGGCGATCTGCATCGTCTCGCCAAGCTTGACGCAGCTATGGGTCGGCACTTCCAGCGCAAGTCCGGCGCTCTGCGCCCAGGCTGCGCGATTGGCGATATAGCGCGTGAAGCTCTGCTGGCGACTGTCGAGATCGATGGTCGCGACACGCTGACCGGCCTTCAGCAGCGCCACAGCAATATGAAGCGCAGTGGTCGATTTGCCCGACCCGCCCTTCTCATTGCCGAGCACGATCACATGCGCCGTGCCGGACTGGCCCTGGGTGGTTTGCATCAACATCGCGCGATCCTTCGATCATCTTCAAATCGCGAGGCGTGGCAAGGGTCAAGCTAAATACAGGGGCATCCTGCTGTGCGGGCGATCAGCCGCGCTTAATCATGAATCCCGGCGGCCGGTTGCGGCATCAGGACACCCGCTAGCCCGGTATCGTGAGGCTTGGGTGATCCCGCGAGCTTTGATAAGCAGGGCGCGCACGCCCCCACCCGCCGCCGCCAACAACAAGAACGAGCCGCAATGCCCCGCACCCCGATCGTCGCCCGCACCCTGCCCGCCCTCCGCAAGGCGCTCGACGGCTTGCGCGCGCGCAAGGCGACCATCGGCCTGGTGCCGACCATGGGAGCGCTGCATGACGGCCACGTCTCCCTGGTGCGCCTCGCCCAGCGCCGCACCAGCAAGGTCGTGGTGTCGATTTTCGTCAATCCAACGCAATTCGCGCCGACCGAGGACTTCGGCTCCTATCCGCGCACCTGGAAGAGCGACGTCGCCAAACTCACCGAAGCCGGCGTCGACCTGATCTGGAATCCCGACGCCAAGATCATGTATCCGGAAGGCTTCGCGACGAAGATCACCACCGGAGGCCCGGCCACCGCCGATCTCGAAGATCGCTTCCGCCCGCATTTCTTCGGCGGCGTCGCGACAGTCGTCGGCAAGCTGTTCACGCAGGTGCGACCGGACATGGCGTTCTTCGGCGAGAAGGACTACCAGCAGCTCAAGGTCGTGACGCGCATGGCGCGGGATCTCGATCTCGGCGTCAAGGTGACCGGCGCAACCACGGTGCGCGAGCGCGACGGTCTCGCGATGTCGTCGCGTAACGTCTATCTCTCGCCGGAAGACCGCGCCACGGCGCCGGTGCTTTACAAGGCGATGAAGGAAACCGCCAAGCGCCTGAAGGCAGGCGATGACCTTGAAGCCGCCATGGCCGGTGGCGCCGCGATGATCACCGCGGCAGGCTTCGCACTCGACTACTTCGAAGCGCGCCATGCGGAGTCACTGGCGCCGGTCACCTCGATGAAGGATGGCCCGGTGCGCCTGCTGGTGGCCGCGAGAATCGGCAAGACGCGGCTGATCGACAATATCGGGGTGTGAGGCTTTCGTCCTGACTCGTCATTCCGGGGCGCACGAAAGCGGCTAAGCCGCTGAAGTGCGAACCCGGAATCCCAGAGTGTTTTGCACTGACTAGAGACTCCCATGCCGAGATTCCGGGTTCGCGTCCGGCAAGTGCCGGCCGCGCCCCGGAATGACGAGTGTGGGATGGACTCGGGCTGAACGCACCCCAAACATTTTTTCCTATCTCCCGTTGACAACATCCCCGTCAGGTTTATATTCCCTTTCGTCCTGCCCCATCGAGAGGGGCGAGCGCGATCGTCACGTTCGCGGGGTGGGATGCGGTGGACGCCGGAGATGCGGCGTCACGCGGTTCATGGGGGAACGTCTGTCTTCGGGCAGGACGGATCTGCGCCAGCACTGCCACTGGCAAGGAGACGGCCGACCTTCGGATGGATAACCCCCTGGACAGTGTGACGGACGACCAAA
Organism: Tardiphaga sp. 37S4; assembly: GCF_021044645.1. Lineage (NCBI taxonomy): Bacteria > Pseudomonadati > Pseudomonadota > Alphaproteobacteria > Hyphomicrobiales > Nitrobacteraceae > Tardiphaga > Tardiphaga sp. 37S4. The sequence goes on along the minus strand of NZ_CP088008.1, from coordinate 1,793,705 downwards.
TCGAAACGCGTTCGGCTTACTCGCTTGAGGCTCCCTTCCCATCGCCTTGGGACTTTAATTCGCGATCGGAGCGTTCGTCGAGGCAAAGTGCAAGCAACCGAAAAAACACCGCAGGCGGAACGTCGGGCACTTGCTCGGCGCCTCCGAAAGTCCTGATGCACTCTAGATTGCGGAAGACCGCATTCGCATCAGGCCCAAGGGTGCAACGGGCACCCGGCGTTCCGCACGCCCTCTCACAAGAGGGTGGGAATGCGACAGACGACGGCGCCCCCGCGCCGCAAACAACAGGGGTGATGACGCATGTCTGAAGAGCAGTGGCTGTTTGACATTTGAATCTGAAATAACGTGACGCGCGAACGCCCAAACCAAACGTCGTCATGCCCGGCGCATGCCGGGTATCCACGTCTTGGCGAACAAAGGAAGACGTGGATGGCCGGAACAAGTCCGGCCATGACGACCGAGAGCGTTACGCGAGATCGTAGGATGGCAGGCGCATCGCACCTAAGCGAAACCCATCAACCACACAAGCTCCGAAAGGCGATGGGTTTCACGAAGACGCTCTACCCGTCCTACGATCGCTTCCCCTACTCCGCTGCGATCTGGCGCGGCGCCGGCGGCGGATTGACGAGGTCCTTGGCGAGTTCGGCGTAACGCACCTTCGCGGCCTGCACCGAGGCTTCCTTCACCGGGCCGTAGCCACGAATGCTGTCCGGCAACGAGAGGAGCTGCACGGCCGTATCCACCGTGAGCGGCGACAGCAGGTTCAACACCGTCGCGACGTCCTTCTCGTACCCCGCAATCAGATCGCGCTCCAGTCTGCGGTCGGCGCTGTAGCCGAACACATCCAGCGGCGTGCCGCGCAAGGTGCGCAGCTTCGCCAGAATGCGAAACAGCGGCAGCATCCAGGCGCCGAAGGCGCGCTTCTTCGGGCGCCCCGACGCATCCGTACCCGGCAGCATCGGCGGCGCGAGATTGAAGCTGATCTTGATGTCACCCTCGAACTGATCGCGCAGCTGCTTCTCAAACTTGCCGTCGGTATAGAGCCGCGCGACCTCATATTCGTCCTTGTAGGCGAGCAGCTTGGCATAGTTGATCGCCACCGCACGCGGCAGTTCATCGTCATAGCCGCCGCGCATGGCGGCTTCGCGCACCAGATCGACCATCGCCTGGTAGCGCTCGGCGAGCTTGGCACTCTGATAGTCGGTGAGCAGTCCGCTACGATGGGCAACGATCTCATCGAGGCTCATCTCATCCAGCGTCTTTGGCGCGATGGTCTCATCGGCGCCCTTGAGCATATTGGCGAGCCGTGCCGGATCGGCGGCGGCAAGACGGCCAAGCTGGAACGCCAGCATGTTCATCTTGATCGAGACGCCGTTGAGCTCGATGGCCTGCTCGATGGACGCTGCCTGCAGCGGCAGCAGCCCCTGCTGATAGGCAAAGCCCATCATCATCATGTTGGTGGCGATGGAATCGCCAAGCAGCGCTTCGGCCGCCTTGGTGAAATCGAGGAATGTCGATTCCTTGCGCAGCGACATTTCCAGCACGTTGTTGACCTTGCGGGACTGGAAATTGAAGTCGCGGTTGCGCACGAAATCCGCGATCGGAATGAGATGGGTGTTGACGATGCCAGTGGTGCGCGAGCTCTCGCAGAGCGAGATCGTATCCTTGGCAATGGCCACCACTTCATCGGCCGCGATCAGGACATCCGCTGTGCCGGTGACGATGCGCGAGCAGGTGACGTCGCCGGTGTCGTTGGCGAGACGCACATGGCTGAGCACCGCGCCGCCCTTCTGCGCGAGGCCGGACATGTCGAGGATCATCGAGGCCTTGCCTTCGATATGCGCGGCCATGCCGAGCAGCGCACCGATGGTCAGCACGCCGGTGCCACCGACGCCGCCGACGGCGACATTATAGGGCTTGTCGAGCGTTGGCCGCGTGGCCGGCTCCGGCAATATACCGATGGCGCCGAGTTCGACCGGCGCCTTGCGCTTCAGCTTGCCGCCATCGACCGTGACGAAGGACGGGCAAAAGCCCTTGAGGCACGAATAGTCCTTGTTGCAGGACGACTGATTGATGGTGCGCTTGCGACCTAGTGCGGTCTCCAGCGGCTCCACCGAAATGCAGTTCGACTGCACCGAGCAATCGCCGCAGCCTTCGCAGACTGCCGGGTTGATGAGCACGCGGCGCTGCGGGTCTTCCAGAATGCCCTTCTTGCGGCGGCGACGCTTCTCGGCCGCGCAGGTCTGCACGAACACGATGGCCGAGCAGCCCGGCACGTCGCGTAGCGTCTTCATCACGTTGTCGAGTTCGTCGCGATGCGCCAGCTTCACGCCCGGCGCAATGGTGTTGGCGGGATAGGCATCGGGATTCTCGGACACGAGGTAGATGTCGCGGATGCCCTCGCTGTGGAGCTGGAACGTGATCTTCTGCGGCGACAGGTCACCGTCATGGTGCTGACCACCGGTCATCGCCACCGCATCGTTGTAGAGGATCTTGTAGGTGATGTTGGCCTTGGAGGCGATCGACTGACGGATCGCCAGAGAGCCGGAATGGAAGTATGTGCCATCGCCGAGATTGGCGAAGATATGCTTCTCCTTGGTGAACGGCGCAATGCCGGTCCATGGCACGCCCTCACCGCCCATATGGGTGAAGGTCTCGGTGGAGCGGTCCATCCACAGCGACATGAAGTGGCAGCCGATGCCGGCCAGCGCGCGCGAGCCCTCCGGGACCTTGGTCGAGGTATTGTGCGGACAGCCCGAACAGAAATACGGCGTGCGCGTGATCGGCACGACGTTCTGGACCTGCGATGCCTCGCGGCCGTGAAACCAATCGGCCTTGGCACGCAGCAGTGCGGCGATCTCCGGATCGATCTCCATCGCCAGCAGGCGATCCACCAGCGAGGTCGCGACCTTGGCGACGCTCAGCTCTTCGGCGAATGGCAGGAAGCGATGATCGTGGGAATCCATCTTGCCGACGATGCGTGGCCGCACATCGTCGCGCCAGTTGAACAGCTCCTGCTTGACCTGGTTCTCGACGATCTCGCGACGCTCCTCGACGATGAAGATCTCATCGAGACCCACCGCGAACTTGCGCACGCCTTCCGGCTCCAGCGGCCACGGCATGCCGATCTTGTACAGCCGCAGACCAATCTTCGCGGCCACCTCTTCGGTAATGCCGAGCTCGCGCAGTGCCTGGCGCACGTCCTCATAGCTCTTGCCGGAGGCCATGATGCCGAAGCGCGCGTTCGGCGAGTCCATGGTAACGCGGTTGATATTGTTGGCCCGGGCAAAGGCAATCGCCGCGAAGCCCTTGTAGTCCTGCAGGCGGCGATCTTGTACATAACGATCGTCGGGCCATCGCAGGTTCAGACCATCGGGCGGCAGTTCGAAATCGGTGGGAATATTGAACGGCGTCATCTCGTCATTGAGGTTGATCTCCGCCGTGGTCTCCACGGTCTCGGTGATCACCTTCATGCCAACCCAGCAGCCGGAATAGCGCGACATCGCGATACCGAGCAGACCCATCTCGATCATCTCGTGGATCGACGACGGGTAGAGATAGGGCATCAGCGCCGATATGAACGCATGGTCGGACTGATGCGGAACGGTCGAGGACTTGGCGCCGTGGTCGTCGCCGGCGAGACAGAGGACGCCACCGAATTTCGCGGAGCCGGCGGCATTGCCGTGGCGGAAGACGTCGCCGCAGCGATCGACGCCAGGGCCCTTGCCGTACCAGATGCCGACCACGCCATCATATTCGGCGCCGGGCGAGAGATTGAGCTGCTGGGTGCCCCAAATCGCGGTGGCTGCGAGATCTTCGTTGACGCCGGGCTGGAATTTGACGCCGTATTGATCGAGATGTTTCCGCGCCGCCACGAGCTGCTGGTCGTAGCCGCCGAGCGGCGAGCCGCGATAGCCGGTAACAAAGGCTGCGGTGTTCAGACCCGCCGCGCGGTCCCTGCGGACCTGCGCCATCGGCAGTCGCACCAGCGCCTGAATGCCGGTCAGGAAGATGTGGCCGGAGCCCTGGGTGTATTTCTGATCGAGACTGATCGCGCCTTGATTAATTCCCATTCCCACCCTCGTCACTGCGGCCTCTGAGCTGTCGCCCGGGGCTATCGCCCCGGACTGCGTCGTCCGGCCTGCTCGCGCCTATTATCTGGGGTCGTTCGACTCCCTTAGAAACAGTCTATGTTGGATTTTGAACGGGGCGCACCACAATTCTGGGCAATGGAGCCCCGCGTCCAAAGAACGCAATTTCGTGATGAATGCGGCCGGTAGACTTGTCACGTTGTGTCGCCGCAAAGGCCTTTGGCGCAAGGACGTAACGGCTTCACGCTGCAGTGCGATGCAGCACGATCTGCCAAAAGAGGCTCAGGCCTCGCCCGGGAATATCTCACTGATGATCTTCATCAGATCGGCCTCGCGAAACGGCTTGCGTAGATAGGCGCGAAAACGCCCTGCCCGGTCGCGAACGACATGCTCCAGCAACGAGGTCATGACGACCACCGGAATTCCGCTCAGCCGCTCGTCCTGCCCCATCGCTGCGATCAGGCCCGCTCCGTCGAGGAACGGCATCATGAAATCGGTTAGCACGAGATCGGGCGTGTCCCGATGCAGAATGTCGAGCGCCTCACGGCCATTGCCGGCCACGAGGACATTGAAGGCATATTCGCTCAACAGGACTTCGAGCCAGTCAGCGATCGCCCATTCGTCCTCGACAATCAGGACAGTTCGCACTGCTATTCTCCAGTCAACTTAAGATCCGTCGATGGAGTTGGTGCAGGTCCCTGACTAGAAATGTCCCTGAGGATGCGCTCCGCACTCTGGAAATCGGCATCAAGAACGATGCCGCCGTCGAGAATTTCAAAGCGGCGCATGCGCATATCGGTCCGGCGGTCACGCGATTTCAGAATGGTCATCAGACGATGGTTTTCCGAGCGCAGGGCTGCGAGATGCAGCGCGATGATGTTCTCGGCAACCGCGGAGAGACCCGTCTGGTTGACGCCCTTGAGCGGCTGCCCGGGTGTCATGCCAGCGTGATCGGTTTCTGCCGTCGCCAGCGTGGTAACACCGAGTGCGCGCAACTCGTTGCACAGCGCCGACAAAAAAGAGCCGATGCGCTCCTTTTCGTCCGTGAGCTTCGAGAAGCCTTCGATGCCATCGATCACCAGACGGCGCACGCCGTTCTGCCTGATGGTCGAGAGCAGCTCGGTTGCGACCTCGTCGAGCACCGCTTCTGTCTGCGGGCGCCACATCAGCGTGACCTTGTCGGCCCGCGATTTCAGCGGCAGCTTGAGGCTGTCGGCCTTGATCCGCAGCGCCATCGGATTCTCGTGAAACCCGAACAGCATCGCCCGTTCATTGGCGGGACCGCCGGTCAGGAACTGAAGACCGGCCGTGGTTTTGCCCGACCCGGAAGGCCCGAGCACCACTGTCACCGAATGCGTATCGACGCCGCCGCCGAGCATCTTGTCCACGCCGCCAATGCCGACGGACACCATGGGACCGTCGGCGCTGTCCCAGACGCTGGGTGTCTCCAGCAGCGCCTCGATACGCGGATAGATGGCGTGTCCATTCTCGGTGATGCGATAGGAGTGCTTGCCGCCCATGAACCAGGTGCCACGCAGCTTGTGGACCTGAAGTGACCGCTCGGCGCGGCGGCCATGCAGTGCCGACTGCAGCTCGATGAGACCGTCCACCATCGTATGCTCAGGCGGATGCGCATCGGCGTCGAAGGCGCTGGTCAGAAGGAACATGGTGCAGTTGCTGAAGGCGGCCTGGGTCTGCAATTCGTGGATGAACTTCTTCAGCTCAAGCTCGGAGCGCGCCTTTTCGTGCACGGTGATGAGACCATCGAGCACGAGGATGCTGGCCTTGCGCGTGCGAACCTCGCGGCGGACCACGTCCAGCAGTCCGCGCAGCCCGTCGTCTTCCAGCGTCTTGAAGGCGCCAACATAGGACATGCGGTCGGGAATCGCTGCTTCATCGAAGAAGGTCATCCGCCGCATGTGTCCGATCATGCGGGCGTGGCTCTCGGCAAGCAGCGTGATGTAAAGCGCGTTCCGCCCCTGCGCGGCCTGCGCGAAACAGATCTGGTTGCCCAGAATCGTCTTTCCGGCGCCCGGGGCGCCCTGAATGATGTAGATGCCGCCGTCGAAAACGCCCCCGCCCAGGATCGCATCGAGACCCGGTACGCCGGTTGCAAACCGGCCGTTATCGCCACTCATTCCGAAACTGCCCCTAACGTGTCACCTATACCGGTGAGATGTTGAAACGTGTCGGGGAGCGATGGGTTCCAAAGCTTTTTCAGAAATATTTCGAAACGCTGCCTCTCAGCAAGGCAGCATCCCGCTAATAGCACCCCCGAAACGGAACATCGGCCTTTACGGGCCATTTCTGTCCGGTCACCCTGACAACATCAGGCATGGAGGACGGAAATGGATCAGAAGCTGAATACCTGGACGTCGCAGCCTGAACTCGCCGGCAACGATATGGCGTCGACGAATGACGGTTCTTATCATCCGGATTGCGGCGAAGAGCATGATCACAAGCCGACCAAGGCCATCATCGGCGTGGGACTACTCGTGGTGCTGAGTTTCCTGCTCTATGAATTCAACGGCAAGGTGTCCAAGACGCACACGTCAGCGACCCCGCCCGCGCAGCACCAGAGCTTCGCGGCTAACCGCTAGGCTTCGGCAGCTTCGTCCGCAATAGCGCTTTCAGTCTCGGGAACGACGACCCGAAACTGGAAGCCGTGCAGACCGATGGTCGGCACGATGCCGAAATGGTCGGTGCCGAAGACTTTGACCCGATGCTGCAGTTCGTCTTTCTCGATGCTTACCGGGATATCGCAGATCTGCTCATAGGCCTTACGCGTGTGACGCGTGGTGCCCCAGCGCAGCGCCCGCTCGATCAGCGGCTCCGGCTGTGTGGCCAGGACGCGTGCCATCCGCCAGAAAGTCTGCACCAGCTTCGTATAGGCAATCTCTTCCAGACCCGCGACACTGATGTCCGCCGGAATTGGGAACGCCTCGACATCCACGATCGGTCCGGCATCGACACGTGCAATCATGCGATGGACCGTGCAGCCGAAGTCGGTCGCATGATCGTAGAGCGCAAAATGCGCCGGGGCCCAGCCGGGATATTGCGGCGGGCCGGGATGGAAATTGTAGGCGCCAAAGCCAAGCTGATCGAGCACCGCGCCGGGGACGATCACACCAGTGGTGAACGAAATCATCCGCGCCCGGCGCAGCCAGTCGGGCTCGATCGCCGCCAGATCTTCAGCTGTGAAAACAGGAAGGACCGTGAGGGCCGGATTGTGACCACGGAGCAAAGTTGTGAAGACCGAGTGCTCAGCAGGACCCGTCAGGAGGATAATCGTATCGAACATTCGGGCTGCCACGCGCTTCTGCGAATCAATAATTGCCCCAGCGTCGCAGCCAGGCCTTAACATCTGATGAGCAGACTCGATCACGCTGCATTGCCACATAGGATGAGGCTCTGGAATGGCACAATCTCTGGAACATGCACCTCATCTGACGATTGTCTTGCCGCACAGGAGGACACGACATGGCGAACATTCCCAATCCCAATGATCCGTATCGTCCAAATCCCGCTGATGACATCCGCAATCCTGCGCGGCTCGACAATGAGCTGCAGGCCGATCCTGAACTCGCGGAAGGGCCAGCGAGCGGCAGCCGCATGGCTATTTATGCACTTGGCATTGTTGTCTTGCTCGGCGCCGTATTCTACGGCCTGAACAATACATCGATGAATCCGGGCGACGCGACGAAGACCGCGTCCCAATCCGCCCCGGCGACGCAGGACAGCACGCCAAAGGCGCCAGCGCCAACCAACAACGTCGCGGATTCCTATTCGAAGCCGCCAGTGGCTCCCGGCGTACGTGACGTGACGCCGACCAACAATCAGCCCGGTGTCACCACCGGTGCGGCACCTGCGCGACCGCAGGCCCCTCAATCGGCTCCGACCGGCACCGAGATCGACAGCTCGAAGGGCGGCGCGCCGAAGTAACGGCGCGACGGGCAAACAAAGCTGCGGACAGCAATGCCCGCGGCTTTGTCGCGCGTGGACTATGCGGTCACCTGGCGCAGGAATGTGCGTTCCTCAGCGAGGATGAACTGGTGCTCCTCGGCCGACGCGAAATTCGCGACGCCGTCAGCGTCAGTGCGCAGTCTGACGCGGTAGGCCTCATAGGCCGCGAGATTTGGAAACGAGATCAGGCCGAATGCGATGTTGTTCGTTCCTTCATGCGGCATCCAATAGCCCTGCAGATCACCACCGCATTTGGGAATAATCGTCAGCCAGCGCTTGGCATAGGCCTCGAACAATGTGCGTTTGAACGGATCGATCTGATAGCGAATGAAGACAGTGATCGTCATGGCGGCTCCCTCTGCAGATGCCTGGATATAGCCGCTTGCTCGACCGCAATACTTTGATTAGCGTCGAAGTATGAAAGCAGGTCCGGACATCGCCATGGTCGCCGCACTTGTGGGCGACCCTGCACGCGCCAATATGCTGACGGCGCTGATGACAGGCCGCGCGCTGACCGCGAGTGAGCTCGCCCAGGAAGCCGGGATTACGGCGCCGACCGCGAGCTCACACCTCTCCAAGCTCGAAGCCGGTGGCCTGATCGAGCCGGAAAAACAAGGGCGCCATCGCTATTATCGCCTCACCGGCCCCGATGTCGCCGGTGTGCTGGAAGGCTTGGCTGGTCTGGCAGCCCGCGCGGGCCATCTCCGCGTTCGCACCGGGCCGAAAGAACCGGCATTGCGCCGCGCGCGGATTTGCTACGACCATCTCGCCGGCGATCTCGGCGTGCAGATGCTCGACAGTATGCGGGCACAGAAGCTGATCCGGCAGACCGAGCGGGTCATCGAACTCACGACCCAGGGCAGCAGGTTCGTTGCTGAAGAATTGAGGATCGATCCGGCGACGCTGGCGCATCCGCGCCGGCCGGTCTGCAAGGCCTGCCTCGACTGGAGCGAGCGCCGCCACCATCTGGCCGGGACACTCGGCGCCGCGATCATGACCTCATTTACTGCCATGAAATGGGCGGCTAGAGACCCCTCGCCCGGCAGCCGCGTGGTGCATTTCACCCGCAGCGGTGAGAAGCGTTTCGAGGCATTGTTCGGCACCACCGGCGACGCCATCCGGAAAACGTGAAGACGCCGGCTTACCTTCGCCGCAATGCAGCCTGAAACCGCGCCGGACCTTCTTTCGCCCGGAGCTTTCTCAATGAACCGCCTGCTGCTCGTTGCGCTGATTGCAACCCTGCCTTTCACCTCATCGCAGGCGGCCGAGCCTCCTGCGGCGCGCGAGCCTTACGGCATAGGCCTCGAAGGCTTCCCTTACCCCTACCCCGTCAACATGCTGCCACTGGTCAATGACGGCGAGCAGCTGCGCATGGCCTATATGGACGTGCCATCGACCAAGCCGAACGGCCGAACCGTGGTGCTACTGCACGGCCGCAATTTTCCATCGAGCTACTGGGCGCCGGTGATCGGCACATTGAACGATGCAGGTTACCGCGTCGTGGTCCCCGACCAGATCGGCTTCGGCAAATCGTCGAAGCCATCAGGCGATCTGCATTTCGACACCCTCGCCCGTAACACCGTCGCGCTGATGGATCACCTCGGGATCGCGAAATTCGACATCGTCGCGCATTCGCTGGGCGGCATGCTGAGCGTGCGCATTGCCCGCGCTTATCCCGATCGCGTCGATCACCTGCTGCTCGCCGCGCCGATCGGGCTTGAGGACTATCGGCTCTATGTGCCACCGACGCCGACCGAGAAGATCTTGGAGAACGAAGACAAGCTGACGGCGGAAGGTTACCGCAAACAGCTCGAGGTGAACTATTCGCTGAAGATGCAGCCGGACCAGGTAACGCCCTTTATCGATGCGCGTTTCAACATCAAGGGATCGCCGGAATATCCGCGCTGGCTGCGCGCCTTCGTCAGTTCGGCGCAGCTCATTTATCGCGAGCCCGTGGTCCACGAAATTCCGCTGATCGCCCTGCCGACCCTGTTCATCATGGGCGCCGACGATCACAACGCACCGGGCAAGCCGAATGCGCCGGAAGCGTTGAGGCCGAAGATGGGCCAGAACGCCGATCTGGCCAAGGCGCTGGCGGCGAAGATGCCGAACGCGAAGGCCGAGGTGCTTCCGGACGCGGGCCATATCGTGTTTCTCGATGCACCGGCCAAATTCAACGAATTGATGCTGGGCTTCCTCGCGGCGAAGTAGCAACTGCCGCGCCCTGCTACGCGGATATCCCGAAACATTCATGCTGTATTCAGATCGAATCGGCTTAATCGTGCTGTGCAGCGTTGATCCCCAGCAATTTTCTTGCCCGTAAGAGTCCTGCAGCGGGTGATGCGATGCCATCATTATTCTCTGCGCCGCATCGCGGCACCATCGAGGGAGAACACGAATGAAGACGATCTTTGCGGCAGCCTTATTTGCCGTTAGCGTCGGGGGCATCGGTGCCGCCAGCGCAATGCCTCTGGCTCCGCTGAGCGCAACCGAGACGGCTGGCGTGATCCAGGTCGCTCAGGGCTGCGGCCCCGGCTATGCCCGCGGTCCCTATGGCGGTTGCCGCCCGATGTTCCGCGGCCCGCCGCCGCGCGGCCCGGGTTACTGCCCCCCCGGCTTTTTCCGCAATCCCTACGGCCGCTGCATCCGCCGCTGGTGATCGCTGCACAATCCTGACGACGAAGACCCCGCCTATGGCGGGGTTTTTTTTGTTGCCCTCGCGCCGGTTACAGCCGTCACACGAAGATGACAGAATGGCACTTCGCTATTCTGGAGATCGTCATGTCGCGCGCTTTGCGTCGTCTCATACTGGCCGGGCTGCTCGGCCTCTCATCGCTGACGACCGGCCGCGCCGACACCATTCCCCTGCCCGAGCCACAGCTAGGTCCGCGGCCGTTCTATCTCGTCGGCAAAATGAAAGACGGCCCGCTGAAGACGAAGCTGAGCACCTGTACCGGGCCGTTTCGCAAGAGCGATTTTTCCATCGCCCATCGCGGCGCGCCGCTGCAATTCCCCGAGCACAGCCGCGAGTCCTATCTGGCCGCCGCACGCATGGGTGCCGGCGTAATCGAATGCGACGTGACCTTTACGAAGGACCGCCAGCTGGTCTGCCGTCATTCGCAATGCGACCTGCACACGACAACGAACATCCTGTCGGTGCCGTCGCTTGCAGCGAAGTGCACACAACCCTTCAGCCCCGCCGATCCCGCGACCGGCAAGAAGGCATCGGCGAAATGCTGTACCAGCGACATCACGCTGGCAGAGTTCAGGGCGCTGACGGCGAAGATGGATGCCGCCAACACATCAGCGACCACCGTTGCGGATTACCAGAACGGCACGCCGCGCTGGCGCACCGATCTTTATGCGAGCTCGGGCACGCTGATGACCCACGTGGAAAGCATCGCACTGATCAAGAGCCTAGGCGCCAAATTCACGCCGGAGCTGAAGGCTCCAGAGGTGCCGATGCCGTTCGCCGGCGATTATAGTCAGGAGAAGTACGCGACCCAGATGCTAGACGAATATCGCGCCGCCGGCATTCCGCCTGGCGACGTATTTGCCCAGAGCTTCGATCTCAACGACATCAAGTTCTGGATCCGCACCGCGCCGGAATTCGGCGCGCAGGCGGTCTATCTCGACGGCCGCTATGAAACACCGGGCTTCGATCACATGCGCGCGGAAACGTGGAAACCGTCGATGGCCGAACTCAAGGCTGCCGGCGTCAAGATTCTCGCGCCGCCGATCTACATGCTGCTGACGCTTGATGGCACCAACAAGATCGTGCCCTCCCCTTATGCCAAGGCAGCGCGCGACGCCGGCCTCGACCTGATCACCTGGTCGCTCGAGCGCGACGGGCCGCTCGCAAACGGCGGCGGTTTCTTCCATCGCTCGGTCAAACCCGCCATCGATCGCGACGGCGACACGCTGACGGTGCTGGACGTGCTGGCGAAGGATGTCGGCGTGCGCGGTGTATTTTCCGACTGGCCGGCAACCACGACATTCTATGCCAACTGCATGGGAATGCGCTGATAGCAGACGCTATTTGGCGTCGCTGTCGTAGATGAATTTGGGCATTTCCAGCTTCAGCCGGATCGCCAGCAAGCGGAACGCCAGTCCGGTCACGGCGGCGACGAGCGTCACCAGATCGGGACTGAATCCGTATTTGATGCCGCCGATATAGAGAAGCCCCGTGACGATCGACACGCTGGCATAGAGTTCGGCGCGAAACAGCAGCGGCACGTCGTTGCACAGCACGTCGCGGAGCACGCCGCCGACGCAGCCGGTGATCATCCCGGCCACCACGACAATCAGCAGCGGCTGATCCATGGCAAGCGCGATGTTGCAGCCCATGATGGTGAAGACCACGAGACCGATGGCATCGAGCACCAGAAACAGCGCGTGGAAGCGATGCACCACGCGCGCAAGCCCGATGGTCAGCAGCGCCGCACCGCCGGTCAGCAGCAGCAGATACGGGCTCTTCACCCACCACAGCGGATAGTGCCCGAGCAGCATGTCGCGCACCGAACCACCGCCGAGTGCCGTGATGCAGCCGAGCATGGCAACGCCAAGCCAGTCCATCTTGCGCCGCCCGGCCGCGAGCGCAGCCGTCATCGCCTCGGCAATGAGCGCGATCATGGCGAGCGGAAACAGCAGGGCTTCGGTATGGGGCATGAGACTCGTCGGTAGCGGATGACGGCGACCTGTAACACAAATCCGTGCATGCGGTGACCGGCGGCGGACAAATCCCCGCCATCTTCCTGAGCCTCCATCACAACCTCACAGCAGGAGGTGTCATGACCCGTCTGTTTCTCACCCTCCCCATTCTACTCATGGCTGGCGCGGCCATGGCGGAGGACGCGCGGCTGTCGATGCCCTTTTACGGCAGCGCCACCATGAATGCCGATGACAGCCTGGTGCTGCATTTCACCCGCACGGTTGACGGCAAGCCGGCTGACGGCTCGCAGACCTTTGCCCCCGGCGATCGCAGCTATGACAACGTGCGTCGCCACCTGAGCGGCATTGAACCCGGCCAGACCAAACCGCTGACGCCCTGGAGAGACTGAGCGTCAGCACAAACGGGCTTGCCCTACCAGTACCGGCGGCGCCAGTACCGACGACGGACCCGATAACGGCGACGCCAGCCCCATTGCCGGCGGCGATAACCCCAGAAACGACGCCGACGCCAGCCGCGGCGACGCCACTGGACTTGCTCAGGCTGGAGACGATCGACGTCGTCCTGCGACGCCACCGCGGCTTGAGGTTCTGTGTCCGGTTTGTGGTTATCGAGCGGATTGGCCGGCAGCAGCGGCGCGGCCTGAGCCTGCGTGATGGCCTGAGCGGCCAAGCCGACACCCGCGGCAAAGCCGAAGACGATCTTCAGAAAATGACGGCGTTCCATCGCGATCCCTCCTGATATCCGTGAGGGCATCAGGATCGGACCAGTGGCATGAATGGAAACTGAATGTGCGCGGGAACTCACACATTCGGCATCTCGCCGTTATCGAAAGCCTGCGGCCAGTCCGACGACCTGACCATCGAGGCCGTTGAAACCATGATATCCCCGCGCCTCGCACGGATCGCCATCATTGCGTCCACCGCTCAGCCACGCCACGCGGGCGCGCCCGGCCGACCATTTCACGAAGGGATCGACGCCCGCCGGCGCGGTGAATTTGCAGCCGTCGTTGCGATGATGGATGACCAGCGTACGCGGCAGCGCCGACGGCGAGCCGATGATCGACATCACATTGCTGCCGCTGCCCGACTCCGCACTGAGAAAGCCCGAGGTCAACACCAGCGCATCCGGCCGCGCGCCCCGCGCGATCCCCTCGGCGGCACGCTGCGTCCCACGGCTGGTGGCCACCACCGTCACCGGACGCTTGATCGCGGCCATGTATTGCACGGCGCTGGACAGATCGGCCCCAGCATCAACCACCAGCACCGCGAGCCCCCGCGCCGCATAGGCGCTGCGGGTTCGCACGAGCTGATTGCCCTTCAGCCCGTTGATCTCACCATGCTCGCCCGGATTGATCGCCCCGCTGCCGCCGGGCATCAGGATTACGCTGGCGCGCGGGGATGCAGGCTTGATGAGGACAGCGCGGGAGCCGCCGATGGTGACGGTTTCGTCGGCAATTGCTGCGGCAGAAGCGAATTCGAATATCGACAAGACGACCACGATGCGAATGGTCCAGATGCGGGGCTTGATCATATGTATCTTCGCTTTTTTTGATCAGGAACGAACATTGGCATGGATTGCGCAGTATTGCTGACTACGAATTCGACTAAGCCTTTGGAAATTTCAGATCAAACAGGAGCTTCAAAACCTTAGCGACCACCTCGCGGTAATTACGGATATCTCTATCAGCCACATCCACTGTAGCTCTTTCGTGGATTAGCTTATTTCTCAATCCGTAATAATGCTGCGCCTTGGAAAGCAAATCCGACGGAATCTTGATTTTCGAATTGATCTCTTTAAGAACTAAATCACGCCGTGAGAATATCTGCGCAATCTTTGCGTTGTTGTAAGTGGCCGGCGGAAACAATGAAGGTTCGTGCACGATGTACTCTTTAAGAGCAATCTCGAAATTACTATCGAGCAGGATTAGAGAAATTCGGCTCTTAGTTTCGAAATTCAATTTTTCGATAATTTCAACCGCACCCATCGCCTCGACTAAACCGAGCGTCCACGGCATTTTGTCAATCTGACCTCTATTGCTAGACTTTAGCTTCTCTATAGAGGGTCGCTTTGCTCGAGGTAACGGCGGCAAATGACTTCGCAGGCTTGCACCCGACGGCGCCGGTTCAATTTCTTCAATGTCTCCCGATCTATGACGGAAAACATTTTCGTCCCAATCATCTTTAAGTCGGCGCGAGAGTGTACTGAAGTGACCCATAAGAGGGGCGAGCGTGTGACGGACGTTCTGAAACAAGAGATGCGCGGAATTCACTCCGTTCTTTGTACTATTCCACGGCATCAAACGAGCTGGCCCCTGCAGTTTTACAATCCCTCGGCAGAGAGATGCATCGGGATGCGGAACACCTGCTTCCTGCGAATTGAAATACCCAACCTCTCTAGACTTCAGCTCTTTTACAATTAGACGGTTATTGCAGTAGAAGTACGCTCCGTAGTTATCCTCCTCGGCGACACGATCAACGATAAGACCTACTACTATCTCTACGGCCACTTTCCCTTCTCCAGGGACACTAACATCAAATTTTGCTGCCTTGGGGCTAAAGCCTTTTGGGTAGCTCCAGTTTTCGAAGTTTTCTGCATCGATCGGAATGCCATTCACCTTGATTACGCATCCATGCTGAATGAACCAACCGTAGATCTGGCCAAAATGAACCCGAAGCGCGCCGATATCCGTAGATACAAAAGTTCGGCGCAATCTTGAAATTTCTACCTGCGTTGTTCCCTTCTCAATGCCGGGAATTTCATAGGCGGCGAGTCTCCAGTCTTCTGACTCAAGCCACTCTTTCGTTATATTGAGCTCGAGACTTCGCTCATTTTTGAAGCGCGTTCTAATATCAACGTGTTCGCCCAGCGCTATTCCCGCTCGCTTACTACCCACACCGAAGATTCCAATAACCTCCGATTTTGGATCATTCTTGCTTCCGCCAGGTGAAAGTAGCAAATACAGATCATCAAGCCGAACCCCTCCGACGTCATCCTTTACGGAGATAAGTTGGCGTTCTGCGTCTAGCGTGATTTCAATTGTGGGACGTTTTTGTTGTCCACCTCGGAGCCACACATCGAGAGCATTATCTACTAGCTCACAAAGCCCTGTTTTCAGATCATAATCACTTATGATCGACCAAAACATCCGCTTCTCGGGCGTCCCATCGATGGGCCCAATTTCAGTCTTTATCAAAACTCCGGTCATGACACCCCACCCCTGATACACGCTTAACGAGCATCAGATCATGGGGGTCCATCAAACAGCAAGCAGCAAAACTATCGCGCTGCATTGCAGCACTCAGCTCTACAACGGCATATTGTCGTGCTTCTTCATCGGCACTTCCAGATGCTTGTCCTTCAGCATCGCCAGCGCGCGGGCGATGCGCTTGCGGGTGGAGTGCGGCATGATCACGTCGTCGATATAGCCGCGCTCGGCGGCGACGAAGGGCGACAGGAAGCGGTCTTCATATTCCTTGGTGCGCGCGGCGATCTTGTCGGCGTCGCCGATGTCCTGGCGGAAGATGATCTCCACCGCGCCTTTGGCGCCCATCACGGCGATCTGCGCGGTCGGCCAGGCGTAGTTCATGTCGGCGCCGATTTCCTTCGAGGCCATCACGTCGAACGCGCCGCCATAGGCCTTGCGGGTGATCACGGTGACCAATGGCACGGTGCACTGGCTGTAGGCGAACAGCAGCTTGGCGCCGTGCTTGATGAGGCCGCCATATTCCTGCGCGGTGCCCGGCAGGAAGCCCGGCACGTCGACGAAGGTCACGATCGGAATGTTGAAGGCGTCGCAGAAGCGCACGAAGCGCGCGGCCTTGCGCGAGGCGTCACTGTCGAGCACGCCGGCCAGCACCATCGGCTGGTTGGCGACGAAGCCCACCGTCTTGCCGGCGATGCGACCGAAGCCGGTGATGATGTTCTTGGCAAAGGTCTCGGCGATCTCGAAGAAATCGCCCTCGTCCACGACCTTGAGGATCAGCTCCTTCATGTCATAGGGCTTGTTCGGATTGTCGGGGATCAGCGTGTCGAGCGACAGGTCGGTACGCTCGATGTCGTCGAAGCTCGGCCATTCCGGCACGCCTTCGGTGTTGTTGGCCGGCAGGAAGTCGATCAGCCGGCGCATCTGCAGCAGCGTCTCGACGTCGTTCTCGAAGGCGCCGTCGGCGATCGACGACTTGGTAGCGTGCACGCTGGCGCCGCCGAGTTCTTCGGCGGTGACCACCTCGTTGGTCACGGTCTTCACCACGTCGGGACCGGTGACGAACATATAGCTGGTGTTCTTCACCATGAAGATGAAGTCGGTCATGGCCGGCGAATAGACGTCACCGCCGGCGCAGGGTCCCATGATGACGGAGATCTGCGGAATCACGCCGGAGGCCTGGACGTTGCGGCGGAACACATAGGAATAACCAGCGAGCGCCGCGACGCCCTCCTGGATGCGCGCGCCGCCAGCGTCATAGAGGCCGATGATCGGCGCCCGCGCCTTCATCGCCATGTCCTGCAGCTTGGTGATCTTGAGCGCGTGGGTTTCGGATAGCGAGCCGCCGAACACGGTGAAATCCTTGGCGAAGACGAAGGTCTTGCGGCCGTTCACGGTGCCCCAGCCGGTGACGACGCCGTCGCCCGGAATCTTGGACTTTTCCATGCCAAATTCCACGGAGCGGTGTTCGACGAACATGTCGAATTCCTCGAAGGACCCCTTGTCGAGCAGCAGCTCGATGCGCTCGCGGGCGGTCAGCTTGCCCTTGCTGTGCTGCGACTCGATGCGCGTCTCGCCGCCGCCCAGTTTGGCGCCTGCACGACGCGCTTCGAGGGTGTCCAGGATGTCTTTCATGTGCTCCAGCCCGTCAATGTCACGTGTTATCGCCCGCGGCAGCCGCAGGGTTTGGGCGAGGTTCTAGCATGGGGTTTTCGGCGGTGGAAACGCCCATCAGGAAGGGTTGAATCCCCCAAAATCGCATGGCGCCGGCGACGATCCTGCCTATATCGGGTCAGACAAGGGAGAGCGCCGGATGGCCAATATCGTGATCAATGAAAACAGTGGCGCAGCCACGGGTGGCGTGCGTGACCTGCTGCGCTGGGAAGGCGCGGCGCTGTTTGTCGGAATGACGCTGTTCTACTGGATCTCGGGTGGGCCCTGGCAGATCTATGCCCTGTTTTTCTTCGTCCCGGACCTCAGCATGCTGGCCTATCTGGCGGGCCCGCGGATCGGCGCAGGCGTCTATAATCTGGTGCATGCGACCATCGCGCCGCTGCTGCTCGCGCTCGCCGGTATCGCCACCGCCGAGCCGATCGCCGGCTCGATCGCACTGGTCTGGTTCGCCCATATCGGCTTCGACCGCGCGCTCGGCTACGGGCTGAAATACGACGCCGGCTTTCGCTTCACCCATCTCGGCCGCATCGGCAAGGATGCGACCGCACCGGCCACGACGGAAAACCCGACAACCGGCAACCCGATCAAGGCTGCCTGACGCGTCGGCCTCACGGCTCGCCCGGCTTGAACGGCGCCTCCTTGCCGGGCGGTGTGCTCTCCTCGGCCATCGCCAGCAACATCGCTACCATCACGTAATTGCCGGCCACGGCCGTGAGATCGACGATCTGCTGATCGTTGAAGATCTTCTTGGCGCGCGCATAGGTCGCGTCGGAGACTTTGTGCGTGCCCGTCAGCTCGGTGACGAAGTCGTACACCGTCGCCTCGTCTTCAGCCATGTTCGCCGGCCGCTTGTTGGCCTTGAGATCGGCGATGATATCGGGCGACAGCCCCGCCTTCTGCGCTAGCGGCGCATGCGCGAACCACTCGACCTGCGATCGCCATTGCCGGCCGATGATGATGATCGCGAATTCGTTGAGCTTGACCGGAACGGACGTGTCCCAGCGCAGATACGCGAACAGATCGAACAGCTTTTGCCCGAGCACCGGGCTGCGCATCATCGGATTATAGGGACCGGCGAGCCCCACGCTTGAGACCTTCATCACCTGCTCGCCGAGCGGCTTCTGCCTGGCGTCGAGCTGATCCATGGTGAGCTGCGGAAACCGCGGCTCCTTGCTGGTGGCAGGCTGCGCAAACATCGTGGCGGCGAACCAGCCGCTGGCTGCGGCGAGCGCGAGCGACGACAGTCCGATGGACGACATCCAGAGCGATGGTGATTTCATGATTTCCTCCGTGAGCTTTTTTCTTGTTCACGAAGGCTAGTTCAACGGGCATGACAGCGCCAGTTCCGGAGCGTCCCAGAACGATCGCCTCGCCCCGCAGAACGCGCGGAGCTCAGTGACCGCTCATCACCAGCGTCTTGACAGGAAGCAACAACGCCTGGATCCGCAGCAACATCGCGTGGACGACCCCAACGGCATCGACGGCATGAAGCGCCAGCCACTTGAAAGAACCGATCCCCTTCGCGGCGATGGCGTCATGATTGCTGGTATAGGCATTGACGATACAACTGCTGCCGGGCGTCACGCCGTCGAGACCGCCCTGATAGATTGGCTCCAGGAATGTGAGGATGGTGCCCGGTGCGCGGACTTGCTGCGCTTCCACCAACTGCTCACCGCCGCGAAACTGACCGGCCGCGATATAGTTCTGGACGCCGGTCACCACCATCGGGATGACGGTCCACGGCTTCGAAATACAGGTCGCCTCGGCAACCATGCCCACCTTCATCACCTGCGCTTCGATCTGCCCAAATCCTGCAGAGAGCACGCGGCCCGCATTCTCTGGAATGAGAATGCCCGCTGATCGCATGACGGGATTGACGACATCGCCGACGCGAAGCGTGAACTGCTCGACGCGCCCGTCCACGCCTGCGCGAATGAACGTCTTGTCGAGATCGACTTGTGCCTCCGCAAGTGCCGCCTGCGCGCTCGCCTTCTCCGCCGGCAGCAGCGCGGAGATACGCGTCATCGCGGATTGTCGCGCGGCCATGGCTGCATCAAGCGCGCCCTGGCGGCCGGTCAGCAGCACCTCGAGTTTCTCGATATCACGTTGCGGCACCATACCGGGATTGCGCTTCTGCAGCTCACGCTTGGTATCGAGTTCGTCCGAGGTCTGCTGATAGGAACCCTTGGCCTCCTGCGCTTGTCCTTCGGCCTTCAGAATATCGGCCTGCGCCGCCAGCATGGCCGCATCGACCTCGGCAATCTTGCGCCGCGCGGTCTCCATCGACGCTTCCTGCTTGGCGTTATCGAGACGAAATATCACATCGCCCTTCCTGACCGGCGCGCTGAACTGGACGTGCACCTCCGCCACCCGTCCATTGACCTCGGGCAGGATCGGCACGGTCCGATAGAACAAGGTCGCACTTGTCGTCGATGGATGAAAATAGAAGATGACGGTGATCAGAGCGACGGTCAGCATCACGCAGGCCGTGATTCCCCATCTGAGTTCGAACCACACCGAATAGAACGTGATCTCCCTCCCCAGTCGCTTGCCTTGTCCATAGCGACGATAGAGATAATCCGGAAAAACCGTCAGCAGCGAGCAGAGGAGAAGCTCAAGCATGACCGTGCCCTCCGGCTTCGCCGGGACGGCTCGATGTTTCTGCCGCGATAGGGAGCGGTGGTGGTTCACCGGACAGCTCGGTGGTTTCGCTGGTAGCATCGCCGTCGGCAATCTTCCGCACCGATCCTGCGATACTGCGCAGTGGCGTGCTGAAATCCGGCAAATCGATCATCGCCAGCAACAGCCCGATTATCCAGAACAGATGGTTGTGGGTGAACAATGCGATCAGGCCCAACACGGCCACGATTTCAAACTGCAGCTTCTGCGATTTGTGCGCCATGCGTTCCGGCATGCTGTGCAGGCGCAGATACAGATTGCCGACCATCATGATGGAGCCGATCAGAACGATTCCGACCACAACCATGAGCGTGTCAGTGTCACCGGGAGCGGTAATGAAACCAGGCAGATGTTGCGGAGCGTTCGGATGCAGCGTCTCACTCACGTGATCCCCCATTCCAACAGCGTCAGGCGAGCACTAGCCTCTCCCGGGTTTCATAGTTGCACAAAGCTGGAACTTGGCAAGCATCAGCTTGTGCGCGATAGGAAATGCGCTGCAACAAATCTACATTCATACTGGGCGGACTGAGGGTTGATAGCTCGCGGATGCGAGATCGCCAGCCTTGAAAGGTCGACGCAGAACAGTCACCAACGCGTTGAAGACTATCGTCGCCTGATAGCGCGGCTAGTGCGCGCGGCCCGACAGCCGCAGCACGAAGACCAGCACTTCCGCGACAGCCTTGTAGAGCTCGGCTGGAATCTCATCACCGATTTCGACGTTCGAGAGTGCGCCGGCGAGTACCTCATTTTCCTCGATGGGAATGTCGTGGGCCTTGGCGACCTCGATGATTTTCTCACCGATCGCGCCCTTGCCTTTCGCGGTGACAACAGGCGCGCCGGTCTTGTCGTAATGCAGCGCGACGGCGAGCGATCTTTTGGGCTGCACAATCATAGCGCGCGGTCCAGGAAGTGCCCGGCCAATGCCGGCGCGGGCTGCATCGGTGCACCCTCGCGGACCACGATATCGCCGGGCTGCAGATTGGCGCGGATCAGCGCCTGATTGAGCTGCGCCGTACCGGCCTGCAACTGCAGCGCTGTAGCCGGACGCTCGGCCCACATCCGCACCGACGTCTTGTCGCCGGTCAGCGAGACCAGCGCATGAACCGGGCCGGCGGGCTCGACATCGAGTGAAAAGCGCGCACGCCAGACCTGCTTGGCTGCTTCAGCCTCGCTGCCATTGCCGCCATCACGCGAAATCTCGAACTGCGCCATGGCCGTGCCGGCCGGCACCGCAAATGGAATTTCGAAACTCCAGCGCGGCGATGCCTGATCGAGCCGCGGCGTCGCAAGTCCGTCCGCACGATCCGGCAAGGATGCCACCTGCAGGAGGGTCTGGCGTGCCAGTGCCGCATCGGTATCCGCCAGCAGATGATGGACGGTGGTGCCCAGCGGCGCGTTTGCCGGGAGCGTCGGCAGTGCCACCGCCTGCGCGGTCGGCAGCCCGCCGCGTAACGGCGGTGGCGGAAGAGTGTTGCGCGCGATGCTGGTGTCGGCACTCGTCTGGCCCGTGGGCGCCTTCGCAGCAGGTAGCAGATCCATCATTATGCTGTCGTCGAACACCAGCGATGCTGCGCTTCCCATGCCCTTCGGAGCCGTTTGCAGCGCTTCCCGAAGCAGGTTGAGCGCTGCGCCATTGATAGCCAAGCGTGCAGCCGCTTCGGGAACTTTTGCCACGGCCGGTGCGGTCTGAGCCACAACATCGAGCACGGGCTCGTCTGCGGCGAGAAGTCCAGCCTGCTGCAGCGGATCGTTCTTGATACCCGTCTTGGGCAGCATGACCATTGTCGCTGCAGCGGCCTGCGCCTGCTGTGTCGTGATCTGCGCCGCTGCATTGGGGAGCGCGTTTGCCAATGTCGATGCTGGCTGCTCCGGCGTAGCGACCGGCGTCGCTGCATTCGCCGTCGCTGGCGTTGTGCTCTGGGTCGGACTCGCGGTGGCGAGCGTCGTCGCCAACGCCTGGCGCAACACGATCAATGCCGCCTTCATATCGGGCAGCCCGCCTTGCGGCAGCGATCCCTTGGCCAGCGATGATTCCAGAAACAGGCCGGAATTCTGGAACGCCGATTTGACTTCCTCGCCGGTGAGCTGGGCGTCGAGCGGCGGACGTTGCGCCAGTACCTGCGCGACCGCCTGCTGCAACTGCTGCGGCAGCCCGTTCAGCGAGGTCGCGGCTCCGAGATTGGCAAATAGCGTGGCCAGGCTCGCCTGCTGCGTCACGGCACTTTGCGTGGCGGTGGAGACCGCCTGTGCTTCCAGCGATGTCAGCTGGATCTTGGAGGTCGCGATGGCATTGGCAAGATTGATCGGCAGGTCTGGCGCGAGGGTCACGTCGCCGGAGGACGTACCGCCCGCCTGCCCTGCACCTGTGTTCTGCGGGGTGACGACGGCCAGCTGGACGTTGCCGTTGTCCGTCTTCGACACTGCGAATTGCAGCACCTGCCCGGCCTGCAACGGCACCTGCGATTGCACGTCGATCGTGCTGTGCCCGATGGCGATACGGATCTGATTGTCTGGCGAGACCGAGAGCACGCGGCCGGCAATCACGCTGCCGGGCTGAAACGCGACTTCGCTCGCCACGCCCTGCGCGGAGACAACCGGTAAGATTGAGTTGACGGGAGTCGGCATGGTGAGCGGCACCGGACAATGGTGCAGCTACGCTAGTTAACGATCATTAACTTCCGATTAACCCGCTGACGGAACGACCGCCTTCAGTACCAGCACGGCAGCCTTGAAATCCACCTGCCGCGCCGCACGCCGCGCAGCGACTTCCTCGTCGAGGCCCCACTTCTCGATGTTCCAGTCCTCGTCGACAAAGGCGGCGGTCCAGACCTGATCGGCATTCAGATGGCCATGGAGCAGCGCCAGCGCGAGCAGCGCCGAGCCGGTGATCGTCGTCACCAGATGCAGCGCGGCGATCGCCCATGGATCGCTCGGC
Organism: Tardiphaga sp. 37S4; assembly: GCF_021044645.1. Lineage (NCBI taxonomy): Bacteria > Pseudomonadati > Pseudomonadota > Alphaproteobacteria > Hyphomicrobiales > Nitrobacteraceae > Tardiphaga > Tardiphaga sp. 37S4. Next base: position 1,770,489 of record NZ_CP088008.1, on the reverse strand, counting down.
AGCGCCGCACGGGCAGATGCGACGGCCTGTTCGGGCTGGCTGACATGCACGATGCCCTCAGCCAGGATGAAATGCGCGCCGAGATCATCGGCAGCCCAGAACAAGACAGGGTCCCATGCCGCAGCCTCGCGCGCGATAAGCGCCTCGGGATAGCCGGCGCGATAGAACAGCAGATCGGTGCTGAAGTATTTTGCGATATCGTCAGCCACTGCCTGGGTCTGCGCCTCATCGCGGATCGCATCGATTACGCTGTTGGCGAGGCGCGTCACCGGCATGCTCGTGGGATCGATAACATCCTGCTGCGCATCCCATTCCGCAACCATGACCTCGGCAATGGCTGATGTAGGAACGACCAGCGGATGGCGCGACGGCGTGCGCACGGTCTTGTCGTCGAGCATGATGGCAAAGCCATCCGGTGTCTCGCTCATCCCAACGGTCTTGTAGAAGCGCTTGCGCTGCGGACCTCGCGTCGACCGTCGCACCGCCTCTTGCGGATCGAGCTGCGACTGGCCGTACACTTCGTCAAACAATTCACGCATCGATGGTCTCAACTCCTGTTCGCCAGCCGTCAATTTACGCGACGGACGGGCGCCACGCGAGACCAAATCGCTCGTATTAGCGATTGGCGCAGGCTCGCGAATAGGTCGCACGATCATTCGGGCCGAGACCCGCAGCGGCGCCATCCTGCAAACAGTCGGTGATACGATCGCTGAAGGACCTCCGCGCCTGCGGCACATTCTGCTGCCGCGGCAGATCGCCGAGCTGAGGCACGACAGGTACTTCTATCCGCGGCGGTGGCGGTGCGGGCGGCAGTGGCGTGATCAAAGCCGGGTTGCCGGGCACTCCGATAACCTGCGCGACCGCAGGCGCAGCAGAGAGCGCCGCCGCAACGGCGACCAACAGAGCGAATGGGATGGAGCGATGTCTCATTCGTCTCATGTTGTCACGATCCCGCATCACATCAAGTGTCAGCGCCGGACAATGTGATCCGCTGCCGAATGACGGCGTTCCCATCCGGCGCGCTCGAGTTCCGGCCGATCGTCGTCGATCTCCGGATAACCGATGCAGAAATAGCCGATCAACCGCCAGTCACGAGGTATATCGAGGGTCACGGCAATCGCAGCAGGATCGAGGATCGAGACCCAGCCCATGCCGATGCCTTCAGCGCGCGCGGCGAGCCACATGGTTGCGATCGCCGTCACCACCGAATAGTCCGCCATCTCCGGCATGGTGCGGCGGCCAAGGCCGTGGCCGACATCCGTCGCGTGGTCTGCAAATACCGCGAGGTGGCATGGCGCTTCGCGCAGACCGGCGAGCTTGAGCGTCGCATAGCTCTGCGCGAGTTCGCCGGTATAGGCGCTCAACGCCTCGGCATTGCAGGCGCTGAAATTCTCCAGCACCGCCTGACGACGTGACGCATCGTCGACGATGACAAAGCGCCATGGCTGGCTCAGGCCCACCGAAGGCGCGAGGCACGCGGTATCGAGCAGGCGATCGAGACAGCCCGCAGGCAGTGGATCGGACTTGAAGCGCCTGATATCGCGGCGCCACACAAACAGATCATGCAGACGCGCGCGAAACGCGGCGTCGAAATCGGGCACGTCGGCGGTTGCCGACGTCGCGCACGGGATGTTGTCGGAGCCCGACAACGCCCTACTCTTCCGGTGCGTTCTCGATCGGATCGAACCGGTCGTGTTCGAGACCGAGCAAGTTCCACGATTGCAGCATATGCGGCGGCAGCGGCGCCGTGGCGTCGATCACGCCGCCACGCGGATGCGGGATCACGATGCGGCGCGCCAGCAGATGCAAACGCTTCTGAATGCCGCCCGGCAACTGCCAGTTCTCGATGTTGAAATATTTCGGGTCGCCGACGATCGCGTGGCCGATATGCGCCATATGCGCGCGCAACTGATGCGTACGCCCCGTCACCGGCTTGAGCGATACCCAGGCGAGTTTCTGCGCCGAGGTTTCAACCACCGCGTAATAGGTCACCGCGTGGCTCGCGCCCTCGTCGCCATGCTTGGCGACGCGCATGATGGTGTCTTCCTCGTTCTCTTCCTTGGCGAGATAGGTCGAGATGCGGCCCTGCTTCGGCTTCGGTACACCGGCAACCAGCGCCCAATAGATCTTTCGTGCCGAACGTTCGCGGAACGCACCGGTAAGCTTGGTCGCCGCAAAACGCGTCTTGGCGATCAAGAGGCAGCCCGACGTCTCCCGGTCGAGACGGTGCACCAGACGCGGCTTCTGCCCCTTGGCGTCGCGCATCACCTCCAGCATCATGTCGACGTGACGCGTCATGCCCGAGCCGCCCTGCACCGCGAGACCGGCCGGCTTGTTCAGCACCATGACGTCGGCGTCCTCGTAGATCGTCATCTCCTTGAGCGCCTGCAGAGTTTTGTTGGCAGCCTCCGAGAGTTCACCGACGACCTTCGGCGCATCGAGCTTCAGCGGCGGAATGCGGACCGTCTGTCCTTCTTCCAGCCGGTCCTTGCTGTCAGCGCGCTTGCCGTTCACGCGCAGCTCGCCTTTGCGGACGATGCGCTGGATATGGGAGAATGACAGGCCGGGGAAATGCGCTTCGAGAAAGCGATCGACGCGCATGCCGTTCTCATCAGGCGTGACGATGACGTTCTGCACGGCGGTAGGCAGCGGCGCTGGCGCAACTTCCGGCTTCGCCGGTTCTTCATCGAGATAAGGCGCGGGCATCCGCGGCTCACGCAGCGGCGCGTTGCCATAACGCGGCGCGGCCTTGCCGCCCGGACGCGAACCGGAAGGACGCGGGCTTGGTGGACGCTTGCCGGCCGGACGCTCGAAGCGCTGCGGCGCATCGAAGCGCTCGGCTCGTTCGGCACGCTGAGGGCGTTCGGATCGCTCGGCACGTTCCGGCCGCTCGGCCCACTCTGAGCGTTCACCGGCACGCGCACGCGGCGGACGTGCACTCATCGGGCGATCGCTGCTCACGCGGCCGGCCTTGCCGAATGACGGCCGCTCGCCCTTCGACGCGGCGGCTTTGGAGGCAGCGCCCTTCGGCGCGGCGCCCTTGCCACGCGGCGCCTTGCTACGCTCACCACCGGGACCACGCTTGGCGAGAGGCTTCTTGTCGCGACGGCTCATGATTGTCTCTCGTTCCTCAGTCTGGTCCAGTAATCTAGCCGCTTGCGAATCTCGCGTTCGAACCCGCGCTCCGGCGGATCATAGAAGGTCTGCCGCCCCAAGGCTTCCGGGAAATAGTCTTGGCCGGAGAAACCTTCTGGCGTGTCGTGGTCGTATTGGTACCCGTCGCCATAGCCTTCGGACTTCATCAGCTTGGTCGGCGAGTTCAGGATGTGTTTCGGAGGCAGCAGCGAGCCGCCCTCTTTCGCAGCCCGCATCGCGGCCTTGTAAGCCATATAGGCAGCGTTCGATTTCGGCGCGGTGGCGATGTAGATCACGGCCTGCGCGATGGCGAGTTCGCCTTCGGGATGGCCAAGAAAATCATAGGCGTCCTTGGCGGCGTTGCAGATCACCAGCGCCTGCGGATCGGCAAGACCGATGTCCTCCACCGCCATCCGCACCACGCGACGCGCCAGGAACAACGGATCCTCGCCGGCATCGAGCATGCGACACAGGTAATACAGCGCGGCGTCGGGATCGCTGCCACGCACCGACTTATGCAGTGCCGAGATCAGATTGTAGTGGCCATCGGCCGACTTGTCGTAGATCGGCGCACGGCGTTGCAGGATGTCCTGCAGTTGCGCGGCATTGAATATCTCATTGGTCCGCGCGGCGCGCCAGACTTCCTCGACCAGCGTCAGTGCAGCACGGCCATCGCCATCGGCCATGCGCACCAGCACAGCGCGAGCCTCGGCGTCGAGCGGCAGAGCGCGGCCTTCGACCTTCTCCGCATGCGCAAACAGTTTCTCGATCGCCGCGGCATCCAGCGACTGGAACACCAGCACGCGCGCGCGCGACAGCAAAGCGGCGTTGAGTTCGAAGGATGGATTCTCGGTGGTGGCGCCGACCAGCACCACGGTGCCATCTTCCATCACCGGCAAGAATGAGTCCTGCTGCGCCTTGTTGAAGCGATGCACCTCGTCGACGAACAGCAGCGTGCCCTTGCCCATCTCGCGGCGCGCGCGCGCAGCTTCAAACACTTTCTTCAGATCGGCGACGCCAGAGAACACCGCAGATATCTGCTCGAATTGAAGCTCCGTTGCGTCCGCAAGCAGCCGCGCAACGGTGGTCTTGCCGGTGCCTGGCGGTCCCCAGAATACCAGCGAACCCAGCGTGCGCGTTTCCAGCATGCGCGTCAGCGCACCATCAGGACCGAGAATGTGATCCTGCCCGACCACGTCGGACAGCACACGCGGCCGCAGCCGCTCCGGCAGCGGACGCGGCGCGTCCTGCTCCAGCCCGGCTGCGGCAAACAGGTTTGCGGACAGAGTGGGTTGTTTCGGGCTCATCCGCCGAGTGTAACGTTGATCTGCTGGCCGCCGCGCACCACCACGATGCGCCACAGCCGCGCACCCTCGCGCGTCACCTTGTCGAGATCGCTGGTCTTGCCGATCTTGGTGCCGTTGACCGCGATGATGAGATCGCCCTTCTGGAAGCCGACGCCAGCCGCTGTGGCCGTATCGGTCAGCTCTGTAATGACGACGCCTTCGGTGCTGGAATCCAGCCGCAACTCGTCGGCAACGGCCGGCGAGATATTGGCGACCTTGGCGCCCTGGAATGGCGAACGCGCCGTCAGCGTGATCTCGTCACGGCCCGTGTCAGGGGCCGCCTCGAGCGCAACGGTCAGCTTCACCGGCTTGCCGCTGCGTTGTGCATCGAGCTGCGCAGTGCCGCCGAGCGGGCGCGTCGCGAAGCGATATTCGAACGCGTTCGGATCCTCGATGGTCTGGCCATCGATGGCGGTCACGAGATCGGAGACCTTGAGACCAGCCTTCGCAGCCGGGCTGTTCGCCGTGACATTGACGACCAGCGCGCCAGACGGCGTCTTGAGGCCGAGCGTCTCGGCAATTTCAGGCGTGATGTTCTGCAGCCGCGCGCCGAGCCACGGACGCTTCACGGCCTTGCCACCGCTCTTGGCGGAGGCAACAACGACGCGCACCATATTCGCTGGGATCGCAAAGCCGATACCCTGCGAACCGCCGGAGCGCGAGAAGATCGCGGTGTTCACGCCGACCAGCTTGCCGGTCATGTCGACCAGCGCACCGCCGGAATTGCCGGGATTGATCGCAGCGTCGGTCTGGATGAAGAACTGATAGTCGGTGATACCAACCTGCGTGCGCGCGAGCGCCGACACGATACCGTGGGTCACGGTCTGGCCAACGCCGAACGGGTTGCCGATGGCGAGAACGACATCACCAACCAACAGATCGTCGGAGTTGGAGAAATCCAGCGTCGGGAATTTCTCCTTGCTGTCCTTGATGCGCAGCACCGCCAGATCGGTGCGGCTGTCCTTGAGCACGATCTCTGCCTCGAACTCGCGCTTGTCCGCCAGCGACACCTTCACCTGGTCGGCACCTTCGATGACATGGTTGTTCGTAACGACGAGGCCTGACGCATCGACCATCACGCCCGAACCGAGCGAACGCTGCATCTGCTCCGGCTGCATGCCCTGGCCGCCGAAGAAGCGGCGGAACACCGGATCGTCCAGCAACGGATTGCGATTCTGCACCGTCTTGGCCGCATAGACATTCACCACGGCCGGCTGCACCCGCTGCACGATTGGCGCGTAGGACAGCTTCATTTCCGTGGGCGAAGTCGGGACCCGGCGATCTTGTGCAACAGCCGGCGCGAGTGCGGACGACAGGACTATGGCGCACAGAGCGGAAACGGTCGCAGCGTTGCGGAAAAATGGGATCATCATGGCCTCTTTGAGGAAATCGCGGCGAATATAGGCTGCTGAGCGGGGCAATAGAAGGGCGGGAACTAGCTTGCGTCCGCCGGCACATCCTTCTCCACCGGCGCCTTTTTGCGCGGCTGGGGCGCTACGGCCGCGGCCGACTTCTGGCGCATCTTGTGCGCGTCACCCCACGCCTTGAGGGCATCGATGACCGGGCGCAATCCGAGCCCGGTTTCCGACAGTGCATATTCGACCCGCGGCGGGACCTCGGCATAGACCGTCCGGACGATCAGCCCATCCTCCTCGAGCGCGCGCAGCTGTTTGGTCAGCATGCGCTGGGTGATCCGTGGCATCAGCTTGCGCAGCTCGCCGAAACGCAGCCGCCCCTGCTGCAAATGATACAGGATCACGCCCTTCCATTTGCCGTCGATCAGATCGAGCGTCACCTCGACCGGACAGCCCGGCCCATTGCCGAAATCACGCCGTTTCATCGCAAATACCCAATAGTATCCATTCGGTGACTATATCCCTGAAATGACAGTACTTGCAATTATCGTCGCCTCGGGACACCTCTTCGGGACATTCCCGCCAGGAGCATGGAGCGCACCCAATGAAGGCAGTCGGCTACACCAAATCCCTCCCGATCGACGCAACTGACGCACTGGTCGATTTCGAGGCTCCGAAGCCCGAACCGACCGGTCGCGACATCCGCGTATCGGTAAAGGCGATCTCGGCCAATCCCGTCGATTTCAAGGTGCGCAGGCGCGCGGCGCCGCCGACCGGCGAAACCAAGATCCTCGGCTATGACGCTGCCGGCGTCGTCGATGCTGTCGGCCCCGATGTGACGATGTTCAAGCCGGGCGACGAGGTGTTCTATGCCGGCTCGATCCAGCGCCAGGGCACCAATGCAGAGTTCCATCTGGTCGATGAGCGCATTGTCGGCCGCAAGCCCTCCTCGCTTTCCTTCGCACAGTCTGCGGCGTTGCCGCTCACCGCGATCACCGCCTGGGAACTGCTGTTCGATCGGCTCGGCGTCGCACCCGGCAAGAGCCTCGATCCGCGCACGCTGCTGATCATGGGCGGTGCCGGCGGTGTCGGCTCGATCCTGATCCAGCTCGCACGCCGCCTCACCGGCCTCACGGTTGTGGCAACGGCATCGCGACCCGAGACGATCAAGTGGTGCCAGGATCTCGGCGCACATGCGGTGATCGATCACAGCAAGCCGCTGAAGGAGCAGATCGACGCATTGAAACTGCCGCCGGTCTCACTCGTCGCCAGCCTCACGGGGACGGAACAACACTACAAAGCGCTTGCCGATCTGATCGCCCCGCAGGGCAAGCTCGGACTGATCGACGATCCCGTGGAATTCAACATCTCCGCGTTCAAGGGCAAGGCCGTCTCGGTGCACTGGGAATCCATGTTCACGCGATCGTCATTCCAGACGCCCGACATGATCGCGCAACACGACCTCCTCAACGACGTTGCAGACCTCATCGACAAAGGTGTGCTGCGCACCACGCTCGACAAGACCTTCGGCACCATCAATGCCGCGAATCTCAAGCGCGCGCATGCGCTGCTTGAATCCGGCAAGTCGCACGGCAAGATCGTGCTCGAAGGCTGGTGATCACGAAACTGCTACCCACGAAATTCCCGCCTGGAGACACCTACGATAACAGAGCGCATCCATGGATGCGCTCTTCTCGTATAATAGCTAATTAAGATAGCTAATTATCTAAATCGCTTGTGATCGAAAAGCGACACAGCGGTGTCGTTCACTACAATGCGATGCGGGTTTTACAGAACTGTCGCAAAGCTTGCCTAATTTGCCCGCGAGCTCAACGGTAGCTCGCTTGTTAAATGTGAACGGCGCCTGGCGAGAGCCTCCGGACGTTCTCTTTCGCAAGATCACAAACGCAGATCCATACGCGTCCATCACCTGCGGAGCAATTCGCGGGGGCGTGTCGGATTTTGTCTTCTACAGGGGTACTCCATGTCTTTCACGACACACAAAATCCTGGGCACGCTCGGCGTGATCGGCGCGCTGGCCGCAGGCCCGGCGCATGCGCAGTCATCGAATGATGAGATCGCCGTATTGAAAGCGCAGCTCCGCGCGCTGGAAAAGAAGCTCGATAACGTTCAGAAGCAGGCCAACACCACCCAGAAGCAGACGGAATCGGTCAAGCAGAACTTTGCGAATGCCAACGCTGCCATGCACAAGAAGGCTGTGCCCTTCATCAACGCGAACCTGACGATGCCCGGCAACCGTCCGACCTTCTGCACCGACGACGGTCTGAACTGCATCTCCATCACCGGCCGTCTGCACCTCGACACTGCCGCCTATTCGTTCTCGCCGAAGTCGGCCGGAACCACCCCGCAGAGCGTGAATGACGGTATCAATGCCCGCCGCGCCCGTCTCGGCCTGATCGGCACATTCAACAAGGACTGGGAATACGGCGTGATTGTCGATGCCGGCGGTACGACTGATGGCGACGTCACTCTCAACAACGCCTACGTGGCCTATAAGGGCGTCAAGGGCCTCCTGATCCAGGGTGGTTACATCGACGTCCCCTATACGCTGGACGAAGCGACCAGCTCGAACAACATCATGTTCATGGAACGCGCAGCTTCGCAGGTTCTCGCGACCAGCCTCGCGGCAGGCGACAACCGCGCCGCGTTCGGTGGTCAGGTATTCGGCGATCAATACTGGGTCGGCGCTTACGTGACCGGTCCGACGACCGGCCTCAACGTCAATCACAGCCAGCCGCAACCGCTCGGCGCCACCTTCCGCGCCGTCGGCCTGCCGATCAACAACGAAGTCGGCACCGTCCTCGTCGGCTTCGACGCGCTGTATCTCGCCCAGACCGGCGGTGTGACCAACAACACGCTCGGCATGTCGGATCGCATCGAAGTTCGCGTCGATCCGGCGACTAACGCATTGCTCAACACCGGCACCATGAACTTCGTGAACAATGCCCGCGTGCTGAGCGGTGAAGCCGCCGTCAAGTTCGGCAGCTTCATGGCATCGGGCGAATACTTCGACTACAACATCCAGCGCAGCAACGGTCTGTCCGACCTGAGCTTCAACGGCGGTTACGGCCAGGCCAGCTACGTCATCACCGGCGAACAGCACAAGTACAACACGTCGGCCGGTGCCTTCGGCGGCATCAACCCGGCCCGCCCGGTCAACTTCGCAACCGGCGATCTCGGTGCGTGGGAACTCGCGGTGCGCTACAGCTACGCCAGCCTGAATGACGGTGTCATTCGCGGCGGTGAGCTGAAGAACACCACGGTCGGCGTGAACTGGTATGTGAACCAAAACATGCGCTTCATGTTCAACTGGATCCACGGCACCGTCGACAAGTTCGCCGTCAACAGCAACGTGAATACCGGTGCTGACTACGACGTGTTCGCGATGCGCACGCAGGTAGCCTTCTAAGCGCAAAACGCTTCTGTAATCCTCCAGGTTCGGGGCTGCATGCCCACGGTCCCACAACGAACAAAGGCGGCGCTTCGGCGCCGCCTTTTTATCTTTGCGGGGCGTAGGCTTATGCGATGGTCTGGACGATCCCGCCCTCTGCACGCAGCGCTGCACCGTTGGTCACGGCCGCCTCCTTCGACGAGACATAGACGACCATGTTCGCGATCTCCTCGACGGTGGCGAAGCGCTGGATCAGCGATGTCGAGCGGTGCTGCTTGACGAAGTTGGAAGCCGCCTCCTCGACCGATTGCCCGTTCTGTTTGGCGAGATCCTTGACGAAGGTCTCGACGCCTTCCGACATGGTCGGTCCGGGCAGCACGGAATTGACCGTCACAGCCGTGCCCTTGGTGAGCTCCGCGAGGCCACGCGAGATCGCGAGCTGCGCTGTCTTCGTCATCCCGTAGTGAATCATCTCGCCGGGAATGTTCAGTCCGGACTCCGATGAGATGAAAACGATGCGGCCCCAGTTGCGCTTCAGCATACCCTGCATGTAGGCGCGCGACAGACGGATGCCCGACATCACATTGACCTCGAAGAAGCGCGTCCAGTCCTCATCGGGAATATCGAAGAAGCCCTTGGGCTCGAAGATACCGGCATTGTTGATGAGGATATCGACCTCGGGGAGTGCCGAGGCGAGCGCGTTGCAGCCCTCCGCGGTCGACACGTCGGCAGCGACGCCTTTCACCTTGGCCCCGGGCACGGCCTTGGTGATCGCGGCGATTGCCGCGTCCACCTTGCCCTGACTGCGGCCGTTCACAACAACCTGAGCGCCAGTGGCGGCCAGGCCCTTGGCAATGGCGTGACCAATGCCCGAGGTTGAGCCCGTCACGAGTGCTGTCTTGCCCGTCAGATCGATCTTCATATGCGTACTCCCGTTTGAATGACGGAGCTGATATCGGAACGCGGATTGAAAGATGCAACTGCATCCAAAAGACGAAAGCGCAACAAAAAAGCGGCGCACAAGGCGCCGCTTTTCCGAGAATCTGATGTGACGTGGCTTACGCCGCTTCGGACGCGCCCTGCACCGGACCCGAATCCTTGCCCTTGGCGTCTTCGTCGCGATCGACGAATTCGATCAGAGCCATCGGGGCGTTGTCGCCGTAGCGGAAGCCGGCCTTGATGATGCGGGTGTAACCGCCCTGGCGATCAGCGTAGCGCTTGGCCAGCACGTCGAACAGCTTGCGGACCTGATCCTGGTCCTTCATCTCGCTGATGGCCTGGCGACGCATGTGGAGGCCGCCCTTCTTGCCGAGGGTGACGAGCTTCTCCACGATCGGGCGGAGCTCCTTGGCCTTCGGAAGCGTGGTGATGATCTGCTCGTGCTTGATCAGCGACGCGCACATGTTGGCGAACATCGCCTTGCGATGTTCTGCCGTGCGGTTGAGCTTGCGATGAACCTTGCCGTGACGCATTGGAATATTCCTTATATTTCAGTTTGCCGCGACGGTTCGTCGGACATCATGTTGCAGGTGGGCTGCCTGCGTTCGCCCATAACGCCATGGCCGGGCTAGACCCCGGCCACGCCGCTCGTGATGCTCAGTAGTGATCTTCGAAGCGCTTGGCCAACTCGTCGATATTTTCCGGCGGCCAACCGGGCACTTCCATGCCGAGGTGCAGACCCATCTGGGCGAGCACTTCCTTGATTTCGTTCAGCGACTTGCGGCCGAAGTTCGGAGTGCGGAGCATTTCTGCTTCCGACTTCTGAACGAGATCGCCGATGTAAACGATGTTGTCGTTCTTCAGGCAGTTTGCCGAACGTACCGAGAGCTCGAGTTCGTCGACCTTCTTGAGGAAAGCCGGGTTGAAAGCGAGATCCGGAATGACTTCCTGAGCAACTTCCTTGCGGGGCTCTTCGAAGTTCACGAACACGTTGAGCTGGTCCTGCAGGATGCGCGCGGCGTAAGCGACCGCGTCATCCGGCGTCAGCGCGCCGTTGGTCTCGATGGTCATCGTCAGCTTGTCGTAATCGAGGATCTGGCCCTCACGGGTGTTCTCGACCTTGTACGACACCTTGCGAACCGGCGAGTACAGGCTGTCGATCGGGATCAGGCCGATCGGCGCGTCTTCCGGACGGTTATGTTCGGCAGCGACGTAGCCCTTGCCGCCGGCAACGGTGAATTCCATGCGGATCTCGGCGCCCTCGTCGAGGGTGCAGATCTGCAGGTCGGGATTGAGAACGGTCACATCGCCGACAGTCTGAATGTCGCCGGCGGTCACGACGCCCGGGCCCTGCTTCTTCACGACCATGCGCTTCGGGCCTTCGCCCAGCATCTTGATCGAGATGTCCTTCACGTTCAACACGATGTCGGTGACGTCTTCACGCACGCCGGCAATCGAGGAGAATTCATGCAGCACGCCGTCGATGTGCACCGACTGCACGGCAGCGCCCTGCAGCGAGGACAGCAGGATGCGGCGGAGTGCGTTACCGAGGGTCTGGCCGAAACCGCGCTCGAGCGGTTCGGCGACCAGGGTCGCAAAACGGGTTGGATCGCTGCCAGGGGTTACCTGCAGCTTGTTCGGCCGGATAAGTTCTTGCCAATTTTTCTGGATCGTCACTGTGTCACCCATGCCATCAAACTCACTGGCGTTGGAGATCGCGGATCAGTCCGCGTAAGTCGCATCGCAAAAGCGATCGCGGGCAGCCGAGCCACCCGCGATCAAAAAGTATCAAACGCGCCGACGCTTGCGCGGGCGGCAACCGTTGTGCGGGATCGAGGTCACGTCGCGGATCGAGGTGACCGTGAAGCCCGCGGCCTGCAGAGCGCGGAGAGCCGATTCACGACCCGAGCCCGGACCGCCGACTTCGACTTCCAGCGTGCGCATGCCGTGTTCCTGCGCCTTCTTCGACACGTCTTCAGCAGCAACCTGCGCTGCGTACGGGGTCGACTTGCGCGAGCCCTTGAAGCCCATCGTGCCAGCGGACGACCAGGCAATCGTGTTGCCCTGCGCGTCGGTGATGGTGATGGTCGTGTTGTTGAACGACGAATTCACGTGCGCGATGCCCGATGCAATGTTCTTGCGCTCGCGGCGACGAATACGTCCGGCTTCCTTTGCCATCTCTAACCTTTCTGAGGATCTCAACGCCGCCGTAATGCCAGCGGCTACACCAAAAATAATTGCAGAAGCGGATGATCATCCGCTTCCGCAAACTCGTATTCGAAAGCTTACTTCTTCTTGCCGGCGATCGACTTGGCCGGACCCTTGCGAGTGCGCGCATTGGTATGCGTGCGCTGGCCACGAACCGGCAGACCGCGACGATGACGCAGACCGCGATAGCAGCCGAGGTCCATCAGACGCTTGATGTTCATGCCCGTCTCGCGACGAAGATCGCCCTCGACCAGATAGTCGCGGTCGATGACTTCACGGATCTGCAGAACTTCCGCGTCGCTGAGCTGATTGACGCGGCGTTCAGGAGTGATCTTCACCTTCTCGATGATATCGGCGGCGTTCTTCTGGCCGATGCCATGAATGTACTGCAGCGCGATCAGCACGCGCTTGTTGGTCGGGATGTTTACACCGGCGATACGGGCCACAACTTCTCTCCTGTCACCAGTCCATCACGAACCGGCATTATCATCATTTGTCGGGCGGGTATTCACAAACGCGAACACGACGCCCGTCCCCTGGATTTCAGTGGGGCCCGGCATCGTTGGAATCTTCCGACTGGATGAGGGCCTTATTAAAGTATTCGACTTCGTTTCGTCAACCTGCTCTAGCGTTTGACGCGCTTTTTGCCGGCTTTCTTGGCCACTTTACCGGCCTTCTTGGCTGGCTTTTTGGCCGACTTGCTGGTTTTGGCCTTCGAAGCCGATTTTACAGCCTTTTTGGCTGCTTTTACCGCCTTTTTGACCGTTTTCTTGACAGTCTTCTTCACGACTTTCTTGGCCGCCTTTGCCTTCTTGGCGGCCTTTACCGGCGCCTTCTTGGCCTTCTTGACTGCCTTCGCGGCTTTTTTGGCCGATTTGGCCGCTTTCTTGGCCGGAGCAGATCCACGCTTGGCGGCAGCGGCCTTCTTGGCGGGCTTGCGAGCCGACTTATTCGCCGACTCATCGGCGGCGAGAATCGCTGCCAGCACGCGGTTGATTTCAGCCGTCACCTCTTCGATGGTCATCATGCCATCGATGGTCACCAGCTTCCGCTTCTCCGAATAATAATGCACCAGCGGCTCGGTCGAGGTGCGGTAGCTCGCCAGGCGCTTCGACAGCACTTCCGGCGTATCATCGATGCGCACGGTCTCGCCGCGCTCCATCATCTGCGCGACCCGGGCTTCGACACGCTGCAACAGCGCGCTCTCATTGACGCGGAGCTCAACGGCAGCATCGAGATGAAGCCCCTTGGACTTCAGCAGTGCATCCAAGGCTTCAGCCTGCGGCACGGTACGCGGGAAGCCGTCGAGGATGAAGCCGTTGGCGGCATCCGGCAGCTCGATGCGATCCGAGATGATCCCGATCACAATATCATCGGGCACCAGGCCGCCAGCGGCCATGATGTCCTTGGCCTTGAGGCCAACTTCGGTCTCGGCGGCCACGGCAGCACGCAGCATGTCACCGGTGGACAGCTGAACGATGTTGTGACGCTCGACAAGACGATGTGCCTGAGTTCCCTTGCCCGCCCCCGGCGGCCCGAGAAGAATCAACCTCATTTGCGCCGGCCCCTCAGCTTCGACTTGCGGATCAAACCTTCATACTGGTGCGCCAGCAGATAGCCCTGCACCTGCGCCACAGTGTCCATGGTGACACTGACCACGATCAGCAGCGACGTGCCGCCGAAGTAGAAAGGCACCGAGGCGTAGGAAATCAGGATCTCGGGGATCAAGCAGACCACGGCGAGATAGGCAGCGCCGAGTACAGTGATGCGCGAGAGCACATAGTCGATGTATTCCGCGGTCCGCTCACCCGGGCGAATGCCTGGGATGAAGCCACCATGCTTCTTCAGATTGTCGGCAGTCTCGGTCGGGTTGAACACGATCGCCGTATAGAAGAACGCGAAGAACACGATCAGCGACACATACATGATCAGGAACAGCGGACGACCATGGCTTAGCTGCGTGGTCAGCCACTGGAACCATTCCGGCCCCTTCCCTGCGTTGAAGCTCGCGATGGTCGCTGGCAGCAACAGCAGCGATGACGCGAAGATCGGCGGGATCACACCCGAAGTGTTGAGCTTCAGCGGCAGATGCGAGGACTGGCCCTCGAACATCTTGTTGCCGACCTGGCGCTTCGGATACTGGATCAGCAAGCGGCGCTGGGCGCGCTCCATGAACACGATGAAGGCGATCACGACCACGGCCATCACGATGACGACCAGGATCAGACCGGTCGACAGAGCGCCCTGACGACCCAGTTCGAGCATATTGGCGATCGCCGACGGAAGCTCGGCCACGATGCCGGCCAGAATGATCAGCGAGATGCCGTTACCAATGCCGCGCGAGGTGATCTGCTCACCCAGCCACATCAGGAACATCGTGCCGCCGGTCAGCGTGACCGAGGTCGAGATCAGGAAGAACATGCCGGGTTCGCTGACGACATTGCCGGCGCCCTGCAGGCCCGCCGCAATGGCATAGGACTGGAACGCGGCGAGGATGACAGTCAGGTAACGGGTGTACTGGTTCAGCGTCTTGCGGCCCGCCTCGCCCTCTTTCTTGAGAGCTTCGAGCTGGGGCGACACGGTGGTCAGCAGCTGAATGATAATCGATGCCGAAATATACGGCATGATGTTCAGCGCAAAAATCGCCATGCGATTGATGCCGCCGCCCGCGAACATGTTGAACATGCCGAGGATGCCGCCGGCCTGCTGCTTGAACACCTGCTCCCACGCGGCCGGATCGATGCCGGGCAGCGGAATATAGGTGCCGAGCCGATAAACAAGCAGCGCACCCAGTGTGAACCAGATGCGCTTCTTCAGTTCATCGGCCTTGCCGAGGGCCGAAAAGTTGAGGTTTGCTGCTAATTGCTCTGCTGCAGAGACCATGTTTGGCTTTCTCCCGCGCCCCTTTCGCCATCATGCCCCGAAAGAGCGGGGCATGCAGCGGAGGCCGGACATTATTTGGTGCTCGGCATTGATAAAATCTACTGCCACATCACGCAAGGCCGCCCACAGACGCAGGCGATGCCGCAGATGTTACGCAGCTTCGCCGTCGGCCTTCTTCGGCGCGATGATCTTCACCGAACCGCCGGCTTTCTCGATGGCTTCGATCGCCGTCTTGGTGGCGCCGTGCACTTCGATGTTGATCTTGGCCTTGATCTCGCCACGGCCGAGAACACGCACACCGGCCTTCGAGCGGCGCAGAACGCCAGCCTTCACCAGCGATTCAGCGTTGATCACGGCCTTGATGTCGATGGTCTTCGCATCGATCGCGTCCTGGAGACGGTCCAGGTTGATCTCGGCGTAATCGAGACGGAAGATGTTGTTGAAGCCGCGCTTCGGCAGACGACGATGCAACGGCATCTGGCCGCCCTCGAAGCCCTTGATGCGGACGCCTGAACGCGCGGTCTGGCCCTTGCCGCCGCGACCCGCGGTCTTGCCCTTGCCGGAGCCGATGCCACGGCCGACGCGCATACGCTTCTTACGGGAGCCGGCGTTATCGGCGATATCGCTGAGCTTCATCGTTCTTTTCCCTGTTTCGCCCTGTCTTCCCGAGGCTTACCGGCAGATCCGGACCTCGAAGGTCAACAGTGTCATCCCTGCGGCAACCTGGCGGCCGCAGTGAGACGACGTGAACTTACTTATCCTCGACCACGCGGACGAGGTGCTGCACTTTGGTGATCATGCCGCGAACTTCAGGAGTGTCCTGCAATTCGCTGACGCGACCGATCTTGTTGAGCTTGAGGCCGATCAGCGTAGAACGCTGCGAGTGGTGCCGGCGAATTGCGCTGGCGACCTGCTCGACCTTGATCATCTTTGCGGCCTTGGCCATCGTGATAACTCCAAAAAGTCTTTTTAGAGGGCATGATCCTTATTAGAAAAGTGGAGATCCACTTTTCCGAATCATGCCTGTTATTCGGCAACCAGCTCGGCGTCACCGCCAACGCGGCGCGACTGCAGGGTGGACACCTTGATGTTGCGGCGAGCAGCAACCGAACGCGGCGAATCCTGATGCTTCAGCGCGTCGAAAGTGGCGCGAACCATGTTGTAGGGATTCGACGAACCGATCGACTTGGCCACCACGTCCTGGATACCCAGCGTTTCGAACACAGCGCGCATCGGACCGCCGGCGATGATGCCGGTACCAGCCGGAGCAGCACGCAGATACACGCGACCCGCGCCATGACGGCCAGCGATGTCGTGATGCAGCGTGCGACCTTCGCGCAGAGCGACGCGCGTCAGGTTGCGCTTGGCCGACTCGGTTGCCTTGCGGATTGCTTCCGGAACTTCACGGGCCTTACCGTGACCGAACCCGACCCTGCCTTTCTGATCGCCAATGACGACCAGAGCCGCAAAGCCGAAGCGCTTACCGCCCTTGACGACCTTCGCCACACGATTGATGTGGACGAGCTTGTCGACGAACTCACTATCACGCTCTTCCCGGGGGCCCCGGTCGCGTCCGCCGCGTTCGCGTTCACCTGCCATGGTGTTTTCCAATCCTTGCGAAGCTTTCGCTTCTAACCCTGTGTCCGTTCAAATCTGCAACTTGCAAATCAACGAAAGTGAAATCGCTTAGAAGCTGAGCCCGCCTTCGCGAGCCGCATCTGCCAGCGCCTTGACGCGGCCGTGGTACAGATACTGACCACGGTCGAACACCACTTCCTTGACGCCATTCTTGACCGCGCGCTCTGCCAGCAGCTTGCCGACAGCCTGCGCCGCATCGACGTCCGCACCGGTCTTGCCGGTTTCGCGCATCGCCTTCTCCAGCGACGACGCGGAAGCGAGCGTCTCGCCCTTCAGGTCGTCGATGACCTGCGCGTAGATGTGCTTCGACGAGCGGAAGATCGACAGGCGCGGACGGCCATTGGCAGTCCGGCGGAGCGAGAGCCGCACGCGTTGCTTGCGCCGGGCATTCGTAATCTTGAGTTTCGACATGACCGGCTCCGTTACTTCTTCTTGCCTTCCTTGCGGAAGATAAACTCGTCGGAATAACGTACGCCCTTGCCCTTATAGGGCTCTGGCGGACGATAGCTGCGGATCTCCGCTGCTACCTGACCGACGCGCTGCGAGTCGTTGCCGGCGACGTTGATCTCGGTCGGCTTCGGCACCGTGATGGTGATGCCTTCCGGGATCGCGTAGACGACATCGTGGCTGTAACCGAGCGCCAGCTGCAGGTTCTTGCCCTGCAGGGCCGCACGATAACCGACGCCGGTGATCTCGAGCTTCTTCTCGAAACCTTTGGTAACGCCTTCGAGCAGATTCGCGATCTGCGCGCGAGCGGTACCGTACAGTGCGCGAGCGCGGTTGGTTTCGACGCGAGGAGCAACCTTGATTGCGCCCTCTTCCATCTTCACCACCACGTCGTCGTGCACGACGAACTGAAGAGCGCCCTTGGGGCCCTTCATCTTGACGGTCTGGCCTTCGACGGACGCGGTAACTCCCGCGGTCACCGCCACTGGCTTCTTGCCAACTCGTGACATGACTGATCCTTCCTCAGAACACCGTGAAGAGAACTTCACCGCCCACATTCGCGTCGCGCGCGTCGTGGTCGGCCATAATTCCCTTGGGCGTCGACAAAACGGAGATACCGAGGCCGTTCTTCACGCGCGGCAGGTTCTTCACCGAGACGTAAACGCGACGTCCTGGCTTCGAAACACGCTCGATTTCGCGGATGACCGGTTCGCCATCGAAATACTTGAGTTCGATCTCGAGTTCCGAACGGCCCGACGAATGCTCGACGCTGGCGAAGCCACGGATGTAGCCTTCGTTCTTCAGCACTTCGAGCACGTTGGCGCGCATCTTGGAGCCCGGGGTCGAAACCTTGGACTTGGTACGCATCTGCGCATTGCGGATACGGGTGATGAGATCGCTGATTGGATCGTGGGTCGACATGTTCCGCCCCCCTTACCAGCTGGACTTCACGAGCCCGGGAACCAGGCCCTTCGAGCCCAGTTCACGCAGCGCGATACGGCTGAGCTTGTTGATACGATAGACCGAATGCGGACGACCGGTGATTTCGCAACGGTTCATGATCCGAACGGGCGACGAATTGCGCGGAAGCTCGGCGAGCTTCAGCGTTGCGGCGAACCGCTCTTCCATCGGCTTGGTCTTGTCGGCGATGATGGCCTTGAGACGCGCGCGCTTCGGCGCAGCGTTCGCGGACATCTTCTTCCGACGGTTGTTCTTCTCGATCGAACTCTTCTTTGCCATGCTTGGCTCCTGGGTTACCGCGTTTGAGAAGCTTTTCAGCTACTCACTGCCGGAACGGGAAATTGAAAGCGGTCAACAAAGCGCGGGCCTCGTCGTCGGTGCGCGCAGTGGTGCACACCGTGATGTCCATGCCCAGCGGCGTATCCCCGGCCTTGTCGAAATCGATTTCCGGGAAAATGATGTGCTCTTTGAGACCGAGCGAGTAGTTGCCACGGCCGTCGAAGCTCTTGGCGTTCAGGCCACGGAAATCTCGCACGCGCGGCAGAGCGACGTTCACCAGACGATCGATGAACTCGTACATCTTCGTCTTGCGGAGAGTCACCTTGGCGCCGATCGGCTGGTTTTCACGCAGCTTGAAGGTCGCGATAGCAACGCGCGAATAGGTCACGATGGCCTTCTGACCGGCGATCAGCGACAGGTCGCCGGCAGCGGTTTCGGCCTTCTTGCGGTCGTTCACAGCTTCGCCAACGCCCATGTTCAGGACGATCTTGTCGAGGCGCGGAACCTGCATGACGTTTTCGTAGCCGAACTGTTCAGTCAGCTTGGCACGAATGGACTTGTCGTATTCGACGCGCAGGCGCGGAATGTAGACGGTCTCAGACATCGATCTCTGCTCCCGAACGCTTGGCGATACGCACCTTGGTGCCATCAGCCTGGATCTTGAAACCAACGCGAGTCGGCTTGCCGTCCTTGCCGACGATCGCGATGTTGGACAGTTGGATCGGCGCCTCTTTCGAGATGATGCCGCCTTCCTGTGCCTGGGTCTGCTTCTGGTGACGCTTGACCAGGTTGACGCCGCGAACCAGCGCCTTGCCCTCGGTCGGGCGCACTTCAAACACTTCGCCGGTACGGCCCTTGTCGCGACCGTTCAGCACGATGACCTTGTCACCCTTGCGAATTTTGGCAGCCATTACAGCACCTCCGGCGCAAGCGAGATGATCTTCATGTGGTTCTTGGCGCGCAGCTCACGCGGCACGGGCCCGAAGATACGGGTACCGATCGGCTCGGACTGATTGTTGATCAGCACGGCAGCGTTGCGATCGAAGCGGATGACAGAGCCATCCGGGCGGCGAATGTCCTTGCGGACGCGCACGACGACCGCCTTCATGACGTCGCCCTTCTTAACCTTCCCGCGTGGGATGGCTTCCTTGATCGATACGACAATTACGTCGCCAACGGATGCATAACGGCGCTTGGATCCACCAATCACCTTAATGCACATGACACGGCGTGCGCCTGAATTATCGGCCACGTCGAGGTTGGTCTGCATCTGAATCATTGATGCACCTCGTCCTCTGTTTATGCGCTAATGCGCGATTTTTAGGCAGTCTTCTTCTGTTCGCCCCGGACAACCGTCCAGTGCTTCAGCTTCGACATCGGCTTGCTCTCTTCGATCCACACCATATCGCCCGGCTTGAACTCGTTGTTCTCGTCGTGGGCATGGTAGTTTTTCGAACGGCGAATGGTCTTCTTGTAGATCGGGTGCGTAAAGCGACGGTCAACGCGAACAACAACCGTCTTGGCTTGCTTGTCGCTGACGACCACGCCCTGCAGAGTACGTTTCGGCATGTTCGGCCCCTTACTTCGACTTACCGTCGCGCTTCTGCGCGGCGATGGTCTTGATTCGTGCAATATCACGACGCGCCTCACGAAGGCGAGAAGTGTTTTCCAGCTGCCCGGTGGCGCGCTGGAAGCGCAGGTTGAAGCGCTCCTTCTTCAGATTGAGGACGGCGTCGTCCATCTGATCGGGGCTCATTGCGCGGATATCGCTGGTTTTCATTTCGGCCATGGCTCTACTCCGCAATGCGCGTAACGAAACGCGTCTTGATCGGCAGCTTGGCGGCAGCGAGGGTCATCGCTTCCTTGGCAATCTGCGTGGTGACACCGTCGATCTCGAAGATCACTCGGCCTGGCTTGACGCGCGCAACCCACAGTTCCGGGGTACCCTTGCCGGAGCCCATTCGGACTTCAGCGGGCTTCTTCGAAACCGGAAGATCCGGGAACACCCGGATCCAGACGCGGCCGGCACGCTTCATGTGACGGGTCAGCGCGCGACGGGCAGCTTCGATCTGACGCGCGGTCAGACGTTCCGGCGCCATTGCCTTCAGGCCGAACTGACCGAAAGCCAGCGTGGCGCCCGAAGTCGCAACGCCGTGGATCCGGCCCTTATGCGCCTTCCGGAACTTGGTCTTCTTTGGTTGCATCATGGCTTACGCCCTCAAACCTTCTAATTAAACGCTCAAGCAGCGTCGCGACGCGGCCGGGAATTGTCACCCTCGGCCATGCGCTTGTCCTGAGCCATCGGATCGTGCTCGAGGATTTCGCCCTTGAATATCCAGACCTTGACGCCGCAGGTGCCGAACGTCGTGAACGCGGTGGCTACGCCGTAATCGATATCCGCACGCAGCGTATGCAGCGGCACGCGACCTTCGCGATACCATTCCATACGCGCGATTTCCGCACCGCCCAGACGACCCGAGCAGTTGATACGAATGCCTTCGGCGCCGAGACGCATTGCCGACTGCACTGCCCGCTTCATCGCACGGCGGAACGCAACGCGGCGCTCGAGCTGCTGCGCGATCGACTCGGCGACCAGGGTCGCATCGAGCTCCGGCTTGCGGATTTCGACGATGTTGATCACCACGTCCGACGAGGTGATGTCGGCAACCTTCTTGCGAAGCTTGTCGATGTCAGCGCCCTTCTTGCCGATGACAACACCCGGACGAGCCGACTGAATAGTCACGCGGCACTTCTTGTGCGGGCGCTCGATGATGATCTTGGCGACGGCAGCCTGCTTGAGCTCCTTGTGCAGGATCTCGCGGATCTTGACGTCTTCGTGCAACAACTTGCCGTATTCGTTCTTGCCGGCATACCAACGTGAATCCCACGTACGGTTGATGCCAAGACGCAGACCGATTGGATTGATCTTCTGACCCATCTTATTCTCCTGCGCCTGCTTACGCTGCTGCTTCTGCTTCGACCTGACGAACGACAATCGTCAGCTGCGCAAACGGTTTAAAGATACGGCCCGAACGGCCACGGCCGCGCGGACTGAAACGCTTCATCACGATGCCCTTGCCGACATGCGCCTCGGAGACGATCAGTGCGTCAACGTCGAGGTCATGGTTGTTCTCGGCGTTAGCGATCGCCGATTCCAGGCACTTCTTCACGTCGACCGCGATCCGCTTGCGCGAGAACTGCAGGTCGGCGAGTGCAGCCGAAGCCTTGCGGCCGCGGATCATCTGCGCAACCAGGTTCAGCTTCTGCGGGCTCACGCGCAACATGCGGGCGATCGCCTTGGCCTCGTTATCCGGGAGGCTCCGTTCGCGCTTTGGCTTGCTCATGACTTAGTCCTCAGCCCTTCTTGGCTTTCTTGTCGCCGGCGTGGCCATGGAAGGTACGGGTCGGCGAGAACTCGCCGAACTTGTGACCAACCATTTCCTCGTTCACAGCGACAGGTACATGCTTCTGGCCGTTGTAAACGCCGAAGGTGAGACCCACGAACTGCGGCAAGATCGTCGAGCGACGGCTCCAGATCTTGATCACATCATGACGACCAGACGAACGAGCGGCATCTGCCTTCTTGAGCAGCGAACCCTCGACGAACGGGCCTTTCCAGACTGAACGAACCATGTCCGGCGATCCTTACTTCTTCCGCTTGTGGCGGCTGATGAGAATGAACTTGTTGGTCGACTTGTTCGACCGGGTCTTCTTGCCCTTGGTCGGCTTGCCCCAGGGCGTAACCGGGTGACGACCACCCGAGGTACGACCTTCACCACCACCGTGCGGATGGTCGATCGGGTTCATGACGACGCCGCGGTTATGCGGACGCCAGCCGAGCCAGCGGGTACGACCGGCCTTGCCGATCGAGATGTTCATGTGATCCGGGTTCGACACAGCGCCGATGGTGGCGGTGCAACGACCGTGAACCAGGCGCTGTTCGCCCGAGTTCAGACGGATGATCACGTAATCATGGTCACGACCGACGAGCTGGGCATAGGTGCCGGCGGAACGAGCGATCTGGCCGCCCTTCCCGATCTTCATCTCGACGTTGTGGATGATCGTGCCGATCGGCATGTTGCCGAGCGGCATGACATTGCCCGGCTTCACGTCGACATAGCTGCCGGCGATGACGGTATCGCCAACGGCCAGACGCTGCGGCGCCAGGATATAAGCCTGCTCGCCATCGGTGTACTTGATCAGCGCGATGAACGCGGTGCGGTTCGGATCGTATTCCAGACGCTCGACCACAGCCGGAACGTCGACCTTGGAACGCTTGAAGTCGACGATACGATAGGACTTCTTGTGGCCACCGCCACGGAAGCGCACCGTGATGCGACCGGTGTTGTTACGACCGCCAGCCGAGTGCTTGCCTTCGGTCAGAGCCTTGACAGGCTTGCCCTTGTACAGCGCGGAACGATCCACCATGACCAGCTGACGCTGGCCGGGTGTCGTTGGGTTGAATGTCTTAAGTGCCATCGTTGATCGCCCTTACAGTCCGGTCGTAACGTCGATGCGGTGGCCCTCTTCGAGGGTCACGATCGCACGCTTGACGTTCGACTGTGAACCGAGGTTGCCACGGAAGATCTTCGTCTTGCCCTTGCGAACCAGCGTGTTCACGCTCTTTACCTTGACGTCGAACAGCTTTTCGACGGCTTCCTTGATCTGCGGCTTGGTGGCCTTGCCGTCGACCTTGAAAACAACCTTGTTGAATTCAGAAGCGACAGTGGCCTTTTCCGTCACCACAGGGGCGACGATCACGTCGTAATGGCGCGGGTCGATATTCTTCATTTGAAGCGCGCCTCCAACGCATCAAGCGCCGCCTTGGTCAGAACCAGCTTCTGACGACGCAGAATGTCATAGACGTTGATGCCCTGGATCGGCAGCACGTCGATGTTCGGAATGTTACGGGCCGCCTGAGCGAAACCGACATGAACCTCGGCGCCATCGATGATCAGCGCGTTGGTCAGGCCGAGACCCGTGAAGTGACCGAGCAGAGCCTTGGTCTTGGCGGCTTCCAGGTTGGCGTTCTCGATCACGATCAAGCCGCCGTCCTTGGCCTTCGCCGACAGAGCATGCTTCAGCGCGAGTGCACGGACCTTCTTCGGCAGATCGAACGCATGGGAGCGAACGACCGGACCGAAGGCACGACCACCGCCGCGGAACTGCGGAACGCGAGCCGAACCGTGACGAGCACCGCCGGTGCCCTTCTGCTTGTACATCTTCTTGCCAGTGCGCCAGATTTCGGCGCGGCCCTTGGCCTTGTGGTTGCCCGACTGGCGCTTTGCGAGCTGCCAGTTGACGCAACGCTGGATGATGTCGGCGCGCGGATCGAGACCGAAGATGGCATCCGACAGCTCGATCGAGCCGGCGTCCTTGCCCTCAAGCGTGGTGACGTTCAGTTTCATCTCACGCTCCTTCCTGCTCGGCCGCAGGTGCTTCAACGGTCGCACCCTCTCCTGCCAGCTTGAACTTGCCGGGCTTCGGCGCGTCCTTCGGCAGAGCCTTCTTCACCGCATCGCGAACCGAAATCCAGCCGCCCTTGGAGCCGGGAACGGCGCCTTCGACGAGGATCAGGCCGCGCTCGACATCAAGCTGCACGACGCGCAGGTTGAGCGTGGTGATACGATCGACACCCATGTGACCGGGCATCTTCTTGTTCTTGAAGGTCTTGCCGGGATCCTGACGACCACCGGTCGAACCGATCGAACGATGCGAAACCGACACACCGTGCGTGGCGCGAAGACCGCCGAAATTCCAGCGCTTCATACCACCGGCGAAGCCCTTACCGACCGAGGTGCCGGTGACATCGACGAACTGGCCAACCACGAAGTGGTCTGCCTGGATCTCGGCGCCGACCGGGATCAGCGCGTCTTCCGACACGCGGAATTCCGCGACCTTCCGCTTGGGTTCAACCTTGGCGACCGCGAACTGGCCGCGTTCAGCCTTGGGCAAATACACGGTCTTGCGCGAGCCCGATCCGAGCTGCAGCGCGACGTAACCGTTCTTCTCGCTGGTGAGGTGGCCAACCACCTGGCAGTTACCCAGCTTGAGCACGGTCACAGGGATATGTTCACCGGCGTCTGTGAAGACCCGGGTCATCCCGACCTTTTGTGCGATCACTCCGGAGCGCATCGGCGTGCTTCCTGTTCTTTCTGTCCGTTTGACCGGACGGGACCTAAATACTTAGAGCTTGATCTCGACGTCGACACCGGCGGCCAGGTCGAGCTTCATCAAAGCATCGACTGTCTGCGGGGTCGGATCGACGATATCGAGAAGACGCTTATGGGTGCGCATCTCGAACTGCTCGCGGCTCTTCTTGTCGACGTGCGGCGAACGGTTGACCGTGAACTTCTCGATGCGCGTCGGCAGCGGGATGGGTCCACGGACCTGTGCACCCGTGCGCTTCGCGGTGCTTACGATCTCACGGGTCGATGCATCGAGGATACGATGATCGAACGCCTTGAGACGAATGCGGATATTCTGGCCGTTCATTGCCGTGTCTTTCTTTGAAAGCGAATGGTTGTTGCGAGTAGCGAGTAGCGAGACCCGCTACTCACGACTTCCTGTTCGCGTCCTTACTCGATGATGCTAGCGACGACGCCTGCACCGACGGTGCGGCCGCCTTCACGGATGGCGAAGCGCAGCTTTTCTTCCATCGCGATCGGCACGATCAGGTGCACTTCCATGGCGATGTTGTCGCCCGGCATCACCATTTCGGTGCCTTCCGGCAGATGCACAACACCGGTCACGTCGGTGGTGCGGAAGTAGAACTGCGGACGGTAGTTGGTGAAGAACGGCGTGTGACGGCCACCCTCTTCCTTGGTGAGGATGTAAGCCTCGGCCTTGAACTTGGTGTGGGGCTTCACCGAACCCGGCTTGCACAGCACCTGGCCGCGCTCGACGTCTTCACGCTTGGTGCCGCGCAGCAGCGCGCCGATGTTGTCGCCGGCCTGGCCCTGATCGAGCAGCTTGCGGAACATTTCAACGCCGGTGCAGATCGTCTTCTGCGTGGCGCGGATGCCGACGATTTCGATTTCCTCACCGACCTTGACGATGCCGCGCTCGACGCGGCCGGTCACGACCGTACCACGGCCCGAGATCGAGAACACGTCTTCCACCGGCATCAGGAACGGCTGGTCAACCGGACGCTCCGGCTGCGGGATGTAGCTGTCGACATTCTTCATCAGTTCGAGAATGGCGTCGTGACCGAGCTTCTGATCCGAGTTTTCGAGAGCGGCCAGCGCCGAACCCTTGATGATCGGAATATCATCGCCCGGGAAGTCGTACTTCGAGAGAAGTTCGCGGACTTCCATTTCCACGAGCTCGAGCAGTTCCGGATCGTCGACCATGTCGCACTTGTTCAGGAACACGACCAGCGCGGGAACGCCGACCTGGCGGGCGAGCAGGATGTGCTCGCGGGTCTGCGGCATCGGGCCGTCAGCGGCCGACACGACCAGGATGCCACCGTCCATCTGCGCGGCGCCGGTGATCATGTTCTTCACATAGTCGGCGTGGCCGGGGCAATCGACGTGGGCGTAGTGGCGGTTGGCGGTCTCGTATTCGACGTGCGCCGTCGAAATGGTGATGCCGCGGGCCTTCTCCTCGGGCGCCTTGTCGATCTGGTCGTAAGCGGTGAACGTGGCACCGCCCGTCTCTGCCAGCACCTTCGTGATCGCCGCCGTCAGCGACGTCTTGCCGTGGTCAACGTGACCGATCGTACCAATATTGCAGTGCGGCTTGTTACGTTCAAATTTTGCTTTGGCCATGACTCTCTCCGTTTAGTCGTCAACTGTCGCTAACGACAATCAGGCAAACTTCTTCTGGACTTCTGCCGACACATTGGCCGGCGCTTCCGCGTAGTGATCGAATGACATCGAGAACGTTGCACGACCCTGGCTCATCGAGCGCAGCGTGTTCACGTAACCGAACATGTTCATGAGCGGCACCATCGCATTGATGACGTTGGCGTTGCCGCGCATGTCCTGACCCTGGATCTGACCGCGCCGCGAGTTCAAGTCGCCGATGACCGAACCGGTGTAGTCTTCCGGGGTCACGCATTCGACCTTCATGATCGGCTCGAGCAGAACGGACTTGCCCTTCTGCAGCGCGTCGCGGAGTGCCGCGCGCGAAGCAATTTCGAAGGCCAATGCCGACGAGTCGACGTCGTGATAGGCGCCGTCAACCAGCTGGACATGAACGTCGACCACGGGGAAGCCCGCGACCACGCCCGAGGTCATGACACTGTTGAGACCCTTTTCGACGCCGGGGATGTATTCCTTCGGAACCGAACCACCGACGACCTTGGATTCAAACACGAAGCCCGAACCCGGCTCGCCCGGCTCGACCACGAACTTGACGCGGGCGAACTGGCCGGTACCACCGGTCTGCTTCTTGTGGGTGTAGTCGACTTCAGCGCGCTTCGTGATCTTCTCACGGAACGCCACCTGCGGTGCGCCGATATTCGCATCGACCTTGTAGGTACGGCGCAGAATGTCGACCTTGATGTCGAGATGGAGTTCGCCCATGCCCTTCAGGATGGTCTGGCCGGACTCGTGGTCGGTCGACACGCGGAACGACGGATCTTCCGCAGCGAGCTTCGCCAGAGCGACGCCCAGCTTTTCCTGGTCGGCCTTGGACTTCGGCTCGATCGCGATTTCGATCACCGGCTCCGGGAATTCCATGCGCTCGAGAATGACCTGCTTGTCCGGATCGCAAAGCGTGTCACCGGTGCGGGCTTCCTTGAGGCCAGCCAGAGCGACGATGTCGCCGGCAAAGGCTTCCTTGATGTCTTCGCGGTTGTTCGCATGCATCAACAGCATGCGGCCGATACGTTCTTTCTTCTCACGGGTCGAATTCACGACACCGGTGCCGCTCTGCAGAACACCCGAATAGATGCGGCAGAACGTGATGGTGCCGACGAACGGATCGTCCATGATCTTGAATGCGAGCAGAGCCAGCGGCTCCTTGTCGTCCGCCTTGCGGAGGATCTCGTTGCCGTCTTCGTCCGTGCCCTTGATGGCAGGAACGTCAACCGGCGACGGCAGATAATCGACAACCGCGTCGAGCAAAGGCTGCACGCCCTTGTTCTTGAAGGCCGAGCCGCAGAGAACCGGGTAGAACGCGCCAGTCAGCACGGCCTTACGGATCAGACGCTTGAGGGTCGCCTCGTCCGGCTCGGTGCCGTCGAGGTAAGCAGTCATCGCCTCATCGTCGAGTTCGACGGCGGCTTCGAGCAGCTTCTCGCGATATTCCTTGGCCTTCTCGACCAGGTCAGCCGGAATGTCGACGGTCTCGTACTTCGCGCCGAGGGCCTCGTTGTTCCAGATATAGGCCTTCATGATCACGAGATCGACCATGCCGACGAAGTCGTTCTCAGCGCCGATCGGCAGCTGGATCGCAACGGGCTTCGCGCCGAGACGGTCGATGATGTCCTGCAGGCACTTGTAGAAGTCAGCGCCGGTCTTATCCATCTTGTTCGCGAAAACGATCCGCGGAACCTTGTACTTGTCGCCCTGACGCCAGACGGTTTCGGTCTGCGGCTCGACGCCCTGGTTGGAGTCGAGAACGCACACGGCGCCGTCGAGCACGCGCAGCGAACGCTCGACTTCAATCGTGAAGTCGACGTGGCCGGGGGTGTCGATGATGTTCAGGCGATGGCCGTTCCAGAATGCAGTGGTGGCAGCGGACGTGATGGTGATGCCACGCTCCTGCTCCTGCTCCATCCAATCCATCGTCGCGGCACCTTCGTGCACTTCGCCGATTTTGTGGCTCTTGCCGGTGTAATAGAGGATGCGCTCGGTCGTTGTCGTCTTACCGGCATCGATATGCGCCATGATACCGAAGTTACGGTAGTCCTCAATGGCATGTACGCGAGGCATGGGATGTTCCTTAAATTCCGGAGTTTCGCCGTTACCAGCGATAATGCGAGAATGCACGGTTGGCTTCCGCCATCTTGTGCACGTCTTCCCGCTTCTTCACGGCGTTACCACGGTTGTTTGATGCATCGAGCAGCTCAGCCGAAAGACGCTCGGTCATGGTCTTCTCGTTGCGAGCGCGCGCAGCGGTGATCAGCCAGCGAATGCCCAGCGCCTGGCGCCGAATGCTGCGGACTTCAACCGGCACCTGATAGGTGGCGCCACCGACGCGACGCGAACGAACTTCGATCGTCGGCATCACATTTTCCAAAGCCTGCTCGAACACGCCGAGCGGACCCTGCTTGGTCTTCGCTTCGATCATTTCGAAAGCACCGTAAACGATGGTTTCGGCGGCAGACTTCTTGCCGTCATACATGATCGAATTCATGAACTTGGTGACGATGACGTTCCCGAACTTCGGATCCGGGTTAACTTCACGCTTTTCAGCAGAATGGCGACGAGACATCGATCAGACCCCGGCTTACTTCGGACGCTTCGCGCCGTACTTCGAACGACGCTGCTTACGGTTCTTGACGCCCTGGGTATCCAGCACGCCGCGGAGAATGTGGTAACGCACGCCGGGCAAATCCTTGACGCGACCGCCACGGATCATGACCACGGAGTGCTCCTGAAGGTTATGACCTTCACCCGGAATGTAACCGATGACTTCGAAGCCATTGGTCAGACGCACCTTGGCAACCTTACGAAGCGCCGAGTTCGGCTTCTTCGGAGTCGTCGTGTAGACGCGCGTGCAAACGCCGCGCTTCTGCGGCGACTGCTGCAGCGCAGGAACCTTCTTGCGCGACTTCTGAATTGCGCGCGGAGTAGCGATCAGCTGGTTGATCGTCGGCATGTCAGCCTTCACCCTTTAGTTCGCTCGAAGCCGTAACGGCTTCCTCAAAATCACATCGGAGCAACCTGCCCCACGGTTCGCATCACGTGAAAAGCTTCACGCAAAACGAAATCACGCCAACCATTCATTGCTGAACGGAAAGCGCTTAACGCCACAGAGGACCGCGATCATGACCGTCAGACTTACGTCTTTAGGTCTGCACCGAGGTCATGCATTCGAATTTAATCTCAAGAGAGAAGTCTCTCAGGAGACAAACGTCGTTTTGGCATTGCCTTGATATAGCGACAGCGTTTGAGCTTCTTGGTCGAGGTTGGTGCCCAATTAGCTCCGAAAAGCCGACCGGGTGATCCGTTCCGACACTGGCGAAGCTCACCGCCTGTCGTTGAATGGCCGGGTTGTATCCGCAGGGGATACCCAAGTCAACAACAAAGCGCGATGAAAGAAACGCTTCTCGCACTGCATCTTCTAGCATGTGGATCATGACAGAACATACGCGATTTCGACGCCCGCCATGTCATCCACGAAAGAATCCGCGACTCGGATTCGTTGCAGTTTGATGAAAGAGAATCGCCTGGGTTGCGGATTTTTTGCGCCCTGCCCCGCCGACTCGCATCCGATGCAAACCGTACCGCGTCCCGAATCGACACACCGGGCCAGCATCGATCAGCAGCAAATATTACCGGGGGGCCGAATGGAGAGGGACACAGCCCACCCCACCCGACACTCACGACCTGCCAATCAAGTCGACGCAGGGAGCCGCGCTATAACCTTGATCTCGAAATCGAAGCCCGCCAGCCAGTTGACCCCGACCGCGGTCCAGTTCGGGTAAGGCGGCTCGCCAATCACGGCCAATCGGACGGCGTTGACCGCCGCGAACTGCGTGGCCGGGTCGGTGTGGAAAGTGGTCACGTCGACCACGTCGTCGAATGTGCAACCTGCCGCCTTCAGCACGGCCGCGAGGTTATCGAATGCCAGCTGGACCTGCTGTTCGAAGACCGGCTCCGGCGAGCCGTCTTCCCGGCTGCCAACCTGGCCGGAAACAAACAGGAGGTCGCCCGAGCGTATCGCCGCCGAATACCGGTTGATCTCGTAAAGCGCCTGGCGGCCGGCCGGTAAAATCGCGTCGCGTTTGGTCATAGTGTCAGTCCTGTTCAACGATTATATACGCCCCGTATGTCAGAATATTCAGGCGTACGCCTCGTATGTCAATACGCATACAGTGCGTATGTTATTTTACGGAGATGACAGTGGTCGCGAGACGACGAGCGGAAATGGTGGAGGAAACCCGGGCCAAACTCATCCGGGCGGCCCGGACGGCTTTTGCCGCCAAAGGTTATGCGGCGGCATCGATGGACGACCTCACCGCCGAGGCCGGCCTGACGCGCGGCGCGCTCTATCACAACTTCGGCGACAAGAAGGGTTTGTTGCAGGCCGTCATCGATCAGATCGATGCGGAGATGCTGGCACGGATGCGCGCTGCCCGCGGTCAGGCGGACACCGCATGGGACGGGTTTCTCAACGAAGGCGTCGCCTATATCGAAATGTCCCTTGAGCCGGAGATCCAGCGCATCATGCTGCTGGACGGCCCCGCCGTACTCGGCGATCCCTCGCAATGGCCGAACCAGACGGCGTGTCTGCGCACGACAACACAGGCGATTCAACGGCTGATCGACGATGGAACGGTCAAGCCTGTCGATGCCGAAGCGGCGGCCCGTCTGATCAATGGCGCCGCGCTCAACGCCGCGCTCTGGATCGCTGCCGCCGACGATCCCCACGCGGTCCTTACGAAAGCTGTCGAGGCTTTCCGCCAGCTCGCGGCGGGCTTGCTGCGAACGGCGGGATGACCGCCTTACACATCTTCAGATGCGCTCACTCGTCGTCGTCATCCTCGTCATCATCATCGTCGCTGGCAGATGACCTGTGCCGCTGGTCGTCCCAGAGCTGGCGATAGGTACCGTTCAGCGCCAGCAGCTCCTTGTGCGAGCCGCGCTCGATCGCCTTGCCGCCATTGATGACGATGATTTCGTCCATATCCACCACGGCGGCCAGCCGGTGCGTCGACGAAATCAGGGTACGGCCCTTGGCGAGTTTGAACAGCGTCTTGTTGAGCGCCGCCTCGGTTGTCTGGTCGAGGGCGGATGTCGCCTCATCCAGCAGGAGTACCGACGGATTGCGGACGACGGCCCGCGCGATCGCAATCCGCTGGCGTTGGCCGCCGGAGAGCGTATCGCCGCGCTCGCCGACCTGGGTGTCGTATTTGTCCGGAAGGCTCATGATGTAGCGATGGATCTCGGCCTTGCGCGCCGCCTGCTCGACTTCCTCGTCGGTCGCGCCTTCCTTGCCGAGCCGGATGTTCTCGCGGATCGACATGTTGAACAGCATGTTCTCCTGGAACACCACGGCCATGTGTCCGCGCAGGGACTCGCGCGTGATCTTGCGGATATCGACGCCGTCAATGGTCACCCTGCCCTCGTCCGGCATATAGAGCCGCAGAATCAGGTTCAGCAACGTGCTCTTGCCGGAACCGGATGGGCCGACAATGGCGACGGTCTTGCCGACATTGATCTTGAGGCTGAGATTGTCGAGCACCGGCTGCTGGCTGTTCTCATACTTGAACGAGACGCGATCGAACGTGATGTCGTTGACGATGCGCGGCAGCTCCGGTGAGCCGGGCTTGTCGGCACCGCGGGTGGGCTCGTCGAGCATCTCCTCCATGTGCCGCACGGCGGCCGCTGCCTGGATCGACACCGGGATGAAATGCATGACATGGGCGATATTGTAGGACACCTCCCAGAACGCGCTTTCGAAGGTGACGAAGGTACCGACAGTGATCTGCCCCTTGGTGGCGAGATAGGCGCCGATCGCCAGCACCACCAAATGCAGCAGCAATACCGAGACGGTGACCGAGCGCTCGACCATGGTCGACAGGAAGGTCGCCGCCGCAATCCTGTCGCGCGTTTCGTTATTGCGTAGCCGGAACCAGCCCATGGTACGCCGCTGCAGGCTGAAGGCCTTGATCACCGCCTGCGCCGCGATGTTCTCCTGCACCATGCCGAGCACTGAAGCTTCGCTGAGCTTCTGGTCGTAATTGGCCTGCACGGCCTTCGGCGTCAGGATGCGCGGGCCGATCAGTGTGATCGGGAAAATCAATAGCGCGACGGCGGCCAGCTGCCAGTTCAGATACAGCATCAGCCCGATGCCGGCGATGAGTTCGAGGAACGGCAGCAATGCGCTGTTGGCGAAACTCTTGATGGCCGTCTCGAAAGACGACAGATCGATCGAGAAGCGGGACAGAATTTCACCGCGCTTGGTGCGGGCGAAATAGGCCGACGGCAGATCCTGCACGTGATCGAACAGACGCGAGCGGACGTCCGTGATGATCGAGGCTGCCAGTTTGGCGTCCCAGCGCTCGTACCAGATCGCAACGATCGACGTGACAATGCCGGCCACGGCCAGCACCGACAGGATCTTGAACAGCGCGTCGAAGTCTTCCTCGCCGAGCGCGTCGTCGATCAGATATTTGAGGCTGAGCGGCATGATGACGTTGAACAGCGTCTCGACCAGAACGCCGAAGCCAACGAAGCCAAGCAGCTTGCGGTACTTGCCGAGCAACGGCCGCGTGAAACGATAGACCGTTCCGAAGGCACCAGCGGCCTCGCGCGCGGTGAAGACGACCAGTTCCTCGTCATCATCGTCATCGAGCTCGTCGTCTTCATCCTCGTCGTCATCATCGACGGCAGGCTTGGCTTTTGCCGTCTTCTCGACAGCCGGCGGTTTCGTGCTGGGAACCGAAGCGGCGGCAGCGCCAACCGGGAGCGCGAACTTGTCATCGAGCGGCGTGGCCGGCTCGGCCGCGTTCTTGTCGTCAGATGGAGGCTTTGGAGGTGGCTTCGACGCCATGGAACGAACCGTTGCTGCACGGTCTTCGACCGCAAGAATCAATGAAGCGGCCCGGACAGCCACGGCAATGATCCTATGCGATCAGAATGTCCTCGGCAAAGCAACCGAGGGCGGATGCCAAAGATCAATCCTCGGCATCGACCTTGTCGAAGAACGAGTAACGCAGGCTGTCCGCGTCGGCATACCAGTGGCCCGGGCCCTTGCCGGCGGCCAGTGTCGCTTCCCACACCGCCTCGGTGCAGTCGCGGCGATGCATCGACAGGTCGAAGCCGTTGCCGAAGAACAGTTCCGACCATTCCCACCAGGTGCCGAGCTTCTTGACGCCGCGCAGCAGGTCATAGCGATCGATCACCGCCGGCGCCATGTCGGACGTGACCGAGCCGAACACGAGGCCGGTCTTCACGACGCGGTTGAGCTCCTGCACGGCCGTCACCACCTGCTTGTCGCTCACGTGACACAGGCTGGTCTCAAATACGAAATCGAACTGCCCAGCCTTGAAGGGCAGATCGGTGATCGATTCGAGTTTGTTGAACTTCTGCAGCGCCTTTGGCGTCCTGGCGTGGATCGCCTTGTTGTTCTCGACACCCCAGGCGTCGATCCCCCTGGCACGCAGCGCGCCGACCAGTTCGCCTGATGCCGAGCCGGCAACCAGCAGCTTGTAGCCCTTGGCACGGCCCCAGACGATCTTGATGAGATTTGTCAGATAGGCCGGGTCGGTAAACTGGCTCCAGACCTCGCTGTAGGGACCGACGCCGCGATAGTTCTGGAAATAGTCGCGATCAATCTTGTCGGAGATCGTCGTGCCATTCTGACCCTGCGCACGGCGCAGGCGCATCATCTCGGTGAGGATGATGTCGGTGGCGGCATCGGAGGAGTCGAGCAGACCGTTCAGCGTGGAGTCGAACAGATAATCGCCGACCACGACGAGCCCCGGATGATCCTTCGGCTCCGGCCGGTGATTGGTCATCACGTCGCGCACCGGCATGCCGCCGGGGATCGCGTTGACCGACGACAGCCAGCGATGGATCTTGCCTTCCAGCAGATGCGCACGCGCATCGCCAAACGAGGCCGGCAACGACTTCAGCGCGGCATCGATCAACTCATCATCTGTGAGATTGGCAAAGGCCAGCGCGTCGGAGCCTGGCACCAGCCAGTTCAGCACACCGTGCTTGCCGACATCGTGGCGCGCGCCCTCGTTATAGACACAGCAGCCGCCGAAGGCTTCGGACATGAACCAGGCGCCGGAAATCTGCTCGCCCCAGAACGGCGTATCGAACAGCAGCGATATCCGCAGATAATGCGCCGGGCGGTCGAAGTAAGAGACATGCTTGACCATCGACTTGCGCAGCTGCTCGCCGTCCCAGCGCATGGTCGCCAGCCATGAATGCGGCAGGCACATCACCACGAGATCGAAATCGCGGGTGTCCGGCCCCTTGCCGTTCATCATGTCGAGCTGATAGCGGCCCTGCTCGGTCTTGCCGACCTTGAGCACACGGTGATTGAGCCGGATGTCGGCATCGACTTCCGACTGCAGGCAGGAGATCAGCTGCTCGTTGCCGTTCTGGATCGAATAGAGGCCGATATAGCCATCGACATCCATCACGAAGTTCTTCAGCGCATTGAGGCCGTTGGTGTTGTGCGTCTCGGTCGCGATGTCGGAGCGCGCCATCACCTTCAGGAAGCGCTTGGCAATGGGATCGCTGACTTCCTTATCAAGCAGCTCCTCGGCATTTATCCATGCCCAGGGGTGTTCGTTGTCGTGCGAACCGACGCCTTCGTAATATTCGATCGGCGACACCATGCTCGCGCACTTCTTGCGGAAGGCTTCAATGGCGGCTGCGGTCTTCGGGCCGTATTTCTTGCGCATGCCCGGCACGTCGTTGAGCAGCTCGCCGTCCAGCTGCACCTGCTCGGCATCCATCGGAATGGTCTGCAGGCCGAAATGCTGGATCAGCTCGCGCAACGGATCCGGCCCTGTCATCGAGTAATCGTAGATTTCCGCAACGCCAGCTTCGTACATGGCTGGCGCTGTATCGAACTTGCGCGTGAGAATCTTGCCACCGACGCGGTCGGACGCCTCGTAGATGGTGACACGACAGAGATCGCCGAGCTTCTTCTTGAGATACCAGGCGCTCATCAGGCCGCCTGGACCACCACCAACAATTGCAAGATCAAGCATAGGTTTCTTTCACGCGTCGTGTTTGCCGGCGGCAATATCCGGCAACGGTCGATGTAACGTATTCCCAGCCAAAGCGGAATCCGCTGACGCTGCAAGGCTGGCCCGTCGACCCCGTCGACTCGCGCTAACCCCCTCCAAGTGAAAACATTTTTCAGCTGAAGGAAAGATGAACAAAAGCATGTAGTGCGCCGCAACACACGCCAGACGCGAAAAAGGCTGGCTTTCGCCGGCCTTTTCCATGGCATTGATGTGATCTGCAGTGGCAGGTCAGTTGGTCGGCGACAAGACACGCTCCATGACGATGGTCCGCTCCTCACCGTGATAGGCCTCGCGAACGGCCGTGAAGCCCAGTCTCGCGTAAAAAGCCTCTGCGGTGACCGTCGCCGGAACCGTCAAAATCGCAAGCTGGCGTTCGCGGGCGACCCTCTCGATCCGCTGCACCAGCAAACGGCCGATGCCGCGCCCTTGCACGTCCGGCAACACGAACATAGTCCGCAGGGCCTGCCCATCCAGGCTCGCCGTGCCGACAACACGATTGCCCATCTCGGCAACGAACACCTCGCGCTGGTCGATCAATCGTTCGACAGCCGCGGGGCTGAAACTGAGTTCAACCCGCGCGATGATATCGGGCGTGTAATCCTTCGCATTGGTTTCACGCAGCGCGCGGATGATGACGCGGCTGATATCTGCCGCATCACCGGCTTGAGCCGGCCGAATATCGCATGTCATCTGACCGCTCTCCGTTCCCAACGAATGAACAGATCAAAACGAGAAAGGGCCAGCTTGCGCCGGCCCTTTCATTTCTTAAGTCTGCCCGGCCCGATTACTCGGCCGACGGCAGCATCAGCGGCTCGGGCTCTGGAGCCGACGGCACGATCGCCGCCTGCTTCTCGCGCTCGTCGAGGATCATCTTGTCGCGCTTCATTGCGACTTCGCGGATCTTCGCCATCGAGGCGCCGGTACCGGCCGGGATCAGACGGCCGACAATGACGTTTTCCTTGAGGCCTTCGAGCGGGTCCACCTTGCCGTTGACGGCAGCTTCGGTGAGCACGCGCGTGGTCTCCTGGAACGACGCTGCCGAGAAGAACGAACGGGTCTGCAAGCTGGCCTTGGTGATGCCCAGCAGCACAGGGTTTCCGGTCGCGATCTTCTTGCCTTCTTCCTTCGCCTTCAGGTTCAGCGCGTCGAACTCGATCTTGTCGATCTGCTCGCCCGAGATCATGTCGGTCTCGCCCTGATCGGTGATCTCGAC
This sequence comes from Tardiphaga sp. 37S4, assembly GCF_021044645.1. Lineage (NCBI taxonomy): Bacteria > Pseudomonadati > Pseudomonadota > Alphaproteobacteria > Hyphomicrobiales > Nitrobacteraceae > Tardiphaga > Tardiphaga sp. 37S4. The sequence continues at coordinate 1,733,786 of NZ_CP088008.1, read as the reverse complement.
CTTCTGCAGCATCTGACGGACAATCACTTCGATGTGCTTGTCGTTGATGAGCACGCCCTGCAACCGGTAAACTTCCTGGATTTCGTTGACCAGATAGGCAGCGAGTTCCTCGATGCCCTTGATCGCCAGAATGTCGTGCGGCGCCGGATTGCCTTCGACGATGTAATCGCCCTTTTCGACGATGTCGCCGTCCTGCAGATGGATCTGCTTGCCCTTCGGAATGAGGTACTCGCGGGTCTCCTCATTCTTGTCGAGCGGCTCGATCGAGATGCGACGCTTGTTCTTGTAGTCGCGTCCAAAGCGGATGGTGCCGCCGATTTCCGCGATGATCGCCGCGTCCTTCGGCTTGCGCGCCTCGAACAGTTCGGCCACCCGCGGCAGACCGCCGGTGATGTCACGCGTCTTCGCGCTTTCCATCGAGACACGGGCAAGAATGTCGCCCGAGGTCACCTTGGCATCGACGTCGACCGACAGAATGGCGTCGGGCGACAGCATGTAACGGGCGTCGCCGCCACGTGCGAGCTTGAGGACCTTGCCGTCCTTGCCCTTGATGACGATAGCCGGACGCAAGTCCGCACCGCCACGCGACGAACGCCAGTCGGTAACGACGCGCTTGGCGATACCGGTGGACTCGTCGAGCGTTTCCGTAATCGACTGGCCGTCGATCAGGTCCTCAAACCCGATCGTGCCGTCGACTTCGGTCAGCAGCGGACGGGAATACGGATCCCATTCCGCGATACGCTGGCCACGCTTGATCATGTCGCCGTTAGCCACGTGAACGCGAGCACCGTACTGGATACGATACGTCGCACGCTCGGTGCCATCGGCGTCAGAGATGGCGATGACCATGTTGCGCACCATTGCAACCATGTGGCCTTCGCCGTTCTTGGCGATGTTCTCGTTCTTGATCGTGATCTTGCCGTCGAAGTTCGACTCGATCACCGACTGCTCGTTGAGCTGCGCCGCGCCGCCGATGTGGAACGTACGCATCGTCAGCTGCGTGCCGGGCTCGCCGATCGACTGCGCCGCGATGACGCCGACGGCCTCACCGTGGTTGACGGGCGTGCCGCGGGCCAGATCGCGGCCGTAGCAGGTGCCGCAGATGCCGTTGACCAGTTCGCAAGTGAGAGCCGAACGGATCTTCACTTCCTGGATGCCGGCCTGCTGGAGCAGATCGACGTCCTTCTCTTCCATCAGCGTGTTGCGCTTGATCAGCACCTTGTTGGTCGCGGGATCGCGAATGTCTTCGCAGGCCGAACGACCGAGAATACGCGACGCCAGCGATGCGACCACCGAACCGGAGTCGATGATGGCGCGCATCTTGATGCCGAGATTGGTGCCGCAATCGGTCTGCGTGATGATGCAGTCCTGCGCCACGTCGACGAGACGGCGGGTCAGGTAGCCCGAGTTCGCGGTCTTCAACGCGGTGTCCGCGAGGCCCTTACGAGCGCCGTGGGTCGAGTTGAAGTATTCGAGAACCGACAGACCTTCCTTGAAGTTCGAGATGATCGGCGTTTCGATGATCTCGCCCGACGGCTTGGCCATCAGGCCGCGCATACCACCGAGCTGACGCATCTGGGCCGGCGAACCACGGGCACCGGAATGCGCCATCATGTAGATCGAGTTGATCTGGGCTTCTTCACCCGCCGCATTCCTCTTCACCGAGGAGATTTCCTTCATCATCTCCTTGGCGACTTCTTCACCCGCCTTCGACCAGGCGTCGACGACCTTGTTGTACTTCTCACCGTGGGTGATCAGACCGTCATTGTACTGCTGTTCGAAGTCCTTCGCGAACGCACGGGTGGCGTCGACGATCTTCCACTTCGAGCCCGGTACGACCATGTCGTCCTTGCCGAACGAGATGCCAGCCTTGAACGCGTTGTAGAAGCCGAGCGCCATGATGCGATCGCAGAAGATCACGGTCTCTTTCTGACCGCAGTGACGATAGACCTGATCGATGACGCCCGAGATTTCCTTCTTGGTCATCAGCTTGTTGATGACGTCGAAGGGCATCTTCGGCGACTTCGGCAGAACCTGACCGAGCATCGCACGACCGGCAGTGGTTTCCACCATGCGCGTGACCGGCTTGCCGTCCGCGTCGAGACCGGACCAGCTGTATTTGATCTTGGTGTGGAGGTGGATGACCTTCGCATGCAGCGCATGCTCGATCTCCGCCATCTCACGATACAGCTTGTTTTCGCCCGGGAGACCCGCACGCATGGTCGACAGGTAGTACAGACCCAGCACGATGTCCTGCGACGGCACGATGATCGGCTGACCGTTCGCTGGATGCAGGATGTTGTTGGTCGACATCATCAGGACGCGCGCTTCCAGCTGCGCTTCGAGCGACAGCGGAACGTGTACGGCCATCTGGTCGCCGTCGAAGTCGGCGTTGAAAGCCGAGCAGACCAGCGGATGCAGCTGGATCGCCTTGCCTTCGATCAGCACCGGCTCGAACGCCTGGATGCCCAGACGATGCAGCGTTGGCGCGCGGTTCAGCAGCACGGGATGCTCGCGAATGACCTCGTCGAGAATGTCCCAGACCTCGGGACGTTCTTTTTCAACGAGCTTCTTCGCCTGCTTCACCGTGGTGGACAGACCCTTGGCGTCAAGACGCGAATAGATGAACGGCTTGAATAGTTCGAGCGCCATCTTCTTCGGCAGGCCGCACTGATGCAGACGCAGTTCCGGACCGACGACGATGACCGAACGGCCCGAATAGTCGACGCGCTTGCCGAGCAGGTTCTGACGGAAACGACCCTGCTTGCCCTTCAGCATGTCGGCCAGCGACTTCAGCGGACGCTTGTTGGCGCCGGTGATGACACGGCCACGGCGGCCGTTGTCGAACAGTGCGTCGACGGCCTCCTGCAGCATGCGCTTTTCGTTGCGGATGATGATGTCCGGCGCGCGGAGCTCCATCAGACGCTTCAAGCGGTTGTTACGGTTGATAACGCGGCGATACAGATCGTTCAGATCCGACGTCGCGAAGCGGCCGCCATCCAGCGGCACCAGCGGACGCAGATCCGGCGGGATCACCGGCACCACCGTGAGGATCATCCATTCCGGCTTGTTGCCGGAATAGCGGAAGGCCTCGACGATCTTCAGGCGCTTGGCGAGCTTCTTGTGCTTGATGTCGGATTCGGTCTCCTTCATCTCGACGCGCAGCTGCTCGTCGAGCTTCTCGAGCTCCAGACCCTTCAACAATTCACGGATCGCCTCGGCACCGATCATCGCGGTGAACGAGTCCTGGCCGTATTCGTCCTGCGCCTTCAGATATTCTTCTTCAGACAGCAGCTGACGGTCCTTGAGCGCGGTGAGACCCGGCTCGAGAACGACGTAATATTCGAAATACAGGATGCGCTCGAGATCCTTGAGCGTCATGTCCAGCAACTGGCCGATGCGCGACGGCAGCGACTTCAGGAACCAGATATGCGCGACCGGAGCAGCCAGTTCGATGTGGCCCATGCGCTCGCGTCTGACGCGCGACAGGGTCACTTCGACCGAGCACTTCTCGCAGATGATGCCCTTGTACTTCATGCGCTTGTACTTGCCGCACAAGCACTCGTAATCCTTGATGGGCCCGAAGATGCGGGCGCAGAACAGGCCGTCGCGCTCGGGCTTGAAGGTACGGTAATTGATGGTTTCCGGCTTCTTGATCTCGCCGTAGGACCACGACAGAATCTTCTCCGGGGACGCAATCGAGATCCGGATCTGGTCGAAGACCTGAGCCGGAGTCGTCGGATTGAAGAGATTCATAATTTCTTGGTTCATCGTCTTCTCCTCGCGTGCCGATCGCCATCAGCAGCAAATTCGAAATTCTTTAGAGCCACACACCCTGCCCCACGTCCCGGCTGGGTGCGGACGCCCGGCCATCAGGCCGGGCGTAACGCTTGTTCTTACTCGGCAGCTTCGGAAGTCGGCCCCGGCAGCTTGGAATTGTGCAGGTCGACGTTGAGGCCGAGCGAGCGCATTTCCTTGACCAGCACGTTGAACGATTCCGGGATACCGGCCTCGAACGTGTCGTCGCCGCGCACGATCGCCTCGTAGACCTTGGTACGGCCTGCGACGTCGTCCGACTTCACCGTCAGCATTTCCTGGAGCGTGTACGCCGCGCCATAAGCCTCGAGCGCCCACACTTCCATTTCACCGAAGCGCTGACCGCCGAACTGCGCCTTACCACCCAGCGGCTGCTGCGTGACGAGCGAGTACGGACCGATCGAACGCGCGTGGATCTTGTCGTCCACGAGATGGTGAAGCTTGAGCATGTAGATGTAGCCCACGGTCACCTTGCGATCGAACTGATCGCCGGTCCGGCCGTCATAGACGGTGGACTGACCGGACGCGTCGAAGCCAGCCATCTTCAACATCTCTTCGATGTCGGCTTCCTTCGCACCGTCGAACACCGGCGTCGCAATCGGCACGCCGGGCTTCAGGTTACGCGCCAGTTCAAGCAGCTCGGTGTCATTCAGCGACTTGATGACTTCGTCTTCGCCGTAAACCTTCTTCAGGGTGTCGCGCAGCGGCTTCAGATCCTGCTTCTGGTAATAGGCGTCGATGGTCTGACCGATCTTCTTGCCCATGCCTGCGCAGGCCCAGCCAAGATGCGTCTCCAAGATCTGACCGACGTTCATGCGCGAAGGCACGCCGAGCGGGTTCAGCACGATGTCCGCATGCGTACCGTCTTCAAGGAACGGCATGTCTTCGATCGGAACGATCTTCGACACCACGCCCTTGTTGCCGTGACGTCCGGCCATCTTGTCGCCGGGCTGAATCTTGCGCTTCACCGCGACGAAGACCTTGACCATCTTCATCACACCGGGCGGCAGTTCGTCGCCACGCTGCAGCTTCTCGACCTTGTCGAGGAAGCGCTGTTCAAGGCCCTTCTTCGACTCGTCGTACTGCTTCCGCATCGCTTCGATTTCGGTCATCAGCTTGTCGTTTGCGGTGGCGAACATCCACCACTGCGACCGCGGATTTTCGTCGAGCACGGCGCGCGTGATCTTGCCGTCCTTCTTGAAGCCCTTCGGACCGGCGATGCCGACCTTGTTCTCCAGAAGATCAGCCAGACGGCCGTAGACGTTACGATCCAGGATGGCCTGTTCGTCGTCACGGTCCTTGGCAAGACGTTCGATTTCTTCCCGCTCGATCGCCAGAGCACGTTCGTCCTTGTCGACGCCATGCCGGTTGAACACGCGGACTTCGACGATCGTGCCCTGCACGCCCGGAGGCACGCGGAGCGAGGTATCGCGAACGTCCGACGCCTTTTCACCGAAGATGGCGCGCAGAAGCTTTTCTTCCGGCGTCATCGGGCTTTCGCCCTTCGGCGTGATCTTGCCGACCAGGATATCGCCGGCGCGGACTTCAGCGCCGATATAGACGATGCCGGCTTCGTCGAGGTTCTTCAGCGCTTCTTCCGACACGTTCGGAATGTCGCGGGTGATTTCCTCAGGGCCGAGCTTGGTGTCGCGGGCCATCACTTCGAATTCCTCGATGTGGATCGAGGTGAAGACGTCTTCCTTCACGATCCGCTCCGAGAGGAGGATCGAGTCTTCGAAGTTGTAGCCATTCCACGGCATGAACGCGACGAGCACGTTACGGCCGAGCGCGAGTTCACCGAGATCGGTCGACGGACCGTCGGCAATGATGTCGCCCTTGCGAATGATGTCGCCAACCTTCACCAGCGGACGCTGGTTGATACAGGTCGACTGGTTCGAACGCTGGTACTTCATCAGGCGATAGATATCGACGCCCGACTTGGTCGGATCGAGATCTTCGGTCGCGCGGATAACCACGCGGGTTGCGTCGATCTGGTCGATGACACCCGAACGGCGGGCAGCGATCGCAGCACCGGAGTCGCGGGCCACGACGGCTTCCATGCCGGTACCGACGAACGGCGCTTCAGCGCGCACCAGAGGCACGGCCTGACGCTGCATGTTCGAGCCCATCAGCGCGCGGTTGGCGTCGTCGTTCTCGAGGAACGGGATCAGCGCCGCAGCGACCGAAACGAGCTGCTTCGGCGACACGTCCATGTAATCGACCTTGTCGGCCGGCAGCGGCAACACGTCGCCTGCATGACGGCAGATGATCATGTCTTCGGTGAACTTGCCCTTGGCGTCGAGCGACACGTTCGCCTGCGCGACCGAGTAGCGGCCCTCTTCCATCGCGCTGAGGTACACGACCTCGTCGGTGACGCGACCGTCCTTGACCTTGCGGTAAGGGGTCTCGACGAAGCCGTACTTGTTGACGCGCGCGAAGGTGGCGAGCGAGTTGATCAGACCGATGTTCGGGCCTTCCGGCGTCTCAATCGGGCAGATACGGCCGTAGTGGGTCGGATGCACGTCGCGGACTTCGAAGCCGGCGCGCTCGCGGGTCAGACCACCGGGGCCAAGCGCCGAAAGACGACGCTTGTGGGTGATTTCCGAGAGCGGGTTGGTCTGGTCCATGAACTGCGACAGCTGCGACGAACCGAAGAACTCGCGCACAGCGGCAGCCGCGGGCTTCGCGTTGATCAGGTCCTGCGGCATCACGGTGTCGATGTCGACGGACGACATACGTTCCTTGATGGCGCGCTCCATGCGCAGCAGGCCGACGCGATACTGATTTTCCATCAGCTCGCCGACCGAACGCACACGGCGGTTGCCGAGATGGTCGATGTCGTCGATTTCGCCCTTGCCGTCACGCAGGTCCACCAGCGTCTTGATGACGGCGAGGATGTCTTCCTTGCGCAGCGTGCGATGGGTATCCGGCGCATCGAGTTCGAGGCGCATGTTCATCTTCACGCGGCCCACGGCCGAGAGGTCGTAACGCTCACTGTCGAAGAACAGCGACTGGAACATGTTCTGCGCGGATTCGAGCGTCGGCGGCTCGCCCGGACGCATCACGCGATAGATGTCGAACAGCGCGTCTTCACGCGTCAGGTTCTTGTCTGCCGAAAGCGTGTTGCGGATATAGGCACCGATATTGACGTGGTCGATGTCGAGCAGCGGGAGTTCCTTGTAGCCCTCCTCGTTCAGCGCCTTCAGCGACTTCTCGGTGATTTCCTCGCCGGCTTCGGCGTAGATTTCACCGGTCTTCACGTTGACGAGGTCCTCGGCGAGATAGTTGCCGACCAACTCTTCATCGGTCAGACGCAGCGCCTTGAGGCCCTTCTCGGCGAGCTGACGGGCAGCGCGCACGGTGAGCTTCTTGCCGGCTTCGAGCACGACCTTGCCGGTGTCGGCATCGATCAGGTCGTTGACGGTGGAATAGCCGCGGAAACGCGTGGCGTCGAACGGAACGCGCCAGCCTTCCTTGATCTTCTTGAACTGGATCTTCTTGTAGAACGTCGAGAGGATTTCCTCGCCGTCCAGACCCAGCGCAAACATCAGCGACGTCACCGGAATCTTGCGGCGACGGTCGATACGCGCGAACACGATGTCCTTGGCATCGAACTCGATGTCGAGCCAGGAGCCGCGATACGGAATCACGCGGGCAGCGAACAGCAGCTTGCCCGACGAATGGGTCTTGCCCTTGTCGTGGTCGAAGAACACGCCCGGCGAACGATGCATCTGCGAGACGATGACGCGCTCGGTGCCGTTGACGACGAAGGTGCCGTTCATGGTCATGAGCGGGATATCGCCCATGTAGACGTCCTGCTCCTTGATGTCCTTGACGGACTTGGCGCCGGTTTCTTCGTCGATATCGAACACGATCAGGCGCAGCGTCACCTTCAGCGGCGCAGCATAGGTCATGCCGCGCTGGCGGCACTCATCGACGTCATACTTCGGCGGCTCGAATTCGTAGCGCACGAATTCCAGCATCGAGGTGCCCGAGAAATCCGAGATCGGAAACACCGAACGGAAAACAGCCTGCAGACCTTCGTCGAGGCGCCCGCCGGTCGGCTCATCGACCATCAGGAACTGGTCGTAGGACGCCTTCTGAACCTCGATGAGGTTCGGCATCTCTGCGACTTCTTTAATATGACCGAAGAACTTGCGAACGCGCTTGCGACCTGTGAACGTCTGCTGACCCATCGTGGCCTCTCATTGCGTCGCCCGAAAGGGGCGAACCTTCCAGAGCGCGACTGCCATCGCCTCCGGGTTGAATTTCCAAGAACGTTCCGAATTCGGCGCCCAATGTGAGGAACAAAATCCCTCTCCCGAGCATTTGAATCGCAGAACGCAAAACGACGTGCGCGATGCCCGACTGCATCTCGCCCGTCCAAACCGTCTAGCTACGGACCGAAAAGCCCGAAAATTGCCCATCTCCCAACGGCTTAACCGGAAACGTCGCCGTTTCCGCTGTCAGACCGTGTTTTTCGTGCTGCCGTCCCAATATGGGATGGCAATCATGGAGATTCGAGGGTGGTTCCCAGCGCATCCCCACACATTCCTGTGTAGTCCATCGGGTTCCGGCCTGGAGGGCGACCAAATGGTCGCCCTCCAGATGGAACCCATAAAGGGTCTTACTTGAGTTCGACCTTAGCGCCAGCCTTCTCGAGCTGACCCTTGATCTTCTCGGCTTCGTCCTTGGCAACGCCTTCCTTGACGGGCTTCGGAGCGCCTTCGACCAGGTCCTTGGCTTCCTTGAGGCCAAGACCGGTGATCGCACGGACTTCCTTGATGACTTCGATCTTCTTGTCGCCGGCCGAAGCCAGAACGACAGTGAACTCGGTCTTTTCTTCAGCAGCAGCAGCACCGCCGCCGCCAGCAGCCGGACCAGCAACTGCAACAGCAGCAGCAGCCGAAACGCCCCACTTTTCTTCGAGCATCTTGGCGAGGTCGGCAGCTTCGAGCACGGTCAGGCTCGAGAGATCGTCAACGATTTTCTGTAGGTCAGCCATTGTCTATTTCCTTAAGCGTATTTGGTTCGAACCAGGGTTTGAATGCGAAGGGCGTCAGGCCGCTTCGCTCTTTGAGGCATAAGCCTGAACAACACGCGCGAGCTTCGCCGCGGGAGCTGTCGAGAGCTGAGCGATCTTGGTCGCCGGCGCCACAAGGAGGCCGAGGATCTTCGCGCGCAGTTCGTCGAGCGAGGGCAGCGCGGCCAAGGCCTTGACGCTGTCGACGTTCAGGACGGTTTTACCCATCGAGCCGCCAAGGATGACGAACTTCTCGTTCGCCTTGGCAAATTCGACGGCAACCTTCGGTGCCGCTACCGGATCGTCCGAAGTGGCGATCACAGTCGGGCCCTTCAACAGGGAACCGATGGCAGCAACATCCGTGCCTTCAAGAGCAATTTTGGCGAGACGGTTCTTCGAGACCTTCACCGAGGCGCCAGCCAGCTTCATCTGCGAACGCAGATTCTGCATCTGGGCAACGGTGAGGCCGGAATAATGGGCGACAACCGCAACGCTGGTGGTCTTGAAGACCCCGTTCAGCGCGTCGACCGCGTCCTTTTTAGCCGCTCTTTCCACAGCAAGCTCTCTCCGGTTGGCGGCCTCTATCGAGATAGGACCGCCGGGTTACACCCACCGTCCCACCTGAACCTGACCTCGAGACACATGCTCGTTAAAACACGTGGTCTAAAGACACGTCGGGCGAGACGATATGATAGCCTGCCCTCCCGAACCTTCCTGGCGAACCAGCACTGGCGCGGGGTGTCGAGGTTCGAACCAAATACGCGTCACGTCGCACAAAACGACATTGGCGAAATCCAGTCTTCACCCGTCTATGCTGGCTGCATCAAGTTTTACGATTAAGCCATTGATGAAACTTACGTTTATCTAAGGCGCCAGCAGTCTCGGACAGGATTCAGGATCATCGATAAGTCATCATCTGACCTATTGGTGACCCCTGCCCGCTCTCTTCAAATCCGCGTCGCGCGTCCCATCCCCGTCGAGCGATCCGTATGGATAGCCTGAAAGGAAAAGTCTCCTGCGATGTGGGTTGTCGGAGTGCGAACACAGACGCGCCAGCTACCAGCCAGCACGCCCGGAAACGGTTGTTTAACGAGTCTTTTTCGTGTTGCCAAGCGCGAAATGCCGATGTGGCATCTTTTCTGCAAGGGGGCATATTTGCCCTATGCCATCTCGGCAAACGCCGGGACCCATACCCGCCCTAGATTTGGCTGAAACGCTGTGGTTCCAGCCCTTCGTCGCAATCGCTCTGACAACGATTATGCGTCCCAGCCCGCGCCCGGACAACATTTTTGCAGGTCCATAGGTGGGCAACGCGAAGCGCGCCCGCCCTGCAGCCGCTTTCGCTTCCCTCAGGCGACGAGAATCACCGATCTGCCGTAGTCTTCGGATGATAGGTCAGTTCGATGGTTGTGCGAAACGGCCTGAACTCGGCGACACCTTCCGCCGGGGTGATACTGATGTCGTATCGGCCCGTGTCGAGAACAAACTCATCGAGCCTCCGACCCAGACTGTCGCCCGCCGTATCACTTCGGCCGACGCTTCGAACGGTTCGTTCGTGAACCACACGGCGCTCTTGATCCCGGATCACTACATGAACTTCCGTCGCCACCTCCGACGGCCCCGGTACATGGACCGGCACTGACCGCGCGTCACCCACTACATCCGAAACCTGCTTTCGCTGCTCTACCCCCTCGAAGTAGATACGCAGGTTGAGCCAGTAATTGCGCTTTTCTAGAATGCGAGCAGCGAAGGCGACCGGTGCCGAGGGATTGAGTTGCAGCGGAATTTCAATACGAGGCACATCGTCGTACAGGATACGTGCGACAAGGACCGACGGCGGCATGCCGGAAAACCATGCCAGGCCGCTCCAGGCCACCACAAGCAGGGCGGCAGACGCGCCGACCGTGACGATTGCCTTGATGCGCCAACCAGCCACCCGAGATCCCGCGCTTTGCCGCCAGGCCCTGGCACTGCCGACCTAAGGTAGCATAGTCGGGTTCATGCCGGGTCGCAATTGCGTCCCAAGGCAACGTGTCACGGGAGCGGGCTACCGTGCATCAGCTACGGCACCCCTCGTCACTCTCCGCGAACTACCCCTTCGGGCAGGCCGCTCCGGCATCGGCCCAGGCCTTAATCAATTCACCGAACTGCTTCTGGGTGCCCGGCGCCGGGGTCCGGTTGCCACCAGGATGCCAGCCCCAGCCGACCAACTCGTCTTCGGCCATGTGCTTCACAAGCGCGGCCATGTCCTTGCCGCCATTGCGCTCCTTGTCCTTGATCTGGGTGCAGATCTGGCCAAGCGTCTTGCCCTGCCAGGCCATCTCGATGGGCGCCAGCGCCCACTTCGGATTGCCGGGGACGTTGGCGGCATCGAAGTTGTTCTCGTGGTGACAGGTGGCACAAGCGAGACCACCGGCCGCGCCGACACCGCCCTCGCCGCGCACGACCAGCGGGATATGCGGCCGCATGCGGTCGGTCTGGGTCGGGCGTTCGGTGGCCGGATGGCAGTTCATGCAGCGCGGCGACTGGATGACCTTGCCGGCCTCCGTAAACAGCGCCACCGCACGCTCGTTCTTGTTCTTGATCTTGGCGAAGGCCGAGACCGACTGCAGCTTGGTCGGATTGCTGACCGCTGCATCGGCCTCCTGGAAGCTCGGCTCCGCGAATGCGAGGAGACCCGCCGCGAGGCCGCCGGCAACCAGCGCCAGCATCGAATGTTTGAACAAGCTCATGCTGAGGCTCCAGGTACGATCGGCAACTGCCGCGGTCTTCCCACTCCGAGTTTCGCCAGCGCGTTGGCAACGGCAGGCCCGAGCGGAGGCACGCCGGGTTCGCCGACGCCTGATGGCTTCTCGGTCGATTTCACGATGACCACCTCGATCTCCGGCATCTCGTTGATGCGCAGCGAACGATAGGTATCGAAATTGCCGGACACCGGCGCGCCGGCATCCAGCGTCTGTTCCGCATAGAGGATGTGACCGAGGCCGAAGCCGATGCCACCTTCCATCTGTGCGCGGATGATGTCGGGGTTCACGGCGACGCCGCAATCCACCGCGCACCACACCTTGTGCACCTTCGGACCGTCGTCGGTCATGGACAGTTCGACGACCTGCGCAACGAAGGTGTTGAAGCTCTCGACCACCGCAACGCCGCGCGCGCGGCCTGCCGGCACCTTGTAGTTCTTCCAGTCGGCGAGTTCGGCGACGGCCTTCAGCGCGCCCGCATGGCGCGGTTTCTTGCTCAGGAGTTCAAGCCGGCCTTCGATCGGATCCTTGCCGGCGGCCTCGAGCAGTTCATCGACAAAGGCTTCGACGACATAACCCGTGTGGGTGTGGCCCACCGAGCGCCACCACAACACGGGCACGCCGACATCGACCTGATGCATGTCGCAGCGGAAGTTCTCGACGTCGTACGGGATTTCGTTCGAGCCTTCATAGGACGTCGGGTCGAGGCCGTCCTTGAACATCATGGACTCGAAGAAGGAGCCCTTCATGATGGACTGGCTGACGATGGTGTCGCTCCAGGCTTCGATCTTGCCGTCGCGCACCGCACCGCGCATACGGTGGATGCAATACGGCCGATAGTAGCCGCCGCGCATATCGTCCTCGCGCGTCCACACCAGCTTGACCGGCTTGCCCGGTCCGATCGCTTTCGCGACTTCGGCGAGCTCGATGGCCTGATGCGTGCTCTGCTGGGCGCGGCGGCCGAAGCTGCCGCCGGCCAGAAGAACGTCGATCTTGACCTTCTCGATCGGCAGCCCGAGCACCTTGGAGATCGCCATATGGTCAGGCGTCGGAAACTGGCAGCCATAGCGCGCATAGGCGGTGTCGCCGTCCCATTTCAGATAGGCGTTGAGCGGCTCCATCGCGGCATGGGCCAGATACGGGAAGACGTATTCAACCTCGATCACGCGGCCACCTTTGGCCATCGACTCTTCGAACTTGCCCTCGGCCTTGACGAGCTTGCCGGCCGTCTTCGACAGGCCGCGGAATTGCTGCAGCAGTTCGGCGCTGCCACGCTTCTCCGCCTTGCTGTCGTCCCAGGTGATCTTCAGCGCTTCGCGGCCCATCTTCGCGGGCCAGAAACCCTTGGCGTAGACAGCGACGCCATTCGACACCTGCTTGACGTCGACGACACCAGCCACGGCTTTCGCAGCCGTCGCATCGAATGACGCGACCTTGCCGCCGAATTTCGGCGAACGCGCCACGACCACCGTGAGCATGTCCGGTTCGTTGATATCGAGCGTGTAGAAGGCCTTGCCATTGGTCTTGTCGGCGCTGTCGAGGCGTTTCACGACGCCTTCCTTGCCGATCAACCTGAACTGCGACGGATCCTTCAGTTTCGGATCAGCCGGCACCGGCATGGCCATCGCCTTGTCGGCGAATTCGCCGAAGCGACCTTCATGGCCAGACGCATGTTTGATCACACCGTTATCGACAGTGATCTCGCCCGCCGGCACCTGCCACGCATCGGCAGCAGCCGCGACCAGCATCTGGCGCGCGGCGGCGCCGACCTGGCGCATCTGGATGTAGGAATTGGCGATGGCGGTCGAGCCACCGGTGCCCTGCATGCCGAACGCCAGATTCTTGTAGAGCTGCGGATTTGACGGCGCGTGATCGGCACGCATCTGCGCCCAGTCCGCGTCGAGTTCTTCGGCGACCAACGTCGCCATGCCGGTGAACGGCCCCTGCCCGAATTCGATGCCCTTGCACAGCACCGTGACGGTGCTGTCGGGCTTGATGATCAGGAAGGTGTTCGGCGCGATATTGACCGACGGCTTTGCCGCCGCCTGCGCAAACAGCTTGTCGGCGCGCGCAACATAGGCGCCGAGCACGAGGCCAGCGCTGCCCTTGAGCAGCGTACGACGGGAGAGTTTGGTGTCATGAACGGTCATGGCTCAACCCTCCAGAGATTTGGCGGCGCCATGAATGGCGGCGCGGATGCGGACATAGGTGGCGCAGCGGCAGATGTTGCCGTTCATCGCCAGATCGATATCGTTGTCGGTGGGGGTCGGATTGACGCTAAGCAGCGCGGTGGCGCTCATCACCTGGCCGGATTGACAGTAGCCACATTGCGGCACGTCAAGCGCGACCCAGGCGGCCTGCACTGCCTTGGCTTCCTTGGAGTTGAGCCCTTCGATGGTGGTGATTTCGCTGGTGCCGATGGCCGAGACGGGCATTGAACACGAGCGGACGGTCTGGCCGTCCACATAGACCGTGCAGGCGCCGCATTGCGCGACCCCGCAGCCATATTTGGTGCCGGTGAGACCGGCCCCATCTCGAATTGCCCAGAGCAGAGGTGTGTTGGGATCGACGTCGACCTGACGGGCCTGACCGTTGATCTTGAGAGTGAACGCAGCCATCGCTGATGTCCTATGTCGTCGAATGTACGCCTACATTCGAGTTGTTCTAAACAGCCGACATCTACATCCGCATTGCGGAATAACCCATTCAATTATTTTTGTACCGCGCGGGAACGAAATTGGTTCTTGCGAAACGGCTCTTCAGACCAGTCGTCAGCTTTTCAGAGGCGCCGCGACGCTTCGATGCCGCTCAGGATGAGATCGATTCCGGCGAGAAAGTCCCTGCGGTCGTCGTGCCCCCGCAAATGTGCAGCCATGCTGCGGGTGAATGCATACGCGTCCGGATCGAGCTGAGACCAGGTGGTTGCGACCGCGTCCAGAAAGTCAGACCTGTCGATTCCTCGCGTCCGGCCGAGCTGCCCATTGGCCGCGTTCTGCGCACCGACGCCGAGGATGTAGTTCAGCAACGCACCCACCGTCGCCCACTGTTCCTCGTCAGGCACGCCAAGGGCGCTCACCTGCCGGCCGATGCGTTCGAGTATTCGCACCATGGGTAACTGCCCGGGAGCGCGTGTGAGCGCCGACCCAACCCACGGATGCGCGTCGATCGCGTCAAACATGCCCAGCGCGAGGGTGCGAATGATGGCCTGAGGCGTCGCGCCGACCAGGGGCGCGTTCATCGCGCGGGCGATGATGGCGTCGCAGGCGGCAGTCAGCAGATCGCCCTTGTTGGGCACGTGCCAATAAATAGCCCCGGGACCCGTGGCGAGCCGCTCCGACAGGGCACGGAATGTCAGACCATCTTCCCCGCTGCCGTCCAGGATCGCGATCGACGCTTCGATGATGCGATCCCGGGAGAGCGAGTCTTCGCGTCGTGGGCTACTGCGAGTTTTCTTGGCCATGTCCCCACCTTGACATAAATGGAACGACGTTCCAATAGAATGGAATGACGTTCCATTCCAGGTCTTGGGGAATGTCCCGGGACAGCCTGCGACTGCGAAGGTGGCGAGATGAATACTCATGTGGCGATTGTCGGCGCGGGGCTCGGCGGCCTGACGCTTGCCCGCGTGCTCCATGTTCACGGTATCGCAGCGACGATCTATGAAGCTGAAGCCTCGGCCGACTCGCGAGCACAAGGAGGCCTGCTCGATATTCACGAATACAACGGGCAGCTCGCACTCAAGGCTGCGGGATTGTTCGAAGCTTTCCGCGACATCATCGTCGTCGGTGCCGACGCCAAGCGGATACGCGACAAGGACGGCAAGCTGCTGTTTGACAGGCCCGACATGGGCAACGGCGGTCGACCTGAGGTGGATCGAGGAGAGCTTCGCCAGATTCTGCTCGATTCCCTTCCTGCCGACACGATCCGCTGGGGACATAAACTTGCAGCGGCGTCTCCGCTCGGCGGCGGGCGGCACGCACTGACTTTCTCCCATGGCTCAACGGTCACGACCGATCTCCTCATAGGTGCCGACGGCGCCTGGTCACGCGTTCGCCCGCTCCTCTCCGGGGAGAAACCGGCCTATGTCGGCACGTCATTCATCGAGACGTTTCTTTTCGACGCCGACACCCGCCACAAGGCCAGCGCGGAAGCGGTTGGCGGGGGCACACTGATGGCGATTGCGCCGGGCCAGGGAATCTTTGCGCACCGACACGCCGATGGAACACTGCAAGGCTACGTGGCCCTGAACAGGCCGGAGGACTGGATTGCCCGCATCGATTTCTCCGACCGGACGAGTGCCCTCGCCCGCATCGCCGCGGAATTCGAGGACTGGGCTCCGGAACTGACAGCGCTCATCACCAACATTCAGGCCGCCCCTGTGCTTCGCCCGATCTATGCGCTGCCGATCGAACACCGATGGGATCGCGTAGCCGGCGTCACGCTGCTCGGCGATGCCGCGCACCTGATGTCACCATTCGCCGGCGAAGGCGCCAATCTCGCAATGTTCGACGGTGCTGAACTTGGGCTCGCTCTCGCCGCTCATCCAGACGATGTGGAAGCCGCGCTTGTCGCTTATGAAACGGAGCTCTTTCCCCGCAGCGCGTCTGTTGCCGCGGAGACTGACCGGAATCTGAAGCTGTTCTTCAACGACAACGCGCCTCAGAGCGTGGTTGACCTGTTCACCAGCTTTCAGATCACCGAATAGCTGCCCTAAACCGCCACCGCGTAGGGCAGCCCCTTGCCCGCGTAAAACGCGTCGAGATTGGCAATGACGCAGTCCTGCATCGCCGTGTGCGAATCGAGCGTGTGACCACCGATATGCGGCGTCAGCACGACATTCGGCAAAGCCGTGAGTGCGTCGGGCGCGTGGGGCTCCTTCTCGAACACGTCGAGGCCGGCGCCGGCGATGGTCTTGTCCGTCAGCGCCGCTGTCAGCGCAGCCTGATCGATCACCGAGCCGCGCGAGATGTTCACGACGACGCCATTGGCGCCGAGCTTCTTCAGCATCGCGGCATCGATGATGCGGTTGGTATCGGCCCCTGCCCGCACGGCGATCATCAGCACGTCGCACCATTCGACGAGTGCATCGAGGCTCGGCTCGTAGCGATACGGCACGTCATGCTTGCTGCGGCTGTGATAGGCGACATCGCATTCGAAGGCCGCGACGCGCGATGCGATCTTGCGGCCGATCTCGCCCATGCCATAGACGCCCACTCTGCGGCCGGGATTGCCGGGCTGCGGCGACATCAGCGGCGACGGCTTTGCCGACGACCAGCCACCCTCGCGCAAATACTGATCCGCAGGCAGCAAGCGCCGCGTCACCGCGAGCATCAGCGTGAGTGCCAGATCGGCGACCGAGGCCGCATTCGCGCCCGGGCTGTTGCCGACCACGATCTTGCGCTCGGCCGCGGCCTTGAAGTCGACGCCGTCATAGCCGGTGCCGTAGCAAATGATGGCGCCGAGCGCCGGCATCATGTCCATCACGTCTGCCTTGAGCACCTGACCGCCCGCGGTGATCAGCGCGCGCACGTCTTTCAGTTGGTCAGCGGAAAAGGTCTGCAGCGGTGGCTTGCCTGCAGCGTCTAGTAGGTCGAAGTGCTCGCCGATGCGCACCATTTGGGACTTCGGGAAACGCGAATAGATCAGAACCTTCTCGGCCATCGTGACATTCCTGCTGGGTCAAAGAGCGGAAGACAAAAGAAAGGGCGGAACCGGTTGCCCGATTCCGCCCTGGTTTCTTGCAAGCCTTGTTCCGGCTTAGCCGAGCACGGTGCCCGTCTCAACCTTGACGCCGGGGCCCATGGTCGAAGACACGGCAACGCGCTGCAGATAGGTGCCCTTCGCGCCAGCCGGCTTCGCCTTGGAGACGGCATCGACCAGAGCCTTGATGTTTTCGACGAGCTTCTCTTCCGAGAAAGATGCCTTGCCGATACCAGCCTGCACGATGCCGGCCTTCTCGACGCGGAACTCGACCGAACCGCCCTTGGCACCCTTGACTGCGCCAGTGACGTCCATGGTCACGGTGCCGATCTTCGGGTTGGGCATCATGCCGCGCGGACCGAGCACCTTACCAAGGCGACCGACCAGCGGCATCATGTCGGGGGTTGCGATACAGCGATCGAAATCGATCTGACCGGCCTGGACCTTCTCGAACAGGTCTTCTGCACCGACGACGTCTGCACCGGCAGCCTTGGCTTCTTCAGCCTTCGGGCCACGGGCGAACACGCCGACGCGCAGGGTGCGGCCGGTGCCGTTCGGCAGGGTGACGACGCCACGGACCATCTGGTCGGCGTGACGCGGATCGACGCCGAGGTTCAGCGAAATTTCGATGGTCTCATCGAACTTCGACTTGGCGCGTTCCTTGACCATCTTGATGGCCTCGGCGACCGGATAGAGCTTCTCGCGGTCGATGCCCTCACGGGCCTTCTTCAAACGTTTTCCAATTGCCATGACCGTTTACCCCGCGACCTCGACACCCATCGAACGGGCAGAGCCCTCAACCATCTTCATGGCCGATTCAATGGTGTCGCAATTCAGATCCTTCATCTTCGCTTCGGCGATCTCGCGCACCTGCGCTTTGGTCACCGCGCCGGCCTTGTCACGACCCGGCAGCTTGGAGCCGGAGGTGAGCTTGGCGGCCTTCTTGATGAAGAAGGACATCGGGGGGGTCTTGAGGGCGAAGGTGAACGAACGATCGGCGTAGATCGTGATCACCACCGGGATTGGGGTGTTCTTTTCTTCCTTCTGCGTCTGCGCGTTAAACGCTTTGCAGAATTCCATGATGTTCAAACCGCGCTGACCAAGCGCGGGACCGATCGGGGGCGAAGGGTTCGCCGCACCGGCCGGCACCTGAAGCTTCAGGTATCCGGTCACTTTCTTTGCCATGTGTCACTCCTGTTGTGCCGGTCATCGACCGGCTGTTTCAGGTTTCGTGGTTCGGTCGACAGCGGTTGGCAACCGCCCTCTTCCTCCCACGGCCTTAGAAACGCGAGGCGAACCTCACGCTATTGCGATCAGACCTTTTCGACCTGACCGAATTCCAGTTCGACCGGCGTGGCGCGGCCGAAGATCGACACTGCGACCTTCACGCGCGAGCGCGCCTCGTCGATTTCCTCGACGACGCCGGAGAACGACGCGAACGGACCATCGGCCACCTTCACGTTCTCGCCGATCTCGAACGACACCGACGCCTTCGGGCGCTCCACGCCTTCCTGCACCTGGTGCAGAATGCGCATGGCTTCGGCTTCCGAAATCGGCATCGGCTTGTTTTCCGCACCGAGGAAGCCCGTGACCTTCGGGGTGTTCTTGATCAGATGAAACGCTTCGTCGGTGAGCTGCATCTTCACCAGCACGTAGCCCGGGAAGAACTTGCGCTCGGCGTCCATCTTGCGGCCGCGGCGCACTTCCGTGACCTTCTCGACCGGAACCAGAATCTGTTCAAACAGGTCTTCCAGGCCACGCTGCTTGGCCTGTTCCTTGATCGACTCCATCACCTTCTTTTCGAAATTCGAATAGGCGTGAACGATGTACCAGCGCATGCTCATAATTCTGTTCCGTCAGTGCATCGTGAGCAAAAAGGCGACGAGGTAGCGGATGACCTGATCCGCCGCAAAAAAGAAGATCGACGACAGCGCCACCATGACGAAAACCATGATGGTCGTGATGGTCGTCTCGCGTCGCGAGGGCCACGTGACCTTGTTGGTCTCGGTGCGCACTTCCTGCAGGAATTTGAACGGGCTGAACGCCATCGTTATGTGATCCGCATCCGTCGTGAGACGATTGAATTGGTTTCAGAATCCGAACAGCCCTCTTGCGCCCAACCCTTTATTCAAGGATGAGCCGCCAAGCGGGCTCGTTCGTTCGGGGATTTGCCGCGTCGGATATCCGGTCACCGGGCCGACAGCGAGTGCAGCTTCCTACTTCGGACCGGACCAAAGGTCAAGGTATCCGGGCCGGACCGGCGGGAACCCTTCCCGCCACCGGATACCACCTGGATCAGCGTCCGCCCACCCCCGGCGACGGTTTGCCGACCGCCGCACGGACGTGCCGGACGACATGATCGGCGACGATGGCGTGGCCCTCCGCGGTCGGGTGCACCGCGCCGCTATACATGGCCGCATAGACCGGCTGCAGGATGTCGAACTGGGTAAAGCCCGGCGAATGGACGTTTGCGGTCAGAAACGCGTCATTGGGAGTCCGGAACAGGCGCCAGCGGGACGCATAGGGCAGATAGGCCGCCGGGGAATACGGCGTAAACTCCTCCTTGCCGATCCAGCGTCGCGGCATCGCCATCGCCTCGCCGTCCGCCTGCGGCCGCTTCGGATCGCGCGCACAGAGCCCGCGTTTGGCAAATTCGCTCTGGTGATCGGTGATGAGCTGGAAGCCGGTTCCGGCGCCGGTGGCCAGCGCCGGGCAGCCCCCGCCCCGCCCGTTGGTGATGCAGGCGGTCCGGGCGAAGAAATCGTTCAGAAAGCTCACCGTCTCGGCCAGCCGTTCGCGCGACAGCACCAGCTTCTTGTGGACGTCGAGGCCGAGCGTCGGCTGCGCGCCGCACAGCGCGCCCGTCTCGTCGAACTGGATCGGCTCGTAAGCCGTCTGCAGGACCTTCGCGGGCGCCACGCCAAAACCGTCGCGCAAGGCATCGCGGAGCGCCACCATGCGCTCGTCGAGCTGCTCCATGTAAGCGCGCGAAACTTGCGGCGAGAACCGGATCTGCTTGCCGAGCAGGTTCGCGATCGGTGCGAGATCGCCGGCGGATTCGGTCATCGCATAGACCATCAGCGGCGAGAAGCCGACATCGTTGCCGCCGATCGACAGCAGCAGTGTGTCGATCGGACGCTTGCGCTCATTCGGCGCACACCAGGATTTTGTCACCGGCATATTGGCGACCTGCACGCTGCCGCTGGCATAGGTCGGCAGATTGTAGGTCGCACGCTGCGTGCGGCCCGCGGGGCTTTTGCAGATGAGATCGGCGAGTTGATCGAGCTGCGAACGCACCATCGCGTTGCCCGCGCCCTCACGCGCCTTCTTCTCGAGGAACAGACCTTCGGTCACCTCGGAGCCGGTACAGGCCAGGCTGACCAGCGTGATCGACCGGTGCGGATTTTCCAGACTGAGCTGCAGGCCGACGCGAAACGGATAGCCGTATTGCGAGCGGTGGCAATCGGGACTGAGCCAGCGCGGATTGGCGGCATTGAACGCCTTGTCGAACTGCGCCGATGCGAGCGGGAAATAAAGCTCCTGCTCCTCGTCGGCGAGCTTGCGCCGTGGCAGGTTCTTGTAGTCGAAACTTCCTGCCGGGGCAGCGGGGGTCAATTTCTGCAGAGATTTGCTGGTGCTGCGCGTCGCCATCTCCTCGCGCATCAGGGTTGGATCGTAGACCATCTCGCGCACAGCGCTGAATGTCACCGGAACGTCTGGATTGCTCTCGCCCGAGGCAAAGGAATCGCCGAGCGCCACGATGAACAGATCCTCAACGACGACCTGCGGGTCGTTCAACGTTCGACCGTCGGGCAATTTGACCTGGACCGATGCACCGGACAGATTGCGATCGACGGCATAAGGCAGACGCGTGATCTTGAGCGGCGTCGCGCAGGACTGCGTTGTGGTCTCGGTCCTGCTGCCCGGCCGCCGCGGCGTCCAGCTCCAGACGCAATCATACGCGCCGGCTTCGGCAATGCGCTCGGGCGACAGCCGGATCAGCACAGTATGCGCATCCGGCAGTACGTAATCTTCCTTGGCCGTGCCCCACGAATAACGCCGGTCGCAACTCGCGAGATAGCGGCCCTGCCGGCTGTCGTAGCAGACGGCGTCGACGGTCTGCGACGCCCAGCCGAGACGCGAGCGATCGTAGCGCGCCCGCGCGGTGTCGGCGCAACTGGTCGGGCTGGTCATGTCGCGGCAATCGGGATCGTTCAGCCGCCGCTCGGTGCGCCACACCACATCGGCGGGCGGCAGCAGCAATTCATTGCGCGCAGCGGGATAGCCGCGCTCATACATCGCGAAGGATGCGGCATTCTTGAAGAAGCGAAATGGACTTTCCACCTGCCAGAGCAGATCGGCGGCATGAGCGCCATGACTCAATGACAAATGTCCAAAGGACGACACCAGCAACGTCGTGGCCCCCACGACGAACGTCACAAGTAATTTCATTCTCGACTTCCGGCTGAATTCCCAACGGGTGTGTCGCGCGCGCGGCAAGCCAGGTTCATCGCCGCGACCGCACGCCGCAGGGACGCAACGCAACGCAAACGCGGGGAGCAGCACAATCGCGCATGATTGGCAAAGCCGATGTCGGACATGGCCATCAGCCTATTGAGCAAATTGCCCCGCGGATGGTCAGATTCCATTAACCCCGCGGCCAGACTAAAACGCGAGAAGCTACCCAGATACTCCGGTAAGTGGATGTATTAGCAGACCTAAATGCTTTGATCGGCAGATTGCTTGTTTGATCGGCAATGCGACGGGCATCAGCGAATGACCAGCATCACCACCCTGTCCGAGGGAACCGACGCCTCCACGAGGGACCTCCGCAAGGATTCGGCATTGCGGATCGCGCGGCGCCGGACCGCCTATATCGCGCAGGCGTCGAGCTATCTGATCGATGCTGCGATCCTGCTGCTCTACGCCATGATCGGCGTGACCACCGTGGCGACGGGGGTCGTGTATCTGGCCATCAGGCTCACTGTGGTCGGCATTGCTGCCTATCTCTCGGAGATCCAGGTCAACGACCGTTTCAAGGACCCCTACCTCACGGTCCCTCTCTCCATCGTCAGCATCATCGTCCAAATCGGCGCGATCTATCTCGTGCCGCAGATCGGCTTCTACTTCATCTCCATCATTTTCGTCGTGCTCGGCTTCGCTGCACTCCGCATGAGTGCGCGCCAGACCGGCATCGTCTGGTCCACCGCAACGCTGGGCCTCGCACTGCTTTTTCTGATGACGGACAAGCCGATCGGCATTCCCATGGCCACCGCGACCGAGCGCGCTCTGGCGCTGGCCTGTTTCGTCAGCGCGCTTGGCCGCTGCGCCAGCGCCGGCCTCTACGGCAGCTCGATGCGCGAACTGCTGTATCGTCGCAGCAACGACCTCGCGGCTGCCAATGTGCGGATCGAGGAACTGGCGCAACTCGACGAGCTCACCGGCGCATTGAACCGGCGCTACATCATGAAGTGCCTGAACGACGAGATCGCCAAGGCCCAGCGCAACGCCACAACCTGCTGCATCGCGATCATCGACCTCGATCACTTCAAGAAGATCAATGATCATTTTGGACATCCGGTGGGTGATGAAGTGCTGCGCGCCTTCGCCATCTCGGTCTTCGCCAATATCCGCACCATCGACAGGTTCGGCCGTCAGGGCGGCGAGGAGTTTCTACTGATCCTGCCGGACACCGACATTGATCTTGCGATCCAGACGCTGGATCGATTGCGCGGCCTGATCACGGAACTGAACTGGTCAGCGATTGCGCAGGATCTGACTCTGACGATATCCGCCGGGATCAGCGCCATCAGGCCCAACGATACGCCGGAAGACATTTTGGCGCGCGCCGACCTTGCGCTCTACAGAGCCAAGGATACCGGCCGCGACCGCGTGGTGGCAGCCCCGCAAAAGCGGCAGTTCAGCTGACGCGCACCGCCGCCAGCCTGCAACGACCCACCACGCGTAGCGCACCACACCCTTGCCGGCGTAGCTGCGCGTCACGCACGAGAACTCGCCTTCGAACGTTGCGGCCAGCAAGATGCCGCTGATGAACTTCAATTCCGCCGACGCCGTTGCCAGTGCGGCATCGCGCGATTGCGCGGCACCGATCACCACGAAGCTTGTGCACGGCAAGGTCTGGAACGTGGCGCCGGCGCTACGATCCGGATTGTAGTTGCATCCGCCGTCCAGATGATCGGTGGTTCGTCGACGATCACCTCGTTTGGCTCGGCATGCGTTGTCGGTGCGCGCAAGACGCTCATGCTCGGCGGCGCTGCGACTTTGTTATACAACGCAACATCGCTGATTCTGCCTGCGCAGCGGGACTCTACGGCTGCGATCGGCGTCGAGGCAATCTATCTCGGGTGTCGCAATTGGCTGGTGCTGACGATCAGCAAGATTGACGGCAGTAGCGTCACAAGCCCTGCAACGCCCATCGGAACCGTGCTCTATGGCCAGTGGGGCAGGTGTCGCTGCCGATTAGCCGGAAGGCAATATTCGGACTATCTTAAAGGTCGTTCTTGCAAACCGAGCTTCCCCGATATCCAGTAACAAATGCTTTTGTGCAAGGTGGTCTCTTTCATGGGGCAAAAGAACCGCCCATGCAGGTGCTTGGATGGTGGCGAGATGGTCTAATGTTACGGCGGAGATCGGCGCCCTCACATACACCAACATATTCGGATCCGTGGTGTGTCCGATTACATACAAAAGCTGCTGTGACGGCACAGCAGCAGCGATAGTCCTTCCCGCAATCTGACTTTGCTGAAAAAGATGAGGCCAAAAGGGCATTATTATCCAGCCTCGAATAATCAGCCCACCATAGATCAGGTAGGTGATAAGAAAGGCGCAAACGACAACCCGCGCTTGATGGTCTCGCCATTGTTCGAAGGTCAATCCACATATGACCGCAAGCGTCATGGTCGCAGGCATTGCGTAGCGAGCTGATACGCCGCCGGGCCAAAGCAAGAGAACGATAGTTGTGACGGTCGAGTAGCATAGAGCGGCTAACAAGAGATCGTGTTTCGGCCGCCGACGTTGACGTAAAACGATTGTGACTGAGGGTACGATCAGTATCGAGGCCGGCAGAGTTTCGACAATGATGCTTTTCAGAAAGTCAGTATGGTCGTGCCACCAGTCAAGCTCAACGACGACTTTAAGGCGCGAGTGCGCTAGCCACAGATCTATATCGCCCTTCTGCTGATGCACGGCGAAATACCATGCTGCGATGACCAAACCAGCAAGCAGGTTGGTTATGAGGAATGCAGGAATCTGCTTTCGATCTTTAAGCAGTAAATAGACGCCTACACCGAGCCCAAAATAAGCGGCCGGTTGAGGGCCTTTAGTCAGCCCTGCCAACGCTACCAGAACTGCGACGCTCAGCCACCGCGAGACATTCATAGACTCTTTGCTGGTGCCGATCCACCAAACATAGAAGGCCGCGAACAGCAGCACAGAGAGGACGATCTCGGGCTCTGCATTGATGAACTTTGGGGCAACGAGAGGCATCGAGATCCAGCTGAAGGCACCGAATATCGCTGCGGCCTTGCCGGCCTGCGTTTTGACCAGTAGGTAGACCAAGAATGCGCCGGCAAGAAAGAACGCTAAGTGAGGAATGCGTAGCGACCACAAGGTAACTCCACCGGTTGCCTCACCGACCAAGCCGGTAATCCATGAAAGAAGAACGGGACGTTCAGGGAAGCGCTCGCCATAGATGAATGGCGTGATCCAGTGGCCATCTTCAGCGGCGCCGCGCGCTAGGGCAATGATGCGACCTTCCTCGAGATTGGACGCTCGGATGATAGTTGCCGGGATTGCTTGGACGAGAAACAAGCCGGCGACCCAAAGCAATGGCCACGGGGAATTATCGAGCGATCTAGCCTTCGCCAGCATCCACTGGCCCGGTCGAAAAACTTGGTGCCAGAATTGAATCCGGCTCGCGCTATCACCGGTCATTGATATCCCCATGCCCTACGTGGCACGTCAAACACAACCAGAGGTCGCGGGCAAGGCTTCGTTACGGCTGGTGCGCCTAATTACAATAGTTCACGACCGTCGCTGCTCTTGTGGCGGGCGGGTCCCAAAGGTGAAGGCGATGGCCTGATCGGCCCAGGGATCACGCTGCGCGGCCTCCGGCACACGTGGCGGTCATCCTGCGGGGATCAGCTACGACGGGCGAACCATTGCCGACGCTCTTGGAGAGGCCACCATTGAGATGGCCAGGCACTATGCCAAAGGAGCCGACCTCAAGCCGAAGATGCGTGGCGTGGTCAGATCTCTTGAGGCGGAATGGGACAAACGGAAAACGAAAACTGTCAAACCGGGTCTATGAACCTGTCAAACCTTGAGCGACAGAACGCCGGACGAGAAATATTTATGTTACTATTCAAGTACTTAAATGGCAGGGGCGGTAGGGCTCGAACCTACGACAACCGGTTTTGGAGACCGGTACTCTACCAACTGAGCTACACCCCTACAGGAAAACGGCGCACCGTCATTTCCGCGCCGTTTGAAGCATATGCGACGCCTGATTTGCAAGAGGCGAAGCGAACACCACCCCTTAAACCCGATTATTTTGCGGCATCTGCCGGCAACCGTTTGGCTGGCATCGCGCATTCACGATTCAGGCCAGTACCGGGGGCGTTTTCAAAGACGCAACGTGTCGGCGGGTTGCCGCAGACCTTGTCGAGATTTTTGAAGCCGACGCATTTTTGGTCCGGCCCTCGATAGCCGGGACCGCCCTTGCACCCGCAGCCCTCACAAGCAGGGCGTTCGGGGCATGCCGCGTGGCCAACGGACATCGGCCACGCGGATAATACCGTGAATGCGAGCACAGAAACGAGCGCTCGCAGCCACATTACTCGATGATGCTAGCGACGACGCCTGCACCGACGGTGCGGCCGCCTTCACGGATGGCGAAGCGCAGCTTTTCTTCCATCGCGATCGGCACGATCAGGTGCACTTCCATGGCGATGTTGTCGCCCGGCATCACCATTTCGGTGCCTTCCGGCAGATGCACAACACCGGTCACGTCGGTGGTGCGGAAGTAGAACTGCGGACGGTAGTTGGTGAAGAACGGCGTGTGACGGCCACCCTCTTCCTTGGTGAGGATGTAAGCCTCGGCCTTGAACTTGGTGTGCGGCTTCACCGAACCCGGCTTGCACAGCACCTGGCCGCGCTCGACGTCTTCACGCTTGGTGCCGCGCAGCAGCGCGCCGATGTTGTCGCCGGCCTGGCCCTGATCGAGCAGCTTGCGGAACATTTCAACGCCGGTGCAGATCGTCTTCTGCGTGGCGCGGATGCCGACGATTTCGATTTCCTCACCGACCTTGACGATGCCGCGCTCGACGCGGCCGGTCACGACCGTACCACGGCCCGAGATCGAGAACACGTCTTCCACCGGCATCAGGAACGGCTGGTCAACCGGACGCTCCGGCTGCGGGATGTAGCTGTCGACATTCTTCATCAGTTCGAGAATGGCGTCGTGACCGAGCTTCTGATCCGAGTTTTCGAGAGCGGCCAGCGCCGAACCCTTGATGATCGGAATATCATCGCCCGGGAAGTCGTACTTCGAGAGAAGTTCGCGGACTTCCATTTCCACGAGCTCGAGCAGTTCCGGATCGTCGACCATGTCGCACTTGTTCAGGAACACGACCAGCGCGGGAACGCCGACCTGGCGGGCGAGCAGGATGTGCTCGCGGGTCTGCGGCATCGGGCCGTCAGCGGCCGACACGACCAGGATGCCACCGTCCATCTGCGCGGCGCCGGTGATCATGTTCTTCACATAGTCGGCGTGGCCGGGGCAATCGACGTGGGCGTAGTGGCGGTTGGCGGTCTCGTATTCGACGTGAGCGGTCGAAATGGTGATGCCGCGGGCCTTTTCCTCGGGCGCCTTGTCGATCTGGTCGTAAGCGGTGAACGTGGCACCGCCCGTCTCTGCCAGCACCTTCGTGATCGCCGCCGTCAGCGACGTCTTGCCGTGGTCAACGTGACCGATCGTACCAATATTGCAGTGCGGCTTGTTACGTTCAAATTTTGCTTTGGCCATAGATCCACCTGTTAAGCCACGCCCGTGCGCAGCACCAAACCGGCGGCTGGTTACAAGGGAAAACGGCCCTGTTCAAGCCCGAACTTCTGGGCCAAGCTCGTCCAACCATGCCGGCGAGCCCCCTATGTAAGCCGGCAAATGACAAGATCAATCAAAGCACTATCGGGAGCCCCCATGAACGCCCAAACTGCCGCAAAACACGCCATTTCCCTCGAGACCCCCGAGCTGCCGCAGGCCCGGCCGGAAACGCTGGGATTGTCATCAAACCGTCTTCAAATCATGTCGGACGCGTTCAAGCGCGAGATCGACAAGGGCACCACGCCGGGCGTCACCATGCTGGTCTCCCGCCGCGGCCAGATCGGCTATTTCGAGGCCTTCGGCAAGCAGACTCCAGACGGCGGGACTGCGATGTCGCGCGATAGTCTGTTCCGCATCTTCTCGATGACCAAGCCGATCGTGTCATTGGGCATCATGCAGCTGGTCGAGAACGGCCATATCCTGCTCAACGACCCCCTCGCCAAATACATCCCCGCATTCGCCGACACCAAGGTCGGCGTCGAGCGCAACGGCGCGCTCGAACTGGCGCTGCCGCTGCGCCCGATCACGATCCAGGACCTGCTGCGGCACACGTCGGGCATCTCCTATGAGATCACCGGCAACGGCATGGTGCAGCGGATGTACCAGAAGTCGAATCTGCGCAATCGCGACATCACCAATGAAGAACATGCCAAGATCGTCGCGGGTCTGCCGCTGATCTGCCAGCCCGGCACCGAATGGAATTACAGCCGCTCCACGGATATTCTCGGCCGCGTCATCGAGGTCGTGTCCGGCAAGTCGCTGGGCAACTATCTCACCGACAACATTCTGGCGCCGCTGCAGATGGCCGAGACCGGATTCCACACCGCGACATCCAACAAGGATCGCATCGCGCACCCCTTCCCCACCGATCCCTGGACCGGCGAGAAAATCGCGCTGTTCGATCCGCTCGAAATTCCGAAGATGGAATCCGGCGGCGGCGGACTGGTATCAAAGACCATGGACTATGCGCGCTTCTGCCAGATGCTGCTCAACGGCGGCACGCTGGACAGCAACCGCGTGATCGGCAGCCGCACACTGCACCTGATGGCGTCTAACCATCTGACGCCCAGCGTGAAGCTGGAAACACATCTCGTACCGCCCGGCCACGGCTTCGGGCTCGGCTTCGCGGTGCGCACCGACGATGGGCTGGCACCTTACGCAGGATCGAAAGGGCAATTCTTCTGGAGCGGCGTCGCCGGCACGTTCTTCTGGATCGATCCGCAGGAAGAGCTGTTCGCGGTGTTCATGTCGCAGGGCCCCGGCCAGCGGGAGTATTTCAGGACGCTGATCCGGAGCCTGGTCTACGCGGCGGTGGAGTGACGACGTAGTCGTCATTCCCCGCCACTCCAATTGGAGTGACTGAGGATGAGCGCAAGTCGGCATAGCCGACTGAAGCTCAGACCCGGAATCCCGATGTGTTCATCACTTCGAGATTCCGGGCTCAGTCCCGCCGCCTTCGGCGCCGGTCCCGCCCCGGAATGACGGGCCTGCGGCCCGTCAACTAATCGTAGCCCCGCCGTCGATCACCATGGTCTGGCCGGTCATGAAATTCCCGGCTGTCGATCCGAGGAACACCGCGGCGCCCGCGATCTCATCGGGGATGCCGATGCGCAGCAGCGGCGAGCGTGCGGTGGAGGCCTTGAGGTTCTCCGGATTGTCCCACAGCGCTTTCGCAAAGTCGGTCTTGATGAGGCCGGGCGCGATGCAGTTCACACGGACATTGAACTTGCCGTATTCGCAGGCGAGATTGCGCGCGAGCTGCATGTCAGCCGCTTTCGAGATCGCATAGGCGCCCAGGATCGTCGAGCCTTTCAACCCGCCGATCGACGACACGATGATCACCGAGCCGTCCTTGCGTTCGATCATGTCCGGCACGACCATGCTGGTCAGCCAGTTGTTGGCGACGATGTTGTTGTCGAGAATCTTGCGGAACTGATCGTCGGAAATGCCGGCCAGCGGCCCGTAATACGGATTCGATGCGGCGTTACACACCAGCACGTCGATCTTGCCGAACGCCTTCTTGCTCTCGTCGACGAGGTTCTGCAGGTTCTCCTTGCTGGAGATGTTCGCGGCGATGGCCACCGCCGTCCCCGCGCCGAACTGCGCGTTGATCTCCTTCGCCACCTCGTCGCAAACATCCTGCTTGCGCGACGAGATCACCACCTTGGCGCCGTGCTCCGCCATGCGCTCGGCAATGGCGCGGCCAATGCCACGCGTCGAGCCGGTGATGACGGCGGTTTTTCCGGTCATGTCGAACAGGTTCATGTCTCTCTCCCCTTGATCCGGCATGAGCCGGTTGTTTTTGATTTACGCCAGTTTCGTCGGTGTCACTTCCGGCCCCGCCGGCTGATGCATCGCTGCATGCGACGGATCGGCGATCCAGGGCTGCTGGTTGACCATCGGGATGCGCCAGCCACTGTGGCCGTCGCTGGCGAGATGATCGAGCCGCGTCACCGAGCAGTTGTCGATGGTGAAAGCGAGACCGCGATCCGGCTGATCGTTGAGCGCAAGACCGATGGCCGCCTTGATCGTGCCGCCATGCGCCACTGCAATAATATCCTTGCCGGCGTTCTCGACATTGATGCGCTCGATGCCACGGCGCACGCGGTTGTAGAGGTCCATGAAGCTTTCGCCATTCGGCGACGGTTCATCGATGGGCGCGAACCAGTAGCTGCCGACATTGATGGGACGGCTGGCGAAGAACGCGGCGCGGTTCATGCCCTGCCAGTCGCCGAGATGCTGTTCGGCGAAATCCGCTTCATGCGGCATCGCGTCGGGCTTCGGAAATCCTGCGGCCCAGATCGCACTCGCCGTCTGATGCGTGCGCTTGAGATTGCTGGCGACCCAGACGGCATTGCGTGGCAGGATCTTGCCGACCGCATCGAACACCACGCGGTCGCTGCAGTCGCAGTCCATGTCCTTCTGGCCGTAGATGTTGCCGCCGTCACTCCGCACCGGGGCGTGTCGCACCCACCACCACCGCGTCGCCGTCACACCTTGAGGGACTGTATGCTGCGCCACGAACGGTTTCTCGGCGTTGGACATCGTGACCACCCTTCAATACTGTTTCATCCGTCCTACGTCAGAGCGCGAAGCGCCTCAAGCATCTTCGCAGCTTGGCACGCATCATTGAATTCCATATGGCGGCACGCCGCACAAAAAACATACAGGGAGAGAGTTATGGGCCGCCTCGCAGGCAAATCCGTCATCATCACCGGCGCAGGCAGCGGCATCGGCCGCGCCGCAGCGCAATTGTTCTCGCTGGAAGGCGCCAAGCTCATCATCGTCGACCGCAGCGAGAGCGTGCATGAGACCGCCAAACTTGTGAGCGATGCCGGCGGCACCATTGAAGCGATCACGGCGGATGCCGGTTCCGAGAGCGATGTGAAAGCCTATGTCGAAAAGGCGCTTTCAAAATACGGCAAGCTCGACGCGATCTGGGCCAATGCCGGCATATCAGGCGGCCTCGTGCCGCTGCTGGAGCAGACCGTCGAGCAATGGCAGGAGATCCTGCGCATCAATCTGATCGGGCCGTTCCTCGCAATCAAGCATTCCATGCCGCATATGGTGAAACAGGGGCACGGCTCCATCGTCCTCACCGCCTCTGTCGCAGGCCTGAAGTCCGGCGCCTCCGGCCATCCCTATGCGTCGAGCAAGGCCGGCGTCATCAGCCTGGTGCAGACCACGGCCTATTCGCTCTCCGGCACCGGCGTGCGCATCAATGCGGTGTGCCCCGGCCTGATCGAGACCGGCATGACCAAGCCGATCTTCGACAATGCCAAGGAGCGCGGCACGCAGGGCAAGATCGGCCAGCTCAATCCGCTGAAGCGCGCCGGCCAGCCGCATGAACTCGCGGCGATGGGATTGTTTCTGGCGAGCGACGAAGCGTCCTATGTGAATGGCCAGGCGATCCCGGTGGACGGCGGCCTCACGGCCTCGATGCCTTACGCGGGCAAACCAATCTAAGACGGAATGCGGGATGGGTTTGGCTTCGCTCAACTCATCCTGCGATCCAGAACAACTGCTGCGTTCGTCGCCCGCGGGGCGGCCAGCACAGCAAGCGCCGAGGCCACCTGAATGGCGACGCCGATGAAAATCGGTGTCGCGTAGCCGCCCGTAAGGTCGCGCAGAAGCCCCATGGTTGCCGGCCCACAGGCATTGATCACGCCGGCAATCCCGATGGACAGCCCGAGCACCACGCTGAACGCGTTCGACGGGAATTCGCGCTGAACGATTAGCGCCGGCAGCGTGATCAGATTGCCCATCGAAAAGCCGAACACCGCGCAGGCAAGGTATAGCCCGGTCGTGCTGGTCGATAATCCCAATACGCTCAGTGCCGCAGCCTGGCTGAGGATCGATACCGCGGCAGCGCGGCGTGGGTCGACGCGGTCGGCAACGAGACCAAGCGTAATGCGCCCGACCAGCGACATGGCCGTTGTGAGCGAGACCGCACCGCCCGCCGACTGAAATCCGATTACCGGCGTCAGGATCGATATCTGATGCACGATGAACGCAACCTGCACCAGGATTGCGAACGTGAATGGTGCGGTCAAGCTCCAGAAGCCGGGATCGCGCAGGAGGTCTGCACGTGACAACGGCGGAGCCGCATGTACAGCTTCGGCAATCCGCCGTTCCCCTGCGCGCGGGAATCGAACCATGATTGCCACGACCGGCACGAGCACGATCGCCAACACGGCGGCGGCGATATCCAGCGCGTGACGAAATCCGGTCGCTTCGACCAGCAGGACCAGACCGGGCATCAACAAGATGCCACTGAACGTCGCCCCGGTGAAGGTGAGACTGATCGCCAGGCCGCGCTTGCGGTCGAACCACGCACCGACGATCGCCGCAGCGGTGATCGTCCCGAGGCCGACCCAGGCCAGCGCGAGCACGACAAAGCCCGCATAGAGATGCAGCAGGGAGTCCGCCGATGCCAGCAATACAAGACCTGTCGCAAGCGCGGCGACGCCCACAAGGACCAGACGGCGCGGCCCGATCCAGCGCAACAGATCGCTGACGAACATCGATAGCAGGGAGCCCAGTACGAGACAGAGCGTACTTCCCGTTGCGATTAGCCCGGTCGGCCAATCGTTGAGGCGGCGGAGTTCGGCGACATAGATGCCCTGCCCGTACAGGCCGAAACCGAAGATCGAGATCTGGACCAGAAACAGGGCGGCAACAATCCGCCAGCCCATATAGCGCAACGACGTCTCGTCAGCCGGATCGGTCTCGGCCATCGCATGCGTTTGCATTTCCCCACCGCCGCGCTCAATGCGTCCCCATAGAACGCTACCTATGATTGCGGCGCCATGCCATCGCGGCGTATCGGCGCGCGGTCAAGAAATAACGCAGACAGTTACAATCCGTCAGGCGGAGCGTTCGACGAATTCGTCGCCAGCAAACGGTCGCGGACGCGCTCGCGGTGGAACGTGTAGATGCCGGACAGCACGATCACGCTCGCGCCGAGCACCATCATGGCGTCGGGCACATCACCGAAGACCAGATAGCCCAGCAGCATCGCGTAGAGCATCTGCGAATAACGCATCGGCGCGACCGACGAGACATCGCCGACGCGCAGCGCGAGGATGACGCACTGGAATCCGATCAGCGTCATCACTGCCGCCAGCGCCAGCAAAGCGAGCGAATAAAACGATAGCGCAGTCCAGTCCCCGTGCAGCAGGGTGAACACTGCCCCAGCCAGGGTCACCGCAACGGCGGTGAGAAAGGTCACGAACAGCGTGGGAATTTCGGCCGGGATGCGTTTGGTGACGAGATCGCGCGTGGCGTAGAACAACACCGACAGCAGCGCCACCAGCGTGAACTGGCTGAACCCCTCGGCGCCCGGCCGCACGATGATCAGCACGCCGACAAAGCCGGCGGCAATCGCCAGCCATCGGCGCCACCCCACCGGCTCGCCCAGGATCAGCACCGCGCCGCAGGTCATCACCAGCGGCAGCGATTGAACGATGGCGGTCACATTGGCGAGCGGCAGCGCGCTCACCGCGACCAGGAACAGCGCCGAGCCGCCGATCTCCCCGGAGATGCGCAGCGCCACCGACGGCACGAACAGCAGCCGCAGCGGCCGTAGCGCGCCCTGATGCACCGTCAGCGCACCGATCATGACGCTGGCGAACAGCCCGCGCAGCATCATGACCTGGCTGAAATGCATCTGCACGGTCAGAAATTTGGCGATCGCGTCGTTGACGCTGAAAGTTGCCATGGACACAGCCATCAGCAGGCTGCCGCGCAGATTGGGAGAGAGAGGCAAGACGATCCTGGGTGAGTTACGGTCAGAGCGGACAGGCTCCGAACAGAGCAAGACTCAGGCCAAATGATTGCGCCTCGTGTGCACGAAGACGGACGTGCGAGCCAGATGGCTCACGCGTCCCTGCCATTCACTGCGCGCCGGACTGATGGCCCGGCGCCAAGC
The DNA here is from genome assembly GCF_021044645.1 of Tardiphaga sp. 37S4. Lineage (NCBI taxonomy): Bacteria > Pseudomonadati > Pseudomonadota > Alphaproteobacteria > Hyphomicrobiales > Nitrobacteraceae > Tardiphaga > Tardiphaga sp. 37S4. Next base: position 1,699,950 of record NZ_CP088008.1, on the reverse strand, counting down.
CTACAACCCATCCGGCGGCATGCTCGGCGCACTGGCCGCCGGCAACCGGTTGCGAACACGCTCGCGATGAAATGCATAAATACCGGACAGCACGATAACCGACGCGCCGAGAACCATCGGGCCGTCCGGCACATCGCCGAACACGAGGTAGCCAAGCAACATGGCCCACAGCAGTTGCGAGTACCGGAACGGCGCAACAGCGGAGATATCGCCGGCGCGCAGCGCCAGGATCACGCACTGATATCCAATCAGCACCAGCACAGCGGCAAGCGCCAGCAGGCCGAGCGACCGGTTCGAGGGCGGCGTCCAGCCACCGAGCGGAACGAGCAGGATGGCGCCAACGATCGTCACAACGATCGTGGTCAATAACGTGACGAACAGTGAAGGGATTTCGGCCGGAATGCGCTTGGTCGCGAGATCGCGCACGGTACAGAACGCGACCGACAACAACGCCAGCAGCGAAAACTGGTTGAAGCCCTCCACGCCGGGCCGGACCACAATGAGAACGCCGACGAAGCCCGCAGCGATCGCCAGCCAGCGCCGCCAGCCCACCTGCTCACCGAAGATGAGTGCCGCACCGAGCGTGATCGCGAGTGGCAGTGATTGAAAGATCGACGATACGTTCGCAAGGGGCAGATGTGCGAGCGACGCCAGAAAAGTCACGGTGCCGCCGATCTCGCCGAATACGCGCAGCGCCACAGACGGCACGAACAGGATGCGCAGCGGACGCAGGGCCTTCCGCTGGGTGGCGAGCGCGCCGATCAGCACGACGGCGAACAGACCGCGCACCAGCATCACCTGGCCGAAGTTCATGTGCAGCGTCAGGAATTTCGTGAGCGCGTCGTTGAGGCTGAAGCCGGCCATGGCTATGGCCATCAGCACGCTGCCGCGAAGACTGGGAGAGAGAGACAAGTGCGTTTCCAGGTCGATCGACGCAGCAGCACTTGCTGCGGCCGGCCCTCTTAGCGGGGCATCTCTGAAGCGATCATGAAAGAGGCGCGATCCCCAGTCGGTCGCGCCTCTTCAATCGTTTATTTCGCGCCCGCGAGCTGCGCGTATTTCCACGACGCCTGCGCCAGCGGCACGGTGCGCTTGGCAGACTCCATCGCCTTGGCTGACGACGCGGTGCCATCGCGAACACGACCGGCAATGCCCTGCAGAATGCCGGTGAGCCGGAACAGGTTGTAGCAATAGTACCAGTTCAGATCCGGCACGCTCTTGCGGCCGGCCTTGTCGCAATAGATCTTGGCGGCCTCGTCCATGGTCGGGATGTTGAGCGCCTTGAAGTCGAGCCCGTCGAGGCCCGGCATGATCCACTGCATCAAAAGATAGGTGAAGTCGGCCATCGGATCGCCCAATGTCGACAACTCCCAGTCGAGCACCGCCTGCACCTTCGGCTGCGTCGTATGGAACACCATGTTGTCGATGCGATAGTCGCCATGCACCACCGACACCCGCTCCTGCTCCGGCACGGAGGTCGGCAACCATTCGATCAGCCGTTCCATTTCCGGAATGAGCTGCGTCTCCGAGGCGCGGTACTGCTTGGTCCAGCGATCGACCTGACGCGAAAAGTAATTGCCGGGACGGCCGAAATCGCCGAGCCCGATTTTCTCGGGATCGTAGCTGTGCAGTTGCGCCAGCGTCTCGATCTTCGCCGTGAAGATCGCGCGGCGATCTTCCTTCGGCACCGTTGGCAGCGCCGGATCCCAAAATATCCGGCCGTCTTCCATCGACATGATGTAGAACGCCGAACCGATGACATTGTCATCGGTGCAGAGTGCGTAGGCCTTGGCGACCGGGAAGCCCTGCTTACCCAATGCCGCAATCACCTTGTATTCGCGATCGACGGCGTGCGCCGATGGCAGAAGCTTGCCGAACGGCTTGCGCCGCATCACGTAGGATTGCTTCGGCGTATTCAGCCGATAGGTCGGGTTGGACTGTCCGCCCTTGAACTGCAGGACGGTCAGCGGCCCCTCATAGCCTTCCACATGCTCGCGCATCCAGGCTTCGAGGCTCATCTCGTCGAAGCGATGCCGCTCCTCCACTGGCCTCGTGCCGTTATACTCGTCGTCGCGCTTCACACCATCGGTCACGTCAGTCTCCGCTTAGCGTTTCTTAGTGCTTTGCCTCATTGGCATACTTGCGCAGTTCGAGCCGCGCAATGGCACGGTTGTGCACCTCGTCCGGACCGTCAGCGAGACGCATGGTGCGCATCGACGCATAGTCACGGGCGAGACCCGCATCATCGGACACGCCGGCGGCGCCGTAAGCCTGGATCGCATTGTCGATGATCTTCAGCGCCATATTCGGGCCGGAGACCTTGATCATCGCGATTTCGAGCTGGGCGGTCTTGTTGCCGACCTTGTCCATCATGTCGGCGGCCTTGAGGCAGAGCAGACGGTTCATCTCGATATCGGTACGGGCTTCAGCGATGCGCTGCTCCCAGATCGAATATTCGATGATCTTCTTGCCGAAGGCGGTGCGCGACGACAGACGGCGCACCATCTTCTCCAGCGCTTCCTCGGCCTTGCCGATGGTGCGCATGCAGTGATGGATACGGCCGGGACCGAGACGGCCCTGCGCGATCTCGAAGCCGCGGCCTTCGCCGAGCAGGATGTTGCTGGCGGGAACGCGGACATTGTCCAGCTTCACCCGCGCATGGCCGTGCGGCGCATCGTCGAAGCCGAACACCGGCAGCATCTTCTCGATTGTCACACCCTTGGCATCGCGCGGCACCAGGATCTGCGACTGCTGCTGATGCTTCGCCGCGCTCGGATCGGTCTTGCCCATCACGATCATCACGGCGCAGCGCGGATCGCCCATGCCCGACGACCACCACTTGGTGCCGTTGATGACGTATTCGTCGCCGTCGCGCTTGATCGAGGTCTCGATATTGGTCGCGTCCGACGACGCGACATCCGGCTCGGTCATCAGGAAGGCGGAGCGGATCTCGCCGTTCATCAGCGGCTTCAGCCACTTCTGCTTATGCTCTTTCGAGCCATAGCGCATGAACACTTCCATATTGCCGGTGTCAGGTGCCGAGCAGTTGAACACTTCCGAGGCCCAGCCGATATGGCCCATCTGTTCGGCGAGCAGCGCATATTCCAGATTGCTCAGTCCCGCGCCGTGGAATTCGTCGTCTTCATGCGACGACGGCGGCATGAACATGTTCCACAGGCCTTCGGCCTTCGCCTTCTTCTTCAAGTCCTCGACGATCGGGATCACCTTCCAGCGCTCGCCCGCTTCGTCCTGCTGACGATAGATCGGCACGGCGGGGCGGACATGCTTGGTCATGAAGGAGGACACGCGCTCGAGCCATTCGCGCTGGCGGTCCGACATATTGAAATCCATGGGGCGATCCTCGCGTTTTTTAGAATTGTTGGCGGCACTGTTGTCCCGTCGCTGGATCACCGCAAGAGCAAATTTGTCTCTGCTGATGCGGCACAGATCCGCGCGGGGGCGATGGCGTTGAGCAGATGCAATATGCCATCAGGCGCACATTGACATTTCCCGACGCTCAAACGATAGTTTCATACACGCGTTTGAAATGCAATGACCCCGATCCGCGCCACTTGCATGGGGCCATGTTGCAAAAGGACCGTTTTGATCAGGACGATCGCATGGCAGCAGACCACACACGGACGGCGATCATCACCGCAGCCGAACGGCTCTATGCCGAACGCGGCTTTGCGGATGTGACCATGCGCGACATCGTGGCCGCGGCGGACGTCAATCTCGCGGCGGTGAATTATCATTTCGGCAGCAAGGACGAGTTGATCGCCGAACTGTTCGTGACGCGCAGCCTCGCCACCAATCGCGAGCGCCTGCGCGAATTGAAGGCGGCGGAGGAAGCCGGCGACGGCCGCGCCGACATCCATGCGATCTTCGCCGCCCTGGTCGGCCCGACGCTGCGCGGCTGCCTCGGCCCCGAGAAACAGCGCTCGGACGCCGCGCGCTTCATGATCCGCGCCTCGATCGAATCCGTGCCGCCGATCCGCAAGATCAAGAACCGCGAGGTCGATCACCTCAAGCGCTTCGCCGCGGCGATGCGCCGGTCCCTGCCCGATCAGGACCCCGCGGATATCTTCTGGGCGCTGCATTTTGCGCTGGCCATGGCGCACCAGACCATCCGCGACAGCGAACGCCTGACGCGCATGTCCGACGGGCTGTGCGACCTCAACGATGTGCAGGCGATCACCGACCGCGTGGTCGCGGTCGCGGTCATGGCGCTGACGGGGAAGCCGGCCAAGGCGGCGCTGAAGGAACCGGCCAAAGCGAAAGCGCGCGCCTGAACGGTAAAGCCCGGTTCCCGCTGCAGATTGCTGGTGACGTCCCGCCGATTCGCGGCGTAGGACGGGAGCGGATCGGGACCCCAGCATGAGCGCACAGGACGCCATCGACTTCGTGTCGGACAATATCGCGGAAGTGGGCACGCTGATGCGCTCGCTGTCCGGCCGCTATGAAGGCATCTTCGGCAATCTGCGCGCCGCCTATGGCGTCGCCTTCGAACAGGCGAACAGCATCGCGGACGCCGCACGCGATGCGACCGCCATTGCGGACGCCGCCACGACAGCCATTCGCGACAACATCCCGAACCAGCCCGGCAATGCCTGCACCAGCGGCTGCGCCGCCTGCTGTCATCTCTATGTCCAAGTGCCGCCCGGTACCGCGACGGTGATGGCGCAACATATCGCTGCGCATTTCACGCGGGACGAACAGGCGGCACTCCGCACCCGCCTCGAAGTCGCCGCGGCTGCCGCACGCGATGCCGCCGACGTCATGAAACTTCGCATGCGCTGCGCGCTGCTCGGTGCCGACAATCGCTGCACGGTCTATGAGGTCCGCCCGCTGACCTGCCGCGCCTTCACGTCACGTTCAGTGGCACGCTGCCACGACGTGGTGTTCGGCGATGTGCCCGAGGGCACCGGCGTCGAGCAGAACGCCGCGCATTTCCGCATTCACATGGAAGCGACCTTCGCGCTGGAGCAGGCCGCGCGCAATCGCGGCCTGCCAGATGCGCAGAAGGGACTGGCGCAGGCTTTGCTGGATGAGATGGGAACCATCGCTGAGCCTGCGCCGGAAGCGAAGCGCCATACCGGATCGTCATAGCGCATGCGCGACTTCGCTCACGATCAACAGCCGACATGATCGATGAGTATTTCCGTCCCTTCGTCGCGCGACTCTACGTTCATATCCAGGGGCTGACGCCCTCCCCGCCACCGGCTATCGGCGCCGCGATTTGCGTGAGTGCTGGACTGGCGCAGGCGCAGCCGGCTGCGACACGAGTGAGCCCGATTGGTTTGTGACGTAGCCGCGCGATTCCTGCAGCCGGCGCTGATAGCCCGGCGAGTTCATGAAGCTGCTGCCACCGCCTCGGGCAGATGCCGCGTCAGCGAGCGCGAGTTCAGCAACGGCAGCCAGGACGAGCAGCGCAGCCTTCTTCGAAATAATGTTCATTGTTCGAACCTCTCCGACCTGAGCAAGCAGAGCAAGGCAAAATCGTTCCGACAATCACATGGCACATGGAATGAGGCTGCGGGAGCGCACCAGTGTTCCCGATCACCGCACCGTGATCCTCGCCTACGTAATCATCGCGATCCCCGAACGTAACGCTATCGGCACCAAGCCAGAGCGTTACGTGAAAGGACGAAATATGAGAGCGTTTTCTGCTGTAATCACCGGGCTGGGCATTGCCCTGCTGAGTGCAGCCAGCATTTCCGCCGCAAGCGCAGCCGAGACGGTTCGCGTGCGCGGCACGGTCGAGAGTGTCGACGGCGCGAAACTGACGGTCAAAACCCGCGAGGGCAATTCGACGGCGATCAAGCTGAACGACAACTGGAAGGTCACCGGCGTCGCCAAGGCGTCGCTCAACGACATCAAGCCCGGCGACTTCGTCGGCATCGCCTCGCTGCCCAAATCCCGCGGCGGCGACGGCGCCCTCGAGGTCCTGATCTTCCCGGCGGGCATGAAGGGCACCGGCGAAGGCAGCTATCCCTGGGATCTGAAGCCGAACAGCACCATGACCAACGCCACCGTCACCAACGCCGTCAAGGACGTCGACGGCCGCAACGTCACTGTGACCTTCCACGGCAAGGAAAAGACCATCTCGGTCGCGGATGACACCACGGTCGTGACCTTTGCGGCTGCCGCGCAAGGTGACCTGAAGCCGGGCATGACAGTGTTCGTGCCGTCGCAGAAGGCGGACGACGGAACGCTCACCACCGGCAACGTGGTCGCCGGCACCAACGGCGTCGTGCCGCCGATGTAGCCCGCGCGAAGCGCGCATTGCGCCGGGGGATCAGTCGAGCGGTTTGTCGTCGTCGGTCGGAGGCTCTGCCTCCGGCGAGCAGATGTCGCCGCCGCCGAACTGATCCTCCGGAGCGGGGTGATCTCCGAGAATCGTGAGCGGGTCCGGCTTTTCGCCCGGACCTTCCGGGGCCCGCTCAGCTGGCTTGCGAACATTCATGCTGGTGCCTCCCTTTGCAAGCCAACGCGGCCCCGTGCAATCCGTTGCATGGGAGGCGACGTCTGCGTTCTGAATGGGAGCGTCCTAGATCCGCGCCGCGATCAGTTGCCGGATGCGCAGAAGGGACTGGCGCTGGCCTTGCTTGACGAGATGACGGGTTGATACGGGCCCTGCTCGATGCCGGACGCAACGACTGGCCGGAGAGCTATTTACCGCGCATTAAGCATAAACTGCCATCTTCCCATCGAAGCTGCCGACATAGGTGCCTCAGATGATTTCGGAAGCACAAATTTTACGTTTGATTGCCCTGCCACTGGCAGGTTGCGCCTTCCTGATCGCCGTTTATCTCACGACCGGAATCGGCTTGAGATAAAGCGACGCGGAAGCCGAGCAGCGGCTCATCCGGAAGCGGAAGAATGCGCTATCCCGCAACGCCCCGCCTGCGTTGCCTCCCTTGCGCGGCACCGCCAAGGTGCGAGCTTTAAAGCTCCACGTCCGAACGAAGCGTCCTAGCTCCGCGCCGCGATCAGTTGCCGGATGAACTCAGGCGCCTTCGCGCTGGGCAGCCACCGCGTCACCGCGATCATGTCGGCGTCGCGATCGATCCAGATCATGTTGCCGCCAGCGCCGAGCGCATAAACCGCCGTGTCCGGCGCATTCTTGTTGGCATGCGGCCCGCGGTTCAGCCACCACAGGAAACCGTAATTCGGCTGCTGGGACGACGGCGCCCACATCGCGTCGACCCAGGCCTGCGACAGCAGCCGCTGGCCATTCCATTCGCCGCCCCGCGCCATCAAGAGGCCGAAGCGCGCATGGTCCTCCGCGCCGATGAACATGCCGCCGCCCCAATGGCCGCCGCCCGGCACCGACTGCATCCGCTGCCCGTCGATCTCGACAAAGGAATTGTCATAGCCGACCCAGCGCCACTCCCCGGACGCGCCGATCGGATCCATGATGCCCGCACGCAGCACCTCCGGCAGCGGGTGCTTGAACAGGTGCAGAAGGCAGAGCGACAGCAGGTTCACGCGGACATCGTTATATTCGTAGAAGCTGCCCGGCGTTTGCCACTCGCGCAGCTCGCCCTTGCGGCTGTTGTCCGCATTTGGCGCGACCAGACGGTTGTGATCGATCTGGTCCGGCTTGCCGAACAACTCGCCGCGCCATTCGCTGGTCTGCTCCAGCAGATGCCGCCAGGTAACCCTGGCGTTATGCACATCCGCAAACAGCGGCCCGGGCACGCGCTTGGCTACCTGCTCGTCGATATCCCCGATCAGCCCGTCATCAACAGCTAGTCCCGTCAGCACGGCGAGATAGCTCTTGGCGATGGAGAAGGTCATGTCCGCCCGCGCGATCTCGCCCCACGACGCCAGCATGCGACCATTCTGCAGCACTAGGCCCGCCGACCCGCCGCGCTCACGCACGGGACCCAGCACCGCGCTCCATGGCCCGGTTTCATTCCAGTCCACATTCGGCGCGTAGCGGCCGTCGTCGTAATAGAAGCCACGCGGCCACGGCGTTTCATTGGCCTGCGCGAAGGCCACGGCTGCGGCGAGCTTGTCCGGCGCGTAGCCGGCCTGTTGCGGATCGACCTTGTCCCAAGCGCTTCCGCCGGCCGGGAAATAACGTGTCTCTGTCATGGGGATATCAAGCTCGCTTTGGACTACAGGCGACGGTTATTGACCGGAAGGGAGGCGGCGGCAAGCGACGGCGGCGCGAGTGATCTTGGGGAGCATGCGTAGTGCGGATGAACGCAGCGATATCCGGGTTTTTGCCGACGAACCCGCCAGCATGTCGCATGCAGGCTACGCTCGCTCAGCTCTTCAAATGACGAATGGAATAACGGCCTAAACAACAAAGTACTTTACCGTGTACGCGTGGTGCGCCCCCCGCAAAACGCGGCTCATCCGGATCGAGGGTTGTAGCGAAGCGCTGCGATGAGTGCAGAAAGTGCGGGCGGCGTCTGTCGCCGACTGGGGTGATAGAGATAGTAGCCCGGGAAGGTCGGGCACCACTTCTCCAGAATCCGCTTGAGCCGCCCGGCCTTGATATCAGCCGCCACCTCATCATCGTAGGCGTAGGCGATGCCATGACCCGCCAGGGCTGCCTCGCGGATCAGGTCGCCGTTGTTGAATGCGAGGGGACCTTCAACGCGAACCTGGAATGGCCGCCCCTTGTCCTCAAAGTCCCAGGCGTAAAGCCCACCCGCCCTGATGCGGCGGTAGTTGATGCAACGATGGCCCGCGAGTTCGCGCGGCGTTCGGGGCACCTTATGGTCCGCGAAATACGACGGCGCGCCGACGACGGCCATCCGGATGTCCGGACCGATCCGAACCGCGACCATATCCTTTTCGACGATGTCGCCGAAGCGAATGCCGGCGTCGATGCGTTCCGCGACGATGTCGGTCAGACTGTCTTCGACGAGCATGTCCACCCTTATGTCGGGATGCGCCGCAAGGAAGCGTGGCAGCACGGGCATCACGACCGTCGAGACCGCATGTTTGGTCGCCGTGAGGCGGACAGTGCCGGATGGTTTCCCGCGCAAAGCGCCGACCGCATCCACCCCGGAGGCGATGTCCTCCAGTGCCGGCCGCAACGAGCGAAGCATGGTCTCGCCCGCTTCGGTCGTCGACACCGAGCGCGTGGTCCGCGACAGCAGCCGCACCCCGAGCCGCGCCTCCAGCGACTTCATGGCGTGGCTCAACGCCGACTGGGACATGCCGAGTTCGGCCGCCGCGCGGGTAAAGCTGCCCTGCCCCGCGACGACCGCGAAGGCGGCCAGGTCGTACAGATCGTCTCGTTTCATTTATGCACCAGATACATAAGCCCTAGCGGATTATAGCGGCTAATCGATATCGGCGGCCAGTGCTATCTGGTCATCAGCGCGCCCGAATGGACCGGTCCGGACGAAGGCCGATGCGGACCATCCGAAGGTCCGGAACGTCGGCATTTCGGGCTCAAGAAATCGCCCCTGTTCAACACCCCTCGAGACAAACAGCCCGCAAGGAGCAGACGTATGAAGCTTGTTGTGAACAACCGCGAGTTCGCGATCGATGCCGATCCCGCGATGCCCCTGCTTTGGGCGTTGCGCGACATGATCGGGTTGACAGGCACAAAGTTCGGCTGCGGCGCTGCCCAGTGCGGTGCCTGCACGGTGCATCTGGACGACCAGGCCGTCCGCGCCTGCATCACGCCGATTTCCGAAGCCGAGGGCAAGAAGCTCACCACCATCGAAGCCGCGACCAATGGCACCGACCGCGTCGGTGCCGCCGTGCATGCAGCATGGGTCAAGCACGACGTGGCGCAGTGCGGCTACTGCCAAAGTGGCCAGATCATGAGCGCGATCGCCTTCCTCAAATCGCAGCCCCGCGGCAAGCCGCCGACGACGGCCGAAATCGACGCGGCCATGGACGGCAACATCTGCCGCTGCGGAACCTATACCCGCATCCGCACCGCCGTGGCCGACGCCGCCCGCACGATTGCCTGAAGGAGCCGCCATGTTGCCCAACATCGACTATCCCGATCTGCCGCGTGCCGCGCAGCGCCTGATAGCGCGCGGTCAAACCGACGAAGCCGTCACGCTGCCGCGCCGCAGTTTCCTGAAGCTGGCCGGCGTCGGCGGGCTCGCGCTCGGCGCCTTTCCGCACCTGGTAATGGCTCAGGCGGCTAGCCAAGGGACAAGCGCGCTCAAGCTGACCGAACAGCCGTCGGCCTTCGTGCAGATCGCTTCCAATGGTGAAGTGACGGTGACGATCAACCGGCTGGAGTTCGGACAGGGCGTGCAGACCGCATTGCCGATGATCCTGGCGGAAGAACTCGACGCCGACTGGAGTCTGGTGCGCAGCCGGCATGGCTCGAATGACGGTGCCTATATCGACCCGCGCTTCGGCATTCACATCACCGGCGGTTCCAATTCGATCAAGAACAGTTTTACGCAGTATCGCGAACTCGGCGCGCGCGCACGCGCGATGTTGCTCGGTGCCGCAGCGGCGCGCTGGAAGGTGGACGTCGCCACGCTGCGCACGCAGGCCGGCACGGTGCTGGGCCCGAACGGCCGCAAGCTGGGTTACGGTGAATTGGCCGAGGCCGCCATGGCTCAGCCGGTACCCGAGAAGATCACGCTGAAAGACCCGAAGGAATTCCGCATCATCGGCCGCCCGACGTCGCGTCTCGACGCGCGCGCCAAGAGCAGCGGGCAACAGAATTTTGGTATCGACGTTCGCCTGCCCGGTCAGTTGACCGCCGTGGTCGCGCGCCCGCCAGTGTTCGGCGCGCGGCTGGCTTCAGTGGACGAGCGCGCGGCGCGCGCCGTCACGGGTGTGAAGGCCATACTGCGCGTGCCGCTGGATGGTGGCGCCGAAGGCGTTGCCGTCGTAGCCGACGGATATTGGCAGGCCACGCAGGGCCGCGAGGTGCTTAAGCTGCAATGGGATACTTCTGCCGTCGAGAAGGTAGATAGCGAACGGCAACTGGCCCAGTACCGCGAGCTGGCGACGCGCCCGGGTCCGCGCAAGTTCGATGCCGACATGGCGCCCCTTGATACAGCGCCACGGCAACTGGAAGCGGAGTTCGTATTTCCGTATCTCGCCCATGCGGCCATGGAGCCGCTGAACTGCACCGTTCAGCTTTCCGAGGGCAGAGCCGAGGTGTGGACCGGCAGCCAGTGTCCTGGTCTCGACGGCGCCGCGGTCGCGCGCGTACTGGGTCTCAAGCCCGAGCAGGTGGCGGTGCATGTGCAGATGGCGGGTGGCGGCTTCGGCCGGCGTTTTGCGAGCAGCAGCGACTTCGTGGTCGAGGCCTGCGAGATCGCGAAGGCCGCGCGTGCGGCCGGCCTGAACGCACCAATGCGCACGCTGTGGAGCCGCGAAGACGACATGCGCGGCGGCTACTACCGCCCGATGCATTTGCACCGCGCACGCATCGGCTTCGACGAACGCGGCAAGGTTCTGGCGTGGGACCACGTCATTGTTGGCCAGTCCATCACCACGGGCACCGTGTTCGGCGGCTTCCAGGTGAAGGACGGCATAGACGCCACCGCGACCGAGGGTATGCGAGATCCTTACCCGGTGCCGATGCGCCTCACCGTGCAGCACCCAAAGCTCAACGTGCCGGTGCTGTGGTGGCGCAGCGTGGGCTCCACCCACACCGCCTTCGTCATGGAGACCTTGATCGACGAGATCGCGCGCATCACGGACCAGGACCCCGTGGCCTACCGAATGGATTTGTTTGGCGACAAGCACCCGCGCCACCGCGCCGCGCTGCAGTTGGCAGTCGACAAGAGCGGCTACGGCAAGACGCGCCTGCCCGCCGGTCGTGCCTTTGGTGTGGCGGTGCACGAGTCCTTCCAAACTGTCGTGGCCTATGTGGTGGAAGCCTCGGTGCGGGACGGCCGCGCGGTGCTGCATCGCGTAACCGCAGGCGTTCACTGCAATCTGGCCATCAATCCACGTACCGTGGAAGCGCAGTTGCAGGGTGCGGCGGTCATGGGCCTGTCGATGTGCCTGCCGGGTTCGGCTATCACGCTCAAGGACGGCGTCGTCGAGCAAGGCAATTTCAGCGACTTCACTGTGACGCGCATCTCCGACGTGCCTGAGTTCGATGTCCACATCGTGCCCAGCGCCGATCCGCCCACCGGCATGGGCGAACCCGGTCTGCCACCGCTGGCGCCCGCGTTCGCCAACGCCATCGCACGGCTGACCGGCAAGCCGCAGCGTCAGTTGCCCTTCAACATCGAAAGCAAGAGTTAACATGAGCAAGGTCTGGTTCATCACGGGTGCAGGCAGCGGCATTGGCGCTGCCACTGCCAGGGCGGCATTGAAGGCTGGAGACCGCGTCGTCGCGAGTAGCCGCAATCTCGACAAGGTCCGCAATGCGCTGGGCGACGTCGCGGGCGACAGCCTCGCGTTCGTCCACCTGGATGTTGCCAATGAGGCACAGGCGAAACCTGCCGTTGATGCGGCGATCGAGGCGTTCGGACGCATCGACGTTCTCGTCAACAATGCCGGCTACAGTCTGCTCGGAAATTTCGAGGAGCTGAGCACCGTCGAGATCGAAAAACTGATGGCGACCAATTTCTATGGCGTGATGCACGTGATGCACGCGGTCCTTCCGGTCATGCGCAAACAGAGGTCGGGCCGGATCATCAACATCAGCTCCCTCGCAGGCATAGTCGGATTCAAGCACTGCGGGGCCTATAGCGCTGCAAAATTCGCGATCGAAGGCCTGTCGGCATCGGTGGCCCACGAGCTCGAGCCGTTCGGCATCAAGATCGTGGCGGTCGAACCCGGCTTCGTCCGGACGGACCTCCTCGATGCACACCACGCCAAATATGCCAGCAACTCCATCGAGGACTACGCAGCGGAGGGCAAAGCCGAAGCCATGTGGTCGGGCTATCACGGCACGCAGCAAGGTGACCCCGCCAAGCTCGGCGACGTCCTAGTGAAAATCGCCGGCATGGACAATCCGCCAAAGCAATTCGTCGCCGGCAGCGACGCCCTTGCAGTGGTCAAGCCGGCGCTCGAAGCACGCCTCGAGGAACTGCGTGCATACGAGGACCTGTCGAAATCGACGGACGGAACGTTCTGAAGTCACGAGAAGAGTCGAATAGGCTACGACGTTTTCAGCTCATAGATCATTGCAACCTGGAAAGGCGACCCATGACGACGGCATCGAATAAAGCGCTCATGCAGCGCTTCACGCAATTCATCAACACCGCGAGCGAGGAGTTGGCTGGAGAGCTGATTTCCCCGGACGCAATATTCTATGTTCCCGGACGGGCCGATCCGATGCGCGGCCCCACCGGCTATCTCGCAATTATCGGGATGATGCGGGGAGGCTTCCCGGACATCCAGTGGACGCTAGAGGAAACGATAGCAGAAGACGACAAGGTCGCTGCACGATTCACTATGCGCGGCACGCATAAAGGTACCTTCTACGGCGTTCCAGCCACTGGAAAGAAAATCGAGGTGAAGGCAATGAACATCTATCGCTTTTCCAATGGCAAAATCCTCGAAGAGCACGGGCAGCCGGACCTCCTTGGGCTACTGCAACAGATCGGCGCAGTGCCGACATAGGCATCCGCCGGCATGCGTTTCAATCGCGTACGAGGGGTACGGTTCCCGAGGCATGATCGAAGCGGGGGCGGAATTTCGGAGAGTGCCGGGGCAAATCCGCCGGCGCATCAGCGCATGACAATGCAACGCCACGCCTGGCACGAGCCGAGCTTATTGGAAACGATCATCACAAATAGGAACAGTCTGCAGCCGTGACGCCTTGAAATGTCGGAAGGGCGTCAGAATAGGAGTTCAGAACTCCTGGCTAAGTCCTTTAAATCATTTTTGGAGCGGGTAGAGGGAATCGAACCCTCGTATTCAGCTTGGAAGGCTGCTGCTCTACCATTGAGCTATACCCGCGCGCGGCATCAGGTAACACGTCACGCGGCGGGTCTCAACCTCATGTGAGGTCACGTCCCCTGCCCGCTGCGACCGGCAGATTGCGTTTGGATTTCAAGGGGATGGCGTGTGGAAATGGGATGTCCGGCTGTAGGCCGGCCGCAGATGCCGGGCCACCCTCTTTGTCATTCCGGGGCGCACGAAGCGGCGCAGCCGCGTAGTGCGAACCCGGAATCTCGACATGTTTGGCGCGGGTTGAAGACTCCCATGCTGGGATTCCGGGTTCGCGTCCGGCAAGTGCCGGCCACGCCCCGGAATGACGAGTGTGGGGCGGCAGAACATCATCCAAACATTTTTTCCTACTCTCGGTTGACAATATCCCTACAAGGACTATTATCTCCATCGTCCGGCCCCGATGAGAGGGGCGAGCGCGATCGTCACGTTCGCGGGGCTGGATGCGGTGGACGCCGGAGATGCGGCGTCACGCGGTTCATGGGGAACGTCTGTCTTCGGGCAGGACGGATCTGCGCCAGCACTGCCACTGGCAAGGAGACGGCTCGCCTTGAGATGGAAAGACCCCTGGACAGTGTGACGGACGACCAAATCGAAACGCGTCCGGCCTATTCGCTTGAGGCTCCCTTCCCATCGCCTTGGGACTTTAATTCGCGATCGGAGCGTTCGTCGAGGCAAAGTGCAAGCAACCGAAAAAACACCGCAGGCGGAACGTCGGGCAATCGCTCGGGCTTCCGAAAGTCCTGATGCATACCCCTTGCGGAAGACCGCATTCGCATCAGGCCCAAGGGTGCATCGGGCACCCGGCGTTCCGCACGCCCTCTTTTCGGAGAGGGTCGAAGGAATGCTCATAGCTCGGACGCCATTGGCGCCGCGAGAATGCGAACGTGTGGCTCTTTGAAATTTTGGAGATGCGATGGCGCGACGGCGCCAGAAATATCCCTCCCTCGCGCGAAGCGAAGCTTCGCTAGGCGGGGAGGGTCGGCCGATAGGCCGGGGTGGGGGTACCACACGGTACGTCGCTTGTGGAAACACCCCACCCGTCTCGATGCTCGCTGAACGCTCGCATCGATCCACCCTCCCCGCGTCGCGTGGCTGCGCCACGCTAGGGGGAGGGAAAAGAAAGAACGCCTCGCCTGCTCGCCGAAGCGCTCGCTGCCTTTACCAGGTCGCGAGCACCGAGCCCTTGAACTTCTCGTCGATGAACGCCTTCACCTCGGGCGACTGATAGCTTTCCACCAGCGTCTTCACCCAGGGCTTGTCCTTGTCCACGGCACGCACGGCGATGATGTTGGCGTAAGGACCCTTCGGGTCCTCGCGCAGGATCGCGTCCTTCACGGGATCGAGGCCGGCCTGGGTGGCGTAATTGGTGTTGATCCCTGCGACGTCGACGTCAGGCAGCGTGCGCGGCAGCTGCGCGGCATCGACTTCGGTGATCTTCAGCTTCTTCGGATTGTCGGTGATGTCGAGCAAGGTCGGCTTGAAGCCGACGCCGTCCTTCAGCTTGATGATGCCCTTGTCGCGCAGCAGGATCAGCACGCGGCCGCCATTGGTCGGATCGTTCGGAATCGCCAGCGTGGCGCCTGACTTGACCTCGTCCCAGGTCTTCACCTTCTTCGAATAGATGCCCATCGGGAAGTTGATGGTGTTGCCGACAGCGACGATCTTGTATTTGCGGTCAGCGACCTGGTTGTCGAGATAGGGCTGATGCTGGAACGAGTTGGCCTGCAGGTCGCCGGCTTCCAGCGCCGCATTCGGCACCACGTAATCGGAGAACTCGACGATCTGGATGTCGAGGCCCTTCTTGGCGGCGACGGCCTTGGCGGCTTCCAGCACCTGCGCATGTGGACCGGGAGTCACGCCGACCTTGATGGTCTCGGCTGACGCAGCGCCGGTGAGCGCGGCGAAAGCGAGGATGGAGAGAAAGTAACGACGAAGAGACATTGTGTTTTCCATTGTGAGTAAACGAGTGTGAGCGGGCCCGCTGACGCGAGCGACCGTTTCAGGAATGTCGCGTGCGCTTGTCGAGGCGGCGCGAGATGAAGTCGCCAAGGCTCTGCACGCCCTGCACGAGGCAGATCAGCACGGCGACGACCGTCGCCATGACTTCCGGCATGAAGCGCTGATAGCCGTAGCGGATGCCGAGATCGCCGAGTCCGCCGCCGCCGACGGCGCCGACCATGGCCGAATAGCCGATCAGGCTGACAGTCGCGAGCGTGAGCGCGAGCGTCACCGCAGGCATCGCTTCGGGCAGCAGCACCTTCCAGACGATCTGCAGTGGGCTCGCGCCAAAGGCGCGCGCGGCTTCGACGAGGCCCTGATCGACTTCGCGGATCGCGCCTTCGATGACGCGCGCAATGAACGGCGTCGCGGCGATGGTCAGCGGCACCACGGCGGCGCTGGTGCCGATGGAGGTGCCGGCGATCAGCCGCGTCAGCGGCACGATGGCGACGACGAGAATGATGAAGGGCGTCGAGCGCGTGGCATTGACGACGAGGCCAAGCAGCCGATTGACGTTCGGCGCCGGGAACAGCTCACCGGCGCGGCTGGTCGCGAGGAAGATGCCGAGCGGCAGTCCTGCCAGCGTGCCGAAGATGCCGGCCAGCGCCACCATGGTGAGCGTGTCCAGCGTCGACCACAGGATCATGTTGATCAGTTCAGGCGACATAGCCGAGATGCTCCACGGTGTTGCGGGTCGCGGTGAGATCGGCGATCAGTTTCGCCTGCAATTCCGGCTCGGCCGCGACGGAGGCGATCAGCGTGCCGAACGGATGGTCGGCGACATATTCGATCTGGCCATGCATGATGTTGAAATCGACGCCATAAGCGCGCGTGAGCCTGGAGAGTACGGGCTCATCGGCATCGGCGCCGGTGAAGGCGATGCGGATGACCGCCTGCCGGCCCGGTGCGTAGTCGGCCAGCAGCTTGCTTTGCAGCCATTCCGGCACATTGCCGCCGGTGACTTCGCCGACGAAACGCTTGGTGGTCGCATGGGTCGGCTTGGAAAAGATTTCGTAGGTCGTGCCCTGCTCGATGATCTGGCCACCTTCCATCACGGCGACGCGCTGAGCCAGCTTCTTCACCACGGACATTTCATGGGTGATGAAGAGGATGGTGAGATTGAGATCGGCATTGATCTGCTTGAGCAGCGCGATGATCTGCGCGGTGGTCTCGGGATCGAGCGCGGAAGTCGCCTCGTCCGACAGCAGCACTTTCGGCTTGGTAGCGAGCGCGCGTGCGATGCCGACGCGCTGCTTCTGGCCACCGGAGAGTTCGGCCGGATAGCGGTCGCGCTTGTCGGCGAGGCCGACCATGTCGAGCAACGGCTCGACGATTCCCTTGATGTCTTTCCGCGGCGTGCCGGCGATTTCCAGCGGCAGCGCGATATTGTCGAAGGCGGTGCGCGACGACAGCAGGTTGAAATGCTGGAAGATCATGCCGATGGAGCGGCGCGCCTGACGCAACGCCTTCTCGTCCAGCGATCCGATGTCGAGGCCGTCGACGGTGACCTTGCCATGGGTCGGCTGCTCGAGCCCGTTGATCAGGCGGATGAGCGTCGACTTGCCGGCGCCGCTCTTGCCGATCACGCCGACAATGGCGCCTTCGGGCACCACGAGGTCGATAGCGTCGACCGCCTTCACCTCGGCGGAATCCTTCCGCGACGGGAAGATCTTGCTGACGCCATCGAAGGAGATGATGGCACGCCCTTGTTGGCCAGGATCTTGCGGATCGAGAACTGGCACGGGCGCTCCGGTCGGCTTGGACAGGGGAGCGTTCATTGAATGACGTTTCTGCGCAGTTGTGAAGCACGGGGCCGGCCTGCGTGTCGCGGGCGCCGTGGCTGCAACCTACTGATTTCGGGCAACATTTCAACCGCACCGCACAAATGAGGAAAATCCAGCGGTTTCAATGGCCTGCGGGAGTAAAAGAGTGCCGGGAGACGGCTGGTGACAGCGCTAATCGTCTCCCGGCGAGTTTTCGGGAGATCAGGAGCCCGGGGCCCAGGTCCAGACGATGTCCTTCACGTTGATCGCCTTGGGGATCAGGCCGAGCTTGTGGAAGCGATCCGCCGTTTCCTGCTGGGTGGCAATGATCCGGTCATTGATCGGCACCACCGTGTAGTTCGACCGTTCGACGGCGCGCGTGGTGGCGGTCTTGTCGACACCGGTCGCCTCCTGAAGCTTCGTTGCGACCTCCGGCCGATTGGCCTCGGCCCACTTTCCTTCATCGGCAAAGGTCTTGTTGAACAGCGCGACGATGTCCGGGTGTCTGGTGGTGAAATCCTTGTTGGCGAGAAAGAACGAAATGGAATCCTGCACATCCTTGGAGAAGGCAATCACCCGCGCCTGTTTGCCCTCGGCGAGCGCGAGATACGGATCCCAGATCGACCACGCGTCGATATTGCCACCGGCGAATGCCGCCACCGCGTCGGCGGGGCCAAGATAGACCGGCGTGATATCCGCATAGGTCAGTCCGGCCTTCTCCAGCGCGGCGATGATGGTGTTATGTGCGCTCGATCCCTTGCCGAAGCCGACCTTCTTGCCCTTGAGATCGGCGAGCGTCCTGATCGGCGAATTGTCGGGAACGACGATGCCTTGATTGTAGCCGCGCGACGGGATGGCGGCGATATAGACGAGATTGGCACGCGCAGCCTGCGCGAAAATCGGCGGCGCGTCGCCGGCATAGCCGAAGTCGACATTGCCGGTGTTGATCGCTTCGAGGATCGGCGGCCCGAACTGGAATTCGACCCATCGGACGCTGATGCCCTTTTCCTTGAACACCTTCTCCAGCGTCGCGCGCTGCTTCACCGCCGGGAAGATGCCGGCTTTCTGAAAGCCGATGCGGATTTCCTTCAGCTCCTGCGCCGTTGCTGGCGATGCGATGAGCCCGGCTGACAGCAACAGTGCTGCGGAGAGACCTGCGACCACAGATCGTCGGGAATAGGACATGCGCTGTTGCTCCATTTGCGCCCGGGGGATGCAAGGGCGTGATGGTCAAACGCTACGCGCGATTGCGAAGATTGTGCTTTCAAAGGTCGCGGGCAGTCTGCAAGTTTTGCAATCCGAAGGTCAGCTCCGGGAGCAGCTTCATCTCCGCCGCAGGGAAATAACCTGCTCTTCCGGAGCCACCCGGAAGGCATGCATAGAACGTTTCCGCTGCACAACAAGGCCATCGCAGCATGCCTGCATCGCCGCGCCCGGAACTACAGTTGGCCATTTCATTGACGGAAACGCGCCGCTCTCGCACCTTTGCTGCTCACGAAACACCATCAGCAAAGCAGCCCCAACATGCTTCCGATTCACATCGCCCGCTTCATCGAACGCTTCGTGTTCCGGCGCACCCGGGCGCTGCAACTGGCCGCCGTAGCCTCCATGCTGTCGGTCTCATTCGCTTGCGCGCAGACGCCGGACACGGTGCGCATCGGCTATCAGAAATCGTCGACGCTGATCGCCGTGCTGAAAACCAATGGCGAATTGGAGAAGGCGCTCGCGCCGCTCGGCGTGAAGATCAGCTGGCATGAATTCACCAGCGGCCTGCCGTTGCTGGAGGCCATCAACACCAACAATGTCGATTTCGGCGCCGATGTCGCCGACACCGTGCCGCTATTCGCGCAGGCGGCCGGCGCCAAGCTCGCTTACATCGCCGAGGAAGCCGCCTCGCCTGCCGCGCAGGCGATTGTGGTGCCGGCGGAATCGCCGCTCAAGACGGTCGCCGATCTCAAGGGCAAGAAGGTCGCGGTGACCAAGGGTGCCGGCAGCCACTTCCTGCTGCTCGCCGCACTGAGCAAAGCCGGCCTCACCTTCAAGGATATCTCGCCTGCCTATCTGCCGCCGGCCGACGGGCGCATCGCCTTCGTCGGCGGCAATGTCGATGCCTGGGTGGCATGGGATCCGTTCCTCACCAGCGCGCAGCGTCAGAGCAATGCGCGCGTGCTCGCCGATGGCAGCAACGGCCTCGCCAGCTACAAGCGCTACTATCTGTCCTCGGCCGCCTATGCCGACAAGCGCGGTGACGTGCTGAACGTCATTTTCAAGAAGCTCGATGAAACCGGCAAATGGGCCAAGGCCGAGCCGAAGGAAGCCGCCAAGCTCCTCTCAAGCCTGTGGGGCATCGACGCCGCCACCGTCGAGGAAGCCAACAGCCACCGCTCCTACAAGGTCGGCGCCGTCACCAAAGCCGGCCTGTCCGAGCAGCAGATCATCGCCGACGCCTTCTTCAACGAAAAGCTGATCCCCGTGAAGGTCGATGCTAGCGACGTGAATATCTGGGCGCCGAAGTAATCCCATTCTGACATTCCCCGAAAGACAACGACAATGAAGACCGCCCTCTCCGCCATCGCCGCCGCGATGCTCGCACTCGTCTCCTTTGGTGATCATGCCGACGCGCAGTCCGCCACCAAGCCTGAACTGAAGGTCGGTTTCGTACCCGGCCCCTATATCGACGGCTTCAAGAAGGGCGTCGAGCCCGAGCTGAAAAAGAAGGGCTACACCGTCAAATACTATGAGTTCTCGACGGGCCTGGAAGCCAACACCGCCGTGTTCAAGAACGATATCGACGCCAATGTGATGCAGCACACGGTGTTCCTCGACAGCTATAACCAGCGCCAGAAGACCGATCTCACTGGCATCATCACGGTGCCGACGCCGCCGATGGGTCTCTATTCGACCAAGCACAAGACGTCCGATGCCGTGAAGGCCGGCGCCACCGTGGTGGTGCCCAATGATCCCGTGAATCTGCAGCGCGCGCTGTGGATCCTGCGCGATCTCGGCTGGATCGAGATCAAGGACAATAACCCCGTCGATGTCACCGAGCTCGACGTGATCAAGAATCCAAAGGGCATCAAGATCGTGCCGCTGGAAAACGCGCAGGCGCCGCGCGCCCTCGGCGATGCCGACTTCGCCGCCGTGCAGGGCAATTTCGCGATCTATAGCGGGCTGAAGCTGACCGAGGCCTTCGCGCTGGAAAAGATGACCAAGCCCTACACCAATGTCGTGGCCGTCCGCCGGGGCAATGCCGAGGCGCCATGGGCGAAGGACATCGTTGCGGCCTATCAATCGGACACGTTCAAGACCGCGATCCGCAACGACAAGTTCTACGCCGGCTTCACCCTGCCCGAATACTTCAACTGAGCGCAACCTACGCGCGCAGGCTGTCCTAGCGCGACAATCATACCGAACCGCGGATTTGACTCCCAGCGCGGCTCGGTTACGCTTTCCGGAGGCGTTATGAGACGCCTTCGGAAACGAGGGACATGAGAGATCGGATCGTCGGGGTATTGCTGGCTTTGTGCGCGATCGCCACGCCGGCGACCGCCCAGACGCTGTCAAGCTTCGAGATCGCCGCCCGCTCCCGCGGCACCCCCGACATTCCCGGCCTCAACATGGTCTGGCTGAGGCCATGGACCGATCTCCGCCACGCCCGTGAATGGCGCAACATCGTGGTGCATCAGTCGGAAGGCGCGGTCGGCTCCGCCTGGCGTAACGCTGTCGCGCAGATGCAGAAACCCGATCGTCGCGGCGTCGCCATCTGGATCGAGACCGACGGCACGGTTTACTGGTCGACGCCCGAATGGGCGGTGCCGAACCATCTCAACCGCGGCAACCGCAACGACAACAAGTATATCGACAACAGCGGGACCTATCAGCAGATCGACAATGACTCATCGATCGGGGTCGAGTTCGTCGGCAACTACCCCAATGTCCGCAAGCCGCCGACTGACGCGCAGATCGCAGCCTGGCGCGTACTCGTCCGCGTGCTGCAGGCCCGCTACGACATCCCGAATGAGCGCGTCTTCGCCCATAACTGGATCGACTACAAGGATCGCCGCTACTGCGAAGGCTGCGAGCTTGCCAGGATCGCCCGGACCCAGGGAATCGAGACTGCGCAGCAGATGGCCCCTGCGCATCAAGTCGAAAGCGGCAAATAGGCCTTACGTCCCGACGCGCAGTGCCGCGCGTTGCTTCCGCAGATAGGCGATTACCGACAGCGCGGTGATGCGGCCGGTCTTCGGGTTCTCCGACGGGATGTTTTCAATCTGCATCGAGAACCGTGCGGAATCCGAATCCACCTCGACACGATGGACGTTGCGGGTCAGCGCCGGATCGGCCCAGATCTCCAGCGTCGTGGCATCAGGCCCCGCGCCTGCAAGCGACAGCGCGACGGCGACGTTGAGATTGGCGGGAAAGCCCTTGGCGGCTTCGCGCGCCGTGCCCTCGAAAATCTTCATCGGTTCGGTGATGCTCTCGATGTCGATCTTGTTCTCGACGATATAGGGCGCGCCGGCGAGGCCCTTCACCGGCTTGCGCGTTACCATGCGGACCGAGTTGATCTTGCCCTCGGCTGCAGCCGTCACCGCGTCGAGGCCGATCAGCGCCCCGGTCGGCACCACGATCTGACCGCCGTTCTGCTTGGCCAGCGCAACGAGATCCTCATTGAACAACAGCGCTCCAGCGCTCAGCACAATCGCGGTCTTGCCCTTGCTGACGAACGGCTTGACGATCTCGGGCAGCAGCTTGGCCGGCGCACATTCGATCACGATATCGGCGACATCCACGAGATCCGCGATCGGCAGCACCGGCGGCGCCTTGCCGAGACCGGACAGGAACGCCTGATGCTTCTCCGGATTCTGCACGGCGACCGCCGCCAGAACCAGACCGTCGATGCCGCGGTCCAGGGCTTCCGCCACCTTGCGGCCGATCGGGCCAAGGCCAACAATGGCCACGCGCGTGGCAGACTTTGCTTCAGTGCTCATCAGGTCTATCTCGTCCAATGATTTCGGGGCCACGCCGCCATATCCGGAAACGGTTCTCCCCCGGAAAGGCCGCAATGTCCATGCGGTGACGTCAGCCAGTTTAGAAGGCTTCCGGCCTCACGCCATCGTGCAGCACGTGCGACAATCCCGGGCTTGCACGTAAAAGGACGTTTCGCTACCTCTGCCGTGATTGCTGTCTCGGCGAGGCCGCACGTAAGCGTTAACGTGAACCAACGCGCCGATCGAACCTGATCCAGGCTCGACCTGCGCGACATCGTGTCAAACAGGCCGATCTGGATTCTCCGGGAATCCATATGACCGACACATCTTCAGACACCATTTCCAACGACCTTCATCGCATCACGCGCGTTCGCCACGAGTTGAAACGCCGCCTGCTGACCGTCAAGCGCGTGACGTCGGTGACGCCGCATATGAAGCGCATCACCCTCACGGGCGACGACCTCGATGGCTTCGTCAGCGCGTCCTATGACAACCACGTCAAGGTGTTCTTCCCGCGCCCCGGCGAAGCCGAGCCCCTGATGCCCGCCTTCAGCGAAGGCCGCGTGCTGGTCGATGAGAGCGCGCGGCCAATCGCGCGGGACTACACGCCGCGGCGCTATGACGAAGCCGCGAAAGAGCTCGACATCGATTTCGCCATTCATGATGCGGGGCCTGCCACGACCTGGGCCACCCAAGCCAAGCCAGGCGATAAAGTCGGTATCGGCGGCCCGCGCGGCTCGTTCGTGGTGCCGGACGACTTCGACTGGTACCTGCTGATCGGCGACGAAACTGCCCTGCCCGCCATCGGCCGCCGACTTGAAGAACTGCGTCCTGCCACACGGGCCATCGTGATCGCGGAAGTCGCCGATGCTGCCGAGGAGCAGATCTTCGCATCCAAGGCCTCCGTCACCATCAACTGGTTGCATCGTGGCCAGCAGAGCGCCGGTTCGACCACCCTGATGGAAGATGCCCTGCGCAGCCTCAAACTTCCCGTTGGCGACGGCTACGCCTTCATCGCCGCGGAATCCGAAGTCGCCAAGCGCCTCCGCAGGATTCTCGTCGACGAGCGCCAGCATCCCAAGGTGTGGGTCAAGGCGTCTGGCTATTGGAAAGGCGGCGCAGAGAACTATCATGAACCGCATGACGATTGATCGTCACATCTGCAGATAGCAGGGAGTACCGGTGTCCCATCGTTTCACGCGCCGCGATTTTGCCGGAGCGGCCGGCGCGCTCGCCGCCGGCCTCGCCGTCCCGACTGCGCAGGCTGAGGCTCAAACAGTCTCGGCCACACCGGCGGCGCTTGCCAACGGCCGGCGTTTTCCGGCGGATTTCGTCTGGGGCACCGCAACGTCGGCCTATCAGATCGAGGGTGCCGTCGCGGCCGAAGGCCGCGGCCCCTCAATCTGGGACAGCTATTCGCACACGCCGAACAAGATTCGCGGCGGCGGCAACGGCGACCACGCGGTGGATCATTTCCGTCGCTACAAGGAAGACATCCAGCTAATGAAGGCGTTGGGCGCGAAGGCCTATCGCTTCTCCATCTCATGGTCGCGCGTGTTTCCGACCGGCGTGGGCACGCCCAATCCGCAGGGGCTGGATTTCTACAATCGTCTCATCGACGAGTTGCTCGCCAACGGGATCGAGCCATTCGCCACGCTGTATCACTGGGATCTGCCGCAGGCGCTGCAGGATCGCGTCGGCGGCTGGGCGTCATCAGATACGCCGAAGGCGTTCGGCGACTATGCCGGCCATGTCGCGCAGCGCATCACCGACCGCGTCAAAAACATCTTCACCATCAATGAATGCGGGACCTTCGTGGATTTCGGCTATGGCCACGGCCCAGTCGAGCTCGCGCCCGGCCTGAAGCTGCCACAGCCGCAGCTCAACCAGGTTCGCCATCACGTCGCACTGGGCCATGGCATGGCCGTGCAGGCGATCCGCGCCAATGGACGCGCCGACACCAAGGTTGGCCTCGCCGAGAATGTCGCATCCTGCGTCCCGGCCATTGAGACGCCCGCCAATATCCGCGCAGCCGAAGTCGCAACGCGCGAGATGAATGGCGGCTACATGACCGTCATTCTCGAAGGCAGATACACCGATGCGTTTCTCGCCTATGCCGGCAAGAATGCGCCGAGCTTCACCGCCGAAGAACTGAAGATCATTTCTTCCCCCGTCGATTTCGTCGGTCTCAACGTCTACATGCCGCAATATTATGTGGTAGCGAGTGGCGATCAGCACGGCTTCGCGCTGGTGCCGTTCCCGACCTCGTTCCCGCGCATGGATTCGGACTGGCTGCGGATCGGGCCGGAAGCGCTGTATTGGGCTCCGCGCAATGTCGCCAAGGTCTGGAACGTCAAGCAGATCTATATCAGCGAGAACGGTACATCGGCCGCCGACCGGCCGGCCGGTGACGGCAAGATCCACGACCTCGACCGCGTCATGTATCTCAGGAACTATCTCACGCATCTGCAGCGCGCGACGTCGGAAGGCATCCCCGTAAAAGGGTACTTCCACTGGAGCCTGATGGATAACTTCGAATGGTCGGATGGTTATGAAAAGCGCTTCGGGCTGTATCACGTCGATTTCGAAACGCAGAAACGAATGCCGAAGCTCAGCGCGGAGTTCTATCGCAGCCTGATCGCGGCCAACGCGCTCGTCTAGCTCAGAGCAACTTCCCGTCAGCGCCGAAGAACGGATGCGGGCCGTCGAAGTCGCCGATCGGCACCTGATGCGTGACCAGATGGCCGCCCTCCTCGCCATCCGGAAACCAGACATGCAGGTGGAAAGCGGGCGGTTCGACGCGGAAGGACGGCGGACGCAATTCGGCGATGTCGAGATCGACCGCATGGTTCGGCGCCGGGCAAATGGTCGCAACCGTCCCGGCGAATGTCGTCAGTGTCGCGCGATGGACGTGGCCGGCGGCGACGATCTTAACGCGCGGATACTTGCGGACCATGGTAGCGAGCTTATCCGCATTGAACAGGTCCTGCACGTCCATATGGGTGATGCCAGTGCGGAACGGCGGATGATGCAGGAACAACAATGCCGGCCGCTCGCGCGACGATGCCAGCTTGGCATCCAGCCACGCCAGCGTTGCCGCTTCCAGCGCGCCATGCGGCTTGCCCGGCACATGCGAGTCCAGCAGGATGATATCGAGCGGGCCAACCGTCCGCGCCTGATCGAGCGGGCCCGACGACTTGGCATAGGCCCAATCGGGAAATGCCGCGCGCATCATGTCGCGGGCATCGTGATTGCCGGGCACGCCGATGAACGGAATCTTGAGCGGCGCCAGCAGCCGCCACAGATGCTCGTATTCGCCCGGCGTCGGCGTATCCACGAGATCGCCGGAGATGACAACGAGATCGGGCCGCGGATCGAGTGCGTTCAGCTCGGCGACGCAGCGCTCCAGCGCCCACGCCGTGTCGACCTTGCCATAGGCCAGTTCGCCCGGCGCCTTGATATGCAGATCGGAGATCTGCGCGATGATGGTGGGCTTGAGCTTCGACATCAGTCTTCTTTCGGCAACACGCGAACCGCTTGAGGCGTGACCGACAGGCCGACGCGCTCCCCTGCACGCACATTGATGGTGTTCGGCGCGTCCACCGTCAACGGCTTGTTCGCCGCACCCGTCACCACGAGGCGCTGGCGATCACCGATAAAGGCGACGCTTTCGACCATGCCGCGCAGGAAGGCGTCCGCCTCGGCGACAATTCCGATGGTCTCCGGCCGGATCATCGCCGCTGCCGCAGCGTTGTCGGCGGCATTATTGAGCGCCAACCAGCCTCCGGGCAGCATCAATCGACCGCCGCTCACCGGCCCCTCGACGATATTGGCTGCACCGACGAATTCCGCGACGAAGCGGTTCTGGGGAGCAAAGTAGATCTCCCGCGGCGTGCCGATCTGCGCGATGGCGCCCTTGCGCATCACCACAATGCGGTCGCCGAGCTCCATCGCTTCGGCCTGATCGTGCGTCACATAGATCGCGGTGATCCCGAGCGAGCGTAGCAGGCTGTTGAGTTCACTGCGCAGCCGGTCGCGTAGCGACGCATCGAGCGCCGTCAACGGCTCGTCCAGCAGCAGCACGCGCGGGCGCACGGCCACCGCACGCGCCAGCGCGACGCGCTGACGCTGGCCGCCAGACAATTGATCGATCCGGCGGTTTTCTAGCCCGCCGATATTGGTCAGCGTCACCATCTCGGCGACACGCGCCGCGCGCGCGGCCTTGTCGACGCCGCGAATCTTCAGCCCGTAGCCGATATTCTCGGCCACGGTCATGTTGGGAAACAGCGCATAGGACTGGAACACCATGCCGACATGGCGCTGCTCAATTGGCACCGCGGTGATGTCGGTCTTGTCGAACAACACACGGCCACCCGCATCAGGCGTCTCCAGCCCGGCGATGATCCGCAGCATGGTGGTCTTGCCGCAACCGGAAGGGCCGAGCAGCACCAGCGTCTCACCACTAACGATATCCAGCGAAGCCGGCGCCAGAGCCTGCGTATCGTCCGGAAAGGTCTTGCCGCAGTTCTGGATATGGACGGCCGCGCCGTGGCCTGCGATCCCGCTCATTTCTTTTCGCCCTTCTCGGCAAACATCTGCATCGCCACCAGAAGAGGCACAATCATGATGAAAAAAATCAGTGTGTAGGCCGATGCCACTTCGAGCCGCATCGACGCGTAACTGTCGGCGAGGCCGACCGGCAGCGTCTTGGTGAGCGGCGTGTGCAGCATCCAGGTCAGGTTGAATTCGCCGAGCGACAGCGTCACCACCATCAGCGATCCGGCGAGAATGCCGGGCATGGCGTTCGGCACGATGACATTGCAAAACCGCGTCCATGGCGAGGCGCCGAGCGAGGCAGCGCCCTCGTCCAGTGTCTTGATGTCCACCGAAGCGAACACCGCCATCACCGAGCGCACCATGAAGGGCATGGTGAAGATCACGTGGCCAGTGAGGATGAAGACCCACGACTGCCTGAAGCCACCGAAGCCGCCATAGGTGAGCAGCAGCGCCAGCGCGATGGCCAGGCCAGGGATTGCCAGCGGCAGCGTGATGATCTCCTCGATCACGCGCGACAACCTACCGCCCTTCACGTGTAACCCATAAGCCGCGGGCACGCCGACAACCAACGTCACCGCCAGTGTCGCGAAGGCGATCAGAAACGACAGCCCGATTTCACCGGCATAGAGGTTCCAGACCTGCACCACCCATTGCAGCGTGACGCCCGACTGGATGCCGCGAAAGTAGTTGACGGTGACGCCGGCGGAAATCGACAACACAACGGGCACGACGAGAAACGCCGCAACGAGCAGTGTAAATCCGAGCTGGCCGGCGAAGATGAGGCGGTCGCGCATGGCTTACCCCGCCGCCGCGACAGCGCCGCCGCTCATTGAGCGGGCCAGCGCGAGGATTGCCCAGGCGATCACGCCGAGTCCGATCGACAGCGCCGCCGAGATCGCAAAATTCGCCGCCAATGTGAACTCGGTATAGATCAGCATCGGCAGCACATCGATATTGGTCGCAAGCGTGAAGGCCGTGCCGAACGCACCCATCGCCGTCGCGAAGGCAATCGCGCCCGAGGCGACGAAAGCCGGCCCGAGCGCCGGCAGCACGACATCGCGCTGGACCGCCCACGGGCTCGCACCGAGTGAACGCGCCGCCTCCTCCAGCCCGATATCGAGCTTCTGCACCGCGGCCATCACCGTGAGGATTACGCGCGGGATCGAGAAATAGAGATAGCCGAGAAACAGACCGAAAATCGAATAAGCGAACACGACTTTCTCGCCCGTCACCGCGGCGGTGATGGCACCGATCAGACCCTGACGTCCGGCCAGCAGAATGATCAGGAAGCCGACCACGACCCCGGGAAATGCCAGCGGGAATGTCAGCATCGCGATCAGCACGGCGCGGCCGGGAAACCGATGACGCTGCAGAAAGAGGCCGGCGATGGTGGCAATCACCAGCGTGGCGACGGTCGTCGCCGCAGCGAGTACGACCGTATTGATCAGCGTGGCGCGATAGCGCGGCTCGGTGATGATCGCGAGATAGGCGGACACGCCGCGCGATCCACCGGCACCGACGGCGAGCAATTGCGCCATCGGCAAGAGGAAGAAGGCTGCTGTCACCACCACGAGCGGCAGCAGGCAGATCCAGATGAAATTACGATGCGACATGAAATTATGGTGCCCCTGCCCCCGCCGGGGCACCATTGTGCATCAACGGACTTCGGCGAGATAGCGGTCGCTGAAGCCTTTCTGCGCCAGCTCCATCTTGCCCCAGTCCACGCTCTTGGCGCGGGCATATTCGCTGTCCGGCAGGAACTTGGCCTTCACGGCTTCCGGCAGTTCAATCTTGCGGGCCGGACGGAGGTAAGCATTGGTCCAGATCGCCTGACCCTTGTCGGACAGCAGATAATCCATGACCTTCTTGGCCTTGTCCTTGTGCGGCGCGTTCTTCACGAGACCGACCACATACGGAAACACGACCGAGCCTTCGCAGGGAATGACGAATTCGAAACTGCCCTTCTCGGAATACTTGGCGCGATAGGCATTGAAATCATAGTCCAACAGGATCGGCATTTCGCCGGATACAACCCGTGCGTAGGATGTCTGCTTAGGCACGATCGCGTCGTTCTTCTTCAGCTCCTTGAAGAACGCGATGGCCGGATCGAAATTCTGGTCCGAACCGCCGAGCGCGAGATTGACCGCAACAGCGCCGACATAGCCGACGGCGGCCGAGGTCGGATCGAGATAGCCGACCATGCCCTTGTAGTCGGGCTTGGCGAGATCCTTCCAGCACTTCGGCACCGGCTTGCCAGCGAGGGCATCCTTGTTGACGAAGAAGCCGAGCGTACCGGAATGGATCGTGGTCCAGTAGCCTTCGGAGTCCTTCAGGCCGGCATCGACCTGATCCCAGCCAGCGGGCTTGTAGGGTTCGAGTGCATCCTGCGCCTTGGCCTTCATACCGAAAGTGACGCCAAAATAGCCGATGTCGCCAACCGGATTGGCCTTCTCGGCGAGGATCTGAGCCAGCGCCTGGCCGGAATTCTTGTTGTCATGCGGCATCTCGATGCTGAGGTCGGTCTTCACCGCCTTGATCATCGACGCCCAGTCGGCCCATTCCGGCGGACAGTTGTAGCAGATGACATCCGCAGCACGGGCGGGCTGCGATAGGGCGGCGAGCGCCAGCGCGGACAGAGCAAATACCAAGCGGAACGGTTTCACGGCGATCGTCTCCATCCTGACGCAGGCTTTAAGGCCGGCGCATAGAAGTCTGAGGGGAATGCGTGACGCCCCACTATAGGCCGCGGATGAAACTTTTGCGACAAAGCCAACCCGCAGCGCATTTGTGCACCGCAATGACCGCGAAGCCCATCGACAACACCCCGCGGAGGATGTGAAATCACGTGTCGCCGCTGATATTGGACCGTTGATGTGAAAGAGACGCCCGAACGCGATCGAGGCCTGCTCGGTCTGGTCGAACGACTCATGAGGAGGCCAGGCGATCCCGAACCGATCAGGCCTGAGCCAGACGCGGACACCAGAGACGGTTTCGATCCGGTCGTCGCAGAGGAGAATCCAGCGGCATCGCTGGAGCCGCAACTTGCGGTCGAGAGCACCCGCACGCTTGGCCGGTCGGAAATCGCGGATGTGATCCTGCGCGCGCTAAGGGGTATCGATGGCTGTCCGACAGCCGGCTTCGAGGTGGTCGTCTATGGCACGCGCCCATGGAACGCCATGTTGCGCATCACGCCGGCCGCCGGCGCGGTGCCTGACGCGCGTGCCTGGCGCCAGCGGGTCCAGGACATGGTTCAGCTGTTGCGACATCAATACGAGTTGCGCGAATAGACCGGAGGCTAGCCTTCCATGCGCACCAGCACGACCTCAAACGGCACGCCGGGGCGTTGCTTGACGACACCTCTGCAGGACGCCGTCGTGGTCTTGGATGTCCCGACCAGATCAATCTCGACCTCGTCGATGCCGAAGATCGTTGGCTGGCCGTCCGCATGCCGGCGGGTCGCAATCGTCGCCGTGAAAGCATCGCCGTTCTGGATATAGGAACCGCTATAGGCGATCACCGTATCGCCGCCCGACAATCGACCATCAGCGAGCGTGATAATCCCCATGCCTTCCTTCTCGGGAATACGAAACCACGCCGAATAACGGCCATCCGGGAGCATGACAAACCTGAACTGTAAGTTGCGGTATAGCCAATTACCACCAACCCATCAGAAAGACGTTAACCAGATCGATCGCATTGAAACGATCGATCTCGCCTTCCCCAATGTAATGCCACGCTACTTGCCGCCCCCGATATTGCCGCCCTTGATATGGCCGAGCGAGTTGCTGCCATAGGCAGAATTGCCGTGATTGCCGCTCATCGCCGCATTGCCACGAAAGATCGCGGGACCTCGCATCTGGCCATAGGCCCCGTAATATCCGTGGTGCGCTTTGTAGCCACGATGGACTTTCTTCGCAGACGCCGCCGTCGCCGTGAAACTCGCGATCATCAGTGCAGCTGCCGCCGTCGCCAGAATCTTTTTCATGTTCAACCCTCTGTGACACCCTGCAAGAAAACGCCGACGGCTGCGTCTCGTTCCGGCACAAATCGTCGCAAAAAACGGCTTACGACGATCTCCGGACACCCCCTTCCATCGGTCCGGTAACGCTTTGCTCACCATACAAAATGGGTGGCCCCGACCGCGATCGGTGGTAAGTGGGTGCTGCTTATTGCGCATCAAATAAATTACACCGCGTTCGGACATCATGTTGCTAGATCAGTCCTCCATCTTCGCAGCGATCGGACTCTCGAGCGCGGCGCTCGCGCTCACATTGCTCGCCACCTGGCTCGTCGCGCGATCCGAGACCTATCTGCTGACTTGGTCGATCGGTCTCGCGACCACGGTCGTTGCCGTCATCATCTATGCAGGCTTCGAACAGTATGATTCGAGGCTACAGCTCGCTGCATTCGTATTGCTGCTTGTCGGCTTCGGAGTGATCTATGCGGGCACCACGCAATTCTGCTCGAATGAGGCTCACTGGATCCGCGCCGCCCTCGTCACCACTGCAGGGCTCGTTCCGATGATCATCGGCTTTGCGCTTGGTTACACCGGCACCGGCACGATGGCCGCGAATTTTGGCACGGGCCTTCTCGTTGCGCTCTCGGCCGCGCAATATTGGCACGCGCGCGCCGAAGCACCGCTGCTGATGGTCGCAAATGCGCTACTCTATCTCGTCACCGCCGCATCGTTCGTGGCTTGCGGTGCCGAACTCTTGCGTACCGGACAATTCGTGCTGACCGATCGACCGATGAATTGGGCAGAACAGTTCAATTCACTGATGGTGATCGTCGGTCTGACCGGGATCGGTGCACTGTCACTGACAATCAACCAGATCCGGACGTCGAACCGGCATAAATCCGATGCCATGACCGATCCTTTGACCGGCCTGCTCAACCGGCGCGCGCTGTTTGGCGAAAAGGTAACGGATACAGCATCCAACACTGCAATTCTGGTGATGGATCTCGATCACTTCAAAACGATCAACGATCAGTTCGGCCACGCCGCCGGCGACCGCGTGCTGCGGGCCTTTGCCGAAGTCATCTTCTCGAACATTCGCGCCGAAGACGTTGCCGCGCGTCTGGGCGGCGAGGAATTCTGCATTGTCCTAGCCGCGTCGAGCCCAAAAGCGGCGGCCGCTGTCGCCGAGCGTATTCGATCGACGCTGGAAGCTAAGACCTTCCCGACCTCCGCCGGTGTTATCCATGCTACGGTCAGCGTAGGGATCGCTATCCGGTCATCTGAACCGGAAACATTGCAGGCGTTGCTCAGCCGAGCAGATGCTGCGCTCTATCAAGCCAAGGCGGCAGGCCGGAATCGCGTGCAAATTTCGGACTTCCATCTGGCCGCCTGAGCCACGCGACGCCCGGTTCCACGAAAAATTAAGCACTGGATGGCAGCGTAAGGTTTTTCGGCAGAATGCCCCGATGCCCGGTCAGAAAACCATTGCCATAGAGACGCTCAATCTGCTGCGCGCCTCAGAACCACTTCCCAACGACAGCCACCTCAAGGCGGCGTCGATCGTCGCTTTTCCGCTCGGCCCCATCGAGGTCGAGCAAATCACGCCGCGGTTCTTCGCCTCCTTCGCCATCGAGAGCCTGCTGCGCTCGATCTGCTATCGCGAAGAACAGTGGTTGATCGAAGCCCGGCACAGCCATGCGATGCGGATGACGCTGAACTGGGTCGAGGCTGAAAGCTGACGACCGAATTACCCCTCGGCCGGAAACGTATCTCGCAGTGACGGCCGCTCCGACACGGCAGCGAACCAGTCGGCCAGCGCCGGGCGCGATCTGCGCCAGTCGAATGATGCGAAACGGAAATCCAGATAGCCGAGCGCACAGGCGATGGTGAGGCTGCCGATGCTGATGCGGGTACCAAACACTGCGACGTCGTTTTCCATCTGGTCTAGGGCCGCAGCGATCTTGGTCATCTGACCATCGATCCACTCCGCCGATCTGATCTCGTCGCTACGGCACGTATTCTCATAGCGCGTGAGTAGCGCCGCATCGAGCAAGCCATCACCGAGCGCCTGCTCGGTGAGCACCTTCCAGCGCTCAGGCCCGCGCGGAAACAGCGAACCGCGTCCGAAGTCGTCGAGATATTCGCAAATCACCCGGCTGTCGAACAGCAGCGTACCATCCGCCAGCTTCGCCGCCGGCACCTTGGCGAGCGGGTTGAAACTTGCGATCCGCGCGTCGCGCTTGAGCGGATGCGCGGCGCTGGGCAGCTTCACGATACGATCGGCGATCCCGAGCTCGATCGCACAGGCCATCACCTTGCGCACATAGGGCGATGTCGGCGCGTAGAACAGTTCGATGCTGTCGCTCATGGCTTCTGATCCTCCGCGTCGATGGCGGCCAGCGCGGCACGCGCGACTTCGACATCCTGCGCGCCGGTGCCCGACCCGACGCCGACCGCCCCGACACATTGGCCAGCAATCACGATCGGCAATCCGCCTTCGAGATTGGTCAGGCGGCCGCCGCCTGCGATAGCCAGCTTGATCTCGTCGGCGGGATTGAGCCGAGAGGTCGGCTGCCGATGCGATGCGGCCGTAATAGCCTTGGACATCGATGTTTCCCGCGACAGCAATTTGGCGCCGTCCATGCGGACGAAAGCCAGCAGATTGCCGCCGTCGTCGACGATCGTGACGTTCTGTGCCACGCCAAGCTCCTCCGCCTTGGCGACGGCACCCGCCAGCGCTTTGAGCGCGCCTTCATGTGTCAGCTTGAGAGAGGGTTTAGTCATCGCCATGGGACTGCTCCTGTATCGATATGCGGCTTTTGCGCTCGACATCGCTGCTCATGCGGCGGCGCCAGCCGGCAGCAGCAGGACCTTGCCGATGTTTTCATTGGCTTCCAGAATGCGGTGAGCTTGCGCTGCATCTCCGAGAGGCAACTGGCGCCAGATCAGCGGCCTCACCTCGCCGGATGCCACCAGCGGCAGCACCTCGGCACGGAGCGCGGCGGCGATTGCGGTCTTCTCCTCATCGGACTTCGGCCGCAGCGTCGACGACGTCAGATATAATCCCTTCCGCATCACCAAACCGAGATCGATCGGCACCACGCCGCCTTCCATGAAGGACAGGCTGACATGCCGTCCGCCCGGCGCCAGCGCATCGAGATTGCGCGCCACATAGGAGCCACCGACGATGTCGAGCACGACATCGACGCCGCGCCCGCTTGTGGCGTCGCGCGTTGCGACAACGAAGTCGTCGGTACGATAGTTGATGGCGACGGCGCCGAGCGCTTCCACCGCCTTCTTCTTGGCATCGCTGCCCACGGTCGCGATCGCCGTCGCACCGCGAGCGATGGCCATGCGGATCGCGATGGTGCCGACGCCACTGGCACCGCCATGCACCAACACGGTCTCACCCTTCGGCAACCGGCCGCGTTCGAACAGATTGTGCCAGACGGTGAACAGCGCTTCGGGCAATGCCGCCGCCTGCTCCATCGTCAGCCCCTCGGGCACCGCAAGACAATGCGACGCCTTGGCGATGCAATAGCGCGCGTAACCGCCGCCCTTCACCAGGGCCATCACCGCCTGCCCCAGCAACGCAGCGTCGCCTCCGACCACGCGGCCAGCGACTTCGAGCCCGAGCACGTCAGTGACACCCGGCGGCAGCGGCACGGCACCGCTCCGCTGCATCAGATCAGGGCGATTGACGCCGGCTGCTGCGACCTCGATCAACACTTCGCCAGGACCGGGCACCGGCACTGGTCGTTCGACTTGGGTCAGAACGTCAGGACCGCCTGCTTGCGTCGCGATGATCGCCTGCATAGTCGACATGATCGTCGACACTTCGTTCTTCATGATACGCGTATCCACTCTTCACTCGGCCGACGCAGCAAATCCGCCAGCCTGTCCATCATCACGTTTGCGGCTGCGAGTTCGTCGAAGCCGATCCACTCGTCGGCTTTGTGCCCCCGCGCCATATCGCCGGGTCCGCAGACCAGCGTCGGGATGCCCGCCTCTGCGTAGAGGCCGGCCTCGGTGCCAAAGGCGACTGTGGTTGCCGGTTGCGTATCGCCTGCCATTACTGCGACCAGACACGTCATGGAGGCATCGGCGGCGGTCTCAAGCCCGGGATAGGCCGACAGTTCCTCGGAGACGATGTCAGCCTCCGGTGCATTGGCGCGCAACCGATCGCGCTCGCGCGCAACCACCTCATCGACCCGCGCAAGAATCTCGCCGGCGTCACGGCCTGGCATGGTGCGGATCTCGTATTCCAGCACGGCGCGTTCCGGCACCAGATTGACCATGCTGCCGCCATGCAGCGAGCCGACGTGAATGGTCGTGTATGGCGGATCGAATGCCGCATCGCCGCCGCGCGCGACTTCCTCATCAGCGAAGCCCCGCAGCGCATGCGCGATCGCAACGCCCGCATCGACCGCATTGGCCGCACGATGCGGCATCGCCGAATGGCCGGTGCGACCGGTGACGGTCAGGCGCCGCGCGACCTTGCCCTTGTGCGCGCGAACGACGCGCATGGTGGTTGGCTCACCGACAATGGCGAGTGCCGGCGGTGCAACAGACTGCATAAGCACCCGTACGAGATCGGGCGCGCCGCGGCATCCGACTTCCTCGTCATAGGAAAACGCCAGATGCACGGGCGCGGCCGTTGCCGCCTCCTTCAACCGCGGCACGGTCGCGAGCACCACGGCCAGAAAGCCCTTCATGTCGGTGGCACCGCGACCATAGACGCGCTGATCGCGAATGACGCCGGCGAATGGCGGCACAGTCCAGGTCTGCCCTTCCACCGGCACGACGTCCGTATGCGCTGACAGGACCACGCCAGGACGATCCACGGGACCGATAGTCGCGAGCAGCGACGCCTTGCGGCCATCAGGCGACGGCACGCGCCGTGCGGGCACGCCGGACGACGCAAGTATCTTCTCGATATAGGTGATGACATCGAGGTTCGAATTCGAACTTATACTTTCAATACTGATCAGCTCGCAAAGTATTTGAGCTATTCGATCGATCATCTATACTCCAAATACTTTTACGATTGCGGGAGCATCACGATGACCTATTCCATCTCGGCACGCTGTCCGGAGACCGGCGCGTTCGGCATTGCCATTACGTCGTCCAGCATTGCCGTGCCGGCGCGTTGCGCTTGGGTGGGACCTCTGGGTCTGGTGGTGTCGCAGAATGTCACCGATCCCGCACTCGGCCCGACCGGCCTTGCACTGCTGCGTCAGGGCCTCGGCGCGGGTGCCGTCCTCAACAATCTCACGCTCGGTACGCCGCAGCCCGCATGGCGACAAGTCGGTGTGATCGATCGCTACGGCCAGGTGGCGTGGCATTCCGGCGCGCAGGCGCTGCCGATCGTCGGCATTGCGCAGGGCCATGGTTGTCTCGCGATGGGCAATCTGCTGGTCGATGAAAAAGTCCCGAGCGTGATGATCGCAAAGTTCGAAGCCACGGCCGGACAGCCGCTGGCGGAGCGATTGCTGTCGGCGCTGGAAGCCGGTCTCGACGCCGGCGGCGAGACCGACGACGAACATGCGGCGGGCCTGCATGTCGCCCACATGTTTGATTGGCCGGTAGTCGACCTGCGGGTCGACTGGCACGACGCTCCGATCGGCGAATTGCGTGCGCTGTGGGAGCGCTATCGACCGCAGCAGAAGGACTATGTCGCGCGCGCGATGAATCCGGGCGCCGCGCCGTCGTTCTAGACGCGGCCGCCTCACGCCACCTCACCTCGCGGAAATGCCACGATATCGTCGGAGCCGATGGTCAATCCGATCTCGGCTCCGACCGGACAGGACGACAGCGCTGCAATACCGGGCGAACGCAGCAGGATGCGCTCCCGCGCGCTGCCGGGCGCGTCGATATAGAGATCGACATGGCCGCCTTGAAACACCTGCGTCGTCACAGTGCCGGGCAGTGATCCCGAAGCGCCACGCGCCGTGACGGCGAGATGCTCCGGCCGCACGAAGACGTCCACGGCATCGCCGATCGAGAGCGCGGCAATCGGCGCCGCAGGAACTTCGGCGCTGATGTCGCCGACCGAGACGACAGCGACATCTTCGCGCTTCTCGACAAGACGCCCGTTGAGGATATTGGCGTCGCCGACAAAGGACGCGACGAAGCGATCCGCCGGACGGCGATAGATATCGTCGGGTGCCGCGATCTGGCGGATGCGCCCGGCCGACATCACGGCGATACGATCCGACATCGACAGCGCCTCACCCTGATCATGCGTCACGAAGATCGTGGTGACGCCGAGCTCACGCTGGATCTGCTTGAGCTCGACCTGCATCGAGCCGCGCAGATTCTTGTCGAGCGCCGAGAACGGCTCGTCGAGCAACAGCACCTTCGGCTTGATCACCAGGGCCCGCGCAAGCGCGACGCGCTGCTGCTGACCGCCTGACAGCTGTTTGGGCTTGCGATCGGAAAAGCCTGACAGCTTGACCAGCGCCAGCGCCTCGTCGACGCGGCGCGCGATCTCCTTCTTGTCGACGCCACGGGTCTTCAATCCGTAAGCCACGTTCTTGGCGACGCTCATATGCGGGAACAGCGCATAGTTCTGGAACACGATGCCGATCTCACGCATATGCGCGGGCGTCTCCGTGACCAGATCGCCGTCGATGAAGATCTCGCCATTATCGGCTTCGAGGAAGCCGGCAACCAGATTGAGCAGCGTCGTCTTTCCGCAGCCCGATGGGCCCAGCAGAGTCATGAACTCGCTCGGCCGGATCTTCAGCCAGGCCTCATGCAGCGCCATGGAATCGCCGAAGCGCTTGGTGACGCCGTCGAGCTGCACCGCCGGACGAATCTTGTCGCTCGCCGCGGCTGGCGTGTGTGCCGTCATTGGATCAGTGCGCATCAACATTCAGGATTTTCCCGAGGCCCAGGAAGGAATTGGCGATCGTGAGCAAGGTTGCGGTCACGACGATGTAGATGACCGACAGCGCGGCCAGCGTGGGGTCCGCGAATTCGCGGACATAATTATACATGGCGACCGGTAGCGTCTGCGTGGCCTGGCTGCTGACGAACAACGTCGCCGTGAATTCGTTGAAGGACAGGATCGCCGCGAACAGCCAGCCGCTGAGCAAGCCCGGAATCAGCAGCGGGATCGTCACGGTAAACAGGATCCGCAGCGGCGTGGCACCGAGACTGGACGCGGCCAGCTCCAGGCGCGTGTCGAGATTTTCCAGCGAGATGTAAGTGCTGCGCATCACGAAGGGCAACACCATCACCACATGGGCGAAGATGACGAGCGGAAAGCCGCGTCCAATCCCCGTCTGCGAGGCGAGGATGAGAATGCCAAGACCGACGGTGTAATGCGGGATGATCAGCGGAGACAGCAGAATGCCTTCAAGGAAATCCCTGAGCGCGAATTTATAGCGATGAATGGCAAAGGCAAAGGCCGATCCCACGACCACCGCGATGCTGGATGCCCAGACCGTCACCGTCAGGCCATTCCAGAACCCCTTCGCGAAATCGGCATAGGAAAACGCACGATAGAACCAGCGCAGCGACCATGACTGCGGCGGAAATTGCAGGATCGCACGATCGTTGAATGCCGAGATCGCTACGACAACGCCGGGCAACAGCACGAATAGGAGAATGGCGGCGACGAGGACGCGGCCCGACCAGCGCAGCGCGAGGGTTGCAGGTGAGCGCTTCATGTGGTGCCCGCCATACGTTCGAGCGGGCTCGCGGCTTTCTTCAGCAGCGCGATCACAGCCAACGACAATGCGAGGCCGATGATGGAGAGGCTGGCGGCAAAGGGAAAGTTGAACGACGAGAAGCCAAGCTGATAGATCAGCGTCGACACGGTGGCGACGCGGCCGCCGCCGATCAGTTGCGGCGTTGCAAAGGCGCTGAAGGTCCAGGCAAAGGCGGTTGAGAAGCCGGCAACGATGCCGGGCATCGACAGCGGCAGCGTGATGGTCATGAAGATGCGGATCGGACCCGCGCCGAGACTTTCGGCCGCCTTCTCGTAATTGCGATCGATATGCGACAGCGCCGCGGCCAGCATGATGACCATGATCGGCATGGTCACATGCACCAAGGCCGCAATCACGCCGCCCGAGGTAAACATCATCCGCAACGGGCGATCCACCAGGCCGAGCTTGAGCAGCAGCGTGTTCAGAAATCCGTTATTGCCGAGCACGATCATCCAGGAATAGGTCCGCACCACCTCGCCGAGAAACAGCGGCGTCACCGACACGATCAGGATGAAGGAGCGCAGCGCGGAGCTGTTGGTGCGCGTCAACGCATAGGCTAGCGGATAGGCAAGCAGCAGCGTGAACACCGCCGTCTCGAAACAGATCAGCACCGTATTCCAGAATGCCAGTGCGTAAAGCGGCCGCAGCATGGCTTCGAAATTGGCCCAGGTGAAGCCACCGACTTCGAGCGTGCCTGGAATATAGGCCCGCACGCTGTACTGAAACACAGCCAGCATCGCCGCGATCAGCCCCACAGCAACGAGGCCGGCCGGCGAGACAAACCATCCCAGAAATGGACGTGTGTTCATGGACAAACTCGAAGTGGGCGAACGTGACGTCATGGACCGCGATCCGGCGGTAGCAGCCGGATCGCGACTAGAACTCTTTTACGGAGCCATGATGTTCTCGGTGAACCACTTGCGCCAGGTGCCGGTCTTCTCGGCACGCAGCTTGGCGTCGATCACCAGCGTCTGCTTCGCCCATTGATCCGCGGTCGTGAACACGCCCGGCAGTGCTGCGATCTCGGGCTTGACCTTGGCGTTGTCCACCACCGGGCTGCCCTTCTTCAGTTCGGCGATCTTCGCCTGCACTTCGGGATCGAGCGCGGTGTTGATGAACTTGTAGGCCAGCTCCGCCTTGGTCGAGCCCTTGGTGATGCCCATCGTGTCGACGCCGAGCACGGCGCCTTCCTTCGGAATCGCCAGTTTGATCGGCACGCCCTGGGCCTGCATGTAATAGGCGTTCATCGACAGCACGACCTGCACCGGAGTTTCACCCGTCGCGAACAGTTGCTGGCTGTTGGCATCGTTGGTGTAGAACGCCTTGTAGTTCGGCTTCAGCGCCTTCATCTTGGCTTCGCCGACTTCCCAATTCGACGCATCGCCGCCGGACAACTTGGCCGCAACGACCATCACATGGCTCGGATCGAAATCGGGCGACGAGATCATGCCCTTGAGCGCGGGATTCCACAGGCCTTCCCAGCTTTCGAAGCTCACGCCCTTCGGCAACTGATCGGGCAGATAGCCGATGGTGTAGACATAGGCCCACGAGCCGATGTGATACGGGCTGATCTTGGCCTGTTCGACCAGATGGCTGGCGTTCGGGATCTTCGCCATGTCGAGCTTCTCGAACAGATTGTCGTTGGCATAGAGCCAGCCGACATGGGCCGTCGTGAAGGTAACGTCGCTCTCGGGCTTGGCAGCAGCGAGCTTGGCCTGATTGAGGCGGTCGATCGTGCCGCCGGTGATGTATTCGACCTTCACGCCGGTGTCGGCGGTGAATTTCTTGGCGATCGCTTCATCGATCAGATCGCGGAAACTTCCACCCCAGGTGCTGACCACCAGCTTCTCCTGGGCGGATGCCTGCCCGCCGATCGCGAGCGTCGACAGCAACATCAATGCAGTAAACTTCAAGGCGCGCTTCATCTCGAAACCTCACAAGGATTATGACCCAGAAAGAAAAGCAAGCATCGTGCCAGATGATTGATTTACCTAAAGAATTTCCGCCGGACGGGCGCGCGCATCCGCACTCATCGATCATGCGAAGGATGAAGCCGCAAACGTCCGATTGATCTCTGTAGTGCCGGCGAAAAACGCGTCGTTACGCCGGAATTTCCGCGATGATGTCGATTTCCATCAGGTATTCAGGCTTGGCGAGGCCCTGAACGATAATCCCCGTCGAAACCGGATAGACGCCCTTCAGCCATTTGCCGACGACGCGATAGACCGGCTCGCGATAGGCGCGATCGGTGATGTAGATGACGATCTTCACCACGTCCTCGAGCTTGGAGCCTGCCTCTTCAAGCAGCACCTTGGCGCATGTCATGGCATTCTCGGTCTGCACAGCGGCATCGCCGATACCGACGATCTTGCCGTCGAGATCCATGGCCGTCTGGCCGCGCACATAAACGGTGTTGTTGGCGCGCACGACCATGCAGACATCGTTGTCGAGCGACTGCTCGGGATAGGCTTCCTTGGTGTTGAACTTGCGAAAACGCTGATGGGTGGTCATGGAGCAAATCCTCAGGCGGCGAGACGACGGAATGTGCGATCGGAAAAGATCAGGGGCAGCGCAGCTTGGTTGCGAACGTTCAGCACCTCGCCCGCGACGATGCGATGCGAGCCGAAATCGAACACGCTGGCGACGCGGCAATCGAAATTGCACAGCGCGCCATCGAGCGCAGGCGCGCCGGTGAGCAGTTCTGACCAGTCACCGGCGAGAAAGCGATTGTCGCGCAGCTCAGGGATCAGTCCCGCAAAGCTGCTGGCGACACGCTCCTGCGCGTCGGACAGCACATTGGCGACGAACACGCCATTGGCGAGCAGCTTTTCGAGACCGCGATTGTCGCGGTGAACGCTGAACACCACCGACGGCGGCTCCATCGACAGCGAGCACAGCGACGACACCGTGACGCCTGCACGTCCCGCTTCGCCATCCGTTGTCACCACTGCCACGCCCGAGGCCGTCATCCGCATGGCGTCGCGGAAGATATCGACCTCGACCAAGGGATGCGCCGCTGCGCTCATGATTTCACCCCGTCGATACGGTCGGACAGCCCGGCCGACTTCTTCACGAAATCCAGCGGCCCGGCAAAGTCGAAGCTGTTATAGACCGCCGCCAGATGATTGAAGTGCGGCGCCTGTGCGAATTGCACGAAGGTCAGGCGATGACCGGCATAGTCGGAGTTCAAGAGATCGCGCGCAAAAGCGAGCAGCTTGCGGCGATCGTCGGCCTGCCACTGGTCGTTCAGGGAATAGAACTTGTTGAGCCACTTGCCTGATCCCTCGGCCTCGAACGCATCGGCATTCGGGGTGATGCAGATCTGGCCGCCGCACAGCTCGCGGGCGATATGCATCATCGCCGGAAGCTGCGAACAGGCGAACACGCGGCCGGCATAGAGCATCGACTGCTGCGGCATCAGAAGGCCGCCCGGGCTCTTCTCCGCCATGGCGATCGAGGCGGTGAGATGCGCATTAATGCCTTCGCGGTAGCAGACCAGATCGGCCAGCTTCTCACGCACCGACTGCAGCTTGTCGAGACCGGTCTGCTTGGCGTTCCACATCGCCGCGCCGATCATCATGTCGGCGGTGTAAAGGAGACGCAGCACGTAGGGGAATGCCGAGTAGCGATGCAGCGTCGAACGCACGAACTGCGCAGCGCGGGTATGGCGATAGAAGAACACGTCTTCCCACGGGATCAGCACGTCGTCGAACACCACCAGCGCCTCGACCTCATCGAAGCGATTTGCAAGCGGATAGTCCTTGGCATTGGCGCTGCTGCGATTGGCGAAGCCGCCGCGGCAGATATGTTTCACGCCCGGCGCGCCCATCTTGACGATGCAGCCCACCGCGTAGTCGGACAGCTTCTCATTGGCCCAGGCGCCGACAGTCGGCTTCAGATAGGCCTGATCGGCATAGGCCGCAGCGGTCTCGTATTTCGCTCCACGGATGATGATGCCGGCATCGGTCTCACGCGTGACGTGAACCATGAGATCCGGATCCTGCTGCTGCGGCGGCAGAGAGCGGTCACCCTTCGGATCGGTATTGGCCGAGACGTGGAAGATGTCCTTCTCGATCACGGCACGGATGTGATGATCGATATTGGCGGCGAAACGCGGATCGATCTCGGCCAGCACGTCGCGCCCGTCGGTCAGCGACCACATCTCGCCGATGGTCTCATCGCCGACGCGGGTGACCACGCCGCCGATATCCTTCATCACGTGATCGACGGCCTTGATCTTGTCGTGCCAGTCCTTCTGTTCCGTCGGCGGCTTGTAGAAGACCGAATGTGTCTCGTTGTCTTCAACGTAAGTGAGGTCGGCGGCGTAACGCTCTTCACGCGCCATGTCATACATCCGGGCCTTGACGTCGATGATCGGCTTCAGCGCCGGGTGCGTGGTCACGTCCTTGACGCGCTCGCCATCGATCCAGACCTCGCGGCCATCGCGAATGCCCTGTTTGTATTCTTCACCCGTGCGGATCATTGATCGGCTCCTGTTCGACTGGACGACAGGGTGCCGAAGGGCCTATCATAAAGAAAATATTTTTATCTTTGGAGTTGCATAGGAAAACACGATGAGGTTTTCACTCCGGGCCCTGCGTTATGTGGTTGAGACGGCCGATGCGGGCAGCGTGACAGAAGCCGCCAAGCGCCTGAACGTGTCGCAGCCCTCGATTTCGGCCGCACTCAGCCAGCTGGAGGCCGAACTCGGTGTCCAGATCTTCATTCGCCATCTCGCCAAGGGGGTAACGCTCTCCCCCGCCGGCCAGCGGTTGGTAAACGACGCGAGACTGCTGCTCGCGCATGCGCGCGATTTTGCCCAGAGCGCCCAGTCGCTTGGCAGCACCCTGCACGGCGAGATCGTGGTCGGCAGCTTCTCGACCCTCGCCACGCGCTTCATGCCAGGGCTGCTGTCCGGCTTTCGCGAGCGCCAGCCGGGCATCTCGGTAAAACTTGAGGAAGGCGACCAGCAGGAAATCATCGACGGTCTGGTCTCCGGACGGACCGAACTCGCGCTGTCCTACTCCTTCGCTGTTCCTGACGAGATCGTCGGTGAGAAATTCTGCGAGCTGCCGCCCTATATCGTGCTGTCGGCGGATCACCCTTTGGCAAACAGGTCGTCGATCAGCCTGACCGAAATGCGCGACGAGCCGTTCATCCTGCTGGATCTGCCGCATTCGCGCGACTACTTCGCCAGCCTGTTTACGGCATCCGGTATCGAGCCGCGC
This sequence comes from Tardiphaga sp. 37S4, assembly GCF_021044645.1. NCBI lineage: Bacteria > Pseudomonadati > Pseudomonadota > Alphaproteobacteria > Hyphomicrobiales > Nitrobacteraceae > Tardiphaga > Tardiphaga sp. 37S4. The sequence continues at coordinate 1,655,871 of NZ_CP088008.1, read as the reverse complement.
ATTTCCTTCCGGACCCGGTCATTCGAGCTGATCCGCGGGCTGATCGGAAATGGTCAGGGATATTCGATCCACAATGCCGTACCGCGCACCACCATCGGCTATGACGGCAGCCGCGTTGCTGTGGTGCCCATCACCGAAAAGCTTCCGGCCACGCATGTGATGGCGCTGCGTCTGAAACGCCACGCGCTGCGCCCGGCGGTGCAGACATTCGCCGACTACGCGCGCGACGCCTTTGCCGTTGGCGGCCAATTCGCGCCGGGCTCAATAGCCCCGGCGCGGATCGACGCGGCTTAGCAGCTCCTGCCCGGACCGCAGCCGGCGTACATTCTCGCCGATCTGCTGTGCCGCGGAACCCGGCAGCGCCACCGATGCGAGATGCGGCGTGATCAGCACGTTGTCCATCGCCCAGAGCGGACTTTCGGGCGACAGTGGCTCGGAGGCAAACACATCCAGCGTGGCTTCCGCGATATGGCCCGAACGCAGCGCCTCGATAAGTGCCGGCTCATCGACGATGCTGCCGCGCGAAACATTGACGAAGACCGCGCCACGCTTCATCTGCGCCAGGCGCTCGACGTTCAGCAGCCCACGCGTCTGTGGCGTCTGCGGCAGCATGCAGACGAGAATGTCGCTATCGCCCAGGATATCCGGCAACGCGGACAGGCCGGCCGATGTCTCGATGCCCTCCACCGATTTCAGCGTGTTGGACCAGCCACGCACGCGATAGCCTTGCCGGGCGCATTCGAGCGCCGCTGTCAGTCCGAGTTCGCCGAGGCCGAGTACGCCGACCGTGATGGTCTCTGGATCGCGTGGATGAATATAATGCCAGCGGTGCTCACGCTGCGCCCGCTCGAACGCGGGGATGTCGCGCGCATGACGCATCACTGCGAACAACACATAGCCAGCCATCATCCGCGCCATCTTCGGATCGGACAGGCGCGTAATCGGAACCTCCGGCAGGTCGTCACGCCCGACCAGCGCGTCAACGCCGGCGCCAAGATTGACGACGAGACCAAGATTCGGATAGCGCGCAAAGAAGCCATGCGGCGGCTTCCAGACAAGTGCCTGCCGTACGCTGGCGGGGTCAGTGATATCGTCAGCCTGACGAAGATTGATCCCCTCCGCGGCCAGCGCCGCACGCCACGTTTTGAAGTCATCGAGGACGCTGTAGAACGCCATCACCTCCGATGTCATTGCGCGGCCTTTTCGGCGATCAGGCGCGATACCGCCGTCAATGCCAGCTCATAGCCCAGCGCGCCGAGCCCGGCGATGACTCCCGTTGCAGCACGCGACACATAGGAGTGATGGCGAAACGGCTCTCGCTTCCAGATATTGCTCATATGCGCCTCGATGATCGGGCCCTCGAAAGCGAGCAACGCATCGAGGATGGGTACCGACGAGTAAGTGAGACCGGCGGCATTGATGACGATCCCCTCGGCCCTCTCCCTCGCCTCCTGAATCCAGTCAACCAGAACGCCTTCGTGGTTGGATTGGCGGAAGTCGACCGTCAAGCCGAGCGAAACTGCATGGTCTTCGCAACGCTTCTTGATCGAGACGAAACTTTCGCGGCCATAGGTGCCGCTTTTGTCCAGCCCATAAAGATTGGCATTGGGACCATTGAGGAAATAGACGGTGGGAGAACTCATGGCCGCGCTTTCATGTGTCTGGAGGGCAATCGGGTATTCTTGAGAGGCAAGACCGAACCGGGAGAAAATACCAACGAACGAGCGACGTCGGGTGATCCCAGATGCTCAACCCTTCGCCAACAGGGCGCTTGCAGCTACGCATCGATGCAGCGCACCCGCAAATTGAACCTTAGAGAGACCTGCCTCATTGCAGAAATCAAAAGAACCTATGCGGTTCGACGGATTTCAGTATGGTTCAGAGGTTGCTCTTGCCGTAGGTGAAAAGCCCGGAAGCGGCGCCGTTCGTCGCCCGGTAAAAATATGCAAGCCGATCAATTGAAGAAAACCGGCCGAAAAAATCGGTCCGGATGACATGCGGTGCCCGGTCGGCATCCGGCTAGAGCGTTTTCGAGCGAACTCGGTTCTGCTTCGATCAGAACCGAAAAGGCTCTAGTGCATTGGCGCGTGTTTCAAGGAATCCCTGATTTCGCGCCAGATGTTCACACCCCAATTTCTCGCTCTTTGGGTCAACACGTTTTTCAAGATTCACTCCCGCTACTGCCCGATCTCTTTATTGCGGCGAGCAAGAGTTGTGCCAACAGCAGTACTAAGAGAGCGACGGCGGATGTAAACTAACGTGGCAGCGCGCCTCCTCCAGTGGCCTGCATTCTATTCATCATCCAGCATACCGCGGCACTGAGCGGCACCGTTCAAATTATAGCTGCTTGGCCTTTTCGATCACGCTCGTCGTCTGACTGCGCGAGGGTGGAACGCCGTTGCCATCGCCGTAAGCGGCCCCTTTGCGCGGGTCGCCGCGACGAATCTGCAAGCATCTGACCGCTCGACTGTATTTTAACCTATTCAATCTACAGTTGATCAAAGACTCGTCAGAAGTTGAGTAGTTCGGCGCGACGCCGCCAGACGGAACAAGACATGCTTGCAAATCTGAGCCTGAAGGCCCGCATTACAGCAGCACTTGCAGTGTCTGCGGCAGCAACCGCCCTCGCCGTGCTTTTCGGGGCCATGTGGATCATCGGTGGCATCGTCGATCGGGCCGATCGCAGTGAACTGCAAAGCAACTACGATGCCCTGCAGTCGCGATTGATGCAGGAATCCCGCCGGGCGGCGGCCATGAGCGCCGTGGTAGCAACCATTCCGGCGGTGCAGGACGCGGTCGCACGTAACGATCGTGACGCGCTGTTGCAGTTGTTCGGACCGGGCTTCGCCCAGCTCAAGTCGGACTACGGCGTCGACCAATTTCAGTTCCATACGCCATCGGGATTGTCCCAGTTCCGGGTGCATCAGCCTGCCAAGTTCGGCGATGATCTGACCGGCTTCCGCAAGACCGTGGTCGTGGCCAATTCGACAATGAAACCCGTTGTCGGCCTGGAAGGCGGCGTCGCCGGCCTCGGCATTCGAGGCGTCGTGCCGGTTGCACAAAAAGGCAAACATCTCGGCACTGTCGAGTTCGGGTTGACGTTCGGACAGGGCTTCTTCGACGAGTTCAAGCGCGCGCGCAGCGTCGACGTCGCGTTCTATCTCGCAGGGAATGACGGCTTCAAAACCTTCGGCGGTACGCTGGGCAGCACGAGTTTCTTCGATGCCGACGCCTATCGCAACGCCACGAACGGCAGTTTCATCGTCCGGCAGGGCGAGATGAAGACGACACCCGTGGTCGCCCTGCTGGGACCAATCAAGGACTTCTCCGGTCAATCCATCGGCGCCGTCGAGATCGTCATGGACAACAGCGAATATGCGGCGTCCATCGCGCACGCGCGTCTGCTGGCCGCCAGTATCGCAGCGATCTGTCTGGTGCTAGCTGCCGCCGGGGGCCTTCTGATTGCCCGCGGCATTTCGCGACCAATTCTTGCCATCACGCAGGCGATGCGCGAACTCGCCGAAGGAAATCTGTCGGTCGCCCTGCCGCAACATCGCGGCAAGGACGAAGTCGGCCAGATGGCGCAGGCGGTCGAGGTCTTCAAGCAGAACGCAATCCGGGTCAGTCACTTTCAGGCCGACCAGGATGCGAGCGCTGCACGCGCCGAGCAGGAAAAACGTGCGATCTTCGCCTCGCTCGCCGACAGCTTCGAGGGCAATGTCCGCAAGGTCGTCGACCACGTCTCATCGGCTGCGGCAGACATGCAGAACACGGCGCAGTCGATGTCGTCAGTGGTCGAACAGTGCCGAATCCAGTCCAACGAAGTTTCCGATGCGTCATTGTCGGCGACCGACAATGTGCAGACCGTCGCTGCAGCGTCGGAAGAGCTGTCGTCCTCGATCGGCGAGATCAACCGGCAACTGGCGCAATCTTCCGCTGCGGTCGGAAAGGCCGCCGACAGCGGACGGCGCTCCAATGCGCGCATGCAGAGTCTGGCCGCAGCGGCCCAGAAGATCGGCGAGGTCGTCGCCTTGATCAATCACATCGCCAGCCAGACCAATCTCCTGGCGCTGAATGCCACCATCGAGTCGGCGCGCGCCGGCGAGGCTGGCAAGGGATTTGCGGTCGTGGCGGGTGAAGTCAAATCGCTGGCGACCCAGACCGCCAAGGCCACCGAGGAAATCCGCGCCCAGATCGCGTCAATCCAGGGCGAGACCAACGCCGCGGTGGAGGAGATCCAGGCGGTCTGCGCCACCATCGACGAGGTCGACAAGATCTCGTCGGCTATTGCCGAAGCTATTGAAGAACAGGGTGCTGCAACCCAGGAGATTGCCCGCAATGTCAATCAAGCAGCGGCGCGTACCGACGACGTGTCTCGCAACATCTCCAGCGTGACGTCGGGCATCTCCACGACCGGCTCTGCGGCGCAGGAGGTGCTGGGCTCGGCAACAAAACTCGCATCGCAATCGGAAGTGCTGCGCAACGAAGTCGACCGCTTCCTGGCGAGCATCAGGGCCGCTTAAGAAGCGACGGCGCTTTAGCCGCCCTTCTTGCCGTCGACGGCGAACTGCTTCAGGAACGCGGTGAGATCCTTGATCTCCTGCTCGTTCTTGATGCCGGCAAAGCTCATCTTGGTGCCGGGGATCTTGCCCTTCGGGTCCTTGATATAGTCGGTGAACACCTGATCATCCCAGGTCAGGCCGGAATTCTTGTTGGCGTCGGAATAATTATAGCCCGCGACAGTGCCGGACTTGCGCCCGAATAGACCGTTCAGGATCGGCCCCACGGTGTTCTTCGCGGTCTCGCCGACCTGATGACAGGCGCGGCACTTGTTGAAGGACTTCTCCCCGGCTGCAACATCCTGCGCCATGGCATCGGTCATCATCAGTGCGAGTGACAAAGCGAGCAGCGAAAAGCGAAGCGTCATCCTGATCAAACCTCAAATGGAGTGATTGTTATGGCGTGTGCGCCATCGTGACATAGACGAGTGCCCTCGCCTGCTACTCGACCTTGGGGCCGGACTTGCCGTCAGGCGTGACGTCGATGGCCATGGCCCGCCCGGTGACCTTCGGCGCCGGCCGGCAATCTTTCATGCATGGGGTCTTGTTCCAGAACTGCTTCTCTGAGGTCTCACGATCGTCCTCAAAGAACGCCGCTGCATTCGGCATCTTGATCGACGTGAAATTCTTCTCGTTGAGTTCGAATGTCTCGTCCTTGACGATATCGTTCATGCTGAGAATGTAGGCCGTCAGCGCATAGACCTCATCATTGGTCAGCGACTGCGCATTGCCGTAGGGCATCGCGCGCTTGATATAGTCGAACACGGTGGACAGATCGGGCCAGAATGAGCCGACGGTCTTGTCCGGCCGATCCGCCTTCAACGTCCCGGCGCCGCCGGCAAGCACCGGCCATCGACCGACGCCCTGTCCGAATTCGCCGTGACAGGACGCGCACTTCTCCTGAAACAGATCGTCACCCTGCTTCACAGTGCCCTTGCCGACCGGAAGACCTCGCCCGTCCGGCCGCACGTCGGTGTCCCAGGCCGCGATTTCCTCAGCGGTGGCCGCCCGCCCCAGCCCGAGCTTCGCAGAGGGCTTGACCACGTCGCGGCCCGCCATCTGCTGGGCAGCGCTTGGCGCACTCGTGCCGCCGAGCAGACATGCCGCCAGCACCAGCGTCAGGGCATTAGCCGATTTCGACATTTTCAGTCTCCCCGCCCGAACGCACCAGCCAGGTCTGAATGCCGTTATTGTGGTAGATCGAATTGACGCCGCGCACCTTGCGCAGATCGTCCTTCGACGGCTGCACGTAGCCAGTGGAGTCGATGGCGCGAGACTGGATCATCAGCTCCTGTCCGGTCCAGTCGAAATCCACATAGAAGCGCACGACGGATTTGTCGAAGACCGGGCCGTCGATGCGCGCGGTCTGCCAGTTGCGGCCGCCATCCATCGAAACATCGACGCGCTTCACGGTGCCGCGCCCGGACCACGCGAGCCCGCTCAGCACATTGCGGCCCTTGTGCTTCAATGGCGCCTGCGGCGACGGATTGGTCACCACCGATTTCGCATCCATCACGAATGTATGCTTGCGGGAATTTCCGTCGGCCAGCAGATCCGTATATTTCGACGTCTCCTCGCGGGTCTGCCACGGCTGGTCGCCCGCCTCGATGCGGCGCAGCCACTTGACCCACAGATTGCCTTCCCAGCCGGGAATGACGGCGCGCAGCGGATAGCCCTGCTCAGGACGCAATGCCTCGCCATTCATGGCGAAGGCAATCATGACATCGTTCAGCGCCTTCTCGATCGGCAGCGAGCGGTTCATGCCAGCGGAATCGGCGCCCTCCAGCATCAACCATTTGGCATTCGGCTTCAGCCCGGCCTCATCCAGCAACACTTTCAAAGGCACGCCGGTATACATCACGTTGTGGATCATGCCGTGCGTGAACTGGCAGCCATTGAGCTGACTGCCGCGCCATTCCATGCCGGAATTGGCAGCGCATTCGAGGAAGTACACCCTGTTGATGCGCGGCATCCGCTTGATGTCGTCCATGGTGAACACCAGCGGCTTGTCGACAAGCCCGTTGATCATCAGCCGATGATCGGCAGGATTGATCTCGGCGACGCCGCCGTGATGACGCTCGAAGCACAGGCCGGACGGCGTGACGATGCCGTCGAGTTCGTGCAGCGGCGTGAAGTTGACCGACGATTCAGCAGAAGCCGTCAGCCACGGTACGTCGCGCCGGATCACATTCTTCTCGAATTTCGAGGGAACGCCGTAGGGATGTTTGTCGACGCCGTCGCCAAGATAGCGCTGCCAGTCCTGCACATCCGTAATGAGCGCTTCGGATTTTGCCGTCTCACCCGCGAGCGCCGGAATCGCCGAAAGTGCTGCACCGGCACCGGCCAGGCTTGCCGCGCCGAGAAAGCGGCGGCGATTGAGCGTTTCCGCTGATGTTCGATCAGTCATGCGACAAGCTTTCCTGTCTCTGCAATACGACGCCTGAATCAGGCCCCGGTCACCTTGACCGCGGTGTTGGGTTCGATCCTGACGGTTGAGACCTTCGCTACATGCGCCGCGACCACGTCCCAGATCGGCGGTCCCTGCGTATTCTCGTTGATGCTGGCCCAGCCCGAGACCGTGTAGGTCTTGCTGGCCTCGATCGGCTTGCCGGACTTCAGATGGGTCATCCCGGAAATGCGCGATCCCATCGGCTTGGAGATATCGATCGCGTAGCCCATGCCGCCCATGCGGACCATGTCGCCGCCACCCTGGAAGTACGGATCGGGATGGAAGATGTTGTCGGCGACATCTTCCAGCACTTCCTTGATCTGGGTGCCGGTCATCTGGTTGCGATAACAGTTCGGATAGGTGATCGCGGTGGCATTGGTGATCTGCTCCCAGGTGATCGCATCGCCGGGGATCAGCGTGCCTCCCCAGCGGAAGCCGGGCGACAGCACGATCTCCGCATCGCGCTCGGACATCATCGCGTTGCAGATCAGATCGTCGAAGGTGCCGTTGAAATTGCCGCGGCGATACAGCAGCGAATCCGTCTTGCCGATTTCCCGCGCCAGATCCCCCGCGAAAGGCGCCCTCACCTTCTCCACCAGCGCGGTCATCGCCGGATCGGGTTTGATGGCATCGGCGAACACCGGCATCAGCTTGAAGCGGATATCGGAGACCTTCTTGTCCTTCACCTCGATATCGAGGCGCGAGACGAACTTGCCGTGCGAGCCGGTGGCGACCAGCACCGTGTTGCCGACCTTGATCAGGCCGGGCATCGCGTCATGAGTATGCGCCGTCAGGATGACGTCGAGCCCCTTCACGCGGCCAGCCAGCTTGCGGTCGACATCGAAGCCGTTATGCGACAGCAAGACGACGATGGAGGCGCCGGCAGCGCGCGCTTCGTCGACCTGTTTCTGGATGTCCTCTTCGCGGATGCCGAATTCCCAGTTCGGGAACATCCAGCGCGGATTGGCGACGGCCGTGCGCGGCAATGCCTGGCCGATCACGGCGATAGTGGCGCCGCCGCGCTCGAACATCTTGCGCGCCTCGAACACCGGCTCCTGCCATTCGTTGTCGCGAATGTTCTGGGCAAGGAAGGCGAACGGCGCGCTGTCGGCGATCTGCTTGACGCGCTCGGCGCCGTAGGTGAATTCCCAGTGGCCAACCATGGCGTCGAGTTTCAGGGCCGACATGACGTCGACCATGTCCTGGGCCTTGGTCTGCAGTGACGTCCAGCTGCCCTGCCAGCTATCGCCGCCATCCAGCAGCAGCACCTTGTCATCGCCGCGCTCGGCGCGGACGGCGCCTATCAATGTCGCGATGCGGTCCATGCCGCCCATGCGGCCATAGTTTTTGGCGAGTGCGACGAAGTCATCGGCGGTCAGTGCGAAGGCGTCGGCCGAGCCGGCTGCGATCTTGAAGTAGTTGCGAAACTCTGCATCCGTGAGATGCGGCGGCATGCCCTTCACTTCGCCGACGCCGAGATTCACTGACGGTTCGCGGAAGTGCAGCGGCATTAGCTGCGCATGCGTGTCGGCGACGTAGAGGATTGTCACCGTGCCCAGCGGATCAAACCGCAGGATATCGGCCTGTGTCAGGCGCTGCTGCGCCGCCGCGCGGCCGAGCGAACCAAGGCCGCTTCCGATCGTCAGCGCAGACGCAGCCGCCGTCGCTTGCAGGAAATCCCGCCTCGATATCATGATCCACCTATGATCCCTTCCGCTATGGAAGGGTGAATGTTCAGAAGAACGTCAGATCCAGGGTCTGCAATTCCAGGATCTGCAATTCAAAGTCTGCAATCCGTCAGGCCACGGTCAGCTTGTTGGTCGCGACATAATCGGAGCCGTCGTCATCCTTCCAGGTGAAGGTGAATTCGCCGGACTCGGCAGCCTTGTAGAAAAACGACTGATAGGGATTGGCCGAGATGGCGGGATTCCAGTCGGCCTCGAACACCGTCTTGCCATTGAAGGCGGCGGTGAACTTGTTGATGATCTTGCGCGGCACGACCTTGCCGGCCGCATCCTTGCGCTGGCCGGATTCCATTTCGTGAGAGATCAGCGTCTTGATCTCGATCAGCTCGCCCGGCTTGGCCTGGGTCGGAACGCGAACGCGCGGGGTTGGTTTGGTTGCCATGAGAAAGTCCTCGCCTGATAAATCTGTTCTGTGAACGAAGCCGCGCGACTAGCCGCCGCAGCCGCCGATCGTGACTTTCACATTGGCCTTCGCCATGTGCAGCTTGCCGTTGGACATTTCGGCGATGCAGACGATGTTCTGGGTTTCCGCAAGACGCATGCGGGTCGATGCCGAGGCCTTGCCGCAAGCCGGCGTGAACCGGTAGCTGACGACGGCCGGCAGCGGATTGCCTTCGGCGAACACATGCACCGACTTGACATAGTCGGCGTCGGTCATCGGGCTTTCGACATCGACATTGACCGGGACCACAAGGCCGTTCTCGGCGATCTCGGGCACATCGAGCTTGATCTTGCCGCTCTCGAATTTCTTGTCGCCATACAGCTTCTTGATTTCGGCGGCGACCGCCTGCTCATCGGCCAGCGACAGTCTGGGAGCAAGGATTGCTGCGAGGCCGGCGATCGCGGCCATGGCCAGCGTTTCGCGACGGGTCTTCTCGACCGACTTCAAAATCATGAGTGCTTCCTCCTGCGGGATTTGAGCAATCCCTTTACAATAGTATCGCTTGACGATTCCAAGTCTGATCTATCTTATCTGGGACATATCATTATATTCTTTTTCTTGAATGTAAAGATCTGAAATGCACAAGTGCCGCACAGACGGCGATGTGGGAGGGGACAGATGAGGAAGACCGTCATTCGGTCAGCGGCAGCGGCCATTCTGGTACTCTGCGCGGGGAGCTTCGGCGTTTACGCTCAGGACGCCAGCGAGAAAGAGATCGAACGCTATCGCGAGATGATCTCGGACCCGATGTCCAATCCCGGCTATCTCGCCGTCGACCGCGGTGAAGCGCTGTGGAGCGAAGCCCGCGGCACCAAGAACGTCTCGCTCGAAACATGCAATCTCGGTCTCGGCGCCGGCAAGCTCGAAGGCGCCTTCGCGCAATTGCCGCGCTACTTCGCCGATGCCGACAAGGTCATGGATCTCGAACAGCGCCTGTTGTGGTGCATGCAGAACATTCAGGGACTTGATACCAAGGATGTCGTCGCGCGGCGCTTTTCCGGCCCGGGCCGTGCGTCCGACATGGAAGACCTCGTCGCTTACATCGCCAACAAGTCGAACGGCATGAAGATCGACATTCCGCTGAGCCATCCCAAGGAGCAGGAGATGGCGGCGGTCGGCGAAGCGCTGTTCTATCGCCGCGGCGGCGTCAATGATTTCTCCTGCGCCACCTGCCATGCCGACGAAGGCAAGCGCATCCGGCTGCAGGGATTGCCGAACTTCTCCAAGCCCGGCAAGCCGGCGCAGGAAACCATGGGCGGCTGGCCGACCTACCGCGTCTCGCAGGGCGCGCTGCGCACCATGCAGCATCGCCTGTGGGACTGTTTCCGCCAGCAGCGCTGGCCCGTGCCGGAATACGGCTCGGACGTCATAACCGCCCTCACCTCTTTCCTGCAGAAACAAGCGGTGGCCGGCGAACTCAACGTCCCATCGATCAAGCGATAAGGAGCCCGGGATGAAACGCGTTTTGACACTCGCCGCGCTCGTTCTCGCAGCAGGCTCGCTCACGACATCCGCATCGGCGCAGACCGCTGCCAAGGCGCCGGATCCGGCCCTCGTCGATGCCTATATGAAATCGACCTTCGGCAAGGCACCGCCGGAATGGCAGGCACGCATCGAGCCGGACGAGACGCTGAAGGCCTGCAACGCCTATCACAACGAGGTGCCCAGCGCGGAAGCCGACAAGATCACCGCGCGCGAACTGGCGCGGGTGGTCTATCCCGCCGACGGCAAATTTCTCGGCAACTGGAAGGAAGGCGCCAAGATCGCCAATAACGGTCGCGGCGGCCAGTTCTCGGATCCGCCTGACACCGTTGCCGGCGGCAACTGCTACGCCTGCCATCAGATGGAGCAGAAGGAAGTCAGCTACGGCACGCTCGGGCCGAGCCTGACCAATTACGGCAAGGATCGCAAATACGATCCGCAGGAAATCAAGAACGCCTTCACCAAGGTCTACGACTCGCAAGCCATGTTCGCCTGCTCGAACATGCCGCGCTTCGGCGTCAACAAGGTGCTGAGCGAACAGCAGATCAAGGATATTGTGGCTTTCCTGTTCGATCCGGAATCGCCGGTCAACAAGTAACCGAAGCTGAGAGTGCACGACATGACGATGCGAAACGCATGGATTGCCATCGTCCTGTCGATGCTCTCGTCGACGGCGGTACGGGCGGAAGAAGCCGTCGTCAGTTACAAGTCCCTCGGACTTGAGCTGGCGCTCGACGCCGCCCGTGCGGCGCTGAGCGACTGCCAGAAGCGCGGCTATCAGGTGGCGGTTGCTGTGGTCGATCGCTTTGGCACGCCGCAAGTCCTGCTGCGCGATCGCTTTGCCGGGCCGCACACGCCGCCGACCGCGACCGGCAAGGCATGGACCTCCGCGACGTTTCGCAACAGCACCACCGAACTCAATGCGATCAGCCAGCCCGGCATGATGCAGGCAGGATTACGTAACCTACCGAATGTCGTGATCATCGGTGGCGGCATGATGATCGAAGGCGGCGGTTCGATGCTAGGCGCCATCGGCGTCTCGGGAGCCCCGGGTGGCGATGCCGATGAGGCTTGCGCCAAGGCCGGCATCGCCGCGATCCAGGACAAACTGGATTTCTAGCTCGACCGCGCGCCTACGCCTGCTTCTTCAGCCATTCCGGAAACGTCGCGGTCTCGTAGCCCTTCTGGCGCACGTAGCGGAACATCGCCAGAAACTCGGTCGGCTCCAGCAGCCCGGGCATGCGCGCGACTTCCCGCGCCTGTCCGCTTTTCGATGCCAGTCCCGCGACGGTCTCCGGAAAGAACTGGATCGTCGGCGTGAAGCGAATGCCATAGGCTTCGCCAAAGGCTTTCTCGCCGCGCTTGCGGCCGTCGAAATCCGTCACCTCGCGCGCGCCGATGTGATTGAGATGCAGGATTTCGAAATTGTCGCGGATGTAGCTCTCGATCTTCGGATCGGTCATGTAGCTCTCATGCATGCGCTTGCAGGCCGGACAGCCCTTGAGCCCCCACATGATGGCGAAGCGCTTGCCCTTGGCACTCGCGCCCGCCAGATCCTCGGAGAGATCGAGGAAGCTCTCCAGATACCAGTCCATCTGATAGAGCCCGTCATCACCAAGCGTCGCCTTTGCGGATGCCGGTGCAGCGCGTAACCCGACCACGCCGAGACCGATCGCGGCCAGGGCGTGCCGTCTGGTGATCACGCCAGTTACCTCAGACATTCGATCCTCCCGAGCCACACATCATCCGATCGTGCCGAAGGCCGGAAAGGTCTCCAGCATCCAACCAGAAATCCGCGGCATGGCGCCAGTCAAAAACAGAACGCCGGTCAGGACAAGGCCGGCACCGATCACCTTCTCGATAGCCAGCATATGGCGACGCAGCCGCGCCATCAGCCGCATGAAAGGCCCCGAAAACAGCGAAGCCAGCATGAAGGGAATGCCAATCCCCATCGCATAGGCCGCGAGCAGAAGTGCACCCTGCGCCGGTGCGCCTTCAGCACCTGCGACCATCAGAATAGCCGCCAGCACCGGCCCGACGCAGGGCGTCCAGCCGAAGGCGAATGCGAGGCCGACCAGATAGGCGCCAAGAAAACCCGCCGGTCTGCGCACCGCTTGAAAGCGCGCTTCGCGAAACAGCAACCCGATCCGGAAGATGCCGAGAAAGTGCAGCCCGAGAATGACGATCAGCACGCCGGCGACGATGCCCAGTGTCTCGAAATGCGCCGTGATCGCCTTGCCGATGAGCGATGCCGATGCGCCCAGCGCAACGAAGACCGTCGCAAACCCCAATACGAACGCAAAGGACAATGCGACCACACGACCGTTCGGGCGCCAGCCGGCCTGACCACCGTGGTCGTCGAGTTCGTCCAGGCTGACGCCTGCCAGAAAGCAGAGATAGGGCGGCACCAGCGGCAGAACGCATGGCGACAGGAACGACAACAGCCCTGCGCCCAGTGCACCAAGGAACGAGATTGAGGACACGACGGCGGATCCGGTTCTGGCATAAATATTCAAATTCGTGTATGTGTAACACATGACGTGGAAATTGCCTCTTAAAACCTCGTTGATCGCGACTTTGTTGGTGATGACTGCGGCGCTGTCGCCGCGCATCGCTGATGCGTCCGAACTACTGATGTTCGAGCGCGATGGCTGCGTCTGGTGCGCGCGCTGGAATCGCGAGATCGCGCCGGTCTATGACAAGACCGACGAAGCCAAGCTTCTTCCGCTGCGCCGCATCGATATGGATCGCGACAAATCGCCCGGCGTTGCACTGGCGTCGCCGGTGCGTTTCACACCGACCTTTCTGATCGTCGACAACGGCCGCGAGATTGGCCGCATCACCGGTTACATGAACGACGAATCTTTCTGGAGCCTGCTCGGGAAGTATGCTGCCAGACTGAGCAACTCACAGCCCAACGCCAATCGTTCCTGATCCTCTTCAAACATTCGCGGGACACGCACGCTGCCATGGCTTCTATCATCCCATCCGAACTCGAAGACGAACTGCGCGACGGTGCGGAATATTCGCCCGAACTCGACCAGTTGATGCGCAAGGCCCGCAAGGCCAGCAATTTCCTCAAAGCGATCTCGCACGAAAACCGCCTGCTGCTGTTGTGTCTGCTGGCGGAGCGAGAGCGGTCGGTGTCGGAGCTGGAGAACATCCTGTCGCTGCGGCAGTCAGCCGTGTCCCAGCAACTCGCGCGTCTGCGCTACGACGGCATGGTGGAGACCCGCCGCGACGGCAAGACGATCTATTACAGCCTGGCCAATGACGATGTGCGAAGCGTCATCTCGGTCATCTACGATATTTTCTGCGCCACACCGGCGCCGACCAAGAAAAAATAACGCCGCCGATCCGGCAGGCGGAGGCGCGCGGCCCGTAAGGCCAGCGCACCTCGCATCGGGAGGAAACCCATGCAGAACATGTCTGCCTGGTTATCGGCGCTGGCTGGCTTTGCCATCGGCGCCATCGCGGGATTTGCCGTGCGACGCGCGCGCCTTTGCACATTTGGCGCCATCGAAGATGCGTTGATGGGCGGCGACAATCGCCGCCTGAAGATCTTTGGGCTGGCGCTGGGTGTCGCCGTGCTCGGCACTCAGGCCTTGGTGCTCACCGGCTTTCTCGCACCCGAACACACCACTTACGTTCCCACCGCATTGCCCCTCATTGCGATCGTCATCGGCAGCATCATGTTCGGCACCGGCATGGCAATGGTTGGCACTTGCGGCTTCGGCTCGCTGGTCCGGCTCGGCACCGGCGATCTCAGGAGCCTGATCGTGATCCTCGTGCTGGGTGCGACGGCCTATGCCACTCTGCGCGGACTGTTCGCCGATCTTCGCATTGGCGTGCTTGAGCAGCTATCGATCGGGATGCCGGACGGCATACGCTCCGATTTTGCATCGCTGCTGACGCAAGCGACCGGCCGCGATCTGCGCGTGCCGCTCGCCATCATTGTCGGCAGCGGCCTTTGTTGGCTGGCACTCAGCGACAAACGCCTGCGCCGCGCGCCGCGCCTGCTCACTGCCGGTGTCGCACTCGGATTGCTCACGATTGCCGGCTGGATCGTCACGGTGGGATTGAACGACGATTTCGCTGGCCCGCCCCGCCCGCAAAGCCTGACATTCGTATCGACGATCGGAAAAGCATTGTATGCCGGGGTTCTGAATGTCGCGAACTTCGCCGATTTCGGCGTCGGCAGCGTGTTCGGCGTCATTGCCGGTGCATGGGCTGCAGCGTGGTTCGCGATTGAACTGCGATGGGAAGCCTTCGACGACGATCACGAAATGCGCCGTCATCTTATCGGTGCCTGCCTGATGGGTATCGGCGGCATTCTGGCGGGCGGCTGCACCATCGGTCAGGGCATCACCGCGGGATCGATGCTGGCGCTGTCCTGGCCGATTGCAGTCGGCGGCATGATACTTGGCGCGCGCATCGGCATTGCGATCCTGGTCGATGGCTCGCCACGCGACCTCATCCAGCGCAACTGGATGCTGCTGGCGCGGAAAGCGCCGCCGTCCAAGTAGTTATAGCGTTTTCGAGCGAAGTGGATGCCGGTTCGCGTTAAGAAAACGCGTCACAACAAAAAGGCCAGGGCCCGGTTCTCATGCAATCAGAACCAATAAGGCTCTAGCGTCAGGGTTTGAGGTAGCTCCAGCCGGCTTCCTGCAACTCAATCAGCCGAACCGCGCCCGATGGCACCACCGTCGCCTCGGATACAACACTGATAGCCTTGCCCTCGCGCTTCTCCATGCCCTCTTTGGTATTACCGCAGGCGATGAATTTGACGCTGGACGGGAAGCTGGCATCGACGATCTGCTTGATGCGGTCCTTCACCGGCGAGGTGTCGTCGCGCAGCATGTGCAGACCCGGACCATAAGTGACGATCTCGATCTGAACGTCCTCACCCTTGGCCTTGTAAAACTCGATGACATTGGTCGCGTTATTCAACGCCAGATTCATCAGAGCCGGATCGTTCTGATTGACCTGAATGGCGACGCGATGCTCCTTCGCGCCCGCTGCATAAGTGGACAACGCGATCAGTGACAACAGGACGGCTCCGGCAATCGATCTCAACAATGATCGCATCTCAAAATTCCTTTTCAGGGACATACAATTTCAGGGACGCACAATCGTGAAACCGCGCTCGGTCAGATCCAGCAGATGGCCGACGCCGACCTGCACTTCAACCGCATGCGGATTGATCGCCGGCCGCTTGCCGGTGTCGCGCTCGATCGTATCCAGCGTGTTGCCACAGACGCTGAAGCGCACGCCTTGGGTGATCAGACTATCGACCAGTGCGCGGTGTTCGTTGGTGTCGCGCAGCAGATCGATGCCGGGGCCGAAGGTGACGACTTCGACGGCAACCTTGTCCGGTCCATAGGCTTTCAGGAGATTGCTGGCGACGCTGAGAACGAGGCGTTCTTTCTTCGGATCGGAATCGGACAGCTGCAAGGCGATGAAATGCTCGGCGAAGGGCTTGTCCGGCGCGGCATCCTGCTTGGCGGGCCGCGTCTGTGCAGTGACCGAGCCCGTTGCAAATGACACCAGCGCAAGGACCGACAAAAAGAAAAACAGCCCTCGCCTCTTCATTGCGCACAAAACCTCTGACGATCAGGGGATTGATTAGCAATCGCCCTGCGCCAGCGCAATCAAACTAACGAAGCGGACTAGAGAGGATTTATTGCGTCGCAAACACAGGACGCAGTGCCAGGCCGCGGATCGCAACTGCAGCGCCCGCAAAGATACCCGCAGCCGCAACGAAGGATGGCAATGCGAGCGTTGACACACCCGTCAGCCCCTGCCCGATCGAACAGCCATAAGCCATCGCACCACCGATCCCCATCAGCGCGGCACCTGCCATCGAACGGCCCGTATGGCGTGCCGACGTATAGCCCTCAAGCTCAAAGCGTCCGGTCAGCAAGGCCGTGAGAAGACTGCCGACGAACACACCCGCTACCAGCGCGATGCCGAAATTCAGCGTCATGCCGGTCGACAGCATGATGAATTGCAGCGTATCGGCAGCCGGCGACACGAATGTCAGCGACGCCACCGGAATCGGATCGAACTCATCGGCACCAAGCCAACCGGTCGTCAGCCAGCCGGCGATCACCAGGAGGCCCATCACAAGACCGGCCGCGAGTTGCCCCGGCGAACGTCGGAACGCACGATGCGACAGTGCGAAGACCAACAGCGCAACGCCGACAATCAAAGTTGCTACGACGCGCGCCGTCGCGTCAGACAGGCCGAGCGTTCCGAACAGCGACGGGAGAGAATTCACCCCAGGCGTCGTCTGCGTCCATTGCAGGATCGACAGCCGCATCGGCGCGAGCAGGCCCTTCAATGTCATCTGTGCGGTAACGCCAATCATCGCGATCACGACCAGCGAGCGTAGATTCCCCTTGCCGAGCAACACCAGTGCACGTGATGCACAGCCATTCGACAGCACCATGCCCAGGCCGAACAACAGCCCGCCGACG
The DNA here is from genome assembly GCF_021044645.1 of Tardiphaga sp. 37S4. Lineage (NCBI taxonomy): Bacteria > Pseudomonadati > Pseudomonadota > Alphaproteobacteria > Hyphomicrobiales > Nitrobacteraceae > Tardiphaga > Tardiphaga sp. 37S4. The sequence continues at coordinate 1,638,715 of NZ_CP088008.1, read as the reverse complement.
AAGATCAACGGCGCCGAGAATGACGGCTGCAGATAAAGCGACTTGGCGATCTCGACGATCCCCGCGCCGGCAATGAATTGTGTGCCGACAACCGCCACGGCAACCGCCAGCGCGTAGCTGCGGATCTTGCGTCCGTCGTCATGCGCCCACCAGTCGCGCAGGCTGCTCATGAGGCAGAACCCGCTCAGCAGACCGACCACGCCGAAAACGGCGCCAATCGCAAAACCCGCGATAACCGGGAGCGCAAACATCGAATGATCCGAACGTGATTTTGAGGTGATGACACTGGATTACTACCGGCAGTTTCAGAGGCGGTCCAGTTGACGCATGATTTAAGGAGGAAGTTCTACGGACGGTGAAAAACAGGAAACATAATTCCATCAGATCCGGAAGCACGATGCAGAATGACTATCGCTCTGGGAGCGGCAGAGATCGCCACACGCGTGTTTCGCACCCAATTTTCGAAACGGCATTTTCGATCTTGCCCGGCTCAACACGGGGCATAGCGCTCAGTTCTTTGGAGGACGCGGCAAGCGGATCTGAAGCTTCATCGATCAAAGCAACATCAAGGGCTAGGCTCGCGCTCCCGAATAAGGACGGCGGGGCTCGGCGAAGGGTGCACGCCACCGGTCGCACGGCCGTGCAACGCTGAGTTCATGCGACAGAGAAAGTTGAACGAAAACTTCTCCAAGTCAGACCAAGAGATCTTGGAGATGATTTTATGAAGCGACTGCTCGTTTTCACGATGCTGTTTCCGCCACTCGTGCTGTTCGTCTACATCACAGCCGATCAGTTGTTGCGTGATGGTTTTCCCGACATCGGGTTCCTGGCGTGGCTGGCGGGAATTGCGTATGTGCTCGCCGTCATTCCTGCTTGGTTGACGGCAGGAGTGGACTGGGCGCTTTCCGGCCAGCCGCTTTACGTGCGGCTCATCGCGACGATGCCGGTGGCTGCTGTCCTGGCCGAGCTTGTCGCACGCTACATGGGCCAGCCATATTTCGATGTGTCCGTTGCGATAGCGGGAGCAGTTCCAGCCGCGGTGTGTTCGTGGCTGTCAGATAAACCAATGAGAAGCGTGCATGCGTGAGCAAGCTTGGCGCCACCACGGTCATGACCCATCTGCGCAAGTCTTGACGGCCACACGTGTTGACGCAGCCGTCCATCGCCAAGTTGTCTATTTTTATAGACAACACGCCAATGATTGCGGTAGCGTTTACAAACCTTTCGCAGCAATCACGGGGTGTGCTTCAGTCGTGGCCTACAGTATCTACGGGACCCCTCACGGGCAGCCGGAGAAGGTCTGCTACGGAACCGTACAGACCCTCGATCAGACGGCGAGCGAGCTACGGAAGCTGCGTGAAGCTGGCGTCTTGGACGTCTACGCTATTGGCTTCGATCCCGAGACCGCCCACCTGCGGAAGCCGCCGTCGGACCCCAAATCGAATTAGGCAGGCGCGTTCGGAACCAGGCAAATATGCGCTGCTTCGCGAATAACACCGAAAATGGAATTGCTTACAGGATTGCCTGCAACCCACCGCCCCGCAGGGCCAATTCGTCAGTGATTTGAAAATGGTGGGGGAAGAAGGACTCGAACCTTCGAAGTCATAAGACGGCTGATTTACAGTCAGCTCCCTTTGCCACTCGGGACACTCCCCCGCCTGACGCCATCGGACCCAAGCCCAACAAGACCTTGGCCCAACACGGCAGTCCCACCGAATAAGTGGCTGGACGGCCATGGATGACGTTAAAACGCGCGCCCGTAAACGGGCTCCCGGTTGGCGCGTTTATGACGGAAGCCATGGGGCAAAGTCAACCGACCCTGGCAGGAATATCCCCCCTTCCCGACCTCTTTCCGGGGGCCCCAAATTGCCATTATTCGGCATGCGTGAGACAAGCCAGCCATGAGCGATCGAGAACGAAAACAGCGATTCCAGCGTGGACCTGACAAGGGACGCGACGGCCAAAGCAGTCAAAACCGGGACAAACCGCGCGATCAGGGCCGGGATCACGGCAGGCGGCCGCCCCGGCGTGGCCGGGAATCCGGCGGTGACGGCCCGGCCATCCTCTATGGCTGGCATACCGTCACCATGGCGCTGGCCAATCCGCAGCGGAAAATTCTCAAGCTGATTCTGACCGAGAACGCCGCCCGGCGTCTTGCCGAGGAGAAGATCGATACCCGCGTGGCACCGATCCTGGTCCGTCCGGACGAGATCGATCGCCGGCTGGGGCCCGATGCCGTGCATCAGGGCCTCTTGGCCGAGGTCGAACCGCTGGAATCGCCGGATCTGGACAGCCTGCCCCAGGACGGCATCGTGCTGGTGCTCGACCAGATCACCGACCCGCATAATGTCGGCGCCATCCTGCGCTCCGCCGCCGCCTTCGCGGTCAAGGCGATCATCACCACGGCGCGGCACAGCCCGGAGGCCACCGGCGTTCTCGCGAAATCCGCATCCGGTGCGTTGGAACTGGTGCCGATGATCACGGTGCCCAATCTGGCGCGGGCGCTGAACGAATTGAACGATCTCGGTTTCATGACCGTCGGTCTCGACAGCGAAGGCACCGAGAACATCAGCGCGATCCCGCTGCAGCAACCGCTGGCGCTGGTGCTCGGTGCCGAAGGCAGCGGATTGCGACGGCTGACGCGAGAGACCTGCAGCGTCGTCGCGCGGCTCGACATGCCCGGTGAGATCAAGAGCCTCAACGTGTCGAACGCCGCCGTGCTCGCGCTCTATGTCGGCGCCAGCAAGCTCGGCCTGATGGGCTAGAGCGTTTTCGAGTGAAGTGGGTCCCGGTTCGCGTCAAGAAAACGCGTCAAAACAAGAATCCCTCTATCCAAAACGAGAACGCCCGCCCGCATTGCTGCGAGCGGGCGTTCGTCGTTCGATCATATCAGTACGCGCGGCGATGCTGCTGCGACTGGTGATAACCACGCTGCGGTGCTGCGGCGCGCGGCGCATACATCACCTTCGGCGCGCCATAGCGATGCGCCTGATGATAACCGGTGCGCGACACGTAGCTGCGCTGCGTAGTGCCGTAACGCGTGCGCGGCTGCATGCTGTAACCGTAGCGATAGCTCGGGCGCGCACGATACTGGCTGCGCGACGGATAGCTGTAGATCGCCGGCGCGCGATAGGCCGGACCATAGGAGTAGTTCACCGGATTGGCATAGGGGCCGCCGTAATAGCCGCGACGATAGCCGTAACCGTAACCTTGACCGTAACCCTGGCCATAGCCGCGCCAGCCGATCGCGGTTTCCTGATAGGTCGGAACCGGCGCGAACATGCCCGGGCCGCTGAAGGTCGGGCCCTGATTGGCGTAATAATACTGACGCGTCACCGGCGTCGGATCGGGCAGCCGCTCATAACCGGCGCCATAGCCGCAGGGGCTGACATAGGCCTGGCCGCAAGGCGAGCAGCCGTTTGAGGTGAACAGGCCTCCACCGCAGGCCATTGCAGGCGCTGCGCCGGCCGTGGCGGTGACAACGGCAAATGCCACAACCCATTTTGAAATCACGTTACGCATGAATACTCTCTCCTGTCGGGTGTCTTTTTTTGGTGTTGGTGATTGGTCGGTCAGCGTCGGAATTCCGGCGGTGCGACGATGACCTCAGGTGGATTGAACGGCACTTCATTATGCCGCTCCATCGGCGCGGATTTCGCCGACCAGTGCTCGTGGAAGCTCTCGGCCGGCTGCGGCAATTTGCGATTGGCCGGCGGCTCGATTTCCAAACGCCCGTAGCCGGGCTTGTGGCCGAGGCTCGGATAGTAGTGGCCGACATTCGGCACCGGATCGACGTAACGACCGCCATAGACTGTCGGTTGAATATGAATGCCGCGCTGCAAGCCCCAATCGCCTTCGATCACGCGATAGGACGCATCGACGCCGTTGATGATGATCGGCACGCCGGGACGACCGGGCACGACGATGTTGAAACCATCGGCGGCTGCAGCCGGAAGCGTGGTCGCAATCACAAAAAGCAGTGCTGAAAGGGTTCGCATGGCCATGTCCTGCATCTCGGCGGTACGATATTCGAACGCCTGGCAGGATGGGTTAAGGGCGCGGTCTAAACTGCCGGTAAGCCTAACGCGCAAGCATCAGGCGAAGTTCAAATGCGCGGGATCGCAGCGTGGATTCGTTAACGCAACGCGCCCGCACGGCGATCTGATCCCGGTCGAAAGACGTCAAGCGCGCGCCGCACACATCTTGCGCGTTGCCTTGGCAACGTGGTCTGATCCCTTCAGCCGTCGTTGTCGCAAACATCTGCAGTCGTCATGTCCGGAGAGCCCCGATGAAGTTTCTCAGTGCAGCCATCATCCTGTCGACGCTGGTCGCGACCCCTGCTTTCGCGCGACACTGGAAACATCATCACAGCGCCGAAACCTTCGTCTTTGCCGCACCCGGCCAGCCCTACCGGATCCAGTTCGGGCACAATTACGGTCCGGGTCTGCAGCCGGGCACCTTCGCCTATTACGACGGTCCCCTCGCCGCCCGCTGCAAGCAATCGGCCGCGGCCTATCGCGGCCAGGACGGCCGGGCGTATCCCTGCTTCTGATTAAGGTTCAACAGGCCGGTTGACGGGTGGGCAGATTGGCCACTGCGATCGAACTACTCAACCTCCGCCGCGTTGCCGCGTCGGAGGTGGCACATGCCCTACGCGCTATTCGAAGACGACCAGAAGCTCAGCCAGGAATTCCCGACCGAGGAGGACGTCTGGCAACATGCCGACGAAGCCGGGCTCGTTGATGTTGTGGACGGCAAGACGGTGCTGGAGGACGGCTACACTATTCAGCCATGCAGCACCGAAGAGGACACGGGCAAGCCGATCGCGGTACCGCCGGCAGTGACCTAGGAACGACTCTCACAATCCTTGGTTGGAAGACTGAGCGTCCTGAGCGCAGGATGGACGTTCCGAAAGTCCTGCCACCTCTCTAGGGGTGGTGGGGCTTTTGCTGTCGTAGCCATTGGTATGCAGTAGCCGCACAAACTCATCCATGGACGCGTTCAGTCGCCTGGCGCGCTCTTCAGATTCGGGCGTTGAGGTGCTGCCGAAAAGCCGGGTGATGGATTCGCGAAAAGTCATGCGATTCCCCTTACTCATTGAGACGCGCTTTGGTCGCGCGAACGGCAAATTGGTTCAACTCGCCGCGGGGCTTATTTAACGGTTTAGCACACACGCCGCTTGACGGCGAATCACATGAAGGATTCTCTATCCCCGTTCAGGGAGGCGGAGATGGAAGACCACTTCACTCACCAGTATTTCAGCCGGCAGTGCTTCGAGCGACATCACGCACGCGAGGTTTGGGAGCGCGCCCTCTGCGCAGGCGCCCTACTCTTCGGCCTGACGGCCTCGTTCGCAGCCTGTCTGTTTATTTGATTATTTGACGCCCGTTCGCCTTCGGCGAACCTCCCACAGCCAGCCGCCCAAAGGCGTCAGCAGGCCGCTTGGAGACGCATTGGCGCTGACACGACGACGGAGCCAATTCTGCACTGTGCCCCGTTAGGCTTAACCCGCTGACGCGCTTGCACTAACGTCGCTCAATCTAAATGATGACGCCATGAGTTGGGTCGAAGAGCGCGATCATTTAATCGCGGAGACATTGGCGTTTGTAAAAGAGGTCTCGGGCAACCAGCCCGAGCTGGCCGCGAAGTTGACCGTTGCGGTAGACGCCGAGATGAAAGCCGCTGAAAATCCGAAGCAGATCGTCCCGGAACCTGCGCAGCCGATGAAGCTGACTGATCTCCGGGAAGACATCCGCAATCGCGTTGCATCATTCAAGGCACGGCAACAGGAAATGCAGGACAAGCGGGAGGCCGATTATCAGGAGGGCATCGCAAAAGTCCGGGCTACCTTGGAACAACGTTCATAGGTTGAACCCATGGCGAGCCGGTGCGAAAAGACCGTTTGGCCAAATTATTGAAATGGTGGTGCCGGTTGAGAGGATTGAACTCCCGACCTTCGGTTTACAAAACCGCTGCTCTACCGCTGAGCTAAACCGGCAACAAGATCAATGGGTTAATTGATTTTCCAAGATCGAAATGGGACGTCCGGATCAGTCGCCTGCCCGCGTCGCGCAGTCAGATATCAGAGTTGTCCGGCAAGGGCTACTCCCGCGCGCGCCAAACCGGCGCATGGGCTTACAGCCACGCGTAAAGCAGCAGCAGATTGACCGCACAGGCGGCCATCAGGGCGACCGTCAGTGCCACCTGCACCCCGTCGCTGCGGATATTGTCGATCATTTTCATCGCCCGACAACCATCAAGCGATTCTGGCAAGGGAGTCTCGAACCTTATTTTTCCCGGGATTCAGGACTCGTTTACTTTCGATTCCTGGTGCGGGGGCAGCGGAGAGCTCGACTGTCTACTGCCCCGCGCTCGTCATTCCGGGGCGCGCGTCGCCGGCGAAGCCGGCAGAGCGCGAACCCGGAATCCCGCTGTGTTTGGCGCGATCGTAGTCTCCCACGCTGAGATTCCGGGTTCGCGTCCGGCAAGTGCCGGCCGCGCCCCGGAATGACAATTTGTGGCCAGGGACGCGCTAAACATTTTTTCCTATCTAGTGTTGACAATATCCCGCCATGGATTATATTCCCCTCCGTCCGGCCCCACCGAGAGGGGCGATCGCGATCGTCACGTTCGCGGGGCAGGATGCGGTGGACGCCGGAGATGCGGCGTCACGCGGTTTGGGGGTAACGTCTGTCTTCGGGCAGGACGGATCTGCGCCAGCACTGCCACTGGCAAGGAGACGGCCGACCTTCGGATGGAAAGATCCCTGGACAGTGTGACGGACGACCAAATCGAAACGCGTTCGGCCAAGTGCTTTGCGGCTACCCTGTCCCTCCGCCCTGGGACATTAATTTTGGTGATGGGACCGTTCGCCATGGCAGATGCGCAGGCAACCGAAAAAACACCGTATGCGGAACGTCGGGCACTTGCTCGGCGCCTCCGAAAGTCCTGATGCACTCTAGATTGCGGAAGACCGCATTCGCATCAGGCCCAAGGGTGCAACGGGCACCCGGCGTTCCGCACGCCCTCTCACAAGAGGGTGGGAATGCAAGCGACGACGGCGCCCCCGCGCCGTAAACAATGGGGGCGATGACGCATGTCTGAAGAGCAGTGGCTGTTTGACAGTTGAATCTACGACGGCGCGATGAAGGCGCCGCACCCACAGGTGTCATCCCCGGGCTTGACCCGGGGATCCAGCTTGGCCCGCACACCGTCGCACAAGAAAGATGGATGGCCGGGTCAAGCCCGGCCATGACGTGGAGAGGATGACGATCGCATTGAAGCGATAATCAGCGACGCGCAGCGGCACATGACGAATCCCCACACAGAAAAAGGCCGGCGTGATGCCGGCCTTTCCGTCAAAGATCGAATCGATGTCGTACTTGCTCAGTACTTGGCGACCACCGGGCCGCCCCAGCCGAAGCGATAGTTCAGGCCGGCCTTTATGGTGTGCTCGTCGTTGTTGAAGCTCGTCGAGCCGCCGGGAATGGCCGTCGAGGTGATCGTGGTGTTGCCGAAGTTATAGTACTGATATTCGACCTTGCCCGACCAGTTCGGCGAGAACATGTATTCGAGACCGCCACCGACCGTATAGCCGTCCTTCTTGTTGCCATCGATCACAGCAACCGCGGGAGCCACAGCGGCGATGGTCAGGTTGTTGTTATCCTTCCAGGCGTAACCGCCCTTGGCGTAGAGCAGTGCCGGACCCCAGGTGTAACCGAGACGACCGGTGACCGAGCCGAGCTGATCGTTACCGCCGCCCGTAATGGTCGTGCCATTCGGGAAGACGAGGCTGGTATTGCTGCTCGCCAGCCAGCTGTACTGGGCTTCGACACCGACCACCCAGTTGGTGGCGAACTGATAGTCGAAACCGCCCTGCACACCGCCCATGAACCGGCCGCTATCGCCGACGAGGCTGTTGCCGTCACCGAAGGCGCCGCCGAGATGGCCGCCGATGTAGAAACCGGTCCAATTGTAGACCAAAGCCGGCGCCGTATAGGCCGGGGCCTTGGTATAGGTCCGCGCCGGAAGGTCGGCAGCGAAGGCTGAAGACGAGATCGCGGCCACGGCAACGATGGCCGACGCGCTGAGCAAAAGCTTCTTCATGGTTGTTCCCCTGTGTTGCGTAATGACCATCGAAAAACAACGTGGCGGCAGTTTGGTTGCTTCACGGCAGGCGTTGCCACATCGATGTTTGCCGACTGCGACAAAGCAGCAACACTTTTGGATTTATTCATTTTCAGGCGGAGCGAAATGGCTTTTGGTTCAATGCTCACACGAACTTGATCGGGTTTTTCAGTGTCCAGATACCCACGCCGGGCTGCGGCAATCTCGTGGCGACGTTGCGGTCAGTTGAGGGCGCCAACGTCGACATTGATCGTGCTCGCATCGAGCACCGACAGCAGACCTAAAGAGCTGCCAACAACGCGCTACCGCGTCATCTTTTCCATTTCGGGGAACGGCGCGTAGGTGGCGCCGGCACAGGCCTCAGTGACATTCTCGACAATGCGATCGAGGCGCTTGTCGACATAGGATACCGCCCGCTCCTGCGGCGCGGTGTATCTGCCGTCGAAATCCTTCGCCGTATAGCGCACGCAACTGACATAGCGCAGGCGCCCGCCAACGGTGCGTTGCACCGGCTCCGCCATCATGGCGTCACGAACGCCGACCGGATTGTTCAAATAGGTCTTGAAGAACGCCAGAAGGTCCACGCGATAATTGGTCGGAAATGGCTGCGCGGCCACGCCCTGATCATCCGTGAAGCTGATGCCACCGGCGCCGCCTCCTCCGCATGCTGCAAGCCACAGCGGCAACAGCACCGCTGCTGCCCGTCTCGAAGATATCCCCAAATGTCGTCTCATCCGTCGTGCCGTCTCGCTTGCGTAGGCATATCCCCGTCATGCCTCTCCTAGACGGTTCGCTCCGGAATTGGAATTCGCATCTCGGTGACGGACCCGCGCAAACGAACCGGCCTGCTGCACCTCAGGGATGTTATGCATCCCAGGGGATAGGTACAGCAGGCCGGCCGTTGAAACTCCGCGATCGCGGCTGGGCAATATGAGGCCGCGACCGCGGAGCCCCCTCAGCCGCGCTTGTGCACGACTGTGGTCTGGATGGCGGTGTGCTTGTGAACTTTGTGAACGCTCATCTTCTTGTGGAAGCGATGATGAGGACGGGCATGGCGGTGATGATGGCGGACCATTTTCGCATTTGCGTTCAGCACGCCGGGCTTGGCCTGCACCTTGTTATCGGCCGACGTCACCGGCTTGGTGATCGGCGCCGGCGTGGTCTTGGCGATACCGGCAGCCATCGCGGGAGCGGCAAGCATGGAAACTACGATCAACGCGGTGGAAATTTTCTTCAACATGGTCGTCTCCTGTCGGTCTCGATCACGAAGTTGACCGGTCGGTTGGCCGGGCTTGTCGATCAATGCAGTCAGACTAGCGACGCTGCGCTGAACCCACTCTGAGGAAGCCGGACAGGCTTCGTTCATCTCGGTGACATCCTCGTCATGATCGCTGGGTCAGGCGTCCTGCCCCAAGTCTGCTGCCACAAGTCTGCTCCCCACGTCGGCACAAGCGGGAATGAACACCCACGTCCGGTGTTCACAACCTGAGACTTCCGTGTCAGATTATTGCTGTTGCAAACAGGAGCGCTGCATGACCCACCTCGCGATCAGGCTGACGACGCTGGCAATGTTTTCCGTGGCCGTTGCCGCCACGCCCTTCATGACCTCGGCCTATGCCGCAGGCGGCGATACGCCTTCCGCACCGCCGGCGTCCGACACCAAGGGCACCAAGGACAAGAAGAAGAAAACCGAGACCAGGAATCCGAACAGCGAGAATGCCGCGTTCCTCGCCGACTATCGTGCGGCCTATGCCACGGTCTATGACAAGCAGGACTACACGGCCGCCATTGCGCAGCTCAAGGCGCTCGGCCAGGACGACCGCGCCGATGTCGCCAATCTGATCGGCTACTCCTATCGCAAGCTCGGCGACTACAAGGTCTCGCAGATCTGGTACGAGCGCGCGCTGAAGGCGGACCCCGCCCATGTCCGCACCTGGCAGTATTACGGCTTGTGGCAGGTCGAACAGGGCAACCGCGATCAGGCGCAGTATCATCTCAACAAGATTGCTTCGCTGAGCGGCAAGGACTCCGCCGAATATAAATCGCTCGCTGCTGCGCTGGAAAAGGCGCCCGGCTCCGGTCCCACCTACTGATCCCATTCGCGGATCAGTCAGCCGGTGCAATCCTTCGGATTGTGCCGGCTTTGTTATGGCTGAGAGATCAGCTCATATTCGCGGCTGGGACGCTCTCCTCACATTGAGACCTCTGATGGATCCCTGGCTGAAGCCCGCACTCGACTACATCCACGACTGGCTCTCATTCCAGATGGCAACGACGCAGCAACCCGGCTGCCTCGTGGCCATCGCGCATCGCGGCAAGATCGTCGCTGAATATGCCTTCGGTCATGCCGACCTCGCGACCGGCGAGAAGCTGACGCCGCGGCATCGCTTCCGGATCGCCTCGCATTCGAAAAGCTTCACATCTGCCGGACTGATGAAGCTCCGCGAGCAACGCAAATTGCGCCTCGACGATCCCGTTGGCGACCATGTGAAAGCCCTGCATCCGCAGGTCGCTGCAACGACTATCGGACAATTACTGTCGCATAGCGCCGGCCTCACGCGCGACGGCGTCGATGCCGGGCAGTTCATCGACAGCCGCCCCTATCTCGACAAGAAGGAGCTATTGTCCGAGCTGCAGCAACCGCCCGCGATTGCGCCCGGCACGCGGCTGAAATATTCCAACCATGGCTTTGGCCTGCTCGGCCTCGTCATCGAAGCTGTCACCGGCGAGCCCTATCGCGACTGGATCAGGCGCGAGATCATTGATGCCGTCGGCCTGCGCGAGACCCAGCCCGACATGCCGCTGGCAAAGGGCGCGCCCCTCGCGCAAGGTCATACGCCGCGGCTTCCGCTCGACCGCCGTCTGGTCATTCCCGGCGACACGCCGTGCCACGCCATCACGCCTGCTGCGGGCTTCGTCAGCACCGCAGCCGACGTCGCGCGCTTCTTCGCGCAGCTTGCACCCAATGCAAAGCACAGCGTGCTGTCTGCGGCGGGCCGGCGTGAGATGACGCGGCGGCACTGGCGCAATCCGCACGCAACTATCGAGAGCTATTACGGCCTCGGCACCATGAACGGCACCACCGCCGGCTGGGACTGGTTCGGACACAATGGCGGATTTCATGGCTATATCTCGCGCACCGCCGTGATCCCGGCCTGCGAGCTGACGATCTCGGTTTTCACCAATGCCACCGACGGCTGGGCGCCCATCTGGGTTGATGGCGCCATGCATATCCTGCGCGCATTCGCCCGGCGCGGCGCGCCGCAGAAGCGCGTCCGCGACTGGACGGGACGCATGTGGACCTCAGGGAGCGCGTTTGATCTGGTGCCCATCGGAGACCGGGTGCTGGTCGCCACGCCTCAGGCGATCAATCCCTTCATGGACGTCGCAGAGATCGAGGTGACCGGCAAGGACAAGGGCACGATCGCCGCGGCCGCGGGTTATTCCAGTTATGGGGAAGCAGTCCGGAGGGTCCGTGGCAAGACCGGGAAAGTGACCGAGGTTTGGCTCGCCGGCAGCAAATTGAGGCCCGAAAAGGCGGTCGCGGAGGAGCTGACCCGCAAATATGGAGCAACCGGGCGCCGCTCGCCCCGTTAACGATGCGGCGCTCCCTGCAGCCCGGCCGTCTCAAAGACCTGCTATCCTTTCGCTCGACAAGCCCCAGCGAGGTCGGCTAGACGACCCCGCGCAATCACGCAGCATGAGCCGGCGATCCCCTGATGAACCCGTCCAAGCGCTATGACCGGATCGCCTTCGTGGCCAGTACCAGCGGTGAAGCGCAGGCAGCGCTCGACCAGCTGACGCAGCTCTATGGCAATGCCGATCCGGAAACCGCCGATATCATCGTAGCCCTCGGCGGCGACGGGTTGATGCTGAAGACGCTGCACGACTTCATGCGCACGGGCAAACCGATCTACGGCATGCATCGCGGCACCGTCGGTTTCCTGATGAACGAGTTCTCAACGCTTGATCTGCATGCGCGCCTCGCTGCGGCGCGCGAGACGTTGATCAACCCGCTGCTGATGCGCGCCACGGACGTCCATGGCGGCGTACACATCCATCACGCCATCAACGAGGTCTCGCTGTTTCGCCAGACGCATCAACTGGCGCGCCTGCGCATCCTCATCGATGAACGCGAACGGATGGCCGAACTTGCCGCCGATGGCATCCTCGTGGCTACGCCGGCCGGCTCGACCGCCTATAACCTGTCGGCGCAGGGTCCGATCCTGCCGATCAATGCCGCGCTGCTGGCGCTGACACCGATCAGCGCGTTCCGCCCGCGGCGCTGGCGCGGCGCGCTGCTTCCCAATACGGCGATCGTCGCAATCGAGGTGCTGGAAGGCGAAAAGCGCCCGGTGGCCGCCGTCGCCGACAACGAGGAAGCCCGCGACGTCCGGCGGGTCGAAATCATCTCCGACAGGTCGATCTCGATGCGCATGATGTTCGACCCCGGCCACAGCCTGGAAGAACGTATCCTGAGCGAACAGTTCGGATACTAGAATTCATCCAACTAATACCGCCGAGGGACTTATGCCGTTCGATTTCGTCCTTGTGGCAGGCCCCTTGGTCCGAGGATCAAGTTGGGAGTCGACGGCCGAACATCTGCGGGGGGCAGGATGCCATGTCCAAGTACCGGACATATTGGCTTACCATGCCTCGCCACCTGCATGGAGCGCATGGACCCAAAGTCTTCTCGATCATATCGTGCCGAGCAACCAACTGATTGTGGTGGGACATAGTTCTGCAAGTCATCTTGCTGTCGATCTGGCGACCAGGCTGCCCATGCGTGGCGTCATCATTTTCGATGGCGATGTGCCCCCATCGCATGGCGCAGCCTCACCCGTCAGACCCGCCTTGCACGACCACGTGAAAAGCCTCGCCGGTGCCGACGGGACGCTTCCGATTTGGTCACAATGGTTTTTTGGGGATGCCCGTCGCGCATCTCTGGTTGGCATTGATATCTTGGCCAGAGATCCCGTAGCCTTCGCGCAATTCGAAAGTGAACTTCCCAAAATGCACGTCGATTGGTTCGATGACACGATCGAACTCCCGCGCTGGGATCATGTGCCTGCCGGCTTCATCCAGACTTCAACAATTTACGATCATGCAGCCGCAGAAGCTCAGCGACGCGCCTGGCCAGTTACGAGGCTAAATGGCACGCATTTGCATCCCATGCTCCGCCCCGCAGAGACCGCGGACGCGATTCTTGGAATATCGCGTCGACTTGGGACGTCCTCATAGCGGACTGGGCTCCTGCAGTGCCTCAACTATTCGTTAAGACGCAGCGCGGTATGGTTAACGTCGGGTAACGGTCCCAGCCCGGTTCGAGCCGCATCATGTTCCGTATCGACTTCAACAAGCTGCGTTTTCTGGTCTGCGACGACAATCCGCACATGCGCCGCATCCTGCGCACGCTGCTGCATTCGTTCGGCGCCCGCGAAGTCTATGAAGCCGAGGACGGCGCCACGGCGCTAGAAATGTACAGCCACTATGTGCCGGACATCGTGATCGCCGACTGGGCGATGCCGATTTTCGACGGGCTGGAACTGGCGCAGATGATCCGGCAGCCGGACTCCAAGGGCAATCCCTACGCGCCGATCATTATGCTGACCGGACATTCCGAGAAACGCCGCATCACCATGGCGCGCGATGCCGGCGTCACCGAATTTCTGGCCAAGCCGATTTCGGCCAAGGGTCTCTATCTGCGCATCATGAGCGTGGTCGCGCATCCCCGCCCCTTCATCAAGACGAAGAACTATTTCGGGCCCGACCGCCGCCGCAACACCACCGTCGCCTATATCGGACCGGAACGCCGCAATGGCGGTGAAGCCGAGGTTCTGCAGCAGCCATCGCTGCTGGATAAAGCCCGTGTCACTGGCTAGCGCAATGTTCGGAGAAACGACCATGGCCAAGAACAAAGCGCCGGCGCCGCCGAAGGTGCAGGCTTTCGCCGATCACCAGGTCATCACGCCGCCGAACACGCTGAAGCACGCGATCCGCCGTGTCATCGATCGCGAGCTCGACGATCCCGTGGCGCGCGCCGAACAGGCGCTGGCCAATCTCTCCGGCGAGTTCAAGACCTGGATGCGCAGCGAATGCGACCGCCTTGCCGCAGCACATGCCGCGATCCTGAAGAAGGGCTTCGATACGCACACCCGCGGCGAGCTGTTTCGCGCCGCTCACGACATCAAGGGCGACGCCTCGACCTTCGGCTTTCCTGCCGCTGGCGTCGCCGCCGAAAGCCTGTGCCGGATTCTCGAACACGCCCCCGATCTCGATGCGGTGCCGGCGGATCTGATCCAGCACCATATCGATGCGATCCAGGCCATCGTGCGCGAACACAACACCATCGAGAAGGCCGGCGTAGCCAACGAACTCAGCGCCCGCCTGCGTGCCGTTGCGGATGACTATCTGACGCTGGTCAATCGGGATCGGCCGGACCATCTTGAGATGATCTCGGCGCCGAGCATCGTTCCGAAGGAATAGCTGCTTTCGTAGGATAGGTAGAGCGCAGCGAAACCCATCACAGCAATTCCAGAAGATGATGGGTTTCGCGAAGACGCTCTACCCATCCTACGGCTTCATGGCGATTTTGGATACTTACGCCGCGATCAGCTGATACTCGTCGCGCGCATTCGCCTGTTCGGCCAGTTCATCGCAGAACACCCGCGCTTCCTCGCGGGCCGATTCCGTCGCGAAGCGCCGCAGCAGGATCAACAGCGGCTCGGACGCCGCCTCATCGGTCTCGCACACCGTCAACACCCGCTCGACCATGCGACGACGCAGCCGCACGGCGCCGCCGACAGAGCCGATGAAACCGATTTCATTGCGCGCAGCCAGCGCGGCGCGGAAGGCAGGGAATGTCGACTCCGGCAGACCTGCGCGGGCAAGCAATGCGTTCAGCCCGGCACCGACGCCGTCATAGACCAGCGCGGCCACGCGGCTCTGCGGCAGGCCGGACAGCTCCACCAGCGCCTGGTCGAACAGGTCGAGATTGCCCGACAGCAGGGCGCGGAGGATCAGGCCGACGGTCAGTTGCCCGGCTTCGCGCAAGTGATGGACGAGATCGCGCATCTCGTCGCCGCGCGAACGCGAGGCAATGTTGACCGTGGAGCGCGCCATCGCCTCGTCGGCAACGCGCTCGGCACGATCCGGCGACAGCCAGTTGCGTGCAACGACGAAGCGGGTCAGCGTTTCGGAGAGCTTGGCCACCAGTGCGAGGCGCGTCGTGGCTGGCAGGTCGCCAAGGGCTAGCATCGCTTCGCGGATGGCGGCGAGATGACCGTGACGCTCGACGATACGGTCCCAGGAGAATTGCGCCAGTTCGGCATACGGATTTTCAATCAGTTCGAGCGCAGCCGCGGCAGAGCCGACTTCGGCAATGGCGGCGCAGATCGAGATCGGCAGATTGATGCGGCGCGCGACCGCGCATTGCAGTTCGCTGTTCCCCGTCGCGACGATGTCGACCAGATCGGCATCGATCAGCAGCGGCGAATGTTCGAGCACCGGCAGCGACACACAGGGCTGATCCACCGACAGCGCCTGCACGATGGCCGGGGGCGCCGACGGCGCGCGGGCAAAAACCTGCGCCATGGCCTGGCGCACCAGCGGCGATGCGTCATCGAGCAGCATCAGCAGCGCGCCTTCGGCGGCGGCACGGTCGTCGTCTGAAAGATCAGAAAAAATCCAGGCCCGCGCCAAAGAGCGCGTTGCCTCTGCCCGCTCGCTGGCTGGAGCGGTCCGTACCCAACTGATGAACTGCCGAACAATCATGGTTCTGCCAGCCTACGCAACAAGATCAACACCGAAACGCGATGCCACTGTCAGAGAAAATAAACCATCCCACTTAACAAACGGTTCACCATAAGCTTATGGGTTTGTTGAGGTTTTATTAAGGGATCGGACACGCGGGGAAATCTGTGGCTCCCGGTGAATATCACACACTCCGCCCTCATCCTGAGGAGCGCGCCCTTGCGCGCGTCTCGAAGGATGGCCGCTAGCGGCGATGCCTGCCAACAGCTCATGGTTCGAGACGGCGCTGCGCGCCTCCTCACCATGAGGGGACGGAGCTAACTACTAAAAGTCCCGGCGCGATCGCTGAACAGATCGAGCGGCTTGGGCACGCCGACTTCAGGTGCCTTCGGCAGCGACGTGGACGTCAGTGACGTGCGGTTGCCCCACAATTCCTGCACGGCCGGCGACACAGGTTGCGCACGATCGCCGCCCTGGAACAGCGACCGGAAAATCGGCTGTTCCTGCACGGCCGTCGATGACTGATCGGACGCAAAGCTTGCGACCTGCGCGGTGCTCAGATCCGGGAAGCGCGACAGGAAAGTCGCATTGCTGGCAGGCGTCAGTGGCGAGACCGCCTGCGCCGTCACCACGCCTGCGGATGCCATCGCCGTCCGCGTCGCCGTGGAATTCGCAGCACTGTCATAGCGCGCCGACAGCACCGAATAGACCTGAGACACGCTGCGCGCGCTGCCGCTCTGATCGTAGAAGATTGGCCGGTTCGCTGCGGCGGCATTCGGGAATAGCGCAGCGCCCGATGCGCTCGGATTGTTCGCCGCATTGTTGATCAGCTTCGATGCACCACTGACGCCCATGAAATGCGCCATGTATAGTTCGGAGTCGCTGGGACGGCGCCCGATCTCGCCAGTGAGCTTGAAACTGTTGGACTGCGTCAGCACGCCGGCCATCGCTGAACTCGCGACGGGATCGTCACGCAGTTTCAGGATCTCGGCCTTCGCAGCCGGATCGCTCACCGAATAACTTCCCGACGGCGACTTGGTGATGGCGTCGGCATATTTGCCGTAGCCGAGCTGCGTGCCGGCTTCCTTCACGGTGCCGAGCCAGGTCTGCTCGATGAACTGGAACAGGCCCTTGGCCGAGGATGTCGAAGCCGTGGCCGAGGGATTGAAATTGGATTCCATCTTGGCGGTGGCGAGCAGATATTCGAAGCTCGTGCCCGTGATGCCGGCAGCATTCTTGATCGCGCCGGTCACCTGACTGCGCGTTGACGAGAGTGCTGATGCGAGGTTGGTCGCGTCGACCGCCATAGTGTGGTGCCCCGCTGCCGCGAAATGACTACCGGGAATCGCGCCCTGCCAGCCGTGCGGAAGCCGCGGACACAGTGGGACATTCATGGTTAACGAAACGCTAAGGCGGTTTTGGCGCCCAACACCTCCATCCGTGGTTGCATATTTTACAGAGCATTAACGCGAGGGTGTTTCCGTATGTGTCTGACGGAGATTCGCTCCCGTCGGCAGCGGAAATGGAGCTCACGATGGTTGCGGTCGCAAACGCGCATTCGACGTCGACCCAACCGTGGGACAAAGCGGCCCCCGCCGCCGTTGCGCCCGCCAAGCCATCCGTCTCATCCGACAAGCCCGCATCTGCGCCGGCAGCCCCTGCCGCCTTCGTATCGCTGTCAGACCGCGCCAAGGCGATTATCGAAAAGGCCAAGGCCGATCAGGCCGCGACCGAGGGACTCACCGATACATTCGACGAAATGCTGACGAAGCGGACCGACGCCCTGGCCGACCGCCTCTCCAAAGCGTTCGAGAAAATGAACATCCCGCCGGAATATGCGACGCATATGAAGGTCGACAAATTCGGCAACGTGACTGCCGAAGGCCCCTGGAAGGCCAAGATCGAGAAGATGTTCAGCGACGATCCGGCGCTTGCCAAGGAGATGAAGGAAGTCTCGGGCCTGAATGCCCTGAAGGCCGCGCAAGCTTCGCTCGATCTCTATAACGAGCAGAAAAAATCGACCAATAGCGAAGCGAAACAGGCGGAAGCCTGGAAGAACTACAATCTCCGTTCGATGAACATCCAGACCCTGTCTGGCGTGATGACCATGAAGGACGGCAAGCTCAGGTCGGCGGCCGTCGATTACATGGACATGATCGCCGATCCAACCGGCATCAACGCCGCCAAATCCCGGCAGGATTTCGCAAGCCGGCTGGCGTAACCCAAGATCGGAGCCAGTTCAGCTTCCGTAGACCGACGCCGGATCGAACACCTTGTCCGCATCGATGAACGAGACCTTCGCTGCCCCGCCCTCGCCCTTGGTGATCGCGCGGTAGAAGCATGAGCGACGGCCGGTGTGGCAGGCGGCTCCGCCGATCTGCTCGACCTTGATCCAGATCGCATCCTGGTCGCAATCCATCCGCATCTCGACCACGCGCTGGGTCTTGCCCGAGCTCTCGCCCTTGCGCCATAGCGCCTTGCGCGAACGGCTGTAATACCAGGCATCGCCGGTTTCGATAGTGTTGCGCAGCGCCTCTTCATTCATATGCGCCACCATCAACACGTCGCCATTCGCCACGTCGGTCGTCACGACGGTAACGAGACCGGCAGCGTCGAATTTCGGCGTGAGCACGAGGCCTTCTTCGAGATCATGGCTGTGCGCGTGCGATGTATTGGACACGGGAAAATCTCTCGCTGTGGTCGTCAAACGAAAATCGGGCGCCTGATGCGCCCGATACTCTAGCAGCAAATCACGATCGTCGCGCGATCAGCGCGACGTGGGTTTAGCGCGACATGGACTGGATCATCGACATGAACCGCGCCTGCTCGGCAGGATTGTCGCGGAAATTGCCGGTGAAACGCGTGGTGAAAGTGCGTGAGCCTTCCTTGCGGATACCGCGGGCCGACATGCAGGTGTGCTCGGCCTCGACCATCACCGCAACGCCGCGCGGCTTCAGCACTTCATCGACCGCAGCAGCAAGCTGCGCGGTCAGATGCTCCTGGGTCTGCAGCCGATGGCCAAAGATATCCACGAGACGCGCCAGCTTGGAGAGACCGACGACGCGCTCCACCGGCGTATAGGCAATATGCGCCTTGCCGTAGAACGGCATCATGTGATGCTCGCAATGGGAGACGAAGGCCATGTCGCGGATTAGCACGAAATCGTCATAGCCCGCGGTCTCGCCGAAGGTTCGATTCAGAACCTCGGCCGGGCACTGATGATAGCCCTGGAACAGCTCGTCATAGGCCTCGACCACGCGGCGCGGGGTGTCCATGAGGCCTTCGCGCTGCGGATTCTCGCCGATATAGGCGAGCAGCGTCTGCACGGCCTGCTCCGCCTCGGCGCGCGAGGGCCGCAGCTGGTCGGGATTTACCGCCGCAGCCAGAAATTCGGCGGGATCGAGCTCCGCCGGCCGGAATTCCTGCACTTTGCTCTCGGTCGGCTTGCCATCCGGGGATTTGCCGCGAAGCGGCTTGATCACAGCGTCCATCTTTACTCCGTTCGACCGGCCCCACGGGAGGCCGGAGTGTCACCGGGCAGACGGGGCGGCAAGGCCGCCGGACGCCTGAGTCCGTCAATAAAACATCGTCTCGCGACAATAACACCGAGGCCGCCGAACTGAATTCTCAAATTCCGGCGATCTGGAGAACGCCCGGCGCTCTGTTGGCCGGGCTCCGCCCTATATAGTGGACCATTACGACTGTTGCCAGCCATCAGGCTACCCACTCATCACATTTAAATCGTTGGTCTTTTTCCTATTATTCCCAGCACGCCATTCAAGGGCAATGCGGGCGGTTCCCATGTGAGCCTAGGGTGATGACCCGATACTTCAGAAGTGCACGGAGGAACAATCTTGGCAGCGCGCATCGCGTCAAACAGCTCCCCGCGCGACTCTTTTGGAGGACGCTGGTTCGGAGGGAGGTGCGAGAAACAGCGCGAACGATCCGTAACCCAGGCATCGGTTGGAGGAAAAGGCGATGGCGGCATCCTGCAAGTATGAAATCAGCATTCTGAAACACGACGAGCAAGAAATCGTTCTT
This sequence comes from Tardiphaga sp. 37S4, assembly GCF_021044645.1. NCBI lineage: Bacteria > Pseudomonadati > Pseudomonadota > Alphaproteobacteria > Hyphomicrobiales > Nitrobacteraceae > Tardiphaga > Tardiphaga sp. 37S4. The sequence continues at coordinate 1,618,795 of NZ_CP088008.1, read as the reverse complement.
GCTACTCATCATCCCGCCATCGGCGAATTAACGCGCGACAAGCTGGAGAGCCTTCGTTCGAGGCTACGGGATTTTCATGGCAAGGAGCACACCCTAGCGCGGCATCGACAGCGCGAAGCAAGAGGAAAAGCCGAGCCGAGGGGCAGCAGCTTTTCGGGAACAGCCGAGCATGCAACTCAGCGCAAGCAAGTCTTCGTCGCTGCTATAAAACGCGTTAGCAAGGAGCTGAAGCGCCTGCAGAACTTCGAAGCAAAAAAGGAACTCGGAGAGGCCGCCAGGCGCGCATTGGCCCTGCGACGGGCACAGCAATTCTCTCGACCTCAAAATGATCTTCGCCCTGGTGAAGGAATGCGCTCCATCCCGAGCCGGCGCCGGAATATCAAGATTCCGCCTTCACGGATTGGGAGGGTGTCGCAGGCGAACAAGCGCGCGCAGGCTCGGCGCGACGTCAGCCGCGGAAGCGATTAAGCGGCGCGGAGGGATCCGAGATTCTTTTTTGTCCGTCCCAAGGACGAGCGCCGGCTGATCGAAGGCATCCAGCCTTTGGATCTGTTCCCATCACGGATCGCATGTGATCCGATCGGCGTACCTTCTTTCTGAAGATGTTGGGCGATCGCTAGAGTGTCCCTACATGACGGGGACGGCTGCGACGTGCAAAATCCGTGCGTCGCCGAAAACATAACTGCTCACAGACCATTGAAACTGCTGATCTTTTATTTCATGGAATGGACGCTATATAGAGTCCAGTTCCTCGCGCGCCAAAGACGTGATCCCGGTGACCGATGGCACAGTTAAGGTCCGAACCAGATGCTGAACGACATCTATAACAAGCGCATCATCGAGCTCGCCGGTAACATTCCCCGGCTGGGCCGCCTCCCTGCCCCCGATGCGTCAGCCACCGCCCATTCCAAGCTTTGCGGATCGACCGTCAAGATCGATCTCATGATGGATGCCGATGTGGTCACCGACTTCGCCCATGACGTGAAGGCTTGCGCGCTTGGCCAAGCCTCGTCGTCGATCATGGCGCGTCATGTGGTGGGCTCGACTGCGGAAGAATTGCGTGCGCTGCGCGAGACCGTGCGCAAGATGCTGAAGGAAAACGGCGCACCGCCATCGGACGGAAAGTGGGCAGATATCGCCCTGCTCGAACCGGTGCGCGACTACAAGGCGCGCCACGCCTCGACGCTTCTCACATTCGATGCGGTCGTGGACGCCATCGGGCAGATTGAAGCCAAGTCAAACGCCGGAGCCAGTCACCCGACGCCGGCATAACGCCAGCGCGGCTATTTCCCCGACGGTGCCGATGCGACGCCGCCAGTCGGCACCGAGGCCTCGGCCGTCTTGGTTGACTTCGTCGAAGACACGACCGGCGCCGAAGCGACCGGGGTGTTTTCATTCTCTGGCCCGCTCACGAAACGATCCTGTACCGACTTCGGCACCAGTGATGCAACCGGCGCCTCCTGCTCGCGAGGCTCGGGCAACACATCACCGACACTATGGCTGGTGACCAGATTGGTCAGCTTCAACTCGGCTTCCGTAAGCCGATGCAGATCGTCCCACGGCGGCACGCTGAGCGACAATGACAAGAGATCACCCGTGCCTCCCATGTCGAAAGTGTATTTGGCGAGACGGCCGATATCCCGCTCGACGATCATCAGGTCATTTGCCGTATAGCTCGCAGCCTTCGGGTCGTCGGCGCGGTCGCCCATCCAGATCTGATGGACGCGCACAAGGGATTCCTCGGCCACATAGCGGGTCTTGCCCGCCAGCAGCAGGAACACGCACATGGATTCGCAATAAGCCTGCGGCACGACCGCCGGCTTCATGACGCCCGAGGATGATTGCAGGTCGACCGTGATACCGACTGTGGTGCGCAGACCAAGCTTGCGCCAGCGCCGGCCCATGGTGATGGCGTCATTGACCGAGCCGCCGCTGGAATCCAGCACCACTGTCGCGTCAGTCAGATCGCGGCCTTTGGAAAACTCGTCGAAATCCCTGACGGTGTCGCCGGTGACAATCCCCACCGCGCCGATCCAGCCACGGCAATTCGGCTCGCAGGCAACCCAGGTGAAGCGCATCGGGAGTTTGCGTTCTTCGAGAACGGCTGCAGCTTGGGCAGACGTCGCGACCGAAGCCAGCAGGCCGGCCGCGAGTCCGGGAAGAACGATGCAAAAGGCCGCGGCGCGAAACAGCGCCGAACTACCTGATCGAAGCGACCTCATACGTCCCAAGTCGGTTCCTTCCCCGCACTCTCATGAGCAATGGCAACGGCCCCAAACAACGCTCATGATTCTGTCACACGGGCGTTACGTGAAAACCTAACGAGCTTCGCCGCAGCGTCCAGTTACTTTTGCTGCACTGCATGCAATAAATTGGCAGGTGTGTCTCCAATGCATAAGTAGATGGGTTCCATGCAAAGGAACCGGGCAAAACCCGGCTGATCTGATAGCAATCCGACCATGAAACATTCATCCATGTGCCCGAACTGCGTCGGTACTATTCAACGGCTGCCGCGCAATGCCGGTCGCGGCATGATCTGGATATACCGCCACACGCTGTCTCCGCTCGTCGGCTACAATTGCCGGCACCTGCCAACCTGTTCGGTCTATGGCGACGAAGCGATCGAGCGCTACGGATTGTGGGCCGGCGGCTGGATGACACTGGCCCGGCTGCTCCGCTGCCAGCCATGGGGCACTTCGGGTATCGATAACGTGCCGGCCAAGCTGTCGCCCGATGCCCGTTGGTATACACCGTGGCGCTACGCGCGCTGGCGCGGTGTCAATGACAGCGCAAATTAGAAACTTACGCAGACATTGCCGACCTTCGTGAGCACCGACTCCTGACTGAACTGCCGCTTATAGCTTTCCGCGATGGCAACGAGGTCGGCACGTTTCTGAGCGTCGTCGGCGAAAGTGATCAGAACGACCTTTGCCCTTTCGCGGACATCAACATTACGCACGCCGTCGCGCCACTGCCCGTCTCCATCGATGACGGTGAGACCATCGGGAAAGCGGGGTGTGATTTCCCTTGCGACGAAATTTGCAAATGCAGATTCGCTGATACCAGGCCGATCGCCAATGTTGCGGCCGAAGATCATCTCCGCAGACACCATGATGCGCGACGGCGGCAGACAGGCTTGCGGCGGCAGCCATGCACAGCCGCTCATCAGCACACTGACTGTTAATGTAGCAAGGCATGCGGAGAACAGTTGGCGGATATGTCGCGGCACGCCGAACCTCAAATTATCAAAGCTATTTTTACAAAATGCCTACTGGTGGGATTGTTGAATAACATTTGATACCATAGGGTGCCGCCACTTCATCTCGCCAAATTCATCTTCACTTAACATCATTGCCCGGGGCACTCAGGTGGAAGACGGCCTATACGAAGTACATTTTCATACTATTCATGGCACCGGGACCGGCGTTGTCTATGCAATCGGCGGAAAGCTGCGCGGCGGCAACTCCGCTTTCGCCTTCATGGGCAACTATCAAAACAGAGGCGAGACCATCTCTGTCAAGGTGTCATCGAAACGCTACAACCCGGATCAAAGCTTCAAGTCGGTGTTCGGCTTTGAAGGTGTCACACTGGCATTGACCGGTCGCGTCAATGGCGACCTGCTCGATTTCGAAGGCAGTGCGCTGCAATTGCCCGGCGTGCCGTTCAAGGCGCAACTGACCCGCATCTGCGACTAAGCGACACGTCCCGACATTTTACGGCTGAACGCGATGGCCACCAGTGCCGTCGTCAGGAAACCCATCGCGACAAACCCCGACGCGTGGAAGTATCCGCCGGCGAACAGCGCGCCACCGATGCCCGATCCAATCGCCTGGCCGACATAGAGCATCGATGTATTGAGCGAGACCGACGCCGCACCGGCCGACGGTGCCGCCATGATCAAGCGGACCTGCTGCATCGACGTGATGGCGCCGAAGCCGAGCCCCCAGATCGCGACGCCGAGCGCCATCACGGGCAGATGGCCTGCGCCGAGTGTCCAGACCGTCATGCCGGCCAACACCAGCGATGTCGATAGAATGGAGGTTCTCAGCGGCCCCCAGCTATCGACGATCCGCGTCGCCGTCATGATGCCGAGAAAACCACAGACGCCGTAGATCGCGAAGACGGATGCCGCCGCATCGTGCCCTGCGCCCGCGAGACGTTCGAGCAGCGGCGCCATGAAGGTGAAGATCGAGAACTGCCCGGCGATCTGCAGCATGGTGATCGACAGCAACAACAGCACGAGCCGGTTGCGCGCCAGCGACGACCATGTGCTGAGATCGACGGTGGCGCCGAACAGCCCGCGCGGAATCCGCCACACCAGCAACACGAGACTGATGCAACTCATTACGCCGACGCAGCCATAGACCTCGCGCCAACCGAAGCGGCTGGCGATGAACGTCACCAGCGGCAGACCGACCGCAGCGGCGAGGGTCCAGCCGAGAAAGACATAAGCAACGCTGCTACCCCGCTTCTCCGGCGGCACCAGCATGCCGACCACGCCTGCCGCCTGCGGAGTATACGGTGCCGCAGCGATGCACATCACCAGGCGGATAGCGAGCAGCACCGCATAGTTGGGCGCAAGGGCCGAAGCGAGATTGCACACGGCCACGACCGCGATGACGCCGATCAACATGTGCCGCCGCTCGATCCGGCTGGTCAGCCACGACATCAGCGGCGAGCAGATGCACAGCATCACTGCGCCGAAGGTGATGAGCAGTCCTGCCTCGCGGATGGTGACGCCGAGGCCGGCCGACAATTCACCCAGCATCGCCGTCGGCCCCAGCAGGCCGATGCCGGTGACGAAATTGCCGATCATGAGTGCGGTGGGGGCGTAAGGGCGGGAGACTGTCAAGATATCGCATCTTATGGATGCAACTGCATGCAAGTCAAACCTGCAAGCCAAGCGTGCAAATCAGATCAGCCAGACTGGTGTTGCAACGCCCGAATCGGCTGCTATACCGCTCGTCCGCTTACCTGCGCCCGTGTGCAGGAGTGAGCCACAGGAGAGAAGACATGACTGAGAATGAAGGCTCGGGATTCAAGTTCGGCCTCGCCAACCTCACCCCCGCCGAAACCAACAACATCACCGTTACATTCCCTGACGGCGCCAAGCGCGAATTCGCCAGGGGCACGACCGGCTTCGAGATTGCCAAGGGCATCTCGCCGTCGCTGGCCAAGCGCACCGTTGCTATGGCGCTGGACGGCACCGTCTCGGATCTCTCCGATCCGATCGACGCCGACGCCAAGATCGATTTCATCAACCGCGACGACCCCCGCGCGCTGGAGCTGATCCGGCATGACGCGGCGCACGTGCTCGCCGAAGCCGTGCAGACGCTGTGGCCGGGCACCCAGGTGACCATCGGTCCGGTGATCGAGAACGGTTTCTATTACGACTTCTTCCGCAACGAGCCATTCACGCCCGAGGACTTCGGCGCGATCGAGAAGAAAATGCGCGAGATCATCGCGCGCGACAAACCGTTCACCAAGGACGTCTGGGATCGCGAAAAGACCAAGCAGGTATTCCGCGACAAGGGCGAAGCCTTCAAGGTCGAGCTGGTCGACGCCATTCCCGGCAACGAGCCGATCAATATCTACTACCAGGGCGACTGGTTCGACCTCTGCCGCGGCCCGCATATGACCTCGGTCGGCAAGGTCGGCAACGCCTTCAAACTGATGAAGGTGGCCGGCGCCTATTGGCGCGGCGACAGCAACAATCCGATGCTGACGCGAATCTACGGCACGGCCTTCGCCAAACAGGAAGACCTCGACGCGTATCTGAAACAGATCGAGGAAGCCGAGAAGCGCGACCACCGTAAATTGGGTCGCGAACTCGACCTGTTCCACTTCCAGGAAGAAGGTCCGGGCGTCGTGTTCTGGCACCCCAAGGGCTGGACCATCTTCCAGGCGCTGATTGCCTATATGCGCCGTCGCCTCAATGGCGACTACAGCGAAGTCAATGCGCCGCAGATCCTCGACAAGGTCCTGTGGGAGACCTCCGGTCACTGGGAATGGTACCGCGAGAACATGTTCGCGGCGCAGTCCGCCGGCGACGAAGCCGAGGACAAGCGCTGGTTCGCATTGAAACCGATGAACTGCCCCGGCCATGTGCAGATCTTCAAGCACGGGTTGAAGAGCTATCGCGACCTGCCACTGCGCCTTGCCGAGTTTGGCGTGGTGCATCGCTATGAGCCATCGGGCGCCATGCACGGCTTGATGCGCGTGCGCGGCTTTACCCAGGACGACGCCCATGTGTTCTGCACCGAGGCCCAACTCGCCGACGAATGTCTCAAGATCAACGACCTGATCCTGTCGACCTATTCGGACTTCGGGTTCGGCGACATCGTGGTCAAGCTGTCGACGCGGCCGGAGAAGCGCGTCGGCACCGATGAGATGTGGGATCACGCCGAGCGCGTGATGGCCACCGTGCTGTCGGTGATCGAGAGCCAGTCCGGCGGCCGCATCAAGACCGAGATCTCGCCTGGCGAGGGCGCGTTCTACGGACCGAAGTTCGAATACGTGCTGCGCGACGCCATCGGCCGCGACTGGCAGTGCGGCACCACCCAAGTCGACTTCAATCTGCCGGAACGCTTCGGTGCGTTCTATATTGACGCCGACGGATCGAAGAAGGCGCCGGTCATGGTGCATCGCGCGATCTGCGGTTCGATGGAGCGCTTCATCGGTATCCTGATCGAGCACTTCGCCGGCAACTTCCCGCTCTGGCTGTCGCCGGTGCAGGTGGTGGTCACCACGATCACCTCGGAAGGCGATGAATACGCCAAGGTCGTCGCCGCGGCCGCGCGAAAGGCTGGCCTCCGCGTCGAGATCGATCTGCGCAACGAAAAGATCAACTACAAGGTCCGCGAACACTCGCTGGCCAAGATCCCTGCCCTGCTCGTGGTCGGCAAGAAGGAAGCCGAAACCGGCCAGGTCTCGGTGCGCCGCCTCGGCAGCGACGGCCAGAAGGTCAGTTCGCTCGAGGAAGCCCTCGCCGCACTGGTCGATGAGGCGACACCGCCCGACGTGAAGCGCGCACTGGCGGAGGGCTGAGCCGATGAGCGACGATGAAGAGATCGAGATCGAAGCCTATCCGCTTCGGTCCTATCAGCTGATCGCCGATCCCAACCGGCCGGACGTGGTCGCGCTGGCATTCGAGACTGAGCGTGGCCATAGCCTCTATCTGGCCTCGCGGGCCGTGCTGGAGGATCTGGGCCGGGATATGCTGGACCGCGCCTCCAAGATGCCGGAGCACAAAACGGTCAGCTAAGCGGATGCGCGCGGTCACAATCCGTCTAAATCAGCAAGGCCCGCCTCGTGGCGGGCCTTTTCGCGTGGTAAGCGGTCATTCAATTCCTGCGAATTCTGCGCATCCTCATCTGTGAGAACTGCCTGTGCCCGACATCATCGACTTCCTGAAGACCCGCCGCTCCGTCAAGCCGCGCGAAATGACCGGCTCCGGCCCCTCATCCGCCGAACTAGAAACCATCCTGACCATTGGGGCACGCGTGCCGGACCACGGCAAGCTGGCGCCATGGCGCTTCATCATTTTCGAGGGTGACGCCCGCAAACGCGCGGGCAACGTCATCGCCACCGTGTTCGCACGGAAGAATCCCGATGCACCGGTCGAAGATATCGAGGCGCAGAAACACAAGCTGACGGAAGCGCCGCTGGTGATCGGCGTGGTGAGCATCATCAAGCCGCATCCGAAGATTCCGTCATGGGAGCAGGAACTGTCCGCAGGTGCGAGCTGCATGAATATTGTGTCGGCCGCCACAGCCATGGGTTATGGCGCCAACTGGCTGACCGGCTGGATGGTCTATGACCGCGACGTGCTCGAAGGCCTCGGCCTCGCCGCCAATGAAAAACTGGCCGGCTTCATCCATATCGGCGGCAAGCCTGACAAGGTGATCGAGGACCGGCCGCGGCCAGAACTCAAGGACGTCGTGACCCGGTTCTGAACCGGATTTACGCGGCCTGGGACGCCTGGCTGCCAAACCGGCGCAGCAGGTTCTCGATTTCCGATGCTGGCTTGGCAGGGCTGAACAGAAAACCCTGCACCTCGTTGCAGCCTTCCGCGCGCAGCCAGTCCAGCTGATCGATCGTCTCGACGCCCTCAGCCGTCGTGGTGATGTTCATGCTGCGACCAAGCCCGGAGATCGCGCGCACGATGGCAACGCAATCCGGCCGCTCGATCAGATCCTTCACGAATGACCGATCGATCTTGATCTTGTCGAACGGAAAACTCCGCAGATAGCTCAGGCTGGAATAGCCGGTGCCGAAATCATCCATCGAGATGCGGACGCCCAGCGCGCGCAACTGATGCAGGATCGCGAGATTGGCCTCGGTTTCCGCGAGAAAAACCGACTCGGTGATTTCCAGCTCAAGACGATGCGGCGACAGGCCGGAATAGGCCAGCGCAGCGACCACGACCTGCACCAGGTTGCGACTGCGGAACTGCACCGGCGAGAGATTGACCGCGACCTTGATATCGTCCGGCCACTTGGCAGCTTCGGCGCAGGCCTTGCGCAGCACCCACTCGCCGAGCGTGACGATGAGGCCGATGTCTTCAGCAACGGGAATGAAATCAGCAGGCGAGATCATGCCCTTGTCGGGATGTTTCCAGCGCAACAGCGCCTCGAAGCCGGTGATGCGGTCGGCAGCCAGATCCACCAACGGCTGGTAGTGCAATTCAAAGTCGCCATCAGCGAAAGCGCTGCGCAGATCGAGCTCCATGTCGCGGCGCTTCTGCGCCTGACGATCCATCTCGCGCTCGAAGAAGCGATGCACGCCGCCACCTTCGGACTTTGCGCGGTACAATGCCATGTCGGCATTGCGCATCAGCTCTTCGCTGGTATCGCCATCGCCCGGTGACATGGCGATACCAATGCTGGCGCCGATCACGACCTCGACGCCGTTCATGTCATAGGGCGCGCTGATGATCTCGATCAGCCGCGCGGCAAAATCGTTGGCTTCGTTGGGCGTGATATCGGCGGCCAGCACCACAGCGAACTCGTCGCCGCCGAGCCGGGCCGCAAGATTGTTGCCGCGGACCTCGGCGCGCATCCGCGCGGCGACCATCTTCAGCAGCCGATCCCCCATCGGATGACCGAATGAGTCATTCACGTTCTTGAACAGATCGAGATCAATGCAGAGAACCGCGACATGTTTGGTCGGATTGTCGTGATCCAGCGCCTGGGCCAGACGCTCCTGATAAAAAACACGATTCGGCAAATCCGTCAGCGCATCGTGATGCGCCATATGCGCCACACGCGCCTCGGCCTTGCGACGCTCAGTGATGTCGACAACAGCCACGAGAAAGCCGTCGCGGCCTTCGAACATCACGCGGCGGCCATAGGTCAGCACCTCGATTTCGCTTCCATCGGCCTTCAGATGGCGCCAGTTCCGGTCCGACTGATAGATATCTCCAAGCTGCATTAGCGCGCGCGTATGAAGCTCCCATTCATCGCGCGGCCAGATTTCCTTGAGCTGCATGCGGAGGAAAGTGGCGCGATCGTATCCGTAATGCGCGACAGCCGCGTCATTGACGCTGAGAAAATCCATCGTCTCGGCATCGAACACCCACATCGGCATCGGATTGCTGTCGAACAGCAGCCGGAACGAGGCCTCGCGGCGCTTAATGTCGGTGACGTCAGACACAGTCAGCGACACCAAGTCGCCAAAAGCGGTGGCGCTGAGCCGAAGGTTGCGATCATCGCTGTCGATTTCGAGCTGACCGCTCTGGCCATTGGCGATCATGGACAGCAGCCATTTCGTCACGCTCGGCAGCGACAATGCGTGGCCGCCTGCGCTCAGCTTGCGCCACTGAAGGTCGGTGGGTGATACTTTCAGCAGGCGCGAAGCGCCCTGATTATGATGCACGATCTGGAAGTCAAAAGCCTGGCTTGCGGAATCCCGGATTGCCGCAAGCGACACGATGCCTTCGTCCGTCGACGAGAAGATCGCATCGACCAGATTGTAACGGGTGCCCTGCTCGTTGACATAGACGCCGACCAACCGGCCACCCCAACGTGACGCTGTCGGCAGCGCCAGAATGTCATAGGTGTAGACGAGACCGTCACGCACGCAATGCGCCACCATCAGATGCGGCCTGTTGGCCTGCAACGCGCAGTTTGCGGCTTCCGTTAGCGCACGCACGCAATCAGGTGCCAGCACGTCGAGCGGAATGCCCCAGCGATCGTCACCCAACCACTGTTGCACATAGCGGCCACTGCGTGACACTTCGAGCGTCTCACCTTCGACTTTCAGCAGGACGATGTGATCGGCCATCCGCCCAAGACTGCCGAGCATCACTTCTTCATAGCCGGGCAGAATCTGGCCGGGACGAACGGCCGCCCGCCATTTGCGTTGCAAGGCGGGAATGTCGTCGAACAACTTGACGTCCGGGCTTCCGGATAACTGTCTGGCCGCGATCACGACATCCCCTTCGGAACACTTGTAGCGATACTTGCTATTCGGACTATGGGGATTAACGTCATGTAAACGTTCCGCGGCCGCGGACGGCAACGACCTGCTATAACGCGACAAACTGGCACGATGGTTAGTTGGCGATTCAGGACCATGACACGCGCATGACAATTCATTCGCGTTTGAAGCGTGTTGTCTGCAACGAGATCTTTGTTCTGGAAGATTGTTGAGTAGCTTGCGAGCAGCAGTTAGCGCGCGACGACTTCGATCTCGCCGTCGACACCGTTCACGACGTTAAAGGGACGCTCGAACACCTTGCCTTCGTTCTTGGCGATGGCGCGGTACTCGCCTTCCGCCAGTGTGACGCGCGGGAAGGCACCGATCGATTCCTTGATGACGTCGCCGGCCGGCGTGATCACCGACCATGCGGTGTTGGCCAGGGCCTCGCCGCCCTTGTCGCTCACCAGCTTCATGGTGATGACCGCCGCACGATGCGTGATGGTCACGTCGGTGAGCTTGCTCGCCTGCACGCGGATGTCGGAGCGCACCACCGAATTGGCGTCGCCGTAATTCGAGATGATGTAGTAGGTGCCTTCCTGCAGCAGCACGACATCGCCGGCGGGAACACTCGGCAACAGCGGCGTGCGCTCGCCGCCTTCGAACTGGCTGCCTTTGTAGATCGAGAACGAGATCTGGTTCTGCGGAATCTTCGTGGTGCCGACGCGGCCCTCGATCCGCAATCCGCCTGCGGGCAGCACGAACGCTTCACGATCGGTCTCGGACTTGATGGTCACCGGACGAACGGCGCTCACAAGGCCCAGCGCCACATGGACCACATAACTGCCCGGCGGCAGCACGATATTCGGCGTGGCGCCGCGATCCTCGCGGATCAGCTTGAAGGCACCAGTCTCGTCCGGCCTGTCGGAATAAACCCGCCAGACCAGCCCGCTATTGATGACCGGCATATCCTTGCCATAGCGCGCCGTCAGCGCCAGCACGCCCTGTGCGGGCCCCGTTGGAGCAGCCTGGACTGGCGATGGCACGGGCGGCGCGACATTGGCGACCGGCGGCTGCGTCAGCGGCGCCGGCAACAGGGGGGTGGAAGCAGGACCGGACGGCGGCGCGAGGCTGATGGCCGGACCCGACGGGACATCCGGGATCGAGCCCGGCGGAACCGGTGCCGGACGGTCCGAAAAGAACTGCGCAGATGCGGTTTGGGGCAATGCAACAGCCTGCAGCAGAGCGAGGGCCAGCACCATGGCCAGCCGTCCGCTCCGGCCGGATGTTCGCAAATCATGGCCCTGTGCAGTCATGGTCATGCTTTTCACCCAAAACGCGACAAATTCAAGCCTTGACGCGGATGTCCCGCCGCCAGACCCACAATCGCGTGAGGTTCCCCATGAACCGGCGCACCGGGCGGTAACGGGTCGCTCTGCAGTCACATTTGGTGCCTAAACCTCGCAAACGCGACATAAATCATGAATTAGCTACCGTCTGGAATGATGGCGCAGCTGCATTTAATATCGGCGGCGTCGAGGAGCTTAGTGTGCTGGAGATTTTGATGGGGCGCGGCCAGAATGGCGCGAACGGTCGCGACAAGCCTGGTTTGGGAAGCGTTCGACGTCCGATCATCGGTCTGGCGCTGGGCGGCGGTGCGGCACGCGGTTTCGCCCATATCGGGATCCTCCGCACTTTGCTCGCCCATGGCATCGTCCCGAACGTCGTGGTGGGCACCTCGATCGGTGCCGTAGTTGGCGGATCCTACGCCGCCGGCCACCTCGATACGCTCGAGGAATGGGCGCGCAGTCTGCAGCCCCGCAATATTCTCAGCTATCTCGACATTCGCCTGAACGGCTCAGGCCTGATCGGCGGTAACAAGCTGGCCGCACAGCTCGAGGCATCGCTGGGCCATACGCTGATCGAAGATCTCCCGCTGAAATTCGCCAGCGTCGCCACTGAAGTTCGCACCGGTCATGAAATCTGGCTGACTCATGGTCGCCTGGTCGATGCGATGCGTGCGTCCTATGCGCTGCCGGGCATTTTCTCGCCGGTACTGGTCGGCGATCGCTGGCTGGTCGATGGCGCGCTGGTCAATCCGGTGCCGGTATCGGCGGCGCGCGCGCTGGGCGCTGAGATTGTCATCGCAGCCAATCTCAGCAATGACGTGTTTGGCCATTCGACCACGATTTTCGACCATGGCACGGGACCTGAAATGGCCGAGCCCATCATCGAAGTCGAAGAGCCGAAGCGCGGTTTCAGCAAGTTCTTCTCGGCCGAGCGCACCATGAAACGCGAATTCTTCGGTGGCGGCGGACGACCGGGCATCTCTACCGTAATGGTCGATGCCTTCAACATCATGCAGGATCGCATCACCCGCGCGCGCCTTGCCGGCGATCCGCCGGATCTCCTGATCGCACCGCGCGTTGGCCGCATCGGCTGGTTCGATTTCCACCGCGCCGAAGAAATGATCACGCTCGGCGCGCGTGCTGCAGAACGCGCCGTCGAGTCCATTCAAGAGGCGATCGAAATCCTCGCCCCCGAAGTGGCAAACTCACCTGCGCCCGTCGTTGCACAGAAGCCGACCACTTCGCAGAGCTGAGCACGGCGGGCTCAGGCCGTCGCGATATATTCGCGCAGCGCTTCCTGTTCACGCTCGAATTCGCGCAAGCGAAATTTGACGACGTCACCGATCGAGATCAGGCCAACGACCTTCTCGTCCTCGATAACGGGCAGATGCCTGAATTTTCCGGTCGTCATCTTTTCCATGATTGCACCGACCGTGTCGGCCGGTTTGCAGCCAATAACCTTGCGCGTCATTACGGCGCTCACGTCTTCATCCAGCGCTGAGGCGCCGCGTTCTCCGATCACCCGCACGATATCACGCTCAGACAGGATACCATCGATGTGGTGATGGCTCATCACCAGCACGGCACCTATTCTTCGCTGTGACAGCATCTGCACCACCGACGAGACCTTATCGTTCGGCGAGACGCTGATGATCTGGTGGCCTTTGGAATCGAGAATTGCACGTACCGTCATTGTCGCCTCCTAAGTCGACCATGCCCTTTGTCGGGCGTGGTCTTTCATTCTAGGGTCGTCAGACAGATGCAGTGTAACAGCGCAGTTCAACAGTCGTTCAGATGTGGTGATCGCACTGAAACACCGTTCGCGCCGGGAACGGGATCGACCTCAAGGGCCGAACCTGCCAACGTGGGTCACCTGTCGAATACATAAGATGGATCAAATGCGTCGGCCTCGCAAGAAGCCGGTACGCGCTTAATGCAGGTCGGAGATGTCCGGAGACGACGTTTGCGAACCCGTGCGCTGCAACCTCGGAATAGGATCGAACAGCGAGAACAGCAGCAGCCCCGCGAAGAAGCCGCCGATATGCGCCTGCCACGCAACGCTCGCCCCTTCCGCGCCGATCGCAATCGAGCCGACGCCAAAGATGATGTTGACGCCAAACCAGACCGCCAGAAATCCGATCACGCGCGGATCGCGCAATGAACGCAGTAGCGGAAGCGCCGGCACGCGTGCCGCCTCATCGGCATCGCCGCGGTTAAACGACAGGAAGCTGCCGCGCACGAAGGCAAAACGGATGGCCGCGGCCATGGCGCCGGAGACCGAAGCCGAGGCGCCGATCATCGGGGCGAGTGCGTGTTCATGGGTAACCAGATGCGCGGCGGCGCCAGCCACAGCCGTCACCGCCATGAAGATGAAGAAGCGGACCGCGCCGAAGCGCCGTGCCAGCGCACTACCGAACGGCAGCAGCCACAACACGTTGAAGCCGATATGGCTGAGATTGGCGTGCAACAGGGAGTAAGTGACGAAACTCCATACCTTGGCGCCATTGCCGCCGGGAAACGGCATCGACAGCAGCGTCTGGTCGTAGCGCTTCGGAATGAAACCGAAGACCTCAATGGTCCAGTATTCCAGATCCACCGGCAGCAACATGCGGATAATGTGGATCACGGCAAGCAACCCGACATAGGCCGTCAGCGCCCCCGGCAGGGTCAGGATCGGTTCGCGCGGGGGAGCGGGGGAATCCAAGGTGTCCAAGGGGATAACGGCCTGTCAGCGGCTCTGGCGAGCGATGCCCCAGATAGTCGGCTTTGCCGGTACCGCGCAAGCTCAGGATCGCCGCAGGACAGCAAACCCGCTTGAAAAGAAAAGGGAGAGCCTCTGAGAAAGGCTCTCCCCGGGTCCGTCTTGATCTTTTCCCGCGGATGGATGTCCCGGTGTGCCGGACGAGCCGACATCCCCACCCCTCCCCGCGTGACGACCAATTCTGTTTTCAGCCACCTGTTTATCGAAGCGCGTCACGAACTGCTGGAGACAGTCCGCTCCGCTCTGGAGTGAGCAGGAGACTACCGGCAATCCCCGCGTTGCCAAGCGCATGCTTAACTTAGAGTTAACGGCGAACCGGTCCACCCGCTCCGAAACCGGACGGTTAATGAGATCCTAACAATCATAGTAAACTTAACCTTAACGGCGGATATCCGCCCGAACGCGGTGGAAAACGCGCCTTCGGCATGGACGCTGCAATGACTGATCTGCACAACATGTAGCGGCGAGCGATGGATGGATTCGGGACAGAAATGTCCCCGATCCACTGCAAGCCGGGTCAGGATCAGGCGAATGAAACATCCATCCAGCCGCGCGTTCTTCGCCTATTGGGACGACAAACGCGGTTTTGCACGCGCTCCCGATCGGAGTGAGCTGGAACCCGGCCCCGTTCGCGAGTTGCTGGGCGACATTTTCGTACTGTCTTATGATAAGCCCGTCGAATTCCCGTTCCGCGTGGCCGGCACAAGAGTTTGTGCCCTGCTGGGCCGGGACCTGAAGAACCAGCCGTTTCCGTTGCTGTTCGCGCCCGAGTGTCGCGACGAGATCCGGGACATGATCACCGTCGTATCCGAGGAGCAGCTCGTCGCCGTTGCTGGCGTGACCGCAATGACCGAATTCGGTCAGAAGGCGCATCTGGAACTGCTGTTGCTGCCATTCGCGACGCGCGCGCATTCCCCTATCAGCCTGACCGGCCTGCTGGCGCCCATGTATGAAGTCCGCGGCCGGCTCGGCGCATTCCAGCTGACGTCGTTCCGCTATCTCGCCCACCAGCCGCAGCGCTTTGCGCCGCGCGCCCTGCGCAAACTGCAGGTTGCCCGCGGCCTGATGGTTTATGAAGGGCTGCGCTGAGCACCTTCTACGGACGCTGCTCATTATAAGTGTCGCGTAGAATAATCACGCCAACTGGTTGCGCCAGTTCGGTATTTGCTAACGCGGCGTTAACCCTACGGGCCGTAGGGTCGGTCGAAACTCGACCAGCATGACCGGCACGACACTGATGGCGTTCGCGCAAACAAAATCGATTCTTCCGTCTGCAGAAGAACGCCGTCGCTTTCAGCGGGTGAAAGTGCACCTGCTTGGCCGCTATATGCTGCCGGATCGCCGCGAATTTCCGTGCCAGGTCATCAATATGTCGCCCGGCGGCCTCGCGCTGCTCGGTCCCGGCATCGGCAATGTGGGCGACCGCGTCATCGCCTATCTCGACCATATCGGCCGCGTCGAAGGTAAAATAACCCGGATCATCGACAACGGCTTCGCCATGACCGTGGGTGCGACACCGCGCAAACGCGACAAGCTGGCAGCCCAGCTGACCTGGCTGGCCAACCGCGACATTCTCAATCTGCCGGAAGACCGCCGCCACGACCGTATCGTGCCGCGCAATCCGATGGTGCTCCTCACCCTCGAGGATGGCGTCCAGATGAACGGCCGCATTATCGACCTGTCGCTGTCCGGCGCCGCTATTGCGGCAGAGAAGCGTCCGCCGCTGAACTCGATTGTCATGCTCGGCCGAATCCAGTCCCGCGTGGTCCGCCATCTCGAAGAAGGCTTCGCGCTGGAGTTCTTCCACGAGCAGTTGGCAGAGACGCTCGAAGACAGCGTCAACGCCCGGTAAACGGCCGAACGCCCCCGATCCTCGTTTTTCAATGTCCTGAAGGCGCCATCCGCGTCAGCGGATACCGTTGCTCGTCATCTGCAGGCGGTCGCGAGGAGTTAATTTCACGCCGCTTTGCGCACGCAAGTTCCTGAATTGCAGCATTCAAGCCATTAACGCGTAAAATTTGACTCAAATACAATTAGCTAAAATTTGAATCGAATTCGATTCAAGTATAGTTCGAATTCGCCGCGCCTTTTACTTGTAATCGCTTCAATTGTACTTGAGCGATTTAGCGGCGACGAAAATCCTTTGTGCGAAACATGGTCCCAACAAGAAAACGGGGGCCACAATGTTTGGTAACAAGGGGCGATACTTCGGACTGGCCGTTTTAGCAGTCCTTCTTGGAGTGACTTCGTCGGCACGTGCCGGCAACGAAAAACTCTACGCAAGCCTGGGCGACAGCACACGCGCGCCGATCGGCTGGGTCGAATTCTGTTCAGACAATCCGACCGACTGCCGCGGCGGCGCAAGCCAACCACGCGACATCGTCATCACGCAGACTGCGTGGAAGGATCTGGTGCGGGTCAATCGCTGGGTCAACGAGACCATCAAGCCGATGACCGACATGGATCATTGGGGCGTGATCGAAAAGTGGTCGCTGCCATCAGACGGTTACGGTGACTGCGAAGACTATGTACTCCTGAAGCGCAAGATGCTGATCGAAGCAGGCTGGCCACGTGAGGCGCTGCTGATCACCGTTGTGCGCGACAAGAAGGGCGAAGGCCACGCCGTGCTCACGGTGAAGACGGACAAGGGCGAATACGTTCTGGACAACCAGAATGAGAACGTCCTCGCCTGGACCGAGACCGGCTACCGCTTCGTCAAACGCCAGTCACAGAGCGATCCGAATGTGTGGGTCTCGCTCGGCGACAACCGTCCTGCAGTGGCTACGGCCAGCGCGCGGGATCGCTAAACAACACGAATTCGAGACACGCGACCCGGTCACATCCCCACCCCTCCCCGTCCCAGACCGGATCGCGCGCGGCCAGCTCTCCCCCAAGAGCTGGCCGCAACTTTTTGGGGCTATGTAAACGCTGATTTTATTGGTGTTTCCTGCATTCGACGTGCAGCTATCGTGCAGAACGACTCGCGAACTGCGCAGCCCGACCCGTGGAAAATCCGTGGAATTTGTTCACGGTCTTTCCCCGCCTGTTCACAGGCGCGGGCATGAACGACCACATCGGAGATAAGTTCGGCTGGCTCACCGTCCTCCGGCTTGTTCATACCCCGCCTCATAGGTGGTCTTGGGAGTGCCGTTGTGTTTGCGGCGCGGCGGTTATTGCCCGAAGGGATAGGATCAAATCTGGGCATACCGTCTCGTGCGGCTGCATGAAGGGCTACCGCCACGGCTTCGCCCGCACCCAGATCTACCGCACATGGCAGAGCATGCTTCAACGCTGCTGCAATCCGAAATCAGCGTCATTTCCTGGGTACGGCGGCAGAGGGATCACTGTCTGCGACCGCTGGAAGACCTTCGAAAATTTCCGCTCCGATATGGGCGATCGCCCGTCTCCCGCGCATTCCTTAGACCGAATCGACAATGAACTTGGCTACTCGCCAGAGAATTGTCGTTGGTCCACGCCACGCGAACAGGTTCTGAACACCCGACGCGGCCACGCCAAACGAATCCGAGACATCCTCCCGAAAAGGAACAGCCACATGCCCTTCGATCTAGTCGAGACCCGGAAGACCCTCATCGCCCTCCGCGTTACCCACCGCGGCAAGCCGGCCTACACGCACCGCTTCAGCGATGCTGTGAGCATGTTGGAGAATGAGGAACGCGCCCGCGCCGAGGGTGACACTGCATTGGCAGACCTGCTGCGTGGAAACGCCATCCGCAAGCTCAAGGAGATCGAACAGCTAAAGCGGGATGGCGGGCGCTTTATCCTTCAGCACCACATGAACGCTGATCAGTAGCCAACTCTGTATTCACCCTAACGCTCTTGGAGAGCATCATGGCCTTATCACTTGCAAAGCGTCTGAATATAGAACCCGATCTCGACTTCTCATTGCCACGCTGCCCGTTCTGCGGATCTGGTGCGGAGGTGCAGTTCTGGCACGGCGGCCGTCCGAGCAAACGGATGATCTCTTGCAGTGGCAACCTCAACGAATGCGACGTCCGCCCGGCGGTCACTGGAGAGACGCTCAAGGAAGCTCGCGAGCGCTGGAGCCGACGCGCCTGACACCGCCACGTATTCGGAATAAGAGCTTTCACCCCACAACAGGAGACGACAAATGTCAGACGATATAGCAACCTACGAAACAATGCAGGACAATGCTGAGCGTGCCGGCGATATATTCAAAGCCGAATGGCTCGCGCGATTTATTTCTCGCTTCTCGGAGCGCATGAGGGCATCGGGCTACGACGGCGAGCCGGATCTAGCCGATATCTCAAAGCAACACGCCGACGCGGCGTGGGACTGCCGCGATGCCGACGACGAACCGGAAGCGGCAGCGGATGCCGAGTTCGAAGCGCTGGCGGACAGCCTATGACCATCGCGATCATCGAATGGAGAACGATCATGAGACATATCCAGGTCTGGTTACGCGAAGTCGATGGCGGCACGAACAACGCGTGTTGGGTCGTATGCCTGAGGGGAGATCCTGGCGCGGTCTGCTTTACGGGAGATGCCCCGCCTGTGCCCAAGAAACCTAAATCGGATCAGCCGCGCCGCCGCGATGACTGGCACTATGATAGCCAAGGTTACTGCGACAATCCCGGCCGCGGATACTGAAACGATCCTGACCGAAGATGGAGAGACACATGAACATCCTTGACCGTACCGCCGACGGCGTAACTCACGAGTGCTGTGAATGCTCACGCCCCTTCAAAGGCGAGGGCTGGCAAGACTACTGCGCCGAATGTCACGCCAAGGCAGAGGTCGATAGCCCGCTCAACAAACTCTGGGCGTGCACGACTTGCAACAGCACTTTCCCCGCGGGGGATGTAAAGGTCAGCGGATCAGCGCCGGCAAACGACCCGTGGCCGTGCCCGCGCTGCGGTAGCAAAACCATTACGCCGGCCGATGGTGCGACCAGGCAAACCGCCGAATACTACGGCGAGTTGCCGCCGATGCACTTACGCTCTTGAGCAGAGACTGACCATGCCATCAAGAACCACCGCCGAACAAATGGCAGCAATAGCTGTGCGAATGCAGGTCGCGATCAAGGCCGGCAACATGAAGGCTGAACATGGGTCTGACGTGACCATCGACATCGGATCAGGCGAACGGGTCAACATTTTCAACGACGCCGGAACTGCCGACTATACGATGAGTATGGCACTCGCGACGGGCAACTTGGAATACGGCACCGACTTTGGACTGTCGGGCAATGAGGATTTTGACCGACCAGAAACTTATACCTTCCCGCCGGATCCTCTCGACTTAATTGACGAAGAAGCAACGGCAATCATCGAACAGGCCTGCCACAATGCGTGGTGACACCAGCACTCCTAAGCGATACACGAGGACGACATGGAAATCTGGCTGGCCGTCATCATCGCAACGATCCCGGGCACCTTCGGTAAAAAGCCGTTTGTGCGGGAGCTGGACTCGAAATATTCCAGCTATGAGCAGTGTTCACATTTGGGTGGCATGGTCGCTCGACTTGGCGGCGTGGCCGATATTGATCCTGACTATAAGATATACTGTCGGAAGGTGGGCTAGGCCGCCTCAGTCATGGGCAATGAGCGCGATTTCCGTCAAGCATCGACGGTTCAACCTTCCACTTGTATGGTGCCTCAGCTATCAAGGGAGGGATCATGGACAAAGAGTTTACGCTAAAGCGCATTGAAGCCTGCATCAAAGTGATGGATGCGGCGACAGAGCGCCAATTTAAGTTAGCCAGCTTCGCCTTGGCTGGCAACGTCGGCGCCATCCTCGCATGCTCGCTGGCAATAAAAGACTTCAGGGCCGGACAGCCACTTGCTCCGGAGATCGCGACAGCGCTTTCATGGTTTGCAGCCGGAGCGATCGCAGCCGTTGTCAGCCTAGCAATCGTTTTATTATCGTCGGAGTTGATGTCATACGGCCTCCTGAAGCTCGTTCGGACAGGCCCTGATCCGGACGATGCGCAAAAGAACTTCTTCGACGCGCACGATAGACCGGGATTCCAGCTGGCTCAGATAATCATCTATTTTGTCCTTTATGGTTACGCCGCATATGCTTTTTTTCACGGCGTATATGGCGCAATAGCTTTGCTCAAATAGCGCCTTAGCGCTCGTGGAATAGGAGGGCTCACGCCAGCGATCTAATTCCGACGAAGGCTGCGACTGCTATTGCTGCCCAGAACGCACTCCCAACGATCGTCTCGGTCCGTTCAGATCGACCTCGCAGCCCGACGAGTTTGAGCACACTTCGTCCCGACGATCGGATGATGATGTCCAGAACGATGTGGATTAGGATTCCTACGACTTGATCCATTCGACCGACGGCCTCTTTGACTTTACGGCCAGAATAGATGCCGCCGACTTCCGCAAGCTCGGTACCCACACTCCCGAATAAAGATCGACAGCGCGGATACGGCAAACAGGATAACTGGGACAGATCATGACTTTGGCGGTGGGAAAGGTCACAAAATCTGGCCTGGTTCTTTTATCCGATACTCGTCAGTACGAACCTTCGGCCGATCGGTCTAAGCGATCGGTGCGCTCAGGAACAATGAAAACAACGATACTGTGGGAGACTATCGCTGTCTCCTTCACTGGAAATGTCGATGTTGCTCAGCGCGACGTCGCCGCTCTTCAGTCGAATGGAGAAAATCCTGGTGTTTTCGCCGTTATTGAGTTTTTCGAGCAGCGCAGCAATCAAAGCAGAAATGACTACTTAGTCGCGTTTGCGCAGCCTGGTAAGCTTTACAAAATCGCCGATGGCAAGGCCGAGAGCATGCACACTGCGTGGGTAGGCCACATCGACGGTTTCGAGAGATTCCAAGTGGGAAAGCCCGCTTTCCCGGATAATCCGTTCTGGGAAATGAGCATGTTCGGCCCAGACGTCCCTGACAGTCAGCAGGTCAGCGATCGAATAACAAGAATGTCTGCCGTAGTGGAAGATCCTTCTGTCGATTCTGTGGGGGACTTTTTTACACTCGTAGCCGCCGTTGATGGCAAGTTTCGCGTCTGCTTCCAAGCAGGCGGTTATTTCGATGCGGAAGCTCGACTTTTAGACCCTTTGGGTCGACCGCTACTGAGCTCCACGGGAGAAAATCGCGCGTATCGGTTCTTCGCATGGGCACCAAAGGACCGCTCCCTTGCAGCTGCCGCATTTATTTTTCCGGATCCACAGGCCGCGTTCGTGTTCACCCAGCGTGGCGGTGTCGGCTTTGCCGATCAAACTCACGCTTTCTATGGATTAACGACGGACGAGCTCGTTGAGAAGATCGCAGAAACTACTGGAGTAGTTTTCGAAACATTGGAGTTTTGGCATCTTGGAACTCCACGACCTTGACCAATGACTGAAACACATCGGCACGCTTATGGGTGAGATAAGATATACTTTAGCTGGGAAGATGTCCTTCGGAGCGCCGGTAGGAAAATGCATTTATTGCGGCGCAGAAGGCGATGACGCCCCTTTGTCGGACGAGCATATTATTGCGTTTTGCTTGGGTAACGATGCAGTATTGCCTAAGGCGAGTTGTGATGCGTGCGCCAAATTAACGAGCTACCTCGAAGGGTACGCTGGCCGCCAAGTTTTCGGCCCCATGCGAAAGCACTTTCGAATTCAGTCTCGCCGCAAGTCATCTCCTTTGGGTACGGTTGATGTTCGATTTATTCGAGCGACGGGAGAGGAAACGCGAAGCGTTCAACGAAATCTACTTCCGACCATGTTGTCTCTACCACTTTTCCCCGCGGCGGGCTTGCTTGAGGACCGCGCACCGGCACCGATTCACGTTGTCGACAATTGGATTTGGTTCGCCGAAGATCCCGCTCAGCGTATGTCAAAGCTGCTTCAACCCGGCGAGTTTGGATGGCAGCTTCCAGCCGCAGTGAACGGATCGACCTTCGCCAGAATGCTTGCAAAGATAGCCCACTCGATTGCAGTCGGTTGGCTAGGTATATCCGCATACGAACATCTTTTGCCGCCGCTAATATTGGGCAACGATCCGAACATCGGTTACCCGGTCGGCGGGGCGGAAGGGCCGACCGAGCCGGATCCCCCGATCCCCTACGGTCCGAAAACCCACCACCACACCCTCAAGGTCATTCCAATGAGTTCGCCAGGCAAGCGCGATATTCTGGCCGTAAATATTCGTCTATTTAAGCACATCGGAACACCCAGCTATTGGGTCATCGTCGGTTTCCCGACGATGGAGACCGTCGCAAGACTCAAGGACACATCGGATTAAACAACGCGAACTCCTCAATCTACGATTGGTGACTGATTCCCGTGACGCCCTCCCCGCCATGGGGCGGACATCCGAACGCTATGAATGACTGGCATCTCCTCTACGCGAACACCCCAAAAGACCGAACGCTGCTCGGCCGCGACATGGCCGAAGAGTATTTGCCATTTTTGATGATTTGGGATGCGACGCAGTGGATGGAGCAGGCAGCCCTTTAAGTGGTCCCGGCTGGAGCCCAAAAAAGATAGGGGCCGCGAAAACGCGGCCCCTGATATGATTTACCAGCGGCGCCCGCCACGCCAGCCCCGGTCCCACCCGCCATGACCACGTTCATCTTCACGCTCACGCCTGACGCGTCTTCGGCTGCTGTCGAACGCGCCATTGCAGAGTTGGACGCCGCCTTCCCTCAACACGAGTTTCTTGCCGGGGACCCCGACGTCGGCGGCTTCGAGAACACGATCCTCGCGGTGCATGGCAGCACCGGCAGCGGTGATCTACCCGGTGAAATCGTACTGCCAAATTTGGCGCAGGTTTCGGAAGTAACAATGGCCTTCCGACAAATCATTGAAGATCTGAAGGGTTGGAAGCCGTCATAGGAGACGCTCTGCGCCCTGGCCGAAAGAGCGGAGTGACCCACTTAGCGTCAGTTCATTACAGCGCTTTGAGGTCAGGTGGCCCCTTGCCGCCAAGCGCCAGCGCCGCCGGATCTTTCCCATCATCCGGCGATCGGCTTCGCTCGCCAAACCTCCAACCGCCGCTCAGCTTCATCGGCTTGTGCAGTCGTGTGGGCGTCTCGAAGCAGATGAGATATTTTCCATCCCTCGATGTTTCCATGCCTGCTTGTAGAGGATCGCCTTAGATCGGTGGCGACGCTACTGAGCCTAATCTTTCGATTTATGTCGATTGGATTTGAGGCGTTCATTGTTGGCCGCTCCGATGTCGGCTTACAACAACCGCCTAAACGCCCGAAGGTTGCATAACAATTTGGCTCTACTAAAACTAGTGACATCCGCGTCAGCGACGGTTCCTGGGCCGGAAGTTCAACCTCAGCGGACTCGACTTTTGTTCTTCTTATGTTCTAATTGGGGAATGAGCGATAGACCCGCAAGCTGGCGCATGCCGACACCGAAACAGATGGAAAGGCTGGCGGCCAAGCCCAGTCGACCGCCTGAGGCACCTATCCCGGCGCCCGGCCCCGCGGACGATCTGCCGGAGGCGTATTGGGACTCCATCGTCCGGGATCCGCGCGGTCAGATCCGCACCGGCGTTCCTATCCAGCAACGTCGCCTTTCGGAAATTCCCCGGCATGTCCTGCGAGTGACCTGCCGTCGCTGTGATCGGATCGTCGAAATCCAAACCATCGATGCCGTGCGCCTCTACGGAGCCCATGCCATCTGGAAAGATGTCGGGATGAAGTTGCTCGACAACGGCTGCCAGGAACGCACAGGACGCCTTGAGGAGGATGGCTGCTGGCCGTCATTTGAGACCACCTAGCGCTTTTGATTTTTCATTTTTTGACCGTCATGCTTGGACGCCCATATGGCTCCGAAATATCACCCCACGCCCCTATCGGGTGGCGACCGAAAAGCTCTCAACAAGGAGCTGACGAAGGCGCGCGGAGTGACACTGATGCTGGCCCGGCAGTCGGACG
Source organism: Tardiphaga sp. 37S4 (assembly GCF_021044645.1). Lineage (NCBI taxonomy): Bacteria > Pseudomonadati > Pseudomonadota > Alphaproteobacteria > Hyphomicrobiales > Nitrobacteraceae > Tardiphaga > Tardiphaga sp. 37S4. The sequence continues at coordinate 1,594,379 of NZ_CP088008.1, read as the reverse complement.
ACCTGCGTGCGAAGGGCGAAGCTCTAATCCGCGAAGCCGACAAGCTGTCCTGCGAAAGCTGGAACGAGCGCATGTGGGCGGACGGCGAACCGATCGACCCGTCACCGACCGTTGATCAGGCAATCAATGGCGGCTTCCTCTGGCTCGAAATCGAATGCTCAAGATGTCGGATCAAGCGCGACGTTAGCCTTGCCGAACTCCCGCATGTCGACACGACCTGCATCCACGACCTTGCCACCCGTCTGCGCTGCGAACGATGTGCGAAAGCACGAAAACGCCCCCTGGCGACTTTGCTGCAATTGGCACCCAACCGACGGCACGCCACGGAGGCGCCGTGATGCCGGAGCTGACACGGCGGCGCACCGATGATCGTTTTGAGGCCTGGGAGATCTGGTACGGCGACGTGCAGGTCGGCACCATCGCTCAGCAAGACTGGGATCCGAACCCTGAGCGATCTGGCGTCTGGCAATGGTCTTGCGGCTTTTACCCGCTCCATCGCGATCAATGCTTCAGAGGCGTCGCAAGGGACTTCGAAACGGCCCGAGCCGCCTTCGATGCCGCTTGGAACGTGTTCCTGCCCAAGCGCACCGCGGCGGAGTTCGAGGCCTCGCGCCGCGACAAACAGTGGACTGCCAACAAAAACGCGCTATGGGATGCCGGCTATACCGAGCAAATCCGGCGTGGCGAGATCCACTGCCCGTGCGGCGAGACATTCAACCCACGATTCCACGACCAGACGATGGCCCATATCAGCCACATCACCGGACGAGCACCGGGCACGTAACGGACAGGAATGCTGTATGTGCAATCTGTATTCGATGACGAAGAACCAGGACGCCATCCGCCGGCTGTTCAATTTCGACGTTGACAGCACGGGTAACCTCCCCTCGATGCCGGGCATCTTTCCGGACTACCCGGCGCCGATCGTGCGCAACGCTGGCGGCACAACAGAGCTGACACTGGCACGATGGGGCATGCCATCATCTCAGTTCGCTCAGATGCAGGCCACGAAGAAGCGGGCAGCGAAGCTGGAGGAGAAGGGTAAGCCGGTCGATTTCAAGGAGCTCCTGAGGATGGAGCCCGATGGCGGGACGACCAACATTCGCAATCTCGACAGCAAGCACTGGAAGCGATGGCTCGGTGTCGAGTCCCGATGCCTTGTGCCATTCACGTCCTTCAGCGAGTTCAACAAAGCTGAGGGCGGTGATATCTGGTTCGCTTTTGACGACACCAGGCCTCTGGCATTCTTTGCGGGAATCTGGACGAACTGGACATCGGTTCGGAAGGTCAAGGAAGGTGAGACAACCAACGATATCTTCGCCTTTCTCACCACCGAACCGAATGCCGAAGTCGGCGCAATCCACCCGAAAGCAATGCCCGTTATCCTGACGACCCCTGAAGAGCTGCAAGCCTGGATGACGGCCCCCGCCGACGAGGCAATGAAGCTTCAGCGCTCCCTACCGGATGGTGCGCTGAAAATCGTCGGTCGCGGCAAGAAGAAAGACGAAGCGCCTACCCTATGAGCAAGCCGTTCGAGAAGCACGTCAAAGACCGCCCCTATGCCAAACCTGAAGCCGCAGCAGCACGCCTGCTGGAAATCGCAAAGACAATCGGTTCCGACCGGAGGGGCATGATCCCGATCGGCGCGTGGAACGCGACCTTTCTCGATAGGGACAAGGCCAACGTGGCCGAATACACCCTTGGCCGGGATCATCTCATCGCGAGCGGTCTGATTGAGATGGACGGCAGCGGCGGGTATATCATGTGGGGCCCTAATTGCGCGCCGGCTGATCGAACCGAAATGAGCGCAGAGCTTAAGTTCCCAGCCGCATCGCTTGGGTTGAAATGACTGCCGGAACCAATCCGCCGCGGGACGCTTGAATCCGCCGTTCAGTTGCGGAGTTGCGTTGTGTCCTGGTCTACCCGATTCCCCGAGCCTATAGCCCTGCCCGAAGGCGGTAAGCTGGCCACCCTGCAGGATGCCGGGACCTATATCACCAAGTTACCGAAACAGACACAGGCCACGACGGCTTGGCAGAACGCGACGCACGTCCTCATCCAAGCAGCTGACCACGGCGGTCCGATCGAATTCGCCCGGCTAGGTATGATGCAGGCATTGCACCCAAAAGCGGAGCCGGTTTACGATACCAGCCGTAAAGATCCACATTGGGGGCGCCGTAAGCTGGCGCATGTGCGATGAAACCCAGAGATCACGACTATCGCAAAAACCCTCGCCGAGGACAGCGCATCTCCGATGGGTTCGTGAGAGAGACGCACACCCTGCCGCTAGAGGCAGCCAGAGCCAAGGCCCGGGAATTCATCCGCCGATATCCGATCGAGGGTTATTCCACGGAAGTGGAGTACTACCGCGAGCTCGATGACGGCCGGATCGAGTTTACAATGCGCAGGCTGCCTTCAGCAGACTGATTTTCTGCAAATAAAAAAGTCCGACACCATCGCTAGCGCCGGGCAAGTTTACAGAGAAAACAGGACCGGTCATCCCGGCCGCCCTCTCGGGCTTCGTTGGCTACTGGACGGCGACGCGCGCGATTCCGCCCATGCCGATTGCATTGGCTGCTGCTCGAGACAGATCGATGCAGCGCCCTTTGATGAACGGCCCGCGGTCCGTAATCCGCACCCGTACCGATCGACCATTGGCCTTGTTCGTGACTGTGACGTGGCTGCCGAAGCGCCTGGTGCGGTGCGCGGCCGTCAGGGCGTAGGTGTTGAACCGCTCGCCCGACGCCGTCCGGCGCCCGTGGTAGCCGTCCCCCACGCCGTACTGGCTGGCGATGCAGGTTTCCTCCTTGGTCAGGGTGACGTTGATCGATACGACGCCTTCGAGAAAGTTCTGGGCAGACGCAGGCGTGACGAAGAGAGCGCACAGCAAAGCTGCCGCTGGAAGGCGGGTCATAAGGAATCCTTTGGTGATGCTTCAGGGGGTCTTGATGACGAAATTGATGTCGCGCGTGCCGCCCGTGATGGGCCAGAAGCGCTGGAGCGGATTGCAGATGTAGATCGAAGCCGTCCGGTATTTGGCCGGGCCAGGCTCGAGGCCGAGCGGCACCTTCACCGGCTGTACAAAGCGGTCATCGCCGAGCGGGAGACCGGCATTCACGTTGAGGTCATCGAGCTCGTACCGTGTGTTGAAGCGGTCGATGATGAATCGGTCGATCGACACAGCGCAGGACCGGTGCCGGCGGACCAGATAGTCAATCCTGAGTTCGCCGCCAGCCGCGACCACCGGCGAGACGGGTTCGGCCGATATGACCACCGTCGGCAACTCCCGGTCGATGACCCAAACCCCGGCGCCACCACCGATGACCGCCGCGAACAGGATGGCGAAGAAGAAAACTAGCCGATATGTCACCGTGCCTTGAGCCATGCCGACACCTTTTCCCAAATGAGAACCATGCTGACGAAGACCCCGAAGAACGTAACCGCGCCCCACTTACTGATCCGGCCTAGCAGCTGCAGCGCGACCACAAGCCGGATTCCCTCCTGAAGATTGGCAACCTCCTCCGGCCGGGCTTCGGTCAGAAAGGTCAGCGTCTCGGGCTTGGCGTGCGACAAGAAGTTTGTCAGCGCTTCAAACCGCGGATCACCGAGGCGCCGAAGAAACTCCAGCCCATCGGCATTCATGTCGCCTATGATGTCCGACAGGTTGAGCAGGTTTGCTACCCGCTGGTCCGTCAACATTGTCAGAAGCACCCGTTGAGGCTCGGTCAGGTCGACTGACTTTGCGGTCATTTCCTGCCTTCACTTCTTTCTCCGACACGCTCGCGCGATGTCGCGATCACCGATCGACTGGACGGCGACCTTGGCCAACGCGCTATTGGGAGCGGCCCGCAACTCGGTCGCCACCCGCTTTTGAAAGTCCTTCGACCATGTCCGAACCGGCGGACAGACGACTGCTGGGGCCGGCGTTGGCATGGTGCAAGTCAGTTGTGCATAGATGAACACCCAGCCCGTGCAGGTGAACGTCATGCCGAGCCCTCCTCGAGCCGCGCGATCGCGTCGTCGACGGTCTGCGGCGCGTTCTGAGCGGCTTCAAGCTCGCGCTCTGTGGCCTCGCGGGCTTCGGTCTGCTGATCCCGTTCGGCCGTGACTCGACCAAGGTCCTTTAACGCCTGTTCATTGCGCTGCTTCTCAAGCCATGTGTTCAGCGAAGTCCCGAAGGCGTTGAACAACGCCTCCAGGACCTTGAGCAGCGCGGCTCCTGCGAGCCCGCTGAACATCAGCTTGCCGAGACGGTGCTGACAGCTGCGGGAAGCGCCGCGTCACTGGCGCCCTCACCCAGGTTCAGGCGAGCCCAGATCTTCTTGGCCAACCCTTCAGGACCACCGGCCCACGACTGCAGCCAGCCCGGGGCGTTGTCGACGGCATACTGCAGCGCCTTGGCCAGCACCTCGTTGCCGACTTCGACGGTCAAGGTCTTGTCCTTCACCGCGCCCTGTACCGCGTTGAGGCCGTAACCAATGGCGTTGTTCAGCAAGAGCTCGACCCGGGCATTGCCGAAGATGGCCACGATGTTCGCCGGAAGCTTCCGAAGCATCACCATAGCGACCGATGCAAGCAGCCAGGCGATGGCCTGGCCGGCCTGCGAGACGGTCGCGCCCCACGCCCACGTCACTTTGGTAGTTTCGGATACGGACTGAGCGACGGTTTCGGGGGCGGCACCGTCTGCAGCGAATGCCAGCATTGGAGCAGCCACGACAAAGAGGGCAGCCGCCAGGGCCGCCAAAACAAAGCGCTTCATAGTTTCACCTTTGAGGGTTTCAATTTGCTCGGAGGCCGCCGAGCGCGGTACGGACTGCGCGGGAATCAGATGATGCAGATGCGCAGAAAACTTGAGTTGGCGATGATCGCGATGTACGGAGCAGTTCTGCTCGCCGGAATCTCGGTCGAGGCCATCGCGTCGGTCGTCAAATAAACAACGACCTCTGACCACGGCATGCGCATGGAGGCTTGCGATTTCCAACGCGACGGCTAGGCTGCGGCACTCAACTGGAGGCTGTGACTATGACGTACCGAGGCGCCGTGGCTTTGCTCGCTTTACTGCTTCTTACTGGCTGCGGCCGAAATGACGACGAAGTACTGAAACAGATCGCAGCGGCTACCAAGGCGAACGCAGAAACATCGAAGCAGATACTTGATGCCCTCAAATCACTGCAAACGAGCCCCGAACTCCTAGCCTCAGTTAAGGCAATCGAGACAAACACGAGCAAGATAGCTGCTTCGATCGAAAAGATTCAGCCGTCGCCGGCCGCCGCAAAAGCCCCGTTTGCCTTCCCTGCCGTCATAGAGCCCGCTGGCAATGGGCCGGCTGAATGTGCAAAGCTTGGTTACGCTGAGGCGCTTCCCTATTCGAATGATCCTCGGTGGTTTGTCTGCAAATAACTAAGCTTCAGACCCAGCTTTCATCGCCTGCCCGGTTGCGCTCATCTTGCGGCCAGCGGTCGGCAGCGGCACGCCGGCCGGCCAGCGGATCGCCTTGATGGGCCGGGACTTCGGGATCTTGGTGACGTTAACGCTGTCGGACTGATTGCCCCCGCGGCAGTAGTAATAGTTCGCGTCCTCGGACTCATAGAGCGTGACGTGGCCGCCACCGGTGCGGCTGTAGACCATCACAGCGCCGGGCGTTGGCACTTTGAGCCGCTGACCCCAGGTTGCCCACGCGAGCGCTGAGAGCGGCGCGCTGGCCGGCTTGATGCCGTTCACGGCGAAGACGTAGCCGATCCCCAGGCCGCACCACGGGATCGAGTCATGATTGTACCAGCCGACGTTCCCCTTCAACTCCGGATAGCGCCGGACGATCTCGTGGGCCATCTCGATGATGAACGGGTTGTCCTTTGAGGACGGGGCTTCCTTCGTTCCGGTGATGGCGCGCATGGTCGATAGCCAGGGCGCGACCTTCAGGACCGACGGCGGCGGCGCGATCTTGTCGAGCTCTGCGGCAGTCGGCTTGTCGACCACGCCATCCGGCTGCAATCCATGGCTCGCCTCGAAGGCCTTCAGGGCGGTCTGGGTGATGGTTCCGAAGCCACCGTCGGCCTCAAGATCGTATCCCGCATTGCGCAAAGCGAGTTGAACGGCGGTCACGGCCGGCCCCGTTGCGCCCATGCGCAAGGGTCCCGACGCAACGAGGGCGGCGATTGTCATAGTTTTTCTCCGTGGGTGGGAATGTCGGGTAGAAACTGTTTCTGCCACGCAACAGTGGGCGTGTTCCGCACAGGGACCTCAGATTCCCTCTTCTCAAAATTGTGTGGACAGAATTGAATTTGCCTTGCGCGTAGAAATGGCCGGAGGGGGACAACCCGCGACCAGGATTTCAATTACGCGCAAGGGGGCCGTTGACCCTGCAGGCGGCGGTCCCCGCCTTGTTCAAGAGGTGCGTCGTGGGCCGCTATGAAAAACTGATGATTGGCCTGATGCTACTTGCAACCGCCTGCGCCGCCCCCGCTGCCGCATTTATGGCGATGATCATTCACGGGTGATCTGCCCGGTGCTCTTCTCACTACAAGCGAGGGACCGCCCGCCACAAGGGCAGCGATGGTCACGGTGGTTCTCCTGGGTGGTCAGATGCGAAGTGATGCGGTCCTTCACATCCAGAGGCTGCTTCTGTTAAACGTACCGATGCGCGGTGGCGCACCCGGGGAGCTCATTTATGGACGAAGACCGCCGCGGATCCTCCGCAGGCAATGCGACTCTTCTGCTCGCAATGTCGCTAATCATGTTCGGTGCAAAGGCGATAGTCATTGCCAATTACGGCAGCTCCGTCCCTTATTGGGATCAGTGGGACGGCGAAGCCGCTCTGTTGTACGGTCCATACCTCGACGGCAACCTAACGAGCGCCGCCATGTTCGCATCGCACAACGAACATCGGATTCTGTGGACGAGGATTGCGGATCTCGGAATTCTCAACATTGCTGGGCAATGGGATCCAATCCTTCAAATGCTCGTAAATGCGATGATTCACATCGGAGCGTCCGTTCTTCTGGTAGCGCTCCTCCTACGCCCGATAACCCCTTTCAGAGACCGCTTGGTGCTGGTCACCATCTCGGCGATTGCGTTCTCTCTGCCCGTAGGCTGGGAGAATCTGCTGGCTGGCTTCCAATCACAGTTTTACTTTCTGCTGCTGTTCTCAACTATCGCATTCTGGTTACTTACGCGCGATCGAGCTCTGTCCCCATACTGGTTCGCTGGAATCGCTGCGCTGGGCGCTTGCTATTTTTCCGTGGCGTCCGGAACGTTGTTATTCTTCGTTGCGGCCGCTTTAGCGCTCTTTCAGATGATCAAGGGCGATAGGCTGGATGCGAAAGGATGGGCAGCCTTTTTTATCTTGATTGTGCTCGGCATCCTCTGCCTGACTTATGTGAATCGCCCACCGTACCACGACCAACTAAAGGCCAAAAACTTCATGGAATTTGCAGAGCCGCTGGTCACTTTGCTCGGCTTTCCGTTCCTCTCGATCACCAGATTGAACTTTGAACTGAAGGTTCTTCTTCTGCCGATCGCCACGGCGCCTGCGTGTCTTTTGGCATTCAAGTTCCTTACGACGAGGAAGCGACCTACGCAGTACGAATGGTTCGCCGCGCTCGCGCTCGCTGCTATCGTGGCTCAGGCCATCTCCGTCGCATACAGCCGCTCTCAGGGGTTTCTCTCCCCTCGGTACCTCGACATCCTTCTTCCTGCCATCCCTATTGGCTTCGCGACTCTGTGTTTCTTTGAGCGTGGCCGGTATCTACGCCTCCTGTGGGCTGTTATGGCAACGGCCTGTCTCGTGATTTTTGCCGTGCGCTCGACAGCACCCCAGATCGATCAACGCAAAACTCAAACCGATGCTCAAATGACGAATCTAAAGGCGTTTCTCGCAACGTCAAATATCCAGTCTCTTCAAGATAAGCCTTACTTGCATGTACCCTACCCAACGCCAGAACGCCTCGCGCAAATTCTGGCGATGCCAAAAATCCGCGCGATACTTCCAGAAGAACTCCGCCCCTCCGATGCATCAACCGCCGCGCTTCGAACATCGATGTTCCCTCATACGGTCGTCTATTCTTTAGTAAAAGCCTTGAAGGAGCTTACCTTGCGGTTCGGCGCGGTATTTCTTTCGCTCGGAATCGGGCTGCTCTTACTTTGCACCGTTCGACTTGCGGGTTCGTCTCGACCCACCTTCTCCGTTGGCGACACCAGCGAACGACCAGCTTCTTAGTTAGGGCAGCACCACCACAACGCATTCGGCGATCGACATAGGCGGGACGTTCGACGTCCCGACCTGAGTCACGTTGCCATTGATAGATGAGATCGAACCGCGTGGAGTGAAGTTGCCGGACGAGTTCATTCCTCCAAGACCAGCCGGGAGCGCCTGCACGCCGGAAGGTCCAGCGGAGTAAGCCGAAAGCCCGCCCCACACACCGCCGTCCGAGGTGACATTAACGGGGTCGTTGATGCCCGAGAACGTGGGAGTGATATTCGGCAGTTGGTTCTGCGCGATCGCGAACCCTTCGACGCCACCCACCGCGCCAATCCGGCTTCCTGCTCCGAAGTATGACGCAGTCAGCCTGCTTGCGGCGTTAAAGTTCATATCGTCACGGCCAGCTATTGTCCGGCCGCGGCAGTCGGTCACGCCAACCGTCGTGCTGTCACCGCCCGCGCCGTATCCGGTGATAAAGAAGCGCACTGATTGCGCCCCGTTGGCGGTTGCCGTCGCCGACATAGTGACAGACGTTCCACTAATGCTGGCAATTGTCGTGCCGGCCTGAATGCCAATACCTTCTATCGGCATCCCGATTCCCAAACCGCTTGGATTGGCCAATCCTGTGATTGTGGTATTGCCTGCGGTTAGTGTCGCGATCTGCACGCGCGTCATCGCCGCGAAATAGTCCGGATAGGCGGAACGAGAAAGCGCCTGTCCTACTTTGTAGACCGTCTTGGAGGGGATTGTCCCCCACTCCCCGTAGAGCGTCGTACCGATTGGCACCGACGGATTGACCACCGCCGAACCGTCCGCCTTCGTGTAAGCAAACACGGCGACGTTGGTGGAAGTCTTGGCGACGACCAAGAAGCGATCGCCGGCTGCCGTGGTGATGTTAGCGCCAGATGGCAACTCAATCGCGGTGCCATTGGCCAGCGTGAATGCCCCGCCGGCCGTGACCACCTTGACGGTCCCTGGAACGGCATTGGCATTCGCGAGCGCCGAGATCGACGTGGTGCCGGAGATGGTGATTGCGGCAGCGGTGTTTGACCAAAGATCTGTCGTGCCTGCGCTGGCAATGGTTGCCGATCCGCCGCCGATCGGCGGAGCCCATAGATGGTTGGACGAATCCAGAGCTCCGATGACGACCCACGCGGTACCGTCGTATTGCTTGAGCACGTTCGGTGTGACCGACGTATCGAGCCACACCTGCCCTTTGATCGGCACGGCGGTGCAATCCGTCGATGGCGCCGATGCGCCGGAGTTGCTGGAGATCAGCGCAGCGATGGCTGCATTGACACCCTGCGCGAATGTCAGACCGGACACCGTCCCCGTCGTGGGGAGGCAACCCGTTCCTTGCGCAGCCGGGGCCGCATTCATCAGACCAAGCGATAGCGCGCCGGCAAGCGCCAGCGAGATCAGCCGATTGCTCATCGAGTAGTTCCTTCGTTGATATAGAAAGGGAGTTTGCGCTTGGGAAGCCTATGACGCCTATCGATCGCGAGCTCAGCGAGCTCCTAAAGCTCAGCGCTCAAATCAATTGTTCCGGTTCCGAGGTTTTCGAAAGTCTCGACGCCGCTACCGGCAACGAGGCCGGACATGGCGGATGGCGCCACCAACAGTGACACTGTGCTGGCGTTGAAAGGCCCCGTATACCCGCCCCAAGCGACGCCTGCGCCTGATGCATTGTAGACGACAAAACTCGCATAGTTGGTGATCGTCATCGTAGGCACTGCGCGCTTTTTTGCGTAATTGAGTACGATATATGCCGACGACGTACTGATCGCATGTCCGACACCAATCATGCCGCCCGGTCCGAGCCTCTCGAAATAGCGCAGACAACGCGTGAACTCTTGAACGTAGTCAGGCATCACGAACGGTGTAGCAACCGAGCCCGACTCGAGCTTCACCGACCCAAGCGTGCAGCTGCTGGCGCCATTGCCGAACTCGACCGACATGGTGGTGCCGGCCGTCTGCCCGGCGATTGCAACGGGCCCCGCCGTATATGAGCCCGATGGGGTTGCGGTGTTGACGCCGTATCGCGCTTGGCAGGTACCCGACCAACTTAGGGTGTAGGATCCGCCGACGACATTCTTGTCCTCGACAACCTGCATGAGCGTCTTATTGGCCGCGATGGTGATCGTCGTGCTGCTGGCCAGTTGAGTAAATGAATAATCGCCGCCACTTGCACCGGCCTTCCAGCGATCATGCCCGTAGGCTCCGGCGGCGAGCGTCGCGCCGGAAGCGTATCCGCGTTGATTGATCCTAAAGTCGTTTATTAGAACATTGCTGCCCACTGAGACAGTGCACGTTCCGGATCCGGTAATCGTGCAAGTGCCGGAGACGCCGACAGCCCCACCCGCAGCAATCGTGACACTCGTAACACCGCCGCCGCCGCCTCCGGCGCCAGGTGTCGTGATCGCACGCCAGCGAGAGGCCACACCGTCGTATCGGAGGGTGACGGACGTATCGAGCGCCAAGGTCATATCGCCGCCGAGCAAGAAACGGTTTGCGGCGGCCGAGCCGGCGTCCTGATTGGTCAGGATGATGCTTTGCGCGCCAACATTGTGAATGACCTTGAGGTCGCCCTCAGCCTGCCCGCACGACAGTCCCGTGATGTTTCGGGTAGCATTGCTCGATAGGCGAAGCGTCAACTTGGTGCTGCAGGTATTCGACCCGTCGGTCGCGGTGTAATCGTTCTGGTTTGCTGTGACCTGCGTCGATGTGACGAAGCTGGAAAGCTTGAGTGTGCCTTGGCTATCCTCGACCCCCGTGAATACGGGGTTCGCCGAATTCGCCTTGAGAGCGATGTTTCCGACGACCTTCTGGAACGCCGTCAGGATCGAGTCTGACGATGACACCGTGCCGGCACCGGCCGAAAAGGCCGTGAGGACTTTTGCAATCACCGATGCATTTGTCACCGTCGTAGCATTGCCGACGCTGGTGACTTCACCTGTCAGGTTGGCGTTGGTCGTGACATTGCCGGCGGTGAGACCAGGCGCCGTACCGGTTGCGTTGGTCAACACGATCGACGAAGGCGTGCCGCCGGCGCCGTTAAACAAGACTGCCGCGCCGGCTGAGCCGATGTTCACGCCGAGCGCCGCCGCCACACCCGTCCCGAAACCAGTGATATCAGATGCAAGGCGGACCGTGCAGACGTTGCCGGTTGAGCCGCAATTGTATGTGGTATTCGTAAGAGTTTTGGTGGCGCCCCACTTCGTGACGTCGCTGGTGTTGTCGACGTTTCCGAGACCGACGTCAGCCTTGACGATCCACGCCTTGATCCACGTCTTGATCGCCGCGAGCGTCTGCTTCAGGTTTCCGGCGCCCTGATTGGTCGGGAATGTATCGGCATCTGCAGCCGCAGCTGCGGCAGACATTCCAGAGAAGGCCGGCAACTGCGCGAGCGCCACGGTCCCAGCTACGTCGGTAAAATTCGGCTGCGCGCAACTCGGAACGCCCGACGTGGTGACTTCGTTCAGCCACTGCGATGCCGAGCAGGTCTTAGACTGGACGCCGCCGAGGGTTGATGAAGTTGGCACCGGCAACCGCGCCGCCGGCAGAGTACCGGTCGTCAGATCGGCCGCGCTCGAGCTGGTGGCCACGGCGGCGATCAGGGCACCGTTGCGATAAGGCGTCCAGACATGGGTCGAGGTGTTTAGTTGACCGAACGCCACCCACGACGCACCATCATAGGTCTTAAAAGTGATGACAGGCGACGCGCTAGTATCTGCCCAGCATTGGAACGCCTTCGGCAGCCCGCCCGGTCCGTTGGCCGGCGCCGTCGTCCCCGAGTTGCACGACTGGATTGCGAGCAACGCCGCATTCAGCGTCGTCATCACTTCCGTCATGGTTTTCGGGCCGACGATCGGTCCCACGATTGTGCCCTGATCCGCGCGCGCTGGCGTGATCAACAACAGCGCAAGCGGGAGCGCTCGCAGAAAGCGTAGAGCCTTCATTCGGTCAGTCCTTTGATGGTTAGAAGTTCACCAGCCTTGGATGGTGATGTTAGTCTTGGGTGCGTCGGTCTGCACGCCGGCGAGCCGGGGAATGATCGTGCATCCGTTCTTAGTGAGGCTGGTCACTTCGAAGTCGAAATTCGACGCCGACGTGTTGGTGATCTGGATCAGCGGCAGGGCGTCGGCGTTGGGCCCGCCATTGAAAGGCTCCGCAATGGTCTTCCCGTTCGAGGCGAATACGATATCGAGCCCAGCCGCCGGGACAGTCTTCAGGTTGAGCGATGTGCCGACCCCGGCGACCAGCGCCCATGTGTCGACACGATCAGGCACGTCGACGCTGAAAGTGAAATCCAGGCAGATAGCCGTGACCTGAGGATCGTAAGTCTTGAGCACCATCCGCGCCCGAAACCAGCGGCCAACATACAAGCCTGGCTCATATTTGATCCACGGCCCGAAGGAGACGTCCGAACTGAATACGTCCGGCTCCGCAAAGATGTCGTTGCCCGGATTCTCAGAAGGATCGAGGTTGAACACGTCGCCGATGCTGTCGTTCTGCGCAACCGAAATCTCCGGATAAACCTCAACTAGATCCGTCGACCCGGCCGCGAGGAAGTCCGGATTATTGAGAATATCGGGGTTCGACAGTATGTCGTCAGTCGCGACTTGCCCTGTGCCCTTCCATGTGATGGTGACCCGACACGCTGTGGCGCGCCTTGCATCGACGTAACGTGACGGCGCGATCTCATAGGTGCCGTCGCCCTGCCCGCCGAGATTGAGGATGTCCGGCGTGCCGAGAAAGTCAGGGGCAGAGAGAATGTCGCTTGAGCCCCCGGTGCGGATCAGAACGCCGGACTTGGCGACCGTCCCCGTATAGACACCGGCCCATCCATCAGCCTTCTCATCTCTCGTCGCGATGACATTTTTGACGAGCGAGGCGCCTTCGATCTCAACTTGTGCAGCATTGACGCTGTACGACCGCAGCGCGTCAGGTCCGCAGTAAGCCTTAACCAGATAGGTCCCATTGCCGTGGGCCGCGAACGGGGGATGAGCAATCGTCCCGAGCTCAAGACCAGATTCCCAGCTATCGCCTTTTCGGACCGCGTACCGGATTGGCCGGTAGTCGACGACCTCGTCCCATGAGAGGGACGTATTGCTGTCGACATAGGCGACGGCCCGAATGGTCACGATATCAGGCGGCGGGGCCGAAAGACCCAGCAGCGTCAATTTCGAAAGTGTCACCCATTTCGAGAAGCTGTTGTCGTCGAACAGGAAGCGGACCCGAAAGCTCCACACGCCTGGCGCTTCAAGCGGAACATCGAGCGAGAACTGCGGGTACGGCAGAACGTCGAGCGGCTTCCAGTCGGCATCGCCGCTCGCGATTTGCACTTCCGAGGCGCCGATCTTGCCGCGCCGTGCTGCAGTCCATGAAAGCCGAATGATTGCGCGGACTGAATTGTCGAGCCCGTCCGTTGCCTCCAGATATCGAAAGTCCTGCGGCGCTAGGGTGAACGGGTCTGGCGGCACCGAAACATGCGCGTCATAATTCGGGATCGTGCCCTGATCGGCTTGCGAAATCTCCGGCGCATCATCAACCAACGTCAGCGCAGCAATCAGATCCTTCTGATGGGAGATGCCCTGAACGCGGTAGACGGTCGACTCTTGATCCGTTTCTCCAAAGCCAAAAAGAGTGCCGGTCTTCACCAGCGACAAGTCGCCCAACAATGTCAGGCTTGTGTATTCGCCCGCTACGGTCGCCGGATCGACAGAGAACTGCAGAGACCGTGCGTCTTCCGGGACGCGGACCTGAAAACCATATGTTTTGTCGGGCTCGATCGTGACTACTTCGTCGAAGGTGACGACCTGGCCACTTCGGCCCTTTACCCTGCCAGAAGCGAGGCCAATCAGAAGGACGTCGTGGGTGACCCTGACGCGATCCCCACGCGTGCAGACCAGATGCTCCCAGCCAGAGTTCAGCGTGATCTTTTCGGGCCGCAGCCTGGCTTGCGCAATCTGGAAACGACCATGCTTCCAAATCAGCGCCGGATCGGTCACGCCCGGAAACTGGATGCCCTCAAACAGAGTTGCGTTGCTAGCGTCGTAGCCATCGTCATAAACAATGCGCTCGTCCGCGGTGAACGAGTTCTTCTCATTGATAAAGTTGACGCGCCATCCGTGCGGCTGCTGGGCATACGCCCGCTGACCCTGAAAGCCCCATGAGTTGCGCGGCGTGAAGTGTTGAACGATAGAATCGTTCGGCCGGTCCCAGATGACACCCCATTTTCCGTCGATGAATGTAGGGACTGCACGACCAGCAGCGGCGATGTCGCACAGCTTGTCGTAAACAGAGCCAACCGAGGTAATTATCTGATTGAACTTGAACCCGTTGCTGACGCAATAGCTCCACCAAGCCTGCAGGTTTCCGAGATCAATGCGGGCGTCAGGCTCTGGGCGGGCATTGGCTGGACCTTGCAGGACATGGCGGAAAAGATCGGGTGGCCACTGAGATGCCGTGTTGGCGTTCCAGTTCGCGCCATCGAAGGCAGACACAAGCGACTGGCAAACGCCGTTCAGCGTATTGACGACGCCGGAAAGTTGGTTGGTCGCCTTGATCCGCATTGCCGTAACACAGAGAGGCTTTGGGAAAGCGATCGGCGGGGCATGCTTGATGCTACGTAATGCAGTCCATGTGACCGTATCCCTGATCTTGTCGCTATTGGCATCCGCCGTTGCCTTCTGGACCCGCACATCATATTGCCCACGCGGCACAACGAAGCGAAACCCAAGGCGCTGAGCGACCGTTGACCGCGTGAAATTCAGCGTCCCGAGATAAACCCAGTTGTTCGCCCCAGCGACACTATATTGGACCGGCACTAGGACGTTGTAGCCGTCAAGATTTCCGGTCTCGGAGTTGACCTGATAAATGCCCTGCGGTGCAGCTACGTCGCCAGTTACCTCATCTGTCTCCGGCGCCGTCGTGCGCACTTGCCATCCATCGGCGCTCAGAAGGTCGACTGCCAGAGTCTGCTCATCCACTTGCCCCGGATATAGCGTGATCGGCGCATCCCACGGGAAACCGGCGCGGTGCTCAATCTCGACCTCGGTGAACGCCGACAACGGGGTTTCACCGATCTGAATCTCGCTGACGTCGACGGGACCGTAGCCCCAGCAGAACAAAAGCCGCAGATACTGGTCGTCACCAATTATTTCTGTGTAGGGTTTCGCTGCATAATACGGCGACTGCCGGTGTCGTCCGAGAACGACCGGAACTGGCCCGAATGGATTTGACTGGTTCTGCGCGCCTTGAATTGAGTTGAGCGACCCCGGCACAGAGCTTGTGATGGCCGCGTCCGGAGGGCGCGTCGGGAACAGCGCATTAAGCGCCAGTGTTCCGGCGAGGATGATGCCTGCGGACACCAATGCAGTCGCCACCCCCGCGCTGATGCCGATAGCCGTTCCGAAAGCGCTCGCGGCCAAGACGCCGCCGATCGGGCCGGCAACGACAAGTGCCGCGACGGCCAGCACCAATCCCAAGACGTTTCGCAGACTCCCGCCCTGCAAACGCGGCGTAAAAGTCAGCGTTGCGCCGGCCTTGACCCTCACGCGAGACCACAGCCGCTCCTCGACCACATGGCCATCGATGTGCACAACGAAGTCCCGACGGAGCACCATTCCCGGCGTCGCGGAGAGCGCTTCCATAAGTATCTCGGTGATCGAGAGACCTGCGCGAACATGGCACTCGATGCGACCGCCATTGAGCGGATGCGTCTTGCCAATTGCGCGCACCGACGCCTCGGGCGCGATGATCTCCCCGTGCAGCGGTGCTTTGATGAGAGCATTCATTCATGAGTCCGGTACCGATAGAAGCCCACGACCCGATGCTTCAGCGGGCCCTCGCGATAGCGTTCGATTATGCTGGTCTCGCCGGACGACACATGCAGCAGTCGTCCAGGTTCAGTGACGATGCCTACGTGGCGAGGGAAACGGCCTTCACGCATCAGGACGGCGTCGAAGGGCTGCTCTTGACCAGGAGCGATTTCGTCCCAGGGATCGAGCTCGTCGGCGATCAAGGCAGCCAGCGCCTTGCGGTCGTCAGCAGTGACGTATTGGTCGGAATAGGACGGGAGCTCAATGCCACGCAGTTCGCGCATCGCATATGCTAGCAAGCCCCAGCAATCGTATGCAGGCCCCCTGCCCTTGTCCGCGTATGGGAGGCCGACGAAACAATCGAATGTCACCTTCCCGCCTGCATGAAGACCCGCGGTCCCTCAGCACGCATCTCACGAGCCTCGCCGACGCATTCGGCAGATACATTTCTGAGCGGCGGGACATTGTCTCTCAGCAGAGCGTCGCGGATCGCCAAGCAGGCTTGCTGAGACGTCGTCTCCATCTTTTGCGGGGATACGACGCCAAAACACTGCCCGGAGCACGCGAATGTCAGAACATACACAGCCGTGAACATGCCGCTCATGATGCAATCCTCAGTAATACAGACCAGAAAAATATGCGGGTGAGAACGACCCGGCCGGGTAAGGCTCTGTCACCAAAGCATCCATCGTCAGGTCGAATTGGAGTGCCGCGGCGTCATAGTTTAGGTTTGACATGTCGAGCGCCGGCCAATTCATTTCTACGTCGTCAAGCGCCGACGCCAATACGGCTTCGATTTTTACTGAAGGCGGCGAGTTCACAGAGCGCGCCAGCGGGATCATGTCGCGCGTTACATTTTCGATAGTCAGCTTTGACGCGGGCGGCGACTTGTCTTGCTCGTCCGGAATTGTGACGTCGATGCCGGCAAAAATGAATTCTTCACCTCGGCTCATGGTCCGATAGATGAGCGGGGTGTCGCTCTTGCGCTCCGTGGGGTCGGTTGTCAGACGGATCGGTTCATCAAGATCTGGATGCGTAATGGTCAGCAGGAAGATCGGCACCTCGCCGGACTCCTGCCCGAACAGCGCCTCCCGCATGTTGAGCGACAGCACCCTCACGTCAGCACCTTGATCAGCCCTGCGGTCAGCTTGATAGGCTGCGCCAGTGCCGGATGGGTAATGGTCAACAGGATAATCGGAGTCTCGTCCGGTTCCCGCTCAATCACAAGCCTCCGAAAGTTGAGCGCCAACACCCTCACGGCAGCACCTCAAATGAGATACCGGTTCGGAACACGCCGCCGCCGATCTGCTGCCAATTCGGCGGGCTGCCTTTGGGGAAGCGGACCAGGAGGGTCTCGCCGGTGACCGTTGGATCTGGAAATGTGAATGGGAGCGCCCCCCCGATCAGCGTAACCTTGTAGAAATTGCGCAGCACAGCGACCTGCGCGCGCGTCAGGCGCATCTGTCCAGACAACGGGCGCACCGATGCCGACGTCCGTAGCCGAGTGATGGACGGCCCGGAATCGGGCTTATATTCGAGAATGCCATCGCCCTCGCCTTCGGAGAACCCGACATTGAGGCACTGTGGCAGTTCGGCGGGCCAAGCATCAACCACGGGTCACCTCGACGCCAGCCGGCCGCGCTGAGCCAACACCTGGCTGGTCGCGCTGCCCGGGTTTGCGGCATTCTTTGCTGTGATTGAATCAACGAACACGGTCAGGTCGAAACCGCCGGCGCCGTCATCTGACTTCTGTGTTTGACCGGCGCGGCTGGAATCTTCCACAAGATTAACGGTCACACCATTCGACCGGCCGCTACCGACGGGAGCGCTCGGAATTACCTGAGATCCGCGCGGCAGATTGACAATTTCGGGGTTTGGGGTGTTTTCGTTGACCCAAGTTGCGCCGCCGCGCCAATTGCTCGTTCCGCCTGCATTGTGACCCGTTCCGAAAATCGAGGAGAAGAACGAGGCGGCAGGCGACAAGCCTCCAGATGATGGGGCGTTGAAGATCGACGCGAAACTGGAGTTGATCGCGCTGCTGGCGAGCGTGCGAGCAAGATTTGCCAGAACATCATTCAGGCTCCTACCCTGGACGATTGCGTCACTGAACGCCGTGGACAACGCAGACCCGAACTGCTGGCTGGCGCTGTTGATCCGCGCCAAGGAATCGCGCGCCATATCGTAGGCAGCGGTCGCCGCTCCTACCGCAACTGGCGTCTCGAGGAACTTCTTGTTGTGCTCTGCGGTCAACTGAATGCCTGATGCGGTCAATGCCTGTTGGGCACTCATCGTGGTGCGGAGCTTCTCATAAGCATTTATCTGCGCCTGCGTGACTTCGCCACCGTCCCGCATGATCGCGTTTAAAAGCTGGAATTCCGCACGCAACTGCTGCTGCACTGCGTTGTTTTGAAATGTCGCCGCAGTATCGGCATTGATGATTGCCGTTCGCTTGGTGAGCTGGTCGATGGTGGTCTCGAACTGATCGCGGCCATTGTCGGTTGCAATCTTCGGACCAGGATTGACGCTAACATTTCGGTTTATAAGTACACGGATCGGGTCGACGTCCTTCTGACGCTTAGCGATCTCATCATTCAGGTCTTGGATAGCGTCGTCGACCGCGTCCTTGGTGATCTGATGATCGGCGTTCTGGATGTTCGAACCCTGAAACAGCTGGATCGGGTTCAGCGGCTGCCCGGCATCCAGGGTCTTCTTGATGTCCTCATATTGCTTCAACAGCCCGTTGAGCTGGTTGAGGCTTGCCGTGTCGATGTTCGGCGTGATCGCGAAGTCTTTGATTGCCGAGATGAAGCTGTAGACCGACTTGACGGCGTTGATCACGGCGACGGCGCCGTTCACCGCATCATTCAGGAGCGGCAGAACATCGCCGACAGCGGCCTTCAAGCTCGAGCCCCAGATCGTGGCCGCCTTGTGCCACTCCTCGGTGAAGACCTTCGCCTTTTGGATGGTGGCATCATCGATGACGGCGCCGGCAGCGTTGGCTTGGGCGGCCAACTTCAGATAATTGTCACCGGCCTCGTGCAGGCTCTGCGAGAACTCCCGCGAGAAACCGAGGAAGCTTCCGATCTGCAATGCGTCCTGAATCGTCGGCGCGCGCTTGATGATATCGACGGCATTGACGATGAGCGAGTTGGTGTCTTTCAGTTGTCCGTTGCTGTCCTTGATCGCAACGCCGTTTGCCTGGAAAACCCGGGTCAGATCATTTGCCTGGAACTTGGCGTCCTGAAGCCGGGTCGCGAAGGAATCCACTGAGCGGCTGAATTCGTCATCACCGAGTCCCAGCGAGTTCGCACCGAACTTGAGCTGTTGGAAGCGCTCGGTGCTGAGCCCGACGCGATCGGCAATCGAGGCGGTATCCGCGAGCGACTTATTCAGGCCGGCAACGAGCGTGATGACCGCGCCGACTGCGACGCCGGCGATACCGAAGCCGGCGACCATGGAAGTCAGGGATTTCGTATAACTCTCGGTGTTCAGCTGCGGGTCGAAGGATTCAAACTTGGCCTCGATTTCGGCGACCTTCTTGTCGGCGGTGTCGCCGATAGCCTGCATCGCCTTGTCGTATTTCGTCGTCTTGGCATCGACGTCAATTGTTAGCGCTGGATTGGCCATCGCGTTCTAGCATCCTATTGAAGGCAGCATCACTGGGCGCTTCTGGCTTCTGCTCGGCGCCATGAACGGCGTTCCAGCCTTGAACGCATGCGGCGAGCTCCCACGGCGTAAGTTCGTCGATCTCGCGAGGCGTAAAGCCTATTCCGGCGCCGGTTCCGTACTGCGCGGAACGGACGAAGTGGAATCTTCCGCTTCGCTCTTGGCCCCCTCCGCCGCCGGTTTTCCCAACTCGTCGCCATGCACGCCGTAGACGCAGGCGTATAGGATGCGCGCCGCCAATGGCGCCAGGGAGCCGAGCGGCTGATCCTCGACGAACTCTTTCATAAGCTTCAAGGTTTCAGGCACTGTCGTCCCGCCGCCGATAAGGCCAAGCCTGATCGCGTTGACGACGTCGGCCTCGCGCCACGAACCGCCACGGAGACGCGTGAAAATCTCCAGAGGTCCGCTTGGGATATGGATGATCTCGCCATCCATTCCCGTGGCGGAAACGCCGCACTTGTCCTGCAGCTCGAAAAGCTGCTTGTGCTTGGCGACGTTGAAGTCGTACTCGGCATTCCCGAACGGAAGCCGGATCGTGCCGTGACCGCTCACGGCGTGGTCCGCGAGACCTGACCGTCAGACTGCAGAGTGGCCGTGAAGGTGACGCGCTGCCCGCGCTGGCCGGTGATCTCAAGATCGGAAATCTTGAATGGGCCGAGCCAGACCAACGTACCAAGGGTGATCTGCACGTTCTTGGTCTCACCGGACTCGAAATAGTCGTCCCAGTCCGTGAAGTCGTCTTTATCGACGACGCCGGAGAAGTCGCAGCTGGCCGAGTTCGACGTGACGTCGCGCTCAAGCCAAGACGGCGCATCTTCGTCCGCGCAGTCAGGAACGTTGGTTTCGGACAGCGCTGCGGTCCGCTTGAAGCCGCGCGATGTTGCGCCGCAAGGCTGTGCGAAAACCTCGGGCGATGCGCCATCGCCAAGCTTGATGAGAAATTCAGAAAACCGAACCGTATCTGCGCGCGCCATGGCGAGCCTCCTAGTTTGTAAGGATGTGAAAGGTAAAAATGCCATGGCTGGTCAGGCCGTCTGGGTCGGGGATATAGTTCACGTCTTCGAGCAGGCAGCTGTTGACCGACAGCCCCGAGCCAGAGAGGTCCACATCATCGAGGGCGGTGATGATCTTCTTACCCAAGGTCTTCAACTCGACCTTTCCCACAGCGCGCGACCATGCGTCGATCGTCACGTAGACCTCGGCGCCTTGGACACATTCGATCTTCTCATTGATGACCTGAACGTTTCCAAGCGAGATATACGGCCACGCCGCGCCGGTATCCGTCAGCCGCTTTTGCTCCGGTGGCACCGCGTCATAAACGCGAGCGCCAGCAGACGATCCGGAAGCCTTCAGAACGGCGACAATTGCGGCCTGCAGAGGAAGTGACGGGTCATCGATGCCTGCCATTGATCAGCTCAACACGCCGTCGGTGATTTTCTGAACGGCCCGCCGCTTCACGCCTGACTTCTTCGCCCGGTATGTGTTGAAGAAGAACGGCACGGCCGGGGCGGTGACGGTGCCGAACTCCTCGGCGCGGGTATAATCGTAGAACTTGCCCGAGCCTTCGCGCACTTCCTTGGTCGTCAAATCGCCACCCGCCTGGACGCGCCACCTGTTGCCCCCAAGAGGAACAGCCGCAACTGACTTGGCTGTGTTGCCGCTCTTTACCTTCGCGCGCCCACGGATGGCGCCAGCCAGATCTTGTGCAGCAAACTCTGTGGCGCTCGCCGCGTTCGCCCTTAGCTTTTCACTACGCCGCTGGAGATCGGCCTTGAAGGCGGTGACACTGGCCTTGCTCATGCAGCAACTCCGATCTGACACAGCATCTCGAGCCATGCACCGCCATCGTCGGGGTCGATGATCGATTTTATTGCGTACTCCTTGCCCTCACGCACATCGCGCGCGCGCCAGTCGGTCTGAACCATGGCGGTTTTGGAGCTCTGCCGCACCGTGATGTTGACGGTGTTCTGGCTCTGCAGCCGTGCCGCGAGAACCGTCTCGCCGCCGAGCTTTGGCTTCACTTCTGCCCAGACAGTGAATTTCTCGACCCAGCCGGATTGTGTATTGCCGTAGCCGTCATCCACTGCGCCGAGGCTATCAAACGTGATCCGGTGACGCATTGATCCGGTGTTCGCCATCACACCCTCTCGAACGCCAGCCAAGTTCCAGCAATATGCACGATATTGGCGCCGCGGGCGGCCAGATCATCTAAAGCCTTGCTGACGTCGACCACTTCGAGTCCATTGTCGTCATGGTAGACGATCATGCCGCCCGGCCTGACTATCGCCTTCGCCAGTTCCCGATCATTGAGCACCGCCGCGCGGCTATGATCCGCATCGACGAAAACCACGTCGCACGCAGGCAAGTCATCCGCGTCGAGATCGAAAGTGCCGCGGTCACGCAGCAGCAACTCGAAGCGTTCATCTGCGCTCGCAAGCTCACCGGGCGCCGGCGGGATTTCCTTAGCCTGAACCTTGCATGTGAAGTTGTAGCCAGGCGGGACGTCGACGCCGACATAGCGTTCCATACCGGGGACGTTCCTCAAGACGGCCGCGGCGGTGCGGCCATTGTTGCATCCGAACTCCACGACGGTGTGGGCGTCAACGCTGCGGATGAGATGGATCAAGATATCAAGTTCGCCGGGATGAACGTACCGGCTAGGCAGCCCGCTCAGATCGGCCTTCGGCGCATCGATGGTGACGGTCGATCGCTTCGCGGGCGAATAGGTCAAGGCGGGATTTGGCTTGCTCAATGTCAATGCTCTTTTTGCATGCGTGGTGGTGACTGAAGCAGGAGCACGGATCGATCGGATCAATCCCCAACACCGGCGCCGACTTGGCACCTTCGAAGAAGAACGCGCTCCGCTCGTACCCGCCGAACGTCATGGCGACTGGCGTCCCGACAGACTGGGCGAGGACACCGGCGAAGCCAGGCGAGCAGAACACCATCGCAGACATGGACGTTAGCGCGGCCAACGTCTCGAACTCGAGCTCGCCGGCATGGCACATAGCGTCTGCCTCGATGCGCTCGCCAACGATCCATTCCTTCCCCGGGACCAGATCTGCGACAGAGACAACAAAGAACCGATCCCGGATTAATCGAAATAGTTCCGCATATGCGGCGTGGTCCGGATTGCGGGCCGCGCACCCGCCCCAATCGGAGGGCCGATCGACCAATGGCCGATATAGCAAGATCGGGCGGTCCGTATTCCATTGTTCGAGCCAGACGGCAGCCTTTGCCTTCCAGCTCATCGGGATTGGAAGGCGGAAGTCCGCAGTCGAGATATCGGTGCTGGTCGCCGCGCACATTGCGGCCATGACAGAACCGTGGCGGCGGACCAGATCTGGCGGATAGTTGACGGCCAGCGCCTGAACACCTGCGGGTGAGCGCGAGCGCGAGAACAGACTGAACTCCCGCATCGCATTCTTTGCTTGGGTGCGCAGCCGCGTCCGCTTGTTGACGACCTTCAGGCCCTCGCCGATCAGGTCGTGATAAACCGAGACCCAAGAGCTTTCGAGCCAGATTTCGTGTGAGGCCATCAGCTGGCGGATGATCGCGCGCTGGCGAAGATTGTCGCCAAGGCCCATCATCCCGCGGACTAGAAGCGGCTGCATGCTTCCTCGAAACTCATTTTCGGATAGGCGTTAAGCGCCGACTCCGGATTGCAATTGACAATCTTGACGCCGAGCGGCGTAGACCATTTGGCGGCCAACCAGCGCCGCACATTGTGCTGGCGCGGATTGTTCAATCCTGCAGGATGCCGCCCGTGCCAATGCTCGCCGGCTGCAAGCGTCATGTCATAGCCGACCAGCAGTATCCGCTTGGCGCCCCAATTGATCGCTAGGTTCAGCGCCTGAAAGCCGCTGTTGCCACCATCCCCGATTTGGTCGCCAGTCAGCAGGATGGAATGCTCGCCACGCTCGATCCTCACCCGCATCAAATCGAACTGCCGCGCCGCGGCGACCTCGTATGTGAGCCTCAGCCCCTTGAAGGATTGGACGCCCATATTCTTGCGCCACCACGCGCCGTCGCATGCATAGAGCGCATCAGCCCAAGGACACAGCCGCCAGCTTTCGTTGACGGCCAGAAACTTCGCTCTTCCCCACGCCCGACAAAGCGGCACATCTTTTGCGCTCGGCCCCGACGCGACGACAATGGCCGTCTCGCCAGACCAATCAGGCGCACACAGGGTCATGGTACCGATGCAGCAGCGCCTTCACTGCAACTGAAAGATAGCCCTCGGCGAGCGCGTCTTCGTCGCCTCGATGCTCCCAGAGCCAGGCGAGGATCATCAGCGTGGCGGCCTTCACCTGCGCCGGTGCTGTATCTTCGTCCCAGGTCGGCGCTTCCCGCACCACATAGCTGGCAATGTAATCTTCGACAGTGGATGTCGCCGCCGCGATCATGCGCTCAACTTCAGCGAATCGGATGTCTACCGAATAGTCCGGTGGGCTTCCCTCATCGCTTTCCAGGTCAAGCCGCAACTGGTCGTTGGCTTCCTCGATCGTGATCAGGTCCATCACGCAGCCTTACCGTCTTTGCCATTCTGGCCGCGCTTCACCGCCAGCCGCCACGCGTCGGACGTCTCTGGCTTATCGGACGTGTCGCGCTGCGCGATCCAGAATGAGCCGGACCACGTCACGCCAGAGCCCTTGGCATAGTCCTGCGGA
The DNA here is from genome assembly GCF_021044645.1 of Tardiphaga sp. 37S4. Lineage (NCBI taxonomy): Bacteria > Pseudomonadati > Pseudomonadota > Alphaproteobacteria > Hyphomicrobiales > Nitrobacteraceae > Tardiphaga > Tardiphaga sp. 37S4. The sequence continues at coordinate 1,570,023 of NZ_CP088008.1, read as the reverse complement.
CGCCACACTCCGCGATCCGTCACGACGGGGAGCGGGAAATCCTTCACGACATCGCCGCGCGAGAACCGAAGCGTAAAGCCGCGCTCATCCTCAACGAGATCGAAATCATCGAAACCGAGACCGTCGGCACCGTCGCGGCCGTCGGCGCCGTTCGCGCCTGGCAGGCCGGCGCTCCCATCAGCGCCATTCTTGCCCAGCACCGGTCCTAGATTCTTGTGCTCGCCGTTGGTCAGCGTCACGACAAGATCACCAGAGCGATCAATGACGGCGCCGGCGAGCCCAACTCCGTCGCGCCCATCGGCACCCTTTGCGCCCGATGCCCCGTCCTTTCCATCAATGCCGTCGCGGCCCGCGGCACCATCCGCGCCGTCCCGGCCGTCATTTCCGGCAGCGCCATCAACACCGTCACGGCCGTCCTTACCGGCCTGCGGTGGATGAGTCTCGATATAGCGCGCAACAGCAACAGCGATTTGCTCATCTGAAACGGGCGGCGCATCCTTGCCGGCCGGACCGGGATCGCCTGGGGGGCCGGCCTCACCTTTCTCGCCGGCAACACCACGCTCACCGACGAGGCCAGGCGCACCTTCCTTACCGCGGGCGCCGGGCTCGCCTTGCGGACCAGCAACCCCATCCGCGCCGCGCGCACCAGGTTCACCCTTCTCGCCGCGTTCTGGCTGACGGGCCTCCAGTTCAGCGATACGCTTCAAAAGCGACGCCTGCTCTGAGGCCACGAATTCACGGATGACCGGAGCAAGCTCGACGATCATGGCCTTGATCTGCTCAGTCTTCATGCTGCATCCCGATAAAGACCGAGTTCTTTGCGCAGGAGAGTTGCCGCAATCAGCCCGCGCGCTTCGTCGTCGCTGGCGTCATCTTCAGGCTTCGCCGGCGGCGGCAAAGCTAGAGCGCCAGAATCCGTCTTGAATGGATCGTCCTGGGCGTCCCGCTTTGCGAGCGCCGCAAGGCTGAAATCCTGTTGCTGCCTGTAGACGACGTTGCCGCCGGGCGTGGGACCAAGATTGATCCTCGCGCGGGCCTCATCGGGTGTGAAAGTGTTCTTGCCCTTATCGATCACTTCCATCTGCGTGACGCTATCCATACGCAGCAGGTTGTCGGTGTCGAATTCAACGCCGAGATTTTCCCCGTAGCCAATGCCGAGCCCAGCATCGAGGCATTCCTCGGCATCCTCGATCAAGCGCTGAAGCGCCTGCGAGTAATATTCGAGGTTCAGAGCCTGCACATTCGATACCGTCGGCATCTGTCCAATTCCGACCTTGTAAGGCGGAACGTGATAGGTGGAGCATACGACCGTGTCGGCCCATTTCAGCTGTTCGATCAGCTGAGAATCCTCGGCGGTGGTGGCGATCGACAAGAACTTGAGGTCATCGCCTAGCACGGCGACCTTGCCGACATTGTCGCCGGTGTAGTTCTTCTCCCAGTTATCCTTCAGCCGCTTCGCCGTATCTTCTGAAATCACCCCGGGCGCCGTCAGAATGCCGCTTGGCATGGATCGGTTGCCGAAGAACCGGGCCGAACTGTTCTGGATGTTGAGAGCTTTCGTTGCTGCAACCCCGTTCGCAAAGATCGGCGAGAGGCCAACCAGCGGATGGAACAGGCAGTTGTAGCGATCGTGGATGATCTCGCTGGCAGGAACGATAACGCTCTCGGTGAGACCGGAGAGATTATCCTGGTTCAACTGGTAGAATACGGACCCCTCATCGGACACCAGTGGCGTCACAAGACCAGGGTCGAGAATGTACAGCGCCTTGACGTTGCCGGTGCCTTGGCCGCCGCGGTTATCCCGACCCTTCAGCGCATAGGTATTGCCGCTGCTGAGTTTGGACAGGATCCAGCTCTCCCAGAACTGGTTGCGCGTCTGGAAATGGTTCGGCTTCCGCAGCACAGGGCTATAGGCTGCGTTGTCGACTTCTTTCCAAATTCCGTTCGAGTCCTTGGCAACCAGCTTCACCCGCAGCTTGGCAATGTCCGACGCGATAAGCGTCTTGCATGCGAAGTTCGCCGGATTGGAAAGGACATTGTCCCGGTTGACCTTGATGTTCCGCTGCCATGCGCCAACGAACGGCTCAAGGATTGTATACCACCCACGAGACTCGGCGACCGGCGACAAAGTAGTCGGCCCCGCCTTAGTGCGTGAAATATCAAACCCGAGCAGGCGCAATGGATTATTCCCCAGCCTGCGTGGCTACGATCTTCTCGAGCAACTGGTCTGACGACCACCCATGGTACGGTTTCTTGCCCAGGACCCGCTCGTATTCCGCGCGCATCGAGCGGAGATCAGCGTCTTCGCCATCCATCTCCCGCTTTACGACGCCGGCCTTTGCCTTTCCGAGAGCGACCAGGACGCGGCTGTCCTTGTCGGAGCGGACAATAAAGCCATCACCAGCCTTAAGACGGCGGGTGGCGTAGGTGAATGGCTTGGTCGCAATCAGAGTTCGCATCATCAATCCTCGCGCGAGAGGAAGCGGGCGGCGAACCGCCCGCTTCAGTTTCGATTAGCCGGAGATCGCGCCGTAGTCCGCATCGCCGATGTAGGCGACTGCCGAGGCGCGGCGCTTGGCGAAGTTCAGCGGGCGCACGACCTTGATGGCCACCGAGTCCGTCTGGAACATCGACACGACGCTGGTGTTGGCCGTCGGCGTATCGCTTGCACCATCCGGAGCGCTGTCCATCTGGATCGCGGCCTCGGTCGAGAGCGAGACCTCCACACCGCGGTCGCCAATCTTGTAGATATCGGACGGCCTCAGCAGGATAAGGTCGCCGGCACCCACATTGCCGCCCGCAACGAGCGGATCGCCAAGAAGCGCACCGCCGCTCGCCGTCAGACCGGGGAAAGCCCAGTTGCCGAGAGCGTTCTGCATCAGGCCGAGCGACTTCGCCAACGACTCGGTGCTGACGAACTGCAGGCCCTTGGCATTCTTCGCGGAGATGAAGGTCGCATAGAGCGCCTTGACGTCCGCGATGACGCCGTCGATGTCGTTACCGGCGCTGGTGATCGCCGAAACGCCATTGAGGATGCCCGCCGGCGACACACCGGATACAGCCGCGCCCGCACCGAGGAAGGTCTGATCGACTCGCTGCGCCGAAGCTTCCACGAGAGCATCGCGCACCAGCTTTTCAGCCGACGGCGAGGAATCCCGCAGCAACTCCTTGGACACCACGGCGAGCGCCGCGACCTTCAGGGGCGTCAGGTTGACGTCCATGAAGTCGGCCTTGCTGAGCGGGATCGACTTCGACTGACCGACCCAGTAGCCGGTAGCAGCGCCGTCCTGGCCGGCGATGTTGACGTTGGCCGGCACTTCACGGAGCGGCAGCTTGTCGAACACCGTCTGGGCATACAGGAACTCGATGAAGTCGGCGGTGTAGCGGTCGATGTGGACCAGCTCCGCGCCCCACTCACCGGACTCCGTGCCGCCGCCAGCCACCGCTGCTTTGATGCTCTCGACGAGCTGCGGCGACGCCTGGCCCCAGCGCTTGTGAGCGACGCCCACGGCCGACACATCGTCGATGCGCGCCAAGGTCTTGGCGATCACCATACGGGTGTAGTTCTGGCCGGGGAAGGCTTCATCCTTGTCGCCACGCTTGATGACGGCCGGAGCAGCCAGAGCGCGGGACTGCGTACCCTGCTCACCGGTGGCACCGGCGATCGGGCGCGCGGTTTCGGCTGCCTTGCTCAGGCCGTCGAGCGTGCGAAGGCGGCCGAGGTGCTGATCGACGGCTTCCACGTCCTTGGCGAAGCCGTCGTATTCTTCCTGCTGGGAAGCATCGAGGGTCGTGCCGTCCTTGGCCGACTTGTCGATAACGCCCTCCATCAAGGCGACGAGGGACGCGCGCTTGGCCTCATAGGCCGCAATTTGTTCTGCGTACTTGCTCATTGGTAGCTCCTACCGTTTGATCGAGCGGATGACGAATGGTGGGGCCCGATCGCGGGCGGGGGCAGCCAACCGAACCACGCGAGCGTCCTTGCCTGTCGCGGCTACGCTCTTGGGGTCGATTGGAATTTCGGAATCGACCACACCGGCAGCGTCACGCAGCCTGCGATCGATTGATTTGACGGCGGAAATGATGGCCTCGGCGTTTGCCGGGATCGACACGGTCGAGAGCTCGAAAATCTCGATCTCCTGAAACTCGATGCCGCCATCATCCTTGAAGGCGTATTTCAGCGGGCGGAAGCCGATTGAGACAGCGCGCACGAGACCATGCTCGATCTCGCCCCACGCGGTATCGACACGGTCCTTAAGCGGTCCGGCATCGCTAATGACTGGCATTTCAGCCTGAAACTTGATGCCCTTCGGCGTCGGCTTCTCAAAGGTAACGTTGCCAATCGGCGCATCGTGATTGTGCTGATGCAGCAGCACCAGCGGATTGGCGAACTTGGCGCCCATCGGGTTGATGATGTCCTGCACGCGATCCATCGCCGGCGTCGTGGCCCAGCCGGAGAACGTGCGACGCTTCCCATCGAGTGCTTTCACCTCGATGACAGAATAGGCGCGGGTAAGCGCGGTCATGGGCATTGTTCCTTAGACGAACAGCATCTGGAATTCGGGGTTGCGCTTAGCCTCTGGGTTCCGAGACATCAGCATCACGGCGTTGAACGCGGCGATCAGAGGATCGATCTTTGCCTTGCCAGCAATCTGCTTGGTAACCAGTACGGCGTTGCCGCGCTTCTCCACTTTGGCGTTGCCGACGACCCAGTTCATCAGAGCGGAGCCATCGTGCTCGATGGTGCCGTCGGCGAGCTTGCGCTCGAGGCCGAGGACAGCACCATTCAACTTGTATCCCTGGGCAATGCCCTGCAGCTGCTTCTCTTCGATGCCGCGGGACACCATCTCCTCGATCATCGCCGTGACGCCGAACGGGTCGAGCCCGATCGCGGCCTCTTCCGGGAGCAACCCAGCCTTTTGGACGCGCTCAATGATATCTGCGAGCTCTTCGACGTCCTGCGTCGGGTATTCGCAGATCGTAAGCGACTTCTCTTTCTCGAAGTCACGAAGGCGCGGCGCGATCTCTTGGCGGAGCTTCAGCACATCCGGCTGCACCCAGGCATGAGCCCATAACAGCCACTTCCGCGTGCCGCGATCCCGGCCCAACACAACAAGGCCGAGCAAATCGTCTAGACCGCCGCCGTCGCCGCCGACCACAACCACGTCGCTTCGCGCGAGCAGCGTGTCGAGGTCACGCAGATCCTTGTTCGCGCAACGCTCCCAGTGATTGGCGCCGGCCCAACGATTGTTCGCCAGGCGCAGACCGATCTCAACGTTCAGATGCTTGGCGAGATAGACCTGATACTCACCGCCGGTTGCGGCCTTAACCTTCTTGAGCTCGTCGACCAACCACTCGGCGTCGACCGAACGGCCAATGTTTGGATTGGTCACATAGAAGAAGGCCGGGTCGAGATAGGTCTCGCTCTCGATCATCTTTTCCGGGAACTCGTAGAGAACCGGTAAGCTCTTGCGATCTTCGATTGTGCCGTCACGCACCGCGCGGAAGTATTCCAGCTTCGCCTTGAACACGCCGGCCGGCTCGGCGTCGGCCTGCGTCGACAGGTAGATGACAAAGCCCTCGGGCCGCGATACCTGACCACCGGTGGCCTCGCGAAGCATCGCGTCAGCGTGTGGCTTCTTGCCGAACAACCAAAGCTCGTCGACCAGCACAAAGGCGGCCTTCTTGCCAGACACCGTCTCGTTGTCGGCGGCAACCACCTTCAAGACCGCATTCGTGGTCCTATGGGTGATCGATCGGATATGATCCTGGACGTGCAGAAGACCGCCCTGCGCCCAATCAAGTTCCGGATCCTCGCGGATCATATCGCGCGCCGGCTGGAACGCGTTGTTCGCGACCTCGATCGTAGGAGCCAAGATCAGCAGCTCGGCCGAGTGACGCCAGTTCCGGATCAGCGCCGTGACCATGATGCCGGCCGCGATTGTCGATTTGCTGTTCTTCTTGCTGATCAGCAGGAAGAACTCACGGATCAATCGGCGCGCCGTGTCCGGGTTGTACGCCCCGAAGATCGCGGCGACGAAATCAAATACCCACGGCTCACATGCTTCACCGAAGGTCGGTTTTCCCGGCGCATCAACGATCCGCAGGGACTTGAAGACATCCAGCGCCGCGGCTGCCTCATCGGCGAACAGCGGGCTTGGAATAAGCGACCTTCGCTGGACAATGCGATCTCGCCAGTCGGGGCAAGACGTCGTCCACTCGGGGTTGACCATCAGTGCGTTGAAACTGTTTTAGGCGCAGAAGGCGGGGCGTATTTACTGCCCGGCTGGGCAACCTGTTCGGCAGAACGCTGGCGCTGTGCCTTCTTCCCGTTGTCGGCGCCGGCGCCGGACTCGTTCAACGTCTTGGCCGCCAGCGCGAGAGACTTCAGCACCTCGGCCCGCTGTTTGAGGGACACCGCCTGTTTGAGCGCCTGGCGCTGCTGGTCGGCATCCTCGCCATCGATCGACGTATCGATCATCATCTCCAGCTCACCGAGCTTTGAGGTTGTGGCGTCTAGCTCATCCAGCAATCGAAGGGTGAGGTTCCGGCCTCGGCCGACTATCGCCTCAGGGCTGGTCGTCTCCGGTGTGACCGGTGTCTGAACTATGGTTATCGTCTGGGGCTCGGTACGCACTTCCGGCTGCGTACCGGATTTGACCCAGCCCTCTTTCTTCGCACGCTTGCGGATCGCGCCTTCCGAGATCGAGTACCAAGCCGCGAGTTCGCGGTTAGACATTGATCCAGAAAGATAATCTCGCTTGATCTCATCCCAATCGACGCTTGGCTTCTTGTCGGTCATTGACCAGTACGCAGAGCAGTACGCACCCTGATTTCTCCACCCAGGAAAAAATCTCTGAATGAGATGGGCGCCGGTCCAGAAGGCGAACGTCTGAATAGGTCAGACCTCCCCCCCTATGGATACTGCTTCCGCTCCTCCGATTGGATCAAGCTGTCATGCACAGCCTTGGTCACAGTCTCGATGTTATTGATGTCCCAGAACAGAACTGGGTCACCTCGATGTGGGATCTTGTGATTGGCCACCGGGCTATGGGGCGCAGGGTACCGGCCGATGGCCAGGTCACCCGAGCGCTGGCACCGGTAAGCATCACGAAGGAATACCTCGTGGCGCAGTTGCTGCCATCTCTTCGTCTTGTACCATTGCCTCCATGGAGACATCCTGTTGCGTGACAGGTCGGCTGCGACAACGTCGTTTGGAAGATAGCCCAGCCTCGGAGGCTTCGTGCTCAAGCTGGGCTTCAGCATCTTCAAGCCCATGTCTATGTCTCATCTCTCGCTTGCGAGCACGCCGATCAAGGGGCCTAGGCACAGTCACCATCAGGTGCACAGTACGCGACGTCGCTTGGCATACCGTTGTCTGCATGCAGCATGGACAGGTCGCAGGCACCTTCCTGTGGGAACAGGAGACGCCTACGAGCCTTGATCCTCGCCTTGCCGCCATCCGTACATCCGGGAGTGAGCAGACATGGGCGATAATCGGCGAGGTGAACGACTTCGGCCATCAGCTTGCCTTTGGTCCGTAGAGCTTGGCACCGATGCGCTTGAGCTCTTCCTGATCAACCCACGACAGGCGGATGTCGTTGAGGTTGACCACGAGGATATCAGCATTCCGGAAGCCGCTGGCCTTAAGCGCTTCACAGTCGATCGGACGGCCCGGTGTCGGGCTGTTTGTTCTCAGGTGCATGATCACGAATAAGTGCCGCTGCCGGTCGGCGCGAAACGATGGGCAGCGGGGATGCTGGAAGACGCTTCGCGCAGGACGCTAAATGCGCCCGGTCTACCTGCTGCGCAGGTGCGAGACACAACCGCCGGAATCAAACCGGATCAATTGGCTCGACTTACGAGGATTGACGCATGACTGATTTGCGTTCGCAGAGCAACTATTTTGACAGCTTATTCACAGAGGTGATGACGACTTTACACTCAAACTGCTAACGCAACCGAACTTCATCGCAGACGATCCTAATCGGATCATAACCCTCATCCTCTCGTATCTGCCATAGACCGCTTTCCTGCTTTTCCACCGTGAGCCCCTTATACATGCTTACAAAGTCAAACTGAGGGTAGAGCCGCGCAGAGAGAAAGTGGCCGAGGGTCTGCACGGTCACGTCAGCGGGGTCGTCCTCGCGATCACCAACCTCGATAAAAAGCCCCTTCAGCCTGGCTTGCGAAAAATCCGCATCCCGAAACGCCCTGATTTCTACAATATTGCGCTCCCGGCTATCGAAAGACGCCCCTGTGAATTTGGCACCATCTAACTCCGCTCTCCGGAGTCCAAGGCCGACAAACGTAGCACACGTGAAATCCGCATTCTTGAAGTTGCCCGAAAGCTCAGTATTGAAGAATAACGATCTACGAAAACTGGCGGCTTCCAAATCGGCCCCCGTGAGCAAGTTTGGTCCGATACTTAGGCCTGACAGATCCGCTCCGTTGAAATCTGCGCCTGTACTGAAGACTTCCGGCAAATAGATTCGCTGCGCCATGAGAAATTTGAGCAATTGACCACGCTCGGCACTAGTCGTCTGTGGAGATAAACGAGCAACAGGCTCAACATTTCGGCCAAACAGTGCCTGTACAAGGCTTGAAAGCCAGGAGATATCTCCTTTCGGCCTAGGCGGTTCCACCTGAGGCAGGTTGACGCTCAAAATTGGATACGGCCGCACCGATTGAGAAAGACCAGCGATCCGAGTTCGGATTGCATCATCCAGCCGAAACAGTATTTCACTGCGAGTGTTGTCACTTCCGTAAATAGTCAAAAACTCAACACGTTCGCGATAATCACCAGTATGAAGTCCATCGGCCTTCCGTAGTAGTTCAACAAAATTCCTAAACTTCAGTAGATCCTCACGATAAGGACGGAATGCTGCCGTTGCCAATTTGTCATCTGGATAACTCAGCTTGTCATTGATGTATCTTAAACGGTGAATAAACCTATCGAGCCCCGGCCCCCAATTTAAGTAAGGATTTCCTTCATACTTAGGACCGTGAAATTTAGTTGCGAACCAAACTAAGTCGGACTGGATTTCGGCTAAGGGATTTTTCGACGCATCTCCATTGTTAGGCCTTGTTGCAATGTTTAAAGCGACCTGTCCTAGTTCGTATGCGGGCGAAACGAGAGCCTTGGCGATCTTCGACTTCACGACGTTGACGTCGTTCTTCAATGGCACGACTTGTGCCGATATCTCTGACGAAATCATAGAATATTCTGCTTGAAAGTTCTGCGTGCGGCGCTGTGCGTCCATTACAACCGTCTGCACATCCATACGGTCGTTCTGCGACGACAAAAGATTGTTTGCTTGCATTGCGAGTCCCGCCGTTACTACCACGGCGAATAGGCCTCCTCCGGCCAGCGCAGCACTCGTTGAACGCCCAAGGAAGGCCGATACTAGCCCACCGACCGCAGCCCAGCGTAGTTTGGGATCGCCTCGGTATTGGTATAGATTGCGAGTGGCAGCGAGAAACCTGTGTTCCTGCCAGAGCAAGGACTCTTGCCGCTCCGTGCGCTCATTCTCAATCGCCTTGTGGAGGTCTCGCTGCGCGCTCCTGGAGGCTTCCAATTGCTCCTCTAGAACGGCGATTCTCTTCGTCAACCCATGTTGGTTTTCCATCGCCATTCCTAACGGGCCTCAGCGCAAACGAGCTGCAAAGTCGCTAAGCTCTAGTCCCACTATTTCAACCCGAGGATGCGCTGGCTAGTCAAGCGATCTCGCTCAGGCTGCAACCACCTCGTGGCCAGACACCAGGTAAGAGAGGTGATCGGTGACGACTTTGACCATCCCGCCGCCCTTCTTCTGCGCCATCTGACCGTAGATTTCCTGCCCGAATTTGGTGGTGAATCGCACTGCTTTGCCCTTTTCGAATTCAACATTGGGCTTGCGGTCAGCCTTGGGAAGCAGCGATTGCTGGAAGACCTCGAAATTCATTTCGTCCGCGGTGCGCAGATCTTGGACCTCAGCCTCGGTTAGCACGCCGAACCTCTCCTCGGTGTCCGAGACAACCACCATCTGGAAGCCCCAGACATGCGGCACGGCCTTGATCCCGTCCCGGTCAGGAGCGCCAACAAACTTGACGAACACGTATCCAGGGATGAACGCCTTCGGAGTGGCCTCATTGGAGTAAACAGCACGGCCATTTTCGTCCCGACGCCCGGTGCGGCGTCGATAGTAGTCAGCCGGGCACATCGCCTCAAACTTCCGAAGCGTCATGGCAGCCACGACGGTGAACTCCCTGCCCGGCTCGCAGCGCACGATATGCCAACCTGAATAAACCCTTGAATGAGCCACGGTCGTATCCCTTCTCAATTGCGGTGCGAACAGCCCGATACGCTGGGCTTGGAGTGACTTATCCAGCCTGCTAGGTTTGACTCTCTGGGGACGCTGGGGAGCAAACGACCATGAAGTATCGCGACGGAATGCTGGCGTTTGCCTTTTTGACGGTTTCTGGCGTAATCGCCGTGGCGATGATCGTCGATCCAAAGGGGTTTTCGATCAGAGAATGGCAAACGCTGCTCGCGGCGTTTGTCGCTTTGGGTGCAGCGACGCTCGCTTACCGCGCCGCAATGGCTAAGGTAGAATTTGATCGCGAGATCAGTGATCGAGAGAAGCGGCGAAATAGCAGAGGAATAACTCTTAGAACCCAACACACTGCGTTCGTTACGCTTCATGATGCTAAGCATTCCATTGCCGCTTTGGATCCTCCAGCAGCCGGGGACCCTGACAAAACCATCGACACCAAGGAGATCACAGTTCAGTCGTTCAAAGACTTTGATGAGGCATGGGCCGCACTTGATAGATTTCCCCGCCGCATAGTCACCCTCCTTGGCGAGGTCCGCACCGACTTTATGAATGTCGAATATGCGTTGAAGTTGAATGCCGAAGATAATATCACGATAAAATCGTCGTGCTCTACGTCCGATCCACTCGCCGTGCTGCAGCGAAATTTGAAGCGCTTGGAAGGCCACTGTGAAACCCTGTACGTTTCCTTGAGGGAGTACGGGCGGGTTCTCGATGACTAACTTTAGCGTCACGCTGCGTTCTCCTCGTTCTCGTCGCCAGCCGGAGCAAGCTTCTCTCCGGTTGCTTCGTCGTAGCCTGGGGGAATGCGAACCATGAACCACGCCCCGAACCGCTCAACGTCGTCGATCGTCACCGTGTAGAGCTTGACCTTCAGGCGATGGTCAGCCGCGAAGCTGAGGTTGGCCGCCATTTCTGGCGTCTCGTTGTCTGCAAAGTACCAGCTCGCGTCCACACGTCTGGCCGTGTTCGGACAGATGCCCTCAGCAGCTAGAAACTCCGGCGGGCACCGACATGACGCGGTGCCGGGCGCATTGCCAGCCCATCGCGGCCAGTGCGATTCATTGGCCTTCCAACGCTGAACGGCACCGCGCCAATCCTTTTCCTGGGGCTCAACGGGCCCGTCGCTTTGCACTAACACCGGCGCAGCACCGGTGAAATCCTGCTCGCCTAGCCAGCGCCACGCGACCTTCACAAACTTTGTCGCGTAGTTGTTTTGCTTACGGATTTTGGCACAGTAGGCCTTGGCGCCGAAGGTGATCACGGCGGGGTCGACGCCGCTGGCTACGAGCTTTGCGAATTCCGCTTCCGCACGATCCTGCTGCTCGGCCTCGTCCCTTCGAGGATACGCCTCCCAAAACCCAAGGAAAAGATCGCGAGTTTTTGAATCTGGTTTTGAAGGTGACGGTGGTTGTGACTGTGCATTCTGGAGCAATGCTTCGTCTATGCTTGGAGCATCATCCTGGCATTGCCCCAGCGATGCCAAACGCTCCGTTTCTCTCTGCTTGGCCCATCGCCTTTCAGCTGCTTCGCGCGCCTTGTCGCTATTCGCGGTGCCGACGGTGTCGGCTTTCTCACGCTCCTTCTCAATACGGCTGTGCGTCCATACGCCGTCCTTCACCTTGAAGAACTTCACCAGCATAGGCCGCCGCTTCTTCCAGACGACCACTGGCAGCTTTGTGATGGTCGCAAGGGTCTCATCATCGTCTGGCGGCGCACCATTTACCCAATAATCCAGCATCAGCAGCAAATACGCGCCATGCGCCTCGGTCGTGAGGCGCGCGGTGTCGCGCACGTAATCGCCGACATAGAAGGGGAACCATGGACGTGCCATTAATCGGCTTTCTTGATGCTCACGACGTTGGAATTTGCGGCGTAGTATTCGCGCCAAGCACGCATCACCTTGGCCTCCCGCTCGTAGAACGGGATATCGACGAAGTTGATGAATTCCGGGACGTTCTGGAAGTAATGCCGCCACCCGAGGCACATCACCTCCAGGGCGGTTATCGGATCGACATCAAACCATTCGCCTTCAAGGCGATGTTTGGCGAAGTGCCGATGCCACTGCGACTCCAGAGTTCTTGCAATATCGCGATTGGGGGTCGTGAAGGCCGCGAGGACACTCAGGCGCGTATGCTGGCCGGTTTGAACTGAAGCGAGCCGCGCGGCGACATTTGCCGTGATGCCGATTTTGACCGGAGACAACGGCTCATGCTCTCGTCCGTGCCCGCAGATCAGGTAAAGGTAGACACCGCTATCTTTTGGAAGCAAATCAGGATTCACGGCCATCACAGCATCCCCAAGCTTTGCAGATAGGTCTCCAGGATCGTCTCCTGCTCGGCACGCTCGTTGGCGTCCTGCTTGCGTATGTGGATGATGGTGCGCAGCGCCTTCACGTCGTAGCCGTTGCCTTTGGCTTCGCCATAGACGTCCTTGATGTCGTCGGAGATCGTCTTCTTCTCTTCTTCAAGGCGCTCGATCCGCTCCACGATCGCCTTGAGCTGGTCCTGGGCGAAGCTGTGGGTGGCCTGGTCGCCGAGAACCGACGCTGCCGATGTCTGATGGTTGCTGCCGTCGAATGTCATGCTGCTGCGTCCTTGAGGATCTTGTTGATCTGGCTTTCCGCAAACTCGACTCCGGCATTCCAGCCGCGCGGGAACGGCCAGTCAGCGCGATTGCGCTCTTCTGGGATGCGGGCCTTGGCCAGAGCCTCCATGAGTTTCTGAAGCTGCTCTGGTGTCACGCCGCGGGCCTCTCGACAAAGACGTCAGGGCTTGGCAGGTTGCCGCTATGAAAAACAACAACCTCCCCGGCCTCACTCCCGTTTGGCTGATCTCGTTGGGCTTGGCGCTCGGCGTCTTCTTGGTAATGGCTGTACCACTGGCGATCACAAGTGAAGCCATCAAGCCGTCGGACTGGATTGGATTTGGTGGCAGCGTCGTCGGTGGAGCGTTCACATTGTTCGCGGGCATAACCGCTTGGTTCGCAGTGCAAGGCCAGATATCTGCTCAGGATCGAATTGCAACGACGCAGATCGCCCTTCAAAAAATCAACACCTTGAATCAACACATTGAAATGCTTGAAACGGAGCGAGGACTCTTTTGGAAGGCCCGCCTGATTTCGGATTGGTGCAAGACCTCTCAAACGCTGTTCGATGACGCAAGACCTCGCATCTCGATCAGTCATGTAAATCATGCGCTGTCCGAATTTGAAGAGCGAATTGAACAGATTGATGACTTGGTCGCATTGATAACTCAGGCCGAGAACAAGCAGTGGCGATTTCCCGTCGCGATTCAGACGCGAACAGAAATGAAGATCGCGTTGGTGCGTCTGAAGCTGGCATGCAGCGCGGCGCACTTCGAAGTTAAGGTCATTTCCATACACAACGGCGATCTGACCGGTGTCACTCCGCTGCCTGAAAGCGATCAAGATAAGTGCTGCGAAATTAATCTCGACAAAGAGGTCGACGTAGTTCTCGCTAAGCAAATGAAGTTCGACGAACTCGTCTTGCCGGAAATTACAAGGCTTATCGCAATTGTTCGGAGGTCTGAGAGCGAAGTGGGACTTTAAATTCACGATTTTCCTCCATTTGGAGCGAACTGAAATCATGCCAGTTCGCCACGTTTGAACGGAGCGACCGGCGGCTTAGGCTGTTCCCATTTGATGACAGCGAAGCCAGGCACCTCGGCGGGCTCCACATAAGTCCAGCCGATGTCGTACCAAGCCTGCAATTCGCTCACATGGATCTGCTGTACCGGATAACGAGTCGGGGCCACCTTCTCTGCTGCTTCGGTCATGACGCCTCCGCAATACGGCTGGCAGCCTCGCCAGCAACGCTGGACCACCCGGCGGCGTCGATGTGGTTGTCGATGCGCATCGGGCCCGTGTACGCCCTCGCCTGCTTCATGCAGACCATCATCTGGGCCACGTCGTGCGCGTTGATCGGGGCTTTCGGAGCCTTGCCCGCGATCGCCAACAGCCCGTTCCACATCAGGGCGATGCGATCCAGGCCGAGCAGCACGTCGCCATAGGCCTCCTTGCGGTCGCCGCCGACGAGATCCGCAGCAGCGGTTGCTACCTGTGCCGCTTTCATTCTGCTGCCTCGATTCCTGCAAAGAGTGAGATGGGCTTTGGTTCGCGCGGCCTGGACGTTACGAACATATCCGGACGCGATACCGCGTCGGCGATGCGCTCGCAGGCAATCTCGTAAAACCGAGGGTCCTTCTCGATGCCGATGAAGCGACGGCCGAGGCGCACCGCGGCGACGCCAGTCGAGCCGGAGCCCATGAACGGATCGAGGATCACGTCACCGGGCTGCGTAAATAGGTCAACGAGCTCGAGCATCAGAGAAATCGGCTTCTCAGTCGGGTGTTCGCCGTGCCGATCGCTTGCATTCGTCAAGTGTGTAAAGACGTTCCGCCGACCGCCGCCGTTCCACGACGAGAATCCAGAGCCACACCACGCTGTCACGAAGCACTCAGCACCCATCGCAGGCCCCTGCCCGTTGAACTGCGGCGCGCTGTCGGGCTTTACCCAGATGCAAGCCCGCTTGTACTTAGCTCGCCCAGCCTCAATCGCATCGCGCCACGGGGCGACGCCCTCTGGCGTGCAGAACATGATGAACCAGCCGTCGCACTTCTCGATCAGAGGCTGGGTGATGATCTCGCGGACACCGTCAATCGACGCAAAATTCACGGGGGGCGGGTTGGCGTGCCCATCCAGCCGGATTCTTCGCTGTGCGCCGAAAGCTTTTTTTTCCCGCTTTGCAGCATGCATGTGCGCTTCATACGGCGGGTCGCTCATCACGCAAGCGACCCGACCGAGCGCAGGCATCACGTTGATGCTATCGCCGTGGATCAGCCGCACATCGCCATTGAGGAAGGTCTCAGACATTGGCGCCCCCCTTGATTGGGCCGCAACCCGTGCGCACATCTGTAATGGGGAAGCCTTCAGCGGAGACGTTATCGTGAAAAAACAGACACTTACTATCAACAACCTCGAAGACTTGATCGTTAAAGACGTCCGCCGACGGCAGTACTGCGAGAATTTCAGTTCGATCCAGCTCTATCGATCCGATGCGCAGCCGGGCACAAATTGGATTCCTGGAACGATTGCCAACTTCGGAGGATCGTCTGAAATGCATTGTGAAGCCGCGCTGCGCGAAATTATTCCGCGACTTCAAAAGCAATACGACGTGAGCGACTGAGCAGGCTGATCTCACGCACACCTCCCGTAGAACAGGCCGGAGGCGTAGACCGGATAGTTGTGCTTGTGCTTCAGCGGGTCGGACTCGCACGGCTTGATGCGACCGGTACGGCTGATGACGCCATCCTTGATGGCACGCATCCATACGGCGCCCCACGCGTTCGGGTGCGATGGCCGGACCTTGCAGAAGCGCAGGATGTCGTCGACGTGAACCTCACACTGCATCCGGGCAACGTGGCAGATCGCACCATAAGCGAGTTCACCGAAGTCTGGGCTGACCAGCGTCTCGGCAAACGCCGCCTCGATCATGCCTGCATCACGCGCATTCAGCGCCTGGCGCGCGATCACGTCGTCAAAGCTGAGCTGCTGCGCTTCCATCAGGCGGCCTTCCGCTGCGTCATAGCGTGCCGCTGTTCAGGCTTACGATAGGATATGCCCTTGCAGTGCCCGCACAGACTTTCGCCCGGTAGGGTCTCGGAACCGCAGTACAGGAAGTTCGGCCCCATATCTTTGAGGTCGATGTAGCGGCACTGGTTCGGTTCGGCCGATTTCAGATCACGGAGATCGGTAAACGGAATGCCTTCAGGGACGTAGGCCGGCTCAGGTGGCGGCACCAATGTCACTACCGGCGGCGCGACATATTCAACGCCCTGACGTTGGGCGGAGCGTTTCGCGTTCCTGACGCGATAACGCTCTTTCTCACGTCTCACGCGCTCTTCTACGCTCAGCCGCGGCTTGCCAGTTTGGCGTGTGGCGAGGCCAAGACGATGCACCCGCGAAATTACTGAGTTGCGACCACCATCAATCGTGTGCTCGAAGCCGCCCATGTCCGCGGCGATCTTGGTCGCAGTATCGCCAGCAGCCCATGCCGCACACAGAACTTTGTCACGCTCGGGCGTCCATCCGACGCCGATATTGTTCGCGCCCATCTACCCCTCCTGAAGCTGTGTTTTGAACTGCTGGACTTCGCCGTTGAGACCAGCGTCCTTGCCGACCAGCGCCTCGATCTTGCGCACGGCATGCAGAACCGTGGTGTGATCGCGGCCACCGAAGCGGCGGCCGATTTCCGGCAGCGAGCGCAGCGTCAGGGTCTTGGCCAGATACATCGCAACCTGACGGGGGCGCACGACATTGGCGGTGCGGCGCGACGACAGGAGGTCGGACCGGCTGACATTGTACTGACGCGCGACGACACGCTGGATGTCCTCGATCTTGATCCGCTTCGGCTCCTGCGGGCGGATCAGGTCGCGCACTTCGCGTTCGGCCATTTCCAGCGTCACCGGCGTGGCGTTCAGCTTCGAATGCGCCAGCAGGCGGTTGATTGCGCCTTCGAGATCGCGGCCATTGTGGGTGATGGTGCGGGCCAGATAGTCCAGCACCGGTTCCGGTACGTCGAACGAGGCATGATGTGCACGGGCCGCAGCAACGCGCGATTTCAGGATGCCCAGGCGCAGCTCTTCGCCGAGCGAGCTCATTTCGACGACGAGGCCGCCGGCCAGGCGCGAACGCACGCGTTCGTCAAGGCTTTCCAGATCCGACGGCGGTCGATCGGCGGCGATCACCACCTGGCGGCCGGCATCGATCAGCGCGTTCAGTGTGTGACAGAATTCGGCCTGCGTGGTCTTGCCCTGCAGGAACTGCATGTCGTCGATCACCAGCACGTCGATGCCGCGTAGCGCTTCCTTGAAGGCGAGCGCCGTCTGCGTCTTCAGCGCAGCGACGAAGCCGTACATGAACTTCTCGGCGGTGAGATACAGCACCTTGCGGTCGGGGCCGGAATTGCCAGCCCAGGTCACGGCCTGCAACAGATGGGTTTTGCCGAGGCCGACGCCGGCATGGATGTAAAGCGGGTTGAACATCACCGGATCGCCGCGGCGACCTTCGGCGACCTGACGCGCGGCTGCATGGGCTAAAGCATTGGCTCGGCCCTGGACGAACGTCACGAAGGTGTGGCGCGGATCTAACGGCGAACCACCAAGCGTGTCGTGCTCCATTGCCTGCTTGCCCGTGGGGGCCACCTTCACCACCTCAAGTACCGTCATCTTTGGCGCTGGGAGGGCCGGCAGGCTCAGTGTGGCTGCGGTTGCAGCAATCTTAGCGTGGAACGCCTTATGTGCCCCGGCGGCCTTCGCCTGCGTCGGAGTTACAGCCCCCGTCATCGACCCCTCCCCGCGTAGGCTCGCTTGGCTGGGGATCTTTCAGCCATGGCGCGACCTGATACGCGCACCACTCCCCCGTCAGCAGCAGGGCCCATCCGATCCACGTCCGGGCGCGAAATGCCCAAGGTGGTCTCTGCCCGCGCAACAGCGGCTGAGATACGTTTGTCGGCATTGAGTGCACCCTTGATGCGGCGGCGGGCGCCGACTTCGACGTCCCCTGATGTTTCAAGCTTGAGAATCTCTTGCGCGTCTTCGTGCTGTCGACGGCGCACCGAGGCGAGCGTCATGACCTTATTGATCCAACGCCACCACGCCGGCTGCGCGTCGCCCATCACTGCAATGAGGAAGTCGAGACCGTCTTCTGACCGCAGCAATGTCCGCAGTTCGCCGACGGCGTAGACCCGAGTAACAGCGAGCCTGTGCTTCGCTGTGCGCTCTTGAAGTCCCAACGTACTCGCAACGAAAGACCATGTTTTCACGGGGTATTTCGCCCGGATGAGATCCGAAATGGTGCACGATGTGGCATTATCGATGCACGTTTCGGCACCCCCCGAATTCGACATGTCAGCAGTAGTGACCGATGCTGCACGCATGATGACTTACGCCTCAACAGTTGATGTGGATTTCGAAACGGTCTCGCTCACGGCGACGCTGCGCAACGTGATTGCGTTCATGACGATGCCGGCGCGAAGCCAGGAAATCTCGAGCGCAGTGATCGCAGCTTCGAGATCAGCATCAACATCGCCGATGCAAATTTGTGTGGCGACTGCCGCAGGGGAAACAGCAGCCGCCACGCTCTCGTCCGCCGGGAGGGCAACGGAAGAGAGATCGGAATTTGAAAGGAAGGGTGCGCCGGTCATGCTGCGCGCTCCGGCGAAGGAGCGACTGCCGTTCGTGCCGGCAGAAAATCGTCACCAGTTAAGACGATCCCCTTCCCTGCTGCGTAGTCGATGAGGCGCCAATGATAGTCTTGAGGAATAAGTCCATTCGTTCCGCCCTTGGCTCGGGGGCGGCGCCAATTGGAAACGCGCGTCCGGTGGACCCCGACGATTTCGGCGACGACGCTAGGGCCGCCAAGTTTCGCGATGATGGTCTGTGCTGGCTCCATAGATTTGGAGTGTAGCGATTATCGCTACAAACGCAAGCCGAATGTAGCGATAAAAGCGACAGACAGGATGTAGCGCTACCCGCTACATAGAGGCATGGCAGCGGTCAAACAGAAAAAATCGGCTATGGCGCAATGGGTTGAGGCTGCGTTATTGCACCGCGACATTAGTCAGTCTGAGCTGGCGAGACTGCTGGGACAACGGCTCCGGATTGGTTTCGATCGTTCCAAAGTGAACAAGATCGTCACCGACCATCGAGAAGTGTCAGCCGAAGAGATGCTGGCTATTGAAGAGATCACAGGATATCCCGCCCCGGCGGGGCTCAGAACTGTTGCGCCAACAGACAAGACATCTGCAAAAGTCGTGCAGGTTGCTCTGTTGGACACCGTTGCTGCCGGGAAGCTGAAAGCCCCCTCTTCGCAGATACCGGTCGAGGACGTCCCCCTATTAGCATTTGCCGACTTAGGCCGAGGCGACTTCTTTGCCCTTACTGTTGAGGGAGACTCCATGGACCGTATCTCTCCGGATGGTTCGGTCATTGTGGTGAACCAGGCTGACCGAACGTTGGTCTCGGGGAAATCCTATGTGTTTTCTGACCGAGGCAAGGCTGCATTTAAGGTATGGCGCCCGGAACCGCCTCGATTTGTCCCGTTCTCCACAAATCCTATCCACGAACCCCATTACGTGAAATCCAAGGCCGAGGCTGAGAAACTTGTCATTGGCCGGGTCAAGCGAACGGTGCTGGATCTATGAGCGAGCCAAAACCCCCATTCACCCAAATCGATAGTCTTTTCTTCCATATGATCTTGGACCTGGTCGCGAGCACTCAGGGGCTTGGGATGGTCGTTTCAAAGCTCAGATTCAAGCTGCCGTACAATGATCCGGACGCTAAAATGCTCGATGAATCTCTGGAGCGGTTCGGCAAAAAACAACAAGAAGTCTTAGACGCGGCGAAGAAGATAATCGCCATTATTGAACCCAAGAGCTAAAAATGGCCGATATTTTACCATTTAAGAAGCTTGTTGAAGAAATCGAGCAACAACAAAGTTCGCCACCATTGAAATCCGGTGGCGGCGATGGCACCTTTACAGACATGGATGACGGCAGGTTAAAGGCGATAGACACTCGACTCAACAGCATCGAGAGCGAGCAAAGAACTCACTTTCGGTGGACTGTCACTATCGCCTTGGCTCTAGGTGGCCTTGTCGCAACAAGCAGTGCCTTTTTGATGACTCGTGTGGACCGAGTAGAGGACCGCCTCACGCGCCTTGAGGGCAGTGTGAACGATCTGCCTGGCAGGCTCTCGACTAGCTTAAACCAAATCAACCAGACACTTTTTCAGGCAATTTCAGCCGCTAAGCAATCGCCTCCTCAGGTGATATTGATGCCAGCGCCTTCAGAAGCAAAGCCACCTGAGTCCCCGAAAGTGGCGCCTCAATAAACAGATTTTCCTTTCAGGATAATGTCCCGCCCTATTTGGCGGGTTTTTTCTCGCCAAAACGGGTGTAGCTTTTTTCGCTACATCCTCTTTACAATGTAGCGATGAACGCTACAATCTCTCCCATCAGATCGGGAGAGCGACATGGCGAAACTATCCCAGCGATACGCCGACCTCGAAGAAGCAAACCGCGAATTCGAAGGCCCTAACCAAGAGCCGCCAACCGATACCATGTCGGTCGCCCTCCCCGTTCTCGCTGAAGTCGTTGCCGTCCTCCTGATGTTCGCCTGCGCCGTCCTGTGGTGCGGCATCGGCGCCGGGAGGATCTGATGCAGCGCTACAGCGTCTCAGAACTCGCGCGCGGCAAAGACCGCGGCCATCCCACGGAGACCGTCTGCATCCTCGCGGATGTCCGGACCAACAATTCCGAACGCAAATCAATTCAGGTTTGGTCCTATGGCCGCAACAAAATCGCAAACCTGCCCCGCTCCCTGATCCGCAACCATACGCATGAGGCACAGCACTGGGCCGCGATCTCCATGCCTCGCTGGCTAGTGAACAAGGAATTGCTTTGGGACGAGCCCCATCCCGCTGAAGGCGAGGACGCTGCAGCCAACAGCGAGCGCAGGACTGCGGAGTATGTGGTAGGCCGCGAGAACAAATATGTCCTACGGCCCGGGCAAAGGCGCAGCATCGCTGCCTATGGTGGCCGCGCATGAGCGTCATCATTCCGCTCCGCAAGTTCACGGCCAAGGATGGCCTCTCCGGCCCCCAGCGCGCCACGGCTTGGACGAATTACTACAAGGCCGAGATCGAGCAAGGTGTCGACGATGCGATCGCGCGTGGTCGTGCTGACGCTCACCTCGACCGCCGCTTCGCCGGCCAGGTGGCGTCGATCCGCTGCATCCTCGACGAGGTGCAGTCATGATCCCGCAGTGGGCCATTGCGGCCATCGCGTTCGGCGCCTTCATCTGCGTCGGCATCGGCTATTACATCCGCAGCCTTGAGGAGCCTAAGCCAGCGCACGACGACACTGAGCACGGCGTGGGGCGCACGCTATGACTGAGCTGCGCCAGCGCGACCCGCGCCAGGAAGACGCCAAGCACCTTGCATTTGTCCGCACGCAGCCATGCTGCCTACCCTTCTGCAATCGTGAGGCCGAGCCCGCGCACCTGCGCATGGAGAACTTGGCGATCGGCAAAGAGATGACCGGTACGCGCGAGAAGCCGCACGACAAATACACCGTGCCGCTCTGCCCGTATCACCACCGCCTTGGCGTCGATTGCCAGCACAACAGCAACGAGCGCGAGTGGTGGGAGATGCGCGGCATCAACCCATGGGCAATCGCTGCTTCGCTATGGATCGCGTCCGGCGGCGCTGAGCGCGCGACGATGCCAAAGCCCGTGTGCAAACCTGCACCCGTAAAGGTGCGGAAGCCTCACGAGTTGCGCGCGAAGATCGTCTCGTCTCACCGCACGATACCCGGTCGGCGTTTCAATGGCTCGGCGATACCGAGCCGCATTGCCCGCCGTCTCGATCACGCGGAGCGGCAACAATGATCTTACTGCATCCGAGGGCGAAGCTTGATCTTCAGTGGGCCGGTATACTGTGGAATTCCGAGCTTCATCGAGACCTCCGCGGCATGCCGAGGGTGTCTGAACTCGAAAAAGTACCTACCAGCTATAAAACCCTCACCCGAGATGGGCTTGTCGAACAGGTAGGCGTAACTGGCGATGTCTTCGCCCTCGGCTCTGGCAACAGAAAACATGATTTTTCCTCGAAATTCGGCTGTGTCGAACAGAGCGTAACTCAACCGGATCCAAGTCGTTCCATCTCCCGCCCCGAGGCGCCGGCTCAGTTTTTCATCACAACCTTTCGTCGGTCTCCCTCCCTATTAGGAGATACAGCGCATTCCGCCTGTCTCTCTCGAGGGACTGCCGATGATCAACGTCAAGAATGCGCTGTGGGTAGCGATAATCCAGGTGATTACAGCCTTCATCCTGAAATGGATCGATGGGATGTGACGGGTACCGCGCTCTCGGGTGCGGATCGTGGAGGTGTGTCGTGAGCAAGTGGGACACGCTTCATCGCATCGACGGTTTGTATGTCGGCATGCTCGACGCGGACGAACTTGAACTATTCGACAGTGCCTGCAAGCGCAACGAGGCATCCCGTTGCTACGACCATGCCGGCGGCATCATGGGCTTAGCCAAGGTCCGCCTGGTTCGCCCCCGCCCCGTTGCAGAACTCTCACCTCCTGGAGATAAGTGATGAGCCGGTCAGGATACGTCGACGACTATGGCGATGAAGGCTGGGAAATGGCCCTGTATCGCGGCCAGGTGTCGAGCGCGATGCGCGGGAAACGCGGCCAGGCGCTGCTCAAGGACATCCTGATCGGCATGAACGGGATGACGCTCAAGCAACTCATTGCGGAGGAACTGGCAGTCGAGGACGGCGCCGTGTGCGCGATCGGTGCAGCCGGAAAGCTTCGCGGCGTCGATATGTCTGGCCTTGATCCTGAGGATGCGGAGTCCGTCGCTGGCAAATTCAATGTCGCTGACTGTCTGGCTCGCGAAATCGTCTACATGAACGACGATACCGGTTGGTCCGGCGAATATGAAACTGTTGACCGTATCGATCATTGGGGCCGCCGAGAGGTGTACAGGCGGATGCGCAAGGAAACGCCGGAAGAGCGCTTCCGCCGCATGCGCAAGTGGGTGCGCTCGCAGATCAAAGACCCTCTCTTCGACGTCGTGTGGTGCTGATCATGAGCACGCAATCCGACTGCAAGTTCTGCCGGACCACTCCGAATGCTGGCGAGCCATCTTCTTGTCAGACGCTCGAACAGGCTTACGAGCAGACGCCCGAACGTCCGTGTGGATGCCCTTGGTTCGATCAAGAAGACCGGAAGCGCAATCCAAAGAGCGCTGTACCCGAGTCTGTGCGTGATGCTCAATGTACGCTGACCTCCGGCTCAGGCGCGAACATGGTTGACCGCATGACGCCAGAGCAAGTGGCCGATTGGCGGGACGAAGGCAATTGCAATGCGGGTGCCGCCGCTCAATGTGCTCAACAAACGCGGATGCCCGACGAAGAAGCTATGCGCCGGCTCTCAGCCAACGAACTTGCCTGCTATCACTGGCCAGAGGATACGGCTGAACACCGAGCCTTGCGAGCGGCGTTCATGGATGGTGCTGCGATTACCCCCGCTCAATGTGCGCCGCAGCCAAGCGGGGAGCGCTGCGAGTGTGAGGGGTGCGATGGCTCTGGCGTGGACAACTATCACCAGACTTGGCCCGGCACTGCCCGCTGTCGATATTGCAACGGGACCGGAACCGAGCCCGCCGTCTCATGCGCAGCGAGAGAGGCGCTGGAGAAGATTGCGTCGATATCTGGAGGATTTCCCGCGCCGGAAGGTGAAAGGCCAATTGCAGGATTGGTGAGCTTCAAGCGGATCACCGAGATTGCCCGCGCAGCTATTGCCACCCTCCCCGCAGCAGGTGGCGAAGCTTCGAAGCGCGAGGCGGAGATCGTCGAGCGGTGCGCGGCGGAAGCCCGCAAGGTCGCGGTCGAGATGGTCAACTCGCTGGCTACTCCGCCGAACATTCGCGGGCTTGGCCCTGATGACAGCCATTTGCGCTATGGCCACAAGGTAGCCTTCATCATCGAAACCGCCATCCGCGCCTCTCTCTCTCTCCGAAAGGACGGATGATCATGGCGAAGCTGACAGACCGGCAAATCAAGGTTCTGCAGGCATGCGCCGAAGATGGCGGGGCAGCCAAAGATGACTTCATCCCGAAATACTGGCGGAACTTCAACCAACTGAATTCCAAGGGAATGCTGCGCCCACTTTGCATATCGGGGCGATGGACTTGGCACGCAACCACTGACGGCCGCGCCGCCCTCGCGTCTATTCCAGAACAACGTGGCAGCGGAGGTCAGAGGTCATGAGCGGTTTCAAACCTTCAGACCTGGCTCGTGCTGCCCTGCATGAAATGCACGGTGATCTCGCGGACACAGCTTTGAAAAAGTTTTTTGAGATGTGGGAGGCTGAGGTCGAAGATCTTGAGGCCCCTCGCAAGGCCGGTTCGGTGATCGCTCACGCTTATATGGGCGTAGCCGCACGGTTTGCGATTTTAGGCTGCGAGTATTCTGACACGAAGCCCAGCCTTGAAGTGTGGATGGCATTCGCAAAGGAAGAATTCGAAAGCGCCATTCGGATGTGGGAGAGCGCTGACCCCAGCCCAGAAGTCCCAGCGACGGAGGGCCGTAGCGATGGCTGATCGTAAGATGATCCTTCTGCTCAAGATGATCGATGCGGCACACGGATCAATTGATGCGTCTGATCAGTCGCATTCTCTGCTCAACTATTTTTGCGGAGACCGCGATCGGGGCGACGACACATTCAATCTCGTGGCGAAAGCCGGTCTCATCCGCGTCACTCACGATTCGCGGATGGAAACCTCAACGGCATATCTGACCGACGCCGGGAGGCTTGCCATCTCCCCTCCTGACGGAAAGGTCGCGCCATGACCGACGATGAATTGCTTTACGCTGCCAACGAGACGGTCGAGCAGCTTAAGTCCTATGAGGCAGAGCTTGCTGGGCGGCACCTCGGCAAGATCGTCAAAGCCTACGGTTCAAAGGAATTTCAGGTTGACGGCGTTGAATACCAGTATGGCGAGCTTCGCCTCGTAGGCTTCATTCTGAAGGTCAACGGCACATGCGGCGTCCGCCGATACGCCATGTCGGTCGAGGAAGCGGAGTTTATCGAGGTATCCTCCGACACGCGCCATGATGGCGACACCGCTACGGATGGTGCGGCATGATCAGCCTAGCCGCTTCATCGCGTACTCGCCAGAACGGCCTGTTGCTATCAGGTAGAGCAGGAAACGCTGTGCTGGCGGCGGAACGTCCCGCTCGCCGGACGCCCAGCGCCGCGACGTTCGATCGTCAACGCCAAGCAGCCGAGCTGCCGCGACTTGCGACAGGCCCAGCTTCTCAATCGTCTCTCGGTATTCGTCGGGGGTCATTGGATGGTAGAGATCGTGACGCTGGCGACGCGAACCGTGCTGCCGGTCGCGCGGTCAAGCAGATCATGGCCGACCTTGCGGCGCTCACCGATGGCCCAATTCTCCGCCTGTGCAGCACCGCGCGTGTCGTGGGTCTTAGTGGCACCCGAGGCGTAATGGGTCGTCACACGATGCGTGTACGGCGCGGCGGCAAGAACTTCGAGGCGGCTGCGGATATCGGTCATCTGTCTCTCCATCACCGGACAAAATCGCCCTTGCGATGGATCTGGTATAGGGCCATTGGCCCTTCCCGTCAAGGGGGAGTTTTGTGAATGTCCTCGACCTGTTCAGCGGCATCGGCGGATTCTCGCTCGGCCTTGAGCGAGCCGGAATGCGGACAGTCGCATTCTGTGAACTCGATCCATTCGCCCGCCGCGTCCTCGCTAGGCACTGGCCGGACGTCCCCTGCTTTCACGACGTCACACAGCTTGACGTTGCCCATCTCGACGAGCGCATTGACGTCATCTGCGGCGGCTTCCCATGCCAAAACGTCAGCGCCGCTGCTACCGTTCATGGAGGGCAGTCCGGCCTCGATGGAGAGCAAAGCGGCCTCTGGTCCGAGTACGAACGGCTTATCCGAGATTTGCGCCCCCAATATGCGATCATCGAAAACGTCGATCGCCTCACCCGGGACGGACTTGACCGAATACTCAGGGCGCTTGCCGCCCTCGGGTATGATGCGGAATGGGACACTATCCCAGGGTGGCTTGTTGGCGCCCCTCAGGCCCGCCAAAGGGCTTGGATTGTTGCCTACCCTGCCGGCAAGCGAGTGGAAGGACTGTTCGAAAGCGTCCGTCTTGGCGCGGCTCGACAAGGGAGGCAGGGTAGCGCGCCGCATCTGCTCGACGTCGCGCATTCTGCCTTTGGTGGAGATGATCGTTTTCCTCAACCCCTCCTTCGGGGAATGGATGACCGGCCTGCCAATTGGGTGGACCGACTGCACACCCTTGGCAACGCCGTCATCCCCCAAATTCCAGAACTCATCGGACGCGCGATCATGACCGCCCATCACCCCGCGGCCTTCATCAACGCGCTGGCAGAGTCGCGAGACGTCGATCTGACGCTCAAGCACTTGCAGGCGACATGGAACGATTACTGTGAGCAGCGGGCAGAGATCGCGCGGCTTCGCGAGCAGTTGAAGGCATCCGCGCTCCCTCCGCAACAATCGGGAGGCGGCACATGAGCCGAGCCCTGACCTTGGCCGAAACGGCCTCCGAGCTGCGCAAATCCAAGCGCTGGTTTCAGGATTGGCTGTCAAAGCACCCTGTGGATGCTTACGGTAAACCGTATTTCAGCACGCTCGGCCGGACTAAGGTTTTCCAGGAAACCGACATCTCCCGTATTCTTGAGGCAACAAGGGTCGCACCACAATGCCCCTCAAAGTCGTCCCGCCCCGCGCCGGTAAGACGCCGAATTGGTCCATCCGAGGCACATACCTTGGAATCCCAGTGGACCGAAGCGCAGGCTCTCCTAAGAAAGCCGTTGCGGAGCGAGAGCTTAAAAAGCTCGAAGGCCGGATCGAACGTGGTGAGTATCCCGAGAAACCCCAGCAGCCGGGCGCCCCAACCTTCCTGAGCGCCGCCATCGCTTACATGAAGGCCGGCCGATCGAGCCGGTATGTCGGTCGTTTGATCGAGCACTTTAAGGACACGCCGTTGCACGAGATCGACCAGAGCGCGATCAACGAGGCTGCCGTCACGCTGTATCCCAGCGTGTCGCCGGCCACGCGCAACGTGGCGGTCTACACACCCGTGAGCGCGATCTTGCATCATGCGGGGATCGAGATCGTGGTGCAGCGGCCGAAGGGTTACAAGGGCAACGCCAAGACGCTGTGGCTGTCCCCGCCCGACGCGTTCGCCATCATCAAAGCTGCGAACGCGCTGGACCCTGAGATGGGCCGTCTGCTGTCGTTCCTGCTGTTCACTGGCTGCCGTATCGGTGAGGCGCTGGCGCTGGACTGGCGCGGCGTCAGCCTGGACCAGCGGACCGCCTACATCGAGAAGTCGAAGAACGAAGACCCACGGACAGTCAGGATGAAGCCCGAGCTGTGCGCCCTTCTGGAGCCCCACAAGAGGCAGTCCGGCAAGGTGTTTCGTTTCCACCAGGGCGGGCACCGGAACTTCATCTTCCTCAATGCCAAGGTCACGGCATGCGGACTGCCGGCGGTCGCGCGGCCGAAGAAAGGCGAACGCCAGCAAGTGCCGCCCTATCGCTTTTCTTGGGTCACCTTCCATACGTTCTGCCACACCTGGGCGACGTGGATGCGGATGTTCGGCGGCGCCGACGTGCAGGGCTTGGTATCAACCGGGCGCTGGCGCGATGAGCGATCTGCAAAGCGCTATACGCACACGGTCGCGCATCAGGAATGGGATCGCACCGACCTTCTGCCATCAAGTGGAGAATACGTGGGAACGCCTACCCGAAAGGCAAAAGCTCAATGATTTCAATTACCGGGTTATCTCTCCCCCAAGAGCTGGCCGCAACTTTTTGGAGTGGTGCTCGCGCAGCTTCCGACAGGAAGCGGCCGACAATGGGTGGGAACAGATGCAGGCTTGGCTGACGAACTACAAAGTGCTTGACTGATCCCGGACTGACGTCCGAGGAACACGAACAGACAAGAAAATCGCCGCACTAGTCGCGGCGATTTGCGTTTCGGTCGATGGTGCCGTCGGGCCGATAGCCGAAGCGCACGAGTGCAGTCGCTGTCAACCGCTTCCCGAACCGGCGTTCGAACTCACAGAACATCCAGACGAAAGCCATCACCAGCGCAAAGACGGTGGTGACAAACAGCAGCGTGAGATTGGCAATGTCGAGGGTCATGGTCATCGTTTCGATTTTGCAAAACGCGTACCAGGCAATCTGACCAGCCATGATGTGGCTCCAGCACAGCCATGCTGGAGCCGACGAGGTAATCAGGTGGCGTCGCTCAAGGCCAATCAGTCACAAACCTCGACACGACGCACCCGATATCCAGCCGGTGTCCGTACGCGCTTACGCGTTATGTAACATCCGCCTTCGTCATCATAACCGCCATAAGCGTAGGGGTACCCACCGTAATACGCATAGGGGCCGTAGCCGTAGTAACCGCCATAAAGGCCGGCGCCGGCGAGGCCAAATCCCAATCCTATTCCAGCACCGCGAAATCCACGGCCGAAGCCGCCGCCATGCCAGCCACCACCACCATGGAATCCACCGCCGTGGAATCCGCCGCCACCATGCCCGCCGCCACCGCGCGCCGATGCGGCTGTCGGCGCGACCAGCGCGACTGCGGCAAGGGTCAACAGACCAAACACCAATTTGCGTAACATCAACTACACTCCGTCACGGGTCACTTACAGCGCCGCCCAGTCAAATAGGTAGCTCTTTCGTTCGCGAACCGCCACGGTGCGACGATCAATAGCCGTCACTTGTTCGCGACTGTCGGTTACGGTGTGTTGCTGAAAGCCTGTCGCGCAACGTTGCGCTAGCACCCCTTGCAGATGCTCTTCACCTTGCGATCAACGGCACGATCCTGCGCATCGACCGCTGCATCGCCTGTCGCCGGCTTGCCATCCGGCGACGCCTGTCCGGTCCCGCTCGCGCCTGCCGTGATCCCGGTCGCGGCGCGTCCACCGCTCGCATTCGCCGTGCCTGCACTATTGGTGCCCGCAGCGCCACCTGTCGCGCCGCCGCCTGCGCCGCCGGATTGGGCGAACGCCGCGACTGACGACAACAGGACGGTAGCCGTTGCAGTCGCGATGAGTTTCGAGGAATGCGCCATTGGAAATCTCCTTTGGCGTTCAACGAGACCAGCGGAAACGGGTTCCGTTGCGGGAACGAATTTGGCGCTCGCGGCTTGAATCCCTGACATTGCCGAGGAGAAGCCTGCGTGTCCTGGGACAAGCCGTTTCGCGAACCGATCGAATTGCCCGACGGCAACACGCTGGTGTCGCTGCGCGACGCCGGCGCTTACATCACACAGCTGTCACCGTCTGAACACGATGCGAAGGAGTGGCAGACCGCGATGCATTGCCTGATCGAGGCGGCTGACTACGGCGGCCCTATCAGTTTCGCGCGGCTCGGCGTTGCACAGGCGCTGCATCGCCATCAGGAGAAAGTATTCGACCCGACGCGCAAGCGATCGCGCTGGCGCAAGCCGGGCCTGAGTTAGCAGATGTCATGCGCAAGCTGATCGACTTCGACGACGAGACCCTCGACAAGCTCATCCAGCTTGGCCGCGACCGCATGGCGACGACGCAAGAACTTGCGGATGAAGCCTTCGCCGACCTCCTGAAGAAGCACGGCGTTCCGATCGATCTCAAGGATGCGCTTCGCAAGAGCGTGAAAGCCGCCGGTCCATCATCGGCATCAAGCCGCAACACTGCGATGCGCCCCGCCTCGTCACGTCCAGCAAGGAAGAAGGCCCATGCCAAACGATCCGCAAAAAGATCCATTTGAGGAAGGCGAGCGTGCCGCCAGCGAGGGCATCCCCGCCGAAGCCAATCCCTATCAGGATGGCACCGAGGAGCATTCGCTATGGAGTGCCGGCCACGAGCGCGTGGCCGGCGAGACAGAAGCCAATGAGTCCGAAGGGACGTGATCGCGCTGCAAGGCTCTGGCTTTGTGTGGTGACGCGTTTTCTTGATACGAACCGGTACCCGCTTCGCTCGAAAACGCTCTAGCCGATCTTCTTGAGACCTTTCTGGAAACGCGGGCCGTTGGCCGCATAGAATCGCGCCGCGCTGCCCATCGCCGTCACCTGCTCCGGCGACAGCGTGCGAATGACGCGCGCCGGCGATCCGATGATCAGCGAATTCTCCGGAAATTCCTTGCCCTCGGTGATCACCGAGCCGGCGCCCACGATGCTGTTCTTGCCAATTTTTGCGCCGTTCATCACGATCGAGCCCATGCCGATCAGCGCGCCGTCTTCAATCGTGCAGCCGTGCAGGATGACATTGTGGCCGACGGTGCAGTTCTTGCCGATGGTCAGGGGAAAGCCCTTGTCGGTATGGCACGTGCAGTTGTCCTGCACATTGGAGCCTTCACCGATCTCGATCCATTCGTTGTCGCCGCGCAGCACCGCGCCGAACCAGACACTCGCCTGCTCCAGCAAACGAATCTTGCCGATCACATCGGCCGTGTCGGCGATAAAGTAATTTCCGCTAGCCGGAAGATCCGGTCCCTGCCCGTCGAGTTCGTAGATTGCCATGATTTAGTGGTCTCCCTTTGCGGGAGACACTGCCACGGATTCTTGCGCTTAGGCCAGTATGCCCAGCGCTTCCAGGGTCATCACGATGAAGGTGCCCGACATCAGGCTCCAGATGCCCGACAGCACCGTCGCGATCATCACGAACTGAATGCGATGCTGCTCGGCTGCACCGTTTCGGAGCGTGTTGCGCATGATGATGAAAGGCGCCGTGAAGACCAGCAGCGGCACGGCTGCGAAGGCTTCAGGGGATGGCCCCTGCTGGAGCAGGCTGAAGCTCGGGGGACGTTTGGCAAAGGCCTGATAGGCGCTTGCAATGGCACCTGCGAGCGCGAAGCCAATGCATAGCTGGAAGAATGAATTCAACGCATCGGGGGACATCGAAGCTCTTTCACGGCACGTACAAACACCGCCCTGCATCGCAAAATGCGAAGCTCCCCGCCAGCACAACGTTAATAAAGGGTTAACGGCACGGTCGGGAACCGCGTGCGGTGCATGGCTCCCGGATACCGCCTGCGGTGAGGCGCGCGAGGCCGTTAACCATCGGCTGGCATATTCGCGGTTGATTCGCCCACCCGGTACACCGTCCCAGTTCCAATTTAGCGTGCGCATGTCTCTGCTGTTTCCGACCCACCCGACGACGCGGCCGCGGCGCCGCCACCGCCGCAACCACGTCGTACCGATGCTGATCGGTGCAGCGCTTGCAGCCCCCGCTATCGCAGTGGTGGCGTATCTGCTGTGGCCGACCTGGCAGAGCCAGAAGCCCGGCGATCCCGACCGTATTCCGGTGAGCGTGGGCGCCACACTGCTCAACGTCCCCACCCATGCGTTTCGCCGCAAGGTGCAGAAACATTCAGGGCCGCAGGAACGCGTCGATCTGAGCTATGTCTATCCATCGCTGGAAGCGAGCAACCTGCCGAGGCATGTCAGCGTCGAGAATTTCGATGAGAACGCACAGCCGATCGATCGCATCTTCGTCTCGATCTCGGCGCATCACGATGCAACCTCGCCGGACACCCGCCTGCGCACGATCTATCCGCGCTATATCGACCGTGCGACATCAAGCGAAGACGGCTTGACCACGCAGCCATTCCGCGACAACTCGCCCTACAGCAATGAAGATCTGTTTCTCGGCACAACGCCGGCGCTGGTGGCGCGCTGCACGCGCGACGGTGCCACGGAAGGCATGTGCATGAGCGAACGCCGCATCGGCGGCGCCGATCTCATTTTCCGCTTTCCACGTAGCTGGCTCGCGCAATGGCGCGACGTGGGCAATGCGATGGATCGACTGACGATGCAGCTCAGCGGGCTGCGGTAAACGCCCTCGTCGTGATTGCGCTGATCGTCGGATGTGGGGTGAGCGTCTGCTCCCTAGCCACCCTACGATCTTGCGTAACGCTCTCCGTCGGACTCGTTCCGGCCATCCACGCCTTTCACCGCCGCCAAGGCGTGGATACCCGACATGCGCCGGGCATGACGGCGTCTGGTTTGAGCGTGCGCGCGTCACGTTATTTCAGATTCAACTGTCAAACAGCCACTGCTCTTCAGACATGCGTCATCGCCCCCATTTTTTGCGGCGCGGGGGCGCCGTCGTGTCTTGCATTCCCGCCCCCTTGTGAGAGGGCGTGCGGAACGCCAGGTGCCCGTTGCACCCTTGGGCCTGATGCGAATGCGGTCTTCCGCAATCTAGAGTGCATCAGGACTTTCGGAGGC
Source organism: Tardiphaga sp. 37S4 (assembly GCF_021044645.1). NCBI lineage: Bacteria > Pseudomonadati > Pseudomonadota > Alphaproteobacteria > Hyphomicrobiales > Nitrobacteraceae > Tardiphaga > Tardiphaga sp. 37S4. The sequence continues at coordinate 1,537,832 of NZ_CP088008.1, read as the reverse complement.
GCCGAGCGAGTGCCCGACGTTCCGCCTGCGGTGTTTTTTCGGTTGCTTGCACTTTGCCTCGACGAACGCTCCGATCGCGAATTAAAGTCCCAAGGCGATGGGAAGGGAGCCTCAAGCGAGTAAGCCGGACGCGTTCTGACTTTGGTCGTCCGTCACACTGTCCAGGAGTCTTTCCATCCGAAGGCTGGCCGTCTCCTTGCCAGTGGCAGTGCTGGCGCAGATCCGTCCTGCCCGAAGACAGACGTCACCCCCAAACCGCGTGACGCCGCATCTCCGGCGTCCACCGCATCCCACCCCGCGAACGTGACGATCGCGATCGCCCCTCTCGGTGGGGCAGGACGGAGGGGAATATAAACCTGATAGGGATACTGTCAACGGGGATAGGAAAAAATGTTTGATGGCTGCATCACCGCCCCAAACTGTCATTCCCCGCCACCCCAAGCGGAGTTAACGCTCGCGCCGGCCATCGCCGCTACGGCACATCTTTGGCTGGCAGGACGGGCACGGACAGCGGGGCGAATGTGATGGACTGGGAGTCGCCGCGCATGAAAGCGGGGTCCAGCAGGCCACCGCCGGACGGATCGCCGCCCGGCTCCCCGCTGGCGAACAACGCACCTGGCGGTCCCCCTGGTGGCAACTCGCCCTCGCCGGATCCGAATTGCGCGGCACGCCCGCCTTGCGGATGACCCGCGGCGATCTCGGTGCGTGCGCGCTCGGCCTTGCGCGCCAGCGCGGTGGAGTAAGGCCGCCGATAGGCCCGCGGCGCCCCGCTCGGGAGATTGTCGTCGTCGAGGGCCTCGACCCACATGTGGATGGCACCTGGCTCGCCCTGGGCGATGTTGGGCTCGACGCTGCGCACCCACAACAGCTGGAAGTTCGGCGGCAGCGGATCGTCCGCCGACCAGCCGAGCAGGCCCTGGGTGCGGAAGAACACCAGCACGTAAAACGCCGAAGTCACCGCCACCGCACCGGCCTTCACCGGCCACGGCAGCCGCGTCCGCACCACCGCCAGCAACAGCAACAGGCCGAGCAGCACGTAGCCGAGCGACAGACCGATAATGCTGGTTTGCAGGCTCATCGCTTCATCCGGCCTTGCGCTCCCTGTACCGCTTGTTCAGCATCTGCACGAGCGATGTCTGGTCGTGATTGACCTCGGTAACGTTGCCGGTCTTGTCCATGATGAAGCGCACCGCGGTTGTCTCGGCGCCGCCATGATCGACATTGACGGTGTCGTAGTGCACCACCTGTACTTTCGGATTCAGCTTCTCGACCTTGACCGTCACTGGCACTGGCTGTCCGGTCAGCGCGGCGAAATGGTAGATGTTGACGATGTACTCGCCGGCCACGATGCCGCGCAGGCTGACGATCTCCTGGCGGATCGGCGACCGCACCTTCTGGCCGTTGACCATGATGAAATCGTTGAGCCCGCCGCGGTCATCGCGGTCGAGCACCATGAAGCCGGTCTCGCGCCGCCGGTACCATACAATGTTGCCGAGCGGATCCTGCACGAACATGTCGATGTCGTCCGGGTGCTTGTCGGGCCAGCTCACCGTGATCATGAATTCCAGCTTGGGATCGACCTTGCCTTCGTCGTCCTTGGTCTTGATCGCCAGCAGCGCAATGAAGAACAGGAAGGCGATCACCTGCAGCGCCTTGAACAGCATGACGCCGAGCGGATCGAACGGCGCTTCCTTGCCAGAGAATTCAAACTCGTCGATCACTTCGCGTGCTCCGCTTCACGTTCGAGCAGCGACACGGCGTGGACGTCGATGACGCCGACGGCAAAGGCGAACAGTTTGGCGGTCGCGTCCTCCAGCATGTAATATTGGATGCGGATCAGGATCGAACCGATCAGCCCTGCCAGCGTGGTATACATCGCCACCGCCATGCCCTCGCTCATCAGGTTCATGGAGGCCTTGATGGCGCCCTGATTGCCGGTGTCGAGGCCGGCGATCGGCGCCAGCATCATGATGAAGCCAACTATCGTGCCGATCAGGCCGAGTTTCATCAGCGTGTCGCCGGCAAAGCCGCCGAAGCCGTTCGAGCCGCGCAAATTGCCGGCGAGACGACGCAGCAGCAGCGTCTGGTCGAGCTGCCGACCGCTTTGCAGTGCGGATTTCACGGCGAGGTCGCGGATATGCGACGCCATCAGGCCTTTCGGTAACGCACCGACGCCGTCGATCGCAACACCGTCGCCGGCCACGACGATGCGTTGGCCGCCCTCCGCGAATAGCTCCGCTGCACCCCGCGCAGCATCGGCTTCGCGCGACACCGCGATCAGGCGCCACAGGCAATGCAGCGACGCACCGAAATAGAGCAGTACGATCACTGACGAGATATAGGTGCGATCGACGGCAAGCATCTGCCGCACCAGGCCATAGTGCCAGAGCAGAACCGCGGCGAACAGGCAGAGCCCGGTAAAGATCAACCAGTGCAGCAGCGGCGCGCGATCTGCCGGATCGAGATGATGCCGGCTCACCACATGTCCCTCCTGCTGGTTGTTTCACCGATCACGATCGGCGGTTGGTTTCAATCTGCCGCCTGTATGACTGAGCCTCCAAGGGCATCGCACCCGCCACATACCGGGCAAATTGCCCAAACGATGCAGAACCGCTTGCCAGACCGCGGTGCGTGCCGCTTTAATATCAATGTCTCACCGCGGGGAATGCGATCATGCGCCTGCTGATACATCTCGTTCTTCGTCTCGTCGCCGTGGTGCTGCTCTGTCTGGCCTGTACGATCGGATGGATTCTGGTCGATGCGCACCGCACCATCGAGGCCGACACCGCCGCCTCCGCCGACCGCGTCGCGACAACCCTGCAGAACCTGTACTGGCGCGAATTGCTGTGGCGCGATGGCACTTACCGCGATGCACTGCTGCCGCTGCCGGACTGGAAATCCATTGCGACCATGAAGGTGATCGCGCCAGGCGTGTGCATTGACTTCCGGCTCGGCAGCGCGCCGCCGTTCGACCTGTGCAGCCAGACCGAAGACATCGGCAGCCCGGCACCATCATGGTTCGTCAGTCTCTACGGCGCGCTGTTCGGGCCACATGCCACGGTGACGCGGCCGCTTACCGTGCGGCAGCGCGATGCCGGCACCGTGCAAGCCCGTGTCGACCCCGCCACCGCCGTGCGTCAGGCATGGCGGCAGGTGACCGTGATGGTCAGCATCGCCGCGGCGATGGCGCTGGCCATCAGTCTGCTCGCGATCCTCCTGATCGGCCATGCGCTGATGCCGGCCCGGAGCATCGTACGCGGCCTGCGCCGCCTCGAACATGGTGACCACCGCCATCGCCTGCCCGCTTTCGGCGCCACCGAATTCAGCCATATCGCCCGCGCCGTCAACGATCTCGCCGGGCGTCTCGCGGCCACCACCGCCGAACGCGTGGCGCTGACCAAACGACTGTTTCAGGTACAGGAAGAAGAACGCCGCGCACTGGCGCGCGATCTGCACGACGAGTTCGGCCAGTGCCTCACCGCCACCGCGGCGCTCGCCGCAGCCATCGAGACCGGCGCCACACCGTCCCGTCCCGATCTGGCCGACGATGCCCGCGCTATCGCCCGCATCACCGGCCAGATGATGACGACGCTGCGCAGCGCGCTGGCGCGGCTGCGCTCGCAGGATCTCGAGGAACTGGGATTGCAGGCCAGCCTTGTGCAACTGGTGGCGCAGTGGAATGCGAGCACAACGCGGCGCGCCGTGTTTCATCTCGACGTAACCGGCGATCTCACCGCCGTCCCCGCAGAAGCCGCCGTCAACATCTACCGCATCGCGCAAGAGTGCCTCACCAACGCCGCACGCCACGGCCGGCCGCAGCACGTTCATCTCCGCGTCAGCCATGGGGAAGAGGTCCGCGACGCCGTCGCCCTCAGTGTCGAGGATGACGGCGGCGGCGACGCCAGGCAGGCCCACACCGCCTCCGGCCACGGCATTCTCGGCATTCGCGAGCGCATCGCAGCGCTTGGCGGCAGCCTGTCGATCGGCCCGGCGGCACACGGTATCCGCGTGGCCGCGGTGATTCCGCTGCTGCCACGACAAGCGGCGGCATGACCGCCGTCAGCATCTTGCTGGTCGACGACCATCCGGTGGTGCGCGAAGGCTATCGCCGGCTACTGGAGCGGCAGGTCGGTTTTCGCGTCAGCGCCGAGGCCGAGGATGCCGCTGCGGCCTATCGCGCCTATCAGGCAGAGCGCCCGGACGTGGTGGTCATGGATCTGTCGCTGCCCGGCCCCGGCGGGCTGGAAGCGATCCGGCATATCCGGCAATGGGATCGCACCGCGCGCCTGCTGGTGTTCACCATGCATGCAAGCGCCGCGTTCGCGCTGAAAGCGTTCGAGGCTGGCGCCTGCGGCTACATCACAAAGAGCAGCGCGCCGCACGAACTGGTGCGCGCCATCGCTACCGTCGCCCGCGGCGGACGCGCATTGAGCGAAGACATCGCGCGCGAAATCGCCAGCGAGCGGCTCGGCAACGAACGGTCGCTGGTGGAAGATCTCGGGCCGCGCGAAACGGAAATCCTGCGGCTGGTGGCGTCAGGCTGGACCACGGAGCAGATCGCGACGTCGCTCAATCTGAGCACCAAGACCGTGCAGAATTATCACTACCAGATCAAATCGAAGATCGGCGCGCGCACCGACGCGCACCTGGTCTGGCTTGCCACCGCCGCCGGCCTGGTCGCGCCGGACAACGCGGCCTAGCGTGTGATGTACAGAGCGCGAGGGCCTGCGCTTGCGCTGATCTCGCCGCCGCCAAGCGGGGGCAAGGTGCATCCTCAGCCGTTATCGACGAGGTCTTCTTCCAGGATCGCCATCTGGAACTGGAACGAGCGATCGTCGTCTTCGTCATCGACGAACAGCACGCCGATAAATTCTTCGCCGATATAGACTTCGGCGGAGTCGTCCTTCTTCGGGCGCGGCACCACGCGGAGCTTCTGGTTGCCGAACACGCGCTTGAGATAGGCGTCGAGCTTTCTGACTTCCTGAACGTCCACAGGTGTCTCCAATGCAGTTGATGTCTGTTGAGCTGATGGAGAGAAGCTTTAATGCGAGATGGCGTCCACGGCTAGGCCGTTTCTCGAAAAATCACGCCATCCCACAAGTGAACGAAAACGCGTGCAATATCAGCGCTTGCAAATCGCAAGCCCAGAAGTCTCAGCCCCTGAAAATCAGAGCCCGATCGCGTTCAGCATCTGGTTCATGGTGCGCGACGGCTCCGAACAGCCGGCTTCGCCAACGATCTTCGCCGGTACGCCCGCCACGGTGACGTTGTGCGGCACAGGCTTGACGACGACCGAGCCCGCGGCAATCCGCGCGCAATGGCCGACTTCGATATTGCCGAGAATCTTGGCACCGGCGCCGATCAGCACACCGTGACGAATCTTCGGATGGCGGTCCTCGTTTTCCTTACCGGTGCCGCCGAGCGTCACGCCGTGCAGGATCGACACGTCGTCTTCGATCACAGCCGTCTCGCCGACGACAAAGCCGGTCGCGTGATCGAGAAAGATTCCGCGGCCGATCTTGGCGGCAGGATTGATGTCGGTCTGGAAGGCGGCCGACGAGCGGCTCTGCAGATACCACGCAAAGTCCTTGCGGCCTTTTTTGTGGAGCCAATGCGCAAGACGATGCGCCTGGATGGCGTGGAAGCCCTTGAAGTACAGCAGCGGATCGATGAAGCGCGTGGTGGCGGGATCGCGGTCGAACACGGCGACGAGGTCGGCGCGGAACGCATTGCCAAGATCCGGCTCGTCGCGCAGCGCTTCGTCGAAGGTCTGGCGGATCAGGTCGCCGGACAGCGCTGCGTGATCGAGACGTTCCGCAACCCGGTGCACCACCGAATCTTCCAGACGGTTGTGATGCAGCACGGTCGAATAAATGAAGGATGCGAGTTCAGGCTCGCGATGGACGATGTCTTCCGCCTCGGAACGGATGCGATCCCAGATCGGATCCAGCGTTGCGAGTTTTGAATTCTGCGGATTGATGCTCTGCACGGCCATGGCGGACTCGCAATTTCCTGAATACGGCGTCGATTATAGCACAAGGCGCATCGCTGTCGCGACACGGCTCCTGCCATCGTGAACGGTGGCTTACCCGGCAATCACCTGCCAACACTTTGAAAGCGCAGGCGTTTCCGGTGGAAGCCCCGTCCGCCCACAAACCGGGCGTGCATCAGAAGTGGGCGCTCATGTGATCAAAACAAGGTGCGCCCCTCGCCAATTGTCATCACGGGCGGCGGGACAGGAAATCCAGCACACCTTCCTTGTAGACGCGATCGCCGACCGCCCGCATGTGATCGCGGTTCGGAATATCCAGCACTTCGGAGCCGGCGATGACCTTCTGCAACTCCTGTGCGGAGCCGCTGATCTCGTCCGTCGTTCCCACCGCGATCAGCAGCGGCACCTTGATGGCGGCGGCTTCCTCATTCGTCATCAGCCGGCGCGAGCCGCGCAGACAGGCTGCGAGCGCGCGGCGATCCGAACGGGTCTGATCGGCAAAAGCGCGGAACGTGCGGCCGACGGGATCGGTGACGTCGTCGAGCGAGTCCGCCTCGAGCGCGAGGGCGACATTCTCGCCGGGACCACCGCCCTTGATGAGGCCGATGCCGAGACCGCCGAAGATCGCGCCGCGGATCAATTCGGGATGGCTATAGGCGATATAGGCAGTGATGCGCGCCCCCATCGAATAACCCATCATGTCGGTGCGCACGATACCAAGATGCGCGAGCAGCGCGCGCACGTCGGCGGCCATCGCACCGATGCTGTATTGTTCGGAATCGTAGAGCTTGCTGGAATCGCCGTGGCCGCGATTGTCGAGCGCGATGACGCGGCGATTGTGCTTCTTCAATTCCGACACCCAGGTCGGGTAGACCCAGTTGACGTTCTTGCTCGATGCAAAGCCATGCACGAGAACGATCGGATCGCCCTCGCCTTCATCGAGATAAGCAATTTCGACAGCGCCGTTGTGAAAGCTCGGCATCCAGAATTCCGTTACGATTGAGAGATGGGGTGATTGAGAGAATGAATGGTGGTGATGGGAAGCGCTCAGTTTACCCGTGGACGAGCACCGGCGCCAGTGAGTGAGCCGGCGCCGGATGGCGGAGAGCCATGTCCCTGAGTAATGCGTCCTTGCGTGAGATGTCCTGCAGCAGAGCGTCCTGTCGTACCGCCAGATCACGCTGCGCGCGCCTCGCCTTGGAGCGCAGCAGCCACGACCAGGTGATGCGTTCCGTGGTTGCCTTGATCGACACGACAAATCCAAGCAGCGCGAACAATGCCCAGAACACCCACATCGAAAGATTGAACGCGCCAGCCGCCAGCAGCAGCGCGCCGCGGCCGAACATCTTCATGATGGCGCGGGTCTGACCGCCTTTGACTTCGGCGAGTCGCGCCGCGCGCGTGACGTCTTTCGGGCTCTGGGCGATACGCAGCGTATCGAGCGCGCCGCGCGTGCCGGCCTTCTCGCCGACACGGCCGACATCTCCGGCAAGACGCACGATGCCGCCTGCCTTCTCAGTGCGGAACGCCGCCTTCACCGCGGTGATGGTCTGGCCCGGCCGCAGCACGGAGGCATCGGCCACGGCCGCGCGCAACATCGGCCCATCCACCACGCCCCGCGCCGAGCGTGCCGCCCAGGTGGTGAGCCCCTCGCCGATCCGTCCGACCTTGCGCGCGTCCTTCACCAGCGTAAGACCCGCGCGCACCGGCGCGACTCCGCCAACGCTGACATAGGTCGCTGCGGTGACAGCCAGACCGGCCGCGGCAAGGCCGAGGATCAGGTGATCGGTATCCTCACCCATCGCCATGTGCTTGCCCTCGCGCACCACGTCGCGGATATCGCCGAACACAAAGAGATCGCCGGCAACGGTACCCGACAGGCTGCCGACATCATCGGCCGTGCCGGTGACAAAGCCGGTCGCAAAGCGGCTGGCGAAATGGGAGGCGGAATTCTCGTCCGCAACCGCCTCGGTCACGCGCCTGGCGAGATCGTCCGGCAGTTGAACATTTCTGGCAGCCGCAACATCGGCAAAGCTTTTGGCGAGGTCGGCATCCCTGGCCGCGAGCGCCTCCTCGATATTGCGGGCGAGCACCGCGGGATCCTTCCGCAATGCAGAGCTGAGTTGCGCATCGGCCAGAGCAACCGGGTCGTCCTGCGCGGCCAGCACGGCGCCGGCGTCGCGCGCATGCGGCAGCAACAGCAGGCCGGCGGTCGCGCAGACCGCTACCCCCGTCAAAGCTGTGTCGAGCCGGAACCACATGGCAGAAAACCCTATCCTTGCACCTCTTTAGAAATGGTGCGTCACATCGTGGACACAACTGCCCCGACGAAAGAAGGGCTATTCGGAGACACCCGAATTGTGTCGAATTTGTACGGATGAATGACCCCTGCACGGTCTAGGAATCATGGTTCCGGACCAGTATGGTGCGCCGCACTGAATGGCGCGCCGGTTCATACGCCCGCGGCTGTTGCGAGCAAAGGTAGAGAAGATGTCCGACCACGTGGTTCCGCACTTTCACAATGACGCCGGCGTTCCGATCATCGAGATCGGCTCGCAGGAATTCATGTGCGTGGGTGCCAATCCGCCGTTCGATCATCCGCATGTCTTCCTCGACCTCGGCAACGACAACGAGATCATCTGCCCGTATTGCTCGACCTTGTATCGCTTTGCCGCCGATCTCGGCGCCGGCCAGTCACGTCCGCCGGAATGCGTGGTGAAAGACAAGGTTGCCTGATTTCCGGCCGTGACGGCGCCGCGCACCATCGTCATCGCTGGTGCGGGCATCGGCGGACTGACGGCCGCGCTGGCGCTCGCCGCCCGGGGCTTTCGCGTCCTCATCTGTGAGAAGACGGAACGGCTTGAAGAAGCCGGCGCCGGACTGCAGCTCTCGCCCAATGCGACCCGCATACTGATCGGCCTCGGCCTGCAATCGCGCCTTGCGCCCCATGTCACGACGCCCGCCCGTGTGAGCATCATGACCGCGCGCAGCGGCGGCGAAGTGATCCGCCTGCCGCTCGGCAGCGCAAGCGATGACGCGCCCTACTGGCTGGTGCACCGGGCCGATCTGCAATCGGCCTTGCTTGGCGCGGTCACCGCGCATCCCGACATCGAACTGCGCCTCGGTTGTCCCGTGGACAACCTCCGCGCCACGCCCGCCGGCATCACGGTCAACGGCGAGTCGGCGCTGGCCTTGATCGGCGCCGATGGCGCGCGGTCTTTCGTGCGACGGCAACTGTTTCCCGAAACGCAGCCGCACTTCTCCGGCCTGATCGCCTGGCGTGGGACGCTGGAAACGAGCCGGCTGAAAAGCGACTTGGTCCCCCATGGCGTCCAGCTCTGGATGGGGCCGAAGGCCCATCTCGTTGTCTATCCGGTGTCATCGGGCGAGCGGATCAACATGGTCGCCATCATGCCCGGCGCCGTGATGCAGCCGGGCGGCAGCGATGCTGGCGACGCCAGCGAGATCCGCCAACATTTTGCAGCGTCGCGCTGGCCCGCCAATGCACGCGCCATGATCGAGAGCGTCGATAACTGGCGGCGCTGGCCGCTGTTCACGATGCCGGATGGCGGCGTGTGGCACGAGGGATCCGTGGCGCTACTGGGTGATGCCGCCCATGCGATGCTGCCTTTCGCCGCGCAGGGCGCAGGCATGGCCATCGAGGATGCGGCGGTGCTGGCGGAGTGCCTTGCCGCCGCTGGCCACGATGCCGCAGCGATCGCGCCCGCACTCGCGCGCTACGCCGCGCTGCGCCAGCCGCGCGTGGCCCATGTCCAGCGAACCGCGCGGCAATCCGGCCAGATCTATCATCTGCGCGGGCCCATGGCGCTGGCGCGCGATCTCACGATGCGCGCGCTGGGTGCAGAACGTCTGCAGGCGCGGCAGGACTGGATCTATAACTGGAGACTGTGACCCGGGTGGCTCAGGAGCGGGCGCCAGCACGCTTGCGCGGCGTAATGGGTTCTGATGCCACCGGCGCTTTTGGCGGACTGGCCACACACTTGCTCTTCTGCCAGTTCTCTTCCGCCAGCTTCGCCTGCGCCCGCGTCGAGATGTAATCGTTGCGATAAGCGAGTTCGCTGACCACCGCGCCGCCCGTGCCGGTCTGCGCCTTGTCGATCAGCCCCTGCAATTCGGCCGTCCGCGTCGCAAGCGTCTTGCGCTCGGTCTCAAGCTGCGGGCAGTCATAGAGGTCATATTTCGCAGGATCGACAAAGGCGCCCGACACCATGCCATCGCCCATGCTCGCGCAGCCGCCGAGATAGCCGGCAAGGACAAACAGCGACACTATCGCAGCAGCGCGCGTCGGCAGGCGGAAACGAGGGTGACGGTCGATCATCGGGACTTTCTAGCCGGGCAGGATTGACGTTGCGTAAAGCAGCCGCCGGTGGCCGGATTGAGGCCGAAGTTCCCCTGAAGGCTGGTGCGGACGGCGGGAATCGAACCCGCACGACGTTGCCATCGAGGGATTTTAAGTCCCTTGCGTCTACCAGTTCCGCCACGTCCGCGCGCGTTGTTTCTTCTAGGCTTTTGGCCTTCCGGTCAACGCATGTTTTGCAGCTTTTCCGTCGTGTTCTGCAGACTGCACTGAGCCCCGCCAGCAACGAGTCATCGGGAATTGCGCGACATCCAGATTATTTGGCCTTGGCGATCTTGTCAGTCAGGTACTCATTCAGATCCCGAAAGTCCCTGACCGTCCATGCGAACGGCGGCAATTTCACGCCGTTTTCGCGCAACGTTCTTGGAATGAGATCGCCGTTGGGACGGAGTATGACGGACGATACGATCACGCCGGGATAATCAAGCAGGCGCTTCTTGAACTCGGGTGTCGTGAGATCGGGTGCAGGCGGATTGCTCTTATCAGCCAAAGGCCCTGTGCCCTTAAAGTCATTTCCGTGGCACATCGCGCAGCGGCTCAAGAAAATCCGCTCGCCATTCCTGTTGTCTGCAAGAGACATCGACGGCATGCAAAGCACGATCGCTAATGCAGCAGCAATGCCTCCCTTCCTAGGTATCATAGCGCCCGGCCTCCGAGATTGCGCAGTTTTATCGAAAGATGCGGGGTCTACCTTAGCGGGCTCTTAAGCGGGCGCACACTCTACTCACCTGACATGGAATCGCTTCGAAGGACCGAGTTGGTCCGCTCACCGACAATTTGGGTTCGGCTGCCATGGATCGTGCGCAAAAGACTCAATTTCCTTCGGGGTTCGCACCTTCGTCCGTTGTCGAGGAAGATGTTCCATCCTTCGATCCCGGCGCCAGAGGATTGCAGCGCGATCTGGAAGACCGACTGAAGCCGGATATCGACGAGCCCGCAAACCGCGGTTCGCCTGATCAGACAACGCCTCCGCGCTCATATAGCACCGTTCGGCGGGTGCTGAAGATCGCTGCCGGTCTCACCATTGTTGCCGTGTTCGGATGGCTGCCACTCAGGGCAATCCTGCAGACCTCCAGCGTGGAGGCCGTGGTCAATGCCAGGCTCGTGACGCTAAGGTCGCCGATCGATGGCGAAGTCAGTTCGAAGTCCGGCCGTTCGACGTCGAGCGCAGTGAATGAAGGTGACCTCCTCCTTCGCGTCGTGAATGCACGGGGCGATCGAAATCGGCTGGATGATCTCAGACGACAGATGTCGCGACTGGACAATGAGCGCCCAAGTCTGGCGACCAAATTCGCCTCGGCTCAAGCCGCGCAGCAAGATCTCGCGCGCCAGGCCTCCCAATTCAGGGAAGGCCGTACCCTCCAACTGGAAGCGCGCATCGCTGAAATACAGTCGGTGATCGAAGCCGCTGCGTCCCGGCGGGAAGAGGCAACCGCCGCCGTAGAGCGAGCATCGTCGCTGATCAAGTCGGGCAGCGTCTCCAGCGTGGAATTCGCCCGCTTGACCCGGGAACAATCGGTCGCCCAGCAAACCGAAATCGGCGCCCGTCGCAGACTTGATGCCGCCAAGATCGAGCTCATTGCCGCGCAGAAGGGCACGTATCTGGGCGATAGCTACAATGACCGCCCAAGTTCGGTCCAGCGCGAAGAAGAGATGCGGCAACGTGCAAATGATCTCCAAGCCGATCTGGCGCATGCGAATGCCCAGATCGCGTGGCTCGCGAGCGAGATCGCGTCCGAGCAACTGCTTTATGTCAGCCGATCGGAAGCGGACATCAAAGCGCCCGTGACTGGCCGGATCTGGGAGATGATGACGTCGCCGGGCGAGGATGTCCGGGCCGGACAACCATTGCTGAAGCTACTTGATTGCAGCGGCGCTGTGGTAACGGCGAATGTCACCGAACGTGTTTACAACAGGCTCAGGCTGGGTGATCAGGCGATTTTTGAGCCAAATGATGAAAGTCCGGCGATAAAAGGGTTGCTCGTGAATCTCACTGGCGCGTCTGGCGCGCCCGCGAACCTGGCCATCAATCCCGACACGCTCAACAAGGAACCCTATCGTGTGACGGTCTCGATGCCCAATCTCGATACCACGGGCAAAGACTGCGCAGTGGGGCGCACGGGACGGGTCGTATTCAATCACGACACGTCGAAACCATGATCTCAGCCTTCGCACCAGGCATCGCCGCTCTCGGTGCTTGTCTCGCAATCACGCCGATGCTGAAGCGCGACAGCACGTTCGCCCGATCATTGATGACCGGGATATCCGTCATTCTGCTGATCCGATACTTCACGTGGCGTGTCACGCAGACGCTTCCGCCACCCGGCTTTACCGCCGACTTTTTCGTCGGGTACCCCTTCATGCTGGCGGAGGCTGCCTCGTTATTTGGCGTCTGCCTGTCGATGCTGTTTCTCAGCCGAACGATTGATCGCTCTGCCGACGTCGAGGTCGGAATAAAAAAAGCCGCGGCCGCCGCGCGGGTTCCGCTCGTCGATGTCTTCATCTGCACCTATAACGAGGAGCAAGCGATCCTCGAACGCACGATCATCGGCGCCACGGGACTGGACTACGGCAACTATCGTGTCTGGGTCCTGGATGATGGGCGACGGCTATGGCTCAAACGCCTGACCGAAGTGCTCGGCTGTCATTACCTGACTCGTCCAGACAATCAGCATGCAAAAGCAGGTAACATCAATCACGCTTTGCGCCATGTCGCTGGACTACAAAACAAACCGGATTTCGTTGCCATCCTGGATGCCGACTTCGTCCCTCTGCCGGAGTTTCTCACGCGCGCGACCAGTTTGATGGAAGACAAGACCATTGGCATCGTGCAGACGCCGCAGCACTTCATCAATCCGGATCCGATCCAGTCCAATCTGGCCGCCACCGAGGTATGGCCCGACGAGCAACGTTTCTTTTTTGATATTCTGATGCCGGCCAAAGACGCCTGGGGGGTGGCTTTCTGCTGCGGCACATCGTCGGTGATCCGCTTTTCAGGCCTCATGGAGATCGGTGGATTCCCGACGGACTCGGTGACTGAGGACTATCTCGTCACGTTGCGTCTGAAGGAGCGTAATTATCACACGGTTTATCTGAACGAACGGCTCACGCTTGGATTGGCGCCCGAAGGCCTCAAGGAATACATCACCCAACGCGGTCGATGGTGCCTCGGCTTCATGCAGATCGTAAGAGGCCGAAGCGGGCCCTTTTCATCGCAATCAAAACTCGCCCTGATCGACCGGCTTTCGCTCGTCGACGCTTTCATGAGCTGGGCCGGGGCTTATGGAACGAAGATGCTTGGCCTGATCGTGCCGTGGCTCTATCTCCTGTTCGGGATCAAGGCGATTTACGCCGATCTCTCCGAACTGTTGACATACTTCCTGCCCTTCTACGTCTGGCACGCATTTACGATGACCTGGATTTCCCGCGGTCGCTCGCTGGCGATTATGACGGACGTCTCGCAGTACATCGCGGCACCGGCGGTCCTGAAAGCAATCATCACGGGCCTGATCAGACCAAAGGGTCACAAGTTCAAGGTCACCGCCAAAGGTGGCGATCGCAATCAGAGGTTCATCGAGTGGCCGCTTCTGCGGCTTTATGGATCCGCGCTGCTGATAACCATGCTGGCGATCGCTTACGCTTTCATTATCAATCTGAAGGGAGAGAGCATTGCTTACGGCGGACTAGCGCTTGGCTGGAGTTTGTACAACTGCGTCGTCCTCGCAATCGTGTGCTTCATCTGTATCGAGCAGCCTCGCCGTCGGAAAGCCGAGCGATTTGAGCGCAATGAGCCCGTCCTCATTCACGAGGACAGCGCCCCGCGGCTGGTTCGCATGGCAGACATCTCGATAACCGGTGCTCGCTTCATCGATCCCGCGCCGCCGCAGGTGGGGACTGTTCTCAAGTGCAATGTATACGGTCAGAATGTGTCGGCAACGGTCATGCGACGAACGAGCGATGGTTTCGGCGTTCGCTTCGAAGAAGCCGCTGCAACGCGAATTCGCGTCGTACGCGCCTTTTACGCGGGAGAGTATGTTCGCGCTTTTCACGGTGTCCGGGCAGTCCCGGTTGGCAAAGCCTTACTGATGCGACTGTTCAATTGAATATCATACCCATATCGGCACGGCGTCAGAACACGCATACAGCCGCGCTACGCCCCCGCCACGACGATATGCGCCCCTGCTTCCTCCATCAGCTTGCGTTGCTCCGCCGAGGCGCCGGCGCCCGTCACCAGCGTCCAGCGCGGCGGCAGCGGCGCCCAGGCGTCCTGTTCGGCGCGGCCGAGCTTGCCGGCGTCGGCGAGCACGATGACCTCCTTGGCCTGCTGCATCATCAGGGACTTCAAGGCGACCTGATCGAGGTCGGCCTCGCACAACCCGCGACCGCTCACGACACCGTCGGCGCTCATGATGGCGCGGTCGGCCGTGAGCCGGCGCAGTCCCTCGCTGGCCAGCGGCCCCATGGTGCTCATGCTGGTCGAGCGCAGCGCGCCGCCCAGCACCACGAGTTCGATGCTTGGTGCCTTGGCGAGAAACGGCAGCAGCGCGATATTGTTGGTGATGATGCGCAAGCGGCGCTGCAGCAGCAGCTTGCCGAATGCCGCGACCGTCGATCCGGCATCGAGGATCAGCGTATCGCCGTCCTCGATCAGGTCGATCGCGGCGCGCGCAATGGCCTGCTTTTCCTTGCCCTGGACCGCGAAGCGCTGGTCGAGCGTGGTCTCTGCGACATGGCCGGTGAGAATCGCGCCGCCGTAAGTGCGGCGCACCGCGTTGTTCTTCGAGAGATGCTGCAGGTCGCGCCGCACGGTGGACCCGGACACACCGAAGCGCCGTGCGAGATCGTCGACATCGATCTCGCCGGCGTTCAGGGCGTCCAACAGGCGTGAGCGACGTTCCTTGTTGCGCATCGACATCGAACCTCAGCCAATCAAGCTGGTATTTACCAGCGTTTCGTCATGGCCGGGCAGCGCGAAGCGAGCTTCGCTTGACGTCCCGGCCGTCCACGTCTTCGAAGTAACAAGACGTGGATGCCCGGCACAAGGCCGGGCATGACGGAGATTGTCAGGCCGCCTTGGATCCCGGTGCGAGATCCACCGCCTGCCGCAATGCCTCCAGAAGGCTCCGCTCATCGGCGACGCCCTTGCCGGCGATGTCGAAGGCGGTGCCGTGATCGACCGAGGTGCGGATGACAGGAAGGCCAACCGTGATGTTCACGCCGGATTCCAGACCCAACACCTTGATCGGACCATGGCCCTGATCGTGATACATCGCGACCACCATGTCGTAGTCGCCGCGGCCGGCGAGGAAGAACAGCGTATCGGCCGGCAGCGGACCGCGGACGTCCCAGCCCTTCTTCTGGCAGACTTCGACGGCCGGCGTGATCTTCTCGGCTTCCTCGCCGTAGCCGAACAACCCGTTCTCGCCGGCATGCGGGTTGATGGCGCAAACGCCGATCTTCGGATTCTTGATGCCGGCCTTCACCAGCACCTCATGGCCGCGGGTGATGACGCGCTCGACCAGGCCCGGCTCGATCTTCTTGATGGCATCGATCAGGCCGATATGCGTCGTGACGTGGATCACGCGCAGCTTCGGCGACACCAGCATCATCGACACTTCCGGCGTGCCGGTCAGATGCGCGAGCAGTTCGGTATGGCCGGGATATTTGTGGCCCGCCGCATGCAACGCTTCCTTGGAGAGCGGCGCGGTGCAGATGCCCTGCGCGATGCCGGCCTGAACGATTTCCACAGCCTTCTCAATGAAACGGTAAGCCGCCTCGCCTGCCACCGGGGAGTTCTGTCCGAACGGCAGGTCATCGGGCACGATCTTCAGATCCACGCACTGGACGTTTTTCGACGCGAAATTCGCCGCCTTTGCATCGGCCAGTGAGTCCACGCCGATCCTGGCGCCGACGATCTCGCCCGCCTTGCGCAGGCGATTGGCGTCACCGATCACCAGCGGATTGCACATCGCGAGCATTTCCGGATGCGCGAAGGCCTTCATGATGACCTCGGGGCCGATGCCTGCGGGATCGCCCATGGTGATCGCAATGGTCGGACGGGTCATGTGAAGCTTCCTTGAGTTCGGACAGTGTGAAGACGTTCGCGAATTTTGATCAGGCTGTTCTCGTCGCCGAAGGCGCCGGCCTTGGTGGCGATCGGCACGGACAATGCGCCGAGCGTAAGCCCGAGCGAAACGCCGGGCTCGATCTCGTCGGCCAGACGGATTCCGTTGACACCGAAGCGCGACAGCAGTGCAGCGGCGGTCTCGCCGCCGGTCGCAGCAAAGGCACCGATGCTCGACGCCACGGGCATGAGCGCATCGGCGAGATTTTGCGCAAGCTGCGGGCCGAGCGACATTTTCGGATTGTCATCCATCACGATCTCGACCAGGACATCGCCGCCTGCGATCAAGCCTTCGGTCACGCGCGCGGCCAACGCCGCCTGCCCTACCTTGTCGCCAAGCAGGACTTCAGGTGTGACAGGCAGATGAGTGACGGTGCCGCTGGCGACAAGCTTGCGCGCTGCGGAGCGCGACGCGCCCGCGAGCGAGCCGACCACGATCAGCGTGCCGTAGATGCTGGGCGGAATTTCCAGCTTCTCGGCGGCACTGGTGTCATCGAGCGCCGCCAGCGCATGTGCAAGGCCGGCGCTACCGATGAACACTGTCGCCGGCGAAATCTTCAGGCTGGCTTCGGCGATCAGATGCAGGTCGTGCTCGGTCTCCGCATCGCAGATCGCAACGACGCTGTCGCCAGACGCGATACGCGCAAGGTGGGTTCCGAGATGCCCGCCGCGGATGATTTCGAGCAACACCTTCTCGCTGCGAATACCAGCCGATGCCAATACATCAGCGATGTCGGCATTGTCGTAGGTGTGATCGCGCTTCCAGACCTCGGCTTCCTCAAGCGGACGACCATTGACGACGACGCGGCCATTGATCGTGGTGCGGTTGGTCGCCGGAAAGGCCGGCGCGAAGATGCCGAAGGCCGAACCAGACTGCGCCTTGAGATGCGCGAGCGCAGCCGCCGTCTCGGAGGCCGGCTGGCCGCGCAGCGTCGAGTCGATCTTCTTGAACAGGAGCCGATCCGGCTCCATCAATTGTTGCAACACGTCGGCGTGGCGACGCGCAGCGGCCTCGGCCGTGAGGCCGCGGCTCGCTGCATCATAGGAGATAACCGGATGCTGGCGATCCCCGGCGCTTGCGACGTCGCCCCAGGTCACGGCAGCCGCAAGGCCCCGGCGACCGAAGGCGATGGCGCAGTCCGCTGCACCGGTGAGATCATCGGCGAGGATCAGCCAGCGTCCCGCCATCTTAGTGCCCAGCCACTGGTGCGGCTGATGCGACGCTTGGCGCGGCAGGCGTCGTCGCCTCTTCGCCCGGCTCGACATCACGGCCGACGATGCCGGCAACCCACGAGGTGAGGATCGGCGTCAGGATCGCCGTCACGACCACGCAGGCCGCGATGAGGATGGTCGCCGGGCCGGCAGCAGCGGCATAGGCCGGATTGGCCGCGGCGACGATTGCAGGCACAGCCGCAGCATTGCCGGCGGTCGACGCCGCAGCAACACCCGCAACGCCGTTGCCGCCGGTGAGACGATCAACGAGGAACAGCGGAATGCCGGTCACGATCACGACGGCAACGCCCATGCCGACGCCGAGCAGACCAGCCTGCCAGACCTGCGTCAGGTTCAGGCCGGTGCCGAGCGCGAAGGCGAAGAACGGGATCATCACAGGCACAGCCTTGCTGAGGAAGTCGCGCAGTTCGCGATCGAGATTACCAAGGATCATGCCGGCCACCAGCGGCAGGATCGCGCCGACGAGCGCAGGCCACTGGAACGACGACAAACCGGCAACGCCAAGCGTCACCATGGTGAGGAACGGACCGCTTTCCAGCGTCATGATGCTGTAGGCACCCACATCGCGCGGACGGCCATACTGGCCCATCAGCGCCATGTACAGACCGCCATTGGTGTCGTTCATGGCGGCGACGATCGCCAGCGTCGAGACGCCTGCGAAGATGCCGGCGGTGACCGGCGCTTCACCGAGGAAGCGGCCGAAGATCAGGCCCAAGATAATTGCGGTGCCGACCTTCACGATCATCAGGGCGCCGCCCTTCTTCACGATGTAAGGCGTCGCCTTGAAGTCGATGCTCGCGCCCATGCACACATAGAACACGGCGAGAATGCTGAGGGCGCCGCCGGAGAACAGCGCGCCGGTGAAGGAGCCGAAGAATTTCGGGGTGTTGGGGGCAAAGGTCGCGAACAGCGCGCCGATCAGCAGCGGCACCGTCATCATGCCGCCCGGCACCTTCTCAATCGCCCGCTTAATTGGAATCTGCATGGTCTATTTCCTTCCCGCGCCGTGCGCATCACTGATTATTCTGCGCAATTTCCCTCAGGAGCCCCTGCGCATACCGCCCGATATGCGCAATTTACGCAGACATCAAACACTTTTTGCGCACTTTGCGCAATTTTTAAAAATTAGTTAAGCGGTCAAGGTATGTTTGTAAGCCATCCAAAGCGGGCGGTTCGCTGACCGGAACGTCGGGCGTTGCGATGCGCTGCATGAAACGCAAACAGGCGGCAACGGTGCATCCGTTGCCGCCTGTTTGGCCGTCAGATCGGACGTCAGAGATCGAGAACCAGACGATCCCCAGCGGAACCCGCCACGCAGACCAGCAGGCTGCGTTCGCGTTCCGCCGGCGACAGCACGCGGTCGCGATGCACCGGCTGCCCTTCCAGCCAGTCCACCTTGCAGGAGCCGCAGATGCCGCCGCAGCAGGATGCCGGCACGTCGATGCCGATATCTGTCAGCGCCGACAGCATGGTCTGTCCTGCAGCCACGGTGATTTCCCGGTTCGATTTTGCGAGCGCGAGCACATAGGGCTTGGCGTCGGGATCGATCGGCAGCGGCGGCGGCACGAAGCGCTCGATATGAACGCGATCGGCGGGCCAGTCGCGTGATGCCTGTTCGAAGTCGTCGATCATGCCGTCGGGACCGCAGCAGGCAAGCGCGACATCCGACAGTGGCCGGCCGACCAGTGCCGCAATATCCGGGCGCTGCCCACTCGACGTGTCGTGAATCACCACATGACCGGACTTGCGCAGCGGCGCGAGCAGATCGGCGAGTGGCGGCTCACCGCGCGCAATCATGTGCAGCATGAATTTCGAACGGCCCATGCGCTTGAGCCAGGCCGCCGCCGACAAGAACGGCGTCACGCCTATGCCGCCACCGATGAAGGTGAAGCGCGTCACATCCGCAGACAGATCGAGTCCGCCGCGCGGCAGCGTCACGCCGATGGTGTCGCCGACCTTGACCGCGTCATGCAGCACAATCGAACCGCCCCGCCCTTCGGCCTCGCGCTTCACTGCCACGACATAGCGCTTGTCATCGGCGGGATCGTTGCAGAGCGAGTAAGTCCGCACCAATCCACGGGGCAAATGCAGATCGATATGTGCACCCGGCCGGAACGGCGGCAGCTCCCAGTGATCGGGATCGACCAGCGAGAACAGCTTGATGCCTTGGCCGCCGTCCTCGATCTTGTCGACGACGGTCCTAACCCTGGTGATCGGCACCGCGCTCATTGCACGTTCCGCACGGCGTCGCCGACACGCACGGTGCCACCCTGCAGAATCCTGCAGTTGAGGCCGGAGCGATTGATCAGCGGATCGAAGATCGCCTTGCCGGTGATCTCCTCGATATGCCGGCACGGGATCGACAACCGCGTCGATTCCAGCAGCGTCTCGCCGAGCCAGAACTGACGGCCAACAAGATGCGTCAGCGGCACGCCGGATACGGTGACATTGCGGCGATGCTCCTCGGGGGCGAGATCGATATTGTGATCGCGCTTCAGGGCTACCAGCGTCTCGTATTCGAACAACGTGACCTGACGCCCCTCTTCGGGCTTGTGCGAATAGAACCCCTCCTCGCGGCCGATCATGTAGCGATCGCCCTCGATGCCCTTGCCGGCAATCAAAGTGAGTTCTGGCATTTCACGCATCGGCAGGAACGCGCGCGGCGTGATGTGGAGATAGCGCACCACGCCGGTCCATGACGAGACCACGGCAGTGGATGCGGAAGTAACGGTATCGAGCATTGCTTTCGTCCTTGTAGAGGCTTGGGCGACACATCACTCCGTCATGGCCGGGCAAAGCGCGAAGCGCGGCTTCGCTGGATGTCCCGGCCATCCACGTCTTCATGCGGTCAAAGACGTGGATGCCCGGCATGCGCCGGGCATGACGAAGACTGCGTTCAGATCAGTTCCTTGTTCGCCATTTCCGGCGCAAAGGATGTCGCGATTGCGGTGATGCAGGCGCAGAAGATCAGGAACACCGATACCGGCCAGGTCGCACCGGCCCATGTCATCAGCGACGCCGCGATGAGCGGGCTGAGACCGCCCGAGATGGCCGCACCGACCTGGAAGCCGAGCGATGCACCGCTATAGCGCAGCTTCGCGGTGAACAGCTCCGAATACCAGGGCGCACCGATGCCGAACATCACCATCTGGCCGAACGAGATTGCGACGACAATGGTGAGGATCACGATGGTCGGATCGCGGGTATCGAGCAGCCAGAACATCGGGAATGCGAAAGCCGCGCAAAAGAGGCAGCTCGCATAGAACATCGCCTTGCGCCCGACCTTGTCCGACAGCCAGCCGAAGAACGGGATCGAGAACAACGCAACGAAGGATGCGATGAAGGCGCCGTTCAGCACCAGCCCGCGCGACAGGCCGAGCTTCGACGTCGCATAGGACATGATGAACACGCCGGCGATGCTGGCATAAGCGATCTCCGAGATCTTCAGTCCGACGGCGGTGAAGAACGGACGGCGGTGATACTTGAAGATGTCAACGATCGGCATCTTGGCGACTTCATTCTTCGCCTTGAGCGCGCGGAAGGCCGGAGTCTCTTCCATGCTCATGCGGATCCAGAGGCCGACGCCGACCAGCAGGATCGAGATCAGGAACGGAATGCGCCAGCCATAGCTCATGAAGTCTTCTTCAGGCAGTTGCGACACCAGCGCGAACATGCCGATGGCTGCGAGATTGCCGACGGGATTGCCGACCTGCACCATGCTGCCGAGGAAGCCGCGTTTATGCGTAGGA
Organism: Tardiphaga sp. 37S4; assembly: GCF_021044645.1. Classification (NCBI taxonomy): domain Bacteria; kingdom Pseudomonadati; phylum Pseudomonadota; class Alphaproteobacteria; order Hyphomicrobiales; family Nitrobacteraceae; genus Tardiphaga; species Tardiphaga sp. 37S4. Next base: position 1,516,356 of record NZ_CP088008.1, on the reverse strand, counting down.
CAATTCTCGACCACCATCAGAACCGCGCCGCCCCATTCACCGCCAAGGCCGATGCCCTGCAGGAAGCGGAGTGCGATGAGCAGGATCGGCGCCGCGATGCCGATCTGCGCATAGGTCGGCAGCAGGCCGATGGCGAAAGTGCCGAGGCCCATCACCATGATCGTAATCGCAAGCATCGCCTTGCGGCCGACACGGTCGCCATAGTGACCGAAGATCGCGGCACCAAGCGGACGCGCGAGGAAGCCAACCGCATAGGTGCCGAAGGCTGCAATAGTCGCGAGCGCCGGATCGCCAGCGGCGAAGAACACCTTGTTGAACACCAGCGCGGTTGCCGCGCCATAGATCAGGAAGTCGTACCATTCGACGGCGGTGCCGATCACGCTCGACCAGACGATCTTGCGCATGGCCGCATCGTCGGGATTCTCCGCCGTGGCGGTGACTGTATTGAATTCTTCTGCGACGGTCATGTTCACTCCTTCAAAAGACATGTTCAGTTTCAGGCGCGCGGGCTCTTTCCGTGCCGCGACATCTCGCGGCGCAGTCCGGGTCTTCTCGTGAACTTTCGCTGTTGCTTCAGTCGCCTCAGCGCAGGCGTCAGTGGCGCTTAAGGAATGGCTGCGATGGCTGCGATCTCGACTCTGATCGAGGGATTGGCGAGCCGCGCTTCGACACAGGTGCGTGCAGGCGATGCGCCTGCCGGCACCCACTCATCCCAGACTGTATTGAAAGCCGCGAAATCCGCGATGTTGGGCAACCACACCGTCGCGCTCAGGATCGATGACTTGTCGGTGCCGGCTTCGCCGAGCAGTGCATCGATCTTGGCGAGCACTTCGGCGGCCTGCGCTTCGACACCGACAGACAGATCGTCCGGCACTTGCCCTGCGAGATAAACGAGACCACCATGCACCGTGGCCATGCTGAGCCGCTTACCGGGCTTCAAACGCTTGATCATATATCTGCCTTCGTGTCGTTTTCTGAGGACATATTCCCGTCATCAAAATCCAACAGGTTTACTGACAGAAATCAACGTCACGAAAATCGGCATCTGATGCCTAAATCGGCAAAAGGCAGCTGATGCACATAACGCAGGCTAAAAATCTGCATTTCCCGGCACTTTTGCCTAAATTATCCTTGCTCGTGCTGGAAATATCTGCAGCAATGTTTTCCTGTAGAAACACTCCGGCATCGCTCTGGAGCTCTTTCAAAGAGATCAGCGAGACGGCCCTTCCACCATCGCCGCGCGCACTCTAAAAGAATAAGCACCTCATCAGGAGATCGACGTTGCTCGACGTCAGCAAGAATGCGGTTGGCTTCAACCTGCGCCAGCTACGCACCACCAAGGGACTGACGCTGGATCAGCTCGCCACCCAGAGCGAACTGACGCGCGGCTATATCTCCCTCGTCGAGCGCGGCCTGAAAACGCCGTCGGTCAATGCGCTGCTGCGCCTCGCCGCAGCGCTCGATGTCAACGTCACCTATCTGTTCGACCCCAACCCAACGCCGGCCCCGCGCTACACGCTGTTCCGGCAGGACGAACAGCAAACCCCCATGCAGGACGACGGCGTCGATCTGCTGGCGCTGGCTGCGGGACGCACACGCAAGATGATGGAGCCGTTCCTGATCCGGCCGCCGCTGAAATTCGCGCCGCGCGCATCGCATGCGGGCGAGGAATTCCTGTTCGTCATATCAGGCAAGATGGCTATCAAGATCGAGGACGAAGAGATCGTCCTGAAGAAAGGCGACTGCCTGTACTTTTCCGGAGAGACCCCGCACTGGGTGCGCAGCATCGGCAAGCCCAAGGCCGACGTGCTGCTCGTGGTGTCGGCGGCATCGCCCGAGCGGTAGTACCGGCTCATCCCCGTCATTACGAGGTCGTTCGCAAAAACAAAGACGCCGGCCTGATCAGTCAGGCCGGCGCTCTCTTATTCAAACCTGCCCGCCGCAGCGGCGCCGGTTACTCCTTCTTGTCGATGTTCCAGAACACCGGGGTGGCGGCGCCCGGTAGCACGCCGGTCAGCGACTTCCGCCATATGCTGGGGATCCGGTATTCGCCAAGCGGCAGATACGCGACCTGCTCGAGCGCACGGGCCTGGACTTCCGCAGCGGCAGCCTTCTGTTCCGCAGGCGTCGCTGCGCGCGCATACTTGTCGCGCAGTTCTTCGATCTTGGCGTCCTCGAACCATCCGAACCAGCCGCCATTCTTGCCGCGGCCCGACGTCGAGACGTTGGAAACCGGGTTAAGAATATCAGCAGCGACCCAATTGGTGAAGAACATGTTCCAACCGCCCTCCTTGACGGGCTTCTGGCTGGCGCGGCGCGTCACCACGGTCTGCCAGTCGGTGGCTTGCACTTCGACCTTGAAGCCGGCATCGCGCAGAAGCTGCGCTGCAACGATCGGCTGCGCCTTCAGCGACGACACATCGGTGGGCGCCATGATGACCACGGGCGTGCCATCGTAACCGGAATCGGCCAGCGCCTTCTTGGCTTCCGCCATGCCGCTGCCCTTGACCATGGTTTCCGAACCGACGTCGGTATCATTCGGCGTGCCGCAGCCGAACATGGCACCGCAGATCTTCATGTAGTCGGGATTACCGACCAGCGCATCGAGCACCGGCTTCTGGTTCATCGCGAGGAATGCCGCGCGGCGAACCTTGACGTTGTCGAAGGGAGGCAACAGGAAGTTCATACGCCCCAACGTCTGGTAACCGAGCTCGTTCAGAACCTCGATCTTGAGGTCCTTGTCCTTGACGAGAATCGGCAGCAGATCGTAGGGACCGTTCTCCATGAAATCGATGTCGCCGGACTGCAGCGCGTTCACCGCCGTCTGCGCATCGGGCATCGTGACCCATTCGACGCGGTCGACCTTGACGACCTTGCCACCGGCCGCCCAGCTCGCAGGCTCGGAGCGCGGCACGTAGTCCTTGTTCTTCTCATAGACCGCCTTCACGCCCGGCTGGAATTCAGCCTGCACGAACTTGAACGGACCCGAACCGATCTGCTCTGGAATAGCCTTGCCGGCGGGCGTCTCGGCGAGACGCTTCGGCATCATGAACGGCACCAGCGAGGACGGCTTGGCAATCGAGTCGAGCACGAGGCCATAGGGCTCTTTCAGCGTCAGCACGATGGTCTTGGCGTCTGGCGCCTCGATGCTCTTGGTGAAGTCCATGAGCTTCTGGCCCATGCCGTCGTTACGACCCCAGCGTTGCAGCGATGCGGCGCAATCTTCCGCGGTCACCGGCTTGCCGTCGTGCCACTTCAGGCCATCGCGTAGCGTGAAGGTGTAGACCATCTTGTCATCGGAGACCTTGTACTCCGCCATCTGCGGCTGGACTTTGAAGTTTGCGTCCATCGCCAGCAACGTGTCGTAAACCATGTAACCGTGATCGCGCACGATATAGGCCGTGGTGATGCCCGGATCGAGCACACGCAAATCGGAATGCATCACCGCAGTGATGGTCTTGCCGGCAGCATGCGCGGGCGACGACAAAACCGGCAGCGCCAGCGCAACGGCTACCGCCAGACCTGGTAGCGTCAATTTCGTGAAGGCCGCAGAACGCTGCCAACGTGACATGTAGGACATTCGATCTCTCCTGACTTGAAACTGACCATCGGTCGATGATTGCTTGTGCAACGCGATAGAAATTTAGGCGCCACCACGCGTTGGCTTTATCTTTTAGACATCAAAGACTTGCATCAAGCGTGATGCGCGTCAATCGCGTTTTCCACGCGCTACATCCACATGCTGCAGAATGCATTCCAATGCACATCGTCAATTGCAAAGGCAATTACCTGCTGCTGCCAAGTCACGCACGCAGTCAACGGCATGCTCGACCCCGCTGCACGCGACATGGCAGTCATGGGTGCGACCATCGAACGCATCGCTCGAGGAGAGGTCATTCGCAAAAACAAGAACGCCGGCCTGATCACTCAGGCCGGCGTTCTGTTACTTCACACGAACCGCGACAGCGGCGCCGGTTAGTCCTTCTTGTCGATGTTCCAGAACATCGGAATGGCAGCGCCCTGGGTGACGCCGGTCAGCGAGGTGCGCCAGATGCTCGGCACCTTGTATTCGCCGAGCGGGATGTAGATGACCTTGTCATAGATCTCCTTCTGGATCTCGGCGGCGAGCTTCTTCTGCTCTTCCGGCGTGGTCGCGCGTGCGTATTTGTCGCGCAGCACTTCCAGCTCGGCATCTTCGCTCCAGCCGAACCAGCCGCCATTGCTCTTGCCGCGGCCGGAGGTCGCGACATTGCTGATGGGATTGAGAATGTCGGCGCCGACCCAGTTGGAGAAGAACATGTTCCAGCCGCCCTCCTTGACGGGCTTCTGGCTCGGACGACGGCTGAGCACCGTCTGCCAATCGGTGGCCTGCACTTCGACCTTGAAGCCGGCATTGCGGAGCAGTTGCGCCGCAACGATCGGCTGCGCCTTCAACGTGGTCACGTCGGTCGGCGCCATGATCACCACCGGCGTGCCGTCATAACCGGCCTCGGCGAGCAGCTTCTTGGCTTCCTCGACGCCATTGCCCTTCACCAGGCTTTCCGAACCGACATCCGTCGCATTCGGCGTGTCGCAACCGAACACCGCGCCGCAGACCTTATAATATTTGGGATCGCCGACCAGCGCATCCAGCACCGGCTTCTGGCTCATTGCCAAAAACGCGGCACGGCGAATCTTCGGATTGTCGAAGGGCGGGTTAAGGAAGTTCATGCGACCGAAGGTCTGGAAGCCCAGAGGGTTGAGCACTTCGATCTTAAGCTCCGGATCCTTCGCCAGGACCGGCAGCAGGTCGTAGGGACCATTTTCCATGAAGTCGATGTCACCCGACTGCAGCGCATTCACCGCGGTCTGTGCATCGGGCATGGTGATCCATTCGACGCGATCGACCTTCACCACCTTGCCGCCGGCCTGCCAGTCGGTCGGCTCGGAGCGCGGCTTGTAGTCCTTGAATTTCTCGTAGACCGCCTTCACGCCGGGCTGGAATTCAGCCTGCACGAACTTGAACGGACCGGAGCCGACCTGTTCGGGGATCGCCTTGCCTGCGGGGGTCTCGGCGAGACGCTTCGGCATCATGAACGGCACCAGCGACGACGGCTTGGCGATCGAATCCAGCACGAGGCCGTAGGGCTCCTTCAGCGTCAGCACGATGGTCTTGGCGTCGGGCGCCTCGATGCTCTTGGTGAAGTCCATGAGCTTCTGGCCCATGCCGTCATTGCGGCCCCAGCGCTGCAGCGACGCGGCGCAGTCTTCGGCGGTGACCGGCTTGCCGTCATGCCACAGCAGGCCGTCGCGCAGGGTAAATGTATAGACAAGCTTGTCGTCGGAGACCTTCCAGTCGGCCATCTGCGGCTTGATCTCGTATTTCGAGTTCATGCCGAGCAGCGTGTCGTAAACCATGTAGCCGTGGTCGCGGACGATATAACCGGTGGTGATACCGGGATCGATCACACGCAGATCGGAATGCATCACTGCAGTGATGGTCTTACCTGCAGCATGCGCGGGCGACGACAGCACCGGCAGCGCGAGCGCAACGGCGACCGCCAGACCGGGCAGCGCAAATTTCGTGAAGGCCGCAGAATGCTGCCAACGTGACATGTAGGACACTCAATCTCTCCTGACTGGAATCTGACCATCGATCGATGATCGATTATGCAACGCGATAGAATTTTAGGCGCCTTCGCGTATTGCCTTTATCATTTAGGCTTCAAGGACTTGGCATCAAGCGTGATGCGCGTCAATCGCGTTTTCCACGCGATACATCCACACGGTGTAGAATGCATTGCAATGCACATTGTCGATTTGCAAAGGCGATTGCGCTGCTGCTAAGTCATGCGCGAACTCTCGCCGACAAACTCTCGCAATGTGCGCAGGCACGGAGCGCCTTGATCATCCGTGACGAAATTCTCATCCAAGAGGAATGACTTGATGAACCCCGCCGAACTCCCGTTTGATCTCGAGAACATGTTGCAGGGCCTGCGCATCTGGGTCGAATGCGAGAGCCCCACATGGGACGCGAATGCGGTCAACAGCATGCTCGACCTCGCTGCACGCGACATGGCAATCATGGGTGCGACCATCGAGCGCATCGCGGGACGTCAGGGATTCGGCGGCTGCATCCGCGCCCGTTTTCCACATCCGAAATTCGGCGAACCCGGTATCCTGATCGCGGGCCACATGGATACGGTTCATCCGGTTGGCACCATTGAAAAGCTGAAGTGGCGCCGCGATGGCGAGCGCTGCTACGGCCCGGCGATCTGCGACATGAAGGGCGGTAATTATCTATCGCTGGAAGCCATCCGCCAGCTCGCACGTATCTCCTATACGACGCCGCTACCCATCACCGTACTGTTCACGCCCGACGAGGAAGTCGGCACGCCATCGACCCGCGACATCATCGAAGCTGAAGCCGCGCGGAACAAATACGTGCTGGTGCCCGAGCCCGGTAGTGCGGGCAACGGTGTCACCACTGGCCGCTATGCGATCGCCCGCTTCAATCTCGAAACCATCGGCCGGCCCAGCCATTCGGGCGCGACGCTGTCGAACGGCCGCTCTGCGATTCGCGAAATGGCGAAGAAGATCGTGCAGATCGACGAGATGACCGGACCGGACTGCACGTTCAGCGTCGGCATCGTGCATGGCGGACAATGGGTCAACTGCGTTGCCTCGTCATGCACCGGCGAAGCGCTGAGCATGGCCAAGCGTCAGGAAGATCTCGATGCCGGCGTCCAGCGCATGCTCGCTCTCTCAAGTACCGAGAATGACGTGACCTTCAACGTCACCCGCGGCGTCACCCGCCCGGTGTGGGAACCGAACGCGGCGACCATGGCGCTGTTCGAGAAAGCCAAGGCCATCAATGGTCGCCTCGGCCTGCCCGAACTGACCCATGGCAGCAAGGGTGGCGGTTCGGATGGTAATTTTACCGGCGCAATGGGCATCCCGACCCTCGACGGCCTCGGCGTTCATGGCGCCGATATGCACACGCTCAACGAATATATCGTCGCGCAGAGCCTTGTTGATCGTGGCCGCCTGATGGCGGGATTGCTGGCAACCCTCGATTGATGCAACGTCGCCCGGTTTGCACATGCATCGCATGGCGCAAATCGGGCGGTGGCACAGGACTTGCTACCTTTACGTTTAAGTTTAGCGAACTTCGGGTTGAGGCAAGTTGCGACAGTGAATCATTGTTTCTCGAAAAATCTGTGTTTCTCGCGGACCATGACGACCAAGAGCAGCGAGCCCGTGACGTTTCCGGTTGACCGACGCGGTCCAGTTACGTTCGATCAACACCACCACTAGGAAAGCGCCATGCTCGGATACCTCATTCGCCGGATTCTTGCGGCCATACCCGTTATGGGTGTGGTGGCCCTGTTTGTCTTCCTGCTGCTTCGGCTGACGCCCGGCGATCCTGCCGCGATCATCGCCGGCGATAACGCGACGGCCGAGCAGCTCGACCGCATCAGGACGCAGCTCGGTCTCAACGAACCGCTCTACACGCAGTTTTTCAGCTGGGTCTGGCGGCTGCTGCACGGTGACTTCGGCACCTCGCTGATCTCCAACGTGCCTGTGCTGCAGATGGTCAACCAGCGCATCGAGCCCTCTTTGAGCATTGCATTGAGCGTGATGCTGGTTTCGATCCTTGTTGCGATCCCGCTCGGCGTCATCGCCGCATGGAAACACGGCACATGGATCGACCGTTTCGTGATGGCGCTGTCAGTGATCGGCTTCTCCGTGCCGGTGTTCGTGATCGGTTACGTGCTGGTCCAGGTGTTCGCGATCGAACTGCGCTGGTTTCCGGTGCAGGGTTTCCGCAGCATCTCGCGTGGATTCGGGCCGTTCTTTGAGCGCATCACGCTGCCGACCGTCGCGCTGTCCTTTGTCTATGTCGCGCTAATCGCGCGCATGACCCGCGCGGCGATGCTCGGAGTGCTCGGCGAAGACTATGTCCGCACCGCGCGCGCCAAGGGCATCAACGAGAGCGGGGTGCTGTTCCGCCACGCGCTGCGTAACGCCGCCGTGCCGGTCATCACGGTGATCGGTACCGGCTTCGCACTGCTGATCTCCGGCGTCGTCGTCACCGAAAGCGTGTTCAACCTGCCCGGCATCGGTCGCTTGACGGTCGATGCCGTGCTGGCGCGGGATTTTCCCGTGATCCAGGCCATGATCCTTTTGACCTCGGGCGTTTATGTCGGGGTCAATTTGCTTATCGACCTTGCCTACGCACTGCTCGATCCCAGAATTCGTTACTAGGAATCTGTATCTGATGGCGATCGAATCCCTTCCCAACCCGGCCCTCCCCTCCCGCAGCGGTCCGTCGCTCGGCTTTCTCACCGCGACGCCGATTATCGCCTTGGCAACGATTTGCCTGACGCTGGTGATCCTGTCGGCGATCTTCGCACCGTGGCTGACGTCGCACGATCCGCAATTGCTGGCACCCGCCTTGCGGCTGAAGCCGGCCAGTTCGGAATATCTGCTCGGCACCGACGCTTACGGCCGCGACGTGCTGGCGCGCATCCTCTATGGCGGTCGCATCTCGCTCCTGATCGGCCTCGGCGCCGCCGTCACCAGTATTGTCATCGGCCTGTTCATCGGCCTGTTCTCGGGCTTTTTCAAATTGGCTGACGCTGTGATGATGCGTGTCATGGACGGCCTGATGGCGATGCCCGGCGTGCTCCTGGCCATCGCCGTCGTGTCGCTGTCAGGCGCCACCCTGACGACGGTGCTGATTGCGATCACTATTCCGGAAATCCCCCGCGTCGCGCGACTGGTGCGTTCCGTGGTGCTGTCGGCGCGTGAGGAGCCCTATGTGGAGGCGGCGATCTCGCTCGGCTCCAGCATGCCGAAGATCATGTTGAAGCATCTGATGCCCAACACGGTGGCGCCGCTGATCGTCCAGGGCACCTTCATCGCCGCATCCGCCATTCTCACCGAGGCGATCCTGTCGTTCCTCGGCGCCGGCATCAGCCCGGAAACCCCGACCTGGGGGAATATCATGGCCGAGGGTCGCGCCTTCTTCCAGGTCAAGCCATCGCTGATCTTCTGGCCGGGACTACTGCTCTCGATTGCCATCCTCTCCGTCAATCTGATCGGTGACGCTGCCCGCGATGCGCTCGATCCCCGCATGAAACAGCGTGAGGCCGGCAAGTGAGTGAACTAGTGAACCCCACCGTGAATACCCGCCCCGTCGCACTGGAAATCGAAAACCTCGTTGTCGGCGTCGGCAAGAGCGGCACCGGCAAGAAGATCATCGACGGCATTTCTCTCCAGGTGCGCCAGGGCGAAACGCTCTGCGTGGTCGGCGAAAGTGGTTCCGGCAAGTCGGTGACCTCCCTCTCCACCATGGGCCTGCTGCCGCGAGATTCACTCAAAGCCATCGGCGGCAGCATTAAGTTGGTCGGTGAGGACGTGCTGCAAGCCAGCGACCGGCGGCTGCGCGAACTCCGCGCCACCACCATGGCGATGATCTTCCAGGAGCCGATGACGGCGCTCAATCCAGTCGTCCCCGTTGGCAAGCAGATCGACGAAGTACTACGCACCCACACCAGTCTCGGCGCCAGCGCCCGCCGTGCGCGCATTCTCGACATGATGGAGCAAGTGCGGCTTCCCGATGTGAAGCGCATCTTCGCGTCCTATCCGCACCGCCTGTCGGGCGGCCAGCGCCAGCGCATCATGATCGCCATGGCGCTCGTGCTGGAGCCGAAACTGCTGATCGCCGATGAGCCAACGACAGCGCTCGACGTCACCACCCAGGCGCAGATTCTCAAGCTGATGCGCGACCTTCAGAAGGATCACGGCACCGCCGTGCTGTTCATCACTCACGACATGGGCGTGGTGGCCGACATCGCCGATCGCGTCGCCGTGATGCGTCATGGACGGTTGGTGGAAACCGGAGCATTGAAGGATATTCTGAGCGCGCCCACGCAGGACTATACTCGTAACCTGCTGTCGTCGGTGCCGAGCCTCATTCCCCGCGCGGCTCGCGAGGAAGTGGGCTTCAATCCAGTCGTGCTCGAAGCGAATGAGCTCGGCAAGGTCTATCGCGAGCGTTCCATGTTCGGGAAACCACGCGAGGTCCACGCAGCCCAGGACGTCACGCTGACACTGCGCAAGGGCCGCACGCTCGGCATCGTCGGCGAAAGCGGCTCCGGCAAATCGACCGTGGCGCGCTGTATCGTCCGACTGATCGATCCAACCTCGGGCGGCATCCGTCTCGCCGGACGCGAAATCTCCGACCTGTCACGTCATGCGTTGCAGCCGCACCGCAAGAAGATACAGATCGTCTTCCAGGACCCCTATCGTTCGCTCAATCCGCGCATCACCATCGGCGAGTCCATTTGCGAAGGTCCGATCAATTTCGGCACCAAACATTCGGTGGCCATGGCCAGGGCGCGCGAACTGCTCGAACTGGTCGGTCTTCCACCTGACGCAGTGTCGCGCTATCCGCACCAGTTCTCCGGCGGCCAGCGCCAGCGCATCGCCATTGCGCGCGCGCTTGCCCTCGATCCGGAAGTGCTGGTGGCCGACGAAGCCGTCTCGGCGCTCGACGTCTCGGTGCAGGCGCAGGTGCTGCGGCTGCTCGACGACATCCAGACCCGCCTCGGCATCGCCATCCTGTTCATCACCCACGATCTGCGCGTCGCCGCCCAGATTTGCGATGACGTTGCCGTGATGCAGCATGGCCGGGTGGTGGAACAGGGCCCGGCAGCGGAAGTCCTCGCAAATCCGCAACAGCCCTATACGCGCCAGCTGCTTGACGCGGCGCCCGGACGAGGATGGGATTTCGCCAACTTCCGCGCGGTCGATGGCAGCACCACCGTGCCGGCGGCCTGAGCCCATACCGAAACTGACCCTGGATTCTGAATGACCCGTATCGCTGTCGGCGGCTTTCTGCACGAGACGAACACGTTTGCGCCGACCAAGGCGACCTATGAGGCCTTTGTACATGGCGGCGGCTGGCCGTCGATGACCCATGGCGCCGACGTCCTCAAGGTGATGCGTGGCATCAATGTCGGCCTCGCCGGCTTTGTCGAGGAAGCAGAAATCCGCGGCTGGGAGCTGATCCCGACCATCGCCTGCGGCGCGAGCCCTTCGGCGCATGTCACCAGGGACGCGTTCGAGCGCATCGTCGGCGAGATGATTGACGGCATCAGGGCAGCGCTGCCCCTCGATGCGGTCTATCTCGATCTGCACGGCGCCATGGTCACCGAACATCTCGACGACGGCGAAGGCGAAATCGCGCGGCGCGTGCGTGAGGTGATCGGGCCGGACATTCCGTTCGTGGTCAGCCTCGACCTGCATGGCAACATCTCGCCGGAGACGGTCGAATACACCGACGCGCTGATCGCCTATCGCACCTATCCCCATGTGGACATGGCCGACACCGGCCGCGCCTGTGCACGCCACATGGACTTGCTGCTCGCCGGCAACCGCTTCGCCAAGGCATTCCGGCAATTGCCGTTCCTGATTCCGATCAGCTGGCAATGCACCAATGACGAGCCGACCAAGAGCATCTATCTGAAGCTGGCCGCGCTGGAACATGACCAGGTGCCTACGCTGTCGTTCTGCCCGGGCTTTCCTGCCGCCGATTTCCCGCATTGCTGCCCGAGCGTGTTCGCCTATGGCGTGACGCAGGCTGATGCCGACGCCGCAGCGGACACCATCGTCAAGCTGGTGATGGGCCACGAGGATGATTTCGACGGCAAAATCTACAGGCCGGACGAAGGCGTGCTGCATGCCATGGAGCTGGCGAAGACCCTCACCAAGCCGGTCGTTATCGCCGACACCCAGGACAATCCCGGCGCCGGCGGCGACAGCGACACCACCGGCATGCTGCGCGCGCTGGTGAAGAACAAGGCGATCAAGGCCGCCCATGGCGTGATCTACGATCCCGCTGCAGCGAAGGCTGCCCATCAGGCCGGCGAAGGCGCTACGGTCAAACTCTCCATCGGCGGCAAGTCGGGCATCCCCGGCGATGCGCCTTACGAGAACACGTTCGTGGTCGAGAAACTGTCGGACGGCAAGTTCGTCGCCAATGGCCCCTATTATGGCGGTCGCGACATGGATATGGGCCTCTCGGCCTGTCTGCGTATCGACGACGTTCGCGTCGTCATCTCCTCGCACAAGGCCCAGCTCGCCGACCAGTCGATGTATCGCTATGTCGGCATAGAGCCGACCGAGCAGAACATTCTGGTCAACAAGAGCTCGGTGCATTTCCGCGCGGACTTCGAGCCGATCGCCGGCAAGCTGCTGATCTGCGCCGCGCCCGGCGCGATGCCCGCGGATACGTCGGTGCTGCCCTGGAAGCATCTGCGTCCGGGCATTCGGCTGAAGCCGAACGGCGAACCATTTACGCCCCAGACCTCATCACCTGCCCTCGTGCCGTGAACGGATAACTTATGCCCACACTCGAACGTATCGACGCTTTCGCCGACGAACTCACCGCCATCCGCCGCGACCTGCACGCGCATCCGGAAATCGGCTTCGAGGAAGTCCGCACCTCCGGCATCGTTGCCGACAAGCTGACTTCATGGGGCGTCGAAGTGCATCGCGGCTTAGGGGGGACCGGCGTCGTCGGCGTGTTGAAGGGCAAAGGCTCGGGCACCAAGCGCATCGGCCTGCGCGCCGACATGGACGCGCTGCCGATGGAAGAGAACACCAATCTCGCCTGGCGCTCGACCATTCCGGGCCGCTTCCACGGCTGCGGCCATGACGGCCACACCACCATGCTGCTCGGCACCGCACGCTATCTCGCCGAGACCCGCAATTTCGACGGCACCGTGCATTTCATCTTCCAGCCCGCCGAAGAAGGCCTCGGCGGTGCGCGCGCGATGATCAAGGACGGTCTGTTCAAGCAGTTTCCTTGCGACGAGATCTACGGCCTGCACAATGCACCGGACATGAATCACGGCGAAGTCGGCATCTTCCCGGGTCCTGCAATGGCCGCCGCTGATTTCTTCGACATCACCATCCGGGGCTATGGCGCCCACGGCGCGATGCCGGAGCGCTCGAAGGACCCTGTCGTGATCGCGATGTCGCTCGGTCAGGCAATGCAGTCGATCGTCAGCCGCAATGTCAATCCGTTCGAATCCGCGGTGCTGTCGATCACCCAGATCCATTCCGGCTCGGCCTATAACGTCATCCCGGATGATGCGAAGCTCTGCGGCACCGTGCGCTGTTTCTCCGAGAAGGTCCGGATGCAGATCCGCGAGCGGATGCATGCGCTCGCTGCTGGCATGGCGACGGCATTCGACTGCGAGATCAAGGTCGATATCCGCGACGGCTTCAGCGTGCTGGTCAATCAGGAAGAGCATTCGAAGGCCGTCGAAGACGTTGCACGCACGATCGTCGGCGACGCCAATGTGATCACCCGCGCGAAGCCGAAAATGGGCTCCGAAGATTTCGCCGACATGCTGCATGCCGTGCCCGGCGCCTATTTCTGGGTCGGCCAGGAAGGCTCGGTGCCGGTGCACAATCCCGGCTATTATCTCGACGATAAGATCCTGCCCATCGGCGCCAGCATGTTCGCCCGCATCGTCGAAACCCGGCTGCCGGCGTAGGAAGCGGCAGCCAACGCTGCAGGCATAATTCCGCAGGATGGGTTGAGAGCAGCGAAACCCGTCACGCTTGTGTGCGAAGGATGGGTTTCGCAAGAGCCCTACCCATCCTACAATCCTGCACCTAGCACGTCATTCCGGGGCGCGCGCATCTTCGCGCGCGAACCCGGAATCCAGTAGTAATGAAAACACGTCGGGATTCCGGGTTCGCGCCAAGTGGCGCGCCCCGGAATGACGATTTCAACGACAACAAAAAATAAACAGGGAAGAAACCATCATGGCCTATGAGACCATCCTCTACAGCGTCGACGAGCAGATCCTCACCATCACGCTCAACCGCCCTGAAAAGCTCAATGCCTATAACGCCAGCATGCAGGCCGAGCTGATCGACGCCTTCGACAAGGCCGATGCGGACGACAACGTGCGCGCGATCATCGTGACCGGTGCCGGACGTGGCTTCTGCGCGGGTGCTGATCTCTCCTCGGGTGCTGACACCTTCGATCGCGACGCGCGGCGCGGCCCGGTGAAGCGCCTCGCCAGTGGTGATGTCGATTACAGCGATCCGATGGTGCGCGATGGTGGCGGTCAGGTGACCCTGCGGATCTTCAAATGCCTCAAGCCGGTCATCGCCGCGGTGAACGGGCCGGCCGTTGGCATCGGCGCCACCATGCAGCTCGCGATGGACATCCGCATCGCCTCGGAAGCTGCACGCTTCGGCTTCGTGTTCTCCCAGCGCGGCATCGTGCCGGAAGCCGCGTCGAGCTGGTTCCTGCCGCGCCTCGTCGGCATCTCGCAGGCGCTGGAATGGTGCTACTCCGGTCGCGTCTTCCCGGCGCAGGAGGCCCTGGCCGGCCGACTCGTCAGCAAGGTTGTGCCGCCCGACGATCTGCTGCCAACCGCTCGCGCGCTGGCCAAGACCTTCATCGACAAGACGGCGCCGGTCTCCGTCGCGCTGATCCGCCAGATGATGTGGCGCATGATGGGCGCCGACGATCCCATGGAAGCGCACAAGATCGACAGCCGCGGCATCTATGCGCGCGGTCGCTCCGAGGACGTCAAGGAAGGCGTCGTGGCCTTTCTCGAGAAGCGCCCGGCCGAATTCAAGAACAAGGTCAGCACGGACATGCCGAGCTATTTCCCGTGGTGGGACGAGCGCGACTACAAATAGGACGACGAATGAATCCGACGCCCTCTGGTCGTCCACGCGAGGGCGTCATTTTTCTGCACGGCATCAGCCGGTCGTTCCGATCTTTCATCAAGATGCAGCAGGCGGTCGAAGCCGCAGGACTCGCCACGCGGAACATTGGCTATCCCAGCCGGCGCAAGACGCTGTCTGCACTGGCCGATGACATCCATCCCGCCATCGCGCCGTTTGCCGAAGCCAACGAAGGCTGCACGCATTTCGTCTGCCATTCGATGGGGGGCCTGCTGGCGCGTGTTTATCTGGCGCGCCACCGTCCATCACGTCTGGGCCGCGTGGTGATGCTGGGCACGCCGAATGGCGGCAGCGAAATCGCCGATCTGTTCAAGAACTGGCTGCCCTATCGCCAGTATTTCGGCCCGGCGGGGCAACAACTCGTTACGATGCGGGATGACGTAACTGAGGCGATGCTTCCCCCAGTTGACTATCCGGTCGGCATCATCGCCGGCGATCGTACGCTCGATCCGATCGCTTCGCGCTTGATGTTGCGTGGCCCGAATGATGGCCGTGTCACCGTCGCGCGTACGAAACTTGAAGGCATGACCGACCACCTCATCATCCATGCGTCACATGCGATGATGATCCGGAATCGGGAAGCAATCATGCAGACCATCGCCTTCCTGAAGGACGGCCAGTTTCGGCGCTGAGCGCTCAGCCCATGGTCAGCGCCACACGCCCGATCGCCTTGCGCTCCGTTAGCAGCCGCATGGCAGCCGCAACATCCGCCAGCGGCAGGCGATGCGAAACGTTTGGCCTGATCTTTCCTGCCTCTGCCCATGCGAGGAGCTGCGCAATGCGGGCTTCGCCGATCTTCGGATCGCGCCGCGCCGCCTCGCCGGCGCGGACGCCGAGCACGCTGGCGCCTTTGATGAGCACGAGATTGGTTTTCGCCACGCCGATGCCTCCGGTGAAGCCGATCACCAGCAGGCGGGCGCCCCAATTGATGCAGCGCAGGCTCTGCTCGAAGATGTCGCCACCGACCGGGTCGAACACCACATCGGCGCCCTTGCCATCGGTGATGCGTTTCACGGCATCGCGGAACGGCTCCGAGCCATACAGCACGCCGTGATCCGCACCGCGCGCTTTGGCGACTGCAAGCTTCTCTTCAGATGACGCCGCCGCAATCACCGTAGCCCCAAGCAGCTTGCCGATCTCCACCGCTGCCAACCCCACGCCGCCGCCGGCGCCATGCACCAGCAGCACTTCGCCCGCCCCGATCTGGCCGCGATCGACCAGCGCGTGATGCGCGGTGCCGTGGGCGGCAAGAAACGTCGCCCCCTCCGCGTAGTCGAATGTCGACGGCAGTGGAGCGAGTTGTGCCGGCGTCACCACGACTTCGTCCGCATAGCCGCCATGACGCAGCTTGACGATGACACGATCCCCGACCGCGATGCCGGGCACATCGCTGGCGATTTCGCTGACGTCGCCCGCCGCTTCCATACCCGGCGTGAACGGCAGCTCCGGTTTGAGCTGATATTCGCCGGCCGCCATCAGGATATCCGGAAAATTGATTCCGGCAGCGCGCACGGCAACGCGGACCTGCCCGGGTTTCAGCGGCACTGATGCAAATTGTTCGAGGCGCAGGCTTTCAGGTGACCCGAGCTCGCGGCAAACGATTGCTTTCGGCATCAGGCGGCGCTCTCGGCGCTTCCAGCGCCAACGCGGCGACGCTGCAGCGCCTCACGGATCAACGGCAGGCGGTCATTGCCGAAATACATGTCGGTCCTGTTGAGATAGATGGTCGGCGAGCCGAAGCCGCCCCGTGCGATCACGTCATCCGTATTGACCTTGAGCTGGTCCTTGATCGCCTGATCGCCGATGCCCGCGAAGAATTTCGCGGGATCGATGCCGGTGCGCGTACAGATCTCGGTGAGAATATCATCTTTCGAGATATCCTTGTCGTCCCCCCAATAGGCTTCGAACACCCCGCGCGCGAACGGCACCATCGCGTCGCTTCCAAGCCAGATGCAGCCGCGCATCGCCTTGACGCTGTTCACGGGAAATACCGTCGGCGGCATCTTGATCGCAAGGCCCGCCGAGCGCGCCCAGTCGCCAAGGTCCTTCTTCATGTAGCGCGCCTTCGCCGGCACCGGCGTCTTGCGCGATTCATAGACGCTGGGATTGATCGAATTGAAGATGCCGCCGACCAGAATGGGCCGCCACGAGATCTCCTCGCCGAATTCCTTCGCCAGTGGCTGGATGTTGTGGAAGGCGAGGTAGGTCCAGGGGCTGGAACAGTCGAAGAAGAATTCGATCATGGGTGTTTCCTCGTTTTGTTATTATTTTCTTCGTCATGCGCGCGTTCCGGAATGACGAGCTCTATTGCTGCGCCTGCGCATGCGCCGGCGCATCGACACCGAACATGATCTTCCTCGCCTGCTCATCCATCGGCTTCTTCTCTTGCTTGCCGACGGCAAGCCCCGCCTGCACCTGCGGCCGTGCGCGGACGAGCGCGAACCAGCGCTTCACGTTCGGGAAATCATCCAGCGTCAACCCCTGCGCCTTATGGGTCATGATCCACGGAAAGCACGCCATGTCGGCGATGGAGTAGTCGCCGGCGATGTAATCGCGGCCTTCCGCGAGATGCGCATCGAGTACGCCGTACAGGCGCTTGGCTTCGCGGGTATAGCGATCCATCGCATAGGGAATCTTCTCGGGGGCATAGAGCAGGAAATGCCCGTTCTGGCCGAGCATGGGGCCGAGCCCGCCCATCTGCCACATCAGCCATTGCATGACGTCGAAACGCTTGCGTATCTCGGTCGGCATAAACCGGCCGGATTTCTCGGCGAGATAGATCAGGATTGCGCCGCTCTCGAAAATCGACACCGGCGCGCCGCCATCGGCAGGCGCATGATCGACAATGGCCGGCATGCGGCCGTTGGGGCTGAGTTTCAGAAACTCCGGCTGGTGCTGGTCGCCGCGACCGAGCTGCATCGGGACGACCGTATAGGGCAGCCCGCATTCTTCCAGCATGATCGAGATTTTCCAGCCGTTCGGCGTCGGTGCGTAATGCAGGTCGATCATGTAATTTTCCCGGCGTCCTCGATACGTTTTGGGCGATCCTAGCCCTCCCTTATGGATGCGCCAATCCCATATACGGAGGGTCAGGAACGTGGCAGATAGGCCTCCGCAAAACACAATTTCCGGGGAGCGAACAAATGCTGTTTCCAACCACCATCGCCGGCTCGCTGCCGAAGCCCGAATGGCTCGCCGAGCCGAACAAGCTGTGGCCAACCTGGCGCTCCTCCGGCGACGAACTGCTGCGCGCCAAGCGCGACGCGACGCTGCTGGCGGTGAAAGTGCAGGAAGATGCCGGCGTCGACATCGTCACCGAAGGCGAGCAGGCGCGGCAGCATTTCGTCCATGGCTTTCTGGAAAAGGTCGACGGCATCGACTTCGCCCACAAGGTCGAGATGGGCATCCGCAAGGACCGCTACAAAGCGATGGTGCCGCAGGTGATCGCGCCGCTGCAGCTCAAGGGCCGCGTGCACGCCTTCGAGGCGCAGGCTGCCCGCGCGCATACGACGAACAAGTTCAAGTTCACGCTGCCCGGCCCAATGACCATTATCGATACCCTGTCGGACAGCTATTACGGCGACCGCGTCAAGATGGCCTTTGCCTTCGCCGAACTGCTGAACCAGGAAGCGCTCGCGCTGCAAGCCGACGGCGTCGACATGATCCAGTTCGACGAGCCGGCCTTCAACGTCTTCATGGACGAAGCCGCCGACTGGGGCGTCAAGGCGCTCGAGCGCGCCGCGCAGGGCCTTACTTGCGCGACAGCCGTTCACATCTGCTACGGCTACGGCATCAAGGCCAATACCGACTGGAAGGAAACCCTCGGCAGCGAGTGGCGACAGTATGAAGAGATCTTCCCGGCCATCGATGCCAGCCCGATCCAGCAGGTCGCGATCGAATCCCGCAATTCGCGCGTGCCGCTGGAATTACTGGGACTGCTCAAGAACAAGATCGTGCAGGCCGGTGTGATCGATGTCGCCAGCGATGAGGTCGAGACGCCGGAAGACGTCGTCGCCACCATCGAGGCCGTGATGAAGCACGTGCCGAAGGACAAGATCGTGCCGACGACCAATTGCGGCATGGCTCCGATGCAGCGCGATATCGCGGAAGCGAAGCTGCGCGCACTGGGTGCGGGTGCGAAGCTCGCAAGGCAAAAGCTGGGGTAAGCCGTTCCCCGCAACAAACGCCGTCATGCCCGGCCTTGTGCCGGGCATCCATGTCTTAGCACCAAGCAAGGAAAGACGTGGATGGCCGGGACAACCCCGGCCATGACGAATTCTAGTTTCCCGCGGCAGCACTCACATGCAGCACCGGACGATAGCCGGCGCGAAATGCATTCAGCGTCGATGGTGGCGTCAGCAGCTGCGCGTCGACGAGCTCGACATCCGCCGCGCGATAGCCCGCAAACGACCACCGCAACGCCCGCGCCTCCAAGATCAGATAGCTCTCACCACCCGCCTGCACCATCGCCCCATCCGGCAATGCCTCGACGGGTCCATCCGGCGGATGCACTCGCTTCTTCCTGTTATCCAGCCGCTCGCGATGCAGTACCGCATCGATCTCCGTCGCCCGCACACGCGTGACGCCGTTGCCCTCCTCCCACGCCGCGCGAAAGCGGTTGGCATCGTCGCGGCGGCAATAGAAGCATGGGCGGTGACCGGCGGCGAAGGATGTGGCCTCGTCGAGGAAGAACAGTTCGGTCCAGCTACGTGTCGCCATCACATCGCGGCGACGCCCGCGAAACTCGCAGACGCAGGTGATCCAGGCCGGATTGGACCAGCGCCTGTTCAGGAGCGTTTTGGTCGAAGGATCGTGGATGATGCCACGATTGCCGGTGAACGTCCCGCGCTCCGGTGTCGCGACGATATCGCCTGCCGGCGTGACACGATTTTGCAGCGGCAATCGCGTCTCCTCGCAACGAGCGCCTAGCCTGCGCCTTCGCGCATCGGCGGCTGGAACGACAGGCCGAGATCCCACGGAAAGAAGATCCAAGTGTCCTGCGACACTTCGGTGATGTACGTATCCACCAGCGGCCGGCCCATGGGCTTGGCATAGACAGTCGCAAAGTGCGCTTTCGGCAGCATGTCGCGAACGATACGCGCCGTCTTGCCGGTATCGACGAGGTCGTCGATGATCAGGAGGCCCTTGCCGTCGCCGCCACCGAGTTTCAACGCATCCGCCGACAGCCCCTTCAGTACCTGCAACTCGCCGCGCTTGTTGTGCTCATAGCTGGCGATGCACACCGTATCGATGACGCGGACGCCGAGCTCGCGCGCCACGATCGCTGCCGGCACGAGGCCGCCGCGGGTGATGGCGATGATCGCGTGAAATGGACCGGCGCTGTTCAGCCGCCAGGTCAGCGCGCGGCAGTCGCGATGGAATTGATCCCAGGACACCGGGAATGCCTTGCCGGCGCGCTCCTCAGCACTCAATTCCGGATGATCGGCCATGTTCGTCTCCTCACATCGGTCGCCCTCAGGCGGCCGGACTTATGTTGATCCACTCGTTAGTTCACTCTCAATTTCACTTGGGCGCGTTGATTGTCGCCAACATCGCCTTGACGGCCTCCATTGCCGCATTGAGCTTATCCTGATCGCGCGAACGCACCACCAGATTGGTGTTCGGCTTGCCCTGTTCGTCCATGAACGGATAGCTGCCGATGATCGTGTCGGGATGCGCCTTCGCGATATCGCGCAGCGGACCACCGACGTCGCCCTCCCGCGCATTGGCCTTCACTGTGTCGGACAGCATGCGTACGCCGGACTTCAGCTTTGGCGCGACGATGTCCATCATCGCCTGCATGATCGTCGGCACGCCGGCCATCACGATCACATTATCGATCTTGAAGCCGGGCGCCAGGATGGTCGCGCTCTGGATCAGGTCGGCGCCATCAGGGATGCGTGCCATCCGCAGCCGAGCTTCGTTCAGGTCGGCGCCGAAGCGCTCCTGGAAACGCGCGACCACTTCGGGATGATGATCGATCTTGACGCCGAACGCCTTGGCCACCGCATCGGCGGTGATGTCGTCGTGGGTGGGGCCGATGCCGCCAGTGGTAAAAACGTAGGTGTAGCGTTTACGCAGCGCATCGAGCGCAGCGATGATGTCCGGCTCATCGTCAGAGACGACACGGACTTCCTTGAGATCGATGCCGATATTGGTGAGGTACTCGGCAATGAATCCGATGTTCTTGTCCTTGGTCCGACCTGACAGAATCTCGTCGCCGATCACCAGGATGCCCGCGGTCACAATCTCGGTCATTTGTCGTTCCTCACCATTCCCGGGACCATGCGCAGGCAAAGTCCTGATGTCACGGGGTTTTGCTGCCGAAACGAGCAGCGTCCAGCCGTTTTTTCAGGCAGCTTTACACGCATCTCATACGAATTGCTCTTGTTGAATGCATATCGTGCTGGCCCGCCCCTTGCTACCATCCCTTTCAGTCGTGCAATCTCCGTACGGCCTCGAAACAACAGTCAGGGTACATGGCAGTCGCGTTCGACGAAATGAACGGGCCCCAAGGCGAACTCCGCCCGGCCTATGAAGAACTCTCCCGCTGGCTCAAGGAGACGCCTCCGGACGCTTTGGAACATCGCCGCCAGGAAGCGGAGCTGCTGTTCCGCCGGATCGGCATCACCTTCGCGGTTTACGGCGACTCCGAATCCACCGAACGGCTGATCCCCTTCGACGTCATTCCGCGGATCATTTCCGGCAAGGAATGGACCCTGCTGGAAAAGGGCCTGAAGCAGCGCACCCGCGCCATCAACATGTTCCTCAAGGACATCTATCACGGCCGCGAAATTCTCCGCGCCGGCCTGATCCCCGATGACCTGATCTTCCAGAACCCGGTGTTCCGTCCGGAGATGAACGGTCAGGACGTCCCCCACGATGTCTATGTGCACATCGCCGGGATCGACATTGTCCGCACCAATCCGGACGAATTCTTCGTTCTCGAAGACAATGCCCGCACGCCCTCCGGCGTCTCCTACATGCTGGAGAACCGCGAGATCATGATGCGGCTTTTCCCCGACCTGTTCGCGCGACATCGCGTCGCGCCGGTCGAGAAATATCCAGACGAGCTACTATCCTGCCTGCGCTCTGTCGCACCGCGCTCGGCCTCGACGGAGCCCACCGTCGCGCTGATGACGCCCGGCGTTTACAACTCGGCCTATTACGAACACTCGTTCCTGGCCGACAAGCTCGGCGTCGAACTGGTCGAGGGCCGCGACCTTATCGTCAAGAACGATGAGGTCTTCATGCGCACCACCGAAGGCCTCAAACGCGTCGACGTGATCTATCGCCGCGTCGATGACGATTTCCTGGATCCCCTCACCTTCCGCCCGGATTCAGCGCTCGGCGTCCCCGGCCTGATGTCCGCCTATATGGCCGGCAACGTCACGCTGGCCAACGCGGTCGGCACCGGCATCGCCGATGACAAGGCGATCTACAGCTACATGCCGGAAGTGGTGAAGTTCTATCTCGGCGAAGAGCCCATCCTGAAGAATGTGCCGACCTGGCGCTGCCGCGAACCTGGCGATCTCGCTTATGTGCTCGATCACTTAAGCGAACTCGTCGTCAAGGAAGTCCACGGCTCCGGCGGTTACGGCATGCTGATCGGGCCTGCCGCCACCAAGGCCACCATCGAAGCGTTCCGCGACAAGCTCAAGCGCGAGCCGGAAGGCTTCATCGCCCAGCCGACGCTGGCGCTGTCGACCTGCCCGACCTGCACCGAGTCAGGCCTCGCGCCGCGTCACGTCGATCTTCGCCCCTTCGTGCTCACCGGCAGCAAGAACGTCTCCATCGTCGCAGGCGGCCTGACCCGCGTGGCGCTGAAGGAAGGCTCGCTGGTGGTGAATTCCAGCCAGGGCGGCGGCACCAAGGATACATGGATACTGGATGAGTAATTTAGGTTTGATAGCATTACTGACCACCGCCGCCGGTGCGCTCCCCTCCCCCTTGCGGGGAGGGGTCGGGGGTGGGGGTCCACAATTGACGTCGTCCCGTGTTGTTACCCCCCTCCCCAACCCTCCCCCGCAAGGGGGGAGGGAGAAGAGCTGAGCATGCTGTCGCGCACCGCCGAGAACCTTTACTGGCTAGCCCGCTATGTCGAACGCGCCGAATATCTCGCGCGCACGATCGAGGCGACACTGCGCGTCACCGCGCTGCCGAACACCTATATCGGCCAGACCAATGAATGGGACTCGGCACTCCTTACCGCAGGCGTCAGCGCGGCCTTTTACGAGATCTACGAGGAAGCCAACGAGACCAATGTCGTTGAGTATCTCTCGTTCTCGACAGCCAATCCCTCCTCGATCCGCAACTGCATCGAGGCGGCGCGGCTGAATTCGCGCTCGGTCCGCACCGCGCTGACTGGCGAGATGTGGGACACGATCAACAGCGCTTGGCTGGAATTGCAATCCGCTTGGAGCGGCGGTGCCAAGACACGCGAGCAGCTGGCGAATTTCTTGCGCTTTGTGCAGGAGACATCGCTGCGCTTCGACGGGTCAGCCTACCGCACCATGCTGCGCAACGATGCCTACTGGTTCTCGCGGCTCGGCCTGCATCTGGAACGCGCCGACAACACCGCGCGCATTCTCGACGTCAAATATCATCTGCTACTGCCCGAAGACGAACATGTCGGCGGCCCGCTCGACTACTATCAATGGACCTCGATCCTGCGTTCGGTCTCCGCACTGACTGCCTATCACTGGGTCTATCGCGAGACGCTGAAGCCCTGGCTGATCGCTGATCTGCTGATCCTCAACGACACGCTGCCGCGCTCGCTGGCGAGCTGCTACGGCAATCTGGTCCGCAATCTCGACCAGATCGGCGTGTCCTATGGCCGTCAGGGCGCAGCGCAGCGCCACGCCCGCGGCGTCCGAAACCGCCTCGAACACAGCAACATGCAGGATATTTTCCAGCATGGGTTGCATGAATTCATCCAGGAATTCATTGCAGATAACAGCCGTCTGGGCGACATCATTGCCAAACAATACCTGATTTGAGCTAGCGTCCCGGCTCATCTGCAGATTCGGACACGTTGCCATGCGCCTGCGTATCGCCCATTCGACCACCTATCGCTACGAGCCGCCGGCTTCGGGCGTGATCCAGATTTTGCGGATGACGCCGGGCAGCCATGACGGCCAGTATGTCGCCGAGTGGCAGATCGATGTCTCCACGGATTCGCGCCTGGATTTGCATGAGGACGCGTTCGGCAACGTCACCCATGTGCTGACCCATGGGCCGATCGCCGACCTCACCGTGACCGTCGAAGGCCTGATCGACACCCAGGATACCGGTGGCGTGCTCAAGGGCACCGACGAGCGCTTTCCGCCGAGCTTCTTCCTACGTCAGACCGATCTCACCGACCTCAGCGCAGCGATGCAGACCTTTGCCAAGGATCTGTCACCAAGCGCGGAGACCGACGTACTTGGCTTCCTGCACGCGTTGATGATGGCCATCAACGAGCACATGACCTTCGACGTCGATCCAACCAGCACCGGTACTTCGGCCAGCGAGGCCTTCATCGGCAGGCGTGGCGTCTGCCAGGATTACGCGCATATCTTCATCGCCTGTGCCCGCTCGGCCGGCGTCCCTGCCCGCTTCGTCTCCGGCCATTTCTGGCGTGCCGATGGCGAGACCAACCAGCAGGCTGGCCATGCCTGGGCCGAGGCCTATGTGCCGGATCTCGGCTGGGTCGGCTTCGACCCCGCCAATGCCATCTGCACCACCGACGCCCATGCCCGCGTTGCCATCGGCCTGGATTACCTCGGCGCAGCCCCCGTCCGCGGCACCCGCTATGGCGGCGGCACGGAAACCCTGACCGTCGCCGTCAAGGTCGATCAGGCCAACGGCCGCGGTCAGTCCCAATCGCAGAGCCAGTCCTGAACAACCTCAAACTGGTTTTCCGAGGTTGCCCGGTCGATACCCACCGCGTAAGACGCTTCCCTGACCAAGGGACCGACGATGACCTATTGCTGCGGAATTCTCGTCAAGGACGGCCTGGTGATGATCGCGGACACGCGCACCAATGCCGGGCTCGACAACATCTCGACCTTCCGCAAGCTGCACATCTTCAACCAGCCCGGCGACCGCATCATGGCGGTGGCCTCCGCCGGCAATCTGGCGATCAGCCAATCGGTGCTCTCCACCCTGAGCGAGGGGCTGGAGAACCCGACTACCGGCGAGCTGGAGACCCTGCTGAACGCGCCCACGATGTTTCAGGCTGCGCAGCGCATCGGCCGCGCCATCCGGCACGTCAACGCCACCGAGGGCAAGGCGCTGGAGGCCGAGGATATCAATTTCGACGTCTCGTTCCTGTTCGGCGGCCAGATCAAGGGCGCCAAGATGCGGCTGTTCATGATCTACCCGGCCGGCAACTTCATCGAATGCACGGTGGACACGCCCTATCTGCAGATCGGAGAGCACAAATACGGCAAGCCGGTGCTCGACCGCGCGATGCATTACGACGTCGAACTCTATGAGGCGCTCAAGACCGGCCTGATCTCGATGGACTCGACCATGCGCTCGAATATCGGCGTCGGCCTGCCGATCGATGTGCTGGTGGTGCGCACCGATGTCTGCGACGCCGATCTCAATCACCGTATCGAAGCCGGCGAGCCCTATTTCCACGACCTGCGCTCGCGCTGGTCGGCAGCACTGCGCGCGGCCCATCAAAACATTCCGCGCCCGCCCTACAAGAAAGACAATTGAGCGCGGCCGCAATGACCGCAGTTCCGATGAAATGGCGCATCATGACGGAGGCAGACCTGCCGTCCGTCCTCGCCATCGCCGATGCCGTTCATCCCGATTTTCCCGAAGATGAGGTCGTGTTCGCGAACCGCCTGGCGCTCGATCCAAACGGTTGCGCCGTGCTCGAGGCCCAGGACGGGATCAAGGGTTATCTCGTCAGCCATCCCTGGCAATTCAGGGAGCCACCGTCACTGAACAGCCTGCTGACAATGCCCGCAGCGCCCTCGACCTTCTACATTCACGATCTCGCATTGCTGCCCGAAACCCGCAGATCCGGCGCGGCGACCGTGGCCGTCGATATGATGGCGGCACGCGCCAGGCTCATGCAACTGCCCAACATGACGCTTGTTGCCGTCAACAATTCAGTTCATTTTTGGCAGCGGCACGATTTCACCATCATGCGCGATTCCGAATTGGATCGGAAACTGCAAAGCTACGGCGACAACGCACGTTTCATGGTCCGGGACCTCACTCAAAAAGACCTCTCGTAAAAAGAAAACAGGGACGAAACAGATGACCAACAAGATCGCACTTGTGACCGGAGCTGGCACCGGCGTCGGCCGTGCCGCATCGCTTGCGCTGATGAATGCCGGTTTCACCGTCGTGCTCGCCGGTCGCCGGCTCGAACTACTGCAAGAGACCCAGAAGCTCGGCGCGGCCAATGGCGGCAAGAGCCTCCCTGTGAGCGCCGACATGGCCGACCCCACCTCCATCGCCGCGCTGTTCGCCAGGATCATGCAGGAATTCGGCCGGCTCGACGTGCTGTTCAACAATGCCGGCATGGGCGCGCCCGCGATTCCGTTCGAAGACCTCGGCCTCGAACAGTGGCAGGCTGTGGTGAACACCAATCTCACCGCACCGTTCCTGTGCACGCAGCACGCCTTCCGCATCATGAAGGATCAGACGCCCCGCGGCGGCCGCATCATCAATAACGGCTCGATCTCAGCGCATGCGCCGCGCCCGTTCTCCGCCGCCTACACGTCGACCAAACACGCCATCACCGGCTTGACCAAGGCCAGCAATCTCGACGGCCGCGCCTATGACATCGCCGTCGGCCAGGTCGATATCGGCAACGCCGCCACCCCGATGACCGACCGCATGGTCAACGGCCCTGGCGTGCTGCAGCCCGACGGCACCTCGAAGCAGGAGCCACGCATGGACGCCAAAGCCGTCGGCGACGCCGTCGCCTATATGGCCGGCCTGCCGCTCGACGCCAATGTGCTGACCATGACGGTCATGGCGACGAAGATGCCGTTCGTCGGACGCGGCTAAAACGTAATCCGCCTCAGCGGCATTGCGATTGCATGACATGGGAAGCCGCGGCATCATCGCCGCGGTTTCGGGGGATTTATGCTTCAGCTACAATCGGCGTTCGGCGTCATCGCACTTTTGGGGATCGCCTGGGCGCTCGGTGAAAACCGCAGCAAGGTGTCGCTGAGACAGGCCGCGATCGGTCTCGCATTGACGATCGTCGCTGCCGTGATCCTGCTGAAGCTTCCCGTCGTGACGCGCGCCTTCAGCAGCATCAACGATGCTGTCAGCACCATCGCCGCAGCGTCGCGCGCCGGCACCTCCTTCGTGTTCGGTTATCTCGGCGGCGGCGCACTACCGTTCGATCTCAAGAATCCCGGCGCGGATTTCGTGCTCGCACTGCAGGCACTCCCCGTGGTGCTGGTCATCAGCGTGCTGACCAGCCTGCTCTTCTACTGGCGTATCCTGCCGCCGATCGTGCGCGGCATGGCGTGGCTGCTTGAACGCACACTCGGCATCGGCGGCGCGGTCGGGCTGTCAACGGCCGCGAACATCTTTCTGGGCATGGTCGAAGCCCCGTTGTTTATTCGCCCTTACCTCGCGCAGCTCACGCGCAGCGAACTGTTTCTGGTGATGACGGGCGGCATGGCGGGGATCGCCGGTACCGTGCTGGTGCTCTACGCCACTTTCATGGCGCCGCTGATCCCCGATGCATCGGCGCATTTCGTGATTGCTTCCGTGCTCTCGGCGCCAGCTGCGATCCTTGTCAGCCTGATCATGGTGCCTGAGACGGAGGATCGTCGCACCGGTGGATTGCTGGCCAATCCGGACGCATCGGCCACGAGCACGATAGATGCGATCGTCAAGGGCACGAGTGCAGGCATCGAACTGCTCGTCAACATCATCGCCCTGCTGCTGGTCTTCGTGGCGCTGATGTATCTCATGAACGCGATCCTCATGATGATGCCGACCGTGGGAGGCAACACGCTGTCCGTGCAGCGCCTACTGGGTTACGTGATGGCACCGGTGTGCTGGCTGATGGGCCTGCCGTGGGACCAGGCGCTGACCGCGGGCTCGCTGATGGGCGTCAAGACGATCCTCAACGAGTTGATCGCCTATGTTCAATTGGCGAAGCTCGGTCCCGATGCGCTGGATGCACGCTCGCGCCTCATCATGCTTTATGCGCTGTGCGGATTTGCAAATTTTGCCAGCCTCGGAATTATGATCGGAGGCCTGGGCACCATGGCGCCGGAACGTCGTAACGAAATCAACGCGCTCGGTGTGAAGTCGATCGTCTCGGGGACGCTGACGACCTGCCTGATGGGCGCGATCGTCGGCATGCTCACCTGAGACACGCCGCCAGCGCCGGTCAGCCGATCGTCCGCTGCAGCAGATCGAACCAGTTGCGCGCGCCGAGCTTGCCGAGCAGCGTCTCGGAATAGCCCTTGTCGCGCAAGGCCACGAACAGCGCCTGCAGGCCCGCGGCGGATTCGATGGCCTCGGGCACCACTGCGCCGTCGAAATCCGATCCCAGCCCGACGTGATCCTCGCCCAGCTTCTCCAGCAGATAGTCGATCTGCTGCACCATCAGCTCGATGCCGGTGTCGGGCCGCATGCTGCCGTCGGGGCGCAGGAAGCAGGTCGCGAAATTCAGGCCGACCATGCCGCCGGTGTCGCGGATCGCGGCGAGCTGCTTGTCGGTGAGATTGCGCGGCGACGGGCACAGCGCGTGGGCATTGGAATGGGTCGCCACCAGCGGCGCCTTCGACAGCCGCGCCACATCCCAAAAACCCTTCTCGGTGATGTGCGACAGGTCGACCAGAATCTTCAGATCATTGCAGGCGCCGATCAACCGCTCGCCGGCCGCGGTGAGACCGTCGCCGAGATCGGGCCCGGACGGGAAGTGAAACGGCACGCCATGGCCGAAGATGTTGGTCCGGCTCCACACCGGCCCGATCGACCGCAACCCCGCCGCATAGAGAACGTCGAGGAATCTGAGCTCGGCGTCGATGGCCTCCGCGCCTTCCAGATGGACCACCACGGCCAGCGCCTTGCGCTCAATGGCGGACCGGATTTCGGCGGTGGCGGTGCAGATCGCCACCGCGCCTGCGGAAGCACGTTCGAGCTGCAGCAGGATGGCCAGTTCGGCGACGACGGAATTGCGCGCCTCGTCCATCGTCAGCGGCTCGGGAAGCGGCACGGCGTAGCGTCCGCCCGTCATCTGCGCCATGAATCCCGATGACGCCTGAGCCGCCGGCGAATACAGCGCGAACAGCCCGCCGACGAACGCGCCGGCCTTCGCCTTCGGCAGGTCGATGTGACCGGCGGCTTCCCCGGTCAGGAAGTCGGATACCGGATCGTGCGATTGCGATTTGTACAGCCGCAGCAGCACATCGTTGTGACCGTCGAAAACCGGAACGGATGCAGTCATGAGATACTCGTTGAGGGCCAGGGCAGCGACGGGCTCAGCATAGCTGATTCAATGCCACTGCGACGCGCGAACAAGGCACGCGTCGCATTTCCGCACGCGAACTACCGGACTTCCACCGTCTTGAATTCCGCCGGCAGGATTACTTCAAGCAATTCGCAATTGTCGGAGTAATCGCGGATCAGGTGCCTGATGCGCGGCGGCTGGGTCCAGCATGACCCCTGACGCATGGTCATCTCGCCCTCGCCTTCCATATAGGCCTTCACCCAGCCATTCAGCACATAGACCAGCTGAAACTCGGCATCGTGATAGTGAAGCTTGGAGACCTCTTTCGGATCGCAAGGTCCGATCAGCCGGATGACATGCGCATGCGCCAAACCGCCGGTCGCAGCGGCAACGCCGAGATCGCGATACTTCGCGTAGGCACGCAGGCCGTCGCCGAGAAATGCTTCTTCCTGATAGTGGCTGATCGCGACGCGCTGCTTGCGGCGCGGGCCGGGTTTCGCCGCGGCCTTGGCGACAGCTTTTGTACTCGCCTTGGCCGGCTTGCCAACAGCGAGCTTTTTTGCTGCTTTCGCTACCACCTGTGTCGCAGGCTTCTTCGTCACAGCCGTTTTCGCCGCGCTCTTTGACGTTCGCTTCAGCTTCGCCATGTCGTGTTTCCCACCCGGCGCAATGCCTAACAAACGGCCAGCGCGTCCGGGAACCTAGCTGTAGTTCAGCACAGCGGCAATTCATCCGGCGCGTTGAGAGGCGCGGACTAGTGCAACCGGAAGACGCCATCCACGGCACGAAGCTCGGCCGGCTTGATCAGTTTCGAATGCGCGACGGTGACCGCAAAGAGCGGGCCATCGAGCTTCTCCTGCCAGAAATCAAGGAAATCCTTCAGCGCGGGAAACTTCGGAAACAAATCATAGTTCTGCCAGACATAGGTCTGCAGCAGCGAGGGATGGTCGGGCATGCGGTAGAGGATCTGTGCCGTCGTCAGTCCGTAGCCAAGCACCTGCTTTCTGAAATCGTCAGAAACTGCATTTCTCGAGACCATGTTCAACCTCCATGGACAGAGCGCATTCGGCTAAGTGGATTCCGGTTTGACGTCGAACTTCGCTCTGCTCTCCTGTGACCGTGCTGACTGCAGCGAACCGGCTTCCACTTCGCCCATGACAACACGATGCATGAAATGTGACGCAAGCAACGTCTTCATCACAAGCTTAAAAGTTTAATAATGTATTGAAAGCCGAGTGTTAGCAGCCACTTACCGTGGATGCTAACGGATTCGAGAACCGGTATCGGAGGGTCTTAACCAATTCTGGCACCCGTCATATTTGAGTGCCAAAATATTTGATACAGACCCTTGCCGGTGAGGAACGTTCGGCCTATGTCCGGACAAGCTGCGCTGGCACTTGTTGGCTCAGACTGCCAATTTAAATTTCTCAAGCATCTACAGAAACTTAGGAGGACTGCATGAAATTCCGTCCGCTTCACGATCGCGTTGTGGTTAAGCGTATCGACGCCGAAGAGAAGTCCGCTGGCGGCATCATCATTCCGGATAGCGCCAAAGAGAAGCCCTCCCAGGGCGAGATCGTCTCCGTCGGCCCGGGCGGCCGCGACGAAGCCGGCAAGCTGATCCCGATCGATCTGAAGGTCGGCGAGCGCGTGCTGTTCGGCAAGTGGTCGGGCACCGAGGTCAAGATCGATGGTCAGGACCTGCTGATCATGAAGGAAAGCGACATCATGGGCGTCCTCGAAGGTGCCGCTCCCGCCAAGAAGAAGGCCGCTTAAGCGCCTTTTCCCCACCCATCCTGATTTTCAAGGAAGCAAAACATGTCAGCTAAAGAAGTGAAATTCGGCGTTGATGCCCGCGACAAGATGCTGCGCGGCGTCGACATTCTCGCCAACGCCGTGAAGGTGACGCTCGGTCCGAAGGGCCGCAACGTCGTCATCGACAAGTCGTTCGGCGCGCCCCGCATCACCAAGGACGGCGTCACCGTCGCCAAGGAAATCGAGCTCGACGACAAGTTCGAGAACATGGGCGCCCAGATGGTGCGCGAAGTGGCCTCGAAGTCGGCCGACGCAGCCGGCGACGGCACCACCACTGCTACCGTGCTCGCCCAGGCAATCGTCCGTGAAGGCGCCAAGTCGGTTGCTGCCGGCATGAACCCGATGGATCTGAAGCGCGGCATCGACCTGGCTGTGGAAGCCGTGGTTGCTGACCTCGTCAAGAACTCCAAGAAGGTCACCTCGAACGACGAAATCGCCCAGGTCGGCACCATTTCGGCCAACGGCGACGCGGAAATCGGCAAGTTCCTCGCAGACGCGATGAAGAAGGTTGGCAACGAAGGCGTCATCACGGTTGAAGAAGCCAAGTCGCTCGAAACCGAACTCGACGTCGTCGAAGGCATGCAGTTCGACCGCGGCTACATCTCGCCCTACTTCGTCACCAACGCCGACAAGATGCGCGTTGAATTCGACGACGCCTACATCCTAATCAACGAGAAGAAGCTCTCCTCGCTGAACGAGATGCTGCCGCTGCTCGAAGCCGTCGTGCAGACCGGCAAGCCGCTCGTCATCGTCGCAGAAGACGTTGAAGGCGAAGCTCTCGCCACCCTCGTCGTCAACCGTCTGCGTGGCGGCCTCAAGGTCGCTGCCGTCAAGGCTCCGGGCTTCGGCGATCGCCGCAAGGCCATGCTGCAGGACATCGCGATCCTGACCGGCGGCCAGGCGATCTCGGAAGATCTCGGCATCAAGCTCGAGAACGTCACGCTTGCCATGCTCGGCCGCGCCAAGAAGGTGATGATCGACAAGGAAAACTCCACCATCGTGAACGGCGCCGGCAAGAAGGCCGACATCGAAGCACGCGTGGCGCAGATCAAGGCGCAGATCGAAGAAACCACTTCGGACTACGACCGTGAGAAGCTGCAGGAGCGTCTCGCCAAGCTGGCTGGCGGCGTTGCCGTCATCCGCGTCGGCGGCGCGACCGAAGTCGAAGTGAAGGAGCGCAAGGACCGCGTTGATGACGCGATGCATGCGACCCGCGCTGCGGTTGAAGAAGGCATCGTCCCCGGCGGCGGCGTCGCTCTGCTCCGCGCTTCGGAACAGCTGAAGAAGATCAAGACCGCGAACGACGACCAGAAGACCGGCGTCGAGATCGTCCGCAAGGCCCTGTCGGCTCCGGCTCGCCAGATCGCCATCAACGCAGGCGAAGACGGTTCGGTCATCGTCGGCAAGGTCCTCGAGACCGCAACCTACAGCTACGGCTTCGACTCGCAGACCGGCACCTACGGCGACATGCTCAAGAAGGGCATTATCGATCCGACCAAGGTTGTCCGTGCAGCGATCCAGAACGCAGCTTCGGTTGCCGGCCTGCTGATCACCACGGAAGCCATGGTTGCCGAGCTGCCCAAGAAGGGCGGCGCAGGCGGCGGCGGCATGCCTCCGGGCGGCGGCATGGGCGGCATGGACTTCTAAGTCCAACCACTCAAGCTTCGATCAAATAGAAAACCCCGGCAGCAATGCCGGGGTTTTTGTTTGGCTGATACTCAAGTCTTTTGATCTTCATGTCTGATAAAGTTAGACTCTTTCACTTTTCGTCGGCAGTTTTTCCAGTACAGCTTCGAGAAGCTCTTGAAGGCTCGTGATTTGATTGATTAGTTCGACGGCCTCTCGCCTATTAATCCCCTGACAATTATCTCGCTGCCAAAGCACACCGGCCCGAGGATTTCCTTGAACCCATCGCAATCCGAAAGATGGGTATCGCTGCGCTCACCCATCCGACACACTTCGACCTCCGCCGAAACATCGCCGTTGGCGATCCTGTACGACGTGACCATCGCCTAGGGAGCATGGATCATGAAACAGGTTATCCGCATCGAGCCGCTATCGACCTACATGGAGCGGCGGCGGGCGCCGGTGTCCGCCGTGACCCGCCACGGCGACACGCTCTATGTGTCGGGTTTTCCGCCGTTCGATCCAGCCACGGGTGAGATCGTGGTCGGCGCGTCGGTGGAGCGCCAGACCGAGATCGCGCTTGATCGGCTGAAACTTTGCGTCGAGACCGCGGGCTCATCGCTGGACCAGGTGCTCAAATGCAACGTCTATTGCACCTCGGCCGAACACTTCCCCGCCGTGAACGCGATCTACGCGCGTTATTTTCCCAACGACCCGCCTGCCCGCATCTTCGTCTGCGTGCCGACATGGTTCGCCGATTTCGATATCGAAATCGATTGCATCGCGGCGATCGGCTAACCCGCCTCCGCGTGCGTCAGGATCAGCTTCAGCAATCCCGGAAACCGCGCGTCAATGTCGGCCTCGCGGACAACGTTGCGATGCTCGACGCCGCGCTTGGTGGTCTGCACCACGCCAGCCTCGCGCAGGATGCGAAAGTGATTGGAGACCGTCGACTTGGCCATGGTGCAGGGTGCCGCCGCCGCGCACGACATGCAGTCGTGCTGGCCGATCATCGCCTTGACCATCTGCAACCTCGCCGGATCAGCCAGCGCCGAGAGCACGCCGGCAAGCGTGATGTCCTTGGTCGCGGGGTGAACGAATTGAACCATAAAAAAGATATAGGCGCCCCCTTGCGCTGGTTCAATAGTCCCATACTTCCGAACTATTGAAGCATCCAAGAGGGATCACGACCATGACCAAGACATTCGAAGGCAAAGTTGCGCTGGTGACCGGCGGCTCCAAGGGCATCGGCGCTGAAATCGCCATCCAGCTCGCCGCCGAGGGCGCTGCCGTCGCCGTCAATTACGCATCCAGCAAGAAGGGCGCCGACGAGGTTGTCGCGAAGATCACTGCCAAGGGCGGCAAGGCCATCGCCGTGCACGGCAATCTCGCCGAGCCGGACGGCGCCAAATCCGTGGTGGCCGAGACCGTCAAGGCGTTCGGGCCGATCGACGTTCTCGTCAACAATGCGGGCGTCTACGAATTCGCGCCGCTCGATAGCATTACGCCGGAGCACTTCCACAGACATTTCGATCTGAACGTGCTTGGGCTGCTGCTCGCCTCGCAGGAAGCGGCCAGACACTTCAACGCCAATGGCGGCAGCATCATCAACATCTCATCGGGCGTCTCGACGATCACCCCACCGGGCTCGGCGGTCTACACCGCGACCAAGGCCTCGGTCGATGCGATCACATCGGTACTGGCAAAGGAGCTTGCGCCGCGCAAGATCCGCGTCAACGCCGTCAATCCCGGCATGATCGCGACCGAGGGCGTGGTATCAGCCGGATTCCATGAAGGCGACATGCGCAAGTGGATCGAATCCGTCACGCCCATGGGCCGCATCGGCAAGGTCGAGGAAATCGCCTCCGTTGTGGCATTCCTGGCTTCGGATGCTGCATCTTACGTGACGGGCGAAACGCTGCACGCCACCGGCGGCTTCAGGTAACCCACGCGCTCTGCTCAACAATCCGACATAGGCCAAGGGCGGTGCAATCAGCACCGCCCTTGCTTGTTATCGCGAGGCCAGATCTCGCCTTGCCTCAATCATCATCACCGCCGGCCGGCGGCATCTGCGGCATCGACGGTGTCTGCATGCGATCCGCCGCTGATGGCTTCATGCGTTCGCGTGACGGAGCTTGCCCACGCATCATCTGAGCCTGATCGTGCTCGATCTGCGGAAAGAACACATCATAGCAGGCGCGGCTCAAGCGCGGTCCTGCGCTGCGCAAGCAATTTTCTACCCGCCCCTCATCCGGCATTGCCGATGTACAGAGGCGAAACGCATCCGGCGTGCAGGCTTCGCGCTGCGCCTCCGTGCCGCTGCCCAAAGCCACGACGCTGGAACCCGCAATCAATGCCACGGCGGTCGTCAGGCTTGTCAGAGTGTTTGCCATCGGTCCTGTCCTTACGAAGTTATGACAGGTGAAATTCTCAGCGGCGCGCTCGGTTCCTTCCTGGCCGCTCACATGCTGCTGAAAATGCAGGCCTAAGCGAGTGTAACGACAGAGCCCACAAAGCGAGTCAGTTGACCGCCTGCGTGCTTTCGTCGATCTCGTCGGTCCACACCTTGAAACTCACCAGCGTGTTCGGCCCAAAAGTTTGCGTGATCGGCACATCCGCGGCATCGCGGCCCTGCGCGATCAACACACGTCCGATGCGCGGGATGTTGTTGCGGGCGTCAAATGTATACCAGCGGCCGCCGATATAGGCTTCGAACCAGCCGGCGAAATCGCCGTCGGCCCATGGCTTCGGCATACCGATGTCACCGAGATAGCCGGTGCAGTAGCGCGCTGGAATATTCATGCAGCGGCAGAAGGTGATGGCCAGATGTGCATAGTCGCGGCAAACGCCCTTCCCCTCGTTGTAAGCGTCCCAGGCGGTCTTGGTCGCGCGTGCGTGCTCGTAACCGAACTGGATATGGTTATGCACGAAATCGCAGATTGCCTGCACGCGCGCCCAGCCAGGCACAGTCTTCTCAAACAGCTGCCAGGCGACGTCCGACAGCCGATCCGTCTCGCAGTAACGGCTGCCGAGCAGATAGACGATCGTCTCGGCCGGCAGATCCTCTACCGCGTGCTGGATGGCTGACGGCACGATAATGTCCGGCTTGCCGCTATCGTTGACGATCCCGTCGGCTTTGAACGTGATGCGGCCCGTCGGCGCAACAATGCGGCTGCACCAGTTGCCAAAGCCATCGCGATAGGGCGTGATCGGAACTGAGGGATTTATCGTGAGATAGTCCGGCACCACCACGTCGGAGGCACGCGTGAAGTGCATGCCCATCACGATCATGACGGGCGTCGGCTGCGGGAAATCATAGATCATCTCGTAGCCAACACGGATCTTCATGCAAAACACCTCATCCCGGCAAATCGTTGATTTCAAAAGCGAGACATCGCAAGCGTTGCACATTGCACGACGATCTTGCGAGAAAAACCCAGCGCAAGCGTCGGCGAGAATGTCATCGATGTCAGATACATCCTCGAAATGGCGACAAAACGTCCAATAACAAGACAATCATAGCGAAATTCGACGAAACACCGGATCGCTCAAAGAAATCGATGGCTAATGTCTGTGAATAGGCGCACGCTGAAAGCATGCCGTATCTCAGCAGCGACATGCGCGCGTGACCACGAGATCGCGCCGTGAGACCGTTACTTTCAAGCATCCTTTCCAGTTGAAGGGCCTTGGTCGTTTGATCCCGGCAGGGTCGTATGACGTCATCACCGATGAGGAGATGATCGAGGGACTGTCCTTCGCCAGCTATCGGCGCACGGCGACCATGATGATCGTGCCCGGTGCACCACCCCATACAAGTTCCATGGAGATGATCTCCATTGGGTCGCTTGAGCTGGCAGATGTGCAGCGTATCGATGCGAGCGCACCATGACCGACACTCCCGTCGAGCTGGATAGCCGCCGCGGCATGGCGGCACAGAAAGCCACCGATATCCGGCGCAGTCTCGCCGAAGTCGAATCCAATGCCGCAGCACTGCGTGAGCGGCAGCTGGCACTCGAAGAGCAGTTACTGACCACGCCGGCCACCACATGGCCTGAGGCTGCAGCGAAGGCGCGCTACGTCCTCAATCTCTACGGCGCATCGCTCAGCGCACAGGATACCCAGCACCGCGATCTGATCGCCATCGTTCTGGACGATTTTACGCGGCTTGCCGCCAACGACTGATCCCATCATTACGCAGGTCGCAGCGATCCCGCAGCAGCCAGCGCTCAACCGAAAGCATCCTCATGCAGAACCTCTTGCACCGTCACGTTCAAGTCGCAGAATCTCTCCGCCTCGGCGTCGAGTCCGGCTGGTACAGCACCAAGATCAGCGGAACCTTTGTCACGGGCCCACATCCCACCGAGGCCGAATGCTTGCGCAAGATCGCTGAACTCAACCCTGTCGTGCCGAAGCGCAAGGCCTAACGCGGGAAGACGACGATGGCGCTTACACACGGTGTTTTCCAGAGCTTCGAATATAATCGCATGGTCGTCCTGTTCTCGATGATGAATGACGCGATCGAAGTCACCTGCGCGATCAGCACCAGTGCGATGGACGAGCTTGAAAAGGCGAAACGCACCAAGCCCGAACAACGCGAGGAGCAATTCGTCCGGCTGCGCGATCGCATCGAGGCCTGCGCAGCGCGCAAATTCGCGAACGCCGAATTTGAGGGCAAGCCGCCCGGTATCGTGCTGCGCAGCATCGATTTCCGGTAGCCTCTCCCACCATTGAACCCTTCCTCCTCGCGGTGTGACCAACGCCTGTCACACGCGAGAGGTCGAGCCATGCGCCACTTTCCAAGCCTGAACCGTTGCGCCATCCGCGTCCTGTTCGCTGCCATGCTGGCGAGCGCAGCAATGCCGATCGCGCAAGCTGCCGCCGACGATGCACAGCAATGTACCGATGCCTCCGGCGTCCTGGCGATCGCGGCCTGCGACCGCGCCATCGCGTCAGGCAACTACCGCGGCCGCCAGCTTGCTGAGCTGCATTTCAACCGCGCCTTCGAATATAATGAACGGCACGAGAGCGGCCCTGCCATGGCTGCCTTCGACGAAGCCATCCGCCTGAACCCGGATTATGCCCGCGCCTATTTCATGCGCGGCAATCTCTGGCTCGCCCGCGGCGACAACGACCGCGCCATCAGCGACTTCAGCGTGGCGCTCGGTCTCGATCCCAACAACACCGATGCCTATGTCAATCGCGGTGTCGCCTGGTACGCCAAGGACGATAACGACCGCGCTATTGCCGACTACGACATGGCGATCCGTCTCAATCCGCAGGAAGGCGGCGCCTATAGCAATCGCGGCGGCGCCTGGCTGGTGAAGGGCGATCATGCGCGCGCCATCGCCGATTTCGGCGAAGCGATCCGGATCAATCCGAACGATCCCTGCCCGGTGTTCAACCGCGGCTTCGCCTTCAGCCTGAAGGGGGACAACGATCGTGCCATCGCCGACTACAACGAGGCGATCCGCATCGCACCGACCTATGTGGCGGCGCTGACCAATCGTGGCAGCGTGTGGTCCGACAAGGGCGACAACGACCGCGCCATGGCCGATTTCAATGCGGCGCTGCGCATCAATCCGAAATACGCCAAGGCGCTCTATCTGCGCGGCATGACACGGCTTGAAATGGGCGACATTACGGGCGGCGCAGCAGATGTCGCCAGCGCACGGAAGATCGATCCGAAGGTCGGCTCATAGTCACTTAACGCGCATCGCCTTCATGAGCGGCACGTCAGTCATATCGATCAGTCGAGTTTGGCAACCACGATGAGGCGCTTCACTTCGCCGTTGCGATAGGCCTGCAGAAACTTGTTGTAGTCCCGGAACGAGACGCAGCCATTGGAATCGCCATTAGGACCGAGCATGTAGGTATGCGCGAGCAGACCCGTGCGGCCATGGATCGCGCCCTCGCCGCCGACCGGCGTCAGGCGCAGCGCGGCCACACCGTGGAACAGAGCCTCGCGCGGCTTCAGGTCATAGATGTGCGGCGGCGTCACGCCGCGCATCTTCTCATGGGCATAAGCGGGATTGTCGAGACGGCTGCCGAGGCCGGAATGCGCTTCCAGCTTGGTGCCGTCGGGCATGTACACTTTACGCGCGGAGATGTCGTAGACCGCGGTGGTGCGATCGCTCAGGGTGGGCTCATTGCTAGCCGCCGCATCGGTGCCATTGCTCAGCACGCCGCCGTCGGAGCCGGCATAAGCGAGCACGGGGCCGGACTGCGGAGCGTTGCCGCCGAACAGTTTCTCGAAGACGTTGAAATTGCCGGACTTGGGCTGCGCAGCCAGCGCCAGCCGCGCCTTCTGAACCAGTGAGTCGTGGCCATAGGCACCGCCCCTGGCGGCGCTGGCCTGTGCGACCGGCTGCGACGGCGCTTGTGTTGCCTGCTGCGGCGCGGACGGCGTACGGGCATCGGAGGGCCGTGCGGCCGGCATCGGAATGCTGTCGACGAGCTGGCGCACCGTCGGTGCCGGCTGCATCAGTGCGACTTCCTGCGGCTTCGCGGCTGGTGCAGGGATCACAGCTTCAGAAGCCGCGTTGCGCTTGACGAAGCGCTCGGGCGCGGCGCCCATCGAATAGGTCGGGTCGAACCAGGCGACCTGACGCTTGGGCTCGGTCTGCGCGGCAGCGAGCGGCGCATTAACGGCCGGCTCGAAACGCTCTGAGAAGGAAGTACGGTGTTCGGTGCGCGAGAAACGGCTGTCGAAGCGCTCAGCGAAGGACGACTGGCCAATGCCTGCATCATTGCCGAGATTGGCCGAGACCATCGCAGGCTGCACGCCGTTCTGGAAAAGCTTGCCGGCGAGCGTCCATCCACCGGTCAATGCGACGGCGGCAAGAGCAGCGCCGGTCACGAAGATACGTGAACTGGATTTCGACACTTGATGCTGGCCTCGGCGTGAGGGTGCAGAATGGTTCAACGCACGTTTACTGCTGCTCATACGCCTGACGTCCAACACACGTTTACTAAGCTCCCTGCCCGTTGTGCCTGACGAGACACACAGGTCTCGAAAAGCACCGCGCAGGGATGCGAAACGCCATTAAGGCGAGTTTTAGTTAAATGCGAATTAATTGGAGGTCCCCCACCGATTGCCTACCTAAAGGCCTGCCAATCATGGCCTTTTTGAGTAACCGACAGGACGAATTCGGGGAACCTGCGAGAGCTTTGTGGGCTCTCGCAGGCCGGTCTCAGGCGCGCTGGGGTTTTGGGTCACGCCCGGCCCGAACTATTGGCGCGCTGTGATTAGGCCATTGGCCTAGTGCGAGGCTGGTGCGCGTGGAACCATGTTGGTTTCGCGGTATTTAGGTAATCTGAGCCATCGATTTGGCCCGCGTAGCCGCTAAATGGCCACGACCTCAGTAGTTCAGCTTCGGATACCAGTCGGTGCCCCGCCCTTCCGGCGTAACGTCCAGAATCGTCCAGAGCGGCATCAGATCTGGCGCCCCGCGCGGGTCCTGGCCGGGATCGGCCGTAGATCCATCCATCTCGCCGCTCCAGAAATGGCGAATCTTGCCGCTGCGGCGGGTGAAGACGTTGAAGGCAGCATCGTCGCCACCGTCCTTGGTCAGCCCGTGATAGTCGCGGCTGAACGCGCCGGAGGTGTCCGAGAACAAAGGCAGGTAATGCCAGCCACGCTGCTTCTTGAAAGCGACCAGCCGCTCGATCGGCGAGCGCGCCACAACGGCCAGCGCCACGCGCTGCGTAATGTCAGGCACCTCGCCGTCCCAGGCCGACAGCAGCGATGTGCACATCGGGCACGGCTTCTCGCGCTGCGGCCCGTACATGTAGGAGTAAACGACGAGCGTCTGCTTGTCGCCGAACAGGCCCGCGAAATTCACGGGGCCCTTCTCTCCGATGAAGTCGTAGTCCTTGGTCACCTCGCCGCCATCTGGTAGCGCACGACGCAGCTCCGCGACGCGTTCGATCTGACGCCGCAGTTCGATCTCCTCGACAAGCAACGCATTACGCGCATCGCGGTATTCACGGCTCTCATTGGGATAGCGAAAACTGGCCTTCTTCACGAGTTCGGCCACAGGCGTCAGGCTGGAACCGGTCATGACATGATCCTCCCTTGGTGAATTTCAACGTGTTCCGTCTGAAAGACGTTCCGGGAGCGGCCGATCCGACATGACGATCCACAAATTCATCACGCGCAGCTTCGTGAACGGCCAAACACGCATGACGGTCATTGACGCGCCGAGCATGGACGCACATGAGTGCGCCATGCGCCTGTTTCATTTCAGCGAAGAGAACAACATCGAAGTCTTCATGCCGCGGCAGGTGGAGGTTGCGACGCCTCGCGCCCAGGGACAGGAGTGGCTCAACGGCCCCTTGGTCTGGGCGATCGATGACTGGCATGCGCCGATGTATCTGTTCCCGCGCGACTGCCCGCGTATTTTTGTCTGGCCGACAGCGAGCACGACGCCGGAATACCTCACGGCCTACAAGAAGATGACCACCTGCCGCATGGTCGCGCATATAGAGCTTGCCTGGCTGGACCGGCTCTCCCACACCACCATCTATCGCTACGAGCTTTCGCCGGACGGGTTTGAATCGCTGGACGATGCGGGTATGTGGATTTCGCGCACGCCGTCCATGCCGCTGAACATGGAGCGGATCGACAACATCGAAAAGGCACTGGAAGCCGCCGGCGTCGAATTGCGCGTCCTGCCGTCCCTGAAGACGCTGGCGCCCTTGTGGGAGACATCGCTGCATGTCAGCGGCATTCGCCTCCGCAATGCATAGGACGGACCGATCGCGCCGCCTTAAACCGACAAAGTATGCCTGGACGTTCAGGAGTCGTAGGATCGTAGCATCCTCGCGACATTCATCGCTCGTTGTCACGATGTGTGAGGGGTATCGCTTCGGCGCGATGCGCCTACGTTCTACCCATCCTGTAATGACCCACGAGCTCAGGCCGCGGTGTCGGCCTTTGCACGGCGATGACTGACCACGACGCGGTTGCGGCCCTCTCGCTTGGCCTCGTAAAGCGCGGCGTCGGCGGCCGCGAGCAGATCATCGCCCTCGGCGACGTGCACCGGCATCACCGCCAGACCGATCGACAGTGTGACGCCATCGAGCGTGGCCGATGGCAGCGTCACCTGCATGCGATACACGGCATCGAGCACCTGCTGCGCCCGCTGCGCCGCAACCTCGACCGTGACGCTCGGCATCAACATCAGGAACTCCTCCCCGCCGAACCGGCCGATGATATCCGAGGCGCGCGTCGTCTCACGCAATATCCTGCCGAGGCCGCGCAGCACGGCATCACCGGCCTCATGGCCGTGGCTGTCATTGATACCCTTGAAGTGATCGATGTCGAGCATCGCCAGCGCGAGCGGCTTGCCGTCCTGCTGGCTGCGCGTGGTCTCGCGCACCAGGGCATCTTCTAGGTAGCGGCGGTTGTGAAGATCCGTCAGCGGATCGCGCACCGCCTGCTGACGCAGCAGCTCGCGGAGTTCGAGATTGGCCATCGCCAGCGACACCTGTTCGGCCAGCATCGTCGCCAATTGATCCGCCCCCTCACCGAACACAGAAGTATGCTCGCGATACAGCAGACCAAGCAGGTTGTTCTGCGCGATCAGCGGCTGACAAACGAACCCCGTACCGGTGACACCGCACGGACCGGCATGATTGCAGACCAGTCCCTGACTCGCCTCTGAAATCGGGAATGTCGTGCCACGACGCAGCGCCCAGCAGTCATCGATCGGAAACGACACCGCATCGGCCTGTAGTGCGCCCCCAATGGGCGCCGCGCTGAACTGCGTTGCGTGCGTTATTCAGA
The DNA here is from genome assembly GCF_021044645.1 of Tardiphaga sp. 37S4. Lineage (NCBI taxonomy): Bacteria > Pseudomonadati > Pseudomonadota > Alphaproteobacteria > Hyphomicrobiales > Nitrobacteraceae > Tardiphaga > Tardiphaga sp. 37S4. The sequence goes on along the minus strand of NZ_CP088008.1, from coordinate 1,473,931 downwards.
TAGTACAGCGCTCCTGCCTCTTCCGTGAACAGGTAGCCTGCATAGGTCTGAACCGCCGCGAAAATCTCTTCGCGCGACTGACACGACTGCAGCACGCCCGAGAGTTCAGTGAGCAGAACGATTTCCTTGGCGCGAATTTCCGACAGTTGCAGCGAGGTCGTCAGCCGTTCGTTGGCCTCCTCCATAGCCTGCGCATGCGCGCGCCGCTCCGCCTCGACAGCGAGCGCGTCGGTCTTGTCCTGGATCACCCAGAGGATATCGCCGGTCGCCAGCGGCTTGCCATAGGCATCGACCAGCAGCGTGGAACCGTCGCTGCGGCGCAGATGCAGTTCGACTTCCGTCGCCATGGCGCTGTCACGAATACGATCCAACGCGGCATCGAACGCCTCCCCGTCCTCCTTCGTCGCAACCAGCTCGTCGATCGTGTTGCCGAGAAGCGCAGCGGAGCTGCGACCGCAGAGTTCAGCGATCCGGCGATTGCCGCGCAGGATCCGGTGGCCGGCCGTAAACAGGATGCCTGCCAGCGGATTGTCGACCAGCGCGCGCTGCTCGGCATCGAGCGTGCTGAGATTGCCGGACAACCGGCGCGATCTCATCGTGATCACGGCGAGCAGCATCATCAGGAGGCTGATGGCGGTGCCGCTGGCGAGGACGACGTTCGGCACTGTATGGCTGACTTCGTAGATCGAGCCGGGATTGGTGGTGAACAGCACGCGCCAGACGCGCTCGCCGACAACCAGCGAACGATCCGCCGAGATCCCCGCCGACATCACCATTTGCGTCACGAGACCGAGATTGGGCTCAAGACTGTCATACATGAGGGTCGGAGTGACGGTCGCATCTTCCGGCTCGCCAATCATGACGCCTTCCTGCGTCGGCTTGGCATAACCGCGATCAACCACCTGGATATGCATCTGCTGCAGCGTGCGCGGATCGAGGATGCCGCGCATCAGGTCATTGGTGCGATAGACCGATGCAACAAAACCGTGGAGCGCTGCGTTTCGCTGCGAGACGGTCTGCGTGGGCTCGCCGGCCCGGTAGATCGGCGCACGGATAATGAAACCGAGGCCACCCGAGGTGTCCTGCACCAGTTTGACCGGCGGCGTCGCGACAATCCGGCCGGTCTCCGCGGAACGCCGCAGCGAGTCCAGTTGCGCAGGATTGGCACCGGCATCGAAGCCCAGCGCATTTTCGTTGCCACGCATCGGCTCGACGAATTCGACTACGTTGTAGATTGATCGTGGCCCCGGCGGACGCACGGCGAAATCCGGCTGTCCGGAATGCTCGATGCTCTTGTCGGCACGAACTTCCGCAATGAAGGCATCTAGATGATCCGGCGTCACATGACGCAGCGACTGCAAGGCCTGGAAGCCGGGATAGCGGCGGCCGAGATCGAGCACATCGATGTAGCGACGGAACTGGGCGCGATCGACGCGGCCGATCGAGGCGTACAACCCCTGCATGCTGACCAGTACTTCGGCGTGGGTGCGCAGCCGTTCGCTGATCGCATTGGAAATATCAACCGCGTCGACCGCGAAGCGACGCTGCATATCGGCCGCAATCAGACGCTCCGAGAATTCGCGAATGGCGAATGTCGCGGCGAGGCCGGCTCCGAGAATGGCTGCTGCAACGAAAGTCGTCCGCCGCGCCTGCGGCGCCAGCAAGTCACGCAATGCCATGTCGAGTTCCCTGAACTGACCCGGCCCCCGGCTTCGGATCACAGTACCTAGGTCGGGTGATACCGGCTTCGGGATTTAGATTCTGTTGCGCTGCCCACCAGCGAACCACCTCAGGACCTGACACTTGACGACATCCTTAATCGCGGATAATAATTATCCACGATAGAGGTGAAATAAGCCATGAAGATGAGCGACGGGGTTGAGCAGGCGATCCACAGCGTGGCGATGCTCGCAGGCCTGCAATCGAACGGCGTGTTGTCCGCCGGCGCCCTCGCCGAATTCCATGGCGTGTCCACCAGCTATCTCCTGAAACACCTGCAGGCGCTTTCGGGCGCCGGCTTGCTCATCGCACAGCCTGGCCCGACCGGCGGCTATCGCCTTGCCCGGACGCCAGACCAGATCACCTTGCTCGATGTCGTCCTTGCCGTTGAGGGCGATGCGCCCGCCTTCCGCTGCAGCGAAATCCGCCAGCGCGGGCCCAATCCCCTGCCCGGCAAACCCACGGCGCCCTGCGGCATCAATGCCGCGATGCTGCGGGCCGAGCGCGTCTATCGCGATGAGCTGGCCAAGGTGAGCATCGCCGATGTGCTCGGCGATCTCCGCGCCAAGGACACCGACGGCGCCATTGCCGCCCGCGGCTGTGCCTTTCTGGAGCTCAACGAACGACGCCGTAACGCCAACTGAAACCTGAAACCTGAAACCACACACCAAGGAGAAAGACCATGCAAGCCCGCCTCAACATCGCCAAGGCCGCCCCCGACGCCTACAAGGCCGTCGCCGCGCTCGATCAATATGTCGTCAAGGAAAGCGGCCTCGAGCCTGCGATCGTCCACCTCATCAAGCTCCGCTCGTCGATCATCAATGGCTGCGCCTTCTGCGTCGACATGCATGTGAAGGAATCCCGTCACGACGGTCTCAGCGAACAGTGGATCAACATGATGTCGGTCTGGCACGAATCCACGGTCTATACGCCGCGCGAGCGTGCCCTCCTCGCCTGGGTCGATGCCGTCACGCTGATCGCGCAGACGCGCGCGCCCGATGCCGATTATGAAGCGCTGCGCGCGCATTTCTCGGAAGAGGAATGCCTCAAGATCACGGTGGCGATCGGCGCCATCAATGTCTGGAACCGTCTTGCCGTCGGCTTCCGCGTTCCGCATCCGATCGAGAAGCCGAAGGCTGCTGCCTGAACACAGGCTTCAGCAGATAATCGATAAGCGAAAGGCCGGGTTGAAAATTCAACCCGGCCTTTCTTGGTTTCAGCTTGGCCCGACCGATGTGTCAGGCAATATGGCTAGTAGTCAGAAAAGCTTCGCGCCAGACGCATCGACGACGCGTCCCCAGCGGGCGTAATCGTTCTTGATCGTCTTGGCGAAGGCCTGAGGCGTCGAGGTCGTGATGCTGAGGCCCTGCTTTTCGAGACGCTCGCGAACATCCGGCAGCGCGCCGATGCGCACCACTTCGGCGTTCAGGCGATCGACAATGGCATCGGGCGTCCCTGCAGGCACGACGAGGCCGAACCAGGAGTCGACGACAAAGTCAGCCACGCCTGCTTCCGCCGGCGTCGGCACATCGGGCAGCTGCGACGAGCGCTCGCGGCTGGTGATCACGAGACCCTTGACCTTGCCGTCGCGGATCTGCGGCGCCAGCACCGTCAGGGTGTCGAAAGACAGGTTCACCTGATTTCCGAGCAGTGCATTGACGGCCGGAGCGCTGCCCTTGAACGGCACATGCAGCAGATCCGTCTCGGTCAGGCTCTTGAACAGCTCGCCGCTCAGATGGCAGAGCGTGCCGGGTCCGCACGACGAGTAGGTGAATTTCCCCGGCTCGCGTTTCGCCGCAGCGACGAGCTCCTTCACTGATGACACGGGCGTATCTGGGCTGGCCGCGAGCACGTATGGCACCGACGTGAGCATCGCCACCGGCGTGAAGCTCTTGAAGGGGTCGTAAGAGATGGTCTTGTTGATATGCGGCAGGATCGTGAGCTGCCCTGCGGGCGCCAGCGACAGCGTGTAGCCATCCGGATCGGCCTTGGCGACCGCGTCGGCAGCAATAGCCGTACCGGCACCAGCCTTGTTCTCGACCACGACTGTCTGCTTCAGCGCCTCGCCGAGCTTGTCGGCATAAACCCGCGCCGTGATGTCAGCAGCGCCGCCCGGCGGGAATGGAACGATCAGCTTGATCGTCCGGCTCGGCCAGTTATCAGCGAAAGCCCCTGTGGCGCCGGAAACCAGCAACACTGCCGCGAAAGCGCCTGAGAGGAAGCGAGAAGACATGACGGACCGCACGGTCGTATTCCTTATGATCGATGATGGGAGTGTTCTGCCCGTGGCTCCCGCGAGGTTTCGCCGAGATTTCGCAATCATTTCAGCGATGTGGGACCACGTTTGTTACCACTGAAAATGTCATCGAGACGGGTGTCCGACAAGGAAACGCCTTTGCAAATAAGATCTGGACGATGGTGGATTGCTATCGTCGGACGGGCGGATGCGAGAAGTTGCTTCTTTTGACGGAACTATTCGGCAGCGGAACCTTATGCTCTGATCGGACCGTCGGAGTCGGAGAGCGTCATGACCGAGCTGAACCAGTCGACCGAGAAGAGCCGCTACCTCAGCGCCCCGAAACGCCCTGACTTCACGCTGGACCAGGACTGGGGCTCCTACTCCGCCGCCGAGCACGATCGCTGGGACCGCCTGTTCGCCCGCGCACAGACCGTCCTTAAAGGCCGGGCTTGCAACGAATTCCTCGTTGCGCTGAACACGCTGCAGCTGTCCGAATCCGGCATTCCCGATCTGGAGAAACTGAGTGCACGTCTAAAGCCGCTGACCGGCTGGCAGGTCGTGCCGGTCGCCGAACTGGTGCCCGACGAGATCTTCTTCGATCATCTTGCCAATCGCCGCTTCCCGGCCGGCGCCTTCATCCGCCCCGAACACGAAATGGACTACCTGCAGGAACCGGACATCTTCCATGACGTCTTCGGGCACGTTCCGCTATTGGCGAACCCGGTCTATGCCGACTTCATGGAGGCCTATGGAAAAGGCGGCCAGCGCGCGATGGCGCTCGGCCAGTTGAAAAACCTGGCACGATTATACTGGTACACGGTGGAGTTTGGACTGATGAACAGCGCGGACGGGTTGCGCATCTTCGGCGCCGGCATTCTGTCGTCAGCAACAGAGTCGGTCTTCGCCCTGGAAGACGCCTCGCCGAACCGGATCACGTTCGACCTCGAACGCGTGATGCGGACGAACTACATCATCGACGATTTCCAGCAGAGCTATTTCGTCATTGAGAGCTTCGAGAAACTGCTGCAGGACAGCTATCAGGATTTTGGCGCACTCTATACCCGCCTGGCCAAAGCAGACGACATCGCGGCCGACGAGGTGACCCCTGAGGATCACGTCATCAGCCGCGGGACGCTGGACTATTTCAAGCGCAAGCGCGCGTCAGCCATTCATTGACTGGATGCGGAATTTAGCCGGCGACGCGCCGAAGCGACGACGGAAGCTGCGGTGGAAATAGGATAGTTCGTTGAAGCCGCAGGCGGCCGCGACTTCACTGATCTTCAGGCTGCACTGCCGATCGCCGGTCAGCATGCTGCGGGCCTTTTCAAGCCTCAGCTCCATGATGCGATCGGTGATGCTGAGGCCGGAACCCTGCAGCAAATCCTGAACGTAGCGGACGGACAGGCCGAGCTTCTCGGCGACCACCCGGGTCGAGAACTGCTGGTCGGCAAAGCTCTCATTGATCTGGTTGATCACGCTGGCGATCCGCGCTCCGCGCAGGCCGCCGACCTCGGTGAGGTTCACGGGGTCCGGCTTTTCGATGCTGTGCACCTTGGCACGGTCGGATCCAAAGTCGGAGTGGCTGCTGAATGCGAGATTTGTGTTTTCCATGTTCCCAATCACCGCCCATTTCAATGTGTGCGGAGATAGGTCGTCCGGACCCCTGACTTTGGTTCAACGCCGACGACGATAATTTATCGTCTTTCGAAACCATAGCGGCGCACTGCGCCCCGATGGTGACCCATAAGTCGTTGGCCGGTGGTCGTCGTGTGGTCCCAAGATCGCGTTCCCCAGTAGTACTTCCAGGTGAGACCGAGCGGCGACAGCCGCTCACAATGCGACGCCAAGAGCGCGATCCAGCACAAGTCACGCGCTTACGACCACGACGAGAGCGGTATTTTTATACATGGTCGCTGCCGAAATGACGCGCGAAGCAGCTCCGATTCCTCGAGGGCCGCCAGCGCACCTGCAAGGAAACGACATGAAACAGCTTCTCCTCGGCACCATCGGCATCCTCAGCCTCGGCAATGTCGCCATCGCCGCAGACGTGCCGGCCCGCGCCTATACCAAGGCCTCCGCCATCGATCCCGCCTATAACTGGACCGGCTTTTATGCCGGCGTTCATGCCGGTTATGGTCTCGGCGGGACCGAATGGCAGATCCTGAATATCCGGACCGACGGCGCGCTGGGCGGCATTCAGGCCGGCTACAATCAACAGATCGGCAATCTGCTACTCGGCATCGAGGCCGACATCAGCTTTAGCGGCATCAAGGGCAATCGCACGGTGAGCGTTCTGAACCAGGCCACCCTGTCCCAGACGTCGCAAATCAACTGGCTATCGACCGTGACCGGACGCGTTGGCTTCGCCAATGGCCGCTGGCTCACTTACGCCAAGGGCGGCTTCGCCTGGGCCAATGAAGATCACGGCTACGACGTTCAGGTTTCGGTGCCGGGGCCGGACCGGCTTACACTGTCCGGCAGCGAGACACGGCGGGGTTGGATCGTCGGCGCCGGCATGGAATATGCGCTTGCCAACAACTGGTCGCTGCGCGGCGAGTATAATTTCATCGGCTTCCCCGACCACGAGTTCGATTTCAGCGGCACGCGGGCCTCCACCGGGCCGATCGCCTCCACGGCTTCGACCAAGCAGACGCTGCATCTCATCAAGCTCGGCGCGAATTACCAGTTCGGCGCTCCCGATGCCGCCAAACCGATCCCGCCGCTGCAATACGCACAGTCAGGATTCAATTGGACCGGGCTCTATCTCGGTGCGCAGGCAGGCTACGGATCGGGACACGGCGACTGGCGCGACTACACGCCCGATGGGAAGTTCTCGATGACCGGAGGCTTTGGCGGCGGCCAGATCGGCGCCAATGTGCAGCTCGGGGTGATCGTCATGGGTGTTGAAGGTGAACTGGTCGGCGGCAATATCGGCGGCGGTACTCGCACCAATTTTGATAACAATCTCGATATGCGCTCGCGCACCGAATGGCTCGCAATGGCCACCGCACGTATCGGCATGGTGACCAACGAGCGCTGGCTGACCTATCTCAAGGGCGGCGTCGCCCTCGCCGGGGATCATCACGCCATATCACTGTCGTCGGGTCCACAATACGCAAATCTCGACGGATCCCGCCTTCACACCGGTTACGTGGTCGGTGCCGGCGTGGAATACGGCTTCGCGCCAAACTGGTCCGTCAAGGCGGAGTACAACTACATCGGCTTCGGCCACGACAATGCGAGCCTCGAAGGCGTGATCAATGCCCCTCCGATGGTCGGCCCTTATTATCTGAATGCCGATATTGCCCAGACCATGCAGCTCGGCAAGATCGGCGTGAACTATCACTTTGCGCCATGAACGCGACAGCCGACCACCATCGCGCTATCAAGCGCATGGTGGTCGCGCCTCCTAGCGCGGCAGCATCTCGGGTGGCGGCGAACGGTCCAGTACATCGCCTTTCGCGCCTTCCAGCAGATTCAGCTCGACATTCTCCACGACCAGCGGGCCACGTTTGCGTTTGAGGTCAGCCACTTTCTCGATATTCGCAAAAGCCGCCCGCCATTCCGGATTGGCCGCAGCATTTTGCTCACCCACCAGCAAAAGGTTGCCGGATAGCTGCTCTGCAGTCGGCTCCGGCATGTTCACCCAGCGAATCCGCTGGGTGCGCTGGAAGACACAGGTCCCCTTCGGCAGATAGAAGGTCAGCCATCCCGTGGTGCCGTAATCGGGCGCCACCACGCATGTGGCCCCGACACGGACGCGAACCGCCTCGACGTCGGCCGCCAGTTCGACAAAACCCACGCCGATGCTGCGTACTGTCGCATCACGCTTGTAGCCGGACAGCAGACCCGTATTGGCCTGCACCACCAGTGCCGTGAACATGACGACGCCGGTCGGCCCCGCCCAGCGCAGGCAGAAATCCACCGTGCGCTGCTCGCGAGGCTTCCATTGCACGATGGTTGCCGCGACGGCAGCAATGATGGCCAGCGTCGGATAGACTGGCGCGAACCAGTTGGCTTCGACGCGGCTGTGCAGCGCATGCCAGCCGAAATACAGCACGATGACCCAGAACATCGCATTCAGCAGCACCCGCGCCGGCCACGCTCCGGGCCTGCGGACGGCCAGGGCATAGAGGCCCATCACGCCGAGAATGAATACCAGCGGTGTCGCGAAGGCGAATTGGGTCGGAATCAGTTCGGCGATGAAGGCCGGATTGAAGTGATCGATCCGGGCGCGTCCGAGCTGCTTGATGAAAGACACCCAGCCATGTTCGGCATTCCAGAACAGCACCGGCGAGAACACCGCGAGCGCTACCAGACCGCCGAGATAGGGCCATGGCGAGATCAGCCAGCGCCGCATCTTCGGTACGGCAATGAGCCAGATCAGGATCGCCGGCCCGAAAAACAGCGCGGTATATTTCGATAGTAGCGCTACGCCGACAGCCAAGCCCACCGCGAGCCACCACGCGCCCTGCCCGGTGGCCAGCACCTGGGCCAGCGCCAACAACACGAAACTCGAGGCGACCAGCACCGGCGCGTCCGGCGTGACGATCATCAACCCGACCGACGTGATCATCGTCGCGTTGAGCAGGATCACCGCCGTTGACGCGGTCCGTCGACCGCCGAACAGCAGCTCGGCCGTGCGATACACCGCCCAGCTCATCGGCAGTGCCAGCAGGACCGAGACGACACGTACACCGAATTCGGTATCGCCCGCGATCATGGTGCCGAGCCGGATCACCACTGCGACCATCGGCGGGTGATCGTAGTAACCGCCCGCCAGATGTTTCGACCACATCCAGTAATAGGCTTCGTCGAAGGTCAGCGGCGTCCATGCGGCCGCCGCGAGCCGCAGCAGCACCAGACCGACGACCACGGCCGCAGTGCCGCGAACCAGCCGCAGTTCCTGCGCGGTCATCCAGCGATCACCGTTTCCGCCACACGAACAGGCCCGACATCGCGTAGTTCCAGACCACGCCCATCAGCGCGCCGGAAGCACCCGCCAGCCACCAGATCGGCTCCTGGTCGAAGACCGACCAAGCCACGCCGACATTGGCGAGCAGACCCACGCTGCAGACCACGTAGAAGATCGCCAGACCACGCAGGATGCCGAAACCTTTCAAACGCTGGTCGCGATAGGTCAGGAAATTGTTGAGCAGGAAGTTGCCGGTCATCGCGCAAAACGCCGCAATGGCCTGCGCCTCTGCGAATGGCGGATCGAAAACTTCCAGCGTGACGAACAACACGGCGAAATGCACGAACAGGCCGATCGAGCCGACCATAGCAAACAGCAGGAAGCGCAGCGACACGGTATCGTTGGTCAGCTTCGCCAGCACCAGGCCCAGGAAGTCGAGCGCCACCATGGAATCGAGCTTGCTCTCACCATGCAGGCGTGAGCCGAAGGTGTAGGGCACCTCGATGACACGAAGATCGCCTTCTGCCGTCGCGACAACATCGAGCAGGATCTTGAAGCCCTGCGTTGAGAGTTTCGGCGCCAGTTGTTCGAAGCGATCGCGGCGGATCATGAAGAAGCCGCTCATCGGATCCGCGATCTTCACGCGCAATACGCGTTGCGCGACAGCAGTGGCGAATTTACTGGCGCCGAGGCGCTGCTGGTTGAAACTGTCGGCACTGCCGCCCTCGATATAGCGGCTGCCGATCACCAGTTCGGCGGCGCCGCTTTCGATCAGACCAAGCATCTTGCCGAGCTGGGTCTCATCGTGTTGCAAGTCGCCGTCGATCACCGCCGCGCAGGGCGCGCTGGAGGCCAGCATACCTTCGATACAGGCGCCTGACAGGCCGCGCCGGCCGATGCGGCGGATGCAGCGGACACGCGAGTCACCCCGCGCCAGCTCACGGACCGCGTCGGCCGTGCCGTCCGGCGAATTGTCGTCGACGAAAATGACTTCCCAGGAAATGCCGACCAGCGCCGCGTCCAACCGCTGCACCAGGGTGGCGACATTGCCGCGCTCGTTGAAAGTGGGGACGACAACGGACAGCTGCAGCGGAGCGCCCGCCTGCAATATCTGTCCGGGCCCCGGTCTGATGGCTTCGTTCATGGCGCCAGCATATATCTGCCGCGCCGGACCATGCCAAGGCGGACAGGGAACGGCGAGGCCTTAACTGGTGCCGGAACAAGCCATCAGAGGGGGAATGGCCAAAAGTGGCCCAAAAATGCCAACGACCCCGAACAACAGGCGCACGTACATCCGGCGCACCAAGCTATTCAAGGTCGTCCCAGCGCCGGAGCTATTAAGCATCATCGTCGCCGTTGGAAACAAAATAGGGATGCTGGAGACGTTCCGCAAGGGGGTCCCGGGACTGCGTTCAACGCCGCACCGGCCGCAAACACCGCACCCTGGCACCATTCTGTTGCTGGCGAGCTATAGCCAGTCTCGCGGGTGCCCGCTACCTTACCCTGGTCAACAGCGGCGCGTTCGCGCGGTTTTCTCGAGGCGGAAGCCCTCCTGAACCGCGACCACAATCGTCTCCGCGCATGATAATCGGAGATGCCATGCGACGCTCGCTCGGACCATGCCTATTCGCTGCATCGCTGACGCTGGCATCCTTCGGCGCCAGCCATGTCACCGCGCAGACAATTGATACCGTCACGACGACGGTGCTGTCCGATTCGCGCGTCATGGCTGCGCTCGATGCCATCAAGGCCGACGATGCCCGCACCCTGAAAGAGCAGATCCGGATCACCGAAATTCCCGCGCCTCCGTTCAAGGAGAATCTGCGCGGCAACTATATTCTGTCACGGTTTCAGGAACTGGGCTTCAAGGACGCCGTGATCGACGCCGAGGGCAATGTGACCGCCCGGCGCAAGGGCACCGCCGGAACGCCGAAGCTGGTCATCTCCGCACATCAGGACACTGTCTTTCCCGAGGGGACCGACGTCACGGTGAAGGAAAAGGACGGCGTCTATCTGGCGCCGGGGATCGGTGACGATGCCCGTGGGCTCGCGGCCTTGCTGTCTTTGATGCAGACCCTCAACACCCAGCAGATCGCGACGGTCGGGGACGTCATGTTCGTCGCCAGCGTCGGCGAAGAAGAGCTGGGCAATCTGCGCGGCGTCAAAGCCCTGTTTCGCGACAACAAGGACATCGACGGCTTCATCTCGATCGACGGCCTCGGCGTCACGCGCATCGTCAACCAGGGAACCGGAAGCCACCGCTACGAGATGATCTTCAAGGGTCCGGGCGGTCACAGTTTTCAGGAATTCGGCCTGCCGAGCGCGACCCATGCGCTGGGTCGCGCGGTCGCGAAAATCTCGGAGCTGCAGACACCCTCGGATCCGAAAACCACTTTCACAGTCGGAACGGTAAGTGGCGGCACATCCGTCAACGCCATCGCAGCCGAAGCCCGCATGACGATCGACATGCGATCGAATTCGACCGAAGAACTGTTGAAACTCGAAGCGAGGCTTCTCGATCAGGTGAAGGACGCAGTTGGTGAAGAAAACAAACGCTGGGGATCGGACAAGATCACTGTCGAGATCAAACTGATTGGCGACCGCCCGGCGGGCGTTGTCGCAGAGGACTCTCCCCTCGTGCAGGCGACCGCGCGCGCCGTGACCGCGCTGACCCGCGCGCCCCATGTCACCTTTGCCGGCTCCAGCACGGACTCCAATCTCGCGATGTCGCTCGGCATCCCTGCGGTGACCATCGGCGGCGGCGGCCAGGGCGGCAACTGGCATTCGCGCAATGAATGGTACAAGCCCGTCGACGCTTATATCGGGCCGCAGAATGCACTGCTGACGATGCTGGTGCTGACCGGCGTGGAGGGCGTAACCAAGCCGGTGCTGCCGGCGCGGCACTGAGTAACACGGCGAATACTGAAAGGATCGGCCTCACAATGGTTGCGAAATCCGGACAAATCCGTATCGGCATCGGCGGTTGGACTTTCGCGCCGTGGCGCGGGGTGTTCTATCCGGAGAAACTCACGCAAGCGAAGGAGCTCAGCTATGCCGCGTCCAAGCTGACCTCGATCGAGATCAACGGGACCTTCTACGGCTCGCAGAAGCCGGAGAGCTTTCGCAAATGGGCGCGCGAGGTGCCGGAAGATTTCGTATTCTCGCTCAAGGGCCCCCGCTTCGCAACCAATCGCCGGGTGCTCGCCGAAGCCGGCGAGAGCGTGAACCGGTTCTATGATTCCGGCGTGCTCGAACTCGGCGACAAGCTCGGCCCCGTTCTGTGGCAATTCGCGCCAACCAAGAAATTCGACGAAGCCGATTTCGGGAAGTTTCTCGAATTGTTGCCGACCGAGCTCGGTGGGCGCAAGCTGCGCCATGTGGTCGAGGTCCGCCACGACAGTTTCTGCGTGCCGGCCTTCATTGCGCTGCTACGACAGTTCAAGATCCCCGTGGTATTCTCCGAACACGCCACCTACCCGGCCATTGCCGATGTCACCGGCGACTTCGTCTATCTGCGTTTGCAGAAGGGTGAGGACAGCATCAAGACTGCCTATCCACCGAAGGCGCTGGATGCCTGGGCCAAACGTTTCGAGACCTGGGCCGGCGGCGGCGAGCCAACCGACCTACCGCGCGTCGACGACGCCAAGGTCAAGAAGCAGCCACGCGACGTGTTCGCCTATGTGATCCACGAGGCCAAGGTGCGTGCACCACACGGTGCCATGGCGTTGATCGAGCGGGTGACGTAGCGCCCGCCAGCATTACTCAATCGAGCTTGATGCCGGCCTCGCGGATCAGTTTTGTCCAGGTCGCATGTTCTGATGCGATGAAGCCGTTGAGCTTGTCGTCGGGCATATCCCAGGGCTCACCGCCGCTTTTCTCGAACCGCTCCTTCAGATCGGGCAACACCGCCCGAATGTCCTGGCGGAGTTTTGCGATTACCGGAGGCGGCGTTTTTGCCGGCACGAAAATGCCCAGCCATGAATCCACGTCGAAGCCGGGCACGCCCGCTTCGGACATGGTCGGCACGTCAGGCGCCAGCGGGCTCCGCTTCGACGACAGCACCGCGATGCCCCTCACCTGCCCCGTCTGCACATAAGGCAGCCCGGCAGCAATCGAATCGAAGAACAGATCGATACGCCCCGCCAGCAAATCGGCGAAGGCCGGTGGAGATCCCCTGTAAGGCACCTCCTGCAGCTTGACGCCGGCAGACTTCATGAAGGCCGCGGCCACCAATTGCTGGCCGGTCCCGACGCCGGCCGTCGCCACAGTGATCGACCCCGGCTTGTCCAATGCGGCCGCGACGATCTCCTTCGGCGTCTGCTGCGGCAGATCCTTGCGGCCAACCATGATGTAGCCAAACTTGTAGACCAGCGCGACCGGCACGAAATCCTTCAGCGGATCATAGGCAAGCTTGGCGTAGAGCGCGGAGTTGAAGGCCATGTTGGAAAGGCCGCCGACCATCAGCGTATAGCCGTCGGCCTCGCTCTGGGCCGCAGCCTGCGTGCCCACGACAGTGCCCGCTCCTGGCTTGTTCTCGACAAAGAACGCCTGCCCCGTTCGCTTCGCCAGCGCGTCGGCGAGATGCCGCCCGACCAGATCGTAGCTGCCGCCGGGCGCGATCGGCACGATAATTCTGACCGGACGATCCGGATATGCGCCTTGCGCCAGAGATGTGGACTGAAACGACACAAGCGCGAGCGCGATTACGCCTAACGCACCAACCATGCGAACCATTATTCCCCCGGTGATATCAGCCATTGAACTGGCGGAGTTTGTTGAGTTGACTATGTGCCATGTTGCAAATGGGAGCAACGCCTCGCGGCCTGCCGCGACATTGTGCCAATCATTCGTCGATCACGGGGATGCTCACATGGCCCGAAAAGCGCCTCAACTCTTCACCGTCGGTTACGAGCAGACGCCAGCGAAAGCCGTGCTCGATGAACTGCAAAATGCCGGCGTCAAGCTGCTGGTCGATGTGCGTGCCGTCGCCGCGTCGCGGCGGCCGGGTTTCTCCAAGAACCAACTCGCCGCCGGCCTCGACGAGCGCGGCATCGGCTACATCCATCTGCGCGGACTGGGTACGCCCAAGGACGGCCGCGAAGCCGCACGCAGCGGCAAGCTCGCAGCGCTCGAAAAGATCTATATGGCTCACCTCAAGACACCGCAGGCACGGGAGGAGATGGATGAGCTGGCGGCGCTGGTGACGAAGTCCGGACCGGTCTGCATCCTCTGCTACGAGCGCGACCACGAACACTGCCATCGGCGCTGGATCGCCGAGATCATCGAGGAGCGCGAAGGTGCCAAGGTTCAGAACCTGCTGCCGTCGCAGCTTTGAAGCCGCGCGACGATCTCACAGCAGATTTTTTCAGATTATTACTTATCCACACTGGACGTAGGCTTATCCCCAAGATAATCTACCTTAAGTTGTATTTTTATGTTGTGTTTCTGTTGCGTTGGGTGGGGGCTCGATGCGTTGGGGACTGGCGTTACGCGCATTATGCGTTGCAGCGGCCGCATATTCCTGCGGCGTAGCCTCGGCTCAGGATGTCGGCGAGATCGATACGACGATCGAGCCGGCATCCGGCTCATCGAGCTTTTGGTCGTCCCTGTTCGACACGCGTACCAAAAAACGGCGCGCCTTCGATTTTCTCTCCGGAGGCATGCCGGACCGCCTGATGTATTTCGGCGGCGTGGACGCGTCGCATTGGAGCCTTGGTGCCTATTTGGGGCTGCAATGGGCTCCCGCCGGCCTTAACAAGGACGGTTTCATTCTGCGTTTCTTTCTGTCGGAAAACCTCGAACGCTACACAACAGGCACGCGCTCAGACTACACCCAGATCAGCCGCGCAGCGATCCTGCCGGGCTACCTCATCCGAAGCGGCAATCTGGAAGTTCAGCTATTGGCTGGCCTCGATATGGAAGCCGACTATTTCTACCACGAGCAGCACCGCTCCCGGCTTCGCGCGATGCTCGGCGCGCGGGGCACGATGGACGTCTGGTGGGAGCCGACACGCGAGCTGATGCTGCAATATGCCATCTCAGGCACGACCATCGATACTGGCTATACCACGCGCATTGCAGCCGGCTGGCGCCTGTTCGATTTGTTCTGGATCGGCCCGGAGGCCGCACTGTCGAACGACTATTTCAGCCAGCAGACCCGGATCGGCGGCCATCTGACTGGCTTGCGCACCGGCCCCTACGAATGGTCATTCGCCGCGGGACACGTGCGGGACAATTTCGAGCGCCAGGGAGTCTATGCGCGCTTCGGCATGGTCATGCGACCGCCCCGGGCGCCATTCTTCGAGAACTGACGCAGCACTCAGCCCAAGCGCCAGATAGCTTGCGGCAGGTCATAGCCGCGGATCGGCACATCGCCGAGCAGCTCCGCGTCGCTGCAAGTGTCGCCCAAGGCATCGCGTATGGAAGCAGAGATCAGCAGTTGCGAGCCGAACTGTTTGTTGAGCGCCTCAAGCCGGGCCGCGAAGTTCACGGTATCGCCGATGACGGTGTATTCCTTGCGGCGCGGGGAGCCAACGTTGCCGGCAATCACGGCCCCAATATGAAGCCCGATGCCGATGCGCAGAGGCCATTCACTGTCCCGATTGCTTTTGTCGACAGCTATGAGCATCTCGCGTGCCGCTTGTACGGCGCAATGCGCCGCATTCGGATCCTCAATGGGCGCTCCGAACAGCGCGAGAAATCCGTCACCGAGAAACTTGTTCACGATCCCGGAATGTCGATCCAGCACGTCGACCAATAGAGCAAAGGTCTCGTCGAGCCGATCCACCACCTCGCGGGGCGAATGCACACGGGTCGCTGCGGTAAAGTTACGGATATCGACGAACATCACCGCGACCTGACGCATCTCGGTCGTAGAGCTCGTTCCCGACGCCAGCAACTGCTCCACAACCTGCGGCGAGACATGCTGACCGAACAGATTGGTGACACGATCGCGCGCCGAAGTTGCCGCGATGCTCGCCTCGAACTGGCGACGGAGTTGCAAGCCGACCGCGCCTGCAAGAATACCGCAGAGCAAGACCATGGCGCTGCGGATAAGCTGAAACGCAAAATCCGGTGCCGGTTCCGAGGCGAATTGCACCGGATGATACAGCATGGCCAGCGCGAGCATCTGGGCGGCCGCGACAAAGCCGGTAAATGTCGACAGCCAGAAATCGAGCCGAAGCGTGGATAGAATGATGAAGATGAAATAGGACAAAGGCGCCGCAAATGCCAACGCCGCCGCCGGCCCCATCCAGCCCATATGGAGATGCAGTGCAGCCGTTGGAATGCTGGTCTCGATGAGTGCGCTCAGATAGCGCCGCCCCTGCGCAATATCCTGCCCTGCGGCGATGCGCTGATTGATCTTGTAAAGAACGAAGAATTCGAACAGCAGCAGCGGGCCCGTGATCATAAAAGACGATTTAAGATCGAACTGGCCATTGGATATGCGCGCGAAGCTCGACGGCGCCACCAGATAGGCGATGGACAGCGACAGCGTCACGATCACCACGGTGCCAATGACCGTCTTGACCCGCAACCGTTCGGTCAACAGCATCTCGCGGCTCAGCGCCTTGCGAAATTCGCGAACGGACGGATCGGCGTCGGCGGCAGACTTCAGAAGTGTCCGGAAAAATTGAATCATTGCAGCAGTCTAGCTGCCGCAGGCCCATTGAACGAGATATTTGTCAGGGAGCTCTAGCCCTTGGCGTCGCAGGCCCAGGCGCGGATAACGCATTCCTTACCGCCGTAGTCATAGCATTTCTTGGTCGCCTGATTCAGCGAACTCGAAATACGGGGCGCCACGGCATAGCCGTGTGCGCCGCAGGGGTTCTTCATATCGACGGCGAAGGCTGCACAGGCGCGGTTCATCGTTACGGTCGTGCATTCGCCCTTGCACTGCTTCTTAGCGGCCGCCAGCGCCGCCCCCTGTGCCGGGTAGTCGAATGCCTGACCATAGGCACCGCACTTGCCCACGGCGAGGGCACCAGCGGCCGAAGCCACGTCCATGGCACCGACGCTCATCAACAAGGCAACGGCGAGAATCGCGCGACGACGCGCGGCAACAAACAGTGACAATTTCCCCTCCCCCGAGGTCGATCGAGGCAGACGCTAAAGGAAGGGCGTTTCAACTTGGTGAACGAAAGTGCAATGCGGTGGCCCGCCGCATGCGCCATGTGTTAGCCGCTCCGCGCGTCTTCCAGCGCCTGCGGTGTATCGATATCGAGGAAGGCCCCGTGACCTTCGACCGCCACGTCGGCCACGGCTTCGGCGTGCTTCATGATCAGGTGCCGCGCGCCGATATCGCCGTCCAGCGTCATCAACTCGTTGAAGAAGCGCCGAGACCACAACACGGGATTACCGCGCCGGCCGTCGCTCACAGGGACAACGATGAGGTTGCCGCGATCCGGCGCGAAGGATTCGATCAACCGGTCGATCAAGCGGGCATCGATCAGCGGCATGTCGCCAAGACAAACCGCAGCTCCATTGGCATCGGCCGGGACTGCCGCGATGCCGGCTTTCACCGAACTGGCAAGGCCATCGGCAAAATCAGGGTTGTAGACGAACGTGACTTTGAGTCCGGCCAGCGCCTTCTCGACCTCTGGCGCCTGATGACCTGTCACCACCGTTACGCTCGACGCTTTCGATGCGATCGCCTGTTCGGCGACGATCCGGACCAATGCCTTGCCGTTGAGTTCGGCGAGCAGCTTGTTCGGCCCGCCCATTCGGGTCGAGCGGCCCGCAGCCAGAACGACCGCCGCGACATTGCTGTTGCCGTCGCTGCCAACGGGCACGCGCGGTTGCGGCCTGGTGACGATTTCCATCAGCAGACCGCCGACGCCCATACCGGTGAGATCGGTGCGGGTCACCTTGAGACCGGCCAGCAGCCGCATCAACACCCAATCGAAGCCGTTCTCGACTGGGGAGCGCGCGCAGCCCGGCGCACCCAGCACCGGCACGTTGCCCGCCCTGCCGATCAGCAGCAGATTGCCAGGATCGACCGGCATGCCGAAATGCTCGATGGCGCCGCCGATTTGCTCGATCGCCGACGGGATGACATCACGGCGGTCGGCAATGGCCGAGGCACCGAACACGATCACCAGCTCGGCGCCGAGCCCGAGCAATTCCCTGATTGTCTTCGCCAGCACTTTCTCGTCGTGCGACACGCGGCGCTCGGCGATGATCTTCGCACCAGCAGGCGCAAGGCGCTCTTCGGTCACACGCAGCGTCTTGTCGATCACCTTCGGCGACAGCCCCGGCAACAGCGTCGAGACGATGCCGACTTTCTTGACCGTGTAAGGCGCGATTCTCATTGCGCCGCCCGAGGCAGCCTGGACGGCCGCGTCGCGCAGTGTACCGGCGACGCCGAACGGGATCAGCTTGACGGTCGCGATCATCTCGCCTTCGACCACCGGCTTGTAGGCCGCGAGCGTTGCAAAGGTGATCGCTTCATCGACCGCATTGATGCGATCGACGATGGCGCGATCGACGACCAGCACGCCCGGCGTCCCCGCAAACAGATTGGCGCGGCCCGTGAAGGCACGCTCGACATTAACGCCCTCGCCCGCCACCGCCCGCGCGATACTGGCTGCAGCGACGTCTTCGGACACATCACCGTCCTCGAGACGCACGACGACCACGTCCTTGACCCCCGCGCCGGTCAGCGCGGCGACTTCATCGGGACCGATAGTGGTGCCCTTCTTGAGAACGAGCGAACCCTGACGCAGCGTATGGACGGTCACGCCGCCAAGTGCATCCGCCGGACTGGCGGGACCGAACTTCATGGGTTGCTCACTTTGGACAATTCCGCGGGTATCGTCTTGGGCATCCGCAATTCGGCGGTGATCTCGGCCATGATCGAAACCGCGATCTCCGATGGCGAAACAGCACCGATATTGAGACCGATCGGCGCTTTGATCCGCGCGAAGTCAGCCGCGCTGACGCCCTGCGCCTTCATCCGGTCGCCGCGCTTGGCGTGAGTCTTTCGCGAGCCCAGCGCGCCGATATAGAAGCAGTTCTTCTCGAACGCGTGCAGCAGCGCTGGATCGTCGATCTTCGGATCATGGGTCACCGCAACGAAGGCCGTGTAGTGATCGATGTTGAGGCCCGGCAGCGCCTCTTCGGGCCATTCAGCGATCAACTTCACGTCCGGAAAACGCTCTGCGCTGGCAAAGGCTGTGCGCGGATCGACCACCGTCACATCGTAATCCAGCGACCGCGCCAGCGGCGCCAAAGCCTGGCTGATATGGACAGCGCCGATGATCACGAGCCGTGCAGTGGGCGCGTAGACATTCAGGAACAGCTTCTTGCCGTCGGCCTCGACCATGGCGCTCTTGCCCATGCGCAACTGCTTCTCGAGCTCGGCATGCAGCGGATCGGCGCCGAAATCGGCAGCCTTCACCAGGCGTTGTGTTCCATCGGATATATCGGTGATCAAAACAACGGGGCGCCGAGCGGCGCGTTCCATGTTCAGGGTGGCAAGTGTCTCGGCCTTCACGACTGACCGACCTTCTCGACGAACACACGAATGGTGCCGCCGCAGGACAGGCCGACATTCCAGGCGGTCTCGTCGGCCACGCCGAATTCGAGCAATTTGGGCTCGCCACTCGCAATCACATCGAGCGCCTCGGTGACCACGGCGCCTTCAACGCAACCGCCGGAGACCGAGCCCAGGAAGGTGCCATCGTCATTGATGACGAGATTCGAGCCTGCGGGGCGCGGCGCCGAACCCCAGGTCTCAACCACGGTGGCCAGCGCCACGCCGTGTCCGGCCTTCTGCCACGCCTCGGCGGCCTGCAGGATGTCTTCATCGCGATTGAGCATGGAAGCCTCTCTTAAGCTGCGGGCCGGATCAGGCTGCGGTGATGGACCGGGGGCGCCGATGACAGCGCCTTGATCAGTCCGTCGATCGAACTCAAATTATGCACCGGGCGGAATTCGTCAACGTGCGGGAGCATCATTTTGATGCCCTGCGCTTTCGGTTCGAACCCGTCGAAGCGCAATAGCGGGTTGAGCCAGATCAGCCGCCGGCAGGAGCGATGCAGCCGGTCCATCTCGAAGGCCAGTTGGGAATCCGCCTCCCGCTCCAAACCGTCGGAAATTAGCAGCACGATGGCGCCCTGGCCGAGTACGCGGCGTCCCCACAGCTTGTTGAAATTATGCAGCGACGCGGAAATGCGCGTACCGCCGGCCCAGTCTTCCACCGAGGCCGAGCACGAGGCCAGCGCCTCGTCGGGATCGCGCGACCGCAGCGCCCGCGTCACATTGGTCAGCCGGGTGCCGAACAGGAAGACCGAGACGCGCTTGCGGGCATCCGTAATGGCATGAAGGAAGTGCAGGAACAGCCGGGTATATTCACTCATCGAGCCGGAGATATCGAGCAATGCGACAATCGGCGCCGGCTTATCAATCAGGCCTAGCCTGCGGATATCGATGATGTCGCCGCCCGTACGCAAGCTGCCGCGCAGCGTGCGCCGCAGATCGAGCCGCGCGCCGTGCTTGTCCGGCTGAGTGCGGCGTGTGCGCAGTTCAGCTTGCGGCAGCCGCATATTGGCGATCGCGCGCGTGACCTCGGCGATCTCCGCTGCACTCATCTGCGCAAAGTCTTTCTTCTGCAAAACCTCGCGGTCGGAGACCGATAGCCTGATCTCCTGCTCCTGCGGTGCCTCGCGTTCTGCGCCCTGTGCCGGCTGTGCCATCGCCTCCTGCACGCGGCGCGAGGCCGGCGGCGGCTTGCGCTTGGCATCGTCGGGCAGCGGCACCGAATCCAGCATCTGCTTCCATTCGTCGGCCGCACGGAAAAACAGATCGAAGGCCTGGGCAAACACCAACGCATGCTCGTGGCGTTTGACGAAGATCGCTTCCAGCGTGGTGAAAACGTCGGCGCGCTTGCCGATCTCGATCATCTGCAAGGCATTCAGCGCATCGATCACCGCACCCGGCCCGACCGGCAGCCCGGCGGCGCGGAGCGCACGCGCAAAGCCGATGACATTATCTGCCATCTGGCCAGTCGGTGGGTTGAGATGGTCGATGGGCAAACCTAACTCCGTCGTTCCGGGGCGGGCGCGCCACTTGCGCGACCGAACCTCAGCCACTCCAATTGGAGTGGTGGGGAACCTCGATGTGTTCAACTACTTCGGGATTCCGGGTTCGCGTTCGACTATCGCCGCCCGCGCCCCGGAATGACGAGTGTTAATCGCTCGTCGCTTCCTTGATCACCTTCGCCAGCGCATCGCCCTGCATGCGCTGGATATCGTCCTGATACTTCAACAGCGCGCCCAGCGTATCGCCCACCACCTGCGGCGTCAGCGAGCGGGCGTCGAGTTCGGTCAGCGCGGTCGCCCAGTCCAGAGTCTCGGCAACGCCCGGCGACTTGTAGAAATCCTGATCGCGCAGTGCCTGCACGAATCTCACCACCTGCTGCGAGAGCTTTGCGGAGATGCCCGGCACCCGCGACTTGACGATGGCGAGTTCGCGCTCGGCGTTGGGATAGTCGACCCAGTGATACAGACAGCGCCGCTTCAGCGCGTCGTGAATCTCGCGGGTGCGGTTCGATGTGACGATGACGATGGGCGGCGCCGGCGCCTTCACGGTGCCGAGTTCAGGAATGGTCACCTGAAAGTCGCTGAGGATTTCGAGGAGATAGGCTTCGAACGCCTCGTCCGCACGATCGAGTTCGTCGATCAGGAGCACCGGCGCGCCGTTGACGTCCGGCTCGAGCGCCTGCAGCAGCGGACGCTTGATCAGGTAGCGCTCGGCGAAGATGTCGCTGGCCAGCTGATCGCGGTCGGTATCGCCGGCCGCTTCCGCCAGACGGATCGCGATCATCTGCGAGGCGCTGTTCCACTCATAGACCGCGGAAGACACGTCGAGGCCTTCGTAGCACTGCAGCCGGATCAGCTTGCGGCCGAGTGCTGCCGATAGCACCTTGGCGATCTCGGTCTTGCCGACGCCGGCCTCGCCTTCGAGAAACAGCGGCCGGCCCATTTTCAGCGAGAGATAGGT
Source organism: Tardiphaga sp. 37S4 (assembly GCF_021044645.1). Classification (NCBI taxonomy): domain Bacteria; kingdom Pseudomonadati; phylum Pseudomonadota; class Alphaproteobacteria; order Hyphomicrobiales; family Nitrobacteraceae; genus Tardiphaga; species Tardiphaga sp. 37S4. The sequence goes on along the minus strand of NZ_CP088008.1, from coordinate 1,452,056 downwards.
GACTGTCGCCAGCGAACGCTCGGCGAGATAGCCGCGCGATGTCAGCAATTCCAGCATGCCATCGACGGAAGTGGGGAACGCCGATGGCTTAGTCATGAGAGAACCAATCCGGAAAAGTGCGGACCTGACAAATATCAGGCCCGGTTGTTGGCAGCTTCGACCGCACGCTTGGCCAGCACGCCGATCAGATGCGCCCGATATTCGGCGCTGCCATGGAGATCGCTGTTGAGGCCTTCGGCCGGCACCGTAAGCCCGTCCAGCGCCTTTGGCGAGAACCGCTTCTGCAATGCAGCCTCGAACTCCTCGACGCGGAACACACCATCCGAGCCCGCACCGGTGACCGTGACCCGCACACCCGAGGGCAGACGCGCCACGAACACCCCAACAAGTGCATAGCGCGAGGCCTGGTTGCGGAACTTGATATAGGCCGCCTTCTTCGGCACCGGGAACGAGACCTTGGTGATGATCTCGTCCGCTTCCAGCGCCGTGGTGAACAGGCCCTGGAAGAACTCTTCCGGCTTCAGCTTGCGCTTGTTGGTGGTGATGGTGGCACCGAGGGCCATTACAGCTGCGGGATAGTCCGCCGTGGGATCGTTATTGGCGAGCGAACCACCGATGGTGCCCTTGTGGCGCACAGCGGGATCGCCGATCAGGCCGGCGAGTTCGGCCAGTGCCGGAATGGCTTCGCCAACGATCGGCGACGCCGCGACAGCGGCATGCTTGGCGAGCGCGCCGATCACCAGCGAACGCCCCTTCATCTCGATGCCGTCGACACCCTCGATATGCGAGAGATCGATGATATGCGGCGGTGCCGCCAAACGCTGCTTCATGACCGGCACCAGCGTGTGACCGCCGGCGATCAGCTTGGCGTCTTCGTTCTTGATGAGGAGATTGGCGGCCTGCCGCACGGTCGACGGACGATGATATTTGAATTCGTACATGGGTGGGGATCCCTGATTCGCGGTGCGCGATTATCGTTGTGCGTCGTTATGCGAGATCGGACTTCGCCATCGCCTTGGCGCCGGCTGCGATCGACGCCACGATGTTCTGATAACCGGTGCAGCGACAGAGATTGCCCTCGAGTTCTTCGCGGATCAGGTGATCGCTGAGATCATGTCCCTTACGATGCACGAGGTCCACCGCGGTCATGATCATGCCGGGAGTGCAAAAGCCGCACTGCAGACCGTGATGCTCGCGAAACGCCTCCTGCATCGGATGCAGCGGCGCGCCATCGGCGGCGAGACCTTCGATCGTCTTCACCTCGTGGCCATCGGCCATGACAGCGAGCGTGGTGCAGGACTTCACGGCCTTGCCGTCGAGATGCACAACGCAGGCGCCGCATTGCGACGTGTCGCAACCCACATGGGTGCCGGTGAGCCGCAGATTCTCACGCAGAAACTGCACCAGCAATGTGCGCGGATCGATATTGCCGGTGACGGGATTGCCGTTCACGATCATCGAGATTTTGGCCATATGCACTCTCTTGGTCCGCGTCCCATTGCGTGGCGACACGGTCATTAAAATCATTCCAAATGCATAATATGGCCCATCCCGGCAATGAGCAACCTCAAGTCGGGACGGTCTCTGGTGTGTTTTTCTGCGGTATCAAGCACACTTGATCGCCGCTATCAGACGCTCCGCACTTTAGCCTTGAACGGCTTTGGCGAAGTTTGCGAAGAACTCGTCGGCGATCTTCTTGGCTGAACCGTTGATCAGGCGCTGACCGAGCTGGGCCAACTTGCCGCCGATCTGGGCTTCCACATTGTAGGTCAGGAGCGTGCCGCCATCCTTGTCGGTCAGGCCGACGACAGCGCCGCCCTTGGCAAAGCCGGCCACGCCGCCCTCGCCTTCACCAGTGATCTTGTAGCCGTTGGGCGGATCGAGATCGCTCAGCGTGACCTTGCCCTTGAAGCGGGCGGAAACCGGGCCGACCTTGATCTTTGCGGTGGCGCGGAAGCCGCCCTCCTCTGTGGTCTCGAGCTCTTCGCAGCCCGGGATACAGGCCTTCAGCACCGCGGGGTCGTTGAGCTTTCCCCATACCACTTCGCGGGGCGCGGCAAGCTGAACTTCACCGCTCATCGTCATGGCCATGGGTCTGTCTCCTGAATTTGTCGCCGTCCGGAATTGAGGCTGTCATCCCCAAGGGATTGCCCCCAATCCCAAGTAATGCACGGACGGCGCAAAGGAAAGACCGCCTGGCGAGATGGGGCGATGCCTATTCGCAGTGCAACAGGCGACGGCGACAAGAAGATTGCGGGGGATTGGCAGACTCTCGCCGGAATGGTTAGGGTCCCGCACAAATGAGCACATCCCTGTCCCCCCTGCTGGCACCCTTGTTGTCGAGCCGCGCGATGCGTGCGGTTTGCGATGATACCGCCCATTTGCAGCATATGCTGGACTTCGAAGCCGCACTGGCGCGGGCCGAGGCCGCAGTCGGGGTGATTCCCGCCAGCGCGGTGGCGGCCATCGAGGCCGCCTGCAAAGCCGACCAGTTCGATCTCGCTGCACTTGCCGATGCGGCCACGCGGTCCGGCAACCTCGCCATTCCGCTGGTCAAGACGCTCACTGCCAAAGTGGCGAAGGCCGATACCGAGGCTGCGCGCTACGTGCATTGGGGCGCCACCAGTCAGGACGTCATCGACAGCGCCACCATGCTCGGCCTACGCGCCGCCATTGACGCTCTGCTCGCGGATCTCGACCGCGCCATCGCCGGCTTTGCAGCCCTTGCGGTCAAGCACCGCAACACCGCTGTGGTCGCCCGCACCTGGCTGCAGCACGCGCTGCCGATGCCATTCGGGCTGAAGCTCGCCGAATATGCCTCAGCACTGCACCGCTCGCGCCTGCGGCTGAAACGATTGCGCGCCGAAGGCGTCGCACTGCAATTCGGCGGCGCTGCCGGCACGCTTGCTGCGCTCGGCGACAAGGGGCTCGTCGTTGCAGAGCAACTCGCCAAGGAATTGCAGCTGCCGCTACCCGATGCGCCGTGGCACACCCATCGCGACCGGATCGCCGAAGTGGCTTCCGTGTTGGCGATCCTGTCCGGCAGTTGCGGCAAGATCGCTCGCGACGTCTCGCTGATGATGCAGACCGATGTCGGCGAAGCGTTCGAACCCTCCGGTGAAGGCCGCGGCGGCTCCTCGACAATGCCGCATAAGCGCAATCCCGTGGCATCAGCCTCCGCGCTTGGCGCCGCGACCATGGCGCCGAATCTGGCTGCAACGATCTTTGCCGCGCAGATCCAGGATCACGAGCGCAGTGCCGGACCGTGGCACGCCGAATGGCCGACGCTGCCGACGCTGCTGCTGGTGACATCGGGCGCCCTTGCCGCCATCGTCGATATCGCCGAAGGGCTCGAGGTCGACGTTGAGCGGATGCGCCTCAATCTCGATGAAACCCACGGCCTCATCATGGCGGAAGCCGTGACCTTTGCGCTCGCCGAAAAGCTCGGCAAGAGCGACGCCCATCATCTGATCGAGGCCGCCACCAAGCGCGCCGTCGCCGAGAAGAAACATCTGCGCGATATTCTCACGGCCGATCCCAAGGTCAACGCGCAGCTCAGCGCTGCCGCGATCGCCAAACTGTTCGAGCCGATGGATTATCAGGGCGTCTCGCAAGCCCTGATCGACCGCCAGCTCGCCTCACTCCGCTAAGAAGAAACTCGGGAGACACACCATGCCCATGATCGATGCCGACGGCTGCCTGCTGAATGTCTCCGTGGAGGGCCGCGACAGCGGGCCGACGCTGATGATGTCGAACTCGCTTGGCTGCACCATGGCGATGTGGGAGCCGCAGATGCCGGCGCTGACAAAGCTGTTTCGTGTGATCCGCTACGATCGGCGCGGCCACGGTAAGTCCGGCATGAACGGCCCGACCTCGATGGAGCGCTACGGCAAGGACGTGCTGGCGATCCTCGACGACCTCAACATCGATAAGGTCCATTGGTGCGGGTTGTCGATGGGTGGCATGGTCGGCCAGTGGTTGGGCGCCAACGCGCCTGAGCGTTTCAACAAGATCATCCTGGCCAACACCAGCTGCTACTATCCGGATCCGACCAACTGGCACAACCGCATCAAGGCCGTCCGCGAGGGTGGCCTCAAAGCGGTGGCCGATGCCGTCATCGGCGGCTGGCTGACCGCTGACTTTCGTGAGCGCGAGCCCGAGACCACCGCGAAGATGAAGGCGATGCTGATCGCCTCACCGGTCGAAGGCTATCTTGCTGCCTGCGAGGCGCTGAGCACGCTCGATCAGCGCGCGCTGCTGCCCAAGATCAAAAGCCCAACGCTGGTGATCGCCGGCCGTCAGGACAACGCAACACCGGTTGCGGCTGGTGAACTGATCCGCAGCAACATCCCCGGCGCCAGCATGACGCTCCTGGATGCCGCACACATCTCGAACGTCGAACAGCCTTACGCCTTCACCGACGCCGTAGTCGGCTTCCTGACACAGCGCTGAACGGAGACCTAAGATGGACGAGCAACAGCGCGCCGCCGAAGGCACCGCAAAACGCCGCAAGGTTCTCGGCAATGCCTGGGTCGACAAATCGGCCGCCGGCAAGAACACATTCAATGCGGATTTTCTCGACCTGATCAGCCGCTACGCCTGGGGCGAGATTTGGACGCGGCCGCATTTCGACGACCGCACGCGCCGCGTATTGGTGATCGGCACTATGCTCGCGCTCGGCCAGTGGGACGAATTTCGCATGCATGTGCGCGCCGCCCTCACCGAAGGCGGCTTCACACCGGACGACATCAAGGAAATCCTGCTGCAGCAGGCGATCTATTGCGGCGTACCGGCGGCCAATCACGCCACCAAGGAAGCTGGCGCGATCATTAAGGAGCTCGGGCTCACCATTTAGGCGACCTTCTGCAAAAGCTGCGCGTCGTTAGCTGCCTTGCCCGGCTGCCCGGGATCAAGCTCCTGCGCCGCCGCGCGACGCAGCGGCGGCTCGATCGCCATCAGCACAGCTGTGCCCAGCAGCAATAGCAATTCTGTGATGTGCAGCCGCATCGCAGCGATCTCGCCGACTTTCGATGCCATCATCATACTGGCGAACGAGATCACGCCACCGATACCAAGCGCCATCATCAACGCCTCGTCGCAGCCGCCCGTCTTGCGGATTTTCGGGCGTGTGATGAACACCAGGAATACCGTGAAGAAAGCCACCACCGTCAGCTTGCCGACGGCGAGCAGCCACGCATAGCGCACCGTGCCCATGCTGGAAAATTGCATGTAGTCGCTGAGAAACAGCGCCAGCGAAATATTGGGCCGCTCATAGAAGCCCTGGATCGGCGAGACCATGATGCGGAACGCGAAGATCGTCCAGGTCGGGATGAAATAGCAGGCGATCAGCGCGCCCGTGAACGTGCTGATCCGCCAAGTCTGAAACGTACCGGCCTGAAACGTGCCAGCCTGGAGAGTTCCACCCTGATGGGCTCCGGTCTGGTCTGCGCTGCTCTGATCCATCACGTCGTCCACCGCTCTGCCGGCGACTCGCAGGAGTCGCACGCCTGCGCCGACGTAACGCCCGTTCAATCAGACGGACAATGTAAACCAATTGGTAACCTTAATTCGAAAATTGCCGGGATAACGGCGGGGGAATACGATCGGGACTTGCCAAACGAAAAGCCCCGCCTTTCGGCGGGGCCTTCCACATGGGTGCTGAGAACGACCCAAATCTCGATTGATGTCTGCCTGACGGCCTATCTCTGGCCCTGCCGGCCCGGGTCCTGCTCGTGGTCGGGCTTCATTCCACCGCCCTGCTGCTGACCGGGCTTCTGGCCCTGCTGCCCGGGGTTCTGGCTCTGCTGGCCTGGCTTCTGCTGACCGGGCTTTTGCTGGTTCTGATTGGACATTCTTCAATCTCCTGTGTTGAACCATTCAACGCCCGACAACGTGCAGCCCCGATCTTCGTTTCGGTTCCCGCGTGATGATTGCAAGGCCGTTGCACGGCGCAACTGTGACATCGGAACAGCCGCAAATAAGGCGGGGATTTGTGTGCGCTGCGGCGCAAGTGAACGGACGCCAATCGCCGCGAAAAACAGCATGTACAGGCTACTTTAGCCGCACCGGCCCCTGTTGCCGCCTCCAATGGCCGCTGTTAGAAAACGATACAACGACGCCGGATCATGGTGGCGCCTCACTCGAATTCGGCAGCGCATGGATTATTTCGCCCAGCAACTGATCAACGGACTCGTGCTCGGCTCCATCTATGGCCTGATCGCGATCGGCTACACGATGGTCTACGGCATCGTCGGCATGATCAATTTCGCCCATGGCGATATCTTCATGATCGGCGGCTTCATCGCGCTGATCACTTTTCTCATCCTGGTGTCGATCGGCCTTACCGCGGTGCCGGTGATCTTGCTGCTGGTGCTTCTGGTCTCGATGGCAATCACCTCGCTCTATGGCTGGACCATCGAGCGCATCGCCTATCGTCCCCTGCGCCACTCCTTCCGCCTTGCGCCTATGCTGTCGGCGATCGGCATGTCTTTCGTGCTGACCAATTTCTCGCAGGTCGCACAGGGCGCCCGCGTCAAGCCGGTGCCGCCGATCATCACCGGCGGCTACACGCTGCACGAAGGTGCCGACGGTTTCGCCGTACGCTTGTCCAACATCCAGATCATCGTCGTCATCACCACCATCGTGCTGCTGGCGCTGTTCACCTGGCTGGTCGCGCGCACGCGCCTCGGCCGCGACATGCGCGCCTGCGAGCAGGACCAGACCATGGCGTCACTGCTCGGCGTCGATGTGGACCGCACCATCTCCATGACCTTCGTGATCGGCGCAGCCTTGGCTGCGGTCGCGGGCATGATGTACCTGCTCTATTACGGCCTGGTCGATTTTTTCATGGGCTTCGTCGCCGGCATCAAGGCGTTCACCGCCGCCGTACTTGGCGGCATCGGCTCGCTGCCTGGCGCCATGCTCGGCGGCTTGCTGATCGGCCTGATCGAGACATTGTGGGCCGCCTACTTCTCGACCGAATACAAAGACGTCGCCGCCTTTTCGATTCTGATCGTGGTGCTGATCTTCCTGCCGACCGGCCTGCTCGGCCGTCCCGAAGTCGAAAAAGTCTGACGGGATCCAAGTGGCAGCAAACGCATCACAAGCTAAAACTGCCCGCGGGCCGGACGCCGCATTCATCCTCAAGAAGGCCGTGATCTCCGCGCTGGTGGCGCTGGTGCTGTTCTCGCTGATGATCGGCATCCGCACCGAGGCCGGCTCCGACGGGCAACTGACCTGGTGGACCCGCTTCGGCGATCTCGCCGCGATGGTCGCCGTGGTGTTCGGCGGCAGTATCGTGATGGAGTTGCTGCGCCGCTGGTGGGGACCGGTGGACACCGTGCGCGTCGTGCCGCCATCGGCGCAGAAAGTATTTTCCTTCGCCGGCCGTGCGCTGGTGCCGGCGCTGTTGATCTTCACCTTTCTCGTCCCGGTGATCTTCTACGACGAGCGTTACATCCTCGATCTCGGAATTCTCGTGCTGACCTACGTGATGCTTGGCTGGGGTCTGAATGTGGTGGTCGGCCTCGCCGGTCTTCTCGATCTCGGCTATGTCGCGTTCTATGCCGTCGGCGCCTATTCCTACGCGCTGCTGGCCACCAATTTCGGCCTGTCGTTCTGGATCTGCCTGCCACTCGCCGGTATCCTCGCGGCGTTCTTCGGTGTGCTGCTCGGCTTTCCAGTCCTGCGGCTGCGCGGCGACTACCTCGCCATCGTTACACTGGCCTTTGGCGAGATCATCCGCCTCGTCATCATCAACTGGCAGACTCTCACCGGTGGTCCCAACGGCATCTCCGGCATTCCGCGTCCAACCATGTTCGGCATTCCGCTGACGCCGGGCGATGACGGCCTCGCTGACCGCCTTGGCATCGAGTTCTCGCCGACCCACCGCATCGTCTTCCTGTTCTATCTGATCCTCGCGCTCGCACTGCTCACCAACTGGGTCACCATCCGCCTGCGCCGCCTACCCATTGGCCGGGCCTGGGAGGCGCTGCGCGAAGACGAAGTCGCCTGCCGCGCGCTCGGCATCAATACGACGACGACGAAGCTCACCGCCTTCGCCACCGGCGCCATGTTCGGCGGCTTCGCCGGCGCGTTCTTTGCGACCCGTCAGGGTTTCATCAGCCCGGAATCCTTCACCTTCCACGAATCCGCACTGGTACTGGCCATCGTCGTGCTCGGCGGCATGGGCTCACAACTCGGCGTCGCCCTCGCAGCGCTCGCGATGATCGGCGGCTTCGAACTGTTCAGAGGCCTTGAGCAATTCCGCATGCTGGTGTTCGGCGGCGCCATGGTGCTGCTAATGATCTGGCGCCCGCGCGGCCTGATCGGCCACCGCGCGCCAACCGTCTTTCTCGAACGCAACACGGTGATCTCGTCCGACCTCGTCAAAGAGGGGCACGGATGAACATCAACGACATTCTCAGCGTTGAAAATCTGACGATGCGCTTCGGTGGCATCGTCGCCGTCAACGATCTCTCCTTCACCGCCGAGCGTGGCAAGATCACAGCGCTGATCGGCCCCAACGGTGCCGGCAAGACCACCGTCTTCAATTGCATCACCGGCTTCTACAAGCCCACATCCGGCACCATCAAGCTGCGCCACAGCGACGGTGAATGGCGGCTGGAGCGGCTGAACGACTTCCGCATCTCGAAGATCGCCAAGGTCGCGCGCACCTTCCAGAATATCCGGCTGCTTCCCGGCATGACCGCGCTGGAAAACCTGATGGTGGCGCAGCACAACACGCTGATGCGCGCTTCTGGCTTCACTCTTCTCGGCCTGTTCGGCGTGCCCAGCTATCGCGCCGCCGAGAAGGCTGCGATCGACCTGGCGCGCTACTGGCTCGATCAGATCGGCCTGCTGGAGCGCGCTGACGATGCCGCCGGCAACCTGCCTTATGGGGATCAGCGCCGCCTTGAAATCGCGCGTGCGATGTGTACCGAACCTGCACTGCTCTGCCTCGACGAACCCGCCGCCGGCCTCAATGCCCGCGAAAGCGCCGCGCTCAATGAGTTGCTGCTGAAGATCCGCGCCGAGCACGGCACCTCGATCCTGCTCATCGAGCATGACATGTCCGTCGTGATGCAAATCTCCGACCATATCAACGTGCTCGATTACGGCGTGAAGATCGCCGACGGAACGCCGCAGCAGATCCGCGACAATCCCAAAGTCATCGCCGCCTATCTCGGTGCCGACGAGGAAGAAGCTATCGCAGTGATGGAGGGCGAGACGTGAGCGCCGCCCCCATGCTCGCCGTCACTGGCCTGCACGCATCCTATGGCAAGATCGAAGCGCTGAAAGGCGTCGATCTCGACATCAAGCGCGGCGAGATCGTCGCACTGATCGGTGCCAATGGCGCCGGCAAGTCGACACTGATGATGACGATCTTCGGCAAGCCGCGGGCGCGCGCTGGCGCAATCATCTATGACGGCATTGATATCACCGATCTACCGACCCACGAGATCGCGCGCATGCGCATCGCGCAATCACCCGAAGGCCGCCGGATTTTCCCGCGTATGAGCGTGGCGGAAAATCTGCAGATGGGCGCCGACGTCAATGAGAGCACGCCGGCCGAACGCGCTGAAAGCCTCGACAAGGTATTGGCGCTGTTTCCGCGCCTCAAGGAGCGCATGACCCAGCGCGGCGGCACACTGTCCGGCGGCGAGCAGCAGATGCTGGCCATCGGCCGCGCACTGATGAGCCGCCCGCGCCTGCTGTTGCTCGACGAACCCTCGCTGGGTCTGGCACCGCTGATCGCCAAGCAGATTTTCGATGCAATCCGCGTGCTCAACAAGCAGGACGGATTGACGGTGCTGATCGTCGAGCAAAACGCCAATCACGCGCTGCGTCTGGCCCATCGCGGCTATGTCATGGTCAATGGATTGATCACCCTCTCGGGCACCGGCGCCGAATTGCTGAAGGCCCCGGAGATCCGTTCCGCCTATCTCGAAGGCGGCCGACACGGCTGACGGATCGATATCCTTCATCAAATGACGCGCAGCGCGATGCAAACAATCGACACTATTCTGAAGGTAGAATGATGCGCCAATCGCGATTCCGTCACGGCGTCGCGTTTGTCTGCATTCGAACGGAACACGGGGACTTCCTATGAAATTCATCAAACTCATCGGCCTGACGGCGGGTGCTTCGATTGCGCTGGCGTCCGTTGCACTGGCACAGGATATTCCTGTCGCCGTCGCATCATCGATGACCGGCAGCGAATCTGCCTTCGGCCGCCAGTTCAAGAATGGCGCCGAACTCGCCGTCGCCGATATCAACGCCGCCGGCGGCCTGCTGAACAAGAAGCTGGCGCTGCAGGTCGGCGATGACGCCTGCGATCCCAAGCAGGCGCGCTCGATCGCCGAGAAATTCGCCAGCGCGCGCATTCCGTTCGTCGCCGGTCACTATTGTTCGTCGTCGTCGATCCCGGCATCCGAAGCCTATGCCGACGGCAATGTGCTGCAGATCTCGCCGGGCTCGACCAATCCGCTGTTCACCGAACGCAAGCTCGCCAATGTGCTACGCGTCTGCGGCCGCGACGACCAGCAGGGTTTTGTCGCCGGCGAGTACATTGCCAAGAACTACAAGGGCAAGAATATCGCGATCCTGAACGACAAGACGACCTATGGAAAAGGCCTCGCCGACGAGACCAGGAAGGCGCTGAACAAAGCCGGCGTCACCGAGAAGATGTTCGAGAGCTACAACAAGGGTGACAAGGATTTTAATGCTATCGTCTCGCGCCTGAAGCGCGACAATATCGATCTGGTTTACGTGGGCGGCTATCACCAGGAAGCCGGCCTCATCGTGCGCCAGATGCGCGACCAGGGCCTCAAGACGGTGCTGATGGCGGGCGACGCTATCAACGACAAGGAGTTCGCCTCAATCACCGGCCCGGCTGCTGAAGGCACGCTGTTCACCTTCGGCCCCGACCCGCGCAACAAGCCGACCGCCAAGGCGATCGTCGACCGCTTCAAGGCCAAGAACATCGATCCCGAGGGCTACACGCTCTACACCTATGCGGCGTTCCAGGTCTGGTCGCAGGCCGTCGCCAAGGCCGGCACCACCGACACCAAGAAGGTGATGGACACGATCAAGGCCGGCGAATGGGACACCGTCCTCGGCAAGCTGGCCTTCGACGCCAAGGGCGACATCAAGGCGATCGACTACGTCGTCTACAAGTGGGACGCCAAGGGCGACTACGCCGAACTGAAGCAGTAACCCTTGTAGAGCCGCACTTCTCCGCGCGTAGGAGAGGTGCGGCTCGCCTCACGTCATGATGTCGATGCCTGAGCCGATGTGAGGCGCTGCCCACACCAGGGCGGCTTCGGCATCTTTTTTGATCCGCCGGAGCGGGCTCGCACCGCGAAAGCTATTGCGACGACCTGCCGCAGCCGGACTCACGGGCTGGCTGTTTGCGGCCGAAAATTGCCGATGACTCGGCATCAAAATAAGTTGAGAATGATCCTATCGTTCGGGCGGCCGATTGCGTTTGTGGCCGAAAACTCTTTGCGAGGATCATCCCCATGAAACCATTGAATGTAATCGGCCTAGCCTTTGCCGCGTCGCTGCTCTCAACCGCAGCTTTTGCGCAGGACATCAACGTCGCGGTCGCCGGCCCGATGACGGGCGGCGAATCGGCCTTCGGCCGCCAGATGAAGAACGGCGCCGACCAGGCTGTGGCCGACCTCAATGCCGCTGGCGGCGTGCTCGGCAAGAAGCTGGCGCTGCAGGTCGGTGACGATTCCTGCGATCCCAAACAGGCCCGCTCGATCGCCGAGAAGTTCGCAAGCTCCAAGGTGCCGTTCGTCGCCGGCCATTTCTGCTCGTCGTCGTCGATCCCGGCGTCCGAAGCCTATGCCGACGGCAACGTGCTGCAGATCACGCCGGCTTCGACCAACCCACTGTTCACCGAACGCAAGCTCGCCAATGTGCTGCGCGTCTGCGGCCGTGACGACCAGCAGGGCCTCGTTGCCGCCGACTACATTGCCAAGAACTTCAAGGGCAAGAACGTCGCGATCCTCAACGACAAGACCACTTACGGCAAGGGTCTCGCCGACGAGACCAAGAAAGCGCTCAACAAGGCCGGCTTCACCGAAAAGATGTTCGAGAGCTACAACAAGGGCGACAAGGACTTCAACTCGATCGTCTCGCGCCTGAAGCGCGACAATATCGACCTGGTTTATGTGGGCGGCTATCATCAGGAGGCTGGCCTCATCCTGCGCCAGATGCGCGACCAGGGCCTCAAGACCATATTGATGGCCGGCGACGCCATGAACGACAAGGAATTCGCCTCCATCACCGGCCCCGCGGCAGAAGGCACGCTGTTCACCTTCGGCCCCGACCCGCGCAACAAGCCGACCGCGAAGGCGATCGTCGAGAAGTTCAAGGCCAAGAACATCGATCCGGAAGGCTACACGCTCTACACCTATGCGGCGTTCCAGGTCTGGTCGCAGGCCGTTGCCAAGGCCGGCTCCACCGACACCAAGAAGGTGATGGATGTGATCAAGGCCGGCGAATGGGACACCGTACTCGGCAAGATGGCGTTCGACGCCAAGGGCGATATCAAGGCGATCGACTACGTCGTCTATAAGTGGGACGCCAAGGGCAACTACACCCAGATCGACGCGAAGGGAACCTGAGGCGACGCCGCGAGCGCTTCCCTTAACCTCTCCCCGCTCTTTGCGGGGAGAGGTCGGGCGGCGAAGCTGACCGGGTGAGGGGCATGGTATGCACCTGCCCCATCTCGGACTATCGGATCGAATATTGTCCGGGCGGGTTGCTAACTTTGTTGATCTGCCGACCCGATAGATATCGGTTATGTCTTCTCCAGCGTGAGGCCCCTCATCCGGCGCTGCGCGCCGACCTCTCCCCGCAAGTGCGGGGCGAGGTTAAGAGGGAGCCCTCACCCGAAATTCTGCAGCGCGGGAAACGTCTCAAGCAGCCAGATGCTGGCATTCGACACGGCGCCGGTGAGAAACGCGATGCCGGTGATCACCATCAACACGCCCATGGCGCGCTCGACGTGGACGAGATGCTTCTTCATGCGCGCGAACATGCTGGAGAATTGCTCCACCATGAAGGCCGCGATCAGGAACGGGATGCCGAGGCCGAGGGAATAAACCGCGAGCAATCCCGCGCCCTTGGTCACCGTTGCTTCTGCCGCCGCCACCGACAGGATCGCCGCAAGAATAGGTCCGATGCACGGCGTCCAGCCAAACGCGAAAGCCAGACCCATCACATAGGCGCCCCACAGGCCGACCGGCCTGGGCATGCTCAGGCGTCCCTCGCGCATCAGCAGCCCGATGCGCGTGAGCCCGAGGAAATGCAGGCCCATCAGGATGATCAGGATGCCGGCAACGATTGACAGTTCCGCCGCATAGGAGCGGACTACGCTGCCGACCAGGCTGGCGCTGGCGCCGAGCGCCACGAACACCGTGGAGAAGCCCAGCACGAACACGGCCGCCGAGATCATCACCGCGCGCCTGGAGGCCGCCTCCTGCTCGTCATTGGCGACGTGCTCGATGGTCGCGCCGGTGAGATAGATGAGATAGGGCGGCACCAGCGGCAGCACGCAGGGCGACAGGAACGAGACAATGCCGGCAATCAATGCGGCGGGGATCGTGACATCGGAGATCATGCGGCTAGATGCACTGCTGACATGACGGGATGCAAGCGGGATGGATCAAATGCCCGCCACTTCCGGCTGTTGTGATCACGCGTGATCGGTTGACCGGGCAGCCTTGCTGCGGTCTGGTCGGGCCAAGAGGGAACCGCCATGAAGAACCTGCTCACCGATATCCCCGGCGTTCGCGTCGGCCACGCCGACGACGCCCAACTGGCCTCCGGCGTCACCGCCATCCTGTTCGACAGGCCGGCCGTGGCCTCCGTCGACATCCGCGGCGGCGGACCGGGCACGCGCGAGAGTGCTCTGCTCGATCCTGTGAACACCGTAGACGCCATCCACGGCCTCGCGCTGGCCGGCGGCTCGGCCTTCGGCCTCGAAGCCGGCGGCGGCGTACAGGCCTGGCTCGCCGAACAGGGCCGCGGCTACCAGATCGGCAATGCCGTTATCCCCATCGTGCCAGGCGCTATCCTGTTCGACCTGCTCAATGGCGGCGACAAGGCCTGGGGCCGCTTTCCGCCCTATCGCGATCTCGGCTATGCCGCCGCGGCAGCAACCAGCGATGACTTCAAGCTCGGCAGCGTCGGCGCAGGGCTCGGCGCCACGACAGTCAACTACAAAGGCGGCCTCGGCTCGGCCTCCGCCGTCACGCCATCGGGCGTGCGCGTCGCCGCGCTCGCGGCAGTCAATGCGGTCGGCAGTATCACGATCGGCGATGGCCCACACTTCTGGGCAGCGCCATTTGAAGTCGGCAATGAGTTCGGCGGACACGGCATGCCGAACAAGTTGAAGCCCAAGGTGCTGGCGATGCGTATCAAGGGCGGACCGGCGGCAACCTCGATTGAGAATACGACACTTGCCGTCGTTGTTACCGATGCGATCCTGACCAAGGCGCAGGCCCGGCGTCTCGCCATGATGGCGCAGACCGGATTCGCGCGCGCAATCTATCCGGTGCATGCGCCGCTCGATGGCGACATCGTGTTTGCGGCCGCGACGGGCGAGAAGCCGATCGATCCGCTGGTCGGTTTGACGGAGCTCGGCATGGTCGCGGGTAATGTGATCGCCCGCGCCATCGCGCGCGGCGTGTATGAAGCGACAGCACTGCCGTTTCCGGGCGCGCTTCCAGCGTTTCGCGACCGGAACTAGGTCTTCGCTCCGCAACCAATCGCATCGGTAATCGTTTCTATCCGGGAGACATTTCGGAGAATTGCGATGCCGTCGACTGCGATTCGACATGTCACTTATGATCCGGTGAGCCGCGAACTACGCATCACCTTCACCAGCGGTCGCCGGTATGCTTATGCGCAGGTGCCGCCGGAAGTTCACGCGGCTTTCAGCAGCGCCGCGTCACGCGGCGCGTTCTTCAATCATCGTATTCGTGATCGCTTCGCCTATCGCGAACTGGCGCGTTCGGGATCGGAACGCAGATCAGGCGCTGATCGCCAGCGTCGACTTCGCGTTTGAGATCTGCTGCGCCTGACGCGCGATCATCTTTTCGATCGCGTTATAGGACGAGCTTGCGGTTGATGACGTGGACGACGTGGGGACGGCCGTGGTCGAACTCACCGTCGATCCGTCCGCATAGGCGATAGACGTCGTGGTGCTGCCATCAGCATTCACCGTGGTCGTTGTGGTCGAACCAGCAGTGTCAGAGCCACTACCAGATCCACCGCCCATACCGCCGCCGCCGGCGTGATGTGCCTTGCCGCCATTCAGCGCCGGACTCAGTTCATCGATATTGACCGAGCCGTCACCGTTCTTGTCGAGCTCGGCGAATACCTTGTCGGCATTGGCGGTGTTGGTGCCGCCGGCGCCAAGTTTCTTCTCGAACTCCGCCTTGCTGATGCCGCCGCTGCCGTCGCTGTCGAGCATCCCCATCAGTCTTTTCAGCGAGTCGGCTCGTTTCGCCGAAGAGGCTGCCGTCGCGGGCTGGCTCTGGGCATCGAGCAGCGTGCTCATGGTGCCCGGGGCCAGCTTGTAGGAGCTGTTCGTGCTGCTGGTGGCGGAGGTTGCCGTCGACGACGTGGCGCTCGCCGCCGTCGACGTGCTGGCGACATCGAACGGGCTGGCGGTCTTCTGGGTGACACCGGTCGCGGTGGTCGCGGCCTTCGACTTCGACTTCGTGAGTGCCTGCAGCGCATCGATCGCGGTGGTGGCAGCAGCAAGGGCTGGCAGCATCGTCAAATTCCTGATCATGCCGCAGCGTGCGGCGTGAATTCCCTGGGGAACATGGAGCAAGCCCCATGCCAGCGAAAAAAGTTCGATAAAACAACGGCCTTGGTCGCACGGGCCGCGCGCGTTTCCCGGCAAATCGTGCCCTTGCGGCAGAATGTGCCGGGACTATCCTGCTGCAGCGCGTCGATGGCGCGGCCGTGGCTGGCGCGTTGCCCGTCCCCCTGCCCCATGTTACGCGAGGCGGTCCATTCGTCGTCGCCCAAAAACGTTCAGGAAACCCGATGTCCCAGAGCTTCACGCCCCGCCCGCTGGTAATCGCCCCGTCCATCCTGGCGGCTGATTTCGCGAGGCTTGGCGAAGAGGTCCGCGCCGTGGATACCGCCGGCGCCGACTGGATACATCTCGACGTCATGGACGGCCATTTCGTGCCGAACATTTCCTACGGCCCCGACGTCATCAAGGCGATGCGCCCGCACACGACAAAGATCTTCGACGCGCATCTGATGATCGCACCATGCGATCCCTATCTCGAAGCCTTCGCCAAGGCCGGCTGCGATCACATCACCGTTCATGCCGAGGCGGGCCCGCATCTGCATCGCACGCTGCAGGCGATCCGCAATCTCGGCAAGAAGGCCGGCGTCTCGCTCAATCCCGGCACGCCAATCTCCGCCATCGAATATGTGATCGATCTCGTCGATCTCGTGCTGGTGATGTCGGTCAATCCCGGCTTCGGCGGTCAGGCCTTCATTCCGTCCGCGCTCGGCAAGATCTCGGACCTGCGCGCGATGACCGCGGGCCGTCCGATCGACATCGAAGTTGACGGTGGCGTGTCCGCTGCAGTCGCCGGGCAACTCGCCGCAGCAGGGGCCAATGCCTTCGTCGCCGGCTCGGCCGTGTTCAAGGGCGGCACGGTGGAAAGCTACAAGGCGAATATCGACGGCATCCGCGCGGCGGCCGCGAATGCGCGCGGGGAGATGGTGTAGCGCTCTCCGGATTCAAATATCAAACAGCCACGCTTCCGCAGTCTCGCGGCTCAATGAGCCCGAGTTGTTTGGATAGTCTCCCCTCAAACGATGAGGGGTGGCAGCGCGCCGTGAGGCGCAAGGGGTGGTTTCTGTCGCGATCCACCCCGCCGGAACGCCGGCAAGCTGCAACCGCGCAACGCCTCACGGCGCGCCACCGCGGCGATTTCTGTCCCCGGGACCGTTCTTCCGGGCAAAGGCGCAGAGCTCCGCACTCCGCTGATCCCGACGGTTTCCCGCCGTTCACCAATGCCACGTCCAGCCAGCATGAGTGGCAGACCCCCGTAGTGAGGCCGGACGGTGACCCAAGGCCTCCCGAGTGCGTGAGGGAACGTCTCCCTCCCGCCCGCAGGCGCCGCATCCCTGTTCCACCTCAAGACGCCTCTAGAAGCGCCCCTCGCGAACCGGACAATTCGGATAATAATCCTTAAAGGAATGTTGTCAATACCTGCGAAGACCCATATAGCCATGAACTTCGCGACACGTCGCGCGACCAATCGGGATGACACAGCATTCAATCGCCGGCTTTCGCCGCTTCCTGCTCGCTCCCCTGCTCTCGCTCGCCTTGCTCGGCACGGCGCAGGCCGGGGATGCCGCCGCGCGCAAAGTGATCGGCTTCTCGCCGGACGGCGCGCATTTCGCCTTCGAGCACTATACGCAGCTCTATGATGCGACCGAGATCGTCGCCGAGATCCAGGTGATCGACACGCGCACCGACGACTTTGCGAAGGGCACGCCCTTCTCCATTCGCACCAAAGACGATGACGAGCGCGAAGTGGATGCCGTGCGCGCCGAGTTGATGGCCAGGGCCAAGCCGCTGCTGGGCAAGCTTGGTATCACTGAGCCCGGCACGCGCTTCGCCGGCAAGCCATCGATGGATCTGGACGAGATCGGCATCTATCAGATGGACCCGAAGCCGCTCGCCACCACGCAGGCCATCATCTTGTCCGACGGCCGCAAGCTGGCGTTGACGATCTCCGATCAGGCCCTCGGCAAGGCGTCATGTTACGGCGCCGGCGGCCGCGGCACCTTTGGCAGCGTCATCGTCGCCGGCATGAAGCTGCAACTGAGCATCGACGGCGCCGTACCCGTTACATTGGCGCAGGACAAACAATTGCCGAAGCGCCGGCGCTGCGTCACCGCCTATGGGATCGCCGAGGTCTACCATCACCTGGCCAAGGACGGCACGCAGACGCTTGCGGTGCTCGTGGAGACCGTGGACGCGCATGAATTTCACGCCGGGCCGAACCGGCGGTTCATGGCGGTGACGGCGAAGTTGCCGCTGAAATAGCATTCCTGCTTTGGGATCGCATTGTTTCAGATGCTACGCGAGCATTGCTATCTTGGCGATCGCGCCGACGGCCAGACGCCCCACTCAACAACTGACATCGTGTCTATGGATTCCGGGCCCGCGCAAGAGCGCCCCGGAATGACGGATGAAAGGTCGGCACTTGTATTCTGACTGAGAGAAACAACTTTCCGGAATGACTCGGTCCCGGACAGAACGACCAGGATGGTTCCCGACGCTGCGGATCGCGCAAAGAATGCCGCGGACCGATCAAGGCACCAGTCGGAGCCGCGGCGGCACTACGCTTGCTGACAGTCCAAGTTTCTCGATTTGCTCATCGCGCCAGGTGTCGAGCAGTGGTTGCAATGCTGCGGGGTCGTTTTCCAGCAGATCCAAAACCTGCGTAATCACCGACCGATACCTGTCCTGTCTTTGCGGCTTGTAGTCGGCGAGATCCCGTTCCATGCCGCGAAAGATGTCGGTCGCTTGCTGCAAGTTGCCGAGCAAATAATGCGTCAACCCGAAATCGAGACGAACGGGCATCATGCGGTTGCTCGCCATCCAGGAGATGTAACCAAGAAACTCTCGGGGGCCGTGAAGATTCCTTAGGGGTTCGATATGCGGGTTGATTTTATCGAGCACGATTGACGCAGACTCAGCGTAGGCTTTTCTGTCGACAAGAAATAACCCGGCGTGTTCGCCAGAAATCGTATTACTATAATTGAGCGAGAAATATTCTCCCGGGCGATACAATGGCATAACCACCCGGAAGAGCTTCATCTGATTCTTATGCGGCGTGGTGTCGAGAAAAAAGCCGCGAGCGACGTAGACGCTCGGCTTGATAATCAGATAATTCCCGCACACAACCGTCCCCGTTGCGCGGGGCTGGATCAACTCGAAAATTTTCCGCGATCTGCTCATGCTTTAGCCGTGATCCACGAAAAAAGTTCAATTCAATAACCGGTGTATTTGGCAACGCCCCTGTATGCGCTCTCAGTTCATCGGCCCTTGATGCGCCCAGTACCGCGCCTCCGGTCTTTAAGTCGTAGATCGCGATCACGTCACCGCCTACATCCCTCAAAGCTACGTCGGTTCGTATACTGCCGGCAATGCCATATTCGACGACCTCCTTGAAAAGGAAGCTTTGTTCAACTCCGTCCCCGCCAATCCCGGGATAGTCGGCGGCCCTGACCCTTGTGGCAAACGCGACATGCACCGCAATCCCGTATGCTTGCGGCGTTTGATCGGGGATAAATTCTAGTCCATCCATAACTCGGATTAAATCGGCCGATAGCTTCTCGGTTGTTTCGTCGATAGTCGGGATTCCCGTTCGTGCGGTATCCTGCGTAATCGTGGCCGCTATATTTTGAAGGAAGTCTTCAGTCGTATTACTGCCATTTCCGCCGAGCAATTCCTCGAACCGCGGAACGCTTGCCAGATCTGCGAATGTTGCAGATACCTGATTTTCGCCCGTCTCGTCGACTGACGCACCTCCACTACCATCGGTCCACATGCCAAGGGCGTCCCGCGGCTGACCGGCGTCGAATCCAGCTTTCCGATTGATCAACCTTCGAAACTTCAATTCCAATTTGAGCCCGCACAATTCGTACCTCAGGCGGGCTAGGGTTCCATCGATCTCGTCCAGTTCCTGCATTATTCCCATTGCAACCTCCACCCTTCTTTCCTATGACTATAATCATACAAGATCATAAACCTAGTGTCCAGCCACACTGCGCCGCCCGGGTGCCATGCCGGATGTTTGCGGTATCGTCGGCGGTTTCGCGCCAAGCCCCCTTCTCCGAGGTGGCCTCCCCCGCCCCGATCTGCTAAAGCGCGGCGTAATCCCCCAAACGTCAGAGTGCGCAATGATCCCTCGCTATACCCGTCCGGAAATGGCCTCCATTTGGGAGCCGCAGACCCGCTTCAAGATCTGGTTCGAGATCGAGGCGCATGCCGCCGATGCGCTGGCGGAACTGGGCACCATTCCGAAGGATGCGGCGAAGACGATCTGGGCCAAGGCCAAGGACGCGACCTTCAATGTGGAGCGCATCGACGAGATCGAGCGCGAGACCAAGCATGACGTCATCGCCTTCCTGACCCACCTCGCCGAGATCGTCGGTCCCGAGGCGCGCTTCGTGCATCAGGGCATGACCTCGTCGGATGTGCTCGACACCTGCCTCAACGTGCAGCTCACGCGCTGCGCCGATATCCTGATCGCCGATATCGACCGCCTGCTGGCGGCGCTGAAGACCCGCGCCTTCGAGCACAAGATGACGCCAACCATCGGCCGCTCCCATGGCATCCATGCCGAGCCGGTCACCTTCGGTCTCAAGCTCGCTTATGCCTATGCCGAATTCACCCGTAACCGCGAGCGCCTCGTCGCCGCGCGCAAGGAAGTCGCGACCTGCGCGATCTCTGGCGCCGTCGGCACTTTCGCGCAGATCGATCCGCGCGTCGAAGAGCATGTCGCGAAAGCGATGGGTCTCGTGCCGGAGCCGATCTCTACCCAGGTGATCCCGCGCGACCGCCATGCGATGTTCTTCGCGACGCTCGGCGTCATCGCCTCGTCGATGGAGCGCTTAGCTGTGGAAATCCGCCACATGCAGCGCACCGAGGTGCTGGAAGCCGAGGAGTTCTTCTCCGAGGGCCAGAAGGGCTCGTCGGCGATGCCGCACAAGCGCAACCCGGTGCTGACCGAGAACATCACCGGCCTTGCCCGCATGGTGCGCGCCTATGTGACCCCCGCGCTGGAAAACGTCGTGCTGTGGCACGAGCGCGATATCTCGCACTCTTCCGCCGAGCGCATGTTCGGCCCTGATGCCACCGTGACGCTCGACTTCGCGCTCAACCGCATGGCCAGCGTGATCGAGAAGCTGCTGGTCTATCCCGCCAATATGCAGAAGAACCTCGACCGCCTCGGCGGCCTCGTGCACTCGCAGCGCGTGCTGATCGCGCTGACGCAGAAGGGCGCGTCGCGCGAAGACAGCTACAAGCTGGTGCAGCGCAACGCCATGCCGGTCTGGCGCGGCGAAGGCGACTTCCAGACACTGCTGAAGAACGACCCCGAGGTGAAGAAATATCTCACCGACGACGAGATCTCCGAGAAATTCGACCTCGGCTATCACCTCAAGCATGTGGACACGATCTTCACGCGCGTGTTCGGTACCTCATCCTGAGGAGCGACGTCTTTCGCGTCTCGAAGGATGAGCGCCACACGCCATGGTTCGAGACGGCGCCGAAGCGGCGCCTCCTCACCATGAGGACGGAGTCCACTGGCTACATCGTCGCCGTAAGCCTGCGGCGCGGTCACCACTTCAGCAAGACGCCCAGCCTGAGCATTCGCCTGCGCGCGGGTCTCGGCGTCGAAGGCGACGGGCATATGGGCGCGACGGTGAAACACCGCTACGACCGCCGCCGCGATCCCGCCAGGCCGAACCTGCGCCAGGTGCATCTGATCCCGTCCGAGCTGTTCGACGAGTTGCGCGCCAAGGGTTTCACGATCCAGCCCGGCGATCTCGGCGAGAATGTCACCACATCGGGGATCGACCTTGCGGCACTGCCGACCGGCACGCGGCTGCATCTGGGCACACATGCGGTGATCGAACTCACCGGCCTGCGCGAACCCTGTGTGCTGATGGACCGCTTTCAGCAGGGATTGAAGGCAGCGACGCAAGATCGCGACGCAGAAGGCCGCGCCGTCTACAAAGCCGGCGTGATGGCGATCGTGGTGTCGGATGGCGAGGTTGCGCCGGGCGATGCGATTGAGACTGTATTGCCCGAAGTTAGGCAACGGCCATTAGAGCCGGTGTAGCCAGCCGCGAGCGCGGTAAGCTCCCTCTCCCCGCATCTTGCGCGGGGAGAGGGGTGGGGTGAGGGGCATGGCATTGGCCTGTCCTATGCGTCTCGTTTTCGGATCGAAGATTCCGATCCGAGAGAGAGCAACAAGCGGTGAGCCCGTGCCATGCCCCTCACCCGCCCGGCTTCGCTGCGCTACGCCGGTCGACCTCTCCCCGCGCAGAGCGGGGAGAGGTTAAGAAGGAGCCCAGCCCTTCCCGAAAAAGCCCGAATGCCCCTGTCTTGATTGCCAGACCCGCAGCAACTCCGCAGTAACCATCCTCCCCTAGGCTCTCATGATGCCGACGCGTCCCACCATCCTTGTGTTCGACTCCGGTCTCGGCGGCCTTACCGTCCAGCGCGAGATCGCCAAGGCGCGTCCGGATGCCCGCTATGTCTATGTGGCCGATGACGCGTTCTTTCCCTACGGCCAGCACACCGAGGAGGCGCTGATCGGCCGCGTGGTGCCCCTGATGGGCGAGCTGATCCTTGCGCACCGGCCGGATCTCGTGGTGATCGCCTGCAACACGGCCTCGACGCTGGTGCTCAGCCATCTGCGCGCCGCCTATGCCGTGCCCTTTGTCGGCACCGTGCCGGCGATCAAGCCGGCCTGCGCGCGCTCGGTCAGCAAGCGCGTCTCCGTGCTCGGCACGTCGGGCACCGTGAAGCGCGAATATACCCAGACGCTGATCCGCGAATTCGGCGGCGGCTGCATCGTCACGCTGGTCGGCTCCGCCGAACTCGCCGCACTGGCGGAAGGCGCACTCGGCGGCCAAGGCATCGACGACGCCGATCTGTTTCGCGAGATCGCACCCTGCTTCGTGCAGGACGCCGCCGGTGCCCGCACCGACACGATCGTGCTCGCTTGTACGCATTACCCGCTGTTGCTCGACCACCTCAATCGCATCGCGCCCTGGCCGGTGGCATGGATCGATCCGGCCCCGGCGATTGCCCGCCGCGTGGTCGGCCTGATCGGAGATCATCAGCCCGGCGTGCCGCCCGGCGATGCCGTGCTGCTCTACACCTCCGGCAAGCGCCACGCCTGGCCGGAAGCACTGGCGCCGTTCTTCGGCGGACAGGTCGCGGCCTAGCGAGCGCTCGACTTTCCCTTGCGCGCTGCTAGCTTTGCGGCGCGCCGTTCCGAAAAGAGAACGGCAAAGGGAGACCAGCATGCTCGATACGAATTTTCTGAAGAATGGCCTTCTCAAGACACTGCTCGTTGGCGCGGCGATCACGGCCTGCGCCGGTGCTGCCAGTGCACAAGGCATCAAGCGCACGCCGCTGCAGGACGTCAAATATCCCGCCGGCCATCGCATCGTGACGGTCGTGGCTGAGCTCGGCCCGAACCAGCTCGCCGGCCGCCATACCCATCCGGGTGTCGATACCGGTTACGTTCTCGATGGCGACGCGACGCTGATCGTCGAGGGCCAGCCGGACCAGGCACTCAAGGCCGGCGATTCCTATGCCGTCCCGGCCGGGATTCCGCATGACGTGAAGACCGGCGACAAGGGCCTGAAGATCATGGCAGTCTATGTCGTGGAAGACGGCAAGCCGGTGGCGACGCCCGCGCCGAAATAACAGGATCCCATGTGACGATGACGACCCCCGCGCCATTTCACGATCTCAAGCAGAAATGGCGCGAGGGGCGCCCCACTTTCGGGGCCATCGCGACCATCCCGTCGATCCAGACCGTGCGCATCATGGCGCAGTCGCTCGACTGGATCATCGTCGATCTCGAACACGGCCCGATCGATCTCAACACCGCCCATGGGATGATCATGGCCACCGCCGGCACGCCCTGCACGCCGCTGGTGCGGATCGCCGCCAACGAGCCATGGCTGGCGAAAGCGCCGATGGATTTCGGCGCGATGGGCATCAACTTCCCGATGATCAACAGCGCCGACGATGCCTACAAGGCCGCGCGCAGCCTGCGCTATCCGACCCAGGGCGAGCGGCTGTGGGGACCGTTCCACGCGCCGTTCCGCTGGAACGTGGGCATGCCCGACTATATGGCGCGCGCCGACGACAGCATGATCTGCATGATCACCATCGAGCATGTCGATGCGGTGAACCGGATCGGCGAGATCATGGCCACACCGGGCATCGATATCGCGGTGATCGGCGTCGGCGACCTCGCCACATCCATCGGCAAACGCGGCCAGCCGGGCGATCCCGAGGTGCAGGCGCTGGTTGCAAAGGCCGAAGCGGGAATCCTCAAGTCAGGCGTCCCGCTGGGCGGCGCGGCGCTGAACGCCGATATGGGCAACGCCATGATCGAACGGGGCTATGTGGCTCTGGCGCTGGGA
This sequence comes from Tardiphaga sp. 37S4, assembly GCF_021044645.1. NCBI lineage: Bacteria > Pseudomonadati > Pseudomonadota > Alphaproteobacteria > Hyphomicrobiales > Nitrobacteraceae > Tardiphaga > Tardiphaga sp. 37S4. The sequence goes on along the minus strand of NZ_CP088008.1, from coordinate 1,427,810 downwards.
TTCGACTGGTCACTGTTCCAGCGCGGAATCGCCGCCGGCTTCGAGGGCATCAGAAGGTAGCGGCGTATACTTCGCTTATGATCGAGTGAGCTAACTGGCAGAAAAGTAAAGTAATCCATCAACTTTTAGGGCCTGTAATCCAGAACCATAGCGGCCGCTTGCGACCAACAATTGAGAGTTTCAAGTATAAGTCATTCTCTGCATCATCCCCCCAATCGAAATGATCTTCGTCGCTGAAATTTAGGGTGGCCAAGGAATAGCCATCAACCGAAATGTCTGCGGTGCTATCTTCGAGCGAGAACTGGTAACCAATTTGCTCCCTCCTGAGCCCAAGCCATCTAGTTACACGCTTCGGCTTCATCCAAATTAATTCGTAGTAGTACACGCGAGCGGGAATCTTTGAGGAATTGAAAAGAAGAATGTCGTTTCCCATTTCGACGCTACCGCGCAGAAGCGTCTCAATTGACAGTTTCGGTTTTCTGTCTCGAAAAAATTCCAATACCTTCAGGCCCGCCAAGACCAACGCCACATAAGACCCCAAGGTAGCAATATCCATAAAATTCCCCCATTGGCTGTATTTGATAAATAGCCGGGAACCGAGGTGAGTTCGAGGGGATTCCGCGGTAAAATCGCCGTTGCGGCCCTGATTTCGGGTCATCGTCGCCCGGGACAGTGCTAAAAGCCCGCCAAACGGCAAAAAGCCTGTCTTTCAATTGACATAACCGGGCCTTCCCCCTAGAAACCGCCTTGCTCGCGGGCCGTTTTCGGCCCGCGAAGCGTTTCGCACCCGTGGTTCTCCACCCAGCTTTGGGAATGAACCTGTCGGTGCCGAGATTTTCCAGACTCTGGACTGATCACGGTACACAGGAGGGCGCGTCTCCTCACATTGACCATTGAACATCGAGGACGCGATGACAAAGCGTAGTGAAGCTAAATATAAAATCGACCGCCGTATGGGCCAGAACATTTGGGGTCGTCCCAAGTCTCCGGTCAACAAGCGTGAATACGGCCCCGGCCAGCACGGTCAGCGCCGCAAGGGCAAGCTCTCCGACTTCGGCACGCAGCTGCGCGCCAAGCAGAAGCTGAAGGGCTATTACGCCAACATCTCCGAGCGCCAGTTCCACTCCATCTATGTGGAAGCCGGACGTCTCAAGGGCGACACCGGTGAAAACCTGATCGGCCTGCTCGAGCGCCGCCTCGACACCGTCGTGTATCGCGCCAAGTTCGTCGCCACCATGTTTGCGGCCCGTCAGTTCATCAACCACGGCCACATCAAGGTGAACGGCAAGCGCGTCAACATCGCGAGCTATCTCGTGAAGGTCGGCGACGTCATCGAGATCAAGGAATCCTCCAAGCAGCTCGCTTTTGTTCTGGAAGCCAGCCAGCTCGGCGAACGCGACACCCCGGATTACGTCGAAACCGACCACAGCAAGATGACCGCCAAGTTCATCCGCATTCCGCAGCTGTCGGACGTTCCTTTCGCCGTGCAGATGGAACCGCATCTGATCGTCGAATTCTATTCGCGCTAATTTCTAACAGCGCAGACAAGATCAAGGTCCCGGATTTTCCGGGGCCTTTTTTGTTTGGCCTCTGTCCCATCAGCCGTCATTGCGAGGTCAAGGAAAGTTGCATGCAACTTTCCCCTTAGCGTAGCGACGAAGCAATCCAGCCTTCGCTCGTTCACTCTGGATTGCTTCGCTCAGCAAAATCGCAAGACGATTTTGCGGGCTCGCAATGACGGGGTAGCTTGTGGTGTGTAACAACGTGGAATTCCCAATGCCCTTCACCCCTGCTCGCCCCGACCGATCACAGCCGCCGGTTCGCATCAATCTGCTGTCGGACACACAGACGAAGCCCACGCCCGCGATGCGCGCGGCGATGGCTGCGGCAGATGTCGGCGATGAGCAGGTCGGCGACGATCCCACCGTCAACGCGCTCTGCGACCGCGTCGCCGAACTGCTCGGCAAGGAAGCCGCCGTGTTCATGCCATCGGGCACCATGTGCAATGTCGCCGGCCTGCTGGCGCATTGCCGGCCCGGCGACGAAATCCTCGCGCATCGCACCGCGCATATCCTCTCGCGCGAGGGCGGCACCCATGCCGCGCTTGGCGGCTTCCAGATTACCGGGCTGGACGGCGCCGACGGCAAATTCACACCCGATGCGCTGCGCGCCGCATTGCATCCGCGCACGCGCTACGAGGCAGCGCAGACCGTGGTCAGCGTCGAACAGACTGCCAATATCGGCGGCGGCACCATCTGGTCGAAATCCGATCTCGAAGCGATCGTCACCATCGCGCGTGACCGCGGCCTTGCCACGCATATGGATGGCGCGCGACTGATGAATGCCTGCGTCGCCACCGGTATCGGTGCGAGCAGGATGTCCGATGGCTGGGACTCGGTGTGGATCGATTTCAGTAAGGGGCTCGGCGCGCCGATCGGAGCCGTGCTCGCCGGCACGCGCGACTACATTGATGCAGTGTGGCGCTGGAAGCAGGGATTGGGCGGCTCGATGCGCCAGGCCGGCATCGTTGCCGCCGCCTGCATCCACGCGCTGGACCATCACGTCGAGCGCCTCGCCGACGATCACGCCAATGCGCACGCGCTGGCGCGCGGACTGGCCCAGATTGACGGGATCGCCATTCAGCAGCCGGAGACCAATCTCGTGTTCTTCGATCCCGCGGGCGCAGGCATCAGCGGTGCTGCTATGGTGAAAGCCTTGCGCACGAAAGGCGTGCTGCTCGCCACCATGGACGGCCGCATTCGTGCGTGCACGCATCTGGATGTGACGGCCGAAATGATCGAGGAGACGCTGGGATTGATCAGGGACGTGGTGCGAGCGGTTTAGCCTTATCCCGACGGCCCTCATGGTGAGGAGGCGCCGCTTGGCGCCGTCTCGAACCATGAGATGTTTGGCCCATCCTTCGAGACGCGCGCAAGAGCGCGCTCCTCAGGATGAGGACTGAGTATGTGGAACAGGCACCACGATGACCTGCCCTGCCGTTTACTCCAGCGCCTCGGCGATGATCTTCCGCACGTCCACCTCCATCCGCACCCGCTGCGATGGCGATTGCGCCATCACCAGCACGAACATGTCGTTCTTCGGATCGACCCAGAAGAACGTGCCGCCGACACCGTCCCAGCGATATTCGCCGACCGGGCCGGGCTCGCTCGCGAGCTCTTTCGTCCGCACCGCGAAGCCGAGGCCGAAGCCGCTGCCGGCGCCCGGGAAATAATAGTAATCGCGCTTCACGCCGCTATCAGGCCCGACGTGATCGCGCGTCATCTCTGCCACTGTTTCCGGTTTGAGATAGCGCTTGCCGTCCAGCGTGCCGCCATTGAGCAGCATCTGCAGGAAACGCGCATAGTCCGAAATCGTACCGACCAGACCGGAGCCCCCCGCCTCCCATTGCATGACCTCCGCGGGATCGTGCATGCCGACAACCGGACCGACCATGCGATCTCCCGGGAACGGCTCGGCCACCCGCGAGCGCCGTTCGCCATCGGTGATGTAGAACGAGGTGTCCCGCATCCCCAATGGACCGAACAGCCGTTCCTCCAGAAAATGATACAGCGACTGGCCGGACACCACTTCGATGACGCGGCCGAGAATGTCGGTGGAATGGCCGTAGTCCCACAGCGTGCCGGGCTGCTCGGCGAGCGGAAGCTGCGCGATGCGGTCGGCCCAGGAGGCATTGTCCCAGTCGCGGCCGAAGATATCGAGCTGCGCATAACGTTTCCGCGCGGGATCGTCGCCATAGAAACCGTAAGTGATGCCCGATGTGTGCGTGAGCAAATCGGCGATGCTGATCGGCCGCTGCAGCGGCACGAGGCCGAATGTGGCGTGTTCGTCGCCGCCTTTAACGTCAACGCCCACCTTCGTCTTCGCGAAAGCCGGGATATATTTCGCAACGGGATCGTCGAGGCGCAGCTTGCCATCCTCGATCAGCATCATCGCGGCTACCGAGGTGATCGGCTTCGACATCGAATATAGCCGGAAGATCGCATCCCTCGTCATCGGGTGCCCGCTGTCGAGATTGCCGAACGTATCGAAATAGACAGGCTTGCCGTGCTGTTGCACCAGCACCACCGCGCCGGGAATCTTCCGCTCCGCGACCATGCCGAGAAAGTAGCGATCGAGCGCCAGCAGTTTTTCGGCAGAGAATTCGCGCGCAATGGATTGCGGTTTTTCGGCCCGGGCCGGCGGCGAAAGCGCGATAACGGTGCCGACGCAGCAGAGCGTCAGCAGCAGGAGTACGGCGCGCCTATTTCTCCAGCGCTTCATAGACCAACAGCTTCAAAGACCTTTGAATGCGCTGTCGCTCCGACGGCGTCTGCTCCAGCAGGATGAAGAAAAAATCCTGTTTGGGATCGATGATGAAATAGCAACCGCTGGCGCCGTCCCATTTCAATTCACCAAGCGATCCAGGCGGCGACGGCTTCGCATTGCCGGGATCGGTGCGCACGGCGAAGCCATAACCGAAGCCGAAACCGTCACCGGGGAAATACAGATAGTCACGGCCGACCCCGGAATCCTTGCCGATATGATCCGTGGTCATATCCTTGAACGTCGCCGCGTTCATGAAGCGCTTGCCGTCATATTCGCCGCCGTTCAGCAGCATCTGCGCAAATTTCGTGTAATCCGCCAGCGTCGAGACCATGCCGCCGCTGCCGGATTCCCATTTCTGATAGGTGTCGGGGCGGCCCTGTCGTCCGGTGCGAAAATCGCGGTCCCAGGCCATCGGCTTGGCGAGCATGACCTCCTTCGACTTCTCCTTCACGAAGAAGCCGGTGTCCTTCATGCCCAGCGGTCCGAGAAAAGCCTGCTCCTCGTAGCCGAGCAGCGACTTGCCGGTGACGACTTCGACCACACGGCCGAGAATATCGGTGGAGTGGCCGTAGTCCCACATGGTGCCGGGCTGGTGCTCGAGCGGCAGTTGCGCGATGCGGTCGGCGAATTCCTTGTTGTCGAAATCGCCGCTGTAGATATCGGCATTGCCATAGGCGCGGCGCACCAGGCTCTCGCCATAGAAACCGTAAGTGACGCCGGACGTGTGCAGCAGGAGATCGCGGATCGTCACCGGACGATTGGGCGCGACGATGTCCAGCGCCTTCTCGCCGTTATCCAGCTTCTTCTCGACGCCGACCTTGGCTTTGGCGAAAGACGGAATGTATTGCGAGACGGGATCGTCGAGCTTCAGTTTGCCCTGATCGATCAGTATCATCGCCGCAAACGACGTGATCGGCTTCGACATGGAATGCAGCCGGAAGATCGTATCATCGGTCATCGGCTGCTTGGTATCGGGATCGCGGACGCCGAAGAATTCCTTGTAGACCGGCTTGCCATGCTGCTGAATCAGCACGATGGCGCCAGGGATCTTGCCGTCGGCGATCTGCTTGCGGAAGAACTCGCCGATCTTGGCCAGCTTCTCCTGCGAGAATTTTGCGCCGGCGGGAATGTCGAAGGTGCCTTCGGCAGCAAAGCGATCCTGGGCGATAGCGGGCGATCCGGCGAGCAACAGCGCTCCGCAGAGCAGCGCGCGTAGTCTGTGCCGCAAATTCATCGCCGCTCCTTTTGCCTGATCAAAGGAGTGTAACGGCGGGGCGTTCTCAGACAAGGGGAAGAGCGCGTGCGAGCGCGAGGCGATGCAGATCCGCCGACGGCTGGGAAAAGCAGCAGAAGGTGATGGTCGTGACCACCGGCGCATCCTTCAGCGTCTGGATGACTGAGCCGACGGCGATGGGAGCCGCACGCGCCGCGGGAAAACCATAGACACCGGTGGAGATGGCCGGAAACGCAACGGAGGTCAGGCCATGCGCCTGGCACAACATCAGCGCCTGCCGGTAGCAGGACGCCAGCGCCTCATCCTCGCCGCTCCGGCCACCATGCCAGACGGGACCCACCGCGTGGATCACATGCGTGGCCGGTAATTTATAACCTTTGGTGATTCTGGCGTCGCCGGTCTCGCAACCCTTGAGGGTGCGGCATTCCGCGAGCAAGTCGGGGCCGGCCGCCCGATGGATGGCGCCGTCCACACCGCCGCCTCCGAGAAGCGACGCATTGGCCGCGTTGACGATGGCGTCAACGCGGAGGGTCGTGATGTCAGCCACGACGACGTCCAGCGTCGCCGTGCCTATTTGTCGACTTGAAATCAGGCGGAGGCCGGGGCGGCGATCACGCCCTTCTCGGCCAGCAGGCTCTGCAACTCGCCAGCCTGGAACATCTCACGGATGATGTCGCAGCCGCCGACGAATTCGCCCTTCACATAGAGCTGCGGAATGGTCGGCCAGTTCGAATAGGTCTTGATGCCGTCGCGCAGATCGGCGGATTCGAGAACGTTGAGGCCCTTGTAGCCGACACCCACGTGATCGAGGATCTGGACCACCTGGCCCGAGAAACCGCACTGCGGAAATTGCGGCGTGCCCTTCATGAACAGCACCACGTCGTTGGTCTTCACTTCGTTCTCGATGAATTGCTCAATGCTCATGTCACGTCCCTGTTCAAGGTCCAGATTCAAGGTCTGGAGTTGGCGGCCCAGCCATCGGGCGCTCGCCCGGTCAGACTTGTCATATATGTAGCCGAATCCGTTCCGCACCCCAAGTCTTATGGACGTGATCAAGAGCCTGAAATCACAGGCATTGGGGCTTATTGCCGGCCCGCCACGGTCACTTTTCCGCAGTTTTTGCCAAGTCCGGTCCGGCCAAAGATCATATGACGACAGGCCTTTTATAACCAATCGGATGACCTATTTAGGACAGGCTGCTCGGGAACCCATCACCAAGAGCAACGTTCTCTCCAAAATCGGAGACTTTCGTGACGAATCCAGCTTTCGCCAAGAGTTCAGGCATGAGTTCAGGCACCGCGTCCCCCGCCTCCGAATCCGCCCCCGCAGGCGCACTGGCCCAAAGACTGGGCGACGCCTTCCTGACGGTCCGCAACGAAACCGAACGCCGCGCTGCCCCGCTCTCCCCGGAAGACCAGTTGGTGCAGTCGATGCCCGACGCCAGCCCGGCGAAGTGGCACCGCGCCCATGTGACCTGGTTCTGGGAGCAATTCCTGCTCGGCGATCACGCCCCCGGCTACAAGGTCTACCACCCCGATTACGCCTATCTGTTCAATTCCTATTATGTCTCCGCCGGCCCGCGCCATGCCCGCGCGCAGCGCGGGCACCTCACCCGGCCCGGCGCCGACGAAGTCACCGCCTATCGCAAGCATGTCGATGCGGCCGTCATCAAATTCTTCAACGAGACCTCAGACGACAAGCTGGCCTCGCTGATCCCGTTGCTCGAAGTCGGCTTCAATCACGAGCAGCAGCATCAGGAACTGATGCTCACCGACATCCTGCATGCTTTCGCGCAGAACCCGATCCCGCCGGCCTATGACTCTGATTGGCGCTTCCCGGCCTCGACCACATCGGGCGATGCGTGGACAACGCTCACCGAAGGCATCCACACCATCGGTCATCAGAGCGAGAGCTTCCACTTCGACAACGAGAAGCCTGCGCATCGCGCGCTTGTCGGCCCGGTGAAGCTCGCACGCAATCTCGTCACCAATCGCGAATGGCTCGCTTTCATGGAAGCCGGTGGCTACGAGGAAGCCACGCTGTGGCTGATGGATGGCTTCGCCGCCGCCGCCCGCGAGGAATGGCAAGCACCCGGCCACTGGCGCAAGGTCAATGGCGAATGGCAGATCATGACCCTCGCCGGCCTGCAGCCGATCGATCTCGACGCGCCGGTGTGCCACGTCAGCTATTACGAATGTGACGCCTTCGCGCGCTGGAGCGGCAAGCATCTGCCCACCGAAATGGAATGGGAAGTCGCAGCGCGCGCCGGCCAGCTCAACGGCGCGTTCGGCATCGTCTGGCAATGGACGCGCTCCGCTTACGCCGCCTATCCCGGCTACCGCGCCATCGAAGGCGCGCTCGGCGAATACAACGGCAAGTTCATGATCAATCAGCTGGTGCTGCGCGGCTCGTCGCTGGCAACCCCGGACGATCACAGCCGCGTCACCTACCGCAATTTCTTCTATCCCCATCATCGCTGGCAATTCACGGGCCTGCGGCTGGCCGATTACGGCAACTGACTTCCTGACATCACGGCGCTTCGAAAGCGTTGAGGAGACTGACATGAACGTTCATGCCCCGTTGGCACTGTCGCTGCTGAATGCCTCGGCCTCCGCATTTGCCGCGGATGTCGCCGAAGCCCTGTCGCAGCACCCGAAAAAGCTGTCGCCGAAATACTTCTATGACGAAGCCGGCTCGGAGCTGTTCGAACAGATCACCAAATTGCCGGAATATTACCCGACCCGCACCGAGCTCGGCATCCTCCGCTCGCGTGGCAAGGACATCAACGCGATCATTCCGAAGAATGCCGCCTTGATCGAATTCGGCGCCGGCGCCACCACCAAGGTGCGGCTGCTGCTGGATGAATGCGATGTCGGCGCCTATGCGCCGGTCGATATCTCAGGCGACTTCCTGCAAACGCAGGCAGCCGAGCTGCGCAAGGATTTCCCGGGCCTGAAGGTGCTGCCGGTGAATGCCGATTTCACCGCACCGTTCGACCTTCCCGCAGATATCCGGATGATGCCGAAGGTCGGCTTCTTCCCGGGCTCGACGCTCGGTAATTTCGAGCCGCACGAGGCCTGCGCCTTTCTGCGCTCGGCCCGCGCTATTCTCGGCAAGGACGCCTTGATGCTGATCGGCATCGATCTGGAGAAAGACGAGAAGCTGCTGCACGCCGCCTATAACGACGCGGCCGGCGTCACCGGCAAGTTCAACATGAATGTGCTGGTGCGCATCAACCGCGAACTCGGCGGCGATTTCGATCTCTCCGCCTTCACGCATCGCGCGATCTACAACAAGGAACGCCACCGCATCGAGATGCACCTGATCGCCAGGAAGCCGCAGACCGTGCATGTGCTCGGTCGCAGCTTCGCGTTCCGTGCCGGCGAAAGCATCCACACCGAAAGCAGCTACAAATACAGCATCGAGCGTTTTGCAACGCTGGCCCGCGGTTCGGGCTGGGAGCCGAAGGCGTCATGGACAGATGCGGACAAGCATTTCTCGGTGCACGCGCTGATGGCGGTGGAGTAAAAGACCGCTCCACACTCAGCCTTCATCCCAGCCTAAACCCGAGTGGGTTTAGGCGAGAGGAGCACGCTCTTGCGCGCGTCTCGAAGGATGGCCGCACCCTTGGGTGCCCACAACTCATGGTTCGAGACGGCGCCAAATGGCGCCTCCTCACCATGAGGACTGAGCTTTACGCCTCTGGCACGCCCGTCTGCAGCGCCAGCGCGTGCAGCACGCCGCCCATCTGGCCTTTCAGCGACTGATAGACGATCTGGTGCTGGGCGACGCGGGATTTGCCGCGGAAGGATTCCGAAATCACGGTTGCCGCGTAATGGTCGCCGTCACCGGCCAGATCACGGATCGTCACCTGCGCGTCGGGAATCGCGGCCTTGATCATGGTCTCGATATCGCGGGCGTCCATCGGCATTAATCGGGTCTCCAGAAAGGTTCGAATCGCGGCCAGTCGGTGCCGCCTCGGATTGCGAGCCTATCGCGGCTGCCGCATGACGTCACGGCTTTCTAACGATAATCCCTCGCATGCCCCTTTTAAAGGCCAGGGAGATCGCACATCTGAAGAAGTGCAATATGACCGTCACAAGGGTTTAACCATGAAGCTTCCCGGCCCGGACCACCCGATCACCATTGCGCCCGCCGGCAAACACATCCGTGTTTCTGCCGGGGGCGTCGTGATCGCCGACACGACCAATGCCCTGAGCCTCAAGGAGGCCAGCTACCCCGCAGTGCTGTATATCCCCCGCGCGGACGCTAATATGGACGCGGTAGCGCGCACCGACCGTGTGACGCATTGCCCGTACAAGGGCGACGCGAATTATTACAGCATCAAGACCGGCGAGAAGGTTCTCGACAACGCGATCTGGACCTATGAGACGCCGTTTCCGGCGATGGCCGAGATCAAGGATTATCTCGCATTTTATCCAGACAAGGTGAAAATCGAGGAAGTGCCTGCGTGATCCTCGGCTGATTGCCGAAGCGGCTTTCGACATTTATCATGACGGCGCGCATCACTGATGCGCCCGGCGACGCCTGTTGCGCGCGGAAGCGAGGGGGCTCGCCGTTCACATGTCAGACCGTAACGCTGCGCTCGATCGCGCCCGCACCTTTGTCACGCTGCTCGTGCTGGCGAACCACGCCGCAGTCGCTTACACCGCCTTCGGGCGCTATTACCCGAACCACTATTTGTGGTCGACCGCGCCGATCGTCGACAGCCAGCGCTGGATCGGCTTCAACATCCTGACGCTGTTCAACGACACTTTCTTCATGTGTCTGATGTTCATGCTGTCGGGCCTGTTCGTGTGGCCGAGCCTGAAGCGCAAGGGCATCGCCGACTTCGTACGCGACCGCGCGCTGCGCCTCGGCCTGCCATTCCTGGCGATGATCTTCGTGCTGATGCCGATCGCCTATTACGCGTCGTTCAGCCTGTCGACGCACAAGACCGGCTTTGTCGAATTCTACGTCAACAATTTCAAACAAGGCCAATGGTTCGCCGGCCCCGGCTGGTTCATCTGGTATCTGTTGTTTCTCGATCTCGTCGCGATCCCGGTTTTCCTGCTCGCCCCGCGACTGGTGGACGGCATCAACCGGCTGTCGATCCGTGCCTTCGAACGACCATGGTTGTTCGCCGCCGTGCTCGCCGTCATCGCCGTGATCTCCTATGTGCCCTTCCTGTTTACGGTTGGCGCTGTCCGCTGGTTCAGCTGGGGCCCGCTGCAGGTGCAGTTCAGCCGCATGGCGATCTATGGCGTGTTCTTCTTCGCCGGCATGGGCATCGGCGCCGCCAATATCGATCAGGGCCTGCTGGCCCGCACCGGCGCGCTGGCACGGCAATGGCTGTGGTGGACCATCGCCGCCGCCGCCTCCTTTGGCTCGCTCGCTTTTCTCGTCAATTTTCGCCGCATGAAGCTCGCCAATCTCACCGGCGCGCCGCCGTTCTGGTGGCAGTCGAGCTATGGCGTGATCTATGCGGTCGCCTGCACGCTGATCTGCCTCGCAGTGCTGGCGCTGTTCCTGCGCTTCGGCCAACGCGAGAAGAGCATCTTCGATCCACTGCGCGGCGATGCCTATGGCATCTTCGTGCTGCACTACATCCCGATGCTGTGGCTGCAATATGCGCTGCTGAACGCGCCGCTCGGCGCCGGATCGAAAGCACTGATCGCCTTCGCGGGTACGCTGACCGCGAGCTGGGCGGCGACGCGGGCGCTCCGCGCTATCCCGGGCGTAAAACGGGTGCTGTAGCTTCGTCACACCGTCCTTTCCGCCTTCCAACATGAACGACGATCTGCAGGAGACCAGCATGCGCGCGCGCAACGGCGACAAGGCGATCAATCTTCTTTTCAACGTCACGCCGGCGCTGTTCGAGGACTATCGCGAACCCATTCTGGATGCGCTTCGGCGCCGGGGCATCGACGCGCGAGCCAGTCTCCTGGGTGACATTGCGCATCAGGACGTGGACTACATCATCCACGCGACCGGCGGTCCCATCACCGATTTCGCCCCTTTCAGCAATGCGCGCGCCGTATTGAGCCTTTGGGCCGGTGTCGAAAAGATCGTCGGCAACGCGACGCTGACGCAGCCGCTGTGCCGCATGGTCGATGACGGCCTCCGGCGGGGCATGGTCGAATGGGTCGTCGGTCATACCCTGCGTGCGCATCTCGGGATGGACCGCTACGTCTGTGAAAAACCTCTGACGTGGTCGCAGCACGTTCCGCCGCTTGCCACGGACCGATCGGTGACAGTGCTGGGTCTCGGCGAATTGGGATCGGCTGCAGCGAGCGCACTTGTGCAACTCGGCTTTCGCGTCACCGGCTGGAGTCGAAGCCTGCGCGAGGTGCCGGGTGTCCGCTGTCTCGCAGGAACGGAGAGCCTGCCGCAAGCGCTGGCTTCGGCGGAAATCCTCATCGGCCTCCTGCCCCAGACGCCGGAGACGATCGATCTCCTGAATGCGGAGAGACTGGCGCTGCTACCGAAGGGCAGCTTCATCATCAATGCCGGACGCGGCACGCTGATCGACGACGATGCGCTGATCGCGGCACTCGACAGCGGACGCGTGGCACAGGCGACGCTCGATGTCTTCCGCACCGAGCCAGTGCCATCAGGCCATCCGTTCTGGTCGCATCCCGGTGTCACGATCTCGCCCCACGTCGCCGCCGCAACGCGTGTTGGAACGGCCGCCGAAAACATCGCCGACAATATCGCGCGCGCGGAAAGCGGCACACCACTGATGAATTTGGTCGACCGGACGCTGAGCTACTGAGACGATTGCACGAACGCTCATGGCCTCCCTCCCCCAAGCGAAGCGCAGTGGGGAGGGAAAAGATCAGCGCCTGTTACGACGCCTTGCCGCTCATATAGTTCGGCAGCCAGCTTTCATGCGCATGCACAAGCGCCTTGATATCGACGGCGCGTTCACCGGCAATGGCCACCGCATGGCCGCCGGTCTTGCCGATCTGTACGCAGGGCACGCCGACATTCTTCAGTTTCGACAGCACGGTCAGCAACTGATCTTCCGCGACAGTCACGATGTAGCGCGCCTGATCCTCACCGAACCACCAGGCATGCGGCACCGTCGATGACGGCGCGGCATCGAGCTTGGCGCCGATACCGGAAGCCATCGCCATTTCGGTGAGTGCCACCAAGAGACCGCCATCGGCGATGTCATGCACGGCAGTCGCAGTGCCCGCATGAATCATGCCGCGGACCACGTCGCCGTTGCGCTTTTCGGTGGCAAGATCGACCGGCGGCGGAGCGCCCTCTTCCTTGCCGCAGATGTCGCGCAGATAGACCGACTGGCCGAGCCAGCCCTTGGTTTCGCCGATCAGCAGGATCGCTTCGCCCGGCGCCTTGAACGCCAGCGTCGCGGACTTGGTGAAATCGTCGAGCACGCCGACGCCGCCGATCGACGGGGTCGGCAGGATGCCGCGGCCGTTGGTCTCGTTGTAGAGCGAGACATTGCCGGAGACGATCGGGAAGTCGAGCGTGATGCAGGCTTCCGCGATGCCCTTCAGGCAGCCAACGAGCTGGCCCATGATTTCCGGCCGCTCCGGATTGCCGAAGTTGAGGTTGTCGGTGACTGCCAGCGGCTTGCCGCCCACAGCCGTGATGTTGCGCCAGGCTTCGGCGACGGCCTGCTTGCCGCCCTCGACCGGATCGGCCTCGCAATAGCGCGGCGTGACATCGACTGACATCGCGAGGCCCTTGGGGCCGTCCTCGATGCGCACCACCGCGGCGTCGCCGCCGGGGCGCTGCACGGTGTTGCCGAGAATGACGTGGTCGTACTGCTCCCATACCCAGCGCTTCGAGCACAGTTCGGGCGTGCCGATCAGCTTCTCCAGTGCATCCGGGATCGACGACGGCGCGGCGATGTCGCGCGCATGGATCACCGGCAGCGCCGGCGACGGCACATGCGGACGATCGTAGAGTGGCGCTTCGTCGCCGAGTTCCTTGATCGGCAGATCGGCCATCACCTTGCCGCCATGCTTCACAACGAAGCGCAGCGTTGGCGTGGTGTAGCCGACGATTGCGAAGTCGAGGCCCCACTTCCGGAAAATATCCTCGGCCTGCTTTTCCTTCTCGGGCTTCAGCACCATGAGCATGCGCTCCTGGCTTTCCGAGAGCATCATCTCATAGGCGGTCATGCCCTCTTCGCGCGTCGGCACCGCGTCGAGATTGAGCTCGACGCCGAGGTCGCCCTTGGCGCCCATCTCGACGGCCGAACAGGTCAAACCTGCAGCGCCCATGTCCTGGATCGCGATGACGCAATCGGCGGCCATGATTTCGAGACAGGCTTCCAGCAGCAGTTTTTCGGCGAAGGGATCGCCGACCTGCACGGTGGGACGCTTCTCCTCGGAATCCTCGTCGAACTCGGCCGAGGCCATCGACGCGCCGTGAATGCCGTCGCGGCCCGTTTTGGAGCCGAGATAGACGATCGGCATGTTCACGCCCGATGCCGCCGCAAGGAAGATCTTGTCGGCATCGGCGAGACCGACAGCCATCGCGTTGACGAGGTTGTTGCCGTCATAGCGGGTGTGGAAACGCGTCTGGCCGCCCACGGTGGGCACGCCGAAGGAATTGCCATAGCCGCCGACGCCGGCGACGACGCCCGACACGAGGTGGCGGGTCTTGGGATGTTCCGGCGCACCGAACGACAGCGCATTCAAACAGGCGATCGGACGCGCGCCCATGGTGAAGACGTCGCGCAGGATACCGCCGACACCTGTGGTCGCGCCCTGATAGGGCTCGATATAGCTCGGGTGGTTGTGGCTCTCCATCTTGAACACGATGGCCTGATTGTCACCGATATCGATCACGCCGGCATTCTCGCCCGGCCCCTGCAGCACCCATGGCGCCTTGGTCGGCAGCCCCTTCAGATGGATGCGCGAGGATTTGTACGAGCAATGCTCGTTCCACATGGCCGAGAAGATGCCGAGCTCGGTGAAAGTCGGCTCCCGCCCGATCAGCTTGAGAATGCGCTCATACTCGTCGGGCTTGAGGCCGTGGGAAGCGACGAGTTCGGGAGTGATCTTTGGCTCGGTCATGGGGTCTCTTGGCTCTGTAAGGCTTCTTCATAGGGAGATCGGAGCATGCGGAAAAGGCCTATTCCGGCCCGTTCCCCGCATGTCCCAAGCTTTGCCCGGGCAATGCCCGAACTGCTCGAAAAACAGCCTGCATAAGGCCCTGCGCCGGCGCCGGATTGCGCCCGCCGGATGGATCGGATTTAACACTTTTCGCAGCCAATCCAAGGAGTTCAGACCGTGAATGTGCCCGCCGATGCCACCATCCCGTTCCACGCCGACGCCTATACCGCGACGGAGGGGGAATTTGCGGGCTGGACCACCTGGAAGCGGGATTCTTTCGAATCGGTCTCCGGCCCGTTCTGGCACAAGGTCGAGGCCGACGGCTCCGTCCGCTGCGCCTTCCGGGTCGAGAAAAAGCACCTCAACGGCATGAAAAACGTTCATGGCGGCTGCTTCATGACCTTTGCCGATTACTGCCTGTTTGCGCTGGCCTCCCGCGAGTTGCAGGGCCCCGGCATCACCGTCTCGTTCGGCTGCGAATTCCTCGACGCGGCCCGCGAAGGCGAACTGGTCGAATGCCACGGCGAAATGACCCGGATCGGCGGCTCATTGATCTTCCTGCGCGGAATCCTGAAAGCCGGCGAACGTTCGCTGTTGACCTTCTCGGGCACCATCAAGCGCGTGAAGAAGCGCCCGAAGCCGGCGGCCATCGCGGCGGAGTAATCGGGCGTCGATTGGCGGGCATGGGCGCACCCTGCTAGGTTCGTCGACGACACATGTGGGCCCGAACATGCTGAGTTCATTCGAACGATTGCGTCACACGGCAAAAGCGGATCTCCTGATCGCGGCGGACGACGAGCATGCGGCTGTCGCCGGCCGCGGCGATTACGCCATGCCGTGGCACTGGCATGATTGCCTGATGTTCATCCTGCCGAGCCGCGGGACGATCGAGCTGAAGCACGAAGCCGGACGCGAAGGCACATGGCTGTCGCAGGACCGGTTCGCGATCGTTCCGCCGAACCAGGCACATGAGACGCGCGCGGGGATCGGCGCACACAGCCACGTCGCCATCTACGCAACTGGCTCGGTCCTGGAGCGCCTCGAAAGAGAGAACGGCTCGCTGAGCGAATTCCGCAGACGAACCACCACGACCCGGCTGTTTCGCCGGTCAGACAGACTGCGCGCCCTGCAGGCGCTGCTGGTCGGGGATGGCAGGCACGCCTATGGCAATGCCCATGTCCGGCACGGACTGTCCTCTGCCCTGCTCGTTCAGTGCATCGCCGAGGCTCTGACCGGTGATGCCGTATCCAGTGCCTCGCATCGCGAACACGGCATGACATTGGTCGCGGAGCTGAGGGACTATCTCACCCATCATGCCGACCGGGATGTTCCGCTCGACGCCCTGGAAGAACGGTTCGGCGTTTCGCGGCGTCACATCACCCGATTGTTCCGCGCGGGGACCGGGGCGTCGATTGGCGAATTCCAGCAACGGATCCGCCTCGACAATGCAAACGAGCTGTTGAAGGCAACCGATCTCCCGGTCGGCGAGATCGCGCTCCGCGTCGGCTTCGACAGCGGTGCGGCGCTGGCCCACGCGATGCGCCGGGCCGATGGTCGTTCGCCAAGCGAAATCCGCAAGCGCATGGCCCGGCCGATCAAAATCTAGGGCCCGCCGGAACGCGCGCCGCAGCAACATCCTCCGTAGCTTGATGCCGGTGAATTCCCTGCAGCGTTGGCTGACGTGCAGTGCGAACGCGCGAGGCTGCTAGAGGGTGCAAACATGATGACGACATCTCCCGAACCGCAGGTTCGATTTGTCAGTGTCTTTGCGGCAAGTCCGCAGGGCGGCAATCCCGCCCCGATCGTGATCGACGCTGCCGGCATGAGTGATGCAGAGATGCAGCAGGTCGCGCGCGACTACGGTCACGAGAGCGGATTTGTATTGCCGCCCCCAGCGGATTCCGGCTGCGATTTCGAATTTCGCTTCTGGGTGCCCAATCATGAGATGTCCATGTGCGGACACGCCACCGTCGGCGCGACATGGCTGCTTCAACGGCTCGGCCGGCTGCAGCGCGATCGGATCACGATCCTGACGAAGAGCGGCCGCGTCCATGCGCGGATCAGCCAATCAGACGAACAGGATATCTCGGTCGAGGTCTCGCAGCCTGCAGGGATCGTCGAGCCGCTTCCCGATGCAGGCCAAAGCACCAACGACATTCTCGACGTCCTCGGGATCGGCTCCGACTGCCTCGCGCCGTTCCCGATCCAGAATGCACGCACAAGCCGCATCAAGACCCTCATTCCGTTGAAGAGCGTGTCCATCCTCGACGGCCTGAAGCCTGACTTCTCGAAGATGGAGCGCCTGTGCAATGGCATCGACTCCACTGGTCTCTATCCCTATGCCGTGTCCGATCAGGACAACCAGATCATTGACGCACGGCAGTTTCCGAGTTCGTCGGGATATCCGGAAGACGCAGCGACGGGCATCGCGGCTTCCGCTTTGTCATTCGGCCTTCTCGCGAACCGGATGGTGGATGCGTCGGAGCGCCAGATCACCATTCGCCAGGGACGCGCCATGAAGCGCCCCTCCGCGATCAAGGTGCGTTTCAGCTTCGACGACGGCGATCTCAACGGCTGCTGGCTCGGCGGCGCCGTTCAGCCCACCGAATGCGAGAAGATTGCGTCATGACGAGCAAGGGACAGCCCTCGGCGTTCGAAGCCGACTATGGCTTTGCGCGAAGCGACGTTCGTCTCGATAACTGGCGTCAGGCGCCCTGGAATGTCTGGGCATTCCGTCACGTGTCCGAACTCATTCCGACGGCACGCATCGCAGCGACGCCGGGACTGATCGAGGACCCGTCCGTCCACGCCGGAGATCTCATCAAGCAGGCTTTTTCCACCGATAGAGAAACTGCGACGATCGAAGACGTTCTACGCAGGACCTCAACCGATGCCCTCGTCGTGATGAAATCCGGCCGTGTCGTTGCAGATTACCATGCGCCGAATTTCACGGCGCAATCGCGGCACATTCTGTTCTCCGCGAGCAAGTCGGTGACATCGGTCGTCGCGGGAATTTTATACAGCGACGGCCTGATCGATTTCGACGAGACCGTCTCGCACTACGTTCCGGAACTCAAATTCTCCGCTTTTGCGGATGCGCGGATACGCGATGTTCTCGACATGCGGGTGAGTGTGGATTTCGAGGAAACCTATCAGGATCCCCGCGGCGATTTCGCGCGGTACCGCCGCGCCGGCCTGCTCGAGCCGTCGGTGCCGGGAGATACTCCAGACTCACTGATCGCTTTCCTCGCTACGCTGCAAAAGGGCCCCGGCGATCACGGGGGCTCCTTCCACTACTGCTCGCCGAATTCGGACGTGCTGGGTCTGGTGATCGAACGCGCCTCGGGCCAGCGTTTCGCCGACTTTGCTGCCACGCGTTTGTGGCAGCCGCTCGGCGCGCGGCAGGATGCCTATGTCACCGTCGATGCGACCGGCAGCGCCCGGACCGGCGGTGGCTTCTGCATGACCCCGCGCGACCTCGCCCGTATCGGCGAGATGATGCGACAGGGCGGCATCGCCAACGGCCGCCGGATCGTCGCACAGGATTGGGTGTCGGATACGATCACGAACGGCTCCGCCGAGGCCTGGCGTGCGGGCAAATTCGTCGAATGGCTGCCTGAAGGCCGCTATCGCAACAAATGGTACCAGACCGGCAACGCAAGCGGCGCTTTCTTCGCACTCGGCATTCACGGGCAATATCTCTATGTGAATCCGCGCGCCGAAATGGTCGTCGCAAAATTCTCATCCCAGCCGGAGCCGGTGGACAACAATCTGAAGCGCCTCAACCTCGCGCTGTTCGATACGCTTGCGAGATTGTACTGATGAAGCTGCTGCGTGAGCCACCATCTCGCCGGAATACTGCGCTGGCGGAGGTCGGCCCCGCGCCTAGCCGTCGTCCGAGCGAACGGATGAAGGATGCCGACACAAAGGCGTCACGCTGACACGCATGAAGGGGAAGAGCGGCAATGTCGACAGAATGTCGTGCAGCGCTTCATTGCTCGCCACATCGAAGATACTGACATTGGCGTAACGTCCGGCGACCCGCCAGAGATGGCGCCATTCGCCTGTCTTTTGCAGCTCCTGCGCGCGTTCACGCTCGGTCTTTTTCAGTTGCTCGACCACATCGGGAGCGATCCCGGGCGGGATCTGCACGTCCATTTCGACCTGGAAAAGCATCGATCAAACTCCTGTTGTTGCGCCGGCCGGCTGAATGCGCGGCGCGTAACCATCGCGGCGGAAGAATGCGACGCGGTCCATGTCCAGCTCGACCCCGATGCCGGGCGCCGTCGGCACCTGCAACACGAAGTCGCCGTAACGCAGGGGCGTCGCGAGAATCTCCTCGGTCAGAAGCAGTGGGCCGAACAGTTCGGTGCCCCATGCGAGCTTTGGCAGCACGGAGAAAACCTGCGCCGACGCTGCGGTGCCGACACCGCCTTCCAGCATGGTGCCGCCATACAGGCCGATGCCTGCAGCGTCGCCGATCGCAGCCATCTTCACCGCATCGTACAGACCACCTGCCTGGTTGATCTTCAGAGCAAACACGTCAGCAGCGCCCCGCGAAGCAACATCGAAAGCATCGGTCGTGCCATGCAGTGCCTCATCCGCCATGATGGGCACGGCATAGCGGCCGCTGAGCCGGGCCTGTGCACCGCGATTGTCGCGCGACAGAGGCTGCTCGATGAGGTCCACGCCGGCCGCCTCCAAGGCGGGAATGCCACGCCGTGCCTCGGGCTCGCTCCAGGCCTGGTTGACGTCGACCCGCACGCGCGCACGATCTCCGAGGGCGCGCTTGATGGCCGCCACATGCGCCACGTCGTCGTCCACGGACCGCAGGCCGATCTTGAGCTTGAAAATATTATGCCGGCGCGCATCGAGCATCCGCTCGGCTTCCTCGATATCGCGCGCGGTGTCGCCGCTGGCCAGCGTCCAGGCCACCGGCAACGTGTCGTGCATGCGCCCGCCAAGCAGCTCCGACACCGGCAGGTCCAGGCGCTTGCCAAGCGCGTCCAGCAGCGCCGTCTCCACCGCGCATTTGGCGAAGCGGTTGCCCTTCACCCGTCGCTTCACGTCGGCCATGAGCGCTGCGACGCGTGACGCATCCATGCCGATGATCGCCGGAGCGATGTAGGTGTCGACGGTCAGCTTGATGCCCTCGGGGCTCTCCTCGCCGTAGCTGAGGCCGCCGATGGTCGTGCCCTCACCGATTCCGACCGTTCCGTCGGAGCAGCGGATGATGACCAGAACCAGGGTCTGGCTGTTCATCGTATGCATCGACAATCGATGGGGGCGGATTGTCGGCACATCGACCAGGATAGTCTCGACCTGGTCGACGCGGACTGCCACGCTGGTGCTCATGAGGGGCATCTTCCTGTTGTCCATGGATGGGGCCTTGAACGGATCGCCGCTACCTTCCCGGCGCCCCGTCGCTTTGCCATCTGCCGCTGCGCTACTTCTTGATGAGCGGGCAACGTGAGGCGGATAGCGGCTGGAACGCGTCGTCGCCGGAGACGGTCGCAAGCAGCTTGTAGTCGTCCCAGCGCGCCTTCGATTCCGACGGCTTCTTCACTTCGAACAGATACATGTCGTGCACCATGCGGCCGTCTTCGCGGATCCGGCCATTCTTCGCGAACATGTCGTTGATCGGCGTGTCCTTCATGACCTTCATCACGGTCGCGGCATCGGTGGTGCCCGCCTTCTTCACCGCGTTCAGATAGGTCGTGACGGACGAATAGACGCCCGCCTGCGCCGATGTCGGCGCGCGCTTGGTCCGCTCCATGAAGCGCTTCGCGAACGCGCGCGTTTCGTCGTTGAGATCCCAGTAAAACGCCTCGGCCAGCAACAGACCCTGCGCGGTTTCAAGTCCGACGCTGTCGATGTCGGAAATGAAGGCCAGCAAGGGCGACAGCTTCTGCCCGGACTGGGTCAGGCCGAACTCGGCGGCCTGCTTGATCGCATTGATGGTATCGCCGCCCGCGTTGGCGAGGCCGATCACGCTGGCCTTGGTGCTCTGTGCCTGGAGCAGGAACGACGAAAAATCCGAGGTGTTGATCGGGTGCTTCACATTGCCGACAACCTTGCCGCCCGCTTTGGTGACGACGTTCGAAGTGTCGCGCTCCAGTTCCTGGCCGAACGCGTAGTCGGCCGTGAGGAAGAACCAGCTATTGAGGCCGCGCTTCACTGTCGCCAGACCGGTGACGCTGGCCAGCGCATAGGTGTCGTAGGTGTAGTGAACAATGTAGGGACCGCACGCCTCGTTGGTCAGCCTGACCGCGCCGGGACCATTGAACATGATGATCTTGCCGCGCGTCCTGGCCATTTCCGCCGCAGCCAGCGCCGTGGCAGAGCCAGCCACATCGACGATGGCCTCGACACCCTGGTTGTCGAACATCTCACGGGTGAAATTCGCGGCCAGATCGGACTTATTGAGATGGTCGGCGACCACGATCTGGACCTTGCGCCCGAGAACCTCACCGCCGAAATCCTCAATGGCCATCTTGGCTGCGGTCTCGCTGCCCGGCCCCGTAATGTCGGCAAAGAGGCCGGACATGTCGAGGACTGCGCCCAGTTTCAGCGGTGCGGCGCTTTGCGCCATGGCGGCCGAGGTGGCGACGAGCATGACGGATGCCGTCAGGCCTGAAAGTAGCTTCTTCACATCATTCTCCATCAGCGCTCTCATCCTGAGTGCGCGTCTCTTGCTTGATATTCGTCAGTGATTGATCGCCGTATGTGTCAGGCGTCTGTCGTCACTGGCTGCCGCGAATGCCTGCCGTCTCGACGATCTGCTTCCACTTGGCGCTTTCCTGCGCCAGATGCGCAGCAAGTTCCTGGGGCGACGACGCGATGACGCGCCCGCTGACATCGGCGAAACGCTTCTGCACGTCGGGGTCTGCGAGAACCTTGCGGATATCGGCACTGATGCGCTCCGCCAGCGCCGGCGGAATCTGGCCCGGACCAAAAATGGCCCACCAGTTGGCGAGCTCGAAGCCCGGCAGACCGGATTCGCTGATCGTCGGCACGTCAGGCAGTGCGGCGATGCGCTCCTTGGTGGTGACGGCAATGGCGCGAAGGCTGCCGCCCTGCACCTGCGGAAGCGCCGTCGAGGCGTTGTCGAACATCAGGTCGATCCGGCCGGCCATCAGATCTGTCAGGGCCGGCGACGAGCCACGATAGGGAACGTGGGTCATCTCGACATTGGCCTTTTGCCGGAACACTTCCGCAGCCAGATGCAGAGAGGAACCGACGCCGGCAGAGCCGTAGGTGGCGCCACCCGATGCCGCTTTTTCTTTCGCGAAGGCGATCAGATCCTTGATGTTCTTGATCGGCGATGAGGGCGGCACAAGCACCACGTTCGGCGTCTCGAGCGCCAGCGTCAGCGGTGTCAGATCCTTCACGGGATCGTAAGGCATCGACTTGAAAAGCCACGGATTGACGGCCACGGCGATCGACGCGAGCACCAGCGTATAGCCATCGGGGGCACTCTTGGCGGCAGCATTGATTCCGATATTCGATCCGGCCCCGCCCCTGTTTTCGACGACGACTTGCTGGCCCCAGGTCTGGCTCAGCTTTTCCGCAATCGTGCGGCCGATGATGTCGGCGGCACCGCCGGCGGCGAAGGGAACGATCAACTGGACCGGCTTGGTCGGATAGTCCTGCGCCGTCGCACGGTTTGCGCCCAGGGCGATACAGCAAGCCGCCACCGCGGCGTGGGTCGCCCGGGCAAATAAGGTGCGTCGTGACAGCATGAAAGAGCCTCCCAGTCGGTTCTTATGTTTCGACGGCCGCACAAAAGCGTGCCGGCCAGGTCCGATATTGACAAACACTGGCACGGGACGCGTGATAGGCCAACACAGTCAAAACTATAGATGCGATAGAAGATTGTAATCGGTCATGGATCCCAGACGTCTCGGCTATTTTCTGGCAATCGCCACCCACAAGCGCATGGCGAAGGCTGCAGAAGCCCTCGGCGTCGCCCAGCCAACGCTGTCGCAGCAGATACGCGCCCTCGAGCAGGATCTCGGCACCGTTCTGTTCAACCGGACGCCCCAGGGCATGCAACTGACCGAGACAGGGCATGCACTGCGCGAGCATGCACAACGTCTGATGGTTCAGACCGAAGCGGCGCGCACGGCGATAGCCGAGCTGGAGGGCGGCATGGCCGGCACGCTTCGTGTCGGCGTCATCTACACCTACAGCACGACATTCCTGCCGAAGATCATCGGCAGCTTCGGCGAGAAATATCCTGACGTTCGGCTCAGCGTGGAGGTCGGCTCCGCAAACGATGTCGAGCGACGCATCCTGTCCGGAGATCTCGATCTCGCGATTGCTTTCGCCCCGCCCCAGCACGCAGAATTGGGCGTCGACCTGTTGTTCGAGGAGCGGCTCGTTCTGGTGCTTGCGAAGTCGCAAAGTCAATCACGGCAACAGTCGATCACGCTGCAGGCGCTCGCCCGCCGCCCGTTGGCACTCCTGACCACCGCTTTTGCAACCCGCCGCATTCTCGACCAGTCACTGCCGCCCGATATACAGCTCGACGTGCGCGTGGAAATGAACTCGGTCGAGGCCTTGATCGAACTCGCGAAATCGGGAGGGCTCCCGACGGTTCTTGCCGACCGAAGCCTGAACGCCCGAAAGGACCTTGCGATCATTCCGATCGGGCCTCCGTGGATACGCCGTTCCGGAGCCTTGCTGTGGGATGCCCATCGCTACCAGACGGCAGCCGCGCGCGCTTTCATGGCGATCGCCCGCAAGACGACCAAAAGCGCACAGACCATTCGCGCGTCATAGCGAACAATCGTGGACATCGGCGTTACCAGAGGAGCGTCGGCTGACGGCCCCGCGCGCGTCGATGCGATCAGGCCGCTCAGCGTCCCAGGCGAGCCATGGCCTGGAACGTCCTACCACCAGCCGGTTTGCGGCTGGCGCTGATACGGCGCGACCCTGCGGCGAGCCTGCACGGGCGCGGGGTCCGCATTCCAGCGCTGGAAGAACGAGCCAAAGCCATCACCATCCGCATCGTCGCTGCTCGCCATGAGATCGGCAGGTGGCGTCGGCTTGCGCGTAATGAAACCACCCTGGGGCTGATTACTCAGCACCACGACGAATTCGGTGCGATAGTTGGTCTCGGTGCTGAGCGGCTCGTCGGAAATAACGATCGACGACCGCGGCAGCGCAGTCGCGGCGATCCGGTCGAGCACTTCCTGCGGAATGGTGATGCGGTCGAGGGCTGCCTTCGCGCTATCGCCTTCATCGATCGAGACGGCGCTCCAGCGCAGGCCTGCATCGTTCCGCGCCATTGCCGTAAACACATGCGTGCCGATCGGCTTGCCGGGGTCGCGGATGGTGATGGGAACTTCGATGCTTGAATCGAACACTTCGCCGCCGCCGTCCGGCGCCGGCTTGTGCGTATTGCGCCGAACGTAAAGCATCTGCGTCTCGCGGCTGATATAGATCGAGACCGGCTCAAGCGCGAGTTTCGCATCGCTCGCTGCCTTGGCAGTGCCAACCTTTTTGGTCTCGGCCGCCTTGGCGGCGTCCTTCGCGGCGGCCGCGGCATCGAGCTTCGACGCCGTATCGGCCTTTGCGGTTTCGAATTGCGCCCCAAGCTCCGCGGCCCTGGCGGCGGCCTTCTGCTTTACGTCCTCCGCCCGTGCCTTGGCCTCATCGGTCTTTGCCGCAACGACGGCCTTGTCGGCGGATGCAAGCTCGACATCGGCGCGCGCCTTCAGCGATTGCAGCTTGCGCAGGGCTGCCGGCAGCGGCTTCGTCTCGCGCGCCGAGGTCGCTGCGAGTTTCTTCGTCGCGTCCGCGGCAGCAGCGGCCTCCGCAGCCTCGCGGGCGAGCACCTCGACACGGCCCGGAGCAGCGGCGATGGCTTCCGCTTTCGGCATCAGAAGCGCCGGATGGGAGAACTCAACGGGCGCCGCGTCATTCGGCGAGATGATCACCCGCATCCCGATCCGCGTCTTGTCGAACAACCTGTCCGCGAAGCCGTAGGGCATCCGCACACAGCCATGCGACGCGGCATAGCCGGGCAACGGCCCGCCATGCAGTGCGACGCCGTTCCAGGTGATCCGCTGCATGTTCGGCATCGCGGCATCGTCATACATGTTGGAGCGATGGTCCTTGTTCTTCTCAAGAACGGCAAAGACGCCTGCCGGCGTCTCGCGACCGGACACCCCGGTCGAGACCGGTGCGCGCGTGATCCATCCATCGGCGTCGTAGAATGTGACCTGCTGGCTCTTGATCGACACGATCGCCATCATCGGCTCGCCTGCTTCGCGCGGGGCGGTCGCCTCGACGACGCGGGCGGGACGCGCCTGCTTTGCGGCGGCTCCGGCCGCCGGAGCGGCCACCGCAACCATTGCTGCCAACACCACGACGGGAGATATCCAGTGCCGCATCCCGACGTTGGGTTGCGCCGTCGCCAATCGATTTGCCATTCAGTGCCCCGGTCAAATGCCTTCCGATCGCGAATCGTACGGGCGTTTGATTGCGATTGTATCAATTCGCCGCCGCTTCGCTTGCCCGATGTCTCGTTGACGCGGCGAGCGCGGCGAAAGTTCATTCGTAGCCGAGAAACGGCGCCGGACAAAGGTGGCTCACTGCCACACCCGGCACGTGGTCGACTACGAAATCTGGACAAAACGGCGGTTGGGGCCGGAGTTCAAAATGAGCCCAGTGCGGAGCCCATGGCAATCACGGCGGCAAGAGCGACAACCGAGCTCACGATGCCGACCATCACAATGTCGAAATAACTTTGGCGATGCGTCAGGCCGCAGATCGCGAGCAGGCTGACGACCGCACCATTGTGAGGGAGAATATCCAGGGTGCCGGAGCCGATCACAGCTACGCGGTGCAGCAACCCGGGATCGATCCCTTCCCGCGTGGCAACGTCCATATAGGTCTGACCGAGTGCATCAAGCGCGATCGTCAGTCCGCCGGATGCCGAACCTGTCAACGCGGCGAGCAGGTTCGTGGAAACGGCCAACGACACCAGCGGCCCACCCTTAATGCCCAGCGCCCAGTCCCGCACCATGTCAAATGCAGGCAGCGCTGCGATGACAGCGCCAAAGCCAACGAGGCTCGCGACAGTCAGCGCTGGCAGTACGGACGCGTTGGCCCCGGCATCCATCGTCTGTCGCAGTGCAGGCAATCGCGTCCAGTTGCAGATGACGACTGTCGCGGTCGCGCCTGCGAGCGCGACGACAACGGACCACACGCCGGCAACGGCAGGTAGAGACGTGCTGCCCCAGCGCTGCTCGGCCAGGAAGGAGACATCAAGCCGGGGCAGGACAACGAGCGACATCACGAGATTGACGACGACAACGACAACCAGGGGAAGAACGGCATTGATGACAGGCACTTCCGCTTCGCTGCGATGCCCGTGGGAAATTTCGGCCGGATCGAATTCGCGCGCCGTCGTGGCACGCGCGCGCAAGCGCTCGTCATCGGCAGCGGCGCTGGTCGCGATCGACAATTCTTCGCCATACCCCTCATTCGCTTGTCGTGCCGCCTTCTCGGCGCGAAGCAACCACCACAGTCCAATACCCAGCATGATCAATGACGCGATCATGCCGAGGCCCGGCGCAGCGAAAGGCGTGGTGCCAAAGAAGGGCATAGGTATCGCATTCTGAATCGATGGTGTGCCCGGCAAGGCTGACATGGTGAAAGTGGACGTTCCGAGAATGACCGTCGCTGGCACGAGGCGGCGCGGAATCTCCGCCGCGCGAAACAGCGACTGGGCCATCGGAACGATCACAAAAAATGCGACGAAAAGGCTGACGCCGCCATAGGTGACCAGTGCCCCCGAGAGCACAACGGCGAGGATGACCCGGCGCTCGCCAAGGCGGCGGGTGATGAAGTTCGCGACCGCAGTGACCGCGCCGCTGTCGTCCATCAGTTTCCCGAATACGGCGCCGAGCAGAAAGATGGGAAAGAACTGAGCGAGAAACTGGGCTGCGCTGCCCATAAAGGTCTGCGTCCAATTGGCAAGCAACGGCTCCCTGCCGAAAGCCGACGCAACCAGCGCGGAGAGCGGAGCAAGCAGCAGAACGCTCCACCCCCGGAAAGCCAGCCAGATGAGAAGACCAAGCCCGACGAGAATGCCGAGAAGCCCCATGACGTCAGCACTCCGCCAACAGGATGTCGAGATCGGCCGTCGAACGCTCGCCAAGATCGGCGCCATGCGCGTCGAGAAAGTCGCCGGCCGCTTGCCGCCCCTCGTCGCGCAGCTTGGATAGGAAGGCCCATTCGCCGTTGAGCTTGGATGACGCAGCGAAAGTCGCGAGCAGATCGCTCTTGATCCGGTGCGTCTTCATTTGAGCCCAGCGGGCGCCCTCCCCGGTGCCGGGATCCGCCACCTGACGAAGCAGCGCAATCATCCGCAGCTCCTTTGCCAGCGGCGAGTTGAATGAAATTTCATTGAGACGATTGAGAATGTCCGCAGCCGTGCGCGGCTCCTCCAGTCGCTCGGTCGGATTGATCTGCACGACGATGGTGTCCTGCGCGTCTGTCTCCCGAACAAGCGGCGTGATCGTGGGGTTGCCTGCATAGCCCCCATCCCAATAGGCTTCGCCTTCAATCTCGATCGCGCGGAACATCGTTGGCAGGCATGCCGACGCAAGCAACACATCCGCGGTGATCTCGGCGTTACGGAAAATTCGCCCGCGACCTGTTCGTACCCGCGTGGCCGTTACGAAGAGTTTGATCGGTGCACCGGCGAGACGCTCGAAATCGATGCTCTCGGCCAGTATCTCGCGCAACGGATTGTAACCGAGCGGATTGAGATCATAAGGCGACAGGACTCGCGACATCAGATCGGCGAAGAGATAGGCCGGAGAAGTGTCGAGCGACCAGCGTCCCATGAGGCGGTCGAGGGGGGAGCGTTGAAACGGACTGAAGGCCGCGGCACGCGAGACGCGCCGCCAGTATTTGTCCAGAGCCTCGCGTGCTCCGTCGGCACCTCCGGCAGTCCAACCGTCCGCCAGAACGGCAGCATTCATCGCTCCTGCCGATGTTCCGGATATGCCAGCAATTTGTAGCCACGGCTCCTCAACCAGCCGATCGAGGACACCCCACGTGAATGCGCCATGAGAGCCTCCGCCCTGGAGCGCCAAATCCACGAGTACCTGCCTTCGGTTCATCATGCAGCTTCTCCAACTGCCGAGAGACACGCTGGTAGCCAACCGTCGAGCACTTCAGAAACCACGCACCGAATAGGCGTGGCCATCATAGACTTGGAAAGTCTGCTTCAGGTCGCTTTCGACCGAGCCCTGCGACCTCTGCGTGCTATTTGATGCCCACCTCGCGCCAAAAGCAACCTGCCGAGCCTGACCAGAAACATCGTGCTGGATCCGACAATCGCACGCGGCGACCCGTAGAAGGACCCTGGCAGAGGCAAATACCAGGCCGACGCTCGGTGAATGAGGCAATGGGCGGCGCTGAAAATTTGAGCCGTACCGAGATGGCACAGCTTCAAGCAAAGGATGATTACGGCGTCAGGAGCTTGTTGTATTTCGCCACATCGCGCGTCACCAGCTGCTGCAGCACCTCCGGTGCATGCTCATTGGCGTCGGGCGCCACGGTCGACAGATCCTGGAAACGCTTTTTCACCAGATCACTCTCAACCGACGCGCGAGCAGCGGCATTCAGCTTGGCGATGATCTCTGGCGGTGTCCCCTTCGGCGCGAACAGGCCATTCCAGCCCTGCGCCTCGAAGTCCGGCAGCCCTGCTTCTGCCGAGGTCGGCAGATCGGGCAGCGTCGCCAGCCGCACGGTGGAGCCGACCACGATGCCCTTCACCAGCTTGTCGTCGATGGCCTGCGAGACGGAGGCCGCTGAATCGCAAACGCCGTCGATCTGGCCACCGATGGCATCAGTGAGCGCGGGCGCCGCACCGCGATAGCCGACCAGCGTGACGTCAATGCCGGCGGCCTGCACGAAGCTCTTGCAGATCAGGTAATTCGACGAGCCGATCCCGGCATGGCCGAGATTGACCTTGCCCGGATTGGCTTTGGCATAGGCGATGAAGCCCTTGAGATCACTCGCCGGGAAATCCTTGCGCAGCGCCACGACGCCGAAGGTCTTGGCCACCATGCCGATGGAGGCAAAGGAGTCCGGCGTGAAGGACAGTTTTGGGTAAATCGTGTAGGTCGCCGCACTGGTGCCGGCATTGCCAATGGCGATGGTGTAGCCATCGGGCGCAGACCGCGCGGCCCTGGCCAGCGCCGTGGAGCCACCGGCGCCGACGACATTCTCGATGATGATGGTCTGGCCCAGCGTCGCCGCCATCTGCTCAGCCACCGCACGCGCGATGACGTCCGACGTACCGCCGGCCGCGAAAGGCACGATCATGGTAATGGGGCGCTTGGGATAATCATCGGCGGATGCCGAGACGCTCGTAGCCAGCACGAGCGCAAGCGTTGCGGCGAGCTTCGACAGCCGCGCCACAGCGGCGATCACGCAGCGCGCTCCAGATGCTCGACAAGACCAGCAAACAGGCCGCGGCCGTCGGTGCAGCCCATGATGTCTTCGACGTGATTTTCCGGATGCGGCATCATGCCGAGCACGTTGCCCCTCTCGCTGACGATGCCGGCAATCGACGCAGCAGCGCCGTTGATGTTGTGCAGATCGCCAACCTCGCCCGTCGGCGAACAATAACGATACAGCACGCGGCCATCGCCTTCGAGGCGCTTCAGCGTTTCGGCATCGGCTGTGTAGTTGCCCTCGCCGTGGGCGATCGGCACGCGGATCACCTGACCGGCATTGTAGCCGCGGGTAAACGCCGTGTCGGAACGCTCGACGCGCAGATGCACATCGTGGCAGAGGAATTTCAGCTTGGCATTGCGCATCAGGATGCCCGGCAGCAGGCCAGACTCGCACAGGATCTGGAAGCCATTGCAGACGCCCATCACCAGGCCGCCATCGGCCGCAAACTTCCGGACGGCGTCCATCACCGGCGAGCGTGCCGCGATGGCGCCGCAGCGCAGATAGTCACCATAGGAGAAGCCGCCGGGGACGACGACGAGATCGGTGCCCTTGGGCAGCGATGTCTCGGCGTGCCAGACCATCGTGGACTCCTGCCCCGATGCCAGCTTGAGCGCCCGCGCCATGTCGCGTTCGCGGTTGATTCCGGGGAAGACGAGAACGGCGGATTTCATAGCGATAACCTGGCTCAGAGCACTTCGACGCGATAGTTTTCGATCACCGTATTCGCCAGCAGCTTGTCGGCTGCGGCTTTCAGCGCTTCCTCGGCTTTCGCCTTGTCGGCGCCATTCAGTTCGATGTCGAACACCTTGCCCTGCCGCACAGAGGCAATGCCATCGACGCCGAGCGATTTCAGCGCGCCTTCGATGGCCTTGCCCTGCGGGTCAAGGATGCCGTTCTTCAGGGTAACAGTTACGCGGGCTTTCACGTCTTGATCCTCAGCTCTTGACCAGTACCGGGCCGGTGCCCATCGGGCGTTCGTTTTCGGAGAGAATGCCGAGACGCTTGGCGACCTCGGTATAGGCCTCCAGCACGCCGCCGAGATCCCTGCGGAAACGATCCTTGTCCAGCTTCTCGTTCGACTTGATATCCCACAGCCGGCATGAGTCGGGCGAGATCTCGTCGGCGACGATGATGCGCAT
The DNA here is from genome assembly GCF_021044645.1 of Tardiphaga sp. 37S4. Taxonomy (NCBI): domain Bacteria; kingdom Pseudomonadati; phylum Pseudomonadota; class Alphaproteobacteria; order Hyphomicrobiales; family Nitrobacteraceae; genus Tardiphaga; species Tardiphaga sp. 37S4. Next base: position 1,397,529 of record NZ_CP088008.1, on the reverse strand, counting down.
CATGTCGTTTTCGAACAGGCGGCCGCATTCCATCTTGAAATCGACGAGGCGGATGCCGATGCCCAGGAAAAGACCCGTGAGGAAGTCGTTGACGCGGATGGCGAGCGCCATGATGTCATCGATTTCCTGCGGGGTGGCCCAGCCGAACGCCGTGATGTGCTCTTCCGAGACCATCGGGTCGTTGAGCTGGTCGTTCTTGTAATAGAACTCGATGATCGAGCGCGGCAGCTGGGTGCCTTCCTCGATGCCGAGGCGCTGCGACAGCGAACCTGCTGCCACGTTACGGACCACCACTTCCAGCGGCACGATCTCGACTTCGCGAATCAGCTGCTCGCGCATGTTGAGTCGGCGGATGAAATGGGTCGGCACGCCGATGTCGTTCAGATGCTGGAACAGGTATTCCGAAATCCGGTTATTGAGGACGCCCTTGCCCTCGATCACCTGGTGTTTCTTGGCATTGAACGCGGTCGCGTCGTCCTTGAAGTGCTGAATCAGGGTACCGGGCTCCGGGCCTTCATACAGGACCTTGCCCTTGCCTTCATAAATGCGACGTCGACGGCTCATGGGGATGTACCGGGTGTTGTTGAAATCCATGGATGTGGTGTGCTCCGAATAACGGGATCGACCCACGACGGAGCTGCCGTGAAGGCCAGGAACGGGAAGAAACAGAACGAGAACCGGGCCTGCAGGCAACCTACCCGATCGGCCCTGCCAGTACAATCGACCCGGCCCGCCCAGTGGGGGTTTACCCCAACCTCGCGCAACCCTGGTCCGATAAGCCTCGCCCGATACCGTCTTGCCTGCGACCTTGCGGCCGATTGTTCCAACGGTATCTCGACCTTATTTAAGCTCCGAACCGGCGTTTACAACGTCGTCCTGACCGCCCAACAACCCCGACGGGAACTTTAACCATGTCATCATTCGACAAGCGCGGCGAAGCCTTCGAGAACAAGTATGCGCTCGACGAAAGCCAGAAGTTCAAGGCCGAGGCCCGCCGCAACAAGCTGCTGGGCCTGTGGGTCGCCGAGCAGCTCGGCAAGTCCGGCGACGAGGCCGCCGCCTATGCCAAGGAAGTCGTCGCAGCCGATTTCGAGGAAGCCGGCGACGGCGACGTGGTGCGCAAGGTGCTCGCCGATCTCACCGCCAAGGGCATCGCGATCACCGAGCCGCAGCTGCGCGTGAAGATGGATCAGCTGACCGCTGAGGCCGTCGCGCAGGTGAAGGCGGGGATCTGAGGTCAACAGCTTCGAGTTGCAGCGAGACATCTCGCTGCAACTCACGACGTTTCATAGAGAGCCGCGCATCACATGATGGCGCGGCTCTTGTCTTTTGAAACGTTCCAGACTCGCAGAGCCTGACTCAAGATTCCGAATTGCGATGTGCAAATTCTGAAACAGAGTCGCACAGCGTGCCGATGACGGCTCGCATGCGCGTGCTACAAATTGCTCAAAATGCACGTCGATTGTTCAATCGTGTCGCGGCTCACCTTGCGACTGCATCACCGAAGACACACAGGCTCGCCAATCTCGTCGCTTTAGAGCGATTCAACCTCCCATTCGAAGTTTTCATTCAAAGCTACTGCTAGATCGCCTGCGCATGTTTCTCAAACGCGAAGGCGACACAACGTGACGACGGACAACCATTGCAATCTCAACAGCAACGCACGCAGCATCTTCAAGTTGCGCCGCGCGTATTGGTTGATCGGCGCGACGTTCCTGCTCGGCGATTATGTCACCGGGGCCTCGATCGCCAATGCACAGACGAATACGACGCTGCCGCCGGTCACCGTCGAATCGCCAACACAGGCGCGCCGGCCCGCACGTGCTGCGAGCGCCACGCCGAGCCGGGCGCGAGCTGTCGCCGCACGCCGCAATGCCACGCCGCCCCCCGCCCCGCCGACACCGACCGAGCGCGCGATCGCTGCCGCCGCCGCGAAATACGAACAGATCCTCGGCTATCGCGCGATGCCGAGTGGGACCACGCTGCGGTCGGGCCAGCCGCCGCTCAACACGGCCCAGACCGTCAACGTCGTCCCCGAGCAGGTGATCAAGGATCAGTTGCCGCGCAACATCGACGACGCGCTCTCCAATATTAGCGGCATCACCCAGACCAATACGCTGGCCGGTACGCTCGACGCCGTCATTCGCCGCGGCTTCGGCGATAACCGCGACGGCTCGATCATGCGCAACGGCCTGCCGCTGGTACAGGGCCGCAGCCTCAATCCCGCGGTGGAGAGCGCCGAAGTACTGAAGGGCCCGGCCTCGCTGCTCTATGGCATTGTCGACCCCGGCGGCATCGTCAACACGATCAGCAAGCGCCCTGATCTGTATCAGCACGGCTCGGTCACCCTGCTCGGCTCGACCTATGGCAACTCGAAGAACGGCATCGACGGCACCTTCGACATCACCGGTCCGATCGGCAATGACGGTCTCGCCTATCGTTTCATCGCCTATGGCACGAACGAGGATTACTGGCGCAATTTCGGCACCCGCCGCGACACGCTGATCGCACCCTCGCTGTCCTGGTATGGCGACGACACCACGGTGCATCTGAACTACGAGCACCGCGACTTCTCCTATCCGTTCGACCGCGGCACATCGCTCGACAGCCGCACCAATACGCCACTTGCGATTCCGCGGGAACGCCGTCTCGACGAAGCCTATAACAACATGTGGGGCACCACAGATCTGATGCAGGCCTCGGTGGATCACCGCATCAACGAGAACTGGAAGCTCTACGCCGCCTACAGCTTCAACACCGAAACCTTCAGCGCGAACCAGCTCCGCATTGTCACCGTTAATCCGGTGTCCGGCCTCATCACCCGCAGCAATGACGGCACGCGCAATTCGTTCAGCAATGTAAGCGCCGGCACCTCCTACATGCAGGGCACGGTCTGGACCGGCGGCTTCCGCAACGATGTGGTGTTCGGCGGCGACGCCCAATATCGGACCATCTGGCGACAGGACCTGATCCGGCAGGCCACGCCGAACGTGTTCAACATGTACAATCCAGTCTATGGCCTGCTGTCGCCCGGCACGACGGTGCTCGCGACCGACAGCGACCAGACCGACGCGCTGTCGACGCGCGCACTCTTCCTCCAGGATACGTTCTATCTGACCAACCAGCTTCTACTGGTCGGCGGCGTGCGCTGGATGGAATTCGAGCAGCTTGCCGGCCGCGGGCGAAACCCATTCATTACCAACACCAACCTCGCCGGCGATAAGGTGCTGCCGATCGGCGGCGTGATCTACAAGTTCACCGACGAGGTCTCCTGGTATCTCAGCTACACGGAGTCGCTGAAGCCGACTGCAACAATCAACTTGTTCACCGGCGCTCCCGTCGGTTTCATAGTCGACTCCAACATCCAGCCTGAGGAAGGCGTGCAGTGGGAAACCGGCATCAAGTTCGACATCAACAAGCGGCTGTCGGGCAATGTCGCCTTTTACGACATCGACAAGAAGAATGTGCTCGTGTCGATTCCTATCAGCGGCGGTGTGAGTCAGGTGCGCGCGGCCGGCAAGGTGCGCTCACGCGGCTTCGAGGTCGATATCACCGGGCGCCTGACCGACAATATCAGCATGATCGGCAGCTACGGCTATACCGATGCCCGCGTGACCGACGATCCGACGCTAATTGGCAAGGCGCTGCAGAACGTCGCGCTCAACACGGCCTCGCTGTTCATGGTCTATGACTTCGGCACCATGCTGCCCGGCCGCCTGCGCATCGGCGGCGGTGCGCGCTATGTCAGCGATCGTCCAGGCGATGCCAACAATAGTTTCTACCTGCCATCCTACGTGGTCGCCGATACGTTCGCGAGCTATGAGGTCAAACAGATGGGATTCCCGGTGATCTATCAGTTCAACGTGAAGAACCTCTTCGACCAAACGTACTACCCGTCGGCCGTCAACAATCTGAACGTGGCGATCGGCGATGTGCGCCGGTTCTCGCTGGAAGCCACGGTGAAGTTCTGATCATGACCACGCCACGTCGCGCCACTGCAGGACTGATTGCACTGGCGACGACGTGGCTTTGCCTCAGCGTGGCCACAAGCCACGCCGAAGAGATCAATCTCTATTCGACGCGCGAGCCGCAGCTCGTCGAGCCGGTCATCGCATCCTTCACGGCGACGACCGGGATCACGGTCAAGCTCACTTACATCGAGGACAATCTCGTCAAGCGCATGAAGGCCGAGGGCGACGCCTCCCCCGCCGACGTGCTGATGACCATCGGTCTCGACAAGACCTCGCAATTCGCCGCGAATGATCTGTCGCAACCGACCACCTCTCCGCTGCTCGAGAAGGCAATCCCGCCGCAGCTGCGCGGCGCGGAGTGGATCGGCCTGTCGGTGCGGCCGCGCGTGGTAGTCGTACGCAATGACTCACCACAGGGCGCAATCCGCTATAAGGATCTCGCCGATCCCCGCTTTCGCGGCCAGCTCTGCATCCGCTCGCCCTTGCATCAAAACAATGTCGCGCTGATCGCGGCCTATCTCGTGCATCACGGTGCGGACGCCACGGAGACGTGGCTCGAGGGTATCAAGGCCAATCTCGCGCATGCGCCGGAAGGCAAGGACAACGATGTCATTCGCCAGCTTGCGGAAGGTCGCTGCAGTATCGGCATCGCCAATACCGTGGCGCTGGCACAATTGCGCGACGGCCGCGAAGGCGCGGAATGGACGGCCTGGGCGAATAAAGTGAAGACGGTGCCGACGACATTCGACACATCAGGCGCGCATGTGAACGTCACCGGCGCAGCGCTGGCGAAACATGCGCCGCATCGCGATGCGGCATTGAAGTTTCTGGAATTCCTGATGACACCGGCGGCGCAGAAAATCTACGCCGCGGCTGAGCTGGAATATCCGGTGACGGCAGGTGCCGAGAGCGCGCCGCTGGTGGCGGCGATGGGAGCGTTTCCGAGCGATACGCTTGATATCGATGCGATCACTGCCAGCCAGAAGGCGGCGATTGCACTGATCAGGAAAGTTGGGTTTGAGAAGTAGGCGCGCATGATGCGCCACCTCCGCCCACGCGTCATTCCGGGGCGCGTGCGTCTTCGCACGCGAACCTCAGCCACTCCACTTGGAGTAGCGGGGAATCCCGGCATGGCGGTCACCTCTCCGCCGCCCGGAATGTCGAGATGATGAACACGCGGGGATTCCCCGCCACTCCAATTGGAGTGGCTGAGGTTCGTGCTTGGCCGGCTTCGCCGGCGACACACGCCCCGGAATGACGACGTGTGGTTAGCTACCGCCAGCCCATGCCGGGCGCGACGTGTTTCAATATCGCCTCGATCACATGGGCGTTGTAATCGACACCCAACTGGTTCGGCACCGTCAGCAGCAGCGTATCGGCCTCCGCGATCGCCTCGTCGCCCTTGAGCTGCTTGATCAGTGCATCTGGCTCTGCCGCAAAGCTGCGGCCGAAGATGGCGCGCTCGGTGCCGTGCAGGTAGCCGACCTTGTCCTCGCCCTCGTTGCCCCGGCCGAAATAGGCGCGGTCGCGGTCGTCCACCAGCGCGAAGATGCTGCGGCTCACTGACACGCGCGGGTCGCGCGTATGTCCCGCCGCCTTCCAGGCGTCGCGATAGAGCCGGATCTGCTCGGCCTGCTGCACATGAAACGGCTTCCCACTCTCGTCGATCTTCAGCGTCGATGACTGCAGGTTCATGCCCTGCTTAGCCGCCCATTCCGCCGTCGCATTGGTGGAGGCACCCCACCAGATGCGCTCGCGCAATCCTTCGCTATGCGGCTCGAGCCGCAGCAGGCCCGGCGGGTTCGGAAACATCGGGTTGGGATTGGGCTGCGCAAAGCCCTTGCCTTGAAGGACGTCGAGAAACACCTCGGTATGCCGCCGCGCCATGTCGGCATCGGTTTGGCCCTCAGGGGGCGCGTAACCGAAATAGCGATAGCCGTCGATCACCTGCTCCGGCGAGCCTCTGGAGATGCCCAGCTGCAGCCGCCCGCCCGCGATGAGATCCGCGCTGCCGGCGTCCTCCGCCATATAGAGCGGGTTCTCGTAGCGCATGTCGATCACGGCGGTGCCGATCTCGATCTTCTTGGTGCGCGCGCCGACCGCGGCCAGCAGTGGAAACGGTGCGGCGAGCTGGCGCGCGAAATGATGCACCCGGAAATAGGCGCCGTCGGCGCCGAGTTCCTCGGCAGCAACGGCGAGATCGATGGACTGCAGCAGCGCATCGCCCGCCGAGCGCGTCTGTGACGAGGCCGACGGGGTCCAGTGGCCGAAGGAGAGAAAGCCGATGTTCTTCATGGGACGGATACTCAGGGTGGGTTTGCTGACCACCTATTTAGGCGTGAATGGGAGCAAGAAAAGGGAAACGATGGAAACGCATCGTTTCCGATGAGGCGATCATGCTCGTGGACTGCAGATCCGTGTCCACGTTCGCGCACCCGGCACGACGTCACACAGCCCCTCGCCCACACCCCTTAAGCGTGCATCCTGTCACAAATCTTCTATAGGTTGACCAAAATACGGCGTTGGGCGAGCATCAACGTCACATCGAAAAACGGGGGGACAGGCCATGCGCGTCACGACGTCTGCCGGAGCTTTCGAAGCGAGCGCGATCGCGGGCACGCGCGCCATCATGATCGCCCTCAATTGCGATGAGGCAGCGTGCAAGGGGCTGCTGGGATTTGCCTTCCGCCGCGCCAGGGGCGCCGGCAAGCCGGAATTCCTGCGATCGCTGAAAGTGTTCGAAGCGGTCGAGCCGAACCCCGATACCGAGCACGGAGAGTATTTCACCGACAAATTTCCGATCCAGAGTTTCCTCTGGAGCGACTACACCGCGGAGCCCGGCACGACCTATCACTTCGAGGTCATCCCCGTATTTGGCGATCCGACCGCGCCCGAACTGCGCGACGCCGAGAAGCTCGCCTTCACCGTCACGACGGAGAAGGAGGACGATGGTCAACACGGCATCTGGTTCAACCGCGGCGCCATCGCCAGCCAGGCCTATGCGCGCAAGTTCAAGAACCACAAACCGACCGAAGCGGAGATGGACAATCCGAAGGACGAGCACACGGTCTGGCTCTCGCGCGGCCTGCTGGAGGCCTGCCTGGACTATATCGACACGACAAAGAAGAGCGAGGCGCTGCGCGCCTGCATCTACGAATTCACCTACGCGCCCATCATCGAAGCGTTGAAGACGAAGATCGATGACGGCTTCGACGTCCGGCTGATCGTGCATGACGACAAGAAGGGCAAGAACCGCAAGGCGATGAAGGCCGCCGGCCTCGACGTCAAGGCAGAGCACAACGGCGAGCCGGTCGTGATCTGGCGCACGCGGCCGCCGATCCCGCACAACAAGTTCATCATCAAGCTCGACGGCGACGCGCCGCAAGAAGTGTGGACCGGCTCCACCAACATCACGCCGTCCGGTTTCCTCGGCCAGTCGAATGTCGGCCACCTCGTCCATGACAGCGACGTCGCCGAACAATACCTGAAATACTGGACGATCCTGAGCGACAACCCGACCGGCAAGCCGGCGAAGGAAGGCGTCGCGGAGATCTCGCCCTACCCGCCCGCCCTCGTGAAGCCGGGATCGCAGACCTGCATCTTCTCGCCGCGCCAGACGGCGTCGATGCTGAACTGGTATGCCGACCGGATGAGCGACGCCACCTCGTCGATCATGTTCACGGCCGCCTTCAACGTCGCCGCCGATTTCATCGAGCCGCTGGCGCGCGACCGCGACTTCCTGCGCTTCGTGCTCAAGGAAAAGCCGCCCACCGCCGACGAGCGCAAGGCACTCAAGGGTGACCGCGACCTGCAGATTTCCTTTGGCGCCGTGCTGGGCGCCGAGTTCAAGGTGGTCGACGGCAAGCTGGTCGCCAAGCGCAAGGTGAAGGAATTTCCGCTCGACCGCTGGTTTCTCAAGGAGGAGCTCACCCGCGACGAAGGCAACATCTTCTTCGTCCACACGAAATATCTGCTGATCGATCCCCTGAGCGACGATCCCCTGATCTGCACCGGCTCGGCGAATTTCTCGGGGGGATCGCTGACCACCAACGACGAAAACATGATCCTGATCCGCGGCTCGACCCGCGTGGCCGACATCTACATGACCGAGTTCGACCGGCTGTTTCGCCATTTCTATTTCCGCGATGTCGCCAATGACGTGGCCAGCAAGCGCAAGAAAGGCGAGAAGCCGGAAAAGGTATTCCTCGATCCGGACGACCGATGGACGGAGAGCTATTTCAAGCCCGGCGGATTCAAGTCGCGGCGGCGCGAGATGTTCTTCACGATCCCGGCGTCCAACTGGACCGTCAATGCCGCAACCCACAGCAATGACGAACCGGTGCGTCCGCCGAAGAAGAAAAAGGCGGCGAAGGCTGTAGCGAAGAAGGCGAAGACGAAGACAGCGAAGAAGAAAACAACCAAGAAGACGGCAAAGGCCGCGTCGGCCAAAAAGGCAAAGACCGTCAAATCCAAGAAGGTCGCGAAGGCGAAGGTCAAAAAAGCCAAGACCAAGACGACCAAGGCGAAGAAAGCCAAGACCAAGACGTCAAAGGCCAAGAAATCAAAGGCCAAGTCGAAACGTTGAGCACAACACCACGCCGGAGCCCCGCGCCCGGCGCTAGCTCAGCACGCCCGTCCCGTCGCGCGGCGCGCCGCCGCGGGTGGCGGCGGCCTTGATGCCCCAGTCGGCCATGAATTTCGGCCGCGGCTTGTCCTGCAGCATGAGTGCGCCGCCGACCAGTGCGCGTGTCGGGATCGCATCGCGGTCGATGGCGCCTTCGAGGGTCATGGCGAGATCGCGCGCGAAGACGCGGTTGCCGATATGCCAGGAATGGGTGAAGTCGCCGAAGAAGGTGCTCTTCTTCGGATCGAGCGTGGCGAAATAATCCCCGCAATTGACATTGGTCGCTTTCGAATGCGCGTCCGCCGGCAGGCCGACGCGGCCCGCGCGCGGCGCCACGCCGAGCCGCTTGGCATTGGAGGCCGCCAGCACGCTGTCATAGGGATTGGAATAATTGGTCAGCCGCAGGATGCGCTTGAACATCGGCTCCGACCAGGAGTCATTCGCCGACAGGCTCGACGACGCCACGTCGCCGGCGATGAAGGCGACCTGGCTGACGCGCCAGTTGCTCTTGAACAGCGCGCCGTCCTTCTCCGCCTGCACGAAGGCTTCCATGGCCACATAGGCGCCGGTGGAATGGCCGAGCAGATGGACATTGGTGACGCAGTCCTTCTCCTGTCCCTGCGCCAGCACGGTGATGCAATCGCTCACCAGCTTCACCGCCACTTCGGCGCCCTTGGAGCGATCCTGCCAATAGGCCAGCGTCTCGTTGTCGCTCGGCCAGTCGAAGCCGATGACGAGGCCCTTCCAGCCCTCGGCCTTGAGATCCTTCGCGAGCTGGCGCTGGCGCTTCATGATGATGTCGAGATCGTTATTGTAGCCGTGGATGAAGACGAGGATGTCGCCGGCCACGCTGATCGAATTCTGGTTGGGATCGCCATCAGCAATGTCGCGCACCTCCTTCACCCATTTGGCGAGATCGGTCTTGCTCGACGTCGCCATCGCCGGCGTCGGGATCGCCACATTGGTCGGCACCCGCAGATAGCGGATGGTGCCGACATTCTCGTTGAAGGCCGCGCCCGAGACGCCGCGCGCGGTGATCAGATAATCGACACCTGCCATGACGTCCCCCTGCCGTTCCCGTCGGGTTTCCTCCGCATCGCGCCGCCCCCTCTTTGTGAGCCAGGCACGATCGACGTGTGCCAGCCTATCGCGCAATCACAGGTGCAGCCAAGTGACCGGATGCGCGCCTCCCACGCCATCGACGACGACGGACGGCGACGCACCGGACGCCGCACGCCCGGCTTGCGCAATTCCAGAATTAGGTATATATTCTTTGGCATGACCCATCCGTTCTTCGGCCCCATCATCCGCCTTCGCGTCACGCCCGATGAGCCCGAGGCGCCGGACGCCTTTGTGGGCGGCCCACGCGTGCGCGGCTCAAAGCGGCCGCATGGGGATGCCAAATGCGCGCAGGTGCGCCGCCTGATCGAGACGACGACACTGACCTATGGCGAGATCGCGAAGCAGACCGGCGTCGGCCGCGCCTCGATCTGCCGCTGGACGCGCGACGGCGGCTGGAAGCGCCCGCTGTTCGCCCCGCGCGCCACCGACACGGTGCCCTCCGCCCGCGCCTCGCAGAAACTCAAGCTGCGCAAACTCGCCGAGCGGCTCCACGCGCTGGCGGAGCGCGCCGTGCGTGAACTGGAAGCGCAGCCCGATGTCGACATCGACCGTCTGATGCAGGCGCTGCAGGTGCTGAAGATGGCGCGGCTGGAGGCGATGGGCCGCCGGCGCCCGCGCCGCCACATCGACATGCCCGCGCGCACCGGCCGCGAGATGATGGAGCGCGACGCTGCAATCCGCACCGCGCTGAAGGAGATGCGCCGCGGCGGCGTCGATGTGACACAGATTCCGGACGACGCGATGGCGCTGCTGGAAGCGGCGCATACGCCGCCGGAGCGGGATCATCCGGCGCTGCGGCCAAGGGGGAGCAGGCGGAGATAGAATGCTCCGCGACACGCACACACCCGGCCTGCGTGAAGCTCGCCGTTAGCCCCACCCACTCCGTCATCCCCGGGCTTGACCCGAGGATCCACGCCTTTCTCATCTTGCGGCAAGACGTGGATGGCCGGGTCAAGCCCGGCCATGACGTGAGGAGAGAACAGCGTGCAACACGCGGTGCCGCCCGGCCACGACGTGGAGAAGACGGAGCCTCACACCTCCACCGGCAGATAGAAATCGATCACCGCGCCCTTCTTCGTCGGCGCGAACTCGCTGTCATAGCGTTCGAAATCCGGCCGGTCGGCGACCGTGAGCCCGGAGGCCGGCACAAGCTCGCCCCAGATGGTCGCCATCGCGCGCTTGATCTGCGGATGCACCGCCCCGCCGTTCAGCACGATGCGAAACACCGCATAACGCGATGCCGCGATGCGCTTCGCCGCAAAGCCCTCAGGCAGCGCCGCGTCTTCCGCGACGCCGACGCCGGCCATGTAATCGAAACTGCCTTCGGCGCGGTCGACATTCCAGACCACGCCATAGGTGGTCCAGCTCGGCGCCTGCCCTTCGAACGGCAATGCGCCCACCAGCTTCGACCACAGTTGCGGAATCTCGGCCTTGTTCGCTTCATCGAACCGCGCCGAAGGACCTGCGACGGTGAAGGCGTCCAGCGCCACCAGGTCCGGCAAGCAGTTGACAGCGACGGCGACGTCATCGGGCATGGTCATCGGATATTGTCCTTCGATGGGAGTGACACTGAAGCCGCGCCGAAACCGCCCGGGCGCAACGCCGAACAGGCGCGCAAAGGCGCGGGTGAACGCCTCCTGCGAGTCGAAGCCGCAATCGAGCGCGAGATCGACAAGGCGCAGATCGGGATCGGCCGTCAGCCGCTGCGCCGCGCGCACCAGCCTGCGCCCGCGCACATGCGCCATCACGCCCCGCCCCATCGCGGCCGAGAACAAGCGCGAAAAGTGATAGGGCGAGAGGTTGGCGCGGGCGGCGATCACATCGACGTTCAGGGGATCGTCGAGATGCTGTTCGATCCAGGCGAGGACAGCGACGAGATCAGGCGTGCGGTGCGGCATGGGCTGGTTCATGCGGCAGGTATCGCATGGGCGGATGGGGGTGTCTTGATCGGTCTTGCTACAGCAGGCAAGTTTTGGATGGCCAACACGATGCCCACCGATCCGCCGAGAATCCGTAGCTGCGGCCCTCGTGGACACCATCGACTACCAGCGTGGCCGTGCTAAGAAGCACGATCTGGGCGGCTGTCCATCGTCTCACCGGCCGCGTCTAAGTTGCATTTGCTAACTGTTTGAGTGTCGATACTGATTGACCTCCCACTACGCACGACTATGTGGCGGATTTAGCTCGGAGCTTCTGCAAGTCGACTTCGACCAACACGCACTACGCTTATGTCTTCCGCTTCCAATTGATCCACTCGATTGGCATTTACCAGCAGGACGATATTCGGCATGAAAACGGGTCGCTTGAGCGTTGCAGCGTCTAACGCCTGTTCCAACACGCTGCGCTTAATCTTAGTTGCTCGCGCCAGACTACGACGCGCTATGAAAAGAAGAAAAACAACGGCACGCCGCCAGTATATCTTAGCCCACCGGCGCTTCGAGATTCTTCGCTTCCAAGCCCTGAATTTGAAAGATCGTCACCGACGAAAACTCTATGCCCTTGCCGTGGTCGGGCTTTTGATCGCGAGCCTGGCCACAAGCCGCTTCATCACTCTCCCTCTTCAGCTATATTTCACACCCACCGACCTACTTTCGTCGCTTCGCAGCATACTGGGAACGGTGGGCGGCGCGTTGATGGGCGCCACAGCCATAGGATTCTCGGTTGTAATGCTAGCCGTTCAACTGAATTTTGCTCGCATTCCCCATGGACTATTTCGCAAACTAAGTTCCGATTTCAGATTATTGGGAGCCTTCGCCAGCACATTCATTCTAGCAATGATCGTAGCGGCACAATCGCTGATCCCAGACGCATCATGGGCAGCGTTCGCGCTTATGCTCACCACTTGGTGCTCAGGCACAACTTTGGTCCTGTTTCTTTACGCTTATCGAAGAGCCTTGGCGTTGATAAATCCACTTGTTCAACTGCATTTGGTTTACGAAGATGCAGACCGCGACATGCGCACATGGGCGCTACGAGCAGATCGGTTAGCTCCGTTGCTACAAAACGAACATAAAGGCCCGCCATCGCGCCGGCTTCAATCGACGCACGATATGGCGCGCGCCGCATTTTTCCAAGCAAATCCAGAATGGACAGCGGTTTCGCGCCGTGCGCTTGCACACGCGATTAGCTTCGCTCGCAGGTACGCAGAACAGAACGATTACGACGTATCGAGAAGGGCTATTGTGGCCATCGGTGCGATCAATGCGAAGTATGCCGAAGTAAAGGGAAGGACGTTTTTCTCCCACAACCCAGTCTTTGATAATCCCCTCTCAAGAGACGGCTTTATTACCGAGACACTTGAACATCTTCGGCTATTCATTCAAACGGCCCTGAAACGGGGCGACGAAGAGCAAATTCGGCAAGGTTTTTCAGGTATGGCGACGCTGGTTCGCGTCTACGCTACCATCGACTACGCCAACCCGAACATTGCGTCGAAACAAGACGCGCAACTTGCAGCTAGCTACCTCAGCGGTGCAGTTGAAAGTGTCATTCCGCACAACATGCCCGACGTCCTGATGGAAGGCGTTAGACTTATTGGGCAGTCCGCGCAAATCTTGCTAACATCAAATCCAAACGATGCAACGTCTCTCGCCCGCGACATTGCCGGCTTCGCAAGCCTAGGCTCAATTAAGGAGAACTATCGTCCTGTAACGTTAATTGGGATGGAGCAGCTTGCGAGACTTACCTTCAACCTTATCCAGAGCAATTCGCATGACATTGGATACGCATCGAAAGAAATTCGATCTGCTGTATCGTCAGTTGTAAAGACATTCCTGACTGTTCCTAGCGAGCCATTTTCTTCAACCCACAGCAGTTTTCTCGCGCCATATTATTCCTTGTCCAAGAGCGACACTCTTGGCGAATGGCTCACTGCGCTAGTCAACAAGATTGCGGAAGCGAACGTCGACGATGCGAGCGCGAAGAATTCCGCCGACCATGTGGAAGAATGGTCGACGGAAATGTATCGAATGGAAAAAGAGCTTCTCCTTCTTGCGATCGAAAGACGCTCACCATTCACGTTTGATATGGTGCATTGGATTGCTCACATCACGAAGCTACTGGTCACAACAGCACAGTCGCTCGCCACATCCGACTATGCAACCGACCAGCTAGAAAAGAATGCAACTTGGCTTATTTCGACCTTGTCGTGGATCCCAGACGACAAAGAGTCGGCAGGATTTGCAGACAACTACGGCGTCACCGATCAACTTTTTGACGTATCACTGCATACGGCCAACATTGGGTGCGAAGAAGTAGCGCAAGCGACGCGCGAGCTTCTTCTTTCTTGGGGATTAAAAGTTGGCAAGCAGAACGGCTTTGCCCTTGAAAAGGCTCTTCGCGTATCGGCACTAACAGTGCTTCCGAAAGACGATCCGCTTCATATACAATGGTTGAAGATGGAACTGCCGAAAAAACTAGCCGCACAAGCGATAGATCAGAAAGTGATAGATACGGCAGCAAGGGAACTCCGCACAAAAGCGGCATCATTTCGTCCGCGACAGTTTCCTACATCCCGAATTGACGCGGCAATGCAGCAGGTGAATCGAAAGAAAATGACCAACCTACTAAAGGAAATCGCCGACTTGATTTCACCCGACACAGCGAACGAAGAAGTAAGGATGGAGATTTGATCCAGCACGTGCCAGTTCGGGCTGACGTCGGCGACGGCTAGCATCATCGATGCATTCAGCGCGTCAGGAAGCATATCAACCCAAGCAAAAGCTACATACTCGTCAAGCACTCGATAGACACATTGATGTCTTTTTTTACACGCCAGACGAAGTCTGGCAGTCTCCTTGGTGAATATTATGCACCGACGCAGAGAATGGCATGGCCGGCGCATGCCCGGCCACGACCTTCAATAGCGGGTGCGTACAACGCCGCCCCTACCCCTCCTTGAACCCATATTCCGGCACATTGCCCGTCGCGCCGTAATACTTGTAGGGCAGGAACTTGCCGGACATCGTGATCTGGACGCGGTCGCCCTTGGGATTGGCGATGCGCTGCATCACCATGTCGAAATCGATCGCCGACATGATGCCGTCGCCGAATTCTTCCTCGATCAGCGCCTTCCAGGCCGGGCCGTTCACCATCACCATCTCGTAGAAGCGATAGATCAGCGGATCCTGCGGCGGCATCTGGACGTTTTCGGCGCGCATCGGGATCTCGTTGAGCATCGCGGTCTCCGCCTTGGTGAGGCCGAACAGCTCGCCGGCATTGGCCGCCTGCGGCTTGGTCAGCTTCATGTTGCCGAGAATGGCGCCGACGATCAGCACTTCGGAATAGCCGCCGATCTGCTCGCAGATATATTTCCAGGTCCATTCCTTCTCGCGCTTGATGTCGAGCAGCTTTTCGGTGAGGTCGGATCGCAGCATGGTCGTTTCTCCTTCGGTCTTAAGGCTTCGGGTGACGCGGCTAGCGCGTCGCGCTGTGAAGAGACGGCATCGTTGGCGCCTCGGGGAATGCAGGCCGCACCACCGGCACATGGCGCGGGTCGTGGTTCGGCGTGGTGGCGGTGAACGTCTTGCTGCGCGTCACCAGGAAATCGATGATGTGGTTGCGCAGCGCGTAATAATGCGGGTGCTTGTGCAGATCGATGCGCGAGCGATCCCGCGGCAGCGGGTTCTCGACGATCTCCGCCAGCACGGCGCCGGGGCCGTTGGTCATCAGGAAGATCTTGTCGGCGAGATACATCGCCTCGTCGACGTCATGGGTGATCATGAAGGTGGTCTGGCCGGTCTCCAGCGTGACGCGCCGCACCTCGTCCTGCAGCGTGCCGCGCGTCAGCGCGTCGAGCGCCGAGAACGGCTCGTCCATCAGCATGATCTTCGGCGTGATCGACAGCGCGCGCGCAATGCCGACGCGCTGCTTCATGCCGCCGGACAGTTCCGACGGCCGCTTGTGCTCGGAGCCGGTGAGGCCGACCTTGTCGATATAGGTCTGCGCATGGGCGCGGACTTTCGCCTTGTCCCACTTACGCCATTTCGACGACACCGCATAGGCGATGTTGCCCATGACCGTCAGCCACGGCAGCAGCGCGTGACTCTGGAAGATCACCGCGCGGTCGAGGCTGGTGCCTGATATCGCCTGGCCATCGACGATGACGGTGCCTTCGCTGGGCTCGTCCAGCCCGGCGAGGATGTTCAGCACCGTGGTCTTGCCGCAGCCGGAATGACCAATGATGCAGCCGAATTCGCCAGATGGCATCGACAGCCAGAGATCCTCGAAGATCGTCGTGCTGCCGCCCGCCGCCGCCGGATAGCGCTTGGCGATGCCCTCGATGGAAATGAATTTGGTGGTCATGACGATACTTTCAGCGACGCGCCACTCCTTCTCCCCGCTTGCGGGGAGAAGGTCGGGATGAGGGGGAGCCGCTGCGACGTCGTGCTGCCGAGAGTCCCCCTCACCCGACTTCCACGCGCTGCGCGCGTTACAGTCGACCTCTCCCCGCCTGGCGAAGCTTCGCTTCGCTGTGCGGGGCGAGGTAAGCAAGAAGCGCTCGTTAAGATTACAAATCGCATCGCATCACTCCGGAAACGTGACCATGCGGGTGAAGCGCGCTAATATCTGATCGAGCAACATGCCGACGATCCCGATCAGCAGGATCGCGATAATCACATTTGTGATCGATAAATTATTCCATTCGTTCCAGACGAAGTAACCGATGCCCGTTCCGCCGACCAACATTTCAGCGGCGACGATCACCAGCCACGCGATGCCGATGGAGATGCGCATGCCGGTGAGGATCGTTGGCGCGGCCGCCGGAAGAATGACGGTGAAGGCGCGGCGGAAGGTGCCGACTTCCAGCGTGCGCGCGACATTAATCCATTCCTTGCGCACGGCGGCGACGCCGAAGGCGGTGTTGAGCAGCATCGGCCATACCGAGCAGATGAAGATCACGAAGATCGCCGACAGGCTGGAATCCTTGATGGTGTAGAGCGCCAGCGGCATCCATGCCAAAGGCGAGATCGGCTTCAGCACCTGGATGAACGGATCGAGCGCCTTGTTCATCAGCGGCGACATGCCGATCAGAAAGCCGAGCGGGATCGCGACGATGACAGCGATCAGATAGCCGAGCCCGACGCGGCCGATCGAGTAAGCCAGCTGGATGCCGAGGCCCTTGTCGTTCGGCCCGTTGTCATAGAACGGCCGCTTCAGGTGCTCCCACAGTTTTGCGCCGACATCGAGCGGCCCGGGCATCGCGGATTTGCCTGAGGTCGCCGTAAGGCCCATCAGCTTTGCGTATTCCGGCGACATGGTGCCGACGCTCAAAGTCTGCCGCGTGGCGAGGTGCCACACGCCGATGAAGGCGAGAAAGATCGCGATGGACACGACGGCAGCGCGGAAGCGAAGGGATTGGATCATTGTGGTCCTTTCCTTCTCCCCGCTTGCGGGGAGAAGGTGGCGCGAGCTTGCGAAGCAAGTTCGCGACGGATGAGGGGGACTCTCCGCAAACTGCGGAGCGTGTGGAGAGTCCCCCTCACCCGACTTCCACGCGCTGCGCGCGCTCCAGTCGACCTCTCCCCGCAGGCGGGGAGAGGCAAGGAAGAAGCGCTCGCGACAACCATTCTCACGTCGCCTTCCTGATCTTAAAACTCGCCAGATATTCCTTCGGCTTTTCCGGATCGAAGGTCTTGCCCATCACGGCGAACGACTTGTAGCTCGTCGCCGGCGGCGTCAGGCCCATTTCCTTCATCACCTTCGCCGTATCGGTGGCGAGATAGATCTGTTCGGCGACGCCCTTGTAGTCGACGTCGCCCTTGATCTGGCCCCAGCGCTGCATCTGGGTCATCATCCACACCGCGAAGGACTGCCACGGGAACGGATCGAAATCGACGCGCTTCGCATCGGTCTTGATGCCGCCGAGACCGTCGGCATAGGTGCCGGTCAGCACCTGCTCCAGCACCACCGGCGGCGCGTTAAGATAGGCGGCCGGCGCGATGGCCTCGGCGATCGACTTGCGGTTCTCCGCCTTCGACGCATAGGCCGTCGCATCGACGATGGCGCGCGTCAGCGCGGCGAAGGAATTCGGCGACGTCGTGATGAACTCCTTGCTCGCCGCGAACGAACAGCACGGATGCCCGTCCCAGATTTCCTTGGACAGGATATGCATGAAGCCGACGCCGTCATAGATCGCGCGCTGGCAGATATTGTCGGGCGCGAGGAAGCCATCGATATTGTCGGCGCGGAGGTTCGCGACCATTTCCGGCGGCGGCACCGAGCGCAGCTGCACGTCGGTGTCGGGATCGATGCCGTGTTCGGCGAGGTAGTAACGCAGCAGATAGTTGTGCATCGAATAGTCGAACGGAATGGCGAGCTTGAAGCCTTTCCAGTCCTTCGGATCGCGCTTGTCCTTGTGCTTCATGGCGAGGGTAATGCCCTGACCGTTAATGTTCTCGATCGCCGGCACGGTATAGGGAATCGGCTGCGAGCCGAGGCCGAGTGAAATCGCGATCGGCATCGGCGCCAGCATATGCGCGGCGTCGTATTCCTTGTTGATGGTCTTGTCGCGGATGACGGCCCAGCCGGCGGTCTTCACCACTTCGACATTGAGGCCCTGCTTCTTATAGAAGCCGAGCGGATCGGCCATGATGATCGGCGTTGCACAGGTGATCGGAATGAAGCCGACCTTGAGATCGGTCTTTTCCAGTTTGCCCGCGCCCTGCGCGAACACTTCGGTCGCCGTCTTGATCGGGAAGAACTGCGACAGCGCCGCCAGCGCGCTGGACGCACCGACCGACTTCAGGAATGCGCGGCGCGCGACCTCTTTCGGAAACACCGCGCGCATCACCGCCGAGGCGACGACGCCCTCATAGCGCTTGGCCTCGGTCTCGGGAATGTCGCAGCTGAGCTGCAGCGTGGCCTCATGCTCGGATTGGCTGGCGTGCTGACCGCAACTGCAGGCACCGGCGCGCAAGCGGCGGGCGGGATCGAACGGATTGTCGAATGTGGACATGTGACCTCCTCGGTGACGCTCCGGTCAATTACGCAAGGAGTGTGCCAGCCCGGCCGGCGCCGGAATGTCCAATCGCCGCAGGCATTTCGGGCCTGCATTGGCGATTACGAGAATTCGTGCTACACGAAAATTCGTAGCCTGATTACGATTTTTCGGAGTTTCGCCGATGGATTTTGCAACGGCCCAGCCGCATGATTTGCGAACCATCGCCTTCGATTATTCGGTCGAGCCGACGCTGCTGCTCGATCCCCATGCCGACCAGATCATCGACGCCAACCCGGCGGCCTGCACCCTGCTCGGCTATGACCGCGCGCTGCTGCGCCAGATCAAGATCAGCGCGCTGCATGCGGGCCAGTTGCCGGCGCTGATCGTGTTCACCCAGGCGGTGCTGGCCAAGGGCTCCTACTGGACCAACACGCTGACGCCGCGCCACGCCACCGGCGAAGCGTTGCAGCTCGAATATGCGGGCTCGCTGGTGCCGCAAGGCGAACGCGCGCTGCTGCTGCTCACCATGAGCGATCTCGAACAGCGCCGCCGCCGCCATGTGGACGCCGCCGCCGAGGATCACATGCGCGGCGGCATTGCCGCCTGGCAGCGGGTCGAGCGCGTGTTTCAGGATATCGAACGCGAGAACCAGTTGATCCTGCGCGCTGCGGGCGAAGGCATCTACGGCGTCAATGCCGATGGCAAGACCACCTTCGTCAATCCCGCGGCGGAGCGCATGCTGGGCTGGACCGCCGATGAACTCGTCGGCAAGGAAATCCACCCGATCGTGCATCACAGCCATCACGACGGCAGCCACTATCCCGATCACGACTGCCCGATCTATGCCGCGTTTCGCGACGGCGCCGTGCACAATGTCGACAATGAGGTGTTCTGGCGCAAGGACGGCTCGCCGGTCTGGGTCGAATACACGTCGACGCCGATCCGCGACCGCCACATGGTGGTCGGCGCAGTCATCGTGTTTCGCGATGTCAGCCAGCGCCGCGAGGCCGACGAAAAACTCCATGCCGCGCTGGCCGAAGTCGACCGGCTGCGCGAGCGGCTCGAACTCGAAAACGCCTATCTGCAGGAGGAAATCCGCATCGAGACCAACCCGCGCGGCATCATCGGCCAGAGCGAGGCGATCCAGAAAACGCTGCGGCAGGTCAAGCTGGTCGCGCCGACCACCGCGGCGGTGATGATCACCGGCGAGTCCGGCACCGGCAAGGAATTGATCGCACGCGCGATCCACGAAGCCTCCGGGCGCCGCGACCGGCCGCTGATCCGCGTCAATTGCGCGGCGATCCCGCGCGAATTGTTCGAGAGCGAATTCTTCGGCCATGTGCGCGGCGCCTTCACCGGCGCCGTGCGCGACCGCATCGGCCGGTTTGAGCTCGCCGATGGCGGCACGCTGTTTCTCGACGAGGTCGGCGAGATCCCGCTGGAGCTGCAGGGCAAGCTGCTGCGCGTGCTGCAGGAGGGCAATTTCGAACGCGTCGGCGAGGAGCGCACCCGCTCCGTCGATGTCCGCGTCATCGCCGCCACCAACCGCAATCTCAAGCAGGAAGTGGCGCGCGGACGGTTTCGCGAGGATCTGTATTTCCGGCTCAACGTGTTTCCCGTGGAGTCGGTGCCGCTGCGCGACCGCCGCGAGGACATTCCCCTGCTGGCGCAGCACTTCCTGCTCAGCGAGAAACTGAAATCCGACCTGCGCCTGTCCGAGGGCGATGCGCGGCGGCTGTCGCGCTACGACTGGCCGGGCAATGTGCGCGAGCTGCAGAACGTGATCGAGCGCGCGGTGATCCTGGCGCAGAACGGCCGGCTGCGGATCGACCTGCCGGATGCGCCCGGCCCGCATCATGCCGCGGGTTCACATCGCGTGAAGCCCGACGCCCGGCCGGCGGTGATGACCTCAGCCGAACTGCGCGATCACGAACGCAGCAACATCCTCGCAGCTCTGCAAGCGACATCGGGCAAGGTGTTCGGTCCCGGCGGCGCGGCGGAGCTGCTGGACATCAAACCGACGACGCTGGCTTCACGGATGAAAGTGTTGGGGATCGAAGGTGCGCGAGCAAAAGCGGGCCCGTAAGCCCCACACCGTCATTCCGGGGCGCGGCCGGCACTTGCCGGACGCGAACCCGGAATCCCGACATGTTCGGCATCTCTCAATGCCGGGCGGTTCAGAGGCGATGAACACTCCGGGATTCGCCGCCACTCCAATTGGAGTGGCTGAGGTTCGCGCGCAAAAGACGGCCCCACGCCCCGGAATGACGACATTCCCGCAAATAACCTACTCAACTCTCCACGCTCCGCCGCAAAGCCAGTTGAGCGCCGCAACAGGTCAGGTAGTATACTACTTTTCGTTTTCGCTGGGGCAGACCGTGAATTTCAGCCAACAGAACGACATCAGCCCGAACAGGTCGAACCATCATCTACCGCATTCTCGGCTATGGTGTGCGTGGGTGCTCCTCGTGCAATTCATGATCGCAAGCGGGTCCATGCAGCTTGCCCGCGCTGCCGATCCACAGCCAGCGCTCGTTCTCTCTGCCTGCCGTGGCATGGCCTCCGCAGCGCCGTTCGAGCGAACTCCGAATGCCAGCGCTACAGAAGAAAGAGAAAGAGAGTTCGTTAGAACGATCGCCGACCATATGTATGGCGAAGGTTATGAGCGTTCAGTGCAGCAACTGACCGACGCCATCAAGCGTAATCCAACTAACTCCATCTTCTATATCACGCGTGGCCAAGCCCATTATGGGCACCACGACTTCGCCCGCGCTGTGGAAGATTTCAATCATGCGATCATGCTCGATCCCGATTCCTGGATCGCTTACTCTGGCCGTGGAGAGGCTTATGAGCGCATGTTTGAACATGATCGCGCCATCGACGACCTCGACAGAGCTATTCAACTTTCTCCTCGCAATGCCCGGGCGCTCACTTTCAGAGGGTCTGCTTACCTCAACAAACGGGAATATGACCGGGCGATCGACGATTTCAGCAGGGCGAACAAGCTCGATCCGCGATGCTCCGCTGTGCTTATCGCCCGGGGCACGGCCCATGAGCTGCAGGGAGACCGAAACAGCGCAATCGCCGACCATGATGCGGCGCTTGAACTCAATGCGAGGTGGCTGAATCCTCGCGGCTTTACACTGCGCGCGAGCGCATATGGCAAGACAGGTCAGTACGACCTTGCAATACGGGACCTTAGCCAGGCTCGTGGACGTTATGCCAAAGACGTTAGCTTTTGGAATAACCTGTGCCTCTACCAGGCGATAGCGGGCGCTTTTGACAAGGCGCTCGCCAATTGCAACGAGGCGCTACGGCGTCAGCCAGACGACCCGCATGTTCTCGACAGCCGAGGCTTTACCTATCTCAAGATGGGCTCGCTCGACGGAGCTCTTGCTGACTATGAGGCCGCGCTTCGTAAGGATCCCAAGCTTGCAAATTCGCTGTATGGTCGCGGCGTCGCGAAACGATTGAAGGGCGATTTCGCCGCCAGCGAGATCGACCTCGCGACAGCACAAGCCCTGAAGCCAAACATAGCAGAAGAAATGGCGCAGCTCGGCGTGAAGTAGGGCAACGAGGTCAAGTGAAGCCCGGCCCCCTTGCATCTCCCGAAAATGGGTTTATATTCCCCTTCATGCCATATCCATTCGTCCCTCTCTTCGACCCCAGGATCCGCGTCATCGACTCCTCCGCGGACGCGGTGGCGCGCGTTCGGGTCGATGCCGATCCCGGACCGCCGCCGGTTGCGGGCGGACGTCCCAAGGGATCCAAGCGTCCGCATACGAATGCCACGGTCGCGGGGGTGCGCCGCCTCATCGAGGAGACCACGCTGACCCACAGGGAGATCGCGGCGAGGATGGGCGTTGCCAACGGCACCATCGCGAAATGGACGCGCGACTTCGGCTGGCAGCGTCATCCGTTTGCGCCTGTTGCCAACGACAAGATGCCCACCGCTCGCGCCGGCCGCCGGCTGAAGCTGCGCGTGCTGGGCAACAAGCTCCATCTGCTGGCCGAGCGCTGCGCTGCTGAGCTGTGGAGCAGCCCCAGTGTCGATCTCGACCGGCTGATCCAGGCCATGCAGGTGCTGAAGATGGCGCGGCTGGAATATATGGGCAACCGGCGCCCGCGCCGCCGCCCCGATGGGCCGGCGCGCACCGGGCGGGACTGGATCGACCGCGACACCGCGATCCGCAATGCGCTGAAGCAGATGCGCCGCGGCGGCGTCGCTATTGACCGCATCCCCGATGAAGCCATGGCTCTGCTGGAAGAGGCGCATACGCCGCCGGAGCGTGACCACCCGGCGCTGCGGCCGAGGGGACCAAGGCGGAGGGTGTAGTGTAATTACGACGCTGACAGACATGCGGCGCGATCAGCCGCATCTGGTGAGACGCGGCATCGGGCACTCTGGCGTCCACTATTTTTAAACTTTCCGGCCAATCATCATTATAGAAAATTATGACCCGACATTTGAAGAGTCTTGCGACAACGATCCTCACTCGCTCCAGGTCTCAGCCGTAAGCGGCAGCTCGTTGAGTTCGACGCGGGCCTCGCGCCATGTCGGATAGTGATTTTCAAGTATCGCAATAAAGCGATCGTTGTGAGTCGGCTCAACCAGATGTGCCATCTCGTGGACGATTACATATTCCAGAAGATCTTTTGGTTTTTTTACCAGTTCCGTATTGAGACGGATGTGACCCGCGCGATGATTGCAGCTCCCCCACTTGGTCTTCATCCTTTGTAAGAAGTAGCCTCGGAGATCTACTTTGAGCCTCCGCTCCCACCTTTCGATAAGCGGCGGGACTTGCATGTGGAGCAGTGTCTTATGCCACTTGTGCATCACCTCGGCGCGCTTGGCAGCGTCGCTCTCAGGGCGCACGGTCAGGGTAATTCGTTTGTGATCAAGGGCAACATGCGGTTTGCAATCAGCGTGTACGACCGTGAGAAGATGGCGCCGCCCCCACAGAAAATGACTCTCCCGGTTGACAAATTTGCGCGGCGCCTCTCGAGTCTGAGCCGCCAATTTCTGCCGCTGCTCGCGAATCCAGCCGAGCTTCGAAATCGCGTAGGCCCGGGCCACTTCTAACCGCGTGTCAGTCGGGGCGACCAAAGTCACGCGGCCATGAGGTGGATGTACGGAAAGGTGGACGTTCTTGATCCCCTTCCGAGTCACCGCGATAGAGATCTCTCCAAGTTCGATCGTTTCCATCATCAGTAGCCAGGTTGGTTCTTGATGATCTCGAAAATGCTCTGCGTCGCTAGGCGATCCCGCGCCATGATCGGATAAAGCGCGTTCAGCACCTGCTTCTCCCTGGTGTCGTCGCCTTTCCAGCCCGCCGGCGCCCGCTCGCGCATCGCCCGATCGATCTCAAGCGCCAGCCTCGCCTTGCCGTCATCGTCGGCCGGACACTGGAACGTCGTCGCCTGGAGGCTGGCCAGATTGTTGAAGAGTACGATCGCCTCGGGCTTGCTATGCAGGACGGCCGGAACGCTGCTGGTCGGACCTTTTCTCGCCAGATGACGAACCAGCTCCTCGGCATTTTTAAGGAACGCCTCATAGGCCGCGGCGTCGGCCCGGCTCTGCCGGATCAGGTCGTCGAGCAGCATCGACATCTCCGCATAAAATTTGGGATCAGTGAGTTGATCGCGGATGATGGTCTTGCGGACGTTGTTGATGATGCCTTCGGCAATGGCATTCTTCGAGAGCCTGCCCTTCTCGTTCAGTTTGCGCGCGATAGCATCGTGGATACCGGTCTCGATGATCAACTCGGTCAACGACAAGGAGTTCAGATTGCCGAGGTCGTCGGCCGGGTCCGCCTGGATGTAGCTGTTGATGAGGTGGCGCATATCCGCCTCGAAGGGCTTGATGTCCAGTTCCTCACCAGAATGCCTTTTGATGGCGGCCCGGACATCGCTGTAAAACTCTGTCTCCTGCGTCAGCGCCGTTACCTCGCCGGCCGAATAGCCGGCCTCTGCTAGATTTTGCGCGATGTCCGCATAGGCCCGCAGAAAAGCGGCAGCTGCTTTGTAGAAGGAAACGCGGAGCGGCTCAGTCTCGGCGAGAGCGCTGGCGTTGCTGGCGTCGCCGCAGAAGTAATGCAGATATTGCTCCATCTCGCGCGGATGCGCCACGGGCTCGCACAAATAGCGCAGCGCTTCGCGGGCGTCATTGAGCCGCGCCTTGCCCTCCACCAGCCAGTCCTTGACGATGACGTTGCCATCTTGGCCGTCGGCGTCGATGTCGAGTTCATCCGAGCTATACACAGCGATGGAGTTCTGAACGTCCTGGAACAGCTCTTTGAAATCGACGATGTAACCGAAATCCTTATCGTCACCGTCCAGCCGGTTGGTGCGGCAGATCGCCTGGAACAGATTGTGATCGTGCAGCTCGTTATCGAGATAGATATATGTGCAGCTCGGTGCGTCGAACCCGGTCAACAGCTTGCTCACCACGATCAGCAGCTTGCAATTGGCCGGTTCCTCGATGAAACGCCGTTTCGTCTCGTCCTCATAGGCCTTGGTCGTCTGGCCGGTTTTGAGGACGTGTTTCGTATAGGTGTCGAACTTGTAGCGCTCGTCGCTGTTCGCGGGCTCGCGCGAGATCGCGTTGTGGTTCGGCTCGAAGGAGGTGATGATGCCGCAATATTGGCCAAACGACGTGTTCTGGAATAGGCGGTAATAGTGGCAGGCGTCATAGATCGAGGCCGCCACCAGGATGGCCGTGCCGCGGTCATTGTCGAGCCGCGGTTTGACGCCAAAATCATGGATGATACTAGCGATGATGCGCTGCTTGCGCTCGCCTGCGCTCATCAATTCTTCCATCGTCGCCCAGCGTCGGCGCAGGACGGCGCGTTGAAAATTGTTTAGCGCCTTCGTCTTTTGCTCGAACCAGTCGTCGATCGCCTTGCGTGAGGTGAGCCGCTGCGGCACGGCTCGGGCCTCATATTTAAGATCGAGCACGACCCTGTCGGCGACCGCCTCCTGGAATTTGTAGGTGTGGATGTAGGTACCGAACACGTCGCGGGTAGTCTGCCGGTCCTTGCGCAACAGCGGCGTACCGGTAAAGCCGATGAAGATGGCGTTTTCCAACCAGCGCTTCATCTGCTTGTTCATGTCGCCGCCTTGGGTGCGGTGGCACTCATCGACAAAGACATAAAAGCGCCCATGGGTAGCCGGCGGTGGCGCCGAGAGGTCGGGCTGGAATTTGTGCAACAGCGCGCATAGCAGCCGCGGCGTCGGCGCCGCGAGTTTGTCTGTGAACTCCCGCCGCGACGTGATGCGGGGCGAGGCTGCGTCCGCGCCGATGACATTGGCGTTGCGCATCACGCCCTCGATCTGCTTGTCGAGCTCGTCGCGATCGGTGACGATCAGGATGCGGGCCTCGGAATCGTGCTCCAGCAGCCATTTGGCGATCAGGACCATCAGGATGCTCTTGCCGCTGCCCTGGGTGTGCCAGATGACGCCGCCTTCCTGTTTGGCGATGCGTTGCTGCGCCGCTTTCACGCCGGCGAATTGATGCGGCCGCGGCACCTTCTTGCGGCCGGCGTCGAAGATGATAAAATTGCGGATGAGGTCGAGCAGCCGGGTCTTCTCGCAGATCTCCGCGAGAGGCCGGTCGAGCAGCGCGCCCGGTTGCGGCCCCGTTGCTGCCATTGCCGCGGATGTCGACCGCTTCCCTTGGGCTTCTGAGATCGCTTTTAAAACTGGTTCCGCATCGTACACGAAGCCTGTCTGAGGCGCCTCGCCGAGGCCCGCAGGAGATTCAAAGCCCGCGCCGCCATCCTGCGTCTTCCATTGGACGAAGAACTGCTCCGGCGTGTCGGTGGTCCCATAGCGCAGGCCCTGGGAATCGCTTCCCGCAAAAACCAGTTGCACGGTGCTGAAGAAACCTTTGTTGAAAATCTCCTCCTGGTTGGTGATGAGCTGTCGCACGCCGTCCGCCACCTCTACAGAACTGCGCTTTAGCTCGATCACCGCGATGGCGATGCCGTTGAGGTAGAGCACGATGTCGGGCCGCCGCTGGTAGCCGCCGCGTAGCGTCACCTCTTCCGCGAGGGCAAAATCGTTCGTCTCCGGGTGCTCCCAATCCACCAGATGCACCGTGTCATGAGCCTGCCCGACCGCAATCTGCACCGGCACGCCATAGCGCAGCAATTGGTAGGTGCGCAGATTGGCCTGGTAGAGACTGATGCCGCTAGCATCGGCGGCGGTCTCCAGCTTTTGCAACGCAGCAGCGATATGCGCGTCGGTGTAGCCCCGCGCCTTCAGATTTTCCCGCAGCAGCGCGGCCTCGATGGGCCGGTTGTTCGCTCGCTTATGCCACTCCCCGAGATAGCGGTAGCCGAGGCAATCCGGCCGCGCCGTATCGGTGAACAAAGCGACGACGCGGTTCTGAGTGCGGCGTTCGGAGCGGGGGAGTTCAGGCATGGACTGATTCCGGTGAAACGAGTCGGGTTCTACCGGTGAGAAGTTCCTGCATCATGCCATGCTTAAGGGCGCGGGTCTTGTCTTGCCGACGCTCAAGCGAGGCCAGCTCCATGTCTATGTCCGTCAATACATTGGCGATTGCGGTCTGCTCGCTGAGCTCCGGTACAAGAATCTCCACGTTTTGATACTCTGATATATAGTATCGTTTATGTTCTCCAATTGGATGGCGTAACAGTCGCATCCGCTCGAATACGAACTTTAGATTTACGTCTGCGGTTCTTGCTCTTAAGATCTTGATGGCAGACGACTTAACCTTGAATGGAAACTCAACGTATTTGCTGTCAGTGGTGAAATCATCGAAGATAATCGCCGGTAAATTATCGCAAATTCCAAATCTTTCGTTTGTGTAGCCCAAAATGAATGACTTATTTGCGGTTAATACTGGTGTGCTTCCAGTCTCTTCATAGTCAGTGCTCAACACAATATATTTGTCCGGCCGTTCATATATAAGCATGTCGGCGAGCATCTTTGATTTCCACTCGGCATGGTAGCCTGAAAGGCGAGTTTGACCAGTGAGAAGCTGCTGCATGGCAGCCTGTTTGAGGTCACGCTTTTTGGCGATGAGCCGGTCCAACGCCCCTAGCAGCGCATCCACATCGCTCAACGCCTCCGCGATGGCCCGCTGCTCGGCGAGAGGTGGGACTGGCAGCTTCACTTTGGTTAGGTCAGACTTTTTCACATGGACGAATGAGGCTTTGAAGCCATGAGCCTGCTTCGCTATGTCTTCTTCGATTCTTGCAAAAACAAGCAAAGAGAATGGGATTGTTATTCTTCGCTCATCCGGCAAGACTTTAAATATGTGTTGATTCAACACTCCTGAGGGGCCCGCCCATATGCGTGCACCGAAGGACGTGCCGATCGTTCCAGACCAAGCGAACAGTAAGTCGCCAGCCTCTACACGGTTTCGCTCGGCGACTGTCGACTGGGAATAGTTGAATGATGCATATGGATCATTCAGATTTTGAATTCGAATGATTGGTGTACCAGTTTGCTTCCAATCTTGCGGTTTGAAGGCGCAACCGTTGATGAGCTGAAACATTTGACCAATAGACCGAACATCCCAATCCTCTGGGATGAGGCCCACCTCCGTCTGCTTGCGGCTTGGCTTCATTTGGCGATTATTTTCAAAAGTTTCGAACGATGCAGGGGCTTGGCTTCCATCTTTGTGAGATGCGCATCCACGCGGGCAGCCAGCACGGAGACGTCATCGACAATCCGCGGCAGCGGGAGAGCGTAGCGATCGGCCAGAAGTCGAATACGACTTGTAAGCATCTGCGAAACGCGATCGAGCTCGCCTTGCACTGCGACGGCAATCGTAGTCAGCCATTTGTCGTCCACGACTAAAGCCTGAATTTCGACCGCTGTGAGCTTTGGATACTTGTCATAAGCAAGCCCATCGAGCGCAGCTTCAGCTTCCCGGATGGCACGCTTCAGGTCGGCTTCGTCCGAATTGAGCTTCAGCCATTGCTGAAGGACCGCAATCTCGTCCTTGGCATCCTTATCGCCCTTGATCTCCCTGAGCCGGGCGCTGACTTCCGCCTTGGCGATCTTCTCCAGCGTGCCGAGGAAACCTTCTTCGCCGCCGTGTTCCTCCTCCAGCTCGGTGAGGCCGGCGGTGGCGACCTCCAGCGCGGCCTGCTGTGCCTCGATAGCGGCCTGTTCTTTGGCGAAATAGCGGGCGACGATCAGTGGCTTGGGCACGAGGTCGCAGGTCCAGCCCTTGTCCCTGGTCTTGCCCTTCTTGTCGGTCTCCAGGATACGCGCAGTCTTCGCCACCCAGCCGTCGGCGGCAATGATGTAGCAATCGTCCTGCATGGTCTCGGCCCAGTAATCCATCAAATGCTGATAGACCGCGTAGGGGTCGATCAGCTTCTGGCCTTCTGCGTGGGCGAGCAACTGCTCGGATTGTGCGTGGATCACGTCCTTCGGCAAGCAATCCAGCTCGAGAGTTCGAAGGCTGACGGCGGCCGCTGTGCGCCACTTCGCAAAATGCGCCTGCAGGCCGGCGATGAAGGCGGCGAACTGCGGATGGCCGTGGATGGTGGGCTTGATCTCTGCGGCCTCGACCAGCAGGTCATGATAGCCGGGACGATTGGGCTTGAACAAAGCGGCGCGCAGCTCCGGGCAGATCGCCCAGTAGTCGCCGAGCGCATCGATATCGCGGGTAGGGATGCCACCATGCAGATGGCCGCCGATATCCTGGATGTCTTCCGCCTCCTGCGTGTCGATGTAGCGCGGCAGATTGAGATTGAAGTCGTTCTTCGCAGCGATCTCGTCATGCGGCACCAAGCGGGAATAGCCCGGATGGGTTTCCGCATTGGTGAATACATCGACGATCCGGTGCAGGTCGCGCTCGCGCAAGCGATTCTTGTTGCCGTCCTTGATGAAGCCCTTGCTGGCATCGATCATGAAGACGCCCTTGCGGGCGGCGGCGTTGTTCTTGTCGAGCACCAGGACGCAGGCGGGGATGCCGGTGCCATAGAAGAGATTGGCCGGTAGGCCGATGATGCCCTTGAGATAGCCGGAGCGAATGAGCTGGGTACGGATCACCGCTTCGGCGCCGCCGCGAAACAGCACGCCGTGGGGCAAAATGCAGGCGCCCTTACCGGTGCTCTTCAGCGAACGGAGGATGTGCAGCAGATAGGCGTAATCGCCCTGCTTGGCCGGCGGCTCGCCCCATTGAAAGCGCTGAAACAGGTCTGCCGACGGCGTGAGGCCCGTGCTCCAGGTCTTATCGGAGAACGGGGGATTGGCGACCACGTAGTCATAGGTCCGCAGCTGCTGGCCATCCTTGAATTTGGGCGCGGCCAGCGTGTTGCCCGAGAGGATGTTGGCTGTTGGGAAGTCGTGCAGGATCATGTTCATACGGGCGAGACCGGCGGTGGTCACGTCCTTCTCCTGGCCTTCCAGGGTGATGTGCTTGCCGGCCTCGGCCGCCACCTTCAACAGCAGTGATCCAGAGCCGCAGGTCGGGTCATAGGCCGTGGTGGATGCCACCGCATTTTGCGACGAGATGCCGATGACTTTGGCGATGACCCGGCTGACCTCGGAGGGCGTATAGAACTGTCCCTTGCTCTTGCCGCTTTCTGTCGCGAAATGCCGCATCAGATATTCATAGGCATCTCCAAGGATGTCGTCGTGATCGGCGCGGTTCTTGGAAAAATCGAGCTCCGGCTTCTGGAAGATGCCGATGAGATTGGTGAGGGTGTCCACCATATCCTTCCCTTCACCGAGCTTGTTCGGATCGTTGAAGTCCGGAAAGTCGGTGCGGGCGAGGCGTGAATTGGCATCGACCAGCTGCTGGATCACCCGGGTGTTGATCTTGTCGCCGATATCGCTTTTGCCCTTGAGAGCGATCATGTCCTTGAAGCTGGCGCCCTTGGGAATCGTGATCGGCGGCGCGAAATCATCGGAGTCACCGTATTTGTCGGAGACATATTTGATGAACAGCATGAACAGGACGTAGTCCTTGTACTGACTGGCATCCATGCCGCCACGCAGCTCATCGCACGAGGCCCAAAGCGAGGAGTAGAGATCAGATTTCTTGATTGCCATAATTGACGTTTGACCTGTCGAGAATTGCCCACACGCTTAGCGATAGCACTGACTCGGGCTCCGCGCCCAAGGGTTCCTGACGGGCTTCGCCTTCGTGACGACTCGCAGAGCCGTTCCGCTCTGTCACTGAGGCAGCGAAATAGCGCCGCCTGGCAACGGCAGCCAAAGGGGTTGAAGCCAGCATTCGTCATCGCAAGGAGCCACATAGCGACGAGGCAATCCAGTGCCGGCAAGGCAGGACTGGATTGCTTCGTCGCGGAGTTTATCACTGGGCCGGCGAAGCCGGACCCGTTACTCCTCGCAATGACGATGGAGGCCGAGTTACTGGCCAAAAAGCTTGTTCAGCTCCCCGCCCTTCGCCCCTTGCGCGAAAGCCGTGAACGTGCCCTGCCCGGCGATCTCCTGAGCCGCCGCCATGAACCCCGCCCAGGCTACGCGCGCCAGCGCGCCGCCGACGCTGATGCGGCGGACGCCGAGGCTGGCGAGATGCGCCACGGTCATGGTCGGCTGCACGGTCAGCACATTGAGCGGCTTGCCGCCGATCGCCTTCACCAGCGTGGTGATCTCCTCATCGGAAGCGACGCCCGGCGCGTAGAGGCAATCGGCGCCGGCCTCCGCAAAGGCTATGAGCCGCGCCGTGGTCTTCTTGAGGTCGCGCTCGCCATGCAGAAACCCTTCGCAGCGGGCGACCAGCATGACAGCGGGATCGACGCTGTCGATGGCGGCGCGGGCGGCCTTGATGCGCTCGACGGCGAGCGCGTCGTCATAGAGCGGCTTGTCCGGTTTGCCGGTGGAGTTCTCGATCGACAGGCCGGCGATTCCACTTTTGACCGCGCGGGCGACATTGGTGGCGACGCCGGCGGGGTCGTCGGCGAAACCGGCCTCGAAATCGGCATTCACGGGGAGATCGGTGGCGGCGGAGAGCAGCGCGAGATGCTCGATGACATCATCCGCGGTGACCTTGTTGTCGGGGCGGCCGGTGGACCAGGCATAGCCGGCTGAGGTCGAGGCCAGCGCCTTGAAGCCGAGATGCGCGAGATAGCGCGCGCTGCCGACATCCCAGGGATTGGGTAGCACGAAGCAGCCAGACTCATGGAGCTTGCGGAAGTTGGCGCGCTTCTCGGCGGTGGAGATGGTCATGGGGCCTCCCGGTTTTTGGATGCTGCGTTGGTCGCGGCTGGTCGCATTGTAGCGTCGGATTCGCGTCTCACCACGCTGTCATTCCGGGGACGGTCCGACGCCGCAGGCGGCGGGACGGAGCCCGGAATCTCGACATGGGAGTCTCCGGGGAGCCTGGCGACATCGAGATTCCGGGTTCGCGTGCGAAGGGGCACGCGCCCCGGAATGACAGTCTGTCAGCCCTGCCCCGGCATTCCGCTCGCCAGCAACGCCTCAAGCCGATCCAGCTCCGCCGCGATGTCGCTGATAACATCGTCCGCCCGCATCGCGATCACGCGGTAGCCGCGCTCCTGCAGCCAGGTCTGACGGGCGGCGCGGTCGCTGACAATCACCTCGGTCTCGCCGGCATTGACCAGCTCGATGGCGATGCGCTCCGGGAAGGAGACGAAATCCGGGATGTGGCGGCCCACCGGGGTCTGGCGCTTGAACTGGCCGGCGAAGCGGCGGTCGGCGCGGAGCTGGTCCCACAGCAGCCGCTCGGCATCGGTCGGGTTGCGGCGGAGCATGCGCGCGAGGCCGCGGACCGTGCCGCTCTCATGCGCCTGCGCGCCCTGCCCGTGTTCCGCCAGAAGCGCGCGCAAACGGGTCGCCTGTTCGCCGTCGAGCACGCCGCCCTTGGCCGGGCCCTTGCGGCCCTCGGCGATGGCCATGACCACCCCGTGCAGCGTGTGCATGTCCTGCTTGGTCGGCTCCATCCGGGTGAAGATGTTGCGCAGGTTGACCAGCATGGTGTCGCGCTTCTCGGGCGGGCGCAGGAACTCGACCTTGTCGAGTTCGCCGACGAGGTTGTCGAAGAAGGCGCTCATCTGGTGCTGGGAGGCCGGCTCCGACCGCTCCGGCATCGCATAGGGCAGCGCGTTCGCGGTTGCCTGCTTGAACCATTCATAGCCGCAGAGGAGAACCGCCTGGGCGAGGTTGAGCGAGGCGAAAGCCGGGTTGACCGGGAAGGTGATGATCCGGTTGGCGAGCGCGACCTCCTCGTTCTGCAGCCCGTAGCGCTCGCGGCCGAACAGGATGCCGGCGGTCGCGCCGGTGGCCACATGGGCGATGGTCTCGGCGGCGGCGGCCTCGGGGGCGACCACCGGCTTGGCCTGATCATGCGCCCGGGCGGTGGTGGCAAACAGCAGCGTGCAATCGGCGACCGCCTGCTCGACGGTGTCGAACAGCTCGACCTTGTCGAGGATGTGATCGGCGCCCGACGCTGCCCGGCGGGCATGGACGTTCGGCCAGCCGTCACGCGGATTGACGATGCGCAGCCGGGTCAGGCCGAAATTGCCCATGGCCCGCGCGCACATGCCGATGTTCTCGCCGAGCTGCGGTTCGACGAGTATGACAACGGGGCCGACGAGGTCGGTATGCGCCTTGGTCGAGTCGGTGCCTGAACCGGACATACACTTCACTTTCTGATTCAATCTCTGAAGGTCTTGAATCAACCCGTGAAGGTTTTGATTCAACACCTCATCCGGGCGCTGCAAGTCACATGAAGCTGGACGGTTTTTGCCAGCCGGATGAGCGGCTTGCCGGGATTTGGTAGATTTCCCCTAAAACCGGCCCGCGTGGTCGCGCGCTCCGTTTGCTTTGGGTCTGGTTTCGGTTACCGGTAGCAGTAACGTTCAAACGAAACTGCAAACGAACCCGGTCACCAGTATCACTGGCGCGGGATTATGGGAGGAATGCAATGCGCGCAAGATGGACATTGGCGATAGTTGGCGCCGCAATGATGGTTGCAGGCAGCCTGCTCGCCCATCTGACGCAGACCACCGGCGGCATCAAGATCGAGGACATTCGCTTCAAGGGCGCCAAGGGCAACACCATGAGCGCCCTGCTCTACACCCCGCCAAACGCCACGCCGCAGACCCCGGCGCCGGGCATCCTCGCGGTCCATGGCTACATCAATTCCCGCGAGACCCAGGACGGCTTCGCCATCGAATTCGCACGCCGCGGCTATGTGGTGCTGGCGCTGGACCAGACCGGCCACGGCTATAGCGACGGGCCGGCCTTCTCGAACGGGTTCGGCGGACCGGATGGCCTCGCCAAGCTCCGCAGCCTGGACATCGTGGACAAGACCAATATCGGACTCGAGGGCCACTCGATGGGCGGCTGGACCGTGCTCGCCGCCGCCACCGCCATGCCCAACGACTACAAGGCCATGGTGCTCGAAGGCTCCTCCACCGGCAAACCCTTCGCCGCCGACGGCACGCCCACCTGGCCGCGCAACCTCGCACTGGTGTTCGCCAAGTATGAGGAATTCTCGACCCTGATGTGGGGCGTCCCGAAGGCCCGCGACACCGTCAGCAGCCCGAAGCTGTGGGCGCTGTTCGGCACGAATGCGGCGGTCGAACCGGGCAAGGTCTATGGCGACCTCGCCGCCGGCACCGCCCGGGTGCTCTATACCCCGGCCATCACCCATCCCGCCGAGCACATCTCCCATGAGGCGATCGGCTATGCCCTCGACTGGTTCGGCAAGACGCTGACCGGCGGCACGCCGCTGCCGGCCTCCGACCAGATCTGGTTCCGCAAGGAGATCGGCACCGGCATCGCGCTGCTCGGTTTCGTCGCCTTCCTGATCGGCATCTTCGACGGGTTGCTGGAGGCCCGCATGTTTGCCCGGCTGATCCTGCCGGAGCCGGCGGATGGCTCGAAGCCTTTGGAGACCCCAGTCGACCGCAGCCGCTGGCTCGGCGCTCTGGTCCTCTCGGTTCTGATCCCGGCTTTGACCTATTATCCGGCCTTCACGCTGGCCGGGAATTGGGTCAAGGCCCAGCCCTGGCTGCCGCAGGCGATCACCAACCAGATCGCCGTCTGGGCCCTGATCAACGCCGCCATCGCGCTGGTGCTGATGCCGTTCGCGCCAAAACGCGCCAGCCGTCGCGGGATCATCGGCCTGTCGATCGCCATCGCGCTCGCCACCGTCGCGTCAGGCTACCTGGCGCTGTGGCTGGCCGACCTGATCTTCACGGTCGACTTCCGGTTCTGGATCGTGGCGCTGAAGCTGCTCAGCGCCAAGCAGGCGCTGATGGCCCTGATCTACCTCGCCCCGATCACCCTGTTCTTCGTCATCGCCCTGCACGTGATGCACCGGAATTTCAGCGCCAGCCGGTCCGCCGTCTACCTGACCAACATGACCGCGCTGGCCTTTGGCTTCGCTCTCTTGCTGGGCATCCAGTACGGCGCCCTGTTCCTGAACGGCCAGTTGATCGACCCGGCACCCGCGGTGATCACCTCGGTCCCGCTGAACACCATCGTGGCGATCCAGTTCGTGCCGCTGATGGCGATTGTGGCGGTCATTGCCACCTTCACCTGGCGGCGCACCGGATCGAGCCTGCCGGGCGCCCTGATCTGCAGCTTGCTGGTGACCTGGTACGTGGTGGCGGGCACAGCGACGCAGGCTGCATTTTAAGCACGAATAGCCTGCGTTTTGGGTTCAAAATTGGGCTGAAACCGCATAACGCCCCGGCTTTCGCCGGGGCAGGCGTGCGAGGCCGCGGACCGTGCCGCTCTCATGCGGCGACGATGCCTTGCCGTGTTCGCGGCCTGCCTGCCGCCTGACAATCCGGATGAAGGCGGGTTCCCGGCCAAGCGCTCGTGATTTGCCGGTCGTAGCGGGGGGTAGGTAATGTGCCGCTCCCGGGAACGACCTTGCAGCCTTCATGCCTCAGCTTATCCTCAGCGTTCACTCCGGCGTCCATGACGCCGCCGTCGCCATTTTCGAAGATTACGACCTGAAGGCCGCCATCGCGCTGGAGCGACTGACCCGGCGCAAAAGCGACGGCAGCACTCACCCCGATGCCGCCATCGACGAGGTGCTGTCGATCGCCGGCGCCACCCGGCGCGATGTCGACGTCGTCGCCACCAGCCGCGCGATGTTTCCCAAGGCCTACTTCCCCCGCCTCGGTGGCCTCCGCTGGCTGCGCGAGCAGTATCGCAGCCGGGTCGGCAAGGACCGCCTGCTGCTCGGCGCCGAGCAGCATCGCTACCGCGCGCCGCGGGCAGAGGACGTCTTCGATGCCGCGGCGTGGCGGCGCGACGGCGGTTTCCGCGACGACGCCGCGGTCCATTTTTACAACCACCACGAAGCGCATGCGCTTCCCACTTTGTTCTACAGCCCGTGGCCGGATGCCCTGCTGGTGACGGCCGATGGCGGCGGCGACAATGTCAATTACAGCTACCGGCACTTCACGGGCGGCCGCCTGACGACGCTCTACGGCGACGACGCCTGTCTGTTCCTGCCAAATCCCGTCGACAGCCTGGGCCGCGCCTATAGCGCGGCGACCAAGTCGCTCGGCTTTCGGCCCAACCGGCACGAGGGCAAGTTGACCGGGCTCGCGGCCATGGGACAACCGACAGCGGCCGAGACGATCGCCGGGTATTTTTCGGTCGCCCCGGACGGACGTATCCAGTCCGGCTTTCGCAGCTATCACCAGATGAACGCCTTGATGCGCCGGCTGGCCAAACAGGTCGGCCGTGCGGATTTTGCGGCGTCGATCCAGAAGGTGCTGGAAGACACCATGCTGCTGTCGCTGCAGCGGCTTTTGCAGCGGCATCCGGCGCGACATCTCGGCCTGTCCGGCGGCGTGTTCGCCAACGTCAAGCTCAACCGCCTGCTCGCGGAGCAATTGCCGATCGATGAACTCTTCATTTTCCCGGCGATGGGCGATGACGGCCTGCCGATCGGCGGTGCGCTGTCCTACCTGATGCAGCGCGACGGCCTGGCGCCCTGGCTCGAGCGCCGCCGCGAGCTCGGGACTGTCTATCTCGGCCGCGATTTTCAGGCCGGGCTCGACGCCGGCATCGCAGCCACCCCGGGGATTCACCGTGTCGACGAGGCACCGGTCGACGGCGCGGTGACGCGGCTGGTGGCGGGCGAGATCGGCGCGATCTTCAATGGCCGGATGGAATACGGCCCCCGCGCGCTCGGCGCCCGGACCATCCTCGCCAATCCGGCCCGGCGCGGCACCCACGACCTTTTGAACGAACGGCTGAGCCGTTCCGAATTCATGCCGTTCGCCCCCGTCATCACCACTGAGCGTGCCGCGGAGGTGTTCGACGTCAATCCCGTCAATGCGCGCGCCTGCCGCTACATGACCATCGCCTGCGATGTGAGGCCGGAATGGCGGGGCCGCATCCCCGCCGTGGTCCATGTCGATGGATCCGCGCGGCCGCAGGTGATCGCGCGCCCGGACAACCCGCTCTATTATGACATCGTCGAGGGGTTTGCGCAGGCCAGCGGATTGCCGGTGCTGGTCAATACCAGCTTCAATGTTCACGAGGAGCCCATCGTCAACAGCCCGGACGAAGCGCTGCGGGCGCTGCTCGACCGGCGGATCGATTTCCTGGTGACCACGGGCGGCCTGTACCGGCGCGACGCGGCGTAACGACAGCCTGCCGGGGGCCTTGATCTGCAGCCTGCCGGTGACCTGGTACGTGGTGGCGGGCCCCGCGGCGCAGGCTGCATTTTGAGCAAAAACAGCCTGCGTTTTGGGCTGAAAATTGCGCCGAAACTGCATGACGCCCCGGCTTTCGCCGGGTCCTGCGCGGTGCTATAGCCCCCCTACAAATCATCCCTCCCGCAACGCGCTAAAGGCCCGAACCACCATGGCAAAAATCAAGGTAGCCAACCCCGTCGTCGAACTCGACGGCGATGAGATGACCCGGATCATCTGGCAGTACATCAAGGACAAGCTGATCAACCCCTTCCTTGACGTCAACCTGATGTATTTCGACCTCGGGATGGAATACCGCGACAAGACCGACGATCAGGTCACCATTGACGCCGCCCACGCGATCAAGAAATACGGCGTCGGCGTGAAGTGTGCCACGATCACCCCCGATGAAGCGCGCGTGAAGGAATTCGGCCTCAAGCAGATGTGGAAGTCGCCGAACGGCACCATCCGCAACATCCTCGGCGGCGTGATCTTCCGCGAACCGATCATCTGCAGCAACGTGCCGCGCCTGGTCCCCGGCTGGACCAAGCCGATCATCATCGGCCGTCACGCTTTCGGCGATCAGTACCGTGCCACCGACTTCAAGTTCCCCGGCAAGGGCACCCTGACGATGAAGTTCGTCGGCGAAGACGGCGCCGTGATCGAGCGCGAAGTGTTCCAGTCCCCCGGTGCCGGCGTCGCACTGGCCATGTACAACCTCGACGACTCGATCCGCGACTTCGCGCGCGCATCGCTGAACTACGGCCTCTCGCGCGGCGTTCCGGTCTACCTGTCGACCAAGAACACCATCCTCAAGGTCTATGACGGTCGCTTCAAGGACATCTTCCAGGAAATCTTCGACGCCGAATTCAAGACCAAGTTCGAAGCCGCGAAGATCACCTATGAGCATCGCCTGATCGACGACATGGTCGCTGCTGCCATGAAGTGGTCCGGTGGCTATGTCTGGGCCTGTAAGAACTACGATGGCGACGTGCAGTCCGACACCGTGGCCCAAGGCTACGGCTCGCTCGGCCTGATGACCTCGGTGCTGCTGACGCCGGACGGTTCGGTTGTGGAAGCCGAAGCTGCCCACGGTACCGTGACCCGTCACTACCGCGAGCACCAGAAGGGCAAGGAAACATCGACCAACTCGATCGCGTCGATCTTCGCCTGGACCCAGGGCCTCGCCCACCGCGCCAAGCTCGACAACAATGCCGAGCTGGCGAAGTTCGCCAAGACCCTCGAAAAGGTCTGCGTCGACACCGTCGAAGCCGGCTACATGACCAAGGATCTGGCGCTGCTGGTCGGCGCCGATCAGCGCTGGCTCTCGACCACGGGCTTCCTCGACAAGGTCGCGGAAAACCTGACCAAGGAACTGGCGGCCTGATTTCCGCCCTCTCCTGACTGCACCATCCGAAAGTCCGGGTTGCCTCAGGCACCCCGGACTTTCTTTTTGAGACGTTCCGTTTTCGAGGTGACCCATGACTGCGCCAAATCCCGCCGACGGCAGCAATGATCCATATGTCTGGCTCGAAGAAATCGAGGGCGAGAAAGCCGTGGCATGGGTCGAGGCACAGAATGCGCGGACCGACGGCTTCCTCTGCGGCGATAGCTACAAGCGCGACTTCGACGCAGTCATGAAGATCCTCGATGCCGACGATCGCATTCCCTTCGTCGGAAAGTCTGGCGACTATCTCTATAATTTCTGGAAAGACGCCGCTCATCCGCGCGGGCTTTGGCGCCGCACGACGCTGGAGAGCTATAAGACCGATACGCCTGAATGGGACGTGCTGCTCGACATCGATGCACTGAACAAAGCGGAAGGCATCTCCTGGGCCTTTGCAGGTGCTGCGCGTTCCCCGGACAAGACCCGCGCGTTGATCAGCCTGTCGTTCAACGGCACTGACGCCATCGAAGTGCGTGAGTTCGATATTCCCAGCAAGAGCTTCGTTGCCGACGGCTTCATCATCCCGAAAGCCAAGACGCAGGTGAGCTGGATCGATCAGGACACGCTCCTGGTCGGCAGTGCGCAGACGCCCGAGGATAGCACCGAGGCCGGCTATACCCGCACCGTACGCAGGTGGATGCGCGGCACGCCGCTGGCCGCGGCTGAAACCGTCTTCGAGGTCGAGAAGCAGGACGTGGCCGCCTGGTTCGGCGTCAACCGCCGACCGAGCCATGAAGGCGTGATGTACTGGCGCGCGCTGGATTTCACGCGCTCGCATATCTTCGTCGAGCGCAAGCATGGCCCGCATGCCGGAAAGCGCCTGCGCCTCGAACTGCCGGAAGAAGTCTCGGTCTCGGCAGAAGCGGACGATCTCCTGATCAGCCCGAAACAGGACTGGACCGTCGGCGACCAGACGATCCCGACCGGCGCACTCGCCGTCATCGACCTCGATCGCTTCCTGTCTGGCGCACGCGATTTCGAGATCGTCTTCATGCCGACACCGACCCGCGCGCTGCAGTCATGGTCGGAGACCCGGCACGGCATCGTGCTCGAAATCCTCGATAACGTCCGCGGTCGCCTCGCTCTGCTGCAGCGGAGCGAGGCTGGCTGGCGCGAGACGGCACTTCCGGGATTGCCCGATAACGCCACGATCTCGGCGCAGAATTTCGGCGGCGAGGACGATCCCGATCTCGGCACCGACATGCTCTTCACCGTCACCGGCTTCGACCGGCCGACCACGACAGCGCTGTGGACAGGCCACGGCGCACCCGAGCCGCTGAAGAGCTCGCCGCCCAATTTCGATCCCGAGGGCATCGAGGTGCAGCAGCGCCATGCGGTGGCGGCGGACGGCACCAGGATCCCCTACTTCCTGATCGGCAAGAATCTCTCGGCCGGCGCCCCGCCCCGGCCGACGATTCTCTATGGCTATGGCGGCTTCGAGATATCGCTGACGCCCGCCTATATGGGCATCGCCGGTAAGCTGTGGCTCGAACAAGGTCATCTCTACGCCATCGCCAATATCCGCGGTGGTGGTGAGTTCGGCCCGGCGTGGCATCTGGCTTCGCGCAAGATCACCAAGCATGTGGCCCATGACGACTTCGCGACTGTCGCGCGAGATCTCGCTGCATCAGGTATAACAACGGCGCAGAAGCTCGCCTGCCACGGCGGCAGCAATGGCGGCCTGCTCGTCGGCAACATGCTGACGCGCTATCCGGAACTGTTCGGCGCCATCTGGTGCAGCGTGCCGCTGCTCGATATGGCGCGCTATACCAAACTACTCGCCGGCGCGAGCTGGATCGCCGAATATGGCGATCCGGAAATTCCCGACGAGTGGGTCTATCTGCAGAAATACTCGCCCTATCATCTCACCGCGGCAGGCCAGAATTATCCGCCGATCTTCATCACTACCAACCGCACCGACGACCGCGTCCATCCCGGCCACGCCCGCAAGATGGCCGCGAAGCTCGAAGAGCTCGGCTATCCCGTCTGGTTCAACGAGACGGTGGCAGGCGGACACTCCGGCGCCGTCGACAATACCAAGCAGGCACAGAGCCAGGCTCTGGGATTTGCGTTTCTACGGCGGACGATTGGAGCTGCGTAAAACGAACGACAGAGCAACTACCAACCAGAGCAAGAGAGGGTTCACATGACCTGCAATACGCAACATGTTTTCAAACGCCCGATCCTGACCACGATTGTCACGCTCTCGCTCAGTGTCGCGGGCGCATTCTCTGCTTTGGCGCAGGTGCCGGATGCGATTGCAGCCCCCGGCGAGACGCAGATCGCCAAGCTGCATGCTGAAGGCGCGCAGGTCTATGAATGCAAGGCCGACGCTTCAGGAAAGCTGACATGGACGTTCCGCGAGCCGATCGCCACGCTGATGGCCGATGGCAAGACCGTGGGGCGGCACTATGTCGGACCGAACTGGGAATACAGCGATGGCAGCGCGGTGGTCGGTAAGGTGACCGGCAACGCACCGGGCACCACGGCCAAGGACATTCCGTGGCTTCGCCTCGAGGCCACATCGCATCGCGGCAGCGGCATGTTGAGCGGCGTAACCACGGTACAGCGGATCAACACAGTGGGCGGCGCGCTCGCCGGCACCTGCAGCGGCGCCGGCACTTTACAGAGCGAGCCCTATTCGGCCGACTACGTGTTCCTGCGCAAGGGCTAAGGACATTTCGCCGGCGGACACTCCGGCACGGTGGAGAATACCAACCAGGCGCAAAGCCAGGCGCTGGGTTTTGCGTTTCTCCGCCGAACGATTTGCCGCTAGAGCAAGACGACCAGAAAAACATTCAGGGAGACCGCCTCATGTCATCTAGCAAAGTCGCCATCATCACCGCCGGTGGAAGCGGCATGGGCGCGGCATCTGCACGCCGCCTTGCAGCTGATGGATTCAAAGTCGCGATCCTGTCGTCGTCCGGCAAGGGAGAAGCGCTTGCGCAAGAACTTGGTGGCCTCGGTGTCACCGGCTCCAACCAGTCAAGCGACGATTTGAAGCGGCTGGTGGATGGCACGCTGGAGAAATGGGGCCGGATCGACGCACTGGTAAACAGCGCCGGTCATGGCCCGCGTGCGCCGCTGCTCGATATCACCGACGAGCAGTGGCACACCGGCATGGATGTCTATCTTATGAACGTGATCCGGCCAACGCGACTGGTGACGCCGATCATGCAGAAGCAAAAATCCGGTGCGATCATCAATATCTCCACCGCATGGGCATTCGAGCCCTCAGCGATGTTTCCGACTTCCGCCGTGTTCCGCGCCGGTCTCGCCTCTTACACAAAATTGTTCGCGGATAGTTTTGCCGCCGATAATGTACGGATGAACAATGTGCTGCCCGGCTGGATCGACAGCCTGCCCGCCACTGAAGAGCGGCGCCAGAGCGTCCCGATGCAACGCTAT
Source organism: Tardiphaga sp. 37S4 (assembly GCF_021044645.1). Classification (NCBI taxonomy): domain Bacteria; kingdom Pseudomonadati; phylum Pseudomonadota; class Alphaproteobacteria; order Hyphomicrobiales; family Nitrobacteraceae; genus Tardiphaga; species Tardiphaga sp. 37S4. The sequence goes on along the minus strand of NZ_CP088008.1, from coordinate 1,355,375 downwards.
GGCAAGAGCGACGAGATCGCAGCCACGGTCGCATTCCTCGCATCGGATGGCGCTGGCTACATCACCGGTCAGAACATTCGCGTCGATGGCGGCATGACGCGATCGGTGTAATGGGCTGATTGCGACGGCGCGACTAAACGGCCGCCGTCGCACCGATCTGCAGCAGCATCGCCTTGGCGATTTCCTGTTCGCCCATGATCACGACATTGGCGCCGTGATGTTTAAGATGCGCGATCTCCTCTTCGGAATGCGCGCGGGCAATGATCGGCAGTGTGGGGCTGAGGGCGCGCGCCTTGGCGACGATCTGGCCGCCTTCGAAAGCGTCGGGGATGGCGACGAGCAATCCCCTGGCGCCCATCACATTTGCAGCCTGCAACATGTCCGGCGCCGCGGCATTGCCGGTGACGACCTCAACACCTTCCTTCTGCAGACGCTCGACAACGCCCGGCGTGTCCTCGATCACCAGCAGCGGCGTGTTGTTCAAGCGCAGCGCCCTGCTGACTACGCTGCCGACACGACCATGGCCGACCAGCACGACGTGATCCTTGAGTTGCGTCTCCGGCAACGGGACGCGCGTGACCGCTTTCTCCTTGCTGTCCGCAGCTGCCGCTTCACTCGCTGCCGCCGCTTTCGCGTCCTTATCGGCCAGTAGGCGATCGAGCAATGCGAAGAACAGCGGGTTGAGCATGATCGAGATAATCGCGCCGGCGAGCACGAGATCGCGACCGCGATCGGGCAGCAGGCCGAGGCCCACACCGAGACTGACGAGAATGAAGGAGAACTCGCCGATCTGCGCCAGCGAGGCGGAGATCGTCAGCGCCGTCGAGGTCGGATAGCCGAACAGCCGGACGATGCCGAAGGCAGCCGCCGATTTGCCGAACAGGATGATGAACACGGTGGCGAGCAGCGGCAGCGGTTCGCGCAGGATGATCGCCGGATCGACGAGCATACCAACCGAAACGAAAAACAGCACTGCAAACGCGTCGCGCAGCGGCAGCGTCTCATTGGCGGCGCGCTGGCTAAGTTCGGATTCGCTGAGGATCATGCCCGCAAAGAACGCACCGAGTGCGAACGACACGTCGAATACGAGGGCTGCGCCGAAGGCGACCCCGAGCGAGATGGCGAACACCGCAAGACGAAACAGTTCGCGCGACCCGGTATGCGCCACATAGTGCAGCAGCATCGGGATGACGCGGCGGCCGACCACCAGCATGAAGATGACGAAGCCCGCGACCTTGCCGAGCGTGATCAGCACCGGCATCGCCAACGCTGACATGCTGGCACCGTTGCCCTCGCCTTTGAGAAGCCCTGCGATCGCCGGAAGCAGCACCAGCGTCAGCACCATCGCGAGGTCCTCGACAATCAGCCAGCCGATGGCGATGCGGCCGCGCTCGCTGTCCACCAGCCGTCGTTCCTGCAACGCGCGGAGCAGCACGACCGTCGATGCGACGGAGAGCGCGAGGCCGAACACAAGGCCGCCGCCGAACGACCAGCCGAGTGCCTCGCCAAGGCCGATGCCGAGCAGCGTCGCCACGGTGATCTGCACGATGGCGCCGGGGATCGCGATATTCTTGACCGAGAGCAGATCCTTCAGCGAGAAATGCAGGCCGACGCCAAACATCAGCAGGATAATGCCGATTTCCGCGAGTTCATTGGCGATATTCTGGTCCGCCACATAGCCGGGCGTAAATGGGCCCATGAAGACGCCGGCGAGCAGATAGCCGACCAGTGGCGACACGCGAATGCGCTGTGCGATCAGGCCGAGGATGAATGCCAGTACGAGGCCGACGACGACGGTGGAAATCAGCGGGGTGTTATGCTCCATGCCGCTTTTTGCCGCATGGGCGCGTGGGATGCCACCCTTAACGAGGGCTACTCATGGTCGCAGGCGCGAGCGGTCACGTCATCGCGAGATGGGGTTGTGGACCCACACTGCCATTCCGGGGCGCGATCTCAGCGAAGCTGAGAGCGTGAACCTCAGCCATTCCAGTTGGAATGGCGGGGAATCTCGACATAGTAAAACACTACGGGATTCCGGGTTCGCGCCCGCCTGGCGGCGTTCGCGACACCGGAATGACGAGATTAGTTGCCGATCGCCGCTTCGATCGCCGCCAGCGCCGCATCGGCCTTGGCACCATCCGGACCGCCGGCTTGCGCCATATCTGGACGGCCACCGCCGCCCTTACCGCCCAAGGCTTCAGAGGCGAGCTTCACCAGATCGACGGCGCTGAAGCGCTTGGTCAGATCCTCGGTGACGCCGACCACGACGCCGGCCTTGCCGTCTTCACCGACATTGATGATCGCGACCACGCCGGAGCCGAGCTGCTTCTTGCCGGCATCGGCGAGGCTCTTGAGATCCTTCATCTCGATGCCCGACACACTCTTGGCCATCAGCTTGACGTCGCCGACAGTCTTGACGTCTGCGGACGCGCCACCAGCGGCCGATGCGGCAGCGGCAGCACCGCCGCCCATGGCGATGGTCTTCTTCGCCTCGGACAGCTCACGCTCCAGCTTCTTGCGCTCGTCCATCAGCGCAGCGATGCGCGCTGGCATGTCGTCGAGCGTTGTGCGGAGCTCGTTCGCAGCGGTCTTGGCGAGCTGCATCGTCTCGTTGGCGTGATGACGCGCATGATTACCGGTCAGCGCCTCGATGCGGCGCACGCCGGAAGACACTGCGCTTTCGCCGGTGACCGAGATCATGCCGATGTCGCCAGTGCGCCGGACATGGGTGCCGCCGCAAAGTTCGACCGACCAGCCGAGCGCATTGCTGCCGCTATCGCGCGGCATCTTGCCCATGGAGACAACGCGAACTTCGTCGCCGTATTTCTCACCGAACAGTGCGCGTGCGCCCGCCTCGCGCGCATCGTCCACCGCCATCAGGCGCGTGGTGACGGCGTCGTTTTCCAGCACGACATTGTTGGCGATGTCCTCAACGCGGCGGAGCTCGTCGGCCGTGATCGGCTTCTGATGCACGAAATCGAAACGCAGCCGGTCCGGCGCCACGAGCGAGCCGCGCTGCGCGATGTGATCACCGAGCACCTGACGCAGCGCTTCATGCAGCAGATGCGTCGCCGAGTGATTGGCGCGAATCGACGAGCGACGGGTGTGATCGACGTCGAGCGCCAGCGCAGCGCCGACTTTCAGCGTGCCCTGCTCGAGCGTGCCGACATGCACGAACAGATCGCCTGCGCGCTTCTGGGTTTCTGTGACACGGAAGGTTACGCCCTCGCCGGTAATCACACCAGTGTCGCCGACCTGGCCACCGGACTCTGCATAGAACGGCGTCTGGTTGAGAACGATGGCGCCGGTGTCGCCTGCCTTGAGGCTGTCGACTTCTTTGCCATCCTTCACCAGTGCCGCAACCGCACCTTCCGCAGACTCGGTCTCGTAGCCGAGAAATTCCGTCGCACCGAATTTTTCACGCAACTCGAACCAGATCGCTTCGGTCGCGGTCTCGCCGGAGGAAAAGCGCGACGCGCGGGCCTTCTGTTTCTGCTTCTCCATCGCATCGGTGAAGGACGCAATATCGACCGAGATGCCGCGGTTCCGCAGCGCATCCTGGGTCAGATCGAGCGGGAAACCATAGGTGTCGTACAGCGTGAACGCGGTCTCGCCGTCGAACATGTCGCCCTTCTTCAGCGACGCGCTCTTGTCATCGAGAATGCCGAGACCACGATCCAGCGTTTTGCGGAAGCGCGTCTCTTCGAGGCGCAGCGTTTCCTCGATCAGGCTCTCGGCGCGCACCAGCTCCGGATAGGCCTGGCCCATCTCGCGCACCAGCGCCCACACCAGGCGCCACATCAGCGGCTCCTTGGCGCCGAGCAACTGGCCGTGACGCATGGCGCGGCGCATGATCCGGCGCAGCACATAGCCGCGGCCTTCATTCGACGGCAGCACGCCGTCGGCGATCAGGAACGATGAAGCGCGCAGATGGTCGGCGATGACGCGCAGCGAGGCCTTCATCGGACCCTGCGGATCGGCACCGGTGAGATCGGCGATGGCACGGATCAGCGCGACGAACAGATCGATGTCGTAATTGTCGTGCTTGCCCTGCAGCACCGCAGCGATGCGCTCGAGGCCCATGCCGGTGTCGATAGACGGCTTCGGCAGCGAGATGCGGTTGCCCGGCGCCAGCTGGTCAAACTGCATGAAAACGAGATTCCAGATCTCGATGAAGCGGTCGCCGTCTTCATCGGGCGAGCCGGGAGGGCCACCTGGAATCTTGTCGCCATGGTCGAAGAAGATTTCCGAACACGGACCGCAGGGGCCGGTATCGCCCATCTGCCAGAAATTGTCCGAGGTCGGGATGCGGATGATCTTGGAATCCGGCAGGCCGATCTTCTTCCACAGCGCGAAGGCTTCATCGTCCTCGGAATAGACGGTGACCAGCAGGCGATCCTTCGCCAGACCGTATTCTTTGGTGATCAGGTTCCAGGCCAGCTCGATCGCGCGTTCCTTGAAGTAATCGCCGAACGAGAAGTTACCGAGCATCTCGAAAAAGGTGTGATGGCGCGCGGTATAGCCGACATTGTCGAGGTCGTTATGCTTGCCGCCGGCACGGACGCATTTCTGCGACGTCGTCGCGCGCTGATAAGGCCGCTTCTCGACGCCGGTAAAAACGTTCTTGAACTGCACCATGCCGGCATTGGTGAACATCAGCGTGGGGTCGTTGCGCGGCACCAGCGGCGACGACGACACGATGTCGTGGCCATTCGCCGCGAAGTAATTCAGAAATGCCGACCTGATCTCGTTAACGCCGCTCATATCAGTCCCATTGCGCCCAAGACTTGTTACGTTCAAGACTTGGCGCCTAAAAATCGCCCACGGCCAAATTGTTTGAAGATTTGCCGCCGGCCAATGCCACAACCGGTTGCTTTTAGACCGGCGGGACTAGGGCTGTCCAGAAACTGTGCAAGGGGATGACAAGGGATCATTCAAGCGGATCAGGGGCTTGCCGCAGCAGCACAGGGCCGTTGATAGGTGCCGGAACCGCGTTGACAGATTCAGGGAACGCATGCTCTTGTGCCGGCGTTGAAAGACGTCACGTCGGGAGAGACCGGCCCGTTTGGGCCGGCGCCGAAGGAGCAACCGCCCCGGAAACTCTCAGGCAAAAGGACCGCGTGACAGGTTAGCATCTGGAAAGAGATGCCTTTGAGCCCGAATGGGCCAATGGCGTCCGCCGACGGGATAATACTCTCAGGCACAGCGACAGATGGGGCTCGTACAGGCACTCCGGGAATGGTCCCGGGGAACCGCGAGGACCCGTCACCATGCTAGCGACCGATAAACCCTCAACTTTGAAACAAACGCCGCTGCACGCCCTCCACATCGCCCGTGGCGGCAAGATGGTGCCCTTCGCCGGTTATGACATGCCGGTGCAATTCGGCACCGGCGTGCTGAAGGAGCATCTCCAGACCCGCGCGGCCGCGGGACTGTTCGATGTTTCCCATATGGGCCAGCTCGCCTTGCGGGCGAAGTCCGGCAAACTCGAAGATGCGGCCTTGGCGCTCGAGAAGCTGGTGCCGATGGACATTCTGGCGCTGGCACCGGGGCGTCAGCGTTATGCCCAGTTCACCAATGAGGGCGGCGGCATTCTCGACGACCTGATGGTGGCGAATTTCGGCGATCACCTGTTTCTGGTGGTCAACGCCGCCTGCAAGGACGAGGACGAGGCGCATCTGCGCGCGCATCTCTCCGACAGCTGCATTATCGAAACCCTGCCCGACCGTGCACTGATCGCCCTGCAAGGGCCAAAGGCCGCGGATGTGCTGGCAAAATTCTGTCCCGAAGCACCTGTGATGAAGTTCATGGATGCCGGCCCGCATCAGGTGAACGGCATTGCCTGCTTCGTCTCACGCTCCGGCTATACGGGTGAAGACGGCTACGAGATCTCGATCCCGAACGATCAAGCCGAGGCCCTTACCTCCGCCTTGCTCGATCATGCCGACGTCCTGCCGATTGGCCTCGGCGCCCGCGACAGCCTGCGTCTCGAAGCCGGGCTGTGCCTCTACGGCCATGACATCGACACGACGACCACGCCCATCGAAGGCGGGTTGAACTGGTCGATCCAGAAGAGCCGCCGGACCGGCGGCGCCCGCGCCGGCGGTTTTCTCGGCAGCGACAAGATCTTGGCGCAGCTCGATGGCGGCGCGCCGCGTAAGCGCATCGGCCTGCTGCCGGAAGGCCGCGCGCCAGTGCGCGAAGGTGTGTTGCTGTTTGCGGATGCGACCTCCACCGAATCGATCGGCAGCGTCACCTCGGGCGGTTTCGGCCCCAGTCTCGGCGCGCCAATTGCAATGGGCTATCTGCCCAGCGCGCAGGCAGCCGACGGCACCACCGTCTATGCCGAGCTTCGCGGCCAGCGCATGCCGATGAAAGTGTCACCCATGCCCTTCGTCCCCCACAGCTACAAGCGTTGAGGAACTGACCCATGACCACCCTGTACACCGAAGACCACGAATGGCTGCAGATTGACGGCGACGTCGTCACCGTCGGCATCACCGACTACGCGCAGTCACAGCTCGGCGACGTCGTGTTCGTCGAACTGCCCAAAGTGGGCCGCGCGCTGAAGAAGACCGAAGCCGCCGCCGTGGTCGAATCGGTCAAGGCCGCCTCCGATGTCTATGCGCCGATCACCGGCGAGGTCGTCGAGATCAACGACGCGCTCGCAGCCGAGCCCGCACTGGTGAATTCCGATGCCGACGGCAAGGCGTGGTTCTTCAAGCTCAAACTCGCCGACAAGAGCGAGCTCGAAGGCCTGATGGATGCCGACGCCTACAAAGCCCACACCGCCTAGTCGTCATGCCCGGCGAATGCCGGGCATGACGACTTCTGAAATTCGTTCGAGGAACAACAGATGACCCTGAACAAATCTTCCGGCGACGTCGCCACCGATTTCGTCCGCCGCCATATCGGCCCTTCGCAAGCCGATATTCGTGTGATGCTTGAAGCGGTCGGCGCGAAAAGCCTGTCCGCACTGATGGGCGAGACGCTCCCTGCCTCGATTCGCCAGAAGGCGCCGCTCGATCTCGGCCGCGCGCTCAGCGAAACCGAGGCGCTGGCGCATATGACCGAGATGGCGGCCAAGAACGCGGTGTTCACGTCGCTGATCGGCCAAGGCTATTCCGGCACGGTTCTGCCGACGGTGATCCAGCGCAACATCCTGGAGAACCCGGCCTGGTACACGGCCTATACGCCGTATCAGCCGGAGATCAGTCAGGGCCGACTCGAGGCGCTGTTCAACTTCCAGACCATGATCTGTGACCTCACCAGTCTCGACGTCGCCAATGCATCGCTGCTCGATGAAGCGACCGCTGCTGCGGAAGCCATGGCGCTGGCCGAGCGCGCCTCAAACGTTCAGACCAAGACCTTCTTCGTCGACCATGAAGTTCATCCGCAGACCCTCGCGGTGCTGCGTACCCGCGCCGAGCCGCTCGGCTGGAAGCTTCAGATCGGCAATCCGCTGACCGATCTCGACAAGGCCGATGTGTTCGGCGCGATCCTGCAATATCCTGGCACCACGGGCATCGTGCGCGATTTCAAGCCGGCCATCACGGCGCTTAAAGCGAAGGGCGCGCTTGCCATCGTCGCCGCCGACCTGCTGGCGCTGACGCTTTTGGCCTCGCCAGGCGAACTCGGCGCAGACATCGCGATCGGCTCGGCGCAGCGCTTCGGCGTGCCGATGGGCTATGGCGGTCCGCATGCCGGCTACATGTCGGTGCGCGACGCGATCAAACGCTCGATCCCGGGCCGTCTCGTCGGCCTCTCCATTGATTCCCGCGGCGAGCCCGCCTATCGCCTGGCGCTGCAGACCCGCGAACAGCATATCCGCCGCGAGAAGGCGACGTCGAATATCTGCACCGCGCAGGTGCTGCTCGCCGTCATCGCGTCGATGTATGCGGTCTATCACGGCCCCGAAGGCCTCAAACACATCGCCCGCACGGTCCATCGTCGCACACTGGTGCTGGCCGCTGGCCTCAAGAAGCTTGGCTTCGCGCCTGAGAGCGAAGCCTTCTTCGACACGCTGACCGTGACCGTCGGCGACAAGCGCGAGGGCATCATTGCCGCTGCCCAGGACGAGAAGATCAACCTGCGCATCGGTGACGGCACGATCGGCATCGCGCTCGACGAGACCACGACGCCGGAAACCGTCGAAGCCATCTGGCGCGCCTTCGGCGGCAAGCTTGGCTATTCAGACGTCGAGCATGGCGTCAGCGACGCCCTGCCCGCCTCGCTGAAGCGCAGCTCGGCCTTCCTCACCCATCCCGTCTTCCACAGCCATCGCTCCGAGACCGAACTCCTGCGTTACATGCGGAAGCTCTCGGATCGCGATCTGGCGCTCGACCGCGCGATGATCCCGCTCGGCTCCTGCACCATGAAGCTGAACGCGACGACTGAGATGATGCCGTTGACGTGGCCCGCCTGGGGCTCGCTGCATCCATTCGTGCCCCGCGAACAGGCCGCCGGCTATCACCAGCTTTTCGCGACACTGGAAAAGTGGCTGTGCGACATCACTGGCTACGACGCCGTATCGCTGCAGCCCAATTCCGGCGCGCAAGGCGAATATGCCGGCCTGCTCGCGATCCGCGCCTATCACGCGGCGCGCGGCGACAGCCATCGCAATATCTGCCTGATCCCGTCATCGGCGCACGGCACCAACCCTGCCTCGGCCAGCATGGTCAATATGGACGTGGTTGTCGTCGCCTGCGACAAGCGCGGTGACGTCGACGTCAACGACCTTCGCGTCAAGGCGGAGAAGCATGCCGCCAATCTCGCGGCAATCATGATCACCTATCCGTCGACCCACGGCGTGTTCGAGGAACATATCCGCGAGATCTGCGAGATCGTCCACGCCAATGGCGGTCAGGTCTATCTCGACGGCGCCAACATGAATGCGCAGGTCGGCCTGTCGCGGCCCGGTGACTACGGCGCCGACGTCAGCCATCTCAACCTGCACAAGACCTTCTGCATCCCGCATGGCGGCGGCGGCCCCGGCATGGGCCCGATCGGCGTCAAGGCGCATCTGGCGCCCTATTTGCCCGGTCATCCCTCGGCCAACGGCGATGTGCCGGTGGGTCCGGTCTCCGCCGCGCCCTACGGTTCGGCGTCGATCCTGACAATCTCCTACATCTACATCCTGATGATGGGTGGTGCAGGCCTCACCTCCGCCACCGAACTCGCGATCCTTAACGCGAACTACATCGCCACGCGACTACATCCGCATTTCCCGGTGCTGTATCGCAACGAAAAGGGACGCGTGGCGCATGAATGCATCATCGATCCGCGCGCATTCAAGACGTCCGCCGGCGTCACCGTCGACGATATCGCCAAGCGCCTGATCGACTACGGTTTCCATGCGCCGACCATGAGCTTTCCTGTCGTGGGGACGCTGATGATCGAGCCGACGGAATCGGAATCGAAACTCGAACTCGATCGGTTCTGTGAGGCGATGATCGCGATCCGCAAGGAGATCACGGATATCGAGAGCGGTCGCTGGAACGTCGAGGCATCGCCGCTGCGGCACGCGCCGCATACGGTGCACGACATCGCCGAAGATGACTGGAAGCGCGCTTATACCCGCGCGGAAGGCTGCTTCCCGGCTGGGACCTCACGCACCGACAAATACTGGTGCCCGGTCGGCCGCGTCGACAACGTCTATGGCGACCGCAATCTGGTGTGCTCGTGTCCGCCGATGGAAGACTACGCACAGGCCGCGGAGTGAAATGAGAAGTGCCACCCGCAATGTGCGGGTGGCGCTTTTCAATTACGCCGCCGCAGCCAGATTGACCGCTGATTTCGCCAGCACCGACAGTGATTCATCGGTCTTCTTTTCCTGATTGAGCGTCTCGTCGAGCAGCCGCACCGCGTCCTTCATGCCGAGTTCCGTGGCCCAGGCCTTCAAGGTGCCATAGCGCGAGATCTCATAGTGTTCGACGGCCTGTGCCGCAGCAAGCAGGCCGGCATCGAGCGAACTCGTCCCCTTGTACTCGTCCATGATCTCCTTGCCTTCGTCGAGGATACCCAGGATGGCGTCGCAGGTCTTGCCGCGGGCGGGTTTGTCGAGCAGCTCGAATATCTGTTCCAGGCGCTCGACCTGGCCTTCGGTTTCGTCGTGATGCTTTTCGAAAGCGGCGCGCAATTTGTCCGAGGTTGCGGCCTTGGCCATCTTCGGCAGGGCCTTCAGGATCTGCTTTTCCGCGAAATAGATATCCTTGAGCGTATCGAGGAAGAGGTCGTTGAGGTCTTTGTCTTTGGTCGCCATGACGCGCACTCCGTTAAGCCAGGGGTTGTTTCCCGCGGCTCAACGTCACCTGTTGTGTCTTGTTCCTGAGGTTGTGACGCAACTATTAAAAATCGTTGCGTGGACGCCCGCTGTCAGGCCGCCAGCGTGGTCTCCACCAGCTTCACCCAATAGGACGTGCCGTAAACGATGGCGTCGTCGTTGAAATTATAGGCGGGGTGGTGCAGCCCAGCGCTGTCGCCGTTTCCGCAGAAGATGAAGGCGCCGGGGCGCGCTTCCAGCATATAAGCGAAGTCTTCGGCGCCCATCACCGGCGGCATGTCCACATTGACCTTCTCAGCCCCGGAGATTTCGCTGGCGACCCGCACCGCCATGTCGGTCTCGGCGCGGTGGTTGACCACGACGGGATAGCCGCGGTCATAGTCGAGCACGATCTTCGCACCGGTCTGCAGCGCGACGCCGTTGACCACCTCGTTCATGCGCTTCTCCATGAGATCGCGCACTTCGGCGTTCAACGTTCGCACGGTGCCGCGCAGTTCAGCGGTCGCCGGGATGACGTTGCTGGCATGCCCGGCATGGAATTCACAGATCGACAGCACCGCGGATTCCAGGGGATTGACGGTGCGCGACACGATCGTCTGCAGCGCCATCACGAGCTGCGAGCCGACCAGCACGGAATCGATGGTCTTGTGCGGATAGGCGGCATGGCCACCCTTGCCCTCGATCTGGATTGAGATGCGGTCCATCGCCGCCATGATCGGACCCGGACGCAGCGCGAAGGAGCCGACCGGCATGCCGGGATTGTTGTGCATGCCGTAGACCTGATCGATCTTGAAACGGTCCATCAAGCCATCCTTGATCATCGCCGCAGCGCCCGCACCGCCCTCTTCGGCCGGCTGGAAGATGACGACGGCATCGCCAGCGAAATTGCGTGTTTCGGCGAGATATTGCGCCGCGCCCAGCAGCATGGACGTGTGGCCATCGTGACCGCAGGCATGCATCTTGCCGGGGGTCTTCGAGGCGTAAGGCAGATTGGTCTCTTCCTCGATCGGCAGCGCGTCCATGTCGGCGCGCAGCCCGATCACCTTGTGCTCGCCCGAGGCCGGCTTGCGGCCCCTGATGACGCCCACGACACCCGTTCGTCCCAGGCCCGTCACAACTTCGTCGCAACCGAACTCCTTCAGTCGTTCCGCCACGAAGCCCGCGGTCCGGTGCACGTCATACATCAGCTCGGGATGGGCATGCAGGTCACGGCGCCAGGCCATGATTTCCGGTTGCAGATCGGCGACACGATTGATGATGGGCATGGGTCAAGGTCTCGATGCGGTGGAACGGCGATATCCTTGTCTAGCATGTCGCGTGCCAACGGCCCACCCCACCGGCCCCATCACACGCTGTACAGACGCCCGCCGCCTCGTTAATCCCTTTCGGCACGGCAGGTGAGACCGTGAAACGGATGCGGCAGGGAAACGATGACGACACGGCTCGAGGGTGATTTCGATTATATCGTGGTTGGTGCGGGTACCGCCGGTTGCATCGTCGCCAATCGCCTTTCGGCAGATCCCGGCAAGCGCGTCCTCATCCTGGAGGCCGGCGGCAACGACAACTGGATCTGGTTTCACATTCCGGTGGGCTACCTCTTTGCCATCGGCAATCCCCGCTCCGACTGGATGTTTCGCACCGAGCCGGAGCCCGGCCTCAATGGCCGCGCGCTGGCCTATCCGCGCGGCAAGGTGATCGGTGGCTCCTCCGCGATCAATGCCATGATCTCGATGCGCGGCCAGGCGGCCGACTACGATCACTGGCGCCAGCTCGGCCTCAATGGCTGGGGCTATGACGATGTGCTCCCGGCGTTCAAGACATTGGAAGATCATTTCCTTGGCGCCAGCGAACACCATGGCGCAGGCGGCGGCTGGCGCATCGAAGAACCACGGCTGTCGTGGAAGGTACTCGACGCCGTCGGCAATGCTGCGGCTGAAATGGGCATTCGCAAGACCGCCGATTTCAACACCGGCGACAATGAAGGCATCGGCTATTTTCACGTCAACCAGAAGCGCGGTCGGCGCTGGTCGTCGGCCCGCGGCTTTCTCAAGCCCGCACTGCACCGCCCGAACCTGCGGCTCGAAACCAAGGTGATGGTCGATCGCCTGATCGTCGAAAACGGCCGCGCCGTCGGCGTACGCTTCACCCAGAACGGCCAAGAGATCGAGGCACGCGCCAGGGGTGAAGTCGTCCTGTGTGCTGGCGCGGTTGGCTCGCCGCATCTGTTGCAGCGCTCCGGCATCGGACCCGCGGAGTGGCTGTCCGCCGCTGGTGTCGACATCACACTCGATCGTCAGGGCGTCGGTCGTAACCTGCAGGACCACCTGCAGCAGCGCGCGATTTACAAGGTCTCCGGCGTGCGCACGCTGAACGAGACCTACTACAATCTGTTCCGCCGTGGCTGGATGGGCGTCGATTACGCGCTTCGCCGCCGCGGGCCGCTCACCATGGCGCCATCGCAGCTTGGCATCTTCACGCGCTCCGATGCCCATCGCGAACGCGCCAACATCCAGTTTCACGTGCAGCCGCTCTCGCTCGACAAATTCGGCGATCCGCTGCATCGCTTTCCGGCGATCACCATTGCTGCCTGCAATCTGCAGCCGACATCGCGCGGCGAGATCAAACTGCGCTCGGCGAAGCCCGATGACGCACCCGCAATTGCTCCCCACTACCTCTCGACAGACGACGACCGTCAGGTTGCTGCCGATGCGATCCGCGTGACACGCAGGTTGATGAAGCAGCAGGCGCTCGCCGCCTATCATCCCGAAGAATATCTGCCGGGGCCATCGGTTGGCGACGATGCGGCGTCCCTGGCCAAGGCCGCCGGCGATATCGGCACCACCATCTTCCATCCTGTCGGGACCGCGAAGATGGGCACAGCCTCGGACCCGATGGCCGTGGTGGACGAGCGGCTGCGCTTTTACGGGATCTCCGGATTGCGCGTCGTGGACGCCTCGGTGATGCCGACGATTACATCGGGCAATACCAACACGCCAACCGCAATGATCGCGGAAAAAGGCGCGTCGATGATCATCACGGATTCGCGATAACCTCATTTCGCGGGAATAAACACCCGCCATCTCCGATCCAGTCCCCATAGCCCAATGCAGGGCGATGGAGATTGGCGATGAGTGCATTCGATCACGATCATTCCCAGGACGACCCGAGACTTAGCCGTCGAAAGGTATTGGAATGCATGACGTGGGCCGGCACCGGCGTGCTCTGGAGCATTTCCGGTGGCGTCCCGCACGCCCTTGGACTCATTGATTCAGCACAAGCGGCAGAGCCCACCGGCCTGACGTTCCTGCAGATTAGCGACAGCCATATTGGCTTCGACAAGCCCGCCAATCCCAATGCCATCGGCACGCTCGAGGAAGCCATCGGCCGGATCAAAGCCATGCCGGTCAAGCCGTCGTTCATGATCCATACCGGCGATATCAGCCACCTCTCCAAGGCCTCCGAATTCGACGATGCCGACCGCATCATCTCGCAAGCGCGGCTCGATGTGCATTACGTCCCCGGCGAGCATGATTTCATCGACGAAGAGGTCAAGCTCTACCGCGAGCGCTACGGACGCGGGACCAAGGGCTCCGGCTGGTATTCCTTCGACGCAAGCGGCGTACACTTCATCGGGCTCGTGAACGTCGTCGATCTCAAAGCGGGCGGACTTGGAAACCTCGGCGCCGAACAACTCGCGTGGCTGGAAGACGATCTTCGCGGCCGATCAAAATCGACACCTATCGTGGTGTTTGCGCATATTCCACTCTGGACCGTTTATCCGACCTGGGGATGGGGCACCGAAGACGGTGCGCGCGCGCTGGACTACCTCAAGGGCTTCGGCTCGGTCACGGTGCTGAACGGCCATATCCATCAGGTGATGCAGAAAGTGGAAGGCAACGTCACGTTCCACACCGCACGCTCAACTGCGTTCCCACAACCGGCACCGGGGACTGCGCCCTCACCCGGCCCCATGAAGGTGCCCGACGACAAATTACGCGGCCTGCTGGGCATCGCCAGCATCATCTTCAAACCCGGCGATGAACGCCTCGCCATCATCGATACCCCGTTGCAAGGCTGAGGGCATCGCAACATGACATCCGTCGCCTTACGCAACATCTGCATCCGTGTCACCGTTCTTGCCGTCATGACCGCTTGCATGACAGCGGCGCGGTGCGAAGACCTAGCGGTGATGATCGACAACTTCACCTTCGAGCCGGCGCAGCTCACCATCAAGGTCGGCACGACCGTCACCTGGAAGAACCGAGACGACATCCCGCACGCCGTGGTCTCAGCCGGAAAATTCAGGTCGAAAACACTCGACACTGACGACAGCTATTCCTTCACGTTCACGTCACCGGGTGACTACACGTATTTTTGCTCGCTGCATCCGCATATGACGGGGATGATCAAGGTTGAGTAGCAACCAAAACCAAGGCATCACAACGATGCCCGGCCTCTGGAAACCCGGCGGCCGGGCGTCGGCCGGCAAGGACAAGTCGATGCCAGCGCACAGAGCTGACGACGATGGCGAAAGGACGCGCCGTTTTCGCGACGCCGCGCTGCCATGCCTCGACGACGTCTATACGCTGGCCCGCTATCTGCTGCGCGATGCTGACGCCGCCGAAGACGCCGTCCAGGAATGCTATCTGCGCGCGCTGAAACATTTCGACAGCTATCGTGGCCCTGCAATCAAACCATGGCTGTTCGCCATCCTGCGCAATATCTGCCATGCGGAGTTCGCCCGTCGCATGAACTCACCAACCGCGATCGCCGAAATCGCCGAGGCAGAGTCGCAGGAAGCGCCGCCGCTCTGGCATGAGGCACAAGCTTCACCGGAGGCGGAATTGCTCCGACGTCGCGATGCCACGACGATCCAGCGTCTCGTAAGCGCGCTTGCCGAACCATTCAGGGAAATCCTCGTGCTGCGAGAAATGCAAAACCTGTCTTACCGGGAGATTTCCGACATCGTCGGCGCGCCCATCGGCACCGTGATGTCACGCCTCGCCCGCGCACGCGCGATGCTCCGGATCGCGTGGATGGCTGAAGAGGAGCCGTACAAATGACCTGCGACGAGGCCGAGATTCTTCTTCACGCATTGCTCGATGACGAGCTCGACGCCGGGCATGTCCGTGAGGTCGAGGCGCACATTGCCACGTGCCAGCGCTGCGCTGCTCAACTGAACGCCTATCGCGACATGCGATCCGCAATGACCACCAGCGATCTGCATTTTACGGCGCCTCCACAGCTACGCCAGCGCATCGAGGCGGCGCTCCCCAAGGCTCACACGCCAAATCGTCGCGCCGTGCTGAAAGGCTTCGCGATGGGATCGGTGTTGTCTGCTGTAGCTGCGACCGGCCTCGTCGTCGTCGTACTTCGCCATGAAGACGAGCAGCGCATTCTTTCGGAGGTGGTGTCGGCACATCTGCGCGCGCTGCAGGCCGGACATCTCACCGATGTACTTTCCACCGATCAGCATACGGTGAAGCCCTGGTTCAATGGTCGGCTTGACGTGGCGCCGCCGGTTGTCGATCTCACTGCGCAGGGTTTCACGCTCATCGGCGGGCGGCTTGATTATGTCAATGGACGAGCGATCGGTGCCATCGTCTACCGGCGGCGCACCCATGTGATCAATCTGTTCGTTGCACAGACGACAAATGCAGAATCACGGATGGCCAAGATCGAGACCGTTCAGGGCTTCAACATTCGCCACTGGAGCGAGCGCGGCCTGACCTACTGGGCGGTCAGCGATTTGAATGCCGATGAACTTGCTGATTTCGGCAGCAAGGTCGAACTTGCAACGGGAGCGAGCTGAAACCTAGGCTGACTTCCGCACGGCGTTGTCGACCAGCGTCTTGCCGAGCGACCAGATCGCACCAGGAACCTTATGGCTATCGGCGATCACGGTACGGAACGAGTTCTCGATCCACTTTCCGTCGTCCTCGGTGACCACCAGCGGCGGCAGTAGCTTGATCGTGTGACTGCCGTGGCCGGAGACCTGGGTCAGGATCTTCTGCTCCTTGAACAGCGGCACGGTGATCAACTGGCAAAACAGGCCTTTGCTGGCCGACTCCAGGATGTTCCACGATGCCTTGAGGCGCAGCGACTTCGGCGGGCCGAATTCGACACCGATCATCAGGCCCTTACCGCGTACTTCCTTCAGAAGCTCGAATTCGGGAATCATGTTCTGCAGAGCGAGCCGCAATTCGGCACCGCGCTTGGCCGCGTTCTCGACCAGCTTCTCATGCTTCATGATCTCCAGCGTAGCAATACCGGCGGCCATCGCCAGATCGTTCTTGCCGAAGGTCGAACCATGGACCAGCGAGCGATCCATCCGGTTGAAGATCTTGTCGAAGATGCTTTTTCGCGTCAGCAGCGCACCAACAGGAACATGACCTCCCGACAAGGCCTTTGCGAGAAGGATCATGTCGGGCTCGACATTCCAGTGCTCGATCGCCAGAAATTTTCCGGTGCGTCCGAGGCCGGTCTGGATTTCATCGGCGATGAACAGCGTGCCGTATTTGCGGCACAGCGCAGCGGCGCCCGACAGGAATTCGTCGGTGGGCAGGTTGACGCCTTTGCCCTGGATCGGTTCGACGATGAAGCCGGCAACCTGCTTGGACGATAGCGCCTTCTCCAGCGCTTCGAGGTCGTTGAATGGCACCGTGGTGCAGCCCGAGAGCAGCGGGCCGAAGCCGGTGCGGAAATTGGTGTCGTCGGTCAGCGACAGCGCGCCATAGGTCAGTCCGTGATAGGCGTGATCGCAATATACGATCCCGTCGCGGCCGGTCGCATTGCGAGCAAATTTGATCGCCGCCTCGACGGTTTCCGCGCCCGAGTTCGCGAAAAACACCTTGTCCATATAGGGGACGTTTTCCAGCAGCTTCTCTGAGAGGATACCTGCGAGTGTGGAAACATCCATTTGCACCAAATTGGGCATGTCGGCGTCGAGCACGCTTTTGAGCGCATTCCGCATCACCGGATGGTTCCGGCCAATCGCAAAAACGCCAAATCCGCTCAGTAGATCGAGATAACGGGCGCCGTCCCGGTCGAACAAATACTGGCCGATGCCTCGCTGAAAGCCAACGTCATATCCGATGGTCTTGAGGACTCGAACGAGCTGTTCATTAAGATGGCGCGTATGCATCGAGCTACGCTGCGCCTCCCGTTCAACAAACATCTCGGAAACGTCTAGATTCGGATATACCATGAGTTACATACGTCGGTTGATGGTCGCTTCGTCAACTGAAAACCGTAAATGCGGCGATTTGACTTCGCCGAGAACCGCTACTTAAGCATAGGTCTAAACATGTTGCAGCGCCCACGCATTACTACGCGTACTCTTACATATTGCGGAATCCTTTTTTCGGCAGGCTTGTTTTCGGCAGGGCTGGCTCCCGCATTTGCAGCTGATCCGACCGGCGATTGGAAGGTCGAGGACGGCGTCGCGCATATTCGTGTTGCTGAATGCGGTGGCAGCATGTGGGGGGCCGTAGCCTGGGAAAAGACCCCCGGCGGGATCGACAAGAACAATCCCGATGCCACCAAGAAGGCGCGCCCCACTCTGGGCATCGTGACATTGCTGGACATGAAAAAGAATGCCGCAAACGACAAATGGGCGGGTCAGGTCTACAATGCCAAGGACGGAAAATTCTATAAATCGACGATCAAGCTCGGTGATACTGCTGACGAACTTGAAATCGAAGGATGCGTCCTTGGTTTCCTGTGCGGCGGTCAGACCTGGACGCGCGTAGGCCCGTCGATTCCATCGAGCCCCTCGAACCTCACCGCCAAGGGCGCCCTGCCCAAGGCAGGCGCCGCCACCGGCGGCAAGATGGCCCCAGCGGCTACTCCGACAGCTGCTGCTGCACCCAAGGCTGCACCGGCTCCCGCTGCCGGCGCCCCCAAGGCCGCCGCTCCTGCCGGTCAGAAAACCGCTGCAGCGCCGGTGCCGGGACAGCCGGCCGATATCGGCGATATCTGCCTGCTGCCCGAAATCAACAAGGTCACTCACTAGTCTCGCGCGGCTTACCCATGAGAGCCGGCTGGAATAACAGCACGGCCGCCAGCGTCACGACAAAGGACATCGCGAGCAGTTTACCCATGCTCGCGGTGCCCGGATGGTTCGACAGCCACAGGCTACCGAACGCCGTGGCAGTCGTCAGCGCGCTGAAGAAAATCGCGCGTGTCAGCGATGACTGCAGCAAGTTCTTGTAGCCTGCCCGCCAGGCCGTCACATAGTAGATCTTGAACGCCACGCCGACGCCGAGCAGCAGCGGCAGCGCGATGATGTTGGCGAAGTTCAGTGGCAAGCCGATCAGCACACAGATCTCCAGCGTGACCGTTCCCGCCACCAGCAAGGGAACGATCGTCAGCAACACGTCGCTGATGCGCCGCAAAGCCAGCCATAGCAACAACGAGATCGAAAGCAGCGCCCAGATGCCCGCATGAATGAAGGCGGTCACAATGGTGTCGCCCGACTTCAGGATCGAGATTGGACCACCGACGGCAAGCGGCTCGGACTTCAGCACGGCGTCGGCGAACTTGCGCAACGTGTCGTTATCGTTCGGATCGCCGTTGGGCTGCGCCTCGACGCGGATCTGGCCATCCTTGGTCTTCCACGAATTCACCAATTCGGCTGGCAAGGTCTGCAAACTGATCGGGCTCGCCTGCATCAAATTACGCAACTGCCCCAGCGCGAGCTTAAGCGGCACCACAAAGGTCGCCTGCACTTGATCGCGCACAGGCTGGCTAGCATCAGCGGTCTTGGCCAATGCATCCGCCAGACGCTTGGCGGCGACGGCGCCGGGACTGGTCTGCGTTCCTGCAAGTTTGCGCAGGCTCGCCGCCGAATCCTTCAGAGAAGTGACGTTTTCCGCATCGGTCGGCGCCTTGTCGATCGACTCGGGATTCAAAGCCGGCTCGAGAATTTTCGCGCCTTCCTGAATCGCCTTCAGCTTGGCGGGCTGATCCTCAGGAACGAAGCTGCCGAGCGAAATCGTACGAGCAACTTCCGGGACCTTGGAGAGACGTTCTTCGACCTGTTTCGCAGCGGCCTCGTTTGGCGCCATGATGTTGACCGCATTGGCGCCGGTGTTCGGATCCTTGCGCAGATCGAGGAAGGTCGCGATCGACTCGACGTTCGGATTGCGCAGGTTGATCGGATTGAAGTCGAACTTCAGGAAGTAGAGTAATGGCAGACCGGCGATCGTGAGCGCCAATGTGATGCCGATAATCCAGAAGCGCTTCTCTTCCAGGAAACGGTCGACAGGCGCCAGGAACGCATAACCGACGGGCTCCTTTTCGCCCGCGGGATTCAACAGGTCGAGCAGTGCCGGCAGAACGGTGATGCTGGTCAGGAACGCGATCATCATGCCGGCGCCCGCGATCTTGCCGAGTTCAGACACGCCTTTGTAATCGGTCGGAAGGAACGACAGAAAGCCGGCAGCCGTTGCGAAAGCGGCGAGCGACAGCGGCACGGCGCAATATTCGGCCGCCTTCGTCAAAGCGAGCGGCAGGTTGTCGTTCTTGTAACGCTCGGAGCGGTAACGCACGCTGAACTGGATGCCGAAATCGACACCCAAGCCGACGAACAACACGGCAAATGCAATCGACAGCAGGTTCAGCGAACCCACCATCATGAGACCGACGGCGGTCGTTGTGGCGAGGCCCACGAATAGCGTTGCGAACACGGCACCGATGATCTTGGCCGAGTGCAGCGCCATCCAGAGGATGACCAGCACGATCAAAACCGTACCGATCCCGTTGACGATGGCTCCATCCTGCACGGTGGAGAATTCCTCGTTTGCGATGGGGACCGGGCCGGTCAACCGCACGCGTGCGCCGTATTCGCCAGCGATGTTCAGGTCGATCGCAGCCTGCCGGATCGCATCTGTCGCGGTCTTGCCGGGCTCAAGCGCGTTGAAGTCGAGGATAGGCTTGATTTCGATGAAGCCACGCTTGTCGCCATCCGTCAGAGGCCTGTCGCTGACCAGCCCGCGCCATGAGAAGGTGCCCTTGCCGTTTTTCAGCACGTCCTCAACGGTCTGCGAGACGGCGTTGAAGGTCGGCGCTGCAGCGTCAAGCTGAAGCTGCCCACGGCGAATGCCGGTAAGGCCGGTCTCCAGCGCGCCGGTGAGACCGCGCAGACTGGGATCGCCGGCCATGATTTCAATCAGGGGAGCAGCTTGCTGGAACTGGCCCGTCAGTTGCGCAACTTCCTTGGTCGGCAGGAACAGCAAGCCGTTTTTCTCGAAGAACGCTCCGCCATCCAATCGGCGAACCGAGTCGAAATCCGTCTTGTTGGTGACCAGCTTCGCTTCCATCGCATTGGCTGCGGCATTGGCGAATTCAGGCGTGGGCGCCTCAACCACCGCGATAATCAGTCGCTCCTGGTCGAAGGCCTTATCGAAGGCAATGTCGCGCTGACGCCAATCGAGATTGGGCGAAATCAGCTTGTTGATGTCTGTATTGATCGAGAAATTCTTCGCCGTGTAATAGCTCGCGCCAATCGAAAGAAGCACACAAACGAGCACCACCGGCAGGGCAAACCGGGTGCAGAAGTTCACGACCGAGACGACAACTCTTGTCAGCACGCTTTTTCTTTCTATTTGGGCGAGGCACGCAAAGAATGCGGTTCACGAGGGAGGGTTCCGCAAACCATTACTTTCGCATTGGATGCGCTTTGCTTTCAGCAATGTGATGGGATGGCATAAAACGTGCTGATCAGCGTAGCAACGGCCGTGTTAGCGACGCCTCGTCGCGCCGTAAAGTGACGAACAAGTGAGAGTTTTCAGGTTCTT
The DNA here is from genome assembly GCF_021044645.1 of Tardiphaga sp. 37S4. Classification (NCBI taxonomy): domain Bacteria; kingdom Pseudomonadati; phylum Pseudomonadota; class Alphaproteobacteria; order Hyphomicrobiales; family Nitrobacteraceae; genus Tardiphaga; species Tardiphaga sp. 37S4. The sequence continues at coordinate 1,334,294 of NZ_CP088008.1, read as the reverse complement.
GTGCCGCAACCGCAAGATATTACCGCAACCCGGCCAGTTGTCGCAAACCACGTTTTCGGTTCGTGATTGCATACTGAGTGATTTTTGTCACACAGAACGGCTCACATATCCAGCTGGGCTGGATATGTGCCTGATTGTGGTACAGAATTAAGGATTATACCGGAATCGATTATGGACTATGTACCACGTGCTTGATCGTCGTCCCCTTGAAATCTTTCTGGCTCAGCCGCGCGGCTTCTGCGCGGGCGTCGTGCGTGCCATCGAGATCGTCGAGCGTGCTCTCGAGCGCTACGGCGCGCCGGTCTATGTCCGCCATGAGATCGTCCATAACAAATACGTGGTCGAAAGCCTGAAGGCCAAGGGCGCCATTTTCGTCGAGGAACTCTCCGAAGTGCCTCCGAATGCCATGACCGTCTTCAGCGCCCACGGCGTCGCCCGGAGCGTCGAGGAAGAAGCGGCCAGCCGTGGCCTGCCTGTTTTGGATGCAACTTGCCCGCTTGTCACCAAGGTCCACAACCAGGGCAAGCGGTACATGTCCAAAGGCCGTAAGGTCATCCTGATCGGCCACGCAGGCCATCCGGAGGTCGACGGTACCATGGGACAGGTACCCGGCCCGGTTTACCTTGTTCAGAGCGTTGAGGACGTCAAGGCACTGACACTGCCACCGCGGGAACCGGTCGCCTATATCACCCAGACGACCCTCAGCGTGGATGACACCAAGGACATCATTTTGGCCCTGGAACAGCGTTTCAGTGACATTGAGGGCCCCGATACCCGCGATATCTGCTATGCAACACAAAACCGCCAATCTGCGGTAAGAGACCTCAGTAAACTTGTAGACGTCATCCTGGTCGTCGGGGCGACCAACAGTTCCAACTCGAACCGGTTGCGCGAAATCGGCACCGAAGTCGGTGTCGCAAGTTACCTCATTGCCGATGGCAGCGAACTCAACCCCGTCTGGTTGAAGGATGCGCGTGCCGTAGGCATCACGGCTGGCGCATCCGCGCCAGAAGTGCTTGTAGATGACGTGATCGAGACCTTACGGCGGATCGGGCCGGTTGCGGTGTCGGTGTTGCCCGGACGTGAAGAGAATATCGAATTCAAGCTACCCGCCGAACTGACCGCGGTTTGATCCACCTTCGTCACGATGTGATGCGCAGAGAGAAAATTCGAAATGGCCATTCCGTTTTTTAAAGAAATGAAGATCGGCTCCTATCTCTTGAAGAAGAAGCTGACTGGCCAGAAGCGCTATCCGCTGGTGCTGATGCTGGAGCCACTTTTCCGCTGCAACCTGGCCTGTGTCGGCTGTGGCAAGATCGACTATCCGAACGCTATCCTCAACCGCCGCATGTCGGCGCAGGAATGCTGGGATGCTGCGGACGAGTGCGGCGCGCCGATGGTTGCGATCCCGGGCGGCGAGCCGCTGATCCACAAGGAAATCGGCGAGATCGTGCGCGGCCTGGTCGAGCGCAAGAAGTTCGTCTCGCTCTGCACCAACGCGCTGCTGCTGGAGAAGAAGCTCGACCTGTTCACGCCGTCGCCCTACCTGTTCTTCTCGGTGCATCTCGACGGTCTCAAGGATCATCACGACAAGGCCGTGTCGCAGGAAGGCGTGTTCGACCGCGCCGTCTCCGCGATCAAGGCCGCCAAGGCCAAGGGCTTCGCCGTCAACGTCAACGCGACCATCTTTGACGGCCACGCGGCCGAGGACATTGCCAAGTTCCTCGACTTCACCGTGGAGCTCGGCGTCGGCGTCTCGATGTCGCCCGGTTATGCCTATGAGCGCGCACCGGATCAGGAGCACTTCCTGAACCGCACCAAGACCAAGAAGCTGTTCCGCGACGTCTTTGCACTCGGCAAGGGCAAGAAGTGGAACATCATGCATTCCGGCCTGTTCCTGGACTTCCTCGCCGGCAACCAGGAATACGAGTGCAAGCCGTGGGGCATGCCCGCACGTAACATCTTCGGCTGGCAGAAGCCCTGCTACCTGCTCGGTGAAGGCTACACCAAGACCTTCAAGGAATTGATGGACACCACCGATTGGGACACCTACGGCACCGGCAAGTACGAGAAGTGCGCCGACTGTATGGCCCATTGCGGCTACGAGCCGACTGCCGCGGACGCAGCCATCAGCAACCCGTTCAAGGCCATGTGGGTGGCGATGCGCGGCGTGAAAACGTCGGGCCCGATGGCGCCGGAAATCGACCTTACCAAGCAGCGTCCGGCACAGTACGTGTTCTCGTCGGAAGTGCAGAAGCGCCTGTCGGACATCCGCAAGGAAGAAGCTGTCGCCGCTGCCGCCAAGGCAGAGGAAAAGGCGCAGAAGGCTTCGACCGCCGCCTGAGCGATTTCAAGCTGAATATAAAAAAGGGGCGCGATGCAGATCGCGCCCCTTTTTCTTTGAAAATTGAATTCGCGAGACGCCCGGCAAACACCGCCAGAGCAGCGCTCAGACGTCCGCGGAAACGAGGTTGGTGTGACCCAGCAGATAGCTGCGGCAGTCGCGCAGGCTGCGCAGTGCACGATTGAAATCGCGCCCCGTCGAAACCAGCGCCCGAATCACCAGCGGATTGCGGGCGATGCCGCGCAGCACCTTGCGCAGATCGACATCACCATTGGGTTTGATCGCAGTGGTGGCGATTTCCGGCAGGGCGCGATGGGCGGGATCGCTGACGACGCGCAGTGCGGCGAACGGCAGTCCGGCCATGGCGGCAAATTCCGCGGCGATGTGGCTTTCCATATCGACGGCAGCGGCGCCGAATTCCGAGCGCAGCGCGGCCTTGCCGGCCTGCCCCGTCACGACCTTCTCGACACCAACCAGACCACCGCGAAACACTTTCTGGCGGCCGACGCCGGCACCGGCGATCAGTTCGTCGCTAAGGACCTCAGACGCTGACCAACGGCTGTTGCCGGCCACCACTTCCGTGGCCACGACGACAGCGCCTGATTTGAGATCGGGATCGAGGCCGCCGGCGACGCCGAAGCTGATAACGCCGCGGATGGTGGCGGGGTCGAAGTCAGCCAGCAGGCTGCGGAGCTGGACAGGGTCACTTGAACTGCAAATCACGGTCATTCCCGGCCCGGCAGCGATCTTCGCTTCCTGGACCAGCCCCGTGACGATCAATACCGGCCGCGGGTCGGTTGTATCACCCGCGGTCGAAATGCCCCCATCGCCCAAAATCACATCCCAACCCCTACGGTCTTGCTGTTGGTGCTCTTCAAATTCCGGAACCGCGCCAACGCCCAGAGCGGGAAGAATTTCGAGTAGCCATGATAACGCAGATAAAACACACGGGGGAAGCCGGTAGCGGTGTAACGGGCCTCGTCCCAGAGTCCTTTTTCCGTCTGTGTGTCCATCAGGTACCGCGTTCCACGGGCGACAGCCGGATTATCGACCTCGCCTGCCGCCATCAGGGCAAGCAAAGCCCATGCCGTTTGCGACGACGTGCTCGGGGCCGCCTCGAATCCCTTGTAATCGAGTCGGTAGCTGACCACATCTTCGCCCCAGCCGCCGTCCTCGTTCTGGATCGACAGCAGCCAGGCCACCGCCTTGCGGAACGCCGGATCCTGGTGGTCAATGCCAACAGCATTCAGCGCACACAGCACCGACCAGGTGCCGTAGATGTAGTTCAGGCCCCAGCGGCCATACCAGGAGCCCTCCGCGAGCTGGGTACGGCGCAGATATTCCACACCGTCTGCCAGCGGCTTTGAGGTCTCGACGGTGTCACCAAGCTGCGCCAGCATCGAGACGCAGCGCGCGGTGACGTCCTCCGTCGGCGGATCGAGCAGTGCACCATGGTCCGAGAACGGGATGTTGTTGAGGTAATATTCGAGGTTATCGACCTCGAACGCCGCGAAGCCTCCGTCGCTGCTCTGCATGCCCAGAATCCACTCCCGGCCGCGATCGAGCGCAACGTCGTATTCCTTGCCGCCGGTCTGACGGCGCGCGCGGTCCATCGCCATCATCACCACGGCCGTATCGTCGAGATCCGGGTAATAGGCGTTGTTGTACTGGAACGCCCAACCGCCCGGACGCAGGTCCGGCCGCTTCACCGCCCAGTCGCCCTTCACGTCGAGCACCTGCTTGGTCGCCAGCCAGTCGAGCCCTTCTTTCGCCGGACCGAACGCTTCATCGCCGCCGGTCTCCAGCATCGCATGCGCGGTCAGCGCGGTGTCCCACACTGGCGATACGCAAGGCTGGCAATAGGCTTCGACCTCACCGACAATCAGAAGCTTGTCGATACCGCGCCGCTGGATGGCGCGGGGCGGATAGTCGGCGGGGAAGCCGAGCACTTCATACATCATGACCATATTGGCCATCGGCGGATAGATCGCGCCGAGACCGTCTTCGCCGTTCAGGCGCTCCTCGCAAAACTCGACGGCTTTCGCGATCGAATGGGCGCGGAGTTTCTTTGGGAAATACGGTTCGGCGGCGCGGAGCAGAATATCGATGCCGGTGAAGAAGGCGAACATCGCGCGACTCTGATGCGGCGCGCGTTTAATGCCACCGATCCTGGATGGATCTTCCAGGAACAGCTCGTCGATGCCGACGCCCTTCTTGTTCTGCGCGCGCGGCTTCAGCGCTGCGAGCACCATGAGCGGCACGATCGTGGTGCGCGCCCAGTAGGACATCTTGTTGAGGTGGAACGGAAACCACATCGGCAGCAGCATGATCTCAACCGGCAGCACCGGAGTGGCGCGCCAGGAGAGGATGCCGAACATCGCGAGCAGAAAGCGCGTGAAGACGTTGACGTTGACAGCGCCGCCGCGCGAGCGGATCGCTTCGCGGGCGCGGACCATATGCGGCGCGTCGGTCGAATCGCCGATCATCTTCAGCGCGAAATACACTTTCACGCTGGCGCTCATGTCGAAGTCGCCGTCCTGCACCAGCGCCCAGCCGCCATGCTTGCCTTGGGTGCGGCGCAGATAGTTGGCGATCTTGCCTTCAAGCTCGGCATCGACGGGCTCGCCGAGGTAGTGCCGCAACAACACATATTCTGACGGGATCGTGCCGTCGGCTTCGAGCTCAAATACCCAATGGCCGTCAGGCTGCCGGAACTTCAGCAGGCCCTGCTTCGCCGAAGCGATGCTCGTCTCGAGCGCCGCGTTCTGAATTGTGATCTCTGGACTGACCGAATGCATCTCGCTCGCCATATCTCCGTACTCGTCGTGAATGATCGTCTGGCTGCGCAACAGTCAGCGCATCGCCAGAACGAGATCGGCCGCGCGGTCACCCGACCGCACCGATCCCTCAATAGTCGCCGGCAGACCGGTATCGGTCCAATCGCCTGCAAGAAACAGGTTCTTGAAATCGGTGCGCGTGCCCGGACGCAGGGCATCTTGGGCAGGCGTAGCCGCAAAAGTAGCACGGCGCTCGCGCACGATCTGCCAGGCGGGCAGCGGCGCCTGGATATTCGAAATCTTGCAGATCTCGTCCCAGATCTGTTGCGCAAACTGTTCGCGCGGTGTGTTCACGAAACGGTCGCCATTGCTGATCGTGATCGACAGGCGATTGTGGAAAGCAAACAGCCATTCCACCACACCGCCGACAACGCCAATCAGCGGCGCGTGGCCTGCTGGCGGAACATAATTGAAATGCGCATTCACGATCGCGCGGAATTCGGTCGGCGTCTTCACACCTGGCAATAGCGACTTCGCGGCCCATGGCGGAACAGCCATCACGACGACATCGTCCGCGCTAAGCGTGATGACGTCTTCAGCGCCAAACTTCAGCTCGGTGACGCGATCACCACTCATGGTGTAACCGCGCAACTCATGGCCAAAATGAACGCCTGCGCCCTTGGCACGCAGCAATTCGATCGCAGGCTCGACCAGAACATCGCTAAGACCAGCGCGCGCGATCAGCGGGCGGCACGCCTGGCCGCCTGCCAGCAGCGTTTCGCGCACGATGGCGCCGGCCAGACCAGCCGACCCTTCCGGCGGATCGACATTGAGCGCGGCCAGCAACAGTGGCTGTACCAGACGATCGTAGAGGACGCCTTCACAGCGAATGGTATCGCCGACCAGGCGACTATTCGATGACCAGATCAGCGGCGACAGCGCGAGATAATCGGCAACTGATGTGTCCGGGACGCGGCGCGTCTTGTCGAACAACCATGTCGGGATCTTGCCATCGCCGAGATCGAGCTGCCAGCGCTTGCCGGTTTTGGCATCGGCAAATGCGAATTGTGCCCGCTGCGGACCAACGAGCCCGGCTTCGGTGCCGATCGACTTTACATAAGCGACGACATGGCTGTTGCCCGACAGAACCAGATGGTTGCCGTTGTCGATCTGGAGCTGTGTCTGCGCGTCGAAATACGACCGGCAGCGGCCGCCGGCCTGCTGCGTCGCCTCATGGACGTGGACCTTGAAGCCGGCATTGACGAGACGCACGGCGGCCGACAGGCCGGAAACGCCGGCACCAATGATATGAGCGGTCTTTTGCATCAGATGATCGCGTATCGCAGCAGGATCGCTATCTTGGAGGCCTTGCCGAGACGAACGGGGTCGCGCGGCAAAGCAAAGCCGCGCGCCACCAGCAATTCCAGGATGGCGTGATAATATTTCGACATGATCCGCGGCGCGCGCACCACGCGGCGCTTGTTACGCGCCATGATCTCGTCGGATTTTTCGAAATGCGCCTGCGCCCGCTTCACCAGCGGCACACAGACCTTCGGCAATGCCGGGCTGGCGCGCACCACGTCGGGATCGCTCGACGTGATGCCGGCGTGATAGAGCAGCTCACGCGGCAGATAGAGACGACCGATACCGGCGTCTTCGTCGATATCGCGCAGGATATTGGTGATCTGCAGCGCACGGCCGAGATGATGCGCAAGCAGAATGCCATCTTCGTCCGGCATGCCGAACACCTTCACCGACAGGCGTCCGACGGCACTGGCAACACGATCGCAATACAGATCGAGCGTTGCGTCATCGGGCGCGCGAATATCTGCAGGGATATCCATCTCCATGCCGTCGATGACGGCGATGAAATCCTCCTTGCGCATGCCGAATTGCTTGATTGGCCCGGCATAGTCGCGCACACGCGCCGGCGGATTGCCTGCATAGAGCGCATCGATATCTGCGCGCCACTGCTGCATGTCGGCGAGCCTGACGTCGCGCGGACCATCGGAATCCGCGATATCGTCGACCTGACGGCAGAAGCTGTAGATCTGGAACATCGCATCGCGCTGGGCACGCGGCAGAATGCGCATCGCGGCATAGAACGAGCTGCCGGCAGCAACGCCCTGAACCTCGCTCTGAGATTCGCTATTATTCACCTGGCTCGTCATCTGGTTCATGCGCCCGGCGTCGTCGAACGAGGCATCGGCGCGCTGGTGGTGGCGCGGCGCCACAGCCCGCCGGCAATGCCGGCTAGCGCGTAGCCAGCCATGCTGGCCTTCGAGAGATGGACCTTCTCACTCAGCGGATCGCGCAACTTCAGCATCTTCAGGATCTGCCAGGCAAAAGTCTCGATGACGGCCACATCACAGCCCAGCCGGACGTCGGCGATATGGACCGTCAGTGTCTCGCTCTCATGCATCAGGGTCTCGGTCTTGGCGACCAGCTCGCGAATACAGGCCAGCAGCGCCGGCGACGCCTTCGCCTGCTTGAGATCTTCCACCGAGGCCCCGTGCCGGTCCAGCGTGTCCTGCGGAATGTAGACCCGATCGAGATCGCGATAGTCGTTGCCGCAATCCTGCAGGTGATTGTTGATCTGCAAGGCCGCGCACAGCGCATCCGACGCCGGCCAGGTGGCTTTGCTTTCGCCGTGCACGTCGAGCATGAAACGTCCGACCGGCATCGCCGAGAACGAACAATAATGAATGAGCTCATCCCAGTCGGCGTAGCGCAGCTTGGTCACGTCCATCCGAAAAGCTGTCAGGACGTCGAGCGCATGACGCGGGGGCATCTCGCGCATCTGGAGCGCCTCGCGCAGAACGACGGCTTCGGCCTGGCCGTCACCCTGACCGAGCAGGTCGGCCTCCAGCTCGTCGAGCAGGGCCAGTTTCGCCGGTGCATCGAGCAGCGCGTGATCGGCAATGTCGTCTGCGGTCCGGACGAAATTATAGAAGGCAAGAATCAGCGCCCGGTGGCGCGGATGGATAATCCACGACGCGACAGGAAAATTCTCGTCACGATCGGTCTTGCCGGATCGCAGTTCGCTCGCAGGGGTCATCCAGAACTGGCTACGTTGGATTTGAACAGGGTGGCTCGGGGGCCGCCAAGGTCCGGTAATACCGGCAGGCGGGGTCGGCCGCGAGCCCCCATATAGGGCAAATTGGCCCGTGAGACCAATGCCAATATGCCACTTTCGGCCGCAGCCGGTGCCGGGCCGGATCACGTCTTGGCGGGCTCGCGGCGAGACCAAAACGGCGCCACGAGCCCGGAATCTCGCATTAGGGCGGGGTTATTGGCCGTGGCTGACCAGCACGTCGTTGCAGGCCTTGCTGATCTTGGGGCGGTTTTCCTTCAGGCAGGACAGAACAACGAGGTCGCCCTGATCCATGACGGCGCGGCAGAGCTTCTGCACGTCGCGGGTGCAGGCCTTCTGCTCCGCGTCGGTGCCGCTGCGGGGCTGGTTTTGCTGGGCCAATGCGCCGGTCGAGGCAGATGCGGAAAGCACGGACAGTACCAGGAGAAATTTACGCATTGTCTTCCTTCAGTATGGTGACGAGATCACAGCCCGTGTGGTGCATAGCATAAACTGAAACATTCGCATCGCCGGGAAGGCTTTATCTTCAGGCACATCGGCGAATTCGCGGCGATGGATGCAATCAGGACACAGAACATTCCCGCCACCACAGGCACGAATAAATGCGGCGAAAGCTTGCGCACATGGCCGCACTGGCTGCAGCGCCGGCCGATGCCACCCCGCAGGACAAGATAAGGTTTTAGGACAATTGTTCAGACGCGCATCACCTCCGCCCGTTCCGCTCCGGGAACCTTCGCGCTTGTGGGCGGTGACATGTTACTTTTACAATCGTCCAATTATGATCGCTCTATTGAACCTAAAGATGTGCAGCGACACTTAAGCTTCGATGAGGCGCGGCATAACTCGGTTACACAGCGCTATTTTGGGAAAACTTACATGACATTCCATTCTGCAAAGCGGTTCGGGCACGCCCTCAAGGCCGCTGGCGCTGGCGCGATCCTGCTGCTGTCGGTGTCCGCAGGCCATGCCCAGTCCGGACCGTTCGCCGGCTTCGACGGGGCCTGGAGCGGTACCGGAACGGTCTCCATGTCGGACGGGTCCTCGGAGCGCATTCGCTGCCGGGCGACCTACAAGGTGGATGGCGGCGGCAGCGCGCTGGCTCAGACGCTGCGCTGCGCCAGCGACAGCTACAAGTTCGACCTCTCCAGCAATGTCACCAGCCAGGGCAACAATGTTTCGGGCAGCTGGAGCGAAGCCAGCCGCAACGTCTACGGCAATCTGGTCGGCAAGGCGGGTGGCGGCCAGATCGACGTCTTCGTCGAGGCCGCGGGCTTTGCGGCCAACATCACGCTGACGACCCGCGGCAACAAGCAGTCGGTGTCGATCAGCTCCAAGGGCGAAATTCGCGGCGTTTCGATCAATATGGTCAAGAGCTGACGCCGGCTTCCACGCCATTCACAAAAAAGCCCCCGGAGCGATCCGGGGGCTTTTTTATTTGATCGTCCTTGCTATGCGCGGTTGATTACTTCTCTTGCTTCGCAAGAACCGAACTGCCCGTAAGGCGCTGCTGCAGATTGATCAGCCACATCGCGGTCGGGCGCAGGATGAACAGGTCGGCCACCAGTGCCGCGACCATCGAGAAGGCGCTGAGCCAGCCGAACAGCCGCAGCGACGGCAGATCCGAGAACACCGTCACCACGAGGCCGCAGGCCAGCACCACCGTCGTCAGGATCAGCGCGGGACCAACGAGCACAGTCGCACGCTCGACGGCGATCGCGGGATCGGTGCCCGGCGTGTCTTCCAGACGCAAACGGTTGAGGAAGTGGATCGTGGCGCTAAGGCCGAGACCGAAGGACACTGTCAGTGCCACCACACTGGCGAATTGCAGCCCCTCCCCGAGCAGCCACAATACGAAGCCGGCCAGCACCACCGGGAAGATGCCCGGCAGGATACAGGCCAGCATCACCACCCACGAGCGGAACGCGAGGCCGATGAAGACGGCGACCAATCCGAATTCGATGGTCAGGCCGTGATTGAGCTTCTCGATCATCCCGGCGCTGTTACGCGCCGCGATCGCCGAGAGGCCGGTCACCGCAATCTCATAGCCCGGGTGCTTGGTGCGAACGGCATTCAGCGCATTGTCGAGCTTGTCGACCACCGGCAGGATCTTGCTCGAATCGCTGTCGGGCACACGGCCGGACACCACCACCGCCGTCTGGTCCGCCGAGATGAAGCGGCGCACCAGATGTTCGGGTATTACGCTGACATATTCCTTCAGCGTCGCGACATCCGACGAACCGGCCTTCTCCGCCAGCCAACGCCGCAGCGTTTCCAGCGACCAGACGTTACCCACACCGGCCTGCTTCTCGACCATGGCGTGGACTTCGGCGATGGTCGCCAACGTGTCCGGCGAATAAAGATCCGCGCCCTTCGGAAACTCGATCAGCACGTCGATCGGATTGGCGCCGGTCAGCTTGGCGTCGAGCCGTCCGCTGGCCGCAACCGCCTGCTCCTTGTCCGGCACCTGATCGGCCAGCCGATAGCGCGGCTCGAGATTGGCATAAACGATCCCGAGACCAACGACGACGACGAGCGAGATCAGGCTGAACAGACCAGGACGACCGACCATGCGCACCGCGATCCAGTAACAGAAGGCGCGCAGCGCCTGCACGCCGGCATCGGCGGTCTGGAACTTGGCGGCGAAGATCTTCTCGTTGCGCACCAGCAGCACGCCGAACACCGGCACCAGCGACAGCACCGCAACCAGCGCGATGATGGTGGCCGTGAGGCCGGCCTCGCCGAAGGCGCGGATCAGGTCCGAGTCGGAGAACTGCAACGCCAGGAACGAAATGCCGGCGGTGCCATGGGTGAGGACGCAGGCGGGACCCACGACACGAACCGCATTGGTAAATGCCGAATACTTGTCCTCGCCTGCGATCAACCGGTCACGCGCCGCGAAAGTGAGCTGCATCGAGTCCGCAAAACTGATCACCATGATCAGCGGCGTCATCACATTGAGGAACATGTTGAGGCTGAAGCCGGCCCAGCCGAGCGCGCCGAGCGACAACAGGATCGCCAGCAGCGGCGGAAACGCCGCGATGATCATGAACGAGATCTTGCGGAAGAAGATGATCGCAATGACGCAGCCGGCGAGAATGCCGGCGATGTTATAGATCAGGCCGTCGCGCTCGACCGCGTTGCGGATTTCGAGCTGCATCACCGGCACGCCCGACAATTCCTTGGTCAGACCGCTATTGGCCAGGTCCTCATTCATGGTCTTGCGGATATCGGCGACGACGGTGCTGAGCTTGCTGTTGCTGACCACGGCCGGGTCGAGCGACAGCACCACCAGCGCCAGAGTTCCATCGTCGGACAAAAGCTTGCCGCGGATCAGCTCGTTCTGCTTCACCGTCTCGATGAACTTGTCGTAGTCGGCGCCTTCAGGAAGATCGTTGGGAAACAGCGCTGCCGGCAACTTGCCGGGGGCCGGCGTCTGGCGCGCCGAGAAGATCGAGATCAGCCCCCGCACGCCATCAACCAATTGCAGGTCGGTGACGAGGTCGCGCATCTTTCCAAGATTGTCGCGCGCAAGCAGCGTCTTGCCTTCGAGCACCACGAGCACGTCGAACTCGGTGGACGGGAAGCGCTTCGTCACTTCCTCGTATTGCTTGTATTCCTTGCTGTCAGAACGAAATAGCTGGCTTAGCGAATCGTCGATCTTGATGCGCTGGATGCCAAAGATCGCACCGATCACCAGCGCGAGCAGGATCACGCAAGACAGCACCGGTGCCTTCACCGCGATCAGACCGATGCGCTCGAGCCCGAAGGCGATGCTGATCGGCCCCTTGCGCAATTTATTCATATCCGCGTCGTGGGGGGGAACCGTATCGTGCATACCCTGTCCAGTCCTGTCGTCAGCGGCGTCTGCCTAGCAAGCGTCGCGGGCAGTAGTAAGGCTGGAATCGGCGAGACCGAACAGCGCTAGCCCTTGAAAACATGCGGTAAATTTGCCGCGGGCAGATGTAGCAGGTCTGTATGACATATCGCAAGGCGGCGCGCGCGCCGAGGTTGCGTTTCAGGTCACAAAATGGAGCGCAGAGGCTGTTGTTTCATGCTGGTGCAACGAGCGGTGCTACCAGTTGCAGACCGCTTTCGTCTTTCAGAGCCACACCGGTGATGTTGCGATTCAGCCCTTCGCGCGCCAGCCAGGCAATCTTGCTCGCTGCCTCCTCGAAGGACAGACCGGCCACCTGGATGTTCGACACGCAGTTGCGCGCAGCGTCCGTCAGACCCGGCTGCGGTGCGAAGGTCAGGTAGGCACCGAGACTCTGCGGCGCCGAGAGACCCGGACGTTCGCCGATCAGCATGATCGTCATCCGCGCCCTCAATAACGCACCGATCTCGTCGCCAAGCGCGACTCGGGCCCCGCCGGCAACCACGACAGCGCCGATCCCGACCCCCGCCAATTTGGGCATTAAGGCACCCAGCAGGCCAAGCGCGTGCGCATTGACCGCAGCCGGAGACAGGCCGTCCGCAATCACGATCACCAGATCGCACGCGGCGCTGTCGCGACCTTTAAGCATCTCCTGTGACTCGCGAGACAGTCGGCGGCCGAGATCGGGGCGCTTGAGATAGTCGGCCCGATCCGCGACCTGGCTCGTCACCACCAGCGCGCTCGTCCCCAGCCCGGCCAGTGCGGCCGCGATGGCTTCGGCCTCGAAGGGCGCATGGACCGCGTCACGTGCGCGGGCATGGTCGAGCGTGAAATCAAGCAGGGCCCGCGTGGTCAGGCTGGCTCCGGCCCGGCCGAGCCCGACACGCGCCGGCGTCAACGCCCGCAGCTCCGCGAGGGAGCGCTGCGGCACCGGCGGCGTCACGTCATTCCGATCTGTCATGACGCCAGCCTATCGCTCATTCGGCCGGAACGGCAGCGTCCTGCAGCTTCAACGAATAATAGGACGCGTTGGTCTGACCACCGGACGCATCGCGGGCAAAGTTGATCAGGTGGTGCGCCACCATGATCCCGCTGATGAGATATTCGATCTCGCCACGGGCCAGCCGACGGAGCGCGAATTTCCAGAACGCCCGCTTGTAATCACCAAGCACGCCGACCTTCCAGAAGATGTTGCGCAGCATGACCAAACCGAGACGAATGCTCTTCCAGGTCAGCATGGCGCCGATCGGCGGCTTGATCCGGTTGGGATAGGTGTGGCGGATCTGGTATTCGAAACGCTCGAGCAGTTTTTCTGGCACATAGGCACTGCCCATGGCGCGCCGCCAGCTTTTCACGACGTCCTCATACGGCAACAGGAAGTCGACGTTGGAATCGCGGCCCTCGTCCTCGTTCAGGCGTCCTTCCTTCTTCAACCTGTCCCAAAGCGGCGTCTGCGGCAGCGCCTGCAGCAGGTTGATGGTCAGAAGCGGAATCTGCGACGTTTCCACGAACTCGAGCAAATGCTGGCCGGTCTCGGGCTTGTCGGTATCGAGGCCGAGGATGATGCCGGACACGACTTCCATGCCAAAGCTGTTCAGCGTCTCGATCGCCTCCATGATGGGGACCATCATGTTGTGATCCTTCTTCATCGCCTTGAGGGCGACGGGATCGGGCGTCTCGATGCCGCAGAAGATCGTGCCGAACCAGGCTTCGCGCATCAGCGAAAGGATTTCCGGCCGCTTGGCGATGTTCAGCGTCGCCTCGCAGGACAGGCGCAAGACAAAACCAGTCCTCTTCTGCCATTCGACGAGATGCGGCAGCAGATCGAGTGCGGCCTTGCGGTTGCCGATGAAGTTGTCATCGACGAAATACACTGAGCCCATGATGCCGCATTCGAGCAGCTTGTCGAGTTCGGCGGTGATCTGCTCCGGCGACTTCAGGCGCGGATTGCGACCATAGAGGCCGGGGATATCGCAGAATTCGCACTGATACGGGCAGCCCGAGGAATACTGGATGCTGCCCAGGAAGTAGCGCGGAATATCGGCCAGTTCATAGGCCGGAATCGGAAACCTGGTCATGTCCAGACGGTCGGTGGTCTTCAGCACGACCTGCTGGTCCGGCCGCGACGTATCCTTTTCCAGGATATCGATCAGTTGATCGGTGGCATCACCGAGTTCGCCGATATGGAGATAGTCGAAAGCCGGGTAGTAGTCCGGACAGGAGGATACCGAGGGTCCACCGATCGCCACCGGAAGATCGTAGGAATGCGCGCGGTAGCAGATGTCGTTCATCTGCGTGCGCTGGATGTGCATGCCTGACACCAGCACAGCTTCAGCCCACAGGAAATCATTGGGCGTGGCGGCGCGGATGTTCTCGTCGATGAAACGGACTTCCCAGTTCTCGGGCATGTAGGCGGCAATCAGCAGCAAGCCCTGGGGAGGCATGAAGGCCTGAACGCCGTCGGTCAGAGGATATGAATATTCAAACGTGCCAAATGAAGACGTGTATCGCGGAAAGACGCACAGGATGCGCCGGACCGTCTGCCTGCCCTCAGCTCTCATCAAAATTCCTCTGTGAATGCATCAGCAGTCCCCATAAGCGCTGAACCTTCAATAACGTCGCCGAGATAAAACCGTTCCACTCCTGCCGAATACTTTGAGCGATCTAATCACGGCGTCCGAATCTGGGCCAGAATTTCTTCAAGATTGTGGCGGGCGGTGACAAGGTCGTGACCAGCTCCGCACAAGTGCGCACAAAGCGCCAAGCCTTATGACGGTTTATTGACGTCAGGCGATCAGACGCGCGGCCAGATCGGGCAGCAGGCCTTCCTGATCGCGGATGCGAAGGTCCGCTCCGGAGAGCCCGACCCGTTGCAGCCAGTCGTCGAACTCCGGTGCGCGTTTGAGCCCAAACAGGTCGCGGATATAGAGCGCATCGTGAAATGACGTCGACTGGTAGTTCAGCATCACGTCGTCAGCGCCGGGGACACCCATCACGAAAGTCACACCGGCCGCGGCCAGCAGCGTCAGCAGATTGTCCATGTCGTCCTGATCGGCTTCGGCATGGTTGGTGTAACAGACGTCGACGCCCAGCGGCAGGCCAAGCAGCTTGCCACAGAAATGATCCTCCAGCCCGGCACGGATGATCTCCTTGCCGTCATACAAATATTCCGGCCCAATGAAGCCGACGACGCTGTTCACCAGCAATGGGTCGAACGCCCGCGCAACTGCATAGGCCCGTGCCTCCAAAGTCTGCTGATCGACGCCGTGATGGGCGTTGGCCGACAGAGCCGAGCCCTGCCCGGTCTCGAAATACATGACGTTCTGGCCGAGCGTGCCACGTTTCAGCGAAAGCCCGGCGGCATGAGCTTCCTTCAGGATCGCCAGATCGATGCCAAAGCTCTTGTTGGCGGCCTCGGTCCCGGCGATCGACTGAAACACCAAATCGACCGGGGCACCCTGATTGATGAGATCAAGACTAGTCGTCACATGGGTGAGCACGCAACTCTGGGTCGGAATATCCAGCCTGGTGATGACATCGTCGAGCAGCCGCACCAGCCCGCCCAGCACTGCAGGATCGTCGCTTGCCGGATTGATGCCGATGCAGGCATCGCCGGAGCCGAGCATCAGCCCGTCGAGAATGGATGCCGTGATGCCCCTGATATCGTCGAACGGGTGGTTCGGCTGCAACCGCACGCTCATGCACCCGCGCAACCCGATCGTATTGCGAAAGCGCGTGATCACCTCGCACTTCCTGGCCACCAGGATCAGGTCCTGATTGCGCATCAGTTTCGAGACCGCGGCGGCCATTTCGGGGGTGATGCCCCGGGCGACGGTCTGAAGGACTTGCGGCGTGGCCGCGTCTGACAGCAGCCAATCACGAAAGCCGCCGACGGTCAGCGACGAGATCGTGGAGAATGCGGCGGCATCATGCGTATCGACGATAAGACGCGTGACCTCATCGTCCTCGTAAGGCACCACCATTTCCTGCAGGAACTGTTTGAGCGGCACATCCGCGAGCGCCATCCGCGCGGCGATCATCTGCTCGGCGGTCTCGGCTGCAATCCCGGCCAACCTGTCGCCGGAGCGCGGCGGCGTTGCCTTGGCCATGAGGTCGCGCAGATCCGCGAAGACATGCGTATGGTCACCGATGGCGTGGCGATAGATCATGGCCGGATTGTTGGATATTCGCCGGAGGCTGTCTAGACGTGCCGCCCCGCGGCAACGCCGGAAGACCACGCCCACTGGAAGTTGAAGCCGCCGAGATGGCCGGTGACATCGATGACTTCGCCGATGAAATATAGCCCCGGCACTGATGTCGCTTCGAACGTTTTTGATGACAGTTCTGTGGTGTCCACACCGCCAAGCGTTACCTCGGCCGTGCGATAGCCCTCGGTGCCATTCGGCCGTACGCGCCATTCCTTCACTGCAGCGGCTACCGATGCCAGAAGCTTGTCCGAAAAATCCGCCAGCCGCGGCGGGCCGACGATATTGTCGGCGATCATCTGGGCCAGTCGTTTCGGCAAGATATCGCCGAGCACGGTCGCCAGTTCCTGCCGCGGTCGTTCGCGGCGTGCCTCCTTCAAGGCGACGAGCACATCGCGCGTCGGTGCCATGTCGATGACGACATCGAGCCCGTCGCGCCAATAGGACGAAATCTGCAAGATCGCCGGCCCGCTGAGACCGCGATGGGTGAACAGCAGCGCCTCGTCGAATTTGGTCTTGCCGACGCTGACGACGGCATCGACGGCAACGCCTGCGAGATCCTTGAATTGCGCGAGCGCTGCAACATCGAAGGTCAACGGCACCAATGCGGCCCGCGGCGCGATCATCTTCAGCCCGAACTGCTGCGCCAGCTTGTAGCCGAAGGCACTGGCGCCCATTTTAGGGATCGAGGGCCCGCCGGTCGCGACGACCAGCGACTGACTGCGATATTCGCCCTGATCCGTAGCGACGACAAAACCACTCTCGTTCTTCGTCACACCGAGAATGCCCACGCCGAGCCGCATCTGCGCATCGCCGCGGCGGTTTTCGTCCAGCAGCATGTCGATGACCTGCTGGGACGAACCATCGCAGAACAATTGCCCGCGAGTCTTCTCGTGATAGGCGATGCGATATTTTTCGACCAGCGCGATGAAGTCCTGCTGGGTGAAGCCGTTCAGTGCGGATTTGCAGAATTGCGGGTTCTGCGACAGGAAATTCGCTGGCGTCGTATGCAGGTTGGTGAAATTGCAGCGCCCACCGCCGGAGATGCGGATCTTCTCGCCCGGCGCCCTCGCCTGCTCAAGCAGCATCACCGAACGACCGCGTTGCCCCGCAATACCGGCGCACATCAGGCCGGCCGCACCGGCACCGAGAATGACGACGTCGGCCGTGTTATGCGCGCGACGAACGATGGTCATTCCAGCAGCAGCACGTCAACGGCGACAGCGAGCTTCTGCTTGCGCGCCCCAACGATCACACCATCGACCGGCGACACGTCGGAGAAGTCCCGGCCGATCGCCAGCACGATATGATCGTTCTCGACCAAAATGTCGTTGGTCGGATCGAAGCCAATCCAGCCGAGCTCCTCGCCACACCAGACCGACACCCAGGCATGGGTCGCGTCGGCGCCCTGCAGACGTTCCTTGCCCGGCGGTGGAATGGTGCGCAGATAGCCGCTGACATAGGCGGCAGGCAGGCCGAGGCCGCGCATGCCCGCAATCATGATATGCGCAAAATCCTGACAGACACCGTGGCGCTTATCCAGCACCTCCTGCAACGGCGTCGAAATCACCGTGGCCTTCGGATCGTATTTGAACTCGGTGCGAATGCGATGCATCAGATCGACGGCCCCGGCGAGAATGCCGCGGCCTTCGGTAAAGCTCACCGCCGCATAGTCCGTGACGGCATCGATGATCGGCACCAGCGGACTGGCGAAGACATAACCAATCGGCGAGGCACCGCTGAGGTCGCTGGAATCGAACGCCGCCTCGCGGACGCTTTCCCAGGCAGGGCTGTCATCGCCGCGCCCCGGCGCGAAGCGCTCGACATAGACCCGCGACCGGCTATCGATCCGCAGCATCTTGTGCGGGGTTTCGATCAACACGCTTTCCGTCGGCGTGCCAAAGAAATCCGTCCGCATGGCGCGGGCCGCCGGCAGCGGTTTGATATCGACGCTGTGCGAGACCAGTTGCTGACCGGCGCTGCTGTTGGGCTGCAGCCGCAGCGAGCAGCGCGCATAGCTCACCGGGCTTTCATAACTATAGGTCGTGACATGGCGGATTTCGTAGATCACGCCAGCCCCGTCAGCTTTTCCGGGCGCGATGCGCTGGCGCCATGCGGGAAGTAATGCAGGCCGATCGAATCCGCGAGCGTCAGCAGATCCTGCTCCAGCGCAAACAGTGACTTGGTATGAATCTCGGATGCCTCGCCGGTGACGAGCGACGAGCGCAGCGCCACCGCCAGCCGCTGCGGCCGTTCCATCAGGCCGTTCTCCTTCAGCGTCGGCAGGCTGGCGATGTGATCGTTCAGTGCCGAGACCTGGAATGCCACCGAGCGCGGGTTATAGGGATCGAGCACCACGAGATCGCGCACCGGCGCGAGTAGTGGGCCAACGAGATAACGCGAGCGATAGGTGATCTGGCAATCCACCAGCGTCAGCAGGATGTCGAGATCGTCGCTCGTCGCCTCGTCGGACGCGAATTGCCGCGCAAAGCGCGTGGTGTTGATGGCGCGTTCGGCACGGCGCCCCATTTCGAGGAAACGCCAGCCGGCGGCACGGTTCATGTTTTCCTGAGCGAGACCAGCGAAGCTCGCCAGTTCCTGCAAGGTCAGCTCGGCCGCACTGACGACGTCATCGTCATCTTCGACCTCATGCGCAAGCCGCTCGGCCATTTCGGTGATGACCTGCCAGGCGTCGGGGGACAGCCGTTCGCGCAGCGAGGTTGCGGTCCGCAATGCGGAGCGCACCAGCGATAGCGCTGAGCCAAACTGCTCTTCGCTCTGCAAGGCTTGCGCGGCGACCTTCGCCGGCTGCGAACGTGATGTCAGCGATGTCGCGCCCCAGGTCATCAGCATGCGCTGGATGCGCTCAATCGATTGCTGCCCAGTGGCGCCGCCCTTGCCGGGATCGCGCTGCGGCACGCTGAGTGCACGGATCAGACGCAGTGTGGATTCGGCGCGCTCGAGATAGCGCCCGAGCCAGAACAGATTGTCGGCGGCCCGGCTCGGCACCCAGCCGGCAATGCGGCGAATACGAACATTGTCGACGGCCGGCAGCAGCGTCGATGCAGCAACGGCCTTGTCGGCCACCACCCAGACGTCGGCTGCGCGCGCGCCGGCGCCCATAGAGACTGCGCGGGCATCCGGTTGATCCGCAATACGGCAGAAGCCACCCGGCATAATGGTCCAGCCGTCCGGTGTCGCCGCCGCGAAGACGCGCAGCACGAACGGACGCGGCGCGAGCCGGCCATTGTCCCAGACCGGCGTGGTCGACAGCTGCACCAGCTCCTGCCCGACATAATCGACGCCGCGATTGGCAATCGCTGCCTTCAGGCGCTCGCGCTCGCTTGGCGAGAGCTGCGACGGCAGCACCGGCGAGTAGCCAGGGAAACCGGGCACCGCTCCGCCATGGGCGCCTTCGATGGCAAAGTCGTCGAGCCGCGCCAGCACTTCCTCGCGCGCCGATTTCTGGCCGCACCACCAGGTGGCGATATGCGGCATCTTGAGTGGTTCGCCGAGCAGCTTCCGGCTCAGGCTTGGCAGGAAGCCCAGCAGTGCGCGCGCTTCCATCACGCCGGAGCCGGGCATGTTGGCGACGACGACGCCATTCTTTCTGACAACGTCGATCAGCCCGGGCACACCGAGCTGCGACGAGGCATCCAGCTCCAGCGGATCGAGCGAATTGGCATCCACGCGGCGCAGCAGCACATCAAGGCGCTTCAAGCCGGCCACAGTGCGGATGTGCACGCGGTCGCCGGAGACTGCGAGGTCATCGCCTTCCACCAGCAGGAAACCGAGATAGCGCGCCAATGTCGCATGTTCGAAATAGGTCTCGCTGAACGGCCCCGGTGACAACAGGCCGACCCGCGGTTCGTCACGATCGGCCGACGCGCGCAGACTGTCGCGGAAGGCTTCGAAGAACGGCGCGACGCGCTCGACATTCATCGATTTGTAGAGGTCGGTGAAGGCGCGCGACAACACCAGCCGGTTTTCCAGCGCATAGCCCATGCCGGACGGCGCTTGCGTGCGATCGCCGAGCACCCACCAGCGGCCATCGGGACCGCGGCCGAGATCAGCCGCATAGACGTTGAGATAGCGTCCACCCGGCGGTTTCACGCCGCGCATCGCACGCAGATATTCCGAACTGCCGGCAATCGCCGCCGCCGGGATCGCGCCGGACGCGACGAGGCTGGCATCGCCATAGAGATCGCCGAGAATCTTCTCCAGCAACTCGGCGCGCTGGGTCATTGCCGCTGAAATCTGCAGCCATTCGGATTCGTCGATCAGGAGCGGCACATGGCTGAGTGGCCAGATCCGGTCGGCGATTTCGCCGGGCGCGCGGTAGGTGACGCCGGCTTCCCGGAGATGACGGTCGGCGGAACCGAAGCGGCGCTCGATCTCGACGGGCGCCATGGCGCCGAAGGCCTCGAAGAACCGCGTCCAGACCTCCCGCGGCGTGCCGTCCTGGGCGATGAATTCGTCGGGAATCCCGGGCAGCCGCTCGTAGTCGCGGGTCCATTGCGCGACTTTACGATGTCCCGGACGGGGCTTTTTCCCCTGACCGGCCTGTCCCGTCATTCCGACTCTCCAGCCCAAACTGCCTGCATTCTCAATGCAGGAGAGGCGTTCGCAAGTCGAGGGTCAATGGGAATTCAAGTGTGCGTTCTGCCCTTGGCGGAGCGATTTCGCCGGGCGTGTGGCCGATCTCCTCGAACCGGGCCAGCCGCCGGGCCTCCGCCTCATAGGCATTGACCGGTTTTGTCTCGTAATTGCGGCCGCCGGGATGCGCCACATGATAGACGCAGCCGCCGAGCGACCGCCGATTCCAGCTGTCATAAATGTCGAAAACCAGCGGCGCATGGACCGGGATCGTCGGATGCAGGCCGGAGGCCGGCTGCCAGGCCTTGAAACGGACGCCGGCGACTACCTCGCCGGCCCGGCCGGTGTCGGTCATCGGCAGCGCCCGGCCGTTGCAGGTAATGACGTGCCGGCCCGGCGTGAAGCCATTGGCCTTGAGCTGTAACCGCTCTACCGAGGAATCCACATAACGGACGGTGCCACCGGCAGACCCCTCCTCGCCCAGCACGTGCCACGGCTCCAGCGCCTGCCGGACTTCCAGCGTCACGCCGCCATAGGTGACATGGCCGAAGACGGGGAAGCGGAATTCGAGCTGCGCCTCGAACCACTCCTTGGAGAATTCATAGCCGGAGCGGCCGAGTTCGGTGAGTACGTCCTGGAAATCCTCCCACAGGAAATGCGGCAGCATGAAGCGATCATGCAGCGCCGTCCCCCAGCGCACGAATTTGCCGTCCTGCGGCTCGCGCCACATTTTTGCGATCAGCGCGCGGATCAGCAGCTGCTGCGCCAGCGACATGCGCGGATCGGGCGGCATCTCCAGCGCACGGAATTCGACGAGGCCGAGACGACCCGTCGTGCCATCGGGCGAATAGAGCTTGTCGATGCAGATCTCAGCGCGATGGGTGTTGCCGGTGATATCGACGAGGATGTGCCGGAACAGCCGATCCACCAGCCACAGCGGCGCCTTCTCGCCGGGCGGCGGCACCTGCGCCAGCGCGATCTCCAATTCGTAGAGACCATCATGCCGTGCTTCGTCGATGCGCGGTGCCTGACTGGTCGGACCGATGAACATGCCGGAGAACAGATAGGACAGCGATGGATGGCGCTGCCAATACAGCACGAGGCTCTTCAGGAGATCCGGCCGGCGCAGGAAGGGCGAGTCCGCCGGCGAGCTGCCGCCGACCACCACGTGATTGCCACCACCGGTGCCGGTGTGACGACCATCGAGCAGAAACTTGTTGGCGCCGAGCCGCGTCTTCGCGGCCTCCTCATAGAGAAATGTCGTGGTATCGACGGCCTCGCGCCAGCTCGAGGCGGGATGGATGTTGATCTCCAGCACGCCGGGATCGGGCGTCACCTTGATGACCTCGACGCGCGGATCGAACGGCGGCGGATAGCCTTCGACATGAACCTGCATCTGCAGTTCTTCGGCCGTCGCCTCCAGCGCCGTCACCAGTTCGAGATAATCCTCAAACTTCTCGACCGGCGGCATGAAGGCACAGAGAATGCCGTCGCGAATTTCAATCGACATCGCCGTGCGTACGCCGCCGGAACGAATCTGCTGCTCCTGAACGTATTGCGCGGCAGGCTGGTTTTCCGCAGACGCGATTTCGTCGAACACCGGCATGTCGCCGCGCGGCTCCAGCGGATCCTGCTCGACGATGAACGGATATTCCTCTTCGGTGAGGTGCGGCAGCGACGACAATGGCAGGCGCAGGCCCATCGGTGAATCGCCGGGTGTCAGGAACAGGTTGCCGCGGCGCAGCTTCCACCGCTCGGACCGCCAGCGTCTGTCGGCGGCCGCCTCCGTATTCCAGCGCTGGATCGGCAGCACGAACCCTTTCGGCCTGTCGAGTCCATGTTCGAAGACCCGCGCCATGCGCGCGCGTTCCTCCGGATCGGGCAATTTGGAGTCGCCGGGCACGACATTGTTCGGCAGGTTCGATTCCTTCTGCTCCCAATAGACGGGATCCTCGAAGGCCGGGATGACATAGTCCTTCGGCAGGCCAAGCCGCCGCGCCGTGCCTTCGGCAAAACGCTCGGCGCCGCCAATATCGGCGCTGCGCGGACCTTCGATCCGTGAGATCAGTGCGTCGTTCTTCCAGATCGGCACGCCGTCCTTGCGCCAGTACAGGCCGAACGCCCAGCGCGGCAGGCTCTCGCCGGGATACCATTTGCCCTGCCCGTAATGCATCAGGCCACCCGGCGCGAAGCGCGTCCGCAACCGGCGGATCAGATCGTCGCCGAGGCCGCGTTTGGTCGGACCGACGGCAGCCGTATTCCACTCCGGCGATTCCATATCGTCGACGGACACGAATGTCGGCTCGCCGCCCATGGTGAGACGCACGTCATGGGCTTTGAGATCGGCATCGACCTTCTCGCCGAGTGCATCGAGCCTGGCCCAGGATTCATCCGAGAACGGTTTGGTGATCCGCGGCGCCTCGCGAATGCGTTTGACGCCCATCGCGAACGCGAACTCGACTTCGGCAAAGCCGGCCATGCCGGAGATCGGCGCCGCCGACCGGAAATGCGGCGTCGCCGCCACGGGGACATGCCCCTCGCCTGTCAGCATGCCCGACGTCGCATCGAAGCCGACCCAGCCGGCGCCGGGAATATAGACTTCGGCCCAGGCGTGCAGATCCGTGAAGTCGGCTTCGACTTCGGGCGGCCCTTCGATCGGATCGATGTCCGGGCGCAACTGGATCAGATAGCCGGAGACAAAACGTGCAGCGAGACCGAGATGGCGCAGCGTCTCGATCAGGAGCCACGCAGAGTCGCGGCATGAGCCCGCGCCGGACAGCAGCGTCTCTTCGGGAGACTGCACGCCGGGCTCCATGCGGATGATGTAGTTGACCTTCTCGCGCAGGCGCGCATTGAGATCGACGAGGAAGTTCACCGTGTTCGGCGCTTCCTTCGCGATCTCCGCCATATAGGCCGTGAAGCGCGGCCCTGGCTCGGTCGTCGCCATGTAAGGCGCGAGTTCGCTCTTCAGATCGTCGGTATAGGCGAAGGGAAATGTCTCGGCATAGGGCTCGACGAAGAAGTCGAACGGATTGATCACCGTCATTTCGGCGGTGAAGTCGACCTCGATCTTCAATTCGTTGGCCGGTTCCGGGAAGACGAAGCGCGCCAGCCAGTTGCCCTGCGGATCCTGCTGCCAGTTCACGAAATGATTGGTCGGCGTGACCTTGAGCGAATAGCTCAGGATTGGCGTGCGCGCATGCGGCGCCGGTCGCAGCCGGATGGTCTGCGGCCCCAGCGTAATCGGCCGATCATATTTGTAATGGGTGACGTGGTTCAGTGCGACGAAGATCGACACAGTGGCGCAACTCCAGCAGCTTTTTTAAGCAGAACACCGGAGGTGCCAGGGATCAAGCTCTAACAACGGGCACGATGTGCCTCGATTGGGGGCGCTTCACCTAACTCTGCCCTCATGGTGAGGAGCGCGCCGCTTGGCGCGCGTCTCGAACCATGAATCGGAGTGCTGGGCCATCCTTCGAGACGCGGCGCAAGTGCGCCGCTCCTCAGGATGAGGACGGAGCAGCGGTCACCCTCACATCGTCGCGCCGAGCACCCAGGGCGCGAACTCCGCGCCGCCGAAATCGAAGCTTTCGCTCTTGGTCGGCGCGCCGGAGGCGGTCTTGAGCATCAGCTCAAAGATGCGCTGGCCGCATTCCTGCACTGTCTCGTCGCCATCGAGGATGGTTCCGCAATTGATGTCCATGTCCTCTTCCATGCGCTTGAACATCGGCGTGTTGGTGGCGAGCTTGATGGACGGCGCCGGCTTGCAGCCGAACACGCTGCCGCGGCCGGTGGTGAAGCAGACGAGATTGGCGCCGCCGGCGACCTGCCCTGTCGCCGCAACGGGGTCGTAGCCGGGCGTGTCCATGAACACAAAACCCTTCTTGGTGATCGTCTCGGCATAGTTCAGCACATCGACGAGATTGGTCGAGCCGGCCTTGGCCATCGCGCCCAGAGATTTTTCGAGAATGGTGGTGAGGCCGCCGGCCTTGTTGCCGGGGCTCGGATTGGCGTTCATCTCGGCGCCCTCGCGTTCGCAATAGGCGTCCCACCAGCGCATCAGCCCGACCAGTTTCTCGCCGACCTCGCGCGACACCGCGCGGCGCGTCAGCAGATGTTCGGCGCCATAGGTCTCCGGCGTTTCCGACAGCACCACGGTGCCACCGTGACGCACGAGCAGATCGCTCGCGGCGCCGAGCGCGGGATTGGCGGATATTCCGGAGTAGCCATCGGAGCCGCCGCATTGCAGGGCCACCGTCAACTCGCTGGCAGAGACTTCCTCGCGCGTGACGTTGTTGGCATCGGCCAGCACTTCATTGACGAAGGCTACGCCGGCCTCGGTGGTCTTGCGGGTGCCGCCGATCTCCTGGATCTGCATCTCGCGCAAGCGCCCGGCGAGCTTCTGCTCCTGCATCAAGCCGCCGATCTGGTTGATCTCGCAACCGAGGCCGAGCACGACCACGTGGGAGAAGTTCACGTGCCGCGCGTAGCCGCCGAGAGTTCGTCGCAGCAGCGTCAGCGGTTCGTCCTGCGTCATGCCGCAGCCGGTCTTGTGGGTGAGCGCGACGACGCCATCGACATTGGGATAGTCGGCGAGCGGATTGTGGCCGGTGAAGGGATTCTTCTTGAATACATCGGCGACCATGCTGGCGACATGGGCGCTGCAATTCACTGACGTCAGGATGCCGATATAGTTGCGCGTGGCGACGCGGCCATCGCTGCGCCTGAGACCCATGAAACTCGCCGGCAGATCGAAATTCGGCGTCGGCTTGACGTCCACGCCATAGGCATAGTCGCGATCGAAATCGCCCATGCCCATGTTCTGCGTATGGACATGCTGGCCGGGCGCGATCGGCTGCGTGGCAAAGCCGATGATCTGCCCGTAGCGGCGGATTTCCTCGCCGGTGGCGATAGGCCGGATCGCGACCTTATGGCCCGCGGGGATGCGCTCCGACGTCACGACGCCTGTCGTCACCTCGATACCGGGCAGCAGCGTGGTACGCGCGATCAATACGGCGTCGTTGTCATGCAGACGAATGACGGGAGATGGAATCATCGGGATTTCCTCGCGCGCGTTTTGTGGTCTGGCAGACCTCTTGTTTGGAATGACTCTAGCTGAAAGAAGTAGGCGGCGTCAGCCCTGCTTTGGCTCATGATGACGCCGATCAGACATGCGTCATCGCCCCCATTGTTTGCGGCGCGGGGGCGCCGTCGTCCTTTGCATTCCCTGCCCCCTGTGAGAGGGCGTGCGGAACGCCGGGTGCCCGTTGCACCCTTGGGCCTGATGCGAATGCGGTCTTCCGCAATTTAGAGTGCATCAGGACTTTCGGAGGCGCCGAGCAAGTGCCCGACGTTCCGCCTGCGGTGTTTTTTCGGTTGCTTGCACATCTGCCATGGCGAACGGTCCCATCACCAAAATTAATGTCCCAGGGCGGAGGGACAGGGTAGCCGCAAAGCACTTGGCCGAACGCGTTTCGATTTGGTCGTCCGTCACACTGTCCAGGGCTCTGTCCATCCCAAGGTCGGCCGTCTCCTTGCCAGTGGCAGTGCTGGCGCAGATCCGTCCTGCCCGAAGACAGACGTTCCCCCATGAACCGCGTGACGCCGCATCTCCGGCGTCCACCGCATCCCACCCCGCGAACGTGACGATCGCGATCGCCCCTCTCGGTGGGGCAGGACATATCGGAATATAATCCGTGGCGGGATATTGTCAATCAGAGATAGGAAAAAATGTTTAGGGCCGTCTTAGCGCCCCACACTGTCATTCCGGGGCGCGGGCGCGCCTTCGCGCACGCGAACCCGGAATCCCGACCTGCTTTGCGCTGAACACTCTGAGATTCCGGGCTCAGTCCGGCCCGCTTCGCGGTCCGTCCTGCCCCGGAATGACAGTGGGGGCAACGCCCCCGGAATGACGAGCATGGCTCCAGGTTCGCGCGCGGCTTGCACCGCGAACACGTCGGAATGACGCATAATTACTGCGGCTGCGGCCCCAGGCTCGCGGCGAGTTCGGCCCAGACCGGTGCCTCTTCCTTGTAGAGCGCCTGGCTCGCTTCCAGTGTCATCGGGCCCTCGTCGATACCCTGGCTCTTGAGGAGTTCACGCACGCGATCGCTCTTGCCGGCGCCAACGAACAGCGCGGACAGTTTTGCGACCACCTCCGGCGGCGTCTTCGCCGGAGCCACACATCCCTGAAAGGTCAAAAGGCTGTGCGCGCGTGAGGTTGCGCCCTGTTCGAGGAATGTGCCGACGTCGGGAAGATCCTTGATGCGGCGGCGCGACACCGCGACAGCGCGGGCCTTGCCGGTTTGCAGCACCGGCAGCGCCGCAGCGTAGCTGCCGATGCCGGCATCGATCGACCCACCGGCGAGATCCTGCCACATCGGCGCCTCACCGCGATAATGCACCGCCTCCATCTTCAGCCCATACTGCTTGTTGAGCTCGACGATAACCATATGCGCGAAGGAGCCGGACGCATATGTGCCAACATTCACCTTCTCGGCCTTGCGCGCATAGTCGATGAAGTCCTTGAGCGTCTTCGCGCCGACCTTTTCGCTCACCATCAGCGGCAGGCTTCCGCCCGGCATCACCGCGACCCAGGCGAAGTCCTGCGGGACACTGTACTTGATGTCCTTGATGAGGACGGGATTGAGCATGTAGGCGGTGGTGTTGCAGATCATCAGCGTGTGGCCGTCGGGATCGGAGCGTTTCAGCTCCATCGCTGCAACGGCGCCGCCGGCACCGGCCTTGTTCTCGACCACCACGGTCTGCCCGAGTTCACGCGACAGATACTCGCCATAAACGCGCGAGAACTGATCGGTCTGGCCGCCGGCCGCGGAGCCCGCGAGAATCTTGATCGGCTTGGTTGGCCAGCTATTGGCGCGGACGAGTGACGGCGCACTCAACAATGCAGCAGCGCCTGCGCCCGCGGTGACGAATTGGCGTCGGTTGAGCAGACGCAAGTTGTTTCGCACGATCATTCTCCCGATTTGATCTTATCTCTGCGGATAAGTGTATCGAGTATGACCGGCTTCGCCCGCGAAGGCAAAGCAGGGTGACACGCACAGGCGTTCGGAGAACACATCCGGCAACGCCGCCTCGGGCGTGCATGCCATCAGCCGGAATATTGCCCGGCCGTCAGCGGCGCGTCATGGCTTCGGCGGAAAATGCGTTCGCCAATGCTGCGCGACATCGATGCCACGGCAGAACCATACGTCATCATACGCGCGCATGTGTTCGAGCATCTTGATGAGCCCGCCAACACGGCCAGGACGGCCGATCAAACGGTCATGCAGACCGATGGACAGCAGTTTCGGCGCGCCGGCGACGCCTTCCGCGTAGAGAACATCGAACGCGTCGCGCATGTAAGTGAAGAACTGCTCGCCGGTCGCGAAGCCGGAATTCTCGTTGAAGCGATTGTCGTTGGCTTCATAGGAATACGGCACGACGAGAAACGGGCCGTGCTCGGTCTTCACCCAGTAGGGCAGCTCATCGGCGAGCGAGTCGCGGTCATAGAGAAAGCCGCCCTCCTCCGCGAGCAGGCGCCGCGTGTTCGGACCGGGACGTCCGGTCATCCAGCCGAGTGGGCGGCTACCGGTCAGCTCAGTGAGTATCTCGATCGCCTTGCGGATATGCGCACGCTCGGTCGCTTCATCCACATGGCAATAATCGATCCAGCGATAGCCGTGGCTGACCATCTCATGGCCACGCGCAACGCAGGCCCTCGCCAGCTCCGGATTCTGCTCCATCGCCCGCGCGACACCGAGAATACTGACCGGCACCTTGAAGCGATCGAGCACATCGAGCACGCGCCAGGCGCCGCGACGGCTGCCATATTCGAACACGGACTCCACCAGCGGAACGCGAACGCCCTCTTTCGTCGGCACGCCGATGTCGTTCAGCATGCCTTCGGAGACTGCATCGCCATTCACCAGCGTGGACTCGCCGCCACCTTCGATATTCAGGCTGATGCTGACCGCGATCTTCGCGCCGTTCGGCCAGCGCGGATCGGGTGACGTGGCGCCGTAACCGACGAGATCGCGCGCCTGCATCGGTTCAGGACGGATGTCGCCGGGCTTCATCGCTGCAAATTCGGACATAGGGCCTCCGGAATGGCTCGGTCGAGCGGCACGGTGCAGGCATCATAACCGAAGAACCAGTCGGTCTCGGTCGGGCCATGCATCCACGAATTGGCGATGGAAATCTGCTGGATGTCGGCGACGCGCGGGATGCGGATCATCGTGTAATGTGCGAAGGCCGTGGCGGGATCACCGAATTCGGCGATGCAGCGGCCGAGGATCGCGGCGTCCTCGATGGCCGCCGAGCCGCCAGCCGCCATGAACGGACGCACCGCATGGCAGGCATCGCCCATCAGCACCACGCGGCCCTTGTGCCAGGTGTCGTTGCGGGGCCGGTCGAAGATCGGCCACACGGTGACGTCTTCGGCTGCCTCCACTGCGCGTTTCAGATCGGGATGCGCATCGTCGAAAGCGGCGATGAATTCGTCGCGGTCGCCCTTCACCGGTGAACCGTCGCCATCCCAGCGCGCCATCGGCAGCGCGGCCATCACATAGACCTCGTTGCGGTCGGGCGTCATGTAATAAGCGAGCGTATGCCGGTCGGGCGCCCACCACTTGGTGCAGTCGTCGATGGGGTCACCCTTGATGCGGCTGGCGGGAAACACCGCGCGCGGTGCAGAACGCCCGATGAAGCGTGGCTCTTCCGCGCCAAGGATGAGTTCGCGGGTGATGGAGCGAATGCCATCAGCACCGATGGCGATATCGGCTTCCGCGCTTGTGCCGTTCTCGAAGCGCAAGGTGAGCGCGTCGCCGCACTCCTCGATGCCGGTGAGCTTGTGGCCGAAACGGATGGTGCCGGGCGCGAGCGGCCGCTGCAGCAACTGATGCAGATCGGCGCGATGGATATTGACAAAGGGGCCGCCGAAACGCGCTTCGCATTCCGCATCGAAATCGAGCCTGTAGAGCTGCTCGCCCGTATCCCATGCGCGGCTGAGAAACGCATCGGGGCGAATGCCGGTGGCGGCAAAGGCGTCTTCGAGATCGAGCCGGCGCAGCACTTTCGAAACGTTGGCGCCGAGAATGATGCCGGCGCCGATGCGCGAAAAACTCGGCGACTGCTCATAGACCGCGACCGAGAAGCCGGCGCGCTGCAGCAGCCCCGCCACCGTCAATCCGGCGAGACCCGCGCCGAGAACGGCGATCCGTGTTCCGCGATCCATCTCTCACCTCGTTCCAGCGGCGCCACAGCGTCCGGGCTGCATATCATTCGACAGCGAATGATTTCGCTTAGAACGGGCTGCTCGCAGCTGTCAAGCAACGGCGTGAGCCGCCTCAGAAACGAGCCATATGCGCGGATATTACGCGGAATTTCGTTTATCTCGATGAGTTTTTAGGCAGCGTCGCCGTTGATCTTCCTCAAATCCGCCCTTAGCATTTATTCGATTGCGAACGAATTTGGATGCGCCGCTTGCGCACCGAAAGCCGGCCTCCTCCTCACCTGTCACTGAAGGTCAGACCATGAAATTCCGCGCTCGCCTCACCGCCGTCCTGCTCGCGACCCTGGCTACGGCCGGCGTCTCCAGCGCGCAGGCTGCCGAGATCAATTTCATCACCGATTTCGGCTTCAACGGCCGCCACGCTTATTTCTACGTTGCCCGCGAGAAGGGCTACTACAAGGCCGAGGGCTTCGACGTGACCTTCGTGCGCGGCCAGGGCTCGGCCGACGCCATCAAGAAGGTTGCTGCCGGCGTCGCCACCTTCGGCTTCGCCGATGCCGGTTCGCTGGTGCTGGCGCGCGGCAATGACGGCGTGCCGGTGAAGCTGGTCTCCGTGGTCTATGCGAAGCCGCCGCAGGCAATCTTCGCCATCAAGGGCAGCGGCATTAATTCGCCGAAAGACCTCGAAGGCAAGACCGTCGCCGACACCGCATCAAGCTCGGTGCGCCTGCTATTCCCGGCTTTCGCGAAGGCCGCCGGCATCGACGCCAGCAAGGTGAAGTGGGTGGTTGCCGAAGGCTCAGCGCTGCCGTCGCTGCTCGCCAACGGCCGCGCGGATGCGATCTGCCAGTTCTCGGTCGGCGAGCCGCTGATTGCAGCAGCCGTGGCGCCGAAGGAAGTCACCCGCATCAACTACGCCGACTCCAATCTCGATTATTACGGCAATGGCCTGATCGCCTCCGAGGAGATGATCGCAAAGAGCCCGGATCAGGTGAAGGCCTTCGTCCGCGCCACCATCAAGGGCATGAAGGACGCCTTCGCCAATCCGGCGGAAGCCGCCACCATCATGGCGAAGTATCAGAAGGAGCTCGCTCCCGCCGTGATCGAAGGCGAGACCAGGCTGGTGAAGGAACTCGCCGAGGTGAAGGGATCGCTCGGCCATATCGAGCCGAAGAGCATCGCCAGCACCGTCGATGTGATGTCGGCCAACTTCACGCTGAAGAATCCCGTGAAGCCGGAAGACCTGTTCGCGCCGGGCTTCATCGACTGATGACGGCGATCTCCGCACACAATGATGCGCCGTCGCGGACTGCCGCGGCAGTGGTTCCTGCGATCGATCTCAAGGGCGTCACCAAGACCTATCCGGGCCGCGACGGCAAGGCCACGCATGCGCTGGGACCGGTCGATCTACGCATCGATCCCGGCAGCTTCGTCTCGGTGGTCGGCCCGTCAGGCTGCGGCAAGTCCACGCTGCTGCGCCTCGTTGCCGGGCTGGAAATGCCGGACACCGGCACCATGCAGCGCTATGGCACGCCGCTCGACGGCCCATCGCATGAAGTGGGCATCGTGTTTCAGGAGCACGTGCTGTTTCCATGGACCAGCGTGCTCGACAACGTCTTGCTTCCCGCCGACGTGCTGGCGCTGCCGAAAGCCGCCGCGCGCGAGCGCGCGCTGAAGCTGCTCGAACTCACCGGCCTGAAGGATTTCGCCCATCAGCGTCCGCAGGCACTGTCCGGCGGCATGAAGCAGCGCGCCGCCTTCTGCCGCGCCATGATCTCCGATCCGCGCCTGCTACTCCTCGACGAACCCTTTGGCGCGCTCGACGCGCTCACCCGCGAGGAATTGTCGCTCGAACTCTCGCGCCTCTGGCAGGAGCTGGGCCGCGCCGCGCTGCTGATCACCCACGATATCGAGGAGGCGATCCTGCTCGGTGACCGGGTGTTGATCATGTCGGAACGCCCCGGCACCATCCGGGCCGACATCACCATCGATCTGCCGCGTCCGCGCGATGCCGACACCGTGAAGCTGCCGCGCTTCCAGGAGATCAAGAACCAGATCCGCGACATCATCTTCAACCGGACGGGTGGCTGATCATGTCCTTCTCGCGCTTCATCGACCGCGCCGCGACGCCGCTGATCTATCTGGCCCTGCTGATCGGCTGGGAGTTGATCGCTGACGCCCTGAAGATTCCGACATGGATCCTGCCGGCGCCCTCCGAGATCTACACATCCGCCGTAAAGTGGGCGCCGGAGCTGGCCTCGAACACCATCGTGACATTGCGCGAGACCGTGCTCGGCTTCGTGTTGGCGATCGCGCTGTCGCTGCCGCTGGCGATCCTGATCAGCCTCAATCCATTGGCGCGCCGGATCATCTATCCGATCCTGCTCGGCCTGCAGTCGGTGCCGAAGGTCGCCGTGGCACCGCTGATCATCCTGTGGTTCGGCCTCTCCGAATGGCCGAAGATCCTGGTCGTGGTGCTGGTCTGCTTCTTCCCGATCCTCGTCAACATGGTCGCCGGCTTCGAGGCTGCGCCAAAGACCATGCTCGACCTGATGCGCTCGCTCGGCGCCTCGCCGCATATGGTGTTCCGCCGGCTGCGCGTTCCCGTGGCGCTGCCGCACTTCTTCACCGGCTGCAAGGTGGCGGTGACCTTCGCCGTGATCGGCGCCGTGATCAGCGAATTCGTCGCGGCGCAGGACGGGCTCGGCTATCTGATCCTGACCTCCACCGCGCAATCGCAGACGCCGCTCGCTTTCGCCGCCATCGCGCTGCTCACCGTGTTGAGTATTGCGCTGTTTCACGGCATCGAGTTTATCGAACGACGTGTGATCGACTGGACGCCGTGACGCCATGACTGACGAGACATCTGGATCGAAACCACCCTCGCGTCGTCCGACGCGCGCGCGCGCGGCAATGCGCGAACAGGTCGATGCCATTTTTGCGCAGTGGCAGACGGAGCGGCCGGATATCGACCCCAGCCCGGTGCACATCTACGGCCTGATCGGCCGGATTCAGATGCAATGCACAGCCCTCATCGACGAAGCGCTCGCGCCCTTTGAACTGACGCGCGGCACCTATGACGTGCTGACGGCGCTGCGCCGCGCTGGCGCGCCCTACAGCCTGTCGCCGAAGCAGATCGCCCAATCACTGCTGCTGTCAGGCGCAGGCCTGACCAGCCGGCTCAACAAGCTGGAAGCGCAGAACTACCTGGCGCGGCTACCAGAGCCGAATGACCGCCGCACGCTGCGTGTTCAGCTCACCTCCGCGGGCGAGACCGTCATCAACGAAGCGATTCCGCGGGTGTTCGACGTGCAGCGGGAGTTGCTGGCACCGCTCGGACTCGAAGGGCAGCAGTTGCTGATGCAGGAGCTGATGCGTTTTGCAGATGTGATCGACGGGCGGCAGAGCGAGATCAAGACAGACACGGCGCCGGTGGTGGAGTGATCCTTCCTTCTCCCCTTGTGGGAGAAGGTGGCACGGCCGAAGGCCGTGACGGATGAGGGGTCCGGCCGGGCTCGGAGCTTGTGGCTACCCCTCACCCGTCTCGCCGCTTCGCGGCGATCCACCCTCTCCCACAAGGGGGAGAGGGAAGAGAGCCTGTGGCTTACGCCTTGCCGCCCGAGCCCTTGCGGGTGTCGTTGACCCAGCTCTTCGCGCCGGTGGCGAGAATGCCGCTGTCGTTGAGCAGCGTCACCAGCTTGAAGCCCATGCCGATGTTTTTCGCAGCACCTGCGGGACCCGAGCAGTGGATGCCCGGATTGAGGCCGCGCTTGTCGCATTCCTTGATCAGCTTGTCGTAGATCTTGAGGATCTCCGGCTCTTCGCGGTCGAGCTTCGGCACCAGGCCGTAGGAGAAGCCGAGGTCGGACGGCCCGACATACACACCATCGATGCCCTCGACATCGAGAATGGCTTCCATGTTGTCGACCGCGGTTTTGGTTTCCAGCATCGGCAGGCAGATGATGTCGGCGTTGGCCGTCTTCTGGTAGTCGCCGGCGCCGCCATACATGCCCGAGCGGATCGGGCCGTTGCTGCGGGTACCGCGCGGCGGATACTTGCAATACTGCACGAAGTTCTCGGCTTCTTCCTTGGTGTTGACCATCGGACAGATCACGCCATAGGCGCCGCCATCGAGCACCTTGCCGATGATGCCGGGCTCGTTCCATGGCACGCGGACCATCGGCGTCACCGGATGCGCGCCCATCGCCTGGAAGCACTCCACCATCGACATATAGTCCTGCACGCCGTGCTGGATATCCACGGTGACGCTATCGAAACCGCATTGCGCCATCACCTCGGCCGAGAAGCCTGACGGGATCGCCAGCCAGCCGTTGACGGCGACCTTGCCCGCCTTCCAGATTTCCTTGACCTTGTTTGCCATCGTCGATGGTCCTTCTTTTGGTTGGTAGTGATGACTTGAGTGCAGAGAGTTGAGTTCGAGAAACTACGAGGTCGCCTTCTTCACGGCCTCTTCGCTGACGCCGACGTCACGTGCGGTCTGCACGATGGCAGCCCAGGTCTCGTCCGGCAATGGCACCCCATTGGCGGTGCGCTCGGCGCGAGTCTTCGCCTCGTTATCGCCGGGAATCAGAACGGCATCGACGCCGGCGGCCGGCTTGGCGCTCTTGAAGAAGTCGACATAACGCGCGACTTCGCCATCGAAGAAGTTCGCGGGGTCGATCACCTTCGGATCGATATAGATCGAGAACATGCCATTGGCGAATGGCCGATCATACTTGGTGGCACCGTTGCCGGTGAGCGCGCCGCCGAGCAGTTCGCAGATCAATGCGAGGCCCGAGCCCTTGTGATCGCCGAAAGCGCGGATGGCGCCGGTGCCCTTGGAGTGATCGCGCGGACCTTGCATCTCATGCGGGCCGTAAAGCAGCGCCGGATCTTCGCTCAGCGTGCCGTCGGGAGCAATCAGCGCGCCCTTCGGCAGCTTCTTGCCGCCGCGCGAGGCGACCAGCACCTTGCCTTCGGCAACCACCGAGGTCGCGAAATCGAGCACCACCGGCATCTGTCCGGGACGCGGAATGCCGACGCAATAAGGCGCGGTTGACAGACGGCGCTCGACGCCGCCGTAAGGCGCGACCAGCACGGAGCCAGCGGCCGTGACAAAATGGATCGAGACCAGGCCTTCGGCCGCCGCCATTTCGGCCCAATCGCCGATGCGGCCGATGTGACCGGAATTCTTGGTGGCGATGGCGGAGAGACCAGCCGCCTTGCACTTCTCGATGCCGAGCTTGACCGCCTGCGGGCCGACTGTCTGGCCATAGCCGAAGCGGCCATCGACGACGGCGAGCGATGGCGTATCGACAGGGATTTCGATGGTCTGGTTCGGGGTGATCATCCCGTTATTGCGCCAGCGGATATAGACGGGCACGCGGATGACGCCGTGGCTGTCATGGCCGGTGAGGTTCGCGGTGGTGAGATAGGTCGCGATGCGCCGGGCTTCTTCCGGAGAAGAGTCGGCATGGCTGAAAACGTCGGCAACGAAATCGATGAGCTTGTTGACTTGAACTGTAACCATGGCGGGACATTCGTCCTTGTTGATGGGCAGCGGGGCCGTCAGGCAAGACCCTCAATGGGCCGCAAGACCCGCTGCAGGTTTGCCATGACCGCCGAGATAGGCGGCCGCGATGGCCTCGTTGGCCCAGAGATCCTCCGGCTTGCCGCCAAGCACGATACGGCCGGTTTCCAGCACGTAACCCTGATCGGCGACGGATAGTCCCATGCGCGCATTTTGCTCCACAAGCAAGACCGTGGTGGAGAGGCGGATTTCCGTGATGATGCGGAACACCGCCTGTACGATGACCGGCGCGAGGCCGAGCGACGGCTCGTCCAGGAGTAGCAACCGCGGCTTGGCCATCAGGCCGCGGGCGACCGCCACCATCTGCAACTGACCGCCAGACAGCGTCCAGCCGAGCGCACCGGAGAATTTCCGTATGTCGGGAAACAGGTCGAACATCGCGTCGGCTTCACCAGACAATTCGGCCTTGCTCGCTTTGCGGTTGGAGCCTCCGAGCATGATGTTCTCTTTCACCGTCAGGCCAGGAAACACCCGCCTGCCCTCCGGCACATGGGAGATGCCCATCCGCACGATGGCTTCCGGGCCCAAACCTGCAATGGACTTGCCGTCGAACAGGATGTCGCCGGATGCCGGCTTGGCGAGACCGGAGATCGCACGCAGCGTGGTCGACTTGCCGGCACCGTTGGCACCGAGCAGCGTCACCACCTGCCCTTCCTCGACATTGAACGACACACCGCGGAGCGCGACGATTTCGCCGTAACGGACATTGAGATCGTTGATTTCAAGCAGCGGCATCAGTCTGTTCCGAGATAGGCCGAGACGACGTCGGGATGGCGGAGCACCGCCATCGACTCGCCATCGGCAATACGCCGTCCGAAATTCAGCACGGTGATATGCTGGGCTGCTTCCGACACCAGCGTCATGTCGTGATCGATGATCAGGATGGTCAGCCCCTGCGCGGCGATGCGCTTGAGCAGTTCATGCAGCTCGAGCTTCTCGGTCGAATTGAGGCCGGCAGCGGGCTCGTCGAGCAGCAGCAGCGTCGGGTTCGCCGCCAGTGCGCGCGCGATCTCGATCAGGCGCTGATGGCCGTAGGAGAAGCTGGAGATCAGCTCCATGGCGCGCGGGCCGAGGCCGACGAAAGTGAGCGCCGCCAGCGCCCGCTCAGTCAGCGCGGCTTCATCGCCCTTGCCGGTCAGCGTATTGCCCGGCCGCTCGGCGCCGATGATGACGTTTTCCAGCGCGGTCATCGAGCGGAACAGGCGGATGTTCTGGAAGGTGCGGCCGAGTCCTGCCGCCGCGCGCAGATGCGGCGGCATGGTGGTGACGTCAGTGCCGTCGAGCACCACCTTGCCGGAGGTCGCGTTGTAGAGACCCGAGAGCACGTTGAGCGTCGTGGTCTTGCCGGACCCGTTGGGACCGATCAGCGCATGCACGCCGCCGCGGCGCACGGATATGTCGACCTGATCGACAGCTTTCAAGCCGCCGAAATGTTTCGACAGGCCGGTAACTTCGAGCACCATGTCGCCGCCGGTCGCCGCCGGCCTGAGCTGCAGCGGCGCGCTGGTCACAGCCACCTTCTTGCTGCTGCGCATGCGGTCATAGGCGGCAGTGACGAAGCCCCAGATGCCATCCGGCATGAAGCGGATGATCAGGATCACCGACAGGCCGTAGATGGCGAGATAGAGGCCCGGCACGCTCTTGAGGAAACGCAACCATTCCGGAATGAGGATCAGCAAGCCCGTGCCGATGGCGGAGCCGATCGGCGACGCCACGCCGCCGAGCAGCGACATGGTCAGGAACACGATGGATTCGGCGAAGGAGAACTGATCCGGCGAGATATAGGCGAAGCCGCCCGCGAACAGGCCGCCGCCGAGACCGCCGAGCACGGCCGATATGGCGAATGCATAGACCTTGGTGCGAAACACATCGATGCCGTTGACGCCGGCCGCGAGTTCGTTGTCGCGCACCGCGCGCATGGCGCGGCCGAGCCGCGTCTCCGGCAGATGCCAGACGATATAACCGACCAAAGCGAGCATCGCGACGCAGAAAGCGAGATAGGATTGCGACGACAGGAACAGCGACGGGCGCCCGATCTTCGACACGCCGTCCGGTCCCTTGGTGAGCCAGATCGCATTGATCATCACCAAAGTGACGATCTGCTGGAACGAGATCGTCACCATCGCGAGGTAGTGGCCGCCGAGCCGCAGCGTCGACAGGCCGAGCACCGCGCCGGCGACCAGCGCCATCACGCAGCCCGCCACCAGACACAGCCAGTAGCTGAGCTGATAGTCCGTGGTGCCGATACCGACCGCATAGGCGCCGAAGCCGAAGAACGCCGCCTGCGCCAGATTGATCTGCCCGCACAGGCCGAGCACCACCGACAGGCCGAACACGGCGATGGCGAAAGTGGTGGCCTGCATCAGGATATTGAGGATGTAGCCGTCGAACTGCATCGACGACGCCAGAAAGACCAAAACGGCGGCGCCGATGAAATACGGCGCGTGACGCAGCAGCAGCGGCTTCGGACGCGTGATGACCACTGCCGGGATGTTGTCGCTGGAGGTGCTCATGCTTTCTCCGCGACACGTTCGCCGAAGATGCCCTGCGGACGAAACACCAGGAACAGCACCAGCACGAGGAAAGCGAAGCCGTCCTTGTAGGGTACAGAGATATAGGCGGCGCCGAATGTCTCGATGATGCCGAGCGCGAGACCGCCGATGATGGCACCGGTGACATCGCCAAAGCCACCGATGATGGTGGCTGCAAATGCCTTCAGCGCGATGGTGGAGCCCATCTGGATCGACACGAACAGGATCGGTGCAACCAGAAGCCCGGCGAGCCCGCCGAGCACGGCCGAATAGATGAAGGTGACCATGATCATGGTGGAAACGGAAATGCCGAGCAGCGAGGCCATTTCCTTGTCCTGCGACGTCGCCTGCAGCTTCTTGCCGATCATCGTGTGTTCGAAGAACCAGTAATTAAAGATCACCAGCGCGATGGTGACCACGATGATCAGCAGATACTGGCTGTCGAGATAGACCGGACCGAGCTGGATGCCGGGCGTGTCGAACCAGCCCGGAAGCACCTGCGGCTGCGGGCCGTACAGCGCCAGCACGCCATTGGCCATCAGGATTGAGGCGCCGATGGTGGCGATGATCACAGGCAGATAGGTGCGGTGGCGCAGCGGATAATAGACGCCGAGATTGAAGATGACGCCGATGACCGCCATGCCGGCGAGCGCAATGATGAAGGACAGCCAATAGGGCAGTTCCAGATCGACGGCGCAGACCACCATGAGATAGGCGGCGACCATCGAGAACTCGCCTTGCGCAAAATTGACGACATTGGTGGCGCGGAAGATCAGCACGAAGCCCAGCGCCACCAGCGCATAGACGGCTCCGATGCCGACTCCCGTAAACAGTAACTGCAGTACCAGATCCATCAGGCGTGCTCGGTGGGAGGTGATTTTGCCAAGAACTCGTCATTCCGGGATGCGCCCGCTTGGGCGCAGACCCGGAATCTCGACATGGTGAGCGCGGCAACAGGCGCTGAACATTTCGGGATTCCCCGCCACTCCAATTGGAGTGGCTGAGGTTCGCGATCGCCTGACGGCGCTCGCGCCCCGGAATGACAATTGTGTGGCGGGTTCACGCGCGGAAGACGCGCGTGCCCCGGGATGACGATTTAGGCCGTCGGTCGACAGCCCTCACCGTCAGTTATCGAATTCGATGTGTTTGTCGAAGACGATGTTGCCCTTCTCATTCTTCACGATGTTGTAGCCGTGCAGACCGTCGCCGTTCTTGTCGAAGTTGTATTCGCCTTCGGCTCCAGGATATTTCTTGACCGTGAGGATCGCCTCGCGGATCTTCTGCGGATCGGTCGAGCCGGCATTCTTGATCGCCGTCGCCAGCACGTTGATCGCATCATACGGCCAGGAGCTCTGGTTATCCGGCGCAACCTTGTAGGCATCGCGATAGGCCTTGCCGAAGGCCTTCGACGCCTCGGAGGAATCTTCCGCGTAATCGGCGACGCCATAGGTGCCGTAGAGCGCGGGACCGGCGAGCTTCAATGCGGTGACGTTGACGATCGAGGGCGAACCGACCCACGGAATGTTGACGCCGAGCTGGCGCAGCTGGCGGGCAAAAATGCCGAGATCGTTTTCGAAGGTGAAATAGGAACCGAGAATGTCGGCGCCGGACTGCTTGATCGCCAGAACGACCGGCGTGAAATCCTGGCTTTGATTGGCATAGCCCTGATCGAGCGCGACGGTGGCACCCAGCGGCCCGAGCGCTTCGGTCAGTGCCTTGCCGCCCGCGGTGCCGAAGGCATCGGTCGAATGCAGCACGGCCCACTTCTTCTTGTCGAGATTCTTGACGCCATATTCGGCGATGACGCGGCCGGAATAGCTGTCATTCGGGCGGAAACGGAACAGCCAGGGATTGCCGAGCTTGGTGAGGTTTGGATCGGTACCGCCGAACATCACCGGCTTGCCGAGTTTGAGCACGTCGGGCGCCATCGCATGCACCTGAGTCGAGCGGATCGAACCGAGGAAACCGACGATGTCGGGATTGGCAGCGAGCTTGGAGAAGGCCAGCACGATGCCGGGATTGGTGGTCTGGTCGTCCTCGATGATCAGTTCGATCTGTTTGCCGAGGATGCCGCCCGCCTTGTTGATGGCCTCGACTGCGAGTTTGGCGCCGCCGGTCGCATATTTGCCCGCTTCCGCGGCCGGTCCCGTAATCGGCGCGCACATGCCGATCTTGATCGTTCCGCCGCCCTGGGCGCGCGCGCTGCCAATAATGTAGGGGGCGGTCAGACCAGCGGCCAATCCTGCCGTGAATCCACGTCTCGTGAGCGTCATCGTTCTCTCCCTAAGAGGCCGGACTTGGGCGCCAGCCTTCTTTTGATGGCGGGAGTTGAGCGAAAAATTCTTCTCCTGTCTACAGCCCAGCGAAATTCGTACGACGAATTAACGCTCGCGTGACGTGCGACGGCCTTGCCGCAAAAATATGCAGATCAGTTATTCACCAGCGTCATCGTCTTCCGCGCCATCGGCAGCAGGCATGGCCAGCAGCGCGGCTTCCAGCTCATGCAACAAAGCCTGCAGGTCGGACAATTTGCGCGCGCCG
Organism: Tardiphaga sp. 37S4; assembly: GCF_021044645.1. Taxonomy (NCBI): domain Bacteria; kingdom Pseudomonadati; phylum Pseudomonadota; class Alphaproteobacteria; order Hyphomicrobiales; family Nitrobacteraceae; genus Tardiphaga; species Tardiphaga sp. 37S4. The sequence goes on along the minus strand of NZ_CP088008.1, from coordinate 1,293,510 downwards.
AAGCGCTTCGTCATCTCGGCATAGATTGCCTCCGATGTGGGCGCGACGGCCTCGATCAATTTCAATCCCTTTGACGTGATCGAGACAATGCTGCGGCGCAAATCGGCCTTCAGCAAGCGCCGCTCGATCAGCTTGCGCCCTTCGAGATCGCGCAGGATGCGCGACAGGCTCGGCCCGAGAAGGAAGGCGACGCGCGCGAGTTCCGTCACTTCGATCTCGCCCGACGCCGCGAGCGCGCGCAGGATGCGCCATTGCTGTTCGGTGAGATCATGCGCGCGCAGCGATGGGCGAAAATGTCGCATCACCGATTCCCGCGTTCGCAGCAGCGACATCGGCAGCGACTGCGAGAAGTCGCGCATAGGGATTTTCGCAGCGGACTTGGCGGCGGTCCGTGGCTTTGATGCTGTCGTCATGATCGCCTCTATAGGATGATTCTGGCGCATCCCAGTGTGCAACGCACAATCGAATTGTCACGGCCGGGGTTTGATCGCAACAACTTAACATGTTAATCGGTTTTCCGCGCGGCTTTTCTGCGCGGGATAACGACGCGATGGCACTCACCTCTTCAGACATATCAAGCGCGGCGCAGCGCCTGCATCACGCCGAGAAGACGCGGACGCAGATCCGGCAACTGTCGCTGGACCATCCCGGCATCACCATCGACGATTCCTATGCGATCCAGAAAGCCTGGATCGAGATCAAGGTCGCAGAGGGTCGCATCGTGCGCGGCCACAAGATCGGCCTCACCTCCAAGGCGATGCAGAGCGCGCTGAATATCGACGAGCCGGATTCCGGCGTGCTGCTCGACGACATGTTCTTCGCCGATGGCGGCATCGTTCCCACCGATCGCTTCATCGCAACCCGGGTCGAGGCCGAGCTGGCTTTCGTGATGAAGACGCGGCTCACAGGCCCGGATTGCACGATGTTCGACGTGCTCAATGCCACCGACTTCGTGGTCCCGGCGCTGGAGATCCTCGACACGCGCGTCGAGCGCGTCGATGCCGCAACCAAAGCCACGCGAAAGATCTTCGATACCATCGCCGACAATGCGGCCAATGCCGGCATCGTGCTCGGCGGCCGGCCGATGCGGCCGCTGGACACCGATCTGCGCTGGGTCGGCGCCATGTGCCATCGCAACGGCCAGCTCGAGGAGACCGGTCTCGCCGCCGGCGTGCTGAATCATCCTGCCACCAGCGTCGCCTGGCTGGCCAACAAGATCGCGCCGCATGGGCTAGCGCTGGAACCCGGTCAGGTCGTTCTCGCCGGCTCGTTCATTCGCCCCATCGAGACCCGCAAAGGCGACACGATCCAGGCGGACTATGGCCCATGGGGCACCGTGAGCTGCTACTTCGGCTGAACAGGGATCACGCACCATGCCGCATTTCACCATCGAATATTCGGCCAATCTCGACGGCGCGATCGATATCAGCGCGCTCTGCGAGGTCATCCGCAATGCTGCGGTGCAGACCGGCATCTTTCCGCTCGGCGGCATCCGCGTCCGCGCGATCCGCTGCGAGCATTATGCCATCGCCGACGGCCGCGCCGGCCTCAGCTTTCTCGATATCCTGCTGCGGATCGGCGAAGGCCGCTCGCTCGAGGCTCGCCAGACGGCCGGTGCGCATATCTTCGATGTGGTCTCGACCCATCTCGACAATGTTTTCGCCGGCGGCCGATTTGCGCTGTCCTTCGACATGCAGATCAACGACAGCGCCACGAGCTGGAAGCGCAATCCCATTCACGACCTGCTGAAAGCCGAGGCCAACAATGGCTAAGACCCCTGCCGATCCCGCCGCCGTCTTCGCGGCCAATCAGGAACGTGCCGCGCCGCTGCTGAAGAAGCTCTCGGTCGACGGTATCGGCAATATTATCGATGGCCGGATCGTGCCGTCATCGTCGGGGGAGGTGTTCGAAACGACGTCGCCCATCGATGGCACCGTGCTGGCACAGGTCGCGCGCGGCACGGCAGCGGATATCGACAAAGCCGCCAAGGCCGCCCAGCGCGCCTTCAAAGAATGGCGCGACATGGCGCCGACCGCGCGCAAGAAGCTGCTGCATCGCGTCGCCGATGCCATCGAGGACAATGCCGACGACATCGCCGTGCTGGAATGTATCGACACCGGCCAGGCGCATCGCTTCATGGCCAAGGCCGCGATCCGCGGCGCCGAGAATTTTCGCTTCTATGCCGACAAATGCACGGAGGCCCGCGACGGCCTGAACATGCCGGCCGATGAGCACTGGAACGTCTCGACGCGCGTGCCGATCGGCCCGGTCGGTGTGATCACGCCGTGGAACACACCGTTCATGCTGTCGACCTGGAAGATCGCGCCGGCGCTGGCCGCCGGCTGCACGGTCGTTCACAAGCCGGCCGAATGGTCGCCGGTCACCGCGGATCTGCTGGCGAAGCTCGCCAAGCAGGCCGGCCTGCCCGACGGTGTGCTGAACACCGTGCATGGCTTCGGCGAAGAGTCCGGCAAGGCGCTGACCGAACACCCGGCCATCAAGGCCATCGCATTCGTCGGCGAGAGCGCCACCGGCTCCGCGATCATGGCGCAGGGCGCGCCGACGCTGAAGCGCGTGCATTTCGAACTCGGCGGCAAGAATCCGGTGATCGTATTCGATGATGCGGACCTCGACCGCGCGCTCGATGCCGTGGTGTTCATGATCTACTCGCTGAATGGCGAGCGCTGTACCTCGTCCAGCCGGTTGCTGGTGCAGGCGAGCATTGCCGATACATTCATCGAGAAGCTCACGGCCCGCGTGCAGGCACTGAAGGTCGGGCATCCGCTCGATCCCAGAACCGAAGTCGGCCCGCTGATCCATGAGCGGCATCATGCCAAGGTGTGCAGCTATTTCGACATCGCGCGGCAGGACGGCGCGACCATCGCCGTCGGCGGCAAGCCTTATGACGGCCCCGGCGGCGGTCATTACGTGCAGCCGACGCTGGTGACCGGCGCGCGCAAGGACATGCGCGTGGCACAGGAAGAAGTGTTCGGCCCGTTCCTCACGGTGATCCCGTTCGGCAACGAAGCCGAAGCCATCGAAATCGCCAACGCCGTGCAATACGGCCTCACCGGCTATGTCTGGACCAATGATGTGGGCCGTGCGCTGCGCGTGGCCGACGCGCTGGAGGCCGGCATGATCTGGCTCAATTCGGAAAATGTCCGCCACCTGCCGACGCCATTCGGCGGCATGAAAGCCTCCGGCATCGGAAGGGATGGCGGGGATTATTCGTTCGAGTTCTATATGGAAACCAAACACGTCTCGCTGGCGCGCGGGACGCATAAGATACAGCGCCTCGGTATCTAGACTGTCATTCCGGGGCACGTGCGCCCTTACGCACGTGAACCCGGAATCTCGTGCGGTTCATCCCCCTCTGAACCGCCCGGCATCGAGAAGTGATGAACATATCGGGATTCCGGGTTCACGTGCGCTAGTGCGCACGCGCCCCGGAATGACGAGATAAAAACGCAGGAAACGCCCATGCCCGTGCCGACCCACGTGTTCGATCCGCCCTTCAACATCCTGCGCTCCAGCCACGTCGTGCTGGATGTCACTGATCTCAAGGCCAGCCGCGCCTTCTATGAGAATGCGGTCGGCCTGCATGTCGAGGACGCCGACAGCGACACCGTCTATCTGCGCGCCGTCGAGGAACACCAGCATCATTCGCTGGTGCTGCGCAAGGCGGCAACATCAGCCTGCCATCGGCTCGGCTTCCGCGTCGCCAGCGAGAACGATCTCGACAAGGCTGCCGCCTGGTTCGCCGCCAACGGCATCGTCTATTCCTTCGTCGAGCGCCCGTTCCAGGGCCGCACGATGCATGTCACCGATCCGTTCGGCTTCCAGATCGAACTCACTGCGACGATGGAGAAGCGCCCGCATCTGCTCCGCCGCTTCGATCTCTACAAGGGTTGCCATCCACAGCGGCTCGATCATTTCAACGTCTTCGCCGCCGAGGTGCAGGACACCGTCGACTTCTATGCGCGGCTCGGCTTCCGGCTGACCGAATATGGCGAAGAAGACGGCGACAATGGCCGCATCGCCGCTGCCTGGATGCATCGCAAGGGCAATGTCCACGACTTCGCCATCACCAATGGCAAGGGGCCGCGGCTGCATCATTTCGCCTATTGGGTGCCGACCGCGATGAACATCCTGCATCTCTGCGACGTGATGGCGTCATCGGGCTATCTGAAGAACCTGGAGCGCGGCCCCGGCCGCCACGGCATCTCCAATGCGTTCTTCCTCTATGTGCGCGATCCCGACGGCCATCGCCTCGAACTCTACACGTCGGACTACCAGACCATGGACACCGATCACGAACCGCTGCGCTGGTCGCTGAAGGACCCGCGCCGCCAGACCCTGTGGGGCGCGCCTGCGCCGCGCTCGTGGTTCGAACAGGGTTCGCCATTCAATGGGCAGGCCGTGCGTGAGCCGGCGTTTGTGGCTGATGTGACGATTGCGGATTGATGACAATAGAGTCTGAGGAACACGCGCGATGACCCACTCCCGCCTCGCCACCTTCACCGTCAACGGAGTCCTGAAATACGGCGCCGTCACTGACGATGGGATCGTCGATCTGTCGGCGCGCTACGGCGGGGATTATCCGACGCTGCGCGAGGCCATCGCCCATGGGGCCTTGCATCGCCTCGCCGATGCCGCGGCCAACCAGCCTGCGGATTTTGCGCTGGAGAGCATCACCTGGCAGCCGCCGATCCCCGCCCCGGAAAAGATCATCTGCATCGGCGTCAACTATCCGGACCGCAACGCCGAATACAAGGACGGCCAGGACGCGCCGAAATATCCTTCGATGTTCATGCGCACGCCGCGCTCCTTTGTCGGACATGACACGCCACTGGTGCGGCCGCGCGTATCCAGGCAGCTCGACTATGAAGGCGAAGTGGTGCTGGTGATCGGCAAGGCCGGGCGACACATCGCCGAGGGCGATGCACTGGACCACATCGCCGCGCTGACGCTCTGCAACGAAGGCACCATCCGCGACTGGGTGCGCCACGCCAAGTTCAACGTCACGCAGGGCAAGAATTTCGAGTCCACCGGCAGCCTCGGGCCATGGATCGTGCCTTATCACGACGAGAGCCAGATCGCCGACATCAGACTCACCACGCATGTGAACGGCGAGTTGCGGCAGGACGATCGCACCTCGCGGCTGATGTTCGGCTTCCGCTATCTCCTGAGCTATATCTCGACCTTCACGACTCTCATGCCCGGTGACGTGATCGTCACCGGCACGCCGACCGGCGCCGGCGCACGCTTCGATCCGCCCCGCTATCTTGTCCCGGGCGACGTGATCGAAATCAAGGCGGATGGCATCGGCACGCTGCGCAACGGCGTCGTCGACGAACACTAACGGATTGGAATACGCATGACTGTTCTCACCGGTGGCGAAGCCATCGTCAGCGGGCTCAAGGCGCACGGCGTCGACACGGTCTTCGGCCTGCCCGGCGCGCAGGTCTATGGTCTGTTCGACGCCTTTCATCAGGCGAAGCTGAACGTCATCGGCGCGCGTCACGAACAGGCCTGCGGCTATATGGCGTTCGGCTATGCCCGCGCCTCGGGCAAGCCCGGCGTGTTCAGCGTGGTGCCCGGCCCCGGCATTCTCAATGCCGGTGCGGCGATGCTCACCGCCTTCGGCTGCAATGAGCCGGTGATGTGCCTCACCGGCCAGGTGCCGAGCGATTACCTTGGCAAGGGCCGCGGTCATCTGCATGAGATGCCGGACCAGCTTGCAACACTCCGCAGTTTCGTGAAATGGGCCGACCGTATCGACTATCCCGCGGATGCGCCGACCAAGGTGGGACGCGGATTTCAGGAAATGATGTCAGGCCGCCGCGGTCCTGTGGCGCTGGAAATGCCATGGGACGTGTTCACGCAGCGCGCGGAGACAGCGGATGCGACGACGCTTGAACCATTCGCTGCGCCCTCGCCCGATCCCGATCGCATCAAGGTCGCAGCCGCGCTGATCAAGGGGAGCAAATCGCCGATGATCTTCGTCGGCGCGGGCGCGATGGATGCGGGCGACGACATCCTCGCACTCGCCGAGATGATCGACGCGCCCGTGGTCGCGTTCCGCTCCGGCCGCGGCATCGTCAGCAATGCGCATGAGCTGGGTCTCACCATGGCCGCCGCCTATAATCTGTGGCCGCAGACCGATCTCATGATCGGCATCGGCTCGCGGATGGAATTGCCGACCACGTTCCGCTGGCCGTTCCGGCCGGAGGGGCTGAAGTCTATCCGCATCGATATCGATCCCGTCGAATTCCGACGGCTCACGGTCGATGCGCCGATCGTTGCCGATGCGACAGAAGGAACGCGCGCGCTGGTCGCCGCCGTAAGCAAGGCCGGATATACGAAGACGGCCGGGCGTCGCGAGACGATCCGCGCAGCCTCGGCGAAAGCGCAGAAGGACATCCAGGCGATCCAGCCGCAGATGGCCTATCTCGACATCCTGCGCGACGTGCTGCCCGACAATGCCATCGTCACCGACGAACTGTCGCAGGTCGGCTTCACCTCATGGTTCGGCTTCCCGGTCTATCAGCCGCGCACCTTCATCACCTCAGGCTATCAGGGCACGCTCGGCTCCGGCTTTCCCACCGCGCTCGGCGCCAAGGTGGCGCATCCGGACCGGCCGGTGGTAGCGATCACCGGCGATGGCGGCTTCATGTTCGCGGTGCAGGAACTGGCGACGGCCGTGCAGTTCAAGATCGGCGTGGTGACGCTGGTGTTCAACAACAATGCCTATGGCAATGTGCGGCGCGACCAGTTGCAGGTGTTCGACGGCCGCGTGGTCGCCGCCGATCTGGTCAATCCGGATTTCGTCAGGCTGGCGGAATCGTTCGGCGTTGGGGCCGCGCGAGTGACGTCACCGGCGGAGTTCAAGCCGGCGCTGGAAAAGGCGCTGGCGGATGGCGGGCCGTATCTGATTGCGATCGACGTGGTCAGGGACTCGGAAGTCAGTCCGTGGGCGTTCATTCATCCGAAGAAGCCAGCTTAACCTCTCCCCGCTCTGCGCGGGGAGAGGTCGACCGGCGTAGCGCAGCGAAGCCGGTCGGGTGAGGGGCGAGGCAAGAAAGAGGACACATGTTCAACCTCTCGGATCGAAGATGTGCGATCCGAGAGGAATAGTTCGCAGCGACTGCAGTGGATGCCCCTCACCCGCCGCGCCACTCGATGCTGCGCATCGAAAGGCGCGTCGACCTCTCCCCGCAAATGCGGGGAGAGGTTAGCGCGTTACTGCTTCACCGGCGGATCCAGCAGCATGCAGCCGCCATCCGCGATCGGCCGCATGATGTCTTCGGCCTTCACCTTGCCCTTGATGGTGAGCAGGTCCCACTCGCCTTTCACCTCCGACGGCTTCTTCACTTCCGCCAGCAGCATGTCGTTCATCAGCCGGCCGTCCTCGCGTACGCGGGCGCCGGGCGCGAAGAAATCATCCACCGGCATCGCCTTCATCTGACGCATCACCTTCAGACCGTCATTCTCGTTGGCGGCTTCCGCAGCGCGCAGATAATGCTTCACCGCGCTATAGACGCCAGCCTGCGCATGGGTCGGCATCTTGCCGTGCTTGGCCATGAAGCGCTTGCCGAATTCGCGGCTCTTGTCGTCATTGTCCCAGTAATAGCCTTCGAGATACTGCACGCCTTGCGTGGCCTCCGAGCCTAGCGCCTTCACCGAGGTGAGATAGAAGATCAGCACGGCGAGCTTCTGCTTGCCCTCGCCGATCTGGAATTCGCGCGCCTGCTTGATATTGGTGACGGTGTCGCCGGACGCATTGGCGAGCGCGATCACCTTGGCGCCAGAGGATTGCGCCTGCAGCAGGAACGACGAGAAATCCATCGTGCCGACCGGATGCTTCACCGCACCGAGGACCTTGCCGCCGGCAGCTTCCACCACTTTCGAGACTTCCGCCTGCATGGCGATGCCGAATGCATAATCCGCCGTGATGAAATACCAGGTATCGCCGCCCTGCTTGACCACGGCCTTGGCGATGCCCTGCGCCAGCGAATAGGTGTCGTAGAGCCACATCGCGGCGGTCGGCGCGCATTGCTTGCCGAACACGTCGGCCGTGGCCGAACCAACATGCACCAGCACCTTGCCGCGCTCGCGCGCCATGTTCTGCACCGCCAGCGAGATCGCGGAATTGCCGATATCGAAGATCGCATCGACGCCCTGCTGATCGTAGAGATCGCGCGCCAGCGATACGCCGATATCGGTCTTGTTCTGATGATCGGGGCCGAGCAGTTTCACCGGCAGGCCACGCACCTTGCCGCCGACATCGTCGATCGCAAGCTGCGCCGCAACCACGCTGCCGGTGCCGCCGGCATCGGAGAATACCGAACTCTTATCGTTCAGCACGGCGATGGTGAGAGGTTTGGTGATGGGTTCGGCAAGCGCCGAACCGTTCAGGCAAGCAACAGCAATGGCAGCCAATATGCCCATTCGGGTCATTGTCGTTTCCTCGTTCTGGTTTTTATTGAGGAAAGCGTAATGGCGGCTGAATGCCTTGGCCAGCGAAATTTAATCGATCGATTAAATCGAATTCCGACGCGCGGAAAGCATCAGACGATTGGTATCGATGCGCTCCGCCGCTGCCACCGAACCGCAGCAAGCGCCAGTAGTCCAGCACCGGCCACAGCCCAGCATGCGACGGGCGCCCAGTGCAGGAACGGCGCGTAGTCCGGCAGCTTCTGCAATCCGCCGGCGACGGCCGCCATGCGTGCGAAGGTTGCGAGCGCGAGTGCCGAGAAGACGAGACCGATGACCTTGCCCTCCGCGCCGGTCTCGCCGATCGCCATTGCCGCCGACACCGCGCTCATCATCATGCAGCCCCATGCGGTGCCTGCGATGAATTGCGCAGCGATCAGCATGTTGAGATTCACAGCGAATTCGGCGCCGATCACCGCAAACGCGCCAAGCAATCCGGCTGCCCCGATGACGAGGATTCCGCCCTGACGCTTGACCACCGCGCTGGCCGGAAACATCGCGATGTTGAAGCCGATCCAGAATATCGGCATCAGCCATTCCAGATCGGCCGGCTTGGCGAAGCGCAGGAACATCGGCGCGCTGTTGATGCTGAAATGCAATTGGAAACCAAGCGCGAGAATGATCATCGCAGCGATGAACAGCATGGGCATGCGGCCGAGCGCCTTGCCTTGCGCCGGCGAAGCCTTTGCCTCACGGGCGCTGACCTGCACGAGGCCACGCTCGACGCGCGACAGCGCCAGCGTCACGATCAGCAAAACCACGCCGGCAACAACGAAAGGTAGCCGCGGATCGACGCCGCGCAATGTCGCGCCGAGATAGGGCGCGAGCGCACCAGCGACGCCATAGCCGAGCATGGCCAGCGCAGCGAGAAACGGCCGCGACGGGCGCGCGGCATATTTGCCGAGCAATGTCAGCGGCGGCGCACGCAATGCGGAGGATGTCGCCGACCAGATCACGATCAATGCGATCAGCGCGACTTGCGCCTTCGGTCCCTGGCCGGCAACGAAAGGCAGCGCGACGAAGGCCGCGCAGGACACCGCGGTCAGGATGCCGACAATGAGACCGAGCCGCCCGACCACGCGCGCGATCCTGTCAGCGACCAGACCCATCGCCGTATCGGTCACAGTGAAAATCGCCTGATCGAGCATCAGGATGACAATCACGACGGTCGGCGCAATGCCGACATCGGCGGCAAGCTTCGGCAGATAGATCACATAGGTGACCCAGCCCAGCGTGAAGACCAGTTGCAGAATGGCGAGATAGACACCGGCAGCATTGCTGGCGGCGGCTTGTGTGCCGGTTCGTTCCTGCTCGCTCATGGTCCCCTCGCCCCGCCCGACCATAGAATGGTCGCGGCAGCCAAGGAAAGCGTTCAACGCTTCTCTTCCTTCCCTTCTCCCCCGCGCGAAGCGAAGCTTCGCTAGGCGGGAGAAGGTGGCGCGGCCAAAGGCCGTGCCGGATGAGGGGTAATGCTGGAGCCCCGCTGCTACCCCTCTCCCGTCTTCGCTTCGCGAAGCCACCCTCTCCCACCCTGCACAGCTTCGCTGTGCGTGGGGGAGAGGGGAAGATCCGCGCGTCACTGCGTCTTGCGGAAGGTCAGGTTGATGCGCTGGCCGCCCATGACCGGATGCTCGCCATCCGGCAGCGGCGCGACGCCGTGATAGACCAGCCGCGCTGGGCCGCCCCAGACCACGACATCACCATGGGTCAGACGATAGCGCTTCTGCGGCGCGCTGCGGGTGAGACCACCGAACAGAAATGTCGCCGGCAGGCCGAGCGACACCGAAACGATGGGCGCGCGCAGATCGAGCTCGTCCTTGTCCTGGTGCAGCGAGAGTTTGGCGCCGGGCTTGTAGCGATTGATCAGGCAGGCATCGGGCGCGAAGGCACCGAAGCCGGCACGAACCGCCGCGCGTGCGGCGAGATCGCGAAACGGCGCGGGCATCTCGGGCCATGACTTGCCGCTGTCGGGATCGACGGGGTCGTAGCGATAACCGCGTGCGTCAGACACCCATCCGACACGGCCGCAATTGGTCATGGCGACCGACATGGTGTGACCGCCCGGCGTGACCAGATGGCGGAACGGCGCCGCCTTCACGATCATACGCAGCGCCGCGATCACATCCGGCTGTTCGGTGGCGAAAAAATTGCGCAGCAGCACCGCGCCCTCGGCGAGCTCTTCACACGCGGGCTGGTCATCCCTGATATCGGCGAACAGGTCGGTCATCTCGTTTCTTCAGTCGTCCCGTCACTTCGCATCGTGAAAGATCACCCCGAGCGTATGGCGCCGGCCCGACTTCACCCGGCTGACGCCGTGGCGCAGATTGACGCGATAGCTGCCGCGCGTGCCGGCAACCGGGCGATGATGCACGGCGAACACCACGGCATCGCCCTGCCGCAAGTCTACCACTTCGGCGCGCGACTGCATGCGCGGACGCTGCTCCGTCAACACGAATTCGCCGCCGGTGAAATCCTCACGTGGCGCCGACAGCAGGATCGCGACCTGGAGCGGAAACACGTGTTCGCCATAGAGATCCTGATGCAGGCAATTGTAGTCACCGGCTTCATATTGCAGCAGCAGCGGCGTCGGCCGGGTCTGACCGGCCTCATGACAGCGCTTGAGAAACGCGGATTGATCGGCGGGAAAGCGCACGTCGATCCCCATCGCCTCGTTCCAGCGATTGGCGATCGTGCTCAATGGTCCGTAGAGCGCCGGACGCAGGCCGGCGATCGGATCGGGCAGCGGATAATTGAAATATTTGTATTCGCCGCGGCCGAAGCCGTGGCGGCCCATGACGATGCGGCTGCGAAACCGGAAATCGTCGGGATAGAGCGATGCGAGGTGACGACACTCATCGGGCGTGAGCAGTTTCTCGAACACCGCACAGCCCTGCGCGTCGAGATCGGCAGAGATGCGCTGCCAGTCGATGGCGGCGACGCGCGCCTGCGACGTGGCGTCACTGTTTTCTGGGCGCTTCTTCGCGATTGAAACCATGTCATCGCCTCCGTCATCCGGCCGCGATCATGTTGTCATGGCCTGTTGGCCATTTTGGGGAGATGGGCGGGTGAAGCCACCCGATTTCTGGGTAGCTAACCTCTCCCCGCCTTTCGCGGGAGAGGTCGGACGGCGAAGCCGGCCGGGTGAGGGGCGAGGCAGGAGAGAAAAGACAAGCGCAGAACCATCGGATCGAAGGACGGGAGACCCGAGAGCGCGCGTGTGTGGTGACGACGGTGACCGCCCCTCACCCGCTCCGGCTGCGCTGCGCTTCGCCGGATCGACCTCTCCCCGCAATGCGGGGAGAGGTTAAGAACCTTACCCCACCACCGGCAATGTCTTCACATCATAGCCATGGCTGATCTTGCGCTTCAGCACCGGATCCTCGATCTCGTAATCGAAACGATCGGCCGGACGGATACCGCCCTTGGCGGCGAAGGTGCCGCCGAACATGGCGGTGCCGTCGGGCAGCTTTTCGCTGTCGAAGCCCTTCTTGATCAGTTCGGCCACCGGCAGCATGCCGCTCAGCAGGCCTTCCTGATACAGCACCTTCTCGCCCTTGATAGTGGCCCAGGAGCGCAGGATGATCTGGTCCCAGTGCGGAAGCAGTTCGGAGAGCTCCCACACGACAGGTGCGATCGGCTTGTCGCACATCTGCTTCGACACGGTGATGTTGTAGGTCTCGACCTTGCGGTCGGTATGGTCGGAGCCGACGCCGACATAGGTCTTGCCGCCTGACGCGATCAGGCAGAATTCGACTTCGCCCGAGGAATTCTCGTCGGTGCATTCGATCATGCCGTCAGTGGTGAAGCGGCGCGCCGAGCAGCGGTAGTAGATCGGCGTCGAGGCCGGCGGCGCGATGCCGAGCGCCTCGAGTTCCTTGATGTGATGATCGCGTGCGACGGGATCGCGGCCGGTCCAGCCGGCGATGACGCCCTGCGTGATCTTGAGCGTCAGCGGCGACTTGGTGCCTTTTGCGTCCAGCGTGAACGCGATCTCGGTGGTCATGCGTGTATCCTCAGGTTTCAGAGATTAACCGCGAACGGTGGTTTCAATGCCCGCGGCGAGTTCGAAGATGCGACGGTCGGAGCCGCCGGCGGCTGCCAGCATCAGGCCGACAGGGGCTTCGTCCTTGGCGTGGATCGGCAGCGAGATGGCGCAGCCGTCGATCATGTTGATCAGCGTGCAGTTGCGCAGCGCCATCAGGTTCTGCTTGGAGAACACCTTGTCGTCTTCCATGTCGGCAATCGGCGGCGGCGTGATCGCGCAGGTCGGCAGCACCAGCGCATCGTAAGGCGCGATACGCTTTTCGGTGCGCGCGATCAACGAACGGCGCATCGGCAGCAGGTCGAGATAGTCGGCGGCGTTCTGGGTCTCGCCGCGCTGGATGCGCAGCGCGACTCTGGGATCATAGACGTCACCCTTGCTGGCCAGGAGATAGCGATGCCAGGCATAGGATTCAGCAGCCGTAAAGCCGCCCTTGGTGCTCATCGGTGCGATGTCGTTGAATTCTGGCACCTCGATGCGCTCGATGATCGCGCCCTTGTCGGCGAGCTTCTTCAGCGCACGCTCGAAAGCGGTGGCCACGACGGGATCGAGATCGTCCATCGCCAGCGTCGTCGGCACAGCGAGACGCATGCCCTTGATGGGGCGCGGGGTAAGCTCAAATTCGGGCTCGCCGGCGAGCACCGCATCCATGGCCGCGCAGCAGGCAACCGAGCGTGCGAGTGGACCGATACTGTCGAGGGTGAAGGACAGCGGCACCGCGCCATCGAGCGGCACACGGCGCTGGGTCGGCTTGTAGCCGACGATGCCGTTGAAGGCCGCCGGAATGCGGCAGGAACCGCCGGTGTCGGTACCCAACGCCGCATGCGCCATGGCATCGAGCACGGAAACGGCGGCGCCGGAGGACGAGCCGCCGGGCACATGGCCAACCTCGCGCTTCCACGCGCCTTTGGGCGTGCCGTAATGCGGATTGGTGCCGATGCCCGAATAGGCGAATTCGACCATGTTGGTGCGGCCGATCACCACGAAGCCGGCGCGGCGCAGACGCGCGACGGTGGGCGCGTCGGCATCGGCCGGCGCGGAATCGTCCAGCGCGCGCGAACCGGCGCGGGTCACCTGACCCTTGATGTCGAACAGGTCCTTGATGGAGACCGGAATGCCGGCGAAGCGCGACGGCGCGGCATTGGCCTTGCGCAGCGCGTCCATGGCATCGGCGGCGGCCAGAGCCGCATCCTTGTCGACATGGATGAAGGTGCGCTCACCCTCGCCGTTCGGATCGGCGATTTTGGCCAGACAGGCTTCGACCAGTTTGCGCGAGGTGGTGCGGCCGGCGGCGAGGTCGTCGGCCAGGCTGGCGAGGGTCGGTGCGGTCTGGTGGAAGTCGTTGCTCATGGTCGCGGCATCCTGTGTGTCTTGCCGGACCCGCAGGTGGTCACGGCGCCCGGTCGGTATCGCCGAAAGTGTCCTCGATTTCCAGATCGAGCAGCGCGGAGCTGAGCGATTTGCCATGCGCATCGAGCGCGAGCGATCGCGTCACCCCGCCGCCAAGCGCCTGATCCATCACGAAGTTCAACGCTGCGAGATTGGGCAGCTCGTAGCGGACCACCTCGCCCGCGACGATGCCCGCAAACAGGGCCTTCACGCGCGCGGCGGTCACCTGGGATACTATCAACGGATATAGCTTTGCGTCAAAGGCAATTACCGAGATGTTGGAAATGTTGCCTTTGTCACCTGTGCGGGAATGGGCGATCTCGCGCAGCTTCACGTCATACTCCCTGAACCATCCGTACCAACCTACCCTGCCTGGTTGCAGCGGGACAAGCCTCGCACGTATTTCAACCGGAATTCCACGTCGTCCCGCAGTGAGCAGATACGGCCATGCAGCACGCGCGCTGGACCGCCCCCGGTGGAATGTGGAATGTCCATCCAGAGGACAACGAACGGGGCCAAATCCCCGTCCAAGGGAGAGAACACGACACATGGCTGAACCAGCCCGCGCGCGGCCGAAACCGACACCGGAAACCCAGCATTATTGGGACGGCGCCAAAGCCGGCGAACTCCGCCTGCAGCGCTGCGACGATTGCAGCAATGTGTATTTTCCGCCGCGACCGTTCTGCCCCGGCTGCGCCTCGCGCAAGGTGTCGGTGTTCAAGGCCTCGGGCAAGGGTTTCCTCTACAGCTACGTCATCAATCATCGCCCCGCTGCGCCGGGCTTCACGCCGCCTTACGCGATTGCCGTGGTCGAGCTTGAGGAAGGTCCGCGGCTGATGAGCAACATCATCGATTGCCCGCAGACGCCCGAAGCGCTCGAACTCGACATGAAGCTCGAGGTCGCCTTCGAGAAGCTCGACGACGCCATCACCCTCCCCGTATTCCGTCCGGCGAAGGGCTGAGATCATGCGCAGAAACGCAGTCGCCGTTGTCGGCGCAGCCGAGACCACCGAGCTCGGCGTCATCCCGAACATGTCGCAGCTCCAGCTTCACGCGGATGCGGCGCTCAACGCCATCAAGGATGCCGGGCTGAAACTGTCCGACATCGACGGCATCGCCACAGCCGTCGAGACACCGCAGCAGATCGCGCATTATCTCGGCATCACGCCGACCTGGGTCGACGGTACATCCGTGGGCGGTTGCTCGTTCATGCTGCATGTTCGCCACGCGGCCGCGGCGATCGAGGCCGGCCTGTGCAAGACGGTTCTGATCACGCACGCCGAAAGCGGCAAGTCGATGATCGGCAAACTGCCGCGCTCGATTCCGGCCGACAGCCTGCAAGGCCAGTTCGAGGCGCCTTACGGCGTCTACGGTCCGCCCAGCATGTTCCCGATCCCGGTGCTGCGCTACATGAAGACGCATGGCATCACGCATGAGCAGATTGCCTCGGTCGCCGTGTTCCAGCGCGAATGGGCCGCGAAGAATCCGCGCGCGATGATGAAGGCGCCGATCACGGTCGAGGACGTGCTGAACTCGAAGATGATCGCCTATCCGTTCCGCATCCTGCAATGCTGCCTCGTCACCGATGGCGGCGGTGCGCTGATCCTGACCTCGGCCGATCGCGCCAAGGATTTCCCGAACAAGCCGGTCTATATTCTCGGCACCGGCGAGAGCGTGGAAACGCCGATGGTCAGCCAGATGAAGACCTTCGATTCATCGCGCGCCTTCACCGTGGCCGGGCCGACTGCGTTCCGCGAGGCAGGGATCACGCACAAGGACGTCGATCACCTGATGATCTACGATGCCTTCGCGCATCTGCCGCTGTATGGTCTCGGCGATCTCGGCTTCATGCCGCATGAGGAGACCGGCAAGTTCATTGCCGACGGCAACACCCGCCCCGGCGGCAAGCTGCCGATGAACACCAATGGCGGCGGCCTCAGCTATATGCATTCCGGCATGTACGGCATGTATGCGCTGCAGGAGAGCGTGCGACAAATGCGCGGCATCGCACCGGCGCAGGTGCCGGGCGCGAAGATTTCAGTCTGTCACGGCGTCGGCGGCATGTTCGCCGCGTCGGGCACGGTGATTTTTACGAACGAGAAGTAAACGCGGTGCCTTCTCCCCGCTTGCGGGGAGAAGGTGGCTCGAATGCGCGAAGCGCGTTCGAGACGGATGAGGGGGACTATCCGCTTGCTCCGAGCTTGCGGATAGTCCCCCTCACCCGCCCCGGCTTCGCCGGGACGACCTCTCCCCGCAAGCGGGGAGAGGTTAGAAAACATCAATCACACCACCAAAAGGAAAACCACATGGCATCTACCAAATCACTCGACGGCAAGGTCATTGTCGTCACCGGCGCGGGCCGCGGCATTGGCCGGGGCATCGCGCTGCTCTGCGCCGCTGAAGGCGCCAAGGTCGTCGTCAACGATCCCGGCGTCGGCACCGACGGTTCGGGCGGCGACGGCGCGGCACCGGCCGAACAGGTCGTCGAGGAAATCAAAGCAGCCGGTGGCACCGCCGTTGCCAACTTCGAGTCGGTCGCCGAAGCGATCCCGGCCAGCAAGATCATCAAGCAGGCCGTGGACACCTACGGCAAGATCGACGGCGTGGTGAACAATGCCGGCATTCTGCGCGACGCGATCTTCCACAAGATGTCCATCGATGCCTTCGAGATGGTGATCAAGGTCCATCTGATGGGCTCGTTCTACACCTCGCACGCCGCCGCACGTTACTTCCGCGAGCAGAACTCCGGCTCGTTCGTGCACTTCACCTCGACCTCCGGCCTGATCGGCAATTTCGGCCAGGCCAACTACTCGGCCGCCAAGCTGGGCATCGTCGGCCTGTCGAAGTCCATCGCGCTCGACATGGGACGCTTCGGCGTCAATTCGAACTGCGTCTCGCCCTTCGCCTGGAGCCGCATGATCGGCAGCATCCCGACCGAGACCGAAGCCGAGAAGGCCCGCGTCGAGCGCATGCAGCGCATGGGTCCGGAAAAGATTGCACCGCTGGTGGCGCATCTGCTCTCCGACGACGCCAAGGAAATCTCCGGACAGATCTTTGCCGCCCGCATGAACGAGATCTTCCTGATGGGCCAGTCGCGCCCGCTACGCTCCATCCACCGCGCCGAAGGCTGGACCCCGCAGACCCTTGCCGAGCACGGCATGCCGGCGCTGAAGTCGTCGTTCTACAAGCTCGACCGTTCGGCTGACATTTTCAGCTGGGATCCGGTCTAAGCGTCTAATCGGCTCGCGGGAGCATCAGTCCCGCGAGCCGATTTCTACAACCCAGAATTTAAAACGAAACAATATTACTCAAATAGCTATGCATAGCGGTCTTATCTGACCCGAGATCGCGCTAATTTCGTCATAAAGAATTCAAACGCCGGCCAAGACCGGCTATGTCACCAGCAATCAACGGGTTTGACGTCACGCATGTGCGGACGAAACCGCATTTGCTGGACGAACATCATGACAGATCACGCGGGCGCGATGCCCTCCGCGGCCATGCCGCATTCCAAGCCGCTGAATTCCCCCGCCCGCGTTCTGCTGGCGAGCCTGATCGGCACCACGATCGAATTCTTCGACTTCTACGTCTATGCCACCGCCGCGGTGCTGGTGTTTCCAAAACTGTTCTTCCCGGCCGGCAACGACACCGCCGCGCTGCTCGCGTCCTTCGCGGTGTTCTCGATCGCGTTCTTTGCGCGTCCGTTCGGCGCCGTCGTGTTTGGCCATTTCGGCGATCGCGTCGGCCGCAAGACCACGCTGGTCGCAGCCTTGCTGACCATGGGCATTTCGACCGTGCTGATCGGCCTGCTGCCGACTCACGCGCAGATCGGCCTCGCAGCACCGCTTCTGCTGGTGCTGTGCCGTTTCGGCCAGGGCTTTGGTCTCGGCGGTGAATGGGGCGGCGCGGTGCTGCTCGCCACCGAGAACGCGCCGGAGGGCAAGCGCAACTGGTACGCCATGTTCCCGCAACTCGGTGCGCCGCTCGGGCTGTTCCTGTCGTCGGGCACGTTCTACATCCTGCTGCATTTCGTCTCGCCGGAAACGTTCCTGAGCTGGGCGTGGCGCGTGCCGTTCCTCGCCTCCATCGTGCTGATCGCCATCGGATTGTGGGTGCGCCTGTCGATCACCGAGACGCCGGAATTCCAGAAGGCCATCGAGAAGGCTGAGCGCGTTGCCGTCCCCAGCATGGAGCTGCTGCGCAAGCACAAGCGCAGCCTCGTGCTCGGCACGCTGGTCGGCCTGATGACCTTCGTGTTCTTCTATGTCTGCACGGCCTATCTGTTGTCCTACAATGTCGGCGTCGTGAAGATGACGTTGCTCGATGCGCTCAAGGTGCAGATTGCCGGCGCCGTCGCTTTCGGCACCACCAACATCCTGGCCGGCCTGCTCGCGGACAAGATCGGTCGCCGCACGCTCCTGATCACCAATTGCCTGATGGTGATCGTGTTCTCGTTTTTCCTGGCACCGCTGCTGTCAGGTGGCGTGGCGGGCATCTATGCCTTCGCGCTGATCGGTCTGGCGATCTTCGGCGTCAATTATGGCCTGATCGGCGCCGCGCTGGCGGCACCGTTCCCGACCGCCGTACGCTATACCGGCTCGTCGATGACGTTCAATCTGGCGAGCATCTTCGGCGCCTCACTGGCGCCCTATATCGCCACCTGGCTGCAGGCAAATTACGGTCTCGCTTACATCGGCTATTACGTGCTCGCCGCCGCGACGATCACGCTCATCGCGATCTTCGCTTCGGACAAGCACGAGGTCTGAGCGCGCTTGCCGGCAAACGTCAAAAAAGGGGCAGTGCCAACGCTGCCCCTTTTTTATTGATCAGCGCGCCGCCTGCTGCCGCCTGAGCTCGGCGCGAGCCGCGTCACGCTCGAATTCGCCATCGCCCCGGCACACTTCAGCTGCCTGTTTCAGATAGGGCAGCGCCTCCTGCGGCTTGTGCTTCACCATCAGATACTGGCCGAGATAGAACGACACGCCGCAATCGCCGAAGTCGTCCTCCAGCCGCATGTTCTTCATTTTGGCGAGCATCTCCTCCCGACTCATCTGGCCGAGATAGACCGCGACCATCGGCCATGGCCAGCCCTTGCGATCGAGCTTGTCGGTATTGCGTTTCAGCTCGCCGATGTCGTTGTCGCCGCTGCGCGCCCGCGCGATGTAGCGTAGCAGCTTGCCCAGCTCGTATTCCGGCGTCTTCTCGACCACGTCGCCGAAATCGGCGGCAGCCTCGGCGAAATGTCCCTCGATGAAGTTCATATGCGACCGCCGGTTGCGGGTGTCGGGATCATCCGGCCTCAGCTTCAGCGCCGCATCCAGGTCCGGGATCGCGCCGGCGAAATCGCCCTTGCGCGCGAAGGCGATGCCGCGGTCAACATGGGCGCCGACGTCGTTCGGATTGCCGGCCAGAACGACATCGAAATCCGCGATCGCGCCGTCATTGTCGCCGCGTCGAATCCTGATGTCGGCGCGACCACGGTGGGCATAGCTGTCGCCGGGCTCGATCTGTAGCGCAGCGTCATAGTCGGCCAACGCCCTCTCGTAGTCTTTCTTAGCGGCACGGCTGTTGCCGCGCAATGCAAACGCCGCATAGTCTTTCGGATCGAGGCGGATGGCTTCCGAGAAATCCGCGATCGCGCCATCGATGTCGGCCAATCTCTTCCGCAACATTCCGCGTCCGCGGTGGTAGGACGAATTGCCCGGCTGCAGGCGAATCGCCTTGTCATAGTCGGCGCGCGCCCGCACGAAATCGCCCTTGGATTCATAGGCGCTCGCCCGCGAGCCGAAGCCCGAGGAGTAAGTGGGATCGAGGGCGATCGCCTTGTTAGCATCCGCGATAGCCAGATCGAATTCGTCGAGGCGGTTGTGGACCATGGCGCGCGCGCCATAGCCTTTCGCAAAATCAGGATTGAGTGCGATGAACGCAGTAAAATCCGCGCGCGCCGCCTCCATATGGCCGAGTTCGAAGTTCCCGATGGCGCGAAGGCGAAGCGCTTCGGAGCGCTCGGCATCCGTTGCGCCGGGACGATCGATGATATCGCTACAGCCTGCGA
This sequence comes from Tardiphaga sp. 37S4, assembly GCF_021044645.1. Classification (NCBI taxonomy): domain Bacteria; kingdom Pseudomonadati; phylum Pseudomonadota; class Alphaproteobacteria; order Hyphomicrobiales; family Nitrobacteraceae; genus Tardiphaga; species Tardiphaga sp. 37S4. The sequence goes on along the minus strand of NZ_CP088008.1, from coordinate 1,273,528 downwards.
TCATCCGCTGATCCATCGGCGGGCGACATCCATTATCCGCGTGTGCTGACAATGATGTGGCGAACAGCAATGCTGCAGAAGCGACTGCAACACATATGTGACAGCGAAACAACGACATGGGGAACCGCGCATCAAATGAGAGCTTTGGTGTTGGTCGCATGGAACTATCAAAACGTTCACTGCGCTGCGATGCGCGCTTGTGCACCGCCATGACCGCGCGGCAGCATCGAATTGTGTAGCATCGCCGTCGCAACGGTATTTAGACTGCTGGCAATAACTGGAGCAAACCAGAAAAGCCGGGAGGACGACGATGCCAACTCAGCTCGACGCGAACGACGCAGCTCAACCCGCCGCACCATCCAACTCACTCAGTCGCAGAAATATCCTAGGCAGCGCCGCTGCATTGGCAGCGACGACGCTGATCGCGCCTGATGCTCTTGCGCGAAATTTCGGTCGCGGCGCGGAACCGCAACGCTATCCCGATCCCGATATCGTCGTCATCGACGCCAATCGCTTCAAGGCGAGAGTCGGGAACACCGTCATCAAGCGGCTCTATACGGGCTGCCTGTGGGCGGAGGGACCGGCGTGGAATGCACAGGGTCAGTATCTGATCTGGAGCGACATTCCCGCCAATCGCCAGTTGCGTTATCTCGACGATGACGGCCACATCTCCGAGCGCTTCCGCTATCCATCCGAGGAGAGCAACGGAAATTCGTTCGACACAGAGGGCCGCCAGCTTTCCGCGCAGCGCACGCGCCTTGTCCGCTTCGAGCACAATGGCAGCGTCACGACGCTGGCTGAACAAGCAAACGGCAAGCCGCTGAACGGGCCGAACGACATGGTAGTCAATCCGATCGACAAGGCGATCTGGTTCACCGATCCCGGTTACGGCGCCATCAATCTCTATGAAGGACAACGCGCAGCGGCGGGCGTCACGCAACCGCACCAGAAGGAAGCGGTGTATCGCATCGATCCTACGAGCGGCCAGATCAGCAAGGTCGCGGACGATCCGTTCAAGCCGAACGGGCTCGCCTTCAGTCCGGATTACAAGAAGCTCTATGTCTGCGACACCGGCATCACGCATTATCCCAATGCCAAGAATGTGGTGTGGCAGTACGACGTCGACGGCGGCAAGCTCAGCAATGCAAAGCCGCTGATCGACATGACGCTGGATGGCAAGTCCGGCTTCCCTGACGGACTCCGCGTCGATACCGAGGGCAATATCTGGGTCGGCGCCGGCTGGGTTGGCGAGGGCTATGACGGCGTGCAGATTTTCGCGCCGGACGGCCAGCGCATCGGCCAAATCAAGCTGCCGGAGACCTGCGCGAACGTGTGTTTCGGCGGCAAGAAGCGCAACCGGCTGTTCATGACGGCAAGTCAGTCACTCTATGCGGTCTATGTGGAAACGCAGGGCGCGCATTTCTGTTGAGGGCTTTCTTCACCCTCCCCCTTGCGGGGAGGGTGGCGCGTTGCGAGCGGAGCGAGCAAACGTGACGGGTTGGGGGTGCCACAAGCGACGGCGCCTGTGGCACCCCCAACCCGGCCTCCACTTCGGCGATGCGTCGCATCGCCTCGTTCGGCCGACCCTCCCCGCAAGGGGGAGGGAGGCCACTCACATCTGCGCGCTCCCCCTATCCGCTATTCCTGAGCCCCGCCGAGATGCCGTTGATCGTCAGCTGAATCCCGCGCAGCACCTGCTCGTCCGGATTATTTGCACGGTGCTCTTTCAGCAACTCGACCTGCACGTGGTTGAGCGGATCGAGATACGGGAAGCGATTGCGGATCGAGCGGTCGAGCAGCGGGTTGTTTTGCAGCAGGCGCTCCTGCTCCATAATATCCAGCAGCGTCTCGATGCACAGATGCCATTCGCCGCGGATGCGGCCGAAGATGGTCTCGCGCAGCTTCTGGTCGGCGACAAGCTCGGCATAGCGCGAGGCAATGGCGATGGAGCTCTTGGCCAACACCATGTCCATGTTGGACAGCAGCGTGCGGAAGAACGGCCATTCGCGGTGCATCTCCTGCAGGAAGGCCATGCCCTTGTCGGGATGATTGGCGAGCCAGGCATCGATGGCGCTGCCGAAACCGTACCAGCCCGGCAGCATCAACCGGCATTGCGCCCAGGAGAACACCCAGGGGATGGCGCGGAGATCCTCGATGGCGCGGGTCTTCTTGCGCGAGGCCGGACGGCTGCCGATGTTCAGCGTCGAGATCTCGTTGATGACGGTGGATTCCCAGAAGTAATCGACAAAGCCTTCGGTCTCATAGACCAGCCCGCGATAGGCCTTGAAGGCCAGTTCGGAAATCTCCTCCATGGCTTCGAGATATTCGCGGCGCGGCGCGCTGTGCTTTGGCGCCAGCAGGCTTGCTTCCAGCGTTGCAGCGGCGAGGATTTCCAGATTGTTGCGGCCGACTTCGGCGTTGGAATATTTGCTGGAGATGATCTCGCCCTGTTCGGTGATGCGGATCTGGCCGTCCACCGCGCCGCCGGGCTGCGCCAGGATCGCATCGTGGCTCGGGCCACCGCCGCGGCCCACAGAGCCGCCGCGGCCATGGAACAGCCTGAGCCGTATGTGATGCCGCTCGAACACTTCGATGAGCTCGATCTCGGCCTTGTACAGTTCCCAGCCGGATGTGACGAAGCCGCCATCCTTGTTGCTATCGGAATAGCCGAGCATGACTTCCTGCACCGCGCCGCGGCTGTCGACCAGCTTGCGATAGTCGTGCAGCGAGAACATGCGGTCCATGATGGCTGCAGAGGCCTGCAGATCCTCGATGGTTTCGAACAACGGCACGATATTGATGCCGCTGCGGCCGGAGCAATCGACGAGCCCGACTTCCTTCAGCAGCACCGCGACTTCGAGCATGTCGGAGACGCCCTTGCACATGGAGATGATGCATTGAGGGATCGCCGCCGCGCCGAATTTCGCGTGGACCTGCGCCGCCATACGGAACAGCGCTAGTTCACCCAGCGTCTCGTCGCTGTATTTGACGAACAGCGAGCCGAGCGGCCGCGCGTTCTTCAATTCATTCGTCAGCAGCGCGATGCGCGCTTCCTCGCCGAGCGCGAGATAGGACGTGCCGGGCATCGCGGCGTCGATCAGTTCGGCGACGGTGCGCTCATGCACCGCCGAGTTCTGCCGGATATCGAGACTGGCGAGATAGAAGCCGAAACAATCCACCGCGCGGCGCAATTGCCGCAACCGGCCGCGGGCGATGACAGCGGAATTATCAGCGATCAGCGAGCGATCGAGCACGTCGAGATCGGCCTTGAACTCCTGCGCCGATGCGTAAGCCGGGGCATCGCCCACGGCCGCGCGGCGGTTCGGCAATTCGAGCGCATGGGCCGTTGCCGCCATGCGGGCATAGACGCCGGAGATCGCCAGACGATAGGGCTCGCCGGCGCGGTGCGGCGATGGATCAGGGGAGCGTTCGGCCAATGCGCGCAGCTCATCGGAGACATCGGCGAGATGCGCCGCCATCGACAGCTCTGCGCCCAGCGCGTGAAGTTCGTCGAGATAGAAGCTGAAGGCGCGCCTGCTCTGCAGCATCATGGTGCCGCGCATCACATCTGCCGTGACGAACGGATTGCCGTCGCGGTCGCCGCCGATCCAGCTGCCCATGCGCAGGAACGAGCCGAGTTCGGCAGCGCCGCCCTGCGCGCGCAGGCTGTCTTCCAGCACACAATGCAGCCGCGGCACTTCGCGCAGGAACGTGTAGTCGTAGAACGACAATCCGTTGGCGACCTCGTCGAGCACCGTCAGCTTGCTCCGGCGCAGCAGATTGGTCTGCCACAGGGTGACGACGGCGCGGCGCAACTGTTCCTCGGACGCCTCAATCTCCTCGGCGGTGAGCTGCATGCGCTCGCGCCGGTCCAGCAATGCCGCGATTTCCATTTCGCGGTCGATGGTGCTCTTGCGGCGCACTTCCGTGGGATGCGCTGTCAGCACCGGACTGATCAGCGCCTGTCCGAAGAACTTGCTGAGCAGCGCCGCATCGATGCCGGCTTCGCGCGCGCGCTTCACCGCATGGGCCAGCGTGCCCGATGCGTTGGCCGCATTCGCGCGCTGCGCTCGCATCCGGCGGATGTTGTTCTGGTCCTCGGCGATATTGGCGAGATGGGAGAAATAGCTGTAGGCGCGAACGATGCGCACGGTCTCGGCGATCGACATGCCGTCGAGAATGGCTTCGAGTTCGCGCCGCGCCAGCTTGTCTTCGTCGCGGTGAAAACGGACCGAGGTCTGACGGATGTTTTCGACGAGGGCGAATACCGCCTCGCCTTCCTGATCGCGCACGGTGTCGCCAAGGATGCGGCCGAGCAGCCGGATGTCCTCGCGCAGCCGGGCATCGGCCTCCTGGTGAGCAGGATCGTCACCGCGCTGGGATACGGGTTCTTCGGTGGACAGGGTCAGGGACACAAGGACGCTCCAGGAAGTTGCCGGCGCCCCATTTGGTCGCAAGTCATGCTGCGACGCAAGACGAAGTTGCAGCGCCCAGCAGTGTCCCGGAACTCAGCTTCGTGGCTTTACCTTACCTAAGATCCGATCCGCCTCGGTGCGCCAGTCCGCGCTGCGCGCGAAACCCGCCTCGCCCTTGGTGCCGAACAGCCCGTCATCGGCGAGATCGGCGACCCAGCCCTGCCGCTCGGCCGTCCCCTCCGCCGACCATGGCGTGAGGCCGATCTCACGCACGGTCTCGGCGACCTCGCGGACTTCCTCGCTGCGGCGGCGGCCGTGTTCGATGACACGTTGGAAGAAATAGGCGCCCTGCTTCTCCCAGTCGATGCTCGGAAACGTCTCGACCAGCGAGGCGATCACGGCGTCCTCGACGCCATAGGCGCGTGCGGTGGTGAAGCTCTCGATCACCATGGCCTCGAGGCCCTTGATCATGATGCTGCGGCACATTTTGGTGGCCGAGGCGACGCCAAGCCTGTCACTGGCGACTTGCGCATCGAAGCCGATGGCATTGAGCAGCGGCGCGAGATCGCGCGCGCCGGTGCCGCCGAGCAGCAGCGGCACCCTGATGCGGTATGGCGGGATCGAGGTCATGACCGCGCCCTCGACATAGCGGCCACCTGCGCCGTTGATCAGTGCCGCGGCTCGTTGCTTGGCGCCGGGCGATGCCGAATTGAAATCGAGAAACCACGCCTGCGGCTTCAGACCGGGCACGCAGGCCTGCGCCGCCGGCACTGTCTGGCTTGCGGTCACCGCACAGACGATGAAATCCGCACGTGAGGCGAGATCGGCATGCGAGGATGCGAGCGTGACACCATGGGTCTCGGCATGGTCGCGCAGCGCCCCGACATCTGCGCCGTCGAGTTTGAGATCATAGGCGCTGACGCGGATATCCTGCTCGCGCAGGTCTTCCGCGAGAATGCGCCCCACTTCGCCATAGCCGATCAGGCCGACGTGCCACTGGTTCGAACGTTCAGTCATATTACCTACTGGACCTTGATGTTTGCCGCCTTCAGCACCGGCCCCCATTTGTCCGCTTCGGCATGCATGAACTTGTCGAAATCTGCGGGCGAGGAGCCGACCGGCGTGGCATCGATCTTCTTCAGCGCCGCCAGCACCACCGGATCCTTCAGCGCCGTCACCAGATCTGCATGGATCTTCGCCACGACATCGGCCGGCATGCCGGCAGGTCCGAGGAATCCCCACCACACCGCCGTATCATAACCGGCGACACCGGATTCGGCGACCGTCGGCACATTGGGCAGCGCCGCCGAGCGCGTCGCCGTCGTCACCGCCACGGCACGCACCGCGCCGCCTTCGAGCTGACCGACGATCTCGGGCAGCGGATTGATGCTCATGGGAATGTCGCCGGCAATCACCGCGGTGAGCGCAGGCGCACCGCCCTTGTAGGGAATCGAGACGATTTTCGTGCCGGCCATGTGGTTCAACAATTCGCCGGCGAGATGCGCCGAGGTGCCATTGCCCGACATGCCGTAGGACAAAGAGTCCGGCTTGGCTTTCGCCTGCGCCAGCAATTCCTGCAGGTTCTTTGCCGGATTGTCCTTGGACACCACGATGGCCAGCGGCGAATAGGCGACTTCGCTGATCGCGGTGAAATCCTTGAACGTGTCGTAGGGCAGCTTTGGATAGAAGAACTGATTGAGCGGATGGCCCGATGCCACAAGGATCAGCGTATAGCCATCGGGCGGCGACTTCGCGAGGGCCTGCGAGGCGATGATCCCGCCGGCACCCGGACGGTTGTCCACCACCGGCTGCTGCCCCCAGGTCTTCGACAGCGACTGCGCAAAGGTCCGCGCCAGCACGTCGACCGCGCCGCCTGCCGCATAGGGTACGAGGATCGTCACCTGCTTGCTGGGAAACGTCTGGGCATGCAGCGACGGGCTGGCGAAAGACAGCAGTGCAGCCGCCGTGGCGATGGCCAGTTTCATGGGCGCAGGCAAAGACACGGGCATGGGTGGTCGTCCCTCTTGTAATATCGCGCAACAATCTCGTGTCGTTGCTACTTGATATGGCTACTTGGCTGTGGTCGCAGCGCGCAGTCCGGACCGTCCGATGGCCGCGTCGACCAGTCCCTGCGCCTTCACATCCTCGGTGAATTTGCGGACAAATGCCATCCCCTCGTCGCGCCCCTTGGGGATCGCGATGGCATGCCGCTCGACGCCCCAGCGTCCCTCCAGCACCTTCGCCCCCGGCGCCTGTTCTGCGAGTTCAAACAGTGTCGCCTTGTTGGTGGCAAACACATCGATGCTGCCGGCCATCAGCAGGCCGGGCGCAAGCCTGATGGCCGGCACGCGGACGACTTCGGCATTCTTCAAATCGCGCGACAGCACCGCATCGGATGAACTTCCGGCGGTGACGCCGACATGGACGCCTTTGACATCGACATCATCGGGCCCCGCAACCCTGGACTCTTTCGCGACGAGATAGCCAAGATCACTTTCCAGATAAGACGGGCCGAAATCCATGTCGTTCGCACGCGCGGCCGACGCATTGGTGAAAGCGGCATCGACGGCGCCTGTCTTCACCGCTTCGAGAACCTCGGCATTCCTGGAGAACACCACCGGCTCATAGGGCACGCCCAATTGCCGCGCGAGCTCCTTGCCGAGATCGTAGCCGACACCACGCGGGCCTTCGGTTTGCGATACGAGAATAGACGTCGGTGTTCCCGGATAGAGCCCGACACGCAGCTTACCGGATGGCGCGAGGATCTGCTTCGGCTCGAGGTCGACGGCAACTGCAGGACCGGCAAACGCCGCCATCAGAAGCGTGATTGCCGCGATCTGCGCGGCAAGTTTGTTTCCAATCATTGCCACGCGCATCATCGTCCTCCTAGATCGTCCGTCCCGCTTTTGCCCAATAGGGATCGCGTAGCCTCCGCTTGAAGATCTTGCCGGAGTCTTCTCGCGGCAAGTTCGACTGGATCTCCATCTGCTTCGGCACCTTGTAGTCGGCCAGCGCCTTCTTGAGGTCCGCACGCACCGTCGCCAGGTCAAGCACCACGCCGGGCTGCGGCTCGATCACCGCCATCAGGGACTCGCCGAATTCCTCGTCGGGAATACCGAACACTGCACAGTCATGCACACCGGGCACGGCATGCAGTGCGGCTTCGATTTCGGCGGGATAGATATTGACGCCGCCGGAGATCACCATGTCGCGCTTGCGATCGCAGATGAAGACATAGCCGTCGGCATCGAGATAGCCGACATCGCCCGAGGTGATGAAGCCGTCGCGGTCGATCTCGGCGCGCTTTTCGGGCTTGTTGTGATAGGTGAAATCCGGATTGCCTGATATGCGCGAATAAATCTCGCCAATCTCGCCCTGAGGCAGAATCTCGCCGTCATCGCCGAGAAAACGCAGTTCGGCGCCGGACGCGATCTTGCCGACAGTACCCGGCTTCTTCAACGCGTCTTCGGAATTCGCAAAGGTCACCGCGCCGGATTCGGTGGAGCCGTAGAATTCGTAGATCACCGGTCCCCACCAGTCGATCATCGCAGTCTTCACATCGGCGGGGCACGGCGCGGCGGCATGGATGATGTGGCGCAGCGACGACATGTCGTATTTCTTGCGGACGTCCTCCGGCAGCTTCATCAGGCGGATGAACATGGTCGGCACCATGAAGATGGTGTCGATCTTCTCGTCCTGCACCACGCGCAGGAATTCTTCAGGATCGAAGCGCGGCATCAGCACCAGCGCGCCGCCAAGCCGCCCTGCCCGCAGCGCGAAGGCATTGGGCGCCGAGTGATAGAGCGGTCCGGGCAGCAAGGCGCGTGCACCGGGCTTGAGGCCATAGACGCGTGCACGCATCTGGTCGGCGGACGCCGCCTGCTCAGGCGTCGGCGCGAAACGGCGCACGCCCTTTGGATGGCCGGTGGTGCCCGACGTGTAGATCATGTTGTGCGGCTGCGGCAGCGCGGGGCCGTCATAGGGCGCCTGTTCGGTCAGCCAGCTCTCCAGATCGACGGCGCCGTCCGGGGTGCCGAGCCGTGCGGGATCGACCTTGTAGTTCGCGACGATCTCCGGCGGCGTCGGCACGCTCAGCGACACGATGCCCTGCGGGATCGCCTCGCGCAGCTGATGCAACATGTCGGCATGGGCGATCAGGATATTGCTGCCGGAGTCCTTGATCACATAAGTGATCTCTTCCGGCTTGAAATGCCAATTCACCGGCACGCCGTAAGCGCCGAGCTGCGCCACCGCATAGGCCGCTTCGAGAAACGCGGTGTCGTTGCGCATCAGGATGCTGACGCTGTCACCCTGCTTGACGCCAAGCCGCGACAACCCGCCGGCGATGCGGCTCGCGCGTTCGGTCAGTTCGGCAAAGCCGCGGCGGCGATCACCTGAGATGACGCCTTGAAACAGGGAATTTGTCGACATGGATACGTTTCCGGATTTTTGTTTTTGATTTTTGATGAACTCTTCGCCGTCATTGCGAGGAGCCCTTGCGACGAAGCAATCCAGTCTTCGTTTGTGACTTTCTGGATTGCTTCGCCCAAAGAAAGTTGGAAGTCCAACTTTCTCAGGGCTCGCAATGACGGCTGAGAACGTCGCGGGCTAATCCACAAATTTCGGCGCACGTTTCTCGATATTCGCGCGCACGGCTTCGGTCTGGTTCGGCCCGCCCATCAGCTTCATCTGCTCGACGGATTCGGCGAGCAGCGCCGGGCCGGGATCGACCGTCAGATTGTTGAGCATGCGCTTGGCGGCACGGATCGCGTCCGGGCTCTTCTGCGCGATCTCCAGCGCAACCGACAGTGCTTCGGCGCGCGGATCGTCGCAGATGCGCGTGGCGAGACCGTAGCTCAGGGCTTCCTGTGCCGAGAAGATGCGTCCGGTATAAGTGAGGTCACGCAGGATATCGTCGCGCACGAGGCTGGCGAGGATCGGCGTGCCCGCCATGTCAGGCACGAGGCCCCATTTGATTTCCATGACCGACATGCGCGTGTCCGGCGCGAGAAAGCGCATGTCGGCGCCGAGCGCGACCTGGAAGCCGCCGCCGAAGGCAACGCCATGAACCGCGGCGATCACCGGCACCGGCAATTGGCGCCAGCCCCACACTGCCTGCTGGGAGTGATTGCAAAGACCGTGGGTGCGCAGCGCCAGGTCGCGCTTCTGCGCGCCGCCGATACCGTCGCCACCATTGTCGTTCATCGCGGCGAATCGTCCCATGTCGAGGCCGGCGCAGAACGCCCGGCCCTCGCCGGACAGCACGACCGCGCGCAGGCCCTTCTCGTGGCTCAGGCGCTCGGCGGTATCGACCAATGCCGCAAACATCGCCGCATCCAGCGCATTCATCTTGTCCGCGCGGACCAGCCGAACATCGGCAACGCCATCCGTCATGGACACAGAGATGCGGTCTTCCATGGGTGGTTTCCTTCCTAGACTTGTTTTTCTTCCCGCTTTACACGCAAGCGGTATCGGGTTTAGTCAATCAACTAATTAACCCGTCCGCATCCTCTTAAAGCAGGACCCTCCCATGTTCAATCAGCAGCTCCTCGCAGGCCGAAAAATCCTCGTCACCGGCGGTGGCACCGGTCTCGGCAAATCGATGGCGGCGAAATTCCTCGAACTCGGCGCCGAAGTGCATATCTGCGGTCGCCGCAAGGCTGTATGCGACGAGACCGCAACCGAGCTGATGGCGGAATTTGGCGGCAAGGTCTCCAGCCACGGCGTCGACATCCGCGACGCCGCGGCGGTCGATGCGATGATCGAAGGCATCTGGGCCGATGGTCCCCTCACCGACCTGATCAACAACGCCGCCGGAAATTTCATCTCGCGGACGCAGGACCTGTCGGCGCGCGGCTTCGACGCGGTCGCCAACACGGTGATGCACGGCACATTCTACATGACCCATGCAGTCGGCCGGCGCTGGATCGCCGACAAGGTGCCGGGCAACGTGGTCTCGATCACCGTGACCTGGGTACGCAATGGCAGCCCCTATGTGGTGCCCTCCGCCATGAGCAAATCGGCGATCCATGCCATGACCATGTCGCTGGCGACCGAATGGGGCCGCTACGGCATCCGCCTCAACACCATCGCGCCCGGCGAAATCCCCACCGAAGGCATGAGCAAGCGCATCAAGCCCGGCGACGAGGCCGGCGCGCGCACCCGCGCGCAAAACCCGATGGGCCGCGTCGGCAAGATGGAAGAGCTGCAGAACCTCGCGGTGTTTCTGATCTCCGGCGGCTGCGACTGGATATCAGGCGAGACCATCGCCATGGACGGCGCGCAGGCGCTCGCCATGGGCGGCAACTTCTATCAGCTGCGCGACTGGTCCGATGCCGAATGGATCCAGGCACGCGACAGCATCAAAGCGCAGAACGAAAAGGACAAGGCGCAGCGGGGGTAAGGGCCGCAAAATAATTCGACCGGCAGCGAGGCTCTCCCATGCGGGAGGCCTCGCTTTGTTTTTTGATCAACGCGCAACCTGCAACCGCTCGCGCGCAACCCTCATGGCCTCGTCTTCGGATGCGACCACCGCGGAACTGATGCCGAACGCCTTCGTCGCAAGTGCCGACTGGGCCTCCACGAGAACGCGTGTGACGGCATTCGGCTCGACGGCAATGATGGCACGGCAAAGCAGCGCGAGCGTCGCTTTGTTGCGCTTGAGCCAAAGCCCCCTCGCTTTGCGATCTTCATGCGCCTCATCATGATGATGACTGGCCATGATCATGACGAAAGGCTGCTTGCGGCCGATGAGATCGTCCATCTCGACCTCCCACTGCGCCGCACTTCCCGGCTGAAGCTCATCATGCCGGACCCACACGATCGGGAAGGCCGCAACATCGTGAATGAGAAAGGCACCGCTATCGAGGCTCATCGTCGTCTCCTGACTGTTCGTTGATCTGCATGCGGAGATAGACCCGGTCGCTCAAACCCGTTAACGACATTCGGACGCAAAATAATGAGAACCGGCCAGGCTGGAGCGGTTCTGAAAAGGCATGGTATCATGACCTCGCTCACCGAGCGCCTCGACGGACCATCCGCAATCGCCATCTGGGGCAGCGATGAGCCCGGCGATGCATTTCGGCTCGGCACCCGCGAACTCGACTGGCATCATCACCGCCGCGGCCAGTTGTTCTGTATCGAAAGCGGATTGATCCGCCTGCACACGAAACAGGGCTCGTGGCTACTGCCGCCGCAGCGCATCGGCTGGCTGCCGCCCGGGCTCCATCACAAGGTGACCCTGAGCGGTGTACTGAGCGGATGGGGCGTGCTCCTGACGCCGGCCGCGAGCCGGACATTGCCGTCGCAGCCCTGCGTCATGGGTGTCAGCGATCTGCTGCGCGCGCTCGTCAGGCGCGCTGCGGGTTGGACGAATGCGGATCGGCTGACGCCGGCGCAGACGCGCGTCGTGGCCGTGCTGCTCGACGAAATCCGCGGTGCGCCGCAGGAGCCGCTGCATCTGCCGATGCCGACGGATATCCGCGCCTTGCGTATCGCCAATGCGCTGATCCGGCGGCCGCATGACGCGCGCACGCTGCATGAGCTTGGCGAATGGGCTGGCCTGTCGGAACGAACGGCACGTCGCATCTTCATGACGGAGACCGGCATGGGCTTCACGCAGTGGCGGCAGCAGGCGCGTCTCACGCTGGCGTTGGAACGGCTGGCCGCCAATGAACCCGTCGCGGATGTCGCCGAAGCGCTCGGCTATGCCACGTCCAGCAACTTCATCGCGATGTTTCGTCGCGCCTTCGGCGAGCCGCCCGCGCGCTATTTTGCAAAACAGCGCAGGACGCGCGACGCCGGGTGAAGTCCGCGCACGTCTCACCGCACCGCAGCACCTTTCTCATCTTGTCAGCCCTCCCGGACACCCTCACACTCTCCGTAACTAAAAATAATCGAAGGGAGGGAGACACATGTCCGTTGCGGAAGCGGCCACGCTGGCCGATGTCATTCGCGTGCAAGCACAGACGCGCGGCGATTCAATTGCTCTGGTATTCGAGGGCCGCGAGACCAGCTACAGATCACTCGATCACAATGCCAACCGCGTCGCCAACGGGTTGATCGCGCTCGGCGTCAAGCCGAACGAACGTATCGCCTATCTCGGCAAGAACAGCGATCTGTTTATCGAACTTCTTGCCGGCGCCGTGAAGGCCAAGGTGGTGACGGCACCCGTAAACTGGCGGCTCGCCGGACCGGAGATCGCCTTCATTGTCGACGACGCCAAGGCAAGCGTCCTGTTCGTCGGACCGGAATTCGTCGATCTCGTCCGCAGCCTCAAGCCACAAATGCCGGGCGTGCGCATCGTCATGACCATGGAAGGCGGCGCAACCGAGTGGCAGGATTTTACGGCCTGGCGCGACGCACAGAGCGAGCGCGACCCGAACCTCACCATGACCAAGGACGATGTCGCGATCCAGCTCTACACGTCGGGCACGACAGGCAAGCCGAAAGGCGCGATGCTGTCGCATCAGAATTTCCTGTCACTGCTGCGCATCGGCGGCACCGACGAGAACCCTGACTGGAATGTCTGGACCGCCGACGACGTCTCGCTGGTGGCGATGCCGGTATTTCATATCGGCGGCGTCGGCTGGGCGGTGTTCGGCCTCTATCACGGCGCCAAGAGCGTGATCGCGCGGGAGTTCGATCCCAACAAGGTGCTCGATTTCTTCCGGGACTACGGCATCAGCAAACTGTTCCTGGTGCCGGCAGCGATGCAGTTCATCGTGCGGCAGCCGCGTGCGCGAGAGATGGATTTCAGCAAGTTGCGCTACATCATGTATGGCGCATCGCCGATCCCTGCCGCCCTGCTCAAGGAATGCATCAGCGTATTCGGCTGCGGCTTCGTGCAGATGTACGGGATGACCGAGACCACCGGTACCATCGTGGTGCTCGCCCCGGAAGATCACGTCGAGGGCCGCGACTGCATGCGTTCCGCCGGCAAGGCGCTACCGGGAATCGAAATCGCCATCCTCGATGTCGACGGCAAACAGCTGCCTATGGGCGAGGTCGGAGAGATCGCGACGCGCTCGGCGTCCAACATGGTCGGCTACTGGAATCTGCCGGACGCCACCGCGCGCACGCTCGGCCGCGACAACTGGCTGCGCACCGGCGACGCCGGCTATCTCGACAAAGACGGCTTCCTCTACATCCACGACCGTATCAAGGACATGATCATCTCCGGCGGCGAGAACATCTATCCCGCCGAAGTGGAGAGCGCGATCTGCGATCATCCGGATGTCGCCGAAGTTGCCGTCATCGGTATTCCCGACGATACATGGGGCGAAGCGGTGAAGGCCGTGGTGGTGCTGAAGCCCGGCAAGGAGCTCGGCGCAACCGAACTGATGAAGTTCACGCGCGAGCGCATCGCGGGATTCAAGGCGCCGAAGACCATCGACTTCATCGCAGCATTGCCACGCAATGCGTCGGGCAAGATCCTGCGACGACAGTTGCGCGATCCCTATTGGGTCGGGAAAGAGCGGCAGGTGAACTGAGAACCTGTGTAGCTACCGCCTTATTCTATCGGCGCCGGGTATATCGATACAGCGAATGCGAGGAACGTCGTCATCTCGCTACCGCGCGGCTCCTCCGGGATCAGCCAATTTGCGTTTTCAGCTAATTGTCTGACGGAGACGTTGAGCGTAGCGTCATGACGGTCGGCCGAACGGCTAGTGAACCTCGTGTGTCCGTTGTAGAGGCGCGAAGTCATGCGCGGCGAGATTCGTGACATCAGTTCAGGCAGGGGTAAGGACCCCGCCGCCCCGCGCGTCGGAACGCCGCGTCGCCTTGCGGCGATCGTTGTGGGGGACATCTGCGGATATAGCCGCCTCATGGAACTCGATGAGGAAGAAACGCATGCGCGCGTCAAACGCATCGAGCGTGACCTCATCGAGCCGAGCATTGCCGAGCACGACGGCAAACTCGTCAAAAGGACTGGCGATGGGTTCATTGCGATATTCGACAGTCCGGTCGAAGCCGTTCGGTGCGGCATCGTCATCCAGCAAAGCATGATCGGGCGCAACGCTGCGCTGCCAAAGAGCTCCTGGATCGAATATCGCATTGGGGTCAATCTGGGAGACGTGATCATCGAGCCCAATGATGTCTTCGGCGATGGCGTCAATATCGCCGCGCGCCTCGAGGGGATCGCCGACCCCGGCCAAGTGTACATCTCGGGTGGCATCTACGAGCAGATCAAGCACAAGCTCGTCTGCGGTTACGAGTCGCTTGGAGACCGCAAGATCAAGAACATTACCGATCCTGTGCGCGTTTACCGGGTGCTTCCTGATCCCGCGGCATTCAACAAGGCGCGGAAGCGGCGTGAACATGTTCTGATCATTTCGTTTTGCGCAATCCTGCTGGCTCTCGCAGGCGCCGGCGTCTGGTACATGAGGGCTTACCCGCGCGGTGAAATCGGCAATCAGGCGTCAGCTCCCGCGGCGCCTCCGCAAGAGACAGGAAATGCAAGCACCCGATCAGCGCCCGCGCCCGCCGCCAAGCAAGCCCGGCCTGAACCTGCGCCGGCGGTAACGCCTGCCCCGCCCCCGCCGCCAGCACCACCAAAGCCGGTCATAGAGCCCATCATGGTCCCTCTCCCCGGCGGGACCTTCGCGATGGGCAGCAATGACGACATATCGGAAAAGCCGGTCCATCAGGTCACGATCAAGCCTTTCGCTATCAGCAAGTATCCGGTCTCGGTTCGGGAATGGAACGCGTGCGCTGCTGCGAATGCATGCGCGTTTCTGGTGACAGGGCGGGACGACATTCCGGTCACGGATGTGAGCTGGACCGATGCCAAGCAGTTTGTCGCATGGCTCGCGAAGGAAACGCAAAAAGCCTTCCGGCTCCCGAGCGAAGCTGAATGGGAGTATGCCGCGCGTGGCGGCACGCAAACGAAATACTGGTGGGGCGATCAGCTCCAGCCCGGCATGGCCAATTGCAAGAACTGCACGGACGCCGCCGCCGAACAGCCGCTCAAGCTCGGCAGCCTGAAGCCAAATCCATTCGGGCTCTACGATATGGGTGGCGGCGTCAATCAATGGACAGAGGATTGCTGGCACAAGAACTATCAGGGTGCCCCGCAGAACGGCGCGCCATGGGTCGAGAACGACTGCGTCTCGCACGTCATTCGATCCGGCTCCTGGAAAAACGATGCGCGTTACGTCCGACCCGCAAGCCGCGATGGCTACGACACCAATGTGCGATATCCGACCCACGGCTTCCGGATTGCCATTTCGTCCTGAGACCGCCCCCGAAGGAAAGGCTGCTTCATGAGGATCACCGGGCTCATCGTGTTGTCCGCCATGCTGTCAACGGCGCCCCTTGCAGTCCATGCGCAAGGAAAGTCCGCACCGAAGGATGCGGTCCTCTATTTCGTGTGGCCGCAGGACAAAGCGGTGATCAAGGGCGGGTTCTGGTGTCGTTTCGGTTTGCGCAATATGGGTGTCACTCATGCAGGCGATAATTTCCAGAACAGCGGCCATCATCATTTGCTGATCGATGTGAATGACCCGCTCGATCCCAAGGAGCCGATCCCGCAGGACAAGTCGCATCTCCATTTCGGAGCCGGCCAGACCGAAGCACGCATCGAATTGCCCCCCGGCAAACATACGCTCCAGCTCGTGCTGGGAGACGGCGCTCACTATCCCTTCAACCCGCCCATCGTCTCGAACAAGATCACCGTGACAATCAAGTGAGCGTGCTTCCGACGCCGGGACGTGCGGCCTGCTCTGCCAGAACAAAAAAAGGCCCGCTTGCGCGGGCCTTTCGAATTCATGTCGCTTGATCGCGTGTGGATCAGGCGGTCTTAGCGAACGACGTCGCCTTCGAGAAGTTGTCCTGCGCGCTCTTGGCGCCTTCCGACACGAGCTTGCCGAGATATTCGGTCGACGCCTTGGCGCGCGAGCTCAAAACTTCGCCATGGGCACGCACGAGATCGGTCTGCACCTGGAAGGCTTCGGTCAGCGATTTCGCCGAAGCGAGCTTGTCGATACCAGCGAAGAACGACTGGACGTCGGCATAGAACGCGTCCTGAACGTTGCGGCTGATCTTGGTCGCCTCGGAGACCGAGTTCGACACAGCGGTTTCGATGGCGGAGGTCACCTTTTCGGAATTGGCCTGGAAGTCGGCGGCCTTGTCCTTGGCAGTGCCGGCAGCGCGCTTGACGAAGTCACGGGTCGCTTCGGGCACTTCCAGATTCTGCAGCTTGGTGAACGCCTCGGTGACGGGCGCGAAAGCCTGCTTGACGTTGTTCAGCACGGAATTGGTTTCGGTTTCGATCGTCATGTTCGTCTCCATCCTCGGGTTGGGCCGCCTCTGCAAAGCTCATGCTTGCACTCAGGCTCGGCTCACCCCGTCCCGCCGTTGTGGGCCCGGGGTGCAACTTCTATGACATAGTAAATAATGCACCGCAACATCGATGGTGCATCGCAACATCACAAACCCGTGATCTGCCCTGTAATCAGGCGGCGCCTGATGCATTAACGGGCTACCGCCAGAGCCCAGAAGAGAAAGATCAACCGACGTGTTGATTTAGCTTTATAATTTAGCCTTTCGAGCCACGGATTCTCCGGATATCCAACTGGGCAAGGCAAATGGCATCTGCCCTTTAAGTCGGCAAACCGACTTCCCAGCGCCTCGACGACCCCAGCCTTAAGTCGTGGGCCTAGCCGGTCTCCGGCCTCGCCTTTGCCATTGCATATTCGCCCCGCGCGCAGGCACACTCATCGGTAGAGCGCCGCAAAGGCGTCGGTGACCATGCGAGGGAGGGACGTATCATGGCGGAAGCCAGCAGGAAGCTGTCCTCAATGGACGCGTCGTTTCTGTATCTGGAAACGCCGGAGATGCCGATGCATGTCGGCAGCATGGCGATCTTTCGCCTGCCCGACGACTACAAGGGCGACTTCTTCGAGGACTTCAAGGCGATGATCGCCTCGCGCCTGCATGTGGCGCCGATCCTCAAGGCCCGGCTGGAAAAGGCCCCGCTGGATATCGATCACCCCTCCTGGGTCGAGGACGACCAGTTCGACATCGACCGTCATATTTTTCGCGGCAGCCTGCCCGCGCCCCATGACCGTCCCACGCTGGAGCGCATCGTCGGCTGGATGCATGCCAAGCTGCTGAACCGCGCCCGGCCGCTGTGGGAGTTCTATGTTTTCGAGGGCATGAAGGACAACGAGATCGGCCTGTATTCGAAGATGCACCATGCCTGCATCGATGGCGGCGCAGGCGCCGCACTCACCAGCATGATCTATGACGTGACACCGATCCCGCGCGAGATCGAAAAGCCGGAAGTGCGCGCCAAGCAGCGTCAGGAGCCGCGCGATATCGCAGCGAGCTTCATTGACTCCTACCAGCAGCTCTGGCGTCAGCCGCTGGAGAATTCCGGAAAAGGCATCGAACTGCCCCGCTCCGGAAAGAGCGATATCGGCTCGATCCTGTTCGACAACGCCATGTTCCAGATCGAGAGCGCGGTGAAATTCGCCGGCTCGATCCCGACCATGGTGAAGAGCGCCTCCGACGTGATGGCCAAAATCGCCGATCCGAAATCGCGCGACAGTCTCAACAGCATGTTGTCGCCGCCGACGCTGCTCAACAAAACCATCTCCTCGGAGCGCAGCTTTGCCGGCGTGTCGGTGCCGCTGTCAGCCGCGAAGGCCGTTGCCAAACAAGCCGGCGGCAAACTGAACGACGTTGTGCTGGCGCTCTCATCAGGCGTGGTCCGGCGCTACCTCAAGGAAAAAGGCGCCCTGCCCGCCAAGTCCCTGACTGCCGCGGTGCCGATCTCGCTGCGCGAGGAAGGCAACACCGATTCCAACAATCAGGTGTTCGGCATGATCTGCTCGATCGCCACTAATATCGAGGACCCAAAGGAGCGGCTGGAAGCGATCATCGCGCAATCGACCAAGTCCAAGGAGATGTCGCATCCGCTACGCGCATTGATGCCGCAGGTCTCCAACATCTCCATGCTGGGCGCACCGATCATGGTGCAGATCCTGGCGCTGCTCTACAGCCGCACCAACCTCTCCGACGTGTTGCCGCCGGCGGCCAACATCACGGTGTCCAACGTGCCCGGTCCGCGGCAGACACTCTATGCGGCCGGCGCCGAGCTGCTGCACATCTTCCCGGTGTCCATCGCCACCCATGGGCTGGCGCTGAACATCACCGTGCAGAGTTATCGCGACCAACTCGATTTCGGCTTCATCGCCGGCGCCAACATCATCCCGCATGTGCAAGTGCTCGCCGACATGATGCCAGATGAATTCGCGCTGCTGCAGGCGGCCTTCGCGTCACCCGATGCTCTCAAGACCGCCAGCTAAGGACTTATCATGATTGAAATGCCTCCCTTGCAGTTCGCCAAGCTGAACGGCATTCGCATGGGATATTACGACGCCGGCCCCATGAGCGACACACCGCCTGTGGTGCTGTGCCATGGCTGGCCGGAAATGGCGTTCTCCTGGCGGCATCAGATCAAGGCACTGGCTGCCGCCGGCATCCGCGTGATCGCGCCGGACCAGCGCGGCTATGGCGCGACGTCGCGGCCTGACGCGGTCGAGGACTACAGCATCGAACATCTCACCGGCGATCTCGTCGCATTGCTCGATCATCTCAAGATCGACAAGGCGATCTTCGTCGGCCACGACTGGGGCGGCTTCATCGTCTGGCAGATGCCGCTGCGGCATCGCGATCGCGTCGCCGGCGTGGTCGGCGTGAATACGCCGCATACCGATCGCGCACCGGTGGATCCCTTGCTGATCTACAAGAAGCGCTTCGGCGAGACGATGTATATCGTCCAGTTTCAGGATCCCGCACACGAGCCGGACCGCATCTTCGGCGAGAATGTCGACAAGGCCTTCGACTTCTTCATGCGCAAGCCGATGCCGCGCAAGCACGCCAATGTTGGCGAAGCGCCGGTCGGCGGCATCGGCGCGTCGTCAAAGACCAATCTGGCGTTTCCGCAGATGGTCGCTGCTTACGATCCCGGGAAGGACCCGCGCCAGAAGATTCTCTCCGACGAGGAAAAGAAGATCTTCGTCGATGCCTTCAAGGAATCCGGCTTCACCGGCGGCATCAACTGGTATCGCAACATGAGCGCCAACTGGGCGCGCGCCGAAGGGCTCGATCACACCGTGCGCGTGCCCTCGCTGATGATCATGGCGGAGAACGACGCGGTGCTGCCGCCCTCCTCCGCAGATGGCATGGAAAACATCATTCCCGATCTGGAGAAATATCTGGTGAAGGACAGCGGTCACTGGACCCAGCAGGAAAAGCCCGACGAGGTCAGCCAGGTGCTGATCGACTGGCGGCGAAGACGGTTTGGGTAAGAATGAAACCTTTCAACGTCATTGCGAGCGCAGCGAAGCAATCCAGAAAGCAACAAAGAAAAACTGGATTGCTTCGTCGCCAAGAGGCTCCTCGCAATGACGAAAGAGACGAAGCGACAGCGGGGAGAAGACGACCACATGCCATCCACCAACAAACTCGCCCCGATCCCGCATCCGCCGAAGAAGCCGGTGGTGGGCAACATGCTGTCGCTGGACGCCAATGCGCCGGTGCAGGATCTGGCGCGGCTAGCCAAGGAGCTCGGGCCGATCTTCTGGCTGGACATGATGGGCTCACCCATCGTGATCGTCGGCGGCCACGATCTGGTGGACGAACTCAGCGACGAGAAGCGCTTCGACAAGGCGGTGCGCGGCGCGCTGCGCCGGGTCCGCGCCGTTGGCGGTGACGGACTGTTCACGGCGGATACCAAGGAGCCGAACTGGACCAAGGCCCACAACATCCTGCTGCAGCCCTTCGGCAACCGCGCGATGCAGTCCTATCACCCGAGCATGGTGGATATCGCCGAGCAGCTGGTGAAGAAATGGGAACGCCTCAACACCGACGAGGAGATCGACGTCGTCCATGACATGACGGCGCTGACGCTCGATACGATCGGGCTGTGCGGTTTCGACTATCGCTTCAACTCGTTCTATCGCAGCGACTATCACCCGTTCGTGGAATCGCTGGTGCGCTCGCTCGAGACCATCATGATGACCCGCGGCCTGCCGCTGGAGAGCCTGTGGATGCAGAAGCGTCGCCGCGATCTCGCCGGCGACGTCGCCTTCATGAACTCCATGGTCGACGAGATCATTGCCGAACGCCGCAAGGCCGCCGAGGCGGCGGACGGCAAGAAGGACATGCTGGCGGCGATGATGACAGGCGTTGACCGCGCCACTGGAGAACAACTCGACGACGTCAACATCCGCTACCAGATCAACACTTTCCTGATCGCCGGCCACGAGACCACGTCGGGTCTGCTGTCATGCGCGATCTACGCGATGCTGAAACATCCGGAGGTGCTGAAGAAGGCCTATGAGGAAGTCGACCGCGTCTTCGGCCCCGATGTAAACGCCAAGCCGACCTATCAGCAGGTCTCGCAACTTCACTACATCACGCAGATCCTCAAGGAGTCGCTGCGGCTGTGGCCGCCGGCACCGGCCTATGGCATCGCGCCGGTGCAGGACGAGACCATCGGCGGCGGCAAATACAAGCTCCGCAAGGGCACCTTCGTCACCATCCTGGTGCTGGCGCTGCATCGCGATCCCTCGGTCTGGGGACCGAATCCGGATGCCTTCGATCCCGAGAATTTTTCGAAGGAAGCCGAAGCCGCACGGCCGATCAACGCCTGGAAGCCGTTCGGCAACGGCCAGCGTGCCTGTATCGGCCGCGGCTTCGCCATGCACGAAGCCGCGCTGGCGCTCGGCATGATCCTGCAGCGCTTCAAGATGACGGACCACAAGCGCTACCAGATGGTGCTGAAGGAAACGCTGACCATCAAGCCCGATGGTTTCAAGATCAAGGTGCGCCCGCGCCACGATCACGAGCGCGGCGCCTATGCCGGACAGACGGCTGCTGCCACCTCTGCTGCTACGCCCCTCGCGCCTGTCGCCACCGGTCGCGCGCGGCCCAGCCACAACACGCCGCTGCTGGTGCTATACGGCTCCAATCTCGGCACCGCCGAGGAACTGGCGACGCGCGTCGCCGATCTCGCCGAAGTCAATGGCTTCGCCACCAAACTCGCGCCGCTGGATGACTTTGTCGGCAAACTGCCGACCGAGGGCGGCGTTCTCATTTTCTGCGCGTCCTATAACGGCGCGGCACCCGATAACGCCACGCAATTCGTCAACTGGCTCGGCACCGACCTGCCGAAGGACGCCTTTGCCAAGGTGCGCTACGCCGTGTTCGGCTGCGGCAACAGCGACTGGCTGGCGACCTATCAATCGATCCCGCGCACTATCGACGACAGACTGCGTGAACATGGCGCGACCAACGCCTATGTGCGCGGTGAAGGCGATGCGCGCGACGATCTCGACGGCCAGTTCGAGGACTGGTTTGCGAAACTGCGTCCGCTCGCGGTGAAGGAATTCGGCCTCGATACCGGCTTCGAGCGCAGCGCCGACGATGCGCCGCTCTATCAGATCGAACCTGTCGCGCCGAGCGCGGTGAACACCGTCGTGGCGCTCGGCGGCGTGGTCCCGATGAAAGTGCTGGGCAATCGCGAACTGCAGAACGGCGCATCCGATCGCTCGACGCGGCATATCGAGATCGAGCTTCCTGCCGGGACCAGCTACCGCGTCGGCGATCACCTCAGCGTGGTGCCGCGCAACGATCCCGCGCTGGTCGATGCGGTGGCGCGCCGCTTCGGCTTCCTGCCGGATGACCAGATCCGGCTGCAGGTCGCGGAAGGCCGCCGCGCGCAACTGCCGGTCGGCGATATCGTCTCTGTCGGCCGATTGCTGACGGAGTTCGTCGAGCTGCAGCAGGTCGCCACCCGCAAGCAGATCCAGATCATGGCAGAGAACACCCGCTGCCCGATGACCAAACCGAAACTGCTCGGTTATGTCGGCGACGATCCCGCTGCAAGCGAGCGCTATCGCAGTGACATCCTCGCCAAACGCAAATCGGTGTTCGATCTGCTCGAGGAACATCCGGCCTGCGAATTGCCGTTCCACACCTATCTGGAAATGCTGTCGCTGCTGGCGCCGCGCTATTACTCGATCTCGTCGTCACCGCAAGGCGAGACGTCACGCTGCAGCGTCACCACAGCCGTCGTTCAAGGCCCGGCGCATTCGGGCCGCGGGATCTATCGAGGCGTCTGCTCCAACTATCTCAGCGGCCGCCGCGCCGGCGATACCGTGCATGCCATCGTGCGCGAGACCAAGGCCGGCTTCCGCCTGCCCGCCGATCCCCTTGTGCCGCTCATCATGATCGGACCCGGAACAGGTCTCGCGCCGTTCCGCGGCTTCCTGCAGGAACGCGCCGCACTCAAGGCGCAAGGTGCGACGCTTGGCCCCGCGCTGCTGTTCTTCGGCTGCCGCCATCCCGATCAGGACTTTCTCTATGCCGAGGAGCTGAAGGGTTTCGCCGCCGATGGTATCTGTGAACTACACACCGCCTTCTCGCGTGGCGATGCGCCGAAGACTTATGTGCAGCACCTCATCACCCAGCAGAAGGACCGCGTCTGGGATCTGATCCAGCAGGGCGCCATTACTTATGTCTGCGGCGACGGCGGCAAGATGGAGCCGGACGTGAAAGCGGCGCTGATGATGATCCAGCGCGAGCGCAGCGGCGGCGATGAGACTGCGGCGCTGACCTGGATCGACGACCTCGGCACACGTAATCGCTACGTGCTCGACGTCTGGGCCGGGAGCTAGCGAGAGGCTGATACCAGTTCCATTGTCACAATCGCTGTCACAAAAGCCCGCGCGCACTGTCACAATTGCCATACGCGCAATCTCTCATTAATCGCTGCGACGATTTGTTTGGCGCATGACGCGGTTGTCACTTTTTCGCAGGGACTTTCCGTGTCATATGTTTGACATGAGCCCACGTTCCGCCCGATCCCCCGAACCGATTGATGTTCCGTACGAGCCGCCACAGCTGGCGCGCGCGAACGGGATCGATATCTGTTACGACATCTTCGGATACTCGGACGCGGAACCGATGGTGATGATCATGGGCCTCGGCGCCCAGATGATCCACTGGGACGACGACTTCTGCCGCGAATTGGCCAGCAATGGCTTTCGGGTGATCCGCTTCGACAACCGCGACATCGGCCTGTCCTCCAAGATGGCCGGCGGCAAGCCGTTCACTCTGTACGAACTGGCCAAGCTGCGCTTCCTCGGTACGCCCGTCTCGGCCCCCTACAAGCTAAGCGACATGGCGACCGATGTGGTCGCCCTGCTCGACGTGCTGCGCATCCGCTCCGCGCATGTGGTTGGCGCCTCCATGGGCGGCATGATCGCGCAGGAAATGGCGATCACCTATCCGGAACGCCTGCGCTCGCTGACCTCGATCATGTCGACCACAGGCAATCCACGCCTGCCGCAGCCGAGCCGCGCGGTGTCACTGCTGCTACTGAAGCCGCAGCCGACCGGTTATGAGGCGTTCCTCGAACGCTTCAAGCAGACCTGGCTGTTCCTGCGCGTCGGCAGCTTCCCCGACGACGAAGCCAGGGATCTCGACCGCGCCGAGCGAACCTATGCGCGTGGCCTGAGCCCGGCCGGCGTCGGCCGGCAACTCCGCGCCATCCTCGCTTCGGGCAGCCGTAAAGAGAGGCTCGCCACAGTCACCGCGCCGACGCTGGTGATCCACGGCAAGATCGATCCTCTGGTGCATCCGGCCGCCGGCCGCGACACGGCGGCGTCGATTCCCGGCGCAAAGCTGATGATGGTCGACCGGATGGGCCACGCTCTGCCGATCTCGATGTGGTCCCTAGTGATCGACGCCATCTCCCGGCATGCGCATGGGGCGAAACTGCAGCAGTCGCTGCAGGTCAATGCGCGCCGCGCGGGCTGAGCGCGCGCCTACTTCTTGTCCTTCGGCCGTGCAGCGCCGAGGCCCGCCATGTTGGCGAACATCTCCTGGAAGCGCTCGCCCATCTTCGGGTCGAACGAGAACCAGCTCTGCATGATCGACTCCGGCGAGAACTTGTCGATGTTGTCCATCATCTTCTTCTGCATCTGATCCATCATCGCCGACTGCATCGGCTGCACATCAGGCAGCCCCAGGAATTCGCGCGCCTCAAGCGGCGTACAGTCCACGGTGACGATCACTTTCATTATCAGCTCCTGAGGCAAACCGGCCGCTCACGCGAACATGGCGGCGCAGCGGCAGTATCGCCGCTGACGCCTGCCCGATGCAAGCGATGTGACATCTACATTGCAGTTGCGAGATGTCAGCCGAAGCGTTCGGCCGCGAAGGCCTTGGGATCGGTGAAGGGCGTGACGCCCGTCACCATGTCCGCAATCAGACGGCCGGTCACCGGCCCGAGCGTGAAGCCATGATGCTGGTGGCCGAAATCGAACCACAGGCCCTTGTGGCGTGGCGCCTTGCCGATCACCGGCAGCATGTCCGGCAGGCATGGCCGCGCGCCCATCCAGGGCTTCGCCTCGACGGGATTACCGAGCGGGAAGGTCTGCCGTGCGATCGGCAGCGCCCGTTCGATCTGCGCCGGCGTCGGCGGCGCATCGCGGAGCGCGAATTCGGCGCCGGTGGTCAGCCGGATGCCGCGATTCATCGGCGCCAGCAGATAGCCGCGATCGGCATCGAGAACCGGATGGCGCAGCACCGCATTGCCGGATGGCGCCAGATGGATGTGATAGCCGCGCTTGCTCTTGAGCGGGATGTTGTAGCCGAGCGGCCGAAACACCTGATCCGACCATGGCCCGAGCGCGACCACGACATCGCGCGCGACCAGCGCCCCGTTCGGCCCGGCCACGCGCCATTTGCCGTCGCTCTGCTCCAGCGTACGCGCATCGGCGGCGATGAAGCGACCTCCCTTGCGGATGAACAGTGCGGCATAGGCTTTGGCGAGGCCGCCCGGATCGGGCACGAAGCCCGGCGACGTCCAGTGGATGGCACCCGCAAAATCGGTAGACAGGTTCGGCTCCTGCTCCGCAATGGCGGCGGCGTCCAGAACGTCGCCCGGTACGCCATAGGCGCGATGGCGTTCGAGATCCGCGATGCCTTTCGCCAGCGTAGCCTCGGAGCGAAACGCGTTGATCCAACCCATCCGGCGCAGCAACTCCGGCACGCCGGCCTCCGCGATCAGGGCCTCGTGCTCGATCAGGCTGCGCTGGATGAGCGGCAGCGCCGCCATCGCACTGCGGAGCGCTCCCTCAGGCGACGAGTTCAGGAAATATCTGACGATCCACGGCAGCATGCCGGGCAGCGCGTTGAGATGATAGTGCACCTCCGGCGCGCGGTTCAGCGCATATTTAAACAGCTTGCTGAGGTCGCGCGGCAGCATATAGGGGAAAACCGAACAGCACTGGATCAGCCCGGCATTGCCATAGCTGGTTTCCTCGCCGGCCTTCTCATGCCGGTCGACCAGCACCACATTGCGGCCGCGCGCCTGCAGATGCAGCGCCGCCGACACACCGACCATACCTGCGCCGAGCACAAGCACATCAGCCTTGAGTTCCGCCATTCCTGCTCCGAAATCTTGCCGTTCTGGCGGTCCTGTTAGCGCTGTGTCGTGACCGAATGATGCACGCACACAATGCGTAGAATTGCTTATACCCAATCCTAGCAAGGATTGCGCCAGCCACTTCATTGTGCAGCGCATGCCTGCCAAATGCCGCTTGCGTGGCGTGCAATCTCCGCCAACAATGTGACACTCGCTCAACTGTCGGGCGGCCGCGTGGTGATGCAATCGCGGTTATGCAATGGAGAAGCTCAGTATGTCGATCCGCCAGACTTTCATTGCCGCCGCTGCATCGCTGATCGCCTTCGCCACACTTTCTGCCCCCATACTGCCCGCCTCCGCACAAACGCTGCGCTATGCCAATCAGGGCGACCTGAAATCGCTCGATCCCTATACGCTGCGCGAGACCACGACGATCGCTCATCACGGCCAGGTCTATGAAGGCCTTGTCGGGCGCGGCAAGGATCTGCAGATCATCCCCGCACTCGCCGAGAGCTGGGAAACACCGGAGCCGACACGCTGGCGCTTCCATCTGCGCAAGGGTGTCAAATTCCACAATGGCGACCCCTTCACCGCCGATGATGTCGTGTTCTCCGCCGACCGCGTGCGCGCCAAGGGCTCCGACTTCACCACCGTCATTCCGGCCGATGCCAAGGTGCTCAAGATCGACGACTACACCGTCGATTTCGTGCTGACCAAGCCCAATCCCATCCTGACGTCGCAATGGGACGTCTGGTACATCATGGACAAGAAATGGGCGGAGACGAACAATGCGAACGCGCCGACACCCGCCGCGGCGACCTCGCCAAGCTTCGCGTCGTTGAATGCGAATGGCACGGGGCCCTTCACCATCGAAAGCCATCAGCCGGGCGTGAAGACAGTCTTCAAGGTCAACCCGAACTGGTGGGGCAAGCCCGAGCATAATCTCAAGGAGATCATCTTTACGCCGATCGCCTCCGACGCCACCCGCGTCGCGGCGCTGCTGTCCGGCGAAGTCGATATCATCGAGCCGGTGCCGGTGCAGGACATCGCCCGCGTCAACGGATCAGCCAACGCCGCCGTGATGGCCGGGCCGGAGCTGCGCACCATCTTCCTCGGCATGGACCAGATTCGCGACGAGCTTCTTTTCTCGAATATCAAGGGCAAGAACCCGTTCAAGGACATCCGCGTCCGCGAGGCCTTCTACAAGGCCATCGACATCGAACTGATCAAGAGCCGCGTCATGCGTGGCCTGTCGACACCATCCGCCTTGATGATCGCGCCGCCGCTGTTCAAGCTCTCCGGCGACTTCACGCGGCCGAAATACGACGCCGACGGCGCCAAGAAACTGCTGGCCGATGCCGGCTATCCCGACGGCTTCGAAGTCGGCATGGATTGCCCGAATGATCGCTATGTCAATGACGCCGCGATCTGCCAGGCGGTGGTCGGCATGCTCGCGCGCATCGGCGTCAAGGTCACGCTGAACGCGCAGCCGAAAGCGCTGTATTTTGCCAAGGTGTTCAAGACCGGCGGATTCAACACCTCATTCTATCTGCTCGGCTGGACACCGGGCACGCAGGATTCGCACAATGTGATGCATGACATCATGGGCTGCCGCGACGATCCCGCGAGCCCGCGCGGCGCCACCAATCTCGGCGGCTATTGCAACAAGGATTTCGACGCCCTCACCGACAAGGTGCTGCAGGAGACCGACACCGCCAAGCGCGACCAGCTCATCAAACAGGCCTATGAGATCGCCGCCAAGGACTGGGCCTATATCCCGCTGCATCAGCAGGCGCTGGCCTGGGGCGTCTCCAAGAAGGTGAAAATCGTGCAGCGCCCAGACAATCAGGTCCTGCCATACTGGGCGGTGAAGTCGGAATAGGTTTGGCATCCGCGTGGAAGGCCAGGTCGCCCCGATCTCAGTCCTCATCCTGAGTAGCGGCGCCTTCGCCGCGTCTCGAAGGATAGTGGCCTGCATTATCTCATGGTTCGAGACGGCGCTGAAGAAGCGCCTCCTCACCATGAGGTCCCAGATGTTTCAATAACAGAAAGCGAAATAGTCCATGCTCGCTTTCATCCTGCGCCGCGCCTTGCAGTCCATTGGTGTGATGATCGCCGTCGGCATCATCGCCTTCACCATGTTCCGCTTCGCCGGCGATCCCGTGAACCAGATGGTGGCCATCGACACCACCCCGGCGCAGCGCGCCGAGGTGCGCGCGTCGCTTGGCCTCGACGACCCCGTCCCGGTGCAATTCGCGCGCTACTTCATCAATGCCGTGCAGTTCAAGTTCGGCGTCTCCTACCAGTTTCGTCAGCCGGTCTCGGCGCTGCTGAAGGAGCGCATGCCGGCGACGCTGGAGCTCGCCACCTGCGCCACCGTGATCGCCATGGTGTTCGGCATCCTGATGGGCATCTATTCGGCGCTACGCAGGGATTCGTTCTTCGCCAAGGTGCTGCAGGCAGTGTCGCTGATCGGCATCTCGCTGCCGACCTTCCTGATCGGCATTCTGCTGATCTATCTCTTCGCGGTCACTCTGGGCTGGCTGCCCTCCTTCGGGCGCGGCGACGTCGTCAAGTTCGGCTGGTGGACCACCGGTCTGCTGACGATCTCCGGCCTGAAGGCGCTGATCATGCCGTCGGTGACGCTCGGCCTGTTCCAGATGACGCTGATCATGCGCCTCGTCCGCGCCGAAATGCTGGAAGTGCTGCGCACCGACTATATCCGCTTCGCCCGCGCCCGCGGATTGACCACGCGGGCAATCCATTTCGGTCATGCGCTCAAGAATACGCTGGTGCCGGTCATCACCGTCGCCGGGTTGCAATTCGGCTCGGTCATCGCCTTCGCCATCATTACCGAGACGGTGTTCCAGTGGCCGGGTATGGGGCTGTTGTTCGTGCAGGCCGTGCAGAATGTCGATATCCCGATCATGGCGGCCTATCTCCTGGTGGTGTCGCTGATCTTCGTCACCATCAACCTGATTGTGGACATCCTCTACACCATCGTCGATCCGCGCCTGCGCGCGACGATCAACCGGCCGGCATGAGGGGGGGGGAACGCATGACTCAAGCACGTTGCAACCTCATCCCTCGCGTTCGCGCAAGTTCTCTCAGTCTGTCGTCCCCGCGAAGGCGGGGACCCATAACCACGATAAACGTGATTGAAATGCTGCGGCGGCCACAGCGCATCACCGCGAATTCAGTGTGTATGGATCCCCGCCTTCGCGGGGATGACGTGGAGAGGTTGGGCGCTAATCCGCAAGCTACGATTTCGCGGAGTACCCGATGACCGACACCCCCATCCCCCGTACACCCTCCCTCCTCGCCCGCACCATCGACAGCGACATCTTCTATTCGTTCCGCCGCTCCAGGCTCACAATGGTCGCCGCCGTGATCGTGTTCGTGCTGCTGATGATGGCGCTGTTTGCGCCTTTACTCGTCGTGCAGAATCCGTTCGACCCGGCGCAGCTCGAACTGATCAACTCGCGCATTTCGCCGCTCTGGACGGCGGAGGGCCAGAGGCCGTTCCTGCTCGGCACCGATGAACAGGGTCGCGATATCTATTCGGCGATCCTCTACGGCATGCGGATCTCGCTGGTGGTTGGCGTGCTCGGCGTCAGTTTCGCGGCGGTGCTCGGCATCGGGCTCGGCCTGATCGCCGGCTATGTCGGCGGTGCCGTGGACAGCCTGATCATGCGCATCGCCGATGTGCAGCTCACCTTTCCAGCGATCCTGATCGCGCTCTTGATCGACGGCGTCGTGAAGTCGGCGCTCGGCAATCATCTCGATGCCTCGACCACGTTGATCGTGCTGGTGGTGGCCATCGGGCTGAGTTTCTGGGTGCAATATGCCCGCACCGTGCGCGGCTCGGTGATGGTCGAGAAGAACAAGGACTATGTCGCGGCAGCGCAGCTGATCGGCCTGCCCGCCCGCGTGATCATGATCCGTCACGTGTTGCCCAACACGATGGGGCCGATCCTGGTGATCGCCACCATCAATCTCGCGCTCGCCATCATCACCGAGGCGACGCTGTCGTTTCTGGGCTCCGGCATGCCGGACACGATGCCGTCGCTGGGCACGCTGATCCGCATCGGCAACAATTATCTGTTCTCCGGCGAATGGTGGGTGATCGCCTTTCCCGGACTCGCGCTGGCCTCGCTGATCCTGTCGATCAATCTGCTCGGCGACTGGCTGCGCGACGCGCTGAACCCGAAGCTGCAATGATGCCTCACCTCAAGCAGTGCCCGACATGAGCGTACCCGTTCTCTCCGTGCGCAATCTGCGCGTCGAATTCGCCAGCCGGCGCGGCGCGCTGCGCGCCATCGACGGCGTGTCCTTCGATATCGCCAAGGGCGAGGTGCTGGGCGTGGTCGGCGAATCCGGCGCCGGTAAATCGGTGACAGGGCTCGCAGCCATCGGCCTGATCGATCCGCCCGGGCGCATCTCAGGCGGCGAGATTCTGCTATCCGGACTGCGCATCGACAATCTGCCGGCGGAGGCGATGCGCCGGATTCGCGGCAAGCGCATCGCGATGATCTTTCAGGATCCGCTGACCAGCCTCAATCCGCTGTATCGCATTGGCGACCAGCTGGTGGAGACGATCCGCACCCATCTCAACATGAACGAGACGCAGGCGCGGAGGCGCGCGGTGGATCTGCTCGCCGAGGTCGGCATTCCCGCGCCGGACAAGCGCGTCGATGCCTATCCGCATGAATTTTCCGGCGGCATGCGGCAGCGGGTGGTGATCGCACTGGCGATCGCGGCCGAGCCCGAACTGATCATCGCGGACGAGCCGACCACCGCGCTCGATGTCTCCGTGCAGGCGCAGATCATCGCGCTGATCAAGCGGCTCGGCCGCGACCATGGCACCGCGGTGATGCTGGTCACCCACGATATGGGCGTCATCGCTGAGACATCCGACCGCGTCGCCGTGATGTATTCCGGGCGCATCGCCGAGATCGGCCCAGTGCGCGACGTGGTGCAGACCCCGCTGCATCCCTATGCCAAGGGATTGATGGGCGCGATCCCGACGCTGACCGGCGATGCCTCGCAGCGGCTGGTGCAGATTCCAGGCTCGATGCCACGGCTGTCGGCCATTCCGCAGGGCTGTGCGTTTAATCCGCGCTGCAGTTTCGCGTTCGACCGCTGTCGCGTGGAGCGGCCGGAGCCGATCAACGTGGGCACGCAGCAGGTCGCCTGTCATCTCTATGACCCCCTCCATCTCCATGACCACGCCCCTGCGGAGAGCGCGGCATGACGGCGCTGGTGCAGGCACGCAATCTCAAACGGGCCTTCGACGTCTCGAAGCCCTGGCTCAACCGCGTCATCGAGCGCAGCCCGATGGAGTTTTTGAAAGCGGTCGACGGCGTGTCGTTCGAGATCAGGCGCGGCGAAACCTTTGCGCTGGTCGGCGAATCCGGCTCGGGCAAGAGCACGGTGGCGCGGATGGTGGTCGGACTGCTGCCGCCGACATCCGGCGACGTCATCATCGACGGCGTCTCGATGAGCCATCCCGGCCAAGCCGCCGCGCGAAGACTGCTGCGCAAGCGCATCCAGATGATCTTTCAGGATCCCTATGCGAGCCTCAATCCGCGGCTGCGCGTCGATGCCATCATCGCCGAGCCGATCCGCGCCTTCGATCTCATTCAGGGCGAGCGCGACATTCGCGCCCGCATTGGCGAATTGCTGACTTTGGTGGGCCTGCATCCCGACGACGGGCAGAAATATCCGCACCAGTTCTCCGGCGGCCAGCGCCAGCGTATCGCGATTGCCCGCGCACTTGCATCGGAGGCGGAGTTCATCGTCTGCGACGAGCCGACCTCGGCGCTGGATGTCTCGGTGCAGGCACAGATTCTCAACCTGATGCGCGAGCTGCAGGACAAATTCGGCCTGACCTATCTGTTCATCAGTCACAACCTTGCTGTGGTCAGGCACATGGCTGACCGGATCGGCGTGATGTATCTCGGCCGCATCGTGGAGATTGCGGAAGGGCGCGAACTCTTCCGCGCGCCGCGCATGCCCTATACGCGCATGCTGCTGGGCGCTGTGCCGGATCTGGCCATGTCAGGCCGCGCACGCATCGCGGTCTCCGGCGAGATTCCCAATCCGATCGATCCGCCCTCCGGCTGCACGTTTCATCCGCGCTGCCCGGAAGTGTTCGATCTCTGTCGCAAGGTGGTGCCGGATCTGGTCGACGGCGTCGCCTGTCATGCGGTCAACAAACTGATCGCACCGCCGGCCGAGGCCGTTCCCGCCGCGCGGCGATAGTTGCGATCAGCGCGCACTCAGATCAACATGCCCTGAAACGACAACGCGGCAGGCACCGCAGGGTATCGGCAACAGACCCCCACAGCACCCACCGCGAAATCATTCAGCCGAAAATCTCGGCTGCAAGATCGGCCCGGCAAGATCACTGCGCATGAACGTCAGTGCGTCTCCGGACCCGATCCGATCAATCTTCTGCCGGCTCCTCGCCGTCACCACCGTCTTCGTCGCGCTCGATGGGACCGGCGAGAATCTGTTCGGCGATCAGGCCGGAATTCTGCCGGATCGAGGCTTCGATCTTGGCGGTCATGTCCGGATTGGCCTTCAGGAAGGCCTTGGAATTCTCACGGCCCTGGCCGAGACGCTGGCTGTCATAGGAGAACCAGGCGCCGGACTTCTCGACGATTCCCGCTTTCACGCCGAGATCGAGGATCTCGCCCATCTTGGAGACGCCTTCGCCATACATGATGTCGAATTCGACCTGCTTGAAGGGCGGTGCCAGCTTGTTTTTCACGACCTTGACGCGGGTCGAATTGCCGACCACTTCGTCGCGCTCCTTGATCGCGCCGATGCGGCGGATGTCGAGACGGACCGAGGCGTAGAATTTCAACGCATTACCGCCGGTAGTGGTTTCCGGCGAGCCATACATCACACCGATCTTCATGCGGATCTGGTTGATGAAGATCACCATCGTATTGGATTTGTTGATCGAGGCAGTCAGCTTGCGCAGCGCCTGGCTCATCAGACGGGCCTGCAGGCCGGGCAGCGCGTCGCCCATTTCGCCTTCGAGTTCGGCGCGCGGCACCAGCGCTGCCACGGAGTCGATGATCAGCACGTCCACCGCGCCGGAGCGCACCAGCGTGTCGGCGATTTCCAGCGCCTGTTCGCCGTGGTCCGGCTGCGAGATCAGGAGTTCATCGACATTGACCCCCAGCTTGCGGGCATAGACCGGGTCGAGCGCGTGTTCAGCGTCGATGAAGGCGCAGATGCCGCCCTTCTTCTGGGCTTCCGCGGCGCAATGCAGCGCCAAAGTCGTCTTGCCCGAGGATTCCGGTCCGTAAATCTCGATCACCCGGCCCTTTGGCAGGCCACCGACGCCGAGCGCGATATCGAGGCCGAGCGAGCCGGACGAAATCACCTCGATATCCATCGACCGGTCGTTCTTGCCGAGCTTCATCACCGAGCCCTTGCCGAACTGGCGCTCGATCTGGGAGAGCGCGGCCGACAGGGCCTTGGTCTTGTCCATGGAGGATCCTTCAACGATACGCAGGGCAGTCGGAGTGGTAGCCATTGATCTAGCTCCTTATGAAGGGATTCGCGACAGGACAAACGGCAAGCGCCAAAGGATGGCGGGCTGTTCGGGTTGAAAACAATGTACCCTATCTGTTCTATGTTCGCAATATGTTCTTTTGAGAATTTGGGTACTGGCCTGTTTTTCGGCTGCCGTGGCCTGGTTTGATTTGAGCAGTGGCCTGATTTGATTTCGCCGCAATTATAAAGTTCCGTTAACGCAACCAGAGGAGGTTGCATTGAACAACGACACTCCAGTTTTCCACGCATTCAAACACGGTATCTGGATGGGTATAGGCACTCGCGCTGCAATTGCTGCGCGAGGTTATGATTGCGATGGCATCGTTCATTGGTGCCCGAACAACCTGTTGATAGGCGGCTGGCGCGATCGGTGATTGATCATGACCAACGACAACCCGACAAGTCTTCGTATGGGGTTCGGCTACCATCAGGCTCGAAAATCCGGCCTAGGCGGCATCCGCGCCGATCGATCTCCCAACCAAGTAAACCGGGACACGCGCGAAAATAAAGCTGCGAGGCAGTTGCGCGAGGAAGCCGAAGCCGATCCCGACTGGGGCCCGTTTATAGAGCATTGGATTTTGGACGGTATCAGCGCAGAGGTCACGCTGAATGCTCTGTGGCGCAGCCAAGCTTATATGAGCTTTAAGAGTCGGGGCTATTCCCGCAAAACAACGTCTCGTTATTGGTGGTAAGGTCGCCTTAGTGGGCGGCCTCTTTCATTTTTTGCTTTCCGGCGGCATAGGCCATCAGTGTCGCAGATCAGGCTTGGAGCATTGCGCAGTTAGCGGATATCACACTCGCTGTAGCGCCCTCGATGCAAAAAGAGACGCCGCCGGACCGGCGCCGAGAGTTCTTGGTAATTCAAGGCGGCAAACAATAGCGTCCCCAATGCAATTGCCGTAGCCTCACCCTGCAACTAGGGGGAGGCTTTGCCATGGCCGCAGGAGAAATCGCCGCTGCCGTTACTGGCATCCGCGCGGCGCTTGATATCACTAAGGCAATGGTAGGTTTGCGCGACGCTGAGGCTTTTCGCGCCAAGTCCATTGAGCTTCAAGCTGTTGTCTTGGACGCTTTCGAGAAGGCCATAGAAGCCCGCGAGACTTATTCCACGCAGGCTGATCGCATACGCTCGCTTGAAGCAGAAGTGGCGAATCTTGCAACATGGGACGCTGAGAAGCAGCGCTATGAACTTAAGACTGTCGGGCATGGGGCGGTGGCTTACATGTTGAAGCCAGATGCACGGGGCACCGAAACACCGCATTGGCTCTGTCCTAACTGCTTCGCGAAAGGTCAAAAGGCTTTTTTCCAGCCGGACGGAAGAAAAGTTGGTCGCGATAGCATCTACCTTTGCGCGGGATGCAGAGGGCAAATGATCGTCACATATGCCGCTACATGGGATCCGACTTAGTGGCCCATTTTGATTTTCAGAGTGGCTAATTTCGGCCAGTACCAGAATTTGGATACTGGCCTAATTGGAATATGCGAGTGGCGATGACAAACCCGAGAATAGCCATGGCTTGTTTGATTATTGTCGTCCTGACGGCAGCCTTTTTCGTCGTCGATGCGCGCACCTCTTGCCAGCAACAGCATGGGCCGGACTATCGCTGCGTTCCTAGCGGCCGGAATCTGGTCAGGTAATTATCGCCTGAAGTTGCCCCTTTTGCTTCGGGTGCCGGATTGATGAAGAAACTCACGACCATCATTCACTTCATCTGGGCATTCTCTGCGGTTACGTTGGGTACGACAATCGGCGCTCTGTACGGGTGGGAGCATCATGGGTGGATTGGTGTCATCGCCCTTGGCTTCGTTGGATTCTGTTTCGGCGCGCTTGCTGCGGCTTCCCCTCAAATGGTCATGCAACTCCTTCGCTAGCCTCAGTGGCCTGGTTCAAAAACGACAGCCACCCGATTTGGACTAATCGAGCCACTTTTGAACCTTCCTGCACGTTTCCCGCACAACAGGATGTCCGCATCGCTCATGCGTTCAATCCGACATGGGAAGGTCACACGCCGTGAAGACGATCGCACTGCTCTCCGCCGCTGCCCTGTTGCTCGTCGAACTCAGTGGCGCGATGCCCAGGTCGAGCGTGGGTGGCCCGCTGACCATCATGCTGATCATGGTTATCGCCATGCTGGCGGTGGGAATTCACGAGGCCTGGACAAAGAAGCGCGGCCCGCTTGGATGGATCGCGAGTATTGTCGCGTCGGTCATCGGCGGCTTCGTGGCGGCGAGCCTGGTCGGTATGGTCATGGACATGATCCGCCCGCACCTGCACCTCAACGGGTCGCTCGTATCCTCGCAACATCCTCTGCTCTATATCTCGCTCGCGGGCATGGCGATCCTCACGGTGCTCGGATCATGGATCACGCTGCAGATCCCAGGCTGGTTCCTGACGCGCAGCGAAGCACCCCATAGCGGTGCATGAGGCGGATCACCCTTCATTGAACCTTCTTGCAGCTTTCCTGCACAACAGGGGGTGAAGCCAGCGAGTAAAATCCGATGAATAGAAATCAGCGCATGGTAGTGGCAACAGCACTCTGCGTGATCGCAACCGTGCTGGCATTTACATTTCTCGTGTGGTCACACGGGCACATATCCAACGCCGCAAAATTTGTCGTCTTCTATACGAACACCGATTCCCGTTACCCCGGCCTCGTCAACTATTGGGGCATCTACATTCGACACGGCCTTGCCGGATACCTGCTCGGTCTGATTGCGCCCATCTGCCTTCTGGCAGTCGCAGCATTCGTTGCCCTGGGCAGGCCTTCATCGAGCGATCTGGGAACATTGCCAAGGTAAGGCCGCCTCGGGG
This sequence comes from Tardiphaga sp. 37S4, assembly GCF_021044645.1. Taxonomy (NCBI): domain Bacteria; kingdom Pseudomonadati; phylum Pseudomonadota; class Alphaproteobacteria; order Hyphomicrobiales; family Nitrobacteraceae; genus Tardiphaga; species Tardiphaga sp. 37S4. The sequence continues at coordinate 1,237,284 of NZ_CP088008.1, read as the reverse complement.
CGCGGCCTCTTTTGGTCAGTGCAGCGGTTGAACCGGCCGGACGCCCGGGTCACCCCAAGACAGGCAAGTCGGGTCACACAAATTGCGAGCCCGGCACGCTCTGGACAGTTCCCTGCCACCACTTTAGAACGCTTCTAGCCAGGGAGCGTGGATGCCCAAGCCAAAGAAAACCGCCGCCGAACTTCAGAAGATCATTCGAGAAGCCGCCGCCATCGCCGGGCCATGGCCCAAGAACATGAGCGTGATCATCTATTCGCTGGATGACAGCTGGCGCGTCATCGTCAGCTACTCGGATCCGGCCCAGACCCCCTTTCGAGACCGGTTGATGGAGATCTGCCGGGGGCTCGCCCATTTCTACGATCTGGACGAGCCAGCCTAGAGGCGCCCGGCGCCGCGCACCGGCCCATGTCACCTGTGCCTTATCCCGCGAGATGCGTTTCGCGCGTGGCGATCAGGTCGCGGATCGGTTGCGCGATCGGCACCGGGCGATGGGTCTTCTGATCGGTATTGACCCAGACGATCTCGCCGGTGGCAAACAGATCGTCGGCTGCGCGCGCGAAGATGCCGAGTTCGAACACCAGACTGGAATTGCCGATTCGCGCCACGCGCGCGGCGACGTCCAGCTCCTGATCGAACAGGATCGGCGCCTTGTATTCGATCACCGATTTGCCGACGTGAAAGTCGACGCCGCTCGCCTTGGCATCGGCAAACTGGTCATAGCCGAGCGCACGAAAATATTCGGTGATGGTCGTGTCGAAGTAAGTGAGATAGTGCGCGTTGAACACGACGCCCTGGCCGTCGATCTCGGAATAGCGCACCCGAAACGGGTGGAAGAACCAGAACCGGTCGCGTGACATATGCCCCTCGCCTATGACGGCGGCTTCGTTCTCCGCCCTGATGCTCCCCTAGCCTCTCTTGCGCGGCGAAGCCAGCCGCCGCAGGGAGACGTCATGCCGCAACTCAGGTCCGCTTGATTGCTTTCAGCACAATGAAAATGTGCGACGCTGCGATGATCACCGACGCCAACATGAGTCCGAGATTGGCGCCGTGAACCTTCTCCGGTGCGAAGGTCGTCGCCGTCCAGATGATCAGGCGCACCGTCAGCATAAAAACGACCATGCCCCACAGTGCAATCCGCTTCGGCGCATCCCATGTCGGCTTGCCGTCGAAGCCCCACTGCATCGCAACGCGCTCACCTGCAATCCGCGGCTCGCCATAGAGGTTGCACCCGATCATCACGACCAGAGCACACGCAAAGACGATATCGGCCGACAACATGATGGCCCCTATGTGAAACTGCGGCCGGATGACGCCTGCATCTCACCTAATCATACCGCAACGATCTATGGCGCCCGATACCATGGCCGCCTTCGATGACGACCCAGAGATGCATCACGGTTCCGAAAGCGGATCCCTGCACGAGAACTGCCTGCCAAAAAAAACCGTTTATTTGCCGCAAATTTTGCACATTTCTATCGACGCACGGAACAAGTTGGTTTAGCGGTATCATTGTCTTACAGCAACCTCAGGTGCTGCAAGCCATTTACACGCGCGCCAGATGTGGTCGTTTCCCGTGCCTCGATTTTTCTTTCATATTATCGCCGAAAACACGTTCCTCGACGATGAAGGGACGAGCTTCAAGGACGATCAGGAAGCGATGCTGCACGCACGTCAGCTTGCATCGGAGATGGTGCGCAGTATCGGCGTCGTGAAGGGCGCGATCGTCGTCGAGAACGAAGACAGCGGCGGATTGTTCGAAGTGCCGCTGTCCTGGAGCAACTGACACAGGCGCATATGTCAGTGGCCGCGCGCGGGCTTCAGTCCATTTGCGCGCCGGCGGCACGGGCCGCCGATGCCACGGTCATCACCTGATCAATTCGCAGCGCTGCCGGTCTTGGTGCGCGGCTGTTTCGCGGGTGCAGCCGCCTTCGGCGCATCGCTGCGCACATTGCCCCATGGATCGGCCGCGGCCTTGGTGTCGGGAATCTTGCGCAGCGACTCGCGATACGCCTTCTCGGTGATCGCGTCCTGCTCCTTCTCCTCCGCCGACTTGGACTTCACCTCCGGCATCAGGTTCATCATCTGCGCGGCGGCCGGGCCGGTCAAAAGCGCGAGCACTGCGACGACGCTGAATAGTTTGCTGGATCGTTTCATGGCACCAAAGCTCCGTGAATTTCGGAGGCGTTATACCACTGGCCATTCGGGCACGCCAAGCGCCTGACGCAAGGCACCCCGTCGTGCCTCACGCAGGTTGAAACCTTCGGAAACCGGGAAACCCGGGCGCTGGCCCGGACTGGAGCCTAGTCGCCCAGCACTTTCTCCGCGGCCGTCACGATGCTGATGGTCGGGTGCGCCGCGCAATAGGTACCGAATTTCTTGGCGTTCTCGACGAACACCTCGGTGTCGATGATCGCATCGTCCGAGTCGCCCTTGTACCAGCCGTCCATCCAGGTCAGCACCATCTTGATCTCGTCGGGACCGGATTCGACGAATTGCTTGCAGGACATGGTGGACAGATCGAGCACGACGGCCTGGGCCGGCGCGGCAGAGAACATGGCAGCGGCAGTCAGAAACGCGCAGGCGAATTTCATCATGGTCCCCTTCCCCGAAAAATGACGCCGGCCGATGACTGGCTGAGCGTCCAACGGCCAGACGGTATCATGGAGTCCATTTCCTTGATTTGATATTTTTATGAAATCTTCTGATCCTCCAGAACTTCACGAAGGATGAACAGGCGGGTCCGGATTTCTGCGATCGGCTTTATCGGCCGGCAAGATCGCGGTGCTAGGCATGGCGCGTGCAGACGATGCGGACGACGACCATGATCGAGAAACGAACGGCTCCACGACACCGGGTTCTGAAGCGCGGCACGCTGGCCTTTGGCGGCGGCGGTATCGATTGCACCGTCCGCAACCTCTCGGCCTCTGGCGCGCGTGTCGATATCGCGAGCCCGCTCGGCTTGCCGTCGAATTTCATGCTGGTGATCGAGGCGGATCACTTCATCCGCCGCTGCCGTCCGGTCTGGAATAACGACCGCCAGCTTGGCGTGGCGTTCGAGTAGACGCCCGTCAGTAGCGCCCGCGGCCGCCATAGTTGCCGCCGCCGTAACCGCCATAGCCTCCACCGCCGTAATAGACGCGCGGTACCGGCTCGTAATAGACCGGCGGCGCACGGCGGATGATGACCTCTTCCTCCACGATCTCGCGGCCGCGCCGCGGTGGTGGCGATGGCTTGTCGGCGCGCTTCTTCGTGGACTCGGTGGTTTTCTCCGCTTTCTTCGATGCAGGCGCTGCTGCGGGCGGCGTGCCGCACGGGCATGTCGGGCCCGGTCCGGCCAACGCGACATTGGTCGGCGCGTTCGCTGCCGCAACCGGCACCGGCTTGTTGCGCGTGCGCTCCTCGAGCTTCTGCGCGGTCGACGTCAGATCGCTGTCGGGATATTTCGCCAGGAAGTCGCGATAGGACGGCGCGGTGTTGGTGATGACGGCGTTATTCCACGCCACCATCTTGTAGTGACGGTCGAGCCATTCTTTCGCCTGCGGGCCGAGCGGCGGCTCGGCATAGAGGCCGACAAAGGCCTCATAGGCTTCCACCGAACCGTCCGACACGATCAGATTGTTGGCGTCCTGCACCGGCTTGCCCTGCAGCTCCTTGCGCCATTGATCGACGGTCTTCTTCGTCACGGCCGGCTTGGCGCCTGCATCAGTGCCAAAGAAGCGAAAATCATTGACCAGCGACGAGCTCTCCCACGGCGTTTGCCGCCCTTCGGTGGCCTGATTGACCGACAGCCGCACGCGCTTGAACGCATCCTCGATCGGCAGGCCCGGCTCGCGGCCGGCCTTCAGCAGCGCCGTCGTATAGGGGCTATTGCCGTCTTTGCCGTCTTCGGCTTCGGCGCCCGGCGACGTCGAGAATGATAACAGCGTGCCGGGCGTACCGAATTTCACGTCGACCTGGGCGAGCCCGCGGCCGGTGGTCTTGCTGATGGCTGGAAACGGATTGTTACGGCAGGCATCGAGCAGGATGATGCGGCTCTTGCTCGGCACGGATGTCAGCGTGTTCAGGATGTCGTTGAGGCGCACCGCCTGCAGCGGAATATCGGCTTCGCGCTTCGGATCGATATCGACCGGCACCAGATAGTTCTCGCCGTCGATCTGCAGACCGTGGCCGGCATAGAACACCAGCGCCACCGTGTCGGGCCCCTTGGCGGACACATTGGCGGCGAAGCCGGCGATCCTGGCGCGCAGATCGTTCTGCGACAGGTCCGTCGCCGACTGCACCTCGAAGCCGGCATCGCCGAGCATCTGCGCCATGGCCTTGGCGTCATTGACAGGATTGGGCAGCGGCGCGATGGACCGATAGGAGGATTGCCCGATCACCAGCGCCAGCCGACTCTCCGCCCATGCGGCTTGCGAGCCGAGCATTACCGTGGCTGCAACGATCGCGCTGCGAATGACAGGACGAACCATCGAACAGTCTCCCCGGCCTGGGCCGGCTCGCGCGACGGATAATTCCCCGCCTGATTCAACTGAAATCAGGATGGCCGCACGCCAACAATGCGACGGCCTGCCGCTGCCCAATTTGGTCGCTGTCAACGCAAGCGCGGTTCACGGGAACTGCGTGCGACGTATACAGTAGAAGATTACTTTTTCTTCGCCGCCGTTGTGGGCGCGGGTGCAGGCGCGACGCCGCCCCACGGATCGTATTTTTCCTTGGGAGTCGGAACGCGTTCCAAGGCGGCCTTGTAGGCCTTCTCGTCGATCTTCGGCTTTTCGGGCGCGGGCGCATGATCGCTACCGCCGCGTTTGCCGCCGCCCACCTGTGCGTTCGCCGGCGCAGCCAGAAGCGCCACTGCCGCGATCGCCAATACCAATGCTCTCATCATGGGTCCCTCCGGCGCCTTGATAGCCTGACGTAGAGGCCATTTTCCAGCCCCAACATGGCGAGGCCGCGACCATCGACCGCAGGTCCGCCCGTCCGCGGAAACGCGCGAATACTCCGGCACCCGTCACCCCGGCCGGCCCATATCCACTGAAAACACAGGCTTTTCAGCGACCGTTTGGTGAACGATCGGTTGCACATTCCCGTCAAATTTCGCGTCCGGAAAAACCGGATCTTGGAATGTTTCTCCTAGTCTCCGCAGACAGCAATGGAGAAGCGGCCTGCGCCGCCTTCCTTGCGACGGGGATCGGGGACGTGGTCGACATTGCGAACTCAGCCGGCATGCATGGCAGCAGAGCAACGGGCGCCGGGATGACCGCAGCGAGCCGCCCAGCGTCTGCGCCCAATGCGCTTGTGCCGCTCTCGGCAATCGCGCCGGAGCTATGGCGTGCTCTCGCGCAGCAGGCCGTCGAGCCGAACGGCTATTACCTCGCCGACTGGGAACTGGCCGTAAATGCATCAGCGCGCGACCGCACCGATGTCGCCGCGCTCAGCGCCTGGGCGAGCGACACCGGAACGCCCCGCTTGATCGGGCTGCTGCCGGTGATCACCGCGCGGCGCGCCTATCGCATTCCTCTCCCCGTACTGGTCAGCGCCGATCCCTATGGCACGCTGTCCACGCCGCTGCTCGATCGCGACATGGCGCCGGACGCCGTCACGCGCCTGCTGGAACAGGCCCGCAAGGCCGGCGCTCATGCGCTGATCCTCGAAAACGTCTCGCTCGACGGCGCCGCAATGCAGACGATCCGCAAGTCGCTCGCCATGCAGGATCTTGTGCCGCGCATCCTGCAATCCCACGCCCGCGCCTGCCTCGATGCCACGCGCGATGCCGATGACCTGCTGCGCGATGCGCTCGGCGCGAAGAAGCTGAAAGAACTGCGCCGCCAGCGCAATCGTCTCGCCGAACATGGCGGCGTGACTTTCCATGTCGCGCGTACGCCGGCCGAAATCGCGGCGACCATCGACACCTTCCTGACGCTGGAAGCAAGCGGATGGAAGGGCAAACGCGGCACCGCCCTGATGCAGGACGCCGGCGACAATGCCTTCATCCGCAGCGCCACCAAGGCGCTCGCCGAACACGGCCAATGCGAGATCGTCACGCTGCGCGCCGGCGACACACCGGTCGCTTCCGGCGTGCTGCTCAGGCATCTCGATCGTGCCTTCTACTTCAAGCTCGGCGTCGACGAGCGCTTCGCCAAACTGTCCCCCGGCGTGCAACTCACGCTCGACGTGACGCGGCATCTCTGCGCCGATCCCGTGATTGCAAGCGCCGACTCCACGGCCAATGCCGGTCACCCGATGATCGACCCGATCTGGCGCGGCCGCCTTGCCATCGGCGACGTGCTGATTCCGCTGCGCAAGCACGATCCGCTGGTATCGCTGATCCACGGCGCGCTCACCTTGCGTCGCTCGATCCGCGAGCCGCTGCGGCACGTCGCCCGCTCCATCCGCAACCGCCTCCGATAGATATCCAGGGGTTCAACCATGAACGCTGCAACTGACGTCGCGCCGGTGATCTCGGCCGCCAATCAATCGCTCAAGAACGATTTTCCGCTGAAGCCGTTCGCCATCAAGCACAAGCTCGCCGGACATCCGCTGCTGACGCTGCAGCGTATCGCGCAACTCGCATCCGAACTGCCGCGCGATCTCATCGAATACAATTCGGGCAAGGTCGCGATCAGCCAGGACCCCGACGCGATCCCGTCGGTGGATCTCGACCCGGTCGAAGTGGTCAAGCGCATCGAGACCGCTGGTGCGTGGATGGTGCTGAAGCGGATCGAGAACTCGCCGGAGTATCGCCAACTGCTCGAAGACACGTTGCTGTCGGTGGCGCGCGCCCGCGGCTTCAACAGCCTGCTCGATGCCGGTTTCGAACAGCTCGAAGGCTTCCTGTTCGTGTCGTCGCCGAATTCGACCACGCCGTTCCATCTCGACAGCGAGGATAATTTCTTCGTCCAGATCCATGGCGAGAAGTTTTTCACGATCTATGACAACAGCGACCGCGCCATCGTTTCCGACGACGAGATCGAACGCTCGATGACCAAGCATCGCAATCTCAAATTCGACGACAGTTTCGCACCGCGCGCCGTCGAGTTTCACATGTTCGATGGCGATGGCTGCTACGTGCCCTATCAGTGGCCACACTGGGTGCGCACCGCCGGCTCGTTCTCGATCTCGATGGCGATCACCTGGAAGACCAAGGAAGTGCGCCGCGTCAACGACCTGCACTTCTTCAACTCGATGCTGCGCGGCATTGGCTTCCCGCAGAAGCCGCCGGGACAGCAGCCGATGCTGGACACGTTGAAGCTCGCCTTCTACCGGACGGTGACCACGGCGATCAAACCGCTGCGTAGCTCACTGGCCATGCGCAAACTGCTGCGCCGCATCGCGCTCGGCAAGAAGGCGAATTATTATTTGAAGGGCGCGTAAGGCGCGCCCTACTCCGCCGCCTCGGCGTTCACTTCCGCCGATACCTGACGGATCGCGCGCGCGAGCTTCTCCGCATCCTGCGCGCCAGAGACGGCATATTTGCCGGCGAACACGAAAGTCGGCACGCCGGAGATGCCTTTGTCCGCGGCTTCCTTGGCGTTGCCGGAAATCAGTTCGACATCCTCGTCGGTGGCGAGGCGCTTGCGGATATCGTCCGCATCGAGCCCGACATCGGCTGCGGCCTGCACCAGCGTCTCGCTTTGCGTGAGATCGCCGCCATCGCGGAAATACAATTCCATCAGACGCTGCTTGACCTCGGCCGACTTGCCGGAGACTTCGGCCCAATGGATCAGCCGGTGGCAATCGATGGTGTTCGGCTGGCGCTTCACGCTGTCCGGGCGATAGGTCAAGCCTTCCTGCTCTGCCGCATCGACCACCCGGCCGGCGATGCCTTTGTAGGCTTCCACCGATCCGAATTTGGTCTCCAGATAGGTCGAGCGATCGATGCCCTCGCGCGGGATCCACGGATTGAGGAAGAACGGCCGCCAATTGACATGCACTGGCACGTCGGGGACCAGCGCCAGCGCATTCTCGATCCGGCGCTTGCCGATATAGCACCATGGGCACACGACGTCGGAGACGATATCGATCTGAAGCGGCTTGATGGTGCTCATGGGCGGGCTCCCTGTATTTGTTCCGCCCACAAATAGGCGTCATGGACATCACGGACAAGGCCGTTAGTTCCCGTTTGAAGCGATCTCGCGGAGCCTGTTCGCCGTGACCTCATCTGCCGGAAAGAACGTCTCGATGGCGATTTCGGACAGGGTGATATCCAGCGGCGTACCGAAAGTCATGGTCGTCGACATGAAGCTCAGCACATCGTCGCCCAGCCTCATCCGGAACGGCACCACGACGCTGTCAGCCGCGATCGGCGCCGACCGCGCCGGCACCGGATAGGTCTTCAATTCCTGATACAGTTTGAGCAATTCAGGATCGGCCGTCGCCTCGCATTGTCGATGCAGACGTTCCAGCAGATGCGCGCACCATTCGCCGAGATTGACAGTGCGCGAGGCCAACGCCTCCGGATGAAAGCTCAGCCGCAGCACGTTGAAGGGCTGCCCGAGCAAGCGCGGCGCGATGCCTTCCAGCAGCGGCATCACCATGCGGTTGGCCGTGACCAGATTCCAGTGCCGATCGACCGCCAGCGCCGGATTGGGCTCATGGGCCTTCAGCACGAGGTCGATGGCCTGTCGCGCTGAATTCAGCGCGGGATCGTCCAGTTCACGCTGCGGAAAGGCCGGCGCGAAGCCTGCGGCCACCAGCAAGACGTTGCGCTCGCGCAGCGGCACGTCGAGCCGCTCGGCCAGCCGCAACACCATCTCGCGCGACGGCGAGGCGCGGCCGGTCTCCAGGAAACTCAGATGACGCGTGGAAATCTCGGCATCGCCGGCCAGATCGAGCTGGCTCAGGCGGCGGCGCTGCCGCCATTCGCGCAAATGATGGCCGATCCCGGCGGGCCGGGATGTTGCGGAGGACGCTGCAAGCTGTGTGTTCATGGCAAAAAGCTAACACGCGAATTTCGCAGCTTCCATGACCTCACAGGTAATCGATTTGGCTCTGCGGCGTCGTCATTGTCGGGACATCCACAACGACCAACCGAAGGACGACGACCATGATCAATCCCTCTCTGTTGCTCCGCCGCGCCATCCAGATCGACGCCGTCGTCAGCGGCGCCATGGCGCTGCTGCTGACCTTTGCCGCGGCCATGCTGGCGCCGCTGCTGCATCTGCCTGAAGCGCTGCTGCTGGAATCCGGCCTGTTTCTGATCGCCTATGCGGCGCTGGTTGGCTGGCTCGGCACCCGCGCGACCATGCCGAAGCTGCTGGTGCTGGTGATCGTCGTCGGCAACGCGCTGTGGACGCTGGGCAGCATCGGCCTGCTGTTTTCGGGCGCGGTGACGCCGAACCTGCTCGGCCAGATCTTCGTGGCCGCGCAGGCGATCGCAGTCGGCGTGTTCGCGGAGCTGCAATATATCGGGCTGCGCCGAAGCGCAGCGGCACAGGCGGCTTAAGCCGCCTTGCTCTTGACCTTGCCGGCCTTTGCCTTGCTAGCCTTGGCCGACCTGGAGTTAGTTGACTTGGCCTTAACAGACTTGGCCTTGGTCGCTGCGGAGGTCTTCTCCGCGGCGGCCTTGGTCGTTTTGGCTTTGCCCGAAGCCGCTTTGCCCGAAGACTTGGCCTTCTTGGCCTTATCTTTGGCCCTCTTGGCCTTCGCCTTTTCTTCCTTCTTCAGCGCCTTGCGCTCGGCCTTCTCCTTGGCCTTGAGCTTCTCGGCACGTGCCTCGGCGCGCTTCTTCTTGCGCTTCTTCTCGCAGGAATCGCACTTGCAGCCGATCGGCTTCAGGTATTCCTTGAAATACTCCGTGCCGTAATCGTAGTTGATCTCTTCGCCCGGCTCGATCTTCTTGATCGAGCGGATGATGATCTTCTTCTTCGCCGCATTGACGTCGGACTCAGCGTTCGGCTTGCAGGCGTGGTTGATATAGCGCGCGATGTTCTTGCGGATCGAACCATCGACGGTCCAGCGCTTGCTGATCTGGAACAGATACTTGTTCTCGATCGCGTCGTGCTTCTCGTTCTTCGAATCCAGCAGGGGCCCGAAGTATTGGACGATCTTGACGCCCTTCTTGATCGGCTGGGTGGCGAAAAGACCGAGACCGGTTTTGGAACGGCCGATGCGATATGGCTTAGCGGAAGTCGAGGCGGGCATGGGATGAGGAACTGACGCTGCTGGAGACAAAATGAAGGCTGACCAAGCTGTCTAGCGCGATTCAACCAGCCCTGTCAGCCGCTTCGGTTGAACCTTCCCCAGCTTGTGAACGTCAAAGCAGCACCTTTCCCGTGCTGGATGCCCTGAAATGCCCCGCCTGCCCGCCCTCGCTGTCGCCACACTGACGATCCTGCTCGGCGCGCCCTCGCTCGCCGCGGCCAACACTATCGGCAGCGTCTACACGTCGACGACCGACAACGACTGCCGCAAAGCGTCCAACCTCAAAATCGATGGCGATGACTACGCCGCGGAACGGACTTGCCGCGGCCCAGCTGGTCTCGTCGTGGTGAAGAACGAGGACGACCTGCGCGAGACCATCACGGTCGGACGCAGCGCCAGCGCCGCTGACAAGGAGCCGGCGGCATCGCAAGGCTTCGGTCCGTTCAACTCCACCACCAACACGATCGAATGGCGCGTCATTGGCGGCAAACCATTCGCGATGATCCAGCGCTGGCACATCGCCGACAACGACGATCCCGAGAAAAATGGCCGGCCAAAATCCAAACAGATGCTGGTGGTCACGCGGTTGCCGCCGGGCGCCGTGTGCCATGTCGCCTATATCGACGTGACGGCCAATCCGGAGGCCAACGAGCTGGCCCGCAAAGCCGCTGACGAACTCGCCCGCGGCTTCGATTGCAAGACGGACAAGGTCAGCGTGATCGGCATCGGCGGCCGGGCTACGGCACTGGCGATGGCATCGCGCAACATCCCGGGCCCGGCCAAGTAGGTTCAGATCGATCGTGCGGTCAAAGTTTCGGTATTTTCGCCGCGTCGATCACCGCCGTCCATCGCGCGATTTCCGACGTGACCAATTCGCGCATTTCCGGCGGCGTGCTTCCCCGCACCTCGCCACCGATCGCCGCTTCCAGCCGCGCCCTGATCCCCGGGTCGGCCAAAGACTTCAGAACGGCCGCGTTGAGTTGGGCGATGATCCCCGGTGGCGTCCCCTTCGGCGCCAGCAGCCCGGCCCACGTCCTGACATCGAACCCCTTCAGACCTGCCTCGCGGGCCGATGGAACATTCGGCAGCAAAGCACTCCGGGTCGATGATGTGACGGCGAGGCCGCGCTCCGCACCACTCTCGATCTGCGGCGCAACAAGCACGCTGGTGCCAACGATCAGGGGCACATCGCCCGCGAGCAACGCGGTAATCGCCTGAGAGTCGCCGCGGTAGGGCACGTGCAACACGTCGATGCCGGCTGCTACTTTCAACAATTCGCCAGCAAGGTGATGCGTGCTGCCGAAGCCGACCGATCCGAAGCTCAACGATCCCGGCTTGGCCTTTGCGAGCGCAATGAGCTCTCCCAGCGTCTTTGCTTCATAGTCGCTGCGGGTAGCGACGACGAGCGCATAATAGACGATCGTGGAGATCATCTCGAAACTATCGACGGGTTGATAGGACAACGATTTGTAAAGCCCTGCCGAAATCGCATGGCCTCCGGTTACAAGGCCGAGCGTGTATCCGTCAGGCGCTGCCTTGGCGACCGCGTCCGATGCGAGATTGCCGCCTGCGCCAGGCTTCGCTTCGACGATGACGGTCTCATTGAGCTGTTTCGCCAGCCCGTCGGCAACGACGCGGGAGAGCGTGTCCGCCGCCCCCCCCGATGCGAAACCGTGAACGATACGAATGACACGATTTGGGTATACTTGCGCTGAGGCGCCAGGCACGTCGATCGACGAGACTATAAATATAGACACCGCGAGGCATGCGAGAACTCTGCCCCGAATAGATTTCGACAGCTGGCTCATTATTTCCTCCCCTTTTATTTCTTCAGCACTGATCGCCGTGGTGCCGATCTGTCGCTTCATGGCGGCGACTTTGTCGGCAGCGATGTCATGTCGCCTTGCGTTTGAACTCCGCGAGCTCCGGCGATGGAGCCGGCCCCCAGATATCTCGGGGGAGACCTACCCAGACCTTGGGGCGCTGCGGACGATCCCGGTGCCATGGGCGTGGTTCGAAATAGCCGAGATCTTCATCGATCATCTGATCGAGATCGAAGAACAGTTCGATGAGATGGCCATCGGGGTCGCGGTGATAGATCGCAACATTGTGGCCCGGGCCATGACGCACCGGCCCCCACAGGATCTGTATCTTCTTGCGCCCGAGCAGGTCGCAGGCGCGATGCATGTGCGAGGCATCACGGAGCTCGAACGCCGCGTGATGCAATCGCCGACCCGGGCCGCGCGCGAAATTGACGGAGTGATGATCAAAACCACACCGCATGAAGACGAAGGCGTCCTCGATCCAGTCCGACACCCGGAAATTCAGCACGTCACCATAAAACTTCGACGCCTTCAGCGGGTCTTGCGTGTAGAGCGCGATATGGCCGAGGCGGTCGGCTGCAATGCCGCCGACAGGCTGCTCCGCGACAGCGAATGTCGGCCCCGCAAGCAGCTCGATCTCCATTTCCTCGAAGTCGCGGAACAGCACCGAACGGGACACGCCAGGAAGCGGATCGGACTGGATCTCAGCCGCAATTCCAGCGCGCGACAGTGTAGCCACCAGGTCTGCGAAATCCAAATCGAGCGCCACTTCGAAGGTCAATCGCCGACAGGCCGCCTGATCGCCACGCTGCAGGACGACGGCGAGTTCATCCGAGTCGGTGGCCAGCGATGCGCGACTGGCGTCACGCGTCACCACACCGAGTCCGACCACCGTTTGATAGTAGTCGATCTGCCTGTCGATATCAGGCGTAACGAACGTCACATGCCTGATGCGTTTTACCTTGATCATGTGGTCCTCCGTATCTCGTTCCAGACCGATAGCCGTTCGCCTACGGGGTCATGATGATCTTGCCGAGCGCGCCTCCGGACTCCAGCAGCGTGTGCGCCTGCCGGACCTCGGATAATTTCAGCCGCGCGGAGATTGCGGGCTTGATCTCCCCGCGCCCAAGCAGCGAGATCAACTTCCCCATGATGGCGCGGCGCGCATCGCGGTCATGATCGTAGATGTGAAAGGAGAAGCAGCGCACGGCCGGACAGACGTCGAGATACTTCCGCATCTCTCCCATCAGGTTTTCTTCAGGAAGGCCGGCGAAGGCGTTGTAGGAAACCAGCGTTCCCCATTTGCCGAGCACGCCGAGATAGGAGACGAATTCGGGACCGCAAACATGGTCGAGCACGAGGCCGACACCGCTCCCCTCGGTCAATTCGCGCGTCCGCGCGACGACGTCCTCGTCACGATAGAAGATCACGTGATCCGCACCGTTGGATTTCGCGAATTGGGCTTTTTCCGTCGTGCTGACCGTACCGATCACCGTCATGCCTGCCAGCTTCGCCAATTGCACGATCGACGTGCCGACACCGCCAGCAGCACCAATCACAAGCACACTGCCTGCGGGATTACGCCCACCGCATTCATGCAGCAGCGCCCAGGCCACCTGATAGTTGGCGAGACAGACGGCGTCCTGAAGATCGACGGCATCAGGCAACAGATGAATGGCATCGGCCGGCGCCACCACATATTCGGCGTAACAGCCGCCGCGCTGTGACAGATCGCGGGCGCTCAGCAAAACCTTCTGCCCAACCGAGATACCGACAACACCGTGACCGACCGCGGAGATGCGCCCGGCGACATCATTCCCCGGATTGGCCGGTAGTGGCGGCATCCACTTGTAAACGCCGCGCCGGATCAAGGCGTCCGGCTGGCCGACGCCAAAGGCCTCAGCCTTGATCTGCACCTCTTTCGGGCCCGGAGCCGGAATGGCGACATCGACATAATCGAGCGCGTCGGGACCACCGGGACGATGAACCAGCACAGCCTTCATGAATCCACCCTGCAGAACTTATTTTCGAAAATATGTCCTATTACGAAAATTATTGCAATAGCGGTCATGCGCCGGCATTCTGCAACCAGCCGACGCCATCAGCCGGCGGAATCTGAGGTCCATTCCATGACTGCTTCGGCCGTCAAATCGCGCAAAGAATTCGGCAAAACACTCGCAGTCGATATCACGCACCGACTGCGTCAGGATATCGTCGCTTGCCGGCTCAAGCCTGGCGAACCGCTAAAATTCGATGCCTTGAAGCTCGCTTTCGGCGCAAGCTTCACGACCCTGCGCGAGGCGCTGACATCGCTGACGGCGGACGGCCTAGTCGTTGCCGAGGAGCAGCGCGGCTTTCGCGTGGCGCCCGTTACGAGCGACGACCTGATCGACATCACCCAGACCCGGATCCTGATCGAGATCGAACTGCTCAGCCGCTCCATCGTAAATGGCGAAGATGACTGGGAAATAGCGGTTATGTCGACCCTGCACAGGCTGGGACGCATTGAGGAAAGGCTTCCCGGTAATCACGTCGAGAACCCGGAATGGCAGATCGCCCACCGCCAGTTTCACGAGGCGCTGGTGTCGTGCGGGCGCTCCCCGACATTGTTCGGCATTCGGGCTTCGCTGTTCGAGCGCGCCGAACGCTATCGAAACCTGTCCGCCATGTTTCGCCCGCAACCACGCGACAAGGTCGGTGAGCATCGCGCCATCATGCAGGCCGCGATCGCCCGCGACACGGCACTGGCCACATCCCTGATCGACCGGCACATCCGCAGCACCTCCGACAATGTCGTGAAATACGCATCTCATCTGCTGACTGAATCCTGAGACGGGATCGCCGGCTAGTCGGCGAAGAAACAGACGGCAGGCCCAACATCCCACGTTGAAAGTCGCCGCAGGCGCCGCCAGCCCTCTTGTCAGGCATTATTTTCGAAAATATAATAGATTTACGAAATTTCGATATCAGGGATTACATAGGAAGGCCTCATCATGAAGCTCTTGTCTTTCAGCCATCAGCAGCGCGAGAGCTGGGGAGCCGTCGTCAACGACGCGATCGTCGATCTCGGCAAGGCGCTCCCGCACTATCCGACGCTCGCCGATTTCATCGCCAGCCCCGACTTCGCCAAGCGCGACCAGATCGTTGGCGGACACAAGCCAGACCTGAAGCTGTCGGACATCAGCTACCTGCCGGTAATCCCCCGCCCCGAAAAGATCGTCTGCGCGGTGCGCAACTATCTCGACCACCACAAGGAAGCGGTGGCTCATGGCATGGACCGCCAGATCACCGAATTCCCGCCGATCTTTCTGCGGGTCTGGCGCTCACAGGTTGGCCACAACCAGCCGGTGATCCGGCCGAAAGTCTCCACGCACCTGGACTGGGAAGGTGAACTCGCCGTCGTGATCGGTAAAGGCGGCCGCCATATTCCCGAAAGCGAGGCGATGAACCACATCGCCGGCTATTCGATTTATAACGATGTCAGCGTCCGCGATTATCAGCGACACGCGCAGCAGATCGCGGCCGGCAAGAATTTCGTCGGTACCGGACCGTTCGGCCCGTGGCTGGTGACCACCGACGAATTGCCGGATCCCACCAAGCTCAAGCTCGAAACCCGCGTGAATGGTGACGTCGTCCAATCCTCGGACACATCCTTTTTGATCTTCTCGATTCCCCGGCTGATCAACTACGCGTCGGAAATCTTCGACCTCGTCCCGGGTGACGTCATTGCAACGGGAACGCCTGCCGGCGTCGGCTTTACGCGGAAGCCTCCGATCTTCCTGAAGGCCGGCGACGTCGTCGAAGTCGAGATCGAGAAACTCGGCATCCTCAGCAATCCCGTCATCGACGAGTAGTCGGCGGACGGCTCCCTCACAACGCTCGCAAAACACGGACTGGGTCAGCCATGACATCCTATGACATTCGCAAGACCCAGACTTCCGTCGAAACGATCTGGCACGAACGCGGGCCACGCCTGGCACAACCGCTTCGCGTCGGCACAGCACTGGCGATTATCCGCAATCCTTTTGCTGGTCGATACGAGCCGGACCTGATGGCCTTCCAGGCCGAACTACGCGAACTTGGACGCACACTTGCGGTCGAGCTCGTTCAGGCGCTCGGCGGCAAGGAACGCATCGAAGCTTACGGCAAGGGCATGATCGTGGGCGACGACGGCGAGCTTGAGCACGCGGCCGTATGGCACGAGGCTGGCGGCTGGGCGATGCGCGAGATTCTCGGCCAGCCCAAAGCCATCGTGCCAGCTGCGAAGACCGTTGGCGGAATCGGCACACGGCTGATGGTCCCGCTGGGCCATATCGAAGCGGCCTATGTCCGCAGTCATTTCAGCACCGCTGAAATGACTGTCTGGGATGGCCCGCGTCGCGACGAGATCGCCTTCGGCCTGGTGATGGCCACCGGCGGAAGGCCGCATGCACGTATTGGCGGGCTGGCCGCGTCCGATATCTCGGTGCATGACGGACAGCGATAGCTACCGCAAACGGCGCCTGCGCACGACGCCGGCGCTTCGCGAAGAGTTTCGCTACTTCGGCGTCTCCATCGCCCTGGCGACGGTGATCTTCAACATCTCGACGAACAGCTTCTCTGCGTCGGTGCCATCAGGCAAGCGGCGCAGGATATCAGTGAGCCGGCCATCGAGGGTCAGCATGGTGAAACCATGCACCAGCGACCACGTCCGCGCGATCTGTGCGGCCTGTTCGATGGTCAGCGCATCGGTGGCGACATTGCCCGGATGATGTGCGCCGACCACGCTGGCAAGACCGGCGAAGGATGCATTGGCGGCCTCGCGCAGATTCGGCCGCGTCATGTCGAGCCGCTCGGTACGAAACATCAGTTGATACATGCCGGGCTGCGCACGTGCATAAGCGAGATAGGCCTTGGCGCGGGCGAGCGCGCTTTCGAGCGGCGTCGTGCCACTCGCACCAGCCGCAGTCATTGTGGCGTTGAAGTTGCGGAAGCCGATGGCGGCCAGTTCGCTGACGAGGCCGGTGAGATCACCGAAGTGATGTGTCGGAGCCGCATGCGAGACGCCGGCCTCACGGGCGACGGCGCGCAGCGTCAGGCCAGATAGTCCATCGCGCTCCAGCACGATTTCCGCGGCTTTCAGCAGCGCGCCGTGCAAGTCCCCATGATGATAGGGAGATTCGGCGCCGGCGGTTTTTTTGACCGCGCCCTTCGCTTGCGAATTTCCTGCGACCTTCTTGCGGCGGTCTTGCGGCACGGCGCGCGGTTTCGCGGTCTTGGTCTGCTTCGTCATGGTGATGTTATAGGTCGTCATTTTTACACTGTAAAGATTTTGCTTGACGGGCCGACCGCTCACATCTAGCAATCTAGACAACGTAAAGATAACAGCATGGGAGACGACGATGGCGCTGCTGGACCCGATCGAGGCTGCTCATGACAATCTTGCGCCGATCCCGATGGAGTGCGACGCGCCGTTCCTGATAGTCGTCGGCGAACTGCCACGTGAGCTCAACGGCACGCTCTACCGCAACGGCCCCAATCCTCAATTCGAAACCAAAGGCTCGCACTGGTTTGTCGGCGACGGCATGCTGCATGCCTTTCACATCGAGAACGGCCGCGCGAGCTATCGCAATCGCTGGATCCACACGCCGAAATTTCTCGCCGAGCACGATGCCGGCCGCGCGCTCTATCGCGGCTTCGGCCAGAAAATGCCGGATGCGCCGGCTTCACTTGGCAATGACTCAGGCGCGGCCAATACCAACATCGTCTTTCATGCCGGCCGCCTGCTCGCGCTGGAGGAAGGCCATGCGCCAACCGAGATCGAACCGGGCACGCTGAAGACGCTCGGCTACCAGAACTATAGCGGGCGCATCGGCGGACCATTCACCGCGCATCCGAAGATCGATCCCGTCACCGCCGAAATGAATTTCTTCGGCTATAACGCCCGCGGTATCTTCAGTCCGACGATCTCGTTCGGCGCGATCGATTCATCGGGCATCGTCACGCGTTTCGAACGTTTCGATGCGCCCTATGCCAGCATGGTGCATGACTTCATCGTCACCGAGAACCACCTACTGTTTCCGATCCTGCCCATTACTGGCAGCATGGATCGCGCCCGGTCTGGCCGCCCGCCCTATGCGTGGGAGCCGGACAAGGGGTCTTACGTCGGCGTGATGAAACGCGGCGGCAGTGCAGATGATATCAAGTGGTTTCGCGCCGAGGCCTGCTACGTCTTCCATGTGATGAATGCGTGGGAGGAAGGCGACCGCATCATCGCCGACGTCATGCAGTCCGAGGAAGCGCCGCTGTTCACGCATCCCGACGGCTCGCCGACAGATCCTGCGAAATCCAACGCGCGACTTTGTCGCTGGACCTTCGATCTGGCCGCCAATACCGATCGTTTCACCCGCACCTATCTCGACGACGTCACCGGCGAATTCCCGCGCATCGACGAGCGCCGCTCCGGCCTTGTCAGCACGCAAGGCTGGTACGCCTGCGATAATCCGGCACCAGGCGCCAGCAACGCCTTTTCCGGGATCACACATGTCTGGCGTGACGGCGTCAGGCTCGGCCAATACATGCTGCCACTCGGCGACAGCATCTCCGAACCCGTCTTCGTCGCGCGCGGCAAGGATGCAGCCGAAGGCGACGGCTGGCTGCTCGCGGTGGTGTGGCGCGCCCGGCAGAACCGCAGCGATCTGGCAGTGTTCAACGCCACCGATGTCGCCGCGGGGCCGATCGCTCTCGTCCAACTCGGTCACCGGGTACCGGCGGGCTTTCACGGCAACTGGGTCGATTCCTTCTAAGCCATTGATCCAACGACAGTTATAGACCTCGCCTCAAATAATTTTGACAGTGTAAAGATTTTTGTTGACGAGCCCGTTGGGAAGACCTAAAAGAAATCTTGACAACGTAAAGATGGAGAGACCGGAAAACAGCATGGCGTCCTTTCTCATGATCGACGTGGCTGCCACCGCCTCCTGAAGCACAACGACAAAAGTACTCACTCGACAACAAGCGCGCGGAACCACGCCATGATCAATGTCCTCGCCAAGCTGGCCATCGGCTTCCTTTCCACCATCGCCTTTTTCACGACCTTTGCGGTCGCCGGAGACGTGCTGATCGCGACTGCCGTCGCCATCGCAAGTGCTGCGACACAGTTCGTCCTCACACGAACCGCATATCGCAGGCCGGACATAATGACCCGGGCAGCAAGCTGGAGCAGCCTGGCCCTCGTGCTGGTTGTAACCGGCACTACGCTCATTGGCATCGAACCATCCGACGCGGCCGCCTCGGCCTCTCATGACGTTTTCACGCCGGTCGGCAATGTCTGCCCGCTCTCACAGCAAGACATATGATCGCAGGCTGCTGCACAGCGACGCAACGACTTCATAAGCGAGCCCGCAACGCACCTTCACAACGTCAAGATAGCCCGAACTGGAAACGTCATGGCTTCCTTTCTCATCATCGCCCCGTTCGGTGCTTTCGCCATACTGATGATGGTGTCATCGGTCGCGATCAGCCTCTTCGCCGCAGCCGCGCTGTCGCTCGGCATCGTGGTCTGGGACGTGATCCGCGGCGGCTCGCTGAAGATGCTCGCAGCAGGCTCGGTGCTGATCTTCAGCGCGCTCGGCTGCTACATCACGCTGGTCGACGGCAATTGGAGCGCGGTGGCCGTCCGCCTCGCCGTCGATGTCGGCCTGCTCTCAATCGTGCTGCTGTCGCTCGCGATCCGCCTGCCCTTCACGCTGCAATATGCCCGCGAGATGGTCGACGCCGAAACCTCGAAGCTGCCCGGCTTCATGAAGGCGAACTACATCCTCACCTGGGCCTGGGCCGGCGCATTTGTGCTGATGCTGGTGGCGGACATGCTGATCATCTACATGCCCTCGCTGCCACTGTGGATCGGCTTTGCGGTGGCCTTTGCCGCGCGCAACTCTGCCGTTGCCTTCACCAAATGGTACCCACAGTATCGTCGCGCGAAATATGGTGCAGTGAAACCGGCTGAACCGCTGAAGCCCTGATCCACTTCGCCTGCAAATCGACGCCTGACCATCTCGACTGCATTGGGAGCACTGCGATGAAGGACGTATTCGCCAAACTTGGCCAGGATTTCTTCTCCACCATCGTCTTCCTGGTGCTCTACCTCGTCACCGGTGACGTCCTGCTGGCAACCTGCGTGGCGATTGCGGGTGCCGTCGCACAGTTCGTCTATGCCCGCGTCAAGGGCTCGAGGCTCGACGTAATGACCTATGCCAGTCTCGCGCTGGTTGTCGTCCTCGGCGGCGCGACGCTGCTGACCAAGGATCCGCGCTTCGTGCTGGCCAAGCCCAGCATTGGACATTTCGCCATCGGCGCGATCATGCTGCGCAAGGGTTGGATGCTGCGCTACCTGCCACCCATCGTCAGCGAGACGATCCCTGAATATGTGACCGTTGCGGGCTATGCCTGGGCTGCGCTGATGTTCGCGCTTGGCGCCGGTGTCATCGCTGTGGCCATGACCGGCGATATGAAACTGTGGGCTTTCTATGTGTCGGTCGTCGCCATTGGCGCCAAGGTGCTGGCTTTCGCGATTCAGTATGTCGTGTTCCGGATGATCGTCGGCCGCAAGCTGCGCGCAGCAGCAGCGACGTCGCCGCAGATGGGCACCTAGTCGCCGGCGTGCAACTGCGAGCTTCGCAGACGGGTCACTCCGACATCCACCGTCAGCGGGGGCGATGCCGCGGGCGCATGAACCGTGTCGCCCTCATATTCAGCCGTGATCCAGCGCGTGCCATCCGCCAGCGCCGAGGTGGTGAACGACGCCGTGCCGGCGCGATCGAGGCCGACATGGGTCGCAAGAACCTGCTCGCCATCGCGAAAGGTGACGGCACCTTTCGGAATGCCAACACCGCCGGCAATCGCGGCCGTCAACGTGACCACCGCTCCAGACGGACAAGGATTCTCGGACGACGACAGCGCCACCGCCGGCGTGACGCGTATGGTTTCCTCCACCACCGCGGATTGGCTCGGCTGCACCACGACAGGCAGATAGTTGGACGTCCCCATATAATCCGCACGGAAGCGATGCGGACCCGGCGGCAGTCGCTGGACCACCAGCGACGGATGGGCCACATCGACCCAGCCAAGCACCATGAGCGTCGTCTCATCGACAAAGCGGACGATGCCGCCCGGGACGCCCCCACCGCGTTCACTGGTCACGGACGCCGTCAGTGTCGTGCGGCCGGCTACATCGATGGATGATGCCAGCGTGGTCCGGGTCAGTTCGGAGTGAATGATGGATTGGGCGCGGGCCGCGGCCGGACTTGCGAGCATAACTGCAGTGACGACGACCAGATGAAAATTGTTCACCTGTTACACTCCGGTTTGCCACCCCTGGGATGAGGCGCGCGGCCGGCGAAAAGGTTCAACGCAAAACCGGATGCGGAGAGGCCGCATGCCGATGTGAACAATTCGTCACAGATACTGATAAAACATGATCCCGTTGACGGCACTGGCTGCGGCCAACAACGTCACCACCGTCGCATTCAGCTTCAGAGCATCCAACATGGCGCGGCCTCGAATTCGTCTGCAGTCTGATCGCTATTGGAACAGCGCCGCCTGAGTCGTCACCGCTTTTCTTTTTCCTCCGCATCCTTGCGAGTCACCGGAGAATCGAGTCCCGCGCACAGATCGAAATTCAGCGGGGTTGCTGCAAGCCTGAGTCGCGTTTTGTCGAACCAAATCGCTGGTGCCGCGACACAAAACCATGACCCGAATCGCCATCCTGATCGCCGGCCTCATCACCGCCGGCACCGCCTTTGCACAACCCGTGACGCCGCCGCCGGAGCTGCTATCGCAGGAGACACCGGAGTGGTTTGCGAGCGCCCGTGCCTTCGTGCCGCCGGACCGCGTGGCCGGTCAGGCGTTTCATGTCGACATGTCCGATCCGCAAGCGCCGGTCGGATATGTCGCGACCTATCCAGCCGGTGCTAACGATCCCAAGACAGCGGCAAGCGCCTTCGATGCCGGTGAGATGCTGGTCGCAAAACTCGTGCGCAGAGACGGCAAGCTGACCACCCTGTCAGCCGAGCTGCGCCCGCGTGACGTCACGCTGAACAGCAACATCCCGCGTGTACTGAGCGCCGCGCATGACGATGCGGAATATCGCCAACTCCACGCCGAATTGCTGAAGACGCGCGGCACGCTGCCGGATGGCGCCGTTCCCTGCGATATCCATGGCTGGTCAACCGAGCGCGATCCCAACGGATTGAACGTGCGCGCCGGGCCATCGACGAAGGCCAAGGTGCTCGGCACACTGCCGCCGCCCTACAAATTCAAGAGCAAAGGTGAGAACGTGCCTGACGGAGGCTGGCTGACGGAATTTTCCATCATCGGCTTCAAGGATGGCTGGTTCCTGATCGAAGGCGCAACGCCGCCCGGGAAGGACTACGAAGACGCGAGCGTCTATCCGCGCAATCATCCAAAACCCTATGGCGGCCGCGGCTGGGTCTCAGCCAGCAGGGTCGGCGCGCAATATGCCAATGGCGACACGCGGATGGGCGGACTGTTCCAGGCGCCGCATGTGGACGCGCAGTGGACGCCGGCCAAAGGCGAAGGTGGCAGCGAGATCAGCGCCGACGGCGGCCCCAAGCGCGTTCTCGCCTGCAGCGGCTTTTGGGCGCTGGTGGAGAGCCACGACGGCGTCCGCGGCTGGTGGCGACGGCTGTGCTCGAGCCAGGTGACGAATTGCAGTTGAGCTAGAACCAGATTTGCTGTGGCATGCCTAGCGCATCGCGCGGTGCATTGCCTTCCGGCAGACAGCCCACGCAATCGCGCGCGGCCAGCGCCACCGCGCAGGCATCGAGCACATCATCCCGCTTTGCGCCGGTGCGCGTGCGCCTGGCAGTGAGCCAGTCGTCAAGGTCGCTGAAGCCATTCGCCAGCAACAGATGACGGCGGAGCGCCAGCCCCTCCTCAGTGTTTTTGGACGGCAGCGGTTGATTGTCGTTCAGGCGGAGAAAGACAAGTTCGGGATGGGCTTCGCGGATATCGAGATCGCGCTGTTCCCGCACGAAGCCGTCGACCTCCATGATCTTCGGTCCGAGATGCCAGAGCTGGCGCGAGACTTTCTTCTGCCCGCGCCTCTCGGCCTCCGCGTTGGCGAGGTCGGGATCGGTGAAGTCCTGCCACAGCCAGCGACGTCCGCCGGAAAAGACGCGTGAGCCATGCGGACTGAGCTTCTTGCGCGCGAGTTGATCGCAGCAGCGCACACCGTCATCGCCGAGACCGATGGGAATATCGATGGCCGCACGGGCAAAGCGCTGCGTCGCAAGCCAGGAGATATCGCTGATGAAATCGATGGAGCGGTGGTCGCCGTCGAGTGTGACGGCGACCCAGCCTTTGCTGAAGCCATCGAGGCCAATGAAGGTCACGACATCCTCTCAGCCGTCATCGCGAGGAGCATCTTGCGACGAAGCAATCCGGTCTTCGCTTGTAGCTTTCTGGATTGCTTCGCTGCGCTCGCAATGATGCCAAGAGGTCGCAGCATCAACCGAGGTTCAATTCCTTGAAGAAGTCGTTGCCCTTGTCATCGATAATGATGAAGGCCGGGAAATCCACGACGTCGATGCGCCAGATCGCTTCCATGCCGAGTTCGGGATACTCGACCACCTCGACTTTCTTGATGCAGTGTTCGGCGAGGTTTGCCGCCGAGCCGCCGATCGAGCCGAGATAGAAGCCGCCATGCTTCTTGCAGGCCTCGCGCACCGCAACGGCGCGATTGCCCTTGGCAACCATCACCATCGAACCGCCCGCCGCCTGGAACTGGTCGACGAAGCTATCCATGCGGCCGGCCGTGGTCGGGCCGAATGCGCCGGAGGCATAGCCTTCCGGGGTCTTGGCGGGGCCGGCGTAATAGACCGGGTGGTTCTTGAAGTAATCCGGCAGCGGCTCGCCCTTCTCAAGGCGATCGCGCAGCTTGGCATGCGCCGAGTCGCGCGCGACGATCATGGTGCCGGTCAGCGACAGGCGCGTCTTGGTCGGATAGTTCGACAGCGTGGCGAGAATGTCCTTCATCGGCTGGTTGAGATCGATCTTCACAACCTCGCCGCCGAGCGCCTGCTCCACCTGCGGCAGATACTGTGCGGGGTTATGCTCGAGCTCTTCGAGATAGACGCCGTCCTTGGTGATCTTGCCGAGCACCTGACGATCCGCCGAGCACGACACGCCGAGCCCGATGGGCAGCGACGCGCCGTGGCGCGGCAAGCGGATGACGCGGACATCGTGGCAGAAATACTTGCCGCCGAACTGCGCGCCGACGCCGGACGACTGCGTCATCTTGAGGATTTCCTGCTCCATCTCGAGATCGCGGAAGGCGTTGCCATCCGGCGAGCCCTGGGTCGGCAGCGCGTCGAGATAGCGGGCCGAAGCGAGCTTCACGGTCTTCATGCAGAGCTCAGCGGAGGTGCCGCCGATGACGATGGCGAGGTGATATGGCGGGCACGCGGCGGTGCCCAGCGTCATGATCTTTTCCTTCAGGAAGGCCAGCAGGCGATCCTTCGTCAGAACGGATGGCGTCGCCTGGAACAGAAAACTCTTGTTGGCGGAGCCGCCGCCCTTGGCCATGAACATGAACTTGTAGGCGTCGTCGCCCTCGGCATAGATCTCGCACTGTGCCGGCATGTTGTTGGCGGTGTTCTTCTCTTCATACATGGTCAGCGGCGCGACCTGCGAATAGCGCAGGTTGCGGCGCAGATAGGCGTCGCGGGCGCCTTCCGAGAGTGCCGCCTCATCGTCGCCATCGGTGATGACGTTACAGCCCTTCTTGCCCATGATGATCGCGGTGCCGGTGTCCTGGCACATCGGCAGCACGCCGCCTGCGGCGATGTTCGCATTCTTGAGGAAGTCGAAGGCCACGAACTTGTCATTCGGGCTGGCTTCGCTGTCGTCCAGGATGTTGCGCAGCTGCTGCAGATGGCCGGGGCGCAGATAGTGGTTGATGTCGCCGAACGCGGCCTCCGAGAGCGCCTTCAGTGCGTCGCGGGAGACCACCAGCATGTCCCTGCCCAGCACTTTCTCGACCCGCACGCCCTCGGTGGTCACCTTCTTGTAGGGGGTGGTGTCCGCGCCCAGCGGAAACAGCGGGGTGTGCTTGTAGGGCGGGACGGGCTTTGGATCAGGGAAAGCGGTGGGAGCGTTCATGGGTGTGGCCTCAAAAAGGGAGGGGATTTGAGGCCCTTGTAGGCGGTTTCCGGACAGTTTTGAAGGGTTCAAAACAGAGGGACAGGCCCGCAATCGCGGGGATAATCCCCCCGTTCCAGCAGTAACCGGCTGCGCCCGCCGCGCCTTGCATAAAGTGGCGTCCCGCGTTTCAGTGCGGCCGGGGATTGAGGAGAATTCTGGAATGTCCATCGACCGCCTGCGCGGCATTTTTTCGGCTGTGGCGCTGCTCGCCACCGTGACCCTTGTCGCCTCGCCTGCCCGCGCCGACCGCTGCGATGATCTCGCGCGGCAGCTCAAGAGCCAGATCGACGGGCTCAGCGTCGGGCGCACCGCAGCCAATGTGATCTACCTGTCGCATCCGGCGGCCAAACAATTGCGGCTTGGCTGCGCCAGTCGCAATTTCAGCAACGAGCTCTATGCGGCGTCCGCGACCCGCAAGCCGGCGCCGGCGTTCACGGACCTCGTCGCCAGTGCGGCAGCCGTCATCTTCACGATCCCCAAACCGGATACGGTGAAGGGCACCACGCGATGTCTCGGCCGCATGGGGATTTTCCGCGGCGATGACGTGAAGCTCCGCTATCGCCGGCTCGACCTGCGCTGCACCCGCAACAAAACATCGGCGAACATCACGATCTCCCGCGGCAAGGACGAATGAGGAATTCGTTTCAATTGTAGTGAAGTCCTGGACGGCGCGTTTACCACCGTTTCCAATCCGCCCCGATTGCCGCAAATTGCAGCGCCTGATTTACCAACTCCTTGTTGGCGCATGCGCCATGGTTCGACTGCAAGTGTTGGAAACAGGGAATTTGAAATGAGCGTTTCAAGCGTCAGCAGCGCACCGCCGGTCGCTGAGGTAAAGCAGATCGAGGCAAAGCCGCCGGAGCCGAAGAAGAACGACGACAACGACAGCCGCACCGCGCCGCCCCCACCGCGTGCAGCACTGCCGCCCGGCCAGGGCACCCGGATCGATCAGCTCGCTTAGCTCGGCACCGTCGGACAGAGACCAACCGCCGGTCGCGTTGACGCGAGGCCTGCCCCATCACTGCCGCGAATCTGGTATCGGATGCGGGCCGAAGGAGGCCCGACATGATCGTTCGTCTCGTGATACGGACGCTGGTCTGGTTCGGCGTGATCGGCGCCGTTTTGTTCACCGCCGCCGGGACCTTGCAATGGCCGGCGGCGTGGTCATTTCTGCTCTTCATGATCCTGCTCGGCCTTGGCGGCGGCCTGTGGCTGATCCAGATCGATCCCGCGCTGTTTGAAGAACGCATGCGCCCCGTCGTACAGCAGGGGCAGCCCACAGCGGACCGCGTCTTCATGGTGGCGTTCTTTACCGTAGCACTGGTCTGGCTGATCGTTGCGGGGCTGGATCAGCGCTTCGGTCTTTCGCAAATGACCGTTGGCGTCCAGGTCGCGGGTACGGCACTCGCAATCACGGGAATAGCAATCTCATTCTGGGTACTGCGCGAAAACAGTTTCGCCGCACCGGTCATCAAGCTTCAACGCGACCGCGGCCAGCACGTCATCGATACCGGTCCGTATCATCTCGTGCGTCATCCCATGTATAGCGGCGCCATCCTGTTTTTCCTCGGCACATCCCTCTGGCTTGGCTCGTGGTGGAGTACCGCGCTAACGCTGATCCTAGCCGTGCTGCTCGCATGGCGCACGACGGCCGAAGAGCATACCTTGCGGGACGGTCTCCCCGGCTACACCGACTATACGACGCGCGTCCGCTATCGTCTGTGTCCGGGGCTCTGGTAACCTCGCCACGCGAGCTGCGCGGCGCTATTTGTCCAGCGCCTTGTAGTGCCGGAAGATGCCGTCCTTGTTGAAGGCAATGCGGCGGTCGCTGTCGAGATAGGCCTTGATGTTCGGGCGAGCCGCCACGCGGTCATGCAAATCGATCAGGCCCGGGATCTCCCGCTCGAATTTTTTCATGCGTTTCGGAAATGCGTAGCGCAGTCCTTCGACGATCTGGAACAATGACAGATCCACATAGGTCGCCTTGCGGCCAGTGACATAGGCGCCCTCGCCAGCCTTCAATATCCGCTCGAAATAGCCGAGATATTTCGGCACGCGCTCTTTCAGGAATTCCGCGCTGCGCTTTCTGGCGGGACCTTTCTGATCCTCATAGTAGAGCGACACGCCGATCGGGTGATGGGTATCGTGCACCTCGGCGACGAAATCGGTGATGGTAAGCTGGAGTTCATGCAGTTGCAGCCGCGCCGCTTCCGACTTCGGCGCCAGACCGTGACGTGGGCCGAGATAGAACAGGATGTTCGCTGTCTGGCCGATCATCGTGGCACCCGCCTTGAGAAATGGCGGCGCAAATGGCGGAATGCCTTTCTTGCTGTCGAGCATCCTGGTCATTGCGGCCATGCCGCCCTTGCCGCGCGCCATGTCTCGGTAGTCCGCGCCTGCATCTTCGAGCGCCAGGCGCACGAATTCGCCGCGGCCCTGGATCGTCGGCCAGTAATACAGCTCATATCGCATGCGAACCTCGCCAAATGTCGCGTCAGGGGTGCCAGGGTAACTGCTCACCGCGGAATTCGTTCGCCGCGCTGGTCCGGCGAGAATTCCGCGCCGTCGTCCAGCTAGCGCCGCAAAACGCGCCATGGCCGGGACAGGCCCGGCCATGGCTGAGTGTATTGCTACTTGTTTGCCGCAACAGACCTCAATTCGACGCGAAGCAATACAGCAGCCCGTCGCCGCCGGTGCTCTTCAGGTCGTTCTGCGAGCAGCCACCATCGGGGCCGCGCGACGGATGCGAGGTGTTCCATGACTTGGACGGCGGCTCTTCGTTCAGCCCCGTACGATCGATATGACCGACCATGGCGGCCCCCTGGGTGCTGCTCGTCCAGTTCTTGCAGGTGCGATCCTCGCCGGCGGCAAAGGCTGTGCCGTCGGTCTGCGAGCCGGTCAGCACGTCATGGCGATTCGGCGTATCGCCGCGGCCATTGATGACCTCGCCCTTCTCGCTGAGCGAGGTCTGCTTGGAGAGGTTGTTGCTGGCGCCATGCAGATCGGCGACATCCTTGGCAACGACGACGCCCTTGGCATTCTTCCACGGCCCGTTGCCGATCCGGTCCTTGGCATTGATCGCAGGCTTGCCGTCGGCGGCTTGCGTCGAGAGATAAGCGCGCCATGTCTTGGCGCCCGCGCCTGCAGCCTGCGCCAGCGTCTGGCAGTGATTGTCAGCACCGGCGAGGCCACCGAGATTGCCGCCATTGCCGATGCCATTGCTGGTGACGAAGAAGCTGGTATCCGCGCCCTGCGCGAACGATGGCGACGTTGCTGCAAGCGAGACGGCAACAGCACCGGCACATAGGCCGAAACGGGTCATGGTCGAGAGAATAGTGGGCATCGATTCCTCCAATTTGTTTTTGTAGCCACGCAACGCCAGTCGCGATGGGACGCAACTGACCAACACGTCATCCGGCGGATTATTCCCGCTCTCTTATTGAGATCATCGCCTGGCAATGCACACGCATGAGGCCAACAAAAAGCGCCGCGGAATGATCCGCGGCGCTTGTTCGATTTCAATGACGCAAAGCTTACGCCTGCTGGATCGCCGACAGTTCCCAAGCGGCGCCGCGCGGGCGCACGAAGGTCCAGATCTCGGTCGCTTCGATCGGCGTTTCACTACCAGCCACCAAGCGATTGGTGCCACGCTCCAGCGTCTTGTCGACCAGCGAGAAGCGCATTGCGACGCTCGCATAGTCGGTGTCGCCTTCGCGCCAGGCTTCCGCCAGGTCGCCCTGCAGCAGCTTCACATCCGACACCTTGTTGATGTCGTTGCGGGCCTTGTTCTCGGCGAGGTCCTTGGCGAAGTACGACACCATTTCCGGCGTCGACAGCTTGCCGAGCTTCTCGACATCTTCGTTCGACCAGGCAGCCTGCACGTCGCTGAGCAGCTTCTCGAAAGCTTCATAGTCCTGCGGTGCGATCTCGATCGGCTTGTCATTGTTCGAGCCGCCGAAACCGAAGCCACCGAGACCACTGCGCTGCGTCGGCTGTGCGCCATAACCCTGCTGCGCCTGGTTCATGTGTGCCTGGTTCTGGTCGGGACCATTGGCCGGGCCGGTATAGGCCGAGTTGGCCGGACCGGCATAGGCCGACGCCGTCTGGTTGCGACGTTGCCACCAGGACATTGCGAGGCGGACGACGATGATGATCAGGCCGACCTGCAGCAGCAGGCCGATGATCGACGAGATACCGCCGAGGCCGCTGAACAAACCGCCGCCGAACAGCATGCCGAGCAGGCCTGCGCCGAGGAAGCCGGCAGCGAGGCCGCCGAGCATGCCCATGCCCGGACGGTTGAAGAAACCGCCCTTGCTGGCTGCGCCCGTGGTCGCGCTGTTCATGCCGGGCGACCCCGGCTGTTGCATGGTGCGGTTGAACGGCTGAGCTGCGTTAGGCGCCGTCGACGTGCTCGGCGGGGCCGAGAACGTGCGGTTGCCGCGCGAGCCCGAGCTGCTGCCACCGCCAACGCGGGCGTCGGCAGAGGAGATTGCAATTGTGAGCGGCATCGCCAGCGAAAGGACGACGGCCATCGTCTTGACGACGCCGCGCATGCTGAACGTGAAAGTCATGGTCATTCCCTCAATCCCCGGCAGGGGGAAAACACCCCTAACATGGCTACCCCAGCCTAAAAGGGAAGCACCGTTCGAGGGTAAACGCTGCGGCCCTCGGTCGCGGCTCATCATTGAACCTTTGGCGCAAGAGTCATCTTGCTTTCAAACACTTATGCTGCATTGCGGGGTGAATGCGCATTAGAAGGCAGGATGGTATTGCCAGCGGCGCTCCGTTAATTCGGTGCCATGGTTTCCTTGACCTTGGCGATCAGCGCGCTCAGGGCGAACGGCTTGGCCAGGAAGGCGAATTGCTGGTTTTCCGGCAGGCTCTTTTCGAAGGCTTCCTCGGCGTAACCTGACACGAAGATGATGCGAATATCCGCATTGCGGGCGCGCATCTCCTTCAGCAGCGTCGGTCCATCCATCTCCGGCATCACCACGTCGGAGACCACGAGATCGATGGCGCCGTTCTGCTCGTCGAACAGCTCCATCGCTTCGACGCCGTTGCCGGCTTCGACCACCGTGTAACCGCGCGAGCGCAGACCGCGGGCGTTCAGCGCGCGCAGGCCCTCTTCGTCCTCGACCAGCAGGATGGTGCCCTGCCCGGTCAGATCCGCACGTGGCTTGGCGTCGGCAGCGGCTTCCTTGGCGGCGACGGCGGCCGCAATCGCCGGATCGGGAGCGACTTCCTTTTCCTGATGATGGCGCGGCAGGAAGATGCGGAACGTGGTGCCTTTACCTGGCTCTGAATCGACATAGACGAAACCGCCGGTCTGCTTGACGATGCCGTACACTGTGGAGAGGCCGAGGCCGGTGCCCTTGCCGACATCCTTGGTGGAGAAGAACGGTTCGAAGATCTTCTCGACGATGTCGGCGGGAATGCCGGTGCCGGTATCGCTGACATCGATACGCACATAGTCCGATGGCGGCATGCCCTTATAGGACAGCCGCCCGGCTTCCTCGGCCGAGACATTGACGGTCCGCACAGTCAACGCGCCGCCGTCCGGCATCGCGTCCCGCGCATTGACCGCGAGATTCACGATCACTTGCTCGAATTGCGAGATGTCGACCTTCACCGGCCACAGATCGCGGCCGTGCACGACTTCGAGTTTGACCTTCTCGCCGATCAGGCGCTTCAGCAGCAGATCGATATCGGACAGCGCGTCACCGAGATTGAGAACCGTCGGGCGCAGCGTCTGGCGGCGCGAGAATGCGAGCAACTGGCGCACCAGTGTCGCCGCGCGCGTCGCGTTCTGCTTGATCTGCATGATGTCCTGGAACGACGGATCTGTCGGCTTGTGCGCGTTCAGCAGGAAGTCGTTGGCCATCATGATGGCGGAAAGCACGTTGTTGAAATCGTGCGCAATGCCGCCGGCCAGCTGGCCGATGGTGTCCATCTTCTGCGCCTGGTTGACCTGGTTCTCGAGCGTGCGGCGCTCGGTGGTCTCCAGCATGTAGACGATGGCCGCTTCGGTCTCGCGCTCGTTCTCCTCCACAGCGGTGACGAAGAACTGTCCCCAGCGCTCCTTGGCACCTTCCAGCAGCGCTTCCACCGGCGGGATATCGCCCTGCCCCTGCGCGGCGTGGCCGATGGCCGCGACGAGCTGGTTGCGGTCGCGGTCGCTGACGGCGGCCAGGATCGACTTGTTGACGGCGCCCGATGTGTTGAGGCTCTGCGCCAGCTTGGCGAAACGGGCATTGCCCCGCACCACGGTGCCGTCGCGATCCACCGTCGCAATCGCCATCGGCGTATGATCGAAGAAGCGCATGAAGCGCACTTCGGCGGCGCGTTGCGGATCCGAGCGCTCGTCGCGGGCGCGGCTGATGACAAGGGTGCGCGACGCACCCGGCACGCCGTCGGCGCCGAAAGCGAGCTTGTGATAGAGCCGCACCGGCATGGTCTTGCCGTTGCGCATGCGCAGGTCGATGTCGAAGACTTCGGTTTTGACCTCGCCGGGCATCGGCACAATGGATGTCAGCAACGAGGCACCGTCGCCAGAGACGATGTCGGTCAGCTTCAGGCCGCCGGAGCCGATCTCGGCAAGATCGTGATCGAGCCAGTTCGCCAGCGTGGCGTTGACGTAGACCAGCTCGCCCTTTGGATTGACCGAGAAGAAACCGCAAGGCGCGTGATCGAGATATTCGATGGCGTGCTGCAATTCCTGGAACACGTCTTCCTGGCGTTGCCGATCGCGGGAAATATCGGCCACCGACCACACCGTGGATTTGGCCTCGCGCTTGCCCTCACCCAGTGGACGCACGCGCATGCGCAGCCAGCGGCCATGACTGCCGTCGGGCGCTGCGACACGGACCTCCTCCTGCTGACGCTTGCCCTCGCGGGCAGCCTTGAGCAGACGGAAGACGGCTTCGGAGACATCGGGATTTCCGATGAAGACGCGCTCGACCGGTCGCGCATCCTGTGCGGAGGCCGCGCCGGTCAATGTGAGATAGGCAGCATTGGCATAGACCACATGGCCCCGCGCATCGGTGACCGCGATACCGTCAAAGGCGTGATCGGCCACGGTCCGCATAATCGGATCGTCGGAGGCACGATCGGCAAAGCGGACAATACCGGCGGCAAAGGCGAACAACACGAACAGGCCGACCATCGCCAGCAGCGCCAGCAGGCCCAGAATATAAGGCTGCGCCTGGGCGCGGCCGAGAGTCATGAATGCCACGGCGCAGGCGATGATCGCGGCGGCAATCAGCAGCACCAGCACGATGCTGCCGCTGCGCCGGGCCGGCTCGTGCAGAACCGGATTCTGCGCCGTCATCGATTGGCGATCGTGGTCGGTCTCGGCAGTCATCGGACGGTTCGTCGCCTGTTGGCAGTTGCGGCAGCGCGGGTTTGCGCGCCTCCTGAGTGCATCAATCGGCTGGCCTTACGCAAGCGCCGCGTCGGCCTATTCGCTTCCAATCCGCCGATTCGCAACACGTTCCCGGCCCCTTGCCCGGCCCTTTGCCAGGCGCTTTCCCGAATCATGGCGTACGCCCGGACAGGCCACGCTTCAGGCCCATGACGTAGCCAATGACTTCGGCCACCGCATGGTAGTGTTCGCCCGGAATTTCCTCGTCGATCTCGACGGTGGCGTAAAGCGCGCGCGCCAGCGGCACGTTCTCGACGATCGGAATATCGTGCTTGCCGGCAACCTCCCTGATCTTCAGCGCGATGTTGTCGACGCCCTTGGCGACGCAGATCGGCGCGGTCATGCCGCGCTCATAAGACAGCGCCACGGCGTAGTGCGTCGGGTTAGTGATGATCACCGACGCCTTCGGCACCGCTGCCATCATGCGCTTCTTCATGTTCTGCTGACGCAGCTGCTTGATCTTGCCCTTGATGTGGGGGTCGCCCTCGGACTGCTTGTATTCTTCCTTCACTTCCTGCAGCGACATCTTCAGCTTCTCGTACCAGGTGCGGTACTGGAAGAAGAAGTCGGCAATGGCGACGAAGGCGAGCATCGCCACCACCGAACCCATCAGCTGCAGTGTCAGCGATGTGGTGATGCCGAGGATCGCCGACGGATCGATATGGATCAGCGCATCCAGACGAAACCGCTCGGGCCACAGCACCGCGCACATCACGGCGCCGAGCAGGACGAGCTTGAACAGCCCCTTCAGGAAATTGGCCAGCGCCTGCTTGCCGAAGACGCGCTTGGCGCCTTCCATCGGCGACAGCTTGCTGAACTTGGGCACCAGACCTTCGGTGGAGAACACGAGCCGGTGCTGGATCAGATTGCCCGCAAGCGCGGCGATCACGAGAAACAGGATCGGCATGCCCATGGTGGACAAGATGGACATGCAGAGGCTCTTGGCCAGCATCAAAAGTCCGGGCCCGTCAGTCCGTATCATCCAGGAATTTTGCAGAAGGTTTTTGAGCGGCGTCTGCAGCCCGCCGCCGACCGAGCCGTTGAAGGTCGACAAGACCAGCGTCGCGCCCGCCAGCAGGAACCAGGTATTGACCTCCTGGCTTTTGGCTACGTCACCGCGTTCGTGAGCATCGTCGAGCTTTTTTTGCGTGGGGTCATGTGTCTTCTCGGAATCGTCGTCGGCCATCCGCGCGCCCCTATATCCGCGGCATCATTTGTTGCATGACGCCGGTGACGTATTCGAGGTAGGTCCCCATCATGGTCGCGAGCACAACGGCGAAGATCAGGAATCCGATCATGATCGAAAGCGGTACACCGACGAAATAGACCTGCATCTGCGGCATCAGCCGTGCCAGCACGCCAAGCCCCATGTTGAAGACGAGGCCGAACACCAGGAAAGGCGCAGCAAGCTGCGTGCCGATCTTGAAGGCCGCCGCGAAGGCATTGGTCGCGAGCTTCGCCACATCGCCCGTCGACATGATCTCGCCGGGCGCGAAAATCTTGTAGCTGTCATTGATGGCGGCGATCACGAGGTGATGCGTATCGGTGGCGAACAGCATCGTGATGCCGAGCATCGTGAGAAAATTGCCGATCAGCACGCCCTGCTGACCCTGCGTCGGATCCACCGAGGTGACGAAGCCGAGACCGAGTTGCTGCGCGATGATTGATCCGGCGACCTGCAGCGCCGACAGCGTGACGCGCGCGGTGGCGCCGAGCACGACGCCGATGATGATCTCATGCACCAGCAGAACCAGCATCGGCACGATCGATCCCATATCGACGTTATAAGCGCCGCGATGCGCCGGCAGCATGAGAAGGGTCAGTCCCAATGCGATCGACAGCTTGGCCCGTGCGGGAATGTTGGTTTCGCCAAAGCCCGGCATCAACATCACCATCGTGCCGATGCGGGCGAAGGCCAGCATGAAGGCAGCGGCGAGAGCGGGCAGAAGCGAGACATCGATGCGCATACGGGATTGTGCATCACCCCCCGATGATTCGCGACGATATCCGCAACATGTAGCTCGACAATGCGTCCCCCATGAACGGGAGCGTCAGCATCATGGTGGCAAAGACCGCGAGAATCTTCGGCACGAAGACCAGCGACTGTTCCTGGATCTGGGTCAGCGCCTGCACCAGCGACACGACGACGCCCACCAGGAGGCCCACGACCATCAGCGGACCGGACACGATCACAATCGTCCAGATCGCATCGCGGGCAACGTCGAGAGTTTCGGGGCCGGTCATTGCGGTAATCCTTGTGTTACGCGGTGTTCGTGATGAGGAGGATCAGATCGGCATCTTCATGATGTCTTCGTAGGACTGGATGACGCGATCGCGCACCGAGACCAGCGTCGACACGGCGACGTCGGTTTCCGCAACTGCCGTGACCACGTCCATCACATTGGCCTTGCCGTTTGCCATTGCGATGGTCTGCGCATCCGACTTGCGACCGGAATCGAGCACGCTGCCCAGCGCGTCCTTGAGGACCGCGCCGAACGACTGACCACCACCGGCGTCCGCCGCCTTGTTGAGACCGCCACCGACGCCGCCGGCGTCCATGATGCGCGAGAGGGCCGAGTAAGCATTGGCGGCGACAGAGGGAGTTGCCATGGTTCAGCTGTCCTGTTCAGGCCTTGAGGATGTCGAGCGTGCGTTGGATCATCCGGCGCGTGGCGCTGATGATGTTGAGATTGGCTTCGTAGGAGCGCTGCGCTTCCTTCATGTCCGTCATTTCCACCAGCGAGTTCACGTTGGGGTACTTGACGTTGCCGGCGGCATCCGCCGCGGGATTGCCGGGCTCGTAGCGCGTGGGAAATGCAGATTGATCCGGCCTGATGCGGCCGAGGCCGACGATGCGGGCATCCAGCGAGCGGTCCAGCTCCGATTTGAAGGTCGGCACCTTGCGGCGATAGGGGTCACCGCCCGAAGTCTGCGCTGTGGACTGCGCATTCGCGATGTTTTCCGAAATCACCCGCATGCGGCCCGCCTGGGCGCGCAGACCGGAGGTCGCGATGCCCATGGAACGCGAGAAGTCGCTGATATCGTCTGCCATGATGAGCTCCCTTTATGCGCGCGGCGGCGTCAGCGCTTGCCGATAGCGGTCTTCAACAGACCGAGGCTGCGGGTGTAGAGCGAGGTCGCGGCGGCATAGTCCATCTGGTTGGCCGAGACCTTGAGCATCTCGTCTTCCAGATTGACGGCATTGCCGGCGGGGCGGGTCTCGTAGCCGACCCGGTTGTTCTGGTTGAAGGAGGCCGAGCCCCCGGTCGGCAGGATATTGGTGCCGGAGGCGCGCATCATCGGCAGCGAGCCCATGCCGCCGGCGGTGACGGACGTGTTCCCGGCCTTGTCGAATTTCGGTTCCACGAGATCGCGTGGGCGGAAGTTCGGAGTGTCCGAATTGGAGATATTTTCGGCCAGCACACGCTGGCGCTCCTGATGCCACTGCATCTTGGTGCGCAGCGCCGACAACATCGGCATGTCGCTGATCGCCATCGGCCTTCTCCGCCCGCCCGGACGGAGTGTCCTGAGCTAGGCAGAATTTGCCGCCTGCATGGTTAATACGAAGTTAATTTCCGGCGGTACTTGTTACCGAACCGTAAATGAATGCTGCAAAATTGACGTTTTTCGCAACTGCCAACGCTTTTTCGCCTGAATTGGCCGATTAACCATCCCCATCGGCCATACGACGGGGCGGCAGAAGTCGTTTTGGCTGCGGCGATTCATAGTTTATTATTAACCAACGGCAGGTTCTGCCGTGGGGCGTTAACAGATGGGGCGTGATTCACGCTGCGTGCGGGGCGTGCGGGGGTATGACACCTCCAGCTCTGGACGTGGACGTTGCAGCCACCCTGTCTGGCTGGGGACTTTATGATGCAATCATCGGTGCAATTTATCTTGGCCTTCGTTGTCGTGCTGGCGCTGATCGGGCTTACCGCCTGGCTGGTGCGCCGATTCGCTGGCAACCGGCTGGGCAACAACACCAGCCGCGGGCGCTTGCCGCGACTCGCGGTGATCGATGCCGCCGCCGTGGACGGCCGCCGCCGCCTGGTGCTGGTCCGCCGCGACAATGTCGAACACCTGCTGATGATCGGTGGCCCGTCGGACATTGTCGTCGAGCCCAATATCGTCCGCGCCATGCCCGGCCGCGAGCAGGCCCCGCAGCGCGGCGGCCTCGCCGCCGATGTGGCAAGCCGTGGCCCATCGCTGCCTGAAGCCCCGAGCTGGGCAGAGAGCAACGACTCCGGCTTCGATTCCGAACCGCATGTGCCGGAGCCGGCGCCGCGCCCCGCGCGCCCCTCCTTTATCGAAGAGCCACGCCGCCCGGCCGCGCCTTTGCCGGAGCGTCGACCCGATCCGGTAGCCAGCCTCGCGCCGGAACCTGCACCGCGCCCCGAACCGGGGCCACGCAACGAACTTTTCCCGCAGCGGCCGATTCCGCGAAGTGAAATGCCACGTGCCGAGATGCCACGTAGCGAGCCGATGATGCCGCGCCCGATGCGTGCCGATCCGCCGATCCGCACCATGCCGCAACCCCGCACGCCGGACCGTCCCGTCGCAGCAGCACCGACCCCGCCTGCTCCGGTTGTTACTGCCCCGGCTCCCGCCCCGGTCGTTGCGCCGCCCGTACCGACGCAAGCCCCTACGCCTCCTGCTCCGGCAGTCGCCGTGTCGTCTGCCGATCAGAACCTTGCCGATATGGCGCAGCGCCTCGAAGCAGCCTTGCGCCGTCCTGCCGGCGAAACCCGTCAGGATGCGCCTGAGCCCCGGGTCGGCGCTCCGTCGGTGGCGCCTGAGGCACCATCGATCCGTCCGGCTTCGCGGTCGCCGGAAGTCTCGATCGCCAGCCCTGCCCGTGCGGAGGCGCCGCCCGTCGTCCCGCCGGTCAAATCGGGTTTTGAAAATCTCGAAGACGAGATGGCCTCCCTGCTGGGACGGCCAAAGTCCAGTTCGTGAGTTCGGCGAACCTCCCGCGTAGAGTATTTTTCCTTTCTGTTCTAATCGCCGCCGGGACCTTCGCAGGTCCCGCGATGGCGCAGGACATCAGCATCAATCTCGGCGGCGGTGGCGGCGGCGTCACCGAACGTGCGGTGCAGATGATTGCGTTGTTGACGGTGCTGTCGATCGCACCGTCGATCCTGATCATGATGACGTCATTCACACGCATCGTGGTCGTGCTGTCGCTGCTGCGCACCGCATTGGGTACAGCGACGGCTCCGCCGAACTCGGTGATCATCGCGCTGGCGATGTTCCTTACGGCTTTCGTGATGGGACCGGTGCTACAACGTTCCTATGACGACGGTATCAAGCCGCTGATCTCCAACGACATCACCGTCGAACAAGCCCTGGTGCGTGCATCCATTCCGCTGCGCGGCTTCATGCAGAAGAACGTGCGCGAGAAGGATCTCAAGCTGTTCATGGATTTGTCGGGCGAGCCAATTCCAGCGACGCCTGACGACCTGTCGCTCCGCATCCTTGTGCCGGCCTTCATGATCTCCGAGCTGAAGCGCGCTTTCGAGATCGGCTTCCTGCTGTTCCTGCCCTTCCTGATCATCGATCTCGTGGTCGCCTCGGTCTTGATGGCGATGGGCATGATGATGCTGCCACCGGCGGTGGTGTCACTGCCGTTCAAGCTGATCTTCTTCGTGCTGGTGGATGGCTGGTCGCTGGTCGCGGGCAGTCTGGTGCAGAGTTACGGGCAGTAGCGAAGCTCGCCCCTACCGCGTCATCTCGATCTTGCGGACATTGACCACCGGCTGCGGCTTCAGCGAGCCGGTCGGCATCGGATCGGCACTGGCGCCGGGCAGGATCGCCTTGGCGCTGCTTTCAGGGAAACGCGTCTTCATCTCGCGCAGGAAGCCGTCGAGCGTATCGACGGACGCGGCCATCTTGGCAATGGCGGCGAATTCCGAAGAGTTGGTCGAAGTCGGCTTGCTCGCGGTGTCGAAGGCGATCTTGTCGGCACCGACATTCATCAGCGGCGCATACTTTTCGCGGAAACGCGCGAGACCGAGGGCGTCTTCCGCCAGCGCATAACCCACGACAGCACGGATGATGTCGCTCTTTTCGCTTGGCGTCAGCGGCGAGAAATCTCGCCAGCGGTCGCCATAATAGAGTTCGATCTGTTCGGAGGCCTCGCGCCAGCGCCGCGACGACCAGTAGATATCCGAGCGGAGCCGGATCGCTTCGCGTCCGCTGACATGAGAGATGATGTCGAGCGCCAGCTCGCGGCGGCCGATGTCACTCTGCGCCCGCGCCTCGAGCAGCAGCCGCTGTTGACGCAGCTCGCCATTGAGATCGGCGATCCGCGTAGTGCGCAGCGCGGCGATGGCGCGGTCGGGCTTGCGGCTCATCAGATAGACCATCGCTAGACGCGCAGCGACCTGCGAGCGTGCAGCGCCCTCGAGACGGTGATCGACCTGATACTGCAGAAGCTCGGCGGCCTGATCGAGCAGATCGACGGCCACGAGACGATCTGCAAGACGGCGGATCATTTCGTCGCCGCGGCGGCCGATCGGGGTCAGCTCGCGAAACTCGTAGAACATCGCCAACGCATCGACCGGCGGCAGGCTGTCGCCCTTTGGCGACAGATAAATTTGCGAGAACAGCGCTTGCGCCTCGTCCTGCACCTGGCGCGCGGCTTCGCTGTTGGCCTGGCGCTCGGTGGCTGTACGGGCGGCCAGCAGCGAGTCATTGTAGCGGCCGAGTTCGGCATACATGCGCGACAGGATCTGCAGCACCTGCACTTCCGTGCCGTCGCCTCGCCAGGTCACTGCCAGCACTTCGAGATCATGCAGCGCGTCCTCGCTGCTGATCTCGTTGCGCTTCTGGCGCAAATTGATTTCGCGCAGCTTGGCTTCCGCTGCGGATTGACGATCCACCGACCCGGTGACGTCCTGATACTTCGACAGCGCATCCTTCTCGCGGCCGAGCGCCTCATCGAGCCAGCCGCTGAGCAGCATGGCCGCGGGCTTGATCTCCGGCGAGATGCCGACCGTTTCGAGCTCACTGCCGCGCGACGACGCGCCGGCATAGTCCTTGACCTCGAGCGAGGCCCGCAGCGCGAGCATCAGGGCCGCACGCTGCAGATCGGCCGGCAGCGCGGCGAGCGTGAACTCGGCATTCTTGAAACGCTCGCGCGCCTCGACCCATTTTTCCTGTTTGGCGTAGGCGAGCGCCTTCCACAATTCACCATCGTAACCCGGCCCGAGCACCGGATTGGCGATATCCTTCAGGGTCTGTTCGGGACGCCCCATCATCGCGCTGGCCACCGCATGAACGATCAGCGCGACAGGGCTTTCCTCGCCGACCTTGGTGTCCGCGATCGCGAGATCGGCGACGCCCTTGGCCTCGTGATACATGCCGCGCGCCATGTAGAATTTGGCCAGATCCATTCGTGCCTGCGGCAGCGAGCTGGCTTCGGCTGATGACATCGCGTCGATCAACTCGTCGAAGCGTGCGTTGAATGGGCCTTCCTGATCCTTGCGCCATTGGCCGACATCGAAGATCGGCCGGGCGACCGTCGAGGCGCGCTGCGGCGCGGCATCGGCGGCAGACAGTGTCAGGCCGCCGGGCTTGGTGAGCATCACCTTGTCGATACTGGCTTCAACGGACACGTCGTCGGAGTTCACCTGAACCACCACGCCGTGAATCGATTCCAGCAACGAGAATTCAACGAAGTCCTGGCGACGGATGAAGCCGCGCGATGGTGGCAGCGCGGTGATGATATTGAGCGTATCGCCGGCATCCGGATCAACCAGGCGATGCTTGAGACCGGGCTTGGCCAACGGCACCTGCACGCTGGCGCGCGAGGGATCGGCAATGTTGCGCACGGCGGACAGCGGCTGCGACGGCGTCTGACGTGTATCGGCCAGCATCAGCGACCAGGCCTGTCCCGCGCCGGCAGGATCGTCGGTCGTGAGCGAAGCCAGTTGTGGGCGATTAAGGCGGATGCGGATCGCCTGCCCCTTCTCCAGCGGGATCGTGCTCACATCGGCAATGATCGATCCGCTGTCGCGGCGGATCGGCGCGGTGTCGATGGGCCGCGTCGAATCTGCCACCAGCCACAGGATATCGCCGCGGCGAAACAGGGCGGCCGGCGTTGGCGATGGAAAAGCAAAGGCTATGCGCACGCCGTCGCTGCTGCGCTTGACCTCAACCGGCATGCCCGCCGGTTCGGTCGGCGCAGCAGCAACGGGTGCAGCAGCAGGGGCCGCCGCAACGACAAGCGCAGGCGGCGGTGTTTCTTTGGCAGGAGCTACGACAACAGGCTCGGCTGCCGGCGCAGGTTTGGGTGATTCAGCGACCTTGGCCGCCTCGGGCTTTGGCTCTTCCGGCTTCGCTGCCGCGACGGGCGCTGCCGGTGCAGCCGTCGCAACCTCGACCTTCTTCTCCGGAACGATCTCTCTTGCGATCGTCTCGGAGGTCGGCGGCACGATCTCGCCGGAGCGCTGTGCCGGAACGCTGGCGGGCTTCTCGACCTCGGGAGGCTTCGCCGCGACCGGCGGTTTCTCGTCCGCAGGAGCGGCCACCGGCAGCTTGGCCAGCGGCGACGGCTTTTCATTCTGCTGGAAGCCGATGTCGACGACGTAGCTCTTGTCCTCGCGGAACGACTTCACATCGACGTCGCCGATCAAGCCGATCTCAACGGCGGTCCGGTTGCCGTCCATCGCCTGACCGATCGATGCGACATTGGCGGGTGCAGACAGTTTGGCATCGGCGAGATCGAACAC
Organism: Tardiphaga sp. 37S4; assembly: GCF_021044645.1. Classification (NCBI taxonomy): domain Bacteria; kingdom Pseudomonadati; phylum Pseudomonadota; class Alphaproteobacteria; order Hyphomicrobiales; family Nitrobacteraceae; genus Tardiphaga; species Tardiphaga sp. 37S4. The sequence continues at coordinate 1,195,966 of NZ_CP088008.1, read as the reverse complement.
CAGACCGGCATTGAAGGTCAGCGTCAGCGTCTTCTCGTTCAGCACCGACGACACACCGACGCCGCCGGTCTCGAACACGAAACGCACGAAGGTCGGCTGCACGGATGCGCGCACGCGGATCGGCGGCTTCTTCTGGCTTTCCGCGGCAGCGCGTTGCTGTCGCAAGGCGCGCTCTGCCGCGCGCGCACGCTCCGACAATTCCTTGACCACATCCTGCGGCAGACCGGGCGGCATGCCCTTCCAGGTGTCGGGCAACAGATCGATGAAAATGCGCTCGCCCGCCGTCATCGAATTGACGGTCACCCTGCGTGACAAAGCGAGGCGGATCGCCGTGCCATCGGGATCGCGGCGTGCGGAGCCGATATAGTCTGGAGCGGCGTCGCCGAGAATCTCGACAGGAATATCGACCGGCCGCTTGAAGCGAATGACGAGAATGGTGCCGGCCTGCGTCACCTCGGACTCCACGTCCTCGGCAAGCTTCAGCACGATGCGGCCATAGCCGCCCGACGTGCCCATGCTCGCGGTGCCCCTCACCGCTTGCGCAGATGCGGCATCCGGGAACGACAGGGCAAGACAGACAATGCCCGCGAGGACCGCACAACGTCGAACGGCCCGCGTCCATGCGCGAGCTTGCGTCCAACATGCAACGGCAGCCGTCCGTGCCATTCAGAAGTGTCTCTCAGCCCGATGCTCGAAGGACGACCGGTCGTTCGCCCTGTGTCGAATCTAGATTCCGCGCTCTAAGGATTTGTTAATTAATTTCTTTAATTCCGGCCCTGCTGGATCGGCCTGCCTTCGATCTTGGGCAGTTCGACCGCCGCGGCAGATCGTTCGCCGCCCGAGGCGCGGCGCGCCAGTTCAACGGTGAGGCGTTCAGCGGCCTCCGGCTGCATCAGACCGAGAATGTCGGACATCTTCCGAGGCGCAATCTGCGAGGCGATCTCGAACAGCACCGGCATTTCCAGCCGGTCGAAGATCTTCGCCGCGTCCTTCGGCTTCATGCTTTCATACATGGTGACGATACCCTTGAAGCGGGCGGCATCGACTTCGCTCTTCTGGTCGTTCGCCGTCTTGATACCGGCTTCGACGCCCTTCAATTCATCGACGCGGGTTTCGATGCGCTTTTCCGCGGCCTTCAGCAGGCTCTCGCGAATGTCGATCTCGCGTGCACGCGCCTCCAGCTCCTGACGGCGCGCTTGCAGCCGTTCGAGGATCGCCCGTTCGGCCGGCGAGATTTGAGGAGACAGTTCGACAGGTGGGTTGCTGGTCGGTTCGATCGCTGCAGGCGCTGCTACCGCGGGCTTCTGCTCTTCCTTCTTGGCTGACACCGAGCCGGTAATGTCGCCGTCCGCTGGCTTGCCGCCCGGGAAGTTGAACATCTCCTGCGCCCACGAACCTTTCGTAGGCTGAGGCTGCGGATCGTAGTTGAACACGTAGCCGCCATCGATCACCAGGCCGGCGATCTTGAGAATCGCGAGCCCGAAAACCGCCACCAAGACGACAGGAAGAATACGAACGTCCCGAAAAGCTTTCATGCAGCGATGCCGTCAGGCCTCCTCCGCTCGGCAAACGCCTGCGCTGCCGCGGCATTGGCCCGCGCTGCGGACACCCGCGGCGCATCAGGGTCGGTTTCGGTGAGCGGCCGTGCCGCCACCGCGATCTTCGATAGCCGGCGCACGACAGCGTCGCTCTCGGCGAGCTGGGCTTTCAGTTGATCGGCCAGCGCCGTTGCCGCCGAAATCTGGCTGCCGAGATTCTCGTTAACGTCGCGCACGGTAAGCTTGAGTCCGCCGATCGCACGCTCGGCGATCTCGGTCACGGTGATGAGCTCGCCGATCGTGGCCTTCAACGATTGCTCGTCCGCCTTGAGGCGCTTCAGGCGCTTATTGAGCAACATGCAATAGGCGATGGTCAGGATCAGAAGCACCGCAACCAGGCTCTCGATCACAATTCCTAATGAATGACTCATTGTGCCTCCATCAATTTAGTTTGCTCATCAGCCTTCTCAAACATGGCGAAGGTTGTGTTAGGCTTGCGTAATTGTTTCGTGACTCTAATGGCAACGCGGTCGCCGACACGGCCCATGCGACCTTCAGTCAAGGTCACGGCTCCGCAACGCACGGCAACAAGGGCATCCGCCCGCATTTCCAGCGGCAGCGTATCGCCCACTTTGAGAAGCATCAGCTGCTTCAATGGGATCTCCGCCTCATACAGCACGGCGTCGACGGCGATCTCGGCCTGAGCAATTTCAGTGGCGAGATGGCTTTCCCAGATCGGATCACGGCCGAATTTTTCGCCCATGAACATCTGCATGAGCACGGCGCGGATCGGCTCGATCGTCGCATAGGGCAGCAGCAATTCGATATTGCCGCCGCGATCTTCCATGTCGATATGCAGGCGCACCAGGATTGCGGCATTGGCTGGACGGCTGATGGCGGCGAAGCGCGGATTGGTCTCAAGCCGATCGATGTTGAAGCTCACCGGCGACAGCGGCCGGAACGCCTGTTCAGCGTCGGCCAGCACGACTTCGATCAGGCGCTTCACCAGATTGGTTTCGATGGTGGTGTAGGGGCGGCCCTCGATGCGCAACGAAGCCTGGCCGCGGCGACCGCCGAGCAACACGTCGATCATCGAATAGATCAGGCTGGAATCGACGGTAGCGAGGCCAAAATTCTCCCACTCCTCTGCCTTGAACACGCACAGCACGGCTGGCAGCGGAATCGAATTCATATAGTCGCCGAAACGCACCGAAGTGATGCGATCGAGCGAGACTTCGACGTTGTCGGAGGTGAAATTGCGCAGGCTCGTGGTCATCAACCGCACCAGACGGTCGAACACGATTTCGAGCATCGGCAGACGCTCATACGACACCATCGAGGAATCGATGATGGCGCGAATGCCGGAATTCTCGTCGAGATGAACTTCGTTGACGCTGAAGCCGAGGAGGTTGTCGATTTCTTCCTGCGAGAGAACGCGCTCGCCGCCGTTCTTGCCGCCGCCGATATCGCGACCGCCATCCTCGACCATGGCGGCCCATTGCTCCGCCATGGTGCCGGTGAGTTCGTTTTCGGCAGCCGCTTTCGCCGCCTCAACGGGATCCTCTGAATCCAGAGACGCTTCCCATTCGGCGGCAATTGCGTCCTGATCGACCTGTTCGGTAGACATCAGCCTAAATCCAATTCCTCACTGAATGAGGATTTCCTTGAACAGCACAGCGTTCACGTGATGAGGAGAGATCGCGGCATTGACGCGCCGCGTCAGCTCTTCCTTCAGCCGGAACATGCCAACGGAGCCGTTCAGATCGGTGGTGCGCAGTTCGCGCAGGTAAACCTGGAACATGTCGGTGATGCGCGGCATCGACGGCGTGATCTGCGCCACGAGCGGCGCTTCCTTTACCTCGAGCACGATCTTGGCCTTGAGATATTGCACGCGCTCGCCGGGCTGACCGGCAAGGTTCACCAGAATCTCCGGTACATCGATGAAGGCGAGCGGCTTCGCAGCCGGCGCGGCCTCTTTCTTCTCTTCCTTGGGATGTCCCTTCAGGAAGAACCAGCCGCCACCGCCCGCTGCAAGCACCAGCACGCCCACGACGATTGCGATCAGCTTGAATTTGCTCTTGGGAGCTGCCGCCTCGTCCCCAGTCGGGGTGCTTTCTGAAGTTTCCGTATCCGCCATCGCCTGCCCGTCCGGGGTTGGGATGAGCTCGATGCTGCAAAGCAGGCAATAAAGACGCGATACAAATGCTGCCAGCGCCCAAGGCCCTGTGTGATCGTGACGCTAGGTCGCAATGGTTAACGGAATCTTTCTTTTGACGCTCAACTAGGAAAATTCTGCCGGCAATTATGGTCAACAAGACCTTTCTGCCGCCTGCTTTCGCGCCCTGAAAACCACCAACAAATTGAAAAATATCAGCTTTTTGACTTGGCACGGCTTTCGCTAAGTAGTCTGCGAACCGCGGCTTGGGAGAGCTGTGCGGTTTACGGGATCCGCGGCGAGCTTGGGAGAGCGATCCGCGCGAACTTAGGGGAGAACCACCGATGGAGAATATGCTTCTCGTCGGACTGTCACGGCAGATGACGCTTCGGCGTCAGATGGACGTCGTGGCGAACAACATTGCGAATATCAACACGAGCGGCTTCAAGGCCGAGCGGACGATTTTCGAGGAATATCTGAGCCCGGCCGCCCGCGAAGACAACTTCGTCGGCCGCGACCGCCGCGTGTCCTTCGTGCAGGACCGCGCCACGATGCATGATTTCACCGGCGGCGCGACCGAGCAGACCAAGAATCCGCTGGATGTCGCCATCGATGGCAACGCCTTCCTCGCGGTGCAGACCCCGAACGGCGAGCGCTACACCCGCGACGGCGGCATGCAGATCAATTCGCAGGGCCAGCTCGTGACAGCGTCGGGCGCACCGGTGCTCGGCGCCAACGGCCCGATCGTGTTCCAGCAGACCGACCACGACATCAACATCTCGCAGGACGGCACGGTCACGGTGCTCGAAGGCATCAACCGCATCGACTCCGTGCGCGGCAAAATTCGCATGGTCAACTTCGCGCAGCCCCAGCGGCTGGTGAAGGAAGGCTCCAACCTGTTCTCGGCCGGTCCCGGCGCCAATCCGCAGCCATCCACCACGTCGAAGCTCAACCAGGGCTTCATCGAAAAGTCGAACGTCAGCTCGGTCGTCGAAATGACCCGGATGATCGACGTCACCCGCGCCTATACCGAGCTGTCCAACATGCTGCAGTCGCAAGGCGATGCGCGGCGCTCCGCCATCGAAAAACTTGCCGACGTTCCGGCTTAAGGAATCTGACCCATGCGCGCTCTTTACACTGCAGCGACCGGGATGGCGGCCCAGGAACTCAACGTCCAGGTCATCTCGAATAATATCGCCAACATGCGCACGACCGGCTTCAAGAAGCAGCGCGCCGCATTCCAGGACCTCATCTACGATCACGTCCGCCGCGTCGGTGCGCAAGCATCGGATCAGGGCACGGTCATTCCTGTCGGCGTCGACATCGGCGGCGGTGTGAAGACCGTCGGCACTCCGCGCATGATGACCCAGGGCACGCTGTCGGCAACCGGCGGCGATCTCGATATCGCGGTCCGCGGCGAAGGCTTCTTCAAGATCCAGCTCACCGATGGCACCTTCGCCTATACTCGCGATGGCACGTTTTCCACCGACCAGCAGGGCCGCATCGTCAACCCGCAGGGCAACCTGCTGCAGCCAACGATCTCGATTCCCCAGGCATCGTCGCAACTCTCGATCAATGCGCAGGGCCAGGTCTCGGTCATCGTACCGGGCTCGACGACCCCGACCGTTCTCGGCCAGATCAGCCTCACGCGCTTCATCAACAAGGCCGGTCTCAATTCGATCGGTGACAACCTGTTCACCGAAACACCGGCCTCCGGCCCACCGCAGGACGGCGTCGCCAATGCCGACGGCTTCGGCGACATGCAGCAGCGCAACCTCGAAATGGCCAATGTCGAAGTGGTCACCGAAATCTCGGACCTGATCGCCGCGCAGCGCGCCTATGAGATGAACGCCAAGGTCATCAGCGCTGCCGACCAGATGCTGCAATCCACCGCCGGCATGTTCCGCTGAGGAGAATGATCATGACATCAGCCATGCGTTCGCTTCTCCTCGCCACCGCCCTGCTCGCTGCAGCGGCCACTGCTGCGCTCGGCCAGGCGCAGCGCGACGAGGTCATCGCATCGCCAACGCTGCGCGCCAACGTCACGGTCTCCAGCGACGTGGTGCGGATTGGCGATGTCATCGACAATGCCGGCCCCACCGCGCAGATCGCAATCTATCGGGCACCCGATCTCGGGACCGTCGGCACGCTGTCAACCGCGCAGGTCATCGCGGCGTTGCGGCAGCATCAGGTGATTGGCGTTGATACACGCGAGCTCAAGTCCATCACGGTGACGCGGCTGTCGCGCAGCATCGACAGCAAGGATATCGAGAACCAGGTCGCGCAAGCGCTGGAGAACCGCCACGGCCTTGGTGCCGCTGCCAATCTCAGCCTCACTTTCGACCGCGAAGTCCAGGGCCTGCAGCTCGACGCCAGCAATACCGGCGCGTTGCAGCCCGTCGCGGCCCGGTTCGACGCGCGCAGCGGCCGTTTCGACGTCACCTTTGCGATCGGCAACGACACCAACGTGTCTGCCACCAAGCTGCGCTTCACCGGCAGTGCCGTTGAGACCGTGGAAGCGGCGGTGCTGGTCCGCGGCGTCGAACGCAACGAAGTGCTGAAGTCCTCCGACGTCGTCGTCGAGCGTCGCCCGAAAGCCGAAGTCGGCAACGATGGCGTAACGCGCGACCGCGCCGTGGGCATGCAGAGCCGCCGCCAATTGCGCGCCGGTCAGGCAATCCGCAATGCCGACCTCGCCAAGCCAGACCTGGTCACCCGCGATCAGGCAGTAACGCTGATCTACGAAACTGCCGGCCTCTATCTCACGCTGCGCGGCAAGGCCATCGAAGGCGGCACCGAAGGCGACGTGGTCAATGTGATCAACCTGCAGTCCAAGCGCACCGTCTCCGGCGTCGTGGTCGGCCGCGGCCAGGTCGCCGTCTCCGCTCCGTCGCCGCGTCTTCCCGCACAAGTCGAAACTCCAGCACCAACTCCTGTCCCAACCCGCGAGTCTCTCCCGTCTGAAAAAATCTCCCAGGCCAGACCTCCCCTGGCCAACTCTCCCGCTGCCACCTCTCCCGTCGCTCTCGCTGCCAACGACCACGTGCCTGTTTCTCGAAAAGCTGAGTAAAGTTGATGTTCCAGTTCCATCGTCCCTTCGCCACCGGCGCTGCGCTTCTGACGGTCGGCCTTGCTGCCAGCGGCTGTTCATCGATCGACCGTCTCGCGTCCATCGGCGAGAAACCGGCGCTCACGGCGATCGAAAACCCAACGACACAGCCCGGCTACAAGCCGGTGCAGATGCCGATGCCGAAGCCGGAGGTCGCATCCTACAACGCCAACTCCCTGTGGCGTAGCGGATCGCGCGCGTTCTTCAAGGATCAGCGCGCGCGCCAGATCGGCGACATTCTGACGGTGACCGTGAACTTCACCGACAAGGCCAATATCGCCAACGAGACCCAGCGCAGCCGCACCAATACGGAAAACTCGGGGATCACCGACTTTGCGGGCAGCAAGCTGCTGACAGGTTCGGCTGCCTCGGTCCTGCCCGGCCGTCTGCTGACGGCTGACGGATCGTCGTCGAGCGACGGCAAGGGATCAGTCGCACGACAGGAAGCGTTGCAAACCAGCGTTGCCGCCGTGGTCACGCAATTGCTGCCGAACGGCAATCTCGTGGTCGAGGGCAAGCAGGAAATCCGCGTCAACTACGAGATCCGCGAACTGATCGTCGCCGGCATCGTGCGTCCGGAAGACATTCAGAGCGACAACACCATCGACAGCGCCAAGATCGCCCAGGCCCGCATCGCCTATGGCGGCCGCGGTCAGATTTCGGACGTCCAGCAGCCGCGCTACGGCCAGCAAGTGATGGACGTGCTGCTGCCCTTCTAACGTTACGAGCTCCCACATCTCATCGTGCTCCCACGCGATGAGGTGTTCACGCACGGCCTTCCGTCAGCTCCCCTGGCGGAAGGCCGTCGTCGTTCTGGACAGACTGGAAACGCGGCGCAATCATTCGTCAGCTCTTGAAATCCACCTCGACGCTGCCCAGTCCGAGCAATTCCATTCGGACGTGATCTCCGGGATTGAGCCACGCCGTCTGCACGAGACTGCCCGTCAGTACGAAGTCTCCGGCGCGCAATATCTTGTCTCGAGCCGCGAGATGGTTGGCAAGCCAGGCCAGTGCATGATGTGGATGACCAAGAACATCGGCGCCATTGCCGCGCCCCACTTCCGTGCCGTTAACGACGGCACGTCCAATCACCGACAGAAGATCAGGCGCCTTGCCACGAGTAACAGGCGCACCCAGAACACATCCTGCCGCAAAGAAATCATCTGCGATCAGTGTCGGCGCATCCATACTGCGCCAGTCCGCATAACGATCATCGACGATCTCGATAGCCGGATGGTAGGCATCGATCGCTGTCGCTACATCATCAGCTGCGAACAGCTCGCCCGACGGCATCAGATCGCTCGCGAGCTGGACCGCAATTTCACACTCCACGCCGACATGTACATAATCGTTGTAGCGCAGCGACGTTCCGGCGGCATGAACACCACTCATATAGAGTCCGCCGGCGCAAGGGTGCGAAATACCGAGATAATGCTGCATCACCGCGCTTGTGCAGCCGATCTTGTAACCGACCTGCAAGCCGAAATCGGGCGACAGCAAATTGTGAAGCGCGTCCTGCACGCGATAGCCATCAGCTTCGTCATGCGGGACCACGTCTGGCGGCAACACGGCGAGCGGCGTGCGGTTATGGCGGACGTAAGCCAGGATTTCGGCGATCGCGAGATACTTTTCCATCGGCGGTCCCTTCGCTCGTCACACGGCTCATGCCGACATATGACTAACGGGTAGCGACCACCATCCTGCTTGGCAACGGTGCGCAGCGTTGCTAGCGCGAACCGACGCTCGCGCCACTGCAACTCCTCGATTCTGGAGTTCAGCCGAAGACCCTGGTCAGGTCTTCATGAAGTCGCCTCATCCCGGCTGGTCCGGTGAATATCTCCTTCACCTCGGCCAGAGCTTCCGTCGTCAGGACATCTTCGGAACGCCGGCCCTGCGCCGCAGTCGCCAGGATGCGCGAGGCGATCGCGGCCTGATTGCAGGAGGTGCGGTGCTGCTCCGGCACCCTTGCGACGACCTTCTGAAGAACATTCCGCATCAGCGCGATCGTATCGGGATCATAAGAGGCAGGCGCAGCCATTGTTCATCCTCCCGTTTTTTCTGGATCCAGCCTACGTCCTATCGGCAAATGATGACGTTCATATTCCCGTGTTTAAGAATGTCGCCGTGCTGCAGTGCAGTCATCGCAGATCACTGCATCGCACAGCATGCGTGGTTGCCAACCAGAACACCGAAATGAAAAACGGCCGCCCGATGGGCGGCCGTTTGGTATCGGAAAGACTATTCGTCGCGATAGACCTTTTCGCGCTTCTCGTGGCGCTCCTGAGCTTCCACGGAGAGTGTTGCGATCGGGCGGGCTTCTAGCCGCTTGAGCGAGATCGGCTCGCCGGTCTCCTCGCAATAGCCGTAGGTATTATCCTCGATGCGCAGCAGCGCGGCGTCGATCTTGGAGATCAGCTTGCGCTGCCGATCACGTGCCCGCAGTTCGATGGCGCGGTCGGTTTCCGACGATGCACGGTCGGCGAGGTCGGGGTGATTGACGTTCTCCTCCTGCAAAGCCTGCAGGGTGAGTTTCGATTCACGGAGGATTTCTTCCTTCCAGGCCAGCAATTTCGCGCGGAAATAGTCGCGCTGCCGGTCGTTCATGAAAGGCTCTTTTTCGGAGGGGCGATAGCTTTTCAACTTGTCCAAGGCCAATCCATCTATGCGTGCAAGGCGCCGGAAATGACCGGCCGCGCCGCAGCTTATATAGCTAGGTCATGTGACAGACAATAACGTCAGGATACCTCCGGAACGACCATCCACCGCCGGGTTTCAGGGTCGGAACCGTGCTGCTGCAGCATGTAGCAGGCCCCGGCCCGGTCTTTGGTCAAAGGGCTGTGGAAGGGATAAACGGCACTTTGATACGGGCGCCAGCCAGCCTTGGGCCGCTCCGGGGGGATCAGACCTGGCCAGCCTTGGCCAGCTCTACTTCGACCCGGAGCTCGATCTCGGACAGCACGGCGTCCAGACCGGGCTCGCCGGATGATTCCTTGAGGTTGGCTGCCGCACTGCGCAACCGCGCCACCATGGCCGGATTGATCGAGCCCGTGAGCAGGCCGATCTTGAGTTCATCGAGGACATCGAGCGCGCCACGGCCGCGCTTCACCGAGCGCTTGCGGCGCTCCATGGGATCTTCGACGCTCTGCATGGCCAGAAGCGCATCGATGCTGTTGGCCGCCCGGGGCGCTACGGTCGGTTTGGTCTCGGAGGTGGGTGTCGCATCAGGCAACGAAAACCCGGTCGAACTGGTTTTCTTCGCTCCTGACGACGGGGCTCCGAATGTGGTGCCGTTCGGTCCGTAAATGCGCATCGGCGTGTCCAGCAAGGGTAATGGCCGATCCCGGCCCACGGCGGCTTGCCGTTCGCTCAGTACCATCGCGAGCGTAAACGGACCTCCAACCGGAAAGGTCGTCTTTTATGGTTAATCAATCGTAAACGGCCCGGCAAAATCTGCCGCGGGCGGCACTTTCGCCGGAGCGCAAGCCGCTTGTCTAGCCCCAGAGCCTTTATCATTCACATTATAAATCAACATCTTATACCGATTTAGAACGCTGGCACGGCACTCGCATAGTGAAGGCTGGATCGTCGTCATGGGAGTGGCGAGCGGTCCAGTGAAGACCTCAGCGGGGAGCAGAGGATGCCGAGCCTACCATCGATCCGATTCTGTCAGACGGCCTGTGCGGTGCTGCTCGTGCTGCTCGTGCAGGCGGTGTCGGCACATGCGACGTCGCGGATCAAGGATCTCGCCAATATCGAAGGCGTCCGGCAGAACCAGCTGATCGGCTACGGCCTCGTGGTCGGCCTCAACGGCACCGGCGACACCCTCAACAACATCCCGTTCACCCGCCAGTCGCTGCAGGCGATGCTGGAACGCATGGGCGTCAACATTCGTGGCCAGACGCTGCGCACCGGCAACGTCGCCGCCGTCATGGTCACCGGCAACCTGCCCGCCTTCGGCACCCAGGGCACCCGCATGGACGTCACCGTCTCGGCGCTCGGCGATGCCAAGAACCTGACCGGCGGTACCCTGCTGGTCACCCCCCTGCTCGGCGCTGACGGCAACGTCTACGCCGTCGCCCAGGGCTCCCTCGCCATCAATGGCTTTGCCGCCGAAGGTGCCGCAGCCAGCATCACCCGCGGCGTGCCCACCGTTGGCCGCATCGCCAATGGCGCCATCATCGAGCGCGAGATCGAATTCGCGCTGAACCGCCTGCCCAATGTGCGCCTCGCTTTGCGCAACCCTGACTTCACCACGGCCAAGCGTATTGCCGCCGCCGTCAACGACTTCCTGGGATCCAAGACCGCCGAACCGATCGATCCCTCCACCGTGCAGCTGTCGATCCCGCCGGAGTTTAAGGGCAACGTCGTCGCGCTGCTCACCGAGATCGAGCAGCTGCAGGTCGAACCGGATCTGGCCGCCAAGATCATCATCGACGAACGTTCCGGCATCATCGTGATGGGCCGCGACGTGCGCGTCGCCACTGTCGCCGTGGCGCAAGGCAATCTCACCGTGACGATTTCGGAGAGCGCCAATGTCAGCCAACCCAATGCATTCTCCAACGGCCGCACTGTCGTCACGCCAAGTACGCGTGTCGGCGTGACCGAGGACGGCAAGAAATTCGCTCTGGTGAAGGACGGTGTGTCGCTGCAGCAGCTCGTCGACGGTCTCAATGGCCTCGGCATCGGCCCGCGCGACCTGATCGGCATCCTGCAGGCCATCAAGGCCGCAGGCGCCATCCAGGCCGACATCGAGGTGATGTGATGAACGTCAACACCGCCGTCGCCGCCTATCAGGCCAAGCACCCGACCATCAATGGCCGCCCCGATCAGAACCTGATCGATGCGCTGCAGAAAGTATCGCCGCAAGCTCAGGCCAAGACGCGCAAGCAGTCCGAAGATTTCGAGGCGATGTTCATCAACACGATGTTCTCGCAGATGACATCGGGCATCAAGGGCGAAGGCCCGTTCGGCGACACCACCGGCACCGGCGCATGGCGCTCAATGCTGACCGACGAATATTCGAAGTCCTTCGCCAAGGCCGGCGGCGTCGGCATCTCCAACGAAGTTTTTCGTTCACTTATCATCCAGCAAGCCAATCGCGCCAGCTGATCGCAGAGGACACCGCCATGAACAATGCGCAACGCCAGCAAGCCGCCCCGATCGCCGCACCGCGTTCGGTCGCGACGCTGATGGAAGCCCGTCAGCTCGCCGACGAACTCATGAAGGTGATGAACGAGCTGCTCGCCGTCATCGAACAGGAGACCACGCTGGTCCGCAACGGCCATATCCGCGAGGCTATCAAGCTCGAAGCGCCGAAGGCGGATATTTCGCGTCGTTACATTGCGATGATCTCGCTGCTCAAGATCAGCCAGACATATCTCGCGCAGACGACGCCCGACCTGCTCTCCGCCTTGCGCAAGCACCATGACGTGTTCCGTGCGATGCTGCAGGTCAATCTGACCGTGCTCGCCACCGCGCATGCAGTATCGGAAGGTATCGTCCGCGGCGTCAATGCCGAGGTTCAGAAGCGTAATATCCCGCAGACCTATACGGCGGCCGGTCGGCAGGCTCAGCCGGGCCGGGTCAACATGACGCCCATTGTCGTCAGTCGGTCACTTTGATCGTATAATTGGTCATGCGACCGTTGGCCCGTTTGACGCGCCGCGGCATTGTTATCTTTTGACTTAAATTGCAGCGCGCCAGTAAGCACCGGATTCAGCCGTCCGGTGCATAATGTCGTTTGGGAACGGGTCGGGATTTATCGAATGGAGCCAGGAGGGCTGCCATGGGTGCCGACTTCAATATCAAACCGGTGGGGGCACCGGTTGCCACGCCAGTGATACGACCCGCACCAGAAGCGGTGCGTGAAGCTGTGCCTACGCAACTGCCCCCCGACAAGACCGTGTCAGCAGCGCCCCGTGTACTGCAGCCGAACATTTCTGCGGCGAACTATCAGCAGGTCGATAGCGATCGGATTTCGAAGGAAGTCATCATCGACAAGGGCGCAGGCGAGATCGTCTTCGTGTCTGTGGACAAGAAGTCCAACCAGGTGATCGACCAGTATCCTGAGGAATCGCGACTGCGTTCCCGCGCCTATCTGCGCGCCATGGACACGCTGAAGCAGGATGCAAAGTTGCTTGATCGACGTATGGAAACGGATCGCAGCGTCTAACTGCGCCGATCACGTATCGCGCGTAGCGTAGGCCGTATCAAGATAGGTGCTGCCCGTCGCGGCGTCGGTCACGACGGTCTTGATGATTGCCTTGTTGTCGCCGTTGAGCTGGAACTTGGTATCACCCACCCGGAACGCACTGTCCTTGATTAGCACCTGCTGATACTTGACGGTTCCCTCGCTTTTGTACTTCACCTGAGCACGAAAGCCGTCGACCTGCGAGATGGCTATTTCGAACTTCTTGCCGTTGGCGTATTTGCCTTCCCAGCTACCCTTATAGGTTTCGGGATCCACCGCCACATACTTACCTGCCGTGACCGGCACGGTGGTCTTGTAAGCCGTCGAAAGAATGCTCAGAACGTCTGCCATCTCAGCCCCGTCGCGCGCGGTTTCGAATCGCCCGCTGATCCGGCGCTATTAGGCATCGCCGATCATTAAGCTATCGTTACGGATTTCAGGGAGGCTCACGGACGCCCGGACAGACCTGCGGCGATATTGCGATTGATATCGATCAGCGACTGCAGATGTTCGACCTGGCGAACATGCTGCAAGGCGGTGCACTGCGTCAGCACGAAGATGCCGATATTGGCGATATTCTGGCGAATCTCAATCGATTCCGGATTCTGGTCATTGATGGCATCGCCAACGAAGATCGACCAGAGCTTGCGATTGAACAGAAGAGCTTCGTCGAGACCAGCATCGGTATGGTCCCAGTTTGCCACAACGTCCTGCAGCTTGCGCGCTGCTTTCAGAAGGGCTTGCGCTTCGATGTCTCTCGGTGTCGCCGTGGTCTGGGCAGTACGCGCGTAGGCTTGAGCACCGATCGACATTCGCTACCTCAAAAACTCTTCTTCCCGCTTGATCAGCGGACGCAATTCCTTGAGTGCTTTGTAAAGCGCGCCGCTTAAAATAAGCTTACTGACGTCCTCGATCGTCTCGCGAAAACTCGGAACCGCTTCGATCAATTCCTTGATGAAGCCGAGATATAGCTCCTGATAGGCCGGGATATCGTTCTCCAGATACATCATCTGCACGCAGAGATAGACTCGTTTGACCGGCGTCGTGGCAGTCTCCGCCGTGAGAATGTCCTTCTCACGCATGATCGGTGCATCGCCATCAATCAGGAACGCCGTGCGCGTATCGGAATTGGTGATCACGCTCTGACCGATGATGATTCGCTCACCCGGCTTCAGTTCGACTCGCAAAGGCATTCAGCTCTCCTCCCCCGCAGCGGCCGTGAGGCCACATGCAAAGCCAACGGTATCTGGTGCCACGTTTCGGGCGGGCATGCACTATCCAGGAACCCCGAAAATACGCCTGCGATTCGAATAATACCAGCGTTCCGCGACCGGCGTCTTCAGTCTGGGGAAAGCCAGGATGCCGCGCGACACGCCGCTGACTACCCCCGACCAACGAAAAACGGCGGAGTTTCCCCCGCCGTTCGATAATCTTGGTGCGGCCGCCAGACTTACTGGAGCAGCTTGAGTACGCTCTGCTGCGACTGGTTGGCCAGCGCCAGCGCTGAGACGGCGATCGACTGCCGGGTCGACAGCGCCTGGCTGTTGGCGGCTTCCTCGTTGGTGTCGGCCAGCGTCAGGTTGGAAGATCCGGTCTGCAGCACGTTGATCAGGTTCTTGGCGAAGTCCTGACGGATCTGCACGATCGAGAGATTCGAGCCGAGCGCCGAAGCCAGCGAGCGCAACTGCGTGCTGGCCATATTGAGCTGGCTCAGTGTCTGGTTCGTCGACGCGTTGTCGATGAAGTCGCTGCCTGAAATGAGCGTCGGCAGGCCCAGACCGGCGGGCGTCAATTCCGAGCCGGTGATGTTCAGCGTCGACTTGCCGGTTTCGTTGAACACCAGCTTCAGCGTATCGCCGGCCAGCAGGTTGACGCCGTTGAAGGATGCATCCTGCGACGTCGTGGTAATCTGGGTGATGAGGTTATTGTACTGCGCAACCAAGTTGGCGCGGGTCGACTGTGACGGCAGATCGACAAGCGGCGGCGCAGCGCTGGTGAAGCTCAGCGCCGACGTCACGGTGCCGCCCATGGTGCCGCCATCGAGCACCGAGCCCATGGTCGACGACGCGTAGTCGTTGCCCGCCGCGATCACCAGCTTGCCGGTCGCATCGACCGTGGCTGCCAGATTGTTGGCGGCCAGTGCGACGTTCAGCTGCGCGAGCGTCTTGACGGTGCCGTTGGAGCCGTCGCCGAATGTAATATTGACCGGCGTGCCACCCTTGAACGACGTGAAGGTCAGCGTCGTGCCGCTGATGCCACCGGGACCTGCGGCGCGTGCCGCAGTAAACACGGTCGACGTGCCAGTGTTGCCGGCGAGGCCGAGTGCCGAGAGAGCATTGCCGCTGCCGCTGATCGACAGGTCCTGGATCGTGCCGGTGCTGATCTTGAACGTGCCGTTGGCGGCAACGGTCGATGCGGTAGAACCCTGCGTGGTGGTCAGAGCGGCGACGCCAGTCGCGGCGTTATTGACCGCAGTCTGCACGCCGGTAGCGAGATCAATGGCCGTGAGAACGTCGGAGATCTTGCCGCCCTGGAGATAGACCGTCGTGTTGCCACTACCGTCCGTGACGAGGTTGGAGCCGACCGGCGAGCCGGAGCCGGCCGGGATGTTGGCCGCTGCCGGAACGGACGCATCCTTGAACGTGATGGTCTTGCCATTGACGTAAAGTGTCGAGCCGCTCTGGATCAGATTTCCGATGGTGCCCGGAGCCGTCGTGCGCGATTGCGAGACGGAAACCGTTCCGGCGCCGACCGATGTCGTCAGGCCGAGCTGCTTCAGCAAATCCGCCTTTCCACTGATGTTGAGATCCGAACCCGTGGACGTCGACAGCGTGAGGACGCCGGCGGCAATCGATGCGACGGTGCCGGACGACGCTGAAGCCGTCGCGACGCCGTTGGAAATGACGGCTTTCTGCACACCGCTAGCGAGATCAATGGCCTTGGTCAGGTCGGCCACGCTACCGGTCGGGGCGCCCGCCGTACCGAGATAGACCGTAGAGTTGCCGTTGCCATCGGTAACCACGTTAGTATTGACGCTATCGACGCCAAGCCCCACGGGAGCGGTGGCCGCGGTAGGTGCCGGCCCGGTTCGGAAGGTGATCGTCTTGCCGTTCACCATCATGGTGTCGCCGTCGTTCGGCTGTGCCGTGGCGCCGATGGTCGCCGCGCCGGCAGGCGTACCGATCAGTTTCAACGTGCCGGACAGCGACGCCGCAGTACCGGCGCCGTCAGGCGCGGCCGTACCGATCAGCGATGCCGCCACGCCGCCCAGCGTGGTGCCTCCAGTGACCGGCGTCGTACCGCCGGCCGTGCCGTTATACACCGCGTTGCTGGTAGCCGTCGCGCTGGCGAAAGTCTGGGTGCCGCGCAGATCGTCCGGTGTTGCGCCCGCGATGGTGGTGGAGACGTTCGACTTGGTTGAATAGCCCACGGGGGTCTGCAGCGCCTGATTCGCGAGCGACTTCGCGGTATCCACGAGCTTCTGCAGCGAGGTGATGCCGGTATTGGCCGCCTGCAGGATCTGCACGCCATTGCCGATGCCGTCGAGAAGATTATTGATGTCACTGGCGCGGCTATCGAGGCCTGCAGCCGTGAAGAAGTTGGTCGGGTTGTCGAGGGCCGTATTGACCTTCTTGCCGCTCGCCAACCGGTTCTGGGTGGTCGACAACAGATCAGCGGTGGATTGCAGCGAAAGCAGATTCTGACGAACTGACGCCGAGAGAACGACTGACATGTTGTAACCTTCCTGTTCCCCGCGCATGCCGACCTTCGGGTCGCATTGCGCATGGTACGTCTGGGACGAGACTCGGTCTCGCCGCGACGCTGCCGGTGAAGTTTGACGCCCTTCTGGAAGAGGAATCTCGGCCCGCCTGATGGCGATCCCGGATTAAACGCGGTCGATTCTCGACCTACCTGCTTCCTACACGGGCCGAATATGACCGACGACCATTTAAGATATGGTTAACAGCGGATTAAGGCTTTCGTAAAACTGTCCCAAAATGGCAAAGGCCCGAAAAGCGTAAGCTTTTCGGGCCTTTGAGCAGCGATTATGACAACGAAAAACGGCGGGGCTTTCTGCCCCGCCGCCTGGTTTTCGTATGATCAGTGCGCCGTTATTAACGGAGCAGCTGGAGAACGCCCTGCTGCGACTGGTTAGCCAGCGACAGCGCGGAGACGGCGATCGACTGGCGGGTCGACAGCGCCTGGCTATTTGCCGCTTCCTCGTTCGTGTCGGCCAGGGTCAGGTTCGACGCACCGGTCTGCAGCACGTTGATCAGGTTCTTCGAGAAGTCCTGACGGGTCTGCACGATCGAGAGGTTCGAACCGAAAGCCGAAGCCTGGGCACGCAGCGAGCTCGACGCGACGTTCAGGGTGGAGAGCACCTTGTTGGTCGCAGCGTTGTCCAGGAAGTCCGTTCCCGAGGTCAGGTTGGACAGGCCGAGGCCGGCCGGTCCGAAGTCGACGCCGGTGATGTTCAGCGTGGACTTGCCGGTTTCGTTGAACGTCAGCTTCAGCGTATCGCCGCCGAGCAAGTTGACGCCGTTGAACGACGCGTCCTGAGCGGTGGTGGCAATCTGGGTCAAGATGCCGTTGAACTGGTTCACGAAGTTGGCGCGAGTTGCCTGGGCAGTCGCGTCTGCAACCGGAGCTGTTGCGGTCGAGAACGACAGCAGGGTGGTTGCCGTGCCGGCAATGACACCGCCGGCCGTACCGCCCAGCGTCGACGAAGCGTAGTCGTTGCTCGCCGAGATGGTCAGCTTGCCCGAAGCGTCGATCGTCGCCGTCTGGTTGTTCGCCTGCAGCTTGGTGTTCAGCTGGTCGAGCGTCTTGACCGTGCCGTTGGTGCCGTCGCCGAAGGTGACGTCAACCGCGGTACCGCCGTTGAACGACGTGAAGCTCAGCGTCTTGCCGTCCACGCTGCCCGGGGTCGAACCACGGTTAGCCGTGAAGTTCAGCGCGCTGCCGGTGTTGCCACCGAGACCGAGTGCCTTCAGAGCGTTGCCGGTGCCGGAGATGCTGAGGTCGGACGTGATACCCGTGCTCAGCTTCAGCGTACCATCAGCGCCGATCGACGAGTTCGTCGTGCCGGCCGTTGTCGCGAGGGTAGCACCGCCCGCAGCAAGCGTTGCAGTCTGAGTGCCGGTGGCGAGGTCGACAGCCTTCAGGATGTCCGCAACAGTCGCGTCACCCAGATAAACAGTCGAGTTGCCCTTGCCGTCGGTTTCCAGCTTGCCGGACACGCCGGTGTGGGTTGCCGAAGCTGTCGGAGCATTGCCGGCCGCAAACGTGATGGTCTTGCCGTTCACGTTCAAGGTCGAACCAGCTTCGATCAGCGTGCCGAGCGTAGCAGCCGAGGTCGAGCGATAGGCCGTAACAGACGCATTGCCCGAACCGCTCGAAGAGGTCAGACCGAGCGACTTCAGCAGGTCGGCCTTGCCGTCGATCTGCAGGTTGGCGCCGGTGGTCGTCGTCAGAGCGATCGAACCACCAGTGATGGTCGCAGCCGCGCCGCTCAAAGTCGCAACACCGTTGGCAACCGAGCTAACGGTACGAACACCGCTCGCAAGGTCGATAGCGTTGGTGACATCGGCCACGTTCGTCGTGGCGTTCAGGAGGACGGTCTGGTTGCCCGAACCATCGGTTACCGTGTTGCCACTATAGCTAGATCCGGTCGGGATCGTGCCGGCGGTCGGGGCCGCGCCCGTCTTGAAGGTGATGGACTTGCCATTCACTGTCAGAACGTCGCCGTCCTTGAACGCCGAAGCGGTTGCGTCAGCCGCGAGAGCACCGGTCGCACCGTAGAGCAGTGTAGCGCCGGTGATGTTCGCCGGGGTACCCGCGTTGTCCTGGACAACCGAGCCGTTGAACGTACCAGCCACGCCACCGAGCGTGTCGGCGATCGTCGCAACAGTCGTGCCGCCAGCGGTACCGTCGACCAGCACGTTGCTGGAAGCAACAGCGTTGCTGAACGAGGCCGTGCCACGGAGATCAGACGCAGTCGCGCCGGTGATCGTGGTGGAGACGTTCGACTTGGTGGAGTAGCCGCCGGTGGTCTGCAGCGCCTGGTTGGCGATCGACTTCGCAGAGTCGACGAGCTTCTGCAGCGAGGTGATGCCGGTGTTGGCAGCCTGGATGATCTGGACGCCGTTGCCGATGCCATCAAGCAGGTTGTTGATGTCGCTGGCGCGGTTGTTCAGGCCCTGGGCCGTGAAGAAGTTGGTGGGATTGTCGAGCGCCGAGTTGACCTTGTTACCGGTCGAGAGGCGGTTCTGGGTGGTGGAGAGAAGGTCCGCGGTCGACTGCAGTGAGAGCAGGTTCTGACGGACGGAGGACGAGAGTGTAATGCCGGACATGTTTGGTTACCTTCCTGGTAGACACAACGAGCGACCTTCTTGGTCGACGAAGGGAAGATGACGCTGAGGTTCTAAAATTGCGTAAAGGGAATTGTGCGGATTTAGCGCTCCCTGTGCGTGTGTTTGACTACCTGCACCCGTCCCCCAAAACGACAAAGCCCGACTCGTAAAAGTCGGGCTTTGTCGTTTGTTATCAGTGCTTTTGTATCGTTGGGAGGTTGGCTTCCCGGATTTTGACGAGGCGACCAAAACCCGGCGAAGTTGTAAACACGAAGCAATTCGTTAAAGAAACTTAACCAGGCTCATCTGATAAAGATTTGACGTTGTCTGGTACGAAGCCTGCAAAGCGGTCTGCAGCGCCAGGATCTTCGTCGCGACCTCGTCGTCGTTGATGCCCTCGATGGAGTCGAGCATCGTCTGGGCCATGGCCTTGGTCTGCACCTGCCGATCCGTAGTCGATTTGATCGATGCCTGCGCGCCGGCGAAGTCGGCCTGGATGTCCTGAATCGTCTGCTGGCCGGGGATATCCGCCAGGTTCTGCGCCACGCGCTGGTTCAGCGCCGCGATCTGCGCACTGGCGTTCTTGGCATAGGTCGCATTGCCGAGTTGTGCCGGATCGACGGCCACGGCCGCGAACACGGCGACTGTCTGCAATTGCGAGCGCAGGGCCTGCTCATCGGCGCGTGCGCCATATTGCACCGTGATCGATGTATCGACCTGGGAGACTGCCGATCCGCGGGCCGAGCCGTTGGCGGCCGTGTCCTGCTCGCCCTGATACCAGATCACGGTATTGTCGGCCGTGCCGGCAACGAGCGTGGTTGCAGAGCCGAGCGGCGTCGACCCGACGCGCAGCGGCGGCTGGTCGAAGAAATTGTCGCCAGCCTCGATCGCAGAGGCCGCCACCATCGGCCCGTTGGCGAGATCCTTCATGGCTGTGCCGAGCGCGGTATTGAGGTTCGCTGCGGTTGCCGTCGATGACGGCGCCACCGGCGGAACGGCGTTCGGCTGACCGGGATCGATCAAGAACGAATTGGCTGGCAGGGGTGTCTTATCCGATGCGGTCAGGACGATGTCTTCCTTCGTGCCATCCGGCATCGTGAAGGTGAACTTGACCTGATCGCCGACATTCGGGTTGGTCGCCCCAAGATCGATCGACATCGATTTTGCCACCGGCGTTGCCGGCGGCGTCGGCGGAACGGTCGCCGGTAAATCGACGGGCTGGGTGACCGTCGCACCGGCAATCGTGGTGGACACACCGGTGACCTTCATGCCGAAGGGCTGCGCCACAGCCGGCGGTGCCGGTGTCGCGTCCTCTTCGGAGATCACCACCGAGGTCACCGGGGTTCCGACTGCGCTGCCAACGCGCCCGTTTGCGTTGACACCGAGATCGGCCGTCTTGCGCTCGGCGATCACCTGCTTGAGGCCGGCGACGAGCGCACCATTGCCGTTCATGATCTGGTCGGCGGGCGCGACCGGCGCCGTATCGGTGGCGCGGCCGGAAAACAGGTAGCGGTCACCGGACCGCGCATTCAGCATATCGACGGAATCGAAGAAGCCGAGCGAAGCCGTCTTCTGCCCCGGCGTCTGACCGGTATTGTCGAAATTGCTGCCGGCGCTGACGGCGGCGCCTTTGACATCCGATCCGATCGCCACGAGGCGCTGCAGCGACAGGTTCGCCACGCCGATGCGCGTGTTTAGATTGACGGCAGTATCGGCATAGGCCGCGACATTGCTGATCTGCGCGCGCAGCGCGATCGCGAGACTGCGACCGCTGCCCTGCCCTGCATAGGTGTTGGAAATCTTGCCGCTCGACAGCTGCTGCGTCAGCGCGTCGAGCTGATCGCGCAGATTGGTAATTCCGGATCCGATATAGGATGTGCGTGAGCCGACACCACTGATCGTCATGACTACCTCAGAATGCCTGCATCAGGGTTTTGTACAATTCGTTGACCGTCGACATCACGCGCGCATTGGCCGAATAGGCGTTCTGCAGCGACAGCAGATGCGCCATCTCGTCATCCATATTCACGCCGGACGCGTCTGCCA
The DNA here is from genome assembly GCF_021044645.1 of Tardiphaga sp. 37S4. Lineage (NCBI taxonomy): Bacteria > Pseudomonadati > Pseudomonadota > Alphaproteobacteria > Hyphomicrobiales > Nitrobacteraceae > Tardiphaga > Tardiphaga sp. 37S4. The sequence continues at coordinate 1,174,575 of NZ_CP088008.1, read as the reverse complement.
TCTTCTTGTCGAGTGTGTTGAGAACGACGTTCTGGCCATCCGCGAGTTGCTTGGCGGAATCCGCCGCAGCGCCCTGTTGCCCGACGAACTGGCGCATATAGCTCGACAGCGTCCCCTTGAACGGCGCCGTATCACTGCCCGTTCCCGTCGCCGGCGAGTAAGTGAAACTGGCATTGTTCAACTGGTTGAGCAGGAGGGCCGACCGCGTCGTGTCGCCTGCTGCCGTCGACCCGCTATAAACCACCAGCTTGGAGGGGTCGGCGACGATCGCATTGTTTATCGTCAGCCGGCCGGCGAGACCGGTCATCTGCGAACCGTTCTTGCTTATGCCACCGCTATAGGCGGCGCCGTTATCGGTGAACAACGCCAGCTCCGGGCTCCCGTTGCTTAGATCAGTGGGACCTTGCGTAACCGTCACCGACGCTGCGTTGATGTTGGCGAATGCGGGATTGTTGACGACGGTGAGCGCGCCAGCCGTGCCGGAGAACGTAGCCTGGCCGCCAAGCGCCGCGTTCAACTGATTCAGAACCGAGCCGAAGCCCGAAGAAAAATCGAGGCCGATGACGGTATCATTCGGATTGGTTGTTGCCGTGTTCGGCAGCGGCAGCACGCTGGGATCATCGACCCGCATGAACGAAATTTCGCGCTGCGTGTTGGTCGCCGTATCCGTATACGTGAAGTGAATGACATTGCCCGGCTTCATTTGCGATACGTCGAGCGTGAAGCCGGTCGGCGTTCCCGGCGGCAGCGTCGTCGGCGGCACCGTCGGCACGGGAAAGACGCTTCCCGCCGTCGTCTTGTCCGAGAGCGCGCTCGAGATCGACGCTGCGAACTGATCGAGCTGGTTCTGCGCCTCGACAAGCGTCTTGTCGCGAAGTTCGGTATATGCGGCGATCGTGCCCGACTTGATAGCGCCGGCAGCAGTCAGGTCGATCGATCCACCGTTCGGAAATTCGATCACCACCGAGCCGAGATTGCTCTTGCTGGGATCCGCGCTCCACGTCGTGCCGGCCGATACTGTGCCTTGGGCATTAAACGCCAGTGTCGCCGCTTCGTTGCCCACCAGCTGCACACCGGAACCGGTGAAGATAGTGACCTGATTGGCGCCATTGGTGGTGACGCGGATATCCATCAGCTGCGATAGCTGCGTGACATATTGATCGCGCTGATCGAGCAGCGCGGCGGTGTTGGAATCCGTCGATGTTCCGCCTTGCGGATTGGCCGTCAACTGATTGTTGATCTTGGCAATCTGCTTCATCAGCGTGTTGGCGGTCGTCACGGAATCCTTGATGCCGCTTTCCGCCGCGCTGCGCAGGCTCTGAATGCCCTGCGTCATCGAATTCAATTGTTGCGCGAGTGTTTGCGCGGCGTTGAGCACGCCGATCCGCGCCGACTGACTGTCCGCGCTCGTTGACAGCGCCTGCACTGCTGTCGTCAGGGCATTGAAGGAATATTCGAGCGAGCCGACTGAACCAGGATCGCCGTAGAGGCTCTGCATCTGCTGCAGGAAGCTCGACCGGAGCGAGGCATAGCCCGCGCCCGACGTTTCGGTACGGAGCTGCGCCTGGATATACTGATCGAGTTCGCGATTGACGCCGACGGTGCGGACGCTGCTGCCGTTGCCGGAATTGACTGCGACCTGATCCGTCGACTTGCGAATGTAGCCAGGCGTTTCCGCATTGGCCACATTCGAGGAGACCAGCGACATCGCGGCCTGATTGGCGCGCAGGCCGGACATGGCGATGGAGAGTGCGTCGTTCAGACTCATAACTAACTGTCGCTCTCAAGGTTGACGCGGGAAGAAGGCCGCAGATGCGACCCTCCGATTAACGCATCACGTTCAGCAGATCCTGAACCATGGTGTTGGTGGTCGTGATCACCTTGGTATTGGCCGAATATGCCTGCTGGGTCACGATGAGCTTGGTGAATTCGTCGGCGATATCGGTGTTCGACGACTCCAGCGACGAGCCGGAAATACTGCCACCCTTGCCGTACAGCGCTTCGCCGGATTCGTTGGTGGTCTCGAACGCGCCGCCATCGATGCGCTTGAGGAAGTTGGCGCCGTTGAAGGTGGCAATGCTGACTTCGGCAAGATCGATGTTGCGGCCGTTGGAGTAGCTGCCGACCACACGGCCTTCATTGCTGACCGACACGCTCTGAAGCTGACCCGCAGCGTAGCCGTCCTGCTCGAGCTGATTGACCTGGACGTTGCCATTGGTGTCGGCGAATTGGGTGAGACCGCCCGTGCCGAACGCCATGGTGACATTGCCAAGGCTCTTGCCGCTGACGGTCAGGCCGGTCAGCGTGATCTGGCCGACAACGGGCTGCATCTGGCCGTTCGGGCCGAACTTGAAGTCGGTGCCGACATTCTGCCAGGCAGGGCTTGCACCCGTGGCCGCTGGATCGGTCTGGTAGAACAGGTTCCAGGTATCCGTTCCGCCCTGCGTGGCGGACTCGACCTTCGCCCACCTGAATTGCAGGCTGACCGGTGCACCGTTGCCATCATAGACCGTCTTGGCGCCACCGCTGATCGATTCATCGAGGAAGGTCTGGGAGTCACTGCCGATCACGACGCCGGTGCCCGCCGTGCCGCCGCCCGAACGAAGGCCGGTAACGGTGCCGGTGAAACCCAAGGCCTGGAATGCGGCGACCGCCGTGGTCGTCGAACCTGCCGCCAGCGTAAAGTCGTTCGCCGTACCGGAGTTCAACGTGATCACGCCGGTGGCGGACACGCTCGATAGCGGCGACGCATTGCCGGTCGCGGTGTCGATGGCGGTGAGCACGTCGCCGACAGTGGCCGTATCGATAGGGATAAAGGTCGTGCCTGGTACGGCCGCAGGAGCAACGGCGCCCGTGTAGAACGAAAGCGTCTTGGTCGTGGTGACACCGGCACTGGTGGTCTTCAGCACGAGCGTATCGCCGTTTGCGAAGCCGACCGGCAGCGTATCGCTGCCGGATACGGGCGCGAGTTTGGTATTCGCCGAGATCGGCGCCGGCGTCGTCGCGAAATTGTTGCGCGCGTTGCCCGGAACAGCAGTATTCCCGAAGGGCGTTGCCGCAGTGCCCAGCACGCGCGGGTTCGACACGAAGTCGGCCGATCGTAGCAATTCGGAACCAGGCACCGACGTCTGATGCTTGGTGGTCAGCGGATAGCTGGCGAGGTTGGCGCGGTAGTCGATCTTGGTGGTGGCCTGCGACGGCAGGAAGTCGTTCTGGAAGCGCAGCACTTCCGGCGTGCTGCCGGCCGGATTGCCGGTCGAGGGATCAATCTTGACGCCCTGCAGATAGTAGCCGGCGCCGTTGACGAGATAGCCGTTCTTGTCGAGCGAGAAATCGCCGCGACGGGTGTATTTGTTGACGCCGTCAAAGATCGGCGTGGAGTCGGAGACGTTGCCCGGCTTCTGCACCGCAAAGAAACCGTCGCCGTTGATCGCCATGTAAGTCGCCACCGAAGACGACTGCACCGAACCCGCGATGGTGTTGGTGCTGCGCGATTGCGCCGTCACGCTGCCGGCCACCTGTGCGGATGTGCCGGCATCGGGAATGAGGTCGAGGAAGCTGGTATCGATCCGCTTGAAGGCGGTGGTCTGCGAGTTCGCGATGTTGCCGGAAATGTTTTCCAGCGCATAGGAGTTCGCCCGCAGGCCCGCAACGGACGTGGTGAGAGCGCCGAAGATACCCATTACATCGTCTCCAACTTCGATCCGGGCGGCCCGCCGGATGGTGCCAAATTCACAGCCGCTGTCGGAGGAGATGTCGCAAGCCCCGTGCCAAGGGGATAAATTCAACGAATTCAACGCACTAAACAAAGAACCCCGGTCCACGGACCGGGGCACAATTGCCTAGCAGGGAAATAATTGCCGGATCGGCGCCTGATTTCGCCGGGTTCTGCGTAGTTGCTCAGGTCGCCGACGGCGCGGCCGGTTTGAAGATCATCGCGAAGCCGTCCATGCAGTAGCGCAGGCCGGTCGGCTTCGGGCCGTCATCGAAGACGTGACCAAGATGGCCGCCGCAGCGACGGCAATGGATCTCGGTGCGGACCATGCCGAGCGTCGAATCCTTGCGCTCGCCTACGGCATTCTGCAGCGGCTGCCAGAAACTCGGCCAGCCGGTGCCGCTCTCGAACTTGGTCTCCGACGAGAACAGCGGATTGTCGCAGCCGGCGCAGGCGAAGGTGCCCTTGCGCTTTTCCTTGTTCAGCGGGCTCGAATACGGCCGCTCGGTGCCTTCCTTGCGCAGGATCTCGTATTGCTGCGGCGTCAGCTGCTTGCGCCATTCCTCATCGGTCTTCACGACTTCGAACTTCTCGTCCGAGGCAGCCCGCGCCGGCGAAGCCGTCAGCCATTTCAGCGACAGCAATCCTCCCAGGCCAGCAGCGGTCGTCAACAGAAAGCGGCGGTCGATCATGGTTGGTCTCCCTGACAATCGAGACAATCATCTCGTTCGCTTGAAATACGGGCGGACGAGCCGGAAGTTACACGCCGGTTCCGAAATATTACTCACGTTTTGTTGCGCGGGAACCGGGCGGATCGCCTAACCCGCCCGCGGGCCTCGCGTTCCCGCGCGCAGATTGGCCTCGGCCAGCCGGGCCTCGCGGATCCGCTCCCGCGCCCGGGCCCGTTCGCGATACCGCGCCAGCGTGCCGGCCAGCGCCGAACCCTGCCGCTCCCATAGCCCGACCGCGTAGCCGACGGCCCGCCCGGTCGTGCCACCAGCCCAGACCAGTTCGAACGGCGCGAACAGCTTGAAGCGATCGTCATAGGCATACATGCCACGGGCGATCAGTTGCCCGGCCATGGCCGTCGTGTTGAGGCCCCGATGGCTGAAGCCGCTGGCGACCCACAATCCCTGACGGAGTTGCCCGATCTGCGGCATGCCGTGCACGGTCTGGCCGAGCGCGCCGCCGAAGGTCTCGGCCATGGCAACCTTGCCCAGCACCGGAAACACGGTGCGGATGCGGCGCGCGATGGCGCCGGCATAGCGCTCCGGCGGCCCGGCCCAGGTTGTTTCCGGGCTCGACCACATCAGCCGATCACCATCGACAATACGAAAATGGTCGACGCCGTCGCTATCGCTCACCGAGCCCTGAAACGTCACCGCCTCGGCGAGGCGCTCACCGAGCGGCTCGGTGATGCCGGCATAGCGCCACACCGGCAACAGCGTGTCCGACAGCTTTTGCGCAGGCGCGCCGAGATGGATATTGCCGGCCAGCACGATGTGTGTGGCACGCATCCGCGCCGACGGGGTCACGATGCGTTTGCGGATGCCGCCGGCATCGATGCTGACCACCGGCGTGTCCTCGAAGATCCGCACACCAGCCTGTTTCGCCAGCGCTGCGAGACCCAGCAGATATTTGCGGCCATCGATCTGAAACGCCTTCGGATAGTGCACGCCGTGAAAGTAGCGTTTGGTTTTCAGCACGTCGCGGACGCGGTCGATCTGCCAGCCGTCCACTTCAGTATCGAAATCTTCGCCGAGCATCTGCAGGCGGGCGATCAGGCGATCGCCGACATCGACATTGGAGACTTCCAGCGCGCCCTCGGACAGGCCGAGACCGGGGATCAGGTCGTCCGAGGCCTGGGTCCGGACATACTCTGCGCCCTGCTTCGACAGCGCCCACAACTCACGAGCGTCCTCCAGGCCAACACGCGCAATCAGATCGGCGAGCGGCAGGCCAAAGCCCGGCATCACGGTTCCCAGCTGGTTGCCGGACGCGTTCCAGCCGACATAGCGCCCTTCGAGCACCGCGACGCTCGCACCCAGACGCGCCGCTTCCAGCGCAATGCTGAGCCCGGCGAGCCCGGCCCCGACCACGCAGACATCGACATCGAGGCTGAAGGTCAGCCGCGCGCGGTCGGCGTCGGCGACCTCAGGTCCAAATGTCACGCTTGCGGAAGGGGCAGTCATAACGTTTTCTTACGGACAGGTGGGGCGCTTGTCACCTTGTCCTCACGGTTCATGTCCATTAATCCGCAGACCTGACGTCTGGCGCGACCGCGCCGCTCGCCTCGCTACTACCTCTTGCTCTTGCCGAATCGAGATCGCGCCATGCGCCGTTTACTGCTGCTGCGTCACGCCAAGACTGAAACGGACGCGCCGAGCGGCAAGGATTTCGATCGCAGGCTGGATGACCGCGGCCGGCTGGATGCGGCTCTCATGGGCGCCTGGCTCAGCAGAAATCCGCCCCTGCCCGACCTGGTGTGCGTCTCCACGGCGGTACGCGCGCAGCAGACCTGGAGCCTCGTGGCCGCGGCGATGCCGGCGGCGAAACCGACAGTCGCCAGCCTTGATGAACTCTATGGCGCCGGCCTCTCCGAATTGCTGGGGGTGATCCGCGGCGCCGCCGTGGAAGATCCAGAGCAGCTGATGCTGGTCGGCCACAATCCCGGCCTGCATGAAATGGCGCTCAGCCTGATTGGCGGCGGCGATGCCGCAGGCAGGAAAGCCGTCGCCGACAACCTGCCAACCGGCAGCATCGTGGTGATCGACTTTCCCATCGAGGACTGGAACGACGTTGCCTTCCGCGATGGAAAACTCGTGCAATTCGTCAGCCCGAAACTGCTGAAGGGCGCCGCGGGCGAATAAGCCGCGCCCATCGGAACCGGTTTGTGCTATCCTTCTCCGGACGACGATGGAGGTGCGCATGTACAAATCCATTCTGGTCCCGATCGATCTGGCCGAAACCGATGTGGCCAAACCCGCGATTGCCCAGGCCGCGACGCTGTCGCAAACCTTCGGTGCCACCGTCCGGCTGCTCAACATAATGCCGATGACGCCGGTGATGCTGGCCGAATATGTCCCGGCGGATTTCGATACTCAGCAACTGGAATCGTCGCAGGCCGCTCTTGCGGCGGTGGCACGCGATTGCGGCATCGACAGTACCCGCGTCTCCAGCGTGGTGCGACAGGGCGGCATCTATCACGAGATTCTCGAAGAAGCCTCGGCGATCAAGGCCGATCTCATTGTGATGACCTCGCACCGCCCGGCGATGCGCACTTACTTTCTCGGCTCCAATGCCGGCCATGTGGTGCGCTATGCGAAATGTTCGGTGCTGGTGGTGCGGCCATGACTACGGCAACAGCTCGGCGGGTACACTGCTGAATGTGTAGTTGCGCGGTTTGTTGCGGCGGATGAAGCCGCTGATCTGCCAGCCGAAGAATACTGAGAAGCCAATGATGAAGACCACGCCGGCAAACTCGCCGGTGAGCAGCGCACGCAGGAGCAGCGCTGTCATTGCGAGACCGACAAAGGCCAGTGCAGCAACGATCATTGTGTAGATGCCTGGTCGCAGGCCGGAGCTCAGCCTGGCCAGACTACCTGCCGCAGCGAGACGTCGATGTAGCTCCAGGATAAACGCGCTGTAGCCCGACTGCGGCTCCATCAGCGCGACGGTTTGTTTCGACGTCGAGAAGATCGTGATGTGACGACCGTCGGCATGATCGATATCGGCGCGAAAGCGGCGGTGCTGCATACCCATCGGCCGATAGGACAACCGGATCGCCGCGATATCCGCATAGGCCCAGACACCAGAGCGCCGACCTGTGCGCCATAACAAACCTTCATCTGTCAATTCATAACGATGCGCGGCGCCAATCAGGGAGGCCTTGTAGGCATAAGTGTGCCCGGGCCCTGCCGCTTCTGCGGCAGACGATGCGTCCCTGCGCCTGAAGAGGGTCTTGAGCAAACAGAAGTCCCCTGCACTGTTCGACCTCGCTTGCTTGCGCGATCGCCTGCATGTCCCTTACAAGCTTGCCATGGCCGAGACGACCACTTTTCCGCGCCGCCTGATTCTGGCCGGCGCGATGATTTCAGGATTGCTGCTGGCGCTGGCCGTACACATGCTCGGCCAGCGATTCGGCCTCGACCTCGGTGGCCTCTGGCGCAACGATCCCGACAATTTCATGCCGATCGGATCGGCCTTCGCCTGGTGGCTGATAGCGGCGATGGCCTTTGTCGGCGGCTATGTGACCGCTAACCTGCTGCACAGCGCAGCATCCGGTCGCATCCCGCAGCGCATGCGGCAATTTTTGATCACCATCGGCGTGCTGTTTCTGGCCGGCGCCGGTCAGGCGGCCTCGGCGCCCAACGCTATACCGACGGCATCGGGTGTTCTGGCCAGTCTTGCCGCCCTCGGCCTCGGCGGCGTCATGGCGTTCTGCGGTGCCCATTTTGCGCTGCGAAAGGCATAGGGCAAAGCCCAAAAAAATCGCGCAGGCTTTCGCCCGCGCGATTGCTCTATGCCGTGTGATCGCTGGTACCGCGATCAGCTTGCGGCGCGCATATTGACCTTGCCTTCGGCCAATGACGTCAGCTTCTTGTCGGTGGTCTTTTCCTCATCGAGCGTCTTCTGCAGCACGGCCGCGCAATCGTTGCGGCCAAGCTGGCGCGCCCACGCGATCAGGCTGCCGTAACGCGCGATCTCGTAGTGCTCGGCGGCCTGAGCCGCATTGATCAGCGCGGCGTCGAGTACCTTCTTGTCCTCGACCTCCCCGGCGGTCTCGTCGGCTTCCTTGATGATACCGTCGATTGCCGGGCAGGTAACCGCCTTCACCTCGGCGCCGTGCATGGCGAAGACCTGCTCAAGCCGCTGCACATGCACTTCGGTTTCTTGCAAATGCGTCTTGAAAGCCTGCTTCAACAGTGGTTCTGCAGCCTTGTCAGCCATCTTCGGCAGCGCCTTCAGAAGTTGCTTCTCCGCGTAATAAATGTCCTGCAGCTGGTGCACAAACAGGTCATCCATCGTCTTGATGTCCTTGGTGAACAGTCCCATCGTTTCAATCCCGGTGTTCTGGAACGGGGTGGCCGCTGCGGCGCATTGTCCCGCTCGGTTGCGATAGGCCGGTAACCATCGATATTGGGACGTGTTCCGGGACCGTCTTGATTTGCCGCATGGAACATTCGACTTGCCCGCCTATATGAAATGCGGGACGAATGGCTCGGAATTGTCTGTGCGATTGTCGTGCAGGGTCAGGGCTTTGCAGCCGGCGCGGGTATGTGGCGACCTTGCGGCGCGGTATTAACGCTGGCGCTGTCAAGGACTGCACAACGAAACGTTTTTGCCGTAAGGGTTTGGGCTTGATGAGTGAACTTCGCGTATGAGTGAATTGGTCGCCGCTTGCCGCCTGTTACCCCGATCGGCTTTCCACCTGTTCGCGCTCCGCCGGGAGGACGAATGCAACGATTGCTGACCGCGCTCGGGCGCGGCTTCAAGCAACACGTCGGCTGGAAACGGCTGGGTGTTGTCGCAAGCCTGATCGTCATCGCCCTCGCCATCTCTCATCTGGTGCATACGCTGAAGGGCCTCGATACCGCCAAGATCCTGGCGGCGATGGCCGCAAAATCGACGATGCAAATCGCCATGGCGACGCTGTGCGTGATCGGCGCCTTCTGCACCCTCACCTTCTACGATTACTTCGCGCTCAGAACGATCGGCAAGAAGCATGTGCCGTATCGGATCGCGGCACTCTCGGGCTTCACCAGCTACACCATCGGCCACAATATCGGGGCCACCGTGTTCACTGGCGGCGCCATCCGCTTCCGCATCTATTCGGACTACGGATTGAATGCCATTGACGTCGCCAAGATCTGCTTCATCTCCGGACTGACCTTCTGGCTCGGCAATCTGTTCGTGCTGGGCATCGGCATGGTCTGGCATCCGCAGGCCGCCTCGGCCATCGATCTCCTGCCCAATGCCATCAATCGGCTGATCGGGTTCGGCTGTCTGGCCGGCATCATCGGCTATCTGATCTGGCTGTCGATCGGCAAGCAACGCCGCGAGCTCGGTCAGAACGGCTGGAAGGTCGTCCTGCCCTCCGCCCAGTTGACGCTGCTGCAGATCGCCATCGGCGTTGTCGATCTCGGCTTCTGCGCGCTGGCTATGTATCTGCTGATGCCAGATCAGCCCACTATCGATTTCGTCTCACTGGCCGTAGTGTTCATCCTGGCCACCCTGCTGGGCTTCGCCAGCCATGCGCCGGGCAGCCTTGGCGTATTCGACGCAGCCTTGCTGGTGGCGCTGCCGCAGTTCCGCCAGGAGGAGCTGGTCGCCACTGTGGTCATGTTCCGGATCCTGTATTTCATGATCCCGTTCGCCATCTCGATCTGCATCATGGGCACCCGCGAAATCTGGCTCAGTGTCATCCAGCCGTGGCACAGGCGCCGCCTGGATGACCGCAATGAACGTAGCGAGACGGAGCCCGCCCCGGTCGTGGTGCATGAGCAGCCATTGAAGCGTCAGTCACAGGGTTGAATCAGTCGCGGGCGCGCCACATCGCGCGTCCGGCCAATCGATTTCTTACTTCCGCCCCATACGTGACGTTCAACACCGCCATGGCCCCCATTTATTTCAGACGTTCATTGATCAACTTCGCCTTGCTGCTCGGCATGCTGGGCGCGCTGCCGGTTGAACCGGCCGCCGCGCAGGGCGTGGCCAACAGTTCGATCCAGATTTCCTGGGAAGTGCGCAACCGCTTTCGACTGTTCCGCGAAGAACGTGACTTCCAGCTCCATGTCGACGCCATGCGCAACCGCAGCGTGCTGGCCGCCGAACAGGCTTTGGGCGTGCAGAGCGATGGCCGCGGCTGGGCGCGCAACACCGTCAACCGGCTGTGCATCGATCTGGCCGGAAAGGTCAGCGAGCCCTGCACCCGCGACACCGTCAAGGAAAGCTACCTGACACCGACCGAACATCCGATCACCGTCCGCCTTAGCGGCGAAGTGCCGGTCGGTGCGATCTGCGCCTGGACCTTCGAGGACGGCGAAGGCCCGCGTCAATCCACCCTCGACTGCGCCGAGCCGATCAATTTCCGCGCCATCTATGGTCGCCGCACGGTCGCGACTGTGGAGGTTACCAGCGGCGCCGAGGCTCCTGTGCGGGTCAGCGCCGACATCGCCGTCCGCGACATCCTGATTGCGGGCCTCGGCGATTCCATTGCTTCGGGTGAAGGCAATCCGGATCGTCCGGTTGCGCTGTCCGATGACGGTTTCTGCTTCCGCTCTTATCTCGGCGGCCCCAGCGGGCAGTTCTATCGGCCGAGCCGTGCCGGCTTCAAAGGTGGCCGTTCCTGCGACTCCTATGAGTCGCTGCAGGCCTGGCAGCGCGCGGGCGCGCAGTGGTTCAACGCCGCGTGCCACCGCTCGCTTTATAGCTACCAGACACGCGCCGCACTGGCGCTCGCCGTGCAGTATCCGCACATCGCCGTCACCTATCTGCCGCTGGCCTGTTCGGGCGCGACCATCGCCGACGGATTGCTGGGTGGACAGCGCGCGCGTGAGTGCCTCACCACGAAGAATGCGAGCACCTGTGCGGGCAGCGTCAACGCGCAGATCGCCGAACTGCGCGAAGCCATCACTGCCGCCAAGCGCCGTCAGCCGGCACGCCGGCTCGATCTCGTGCTGCTGTCGATCGGCGCCAACGACATCAACTTCTCCGGGCTCGTTGCCGACGTCATCGTCGAGAACGCCACCGAACGTGCGCTGTTCAAGCGCGGCGGCATTCTCGGCTCGGTCGAGGACTCCCGCAGCGCGCTGGTCCGCGAACTGCCCTCCAGCTTCGGCAAGGTACGGGAAGCCCTGAAACCGCTGCTCGGCGGAGACATGTCGCGCGTGGTGTTTGCCGCTTACGCCAACCCGACTTTCGCCAATGGCGCGCCCTGCCCCGGCGGTCCGGCCGGCTTCGACGTGCATCCATCCTTCAGCGCCGATCCGCAGCGGCTGGCCAATGTCGCGAATTTCGTCGAGTCCGAATTCCTGCCGCAACTGAAGTCCATCGCACTGTGCCAGGGCGGCGTACTGTGCCGCAATCCCGAAGCCGATCGCATGACCTTCGTCGATCAGCATCAGGCGAGTTTCGCTAATCACGGCTTCTGCGCACGCTCCTCATCCGATCCCGAATTCGATCGCGCCTGCTTCTCGCCCAAGGGCGAAAGCTTCGAGACCAGTCTCGTCGAAGCGGCGGCGCAGCCGATGGTGTGCGGTCGCGGCGCCAGCGAATTCCGCCCCTATTTGCCGCGTGGCCGCTGGATCCGCGACGCCAATGACAGCTACTTCGCGGCGATGACCTATCCGCAGGGCTATTCGGCGGCGATCCAGCCGGCCGATATCCACGATGCGACCTGGGGCATTCTCTCGGCCGTTTATGGCGGCGCGATCCATCCCACCGGCGAAGGTCATGCAGCAATGGCCGATGCCGTCGTGCCGGCAGCGGCGAGCGTATTGCGGCTGGGCGCGGAAGCTGATGTCACGCAGGAGCCGCTGGCACCGATGGTGCTGCAGCCAGCCGCCCGATAGGACGATCAGCTCAGCTATCCATCGCGGTCCCGGCAGAAGCGAAGCGGTCCGGACTACGCCCGACCGTCGCCTTCGACACAGCTTTGACCATGTGGCGCGCGTCTCGGCAGTCCATGGCCGAAGACAACAAAGCTGATGCCCGCGAGAATCCACACGCTCATTCCGCCATAGAGCATGACCCAGCCGAACCCTTGGGTCAGGGCGTCTTGAATGACGGCTCCGCCGGGATTGTATTCGGACGCGAGCGCCGTGCCGGCGGCGACGCTCTCTGCCAGCGAGCGTAAGAGCTCGACACTGGTACCGCTTGGTAGCGCGGCCTTCAAAGACGCACGAACTCCCTCGACGAGAATGAGGCCCATGAGCGCGATGTTGATGGCAAGCGCAATCATGCGGGCGCTCATATCGATGCCTGACGCCATGCCCGCGCGTTCCTGCGGCACTGATCCGGTCGTCGTGTTGGTCACGGGCGTATTGGTCAGCCCCAATCCGATGCCGGCAAGGACGCATCCCGGCAGCATCGTCAGCCAGCTCGCATTCGCGACCGAGCTGCCGATCTTCATGGCGAAGAACCCTGTTCCGATCGTGAACAGGCCGAGCGGGATGACCAGACCCGGATGGAAACGTAGCACGAGCCGTTCGGCCACCGGCGGCACGACCAGCGTCGGCAACGTATAGGCCAGAAGCGATAGTCCGGCGCCGACGCTGCCATAACCCAATCCTGCCTGGAAATAGATCGGCAGATAAATCATGAACGGCCAGAAGCTGAAGTTCATGGCCATCGAGCCGACCAGGGCGCCGGAAAAATTACGGATCCGGAAGACGGTGAAGTCGAACATCGGTCTCGGGCTGAGACGCTCGGCGAAGACAAAGCCGATCAGGCTTGCAACGAACACGCCGACGACCGCAAACGCCGTCCAGCTGTCGAATCCGATATCCGGGCCTTGCGTAATGAAGAATGCGAGGCAGAAGACCGCAAGCGAAAGAGTGATGATCCCTGCAAGATCGAGGCTGCTGGCCTCCGGATCGCGCGACTCGCGAACTCCGTTCCCGGCGAGGATCAGGGCGATCACCGCAAGCGGGACATGGATGAGGAAGGCCCATTCCCAGCTCGACAAAGCCACGATAGCACCACCGATGATCGGGCCGAAGCCCAGACCGATGCCAAAGATGATCCCCCACCAGCCGAATGCAACGGCGCGTTGCCGCCCTTCCGGAAATTGATGGGATAGCACCGCGACCTGGCAGATCAGCATCGCCCCGCCGCTCATGCCCTGGAGAAATCTGGCAACGATCAGCACCAATATATTTTCGGTCAGGCCGCAAAGCAGCGATGCAGCGGCAAACGCGACGATCGCAATCAGATAGACGCACTTGCGCCCATAGCGATCCGCGAGCGTGCCGGTTGCCATCAGCACCGTCGTCACCGCGATCGTATACGCATTCATGACCCATTGGAGCTGTTTGAAATCGGCATGAAGCACCCGCTCCAGTGTCGGCAGGACCGCGGGAATGCTGGAAATCTCCAGACCGAACATCAGGGAGGTGAGACAGGCAGCCGCCAAAGCCAATGTGCTTTGTCGTGTCGATTCGGAGAGCATGGGAGCCTTTCGGGATAATAACGCGCCACAGTGAAGCCCGACGACAGAGGATGAGGTCCACCCGGTCTGCGTTGTGATGAACGCAACATAGGCAGAGGTTGACCATTTCAGAATTGGATGATTGATTATTTCAGAGACAACAAATCTGGATAATTCAAATGAGCGCCCTGGACGTAGATGCCGTGCAGGCATTCGTGACCATCGCCAATCTTCAGAGCTTCACGCGTGCGGCGGAAGCGCTTGGCACGACCCAGGGCGCGATCAGCGTGAAGCTGAAGCGGCTGGAAGACCGCCTCGGCCATAAATTGATCGAACGAACCCCGCGAATGGTGCGCCTCTCGGCGCAAGGCGCGCTATTCGTCGATTCAGCCCGCGACTTCCTGGCCGCGCACGATCGCGCTGTCGCAGCTTTGTCTGCGACCCGTCGCCGTTTCGCACTCGGCATTGCGGCCCATGTGGCCGGGCCGGAGGTTCCGACGCTGCTGGCTCGCCTGAATGCCCATGACCCCACGCTCACGATCGAGGTTCGCCTCGATAATTCACGCAATTTGCTGGACGCCTTCGACCGCGGCGAAATCGATGCGGCCATCGTCCGGCGTGAGGATGACCGACGCGACGGCGAAGTGCTTGCGCCCGAGCATTTCGGCTGGTTCGCAGCACCAGGCTTTGTGCACCGGCCGGGCGAGGCATTGCGACTGGCGGCGCTAACGCCAGTATGTGGCGTGCACGACGTTGCCATTCATGCGCTGGACGCGGCTGGCATCGCATGGACGGAGGTGTTTCTCGGTGGCGGCTCTTCAGTCGTATCGGACGCTGTCTCGGCGGGCCTTGCCACCGCGGTCTTCTCCTGCCGGCTTGCACCGGCCGGCACCATCGAAGTCAGCCAGAAGTTTGGCCTGCCACCGCTGGCGTCGTCGGAAATTGTACTTCTCTCGACACTGTCGGATATGCAGTCTCGCCAAGCGCTGCGAACCCTCGCGGCTGCGTTCCGCGAACACCGCGCGCATACGAGCTAGGTAGCGTATGGAAGGCGATCCAGCAGCGGCTGCGCCAGATGCAGGATCTGGTAGCAAGCGCCAGCATCGGTGCATTCATTCTCCGAGAGCAGGACGCGGGTGAAGACCCACGTCTCGGCATCCAATCCGATCACGGCTGCAACAATTCCGGCGCGCGCCGAGAGATCGGCGTTGCGCTCGATCTCCCCTCTTATCGTTGTTTCAAGATCGGCATCGGGCGGAATGGCGATGTCTTGCCGATAGGCGAAGCGAGCTTTCCGGCCACGCCCCTTCCGGGCATCGAGGGCAACGCGTGTTTCGATCCGCGCCCGACCGAACATATCGACGACGATCTTGTATCCGCCGTTCACGAGAAAATCGCGAAACGCCTCGTCGTGCCGCCACAGATAAAGCGAGGAATAGCTAGACGTCGTTGCGCCGAAGCATCCGCTCTCTCGCAAGAGAAATCCCTTGAAATAAAGCTCCGGCTTTGCATCCCAGAGCGACCCACGCTCCTGTGCGCGTGAGCGGATCAAGCCGAGATCATAGTCGGCGGGCAAGCGATGCTCGTAATGCGCAACGATCATCGTGATGGGCTCCTTCAGCAGCCATTGTCATTGAATCGATGCACGATATCGATCGACGGGCCGCGAAGAACAGACGTGGGATCATATTTCTATGATCCGGCATTCAAATGAATGACGTCCGGTGAGAGCCGATAAGCAACGTTGGAAGCTGGCGCGCCACGACTGAATTGGCAACGAAATGGCCGACGCGCCATGGCGTCGGCTTCCAGAATGCGGGGTGTTAGACAGTCTTCGCTTGTGGGGGAGCCACAATCAAGTTAGCGGCGATCAGCGCGCGACGTTGCTACCCGGGGTCACGTTGCTGGCCTTCTTCATCGGCGCGACGGGGGCCTTCGCGGCGGCATTACCGACGGTTGGCGGCTTCACGGCTGCTGCCGCGAGGGTCGGCACATATTTCGCGATCACGGTTGGATCGAGCGAAGCCATTTCAGTGTCGGGCAGACGGTACCAGGTCTCGTCCTTGCCGAGCAGCGCGATGCCCCAATAGCCACGCACGGTGAGCGCTCGACCATCGGCGCTGACGCTCATCTTGGCCTTGTAGACCTTGCCGTCGCGCGGATCGAGAATGTTGCCGTTCTCGTATTTCAGTCCCTGCTGCTGCATGTTGCGGATGAAGGAGATGCCCAGCACTGGCTGGCCCTTCCGGTCATCGACGCACTTGCCGCAGAAGTCGTCGCCCGGCTTGTCATCGGGGCTCGGGAACGTCTTGGCGATCGCACCTTCAAATACGCCGCCGCCATGATCAACCACCAGAACCCAGACGACAGGCTTGTTGTTCTCGACCTTCTGCCAGAGCCCGGCAGCAGTCGGCTCAGCGGCGCGGAGAGGGCCGGCGAACATTGCGCACGCGGCCAGACCTGAAGCGGCTGTGAGCGCCAGACGTCGGGATCTAAGTTGTGCCATCGCCTTCCCCAGTGCAGTTCGTCGTCCAGGCATCCGCCGAGTATCCGCACTCGATCCGATTGCATAGACTATCAATCTTCCGCGACGAGAGAGTGACTGCGGTTGATGGCTTTTGCAAGATTGCCGATCGCGCGCCGGATGTCCGATTGTGTCAGCGGCCACAGCTTTGCCACAAGCTGCCCCACCGAACCCGACGCGGTTACCGGCGATCCGAACCGCCTTTGCATCTCCGTCATACAAGATGATTCCAACAACTAGCCGAAGTTAGTTAACGCCGAGCTTCTTCTGCAGGCTAGAGGAGGACGTCGTGTATTGAAACACCAGTCGCTTGTCCGGATAGACGTAGTGATACGCCTTCTGTGCCATCAGCGCGCCCTCGTGGAAGCCGGACAGGATGAGTTTCAGCTTGCCGGGATACGTATTGATATCGCCGATGGCGAAGACGCCGGGGACATTGGTCTCGAACGACGCCGTCTCCACCGGGATCAGGTTGTTCTCCAGCGTGACGCCCCAGTTGGCGACCGGACCGAGCTTCATGGTCAGGCCGAAGAACGGCAGGATCGTATTGCAGTCGATCCGGACACTTTCGTTGTCATTGCCCTTGATGACAGCCCCAGTGAGATGGCCTCCCTCGCCTTCGAGCGCTGTGACCTGACCGATCTGCAGGTCCATCTGACCGGCTGCCACGAGCTTGCGCATCTGCTCGACACTGTGAGGCGCAGCACGAAAATCATCGCGCCGATGCAACAGCGTGACGCGCCGCGCGACCGGATGCAGGTTGAGCGTCCAGTCCAGCGCACTATCGCCACCGCCGACAATCAGCAGATCCTTATCGCGGAATTGCTCCATCTTGCGCACCGCGTAGAACACCGACGTGCCTTCATAGGCCTCGATGCCCGGCACCGGCGGACGCTTCGGCTGGAACGAGCCGCCGCCGGCGGAGATCACCACCACCTTGGTTTCGAACACCTGGCCGGCATCCGTCGTGACACGAAACAAGGGATCGCCGATCTTCTCGATGGTCTCGATCATTTCATTCAGATGAAAGGTCGGCTTGAACGGCTTGATCTGCTCCAGCAGTGCTTCGGTCAGCCCCTGACCGGTGACCAGCGGAATCGCAGGAATGTCGTAGATCGGTTTTTCAGGATAGAGCTCGGCGCATTGGCCACCGATCTTGTCCAAGATATCGACGAGGTGGACCTTCATATCGAGCAGACCAAGTTCAAAAACGGCGAACAGTCCGCAGGGGCCGGCGCCGATGATCAGCACGTCCGTCTTGATCGTTTCGCCCATAGTGTTTTGTCTCGGTTGAACCAGCCCTGCGAGATCGCAGAGCCCGGCGCCATCCGGCTGTTGCGTCCAGCCTAGCGGCGCCACACGGGGAAAGCCACAGCGGCTCGGCCTGAAATCAGCATGTGCCCCGCCCTTGCCTGGGCTGTGCAACTGCGCTGTAACAGGCGCAAACCTGCCAAGCATTGCTGGAGATCAATTTCGTGAACGCCCCTGCCCGCGCTCCGGCGCCTGTCCTCGACGACTATCCCTATCGCCTGTCGGACAATGTGCGCTTTGCGGATCTCGATCCGAACAATCACGTCAACAACGCGGTGTATTCGAGCTATTTCGAGACCAGCCGCGTGTTGCTGATGCGGGACCCGGCGTGCGGGCTGATCGCGCCTGGCCAAAGCTGGGTGCTGGCGCGGCTCGATATTCACTTTCGCGCCGAATTGCACTGGCCCGGCAAGATCGAACTCGGGCTCGGCGTCACCAAGATCGGCCGGACCTCGGTGACCTATTCGCAGGTCGTGTTTTCGGAAGGCAAGTGCATGGCCTCGGCGATCGCAACGACCGTGATGGTTGGCCTCACCAGCCGTCAACCAACGCCGATCCCGCCCGACGTCGTCGACCGGTTTCAGCCATGGATGCTGCGCGGCTTGAACGCGCAGTAGATAACAAGGCTTGGAAAGCTCAGAACAAGTCTTGGAAAGCTCAGGCCTGGCGTTCCGGCGTGATCACGACAAGCCCATCGAGCGCATCGGTGATCTTGATCTGGCACGACAGCCGGGAGTTCGGCTTGATGTCGTAACCGAAGTCCAGCATGTCCTCTTCCATCGGCGTCGGCGCACCGACGCGCTCCTGCCAGGCTTCGTCGACATAGACGTGGCAGGTGGCACAGGCGCAGGCGCCGCCACATTCGGCTTCGATACCCGGAATGGCATTGCGAATGGCCGCCTCCATCACCGTGGAGCCGATCTCGGCGTCAATGCTGCGGGTCTCACCGGAGTGATCGACAAAGTTTATCTTGGCCATGATGCTCGCGCTGCCGAAAGGAAGATACCGGCTGTCCTATAACGGGTCGATCCGGATCGCGCCAGCGCTCCGCAGCAAAACCGTCATCTGGAAAAGCAGGGCCAAGCATGACCCCTTTGGGGGATCAAAAAAGATCCCTTTGGGATCAAAGCTGATCCCTTGGGGATCAGGACCGTTTCAGAAGGACGTCGATCTCCGCCCGCGCCTCGAGAACGGCGTCGGTGAGCGTCATCAGGGCCTCAGCGGTATCGCTGCTGTCGCGCAGCGTCGTTTCCAGCCATTCGGCGGCTT
Organism: Tardiphaga sp. 37S4; assembly: GCF_021044645.1. Classification (NCBI taxonomy): domain Bacteria; kingdom Pseudomonadati; phylum Pseudomonadota; class Alphaproteobacteria; order Hyphomicrobiales; family Nitrobacteraceae; genus Tardiphaga; species Tardiphaga sp. 37S4. The sequence goes on along the minus strand of NZ_CP088008.1, from coordinate 1,155,606 downwards.
CCGTGATGCGGAACGCGCCGACCGCCTGCGCGGAGCCCTTCAGCTTGTGCGTGAGTTCAGCCGCATCCGCCGGCATTTTGACGATCTTCTCGATCAACTCGCTCGACTGGGCCGCGAACATCGCCAGAACTTCACGTTCCAGGCTGCTATCGCCCATCGTCATACGTTGAAGGTGGGGGAAATCGATCGGTCCGTCATCGGGAACCAGCGGCGGTGACGGCATCCATTGAACCCGTTCGAGGTGAAGCGGCATTGATGATGGCCCAAATTCCCGCCAACCGAACGATCCGGCCGCGATTTTTTGCAGCCAAACACGGAATTGGTTAACGGAACGTTCTAGGTACAATCCGCTGGGTTGACGCAGTTTTGACGCAAACTCGCCACGATTGAGGGGCCATTCCGTTTATTTGAGGCGCTACAAGAAGTTACCGGGGGAAGCCGTTAACTATCATTAAGAATGTCTTAACCAGAACCATTTCATTCGCGCGACCAAGCCAATAGGATGTTTGCGGAAGTAGCGGACAAGCCGAGCGACCGGCAGTCCGAAATTCGTCCCGCGGGGTGCACATGGCCAGTCGCCATGCTGCAGGCGGGAACGAATCGTGGGGACTTCTGTGTCAGTTGCGTAATCAGGGGGCGTGGAACGAGCATGGCAAACAACACCAAAAAGGCCAAGGATCCGACCGAAGTCGCGCTCTCTGCCATCCAGGAAGCACTCAATATCAGCGACCCCGCGCATGTCGATCGCGATCAACCCGCGATCCGTGCCGACAACGCCCCCACCAATCCATCTTCCCCCGTCGACCTCGACGACAACGCCTTCGACGCACGCATCGCCAATGATCGCCCGAGCTTCGAGCCGCAGGACGATCAGCGCTTTGCGCGCCGTCCCGCGAACGATGACCGCGAAACCATCGGCCAGATCCTGCAGGCGCTGCAGAAGAACCGCCCCGCTCGCAACGTCTATACACTCGCCACCCTGTTCGCCGGCTTGTGGATCGTCGGCGCAGGCCTGTTGACCGTTGCGTTCCTGCCGTCGCTGCAGGCCCTGATCGGTCAGGGTTCCGGCGGCACGCTGGCGCTGGCTGGCCTTGCTGCGCTGCTGTTCGCCCCCATTTTGCTGTTTTACTTCCTCGCCAGTCTTGCCTGGCGCGGCCAGGAAATGCGCCTGATCGCCCAGTCGATGGCACAGGTTGCGATCCGCTTCTCCGAGCCCGAAAGCACGGCCAGCGACTCGATGGTCACGGTCGGCCAGGCGATCCGCCGCGAAGTCGCCGCGATGGGCGACGGCGTCGAGCGCGCGATTGCACGTGCCGGCGAACTCGAAACCCTCGTCGCCAATGAAGTTTCCGCGCTCGAGCGCGCTTACTCTGACAATGAAGTCCGCATCCGCGCGCTGCTGCAGGACATCGCGCATCAGCGCGACAACCTGGTCGGTCAGGCCGAGCAGGTTCGCTCCGCCATTTCGGGCGTGCAGATCGATCTCCGCCACGACATCGCACTGATTTCGGACGCCATCGCATCACGCGTCGATGAAGTCGCCAAGAGCATCACCGGCGCCCTCGAAGAGCGCGGCGAACACATCACCCGCGCGCTCGGCAATGCCGGCGACAACATGATCCTCGCGCTCGGCGAGCGTGGCGGCGACCTGCTCGACCGCCTCGAAGAGGCCAGCGCCGAGACCACCCGCGCGGTGCTCGACGCCAGCGAGCGTCTGACGACCAGCCTCAACTTCAAGACCGGCCACGTACACGACGAGTTCGTCGATCTCGCCGACCGCGTCCACGAAATGCTCAACGAGCGTATCGACCGCATCACCAGCGAATTCGAACAGCGTTCGTCCACGATTGTCGATCGCGTGTCGGACCGCACCGAGCAGGTCCACGACTCGCTTAAGAATTCCAGCGATAGCCTGCTGCTCGAACTCGAGCTGCGTAGCGGCGACCTCGTCAGCAAGATCGACGATGCCGGCAACCGCCTGGCCAACCAGATCCTCACGTCAGGCGACAAGGCGGGCGAGTCCCTCGACGCCACCGTCAACGCGCTGGTGGCCAAGGTCGCGAGCCAGACCGAAACCGCGCACGACACCCTCAGCCTGCAGATGAACGCCTTCGACGAACTGGTGAAGGAACAGGGCTCTGAGCTCGCCGAGCGCTTCTCGCGCGACAGCGGCACGCTGGGCGCACTGATCACCAAGCACATCTCGGAATTCGACCGCACCGTGAAGACCTTCGGCGGCGAAGTCGTCGATCGCCTGGGTCAGCGCACGCAGGACATCTCGGAAACGCTGAAGACCTATGTCGATAATTTCGACACCCGCGTTGCGTCCAATGTCGGCGGCATCACGTCGTCGCTCGACACCCGCCTCGCAGAATTCGAGACCAAATTCGAAGGCCGCGTCGTCAATCTCGATGCGTCGCTCGACACCAGGATCAAGTCGTTCGACGAGACCGTCGATGGGCGTCTCAAGAGCCTTGAAGAAACGTTTGACGCTCGGGCGCAGTCGGTCACCGCGACCATCGATACGCGTCTTGAAAACCTCGCATCGACGCTCTCGGAAGGTGCCAATCAGGCCGTCCAGTCGGTAGACGCGCGCCTGACGCATCTGACCACCGCCCTGACCGAAGGCGCGAATCTCGCAGTCAGCTCGGTCGACGGCCGCCTGACCCACCTGACGACCGCGCTCACGGAAGGCGCCGTGCAGGCGATCCACTCGATCGACGACCGCCTTTCCTACTTCACGAGCTCTCTCACGGAAGGCACGACGCAGGCGATCACGGCCATCGACAGCCGCATCAACAACGTCACCGATGCCATCGACAGCCGCAGCACACAGTTCGCTGATACCATCACTGCGCGCTTCCAGACGATCCACGAAGGCATGGAAGGTCGTATCGGCATCGTCGCCGGCGGCATCGAAACCCGCGTCGAACAGTTCGAGGAGCTGCTCGGCTCGCGCATTGAGGCTGTTGCCGGCCGTATTGAAACGTCCGGCCGCACGGCCAGCGACTCGCTCATGGCCCGCGCCGAAGAACTCTCGATCGGCATCAAGACCAATGTCGAGGACGCCGAGCGTTCGCTCACGCATCTCATGGTCAATACGAGCGAGACCATTCAGGCCGGCGCCCGCGCCGCGCAGGAATCCCTCGTGTCGGTCTCGACCGATGTCGGCGCGCAGCTCAAGCTGACGGCGTCCGATATCGAGAACTCGCTGACCGCTGTCGGCACCACTGCCGCCACGGCCATCGTCAACAGTGCCCGCGATGCGCAGGCCACGCTGGTCAATGCGTCTTCGGAAGCCTCGCTACAGGTGAAGTCACTGTCGGCCGATGTCGAGCGCACCCTCACCGCGGCCGGCTCCGCCACCGCAGCCTCGATGCTCTCAGGTGCCCGCGACGCCCAGTCGACCCTGGTCGCCACCTCCTCGGAAGTGGCTACCCAGATCCAGTCGCTCTCAGCCGATATCGAACGCACGCTCACTGCCGCCGGCACGGCGACGGCCGACTCGGTCCTGTCCGGCGCCCGCGCCGCGCAGAGCACGCTGGTCGCCGCATCGACCGACGCCTCGCAGCAGGTCCGCACCCTTGCGGCCGACGTGGAGCGCACGCTGATCGCCGCCGGCACCGCCAGCGCGGACTCGATCCTGGCCAGCACGCGCAACGTCCAGTCCTCGCTGATCGACGCCTCGACCGAAGCGTCGAACCACGTCCGCAACCTCGCGGCCGACATGGAGCGCAGCCTGACCACCGCCGGCACGGCAACTGCTGAGTCGATCGTCGCCGGCGCCCGCGAAGCCCAGAGCACGCTGGTCACCGCGTCTTCCGAGGCATCAAGCCATGTGAAGTCGCTCTCGATCGACGTGCAGCGCACGCTCACCGCGGTCGGTGCCGATACGGCGGCTGCGATTCTCTCGAGCGCTCGCGAAGTGCAAACCTCGCTGGCAACCTCCTCGGCGGATGCCGCGAACCAGATCAAGGTGATCTCCGCCGACATCGAGCGTTCGCTCTCGAACGTCACTGCCAACACCACCGACAACATCCAGACCAGTGCGCAGAATGCGCACAACTCGCTGGTCGCCGCCTCGAACGAGATCACCACCAAGATCAAGACCACCTCGTCGGAGATCGAGCGGTCGGTGTTCGCCGCTTCGGGCAGCTTCGGCACCACGATGACCGGCAAGACGGACGAAATCGTCACCTATGTGCAGCAGCAGACCGACCGTCTGTCGCAGATGGTCGACGCCAAGCGCGGTTCGCTGGTCGATGCGCTGGGCGCCAAGGCCAATCAGCTCACGGTCGATATCGATCGCGTCACCGCCGACGCGCTCAAGGCGATCGAGAGCCGCGGCCAGACCTTCTCGCAGACCATGGTCACCAACAGCACGGACGTGGCTCGCGCGATCACCACGGCTGGCGAACTCGCCACCGGTGCGGTCAACAAGTCGCTGAAGGATCTCGAGCAGAGCTCGCGCACCGCCATCGAGCAGTCGCGTCAGGTCTCGATCACTGCGGTCACGGAGATGCAGGAAACCAGCAAGATCCTGCGCACCGATACCGTGGCGCTGTTCGAACGCCTGCGTGAAGGCAACATCCTGCTGCAGGAAGTCCTCACCGGCGCCCACGACAATCTCAACTCGCTGGAGCGCGCTCTGGTCACCCGCGTGGCGGACTTCGTGTCCACCATGAACGACGTGACGTCGCGCAACGGCCTGGCTACCCAGACGCTGGAAGAACAGCTCACCGTGTTCACCTCCAAGACCTCCAAGGCCCTGGAAGATCTCGGCTCACTCTCGGGCCAGTTCGAAACCCATGGCCATGCCCTCGTGGATGCCGCGGCTCTGGTCGAACAGAGCAACCGCACCACGATGTCGTCGGTCGGCGAACGCAAGGCGGCGCTGGAATCGCTGGTCACCACCATCGATCTGCGCACCACCGATCTCGATCAGCGCCTCACCCGCTTCACCGGCCTGCTCGATGAATCGCTGGCAGCCGCCGAAGAACGGGCCCGTGACATCGCCCGCGTCGTCGCGGAGACCGCAGGTCAGGGCTCGGCAGCGATCAGCCGGCAGTTCGAAGCCGTCCGCACCGCGGCGGAAGAAGAACGCCGCGCGACAACGCAAGCCATGAGCGAAATCTACCAGCAGGGCACGCAGGAAGCCGATGCCATGTTCAAGCAGTCGGCCGACAAGTTCTCGTCGATGGTCGCCAGCATGAAGCAGATGGCTGCCGAAATGCACAACGAGCTCGAGAGCACCCGCACCGAACTGCGCCGTGGCGTTCTCGACATGCCGCAGGAAGCCGCCGAGAGCACTGCGCAGATGCGCAAGGTGATCGTCGACCAGATCGAGGCGCTCGCCGAGCTCAACCGCATCGTCGCCCGCCACGGCCGCGGCCTTGACGTGGTCTCGACCAGCCGCACCACCAGCGTGCAGCGTGACGAGGAGCCGGCGATGGCGATCGCCAGCAGCCGTAGTGAAGCGCGCCACGAGGCTCCGCGTCCGGCCCCGCGCCGCGAGGAGCCGCCTGCCCGTAGCGCAACGAACTTGCCGATGCCCGATATCGGTGGCCCTGCGCCGCGTCGCACCGAAGCGCCGTCGGTCGCTCCGGCCAACTCCGACCAGGGCCGTGACGGCTGGCTGTCGGATCTGCTCGGCCGCGCCGATCACGTCGAGGAAGATCGCACGCCGCCGCGCCGCGCACCGGCTCCGCAGCAGCCTGCAGCCTCGGCCAATCCGCTGGAGTCGCTGTCGCTCGATATCGGCCGCCTGATGGATCGGACACTGGCTGCCGAAATGTGGGATCGCTATCAGCGCGGCGAGAGCAAGGCCTTCAGCAAGCGGCTCTATACGCCCGCCGGCCAGAAGGCTTTCGATGAGGTCGCCCGCAAGTATCGGTCGGACCGCAACTTCAAGGGCACGGTGGATCGCTACATCACCGAATTCGAACGCCTGCTTGACGAAGTCGCCCGCGATGAACGCGGCCCGGCAGCGCTGCGCAGCCATCTGACCTCGGAAACGGGTCTGGTCTACACCCTGCTCGCTCATGCAGCGGGTCGGCTGGGCTAAGCAAGATTAAATACGAACGCGAAAAGCGGAGGCAGCGATGCCTCCGCTTTTTTGTTGGGCCTGCTGTTGTGCCGGAGCGCTAGACGCGGGGCCAGGCCGGTGCCGTCATCACGCGGGATCCTTGTCGTGAATGTTGACGCCGAACGGCAAGGACACCCAGGCATGCCGCCGGCAATGATAGACGGAGATCTCCGGAGGCGGAAAATCCGGATCGGCAAAGCAGCCGACCGCCACCGCTACGGAACGCGCTTCATATCCTTCTTCGGTATGGAAGAGATTGGTGCCGCAGACGGGGCAGAACCGGAATCGGAAGCGCGCTCCCTGATCTCCCGTGCGGACATACTCGGTCGCGATGCCGCTCACATGGTAATCTGGCCCGAAGCCCGCGAGCGCGGCAAAGACGCTGCCGGTCCGACGCTGGCAGGCGAAACAGTGGCATATACCGACGCCCCTCGGCTCGCCTTCGAGCACGATGGACAGCTGACCGCACGAACAGGACGCAGTTCTCGACATGACGGAGCTCCTCGATGCAGCGGTCTGCTGGATCACGGGCCGTGACAGTTACCTTATGCGAACCCGATGCGTTGAGTGAAGCTGCGCGTCTCGCCCACCGCGATATGCATCACGCCCGGCTTGTCGGCGAACTCGCCGTCAAAATCCACCGGGCTGGCATAGCCGTACCACGGTTCGATGCAGAGGAATGCAGCGCCGGATGGTTTCGACCAGATACCAAGTTCGCGAAAGCCTTCCCAGGCGAAGGTGATCGTCGGTCCGCCAGGCGCGCTATAGCTCAGCGACCTGCTGGCGAGATGATCGAAGATCATAGCATCCTTGACGAACAGCGATTCGGACAGCGCCAGTGCGCCGCCCTGCACCGGCGACGGTTCCGCCTCCCTCAGCAACAGTCCACCCTCGAGCCGTCTGATCGGCGCCGGTTCAGCATCGGAGAAGATGATCGTATGCGTGCGCTTGTCGGCGCCGTCCGTCAGCGGCCAGTGAAATGCCGGATGCGCGCCGATCGAGGCCGGTAGCATCTCGTCGCCAGTGTTGGTGACGGCATAACCGATCACCAGTTCATCGCCCTCGATCACATAGGTGACGTCAAGCCGAAACGCGAACGGATATTTCGCCCGGCTGGCGTCATTGTCCGCCAGCGACAGCGCACAGGACGCAGGTCCCTGCCCTGTCCAGCTGAAGCGCTGGTCGCGCGCAAAACCGTGTTGGGTCATTGCATAGACCTGGCCGCGATGGCGCAGCACATCGTCCTTTAGCTTACCGATAATCGGAAACAGCAGCGGCGCGTGGCGAGGCCATTCCTCACCAGCCTGCCAGAGCACCTCATGCCCATGCGCATCCTTCAATGAGCAGAGTTCGGCGCCATCGGCCTTGATCGTCGCCGTGACGCGGCCATTGCTGATGGTGAAGCTATCTTGGGTCTCCATCAGCGCTCTCCCTGTATATTCAGACTGGTGTCTATTGAGCCTGCTGGCGACGACGCGGCGGAGCGACAGATGCCGGAGGCGCCGCCGGTGCGGGCGCAGCCGCGGGTGTGCCGCTGCTGGCGCCAAACAACAGGCGCGTCGGGTTGCGGTCAAGATTGTTCACCGCACGGCTGATATCGGCGAGGGTACGGCGGCCATCGAGCATCAATGCGCCGGAACGCTTGTCGAGGTTCTCGGTCAGCTCATGGAACGACTTCACGGCCGCAGTCAGCTCACCGCCGTCCTTGCCCCCCGCGAGCGCATCAAGGCCGAGCAGGATATTGTCGGTTCGCGCAACAACGCTGTCGGCCTTGCCCATGACACCATCGGCTTTGCCCATCACGCTGTCGATCTTCAGCATGATGCCGTCGATTACTTCCGAATTTTTCGCCAGCGTCGCCGTGAAGGTTTCGACATTCTTCATGGCGCCCTTGAGAGTATCCTGATTGTCGGCGACCAGACGATTGACGTTGTTCAGCGTTGCCCGGATCGATTCAGAGATATCCCGCAACAGCTCCGGATCGGCCGTCAGGACCGGCACGCCGTCGGTGTCCAGCGGGACCGCGGGCGCAGCTTCATCGCCGCCCTTCAGCGCGATCGCCGCTACACCCGTGAGCCCCTGAAATTCCAGACCGACCTGCGTGTCCTTGCGAATGGGCGCGATGTTCTCGACCATCGCCAGCGCAACGACGCGCTTGGGATTGTCGAGCTTCACAGAGACGACCTCGCCGACCCTGATACCATTGAAGTTGACATTGCCGCCGTTGCGCAGGCCCGACGCCGCGCCTTCGAAAATGATGCGCAGCGGCGTGCGCTGCGTGGTCGAATGCAGATTCTGGAACCACAACACGAAGCCGAACGCTGCGGCGATCACCGCCAGCGTGAAAATTCCGATCAGGACGAAGTTCGCCCGCGTTTCCATCAAACCAACTCCAGTACAACTAGCCGATAACAGCGCGTGCGCGCTTGCCGTGGAAATATTCCCGAAGCCAGGGATGCTGCGAGGCCAGCATGTCGGCCATCGTTCCCTGCGCGATGATCTTGCCATTACCGAGAACGGCGATCCGGTCGCAGGCTGTATGCAGGCTGTCGAGATCATGAGTTACCATGAAAACGGTCAGCCCCAAAGTTCGCTGCAGCGTGCGCACCAATTCGTCGAAATCGCCAGCGCCGATCGGATCGAGACCCGATGTTGGCTCGTCCAGGAACACGATCTCCGGATCGAGCGCGAGCGCCCGCGCCAGCGCCACGCGCTTGATCATGCCGCCCGAGAGTTCCGACGGATAGCGATCGGCGACCTCCGGCTTGAGACCAACCATGGTAAGCTTGGCCATGGTGATCTCGTCGAGCAGACGTTCCGAGACCTTGAGATATTCGCGCACCGGAAACTGGATGTTCTGTCGCACGTTGAGCGACGAGAACAGCGCCCCGTGTTGAAACAGGATACCCCAACGCCGCTCGACTTCGCGGCGTTCCTTGTCGCCGCTGTCGAGATCGGTGCCGAACACTTCGATCGTGCCGGAGACCTTTGGGACGAGGCCAATGATCGTGCGCATCAGCACGGACTTGCCGGCGCCGGACGCGCCGACGAAACCGAGGATTTCGCCGCGCGCCACGTTCAGGTTGAGGCCGTCGAGCACCCGACGGCTGCCGAATGCCACGGTAAGATCGCGCACGCTGATGATCGCATCGGCAGAGGTGGAGGCGGCAGCCGTCGGCGTCTCAGTAATGGGCATCGCAGTCGTCGAGGTCATGGCCGTCAGATCCCGATCGTTGCGAAGAAGATCGCGAATACGCCATCCATCACGATCACAAAGAAGATCCCCTTCACCACGGACGAGGTTGTGTGCTGCCCCAGCGACTCCGCGCTGCCCTGCACGGCAAGGCCTTCGACGCAGGCCACGATGCCGATCACCATGGCCATCACAGGCGCTTTCACCATGCCGACGATGAAGTGGTTGATCGAAATCGCCTCGCGCAGCCGCGACAGGAATGACGATGGATCGACGCCCCCATAGAGCCAGGCGACCAGACCGCCGCCATAGAGCGCAGCCATAGCGCCGAGAAATGCGAGAATGGGCAGCGCCAGCACCAGCGCCACCATGCGCGGCAGGATCAGAACTTCGATGGCATCGAAACCCATAGTGCGGAGCGCATCGATCTCCTCGCGCATCTTCATGGAGCCGAGTTCGGCGGTATAGGCGCTGCCGGAGCGCCCGGCGACCATGATCGCCACCAAGAGCACGCCAAGCTCGCGCAGCACCAGCACGCCGAGCATGTCGACCACGAAGACGTCGGCGCCAAAGCGGCGGAAATGGAACAGGCCCTGCTGGGCAACGATACAGCCGATCAGGAACGTAATCAGGACCACGATCGGTACTGCGTTCCAGCACACCTGCTCCAGGTGATGCACCACCGAGGTGAGCCGGAATTTCGACGGATGCCGCCAGACGCGGAACCAGGCCGCGATCACGGCACCGATCATATCGACCAGCGCGACGAGGGTTTCCCCGATGCCATAGATATTGCGACCGATGCCATCGAGCACGGCAGTCAGGGCGCTACCGCTTGCCGGTAACGGGACCGCGGGCTTCACGCGGCGGACCTCGTCGACCAGGGTCGCGTAATTCGCCGAAAGGCCCGCGATCTGCGCCTCGTGGCCGCCATTGGTCAGCGCCCGACGCAACCGCTCGATCAGCCAGGCGCCGAATGTGTCCAGCTTGGAGACCTGCGACACGTCGATGAAGATGTTGGGGCGGCTACCGGTCAGCTTTTCGGCCTCGCCGACGAGTTTTTCGAGCGCGGGGGCAAAACGCGCCGTCCACGACCCAGCCGCGCACAGCGCCAAGCCGTCGCCTTTCGCGATCTGTTCCAAGGTCGGGCCGCTCAAAACAGGCTCCCGCGGGCGTTCAGTCTGTGCATGAACAAAGTATTAACACGCCCAAATACGTTTCTGAGAAGCCAAGTGAAGCCAACACGTTGCTATGGTTAATATAGCCTTAATCCGCCCTGTCAGACACCGGCATTGCGTCGCAAACAAGTTCACGGCGATCACGTAAACTTATAGACACGTCATTACCCGCCGTTGCCGGCACAGCCCGAAAGACGCCGCATTGTCCGCATCCGACGCTGCCCCCGCCCTAATGACCGCCCGGATCGAGCAATGGCCGATCGCTGGCGCCTTCACCATCAGCCGCGGCGCCAAGACCGAGGCCGTCGTCGTGGTCGCCGAGATCAGCCGCGGCGGCGTAACCGGCCGCGGCGAATGCGTGCCCTATGCGCGCTATGGCGAGACCCCTGAGGCTACGCTGGCGGCCATTCTGGCGATGCAGGACCGATTTGCCGCAGGCCTCGGCCGTGACGCCTTGCAATCGGCCATGCCTGCCGGTGCCGCCCGTAACGCCGTGGATTGCGCCCTGCTCGATCTTGAAGCCAAGAGCCAGGGCCAGCGCGTCTGGGACTTGCTGCAGCGGCCGGCTCCCCGCGCCTGCACCACCGCCTATACGATCTCGCTTGGTACGCCCGAGGCGATGGCCTCCGCCACCGCAAAGGCCGCCTACCGACCGTTGCTGAAGATCAAGCTCGGCAGTGATGACGACATCAGCCGCATCGCGGCCGTGCGCCAGGCTGCACCGGAATCCGAATTGATCGTCGATGCCAATGAGGCGTGGACACCGGACAACCTGAAAGCCAATCTCGACGCCTGCCATAACGCCGGCGTCACGTTGATCGAGCAGCCGTTGCCGGCAGGCAAGGATGACGCGCTGATGCATGTGCATCGGCCGATCATGGTCTGCGCCGACGAGAGCGTGCATGGCCTCGCTTCGCTCGAGGCGCTGCGCGGGCGCTATGATGCGATCAATATCAAGCTCGACAAGGCCGGTGGCCTGACCGAAGCGCTGGCGATGGCCGATGCCGCGCGCGCCATGAATCTCGACATCATGGTCGGTTGCATGGTGGCGACGTCGCTGGCGATGGCGCCCGCGATGCTGATTGCGCAATATGCACGCTTCGTCGATCTCGATGGCCCGCTATTGCTCGCCGGGGATCGCGACGGCGGTTTGCGCTATGACGAAAGCACGGTCTATCCGCCCGACGCGGCACTCTGGGGCTGATCGCCCGCAACGCCCGGCGGCTGCCCGGCGCGATGCCGGCCGAACCATATGACGGTCGCCCCGGCAAGGCCAAGCACGGCCATCACGTAGTAAACGCCCTCGCCGTAACGCGCATAGATCGCGCCTGACAGAACTGCCATGCTGCTCATCACGAGGCCGGTGCAGGCGGTGACGTAGCCCTGCGCCCGCGCCATCACATGCGGCGGCACGTGATGCAGCAACAGGCCCACTGTGCCGAGTTGCGTCAGACCGTAGGTCGCGCCGTGCAGCAATTGCACGACCACGAGAATCGGGAGCGGAAGCGTTTGCGCGGTCAGCGTCCAGCGCAGCAATGCGCCAAGGCCACCAAGGATGACCATGGTCGCAGGTGCTAATGTCAGGCGCGGCGACACCGCGAACAGGACAATCTCGGCGAGCACGCCGAGCGTCCATAGACCAGCGATGGTGAGGCCGTCGAGGCCGGACGCCTGCCAGGTGATCGACGCGAAGGTGTAATAGCCGGCATGGCTGCCCTGGATCAGTGCGGCGGACATCGCGATGGCGAGAAAGCCGGGATCGCGTAGCAGTGCGCTTGCCTTCGAGAGCACCGTGCCGTCGCCTGTCGGCGCGCCCAATGGCTGCAGACCAAGGCTGACGACAGCCGACAGCACCATCGCTGCAACAATCACCCAGATCAGATGCTCGCCATCGAGCCAGTTGACCACCAGACCGCAGGCAAGCGCACCAACCACGAAAGCCGCCGAGCCCCACAGCCGTAGCGGACCGTAACTGAAGCCGAAGCGCACCACACCTTTCAGCGCATAGCCATCGGTCAGCGCCGTGAGCGGCGTCCAGACCACTGCCGTCAGCGCGAACACCAGGAGCACGCCGAGCGGTTCGCGTAGCATGCCCACTGTCGCAAAGCCGATCATGGTGAGGAAGGCACAGACAATCATCGTCTGGCGCAGAGCATGACGGCGCTCTGCGAAAGCGGTGATGAACGGCAGCGTGGTGAAGCGCGTCATCGACGGCACAGCAAGGATGGCGCCGATCCAGGTCGGGTCGATACCGATCGCCTTCAGCCAGACGGGGAAGAACGGCAGATAGAAGCCGCTGGAGCCGAACACCGTGCCGTAGAACATCGCCAGCCGCTGCGCGAATTTGCGGCGGATTTGCGGGGCGCTATGGGTGGCAGATTCGGCTATCATGAGGTGAACTGCGATTCGCCACGGGATCGTGGAGATGGTTACATACCGCGCATCCCTGTGCGCGCCACGAGTTATCATGATGGCCGAAGAAGCATTTGCCCTGTCGCCGATCTCCGCCCGCCCCACCCTGCCGGGCGAGGCAGACTATGACGCGATCCGCGAAGCCTTCATGGAGACCGCGCGCGGCCGCTGGTTTCTCGCCGAATATGCCAAGCGCAACCGCACGGCCGATACCAGCCTGGTGCTCGAAGCCGTCACGCGGCTGGAAGCCAATCTCGCCGCCCAGAAGCAGGCGCCGGCGCTCAGCCTGATCGCCGCGCTCGGCGCGATCCGTTCTGCCGTCCGTCAGGCCAAGGCCAGCGCCATAGAGGCGATGCCGCGCGTCGACGCCGACGAGGTTTTGACCGGCGCCCGTAACGGCACCCGCATCATCCGCGAGATCGCCTGGACGCTGCGTGAATGCGGCGCCGACACGCGGATCTGCGATCTGCTCGACACGCAGGTCAAGGCTATCGAGGCCGGCCAGCAGGCTCTCAATGGTAATGGCCGTGAGGATGTGCTGGCGAGCTACGACTTGCTGATGCAGCGGGTCGAGCAGATGGTCGATGGCAGCGCGGCGACGACTGCGCAGGCCGAACCGACTCCGGCTGCCGAAAAGGTCGAGCCCGTTGTCGCCGAAGCACGCGAAGCATCCGTGACGCCGTTGTTCAAGTCGCAGGCGAGCGAAGTACTCGCTGAAACGGTCACGATCTCAAGCGTCGAACCGCCGCGCGCCGCTGTACAGCCGGCCCCCGCAGAGACGGTTGCCGCAGAGACCGTCGCTGAAACGGCCGCCCCCATCGCAGAAGCTACCGTGGAGCTCGCCGCGACGATGGCCGAGGCCTCCTTGGCTATCGCCGCAGACGATGTCCCGCAGGCGTCTGAAACGGCGGGGATTGCAGAGGACGAACATGACCTCGCCGTGCTCGATATGGTCGCCGCCGAGATGGGCGCGCTCGATCTGAGCGAGCCCGACGTTATTGAGCCTCAGCTTGCCGAGCCTCAATACCTTGAGCCTGAGGTGATGCAGGTTGAAGCTGTCGCTGTTCAGCCAGCCGAGCCCGAAGCCCTCAATCCCGATCTGATGACGCTCGCGCAGATCGCCGAGGTTGCACTGGCACCCGAGCCGCCGCAGCCAGATCTGGTACCTCAGGTGGAAGCCGCCGCGCCATCACTCGGCGCAGCGCTGATTGCTGGCGGCGTGATCGCGGATCCGAACGCGCCGGCATCGGACCCGCTGGCTCCGATCCGCAAGATGACGCAGGCCGAGAAGATCGCGTTCTTCTCGTAAGCGCTTCAGCTCAGGCGTTGATGATCCTGGCGTAGAGATCCGCATCAACATTGCCGCCGGACAAAACGATCACCACCGTCTTGCCGCGCGCGTCGAAACGCCCGTGCATCAGCGCAGCCAGCGCCACGGCGCCGCCGGGCTCGACCACCAGCTTCAAATCGCGGAACGCAAAACCCATCGCCTTGCGGACTTCGTCGTCGGTGGCCGTGACGCCCCCCGACAGCAGATGCTGATTGACGGCGAAGGTGATTTCGCCGGGCGTCAGAGCCATCAGCGCGTCGCAGATCGTGCGGCTGGAATTGCTGTGGGCGACACGTTTGCCGGCGCGCAAAGAGAGCCCATGGTCGTCAAAGCCTGCGGGTTCAGCGACTATGATCGAGGTCTCGGGGAATCGCGCCTTCACGGCCGTGGCAATGCCGCCGATCAGGCCGCCGCCGGACGCCTGCGCAGATACGATGTCCGGCACGGTGCCCAAGGCGGCCATGTCTTCGGCGATCTCGCGGCCGACAGTGCCCTGCCCGGCCATCACGAACGGATCATCATAGGGCGGCACGACCGTGGCGCCGCTCTTGCCGGCGATGTCGCGAGCGATGGCTTCGCGGTCTTCCTTGTCGCGATCATAGAGCACGACCTCGGCGCCATAACCCCTGGTGCGCTCGACCTTCGACACCGGCGCATCGGACGGCATCACGATGGTCGCCTTCATGCCGAGGATCTGCGCTGCAGCGGCTACGCCCTGCGCATGATTGCCGGACGAGAATGCGACGACGCCCCTGCCGCGCTCACCCTCGGGGATCGAGGAAATCTTGTTGAAGGCGCCGCGAAACTTGAACGAGCCGGTTCGCTGCAGCACTTCGGGCTTCAAGAACACTTTCGCGCCGGTCAGCGCATCGAGCGCAGGCGACCGGAGCAACGGCGTTCGCGCTGCATAAGGGGCGATGACGCGCGCGGCGGCATCGATATCGGCGGATGTGATCGGCAATGGGGTGTTTGTCATGCGCGCATTTTATCGCGCGGCACAACCAGCGGGCAAGCTATACCAATCGCAGATCAAGCAGCAAAACGCGGATGCTTCGCTGCGGACGGTGCACGGGCGGCGATTTCGGCCCGCACATGGCTGATATTGTTGACGAAAGCGCGTGCCGACGCTTCCCAGGTGTGACCGGCAGCAAACTTGAGACAATCCTGCGGCGAAATCTCGAGCGCCTTGAGACAGGCTTGCCGCAAGTCATCCGACAACACACCGACCGGCGACGCGCCGATCACGTCCTTCGGACCCGTTACCGGGAACGCTGCCACCGGCACGCCACTCGCCAGCGCCTCGAGCAGGACGAGACCATAGGTGTCGGTCTTGCTCGGAAACACGAAGACATCGGCTGAGGCATAGGCAACGGCCAGAGCCTCGCCCTGCAACGCGCCCGTGAACAACGCCTCGGGATATTTCGCTTCGAGCGCGGTACGCGCCGGGCCGTCGCCGACCACAACCTTGGTGCCGGGCAGGTCGAGATCGAGGAAGGCTTCGAGGTTCTTCTCGACGGCGACGCGACCGACCGAGAGGAAAATGGGCTTCGGCTTGCCGAGATCGACCTGGCGCGGATGAAACAGATTGGCGTCGACGCCGCGCGGCCACAGCACGACATTGCGGAAGCCGCGGTCACGTAGCTCGCTCGCCAGTGCCGGCGTAGCCGCCATCACCGCGGAGCTCGCGCCATGGAAGCGGCGTAGGCCGGCCCAGACCCAGGATTCCGGAATCGGAAAACGTGCCGAGATGTATTCGGGAAAGCGCGTGTGGAAACTGGTGGTGAAGGGAATGCTCCGGCGGCGGCAATAGGCACGCACCGAAAATCCGATCGGGCCTTCGGTCGCGATGTGGATGTTGTCGGGCTTCGCCTCGTCGATCAGTTGCGCGATCTTGCGGCGGCTCGGGATCGCGACGCGCAAATCAGCGTAACTCGGCAGCCCGACCGTACGAAACGATTCCGGCGTGAGAAAACTCACATCGACACCAAAGCCCTTCGCCGCCTCCGCCATCATCGTCAGCGTGCGCACGACGCCGTTGACTTGGGGATGCCAGGCATCGGTAGCGACGAGAATGCGCATCAGGCCGCCATCCTTCACGCCGCCTTGGCCGGTGCGAGCGCCTGCACCGGCATGCCGCGGCGGACCGGATCGGTCCAGGTAATGATCTCGAAGCGGCCATCCTCGTGTTCGACCAGCGCCGTACAGCTTTCGACCCAGTCGCCGCAATTCATGTAACGGATGCCGTGCTCGTCACGGATCGTCGCGTAGTGGATATGACCGCAGATCACGCCATCAGCGCCGTGACGCCGTGCCTCGCCGGCCAGCGTCTCTTCGAACGCGCCGATATAGTTGACGGCGTTCTTCACCTTCATCTTGGCCCATTTCGACAGCGACCAGTAAGGGAAGCCGAACAATTTGCGCAGCGCATTGACCAGACGGTTCATCTGGATCGCGAAATCATAGGCCTTGTCGCCCAGATGGGCGAGCCAGCGCGCGTTCTGCACCACGAGGTCGAAAATGTCGCCATGGATGACGAGGTATTTCTTGCCGTCCGCGCCTTCATGCGTCGCGGTCTCGACGACCTCGATACCGCCGAAATGCGTGCCGTAATAGCTGCGCAGGAACTCGTCGTGATTGCCAGGAATGTAAACGACCTTGGCGCCCTTGCGCACCTTGCGCAGCATCTTCTGGACGAAGTCGTTATGAGACTGCGGCCAGTGCCAGCCGGATTTCAGCGCCCAGCCATCGACGATGTCGCCAACGAGATAGATGGTATCGGCATCATGGGTACGGAGGAAGTCCAGCAGCCGGTCAGCCTGCGATCCGCGGGCGCCAAGGTGGACGTCGGAGATAAACAAGGTGCGAAAGCGCTTTTCGTTGCCTTCACTCATCACGTCTCTTTCCATGTCGAGCAGCTAACTGATTTGCATGACACGGCGATGACGATTTACGCCGCCAGCGCCGCCGCGGTTCGCTCAAAAGTAACCAATGTGTAGATGCCGAACGGCGCCACCTTGCGGCGTTCGATGAGGATCGATTCAGCATTCGCTTGCGACCACGCCTGCAGCCGCGCGAACGGGAATTCCGGGCGCAGACCGAGGGAACGGGTCTTCACCGCGGCCCAGCGCTCGACCGCGGCTGCCAGACCAGTCTCCGAATACAGATGATTGACGAGAATGATGCGGCCGCCCGGCTTCACCACGCGGTGGCATTCCGACAGCACCTGCTCGGGATTTTCGACCAGCGTAATAACGAACTGCGCCACGACGCAGTCGAAACTGGCGTCGGCAAAGGTCATCGCATGAGCGTCCATCTCCTGGACATCCTTCACCCATGGATAGCGGCCGGTTGCCATCTTGGCGCGCGCCTTGGCGAGCATGGGCGCGCTCAGATCGATACCGGTGATCTCGGTTGTCGCATCATAGTCATCGAATGACAGGCCGGTGCCGACGCCGACTTCGAGCACCTTGCCGCCCACGGCACGCGCCGCTTCCGCCGCCGCACGACGGCCTTTCAGCATCACCGGACCGCACACCGCATCATAGATCGGAGCCCAGCGCGCATAGGCCGTTTCAACAATGGATTTTTCGAGATCCAGCGTCGTCATCGAAGGTTCCGTCCAGCGTGTCCAGAAGAATCGGACAACCCATTTGCTGTTCGGCTGATATCAAGCCGGGATGACAGATCGACGACAGAGTGTCGCAGGAACAAGTATCTGAGTGCTGTGGACACACCCTGTGTCACCCATCCTGAGAAGCTCGCTCCTGGGAGGCTCGAAGGATGAGGCTATGGGTGCCTCGGCGCATCCAGGGCCCTAAGACGTTGACGGCGATGGCTAAGAACCATGCCACCCGCAGAACCATTCGTATTTATTAACAGCCACTAAAGGTTTTCCACGCAGGATTCGACGATGGGCACGCTCAGAATCATCCTCGCGATTTCCGTTGCATTCGCGCATTTCGGGCTGCCTTTCGGCATTCTCACCAGCGATATCGCCGTACAGAGCTTCTTTGTTATTTCTGGGTTCTATATGGCCCTGGTGCTGAACGAGAAATACGCGCCTGGTTCCTATCGGCTGTTCATCTCCAACCGCCTGCTGCGCCTGTTTCCGGCATACCTGCTCGTGCTGGCTCTGTCTCTCGTCGTGACCGGGCACTGGAAGCAACTGATGTCTCTGGACCCGTTTGGCGCCGCATATTTCGTCGTCTCCCAATTAGTGATCATTGGTCAGGAGACGTATTTTTTTCTGGTCGTTCGAGATGGTGGGCTGGCGCTCGCCTTGCAGCCGGCCGGTGTACCCGACCTGCTCTACACATTCGCCCCGATTCCGCAGGCATGGACTCTGGCACTGGAGATCTACTTCTATCTGCTCGCGCCGTTGCTGGTGAGACGAGGACCGATCGCGATTGCCTCAGTTATCGCTGCAAGCCTTGTCTTCCGGATGGGAGTTCAATGGCTATTCGGCTTCAGTGGAGACCCGTGGTCCTATCGCATATTTCCTTCCGAGATGGCGTTGTTCTGCACGGGAGCGCTAGGCTACCAAGTATACGCATCCAGAGATGACAGCAGGCGAGCGCGCCTGAATGGATTGCTCGTACTGGCTTCGGCGCTGATATTCGTTTGCCTCACGATCAACAAGTCGAAAGGATTCGAGACGCTGCCGTCGATCCTGTTCCTCGCCATTGTGATCGTCGCAGTTCCCAGACTGTTCGAGCTAAGCAAGAACATAGGATGGGACAGATACCTCGGCGAGCTGTCCTATCCAATCTATATCTGCCATTTTCTATTTGGATGGATATTGCTGCCGGAGACGCTTCTAGCGTCCTATGGCGCGCTATTCCTCACCGTGACGACGTCGATACTGATCTATCATCTTGTCGATCAGCCGATCGATCGCTGGCGACAAAAGCGCTTTGCCCGAATTCAACGCAAGGTGAGCGAGCGCGGCCCATTAAGCAGCCGCGTAACGGTGCGACCGATTTAATAGAACGCGTAGAAATGCTGCACCGGGCCGGTCCCGTAGCCGCCCTTGATCAGCACAGCCTTGCAGCCGAGCCCGAGCGCTTCGCGGACGTGCGTCTCTCCGGCTTCGGCATCAAGCTTCAAGACGGGTCGCTAGATCGCAGAGCCGCTACAGCGCCTGGATCGCGAATCCGGCGCTGACGCGCGCGGAATTTGCAAGACGAAGCCCTTCCTGAACGCGTTCGACACGCCTGGCCGCCTTTTCGCGGCGCCTTGAGCGAAAATAACGCTGCTCTGACGCCCGACTGACGTCGGCACGACGTCGACAGGCTTCAATGGCTGTCACGCAGCGATGTGCCGGGATATCCCGGTCGCAAAAATCGGAGCACCACCATGCGCGCCTACGCACAGTTTGTATCAGGCGACGATCATCTGCGTCTCGGTGCGATCTTCAGCCTGCCTGCCACGTGGCGTCAGCGAGCCCGTTTCAGGGCAGAGTTGCACGCGGATATCAGAGACAGGCCCGATTTTCTCCACGATATCGGCATCGGCCTGCACGAAGCGCATGCCGAAGCGTCACGGTTTTTTTGGGAGCCTTGGCTACTGAAGCGCCGCTAGTCCAAAATCATACGTTGCTGCGGCGGACCTGCGCTCGACCAAGAGCATAACATTCGTCTTTCCAACAACGGTTGATCGGACGATGTAACGCTCATACTGCGCCGATCTCTCAACAACGCTTCTGTAGCGCCCAACTAACGCCGGTGATGACGTCGACAGGCTTCAATGGGTGTCACGCGAGTCCTGCGGCCGCACATTCGGATCGCAAGGGTCTTTACCAGATAGCTACCGATTTCGGACCGATGCAATTCCAATAATTGCGATCGCGATTGCTTCGCATTCCGCGGAGCACTTGAGAGGCCCGCCAGGGCAAATACGTAACCAGGCAAGGGGTGCGCATGCAGATGGTTGGCAGGCTATTGTCCGCACTTGGCGGACAAGGACCAGCGCTTTTGGTGATCTCGCTTTGTGCAGGGCTCTTGATCCAACCTTTCGCTCATTTCGGCTACGATCTTTTGCCGTTCTCGGCATTTCTCCTGACACTAGGCTCGTTTCTCACAGCCGGTCTCGCGCCATCCGAAGCCAGGATTCGTCTGCCTCTGATGGCCCTGGTGGTTGCCTGGGTTGGCCTGGCGCTTCCGCTGGCCGCTGCGGTTCTACTGTCCTTCCTTCCGCTTGATCCTGCGCTGCGGGCCGGTGTTCTGCTTTCTCTCCTGGCGCCGCCGGTCGGAAGCGCGGCCGCGATCGCTGGAATGCTTGGTCTGCGAACACGTCTCGCTTTACTCGTATCCATCGCACTCACCCTCCTCACGCCGATTTCAATTCCGTGTTTTGCCACAGTGCTCGGACTTGGAATTGAATTCGACATGGGCGCGCTGGCTATCCGATTGTTCAGCATCATCGGCGCTGCAGGCTTGGTTGCCTTTCTGGCAATACGGTTTCGCCGCAATCTGATGCCCGTTCTGCCCGACCAACACGCTGCCACCGGGGTCGCCGTTATCGGACTCATCATCGTCGGACTGGCAACCTCGCAGGGCATACGGACCCACTGGATCAGCAATCCGCTAGGTTTCGACGTCATGCTCGCCGCGGCGGTCGTCTCCAACTTCGGACTGTGCGTACTCGCAACTTTGACATTCGCGAGAATGGGGTTACAGACCGCTGGAACGATAGGCCTCGTGAGCGGAAACCGTAATGTCACTCTCGTGTGGGCAGCGGCCAGCTTTGGTCTGCCATCTCTCGCGGAGGGTTATGTCGCTGCGTGCGTCATCCCTGTCCTCGCGCTCCCTCTCATCGTCAAGCTTTGCCTCAAACTACCCTCCTTCAGCCGTCTCCTCCCGCAAAACTGATGACCAAGAGGCGACAGCCCCCGATCAGCACTCGTACGGGGGGCCAAATCCCGCGTAAACAGACACAGACATTGTATTTCGCTGGGAAACGCGCTGGGCCATAGATACGATCTATGGCCCATAGGGGACGGCACATTGGACAAACTCACACTGAACGATCCGCTATTCGCTACCTACGTCATTGCTGCGAGCCTGACGATCCTCAAGGCTGCGGCGATGTCGTGGCTGACTGTAGTCCGTATGGTCGACGTCAAAGGCGGCTACCGTTCACCCGAGGATATCAAGAAGACGCCCATGAACCCCGCGCCCGACCCGGCGCAACTCTTGCCCAACGAGCGCGTCGAGCGGATTCGCCGGATCCAAATGAACGACCTCGAGAGCCTGCCCTACTTCCTGGTCGCGGGTTTGCTCTACATTCTCACGCAACCGTCCCTGCTGCTCGCCCAATGGCTGCTATACGGTTACGTCGCCTCACGTCTGCTTCACTTCATCGCCTATCTCACCGGACAGATTCATGAGATACGCGCGACCTTCTGGACTGTGGGCTCGCTCATCCTGATCTTCATGACCGTCCGTACGTTGATATCTGCAGTCGGCGCGTGAAGTTCAAGCCGTAACGCCGGCTTCGCGCTGGGCCGATAGGTAACGTTCAAGATCGTCGTCCTGCTTGAAAAAGCGCATGGCACGAAGCTCTGCGATAGTTGTCTTTTGCACGGCATCGCGCTGGCGCGTCACGTCGCGGGCCTCTTCCAATCGCCTGGCGGCTACAAGATTGGCTACCAGCATGCGATGGCCCGTACCGTTGGCCGGATTTTGCTGGATCGAGTTGCGCGCCCACAAGACACCATCCTCAGGGCGCCCGAGCGCAAAGCATGATGCAGCCAGGCCCGTCATCCAAAAATGGAGCATATTGTCGTAGGGGCTGAGGGCGATCGACCGGTGAAGGCATGTGACAGCATGCTCATAGTCGCCCCCCATGCTGTCGATCATTCCAAGAATGCCCCAGGCGAAGGCGGAGCTTGGATTGAGGCGCACAGCTTCCTTGCAGTGGATGCGCCCCTGATCGTTGTTGCCGACCGGACCAAACAATGTGAAGCCATAGACCGCATGGGCGAAAGCATCTGCGCCATCTTGCTCGACGGCACGGCGCGCCAAGACGAGGGCTTCGACCAACGTTTCCGGCAACGCCGCCGCCCCCAGAGGCGACGCCATGACAAGTGCCCAAGCAAGGGACGCCAGCGTGGCTGGGCGCAGCTGATCGCGGTTGAGAGACTGTCGCAACAATACGATCGCCCTCGTGATCCCGTCACGGGTTCCGTTCCATAGATGGGGAAGCGCTCGCAGGTAGATGTCGTAAGCCGAAAGATCAGAGAGCGGCTTGCGCCTTGCGCGCTCGACCTCGGCGCTCCGCACGGCCGGATCAATCACTGCAGCGACGCTCGCGCTGATGTCATCCTGCAGATCGAAAACATCGACGATGGCGCGATCGTAGCGATCAGACCAGACCTGAACCTCATCGCGGGCATGGGTCAGTTCGGCCGATACACGAATGCGGTTGCCCGCTTTGCGGATGTTGCCGCTCAGGACGTATTGAACACCGAGTTGTTGCGCGATTTGCCGGCTGGTCAGCCTTCTATCCTTGAAGGCGAAGCTCGATCCGCGTGCGATGACCACGAATTCGCGAAAGCGCGACAAAGCGGTGATGATGTCCTCGGTGACACCGTCAGCGAAGTATTCCTGCTCCGGGTCGTCGCTCATGTTCCGAAACGGCAGAACCACGATGGATGGTTGATCCGCGACCATCATCAGAGCGGGCGCAAGTGGAGTCGATATCTCGATCTCACTGACAGCCGTCGATTCGATCAGTGTCTGGGCTCTGCGTAGTTCGGCAACGAGCGCTCTGGTTGCCTCGTCCGGCTCTGTGTTGAGCTCTCGCTTCAGAAGCGTAACGACCTCTTGATAGTATTTGAGCGCTTCAGCTTTACGCCCAGTTGCAGACAGAGCTTGCATGATCAGCCGGTGCGCATCCTCACGCATGTTGTTCAGTGCGCTGGCACGGTGCCCGGCCTTCAATGCGTGATCGGCGCGACCGGCGACCAGTTCTTTTTCGCCGAGCCCGACCATCGCAGTCAGAGCCAGCTCCTGAAATCGCTGGCGTTCGCCAGCCAGCCAATCGCTCCAGCCTTCTTCGCTAACACCGATGTCATCGACGAAGCGCCCTCGATAGAGATCCGCTGCCTCACCCAGCGCATCGCGGCCGCCTTCCCGCACCAAGGCCTCGAACCGGCTGATATCGCACAGGATCACCGTCGTATTCAGCGATACGAACTCGCCATCGCTCTTGAGAGCATCCCGACCCAGAATTTGACGTAGCTTGAACAGTGACTGACGGAGGTTCTGCCTTGCTTGCGCGTCGAAATAAGACCCCCAGAACAGTGTCGACAGTTTTTCGCGCGGCTGAGGCTCCGGTGCCGTGCAAGCCAGATAAGCAAGCAATCCCGAGAGCTTCTTGTTTGGCAAGCCGACCGCGCCGTTCGGCCCGGTGAGCACGACGCGTCCCAAAAGCGAAAGATTAAATTTTGGGCACACTGTCGGCTACTTCCAAGTTTTGAACAAATGCGTCCTCTGAATATACATTTAACTCAGATTGGCAACTTTGCGAGCAGTATTAACGCAGCGATGACGGCTGACTAACGCCGGTGAGACGGCGGCGGGTTCAAGTCAAAATGCGACGAGATGCGAATGGCATTCGGCGCAGAGCAACTTCACCCGGAAGCCGTCATGCGCACGCGTCACATCATTGCAGTCGTCGCTACCCTGACCGTGATCCTCGCCGGAGTTGATGTGGCGCTGACTTCCCTGGCTGCTCCGAAAGCCAGGGCGGCTTCGCACGCCACGCCTCCCGTCTCACCCCTCCTTTTCGGAGGCGACTGATCTCGGTTCGATTTCGAAGTAGCCATCAAGCAGGAGGTCGCATTGACCAATACCGCGCAACTACGAGCGCGATCGTATGCCTTTCTCTCAACCGACGACGAACGACGAGTCGTCGCGAGATGGAGAACTGGAGTGATCGCGTTCTATGGCTCGATTTTGTTGATTGCTTTGGCTGCAACGAGCCAAAGGCCCCAAGCCGATCAGCCTGACCTCGCTTCCGATGATTTCGTCACATACCACATGTCGAGCTTGCCGCTACCGTAGGCGAACAAAGCCAACGCCGCGGTAGCATCGCTGCCAATGCCAGCAAGCACAGCGAAGTTTCAATGCAAATCTTAAGAGTGTCAGGCGATCGAGCGGTCAGCAAGCTCACCTGCATCATCCCGTGAAGCATCAGGAAAAGAGCGATGAAGACCGACTTTCCGGCACCATCTCCAACACCTGTGCGGGCTTCGATGATCGTCAGCGCACTTCATGAATCCCGTCGTCGACAGGCAATCAACGTCATTCATCGCTACCAGCATCTCATCTCCGACCGCATCGAAACCAATCCTGGCAAGCCCATTCCATCGCGGGACACGCGCGTTCGTCAGATACAGAACAGTGAAGGGAAAAGAAACGTGAGGCGACTGAGCGAAACACACCTGATCATCCTAATCCTTATCGGCTTCGGCATTGTGCACGTGATTGGCGGCGCCCTGCTGGCACGGGCGGCGCCCGAGCATAGTCGCCCTGTGAATATAGCAGCCTGGGGCGACTGATCGCGGCAGGCGAAGACGGCATCAATCATCAATGGATGGCAACAATCGTGAGGCTGACATGACTGCAATCGCGAGCGCGATGTCCCGCGCGATTCGTTCGATCACCGGTGCCGATGTGCTCAAGCATTTTCTGTTTTTCTGCGGAGCCGGAATTCTGGTGTTCGTGCTCTCGCTCACTTACGGCCTGGATCTGAGTCCGGGACTTTTCTGATCCGCGCCTCGGTTGCGCAAACTGAAGCGTCCAATTCCCCGCAGGCCATATCCGCATGAGGTCACTACGTGAACGCTCTGATCGCCACCTATATCGCATGGATCGTCGCCCAAACCGGCTTCGCCCCTCCGGCTCACCCGCCAATCCATTTCGCGACGTCAGCAGAAATGGCTGCGCTAAGTGGTGCGCCGGAAAATAGCGGGCTCGAATTTCAAGCCCTCTACAGCCGCGAACAAGGCACGATCTACCTTCCCCACGAATGGCAACCGGTCAATTTGCGGCAGAAGAGCGCGCTGCTGCATGAGCTCGTGCATCACGTGCAACGAGCCAACAACGTCGAAGCTCCGTGTGTGGCAGCCCACGAACGCCAGGCCTATGACCTTCAGATGACATGGCTCCGCGAACAGGGAGTCGAGGATCCCTACGGCCTCGTCGGCACGAATGAGCTCACAATCTACATGGTAAGCGTCTGTCGCGACGGTTCGTAATCGGCACGCGACGTTCGTCATATGCCATAAGATGCAACGGGCTCGTGCGCGGACCGATGCTCAGGCGATTGGAGCGCGCCGAGGTTGGTTTGAGCCGATCTTGATACGCCTAATAGAATGCGTGGAAGTGGTGCACCGGGCCGTGGCCGTGCCCGACCGTAAACCGATCAGCGGCGCCGATCGCCGCTGTGACATACGCTTTCGCTGAACGCACCGCGGCTTCAAGCGTCTCGCCTTTGGCAAGCCCTGCGGCGATCGCTGACGATAGCGTGCAGCCTGTACCGTGCGTGTTCTTCGTCGCCACGCGCGGCGCAGGCAATGCGATGGCGCGATCGGCGGTGATAAAATAGTCGGTGCTCTCCGGGCCGGTCCCGTGGCCGCCCTTGATCAGCACAGCCTTGCAGCCAAGCGCAAGCAGCCGCTTGCCCTGCGCCTCGATGGCCGCATCGCCCTCTGCCATCGGCTCATCCAGCAGCGCGGCTGCCTCTGGCAGGTTTGGCGTGATGATCTGGGCCAATGGGATCAACGTGCTGCGTAGCGCTTCGATGGCCTCCGGCGCCAGCAGGCGATCGCCTGACGTGGCCACCATCACGGGATCGAGCACCACATGTTTCGGCTGCCATGTCGCGAGGCCCGCAGCGATGGCCTCGATCACATCACGCTGCGCGACCATGCCGACCTTCACCGCGCCGACCGCGAGATCGACGAACACGGCATTGATCTGCTCGCTCACGAACTCTGCAGGCACCTGATGGATGCCGGTGACGCCCTTGGTGTTCTGCGCGGTCAGCGCGGCGATCACCGAGGCGCCGTAGACGCCCAGCGCCGCGAAGGTCTTGAGGTCGGCCTGGATGCCGGCGCCGCCTGAGGAATCCGACCCGGCAATGGTCAGGGCAATGGGTGTGGGCATCGGAAAAACTCGCGCGAGATCAAGGGATAAGCGGGCACCTCAGTCCTAGCCCTCTATTGCCGGACCGACAAGGTGGCGACATGCTGGCGGCTTGCGCCGCCCCCTGTTTTGGGCTTGATGATCTCTAAAATCGCCCGTTTCCGGAGAATCCCGATGGTCCCCTTCTTTGTCCAGTTCAAGTGCAAGCTTGGCCAGTCCTACGCCGTCGCCAACGCGCTGGCCGAAGCCGAAATCGCCTCGGAGATCTATTCCACCGCCGGGCATTACGACCTGCTGGTGAAGTTCTACGTCGATAACGCCACCGACATCGGCCATTTCGTGAACGAGAAGGTGCAGACCATCCCGGGCATCCAGGACACGCATACGATCATCACGTTCAAGGCGTTTTGAGAAACGCACCGGCCGTGCGCTCCTTCTCCCCGCTCTGCGCGGGGAGAAGGGTGGGATGAGAGGGGCGAGGCACAATAGCCGTTCCAATTCACCCTGGGCATGTCGCACAGATTCCGATCCGCGAATTGCGAGTATATGGCGACGTCGTGCCATGCCCCTCACCCGCCGCGAAGACGCGGCGACCTCTCCCCGCAAGCGGGGAGAGGTTAAGAGACCTACACCGCCATCTTCCGATGCAGCACGGGCACGCCGCTCAGCTCCTCCGCCGCATCGACGATAGCATTCGCGTCGATGCCGTGGTGGCGATAGAGGTCGTCGATGGTGCCGGTCTGGCCGAATTGCTCGACACCCAGCGCTTCCATGCGATGACCGCACACGCTACCGATCCATCCGAGTGTCGCCGGATGGCCATCGAGCACGGTGACGATGCCGCAGTCGCGCGGCAGCGGCTGCAGCAGCTTCTCGATATGGCTCAGATGCTGCGGATTACGCCTGTCGCGGCGGATTTTCCGCGCTGACGTCCAGCCGGCATGGAGACGGTCGGCTGACGTGATCGCCAGCAGGCCGATGTCGCGATGA
Organism: Tardiphaga sp. 37S4; assembly: GCF_021044645.1. Lineage (NCBI taxonomy): Bacteria > Pseudomonadati > Pseudomonadota > Alphaproteobacteria > Hyphomicrobiales > Nitrobacteraceae > Tardiphaga > Tardiphaga sp. 37S4. The sequence continues at coordinate 1,128,266 of NZ_CP088008.1, read as the reverse complement.
CTGTCGCCGAGCAATCCCGTTGCCTCGATCGCTTCCGGCGCCAGCGTGCCGGTATAGGCGATTACCAGATCGCAATTGGCGCCGGGCTTGCGCAGCCAATAGGCGCCATCGGTGATGCCCTGCTGCAGCTCCGGCGTCATCATGCGCTGCGGCTGCTCGATGGTGCGCGTGGAGAGCCGCAGATAGACCGAGCCGCCGGCACGCTGGCCGCTGTCATCAGTGCCCGCGTCGCGCTGCATGTGCTGGAAGCCCCAGCCCATGATCACTGCGAGCTCATCGACGAAAGCCGGCTCGAATGATGCGAGCCCGTCTTGCGCCATGCCGATTAGCGGCGTCGCGATCGACTGATGAGCACCGCCTTCCGGCGCAAGCGTGATGCCCGACGGCGTCGCCGCCACCATGAAACGGGCATCCTGATAGCAGGCATAGTTGAGCTGATCGAGACCACGCTCGATGAAGGGATCGTACAGCGTCGCGACCGGCAGCAGGCGGACGCCGTTGATGCTGCTCGACAGGCCCAAGGCCGACATCAGGATGAACAGGTTCGCCTCGGCGATGCCGAGTTCGAGATGCTGGCCCTTCGGCGAAAAGTCCCAGTTGAAGGTGGACGGAATCTTCTCGCTGCGGAAGTGATCGGCCTTCTCGGCGCGCGCGAACAGCCCGCGGCGATTGACCCAGGCGCCGAGATTAGTGGACACGGTGACATCGGGAGACGCGGTCACGATGCGCGACGCCAGTTCGGTATCGCCCCGCGCTAACTCGTGGAGCACCAGGCCGAAACCCTGCTGCGTCGACATTTCCGGCGACGGCTTGAACGACAGATGCGCGGGAACATCGATCACGTCGGCGCTGAGGCGCCGCGTGCCCTGCTGCACGAAGGGCACGTCCTTGAGGAACGCATCGAGCATCAAAGCGTCCTGCGTCAGGCCCTCATATCTGTCCCATTCATGGCCGGGCCGGATGTTCTGCGCCGCGCGCCAGGTCTCCATCTGCGTCGGCGTCATCAGGCCGGCGTGGTTGTCCTTGTGACCCTGGAACGGGAGGCCGACGCCCTTGATGGTGTAGGCGATGAAGCAGACCGGACGATCGTGATCGATCGCCTCGAAAGCCTCGACCATGCTGGCCATATCGTGGCCGCCCAAATTGGACATCAGTGCGAGCAGCTCCTCGTCGCTGCGCGCTTCGATCAAGCGCGACACCGGACCCTGATCGCCGATCTCGTCGTTGAGCCGCTTGCGGAACGCAGCACCGCCCTGGAAGCACAGCGCCGAATAGATCTGGTTCGGACAATTGTCGATCCAGGTCTTCAATGCAGCTCCGCCGGGCTCGGCAAAAGCCGTCTGCATCAGCCGGCCGTACTTCACGATCACCACGTCCCAGCCAAAGTTGCGGAACATGGATTCGAACTTCTCCCACAGACCCTCGCGCACCACGGCATCGAGGCTCTGGCGGTTGTAGTCGACGATCCACCAGGTGTTGCGCAGCCCGTGCTTCCAGCCTTCAAGCAAGGCTTCGAAGATATTGCCCTCGTCCATCTCGGCATCGCCGACCAGCGCGATCATGCGGCCTTCGCGGCGGTCCTTCATCCAGCCGTGAGCCGAGACGTAGTCCTGCACCAGCGACGAGAACAGCGTCTGCGCGACGCCGAGGCCGACCGAGCCGGTGGAGAAATCGACATCGTCGATGTCCTTGGTGCGCGACGGATAACTCTGCGCGCCCTTGAAGCCGCGAAAGTTCTCGAGCTTCTCGCGCGTCTGGTTGCCGAACAGATACTGAATGGCGTGGAACACCGGACTCGCATGCGGCTTCACAGCAACGCGGTCTTCCGGCTTCAGCACGGCGAAATACAACGCCGACATGATCGTCGCCAGCGACGCCGACGAGGCTTGATGGCCGCCGACCTTGAGGCCGTCGGTATTGGGGCGGATGTGATTGGCGTTATGGATGGTCCATGACGAGAGCCAGAGCACCTTGCGCGCCAATGCGGTCAGGGTCTGCAGGCGATTATGATCGATCGGCATGGTGGGCTCCCGCGTCGGCCAGCTGCGCTGGTTCGTGATGAGGTCGCCATTCTAGCAGGCGCCCCAAAGGGATTTTCTCAATTCATCGCGACAACCACGGTCATATTGGGATAAACGAATTGTTCTGGCTCCAATATCATGGAATTTTCCCAATGTCAGCCCTCGATGCAATCGACCGCAAGATTCTCGCCGCGCTGCAGATCGACAGCCGCATCACCATGCAGGAGCTCGCCGAGAAGGTCGGGCTCTCGATCTCGCCGTGCCATCGCAGGGTGAAATTGCTGGAAGAGCGCGGCGTCATCACCCGCTACATGGCGCTGGTCGATCAGAAATCGATCGGGCTGCCAGTCAGCGTCTTCATCTCCATCAAGCTTGTCAGGCAGAAGGAGGAAGACCTCAACCGTTTCGCGAAAGCGATCTCGAAATGGGAGGAAGTACTGGAATGCTATCTGATGACTGGCAACCGCGACTATCTCTTACGCGTCGTCGCGGCGGATCTGTCGTCCTATGAGGCATTCCTGAAGAACAAGCTGACGCGGCTCGACGGCATCGCCTCGATCGAATCCAGCTTCGCCCTCAGCCAGGTGAAGTATTCGATCGCACTGCCGGTGTGAGGGCCCAGAGCTAGCTGGCTCGCTTCACCGCGGCGACGGTACCACCCGGGGCGCTGACGACGCTCTGGTAGTGCGCAATCGGCTGCGGGCGGCCGATCAGGAAACCCTGGATCTCCGCACAGCCTTCGCTCGCAAGAAACGACATTTGGGCGACGGTCTCGACGCCCTCGGCGATCACCGGCAGCTTCAACGAGCGGCCGAGCCCGATGATGGCATGGACAATAGCCGCGGACTGCGGATTGTCCTCGAGATTGGCCACGAAGGTCTGGTCGATCTTGATCTTGTCGAAGGGGAAAGCCTGCAGATAGCTCAGGCTCGAATAACCCGTGCCGAAATCGTCCATGGCGACGCGAACGCCCAGTTCCTTGACGGCGTGCAGGATTGCGATGGCACCAGCAAAATCGTCAATCAGCACGCCTTCGGTGATCTCGATCTCGACACGCTTCGGGCAGAGACCGGTTTCCGCCAGAACGGCGGCGAGCATCCCGGGCACATCGCCGCGCTGAAAATTGACCGGCGACAGGTTAATGGCGATCGACAGCGGATTGACCCAGGTTGCCGCCTCGCGACAGGCCTCGCGCGCCACCCACTCGTCGATGGCGCCTATCAGACCGCTCTCCTCCGCCAGCGGAATGAACACCGTCGGCGAGATGATGCCGCGCTCGGGATGCCGCCAGCGCAGCAGAACCTCGAAGGCGACGACAGCGCCCTCGGTGGTCGCCTGCGGCTGAAAATAGAGTTGGAATTGCTTGTTCTCGACCGCCACCACGAGATCACGCTGCAGCAGTCGCTTCTCGCGGATGTGCTGATCCATCGCAGCCTCGAAGAAGCGGATGGTGCCGCGTTCCTCGGCCTTGGCGCGGTCGAGCGCCAGATCCGCATGCGCAATGAGAGCTTCGATATCCTGGCCGTCCTGCGGATAGACGGAGATGCCGATGCTACAGCGAACATTGACGTGCTGGCCGTCGATCTGAAACGTATTATCGAGAATGCTCGACAACCGCGCACAGAGATCTTCCGCTGTTTGCGGCTCCGCGCCGAGATGAGACACGATCGAGAAGATATCGCCACTCGGCCGTGCCAGAAATGCGCCGTTGCAGGCTTGCGCCAGCCGCTTCGCCAGTTCGGCCAGTACGGCGTCTCCGGTGGCCTGGCCGTATACATCATTTGTCTCTCTGAAGCGGTCGATATCGATCCGCGCGATCGCAAACGAGCCGTGTCCCGCCGAGGCCTCTTTGAAGACGCGGGCCAGATGTTCGTTGAAGGCAACACGATTGGGCAGATCGGTGATCGGATCGTGCCGCGCGAGATGCACGATCCGCGCTTCGCTGAGTTTGCGGTCGGTGATGTCGGCGTGGGTCGCGACCCAGCCGCCATTCTTCATCGGCCGGTAGCGCACATTGATGGCGCGTCCATCCGGCAGCTCGGCGGTCTGGCTGCTCGGCACGCGATCCGCGAGCGCCGTCCGCATCTTCATCTCATAACTATCCATATCGACGAACAGCGTGCCAGCCGCCGCACGAATTGCCAGCACCTGATCCTCAGTCGTGCCGGCGAACATTTTCGCCGGCGGGATGTTGTACATGCGCATGTAGCTTTCGTTCCACAATTCGAGCAGGCCATCGGCGCTATACATGCACAGGCCCTGCTCCATATTGTTGAGCGCCGCATCGAGCTGGAGATTGCGCTTGCTCATGCTGCGGCGGGTGCGCTGATCTGTTACGGCAACGACGAGGCCCGCGATCACCACGGCGGCGGTAAAGGCCGCAATGGCCAGCGACAGTTCGATCGGGGACAGCAGACTTTGGTTCTCAGCGGCTGCGGCATTGTAGGTCAGATCGATCGCGCCCATGGCGACGAAGTGATGTACGCAGATCGCGAGCGTCAGAAGCAATGCGGCAACGAGCAGCTTGCCGGGCCGGTCGGCGGTCTGGGCGACGAGGATCGCCAACGCGGCAATCACCATGCCGCCAACGACCGACGCCGTCACGAGGTCCGGCATCCACTGGATGATGGCGGGGATGCGCAGCGACGCCATGCCCATATAGTGCATGCAGGCGATGCCGAGGCCGATCACCGCGCCGCCGGCCAGCGCGTTCCGTTTGGTTCGATTGAACAGCGCGATGGCGAATCCGGCCGTGGTCATCACTGCAGAGGCGACGAGCGAACAGGCGGTGATGATGAGGTCGTAGTGGAGTTCGAAACCAGGCGTGTATGCGAGCATCGCGATGAAATGCGTCGCCCATGTGCCGAATCCGGTGACCGCGCCTGCGGTAATCAACCACGCAAGGCGCGTGTCGGGCAATGCGGTGCGAGCACGCGTGAACAGGTTGACGGCGGCAAGGCTGGAGAGAAAACACACCGCCGCCGCCAGCAGGATCTGCCGCCAGTCATGCTGCAACTCGATGCAATTCCAGACTCGTAGCATAAAGATACCAACATATGACGAGATATCGAAGCATAGCGCGTGCAATGTTCGGAATGTTTAAAACTCACGGAAAAATTGCACAGAAGAGCTGTTATTCTTAAGCCGCGATAAAGCCCGAAATATGCCGGGTATCATCGTCCATGTTTGCGGAAAAATATGCAACACATTCGGATGTACCCACCGCAAGCGCCATGGCTCAGGGGAAATCGAGCTATGGGGACGACCTGTCTCGATCAACAGCTCATCGTTAGGCGCTCGGATAAGGTTCCGCCGGCGCGGTGACCTGCGCGCGGCGCACGCGTTCGCGATGTGCGGTGTAGACACCGCTGGCGATGATGATTGCAGCACCGGCGAAAGTGACAGCATCGGGCACTTCGCCAAACAGGAAGAAGCCGATCAGCGTCACCCACACCAGCTGCACATAGGAGAACGGTGCCAGTACCGATGCATCCGCATAGCGGAAGGCCAATACGACAATCCAGTGGCCGACAGTAGCGGCGACGCCAATACCAACGCCGAGCGCGATCTGCGTCCAGCTCGGCACGATCCAGTAGAACGGCACGATGACACTGAGCACGAGAAAGCCGGTGATCGCCGAAAACGCCATCGTGGTGATGGCGCGGTCGGCCCCGCTGATTTTGCGTGTCAGCACCAGCGCAGTCGCCCAGCCCAGCGCCGAAATAATCGGAAAGATCGTACCGGGCTGAAACGCCGCGGTGCCCGGCCGCACGATGATCAATACGCCCAGAAGCCCTGCGATGGTGGCGGTCCAGCGGCGCAGACCGACCTTTTCGCCGAGGAAGAGAACCGATAGCCCGGTGACGAATAGCGGCGAGATGAAGCCAGTCGCAGTCGCTTCCGCGATCGGCAGATAACCGAGCGCCATGATGAAGAAGATCGACGAACACAACAGGCCCAGCCCGCGAAATACCTGCAGCAGCGGCCGCGTCGAGCGCATCGGATTGCCCGAGGCCGGCGCCAACACGATCGGCAGCAGGATCACGACGAACACCAGAAAGCGGATCCAGGCGATCTCCACCGATGGCATGCCCGTGCGCGACAGATACTTCGCCATCGCGTCCGATGACGCTAGAAACGCCGTCGAGCAAATGATCATCAGAATGCCGCGCAGCGGCCGGTCGGTATGGCGATGAGCCGATACACGGGCAGCAGTCTTCGGCGGCGGAACATGGCTTGTCACGAGCGGGGACCAATATGCAGGCTCGTCGGTGCATGCGAGCCGAATCGAATACGGCTCACAAAACGACGATCACGAAGCCGGGACAACTGCCGATATCAGGACACGGATATGCAGGCAGGCAAAAAAGCCTATGCCGGCCGATGCATCAGCGGCCAGCGTGCAGCGCAGCATCGATTTTACCGCATCCCTACAGCATCGGTAGACTGGAAGGCTCCCGGCCGAGCGGGAATACCTTTCCAATATCAGCCAGTTCGGCCGCGCTGAGCGTCAATGCACTCGCCGCCGCGTTGTCCACCGCATGGGCGGCCGAAGACGCCTTCGGAATTGCGAAGACCGTTGGCTGACGGATCAGGAAAGCCAGCGCCACCTGCCGCGGCGTGGCCAGATGGGCATCGGCGATCTGCTGCAGGATTTTGCCGCCCGGCGAGCGCGTCGACGGGAAATCATTATGACCGAACGGCGAATAGGCCACGACGGCGACGCCATGGCTCTCGCACCACGGGATCACGCGATGTTCGATGGCGCGCTCCTGCAAATGATAGAGCACCTGATTGCAGGCGATAGCGCCCTTACCTGCAAGTTTCGACAGCTCGTTGAGATCGTCGACATCGAAATTGCTGACACCCCAGGAGGCAATCTTGCCGGCCGCCTTCAACTCTCCGAAGGCGGCGACAGTCTCGGCAAGCGGAACCTGACCGCGCCAGTGCAGCAGGTAGCAATCGAGCCGATCAGTCCCCAGCCGCTTCAGCGAGCGCTCGCAGGCGGCAATGGTGCCCTTCCGCGACGCGTTGCTCGGCAGCACCTTGGAGACCAGGAACACCTCGTCGCGACGGCGAGCCATGGCCTCTGCAATCACGAGTTCCGCGTCACCATACATTTCGGCCGTGTCGATATGGGTCATGCCGGCATCGAGGCCGGCCTGCAGCGCCCTGACCGCCGCAGCGCGGTCACTGTGGTCGATATACCAGGTGCCCTGCCCGATGACTGAGACGTCGCGCTTGGTTTGGCCGAATGGATTGTGTCGCATGCTGCGCCTCCGCCTCCCGCGGCAATGAGGCACACGGGAGTGGACTTTAGCGCATCAATTCAGAGGAGTCAGTGGCTGATCATCCACGGCCGCGCTGTCGGGAAGCTCTTGGCGCCCGAGCGGGTCTGCTTCACCAGCCGCGACGGCTTCTTGCCGGAGCAGCAGCCGCAACCGGCCCCGTGCGCGGCCTTGTACTCCGCCGATGTTTTCGGCGCATTGCGGCTGCGCTCGTTGGTGGCGTGGGCCTTGCGCTTGTCGGAGGGCATGCAGAAGAAGGCAGGCGCAGTCAGGATCACGCGCGGCGCCTGCGTCGCGCAATGCGGACAGTTCTGCGGGTCATCGCATTCGGCCATCGGCCGCATGTCGGTGAACGGACCGCAATCGTCGCAGAGATATTCATAGACCGGCATGGGATGATCCATTGTGAGACAATGCCCTCTCCCCGTCATTGCGAGCGAAGCGAAGCAATCCAGAAAGCCGCAAGCGAGGGAAGACTGGATTGCTTCGTCGCTTCGCTCCTCGCAATGACGGCGGAGAGTGAGCGAAAGAAAAAGGGGCTGCGGGGTCGTGACGCCAACCCCGCAGCCGAGTTGACCGCGTTACTTGTCCGGCGAGAGCGGCATCTGGATGTCGCCCTTGATGTGCTTGATCGGGCCCGCCGACGACGGGTTGATGTCGAAGTCGAAGATCTGCGTCGGCAGCCACAGCGTGGCGCAGGCATTGGGCACGTCGACGACGCCGGAGATGTGGCCCTGCACCGGCGCGGTGCCGAGGATCGAATAGGCCTGGGCGCCGGAATAGCCGAACTTCTTCAGATATTCGATGGCGTTCAGACAGGCCTGACGATAAGCGATATGCACGTCGAGATAATGCTGCTTGCCCTGCTCGTCGACAGAGATGCCTTCGAAGATCAGGAAGTCATTATAGTTCGGCGTCATCGGTGACGGCTTGAACACGGGGTTCTTGATACCGTATTTCGACACGCCGTCCTTGATGACATCGACCTTGATGTGCAGCCAGCCGGCCATCTCGATGGCGCCGCAGAAGGTGATTTCGCCGTCGCCCTGCGAGAAGTGCAGGTCGCCCATGGAGAGACCGCCGCCAGGGACATAGACCGGGAAATAGACCTTGGAGCCGCGCGACAGGTCCTTGATGTCGCAATTGCCGCCATGCTCGCGCGGCGGAACGGTGCGCGCGCCTTCGGCCGCAGCCTTCTCCTTCGCCTCACCCTTCAGCCGACCCATATGGGCAGTCGGGCCGAACGGCGGGTTGGCAAGGCCGGGCACGCGGGTCGGGTTCGTCGCGATCAGTGCAGTCTCGCGCTCGTTCCAGGTGGCGAGCAGTTTCGGATCTGGCAGACAGCCGATCAGGCCGGGATGGATCAGGCCGGCGAAGTTCACGCCCGGGATGTGACGCGACGAGGTGTACATGCCCTTGAAGTCCCAGATCGACTTCTGCGCTTCCGGGAAGTGATCGGTCAGGAAGCCGCCGCCATTCTGCTTGGAGAAGAAGCCGTTGAAGCCCCACAGCGAATCTTTCATCGGGCCGACATCGAGGAGATCGACCACGAGCAGATCGCCGGGCTCCGCGCCCTTGACGCCGATCGGGCCGGACAGGAAGTGCACAATCGACAGATCGATATCGCGCACGTCATCGGCACTGTCGTTGTTCTTGATGAAGCCGCCGGTCCAGTCATAGGTCTCGACGATAAAGTCATCGCCGGGATTGACCCATGCGACCATGGGAATGTCCGAATGCCAGCGGTTATGAATCATGTCGTTGTCGTAGGCCGACTGCGTAAGGTCGACCTTGATCAGTGTATCTGGCATTCAATGCTCCCCTTCGGTTACTGGTCTTGGTGGTTGGACGTAAGACTGGTCAGACGGACAGGTATTTGGCGATCTGCGCGGCATCGATGCCCTCGCGGGCTTCGTCGCGAACGATCTCACCATTCTCGATCACCAGCACGCGGTCGGCGACGTCGAGCGCGAAGCTCAACACCTGTTCGGAGACGATGATCGACAGGCCCTTGGTGTCGCGGATGTGCTTCAGCGTGCGGGCCATATCCTTGATGATCGACGGCTGGATGCCTTCGGTGGGCTCATCGAGCAGCAGCACCTTCGGCTTGGTGGCGAGCGCGCGGGCTATGGCAAGCTGCTGCTGCTGGCCGCCGGACAGATTGCCGCCGCGGCGGCCTTTCATTTCGAGCAGCACCGGGAACAGCTCATAGAGATCGCCGGGCACTTCCTTCTCGCCGGAGGCGACAAGGCCGGTCTCGATATTCTCCTTCACTGTCATGTGGGAGAAGATCATCCGGCCCTGCGGGACATAGGCGAGGCCGCGCGCCACGCGCTCATAGCTCTTCAGCGCACCGAGCTCCTTGCCTTCCATGGTCACCGAGCCCGACTTGGTCGGCACGATGCCCATCAGCGACTTCATCAGCGTGGTCTTGCCCATGCCGTTGCGGCCCATGATGGCCACGATTTCGTTGGGCTGCACCGAGACATTCAGGCCATGCAGGACTTCGCTCTGGCCGTAAGCGACGTGGAGATCGTTGATCGCGAGCATGATGATCTCCTCAATGACCCAGATAGACTTCGATGACCTTGGGATCGTTCTGAACCTTCTCCATGGTGCCTTCGGACAGGATCTGTCCCTGATGCAGCACGGTCACCTTGTGGGCGATGTCCTCGACGAATTTCATGTCGTGCTCGATCACCAGTACCGAACGGTTCTTGATGATCGTGTTCAGCAGCTCCGCCGTCTTGACGCGCTCGCTGACGCTCATGCCGGCGACGGGCTCGTCGAGCATCAAGAGATCCGGATCCTGGATCAGCAGCATGCCGATCTCGAGCCACTGCTTCTGGCCGTGCGAGAGCACATCGGCATACATGTTGAGACGATCCTTCAGGAAGATCATCTCGGCGACCTCCTCGACGCGCTCGCGCACCGCGGCATCGCGCTTGAACATCAGCGAGCCGAACACCGAGCGCCCGCGTGGATAGGAGATCTCCAGATTCTCGAACACTGTCAGATCGTCATAAACCGACGGCGTCTGGAATTTGCGGCCGACGCCGGCCTGCACGATCTGGTTTTCCTTCAGCTTGGTCAGCTCCGTGCCACGAAACTGTACCGAGCCCGAGGTGGCTTTGGTCTTGCCGCAGATCAGATCGAGGACGGTCGTCTTGCCGGCGCCGTTGGGGCCGATAATGACGCGGATCTCGTTCTCCTCGACGTAGAAGGAGAGATCGTTGACCGCCTTGAAGCCATCGAAGGAGACGGTGAGCCCTTCCACCGCCAGCAGGAATTCTTTGGGCTGATGTCCGACGAGCATGACGTGTCCCCTATTCTGCCGGTGCGCCATCGGCGGCGGATTTGATGGCCCAGGCCTTCTTGGATTTCGACGAGCGCATGGCGATCAGGCGGTCGATGTGGCGCGCCACGTGATCGCGCCAGATGCCGGACAGGCCGTTCGGGAAGAACAGCACCACGGCAATGAACAGACCGCCGAGGCCGAACAGCCAGAGCTCGGGGAAGGATTCCGACAGCATCGTCTTGGCGTAGTTCACCAGCAGCGTGCCGTAGACCGCGCCGAAGATGGACATGCGGCCGCCCACGGCCGTGTAGATCACCATCTCGATCGACGGCACGATGCCGACGAAGGAGGGCGACATGAAACCGATCTGCAGCGTGAACATGGCGCCACCGATCGCGGCGAACATTGCCGCGGCGCAGAAGGCGAATATCTTGAAGTTGGCGACGCTGTAACCGGAGAAACGGACGCGGTCCTCCTGTTCGCGCATCGCCACCAGGATGCGACCGAGCTTGGTCAGCCGGATGAACTGAGCGGTGATGATGCAGGCGAACAGCACGAAGACTTCGAAGAAGTAGAGGATGACCTTGGCGTGATCGGTGCGGATGTCCCAGCCGTTCAGCGTGCGCAGATCAGTCATGCCGTTGATGCCGCCGGTATAACCCTGCTGGCCGATGATCAGGATCGTCGCAATCGCCGCGATGGCCTGGGTGATAATGGCGAAATAGACGCCGCCGACACGCCGCTTGAACATCGCCGCGCCAATGATGAAGGCCAGCAGCGTGGGCACCACGAGAATGGCGATGATGGTCAGCGTCAGCGAGTGAAACGGCTTCCAGAACATCGGCAGCGCCGTGATCTGATTCCAGTCCATGAAATCCGGAATGCCGGGCGTCGACTGGATCTTGGTGTTGGCGACGCTGGAGGCTTCCAGCTTCAGGAACATCGCCATGCAATAGCCGCCGAGGCCGAAGAACACACCCTGCCCGAGGCTGAGGATACCGCCATAGCCCCAGCACATCACCAGACCGATCGCGACGAAGGCGTAGGTCAGATATTTGGCGACAAGGTTGAGACGAAACACATCCAGAAACAGCGGCAGAATGACTGCGAGCAGCAGCAGCAGCGACAGGAAACCGAGAAGCTCCGAGCGGTTGAAGAAGCGTGTATTGATCATGGTGATGATGCCCTGCTCTGTCTGTACTGCGCGCTTACTTGCGGACCTTGAGGGCGAACAGGCCCTGCGGCCGGATCATCAGGATTCCCACGATGGTGAGCAGCGTCAGCACCTTGGCCATCGAGCCGGACATGAAGAACTCCATGGTCGACTGCGCCTGGGAGATGGTGAAGGCCGAAGCGATGGTGCCAAAGAGACTGGCCGCGCCGCCGAACACCACGACGAGGAACGTGTCGACGATGTAGAGCTGGCCGGAGGTCGGGCCGGTCGAACCAATCATGGTGAAGGCGGAGCCCGCGATCCCCGCAATCCCGCAGCCGAGGCCGAAGGTGTAGCGGTCGACCTTCTCGGTATTGATGCCGACGGCGCCCGCCATCACGCGGTTCTGCACCACGGCACGGACCTGACGACCCCAGCGCGACTTGTACATGATGTAGGCGACCACCATGGTGATCCCCAGCGTCAGCACCATCACGAAGATGCCGTTGATCGGCACTTCGATCGTGTCGGTGACCTGCTTGGAGCCCATCATCCATTGCGGCAGTTCGACACCGACTTCGCGCGCACCGAACACCGAACGATAGGCCTGCTGCAGGATCAGGCTGAGACCCCAGGTCGCCAGCAGCGTATCGAGCGGGCGCTTGTAGAGATGCCGTATCAGCCCCCATTCGACCAACATCCCCAGCGCACCGGAGGCGATGAAGGCGAGGATCATGGCGACGAAGAAGTAGCCGGAGAACAGCGACGGCAGATGCGACTGGAAGAAGCTCGAGGTCAGCCAGGTAACGTAGGCGCCGAGGATCATGAATTCGCCATGCGCCATGTTGATGACGCCCATCTGGCCGAAGATGATTGCGAGGCCGAGTGCCATCAGCACATAGACCGAGAACAGGATCAGGCCGGCAAAGCCCTGCATTGCAAAGATGGCGCCAAGATCGCCAATCGAATAGTCGCCGAACATCGATCCGTCCTCCGTCAGGGAAAGGGTCCCGCGCCGCGCGATGAGACGCGACGCGGGGTTGTCGTGCGCGGATAGGTCGTCCGCGCCAGGGAGAAGCTGCGCGGAGCTACGCTCCGCACTTGACGAGCAAGGCTTACTGGTAGCCCTTCGGGAACGGATCCGGCTCGATCAGTTCGGGCGTCTCGTAGACGACCTTGAACTGGCCATCGAGCTGGGCCTGGCCGACGCGGGCCTTGGACCACAGATGGTGGTTCGTATGGATCTTGACGTAGCCTTCCGGCGCCTTGGTGAATTCGATACCGGCAGACGCAGGTGCGATCTTGTCGATATCGAAGGAGCCGGCCTTTTCGACCGTCATTTTCCAGAGCCACGGGCCGAGATAGGCGGCCTGCGTCACGTCGCCGATCACGGTCTTCTCGCCCCACATCTTCTTGAAGGCGGCGACGAATTCCTTGTTGTTCGGATTATCCAGCGACTGGAAGTACTTCATACAGGCATAGGCGCCCGCGATGTTCTCGCCGCCGATACCGTCGATCTCGTCCTCGGTGACCGAGATGGTCAGCATGGTCTGCTTCGACAGGTCGATACCGGCCGCCTTGAGCTGCTTGTAGAAGGCGACGTTGGAGCCGCCGACCACGGCCGCATAGATCACGTCGGGCTTGGTCAGCTTGATCTTGTTGATCACCGAGTTGAACTGGGTGTGGCCGAGCGGGAAGTATTCTTCGCCCGACACCTTGCCGCCGAGCTTGCCCTCGATGTGCTTGCGGGCGATCTTCATCGACGTGCGCGGCCAGATATAGTCCGAGCCGATCAGATAGAAGCTCTTGCCGTTCTTGGTCTTGGAGACCCAATCGAGGCCGGCGAGGATCTGCTGGGTGGCTTCCTGACCGGTGTAGATGACATTCTTGGACTGCTCGAGGCCTTCATAGAAGGTCGGGTAGTAAAGCATGCCGTTGTACTGCTCCATGACCGGCAGCACCGCCTTGCGGGAGGCCGAAGTCCAGCAGCCCATGATGGCGGCGACCTTGTCGTTGACCAGCAGCTTCTTGGCCTTTTCAGCGAAGGTCGGCCAGTCCGAGGCACCGTCTTCCTGGATGAACTTGATCTTGCGGCCGAGCACGCCGCCCATGGCGTTGATCTGCTCGATGGCGAGCTTTTCAGCCTGAACCGAGCCGGTTTCCGAGATCGCCATCGTACCGGTGACGGAATGCAGAATGCCGACGGTAACTTCCGTATCGGTAACCGCAAGGCCGGTGGTATTGATGGCTGAGGTGGCCGGCGCCTGCGCAAAAGATGTGCGCGGAAGCAGCGACATTGCCGGCAAAGCCGCCATGCCCATCAGCAGTTTACGCCGCAATGGCGAGTGCAAGCCCGGTTTCTTCTCGTCTGACATTTCAACCCCACTGGTTCGAGTACGCCTATTGGTGAGGCAAGCATTGCTGAACTTGTGCGGTGCACGGATACGCGAGATCGCGTATACTGCACCGCAAAATGCCGACGTAGGTTTTTGCATCACGCAAACATGCGTAGTTTGACAGGGTCAGGAGCGGAGTAGTGGCAGGGCGGCAGCGTATCGACCGCGTGAGACGCCAGTACAATCAATGGGTCGCCAACCAGACCCTGGAGGATTACGCACTCCGCTTTACGGCGAAGAGCGCCAGGCGCTGGTCCGCCGCGCGGGTCGCCAACACGGCATTGGGCGCCATTTCGTTTCTCGCCCTTGAGGCCATCGGCGGCACCATCACCATCAATTACGGCATGACCAACGCCACGGCAGCGATCCTGGTGGTCAGCGTCATCATCTTCTGCTGCGGATTGCCGATCGCGTATTATGCCGCAAAATGCGGCATTGATATCGATCTCCTCACCCGCGGTGCCGGTTTCGGCTATATCGGCTCGACTGTTACCTCGCTGATTTATGCGTCTTTCACCTTCATCTTCTTCGCCATCGAGGCGGTCATTCTCGCCTCGGCGCTGGAGATGTGTTTCGATATTCCACGCCCCATCGGCTACCTGATATCGGCCGTGGTCATCATCCCGCTCGTGACCCATGGCATCACGCTAATCAGCCGTTTTCAGCTCTGGACCCAGCCGATCTGGCTGGTGCTCAACCTGCTGCCTTTCGCGGCCATCGCCTATGCCAGCCGCGACTCCTTCGTGGCCTGGACCAAATTTCCGGGCGACCACGGCAGCGCCGCCGGTCATCTCGATCTCCTGCTGTTTGGCACGGCCGCTTCGGTCGTATTCTCGCTGGTCGCGCAGATCGGCGAACAGGTTGACTTCCTGCGCTTCCTGCCGCGCGACCGCCGCAGCTCGCGTGCGAGCTGGTGGGTGGCGCTGCTGTGCGCGGGCCCGGGCTGGATCATTGTCGGCGCGATCAAGCTGCTGGCCGGCTCGTTCCTCGCCTATTTCGCACTGACCCACGGCGTTTCGACCGAGCACGCCGCCGAGCCCGCGCATATGTATCTCGAAGCGTTTCGCTATGTGCTGTCGCAGCCTGATCTGGCGCTGGCTTTGACAGGAACCTTCGTGATCCTGTCGCAGCTCAAGATCAACGTCACCAACGCCTATGCGGGCTCCATCGCCTGGTCGAACTTCTTCTCGCGCCTCACCCACAGTCATCCCGGCCGCGTGGTCTGGCTGGTGTTCAACGTACTGGTTGCGCTGCTACTGATGGAAATCGGCGTCTACAAGGCGCTGGAGCAGACGCTGGCGCTGTATTCCAACGTTGCGATTGCCTGGGTCGGCGCACTCGTTGCTGACTTGGTCATCAACAAGCCGCTCGGGCTGCGCCCGCGGCAGATGGAGTTCAAGCGCGCGCATCTCTACGACATCAACCCGGTCGGCGTCGGCGCGATGCTGGCAGCAACCGTGATGTCGGTCAGCGCCTTCTATGGATTGTTCGGGCCCACGGCCAAGGCGCTGTCGCCGTTCGTAGCCTTGCTTACCGCGCTTGTGACCGCCCCCATCATCGCCTTCGCGACTGGCGGGAAATACTACATTGCCCGCAAGCCGAAGCGCGCCTGGCAGAACATGGCAGCGATCCAATGCTGTATCTGCGAACATTCGTTCGAGCCCGAGGACATGGCCCACTGCCCGGCCTATGCCGGCCCGATCTGCTCACTGTGCTGCTCGCTCGACGCGCGTTGCCACGATCTCTGCAAGCCGCATGCGCGGATCGACGCACAGATGTCGGCGACGTTCGGCAAATTGCTGCCGGAGCCGATCCTGGCCCGGCTCAATTCGCAGCTCGGCCATTATCTTGGCGTGTTCATGATCGCTGCCGGTCTCGTCGGCCTGACGCTCGGACTGATCTATCTGCAGACCTCCGCCGCATCGCCGGGAGACAGTGCGCAGGTCTCGGAAGTGCTGTGGAAAGTGTTCTTCGCGCTGGCGATCATCATCGGCGTGGTGGCATGGCTATTCGTGCTGGCCAAGCAAAGCCGTCGCGCGGCGGAGGCCGAAACCAAGCGGCAGACCACCCTGCTGATGCAGGAAATCGACGCGCACAAGCGCACCGACGCCGAATTGCAGCGCGCCAAGGAAGTCGCCGAATCCGCCAATCTCGCCAAGAGCCGCTATGTGGTCGGCCTCAGCCACGAGCTCCGATCGCCGCTCAATGCGATCAGCGGCTATGCGCAGCTATTGGAACAGGACGAGAGCCTACAGACCCGCCCGCGCGATCAGGTGCGTGTCGTTAAGCGCAGCGCCGATCATCTCTCGGGGCTGATCGACGGCATTCTGGATATTTCCAAGATCGAGGCGGGGCGCCTTTATCTCTCGCGCGACGAAGTTCGTCTCACCGATTTCCTCGATCAGCTGGTCGGCATGTTCCGCCTGCAGGCCGCAGCCAAGGGCATCGACTTCGTATTCCGACGGCCGAACATCCTGCCGACCGTCGTCTATGCCGACGAGAAGCGGCTGCGCCAGATCCTGATCAATCTGCTTTCCAACGCGATCAAGTTCACACAGGCCGGCAGCGTGCAGTTCGTGATCCACTATCGCAGCCCGGTCGCCGAATTCGAGATCATCGATACCGGACCTGGCATTCGTCCCGACGATCTCGAACGCATCTTCGCACCCTTCGAACGCGGCGCGCTTGGCGCTGCGCAGCCGCACACGGGCACCGGCCTCGGCCTCACGATTTCCAAACTGCTCGCCGGCGTCATGGGCGGCGATATCCGTGTTAGCAGCGAGGTCGGCACCGGCAGCACCTTCCGCGTCAAGATGCTGCTCTCCGAGGTGACCAATCCCACCCGCATCGCGCCGGTGGATGCGCCGATCTATGGCTATCACGGTATCAGAAAGACCATTCTCGTGACCGACGACGATCCCACCCAGCGCGACCTCTTGCGTCAGGTGCTGACGCCGCTGGGCTTCATCCTGCTCAGCGCGCCGGATGGCCAGGCCTGCCTCAGCCTCGCCCAGCATTGCCGCCCGGACCTGTTCCTGCTGGATATTTCCATGGCCGGTATGGACGGCTGGACCGTCGCGGAGAAGCTACGGTCGTCGGGCCACCATCAAGCGCGTATCCTGATGGTCTCGGCCAGTGCGCTGGAAGCCCATGGCACGCCGCTCGCCCAGCCATTCCATGACGGCTATCTGATGAAGCCCATCGAACTGCCGCGCCTGCTCGAACAGATCGGACAACTCCTGAAGATCGAATGGCAATACGAACGCGACGAAGTGGCACCGCTACCGCAATGGACACCCACCAGCGGCACACGGCCGCCCGTGCATCATGTAGAGGAACTCATTAGCCTCGGGCAGATGGGGCACATTCGCGCCATCCAGTTGAAGCTCGACGAGATCGGCAATGAGCACCCCGAACATGCCGACTTCGTCGCCCAGATGCGTTCGCTGATCGACCGCTTCGACCTCGATCAATACATGGCCACCTTGAAGACGCTGTACACCTATGACCACTGAATCGAAAAAACGCGACGTCGCGCTGGTGGTCGATGACTCGCCGGAAACATTGCGGCTACTGACCGACGCGCTCGATGGCGCCGGCATGACCGTGATGGTCGCCATGGACGGCGCCGCCGCCATGCGCATTGTCGAGCAGATCACGCCGGACATCATCCTGCTGGATGCCGTCATGCCCGGGATCGACGGCTTCGAAACCTGTCGCCGGCTGAAGCGCGACGCGGGCCTCGGCGACGTGCCCGTGATTTTCATGACCGGTCTGTCCGAGACCGAACACATCGTGCGCGGGCTCGAGGCCGGCGGCGTCGACTACGTCACCAAACCGATCATCATCGAGGAAATGCTGGCGCGTATCCGCGTGCATCTCGCCAATGCACGGCTCACGCAAAGTGCACGCACGGCGCTGGATGTCTCCGGGCGTTTCCTTCTCGCGGTGAGCGGCAAGGGCAATATCCTGTGGGCGACGCCGCAGGCGCAGAAATTGCTCAGCGATCACCTGATCGCCGCCCCCAATGATGAATTGCTGCTGCCACCAGTCATGATGCAGTGGCTCGAACAGATGCAGCGGTCGGGCGCCAAGCCGGCACCGTCATCGGGCTTTCCGAGCAACGAGCTGCTGCGTCTGCAATATATGGGGAAAGTCGGCTCCGACGAATTCTTGCTGCGTCTCGCCAAGGAGAACGCACCAACCGCTCCCGCCGAATTCAGCAAGGAGCTTGGCCTCACGGGCCGCGAGGGCGAAGTGCTATCCTGGCTCAGCAAGGGCAAGAGCAACCGCGATATCGCGCAGATACTCGGCCTCTCACCGCGCACCGTCGACAAGCATCTTGAGCAGATCTACGCCAAACTTGGCGTCGAGAACCGTACCGCGGCTGCGGCAATTGCGGTGAATGCGAGCCACAGGCGGCAATAGCTTCAACCCGTCATTCGGATAGTTCGGTTCCCTCTTCAATTGATTTGATGCTGCGCCGCACGAGCGGCATCGCCGCGCATGCCGATACGTGCGCATTCACACATTCGCCATTGACAAACCTTTTCGCCAATATCTAATTTGTCGAAAACATAGAATGAATGGCCCGACACGAGGCCGCATTGGGGAGAGAAACAGATGACACGCCAGTTCCTGGTGTGCGCAGCCGCGCTCACGCTTTGGACATCCACTGCCTCCGCTCAGGTCTCCGACGACGTCGTTCGCATCGGTGTCCTTACCGATCTCTCAAGCTGGGGGCGCGACAACAGCGGCCCTGGATCGGTTGAAGCCGCGAAGATGGCGCTCGAGGAATTCGGCCCAACCGTTCTCGGGAAACCGATCGAGATCATCAGCGCCGATCATCAGATGAAGTCTGACGTCGGCATCCAGATCGCGCGCAACTGGTTCGACGCCGGCAAGGTCGATGCCGTTGTCGATATCCCGAACTCCGCCATCGCCATCGCAGTTCATAATCTGGCGAAGGACCGCAACAAGATCGCGCTGCTGTCCGGCCCCGGCGCAAGCACGCTCACGGATGAGCTGTGCAGCCCCAACACGGTCCACTTCACCTACGACACCTATGCGCTTGCGAAGGTGACTGCCTCTGCTGTGGTCGCCGGCGGTGGAAAGTCATGGTTCTTCATCACCGCCGACTACGCCTTCGGCAATCAGCTTGAACAGGACGCAACGCGCTTCATCAAGGCGAGCGGCGGCACGGTGCTGGGCGGCGTTCGCCATCCGACCAATACCGCCGATTTCTCGTCCTTCGCGCTGCAGGCGCAGAACTCGAAGGCCGAAGTCGTCGCCTTCGCCAATGCCGGCCAGGACACTGACAATTCGATCAAGCAGTCCGGCGAGTTCGGTCTCGTCAAGGGCGGCCAGAAACTGGTCGGCCTGTTGATGTTCGACACGGACGTGCATGCCATCGGGCTGGAAGCGGCTCAGGGCACATACCTGACAACCGCGTCCTACTGGAACATGGACGACAAGACGCGCGCCTGGTCGAAGAAGTTCTTCGACCGCACCAAGGTGATGCCGACCATGATCCAGACCGGCGTTTATGGCTCGGTGCTGCACTATCTCCAGGCCATCAAGGCTGCCGGCACCGACGATCCGGCCAAGGTGATGGCCAAGATGCGCGAACTGCCCATCGAGGACACCTTCGTGCATGGCGGCAAGCTGCGCGAGGACGGCCGCGTCATTCGCGACATGTATCTGGCCCGCGTCAAGAAGCCGTCGGAATCCAAAGAGCCGTGGGACTATCTCGACATCGTCAAGACCGTGAAGGGCGATGACGCGTTCCGGCCCGTCACTGAATCGAAATGCCCATTGCTGAAGAAGTAAGGTCTCATGGCTGCTGATCCCAAAGCGAATATCGAGCTCTATGAATGCGACGTACTGGTCGCCGGCTCCGGCTGCTCCGGCATGTCGGCGGCGATCACCGCTAAACATAGCGGGCTCGATGTCCTAATCGTCGAAAAGGAGCCGCGGTTCGGTGGCACGACCGCGCGCTCCGGCGGCTGGCTCTGGATTCCCGGCACGTCGCTGGCGCGCGCCTGGGGCATCAATGAGGGCCCCGACGAGGCACGCACCTATCTGCGCCATGAAGCCGGCAACAGCTACGATGCCGCACGCGTGGATGCGTTTCTCGCCGCAGGCCCTGAGGCGATCGACTTCTTCACCTCCAAAACGGCGGTGCGCTTCGACATGCCGCTGACTTTTCCCGACTACGACGCCGAAGCGCCCGGCGGCAAACAGGGCGGCCGTTCCATGGTGGCCCGGCCGTTCGACGGGCGTGAGCTCGGCGAACATATCAAAGATATCGGCGCGCCCCTGCCCGAACTGACGGTGTTCGGAATCATGCTTGGCTCCGGCAAGGACATCATCCACTTCATGCGCGCGACGAAGTCACTGACCTCGGCGATCTATGTAGCCAAGCGGCTGTCGAAGCATTTCATGAACGTGCTGCGCTATGGCCGCGGCATGACACTGACCAACGGCAACGCACTCGCCGGCCGGCTCGCCAAATCCGCCTTCGACCTCAAGATCCCGCTCTGGCTATCGTCCCCGGTGCGTGAACTGATCATCGAGAACGGCGCGGTCCGCGGCGCCATCATCGAGCGCAACGGCAAGCGCATCCGCATCTTCGCACGCCGCGGCGTAGTGCTCGCATGCGGCGGCTTCCCGCATGACACCGAACGGCGCAAGGCGATGTTCCCGCATGCGCCGACTGGCCGAGAGCACTATTCGCCCGGCCCGATCGGCAATACCGGCGACGGTCTTCGTCTGGCCGAGTCCGTCGGCGGCCGTGTCGAAGATTCATTGCCGAATGCCGCTGCCTGGGTGCCTGTCTCAGTCACCCACCGCAAGGATGGCAGCAAGGGTGTGATGCCTCATTTCATTGACCGCGCCAAACCGGGTGTGATTGCCGTGATGCGCGATGGCGCCCGCTTCGCCAACGAAGGCAATTCCTATCACGCCTTCGTCCAGCAGATGATGAAGGCGGCGAAGCCCGGCGAGGAAATCGCGGCCTGGCTCGTTTGCGACCACCGCGCCTTGCGCCAATACGGGCTCGGCGCCGTGCCGCCCTTCCCGATGCCGATCGGCCAGTATCTGAATTCCGGTTATCTCATCAAGGGCAACACGCTCGAAGAGCTCGCGGGCAAGGCGGGCATCGACGCTGCTGGATTCGTCACCACCGTCGCCAAATTCAACAACACCGCAGCCGAAGGCCGCGATCCCGCCTATGGCAAGGGCTCCCGCGCCTATAACCGCTATCAGGGCGACGCCAACCACGGGCCCAACCCCTGCGTCGCGCCGATCGAACAGGGGCCGTTCTATGCCATCAAAATGGTGATCGGCGATCTCGGCACTTATGCCGGCATCAGGACCGATGCGCAGGCACGCGCGCTCGATGCCGGCGGTCAGGTCATCAACGGCCTCTATGCGGCCGGCAACGACATGGCGAGCATCATGGGCGGCAATTATCCCGGCGCGGGTATCACGCTCGGCCCCGCGCTCACCTTCGGCTATATCGCCGGCCGCCACCTCGCCGGCACACCGGTAAAGGCGGCATGATGGCCAGCTTCGCACCCGATCTGCTGAAGGGGCAATTGGCGCTTGTAACGGGCGCTGCCGCTGGCAACGGTCATGCGATTGCGCTGGGTCTGGCTGCACATGGCGCCGATGTCGTTGTCACCGACATCGACCGCGACGGTGTTGCGCGCACCGCGAACGATATTGCGGCCACAGGGCGGCGATCGTGGCATCACCATCTCGACGTCACGGACGTCGATGCCTGCCGACAGCTCGCACAATCCGTCAAGGCGAGCGCCGGCGACATTTCGATCCTGATCAATAATGCCGGCATCATCATTCGCGAGGGCATCGATTCTGAGCGCGCGGTAGAGAACTGGCGGCGCGTACTCGACGTCAACCTCAACGGCGTGTTTAACGTCACCCATGCCTTCCTGCCCGCCTTGCGCGCGCGACGCGGCAGCGTGATCAATCTTGCTTCCATCGCCTCTTTTGTCGGGGTCGCCGATACGCTCGGCTATTCGCCCTCCAAGGGCGGCGTGAAGCTTCTGACGCAAGCGCTGGCGCGCGAAGTCGCCGAGGACGGCGTGCGCGTCAACGCCATTGCGCCGGGCGTGATCGAGACGGCCATGACCGAAGCGACGCGCAACGATCCGGCGCGGCTGGCCGGCTTCCTCGGCCGCACGCCAATGGGGCGCGTTGGCCAGCCTGATGAGCTGATCGGCCCCGTGGTCTTCCTTGCCTCCCCCATGGCGTCCTATGTCACGGGCGTGACCTTGCCAGTGGATGGAGGCTTCCTGGCCGTGTAGTGTCCGCGGCACTGGTTTGGGGCAAGCATGGCTAAAGAGAGTCGCGGTATTCAGTCGATCGAGGTCGGGGGTGAATTGCTGCAAGCGCTGGTGCGCAATGGGGAACCGATGATGCTGCGGGATCTGGCCCGCGAGGCCGGCATGTCGCCAGCCAAGGCCCATCCCTATCTTGCCAGTTTCTCCCGCATCGGCCTGATCGAGCAGGACCCGTCCACCGGCCGTTATGAATTCGGCGCACTTGCCCTTGAGCTCGGCATCGTGACGCTGCGTCGCCTGTCGGCCGTCCGCGTTGCAACGCCGGCCATCACGGCATTGGCCGGCACCATCGACCACGCCGTCTCGCTGGCGATCTGGGGTACCCATGGACCGACCGTGGTGCGCATGGAGGAGCCCAGCCACCCTGTGCATATCGCCATGCGTGTGGGCTCCACGGTGTCGCTGCTCGAGACTGCGACAGGGCGGATATTCGCGGCATTCATGCCACCTGCAACCATCAATGCCGCGCTCACCGAGAATCTCGATCGGCTCTCGATCGGCTACGACCCGAACCGGAAGATAAAAGGCCCGGCCATCGACAAGATCCTCGCCGACATTCGCACGCGCGGGCTGGCCCGCGCCGTTGGCGAACCCCTGCGCGGCGTTAATGCCTTCTCCGCACCGGTGTTCGATCATAGCGGCGCGGTGGTTCTCGCCGTGACCGCCATGGGCGCGGTGGGCACCTTCGACGTCAACTGGAACAGCCCAATCGCCAAGGCTCTGCTCGATTGCACCAATGCGATCTCGCGTCGGCTCGGCCGCGACGTCAAGGACTGAGCAGCGCAGCGGACGGCCTTGCAAAATATCTCAAATTGAGATATTTTGCAGCTGCATGCGGGTTATCTCAAACAGCGCATTGGTGAGCTTCTCCGCCACGCATTCCGCGGCATCGATACCGCTGCAGGCGTGGCGCAAGATCGTGGAATCGCGCTTATTCAAGAATTTCGCTGAGATGAAGGCGACTTTCAACGCCATCGATCGTGTCGGCCCGTATTACGTTTTCGATATCGGGGGCAATAAATTCCGTATCGTTGCCGCCATCCATTTCGATAAACAACGCCTGTATGTCAGGCACGTGTTCACACACAAGGAGTACGACGCATGGAAACCATGACGCTGACCCGTGCGGACGTCGATGATCTCGCCGAGCATCTGAGCGCCATTTCAGCGCGCATTCCGCTTCAAACGATCAGATCAAAGCGTGCCTGCAAGACAGCGACGGCTGCGATGAATGCACTCCTCGATGCAGGCGGCGCCGATGAGGGCAATCCGCTGTCGGCACTCGTTAGCCTCCTCGGCGAACTGATTGCCGATTATGAAGACGCGCATTCTTCGCCCAAAACAATATCGCCAGCCGACATGTTGCGTTTTCTGATGGATCAGCACGGCCTCAGCCAGGGCGACTTGCCCGAAGTTGGAAGCCAGGGCGTTGTGTCAGAAATCCTCAGTGGGAAACGTGACCTGAATGTGCGTCAGATCAGGCTCCTATCCGAGCGTTTTGGCGTTGGACCGCAGGCATTCGTCTAACGACTGAGGTATCACGTCCTGCCTCGCCGTCACCACCCTGCCTTGAGCCAGCGCGTCGGTGCCGACCGGGAACGCAGATCAAGCCGGCGAGGACAACGGGTGCAAAGTTGTCTGACAACCCGACGCGTGGCCTTGTCGCCCCAGTCCATCGTGTTACGATCCCTCAGGCGCATCTCCGGTCCACGGGGAGCGACCATAAAATCACCGCCGGTCAAGGCGGCTCGAGGGAGGATGACACATGGCTCTTTACGGCCCGACACGTCGTGCCTTTGTGCAGGGGGCGCTCGCCACCAGCGCGCTTGGCCTCACCGGCATTCCAGCTTTCGCCGATCCCGCCTGGAAGAAGTACGCAGGCACCACGATTGAAGCCAATCTGATCAAGGGTCCGCGCGGCGAACTGCTGCAGAAATACGCCTCCGAATTCACGGAACTGACCGGCATCAAGGTCGAATCCGAAGTGATCCCGGAGCAACAGCAGCGCCAGAAGGCCGTGATCGAGCTCACCTCCGGCAAGCCTAGCTTCGACGTCGTGCATGTCAGCTACCACGTCCAGAAGCGCCAGTTCGAAAAGGCCGGCTGGCTCGCCGATCTCACCGGCTTCATGAAGGATCCGAACCTGACGGCGCCGGACCTGAAGGTGGAAGACTTCTCCGCCGGCGGCCTGCAATTCGCCCAGAACGACAAGGGCGAGATGCACTCGCTGCCGTGGTCGGTCGACTATTTCATCCTGTACTACAACAAGGAAATGTTCGCCAAGAAGGGCGTCGCAGTTCCGAAGACCATGGATGAGATGGCGGTAGCTGCAGAAAAACTCAACGATCCCGCCAACGGCATCTACGGCTTCACCGGCCGGGGGCTCCGCAACGCCAACATGACGCTGTGGACCAACTTCTTCCTGAACTATGGCGGCGAATTTCTCGACGCCAAGGGCAACATCCTGACCGATGGGCCCGAGGCGATCGAAGCGACCAAGATGTATCAACGCCTCCTCACCAAGACGGCGCCTCCCGGCGTCGCCGGCTTCAACTGGATGGAGTCGATGGCGTCGCTGACGCAGGGCCGCGCGGCCATGTGGATCGACGGCGTCGGCTGGGCACCGCCGATCGAGGATCCCAATGCGTCGCGCGTGGTCGGCAAGATCGGTTACACCGTCGTGCCCGCCGGACCGAAAGGGCAATTCTCCGCCGCCTATGGCGACGGCATCGGCATCGCCAAGACCTCGACCAAGAAGGAAGCCGCCTATCTCTATTGCCAGTGGGCGGTGTCGAAGACCATGGGCGCCCGGCTGTTGCAGAGCGGCGGCGGCGTGCCGTTCCGCAACTCGATCCTCAATGACGAGACGGTGCGCAAGGGCGTGAAGAACCAGGAGTGGCTGGATTCGGTGATCGCCTCGGCCAAGATCAGCAAGCTCGGCCTGCCGGTCATCGTACCCGTCGCCGAATTCCGCGATCTTGTCGGTGCCGCCGTCACCGCGACCCTGGCAGGCGCAGATCCGGCTACCGAGCTGAAGAAAGCCCACGAACAGTTCCGGCCGATTCTGGAGCGCAGCGAAAAATCGTGAGTGAACTGACAGCGGGAAAGGCAGTCGCCAAAACGACCGCAACGGTCGCGGCCGAAACGGCGACTGCGAAGAAGAACGAGTGGCGGCCAATTTCCTATTGGCCGTTCGTGATTCCAGCGATGATCGTCGTCATGGCGGTCATCATCTTCCCGTGGGTCTATACGATCTGGATGAGCCTGCACGAATGGAAGGTCGGCCAAGCGCCGACCTTCGTCGGCTTCGCCAATTATCTCAGGCTGCCAAGCGATGCGCGTTTCGTGGAATCCGTGGGGCACACCCTGGTCTATACGGCGCTGTCAGTCGCGCTGCCGCTGATCCTCGGCACATTGGCGGCAGTGATCTTCAACAACAAGTTTCCACTGCGCGGCTTCTTCCGCGGGCTCTTCATCCTGCCGATGATGGCGACACCGGTTGCCATCGCACTGGTGTGGACGATGATGTTCCACCCGCAGCTCGGCGTGCTGAACTATCTGCTGTCGCTGTTCGGCCTGCCGCCATCGCTCTGGGTGTTCCATCCCGCCACCGCGATCCCGTCGCTGGTGCTGGTGGAGACGTGGCAATGGACGCCGCTGGTCATGTTGATCGTGCTCGGCGGCCTCAGCGCCATTCCGACCGAGCCCTATGAAAGCGCCCAGATCGACGGCGCGACACCGTGGCAGACCTTCCGATACATCTCGCTGCCGATGATCATGCCCTTCCTGTTCATCGCGGCGATGATCCGCATGATCGACGCCGTGAAGAGTTTCGACATCATCTTCGCGATCACGCAAGGCGGCCCCGGCAGCGCCTCGGAAACCATCAACCTGTATCTCTACAGCGTCGCTTTCGTCTATTACGACGTCGGCTACGCCTCCGCGATCGTGGTCGTATTCTTCGCGCTTATCGTCGCGCTCGCCGGCGCGCTCTTGCATTTGCGCCAGCGCACTCACTGGAACGAAGCCGGAGGCAGTGCCTGATCATGCGGGACTTTCTCAACAAACTCGGCCTGACTTTCGCCTTCATCGTCATCGTCTCACCGGCGGTGCTGTTCTTCCTCTGGATGTTGTCGCTGTCACTGAAATTCGAGATCGACAACGCCTCCTATCCGCCGGTCTTCATCCCCGACCGCATCAATTGGGGCAATTACGCCGCCGTCATCGAATCCAAGCGGTTCATGACCTATTTCTTCAACACGCTGATTGTTACCGGCTCGGCGACCTTGTTTGCTCTCATCATCGGCGTGCCTGCCGGTTACGGCATCGCGCGCATGCGCGCGCGCAAATCCGCCATCGTGATCCTCATCGCGCGCATCACGCCCGGCCTGTCCTACCTGATCCCGCTATTCCTGCTGTTCCAATGGCTCGGCCTGCTCGGCACGTTGTGGCCGCAGATCATCATCCACCTCGTGGTGACAGTGCCGATCGTGATCTGGATCATGATCGGCTATTTCGAGACGACACCGATGGAGCTCGAGGAATCCGCCATCATCGACGGTGCCACCCGCTGGCAGGTGTTCCGTCACGTCGCGCTGCCGATCGCGCGCTCCGGCATCGCCGTTGCCTTCATCCTCTCGGTGATTTTCTCCTGGAACAATTTCGTGTTCGGCATCGTGCTGGCGGGGCGGGAAACGCGGACACTGCCGGTCGCGGTCTACAACATGATCTCGTTCGATCAGTTGAGTTGGGGACCGCTGGCGGCGGCCGCCCTCATCGTCACGCTGCCGGTGCTGCTGCTGACGATGTTTGCACAAAGGCAGATTGTTGCCGGACTGACCGCGGGCGCGGTGAAGTGACGCAAGGGCCCCTCCACGTCATTGCGAGGAGCCCTTGCGACGAAGCAATCCAGTCTTCGCTTGCGGCCCTCTGGATTGCCGCGTCGCTTCGCTCCTCGCAATGACGGCTGAAAGGCCCACGCTCAATTCGCAGCCGCCACCTTCCTCTGCTCATCCGGTGCCGTTTCGCTCGCGGCAATCAGGCGCTTCAGCTCCGGTATACACGAGCCGCAATTGGTGCCCGCTTTGAGCCTAGTTCCGATCTCGGCGGCAGTTCCAGCCCCTGCTGCAATTGTGTCGCAGATGGTGTTGCGGCCGACGCCGAAGCAGGCACAGACGATGGGTCCTGCACTCGCAGCACCATCTGCGGACTTTCCAGAGAGCAGCGTACGGCGCTGGTCGTCGCTGACGGTCTCGGCGGCGAACAATTCCTTCACGGCGTCCCAGGAGAGCGCCCCCTGCGTCGGGCCGATGAACAGACAGGTCTCGATACGGTCATCCTTGAACGACACCGCGCGATACACACCTTGGCCCGCGTCTTCGTATTCAGCGGCATCATCGCCCAGCAACGGCTTCAGCCAATTCTGCCAGGTCTCGACATCGGTATTGTCCGAGAGCAGATAGCCGACGCCGCCCGTGACCGCGACACGCGCCCATTGCACACCGAACGGCATCTCCAGCGGACTACGCGACAGCACGAAGCCACGCTGCGCAAACACCGCAGGTGCGATCGCCACCGGCGTCGCCTTGTTCTCGGGCTGACCGGAGAACGGGTCGGTGATCGGCGCGACAAGCCCGCCGACACGCGCGAAGCCCGCGGTCTCGTCGTTCCAGTGGATTGGCGCGAACAGCATGCCGCGCTGCTGGCGTTCGCTGACAAGGACTTTCAGCACGCATTCGCCATAATCGGTGGTCAGCCGCGCATGGCCGCCATCGACGACGGCGAACTGCGCAGCATCGTCGGGATGGATCTCGACGAAGGGCTCCGGAATATGCTGGCCGAGCCGCGGGCTGAGACCCGTGCGCGTCATCGTGTGCCACTGATCGCGAACGCGGCCAGTGTTCAAACGTAGCGGGCGCTCGATCGACACCTGCGTGCGCAGCTCCGGCGCCTCCGGCGCGATGAAACGCGCGCGCCGGTCATTGGCGTAGAATTGGCCATCGGCAAAGAAACGCGCCTGCGGCTTCGTGGTCCCCTCGCGCACCGGCCATTGCACCGGGGCCATGGTGTCGAAGGCCTCATCCGAGACCTTCATCAATCCGCCGATATCGAAATCGCGGTTGCCATTGTTCTCGAAGGCCGAAAGGGCCGCGTGCTCGCGAAAAATCTCGGCAGCCGATGTGTAGGCAAAAGACGCGCCATAACCCAGGCGCTTGGCGACTTCGCTCAGCGCCCACCAGTCCGGCCGTGCCTCGCCAGGCGCGCGCAGAAACGAGCGCTGCCGCGACACGCGGCGTTCGGAATTCGTCACCGTGCCGGACTTCTCGCCCCAGGCCAGTGCGGGCAGCAACACATGCGCACCGGCATTCACGGTGTCATTGGAGCGCACATTCTCCGACACCACGAACAGATCGAGCTTGCTCAGCGCCGCGCGCACGGCATCGGCATCCGGGAGCGACACCGCGGGATTGGTGCCCATCACCCACAACGCCCGAATCTCGCCGCGACCGATGGCTTCGAACATCTGCACGGCCTTGAGGCCTTCATGGGTGGCGATATGCGGCGCCTTCCAGAAGCGGCGCACACGGTCGATATCGACAGGCGTGAAGCCCATATGGGCTGCAAGCTGATTGGCGAGGCCGCCGACCTCGCGGCCGCCCATGGCATTCGGCTGGCCGGTCAGCGAGAACGGCGACGCGCCGGGCTTACCGATGCGGCCGGTGGCCAGATGGCAGTTGAGGATCGCATTGACCTTGTCGGTGCCCTGCGCCGACTGGTTGACGCCCTGCGAATACAGCGTGACTACACGCGGCGTCGCCTTGAACATCTGAAAGAAGGTCGCGACATCGATCTCGTCGAGTCCGGTCGCCTTTGCTGTCGCCGCCACACTGCCGGCGATGGCTCTAGCCCGCGCCAGCGCGTCGTCAAAGCCTGACGTATGCCCATCGATATAGCTGCGATCGAGCGCCCCGTTATCGGCAAGATAGGCGAACAGCCCGCTGAACAACGCGGTATCAGTGCCGGGCTTCAGGCCGAGAAACAGATCGTCATCGCCAACCGTGTCGGTGCGGCGCGGATCGATCACGACGATGCGCGCGCCGCGGTTGTTCTTGTTGGCCAGCATGCGCTGATACAGCACCGGGTGGCACCAGGCGGCATTGGAGCCAACCAGCACCAGCAGATCGGCCTGGTCGAGATCCTCATAGCACCCCGGCACCGTATCGGCGCCGAACGCGCGCTTGTGGCCAGCCACGGACGACGCCATGCAGAGCCGCGAATTGGTATCGACATTGGCGCTGCCGAGAAAACCCTTCATCAGCTTGTTGGCGACGTAGTAATCCTCGGTCAGCAACTGGCCGGAAAGATAAAACGCCACGGCACCGGGGCCATGTTCGGCGACGACCTTCCGAAATCCCTCGGCGACATGATCCAGCGCATCGCCCCAGGCGACCTGCACCATCTCGCCGTCGTCGCCGCGCATCATCGGATGCAGCAGGCGCTCGTCGAGGCTCAGCGTTTCGCCGAGCGCCGATCCTTTCGAGCAGAGCCGGCCGAGATTGGCGGGATGCGCGGGATCGCCCGCAATCGCTGCGCCGCCGTTGCCGTCCGGCGTCGCCAGCACACCGCAACCGACGCCGCAGTACGGGCATGTGGTGCGCGTGGCGTGCAAATGCGGATCGACCGCGTTCATCACGCCGCCTCCGCGCGGACGGCGAATGCGCGACCGAACATCATCTCGGCGCGGATATCGGAAATATCAGCGGCGCTGCGGATCAGTTCGAGATACCACAGCGCATCCTGCGTATCGCCGACCAGCACGGCGCCAGTGAGCGCGCCATCTGCGATCACCAGCTTCTTATAGGTGCCACGGCGGACATCGTTGAGCAGCAGCGTCTCGCTGCCTTCGCCCGCCATGAAATCTCCAGCGGAGAAAACGCTGACGCCGGAGACCTTGAGATTGGTAGAGAGCACACTGCCCGTATAGGTAGCGGCCTTGCCCGCGAGATGGCGCGCCAAAACCCTGGCCTGTTCGTAAGCGGGTTCGACGAGGCCATAGCAGGTGCCGCGATGCTCGGCGCATTCGCCGAGTGCGAAGACGTTGTCGGTGCCGGTTGCCATCTGGTCGTTGACGACAATGCCGCGATTGACCGGGATTTCCGCTTCCTTGGCGAGCGACGTGTTGGGCCGGATACCGGCCGCAAAGATCACCGCATCCGCATCAAGCGTGCGGCCATCGGCCAGTTCGACGCTCTCGACACAATCGCTGCCATGAATACGCGCCGTATTGGCATTGAGCAAAATCCTGACGCCCTTGCGCTCGACCAGCGTTTTCAGGAGGTTCGCTGCAGGTGCATCGAGCTGGCGTTCCATCAGCCGGTCCATCAGATGGATCAGTGTGACATCAGCGCCCGCCTTGGCGAGACCATAGGCAGCTTCGAGACCCAGCAGGCCGCCACCGACCACGACGACACGCTTCTTCTGCGCAGCGAGTTCGAGCAGCAGGTCCACGTCGCGGCTGTCGCGGAACACATGCACGCCCTTGAGATCACCACCGGGCACCGGCAGACGCAGTGCAGATGAACCGGTGGCGATGACGAGTTTTGAGAACGGCACATGTTTGCCGGTGGATGTCGTGACCTCGCGCGCGGCCATATCGATGGCGGTCGCCGTTGCGCCGTATTTCAGCGTGACGCCGCGGTCGCGCCACCAGGCAGCGGGCTTCAGCTCGATCTCCTGGGATGTTGCCTCACCAGCCAGCACCGACGACAGCAACACGCGATTGTAGGCGAGCCGCGGTTCGTCTCCGATGACGGCGATGGCGTATCGACCGAGCGCGCATTTCGCCAGCTCGTCGACAAGCCGAGCCGCTGCCATTCCGTTACCAATGATGACCAGCGGCTCGCTCACGTCATATCCTTACTCGGCCGCCTGCGCTGTGCCGTAGGCTTCAGAAATCATGTAGCCGGACAGCGTGCCATAGGCCGCGGTCCAGGCTGCTGCGAGTTCGGGCGTCCAGGCGTCGCCGAGGCCCTTCTCCAGGGTCCACAGCAGCGCACCGCCAACGATCGGATAGTGTTCGGCCTTTACGCCATAGGCCACGTGCTGCTTGGCGAGCGCGCTCGCTGCAGGCAATACAGTTTCGAGTCGCGTCAGGCCGATGACGACGACGCCAAGCGTCGCCATCAATTTGCGACCCTGCTCCTTCATGTCGCCGCGAAACATCGGTCTCACTTGCGGAGCAACCTCGAAGAGACGGCCGTAGAACAATTCCGCAGCCACATCGGAAATCGGCGCGACTTTCTTGAAACTATCCTGAACCAGGGCGACGTCGGACGCATTCATGCTAACTCTCCTTGCAGTGGAAGGTGAGCTTGTGTGTCGCGCCGCGTGAGCAAATGTTCAGCGCGCGATAAAATGCGATGCGGTTCTAGTGATAGGCCGCAGAAATCATGCGCGCCGCCAGGAAATTGTAGACCTTGTGCCACGAGGCTTCGACCTCGGGCGTCCAGCGCTCGCCAAGCCCCTGCCCCAGACTCCAGAACAGTGCCTCGCCGACAGACTCGTAGTGCGCGGCTTCCACGCCATAATGCACATGGTCTTTCGCGAGCTTGCCGATCACCGACAACAGACCTGTGATATTGTCGAGACTGCCGACGATCACTGCAAGCGTTGCGATGAACTTGTGCTTGAGCTGCGCCATGTCGCCGCGAAACAGCGGGCGCGTTTCCGGCAATGTCTCGAACAGCCGGGCATAAAACAGATCCACCATGACCGAGGAGTTCGGCCACATCTGATCGAATGACGATTGCACGCGCATGATTTCTTCGCGCGTCAGGCCTATCGAACGACTCATGATTTGCAGCTATCCGGAAAGTCTGAGCCGCATTCATTCGGTTTATCCTCGGAAGTCAAGAGGTAACAAGATGCTTACGCGGCTTCGACGAACTTGTGGCGCTCATACAGGAATTCGAGCACGCGCTTGCGGCAGTCGAGATAGACCGGGTTACTCGCCAGTTCGAGACGCTGACGCGGTCGTGCGAGCGGCACATCGAGCACTTCGCCGATGGTCGCTGATGGCCCGTTGGTCATCATCACGATGCGGTCCGACAGCAGCACGGCTTCGTCCACGTCATGGGTGATCATGACGATGGTGTTGCCGAGCTTCTGATGCAGCGCCATCACGGAGTCCTGCAGATGCGCGCGGGTCAGCGCGTCCAATGCACCGAACGGCTCGTCAAGCAGCAAAACCTTCGGCTCCATCGCGAGCGCGCGGGCAATGCCGACGCGCTGCTTCATGCCGCCGGAGATTTCCGAGGGGCGCTTGTCCTTGGCATGCGTCATCTGCACGAGATTGAGATTGTGCATCGTCCATTCGTCGCGCTCGGCGCGGGACTTGGTCTTGGCAAACACCTTGTCCACGCCAAGACGGACGTTCTGATAAACCGTCAGCCACGGCAGCAGACTGTGGTTCTGGAACACGACGGCGCGATCGGGCCCGGGCGAATTGACTTCGCGATCCTCAAGGATCACCCCGCCGATCGTTGCACGTGTCAGGCCGGCAATGATGTTGAGCATCGTCGACTTGCCGCAACCGGAATGGCCGATGATCGAGATATACTCACCCTTGCCGAGGCTGAGGTTGATGTCCTTCAAGACTTCGGACGAGACCTTGCCGCGGGTGAACACCTTGTCGACGTGGTCGAGCTTCAGATATGCCTTCATGATATCTCTCCTTAGCTGACCCAGCTGTTAGCTAACTGAAGTGCCGTGGGTGACGAGCTTGCCGAGGGCGGCGATCAGGCGATCAAGCACGAAGCCGACGATGCCGACGTAGAACAGCGCCAGAATGATCTCGCTCATATGCGAGGAATTCCAGGCGTCCCAGATGAAGAAGCCGATGCCGACGCCACCGATCAGCATTTCAGCCGCGATGATTGCGAGCCATGACAGGCCGATACCAATGCGCAGACCGGTGAAAATATAGGGCGCAGCCGCCGGCAGCATGACTTTCCAGAAAAATTCCACCGGATTGAGCTGCACGACGGCGGCGACGTTGCGATAGTCCTGCGGGATGTTGCGAATGCCGACCGCGGTATTGATGATGATCGGCCAGATCGAGGTGATGAAAATCACGAAGATCGCCGACGGCTGACCATCCCGGAAGGCCGCGAGTGCCAGCGGCAGCCAGGCCAGCGGCGGAATGGTGCGCAACACTTGGAAGATCGGATCGAGACCACGCATGGCCCAGACCGACTGGCCGACCAGCGTGCCAAGCGCGATGCCGACGACGGCAGCGAGCGAGTAGCCGTAAGCCACGCGCAGGAGACTCGCCGAGATATGCCAGAACAGCCCCTTGTCCAGACCACCATGGTCGAAGAACGGATCGAAGATCAGTTCCTTGGTGTCCTTGTAGACCTTCGAGGGCGGCGGGAGCGTTGAGCCAGTGCGCCGGCACAAGAGCTCCCACATCACACCGAGCAGGAGGACGACGATCAGCGGCGGGATGACCCGCGCCGCTGTCTCTTTCGCCATCTTGGCGTATCTGTCGAAACTTACCGGCTGCTTGGGAGACAGTGCGACGCTCGCCACCGGCGGCTTCGCCAGTGCCGTTGCCGGCTCCGTCTTGATAGCTTGCATGTTCATCGCACTGTCTCCGTCATTTCAGCTAGTCCGCATCGGTCCCAAACGTGTGTCTCAGGCTTCGACGCGCTTGATGGCGAGCGACTTAAGGTAGGCTGCCGGATTTTCGGGATCGAAGACCTTACCGTCGAAGAAGGTCTCCTTGCCGCGCGAGGTCGAGGTCGGGATTTCGGCGGCAGCGACGCCCATGGTCTTCGCCGCGTCACGCCAGATATCCTCGCGGTTGACCTTGGCGATCAGCGCCTTCGAGTCGAAGCCGGGCTCGTATTTGCCCCAGCGGATGTCCTCGGTCATGAACCAGAGGTCGTGGCTCTGGAACGGATAGGACGCGAAGTCCTTCCAGTACTTCATGATGTGCGGCGAGTTCTCGACCACCTTGCCGGTGCCGTAGTCGAACTTGCCGCGGGCGCGATCGAGGATGTCCTCCACCGGACAGTTGATCCACTGCCGCTTGCCCATGATGGTGGCGAGCTCTTCCTTGTTCTCCATCTTGTCGGCCCACTGCTGGGCTTCCATGATGGCCATGGTAATGGCCTTCGCCGCCTTCGGGTTCTTGTCGACCCAGGCCGCGCGCATGCCGAGCGACTTCTCCGGATGCTTGTTCCAGATCTCGCCGGTGTTCACCGCGGTGTAGCCGATCTTCTGGTGCACGAGCTGGCCGGGCCACGGCTCACCGACGCAGAACGCGTCCATGGTACCGACCTTCATATTCGCCACCATCTGCGGCGGCGGCACGGTGATGGTCTCGACATCCTTGTCGGGATCGATGCCGCCGGCGGCCAGCCAGTAGCGGATCCACAGGTCATGCGTGCCGCCTGGGAAGGTCATCGCCACCTTCACCGACTTGCCCGCAGCCTTCTTCTTCTCGAACGCGGCTTTCAGCGGCGCGACATCGAGGCCGACCTTCAGATCGGCATATTCATTGCCGACCGAAATGCACTGCGCATCGAGATTGAGACGCGCGAGGATATACATCGGCGTCGGCTGATTGTTCTGGGTGACCTTGCCGGACGAGATCAGGTAGGGCATCGGCGTCAGGATATGCGCGCCATCGATGCCGTTGCCTTCGGAGCCGAGCACCATGTTGTCGCGCAGCGTGCCCCACGAGGCCTGCTTCGACACTTCCACATCGGGCATGCCGTATTTGGCAAACATGCCCT
This sequence comes from Tardiphaga sp. 37S4, assembly GCF_021044645.1. Classification (NCBI taxonomy): domain Bacteria; kingdom Pseudomonadati; phylum Pseudomonadota; class Alphaproteobacteria; order Hyphomicrobiales; family Nitrobacteraceae; genus Tardiphaga; species Tardiphaga sp. 37S4. The sequence goes on along the minus strand of NZ_CP088008.1, from coordinate 1,092,944 downwards.
TGTCCTTGGCGACGAATAGCGGGCCGGCATCGCTTAATGCGATGAAGCCGAGCTTGGCGCCTTTCACTTCGGGCCCGGCATCCTGCGCGAAAGCGCCGCCGGGGAAGTTCAGTCGGGCGGCCGCGAGCAAGGCAGCGGTTCCCGCGCCGGCTTTCAGAAGCTGACGGCGGCTGATCTTGCGGCCCGGCTTGTTGGTCTCTGACTTCGTCATGTGCTGCTGTCGTCCTTTCGCGCCTCGGATGCCTGCACCGTCATCGGCCCCTCGTCACAGCGCACCTCGGTCGAAGGCGTACGGACATAGCGGCGCGTCTGGGGGAAGCCCCATGATGGCAATGCTGGCTGGTGATTGATTGTGACGGCTACAATGGCGTCGCTAAGAACTATTCAAAGTTCGTGCCAACCGCTGCCTGATGGAAATTTCGATAAATTGCAGTCACTTACCTAAAGGCAACAAGACCAGCGCGGAGAACCACGCGCATCGAAAATTTGCGGGACGCTCATTTATTGTGCGACGCACGCGGAATAGGCAGCGAATGATGAGGTATTATTTTGCCCACTTCGTCGGCGTGCCGGCCCGTGGATCGGTGCTATCAACCGGGTCCAATTTCTAACGAACGGACCGCTTCATGCCGACCATTTCGGTGATCACCGAACCTGCCCTCTCGTCGCTGCGAAAGGCAATCAGCACCCTGAAGGCAGCGACCGTGGTCTCCGCGGCGGCGATCCTGTCTCAGGGCAAAAGCGATCTCGAAGCGAATGCAGCAGCAGCGTTCGGTCATTTCGAGGATGTCGCACGGCAACTTCATATGTTCCGAAAAGCTGTCCTTGAGGACGCGCTGATACCGACCAAAGACAACACTGCCACTGTGGATGTCGATATCGATGCTCTCGATCGTGTCGTCGACGATGTCGATCTACAGATCGCACAAACCAAAGGCGCACTCCACGCAGTCGTCGAGAGTTCTGATCGCAGCGGGCTCGAGGCCTTTGCCGAGCGCATCGGCGAACTCGGCCGCGCGCTGTTAGGCATGGTCACCCTCATCGCGCCATCGGCCGCACACGGCGATACACCGTTCCTGTTCGATCAGTTCTTCCTGGAGTCGCTGCAGGAACTCTCGCAACGCGACTGGAGCGCGACCTGACCGCAGATCGCAGATGGCTGGGATCGCTTACGCCTCGGCCTTTTCCGGCATCATCGGCTGCGGCACCGTGCCCTCGCCCGGCTTCATCCGGAAATTATAGGTCATCAGATGCCACGGCCCCGTGGCAGGCTGACCATCAGGCATAAAGGCATCGCTGCGGTTCTCGACGGTGGCGATCAGATCGTCCTTCACGCCGAACACGACATCGGAGTCGAGATATTCGTCACCCTCGATGAAGACATGAGTGATCAGCGGTTCGTAGCCGGGAGCCGCGACGAGAAAGTGCACATGCGCCGGACGCATTGGATGACGTCCCGTTTTCAGCACCAGATCGCCCACCGGTCCGTCGGTCGGGATCGGATAGCTGCAGGGCAGAATGGTGCGGAAGAACAGCCGGCCATCACTGTCGGTGATGAAGCGCGCACGCGACGAAGGACCCTGCGTGGCATAGCTGGCCTTCTGCGAGTCGTAGAAACCGTCATCATCGGCATGCCAGATATCGACGGGCACGCCGGCCAGCGGCTTGCCACCGAGATCGGTGACGCGGCTCTGCACGAACATGCGCTCACCCGTGAGGCCCGGAGAGATATCAGCGCCATGCGCCATGACGGGATGCTCGCCGACATAGAACGGTCCGAGCACCGTCGTCTGTGTGGCCCCCTCACGCTCCCTGTGGTTGACGGCATCGACCAGCATCGAGACGCCCAGCACGTCAGAGAGCAAAATGAACTCCTGCCGGATCGGCGTGCATTTCTGGCCCGTGCGGGTCAGGAAGTCGATCGCCACTTCCCATTCACCGAAGGTGAGATCGGTCTTGCGAACATAGTCGTGCAAAGACTTCACGAGTTCTTGCAGCAGGAATTTCGTGCGCGGATCGGACGTCTTGTCGAAACTCTGGATGACGGCCGCAGTGAGTTCAGTGTCATTGAATTGGGTCATAATTCCATCCTGAGCAACGCGACGCGATTACATCTTTAAGGATACACCAAACAGAGCTTCACGTAAGCTCGCCGCGCTACAAACCCATATGGACAACCGCTGATTTTCATCCATAGAAACGAGCCGCGTCCACACATCGGAGTGATGTTGCAATGCCGTCGTCCCAAAGTCTGAGCCCTTCGTCTGCGTCACCCGAACAGGTCGGCATGTCGACCATGGCACTGGCCCGCGTCGAAGCGCATCTCAAGCAGCGCTATGTCGATGCCGGCCGCTTGCCCGGCACACGGCTGCTGGTCTATCGCCGCGGCGAGATCGTGCACAGCACGGCGCAGGGCTTTGCCGATGTGGAGCGCAAAGCCCCCGTCAAGGACGATACGATCTTCCGCATCTATTCGATGACCAAGCCGATCACGACAGTCGCCTTCATGATGCTGGTGGAGGAAGGGCGTGTCGCGCTCGATGAACCCGTTCATAAATATATTCCCGAATGGGCAAATCTCGGCGTATTTCAGGCTGGCGTGACGGCACCATTCCTGACGAAGCCACCGGCCCGTCCGATGCAGATCATCGACCTGCTACGGCACACATCCGGACTCACATACGGATTCCAGCAACGTACCAATGTCGATGCCGCCTATCGTGCGCTCAAGATCGGCGAGGTCGAGAAATCCGGTACGCTGGCGTCAATGATTTCAGATCTCGCCAAAATCCCTCTGGAGTTCTCGCCAGGCGACGCGTGGAACTATTCGGTCTCGACCGATGTGGTCGGCTATCTCATCGAGAAGATCGGCGGGAAACCGTTCGAACAATTTCTGCAGGAGCGCATCTTCAATCCGCTCGGCATGACTGACACCAGCTTCTTTGTGCCTTCCGACAAGGCGCATCGCTTCGCCGCCTGCTACGCCGCCGATGGCAAGGGCGGTCTCACTTTGCAGGACGATCCCGCGACGAGTTCATTCTTGTCCCCGCCGTCGATGATCTCCGGCGGAGGCGGCCTGTGTTCGACGACCGCTGACTATCTCACCTTCTGCCGCGCACTGCTCAATGGCGGCGCGCTTGGCGACGTGCGCTTGCTGTCCCCAAAGACCATCGCATTGATGACCAGCAACCACCTGCCCGGCGGCCGCGATCTCACCGAAATGTCGAAGTCGATGTTTAGCGAAGCGAGCTATGCCGGCATCGGCTTCGGACTCGGATTTTCGGTGACGATGAATCCGGCCAAGACCATGATCCCCGGCAGCGCCGGTGAGTATGCATGGGGCGGCGCGGCGAGCACGGCATTCTGGATAGATCCGGCCGAACAGCTGATCGCAATCTTTATGACGCAACTGTTGCCATCGAGCGCCTATCCGATCCGGCGCGAGCTGCGTACCATGATCTACTCCGCGATTACCGACAGCAATGTTTAGTAACGAACGGTATGATCAATATTGCTCAGTCGGAGCGCACCACCAGGCACCGGTCGCGCTCAGCACGAATCAAATGAAATTCTCTCTCAGTGAGAATTTGGAATGAAACTTCCGGTGCGCGTGGGACGTAGCAACAACCACCCACGGAATTGTGATATTACGTCGGTGCTACACAGGAGATCGTAAAGTGCGAAATTGCAGCTGGAAATCGCATGGAATGCTGCATGCCAGAGATTTGCAGCTTACGAATGCGAACGACTCTCAGTTATCCTGCGTGCGTCAGGCAAGTCACATGTGTATAGCATGATGACCAACTTGTACTTTCGCTTCCGCTGCAAGGCCCGTATCGATAGAAATTGAGTTCCGGTATTCGTTGGAAGTTTTGCAAGAAAATGCGAAGTAGCAACAGAATACCGCAAGGTTTTTTGTACGATTGGATGACCCTCGCGATTACGTGTCGATCAATTCGAGTATCGCGACGATTTCAGCCATCCCAATCGTCATGACGATGTGTATAACAGAGATGCCTTTGAAAGTTAGCTTTAAGGGCTCTCGGGCTAAGAAGCTCTAACAAGAAAATAAAACCAAACTCCCTTATTCAAACAAACTGAATGGTGACGAATGAAGCAACGTAGCGCCGGCAAACCCGACATTGAGATGGGCAAGAGGATCCGTCTGCGTCGTGTTGAGCAGAAAATTTCGCAGGCGGATTTAGGCGAAAAGCTGGGCGTCAGCTTCCAGCAGGTTCAGAAGTACGAGAAAGGTGTCAATCGCGTTGGCGCTGCGCGTCTTCAGCAGATTGCGACGGCGCTCGATGTGCCGGTCACCTTCTTCTACGATGGCGATGGCAAGAGCCGCGAAGTGGAAAGCTTGCTGTTCCTCGATAGCGCTTTCAGCCTCCGCTTGCTTCGTGCCTACAGCCGCATCAAGAGCCAGACGGTCCAGCGCCAGATGGTCGTCCTGATGGAAGCGATCGCTGACGAAGAGAAGTAATCGTCGCATGGCCGCCGGAGCGACCCGGCCGCTGATCGGCTCGATTTCAATCCCCCTCAACACGAAAAGAACTCGCCGTAACCGCGGCGAGATTTTACACATCTGCACCTAGCGGTGGCACGGTTGTTGCTGGAATATTCGTGAACCTCAGGGGGAGCGAACCATGTCTACAGCTACGATTACCGCCGTCGAACCAATCCGCAAGCCTCTCTATCAGTCGCTCTTCGTGCAGGTGCTCGTCGCCCTGCTGCTCGGCATCGTCCTTGGCATCGCCGTGCCGGACTTCGCCGTCGGCCTGAAGGTCTTCAGCGACGCCTTCCTCAAACTCATCTCCATGATTGTGGCCCCCATCGTGTTCTGTGTGGTGGTGCATGGCATTGCGGGTGCCGGCGACCTCAAGAAGGTCGGCAGGGTTGGCGTCAAGGCGCTGATCTATTTCGAGGCCATGACCACGCTGGCGCTCGTTGTCGGCCTGGTGCTGGCCTATCTGTTCGGCCCGGGCCACGGTATGAACATCAATCCGGCCTCGCTCGACGGCAAGGCACTCACGACGGTCGCCGACAACGCTCACAAGCTGCAGGGCGGCGGCATCGGCAGCTTCCTGCTCAACATCATTCCGACCACCTCGTTCGACGCTCTGGCGCGCAACGACGTGTTGCAGGTGCTGTTCTTCGCCATCCTCTTCGGCACCAGCCTGGCGCTGGTCGGCGGCGAGAAGGGCGAGCGGATTTCGAGCTTCATCGAAGCCGTATCGACCGTTCTGTTCCGCGCCATGGGATTGATCGTTCGCCTCGCCCCGATCGGCGTGCTCGGCGCTGTCGCCTATACGGTCGGACGCTACGGTGTCGGATCGCTGAAGCAACTCGTCTCGCTGGTGGTGCTGTTCTATGTCTCGGTGGCGATCTTCGTGTTCGGCGTACTCGGCGGCGTCATGGCGCTGGCCGGACTCAACATCATCAAATTCCTGAACTACCTGCGCGAGGAACTCACCATCGTGCTCGCCACCGCGTCCTCGGATGCGGTGCTGCCACAGATCATGCGCAAGCTCGAACGGCTCGGCGTCAAGGACAACGTGGTCGGCCTCGTGATCCCGACAGGCTACTCGTTCAATCTCGATGCGTTCTCGATCTATCTGACGCTGGCCGTGGTGTTCATCGCGCAGGCCACGAATACACCGCTGTCCTTCGGCGATCTGATGCTGGTGCTGGGCGTCTCGCTGGTGACGTCGAAGGGCGCCCACGGCGTACCGGGCTCAGCGATCGTGATCCTCGCCGCGACGCTGAATGCCGTGCCGAGCATTCCTGCCATCGGTCTCGTGCTGGTGCTGTCGGTAGACTGGTTCATCGGCATGGCCCGCGCGCTCGGCAACCTGATCGGCAACTGCGTTGCCACCGTCGTGGTCGGCGCATGGGAAGGCGATCTCGACCATGCCAAGGCGAAGCGTGTGTTGGATGGTGAAGAGCTCGTGGATGTAACGGCCGGCTAATTGCCTTCGGGACAAAAAAGAAGCGGCCCGAAGGCCGCTTCTCGATATCGGAACGAATGCTTCAACCTTACGCCGGCGTGAGGATCGCGCGGCCGACCAGCTTGCCGTCTTTCAGATCGTTCAGCGCCGCATTGGCCTTTGCAAGCGGCATCGGGCTCGTCGGGATCGGCTGCACCTTCTTGGTGCGCACCAGCTCCAACAGTTCCTTGGTCTCGCGGAGATTGCCGACATAGCTGCCCTGGATGGTGAGTGCCTTCATGGCTATCAGCGGCAGCGCCCAGGTGGCGCCGCCACCGAACAGGCCGACCATGATCAACTTGCCGCCCTTGGAGAGCACGTCAAAGCCGAGCTGCGTCGTCGACGGAGTGCCGACCAGATCGATCACCGACAGGATCGGCTGACCGGCGGCCTTGGCAAGCTGCTCAAGCGCGTCGGGCGCATTGCCGTCCACGGCCGCCAGAGCGCCGGCCTTGATCGCCGCCTCGCGCTTTCGCGCATCGATATCGACAACGATGGCGCCCTTGCCGCCCATCGCCTTCAACAGTTCAAGCGCCATCAGGCCGAGGCCACCGGCGCCGAAGATCACGATGGGATTGCCGAGATCACTCTCGATCTTCTTCAGCGCGCTATAGGTGGTGACGCCCGAGCAGGCGTAAGGCGCGGCGATGACCGGATCCATGCCCTTGAGGTCGATCAGGTAGCGCGGATGCGGCACCAAAAGGTGATCGGAGTAACCACCGTCGCAATGTACGCCGAGGCAGCGCGGCGCGAGGCAGAGATTCTCGTCACCGGCGAGACAGACCGCACATTTGCCGCAGCCGATCCACGGATAGGCCAGCGCGATATCGCCGATCTTGACGCCGCCGGCTTCCTGCTGCGCATCCGGACCGAAGGCAATGACTTCGCCGACGGTCTCGTGACCCATGGTGCGCGGCAGCGTGATGCCGCGATCCTTCAGCGACAGCTTCTTGCGGCCATGACCGAGTTCATAGCCGCCTTCCCAGATGTGCAGGTCGCTATGGCAGACGCCAGCAGCCTTCACGCGGATCAGCACCTGCGTGCCGGTCGGCTGCGGGGTCTGCTCGTCGACCTCGCCGAGCGGTTCGTTGAATTCGAGAACCTTAAAGCTCTTCATTGTGTTTTCTCTCCCGGTTGAAGTTTCTTGTTATCCGCAGGATGGGTAGAAGCGAAACCCATCGCATAGAACCCGATCATGATGGGTTTCGCGACGACGCTCTACCCATCCTGCAGGGTCTCAGCCATGCGCTGCGCTTGCGCTCCTGATCGCTTCCCATACCTTGATGGGCGACAGCGGCGTATTGAGCTGCGTGATGCCCAGTGGTTGCAGAGCATCCAGCACGCCATTGACGATGCAGGGCGGACCACCGATCGCGCCGGATTCTCCGCAGCCCTTCGAGCCGATCGGGTTGGTGACGCAGGGTGCCGAACCATCCAATGTCACTGACAGGGGTGGCAGGTCACCCGCGCGCGGAATGCAATAGTCCTGATAGCTGGCCGTGATGAGCTGGCCATCCTCGTCGTAATGAACGTTCTCGAACAGCGCCTGGCCGATGCCCTGCGCCACGCCGCCGTGGATCTGGCCGGTCACCAGCATCGGATTCACCGCCACGCCGACATCGTCGACCGTGGTGTAACGAACGACATTGGTGATGCCGGTCTCCGGATCGATCTCGACCTCGCAGATATGCGTTCCGTTCGGCCAGGTCGGGCCGTCCGCCACGCCGGTGGACTCGACGCTAAGCTGCTCGCCGTCTTCGGCCTTCGCGATTTCGAACAGGCCGACGCGCTTGTCGGTGCCGACGACGGTGAGGAAGCCCGCGGAATACTCGATGTCCTCCACCGAGGCTTCGAGCATGTTGGCCGCCTTCTCGCGTGCCTTGGCGATCATGTCGGCGGCCGACACCACCGCGGCAGTGCCGCCAACGAACAGCGAACGCGAACCGACACTACCCATGCCGACGATGACGTCGGTATCGCCCTGGATCACATCGATCTTGTCGATGCCGATGCCGAGCGCTTCAGAGACGAGCTGCGAATAGGCGGTCTGCAGGCCCTGCCCCATTGCCATGGTGCCGGAATGCAGGATGACGCGGCCATTGGCCGTGGCGCGCAGGCGAACCTTCTCGGTGGTGCCCGGACCGCCAGTCCATTCGATGTAGCTGGTGAGCCCGCGGCCGTAGAGCAGACCTTTCTTCTTCGCCGCCTTCTTGCGCGCGGCGAAGCCGTCCCAATCCGACAATTCGGTGGCGCGGTCGAGCATGTGCGCGAAGGCGCCGCTGTCATAGGTCTGACCGACGGCGTTCTTGTAAGGAAACTGCGTCGGCTTGATGTAATTCACCTTGCGGATGGCGCGCGGATCCATGCCCATCTGCCGTGCGGCGGCATCCATCAGACGCTCGATGATGAAAACGGCTTCCGGACGTCCGGCACCGCGATAGGCGCCCACCGGCGCGGTGTTCGTGATGACCGCCTTGATATCGTAATGCACGTTCTGCAGGTCGTAGACGCCGGTCTGCACGAACGGTCCCAACACCAACGGAATGATGACAGCGGTCGCCGACATATAGGCACCAGTGCCGCCGATCGAACGGACGCGATACGCCAAGATCCGACCTTTGGCATCGAGCGCGAGTTCTGCCGTCGAGGTCAGATCGCGGCCATGCGTCCCGCCAACGAATTCGTCCGTGCGATCGCCGCGCCAGCGGATCGTCTTGTTCAGCTTCACGGCTACATAGGCGACGACGCCGTCTTCCGGATACAGGCTCGTCTTCTGGCCGAAACCGCCGCCGATATCGCCCACCACCACGCGGATCGATTCCTTCGGACGCTTGAGCACCGCGTCGGCAAGGATATCGCGGGTTGATGCCGGGGTCTGCGACTGCACGTACAGGGTCAGCTTGCCGGACTTCTTGTCGACTTCAGCGATGGTCGAGCGCGGCTCCATGGCCGATGGCACGAGACGCTGACTCACGATGTCCAGCGACACCGTATGCTTGGCAGCGGCAAAAGCAGCCTCCACCTTGGCAGGATCGCCATAGCTGGTGGCCGCGACAATATTGTCCGGCGCATCCGGCCAGACCACCGCCGCACCGGGCTTCATCGCCTCGACGGGATCGACCACCGCCGGCAGGACGTCATAGCTGATGTCGATCGCCTCGGCCGCGAGCTGGGCAGCGGCGCGCGACGTGGCGACGATCGAAGCCACTGCTTCGCCGGCGAACCGCACGACCTCATGCGCGAGCAGCCGGCGCGGCGGAAAGGTCGCTGCGGAGCCGTCAGGACGCTTGAAGATCGGCAGCGTCGGCAGCGTGCCGACATCGTCGGCCACGAGATCCGCGCCGGTGTAGATCGCCTCGACACCGGGCATCGCCTTGGCGGCGGCCACGTCAATCGCGGTGATCTTCGCATGGGCATGCGGCGAGCGCAGCAGATGCAGCCACAGCGCGCCGTCTTCCGGCTTGTCGTCGATGAATTTGCCCTGCCCGGTGAGAAGTCTTTGATCTTCAAGGCGCTTGGGAGAAAGACCGGCGCCGAAGCGCAGATTGCCGGGCAGAATGTTCATCAGACGTCCTTCAATGGCGAGCCTTACGGGCGGGCTGTATGGTTTCTAGCCCAGAAAGACCGCGTGAGCCAACAGGCCAGCCGCACAAGGCTGAGCGACAGAATGTGCATGAGCGCTGCTCGTTTGCGCGTCTGGCGGCAACGACATCGATCAGCCGACATCCTGCAAAACGGCCTCGATCACCTTGCGCTCGTCCGCGGTCAAAGCCGGCTGGGGCGCCACGGGGTCGCCGACGTCATAGCCCTGGATCGCGAGGCCTGTCTTGATGCAGGCCGCCAGATTATAGCGCGCAAAGGCCTCGTTGAGCCGCCACATCCGCCGTTGCAGGACCATGGCCTCGTCCCAGCGATGCGCCTTGCAGAGATTGTAGAGTTCGACGCTCTGCTTCGGCACGACGCAGGCAGGTCCCGCCATCCAGCCAACGCCGCCGATCAGCATGACGGCTGATGGAATATGCGCCGAGGCGGCAAACACTTTCAGTTTGTCGCCGCAGCGGTTGATGATCGACAACAGCCGGCCGGTATTGGTGGAGGCATCCTTGATATACTGAATGCGCGGATGTTCGGCGAGCCGCGCCACAACGTCGAGCGTCAGATCCGAACGCTGGAATTGCGGATTGGTATAGATCACCACGGGAATATCGACGGCATCGGCGATGGCGCGGAAATAGGATTCGATCTGCGCATCCTTGAGCGGGAAATACGCTTCGAGAATGGCCAGGATGCCGTTAGCACCGAGCTTCTGATACGACTTAGCCTGCGCCACCGCATCCACCGTCGAGGTCGAGGCCACGCCCGCCACCACCGGCACGCGCCCGCCTGCCGCATCGATCGTGGCCTGCACCACCGTCCTGCGCTGCTCGCGATTGAGATAGGCGAATTCGCCGGTCGAGCCGAGCGGCGTCAGGCCATGCACACCTGAAGTGATGAGATCATCGCACAAGCGGCCCAGCACATCGGTGCGGATACGCCCCTCGTCGTCGGCGGGCGAGACGAGATAGGGAAACACGCCGTGGAAATCTGCCATCGCATCAGGCCTTCGGCTGGAAATTCTCGATCACGCGCAGCAGCACACGCGCACCGACCTCGACATCCGCATCCTCGACATGCTCGGCAGGATTGTGGCTGATGCCGCCGCGACAGCGCACGAACAGCATCGCCACATCGGCAATATCGGTCATCGCCATGCCATCGTGGCCGGCGCCGCTCGGCAGCTCGAACGCGCGATAACCCTCGGCAGTAATTGCATCGGCGATCTGCTTCTGCAGCCAGGGCGCACAAGGCACCGTGCGATTCTCATGGGTGATGTTGATCTGCAGATCGAGCTTGCGCGCTTTGGCGATCGACTCGATCTCGCGCACCATGTCGGTGATGGCGAGCTTGCGATAGGAATCCTTCGGCGATCGGATATCCATGGTGAACGATACCAGCCCGGGAATGACATTGGTCGCCCCCGGCATCGCATTGATATAACCCACGGTGCCGACAAGGCCGCCGCGGTCCGACTGGCAGAACTCCTCGATCGCAACGATACATTCGGCAGCGCCCACCAGTGCATCGCGTCGCATCGCCATCGGCACCGTGCCGGCATGACCGGCCATGCCGTGCAACTCGACAGCAAGCCGCGTCGCACCCGAAATGGCAGTCACGACCCCTACCGGAAGCTTCTGCGCTTCAAGCACGGGCCCCTGCTCGATATGCAATTCGAGATAGGCCAGCAATTCGCCGGGCGCGCGCGCTGCGGCGCCGACGTGATCGGGATCGAGGCCGAAGGTGATCATCGCCTCGCGCATCGAAATGCCCGCTTTGTCGCGGCCGCCGAGTACGCTCTCGACAAACGTCCCGGCCACCGCGCGGCTGCCGAGCAGCGTCGAGGCGAAGCGCACGCCCTCCTCGTCGGCGAAGGCGGCGATCTCGATGGCGAATGGCAGACGCAGACCACGGCGATTGAGATCGCTAACGCAGGAAATCGCCGTGATGATCCCGAGCGGTCCGTCCCAGCGGCCGGCATCGCGCACGGTGTCGTAATGTGAGCCCAGCATCAGGCACGGCAGACCGGGCCGGTCGCCTTCATAGCGTCCGCAGACATTCCCGATCGCATCGATACGCGCCCGCATGCCGGCTGCCTGCATCCATCCGATGATCAGTTCGGCGGCAGCACGATGTTCCGGTGTAAGGAATATTCGCGTTATGTTGTCCGGCGCTTCCGAAATAGCAGCCAGCGCGTTGATGCGTTCGACGATCTCGCCGCCGAGCGATTGGCCGGAAGCTCCGACGACTTTCTCTTCCATCGCAATCATGCTTCTTTGTTCAGACCACAGACCCGGCTGGGACTTGAACGATTTAGATCGTCAATACTAGTGCGGCCAGCGGGCCAAAGCGAATCCGCGCCTAGCCTCGCGGGAAACTAGCAGATTTCGACGCGCCGACGACAGGAGCCCCCTGATGCCAAAACAAGACTCGTCGAGTAGGGATGAGGCCTTTCTCAGGCTTTCTTTCGACGCTGCACGCAAAGCCGTGGAGCGCGGCAACCATCCGTTCGGCGCGATCCTGGTCGATGCACACGGCAAGGTCCTGATGGAAGCCGGTAACGCCTTCATGCCCTCTCATGACGGCACCGCCCATGCAGAGCGGCTGCTGTGCAGCGAAGCCTCGATTGCCTATGACGAGACCGAGCTGAAGACCTTCACGCTGTATTCCTCGGCAGAACCCTGCGCCATGTGCGCCGGCGCGATCTACTGGGTCGGCATTGGCCGACTGGTTTATGGGCTTGGCGAAGCAAGGCTCAAGGCGATCACCGGCGACCATCCGGAGAATCCCACGCTGGATCTGCCTTGCCGCGACGTGTTTGCAGCAGGACAGAAGAACATCGAGGTCGTCGGACCACTGCTGGAAGACGAGGCAGCTGCTCAGCATGAGGGGTTCTGGGCGCAGCTGCGCTAGTGGCACGCTCGGAGGATCCTGCAAAAAGCTGATGGCGCCGCAAGGACATCGCGACGCCATCAGCCTGGAGATTGGCCTTGGAGAATTAGCCCCGGAAGTCAGCTCAGATCAGAACTTGACGGTGACGCCGGAATAGAGCGAGTCCTCGCGGCACGATCCCGGCGCAAACGTGGTGCACGGCAGGCTGGCATTCTCATCCAAGCCGAACTTGTTCCGCCAGAGCCGATAGGCCACCCACACGTCGACATTGTGGGTGTATTTCGGTCCCCAGATCGCCTTGCTGGCGTCGAAGGTCAGACGGATCGGTTCGGCGTTGATCTCCATCTTGGTTGCCGTGCCGATGATCTGGCCGTTCTCCGAACCTTTCGGCCCGTAGAAGCCGGCCCGGCCGCTGATCGCGAAATAGTCCATGCTCGGGGGCAGGAAGCCGAGATCCATGTAGTAATTGAGTTCGACGGCCCAGGTCGGGTTGAACTGGCGGTTGCCGTCGATGTTACAGGAGACGCCGGGAATCTGGCCGGGAGCGCCGGCATAGCCGCACTGCGTGAACGTGCTGCGATTGGCGAATTCGTAGTAGAACAACGGATTGACGTTGAAGAAGCCCTTGTAGGGAAGATCGAAAGCGAATTGCAGACCGGTCACGACGTCGCGCTTGGATGCGGAGAAGAACCGATTTTCAGTGCTGCCATCCGCACCGATGACGAACGACACGTTGCGCAGCGGCCCCATCGAGAAGGCCTTGGTGTTGAAGACCTCGTTGAAGCCGATCGTGCTACGGATCAGGCCGTAGATTTCTGTTGCGCCTTCGCAGCCCGTGATTGGACGCAGCGGATCGGCGCACGGATTAGCCGGGCTGCTCTTGCCCGCCTTCTCGAGGCCGATGTTGAAGAAGTTGGTGCCGTAGGTCCAGACGTCGAAGTGGGTGAAGGCGAAGACCTGTTTGGTGGTCTTGTTGGTCACGCCGGGATCGACCGCCCCCCACTGATAGGCATAGGTGAAGCGGTTATCGATCAACAGGAAGAACGGAAGATCTGGGATCGGCTTTGCCTTGACCGGCATGGCCGCCATGTCGGCGGCGCTTGCCGAGCCTGTCGGCACCATGGCTGTTAGCGACAGCAACGTCGCGGCTGCGATTGCGCGGAAACGATTGGCCATTGGATTTACCCCCACCTGTTGACAATGATTGCGTGCCTCTCGCGAGAGAGTTGTTGCAATCAGTCCGGGTGAGAAGCCTCAACTTTTTCCAATAGTTGCCACGGATTTCATCAGGGATGCCCAGTGAAATCAGTATTTTATGCTTGAAGCATCGTGTTTTCGGGATGGTGAAATGACACCATGCGAGCGCGTGTAAGATACGCGCTTAGAGACTGTAAAGATTGGTATTTTGCGACGTTCTGTCGCAGGTTTCTGAGCGAAGCTCCGATGTGAATTCACACTGTGATTCCGTGTTTGCACCGCAAGAAAATCACTGCCCAACTTCTCAACACACGAGAAAATCCGGATTCCGAATTCGTTGCACATGTACCAGAACTGCAACACTTCAGACCAAGTATACAATGCGAAAGTCGAATAAACGTCATTCAATCAATGAAAAGCCCGAGCCTTACGCGATTGCGTCGACAGGAATCGCCCAAGAAAGCGATCCAGTCCAAAAATAAGGCAGACGCTGGCGCTTATTCGAGATTTACGCTGCATTCCAATCCGGCACACACTTGCCGCAAACCTCCTTTTCACGCGTGAGTAGCGAATGTTGGATTCGGGATCGGGACACGCGCGTTCGGGGACGGTGCTTCTGCAGACCATCGGTCTGACCAAGCGCTATGGCAGTTTCCTTGCCAATGACGCCATCGACATCGCGATCCGTCCGCAGGAAATTCACGCGCTGCTCGGCGAGAACGGCGCCGGCAAATCCACACTCGTCAAAACTATTTACGGCCTGATCCAGCCGAGCGAAGGCGAGATGCTCTGGCAGGGCGAGAAGATGGTGCTCGCCGGCCCGCATGATGCGCGCGCGCGCGGCATCGGCATGGTGTTCCAGCATTTCTCGCTGTTCGACAATCTCACTGTCGCCGAGAACGTTGCGCTCGGTCTCGACGGCAAGGAATCCTTCAAAGCGATGTCGGCGCGGCTCGAACAGGTGTCGCAGCAATATGGCCTGCCGCTCGATCCCAAGCGCGAGGTCTGGCAACTCTCGGTCGGCGAACGTCAGCGCATCGAGATCGTGCGCGTGCTGATGCAGAATCCGAAATTCCTGATCCTCGACGAGCCCACCGCCGTGCTGACGCCGCAGGAGGCTGATCAGCTCTTCGTCGTGCTGGAGCGCCTGAAGTCGGAAGGCCGCGCGATCCTTTACATCAGCCACAAGCTCGACGAGGTGAAGCGGCTCTGCGACACCGCCACCATCCTGCGCGGCGGCAAGAAGATCTCGACCTGCCTGCCGCGCGAAGAAACTGCCGCATCACTGGCGCGCATGATGGTCGGCACCGAGATCAAGCAGGTGAAAGCCGCCGCCAACAGGCAAACCACTGTGCCGCGGCTCGTGGTCAACGATCTCAGCCTCGCGCCCGACGAACCACATGGCGTGCATCTGAAAAACATCTCGCTGGAGCTGAAGGGCGGCGAGATCCTGGGGATCGCCGGCGTCGCTGGCAACGGCCAGGACGAGTTCTTCGCGGCGCTCTCCGGCGAGCGTCTCGCCAAGGATCCCGGCACCATCGTCATCGACGGCCACGCCGCCGGACATCTGTCGATCACCGCACGCCGCAAGCTTGGTGCGGCCTTCGTGCCCGAGGAACGACTAGGCCACGGCACCGCGCCGCGCATGCGCCTGTCGGAGAACGCGCTGCTCACCGGCCACGCCGCATCGGGCATGGTGCACAACGGTTTCATCAATACGGCGGCGACGCTTGCGACCGTCGATCGTGCCACCGCGAGTTTTGATGTGCGGAAGGCCAAGCGCGATCCGGAAGCCGCCAGCCTTTCCGGCGGCAACCTGCAGAAATTCATCGTCGGCCGCGAGATTCTGCGTAACCCCATCGTGCTCGTGGTCAGCCAGCCGACATGGGGCGTCGATGCGGGTGCAGCCGCCGTCATCCGTCAGGCGCTGCTCGATCTTGCCGCGGCTGGTGCGGCCATCCTCGTTACCAGCCAGGACCTTGACGAACTCGCTGACATTGCCGATCGCATCGCTGTGATGTTCCACGGTCGTCTGTCCGAGCCGTTAATGACGGCGGATGCCGACAGGGAAACGCTGGGCTTGCTGATGGGCGGCAGCGCACTCACGCCAAAGGACGTGCCCGATGCAGTTGGTGCTTGAGAAGCGCGCGGAACGATCGACCGTCATCGCGCTGGTATCGCCTGTTATCGCCATCGGGCTGACCATCGTGACCATGAGCATCCTGTTCGTGATCATCGGCAAGAATCCGATCGCGGCGCTCAACGTCTATTTCATCACGCCGCTGACCGACGCCTATTCGCTGCAGGAGCTTGCGGTGAAGGCGGCGCCGCTGGTGATGATCGCCATCGGCCTGTCGCTTTGTTACCTCGCCAATGTCTGGAACATCGGCGCGGAGGGACAGTTCCTCGTCGGTGCCGTGGCGGGCAGTTGGCTTGCGGTGAAGACCAACGGCACCGATGCCGGCGTCTGGGTGTTGCCGGCGATGCTGCTGCTCGGTGCCATCGCGGGCGCGCTCTATGCGTTGATCCCGGCCTTCTGCAAGGTGCGCTTCGGCGCCAGTGAAATTCTGGTCAGCCTGATGCTGGTCTATGTGGCCGACCTGCTGCTGGACTATCTCGTCCGCGGCCCGTGGCGCGATCCCAAAGGGTTCAACTTCCCGACCACGGCCGAATTCGATCCGGTCGCCACCGTGCCCCTGCTGTTCGAGGGTGGACGGCTGCATCTCGGCGCGGTCATCGCGCTGGTGATCGTTGTTGCCGCTGCCGTCCTGCTCGGCCGCACCATCAAGGGCTTTGAAATCCGCGTGGTCGGCGCGGCACCGCGCGCCGCGCGCTTCGGCGGCTTCTCATCCGACCAGCTGGTGCTGCTGACTTTCGCGATATCCGGCGCACTGGCCGGCCTCGCGGGGATCATCGAGGTCGCCGGCCCCGTTGGTCATCTGCAGCCCGGCATCTCGCCCGGCTATGGCTTCACCGCGATCATCGTTGCATTTCTCGGACGGCTCAACCCGGTTGGAATACTAATTGCAGGGCTTTTCCTGGCGCTAACATTTATCGGCGGGGAGCAAGCGCAGATCGCCATGAAGATCCCACTCGATATCACCAAGGTGTTTCAGGGCATCCTGCTGTTCTATGTGCTCGCCTGCGACAGCCTGATCCTGTACCGGATCAAGCTCATCATGCCGCAGCGGAAGGTCGCCGATGGAGCTGCTTGAAGCCATCATCCTTGCCGTACTCGCGGCGTCGACACCGCTGCTGCTCGCCGCCTCTGGCGAGTTGCTGGTGGAGCGCGCTGGCGTGCTCAATCTCGGCGTCGAAGGCATGATGATCGTCGGCGCCGCCTGCGGCTTTGCCGGCGCCTGGGCCACCGGCTCGACCTTCATCGGAGCGCTGTGCGGCATTCTCGCCGGCGTCGCGCTATCGCTGGTGTTTGCACTGATGACGCTCGGCCTCGCCGTCAATCAGGTCGCCACCGGTCTCGCGCTAACAATCCTGGGCATCGGCGTGTCCGGCCTGATCGGCGCCGGCTTCGTCGGCGAGCGTATCGCCACCGCGCCGCGGCTGTACATTCCCGGCCTGACCACGCTCCCCTTCGTCGGCAAGATCCTGTTCGGCGAAGACGCCTTCGTCTATGTCTCGCTTGCGCTGATCATCGGCATGTCCTGGTTCCTCTATCGCACCCGGGCGGGGCTGGTCCTCCGCGCCATCGGCGACAATCACGTCTCCGCCCATGCGCTCGGTTATCCCGTGCTCAAGATCCGCATGTTCGCCGTGATGTTCGGCGGCGGCTGCGCGGGTCTGGCCGGCGCCTATCTGCCCCTGGCCTACACGCCCTTCTTCGTCCCCGGCATGACTGCCGGCCGCGGCTGGATCGCGCTGGCGCTGGTGGTGTTCGCCTCATGGCTGCCGGGGCGCCTCGTGATCGGCGCCTATCTGTTCGGCGCGGTCTCGATCTTGCAACTGCACGCACAAGGCTGGGGCGTCGGCGTGCCCTCGCAACTGATGTCCGCACTGCCCTATCTCGCAACGGTCGTCGTGCTGGTGCTGATCTCGCGCACCCGCAGTGGCGGCTCCACGGCACCGGCAGCATTGGGCACGGTATTCGTGCCCGACCGCTAAAGACATTCTCGCAAGACTATCTCGCAAACAGGAGACGCGTATGAACAGGAAAGCACTTGCAGCCGCCGCCCTACTGCTGGCCACCGGCCTCGGATTGGGTGCAGCCGTCGCCGCCGACAAACTCAAGGTCGGTTTCGTCTATATCGGCCCGGTCGGCGATTTCGGCTGGACCTATCAGCACGAAGTCGGCCGCCAGATGATCGTCAAAGAATTTGGCGACAAGATCGAGACCACCTATCTCGAAAACGTCAGCGAAGGCCCGGACTCCGAGCGCTCCATCGAACAGCTCGCGCGGGCCGGCAATCAGCTGATCTTCACCACGTCGTTCGGCTATATGGATCCGACGCTGAAAGTCGCCAAGCGCAATCCCAAGGTGATGTTCGAACACGCCACCGGCTTCAAGCGCGACAAGAACATGTCGAGCTATTCCGGCCGGTTCTTTGAAGGCCGCTACATCCAGGGCCTGATCGCCGCCAAGATGTCGAAGAAGGGCGTGCTCGGCTATATCGGCTCGTTCCCGATTCCGGAAGTGATCTCGGGCATCAATGCCACCATGCTGGCCGCGCAGAAGATCAATCCGGATATCAAGATTAAGATCATCTGGGTCAACACCTGGTTCGATCCCGGCAAGGAAGCCGACGCCGCCAAGGCGCTGCTCGATCAGGGCGCCGACGTGATCATGCAGCACACGGATTCACCGGCCGCCATGCAGGTTGCCTCCGAGCGCGGCGCCCTCGCCTTCGGCCAGGACTCCGACATGATCAAGTTCGGTCCCAAGACCCAGCTTACCGCGGTCACCAACAACTGGGGCCCGTATTACGTCGAGCGCGTCAAGGCGGCACTCGACGGCACCTGGAAGTCGGAAGACACCTGGGCCGGCCTGAAAGAGAAGATGGTCGTGATGGCGCCCTATACCAACATGCCGGATGACGTGAAGAAGATGGCGATGGACACCGAAGCCGCCATCATCGCCGGCACGCTGAAGCCGTTCAAATGCCCGATCTTGGGACAGGACGGCAAGGAAGTGGAATGCAAGGGCGGCGACGCCCTCGATCCCGGCCAGGTGCTCGGGATGAACTTCTATGTGAAGGGGATCGACGACAAGATTCCGGGGAAGTAACCGGCGCCGGCCCCTCGCGAGATATCCGGACGACAGCGTCCGGATATCTCGTTGATGACCGTCGGAGATTCGCTCCGACGCATCACATCTTCTGAACCCAGAACTGATACATCGAAATGAACGTATAGGGGTTCTCGGTTTCGAACACATGCCACGACCCAAGATCGGTCATGGCAATGTCTGCAGGAAATCGCTGACGATATTTTCGCTTCGTCGCGACGTCGACATCGAAGCCGAGAAACCGCAGATCGTTATCCTTCAGGAACCGCTCGATCTGCGGCAGCGTCATGCGATGTTCCTGCCCGTGAAACAGCAGGTCGCGGCAGTCGCTCAGGCTGAAGAAATCCGATGTCAATGTCACGTTCTTGAGCGGCATGCCGTCCTCGCAGGCGAGCAATTCTTGCCGACAGAGACGAATGTCCGCGGGTACGGGCCGATAGCCACGCTCCGCGATGAATGCGCGCGCGGCGATGATGTCCCGTCTGGCCATCTCGCTATAGAGCGCGATCTGCATCACCCCACCGGGCTTCAACAGCGACACCAATATGCGCCATGCAGCGAATGGATCGGCGAGATGGTGCAGCACACCGCTCGATTCGATCATCTCGAACGTGTGGCCGATCAACGACAACTTCATAATGTCGGCATGGGCATGGCGCAGATTGCGGATGCCGAGCGCACGCGTCTGCCGCCGCGCATAACTCAGCGATTTCAAACTGAGATCGATGGCGAGGACCTGCGCGTCACGGAATCTCTGTGCCGCGTGGATAGCCGAGCGGCCCGTGCCGCAACCAGCCACGAGGATGTTGACCGATCCCTCCTTGCCAACGGGTACGAAGGACGAGTCAGGAAATTGTTCGGAGAGAAACGCATCGAGCGTCGTTGATGGACCAATCGGCTCCGCAGCGAGCCACTGCGGATAGGGATGCTCCTCATAGTGGCTGCGGACCTGCAACGACACGTCGTCATCGACCGGCGTCAAGGCCGGCATGAGGGAGCTGAGCCGCCGTTCCTCTTGCCAGGCGCGGATCTGCTGATCCAGCACGGCGCCGACGCTATCCGGCCAACGGCGATCGAGAAGGCGCTCCGGATTGGCGAGAGCATGGAGCGGCATATAGCTGGCAATCGCCAGGAGCGACAAAGCTGACACGGACGCTCCCGACGCTAGTCTGGCAGCAACGTCGCTCCGCAACGACTCGACGTGCTCTGCCTCGATTGCGGATAGCGCAAAGACATAGCTGTTGATGAAGCACTGCCGTGCGACGGCAGAGAACAGCGTCAGCACGGGTGCTGGCACCGCAGCGCCGGATAGGCCTTGCGCAGTACTCAGAAGAACGAAGCGAAGCTCGGTCGCGAATTTTTCCAGCAACGGGTTCGACACGGGTGTCGCCTGCAGCACGGCGCGCAGCAGTGAATCCCCGGCAAACGCTGCTATTCCCGACGAAGCCAGTATCGCCTCTGCCGGCTGCGACCGAAAATCCGGATCGGCAAGCCGCGCCATGCCCGATCTCAATGCATCACTGAGCACGAGAAAGGTCGCGCAGGCAGGCGCAAGGGTGGACGGCCTCACCCACGCCTCGGAGATCGCACGCTCCAGGATCGATCTGATATCGCCGGCATCGGGCCGAAGCAGCGGCGACTGCAGGCAAGCAGCCACCGTTGCTTTCGTCTCAAAGGTCTCCTGTACGGCCAGTGCCCGACACGACAGCCGCAGCGCCTGTGCGATATCCCCATTCTGCAACAACAGCCTTGCCAGGGCGCACAAGGCCTCCGGCCAGTCCGGCTTCAGCGCCAGCGCATGACGATAAGCCTCCTCGGCGTCCCGTTCACGCGCCAGTTCGATGAACGCCCATCCACGACCAAGCCATGCTTCGGCAAGACGCGAATTGATTGCGAGTGCCTGATCGTAAGTCGCGCACGCATCACCGTATTGTCGGAGCCCGAGCAAGGCACTTGCCTTGTTGACGATGACCTCCGCATAGTTCGGACGCAGTGCGATGGCCCTGTCGAAAGCAATGATGGCTTCGGCGTATCGCTTGAGGTCGTTGAGAACAGTCCCTCGGCCATTCCAGGTATCGGCAACGGCAGGATTGATCGCCAGCGCTCCGTCAAAGCGCTGCAAAGCCTCCGCCGGACGCTTCAATGCCTTCAGAACGAGACCGTAATTGTAGAAAGTCGCATCCGACGACGCATCGAGCTGGAGAGCTGTCTTGATAAATGGCTCCGCCTCGGCATGGCGTTTCAACTGGCTGAGAACGACGCTCAGGAGGTTGAGCGTGGCAATGTGTCTGGGCTGCTGCCGGAGGACTTTCCTTAGTCCTCGCTCCGCATCCTCAAGCCGGCCCGACTGCAAGAACGCAATAGCTTCCCGAAAACTGAACTCGACCGGTGCCGACATGAGTGTGCCGAAAGAACCTGAGAAAAATCTGCAATATTTCTCTCAATTACCAGCACAGCCTGCGACTTTAAAGCGCACTTTTCTCTCACCCCCTACCTTGACACCGCAGTTTTCTTAATGGGTCTGCATCGCCTTCGCCGCCGCGCTGTGTCGGCGGATCAGATCCGCGATATCCAGCCCCGGGATCGCACCGTCGATCACGCGCCATGCGCCGCCCACCATCACGCGGTCCGCACGATGCGCACCGCACAGCACCAGCGCCGCCAGGGGATCGCCATGGCCGGAGAAGCGCAGCTCGTCGAGTTTGAACAACGCCAGATCCGCCATCTTCCCCACAGCGATCTCACCCAGCTCTGGCCGCCCCACACAGGCCGCCGAGCCTTTCGTCGCCCAGCGCAGCGCGTCCTTGTGGCTGACGCGCCCGACGCCGTAACGCGCCCGCTGCAGCAGAAATGCCGCGCGCACCTCCTGGATCAAATTCGATCCGTCATTCGACGCCGAACCATCGACGCCGAGGCCGATACCGACGCCCGCATCCTCCATCTCGCAGACTGGGCAGCAGCCCGACGCCAGCAACTGATTACTGCACGAGCAGTGACTGATGGTGGTGCCTGCCTTGCCGAGCCGCAGCATCTCCGCCCCGCTGAAATGAATGCCATGCGCCAGCCAGGTCCGTCCGTTCAGCCAGCCGGTCTGCTCCAGATAATCCAGCGGGCGGCAGCCATAGATCTCCTCGCAATAGCGGTTCTCGTCCTCGGTCTCGCCGAGATGCGTATGCAGGCGGACGCCGAGCTTGTCCGCCAGCGCCGCGGTGCTCGCCATCAATGACGTCGTCACCGAGAATGGCGAACACGGCGCCAGCGCGATCTGCACCATGGCGTCTTCGCCGCGCTGGTGGAATTTCGCCACCACACGTTCGCTATCGGCGAGGATCGTGTCCTCGTCCTGCACCACCGAGTCCGGCGGCAGACCGCCGTCGCGCTGCGAGCGGTTCATCGATCCCCGCGTCAGCAGCACGCGCATGCCGAGCCGCTGCGCCACCGCGACCTCGATATCGACCGACTGTTCGAGGCCGGCAGGAAACACATAGTGGTGATCGGTGGTCGTGGTGCAGCCCGACAGCAGCAATTCCGACATCGCCACGCTGACGCCGAGATGGAGATTCTCGGGCGTCAGCCGCGCCCAGACCGGATAGAGCGCCTGCAGCCAGGGAAACAGCTCGCGATCCAGCGCCGCCGGCAAGGCGCGCGTGAGCGTCTGATAGAAATGATGGTGCGTATTGATCAGCCCCGGCAGCACCACATGGGTGCTGGCATCATAGGTCGCGATATCCGCCGTGGCCGGCTGGCCGCCGGCCGGCACCAGTTCGACAATCCGGCCATTCCTGACGACAATGCCGCGCTCGGCACCCTCGGCGAAAATGCCGAGGGGATCCTTGATCCACGTGGCCTGCGTTTCTGTCATGGCTCATCTCCTTCGGTCATGGACTCGACCTTGCAATTCAGGGACCAGCCACGAATACTTCAATTTGTTCTGCAATTGTCGGCGACTTGGCGTCGGTCTTGCAAGGTTCACAATGATACTTCAAGGGGTCATTGCCGAGTGAAAGCATAACCGCCCTATGGATTTGAATACGGTCACGTCCGTTGCCCGCCCTACGACGCGGGAACAGCTGCCGACATGGAGTGCCGGGGATGCATGGCTCGCCGGGGGCACCTGGCTTTTCTCCGAACCGCAGACCCATCTGACGCGGCTGATCGATCTCACCGATCTCAAATGGCCGGCCCTCACCGTTACCGACAGCGAATTGCAGATTGCCGCGACCTGCACGGTGGCACAGCTCGACGCGCAGCCCTGCCCGCCCGACTGGATCGCGTCGCCGCTCATCAATCAATGTTGCCGCGCCTTTCTCGCTTCCTTCAAGATCTGGAAGACCGCAACGGTCGGCGGCAATCTCTGCATGTCGCTGCCGGCGGGCCCGATGATCGCGCTCACCGCCGCGCTCGATGGGGTCTGCACGATCTGGAAGGCCGATGGCAGCGCAAACACGATCGACGTCGTGGACTTCGTCACCGGCGATCAAAGCAATGTGCTGATGCCGGGTGATCTCCTGCGCAGCATTGCCATTCCGCTTGCAGCCTTCAAACGACGCTCTGCATTCAGGCAGATCTCGCTGACGCCGGTCGGGCGATCTGCTGCGCTGTTGATAGGAAGCCTTGATGAGGATGGCTGGCGGCTGACGATCACGGCCTCGACGAAGCGGCCTGTCCGTATCGCGCTCTCAACACTTCCCGATGCCGATGCGCTCGAAGAAGCGATCCTCGACCGGATTCCGGACAACCTCTATCACGACGACGTTCACGGCAAGCCGGCCTGGCGCAAGCAGATGACGCTGCGGCTCGCGGAAGACATCCGTGCCGAGCTGCGGGGCTTCAAGCCATGAGTTTCGAGATCAACGGCCACAGCTTTTCGCAGCAGCCGCAAGCCGGCCAATGCCTGCGCGCCTTCCTGCGCGAGCTCGGCCATTTCGGCGTCAAGAAGGGCTGCGATGCCGGCGACTGCGGCGCCTGCACGGTGCTGCTCGATGGCGAGCCGGTGCATAGCTGCATCATTCCGGCCTTTCGTGCCGACGGCCATGCGGTCACAACGATCGAAGGTCTCGCGTCCGAAGGCGGCATCCATCCGATGCAGCAGGCGTTCCTGGACGCACAGGGATTCCAGTGCGGCTTCTGCACATCCGGCATGATCGTGACCTGCGCGTCGCTCAATCAGGCACAGCGCGCCGATCTCGGAGCGTCATTGAAAGGCAATCTGTGTCGCTGCACAGGCTATCGCACGATCGAAGACGCACTCGATGGCAAGTCCAATGTGGAAGAGGCCGAGCCCGGCGCCGCCTTCGGCCGCAGCCTGCCCGCGCCCGCTGGTCCCCAGGTGGTGACGGGCAAGGCGCGCTATACATTCGACGTCGCCATGGACGGCTTGCTGCATATCAAGATGCTGCGCTCGCCGCATCCGCATGCCCGCATCATATCGATTGATTCATCAGCAGCACGGGCGATGCCGGGCGTGCATGCGGTGCTGACGCATGCGGATACTCCGACAACGTTGTTCTCGACGGCGCGCCACGAGATCGATGCAATGGATCCCGAGGATACACGGATCCTCGACGACACCGTGCGCTTCATCGGCCAGAAAGTCGCCGCCGTGGTCGCGGACAGCGAAGCGATCGCGGAGGAAGCCTGCCGCCGCATCGACATTGTCTATGACATCCTGCCCGCGGTGTTCGATCCCGCAGCCGCCATTGCGCCCGGCGCGCCGGTCATTCACCCCGACAAGACGCCGGTGCATCGCGTCAGCAATGCTATCAGAAACATCATCGCCGAAACACACGGCGAATTCGGCGATGTCGCGGCAGCGCTGGCGTCGTCGGCCGTCACCTATGAGGGCACCTTCACCACGCAACGCGTGCAGCACGGCCATCTCGAGACCCATGGCGGCATGGCCTGGCTGGATGCAGACGGCGTGTTGAACGTACGCTCCAGCACGCAGACGCCATTCCTGACACGCCGCGCGCTGGCTCAATTGTATGACCTCCCCTCCGACAAGGTCCGCGTGTTCTGCGAACGCGTCGGCGGCGGGTTCGGTGGCAAGCAGGAAATGTTCGTCGAGGACATTCTCGCACTGGCCGCACTCAAGACCGGCCGCCCGGTGAAATGGGAACTGACCCGCGAGGAGCAATTCATCGCCACATCGACGCGGCATCCGATGCGCGTCACGGTCAATGCCGGCGCCGACAAGCACGGCAAGCTCACCGCGCTGCAGCTCGACGTGCTGTCCAACACCGGCGCCTATGGCAATCATGCGGGTCCAGTGCTGTTTCACGCCTGCGGTGAATCGCTCGGCGTCTATAACTGTGCCAACAAGAAGGTCGATGCGGTCGTCGCCTATACTAACACGGTGCCTGCGGGCGCCTTTCGGGGCTATGGCTTGCCGCAGACGCTGTTCGCCGTAGAAGCTGCCATCGACGATCTCGCCGCGCAGCTCGGTATCAGCCCGTATGACTTCCGCCGCTGCAACGCAATCAAGCCCGGTGATGCGATGGTATCGCCAGCCGGCACGCATTATGACGACGTGACAATCGGCAGCTACGGCCTCGACCAGTGCCTCGATCTGGTCGAACAGGCGATGCAGGTGAAGACGAAGCACGATCTCGATGACGACTGGCTGATCGGCGACGGCATCGCGCTCACCATGATCGACACCGTGCCGCCGCAGGGCCACATCGCCGAAGTCGTCATCGCCAAACGCGACGACGGCGGTTACGATCTCACGGTCGGCACCGCCGAATTCGGCAATGGCACCGCGACGGTGCATCGGCAGATCGCGGCCACGACGCTTGGCTGTACCGTCGAGCAGATTCATCTGCGCCAGTCCGATACGGCGAACGGCGGCCACGACACCGGCGCCTATGGCAGCGCCGGCACATTCGTCGCTGGCAAAGCCACCCATGACGCCGCGCAAAGACTGGTGGCGGCGATGCAGGCGGACAGCAGCGTACGCAGCGCTACTGGAACTTCAGGCGGCACCCCGCGTTCGGTCGCCTTCAACGTCCAGGGATTTCGCGTGGCGGTGAACAAGGGGACCGGCGCGATCAAGGTTCTCAAGAGCGTGCAGGCTGCGGACGCTGGCGCCGTCGCCAATCCGATGCAGCTCCGCGGCCAGATCGAAGGCGGCGTCGCGCAATCGCTGGGAGCCACGCTGTATGAGGAGATGGTGATCGACGACCGCGGCCGCGTCGTCAATCCGAAATTCCGCGACTATCATCTGCCATCCTTCGCCGATCTGCCGCGTACCGACGTGTATTTCGCCGACACCTATGATGCGATCGGGCCATTGGGTGCGAAGTCGATGAGCGAAAGCCCGTATAATCCCGTTGCGGCCGCCATGGGCAACGCGCTGTTCGACGCAACGGGGATTCGATTCACGCAAGTGCCGTTCAAGCCCGATCGGATTTTTCCGGAGTTGCAGAAGAAGTTCGGGAAGTAGTCGACGTCAGTAGAGGTGTCGTCCCCGCGAAGGCGGGGACCCATAGCCACGATCATCAAGGTAAGAGCGGCAGAGCCACGACCACATCGCTTTAAACAGATCCCTAGTGTTTATGGATCCCCGCCCCGCGCACGCCTTCGGCGTGCTAGGCGGGGATGACATCCGGACATGTGCCCCGCCCCTCACCCGCCGCGAAGGCGCGGCGACCTCTCCCCGCCTAGCGAAGCTTCGCTTCGCGTGGGGGCGGGGAGAGGTTAAGAACGCTCGGCGCTCTTGTCTTCGCCGCGAACTACCCCCGCCCCACCGTGCATTCGATCTGCCCATGTGGCTCGTCGGTCGGCAGAAACACGTCGTTGTTGTTATCGAGACCGAACGCCGAGAGATTCATCAGGATGTAGTGGATGTTCGGACAGGCCATGCTGATCTCGGAAATCTCCGGCACGGCGGCCAGCACTTTCTCGCCCATGCGATACAGGCTGTTCTGCACGCTCGGACTGTAGGTCGTCGCGAATTCCTTCAGCAGCGTGTCCAGAATTTTCTTGTTGGTCGCGGTATAGCTCGCCGGCTTGCCGGACCATGTCCACGATGCCACCATCGATGTCGCGCAGATGCGGTCGTTGGTCGGCTGGATCGTCGAATATTTGTCGGTGTAGTAATTCTCCCAGCCCGACTGGGTCGACTTCATGAAAGTGAAACCGTCGAGGCCCGAGCTCATGGTCATGCCATCGCGCGTCGCGACAATCTCGACAGTGGGCTTGCCGTTGCTGTCGAGCAGGAACGCATGCGGATGCAACTCGCCATCGACGGCGAGGCGCGCCCATTTGGTCTCATGCGCAGTGATGCTGACGGAACTGGCCTGCGGATACAGGTCGAGATAGCGCTTCGCCAGCACCTGGCAGAACTCCTCCGTCGACAGCGCAGTATTCTCCCGCGCCACCACATTGACGATGTTCTTGATGGTGTCCGTGGATGTCGAGGTGGAGTTGTCGGCGTCGGTATAGGCCCGGCCGAAATCACCTTCCAGCATCGCCCTGATGCTGAGCTGGCTGACATCCTGCTTGTCGCCGTCGCGATGGATCCGCATGATGCGGACACGGCCTTTTCCATATCTGTTCTTGATGAGCGGCACGCGCGACCTCCAGTCTGTGTTGGCGACCAGCCTTGTTGACGACCAAGAAACCCCGGTCGCCGGGCAATATATTGAGCAATGCTCACTTTTGAGCAACCTTCGTGCCACCGGTCGCCACACCACCGGGGCGAAATGGCTTTCAGCGGCGTCTGGCACGAGGTTTGTATCTGACGATCATAATGCCACGATATTTCATCACCTAAGCAAGGGGCTAGATCAATGACAGAGAGCGTCCATCCCGTCGACGAGGTCCTCCCGACCCCGCGCCTGCTCGCGCTGGGCCTGCAGCATGTGCTGGTGATGTATGCCGGCGCGGTCGCGGTGCCGCTCATTATCGGCCGTGCCCTGAAGCTGCCGCCGCAGGACGTCGCCTTCCTGATCTCCGCCGACCTGTTCGCCTGCGGCCTGGCCACGCTGGTCCAGTGTATCGGCTTTCCCGGCGTCGGCATCCGCCTGCCTGTCATGATGGGCGTCACTTTCGCCTCGGTCGGCCCGATGCTGTCGATGGCCACCGCCCCGGAGATCGGCCTGCTCGGCATCTATGGCTCGGTCATCGCTGCCGGAATCTTCGGCATCCTTGTCGCGCCTTTCATCAGCCGGCTGCTGCCGCTGTTTCCACCGGTGGTCACCGGCACCATCATCATGGTGATCGGCATCTCCCTGATGCGCGTTGGTATCAACTGGGCTGGTGGCGGACTACCCATGTTCACAAAGATGATCGATGGCGTTCCGCACACGTTCCCCAATCCGGCTTACGGCCAGTTGCAGGGGCTCGGCATCGCGCTGTTCGTGCTGGTCGTGATCCTTGCTTTGATCAAATGGGGCACCGGCTTTCTGTCCAACGTCTCGGTGCTGCTCGGCATCATCGCGGGCGCGATCCTTGCCAGCGTGCTCGGCGTGATGCATTTCGACAAGGTCGGCACTGCCGGCTGGGTCGACATCGTGCTGCCGTTCCATTTCGGCATGCCGCAATTCCATCTCGTGCCCATCGTCACCATGTGCATCGTGATGATCGTGGTGATGATCGAGTCCCTCGGCATGTTTCTGGCGCTCGGTGAAATGACCGACAGCAAGGTCGACCGCGATGCGCTCACCAAGGGCTTGCGCGCCGATGGCGTCGGCACCTTCCTTGGCGGCATCTTCAACACCTTCCCCTACACCTCGTTCTCGCAGAATGTCGGCCTTGTCGGCGTCACCGGCGTGCGCTCGCGCTGGGTCACCATCGCCGGCGGCGGCATCATGCTGGTGCTCGGCCTGCTGCCGAAGATGGCAGCCTTGGTGGAGTCGGTGCCGCAGGTGGTGCTTGGCGGCGCCGGCCTCGTGATGTTCGGCATGGTCGCCGCGACCGGCGCGCGCATCCTCACCGCGGTGGACTTCAAGACCAACCAGCGCAACCTGTTCGTGGTCGCCATCTCCGTCGGCTTCGGCATGATCCCGCTGGTGTCGCCGAATTTCTTCAAGGCGCTGCCGCACGACCTGCATCCGCTGCTGGAGTCGGGCATCCTGCTTTGCGCGCTGGTGGCCGTGATCCTGAACGCGTTCTTCAATGGCGTCAGCAGTGCCGAGACCGCAAAGGCGGAAGCGGCGGGCGTGGCTGCGGCGGCGACGCATTAGTTTGCCTCTTAACCTCTCCCCGCTTGCGGGGAGAGGTCGACGTCCGCATGCGAAGCATGTGGGCGTCGGGTGAGGGGGACTCTCCGCGAACGCCACGGCTCGTGGAGAGTCCCCCTCATTCGTCGTCGCTTCGCGACGCCACCTTCTCCCCGCAAGCGGGGAGAAGGCAAACAGCCGCCTCACTTCACCTTCGGCTCGAGCCCGCTGGCCACGATCACCGGCGCGGCCTGCTTCGAGGACAGAAACGCGATCAGCGCCTTGCCGGCATCGGGCTGCGGCGCGTTGCTCGCGAGCCCCGCAGAGAACACGGTGATCTTCTGCAGCTCCGCCGGCAGGGGGCCGACGATCTCGATGCCCTTGACCGGCTTCAATTCGCTGATCTGCTGAAAGCCGATCTCGGCCTCACCCCTCGCGACGATCTCGCCCACCGGCGTCGCCGGGATCTTGCGCGCCTTGTCCTTCATGGCGTCGGCAATGCCGAGCTTCTCGAACATCTCCTTGCTGACATACACACCGCTGGCGCTATCCGAATAGGCCACAGTCCTGGTCTTCAGCAGCGCAACCTTCAGCGTATCCGCCGAGGACAGGTCCGGCTTCGGCGCGCCCTCCTTCACGGCAACGCCAATGGGCGAATCCGCGAGATCGACGCGGCTGTCGGCGATCACCTTGCCCTTGCTGACGAGATCGCCGAGCGCATAGCCCACCATGATCAGCACATCGGCCGGCTCGCCGCGCGCCAGTCGCATCGGGATCGCCTGCGGCGTCTCGCCCATCGACGGCCCATAGGCCGTGACGACCGTATTGCCCGTTGCCTTCTCGAATTGCGGCACCAGTTCCTTGTAGGCTGCCGTGAAGCCGCCGGAGATCATCACATGGACTTCGGAGGCGAAGGCGCTGACTGTGGCCATGGATGTGAATGCCGCGACCAGCAGCAGGCGGTTAATGCCACGCATAACGTTCTCCCTGATTTTTGTTTTGTTATGAGACGACCTGTTTGGGTCGAATGTAGGATGGATACCGCACTTACCTCTCCACCGTCATTGCGAGCGAAACGAAGCAATCCAGTCTTACTCTGTGGCCTTCTGGATTGCTTCGTCGCTTCGCTCCTCGCAATGACGACGGAGTGAGGAGTCCCCCTCAGCTTCCCCGATAGGTCCCATAGCTCCACGGCGTCACCAGCAGCGGCACGTGGAGATGGCCTTCGGGTTCATAGACCGAAAAGCGCAGCGGGATCTCGTCGAGGAACGGCGGATCGGACATCGGCACGCCCCGCTCCGCAAAATAGCTGCCGACCTTGAAGGTCAGTTCATAGCGTCCGATCGGCACCGGGCGGCCGCCGATCAGCGGCATATCGGTGCGGCCGTCGTGATTGGTCAGCGTGCGCGCAATTACGCGGCTGACGCCGAGCTTCGACAATTCGACAAGCTCGACCGAAATCCCGGCCGCAGGTCTGCCGCTATGGGTATCGAGCACATGGGTCGAGAGCCGGCCATGCACCTGCAGGCGATCCAGCCCGTCGACCAGCAGATCGGTGCGCAGCGCCGCGATCTTGCAGATTTCGGCGACCGATGCGGTGACCTCGGCGGCCGGGTCGTTGGGCAACCGCTTCTCGAAATCCGCCAGGATCGAATCCTTGGTGTGGCGGCGAACGCAGACGATATAGGGGAAGCCGAATTTTGCGCGATAGGCATTGTTGACGCGATCGAAGGCGGCGTATTCGGCTTCCGAGAGCCGGTCGAGCCCGACGCTGTTCTGCTCGGCATTGGATTCCGCCGTCAGGAGATCGCCGCGTTGCGTTTTATCGGCAAGGTCTGGATGCGCCTTGATCAGCGCCAGCCGCTGGCCTGCAGCTGCCTCCTCGACCACCCCACGCATCGCGGCGAACAACTGCTTCACGCCCGCGAAAGGCCGGCTGTCCGCGGCCTTCTCCGCAATCCACGGCGAATATTCGAAGATATTCGCCAGCGCTGCGACGAAATCCGCTTTGCTGCAGGCGTTGAGTTCGTCGAGCGTCTTCTCTGTCATGACAGGGCTTATCCCAATCCTGGTCTATCCGATGGCACGGGCGTCGGCGGCGAGATGTTTCAGATTGGCGTGCCAGTGCTCGGCGATATCAAGACGCGTCGGCACCCAAACGCGCTCGTGGCTCGCGATGTAATCGAGGAACCGCATCAGCGACGCCGCACGTCCGGGCCGCCCGACGACGCGGCAATGTAGGCCCACGGTCATCATCTTCGGCGACGTCGCGCCTTCGGCATACAGCACATCGAACGAATCCTTCAGGTAGGTGAAGAACTCGTCACCGCCACCAAAGCCCTGCGGGTTGACGAAACGCATGTCATTGGCATCGAGCGTATAGGGAATGATGAGCTGCGGTTCGCTCGGCCCCTTGATCCAGTATGGCAGATCGTCGGCATATGAGTCGCACAGATACTTGAAGCCACCGGCTTCCATCAGCAGGCGAATGGTGTTGATCGAACTGCGGCCGGTGTACCAGCCGGTCGGGCGCGCCCCCGTGGCCTCGGTATGCACGCGGATCGCCTCGGCGATCTCGAAGCGCTCCTCGGGCTCCGACATATCCTTGTGCTCGATCCACTTCAGACTGTGGCTGGCGATGTCCCATTTCGCCTCCTGCATGGCGGCGACGATTTCGGGATTGCGATGCAGCGCTGTCGCGACACCGAACACCGTGGTCGGCATATTGCGTTCGGTGAACATCCGCCACAGCCGCCAGAAGCCGGCGCGCGAGCCATATTCGAACATGGATTCGATATTGGCATGACGCTGGCCCGGCCAGGGCTGCGCCCCCAGTACGTCCGAGAGGAACGCTTCCGAGGCGCGGTCGCCATGCAGGATGTTGTTCTCGCCGCCCTCTTCGAAATTGACCACGAATTGCACCGCGACGCGGGCGCCATCCGGCCATTTCGGATCGGGCGGTGTGCGGCCGTAGCCGCGGAGATCGCGGGGATACTGGCCTGAGGTCATCACACCATCTCGAAACGGACGGGTTGCGCACCCTTCCAGAGCACGGTCTTACCCATCTCTTTCAGATTTTCGAGATTCGAGGTCAGCGTAATGAAATGGTTGCCGGCCAGTTGGCCCATCTTGCTGGCAAAATGTACGCCGCTATAGGCCAGCAGGATCTCGGTCTCGCTGATACCGCCCGGATACAGGATGATGTGGCCCGGCGCCGGAAAGCTGGTGTGGTTCTCATACGGCACGCCGAAATCGAGATCGCCAAGCGGCATCCAGACGCCCTCGCCGCTCCAGCGCACATGGATCGCCTGGCTGACGAACGGCATCGCCTTCTTGAAGGCGGCGACGGTCTTGGGGGCGTCCTTCTCCTCGAACTTCGCGTCGAAGGTGAAGTCGCCGACATGGACTTTGAGCTGGCTCATCCGTGGAATCTCGTAATTGGAGTGACTGACAGTGATCCATCCAGATTGCAGCAGAGGGCGAAAGAAGCAAGCCGCAGTTTTCGGCGGTCCAACACCGTCATTCCGGGGCACGCCAATTGGCGTGTCGGAGGGCGAGGTTTCGGCGCAGCCGAGAGTGCGAACTTGGCCTCCCGACCCACTCTCGTCATTCCGGGGCGCGGCCGGCACTTGCCGGACGCGAACCCGGAATCTCAGAGAGTTTTGCGCTGAACTGGTCGAGATTCCCCGCCACTCCAATTGGAGTGGCTGAGGTTCGTCTGCGCGACGGCGCGCATCCACCCCGGAATGACAGTTTGGAGCGGCAAGACAGCGCCAAACATATTTTCCTATCTTCCATTGACAACATCCCTTCTTGGATTCTATTCCTTCGCGTCCGGCCCCGATGAGAGGGGCGAGCGCGATCGTCACGTTCGCGGGGCTGGATGCGGTGGACGCCGGAGATGCGGCGTTACGCGGTTTGGGGGTGACGTCTGTCTTCGGGCAGGACGGATCTGCGCCAGCACTGCCACCGGCATGGAGACGGCCGGGTTTGAGATAGAAAGACTCCCTGGACAGTGTAATGGACGACCAAATCGAAACGCGTCCGGCCAACTGTCTGAGGCCCCCTGTCCCTTCGTGGACACTAATAGTGGCAACGGATCGATCGCCACGGCGAAGCGCAGACAAGCCGAAAAAACACCGTATGCGGAACGCCGGGCACTATCTTTGCCCCGCGCCTTCCGAAAGTCCTGATGCACTAACTTGCGGAAGACCGCATTCGCATCAGGCCCAAGGGTGCAACGGGCACCCGGCGTTCCGCACGCCCTCTCATGGGGGGCGAGGTGGGAATGCTCATAGCTCGGACGCGCAAGCGCCGCGAGAATGCGAACGCATGTTTTCAGGACAGTGGCTGTTTGAAATTTGAATCCTGCAATGATGCGCTGCCGCTATCGTTCATCACTCAGCGGTGGCTTGAACGTCAGCGGTGATTCCATCGCACGCTGCCTGGCGCGCTCGACGGCCTGTGCAAAATCCTGCGCATCGAACCATGGCTCATCGCGCATCAACGCATCCAGATCCTCGTTCCAGATCTGCGACACCTCGATATCGAACTTCATATTGTATTTCTGGCTGACAGCCTGAATCCCGTAACCGGTAACGGCCCATTGCTTGCCGAGCCAAAACACATCCCGATGCAGCACCACGTCTACGCCCAATCTCGTCCGGTATCGTACAGAGACGAAAAGAACCCCAACCTGATGAGGGTGAGGCTCTACTGAACCGGTCTAGTCCATCAAATTTTAGCAACATCGTCCAGCGTTGAGACAAACGCCGATCTAGATGCGACCATTCTCGTTCGGTGGCTGTGGATGCTGCGCCTTCTGCGCCCGTTCCGCATCGGCCTTGTTGGCCTCGTGGCGTCCGATCACGCACCCCGCAACGACGCCGACCTTGCCATGTCCTGCATAGTGGCCGGCGATTCCGCCAATGATCGCGCCTTTGATACAGCCTTTCGCCTCGGCCGCAACCGATGAAAACGCGAGACCCGCAATCGCAGTGCACAGCAGCAATTTCTTCATGATAACTCTCCCGCGTGATCGACCTCCTACAAGTCGCCGCTCCGCATTTCGTTCCACCAGTTGAAATATCGCCGACTCACACTCGCATCCGATTCGTGCCATAGATGTCGCAAATCGTGCCCAGGGATAAAACGACCATGCCAGCACCCAAACCGCCTGCTTTTGAAACGCTGAGTCTGCATGCCGGCCAGCATCCGGACGCGATCACCGGCGCGCGCGCCGTGCCGATCTACCAGACCACATCCTATGTGTTTCAGGATTCGGATCACGCTGCTGCGCTGTTCAATCTCGAACGTGCCGGCCACATCTATACGCGCATTTCAAATCCGACGACGGCGGTGCTGGAAGAGCGACTCGCCGCACTCGAAAACGGCGTCGGCGCCGTGTGCACCGCGTCAGGCATGGCGGCACTGCATCTCGCCATCGCCACATTGCTCAATGCCGGCGATCACATCGTGGCGTCGTCCTCGCTCTATGGCGGCACCATCAACTTGCTGGCCCACACGCTGCCGCGCTTCGGCATCACCACGAGTTTCGTCAAGCCGCGCGATCTCGACGCCTTCAAGGGGGCGATCAAGCCGAACACGAGACTGGTCATCGGCGAGACCATCGGCAATCCCGGCCTCGAAGTGCTCGACATACCCGCCGTCGCCGACATCGCCCATGCCGCGAAGATTCCGCTGCTGATCGACAATACTTTCGCGACGCCATTCCTGTCGCGGCCGATCGAGCTCGGCGCCGACATCGTGATGAACTCCGCCACCAAATGGATCGGCGGCCACGGCATCGCTATCGGCGGCGTGATCGTCGATGGCGGCCGCTTCGACTGGCACGCCTCCGGCAAATTCCCGCAACTCACCGAACCCTATGCCGGCTATCACGGCATCGTTTTCGACGAGCAATTCGGCACTGCCGCCTTCATCATGCGCGCCCGCACGGAAGGATTGCGCGATTTCGGCGCCTGTCTCTCGCCGACCAATGCGTTCCAGCTTCTGCAAGGCGTCGAGACACTGGGCATTCGCATGGAGCGCCATATGGCCAATACACATGCGGTGCTCGCAGCGCTCACGGCCAACAAGGCCGTCGACTGGGTGCTGCATCCGTCGCTGGAGAGCCATCCGGATTACGAACTCGCAAAACGCTTGCTGCCGCGCGGCGCCGGCTCCATCGTCTCGTTTGGTATCAAGGGCGGCCGCAATGCCGGCCGCAAATTCATCGAAGCGCTGAAACTCACCAGCCATCTCGCCAATGTCGGCGACGCCAAAACACTGGTCATTCATCCCGGAAGCACCACGCATCAGCAGATGGACGCCGAGCAACTCAAGGCCGCCGGTATCGGCGAGGAGCTGATCCGTCTTTCCATCGGCATCGAAGCCGCCGATGACATCATCGATGACCTCGCGCAGGCGCTGCGCATCTCGCAGAAGGGCTGAGCGATGCAACTCACCGTCAACGGTCACGAGACCTATATCGCGAATGGCGGCCGCACGTTCGATCCTTCCCTGCCGGTGGTCGTGATGATCCACGGCGCCGGCTTCGATCACTCGACCTGGGCGCTGCATACGCGCTGGTTCGCGCATCATGGCTTCGCCGTGCTGGCGCCGGATCTGCCCGGCCATGGTCGCTCAAAGGGTGAAGCGCTCACGACCATCGCCGATCTCGCAGACTGGACCGCAGCATTGATCGAGGCTGCAGGCGCAAAGACTGCGCGACTGATCGGCCATTCCATGGGCTCGCTGATCGCGCTGGAGGCTGCAGCGCGGCATCCCGGTAAAGTCACGCGCCTCGATCTGATGGGCACGGCAGGAACGATGACCGTCGGCCCGGATCTGCTCAAGGACGCCGAAGCCAATCAGCATTCCGCCATCGACATGGTGTCGATCTGGGGGCTCGGCTTTCGCGCCGAACTCGGCGGCAGCCTCGCGCCGGGGTTGTGGATGCATAGCGGTGCACAGCGCGTGCTCGAAGCCACAAAGCCGGGCGTGTTGTTCGCCGAT
The DNA here is from genome assembly GCF_021044645.1 of Tardiphaga sp. 37S4. Classification (NCBI taxonomy): domain Bacteria; kingdom Pseudomonadati; phylum Pseudomonadota; class Alphaproteobacteria; order Hyphomicrobiales; family Nitrobacteraceae; genus Tardiphaga; species Tardiphaga sp. 37S4. The sequence continues at coordinate 1,056,855 of NZ_CP088008.1, read as the reverse complement.
CTCAACGCCTGCAATACATACCAGAATGCGCTGACCGCTGCGGGCCAGCTTGAAATCCCGGTCACGCTCATCCTCGGCGAACGGGACATGATGACTCCTGCCAAGGCCGGCAAGACCCTGGCCGCCGCATTGAAAAACGCCCGCACGGTGATTCTGCCGGGTACGGGCCACATGATGATGGTCGAGCGCCCCGACGACGTGCTCGCCGCGCTACAGCACGAGCAATAGAGTCCACAACGCGGTGATGGCTGTTGCACCGCGCGGCGCGCTGTGCTTCCTGTCTGTCGTTATCGGTGCCTCCGCGAGGAGGTGAAACGGGAATGCGGTGCGGGGAAATATCCCCTATGCCGCGGCTGCCCCCGCAACTGTAAGCGGCCATTCCGGGTCCACAAAGCCACTGAATTTGCATCGCAGATTCGGGAAGGCGGACCGGGAGACCACCGCGAGCCAGGAGACCGGCCGGTAACGAGTTTCACACTCGTTCGACGGTGGGTCGACGGAAGGGGTTAAATGACTATCCGGAATTTGGCCGCAGGCACTGCGGCCGTTGTTGTTCTGTCGTGCTCTCACAGTGCTGCGTATGCGCAGTCCAGTGCCGAGCAGCTCTCCGAAATCGTAGTGACGGCGGACAGAGCACCCGAACAACTCAATCGCACTGGCAGTTCGATCAGCGTGGTGTCAGGCGAGACCATTGCGACCAGCAATCCCGGCTCGCTGGTCGATGCGCTGCGCACCGTGCCTGGTCTTGACATCACCGAAACCGGCGGCCCAGGCGGCACCACCAATGTCCGCTTGCGCGGCGGCAACACCGGCCAGACGCTGGTGATGATCGACGGCATCCGCGTCAACGATCCCACGGCGGCGTCCGGCGATTTCGAATTCGCCATGTTCACGCCTTCGGCGATGGAGCGCATCGAAGTCCTGAAGGGCCCGCAGAGCGCACTCTATGGATCAGACGCCATGGGCGGCGTGATCAATATCATTACCAAGAAGGGCTCTGGCCCTGCGCAAGTTAACGTACGCACCGAAGCCGGCAGCTATGGCACTGTCATGACGCAGGGATCGCTGACCGGCTCCAACGGTCCGTGGTCCTATGCCTTCACCGGCGGCGGCCAGCACTCGAACGGTTTCTCGCGCTTCGGCTATCGCATCCCTCAGTTTGAAGCGCTGTACCCCAATCTCGAACGCGACGGCTTTGATCGCGTCGGCGGATCGGCCAGGATCGGCTACGATGCCGGCGAAGGCATCCGGCTGGAATCCGGCTTCGTGTCATCCTTCACGCGAGCCGCCTATGACGGCACTTTCAGTCCGACGTCGAGAGCCGTGCAGCTTCCCGACACGCCTTCAAATGTCACGCGCCTGCTGCAAACCGTTTACGGCCGCGTCTCACTGGATTCATTCGGCGGCATTCTCACGCATAGTGTCACCGTGTCGAACACGCATACCGAGCGTTCGAACTATGACGTAACCTATCGCACCAACATGCTGCCGCAGAACACCACGACCAATATTCTCGACTACAATGGTGACAGCCTCGGCGCAGAATATCAGGCAAACCTGAAGCTCGGCGCATTTGGCTCGCTGATCTACGGCGCCAAGACGCAGAGCGAGACAGCCAAGACCTACACGACCGCCATCCTGCCGATACCGGCCGCTATCACACCCGCGCTGGCGAAACGCCAAGATACCAATTCGATCTTCGCGCTGTGGTCGGTCCCCGTAGGCGAACGTCTCAACATCACATTGGGCGGCCGCGTGGACGACGTCGTGGATGTCGGGCGCTTCGAGACATGGCGTGCCACGGCCGCCTATACGATTACAGAAACCAGCACTAAGTTCCACGCCAGCGCAGGTACCGGCGCGAAGGCACCGACACTGTTCCAGCTGTATTCAACGGCAAACGGCACGCCGACGCTCAGCCCGGAGCAAAGCTTCGGCTACGACGCCGGCGTCGATCAGAGCCTTTTCAACGGCCGCGTGGTGGTCTCGCTGACGGGCTTCTCGAACGACTACAGCAATCTGATCAACTTCGTGACGCCGACGGGAAGCCCCGGTTCGTGTCCCGTTGCCCAAACCACAGGCTGCTACATCAACGTCGCACGCGCCGAAACGAATGGTCTCGAAGTTGGTGCCAATGTGGACGTTATTCCAGGCCTGATGAAGTTCAACGCAGCCTACACCTACCTGCACGCGCAAGATCTCGGCAATGATACAGTGCTGGCACGTCGGCCGAAGAACTTCGCCCGCTTCGCACTCACGATCACCCCGACCGACAAGTGGATGATCGAGCCGCGTGTCACCACGGTGTCGAAGCGCTTCAGCAGTGCCAATCAGGTCGGTCAGGTGGATGCCTATACCCGCGTCGATCTCTATACCGAGTACAAGATCGATGCGAACTGGAAGGTCTTCGCCCGCGGCGAGAACATCCTGAATGAGCATTATCAGGAAGTGCTGAACTTCGGCACCACGGGGCCTGCGGCTTACGCAGGCTTCAACGCCACATGGTGAGCATAGCGCCAGCAGCACGGCGCCGGACGATCGCGACCATCGCGCTCGTCGGCCTCGTCACGCTGCTGGCACTGGGCTCGCTCGGCACGGGACCTGTCAAACTCTCGCCGCTGACGGTGCTCGATGCACTGTTCGGCGGCGGCAGCGACGTGCAGCAGATCATCGTGCGCGAAATCCGCTTGCCGCGCGCGATCCTCGCACTGGCCATCGGCGCGATTCTCGGCCTGTCCGGTGCCGCGCTACAGGGCTTGCTGCGCAATCCCCTCGCCTCGCCGTCGCTGTTCGGCGCGCCACAATCGGCGGCCTTCGGCGCGGTGCTGATGATCTCGCTCGGCTGGGCCGATGTTCGCTCATGGGCGCTGCCTGTTGCCGGCATCATGATGGCGTTCCTGTCGGTCTTCGTGCTGCTCGGCATCGCCGGTCGCAATGCGGGTCTGCTGTTGCTGATCCTCGCCGGTCTCGCGATCTCCAGTCTTGCGGGTGCCGCGACGGCGCTGGTGATGAACCTGTCGCCCAATCCCTTCGCCGCGCTCGAAATTGCATTCTGGCTGCTCGGTTCACTGGAAGACCGCAGCTTCCGTCACGTCACGTTGGCGCTACCATTCATTGTTGCCGGCGCAATCATTTTGATGAGCCAGCGCTCGGCCTTTCGTGCATTGAGCCTCGGCGAAGAGACCGCACAAAGCCTCGGTGTCCATGTGAGCCGCCTGCGCCTGCTGGTGATTCTTGGCGTCGCGCTCGGCGTTGGCGGCGCCGTCGCAGTCACCGGCACTATCGGCTTCATCGGCCTCATCGCACCGCATCTGATGCGCCCGATCATCGGTCACGATCCCGCACGATTGCTGATTCCGAGCGCCCTGACCGGCTCGGCGCTGTTGCTGGCCGCGGATATCGCCGTGCGCGTCATCCCGTCGACCACCGACATCAAGGTCGGCGTCCTGACCTCGATCATCGGCGTGCCGTTCTTCCTCTATCTCATCATGCGCGAGCGGCGCGCTCTGGGCGGAGGCGTCGCATGACCGATCAGGCGCTGCTGACAGCGAGCAATCTGAGCGTCACGCTCTCCGGCCGTCCGGTGCTGCACGAGGTCTCGCTTTCGCTGCAACGCAGGCATCTGGTCGCTCTGGTCGGCCCGAATGGCGCCGGCAAGACGACGCTGCTGCGTGCGCTGGCAGGCTTGCAGTCCTCAACGGGCACGATCCACGTCGCCGGCGATGCGCTGGCATCCCTGTCGCTGCGCGAGCGCGCAAAACGCTTCGGCTATCTGCCGCAAGGTCATGTTGTGCACTGGCCGCTCGACGTGAAGGACGTTGTCGCCCTCGGCCGCTATCCGCATGGCGCGACCGATCCGGCGCGGCTGACATCATCGGACAAGGCTGCGGTCGAGCGCGCAATGCTGGCAACGGACGTCGTCGCCTTTGCCGATCGCCGCGTGACTGAGCTTTCGGGTGGCGAGCGCAGCCGCGTCGCATTGGCCCGCGTTCTCGCCGTCGAGGCACCGATCGTGCTGGCCGATGAGCCGACCGCGTCGCTCGATCCACGCTACCAGATCGACGTCATGAAGAATTTGCGCGATGTCGCTGACAGCGGCGTGCTGGTGATCGTGGTCACCCACGATCTCGGCCTCGCCGCGCGCTTCGCCGATACGGTGCTGGTGATGTCCGACGGGCGCCTCGCTGCGCAGGGCGCGCCGCGACAGGCGCTGTCCGATGACATCGTCGCCAATGTGTTCCGCATCAGCACCTATCGCGCCGAACACCAAAACGAAACGATTATCCTGCCTTGGGCGGGAGTCTGAGCGATGTGGCGGCTATTTCGCCAGCGCAGCAGCAAGCCGGCTCAGAGCAGCCGCATCGGACGGCAGGCCGAACCGCAGCAGCTCATGGCTCCAGTCGAAGTGGCGACACCAGATCTGCTCCCGGGCCAATGCGGCATGCCATTTCAAGGCGTCGACATGTCGCGCCAGCCTGTACAGCGGCGTGCCGCCGACAATTTCGAAACCGGCATCGGCCAACACGGTGTCGAGCTTGATGGCCTGGGCGACCAGCGCGACGCGAGTCTGCGTGGCCCAGCGCTCGTCGCGCAAGGCGGCCGCACCGATAACCTGTGCGGGACCGGAACAAGCCCATGGACCAATAGCGGTCGCGATACGCTGCGCGATCAGCGGCGCCGCGAGCGCGAAGCCGAGACGTACGCCTGCGAGACCGTAGAATTTTCCGAACGAGCGCAGGATTGCTACCGGCAGTGTCGCACACAGGCCGGCCGCGCTGATCGCGGGATCGACATCGGCGAAGGCCTCATCGATCACCAGCCAGCCTCCGCGCCGTTGCAGGATCGCCGCAACATCGGCGAGTTCATCGCGCTTGGCGATCCGCCCATCGGGATTGTTGGGATTGACGATCACCACATGCTTGGCATGATCAGGCAATGCGCTGAGGCTGCCGATCACGCCAACCTCATGTCCGCCGGCACGCCAAGCCGCGACATGCTCGTTATAGGTCGGCCCAACGACGGCAACGGCTCCGGGCGCGGCGAGATGCGGCAGCCACTGGATCAGAGCTTGCGTACCGGCAGCGGCAACGACATCGACGTTATCGGGCACGTGGTAAGCGCTGCGCGCGGCGGACAGCAGCGACTGTTCGTCGGCGCGCGTCGGCAAGCGCTCCCAAAGATGGCTCGGCAGGTTGGCAGGAATTGGCCACGGCCATGGATTGATCCCGGTCGAGAGATCGAGCCATTGGTCCGGCGCACCGCCGAATTCCGCCATCGCCTGCGTGAGATCGCCACCATGTTTCATGCCTGTGTCATGCCATCATATCGGGCGAAGCGCGAGAGGCTTTGGCCGCTCGCGGCTACGACACTCGCGCTGCTCGCATGGGCGCCGCTGCAGGCCAGTGCGGCCGATCTGCCGCGCATCGCCTCGATCAACCTCTGCACCGATCAACTGCTCGTCACCCTCGCCGATCCCGAGCAGATTTTGGGCCTCAGCCCCTATGCGCGCGATCCGTTCCGCTCATGGGACAAGGACAAGGCGAAGGCGTTCCGCCTGCTGTCCGGCGAGGCTGAGGACGTGCTGGCGCTGAAGCCGGATGTCGTCGTCGCCGGCCGCTTCACCAAGCGCGCGACCCGCGAACTCCTGAAGGACAAGGGGTTGAAGGTCACCGAATTCGATCCCGCCCGCTCGCTCGACGACGTCAAGAAACAGCTCCGCCAGATGGGCGCGCTGGTCAAGCATCCGGAGCGTGCTGAAGCCGAAATAGCGAAACTGGATACTGCAATCGCGCAGGCCCACGCCGCCGTACAGCGCAAGCCGTTGCGCGTGCTGGCGGTGTCGCGGCGCGGCTGGGTGTCCGGCGGCGAAAATCTGACCACGTCGTTGCTATCAGCGGTCGGGCTGCGCAATGCCGGCGGCGAGCTCGGCCTCAAGGCTGGCGGCTTCGCCTCCTTGGAGGCGATCGTCACACTGAGGCCCGATCTGCTGCTGGTCACCGACAATACCGATTTTGCCGAAGACGAAGGCCGCGCCTTCCTGCTGCATCCCGCACTGGAGAAATTCTATCCGGCATCGAAGCGACTGGTGCTGCCCGAGCGCCTCACCGCCTGCGGCGGTCCGACCATGGTCGAGGCGCTCGATCGACTGACTACCGAAATCAGTCGCGTGGCGCCCTGATGCTGGTGCATGGCGACGCGCTCCTGCTGGTGGTCGCGGCGCTGCTGCTCGATGCCGTGATCGGCGATCCCGACTGGCTGTGGCGCCGCGCACCGCATCCCGTGGTCTGGATCGGCAACGGCATCGGCTGGCTGGAACACCGGCTCAACCTCGAGAGCTGGTCGCGTCGGCAGCGCAAGCTGGCAGGCGTCGTCACTATCATCGCGCTGGTCAGTGTCGCAATACTTGTCGGCGGACTGCTCACCGATCTTCTCAACGACAACTGGATCGGTTTCGGCGTCGAAGCCCTGATTGCCTCGACGCTGATCGCCCAACGCAGCCTGTATCAGCATGTGGCCCGCGTGCGTCGCGCTTTCACCGAGGGCGGATTGCCCGCAGCACGCCAGGCCGTCGCAATGATCGTCGGCCGCGATCCGGAGCGGCTTGATGAAGGCGGCGTCGCGCGCGCGGCGATCGAATCCACCGCCGAAAATTTCTCCGACGGCATCGTCGCGCCGGTGTTCTGGCTGGCATTGCTCGGATTGCCCGGCCTGATCGCCTACAAGGCCATCAACACGGCCGACTCCATGATCGGCCATCGCAGCACGCGCTATATCGATTTCGGCTGGGCTGCAGCGCGGCTCGACGATCTCGTCAACCTGATCCCGGCGCGCTTGTCGGGAATATTGGTCGCGCTTGCCGCGCCAGTGTCACGCGGATCAATCATCGCGTCATTGAAGATCATGATGCGCGACGCTTCCAAGCATCGTTCGCCCAATGCCGGCTGGCCGGAAAGTGCCATGGCTGGCGCGCTCAGGATCGCAATAGCTGGACCCCGCGTCTATGCCGAGGGCGCTGTCAACGATCCCTATCTCAATGCCGAAGGCCGAACCGCAGCGCCTGACGACATCGGCCGGGCACTTCGCGTGTTCGTCGCAGCTTGCGTTTCGCAAACCACAATCTATGCTGCGCTGGCGCTGTTGCTGTGACGGCTGCGGGCAATCTCGATTAGTCGATCGATATCCAGATGCTTTTCGCAATGATCGGCCAACGCATCGAGCGCGGCTTCGATCTGCGCATCATAGGCCAGCGACGACGCGATGCCCAGATTGGCCAGCCATGCCTTGCGGAACGCATCGCCGGTGAACAGCCCATGGACATAAGTGCCCTGCACCCGTCCATCGACGGACGCAGCACCATCAGGTCGTCCATCGATCATCACGAGCGGCCGCGCGCAGTCGTCACCCTCGCTGCGACCGAGATGAATTTCGTAGCCTTCGATTGCGGCGCCAGTCGCACAATGCGTACCGGTGACCAGCGTCGTGGATTTATCCGCGCTCATCAGCGTCGCGATATCGAGCAGGCCGAGCCCTTCCACAGTGCCTGGTGAACCATCGACGCCATCGGGATCGGCGATCGTACGGCCGAGCATCTGGTAGCCTCCACACAGGCCGAGCACATGACCACCGCGGCGCACATGCGCCTTGATGTCGATGTCCCAGCCCTGCGCACGCAGGAAGGCGAGATCGCCGATGGTAGATTTACTGCCGGGAATGATGATCACGTCGGCATTGCCCGGAATGGCTTCGCCCGGCCTGATGAAGACCAGCTTCGCGCCGGGCTCCATGCCAAGCGGATCGAGATCGTCGAAATTGGCGATCCGCGCCAGCACCGGCACGGCGATGACACGGGTCGATGACGAGGCATGGGTGCGATCGAGATCGACAGCATCCTCGGCAGGCAGGAACGCCGCCTGCGGCAACCAGGGCAACACACCGATGGATGGCCACCCCGTCAGCCGCGTGATCGCCGTGAGGCCGTTGTCGAACAGGCTGGGATCACCGCGAAACTTGTTGACGATGAAGCCGTGGATGCGCGCACGTTCTTCCGCCTCAAGCACCAGATACGTGCCGGCGAGGCTCGCAATGACGCCGCCGCGATCGATATCGCCGGTGAGCACGACGGGAATATTGGCTGCAGCAGCAAAACCCATATTGGCGATGTCGCCGGCGCGCAGATTGATCTCGGCCGGGCTGCCGGCGCCCTCGATGAGAACGATGTCCGCCTGATCGGCGAGCAGCGAAAAACTTTCGAGCACGGCGGGCAGCAATGCGGCCTTCTTCTCCAAATAGTTCTTCGCCCGCAGCGTGCCCCAGCGCTTGCCTTGCACGATCACCTGCGCGCCGGTATCCGTCTCAGGCTTCAGCAGTACCGGATTCATATGTACGGACGGAGAAAGTTTCGCAGCCCGCGCCTGCACCGCCTGCGCACGACCGATCTCGCCGCCCTCGACCGCGACAGCGGCATTGTTCGACATGTTCTGCGGCTTGAACGGTGCCACCTTCAAGCCACGCCGCACCAGCGCCCGCGCAAGGCCAGCGACGATCGTCGACTTGCCGGCATTGGAGCCGGTCGCCTGGATCATCAGCGCAGGCGTATTCAGGTTCATCAGAACTCGATGCCCTTCTGGCCCTTGATGCCAGCGCGGAACGGATGCTTGATCAGCGTCATCTCGGTGACCAGATCGGCCATCTCGATCAGCTCGGGCTTGGCGTTCCGGCCGGTGATGACCACGTGCTTGTCGGCCGGCTTCTCGTCGCGCAGGAAGGTCAGCACCTCATTGAGGTCGAGATAGTCGTAACGCAGCACGATGTTGAGTTCATCGAGCAGCACCAGACGATGGCGGTCATCGCGGATCATTTCCTTGGCGCGCTCCCAGCCCGCGGTCGCGGCAGCAATGTCGCGTTCGCGGTCCTGCGTGATCCAGGTGAAGCCCTCGCCCATGATGTGCAGCGTGACGAGATCCGGGAAGGTCTTCAGCAGCCGCGCTTCGCCAGTGTCCCATTCCGGCGACTTGGTGAATTGGACGATACCGACCGGATAGCCGTGACCGATATGGCGGAACACCATGCCGAGCGCCGCAGAAGTCTTGCCCTTGCCGGTACCGGTGTGAACGATCAAGAGGCCCTTCTCGCCGACCTTGGTCGCCATGATCTTGTCCTTCGCCGCCTTGTGCTTGGCGGCCTTGATCTTGTGGCGGGCATTTTCTTCATCGTCGTGGGCGGTTCCGGTCATGCGATTTCCTTTGCGATCTCTTTGTGTACCTGCGGCAGAAGTTCGGCAATCAGATCGGCAGCGCGATTGGAACGCGGTGTCCACAGATCCCGGCGAATGGCTTCGGCAAAGCGTGCCGCCGTCTCGCGCAACGCCGCCGGATTGGCGGACGCCATGAAGCTCCGAACCTCGTCATTTTCCAAATAGGAGGTGAACAGCTGATCGAAATGGTGATTGGCGACCGCATTGGTGGAGGCCGCGAAACCGAACAGATAATCAACCGTGGCCGCGATCTCGAACGCACCTTTGTAGCCATGGCGCATCACGCCGGCGATCCATTTCGGATTGGCGCCGCGGCCGCGCACCACGCGCGAGATCTCATGCGCCAGCGGCCGGGCAATCGGCGCTTCGGGGCGCGACGTATCGATATGGGCGATGCGCGGCGCCGAGCCACGCAGCGTCTGCACCGTCGCCGCGAGGCCGCCGATGAACTGGTAATAGTCGTCGGAATCCAGAATGTCGTGCTCGCGATTGTCCTGCGCCTGCGCGACGAGATCGACGCCCCTCAGCCGTTCGGCGAATTCGCCTCGTGCGTCCTCGCCATCGGTTCCGCCGCCATAGGCATAGCCGCCCCAATCGAGATAGACGTCGGAGATATCAGCGCGATTACTCCAGCCACCCTCATCCATCAGCGCCTGCAGGCCCGCACCATAAGCGCCAGGCTTGGAGCCGAACACACGGCGCGTCGCCTGTCGCCGTGCGATCTCGCAGGTCATGCCACCGGCTTCGAGCGCGCGGGCACGCGCGCGGACATTGGCGGCAATAGGATTGGCGTCGTCGGGTTCGTCAAGTTCGGCCACGGCACTCACGGCGGAGCCGATGATGTCCATCTGGGTCGGGAACGCATCGCGGAACAGGCCGGAGACACGGAAGGTCACATCCACGCGTGGGCGCTTCAGCTCGGACAGCGGCGTAATGGCAAAGCCGGTGACACGGCCGGAGGTTTCCTCCCACAGCGGGCGCGCGCCAATCAGCGCCAATGCCTGCGCGACATCGTCACCGCCGGTGCGCATATTGGCGGTGCCCCAGGCCGACAGCGCAATCGCGCGCGGCCATTCGCCTGCCTCCTGCCAATAGCTCTCGACCAGCCGTTCGGCCGCCAGTTGCCCGATGCGCCAGGCGGATGGCGTTGGCACGGCGCGAACGTCGACGGCGAAAAAATTGCGCCCGGTCGGCAGCACATCGGGGCGTCCACGCGTCGGCGCGCCAGATGGACCGGGCCGCACGAACTGACCGTCGAGTCCTTTGAGGAATGCGGCCGTCTCCGCGCCACCGCAAGCATCGATGGCGGGTCGCAGTTTCGCATCGATCCAGTGAAGTACATCGGTGGCGCGCGTCCAGGTGGGATCGCAGGGCAGCTCGCCGGAGACCAGTTGCAGCGCCAGCCCTTCGATTCGTTCGACGGTGTCACCTGTGGTGCGCCACACTGCATCGCTGACATTGGCAAGAACGCCGGGGCGCGGGCCGAGATAGTCATCGGCCATATCACGGGTGAGCGGGTCGAACGTGCCAAGACCGAGATCGGCAGCCAATGCGCGATGCAGTGACGCATCCTGCGGCTTGATGTCGGAGCGTGGCAGGCGCGCGATGGACACCAGGAGCTCATTGCGCTGCGCGTCCTCGGGCGCGCGGCCAAAGATGTGCAGTCCGTCGCGGATCTGCATCTCCTTGAGATCGCAGAGGTGGGCGTCGAGCGCGCGCAGCGCCTCGCCCGTCGGCGTGTCGCGAGTGACATTGACGTCGGCATCGATCTGCTGCGCGCGGGCGAGCGACAGGATGTCTTCGGCGATCACGGCAGCGCGCTTGGGATCGAGATCGGTCGCCATGGCATATTCGTCGACCAGATTCTCCAGCCGCGCCAGATCGTCATGCAGCTCGGCTCGTGTCATCGGCGGCGTCAGGTGGTCGATGATCACGGCGGAGGCACGGCGCTTGGCCTGAATGCCCTCGCCGGGATCGTTGACGATGAACGGATAGAGATGCGGCAGCGGACCGAGTACGGCATCGGGCAAACAATCGGCCGACAGGCCTGCGCTTTTCCCCGGCAGCCATTCGAGATTGCCGTGCTTGCCGAGATGCACCACTGCATGGCTATCGAAGTCGCGGCGCAGCCAGAGATAAAAGGCGAGATAGTGATGCGGCGGCACCAGATCGGGATCGTGATAGGTGCTCTTGGGATCGATATTGTAGCCGCGCGCTGGCTGCACGCCGACGGTGATGTTGCCGAAGCGATGCAGGCCGAGGCGGAAGGCGCCATCGACGACATGCGGATCGTTCTCAGCTTTGCCCCAGCGTGACTCAATAGCCAGCCGCACATTGGTCGGCAGCGTCGCAAAGGCCGCGTGATAGTCAGCCAGCGGCCACGTCACGCCACCGCTTCGCTCGGCGCGATCGGCAAGCGCATTCGTTGGACCCTGTTGCAACAGCTGCATCATGGCGGTCGTCGTGTCAGGCGCGTCACCAGTGCCGTAGCCGACTTCGCGCATCGCGGCGATCACATCGATCAAGCTCTGCGGCGTATCGAGGCCGACGCCATTGGCAAGGCGTCCATCGCGATTGGGATAATTGGCCAGAATCAGCGCGACGCGTCGTTCGCACGCCGCAGCGCGGCGCAAGCGCACCCAGGCGCGCGCCAGATCAGCGGTCGCATCAATCCGATCCTGCACCGGCTGCAATGTTGTCGGCGCAAAGCCGCCGTCGCTGGCGCCACGTTCCTTGAAGGCGATGGCATTGGCGAAGATGCGGCCATCGACTTCCGGCAACACCACATGCATCGCCAGATCGCGCGGCGTCAGGCCGCGAGTAGAGGCTTCCCAGCTGGCGCGCGAGATGCCGGCCTGCGCGACCTGCAGAATCGGACAGCCTGACGCCGACAACACGCCGGCATCGTCATGCGCGGTCGCGGTAGCAAAGGCCGTGGCGTTGATGATGATATCGGGCGGATAGGCCGCAAGCGCGGCACGCAGGAAAGCCGCGGAGCGCTCATCCTTCAGGCTCGTGACGTAGAGACAGGCCGCGTTGAGGCCGCGCGCGTCGAGCGAACGACGCAATGCATCGATTGCCGCCGTATCGCCGCCGGCCACCAGCGCGCGGTAGAAGATCACGATCGCATTCGGCCGGTTATCCCCCGCGGGCTCACCCGGCCAGAAGCCGGCCGAAGGCATCGGCCGCGCAACAGGCGGCTCCTCTCCATGACCGATCAGATGCGCGGCATAGCGCAGTGCCAGCTGTGCGTTGTCGACGCCGCCCTCGCTGCAATAGCGCCACAACGCATGGGTTTCGTCGCTGCTGACCGTGCCGCGGGCGGCCAGTTCGGCATTCCAGTCCATCTCGCCGGGCAGGCAGGCGAACTTGCTACCGCGGCTCAGCGCGTCGCTGCGCAGACTCTCCACACCATGGGGCCAATAGCTGATGCCGCCGAGCATGCGCAGCACCACGATCTTCGCCTCAGCCAGCGTGCGCTCGACATAGAGATCGACCGACGCGGGATGACCGAGCGCCAGCATGTTGGTGAAGCGCACGCTGGGAAAGTCGCCCGGCAGCATCGCATGTGCGGCGCCGAACGCCGCCAGATCGCTGTCCGCCGCCGACAGCACGACGATATCGGCGGTGTCCTGCCCGAGATCGCGGGCGACGTCGCCGTCGTCAATGCTGCCGGAGGTATCGAGCTTCAGATGCATGCGGGTGAACCTGCGTTACCCGGCGAGTGCCTTTCGCACGGCGTCGCCGTCGAATCCCTTAAGGCCGATGACCACCAGATGCTCGGCCTGCATCACGTCCGGCCGGGCGAAGGCGAGTTCAACGCGAGCGCCAACGGCCTGCACGACGATCGGCGCAGATTTATCGGCGATGCGTGCATGACCCTTCACGCGCAGCACGCCATCGAGGCCAAGCGCGTCGCTAATGCGTGCGCGCATCGCGCCGATGCTGGCCGCAGCGGTCGGTTTGACGACGATGCTGTCGAAATCGTCATGGTCGTGTTCTTCTTCCTCGCCGTGATGACCGACGCGGGCGGCCATGTCGTCTTCGGCGGCTGCGTTGAGGCCGATCAGCACCGACGGCGCGAGATCGCCCTTGGAGCGCACGATGCTCACGCCGGGACGCAACACGGCCTTGAGCTTGGCTTCGATCTCGGCGAGCCTTTCCGGGGCGACGAGATCGCTCTTCGAGAGAACCACAAGGTCGGCGCAAGCGAGCTGGTCCTCGAACACTTCCTCGATCGGATCGTCGTGCTCGATACCCTCGTCCCTGGCGCGTTGCTCGGCAACGGCATCCTCATCGAGTGTGACGCGGCCCTCGGACAGCGCCAGCGCATCGACAATGGTGACGACGCCATCGACGGTGGCGCGGGTCTTCACCGCCGGCCAGGCAAAGGCCTTCAACAGCGGCTGCGGCAGCGCGAGGCCGGAGGTCTCGATGACGATGGCGTCGAGCGGGCGTTCACGGGACAGCAGCTTATCCATGGTCGGCACGAAATCGTCAGCGACCGTGCAGCAGATGCAGCCATTGGTGAGTTCTACGATATCGCCGGGCGCGCAGGCTTTCGCAGCACATTCTTCGACAAGACCGCCATCGAAACCGGCATCGCCGAATTCATTAACGATCACCGCGATGCGACGGCCATCGGCCTGGGTCAGCAGCGAGCGCAGCAGCGTGGTCTTGCCGGCGCCGAGAAATCCGGTGAGGACGGTGACGGGAACGCGGGACATTCAATTCTCCTGGGAACGCTTGAGCCAGAGCGGAAGCCCGGCTGCGATGAAAGCAACATTCGGCACGGCGGCCGCGATGATCTGGTTGAGGCGGCCCTGCGCATCGCGAAAGGCACGGCCGAGCGGCGTTTCCGGCACGAGGCCGAGGCCGACCTCGTTGGACACGAAGACGATTGGATAGCGTGAGACATCGAGAAAACGCACGAGGCGCTTCGCTTCAATCTCTGGATCGCGCTCAGCGAACATCAGGTTCGACAGCCATAGCGTCAGGCAATCCACCAACACGACGCGGCCGACCGTCGCCTCGCGCGTCAGCGCATCGACCAGCGCCAGCGGCTCTTCCACGGTGATCCAGCCTTCTCCGCGCTGCCTGCGATGCTGCGCGATGCGGGCATGCATCTCGTCGTCACCGGCCGTTGCAGTCGCAAGATAGACTTTGGTCAGGCCGATGCCATCGACCAGCTTCTCGGCAAAAGTTGACTTGCCGGACCGCGCACCGCCCAGCACCAACGTGGTGGAGACCGCGGTCATTTCGGCGCACGCCCATCTTCAGGTGACCAACGCATCGGCGGCACGCGCGCGACCATGCCCTTGCGCAGCACCTCGGCGCGCTCGCGCCATGGCACCAGGCCGTAGTCGGCCTTCTGATAGGACTCGACGAAAGACATCAGCGCCGCGCTGCCGCTATCGGTCTGCAGATCGCCGAACAAGAACGTGTAGCCATCAGGGCTCGTCACCGCGACGGTTGCTGGCCGCTTGCAGACGCTGAGACACTGCACCGGACGCACCATGACGGCGGCATCGCCATCGCCGAGCGCGGCCTTCACCGCATCGAACATGTCCGGCCCGACGATCGTGCCGGTTTCGGCGGCCTTGCAGCTGATGCACACACTCACGACAACGGGACCAGCCGGCACGGGGCGCGGCGGTTCGACCGAAATTTGTTCGCCAGAGATATCGGCGCTGTCGTGATCCATTACATGCTCAGTTCATGCCCTCGCGGGCCTACGAGCTTTGTTGGATCGCGCCGACAGCATGGCCGTCAGTTCGCTCCCGTCCGGTGCACCCCGCCCCGACGACGCCTCCAAAGCACAGTTCGTGATGGCAGGTCTCCTGGCTTGCGAGTCACAGCCTGTTGCCGCCTTCCCAAGAATTCTGAAGAATTCCCAGTGGCACCGGCGCGGGCTCGTCGCTTACAGTTGCGGGGGCAGCGCCGGCCTCAAACCGGCTTCCCTATTCACCTTCCACGCGGAAGGACCATCGCAAAAGACGCTATCTGCCGGGTGCGCCGGGGTCAACCGCGCCGACGGACTGTAGCCCGGACCTGTTGACCTTGCAGGTCGTCTTGCGTCAGTTAGGCCGCGAAAAGGAACCCTATGTCCGCCCATTCCCAGCCCTTGTGGCAACCGCCCGCCATTGCGCCTGTTGACCCGCAGATCGCGGCAGGCATCCGCGCCGTCATCGACGGCAAGGCCAAACCGCCGGGATCGCTGGGGAGAATCGAGGACCTGGCGCTGCAGCTCGGCATGATCCGGCATCCGGGCGAGCCCCGCGGCGACAATGCCGTGCTGCTGATCTTCGCGGGGGATCACGGACTCGTAGCCGAAGGCGTGTCGCAATATCCGTCGGCGGTCACGGTCGCGATGGTGACGACCTATCTGGCCGGCCGCGCCACGGCCAATGCTTTCGCCGCGGCCAATGACATCGGTGTGCGCGTGATCGACATCGGCGTCGCCGCCGAGCTGCCGGTGCACCCGAAGCTGGTCGATGCAAAGGTTCGCATGGGTACGGCGAATGCCGCGCGCGAGCCAGCGATGACGGCAGAGCACGCGGCCGATGCGCTGACGCGCGGCTTCAGAATCGCCGTCGGTGAGATCAAGGCCGGCGCAGACATCATCGCGCTCGGCGAGATGGGAATTGGCAACACGGCCTCATCGGCACTGGTGGTTCATCGACTCGCGCCGGCCCCCCTGGATGATTGTATCGGCGTTGGCGCCGGGCAGGATGATGCCGGCATGGCGCGCAAGCGCGCGGCGATCACGAAGGCGGCAGCACGCAGCGACGCAACTGCGCCGCTGGATGTGCTTGCCGAATTCGGCGGACTGGAAATCGCAGGCATGGCCGGAGCGATCCTCGGCGCAGCTTCGCAACGACGGCCGGTGATCATCGACGGCTTCATCTCCAGCGCCGCGGCACTGCTCGCCGTTCGCCTGTCCCCGGCTGCACGCGACTACTGCGTCTTCGCGCACCGCTCGGCCGAACGCGGCCACGACATGGTGCTCGATGCGCTCGATGCCCAGCCGCTACTCGATCTCGGCTTGCGGCTCGGTGAAGGCACCGGCGCGCTGCTTGCGGTGCCGTTGGTCCGCGCCGCCGCGCGCATGCTGACCGACGTTGCGAGCCTCAACGACGTGCTGGCCGGAAATATCTAGATGAGACCGGATCCGCATCTTTTGAATGCGATCCGTTTCCTGACGGTGCTGCCGGTACCGGCAACTGTCGACGCGCAAGGGCCTGACTGGCTTGCGCGTGCAATGAAGTATTTTCCGGTGGTCGGCGCCGGCATCGGCGCTGCATCCGCAATCGTGTTTCTCGTTGCCGGCGAATTCTGGTCACCGCTGATTTCCGCCCTGCTGGCGATCACGACAAGCATCGCTCTGACCAGCGCGCTGCATGAAGACGGCCTCGCCGACACAGCCGACAGCTTCGGCGGGGGCTGGACCGTCGAGAAGCGTCTTGCAATCATGAAGGACAGCCGCATCGGCACTTACGGCGCCCTGGCACTTTGCCTGGGCACGGCGCTGCGCATTGCGGCGCTCGCCATATTGCCGATGTGGGCAGGTGCGGCGGCGCTGATCGCCGTCAACGCCGCAGCCCGCGCCATGCCGGCCTTCGTGATGAACCGCCTGCCCTATAGCGGCGATACCAGTGCGATGAAGGTCACTTACGCCGAGGCGCCCGTGCGATTTGAGGAATCGTTGTTTGCACTTGGTGTGGTTGTGCTTGCAGCAATCCCGCTTGCGCTCGTCTCGGTCGCATCGCTTTTTGCGGGTCTTCTGCTCGGCGCAGCGCTCGCCGCACTGCTCGCACTCTGGTCGCGTCGTCTGATCGGTGGTTACACCGGCGACGTGCTCGGTGCCGTCGAGCAACTCTTCGAGATCGGATTTCTTCTCGGCGTTGCGGCCCTGATCAAATAGGCCAGTTCAGCGGCAATCGATAAGGCTCACCTTCAAAGGCATCCGCGCCGCGGCCGATGCGCGCAATGGCTTCGATCATGCGTCCATCGCGGCCAAGCTGTTCGTCAGCCAACTGCACCATCAATTTGTTCGGCGTCACATAAGGCGAACGTTTGCGTAGTTCATCTGCAATCGCCGTCTCATAGCCGGGATTGCGATCGCAGGCGATGGCGTAAGCCGCAGCGCTGGAACGGCTGATACCGGCCCAACAGTGAATGAGCATCGGGCGATCGGCGGTGCTGCCGCGGCCAAAGTCAAGAATGGCATCCACGGCGTCGGCATCGGGAGCGATCAGGTCCGGCGTCACCTCGACGATATCGTGGAAGGTCAGCTCCACATGACGCTCACGCGCCAACCCGCTCCAGTCGCGCTCGCTCGCTGCGGGCGAGAGAAGTGTCAGCAGATCGAAGGACGGCAGTGAGTCTGCCACAGCAGCAAGGCCTCCGAGCGAGCTCACATAGATCATTCGAACACCCTGCTCGCTGTCGTCATGTCCTTCCTCTCACCCACGGCGAATGGACCTTCTTCAACCTCATGCCGCTCCGATGTCGCTGATGCAGGGTCGGTTTCTTAATACCACCCCCGACCTTTTCGCACCTGCACCATCGCAAACAGAAGAAAATATACTAATCAGAACAATCGGTTACCTGCTCGAACTTTAGACAACCGAGGCAGGCCAATCTTAAAGAAGTTGCGATAGGTATCTGACTTACCAGTGCAGAGTCCAGGACGGTACGATGCTGAACTACTTCGAAATGGCGGCATCACAAATCGGAACGATCTTCCGCGTGCCGCGCGAAAACCCCGAACTGGTGGAAGCGAAACTCGCTGCCTTCACCCGTCAGGTGCCGATGATGTATGCGCTGGTGGTCGTCAACACGACGGCACTTGCAATCACCTTTTATGGTACTGCGCCACATCTGCTTACCGTCTATCTCCCTGCTGCATTCGATGCAATCTGTGTGATCCGGATACTGAGCTGGTTGAGAGCGCGGAACACCACACTGTCGCTCAACCAGGCCGTAGAGAAGCTCACCGGCTCGATCATCTTTGCAGGCATTCTCGGCGTCGCGTTCACTGCCTGGAGCCTCAGCCTGTTTCCCTATGGCGACGCCTATAGCAAAAGCCACGTTGCGTTCTTTATGGCCGTGACATCGATCGGCTGCGGTTTCTGCCTCATGCATCTGCGCGCGGCAGCGCTGATCGTGATGGCGCTGGTTGTCGTGCCTTTCGCGTTCTTTTTCGGCTCCAGCGACAATGTCGTCTTCGTCTCCATCGCCTTCAACTTCGTCGTGGTTATCGGGGCCGTTCTCTTCATGCTGCTCGGCAATTACTCCGACTTCGAGAAGCGGGTGAATTCGGAGAAGGCGCTGCGTATCAAGCAGGCTGAACTGCAGGTACTGAGCGACAAGAATTTCCGGAATTCGAATATCGACAGCCTCACTGGTCTCCCCAATCGCCGGAACTTCTTTGCCGAGCTTGAGCGCGGCATTGTCAACACTGAGCACAGTAGCGGCGGCCTGCTGCTCGGTATCCTGGATCTGGATGGCTTCAAGCCGATCAACGACATCCACGGACACCACACGGGTGATCGCTTGCTGGTCGAAGTCGCAGACAGACTGCGCGCACATCTCGCCCCTCACGTGTTTCTGGGCAGACTGGGCGGCGACGAATTCGTCATGTTCAGCGACCAATTGCTCGACCCGGATGCAATTGTTGAGGCGGAAGAGAGCATCGAGAACCTGTTCGACATCCCGTTCGAGATTGATGACATTACAGTCAGCATCAGCTGCTCGATCGGATATGCGGAATTTCCGGACACAGCCAGGACCGCGCAGGATCTGTTCGAGCGCGCCGATTATGCGCTGTTCTTTGCCAAGCAGCACAAGCGTGGCAAGGCCGTCCGGTTTTCCGCAGAACACGAAGCCGATATCCGCGAGGCCTCCTCTGTGAGTCGGGCCCTGGCCAGTGCCGACCTCGAACGGGAATTGTGGATCGCCTACCAGCCGATCATCGACGCAGAAACACAACAGCCCGCGAGCTTCGAAGCCCTGGCGCGCTGGAAGAGCCCGGAGCTCGGCAATGTTCCACCGATGAGCTTCATTGTCGCCGCCGAGCGCTCAGGCATGATCGGCCAGTTGACCCCGTTGCTGCTGCGCAAGGCCCTTGAAGGTGCAGCGACATGGCCGGAGCATGTCCGGATTTCGTTCAACCTCTCTGCGGTGGACGTCGCCTCTCCCCTGTCGATCCTCAAGATCATTGCTGTTGTCCAGCAAAGCATGGTGAAGGCCAGCCGCATCGACTTCGAGATTACCGAGACGGCCGTGATGGGCAATCTCGCACAGGCGACCGAAGCATTGAATGCCCTGAAGGCTCTGGGCGCCCGCATCTCGCTGGACGATTTCGGCACCGGCTATTCGAGCCTAAGCTGCATCCGCGAATTGCCGCTGGACAAGGTCAAGATCGATCGCAGCTTCATCAGTAAGATCGAGACGGATTCTGCTGCGCGCCTGATCCTGCGCACCATGCTCGGACTGTGCAACGGCCTCGGTCACGACTGCATCGTCGAAGGCGTCGAGAGCGACGAACAGGTCGACTTCCTGCGCAAGGAGCACTGCCGTTTCATGCAGGGTTACTTCTTCGCCAAACCCATGGGCATCGAGCAGGTCGGCGATTATCTGGCTTCTGTTCAACACGGCGTGCTGGCCGAACGCACCGCCAGCTAGTCGTTCTGTCCGTCGAGCAGCCGCACCGCCTCGAACAGCGTCGCCGCGCCGACGGCCAGTTGCTCGGGCTCCGACCATTCCTCCGGGCAATGGCTCTTGCCGTCCTTTGACGGAATGAACAGCATCGCGCTGCGGCCGATATGCGACATGAAAGCCGCGTCGTGACCGGCGCCCGACGCCAGCCGCGTCGTGGAATAGCCGAGCTTGGCAGCGCTACGTCCGAGAACATCGAGCAGGTGATCGTCGCAAGGCGCGGGAGGATTTTGCGAAATCAACGCGAAACGTTCGCGTTCGACCTTAGCGCGTTTGGCGATGGCGAGGCTCTCGCGGTCGAGCAGTGCCACGAATTCATCGACCAGCGCGGCCTTCTCTGCGCGAATATCGAGGATCATGCGCGCACCGCCGGGGACGACATTCGCAGCGTTCGGGCTGATCTCAAGGATCCCCGTGGTGGCGACGAAGTGGCCCTGCTTGCGCGCCGCAAACGCATTGGCCTGCTGAGCGACGAGCAGCACGAGTTCGGCCGCGGGCAAGCTTGCATCCCTACGATATTCCATCAGCGTCGAGCCGGCGTGATCGGCGGCGCCCTTCAGCACGATCTCGACGCGGGTGATGCCGGCGATCCCGGTGACGAGACCGAGATCGAGCTTCTTGCTTTCCAACACGACGCCCTGCTCGATATGCAATTCGAGATAGCCGACAAATTCCGGCTTCGGCATGGTGGCGACGGCCGCCGGATCGCCGCCGACGCGCTTGATGGCATCGGCCAGCGTTTCACCGGCCGCGTTGGTGTAGGTCAGCATTTTCGCATCAAGTTCGCCGACCATGGCGCGGCTGCCGACGCATGACAGGCCGTATTCGCTGGGCTCCTCGGCGAGGAAATCCACGATCTCGATTGGGTGCCGCGATTTGTAGCCGGACGCCTGCAGCGCACGCACGGCCTCCAGCGCCGTGAGGATACCGGAAATGCCGTCAAAGCGGCCGCCGGATGGCACCGTGTCGGAATGCGAGCCGAGCATGATCGGCGGCAGGCCCGGAACGCTGCCTTCCAGCCGGGCGATCATGTTGGCGCCGGCATCCATGCGCACCGTCATGCCCGCGGCGATGAATTGCTCACGCAGCCAGGCGCGCCCATCGAGAAAGCGCTGCGAGAACGATCGCCGCGTCCACGGCTTGTCGGGATCGGTGATGGCGGCAAGCGCCATATGGTCGTCCCAGAGGCGGTTCTGATCGATGGGCAGTTTGGTGTCGGTCGGCATGATCGGCATGAGGCTCATGAGTTGGCGGCACTGGCGCCGGCACGATTATTGTTGAACACTTTGGCCATCGTGAAGCAAGACGATGGACATCGCGAAGCAAGAAACGATCAGGGAGAAAATCGTGAGCAGCAAGACCAGGATCGCATGGGTGACCGGCGGCGGCACCGGAATCGGCAAGGCGGGCGCAGCGGCGCTGCTGGCCGACGGCTGGACGGTGGTTATTTCCGGCCGCCGGGCCGATGTGCTGAAGGGCGTCGCCGATGAACTCGGCGCCGGCGGCAAGCCCGTGGAGGCAATGGCGCTGGATGTCAGTAATGCCGACGACGTCAACAAGGTGGCACAGGCCATCCTCGCCAAACATGGCCGTATCGACCTTCTGGTCAACAGCGCCGGCGTCAACCTGCCGAAGCGCAGCTGGGAGGATGTCACGCAGGACGGCTGGGACCTGATCGTCGACATCAATCTCAACGGCGTGATGTATTGCATGCGCGCGGTGCTGCCCGCGATGCGCGCGCAGAAAGACGGCTGCATCATCAATGTCTCCTCGTGGGCCGGGCGCATCGTGTCGAAAATGACCGGGCCGGCCTATACGGCCACCAAACATGCCGTGCTGGCGCTGACCCATTCCTTCAACATGGACGAATGCGTCAACGGCTTGCGCGCCTGCTGTCTCTCGCCCGGCGAGGTCGCCACTGACATCATGAAGAACCGTCCGGTGCCGCCGAGCGACGAGGTGATGGCGCGGATGCTGCAGCCGGACGATCTCGGCAAGACCATCGCCTTCATCGCCAGCATGCCGCCGCATGTCTGTATCAATGAGGTGCTGATCAGCCCGACCTGGAATCGCTCGTTCCTAGCCATGTGAGCGTCGTGACAGTGGTCTGATTTGATTGTCAAACAGCCACGACCCTTCAGACATGCGTCATCACCCCTGTTATTTGCGGCGCGGGGGCGCCGTCGTTGCTTGCATTCCCGCCCCTTGTGAGAGGGCGTGCGGAACGCCGGGTGCCCGTTGCACCCTTGGGCCTGATGCGAATGCGGTCTTCCGCAGGTTAGTGTGCATCAGGACTTTCGGAGGCGCCGAGCGATTGCCCGGCGTTCCGCATGCGGTGTTTTTTCGGTTGCTTGCACTTTGCCTCGACGAACGCTCCGATCGCGAATTAAAGTCCCAAGGCGATGGGAAGGGAGCCTCAAGCGAGTAAGCCGAACGCGTTTTGACTTGGTCGTCCGTCACACTGTCCAGGGGTCTGTCCATCCGAAGGTCGGCCGTCTCCTTGCCAGTGGCAGTGCTGGCGCAGATCCGTCCTGCCCGAAGACAGACGTCCCCCCAAACCGCGTGACGCCGCATCTCCGGCGTCCACCGCATCCTGCCCCGCGAACGTGACGATCGCGATCGCCCCTCTCGGTGGGGCAGGACATAGGGGAATATAAACCTGATGGGGATATTGTCAACGGGAGATAGGAAAAAATGTTTCGGTACTGTCCTGCCGTCTCCCACCCGTCATTCCGGGGCGTGGCCGGCACTTGCCGGACGCGAACCCGGAATCTCGGCATGGAAGTCTTCAACCGCGCCAAACATCTCGGGATTCCCCGCCACTCCAATTGGAGTGGCTGAGGTTCGCGCTATGCCGGCTTGGCCGGCGACGCGCGCCCCGGAATGACGAGCCAAGGCGCACGTCCCGAAATGACGGCGTGAAAACCTCACCCGTTCTTCGCAAACAACTCCCGCCCGATCAGCATCCGCCTGATCTCGCTGGTGCCGGCGCCGATCTCGTACAGTTTGGCGTCGCGCAGCAGGCGGCCGGTGGGATAGTCGTTGATATAGCCATTGCCGCCGAGCAGCTGGATCGCGTCCAGCGCGCATTGCGTGGCGCGTTCCGATGCGTAGAGGATGGCGCCGGCGGCATCCTCGCGGGTGGTTTCGCCGCGGTCGCAGGCTTTCGCGACTGCATAGACGTAAGCGCGCGCCGAACTCAGCGCGACATACATGTCAGCGATCTTGCCCTGCACGAGCTGGAAGTTGCCGATCGGCTCACCGAACTGTTTGCGCTCGTGCACATAAGGCTGCGCGACGTCGAGACAGGCCTGCATGATGCCGAGCGGGCCTGCCGCGAGCACCGCGCGCTCGTAATCGAGGCCGGACATCAGGACATTGACGCCGCGACCGACCTCCGCGAGCACGTTCTCCTCGGGCACCTCGCAATCTTCGAAGACGAGTTCGCAGGTATCCGAGCCGCGCATGCCCAGCTTGTCGAGCTTCTGCGCCGTCGAAAAACCCTTCATGCCCTTTTCGATGATGAAGGCGGTGATACCGCGCGGGCCGGCAGCCGGATCGGTCTTGGCATAGACCACCAGCGTCTGCGCCACCGGGCCATTGGTGATCCACATCTTGTTGCCGTTGAGAATGTAGCGGTCGCCCTTCTTGTCGGCGCGGGTCTTCATCGACACCACGTCCGAGCCCGAACCCGGCTCGGACATCGCGAGGGATCCCACATGTTCGCCCGAGATCAGCTTCGGCAGATATTTGCGCTTCTGCGCCTCGTTGCCATTGCGACGCAACTGATTGACGCAGAGGTTCGAATGCGCGCCATAGGACAGGCCCACTGACGCCGAGGCGCGCGAAATCTCTTCTACCGCGATAACGTGTTCGAGATAGCCGAGCCCGGCGCCGCCGAACTCTTCCTCCACCGTGATACCGTGCAGGCCGAGCGCGCCGATCTTGGGCCAGAGATCGAGCGGAAACTGGTTGGTCTTGTCGATGGCTTCGGCGCGCGGCGCGATCTCGTTCTGGGAGAAGTCACGCACGGTCTCGCGAATCGCGTCCGCAGTCTCGCCGAGATCAAAATTGAACATCCGTTGAGCGTTCGCAATCACAGGGTCGCCTCCGGTCAGAACGGCGCGCAAGCGCACCGGTTTTGTTGATTGAAATCACCATGTCACGGGCTGAACGGGCTGAGAAGAGGCATAAAGTGGTCCTTGCTCTTGGCCGCCCAACGGGTTGTAATTCATCCAAATAAGCCCTCCGGGACCAACCACGGAGGACATGCCAGGGAGAGAACCGATGCTCGATCGCGTCCAGGATTCCGACAGCAGCAAATCCGCCCAAGCCGCCGCTCACGCCCAAGCTTACGGGATGCCGCTCGATGAGTTCGATCCCGGCAATCCCGAACTATTCCGCACCGATACGTTCTGGCCTTATTTCGAACGGCTGCGCCGCGAGGATCCCGTCCACTACTGCAAGGACAGCATGTTCGGACCGTATTGGTCGGTGACCAAGTACAACGACATCATGCAGGTCGAGACCAATCACTCCACCTACTCCTCCGCCGCGGCTTTCGGCGGCATCACCATCCGCGATGCCGGTGTGCAGTTCCGCCGGCCGATGTTCATTGCGACAGATCCGCCGCATCACAGCGCCCAGCGCAAGACAGTGGCGCCGATGTTTGCGCCTCACCACATGGACGAGCTTTCGAGCCTGATCCGCAGTCGCACTGCCGAGGTGCTGGACTCCCTGCCCCGCAACGAGACCTTCGACTGGGTCGACCGCGTGTCGATCGAATTGACCACACAGATGCTGGCAACCCTGTTCGACTTTCCCTGGGAGGAGCGCCGCAAGCTCACCCACTGGTCGGATGTCGCCACAATGTTGCCACCCACGCCCGAGGCCGAGCTGGAGCGGCAGAGAGAACTGCGGGAATGCGGCGAGTATTTCGGGCGACTGTTTCAGGAGCGACTCAATGCGCCGCCGAAGAGCGACCTGATATCGATGATGGCGCATAGCGAGGCCACGCGGCATCTCGATCCGGAGAGCTTTCTCGGCAACATCATTCTGCTGATCGTCGGCGGCAACGATACCACGCGCAATTCGATGTCCGGCGGCGTCTACGCACTCAATCAATTCCCCGGCGAATATGACAAGCTGCGCGCCAATCCCGCGCTGATCGAGAGCATGGTGCCGGAGATCATCCGCTGGCAGACGCCGCTGGCGCATATGCGGCGCACGGCGGTGCAGGACACCGAGCTCGGCGGCAAGCAGATCAGGAAGGGTGACAAGGTCGTAATGTGGTACGTCTCGGGCAACCGCGATGACGAGGTCATCGAAAACCCCAACGAATTCATCATCGACCGCGTGCGACCGAACCGCCATCTGTCATTCGGCTTCGGTATCCACCGCTGCGTCGGCCTCAGACTTGCCGAACTTCAATTGAAGATTGTGTGGGAAGAGATCGTCAAGCGCTTCGACAGGATCGAAGTCGTCGGCGAGCCGCGCCGCGTCTTTTCGAGCTTCGTGAAGGGTTATGAAACACTGCCTGTGCGGATCGCTGGCTGAACCCGCGACCGCAACAGCTCAGGATCG
Organism: Tardiphaga sp. 37S4; assembly: GCF_021044645.1. Classification (NCBI taxonomy): domain Bacteria; kingdom Pseudomonadati; phylum Pseudomonadota; class Alphaproteobacteria; order Hyphomicrobiales; family Nitrobacteraceae; genus Tardiphaga; species Tardiphaga sp. 37S4. Next base: position 1,031,297 of record NZ_CP088008.1, on the reverse strand, counting down.
ATTTTTTGGAGAGCAGACGCCATGAATATCCAAGCCAGGATCAATCCTGACAAAGCCGAGATCCAGCGCGTCGCGCGCGAGATCGCCTATTCGACGCCGCTGAAGGATTTCCATCCCGGCGCGCCGAAATTGTTCGCGACCGATACGCTGTGGCCGTTCTTCGAACGGCTGCGCAAGGAAGAGCCGGTGCATTACTGCACCAATGCACCGATCGAGCCCTACTGGTCGGTGACTAAGTATCACGACATCATGCATGTCGACACCAATCACGGCATCTTCTCCTCCGACGTGAAGCATGGCGGCATCGCGATCCGCGACGTGCCGGAAGGCTATGACTGGCCGAGCTTCATCGCCATGGATGAGCCGAAGCACAGCGCCCAGCGCAAGACCGTGACGCCGATGTTCACGCCTGATCATCTCGACGAGATGGCGGTGCTGATCCGTGGGCGCGTCTGCAAGGTGCTCGACGGATTGCCGCGCGGCGAGACCTTCGACTGGGTCGAACGCGTCTCGGTCGAACTCACCACGCAGATGCTTGCGACCCTGTTCGACTTCCCGTGGGAGGAGCGCCGCAAGCTGACGCGCTGGTCGGACGTGTCCACCGCGCTCCCAAAAAGTGGAATCGTGTCGTCGGAGGAAGAGCGTCGCCGCGAGATGGACGAATGCGCCGCCTATTTCCAGAAGCTCTGGAATGAGCGCGTGAATTCCGACCCGCGGAATGACCTGATTTCCATGATGGCACATAGCGACGCGACGCGCTTCATGGATCCCGACACGCTGACGGGCAATATCATCCTGCTCATCGTCGGCGGCAACGATACCACCCGCAACACCATGACCGGTTCGGTGCTGGCGCTGAACGAGAACCCCGACCAGTATCAGAAGTTGCGCGACAATCCGTCGCTTATCGAGACCATGGTCCCGGAAGTGATCCGCTGGCAGACGCCGCTCGCGCATATGCGCCGTACCGCCATGCAGGATACTGAACTCGGCGGCAAGACCATCAAGAAGGGCGACCGGGTGGTGATGTGGTACGTCTCGGGCAACCGCGACGAGGAGGTCATCGAGCGCCCGAACGAGTTCATCATCGACCGCGCGCGGCCGAAGATTCACCTGTCATTCGGTTTTGGCATACACCGCTGCGTGGGCATGCGCCTGGCGGAGTTGCAATTGAGGATCGTTTGGGAGGAGATACTGAAACGGTTCGAGAACATCGAAGTTGTGGGGGAACCCAAGCGCGTGTATTCGAGCTTCGTTAAAGGCTACGAGACCCTCCCGGTTAAAATTACGTAAGACCGGAGGATTTCGTAATGCCGGTCAGGATTCATAATTTTCCCCTCAAGAAGAGAAGCTCAATTCCTTGACGAAACACCATCCCGCGGAACAGGACGAATTCCACGATATCCGCGATGCCGTTGCCAAACTGTGTGCACAGTTCCCCGGTGAATACTGGCGCAAGCTCGACCGCGAAATGGCCTATCCGAAGGCTTTCGTCGATGCATTGACGGAAGCCGGCTACCTGTCAGTACTGATCCCCGAGGAATATGGCGGCTCCGGCCTCAAGCTGTCGGCCGCAGCGGCGATCCTCGAAGAGATTCAGCGCGCCGGTTGCAACGGCGGCGGCTGCCACGCGCAGATGTATACGATGGGCACCGTGCTGCGTCATGGCAATGACGAGCAGAAGGCCAAGTGGCTGCCGAAGATCGCCAGTGGCGAAGTTCGCCTGCAGGCCTTCGGCGTCACCGAGCCGACCTCGGGCACTGACACATCCTCGCTGAAGACGGTGGCGAAGAAGGACGATAACGGCGACTACATCGTCAACGGCCAGAAGATCTGGACCAGCCGCGCCGAATATTCCGACCTGATGGTGCTGCTCGCGCGCACCACGCCGAAGGAACAGGCGGCGAAGCGCACCGACGGTCTGTCGGTGTTTCTGGTGGACATGAAAGAGGCCAAAAAGAACGGCCTCGAGATCCGCCCGATCCGCACGATGATGAACCATGCCACCACCGAAGTGTTCTTCACCGATATGAAGGTGCCGAAGGAAAACCTGATCGGCGAAGAGGGCAAGGGCTTCCGCTACATCCTCTCCGGCATGAATGCCGAACGCATCCTGATCGCCAGCGAATGCGTCGGCGATGCCAAGTGGTTCATCGCCAAGGCGAGCGCCTACGCCAAGGAGCGTCAGGTGTTCGGCCGCCCGATCGGCCAGAACCAGGGCATTCAGTTCCCCATCGCCAAGGCCTATGCGAATATGCGCGCGGCCGAGCTGATGGTGAAGGAAGCGCTGCGCAAATACGAAGCCGGCATGGAATGCGGCGCCGAAGCCAACATGGCCAAGATGCTCGCGGCCGATGCGTCCTTCGAAGCGGCCAATGCCTGTATCCAGACCCATGGCGGTTTTGGATTTGCCGAGGAATACGACGTCGAGCGCAAATTCCGCGAGACCCGTCTGTATCAGGTGGCGCCGATCTCGACCAACCTGATCCTGTCCTTCGTGGCCGAGCACGTGCTCGGCATGCCGCGCTCGTATTGAGATAGACATATGCTGCCGCTCAAGGGACTGACCGTCATCGCCGTTGAACAGGCGGTGGCTGCACCATTCTGCAGTTCGCGGCTCGCGGACGCCGGCGCGCATGTCATCAAGATCGAGCGCCCCGAAGGCGACTTTGCCAGGGGCTATGACGCCGCGGCGAAGGGCCAGAGCAGCTACTTCGTCTGGCTCAACCGCGGCAAGGATTCCGTCGTCGTTGATCTCGCCACGCCGGACGGCCGCAAGGCCATGGAAGAGCTGATCGCCACCGCCGACGTGCTGATCCAGAACCTCAAGCCCGGCTCGATGGACAAGCTCGGTTTCACCCGCGAGCGGCTGCGCAAGGATTATCCGCGGCTGATCTGCGCCACCATCACCGGCTATGGCGACACCGGCCCCTATGCCCATCGCAAGGCCTATGACCTGCTGATCCAGGCAGAGAGCGGACTCGCCTCCATCACCGGCGGCCCCGAAGGCCCGTCGCGCGTCGGCGTCTCCATCGTCGATGTCGCCACCGGCGCTGCCGCGCATGCGGCGATCCTGGAAGCGCTGATCGGGCGTTCGGTGACCGGCGAAGGCGCCGATATCCGCATCTCCATGTTCGACGTGATGGCCGACTGGCTCACCGTGCCGCTGCTCAATGCCGAAGCCGGCAATGAGCCGAAGCGCATGGGCCTCGCGCATCCCTCGATCGCGCCCTATGGCGTGTTTCGCTCGAAGGACGGCAAGGACATCCTGATCTCGATCCAGAGCGAGCGCGAATGGAAGATTCTCTGCGCCAAGGTGCTCGGCGATGCCGCGCTGGCGAGCGATTCACGCCTGGTCAACGGCGTCGAGCGCGTACGCAACCGCGCCTTTACCGACCAGACCGTCAGCGACATCTTCGGATCGCTCAGCCGCGATGAATTGCTGAAGCGCCTGACCGACGCCGACATCGCGTTTGCGGAAGTGAACACCATGGCGGATCTCACCACCCATCCGCATCTGCGCCGCATCACCGTGAACACGCCGAACGGCGAGGTGTCGTATCCGGCGCCGGCCGCGATCTGGGTCGACGCGCCGCGCAGCTATGGCGCGGTGCCCGGCATCGGCGAAGTGCAGAAGTGAACTTCAAGATCAGATGGAGGTCGTCATGACCGACAAGCTCGACATCGATCATCTCAAGCAGTGGATCGGTCGCACCATTGAGGCCTCCGACGTGGTCACCGCGCAGCTCGTGAAGGGCTTGCGCGCGACGCTGTTTCTCGACATCGGCACGCCGAAGCCCGGTGATGCCGCGCCCTTCACCACGCAGTGGTGCCTGGCGCAGCCGGTGGCGGCGATGGACAAGCTCGGGCCCGACGGTCATCCCGCGCGCGGCGGTTTCCTGCCGCCCGTGCCGCTGCCACGCCGCATGTGGGCCGGCGGTGAGTGCCAGTTTCTCGACCCGCTTGTTGTCGGAGATGAAGTCACACGCTCGTCGAAGATCCTCGACGTCAATCTGAAGACCGGCTCGACCGGCGCGCTGTGCTTCGTCAATGTCGAGCACCTGATCACGACGAAGCGTGGCCTCGCCATCCGCGAGCGCCAGGACATCGTCTACAGGGACATGCCGACCAGCATGGCGCCGCCGGCCCCCGCGCCGAAGGAAGTCCCTGCGGCCAAGCATCAGGAGACGCATTACGCCGATCCCGTGCTGCTGTTTCGCTACTCGGCGCTGACATTCAACGGTCACCGCATCCATTACGACCGCGACTATGTCACCAAGGTCGAATTCTATCCCGGCCTCGTGTTTCATGGGCCGCTGCAGGCGGCCTTGCTGGTGGAGTTCGCCGCCAAGCTGAAGGGCGGCAAGGCGCCGGCGAAATTCAGCTATCGCGGCGTGTCACCGCTGTTCGACGGCGCGGATTTTTCGGTGAATGCGAACGAGACGGCGGACGGGCTCGACGTCTGGACCGCCAACGACAAAGGCGCGCCGACCATGAAAGCGACCGCGAGCTGGTAGCCGCAGCGACGCTCTAACCTAACCTCTCCCCGCATTGCGGGGAGAGGTCGCCGCGTCTTCGCGGCGGGTGAGGGGCCGCACGCTATAGAGACCCAGGGGCCTCACCTATCGGATCTCGACTTTTCGATCCGCAATCTCCCCAACCTTTCGTGGGCCATGTGCCCCGCCCCTCACCCCACCCCTCTCCCCGCGCAAGAGCGGGGAGAGGGAGCGACGGCGCGCCTCCGCTCCGTCGGGGCGGTTTTGCCCCCTCCTCCCCGATTGACTCCCGGCCCTCTCCTGCTGTTGATGAGTCAACAACACACGGCAGACAACTGCCCGATCCCGTGAGGAAACGACCTTGGCCCGCGACAGCAAGACAACCGCCGCCCGTACTCCCGTGACCGTCAAGGACGCCACGCTGAACCTTCTGCGCGGCTTCGGCATCACCAAAGTCTTTGGCAATCCCGGCTCGACGGAACTGCCGTTTCTGTCCGACTGGCCCGACGATATCGATTACGTGCTCGGCCTGCAGGAAGCCTCAGTCATCGGCATGGCCGACGGCTATGCGCAGGCGACGCGCAATGCCGCTTTCGTCAATCTGCATTCCGCTGCCGGCGTCGGCCATGCGCTGGGCAATATCTACACCGCGCATCGCAACCAAACGCCGATGGTCATCACCGCCGGCCAGCAGGCGCGCAGCATTTTGCCGCTGCAGGCGTTTCTCTATGCCGAGCGCGCCTCGGAATTTCCGCGGCCCTATGTGAAATACAGCGTCGAGCCCGCACGTGCCGAGGATGTGCCCGCCGCGATCGCGCGCGCCTATTATGTGGCGATGCAGCCGCCTTGCGGACCGACTTTCGTGTCGGTGCCGATCGACGATTGGACGCATCAGGCCCAACCTCTTGAAGCACGTTATGTGAGCCGCGAGCTCGGGCCAGATCCCAAGGCGATGCAGGAACTCGTCGCCGCACTCGGCACAAGCAAGAACCCGGCGCTCATCGTTGGCCCCGGGATTGATCGCGCAAACGCCGTCGATCTCATGGTCAGCGTTGCGGAGAAGACGAAGGCTGCCGTCTGGGTCAGTCCGTTTTCGGCGCGTTGCAGTTTCCCGGAACTTCATCCGCAATTTGCGGGGTTCCTGCACGCCTCGCCGGCGCAGCTCTCCGACGCACTCCGCGAACACGATCTCGTCGTCGTGATCGGCGCGCCGGTATTCACCTTCCACGTCGAAGGTCATGCCGCAATCTTCGATGGCGACACCACGATCTTCCAGATCACGGATGATGCGGACTCGGCTGCCGTCGCACCGATCGGCACCAGCATCATTGCGACCATGAAGCCGGCGCTCAAGCTGCTGCTCGATCTGCTACCAGACACCAAGCGACATGTTGCGAAGGGCCGCATCCTGCCGCCACCGCCCGCGGGTGCTGACCCGATCCCGATAGATTATCTGCTGCACACGCTATCGCGGGCCATGCCTGCAGACGCGATGCTGGTGGAAGAAGCGCCGTCGCATCGCCCGGCGATGCAGAAGTATCTTCCGATGCGCGGTGCCAACAGTTTCTACACCATGACCTCAGGCGGTCTCGGCCACTCGCTGCCGGCCTCGGTCGGCATGGCGCTGGGCTATCCGGATCGTCGCACCGTGTGCCTAATCGGCGACGGCTCGGCGATGTATTCGATCCAGGCACTGTGGACCGCCGCGCAGCGCAAATTGCCTTTAACCATAGTGGTTATCAACAATTCCGGTTACGGCGCGATGCGTTCCTTCAGCCAGGTGATGCAGGTGCGTAATGTTCCCGGGCTGGATCTGCCCGGTCTGGATTTCGTCAAATTGGCCGAAGGCATGGGCGCGCATGCGGTGCGCATCAGCAAATCATCGGAACTTGCGCGTGCATTTACTGCCAGTCTGCAACATCCGGGCGTCAGCCTTGTCGAAGTCATCGTCGACTCGGCCGTTCCCGTGCTTTATGGACAGAAGCACTGATATGACGGGATCATAACGGAAGGTCAGGCATGACGAAGCAGGCAGGCGACTCCTCGAAGAAAACGCACAGCTCCCACTGGGGTGCCTTTTCCGGACAATGGGTCGACGGCAAGCTGGTCATCACGCCGCATCCGATCGACCCCGATCCGAATCCGATCATCCAGAATTTTCCCGACGCGCTCCGCCACAAGGCGCGCATCGCCAAGCCGATGGTGCGCCGTGGCTGGCTCGAGAACGACCCGGGCCCGGACGATCGTCGCGGCCGCGATGCATTCGTCGAGATGGAATGGGACGAGGTGCTCGACCTGCTCGCCGGTGAGCTAAAGCGCGTCAAGGACACCTACAGCGCCAAGGCGATCTATGGCGGCTCCTATGGCTGGTCCAGCGCCGGACGCTTCCATCACGCGCAGAGTCAGATCCATCGTTTTCTGAATGTCGCCCTCGGCGGCTATGTGCGCTCGGTGAACAGCTACTCGGCCGGCGCGTCGACGGTGCTCATTCCGCACATCCTCGGCAATTACGAAGATATGACCCGCCGCAATATCGGCTGGGATGAAATCGTCGAACACACCGATATTATTCTCGCCTTCGGCGGCATGAATACCAAGAACTCGCGCGTTGCCGGCGGCGGCATCAGCAAGCACACCGAACATCGCGACATGATCGCACTGAGCAAGCGCGGCGGCGAACTCGTGCTGATCTCGCCGCTGAAGAGTGACCTGCCCGATGAAGTGAACCAGGACTGGGTCGCCGCGCGTCCCGGCACCGATGTGGCACTGATGCTCGGCATCGCGCACACCGCCGTGATGGACGGCACCCATGATCGCGCGTTCCTCGACAGCCACACGCACGGCTGGGATATCTTCGAAGACTATCTGATGGGCCGCAGCGACGGCCAGCCGAAGGATGCCGCCTGGGCCGCTGCGATCACTGGCCTCAAGGCCGATGACATTCTCAAGCTCGCGCGTCGTCTGCCCGGCAAGCGCGCGCTGTTCGTGGTCGCGCATTCGCTGCAGCGCGCGAAGCATGGCGAACAACCGGTGTGGATGGCCTCGGTGCTGTCGGCGATGTTCGGACAATCGGGCCTGCCCGGCGGCGGCTTCGGCTATGCGCTCGGCGCCATCGCAAACTATGGCCGTCGCCAGAATGCCGTGCCGATCGCCGGCCTGCCGCAGGGCAAGAACGGCGTCAGCGAATTCATCCCGGTGGCGCGTGTCAGCGACATGCTGCTCAATCCCGGCGCACCGTTCGAATATAACGGCGCGCATATGACCTATCCGGATATCAAACTGGTCTATTGGGCCGGCGGCAATCCGTTCCATCACCATCAGGACCTCAACCGCCTGCGCAAGGCTTTCGCGCAGGTCGACACGCTGGTGGTGCACGATCTCGCCTGGACCGCATCGGCACGCCACGCCGACTTCGTGCTCCCCTGTACTATGAGCCTGGAGCGCGAGGACATCGGGTCATCGCAGACCGATCCGCTGATGGTCGCGATGCATCAGATGGCTGAGCCGTTTGGCGACGCGCGCGACGACTATGCGATCTTCACCGGCCTGTCGGAGCGTCTCGGCAAGGCCAATGAATTCACCGAAGGCCGCACGCCGCGTGAGTGGCTGAAACATCTCTATCAGCCGACCTATGACGGCCTGGTCGCCAAGGGCCTCGACGCGCCTGATTTCGATGCCTTCTGGGCGGCCGGCGAAGTGATGCTGCCGCAACTGCCGCTCGATGGCGGCACGCTGCGTGCATTCCGCGAGGATCCCGAGGGCACGCCGCTGCCGACCACCAGCGGCAAGATCGAGATCACTTCCGATACCATCGCCAGCTTCGGTTACGACGACTGCCCCGGCCATCCGGTCTGGCTGACGCCAGAAGACACTGTCGATGCGACCAACCCGCTGCAGCTTGTCGCCAATCAGCCGGCGTCGCGCCTGCACAGCCAGCTCGATTTCGGCGGCCATAGCAGCGCCGAGAAGCGCCGCGGCCGCGAGGTCGCGCGCATGCATCCGATCGATGCGGATGCGCGCGGCATCAAGGACGGCGACATCATCAAGCTGTTCAATCAGCGCGGTTCGTGTCTCGCCTCGGTGGTGGTCACCGAAGACGTGATGGCCGGCGTTGTGCAGCTGCCGACCGGCGCCTACTACGATCCCGAGGATCCGAACGAGGAGAAGCCGCTCTGCGTGCACGGCAATCCGAATGTGCTGACAAGGGACACCGGCACCTCGCGCTTGGCGCAGGGCTGCACGGGCCAGCTCACGGTGGTGAATGTCGAGAAGTTCACCGGCAACCTGCCGCCGATCCAGGCCTATGATCCGCCAGTCCCGGTGATCCGGCCACGCCCGCCGAAGCTGGAAGCGGCGGAATGATCTTACCTCTCCCCGCTCTTTGCGGGGAGAGGTCGCCGCGTCTTCGCGGCGGGTGAGGGGCCGCGCGCGACATTCGCCACAGCGCCAGTCTCTCGGGTCGCGAAATTCCTTGAACGACACGGCATCATTCAGAGAGATCCGAGAGGGCTTCTGTGTGGCTGGCCGTGTGCCATGCCCCTCACCCGGCGCTACGCGCCGACCTCTCCCCGCAAAGAGCGGGGCGAGGTTGAGAAAGCATCCACCCCTACTTCCCAAACGTCTCCCGCATCTTCGCCTGGATCTTGGCCATGCCGCCGATCCAGCGATCGTAGTTCTCGGTCTTCTTGCGCATGTAGTCGATGACCTGCTTGTGCGGCAGGATCAGGAACGTCTCCGCCTCGATGCCGGCGAGTGCATCCTGCGCCACCTGTTCCGGCGACAGGTTGCCGTCATTGGATTGCGGACCCTTCGGAATGTTCTTCAGCATATTGGTATCGACACCCTGCGGGCACAGGATCGAGACCTTGATGTTATCTGCCCGGTGGGAGATCGCGAGATTTTCGGCGAACCCCACCGCGGCATGTTTGGTGGTCGAGTAGGCCGGGCTGCCGACTTGCGAGAGGAGCCCCGCGGCAGAGATCGTGTTGAGGAAGTAGCCGCCGCCGCGCGCCTTGTAGAGCGGGATCAGATGCCGCGCCGCATAGACATGGGCCATCACATGAATCGCCCAGCTCTTCGCCCATGGTTCATCCGACGTGCCACCGGCATTCGGGCTCATGGGATCGAAGCCGCCGCCGATGCCAGCATTGGAGCAGAACAAAGCGATCGGCCCATAATGCCGTTCGGTCAGTTCGATCACATGCTGGATGTCTTTTTCCTTGCCGACATCGCATCGGAACGCGGCGCCGCCGATGGCCTCCGCAACGGCCGTCGCCCGCTCACCATCGAGATCGACGACGACGACTTTCGCTGCGCCTGCTTTATGAAATGTCTCGCATAGCGCCTGGCCGATGCCATTGGCGCCACCGGTCACGACGACGACCTTGCCGTCTACCCGCATGCCGCACTCCCTTTTTGTTTGTTTTTGTTTCTTATTAGAGCATGATCTGATCCGAAAACCGGTACCCACTTTTCGGGATCATGCTCTAGGTGCTCAGCACCATGTCGAGCACGGCCGTATAGTGGCATGCGGCGCCGAGCAGGACAAATGCGTGCCAGATGGCGTTCTGGAAACGCAGCCGCTGCCAGGCGTGGAATACGACGCCCAGCGTATACAGCGTGCCGCCGGCGGCGACGAACCACATGGTGAGCGGCGGCAGCGGCGTGAACACGGCGTCATAGGCCATCAATCCGCTCCAGCCCATGGCGAGATAGAGCACGACCGCAAGGCGATCGAAACGGCCGGGATAAACCAGCTTGATCACGATGCCGGTGATGGCGACGCTCCACACGCCGGCCAGCAGCGAGATCGCGAGCCGCGTGTTGGCGATCTGCGCGAAGAACGGCGTGTAGGTCGCTGCGATCAGCAAGTAGATCGCGGAGTGATCGAAGCGGCGCAGGAACCATTTTCGCGGCGACACCGGCCACATATTATAGATGGCCGACAGCACCAACATGGCCAGCAGGCCCACGGAATAGACCGAGACGGTCACCACTTCATAGGCGGTGGCGAAAACGGCAGCGAGCACGATGAGGACAGTGGCGGCGATCAGGCCGGAGAACACGCCGAGACCGTGAACGATGCCGTCGGCGATCAGTTCGGCACGGTCGTAATTCCAGCGGATCGCGCCGGCCACCATGTGAGCGGAATTACTGGTCAGTTCTTTGAATCGGAAAACGGTCATGGTGGCGTCAACCCGGCCGGTGCGATGCGGTGAGCTTGCCCCGTAAGCCCGCCTGTGACTTCCCCTGAAATCAGCGATAGATCATAGGCTGGAGATCGTCAACGAAAGCCAAACGACGAAGTAACGACGCTTTCGTGACGAACTTGATTTCAGTCAGACAATCGCCATTTTTAGAGGCAGACCAACACCCGCGCACCATTCACCATGATGAGCTTTCCCGCACGATGCCCAGCCTGTCCGAACTCGTCGAAGAAGCACGGCTGTCCGCGCGCGCATTGCTCGATTATGGCGATGGTCTGTTCAATCCCACGGTGCGGCTTGGGGTCACAGGCCTGTCGCGCGCCGGCAAGACGGTCTTCATTACCGCGCTGGTGCATGGCCTGACGCGCGGCGGACGCTTTCCCGTCTTCGAGTCGCTCGCCACCGGACGCATCGCCAAGGCGCGTCTCGCGCCGCAGCCCGACGATGCCGTTCCCCGGTTCGCCTATGAAGAGCATCTGCGCACGCTGATCGACGACCGCCGCTGGCCGAACTCCACCACCGATATCAGCGAGCTGCGTCTGGTCATCGACTATCAGCGCACGAGCGGCGCCGACCGCACGCTGACCCTCGACATCGTCGACTATCCCGGCGAATGGCTGCTGGATCTGCCGCTGCTCAGCAAGAGCTATGAGGAATGGTCCGCGGAGAGCCTTGCGCTATCGCGGCAGGGACCGCGCGCGGCGCTGGCTGCGGCGTTTCACGCGCATCTTGCCACGCTCGATCCCAATGCACCGGAGAACGAGCAGGCGACGCTGATCGCAGCAAAACTCTTCACCGACTATCTGCGCGCCTGCCGCGACGAACGCTTTGCCATGAGCCTGCTGCCGCCGGGCCGCTTCCTGATGCCCGGCAATCTCGCGGGCTCGCCGGCGCTCACCTTTGCGCCGCTCGACGTCGCCAGCGATGGCAGTGCACCGGATGGTTCGCTGTGGGCGATGATGAAGCGACGCTATGAGGCCTACAAGGACGTCGTCGTCCGCCCGTTCTTTCGCGATCACTTCTCGCGGCTGGATCGGCAAATCGTACTCGTCGATGCGCTCTCTGCCTTCAACGCGGGACCCGAAGCACTCCACGATCTCGAAGCCGCCCTCGCCGGCATTCTCGATTGTTTCCGCATCGGCCGCAGCACGATCCTCAGCACGCTGTTCCGCCCGCGCGTCGATCGCATCCTGTTTGCGGCGACCAAGGCCGATCATCTGCATCACCTCAGCCATGACCGGCTGGAGGATGTGCTCAGGCGCACCGTGACCAAGGCCGTTGCACGCTCGGAGTTGGCCGGTGCGTCGGTCGATGTCGTCGCCATCGCCGCCGTGCGCGCTACCAAGGAAGCGCTGGTGCAACGCGGCCGTGACAAGCTGCCGTCGATATTGGGCACGCCGGCCGCCGGCGAGGTCGCCAATGGCGAGACCTTTGACGGCGAGACCGAAGTCGCGACCTTTCCCGGCGATCTGCCGACCGATCTCGATGGCTTGTTCACCGGCGGTTCTTTCAAGGGCCTCTCGACAGATGGCGCCGACAAGGCCGACTATCGCTTCCTGCGCTTCCGCCCGCCGCAACTCACGCGCGATGGCGGCGAGGAGCCGGCACTGCCTCACATCCGCCTCGACCGCGCGCTCCAGTTCCTGATCGGAGACAGGCTGCAATGACCGACCGCACGCGCCGCCCGGCTACGTTCCGGCTCGACGATCCCCACGTCACCGTCCTGGACGCCGACGAGGACGCCGGCCACCTCAAACGCGGCACCATCCGCATCACGCCCGAAGCCGATCCGATGGCGGTGCCCGTCGTCATCGACGAGCCGCTACGGTCCGTCCGCACAGGCTTCCGATGGGGCACGCTGTTCTGGACCGGACTCGGCGGCCTCGTGCTGCTCGGCACGGGTCTGGGCGTCACGCAACTGGTCCGCGACCTGTTCGCGATCAATGACGGCCTCGGCTTTCTTGGTCTCGGCTTCGCCGCGCTGGTCAGCATCGCGCTGATCGCCATCATCGCACGCGAGGCGCTGAGCCTGATGCGGCTCGCCACCATCGAGAAGCTGCATACCCGCGCGCTGGCCGTGATCGCCAGCGACGACCATGCCGAAAGCCGCGCGGTGCTCGCCGACTTGCTGAAGCTCGCGCACGCCAATCCGCGCCTCGCCCGCGCACGCACCGCATTGCAGGGCCATGCCGACGATATCATCGACGGCGCCGATCTCATTCGCGTGGCCGAGCGTGAATTGATGAGCCCGCTCGATATTGAAGCGCGTCGCCTCGTCTCGGTCGCCGCGCAACGCGTCTCGGTGGTGACCGCCGTCAGCCCGCGCGCGGTGGTCGATGTGCTGTTCGTCGCCGCCGCGGCGGTCCGGCTGGTCCGGCAGCTCGCAAAACTCTACGGCGGCCGGCCGGGGACGCTCGGGATGATCACGCTGATGCGTCATGCCATCAGCCATCTCGCCATCACCGGCGGCATGGCCGCCAGCGACAGCATGATCCAACAGGTGCTCGGCCACGGCATCGCGGCAAAGCTCTCGCAGCGGCTCGGCGAAGGCGTGCTCAATGGCCTACTCACTGCGCGCCTGGGTCTCGCCGCCATCGACGTGACGCGGCCATTGCCGTTCACGGCGCTGCCACGCCCGCAGCTTGGCGATCTCGCGAAGGATCTGCTGCGCAAGCGGGATGGGGAAGAGTAGTCCCTCGCCCCGCTTGCGGGGAGAGGGTGGATCGAATGGCCGAAGGTCATTCGAGACGGGTGAGGGGGAGCCGGTGTTTCATTCGCGGGCTCCCCCTCACCCGCCTTCCACATGCTTCGCATGTGAAAGTCGACCTCTCCCCGCAAGCGGGGAGAGGTTATCTCAGCGCGCTGCCAGCTGAATGCGTGACGGCACAGTCATCTCCGCCAGGGCCGGCCAGCGATAGAACGGCGTATCGGGCTTCGGCGTCAGGTCAGGCGTCCAGCCGGTGAGCTTGTCGATCGCATAGTGCTTCATGGCCGTGCCGCGCCAGATGGTATCGACTTCGGCAACAGGCGTGAGCACTGCGCGGGTCGTCGCCAGCAGCGGGCGCTGATTGTCCGCGGTCTGCGCGATGTAAAGTCCGGTGTGCCCCTTAATTCTGTCCATGCCGGGATCGCGAAAACCGATAAATCTGGCGCGCTCGTTGACCTGCACCACCGGCACCCTGTCCTTGAGATGCCAGCGCAGCATCGCATAGGTGCGGTAGTCGGTCGTCGCGATCCACGTGGCGCCGGTGGTCTTCATGTCAGCCAATGCGCGGTCGGCCAGCACCTGATAGCCGCCCTCGCCGCCAAGCGGATCGTTCTTGCCGATCAGGTTCCATGGCGCGGCCACGCTATAGAGGAAGACCAGCACCACCAGCGGAATGCCGGTGGCGATGGCGGCGATGCTCCAGCCATAGGAGGCACGCACCATGCGCGGCGACCAGCCGTCGCCCGCGAGCTTCGTCAGGTTGATCGCCGCTGCAGCGATGCCGGCGGGCCACAGGAACATCGGCCAGGTATCGCCGACACGCAGGGTCAGCGACTTCCATGCAAAGAAAAAGAACGGCACCAATACGCAGGTGGCGAGCAGGATCGCGACCGGTTCGCGGCGGCGATAGCCACGCCATGCCGTGACGACAACCGCGGAGAGAATGACCGGCATCAGGATGAAGCCGACCTGACCGAACTGCAGGCCGAGAAAATCGCCGAGCGTGCGCAGCGACACCTCGTTGTTCGTGGTGGCGCGGATGAACTGGAACCTGAACGATGCCCAGTCGTGGCCGGCATTCCAGATCAGGACCGGCGACGAGATCGCCAGTGCGATCAGCACGGCCAGCCATGGATACGGGCTGCGCAGCCAGCGCCCGCGCCATTCCGGCACCAGCATGAAAGCGAGAATGCCCGGTACGAACATCACCACGGTCAGCTTCGACAGCAGCGCGAGACCACCGAAGACGCCGGCCGCGAGCCACCAGCGCCCGTCATGGCTTTCGGCAAGCCGCACCAGCGACCACAGCATCGCCATGGCGAAGGGGATCAACGCGACATCCGGCGCGACCTTGGCCATCAACAATCCGTAATACAGCGCCGCTTCCGACATCAGCACCGCCAGCAGCACCGCGCGCAGATCCTGCGTGACGCGGCGAACGATGTCGGCGAGCAGCAATTGCGTCACCGCCATCGCCACGATACCGGCGAAACGCGCGCCGAAATTGGTGTCGCCGAAGGTCAGCGTGCCCGCACGGATGAACCATGAGATCATCGGCGGATGATCGAGGAACGACAGCACGTTTTCCTTCGACCAGGTCCAGTAATAGGCCTCGTCGGTGCGCAGATCGAACAGCCCGGCATAGACCAGCCGCATCGCTGTCAGCGCGACCAGCAATGCACCGATCACCCAAAAGGCGCGGCGGGAGACATTCCGATCGAGGTAAGGGTCGGGGAAAGACGTCATCGCCGAGCTTTTCGGCGGACTTCGCCATGCTGTCAACTTGTTGACTTTACTGCTGGATAAGGTCTGTCCGGAGGCCGCTCCGGATGGCATCGGAGCGCGTCTCGCCGTAGGGTTTCGCCATGGACGCGACGTTCAAGACAGCCGGCAGGCCGCCCGGGGCCACCCCCGCCACCGCGTGGTGGCGCGGCATCGGGCTGCGCCAGGTCAGGCTGGTCTGCGGACTCGTGCTGTTCACCTATCTGCTCAGCCATTTTCTGAATCACGCGCTTGGCAATATCTCGCTCGACGCGTTGCAGACCGGCGTCGTCATCCATGCCGGCTTCTGGCAGTTCTTTCCGGTCGCGGTGACCTTCTATTCGGCGGTGACGATCCATGGCGTGCTCGGCATCTGGGCGCTGTTCGAACGCCGGCAATTCCGCTGGCGAGCCGTCGAGCCGCTGCAACTGGTCCTCGGGCTCAGCATTCCCGCACTCATCGTCGGCCATGTGGTCGCTGTCCGCCTGGGAGAAAACCTGTACGACATCAATCGCAGCTATCCTCAGGTGTTCTATGGCTGGATCACGTCGCCCGCGAAGACGTGGTCGATGTATCTCGTGGTGGTCGTCTCCTGGCTACATGCTTGTATCGGATTGTATTTCTGGCTGGGGCTGAAAGCACACTTCAGGAGCCTGGCGCCCTATCTTCTGTCGGCTGCCGTGCTGATCCCGACACTGGCGCTGCTTGGCATCTTCCAGGGCAAGCGTGAGGTCGAGGCCAAGCTGGCATCGCCGCAATGGCAGGCCGAGAATTTCGGCCCGGACCGGATGGGCACCGCTCCACAGCAGCAGACACTGGGCGACATCACCGACGATCTCCTGATCGGCTATCTCGCGCTGCTTGGTATCGTGCTCGCGGCCCGCGCCATCCGCATGGTCGTCGAACGCCGCGCCGGGATGATCAATCTGTCCTATAGCGACGGTCGCAAGCTGCGCGTCCCTCTCGGCCTCAGCGTGCTGGAAGCGAGCCTACGTCATCGCGTGCCGCATGCCAGCGTCTGCGGCGGACGCGCGCGCTGTTCGACCTGCCGCATTCGCGTCACCAGCGGTGTCGAGACATTGCCGGCACCTTCCGCGCGGGAAGCCTTCGTGCTGAGCAGGATCGGCGGCGCTGCAGATCCCGCGGTCCGGCTGGCCTGCCAGTTGCGGCCGACAACTGATGTGGCCTTCGTTCAACTGTTCGCGCCGCAGGTGACCAGCGCGAATGCGCACGCATCGCAGCCGGCGCGGATCGGCCAGGAGCGTTATCTCGTCTGCATGTTCGTCGACATGCGCGGCTCCACCATGCTCGCCGAGAAGCGGCTGCCTTACGACACCGTGTTCATCGTCAACCGCTTTCTCGACGCCGTCTCGCGAGCTGTGATCGCAAGCGGCGGCAAGCCCAACCAGTTCATCGGCGACGGCGAGCTGGCGCTGTTCGGCCTCGCCTGCGATCCGCAGACCGCGTGTCGTCAGGCCCTGCAGGCTGCACGGCTCATTGCCGAGAATATCGACGAACTCAATCGCGCCCTCGCCCATGACCTGCCGCAGCCGCTGCGTTTCGGCATCGGCATTCACGGCGGCGAAGTCATCGTCGGCGATATTGGCTATCGCGATCACATGGTGTTCACCGCACTCGGCGATGCGGTCAATGTCGCCGCGCGCCTGCAGGACATGACCAAGAGCCTCGCTTGCGAAGTCATCATCTCCGAGGAAGTAAGCACCACTGCAGGCCTCGCGGGTGACGCGCTGCCACAACAGGACGTTGCGATCCGCGGCCGTGCCGCGCCGATGAATGTCCGCACGATCACAGATGCGAAGGTGCTTTCGTCTCTCGTTACCAGCGACATGGTTTCCGCGTTTTAACACTGTTCCTGCAGGGCGCACACGCTTTGCTTGCCTGAACAAGCATTCAGAAAATTCCTACAGAATTTCTTCGAACCCGCTCCGAAATCGATGCGACGAATTTGCGATGGATCGAACAGACAGATCCCGCAACCAGCGCTTCGCGCATCACTGAAGGAGAATGACCATGTTTCGCAAACTCGCACTCGCATTCGTTGCAGCAGCTTCCCTCGGCGCGATGGCGCTCACGCCGTCCACCGCATCGGCCCATGGCTGGGGCTGGCATGGCCATCACCACCACTTCCATGGCGGCGGCTTCTACGGCCCCACTTTCGGCGTCGGCTATGTCGGTGGCGGCGGTGGATGCTATGTGAGCCGCCGCGTGATGACGCCCTACGGCCTACGCTGGCGCACGGTTAACGTCTGCTACTAATCCTCGCATGAGGGCTGCGAACCCCGGTCACCTTGGCCGGGGTTTTGCATTGCAGCGATATCACCCGCGTGCAGGCGACAACGCATGGTCGTATTGCGACCGAACCCGGCACTCTACTTTTGCGACCTTCCGCCGCGTCGGAAACATCCTGAATAGCGACGAATCCCGGCAAATTGGACAGATAACGGTCGGTTTGGACGATTTCTGCACGCCGTTTGAGCTATCAAGCTTGGCAATCCGCGGGTAACGTGCGCATGTCGGATATGCCGGTTTGCGGGGACCGGCAGTTCGTTATCGATTTTGATCCCGCGGAGACGACGTGATGACTAAAGGCACTGTGAAGTGGTTCAACCCGACGAAGGGTTATGGATTCATCCAGCCGGCGAATGGCGGCAAGGACGTGTTCGTTCATATTTCGGCAGTTGAGAAGGCTGGCCTTTCGACACTGAACGAAGGACAGACCGTTGAATTCGAGGAAGTTGCCAACCGCGGCAAGACCTCGGCTGAGAACCTCAAGGTCTGATACATCTGGTTTGATACCAGTGTGATCCGGCTGCTTCCCCGAAGTTTTCCAGATCACGCCTCAACAATGTAGAGCGCATTCGGCACGAGCGGTTTCCTCCAAAGGGGCACCTCTCCTGCAACGCAATCAGTTTCACGCAGGATTGCGCTAATTCGATCCGCGGTGTGCGCTCTAGCCTAACTCCAAAAACCCGAGCTGAGATCTTTCGAAGGTCCGCTCCTCAGAGCCGCCAGTTGACGTGACGCACGCCTCAGCGACGCGACGGCGCTCCATTCCCCGCTTCAGTTTTCCTTGACCCACTGATCGGCCGGTTTGACGTCCGGGAGCTGCGCATAGCCGCGCGTCCACATGTCGACGACCCATTCGGTGCCTGTCGCGCGGTCCAGCAGCACGGCGGTATTGTGCGGCGTCTGCAGCACCAGCGCATTGCCGCGATAGCGCGGATTGCCCACCGTGTGATGCTTGAGCAAACCCCAGTCCTGGATGATCAGCAGCAGGCTGGTGACGTTGCGCGTCGTGTCCCAGCAATCGAAATTGTGCTTGTCGTCGAAATAGCGGAAATCCGCATTGGCGATCCGCTTGTCGGTGCCGAGCACCGGGCCGACGCGGCGGTCCCACCACACCACCACCTTCTGCACCGCGGCGCGTTCCGCCACGGCCGACGCCTTGCCCGCGGCGAGAAGCTTGGTGAGCGCCGCCCTGTCGGCAGGCGTGAAATCGAAGGCGTGGCGACGCCGGCAGACGAAGCCGTAGCAGATGGTCATGGAACCGGCGGATGGCGGGTAGATCGACACCGACGTGTAGAGATCACTGACCTCGCGGGACATTTCGATCGCGCGCGCATGAGACGCGGAGAGGAGTCCTGCCGCAGCAAAAATTGCTGCCGCTACCGCGACACGAAGATTGAAGTGGCCTGCCCGCATGATTTGCTCCGAGAAAAACGCGCGGAAACCTAACGCAGGGTCTCCACGCTGCCAAGACAACGGCAAGGCAACGGTGGTGTTATCCCGGTTCGCTATCCCACCGGCAGCGGTGCGTCGCGCTTCACTTCTTCCATGACGGCGTAAGTGCGGCTCTCGCGCACGCCGGGCAGCGCCAGCAGGCTCTCGCCGAGAAAACGGCGATAGGCGCTCATGTCGGCAACGCGCGCCTTCACCAGATAATCGAAACCGCCGGCCACCATGTGGCACTCCAGCACTTCCGGCGCGAGCCGCACGGCGCGGGCGAAGCGCTCGAATACATCGGGCGTGGTCTTGTCGAGCAGAACTTCTACGAACACGAGGAGGCCGAGACCGAGCATCTGCGGGTTGAGCCGCGCGCCATAGCCTTCGATGTAACCGTCGCGCTGCAGCCGCTTCAACCGCTCGCCGATCGAGGTTGGGGACAGGCCGACCTTCTCGGCGAGCTCAACATTGGCGATTCGGCCGTCAGCCTGCAGGACGGCGAGGATTTTCCGGTCGATTTTGTCGATATCGCTCATATCGGAGGTATAGCACGGCTATTTCCGGAATATCTAAGGTAAAATCGCGATATCTCCTATCGAACTACGGAAAGACCGGGATTAGGCTTGCAGGATATTCAAGGAAACGCCCATGCCGCCCGATTTCATGCCTCCCTTCACCGCTCCCTATGCACCGGATGATGGGGCCATCGCCGCCGGGCTTCTGGCCGACGCAGCCATGACGCCCGCCCAGGACGCGCGGATCGACGCAACGGCAACGCGCCTGATCGACGCGATCCGCGCCAAAGACGACCGCTTCGGCGGCGTCGAGGACATGCTGCGGGAATATGCGCTGTCCACCAAGGAGGGCCTTGCGCTGATGGTGCTGGCCGAGGCGCTGCTGCGGGTGCCGGACGCACGCACCGCCGACGCCTTTATCGAGGACAAGCTCGGCCAGGGTGATTTCATCCATCACGAGACCAGGTCGAGCGCATTCCTGGTCAATGCCTCGGCCTGGGCGCTCGGCATCTCGCAGCGCGCGATCCAGCCCGGCGAGACGCCGACGGGAACGCTCGGCCGGCTGGCAAAGCGGATCGGCCTGCCCGCAGTGCGCACCGCGACGCGCCAGGCGATGCGGCTGATGGGCAGCCATTTCGTGCTCGGCGAAACCATCGACGCGGCGCTGGCCCGCGCCCGCACGCCGTCCGAGCGTCCGGCGCGCTATTCCTTCGACATGCTCGGCGAAGGCGCCCGCACTGCCGACGACGCGCAGCGCTATTTCGACTCCTATGCCTCGGCCATATCAGCCATCGGCCACGCCGCGGGCAACAACCTGCTGCCGGACCGGCCGGGTATCTCGGTCAAACTCTCGGCATTGCATCCGCGCTATGAGGCGGTGAGCCATGAGCGCGTGATGCATGAACTGGTGCCGCGCCTGATCGCGCTGGCGCAGCAAGCGAAGAGCTATCACCTCAATTTCACCGTCGATGCCGAAGAAGCCGACCGGCTCGAATTGTCGCTCGATGTCATCGATGCGGCCTTTGCCGATCCGTCGCTGGCGGGATGGGACGGTTTCGGGCTTGCGATCCAGGCCTATCAGAAGCGCTGCGCGGATGTGATCGACCACATCGACGCGCTGGCCCGCAGTCACGATCGCAAGATGATGGTGCGCCTCGTCAAGGGCGCCTATTGGGACACCGAGATCAAGCGCGCGCAGGAACGCGGGCTCATTGGCTATCCGGTATTCACACGCAAGGCGATGACCGACCTCAACTACATCGCCTGCGCGCGAAAACTGCTGGCATTGCGGCCGCGCATCTTCCCGCAATTCGCCACGCATAATGCGCTGACGGTAGCGACCATCCTCGAACTGGCCGGCCCCAGCGGCAGCTACGAATTCCAGCGCCTGCATGGCATGGGCGACGCGCTCTATGAGCAACTCGGCCAAGATAATCCCGCCATTCGCTGGCGCACCTATGCGCCGGTCGGCAGCCATCGCGATCTACTGGCCTATCTGGTGCGGCGCCTGCTGGAGAACGGCGCGAATTCATCTTTCGTGGCGATCGCCGCGGATGACGCTGTGCCGATCACGACGCTGCTTAAGCGGCCTACCGCGATCATCGGCGCGCCCGACGGCGCACGACATGCGAAGATTCCGCTGCCTGGCGATCTCTATAGATCCGAGCGCACCAATTCACACGGCATCGAATTCGGCGAACGCGCTGCGTTGAACAAATTGCTGGCCGAGATTGCGACCAGCAAGCCTGACATGGACAAGGTGGTCGATGCCAATGCCGAGCAGGCAGGTGCTGCAGTGACGGCAGCACGCGCCGGCTTTGCGTCATGGAGCCACACCCCGGCTGAAAAACGCGCGGCTATCCTCGACAACGCCGCCGATTGTCTGGAACAGCGCCGCGCGTCCTTCATCGCATTGCTGCAACAGGAAGGCGGCAAGACGCTTGATGATGCGCTGTCGGAAGTCCGCGAGGCCATCGACTTCTGCCGCTATTACGCCGCGCGGGGCCGCAAGCAATTCGGCACTAGCCAGACAATGCCCGGGCCCACCGGCGAGAGCAACGTGTTGAGCCTGCGCGGCCGCGGCGTCTTCGTCGCCATCTCGCCATGGAATTTTCCGCTGGCGATCTTTCTCGGCCAGGTCAGCGCCGCACTGATGGCGGGCAATACGGTTGTCGCCAAGCCGGCCGAACAAACGCCACGCATCGCGGCACGGGCCGTACGCCTGCTTCATGAAGCGGGTGTGCCCACATCAGCACTGCATCTGATCCTGGGCGACGGCCGCACCGGGGCGGCGCTCGTCGCGCATCCCGCCATCGCCGGTGTGGTGTTCACCGGCTCAACAGAGGTGGCGCGATCCATCAACCGCGCCCTCGCCGCCAAGGATGGCCCGATCGTGCCACTGATCGCCGAGACCGGCGGCATCAATGCGATGATCGTCGATGCCACCGCGCTGCCGGAACAGGTCGCCGACGATGTGGTGATGTCGGCGTTCCGGTCGGCCGGGCAGCGTTGCTCGGCACTGCGGCTACTATTGGTGCAGGTCGATGTCGCCGACCGCATGATCGAGATGATCGTGGGCGCGGCCCGGGAACTCAAGCTGGGCGATCCCCGTGATGCCGCCACCCATATCGGCCCGGTGATCGACGCCGAGGCGAAGCAGAAGCTCGATGCGCATATCGCGCGCATGACCATCGAGGCACGCGTACACTTTGCGGGCACGGCACCTGTAGGCAACTTCGTCGCGCCGCATATTTTCGAACTCGCGAGCGCACGTGGGCTCACCGAGGAAGTGTTCGGCCCGATCCTGCATGTGGTGCGCTACCGCGCTGCCGGCTTCGACAAGGTGCTGCAGGATATTGCCGACACCGGCTTCGGGCTCACGCTCGGCGTGCATTCGCGGATCGACGATATGGTTGAGCGCGTTATCGCGCGCCTGCCGGTCGGCAATGTCTATGTGAACCGCAACATGATCGGCGCCGTGGTCGGCGTGCAGCCCTTCGGCGGCTTCGGCCTGTCCGGCACCGGGCCGAAAGCCGGCGGCCCGCATTACCTCGCCCGCTTCGCCACCGAGCAGACCGTCACGATCAACACTGCCGCGGCGGGTGGCAATGCAGCATTGATGACAGATCAAAACTGATCCTTCTTACCCTCCCCTGGAGGGGGAGGGTCGGTGAGCAGCACGCAACGCGTGTTGCGAGACGGGGTGGGGTGAAGCCACAACGACGGAGCTTGCTGCTTCACCCCACCCGCTGCGCGCTATGCACGCAGCGACCCTCCCCCTCCAGGGGAGGGTTAGCTGAGCCCGTTGCATCACCCGTCGAAGATGGGTCAAATGCGCCACCGGATTCCAGATGGAATAAAATTCCGGCAGACGGCAAGAACAACACACAGAACAAAAGCGACGGGAGTGACGCATGGAAGACGGTCTGTTCAAAGGGCTGAAGGTGCTGGACTGCGCGAGTTTCATCGCCGCGCCCGCCGCAGCCACAGTGCTGTCCGACTTCGGCGCCGACGTCATCAAGATCGAACCGCCCGGTGCCGGCGACCCCTATCGCAATCTGCCCAACCTGCCCGGTTATCCCAAGAGCGAGCACAACTATGCGTGGATGATGGAGAGCCGGAACAAGAAGAGCCTCGCGCTCGACCTCGCCAAGCCGGAAGGCCAAGCGGTGCTCTACAAGCTCATCGCCGAAGCGGACGTGTTCATCACCAATTTCCCACCGCCGGTGCGCAAGCGCCTGAAGATCGCCTATGAGGATATCGCACCGCTGAACGAGAAGCTGATCTATGCCTGCTTCACCGGCTATGGCGACAAGGGCGCGGAAGCCGACAAGCCAGGCTTCGACTCGACCGCTTGGTGGGCACGCTCCGGCATGATGGATCTCGTTCGCGCCGACGAGGACACCACGCCCGCGCGTTCGATCGCCGGCATGGGCGACCATCCCTGCGCCATGGCGCTGTATGGCGCCATCGTCACCGCGCTTTACAAGCGCGAGAAGACCGGCAAGGGCTGCCAGGTGAAATCCAACCTGATGGCCAATGGCGTGTGGTCGTCGAGCGTGCTGGCGCAGGCCAAGCTGGTGGGCGCCAAGTTCGAGAAGCGCCGCTCGCGCGAGGAAGCGCTCAACGCCGTCACCAATCACTACAGGTGCCGCGACGGCCGCTGGATCATGCTGTCGCTGCTCGCCGAGGAGCGGCAGTGGCCGGCTTTCACCAAATGCCTCGGCCGCGAGGACCTGCGCGACGATCCGCGCTTCGCAACCAAACCGGATCGCCATGCGCGCTCGGTCGAACTGATCAAGATCCTGGACGAAGTGTTCGCGACCCGCGACCTCGCCGACTGGCGCGAGCGACTTGACGGCAATGGCCTCGTGTTCGGCTTTGTCGGCATCCTCGACGATATTCCGAACGATCAGCAGATGAAGGACAACGATGTGCTGATCCCGTTCGAGGGAACCGACATCCTCACCATCAACAGCCCGATCTGGATCGGCGGCGAGACCAAGCGCAAGCCGCATCTGCCGCCGTCGATCGGCCAGCACAGCGACGAGATCCTACGCGCTGCGGGCTTCAATGATACCGATATAGCGCGGTTGCGCGCTTCCGGCACGGTAGCATAGTCGCGCACGGCGGGGACTACGCAGCCCGCGCGAAAGAGTTTCAAATTGCGATGCGGCCTGTGATCACGAAGTGGTCACGGGCCGACCTGAAACCGTCTCTCCCAAAATGCGTAGCTGATCTTGTTAGCGCAACAGGCACTGGCCATGTCGCGCACGACGAGATCACGACGTCTGCGGATTCCCCGCCGGCGACGCCACTATCAACCGGGAGACGACCATGTCCAAGAAGCGCATTGCACTGCTGTCATTCGCCGCCTTCAGCACGCTAATGATTTCGGCGAGCTTCCTTGAGCCTGCTGCTGCCAAGATGATGAAGGGCGAGAACACCGTCATGGTAGGCGGCGCCGCGATGTATCCGTCCAAGAATATCGTCGAGAACGCCGTGAATTCAAAGGATCACACCACACTGGTCGCCG
Source organism: Tardiphaga sp. 37S4 (assembly GCF_021044645.1). Classification (NCBI taxonomy): domain Bacteria; kingdom Pseudomonadati; phylum Pseudomonadota; class Alphaproteobacteria; order Hyphomicrobiales; family Nitrobacteraceae; genus Tardiphaga; species Tardiphaga sp. 37S4. The sequence goes on along the minus strand of NZ_CP088008.1, from coordinate 1,006,833 downwards.
CCGTGAAAGCTGCCGGCCTCGTCGATACGCTGGCCAGCCCCGGCCCGTTTACCGTCTTCGCGCCGACCAATGCCGCATTCGGCAAACTGCCGAAGGGCACGGTCAATACGCTGGTGCAGCCCGAGAACAAGATGACCCTCACCAAGATCCTCACCTATCACGTGGTGCCCGGACGGCTCTCGGCGGCCGACCTCACCGATGGCAAGAAGCTGACGACTGTTGAAGGCGAACAGCTCACCGTCAAGCGTTCGGGCGGCAAGGTCACGATCGTCGATGCCAAAGGTGGCGCCTCCACGGTGACGATCCCGAACGTCAACCAGTCGAACGGCGTGATCCACGTCGTCAACACTGTGCTGATGCCGGGCTGATCGTTCCAACGCACAGTCCGAATTGACGCATCTCGCCTCTCCCTGTCCGCAGGGAGAGGCATATTTTTCGACTAGCGCGCCAGCAGCCAGCCGAAGAAGCCGAGCCCGAGCAGAACCGTTACACCGATCGCCCAGACGCTGACGCGGATGCTGCTTGTCGTCTGCTGTTTGCTCTCGTTCTCGGCGATCGCGATGTCGCGTTCCTTGATCTCTTTGTCGGTCTCGTTCATCGCGTCCTCATTTCATTTCACGAAACACATGCCGATTGCAGACGACGCATCCGCGCCAACCTGCTGACAGGCGAGACCTTCGGCACAGGTCCAGGACGCGAAGCTCTTGTCCGCGACGCCGTTCTGCTTCGGTCGATAACATGTCGCGCCCCAGCCATCGAGGAGAGGCGATCCCGCGAGTTCATTGTTACCACGCATCTGCGGGCGATCCGAAAAGCCGCGCGAAAAATCCGGCGCCTTTCCATCGCGTATCGCCATGACGATATCGCGACGGCGGGGCTGGTCACCGATGAAATGCGGCGATGCCGGAACCGTTCCCTGCGATTGCTCTGCCAGCGTATTCGCACCAGGAAAATGGAAGCCGCCGATGCCGCGGATCTGGTGACAGCCACCGCAGGTAATGTCGTTCAGCCGGCGCGCGAAGCCAGCGGGCGAGCGGATGTTCTCGAGCGCGCCGCCCTGCGCCACCGCCCGCTCCAGCGCGGCGATGACGCCACGCTCGCTGAACACACCCCTCCCCTTACCATCCGCTGCCATCAGCCCGAACTCCGGCTGTAGCGCCGACGGTGCAAAGCCGGCTGGTGTCGACGACAGCGACATGGTCGCAAGGAATTTCTCGGGGATCAAAACTGTACCGCGATCGAAAGCAAGGAGATTGACGGGCGCAAGCAGCCAGTCGCGAAACGCGCGACCGAGCGCCGCATCAGCCAGCAACCGGTCACGGTCGATCTGGTTCTCCATGGGTGCCTCGCGAAACTGCTTCACGGTGGCATCGAAGCGAAACACCTTCTGCAAATAGTCGGTGCGGAATTCCTGCGTCTCGGACTTCGGTCGATGCACAATCTGCAGATTGGTCTCGACGCGATCGACATGCGCGGCTGTGATTGTCGCAAGCGGACCATCCGGTTTCAGCAAGCGATCCGCGCGCGCAGCGCCAGTCTCGGTGAACAACGCAGAATCGAGCCAGCGCCCGGCGAGATCCGCGCATGTCACCGACGCATCGTTCGGATCCTTCGCACGAAGCACAAGATTGAGCGTCATCGGCAGGCGCGGCGGCGTTGTGCCAGCGGCCGTGCGCGTGAGGCGATAGATCAGCCTGATCTCACCGCAGGTATCCGGCGCGACATAGGCCCGATCCATGCGGTTAACGATTCCGGCGAGAACGAACCGCGCGTCCGGCGATGTCAGCATCGCCTGGTCGAACAGTTGCACGTCATGGCCGGGGCCGACTCCGATCCTCACGCGCGGCTGATGCTTTTGATGATCGGCGAGATAGCGCGCAAAGGCATCATCCAGCGCGGCGCGGATTTGTGTCATCGCAGGCAGAGCAAACAGCGCGTCGTTGGGGATCGGCGTTGTCCGCGCGGGATCTAGCAGCTGCGCGAGGCTGAGACCGTGGGTGTTGTGCGTTTCCAGTGCCCGCAACACACCGGGATCGGTGACGGCGAGACCATTGCCCTCATCCGCCCGCGCGACGGGAGCCTCGAGGCAGAGCAGCACGGCAATGAAGCTCAAGCGAAGTCGCACGGCGCAATCCCAAACGTCACGTCGGGAGGCTAGCCCAAAACAAAGGCCGCTGCACCAGCAGCGGCCTGAGCGCAGTCATCACAGGAAGGGCGGATCAGCGGGCGACGATCAGGCCGCGGCTCGTGACCACTGTCCAGCGACCGTCCTGCTTGCGGATCGCATCGACGCGGCCGAGACCCGGAACCGGATCGCCGGCATAGACTTCGAAGATTCCGGCACGGCCCTCGATAGTGGCACCGCCGCCGGCGATGTCGATGATGCGCCAGCCTTCGACCATGGGCAGGCGCGCAACTTCGGGCTTCGGTGCGGGGGTCGGCACCGGGGTGTTGATCGAACCGGTGACTTCCTTGGCCGGTGCCGAGGCAACCGGTGCAGGGGCCGGCGCGGGCGTAGCAGCAGGCGGCGGCGTGGTGCGCAGCTTTTCGACGGTCTCGCTCAGCTTGGCGAGTTTCGCGGCCGGTTCAGCCTGCGCCTTCTCGAGCTTGTCGAGACGATCGGCAGACTTCGCGCGCGCCGCAATGGACTGCTTGGCGTTGCGGTCGACCTCGGCCTTGAGCGCCGAGAGTTCGCCGTCGAGACGGGCGATGTGTTCTTCCAGTGCCTGGTTGGTCGACTTGGTATCGTCGGCGGCAAACAGCTTGCCGAGGCCCGACATGGCCACCGAACCGCCGACTGCGCCGACGGTGATGCCCAGCGCGATCATCGCGGCAATCGCCATCATCCGGCTGCGGCCAGCCTTCTCTGCCGACTCGATCTTCGGCTCGGAATTGACGAAGTCTTCCCACGAGCGCTCGCGCGACGCATTCTCGCGGGACGCGCCATCATGCGGGCCGCTGTCGCGGGAGGGAGCCATGATGGTGATCCGACCGGGCGCGCCGAGCTTCGGCGCTTCCCTCTTTGGCATCTGGGCGGGGCGGTCAGCACTGCTGCGATCGTCGCCTTGCTCCGGTGCGAGCTTCGGCGAATCCACGTGGATGTCAGCATCGTGGGAACCGGCCGCCGCCGCGCCGGTGTCGACGTGATCGCCGCTGACGTCTGGGGTGGAATCGGCCTTGTGCTCGCTCACGATCAAATTCTCCGGAATAGATGAACACTTTGGTAACTTTCATTGCTTGCCAAATCCTTACCGGCCACCGTGCTTACGAAAATTTCACCTCTTATCCGGCGGCGGAACCGTTGCTTGACGCGCACGCGCCCCGCTCGCACAACACCTGCAAACAGAACAATCGGGGAAATGCCATGAAGCTCTACGATTCCATCGGACCGAATCCGCGCGTGGTGCGCATGTTCTTGGCCGAGAAGGGCATCAGCCTCCCCGTCCAGACCGTAGATCTTGCTGCTGGCGAGAACCGCGAACCCGCGCATCTGGCGCGCAATCCGCATGGGCAGATGCCGACGCTCGAACTCGACGACGGCGCCTATGTGTCCGAAACCGTCGCGATCTGTGAATATGTCGAGGAAACACATCCGACGCCGCCGCTGATCGGCACTACGCCGGAACAGCGCGCGGAGGCACGGATGTGGCGCCAGCGCGTCGATCTCAACATCTGCCAGCACATCGCCAATGGCTATCGCTTTTCGGAGGGGTTGAAGCGCTTCGAGACGCGCATCGTCTGCGTACCCGAAGGCGCGCCGGGCCTGAAGACAATCGCCATCGACCGGCTGCGCTGGCTCGACGGACAGATGGGCGGCAAGACCTTCATCTGCGGCGAGCGGTTCACGATGGCCGACATCGTGTTGTTTTGCTGGCTCGATTTCGCCGACAAGGTGAAGCAGCCGTGGGATCGGGGCAATGCGAAGGTCGCGGCGTGGTTCGAGCGGGTGAATGCGCGGGAGAGTGTGAAGGCGTGAGCGGAGGTCAATGGCCTCTCCACGTCATTGCGAGGAGCGAAGCGACGCGGCAATCCAGAAGGTCACAAGCGAAGACTGGATTGCTTCGCTACGCTCGCAATGACGGCTGAGGGAGCAGCGCGTTACAGCACCACCGGCGCATCGGGCAGCTCATTCACAGACGCGCCGTCCCGCGGGAAGTGAGCCGCCAGATGCTGCGTCACAACAGTGATGCCCTTGATCACGCCCTGTTCGAAATGCCCGGCGCGAAACTCGGCTTCCATCATCTGGCAGATCGCTTCCCAGCCGGCTTTGCCGACGCGGGCATCGATGCCGCGATCGACCACGATCTCGACGTCGCGATCGGCGAGCAGCAGATAGATCAGCACGCCGTTGTTATGCGCGGTGTCCCAGACGCGCAGTTGCGCGAACACATCGATGGCGCGTTCGCGGGCGGACTGATTGCGGAACAGCGGCGCGCCGTCCAGCGCGCCCTCGACGACAAAGCGGATCTGTCCGGCATGGCTGGCTTCGGAGGCCTTGATGGCCTGCTCGATCCTTGCGAGCGATTGCGGCGGGAACGCCTTGCGGACCCGCGAGCGATTGCCGAGCAGATGGTTGCCGATGCGTTTCAGGCTCATCACCAACTCCCCGAAGCGCCGCCGCCACCGAAACTGCCACCGCCTCCACTGAAGCCGCCGCTGCTCGATGAACTCCCTGACGACCAGGAACCGCCGACGCCCCCAATATAGCCACCACCGCGGCGTCCACCGCCTCCGCCGCCCGACATGAGGGCTTCGCTGATCAGCGTAAAGAAAAACGCGATCGCGCCGAGAATGCCGCCGAACAGCAGGCTGCCGGCGACCAACCAGACCACCGTGGTGACGAGCCCGCCGGTCGCCAGCGAGCCGAACAGCCGGCCGAAGATATTGCGCAGGATGCTGCCGAAGATCAGCACGCCGAACAGCAGGAACGGGGCATATTCCACGATCTGATCGAGGGCATTCGAATTGCCCTTCCATTCATCCGGCGCCGGCAGCGGCTCGCCGTCGATCACCTTGATGATCTGGTTGACGCCGGCTGTGATGCCACCGGCGAAATCGCCGGTCTTGAAGCGCGGCGTGATGATCTCGTCCATGATCCGTTTTGTCGTGACGTCGGTCAGCGCGCCTTCGAGGCCGTAGCCAACTTCGATGCGGAGCTTGCGATCATCCTTGGCGACCAGCAGGATCGCGCCGTCATCGACTTTCTTGCGGCCGATCTTCCAGGCTTCGGCAACGCGGATGGAGTATTGCGCGATGGCTTCCGGCGCCGTGGTGGGCACGATCAGCACCACGATCTGGCTGCCCTTGCGCGACTCGAAATCACGCAGCGTGCTGTCGAGGGACGCCTGTTCGCTCTGGCTCAGCGTCGCGGTCTGGTCGACCACGCGCCCCGTCAGAGCCGGCACAGCCACATCGGCCAGAGCGACGGCGCTCCAGCACATCAGTAATGCCAGCAGACAGGCTTTGATCGCCTTCATCGGATCGGCCTGATCGGCACCGGCTATTTCGCGGGCGCCGGCGTCGGGTTGAAGTCGACCTTCGGTGCGGTCGAAATCTCGCTCTCATTGGCGACGGAGAAATTCGCCTTCTCCTTGTAGCCGAACATCATGGCCGTCAGATTGTTCGGGAAGGTGCGCACACCGACGTTATAATCCTGCACCGACTTGATGTAGCGGTTGCGCGCCACGGTGATGCGGTTCTCGGTGCCTTCGAGCTGCGACATCAGATCCTTGAACAGCGCGTCCGACTTGAGCTGCGGATAATTCTCGGTGACCACGAGCAAGCGCGACAGCGCGCTGGAGAGTTCGCCTTGCGCGGCCTGGAATTTCTGCAGCGCGGCAGGATCGTTGACCACATCAGGCGTCGCCTGCACCGAGCCAACCTTGGCGCGTGCATTTGTGACGCCCAGAAGAACGTCCTTCTCCTGTTGCGCAAAGCCCTTCACGGAATTCACGAGATTCGGCACGAGGTCCGCGCGGCGCTGATACTGGTTGACCACTTCCGACCAGGCCGACTTGACCTGCTCATCATTGGTCTGAATCGCGTTGTAACCGCAATTGGTCAGGCTGAGGGTCGCCAGTGCTGCCAGCACGGTCAAAAACTTGCGCATGAAATTCTCCTGTGACGCGGCTCAAATGGCTCGACCGCTTCTAGCACAGGCAAACGACGAAAGCCGCCACAAGTTCATCGCGAATGCTGCAATGCCCATACGGGTTTATGTTTGCATGCCCGGCATTCATTGTTAGCCTTGCCAGAACCATCGGCCCACAGAAGCCGAGGACATTTGGGGAGGTTTCCATGACGGACGTGCTGAACACGTTTCCGACGGTCGGGGCGCAGACCTTGCGGGCGCTGGCGCGCTATCCGGATCGCATCGCTTTCAGCTGGCCCGGCGGCTCGATCACCTATCGCGGCACCACGGACCTGATCGGGCGGCTGCAGAATGTGTTCATGAACCTCGGCGCATCGCCCGGCACGAAAGTGGCGCTGCTCACGGCCAACCGCGCCGACACCTGGTGCGCCGGCGTCGCCGCGCAACTGTCGCGTTTCGCAATCTCATGGCTGCACCCGCTGGGCTCGATGCAGGATCAGATCGACCAGATCGAGGACGCCGAAGCAACGATCCTGATCATCGATGCCGACAATTTCCTGCAGCGCGGCGGCGAGCTCGCCTCGCGCGCACAGGGCCTGCAACACGTGTTCACGCTGGGCCGTGCGGATTATGGCATCGATCTTCTGAAAGTCGTCGGCTCGGGCGGCAGCGCCACTGCGCGGGACTTTGCACAGGTCGATGACATCGCCGTTCTGAACTACACCGGCGGCACCACCGGAAATCCAAGTGTCGGGCTTTGCCAGCGCCATTCTGTCCGACTTCGAGATCCCGGACACGCCGAGCTATCTCACGGTGGCGCCCATCAGCCATGTCGCCGGCACCAAGGTGCTGCCGACGCTGATGCGCGGCGGCACGGTACATATGCTGAAAGGTTTTGATCCCGAAGCGGTGCTCAAGACCATCGAACGGGAGCGGATCAATTTCACGCTGTTCGTGCCGACCATGATCTATGTGTTGCTCGACAACCCGACGCTGTCAAAGACCGACCTATCGTCGCTCGATCTGGTGCTTTACGGCGCATCGCCGATGTCACCGAGCCGGCTGGTGGAAGGCATCGAACGTATCGGCCCGGTGTTCTCGCAACTTTATGGGCAGACCGAATGCTATCCAGTGTCGGTGCTGCGCAAGACGGATCATGATCCGAAGAAGCCTGAGCTGTTTTTGTCCTGCGGTTTTCCAATCGCGGTCTGCGATGTCCGCATTCTCGACGATGACGATCAGGAGGTCTCGCCCGGCGAGGCCGGCGAGATCTGCGTGCGCGCACCGCATGTGATGAAGGAATACTGGAAGCGGCCGGAGCAGACGGCCGAAACGCTCAAGAATGGCTGGCTGCACACCGGTGACATCGCCCGCGCCGACGAGCGCGGCTACATGTTCATCCTCGACCGCAAGAAGGACATGATCGTCTCCGGCGGCTTCAACATCTTCCCGCGTGAGATCGAGGATGTGTTGACCACCCATGCCGATGTCGCCATGTGCGCCGTCGTCGGCGTTCCCGACGACAAATGGGGCGAGGCTGTCACCGCCATCGTGGTCGCGCGTGGCGGTGCGAAGCCGGATGCGGATGAGCTGATCAATCTGGTGAAGACCCGCAAGGGTTCGGCCCATGCGCCCAAGCACATCAAGTTCGTGACGGAGCTGCCGATGACCGGCGTCGGCAAGATCGACAAGAAGGCGCTGCGCGCGAGCTTCTGGGTCGGGCGCGAGCGGATGGTGGGGTAAGCGCTTAGCACTAACGCCGTCATTCCGGGGCGCGTGTGCATCTTGCGCACGCGAACCCGGAATCTCGACATGGCTGAACACTTCGGGATTCCGGGTTGCCTGCCAGCGGCTTCGCCGCTGACCTGCGCCCCGGAATGACCGTGGAGGGTCACCACCTAGTGACTTGCATGATGATAGTTACTCCCCTATCTTCCCCCCATGGAGCGCAAGAGTTTCGAAAAACTGGAATGCCCGGTCGCCCGCAGCCTTGAGCGCGTCGGCGAGTGGTGGAGCATTCTGATCATGCGCGACGCCATTTACGGCATGACGCGGTTCGACCAGTTCCAGAAGAACCTCAACATCGCGCCGAACATGCTGACCCGTCGGCTGGCAGTCCTGGTCGAGGCCGGGCTGCTGGAGAAGCGGCTATATTGTGAAAAGCCACCGCGCTACGAATATATCGTGACGCCGCGCGGCCGGGATTTCCGCTCCGTGCTGTGGTCGCTGCAAAGCTGGGGCAACCGGCACTTCGCGCCGGAGGGTGAAAGCGTTGTTCTGATCGACAAGGAGACCGGCGAGACCGCCGATCCCATCCTGGTCGACCGCCGTACCGGCAAACCAATCACCGAAGCCACCCACGCCAATGCGCCCGGCCCTGCCGCCAGCGCACGCGTGCAACGGCGGCTCAGCAAACCGCGCCCGCAGAAGGACGGATCACCATGAAACTGGAAACGCCGCAGGCCATCGTCGCCGCCACGGCTGCGCCCGTCCACGAGATGAACCCGCGGACGCGGATGCTGCTGCAGGCGCCAATCGCCTCCACGCTGGTCAAGCTCGCCTGGCCCAATCTGCTGGTGATGCTGGCGCAGGCCTCCACCGGCCTGATCGAGACCTGGTGGGTGTCGCATCTCGGCAGCGACGCGCTGACCGGCATGGCCGTGGTGTTTCCCGGCTTCATGATGATGCAGATGCTGTCGGCCGGCGCCATGGGCGGCGGCATTTCCTCGGCGATTGCGCGTGCGCTCGGTGCGCGCCGCACCGACGATGCCGAAGCACTGGTGATGCATGCCACGCTCATCAATATCCTGCTCGGCCTGATCGGCTCGGCGATCTTCCTGATCTGGGGCCGTGCGATTTACACGGCGATGGGCGTCAGCGGCGGCGCGCTGGACGCGGCCATGCAATATTCCAACGTGGTATTCGGCGGCAGCGTTTTAGTTTGGCTGATGAACGGCTTTGCCAGCATCATCCGCGGCACCGGCAACATGCTGGTGCCGTCGCTGTCGATCTGTATCGGCGTGGTGCTGCTGATCCCGCTGTCGCCGCTGCTGATTTTCGGCTGGGGACCGATTCCGGCCCTCGGCATTGCCGGCGGTGGCTGGGCCGTGGTGCTGTCGACCTTCACCGTGGGCGCCGTGCTCGCGGGCTACATTCTCTCCGGCCGCTGTATCGTCCATTTCAAACTGGCGCGGCTGCGCTGGGATCTCTCAGCCGACATCTTGCGCGTCGGCGCCATCGCTGCGGTGATTTCGCTGCAGACGAGTTTCACGGTGCTGCTGACCACCGCACTGGTCGGCGGCTTCGCTGGCGGCGACGCCGTGGCGGGCTTCGGCACCGGCGTCCGGCTGGAATATCTGATGGTGCCGCTGGCCTTCGGCTTCGGCGGCCCGCTGGTCGCCCTGGTCGGCACCAATATCGGCGCCGGGCAGGAGCAGCGCGCGCTGCGGGCGGCGCTGATCGGCGGCGGTATGGTGTTCGTGATCACCGAAACCGTCGGCCTGGCGGCCGCGATCTGGCCGGCCGCGTGGCTCGGCCTGTTCGGGTCGGATCCACAGATGATCGAGACCGGCAGCGCCTATCTGCGTATCGTCGGCCCGGCCTATGGCTTCTTTGGCCTCGGCTTGTCGCTCTATTTCGCCTCGCAGGGCGCCGGCAAGATGCTCTATCCGCTGCTCGCCGGCGTGCTGCGGCTGCTGATCTCGATCGGCGGCGGCTGGCTGGCGCTGCGGCTGACGGGATCGCTGACCTGGCTGTTTGCCTGCCTGACATTCGCCCTGGTCGTCTACGGCACTATCATCGTCACGGCGGTGGCGTCCGGGACCTGGTTCAAGACCAAGCCGGTCTGATGGCGATGTGATCGCCAGCGATGTAATCGCCTGACAGCGATGTGATCAGCCGACAGCGGATTTTCCGCTGGGAATAAAGATGTGCATATGCCTCATGCAGTTGCACGCCTGTAGGAGCAAAGCGAACTATCCTAGATAGCGCGGATCGGCAGCCAGTTCGGCCGCACCCAGGAATCCCCAGCTATGGCAGACGGTATCGCGGCACAGGCTCCCCAGCCGACGGAAGGGCTGACGCCGAGCCAGCAGCGTTGGGCGCGGCTTGCCATCTTTACCGCCCTTGCCATGGCCTCGCTCGATACCGCCATCGCAAATATCGCGTTGCCCTCCATCGCCACCGACCTGCATGCGACGCCAGCGGATGTGATCTGGGTGGTCAATGTCTACCAGATCGCCATGGTCGCCACGCTGCTGCCATTGGGCGCGCTGGGCGAGATCGTCGGCCATCAGCGCATCTATCTCGGCGGGCTGATCCTGTTCACGATCGCGTCCGTCGCCTGCGCATTCGCGTGGTCGCTGGACACTTTACTGTTCGCGCGGGTACTGCAGGGCCTCGGCGCCGCCGGCGCCATGAGCGTCAATGCCGCGCTGGTCCGCGTGGTTTATCCCCCAAGCCATTTCGGCCGCGGGCTCGGTCATAATGCCCTCGTCGTCGCGACGGCCTTCACCCTCGGCCCTACCATCGCCTCGGGCATCCTGTCGGTTGCAACTTGGCCCTGGCTGTTCGCGATCAACCTGCCTTTCGGCCTCGCCGCCATTATCATCAGCCTCAAGACACTGCCAAAGACCACGCGCGCCACCCATCGTTTCGATTTTCTCGGTGCCCTGCTGACCTCGCTCTGCCTCGGCCTGCTGATCCTCGGCATCGACAGCGCCGCCCATCACACGGCGCCATCCATCGTCGTCGCCGAACTGGTTGCCGGCCTGCTGTTCGGCTGGCTGCTGCTTCGCCGGCAGGCCGATCACCCTGCACCGATGCTGCCGATCGACCTATTCCGCCGCCCACTGTTCGCGTTGTCGGCGGCCACGGCGGTTTGCTCCTTCTCCGTCCAGGGCCTCGCCTTCGTCTCGCTGCCGTTCTATTTCGAAGAAGTTCTGCATCGTTCGGCAGTCGAGACCGGCTTCTTCCTGACGCCCTGGCCGCTGGTCGTCGGCATCATGGCGCCGATCGCCGGCCGGTTGTCGGACCACTATCCCGCCGGGCTTCTTGGCGGTATCGGCATGGCCCTGCTCGGCATCGGCATGGTGCTGCTGGCCACCCTGCCGCCCGACCCGAGCGTCGCCAATATCGTCTGGCGGATGGTGATCTGCGGCGCCGGCTTCGGCTTCTTCCAAGCGCCGAACATGAAGGCGATCATGTCGAGCGCGCCGGCCGGCCGCAGCGGCGGCGCCAGCGGTATCGTGGCCACCGCCCGGCTGACCGGCCAGAGCATGGGCGCAGCGCTTGCCGCCTTCTGCTTCGGCCTGTTCGGCCATGGCGGCGCGACCTGGGCGCTGGCGCTCGGTGCCGGTTTTGCCGCGCTCGGCTGCGTCATGAGCTTCCTGCGGCTGATCGTCCCGTCGTCACCCAGTCACTGATTTCAGAGATAATTTAGCGAACTCACATTTCTCTTTTGCAATGCCGTATTAAGTGATGTGATATACTGCAGTGCAGAGACAGATATTTTGCAGCGCAAGTAACAAAACTGAGTTCCATTGCCCTTCGGTTCCATAAGTACCCAAAGACGCTGGACCAGTTTTGTATCCTTGTAGTCGCGGCGGGCACGAGGGCGTTTCTTGAGGGTACTGTTCGTCACTCCAGAGATTGACGACTTCATCCGGGTGGGCGGCCTTGCAGCCGTGTCCGCCGCCCTCCCTAGAGCCTTGCGCATCTGGAGCGACGTTCGGGTCATCCTTCCCGGCTACCGCGACGTCGTCACGCAGTTTCCTGATATCGAGATCGTCGGCGAATGCCCGGCGCTGGCGGAAATGCCGGCGTGCTCGGTCGGTCTGGCTGCGACCAAGGATGGACTGCCTATCTATATCCTGCTCTGCCCGCAGCTCTATGACCGTCCCGGCAATCCCTATGGCGACGCCTGCGGCCGCGACTGGCCGGACAATGACATCCGCTTCGCACGCTTCGCCTCCGCCGCGGCACTGCTCGCCTCCGGCAAGCTCGACAAGAACTGGTCGGCCGATCTGGTTCACGCCAATGACTGGCAGGCGGCCTTGGTGCCGGCCTATCTCGCCTGGAGCGGGGTGAAGATCCCGACCATCCTGACGATCCACAATCTCGCTTATCAGGGCCTGTTTCCGAAGTCTTCGCTGCGCCGGATCGGTGCACCGGCGGAGTCGTTCCATATCGACGGGCTGGAATTCTACGACAAGCTGTCCTTCCTCAAGGGCGGGCTGATCTACTCGTCGCACCTCACCACGGTGAGCGAGACCTATGCGCGCGAGATCACCACACCGGAACTTGGCTGCGGGCTGGAAGGCCTGCTGACCAAGCGCTCCAACGAGTCGCGTCTGACAGGCATTCTCAACGGCATCGATGAGAGCTGGGATCCGCGCGTCTGCGCGGAGCTCATGAGACCGTTCGGCGCGGGCGACTGGGAAGCCAAACGCGCCAATGCCGATGGGGTACGTCAACAATTTGGGCTCGCGCTCTCCCGCGGGCCCATTTTTGGTTTGGTCGCCCGCCTCGTGCATCAGAAGGGCGTCGACCTCGTATTGTCGGCGGCCGACGCCATCGTGTCCGCCGGCGGACAGATCGTCGTGACCGGCCGCGGCGAGACCGAACTGGAGAATGCGCTGATGGACGCGCATCGCCGCCGTCCGGATGCGATCGGCGTCGCCATCGGCTTCAACGACCGCGAGGCACGGCGCATCTTCGCCGGCAGCGACTTCACGCTGATGCCGTCGCGCTTCGAGCCGTGCGGACTGAGCCAGATGTATGCGCAGCGCTTCGGCTCGCTGCCGATCGGCCACCAGACCGGCGGCCTCGCCGAAACGATCGTCGATGGCGAAACCGGCTTCCTGTTCACGCAGCCCTCCACCGAGTCATTTCTGGGCGGCATCCTGCGGGCCTTCGCGACCTATGGCTCGAAGGATCGCCTGAACTCGATGCGTCGCAGCGCCATGTCGAAATCATTCAGCTGGAATATTTCTGCCGCCAGCTACAGCGCGCTGTATCGCAAGACGATCGTCGCCGGCGTGTAGCGCGGGAAATCGGCGGGCGAACCCCGATCTTGGCTTGCGGATCAGTTCCGTTTCACAATAATGGCAAAAGCTGGCAACAACTATCATCCATGAAGGCGTGGCCGGTACCCCCTGTGATGAAGGCCAGCCCGTGCTCAAAGCTTCGCCTCCCGCCGAGCCGCTCGTCGACTGGCGATCGGAAATCAGCGCCGGTCTGATCTCCAGCCTCGTCTGTCTGCCGCTCTGCCTTGCTTGCGGACTGCTGGTGTTTGCGCCGCTCGGCCCCGACTATGTCGCGGCCGGCGCTGCGGCCGGCCTGTATGGCGGCGCCATCGTCGGCCTGGTCGCGGCCGTGGTCGCCACCTCGTCCTATATCGTGACGACGAGCCGCGTCAGCATGGCCCTGGTGCAGGCCGGCCTGACTACGACGCTGGTCAATGACGCCACGCTTGCGAGCCAGCCTGCGATGATCGTGACCGCGATCATGCTGTGTTTGTTTCTGGCCGGGCTGTGGCAGGTCCTGTTCGGACTGCTCGGCCTGACGCGCGCCATCAAATTCGCGCCGCACCCGGTACTCACGGGCCTGCTCAATGGCGTCGGGATGCTGATCGTGATTTCCCAGTTCAAGCCGTTCTTTGCCGCGCAGACGCTGTGGCCGAACAAGCCCGCGATGCTGGTTTACGTCGTGGCCCTGGCGCTCTTTGTTCTGAACTATCCGGCCATAGCAGCCTGGCTGCGGCTGCCGGACTGGCTGCGGAAAATACCGGGATCGCTTGCAGGCTTCGTCGCCGGCACCGCGCTCTACTATCTGATCAGCATCCCGACCGGTCTCGATCTCGGGCCGACCATCGGTGAGATCCATGTCAGCTTCCCGCCCGCCATGCCGCTCGGCGCAGTGTTCGACGGCTCCATCACGCCGGAACTGACCGCCGTGCTTCCGCATGTCGTGCTGGTGTCGCTGGTGCTGGCGATCATCGGCACGGTGGAGACCATGCTGGCGTTTCGCGTGGCACAGCAGCTCGACGACACGCATATCCATCCGGTGCGCGACCTCGCCGCACAAGGCATCGCTAATGCGGCAGCAGCACTCGGCGGCGGCATTGGAGGATCTGCGATTCCATCGGTGATCCTGCTCGGCTATCGCATGGGCGGCCGCACGCGCTGGACCAGCATTTTCGTGGCTCTCAGCCTGTTGGCCATCACATTCGCGCTGTCCTCGGTGCTCGCACAGGTGCCGCGCGCGGTGTTCGCCGGCCTGCTTCTGGTGATCGGCATCGTGCTGTTCGATCGCTGGAACCTGCAACTGCTGGCCGATATCCGATACAGCATCGAGCCGCAGGTTCGCCGGCACGCGGTCTACAACCTGATCGTGGTGCTCGCGGTGATGGCCGTGACCGTGTTCAGCTCGGTCGTTTCCGGAGTGATCGTCGGCATCATCCTGTCCTGCATCATCTTCGTCATCAATATGAGCCGGCCACTGGTACGCCGCGCCCATCTCGGCGACACGCTGTTCTCCAAGCGCATTCGCTCGGCCGACGATCTCGCGATCCTGCAGCAGACCGGGCAGCAGCGCGCCATCCTGCAGCTCGAAGGCGCGCTGTTCTTCGGCAATGCCGACGACCTCTCGCTCCGCGTCAAGGACTTGTTCAACAGCACGGACATGATCCTGCTCGACATGGGCGCCATCTCCGACCTCGACATCTCCGGCATCAACGCATTGCGAACCCTGCGCCAGAAGGCGACTGAAAAGAAACGGCGACTGATCTACTGCAACGTCCGGCCCGTCCATGCCGCCATCATCGGCAACGGGATCGGGCACGATCCCGCATCGCCGTCCATGACGCAGGATCTCGATTCCGCACTGGAGTGGATGGAGCAGACCATGCTCGACCGCTCAGCTACGAGGCAGGGGCAAGCGGATGAACTCACGCTCGAGCAGATCGACTTTCTCGATGGTGTATCGGCGAACGAGATGGCCGAACTGACCACAGTGATGACCAGACGCGAATTCGCGTGCGGCGATACGATCTGCCGCGAGGGCGACGCCGGCGACCGCATGTGGCTGATCCTGAAAGGCAGCGTCAGCGTGCTGCTGCGTACCGACGGACATCACGAGCGACGCCGCATCGCCGGACTTGGCCGCGGCACGACGGTCGGAGAAATGGCGCTGGTGGAATCGGTACCACGCTCGGCGACCATCGTCGCCGACGACGCGGTGATCTGTTACGAATTCCCGCGCGACGGCTTCGACCTGATCCTGAAGAAAAATCCGGTGCTCGCCACCAGGCTGCTGGGCAACCTGGCGCGCGAACTCACCCGGCGACTACGGCAGACCTCGCAAGATCTGCGCATCACCCATCATTGAGATAGTTAGACTTCCACCACGCGCTCGACATGCACGCGGCGGCAATCCATCTCATACTCGAGATCGACGACCGGTGGGCGGTTGAAGTGCCAGGTCAGGCCGTTGCGGAACACGCCGCGGCGACCAAGCTCGCTTTCGAGCAGCGCATAGACGTCGCGCACGGTGTAGAGCTGCGCGCCGGTGGTCTGGTCCCAGGTGCCGGAGAATGCGCTCATGCGGCGCTCCATCTCGTCGAGCACATATTTGGCCTTTTCCAGCATGCCCGACGGGCTGATGTCGCCGAGACGTACCGTGTTGTCGCGATAGTCGCCCTTGCCCTCAGCCGCTTCGCCGCTGCCGGCGATAACGAAGGATGCCGGCGCATTCGGCGCGACGGTCGTGAACGAGAAGGCATGGAAACCGGGCTCCGACGGCGGATCGATCTTCGGACACACATTGCTGCGCGCGATGGGATTCACGCGATCCTTCATGATGCCCCAGTCTTCGAGGGTCTTGATGTAGATCTCGTTGAAGTCGATGAACCCCTGCTCCGTGAACGGCGCCGGCGAGCGCAACTCGCAGGCCGCAAAGGCGGTCAGCGGCCGGCCGGCGGCCTTGATGATCTCGGCGACTTTCGCGAAGCCTTCCTTCAGCGGAACGACTTTGGAGAAACGCACGCGCTCCAGCGCGAAGCCGGGCAGCGCGCCGACGCCGCAGGAATACTGGCTGACGCCGGGCATGTAACGGTAGCCGCTATTGGGGGCTTCGACGGTCTCGATCATGTTTGCCTCTTTGGATGAAGTGAAAATTAGTCTTCGAGGACGCCTAGATAGGCGTCGCGGATGATCGGATCGGCCAGCAATTCGGCGCCCTGCCCGGTGCGCACGATGCGGCCCATATCCATGATGTAGGCGTGATGGCAGAGGTCGAGCGCCGTGGTGACGTCCTGCTCGACCAGAAGGATCGACATGCCTTCGCTGTTGAGCTGCCGCAGGGCTGCGACGAGCTGCTCGACCAGCAGCGGCGACAGGCCGAGCGAGAGTTCGTCGATCATCAGAAGACGCGGCGCGCTCATCAGCCCGCGGCCGATGGCGCACATCTGTTGTTCGCCGCCGGAGAGCGTAGCCGCGGCCTGATTGCGGCGCTCGCGGAGCTTCGGAAAGGTCGTGTAAACCCGATCGAGATCGCGATTGAGCTCGGTGCGGCTGACGCTACGCGAATAGGCGCCCATCAGCAGATTGTCCTCGATGCTCATGGCGCCGAACAGACGGCGCCCTTCCGGCACATGGACGATGCCATGGGCCAGCATCTGCGCCGCCGTCGCCTTCGACAGATCGACGCCTTCGGAGACATATTTGCCTGATGTCAGCGGGATCAGCCCGGACAGCGCACGCATCAGCGTAGTCTTGCCGGCGCCGTTGGAGCCGATCAGCGCGGTGATCTCGCCGGAACACACCACCATGTCGATGCCCCACAGCACCTGGATTTCGCCGTAACCGGCGCAGACCCCATTCAGTTCGAGCATCGGATGATCAGCCACGGGCGGCGTTCCGTTGTGCATATTGCTGGCCCAGATAGGCATCGACGACGGCGGGATCCTTGATGATGTCGCGCGGCGCACCGTCAGCGATCAGCCGTCCGTTATGCAGCACCGCGATGCGGGTGCAGACATTGAGCACGACCTTCATCAGATGTTCGATCATCACGATGGTGATGCCGTCGGCGGCGAGCTGATGGATCAGCTTGGTGGCGCGTTCGACCTCGGCGCTGTTGAGGCCGGCATTGACCTCGTCGAGGAACAGCAGCTTCGGTTTCATCGCCAGCGCCTTGGCCAGCTCCAGCCGCTTGCGCATGGCCAGTGTCAATGTCGCTGCGGACTGGTCGGCCTGGGCATCCAGACCAACGAATGCGAGATGCGCGCGGGCAGCCTCGCGGGCCGATTTCAGGCTCTCGCCCGGCTGCGAGAACAATGCGGCCGCAGCGACATTGTCGAGCGCCGAAAATTCCGCAAAGGGCTGCACGATCTGGAAGGTGCGTGACAGGCCGAGCCGCGCAGACTGGTAGGTCTTGATCCGCGTAATGTCTTTGCCGTCGAAGGTGACGACACCGGACGATGCCGGCGTGACACCGCAGATGGTGTTGACCAAAGTGGTCTTGCCGGCGCCGTTCGGACCGATCAGGCCGACCACCTCGCCCTTGTTGACCGAGAGCGAGACGTCGCTCAGCGCCTTCAACCCGCTGAAGTTTCGCGAGACCTTGCTCAGATGCAGGATTTCGTGACGGATCTCAGACATGCTTTGCCTTTCGTCCGAACAGCCCGCGCCAGATCTTGCCGGCATGGAGCGAGACCAACCCATGCGGCAGGAACAGCAGCAGCAGGATGATGAGGACGCCCAGCACGCCCGAATGGATCTGGATGTAATTGCGCCAGACTACTTCCTCGAGGCCGAGATAGACGAAGGCGCCGCAGACCACGCCGAGCGGCGAGCCGAGCCCGCCCATCAGCGCCATCACAATCGGCTTCACCGAATAGAGAATGTCGAACACGTCGGACGGATCGATGTAGTGCACCCAGGCCGCATAGAGACCGCCGGCGGCGCCGACGAAGCACGCAGACAGTCCGAAGGCGATGGCCTTGTAGAGCGTGGAATTGAGACCGACCATGTTCGACGCCGTCTCGTTCTGCCGGATGCAGTTGAGACCGAAGCCGAGCTTCGACATCGAGACTGCGATGACGACGAGCGCGGTGATCAGCAGCAGCCCCCACATGGCGTAGAAGAAGAACGTCGCGTCGGACAGGACACTGGAGCCGGACACCAGCGGAATGTTCAGGCCCATGCCGCCGCCGGTGAGGTCGGTGGCATTGTTGACGAGTTCGCGGAACACTTCGACCAGCGACAGGCTGGCGATGGCGAAGTAATGCCCACGCAGCCGCAGCAGCACGGCACCGAGCGCCGCGGCCAAGAGCAGGCACAGCACCAGCGACCCCAGCAGCGACAGGGGCAGCGGCACGCCCTTATTCATGAGAATGCCGGTCGTATAGGCACCGAGCCCGAAGAAGGCAGCCGTCGCAAAAGACGGATAGCCGGCAAAGCCGCCGACGATGTTCCATGACAACGCGAAGATCGCATACATGCAGGCCATGGTGCCGAGACGTAGCGCATAGGCATCGCCGAACAGCGGCAGCGATGCTACGCAGGCAATGAGGACGAGAAGCGCGATATTGGTCCGGGTCATTCAAAACCCTTTCGGCCGAGCAAGCCCTGCGGCCTGACGACAAGGAAAATGATGAGCAGGACGAAAGACAACGTCACCGCATGGGCCGGGCCGAGATAGACCGAGCCGACGCCCTCGACGAGCGCCAGCAGCAAGCCGCCAGCCAATGCGCCGGACACGCTGCCGAGTCCGCCGAGGACGCAGACCACGAAGGCCTTGCCGAGATAGGCTGACGAGGTCAGCGGCGAGATCGGGAAGATCAGCGCCATCAGCACACCGGCGCAGCCGGCGAGCGCCGCACCGAGACCGAAGGCGATGGCGTAGATCGATTTGACATCGACGCCCATCAGCACGGCGGCATCGCGGTCGAGCCGGACCGCGACGATGGCGCGGCCGACTTTCGAACGCCGCAGCAGCAGATAGAGCAGAAAGGTCAGCGCCAGCGCTGAGGCGGTTGCGATCAGACGGTCGACGGGAACGACGACGTCGAAGATCGAGATCGATCCCGTGGGCGGATTGAGGATCAGCTTCCGGTAATCGGCCTTGAAGTAATAGATCATCGCATTGTTCAGGATCAGATCGAGCCCGAAGGTCAGCGTCAGCGTCACCAGTACCGGGGCGGTGATGACGCGGTTGAGCAGCAGCCGTTGCAGCAAATAGCCGAACACGAAAAAGGCCGGCGCGGCGATCAGCAGCGCATACCAAGGCGACAGCCCGAGCGAATTATAGGCCCCCCAGGCCAGATAGGCGCCAAGCACGATGAACGAGCCGTGGATCAGGTTGATGACGTTGAGCACGCCCCAGACCAGCGAGAAACCGATCGCGATACAGGCATAGAGACACCCGAGCACGAGTGCATTGATCAGGACCTGGATGGCCAGCATATCGTTTCCCCGCCGGTCAGCCGTGGCTCAGTTCACGCCGAGCTTGAACTCGCCCTGCTTGATCGCATCCGGGAATAGCACCACCGGCTTGCCGGCCTGGATCTGGAAGACCGGAGGTTCGAGCGAGTTGATCTGGCCATTGGCGCCAAACTTCACAGGACCCCAGAAGGTGACGACGTCCATTTTGGCAAGTTCGTCACGCACCTTGTCGCGATCCAGCGAACCGGCCTTCTCGATGGCCATCTGGAACAGCGCACCGCAGACCGCAGCCGAAGCGTGAGCGTAGTCGGGCTCAAGCTTGTACTTGTCCTTGAACAGCTTCACGAAGTTGGCCGTGGTGCCGAAAATGTCTTTGCCGTTGTACTGTTCGGCCGGATGCCACCACGAGGCGCTGGAGATGTTCTCGGCGCTCGCCCCGGCGGATTCGATGAATTCCTGATAGGCCGGACCGGCGATCATGGTCACGACATTGGCCTTCATCTGCTGATCGACCATCTGCTTGCGGATCAGCAGCAGATCGTTGGTATAGCCGGTGACGAACACCCATTGCGGATTGAGCGACTTGATCTGCGACAGGGTTGCGGAGTGGTCGAGCGTGTTGATGGCGTATTTTTCGAAGTACACGACCTCAAGACCGTTGGCCTTGGCGGACTTTTCCATTTCCTGCGCGATGGCCAGCGGGAACAGATCGTTGCGCGCGAGGATCGCAACCTTCTTGACGTCCGCCGCCTTGGCCTTGACGAGCTGCGTCAAGGGCGTGGTCAGCGTGTCGTTCGGCGTGAAGGTGCCGAACAGATATTTGTAGTTCTGGTCGTAGACCTGGGATGACGATGCCGTCGCGGCCAGCATCGGCACCTTGTACTTCTCGGCGATCGTGCTGGCGGCCTTGGCGGCGCCCGAACCGAACGGGCCGAACATGAAGTTCACCTTGTCCTGGGTGATCATCTGTTCGGTGGTCTGCACCGAGCGCGGCGTGTTGGACTGGTAGTCCGAATAGACGATCTCGACCTTGTACTTCTTGCCGCCGACATCGATGCCGCCGGCCTTGTTGGCCTGCTCGGCCCAGAGGTCATAGCCCTGCTGCTGCTTCACGGCTTCCGGCGCCAGCGGCCCGGTAATCGGCAGCGGCGCGCCGAAGCGGATCACATCCTGGGCCGAGGCCACCGAGGATGTCGCTCCCAGGCCAGTCGCAGCCAGCAGGAGGGATGCGGAAAAAGCCGAGACAGCAAGCCGGGGATGAAACATCCAAATTCTCCATCGATGACGGGACCGTGACCTGATCAAAACTCTGTCAAATTTAGATTTCGAATAAAAGCATTGAATTTCGATGTGAGAGGTCTGAAAATCAGAACGCTAATCAGGTGCTGCCATCGCGCTGGGCAGCCAGCCGCGAGGGACTGACCATGATCGAATCCGCCGCCATTCGTTATTTTCGCGTCGTTACCGAGTCCGGATCGATCAAACAGGCGGCCGCAGCGCTCCGCATCGCCCCCTCCGCCATCAGCCGGCAGGTGCAGGGGCTGGAGGAGGAGCTAGCGGCCAAGCTGTTCGAGCGCGGCGCGCGCGGCATGAACCTGACCGATGCAGGCCACGTGCTCTATCGCTATGCAGTCGAGAACCGCAGCCAGCTCGACGGGCTGCGCAGTCAGGTCGAGGAATTCGCATCGCTGCGCCGCGGCCAGGTGAAGATCGCCACCGTCGAAGGCATGCTGTCGAGCTTCCTGCCCAACTCCTTCGTCGACCTGTCGCAGCAATATCCGGGGATCGCGCTATCTGTCACCGCCGTGGGCGCTCGCGATGTGGTCGAGATGGTCAGCCAGAACGAGGTCGATCTCGGCCTGATCTTCGGTCGTGCGCCACGACGCGATCTGATCGAACTCGGACGCATGCGACAACCGGTCTGCCTGATCGTCGCGCCCACGCATCCGCTCGCCGGCCAGAACTCATACGCGATGAAGGATCTCGCAGGGTTGCGCGTGATCCTTCCGGACCCATCCTTCGGCATTCGTCAGGAACTCGACAAGTCCTGCGCCCAGGCCAGCGTGCGGCTGGAAATGTGCAGCGAGACCAACTCGCTGGCCTTCACCCAGACCGTCGCTGCCCGCACCGATCTTGCGACGTTCCTGCCGATGGTCTCCGCGACGGCGGCCATCAATGCCGGCACACTGGTCGCGATCCCGCCGCGCGACCGCAGGCTTGAGTCAACACAGGTGACGCTGGTGCAGTCGGCCGCACGCATGGCATCGCCATCAACGCGACTGGTCGCCGAGATGCTGGTGGCGCAGATGAAGGACAGTGAAGAAGGGTAGACGCCTTAAGCAGCGAGCTTTCCAGCCAGCGCGCGGAAACGCTCAAGCTGATCCTGCTTCAGCGCACGGGTCTCGTCACGGCCGACGAAGACCTTGAACATCACGCCGCCATCGACATTGAGGAATGCGACGAAAGCCGACGACTTGCCCATGAAGGGCCGCTCGACGAAAGCCACGCCGCCGCAGCGCTCATGACGCAGATGGCCATGCAGGCCCTTGGGCTGCGTCAGATTATAGTAGCCGTGGCCGATGGCGCCCGGCGACAGCGGCGCCGTCGTTTCGAAGATGCCGTCCTCGGTATGCACGATCAGCGTCACCTCGCCCCATTCGGCGATATCCGTCATCGCGGTCACGAAGGCATCGGCGCCGCCGCCGATGGTCACCATTCCCTCGGGCAGCGCTTCCAGCACCGCACGCGGCGTGACGCCCCGCTCGCGCGCAACGGTCTCGATCACGGCGCCGGGATTCTCCGCCATATAGGTCTTCAGCGCGGCGAGATCCGTATTCAGCATGAGATGGCTCCGTGATCGATCATTGATGTGAGACGCAGGGCCTGCGATCAGGCCGCAGCGCTCTTGCGGCGCTCGGACTGGATCACTTCGAAACCCTCGAACTTGGGGTGACCGAGATAGAGGCTGGCGCCTTCCGACTTGTTGTCCGCGCGGGCATGCGCCTTGCGGAACTGCTCGGACTTGGTCCAGCCCTCGAAGTCCGCCTTGCTGGCCCAGACCGTATGCGACGAATACAGCGTGTGATCCTCGGCCACCGGACCTTTCAGCAGGCTGAACTCGATGAAGCCCGGCAATTCCGAGAGATAGGATTCGCGGGTCGCCCAGATGTTTTCGAATGCGGCTTCGGATCCGGTTTTGACCTGAAAGCGGTTCATGGCGATGAACATGGATGTCTTTCCTTTCGTGACGTCGAGAACCTATCATAACCGAAATCGCGCCCGGACATGAGCGCGATTCCTTGGAGGCTGGTGGATGCAGATGGCGATTATGCGCCGCCGAAATGCACCTTGATGCCACCCTTGTAAACGATGCCCGGACCAGGGGCGGTCCACAACGCGTCGTTCTGCGTTGTGCCATCGCTGGTCGACCCGGGAATAGCATAGGGGCGGTAATACTGGTTCAGGATATTGTCGACCCCGAAATTCAAGGTGATGTCCTGCGTCGGTTGATAGGCGACGTAGAGATTGACGAGATCGTAGGAGGTCGATGGCACGTACCCGGCCGGAAGGTCGGTATTGGCCGCGACCGAAGCCCACTGAGCCGAGATTGTCAGCTTGCGATCGAGCAGGCGGACGCCACCGGTGGTCGTGACCTTGCGCGGCTGGATTGTCGCCAGACCAACATTGGTCTGGGTGTTCTTGCCGCTTTGAACCGTCGCGCCGACGCCCAGGAACCAAAGGCCCGCGTCATAGGCCGTCTCGGCCTCGAAGCCTTCGATCTTCGCATTGGCAATGTTTTGGTACTGATAGAAGTTGCTGTTGAGGATGGTGCCAGGACGCCCCATGAATACATAGTTGACGAGAACTGGCGTAGAGGCGACGAGGTCGATGTAGTCATCAACGTCGTTGCGGAAGAAGTTAAACTTGGCGCGGAAACTGTCGCCAGACGTAAAGACGTCGTTGTATTTCAGATTGATGCCGACTTCCTTGTTCTTGCCGACTTCTGCCCGGAGGTTCGGGTTCGGCAAGAAGCAGAATAGGCCAGCGGTACCATCAGCACAGGTGACGAAAGTCGGTCCGCCGCCGGAAGCGTGGCCACCTGCAATGAGCGTTTCACTAATGGATGGTGCACGATAACCCTCCGCATAGCTCACATAGGGCGTAAAGCCCGCTACCGGCGTCACGCCGAGTGTGATCTTGGGCGACAGGCGGTCACCGCTGGATGAAACATTGTTAACACCCACGGCTGTCCCGCTTGAATTGAGCTCATAGTGGTCATAACGCAGCGCGCCTATGACTTCGAGCCAACTCGAATAGTTGGTCTTTAGCTGGACGAAGCCGCCGGAGACTGTGCGCTCGCCGCTCGGCGTGGTGATGTTGGAGTTTCCGCGCGAGTCGAATGTTTTCACCTTGTCGTTGAAGACGTCGAAGCCATAGGTCACAGCATTGCGCCACTCACCGATATTGAAGCGAGACGTGTTGTTGACGTCGACGCCGAACGTATCCAGCAAGTAGCCGCGCTGATCGCCAACGCAACCAGAAATGTTGTTACCGGCACTACCAGCACCGCAGAGCGCGGTGCCGGCCGTCGAATAGTGGTAGGTCTTGGTCTGGTCGTTGTCGACGCGATTGCCGTAAAGCGAGACATTGAAATCGAACAGCATGTCCTCCGGACGCGCGTATTTCCACGTCACCGTACCGGTATAGTTCTTTGCATTGGAGGCGTAGACGGATGAGCCCTGATTCAGAGCGATCAAGGCCTGCGTTGTGGTTGGACCACGATTCAACTGACCAATTGTGTAGCTATAGTCCTGGAACAGGCCGCCAAACTTCACCTCATGGCCGTCGGCCGGGCGAACCGTAACTTTCATCAGGCCCGCAGCGATGTCGTTGCCTGTATTGCCGATCTCGGTACCGGCGCCATCCTTGTAGTTGCCCTGGGTGCGATAGACCGCACCGCCGAACACATCGACCGTCGGGTCGACACGCACGCCGCCGAACACGGAGCCGAGACCGCGATTGTTGTTGGAGCCGTAGGAGCCGCTCATATCGACGCCCCAACGCTCGCCCGGCCGGAGGACGTCATTGATGTCCTTGGTGCGGAACGAGGCCACGCCGCCGATGGCACCAGAGCCGTAAATATTGGCAGTCGGGCCGCGGGTGATATCGATGCCGCCGATCAGCTCGGGATCGAGAAAGAACGAGCCATTCGCATTGTGACCGGAGCGCTGATAGTTCTGGCGAGCGCCGTCAACGACAACGGCGACACGTCCGAAATCCTGCAAGCCGCGGATATTGATCGCCGTGGACGGATCATCGCCACGATCCTGCATCCAGACACCGGGGACATTGTAGAAAAGCTGGCTCAGCCGGCTCGGCTGCTGCAGCTGGATCTGCTCCTGCGTCACGACGCTGACGGGCGCCAGCGCATCGATGGCGCGCTCCTGGGTCTTCGAAGCCGTCACCGTGATTTCATCGAGTGACTGGCCGCTGCGGCTGGCCTGCGCATTGGCGTTAGCTACCTGCGCCGGCACGGCCGCCGGCTTGGCAGCAGCACGCTTCTTCTTGGCGGGTTTCGGCTTCTGCGGCTGCACGTCGCCTGCCTGCGCGGCGGCCTGTGCCAAGGCGGTCTCCGAGACCAACGCCCCCATTGATACGATCGACACACCCAACAACAAGGCGCGCGTAGTCATGCCCCCAAGAGCCATAGCCTAATCCCCAAACACAAATTTCAACGGATCGTGGCTGGCTGGCGCTGCACGAGGCAGTGAGCTTGCTGGCTCTCGAATGCGACTCGGGGACCCCTGCCACCAAGTTGCCATTTTCGATTACGGTTCATTAACGGGAGGGTCAAGCAATCCCCGCCCTGTTTATACTGATTATAGACTGCAGTGCTTGGCGATGAGGTGCGACAAAACCTATAACGATGACAGAGACTTTTACGGATGGGATAGATCGGCGCTATGGATACGGGTTCTCACGACGGCAGCGCTGCCGCTCACGCCAAATCCTCAGCCGGACGCAATGTGGTCATAAATGGCGACCGGATGGACAGCAAGGAGCTGTTCGCGGATCAGCGCGAGTTGCTGATTACGCATGGCGACGAGACCTATCGCCTGCGCCTGACATTCCAGAACAAGCTGATCCTCACCAAATGACCGCCAGTCTCCCCGTTCGACGTCATCGCATCGCGCATGCGCTGCAATGTGTAGCGCTTGCCAGCACGCTGGTATTCTCCGCCGCCGCCTCAGCGGAAGACGCCGTTGTGCGCGACGCACGCGGACGCGACGTCACTATCGGCCATCCGACCCGCATCGTCTCAATCGGCGGCGCGGTGACCGAAATCCTTTATGCCCTCGGCGCTGACGACCGTATCGTCGCCGTCGATACGACCAGCCTGTATCCACCGAAGGCCATGGCCGACAAACCCAATGTCGGTTACATGCGCCAGCTCTCCGCGGAAGGCGTACTGGGGCTGAATCCGCAACTGGTGCTCGCCATCGCGGGCTCCGGCCCGAAGGAAACCATCGACGTCATCGACGCCGCCAAGATCCCGCTCATCTTGGTGCCGGATACGTTCACCGAAGCCGGCATGGTGGAGAAGATCCGGTTGATCGCCAAGGTCGCGGGCGTCGAGGCACGCGGCGAATGTCTCGCCAATGCCGTGGGCGGCGATCTTGCCACGCTGCGTGAATTGCGCGCCAAGGTGAAGACCCCGCCACGGGTGATGTTCGTGATGTCCTTCCTCGATGGCCGCACCATGGTCGCTGGCCAGAAGACGGCAGCCAATGAAATCATAAAGCTGGCCGGTGGCGTAAATGTCGCGGACAGTTTCGACGGCTACAAGATCATGAGCGATGAAGCCATCGCCGCAGCCAAGCCGGATACCGTGCTCTCGATGGAGCGCGGCAAGGATACGCTGCAGGCCGACACCGTGTTTGCCAGCCCGGCATTCGCACTGACGCCGGCCGCGAAGACCAGGAACCTGGTCGCCATGGACGGCCTCTATCTGCTCGGCTTCGGCCCACGCACGGCGGCCGCCGCGCGCGACCTTGCCGTGAAGCTCGACCCGGCGCTGTCGTCCGACGCCGCAACGTTCAAGCCCGTCTCGCTCGCCGTCAACTGTCGTCAGTAAGATGACTGCTGCCGACGCCAAGTTGACTGCGTTTGTCAGAACGAAGGGCCGGGTGCGCCGCCCTGCAACCATCGTCGTCCTGTGCGGTCTGTTCGCAGCACTCCTGCTGACGGTGCTGCTTGCTGCCACGGTTGGCGCCGCCGGAATCCCACTGTCCCGCCTGCCCGCAGCACTTGGCCTCGCGGCCGCCGATCCCGCCAATCCACTTGCCACGCGCGATCAGCTGATCCTGTGGTCGATCCGGATTCCGCGCATTGCCATCGCCGCCATGATCGGCGGCATGCTGGGCGCCGCCGGCGCGATCATGCAGGGCCTGTTTCGCAATCCCCTCGCCGACCCGGCGCTGGTCGGCGTCTCCAGCGGCGGCGCATTTGCGGCAGCCGGCGCCATCGTCATCAGCGACAGCCGCTTTGCGCATTATGTGAGTTTTCTGCAGCCCTTTCTATTGCCATTAGCCGCCTTCATCGGCTCGCTACTCACCACCATCATTCTCTACCGAATTTCCAGCCGCAGCGGACGCACCTCCATCGCGCTGTTCCTGCTCGCCGGCATTGCCATCGCCGCGATTGCCAATGCGGGCATCGGGCTGCTTGTCTTCATCGCCGACGACCGTCAGCTCCGCGACATCACATTCTGGCTGCTCGGCTCGCTCAGCGGCGCGACCTGGAGCAAAGCGGCAACGATTGCGCCTATGCTGGCTCTCGGCCTGATCGGGATGCTGTTCACCAGCCGCGGCCTCGACGTGCTGATCCTCGGTGAGTCCGAGGCCTTCCATTCCGGCGTCGATGTGGAGCGCCTCAAGCGCATCTGCATCGTGCTGGTGTCCGTCATGACCGGCGCGGCCGTGTCCGTCTGCGGCGTGATCGGCTTTGTCGGCATCGTCGTGCCGCATCTGCTGCGGCTGATGATCGGACCGGGTCATCGGCTGTTGCTGCCGGCCTCAGTCGGTCTCGGCGCCAGCCTGCTGGTCGGCGCCGATACGCTGGCCCGCACCATCGTGGCGCCGGCCGAGATGCCGATCGGCATCCTGACTGCCGCCGTGGGCGCGCCTATATTCCTGCTGATTCTGCTGCGTCAGCGCGGGCTGGTGGGGCTGTGACGCCGATGGCCGATACACCCGTCCTCACAGCATCCGGCATCTCGCTGACCATCGGCCAGGCCACGCTGCTCAATCACGTCGATCTCGCCATTACCAGCGGCGAGATGGTCGCCATTGTCGGTCCCAACGGCGCCGGCAAGTCGACGCTGCTACGCTTGCTGTCAGCCGATCTGCGTGCGTCGCGCGGCGCCATCACGCTGAAAGGTCGCAACCTCCATGCCTGGTCGCCCGCCGAACTGGCGATGCGGCGCGCGATGCTGTCGCAACATGTTAGTGTGAGCTTTCCATTCACGGTCGAGGAAGTCGTGCAGATGGGTCGGGGCAACCTGCCGCTGGCTTCTGCGCAAGCGCTCGTCAATGCCGCCATCGATGAAGTGGGCCTTGGCGACTTCCGTCATCGCGAATTACCAACGCTGTCAGGAGGCGAGCAACAGCGCGCGCATTTCGCGCGTATCCTCGTGCAGCTCGCCTGCGGCGAAGCTGCCCATGGTCCAGGCATCCTGCTGCTCGACGAGCCCACATCATCGCTCGATCTGCGCCATCAGATCGAACTCGTCGAAATTTCGCGGAAACGTGCGCGCAACGGCACGGCCGTGATCGCAGTGCTGCACGATCTCAATCTCGCAGTTCGGTTTGCTGACCGCATCATCGTGATGCGCAACGGCGCCGTTGCAGCGGAAGGAACGCCTGCGGAAACGATCACCAGCGACGTGATCCGTCGGGTCTTCGATATCAACGTTGTCGTCGCACGCACCGATGACGGCGCGCCTTATCTGCTGCCGCAAATGATGCAGCAGATTGCGACTTCAACTTCCGTAGTGGGTTAACTGCGTTTCTGCCGGCACATCATCCTGCGCCGGCGCATATTCATGAGTAACATTGTTGCTCACGGGAACTCACTTTTATCTGAACCCCTGATGAACTCACGCATTGCCCTCCTGTCGCAACCAAACCACGGAGGCTCCCCCATGGGTTATGCACACAGGTCGACAGCGCTGGTGGTCGAGAACGACGAAGCACAACGCACACTGGTCAGCCTGCTGCTCGAAGAGAGCGAGATGAACGTCATCGAATGCGAAAGCGCGGAGGCGGCCGTACTGGTACTGGAGGAATCCGGCGACAATGTTGCGATGGTCTTCACCGACGTGGAACTCGCGGGCATGATGGACGGCATTGAGCTCGCTTATCTCGCCAAGCAACGATTCCCCGATATGCATGTGATCGTGACTTCGGGTGCGCCTCGCGTGCGTCGGCTGCCCGACGGCACATTGTTCATGGCCAAGCCATGGAGCCCGATCGATCTGCTCCGCGCCGCACAACAATCGTTTCACTGATACAGGTCAAATCGGTCCGCGCGGACCGGCGGATGCCCGTCCGCGTGGGACTGTCTTGCATTGCTGCAGCGCAACGCCGATAATTCGGTGATCGCACCTGCAGCAGCAAGGGTTTCATGCCGTTCGACCTCCTCATTCGCAACGCCACGCTTCCCGACGGCCGCACCGGCCAGGATATCGCCATCGCCGCGGGCCGTATCGTCGCGGTGCAGCCCAATCTGGCGGGAGAAGCCGGACGCGTGATCGATGCCGCCGGGCATCTGGTCTCGCCGCCATTCGTCGACATCCACTTCCATATGGACGCGACGCTGTCGCTCGGCCTGCCGCGCCTGAATGTCTCCGGCACCCTGCTCGAAGGCATCGCGCTGTGGGGCGAGTTGAAACCACACCTCACCTATGAGGCACTGGTCGAACGCGCGCTGCGCTATTGCGATCTCGCGGTGGCACAGGGCCTGCTCGCGGTGCGTACCCACGTGGATATCTGCGACGACCGGCTGCTGGCTGTCGATGCGCTGCTCGACGTCAAGAAGCAGGTCGCGCCCTATCTCGATCTCGAACTGGTGGCGTTCCCGCAGGACGGCTATTTCCGCTCGCCGACGGCTGCGCAAAATCTTGCGCGCGCGCTCGACAAGGGGGTCAGCATCGTCGGCGGCATTCCACATTTCGAGCGCACCATGGCCGATGGCGCCGCGTCGGTGAAGGCACTCTGCGAGATCGCCGCCGCGCGCGGACTGCGCGTCGACATGCATTGCGACGAAAGCGACGACCCGCTCTCGCGCCATATCGAGACCCTCGCCTATGAGACCCAGCGTCTCGGACTGCAGGGCCGCGTTGCCGGCTCGCATCTGACCTCGATGCATTCGATGGACAACTACTACGTCTCGAAGCTGCTGCCGCTGATCGCGGAGGCCGGCGTCGCTGCGATTGCCAACCCGCTGATCAACATCGTGCTGCAGGGGCGCCACGACAGTTACCCCAAGCGCCGCGGCCAGACCCGCGTGCCGGAGATGCGGCCCTACGGCATTAACGTGGCTTTCGGCCAGGACTGCTGCATGGACCCGTGGTACTCGCTGAGCTCGGCGGACATGCTGGAAGTCGCACATATGGGCCTGCATGTCGGACAGATGACCAGCCGCGATGCAATGCGATTCTGTTTCGACACCGTCACTACCAACCCGGCCAAGATCATGGGCCTCGACGGCTACGGCCTCGATGTCGGCTGCAATGGCGACCTCGTGCTGCTGCAGGCGCGCGATCCGATCGAGGCGATCCGGCTGAAGGCGACACGGCTCGCGGTCGTGCGCCGCGGCAAGGTGATCGCCGAGACGCCCGCGCGGATCGGCCGACTCGCACTCGATGGCCGCCCGGCATCGGTCGATCCCGCCGCTTACGCACCGCCGAGCTGATCTCTCGACCCCCTCCCTCGCATCGTTTGGCAGCATGACATCAGCCTCTCCCCATTCTCTGCGCGTTGCCGTTATCGGCGGCGGCGTGGCCGGCGCATTCGCCGGCATCATTCTGGCCAGGCTGCCGCAGATCGGGCCGATCACCGTGCTGGATCGCGATGGCGCCTTCGGGCGCGGACTCGCCTATTCCGCGAAAGCCAAGTGGCACCGCATCAACGTCCCAGCCTCAAAGATGGGCGGACTCGGCGCCGAAGATAACGGCTTCGTCGAATGGTTGACGGAGACGGGCCAGGCAAACTGGCCGGACTATTCAACCTCATTCGTGCCCCGCCGGGTCTATGGCGACTACATCTCGACGAAGTTCAACGAATTGACGGGCAGCGGACGCGTGACGCCGCGGCAGGATGTGGCTCTGAGTGTGACGCGGCAGGGCGATGGCTATCGCGTTGCGACAGCATCGGGCGCGACCATCGACGCCGATCTGGTGTTCCTCTGTCTTGGCAACCAGCCGCCGTCGCCATTTCCCGGCATCGAGGCATCGCCGCGCTCGATCACCAATGTCTGGGCGCCGGGCGCGCTCGATCCGATCGGCAAGGACGATCGCGTGCTGGTCATCGGCACCGGCGCCACCGCGGTCGATATGGTGATCGATCTCGTTCATCGCGGCATGCGCGCGCCCATCACGATGGTCTCGCGGCGCGGATTGCTGCCACTGATCGACGTGCCGGCACAGACCGATCCCGATCCGATGACATCGTTCCCGAATCCCACCGCACGGGGGCTTCTGGCGGCATTGCTCAGGGACACCCGCCGCAAGGTTGCCGCGGGCATTCCATGGCAGACGATGGTCGACACGTTTCGATTGTCCATCGGTGAACTCTACAGGAATGCCTCTGAGACCGAACGTGCCCGCTTCGCGCGGCATCTGCGCGCGATCTGGATGGTGCATCGGCATCGGCTGGCGCCCGACGTCGCCGAACTGCTGGAGCAGTTGCAGCGAGACAAGCAGCTCGATGTGATCGCGGGTCGCATCACCAGTGCAGTTGCGACACCGTCGGGACATGACGTGACCATCCGCAAGCGCGGACACGGCGAGACCATCGATCTCGCCACCAACTGGATTCTGAACTGTACCGGCCCGGAAGAGCACTATGATCGCCTGGGCGATCCGCTCATCAAGTCGCTGCTCGC
Organism: Tardiphaga sp. 37S4; assembly: GCF_021044645.1. NCBI lineage: Bacteria > Pseudomonadati > Pseudomonadota > Alphaproteobacteria > Hyphomicrobiales > Nitrobacteraceae > Tardiphaga > Tardiphaga sp. 37S4. The sequence goes on along the minus strand of NZ_CP088008.1, from coordinate 975,132 downwards.
AACCGGGCAAGCGCGGACCGGCTTCAACGGCCTCGGCCTCGATGTCACCCCAACCTGCGAACTCCGCGACAGCGCCGGTCATGTTCAGCCCGGCTTCTATGCCATCGGCCCGGCGACGCGCGGCGCGTTCTGGGAAGTGACTGCGGCATCCAATATTCGGCGGCAGTTGCTGGCCGTAAGCGAGCAATTGAAGGTGCTCTAGCCGTTCCGCCACGGCACGATGGCGCGCTCCAGCGCGTCGAAGCCCGCATTCATCACGAAGCCGATGATCGCGATGACGAAGAGGCCGACATACATGGTCTGGACGTCGAACAGCTCCCACGCATTCCAGATCATGTAGCCGAGCCCCTGCTTGGCGCCGACCATCTCGGCGATGGCGATCAGCACCAGCCCCATGCCGGCGCCGAGCTTGATGCCGGTCATGATCAGCGGCAATGCGCCGGGCAGCGCCACGGTGCGAAACATGTTGAAGCGGCTGGCGCCGAAATTGCGGCCGACATCGAGGAAGATGGGCGCAATCTGTCGCACGCCGGCGGCTGTATTGATCACCACCGGATAGAACACGCCGATCGCGACCATGGCGATTTTCGAGCTTTCACCGAGACCGAAGATCAGCAGGATCAGCGGCAGCAGCGAACTTTTCGGGATCGGATAGGTCGCCGAGATCAGCGGATCGAAGGCGGCCCGCACGGGGCGATAGAGCCCGATGGCAAGCCCGATCACGATGGCCGGCACGCAACCAACGATAAAACCGGCAGCGAGGCGATACAGGCTGGCTCCCACATGACGCCACAGCGCGCCCGAGGAAGCGAGCTCGAACAGATGCCCAATGATGTTAGAGGGCGCCGGAAAGAACCTGACATCAACGATGCCGGTGCGGGCGCAGATTTCCCATAGGCCCAGTAGCACCAGCGGCGACAGGATGCTGATGGCGCGGTCGCTCCACAGTGAACGGGTGCGAACCGAACTCATGCCTTGCTCCCCGGCTCGCGGCTGCGCGCGCGATCGACCTCTTCGCGGAGCTGCGCCCAGATGTCATAGACCAGTTCGCCGTAAGCCGGGGTATGCCGGAGCTCGACGACATTGCGCGGCCGCGGCAGATCCACTGGCACGATGGTCTTGATGCGCCCCGGCCCCGCCGTCATGACCATGATGCGATCACCGAGCGTCACGGCTTCATCGACACTGTGGGTGATGAAGACCACAGTCTTGCGGGTTTCTTCCCAGATCCGCAGCAGCTCTTCGTGCAGCAATGTCTTGTTCTGCTCGTCGAGCGCCGAGAACGGCTCGTCCATCAGCAGGATATCGGGATCGTTGGCAAAGGCGCGCGCGATCGACACGCGCTGGCGCATGCCACCGGAGAGCTGATGCGGATAGAGCGTGCGCGCACCATACATGCCGGTCTTGTTCAGGTAGTGCCCGACCACGTCATCGATGCGCGCCTTCGGAACATTGCGCATCGTCAGGCCATAGGCCGCGTTGTCCCAGACGGTCATCCAGGGAAACAACGAGTCCCCCTGGAACACCATGGCGCTCTGTGGATGACCGGGCTGCGGATTGGCGATGTCGATCCGGCCCTCCGATGGCGCATCCAGCCCGGCAAGCATGCGCAGCAAGGTCGTCTTGCCGCAGCCGCTCGGGCCGACCACCACGAAAAAGGTGCTGGTCGGGATATCGAGCGTGATCCGGTCCAGCGCCAGCCGTGCATCGTGACGCTTGGTGACGTCGCGCAGGCTGATCTTCGGCGCGGGCGCTGGCCCGCTGTCCCCGATTGCTGCTGTCGACATCTGCACCGTCATCGCCACACTTCTCTTCACCGTTTCACTTGGGCCGTGCGAACGGCCCCAGGACTGGCTTCAGTGCATCGACATAGGACATGTCGACGACCTTGGCGGCCTCGATGTCGCTGGTGACCAGCCCGCGCGACTTGAAATAGGCAAGATCGGTCTCGACGCTGGGAAGATTGATCTGACCGTCGGGATCGATGAACACCGGCACGATCTGATGCAGCAGCGCCGTGTCCTTGATGCCCGTCATCTCGGCAATGTCCTTGATCATGTCCTCGGCGCCGGGACCCGCGATCTTGCCGTCCTTGAGGGTCGCGGCATAGGCGCGCACCCCGCGCAGATAGGCCTTGAGAAACGCCGTGACCGTCTTGCGGTCCTCGGCGAACTTGCCATTGATCAGCAGCATCGCCGTCTGTTGCACTGGATAGAAATCGTCGAGGCCGGTGAAGCGCACAGCGACATTGTTGCGCACCATCGCCGTCACGCCCGGCTCCGCCGAAATCGCCGCGTCGATCGCCTTGTTGGCGAAGGCGGTGAGATGCTGCGGGAACGGAAGGAAGACCTTTTCGATATCCTCGTCCTTCAAACCGGCCTTTTTCAGCGCCTGATTGATGACCGACTCATCGGCCGCGCCATTGGCGATGATCGCGACCTTCTTGCCCTTGAGATCCGCAAGCGACTTGAACGCACCTGACTCGATCAGATCCTTGCGCACCATCAGCGCCTTGTAGCTGTAACCGGCGATATTGGTGCCCTTGTCCGCCACCATCTTCAGCTTGAGACCGCGATTGACAGCATTATAGAGCCCGGCGGAGGCGGCGCCTGCCGATGCGTCGAGATCGCCTGCGCCGAGCGGCGCAACCATCTTGGCGCCGGAGTCGAACGGTATCAGTTCAACCTTGACACCCTCTTCCTTGAAGTAGCCGCGCTTCTCAGCGAGGAATAGGCCGATATCCGACGACAGATTGGTCGTCCCCACCTTGACCGTCTTCATCTCCTGGGCGTTCGCAAGACCCAGCATCGACATCGCAACACCGGCGGCAACAAGCAGACGTTTCAGCATGATCGGTCCTCTTTATCTCGCATGAAGATGATACGGCAGAACGCACCGCAGCTCAGGGCAAGCGTGGAAACAGACGCCTCGGATTGGTTTCGGTAATCAGTTCGATATCGGCAGCGGAAAAGCCCGCAGCCTTGACGCTGGCGAGGGGATCGCGATCCGCCGGCGGGAAGGACTCGTCAGTACCGAGCGCCACACGTTCGATGCCCACGGTATCGGCGAGGAAACGCAACGCTTTCGGCGCATGCACGATGCTGTCATAGCCGATGCGCGATGCGTAGACCGACGGGTCGCATTGCGCGACATCGCCCTGCCCCGCGCGATCCATCCGCGCATGCATCACATCGAAGCGACCCAGCAGATAAGGAAATGTGCCGCCGCCATGGCTGAGGACGATCGAGAGCGCCGGGAAGCGATCGAGCACACCCGAGAGGATGATCGAACCAATGCCGAGCGTGGTGTCGAATGTGTATTGCGCGATCTGCGTCAGCGCGAATTTCGCGGCACGCGGCGCAGCATCCACCAGCACGGGATGCAGGATGACTGGCAGTCCCAACGCTTCCGCCTTGGCCCAGAACGGATCGAGCGGCTTCTCGCCGATATTGACGCCTTCAACATTGGCCGGGACCATGACCGCAACAGCGCCAAGGCCAACGGCGCGATCGAGTTCAGCCGCGGCATCGGCGGCGTCGGCTAAAGGCACCGATGCGACAAAGGAAAAGCGGTCATTGTTCGTATGGCACCACTCGCCCAGCGTATCGTTGAGCATGCGGTGCCAATGCGCGCAGGCATCTTTCGCCAGACCGTAGCCGTAGATATCAGGCCATGTGGCGACGAGCTGCCGGTCGAGACCCTGGCGGTCGAGGCTGGCACGGCGTTGTTCAACCGGCTCGACCAGTTGCGGGAAGAACGGCCGAACCCTGAAACCATAATCGAAGCCGAGGGCCGGCGGCTTGCCATTCCCGGCTGGCAGCAGCCTCACGCCGCAATAGGCGCCGCGGCCATCGATCGCGGACAGCAGCTGCGGCGGCACATAATGGGCGTGGATATCGATCGGCACAATCGGTCCCTATGCAGCGTTGCTCGCGCGCTCGCGCGCGTCCTTGATGAGGCGCCACAGACGCGGCGGCGTCAGCGGCAGGTGATGAATCTCGACATTGAGCGGCGCCAGCGCTGCCGCCACCGCATTGGCCGTCGCTGCGGCCACAGCAACGATACCGCCCTCGCCCGCGCCCTTTGCACCCAGCGGGTTGCTCGGTGACGGCCGCAGCTCCAGCGTCACCGCCCGCAGCACCGGAAAGTCGCTCGCGGTCGGCACCAGATAATCGGCCAGAGAGGCGTTCAAGAGCTGTCCCTGCTCGTCATAGATCAGATGATCGAGGAAAACGCCACCCAGTCCCTGCACGATGGCGCCGATCGCCTGTCCGTGCACGATGGCCGGATTGATGGCGCGACCGACATCTTCGACCGCGATGTAATCGAGAACTTTCACCGCGCCCGTGCGCGGGTCGACGGTGACATGCGCCGCATGGGTGCCGTAGCTGTAGGTGCGCGCATCGTTGGAGAATGTGCCGTCTGCCTGCAATTCGCGCCCGGCTGCGAGCGTCGCGAATGACACGGATGTGCCATTGTCAGCGATGACATTCGCATTAACGATCTTCAACTCGCTGTTCGGTCTACCCAGGTGATTGGACGCCTGCTGCAGGATCTTCTCGCGCAGCCGGGTGGCGGCATCGAGCACGGCCGAACCGCCCATCACCACCGCACGCGAATGATAGGTGCCAAAGCCCTCATCGAGCAGCGTGGTCGAGCCATGCAGCACACGGATGCGATCGAACGGGATCGACAGCGTATCCGACGCGATCTGGCCGAGCACCGTCTCCAATCCCTGCCCCAGCACGGATGAGCCGACTGCCACCGTCAGCGAGCCATCCTTTTCAAGGGTAAGCGCTGCGTTTTCCTTCGGGCCGGCACCGCCGCTTTCGACGAAACAGCCGAGCCCAATGCCATGACGTACGCCATCAACCAATTTACCCTGCAGATGACGTTTCTCGTGCCAGCCGATCTCTTTCAAGGCACGCTCGAACACCTCGACATAGTCGCCGGTGTCGTAGGATGTCGGCCCCTCATAGGGCACGAGCCCATCGATCGGATAAGGCAATTCCTGTTCGGTGATCAGGTTCTTGCGCCGGAATTCGGCGATGTCGATGCCGAGATCGGTCGCAGCCATGTCGATCAGCCGCTCGCGAAAGAAATTCGCCTCGAAGCGGCCCGGCCCGCGATAGGTGCCGACCGGCGTCTTGCTGGTCATGAAAGCTTCGACCGACACGCTGACATGGGGGATGCGATAGGGGCCGGGCAGAAACTGCGCCGCCTTGGCCGGCACCACGCCGCCATTGGTGCGGATATAGGCGCCCATATCGGCGAATACCCGGCCGCGCAAACCCAGCATCATTCCGTCGCTGCGGCAGGCGAGCGACAATTCGCAAGCGATGTCGCGTGAGTGATTGATCGCCATCAGATGTTCGCGGCGATCCTCGATCCATTTGACCGGGCGTGCCAGTTTGCGGGCAGCGAAGGGGATCAGGAAATCCTCGGGATAGAATTCGCCGCGTACGCCGAAGCCGCCGCCCACATCGATCTCGATCAGGTCGATATCATCCTCGCGAAGGCCCAGCATCTGCGCCAGCGCGCGGCGGTTATAGAACGTGACCTTTGTCGCGCCTGTGACGACGAGTCGACCCGCCGATGAATTCCATTCTGCGAGGAGGCCCCGCGTCTCCATCGGCAGCGCCGTGTGGCGCTGCACGCTGAAGCGCTCGGTGCGCACATAGTCCGCCGCCGCGAAGGCCGCATCGGCATCGCCAAAACCGGCATCGTAGCGCAACGCAACGTTATCTTCGGCGAAGTCGAACAGCGGGGTTTCACTTGCGCCGCGCTCAGTGACTGCGGACAGCGCTTCAAATTCGATGCCGATCCTCTCCAGCGCATCCTCGGCCAGTGCGCGGCTGTCGGCGATCACGACAGCGATGGGCTCACCGACATAGCGCACCTTGTCGCTTGCGATGACGGGCTGGCGGAATGGCTCGAATTCGGGCAGCGGCGCCAGGCGCAGCGGGATGATGGGGATGGTGTCGCTGATGTCGCGAGCCGTGATCACGGCATGAATGCCCGGCATCGCTAGTGCCGCCGATGCATCGATGGCGACAATCCGCGCATGCGCGATCGGGCTGCGCAGGATCGCCGCATGCAGCATGCCCTCGACGGCGAGATCGTCAGCGAAATTGCCGGATCCCGACAGGAAGCGCGCATCCTCCATGCGCTCGACTGCGCTACCGACCAGGAGCTTGGCGACATCGCTCATTGCGCCGCCTCGCATTGCACGTCGCGATAGGCAATACGGGCTTCCATGATCGCCGCGATGATCGGCAGATAACCGGTGCAGCGACATAGGTTTCCGGAAATCACCTCGCGGATGCGGTCCTCGTCCGCATGCGGCTCTTCGGTCAGCAATGCATGCGCCGTCGTGAGAATACCGGCAGTGCAGAAGCCGCACTGCAAAGCGTGATGCTTGCGGAACGCAAGCTGCAACGCACTGAGATGTGCGGCGCTGCCAAGACCCTCGACGGTGGTTATCTCGCGTCCTTCTGCCTGCGCCGCCAGCACCAGGCAGCCGCGCACTGCGGCGCCATCGACGATGACCGTGCAGGCACCGCAGACACCGTGCTCGCAACCCAGATGCGTGCCGGTCAGGCGGAGCTCGTTGCGCAGCGCATCCGCCAGCGTGGTGCGAGGTTCGACTGTGACGGTCGCCGCGGCACCGTTGACGGTGAAATGGACGGGACGGGCCGACGTCATGCGGCCTCCGGCAGAGTGATATTGGCTGCGCGCGCCAGCGCCCGCTCCAGCAACACGCCGAGAAGATCGCGGCGATAGGCGGCTTCCGCGTGGATATCATCGGCGGGATCGACCGCATCCCGTGCGACAGCCGCGGCCTGCAAAATCACGTCGGCATCGATCCGACGACCATCGAGGATGGCCTCGACACCGGGCAGCCGCATCGGACGATCGGCAACGCCGATCACCCCGATATGCGCATTATGCGCCAGGCCCTGCGCGTCGATGTCGTAGAATGCGGCAACACCCGCCAGCGCAAAATCTCCGCGGCGGCGTGCGAGTTCCTCGAAGGCCCAGCGCCGCGCCTTCTTCCAGAGCGGCAGACGTATGCTGGTCAAGATTTCGTCGGCCCCCAGAACCGTGCTGAGGCCGCCGGTGATGAACTCGTTTGCGCTCAAGATGCGGGTCCCGGTCGATCCGACGATCGTCAGCATCGCATCGCAGGTCACCGCAATGCCCGGCATTTCGGCGGCCGGATCGGCATGGGCCATGCTCCCGCCGACGGTGCCGCGGTTACGGACCTGGTAATGCGCGACATGGGCGATGGCCGCCGCCAGTAGCGGATGCGCCTGTGCGAGCTGCGCATCGCGCTCGATATCCCGCCAGGTCACGAGGGCCCCAATGTCGATGCCCTCAGCGGAAATACTGATACTTTTGAGATCTGGCAGCCGTCCGATATCGACCAGCACGCTTGGCGCCGCCAGCCGGAAAGCAAGCATCGGCATCAGGCTCTGCCCACCCGCGATCACCTTGGCATTGCCGCCATGAACCGCGAGCGCGGCGATCGCCTCGGGCAGCGTAGCAGGGCAAATATAGTCCAGCGGCGGAAGCTTCATGGGCTGATTTGCTACTTCTCAATTGCTGAGAACACTATCTTATCTTATAAGAAGGCACGCGCACGGCAATGTTTGTTGGTGCGCAAATGATATCCACATGCTGCCGTTTCCATTGGCAAGCATTACCGAATGGAGGTTCCGTTGGCCATCAAGAGAGCCGCAACTGCGTCGAAACGCGTCGACCAGACGGACCGTCCTGCTGCTGCAGATGGCAGTTCGCGAAAGATACTTCGCGCCTTGCTGGCCTTCTCCACCGATCGTCCGAGGCATTCCGCAGAAAGCCTGTCTGAACAGATCGGGGTGCCACTGTCGTCGACCTATCGGTACATTGGCATCTTGCGCGAAGCCGACCTCATCGACGAAGACGGCCGCGGCTCGTTCGTGCTCGCGCCACGCGTCATCGGCCTGGCTCAGGCGGCCCGCGCCGGCACCGACCTTGCCTCCATTGCGCGCCCCTTCATGAAGCGCGTCTCTCAGGAGGTCGGAGAAACCATCATCCTGCTGCGCCGCTCGGCCGATCGCGCCGTGTGTATCGAGCGCGCCGAATCGTCGTCACGCATTCGCCTGACCTTCGAGGTTGGAACGGCCTTGCCGCTGCACCGCGGTGCCGGACCGAAAATGCTGCTCGCGCATATGCCCGAAGCTGAATGCGAGACAATCCTCGACGACGCCGTTCGGCGCGATCCCGGCTTCGCACCCCATCGCAGGCTGCTGGTGCGCGAGCTCGCCGTGATCCGCGAGCAGGGATGGTCGGAGTCGCGCGCGGAAATCACACCGCATGTTTATGCCGTCTCCGTTCCCGTCCGCGATTCCGGTGGCGTGATCGCCGCAATCTCTTTCGTGACGCCGGCATTCCGCACGCCGAAAGCCAGCCAGATCAGGTTGCGCGAGCATCTGCAGCACGCAGCTGCAGATATCAGCAAGGCCTACGCTGCCGTCAGCTTCTGACGGCCGCGTGTAACGGACACGATCAGATCGGATAGTGCTGCGGGCCGGTCTCGATGGTGATCCAGCGCAGTTCGGTGAATTCGGCAATGCCGGCCTTGCCGCCGAACCGACCGTAGCCCGACGCCTTCACCCCGCCGAACGGCATCTGCGCCTCGTCATGCACGGTCGCGCCGTTAATGTGGCAAATGCCGGACTCGATCCGCTTGGCGACTTCCAGCGCCCGGGCGATATCGCGGCCGAACACCGCCGCCGATAGTCCGTATTCGGTATCGTTGGCAACGCGCACGGCTTCGTTCACGCCATCGACGCGCACGACACTCACGATCGGCCCGAATGACTCCTCATTGTAGATCCGCATCGTCGAGGTAACGTGATCGAGTACTGTAGCCGACATCAGCGTGCCATCGACGCTGCCACCCGCCACAACACGGGCACCCTTGCCCACGGCGTCCTTGATCAGCGCCTGCATGCGACCCGCAGCATCCCTGCCGATCAGTGAACCGAGCGGTGTATCGCCCTTGCGCGGATCGCCGGCGACTAGGCTACCCGCCTTGGCCGCGAGCTTAGCCACGAAGGTGTCGGCGATCTTCTGATCGACAACAAGCCGCTCGGTGGACATGCAGATCTGCCCCTGGTTCATGAATGCTCCAAAGGCCGCGGCCGCCACTGCTGCATCGAGATCAGCATCGTCGAGCACCACCAGCGGCGCCTTGCCGCCGAGTTCAAGCAGCACTGGCTTGAGATATTTGGCGGCGGTCTCTGCGATGATGCGGCCGACGCGGGTCGAACCGGTAAAGTTGATCCGGCGCACGGCGGGATGCGAGATCAGTGCATCGATCAGCGCGGGCGCATCTTCCGGCGCGTTGGTGATCACATTAAGTACGCCAGGCGGCAGACCGGCCTCGCGCAGGCACTCGCCGATCAACCGATGTGTGCCCGGGCAGATTTCCGATGCCTTCAGGATTACCGTATTGCCGCAGGCCAGCGGCAACGCCACAGCCCGCACGCCCAGAATGACCGGCGCATTCCACGGCGCGATGCTGAGCACGACGCCCGCGGGCTGGCGGATCGCCATCGAGATGCAGCCGGGCTTGTCCGATGGAATGACCTCGCCGGAAATCTGCGTCGTCATCGATGCCGCTTCGCGCAGCATGTTGGAGGCGAGATGAACATTGAAGCCGGCCCAGCCGGCAGTCGCGCCGGTTTCCGACGCCATCAAGGCAATGAAATCAGGCGCCTTGCTGGCAAGGATATCGGCCGCCTTCAGCAGGACGGCGCGGCGTGCGCCCGGGCCGGTCGCCGACCACGCAGGGAAAGCAGCGGCGGCAGCATCGGCAGCGCGCTTGGCATCGGCGATTTGGGCTGCCGCGGCGCGCGAGGCGATATCGCCGGTCATCGGATTGAGACGATCGAATGTCGCGCCGTCGATGGCCTGCACATCCTGGTTCTCGAGCAGCAGATTGATCTGGTTCATGATGATGTCCTCCGTTGGATGTTTCTTTGAATTTCAAGCCGCGCCGCTGGCGAGCCCGCCGAGATAGGCGCGGCGCACGGCGTCGTCGGATTGCAGGGCTGCGGCGGTGCCGCTGCCGGTGATCTTGCCGTTCTCGATCAGATAGCCGCGATCGGCGATAGCCAGACTCTCGCGTGCGTTCTGTTCGACCAGCAACAGGCCGACGCCGGTCTCGCGCACCTTACGCAAGGCGGCGAACAATTCCCGCACCAGCAACGGCGACAGACCGAGCGACGGTTCGTCGAGCAGAAGAATGTCGGGGTTCGACATCAGCGCACGACCGATTGCTACCATCTGCTGCTCGCCACCGCTCATGGTGCGCACGGTCTGCGCCAAGCGTTCGCCAAGCCGCGGAAACAGCGTCATCACCTTGGCACGCTGCGCTGCCTCGACCGCCCGCGCACGCTTCGGGTTGGCGCCGAGCAACAGGTTTTCGGCCACTGTCAATTCGCCGAACACGCCGCGACCTTCCGGCACCAGCGCAAGCCCGGCTTCCACGATCTCATGAGGCGGCAGACGGGACAGATCACGACCGGCGAGTTTGACGATCTTGGCTGGTGACGGCAGCAAGCCGGCGATGGCTTTGAGCAACGATGACTTGCCCGCGCCATTGGCGCCGAGAATGACAATGATCTCGCCGCGCTCGACATGCAGCGCCGCATCGCTCAGCGCGTGATGCTGGCCATAGGTGACGCTGATATTGGAGACCTCAAGCATCCGCCGGCACTCCCAGATAGGCTTCGATCACCGCGGGGTCGCTCAGCACAGCAGCTACAGGCCCTTCTGCAATCTTGCGGCCACTGCTCATCACCACGCAACGATCGCAGAGCGAACGGATCGCATCCATCACATGCTCGACCAGCAGGATCGACAGCCCCTCCTGTTTGAGCGATCGGATCAGCTCGATCCCGATCAGCAATTCGGACGGGTTCAGACCGGCGAGCCATTCGTCGAGCAGCAGCAGGCGCGGCTGCAGCGCCAGCGCGCGTGCCAGTTCAAGCCGCTTGCGGTCGATATAAGTGAGCTCCGATGCGGGCCGTCCGCCAAATCCGGCGAGACCGACCCGCGCGAGCAGGCCGGCCGCAGCCGCAGCCATCGCGTCGCGTGCAAGCGGCGCATGATGAAAGGCCAGCCCGGCCTCCACATTCTCCCCGCAGGTCATGCCGTCGAGCACGCGCACCAGTTGGAACGTACGCGCCAAACCGAGTCGCGCGATGCGATGGGTCGGCCATCCCGCGATGTCATGGCCAGCAAAAGCGATCACGCCCGTATTCGGCGACAGCACGCCGGAGATCAGGTTGAGCGCCGTGGTCTTGCCGGAGCCGTTGGGACCGAGCAGCCCGACGATCTCGCCGGCATGCACCGTCAGGTCGATGCCGTTAACGGCGACGAGACCGCCGAAGGCGCGGGTCAGGCCTTCGATGCGCAGGACTGGCGTTGCGCTGGGGGTCATGCCTGCGCTCCCCGCATCTTCGACGCCGTGGGTCGCCAGGCTTTCAACTTCTCCCAGAGGCCGACCACGCCTGATGGCAGCGCATAAACGATCAGGAGAAACACCACACCCATGATCAAGGTCGACGTGCTGGGAAAGCGCGCCGACAGAAAGTCGAACAGCAACGTCAGCGGAATGGCGCCGAGCGCCGGCCCCCACAGGCGGTGGGCGCCGCCAAGCAGTGCCATGATCACCACTTCGAAGGAGATGGTGGCGTTGAAGGCGATCGATGGCTCGATATAGGTGAAGCGCGGCGCCATGATCGCACCGACCAGCGTCATGAAGGTGGCCGTGATGGTGAACAGCGCGACCTTGGCGATGGTGACATTGATGCCGCAGTGTCGTGCCACGGCCTCGTCTTCGCCGATGATGCGCAGTGCGAAGCCGAAGCGCGAGCGGGCAATCAGCCAGCCGGTACCGAACACGATGACGGCAAGCGCCAGCAGCTGCCAGTAAATGTCGTTCTGGGTGATATCGACAAAGACGTAACGGCCGAGCACGCGGGTCTTGTTGACCTCGTACCAGACCACGATCTGGCGCACGAGTTCGGCGAGACCGAAGGTGAAGATGACGAAATGCACGCCGCTCAGCCGCAGCGTCGACAGGCCGACGATGACGGCCATGACCGCGCCGATCGCAGCCGCGATCAGCAGCACCAGCGACCACGGCAATTGCTCGCCCAGCACGGCGACGGTGTATGCGCCGACACCGAAGAAGGCTGTGGTCGCCAGCGACACATAGCGCGTCGGGCCAGAGAACATGCCCCATGCCGTCGCCAGCACCGTGAATTGCAAGAGACTGATCGCGAGCGCGAGGTGATAGGCATCGACAATCATCGGGACGAATGCGAGCGCAACCACGGCTGCGAGACAGATCGCACCGGTGGTCATTTGGGTACGGCTCATCGCTGCGCCCTCCCGAAAATGCCGGCCGGCTTCACCAGCAGCACGCCGAGGAACAGCGCGAAGTTAACAGCAAGCGTCAGTCCGGGATCGATAAAGGTCGCCACCAGCGCTTCGCTCAGTCCCAGCGCCAGCCCGGCGACGAGACAGCCCAGCAGATTGCCGACGCCGCCCATCACGACCACGATCAGCGCCTTCATGGTGAACACCACGCCGGAAGTGGCGCTGAAGGTCAGGAACATGCTGATCAGCACGCCGGCAGACGCCACCAGCGCGCCGCCGAGCGCAAAGGCCAGCGCCGATGTCCTGGTGACATCGATGGCAACAAGCTGCGCTGCGATGGGATCGACGGCTACGGCGCGGATGGACGTCCCGATCCGTGTGCGGGTCAGCGTCAGATAGAGCGCAAGGCCGACCACGACCGCAAGCCCGAATGCGATCAGGCGGTTCAGTGCCAGCACCTCGCCGACGATCGTCACCGGCACAGCGAGGAACGAGTAACTGAAGTAAGCGCCGCCAAACATGGTCAGCATGATGCCCTGCACAATGAACATCATGCCGAAGGTGGCCAGGATACTATCGACCTCAAGGGCGTCGCGGGTGCGCGCGCGGCGCACCAGCGGCGTGAGCAACACGCGATACAAGAGATAGCTGATGCCGAAACTGATCGGAATAACAAACGCCAGTCCTGCGAGCGGATTGAGCGCCCAGCCGGTGAACAGCCAATAGGACGCAAAGGCCGCGCCGATCAGGAACTCGCCATAGGACAGGTTCATGATCCGCGCCACGCCATATTGCAGGGTCAATCCCATGGCGATCAGCGCGTACATGCCGCCCAGCACGAGGCCGGTGAGAACCGCGTTTGTCATTCTGTCAGACCAGATGCAGGAGGGACGCGATCACTGCGCCTTCCATGCCGGCTTCGGCACGACCGGCGCACGTGCGCCCTCGTTACCCGACGGGCCGACACCGTAGAACTCGCCGTCCTGCCACTGCCCGACCCACCAGTATTTGGTCGGCATGTTGTTCTCGAGCTTCACCTTGCCGATCACGGTGTCGAAGGTGCCGCTCTGCAGGTCCTTGATGACCGCAGCGCGATCGACCTTGCCAACCCGCTCGATCGCCTGCTGCAGCATCTGCAGGCCGGCATAGGTGACCGCACTGGCCCAGCGATCCGGCTCCGCGCCATTCGCCGCCGACGCCTTGTGCCGCGCCAGATAGTCCTTGATGGCCGGGCTGTCGCCATTCCAGCCGCCGATGCCCATCACGCCTTCCGCGTTGGCGCCGAATTTCTGCTTGAACAGCGGAAATGCCGTGCCGACACCGGTGTAGAAGATCTTCGGATTGAAGCCGGAGATGCGTGACTGTTCGGTGATGGCGATCGTGTCCGGCGGATAGCTGAAGGCGATGAACACGTCGGGGTTCAGCGCCTTCACCTCATTGATGATCGGGCTGAGATCCTGGGTGCCGACCGGATAGGTCTTGTCATAGGCGAGCTTGAACTTGGCGGCTGTAAGAGCTGGTCTGGCGGCACCAGAGAGATCGATGCCGAAGCCGTCGGCGATGCTGGCCATCGCCACGGTGTCGCCGATCTTGCCTTCGGTGCGCAGCTTCACCAGCAGCTCGACCAGGGTCTTCGCGGCGTCCGCGCTGGTGCCGAGCAGCCAGAAACTGTTGGGCCAGCGCTTCGCCAGTTCGGGCGCACGGTCGGTCACGGCCGTCGATGCAATGTGCGGATAGCCGGCCTTGTTCAGGATCGGGCCGACCGCGAGATTCAGGCCGGTGCCCCAGGGCGGCAGGATGAAATCGACCTTGTCCTGGGTGATCAGCCGCTCCAGCGCCTTGGCGGCTTCTTCGGCGCTCGACCGGTCGTCATACTGGACGACCTCGATTGGGACGCGCTTGTCGCCGAGCTTGAGCCCGCCGGCGGCGTTCACCTCTTTGACCCACAGCTCGTAGTTCGGAATCGTCGTCACCGCGGCGCCGCCGGCGGCGGGGCCGGTGCGCGAGATGGCATAACCGATCTTGACCGACGTCTGGGCCTCCGCTGCACCGTCCCACCCGACGGACGCCGCACCGGCCACTGCGAGTAGTCCCGCCGCAAGGCGCTTGACTGCTGACACCATGTTATCCTCCCCGAATTCTTTTCACCGACGCCTTGTGGCGTTCGATGGCCGGAGACTAGTCCAGCGTTTGGGGCTGGGAATTGGACGCATCCGGGGAAAGATTGTATTGATCCGTGTAGGCGAGCTATTTCACGCGACGGATTGTCCCAGTGCTTGAGACCGCACACATCGTTTCGGGTCCCACCGGCTTTGGGGAGAAGCCGCTTCCGGCATTGCATGCGGAAAGATTCGCACCCGGACTGGCGCCGCGCAGCTGGATCATCCGGCAGTCGGTTGCCAGGCGCTCGCACCTGCTGGTGATCGAAACCCGGCGCGGCACCGCCACCATGCGCGGCACCACGGTTGCCATTCAGTCCGCCGGCCTGTTGTGGCTTCCAGGCGATCACGAAGGCACATTGGAGGTCGAAGCCGGCGCGCAAGGCTATCTGATTTCAGTGTCGGACGATGTCCTCACCCGCACCGTCGCCGGCAGTGCCGAGGCGCTGCATCTGCGGCGAACCATCGACCGGCTGGTCCTGCGCGAAGGCGCGCAACTCGCGACGACTTTTGCGGCCATCACGGAATCCTGCAGCACGCTGGTGCGTGAGTTGAATACGCCGGGCCGCGGCAGCGCGACGATGACATCGACGCATGTGTTGTTGCTGTGCCTCCACATCTGGCGATCGGTGATTTCGGAGGAAGCCCCCGACGATGCTGCACAGCGCGGCGACGGCCCGCGCCTCGTCGGCAATTTCCTACAGATGGTCGAACTGCATTATCGCGACGGCTGGCCCATCGCACGCTATGCGGCCGCACTCGGCGTCACTGACGACAAGCTGCATGCGCACTGCAAGCGCGAGAAGGGCTACAGCCCGCGCGCCATCGTGCATCAGCGCCTGATCCACGAAGCCTGCATGCGGTTGCGACAGCTCGATCTGCCAGTCGAGCAGATCGGCTATGGCCTCGGCTTCCGCGATCCCGGCTATTTCAATCGCTTCTTCCGCAAGTATCAGAATGCGTCGCCAGGCGCCTATCGGCGTCGCGCACGGCTCGATCCAAGTCAGCACGGTCCGTCCTATGCAGCCTGGCCGTAACTGTCCCACGCTCGATCAGTGCTGTGTCTCTTTGAAACCCGCGTGATCAATTTGAAACAGCGCGCGTTAAGCATGACTCAATATTGAAGTGGGGTCACAATATCCATTTCCGCGCTCTGTTTCAGATGTCACTTCAAGACGCCGTTCACTATTCGGCCCAAAGCGCTGGTGAAAGGTGCCTACGAGATCGTCGTCGACGTAGGATCGCACCCATAAGACGCATGCGACGGCGCCAATTACCGACTCCAGGTGGAGCGGAATACTACTTGGCGCGGCAGGGCTGCATTTGCTCGACTGTGTCCGAGTGTTTCCGCTGATATCCCTTATCGCGAAGGTCAAATCTTAGACGTTGTGCTGGTGACAAAAGCCTGCGAAAGCAGGATATTGATGAAATTGCGACTTATCAGCGCACCTACGGTATTGGCGTTCACCCGTTTTCATAGTGTCGGCCCATGACCATCGAGATCGTCCAGATCGTCCAGGAGTTGAGTTCGGTCGGCGGCGTTGAAAGCGTGGCCAGCGAACTCGCATGCGCATTCAGTCGCGCCAAAATCGCCAACACAGTTCTCGCCAGCGCCGTCGGCGACAAGGCAACGCCAGGTACGCGCATCGAGCGCGTCGGCGCCTGGCTTTCGCACATCAAGACGCGCGGCATCCTGCGCTATCTTGGTCGCGCTTTTGTCGTTCCCACCTTCACATTACTGGCGACGCGCGCCGCCTATCATCATCCCAAGGCCGTCATCATCAGCCACGGCGACAGCCTGACGGGCGACGTGTTGGTCGTGCACGCGGTCAACGCGCAGAGCCTCGCCGAAAAGCGCAACGCCGGCTCCTGGTCATGGATGCTGAATCCCATGCATCTGTGGGTGGCCCTGCGTGATCGCTGGATGATCGGCGGCCTGCGCTATCGCATGTATGTCGCGGTCTCGCCGCGCGTCGCAACTGAACTGCAACAGATCTACAAGGTGCCAGCGTCGCGCATCCGCGTGATCCCCAACGGCATCGACCTCAATCGCTTCGCCCGCGACACCGCGGCCGGTCTCAGGATCCGTCAGGAATTCGGCATCCCGGTGGACGCAAAGCTGCTTCTGTTCGCCGGTCATGAATTCCGCCGCAAGGGTCTGGCACATGCCATCGGCGCGCTCGAACGCCTCGGCCCGGATGTCTGGATGCTTGTGGTGGGCTCGGATAATCCCGCGCCCTATCGCAAACTGGCGACGACCTCCGCCGATCGGCTGGTCTTTACGGGATCGCGTACCGATATGCCGGCCCTCTACGCTGCGGCCGACGCCTTTGTACTGCCGACTGCCTATGAAACTTTCTCGCTGGTCTGCATGGAAGCCATGGCCTGCTCGACGCCGGTTTTTGCAACGCCGGTTGGCGGCATCGAGGATTATCTCGTCGATGGCGTAAACGGCTATCAGATCAAGATGGACGGCGCAGACATCGCCGACAAGATCGCGATGGCTTTCTCCGATCCGGCGACACTGGCCCGGCTGTGCGAAGGCGCGCATGCCACGGCACTGAATTACGGCTGGGATTATGTCGGTTCGCGCTACATCGAGCTGCTGGAGCAGGTGCAGGCGTCGAAGAACGAATTTGCGCCGGGCGCTATGGCGGTCGGCGCCTGATCGCAAGCGCCTGCTTCAAGGGCGCGGCCGATCAGCCCCCCGCTTTGCATCGGCGGCCTGCTGGCAGGCCGACACCAGCGCATTCGCCACCACCTCGTAAGTAAAACGCGTCAGCACGTTGTCGCGCGCGGCCGCGCCGCGGTCCAGCAACTGCTGCGGGTGGGCAGCAAGCCGATCCAGCAGTGTCGCCAGTGCATCGGGATCCCGTTCGGGAATAGTCCAGCCGCCCTTGCCGACAACATCGGGAATAGCGCCGCCCGTCGAACCGATCACCGGCACGCCGCAAGCCTGCGACTCGACGATCACCCGGCCGAACTGCTCACGCACGGCGCTGGTGGTGCGTGTCAGCAAGATCATTGCATCGAGACCGCTCAGGAATGACGCGACATCGGCCGGTTTGCCCCAGCCCCGGAATGTGACACGATCGGTCAGTCCCAGTTCGTTGACGCGCAGTTTCAACGCAGGCTCATGCGGACCTTCGCCCATGATCGCCAATGTCACATTCGCCGTGGCGCGCTTCATGGCGTCGAGCGCGTCGTCGAGACCCTTCTCCTCGACGAGACGCCCGACATAGCCAATGCGTAGTCCCCGCCCGGGCGCAATCGGCGCCTGGCGCTCGCCGGTCTGATTGAAGGTCGCAAGATCGACGCCATAGCCAATCGGCGACGTCGGCCCGGTATAACCGCGCGCGCGGACGACTGCTGTCGCCTCCGGACTGCGCGAGAGGATATGATCCGTGTTCCGCAACACGACCTTGCGGATGAATTCGAACGGTGGTGGCAAGCGCTTCAGGATGTTCTGATCGACTTCCAGGACCATCGCGGCCCGGCCCTTGAGGATGCGCGCCTGCATCGCGACGACGCTCCACGGCTCTTCCCAGAGATGGATCACATCGGGATCGACCTCGCGGATGAGACGCCGCAAGCCCGGATAGAAATGTAGATACCAGCTCATCGGGCCGGCGCGCGGCAGGCGGATCGGCATCACATGCACGGTCATGCCGGGATCGTCGGACGGATCTGCAATGATCGTACGGCCGAACTGGTACCAGGTGGCCGGGACGACGAGATGCATGTCGACGTCATCACGTCCGACGAGTGGATAGTATCGCAGACGCCCCGCATCGCGGCTGACAGCGGAATGGGCGATGGAAAGAACCTTGAGACGACGACTGCTAGACACGCCCCGTCATCCTCGCGGCCACACCCGTCAGGCCAGACAGATGGAGCTCCATGGTCGCGAGACTGCGATCCGAACCATTGATCGTGCAGCGTGGCAGGTTGTAGGCATCCTGGCCATTGCGCACGAGGCCCTTGCGGGTCGTCGCTGCACTCGCATAACCGGCATCGCGCGCGATCGCGAAATCGCGCGGACCGCAATCGCCCGAACGTCCATAGGGAAATGCGAAATGCCTGGCGGGAATACCAAGGCGCTCGACCAACCGATCGCGACTGCCCTTGAGCTCGAAGCGTGCGCCATCGGGTGACAGCGACGAAATACGGGCATGCGTCACGGTGTGGCCGCCGATCTCCACCAACGGATCGTCGCGCAACTCTTCGAGCATCTCCCAGGTGATCGCATGCTTCCAGTGCATCGCGTCGATGTCGACACCATTGAGCTCGCAAAACTTCTTGTAAGAGGCTGACGCCTGCGGACCGTCCCAACGATCTGCAATACGATAGAATGCCGCACGCTTGGCATCAGACGT
Source organism: Tardiphaga sp. 37S4 (assembly GCF_021044645.1). Classification (NCBI taxonomy): domain Bacteria; kingdom Pseudomonadati; phylum Pseudomonadota; class Alphaproteobacteria; order Hyphomicrobiales; family Nitrobacteraceae; genus Tardiphaga; species Tardiphaga sp. 37S4. The sequence goes on along the minus strand of NZ_CP088008.1, from coordinate 956,159 downwards.
CGGCACGTCAATCGCGCCATCCTCAAGGATGACGCGGTCGTTGTTGAGCAGCGCATCTTCCAGACCTGCGGCCCACAGCGGAAGCGTACCGTCAGGAATGCCCGTCGTGACAAACAGCGTCACCGGCACATTGTGACGGCGAAACAGCGGCACGATCTCCTCATAGGTATCGCGATAGCAATCGTCGACGGAGAAGTTGACGAAGCGATCGTTGGACTTTCCTGCCTTCGAGCGCTGGATCGCTTCTTCCATCGTCACGACATCCCAGCCGCGTTGCTTCAGATGCGACAGGAACTGATCGAGAAAATTCGTGTCGAGATAGAAGTCGCGGTTCGGCAGCTTTTCCCAGGCCCGAGCGGAGGCGCCGCGATGAAAGGTCATCAGGCAGCCACGCGTGCCCATGAACATATCGGCAGCCATGCTGATCGGGCGAACCAGCGCTTCGGAAGACGCCATGCGTCGGGCGGCGCTGGATAACAGGTGCTTCATCGAAAAGTCCTCAGACGATCAAGGCACTCTCTAATACAAAAACACATATCAAAATCACAAGCGCCCCCGGACGCGCGCAAATGCCGCAATGTAGACGCCCGGCATCAGCATCGCGACAGACAGCGCGAGGCAGGCCAGATAGGCAAAACCACCGGCGAAAAGCCGCTGCCACGGGCCCGTCAGAACCTCGTGAATTTGCCAGCTGAAGAGTGCCATCAGCGCTGCCGGGAAACACGCGAGAAACATCAGGTAGAGCAGCTTGCGCCGGGACCCCAGGACGATCATGACGCCAGCCAGAAGAACGATACCACGGGCGGCTTCGCCCAGTCCAAGCAACAAGGTGCCCCATTCATGCGCCGTGGGCAGGTATGAGGTGAGAAGGTTAACTACGATATTAACCAGATAGGCAGTGACGATGATGGCAGCGGCCGCAAAATTCCGGCCTGCGCCATTGAGGATGCGGATCAGGATCCAGCCAAGCGTCGCAGCCCATAGGCCAAGCGCGATGCCGCGCAAGGCCTGACTGGTCAGGAACAGCGCCTGCTCGTTGAAGGCGCCGCGCAGAAAAACCAGCCGCACGATCTCCGGCGCGAACATGGCGAGAAAGACCGATGCCGGCACCGCGAGTGCGAGAATAGGCCGAGCGATCCCTTCGATCTGCGCGCCGACGTCCTTTGGTGGATGGCTGGACAACACCGCCAGCCCGACCGGCTGGCTGATCAGCAGCAACGCGCTCTCGGTCAGCGTGCGTGCATAGTCCAGCGAGGCCACTGCACCGGTCCCGACCCGCGATGCCAGCAGGCGTTCGATCCAGACATTGGCCTGTTCGGCGACCGGTAGCGCGAGCAGCGGTCGCAGCCGACGGAAGAATTCGCGGCCTGACGCCAGCACCGATGACAGCGACAGGCTCTTGAAGCTGAGCACGCCCTCGCGCCACATCGTGTAGAGGCCCCAGGCGCCGAGCGCGTTGAAGGCAATCGAGAACGACCACGCCAACGTATGGAAGTTGCCGGACACAGCGACCAGTGCGATGCCCATCAGCACGGCGACGTTCAGGATGCTGGCGCGGATATTCGTCAAGCGGGTCCGACCGAGCGCGATTTCGCCTGCAGCCAGCACGTTGATCATCGCCGAGGCCGGCATGCCCAGCGCCATGATGCGAATGAAGTCGAGAGTGAGGCTACGCCCCTCCGCCGAAAAGCCGCCGACCAGCGCATCCACAGCCCGCTCACCGAGCGCCTGCAGCCCGATCATCAGGATCATGGCAATGCCGGTGATCGCCACCGTCATGGCACCGAGGCGCTGAGGTCCGTTGCCGTCCTTCAGCGCATCCCGGTGCATCGGGATCATCACGGCGGGCACAGTTTCGTTCTGCAGGAAGGCCAACGGCAGCATCACCGCCGTGATCGCGCCACGAAAGCCGTCGGCGACCAGCGAGGCGCCGAGCACTTGCGCCATCAAGATCTCACGGCCGAAACCGAGCAGCTTGCTGGTCAGCGCACCGCTGATGAGAATGGCTGTAAATTTCCGCGTCGAGTGCCGGGCGCCGCTCATAAGCGCGCCACTACGGCCCGATCAGGAGCCGTCCAGGAACTCAAATTACAAACTGAACGGCGATACGCGGTCACACGGGCGCTCCCGCGGCCGCTCGCCCGATCAGGTTTGAAACCGTCTGCAGCATCTGATCGACGCTGTAATGCGAGCGCGCCCGCGCTTCGGCATATTGCAACTGGCTCGCCAGTTCTGGCGGGCGCGACATGACCCTGGTGATAGCGGCGGCCAGCGCATCGGCGTCCCCTGGCGGCACCAGCGTCCCCGCCTTGCCGGCTTCGAGAATATCGGACGCCGCACCGGCATCCGTCGCAATCACCGGTACATCGGCGAGCATGGCTTCGACGAGTGTGCGACCAAAGGGTTCGGGATCAATCGACGGATGGATCATCGCATCGACGGCGCGCATCAGCCTCGGCACGTCGCTACGCTGACCGAGGAAATGCACGCGATCGCCAAGACCGAGATCCGCCACCATCCGGTTGAGCTTCTCGGCATAAGGCTCTTCGCCAAACAGCGCAGCCCCTGCAATAATACAGCTGACGCCCGGCGTCTTTGCCAGAGCCTGCAACACGATATGCTGGCCCTTCCAGGCCGCGAGGCGGCTGAAGACGCCGACGAGCGGTCCTTCAGGCAATTTCAACTCGCGCCTGATCTCAAGCGGCGTGCTGGCATCCGGCGGCACATCAAGACCGTTGGGCACGATCGCGACCAGCTCCTTGCGGCCGCCTTGGGCAATGAAGGCATCTGCAGCAGCTTGCGAAGGAACGACCACCTTCGCCGTGCAATAATTTGCCAGCGCCACCTGCACGCGGCGCTGCGTGGCGCCGAAATGCTCACTGCTGATGATATCGTGCAGGTGCCAGATCAGCGGACGCCGCGCCAGCGTGGCGGCGACGGCCGATAACACAAAGGCTTTCTGCGAGTTCGCATAAATGACGTCATGGCGGCGCGCCTCGCGCGTCAATTCGGCAATGATGGCCCCGAGCCGGCCAATCAGCGGAAAGGCTTTCAGGATTGAGCTGTCGCGCCTGACATCCGAGAGCCCGTCGCCCCAGCGCGACACACGCACCTTCAGGCCCTTGGCTGCGAGCGCCTGATGCAGCGGGCCATCCTCGAACAGGAAGGCCGCCTCGCCCGCCCATGGCTGAACAAGATCGATCAGAACGAGCTCAGCGCCGGAGATCGAGCCCGTATGGCAGACGAACAGAACGCTGGGAGCGGGCATCACGTCGCTCCGGCATAGGCATTATTCGAAACCCGGTCTGTGCCGCTCGGCGTATTGGCGTCCGGCATCATGGTGACGGCAATGCCGAAGACGCTGCCGCCCGCGACACGGATCGCGCTGGATGTCGCCACTGCCTGCCCGATCGACGAGCGGCCGGAACGCATGCAGAGCAGCACGCCATCGACCTGTCTGGCCAGTACGCCCAGATCGGTCTGGATGCCCGGCGACGGCGCGTCGATCAAGACGACGTCGTAGATCTGGCTCCAGAGCAGGAGATCGCCGAGCGGTTTACGCATCAGCAATTCGGCGGATGCCGAGAACGGCCCGGCAGGAATGACGTCGAGATTGGGAGTCGCGGTGCGGACCACCGCTTCGCGCGGCGTGATGTCGCCGCGCAGAATTCCCTGCAGCCCCATGCTGCTGCGCAAGCCCAAGGCTGTTTCGAACTTCGGCGCGCCGAAATCGCATTCGATCACCAGCACGCTGCGGCCAGCCGTTGCGAGATATTGCGCCAGAGTCAGGGTCAGAAACGTTTTTCCCTCGGCCGTCGTCGGCGACGCGACCAGAATCTTGCGGCGTGTCCTGGCGTCGTTCGACGTCAGCAGGCCCGTCGCCAGATCGCGGAGTGCATCTTGATAGTGCCGATCCTGCAGCGCGAGCGGCAGCGCACGCGACAGCGAGGCGCCGGACTGCGCCGTGAGGATCGCACCGATCGGCGATTCCGACGGATCGCGCTTGACGGTCGGCAATCGTGCCAGAATGGGTGCGCCGGTAACGACGGCCAGCTCCGATGACGACGTCGGCAGTGGCGGTCCGGGACGCGGCGTCACGGGGGCAGTCGCCTGAACAGCGGCCGGAGCGACTGGTGCAGCGACTGCGACAGGTGCAGCTACGGCGGCAGGCGCAGCGGCAGCAGGCGTGGCTGCGCGCGCGGGGCGAATGGTTGCCGTCCGCAGCCGGGACAGACCCGCAAGATTGACGCGATCGCCGAAGAAGGCTGCGACGAATGCGAGCAGCAGGCCGAGCGTGCCGCCAGCGGCCAGGAACGGAATTTTCTTCGGGAAAAACGGCTTGGTCGGCAGTTCGGCAAGGCTGACCAGCCGTGTATTGCCAATCAGCACGCGCCGCTCGGTTTCGAGTTCGCTGGCGCGCTTGTAGAGATCGGCATATTGCTGGCGCTTGATCTCGGTGCTGCGCACCATGCTCTCGATCGAGGCCTCGTCCGATGTCGCCGAGCCGACTTCAGCCTTCACGGCATCCATCTGCTTTTTGAGCGCGTTCACGAGGGCATCATTGGCGTCGAACGCCTTCTGCGCGCTGGCGGCAATGCTCGCCACTTCCGTGGCCATACGCTCCTTGATCGCGGACTGCTCCTGCTCCAGCGCACGCAGCGACGGATGCCGCGGCCCCAGTACATTGGCCTGGCTGGCGAGCTGCGCAGTGACAACCGTGAGCTGCTGCTTGAGATCGGCGATCGAACGGTTCGACAGCACAGACGGCGAGTCGGCAGCGCGCGCCTGATTGGTCTTGATTTCCTGCAGGCGGGCGAGCGCATCGGCACGCGCGGTCTCGGCGGTCGACAGCTGCTGGCTGATACTGCTCAGCCGCTCCGAGCTGATCGGCGCCAGCGATCCGCGCATCAGGCCCTTGTTGCGGCGAAATGCCTGGATCTTGGCATCGGCATCGCGCAACTCTGCATCCAGCTGCTTGGCTTCCTTCCAGAGATAGGACGCGGCAACCTCGCGGCTGCTCGCACCCGATGTCCGCTGCTCGTCGAGAAACGCATTGGTCAGCGCATTCGCCATCTTCTGCGCGACTTCGGGGATCGACGAAGTGTAGGAGATATTGATGACGCGCGAACGTCCGACAGCACCGATCGCGAAATTTCCCGACACATAGTCGATCAGCGCCGCCGTATCGGTCTTCATCTTTTCGCAGCTGGAGCTGCTGCTCCTGCTCTGACACTCTTCAATCGCGGCTTCCGTGACGCCCGGCTGCTGCATGGCGAGCCGCATCACCCGCGGCGAGCGCGCAATCAGCAGCTGGCTCTCGACGTCGGCGGGATCGCCGATCTTCTGCGCCCAGGCGGCCGAGGCGTTGCTGTTGCTGGGCTCCTGCTCGGCGACGATCACCGAACCTGTGGCGAGATAGCGCACGGGCAGCACAACCAGCGCAATGACTGTCAGGATCATCACGCCGAGAAACACCGCGCCGAACAGGCTACGATTGCGCCAAACCCTGAGCAGCGGGCTGTCTCCCGCCGCGCCATCGGCGGCTTCCGTATTCGTAACGATGGCGCGTTTGGTGAACATGCGCGTCAGACTTTACTACGGGGCGCTGGCACCGCACATCCCTGCGCCGTAACGGTGCTCACCCAGCGCAACCACCCATGACCGACCGCGACACGCATACTGAACCCTTTGTCCCCCGAACCACAAATCCACTGCGGGGAGCAGGTCTACTATCCATTCATTAGGGATGTTTTGGTTAAGGGCGGGTTTAAAATGCTAATCAATACCTTTGTGTTGCCCAATTAGTAGGCTGTTACGCATCTCCCCGGGCTGGTGCCGCATTAGCGAGCTAGGTACGTATGGCAGCTTTGGTTGCGAGCCGGAACCAAATCTCGCAGCGGGGCGTTCCGGAACTGCTGCAACCGGAGTTCCCCGATGAGCCTTCTGAAATGGGCGCTGATCTTCTTCCTGATTTCCGTCGCCGCCGGCCTGTTCGGCTTTACCGGCATTTCCGCCGCCACGGCGGATGTCGCACGCGTACTTTTTTATATCTTCCTCGTGATCTGCATCGTGCTGCTGGTATTGGGGATCACGATCTTTCGGGCTTGACGCGCCAGCCGGCGCGCCATTCCGGAATCTAGTGAATGCCGACACCGACCAGCCGATCGACCAGCGCGCGGTCGGCGGTCAGCACATCCGGCGCCCCGCTCCAGCTGGTGCGGCCACGCTCCATCACCATGACGCTGCTCGCGAAATCCAGCGCGCGCTCGATCTGCTGCTCGACCAGAATGATGGTGACTTCACTGGTGGCGGCCAGCTTCGCCAACAATGCCATCAACTCGTCGCAGATCACGGGCGCGAGGCCTTCCAGCGGCTCGTCCAGCAACAGGATCGACGGCTTGCCCAGCAGTGTCCGGGCCATCGACAGCATCTGCTGCTCACCGCCTGACAGCTGCTTGCCGTAATTGCCGCGGCGTTCGCGTAGCCGCGGAAACATCGCATAGGCTTCATCGAGCGCCGACGCCGGCCGCCCCTTCAGCCCGGTGCGCAGATTCTCCTCCACCGTCAGCGAGGCGAAAATGTCGCGGGTCTGCGGCACATAGCCGATACCAAGATCGGCGCGCGCCGAGGTCCGCTTGGCCGTGACGTCCTGGTCGCCGATCCTGATCTCGCCGCCGTGACGCGTCGTCAGGCCCATCAGCGTCGCCAGCAGTGTAGTCTTGCCCATACCGTTGCGGCCGAGCACGGCGAGACGATCACCTGCTTTCACCGAGAACGAAATGTCCTCGATGATCCGCGTCGGACCGTAGCCGGCGCTCAGGTTCTGGATATCAAGTGGCGCGGCGGGCATCGGCATAGCTCCCCAAATACGCGCGGCGCACTTCGTGATCGGCGGTGACCTGATCGGGCGATCCCTCGAAGATCAGCCGCCCGGCCGCCAGCACCAGCACGCGCCTGGCAAACTTGAACACCAGATCCATGTCGTGCTCGATCATCAACACGGCGATATCAGGTGGCAGCCGATTGATCGCCTCAAGGATTTTGGGGGCTTCGTCATGCGGCACGCCCGCGGCGGGCTCGTCGAGCAGGAGCACCTTCGGATGCAGCGCAAGGCCGATAGCTAGCTCGATCAGGCGCTGCTGGCCGTAAGCGAGCTCGACCACCTTGCGATAGGCCAGCCTGTCGAGACCTAGATGGCTGAGAATCTCGCTCCACTCGGCACGCACTTCCGGCAGCTCCGTCGAGCTCGAGAAAAACCTGCGCGTGATTCGCTTGCGCTGCATGATCGCCAGCGCGACATTGTCGGCGACGGTGAGATTGGCAAACAGCCGCGTGGTCTGGAAGGTGCGCACCAGACCGCGACGCACGCGATCCGGAATGCTGAGACCGGTGATCTCGTCGCCGCCCATGAAGAATTGGCCGTCGCTCGGCGCGATGTCGCCGGTGATCAGATTGACCAGCGTGGTCTTGCCAGCGCCGTTCGGACCGATCAGCGCTACGCGGTCACCGGCAGTCAATTTGAAATTGACGTCGCGCGTCACATGCAGACCGCCGAACGAGCACGACACGCCACGGGCTTCGAGGAGATTGGTCATGCCGCCTCTCCCTTGCGCTTGAAGCGGGAGGCCAGCGACAACACCGGTTCGATCAGCCCGCGCGGCGCGAACACCACAATCAGGATCAGCAGCAGGCCGACCAGCGTCATCCAGTGGAACGGATTGGCGGCGGCCACGATATGCTCGAAGATCATGAAGATGATCGTCCCCGCCAGCGCGCCCCACAGATGCCCTGCACCGCCAAGCACCAGCATGACCAGTACTTCCGCCGAGCGCTCGAAGCTGACGCTATCGAGACCGACGACGCCGGTGCTGATCGCCGTCAGCGCTCCACCGATCCCGGCAACGGCACCAGCGACGCCATACATCACGACAAGGCGCGGATAGATCGAGACGCCGATCATCTTGGCGCGCAGATCGTCGTCCTTGATGCCGCGGCACATCAGACCAAACGGTGAGCGCACGAAACGCTGCAGCAGCACGAACACAATGACCAGCACGCCCAGTGAGAACAAAAATGCCGTGCGGCTGTACATGTCGAAATTGAAGATGCCGAACACCTTGCCCGGTGTAATGCCTGACAGGCCATCGCTGCCGCCGGTCAGCCACGACAGCTTGTTGGCAAGTGCGGCGACCAATTGCCCCACAGCAATCGACAGCACCAGTTGCGGCAGTCCGCGAAACCGCGTGATCAGCGCGCCGGAGATCAGCCCCATGATGGTACCCGCAAACACGCCGATCGCCAGCAACGCAATGGGATCGGTGATGCCACGCACGCAAGCAATGCCGGCGGCATAGGCGCCGACGCCGAATTGCGCGGCATGGCCGAGCGTGGCGACGCCGCAATAGCCGGTGACCAGATCGAGCGACAGCACCAGGAATGCGATGCCGATCAGCCGCGTCAGGAACGCCAGATCGTCCGGATACAGGAAGTAGCCGATGGCACCGAGCACGATGATACTCAGCGCACCTGCCGCCTCCTGACCGAAGGGAATGCTGCGCTTGTGCGGAACCTGGGTCGCGACGATCTCGCTCATGCGTGCGACCTGCCAAATAGGCCATGCGGAAACAGGAACACGACGACGATCACCGACAGATAGAAGAAGAAGTCGCCGAACTCCGGCGCGAGATATTTGCCGGTGGTGTCGGCGAGGCCGAGCAGGAGCGACGCCGACAGAGCGCCAAGGATCGAGCCTGCGCCGCCGACAGAGACGACGACGAGGAACGTCACCATATAGCGCAGGGCATAGAACGGTTCGATCGGCAGGATCTCCGCGCCGACCACGCCACCGAATGCGCCGAGCCCGATCGCCAGCGCGAAGGTCACCGCATAGATGATTTCGGTGCGGATGCCCAAGGCGTCCGCCATACCACTATGATCGACCGAGGCGCGTAGCTTGATTCCGAACTCCGTCTTCTCGATCAGAAGCCACAGCGCCAGCGCCGTAACCACGCCGCAGGCGATGACAAAGATGCGATGGGTCGGCAGCATGCGGAAACCGATATCGAGCGGACCACTGAGGGTCTGTGGCAGCGGAATCGATTTCAGCGACGGGCCGAAGATGAAATTGACGATGCCGATGATGAAGAACGTGATCCCGATGGTCATCAGCACCTGAATCAGCGGATCGGACTTCCGGTAGATCCGGCGGTACAGCAGAATCTCGAACGGGATCGACACGATGATGGTGCCGACCACTGCCATCAGGATCGCGACGCTGTAATGCACATGCAGGTCGCGGATCGCATAGGAGGCCAGATAGCCGCCAATCATGGCGAAAGCACCATGGGCGAGGTTCACTACGCGCATCAGCCCCATCATGATGGACAGGCCGATGGAAATGATGAACAGCACCATCCCGTAGGCGACGGCGTCGGTCATGATGCTGAAGACGGTACGCATGATTGATCCTATGCCGAAGCAGCGCCCGAGCGCCATTCCGGAAACTGCGGCATGGCGTCATGGACGACAGCGCCGCGCACCATGGTGAGTAACACCTTCGTCTCTTTCAGAGGGAGGCACTCGGCGGCGAAGGGATTGCGATCAAGGGCGATCAGATCGGCCGCCATGCCCGGCATCAGCGTGCCGCGCCAGTCTTCCTGCTTCATCGCGATGGCGCCACCGACCGTATAGCTGTGAATGGCTTCGCGGACGCTGATGGCTTCACCCTGCCCGATCGGCGCACCGCTGTCCGAGGCGCGGCTCACCGCATCGGCGATGCCATCCCACGGAGACCACGACCCGGTCGGCGCATCAGAGCTGGCGATGTAAGTGACACCCGCGTCGATCACGGAGCGGCCGGGATAGCAATGATCGGCGCGCGGACCGAAGGCGCCGGCAATCGAGCGCCGCATCCGGGTGAGGAAACTTGGCTGGGTGACGACGAGCGCGCCCAATGCCTTCATCCGCGCCAGCCCACCGGCGGGCGGCACGAAGTAATGTTCGATGCGGTGCCGGACATCGGCGCGGGGATGTGCCGCCTGCGCCTTCTCATAGGCTTCGATGATGCAGTCGATACCGCGATCGCCGGTACAATGAACGGCAACCTGCCAGCCGTCCGCATGGGCCTCCGCGACCACGCGTTGCAGTTCGGTTTCATCGCGCATGAACATGCCGCGGGATGGCGTATCGAAGAAATCCTCGCTCACCGCCGAAGTTCGCGCGCCGACGATGCCATCGGCGAAATATTTCAGCGTCATGGACTGCCAGTCGGCGTCTTGCGTCGGCACCAGCCCACGCGCCGCCGCTTCAGCCGGGTCGAGCTGGTTCATGAAGCCGAGCCGCATTGGCAGCACATCACCATTTGCGCGGATCTCGTTCCAGATCGCGAATTCATCATCGAAGCCGACGGTGAATCCGACTGCGGCTTCTACGACAGCAACAAGACCTAACCTGGCGCTATCGGCAATTGTCGCGCGCAGAGCTGCGGTGAGCTCATTGCGATCCATCGGCGGTGCAGCACGGAATATCAGTTCGGCTGCGCTTTCTTTGGCGCTGCCGTCCAGTCGACCATCCTCGGAGCGCCCGAACGTGCCGCCTTCCGGGTCGGCGATAGCATCGTCGATGCCCAGCAGTCGCAGCGCGGCACTGTTGACGACGGCGACATGACCGCAAAAGCGGCGGATCAGCACCGGATGATCGGGAATGACGGCATCGATCTCGGCCCGTGTCGGCAGCCGGTGTTCGGTCAGACCGTTCTCATCGAGGCCAGCACCGTACACCCATTTGTCTGACGGAATGGCGCCTGCGCGTGCAACCAGCAGATCAAGCACATCGGAATTCGTGGGCGCATCGCGCGGCGTCACCGGCACCTGCAGTCGCGCATGGGCGATGGCGAACAAATGAATATGCGCGTCGGTGAGACCCGGAATGACGGTGGCGCCCGCGAGATCGATCGTCTCGTCGACAGCTGGCGCAACATCTGCCGCACCAATCCAGACCACCTTGCCATCGCAGACAACGATACTGTCCGCTGGGGTTTCATCCCAGGCAGAACGATAGATGCGGGCGTTGGTCAATCGAAGCGAGCGCGCGCGGCTGGTCATGTCGAAGGAAATCTCATCTCGCGCGACGATGTCGCAGAAAGAGGGGGATTCCGCAACGAGGCGGAATCCCCGGCATTGCCTACTTCGTGCTCAGCGCCCAGTCCGGCTGATCGGCGAAGGTCTGGCTCTCCTTGTTGATCAGCTTGCCGTCCACCTTCTCCACGCTGCGCAGATAGACGTTCTGGCGAATGTGACGCGTGGTTGGATCGATCGACACCGGACCGCGTGGGCTGACCCACTTCATGTCCTTGACGGCATCGACCGCCTTGGCGGCATCGCGCTTGCCGTCGGTGGCCTCGATCATCTTGTAGATCAGGCGCGCGCCGTCATAGGCCGCGACCGACGTCATGGTGACTTCGTCGAGGTTGCCGCCGCCCTTCTTGATGGTGGCAAGGAAGGCCGCGTTTTCCTTGGAATCGTGCGACACCGAATAGTGATAGGTCGAGAGGATACCGATGCCGGCATCGCCGATATTCGGCAGATCCGGCTCGGTGACGACGTCACCGGTCGACATCAGCTTGACTCCGCCGGCCTTCAACCCGTTGTCGATATAGGCCTTGACGAACCCCAGCGTCGGCGGGCCGGATGGCAGGAAGGTGAAGATGGTGTCCGCGCCGGAATCCTTGATGCGCTGCATGATCGGGCTGAAGTCGGTGGTGGCGAGCGGAATGCGAACCGCTTCGACCACTGCGCCGCCCTCACCTTCGAACGTCTTCTTGAATGCCGCTTCAGCATCCACACCCGGACCGTAATCGCTGACCGCGATGGCCACCTTCTTGGCGCCGTTCTTCAACGCAATTTTCGCGGCAGGCACGGTGTTCTGCCACATCGTGAACGAGGTACGGACGATATAGGGGCTCTTCTCGACGATCGACGAGGTCGCCGCATTCATCACGATCAGCGGCGTCTTGGATTCTTCCAGCAGCGGCGCGATGGCCATCGCGTTCGGCGTGAAATAGACGCCAGCGAGATATTGCACCTTGTCCTTGACCAGCAGCTCCTGCGCCAGCGCCTTTGACTTGGCGGGATTCGGGCTCTCTTCATCGCGATAGATGAATTCGACATCATGCTTGCCTGCTTTGGTGCCATGCTCGGCGACCCAGGCGTCGATGCCCATCTTGAAGTTCTTGCCAAACAGCGCGTAAGGGCCCGACATGGTGCCGATCACGCCGACCTTGATGGTGTCGGCGGAGGCCGTGCCGGTCATCAGACCGAGAACGGCTAGTGCAAGAATGGATTGGCTGCGTCTGTTCATTGCGGTTGTCCCCGTTGGAAAGTTAAGAAAACTATTCGGCAAACCTGTATTCAATAAACGTGCCGAGATGGCTCGTTTGATCCGGCGTGAGCGCGCCGAAATGACGCGTCAGAACATCTCGAAATATTCGCGCTGCTCCCAGTCAGAGACTTCCGCCTGGAAGCGATCGATCTCGGCATTCTTGATGTGGGTGTAATAGTCGACCATCGTCGCGCCCATCTTCTCGCGGAAGAAGGGATCTTCCTTGAGTGCGAAAGTCGCCTCGCGCAGCGACTTTGGCAACAGATCGGCATTGGTCTCGTAAGGCGTATCGGCCGATGGCCCTGGATCGAGCTTGCGATCGACGCCGTCGAGACCCGACAGGATCTGCGACGACATATAGAGATAGGGATTGGCGGCGGGTTCGCCGACGCGATTTTCGATGCGCGTCGCGGAATCGCCCGCACCGCCGAGCACACGCAGCATCGCGCCGCGATTGTCGCGGCCCCAGATCGCGCGATCCGGCGCCAGCGAATAGGAGCGATAGCGCTTGTAGCCGTTTATGGTCGGTGTCGTGAATACGGTTGCCGCGCGCGCATGCGTAAGAAGCCCCGCGAGATAGCCCTGCCCGAACGAGGACAGCGGCTGCGTACCCTCGGTCGGCATGAACGCGTTTGCGCCGGTTGCACGCGATACGATCGACTGATGCAAATGCCAGCCAGACGACACGACGTTCGGAATCTTCGGCCGGCACATAAACGTGGCGTGGTAGCCGTGGCGATGGGCGATCTGCTTCACGGCGCTGCGAAACAGCACCATGCTGTCGGCCGGCGTCAGGCCCACCGTCGGCGCGAAAGTGAATTCGCATTGGCTCGGGCCGTATTCGACCTCCACCGAACGTAGTGGAAGACCAAGCGCGATCACATCACGCCGGATGATTTCGAGCACCGGCTCCATCTGGTCGTAGCGCTGCTCGGTGAGATAGTTGTAGCCGTGCGAGAGAAGACTGACCTCCGGCGGATTGCCGGGCTGGCCGGCATCCTCCGGCTTCATGCGGTTGTTCTCGACGTTGAAGATATGAAATTCAACTTCAAGACCGGCGACGAAATCATAGCCACGTGCGCCGAGATCGCCGAGCACCTTCTTGTAGAGATTGCGCGTCGCGAACGGCACCGGACGTCCGTCGGCGAAATGCACGTCGCACAGAACCCATCCGGTCTCAGGCGCCCAGGGCAATATCCGAAACGTGCTGGGATCGGGGATCATCAACACGTCGGCCGCGCCCTGCATTTCAGGAATGCCGAAGCCGCCACCGGCGGTGAACACCGGAAATACCGTCTTGTGCGACGTGTCCTTGGCGAACATGGTCGTGGTGATCGAGCAACCGCTTTCGAGACAGCGCAATGCCTCGCTGGCGATCAGCGTCTTGCCGCGCAGGATGCCGTGCTGATCCGGAAACGACAGCCGGATCACTTCGAGCTTGTGCTCTTCGACCATGCTGCGCAGCCGGACGGCTGCTTCCTTTTGCTCCGCGGACCACAAACCGTGACGTTCAACGAAACTCAACGCACTCTCCCGCGGCTGTTCTGATCGATCTTCACTCTGCCGCCGGCAGATGGATGACATTGGACCCCGGCTCGGTCTGGTCGGCCGGAGCGGCTGCCATCCATGGCGCACCGCGACGACGGGCGACGTCGACTTCCATCCAGTAGGTTTCCCAGCCCTTGGTCGGCCCGATGCCGTCCATGGTGCCCGGGCCCTGAATGCTGCGCGCGGTGTCCGCATCGAGAGACATCATCGGCCGCTGGCCGCCGGCAACCTTCTCGATCTCCGCACGCAGCAGCTTGCGATAGGCGATGATCGCCTTGTCGCTGGAGCCGAGATGCTCGCGGGTTCGGTCCTGGATCTTGCCCATCGATTCCACTGCCCACTGGTCGTGGACATTGATGTCGGCGCCCATGCCGGTATAGGTCTCGTGCTTCTGCTCGTGCGGATTGAAGCCGTAGTCGTTGGTCTTGTTCTTGCGCGAGGTGTAGTTCGGCAGCTCGTAAAGTTCGAGCCGCTGGTCGGTCATCTTCTTCTTGTCGACCGGCGTCGTGTAGCTGGTGAAGATCGCATACCAATAGCAGTTCTCGTCATCGACCGGCACGTGCCACTGGGTGATCGTCATTTCCGTGCTCATGGGGATGACGAAGCCATGCGGGAACAGCTGGTTGGTGACCCGCACATGGGTACGCTCGTCGTCGAGCTCGCGCAGCGCAATCAGACGCAGACCGTATTCGGTGCTTTCGACATTGATGATCGGGCGATCATATTCGCGCAGGATCTTGGTCATCGGCAGTTCGGTGCCGGCGGATGCGCCGCGGAACTGCTTGCCGTAAGACGCCTTGACGTCCTCGTCCTCAAAGAAGCGGTGCAGGAACGAGGCGTGGGCGGGATCGATGCCGACCTCCAGCGCCTGCAGCCAGTTGCATTCGAACAGGCCCTTGAAGGCGAAGGTGTATTGGCCGGGTGCGGCGAAACAGTCGATCTCCGGAAATGCCGGCGGCTCGCCCTCGCCCAGATAGGCCCAGAGGATTCCGCCCTTCTCGACCACGGGATATGCGCGCTGCTTGATGCCAGCGCAAAGCTTGGATGTCTTCGGTTCGGCCGGCGTTTCCAGGCACTTGCCCTCGACGTCGAACAGCCAGCCATGAAACGCACAGCGCACGCCGCCGCCTTCGAGACGACCGAAGGCAAGGTCAGCACCGCGATGCGGGCAGTCGCGGTCGAGCAGGCCATAGCGGCTCTGCTCGTCGCGGAACAGGACAAAATCTTCGCCGAGCAATTTGACCGGACGGATCGGACGATCCCCTTCGAGCTCAGCGACCAGTGCCGCCGGCTGCCAGTACTGACGCATCAGCTTGCCCGCCGGCGCCTTGGGCCCGATGCGAGTGATCAGATCGTTCTGCTCTTGGCTCATCATGGCAAAATGTCCTTTATAACTCTGGCGATGCGCCGCTTATCGCTGAAATACAATCTTGCCGCCGACCATCGTCATATCGGCGGTGATGTCCTTGATCTGGTCGTCCGGCACCGTCATGAAGTCAGCGGAGAGCACCACGAGGTCGGCCAGCTTGCCGGCCTCTAGCGTCCCCTTCCGCGTTTCCTCAAACATGTAGCGCGATGCCGCGCTAGTATAGAGGCGAAGCGCCTGTTCGCGCCCGATCGCTTCGGATGCGCCGTAGACCTGGCCGGCCGGGTCCTTCCGCGTCACCATGATATACATCGTGAGGAACGGATTCAGCGGATTGACCGGGAAATCGGTGCCGGCGCCGAGATTCTCCAGTCCCATTTTCTCGATTAAAGTGCGCGTCGGGACCGCACGATCCGCGGTCGGCCTGCCGAGGAAACGCGCGACCGTCGCCGCCTTGTCCCACATGAAGGCGTTCTGGAAATCGATCCGCGCCCCGACGCGGCGTGCCCGCTCCATCTGTTCGGGGCGGATCAGGCTGGCATGGATCAAAACGAAGCGGCGATCCTTGATCGACTTTTCCTTGTCGGCGGCTTCGAACGCATCCAGCACCTGATCGACGCCGAGGTCGCCAACGACGTGAACGCCGACCCGCCAGCCGCGAAGGTTGGCGATCGATACCAGCTGCTTCAGCCGTTCGGGCGTAACCTGCGCGATTCCATGATAATCGTCATGCGAGTCCGGATAGGCGTCGCGCATCATGGCCGTCTTCAGGGTCATGCCGCCGTCGTAGAAGATCTTGATGCCGCCGAGCTTCAACCAATCGTCGCCGAAACCCGAAGTGGCGCCGTTGCCGCTCATGATGGCGTCCCACCCGGCCGAATCTGCGGGCGGCTCCGGTCGAAACATGGTTCCGACCCGCACCGTCGCATCGCCGGCCAGAGCGAGCTTCTGCAGAATCTGCGTGTCGCGCGCGCTTGTCGCCCCCTCGACGACGCTGGTGATACCGAGGCGGTTGAGCGCGGCCTCGGCGAGACGATATTGCCGCAACTCCTCGTCTTCGGTGTAGGGCGGCACGATGTTCTCGACCAGCGGGATCGCCGTCTCGACGAGCACGCCATTGATGTCGCCGCTTGCGTCCCGCTCGAACGCGCCGCCGGCTGGATCCGGCGTGCTCTTGCTGATGCCCGCCTTCTGCAACGCCAGCGAATTGGCCATCGAAAAATGACCGACGGTCCGCAGATAGACCGGATTGTTGGGGGACACGCTGTCGAGTTCCTGGCGGGTCAGGTAGCGCTTTTCCGCCAGCTGCGACGGCGGATGCCAGCCGCCGGTCGTGATCCACGCGCCGGGCTGCTTCTTCGCAACGAACGCCCGAATGAGATCGAGGGCCCCGGCCACGTCCTTGGCGCCGCCGAGATTGACCACATAGTCGCCGAGCCCGGCCGCCTTGAAATGCGCGTGGGTGTCGATCAGGCCGGGGACAACCGACTTGCCGGCGAGATCGATGACCCGGGTCTGCGGACCGGCCAGCGGCTTGATCGCGGCCTCACTGCCGACCGCGAGGATCTTGCCGTCGCGGATGGCCAACGCTTGCGCGATCGTCGATTGGCCGTCGAGGGTGAGGATCTTGCCGCCCGTCAGGACGACCTGGGGCGCGTTCGGGTCAGATTGCTGCGCCACCGCCGGCAAGACGGAGGCGCCAATTGCAATGGCTCCTGCAATCAGACATTTCGCACCCAGATGCATCTCGCCGCTCCATCAACAATGTTCAATAGACGAACGAATGTGCGAATATTATCGTTAGACTAATTCCAGGCAAGCAGAATTTTGCAGCATGATTTGACGCCTTAGTGAGCAAACGCAGCAATTCACGCCTAAAGCATCACCTTGCGCAGAACGAACACTTGTTCAATATACGGACGCAATTCAGGAGCTGATGATGTCGAAGACTTTGAATTCGCGTGTGGATCGGACCCAGGGAGCGCGCTCGTGAGCGGCCTCGTGATCATCGGCGCCTCTTATGCGGGCGTCCAGGCCGGCATCAGCGCGCGCGAGAAGGGCTATCAGGCGCCGATCCGCATCGTCGCCGATGAAATCCATCTGCCCTATCAGCGACCGCCGCTGTCCAAGGCGTTTCTGTCCGGCGACGTCGCGCACAACAGTCTTTTCCTCCGCGGCGAGGACTATTTCAAGACCCAGGGCATCGAACTGGTGCTGGGCCATCGCGCCATCGGGCTCGATCGCGCGGCCGGCCGGATCGCACTGGACGGCGGCGACAGCCTGCCCTTCGATCAGCTTGTCATCGCCACCGGCTCACGCGCGCGGCGCCTCAGCGTGCCCGGCCATGAGCGCGACGGCATCGTCTATCTGCGCACCCTCGATGACGCGCTGCATCTCAAGCCCCGGCTCGAAGCAGCCAACGATGTCGTCATCGTCGGCGGCGGCTTCATCGGCCTCGAAGTGGCATCGACTGCTGCCAAGGCCGGCAAGAAGGTGACGCTGATCGAGGCGCAGTCGCGCCTGCTGGAGCGCGCGGTATCGCCGCTGATCTCGCAATTCCTTCTGGATAGCCATCGCTCCCATGGCCTCGACATCCGCTTCAACGAATCCGTCGTTGCCATCGAAGGCAACAGCGCCGTGCATGAGGTCGTCTGCTCCAGCGGCTTGCGGGTGCGCGCCGACCTGATCGTCGCCGGGATCGGCGGCATCGCCAATGACGAGTTGGCCGCGCAGGCCGATATCACCTGCACCAATGGCATCGATGTCGACGAACATGGCCTGACCAGCGCGCCGAACATCTATGCCGCCGGCGACGTCAGCAATCACCACAACGGCTTCGCCGGCCGCCGCGTCAGGCTGGAAGCCGTGCAGAACGCCACCGATCAGGGCAAGGCTGTGGGCGCGATGATCGCCGGCAGACCCGAAGCCTATGACGCAGTGCCGCGTTTCTGGTCGGATCAATATGACGCCAAGCTGCAGATCGTCGGCCTCTCCGCGCCGACCGACAGCGCGGTGATCCGCGGGTCGATGGATGATGGCAAGTTCTCGGTGTTTTATTATCGCGACGGCAAGCTCACCGCCGTCGACAGTATCAACCGGCCGGGCGACCAGATGATCGCGCGTCGCCTGATCACCGCGTCACTGTCGCCAACACCAGAACAGGCCGCCGATCTGTCATTCGATCTGAAAAAATTCGAAGCAGGCAAATAGGGCGGACCCACGGCTCATGCCCAAGATCAAGCGCCCCGACGACGAACGCGGCAATACCGACTTCATCGAGAGCCTCGATCGGGGCTTGAGGGTGTTCGAACTGTTCGGCGCACATTCGCGCCCGATGACGCTGAGCGACGTCGCCAAGGCCGCCGAGCTGCCGCGTGCCACTGCGCGCCGCATCCTGTTTACGCTGGAACGCAAAGGCTATGTGACCAGCGACGGCAAGCTGTTCGCGCTGTCACCGCGCGTCCTGGCGCTGGCCGGCTCCTACATGACCTCCAATCAGGTCGTCACCATCCTGCAGCCGGTGCTCGACAGCATTTCCAGCGACGCGCAGGAGATTTCTTCACTCGCCGTGCTCGAGGGCCACGAGGTGATCTTCGTCGCGCGCGCCAGCCCGGCGCGCGTGTTCTCTGCCGGCATCGATCTCGGCTATCGGCTGCCCGCCTTCTGCTCGTCGGTGGGCCGCGCCATGTTGGGCAAGTATTCCAACGACGACCTCACCGCGACGCTGGATGCCATGGACCTCGTGGCAATGACGCCGTTCACGGTCATCGACAAGGAACTGCTGAAGGCCACCATCATCACCGACCGCGAGAAAGGCTATTCGCTGGTCGACCGCGAGGCCGAACCGGGCTTCCGCTCAATCTCCGTGCCCGTGCGGCGCTACGATGGCGCCATCGTCGCCGCCATCAATATGGGCGCCCATGTGGACCGCGTCTCCACCGGGGAAATGATCGACCGCTTCCTGCCGCTGCTGCGCGATGCCGCGGATTCGGTGAAGCCGCTGCTTCTTTAACGCTGTCCCCTCATCCTGAGGAGCGGCCACTTGGCCGCGTCTCGAAGGATGAGGAGCCCTACACTCATGGTTCGAGACGGCGCCAAGTGGCGCCTCCTCACCATGAGGTCCGAGATTGAACACGCACCAGGAATTGTCGTCTCATGCCCCATATCGTCATTGAACATTCCACCGACGGCCATGGCGACGCGTTCGACATCGCCAGCCTGATGCAGGCGTTGCACAATGCCGGCGCCGCCACTGGGGTAATGAAGGCTGCCGACATCAAGGTGCGCGCGATCCCGTATGCGCATCACCTGATGGCCGGCCGGGCCGAAGGCTTCTGCCACCTGTCGGTCTCGATGCTGGAGGGCCGCACACCCGAGCAGAAAGTCGCCGTGAGCGAGGCGTTGCGCGCGGCAATGGTTTTGCTGCTGCCGCACACCAAAAGCCTCAGCGTCGATATCAGGGATATGGACGCGGTCGCCTACAAGAAGCGCGTGAACGATTAGAGCCGCGCTAACTGCCTTCTCCCCGCCTGCGGGGAGAAGGTGGCGTCGCGAAGCGACGACGGATGAGGGGGAGCCTCCGCAGGCGCGGAGCGAATGGAAAGCCCCCTCACCCGACTTCCACACGCTTCGCGCGTTGCAGTCGACCTCTCCCCGCAAGCGGGGAGAGGTAAGGCACTCCCCAAAACGAAAACGGCGCGGCATCCTCTG
Organism: Tardiphaga sp. 37S4; assembly: GCF_021044645.1. Taxonomy (NCBI): domain Bacteria; kingdom Pseudomonadati; phylum Pseudomonadota; class Alphaproteobacteria; order Hyphomicrobiales; family Nitrobacteraceae; genus Tardiphaga; species Tardiphaga sp. 37S4. The sequence continues at coordinate 936,157 of NZ_CP088008.1, read as the reverse complement.
GGAGTGCCGCGCCGTTCTCAATTCAGGTCGGCTGCGGTCACCTCATGGGCGACCGCGCCGAGGGTCTGCTTAGACCGCGTCCTTCGCAGCCTTGACCGGGCGGGCGCGCACGATCTTGCGGGCCGGCTTGGCCTTGAAGGTCATTGCTTCGCCGGTGAAGGGGTTGGTGCCCTTGCGTGCCTTGGTGGCGGGCTTCTTGATGACGACGAACTTGGCGAAGCCGGGAACGAGGAACACGCCGCTCTTCTTCAGCTCTTTATAGCCGAGGGTCGCCATGGTCTCGATAACGCCCTTGACGTCCTTCTTCGAGAGCTCAGTGGTCTCAGCGATTTTCTCGATGAGCTGCGACTTCGTCATTTGGTCTGCCATTTTGCACCTTTTGGTTTGCCGTGATTCGGTGAGACAGACACTATGAGGAATTACGGGAAAAAACCCGTGCTCAATGAAATTTTCACAGATTTTGCCGGGAAAAATGATGTTTTTTGACCATCAAACCCCGATTCGACTTGTACGGCAGGGTTTCAGGACCCTCGCAAGCGCAAAATACTTGAAACAAGGGGCCTACAGAGTCGCGGCAGGCGACAGAAACGCACTGCAAAAATCACCCCCAGATTCGCCCCCTCACCACATGGTCTGGCGCGCCCTTTCCGGCCATTGCCGATCGTATTCCGGACCACCGACCCGGCGCTCGCTCATCTCCGCCAGGATCTCGCCGGGCGTCGGCAGAGTCTTCGGATCGACGCGTTTGTCAGGGTTCCAGAGATCGGACCGCACGATGGCGCGGGCGCATTGGAAATAGATCTCCCCGACCGTCATCACGATCACCGTGCGGGGAGCCTTCTCCTCCACGGCGAAGGACGCCAGCAGGTCCGGGTCCGTTGAGAGATGCGCCGTCCCGTTGATGCGGAGCGTGGTGCCGGCACCGGGGATCAGGAACAGCAGCGCGATCTTGGGATCGCGCACGATGTTGCGCAGAGAGTCCACGCGATTGTTGCCGCGGCGGTCCGGCATCATCAAGGTGCGCTCGTCATGGATCCGGACGAAGCCCGGTTTGTCGCCGCGTGGTGAGCAATCCAGCCCCTCCGGGCCAGTGGTCGCCAGAGCGGCGAAGGGCGAGACCTCGATCAGCCGGCGATATTGCGCCGTTACACAGTCCGCGACCTTGGCGGTGGATGCTTCGCCGATGTCATCGAAACGGCCGTAGATCTCTTCGAGCTGCTCGATGGTTTCGATCACCGACATGGCCGCACTGCCCTCCGCCGTATCTATTGACCCCTGATGACCCGTATCAGGTCATCCGCATGATCTTCCGCGACACCAATATTGTTGATCGTGACGTCGGCACCTGATGTCTCGACGCTACGCTTGAGCCGATCGCCGATCGGCCCATCGGTTGAGCGTCCCCGCGCCGCAAGTCGCGCCGCAAGCACTTCCGGCGGCGCCGTGATCGACACTACGACGACATCTTCATAAGCGGCACGTAGCGCCGGGATAACCGTTCGTGAGATATTGGCAACGACATTGCGGCCGGCGCGAAGCGCATCATCGATCGAGCGCGGAAGTGCATAAGAAAGTCCATGCGCTTCCCAGTGGACGGCGAAAGCGCCGCTGGCCTGTGCCTGACGGAACGCCTCCGGCGTGACCTGCGCATTATTCTCGAATTCCGACGCCTCGCGCGTCACCACGCGGCGCGTGAACACCACATTGTCGTCATCCGCGCAGGCGGCCTGCGCCAGACCGATCAGCGTATCCTTGCCGGCACCCGACGGGCCGACCACCAGCACCAACCGGCCGGGGCCGATCCGACCTGCTTGCGCTTCGGATATCGCCGCGGTGTCGGTCATGCCACCCGATGTCCTTCGCGCCAGACATTGCGCACCACCGGTACCTCATGCGCCACATGGACGCGGATCACGTCGGCGCGCTTGCCGACCGCAATCTCGCCGCGGTCCATGAGCCCAACGGCTTCCGCGGGCCGCTTGGTCACGGTGCGGATCGCGCTCGCCAGATCTATCAAGGATACCTTGCTCGAGAGCTGCAGGGCTCCCATCAGAAGGCTCGACGGCACATAGTCCGACGACAGAATATCCAGCATGCCTTCGCGGGCGAGATCGATCGCCGCGATATTGCCGGAATGCGAGCCGTTGCGGACGACATTCGGCGCTCCCATCAGGATGCCGATGCCAGCCTTGTGCAGTCCTTGGGCCGCTTCCAGCGTCGTCGGGAATTCGGCCACCGAGACCTTGTCTCCAACGGCTTCGGTCACGTTGTCTTCCGTGGTGTCGTCATGGCTCGCCAGCGGAATATTGCGCTCGTGAGCCAGCGCCACGATCGCCCGCATATTGCCGGCCGCATATTGCTGCTGGCAAGCTAGGCGCTGCGCGAACATCACATCGAGCTCGGCATCGCTCTTGCCGCCCTTGCCACGATAGTAGGTGCGCAGCTTCTCCTCGTCGCGGAACTGGCGCTGCCCGGGCGTATGATCCATCAGCGACATCAGCCGGACGTTCGGCTTCGCCAAGAGCGCCTTCGCTTCCTCGACCACGGTTGGCATCGGAATCTCGCAGCGCAAATGCAGGAAATGATCGACCCGCAGGAGACTGGCTTCGCCAGCAGAGGCAATCGAATCCACCAGCAGGCCGGCGTAGCTGTCGATGCCCTGGCTTGAGTCCTCGCAACCGACCCGCACCGAGTCGAGCACCGTGGTGATGCCGGACGTGGCGAGTTGACCGTCATAGGAGACGACGGCAGCGATGGGATCCCAGAACACCTTTGGCCGCGGCATGAAATGGGCTTCGAGATGATCGGTGTGCAATTCGATCAGGCCGGGCATAATCAGATCGCCGCGCGCATCGTCGCTACCGCGTGGCGCATCACCCTCGCCGAATTCGGCGATGCGTCCACCAGCGAAGGCGATCCAGCCCTTGTCGATCACGCGGTCGGCAAGAACGATCCTGGCGTTGCCGATGACGGTTTCGGTCGATGATGCGGTCATGGTTCTCTTTCTCAGGCAGCAGCAGCGGCGAAGGATGCGACGTCCACCAGCCGGTCGGCGATCAAGTGCCGCACTTCGTCGTCATGCACAATGGCAACCATGGCAACGCCGGCACGTTTTTTCTCGGCGACCAGTTCAACGACCACGGCCCGGTTGGCGGCATCGAGCGACGCGGTCGGTTCGTCCAGCAACAGGATCGGCAGATCGGAGATAAAGCCACGCGCGATATTCACGCGTTGCTGCTCACCGCCGGAAAAGGTCGAGGGCGGCAGCTTCCACAGCCGCTCGGGAATGTTGAGACGTTTAAGTAACGCCCCCGCACGCGCACGCGCCTCCGCGCGCGTTACGCCGGCAGCGAGCAGGGGCTCGGCTACGACATCGATCGCGGCGACACGTGGCACCGCGCGCAGGAACTGGCTGACATAGCCGATGGTATCCCGGCGCACACCCAGGATCTCGCGCGGCTCGGCGGTGGCGATATCGATGACATCACCGTTGTGGTGCACGCCGATGGTGCCGCCGTCGCAGCGATAGTTGCCGAAGATCATCTTCAGGATCGACGACTTGCCCGCCCCCGAGGGACCGGACAGCACCACGCATTCGCCGGGCGCGACATGGAACGAGACGTTGCGCACCACCGGCAGGCGGATGCCGTCCTGCAAATGCATGACGAAGGTCTTTTCGGCGTTGCGGATATCGATCATCGGAATCATGTTGACCTCACGCCGGCAGGATCGAGGAAACGAGCAGTTGCGTATAGGGCTCTCTGGGATCGTCGAGCACCTGATCGGTGAGCCCCGTCTCGATCACGCGACCGCCCTGCATCACCATCACGCGATGCGACAGCAACCGCGCCACCGCGAGATCATGCGTCACAACGATCGCGCTAAGGCCAAGCTCGCTGACCAGCGTGCGCATCATGTCCAGCAAACGCGCCTGCACCGATACGTCCAAGCCACCAGTCGGTTCGTCCATGAACACGAGACGCGGCTCGGTGACGAGGTTGCGCGCGATCTGCAGCCGCTGCCGCATGCCGCCGGAATAGGTCCGCGGCGCATCGTCGATACGCTCGGGCGAAATCTCGACGCGCTCGAGCCACGAGGTCGCCGTATCACGAATCTTGCCGTAGTGGTTCTGACCGACGGCCATCAGCCGCTCGCCGACATTGGCGCCGGCCGAGACCGCCATGCGCAGCCCCATCGCCGGGTCCTGATGCACAAAGCCCCAGTCGGTGCGAAACAGGAAGCGCCGCTCGGCTTCGCCCATCGCCGCGAGATCGCGGGTCACGCCGTCGCGCATCCGGTAGGAGACGCTGCCGGTGGTCGGCGCTAACTGGGCGGAGAGGATCTGCAGCAGTGTCGATTTGCCGGACCCGGACTCGCCGACGATAGCCAGCACCTCGCCGGAATAGAGTTCGAAGGACACGTCGCGGCATGCCGCAAGACGGCCATAAGATTTTCCGAGGTTTGCCGCAACGAGCAACGGCTCGTCACTCGCAGCCGCGCGCGCCCCCGGTACAGTTGAATTCGCTGTCACATCAAGCATTTGCGCTCTCCGCATAGGGCGCAGCATTCTCGCTGCCGCGATACCCCTGTGATTGCCGCGTTTCGCAATAATCGGTGTCGGAGCAGACGAACATCCGGCTGCCCTTGTTGTCCGTGACGATCTCGTCGAGATAGCTATCCTCGGCGTTGCACAGTGCACAGCAGGCCTTGTGCTTGTAGGGCTCGAATGGATGATCCTCGAAATCCAGCGACACCACCGATGTGTAAGGCGGGATCGCATAGATGCGCTTCTCGCGGCCGGCGCCGAACAGCTGCAGCGCCGCGCAATTGTCCATCTTCGGATTGTCGAATTTCGGCGTCGGCGACGGGTCCATCACGTAACGCGCATTGACCTTCACCGGATAGGCATAGGACGTGGCGATATGGCCGAAGCGGGCGATGTCTTCATACAGCTTTACATGCATCAAGCCGTATTCGGCGAGCGCATGCATACGCCGCGTCTCTGTCTCGCGTGGCTCGAGGAAGCGCAGCGGCTCGGGGATCGGCACCTGATAGACCAGCACCTGATGCGCCTGCAGCGTCGCTTCGGGAATGCGATGCCGTGTCTGGATCACAGTCGCATCGCCCGTGCTCGTGGTCACGGCAACGCCGGCAGTTTTCTCGAAGAACTTGCGGATCGAGATCGCATTAGTCGTGTCGTCGGAGCCCTGGTCGATCACCTTGAGTTTGTCGATGGGACCGAGGATCGCCGCCGTGACCTGCACGCCGCCGGTGCCCCAGCCATAGGGCATCGGCATTTCCCTGCTGGCGAACGGCACCTGATAGCCGGGGATCGCGATCGCCTTGAGAATGGCGCGGCGGATCATCCGCTTGGTCTGCTCGTCCAGATAAGCGAAGTTATATGTCGGCGCGTTCATTCCGCGGCCTCCTGAAGAGCAACGGGCGTCTCGTTGGCATCGGCGAATTCCTTGCGCAGCTTGCGGAGCAAGCCAAGCTCAGACTGGAAGTCGACGTAATGCGGCAGCTTCAGATGCTCGACGAAGCCGGTCGCCTGCACATTGTCGGAATGCGACATGACGAATTCCTCATCCTGCGCTGGCGCCTTGATGTCCTCGCCGAGCTCACGCGCGCGCAGCGTGCGATCGACCAGTGCCATCGACATCACCTTGCGTTCGCTCTGGCCAAAAGCGAGGCCATAACCGCGCGTGAAGCACGGCGCCTCGGTATCCGAGCCCTTGAACTGATTGACCATCTGGCATTCGGTCAGCGTGATCGATCCCAGCGGCACCGCGAAGCCAACATCCTCGGCCATGAATTCAACCTCGACCTCGCCGAGGCGGATTTCACCTGCGAAAGGATGGTTGCGGCCATAGCCGCGCTGCGATGAATAGCCGAGCGACAGAAGAAAGCCTTCATCGGCCCGCGCGAGATTCTGCAAGCGCAGATCACGGTCTGCCGGGAAGCTCAGCGCGTCGCGCGTGAGATCGCCGACAGGCTTTTCGGGATCTTCTGCGGGCGAGGCTTCGATCAGGCCGTCGCGGCCAAGAATATCGGTGACGCGCGGCATCGCAGCCGGCTCTGCATCGGTCATGGCCGGCTGCTCGGGCGAGGATTCGCCGGTCAGCACCGGATCGAGCAAACGATGCGTATAGTCGAAGGTCGGGCCAAGCACCTGGCCGCCCGGCATGTCCTTGAAGGTCGAGGAGACGCGGCGACGCACCTGCATCTGCGACGTATCGACGGGCTCACTCGAACCGAACCGCGGCAGCGTCGCGCGGAAGGCGCGCAGCAGGAAGATCGCCTCGATCATGTCGCCGCGTGCCTGCTTGATGGCCAGCGCCGCGAGCTCGCGGTCATAGAGCGAGCCTTCGGTCATCACGCGATCGACGGCGAGACCGAGCTGATTGGAGATCTGTGCCAGCGATACTTCCGGCACATCGCGATCACCCCGGCGCTCATGAGCCAGCAGACGATGCGCATTCTCGATGGCGCGTTCGCCACCCTTGACGGCGACATACATGCTCAGCCCTCCTTCGCGACAAGACGCGTGGTACGCGGTAGCGCGACAATGGATTCGCCGGACACCAGCACGAGGTCGATGCCGCGGGGAAACAGCGAGGCATTCAGCGCAAGGCGATCTAGCAGATCCGGCACGCCGATCGCAGCACGCAGGATTGTGGCACCATCGATACCGGGGCCGCGCAGCTCATAGGCAGGGCCTTCAGTCAGGCTCGCCACCTGCAGAACGATCGTGGTGGAGCGATCCGGATATTCGCCGGTGCCGAAGGCGAAGTGCTCGAAGGACGGCAGCGCGGCAGCATCAGCCACCACAGCGAAGGCACACACGGCGGGATCGGCGATGACCGGCGCGCTGGTGTGAAACTTGATCCACTTGGCAACATCCATCGTCGCCGCCAACTTGGCATCGAGCCACACCGGCGTATCCTGATCGAACAGCGTGAGCGCGATGGCCGCCGCGCCGCGCATCATTGGCGCGGGCACGCCCGAAACAGCCTGAATGCGCTGCACGGTACCCGGACGCGCCATCGCATCCATCACCGAACGGAAGGTCGATTGCGCTGCAAGCACCTTGTCCGCGAAACCGGCCGGCATTTCCGCAACTGTCGTCATGATCAGCCCTCCCCGCGCACGAGCGTGTAGAAATCGACTTTGGTTGCCGCCGTCTCTGCGGCCTTGCGCTTGCTATCGGCGACGACGCGCGCGCGCAGCGGCGTGAGCACCTTGGTCTCGACAGCATCTGAAAATTCACTGGTCTGGATGAGTGCATCGCAGAGCGCGATCAGCTGTGCCTTCGCGCCGTCACGACCGAGTGTGTAACCGAAGCCAACCTCGCCGCTGGCAAGCCGTACAGCGGCACGCGACACCGTCGCCTCGCCGAGATTGAATGGCGCGCCATCGCCGCCGATCCGGCCGCGCAGCATCACCAGGCCGTTTTCCGGCTGACGCAGTTGTTCATGGGCGGGAACAGCCACTGCATCGAGATATCCGGCGATATCCGCCGTGCCGGAGTGCCCAAGGACCCCCATCGCCTCACGGCGCCGGGCCTGCTGGTGGTTCAGGGAGGATGAAGTCATGTCACCGCCGCTCAACAAGTTGTATGATTTACTAGACAACTTTATAGGCGGAGGCAATGACCGTTTCGTGACAGCGGCACGATTTTTCGCTAATGCGTGGTCGACATCATTCCGGGACCGATTTTGTGACCATTCAGGACAAGCCAACAGGCGTTGCATTGTGGCGGCACGTCGCCGACGGCATCGAGCGCGGCATTGCAGATGGCCGCTATGGCGCTGGCGAAAAGCTGCCCGGCGAGACCGAACTGGCTGACATCTACCGCGTCAATCGGCACACCGTGCGCCGCGCGCTCGCGACCCTGGCCGAACGCGGCATGGTGCGCGCCGAGCGCGGCAGCGGCACCTATGTGGAATCGCCAAAGCTTGCATATCCCCTGCGATCACGCACCCGCTTCTCGGAAATTGCCGGTGCCGGCGGGCGCGAGCCGCAAGCGCAATTGATCGGAGCCTGGGACGATGTGGCAACACGCGATCTCGCCAGGCAGCTTGGCCTCAAAGCCGGCGCTCCGCTGATCCGCATTGAAGCCTTGCGGTTGGCGGACAAGACGCCGATCTGCGTCGGCACCAACTGGCTGTCGGCCGAACGCTTTCCCGATTTCGGCAAGGTCTATGAGCGCGTGCGCTCGATGACTAAGGCCCTGGCGCATTACGGCATCAAGGACTATCGCCGCGCCTCGACGAAGGTCACCGCGGGGATCATCGACGCGACCGATGCGACACGGCTTGGTGTCGCCCTCGGGCGTCCGATCTTGATTGTCGATTCCATCGATGTGGATGCCGACGGCACGCCGCTCAGCGCTACGCATTCGCGCTTCGTCGCCGAGCGCGTCGAATTCGTGGTCGATAGCGGTTCGCTTTAGTTAGAACGGGTCCGTGCCGAGACCCGGCACATCGACTGGACGCGGCCCCGGCGCCGGCCACAGGAAACGGCGATCCTTCTCAGCAATGGCCACATCGTTGATGCTCGCCTCGCGGCGGCGCATCAGGCCGGCCTCGTCAAACTCCCATTGCTCATTGCCATAGGAGCGATGCCAGTTGCCGGCGTCATCGTGCCATTCATATTGAAAGCGCACGGCAATGTGATTGCCGTCGAACGCCCACAAATCCTTGATCAGCCGATATTCGTGCTCCTTCGCCCATTTACGGGTGAGGAATTCGACGATCGCCGGGCGCCCCTGAAAGAACTCGCCGCGATTGCGCCAAGTCGAGTCCTCGGTATAGGCGAGCGACACTTTCACCGGATCGCGTGAATTCCAGGCGTCCTCGGCCATGCGGGCCTTCTGGGCGGCGGTCTCTCGGGTGAAGGGCGGAAACGGTGGACGCGACATGGGACCCTCGGCTTTGCGATGTTGCAGGGATTGTAGCCCTGCCGCATGCGGAGTCGATGCCGTTTCACCTATGGGGCGATTGCTAAATCTGATCGGCCTTCATGGCAATCCGCAGCGCTTTCGGGATCGGCTTGGCGCGGCCGCCGGAGACAAAGGCCACCTTGACCTTGGCCTCAAGCAGCAACTCATCGCCGCGGCGCACTTCCTGACCCAGCATGATCGAGGCGCCCCTCACCTCTTGTGGAACCGTGACGACGTCAAGCAGATCGTCCAGGACTGCCGGTTTTAGAAAATCAATTTTCATCGAACGAACAACGAAGGCAAAGCCGGGCGTATCCTCTCGCGCTTCTTTCAGCAGCTCTTGTTGACTCGTTCCGAGCAAACGCAAGTAATTCGTTCTGCCGCGTTCCATGAAACGCAGAAAGTTTGCGTGATAAACAATCTGGCCGGCGTCAGTATCTTCGAAATAAACGCGGACCCGCATATGATGACGACCGTCGCGAATTTCGCCATCAAGAGAGGCTGTCACAGGGAGATTCCTCTTATCACACTCCGGGGAGTAATCGTCTTGCACGGAGGCACCTTCCTCAGCAAGCGACAATCGCTTTGGGCTTGAACCTTGCTTGGGATGCACCTGGAATCTTGGTTGCGGGAACGCGCACCTCTTTGTCGAATGACAATCAGCCGGCGTTGGTCAGTGTCCGGCCGATTCCCGGCTCATTTTCTCCAAAAGACCGCGCATCGCGTCGATCTGCGTGCCGAAGCCTGCCCAATCCCCAGACCTCAACAGCTTCATTGCCTCGTTATAGCGATCAAGCGCCTCCTGCGCCCTATTTTCCGCAGGGCTCGCACGTGGCATTTCCGTCGCAGCACCCAGCGATGTCGGCGACGCGTTAGTTTCGATGAAGAGCGCGGACAAGGCCTCGGCAAGCGTCTCTTTCATGACGACATGCTCGCCGTAGGCGGCGATCACGCGCTTGAGTTCCGGCAAGTGTCCGTGGACCGCGCGCAGGTACAGCGGCGACACGTACAGGATCGAATTCTCGATCGGGATCACCAGCAGGTTTCCGCGGATCACCCGTGAACCCATCTGGTTCCACAACGATATTTGCTGGGAGATCTCCGTGTTCTGATGAATGCGCGCCTCGATCTGGAACGGTCCGTAGACGAGCTTCTCCTTGGGAAATTCGTAGACGATCAATTTTCCATAGTCGGGAGCGTCGCAGCGCGCTGCCAGCCATGCGATCATATTGTCGCGTCGGCTTGGCACCATGGGGATCATGATAAAGAACTCGGCCTGGGTTTCTCCGGGCAGCCGCATCACAATGTAGTAAGGGACCATCGGCGCGACGCCGTCGCCGGCCGGCTGGCGCGGAAACTGCCAAAGATCCTCCCGGTTATAGAAAACGTCGGCAGATGCCATGTGATAGGTCTGGTAAAGCTGCGCCTGAATCAGGAAGAGGTCCTCTGGATAGCGAATGTGCTTTTGCAGATCGGACGGCATTGCCGCAAACGGCTTGAATAGCCCCGGAAAGATTCGCTGGTAGGTGGCTACGATCGGGTCCGCCTGGTCCATCAGATAAAAGTCGACACTGCCGTTATAGGCGTCGATGACGGCCTTCACGGAATTGCGGATGTAATTCAGATTGCGGCCGGGCGCAGGCTGCGCAGAGGGGAAATAGTTACTGGTTGTATAGGCGTCCTGGATCCAGAACATCCGCCCCTCGCTGATGACCAGATAGGGATCGTGGTCGAGGCTGAGGAACGGGGCAATCGTGCGTAGCCGTTCCCCGATATTGCGCCGAATCATGATCCGGCTGTCGTCGGTGATGTAGCTGGAGAGCAGCAGATTCATGTCGTTGAAGTGGTGAGCGAAGATGATTTTTCGCACCATACCCGTCAGCGGTACGCCACCGGCACCGTCGTAGACCGTGTATGCGTTTTCACTCCCCTTCGGATAGTCGAATTCCGGCGTGGTCGTCCTGACGACAACGTAGTTGCTCTCCTCTTGTCCATAATAAATGCGCGGTTCGCGGATCTCGGGACCGCCGTCCGCAACGGGAGGAATATCCCGCAGGTAAAGCAGCGGGAGCCCTTCAGCGCTCTTGTGCATTACCGGGCTCATCACCGCTCCATTGCCGTGGGTGAACAGCAGGTGGAGGTTGACCCACGTCTGGGCGTTCGGCGGTAGCAGTGAGGATCTGAGCTCGCGTGCCGACAGCATCACGCTCTGGTAGGTGCCGCGAAGCCAGTAGCGGTCGACATCCAGGTCACTTAATTTGTAGTAGGTGCGTATCTCCTGCAGCTGGGCGTAGGTATCGGCTAGCGGCTGCCCGTCCCACAATCTGATGTTCTCGATGGTCGCCTTGTTGGCTTCGAGTGTCGCGAAGGTAAGGTCCTGTTCGGCAGGAAAGGGCTTGGCGGCGATCTTGTCGAGATTATAGGCTTCCCTGGTCAGACGGATGCTGCGCTCGATGTAGGGCCGCTCCAGTTCCAGTTCGTTCGGTTTCACGTAGAAGCGCTGAAACAGCGTCGGGATCACGCCGGACAGCAGGAAAGCGCCCCCGAAGACGAGCAACATCGCGGCAGTGGGGAGCCAGTAGGTACGCGCCCACAGGTTCGCCCACGCGGCGCATGCCGCAACGATCGAAAGCCCGATCAGCAACCAGAGAACGGGTAGCTGAACGTGGACATCGGTGTAGCTCGCGCCAACCACTACGCCATTGTCTCCGTAGAGCAGCAAATAGCGGTCGAGTCCGTAGGACCATGCCTTCACCACAAAGAGCAAGCCGAGCAGCGCCGAGCCGTGAGCAACCGCTGGCGGTGATATCGACCACCGCTGGACCTGGTATTCGATCTGACCATGCAGCCAATAGATCACTGCGGCGAGAAGTGCGCTCATGAATAGCGTTAGCAATGCCCAATTCTTGATGCCGATATAGGCGGGCAGAGAAAACAGATAGAATCCAATATCCTTGTCATACAGCGGATCATTCGCGCCATATGGCACCTGATAGAGGAACTGCAGAATGATGCTCCAGTTGCCGACCTCCTCCCATGCGACAAGCAGAGCGAGGAATCCGGCGCCGCCAGCGATGGCAAGGCGCCATGGCAACCGATCGCGTATGAATTCGAACGGATCGGGCGGCACCGCGGTGGCCGCGAGCTTCCAGTCGAAGTCGACGGGAAGCCGGCCTCGCCGCCGTCGGACAAGAAAAAGTGCCAGCCGGGCGTTCGCCCACGCAATGACGGCAGTTGCCGCGAAGACGACAGAAAAGACTGCGGCTTTCGCGCCGATCGATGTCCAAAAAACCTGCGAATAGCCGACCGCGGAGAACCACATCCAGTCGACCAGGAAGTCGCCGACAATCGCGAGAAGGATCAGGCAAATTCCGGAGAAGATGGCAGTCACAATCACCCCGACCACGGCGTTTCGCCCTGGCGTCTTCCGTTCGGGCCCGGTAATCCCGATCGTCATGAACGGATTATAGCAGAACGGGAGAGGTGGCGGTGCCTGTCTTGAGCCCTCGCACCTGTTTTTTCTGCGTCGGCCTTCCTACATCAGAACTAAGGTGCGCATCGCCTTACGCGCGCCCAATCGGGAGAGCGCGCCATGAGCGGTGATCTCACGATGTAGTTGTGCTTGTGCGCCCTCACCAACGGTCGGGATGGCATGCCGAACCGGTGCGGGGGAGGAACGCGGCAGGAGCGCTTGTCATGACTGATTTCGCCAGTCTCGAAGCCCGTTTTGGCGCAGGAAACTATGCACCGTTGCCGGTCACGATCGTCCGCGGGGCTGGTGTCTACGTGTGGGACGAGGCTGGCAGACGCTACATCGACATGATGGGCGCATATTCGGCGGCGAGCTTCGGCCATTGCCATCCGCGCCTCGTCAAGGCGCTGACAGAACAGGCACGACGCCTGGATACGATTTCGCGCGCTTATTTCAGCGATCGGCTGGGGCCTTTCCTCGCGAAGGCTTGTGCACTTACCGGTATGGACGCCGCGTTGCCGATGAACAGCGGCGCGGAAGCCGTCGAGACGGCGCTCAAGGCGGCACGTAAATGGGCCTACAGGGTCAAGGGAGTGCCGACTGACCGGGCCGAAATCATCGTCGCGGAAGGAAATTTCCACGGCCGCACCATCTCGATCGTCGGCTTTTCTTCGCAAGCCCAATATCGCGACGGCTTCGGGCCGTTCCCGCCCGGCTTCACGCGCGTGCCGTTCGGCGATGCGTCGGCGCTCGCCGCGGCCATTACCCCTGACACCGCGGCCTTTTTGGTCGAACCAATTCAAGGCGAAGGCGGGATCAATGTGCCGCCCCCTGGATATCTCGCTGAGGTCGCGCGCATTTGCAAGGCGAACAACGTGCTGCTGCTGTGCGACGAGATCCAGAGCGGTCTGGGACGCACCGGACGTCTGCTCGCGTGTCAGCATGAAGGAGTAACACCCGACGGTCTGATGCTCGGCAAGGCGCTCGGCGGCGGGATGTTGCCGGTTTCGCTTTTCCTCGCCCGTCGCGAGGTCATGCAGGTTTTCACTCCGGGTGACCACGGCAGCACGTTCGGAGGCAACCCGATTGCATCAGCGGTTGGATTAGCCGCCCTCGACACACTGATCGACGAGCGATTGATTGAACGCGCCGCGACTGTCGGCGCGCATCTCCTCGATCGGCTCTCCGCGATCAAAAATCCGATCATTCGCGAGGTGCGCGGTCGCGGTTTGTTTGCGGGGGTCGAGTTACACCGCAACATGGCTAGTGCCGGTACGGTGATCAGCCGCTTGCTTCAGGCGGGCGTGCTGACCAAAGATACTCACCGGAACACGATACGCTTTGCGCCGCCCTTGATTATCAACGAGTCACAGGTGGATTGGGCCGTAGACCGATTGACCGAAGTACTGGACGAGATCGCCGCATCGACGGTTCAGGCCTAGCGGCCGCCAATATTGGGCAAGCCTGCTATCTGAGAATTACCGAAGCCAAACGAAAGATTTGCCTGCATGCGATGCAGGCCGTCGGCGATGGCGTCGCCGAGATGGAAGGTCGTAGCACCCGTCATAACGAAAAGCCGTGAGCTGCGAGTGGCAGCACATGATCACGCGTCAATGGCGCCAGGATAATAGCCTCAGGCGCAGTTGGATTGATCCAAATCGCTTCGGCGATCTCGGCCTGGGGCTCGATCGCGCCATCCACTTTGACCGCATAGACGCTTGCCTGCACCCGCCATCCCGGCTCATTCGCGGCGACGCTGTTGAATTGTCCGAGCGCTTGCGCAGAACCCGGCACCATCCGGCAGCCGAGCTCCTCGCTGATCTCGCGCTCCAGCGCGGCCAGATCGTTCTCGCCGGCATCGCGTTTGCCGCCCGGCTGCATGAAGGCCTCGGTGCCGCGCTTGCGCACCACCAGCATGCGCCCTGCGTCATCGCGGATCAGCGCAGCGACGACGCCGATGATCTTGTCAGTCATTGCGAACTACTCCTCGTCGCCCGAACCGAACAATCCGATCTGGCTCTCGTCCCGTTTCGGTTCACTCAGTCCGAGATGCTTGAACGCATGCGAGGTGAGCAGACGCCCACGCGGGGTGCGCTGCAGATAGCCGCACTGGATCAGATAGGGCTCGATGATGTCCTCGATGGCATCACGCGGCTCGGACAGCGCGGCCGCCATGGTCTCGACACCAACGGGGCCACCAGCATAGTTCATGGCGATGGTGGTGAGATAGCGGCGATCCATGGCATCGAGACCCGCACTGTCGACTTCCAGTGCGGACAGCGCGTGGTCGGCGATTTTGCGGTCAATCGCTGACGCATCCGCAGCGGAGGCAAAGTCACGCACACGGCGCAACAGACGCCCGGCGATGCGCGGCGTGCCGCGGGCGCGGCGCGCAATCTCGTTAGAGCCTTCAGGGGTCATGCCGATGTCCAGCACGCGGGCGCCGCGCGTGACGATCTTTTCGAGCTCGTCGATCGTGTAGAAATTCAGCCGCAGCGGAATGCCGAAACGATCACGCAGCGGATTCGTCAGCAGACCCGCACGGGTGGTCGCGCCGACCAGCGTGAATTTCGATAGTTCGATTTTCACCGAGCGTGCCGCAGGGCCTTCGCCGATGATGAGATCGAGCTGGAAGTCCTCCATCGCGGGATAGAGCACTTCCTCTACTGCAGGGCTGAGACGGTGGATCTCGTCGATGAACAGCACATCGCGCTCTTCGAGATTGGTCAGCAATGCCGCGAGATCGCCGGCCTTGGCGATGACGGGACCGGATGTCGCGCGAAATCCGACGCCGAGCTCGCGCGCCACGATCTGCGCCAGCGTGGTCTTACCGAGGCCGGGCGGCCCCACAAACAATGTGTGATCCAGCGCCTCGCCGCGCTTGCGGGCGGCATCGATAAAGATTTGCAGATTGGCGCGCGCCTGCGCCTGGCCGACGAAGTCGGACAGCGACTGCGGGCGCAGCGTGGTGTCACCGACATCGTCGGAGCGGCGCTCAGGTGTAACCATGCGATCGGGTGGCGTATTCATGATGCGACGTTACCACGGTGCAACGGCCGCGCGAACCACCAGCACAGGCTGGCTGGAATCACGGCAATGCCCGCGAGCAATGCGGACAGTGACAGCGCCTGCGTGAGTGATCGAACGCCGGGCAAAATCACCGCCGACGATTCCGAGGGCTGAACGAACATTCCAAACCCGATGAAGCCGGCAATGCCGACGGCCGCAGCAAGCCACGCCATCCAGATCGCGTTTTGTCCGGCATAGACGGCCGACAGCGCGAAGACGACGCCGGCACCGAGCGACGGCAGCAGCGCCGCCAATGCAGCAACGAATGCCAGCAGCCACAGTGCAATCGAGACAAGCGATCTGAAACCATCGAGATCGGCGACAGAGAAAATCAATTGCAGGATCGACGCACCCAGACCGACGACGAGCAACGATACGAGCGCAGCCACGGATAGCGAACCGACAATACCGAAGATCGCGACAATGCCGATCACACGGGCGATTCTGGCCAGGCTCACTTCGCCAATTCCTTCAGCCCGAGCTTGATGAGTTGCGCCGTTTCCGCACCCTCGCCTGCGCTGCGCGACGCGGCTGCGACGGCGGCCGCCGCCTGTGGCTGGCCATAGCCGAGATTGACCAGCGCGGAGATCGCATCCCTGACGGCGCCTGGTGCGCGGTTGTCGTCCATCGCACCGGCGAGTTGCGCGACCACCGGATCGACGGACGCAAAGGCCGGCGCCTTGTCCTTCAATTCGCTGACGATGCGCTCGGCCACTTTAGGACCGACGCCCGGCGTGCGCGCCACGGCCGTCTTGTCGCGCAGCGCGATAGCGTTGGCGAGGTCGGCCGGCGGCAGCGTGCTGAGCACGGCGAGCGCGACCTTGGCACCAACGCCCTGCACGGTCTGCAGCAGGCGAAACCATTCGCGCTCCATATCGCTGCGGAATCCGAACAGCTTGATCTGGTCTTCGCGGACATAGGTTTCGATGGCGAGCACCGCAGCTTCGCCCGCCTGCGGCAGTGCCTGCAGCGTGCGAGCGGAACAATGCACCTGATAACCCACGCCCTGTACGTCGAGGATCACATAGTCCTCGCCATAGCTGTCGATCAGGCCTTTGAGCTTGCCGATCACGCGCCGACGACCTTGAGGCGCAGTGCCGTGCTCTGACGGTGATGCGCATGGGTGATGGCGATGGCCAGCGCGTCGGCCGCATCGGCGGATTTCGGCTCAGCCTTCGGCAGCAGGATCTTCAGCATCACCTGGATCTGGTTCTTGTCGGCGTGGCCCGCGCCGACCACGGTCTTCTTCACCTGATTGGGCGCGTATTCGGCGACGGCAATGCCGAACATCGCCGGCGTCATCATGGCGATGCCGCGCGCCTGGCCGAGCTTCAGCGTCGCGACGCCGTCCTTGTTGACGAAGGTCTGCTCCACCGCAGCTTCGGCCGGTTGGAAGTCGCCGAGGATCTTGGCGAGACCTTCATGAATGCCGAGCAGCCGGCTTGCCAACGGCAGATTGTCCGGCGGTTCCACCGAACCGCAGCCGATATAGGTCAGCCGGTTGCCATCGATCTCGATCACGCCCCAGCCGGTGCGGCGCAGGCCCGGATCGATGCCGATGATACGGACAGGAGGGCGAATCGGAGGGTTTGTCATCCCACAGGGATAACGCCGGAGGGCAGGGAACGAAATAGAAACGCGAAGCCGTCCCAAAGGAAAGAGAGGGAAGCTGAGCCCCTGCTCAGCCGCCCATCTTGGCCATCAGCGCGTCGGACACCTCGAAGTTGGCATAGACGTTCTGCACGTCGTCATGCTCGTTCAACAGGTCCATCAGCTTGATCAGCTTTTCGCCGGTCTCGTCATCGACCGAGAGCGTGTTCTGCGGCTTCCAGATCACCGCCGCCTTGCGGGCTTCGCCGAATTTGGCTTCCAGTCCCTTGGCAACTTCGCGAAAGGTTTCCTGCGAGGCATAGACCTCATGGCCGCCCTCGCCCGACACGACGTCGTCGGCGCCAGCCTCGATGGCGGCTTCGAGCATGTCATCGGCCGAGGCCTTGTCGGCGTCATATTCGATCACGCCGACATGGTCGAACATGAAGGAAACTGAGCCGGTTTCGCCCAAATTGCCGCCGGATTTGGTGAAGTAGGAACGGATGTCGGAGGCGGCGCGATTGCGGTTGTCGGTCAGCGCCTCGACGATGACGGCGACGCCGCCGGGGCCGTAGCCCTCGTAGCGGATTTCATCGTAGTTCTCGCCGTCGCTACCGATCGCCTTCTTGATGGCGCGCTCGATGTTGTCGCGCGGCATGTTCTCCTGCCGGGCGGCTATCACGGCGGAGCGCAGCCGGGCATTCATCGACGGGTCGGGCGTCCCCATCTTGGCAGCGACGGTGATTTCGCGCGCCAACTTGCTGAACAGCTTGGACTTCTGGGCATCCTGCCGGCCCTTGCGATGCATGATGTTCTTGAATTGGGAATGTCCGGCCATGCGGTCTCTCTTGAAGCGTCAGGGTAGTTAGGGCTGCGGCGCGGGGTTATAGGCCGCGAAATCGGCAAAATCAAAAATTTGCAGCCGAATCCGGCAGATCTTCGCAATACCGCGACCGACCTTAACCATCACTTCACGCCGAGGTGCAAGGTTACCCGCATAGATTGTATTCATTGGGGTCACCGATGGCGTTTGGACTGTTCCGCAAGCGGCGGCCGGAAGCGGCTGAAGTGGTGATGATTGCTGAAAACACAGCACCTTCTGTGGCACCGCAGCATCCTGAACCAGATACCGCTCGGGACATCCTTGAGTTGCTGGAACTCGAGCTGGGCGCGCTTATCCGCCAGCTCGAGCGTGCCGCGACATCCGTCGCCGGCGGCGCCGAATCGACCGCCGCCACCCTCTCCGCCATCCGCGCCCGCACCGACGTGCTGGCCGACCGCAGCAGCGCCGCGCAATCCACCGCCACAACCTTTGCGCAGGCCGCCGACAAATTCACCCATTCGGCCGAGGGCATCGGCACCCAGGTGCGCGATGCCAGCCGGCTCGCGGACGAGGCCGGCGCCGCCGCCCATGAAGCCAGCGCCAATGTGGACCGCCTGCGCGACTCCTCCGCTGCAATCAGCAATGTGTTGGAGTTGATCGCGCAGATTGCCCGGCAGACAACGATGCTCGCGCTGAACGCGACCATCGAGGCGGCACGCGCCGGCGCTGCAGGCCGCGGTTTCTCGGTCGTCGCCACCGAGGTCAAGGCGCTGGCAGTGCAGACTCAGAACGCCACCGAAGAGATCAGGAAGAAGATCGACACCCTGCAGCGCGACGCAGCGAGTTCGGTCGATGCGGTGCATCGCATCTCCACCGCCATCGACGCGATCCGCCCGGTTTTTGCCAATGTCAACGGCGCGGTCGCCGAGCAGAACGCAACGACCAGCGAGATGTCGCACAACGCCACCACCGCCTCGCAATTCATCGTCTCGGTCGGCAACAGTGCCGCGGAAATCGATAGCGCTGCAAAGGAAGCGGCTGCCCATGGCGAGCATGTCGCGCAGGCCGGCCAGGCCGTCACGATGTTTGCCTCACGGCTGAAGTCGCGCTGCGCGGTACTGCTCAAACAAAGCGAGCGCGAAGACGAGCGACGACGCGAAAAGCTGCCATGTCACCTCAACGTCGATCTTCAGGCACGCGGCGGCCAGATCAGCGCGCCGGTCTATGAAATCTCGATGGACGGCATTCTCATCGGCGGACCGGACGCGAACCGGCTTCCGTTGCACGACATCGTTGCTGCTGAACTCAGCGAGGTCGGCCCCTGCCGCCTGCGCATTGCCGAACATTCCCCCGCCGGCGCACAGGCACTGTTCGTCGCGCCCGACGGGGCTCTCATCAGCCGGATCGAAGACCGACTATGGGCGATCCATGACGAGAACACCGAATTCGTCACCCGCGCCATCGACGCCGGCGCACTGCTCAACAAGATCTTTGCCGACGGTATTGCATCCGGTGCTATCAGTATCGACGACATGTTCGACGACAACTACGTCGAAATCCCTGGCTCCAGTCCGGTACAGTACCGGACAAAGATTCTCGGCTGGGCCGATCGCGCACTGCCCGAATTCCAGGACGCGTTTCTGGCCAAGGACACCCGCATGGCGTTCTGCGCCATGATCGACCGCAACGGCTATCTACCGGTGCATAACAGCATCTATTCGAAGCCGCAGCGCCCAGGCGATGCGAGCTGGAACACTGCCAACTGCCGCAACCGCCGCATCTTCAACGATCCGGCTGGATTGGCCGCCGGTCGCAATACACGTTCCTACCTGATCCAGAGTTATGCCCGCGACATGGGCAACGGTCAGACCGTGATGATGCGCGAGATCGACGTGCCTGTGCGCATACAGGGACGCCATTGGGGCGGCTTCCGCACGGCGTACAAGTTATGATGGGTTTGCACACGGCGCTGCGCTGCCACCTGAGACCTGGCGCAGCGCCGCATATTCCGTCTGCGAGTGGGTTAGCAGCCAAAACTGCCAAGCCCTCCTAGCCGCCGCTCGTTCGGCCTTCCGCATTGTCATCTCCGCCGTATGAACCGCCGCCATATCCATATGGCGCGCTGTATCCATATGAACCGGGGCCGGCACCAAATCCGCGATAGACCGTTACGGGGGCGCTTCCCTCATACCGCGCGTGAGAGGACATGATCCGTCGATGCTTGCTGGCAGCGCTATGCCCGTCTTTGGCCTGCGCGGTCCAGCTCGCAGTGCCGGCGATCAGTAAAGCGGCGCCCAACAGAATGAATTTATTCATCACATTTGTCCTTGGTCAACGAGCCCCGCGACCTCAGATGCGCACGCTTGGCTCTCAAGGTAGCGCCAATCACGCGTAGTTGAATTTCGGCTTGCGGTACCCCGTCCTGCATGGACAGCGGCGGCGAGACCCATTGGGGCCCATTTGCCCATTCGCCCCGGGCCTGGGAGGCAGTGTCACACCGCTGACATTTGCATCGGTCCATAACCGTGAACCCATTCGATACAAGCGGAGCTGCCATGACCGAACATTCCCTCGACGACGCGCAAGCAATCCACGACCGCATTCGTGCAGAGATGCTGGACGGCTTCGATGAAGAACTCGAGCTCGAGATCGACGACGATCGTCTCGACGCCCTGACCAACGAAATGTCCGACCACAGCCCGGCGGAGACCATCGAGCGACGCCTCTATTTCAAGGAACTGTTCCGCCTGCAGGGCGAATTGGTGAAGCTGCAGAGCTGGGTGCAGCAGAACAAGCTCAAGGTCGTGGTGATCTTCGAGGGTCGCGATTCCGCTGGCAAGGGTGGCGTTATCAAGCGGATCACCCAGCGGCTTAATCCGCGCGTCTGCCGCGTTGCCGCACTCCCCGCGCCGAATGAGCGCGAACGCACCCAATGGTACTTCCAGCGTTACGTCTCGCATCTCCCCGCCGGCGGCGAGATCGTGCTGTTCGATCGTAGCTGGTACAACCGCGCCGGCGTCGAGCGCGTGATGGGTTTCTGCACCGAAGATGACGTGGAGGAATTCTTCCGCTCGGTGCCGGAATTCGAACGCATGCTGGTGCGCTCGGGCATCATCCTGGTCAAATACTGGTTCTCGATCACCGACGAAGCGCAGCACTTGCGCTTCTCGATGCGTATCGCCGACCCGCTCAAACAGTGGAAGCTCAGCCCGATGGATGTCGAGGCGCGCACCCGCTGGGAGCAATACACCAAAGCCAAGGAAGCGATGCTCGAGCATACGCATATTCCGGAAGCCCCGTGGCATGTGGTGCAGGCCGTCGACAAGAAGAAGGCGCGCTTGAACTGCATCGCGCATCTGCTCGAACAGCTTCCCTATCAGGAGGTCGAGCATCCGCCCGTGGTCCTGCCTGCACGCGTGCGCAATCCCGACTATCACCGCACGCCGGTGCCAGCCGAAATGTATGTGCCGGAGCGGTACTAGCCCCACAGTCGGCAGATTGCGTAACGTTTTTCGGGCAGGCCGAGCCTAACGCAACCGCAATATTCTTTTGAATAAAAGTCATCCGACGCCCACGAAGAGGGCGTCGGATGACGTCGCGCAGATTTTACCGCGATTTATCCGACAGACACGCTCGCGCGACATACAAACCAATGTATAGTCCTGCTGCATCTTATTGCTGCTTTTGAAATGATGACCGTACGCCTATAGTACCGTCGTTGGTCGATGACGAACCATTCGCCATTGCATCATCGAGTCGAGCAAACGGGGGTCTCACTGTGGCAAATCTCAATATCAACGGCGAGCAGAAGTCCTTCGACGCACCAGACGACATGCCCCTGCTCTGGGTGCTGCGCGATATTCTCGGCATGACCGGCACAAAATTCGGCTGCGGCGTTGCGCTATGCGGGGCATGCACCGTGCATGTCGACGGCAAGGCCGTGCGCTCCTGTCTGCTGCCGGTCAGTGCGGTGAGCGGACGCGCCATCACCACAATCGAAGGCGTCGGCACCACACCGGTCGGCGCCAAGGTGCAGAAGGCCTGGCTCGATCTCGAAGTCATTCAATGCGGTTACTGCCAGTCCGGGCAGATCATGTCGGCGGCCGCGCTCCTCGCTTCTACGCCGACCCCAGACGATTCTGACATCGATGCCGCCATGGCCGGAAATATCTGTCGCTGCGGCACCTATGTCCGGGTGCGTGAAGCCATCAAGCATGCTGCCTCCGAACGGCAAACCTAGGAGTCGGTCATGAAACTTGCAGACAACATGCTTGTCGCGGCCAGTCCTGCAAACAAGCCTTCTGGCCTGTCACGGCGCAATCTGCTCGCTGGCGCCTTTGCCGGTGGCTTTATGTTTGCCTTCCAGCTTCCGGTCCGCGCGGCCAATGAGCCGACGCAACCTCCCGATACGACGGAGGGCAAATTCGCCCCCAACGCCTTCATCCGCATCGACACTACCGGCAAGACGACACTGGTGATGCCGCAAGTCGAGATGGGGCAAGGCATCTATACCGCCATCGCCATGATCCTCGCCGAAGAGCTCGACGCCGAATATGCGCAGATCACGCTGGAACATGCACCGCCCAGCGACAAGCTCTACGGCAATCCAATTTTCATCATCCAGGCGACCGGCGGATCGACTTCGGTGCGCGCATTCTGGAAACCGCTGCGCAATGCCGGGGCAACCGCGCGTGCGATGCTGGTGCAAGCCGCAGCCGAACAGTGGCAGGTCGAACCTGCGAGCTGCACGGCGTCGAATGGGCAAGTGATGCATACGGCCAGCGGGCGCAAATTGTCCTATGGCGAGTTGTGCGACGCCGCCGGCAAACTCACGCCGCCGAAGGACGTCGCGCTCAAGGACCCGAAAGACTTCTCGGTGATCGGCAAGCCGCTGAAGCGCTTCGACACGCCGGACAAGGTCAACGGCAAGACGATCTACGGTATCGACGCGATGGTGCCGGGCATGACATTCGCGACACTGGCACAATGCCCGGTGTTCGGCGGCAAAGTCGCCAAGGTCGATGACCGCGCGGCGAAGAAGATTCCGGGCGTGCGGCAGATCGTGGTGCTCGACGACCTCGTGGCCGTGGTCGGCGACCACATGTGGGCCGCCAAGTCTGGGCTCGAAGCACTCGACATCACCTGGGACGAAGGGCCCAACGCGAAGATCAGTTCGAAGGACATCTGGGCGCATTTGCGCACGGCCAGCGAGACGGACGGCGTAATCGCCAAATCCGTCGGCAACATCGCCAAGGGTCTCGCGACCGGCGAACGGATCGACGCGTCCTACGAGATGCCGTTCCTTGCGCACGCGACCATGGAGCCCTTGAATTGCACGGTGCACTTCAAGGGTGATTCCTGCGAGGTCTGGACGGGCACGCAGATCATGTCGCGGGTGCAATCCGAAGCCGCCAAGGCCGCGAGCCTACCGATCGACAAGGTCACAGTAAATCAGCACATGATTGGCGGCGGCTTCGGCCGGAGGCTTGAGCCCGACATGGTCGTGGCGGCGGTGCGCATCGCCAAACAGGTCAATGGACCGGTCAAGGTGGTGTGGACCCGCGAAGAGGACATCCAGCACGACATTTATCGCCCCGTCTATCGCGACAACATTTCGGCGACACTGTCCAACGGCAAAGTGGTCGGCTTCAAGTACAAGATCGCAGGCTCGGCCGTGATCGCGCGTTGGCTGCCGCCTGCGTTCCAGAAGGGCATTGACATCGACGCCATCGATAGTGCCGCGGACCAGCCCTACGACTTCCCGCATTTCCAGTGTGAATATGTCCGTGTCGAACCACCGGCGGTGCCGACCGGCTTCTGGCGCGGCGTCGGCCCGAACAATAACGTGTTCGCGATCGAGAGCTTCATGGATGAGCTCGCTCGCAAGGCCGGCAAGGATCCCGTCGTGTTCCGGCGTGAATTGCTCGGCAAGGCACCACGGATGCTGGCGGCCCTCAATCTCGCGGCGGAGAAGGCCAACTGGGGTCAGCCGCTGCCAGCGCGCGTCGGACGCGGCGTGAGCATCCAGCCCACCTTCGATACTTCGATCGCGACTGTGGTCGAAGCGGAGGTGGATTCTCAGGGCGAGATCCGTCTGCGTCAGGTCAACGTGGCGGTCGACACCGGCATCGCTGTCAATCCCGACACCATCGTGGCGCAGATCGAAGGCGGCATCGTGTTCGGCCTCACCGCCGCGCTCTATGGCGACATCACCATCGAGAAGGGGCGCGTGCAGCAGTCCAATTTCCACGACTATCGCATGCTTCGGATCGACCAGATGCCGAAAATCAATATCCACCTCATCAAGAGCGGCGAGGCGCCCGGCGGCATAGGCGAGTGCGGCGTGATCGGCGGACCGCCGGCACTGCGCAATGCGATCTATGCCGCGACTGGCGTTGCGCTGCGGAGGATGCCGATCGACCGCGATGCGATCGCCGAAAGGAAGAAGTCATGACGCCCGCCGCACGTCGCATTCTCGGCAGCGTCATTGTGATCGGTGTCGTGGCTGCAGCCAGCGCCGCGCTCTATGTTCGCGGTCCCGGACCGATGTCGTTCTCTGGTGGGCCGAAAGTAGCGCTGGCCGACTACAAGGGCGCCAATCCCACCGGCGTTCCCGCCATCATGACCAACGCCAGCCCGATCGAACGCGGTGAATATCTCGCGCGTGCGGCGGATTGCATGGTCTGCCACACTGCACCCGGCGGCAAGGAATATGCTGGCGGCTTCGCATTCAAACTGCCGTTCGGCACGCTGTATTCGACCAACATCACGCCGGACAAAGAGACAGGCATCGGCAACTACACCGATCAGCAGTTTCTCGACGCCGTTCGAAGCGGCAAGCGCCACGACGGCGCCCGGCTCTATCCGGCGATGCCCTATACGTCCTACACTTACATGACCGATGCGGACACGCTCGCGGTCAAGGCCTATCTGTTCAGCCTCGCACCGGTGCGCGCAGCGCCGCCTGAGAATACGCTTGCCTTTCCGTTCAATCAGCGCTGGGCAATGACGTTCTGGTCGGCATTGTTCAATTCCGATACGCGCTTCGAACCCGATACGTCGCAAAGCCCGGAATGGAACAGGGGCGCCTATCTCGTCGAAGCGCTGGCGCATTGCGGCGAATGCCATACCCCGCGCAATCTCGGCTTCGCACTCGACAACCGCAAGAAATTCGCTGGCGCCCTGACCGCCGGATGGCGGGCCTTCAATATCACCTCGGACAAAACGACAGGCCTTGGCAACTGGAGCGACGACGATGTCGTTTCCTATTTGTCGATCGGACATGCCAAAGGTCACGGCACCGCTTCCGGGCCGATGGGCGAAGCGGTGGACCACAGTTTCAGCAAGATGGCGCCGACGGATATCAAGGCGATGGTCGCATTCCTGCGCACAGTGCCGGCGCTGCCCTCACCTGATCTGCCCACGAAACTCGCGCCACCCGCACCGCCCTCGCACAGGGACGGCATGACAGCGAACGCGCTTGGCAAGACGGTCTTCCAGGGCGCCTGCGTGAGCTGCCATGGCTGGACAGGCGAGAGCGCACTCTCGCCCATGGCCACGCTGACTGGCGCGTGGGCCGTTAACGATCCCGGCGCGACGAACGTGGCGCAGATCGTGATCTCCGGCACCAAGCGGCATACGCCGCAAGGCGCACTCTCGATGCCAGCTTTCGGCAAGAGCCATTCAGACATGGAGATCGCGGCTGTCGCGAATTACGTGACCGCGCGCTTCGGCAGCAAGGGATCGCAGATCACGGCAAGCGATGTCGCGGATTTGCGCAAGCAGACGGAGCAGTAGGCTGAACTAGTTCAGCCAGAACTCGGGCACGGCCTGCGACAGCCGGCCACCGAGCCGCACCGGCGCAATGCGTGATGCGAGGCCGGTCTTGTCATCGGTTTCGACCGCAACGCCCGACAAGGTCGCCGGGCCGAAGGCGGGCTCGAAACGGCCGGAGGGAATGCCGGTCGTGAAGCGCCTGACAGGCTCCTCCTTCTGCATGCCGATCACGGAATCATAGTCGCCGGTCATGCCGGCATCGGTCATGTAGGCGGTGCC
The DNA here is from genome assembly GCF_021044645.1 of Tardiphaga sp. 37S4. Lineage (NCBI taxonomy): Bacteria > Pseudomonadati > Pseudomonadota > Alphaproteobacteria > Hyphomicrobiales > Nitrobacteraceae > Tardiphaga > Tardiphaga sp. 37S4. The sequence goes on along the minus strand of NZ_CP088008.1, from coordinate 910,204 downwards.
GCCTGCGAGGATCTGATGATCAGCGGTCGGCACATGCGTATGCGTGCCGACGACAAGGCTCACGCGGCCATCACAGAAGTAACCCATGCCCTGCTTTTCGCTCGAGGCTTCGCCGTGGAAATCCACCACGATGGCGTCCGCGGCTTCCACCAGCGGACAGGCATCGATCTCTTTGCCGACAGCGCTGAACGGATCGTTGAGTGGCTCCATGAAGACACGCCCCATGGCGTTGATTACAAGCGCACGCGCACCGTTCTTGGCGTCGATCAGCGCAGCGCCGCGGCCCGGCGTGTGGCGCGGGAAATTCAACGGACGGATCAGACGCGGCGCGCGTTCGATGAAGACCAGCGCCTCTTTCTGATTCCAGGCGTGATTGCCGAGCGTCACCGCATCGGCGCCGGCGTCGACAAGATCATTATAGATCGTCTCGGTGATACCGAAGCCGCCGGCGGCGTTCTCGCCATTGATGATGACAAGATCGAGCTTCCAGTCGCGGATCAGACCCGGCAGTTTTTCGAGGATCACCACGCGGCCGGTTTTGCCGACCACGTCGCCGATGAAGAGAATACGCAAGTCAGATGCTCCGAAAATCGATCGTCCGGGTTTCGGTTAGCACATAATCCAGCGCCACGTCGTGTGGTTGCATGGGAATGGCCTCGATTTCCTGGGTGTCGAAGGCCACGCCCACGGCGATAAATGGCTTGATGGCGTGCAGTTGCGCGAAGGTGCGATCGTAATGCCCCGCGCCATAGCCAATGCGGTGGCCGGCGCGGTCGAATGCCGCGAGTGGTACCAGCAGGATATCGGGGATCAGTGGCGGCGCGTCCGGTGCTGGTTCCGGAATGCCCAGTGAACCGCGCACCAACGCATCGTTCGGGCTCCAGATCCGGAACATCAGGGGCTCATCACGGGCGATGATCACCGGGAGCGCCAGTCGCGCCCCCTGGGCGGCGAGATGCTGCATCAGCGGAATTGGATCGATCTCGCTGCGGATGGGAGAATAGCCGGCGACGATGTCGCCGGCCCTGACCGGAAAAGGCAGCCCACGCGCTGCGATGGCTTGTGCGGCTGCCGACCGTTCGGCCTCGCTCAGCGCCGTGCGGCGTGCCAGCGCGGCGATGCGGAGCTCAATCTTTGTTGGAGTGGGCGGCGTGTCGGACATGCCATACGATATGCTGTCCGCAGGGCCTGCGGAAGCGCAGCACCGGTCTTCGCGATCATATTTGGCGATCGAGGCTAAGATTGCACGGCAAACGCCACGCAAGGCCACAGCCATCAAAAAAGTAAAAGTGCGAAGCCACGATGGCCGTTGAAGCACTCGATCCCGGAGCACCTACGAAAGTAGGTGGGCACCATGTGACCAGGTCCACGGACCTGGTCAGGGACAGTTCCCTGAAGGATCGATAAGGCCCCGGGGATATATGGCTCCTGACGCGCGACGCAGCCTCGCCTGAGCAATGTAGGGGTTATGAGACGGATGCGCCAGTGCCCGCTTGGCATCAAAGCCTGCGTTATCCAATAGCAACGCCGCCGCCGATGGTGCGGTTGAGCACCTGGGTGGTCTTCTCGATCCGCTCTGCCGCAGCATTCAGGGCCGCGGCAACCGCCGTCTGCGTCGCCCGTGCGCGATCTGCGGCGACAACGCGCACATCGCGCAATGCGGCGAGTTCTTCCTGCAGGGCACGGATCTGCTGATTGGCATCGACCAGTTCGTCGGCAATGGTCAGCGCCGCCATCACCGTCAACCGCGCATCACCGATCTCACCGAATTTGCCGCGCAGGTTTTCGACGCGGGATTCAAGACTTTCCGCCAGCCGCAGCAGGCGGGTCTCCTGCCCCTCCTCGCAGGCCATGCGATATTGCCGGCCATTGATCGTAACGTTGACGTGGCTCATCTCGCTTTACTCATGCGCGTTGTCAGTCGCCAGTACCGCGCGGATGGTGCCGATGGCGGTGTCGAGCTTGTCGGCGATGTCGCGGTTGGCACGCTCCAGCCGGCGCGATTTCACCAGCGTGCCATCAAGCTCATCCGCCAGCCGGGACCGGTCGGCGCCAAGCGCCTGAATGCGGGTGGCCAGCTCATCCTCGTCGCGATCCGCCTCACGGCGGCGCTCGACCGCACTTTCCAGAGCATCCAGCGCTGCCATCAACCGCCGCGTGGCAGAGTCGATCTCGGCCGCACCGCCATTAGCGGGATCGGAGGCTGTGAGATGGGCGGGTCGTTCGATCATACTGGGTTACGCGGGACCTTGGGTGTGATGCGACGGGAGCTCAAAAACCACGGCTCCGCAAGCCTTTAGGCCCTGAAACTTAGGTTGCAAGCGAGCCGGACGCAACAAAGCTTAAAAGCTATGCACCGCAAAGCCGACAAAAACCGCCGGTAGATATCCACAGACCAGAACTGTCCGGGAGACCTTGGACTCCCAGGAACCCAGATGCTATCCACCAGTTTCTCCTAAGCGATCCCAACATCTCGCTGCAGACCGCCCCTCTTGCGGACGCAGAATATTCCATTCCCTTCAATTTAGACGGAAACCGACATGGCGCAGGTTGATCACTCGAAAATGGCCAACGCGATTCGTGCCCTCGCCATGGACGGCGTGGAAAAGGCCAAATCCGGTCACCCTGGGCTGCCGATGGGCGCCGCCGACGTCGCCACCGTGCTGTTCACACAGTTCCTCAAATTTGACGCAGCCGATCCGAAGTGGCCGGATCGCGATCGCTTCATCCTCTCGGCCGGTCACGGCTCGATGCTGCTCTATGCCCTGCTCTATCTGACGGGCAACAAGGAGATGACGCTCGACCAGCTGAAGAACTTCCGCCAGCTGCATTCCAAAACTCCGGGTCATCCCGAGAATTTCCACACCTCAGGCGTCGAGACCACCACGGGTCCGCTCGGTCAGGGCATCGCCACCTCCGTTGGCTTCGCGCTCGCCGAGCGCATGCTGGCCGCCGAATATGGCGATATCGTCGATCACTACACTTACGTGCTGTGCTCCGACGGTGACCTGATGGAAGGTGTCAGCCACGAAGCTCTGGCCATGGCCGGTCATCTCAAGCTGTCGAAGCTGATCTTCCTCTATGACGACAACGGCATTTCCATCGACGGTCCGCTGTCGCTTGCCGACAGCGTCGATCAGGTCGCACGCTTCAAAGCCCATGGCTGGAATGCCGTGCATGTCGATGGCCACGACCAGGTCGCCATCGCCGCTGCGATCAAGCAAGCGCAGGCGTCCGACCGCCCATCGATGATCGCCTGCAAGACCAAGATTGGCTTTGGCGCACCAACCCGCGCCGGTACCTCGAAGGCCCACGGCGAACCGCTCGGCGCGGAAGAACTCGCAGGCGCCAAGAAGGCACTGGACTGGAATTACGGCCCGTTCGAGGTGCCCGATGATATCCTGCAGGCCTGGCGCAATGTCGGCAAGCAGGGCGCATCGGCGCACGCGGACTGGCAGAAGCGTTTTGATGCCCTTCCGGACGACAAGCGCAGCGAATTCACCCGCCGCAACGATCACGTTCGACCGACAGCCATGGCGGACGCGATCCTCACGCTGAAGAAGAAGCTGATCGCCGAGCCGCAGACCGTCGCGACTCGCAAGGCGAGCGAACTCGCGCTCGAAGCGCTGGTACAGGTCGTGCCGGAAATGGTGATCGGTTCGGCCGATCTCACGCCATCGAACAACACCCGCACCAAGGGCGCCATCGAAGTGAAGCCCGGCGAATTCAAGGGTCGCTACATTCACTACGGCATTCGCGAAATGGGCATGGCCGCAGCCATGAACGGCATCGCGCTGCATGGCGGCTTCATCCCGGCCGGCGCGACCTTCATGTGCTTCACCGACTATGCGCGACCGGCGATGCGCATCTCGGCGCTGGCGCAGATCCCGGTCATCTACATCATGACCCATGACTCGATCGGTCTCGGCGAAGACGGCCCGACCCACCAGCCGGTGGAGCATCTGGCCGCGATGCGCGCGATGCCGAACATGCGCGTGTTCCGCCCCGCGGACACCGTCGAGACCGCCGAATGCTGGCAGCTCGCCATGGAGAAGACCAACGGCCCAACCATGCTGGCCCTGTCGCGCCAGAACCTGACGCCGGTGCGCACCACCCATCACGACGACAATCTCTGCGCCGCCGGCGGCTATGAGTTGATCGCGGCCAAGGGCAAAGCCGCCGTGTCGATCTTCGCCTCGGGTTCGGAAGTCGAGATCGCAGTCGCTGCGCAGAAGCAACTGGCCGACAAGGGCATCGCGACGCGGGTCGTATCGGTCCCCTCGCTCGAACTACTGCTGGAGCAGCCTGAAGAGCGCCAGAAGGCGATCATTGGCGACGCGCCGATCAAGATCGCCGTCGAAGCCGCGGTCCGGTTCGGCTGGGATGCCGTGATCGGACACGATGGCACCTTCATCGGCATGAAGGGCTTCGGCTCGAGCGCGCCGGCCAAGGAGCTTTACAAGCTGTTCGGCATCACGGCCGAGGCCGTGGTCGAGGCTGCAACCAGCAAGCACAACGCGGCTTAACTCTATCGGAACGCTGGTAAATTTGACACATTGCACCAGCGTTCCATTCAGGGCATGAAACGCCCGTCACACGTCACTATATGAAGGCCCTCACGCGAGGTTTGAGCCTAATAAAAGGGAGAAGTTGAATGGCAGTCCGGGTTTCGATCAACGGTTTTGGCCGCATCGGCCGCAACGTCCTGCGGGCGATCTACGAGTCCAAGCGCACCGACATCGAAGTCGTCGCCATCAACGATCTGGGGCCGGTTGAAACCAACGCCCACCTGCTGCGCTTCGACAGCGTGCATGGCCGCTTCCCCGGCGACGTCACCGTCGACGGCGACAGCATCCAGCTTGGCAACGGCAACAAGATCAAGGTCACTGCGGTGCGCGATCCGAACACGCTGCCGTGGAAGGATCTCGGCATCGATATCGCGCTCGAATGCACCGGCATCTTCAGCGCCAAGGCGAAGGCGACGTCGCATCTGACCGCAGGCGCCAAGCGCGTGCTGGTTTCGGCTCCGTCCGATGGTGCTGATGCCACGATCGTCTACGGCGTCAACCACAAGACCCTGACCAAGGAGCATCTGGTCGTTTCCAACGGTTCGTGCACCACCAACTGCCTGGCGCCTGTCGCCAAGGTGCTGAACGAGACCGTCGGTATCGAAACCGGCTTCATGACCACGATCCACGCTTACACCGGCGACCAGCCGACGCTGGACACGCTGCATAGCGATCTCTATCGCGGCCGCGCCGCTGCGATGTCGATGATTCCGACCTCGACCGGCGCCGCGAAGGCCATCGGCCTTGTGATGCCCGAACTGGCCGGCAAGCTCGATGGCGTTTCGATCCGCGTGCCGACCCCGAACGTCTCGGTGGTCGATCTCAAGATCATCGCCAAGAGGAGCACCACCAAGGAAGAGATCAACGAAGCGATCAAGAAGGCTGCGGCCGGCGAGCTGAAGGGCGTGCTCGGCACCACTTCGCACCCGAACGTGTCGATCGACTTCAATCACGATCCGCATTCGTCGACCTTCGCCTTCGACCAGACCAAGGTGCAGAACGGCACGCTGGTGCGCGTGCTCTCCTGGTACGACAACGAGTGGGGCTTCTCCAACCGCATGGCCGATACCGCCGTCGCGATGGGCAAGCTGCTCTAAAATATACTTGGCAACGAACAGGAGACTGGAATGGCACTTCCGTGGTGGATTGTTATTCCAGTCGGCATCCTTTTCGTTGCCTTTATCGTTTTCGCGCTCCGCCAAGGCGCGACGGTGAATACTGACCCTGAAAGTACACCGCCGAGCTATCCGGGCGAGCAACCTTAAACTTCAAGAACGGCCCAATCTCGCATGGCAACATTTCGCACCCTCGACGACGTCGATGTGAAGTCCAAGCGCGTTCTCGTGCGCGTCGATCTCAACGTACCCATGGATGGTGGCAAGGTTACCGACGCAACGCGGCTTGAACGCATCGCGCCGACCATCACCGAAATTTCCGACAAGGGCGGCAAGGTCATCCTGCTCGCGCATTTCGGCCGCCCCAAGGGCCGCGACGACAAGAACTCACTGAAGCCCGTTGCTACGGCACTTGCCGATGTGATCAAGAAGCCGGTCGCCTTTGCCGACGACTGCGTCGGCGACGTCGCAGCCAAGGCCGTTGGCGCCATGAAGGACGGCGACATTCTCTGCCTCGAGAACACGCGCTTCCATTCCGCTGAGGAGAAGAACGATCCGGCTTTCGTCGCCGAACTCGCCAAGCTTGGCGATATCTGGGTCAATGATGCATTCTCGGCTGCACATCGCGCCCACGCCTCCACCGAAGGCCTCGGCCACAAGCTGCCCGCCTATGCCGGCCGCACCATGCAGGCCGAGTTGGACGCCCTCGGCAAGGCGCTGGACGCGCCGACCAAACCGGTGATCGCCATCGTCGGCGGCGCCAAGGTCTCGTCGAAGATCGATCTCCTCGAAAATCTCGTCACCAAGGTCGATGCGCTCGTGATCGGTGGCGGCATGGCCAACACCTTCCTGCATGCGCAGGGTGTCAAGGTCGGCAAGTCGCTGTGCGAGAAAGATCTTGCCGCCACCGCGCTGCGGATCATCGACAAAGCTGAAGCGTCGGGCTGCGCCATCATCCTGCCGGTGGACGCCATCGTCGCATTCCACTTCGCCGCCAATACCCCGTCTCACGCCTACGGCCTTGATGCGATCCCAGATGAGGGCATGATCCTCGACGTTGGTCCGCAGTCGATCGAACGCATCAACTCGGCCATCGACGATGCCGCCACGCTGGTCTGGAACGGTCCGGTCGGCGCGTTTGAAATGACGCCGTTCGATCGCGGCACGGTTGCCGGCGCCAAACACGCCGCGGCGCGCACCAAGGCGAAGAAGCTGATTTCAGTAGCCGGCGGCGGCGACACGGTGGCCGCGCTCAATCACGCCGGCGTCGCCGATGACTTCTCCTACATCTCGACCGCCGGCGGCGCCTTCCTCGAATGGATGGAAGGCAAGCCGCTGCCGGGCGTGGAAGTATTGAAGAAGTAGCAGCGGTACATTTTTGCCCGCAAGACTTGTGGGCGCCGCAATGTTTATGGTATGTTCTTTCTATGAGCGAGAATGTGCAAACAGCAATGTTCGAGATCCTGAAGAAAATTCAGGGTGATGTTGCTGCGTTTCGCGGGGCGGCCGATAAACGTTTCGAGCAAGTCGATAGCCGTCTGGAGCGCGTCGAGACGTTAGTGCGCAAACAACGCCGTGATGGCGCTGCGATGCTGGTCATGATGCGTTCAGCAGCCGGTGATTTCGAAGAGCGGCTTGCAGCCGTAGAGCAGCAGATCGCTTTGCTAGACGCCAGCGAGCACTGACGTTCGGAAATACTAACGCGTTGGGAATTCCATTAGCTGGAACGCTGGGCCATCGTGGCGATTAACGTCGGCTTGTATGCGCGACTGATGGCGTCTTGGATTCGCCGTCTCCTCGCGCTAAGAGCCATATATCCCTCGGCGCGGCGTTTGCGCCTGTCCCAATTTACAAGGAGCTTCCTGCATGGCCCGTATTACGTTGCGTCAACTGCTCGATCACGCGGCAGAACACGATTACGGAGTGCCGGCCTTCAATATCAACAATATGGAACAGGCGCTGGCGATCATGGACGCGGCCAACTCCGTCGATGCGCCGGTGATCATCCAGGCCTCCCGCGGCGCCCGCTCCTACGCCAATGACATCATGCTCAAGCACATGATGGACGCGGTCACCGAAATCTATCCGCACATTCCCGTCTGCGTGCATCTCGATCACGGCAACGAAGCAGCAACCTGCATGACCGCAATCCAGGCCGGCTTCACCTCGGTGATGATGGACGGTTCGCTGAAAGCGGACGGTAAGACGGCGGCGGACTGGGACTACAATGTCGGCGTGACCAAGACCGTCACTGATATGGCGCATCTCGGCGGCATCTCGGTGGAAGGCGAACTCGGCGTGCTCGGCTCGCTGGAGAGCGGCATGGGCGAGGCCGAAGACGGCCATGGCGCCGAAGGCCAACTCAGCCATGACCAGTTGCTGACCAATCCCGATGAGGCCGTGAAGTTCGTCAAAGAAACTCAGGTCGACGCGCTGGCGATTGCCATGGGCACTTCGCACGGCGCCTACAAGTTCACCCGCAAGCCGGACGGCGATATTCTCGCCATGAACGTGATCGAGGAAATCCACCGCAAGCTGCCGAACACCCATCTGGTGATGCACGGCTCATCCTCGGTCCCGCAGGACCTGCAGGATATCATCAACAAGTTCGGCGGCCAGATGAAGCCGACCTGGGGCGTCCCGGTGTCGGAAATCCAGCGCGGCATCAAGCACGGCGTGCGCAAGATCAACATCGACACCGACAACCGGATGGCCATGACCGGCCAGATCCGCAAGGTGCTGAGCGAGAACCCCAGCGAATTCGACCCGCGCAAATATCTGAAGCCGGCGATGGAAGCGATGGTCAAGCTCTGCAAGCAGCGCCTGCAGGAATTCAATACCGCCGGCCAGGCCAGCAAGATCAAAAAGGTGCTGACCACGGCCGAAATGGCCAAGCGTTACGCATCGGGCGAGCTGAACGCGAAGATCGCCTGAGCCCAAACTGCCAATTGACTGTGTTTCAGCCTGCCATACAGCCTATGGCAGGCTGAATTTTTGCCGGAATCGGATGCGGACGGGCTCATTGGCCAGCCAGATGCTCGGATTTTGCCCGAGAACGGTCTAGATTGACCTGCAGGACTAGCCCGCTCAGGACATGCCCATGAATCTCGCCGAACTCAACAAAATCGCCCGCGCCATGACCGCGCCGGGCAAGGGCTTGCTTGCCGCAGATGAATCGTCAGGCACGATCAAGAAGCGCTTCGATGCGATCAGCGTCGAGTCGACCGAGGACAACCGCCGCGATTACCGTGAAATGCTGTTTCGCTCGCGCGAGGCGATGAGCAGCTACATTTCCGGCGTGATCCTCTACGACGAGACCATCTGGCAAAACGCCAAGGATGGCACGCCGCTGGTGCGGCTTATCGAGGAAGCCGGCGCCATTCCCGGCATCAAGGTCGATGAGGGCACGCAGGCCTTGCCGAACTGTCCCGGTGAGCTCGTCACAGCGGGCCTCGACAAGCTCGCCGAGCGTCTTGCCAAATATTACGCGCGCGGCGCGCGCTTCGCAAAGTGGCGCGCGGTGATCGATATCGGTGCCGGGATTCCCTCGATGACCGCAATCTCCGTCAACGCGCACGCGCTCGCTCGCTATGCAGCACTATGCCAAGCAGCTCAGATCGTCCCGATCGTCGAGCCCGAAGTGCTGATGGACGGCGATCACGACATCGACCGCTGCGTTGAGGTGACGCAGCGCGTACTCAACAAGACGTTCCAGGAATTGCGGGTCCAGCGGGTCGCGCTGGAAGGCATGATCCTGAAGCCGAACATGGCCGTCTCTGGCAAGAAGTCGAAGACGCAGGCTGGTGTGGCTGAAGTGGCCGAGAAGACCGTGCGCATGCTGAAGAACTGCGTGCCCGCATCGGTGCCCGGCATCGCATTCCTCTCCGGCGGCCAATCTGACGAAGATGCGACCGCGCATCTCGACGCCATGAACAGGATCGGCAGCCTGCCCTGGCCACTGACATTCTCCTATGGCCGCGCGCTCCAGGCAGCGCCGCAAAGGGCATGGTCCGGCAAAGCCAACAATGTGCCCGCCGGTCAGCAGGCCTTCACCCATCGTGCACACATGAATTCACTCGCCAGCAAGGGCGAGTGGACGACTGATCAAGAACAGAAGGCACTATAATCTTGGCTTCCAAACCCGTCCCGCCACCGCCGATGCCGCGCCTCTATCTCGCGACGCCCGTCGTCGAGGATCCGTCAGTGCTGGCGGCGAACCTACCTGCTCTTCTTGAGAGAGCAGATGTCGCTGCCGTCCTGGTGCGACTGGCGACGACCGACCAGCGCACCATGATCACGCGCATCAAGGCGCTGGCGCCTGTCATCCAGACCAACGGCGCCGCGATGCTGGTCGAAGGCAATGTCGAGCTCGTCGCACGCGGCGGCGCCGATGGCGCGCATCTGCCCGGTCTCGCTCCCCTGCAGGATGCACTCCCCTCGCTGAAGCCTGATCGCATTGCAGGCTGCGGCGGATTGTCGACGCGCCATAATGCGATGGCAGCGGGCGAGGCCGGTGCCGATTACGTGCTATTCGGCGAACCCGACCCGAACGGCCAGCGCCCATCGGCTGACGCCATTGTCGAGCGCCTTCAGTGGTGGGCCGAATTGTTCGAACCGCCTTGCGTAGGCTTTGCCACAACGCTCGATGAGGCCAGGGAATTCGCAGCTGCCGGCGCTGACTTCGTGCTGGTCGGCGACGTCATCTGGAACGACGCGCGCGGTGCTGCTGCAGCCTTGATGGACGCAGAGAAGGCAATCCAGCAGGGATACGCGACGCTCGTCTCGGGGCAGTCCAAGGTCGAACAGGAATAACGCCGGAATGAAAATTCTGCGTTCCCTCACTGTAATTGCCGGCTGCCTGACCTGGGCAGCCAGCGCGACCGCGCAGATTTCGCTGACACCGCCGGGGGTGCAAACGCCACCACCGGCTGCAAGCAAGGCAGCTCCAAAAAAGGCGCCGGCACCGGCGAAAGCGCCAACAGCAGCGAAGAAAGCTCCTGCGCCGCCTGCTGAAAAGCCCGCGCAGCCTGCAGAAGCCGCACCAACCGACCCCAATGCCGACCTGGTCTATGGCGCCTATCAACGCGGTCAGTACAAGACCGCTTTCGACCTCGCGAGCAAACGCGCGCAGGAGAACAACGATCCGAAGGCGATGACCATGCTTGGCGAACTCTACGCCAATGCACTGGGGGTAAAACGCGACTATGCGAAAGCTGCAGAATGGTATCAGCGCGCGTCGGAACGCGGCGACCGCGAGGCCATGTTCGCACTGGCGATGCTGCGACTGTCGGATCGCGGCAATGTCGGCAAACGCGATGAGGCCGTGAAGCTGCTGGCATCCTCCGCCAAGCTCGGTAATCCGAAGGCCGCCTACAATCTGGCGCTGCTCTATCTCGACGGACAGACGCTGCCGCAGGACGTCAAGCGTTCGGCCGAATTGCTCCGCGTCGCCGCCGATGCCGGTAACCCCGAAGCGCAATACGCGCTGGCGACGTTCTACAAGGAAGGGACCGGGGTCGAGAAAAGCATCGACAAGGCGGTCCGTCTACTCCAGGCGGCATCCTTGGCCGACAATGTCGACGCCGAGGTCGAATATGCCATTGCGCTCTATAACGGCACGGGAACCCCCAAGAACGAGGCTGCGGCCATCGCCCTGCTTCGCAAGGCCTCCAAACAGAACAGCCCGATCGCCCAGAACCGCCTCGCCCGGGTGCTGGCGCTCCGCACCAATACAGACGACCGGCTGGAAGGTCTGAAATGGCACATCGTCGCCAAAACCGCCGGAAAGGGGGACCTGATGCTCGACGAGCTTCTGGCCCAGGCCACCCCCGAGGAAAAGACCAAGGCCCAGGAAGCCGCCAAGAAGTGGCTGGGCACGACCCAGAAATGACCCCTGTAGCGATCTTGCCTTGACGAGATGCCGCCCGCAGGGCACCCATCGCCTCAGCAACCCCCAATCAGACCTGCCGTCAGGTCGTCGTGAGACGAACGCATGATCAATTCAGCCCTTATGAACGTGATGGTGAAAGCCGCGCGCCGCGCCGGCCGTAGCCTGAAGCGCGACCTCGGCGAGATCGAGAACCTGCAGGTCTCGATGAAGGGCCCCGCCAATTTCGTCAGCCTCGCCGACAAGCGGGCCGAGGAGATGCTCTATACGGACCTCAACAAGGCCCGCCCGGGCTATGGCTTCCTCGGTGAGGAGGGTGGCAACCGTGACGGCACCGACAAGAGCCACACCTGGATTGTCGATCCGCTCGATGGCACCACCAACTTCCTGCACGGCATCCCGCAATTCGCAGTCTCGATCGGTCTGGCGCGCGAAGGTCAGGTGATTGCCGGCCTGATCTACAATCCGGCCAATGACGAACTCTATATGGCCGAGAAGGGCTCGGGCGCGTTCCTCAACGACACCCGCCTGCGCGTCGCCGGCCGCAAGCAACTCAACGAATGCGTCATCGCCTGCGGCCTGCCGCATATCGGCCGCGGCGACTTCGAATTGTCACGCAACGAAATGGCCGCGTTGCAGCCAAAGGTCGCGGGCCTGCGCCGCTTCGGCGCGGCCTCGCTCGATCTGGCTTTCGTGGCAGCCGGTCGCCTCGATGGCTATTGGGAGCGCAACCTGCAGCCTTGGGACATCGCTGCCGGCCTGATCCTGATCAAGGAAGCCGGCGGTACTGTTGGCGATATCAATGGCGGTGATGTGCTGACGACCGGCAACATCGTTGCCGGCAACGAGTTCGTCCACGGCGCTCTAACGAAGATCCTGCGGCCGCTGACGAAGTAAGATTGATCGCTCGAATACAAAAAGCCCGGATGGCGTTGCGCCATTCGGGCTTTTTGTATGATTGCCTTAGCTGTGCGACACGGACGGCGATGCGCTCGGCTCGTCCTGCTTTGCCTCTTCCGTCTTCGGCGCCTTGTCCGGCGAGAACAGCCTCTGCACCGACACGAAGAACACCGGCACCATCAGCAGCGCCAGGATCACCACCGCGATCATGCCGCCGGTGACCGATGTACCTAGCGCCTGCTGGCTGGCACCGCCGGCGCCCGATGCAACGACCATTGGCAACACACCGCAGATAAAGGCGAGACCGGTCATCACGATCGGCCGGAACCGCAGGAAGCACGCTTCCATCGTGGCATCCACCAGCGACTTGCCCTGCGCGCGCAGGTCCTTGGCGAATTCGATAATCAGAATCGCGTTCTTGGCCGCGAGACCGATGATCGTAATCAGACCCACCGTGAAATACACGTCGTTCGGCAGGCCCCGCAAATTCGCCGCCAGCACGGCGCCAACGATGCCGAGCGGCACCGTCATCAGCACGGCCACCGGGATCGTCCAGCTCTCATAAAGCGCTGCGAGCACCAGGAACACCACCAGCGCTGACAGCGCGAGCAGGAACGGCGCCTGCGAGCCGGACAGCTTCTCCTGCAGCGACTGGCCGGTCCACTCGAAGCCGAAACCGCGCGGCAACAGGCCAGCCAGACGCTCCATCTCCTTGATGGCGTCGCCCGAGGTGAAACCGGGCCGTGCCTCGCCGGAGATTCGCACCGCCGGATAGAAGTTGAAGCCGGCAATCTGGGTCGGACCCTTCGCCCATTCCACAGTGGCAAAGGACGAGAACGGCACCAGCTGCCCGCGGCTATTCTTGACATTGTAGTTCAGAATGTCGGCGGCGTTCATCCGGTTGGCGGCCTCGGACTGCACCACGACGCGCTGCATACGGCCGCGGTTCGGGAAGTCGTTGATGTAGTTCGAACCGAGATTGGTCGAGATCGTGCTGTTGATATCCTCGAAGGTGACGCCGAAGGCGCCTGCCTTTTCGCGGTCGATCATCAGATTGACCAATGGCGCTGGTGGCAGACCTTCGACGAACACCTTCTGCAACACCGGGCTGGCATTGGCGTCTGCAATCAGCTTGTCGGATGCAGCATTAAGCGCGACGAACCCCTTCTGGCCGCGGTCCTGGAGGCGGAAGCTGAAGCCTGAAGAGTTGCCGAGGTTATCGATCGGCGGCGGCTGCAAAGCGGAGATCTTGGCGTCGCGGATCGACGACAATTCCCGATTGATATCGTTGACAAGCGCCGCGGCGGAATCGCCGGGCGGGCGTTCAGCCCAGTCCTTCAGGGTGATAAAGGCCTGCGCGGTGTTCATACCCTGCCCGAGGAAGCTGAAGCCGGTGAGGAACACGACGCTCTCGATGCCGGAACGCTTCTTCAGATATGCCTCGACCTTCTCGATGGCGCCCTCGGTGCGAGCGAACGAGGAGTCCGACGGCGTCTGCACGTCAGTGGTGATGAAGCCCTGATCGTCGATCGGCAGAAAGCCGCCGGGCATCCGCATGAAGCCCCAGGTCAGTCCGACGAGCAGCGCGACATAGACGATCAGCAAGCGTCCGGTGCGCTGAATCGACCAGCCCACCGTCCTCGAATAGCCGTCGCGGGTAGCGTCGAGCTTGCGGTTGAACCAGCCGAACACGCCCTTCTTGGCATGGCCGCGTCCTTCCTTGATCGGCTTTAGGAAGGTTGCGCAAAGCGCCGGCGTCAGCGACAGCGCCAGCAGCGCGGAGAACGCAATCGAGGCGACCATGGTGACCGAGAACTGGCGGTAGATGATGCCCACTGAGCCGGGGAAGAACGCCATCGGCACGAACACGCCGATCATCACCAGCGTGACACCGATGATGGCGCCAGAGATCTGGCCCATCGCCTTCTTGGTGGCTTCCTTCGGCGGAAGCCCCTCCTCGCTCATAATGCGCTCGACGTTCTCGACCACGACGATGGCATCGTCGACGAGGATGCCGACAGCCAGCACCATGCCGAACATGGTCAGCATGTTGATCGAATAGCCGGCCAACAACAGCATCGTACAGGTGCCGAGCAGCGCGATGGGCACGACGATGGTCGGGATCAGCGTGTAGCGGAAATTCTGCAGGAAGATGAACATCACGATGAAGACGAGGACAACCGCCTCGATCAGCGTCATCACCACCTTCATGATCGATGCTTTGACCACCGGTGTGACATTGTACGGAATGTCATAGGCGATGTTCGCAGGGAAGAAGTTCGACAGCTCCTTCATCTTGGCTTCGATGGCGGAGGCCGTCGCCAGCGCGTTGCCCTTCGGGGACATCAGCACCGACAGACCGGCCGTCGGCTGGCCGTTCAGGCGCGTGGTGAACTGGTAGCTGAGGCCGCCGATCTCGATACGGGCGACGTCGCGGAGCCGCACGGTCGAGCCATCGGAATTGGCGCGTAGCACGATGGCGCCGAATTCTTCCGGCGTGGAGAGCTGGCCTTTGACGAGCACCAGCGACGACGTCTTGGTGGTCGCTGTCGACGGCTCGGCACCGACGCTGCCGGAGGCAACCTGGGCGTTCTGCGCCGTGATCGCCTTGTTCACGTCGTCGGAGGTCAGATTGTAGCCAACGAGTTTGGCGGGATCGACCCAGACGCGCAGCGAGCGCTCGGTGGAATACAGCGAGGCACGGCCGACGCCCGGAATACGACGAATTTCACCGAGGATGTTACGGATCATGAAGTCGCCGAGGCCGACTTCATCCAGGCCGTTATCGGTGGAGCGCAGCGTGATGATGTTCAGCACCGCGGCAGAAGCTTCCTCGACCAGGATGCCCTGCTGGATCACTGCACGCGGCAGACGCGCTTCCACGCGCTTCAGGCGGTTCTGCACTTCGACCGACGCCTGGCTGGTATCGGTGCCGGGCTGGAAGTTCGCGATGATTTCGACGGCACCCAGCGAGTCGCTGGTCGATTCGAAGTTCAGGATGCCCGCAGCGCCGTTGAGCTCCTCTTCAATCAGCCGCGTCACGCTGTTGTAGAGATTCTCCGGAGACGCACCGGGATAGCTGGTCGAGATCGAAATCGATGGCGGCGCTATGATCGGATACTGCGCAATCGGCAGCTGCGGAATCGCGATGGCGCCGAAAAGACAAATGAAAAGCGCGACGACCCAGGCAAAAATCGGCCTGTCGATGAAAAAACTAGCCATGTCGATTTACTCAGGGACGCGCTTGAGTGGTTTTCTGCCCCTCGGGCGGCAGACCCGCAGTGGCATTCGCATCAGTCCAGGCGGTCGCCTTGACCTTGTCGCCTGCAGCGAATTTCTGGAAGCCCTCAACCACGACGCGCTCGCCGCCCTTCAGGCCTTCAGTCACGAACCACTGACCGTCCTGCACGGCACCCGTTCGTACCATCTGGACCGCAACATGACCGTCATCCTTGACGACGAAAACTTCGGCGCCGCCACCGCCATTGCGCTGCACTGCCTGCTGCGGAACGGCAATGGCGTCGGTGTCGATACCCTGCTCAATCTGCACGCGGACATACATACCCGGTAACAGCTCACGCTTCGGGTTCGGAAATTCGCCGCGCAGCGTTACCTGACCCGTAAAGGTGTCGACCTTGGCTTCGGAGAACAGCAGCTTGCCCGGCAGCGAATAGAGCGTGCCGTCGTCAAGCATCAGTCTCACCTTGGCCGCGCCAGGCGCGATCCGCTCGAGATCGCCGGTCTCGAAAGAGCGGCGCAAGTTATTCAATTCGGACACCGACTGCGTGAAATCAGCATAGATCGGATCGAGCTGCTGAATGGTGGCGAGATTCGTATTGTCGTTCTGCGCGAGCAGCGCACCTTCGGTCACCAGAGCGGCTCCGACAATGCCGTCGATCGGCGCGCGGATGGTTGCATAGTCCAGATTGAGGCGCGCACGCGCGACGTCGGCTTTCTTGGATGCAATCTCGGCTTCAGCCTGACGCTGCGCACCGACTGCTTTCTCGGCTTCCGCTTCGGAGACTGCTTTTTGCAGTGCAAGACCCGACACGCGCTTGGCCTGCATCGATGCGAGGTCATAGGCAGCTTCCGCCTTGTGAAGCGACGCCTTTGCGGACTGCAATTCCACCTCGAACGGCTTCGGATCGATGCGATACAGCGTGTCACCCGCCTTCACCTCGGTGCCCTGATGAAACGCGCGCTCGATGATAATACCCGACACACGCGAACGCACATCGGCAACGCGCGTCGGCGCAATACGTCCGGGCAATTCGCGAACCAGCGCACGTCGCTGTTGCGTAACGGAAATGATGCTGACTTCAGGCTCACTCACCTGCGGCGGCGCTGACGCCACCGCGTCCTTGGGTTCGTTGCATCCTGCGAGCACGGGCGCGAGTCCCGCCAGCAGAAGCGCGAAGCCTGCAGAGCGTGCGTTCAACATCGTCATTTACTTTGATATCCCAAGTTGCGAATTCGAACATGCATCAACGGATACGCCGGACCGCTGTGGTCTTCATGCGCGTAGCCGGATTTATCGAACTTCTTTGATAGCCTAGAATAAAAACCGCGGTGCTGCGGCGCAATACATATCGAGGCGGCGCATTGCCACACGGCCTATCGTATTGAACTCACAAAGGCTTTCGAGGCTCACGCGAACGTGAATCGGATGGAACCAGCACACGTTTAGTTAACGGCGGCCATTCGATAGTGGCTCACGCCCCCATTTGCTTCCATCCGCATAGACAAACAAGCCCGCGGTTGCAGAAAGAACCAGCCAGCGCCGCATCCATATGTGGTGTTGCGTCCATAGACCGGACGTAGGATGCGTTCGATCTCGTCGCGATGGCGATCGAAATTGTCGAGCCAGTCATTCGCCATGCGTGCGTAGCGCGTGCCGCTCCAGCGCCACTCCCTCTCCACAAACGGCTCAACAAAAAGGTCTTTTCTAAATACGCGGCAGATCGCGCCGGGTCTCAACTGGAAGTTCCCGGTGACATCGCTGATTCCGGCGGTATCCGATCTTTTTTTGTCGCTGGGCTGTGCCATATTGCGCGTCGAACCTTTCCTCGCATGCAGATGATCAGCACATGGCGCCTGGCTCCTCCTCCCGCTCCGCGATGGAAATCGAACTGACCAAGCTCTCATCGCCGCGGATCTTCCTGGTCCGAATGCTGGTGTTTCTGGTGCTCTGCGGTCTGATCATGACCGTGCTCTACAAGCAGATCGTTCTCGCTTTCTTTGCCAATCCCGGGCTCAACGCGCTGATCGGCGCGGTATTGGCGATCGGCATTATCCTGTCGTTCCGGCAGGTCATCCGGCTCTATCCGGAAGTCTCGTGGGTCAACAGTTTCCGGATTTCCGATCCAGGCCTCGCACTGGACCGTCGCCCGACCCTGTTGGCCCCAATGGCCGCGATCCTTGGCGGCGAGCGCACCGGCCGCATGACCATCTCGCAGCAGACCATGCGGCATCTGCTCGATTCGATCGCGACGCGCCTCGACGAATCCCGTGACATCTCGCGCTATATGACCGGCCTCCTCGTATTTCTCGGGCTGCTCGGCACCTTCTGGGGCCTGATCGAGACCGTCGGCTCCGTCGGCAAGGTGATCGAAGGCCTCAAGGTCGGCGGCGATGCCGGCTCGCTGTTCGACACGCTGAAGGAAGGCCTCGCCGCGCCGCTCGCCGGCATGGGCATCTCGTTCTCGTCATCGCTGTTCGGCCTCGCCGGCTCACTGATCCTCGGCTTCCTCGACCTGCAATCCAGCCAGGCGCAGAACCGGTTCTATACGGATCTGGAAGACTGGCTCGCCTCCACCGTGAAGGAATATTCCGGCGAGACAGCCCCCGTTACCTCATCTGGCACCCCGGCCGAGTTACAGGATGCCATCGAGCGCCTGCGTCGCTCCATCGAGGACGGCAACAACAACCGTGGCACCACGACCGCCATGGCCAATCTCGCCGATGCGATCCAGAGCCTTGTGGCGCATATGCGCAGCGAGCAGGAGATGATCCGCGAATGGGCCGATGGCCAGGGCGAACAGAGCCGCGAGATCAAGAAGCTGCTGGAACACATCGCTCGCCAACCTGAGAAGAACTGATCCATGGCATTGGCACGCAATCGCCGCGGCTCTTCCGAATTCAACTACTGGCCGGGCTTCGTCGACGCGCTGTCGACGCTGGTGCTCGCAATCGTCTTCCTGCTGTCGATCTTCCTCGTCGTGCAATTCTACCTGTCGCAAGAAGTCACCGGCAAGGACAAGGCGCTGGAGCAACTCACCGCCAAACTGGCTCAGCTGAACGATCTGCTGTCGCTGGAGAAGCTCGGCAAACTCAATCTCGACGAGCAGCTATCTCAGATGCGCGCCGGGCTGTCCGCTGCGGAATCCGAGCGCGACCGGATCAAGGGCCTGTATGACGGCCTCGCCGGTGCCGGCTCCGATGCCGCAGGCCGCAACACCGAGCTCAACAAGGCGCTGGATTCCGAGAAGCAGCTTTCGGCCCGCGCGCTGGCGCAGGTCGAGGTGCTGAACCAGCAAATCTCGGCGCTGCGCCGCCAGCTCGCGGCACTCGAAGAAGCGCTGGAAGCGTCCGAGAAACGAGACAAGGAATCGCAGGGACGCATCGTCGATCTCGGCCAGCGCCTCAACGTCGCGCTCGCGCAGCGCGTTCAGGAGCTGTCGCGCTATCGTTCCGAATTCTTCGGACGCCTGCGCGCCATTCTCGGCAACCGCCCCGACATTCGCGTTGTCGGCGATCGCTTCGTGTTCCAGTCCGAAGTATTCTTCGATGTCGGCCAAGCGGCTTTGCTTCCCGAAGGCCGCGCCGAACTGGACAAGGTCGCCAGTGCCCTGATCGAACTCGACAAGCAAATCCCGGCCGAAATCGCCTGGGTGATGCGCGTCGACGGCCACACCGACTCGCGGCCGATCCTCAACAGCCCGCTGTTCAAATCGAACTGGGAACTGTCATCGGCGCGTGCAATCTCGGTGGTGCAGTATCTGATTTCGCTCGGCGTCCCCGCACAACGCCTCGTCGCCGCCGGCTTCGCCGAAAACCAGCCGCTGGATACGGCGCAGACTGAGGAAGCCTACAAGCGCAACCGTCGCATCGAACTCAAGCTCACCGAGCGCTGACGGCATGCCTGAGCCATTCGAGCTGCGCCCCTATCGCGAGAGCGATGAAGACGCGTCCATCACTTTGTGGCTGGAGACATGGCGACAGGCCTATCCCTCGATCAATTTCGACGCCCGCGTAAACTGGTGGCGCAACCGATGGCGCACCGAACTGGTACCCGTAGCGCAGATCGTAGTTGCGGAGCAGGACGGCGCACTGGTCGGCTTCGTCACCATCGACGGCACGGGTTATCTCGACCAGTTGGTGGTCAGCCCCGCTCAATGGGGATCAGATGTCAGCCGCGCGCTGGTCGATGAAACCAAACGACTATCGCCCACCGGCGTGACGCTGAAGGTCAATGCCGACAATATCCGCGCAATCAAATTCTATATGCGTAACGGCTTCGTCAAAACGGGCGATGAAGTGAACACGTCAGGCCGTGCCGTCGACCTGATGGAATGGAAGCCGTAGCAAGCCTCCCATCGTCAACACTCACACCCCGAACTGCAACCGCGCCAGCCTGGCATAAAGCCCGTTCGCGGCAACCAGCGACGCGTGGGTGCCCTGCTCGACGATGCGGCCATGATCCATGACGAGGATGCGATCGCAGGATAACACGGTGGCGAGCCGATGGGCGATCACCAGCGTGGTGCGGTGCTTCATCAGCTCTTCCAGTGCGGTCTGCACCAGCGTTTCGGATTCGGCATCCAGCGCAGACGTTGCTTCATCGAGTAGCAGCAGCGGTGCATCGCGCAGGATCGCGCGTGCGATGGCGATGCGCTGACGCTGGCCGCCCGAGAGCGTGACGCCCCGTTCGCCCAACTGCGCCTCGAATCCATCAGGCAGGCGGCGAATGAATTCCGTGGCATGCGCCAGTGATGCCGCATGCTCGACTTCAGCGTCCGTCGCATCGGGACGACCGAAGCGGATGTTCTCGCGGGCGGTTGTAGCGAACACGACGGAGTCTTGCGGCACCAGTGCGATACGCTTGCGGAGCTCGCGCGGATCGGCATCACGGATTGGCACGCCATCGACCGAGATGGCGCCGCCCTTAGGATCGTAAAAGCGCAGCAGCAAATGAAACAGCGTGCTCTTGCCGGCGCCGGACGGGCCGACGATGGCAACCTTTTCGCCAGCCTTCACCGATAGCGATACGCCAGCGGCCGACAGGATGTCCGGCCGGGTCGGATAGGCAAAGGAGACATTGTCGAACACGACGTCGCCGCGTGCGGGCTGCGGCAATGGCCGCGGCGATGCCGGGGCCACCACGGCGGACTTGACGTTGAGGATTTCGAACAGTCGTTCCGCCGCGCCTGACGCCGCCGAAATCTCGCCCCAGACTTCGCTGAGCTGGCCGAGGCTGGAGGCCGCGAAGGCCGCATAGAGCACGAACTGTCCGAGACGGCCGGGCGTCAACGAGCCTGTCAGAACATCGTGCGAGCCGACCCAGAGAATGCCCACGACACTGGAGAACACGATGAAGATGATGACCGCGGTCAGCACAGCGCGCGCGCGCGTAGAGCCACGTGCGGCGTCATAGGCCTGCTCGACCTCCTTGCCAAAGCGCGCATTCGCCAACTGCTCATTGGTATAGGCCTGCACCGTACGGATCGAACCGACGAGTTCGCCGGCATAGGCCGAGGCTTCCGCCAGCGTATCCTGCGCGTTGCGCGACAGACGCCGCACCCAACGCCCGAAGGCCACCAGCGGGATCACGATCAGCGGGATCGCCGCGAGCACGAAGCCGGAGAGCTTGGGGCTAGAAACCACCATCATGGCTGCCGCGCCGAGAAACAGCACAAGGTTGCGCAACGCGATGGATACGGACGCGCCGACCGCAGACTTGATCTGCGTAGTATCGGCCGTGAGCCGCGACACCAGTTCGCCGGAGCGCGACGTATCGAAGAACGACGGCGACAGCGCGGTGAGATGCTGGAACACGTCGCGGCGCAGATCGGCGACGATGCGCTCGCCGATGGTCATGACGAGGTAGTAACGAGCCGCGCTGGCCAGCGCGAGCACAACCACCACAGCGATCATGACGCTGAAATAGTTGTTGATCATCGCGATGCCTTCGGGGCTGAAGCCGAAGTCGATCATCCGCCGTGCCGCGACAGGGACGACGAGCGTGGTCACAGCCGCAACGGTCAACGACACCAGCGCCAGCAGGGCCCGGCCGCGATACCGCGCCACATAGGGCGCCAACGCCAGAAGCGGCCGCAATTTGGCTCGGCTGGGTGGTACCTGGGGCTCCACAACGGTATCCGCCAGCGACGGCTCCGGAAGCACCGGATCGGGCTGCGGAAGCGTCGGCTTGGCCGCGCGGGGGATCTCAAGCCGTTCGACTGCACTCATGATTTATAACCGTTCTTGCCGTTGCCCTGAGATAGGCCGGAGCGGGCCCCGAGGCAAATGACCTAGGTCAATTGCAGAGGCAATGATCCACGACGGGAGTCCTTGTCTCCCGCACGTTCCTGCGATATAGAGCGGCCAAATCCGCCATCGAAATCACAGAGATTCAGGCGCCGGCGCGCCGAAGGAACCGTCATGAAAGCCGAAATTCACCCGGATTATCATAACATTACGGTCGTTATGACCGATGGTACGGAGTATCAGACCCGTTCCACCTGGGGCAAGGAAGGCGACAAGCTGAACCTCGACATCGATCCGAGGTCGCACCCAGCCTGGACCGGTGGCACCACCCAGCTTCTCGACCGCGGTGGCCGCGTGTCGCGCTTCCAGAAGAAGTTCTCGGGCTTCCTCAAGAAGGAAGATTGATCTTCACAAGGAAGATCGGCCTTTCAGGCTTATCCGATTGCCTTTCAAAACGCCTCTGCAGCCAGCAGGGGCGTTTTTCGTTGCTGGCCGACATTGGCCATGGCGGTACCTTAAAACCGCCTCCGTTGCCCTCCCTATAAGGTGCGCCACATCATCTTGCGCGGGGGCGCAACGAGACCATGCCGACCAATACCGGGCACCACCGCAAGAAGCCGCGTCAGGCGCGCTCCGTTGCGACCGTGGGCATCCTCCTGGACGCCGCTGCCCTCGTGCTGGTGGACGAAGGATACGACCGGGCCACCACGAACCGGATTGCGGAGCGCGCCGGGGTCAGCATCGGATCGCTCTATCAATATTTTCCAAACCGGGACGCGCTGTTCGGGGCCCTCCATGGCCGGACGGAAGCCCAAATGTCCGAAAATATCTGGCAGACCATTTCAGGCTTCGAAGGGTTGGATCTGCGCGGATTCGTCCGCTCCGGTTTGAACACCGCGATCAGCCAGCATGCACGCGTGCTGCCGCTGCTGAAGGTCTTGATGGAGACCGCCTCCGGCCGTCCCCCTGTTCAGTGGCCATTCGACCGCTTTCCGCAGCGGCAAGGCCTCTTGCGTGGCATGTTTGACAGCCATGCCGACGAGCTACGCCCTGGCTTCAATCGCGAAGCCGGAAGTTTCTTCATTCCGAGAATGGTCGGCTCGGCACTCGATGCGGCGATCGCATTCCGTCCGGATGCCTTCGCCAATGGCGAGCTGGAACAGGAGCTGGATACGATGTTGTCGTACTATCTGATCGGGGAGCGCTAGAAGCGTGAGCTAGCGTGCGCCGTATTGGCCACGCTGTGCAATCGCACGTGCTATCGCACGCCGACGTCGAACGAATAGGCCACGCCGACGCCGTAGGTGACCTGATTGGTCGACCCACGGAATTTCACCAGCGGACTGTCGGCGATGCTGCCGAGCAGCTTGTCGTATTCGACATAGCCGCGCACTTCCCATTGCGGATCGAGCTTGTAGCGCAATTGCGCGCCCGCACCGACCGAACTCGAACCGCCCTTGGCGTCGTAAACCGGCAAACCTGACGCAAGCGCCTCGATATTGTTGACGCTGAAGTAAGTCTCCGCATATTTCGCATCCGTCACCCGGTAGCGTGGGCCGGCAGCAAAGGTCATCCGCTCGTTGATCGGCACAATCACGTCAGCCGAGAAATCCGCGACGATGCCTTCGTGGCCACCGAGACCGCGGCGCAGTTCGGAGCGTAGGCGCAGCCAGTCGAAGGCATAGTATTCGGCGAAACCACCGAGTTCGACCGCGAAATCGACGTCCCTCAAACCGCGCAGCTCGCTGTGATCAGCGGCCTTACGCGCTGCTTTATAGTTGCCAACGGGACCGGCGCGAAAGCCGCCCACGTCGATCAGGGCGAAGCTTGCATTGTCGCGCATGCTCTTGAAGCGGGCCGGCGTGCCGGCACGGCGAATCGAGATGATCGGCTTTGCCGCAAGTTCAGAACTCCCGGCGCCTTCATAGGATGGCTGCATCTCGCCGCCGATCCCGACGGTCACGGTCCAGCCACCGGAAGCCGAGGGCACGAAGGGCACCGATGGCAGCATCACCACGGGATCAGCCGCAACCGCAACCGCCGGACAAGCCAACACACCAATGAGACCGAACAGACGAGGAGACAAAGACATCAGATTCCTACTTGGATCGGCGCGGAATTTCGGTGTGGCCGCGCTTCAATGCCACATCGTTGCGATTGCTCCCGTGCGACATGGAGTCACCGCAACAATGCGAAGATAGCTGGCGCGACGCCTCCTCCAAACTCGCATTGGCTCGGCATCAGAAGTGTAGCTCTCTGGCGAGAAACCCTATTCAGGCAAGGCTTTGCGATAAATGACGCTATGCCTGCGGCGTCATCGCTCACATTTCCGGGCAGCGTGGCAGTAATATCTGAAAGAATGGATCGCCGCCGTCTGCGGCATCGCGCCGCACTACCGACTTGATAGCCCCGATGCCTACGCCTTCACCGGCGCGTCGCTTCTCCGCGGGATGAATCGCTGCGTGATCCAGTTGCGGCCGGGCATTTCGACGAAGCGATAGCTCGCTTCCGCCAGCGCCCAGATGATGGCGAAACAGACCAGCGATGCAGCGATATAGACAACCTCAGTCTGGCCTAAATGCCGCCAGGTCCTGATAGCGAAACTGACGAACAGCGGATGGATCAGATAGATCGAGTACGAGATGATGCCGAGCCGGTAGACCAGCGCGTTGCCGAACAGCAGTTGCGCCATCCGGCCATCACGCGAGAGCACCGCGACCAGCGGGATGTACAGCAGATACATCAAGCGATCGCTCGTATCGGCCAAACCGACGGCGATGATGGCGAGCGGAAGCGCGACGACCAGACCATCCTGCACGGTTGCCGACAGGCGATCGACGAGGCCACCAAAGCGAAAGATCGCAAGGCCCAGCGTGAAACCCGCCACCGCGCGCAGCAGCGGATAAAGCGAATTGCCGTTGACCACATCGAGCGGTCCGCCCGACCCGCGGCCACTGACGCTCACCGCATAGATGCCGAGCAACGCCACGATCACGGCGAGACCCGCGATCCACTTACTGCCGCGCTGAGTGAAGGGCATCAGGATCGGCAGCAGCAGATAGGAGCCCATTTCGGCGCTCGCCGCCCAGGCTACGCCGATGATCGGGAAAATGTAGAGACCCCAGCCGGTCATCATCAGCAGGTTGCCGGTCCAGTCCCAGGCCGAATACATCTCCAGCTTCTCGCCGGACAGACCGGCTGCGATCTTGGCCACATAGAACAGTCCGATAATGAAATAGGCCGGGTATAGCCGCGCGACCCGCTTCAGCATGAAATGCGCAAACGCCTTGCCGGTAAGACGCAGGAACGCGCCGCGATAGGTCAGCGCCATCACATAGCCTGACAGCATGAAGAACAGGTCGACGAGCAAATAGCCGTAGGGAATGCGGAAGAATGAGCCGGTGCCACCGGTTGCGAGCTGCACGTCACCGAAATGATACACGACGATGACAGCGGCTGCGACGCCGCGCACCCCGGTCAATGCCCTGATATCGTCTGCCATCGCAAATGCCCCCGCTGCGCCTAGCTCATGTTTAGCGCATGAGCGGCGAGCGAGGAACAGCGTTCAGGAATGTGAGGGACGCGCGATTAGCGTTCGAACGCAGCCTTCAGGCGATTGAGCTGCGGCACCAGCGGATTGCCGATCGGCGCATGCGTGGTGGTCGCGGCATGGATCGAGATGTCGAGGCGACGAACCTTGGTCTGCAGCACCATCGAACGCGTGATCAGGATCTGCAGCTGCTCGGGCAGCTTGAGCAGCATTTCTTCCGGACTCGGATCGGCGGCGCTGAGCTTGACCTTGGTCTTTTCACGATTGGCCTGGGTCAACGTCATCTCGCCTTCCTTCACCGCACGGTGCAGCAGCAACCATGAGGCAAGCTGCATGAGGCGGGTGGTGAGGCGCATGCTTTCGGTGGCGTAAGTCAGGCTGACGGAGCGATCCAGTGCCTTGGCCTCGCTACGGCCGACGCCGTCGAGATAGGCCGCGGTCTCTTCGACCAGATCCATCCCCTCGCGAAACAAGGCGCCGAAGGCAGCAGAATTGGTCAGCCGCTCGCTAAACTGAACGAGAGCGGGTTCGCTGTGCAAACGATCCGACATAGTTAACGCCTCACGCAAATGGTTTCGCAGCCAGCTCTGAACGGCGGGCTTATGATGAACAAATCATTACGCGTGCGTGCGTGAGAGTCCAGCGGCGTAAAATTAAAGAAGTATTTATGGTTTCCAACGCGATTTAACGATCGCTGACGCCCCAAAAGAAGACATGAGTACCAAAAAAAGAGCCGCCGTTTCCGGCGGCTTTAAAGTTGATAACAGGGAGGCGTCAAACAGAGTGGACAGGAGCCACTCGGTGTCCAAACAAGGACAATTTAAGTAATATGCGAGAAAGCTTAATTGCGCGTAAATACGCGGGCTTTCTTCACGATCCGTTTGCCATGCGACGCCTCGCAAACTGTATCGGAATGAGACAATGTCGGGATCGCGACTGAGGAAGCGTCGGCGGTATTGCACAGGCCTCTCGTCCGTCATTGCGAGCCGAGCGAAGCAATCCAGTTTTCTTCGCGTATGGCTTCTGGATTGCCGCGTTGCTTCGCTAAGAGGAAAGCTGCAGTACAGCTTTCCTTCACCTCGCAATGACGGCAGAGAGCCGGGAGAGCGCCGTTCAATTGCCCGTCACGATTTGAAAAAGCGATCCGCCGCATCGCGCGTCGCGCGCTTCAAGGTCATGCTCGATTGCAGCCGCGCGATCTCGCCATTGAGCAGCGCGATCCGCTCGGCGAGTTCCTCGACCGATAGCAGCGAGAGGTCCTGCCCGACCTCATGGCTGACCTTCTTCTTCGGTTTGTCGTCGTCGTCGATCGCCATTTGGGGCCCTCCCCGTCTCAAATTCGAATATGCACCGGATGTTGCCAGCATTGATCCGGCTGTTTAATCAGATGGCCAACCGACATCCCGTACGCCGCAAGGACAAATCATGGAAAAGCTGCCCACGCAAATGACCGTCGTTGGTATCAGCAAACCGGGTGGCCCCGAGGTGCTGATTCCCGAGACGCGCCCCGTTCCGAAGCCCGGTCCCGGCGAAATCCTGGTCAAGGTCGCTGCCGCCGGTGTGAACCGTCCGGACGTCGCGCAACGCTCCGGCGCCTATCCGCCGCCGCCTGGCGCCAGCGATCTGCCCGGCCTCGAAATCTCCGGTGAAGTCGTCGCCCTCGGCGAAGGCGCCACCAAACACAAGCTCGGTGACAAGGTGATGTCGCTGGTCGCCGGCGGCGGCTACGCGCAATATTGCATCGCACAGGATGCGCAGGCGATGACGGTCCCCGAAGGCTTCTCGATGACCGAGGCCGGCGCCACCGCCGAAACCCTGATGACCGTCTGGCATAACGTGTTTGAGCGTGGCGGATTGCAGCCCGGCGAGACCGTGCTGATCCATGGCGGCTCTTCCGGCATCGGCACCATGGCGATCCAGCTCGCCAAGGCGCTAGGTTCCAAGGTGATCGTCACCGTCGGCTCCCAAGACAAGGTCGATGCCTGCCTCAAGCTCGGCGCCGATCACGCCATCAACTACAAGACCGAGGACTTCGTCGAACGCGTCAAGGAAATCACCAAGACCGGCGTCGAGCTGATCCTCGATATGGTGGGCGCGGATTATGTGGAGAAAAACTTCGATGCCGCCGCCGTCGATGGCCGCATCGTGCAGATTGCGGTGCTGAACGGCCCGAAAGCCACCATCAACGCCGCCAAGATCATGGTGAAGCGGCTGCACTATACCGGCTCGACTCTGCGCCCCCGCACCAATGCCGACAAGGCCGCCATGGTCAGGGCAATCGAGGCCAATGTCCTGCCGCTACTCAAGTCTGGCAAGGTTAAGCCCCTGATGGACAGCACTTTCCCGCTGGAAAAGGCTGCGGACGCGCACAAACGCATGGAAACCAGCGCACATATTGGCAAAATTGTGTTGGTCGTTTAGGGCTGGAGAACAGCCGGAAACCCTTTGATTTATCTGGCTTTCATGTCATTTATCGCGCGTCGGGAAATGGCCCTGCTTCTGCGTGACGCAGGGTCGATGTTTTGTTGATCGCGGAGAATGACATTGCGTTTGATCAGGTGGCTCGCGCCGCTCGCGCTCGGCCTGATGATTGTTGCTGCCGCAGCACCGGCACAGGCTGTTGACGCCGTCAGCGTCCGCGGTGATGCGCCCGCAATCGATCTCACCGGCATCCTCGAATATCAGCATAGCGACACCGACCGCATCCAGGTCTCCACCGCGCCCGGCACCGACGGCATCGTTCGCCGCATCGAGGTGCGTGGCCGCGAAGCCGGTCAGAACTGGGTGGTGTTCGCGCTCGCCAACAACACCGACGATCAGCTCGATCGTCTGATCGTCGCGCCGCATTATCGCATCGTGTCGTCCGGCCTCTTGTGGCCCGATCTTGGCCTCTCGCGCATTGCGACCATCACGCCGTCAACCGGGGATCGCCCGGAACGTCAGGATAGTGCCACCGCAGATATCTTCCGCGTCACCCTCGACCCCGGCGCTGTCATCACCTTCGTCGCCGAACTGCGCACCAACAAGCTGCCGCAGCTCTATCTGTGGGAGCCGGAAGCCTACAAGGACAAGGTCAACTCCTTCACACTGTACCAAGGCATCGTCATCGGCATCTCCGGCCTACTGGCGCTGGTGCTGACGATCCTGTTCGTCGTGAAGGGCAGCATCATGTTCCCGGCCGCCGCGGCGCTGGCCTGGGCCGTGCTGGTCTATATCGGTGTCGACTTCGGCTTCTGGGGCAAGGTGCTCGACATGTCCCAAGGCGCCGAGCGCGTCTGGCGCGCCTCGGGCGAAGCGATACTGGCGGCGACGCTGCTGGTGTTCCTGTTTGCCTATCTCAATCTTAGTCGATGGCATGTGCGCTACTCGCACATCACGCTGGGCTGGCTGGCTTTCCTTGGCTCTCTCGTAGGTCTGGCGCTGTTCGATCCTGCCGTCGCCTCGGGCATCGCGCGCATCTCGCTGGTGCTGATCGCCTTCGCCGGCTTCGCACTGATCGTCTATCTCTCCACCCATGGCTTCGACCGCGCGGTGTTGCTGATCCCGACCTGGTTCCTGCTTGTGGTGTGGGTTGTTGCCGCCGGCATGACCGTCGCCGGCAGTGTCACCAATGACATCGTCGGGCCTGCGCTGCTCGGCGGCCTCGTGCTGATCGTAATGCTGATCGGCTTCACGGTCATGCAGCACGCTTTCGCGGGCGGCGGCGCCACCAATGGCATCGTGTCGGACGTCGAGCGCCGCGCGCTGGCACTGACCGGCTCCGGCGACCTGATCTGGGACTGGGACGTCTCCGCCGACAAAGTGTTCACCTCGCCCGAGACCGAAGCACTGCTCGGCCTCAAACGCGGCACGCTGGAAGGCCCCGCGGCAAGCTGGCTCGAAGTGCTCCACCCGCTCGATCAGGATCGCTTCCGGGCGGCGCTGGACAGCGTGCTCGACCAGCGTCGCGGCCGCCTCGTGCAGGACTTCCGCCTGCGCACCCCCGACGGTCACTTCATGTGGTTCGCGCTGAAAGCACGCCCGGTGGTTGGCTCCGACGGCGAAGTGTCACGCGTGGTCGGTACCCTCACCGACGTCACCGAGATCAAGAACGCCGAAGAACGCATGCTGCACGACTCGGTGCACGACAATCTCACCGGTCTGCCGAACCGCAAGCTGTTCATCGACCGCCTCAACGCCGTCGCGAATTTCTCCAAGACTGTGCCGACCATGCGGCCGACCATCATGGTGATCGATCTCGATCGCTTCAAACAGGTCAACGATTCCGTTGGCATCGCCGTCGGCGACTCGATCCTGCTGACGCTGGCC
The DNA here is from genome assembly GCF_021044645.1 of Tardiphaga sp. 37S4. Taxonomy (NCBI): domain Bacteria; kingdom Pseudomonadati; phylum Pseudomonadota; class Alphaproteobacteria; order Hyphomicrobiales; family Nitrobacteraceae; genus Tardiphaga; species Tardiphaga sp. 37S4. The sequence continues at coordinate 880,390 of NZ_CP088008.1, read as the reverse complement.
CGTCGTCTCACCCGCATCCTGAAGCCGCAGGACACGCTGGCCCGCCTCGCCGGCGACCAGTTCGGCCTGATCCTGATGTCCGAACAGGACGCCGCCAAGATCACGGCTTTCGCCGAAACCATTCGCAAGACCATCCGCGCCCCGATTGCCTTCAATGACCGCGAAATTTTCCTGACGGCATCGATAGGCCTGGCGCTTTCTGATCCAGCTGTGCCGCTGACCGACGAGCTCATCAAGGACGCCGAGCTCGCGATGTATCATTCGAAGCGGATCGGTGGCGACCGTATCGACGTCTACAAACCGGCAATGCGCGCCCGCAAAACGGATCGCCTGACGCTCGAATCCGAACTGCGCCGCGCCATCGAGCGCCAGGAAATCACCATCCTGTATCAGCCCATCGTGCGGCTGGAAGATCGCTCCATCGCCGGTTTCGAGGCGCTGGCGCGTTGGGACCATCCCAAGCTCGGCCGCATGTCGCCGTCGGAATTCATCGCGATCGCGGAAGAGATCGGCCTCATCATCGATCTCGGCATGTTCGTGATGGACCAGACGGCACGCCAGCTCGCGATCTGGCAGCGCGCGATGCGCTCGCGCGAACCGATCTTCGCCAGCGTCAACGTGTCCTCGCGGCAGCTGCTGCGCCACGACCTCCTGCATGACATCCGCACCGTGCTGTCACGCTCGTCAGTCGCGCGTGGCACGCTGAAGCTCGAACTCACGGAATCGCTGGTGATGGAAAATCCGGAACATGCAGCGCAGATGCTGCACCGGATCCGCGAACTCGGTACGGGTCTTTCGCTCGACGATTTCGGCACTGGCCACTCGTCGCTATCCTATCTGCAGCGCTTCCCGTTCGACACGCTGAAGATCGACCAGTCCTTCGTCCGCACCACCTCGCGCGGCACCCGCCCGGTAATCCTCAAATCCATCATCGCGATGGCCCACGATCTCGGCATGGACGTCGTCGCCGAAGGCGTCGAGACAGATTCGGATGCGGTGGAGATGTATCAGCTCGGCTGCGAATACGCCCAGGGCTTTGCCTTCGGCGAGCCGATGGATGCGGATGCGGCGATGCGCATGCTGACAGAAGAGCGATTGGAAGCGGCAAGCTGAGTAGGGCCGTCGCTGAAAGCTGGAAGTCTAGCGGACGCTTACGCGTGGCCGGCCTCGGCCGACAACATCCCCGGGGCGATCCCGATCTTCTGCAGCGCGCGAAGATACTTCTCCTCAACATCACCGCCGAAGATGAGATCCTCATCAGCTGCGCAATGCAGCCAGCCGTTGCCCTGGATTTCGTCTTCCAACTGGCCCGGCGCCCAGCCGGCATAGCCCAGCGCGAGAATCGCGTGCTTGGGTCCACCGCCATTGGCGATGGCGCGCAGGATATCCACGGTCGCGGTGAGGCAGACGCCATCATCGATCGGCAATGTCGCGTCCTTGATGAAGAAATCGCTGGAATGCAGCACGAAACCTCGGCCGGTCTCGACCGGACCGCCCTTCAGCACTTTCATGCTTTCGGCGCTTTCCGGGAGCTTGATGCTGTCGGACTTTTCAATGATGTCCAGTTGAACCAGCAATTCGGGAAAATCGATGCTCCCCGCAGGCCGATTGACGATGATGCCCATGGCACCTTCCGACGAATGCGCGCAGACGTAAATCACCGAACGGGCGAAGCGCTCGTCTTCCATCACAGGCATGGCGATCAGCAACTGCCCGTCGAGGTAGTTGCCAGTGTCGCCGGCGCCGGATTTCGCGCGGCTTTTCCGGGGGCGCTTGCGAGTGGGTTCCATCAGCAAACCGCTCTCATTTCGTTGCCTATCCTGATATTGGGTCTGGGTTCTGTCAATCAGCCTTCCGCAACGCATACGAAAACCGGATCACAAGCAGTTCAATAGCTTAAGACAGGTTTGGCTTTATGACAGGCCCACCCTGTAAGGACGCCCGATGACCGCATCTGTTCCGCACCACATTGTCGCTGTCTGCGCCGCGGGCCTGCTCCTCACCTGCAGCGCGCAGGCGGAGGACACCTCACCTTGGCAGATAGACAGTCATTCGCAGATCAGGCTTGTGGCAGGCTCGCGTAGCGGTCCTGTGATGCTGGGGGGTATAGCGATCCAGCTGCAGCCCGGCTGGCACACCTACTGGCGGAATCCCGGTGATTCCGGGGTGCCGCCCCGCTTCGATTTCTCCAAATCGGAGAACTTGGATACCGTCACTATCCTGTGGCCGGCGCCGAAAAAATTCGAGGATGGAGCTGGTGGCCTGTCGCTGGGCTATGTGAAACAGGTGGTGCTACCGATGCGGGTGATCGCCAAAGACCCCGGCAAGCCGGTGATTCTCCGTGCGGCGATCAATTACGCGGTCTGCGACAAGCTATGCATTCCGGTCGACGCCAATGCCGAACTCGCTTTTACCAGCGTGGCCAGCACTGAAGACGGCGCGCTGACCGCGGCGCTCGATACCGTGCCTAAGCCGGCAACCATGGGCGACACCAGTCCGCTGACGGTGCGCGACCTCAAGCGCGAGGGCAAGAATGTGTTCGTTGACGTCGTGGCGCCCGAAGGCAGCGAACCCAACCTGTTTGTCGAGGGCCCGACGCCGGAATGGGCACTGCCAATCCCCAAACTCGAGGCCAAGAGCCCACCGGGCGTGAAGCGCTTCAGCTTCGAACTCGACGGCGTGCCGCCCGGCGCCACGACCGATGGCGCGGCCCTGAAACTGACGCTGGTCGGTAGCGACCGCGCCTATGAATTCAACGTCAACCTGCCCTGATACCGCTGGCGCGTGACCTGTTGCGCGCAACCTGTACATCTCCGTCCAACCGGATGTTAACGACTGCTTGCTACGCCAGACCGCTGCCGCACGCCTGCGGCTGAGGACCTTGTCGTGGCCGCGATGGACGCAGACTCCGCACCCGCAAGCGAGCCCGCCGGCTTCAAGGCCAGGCTGCGCGCGCTGTTCACCGGCACAGGCGAAGCCTCGCTGACGCGCCGCCTCGCCGGCACCATCTTCCTCATCCGCGTGATCTCGGCCGGCCTCGCTTACTTCTCCCAGATCCTGCTGGCGCGCTGGATGGGCACGTCGGATTACGGCATCTATGTCTATGTCTGGACATGGGTACTGCTGCTCGGCTCGATGATGGATTTCGGCATCGCCGCTTCAGCCCAGAAGATCATCCCGGAGTATCGCGCCAGCGGCGACCACGCGCGGCTGCGCGGCTTCCTCTCCGGCAGCCGCTGGATGACCGGTATCGTCTCGGTGATGGTCTCGCTGCTGCTCGCTGGCCTCGTCAAGCTCATCTCGCCGTGGATCGACGCCGACACGGTGGTGCCGCTCTATCTCGGCTGCCTGACACTGCCGGCCTTCGTCGTCGCCAACACGCAGGATGGCATCGCGCGCTCCCATGACTGGATGCGCCTCGGCCTGATGCCGCAATTCATCATCCGCCAGGCGCTCATCATCGGCTTCACCGCCGGCGCCTTCGCACTGGGCTTTAAGCTGGGTGCGACCATCGCAATGCTGGCCAGCGTCGCAGCCGTCTGGGTTGCGATGATCGGCCAGATGATCGTACTCAATCGCCGGCTTCACACCCATATCGAGCCCGGCCCGAAGGCCTATGACTATCGCGGCTGGCTCGCAGTGTCGTTGCCGATCCTGCTGGTCGAGAGCTTCTATCTGCTGCTGTCCTACACCGACGTGCTGGTGCTACAACAGTTCGTCTCATCTGACGAAGTCGGTGTGTATTTCGCCGTCGTAAAAACCCTGGCGCTGGTGTCGTTCATTCATTACGCGATGTCGGCGACAACGGCGCATCGCTTCACCGAATATCACGCGGCCGGCGACAAGGATCGACTTTCCGCTTACGTCACCCACGCGATCAAGTGGACGTTCTGGCCGTCGCTCGCCGCTACGCTGATCCTGCTCGCTTTGGGCAAGCCGCTGCTATGGCTGTTCGGTCCGCAATTCACCAGCGGTTACGACATCATGTTCATCGCTGCCATCGGCCTCGTGGTCCGCGCTGCCATCGGCCCGGTGGAGCGCCTGCTCAACATGCTCGGCCACCAGCACATTTGCGCCGTGGCCTACGCGTCGGCTTTCGTGATGAACCTGGTGCTGTGTCTCGTGCTGGTGCCGAAATTCGGTGGCCATGGCGCCGCCGCGGCGACGTCGATCGCGCTTACATTCGAGACGATCCTGCTGTTCTGGATCGTGCGACAGCGGCTTGGACTGCACGTGCTCGCCTTCGGAAAGCAAGGCGCCTAGCAACCTCCCCCTGCAAAGCAGGAGGAGGTCAGGAAGCAAACTTATTCCGCCGTCCAACCGCCATCGATCGACAGATTGGTGCCGGTGATCTGCGCCGCATCGTCGCCGCACAGAAACAGCGCCAAGGCTGCGACCTGTTCGGAGGTCACGAATTCCTTGGTCGGCTGTGCTGCCAGCAGCACGTCGTTGATGACCTGTTCCTTGGTAAGGCCCCGCGCCTTCATGGTGTCGGGGATCTGCTTCTCCACCAGCGGCGTCCAGACATAGCCAGGCGAAATGCAATTACAGGTGATTTTGTGAGTGGCCACTTCCAGCGCCACGGTCTTGGTCAGGCCGGCGATGCCGTGCTTGGCAGAGACATAAGCCGACTTGAATGGCGAGGCGACCAGCGAATGCGCTGAGGCGGTGTTGATGATGCGACCCCAGCCGCGCTTTTTCATGCCGGGCACGGCGGCGCGGATGCCATGGAAGGCCGAAGAGAGATTGATGGCGATGATCGCATCCCACTTCTCGATCGGGAATTCCTCGATCGGAGACACAAACTGGATACCCGCATTGTTGACGAGAATATCCACCGATCCATAGGTCTTCTCGCCGAGCGCAATCATTTCGGCAATTTCGGCCGGCTTGGTCATGTCCGCTGGCGAATGGATCGCCTTGACCTTGAAATCGCTCTCGATCGCCGCGCGTTCCTTCTCGATGTCAGCAGGCACGCCCATGCCGTTGATGACGATATTGGCGCCAGCGCTTGCGAAAGCGCGCGCATAAGCGAGGCCGATGCCGCTGGTCGAACCGGTGACGACGGCGGTCTTGCCTGTGAGATTAGCCATTACTTGCTCCTGTTGGACGTCAAATGCTGCGGGAGGTCATTGTAATCGTCGGCGGTGAGCGCATGCGTCACCATCGATTCATCGGATTGCGGTCGCTCGAACCAGTCCTTGTGGCGCATCGAGAGGAATACATCGCGTTCACCGGCACCCCAGTGCTCCACCATCCCGATGCGCGAGAAATTGTAGTCCTTCGACGACGACTCGTAATTCTTGCTCGTATAGATCAGATGCACCACCGTGACGGTATTTTCCTTCGCGGCTTCCGACAGCAGCGCCACTCCAGGATCCTGCTTCAGTTCTGCCGGCAATTTACCAATCAGATCACGCAGCGCCTTGCGGATGTTGTGAATCTTCTTGTTCTTGTCGGTATTCATGCGGGTGCGGCTGGAATAGCGAATGTCCTTTTCGCGTTCCTGCGCTTCCAGGATCGACTGCGGCAATGGCCCGCGCGCGCTGAACAGGTCGACCTGGAAGATCAGCAGGTCGCTGGTGACGTCATCCAGTACGAAATCCAGCGGCGTGTTCGAGGCGATGCCGCCATCCCAGAAATGCTCGCCATCGATGACGATCGAGGGAAACCCCGGCGGCAACGCGCCGGAGGCCATGATGTGCTCGGGCTCGATCCTTTTGCGATCTTTCTTGAAGAGCGTGTTGTCGAAATAAGTGAAGTTGCCGGTGGTCACGCTCACGGCGCCGACGCTCAGCCGGGTCTTGCAATCGTTGAGACGATCAAAGTCGACCAGCCGTTCCAGCGTCGCTTTCAGCGGCGCGGTGTCGTAAAAGCTCTGCGACTGCGGACTGCCGGGCGGCCACAGCGGTGCTGGCGGAATCCGAGGCACGAAAAAGCCTGGCACACCGAATGTAGCAATGACAGCGGCGCCTGCCTCGTAGAAATAAGAGCGCGCGCGATCATCCGTCAGCATCGGGCTCCAGGGGACCGGCGATGCCGCCATCTCCCAGAATTCCTTGAGCTTGCCAATCCGCTTGTCGCGCTCGTTGCCCGCGATGATCGCCGCGTTGATGGCGCCAATGGAAATGCCCGCCACCCATTCCGGCTCGAAATCGTGATGGCATAGCGCCTCATAGGCGCCGGCCTGATAGGAGCCAAGCGCGCCGCCCCCTTGCAGCACCAAGACACGCTTTGCTTCGGCGGGTTTGCTGGCAGCGCTGGACTGAGGCTGATCGGACATATCCATGGGACCACTCGATCCTGTCGGCGACGGGAACCATACCGTGGCGTCCCCTTGCGGCGGCGTCAATCACGGATGGTGCGGGGCACCATCACGCTTCAGCTATCCTGAATGGCTTATTTGGAATCCGTCGAAGCCAGGATCATGGTCCAGAACACCTTGTATTTGGTGTTGGGAGCATAGATCGCGGCAATGCCCAGTTTTGTGACACCGGACTTCAGCATATTGGCCCGATGCGGCGGCGAGTCCCGCCAGCCGGAAAAGGCTTCTGCCATAGTGTGGTAGCCCGCCGAGACATTCTCGACCGCCAGAGTCGCCGGATAACCGCCGGCATTCAGACGCTTGGCCAGCGGCGCCTTGACGTCGTGATCGAGCTTGTTCCGTTTCGCCATGGCGGTGGACTGGTCTTCCGCCAGCGCCATCAATGCGGGATCGACCACAACCGGGCCGAGGCCATTGTTCTGCCGGTACAGCGAGATCATCGAGGCCGCAGCCACAGGATCGAGCTTGGCGCCACCATTGGCCATGCTGAGATACATGGTGGGCTGGTCCGGCACGGTATCGACGGTCCCCGCGCACCCTGCCAGCAACAGAAATCCCAGACTGGCCAGAGCCACCCGCTTCATCGGCAATCCCCCAAATCAAGGGGCCGTTGTTGCACACCAACCGTGGCTGAAAGGTGAACGCAGGGGATTTTTAGAAAGCGCCAGTCACTCCTGCCCGGCAAAGATCCGGTAGCGCCGCGGCTGCAGGCTGATCGCATCGCCCGTGGTGAGCGGACGGTCGCGCGGGGCATCGATCTCCACCAGCGTATCATCGCCGGACAACGCGATGTCGGCGCGCTGGATCGGGCCGAAGGTGCGGACGCGGCGCACGGTGCCTTCGAGGGCTCCCTCGCCGAGCGGACCGATCTGCATGTCGTGACGACGAACAAACAATTTCGACGGTCCGCTTGCACTGCCCGCATCGATGTTGAGCGGGCGATGGCCGAGCTTCACCTGGCCGTCGCTTACATCGACCGGGAGCACGATCGATTCACCTATGAATGAGTGCACGAAAGCCGTTGCCGGGTTATCGTAAACGTCGCCAGGCGTGCCGATCTGTTCGATCTTGCCCTTGTCCATTACCACCACGCGGTTGGCGACTTCGAGTGCCTCCTCCTGGTCATGCGTGACGAAGATCGAGGTGACGTGGATTTCCTCGTGCAACGTGCGCAGCCACTGCCGCAACTCCTTGCGGACCTTGGCATCGAGCGCGCCGAACGGCTCGTCGAGCAGCAGAATGCGCGGCTCGATGGCGAGCGCACGCGCCAGCGCAATACGCTGCCGCTGGCCGCCCGAGAGCTGGCTGGGATAGCGATTGGCGAGCCAGTCGAGCTGCACGAGATCGAGAAGCTCCTTCACCCGCGCGCGGATCTGCGCTTCGCTCTTGCGCACGGCGCGCGGCTGCACGCGCAGGCCGAAGGCCACATTCTCGAACACGCTCATGTGGCGGAACAACGCATAGTGCTGGAACACGAAACCGACGTGGCGCTCGCCGGCGCCCCGCGCCAATGCGTTTTCGCCATCGAACGAGACTTCGCCGGAATCCGGCCAATCGAGCCCTGCGATAATTCGCAGCAATGACGTCTTGCCGGAACCGGACGGTCCGAGCAGCGCGAGCAGCTCGCCATCAGCAACCCTGAGGTCGACATTATCCAGCGCCTTGAAGGCACCGTACTGCTTTACGATATTCCGAACTTCAATCGTCACGGGGCAGCTGTCCTTCTTCAATCTGGCCTTCGAGGATGGTCTTTGCGATCAGCGTCAAGAGCGCCAGCAGAGCCAGCAATGACGCGATCGCGAACGACGCCACCAGTTGATATTCATTATACAGGATTTCCACCAGCAGTGGCATGGTGTTGGTCTCGCCGCGAATGTGGCCCGACACCACCGAAACTGCGCCAAACTCACCCATCGCCCGTGCGTTACACAACAGTACGCCGTAGAGCAGGCCCCATTTGATGTTGGGGAGCGTCACCACAATGAAGGTACGCCAACCACTCGCTCCCAGCGAAATCGCAGCCTCTTCCTCCTGCGACCCCTGTTCCTGCATTAGCGGTATCAGCTCGCGGGCGACGAATGGGAAGGTGACGAAGGTTGTCGCCAGCACGATCGCTGGCACGGCAAATAGAATGTTGATGCCATGCGACATCAGCCATGGCCCAAAGAAACCCTGCGCACCAAACAGCAGCACGAATACCAGACCGGAGATAACGGGGCTGACCGAGAACGGCAGATCGATCAGGGTGACCAGCAAGGTCTTGCCCCTGAATTCGAATTTGGCCACCGCCCAAGCGGCGGCAACGCCGAATACCAGATTGAGGCTGACCGAGATCACTGCTGTGATCAGCGTCAGCCAGATGGCCGAGAGCGCCTCGGAATCTGCCAAGGCCGTCAAATAGAACCCGACGCCCTTGGACAATGCCTCCGAGAATACCAAAATCAGCGGCAGGACCACGAACACTGTCAGGAACATCACTGCGACACCGATAATGATGCCGCGCACGAGCCATGGCTCGGTATGCAGGTCCTGTCGTGCCACGGACTGGGCGCGCTCCACGGTGACTGGCGAATTGATAATTGTAATGGTCATGTCAGGTCAACTCACGGCCAGCGCGCGTGTCTGCGCCCAGCGCTGCAGCCGATTGAGCACGAAGATGATCAGGAATGAGAAGACCAGCATGACCACCGCGATCGCTGTCGCATCGGCGTAGCGGAATTCCGACAGCCGGATGACGATCAAGAGCGGCGCAATCTCCGACACATTTGGAAGGTTGCCGGCGATGAAGATCACGGAGCCATATTCGCCAACGGCGCGGGCGAACGCCAGCGCGAAGCCGGTGAGAATGGCCGGCGTGAGGCTGGGAATGATGACGCGGGTGATGGTTTGCCAGCGGGAGGCACCGAGACAGGCCGCGGCCTCTTCGATCTCGACATCGAGGTCGATCAGCACCGGCTGCACCGTCCGCACCACGAACGGAATGCCAATGAAGACCATCGCCAGGAAAATTCCGAGCGGCGTAAACGCCACCTTGATGCCGAGCGACGCCAGCGGCGCGCCGAGCCATCCGTTCTGCGCAAACAACGTCGTCAGCGCGATGCCTGCCACTGCAGTGGGCAGGGCGAACGGGATATCGACAATGGCATCAAACAGCCGGCGACCGGGAAACCGGTAACGCACCAGGGCCCAGACGATAATCAGGCCAGCGACCAGATTGACCAGCGCAGCCGCGAAGGCCAATCCGAACGAAATCCTGAGCGCGTGTAATGTGCGGTTGCTGGTGACGGTATCGATGAACTGCGAGAGACTGAGATCCGCTGTCTTGACGAACAACCCGGCCAACGGGATCAGAATCAAAAGCGACAGCCATGTCAGGGTCAGGCCCATGCTCAGGCCGAACCCCGGCAACGAACTTCGTTTAGGTGCCGCGCTCACAATGTCCCCTTGCTTTGGTAAAAGCCCCAGACCGGCATACCGGTCTGGATGTTTCGCTGCGAACGATCAGTTCTTGTAGATCTTGTCGAACACGCCGCCGTCGGTAAAGTGCTCGCTCTGCGCCTTGGTCCAACCTCCGAACACGTCATCGATCGTAAGCAGATCAACCTTGGCGAAGGAAGCCTCGTACTTTTTGGCAATATCGGCATCACGCGGACGATAGAAATTGCGCGCGGCGATCTCCTGACCTTCCTTGGTGTACCAGTATTTCAGATAGGCCTCGGCAGCGGCTTTAGTACCCTTTTTATCAGTGACGGTATCAACGACGGCGACCGGCGGCTCGGCGAGAATTGAAAGCGACGGCGCGACGATCTCGAACTTGTCCTTGCCGAATTCCTGGATTGCCAGATACGCCTCGTTTTCCCAGGCCAGCAAGACATCGCCGACGCCGCGCTGGACGAAGGTGATGGTCGAGCCACGCGCGCCGGTATCGAGAACCGGAACGTTCTTGAAGATGTTACCGACGAATTCCTTTGCCTTGTCCTGCGATCCATATTTCTTCAGAGCATAGCCCCAGGCGCCGAGATAGTTCCAGCGCGCACCGCCAGAAGTCTTCGGATTCGGCGTGATGACGCTGACGCCGCTCTTGATCAGATCGTCCCAGTCCTTGATGGCCTTGGGGTTACCCTTGCGCACGAGGAACACGATGGTCGACGTATAGGGTGATGAATTCTGCGCCAGGCGCTTCTGCCAGTCCTTGGCCAGCAGACCCTTATTCGCGATTGCGTCGATGTCATAAGCGAGCGCGAGGGTGACCACATCGGCTTGCAGACCATCGATCACAGAGCGCGCCTGCGCCCCCGAGCCGCCATGCGACTGCTTGATCTCGACGCTCTTGCCGGTTTCCTTCTGATACGCAGCAGCGAATGATTTGTTGAAATCGACATACAGCTCGCGCGTCGGGTCATACGACACGTTGAGCAGCGAAATGTCTGCCGCGTGCGCCGATGTTGCAATTAAGAGACCCGCAATGACGGGAAGAATACGACGGACCATTTTGATCTCCATCCAACCTCACGACACGATCGTCATGAGGTGGGGGCAAAATCTTGAAGAAGCACCGCTAAGTCAACGAAACCAGATTCCAATGTTGGCGGCATGACGGCAGCAATGTGCTATGAATATGCCTTCGTATGGAGACCGTATCGCGCGCTGGTCATTTGTCATCAACCAACGCTGCGAAAGCCGTCGACATGCGGCGAATTAGCGCGCGTTCTCCGCATGACGCAACTGCATGCGCTGATGCAGCGCCGTGATGCGACCATCGCCGGTCGGCTGATAGAACACCGTGTAACGCTTCACTGTGGCCGCGAAGGCTTCCGCGTCGGCATCCTTCTTCACTTCGAATGAATCGAAACCGGCGCGCAGCATGATGACGAACTGATCGCGCAACACCTGGCCGGTTGCCCGTAATTCGCCCTTGTATTTGTAGCGCTCGCGCAGCAGGCGCGCCTGGCTGTAGGCTCGGCCGTCGCGGAACGACGGGAAGACCAGCGCGACCACCGCGAGCCTGTCGAGATAAGGCACCAGCTCTTCCGGATCGCGGTTATTCGGCCAGATCACACCGGTCGGGCTGCTGCGCTTCAGCAGCGCCTCCGGATCGGCGAGAAAACGCGCAGCCGGAATCAACGCCGCTCCGTCGACCGGAATCTCCGCATCGTCGGCCACGTGAATATAGCCGTCGGCAACGATCTTGCCTTGCTTAACGAGTGGCATAAACGCGCTCCTTGAACGGCTCGACGCCGAGGCGTTCGACAGTCTGGACAAACAATTCGTCCGGCCGGGCACGCAGTGCCAAATAGGCTTCGACGATATCCTCAATGACGTCGGCTACCTCGGCAAAAGGCACCGCCGGTCCGATCAGGGTGCCGACCACGGCATGCTCGTCGGCACGGCCACCGATTGTGATCTGGAAGAATTCCTCACCGTTCTTCTCGACGCCGAGAATACCGATATGGCCGACATGGTGATGGCCGCAGGCATTGATGCAGCCGGAGATGTTGATATGCAGCCGACCGATCAGCTCCGCGAGATCGTGATTGGCGAAACGCCGCGTCAGTTCCTGCGCGATCGGGATCGAACGCGTATTGGCCAGCGAGCAGTAGTCGAGGCCGGGGCATGCGATGATGTCGGTGACCAGATTGACGTTCGGCGTCGCGAGACCGAGCTTGTCGAGCTGCCGCCACAGCGCCGGCAGGTCGCGTTTGGCGACATTCGGCAGCGCGAGGTTCTGCTCGTGGCCCACGCGGATTTCGCCGAACGAGTATTTGTCGGCAAGATCGGCGACCGCATCCATTTGTTCAGCCGTGGCATCGCCGGGCGGGCCGCCCACCGGCTTCAACGACAATGTCACGATGGCGTAGCCGGTCTGCTGATGCGGCGCGACCGAGTTCTTGAGCCAGCGCGCAAAATGCGGATCGGCCGACGCGGCCGCCAGCTCGTCCGGCGTGTCGGAAAGCTTCTGATAGTGCGGATAGCTGAAGCGCGAGCGGATATCCTCGACAACCTCGTTGTCCAGCGTCAGCGCACTCTCGCGCGTCGCCAGCCACTCATCCTCAACTTCGGCGGCGAATTTCTCGATGCCCAGCTCATGAACCAGAATCTTGATGCGCGCCTTGTAGATATTGTCGCGGCGGCCATACTGGTTGTAGACGCGCAGGATGGACTCGACGTAGCTCAGAATGTCGCGGCCGTGCACGAACGGCTTGATCACCTTGCCGATGAATGGTGTGCGACCGAGGCCACCGCCGACCAACACTTCGAAGCCAGTTTCGCCGACCTCGTTCTTGTGAATTCGCAGACCGATGTCATGCACCTTGATCGCCGCGCGATCATGGGCCGACGCAGTGATCGCAATCTTAAACTTGCGTGGCAGGAACGAGAATTCCGGATGCATGGTCGAATACTGCCGCAGCAATTCCGCCCAGATGCGTGGATCCTCGACCTCGCCCGGCGCGACACCTGCCCATTGATCGGTGGTGACATTGCGTGTGCAATTGCCCGAGGTCTGCATCGCGTGGATGCCGACCGAAGCAAGATCTTCCAGCGCATCCGGCAGATCGGCGAGCTTGATCCAATTGAATTGGATGTTCTGCCGTGTGGTGAAGTGGCCATAGCCGCGGTCATAGCGTCGCGCCACATGCGCCATCTTGCGCAGTTGCGGCGATGACAGCGTGCCATAGGGAATGGCGACGCGGAACATATAGGCGTGAAGCTGAAGATAAACGCCGTTCATCAACCGCAGCATCTTGAACTCGTCTTCGGTGAGTTCACCTGCGAGGCGGCGCTTCACCTGATCGCGGAATTCCGAGACACGCTCGTTGATCAGCGTGCGATCGATTTCATCATAAGCATACATAATTCAGGTGCCTTAAGCCGAAGCCGGAAGGTCAATGGTGACGCCCTTGCGGCGAATCTGTTCACGGAGATTGCCGGGCTCGACGGTGCCGTTGTCGTTCACGGCGACCGGCGCGATATAGGGACCGATGGCGCCAACGTCATCGGCTGTGGATTCAGCAAGCAGCGCACGCGCATCATCGGCAGTGCGCACGATGGCAGCCTCTGCGAGGTCGGTGGTCCAGCCTTTATGGGCATCGCGATAAATCACCACGCCGTCCCAGGTACGGTTGGCAGTCACCACCGACGGGCCGGTGATCTTGATTTTCTGTTGCAGCGGAGAGGTCATTCGGCAGCCACCAATAAATCTGAAACGAGCTTGTTGATCTGAGCGGCCCGCCACGGCGCGGAATGCGCCACGACATCGCCAATGATGAGAACCGCCGGACCGCCATCGATCTGGTCGACCAGCGCCGGGAGATCGTCGAGCATACCCACCGCCGCTTGCGCGTCCGGACGCGTCACGCGCGCAAACACGCCAACCGGCGTTTGTGGCGAGCGCCCGGCAGCGAGCAATCCAGCGCGGATCGTGGGGGCAGCGGTCATACCCATATAAACAACGACGGTCATCTTCTCGTCGGTGAGCGTCGACCAGTCGACCTTGTCGGCGTCCTTTTCCTTGTGAGCCGTCAGGAAGGTGATGCGCAGCGCTTCGCGGCGATAAGTCAGCGGCGCCTCGAACATAGCTGCAGCGCCAAGGCCTGCGGTGATGCCGGGAATAACTGAGTAAGCAACACCCGCTTCGCGCAGCGCTTCGATCTCCTCGCCACCGCGCCCGAAGATGAAGGGATCGCCGCCCTTCAAGCGCACGGCGCGTTGCCCAGCTTTCGCGGCTTCGATCAGCAATTTGTGGATCGCATCCTGACCGATACCGGGCTTGCCGACCCGGCGACCCACGGGAATGCGCGATGCATCCCGGCGGATGCGGTCGAGCACTTCGGGGGACACCAGTTCGTCGTAAAATACAATGTCCGCGTCCTGCAGCGCACGCAGCGCCTTGATGGTCAGGAGATCCGGATCGCCCGGCCCTGCTCCCACCAGCGTGACGTGACCTTCGACAACGCCGGTCTGCGCTGCACCAGCATAGATCGAGAGATCGGCGATTTCCGTCAGCGCCTTCTCGGCCTCGGTACCACGCCCCGCCAGCACCAGCGCGCCGATCGGACCATCGACGATGCGCTCCCAGAACCTGCGACGCAACGGAGCCTCGACGATCTTGTCGTTGATCGGTTTGCGCCAGCGCCCGATGAAGCCCGCGAGATCGCCGATCCGCGCAGGCAGCATCGCCTCAATCTTTTCGCGTACACGCCGCGCCACCACCGGCGACGCACCGCCGGTTCCAACGGCGACGACCACATCGCCGCGGTCGACGATGGCCGGAAAGATGAAAGTGGAGTGCGCAAGCTCATCCATTACATTGACGGGCACGCCGCTCGCTTTGGCGCGGGCAGCCACCGCGTGACCGAGTTCACCGGTGCCGGCGCAGAGCACCGCGATGCACCCCGAAAGATCGGCGGTCACCGGATCGCCCTCGACATGCTCAATGCGCGCCACGCCCTCGGCATCGAGCCCGGACGTGTCACGATTGCCGTCCGTCGCGTACCAGCGAATCCGCGCACCGGCCGCCAGCAGCAGCCTCAGCTTGGCGCGCACGAATTCGCCCTGGCCGACAAGAATGATCGGCCCGGTCTGCAAATCGAGGAAGACAGGCAGAAACCGCATACATACTCCGCTGCCCCAAAATTCGGGGGTTGACTGGAATTATATTCTATATATCTCTCGATAACGAGGCGCAAAGAGAAGATTTTATCTTCTTCGAGGCGTTCTAACTATAGAATTTTTACCCTCAAACACCAAGCGTCGTAGATGCTTCTTCTCAATAACGGTCGGCCGACGCAGGAGTTGCGTGAAACCGCGCCCGTGCCCGCCCCCGTTGCGCAGCAAATTCCGGACCGTTTGCCGGGCAAAACGCCGCAGCCGCCGCTCCCGGCCATCCGATCGCTCTCACTCACAGGGGACTACACGTGAACCGTTTCATCATCGCTCTCGCCGCCGGACTCGGCATTCTCGCGACTGCACCCGCCCAGGCGCAGACGCCGAACACGCTGCTCAATGTCTCCTACGACATCTCGCGCGAGCTCTATGCCGAGATCAACGTTGCTTTCGCCAAGCAGTGGAAGGCCAAAACCGGCCAGGACGTCACCATCAACCAGTCGCATAACGGCTCGTCGCGCCAGGCGCGCTCGATCCTCGAAGGCCTCGAGGCCGATGTGGTGACCTTCAACCAGGTCACCGACGTGCAGGTACTGTATGATCGCGGCAAGCTCATTCCGGCCGATTGGGCCAAGCGGCTGCCGAATAATTCCTCGCCTTATTACTCGCTGCCGGCCTTCCTGGTGCGCGCCGGAAATCCAAAGGGCATCAAGGACTGGGACGATCTGGTGAAGCCGGGCGTGCAGGTGATTTTCCCGAATCCGAAGACCTCAGGCAATGCGCGCTACACCTATCTGGCCGCATATGCCTTCGCAAAGAACAAGTATGGTGCTGACAAGGCTGATGACTTCATCAAGAAGCTGTTCGCCAATGTCCCGGTGTTCGACACCGGCGGCCGCGCCGCCACCACGACCTTCGTCGAGCGCGGTACCGGCGATGTGCTGATCACCTTCGAGGCCGAGACCTCGTCGATCCGCGACCTCGCGGGCAAAGATGCCGGCAGCAAGGACAAGTATGAAGTGGTGGTGCCACCGACCAGCGTGCTCGCCGAATTCCCGGTGACCGTCGTCGACAAATATGCCGACAAGCACGGCACCAAGGCCCTCGCGACCGCCTATCTTGAATTCCTGTATTCGCCGGAAGGCCAGGACATCGAAGCCAAGGGCTATAACCGCGTCACCGACAAGACCGTGATGGCAAAATACAAGGACAAATTCCCGGAAGTGAAGCTGTACCGCGTCGAGGACGAATTCGGCGGTTGGGACAAGCTGAATGCCGAACACCTCAATCCCGGCGCGAAGCTGGACACGCTGTTCGGCGGGAAGTGAACCACAAACTCCGTCATGCCCGGGCTTGACCCGGGCATCCACGTCTTCGCTGCAAATGGACTAAAGACGTGGATGGCCGGGAACATCTAGCGAAGCGGCGCTTCGCGCTTTGCCCGGCCATGACATGGGAGAGGACGGGCGCCTGCATTAGACGACCTCGCCGCATTCCCTTTCCGTGCAAATCGTCTAAGAGAAGCCCCAACGGCTTCACACACGGACCTTCCCTTGCGACGTAGCGTCATTCCAGGTTTCGGGCTCTCGCTCGGCATTACGCTCTTTTATCTCGGAGCGATCGTGCTGTTGCCGCTCTGCGCGCTGATCCTGAAAGCCTCGGACGTCGGGCTTGCGCAATTGTGGGACATCCTGTCGTCGCCGCGCACACTGTCGGCCATCCGCGTCACGGTGACGATGGCGCTGGCGGCCACCGCATTCAACGCCATCTACGGCCTGCTGCTCGCCTGGGTGCTGGCGCGCTATCAATTTCCCGGCAAGCGCATTCTCGACGCGCTGGTCGACGTGCCCTTCGCGCTGCCGACCGCCGTGGCCGGCCTCGCGCTGACGGCGCTGTTTTCCAAGAAAGGCTGGTTCGGCGCACCGCTCGATGCACTTGGCATCCAGGTCGCCTACGCACCGCTCGGCATCGCCATCGCGATGGCCTTTACCAGCATTCCCTTTGTGGTGCGCACGGTGCAGCCGGTGATCGAGGATCTCGGCTCCGATGTCGAGGAAGCCGGCCGCTCGCTCGGCGCCAATGATCTGCAGATTCTCTGGCGCGTAATCTTCCCGGCGATCTTTCCGGCGTTCCTCGCCGGCTGCTCGCTGTCCTTCGCACGCAGCCTCGGCGAATTCGGCGCGGTGATTTTCATCGCCGGCAACCAGCCGATGAAGACCGAGATCGTTGCCCTGCTGACCTATATTCGGCTCGAGGAATACAACTACCAAGCTGCCGCCGCGATTGCCGTGGTAATGCTGGCGATGGCTTTCGCCATGCTGATTGTCACCAACGCGGTGCAGGCCTGGAACCTGCGTTATCTCGGCCGGGGAGATGTGTGATGTCGCATCCGACGAGTGAACGGGCCCATACCGAATGGATGGTGACGCCCGTCGGTGCCGGCCCGGTGACGCGCCGCGTGGTACTTGGCATCGTCGCGATCCTCACATTGCTGTTCCTGATCGCACCGCTGGCTTTGATCTTCAGTTCAGCGCTGTCGCAAGGCATCGGCACGTTCTTCAACAGCCTCACCGAGCCCGGCACGCAGCATGCCATTCTGTTGACAGTCACCACCGCGCTGATCGCTGTGCCGATCAACATCGTGTTCGGCCTCGCCGCGGCGTGGACAGTGACCAAGTTCGTCTTCCCAGGCCGCACGCTCCTCATTTCGCTGATCGAACTGCCCTATTCTATCTCGCCGATCGTCGCCGGCGTCGCCTATATCTTCGTCTATGGCTCGCAGGGCCTGTTCGGCCCGCTGATCGAGGCCATGGGCATCAAGGTGATGTTCGCGCTGCCGGCGATCGTGCTCGCCAGCATGTTCGTGACCGCGCCCTTCGTGGCGCGTGAGTTGATCCCGCTCATGCAGGTGCAGGGCACCGATGAGGAAGAGGCCGCCGTCACACTCGGCGCTTCCGGCTTTGCGACCTTCATGCGGGTCACGCTGCCGAATGTGCGCTGGGCCGTGCTCTATGGCGCGATCCTGTGCAATGCCCGCGTGATGGGTGAATTTGGCGCCGTCTCCGTCGTCTCCGGCAACATCCGCGGCCAGACCACGACGTTGCCGTTGCAGATCGAACTTCTGTATCAGGACTACAATGTCGCCGGCGCCTTCGCAGCGGCAACGGTGCTGACGGCCGTGGCACTGCTCACCATCGTGATCAAGGTGGCGCTGGAGCGGATCTCGCCGGATCACGCGCAGGCCCCGGCCCGGCCGCCCGGCCACTGATCCCTTTAGGGGACTTCTCACCGGGTAGCGTTTGGCGTTAAAAGGTCCCATGGGCGCCGCGGTTTGGCGCCGTTTATGCTTATACTCCCTGAAATTAGAGCAGAATTGCCGCTTCTCGCGAGAAAGACACCATGAAACGCATCGACGCCCACGGACTGCAGATCGCCCCCGTCCTGTTCGACTTCATCGCCAAGGAAGCCGCCCCCGGGACCGGCATCCAGCCGGATGCGTTCTGGGCCGGCGTCGCCGCTCTCATCAAAGACCTGGGCCCGAAGAACCGCGAACTGCTCAAGGTGCGCGATACGCTGCAGGCCAAGATCGATGCCTGGCATCTGGCCAATAAGGGCGCCTTCGACATGAACGCCTATACGGCGTTCCTCAAGGAAATCGGCTACCTCCTCCCGGAGCCCGCGACCAAGCAGGTCGAGACTGCCAATGTCGATATCGAGATCGGCCAGATCTGCGGCCCGCAGCTCGTGGTGCCGCTCACCAATGCGCGCTACGCGCTGAATGCCGCAAATGCGCGCTGGGGCAGTCTCTACGATGCCTTCTACGGCACCGATGCGATCCCGCACGATCCGTCTGAAGGTGGCAAAGGCTACAATAAGGCACGCGGCGACAAAGTCATCGCCAAGGCAAAAGCCTTCCTCGATCAGGCCGCGCCGCTCGCTACCGGCAGCCACACCGATGTCACGGCCTACAGCATCATTGCGGGCCAGCTCTCGGCCAAGCTCAAGAGCGGCAACCTCACCGCGCTGAAGAACGAATCCCAGCTCGCTGGCTATCTCGGCGAGCTCGCCACCCCGACCTCGATCCTGCTGGTCAATAACGGCCTGCATATCGAAGTGAAGATCGATCGAACCAACACCATTGGCAAGGACGACTCCGCTGGTGTTGCCGACATGATCATGGAGTCGGCCGTCTCGACCATTCTCGACATGGAAGACAGCGTCGCCACCGTGGACGCTGACGACAAGGTGCTGGTCTATCGCAACACGCTGGGCCTGATGAACGGCACGCTCTCGGCCGATTTCGAAAAGGGCGGCAAGACGCTAAAGCGTTCGCTCAATGAAGACCGTGTCTATAAGACGATCGACGGCAAGAACCTGACCCTGCATGGCCGCAGCCTGATGCTGATGCGCAATGTCGGCCATCACATGTTTACGGATGCGGTGCTCGACAGCGCCGGCGAGGAAATTCCGGAAGGCCTGCTTGATGCCGCCGTTGCTGGCCTGATCGCAATCCACGACCTCAAGAGCAAGGGTCCGATCCGCAACAGCCGCACCGGCTCGATCTATATCGTCAAGCCGAAGATGCACGGCCCCGATGAAGTGGCGCTGACCTGCGAAATCTTTGCGCACGTTGAGAAACTGCTGTCGCTGCCCGAGAACACCATGAAGGTCGGCATCATGGATGAGGAACGCCGCACCACGGTGAACCTCAAGGCCTGTATCCAGAATGCATCCAAGCGCATCATGTTTATCAACACAGGCTTCCTCGACCGCACCGGCGACGAGATCCACACGTCGATGGAAGCGGGTCCGATGATCCGCAAGAACGACATGAAGGCGACGCCGTGGATCAAGGCTTATGAAGAGTGGAACGTGGATGTCGGCCTGATCGATGGCCTGCCGGGCCATGCCCAGATCGGCAAGGGCATGTGGGCCGCGCCCGACAAGATGGCGGACATGCTCACGCAGAAGCTCGGCCATCCGCAGGCCGGCGCCACCACCGCATGGGTGCCCTCGCCCACCGCCGCGACGCTGCACGCGTTGCACTATCATCAGATCGATGTCGCCACGCGCCAGAAGGATCTCGCCAAGGGCGGGCCGCGCGGCAAGCTCACCGACATCCTCACCATTCCGGTGTCGCAGTCGAACTGGGCGCCGGATGATGTGAAGCAGGAGATCGACAACAACTGCCAGGGTATCCTCGGCTATGTCGTACGCTGGATCGACCAGGGCGTCGGCTGTTCCAAGGTGCCGGACATTCATGGCGTCGGCCTGATGGAAGATCGGGCCACGCTGCGCATCTCCGCCCAGCACCTTGCCAACTGGCTGCATCAGGGCGTCATTACCAGGGATCAGGTGATGGAATCGCTGAAGCGCATGGCTGTGGTGGTGGACGAGCAGAACAAGGGCGACGCGCTGTATCAGAACATGGCGCCCTCGTTCGACGGCGTCGCCTTCAAGGCCGCCTGCGACCTGATCTTCGAGGGACGCACACAGCCGAACGGCTATACTGAATACATCCTCACGGCGCGCCGCCGCGAGGCGAAGGCGCTGGCTTGATCGCAAGCGGCACTATCAATAGCAAAAAGCCCCGGCAAACCGCCGGGGCTTTTTCGTTAGTCCATCTCGCTAGAAAACCGCGATGTATTTCAGCAGCGAGATCACACCGAGAATGATCACGACGACGCGGCAAATCTGCTTCGCGCGGCCGTCGATCGGCAACAGATTGATCAAGTACAGAATGAGAATGACGACGAGAAAAGTGATCAAGACGCCGACGAGCATGTGCGTATCCCCCCAGACTCAATGGAAACGAATAGCAGCCCCGGCCATCGCAGCTGCTCAACAGTGATCCAACGTGGGCGAGAGCATTGGGTTCCCGGATCGGAACAAAAGAACCTCGCCAAACTAGGCACGCAAGCTGGCCCTCAGGTCACCGACGGTCACGTAAAATCCGCGCCACCAGCGGAGTGCCGAACCCGCGCGGAGAAGCAGAACCGATCGCCGTGCCGCAAGAACGCTTACGCACGAACCACCTAAAGTAGCCGTATTAAAGCCTACTTCACGATACGTGTGCAATCGGAAATATTTACCATTTGAAGCCTTACTAAATCAAATATTTGGGGGATTCATGATGTTCAATCGATTGACCGTTTCCGCATTGCTTCAATCTGTCATCGTGGTCATGGCGCTCTGCGTGGTCGCCGTTCTGGCAACGACAGCCTGGGACTCCTACGGGCGGCTACGTTCAGCCAGCCGCATCTCGGTAATTGCGGACGCCTCCGCGAATGCCTTCAAGGCGATGCACAATCTGCGCACCGACCGTGCATCGACGAACCGGAACCTGAACAACGAGACAGTCATTCAGCCGGACGGAGAAAAATATCTCCGCTCCATTCGCGATTCCGAGATGCCGGCGATGCGAGCAGCGGCTGACCTCATTGCCACCATCGAATTCGCCGATCAAAAGACGCTGCACCCGACGCTGGTCCAGCTGGTCAACAAGCTGACCGCTCTGCAAACCGAATCCTGGGACGCGATGAGCAAGCCGAAGGCGTCGCGCCGTGCAGCCCTCGGCAAGGAGTATATGGAGACCACCCAAGCGCTGCTTGAAACACTGGAAAAAGTGTCGGCCCAGCTCGCCGCCGCGGTGAACCACAACGATCCCATGATCGATCAATTACTGTCGATCAAACAGGCGGCCTGGCTGTTGCGCAACACCGCCGGCGAAGGATCCCTCCTCGTCGCGAACGGCCTTGCTGTCGGGCGCGCCACACCTGAGAATAAGCTCGCCTACACCAAGTTTGTTGGCGGCATCGACGCTGCCTGGAATGCGCTGGAATTGTCCGCGTCTGGAATGCAGCTGCCGCCCAACCTGGCAGCAACCATGGCTGCTGCGAAGGTGGCTTATTTCGACCCGCAATATATGGCTCTTCGTGACCGTGTCATGAATGCGCTAGTGAGCGGCGAAAAGCCCGAAATCACCGCGAGCGAATGGACTCCAATCACCGTTGATCGCATGGCCAGTGCGGTTACAGTCGCCGAACGAGCGCTGAATGAAGCCAAAAGCCACACCTTGACGCAGTGGACTGCCGCGCAGCACGCGTTGATCCTGCAACTGGCGCTGCTCGCAGCCGCGCTCGGCATAGCATTCGGCAGCATGGTTGCCGTCACCCGCCGCGTCATCACCCCGCTGCACACCATTCGCGATGCGATGCTGAAAGTCGCCGCAGGCGATCTCGTCGTCGATGCCGGCTATTCCGAACGGAAGGACGAAATCGGCGCGCTCGCCGGCGCTCTGGAGACCTTCAAGCAACAGGCCAAGGAGAAAGCACAGATCGAACAGCAGGAGCGCAATCGCAACGCCGACGCGACCCAGCGGCAGCAGGCCATCGAACAGCACCTCGGGACCTTCGAGGTCCAGATGCGCGATGCGCTCAACGCGCTCGGCAACGCGTCCGATCAGATGAACACCACATCGGATGGCATGGCGGTCGTATCCAGCCAGACCAATGCCCGCGTGCAGGTCGCAGCAAAAGCTTCGGGCGAAGCCTCCCTGAACGTGCAGAATGTTGCCTCGGCCGCCGAACAGCTGAGCTCGTCGATCAACGATATCAGCCGGCAGGCCGCGCACGCCGCGGGAATCGCCAGTCGCGCCGTCAATCAGGCGCAGGAAACCGACGGCACCGTCCAAGGCCTCGCCAAGACCGCCAACCGGATCGGCGAGGTGGTCGGGTTGATCAATGATATCGCTTCGCAGACCAACCTGCTGGCGCTCAACGCCACTATCGAAGCCGCGCGCGCTGGCGAGGCCGGACGCGGCTTTGCGGTCGTCGCGTCGGAAGTGAAGTCGCTGGCCAGCCAGACCGCCAAGGCAACCGACGATATTTCCGAGCAGATCGCAGATATTCAGAAGGTCGCCAATGAGGCCATCGAGGCAATCAAGTCGATCGGCGGCATCATCGGCGAAGTCAATGAAGTAGCGACTGCCATCGCCGCGGCCGTCGAGGAACAGGGAGCCGCGACACAGGAGATCACCCGGAGCACGCAGCAGGCCGCCGATGGCACCCGCAATGTGTCGGACAACATCGCCGGCGTCAGCGCCGATGCGGATGCAGCTGGCGCCGCCGCGCAGGATGTGAAGGTAGCCTCGGAAACGCTGGCCACGCAGACGCGCCAGCTCGGCACTCAGGTAACGGACTTCCTCGGCAAGATCCGGGCTGCCTAGGCAGCGTCTCATCAATCACGTCATCGAGCGCTGACAAGCATCAAAAGCCCCGGCATCGTCGGGGCTTTTTTCGTTGAAGCGTCGCCGGACACGACAATTTTCCACCTAAAGTAGCTTTACAAGAAACGTATTTATCAAGACGGGCATGAGCGTGAATATTTACCAATTGCAGCCTTAAATACCGAAATATTTTTTGGGGGATTCATTGTGCTTCATCGATTGACCGTTTCCGCATTGCTCAAGTCCGTCATCGCCATCATGGCGGTCTGTGTCGTCATATTCCTGGTTCTCAGCGCGTGGGAATCATATGGGCGCCTCAACGTCGCGGGGCGCATGTCGACGATCGCCGAGGCATCCGGCCATGTGTTCAAGGCAATGCACAATCTGCGCACTGACCGGTCCACGACGTTCCGCACGTTGAACGCCGATATCGTGATTCAGCCCGATACTGAGGCCTATCTGCGCCGTATCCGCGGCGCCGAAATGCCGGCAATGAAAACAGCAGGAGAATTGCTGGTCACCGCCGACTTCCCCGGCAAGGCGACGCTGGTGCCCGAATTTAACCGGCTGATGCAGGCATTGATCGCGTTGCAGACCGAATCCTGGGACCAGATGAGCAAGCCAAAGGCCTCGCGCCGCGCTGGCCTTGCCAAGGAATTCCAGGACAATGTCGATTCCGTTCTGGCCATGCTCGAAAAAGTCTCCTCCGCCCTCACGGCCGCCGTAACCCACAACGATCCGGTGATCGATCAGTTACTGTCGATCAAGCAGATGGCCTGGCTGATGCGCAACACATCGGGCGACGCCTCGGTCATCGTGTCGAACGCGCTCGCGGTCAACAAGATCTCGCCGGAGCTGCAGCGGAGCTATGTGAAGCTGACGGGCGGCATCGAGACCGGATGGAATGCCTTGGAAATCGCATCGTCGGGAACTGAACTGCCGCAGGGTCTCGTCTCGGCCCTCGCTGCAGCGAAAACATCCTACTTCGATCCGCAATATCTGGCACTGCGCGACCGTCTGATTCAGGCCGTCGCAACCGGCGAGAAACCCGAAATGCCGGCGACGGCCTGGACACCGCTGACCGTGGACAAGATGAGCACAGCCGTGGTCGTCGCCGAACGCGCGCTTGATGAAGCCAAGAACCACAGCCTCGTGCAGTGGTCTGCTGCGCAACGCTCACTGATCCTGCAACTGGTGCTACTGGGGGCCGCCATCATGCTGGTCGTTGGCGCCATGGTCACCATCACGCGCCGTGTCACCACGCCGCTGCTCACCATCCGCGACGCGATGCTGAAAGTGGCGGGCGGCGATCTCACCGTCGATGCCGGCTATACCGATCGCCAGGATGAAATCGGCGGACTGGCCGGTGCGCTGGAGACCTTCAAGAAGCAAGCGATGGAAAAGGCCGAGATCGAGGCACAGGAACGCCATCGCAATGCCAATGCGAGCCAGCGCCAGCAGGCCATCGAGCAATATATCGGCATGTTCGAAATCCAGATGCGCGACACGCTCGGCACGCTGGGCAGCGCCTCCGATCAGATGAGCACGACATCCGATGGCATGGCCGCTGTGTCCAGCCAGACCAATGCCCGCGTGCAAGATGCTGCGCGCGCCTCCGGCGAAGCCTCAGTGAATGTGCAAAACGTTGCCGCCGCGGCCGAGGAGCTGAGTGCCTCGATCAACGACATCAGCCGCCAAGCATCGCATGCAGCCGGCATAGCCAGCCGCGCCGTCAGCCAGGCACAGCAGACCGACAATACCGTTCAGGGCCTCGCCCAGACTGCGAACCGGATTGGCGAAGTGGTCGGGCTGATCAACGACATCGCCTCGCAGACCAACCTGCTGGCACTCAATGCCACCATCGAAGCGGCGCGCGCCGGCGAAGCCGGCCGCGGCTTCGCTGTCGTCGCATCGGAAGTGAAGTCGCTGGCCAGCCAGACCGCCAAGGCGACCGAGGATATTTCCGAACAGATCGCGGATATCCAGAAGGTCGCCAATGAGGCCATCGAAGCCATCAAGTCAATCGGCGGCATTATCGGCGAAGTGAATGAAGTCGCCACCGCGATTGCGGCTGCGGTCGAAGAACAGGGCGCGGCGACGCAGGAAATTACCCGCAGCACCCAGCAGGCGGCCGATGGCACCCGCAACGTGTCGGACAATATTAGCGGAGTCAGTGCCGATGCCGACGCAGCTGGTGCAGCCGCTCAGGATGTGAAGGTGGCATCAGAGACGCTGGCGACGCAGACACGCCAGCTCGGCACTCAGGTGACGGACTTCCTCGGGAAGATCCGCGCGGCTTAAGCGCAATCGATCACGTGGCGCGGATTATTCCCGCGCCACGACCGGCATGCGCTCATATTTCGCCTGCACCGACGGCGACACCGGCGACATGTTCAGCGATGCACCGCGTTTGTCAGCGCCGCGGCCAGTGACCATCAGCCCATCGGCACCGGCGACGATATCGCCTTTGCGCAGTGTTGGATCGTTCTCGAGCTTCACCGGTGCCAAACCGATCTGGTCCTTACCGTTGCAGGTGCACCCGGCCACCAGTTCGGTGCGATACTTGAATGCATTCGGCAGCTCGGAATAGGGCTTGCCGCTCTCGGTCGCCGCCGTGTCGATACTGCTGCCATAAACAACCTTGGTATCGCTCGCCGGACAGAAATTATTGCACGACGCCGCGCGGCTCTGACTGTCGGTCGCTGATATCGGGAAGTAACGCCCATCGCACGTGCGCACGCAAAAAGCCTGACGCCCGCCGCTTGCTGCGCGAGGGCGCTGCTCCTGCACCGGCGGACCTTCATTGACGAAAGGGAGCGAGATATCCAGGCCACGACCACGCGCCATCCCGCCGAACAATGCCGAGAAGAAATCCTGTGCCTGCGCTGGGGCGGCACCGAGCATGACAATCGCCGTAACCGCGCCGAGAGCCATCCGTTGTCCTGGAAATCGGGTCATGGGGCCTCCAACGCGGCATCAAAGCAGAATGATCGACTCTCAGTAGAGCGACGACGCGGAAAGGTTCATCGCCTGACGGCCCGGAGCCTGCTGCACGCCGGCAGGGCGAACCGAGATCGATGTGACGCTGCGCGGCGCCGGAGCCGTGCGCGCCTCATAGTGTGGGGCAACGGACTTCGGCAGCACCACAACCCTGGTCCCAACGCTGACGCGACTGAAAAGGTCCTGCACATCTTCATTGGTCAGGCGGATACAACCCGACGACACGAACTTGCCGATGGTTGACGGATCATTGGTGCCATGGATGCGATAAGCGCTGGAGCCGAGATACATCGCGCGGGCACCGAGCGGGTTGCCGGGGCCGCCAGCCATGAAGCGCGGCAGATAGGGCTGGCGCGCAATCATTTCCTGCGGCGGATGCCAATCCGGCCATTCCGCCTTGCGCGTGACAGTCTGCGTTCCGGACCAGGTGAATCCTTCGCGGCCAACACCGACGCCGTAGCGAATCGCGCGGTTGTTGCCGAGCACATAATAAAGCTGGGTATTGCCGGTATCGATGATCACTGTGCCCGGCGCTTCGCGGGTCATATAGCCGACTTCAGCGCGGCGCAGGCGCTCGGGGAGAGCGGCATCCATATTTTCCCGCACCCGCGGTGCAGCCATCACGTCGTCGTCCGGTGGAAACGCACTTTGCGCAGCCGGTGCATAGTTCATCACCTGCGCCGATGCGCTGGAGATGAACGGCGGAGCAACGATCAGAGTGGCTGCAACAACGAGCGCGCTTGTGAGACGCAGCGACAGCTTGCGGTTTCCAGATGATGCCTGTGACATGTGACTGCCCCGTTTGGCGACGCGTCATCGTCGTGATGACCGCAACCAACTGCGCCGAAGCCTCACGGTTCCCTCCCCGCGGGCGTTCACCGAATGATTTGTCAACCAAGGAACCATCACGAAATCGCGACGGAACTTTTGCGGTATGCTCGTGTTGTAAAGCCCGATCGCATGTCAGCGATCTGACGCGCGAACGCGGTCTGCGCGACCAAATGGCGGCATGTCGGGACAGCTCATGAGTGAAGTCCGCGCTCTCCCCGAAAAGCCTGCAGGCACGCCGGTGCCCGAGAGCAAGATCGAGCAGCCGCCGGTGTTCCGTCGTGCCGAAGTGGTTGCTTTCACGCTGGTATCGATGCTGGTGATCACCGTGATTACGGTGCTCTATGTCGCCAAGGCATTCTTCCTGCCAATCGTGACAGCCTTCATCATTGGCACCATGTTGTCGCCCGCAGCGAGCTTTCTCGAAAAGCGCCGCATTCCGCGATCCGTCTCGGCAGTCCTGATCGTTATCTTGGTCTGCGCCGGGCTCGCCTTCATCGTGGGGCTTATTTCGTCCCCGCTGATGGAATGGACGACGCGGCTCCCCGAACTCGGTTCGCTGCTCAAGAACAAGCTGCATGTCTTCGACCGACCGCTGGCGCTCTGGCACCAGATACAGAGCATGTTCAGCAGCGCCGAAACGCTTGCGACAACAAAGTTCGAATTGCCCAAGATCGACTGGGTGCAGCCAACCGTCGAATTCCTGTCGCCAACCTTCACCGAATTCCTGCTGTTCTTCGCCACGCTGGTGCTGTTCATCGCAAGCTGGAAAGACCTGCGCCGCGCGCTGGTGATGAACTTCGCCGATCACGAATGGCGGCTGCGGACGCTGCGCATTCTCAATGCGATAGAGACCAGCCTTGGCGAATATCTGTTGATGGTCACTATGATCAATTTCGGAGTCGGCATTGCCACCGGCGTGATCTGCGCGGCCACCGGCATGCCCAACCCGGCCGGCCTCGGCGCGCTGGCAGCCACGCTCAACTTCTTCCCGATCATCGGCCCCGTCGCCATGTTCGTCATCCTGGTCGCGGTAGGTATCATTTCGTCGGAGACGATCGCAGCGGGCATGATCGCGCCGCTGCTGTTCGTCGGCCTCACCTTCATGGAAGGCCACTTCATCACGCCCACGATCATCGGACGCAAATTGCAACTCAACGCGCTGGCGGTGTTCATCGGGTTGGCGTTCTGGACCTGGCTCTGGGGCCCGATGGGCGGCTTCCTGGCGGCGCCGATCCTGATCGTCGGGCTGATCCTGAAAGAGCATTTGATGCCGATCAATTCGCCGCAGTTGCCGCCGGATTAATCCAGCTCTACTGATGGAACCTACGGTCTAACCGGGCGTTTCTGCATTGGATTTTCAGTATCAGGGGAGCTTCGCATGGCGGATATCGATGGCCTGGATGAACTCAAGAAACTGACCGACAAAGCAACCTATAGCCGCCTTCAGAAGGATCTCACCGCCGTGAAAAACGATGTTGCCGCCCTGACCGAACAGATCACCGACGCGCTTAATGCCTTTACCGGCCAAGCTACTAAACAAGCCCGCCGCGGCGTCAAGCAAGCCCGTGCTGACGCCGAAGACATGATGTCCGACATGCGGGAGCGCGGCAGCGCGGCCTATGATGCTGCGCATGACGCAGCCTATTCACTGGAGGAAACGCTGGAAGACAGCATTACCCAGCGGCCACTGGCCGCCGTCGGACTGGCGCTCGGCTTAGGCGTGCTGATCGGGATGGCCTGGCGCCGCTGAGCACATGCGCAGAATTGAGATGTGATGACTGGCGGTGCCCGAGGGTGCCGTCAGTTTTCTTTGTATTTTAGAGTTCGGGTTCGGGGGCTTCCATGCTGAAGAGTATCATCGACGATCTGAAGAACAGCACAGGCAACAGCCTGCGCATGACTTCACTCATGGCGCTGGCTGGTGTTGCTGGCTTTGTGGCACTGTGCTTCCTGTGTGCGGCGGCTTTCATCACGGTGATGCAGCGCTACGGCGTCATTGAGGCCTGCCTCACCATCGCCGGCATCTTTTTGGTCATCGCGGCGATCTTCGCACAGATCTATGCGACCAAGCAGAAGCAGGCCCGCGAACGCGCAGCAGCCGCGGCGCGCGCAGCGGCCAGAGCTGCTGCGAATGCGCCGCTGATCGATCCGATGCTGGTGGCGACCGGCATTCAGATCGCGCGCACGCTCGGCCTCAAGAAGGTTATTCCGCTGCTAGCGCTGGTCGGCGTCGCACTTGGCTATATGGCCAATCGCAGCAGCGCTGCGGCAGATGATGATACGAACGAGACCGGCGACCCCGATGAGGTCGCCGACGATTGATTTAAATTGTCAGCGTGAAGATCAGGTCACACAGCGACCCGGCTGCAGCATCTTTGCCATCTCGCTGAGCACACTCACAGGCGGTTCGCAGCCCACCGCCGCACGCTGCGGTTTGGCATTCATGGGGAGGGGCCGGATATTGACGGCTTCATTCTTGGTTGGAGCCACCACGGGCGCGACGCCCATCCGCAGAAGGACGGACGTATCCGACAGCCCCTGAACGCGGAACGAGAGAGTCTGGCTCTGCTCGTTCTGTGTGGTAATTAGTGATGCCCGGTCGCCCTTGGCAGCCCGGTTAACGCCGGTGGACGCAGCCTTGTCTGAATCGGTCAGCGTGCCCCGCAGATCATTGCCGGAAGCATACTGGATGGCGCCGAACATGGTCGCTCCAGCGACCATTCCCAAGACCAAGCTGGATACCTTTGACATGTGAGCCTCGCCTGCCCTGCACCGCGTCGTTGCGTGGCGCTCACAATAGGAACGTGCGTCAAGGCTCTAGGTTCAAGAACGGCGATCACTTAACCGTGTGTTAAATAATTTGACGCCCGCGGGAACGCTTTTCACCCTCGCGCGTCTTCCCGGAAGCCGGTCGTCCCCTGCCCCAATTGACCGGCGACGCGGGGTGGAGCTGTGGTGATGCCAGCTGCACCCCGCATTCTTTTGAGGAATAGGTAAGGCTCTCTCACCCTTCGAAAGAATCGCGGGTAAAGGTATTTCCCTGCCCACGACGCTCGGTTCATAGAGTTGTCTGTTCTTACTTCTTGCTCATCACCATTGGGCATGTACTCGCCGAGAGCGGCGAGAACGCGTCTTCGCCCTTCACCGTGGCGAGGATTCTGAACACGTCATAGCTATCGGTGACCTCGGAAGGCTTCTTGACCTCGGCGAGATACATGTCGTGGACCATCAGATTGTCTGGACGCAGCTTGCCGTTGCGCAGGAAGGCATCGTCAAAGGTACGCCCCTGCAGATCCTTGACCACGGCGACAGG
Organism: Tardiphaga sp. 37S4; assembly: GCF_021044645.1. Taxonomy (NCBI): domain Bacteria; kingdom Pseudomonadati; phylum Pseudomonadota; class Alphaproteobacteria; order Hyphomicrobiales; family Nitrobacteraceae; genus Tardiphaga; species Tardiphaga sp. 37S4. The sequence continues at coordinate 850,090 of NZ_CP088008.1, read as the reverse complement.
ATCCTTGGTATTCGCGGCCTCCACCGACTTGATGTAGTTCAGCGTCGAGGAATAGACACCGGCCTGCATCATGCTCGGCGGCTTGCCCATCTTGGCAGCATAGCGCTTGGAGAATGCACGCGTGCGGTCGTCCATGTTCCAGTAGAAGCCGGACGTCACCAGCAGGCCTTGCGCGCTCTTCAATCCGACGCTGCGGATGTCATTCACGTCGATCAAGAGCGCAATCATCTTCTGATCACCGCCCATCAAGCCGAACTCTTCTGCCTGCTTGATGGCGTTCTGCGTGTCACTGCCGGCATTGGCGATGGCGATGACCTTGGCGCCCGACGACTTGGCCGTCAGAAGCTGCGAGGAGAAATCCGCCGTGTTGATCGGATGCGGCGCACGGCCAAGCGCCTTGCCGCCGCCCTTGACGGCAACTTCCGTTACGTCACGCTCGAGCGCCTGACCAAAGGCATAATCCGCAACAACGAAGAACCATGTGTCGCCACCGCGCTGAAGCATCGCCTTGCCGGCGACATTGGCCAGCGCGTAAGTATTGTAGGTCCACTGAATGAAGTTCGGCGAGCAGAACTTGCCGCTGAGATCCGCCGAGCCGCCGGCCGATGTGATGAACATCTTGTTGCGGTCCTTGGCGAAGGTCTGCACGGCGATGCAAACAGACGACACCGGCACGTCGAGAATGACGTCGACGCCTTCCTGATCATACCACTGGCGCGCAATATTGCCGCCAACATCGGGCTTGTTGAGATGGTCGGCCTGGATCAGTTCTATCGCCTTGCCGAGCACCTTGCCGCCGCATTCCTCGATCGCGAGCTGCGCTGCCGCCACCGAGCCCTGCCCGCCATTGTCAGCGAACAGACCCGTCATGTCGGACAGCACACCGAACTTCAGTGGTGTATCCGCAGCGGCACGAACGATCGCTGGAGAAAAAACTGCAGCGCTGACGCCAGTTGCACCGAGGCCAGCTAGGAATGTACGTCGCTTCATCAATAGTCCTCCCGTTTTTGGTTTTTTGGTATGAAAGTATCGTCGTCCTATTGTGACGAAGATCATGGTGAGCCGGATGACGCTCCTTTGGCCGGCAGTTCGAATTCAAGCAGCGCAGAGCTGAATGATTTCCCGTGCGTATCCAGCGCGAGCGATCGCACAACACCGCCACCGAGCGCGCCCGTCAGCACGAAGTTTAGCGCGCCGAGCGCCGGCAATTCATAGCGCGTGACGGTGCCGGTGATGGTGTCGCCGAAATGGTCCGCGACGCAATCGGCGGTCACATGCTCGGCCAGAAACGCGAAGTCCCCCATATCGAAAGCGATGACAGAAATGTTGGACGTGTCACCCTTGTCGCCGCTGCGTGAATGCGCGATCTCACGGAGTTTCATGGTCAGGCCTCCATGAATGTGACTGATGACGTCACGACAGTTTCGGGCAGCAAAGCCGAAGCGACGCCGACGATTTCGCGTGCCGATTTCCAGGCCCCGCCGCCGCCGGCGGGTCCATTGGTGTAGAGCGTTTCGACCTCGTTGCCGATCTTCACGGCCTCTGCGAGCGAGTCGGTACGCCCGGCGACGCGGATGCGGACTTCATAGGGATCACGGCCTTCGGCCAGGGCGTCACCATGCAGCGCATTGACGCCGATCAGGTCGAACCGGCCCTCCGTCATCTTCACGCCGGTGATCGCAAGGCGTTCGCGCACAATTTCAAGCGCCAGACGCCCGCGCGCGACAGCATTGGCACCGGCATAGGAGATCTCGCCCTCGCCGATATAGCTGTCGAGATAGCCGACGGATGTTTTCAGAAGGCCCGTCTTAGGCGCCCCGCTCCCGCCGGTGACATGGATGCGGTCCGGACCAACCTCCTCGACACGCACCTGCGAGAAATCGGCAACCACATCCGGCTGGTAATAGCGGGTCGGATCATGAATTTCGTAGAGCAGTTGTTCGGTCACCGTCGCGCGCGTGATCTGGCCGCCCGAGCCCGCGACCTTGGTGACGACGAGATCGCCGTCCTCACGCACCTCGCCGATGGGAAAGCCAAGCCGCCCGAGGCCCTGCACATCCTTCACGCCGGGATCGGCGAAATAGCCGCCGGTGATCTGGCCAGCACATTCCAGGAGATGGCCGACCATGGTGCCCTTGCCGAGCAAATCCCAGTCATCCATCGCCCAGCCGAATTCATGCACCAGCGGCCCGAGAAACAGCGCCGGATCGGCCGCACGCCCTGTGATGACGACATCCGCACCGCCGGCCAGCGCCTCGGCGATGGGGGCTGCGCCTGTGTAGGCATTAGCTGAGATCACGCGGTTACCGAGAGCTTTGACGGAACCGCCGTCGTCCAGCGCAACGTCGGAATTTCGCGCCTGGTCCAGCACATCGTCGCCAGTCACTGCCGCGACTTTCAATCCGGTCAGACCAAGCGCCTTGGCGATGTCACGCGTTGCCTGCGCCGCCGCGACGGGATTCGCCGCCCCCATATTGGTGACGATCTTGACGCCGTTCTTTCGGCAGATGGACAGCACCGCCTTCATGCGGTCGGCAAGCAACGGGTCGAAACCGCCTTGCGGATCTTTCAGGCGGTCCTGCTGGGCAAGCGCAATAGTGCGTTCGGCAAGGCACTCGAAGACGAGATAATCGAGGTTGCCGCTTTCGGCGAGTTCGATCGCCGGTTCGATCCGGTCCCCCGAATAGCCGGCACCGGATCCGATCCTGATGGTACGCACGAGTAGTTCTCCCTGGATCAGACTTGCCTGCAGTCACATCGCGAAAACCGCGATCGCTGCATGTCTATCTCCCGATCTCTTTCGACGGACATGTCACGGGCCTGAGCAGGCGATCATGCGCATGTCGCTTTCGGGGATTGAAGCCAGAAGCTTCCCTCTATTCAATTGAATTAATTCTATCCAATTGATAGAAATTCTCTATGGATGTGAATCTCCGGCAGATCCGGTCTTTCGTCGTCGTCGCCCAAACCGGCAGCTTCACCCGCGCCGCGGAGTTGCTGCATCTGGCGCAGCCGACGCTGACGGTTCAGATCAGGCGCCTCGAAGAAACCCTCGAGGTGAAACTGTTCGATCGCAACACCCGCTCCGTCGAACTGACGCGAGTCGGCCGCGAACTGCTGCCGGTGTTTCAGCGCATGATCCGCGATCTCGATGCCGTCGTCGTGGATACTCGCGATATCGCGGCCAAGCGCCGGGGCGTCGTCCGGATCGCGGCGCTTCCCTCGGTCGCCGCGGGTGCCCTGCCCGAGGCCATCAAGTCGTTTCGCGAGTTGCAGCCCGGTACATCTTTCGTCCTGAAGGACGTGATCGCCAACCGCGTCCTTGACCTCGTCCGCTCAGAAGAGGTCGATCTCGGCATCATGGGCGGCAGCGTCACCGGCCACGACGTGGAAGTGCTGCTCGAAGTGCGCGACCGCATGCATGTGGTGTTTCCGGCGAAGCACCCTATCGGCGGCATCCGCAAGGTCACCATCGACGATCTGATGAAATATCCGCTGGTGCTGATGGATCCCGCGACCAGCGTCCGCGCGGTCGTCGACAGCGCCTTCCTGACCGCGGGACGCATCGCGCAGCCGACCTGCGAAGCGACCTATATGATGACGGCCATCGCCATGGTGCGCGCGGGGCTGGGCATCACCATCCTGCCAGGCTCCGCACGCGAAATCGGCGCGGAGCCGGACCTGCGCTCGCGGCAGATCGACGTCGCGGACTTCTCACGCGCCATCACAATCATCAAGAAAAGCGGCCGCACCCTGCCGCCGATCAGCGAAGCCTTTGGCGATCACCTTGCCAAATCAATCGGCGCGCAGCCATTGTTCGCACGCCGATGATGCGCAATTACTTCATCGCCTCATAGACCGCGAAGCTGTAGGCACCTTCCGGCTTCTTGGTAATCACGGGATCCGAACCGCCAGACATCAGCGTCGCAACGGTGCGATCATAGTCCTTGACGTCGAGCTTGCCATTGGCATCGCCGAGCAACTTGCTGACCTCGGTCATCATGCGCTTCTGGTCTTTGGCAGTCTTGGCGCCCGTGGAGTCGCCAGCCAGAATGATCTTCACGGCTTCGTCGGGATTGGTCTTGGCATAGTCCCAGCCCTTCATCGACGCCTTCACGAACTTCGCCATCTTGGCAACGAAGGCTGGATCCTTGAGATTCTTGTCGAGCACCCAGAGACCGTCCTCCAGCGTCGCGACGCCCTCGTCCTCATATTTGAACACGGTAAGCTGGCTCGGCTTGTAGCCGCCATCGATCACCTGCCAGTATTCATTATAGGCCATCGTCGATATACAATCGGCCTGCTTCTGCAGCAGCGGATCAACATTGAAGCCCTGCTTGATGATCTTGACGCCGGCCGGCGAACCATCGGTCTTGTAGCCCAGCTTCGACATCCAGGAGAGGAACGGATATTCGTTGCCGCCATACCAGACGCCGGTGACCTTGCCCTTCAGATCGGTCGGCTTCTTGATGCCGGTCTCGGCGCGGCAGGTGAGTTCGAGCCCGGACTTCTTGAAGGTCTGCGAAATATTCACCAGCGGCACGCCCTTCTCGCGCGAGGCCAGCGCCGACGGCATCCAGTCCACCACCACATCGGCACCGCCGCCCGCGATCACTTGCGGTGGGGCGACATCGGGACCGCCCGGCTTGATCGTCACGTCGAGCCCGGCGTCCTTGTAGAAGCCCTTCTCCTTGGCGACGAAGTAGCCGGCGAACTGGGCCTGTGCGACCCATTTGAGCTGGATGGTGACCTTGTCCGCCGCTTGCGCGGAGCCGAGCGAGAGAGCCATCGCTGCGCCGAATGCCATGATCTTCTTCATGCTCAACTCCAGAATTGGCGAACCTGCCGAACTAGGTCCGCATCGATGGATGCCAAAACGTCGTCACGCGCTCGGCGAGCGCAACAAGTCCATAAAATGCCATTCCCGCGATCGCGGCCAGCGCGATCTCCGCCCACACCATATCGAGCGCCATGCGCCCGGCTTCGGTGGAAATTCGAAAGCCGATGCCTTGCGTCGGCGTGCCGAAGAATTCCGCGACAATGGCACCGATCAGGGCCAGTGTGGCATTGATCTTCAGTGCATTGAAGATGAAAGGTAGAGCAGCGGGAAGATACAACTTGATGAGAGTCTGGGCATAGCTCGCGCCGTAGGAGCGCATCAGATCACGCTCGATATCGCCGGCAGCTTGCAGACCGGCCAACGCATTCACCAGCATCGGGAAGAATGTCACCAGCGCCACGACCGCGGCCTTCGACGGCCAGTCGAAGCCGAACCACATCACCATAATGGGTGCCACGCCGACCAGAGGCAGTGCCGAGAAGAAGTTACCCAAGGGTAGCAGCCCGCGGCCGAGAAATTCAAAGCGATGCGCGAGGATCGCCACCAGAAGCCCGGCGCCGCAGCCGATGGCATAGCCGATCAGCACACCACGGATGAAGGTCTGCACGAAATCCGCGCCCAATATCGGCAGCGACGCCATGAATTTCGTAGCGGCAGCGCTCGGCGACGGCAGCAGCACCGGCGGCACGCCCGCCCCGCGCACCACAACTTCCCAAAGATAGAACACGGCCGCACCGAACAGCAGCGGAATGGCGAGATCGATGACCTTGCGAAAGGCGCTGTTGCGCGGCTTCAACCCGGCCAGCGCGACGACACAGATCCACGACGCCAGCCAGACGCCGATCACCACCATCCAGAAGCCTGACGCGGCATCGCCAGCAATCAAGGGATCGCGCAACAGCATCAGTGTCATATCCGCAGTGATGCCTGCCCCGACAAGCCCGATCACGATGGCAGGCAGGCCACGGAAGCCGGCAGCGAAAGCGAACACAAGCACGATGACGCCGGTCAGCAGAAACGTCAGCGGGCGCGCCATCAGCGCGGCGACAGGCACACCCGAGAGCGGCAATGGCAGCATCAGTGTGATCAGCACGCACACTGCCGACATGATGAAGCCCAGGCGGATCTGGCGACGATTCATGCCCGCGCCCCCATCCGCTGCGCGACCTTGCGTTCGGCATAGCTCACAATCGCAATCAGGCCCGAGGCCAGCACGGCGGCGGCAACCAGTGCCGACCAGATCTGGATGGTCTGGCCGTAATAGGAGCCGGCCAGCAGGCGTGCACCGATGCCGGCTTCCGCGCCGGTCGGCAATTCCGCGACGATGGCGCCGATCAGCGAGATGGTGATGGCGACCTTGAGGCTGGCAAAGAGATACGGCACGGCCGATGGCCAGCGCAATTTCGACAGCACCTGTCTAGATGTCGCCGACCATGTCCGCATCAGGTCCATCTGCATCGGATCGGGCGAGGTAAAGCCTTTCACCATGCCGATGGTGATGGGAAAGAAGCTCAGATAGGCCGAGATGATCGATTTCGGCAGCAGGCCCTGTAGGCCGACGGCACCGAGCACCACAATGAAGATCGGCGCCAGCGCCAATATGGGCACCATCTGCGAGCAGATGATCCACGGCATCAGGCTACGCTCCAGCACGCGGCTGTGCACGATGGCGAGCGCCAGCACGATGCCGAGCAGCGCGCCCAGCGCGAAGCCGAGCAGCGTCGCCGACAGCGTCACCATGGAATGATAGACGAGGCTACGCGGCGCCGTCGGCGCATAGCCGAACACGCCGTCGATGAAAGCACCGACCACCTGATGTGGCGCCGGCAGCAGCGGCCGTTCCGCGCTCATGGTGCCTTCCAGCAATTCCATTGTCGTGTAAGGCGCTTCCTCGCGCTCGAAGCCGCCGCGCACAAGCGACAGGTTCATCAGCACGGCGCCGATGTACCAGACGACGATCAGCACCGCGACAATGGTCACCACCGGCGCGCTACCCTTGACCAGCGGATGCGTGCGCCATGCCGCACGCGCGACCGGCATCGTATCCACCGTGCTACTCGTCATAGGAATGTCCGGCGCGCAGCCCGGTGCGCACGCGCTGCGCGATCGCCATGAATTCCGGCGTCTCGCGAATTTCCAGCGTGCGGTCGCGCCGGAAATTGCAGTCGATGATATCAGTGATACGGCCCGGCCGCGGCGACATCACCACGATCTTGGTGGAAAGAAACACCGCTTCGGGAATCGAATGCGTCACGAACAGCACGGTCTTGCGGGTCTTGGCCCAGAGCTGCAGGAGCTGTTCGTTGAGATGATCGCGCACGATCTCATCCAGTGCTCCGAACGGCTCGTCCATCAGCAGCAATTCGGGATCGTACGACAGCGCCCGTGCGATGGAAACCCGCTGCTGCATGCCGCCGGAGAGCTGCCAGGGAAATTTCCGCTCGAAGCCGGTGAGATTGACCAGCTCCAGATAACGCGCTGCGCGCTGTTTCTGTTCGGTCGGCGAGAACCCCATCAATTCCAGCGGCAGCTTGAGGTTGGCCTCGATGCTGCGCCAGGGAAACAATGCGGGCGCCTGAAATACATAACCGTAATTGCGCCCGAGTCGCGCCTGCTCTGCGCTCATGCCGTTGACAGTGACGCTGCCAGAGCTTGGTTGCTGCAGATCCGCGATCACACGCAGCAGCGTGGTCTTGCCGCAGCCGGAGGGACCGATGAAGGAGACGAACTCCCCACCACTGATTTGCAGATCGACATTGGATAGCGCTTCGACCTTGCCGTCGGCCGTATCGAAAGTGAGCGACACCTTGCTGACATCGACCGCAACGGGGCGTGTCACTGTGGATTGATAGATATGAGGTTCAGCGTCGGCAGTTGAGTTCATGCGCACCGGTTCGACCAGAAGGGTCACGCAGCCCCGCCAGCCCGTCAAAGCCTATGAGCCCTGCGGGACGTGGCAATTTGCCGCCTATCGAGGGATGATATCGGCATTGATCGCTGCATCAACACAATACTGTCAGCCCCCTCCTTCTGCCCGCTGATAGTTTGCGCAAGCGAAGAGGACTTATTGAGCAGGTATCATCCGGCGCGCTCTGGATGGCTTCTGGCCAAACGAAAGCGGCCGGGCACATGGCCCAGCCGCTTCGATGTCAATCAATACCAGCGAAATCAGGACGCCCGAAGCTAGGGCGCCTTGAAATCAGGATGCCTTGGCTGTCTTGTTCTTTGAGTTGCGCTGGAAGAACAGCGCCTGGCTGGCGACGGCCGAGACCATCGCGGGCTGGAACGGCTTCGAGATCAGGAAGGCCGGCTCCGGACGTTCGCCAGTCAGGAAACGCTCCGGATAGGCGGTGATGAAGACCACCGGCACTTCGAAGATGCGCAGCAACTCGTTCACCGCGTCGAGACCCGAGCTGCCATCGGCGAGCTGGATATCGGCGAGGATCAGGCCGGGCTTCTTGTTCTTTGCGAGCGCAACCGCATCTGCATGGGTGCGTGCAACGCCGATGACGTTATGACCGAGATTCTTCACGAGGCTTTCGAGATCCATCGCGATGAAGGTCTCGTCCTCGATGATAAGAACGTCGGTGGCGATTTCGGCGGCCATTTCTCGGCCGGCCGTATCGGCCAGCGTACGCACTTCCGCCACATCAGCGTCGAGTACGAAGGCGACTTCCTCTTCCGAGAAGCCTTCGAGCGACAGCAACAGGAAGGCCTGTCGTGGCAGCGGGGTGATGTTGGAAATGCGCTTCTCGGAGGCGGCCTGCAGCGGCGCGACGTCCGGATTGTCGTTCAAGGCGACAGAGTTCCAAATCTGGGTGAACAGGCGAAACAAGCCGGCACGGGCTCCGTGTTGCTCGTCGAGCAACGACTGGTCCTGCAGCAACGCTTCCAGCATGGCGCCTACATAGGCATCGCCTGAGGCCTGGTTACCTGTGAGGGCGCGGGCATAGCGCCGCAACAGCGGCAAGTGTTCAGCTACGAGCTGTGATCGGGACATCCCCACTCCATCCTGTCTGGTCAAAGACGACTCTACGTCAAAGTCGAAGGGGTATTCGGATACAATCCGGCTCCCTCGTTGTGCTTGTTTACGCCCCAGCCAGACAAAAGTTCCATCGGGTCGGAACTTTCGGCCACGCTCCGCATTAGATCGCCGACAGACGCCGCAAAGGCTTCAAAAATCAAGAAAATTTCTCAAATTCCAGGGACATGTCTTCTGGGGAATGTGGAACGGGTCATGAAAGATGTGAAGCCAAAGGGCGGATTAAACGCCGAAATCCAGTCACGGATCGGGCATCAGTTGCGCGCCATGTACGACGATGTCGTGCGACAGGGCGTGCCGGACCGATTTGCGGAGCTGATCCGCAAGCTGGACGGGGCTGAGGCTCAAGCCCAGATCGCTGGCGATCCCGGCAAAAATGAAGGAGGGGAATAATGCCTCTCACAGACTCACTCCGCGACGACATTCTGGCGTCGGTGCCTAGCCTGCGCGCCTTCGCGATCTCGCTCTCCGGCAACGGCGACCGGGCCGATGACCTTGTTCAGGAAACGCTGTTGCGCGCTCTCGCCAATATCGACTCCTTCCAGGTCGGCTCGAATCTCCCTGCGTGGTTGTTCACCATTCTGCGTAACCTGTTCCGGTCGGACTATCGCAAGCGGCGACGGGAAGTTGAGGATGCGGACGGTAGCTATGCCAAGACTCTGAAGACCCAGCCGGCACAAAACGCCCATCTGGAATTTGAGGAGTTTCGCGCGGCGCTTGAGAAGCTTCCGCAGGATCAGCGCGAAGCGCTTATTCTCGTCGGCGCATCGGGCTTCTCCTATGAGGACGCGGCCACGATCTGCGGCTGCGCCGTCGGCACCATCAAGAGCCGCGTCAACCGCGCGCGTTCGAAGCTCAGCGCTCTTCTCTATGTGGATGGCGCGGAAGACTTCGGCCCGGACGATACCGTCCGCGCAGTGATCGGCGGATCGGGCGGTTAGTTCGATCCGACAATTGAGGCAAGACAAGCGGTCACTTCGGTGGCCGCTTTTTTTGTGCGAGTTGGTATGAGTGTATCAGCAGCGCGCCGACTTCTTCCGCAATCGGGGCGAAGGAACCGCCACCATCTTTCCGCCACACAGAAAGTGCCCCTCGCGCTCACATCGCCGGGGATTTTTGTTGATGCACATGCCATTAACGCCTCGCGACTGCTGCACGAGGACCAACCCGGGATGCCTGCCTTTCGACCACGAACAATCTCGCTTGCCGCCGCACTGAGCATCGCCTGCGCCGGCCATGCCCTCGCGCAGAAGCGATACGATCCCGGCGCATCCGACACTGAGATCAAGATCGGCAACATCATGCCCTATAGCGGGCCGGCTTCGGCCTATGGCATCGCGGGGATCATCGAAGCGGCCTATTTCCGTATGATCAACGATCAGGGCGGCATCAACGGCCGCAAGATCAGTTTCATCAGCTATGACGATGCCTATAATCCGTCCAAGGCCGTCGAGCAGGCACGCAAGCTGGTCGAATCCGACGAGGTGCTCGTCGTGTTCAATCCACTCGGCACACCGTCCAATGCGGCGATCCAGAAATATCTCAACATCAAGAAAGTGCCGCAACTGTTCGTCGCCGCCGGCGCGACCTATTTCGGAAATCACAAGGCTTTCCCGTGGACCATAGCGTGGCAGCCGCCCTATGAGAGCGAGGGCCGCATCTATGCGAAATATCTGCTGAACGAAAAGCCCGACGCGAAGATCGCGATGCTCTATCAGAACGACGACCTCGGCAAGGACGTGCTGAAGGGCCTGAAAGATGGTCTCGGCGACAAAGCTGGAGGCATGCTGATCGCCGCCGAAAGCTATGAGGTCACCGAGCCGACCATCGATAGCCACATCATCAATCTGAAAGCCTCTGGCGCCGATACGTTCATCAGCGTCACGACACCGAAGTCGGCTGTCCAGAGTATCCGCAAGGTCTCCGAACTCGGCTGGAAGCCGCTCTACATCCAGGGCTATGCCAGCGCGTCGATCAGTTCCGTGCTGAAACCGGCGGGACAGGAGATTTCGCAAGGCATCCTGTCGGCCTATTACGCCAAGGACGGCTCAGATCCACAATGGGACAATGACCCCGGCATGCAGCGCTTCTACGCGTTTCTCGCCAAATACGCGCCGGACGCCCGCCGCAACGACATCTCCGTGGTCTATGGCTACGGCGCAGCTCAGACCATGGTTCAAGTGCTGAAGCAGGCCGGCGACGATCTCACCCGTGCCAATGTGATGAAGCAAGCCGCCAGCCTGAAGGACTTCGTGCCGGACACGATGCTGCCGGGCGTCAAGCTCAACACGTCCGCGACTGATTTCTACCCGATCGAACAGTTGCAGATGATGCGCTTCAAGGGCGACAAATGGGAGCTATTTGGCCCTGTGATCTCGGGCGAGATCAGCCGCTGAATTATACCGGGGGACGGCATATCCATTGCCCAATAAAGCAGCCCTTCGCGCCATCATCGCGAGGGGCTTTTTGTTGCCGCATACACGCGAACGGTGTTCAATCCGGCCGGAGCCGCAAAGGCCCGCAAAACAAGACGAATAAAAATCAGGGAGTTCTGAAATGCCTTCGATCCGATCGCGCGCACTGGCTTTGTCGGTTGCCGCGGCCTTCAGCGCCGCAGCCAGCGGCGGCGCGCTGGCCCAGAAGAAATACGACACCGGCGCCACTGACACCGAAATCACGATCGGCAACATTATGCCGTATAGCGGCCCTGCCTCGTCCTACGGACTGATCGGCAAGACTGAAACCGCCTATTTCAAAATGGTCAACGACCAGGGCGGCATCAACGGCCGCAAGATCAATTTCATAAGCTACGATGACGCCTATTCGCCGCCGAAGGCGGTCGAGCAGGCCCGCAAGCTGGTCGAAAGCGACGAGGCACTGTTCATCTTCAATTCGCTCGGCACGCCGTCGAATACCGCGTTCCAGAAATACATGAATGCCAAGAAGGTGCCGCAACTCTTCGTCGCTACCGGCGCCAGCAAGTGGAACGATCCGAAGCACTTCCCGTGGACGATGGGCTGGCAGCCGAGCTACGCGGTCGAAGCACAAATCTACGCAAAATATCTGATGAAGGAGAAGCCGGACGCCAAGGTCGCGGTGATCTATCAGAACGACGATTTCGGCAAGGACTACCAGAAGGCGTTCAAAGAAGCGCTGGGTGCCAAGGCTGCCACGATGCTGGTCACGGAAGAGAGCTATGAGATTTCCGAGCCGACCATCGATTCCCACATCGTGAAAGTGAAGTCGCTCAATCCTGATGTTGTCGTCCATTTCGTAACGCCGAAATTCGCGGCTCAAGGCATCAAGAAGATCGGTGAACTCGGCTGGAAGCCGCTGCAGCTCGTGACCAATGTCAGCGTCTCCGTCGGAGCAGTGATGCAGCCGGCAGGCTTTGCCAATGCAGAGGGCGTCCTGTCGGCCGACTACCGCAAGGACGGCGCGGATTCGCAATGGAAAGACGATGCGGGCATGAAGAAATGGTCGGCCTTCATCGACAAATACATGCCGGGCGCCGATCGCACCGACAACAGCCTCGTCTACGGTTATGGCGCCGCGCAGACACTGGTGAAGGTGCTGGAGATGTGCGGTGACAACCTGACCCGCGAGAATGTCATGAAGCAGGCGGCAAGCCTGAAGGACTTCGCGCCAGACACGCTGCTGCCGGGCATTACCATCTCCACCTCGGCCACCGACTATGCGCCGATCGCGCAGTTGCGGATGATGCGCTTCAAGGGTGACAAGTGGGAGCTGTTCGGCGACGTGATCAATGCCGATACAACTGCGCCGGACTAGTGCCGCAGCACTTTGCACTGCACCACTGAAATAACGGAGCCCCTGCGATTTGGTCGCAGGGGCTTATTCTTGTGACTGGCGCATCAGGGGTATTCAATGCGGACAGGAGTCGCAGAACTCCACCAAAGACCTGGGAAGAAATGATCACGGAGATCCATGATGCTCGCACGATCCATGCGCCTTGCAGCACTGCCTGCTGCTATGGCGCTTCTGGCCGCCAGTGTGTCCGGCGCGCTCGCGCAAAAGAAATACGACACCGGCGCCACCGATACTGAAATCAAGATCGGCAACATCATTCCTTACAGCGGCCCCGCATCTGCCTATGGAACGATCGGCAAAACCGAGACCGCCTATTTCAATATGATCAACGCACAGGGCGGCATCAACGGACGCAAGATCAATTTCATCAGTTACGACGACGCCTATTCGCCGCCGAAAGCCGTGGAGCAGGTGCGAAGGCTGGTCGAATCCGACGAGGTGCTGGTGGTGTTCAATCCACTGGGTACGCCCTCGAACACCGCGATCCAGAAATATCTGAACGGCAAGAAAGTGCCGCAGCTTTTCGTTGCCACCGGCGCCACCAAGTGGAACGATCCGAAGAACTTCCCGTGGACGATCGGCTGGCAGCCCTCCTATCAGAGCGAAGCGCAGATCTATGCGAAGTATCTTCTGAAGGAGAAGCCGAACGCGAAAATCGGCGTGCTTTACCAGAACGACGATTTCGGCAAGGACTATCTGAAGGGCTTCAAGGACGGCCTCGGCGACAAGGCGGCATCGATGATCGCCATCGAGGACAGCTACGAGATCGCCGAACCGACCATTGACACCCATGTGGTGAAGCTGAAAGCTGCGAACCCCGACGTGCTGATGATCTTCACCACGCCAAAATTCGCGGCACAGACTATCAAGAAGACCGCCGAGCTTGGCTGGAAGCCGCTACAGATTCTCGCCAATGTCAGCGTCTCCGTGGGAGCGGTGATGCAGCCCGCCGGCTTCGACAATGCGCAAGGCGTGCTGTCGGCCTCCTACACCAAGGACGGCACCGACTCGCAGTGGAAGGACGATCCCGGCATGAAGAAGTGGAACGCGTTCCTCGACAAATACATGCCGGACGCCAACAAGGCGGATTCGAGCACGGTCTATGGCTATGGTGCTGCGCAGACGCTGGTCAAGGTGCTGCAGATGTGCGGCGACGACCTGACCCGGGCGAATGTCATGAAGCAGACCGCCAGCCTGAAGGACTTCACGCCGGACACGCTGCTGCCGGGCATCACCATCAATACCTCGCCCACCGATTTCGCGCCGATCTCGCAATTGCAGATGCAGCGCTTCAAGGGCGACAAATGGGAGCGCTTCGGCGAGATATTCAGCGCCGACGCCGTCACGCAATAGCTCGGCTGCGGCAGCAGTTCTGCTGCATCAGCGAACACGAATTATACCGCCCCCGCGACATCGTCACGGGGGCTTTTTCTTGCTGCGAAATGCAGGCGGGTGTTGAATGCTCTCAGGAGCCGCAGAGCTCCTTGTCAAGAAACGTGACACATCACAATTGATCAGGGAGATCAGAAATGCCCGTAATTCGTCTGCGCCTAGCCGCGTTTTCAGCCGCCTATTTGGTTGGCTGGGCTTTGCTCGCCGCGTCCGCCACCGGGGCGCTCGCCCAGAAAAAATATGACACCGGCGCCTCAGATACCGAAATCAAGATCGGCAACATCATGCCCTATAGCGGACCCGCCTCCGCCTATGGCGTGATCGGCAAGACCGAGGAAGCCTACTTCAAGAAGATCAATGCTGCTGGCGGCGTCAACGGCCGCAAGATCAACTTCATCAGTTATGACGATGCCTATTCGCCGCCAAAAACCGTCGAGCAGGCGCGCAAGCTGGTGGAATCGGACGAAGTTCTGCTGGTGTTCAACTCGCTCGGCACACCGCCGAACTCGGCGATCCAGAAATACATGAACAGCAAGAAGGTGCCGCAACTGTTCGTGGCCACCGGCGCCACGAAGTGGAACGACCCGAAGGACTTCCCCTGGACCATGGGCTGGCAGCCCAACTACCAGAGCGAGACGCAGATCTATGCGAAATATCTTCTGAAGGAAAAGCCCGGCGCGAAGATTGCCGTCCTTTACCAGAACGATGACTATGGCAAGGACTATCTCAAAGGTCTGAAGGACGGCCTTGGCGCAAAGGCCGCCTCGATGATCGTAGTGGAGGAGAGCTACGAGACCTCCGAGCCGACCATCGACAATCACATCGTCAAGCTGAAGTCGTTGAACGCCGACGTATTCGTCAACATCACGACGCCGAAATTTGCGGCGCAGGCTATCAAGAAGGCCGCCGAGATCGGCTGGAAGCCGATGCACTTCCTCAACAACGTGTCCAACTCGATCGGCAGCGTGATGAAGCCGGCCGGCTTCGAAAACTCGCAGGACATTATTTCCGCAGCGTATCTGAAGGACGTCGCGGACACCCAGTGGAACAACGACCCCGGCATGAAGGAATTTCTCGCCTTCCTCGACAAAGATTTTCCGGAAGGCAACAAGCTCGATGGATTGATCGTCACCGGTTACGGGGTCGCCCAGACGCTGGTTGAGGTTCTCAAGAAGTGCGGTGACAACCTGACCCGCGAAAACGTCATGAAGCAGGCGGCCAGCCTGAAGGACTTCCGAACCGAGGTGCTGCTGCCCGGCATCAAGATCAACACATCTGCGACCGACTTTGCGCCGATCAGCCAGCTTCAGCTGATGCGTTTCAAAGGCGATAAATGGGAGCTGTTCGGCGAGGTCATTAGCGCTGATGTAGGCGGCTGATCGCCCTCATTCCACATAACGGAAAATACGTGAGGCCCGCGTCAAAAACGGCGCGGGCCTTATTGCGTTTTTGGTCGCTTTCCATTTGAGCCATTGTGCAATCGCGGTATGACTATCTCGCAGGCGCAAAAGAGCCTGCAGAACAAGAAAATCTCGCCTTGCAAGCAAGGGAAGGAACTCAAATGTCTGCCACGTCCGCGCGGCTGTTGTCGCTCTCGGCCGCCACCGTGTTGCTCGTCGTTTCCTCGACCCACGTCCTCGCCCAAAAGAAATACGACACCGGCGCCAGCGACACCGAAATCAAGCTCGGCAATATCGTGCCCTACAGCGGCCCCGCTTCGGCCTATGGCGCGGTGGGCAAGGCGCAGGCAGGCTATTTCAAGATGATCAACGATCAGGGCGGCATCAACGGCCGCAAGATCAACTACGTCAGCTATGACGATGCCTATTCGCCGCCGAAGGCTGTCGAGCAGACCCGCAAGCTCGTCGAGTCCGACGAAGTGCTCTTGATGTTCTCGGCGCTCGGCACGCCGTCCAATACGGCGATCCAGAAATATCTCAACGCCAAGAGGGTGCCGCAGCTGTTCCTCGCCACCGGCGCTACCAAATGGGCCGACCCGAAGAACTTCCCCTGGACCATGGGCTGGCTGCCCAGCTACCAGAGCGAAGGCCGCATCTACGCCAAGTACCTGCTGAAGGAAAAGGCCGGCGCCAAGATCGGCGTGCTCTATCAGAATGACGACTTCGGAAAGGACTACCTGAAGGGCGTCAAAGACGGCCTTGGCGACAAGGCCTCGTCCATCGTCATCGAGGAGAGTTATGAGCTCACCGAGCCGACCGTGGATTCCCACATCGTCAAGATGAAGTCGCTCAATCCCGATGTGGTCATCATCTTCGCCACGCCGAAATTCGCCGCGCAGACGATCAAGAAGATCGCTGAACTCGGCTGGAAGCCGACTATGATCGTGCCGGGCGTCAGCGTCTCGATCGGTCAGGTGCTGCGTCCGGCGGGCTTCGAGAACGCACAGGGCTTGCTCTCCGCGCATTACTCCAAGGACGCCACCGACCCGCAGTGGAAGGACGATCCGGGCATCAAGGCCTATCGTGAGTTCCTCGCCAAATACGTCCCGGACGGCAACCCGTCGGATTCGTCGCTGATGTCCGGCTACAATATCGCCGAGACCATGGCGATCCTGCTCAAGCAGTGTGGCGACGACCTCACCCGCGCCAATGTGATGAAGCAGGCGGCGAACCTCAAGGATGTCCAGCAGTCGACGCTGCTGCCTGGCGTCAAGGTCAACACCTCGCCCATCGACTTCTCGCCCATCGAGCAGATGCAGCTGATGCGTTTCGAAGGCGAGAACTGGAAACTGTTCGGTGACGTGCTGACCGGTGAACTCGGCGAAAGTGGCAAGGGCGGTTAGTTCTTACTTCCCCTCTCCCCC
Source organism: Tardiphaga sp. 37S4 (assembly GCF_021044645.1). NCBI lineage: Bacteria > Pseudomonadati > Pseudomonadota > Alphaproteobacteria > Hyphomicrobiales > Nitrobacteraceae > Tardiphaga > Tardiphaga sp. 37S4. The sequence continues at coordinate 833,161 of NZ_CP088008.1, read as the reverse complement.
AGCGCAGCGAAGCTGCGCGCCGCGGGAGAGGGTGCCCGAGCGAAACGAAGGCGGGAGAGGGCTCCTTGCTTCTTAAGCGAAGCCCGCCTCTCCCGTCTCGAACCGCTCCCCGGTTCGATCCACCCTCTCCCACCAGTCGCGGCTGCGCCGCGTCCGGGGGCGAGGGGAAGCGCTTGCCGTCCCTGCCGTAGAGCGGCATAACCCCGCCATGACCGACAAACGCCCCCTGCTCCGCGCAATTTTCGATGCCGCAGTTGCTGCGGCCCATCCCGATGTCATCCTCAGCGCCCACCTGCCGGCGCCGCCGAAGGGCCGCATCATCTGCCTCGCCGCCGGCAAGGGCGCCGCCGCCATGGCTGCCGCCGCGGAAAAGCACTATCTCGACACGCTGAAACTCGATCCCGCGCGCCTCACCGGCATCGCCACCACGCGCCATGGCCATGGGGTGCCGACACGGCGCATCCGTGTGGTCGAGGCCGGCCATCCCGTGCCCGATGAAGCGGGCCTCAAGGGTGCCGACGACAGCCTCAAGCTCGCAGCGGAAGCCACCGCGGACGACCTGCTGCTGGTGCTGATTTCCGGCGGCGGCTCCGCCAACTGGACCGCGCCAGTGGCGGGCATCACCTTCCAGCAGAAGCAGCAGCTCAACCGCGCGCTACTGCGCTCCGGCGCCGTGATCGGCGAGATCAACACCGTGCGCAAGCATCTCTCACGCATCAAGGGCGGCCGCCTCACCCGTGCCGGGCAGAAGGCCGAGATCGTGACGCTGGCGATTTCCGACGTGCCGCACGACGATCCCGCAGTGATCGCGTCGGGACCAACGGTGCCGGATACAACAACGTTGGCCGATGCCCGCGCCATCATCGCGAAATTCAATCTCGCCATCGATGACGCGGTACGGGCGGCGCTCAGCGATGAGGCCAATGAAAGCGTGAAGCCGGATGACGCGGCGTTCGCGCGCGCACGGTTTGAGCTGATCGCACGGCCGCGGGAGTCGCTGGATGCCGCGATCAAGGTCGCGAAGGATGCAGGCTATGAGATCATCGATCTCGGCGCCGACCTGGAAGGCGAAGCCCGCGAGGTTGCCGCCGAGCATGCGAAGCTGGCGCTTAAGGCCAAGGCCGACGGCAAGAAGCTCGCGATCCTCTCCGGCGGCGAACTCACTGTGACCGTCACGGGCAACGGCCGTGGCGGCCCGAACCAGGAATACGCGTTGGCGCTCGCGGATGCTTTCAAGGATACCACCGGCATCGTCGCGCTCGCCGGCGACACCGACGGCGCCGATGGCGGCGCCGGCAGCGCCAGCGATCCCGCCGGCGCGGTCATCGATGCGCGTACGTTCGAGGCAATGCGCGCACAGAAGCTCGATGCGAAGGCAACGCTGGCGAATAACGACGCGACGACGTTCTTCACCGCGACAGGCGATCTGCTGCAGACCGGGCCGACGCTGACCAATGTGAATGATGTCAGGGTGATTTTGGTGGATTGAGACTATCTCGTCATTCCGGGCCGCGAGCGCCACTTAGCGGTCGCGAACCCGGAATCCCGATATGAGTGTCACATGTCGAGGTTCCGGGCTCGGTCCCGTCACCTGCGGCGCCGGTCCCGCCCCGGAATGGCGGGTGTTTGGCTAAAAGTCCCGTGCAATCTTCGCCATCATGCCCAGCAGCGCTTTGTGCTCGGCCGGCCCCAGCACCTCGATCAGCCGCGCTTCATGCCGCGTCGCCACCAGCTTCTTGGCACGGGCCAGCGTGGCACGCCCCTTGTCGGTGAGCATCAGCACATGGGAGCGGCGATCGCTCGGCGAGCGCATCCGCGTCAGCAAGTCGCGACTCTCGAGAGCGTCAAGCAGCGAAACGAAATTCGGACGGAGAATGCCGAGCGTATTGGCGATTTCGGTCTGGTTGCGGCCTGGGTTCTTGTCCAGCAGCAGCAGCACCGAGAACTGCGCCGGCGTCAGCTGCAGTGGCGCCATGCAGCGTAGGAAGTCTTCAAACACTTTCAACTGCGCACGTTTCAGCGAATAGCCTAGCAGTTCGGACAGTTCGCCGAGCTGTAGCGCACCGCCCTCCTCGTCGAACCCGACGGGCGCGACCTGCTTGGCTTGATCCTGAGACGTCATCTTTGAAACAGTCATCGCTCGCTTTCCGCGATACCCGGCGGCTTGAATGAAACACCTGGTCGACGTGCGACAGGCCTTGAGATTATGTTCAATAATCGTTATGAAGTATATCAAATAGAGGGCGGGTTTCAACCGCCATTGTTGATCGTCCCGCGCCTGTGGTATCCGGCGCGCCAGACAGTGTGGGGGAGCGCGCGGCTTTGAATACGACGATTTTGCTGTTCCTTTTGCAGGACGGCATCACCAATGGCGCGATTTATGCGCTGCTCGGGCTGGCCCTGGTGCTGGTCTTTGCGGTCACACGTATCATCCTGATCCCCCAGGGCGAATTCATCACCTTTGGCGCGCTGACCTATGCCAGCCTCTCGGCCGGCCAGATGCCGGGCACCATCAAGCTCGCCGTCGCCATGGGCGTCGTGGCCTTTGCCTTCGATCTCTTCACCTTCCGCAAGGCGCTCCATGCCAGGCGCGTACTGCGCTCGATTGCCGTCAATATCGTGTTCCCGCTGGCGATCTGGGGCGTGATGTGGGCGCTGGGTGGACGGCCGGGGAATATCGCCCTCAACATCGCGCTGTCGCTGCTGATCGTCGCCGCCATCGGCCTTTATCTCTATCGCATCGCGTTCCAGCCGATCGCCCACACATCGGTTCTGGTACTGCTGATCGCCTCGGTGGGCTGCCACCTCGCGCTGCAGGGTTTTGGCCTCGTCTTCTTCGGCGCCGAAGGCCAGCGCGGCCCTGCGATCTCGTCTGACGCCATCACCATCGGCGCGCTGCGCTTCACCGGCCAGAGCATCGCCGTCTATGGCATCACCATCGCTCTGATCGTCGGGTTGTGGCTGTTCTTCGGCTACACGCTTTATGGCAAAGCACTGCGCGCCACGGCGGTAAACCGCCTCGGTGCTCGCCTCGCCGGCATCCGCACCTCACTGTCGGGTCAGATCGCATTCCTGCTGGCCTCGGTCATCGGCGCCATCTCGGGCATCCTGATCGTCCCGATCACCACGCTCTATTACGACACCGGCTTCCTGATCGGCCTGAAGGGCTTCGTCGCCGCGATCATCGGCGGCCTCGTCAGCTATCCGCTCACCGCCGCGGCCGCGATCCTGGTCGGCTGCGTCGAGGCATTCTCGTCCTTCTATGCGAGCAATTACAAGGAAGTCATCGTCTTCACGCTGATCCTTCCGGTTTTGGTGCTGCGCTCGCTCGCCGCACCTGAAGTCGAAGAAGAGAAGGATTAAGCGCCATGCAACAGCGTCTCCTTCCCATTCTCGTCTTCGCGCTGGTAATGGCCGCGATCCCGTTCGTGCCGGGCGTGCCGCCGTTCTGGATCGTGCTGCTCGACAATATCGGCCTCGCCGCGCTCGTCGCCATGGGCCTCGTGCTGCTCACCGGCGTGGGCGGCCTGACCTCATTCGGCCAGGCGGCGTTCTGTGGTTTCGGCGCTTATACGACGGCTTATCTCACCACCGCCTATGGCATGTCGCCGTGGCTGACGCTGCCGATGTCGCTGATCGTCTCGGGCCTCGCCGCGGTACTGCTCGGCATCATCACCATGCGTCTGTCGGGCCACTATCTTCCGCTCGGCACCATCGCCTGGGGCATCAGCCTGTTCTATCTGTTCAGCAAGCTGGAATTCCTCGGCCGTAACGACGGCATTTCGGGCATCCCGCCACTGTCGATCGGCACGTGGAAGATGCTGGATCCCGGCTCGATCTATTTCCCGATCTGGATCGCGGTCATCATCTGCGCGCTGCTGTCCATGAACCTTCTGGACTCGCGGACCGGCCGCGCCATCCGCGCGCTACGTCGTGGCCATATCGCAGCCGAAGCATTCGGCGTGCAGACGGCGCGCGCGAAGCTCCTGGTCTTCATCTACGCAGCAGTACTCGCCGGCCTGTCCGGCTGGCTCTATGCGCATTTCCAGCGCGCTGCGAATCCGACGCCGTTCGGACCGCATCTCGGTATCGAATATCTGTTCATCGCAGTGGTCGGCGGCGCGGGCTATGTCTGGGGCGGTGTGCTCGGTGCGGCCGTGGTCGTGATCCTCAAGGAAGTGCTTCAAAGCTATCTGCCGCTGATCTTCGGCGGGGGCGGCGGCCAGCTCGAAACCATCGTGTTCGGCATCCTGCTCGTCGCGCTGCTCCAGCTCGCGCCGACCGGCATGTGGCCGTGGCTGACCGCGTGGCTGCCGTCTGGCGACAGCCGCAAGCGCCCCACGCCAGCCGATGCACTGCCCGCCCGCAACGACCACCGTCCGGACACCGGCGTATTGCTGCAGGTCGACAAGGCACGCAAGCAGTTTGGCGGCGTCGTCGCCGTCAACGACGTGTCGTTCAATGTGCAGGCGCGCGAGATCGTCGCTTTGATCGGCCCCAATGGCGCCGGCAAGAGCACGACCTTCAACCTTATCACCGGCGTACTGGCCGCGACCGCCGGCAAGGTCGCGGTACTCGGCAAGAGTGTGTCCGGCGCGCCGCCGCAGGAGATCGTCAAGCTCGGCATTGCCCGCACCTTCCAGCATGTGAAGCTGGTGCCCGACATGACCGTGCTGGAAAACGTCGCCCTCGGTGCGCATCTGCGCGGACGTTCGGGCGCCATCGCCAGCATGCTGAGGCTTGACCGCGCCGACGAAGCGAAGCTGCTCGCGGAAGCTGCCAAGCAGATCGAACGCGTCGGCCTCGGTGACCAGATGAACCAACTCGCAGGATCCCTGTCACTCGGCCAGCAGCGCATCGTCGAGATCGCCCGGGCGCTGTGCGTCGATCCGATGCTGCTGCTGCTGGATGAGCCTGCCGCCGGCCTGCGCCACATGGAAAAGCAACGGCTCGCGACGCTGCTGCGCCAGCTCCGCGACGGCGGCATGTCGGTGTTGTTGGTCGAACACGATATGGGCTTCGTCATGAATCTCGCCAATCGCATCGTAGTGCTCGATTTCGGCACCAAGATCGCCGAGGGCACGCCTGCCGACATCAAGACCAATCCCGACGTCATCAAGGCCTATCTGGGAGCGGTCGCATGAGCGCATTGCTGCAAGTCACCGATGCGCATGTCGCCTATGGCAAGGTCGAGGCCGTGCGTGCGGTCAATCTCGAGGTTCGCGCCGACGAGATCGTCACGATCATTGGCGCCAACGGCGCCGGCAAGACCACGCTGCTCAATGCGGTGATGGGTATCCTTCCGCTGAAGGGTGGCGTGACATTCGCCGGACAGGACGTCTCTAAGATCGACATCGAGGACCGCGTCGCTGCCGGCCTCAGCCTCGTGCCCGAACATCGCGAATTGTTCGCCACGATGAATGTGGAAGACAATCTGCTGCTCGGCGCCTTCCGCATCGACAAGGCCACCGCCGCCCGCTCGTTCGAGCACGTCTACAATTTGTTTCCGCGCCTGAAGGAGCGCCGCAAGCAGCTCGCCGGCACACTCTCGGGCGGCGAACAGCAGATGCTGGCCATGGGCCGTGCTCTGATGGGCGCGCCAAAGCTCTTGATGCTCGACGAACCAAGCCTCGGCCTCGCCCCTATCATCGTCGCCGACATTTTCCGCATCGTCAGCGAGCTGAAGGCTGCCGGCGTCTCAGTGCTGCTGGTCGAGCAGAATGCGCAGGCGGCACTGAAGATCGCCGACCGTGCCTATGTGATGGAGCTCGGCGAGTTCATCCTGGATGGCGCCGCCAGCGATATCGCCAGCAACCAGCGCGTGGTGGCGAGCTATCTTGGCTTTCAGCACGAAGGCGCGAGCGCAATCTGATCTCGATCATATGAAAAAGCCGGCTGTCTCGCGACAACCGGCTTTTTCGTTTCTTGAGTTCAGCGCTTACTTCGCCGGAACGTACTTCCCGTCCTTGACCGTCAGCAGGATCCGCGAACGGTCATCGACGCCGTTGCGGTCCTTTTCGGTGTAGTTGTAGACGCCCTGGGTGGCCGCGATTTCCTTCTCGCTCATCAGCGCCTGGCGGATGGCCTCGCGGAATTCCGGGGTGCCGGGCTTAGCGGTCTTCAACGCCACGGGCACGACGCGCTTCAGCACTTCGAACACGTCATAGGCGTGACCGGCGAACTGGCTGCGGCTGTTGGCGCCGTATTTGGCTTCATAGGCTGCGTTGAGTTCAAGGCCGGGCTTCTTGGTCAGCGCCGAGTCCGGCTGGCCTTCCGGATACATCACGGGACCCGCAGCCATCAGCACGTTTTCGGCAGATTTTCCGGCGATGCGGATGAAGTCTGATGAGGCGGCGCCATGGGTCTGATAGATCAGGCCCTTGTAGCCGCGGTCACGCAGTTCGGACTGCGGCATGCCGGCACCGGTGCCGGCGGCGCCGATCAGGATGGCATCGGGATTAGCTGCAATCAGCTTCAGCGCCTGGCCGGTGATCGACGTATCCGGACGCGCGAAGCGCTCATCATCGACGATGGACATACCCATCGCTGATGTCTGCGCCTTGAGGTCGTTGAACCACAGGTCGCCATAGCTGTCCGAATAGCCGACATAGCCGATGGTCTTCACGCCGTGGACCTTCATGTGGTCGTACATGACCTTGCCGACGATCTCGACTGGCTGCGGCATGTCCACCGACCACTTCACACGCGCTGACGTAAACGGCATCGGCGACAGGCTGAAATGCGGCACACCGGCTTCGTTGGCGACCGCCGACATGGCGACCGAGGACGGCACGATCGACGAGCCGACCATGATGTCGGCCTTGGATTCCGACACGAACCGGCGCGCGTTGGTGGTGGCGATGGACGGATCGCCGCCGTCGTCGAGCACAATCAGCTTCAACGGCACGCCGCCGATGTCCTTGGGCACGAATTCCAGCGCGTTGCGCTCGGGCACGCCCAGCGCGGCCGCGGGGCCCGTGGTGGAAATGCTGATGCCGACGGTGATGTCGGCAGTCTGGGTTTCGGCCGGGGTGGCAATCGCCAGCGAGACGGCAACAGCCGCGATCGCCAGATGAAGCTTAGACATGTCTTATCTTTCTCGTGTGGAAGCGGAGAGCGCCGAAAGCGGCAGCGATACCGGCAGACGTGGCGCTGGTTGTGGCCGCGCGAAGGCTCGCGCACAGCAAAAAGCCGACCCTCTGGCGAGGGCCGGCCTTGTTATCGAAAAATGCCGGCGAAGCAAAGACGCTTCGCGCCACTGCCCTCCGTCAGATCTGCATTACTGGGCGAGAACGTATTTGCCGTCTTTCACCGTCAGCAAGATGCGCGAACGCTCATCCAGACCATACCGATCCTTTTCCGTGAAGTTGTAGACGCCCTGGGTGGCGGCAATCTCACGCTCGGTGAGCAGCGCCTGCCGGATCGCCTCGCGGAACTCCGGAGTGCCAGGCTTGGCGGTCTTCAGCGCCGTCGGGATCACTCGCTTCAGCACCTCGAAGGCGTCATAGGAGTGGCCGGCGAACTGGCTGCGGCTGTTCGGGCCGTATTTGGCCTCATAGGCGGTGTTGAGCGTCATGCCGGGCTTCTTGGTCAGGGCCGTATCGGCCTGGCCTTCCGGATACATCACCGGGCCGGAGGCCATCAGCACGCCTTCGGCGGCCTTGCCGGCGATACGGATGAAGTCCATCGAGGCGGCGCCGTGGGTCTGGTAGATCAGGCCCTTGTAGCCCTTGTCGCGCAATTCGGTCTGCGGCAGCGCGGCGGCGGTGCCGGAGGCGCCGACCAGGATCGCGTCAGGATTGGCAGCAAGCAGTTTCAGTACCTGACCGGTGACCGACGTATCCGGACGGGCAAAACGCTCTTCCGCCGCGATGTTGATGCCCATCGGCACCGCCTGGGTCTTGAGATCGTTGAACCACAGATCGCCGTAGCTATCGGAATAGCCGATATAGCCGATGGTCTTGATGCCCTTGGACTTCATGTGGTCGTACATCACCTTGCCGACGATTGGCACGGGCTGGGGCATGGCCACCGACCACTTGGCGCGTTCCGGCGTGATCGGCAGCGGCGACAGGGCGAAATGCGGGATGCCAGCTTCGTTGGCCACGTTGGACACCGCAATGCTGGTTGGCGTCACCGCCGAACCCATGATGATGTCGGCCTTGGATTCGGTCATGAAACGGCGGGCATTGGTGGTCGCGGTGGTCGGATCGCCGCCATCGTCGAGCACGATGATCTTGAGCGGCACGCCGCCGATTTCCTTCGGCACGAATTCCAGCGCGTTGCGTTCGGGAATGCCCAGCGCCGCCGCGGGGCCCGTGGTTGACGTGGTGATGCCGATAGTGATGTCGGAGGTTTGGGCAAAAGCCGGTGCAGCGAGTGCCAGCGATGCGGCAACAGCCGCGATCGCCAAGTGATGCTTGGTCATGGGTCTCTCCCTCAGAGTCATTTTTTATGGCTTCAGCTAAATCAAAGTTCGGCTGGCTTATCAGCCCCTTCTTTAGGTCAGTGCGCCCGTACCGGTAAAGGGCTGGCGCACTGATGCTTTGCCGCAGGCTTAACGTGGCGCCATGCGCAGCGAGGCGTCGAGCCGGACCACCTCGCCGTTGAGATACGGATTGTCGATCATGTGCAGTGCGAGAGACGCGAATTCGTCGGCATGGCCGAGCCGGCGTGGGAACGGGATCGCTGCGGCGAGACTGTCCTGCGCCTCCTGCGGCAGGCCCGCCAAAAGCGGCGTCATGAACAGGCCCGGCGCGATGGTCAGCACGCGGATGCCGAACTGGGCCATCTCGCGGGCGATGGGCAGTGTCATGCCGACGATGCCACCCTTGGAGGCCGAATAGGCGGACTGGCCGATCTGGCCGTCATAGGCCGCCACCGAGGCCGTCGAGATCACCACGCCGCGCTCGCCGGTCTCCAGCGGCTCCAGCTTGGACATCGGGTCCGTTGCCAAGCGGATCATGTTGAACGAGCCAATCAGGTTGACGCGAATGACCTTGTCGAAATCGCCGAGCGCCATCGGACCATCGCGGCCGATCACGCGCTTGGCGACGCCGATGCCAGCGCAGTTCACCAGCACACGCGCCGGGCCGTGCGCATTGGCGGCGGCGGCGACCGCGGCTTCAGCGGAGGCGGCGTCGGACACGTCGCAGGAAATGGCAACACCGCCGATTTCCTTGGCGACGGCTTCGGCGAGGGCGATGTTGAGATCGAGCAGCGCGACTTTCGCGCCCTGCGCGGCGAGCCTGCGGGCGGTCGCAGCGCCGAGACCGGAAGCGCCACCCGTGACGATAGCGGCCTGGTTCTTCAATTGCATGATGTCCTCCCCTGTTCGATTTCTCTGCCGTTCATTGGCGGCTTTCAACTAGATCGCGATCACTTTCGCAACTTCCGGATTCCCATAAATATCGTCGATCAACCTGGCGCGATGCTCCAGCACGGCGCGCTGATTGACCGAGCCCTTGTCCGTGACCTCACCACGATCGATGGACAGCGGAGTGTCGAGCAGCACCGCCTTGGCAATCCGCGTGGACGAGCCGGTAGCACCGGCCATGAAACGTGCGAGGCGCTCACGGAACGCGTCGCGGATGATCGGATCATTGGCTGCCGCGGCAAGATCGCCAGCCGGCAAGTCAGGATTGATGACACGGCAGCCATCGAGATCGAGGATTACGAGAGCCGCGAGTTCATCGCGGTTGATGCCAGCGATGACGACATCGCGGACCAGTGGCGCGCAGGTGCCGACGAAGCGCGCGCGAAGCGGGCCGACGCTGACCCAGGTGCCGCTGCCGAGTTTGAAGTCCTCGGAGATGCGACCGTCGAAATCAAAGCCGGCAGAGAGATCATCGGGATCGACGGCCTTCAGCGCATCGCCGAAGATGTAATAGCCTTCCTCGTCGAACGCCTTCGCGGTCAGTTCCGGTTCGCGCCAATAGCCCGGCGTGATGTTCGGCCCTTTGGCGCGCACTTCCATCTTGCCGTTGTTCGGCACCAGCTTGGCATCGTTGCCTGGCACCGGGAGACCGACATGACCGGAGCGGCTGGTCGCGGGATTGACGCACATGAAGAAAGGCGAGGTTTCGGTCGCGCCGAGACCCGTCAGCATCGGCACGCGCACACCAGTGGTCTGAACCGACAGCTCATCGAGACTGTCCCAGACATAGGCGGACAGCGCAGCGCCCGAGAAAAACATCGCATGCAGGCGGGTGAAGAATTTTTCGCGCAACTCTGCGTCTTCGCGCAGATAGGGCAGCAGCGATTCATAGCCCTTAGGGACGTTGAAATAGACTGTCGGTGAGATCTCGCGGAGATTACGAATTGTCTGTTCGATACCCGCGGGCGTCGGCTTGCCGTCGTCGAGATACATCGAACCGCCATTGAACAGCGTCAGCCCGATATTGTGATTGCCGCCAAATGTATGATTCCATGGCAGCCAGTCGATGATCACCGGCGGCTCGTCCTTCAGGAAGGCCAGTGTATCGCGCAGCATGATCTGGTTGGCGCACATCATGCGCTGTGTATTGATCACGGCCTTCGGATTGCCGGTGGAGCCGGAGGTCAGCAAAAACTTCGCAATGGTATCCGGACCGATGGCTGCGTTCGCAGCGTCGAGATTGGCGGCCTCCGGCGTCACGAGCAGATCGGAGAGTTTGGTCACGCGCCGGTCCGGCAGAGCGCCGGTGGAAACGACAACTTCGGTGTCGGCCGGTACGTTGAAGTGAATGGCGTTCGTGAACGCATTGGCGTCCTCGACGAAGACCAGCCCCGGCGTCAGCAGCTTCATGAGATAGCCGAGCTTGCCGTAATCCTTCGACACCAGCGAATAGGCCGGCGACACCGGCGCATAGGGGATACCGGCATAGAGCGCGCCGAAGGCGATCAGTGCATGATCGACGGAATTGCCGGAGAGAATGACGATGGGCTTGTCGGCGGACAGCTCGCGCGACAGCAGCGCCGAGGCGATGTGGCGCGCCGCATCCAGCATCTGCGCGTAAGTGACTTCACGCCAGCCGCCGCCTTCCGCGCGCTCAGCCATGAAGACGCGATCCGGCGCTTCCCTGGCCCAGTGATGCAGATAGTCGGTGACACGCTCCGGATAGTCGCCGATGGCATTGGTCGGACGCAGATAGATGGTGCCGTCATCGCGCCGATCGATGGTGACCGCGGGATCGCCATAGGAAATCGGCCGCAGCGGATGCGCCGTCGTCGCGCGCTTTGTCTGATCGATCTTGTCGGCACTTGCAGACATTGTTTCCGCCCTGTGTATTCGTCCCGATTGTTGTTTTTATTTTTGTTCGTTGTCGTCTTGCCGGATTAGCCGGGTTTCACCTTGCCGGCCTTGCGCTCCAGAAAATCCCTGATGCGATTTTTTGCCTCCTGATCGCTCTGCGCCACCGAGGCCATTAGCGCTTCGAGCATCAGGCCTGTCTGCGGACTGGCTTCGGCGATCAGCGGCAAGGCTTGCAGCACGGCGAAATTTGTCAACGGCGCGTTCTGTGCGACACGCTCGGCAAGCTCGATGGCCTTGGGCAAGGCGCCGCCGGCTTCCGTCAGATACTGGGCGAAGCCGAGCGCCATGCCTTCCTCCGCCTTGTAAACACGGCCGGTGAGCATCATGTCGGCCATCCGGTGCACACCGATCAGGCGCGGCAGACGCATCGAGCCGCCACCACCGACGAAGATACCGCGACTGCCTTCCGGCAGCGCGTAATAGGCCGAGGGATCGGCAACGCGAATATGCGCGGAGCAAGCCAGTTCAAGGCCGCCACCGATGACCGCACCCTGCAGCGCTGCAATCACCGGCACGCGGCAATGCTGGATGATATCGAACACCCGGTGCCACATCCGCGAATGCATCAAGCCGGCTGTCGCGTCGCGCTCGGTGAGTTCGGACAGATCGAGACCCGCGGAAAAATGCCCGCCGATGCCGTGGACGACGACGGCACCGATTTCCTCGGGCAGCGACGCGAAGCAACGCTCGATGTCCAGGATCAGTCCATCGTTCAGCGCGTTGCGCTTGGCAGGACGGTTCAGGCCCACGATCAGCACGCGGCCTTGGGTTTCGATCTGGAGCATGGCAGCGGTAGCGGCGACGGCTTGGTTCATGAGCGCGATTAGGTCCTAGCTAGAATAATTATATCTTATAACGAATAGCGCATGAGTCAATCTTGCGGTGCAATAGGCTGATCTCGTCCCGCATAAAGTCAGGTATTCTGGTGCGACAGCGATCCGGTCTCGCCTGATAGACCGGATCGCCTCTATTACCGGGGCTAGCGGATCGCCACCGGGTTGATCATGCTCTGTACACCGCCCTTGAAGCGGGGCTGACCAAGCACAAACAGGAATTCGTAGCCTTTGTCCTTGGCCAGTTCGGACGTATCCATGTTTTCGAGGATGTAAGTCCCGTTCATCGCCAGAAGTATCTGGTGGATTTCAAATACATTGCCGGTTTCGAACGGCAGCACCTCGACGCCCCAGGTATCGGCGCCGACCGCGACGACACCCTTGCTGGTCAGATACTTAGCGCCCTCGGCGCCAAGGCCGGGCTCGCCGGCATTGTAGCGTTTATCGTCCTTGCCGAGCAGGCTGAGCCATCCCGTGTGGAACAGCACGACGTCGCCTTGCCTGATCTCAACGCCCTGCGCCTTGGCGACCTCCTCGATTTCCTTGACATTGAAAGCAGTGCCTTCCTTGACCACGTCGGTCTTGTAGTAGGCCGCCATGTCCAGCAGCACGCCACGGGTGACGAGCGGCGGCACCTTGTCGATGCCGAGCTTCTTAAGGCCAGTAGGATCACCAAAGTCTGCAATTTTGTTGCCGTTATAGTAGACGTGATTGACGCCGAGATGGCCGAGCCCGTCCATCTGGCTGCCGACGCCGACCCAGCCGTTGAGCATGTCGTCGTTGTAGGTCGCGTGATTGGGACCGAGCCCGGGGTTGCCGGCCTGACCGGGCTGCACCACGGTGATCTTGAAACCGCGGGGCGGATAGGCCGGCGTGTCCGCGCCCACCGGAATGCCGAGTGCATAGGTCTTGCCGGTCTTCACCAGCTGCGCGGCCGACTTCACCAGATCGGGCTTCATGTAGTTCGCGGCGCCGATCTCATCGTTCGGCCCCCATTTCGATTTGGTCCAGTCCTGCGCCAGCGCAGGCACAGCCATCAGTAGCGAAATCGCAGATCCAAGCACCCAAGCTCTCAGCATCGTCGCCTCCCTGTGTAACGCCGGCTTTTTGCCGGTCGATGGAGATTTAACACCAGAAATTGCGGAGAAAGTAAGCTGCCACCTCCGCCATTGCGAGCGAAGCGAAACAAATCCAGAAAGCCAAGAACTGGATTGCCGCGTCGCTTCGCTCCTCGCAATGACAGCGGAGAGGATGGAGCCCTACAGCACCTGATGCACCGCGAGTTCGACGCGATCGGGATGCCGTGCGCCGACGCCGATGAACAGGTTCTGCATCAGCCACCGATAGCTGGGATGCCCTGTCTCGAATTTCGGCACCGAGCGGAAGTAGATCAGCGCGGGATCGACCGCCTCGCCCCGAGCGATGCGGTCGAGTGCTTCTTTCGGCCCGAAGCGGACACCGATATTCTCAATATAGACCACGGCGCCGTCATCGAGTTCGAACGTATATTTCGCTTCCAGCTCGGTGAAGCCATCCGGACGGATAATCTGAAAATCGGCGCCGCCCGAATGGATCGTACCCTTGATGCCCTCGCCCTGCACAGTGCCGCCAAGGACCGGAATGACGCGACGGATGCCATATCCGAGATCACCGGCCACGATCGGCGTGCCAACCTTGATCGACAGGCTGAAGACATATTTCGTCGCAAGCTGCGGTGTGGTCACAACATCACCCGATCATCCGCATCGGCAGCCAAGTGGCAATCAGCGGGAACAGGATCAGCAGCACGAGACGGATCAGGTCGGTAACCACGAATGGCAGCACGCCTTTGAATATCGTCGACATGCTGACGTCCTTGATCACACTCTTGATGACGAACACGTTCATGCCGACCGGCGGATGAATCAGGCCGAGCTCGACGGTCATGACGATGACGATGCCGAACCAGATCGGATCGAAACCAAGCGCCATGATCACCGGAAACACGATCGGCACGGTGAGGATCACCATGGCCATGGCATCCATCAGGCAGCCCAGCACCAGATACATCAGGAGGATCAGCGCCAGCACGCCGTAGGGGCCGATGCCGAGGCCGGTGAGGAACTCGGTGACGTGCTGCGGGGTCTGGGTAATGGTGAGAAAATAGCCAAAGCACAGCGCACCGATGAGCACGGTGAACACGGCGGCCGCGGTCCGCGTCGCTTGCAGTAGTGACTGCAGGATGCCGTCCTTGTTCAGCTTGCCGCGCAGCACGCCGATGATGAAGGCGCCGACCGCGCCGACCGCACCGGCTTCGGTCGGGATGAAGAAGCCGCCATAAAGGCCGCCAATCACGAAGACGAACAGCAACAATGGCGACCAGACATCGCGGATCGCCGCGGCGCGCTCGCGCCACGAGGCTTTCGGGCCAGCCGGCAAGAAGCCCGGCTTGACCACGCCGATGATCGCAATGGTTATCATGTGCATGACGATAGCGAGCAGGCCCGGCACGATGCCGGCGATGAACAGCTTGCCTATGTCTTGCTGGGTAATAATGCCGTAAACTGCCAATACCGTGGACGGCGGCAGCATCGCGCCGAGCGTGCCGCCCACGGCGATGACGCCTGTGGCGAAGCTCTGCGGATAATTGAAACGGCGCATTTCCGGATAGGCAACGGCGGAGAATGTCGCAGCCGTCGCCACCGACGAGCCGGAGATCGCAGCGAAGCCGCCGCAGGCGGCGATAGTCGCGATGCCCAGCCCACCTTTCCAGTGGCCAACAAAGGTGTTGGCCGCGCGAAACAGTTCACGGCTGATACCCGACACCGAGACGAAGGCGCCCATCAGGAGGAACATCGGGATCACGCCAAAGGAATAGTCCGTCACTGTCCGCATGGTAGTCTGGCCGACCAGTTTCAGCGCTGGCGCAAAACCAGTGAGATAGCCGAAGCCCGTGATGCCCACGAGCCCCATTGCCATACCCACCGGCACGCGCAACAGCATCAACACGAACAGGCTGACAAAGCCGATGACGGCAACCGCTTCGTTACTGAGATCCATGCGATTTACTCTGCCGTCTTGATTTCGGGTTCATGCATCTCTTCCGGATGGAAGATCAGCCTGTAAGTGCGGATCGCGATCAACAGCACCGCCGAAACGTCGCCGATCCATGACAGCAGGAAGAACGGCCAGACCGGTAGTTGCAGATCCATGGTGACGATGTGGCTCGAATAGGTGTCCACAACCTTGTCGAACAGCGTGTAGGTCTGCACGGTCACGACGAACAGCAGCACCAAGGTTGCGAACACGTCGATCCAGCGCTGATACTTTGGCGTGGCATTGGCCCAGACCAGATCGACGGTGATGTGCGAGCCGCGATAGGACGTCGCGGCGATGCCCCAGAAGATCAGCACGCCAAGCATGAACTGGCCGATATTGTAATAATCGGGGATCGTGACCGCAAAGAATTTTCGCATAAACACCGCGATGAAAGTGTTCAGCGCGACGATACCGACGAAGAACGCGGCAATCCACTCGATGGAATCGATAAAGCGATCCATCACGTTCTTGCGGGGCGGCTCCGGCGGAATGCCGAGGGCGCTGGATTGGGAGATTTCGGACGTGGCGGTCATCGTCGATGTCACAATGCTCAAGAGGAGAAGCCAGCCTCCGCCCTCTCGATCGTCATGCCCGGGCAGCGCGAAGCGAACTTCACTAGATGACCCGGGCATTCATCTTCTGGGTGGCGAAGGAAAGTGGATGGCCGGGTCAAGCCCGGCCATGACGTGGTGAGAGGTCCGTGCGATCAACGGACTCGGCGGAAAGCTACAGCCCCGCGTCGTGCTTCTTCAGCATCGCCTTGAGGTCGGCGTCGATGGCATCGGCATCGCCGCCGGCCTTCTTCACGGCCGCAGCCCAGGCGGCGTTGAGCGGTTGAACGCCCTTCTTCCACTCGGCGAGCTGCTCGGGCGTCAGCTTGTAGACTTCGTGATCCGGCAGCGCCTTCATCTTGGTGCGGCCATTGGCTTCGAAGTCGACCCAGGGATCGGTGACCTTGGAGGCCCATTCCGGTGTGCAGTGATCGTCGATGATCTTCTTCTGCGCTGCGGACATGGAATTATACTTGGCGAGGTTGATGTTGTAGGTGAACACCGTCGAATAGAGCGGCACGTCGATGTGATACTTCACCACCTTGTCGATACCGAACAGGAAGATCGAGCCCCACGGGAACGCGATCTCGTCAGCAACGCCGCGCTCGATCGCATCGCGCGATTCCGGCGCCGAGGCCTGCACATTGGTTCCGCCGAACAGCTTGACCATTTCGCCGATGGTGCTCTGCGCCGGGCGGACCTTCACGCCGTTGAGGTCTGACGGCACTACGATCTTCTTCTTGCCGTGGATCGATCCGGGATCGTGGATGAAAGCGAAGCACAGCTTCGTGTCCTTCATCTCGGTCTTGGCGTATTTCTGATACCACTCGTTGAGCGCGAGGGTGCCCTTCTTGCCGTCCGAGAACACGAAGGGCAGCTGGCCCGCGGCCACGATGGGGAAACGGCCGGGCTGATAGCCGGGATTCACATAGGTGATATCGGCGATACCATCGCGCGCCATGTCGTAATGGTCGAACGCCTTGCCGAGCTGTTCGGAGGGGAATACCGACATCTTGATGCTGCCGCCCGAGGCCTTCTCGATATCGGCCGCCCAGGCCTGTGTGGCCGGCACCAGCGGATGCGCCGGCGGCACCCACAGCGATACTTTCATATTGACGGTTTTGTCTTGCGCCTGCGCCGGGCTCATTGCAGTCGTCAGACAGCCAGCCGCCAGCAATGCAAAGATTGCCCTTTTCATCGACGTCTCTCCCTCTACGCCCGTTTGGACGTGTTCTCACGAACCTGTTCACCGGACCTTGAATGGCCCTTTGCGAATATTGTTATATGTTATAATCATCCTTGCAAGCGGTGCGATAGCACGCGTTGCGGAGCCAGTGTCGCGACCCCGCTTGACTTGTCAACTCAGTCGGACGACAGAGCCTATATCAACCGCGGGAGCAAGCGTTGCGAACAAAAGTTGCCATCATTGGAGCTGGTCCGGCTGGAATGTTGCTAGGGCAACTATTGCATGCCTATGGGATCGATAACGTCATTCTGGAGCGCAAGGATCGGGACTATGTCCTCGCCCGCATCCGCGCCGGCGTGCTCGAACAGGGCACCGTTGGCCTGCTGGAAAAGCTGGGGATTACCGAGCGCCTGCATCACGAAGGCCTGATCCATGACGGGATCGAACTTCTATTCGGCGGAATTCGCCACCGCCTCGACCTGAAGAAGGCATCCGGCGGTAAGGTCGTTACCGTCTACGGCCAGACCGAAGTCACCCGCGACCTGATGGACGCCCGCGACAAGGCCGGGCTGACCACGGTCTATGACGCCGACAATGTCTCGCTGCACGATTTCGACGGCACAAGCCCCCGCGTCCGCTACGTCAAGGACGGCGTAAGCCACGAGATCGCCTGCGATTTCATTGCCGGCTGTGATGGGTTCCACGGCGTCTCGCGCCAGAGCGTTCCGGCGTCCGCCATGCAGACTTTCGAGCGCGTCTATCCGTTCGGCTGGCTCGGCCTGCTCTCGGATACGCCGCCAGTGTCGCATGAGCTGATCTACGCCAATCACGAACGCGGCTTCGCGCTGTGCTCGATGCGCTCGATGACGCGCAGCCGATATTACGTCCAGTGCTCCCTCGACGAAAAAGTCGAGAGCTGGACCGACGACATGTTCTGGGACGAGTTGCGCCGTCGCCTCGACACGGAGGCCGCCGAAAGCCTCATCACCGGCCCATCGCTGGAGAAGAGCATCGCGCCGCTGCGTAGTTTTGTCGCGGAACCGATGCGCTTCGGCAGACTGTTCCTCGCCGGCGACGCCGCCCACATCGTACCGCCGACCGGCGCCAAGGGGCTCAACCTCGCGGCCTCCGACGTCCATTACCTGTCGATGGCGCTGCGCGAATTCTATGACGAGAAATCCTCGAGCGGTCTCGACTTCTATTCGGCCATCGCGCTGAAGCGCGTGTGGAAAGCCGTGCGCTTTTCGTGGTGGATGACATCGATGATGCATCGCTTTCCCGACAATGACGGTTTCGGCACCAAGCTGCAGCAGGCCGAGCTGGATTATGTCGTACATTCGGATGTCGCGACAGCGTCGCTGGCGGAAAATTATGTGGGACTGCCGTATTAGGATCGTAGACGCCGCGTTGTTTTAAACGGCCGGATAAAGCCGTTTCAAACTTTGTTGGCCTGTCCTTTGCGCGTGCTTTCGTTTCTATGGCGCAAACAATCCAGATGGATGTGCCATGACCGACACCGCGATCCCCGACGGCTTCGCGCCACACTATCGCAAGAGCCCCCTCACCACGCCGTGGGAACCGATCTATTCAAAGGTGACGGAGACCAATGTCATCCTCGGCCTCCGCATTGCTGAAGCGCATACCAATTCGCGCCGCATGGCGCATGGCGGGCTGATCACGGCGCTGGCCGACAATGCGATGGGCCTGAGTTGTGGCCATGTGCTCGGAGGCGGCACACGGCTGCTCACCGTCAATCTCTCCGCCGATTTTCTCGGCTCCGCGCAGATCGGGCAATGGCTGCAGATCGACACCGAGGTCATCAAGACCGGCAAGCGTCTCTGCTTTGCGCAGGCACTAATCACGGCAGACGGCGAGCCTTGCGCCCGAGCGAATGGCACGTTCAGCGTGGCCCCGCCAAAAACGTAGCGAAGCTATCGCTTGCTGAAATCCCACTGGCAGGTTTCGGCGGCAAGGTCGATGAAGACGCGCACTTTAGCCGATAGCAACCGCGACGTCGGATAGACGATGTGGATCGGCACCACCGGCGGCTCGAACTTCGTCAGCACGCGCTTCAGCCGTCCCGCCGCCAGCCCCTCCGCAGCCTGATAGGCCAGCACGCGAGTCAGGCCGCCACCGTGCTCGGCGTGCCAGATGGCGGCATCGGCGACGTCGGTGGTGAAGCGCGGCGTATGCGTGATGCGAACATCCCGGCCATCACGCACGAAGCGCCATTCCGGCGCTGACGCGATCGAACCGAACTGGATCGTGTCGTGCTTTGCGATATCCTCTGGTGCCGTCGGCTGGCCGCGCTGCGCCAGATAATCCGGCGACGCCACCACGATGCGCGACATGGTGCCGAGGTTGCGCGCCACGAGGCTGGAATCGGCGAGATCGCCGATCCGCACCGCGACATCGATGCCGTCCTCGACCAGGCCGACCATGCGATCGGTCAGCCGCAATTCACCCGAGACATCGGGATAGCGCTGCAGATAGGCCGAGATCAGCGGCGTCACATGCAGCCGCCCGAAGCCGACTGGCGCCGAGACGACCAGACGCCCGGTCGGCTTGGCCCGTTCGGCCTGTGCGGAGCCTTCGGCTTCCTCGATATCCGCGAGAATCTGGCGCGCTCGTTGCAGATAGCGCGCGCCGACATCGGTCAGCATCACCGAGCGCGTGGTCCGCTGCAGCAGGCGAGCGCCCAGCCGTTCCTCCAGCGCCGCCACCATGCGGGTGACCGCCGACGCGGAGAGTCCGAGCTTGCGGGCCGCAGGCGCAAACCCCTGCAGGTCCGCCACGGCGACGAAGACGGTCATGGCTTCGATGCGATCCATCGAACCATTTCATATCCAGCAATAATGAAGTGTCAATTCCGATGATTGTTCTTGTGCAAGGAAATAGCCAACTTGGGGCGGCGGGAACGCATCCCGTCCCAAGCTCCAATCAGGGAGTAAGTCATGTCAGACATCCACACCTATTCCAGCGACATTGCCTTCACGCCGACCGTCAAGGCGATCCAGACGCGCAAGGGGTCGCGTTCCGGCTACGCGCATGTCGAGGAAAACGGCGGCTGGCGCACCGAGATCGACGACAATCTCGCAGCGTTTCTCGCCGAGGCGAACAGCTTCTTTCTGGCTACCGCCAGCGCTGACGGCCAGCCTTACATGCAACATCGCGGCGGACCGAAGGGCTTCGTGAAGATCCTCGACAAGCAGACGCTGGCCTTTGCGGACTATAGCGGCAATCGGCAATACATCACCCAGGGCAATCTCGCCGAGAATCCCAAGGCCAACATCTTCATCATGGATTATGCACATCGCCGACGCGTCAAGCTCTGGGGCACCGCGCGGGTGGTCGAGGACGATCCGGCGCTGCTGGCGTCGCTAATGCCGCAAGGTTATCGTGCCAAGCCGGAACAGGTGATCCTGTTCACGATCGCCGCGTGGGACACCAATTGCCCGCAACATATCCCGCAGAAGTTCGATGCCGCCGATGTTGCAGCAGTACTGGCAGCGCGCGATGCGCGAATTGCGGAGTTGGAAGCAGAACTGGCGACGCTGAAGGGGGCAGCGTCGCCGCATTGAAGGCGACACAGCCTCAGGCAGCGACGCTGCACTGCCAGACGTGTTCGGGATAATACTCTGCCATCATCCGATCCACATAGGTGACGAGGTTGCCGTAGCGGTGCAACTGACGCTGCAGGGGTGACGGAAACAACGGCGACATGATCCCGGCCAGAACGCCGAATGCGGTCGCATCGACACCCGCCGGGCGGTTGCTCATCAAGTGAGACTTCCCGGCCAGCAGCACCGACAGAGCCATCAGCGAACGATCCGCGAGTTGTAGCGCCTCATCGGCAGGATGCCGGCCGAGGCCATTCGCCAGATGGTTCTGAATGACGGATTTGCGCGCGGATGCACGAATCTCGTCGCGCTGCGCTTCGGGAATGCCGTCGAAGAAATGCGACGGTCCCTTGGCGAAGTTATCGGCATCGACCCAGCGCACCCCGACAAGTGCCCAGTAGAGATGATGCTCGATCATCCGCTCGATCGCCCAGGCCTGAGCGCGCTGGGCGAGATCGAGACCCCTATCGAAATCGACGTCATATTTGCGTTCGATATAGGCGCGGATAAAGGTGGAGTCGGCAATGCACTCAGCGCCGTCATCAATATAGGGCATCTGCCCTTTCGGCGAATCCTGCGGCCGTGCCGGTTGCTTCTCATAGGGCAAGCCGGCCATCTTGAGCTGGACTTCCGTCTTAGTAACGAAAGGGCTGATTTCCGGCAGGCCAAAGCCTGCACCTGCGCCGTGAAGGACGATCATGTGGTTTCTCCAAGTGATAAGGACAAGAGACTAGGCAGTCGCTGCTGCCACCGTGGTGTCAGCAGCCGTCACGCCGGGTCGCGCCGGCGACCCAGACACGCGTCTGGACCGCCGCGGTGGAAACCATGCGCCAGCCGAGCCCGATCAGGGCCCAGCGGAGGTCTCCCGACAGGGCGAGAATGGCGCGTTCCAGCAGCCATGCCCGGATGCGCCAGAGCCGGTCATCATGCGAAAAGACGGCGAGGCTATCGAAAGCGGTCATTGCAGAATCCTTCGTTCGTTTGAACCTGGACCCTGTATGACTGCCCCCTGCTGCCAACATGCTGTCAGCATCGACATCTGCCAACAAAGATAGAGGGACGACCATGAGACGCGCCGACCGCCTGTTTCAGATCATCCAGGTGCTTCGGCGCACGCGGAAGCCGCTGACGGCGGATGCCATTGCAGCCGAACTGGAAACGTCCAAGCGGACGATCTATCGCGACATCGCGACACTGATGGCGCAACGCGTCCCGATCCGCGGCGAAGCCGGCATGGGGTATATCCTCGAACGCGGCTTCGACATGCCGCCGCTGATGCTGACACCCGACGAGATCGAAGCCGCAGTGCTCGGCGCGCAATGGGTGATGGGGCACGCCGATCCGGCATTGGCCAAGGCGGCACAGAATCTCATCGCGAAGATCGCGGACACCGTGCCCGAGCGCTTGCGCCCCTTCGTGCTGGAACCCGCGAGCCGCGCACGGCCGCATTTCCGCGGCACCGCCGACAGCATGGATATGGTGCAGATGCGCGCGCATATTCATGCGGGCAAGAAGGTCCGGCTGCTTTACCGGGACGAAGCCGGTCGCGACAGCGAGCGCATCGTCTGGCCGATCGCGGTGGGTTATCTGGAAGCGGTGCGGCTGCTAGCGGCGTGGTGCGAGCTCCGCCAGGATTTCCGCAGTTTTCGAACCGATCGCGCAATCGAGGCCCATTTCCTCGATGAGAAGTATCCGGAGCGGCGTGAAGCATTGCGCAGCAAATGGCGCAAGACGCTGAGCTGGGAGCGGCCACAGGATACCTGAAACAGCCGAACCTGCATCTGCACGGCTGGCGGAACCGGCCCGATCGGGATAAACCGCGGCATGACAAGCGATGCCACCACGATCAGCGACGCCAGCCCGTGCCAGGCCTGTGGTGCGTGCTGTTCGTATTCCAGCAACTGGCCGCGTTTCACCATCGAGGACGATGCCGATCTCGATCTGATCCCGGCCAAATATGTCAACGATCGTGAATCGGGAATGCGCTGCGACGGAGACCGCTGCAGCGCATTGACCGGAAAGGTTGGAGAGGCCACAGCCTGTGGGATTTACGCTGTCAGACCGGACGTGTGCCGGACCTGCATGCCTGGCGATCCCGAATGCGCCATGGCGCGGCGCCGGCACGGGCTGCCAATTCTGGCAGCCGCAGAGTAGTTGATGTCAGCTTACGCCGTGACGGCGTGAGCGAATTCCTTGTCATCCAGCTCGTCGTCGAGATCATCATCCATCGGCGCCAGCGTCGAGAGCGGCTTGGTCGACAGCGTGATGGCCTTGCGGTTGTGATAGGCCGACACCGAAGGACGCGCCACGGCCGTGTCGTGTGACAGCGCGTAGAGCGTGGAACCAACGCGGCCACCGAATTCGATCAGCTCACGCTCGCTGCAGCTCGATGCGATCGAAATTGCCAAAGCGTGAAGATGACTGCGGCGATAGCAGAACAGAGCCAGCATCGCGCGGACATCGGATGAAACGCTGGCCACGAGATGGGGCAGGCCATTTTCATTTGCACGATACATTGCACCGAGCAGATCTTCCTCGACGGGGCAAAAATCGTTCTCAAAAGCTTGACGGCTGGACCGCATGGGGTTTCTCCTCGTTAATGAGGATGCGGTTGAATTTCCTAACGCAGGGTTAACCAACAGCCTTAATGGCAGCGTGCGACTCTTGAGTAACAGTTTAAAATGTGGCAGCCGTGCCCTGCTACCGCCACATTGGAACTTGATGCGTTCAAACGCGCATCAGCTGTTGGCGACGATGAAGATGGCCAGGAAGAAGTCGGTCAGGTGATGCAGCGCCTGATCGATGCCGATCAGCCACCAGAACCAGCGATGGCCCTGCGTCACACCGAAATGCGATACGCAGATGCCCTTGAGCCGATCGATGGTGATGTGGATCGCGAAGTCGACCAGTCCCAGGAACCAGAGCTTGGGTTGTACAACGGCAATGAACAGCGTCGTCAGCACGCCATGGATCGCGCAATGCGCCAGCAGCGGCAGCGCCCAACCGGTCCGCTGATCCTTGCCTATCGCCATCCAGGCGTTTTGCAGCAGGAAATCAGCGATCACGTGCTTGACGGTGAGGACGAGCATCCACCCGACGAGCCCGCCCAGAGCAATCGACGACGACATTGCAGGAAACAACAAGCTGACGTCCCTCTCACCGGTCACGACAGGCTGGCCCGCTTAGCCGGCCCGATCACTCGCCCTATTTATGACACTCCGAAACCGGGAATGCACGCCGCGGAACCGAAAACCCACCGCTTCCTGCAGAGCCAGCCTGGTCGGGAAAACACTGCGCACGTTCCACTTTCTCGCTAGTTCAGGACGGCATGCGCGCGGAGCTCGCCGATCGCCTTGCGTAATTGGTCACCCTTCGGGTCGCGCGGCACCGCACGCGCACGCGTGATTGCGTCCGGCAGATCGGCAATCACCAGCGTCCCGTCGAAAGCCGGCTTGGCCAGTCCGTCGATGATCTGATGCCAGGCGGCCATGCCCTGCCGATAGCCCGTGCCGTAACCTTCGATCATGGTTGCCGTCTGCACGATGGCCATTGCCGCGTCCGGCTGCTTGGTCAGTGCCCGATCAATCATGTGCAGCCAGCGTTCGACCCAGACGCGCTCGGTTTCATAACGCGTCGACAACAGGCGCCAACGTCGCAGCCAGGATTCGAACTCAAGGCGCTTGATGCCCCAGATGCTCGCCTTGCTGAAACGGATCGGCACCGTGCGATGCGCACAATAGATGCGCTCGAGCGCCCACATCAGGGGATCGCCGACGATCTCCGGCAATGCCGACACCAACTCGTCGAGGCGAAAACGCCGCCTGTCGACGACGGGCGGCCGGCCGGGCATCACGGGCTCCTGCAGCTTGAGCTGCGCAATGCGGATCGGGTCGTGATAGCTCATGCGCATCGTGAGCAGCCGCGCAATCTCGCTGAACAACTCGTCGCTGACGTTGCGCCGTCCGACAAAGCGACGCAGCCGGTCGCTGTAGAGCTGCGCGTAGACTGCGCTCTGATAGTTGATCAACAGGGCCACGCCATCTTCCGCCACAGGACGCACCGCAGCCGGCAGCCCCACCGGCAAAACCGGCGCTGCAGGTTCGCTCCTGTTCGCCAGCTCGGCGAGCGTGGAGCGGATGACGTTGATGAAACCTGCCACGGGACGTCCTGATGCTTATGCGTGCTGCGGCGCCATGGGCAATGCGGGCGCGTCCTGCTTCATCAGACGCGCTTCCAGCTTGTCGATATTCTCGAACAATCGCGCGCTGGCGAGACGCAGGAAGAAGAAACCGAATTCCGGATTCTGCACGTAGAGCTCTTCGACCTGGCTGTAGCTGACGCTGAGCACCATGCCGGGCTCGATACATTCCAGCGTCTGGGTGCGTTCGTTCAAGGGCGACAGCATGCCGAGTTCACCGACAATGGCGCCGACCGGCAATTCGATCCCGGATTCGACGAGACGATAACGGCCACTGACGATGTAGAACATGTCTTCGGCCTTCTCGTCCTTGTAAAACAACACCTCACCGGCCTTACAGGGACGCTTGGTCATGAACGGCTTCAGCCATTCCATCGACAGGTCCGAGTTCACCGACTTTTTCACATCCTGGACCAATTGCAGCATCTGGCGCAGGCGGTAGATGTTGAGCGGCAGCAGTACCGCATGCAATGCCATGGTCGGATAGTTGTGGGTCGGGATCGAGATCGCGATTAGCAGGACATTGGCCATGATGCCAAACACCCGCAGCGGAATCATCGTCCGCATCGTGGCGGTCGCGACCACGAAGATCGTGGCGGCGGCGCTGCCAAAGTGATGGAGATAGGACATATCCATGGGAGCAAACCGGGTTTCCAGGAACGGCCGCACCGTCCTCCGCGACTATGAAGCGCGAATGACCGGGCCTTTGCAGCCGCAATATAGCCCATCTGGTTAAAATAGCCCGTGTTGCAACCCGCAAAAATCACGGAGTCGTGCGCAGATTGACGCGATCCGCCGGTGCGGGCACCGTCGCTCGCATCCCAAAGGAGAACAACATGTCGGAAACGACGGAAACCGCATCTGACCAGTCCTCGCCCCCCATTCTGACCATCGACGGCCCCCGCGCCACCATCCGCCTGAACCGCCCCCAAAAGCTGAACCGGCTGTCCCAGCTCGACCTGGACACCTTGGTACAGCTGTTCGATCGCGTAGAGGCCAATCGCGCCGTCCGGGTGCTGGTGCTCACCGGCACCGGCCGCGCCTTCAGCGCCGGCTTCGATCTCAATGCGATCTCCGAACGGGCTGCCAGCGCGCCCAAGCCCGTGGCGGAAGGCTCCTCCGGATCGGCCTTCGAGGCCGTGGCCAACCGGCTGGAGGACCTGGCGCTGCCGACCATCTGCCGGCTCAATGGTGGCGTCTATGGCGGTTCGACCGACCTGGCACTGGCCTGTGACTTCCGGGTCGGCGTCGACACCTGCGAGATGTTCATGCCGGCCGCCCGGCTCGGGCTGCATTATTACAAGGGCGGCATCAAACGCTATGTGAGCCGGCTCGGGGTCGACAACGCCAAGCGATTGTTTCTCACCGCGCAGAAGCTGGAAGCCAGCGAACTGCTGCGGATCGGCTACCTCACCGCCATGGTGCCGACCGAGGCGCTGGACGAGGAAGTCGACAAGCTCGCCATGATTCTGGCCGGCAACGCCCCGATCGCCATGCGCGGCATGAAGCAGGCGATCAACGAATTCGCCCGCGGTGAACTGGACGAGGCTGCCGCCGATCAGCGCGCGCGGGACAGCCTGCGGGGCGATGAGATCAAGGAAGGCACGAAGGCGTTCGCGGAGAAACGGGCACCGCGGTTTTAAACGTTAAGCCCGTGGCACTTTTCTTCCCCTCTCCCCTTGCGGGAGAGGGTGCCTGAGCGAAGGGACGGCGGGAGAGGGGTAGCCAAGCTCGGAGCTCGTGGCAGCCCCTCTCCCGTCTCGACCGCTTCGCGTTCGATCCACCCTCTCCCACGGCGCGCAGCTTCGCTACGCTGGGGGAGAGGGAAGTGAGCAGAGTCACTCCACAAACGTCGCCACATCGCCTAACTGCGCGCGGTTCGTTCGGTAGCTGTTGACCTTGTGCTCGCGGTCCGGATAGCCGAACGAAATGCCGCAAACGACGCGGCGGTCGTCGCTCATGCCGAAATGCTGGCGCACCACGGCCGAGTGAAACGCCAGCGCCGCCTGCGGCACGGTCGCGAGGCCGAGCGCCTGCGCAGCCAGCATGAAATTGTTTACATAGCCGCCGCAGTCCACTGCGCCATAGACCCCGAGCGCTTCATCCGACGTGATGATCGCCACATGCGGCGCGCCGAAGAAGTTGAAGTTCTGCAACGCCTGCTCGGCATAGGCCGTCTTGTCGCCGCGCGCGATACCCAGTGTGTTGTAAAGCTGGAAGCCGCTTTCGCGACGGCGGTCCAGATAGACCCCGCGATATTCGCGCGGAAACGGGAAGTCGCCCGAATTCGGCGTGCCCGCGGCCGCGACAGGATAGAGCACGTCGCGAAACTTCTTGGTGGCTTCACCCGACGTGATCGTGACCTGCCACGGCTGGCTGTTGCACCACGACGCGGTCTTCTGCGCGGCATTGAGAATGCGGTCGATGATGGCGCGCGGCACCTGCTCGGTCTTGTAGGCGCGACAGGAGTAGCGTGACGCCAGAAGGGTTTCGAGCGTGTCGATGGGAGCAGTCATTGCAAACCTTACCGTCCCTTGGTCGGGACCTTGTTGAACGGCACGTCCTTGTCGACGCGGATGTCGCCCGGCAAACCGAGCACACGCTCGGCGATGATGTTGCGCAGGATCTCGTCGGTGCCGCCGGCGATACGCATGGACGGCGAGCCCAGAATGGTCGCCTGGAATTCGCCGGCTGCTTCCGCATCGGCTCCGACCAGCGCGCCGGAAGCGCCCTGCAGGTCGGCCGCGAACATCGCGATGTCCTGCATCATCATGCCCGAGACCAGCTTGCCGATGGAGTTTTCCGGACCCGGACGCTCGCCCTTCGACAGCGCCGAAATCGAGCGATAGCTGGTGTATTTCAGACCGGAATTCTTCACCGCCCAGCTTGCGAGTTTCGAGCGCACATTGGGATCGTCGATGGCGAGGCCGTCTTCCAGCATCAGGTTGCTGCAGAACTCGAACAATTCCGGGAACCCCGTGGCGACGCGGGAGCCGATCGACATGCGCTCGTTCATCAGCGTGGTCAGCGACACGTTCCAGCCGTCACCGACGGCGCCGAGCCGCTGTGCATCCGGAATCCGCACATCGGTGAAGAACACCTCGTTGAATTCCTGCATGCCATTGGCCTGCTTGATCGGCTTCACCTCGACGCCTTCGCTCTTCATGTCCAGGAAGAACATGGTGAGACCCTTGTGCTTGAGCACATTCGGGTCGGTGCGAGTGATCAGGATGCCATAATCCGAGTAGTGCGCGCCGGAGGTCCAGATCTTCTGGCCGTTGACGATCCAGTTGTCACCATCCTTCTCCGCGCGGGTGCGAAGGCCAGCGACGTCGGAGCCACCGGCGGGTTCGGAGAACAGCTGACACCAGACCTTCTCGCCGGAGGCCAGTGGCGGCAGATATTTGCGCTTCTGGTCTTCGGAGGCATAGGCCATCACAGTTGGGCCGCACATGCCCTGCCCGATGGCGAAGGGCCGCGCGAGCTTGTCATAGACGCCCTCTTCCTGCTGCCAGATCACGCGCTCGATCGGCGTCGACCCACGGCCGCCATATTCCTTCGGCCAGTGCAGACAGGCCCAGCCTGCATCGGCCTTCTTCTTCTGCCACGCCTTGGCGACATCGAGCATCGCGTCGCGCTTCTCAGAGGCGCGCTTCGCCGATGGCTTGGTCAGCTCGGCTTCCAGCTCTTTCGGCGCGTTGGCATCGATCCACTTGCGCGCGACGGCGCGGAATTCGGCTTCCTGCGGCGTGTCATCGAAATTCATGGCAGTCGTCCTTAATGAGAAAAGAAAGCGTAGGATGGGTAGAGCCCTTGCGAAACCCATCGATGGGCTTGCGCGGACATTGATGGGTTTCGCTGCGCTCTACCCATCCTACAGGCTGACTTATCGTCCCTTGGTCGGGATCTTGTTGAATGGCACGTCCTTGTCGACGCGGATGTCGCCCGGCAGGCCGAGCACACGTTCCGCGATGATGTTGCGCAGAATCTCGTCGGTGCCGCCCTCGACGCGCGTCGCAGGCGAGCGCAGCAGCATCGCCTGGAACTTGCCGGCGACCTCCGCATCCTCCGGCCCGTTCAGCACGCCGGCCGCGCCCTGCAGATCGAGCGCATAGGTCGCGACATCCTGCAGCATGGCGCCGGCAACGAGCTTACCGATAGAGTTTTCCGGACCCGGACGTTCACCGCGCGACAGCGCCGAGATCGAACGGAATGCCGTATAACGCAGTCCGCTGGCACGCACCGCCCAGTTGGCAAGCTTGGAGCGCACGGCGGGGTCGTCGATGGCCGGACCGTCATCCAGCATCAGGCTGCTGCAGAACTCGAACAATTCCGGGAAGCCGGTGGCGACATTGGCGCCGATCGCCATGCGTTCGTTCATCAGCGTGGTGAGCGAGACGTTCCAGCCGTCACCCACAGCGCCGAGGCGCTGCGCATCGGGTATCCGTACGTCGGTGAAATACACCTCGTTGAACTCGGCCTGACCGTTGGCCTGCTTGATCGGCTTCACCTCCACGCCCGGGCTCTTCATGTCCAGGAAGAACATGGTGAGACCCTTGTGCTTCGGCACAGTCGGGTCGGTGCGGGTGATCAGGATGCCGTAATCCGAGTAGTGCGCGCCGGAAGTCCAGATCTTCTGGCCGTTGATGACCCAGTCGTCACCGTCCTTCTCCGCACGGGTGCGGAGACCCGCGACGTCGGATCCGCCGGCGGGTTCAGAGAACAACTGGCACCAGATCTTCTCGCCGGACGCCAGCGGCGGCAGATACTGCCGCTTATGCTTTTCGGCGGCGTAGGCCATCATGGTCGGGCCGCACATGCCGTGACCGATGATAAACAGCGCGCCGAGCTTGCCGAACACGCCCTCTTCCTGCTGCCAGATCACCCGCTCGATGGGCGATGCGCCGCGGCCGCCATACTCCTTCGGCCAGTGCGGTACGGCCCAGCCGGCATCGGCCTTCTTCTTCTGCCAGGCTTTCGCGACTTCCAGAATATTCGCACTCTTGAGCTGAATGCGGCCGAGCGCGGCCTTTTTCAGCTCGTCTTCATATTGCTTCGGCGCATTGGCCGCGATCCAGGTTTTAGCCTCGGCGCGGAACGCGGCCTCCTGCGGGGTGTCATCGAAATTCATCTCGATTGATCCTTACGCCGCATTCTTCTGGCGCATGCGCTCGATCAACTGGTCTTCCCAATAAGACAGTGAGCCGAGCCCGACCGCGACGGCATTCGAGCGACGGTAATACAGATGGCAGTCGAACTCCCAGGTGAAGCCCATGCCGCCATGGACCTGGATGTTGTTCTTCGAACAATGCTGGAATGCCTGCGTGGCGCTGATGCGCGCAGCTGCGGCGGCTTCCGGCAGTTCGGACGCGTTGGTCGAAAGCGCCCATGCGCCGTAATAGCAATTCGAGCGTGCCAGCGTCGCCGAGACATACATGTCGGCGAGCATGTGCTTGACCGCCTGGAACGAACCGATCTGACGACCGAAGGCAATGCGGTCGAGCGCGTAGTCGCGACCCATTTCCAGCGCGCGGTCGGAACCGCCAACCTGTTCAAAGCCGATCAGCACGGCCGCACGGTCGAGCACCTGGGAGAGGATGCTCCAGCCTTCGTTCGCGGCGCCGAGCAGCTCGGCCTTGACGTTCTTGAAGGTAATCTCGGCCTGGTTGCGCGACGGATCGATGGAGGTCAGCGCCTTGGCCTCGACACCTTCGCTGGTGAGATCCACGAGATACAGTGCAATGTCGCTGTCGCGGCCGGTCGAACCGGTACGTGCGGCGACGATGGCGAAATCGGCGATGGCACCATCGGCCACCGGCTTCTTGGTGCCGTTCAGTACGCCGTTGGCCGCGGTGAGCTTGATCGCTTTTGGCGACGGATTACCAGAGCCTTCGAACAGGGCCAGCGTACCGATGGCATTGCCCTGCGCAATCGCCGGCAGCCACTTCTGCTTCTGCGCATCGGAGCCGGCCAGAAGCAGCGCTTCGGCGGCAAGATACACGGTGGACGAGAACGGCACCGGCGCCAGCGCGCGGCCCATTTCCTCGGCGATCACGCAGAGTTCGAGATGACCGGCACCCGAGCCGCCAAAGGCTTCCGGGATGGCGACGCCGAGGAAGCCCATGTCAGCCAAGCCCTTCCAGAGCTCGCGATCATAGGGCGCCTTGCCGTCGATCACGGCGCGCACAGCCTTCGGCGGGCACTTCTCGGTGAGAAAACGCCGGGCCTCATCGCGGAGCTGCTTCTGGTCGTCGGAGAAATCGAAGTTCATGGCGGTGTACTCTGTTCTGATCGATGAAAGTCTAGTTGAGGATGATGACGTCTTCGCCGGGGTGCTCGGCGTAAAGCTGGGCGACCAGTGCCGCGCGGCGTTCGAGGCCGGCGCGCTGGTTGATGTAGCCCTTGTCAGTGAGTTCGTTGCCGTCGATGGACGCCGGCTCGACCATGAACATCGCGCGCGCAATGCGCCTGCTGCTGGCGCCTTCGCACGACGCATTATGTGCCTGCAGCCCCTTCTTCAGACAGGCAAGAACCGCAGGATGTTTCACCACATCGGCAAATGTCGCCTCGGGCTCGCCGATCATGATGCGGCAGGCCGGCAGGTTGGGCCAGGCGAGCACGCCGATATAGGGGCGATCCTGTCCCGTGATCAGCGCGTCCTGCACCACCGGCGTCGCCGCAGCGATCACATCGGTGCGCAACGAGCCGACATGCACGAAGGTGCCGGTCGTCAGCTTGAAGTCCTCCACCACGCGGCCGGAGAAGATCAGGCCCTGCACGGGGTCATTGTCGTCGACGAAAATGCCAGCGTCGCCGATCTTGTAGAAGCCTTCCTCGTCGAAGGCCGCTTTGGTGAGGTCCGGCTGGCGATAGTAGCCCGGCATCACGTTGACGCCGCGCAAGCGCAATTCGTATTTCGAATCCACCGGCACCATCTTGAGTTCGACGCCGGGGAACGGCAGGCCGATCAGGCCGACGCGCTCGGTGTCCCAATAGGTGCCGGTCGAGGTCGGCGAGGTCTCGGTGCAGCCCCAGCCGGTGTAGAACACGATGCGCTCGCCCGTGGCGCGCACGGCCAGCGCCTGCATGCGGTCATAAAGATCGTCAGGGAGACGCGCGCCGCCATAGGCCATCAGATTCAGATTCTTGAAGAAGGAGCGCGCCAGCGCATCGTCCTTCTCCATTGCGCTGGCGATGGCGGCATAGCCTGCGGGGACATTGGCGTAATAGGTCGGCGAGATTTCGCGCAGATTGCGCAATGTCTCGTCGATCATGCCCGGCATTGGACGGCCATCGTCGATATAGAGCGTGCCGCCATCGATCAGCAGCGGGTTGAACAAAGCGTTGCCGCCCATGGTGTGATTCCACGGCATCCAGTCGAGATAGACCGGCGGCTGCGCGTTCGGATCGCGCGGGCGCGTCTGCATCATCATCGCGGCATTCGCCGTCATCATCCGCTGCGTGTTGATGACCGCCTTGGGCATGCCGGTGGAGCCCGAGGTGAACAGCAGCTTGCCGACCGTATCGGGCATGATCTGGGCGAGCGATGCGTCGACCGTGGGCGTAACCATGGTCGCGACCATGTCGGCATAGGCGGTGCTGGCGATCCCCGTCGGCGGGCGCGCCACATGGATGATCTTGATGTCGGTGAGATCGAGCGCATCCAGCGCCTTCTGGAAGGTCGGCCCGTCCTGCACCATGACCGCGACAGGCTTGATCAGGTCGAACAGATATTTGAGCTTGGCGTGATCCTGGCTCATCAGCGAATAGGCCGGCGACACCGGCGCTGCCGGATGCCGCGCCTGCATCGCCGCCATGGTCATTAGTGCATGCTCGATGGAATTGCCCGAAAGGATCGCAACCGGTCCATCGGCCGCGAGCTTCATGTCGAGTAGCGCCTGGGTCAGCGCATCGGCGGTCCGCTTCGCCTCGCCATAGCTGAGCCGACGCCATTGCCGGTCATCGCCGGCGCGCTGGGCCAGCCAGGTGTGATCGGGACGCTCTTTGGCCCACTTCGCCAGAGACGCCGGCAGATGCGTCTCATAGGGCATCAACGGTATCAGCGACTTCATGACGATGACGCCGTCCGGCCGGCGCTCGACATCGATGTCGCGCTCCATCCAGTGGATCTTGCGGAAGGCGGGCTTTGTCAGCACCGCGGCAGCCTGGGCGTTCATGTGGTTTCTCCCAAAACCGTTCTTGTCGAACCATGGTCTCGTTTGTCGGACCTTGTATTCGGTGCGTGAGATCACGCTTCAACGTGTGACGTAAACCGGCTTTCGTTTCTCGATGAATGCGCGAATGCCTTCCTCGAAATCTTCCGAGCGGCTGCACAGCACCTGATTGCGATCTTCCATGGCGATGACGGCCTCGATCGAGCCGGCATCGACGGACATGTTGATGCATTCCTTCGACAGCCGCAGCCCTACCGGCGACGCGGTCATCATCGCATCGACATAGGGCGCAGCGGCGGCTTCGAGTTGACCGTCGTCGACAACTTCCGACACCAACCCAACAGCCAGCGCGCGATCGGCATGGATGAAGCGGCCGGTGAGGATCAGTTCAGAGGCGACGGAGACACCGACGAGACGCGGCAGGAAATAGCTTGAGCCGATGTCGCAGCCGCCGAGGCCGAGCTTGATGAAGGCGCAGTTCATGCGCGCCGACTTGGCGGCGATGCGGATATCTGCGGCGAGCGCCAGCGCGAAACCGCCGCCGGCGGCAGCACCCTGCACCAGCGCGATGATCGGCTGCGGACAGCGGCGCATCAGCATCACGATATCCGCGATGCGGCGCTGGGAATCCAGCGACTCGGTGACGGTGCGCGGCGCATTCTGCCCGGAGCGCACGGCCATTGCGTGTTTGAGATCGAGCCCGGCGCAGAAATTGGCGCCGGCACCCTTGAGGACGACCACGCGTGTCTTGCGATTGCGCTGCAGGCTTTCGAAATAGTCGTTTAGTGCGTCGATCAGAGCAGGATCGAGCGCGTTGAGACTGTCCGGACGATTAAGCGTCACCCGGTCCACGCCATCGTCGTGTTCGATCAGCAGTGGATTAGACACACGCGCTCTCCCGTTTCACTCGTTGGCGCCTTGCCGACGCTCATTGCCGCGCCCTCTCCCCTTGCGGGAGAGGGCAGCGCAGGAGTTAGAAACAAACTCACGAGAGGGGTGCCACAACGAGCCCTCTCCCGCCTTCGCTTGCTCAGGCACCCTCTCCCGCGGCGCGCGGCTACGCCGCGCTGGGGGAGAGGGGAAGACAAGTACTACCGCGGCGCCATACGGATGGCGCCGTCGAGGCGAATGGTTTCGCCGTTCAGCATCGGGTTCTCGACGATGTGGACCGCGAGGTTGCCGTATTCAGAGGCGTCGCCGAGGCGGGCCGGATGCGGCACCTGCGCGCCCAGGCTAGCGCGGGCTTCCTCGTTGAGGCCCATCAGCAGCGGCGTCAGGAACAGGCCCGGCGCGATGGTATTGACGCGGATCTTGCTGGAGGCGAGATCGCGGGCAGCCGGCAGCGTGAGGCCGACAACGCCCCCCTTCGAGGCGGAGTAGGCGATCTGACCGATCTGGCCTTCATAGGCGGCGACGCTGGCTGTGTTGATGATGACGCCGCGCTCCTCGCCGATCGGTTCGGCGGTGGCAAGCTGCTCGGCGAACAGACGCAGGCAGTTGAAGGTACCGATCAGGTTCACCATGATGACATTGGTGAACTTCTCGAGCGGATAAACGCCCTGCTTGCCGACGATGCGCTGTGAACCGCCGATACCGGCGCAGTTCATCAGCACGCGCGCGGTACCATGCGCAGCCGCTGCCTTGGCGAGCGCCGCCTTGACGTCATTTTCGCTGGTGACGTCGCCGACGGTAGCGATGCCCTTCACTTCGGCAGCGACTTTCTCGGCATTCTCCGCCGCACGATCGAACACGGCGACCTTGGCGCCCTTGGCGGCCATCGCGCGTGCGGTCGCGGCACCGAGGCCCGAGCCACCGCCGGTGATGAATACGGCTACGTCTTTCAACTGCATCGATAATGCCTTTCCTTGGGCGTTTCTGATCGTTTCTTGAATTCTTGGGTCGCGACGAAGAAGAAAAAGAAGAAGTGGTCCTTGGGCGTTTTCTTGGTTGTTGTTCTTGGAACTGGTCCTTGGGCGTTTCTTATTTTTTGGTTCTTGAATTTAGTTCCTTGGGCGTTTCCCGACGTTTTTGAATTTTCTTGGCAGTTTTCCTTGGGCCGTTTCTTCTGAGTTCGTGATGTCAGGCCTTGGCGGCCTTCTTGTTTGTGAGGATTCCGCCGAGCAGCATCGCTTCCATATGGGCGACGTAGTCGCGGCAGACTTCATCGGTCACCGGGCCGACGCCAATGGCGCGCGACATGGCATGACGGCTGAAGAACAGGTTGTCGCAGGCGCCGATCAGGCTGGTGTAGAACAACACCGGATCGACCTTGCGAAATTCGCCGGATTCAAGTCCCTCGGCCAGCAGGCGGCGATGGAAGCCGAGTAGCGGCCCCACAAAGAACTTCGAGACTTCATCGGCCGCCTCGTTGCTGCTCTCATGCAGCAAGTAGTGGATCAGCCGGTTCATGTAGGGGAACTGATAATAGGCCTTGATGATGCCGGCGATGTGCAACCGCAGTTTTGCGGTGGCCGAGATCGGCTGCGCCAGCAGATATTCCAGATTGGTCATCTCGGTGGCGGCGTCGCGCGCAAGCAGCGCCAGCAGCAGGCCGTCCTTGTTGCCGAAATGATATTTCACCAGCGCCGCATTGACCCCGGACTGCTGCGCAATCTCGCTCAGCGACACCTCGATGGAGTTGCTGGCAATCATCAGCTCGCTCGCCGCGAGCAACAGCTTGTCGGCCGTCGGATTACGGGCAGCGGCGGTTTTCACAGAGGTGCTGGGGTTCAAAGTCGGTGCCATTCAGAGCGCAGATAATACGAACAATCGGCCGCACTCAAGAGTTAATTGACCGATTGACTAAACTCTCCGCGGACACTTAAATCCCGCGCATTCAACGCCACGAAAAACGCCGCCAAACAAGGCAAAAAAGGGAGATCACGCATGGCCGAGGCCTATATCGTCGCCGCTGCACGCACCGCTGGTGGCCGCAAGGGCGGGCGTTTAGCCGGCTGGCACCCGGCCGACCTCGCAGCCTCGGTTTTGAACACGCTGGTTGAACGCACCGGCGCAGATCCCGCCTCGGTTGAGGACGTCATCATGGGCTGCGTCGGCCAGGGCGGCGAGCAGGCGGTCAACGTCGCGCGCAACGCGGTGCTGGCCTCGAAGCTTCCGGAAAGCGTGCCGGGCACCTCCATCGACCGCCAGTGCGGTTCATCGCAGCAGGCGCTGCATTTCGCCGCCCAGGCC
Source organism: Tardiphaga sp. 37S4 (assembly GCF_021044645.1). NCBI lineage: Bacteria > Pseudomonadati > Pseudomonadota > Alphaproteobacteria > Hyphomicrobiales > Nitrobacteraceae > Tardiphaga > Tardiphaga sp. 37S4. The sequence goes on along the minus strand of NZ_CP088008.1, from coordinate 797,036 downwards.
GTGATGGCCGGCTCCATGGATATCGTGATCGCCGCCGGCGTCGAGAGCATGACCCGCGTGCCAATGGGCTCGCCAAGCATTCTCGCGTCCAAGGCCGGCATGGGCCACTACAAGAGCCCCGGCATGGAAGCGCGCTATCCCAACATCCAGTTCAGCCAGTTCACCGGCGCCGAGATGGTCGCCGAGAAATACGGACTGTCGAAGGATGACCTCGACACATACGCCTTCGAGAGCCACCGGCGCGCCATCGCAGCAACCGAAGCCGGTCGGTTCAAGGACGAGATAATCCCGCTGCAGATCACCCGCGCCGATGGCACCACGGATACGCATCACATCGACGAAGGCATCCGTTTCGATGCGACGCTCGATGGCATCCGCGGCGTCAAGCTGATCGCCGAGAACGGCAAGCTCACCGCTGCCTCGGCCAGCCAGATCTGCGACGGCGCGTCGGGTGTGATGGTTGTCAACGAGAAGGGCCTCAAGCAACTCGGCATCAAGCCGCTGGCGCGCATCCACCATATGACCATGATGGGCGGCGATCCCGTGATCATGCTGGAAGCGCCCCTGCCCGCCACCAAGCGCGCGCTGGAGAAGGCCGGGATGAAGATCGACGACATCGACCTGTTCGAAGTCAACGAAGCCTTCGCCTCGATCCCGACCGCTTGGCTGAAAGCCACCGGCGCCGATCCGAAGCGCCTCAACGTCAATGGCGGCGCCATCGCGCTCGGCCATCCGCTCGGCGGCTCCGGCACCAAGCTGATGACCACGCTGGTGCACGCACTGCAGCAGAACAAGAAGCGCTATGGCCTGCAGACCATGTGCGAAGGCGGCGGCATGGCCAATGTGACGATCGTGGAGCGATTGTAATTTTCTTCCCCTCTCCCCTAGCGCTGCGTAGCAGCGCTAGGGGAGAGGGTGGATCGAACACGCGAAGCGGGTTCGAGACGGAGAGGGCCCGCGACTAGCCATACCCCTCTCCCGCCTTCGCTTCGCTCAGGCACCCTCTCCCACAAGGGGAGAGGGGACGTAAGAAAACTAAACCACACCACGAGCGGAAAAATCCGCCGGTCTTCGAGGAAACACCAAGGAACTCTCCATGACGCATCCGTCGATTCACGCGAAGACCAGTCCCGACAAGATTGCCTACCGCATGGCCGGCTCCGGCCAGGCGCTCACCTATCGCGAACTCGACGAACGCTCGAACCGCGGCGCGCAGTTGTTCCGCTCGCTGGGCTTGAAGGCGGGCGATCACATCGCGCTCTTGATGGAGAATCGCCTCGACTTCATGGAGATCTGCTGGGCTGCACAGCGCAGCGGGCTGTATTACACGGCGATCAGCCGCTACCTGACGCAAGACGAAATCGCCTATATCGTGAAAGACTGCGGCGCGCGCGTCGTCATCACCTCCGAGAAATGCGCCGATGTGGTTGCACCGCTGATCACCAACACGGCGGAGCCGATGTTCTATATCGTCGACGGTTCGCGCACCGGTTTCCGCGACTGGAATAGTGCCCTCGCCGCTCAGCCCGCTACGCCGATTGCCGACGAGGTTGCCGGCTACGACATGCTGTATTCGTCGGGCACGACGGGCCGCCCCAAGGGCATCAAGCGCGCCTCGGAGAACAATCCGATCGACGTGCCGAATCCGTTCCTGAAGCTGCTCTGCGCGAACATGTGCGGCATGACATCGGACTCGATCTATCTATCGCCGGCGCCGCTGTATCACGCAGCTCCGCTGCGCTTCAACATGATGGCGATCACGCTCGGCGGCACGTCGGTGATCATGGAGCATTTCGACGCCGAGGAATTCCTCAAGCTTGTCGAAAAGTACAAGATCACCCAGTCGCAGCTGGTGCCGACCATGTTCGTGCGCATGCTGAAGCTGCCGGATGAAGTCCGTTTGAAATACAATGTCTCTTCATTGAACGGCGCGATCCATGCCGCAGCCCCCTGCCCCGTCGACGTCAAGGCGCGCATGATCGACTGGTGGGGACCGATCCTGATCGAATATTACGCCGGCTCCGAAGGCAACGGCGTCACCGTCTCGAACTCGCAGCAGTGGCTGTCGCATCGCGGCACCGTCGGCAAGGCTGTGGTCGGTAGCGTCAAGATCGTCAATGAAGAAGACCAAGAAGCGCCGACCGGCGAAATCGGCACGGTGTATTTCGCCGACACGCCGCAGTTCAGCTATCACAACGATCCCGAGAAGACGAAGCGCGCCTATAACGCGCGCGGCTGGTCCACCCTCGGCGATGTCGGCTATCTCGATGACGAAGGCTTCCTATACCTCACCGACCGCAAGTCCTACATGATCATTTCCGGCGGTGTGAACATCTACCCGCAGGAGACCGAAGACATTCTCATCACCCATCCGGATATCGCCGATGTTGCGGTGTTCGGCGTGCCGAACGAGGAGATGGGCGAAGAGGTCAAGGCCGTGGTGCAGCCGCACGACATGAGCCGCGCCGGCAAGGCGCTGGAGGCCGAATTGATCTTGTACTGCCGCAAGCATCTGTCCCCGATCAAATGCCCCAAGAGCGTCGACTTCGAGGCCGAACTGCCACGCACGCCGACCGGCAAACTGGTGAAGCGCCATTTGCGGGACAAGTACTGGCCGAAGAGCGAAAAGGCGTCGGCCTAGACCTCGCCCTTGCGGCATCGCAGTCGCCGCGGTAATCCGCCGCGATGTCGCAAGTTCATCCATCATGACCGCCGGCCTGCTGGTCTCCGCAGCGCGATCCGGCGCGGGCAAGACCACGGTCACGCTCGGCCTGCTCGCCGCACTGGCGCGGCGCGGCATGGTACTGCGCGCGGCCAAGGCCGGGCCCGATTATATCGATCCTGCCTTTCATGCGATCGCCACCGGCGCGCCCTGCATCAATCTCGATAGCTGGACCATGCCGCCCTCGCTGCTGCAGGCGCTGATGGCTGGCGTCAGCGATGCCGCCGATCTGCTGGTGGTCGAAGGCGTCATGGGCCTGTTCGACGGCGTGCCCGGCGTCGCCGACCGCGACGGCAGCAGTGCCAGCATCGCCGCGCGGTTCAAGTTGCCGGTGCTGCTGGTGCTCGACGTGACCGCGCAATCGCAATCAGCAGCCGCTATGGTGCGCGGCTTTGCCAGTCATCGTCCTGACGTCCGCGTCGCCGGTGTGATCCTGAACCGCGTCGGCAGCGACCGACATCGCCGCCTCATCACGGATGCCATCGCGCCACTCGGCATCCCCGTCGTCGGCGCCATTCCGCGGGATGCCGCACTGGCGCTGCCAGAGCGTCATCTCGGCCTCATCCAGGCTGGCGAACACGGCGACCTTGCCACACGGATGGACGTACTCGCCGACATGGCGGAGAAGCACCTCGATCTCCATACCATCATCGCGCTGGCTGCGCCGATCGACGGACAGCTGGCCCGCAATGCCGCGCCGGCCTTACCGCCGCCGGGTCAGCGCATTGCATTGGCCGCTGATGCTGCCTTCACCTTCATCTATCCGCACCTGATTGACGGCTGGCGCAATGCCGGCGCGGAGGTCGTCCGCTTCTCACCGCTGGCCAATGAAGCTCCGCCGGATGATTGTGATGCATGCTGGCTGCCAGGCGGCTATCCCGAACTTCACGTGGCAACGCTTGCCTCGGCGCAAAAATTCCGCGACGGGCTGGTGCGCTTCGCACAGACACGTTCGGTCCATGGCGAGTGCGGCGGCTATATGGTGCTCGGTGAAGGCCTGGAGGATGCCGACGGCAACCGGCATGCGATGACGGGGCTGCTCAGCCACACGACGAGTTTCCACAAGCGGCACTTGCATCTCGGCTATCGCGAGGCGCGATTGCTATCCGACAGTCCGATCGGACCAAAGGGATCGCTCATCCGCGGCCATGAATTTCACTATGCGTCGCTGATTGATCCGGGCAGCGACGACCCGCTGGTCGATCTCCGCAACGCGCAGGCCGAACCCATGGCAGAGCGCGGCGGACGGCGCGGCCATGTCACCGGCACGTTTTTCCACGCGATTGCGCGGGTCGATGGCTAACGGGAACTAACGCCCCCAGCGATCCTGCCAGATCTTCTCGCCGATCAGGCAGTTGACGCGGGGCTCCTTCGTCGTGTTGGCGACAGGAATCGCGCGCGGCTCGGGCATCAATCCTGCGACTTCCAACACCAGTTTGGTGCGGATCGCTTCCTTGAACTTGTCGCGCTCCTTGATCGGCACCACGAAGGAACCCGCGCCGCCGATCACGCAGTCCTCGTAATAGAGATCAAGGTTTTCGATATCCATGGTCGAGTAGGACAGTTCCTTGGCCATGATCGGCAGGCCGTTGATGACGATACCTTTCGCGACTGCCTCGTCGCGCGCGACCGTCACCGGTCCTCCATTGTTGTTCGGCCCATCGCCCGAAATATCGATGACCCGGCGCAGACCATGCAGCGCATTTTCATCGAACAGCGGCATGGCGTAGTAGATCGCGCCCGAGATCGACGTCCGCGACGCCCGGCGGATCGGCGTCTTCATGATTTCGGATGCCACCGCGTCGGCGGATTCAGGACCATCGATGACACGCCAGGGAATGATCAGCTTCTGGTCTGACGATGCCGCCCATTCGAAATAAGTGACCGCAATCTTGCCTGTCGGGCCACTCTTGAGCGCGGTAAGGAATTCCTTGGAAACGATGGCTTGGGCATAGCCTTCGCGCTGGATCGCCAGCTCGTCCATATCCATCGAATAGGAAACGTCGACCGCCAGCACCAGTTCGACATCGACCACGGGGTCCTGCTTGCTCTGGACAAACTGCGCTTTCGGGCCTGTCGCAGCCATGCTCGCGACGTCGCCGCCGGCCATCGCTCCCGCGACGAGTACCGCTCCAATCGAGACACACCAGCGCATAGCGGCCCTCCCGTTGAGAATCGAATGGTGACATGCAAATGACGAGCCGCAAAGCAGGAACCTGCAGGCATGTTCACAATCCGGTCATGGCGGCTCTGCCGCTGCGGCAGAGTTAACGGGCGGCTGCCCCGGATTTGAACGGTTTGCACGTTCGCGCGACAAAGCTAACGCAGGATGTCGCCAACGCCACATCCACCATTGCCGACCGGAATGGCCGAGATGAGTGCCGCCTTGAACGCGCCGATGAACGGTGGCCGCCAGCCCGCAGCGCGGCACGCAATCGTGTTGGCCGTACTGCTCGCTTGCATCGGCGCAGCGATCGCTTTGTTCGTTTCAGCACCTGCCGAACAGCGCAAGACAGGGGCCGCCGAACAGGACGAACCTATTCAGCCGTTCGGCGCCAACGCAGCCAACGAATGCCGCCGTCTTTTGCGGAACGCCACCGAATACCTCCCCGAGCAACAAGAGAAGCTGCGTTACCGGATGCGCCAGACCGCCTGCAGCGAAGCATTCGCTGCAGCTCCGGACGATGTCCGCAACAAGGTGGCCTTCGCTCAATCGCTGCCGCATGAACGGCGCGCCGAGGCGGTCGCACTGTTGCGCGAGGCCGCAGCCCGGAACGATAGCGAGGCAAATTACGCAATCTATGAGTCGCATAATTCATGGGACTATCATCTTGATCGCCCGCAACTGATTGCGCGCGACGAGGCACAGCACGCGCTGATCAAGGCAGCCGAACTGGAGAACCCGTCAGCGGTAAACAGGCTCGCCATCCTCTATGGCCGTGGCGGCATCGTGAAGCGGGACGCCTCGGCCGAACGATACTGGACCGAGCGCGCGCTTCGGTTGCCGCTGCCGGAGAACGTCACCCGTGCGGACCAGCAGATCAGGCTTGCCCGGCTTCTCGCGCGATCCCCGCAGCCGGACGAGCAGACCCTCGGCCGGGATTTACTCGCACGTCTCGCCCAAGGCGGCTCGTTTGGCGCCAAGGCGGCGCTGGCTGAAGCCACGCGTCCCAACGATCCCGTGCGCGCCCGCAAACTATTTGAAGAGGCTGCGCGCGATCATCTGGGAGGCGATACCGAGCTGGCGCAGATGCTGCTCGATGGCGAAGGCGGCCCGGCCGATCCGAAGCGCGCATTATCGATCTTGCAAAGCCAGCGCCATCAAGCGAGCGCGAGTGGCCTGCTCGGCGAGCTTTATCTCGATGGAAAGCTGGTGCCACGCGACGTGTCAAAGGGGATCGACTTGCTGATCACTGCCGGGGTTTGGGACTACGACTCCCGGCTAAAGGCCCTGCGGTTGCTGGCCGGCCATCCGCAGGTTCAGATCTCTTCGCTCAACATCGTTCTGTATGAGGCAATTCAGGCTGCGGAACTTGGCGAGCCTGACGCACTTGCCGCATTGGTCGATCTCAAACTATCGCAGAACCCGCGGTTTCGCGACGTCCCCGGAGCCTGTAAACTGAAACCAATGGCCGTGCAGCGCGGCGATCAGGATGCCGTGCAACGCCTCAAGGATTGCGCGGCCGAGTGATCATCGTCGCGTCGCCGCCACAGAGCGCGATCGTCCGGATGAGTGTGCATGCCCGAGAGTGTCACCGCCCCGCAGACCAAGACTAAGACCAAGCCGAAGGTCGAGCGGCCGAAATTGTACAAGGTTATCCTCGTCAATGATGACTTCACGCCGCGGGAGTTCGTCGTGCGGGTGCTGAAGGCGGAATTTCGCATGTCCGAGGATCAAGCCGCCAAGGTAATGATGACGGCGCATCAACGCGGCGTCTGCGTCGTCGCCGTGTTCACCCGTGACGTCGCCGAGACCAAGGCGACCCGCGCGACAGATGCCGGCCGCGCCAAGGGCTATCCGCTTCTGTTCACGACCGAGCCGGAAGAATAGGACGTGGCGCTTCTGCTTTGGCCACCAAGACGATAAAAATTTAACGATCGGCTCAATCCGAGGTTGGGCGGCATGTGGCAAGCTCGCCAGATGTCGATTGCACTCCGCAAGCAATATGTATCCCGGCCGGAATTGTCGTTCGGGCCTTTGCGCTTCATCGAATGCCTGCCTTGGCTCGTGCTGGCAGCGGGAATGCGCGTGATCGCATTCAGCGGTGGCGTTATCGCCTTGCCGGCCATCTTCGTCGCCACGGTTGCCGTTCTTCTCGCTTTTCTGGTGACCGCACGGCGGTCGATCGAGCTTGCCGACGGCGAGACCCATCTCGGAGCGATGACGTTCGAGGATGAATTCCGACTATCGCTGCGCATTCTGGTGCGTATCGGCGCGCTGATGCTTGTAGCAAGCATGATCTCTGTATCGCTCGGGATCTCGCCGCTGGACCTGAACTTCATGGGCGGCATCGATGGCATGGCGTTCGATCAGCCGACGGCGGCCGGAAAGATCTGGAATGCCTCCATCGCCACGCTGATCTTGCTGATGATCGTCGGCGTCGAACGCCATGACAACAGGGTTCGTTTCTTCGCGGCTTGCCGTGAATTCGCCAGGCGAAGCGCGTGGCTCGGCGTGGGCCTTCTGGTCCTGACCGCCGCCTATTTCGGCCTCGGTTTTGTCCAGGGTCTCGTTCGCAACGCGATTGCGATCTACGGGCAGGCGCCAACGACGAACACCTTCATCCGAAACCTGATCTTCTTCGTCTTTATCTTCAGCTTCGCGATGCTGCGGCTTTGGGTGACCCTGATGATCCTGACCGCGGCCCTCAAGCAATCCCATCTGCGCGGCGACTGACCTCAGCCAGCGACCGCGGTTTCATCGCCCAATCCATAGACCTGCTCGGCCTTGGCGAAGCCAGCGATGGGAAATTCACCGAGATCGGCCCAGTCGGCGCGTGTCACATCAGCAAAAGCGGTCGACGCGACCACCGTCCGGTGCAGCCTGCCCGCGATCTTCTCCAGACGTGCGGCGAGGTTCACCGCCGGGCCGATACAGGTGAAATCGAGCCGGTTGCCGCCACCGATATTGCCGTAAAGTACCTTGCCGACATGCAGTGCCAGACCGAAGCGAAAGCGCTCTTCAGCACCTGCCGCATCCGACCAGCGCAGCGCTTCAACGGCAGCGCTAGCTTCACGCGCGGCCTCCAGCGCGTGGCCGCACACCGTGGAACGATCCGCATCGTCCTCGGCAATGGGAAACACGGCCAGCAGGCCATCGCCCATGAATTTGAGCACTTCGCCGCCATGCTTGAGGATCGCAGGCACCTGACAATCGAAGTAGTGGTTGAGAATCTCGACGACGCTTTCCGGCGGCAATCGGTCCGACAGCGCCGTAAATCCGCGCAGATCCGACAACCAGATCGCTGCGCGCATGGTCTCGGTGTGGCCGCGTCGGATCTGACCACCGAGAATACGTCCGCCAGCGCGATTGCCCACATAGGTATCGAGCAGTGTCACCGTCACTCGTCGTATGCCGATGACCTCGATCAACCGCGCCAATGTCGGCAGCACCGCTTTCAAGGCAGCAAGCTGCTCGTCCGTAAAACCGCCAGGCTGCTTCGTCGTCCAGCTTGATGCGTGGAGCATGTTGTCGACGAAGGTGAGCGGGATCGCGATATAGTCGGTAACGCCTTCGGCGCGCATGTCGTCGAAAAAAGGAAAGGGTGTGGTTGATGGCTCATGAAGTCGGCTGCGGACCTCGACACCTTCACGGAAGACCAGCGCAAGCGGACTGCTGAGGAATTCAGGCGCCTCCTGAATGTCGAAATCAACCGAGCTGAGGACCACCCCGGTCTCCGGACGCCAGATGAAATTTCGGCCGAAGATTTCCGGATGCAGGGTGCGGATGAAGATGCCCACGCGGTACAGCGGCAGCCCCGCAGCGACAAGCCGTTCGCAACATTCCGCCATCATGCGCGATGGCGTCGGCGCGGATCGCGCACCGTCACTGAGCCAGTCGATGATCTCTCTGAGCTTGTCGGGCAACACGGCTGGCACTTTCAAACTCGCGCGAACGCGGGCTTCGGTCAGTCACTTACTCTAGCCGACCTGTCCGCGATGCCGAATGAAATGATCGGCGAGCACACAAGCGGCCATGGCTTCCGCCACCGGCACGGCGCGGATGCCGACGCAGGGATCATGACGCCCCTTGGTCAGGATGTCCGTATCGGCGCCATTGCGATCGACGGTCTTGCGCGGCGACAGGATCGACGAAGTCGGCTTCACTGCAAAACGTGCCACGACCGGCTGGCCTGTGGAAATGCCGCCGAGGATGCCGCCAGCATGGTTTGAGAGAAATGACGGGCCGTGATTGGTCATGCGCATCTCGTCGGCATTGTCCTCGCCAGACAATTCCGCAGCACCGAAACCGTCGCCGATCTCGACACCCTTCACCGCATTGATGCTCATCAGCGCCGCTGCCAGATCGCCATCGAGCTTGGCGTAAATGGGCGCGCCCAAACCTGCGGGCACGCCGTCGGCGACCACCTCGATCACCGCGCCGATCGACGAGCCGGATTTCCGGATACCATCGAGATAGCTTTCGAAGAAGGCGGCCTTGTCCTTGTCCGGGCAGAAGAATGGATTGCGGGCGACCTCGTCCCAGTCCCAGTTGCCGCGGTCGATCTTGTGCGGTCCCATCTGCACCAGCGCAGCACGCACCGTCATTCCGGGCACGATCTTGCGCGCGATCGCGCCGGCCGCAACACGCGTCGCCGTCTCGCGGGCAGATGAACGGCCACCGCCGCGATAGTCGCGCAACCCGTATTTGGCCTCATAGGTGAAGTCGGCATGGCCCGGCCGAAACTTGTTCTTGATGTCCGAATAATCCTTCGAGCGCTGGTCGGTATTCTCGATCAAGAGCGCGATCGGCGTCCCCGTCGTGACCTGCACACCCGTTTCCGGATGCGCCATGACCCCGGACAGGATCTTGACCGCGTCAGCTTCCTGCCGCTGCGTGGTAAAGCGCGACTGGCCGGGACGGCGGCGATCGAGATCGGCCTGGATCTCGGCAACATCGAGCGGGATCAGCGGCGGACAGCCATCGACCACGCAGCCGATCGCCACCCCGTGGCTCTCGCCAAAGGTGGTGACGCGGAACATATGGCCGAAGGTGTTGTGGGACATGGGGCGCTCGCTGCTTGAGCAGATGTCGTAACGCGGGCCGTCCGAGGGGTCAAATCGCCCGGTCAGCCGCAATGCTTAACTAAACTTGTCCATCCTGTCGGCGTTGAACACGTAGACCGCGCCCTGCTGGATCGGCAGCTCACTGACCCCGTCCGGCGTCTCAAAGCCCAGCGCCACCATTAGCGCCCGCGCCGTACCGCCATGGGCAACGGCAACGGTATCGCCCGTCAGGCCCTCAACCCATTCGCGCATCCGGAGTTGCACCTCAGCGTAGCTCTCGCCGCCCGGCGCCGGCAGGCTCCATTTGTCGCGCAAGCGCGCCGCAAATATCTCGGGATGTGCGGCTTCCTGCTCGGCCAGCGTAAAGCCTTCCCAGTGGCCGAAGCCGATCTCACGCAGACGATCGTCGAGGCCGTAGTCGTCATGCGGCAGATCGAGCTTGCCGCGCACCAGTTCCATGGTGTTGCGCGCGCGGCCGAGCGGACTGGAGACGAATGCGACATCGCCGTTGGTGCGCCCGTCGCGCGCCAGCAGATCTTTAAGGACACCACCGGCATGCGCCGCCTGCTCACGACCGAGATCGTTGAGCGGAATGTCCTTCGAGCCCTGAAAGCGACCGGCGGCATTCCATTCGGTCTGACCGTGGCGAATATAATAGATCGTTGGTTTCGGCATGGACTAAGCGATCAGTCCTTGCCGCCCATCGAGATATCCGGCGCATCCGGCACCTTGGTGCCGAGCACGTGATAGCCAGCATCGACGTGATGCACTTCGCCGGTGACGCCAGAGGACAGGTCAGACAGGAAATACATCGAGCTCTGGCCAACTTCGTCGATCGAGACGTTCTTGCGCAGCGGCGCATTGACCTCGTTGTATTTCAGCAGATAGCGGGAGTCGGCAATCCCTGCGAAGGCCAGCGTCTTGATCGGGCCGGCGGAGATCGCATTGACGCGGATGCCCTTCTCGCCCAGGTCAGCCGCCAGATAGCGCACGCTGGCTTCGAGCGCGGCCTTGGCGACGCCCATCACGTTGTAGTTCGGCATCCACTTCTCGGCGCCGTAATAAGTCAGCGTGATGATCGAACCACCGTCGGTCATTAGTTTCTCGGCGCGCTGCGCAACCGCGGTCAGCGAATAGCAGGAGATGAGCATGCTCTTGCTGAAGTTCTCCGCCGTGGTGTCGACATAGCGGCCCTCGAGCTCGTTCTTGTCGGAAAACGCAATGGCATGGACGACGAAGTCGATCTTGCCCCACTTCGCCTTGAGCTCGTCGAACACCGCATCGATGGTCGCGGCATCCGTGACGTCGCAATGACCAAGCACGAGCGCGCCCAGTTCCGCCGCCAGCGGCTCCACGCGCTTCTTCAGTGCATCGCCCTGATAGGTCAGCGCGATCTCGGCGCCCTGCGCCTGGCACGCCTTGGCAATGCCCCAGGCGATGGAGCGGTTGTTGGCGACGCCGAGAATAACGCCGCGCTTGCCCTTCATCAGGCCTGAAACTTCACTCATATCACATCCTATTTGCTTGGCTGATAACTTGGCAGTCCATGCCGATCTAGCCTTGGGGGTACACCAGCACTTGCGTCCGGTACAGCCCAAAAGCCCGGTTATGTGGCTGTTTACCGTCCGGGCTTAACGCCGGAATAGACGGTCCGCCAAGGTGTTATGATAGATGCGGCGCAATTGCGGACCGCCCAAGATACCGTCAGGATTGCAACGGATGGCACGAGCCCCATGAGCGCCTTTCGCGATAGCGTTGAGAGCATGATTCCGGCGCTGCGCCGCTATGCGCGAGCGCTGGCGCGTGACACCGACATTGCCGACGACCTGGTGCAGGACACGCTGGTGCGCGCGCTGCGCTCGGAGAAGTTGTTCATCGGCGGTGACCTCAGAAGCTGGCTCTACACGATCCTGACCAACCTGAACCGCAACCGCCGCCGGTCGCTGGCACGCAAGCCCATCTTCACCGAGCTGTTCGACAACAATCCGGATGCCAGCGGGACCGAAGCCGAAGGGCGCGACATCTCGCGCGCCCTTGCCGCCCTCGTCGAAGAGCAGCGCTCGGTGCTGCTGCTCGTGATGCTCGAGGGCCTGAGCTACCGCGAAGTCGCCGACATCCAGGGCGTGCCGATCGGCACCGTGATGTCGCGCCTCGCCCGCGCCCGCGCCCATGTCAAAGCCTATCTCGACGGCGAGCGCCCGGCGCTGCGCGCGGTCAAATGATTTAAAGGGAAGATGATAATGACCGGACCGAACATTCCCGTGACCGAAGACGAATTGCACGCCTTCATCGACAATGAATTGCCGGCCGAGCGCCGCACCGATGTCGAGGCCTGGCTCGCGACACATCCTGACGATGCCGAGCGCGTCGCATCATGGCGCGCGATGGCCGAGTTGCTGCATGCCCGTTACGATGCGATCGCCGACGAGGCCGTGCCGAAGCGGCTGGAAATCGAGCGATTGGTTCAGCAGCCGCGGCGCTGGATCTATGGCGCAGTCGCCGCAACGCTTGTCGCCTTCGTTGCAGGTGGCAGCGCGGGCTGGGTCGCACGCGGCGCAGCGACCACGCCGTCGATATTCCGGAGTTTCACGGTGGACGCACTCGGTGCGCACCGGACCTATGTGGTCGAAGTCCGTCATCCGGTCGAAGTCGCAGCCAATGAACGTGCACACCTGCAGCAGTGGCTGTCGAAGCGCGTCGGCTACGAGATCAAGGCGCCCGAACTCGATGCGGCCGGATTGAAGCTGGTCGGCGGACGCTTGCTGCCCGGCCCCGAAGCGCCTGCGGCCTTCTTCATGTATGAGAGCCCGTCGGGCGAGCGCTACACGCTCTACACTTCGCGTGCGGCGAAAGCCGACGCCACCCAGATGCGCTATGCCGCGCAGGACAAGGACGGCGCCATGTTCTGGGCTGACAAGGGCGTCGGCTATGTCGTGTCAGGCCCCACCGACAAGGACCGGCTCAACCAGGTCGCGCGCCAGATCTACGATCAAACGGAGAAGGTGGGGGGATGAGACAGCGAGCTGATCGCTGCTCACTTCACCCCAGATCGCTGCGCGGATGATACGGGTGCCCGTCGCGCCACTTTTCCATCAGGGCTTCCAGCTCGGCATCGTTGCCATCCGGCAGCATGATCCTGGTGGTGAAGTAGAGATCGCCCGCGGCGCCGCCGGCCAGCGGCAGGCCCTTGCCCTTCAGGCGAAACACCCGTCCGCTCGAGGTGTTCTTCGGAATTGAAAGCTCCACGGCACCGGTGAGTGTCGGCGCGCGCACCTTGGCCCCCAGCACGGCTTCGTAGAGCGTGATGGGCAGATCGACGCGCAGGTCGTTGCCATCCACCTTGAAGTGGGCGTGGGGAGCGATAGTAACGGTGATCATCAGATCGCCGGGACGATGTCCTGGTGCGCTTTCGCCCTGCCCGCGGAGCCGGATCTGCTGGCCCGACGTGACGCCGGCCGGTATCTTGACGTTCAATTCCTTGCCGGATGGCAGACGTACGCGCTTCTCGGCGCCCTTCACGGATTCTTCCAGCGTCACCGTCATGGCGACGTTCAAATCCAGATCGGGCATCCCGCCGGCATAGCCGCCGGTATCGAACTCAAAGCCCTGCGCGCCCGGCCGCGCGCCGCGCGGGCTGGCGCCACCGAACATGCTGTTGAGGATATCCTCGAAACCGCCACCGGCGGCACCGCCGGGAAAGCCCTGCTGCGCACCGGGACCGCCGCGGAAAGCATGCTCGAAGCCGCGCTGCGACGCGCCGGCGCGGCCGCCGCCCGGAAATCCCTGGAAGCGTGCTTTACCCTCGGCATCGATCTCGCCGCGGTCGAACTGCTTGCGCTTGTCCTCGTCGCCGATGATCTCGTTGGCCGCATTCAATTCCGAAAACCGGTCGGCGGCTTTCGGATCGTCCTTGTTGCTGTCGGGATGATGCTTCTTGGCGAGCTTGCGATAGGCACTCTTGATCGCCGCAGCGCTGGCGCCCCGCTGCACCCCCAAGACCTCATAGGGGTCGCGCATCCGTCGTCTCTCCTTCAGGTAACTAAAAGGCGGGCAATCGGCCCGCATGTTGGGTTTGCGGGCCAGGGCCCGCCTGCTTCTTCATCTGGTGACTTCGTGTCATTTTTGCAACTCGGCCGCAAGCGGCCCGCCGGTGAAAACTAGCTCCGTTTCCACGGCTTCAGCGTATGCACGTCCCAGCTGCCGCGCTCACCCTTACAGGCCGCACCTTGCATCCAGCTTTCGCTGGTGCCGTTGACATAGCTGGCCAGAAAATCCCTGCAGGTGCGACCTTCCGCGACATAGGCACTGGACAGAGGCGTCACCGATCCGCGCGCGCCGGTCGACGGGTTTTCCCACGGCTGGCTGGAATCCTTGCTGCCCTTGGTGAGGACATCGGAGGCCGCAGTGCGCGTCAGGACCAGATCGGCTTCGGTGGGCTCGTAATTGGCGGCCTGGACCGATGCCGGCGAAATCGAGCCGGTGACATCGCCGCCCTCCATCCTGGCCAGCGCGGACTCGTTTCGGCCCATACTGCAACCACCGAGGGTGCTGCCGATAAGAATTGCTGTCAAAGCCGCACCGAGCGGGCAGATGGCCGATAGGCCAATGCGTTGCCGTATCCTATATAGGTCTTGCCTATGCAGGGGCAGCAGCGAGCTCTCTACAACAGGCCAACGCAAGCGGAACTCCGGACATGACCGACACGACCTCCCCCATCAAAGACTCAACTCCGTTAACGTCAGGTGATTTTACGGCCGCTGCGGAACCATTTGCGCTGTTTTCCGAGTGGTTTACCGAGGCGAAGGCGTCCGAACCCAACGATCCGAACGCGATGGCGCTGGCCACCGTCGATGCCGACGGCCTGCCGGACGTCCGCATGGTGCTGATGAAGGGCTATGACACCGACGGCTTCGTGTTCTACAGCCACATCGCCAGCCAGAAGGGCCAGGAGCTTGCCGCCAATCCCAAGGCCGCGCTGCTGTTTCACTGGAAGTCGCTGCGCCGGCAGGTCCGCATTCGCGGTCCGGTCACCCGCGTGACCGAAGCCGAGGCCGACGAGTATTTTGCGACCCGCCCCAAACAGGCGCAGATCGGCGCCTGGGCGAGCAAACAGTCGCAGCCGCTGGAAAGCCGCTTTGCGTTCGAACAGGCCATCGCCAAGGAAGGCGCCAAACACCTGATCGGCAGCGTGCCGCGTCCGCCAGGTTGGAGCGGATGGCGCATTACGCCACAGCGGTTCGAGTTCTGGCACGACCGCCCGTATCGCCTGCACGACCGCATCGAATTCCGCCGCGACACCGCGGCACCAGATACGTCCTGGACCAAGGTGAGACTGTATCCGTGAACGCCGACAACGAGACGAGAACCAGACCCGTGAGCCATCCAGGATCGAACGCGCCCAAGCGCACCATGCTGCTCACCGGCGCAAGCCGCGGCATCGGTCATGCCACCGTGATGCGCTTTTCAAGCGCCGGCTGGCGTGTGCTGACCTGTTCGCGGCATCCGTTTCCGGAAGTCTGCCCATGGGATGCCGGCCCCGAAGATCACATCCAGGTCGACCTCGCCGACCATGACGACACCGTCCGCGCCATCGACGACATCAAGGAACGGCTGAACGGCGGCGCGCTGCATGCGCTGGTGAACAATGCCGCCATCTCGCCGAAGGCCGAAGGCGGCGCGCGCATGGGCTCGATCGACACCGACGTTGCGACCTGGAGCCACGTCTTCAACGTCAACTTCTTCGCGCCGATCATGATGGCCCGCGGGCTGATCGAACAGTTGAAGGCGGCCAAAGGCTCGGTGGTGAACGTCACCTCGATCGCCGGCTCGCGCGTGCATCCGTTTGCCGGTGCGGCCTATGCCACATCGAAAGCGGCGCTGGCGTCGCTGACCCGCGAAATGGCGTCGGATTTCGGTCGCCTCGGCATCCGCGTCAACGCCATCGCGCCGGGCGAGATCGACACCTCGATCCTCTCGCCGGGCACGCAGACCATCGTCGATCAGCAGATCCCGCTGCATCGGCTCGGCACGCCCGACGAAGTCGCCAAGATCATCTATGTGCTGTGTACGGAAACGAGTTCATACGTGAACGGCGCCGAGATCCACATCAATGGCGGCCAGCACGTCTGATCAGCGGTAACGGGTGGGGAATAGTCATGCTGAGGACCGCGCCATTCTGGCGCTCCTCGAAAAGCGCGGGATTTTCTAGTCCGCGTAAAATTTCCGCGGCATCGGCGCAGCCGCGCTGATCCCCGCGCTGGAACAATCGTCTTCGGATTCGCCGTCCATCAACCCGGCACCACAATGCCGGCAGGTACGCGCAGACATCGCCTGCGCCCGACCGTTGGCCATGCGCGCCTGTTGATAGGACCTGAGATCGACGACGTTCCGTCCCGATGTTTCTGTTTTGTCAACCATTGCTGTCCTCATCGCTTCTGACAGCGTTATGACAGCAACCATTAGCGCAACCGTTCAGCGGAACGCTCGAATTTTACCGGATAAATTGTGGCGGGAATCGCGCGAAGCCTATGATCATTGGGCTTTTCGAACACGCATCATGAATGCGTTTTGATAGTTGGAAAAAGATTCAGACACCCGCGCCTTTATGATCCCGCGAGCGCATGCTCGGGGTTGTCTAAGCGGTGTCCCCTCCTGAAACATGAGGGGTGGCAGCGCGCCTGACGACGCGAAATGGTGGTAATTTTCGCGATCCGCTCCGCCGGAACGCCGGCAAGCTGCAACCGCGCAACGCCATCCGGCGCGCCACCGCGGCGATTTCTGTCCCCGGGACCGTTCTTCCGGGCAAAGGCGCAGAGCTCCGCACTCCGCTGATCCCGACGGTTTCCCGCCGTTCACCAATGCCACGTCCAGCCAGCATGAGTGGCAGACCCCCGTAGTGGGGTCGGACGGTGACCCAAGGCCTCCCGAGTGCGCGGGGTACGTCACCCCACACCCGCAGGCGCCGCATCCCTGTCCCACTTCAAGACGCCTCATGAAGCGCCCCTCGCGAACCGGATGAGCGGAGGATAATCCTTATAGGCATATTGTCAAGAGATGCAGGAAAAATGTTTGGGCGCTGCTATCCCTCATTTGTCATTCCGGGGCGCGCCCTTGCGCGAACCCGGAATCCATAACCACGATCGAACTTATGGATTCCGGGCCTGCACCCCACCGGCTTCGCCGGCGTGACGCATCCCGGAATGACAAATGAGAGGTTAGTGCCGCCCTACGTGCCCTACAGCCACTTCTTCCACTTGAAGAACATATAAGGCAGCACCGCGGCGAACAGCATCATGATCAGCGCCATGGGGTAACCGACATCCCATTGCAGTTCCGGCATCGCCTTGAAATTCATGCCATAGACCGAGGCGATCAATGTCGGCGGCATCAGCACGACGGCCATGACCGAGAACAGCTTGATGATGTTGTTCTGTTCGAGATTGACGACACCGAGCATCGCATCGAGCGTGAAGGTGATCTTGTTCGACAGATAGGAGGCGTGATCGGTCAGGGACACCACGTCGCGCTGCATGGTCTTGAGCTGCGCGCGCATGTCCTTCGACCACTTCACGCCTTCGGCTTCCGCCGTGATGAAGGTGACGACGCGGCCGATCGAGACGAGGCTTTCACGCACTTTCGAGGTCAGGTCGCCCTTGCGACCGATGGTGATGAGAATTTCGGAATAACGCTTGGCATGGCCGGTCCGCAGCGACTCATCCGGCTCGAAGATGTCGTGGCTGACCTGATCGACGTCGGCGCCGACGCGCTCGAGAATGTCGGCGCAGCGATCGATCACCGCGTCGAGCAGTTCAAGCAGGGTGGTTTCGCCATTGGCGCCGGCGGGCGCATTGCGGCCAAGCTTCAGTTCGACGGACGCGAACGGACGCGGTGTGTCGTAGCGCACCGTCACCAGCCGCTGCCGGGTGAGAATGAAGGTCACCGCCGTGATCCGCGGCGACTCCGTGTCGGAGCCGCACATCAAGCTGGCGGTCATGTAGCGGGCGCCGTTCTCGATATAGAGACGGCTGGAGATTTCGATCTCCTGCATGTCTTCGCGGGTCGGAATTTCCACCCCCGCCAGTTTCTCC
This sequence comes from Tardiphaga sp. 37S4, assembly GCF_021044645.1. Classification (NCBI taxonomy): domain Bacteria; kingdom Pseudomonadati; phylum Pseudomonadota; class Alphaproteobacteria; order Hyphomicrobiales; family Nitrobacteraceae; genus Tardiphaga; species Tardiphaga sp. 37S4. The sequence goes on along the minus strand of NZ_CP088008.1, from coordinate 779,000 downwards.
ACCGCCTTGTCTTCGGCCGGCGACGGCTTCACCATGTCGATCCACACCGCATTGTCCGGCAACGCTTCGAGATCGGTTGGCTCGGATTTTCTCAAGGCGTGGTCGGCAGGGGTGAAGACAGCGAGCATGGCAACTCCGGGACATTGAAAAGGCGGGACACTGCAATACGGACGATCCGGACAGAATCGGCAGGGGCGACCGACCATGACCGATGCGGATGCAGCCGTCATGACAGCCTTTGTGCGGCGCGCCAACCCCACCCGAACCCGGGAATTTTTCCCGCAAGATCGCGCGTTCCATGGTCTCGATCTGACAAAATTGTCACGCGCGCATCACGGCTTCGCGAGGCGTTGCGGTTCTGCACAGGATTTGGCCGGAGGGTCGAAAATTCTGCGGCAAATATGACACAGGTTGTGCGCTGCATGATGCGCAGCGCATCTAACCGCTGGAATTGCAGCGGATTTCAGCGATAGTAGCTTTAACGGAATCGTGGCGTTCGCAGGCTATTTTGGGTGCGTTTCCTTGCACCAGCCTGTTTCTTCGGACCTCACGCAATTGGAACAATGACATGTCGCCGCTCAAGATTAAGCTTGGTTTGATTGTCGCCGCCGGCCTGATGCTGTCGGGCTGCATGCAGACCGCCACGCAATTCCAGGCCGCTCCGGAAGCCAGCCTCAAGCCGAATGACAAGGCACAGCTCGCCAAGGCACGTTACGCCAAGGTTGCCGTCGCCGAGCCGTTCCGCCGCGCCATCGTCGACTTCCACCGCAAGGAAGCGCCGGGCTCGATCGTGGTCGATTCCGACAACCACTATCTCTATTTCGTCCAGGACGGCGGCAAGGCGATCCGCTACGGCGTGACCGTCGGCGAAGAAGCGCTGGCCTTCTCGGGCGTCGCGCGCGTCGGCAACATGGCCGAATGGCCGAAGTGGACCCCGACCAAGGACATTCACGCCCGCATCGAAGGCCTGCCGGCCCAGGTGCCCGGCGGCGTCGATAATCCGCTCGGTGCCCGCGCCCTCTATCTCTATCAGGGCAACAAGGACACGCTGTTCCGCATTCACGGCACCAATCAGCCGGAATATATCGGCGCCTCGATCTCGTCGGGCTGCATCCGCATGACCAACGAAGACGTCATCGACCTCTATAGCCGCGTCAAGCCCGGCGCTGTGGTCGTCGTGCTCGAGCCGAAGGCCGGCGACTCGCCGTATAATTCGAAGCTGGCCCTGCAGGGCGGCGGCGGAACGCCATACTGAGCTGAGGTTTTATGAGATTGGAAAAAGCGCCGGTTGATCCGGCGCTTTTTTTGTTGGGTGGATAGATTCTCTGTTGAGCGCAAATGTTTCGCGCCGCGGCTGACGGTCTCCCTCCCCCTTGCGGGGTCTGGCGGACGAAGTCGTCCGCTGTAGTCGGCCGAGCGAAGCGATGCGCAGCATCGACGAAGCGGAGGCCGGGGTGGGGGTGCCACAAGCGACGCTCTCACGTGGGGCACCCCCACCCGACCGGCCTTCGGCCGGCCCCCTCCCCGCAAGGGGGAGGGATAAACAAAATCACCGCAAAAAGCTGAACGGCGATGGCGGCGCGCGGCGCTTCTTCGGCTTGGGTTTTGGCTTCGGCTTGGGCTGTTCTTGTGGAGGCGCGGCTTCTGCTTCGGGCTCCGGTTCGGGCTCTGTCGCAGCCGGTCGAGCCGCCGCAGGCTCTGCAGGCTTTGCCGTCTCAGGCTTCGCCTCCCCTGGTTTGCCTTCCGCCACTTCGCGCGGCGGTGCTTCGTCCGGGCGCACGGCCGGCATCAGCGGCGCGATGCGCGGCCACTCGTCCCAGACGTCCCATTGGCAGATGCGGTAGTTGCCGCGCCGCTCGGCGATATCGAGATGGATATGATCCTCGTGATAGCCGTCGGAGCCCGGCCCCAGCACGGTGGTGAACCGCGTACAGACCGAATGCAGCACGGCCTCGCGCTGCTCGCGCGGCGTGTTGCGCTCGGTCAGTGCGATCGAGCGGCCATTGGCGAGTTTCAGCCCGCGCACATCCAGCGCATTGGCGCGGCCATGCTCTGACAGTTTCGCCCCGACGACACGGTTGCGACCACGGCAATCGAAGGAGTCGAAATTATCGAGCTCAAGAAGCTTGGTGCCGAGGCTGGTCGCGAGCGGTGCCATGTCGGCGCGGATCCATTCGGCCACCGCCGTTGCCATGGCGCAGCGCATAGTTCCCGCCGGCTTCAGCGGCACGCGCGTCTTGTCCGGCAGCACGACCGCTTCCAGCCGCACCATGTCGGGTCCGCCGCAGGCGCCCGGCCCCTTGATGTCGGGAATACTCGGCGCAACAGCGATGGCATCCGTGAGCGCCAAGCGGCAGGCTGAAGGCGGCGGCGGCTCCGGCGGACGCGCTTCCGCAGCAGGCTTCTCAGGCTCAGCGGGTTGCTCCGATCTCGCAGGCTCCTCACCGGGCTTTTGCGCCGGCTCGATCGCCGGCGCTTCTGCCGGGCGGGGCTTTGGCAGCGGCACACGCGATGTCGTCAGATAGGCCTGCGCCGGCGCGGCAACCAGCAGCAACGCCAGAACCACCCCAATTGTCCTTTGGTCGCAGCCGGATAGGCCAAAAGTCCATTTCCGGGCCGCTTTCCCCGCGCTAAACTTCATGCCAAGACCTAAAGCAAGAAGAGGGTCGAAGTTCCCCGGCAACGATCGGGGAGCCGGCGCGCCAATCACAAGACGGAGGAACGATCAAATGCGTGGCTTGATGCAAGACTGGCCTTTGCTGTGTCATCGGATCATCGATCATGCGGCCCAAGTCCACGGCGAGCGCGAGGTCGTGACCAGATCAGTCGAAGGTCCCATCCACCGCACTAATTACGCCGAAATTCGTACCCGTGCCCTGAAGGTCGCGCAGCGTCTCGACCGCGAGGGCATCAAGATGGGCGACCGCGTCGCCACCATCGCGTGGAACACGTGGCGGCACCTGGAAACGTGGTACGGCATCATGGGCATCGGCGCCATCTGCCACACCGTCAATCCACGTCTATTCCCGGATCAGATCGCGTGGATCATCAACCATGCGCAAGATCGCATCGTGATGACCGACCTCACCTTCGTCCCGATCCTCGAGAAACTCGCCGACCAGCTGCCATCAGTCGAGCGCTACATCATCTACACCGACAAGGCGCACATGCCGCAGACCACGCTGAAAAACGCCGTGGCCTATGAGGACTGGATCGCGGAGGTCGACGGCAACTTCAAATGGAAGGAGTTCGACGAGAACACCGCAGCGGCGATGTGCTACACATCGGGAACGACAGGCGATCCGAAGGGCGTGCTGTATTCGCACCGCTCCAACGTGATGCATGCGCTGATGGCCAATACCGGTGACTCGCTCGGTGCCAATGCCGCGGACACCATGCTGCCGGTAGTCCCGCTATTCCATGCCAATAGCTGGGGCATCGCGTTTTCCGCGCCGTCGATGGGCACCAAGCTCGTACTGCCGGGCGCCAAGATGGACGGCGCCTCGATCTACGAATTGCTCTCGACCGAGAAGGTGACGCATACCGCCGGCGTGCCGACGGTATGGCTGATGCTCCTCAACTACATGTCGCAGAACAATCTGAAACTGCCTGACCTGCGCATGGTGGTGTGCGGCGGCTCGGCGATGCCGCGCTCGATGATCAAGGCCTTCGTCGATATGGGCATCAGTGCACGTCATGCATGGGGCATGACCGAAATGAGCCCGATCGGCACGCTGGCTGCGTTGAAGCCGCCCTTCGACCAACTCGAAGGCGACGAGCGGCTGGATATCCTGCAGACCCAGGGCTATCCGCCATTCGGCGTCGAGATGAAAATCACCGACGACGCCGGCAAGAGCCTGCCCTGGGACGGCAAGACCTTCGGCCGTCTCAAGGTGCGCGGCCCGTCAGTGTCGCGCGCCTATTTCCGTGTCGAGGACGAGATCCTCGACGATGAAGGCTATTTCGACACCGGCGACGTCGCGACCATCGACGCCCATGGCTATATGCGGATCACCGACCGCTCCAAGGACGTCATCAAGTCCGGCGGCGAATGGATCTCGTCGATCGATCTGGAAAACCTTGCCGTCGGTCATCCGCAGGTGGCGGAAGCCGCGGTCATCGGCGTCTATCATCCGAAGTGGGACGAGCGCCCGCTGCTGATCGTGCAGCTCAAGCAGGACCAGACCGCAACGCGCGAAGACATCCTGAAATACATGGATGGCAAGATCGCCAAGTGGTGGATGCCGGACGACGTCGTGTTCGTCGATGCGATCCCGCACACGGCCACCGGCAAGATCCTGAAGACCGCGCTGCGCGATCAGTTCAAGACCTACAGCCTACCGACGGCGGCGGCTTAGCTGACAAGAGCGACAGCGTTCCTAACCTCTCCCCGCCCTTCGCGGGGAGAGGTCGACCGGCGAAGCCGGTCGGGTGAGGGGCATGGCACATGCGTGGCCACATTCGCATCACCAACAGATCGCGCGAATTACGCGCCAACTCCACCGACGCCGAAACGAAACTGTGGAATCGTCTGCGCAACAGGCAGATTGCCGGCTGCAAATTCATTCGCCAAGAGCCGATCGGGCGATATATCTGCGACTTCGTTTGTCGGGAGAAGATGATCGTTATCGAGGTCGATGGCGGGCAGCATCTGGAGTCGCAACGGGACGCCATGCGCGATCGATATCTGCGCGAGCAAGGTTATTGCGTGCTTCGCTTCTGGAACAACGATGTGCTGTCAAATATCGAAGGCGTGCTGTCGCTCATCGATGAGGAATTGCGCAAGACCTCGGATTGATCCGAACCGATAGACTGCGTGCGTTGAAGCAGCGTGCTTGGCCCCTCACCCGCGCGCCAGGTGCGCGCGACCTCTCCCCGCAAAGGGCGGGGAGAGGTTAAAGAGAGCCTCAGCCGTTCAGTGCGGCCTTGACCAGACCGCTGGCCTTGCCGAAGTCCATCTGGCCGGCATATTTGGCTTTCAGCGCAGCGATCACCTTGCCCATGTCTTTCATGCCGGCCGCACCCGTCGCTGCGATCTCGGCTGCGATGGCGGACTTGGTCTCGTCCTCCGACATCTGCTGCGGCAGATAGGCGGAGATGATCGCGATTTCCTCGCGCTCCTGGGCCGCGAGTTCGCCGCGGCCGCCCTTGTCATAGAGCTCGACGGATTCCTGGCGTTGCTTGATCATCTTCTGCAGTAGGCTCAACAGGTCGGCATCCGACAGCGGCGGCTTGCTCTGGCCGCGCGCTTCGATATCGGCATTCTTGATGGTCGAATTGACCATGCGAAGCGTCGAAAGCTTGCGCTCGTCCTTGGCCCGCATGGCGTCCTTGACGGCGTTGTTGATGTCATCGCGCAGCATCTGCGTCTCCTCTTGCGGCCGCCAATCGCAGCGCCGGAACTCGGTTGGCCCCGATCTAAGCGTTTTAAGGGGTATGCACAACTGCACCCGCCAATTCTCGGGGACGCCGCCCAGAGCTGTTGCCCGAACCTACTGCCCAAACCTATTGCCGATGGCTGGAGCTGAAATCCTCCACGCCTGCGGACAGCGGCCCGGGCGCATTGGCCCCAGCGACGTAGGGCAGAACCATCAACGCCGATATGGTGGCCGGAATACCGGCCTGGCCCCATAGCCGGGGCTGAACCTCGAAATCAAACCTGACGTGCCGCGGCTCGAGCATCGCGACCTTGCCCATCCACATCAGGCAATCGCTATCTGTCGCAAAGCACATCGAAGCCCACCCCTTCTGCAGCGTCGTCGCGCGCGGCATGCCCCAAGTGTACTGGAACTGGAACGGGCGGCTGTAGACGGGATGGTCAGGGCTGTAAAAGGCCGTCGCGAATGCCAGCCCGTCGTCGCCACTGATCCGCGGCATCGGCCGGCCTGTCATCTGGTGCCACCGGTCCGTCAGCTCTTGAGCGGCCAGCCGATAGTAAGTCCGCTCGTTAGGATTGATGCTATTGCGGTAAATCGCATGGATCGGAGCAGCCACAATGGTTGCGATGATGGCGATGCCGGCGACGAACACCACCATATTGACCACATACAGGCGTTCGAGCGTGAAGCGGGCGCCGCAAACGATCAAAACGGCAGGCAGGAACAAACCCTGGAGCGCCCATAGCGAAGGCATGTCGGTGCCAAGCGTGACGGTAGTCATAACGGGCAGCAGCACCGTGCCGATGAACACCCAGAACAGCAGCAACAACCCCGGACCCATGGCACGGAAATCGGCCGAAAAGTACTTCAGGCGCAGCTCGGCCGATAAAACCCAGACAATGGCCGGGAGCGCCAGCGTCGCCGCGAGACCGAGCAAAAACATGCTGGCTTCGATGAGTGACTGACCAAAGTCGATGCCGCCGTGAACCTGTATGGCATAGGCGAACGGCGCAGCACCGGTCATCACGAGCCAATGGATGTGCGGCCCAAGGGCAATGAGCCCGGCAAGTGTCGAGACCCACGGTGCCCAGGACCTGAAATAGACCGCCCGCTGCGGATGCACGATCGCTGCCAGCGCGAAGCTGGCGATCAGGAAGATCGAATAATATTTGCCGAGCATCGCCAGCGCGGACAGGACGCCGGCGGCGGCAGCCCAGCCGATAGCGCGCGTTTCAAAGGAGCGCAGGAAGCAATAGGTCGCCAGCGGCCAGACCGCGAGCAGCACCGTGTTCGCGTTGAAGCGCTGGGCATGGAACTGGTAGGCCGGAAGCAGCATCAGCAGCAGCAGCACGACGGCTCGCGAATCGCCGCGCACGAAGCGGCGTGCAATCAGATCGACAGCCCAGAGCGCCACCGCGGCATTGGTCATCGACAGCAACTGGAACGACCAGTCGGTCAGCGGGAAAATCAGCGTCCACAGCCGCGCGACCCAGCCCATCAAGGGCGGATGTTTGGGATTACCCCATGCGAATTCGCGCCCAAGCGTCCAGGTTTCCAGCGCATCCGCATGTAGATCGCCGCTCTGATAGGCGATCACCAGAAACAGCAGCCAGATTCCCGCGAAGCCGACGATCAGCACAGGAATCGTCCAGCCCTTCTCGATCCCATCGAGGAAGGTCAGAAAAGGCCTGCGCCATCGCGCAGGCGCGACGGCCGAGCGCGCGGCCATCTTGGCGAAATAGTCCAACTGCACTGAAATATCCGGAAATACGGGAAGTCGTAGCTTGCTACCGGCGAAAGTGAGTTCCGGCAAGCATCCGTAATTATAATTAGTTGATTTTACATCTCATTCTGCAAATTACGCGCTATCGGCGTGCAGGTTTCGCCGGACAACCGGAACACCACAATTCTGCCAGATAAGATGTTATTCCTTAATGAAGCTCTGTCCGGGCCCGTTGATCGGGCAAAGCGCCGATTGCTAACCCTGCCAGGCCATGGTTGACGTGTGAATCCGGCCTTTCCGGCTTTGACGGCGGCGGATGCGCGGACTATGTAGTCCCCTCATGACCCCCTCAGAAACATCTTCAGCCTGGCCGGACCACAAACCGACCGCGCTCCTCGTGCTCGCCGATGGCACCGTGCTGGAGGGCTTCGGCCTCGGCGCGGAAGGCCAGGCCGTGGGCGAAGTCTGCTTCAACACGGCGATGACCGGATATGAGGAAATCCTCACCGATCCATCCTATGCCGGGCAGCTGATCACCTTCACCTTCCCGCATATCGGCAATGTCGGCACCAACGACGAGGATATCGAGACGGTGAACATGGCGGCGACGCCAGGCGCCCGCGGCGTGATCCTGCGCTCGGCGATCACCGACCCGTCGAATTACCGCTCTTCCCGGCATCTCGACGCCTGGCTGAAGGCGCGCGGCATCATCGGCATTTCCGGCATCGACACCCGCGCCCTGACCGCGCTGATCCGTAACAAGGGCATGCCCAATGCGGTGCTTGTGCACGCGAAGGACGGCCAATTCGATCTGCACGGCCTGAAGGAAGAAGCGCGCGAATGGCCCGGCCTCGAAGGCATGGACCTGGTGCCGATGGTGACATCCGCCCAGCGCTTCACCTGGGACGAGACTCCCTGGGAATGGGAAAAGGGCTTCGGCCGCCAGACCAATCCTGAATTCAACGTTGTCGCCATCGATTACGGCATCAAGCGCAACATTCTACGCCTGCTGGCAGGCGAAGGCTGCAAGGTCACGGTCGTTCCGGCCACGACCTCGGCAGAAGAGATCATGGCGCTGAAGCCGGACGGCGTGTTCCTGTCGAATGGTCCCGGCGATCCCGCCGAGACCGGCAAATATGCCGTGCCCGTCATCAAGCAGGTGATCAATTCCGGCGTGCCCACATTTGGCATCTGCCTCGGTCACCAGATGCTCGGCCTTGCCGTGGGCGCCAAGACCAAGAAGATGCATCAGGGCCATCACGGTGCCAATCATCCGGTCAAGGACGAGACCACCGGCAAGGTGGAAATTACCTCGATGAACCACGGCTTTGCGGTGGATGAAGCGACATTGCCCAAGGGCGCAACGCAGACCCACATCTCGCTGTTCGACGGATCCAATTGCGGCATCCAGCTCGACGGCAAGCCGGTGTTCTCGGTGCAGTATCACCCGGAGGCTTCCCCCGGTCCGCGCGACTCGCATTATTTGTTCAAGCGGTTCGCGGATCTGATGCGGGCGAACAAGGCGTCGTAGCTCTCATTTCAGTTTGCGGAATCAAGACGCCATGGCCGGGATCATCCCGGCCATTTTCGTCCTGGACGCAGAGAAGATGACACACGGCGCCACCTTTTGTATGATGATCATCATCAAAATTGCCGGGAATGATCCATGACCGACGCACCCACACCCCGTTACGACGTCGTGCCCACCAGCCTGATGGCCTCGATGCCCGGGCTCGATTTCGTGCGCAAGATCTTCTCCGGCGAGTTGCCGCAACCGCCGATCATGGAGAATGTCGAGCCGTTCGACTCGACCGCAAAACCTGGCGTTGTCGTGTTTCACAGCGTCCCCGGCTTCCGGCACTACAATCCGATCGGCTCGGTACATGGCGGCTACGCGGCGATCCTGCTGGATTCGGCGATGGGCCTCGCCGTGCACACCATGTTGCCTGTCGGCACCGGCTACACCACTCTGGAATTCAAGATCAGCTTCATCCGCGGGATGAGCAAGGATTCTGGCGCCGTTCGCACCGAAGGCAAGACGCTGAATGTCGGCCGCCGCGCGGCAACAGCGGAAGCGCGCATCACGGATTCCAAGGGCCGACTCATCGCCCATGCCACCACGACGTGTCTGGTGTTCGAGATACCGAAGGAAACGACCTGACCTGGAGCCCGCGGGCACCCTTACAGACATTCGATACGTCACGGCCTGACAGCGGGAGTTTCGCTTGCCATGCCGCGCGCGCGCGACATCAGATAGAGTTCAAGCTCGACCATCTCAGGCGCGTCGGCGCTGTAAGGCTGCGCCCGCACGCCGATCATGCAATTGCGCAGGCGGCGCTTGAGAGAGCCAAGCCCCTGCCACTCCAGCCGATAGACGGGATAGCCCGTTGGATGGGCCTGCGTGATCGCGGAGCCGGCGAGACGTTTGTCCCAGTTGTCGTCGTGACAGTTCGTGCATGCCAGATTCAACTGCCCCTGACGCCGCATGAAGGCATCGCGGCCTTTGTCGATGAATGCCTGCAGACGTGAATCGGCACCCGTCTCGATCGGCATCCCCTGGGACTGCCGGCCGATCAATGCGGTCAGCGCCAGCAGATCGCGGCTTTCATCGGCGAGCGGCGGCAACTGCTGATGATCGACACGGCAGAGATTGACGCGCTGTTCGAGATCGACCGGGCGATTGAGCTTGTCGTCGAATACCGGGTACCGCACGGCGACGCCGCGCATGCTGCTGGCATCACCGTGGCAATCCGCGCAAGCACGGCCGGCAACGGGCTTCCGGATCCACAGCGCCTCGCCATCCAGCACCCCCAGCATGCCGGGATTGGCCGTGGCGTCGTTCTGCATGGCCTGGGTTTCGACGGACATGAAACTGGCACCGGAGCGTCGCTCGCCCGGCGCGATCTCCGCCGCCTCGATGAGCGACGTGAAGGCGACGGCTGCCAGCAACGACAGGCTGATATTTCGCAGTCGCCTCATGTGACCGTGATGCTGGCCGACGCGGTTTCCTGAAATCCGTTGTCGCCGATCCATTGGAATTCGAATTTTCCGCTCTCGGTGGCGACCGTAAAGAAGGAGATGAAGGGATTGGCCGAGAACGCGGGAAACAGATCGGCCCGGAACACTTCATCGCCATTATAACGGCAGGTGAAATTGGTGATGATGTTGCGCGGGATGGCCTCGCCGGTCACGGTATGGCGAAAGCCGGTCTCCATGATGTGGGACATCAGCGTCTTGACCTCGATGATATCGCCACGCCTGGCCGTGGCGGGAACGTTGATCAGCGCGGATGCCATCAGGTTGCCTCCTCGGTGCACGCCGCGAGCGTGACCACGACATCGGCGGTCGTCGACCAGAACGAGCCATCGGAGAGTTTCGCAATGGCCGTCAGTGTTTGCGTATCGGCAAGCCGGATGCGCGTCGATATCTGCGCACGGCCTGCGCGCGGAGAGATATAGAAATTGCCGACATTGGGCTGCGGATTCTTCTCGTTGAAAATGTGGATACTGACCACGTGATTCGCATCACTCATCGGACTCGTCACCGTGACCGTGAGCGGCACCGTGTTGCCGTTCTCGACCAGCGGCGGGACGTCGAGCTTTACCTTGCCGGGGCGCACCGCCGCGCCTTTGACGACATCGCGGATAGCCGCCTTCATAGCGTCCGGCGTCGCACGCGCCGGGCTGACATGCACGAGTGATACCGCGCCGAGCGCAGCGCCACCGGCCGTCGCCAGAAACTGGCGGCGAGTCGATCGATCGAGCTCAGCCATGGATTGCTTTCGTCATGATGGGTTCTGCAGCGTTGTCAGGTAAGCGACGACGTCCTCGATTTGTTGCGCCGACAGGATCGGCTTGCCAAGCCATGCATCCCCGACACGCTGTAACCCATCTGCACGATAATAGGACGGCATGATGGTCGCGGCATTGAGGCGTGAGGCATCCACCAGCCGCAACCGCAACTGGCCTTCCGACCACCGGCTGCCGGCGCCGGCAAGGCTTGGCGCAAGATCGCCCTGGAATCTCTGTTCGGTAAATGGACCGCTGTGACAGAGCAGGCACGTATAGGTCCGGTTGACGACGATCGCTCTGCCCGCCGACGCGTCGCCGACCGCGCCCGCCAGGGGCAGCGGAATCGCATTGCCAATCACCGCATAAGGGACAAGTTCACTCGCACGGACCGGAGCAGTCAGCAGCAGCGTCGCCACGCTCGCCGACAACAGTGTCGATGCGCGGCGGCGACTAACCAAAGACCTCTGCTCCGATCGTCTCGAACCAGGACCGTGCATAGATCGCTTCGCGGGCCCGGACATCACGTGGCGCATCCAGCGGACTCGTACCGCCCGCGCCTTCGATATCTGCAAACAGGCCGTTGCGGGGCTGGTAGACGCCCGCGATGGAAATGCCGTAGTCGGGCGCGACCAGACTGTAGCAAGTGTTGATCAGCTTCGGCGACGTCGGCGTCGCCCCCGCCAGCAACGCCACGATCGCGCCGGCACAGGTCTTCGCCTGCGCATTCGCCGAGAATGCGGATTTGGGCATGGCACCGGCAATGCAGGCATCGCCGATCACATGGATGTTCGGCACCTGTGTGGACTCGAGGCTGACGGGATTGATCGGACACCAGCCGGATTTATCGGTGACGCCGGCAATCTCCGCGATGCGTCCGGCGCGCTGCGGTGGAATGACATTGGCCACCTGAACGTGATGTGTCGCGAAATCGGTCACCAGCGTATTGGTCGCCGGATCGACCGACGTGACCTTGCCGCCCTGCGACAGCGCGACCCATTCGATCAATCCCGGATACAGCTCCTGCCATGCAGCCTGAAACAGCCGCTGTTTCGAGAACGCGTCTTTCGAGTCGAGAATGATCAGCTTCGACCGCGGCTTTCGGGTCTTGAGGTAGTGCGCGATCAGGCTCGCGCGCTCATAGGGGCCCGGAGGACACCTAAAGGGGTTGGCGGGAACGACGATGGCAACCACGCCGCCATCGTCCATCGCTTCCAACTGGCGTCGCAGCAGCAGCGTCTGCTCACCGGCCTTCCAGGCATGCGGCATGCGCGATGCTGCAGCTTCGTCATAGCCCGGCAGCGCATCGAAGCGCAGATCGATTCCGGGAGACAGAACCAGCCGGTCGTAGCGCAACGTCGATCCATCGGCGAGACCGATCGTGCGCGCCTGCGGGTCGATCGTCTGCACCATTTGCACGACGACTTTGATGCCGGCGGCAGCGGTTTTCTCGTAGGTGAATTGCTGGGCCTCGATGGCGCGGTCACCGGCAATGACCTCGTTGCTGAACGGGCACGCGACATATTGGCGATCGGCCGTCACCAGCGTGACATCCAGCGACGGATCGAGCTGCCGAAGCGCGCGGGCGCAACTGGCGCCACCGAAGCCGCCGCCGATCACGACGACCCGCGCAGGCGATTGCGCCAGGCTTGGCGATGCCAGCGCAAGGGATGCCGTCGCGGCAGCGGCAGTGCGAAGAAACTCCCGTCGTGAGGTATGATTTTTGTGGGTCATGCTATTTCTGCGTTGCCAGCCAGGCCGCAATCGACCCGATTTCGTCTTCGGAGAAGCCCTTGGCGATCCGCGTCATCACTGTGGCCGGCATCGACCCATTGCGAAAGGCCAGCAATGTGGAGCGCGTCGCATCGGCATCGCGCCCATAGATGTTCGGGATGGCCTGCGATGTCGCCGCATGGCAGCCGGAGCACGAGGCCGCTCCAGGCGGCGGCGCCGATGCCGCCCGGACCGGCGCCGCCGAGGTGACCATCAGCCCGATCGCAAGTGAGGTACGCAACGTCTTCATGAGTGAAATCCAGTGATGGGCAGCAAGCATGGCGACGCGTCAGTTACGCAAAGATGATGTCGTAATTCTTCAGCGGCACGGAACGGATGCGCTTGCCGGTCGCGGCAAAATAGGCATTCAACACGGCCGGCGCCGCCACGCAGATCGTCGGTTCGCCGACGCCGCCCCAGAAGCCGCCCGATGGCATCAGGATCGACTCGACCTTCGGCATCTCCTTCATGGTCATCGACTGATAGGTGTCGAAGTTTTCCTGCTCGATGCGACCACCCTTCACAGTGCATTCGCCATAGAACAGTGCCGAGAGACCATAGACGAACGAGCCGGCGATCTGTCGATCGATCTGCCAAGGATTCACCGCGTAACCGGGATCCGTAGCGGCAACGATGCGATGGATCTTGATCTTGTTGCCGCCCGTCACCGAAATCTCCGTAGCAGCCGCAACATAGCTGCCGAAGCCCATGTGCTGGCAGATGCCGCGGAACACGCCTTGCGGCGCCGGCGTCGTCCAGCCGATCCTCTCCGCAACCGCATTGAGCACCGCGAGATGCTTCGGATGCTTGGTCATCAGCTTGCGGCGAAATTCGAGCGGATCCTGACCGACCGAATGCGCGAGCTCGTCCATGAAGCTTTCGAGATAGATCGCATTCTGGTTGACGTTGACGCCGCGCCAGAAGCCCGGCGGCACATGCGGGTTGCGCATGGAATGGTCGATAAGCAAATTCGGAACAGTGTAACCGATCGCTGCCTCACCGCTGGCATTCAGACCCTGGAAAGTGACGGGATCCATCCCATTCTGCATTCCCTCGGGACGCACACTGGCCAGGATCGACTGGCCTGAGATCCGCATGTGCAAACCGATCAGATTGTTATCGGCATCAAAGGCGCCGACCAGCTTGCTTTGCGTAATGGGATGATAGCGGCCGTGCAGCATGTCCTCTTCGCGCGACCACATCAGCTTGATCGGCGTGCCGGGCATCTGCTTGGCGATGGCCACCGCCTGACGGACGTAATCGGTCATGCCGCGCCGGCCGAAGCCGCCGCCCGGCATGATCTTGTAGACCTCGCATTTGTCGCTCGGCAGGCCTGACGCTTCGACTGCGGCCGCAAACACGGCTTCGCCGTTCTGCGTCCCGGTCCAGACCTCGCACTTCTCCGCCGTATAGAGCACCGTCGCGTTCATCGGCTCCATGGTGGCGTGGTTCTGATAGGGATAGGCGTAGACCGCTTCCACCGTCTTCGCAGCACCCGCAAACGCTGCTTTGACATCGCCAGCCTTGTTGCCGACAAAAGCGGGCTGCGCAGCGTCCAGGCCTTCCTGCAGCCACTTGCCGATGGACTCGCTGGACACGCTGGCGTTCTTGCCATCGTCCCAGACGACTGGCATCGCCTCCAGCGCCGACTTGGCGTGCCACCACGTATCGGCGACCACAGCCACGGCACTCTCGCCGACGCGCACGACCTTCTTGACGCCTTTCATGCCAAGGATCTTGCTGTCGTCGAAGCTCTTCAGCGTGCCGCCGAACACCGGGCAATCCTTGATCGCGGCATTGAGCATTCCCGGCAGCTTGATATCGGCGCCGTAGACCATCTTGCCGTTGGTTTTCTCGACCGTATCGAGCCGCTTCAGCGGTTTGCCGGCGATGGTCCAGTCCTTGGGATCCTTCAGCTTGACGTCGGCCGGCGGCTGCAGCTTAGCAGCCGCTTCCGCGACCTTGCCGTAAGTGATGGTGCGCCCCGACGGGACGTGGGTGATAACGCCCTTGCTCGTGGCGCATTCCGACACGGGCGCGGCCCACTCATTGGCTGCCGCCTGGATCAGCATCAGGCGCGCAGCCGCGCCGCCTTTGCGGACGTAATCATGCGAAGTGCGAACGCCGCGGCTGCCGCCGGTGGAAAAGTCCCCCCAGACGCGCTTGCGTGCGACACTTTGCCCGGGCGTGGGATATTCCGTCGTCACCCTGGACCAGTCGCATTCGAGTTCTTCTGCGACCAATTGCGCCAGACCCGTGAGCGTTCCCTGCCCCATCTCGGACCGCGCGATACGCACGACAACGGTCTCATCCGGCCGGATCACCACCCAGGCATTGACCTCAGGCGTACCATCGGCCGCATAGACTGCGGTCGGCCCGCCAAAGGGAATACCGAGCGCGAGGCCACTGCCGATAGCAGCAGTTCCCAGGACAAACGAACGGCGATTGAGTTGCGGAGCATGACCCATGACCATCTTCCTCAAGCGCTTGCAGCGGCGTGAATCGCTTCACGGACCTGCTGGAACGTGCCGCAACGGCAGATATTGGTGATGGCGAGGTCGATATCCTCATCGGTCGGCTGCGGCACTGTCTCCAGCAGCGCTGCAACTGCCATGATCATGCCGCTCTGGCAGTAACCACATTGCGGCACATCATGATCGATCCAGGCCTGCTGCACCTTGTGCACGGCCCCCTCGGACGCAAGGCCCTCGATCGTCGTGATCTGCTTTCCGATCGCCTCACTGAGCGCCATGCTGCAGGAACGGACCTGCTGGCCATCGACATGAACGGTGCAGGCGCCGCATTGGGCGACGCCACATCCGTATTTTGTCCCTGTCAGCCCGGCATTTTCGCGGATCGCCCATAGCAACGGCGTGTCCGGTTCTGCATCGATCTCGTAGGTTCGTCCATTGATCGTGAGGCTTGCCATCGCATTTCCCCGGGTCGTGGCGCATATCGCCGTTGCAGCAACCCTCCCCTGAAACTGGAAGAATTCCAAATCAAATGTTTGGTGACTGCGGCGCCCGAAGATTCCAGCGATGTCCCTGCCTTGCGGACGTCACGGCAACGTCACGCGGGATTTGCTGTCTACACATGTTTCGCCGCGGATCGAACACAATCCGATCGCGCAAGGATTCGATCACCGCGAGATAGGCGGCCCTGGCATCGGCGAACCGATAGATTGCATGCGGCAAGATCGGAAACGGCTTGAGATCGTCACTGGCGAAGCCGGGCTGCGCCGTACGCAGGACAATCGCCGATTCGCTGTCGCGATTTACTTGGTGAGAGTTGCGCGGAACACGGGATGATAGCCGTGCGCCGCTCGACGCGCTGTGGCCGGGTTGGTAAGCCCTCTCTACAAGGAGACCTGAGTCGAGACATGACCGTTGCGATCGAGATGGGGCATACGACGTCAGGCGCCCCGGCGGCTCTGGACCTTGAGGAACTGCTGGCGACGCGTCTGCTCGTACAGGGCAATTCGGGTTCCGGAAAATCGCATCTGCTGCGCCGCCTGCTCGAACAGAGCGCCCCATGGGTGCAACAAACCATCATCGACCCTGAAGGCGATTTCGTCTCGCTGGCGGAGCGATTCGGTCATCTGGTGATCGATGCCGAGGCGCATACCGAACGCGGGTTGCAGGTCGCCGGCGAGCGCGCGCGCATGCACCGCGTCTCCACAGTGCTCAATCTCGAAGGGCTGGATGCCGAGAATCAAATGCGCCGCGCCGCCGCCTTTCTGGGCGGGCTGTTCGACGCGCCTCGCGACCATTGGTATCCGATGCTCGTGGTGGTGGACGAGGCACAGCTGTTCGCCCCGGCCGTTGCCGGCGAGGTGTCCGACGAAGCCCGCAAGCTATCGCTCGGCGCCATGACCAACCTGATGTGCCGCGGCCGCAAACGCGGCCTTGCCGGCGTCATCGCGACACAGCGACTGGCGAAGCTCGCCAAGAACGTCGCGGCCGAAGCGTCGAATTTCCTGATGGGTCGCACCTTCCTCGATATCGATATGGCACGCGCCGCCGATCTTCTCGGCATGGAGCGACGGCAGGCCGAATCCTTCCGCGACCTCGAGCGCGGCCAGTTCATGGCGTTGGGTCCCGCCCTCTCCCGTCGTCCGCTGGGCCTGCGCATCGGCGTCACCGAAACAAGTCCGCGCAATGCGACCCCACGCCTGATGCCGCTGCCGGAAGCGACACTCGACGACGTCCGCGCCACGATTCTCGCAGCGCCCCCGCCGGAGCCGGTGCGGCCGCAGCGCCGCGCACCGTCATCGCCGGATCTGCTTGGCCAGCTCATGGCGGCGAAGTCCGCAGCGCTGGAAATTCGGCCGGACGTGGCGGAGACGCCGATCAGCGCCGAGGAACTGGCGGAGCGGCGCATGCGCGTCGACCGCGTGTTGCAGGCCCTGATGGCGGAGCCCGATGCAGGCTTCCGGGTGGTCGGCGTGCTCTATCAGGAATTCGTGGTCCGCTGCCGCATCGAGGGTCTCGGTGCCGCCGTGCCGGACCTCGACGACTTCCGCCGCATGCTGACACGCGCCCGCGCCGGGCTCGACTCCGACATGACCAACGATGACGGCTGGCAAGACGTCTCGGTCCGCGCCTCGATTCTGCCGGAGGATATGCAGGGCGTTTTCATGATGATCGCCCGCGCCGCCAAGGAAGGCTGGCCCTGCCCGAGCAATGCCGCGATCGCCCGCGCCTACGGCTCGCATTCGCTGCGCCGTGCACAGCGCCTGCTGAACTATATCGAGGAGCAGGGCCTCATCGTGTGCCAGCTTGATGGCGCCGGTCGGCGCATCGTGACGCTGGTCGAACTGGCGTGGGCTACGGCGCCCGGCGATCCCAATGCCGAGGAAGCTGCGGCCGAGCAGGCCTGAGCCGTTTCAGTCCGCCGAGAAGCCAAACGGAACGTTCAGCGTCCTGAAATCATCGGGCAACAACTCGCGCCCGATCGGAAGCGCCGAACGCGCGGCGCAGCGCGGACGGTGACAGACACGGCATGCGACGCCGATCGGCGTGGGCGCATCGGCGCGCGGCGCCGCCGCGTCGCGCGTATAGATCAACTGGCCCGCATATTCGGCTGCGCAACCGATCGCGATGGCGCGCTCGACGCGTTGTGCGCCGTAACCACCACCGCCAGCCGTGACGGTGCGGGCGATCGAAAAGAAGCGCTGCCCATCCGGCAATTCCAGCCACTGCGTGACGATCTGGCGCGGCGTTTTGAAAACGTCATGCACTGACCACAGCGGGCACGCGCCGCCGTGCTTGGCAAATGGAAAGCCGGCGCCGTCGAGCAGCTTTGAGATGTTGCCAGCGGGGTCGACGCGGATGAGAAAGAACGGGACTTTCTCGGCGCCCGGCCGCTGCAAGGTCGTGATGCGATGCGCGGTCTGTTCGAAGCTGGCACCGAATTGGCGCGCCAGTGCTTCGAGATCGTAGCGACGGGTCTCGGCGGCGCGCGCGAAAGCCGCATAGGGCATGATGAGCGCCGCAGCGGCGTAACCCGCGAGCGCCCGGCGCGCCAGCAGTTCGGCACTCTTGGTGGTGAACTGGCCGTCTTCGAGCGCGGTGCCGATCTCGTTTTCCATTTCGAGATAGGCGAGTTGCTGCGCCAGCTGGAAATTGAGACTTGCGGTGTCGAGCGAGTCCTCAAGTAGTAATTGTTTCCGATGCAGATCCAATCGTCGCACCGAGCCGAGCATGACGTCCGGCGGCAGATAGCGCACTTGCAGCCTGTGTCGGGTCTTGAGACGCTCGACGAAACCGCTCGGGCCCGACGTCGCCTGCACGAGACGCTCGGCCGCGTCGTCGAGACCCGCGAAATTGTTGCGACGTGCGGCGAGAAAACGCCGGACCTCGGCGACGGGATCGTTGGCATCATAGCCCTCGCTCCCCGCTTGCAATGCACCGCCCGCGAGCGCCGGCGCGCGCCTGTCCGCCAGCGCGAGTTGCTCCTCGCGATAGGCCGTGTAGAGGCGCAGAAAAGCCTCGGCCATGCCGGGATAGCTCACCGCGAGATCGCTGATTTCGAGCGCCGGGATATCGATGTCCGAGAACATCGGCTCTTTCAGGATCGACTGCATCCGCGCCGTATTGTCGGCGCCGCCATCGCCGGCGAGATCGGCCAGATCGATGGTGTAGGTGCGCGCCAGGCGCAGCAGCATGTCCGCCGTCATCGGCCGCTGGTTGCGCTCCAGCAGCGCGACGTAAGGCGCGGAAATCTCGAGATCGGCCGCCATATCGGCCTGAGTCAGGCCCAAATCGCGCCGAAGCCGCCGGATTCGCGGTCCCATGAACACCGATCGACCTGCCGAGGCGGCCATTGCGCACTCCAATACTTTGTAATTATCTTACAGAATTACACGCGATATTTGTAAAGTATGACAAGTTATCTGCGTTCCGTCTAGCGGCTGACAATCCCGCGCTTACAACCAAGGACAGGTTTTTCGTCAGCCAAAGGGATCGAGACAATGAACTTCCAGCCACGCGGGATCAGCAACCAGACCATCCTCGGCACAGGCTCCTATCGGAGCGAAGTCGAGGCGGCGTCGGCGCTGCTCAAGACCAAGGACACCTGGAACGGCGTGACCGCCGAGGCCGTCGCACGCATGCGCCTGCAGAACCGCTTCAAGACCGGTCTCGACGTTGCACGCTACACGGCATCGCTGATGCGTGCCGACATGGCCGCCTATGATGCAGACACCACCAAGTACACCCAGTCGCTCGGCTGCTGGCACGGCTTTATCGCGCAGCAGAAGCTGATCTCGGTCAAGAAGCATTTCGGCACCACCGATCGCACCTACCTGTACCTCTCGGGCTGGATGATCGCGGCGCTGCGCTCGGAATTCGGCCCGCTGCCGGATCAGTCGATGCACGAGAAGACTTCGGTCCCGGCTCTGATCGAGGAGCTCTACACCTTCCTGCGTCAGGCTGACTCCCGCGAGCTCAACGACATCTTCCGCAGCCTCGACGCGGCCCGCAAGGCTGGCGACAAGGCGAAGGAAGAAGAACTGATCAACAAGATCGACAACTTCCAGACCCACGTCGTTCCCGTCATCGCCGATATCGATGCTGGCTTCGGCAATGCTGAAGCGACCTATCTGCTCGCCAAGAAGATGATCGAAGCCGGCGCCTGTGCGCTGCAGATCGAGAACCAGGTCTCGGACGAGAAGCAGTGCGGCCATCAGGACGGCAAGGTTACCGTGCCGCACGAAGTCTTCCTCGCGAAGATCCGCGCCTGTCGCCACGCCTTCCTCGAAATGGGCGTCGAAGACGGCATCATCGTCACCCGCACCGACTCGCTCGGCGCTGGCCTGACCCAGCAGATCGCCGTCAGCCACAAGCCGGGTGACATCGGCGACCAGTACAACAGCTTCCTTGATTGCGAGGAAATCGACGCCTCAAAGATCGGCAACGGCGACGTCGTCATTACGCGTAATGGCAAGCTGATGCGCCCGAAGCGTCTGGCCAGCAATCTCTACCAGTTCCGTGAAGGCACGGGTCAGGACCGCTGCGTGCTCGACTGCATCACCTCGCTGCAGAATGGCGCCGATCTGCTGTGGATCGAAACCGAGAAGCCGAACATCGAACAGATCGCCAAGATGGTTGATCGCGTTCGTGAGGTGATCCCGAATGCGAAGCTGGCCTACAACAACTCGCCGTCGTTCAACTGGACGCTGAACTTCCGTTGGCAGGTCTATGACGCGATGAAGGAAGCCGGCAAGGATGTCAGCAAGTACAACCGGGCCGAACTGATGAAGGTGGAGTACGACAGCACGCCGCTGGCGGTCGAAGCCGACGAGCTGATCCGGACATTCCAGGCTGATTCAGCCAAGCGTGCCGGCATCTTCCATCACCTGATCACGCTGCCGACCTATCACACGGCTGCGCTGTCCACCGACAACCTCGCCAAGGAGTATTTTGGCGAACAGGGCATGCTGGGCTACGTCAAGAACGTCCAGCGCGCGGAAATCCGTCAAGGCATCGCCTGCGCGAAGCATCAGAACATGGCTGGTTCGGACATCGGCGACGAGCACAAGGAATACTTCGCCGGTGAAGCAGCCCTGAAGGCGGGCGGCGCGCACAACACGATGAACCAGTTCGGCTAATCGTTACGGTTCAGCTCATCGTAAAACCAGCCCGGGGTCCCATCAGACCCCGGGCTGATGTCGTTGTCGGTGTACAAATGCCGAACGACTGCCTCACCGACAGGCAGGGCGCCGGCCTCCATTCCGGTTATCCCTGTCGGCGCAGGAAGCCGGTAATCGTGACCGTCTGCCAGATGCCGGCGGCAAAGAACGGATCGGCGTGATGAAATCTTTCGACCGCCGCGCGGTCGGCGGCCTCGACGAGAAACAGACTGCCAATCATGGTCTGGCCGTCATCGGCTGTCAGCGGACCAGACATGACGATCGTCACGTCATCGGCCGAGGTGTCGGACAAAAAGGCCTTGTGAGCCTCGTAGTGAGACAAGCGTTTGTCGAGCGCCCCGGCATGATCGACGGCATGGATGGCAAACAGCATGCGTAGCTCCTGAAAGACAGAAGACGGCCGCCGTTCCGCGGCGACCGTCCTGGTGGCACAGATGTTATTTAGTGCCGAGCTTCGCAGCCTCGTCCCAGCTCGGACAGGTGCGCGATTCCAGCGGCACGTCGTAGGGCTGAAAGTTCTCCTTGCCGATCACCGTTGGCTTGAGAACGATCTCAGTGATCACCGGCTCGTTGCGCAGCGAACGAATGGCGATCATCATGCCGAGACATCCCTGCATGAAGCCATTGTAGTCGCCGCTCGCCAGTAGCTTCCCGGACTTGATCGCGTCGATCGCCTCCTTGGTGCCATTGACCCCGATGACCTGGGCCTTGCGATTGGCACCGTCGAGCGCCTCGATCGCACCGATCGCCATCGCATCATTGGCAGCCAACACACCGTCGATCTGAGTATTCGACTGCATGAGATTCTCCATGACCTGAAGCGCCTGCAGCCGCTGATAGTTGCCCGGCTGCGACGCAAGCAGCTTGGCGCCCGGGTTTTCCTTCAGGGCGTCGTTGAAGCCGCGGACGCGGTCGATGCTCGTCAAGGATCCCTTGACGCCCTCAATGATCACAAAGTTGCCCTTGCCGCCCAGCGTCTTCAGCAGATAGCGCCCGGTCTCCAGACCCAGACTGTAGTCATCGGCGCCGACAAAGGCGACAAACTTGCCGCCGGCGGAACGATCGGTCACGTTGACCACCGGGATCTTTGCATCATTGATTTTCTCGACACCGGGGACCATCGCCTTGTAGTCGACCGGGATGAAGACGATCGCCGACGGCTTCTTCACCACCACGTCCTCAATCTGGCTGAGCTGCTCCGGGATGCTGTCCGGCTTGGTCGGGATATAATGCAGCGTCTTTGCCTTCATCGCCTTGGCGGCTGCGTCGGACCCGACTCGCACGGTCTGGAAGTACGGATTGGTCTGGTTTTTCGTAAACACCGCGATCGTCTCGCCATCAGCGAACGCGTGAGATGAGAGTGATGTCGTCAGAAGCAATGCAGCAAGCGCGCCATAGGCTTTCTTCATAGTCGTTCCCTCCGTTTTGTTTTTAAGATCGAACACTTACGCCGCACGGCGCCGTGTTTTCATATCCAGCCATACTGCCAGAATGACGATGACGCCGGTTACCAGTGGCTGCCAACTCGCGTTGACCGACAAAAGGTTCATACCATTGAGGACCAGGGTCAAAATGAGTGCACCGACGAACGTGCCAAACACCGTTCCGAGACCACCAAACAGCGAGGTGCCCCCGATCAGAACCGCCGCGATCGCCGGCAGTGTCAGGCTTTCTCCGATGTCGGCTTCGGCAGAGTTCAGTCGTGCAAGAAAGATGATCGAGGCGAGCCCGGCCATTGCGCCCGACACTGTGTAGACCAGCAGAAGCCGGCGAGCGACGGGAATGCCTGACAGCCGCGCGGCGACCGGGTTGGCGCCGATGGCGTAGATTTCCTGTCCCCACGTGGTGCGCTGCGCGAAAATGGTTCCGATCGCGAGGAAAACCAGCAGCAGATAGACCGGGATCGGAAGGCCGAGAAAATAGCCGCTGCCGATCTGACGAAAGCCAGCCGGGAAGCCGTGCATGGTCTCTCCGCCCATGTACCAGTAAGTGATGCCGTGCAGCACCCACAGCATCCCGTAGGTCGCAATGAAGGATGGGATTCGAAGCGCCGTCACCATCACGCCGTTGAGCATCCCGACCGCGCCACCGACGCCGATGCCTGTCAGTACCCCCAAGGTCGGTGAGCCCGTCTGATGAATCACCGTCCCGGCAATACAGGCGGAAATAGCGACATTGGCACCAATCGAAAGGTCGAGGCCACCTGTCAGCACCACCAGCGTCAGGCCCGACGCAATGAAGAACAGCAGACTCGCCTGACGCAGGACGTTGAGGATGTTGCCGAGACTGAAGAACGAGTTGGTCAGGATGGTCAGCGCCGCACAGATCAGAAACGCGGCGAGCAGGCGATAGAACACCTGGATCATCTCGTCGGAAAGCAACATTCGCCCGCCCGTGATCGGCTTTGAGATATCGGTCATGATCGGCTCCGCAATCCATCGACGAACAGTGCTGCAATCACCAGCAAGCCGACGCTTGCCACCTGAATGGAAGACGGCAGCGCCAGCAGATTCAATCCGTTGCGCAACACACCCACGGTGACCACCCCGAGCAAGGTGCCGAGCAGCCAACCATTGCCGCGTTCGAACGACGTGCCGCCGACGGCAACCGCTGCAATGGCATCGAACTCAAGACCGAGGCCAGCGGTTGGATGCCCGGAGTTCATGCGCGCGGTCATCAGGAGACCGGCCAGGCCGACCATGGCGCCGCCGAGCGCGTAGACGAGGATCAGCAAGCGTCGGGCCGAGATGCCGGCGAATTTCAGCGCCTCACGGTTGCCGCCGAGCGCAAAAATGTAAGTCCCGAAACGCGTGTGGTAGAGCAATCCATGGAAGGCAAGGTAGCTTCCCAGCGCCAGTACGATCGGAAGCGGAACGCCGGCAAGCGTTCCGGAATAGACGCCCCGAACGGCGGCCGGCATGCCGACGACGCTCTGGCCATCGCTGACGATCAGCGAGAGTCCCTGCGCCATGCCAAGTGTTCCCAGCGTGGCGACAAAGGGTGGAATACCGACAACGGCCACCAGCCAGCCGTTGACCGTCCCGAACAAGATTCCAACGGCCATTGCCGCAAGCAGACCGAGCAGCAGCGAGCCAGTGGCCAAAGCGACGATGGCGACGATCAGCGAGGTCAGCGTCAAGACCGCGCCCATCGACAGGTCGAGACCTTCAGTCATGATGATCAGCGTCATCGGCAGCGCCAGCATCAGCAGGATCGTCGATTGGACGAGCACGTTGGAAATATTCGGCACCGTCAGGAAGCCGGGCGTCATCAGGCTGAAGACAGCACATAGCAGCACCAGCATGACGGCAACGCCGGGAATCCGCTGAAGCGGATTGGTGTTCAATACCATCGCTTGTTCACGCATGATGCATCCCCAACTTCACGATGTTTTCCTCACTCAGTTCGTGGCGAGCCAGTTCACCTGCGATCCGTCCGTCGCACATGACATAGGCGCGATCACAGACGTGGCAGATTTCCGCCTGCTCCGACGAGATCATCAGCGCAGCGGCACCATCCGCGACCAGTCGGTCGATGAGCGCGAAGATCTCGGCTTTGGCTCCGACGTCGATGCCGCGTGTCGGTTCGTCGAAGATGAACAGCTTGGCGCCGGCGGCCAGCCATTTGCCGATGACGACCTTCTGCTGGTTGCCGCCGGACAGAAGACCGACGGCCTGCTTGTCCGATGGGGTCACGATCCTCAACTGCCGGATCAGATCATTGGCAACCTGCCTGGATTTCCCATGATCAAAGAAGCCACGCGGAAAAATCTTGCGTAGCGCGGAAACGACCAGGTTGTCTCCGACGGAGCGGATCAGAGCCAGACCTTCGGCCTTGCGGCTTTCCGGAATCAGCGCGAGCCCCAGTCTGGCTGCTTCGTCCGGACCGCCGGATTTCTCCCGGCCGTCGAACAGGATCTGTCCCGCGGTCGCCCTGTCGGCTCCGAAAATGGCCCGCACCACTTCGGTGCGCCCCGAGCCGACCAGCCCGCACAGCCCGACGATCTCGCCTTGCCGCACCACCAGATCGATGCCCGCAATGCCCGAGGCAGAGGAGAGACCCTTCACCTCAAGCATGACCTTGCCAGGGGCCTGGGCGAAGGTCCGTGGATAGCTCATATCGACACTGCGACCGACCATCATCCGGACCAGATCGTCCGATGACACGGCACCGGGTTTCACTTCATCGATACGACGCCCATCGCGCAGCACCGTGATGCGGTCACCGAGCGAGAACACCTCCGCCATGCGGTGCGAAATGTAGATGATGGCGACGCCGTCTGCCTTGAGCCGCGCGATCAGTGCGAACAGCAATTCCGTCTCGCGATCGGACAGCGCCGCCGTCGGCTCATCCATCACGAGAATTCGCGCGTTCTGGCTGATGGCCTTTGCAATCTCCACCATCTGCTGCTGGGCGACGCCCAGCTTCTCGATCCGGATCGCCGGATCGATGTCGAATCCAATCGAATCCAGCACACGCCTGGCATCGGCCAGAATTTTCTTGCGATCGATCGTGCCGGGAACACGTCCTGCTGGCTCGCGTCCGAGAAAGATGTTCTGCGCGATGTCGAGATAGGGGACGAGCGAGAATTCCTGGAAGATGACGGCGATGCCGAGCTTCTGCGCATCGGCCGGCGACGCGATCTCGACTGTCTCGCCGTTGTAGTGGAACGAGCCGTGATCGGCGCGATAGGCCCCGCACAGCACTTTCATCAGGCTCGATTTGCCTGCTCCGTTCTCGCCGAGCAGCATGTGCACCTCGCCTGGCCAGACCGAGAACGACACATCATCGAGTGCCTTCACTCCCGGGAATTCCTTGGAGATGCCGCGCAGTTCGAACAGCGGCGGCGCTGCTTGAACGATCGACACGGCAGCCTTGGACTGAGCGAGCTGCGTCATGCCAGCACCGGTGCATTGGGCAAGAAGATCTTGCCGGGGTTCATCATGCCTTTCGGATCGATCGACGCCTTAATGCCACGCATGATATCGACGGCGGCGCCGAGCTCGTCCCGGAGGAAGTCGATCTTGCCGGTACCGATGCCGTGTTCGCCGGTGCAGGTGCCCTCCATCGCGATCGCCCGCGCCACCAACCGCGCGTGCAGCGCCTTGGCGCGCGCGACTTCATCGGCATTGTCCTGATCGATCAGGATCAGCAGATGGAAATTCCCGTCGCCGACATGGCCCACCACAGGCGCGATCAGTCCGTTGGCATCGATGTCCCGGCGCGTTTCGGTCAGACATTCCGTCAGCCGTGAGATCGGCACGCAGACATCCGTAATCATGGCCTTGGCGCCCGGCTTCAGGCTGAGACCCGCATAAAGCGTGTTATCGCGGGCATGCCACAGCTTCGTCCGGTCTTCCGCCGCACGCGCCCATTGGAAGCCCAGGCCGTCATGTTCGGCGGCGATCGCCTCCGCCAGTTCGGCCTGCTCCGCGACACTCGCCTCGGTGCCGTGGAATTCAAAGAACAGCGTCGGCGCCTCGCGATAGCCAAGTTTGGAATAACCATTGATGCCGCGCATCATGACTTCATCCAGCAGTTCCATCCGCGCGACGGGAATGCCCGACTGGATCACTTCGATCGCGGCATCGATGGCTTGATCGAGCCGCCCGAAACTGCAGACCGCGGACGAGATCGCCTGCGGCCAGGGATGAAGTTTCAGCGTGATTTCGGTGATCACGCCGAGGGTACCCTCGGAGCCGACGAACAGCCGGGTGAGATCGTAGCCGGCTGACGATTTGCGGGCGCGCTGGCTGGTACGGATCACCCGCCCATCCGGCAGCACGACTTCGAGCGCAAGCACGTTGTCCTTCATGGTGCCGTAGCGGACGGCCATAGTCCCGGACGCGCGCGTCGAGGTCATGCCGCCGATCGACGCATCGGCGCCGGGATCGATCGGAAAGAACAATCCGGTGTCGCGCAGATGCGCGTTGAGCTGCTTGCGGGTGATGCCAGGCTGCACGACGACGTCGAGGTCCTTGTCATGCACCCGGAGCACGCGGTTCATCCGCGCAAAATCGATACAGACGCCGCCAGCCACCGATGCTGCATTGCCTTCGAGTGAAGTACCCGCGCCGAATGGAACGACCGGCATGCCTAGTTCGCCGCAGAGCTTCACGATCTCAGCGATTTCCTGCGTGGTCTCCGGAAACACCACGACATCCGGTGGACGACTGGCGTGATAGGCCTCGCTGCGGCCGTGATCATCGAGCACGCCGCGCGCGATCGTCGCGCGCGCCCCAATGATCTCGTTCAGACGGACCACGGCCGTCTCGGCGCTCACTGGCGCTCCCATAGCATCCTCCCCTTCCATATCAGCGCTCAGGCTCTGCGGCCCTTGATGCGCATTGTTAGCTAGACAGCATGCGCCTTGTTGGCGTCTGGCTTCAAACCGAAATCGTAATTCAAATGATAGTAAGGCGTGTTCTGCATGCGCCCGTCGGGAGCTTCGCCGGCATCTTTGCGGGCGAATTCGCGAATGAGCGTATCTTTGACGCCGAAGACGACGTCGGAGTCGAGATACTTGTCGCCCGCGACGAACACATGCGTCACCAGTTGCTCGAAGCCAGGCGCCGAGATCATGAAGTGAACATGGGCGGGCCGCCACGGATGACGCCCCTGAGCCGTGAGCATATCGCCGACCGGCCCGTCATGCGGGATCGGATAGGCCGCTGGCTTGATCGACCAGAACCGGAAACGGCCCTCGGCATCGGCATGAAACCGCGCACGCATCGCCAGATCGCCGATCTTGTCGAGCTGCTGAACATCGTAATACCCGTCGTCGTCGGAGTGCCAGACGTCGATTGTCGCATTTGCGATCGGCTTGCCATCCGGCGTCGAGACCGATCCCGTCACAATCATCGGATCGCCCTCCATGCCCCCAGAGATGTCTTCGCCAAGCTTCTTCTCCGGGGCCGCCTGGACGAAGAACGGCCCGAGCACGGTCGTGTCCGTCACACCTTTTTCGGCACCATGATTGATAGCATCGACCAACATCGACACTCCGAGCGTATCCGAAAGCAGGATGAACTCCTGGCGCTTATCGTCGCACATGTGACCGGTGCGCGTGAGGAATTCGATACCCTGCTCCCATTCCCTCTGGGTCGGCCGAACCTCCCGGACGAAGGCATGCAGATGGCGCACCAGCGCCTCGCTGATCTGCCTGATCCGCGGCTGGCCAGCATCCGTGATGCGATCGAGCACGGCGTCGGTGATGGTGTTCGCGTTGAAATTCCGCATGGCCTTCCCTCACCCAAGCTTCGGCTCGCCGAGACCCGACAGTCGCTCGACATGGCGCACGGTGGCGATGAAGTCGGATTCGCCATCTCCCTGTGCAACAAGCGATCCGTAGATTTCCCGCACCTGCGCTGCAAGTTGCAGTGGTACGCCGACGTGATGGCCGGCCCCGATGATGAGGTCGAGATCCTTGGCCATCTGCCGGCACGAGAAAGTGGACTCGAAGTTGCGCGTGGCCAGTGGCGGCGTCTTGTACTTGACCATCGGCGAGGCGACCGCGCTATCGTCCAGGACCTTGAGGATATCCGGCCAGGAGATTCCGCCCTTGCGCGCCAGCGCGAGGCTTTCGGCCATCATTCCGGCAGACACCGCGATCATCAGGTTAACCGCGAGCTTGGCAAATCGCGCCTCTTCAGCCACGCCGAGATAGGTTTGCGCGCGGGTGAACGTCGCCAGCAACGGCTGAACCGCATCGAACGCATCGCGGGGTCCCGACACGAAGCAGGTCAGCGCGCCGGTATGCGCGATCGCTGCATTGCCGGACACTGGCGCCCGCAGATAGGCCACGCCGCTCGCCTCCGCCGCAACACCAACTTCAGCCGATATTTCGGCGCTGACCGTGCTCGTCTCGATCAGAACCGCACCATGTGTCAGCTTGTTCAGCAGGCCGTCTGGTCCGAGCACCACGGAACGCAGCGCCGCATCGTCGGGCAGCGATGTGAAGATGATGGCGTGGTTTGCAGCGGCGTCTGCGGCCGAGTTGGCCGTCTGAAGCCCAAGCTGCTGTGCCAACACCATGCGCTGCTGGCCCGGGTCGTAACCGGTGACGCGGATACCGGCCTCCACCATACGGCCTGCAATCGGCAAGCCCATCTTGCCAACACCGATCCAGGCGACGGCCTGTGCTTGATCTCTCGACGGGGTTGTCATGCCGCTTTCTCCTGACGTTCGATCTCGGAGACGATGCGCATGCCTGATCGCTCGAGTTCATTCTTTTTGTGGTCGAGGTTCTCCGCCAGCAGGTATCCGCCTCGCTTGCGCCAGATGCCGTCGATCATGACCGCCTCGACATTGGCGATGCTGGACTGCATCAGGACCGTAGAAACCGGATCATGGACCGGCCAGAGGTTGAGGTCGGTGGCATTGATGACGACCAGATCCGCCTTCTTGCCCGGTGTGAGCGAACCGATGGTGTCTTCACGCCCGAGCATGCGAGCGCCCTCGATGGTGATCCAGCGCAAGGCCTCACGCGTCGTGATCGTCGTGGCAGCCGGGATGGCGCCCGTGGCCCGCCGGCTCTCGGCGTTGTCTAGCGCACGCTGCATCGACAGTGCGATGCGGCCAACGTTGAACATGTCGCCGGGCAGCACCGATTCCAGATCGACCCCGAGCGATGGCCGCGATCCCAGCTTCAACAGCCGCCCGGTGATCGGGTAGCCGTGGCCCTGATTCATTTCATTTTCCGGCGTGACTGAGAACGACACGCCCAGATCGACAAGCTGACGCAGCAAATCGTCTGGAAGATCGTTGCCGTGCACGATGTTGACGCCGGGACCGACCAGACCGGCTGCAATCAGCTTCGCCCAGCCACCCGGCGTCTTGGCCGGGCCTCCGCCCTGATGCATCGAGGCAATCAGATCGAACTCACGCGCCAGTTCGAAATCATGGATGGCAACATCCATGGTCGAATAATGCGGGCCGAGAATCGCGAGCCCGAGCGTGACGCGATCACTGCGGCTAGACAGTGCCCCTGCCAGAAAGCGCTCGACCTCATGGCGCGGATGCGGAACCTCGGAGAAGTGCGGCTGCCCCGGCGCCGCCTCCGGTTTCGGCGAGCCGTGAAAGAAGGCGGCACGGATGCCGCTCTCTTTCAGCGCCGCGACGGCGCTATCACTATGCGCAGGCGTTGGGTTGTTGTGACACCAGTCAACCAGCGTGGTGGTGCCGCAATTGATCTGGTTCAGCGCGCCCATCAGCGTGCCGATATGGATATCCTGGGGACGAAAGACCGTGGCCAGTCCCGCATGCATCCGGCGGAAATATTCAGGAAGCGTCCAGTTCGCGGAGAAGCCGCGCAAGGCGGTCTGCCACGTATGCATATGCGCGTTGACAAGGCCCGGAATGACGATGCGGCCACGACCATCGACGATCTCCGCATCACCGGCATCGAGGCCCGGCCGGATGTCGACGATGCGATCGCCATCAACCAGCAGGTCGGCTTGTGCGAGATCGCCGATCGTGTCGTCCATTGTCAGGATCGTGGCTGACTTGATGAGCGTGCGTGTCGCCGTCATCGCAACGCCTCCGCTACGACCGGAGGTTCGCCCGCCCAGGCCTGCGCGATCAGATCGCGGATGGCATCGCGTTCCAGCGGCCGCGGGTTCCAGTAGGCATTGCTGACGGCAAGGTCGGCGGCGCGTTCTATGCCGTCCTTCGGCATTCCCAGATCGCGCAGCGCGACTTTGGCGCCAAGTCCCTGCGTAAGATCGAACAGTCCCTGCGCGGCCTGTCCGGCGCCAAGCGCGCGCGCGACGCGAGCCGCCGCAACCGGCACGGCGGGAGTATTATAGGCCATCGCATGCGGCAGGATCACCGTGTGGGTTTCGGCATGTGGCAAATTGAACGTGCCGCCCAGCGTATGGCAGAGCTTGTGGTGCAGCCCCATGCCGACGGCGCCGAGACAGGCGCCGCACAACCAGGCAGCGCGCAGGGCATCATCGCGTGCCGCCGCGTTGTCCTCGCCAGCCGCAAGCTTCGGCAGCGCGCCGGCGAACAGGCGAATGCCCTCTTCCGCCATCAACGACACGACCGGATTGGCATCGCGCGCATAGAGCGCTTCGACAGCGTGAGCGATTGCATTGACGCCCGATGTCACGGCAAATGCAGGCGGCAATGTGCGTGTCAGGTCGACGTCGTAGATGACCGTTTCGGGGAGTATCTTCGGGCTCGATTGCGTGGTCTTCAGTCCCTCGCGGGTCTCACCCAGGATCGGCGTCATTTCGGACCCGGCATAGCTGGTCGGTACGACGATTTGCGGCAGGTCGGTCCGTAGCGCGATCGCCTTGCCTAGCCCGATGGTCGAACCACCGCCCACCGCGACGATGCCGTCGGCCTGTAGAGCCTTGACCTGCTGCATCGCAAGTTCGGTCACATCAACCGGCGTATGCATCACCGCACCGGCATAGACGCCCGCCGCTCTGTCACCGATCAGGGCGGCAATCTGCTCGCCGTGAGATTTCTGCTGGTCTGTCGTCAGAACGAGTGCGCGTTTAACGCCGAGTCGGTCGAGCTCGGCGGCCAGATCTGCCAGCCGTCCCGAGCCGAAGACGACCCGCATGGGCGCCGCCTGATAGACGAAGCTCTCCATCATTCCATCCCTGATCGTCGACGCCGTTAGGGCGCTTCTGCTGCACTGCACCAAGGCATGCAGCGGATTTTCGCTACCATCATTCCCGTGCACACGTTTGTCAAGAAACTCTGCACACGTTTGTCAATTTGTGCAAGATAAGGCATTCTCACGTGATCGTTAGCGGATACGACGACGCGCGCGAGCAGGCTGGATGGCGATGCCCAAAAAAATCAAGAACACCAAGAAGACGTCACCCGCGCTTCAGGAGCGGTCGTCGCGTAAGACAATCATTGATGTCGCGAAGTGTGCTGGCGTCCATTGGTCAACGGTGTCGCGCGGGCTCAATCCCGAGAAGCGCCACCTGATCTCCCCAGAAATGATCGAGCGCGTCGAAGCTTGCGCAAAGAAGCTGGGATATCGGGCCAACGCCATGGCATCGGCGCTTCGGACCCAGCGATCTCGCACCGTCGGCGTTATTATTTCGAACCTTGGTGACCCCGTCCATCCCCCCATAGTGCGGGCGATTGAGGACCGGTTCGCCGAGATTGGATACGTCACCATCGTCGGCAATACCGACAACCATCCGCTCAGGCAGGCCGCGCTGATCGATCGTTTCATCCAGCAAGGCGTCGAGGGGCTGATCGTCGCGACCTTCGAGCGAAACGATCCCGGCATCGCAGCCTGCGTCGAGGCGAATATTCCAGTCGTCGCGGTGTTTCGCGATCCTGAAAGCGAATTCATTCCGAGCGTCCGGGTCGACGACGCGAAGGCAATGGAACTGGCGGTTCATCATCTCGCCGAGTGTGGGCACAGGCAAATTGCTCATGTCGGCGGCCCGCAAAATGTGTCGACGGGTTACCACCGCTATCGCGGCTTCCGGCGCGCTTGCAAAGCCCTGGCTCAAGACGGAGTTGCGCCCACTGCCGTCTTCGGTGAGGCCTTTACGGTCGAGGAAGGCGAGTTCGCTTGCGAGCGTTTGCTGACGGAGAACCCCAATATTACGGCGATTGTGGCTGGCAACGACATGCTGGCCGTAGGCTGCCTTCGACACCTGAGAAACAGGGGCATTTCATGTCCCGGCAACATCTCGCTGGTCGGCATGAACGACATGCTGTTCATGGATGCGATAGCACCGGCGCTGACGACCATCAGTACACCGACTGCGGAACTGGGAACGCAGGCGTCTCACATCCTTATTGCGATGATCAAGGGAACGCCGGTTCAAAACGATCGGATCGTACTGAAGCCGGTTTTGCTTGCGCGCGATTCTGTCGCCGCGATCAAGCTGCCGACCAGGACACGTTCATCAGATCTTTCTGACACCGCCAAAAGAGAAGTCAGAATACGGCACCGACAAAGCTAAGCCGAACCTGACGCGCGCTGCGGCGGTGGCATGGAAAGGTGCCAACGACCAATCCGAATTTGCTGACAGCGGGGCGTTCAAAGCGATCCGTTACAGATCTGGCTTCTCGACCGAAATCAGAAGTTTCCGCAGCAGCCGCGTGAGCGTTTGACGTTCGTTGGCCGTCAGTACCTCGTCGACCGAACGGGACAGCTTGAAGTGCTGGGCAATCGCCTTGTCGACGGAATTTCGCCCCTTGGCCGTAAGCGTGATCCGCGCACCGCGGCCATCTTCAGGATCCTGGCGCCTGACGATGAAGCCGTCCTGCTCGGCACGCCGCAGCCGCGCGGTGAGCCCGCCCGACGACAGCAGGCACTCCGCATAGAGGTCAGTCGGTCGAACACCGATACTGCTATCGGCCTCGCGGCGGTAAATCGTCAGGAGCAGGTCGAACAATTCCCAATTGAAGCCCTGCTCCTCGAGTGCGGGCTCGATGGCGCTGCGCATATGCACGGACAGCCGGACAATCCGGCCGACGACGTCGAGGTGGCCGGCGTCGAGGTCGGGCCGCCGCCGGCCCCAGCCAGCAATGATCTTGTCAATCGAATCGGTGGTCATGATGATCAGCATATAGGCACGGGGCACCGAATATATGCAAATTCATCTATCTTTCTGCAAAGATATTTTATCTTGACTCAAAGATAGTTTGACCTCACGCTTCGTGACGGGTTGATCGGATGCCCCCCTCGCGAGAAGGTCACGAGGTTATCAACGCCCGCCATCGAGGAAATGATCATGACAGCCAAGCCGGCCTTTGCGACCTCGCCATCCAATCCGCACGTCAAGGAAATCCAGACGATGCCGGAACGGAAGCCGGACATGCCTTATGCGCCAGCGATCCGGGTCGAAGTGCCCTGCGGCATGCTTTTCATTTCCGGAGCAACACCCTCGCCGCTCTATCACAAACATCCCCATGTTCTGGAGGAGCACGATCATCCGAATTCGATCGAGGACCAGACCCACCGCGCCATGCAGACGATCCAGTCGATCCTGGATCACGAAGGGCTGACCTGGACCGACATCGTCAAGGTGACGAAGTACCTGACCGACATCCGGGACCAGGACGGTATGGTGAAGGTGATGAAGGAATATTTCGGCGACTGGACGCCGGCCAGCACCACCATCTGCATCAACCAGCTCTCGACCCAGGGCGCCCGTGTCGAGCTCGACATGATCGCCGCCATTCCCGTGCAAAAATAGACCGGATGTGACCTCCCGCCGGCCCCGGGTCATCGGGCCGAACGAGGCCGACAATGATGCACGGCACTGAAAATCAAAATGAGCAAGGGGACCGCCCGCTGCACGCCCCAAAGGGGTCTGCGCCGCGGGCGGCCGGAAGCGAAGCCGATGCGCCGCTGCTGCGTCTGGTCGGTATCGACAAATCCTTTCCCGGCGTGCATGCGCTCAAGAACGTATCGCTCGACGTCTATGCCGGTGAGGTCCATGTCATCCTCGGCCAGAATGGTGCGGGAAAGTCGACGCTGATCAAGACGCTGTACGGCGCCTATGCGGCCGATCGCGGCTATATCGAGATCGAGGGCCGGCGAGTCGCCGTCGCCCGCCCGGCCGATGCCAGCGCGCTTGGTATCGCCGTCATCTTCCAGGAATTCTCGCTGATCCCGTATCTGGACATCGCGCAGAACATCTTTCTCGGTCGCGAAGCCGCATTCAGTCGCTTCGGCCTCGTCGATTCCGCGGCCATGCATGCAGCCGCACGCACCATCCTCGACGATCTCGGCCTCGACTACGACACCCACGCATACGCCGCCGATCTCGGCGTAGCCCAGCAGCAGATGGTGGAGATCGCCAAGGCGCTTTCGCAGAACGCGCGGGTGCTCGTGATGGACGAGCCGACGGCGGCGATCTCCGAGCGTGAATCAGATCGCCTGTTTCAAACCATCGCGCGATTGACGGAAAAGCGCGTCGCCATCGTCTACATCTCCCACCGCATGAAGGAGGTGCAGATGCTCGGCGATCGCATCACCATCCTGCGCGACGGCACCGTCGTGACCAGCGTGCTGCGCGATCAGAAAAGCCAGGCCGAGATGGTCGGCGCGATGATCGGGCGACCATCGGGATCGCAACTCGCACGGACGCCGCGCCCGCCCGGCGAGCCCGTTCTGCTCGCCAGGGATGTGAACACGGCCAAACTGTCGGACATCTCCATCGAAATTCTCGCCGGCGAGGTGGTGGGGCTTGCCGGCCTCGTTGGGTCCGGCCGGACCGAAGTGGTTCGCGCCTTGTTCGGCGCGGATCCAATCGCGAGCGGCGAGATCGCTCTGTTCGGATCGCGCACGCCGGCCACACTGGACAGACGGGTGCGTGCGGGTATGGCCCTGCTCCCGGAAGATCGCAAACGGGAGGGATTGGCGCTGCCACTCGATGTCCGCGACAATGCGACGGTCGCCTCGTTGTGGCGCAGCTTCGCCTCCGGCTGGTTCTCACCGGCCAAAGCCGAGCGGGACACACGCGGGCTGATCGCACAGCTCGGCATTGCCGCCCATGGCACGCGCCAGAGCGTCCACACCCTCAGCGGCGGCAATCAGCAGAAGGTCGTGCTGGCCAAATGGCTGGCCGCGGGAGCCAAACTGTTTCTGCTGGACGAACCGACGCGCGGTGTCGATGTCGGCGCCAAGGCGGAGATCTATCGCCTGATCGATCAACTGGTCGATGGCGGGGCCGGTGTCGTCGTCATCAGCTCGGAACTGCCAGAGCTCGTTCAGCTCTGCGACCGCGCCTATGTCATGCGCGACCATCGCATCGTCGGGCATCTCGCCGGCGACCAGCTAACCGAGCGGGCCATCCTCGAACTGGCGGTGCATCGATGAGCGTGACGATCCAGCTGCAGCGCAGGTCCGGCATGGGCCAGTTCCTCAGCGCAATCCCCGGCGCCGGCCTCCTGCTGGTCCTGATGCTGGTGCTGTTCACGATCGTCAATCCGAGATTCGTGTCCCAGACCAACCTCATCAATGTTGGCTTGCAGACCTCGCTACTGCTGATGCTCGCCCTGCCGATGACGCTCATCATTATGACCGAGGGCCTCGACCTGTCGGCCGGAGCTCTGCTCGGGCTGAGCGGCGTCATCGTCGCCGAGGCGCTTCTTGCCGGATGGGGCGTGCTCGCCGCTTGTACGGCGACGCTGGCGGTGAGCATTGCCTTCGGGGCCCTCAACGGCATCCTAATCGCCTATCTGTCGCTCCCTGCCTTTGTTGTCACCCTCGGCACCATGGGGCTGATGCAGGGGATTGCGCTGGTGCTCACCAATGGAGATCCGGTCGGCGGTTTCACGCCTGCCATCGAAACCTTCTATCGCTCCCAGCTTTGGTTCATTCCGACGCCGATCGCGATCGCAGCCGCCCTTTATGCCGCGCTGTGGCTACTGCTCTATCGCACTCGGCTCGGCAACTACGTGATCGCCATCGGCGGCAACAAGGACGCGCTGCGTCTCGCCGGCATTCGCGCCAATCTCGTCCACCTCGCCGTCTATGTGCTCGGCAGCACGATCATCGGCCTTTCGGCGGTGTTGCTGATCGGACGCACCAATTCAGCGCATCCGACCGTCGGCATCGGCATGGAGTTCGAGGCGATCGCCGCAGTCGTGCTCGGCGGCACCTCCTTCGAAAAAGGACAGGGCTGGCTGTTCGGTGCCGTGCTCGGCGCGCTTGCCATCACCGTGCTGCGCAATGGACTCAACATTCTGTCCATCGACTCATCGCTGCAGGTCGTGTGCATCGGCATCCTGCTCATCCTCGCGTTGCTGATCGACCAGGCGCGCAAGCAATTCGTGAGGCGTACGGCATGACGATCCCGGCAACGCTCGATATCCGCCCATCGTCCCTGTCGCCCGACGCTGCGGCCCTGCTCGGCCGGTTCGTGCTGATCGTTCTGATCGCCGGCGCATTGACCGCGATCGATCCGGGATTCGCGTCGGTGAGCAATCTGCTGAACATGCTGCGGCAGGCGAGCCTGCTGTTTCTCGTCGCGTCCGGCCTCACACTCGTCATCATCGGCGGTGGGCTCGATCTGTCGGTGGGCGCCAATCTGACGCTGTCGGCCTGTCTCGCCGCAGCCGCGATCAAGACCACCGGCAATCCGTGGTACGGCGTTGCGGTCGCCATCGGCGCCGGCACACTGATCGGTTACGCTAACGGGTTGATGATCAACCGCCTGCTGTTGCCGCCTTTCCTTGCGACTTTCGGCATGCTGTGGGTGACGCAGGGCATCGCCTACTGGTTCATGGCCGGGCAGACGATCTACGGCATGCCGATGTCGTTTCGCTATTTCGGCACCGGCTTCTTCCTCGGCGTTCCGCTGCCGATCTGGATCACGCTTGTGGTCTGTCTCGCCTGCAGCATCCTCCTGCACCGCACGACCTTCGGCCGCGAGGCGTATTTCATGGGCGCCAACCAGACCGCCGCGCTGCTGTCCGGCGTCCCGGTCGAGCGTCGTCGGCTGCTGCTCTATGTACTCAGCGGCTTGACGGCGGGCATCGCGTCTCTCGTCTATCTCGCACGCCTCAATGCCGCCGAGCCCGGAATCGGCGAGCCGTTGCTGCTTCCTGCTATCGCCGCAGTTCTGGTCGGCGGCACATCCTTGTTCGGTGGCAACGGCAACATCGTCGGCACCGTGCTTGGCGCCATCCTGCTCACCATCATCGTCAACGGCCTCAATCTGCTGAATGTTGCAGCGACCTGGCATCCCTTCGTCAACGGCGCCGTCGTCCTGGTCGCCATCATTGCGGATCTCGTCATCGGCCGACGCCGATCTGGGAGCGGATAGACCCGGCATCACCAGTTCACCACAGTCTCGTCATTCACAACCAGAGGGGCCATCATGCGAACCACCAGATCTATCCGATGCGTTCTTGCCGCCGTCATTTGCGGCACCCTGTTCAATTCGGCGGTGCGCGCCGATGGCGAAGTGATTGCAGCCTTCACGAAGAACCAGGTGGACCCGCATTTCGAGGGTGTTCGCGCCGGCGTCGCGCAGATGGCGGAGAAAATGCGCGCGACGGTCAAATATTACACGCCGACCAAGCCGAACAATATCACCGAAGGCATGTCGCAGCTCGAAGACGTCGGCGTGACCAAGCCCAATCTGATGCTGTTCATGCCAATCGACGCCAAGGCGCAATTGCCAACGATCAAGCGCCTGATCGAGTCCGGCCTGCCGATCATCAACTACAACGACCGCGGCGGCGACGCCCCCTATCTCTCCTTTGTCGGTCAGGACGATTACAAGCTCGGCTATGACATCGCCAAGACCCTGTTCGACCATCTCGGCGGCAAGGGCAATGTGGTGATCCTCGAAGGCGTCAAGGGCTCGACCACGGGCGACGAGCGCAAGCGCGGCTTCGACGCTGCGGCCAAGGACTATCCGAATATCAAAGTACTGGCCTCGCAGCCCGCCAACTTCCAGCGCCTGCTCGGCATGCAGACGATGGAGAACCTGATCCAGCAGTTCAGCACCATCGACGGCGTGATCGCCGCTGCCGACGCGTCCGCGCTCGGCGCGATCGAGGCGCTCAATGCAGCCGGCCGCAAGAACGTCGCGGTAGTCTCGATCAATGGCGTGCCGGAGGCTGTCGAAGCCGTGAAGGCCGGCAGCCTGCTGGCAATCGCGGAGTTCGACGGCTTCAAGATCGGCTGCGTCGCCACCGCTGTCGGCCTGAATGCCATTCGCGGCCAGAGTGCGCCGAAGCAGATCACGATCCCCGGTGCGATCATCACCAAGGCCAATTATGCGCCCTGGCTCATCCCCTACAAGGACCGGACTTGCCCGACGCCTGACGCGTATATCGCGAAGTAGCGCTAACGGGCCTGCAGACGCGTCGCGTGCTGCAGGCCTGCCTTCCTACTTGGCCGCCCCGTCCGTCGACATCGCGATGAGCTTGCCATAACGCTCCGCATCGCTGCGCAATTCGGCCTCGAACGCTTCCGGCGTCGAGCTGGCGATGTCGGCGCCCTGCGCGGCGAACTGCTTGATCAGGGCCGGATCGCTGAGCGCCTCGGCGAGATCGCGCGCGATCTGGCTGACGATGGGCTTCGGCACCGCCGCGGCGGCGAGCATGCCGAACCAGCTATCGTAGGTGAATTCGGGGAGCCCTGCCTCGGCGAAGGTTGGTACATCAGGCAGTTGCGCCATGCGGCTCTTGCCGGTGACTGCCAGTGCGCGCAACTTTCCCGACTGGATCAGGTCGCCACCGACGCCGAAGAAAGTGAAGGCAACCGAGGTGTCGCCGCGCATG
Organism: Tardiphaga sp. 37S4; assembly: GCF_021044645.1. NCBI lineage: Bacteria > Pseudomonadati > Pseudomonadota > Alphaproteobacteria > Hyphomicrobiales > Nitrobacteraceae > Tardiphaga > Tardiphaga sp. 37S4. The sequence goes on along the minus strand of NZ_CP088008.1, from coordinate 739,952 downwards.
ATGCTGATCTGGGATTCCGGCAGTCCGCGATGCGGAATCAGCACCATCTTGGTCTGCGTGAGATGCCTGAACAATTCGGCGGCGATACCGGTGGAACTACCGACGCCGGCAGAGCTGTAGCTCAGCGAATCCGGCTTGGCCTTTGCCGCAGCGATCAGTTCGGCCAGCGTCTTGAACGGCGCATCCGGCGGCACGATCAGGATGGACGGCGTCGATCCGACGCGGCTGATCGCAGCGAAATCCTTGATCGGATCGAAGTTGAGGTTCTTGTTGACCACGCCGATCACGCTGTGGCCGTTTGAGGTCAGCATGATCTGCGAGCCATCGGTCGGGCCTTTGGCGACACTGCTGACACCGGCGATGCCGGGCCTGTTCTCGACGATGACTTGCTGCTTCCACTTCGCAGCAAGCTTCTCGGCCACCGAACGGGCAAGGATGTCGGTGAGGCTGCCACCCGAAAACGGCACGATAATACGCACGAGCTGGTTCGGATAAGTCTGTGCAATGGCTCCGCTGCCCATCAGCGCCGCAGTCGCGGCGAGGCCAGAGCCGATCATGAAGTGTCGGCGATCCATCATTTTCTCCCTTAAAGAACCAAGTGCCGGGCTTTCAGCCTCTGGCGGTGTTGGGCAGCGGCATTGCAAGCAACACCACCGCCGGTCGTTTCGTCTCGTTGCGCAGCGCGCGCGTCTCGTTGGGCGCGATGCGGCAGGAATCCCAGATGCCGAGGGTGGCGATGCCATCCGGCGTCTCGAAGGTTACTTCGCCTTCGAGGACGACATAGAACTTCTCCTCCGGCGAGGCCGAGGGCGTAATGCCGCCGCCCGGCAGAATCTGGCTCATGCCGAGCCACATCACATCGCCTGGCCCGGCGTCGCGGCCCTGCAGGCGGAACATCCGCATGTCATTGTGGCCAGGGGCTTCGTAGCGCGGGGCATCGTTCAGGCGGACAACATGCATGGCTTCACCCGTTAGGCTGAAAAACAAGACGATCGCGCGAGGAGCCGAGCACGGCGAGATAGGCCTCTGCAGCGCGCTCCAACGGGTAGATCGCGTCCGGCTTAATCGGAAACGGCTTCAATGCGCCGCTGGCGAAACCCGGCACCAATTCACGCAGGATCTCGCCGGCTTCCGGCGATGACAGCGACAGCGAGTCGACACCGAAGAAGGTGTGCTTGCCGCGATAGAAGGCGAAGATATCGAACGGCACGGTGGCCTTGGTGGAGGCAATAAAGATCTGGCGGCCGAGATGCGCGAGCGATTTCGTGCCGGCGTCGTAATACGGTTCGCCGACGGTATTGTAGACGATGTCCGCACCCTTGCCGCCGGTAATTTCGCGCACCGTCGCAGCGACGTCATTGCGGCTGGAATCGATGATAGTCACCTCGCCATGGGCATGGCCGGCATAAAGCTCGTCCTTGCGGACGACGCCGATCACGCGGGCGCCCTGCCATGACGCGATCTGGGTCGCCGCCTGACCCACCTTGCCGTTCAGACCGAGGATCAACACCGTCTCGCCGGGTTTCGGCATGCCGCTGCGACGAAAGCCTTCCTGCGCGGTGACAAAGGGCACGCCGATGCCAGCCGCCTCCGCGAGGCTGATGTTTGCGGGCTTCTCGACCAGCGCAGACGCTTCCACCACCAGATGCGTGGCATGGGTGCCGTCGCGGCCGATCCCGAGTTGGCCGGACGAGCCGAACACTTCCTTGCCGATCAGGTCGGTCGGCCCATCGATCACGACTCCGGCGAAGTCACGGCCGGGCGTGCGGGGGAAGACCGCATGCGGCATCAGACCGAGCGTCGCCTTGGCGTCCGACGGATTGATCGCGGCGGCCCTTATCTCGACCAGCGCATCGCCTGACCTGGCGCAGGCGAGTGTGCGTTGCTCGATGCCGAGCGCCACATTCTCGATGCGATCAGCCTTGGCGGCGACCCGCAGGCATGTTGCGGTGACGCTGGAGGAAGTCTTGGCGGCTGCAGTCATTTCAGTCCTCGAATGCTGTGTTATGCGGCGCCCGGCAAATCGAACAGTGCGCGTGCTTCAGCAGGCGTCGCGATCTGCGCGCCGAGTTCTTCGATGATGCGGCGTGCCTTGTCCACCATCACTGCGTTCGACGGCGCCAGTACGCCGCGGCCGAGCATCACCGCATCTTCCAGACCGGTGCGGGCATGACCGCCGGCGAGCACCGATTGCGCCACCATGGGAAATGTGGAGCGGCCGATGCCAATGGCCGTGAAATGCGCATCCCGCGGCAGCAGACCGCGCGCATACAGCACCGTTTCCGGCGACGGCTGGAAGCCGTATTTCACCCCCATCACGAAGGAGGTGAGCGCCGGGCCGCTGAGCGTACCGTCGGCGAGGAGATCGTGCAGCAGCGCGATATCGCCGGAATCGAACAGTTCGATCTCGGGTTTCACGCCGGCCGCGCGGATGACCTTGGCCATGCGGCGCACATTGCCGGGCGTGTTGATCACCACCTGTCCGCCGGAATTCATGGTATTGAGATCGAGCGTGCAGATGTCGGGCTTCAGCGCCGTGATATGGGCGACGCGTTCTTCCGGGTTCATCAGCGTAGTACCGGCGGCGGCGACCTTGGGATCGTCCTGCGAAGGCACGAAGCGACCGCCGGGACCGGTGGTGATGTTCAGGATCAGGTTGCGATTGCGCGCGCGAATGCGTCCGACGACGTCCTGATAATATTTGAGCTTCATCGACGGCGCGCCGGTGCCGGGCTCGCGCACATGGATATGCGCGACTGCCGCGCCGGCTTCTGCGGCACCGAGGCAGGCGTCGGCGATTTCTTCCGGCGTGATTGGCAGATGCGGGGTCTGGTCCGGCCGCGTCAGATTGCCGGTGACGGCGCAAGTGATGACGATCTTGTCGAGCATCGGGCGCATCAATCTCTCCTTACAACGCTCGGCCGCCGTCAACGACGATCAGCGAGCCGGTGGAATAGGTCAGGTGGGTGGCGCAGGCGGCGATTGCGCGGCCGACATCCTCGGCCGTCGCAACACGCTTGAGCGGAATGGTCCCCGCGACCTTTTCAAGCGCGGCCGCATCACGGCCCGGCACAAAGTCAGTGGCCACCACGCCCGGCGATACCGCCATCACGCGTACTGTCGGCGCCAACGCCCGCGCGAGCGACTTGGTCATGGTGTCGATGCCGGCCTTGATCGCCGCGTAAGCCAGATTGGAGCCGACGCCATTCAGCCCCGCAATCGAGGAAACGTTGACGATAAGCCCGTCGCCGCTCGCCTTGAGCAGCGGTGCGAAAGCGCGGATGGCCGCGAACTGGCCGCGCCAGTTCACCTTGAACATGTCGTCGATGAACTCGTCGGTCAGCGCGTCGAGATCGCCGATCGGGATCGGCTTCGTGTAGCCGGCGGTGTTGACGAGAATATCGCAGCGGCCGAACGCTCGCTCCACCTCGCCGGCGAGCGCCGTCAGCGTTGCGCTATCTTCGATTACCGCGCGTCTGGCGAGATGGCCTTCGCCCGGAAGGCCGGCCAGCAACGCGTTGGCGGCTGCTTCGCCGGAGCGCCAGGTCACGACGACACGGGCACCTTCGGCTGCCAAAGCTTGCGCGGCTGCGGCGCCGATGCCGCCCGAACCGCCGATCACCACGGCTACCTTGTTCGCGAGAATATCCGACATCGAGAGCTCACTTGATGGGAGGATGCGGGAGCACAGCCTCGCCGGGCTCCATGACGAATGTGTAGTTGAGGCTGAACCATTCGCCAGCGACATCTGGCGCTGGCGGCGCGCCTTCGCCCTTGCGGAAATCGCCAATCAACGCGCGCGTCACGCCGAATACGACGTCGCTCTCCAGATGCTCGTCGTCATCGACAAAGATCTGCGTGATCAGCGTCTTGAAGCCTGGCTTGAAGGCAAGCACATGCAAATGCGCCGGCCGGAACGGATGCCGGCGCTGCGCAGCCAGCATCTCCCCGGTCGGACCATGGGTCGGCACCGGATAGCCAGCAGGCTTGACCGAGCGGAAGGCGAAGCGGCCATTCGCATCGGTCTCAAACACGCCGCGCAAATTCATGTCAGCCTGACCGGCGTCCTGGTTTTCGTACATTCCGGATGGCGAGGCCTGCCAGACATCAACGCTGACATCCGGGAGCGGCGCTCCCAGCGCGTCGGTGATGCGGCAATCGACGAACAGCGGTGCACCGGGCGTCGGCGAACGCAAGATCGAGGCACCATTCTCCACGCGCGGAGCGTTCGCCCGCCAGAACGGCCCTAGCAAAGCTGCGGCGGTCTCGCTCGCGCCATCCTGGCCGTTGTTCAACAGGCAGACCAATGTCGAGAGCCCGACTGCATCGCTGAACAACACGCCCTCGTTATGGGTGTCGTTTGTCGCCTGGCCGATGCGGTTCAGGAAATCGATAGCAAACTCGAATTCCGCCTCGGTCAGCCGAACCTCGCGGGCAAATTCGTGCAGATGACGAACGAAAGCGGCCATGACCGTGCGCAACCGCTCGTTCGGCGCACCGCTCATGGCGGCAAGCACAACGTCGGTCACATCCTCCTGACGCGTGATGATCATCGACACTCCCTCACATTGCGATTTTTTGGCTGTCCACGCTGCGCAATCGATTGCACATTTAGTGCAATCGATTGCGCAAGTCAACCGCACCAGCTAGTTTGGAGATCGTGGCAGGGATGACGACAATCAAAGATGTGGCGCGCGAGGTGGGAGTGCACCCCTCCACCGTGTCGCGCGCGCTCGACCCTGCCCGCCGCGGACGGATCGGCGAGCCGGTCGTGCGCCGGATTCTGGAAGCAGCGGAGCGGCTGGGTTACCGCCCGGACACGGTGGCCGCGAGTCTGCGCAGTGGCCGTTCGAACATGGTCGGCATCATCGTCCCGGACATCGCGAACCCCGTCTTCTCGCCGATCATCGGCGGCCTCGAAGACGTGCTATCGGCGCGCGGCTACGCGCTAATTGTCGCCGACCCGCAACCGCAACGGACGGGCACCGACGACATCGTTCAAAGGCTCGTGGCGCGCCGCGTGGATGGCCTCGTGCTGGCGAATGTCGCGCTCAAGGATAATTCGATCGAGCGTTGTCTGAGTTGGAAAGTCCCTGTCGTGCTTGTCAATCGCGCGGAGGCTGAGGCGCGTGTGCCTTCGGTGGTCTCGGACGATGTGGCCGGCATGCGGCTCGCGGTTGCGCATCTTCTCGAGCTTGGACATCGCCACATCCTCCACCTCGCCGGCCCGCAAATGCTATCGACCGGATCGCTTCGCCGCCGCGGTTTCTTGGAGGCAATGCACGAAGCCGGTTTCGCGCCGGCCGACAATGATATCGAAGAGGCTGAAGCCTTCACGCGCGAGGCAGGACACGCTGCCGCACTCAGACTGCTCGCACGACAGCCTGAGGCCACCGCCATCGTCGCAGCCAACGATCTCCTCGCGCTCGGCATCTATGAAGCGTTGCGCGAAACGGGCCGGCGATGTCCAGAAGATCTGTCAGTGATCGGTCACAACGACATGCCGCTGGTGGATCTGGTGGATCCGCCGCTGTCCACGATCCGCATCAGCCACCGCGAGATGGGTGAACAGACCGGCCAACTCCTGCTCGACCTGATCGAAGGCGTCCGCGGCGATGCGCCTTATGTCGTCACAGCGCCCCTGCTCGTCGTGCGCCGCTCGACACAGCCACCAAGGATCTCGCGATAAGCCAGCGTTGGATCTGATTAATTGAGCCAGCGTGATTCTGGTTTGCGCCCCTTCGCTTTGAACAAGGGCGGACTCACATACCGGCAAACGCCCCCGACGTTCCTTATCAATTCGGCCAAATCCAGAAGCGACTACGCCCAAACGATAACAAGCGAGTGATCAGACCGGAGCGAGTTGCATGACAGATCTGACGTCATATGGGATGCATTGAACATTCATGTGCAGTAATTCGGCGCTATTCCACATTCCATATAATGAAGCTGGGCGGTTCCCACGCTAGGGAACCCAAGATGCATGATGTTTCTCGCCGCGCTCAACTTATTCTGTTGAAAAACGATCTGCACATCATGCGAGGCCGGGCCCAACGCCTGGATCTAAGCGATGTAGCTTTGTTGATCTCGCAAGCTGTTCAGCTGCTCTCCGATCAGCCGGAAGTTTCTAAATCTGACCAGCCCCGCGCCTAACTGCATTGTTTGTCATCGGTGCGCTCGGTCGCCAGGACAAACATACCGACAGCCGCTGCGGTCACCAAAAACGGCATAATGATAAGGGCCATTGACGCCTCCTTGTCGAAGTTGATCTTCGAACATGGCACAGCATCTCTTATGCGGCTCTTCGCTTCCCTAAAGCGGATGGTGAACAGAATCATACGGAGAGATTTGGTTGAGAAATGCCAAATTCATGAACGATAAAGTATGCGATCCCCGCAACGTCCAGCGCGCCAAATGTCCGCTTTGCGCCAAAAGCGGTAACCCATCACGTCGACTTTGTGTCAGAAGCGGGCATTCACCAGCAGGGTTCCCCCAAAGCAGAGCAGGCGGACATCTCTTGCACTGTCCGCCTCCTCCAGGGATAGCTTAGACCTCCAGCTTGTCTCCACCCTTCAGATCAAGCATCTCGCGCGCTTCATCCGGGGTCGCGATCTCAAGACCCAAGCCTTCGACGATCTTGCGCGCGAGCGTGACCTGCTCGGCATTCGACGAGGCCATGCGACCTGGCGCCGCCCACAGCGAGTCTTCCAGACCGACGCGGATATTGCCACCCATGGCCGCGGCCATCGCCGCGATCGGTAGCTGATTGCGACCGGCGCCGAGCACCGACCAGACATACTTGTCGCCGAACAACCGATCCGCCGTGCGCTTCATGTGCAGCACATCTTCGGGATGTGCACCTGTACCGCCCTGCAAACCGAACACCGTCTGGATGAACAGCGGCGGCTTCACCAGCCCCTGTTCGAGGAAGTAGGCCAGATTATAGAGATGCGCCGTGTCGTAGCATTCGAACTCGAAGCGCGTACCCGTCTCCGCCAGCGTCTTCAGCACATACTCAATGTCCTGGAATGTATTGCGGAACACGATGTCCTTGTTCTGCAGGTGCTTCAATTCCCAATCATGTTCGAACTTCTTAAAGCGGTTCAGCATCCCGAAGAACCCGAAATTCATTGAGCCCATGTTGAGCGACGCCACTTCCGGCTTGTAGACCGCGGCAGGCCGTACGCGTTCATCCACCGTCATGGTGGGCGCACCGCCAGTGGTCAGATTGATCACCGCATTGGTGCGCTGCTTGATGATCTTCAGAAACGGCGCAAAGGCTTCGGGATTTTGATCGGGTTGCCCGGTCTTCGGGTTGCGCGCATGCAGATGCACGATGGCGGCGCCGGCTTCCGCCGCATCCACGGCAGCGTCGGCGATTTCCTGCGGCGTCACCGGCAATGCTTTGGACATCGAGGGCGTATGAATAGCGCCCGTCACGGCGCAGGTGATGATGACTTTGCGGCTCATGTCAGTCTCCGTCTTGCTGTTAAGAGATAGTGTAGTCAGGATTTTCCGCCCTGCGCGGCCTTGTGGGCCGCCAGCGCAGCGAGGCGTTCGTTTCGTTGCTGTGTGAGCCCCGCAATCCGGTCGGGCGACGGCTGATGCGGCCAGGCCGCTATCACCCGGTCGACATTCGGGCTTTGATAAACCTCGGGTCCTGCCGATGCAGCGGCCAGCTCTTTGTAGAAACCGGTGTAGCGCGCGCAGTAATCGGGGATGCCGCCGGGCGCATTGAGCTCGATGGTCTCCAGCGGGCCCAGAAACGACCAGCGTAGACCGAGACCGTCCTTCACAGTGTGATCGAGATCCTCAGCGGAGACATAGCCTTCGCCGACCAAACGGAACGCTTCCGCCAGCAGCGCGCCCTGCAGCCGATTGAGGATAAAACCGTTGATCTCGCGGTTGACGGTCACGGGGACCTGCCCAATCTCGCGATAGATCTCACGCGCGCGGTCGATAGTCTTCTGCGAGGTCCAGGATGCGCCGCATAGTTCGACCAGCGGCACCAGATGCGGCGGGTTGACGGGATGACCGACGAGGCAGCGCGCCCGCCCCGGAAGCGCTTCCGTGAAGCGAGAGGCGACGATTGCCGAGGTGGATGATGCGAGCAGTGCATCCGGAGGCGCAAGACGATCCAGCTCGGAAAAGATGGCGATCTTCTGATCGACGTTCTCCGGGCCATTCTCCTGTACGAAGGAAACGTTCTTCACCGCATCGGCCAGACTTTCCGCTATCGAGATGCGCGCGGCGGCGCCGTCGGGGTCATTGGCAAGTCCGTGGCGGGCGAGCGCATGCAGTTCATCGCGAATAAGCCCGGGCGCAGCATCCAGCGTCGGGCGATGCGTATCTGTCAGCCGCACGGTCCATCCAGCGCGCGCGAAAATCGCGGCCCAGGCGCGTCCGATCAAGCCAACGCCGACGATCGCTACATGTCGATTGTTCAGTGTCATTGATGTTCTCACAGCCACAGCACCTTGCGGCGCAGATCGAGATCGTCACGCAGGGCCTTCGACGGCCCCTGATGAATGACCTTGCCCCGTTCCAGCGCCACCGTCGAATCGGACAAAGCCAAAGCCAGATCGAGATTATGGTCGACGATGATGATGGCAATTTCCTTGCGAAGCCGGTCAAAGGTTTCAAACAACTGCTCCACGACCGCGGGCGCCAATCCTTCGAATGGCTCATCCAGCAACAAGACGCGGACGTCGCCCGACAATGCGCGCGCCACGGCTACCATCTGCTGCTCGCCGCCTGACAGATAATCGGCGGGACTGTCGAGACGCTCACGAATGCGGGGGAAATAGTCGTAGATGCGCTCGCGAGTCCAATGCACACCATTGCCAGTCTGTCGCTTGAGACCACCAAGTTCGAGATTCTGCTCGACGGTCATGCCTGCGAACAAGGCGCGTCCCTGTGGTACGTAACCGATGCCGAGCCGCGCAGCTTCCGCAGACGACAGGCCGATCAACTCGCTGCCTGCCAGTTGAATAGAGCCATTCGATGCCGGCGCGATCCCGATCAACGACTTGAGCAAGGTCGACTTACCCGCGCCATTGCGCCCGAGCAGTGCGATGATCTCGTTCTCGTGCAGGGTAAAATTGACGTCGTTGAGAATATGGCTCTTGCCATAGAACGTATCGACATTCTTCACCGTCAGCAGCGGCTTCGCCCCCGCCGCGGTCTCGCGGGGGCGCGCAGCCACAGCCGTCGTGCCCGACCCGATATAGACTTCCTGCACCTTCGGGCTGGACCGCGCCTCTTCGACAGAGCCATCCAGCAATACGCGTCCCTCATTCATGACGGTGACGTGGTCGGCCAGCTGGAACACCCGATCGATGTCATGCTCGACCAGCAGGACCGGTAAATCGGTCGAGATGCGCTTGATGATCGCACCGATACGTTCACGTTCGGCAGCAGCGAGGCCTGCAAGCGGTTCGTCAAGCAACAGGACGCGCGGCGCTGTAGCCAGCGCGACGCCCATATCGAGCAGGCGTTGGCCGCCGTAAGACAGCATGCCTGCCTCTGCCTTCTCGATTCCAGCGAGGCCGAGATAGCGGATCACCGCATCGGTCTCCGCGTTGATTGCGCTAATCGATAGCGCGTTGGTCACGGGATCGAAGCGCCGCGGATGCCGTGCTTGCACCGCGAGGCGGATATTTTCGCCAACACTGAGCGCGGGAAACAGGTTGGTAATCTGGAACGAACGCCCAATGCCGGCCCTTGCAATATCTTCCGGTGTATGGCCGGCGATAGGCATGCCCATCAGCGACACGCTTCCCTGATCCGGCTTGTACATACCCGACAGCAAATTGAACGCCGTGGTCTTGCCGGCACCGTTCGGGCCGATCAGCGCATGCAGCGTGCGATCGGCGATGGCGATATCGACGCCCTGCACGGCCTTGATGCCACCGAAACTTTTCACGATATGGCTGGCAGCGAGTACCGCTCCGTCGACTGACGACTTCGGTCGCAAAAACTCCGGCAGTGGTAGCACTTCGATGCGCCGCGCCGACATTGCCGCGTCTTCTTCCACTTTCTTGCGGAATGGCGCGATCAGCCGCTCGCCCATACCGATCAGACCGGTGGGCGAGAAGATGATGAAGCCGACGAAGACCAAGCCGAACCAGAACAACCAGTTCTCGGAGTAGATGCCGAGAAATTCACGAAACAGAATGAAGAACAGCGCGCCGAGCGCCGGCCCGAGGAAGCTACGCATGCCGCCGATCACGACCATGGCCAGAAGCTCGCCAGAGAACGCCACCGAAATGGGATCCGCCGACGTCATACGGTTCTTGTAGAGCAGCAGAATGCCGGCCAGCCCGGTGATGGTAGCCGACAGCACGAAGGCGGCGAGCTTGTAGCGATTGGTGGGATAACCGAGGAAGCGCGCGCGCTGTTCGTTCTCGCGGATCGCCACCAGCACAGAACCGACCGTGGAATTGTGGAAACGCCACAGCAGGATCAGCACGAGAAACGCGATCAGCGCCACGAACCAATAATAGGTCGCACCCGTATCGAGGTCGAAGCCAAGCAGTGCCGGCCGGGTGATGCCGCCAAGGCCGTTCTCGCCACCGGTGACGTCAGTCCAGCGGAACGAGACGCTGTAGAGCATGGCCGCGAGCGCCAGCGTCAGCAGCGAGAAATACACGCCGCGGCGGCGCAGGATCAGGTAGCCGAAGGCAGCCGCCGTGATGGCCACCACGACAAGCGCAAGCAGCGTCGGCCCGACGAATGAATTCGGCATCCAGTTACGCTGGATCAGCGCTGCAGCATAGGCCGCAAGGCCGAACCAGGCGCCATGACCGAACGAGACGAGACCGGTGTGCCCCACCAGGATATTCAGGGCAATGCAGGCCAGTGCAAAGACGACGATCTCCGTCGCCGACGTCACGGTCAATCCGAGCGCCAGCAAGATCGGCGGCAGGATGAGCAAGCCGACGCCCGCGATCAGCAATGGAACGGGAAGACGATTCAACATTGGCATCGCCTTACTCGAACCGCATGATGCGTTCGCCGAACAAGCCGCGCGGCCGGAACAGCAGCACCAGAAGCATCAACAAATAGATCGCCGCCGTGGACGCCGCCGAATAGCCGATGCCGACCATGACGCCCTTGACCAATCCGACCAGCAGCGCAGCGATTACCACGCCCCAGAACGAGCCGAGGCCACCGATCACGACCACCACGAAGGCGGGGGTGATGATCTCCTGCCCCATCGCCGGATGGATCGAATAGATCGGCGCCAGCAACACGCCCGCGAGTCCCGCCAGACCAATACCCAGGGCTGCGACGACCGACATATAGGGCTGCAGCGAGATACCGAGCGCTCCGACCATGTCCGGATTTTGCACGCCGGCCCGGACCACACGGCCGAATGAGGTCTTCTGCAGCAGCACCCAGAGCCCGACCACACAGGCCACGGCAATGCCGAGCAACACCACGCGATAGAACGAATAGATGAAGCTTCCGATCGCGACCTGACCGCGCAGCGCTGGCGGGATCGAATACGACAAAGGCGGCGCGCCGAAGATCATACGCAAGGCCTGCTCGGCGACCATCGCGAGCCCGAAAGTCAGTAGCAGCGAGAGAATGGGATCTGACCGATAGAAGCGCCGGAACAACGTCCGCTCGATGACAACGCCGAGCAACGCAACGACAACGGGGGCCACGACGAATGCACCACCGAAGCCGAGATAGGGCGAAATGACAAGGGTAAGATAGGCGCCAATCGCATAGAACGCGCCATGCGCGAGATTCACGATGCCGCCGAGCGAAAAGATCAGCGACAGGCCGAGCGCAATCAGAAGATAATAGACACCATCAAGCAGTCCGTTGAGGATCTGCTGGGTGAGCAACATGGCGGACATGATATGGGCTCCGCAGTCGCGCGCTGATGCGCATCTGACAGGGGTCGGAAGGACGAGACGAAAGTAACTTCGCGAGCAGAATGTCGGCGTCTCGCCCGAAGGCGAAACGCCGACATTGTTGCTAGCTCGGGAATTTGCAGACGTTCTCTTCCGCGGTGGACGCAATCACTTCGAGCGGTTCATCCGGCCCCGGGACGGCCGGGCTCGATGAGAAGATGTCCCACTGGTTCTTGATCTTGTCTGCAGGCAGCGCCGTCACCGCATACATTTCGTGCATCAGCTGATGATCCGATGCGCGGAAGTAGCCGGGACGTGTCTTCAGCAGATCGAACTTCGCGCCCTTCTCGAAATGCTCGATGATCTTCGGCGACTCGGCCGATTTCAGCTCGTTGATGCTCTGCGCCACGATCTTGGTGGCGATGTAGTCGCCCCAGGCCTGGTTCTCCGGCGGCTTGTTGTACTTCTTGGTGAAGGCCGCGACGAAGGCCTTGCTGCCGGGCGTGTCCAGCAGATGGTGCCAGACCACAGGCCAGGTGCCGACGAAATTGCCCTTCCCTGCAGCCCAGGCCAGAGCCGTGTCAAAGCCGAAACCGCCGACCGGGAAAGTCAGACCGAATTCGGCATATTGCTTGAGGAAGTTGGTGATCTGGTTGCCGGCAAGATTGATCACCACGAGATCAGGCTTGGCCTCGCGGATCTTGAGCAGATAGGCAGAAAAGTCCGTGGCGTCGGTGGGCACCAGGTCGTCGCCAGCGAAATTACCGCCATTGGCCTGCATGAAGCGCTTCGAGACGCTCAACAGGTCATGGCCGAAGGCATAGTCGGCCGTGAGCGAATACCACTTCTTGCCCTTCACGAGACCATCGCGCAGGAACGAGCGGCCGACCGTCTTTACATACATCGAGTTCTGCGACTCGACGTGGAACATATAGCGCTGGCAGTCCTTGCCGCGTAGCGCATCGGAATTTCCGCCGGTGTTGATGAACAGCGTCTTGTTGCGCGTGGCGACCTGCGCGATGGTCAGACACGATGCCGAAGAAATTTCGCCGATGATACAAGCGACCTTGTCGCGCTCGATCATGCGCTCCGCCTTGGTCGAGGCCGTCTGAGGATTGATCGAGTCCTCCTTGAGCAGTTCAACCTTCCGCCCCATCATGCCGCCAGCGGCATTGATCTCCTCAACAGCGAGATCGATGGCCATCACACCATATTCGCCGAGCGGGCCGAGAAAGCCGGTACGCGGCGTGAGGTGGCCGATGCGAATGACATCGGAGGTCTGCGCACTGAGGATCGATGGCGCAGAGAGGCCGGAAGCAAGTGCGAGACCGCCCGCGGTCTTCAGCAGACTGCGGCGCGTGAATTGATTGGTGTTCGACATCAGATTCGTCTCCCTGATACGGCCGCGCGGCGCGGCTGTTTCCCCTCCGGCAGGCGCCGCACTCTTCTGTTGAGAGGGCTTTGTCCGCTTGCCGTGATCTGTGATCACAGTTAGAGTTGCAAAAGACGGGGACTTTGTCGAGTCCCTCCCTGTAATTTCGCGACGATACCCGGAGACCGCGTTGAACCTGCCGACTGCGCTGACCCTTGTGGAGCCGCTCGACCGCCAGACGCTGGGCGAGCGCGCTTATGCGCAACTGGCGGATTTGCTCATCTCGGGCAGGCTCGCGCCTGGCGAAAAGCTGTCATTGCGTACGGCCGCCGAAGTGCTCGGCGTGTCGATCATGCCGGTGCGCGAAGCGGTGTCCCGCCTCGTCGCCGACAAGGCATTGGAAGTCGCGGCAAACCGTGCCGTGCGCGTGCCCGTGATGTCGGCCACGCAGTTTCGCGATCTGACGAAGGTACGTATCGCTATCGAGGGTCATGCCGCAGCAGAGGCAGCGCGACTACGTGGAGACCGCAATCTCGCTTCCATCGCGATCGCAGAAGCGGCCATGCGCGCGGAAAGCGAAATGAAGGCACCCGACCTGCCGCGCGCCGTCGAACTCAACAAGACGTTTCACTTTGCCGTCTACGAGGCCGCGCAGTCGCCGATCCTGGTCGAGATCATCCGTGCGCTCTGGCTCAAGGCTGGCCCCGTCATCAATCTCGATCTGCGCGGCAATCCCGATCGCCTCGCCAAGGGTGAAGCCATTCGGTTTCATGCGGACGTTCGCAAGGCGATCGAGATCGGTGATGCCGAAGCTGCCAAAGTCGGGATCGCTGCCGATATCACCAGCGCTGCCAATTTCATCCTGTCGCGCGGCGGCCTCTCCGCCTAGTCCTCACAAAGTCCCCGGAGCCACCATGGATCTCAACATCAAGGGTTTGCGCGTCATCGTTACCGCGGGCGCCAACGGAATTGGCCTCGCCATCGCCCGCGCCTTTGCCGGCGAAGGCGCACGCGTTCATGTCTGCGATGTGGACCAGGCTGCTCTTGCCGCACTCACAGCGAGTGATCCCACAATCACCCAGACCCATTGCGACGTTGCTGATCGTCCGTCAGTTCAAAGGCTGTTCGATGAGGCAACAGCCAAACTCGGCGGCCTCGATGTCCTCGTCAACAATGCCGGCGTCGCAGGCCCGACCGCCAAGGTCGAGGAGATGCATCCCGATGACTGGGATCGTTGCCTGAACATCTGCCTGACCGGCCAGTTCAACTGCACGCGCCTCGCCGTACCGCTGCTGCGCCAGAGCAGCAACGGCTCCATCGTCAACCTGTCCTCGGCGGCTGGCCGCGTAGGCTTCGCGATGCGCTCGCCCTATGCCGCAGCGAAATGGGGCGTCATCGGCTTCACGAAATCGCTCTCCATCGAGCTCGGCCCCGACAACATCCGCGTCAACGCGATCCTGCCCGGCCTCGTCGCCGGCGATCGCCAGCGCCGCGTGCTGGAAGCCAAGGCGCAGCAGCGCGGCATTTCCTTTGCGGAGATGGAGAAAACAGCGTTCTCCTATACGTCAATCAAGGACTATGTCACACCGGAACAGATCGCCGACCAGATCCTGTTCCTGGCCAGCCCACGCGGACGTACGATCTCGGGCCAGGCTATTTCGATCTGCGGCGACACCCAAATGCTAGGCTAGCGGTCGATGCTCAAGACTCGAGCAAGCCAACTGACGACACTGCGAAGCAGTCTCTAATTTCTAAGTTCGCAGTGGGTCAGGTACGGACACTGCGAACCCGATGCTTTATGTCGGCCGGAATGCGCTACGCGAAATAGGCAGAATGCGAGCTTTTCCGCTTCATAGGACGTACCACCGAAACAGCATTGTTGCGTACCCTTGTAGGCAGTCGGGCAAGCGCAACACACTGACGGCGCTTAAATTAATGAAGGGAAAGATCTCTTCAATAACATGGTGCCCAGGGGGGAATCATACGCGACCACCGACACGACGAACCCCTGTTTGTCCCACAGTATGATGGCGTGAGCGATGACGGTGACGGCCAGTGGATGAATTACTGCTCGCATTGACACCCTGGGTGTCCACTTTGCGCCACAAGCGGCCATACCTACGTTATTCCAAGCCGAGATAAGCCGCTTTTACTTTGGGATCTGACAGCAATTGCGATGCGGGTCCGGCAAGGACAATATGGCCGGTTTCAATCACATAACCGCGGTCAGCGATTTCAAGCGCTGCCATGGCATTCTGCTCAACAAGCAATACGGTCATGCCGAGGGCACGTAACGAAACAATGGCCGCTAATATCTGATCGACAAGCAGGGGTGACAGACCGAGTGAAGGTTCATCTAGCAGCAGCAGCTTCGGTTTGCCCATCAAAGCACGGCCGATGGCCAGCATCTGCTGCTGTCCGCCTGACAAACCCCCTGCTATTTGATTTCGCTTCTCGGCCAGAATTGGAAACATGCCGAAGATCCTGTCGCGATCTTCGGCGATGTCCTTGTCGCGCCGCAGATAGGCGCCGAGCCGCAGGTTATCCTCCACGGTGAGCGGGCCGAATATCTGCCGCCCCTCTGGCGACTGGAGAATGCCGCGCGCCACGCGGCGATGGGCAGGCAAGCCGTCGATGCGTTCACCAAGAAACGTCACCTGGCCGTCGCTGATCGGCTGAACTCCGGATAGCGCGTGCAGCAGCGTCGTCTTTCCTGCGCCGTTCGAACCGATCAGCGCAACGACTTCGCCGGTCTGCACGTCGAGACTGATGCCCTTAAGAACTTCGATACGTCCATAGCGGCTGCGCAGATTGGATATCTCAAGCACGGGCAGCCTCCCGTGCGCCATGTTTGCCGAGATAGGCTTCAAGCACGGCCGGGTTCGCGCGCACCTCGCCCGGACTGCCCTCGATGAGCGGCCGCCCCCGCTCCAGCGCCAGGATTCGATCAGAGATCTTCATCACCAGCTTCATGTCATGCTCGACCAGTACCACGGCGATGCCCTTCGCGGCCACCCGACAGATCAGCCGGTCGATCTCCTCGGTCTCCACTGAATTGCAGCCTGCCGCCGGCTCGTCGAGCAACAACACACGCGGCTCGGCAGCCAGCGCGCGTGCGATCTCAAGGCGCTTGCAGGCCCCATAGGATAGCGCGCCCGCCGGCGTATCGGCCTGGTCCCGCAAGCCAACCTCATCCAGGAAAGCAAGCGCGGCCTCGCGCGTCTCCTCGTTCTGGCGCGTCACCGATGGCAGCCGGAACAGATCCGCGAACAGATTACACTTTTCCTGCAGATGACGGCCGACCATGACGTTCTCCACTGCGGTCATGCGCTGGAATATCTGCAGGTTCTGAAATGTTCTGGACAGGCCCCGCGCCGCCAGCGCATCGGGTTCGAGGCGAGTGACATCCTGACCTGCCAGTTCGATACGGCCCTGACTGGCCTCGTAGATGCCGGAGATCACATTGAACAATGTGGTCTTGCCGGCACCATTCGGCCCGATGATGGAGAATATCTGACCAGCCTCTACGGAGAAGCCGACGCCGTCGATGGCTTTGAGGCCTCCGAATGAGATGCCGATGTCGCTGACTTTGAGAATGGTCATGCGCGCCGCCCCATCATGAATTTCGACAGCACGGGCACGATGCCCTCGCGCATGAAGATCATCGATACGATGATGATGAAACCCAACATCAGGTTCTCGTATTCCTGAAACACGGTGAGAATCTGCGGCAGCATGATCAGCACCGCCGCCCCGACGATACTGCCCAGCACCGAGCCGAGACCGCCGAGGACGACCATGGTCACGAGTTCGATGGAATGCAGGAAGCCGGCCTGATCCGGATTGACGAAGCCGTTCATCAGCGCGAGCGCAGAGCCCGCCAGTGAGGCGTAGACCGCTGCAATGACGAAGGCCTGCAGCTTGAAACGATTGACGTTGACGCCAGTCACCCTGGCAGCGATTTCGCTGTCATGTAGCGCGCGAAACGCGCGCCCGGTCGGCGTCTCATCGAGATTAAGCGCTATCCATGTACCGGCAAACAGCAGCCCGCCCGTGATCCAATACCAGGTATCCGAGCCGCTGGCGCGCCAGCCGAACAGCGTGAGTTTCATGACCGACATGCCATCCGGACCACCGGTCCAGCGGCTTTCTGTGGTGATAACCAGTGCCACCAGCACACCGAAGCCGAGCGTTGCGATCGCGAGATAGTGCCCCTTCAGGCGAAGGATCGGGCGCCCGACAAGGAAGGCCAGCAGCGCCGACAGCAGGCAGCCGAGCAGCAGCGCCGCCAGCGACGGCACGCCAAGATGCGTCGGGCCGATCGCGACCGCATAGGCGCCGATCCCGAAAAAACCGGCATGGCCGAGGCTGACCTGCCCGGCCTTGCCCATCAGGATGTTCAGGCCGATCGCCGCAAAGGCAGAGACCCAGACCAATGACGCGACCCGGAAATAGTAGCTCGACGGAAATGCCAGCGGCAGGGCGGCGATGACGATCGCCAGCACGAGCAGAATTCCATAGCGGTGACGGAGGGCTGCAAGCATCGCTTAGACCCTCTCGATGGTGCGGCGGCCAAACAGCCCCTGGGGCGCGGCGAACAGCACTGCGAGGATCACGATGAAGGCGAACGCATCCTTATAGGTCGAACTGATGTAACCGGCGCCGAACGCTTCGAGCAGCCCGAGCAGCAGCCCGCCGGCAACAGCACCGAGCGGATTGCCCATGCCGCCGAGCATGGCCGCAGCAAAGCCCTTCAGCGCCAGCAACGTGCCGACATCGTAGCTCGTCAGGGTAATCGGCGTGATCAGGATGCCGGCAACACCACCGATGGCGGCCGAGCCGCCGAAAGCCAGCGCCATGATGGTCGTGGTGTTGATGCCGACAAGCCGTGCGGCGAACCGGTTGGCCGATGTGGCGAGTACGGCCTTGCCGAGCAGGGTTCGTTCTAGAAAGACGTAGAGCAGCAGAACCATCACAGCCGTGCCGCCAATCACCCAGAAGCTCTGCGGCTGAACCGCGGCGCCCAGCATCTGCACCGGCGTATCACCGGAGAATGCTGGCAGCTTGTGAAACTGCTTGTCGAAAACGATCTGCGCCGCACCGCGCAGCAGGATCGACGCACCGATGGTGATGATGATCAGCGACACGGCCGACGCACCGCGGGCCGGCGCGATTGCGAGCCAGTACAGCGACAGGCCAAGGACGACCGACACGATGACCGCGACCAGCGCCGCAAGCGGCAGCGGCACACCGGCCGCATGAACGAACACCGTGACCATTCCGCCCAGCATGACGAATTCACCCTGGGCGAAATTCACCACGTCGGAGGCGTTGTAGACCAGGGTAAAGCCAAGTGCGACCAGGGCGTAGACGGCGCCGATCGTCAGGCCCGAGACCAGGAATTGAAAAAACTCGGGCATGCGTGCCAACAGCCTTTCATTGCCACTACAATCTGTTCTGCGTGGAGCGAGAGCGGTCGATCCCCGCGCACGACCATGCGTGTCGCGGAGATCGCCGGTTGTGACGTCAGGTACCGGGTGGCAACAGGGTCCAGTCGCCGCCCTTCACTTCCAGCATGCGGAATGCGGATAGATCGAGGCCGAGATGGTCAGTCGGAGACATGGTCACGATGCCACCGGTGCCGACAAAGCCTTTGGTCTTCTCGATTTCGTCGCGCACTTTCTTGGCGTCGGTGGAATTGGCGCGCTTCATCGCCTCGACCATGATGTACAGGCCGTCATATGCATGACCGCCAAAGGTCGAGACCGGTTGCTTGGCCGTCGCCTCGAAGGTCTGCTTGTAGTCGACCACGACCTTCTTCTGCGGGTCGCCGTCCGGCAGCTTGTCGCCGACCAGAAGCGCCGCGGCCGGAAGCCGTACGCCTTCCGCAGCTGGACCGGCGAGTTCGATGAAGCTCTTCGATGCCACGCCATGGCTCTGATACAGCGGGGTCGCCGACATGCCCAGCTGCGCATAGTTGCGCGTCACGATCGCGGGCCCTTGTCCGAAACCGGGATTGACCACGGCCTGCACCCCGGCAACGCCCTTGATCTTGGTGAGCTGCGCCGTCATGTCGCTGTCGCGCGGGCCATAGGTTTCCTCGGCGACGATCTGCACGCCATAGGTCGGGGCGACCTTGACACATTGGGCCCGCATCGAAGCGCCGAAGCCGTCGGTGCCGGAAATCATCGCGACCTTAGTAAAATTACGCTGCTTGAGATTTTCGAAGATCTTCTCGCACGCCATTTTGTCTGTGTGCGGCGTCTTGAAGATGAACTTGCGCACGGGATCGACCACTTCGATCGCACCCGCCAGCGAGATGAACGGGACCTGTGCCTCTTCAAACACGGGCACCATCGCCATGGTGGTGCCAGTGGTGGAGCCTCCGACCATCGCGACCACCTTGTCGTCCTCGATCAGACGGGTGGCGAATGTGCGCGCCTTGTTGGCGTCGCCGCCGTCATCATAGATGACGAGTTCGATCTTCTTGCCGGCTACGCCGCCAGCAGCATTGATCTTGTCGACATACATGCGCAGCGTTTTGTCTTCGGGCTCGCCGAGAAACGACGCAGGGCCTGTGACCGACAACACCGACCCGATCTTGACAGTCTGCTGTGCGAGCGCCGGACTGTAGACGGACAGTCCCGACAGCGGCAGCGCGATGACTGCGGCAATAGCAAGGCTCTTGAAATGCGAGTGGCACGTCATCTCGTTTCCTCCCTTGTGATAGCCGCCCATTTTTGAGCGTGCCCGGCGCTTTGCGTGCATCCTAGCGGCCAAACCGCGCGCGATGGCACCAAATCCCGGATCGACTTTTATAATTGACCGGACGGTTGGTCAATAGTAACGTCTGCTTCACAACGGCGCAGAGCCGAAAAATAACGACGAAGCAACAATAGGGAGGAAGCGGTGGATACGAGCCTCGTCACGACCGATATCCGCGAAGGCTATCGCGTTCTCACGCTCAACAGGCCGGACCGGTTTAACTCGTTCAGCGCTGCAATGCATGCCGAACTGATGGCGGCGCTGGTGACTGCGGAAACCGACACGTCTTGCCGGGCCCTGCTTTTGACCGGCGCGGGCCGCGGTTTCTGCGCCGGACAGGACCTTTCCGACGGCGTTTTCACGCCGGGTGAAACACCGGATCTCTCCGTTACTATTGCGACCTACTACAATCCGCTGGTTCGCAAATTGCGCAGCCTGCCGATGCCGGTGATCTGTGCCGTCAACGGCGTCGCGGCCGGCGCGGGCGCCAATGTGGCCTTCGCCTGCGACATCGTGATCGCCGCGCGCTCCGCGAAATTCATCCAGGCCTTCGCCAAGCTCGGCCTCGTCCCGGATGCTGGCGGCACGTGGATCCTGCCGAGACTGGTGGGCACCGCGCGGGCCCGGGCGCTCGCACTACTCGCCGAACCCGTTCCCGCGGACCAGGCGGAAGCCTGGGGCATGATCTGGAAATCGGTGGATGACGCCGACCTGATGACCGAGGCGCATCGTCTCGCCGCGCATTTTGCGACCCAGCCCACGACTGGACTTGCGCTGATGAAACAGGCGCTCGACGCCTCTGAGACCAACAGTCTCGACCAGCAACTTGACCTCGAATGCGATCTGCAGGGACAGGCCGGTCGCACGCCGGACTATCTCGAAGGCGTCACCGCCTTCATGGAAAAGCGCGCACCGCGCTTTGTCGGGAGGCAGTGATGGAGTCGCGTGAGGCTCGATCCGGCGCAGCCGCACAGACCATGGCTCAGGCCTGTGCCGCCGCGATGTGGCACGATGATCGCGCCAGCAAGGCACTGGGCATGTCGATCCAGCGAGTCGCGCCCGGCGAAGCTGTGCTCGCCATGACGGTGCGGCCGGACATGACCAATGGTCACGACATCTGCCATGGCGGCTTCATCTTCACCCTCGCCGACTCGGCCTTCGCCTTCGCTTGCAACAGCTACAATCAGCGCGCTGTCGCGCAACAATGCGCCGTGACATTCATCCGCGCTGTTGCTGCCGGCGAGACGCTCACCGCCCATGCCATCGAACGCTCGAAGGCCGGGCGTGGTGGCATCTACGATGTCACGGTGCGTGACAGCAAGAACGTCGTCGTTGCCGAATTCCGCGGCCACTCGCGCACCATTTCGGGCGAGTTGCTGCCGCCGAATTCCACCCTAGCTCAATAAAAAGCAGATTCGGGAGGTTTCCATGTTTCAAATGCCGTTGCGCAAGCTGGACCAGCTCAGACCCGAGCCGACCGAACTGGACCGCTATGAAGTCGCCGCCACCGCAGACCTGCGGACCTGGCAGCTGAAGCAACTCTCATGGTCACTGCGCCATGCCTATGACAACGTGCCGCATTACCGCAGCAAGTTCGACGCCGCCGGCATTCATCCAAACGATCTCACGAGTCTCGACGATCTGGCGAAATTTCCGTTCACCACCAAGGCCGACCTGCGCGACAACTATCCGTTCGGCATGTTTGCCGTACCCGAGCAGCAGGTCGCGCGCATCCATGCCTCGTCGGGCACCACCGGCAAGCCCACCGTCGTCGGATACACCAAGCGCGACATCGACACCTGGAGCGATGTGGTTGCTCGCTCGATCCGCGCCGCGGGCGGACGCGCCGGCATGAAACTGCACAACGCCTATGGCTACGGCCTGTTCACCGGCGGTCTCGGCGCGCATTACGGCGCGGAACGTCTCGGCTGCACGGTGATCCCGATCTCCGGCGGCATGACCGAACGGCAGGTGCAGCTCATCACCGATTTCAAGCCGGACATCATCATGGTCACGCCATCCTACATGCTGGCGATCCTGGATGAATTCCGGAAGCAGGGCCTGGATCCGCGCAAGTCGTCGCTGCGAATCGGCATCTTTGGTGCCGAGCCGTGGACCAATGCGATGCGCGAGGAGATCGAGGAAGCCTTCGATCTTCATGCCGTCGACATCTACGGCCTGTCGGAGGTGATGGGCCCGGGCGTCGCCAGCGAATGCGTGGAGACCAAGGACGGGTTGCATATCTGGGAGGATCATTTCTATCCGGAGGTGATCGATCCGCATACCGGGAAGGTGCTGCCAGACGGCGAGGAAGGCGAGCTGGTGTTCACATCGCTGACCAAGGAGGCAATGCCGATCATCCGTTACCGGACGCGCGACCTCACCCGCCTGCTGCCCGGCACGGCGCGCGCCATGCGACGCATGGAGAAGGTCACCGGCCGAACCGACGACATGATCATCCTCCGCGGCGTCAATGTGTTTCCCACCCAGATCGAGGAAAAGCTGCAGACCATCCCTGGATTGTCGATGCATTACCAGATCGTGTTGACGCGTAGCGGTCGCATGGACGAGATGGAGATTCACGTCGAGGCCCGTCCCGAATTCTCTGCGTCAGACCTCCGTCAGGCCGCCGCCAACCGGTTGGAGCAGGCGATCAAGGACACCATCGGCATCACATCGCGCGTCATCATCCGCGACCCCGACGGCATCGAGCGTTCGGCCGGCAAGGCCAGACGTATCCTTGACCGCCGGCCGCAGAGCTAGATCCCAAGGAATCCGATTCAGCATGGCCCGTCCCCGCGCCAATAATTACGACGACAAGCGCCGCGCGATCCTCGATCGCTCGGCGGAGCTGTTCTCCGAATACGGCTATGACCGTGCATCTATGAACAAGATTTCCGCCGCATGCGGGGTGTCGAAGGCAAATCTCTATCATTACTACAAGGACAAGGATGAGCTTCTGTTCGACGTCATCCGCGTCCATCTCGAAGACCTGCTGCAAGTCGTCGAGGCTGCCGACCAGCCCGATCTGGCGCCCGCCGCGCGGTTGCGCGAGCTGGTGGCGGCGCTGCTCGAGGCCTATCGCGACGCCGATGCACAGCACAGCGTCCAGATCAGCAGCATGCGGTTCCTATCCGACGAGCGCCAGTCCACGTTGAAAAACATGGAGCGCGAACTCGTGCGCATCTTCTCCAGCGCCGTCTCCGCGATCGCGCCGCAGCTGGCGGGTACGACGATGCTCAAGCCGGTGACCATGTCGCTGTTCGGAATGGTCAACTGGCACTACCTCTGGTTCAGGAGCCAGGGTCCGTTCACCCGCGCGGATTATGCCGACCTGGTCACGCGGCTGATCGTCGACGGCACCCGCGACCTGCTGGCACAGCCCGCACCAGTCCCCAAACGTGCCGCCGCGCGGCGGAAGTAACTCTACCTACCAATTCGGGCCACTCACAAAGAAGGGCGATCTCATGAAACTCGAAAGCTTCGTTTGCGGACAATGGGCGGCCCCCGGGCGCGACCTGATCGAGATCGCCAGCGCGGTGTCCGGCGACGTGGTCGCGCAAGCGACCAGTGGCGGGATCGATATGCGCAAGACGCTGGACTATGCCCGCGGCACTGGCGGCGCCCATCTGCGACGACTGACCTTCCACCAGCGCGCGGACATGCTGAAGAAACTCGGTCAGTATCTGACCGAGCGTAAGGAGCAGCTTTACAAGCTGTCGTTCCAGACCGGCGCGACCCGCATCGATAACACGATCGACGTCGACGGCGGCATCGGCACCCTGTTCGTCTATGCCGGCAAGGGTCGGCGTGAACTGCCCAATGCGAAATTTCTGCTCGATGGCGGCGTAGAATCGTTGTCGAAAACCGGGAGCTTCGGCGGCCAACATATCGTGACACCGCTGCATGGCGTCGCGGTGCATATCAATGCGTTCAATTTCCCCTGCTGGGGAATGCTGGAAAAACTCGCGCCCGCATTGCTGGCCGGCGTTCCGGTCGTGACCAAGCCCGCAACCATCACGTCCTATGTGGCGCATGCGCTGGCGCGCATGATTGCCGAGTCCGGTATTCTGCCCGACGGCGCCTTCCAGTTTGTCGTCGGCTCGACCGGCGACCTGTTCGATCACCTCACCTGTCAGGATGTGGTGTCCTTCACCGGCTCGGCCGAGACCTCGCAGAAGCTGCAGCGACATCCGGTCATTGCCCGGGAGGCGGTTCGTTTCGTGGCCGAACGGGATTCGCTCAACGCCGCTATCCTCGCACCCGATGCCGGGCCTGGCACGCCGGAATTCGACCTCTTCGTCAAGGAAGTGGCGAAGGAGATAACGGTGAAGGCGGGACAGAAATGCACCGCGATCCGCCGCGCCATGGCACCATCCGCCCAGGTCGATGCCGTCATCGCAGCCCTGCGCGAACGGCTCGCCAAAATCACCATCGGCAATCCAGAACTGGAAAGCGTGCGGATGGGCCCGCTGGTCGGACTGGACCAGCGGCGCGACGTGCTCGCCCATGTGGCGAAGTTGCGCAGCGAGGCCGAACTGGTGAGCGGCGATCCCGACCATTTTTCCGTCGAGGGTGCGGACGCCGCACGCGGCGCTTTCGTGCCGCCATTGCTGTTGCATTGCGCGAATCCCGCGGCCGCCGTCAACGTGCATGAGATCGAAGCGTTCGGCCCGGTCTGCACTGTCATGGGCTACGACGCGCTAGACGATGCGATCACGCTCGCCAATCGTGGCGGCGGTAGTCTGGTCGCGTCGGTCTATACGCATGATACGGAAATCGCATCCGAGCTCGTATTCGGGATCAGCAGTTTCCACGGACGTCTCGTGATGATCGATCGCGATTGCGCCAAGGAACAGACCGGCCATGGCTCACCGATGCCACAGATGGTCCATGGCGGTCCCGGTCGCGCCGGCGGCGGCGAAGAACTCGGCGGCATCCGCAGCCTGCAGCACTACATGCAGCGCACCGCTTTGCAGGGATCGCCTGCCATGCTCACGGGGATCACCGAAAGCTGGTCCAAGGGCGCAGCGATCGTCGAAAAGGAACGACATCCGTTCCGCTATCACTTCGAAGATCTCGATGTCGGGCAGACCTTCATGTCGAAGGAACGCACGATCACGCTCGAGGACATCGAGCACTTCGCCCACTTCACCGGCGATACATTCTACGCCCATATGGACGAGGAAGCGACCAAGGGACATCCGTTCTTTCCCGGCCGCGTCGCTCATGGCTATCTTCTGCTGTCCTTCGCCGCGGGGCTGTTCGTGGATCCAGATCCCGGCCCGGTGCTCGCCAATTACGGCCTCGACTCGCTGCGCTTCATCAAGCCGGTGCAACCCGGTGAGGCCATTAAGGTACGGTTGACCGCGAAGGATAAGTCGCCGCGCAACAAGCAATATGGCGAGGTTCGCTGGGACGTCGAAATCACCACCGCGACCAACGAAACGGCGGCGACCTATGAACTGCTCACGATGAACGCCGTGCGCCCCTGATTCTTGTATTGGGCAGCGCCCATTGGCTGCCCGCCACCACACCCGAAATTTATTCAGGAGACCACCATGATCCTCGTCACAGTGATGTATCCCGCCGGAGCCGAGACGAAATTCGAGCTCGATTATTATCTGAGCAAGCATATGCCGCTGGTGAGGGAACGCTGGACACCGCATGGGTTGACCAATACCCAGGTCGTGAAGGGCGTCAGCAAACCCGACGGCAGCGCACCGGACTTCCAGATGATGGCGCTGCTGACCTTCGGATCGCTCGACAATTTCAAGGCTGCCGGCAAGGCGCATGGCCGCGAGATCTTCGCCGACATCCCAAATTTCACCGATACTCAGGCTACGGTTCAGATCAGCGAGATTCTGGCCTGAGGCCTTCAGCGTCGATGATCG
The DNA here is from genome assembly GCF_021044645.1 of Tardiphaga sp. 37S4. Lineage (NCBI taxonomy): Bacteria > Pseudomonadati > Pseudomonadota > Alphaproteobacteria > Hyphomicrobiales > Nitrobacteraceae > Tardiphaga > Tardiphaga sp. 37S4. Next base: position 714,054 of record NZ_CP088008.1, on the reverse strand, counting down.
GTGGAGATGCAGCTCATGGCCAGCGCGGCGGCGATCGGTGATGCGGAGCTCGTGCGCGGCTTTTCGTTGAAGGCATTGCCCGACGCCTTTTACGATGACCCCTATCCGACCTACCGCGCCCTTCAGGCGCGCGATCCGCTTCACCGGATGGCAGATGGGTCGCTGTTCCTGACACGGCACAGCGATCTGGAGGCCATCTACAAGGACACGACCCGCTTCAGTTCCGACAAGAAGGTGGAGTTTGCGCCCAAATACGGCGTAGGTTCATTGCTGTTCGAACATCACACCACCAGTCTGGTGTTCAACGATCCGCCGCTGCATACGCGTGTGCGCCATCTGATTGCGGGCGCGCTCAGCCCCCGCGCGATCGCCGAGACCGAACCACGGCTGATCACTCTCGTCGATCGGCTGCTCGACGATATGACAGCCCGCGATCATGTCGATCTGATCGACGACTTCGCTTCAGCGATCCCGATCGAAGTCATCGGCAACCTGCTCGGTGTTCCGCATGCGGAACGCGGCCCGCTGCGCGGCTGGTCGCTCGCCATTCTCGGCGCGCTCGAACCTTCGCTATCGCTGGAGGTACAGGCCCGCGGCGAGACTGCGGTCGCCGAATTCCTCAACTATCTGCGCCGGCTTGTCGCGGACCGGCGAGTACGGCCGGGCGATGTCGAACACGACGTCCTGACACGTCTCATCGCCGGCGAAACCGCTGGCGGCGAACGGCTCAGTGAAAGTGAATTGCTGCAGAACTGCATTTTCATCCTGAATGCCGGCCATGAGACCACCACCAATCTGATCGGCAACGGCCTCGAACTGCTGTTGCGTTTTCCGGAACAGAAGCAGCGCCTGGTCGACGAGCCGGCGCTGATCCGCACGGCGATCGAGGAATTCCTGCGGTTCGAAAGCTCCAATCAGCTCGGCAATCGCGGCGTCGCGGTCGAGACCGAGATCGGAGGCATCGCACTTCCAAAGGGCACGCTGATCACGCTGTGCATCGGCGCCGCGAACCGCGACCCCGCGCAATTTGCTGCGCCCGATCAACTCGACATCAGCCGCTCGCCGAACCGTCATCTGGCTTTCGCTTCGGGCGCCCATGTCTGCGCGGGCCTCCATCTCGCCCGCATGGAAGGTCGCATCGCCATCGGACGATTCATGGCCCGCTTCCCGAATTTCGCAGCCGCCGGACCCGCAAAGCGCGCCCGGCGCGCGCGATTCCGCGGCTTCACGTCATTGCCCGTAACGCTTGGATGATTTCTTCACACCGAATACAGGATGCTCCGTGATGACGACCTTCGACGCCTCCGCGGCCACTCATCTGCTGCAGACCGTTTTTGCCCCATGGGTGCAGGACCTCGACCTCTCCATCGAAAGTATCGGCGGTGACGGCGCCGTCTTGCGCATGAAGTTTTCGGACAGGCTCTGCCGCGATAACGGCGTCGTTTGCGGACAGGCGCTGATGTCTCTGGCCGACACGGCCATGGTGTTCGCAATATCGGCGGCAGCGGGCGGCTATCTGCCGATGACCACCGTCGATCAGACCATCCACTTCCTCAAGCCGGCGATGCGTTCCGATCTGCTGGCGCAGGCGCGCGTGGTCCGGCTGGGCCGCACCATGGCATTCGGCAGCGTGTCGATCGAAACCGCCAGCGACGCCAAACCGGTCGCGCTGGCCCAGACCGCCTATGCGATCATGCGCGACAGCAAGTAATCAGACCTGGTCATAGTCCACGGTGATGCGCGCAGACACCGGATGCGCCTGACAGGTGAGCACGAAGCCCGCCTCCAGCTCCCACGGCTCCAGCGAGTAATTGACATCCATCTGCGTGTCGCCCTCGACGACTTTCGCGCGACAAGTGCTGCACATGCCGCCCCTGCAGGCATAGGGCAGATCCATGCCCGCGCGAAGCGCCGCATCGAGAATGGATTCCCCCTCGACGATCGGCACGTCCTTGCGCTTGCCGTCCACGATGAGTGCCGCGACCGCCTTGGGCGACGCCTCGGGGGCCACGACCGGCTTCGGTCGTGGCTTGCCACCCAGGCCTGAGACGAAACGCTCGACATGAACATGCTCGGCTGCGATGCCGAGTTCGGCACAGGTCGCCGCGATCTCCTCGCTCATGGCCACCGGTCCGCAGATGAACACATGATCGATCGCCTTCGCCGGCACCATCGCGCGCAGCAGGATGGAGACCTTGTCGTGGTCCAGCCGGCCATACAGGATCGGCAGGTCCTGTTCTTCCTGAGATAGGACGTGGAACACGGACAGACGGCCCATGAACCGGTCTTTCAATTCCTCCAGTGCTTGAAGAAACAGAATGCCGGAGGCTGTCCGGTTCCCGTAGAACAAAAAGAAACGGCTCTGTGGCTCACGCGCGAGAATGCCGCGAATGATCGACATGATCGGCGTGATACCGGATCCGGCGGCGAAGCCCACATGGATGCGCGCCTGCTCCGGCGCATGCGCGATGCCGAAACGACCGGTCGGTGTCATGACGTCGAGTTCGTCCCCCGATTTGAGCTGCTCGAGCGCCCAGTTCGAAAAGGCGCCGCCATCGACCTTTTTCACGGCGATGCGCAGTTCGCGATCATCAGGGCTGGAGCAGATCGAATAGGACCGGCGCACTTCCTCACCATCCATCATAGTCCGCAGCGTCAGATATTGGCCCGGCGCAAACGCGTAATCCTGTTCGAGATCTTCGGGAATGGCGAACGTCATCGACACCGCATCGGAGGTTTCCCGGCGCAGGTCATCGACCGCGAGACGATGGAATTTGGGGGCGTGGGACATCGGCGCTCGTCCTAGTGACACTTGAAATAATCGAACGGCTCACGACACGCCGTGCAGCGCCATAGCGCCTTGCAGGACGTCGAGCCAAATTCGGACAGGACTTCGGTTTCGGTAGACCCGCATTGCGGACAGGCAACCTGCTGTTTGCCGAACAACGCGCGGCGGCCACTGCCGGACTGCGGCGGCGCGACGCCGTAATCTTTCAGCTTGCGACGGCCATCATCGCTCATCCAGTCCGTCGTCCAGGCCGGCGAGAGCACCGTCCTGATCCTCGAATTCCGGATTCCCTCACGCGCCAATGCCAGTTCGATTTCCAGCGCGATTATGTTCATCGCCGGGCACCCCGAATAGGTCGGCGTAATCGCAACCTCGACCTGCCCATCCACGATGGAGACCTCGCGCAGCACTCCGAGATCCGCGATGGTCAGGACCGGAATTTCTGGATCGACCACTTCGGACGCCGCCGCCCATGCGCGCGCGCGCAACGCACTGTCATTGGTATCGGCGGCTACCACGTTGCGCCCGGGAACGAGCGCTGCAGCGACTGCAACTCGCTGAGAAGATGACCGAGATGCTCGCTATGGTTTCCCGATCGCCCGCCCTTCTGCATCCAGCTCTTGCTGGGGCTGGTCAGTGTCGCCGTCTGTAAGACTTCGGTCACGGTATTGGTCCAGCCTGCGCGCAGGCTCTCAGGATCGACCACAAGCCGATCGGCGATCAATTTGGCGTCGCTTTCATCGGTGTGAAACAACTCGCCGGTGAAGGACCAGAGATCGTCAACTGCGTCTTGCGCACGACTGTGGCTCTCGGGCGTGCCGTCACCGAGACGGATCACCCATTCGGACGAATGCCTGACATGATAGGCGCTCTCCTTCTCGGATTTCGCAGCGATCGCAGCCAGCGTGGCATCCCTGGAATCCATCATAGCGCGCCAATAGGCATCGGCGAAGGCCGAGTAAAAGAACTGCCGGACGATGGTGCGCGCGAAATCGCCATTCGGCTGCTCGACCAGCAGGAGATTGCGATACTGACGGACATCGCGCAGATAGGCGTAACGGTCCTCGTCATTGCCGTTGTCTTCGACCTTGGCCGTGTAGCTATACAGCTCACGCGCCAGGCCGATCAGGTCAAGGCCCATATTGGCGAGCGCCATATCCTCTTCCATCATCGGCGCATGGCCGCACCATTCCGAAAGCCGGTGTCCCAAGATCAGCGCGTCGTCGGCACGACGCAACGCATAGAGCACCAGGGGGCTCTCAGTTACCGAGATCGAAGCTGCAGCCATGGCCTGTGATCCTGCTGGCAAGAATTCTGTTGCTGTAAGAGCATGACGCGTGCACGAAAGAAGCAGCGCGTGCGCTGGCTCACATGTGGCCAACTTCGTCCGGCACATCGTAGAATGTCGGATGCCGATAGATCTTGGACAGTGCCGGCTCGAACATCATGTCCTTTTCGGCGGGATCCGAGGCGACGATACTGTCCGACGGGACGATCCAGATCGACAGCCCCTCGCCGCGGCGCGTGTAGATATCGCGCGCCGCCTGCATCGCCAGCGCAGCATCCGCAGCGTGCAGCGATCCGACATGCTTGTGTGCCAGCCCGTTGCGGCTGCGAATGAAGACTTCCCAAAGCTGGATATTCGGCGTGCTCATGATCAGCTCCTGTCCGTTCAAGCCGCAACAGCCGCGCGGCGTGCCCGCTGCTTCTCCGCATAGGCCGCGGCGGCCTCGCGGACCCATGCGCCATCGTCATGTGCCTTGCGGCGCGCGGCGAGACGATCGCGATTGCAGGGGCCATTGCCGGCCAGCACATCCTGGAATTCCTTCCAGTCGATGACGCCGTAATCCCAGTGGCCGGTCGTTGCGTTCCACTTCAGATCCGCATCCGGGATCTTGAGGCCGAGATAATCGGCCTGGGGAACGGTGGCGTCGACGAATTTCTGACGCAATTCGTCGTTGGAAAAGCGTTTGATCTTCCAGCGGGTTGACTGATCGCTGTGCTGGCTCTCGCCATCCGGCGGGCCGAACATCATCAGGCACTGCCACCACCAGCGATCCAGCGCACTCTGCGCCATCGCCTTCTGTTCAGATGTGCCGTGCGACAGCGTGACCATGATCTCGTAACCCTGGCGCTGATGGAACGACTCTTCCTTGCAGACGCGGATCATCGCACGCGCATAGGGACCGTAGGAACATCGGCACAGCGGAATCTGGTTCATGATGGCAGCACCATCCACCAGCCATCCGATCGCGCCGATATCGGCCCAGGTCAGCGTCGGATAATTGAAAATGGACGAATACTTCGCCTTGCCGCTGAGCATCTGATCGACAAGTTCTTCGCGCGAGGTGCCGAGCGTTTCCGCGGCCGCGTAGAGATAGAGACCGTGCCCACACTCGTCCTGCACCTTGGCCAGCAGTGCCGCCTTGCGACGCAGGGTCGGCGCACGCGTGATCCAGTTGCCTTCCGGCAGCATGCCTACAATTTCGGAATGCGCATGCTGGGAAATCTGCCGCGTCAACGTCTTGCGATAGGCGGCCGGCATCCAGTCATTGGGCTCGATGCGCTCCTCATTGGCGACGCGGGCCTCGAAACGAGTGGATTTGTCAGCGTCTTCCAGATTCCGATCGTCAGCCTGCGGCGCATTCAGGGCCTGCGTATACATGCCTCGTCCTCCCGTATGTTTCCGACAACATATAACGGAAAAATCGAATAGCAACATATTTTTGTAACATAACGGCTATTGGCCCGAGAACCTGCTGGCGAGTTCCATGCCCGGCGCTAGCAACGGTCCGCCAGCGCTTGCCCCGTGTTGGTCGAGCCACTGCTCGGAGGCCGGGAGCAAGGCCCGGTAGATCCGGCCGCACCGCGCGCGCGCCTCCGCGGCGGGCCAATCCGCCGGTAGCAGCGCCAGTGGCAGCAATGGGTCGCGCAGCAGGACACGGCGGTACTGATGAATCAGCAGGACGCGCGCCAGCATCGCATCTGCTGGCGGCAGTGCGTCCGCGCCGGCGATCCACGCCTCGAGTGGCGCGAAGGTCTTCAGAAAATCCCGATAAGAGTCGGCGATCCGCGGCAGCAGCCAGGACTCCCCAATCAGGCGTCGCCCCATTTCGTTATCGGCCGATACTTCCAGCCGGATCGCACCGGCCGCTGCCGATGGCACGGCGGTACCGGATGGCGCGACCCAGACGCCCGGCATCGGATTGCCGAACCCCGCCTCGGTCAATGCGGCGCGCGATACCTCGCGATCCCCGCCATTGGAGATCAGGAGCAATTCAAGAAGCCCCTGCCACTCGGAGGGCTCCGGGTTGTAGACATGCGCTACGGCTGACGCGAAGCGCTCCTGCCCATCTGGAGCCAGCGTGTAGAAACTCTTGCGGCCGACCTTCTCGCGATCGAGCCAGCCGTCGGCGGCGAGACGGGACATCGCGGTGCGCACCACGCCCCCGTCGATCTCGAGCATTTCCAGAAATGCCAGCAATGTGCCGAGCCACACCGATCCGCCACGCGGCAAAATCGCGTCGCCGTAGAAGGTGATGATCAGTGAGCCGGTGCGCGAGGGTTCACGCTTGAATCGGCTGATAATGCGAAAGAGTGGATGCTGCGACATGGGTCATCCGTAAAACATTCCGGCGCAATCACCAACTGCTCACCCCTGCATTTCGATCGATAGAACGAGATCCGCCGTGCGCCGGCGGCCCGGCGCAAAGATCAGGATCCGGCGAAGTGCTGAGTGCTCAGCGCAAAACACAGTGCGCCCGCGCCGACCATTCGAAGGGCTCGCGTCGTGGTCAGCGGTGGCGACCTGTCGATGATATCGCGTTGGTGGCGATGCATGGCAAACGCCAACGCAGCAAAACCTGCCAAGCACAGCACAAAACCGATAAGGTGATTCATGCTGCTCTCTCTCGGGGCACGACCGCGATCGAACCTCGTGGGCTGAGCGCGACGGCCCCGCCAGGTCCGTATCGCCAGGACAGCATGGAGCAGTGCAAGCGTTCAGCACATGAGACCCACACCGACGAGACCCAATCGCCCTGAATCAGGCTGTGCCATAGCGGTCGTTGCGTGGAGAATGCATCGAGGACTGGCAGCAGAAAGAGCAGCTCGGACGCCGCCCACAGCTGCTCGACCCAGGCCGATCTGGCTGGACGTACCGACGCGTGCAGGAGCGTGAAGGCCCAGACGCTAAAGAATAGATTGATCCCCAAGTCAGCCCGGCCTTCCACCGGATACGGCAGAAGGCGATTGCCCCACAGAAACGCGCGGTCATGGCAATCGACAGGCCGACAATGCTCGAAATACTCAGTCGCTCGACGAGTCGGAATAGCCGGCAATTGCAATATCCATGAGCGGCTTATGCCATTAGGCGAAAGTTAGCAGTCGTTGCTTCGCATCATGTTGCGGGCAGGATAAAACGGATAAAGTCCTGGTGCCCAAGGAGGGAATCACACGCAACCACCGACACGACGAACCGCTGCTTGTCCTCAATATGATGGCGTGAGGCTCGGCATTGGTGGATCAGCGTGTTCATATCCCTTGCACTTCAACAGGAAACAATGCCTTCTACGGCTCATCGAATTTCGCCGTTCCACCGCTGTCAGTTTCCGCCTTTGCGATGGGGACAACTCTCCGGAGCCAATCACGTGCACGGGGCTGAATGGATCCTGCATGCGATCGTTGTCGCTGCGGCGATCGCGGCGGCGGGATACTCATCGTCCGGAGCGCTGTCGCCATTGCCCCCGCCATAGCCGAGCACTTCGACGATGATGACCGAGGGACGGTCATTGTTCGTCTGGGCCGGCGCCGCCGCCTGCTGCGTCGCCGCAGTCGCGTTCGACGTCGAGAGTGCCGCACTGATGTTTGGTGCCTGCACGGTCGGGATACCCGACGACGTGCCCTGCACCTGGATGTTCGCAGCATTGAGAATTTGCAGCGCTGCCAGATTGACATTGCCAGAGACGCGGATGACCGCTTCGCCTGCATCGATGGTGCCGCGCGGTGCGATCGGAGCGGACAACCCCAATCTGTCGAACGTTGCTATCTCACAGAAAGCAAAAAATCAGAGATATTCAAAAACTTCTAGCACCGGCCGCCGTGCTTTGATCACGGATTTCTGTAGTCGATCTGTAGTTGGTAATCTCCCCCTAGAAATTTCAGACTTTTCTTTGTGGGAAATGCGTCACCTGCATAAGGCACCTCATGACCTTGCTTAGAGATCGACCTATTCTGACATGGCAAGCGCATCATTCACCTCAATTCCCCAGTACCGAATAGTGCTTAAGCTTGGCGTGAGCTAAGAGCGATCGCGCGGCGCCAAGAGTTCCAATCCTTTCTTTCAGCACACGTCTCTCATCACAATTATTCGTTGATTTGAGAGCAGTTCAGAGAACGCGGAGCTGCCGGCGAGAGTCGTTTCACCGACCGTTCCTCCGCTTTCTCTCGTCGCGTCGCTCACCACCGATGGAGTTCGTCACGTCATCGTTGGGCGATCCGTTGGTGTTGGTTCTCCCGCCAGCATTGCCGGCGACGATTCCGGTTGGAGCCGGCGAGCTCGGCGGCGCCTGGAAGAGGTTATCGAAGGAGGACTTCGGACTGCCGACAGGGGACGGCGACATCGTATTGGTCGTTGGCGCCGCCGGGTTGACCACGGCGATCTGACCGGGGCTCGGCGCGAGCGAGACGTTGAACGACTTGATTGTGAAAACTGCCCCGACATAGCTCAGCGCATAGTTGGGCGAAACGCCGAGCGAGCCTAGCCGAATGGCATAGTCGCCCACCACATCACCCAGCGCGCGCTCCAGCGAGCCGGAGAAGCGGTCGCCGTTGAATAGCGTGCCGCCGGTGAGACGATAGGTCAGCGCCGGATCAAGCTCTGCGAACATCTTGCTCTGGGGATCTGCGGTGACTGTCAGCGGCGCGGCCGTCACGATCCAGACGCCACTGTTGCGGGCCGAGATCGCATAGTTCGGATTGGTCAGCGTTCCGGCTACGTCGAGCAAATAGGGATTGCCCGCGACGCCGGTCCGGCCGGTGATGCCGAACGAATTGACGAGCCCGGTCAGAACCTCAATCCCCTGACCGTTCTGCAAACCGATGGCCGACAAGCCGGGATTGAGCGGCGAACTGCCATAGACCGATGTGCCGCCATTGGCCGTGACAACAATGGAGGCCGGCGTGACGGTCCAACTGCCCGGATTGAATGCGGAGACCTGATAGTTTGGATTGGCCAGCGTGCCGAGCGCACTGAGCGCATATGGCCCATGAGCCACGCCGCTGGTCGCAGTAATGCCGAACGAGTTGCGAAGGCCCGCCAGAACGTCGACGCCCTCGTTATTCTGCAAGCCGGTGGCCGACAGACCAGGATTGAGCGGCGAGCTGCCATAGACCGATGTGCCGCCATTGGCCGAGACCACTATAGACGCCGGTGTGACGGTCCAGCTGGCGTCGTTGCGCGCCGCCACGCGATAATTCGCATTGGTCAGTGCTCCCGCCACGCTGAGCGTATACGGACCGCCAGCCACGCCCGTCGTCGGCAGGATGCCGAACGAGTTGCTCAGGCCGGTCAGGACATCGACATTCTGGCCGTTCTTCAGGCCTTGCGCCGTAAAGCCGGGATTGGACGGCGACTGGCCGTAGACCGAGCTGCCACCATTCGCCGACACGATGATGTCCGCCGCAGCGACCAACAGCGAACCGCCGACATAGCTGATGGTGTAATTGCCGAGGCCATTGCCGAGTGCATTGCTGGCCGTGATCCCGTAAGGCGCGCCGGTCACATTCGCCAGTGCGTCTGCGCCGAGGCTCGCCAGTGTCACACCCGTCACACGGTCGGTGCCATAGAGCGTGCCGCCGACACTGTAACCGGTGCTGCCGAGGGCGAGCGTATCGCCATAGGTCTTGGACTGGTCGTTCGCCGTGATGGTCAGCGCTGCCTTGGTGACACTGCCAATATTGCGGCTGTTCGTGACGACCAGCGTGTAATTGCCGGCCGCGCTGCCGGCGAGGCCGCCGGAACCGAGATTGAAGGTGACGGTCTTGCCGCTTCCAGCATTGGCATTGTCATAGCTGCCCGAGGTCGGCAGGTTCGCCACCGATAGCAGCCCGGCATCGCCCGCAACCACATTGCTCAGCGTGAAATTGCTGGCGCCGAGCGCGGCGGTGTTGGTACCGTCATACTGCTTCTGGACAGTGCCAGTGAGCGACAGCGTGACGGTGCGCTTGGCTATACTGTAATCGGTCCCGACGAAGCTCACCCGATAATTCGAGGATGCGGCGAGCGAGCCCTGATTGATAGTATAGTTGCCGGCATTCTCGCCCGCGGCGCGGCCGATCGTGCCGGTGAGACTGTCGCCATTCACCAACGATCCACTGGTCACCTGCCAAGTGAGGGCAGAACCTGTGTCGCCATAGGTCTTGCCCTGACCGGCATCGGCGGCCACCGTGATCGCACGTTGCGTCACCGTCAATTGCCCGCTCGGCAGGTTGACAATGCGGTAGCGCGCCCCGTCGGTGCTGACGGGCTGAAGCTGGGTCGATGTGATCTGGACATATGGCGTCAGATGCAGCCAGGCCACGCCATCGCCAATCGTCACGCCCATCGGAACCAGCGAGAATGTGCCGGTGCCGGTGAGAACAATGGCGCCGTTTCCATTGACCGTCGCGGTCACACCATTCTGATAGGTGAACTGGTTGATCCGGTCCGCGATCTGCTGCGCGCTCGAGCTACGATCCCACAAGATGTCGGATCCGCCGTTGATGCGCATACCGAGATATTGCGGGCCACTGCCGCCCACGCCAGGTGCGCCGCTGCCGACAGCCTGAGGCGGCAATACGGTCAAGCCGGCCGATACAGCATAGGTGCCGACGCCGGACGACTGGTTGGCGGTCGAGCTCACGGTGACCGGCATCACATTCGGCGTATCATAGTTTCTGAGGCCGTAGATCATCGCCGCCAGCGTCGTATTGGCATCGCCATACATGCGCGTGGCATTCGATGTCTCGACGACGGCGACGTGATTGGCCCAGTAGAATTCCGGATAGCGCGCGACGCCGTCCGACTGGCCCGCGCTGTTCGACGGGATCCAGACGTTGCGATAATCCCAGCCGGTATAGACGGTGCGGAACGTGTTGAGATCCTGCATCTGCGCCGTGGTCAGGCCGGTGCCGACGAAGGTCTGGCCACGATTGGGATTGAGCCAGGACGGATTCGAGACGCTGGAATCGTAATACGTATTGGTGACCGTTCCCGTCCGCCCGTTGTCGCTTACATTGCGCCCGACGACCGAGCCGACAAAGTGCACCCCATAGTCCCAGGCTCGGTCGAGCCGCCCGGTCGTATAGGAATTAATGATGGTGCCCGTGCCGTCATTGGTCGCATTGGTACCGACGAGACCGCCGATCGTGCCATTGCCGCGCACGAGGCCCGTCGCATAGGAATTGACGATCCGCCCGGGTCCGCCGTTTTCGTTCACGTTGACGCCGGCGAGGCCGCCCCCTTGGCCGACAAAGGTGACGTAATCAGACTGCTGGCCAACAGCCTCGACCGCGACTGTGCTGTAGGACTCTTCGATCGTGCCGCGATTGTAGCCGACCAGGCCGCCGGCGGCCCAGTTCGAATAGACCCCGCTCGCGTCATCGCTGCGCGACGCCCATGAGCGGAAGATCGTGCCGTCGCTCACGCCAGCGATCGAGCCGGCAGATCCCCAGTCGGCTATGATCCTGCTATCGACGACGCCGAGATTCTTCACCACGCTGCCGGATGCCAGATAGGCAAACACGCCCGCATGATTGCCGTCGGTCATATTCACGAAGAGGTTTCTGATCGCGTGACCCTGGCCGTCCAATGTTCCGGTGAACGAAGATGGCGTTTTCACGTAGTCGGCGTACTGGGCCGACTGCGAATAACCTGTATCACCGAGCGTATAGATGGTCGTGTAGATCTCGAGCACCCCGTTGTTCCAGACCTGATACGAATCGGAAGGTCGATTCTCGCCAAATTGCAGGCGCGTGAAGACCTTCGTCGTGTATCCGGTGTAGCTGATCGGCGAGATCGGCGAGAAGGCGTTGTTATTCCACATCCCGCTGGACAGCTCTGCCGACGCGTTGATGTCGCGCGCGAGCTTGTAGCTGGCCGCACCGTTCATATTCACCAGTTGCAACTGGTGCAGGTTCTGGATGTTGGTCGAATATTCGGCCTTCAGGAACGGCCGCGTATAGCCATCCACCATGTACCAGTGATCGTGGAAATTCCCCATGCTCCATTGATTGCCGGGATTGGGATCGTTGAAGAAGTTATACGAACTCATCGCGTACGGATTATTGCCCGAATTCGTGTTCAGTGACGCGATGAACTGGACCTGCTCCGACGACCAGCCACCCGGCATGTCATTATATGACCAGCCGAAGGCGCGGCCGGTGCCGCTCACTGCCTGATCCCAATAGACGTGCCAGACGCGCGCCGACATGCCGGTCTGCGAATTGAAGCTCTCCATCGTATCGTAGTCGCGGAAGTCGTTCTTGCCGACGATGCCGCCGACGCCGGTGCCCGACAGAGCGCCCGCCGCATAGGAATCTTCGACCACCCCCCAGCCCGTGACGCTCCACTGGTTCTCGCCGACCAGACCGCCGGTCCAGCTCGTGCCGCTCACGCTGGCGAGCGAATAGGTCCAGCGGACCGTTGCATGCTCGCCGTTCACACCGACGATTCCGCCGACCGTGCCGCCAGTCACCGAGCCCGACGTCCAGGAATCCTGGATGGTCCCGTAATTGTAGCCGGCGATGCCGCCGGCCACATAGCCGCGGATGGCGCCGGTCGAATAGGAGCCGCCATTGATGGTGCCGTTGTTGCGGGCAACCAGACCGCCCGCGCCCAGCGAACTGGCGATATTGGTAACGCTCGCCGTCGAATAGACATTGGTGAGCGTGCCATTGTTTTGTGCGGCGATCGAACCGACATAGCTGCCATTGCCGCTGAACGAGCCGCCGATGATGCCGACATTCCGGATCGTGCCGCTATTCAGGTAGAACACGCCGACATCGCCGCCGCCGACCTGCCCTTCGCCGCGGCGCTGATACATGTTCAGGATTGCGTAGCCGCGGCCGTCCAAGGTGCCGGTGAAGGCCTGGTTCGAATTATTGACATTGGTGCCAATGGGATCGAAGCCACGGCAGATGCCGCTCAGGCAGGTCCAGGTCGAGGTCGCGCTGGCATCGATGTCGCGGCCGAGTGCGTAAGTGCCGCCAAGATTGGTTTCGATAGCCTTGAGCTGGTTGACGTCGTTGACCAGCATATAGGCCCTGACGGTCGCGCCGTAGCCGCTCTGCGTCACGCTGGAATAGTCGATCGTGTTGGCGTAGCTGCCAGTCGCCGCATAGGGATTGTACAGGATCTCCACGGCGGTGTTGGTATTCACCCGGGCATTGGCCGAGAAATTGACGAGGCCATTGTCGGAGCGGAGCGTCACCGACGAAAGCGGGCTCCCGAGGTCATAGATATGTCCGTTGATCTGGATGTTGCCGGCTGCTCGGAGACTGGCCGTGCCATACGACCCCAATCCGCCCGCCGTGATCGCCCCGCCCGAAACCACCGACAGGTTTCCGCCGCTCAGGTGTCCCGCGCCGGAAATGTCGCCCGAGGTGACGATGGATAGTGATCCCCTGGCGGAAATCCCGCTCAGGTTCGAGAGCGAGCCGCCGACGATCAGAGACACGTCGCGTCCGTCGACCCGGCCAACCGCCAGATTGCCGTTATTCGTGAAGGCCAGCGCGCCGGGATTGATGACGTTGTCGTCGCGATCCGGATCGACGCTCGAATAGTCGGTCCACATGTTGGCGACCCGGTTGCCAGTGCTGGTCAGCGCCACTGACGAGAAGTTCAGGGGCAAGATCAGATTGGTCACCAGGATCGGCGCTGTCTGTGTGATGTTGCCCGGCGCCGTGAGCCACAGTGTCCCGCCATTGCTGCCGGAGAGGGTGCCGTTGATCTGGATGTCGCGATAGGCGTTGAGATACAGCGTATTGGCTGACGTCCAGGAGATCGGCGCATTGATGATGATATCGCCGGCGCCCTGCGACTGGTTGCCCGGCCCGCTGGCTGAGGACGCCGTGGTGATCAGCGTGACATTGGCCGAGCCGAGATTGGCGCCGATGGTCGCCGCCGCTGCGGAATCTATGGTCAGCGTAACCGGATCGAGCAGCCAGTCACCGGTGCGGCCCTTCGGCGCTGACGCATCGACGCGGATGCCGGCGAAATCAAGCTGCTTGCCCGAGGTCTCAATGAGGCCGCCGTCGCCGCCATTGACACCGCCGCGCGCCGACAACGTACTGCGCACGCTGGTGAGACCGTCCGACCACAGCACGATCTTGCCGCCCTTGCCGCTGTCCAGCGCGTCGGCGCGGATCACCGTCGCCGAATCCGCCGTGACCTTGACGGCATGCTGGAAATCGCCGCGACCATAGGCATCGCCACCGATGCGAACGCCGCCGCCGCCGGCCGCGCCCGACGCGTCGATGCGCGCACCGGCCAGCGCGATCTCGGCGCCGCTGATGTCGATCTGGCCGCCTGTCTTTTTGGCAGCCACCTGATTGCGCGACTTGCCGGTCGCCGTGACACGGCCGGACACGTTGACGCGGCCACCCTCGCCGCCACCGAGCACGATGCGCCCGGCGCGGGTGCCGACCGAATTGGCGCGGATCGTGCCCGGGACGTTCACCGCATCGCGCAGGATGTTGTTCGCCGTGGCGGCGCTGAGGAACACCTGTCCGCCATCGGCACGGATCTTTCCGCTATTGGTCACCAGCGCCTTGCCGGTGCCATCGACGAGATTGCCAAGCTGGTTGGACGGTACAGCGACCGACAGGAAGCCGTCGCCGGACAGATCGAGCGTAATCATCTCGCCGGAGCCGAGACCGACCTTGCCGAGCCGCGCCGAAATGACGCCGTCATTGGCGACGCGGCCACCGAGCAACGCTGCGAAGCCGCCGTCGGACACGTTGATGCGGCCGGCATTGGTGACAACAGCCGAGGAGCCGTTACCGGTAAACTTGTATTTGCCCGATAGGAAGTCCTCGTTCCTGATGTCGAGCGTTGAGGCCGCGAAAGAGCCAGTATTGACGACACCCGTATTAGTGATCGCGATACCGTTCGGATTAACCAGCAGCACGGTGCCGGGCGCGTTGATCGTGCCGGCGATGCTGGAGGGCGTGGTACCCGTAACGCGGTTGAGGGTGGCAGCCGCCGCGCTCGGCTGGTTGAAGTTGACGGTGCCACCGGCACCGATCGAGAACGAATTCCAGTTGATGATGGCGCTGTTCGAGGATTGGTTGACGTTCAGCGTCCCGTTCGACGGCGCGGCGATACTCGCGGCGCCATGGGTCACGGTGCCTCCGCCCGGCAGCGTCTGCGCCAGTGCAATGCTGCCACTGAACACCACGCAGCCGAACACCAGCGGTGCGAAAGCCGCCCTCACGCTGCCGCGGATCGGCGTCACGTCATATGTCTGTGTCATGCCCAGCTCCTGTCACCTGCACGGGCGCCGTTGACCGGCGCTCCCGAGGTCGTCTTGTCTGCCCTGTTTAGAATTTGCCGCGCTCGATCCGCGCAATGTCGGGATCGTCGCGTTCAGCGATGTAGTTGATGATCAGCTTCGGCGGCCCCTTCGGGTCCGGCGACGTGGTCTGATTGCCTTCGCGCTGCATCTGGTATTTGACGCCATCGGCGATCAGCCGGACCGCCCCCTTCTTCTCATCCTCGCCGGCGAACAGCACAATCGTATTGTCGCCAACGGGAATGCCGGAGCGGAGCGTGTCCTTCTTCCAGACAAAGCCTGCGAGATAGCGCTCAAGACGCGTGCCGGCAGTGATCATCGCATTGGGATCGACCGGCGGCGTGGAGGCGACCTCGCCCCAGACGACATTGACCTGAATGAGCTTCTTCGACTTGTTGCCGAAGATGTAGGCGACCCGTGCAGCGCCCGGACCAGGATCGAGCGACGGCACAGCGACGGTCAGGACATTCGTGCCCTCGATGCTGTTCACGCTGCTCGCGATGTCGGTCCCCTTGACATTGAATGCCTTCGTCACGATGGCCCGCACCTCCGCCTCCGTCATGCCGAAACGGGCATCGCGGAATCCGGTGACTTCATATTTCGGTGCTTCCTGCTGCGCCCGGGCCGGCAAAACATCGACCACGCCCGCGACAATCGCGGCAACGAGGATCAACCGTGCCATCGCGCGCTTGAGCGCATGCGAAGCGGAATCACAACGAATGGAAGTGCCGAAACGATCTCTCACCTGCTCAACTCCTAAGCGATCAATTGCATCGGTTGAGCGCAGAACCGCCCCGGGCTGCGCAAACGCGGCCGATGCCCATGATACCAGCGTCTTATTAGGGGCTGGATGCAATCAGTTTCGAACACCGTGTGAACGCTCGTTCACATCGGCCATCAACGACCGTTATGGTTGATGCATGCCCAAACTATCCATGCATATATGCGCCGCGTCGCTGCAGCCTGACGATGCCAGTCGTCGGATTGCGCATGACCGACGGATGCATGCGCACTGCACGTGGGAAGTTCTGGGGCTGTCTTGATGTCTATTCGTTCGACAAAGAAATCCTTGGCGTTGATCGCAATCGCCTTGGGATCGCCGTGCAGCGGCGCGCTCGCTCAATCCCCCGCTCCCGCACCAAGCCTCGTACAACCACCCACGATTGCCACGCCGCCCGCATCGACGCGTATTACCTTGCCGCAAATCGCCGCCGGCTCAACCGTGCCGGACGCTGCCAAAAAGCTGACTTTCATCCTAACCGGGATCGACATCGAAGGCGAATTTGATGAGATCGCCATAGCGAGAAAAGAAGCCGCGGCGACGCTGCTGGGAAGGTCCGTTACGGTCGCAGATCTGTTCGGCCTTGCCGACAAGTTGCAGCAAGCCTATGTGCGCGCAGGCTACCCGCTCGTGCGCGTCGTCATCCTGCCCCAAGAACTTGATCGGCGCGCACGTGTAAAGCTGCGCGTCATTGACGGCTATGTCGAGAAATTCGATACCAGCACCCTGTCCGGAACATCGGCTGCTCGCGTTGCAGCCGTGCTGGCGCCGTTGCTCAACAAGCGACGCCTCACGCAGAGCGAACTCGAACGGCAATTGCTGATTGCGGGCGATACACCGGGTCTCGTTCTCAATGCCACTTTTGCTTCCGGCTCGGCCGTCGGCAGCTCTGTTCTGGTGCTTAGCGGCCGGTACAGGCCAGTCTCGGCGAGCCTCTATCTCGACAATGGCATGCCCAAATCCTTTGGCGAGTGGCAGGCGGCAACGTATTTCTCGCTCAACAATCTGACGGGATTTGGCGAACAGATCTCGATCTCCATCGCCGGACTGCCCGACAATGATTTCGTGACGCCCTATCCTACGCGCCGCTATCTCGGTGCAAACCTCGCCGTCCCACTCGGTATCGACGGCTGGCGGTTCGAACTCGGCGTCACCGATGGTCGCACGACCCCGCGGGTTGATGCGATATTCGCATCACAGGGTGTTTTCCGGCAAGGGCGCGCAAAACTCGCCTACGATATTGTCAAACGCCGCGACACCGAACTGAGCTTCAATGCGCGATTTGATCTCACAGAGGAACAGGTCAGCACGCTGATTACGACACCGGCCACGCCGCTATCGCTTGACCGTACGCGCGTGCCACGCGTCGGCCTCGACGGCATCCTGCGACTACGCGAAAGCGGAACCACCCTCAGCTACACGGCAACCTATTCTCACGGCATCAATGCGCTTGGGGCCCGCTCCATAGCCGATGCAACGCCGTTGCTCCCACTTTCGCGGCAAGGCGCAGACGCCGAATTCAGCAAGCTCGACGGTCGCATCGACGTCATGCAAACGCTTCCCGAGAATCTGTTTCTCTCGGCAGGACTCGCAGGCCAGACATCATTCGGTCGCCCGATGCTCACATCCGAGCAGTTTCCGATCATTGGCACCAACATGCTGTCCGGCTTCGCCGCCGGCACGCTCGCCGGCGATACAGGCTGGGTGGGACGCGGAGAGTTCGGCTGGAGCACCCAGCTCCCGTTCATCGCCGAACCGCATGCAATCGTACCTTACGTCTTTGCAGCTACTGGCGAGCGCCGCTATGAAATGCCGACCGTATTGGAAATCCCCGTCATTCGCGCGAACAACTATGGTGGCGGTATGCGCTTCCAGCTCGCGCCGCAGGCACCCGACGCCCCGTCGCTGTCCGGCTTCGTGGAGCTGAGCGAACGACGCGCCAGCGCTTCCAGCCTCGACGGCTGGATGGTGTTCGCCGGCGGCTCGATCCGCTACTAGACTCCAGAGATGGCAACAACGGACAGATCACTTGCTTTCGGTCAGATGCCATTCCATTGATACGGCAGGAGCACAAGATGTCGGCGCCGGTCCCTTCATTTAACCGAGATTCGCAGCGCCGCGACCGGCTCCTGATCGTCGAGGACGACCCCGTGACGCGGGCCATGCTGGCCGGTTACTTCACCGATCACAACTTTGACGTCGCCGAAGCGGCAAATTGCGCTGAGTGCCGTCAGAAGATCAGGAAGAACGGCGCCGAGCTCGTTTTCATCGACGTTCAGCTTCCGGACGGCGATGGGTTCGAACTCGCGAGAGAGATCCAGAGCGTAAGCCAGGCCGGCATCATATTCGTCACGCGCCGCGATACCGAAGTTGATCGGATCCTTGGCCTCGAGGTGGCTGGCGATCACTACGTCACGAAGCCGATTAACCTGCGCGACCTGCTCGCGCGCGCTCGCTCGGTCCTCAGGCGCCGCGCGATCGAGCGTGACGCCGCGACCGCCGGCACCACGATCGTCTTCGGACGCTGGATCATCGATCTCGTGCGACGCGAACTGTCCACGCTCGGCGGCGAGCTGGTGCATCTCACGCGCGCCGAATTTGATCTGCTCGCAGCGCTGGTCGGCGCCGACGGCAGGCCGCTCAGCCGGGAGTATCTGATCGAAGTCGTCAGCAATCGGCAGACCGATGTCGATATACGTACCGTCGACGCCCTCGTTGCCAGACTCCGACGCAAACTCGCCAGCGGCAGCAACCAGCCCCTGATCACGACCGTGACGGGCATAGGTTACAAACTCATGCTCGAATCAAAGCGCTAGGCCTGTTCGGACTCTCGCAACCGTTCATTGAGCGCAGCGATAGATTCACGGCAGGTTGCCTCCAGCTGGACGGCAACAGCTTCAAGCGCATCTGCCGGCAATCGCGCCGCATCAGCCTCGATCCCGTTGCATTGGAAGAACAGACGTTCGAGACCGAGCGCACTGGCCGCACTGCCGATCCGATGCGCCAGGCGTTGCATGTGATGCCGATCCCCCATGCTGGCCGCTTCCACCATGCTCCGCGTCAGCGGAAGGCAGGTGTCAAGGAAGATGGTGCGCAGACCACGCAACCGGGGCACCCCTAGCAGTTCTTCCTGATCGTTAAAGAAATCGTCATCGATGAGAGAACCAGCGGTTAGCTCGGACGCACCAACCGGGGCGCCTGGCAGATCGTCGACACCCGCCTGCAAGGCTGATTGCAGCGCCTGTAGCGTGATCGGCTTGCCTACGCGCGCGCGGATGCCATTGGCAGTGAGCCGTCCCTGTGTGCGATCCGACAAGTCGGCTGTCAGTGCGATAATCCGTGGCGATCGATCAAGCTGCAGTTTCCGAATGAGCCTGGCCGTGGCAATGCCGTCCATCTCCGGCATATGCACATCCATGAGTACGACGTCGAAGGCACCTGAGCGAACGAGCTCCAGAGCCATGGCCCCACTCGATGCTACGACTGGCTCGTGACCGAGACGAACAAGGAGGGCATGCCCCACGTCGCGATTGACCGGATCGTCATCGACGAGCAGCACGGACAGCTTCGTCGCCGGAGGTCTCGTCTCGACAACGGCCGGCACCAGTTGCGCCCGATCGAGGGGAATGGACAGAGTAAACGTGCTTCCCTTGCCGAGTTCGCTGCGGACCGAGAGATTGCCGGCCATCAGCCGCGCCAACCGGCGGGAAATGGCGAGGCCAAGCCCCGTCCCGCCGAACCGACGCTCGATATCGCTGTCAGCCTGCACGAAGTCTTCGAAGATGCGCTCCTGAATATCCGGCGCGATTCCGATACCCGTATCCGTAACCGACAGATGGAGCATGCCGGGAGCATCCAGTGTATCGAATGCGAGATCGACCTGGACGCTACCTCGCGCGGTGAATTTGACAGCGTTGCCGAGTAAATTGAGCACCAATCGATTCAGCTTGATCGGGTCGCCGGCGACATCCGCGGCCACATCGCCTCGCATCGACAGGCTCAACGTCAATCCCTTCGCCTCCGCCTCCTCCCTCAACAGATCCAGATCTGCTTCGATCAGTTGATCCAGGCGAAAACTGCGGAATTCGAGCTTGTCGGCGCCTGCTTCGAGGCGGGCATAGTCGAGAATCGATTCGATCAGTGCGAGCAGGGTATCGCCCGAGACCTTGGCGGCCGTGAGCAAGCGGATCTGACGCTCGTCCAGGCGGCTATTATCGAGCAATTGCAGCACGCCTATCACGCCGTTGAGTGGAGTCCGCAGTTCATGACTGACGACCGCGAGGAAGCGCGACTTGGTTTCATTGGCCAGTTCGGCCGCCTGTCGCGCGTGATGCGCTTCTGCCCGTTCCTCGATCGCTTGATCGCGCGCCTGCGCGAGCTCGGTCGTCCGCGCCACAACCCGTCCTTCAAGGGTCAGATATGACTCCCGCAGGCGCTCTGCCATCCGGTTGAACTGCTCACCCAAAGTCTGCAGTTCGTCGCCCGTCCGAATGACGAGTTTCTGATCGAGATCGCCGCTTCCGATGCGTTCTGCACCTTCCGTCAACGCACGGATCGGATCGGCCATACGACGGCTGAGCAACAGCGCCGCGATAAACGCACAGAACAGCGAGACAAGCAGCAGCAGCGCCGAATTGAGCATCGACGCGTAGAGCGACGCATAGGCTTCGTGAGTTGGCAGTTCAACGAACACCTTCCAGCCGACCGGCGCGATGGATGTGTGAACCGAAAGAACGCGTTTTCCCGCCAGATCGGTGACGACGGAATCCGCATCGCTGCCTGCGCTTCCCGCGAGCGCGGACGCAACCTGCGAAAGCCCCGACAGGTCGGTGTTCTTGAGCACGAGGCGGAGATCGGGATGGGCAATCAGACGCCCCCTCGTATCGACGACGAAGGCATTGCCCTCATTGCCGACCTTGATCTGCGAGACGAGATCCCACATGAAGCGCAGATTGACATCGGCGATGATCACGCCGCCATCCGCGCCGCTCACGGCAACCGTGATATACGGCTCGGTCTCGCGGAAGAAGAAGATCGGCCCGTAATAGATGCCGCGTGCCTTCGCATCGACGAATGCGGGAGACTGCGAAAGGTCCGTATTGCTGCGGACCATGTCACGCACATAGCGCGACACGCGCAATTGCTCGCGACCTTGCGGATCGAGTTGGGCGATTTCGGAGATCGCCGGCGTCAGGCGCAGCAGGCGAATGCCGGTGACGCGCATCTCTTCTGGCGGAAGCATCTGTAGCGAGAGCTGGGACAACCAGACGAGCTGCCGCTCGATCTCCTTGAGAAACTGATCGATCTTGTCCGCCGCGGCACCGGCCTGCTCGCGTTGCACGGCGATCAGCAGGCGTTGCTGCTCGCGATAGGAGAATATCGCGTCGATCACATTGTTGGCGATCAGCGCCGCCGAAACGACCACCAGAAAGGAGGCGAGATACTTGCGGAACAGACCGCCGCGCACCGGCGGTCGTGTATCGCGATCGGCGCCAATCGCGCTCATTCGATGATCTTGTCCGCGCGGGCCAGCAGCACCGGCGGCACCGCCAGATTCAGTGACTTCGCAGTCTTGAGATTGATGATCAGCTGATAGGTGCGCGGCGATCGCACCGGCAGCTCCGCGGGCTTGGCGCCGCGCAAGATCAGGTCGATGTATTCGACCATCGCCTCCACCAGCTCCGAGCGCTCCGACGCCGCCGATTCATACTTGAACCCGTAGGAGACCAGGCCACCTTCGGTCATGAAGAAGTGATAGGAATAGACCGCCGGGACCGCATTTGCCGCGACAGCGGATACGATCGCCTTGCGGTTGAGGACGGTGAACGCATCCGGCGTCACGACAAGCCCGCCGGCCGGTGCACCGCCGAGCCGGGCAATCTGCGCGGATATGTTGTCCGAATCCGAAATCGGAAGCGGGATGATGTCAACGCCGAAAGATGATGCCATCTCCCTCAACGGATCGAGATAGTAGTCGCCATTGCGGGGCGCGGAGAGCGGATTGAAGATCACACCGACGCGCTTGACGCGAGGTGCAAGCTCCAAAAGGATCTCCAGCCATTTGCTGCCCATAGATGGGTGGCTGGTCGTGAAGCCTGTGGCATTTCCCCCCGGGCGCACCAGGCTCTGCACAAATCCACTGCTAACCGGATCCGCGGCCGTCGAGAAGACGAGCGGAATGGTCTGGGTCTCGCTCAGAATGGCTTGGGCGTCGAGCACGCCACCCGTGATGATGAGATCCGGCGTCCGTGCCACGATCTGCTTGGCCATCGCCTTGCGTTGGACCGGATCGTTCAGACACGACAGCGCTTCATACTCGATCACACGCCCATCGACCCATCCAAGCTCGCCAAGTCGGGCCTTCATCGCTGCCAGGCGTGCAACGGTCATAGGCTCGTCATAGGCGGTGCTCAGTAGGAATGAGACGCGCCGCCGCTCGGGCGCCACCTGCGCGACGGCCAGGCGCGGCAGGGCCAAGATCGCAGCAAACGCAAGAACACTTCGTCGATCGAGCGCCATAGTCTTCCGCATGAGGAATTTCCCAGCACAACAGCGAGACGTTGTACCGCGGGGAGCGGACGTCCCACTACTCGCTTTTCTCAAATATCCGAAATGGACGACCTGAGCGAGAACGATCAAAGCGCTCACCGCCCGACGGGAGAGGGGCCTAGACGGTCAAACTCGGCAAGGCGCGCCGTGCGATTACGGGAATTATATTGCTCGCTGGCTTTGCCAGCACCATCGGCTGGCCCGGGAGCTTTGGTGCCCAGGGGCGGCTCCGCATTGCGAAGCTACAACATTGACAAGACACATGATTTTCTAGGTTGATCCGAGACGCTACCAACGTTGATACCAACAATTTGCGAATGTCGACTGAGTTTTGCCCGGACAACGAATGCCCTGCCGCCGGCGAGCGGATATGGTCGACCGACACCACGGGCAGACTACGGCACTGTTCCCGATATGGGTGGGGGCGCGTTGCTTTTCGATGAGACCGATCACTTGGGAGCGTACATCGCCAAAACCGCTTCGATATGGATAGCAGCGAACAAAACGTTAAAGGAGCCCGATCAGGTCACTTGGGACAGCTTCAGCAACCATGCCAGTTGAGGGAGAGCGGTCGCTCAGAATGAGAGTGTGAAGGAAAACATGCACCAAAATGTAGCTGCGCCACTCAAGTCACCCTCATCAAGTCGTCATGTTCGCTTGAAGAAGCGACAGAAGTGATTGTACTGCCACGAGTCGCCGACGTCCGACCGTTGTGGTCGCGAGATGTCCCGCTCCTATCAGTTCGTAAAGCTTCGTGCGTCCCAAACCGGCCGCCTCGCATGCTTCATCAATCGTACAGGTGAACCGCTGGGAGAATGCAATCGTCTGCGGTTCAGCGGATTTTGGAGGGCATGGAGTAGCCTGTGATTGCTCTCCTCCGTTCTTCTCTCGACGTCTGTATCTCACGAAGCCTCCTAATCGCAAAACGTTCGACGGCGAGAGTTGACCGCGCGACGAACAACGTCAATGCGAGCAACTGAGGGCCCTCGCGTACAACAGCGTACTTCGACGGACTTTTCGAGCACATCCGGACATCAACGGCGTTGAAGAGAATTTTCGCCGACCGCAGGCGCGCGCCTTTGCCAGCACTCTCGCCAATAAATATGCGCTATGGGATGCAGAATATCGCAACAGGCTTGGCAGAGGCCGATCCGGTGCGCTTGTGGCGAGATGTTTGACCCCGGCATCTACGAAGAGACCATGGCTCGCATCAGCCACATCACGGGTTGCGAGTGAACTAAGCAGCTGACTGATTACTGGTCACCCTAGAAGCGGAAGTTTTCCGAGCCCGCAAGAGGGCCAACAAAGTTATCGTGAAAGCGCCTTACGGCCCCTCGCTTCAGCACCCCATAACACTGTTGAGCTTGTCGAGAACAGGTCCAGCGGCAAGAGCCATATTTCGGTCTTGCAGTTTATTCCGGAATGGCCGCGCTAACGGCAGCCTTAGCAGTAGCAGTCCCCACCGAGCGCACCCCAGCCGCGTATATCTCGACTACCCTTTCGAAGCTCTCTTCATAGGAATAGACGTGCAAGAATGAGCCCAGGATCTGATGCACTGCAAAGCCGCGCACCAAGCTGCGAAGCATGTACAAGGCGTCTTCTGCGTGTTGTCCATGCACCCCACATTCGCTGAGAACAGATTTGATAAGATCGCAAAGTTCGTTGTGGGCCGACCGCCACTCAGCGGAATCATTTACAGGCGTTCTCGATGCGGCAGCCCACAAGGCGGGGCGCTCCAACGCATATTGTCGCATCGCTCGCGCAACTGACTTCAGGGCATCAAAGGACGTTTTGTCCTCGCACGCTATCTTCAACCTAGCGAGCAGCTCGCGATAGCCCTTAATGGCGAAAAATCTTCGCAATTCCGGAATCGAACATCGCTTATCGGGTGAGAAGTTTTCCACCTCTGAGGCGAGATCTCTGGCAAGCAGCTGATCCCAGGATGCCGACAATATTTCATCGACGTTGAAGCTACGTTCTTGGTTCACGACTCCATCCCCTCGTTCAGCAGGAAGCCGGTTGCGTCCGCAGATATGCGACCTCGATCACGTTGCCCCGCGTGCTGACTCTTCTACATTGCCTGAAAACCGGCCTTTGAGAGGACGTGAATACAAGAAAGAAAAGGTCGAGATCACCTGGAAGGCTTGCCTCAAGCTCGGCACCCGTATCCCAAACGCACAAGACCAGGCAGTTTGTCGACGACACGCCATCGGCCGACACACATCTTGCGCAAAGTGGGGTGGAGAAAATTATTCGCTTCGACTCGACCAGAATAAGGGGTGGAAACCCCAGCGTTTGCGGGGTCCTATTTTTCTTCTGCAGAACAATGGCTCGCGGAAGCGAACCGTTTGGCCCAACTGGCAGTGCTTTCGGTTGAGTGTTTTGACGATGATGCTCCGTAGATTGCATCTCCAGCCCCGTATCTAGCGGTTCAGCGAAAAGCTACTAAGTTTCGTCGGAGTGAACGTGTAACGACCCAGTTTCGAGTTGCGCTCATTTGTAGCTGATGCTCAGTACTTTGAATCGGCTGCCATGGACCAATTCATCGGCTGACCTACGGTTAAGGAACGGAAAATACGTGAAAACGGTATTCTCGACCTCTTCGGTTCACCCGCGCGATCGATTTGATTATTGGCATAGTCTCGCCTGCAAGGAGATCGTAGGTCATGACTCACTGCCGGAAAATCGGGCGACGTTTCAAGCTGAGATCAACGCTGCAAAGTTCGGCAACCTGGACCTCGTTGAATTCAGCAACTCCCCGATGGAAGTCTCTCACACCTTGGTCCACGTCGGGCGGACCAGCCCCGACACGGTGTTCCTGTGTTACCAGTTGTCGGGTAGCGTACTGATAGTCCAGAACGCGCGCGAGGTTAATCTGGACGCCGGTTCGCTGATGCTCCTTGAGCCGCGCTTGCCTTATGATGCAAGGTTTTCGCAAGACTCGAAAACCCTCCTCATCAAGGCTCCGCGTCGGGAGCTGCGCGCGCGGATCGGTGGAAACCGCGAGTTGATCGGGCGCCGCGTGACGCCGGAGCTAGTGGACGATGATCTAGCGCTTTCGGTCGCCGCGAAACTGCCATCGCTCGCTGGGAGGACAGCTTCTATAACCGCGGAAATGGTCAGCAATCACGTGCTCGACCTAATCGGATTATCCATTGCTAGAACAATTGGGAGCGCTACCGTCCGCTTGTCGAATCCAAAAGCATTATTGCTGGGACAGATTCGTTCGGTGGTGGAAGCGAGGCTCGCCGATCCCGACCTCGACGGACAGAAGGTCGCCGATATCGTTGGAATAAGCGTCCGATATGCCAATGCGCTTCTTGCGGATCAGGATTCCTCGCTTCGCCGTCTCATTCTGTCCCGACGGCTCTCGCGTTGCCGCGCGGCTTTGGCAGATCCTAACGAGATTCATCGAACCATAGCCGAAATCGCACGAGGATGGGGGTTTTCGGACATGACGCATTTTGGCCGCTGCTTTAAAGCGGCTTATGGGGTTTCAGCCCGCGAGTATCAGAAAGCGGGGAGCGCAATCCCGGCAGGTAGGCAATGACCGTGAGCACTTCGAGGGAAAATAGTGGCGGCCTACGACGCGCCGGACTTTGTAACGGCGCACACCGCCTTCAATTCTGCATGGAATGTGTTCCTGCCGCAGCGCACGGAAGAGTTCGACGCGTGCCGCCGGCGCAAGCAGTGGACCGCCACAAATAGCCGCTTCTCCGCCGCGAGAAGGCTGATCCGAAACATAGACGAAGAAACATTGGACGATGGCGGATTCAAAGTCATCCTCGCTATGTCCGGCGATGAAGCGATCGGACCACTGGACGGCTCCTGGAGAAGCAAACTGTTTTGAGCATCCGCTCGCATGCAACGCGAAACAAGAAAGCGGACGCATTCCTCGGGCTGAGTTCCTAAGGCGTCTTGTTCATCGCCTAAGTTAGTCTTCCGCGGCACGGCGCTTGCAAGGAAATTGCTGCGAAGAGAGCCCGGTGCTTCGATGATTGACGGTTCCCTTAGTGCAACCGAACTAGCTGCTCTGATCCGCGCCGAATGCGCCAGAACGCTTGCGCGTCCATGGCCGACAGACCTAGAGCTGCTCATTTTTAGTACGCCATCAGGTTGGAAGTGTGGGCTCACGCCTGCCCAAAATGGCGATGACGTTGAGTACCGGGACACCGCGCTGCAAATTGCCTCCCAACTACAAAAAGCGTTCAGGCTTAGGCCGTGAAGCCACGAGAGAGACAACCGAAGACTGCAGATGAACTCACCCAAATCATCAAGGAGCGCGCCGCGAGGTTCGGCAGCTGGCTGCCGAGTATCAAATTGCTGCTCTTTAAGGATAGGAGCACTAGTTGGGGTGCAATCATCAGCCCAGCGACGACCCCGCAAGAAGAAGCGTTTCGTACAACGGTACTTTGGATCATCGTACAGATGGAAGACGAATTTGATCTGAGATAGTTCGCGAAGCGACCATTTGGGGACATCTCAAATGACCAACGAAGATAGAGAGCAGTCCGCGCGTTATTTGGTCCGGCAACGCATACGAGGTTGGATGGTCTGGGATCGCGTGAAGCACGGTCCGGCGATCCTGTTCGGTCAGAGAACCATCAACCTGCCCAAAGACCGGGCGATCCGTGATCGAGATGTGCTGATACGTCTTGACGCGAACGGTATTGCAGACGCCAACAACCTCCGCCGGAAAAGTTCGTAGGCGTGCCCGCGTTGGGGCCTTTTCTTGAAACTCTCAACGACCGGCGCGCCGGCATCTGACCATCTCAAGGGCCATCTGTGCTGCTTGCTGAGACGTCTGCGAGTCGATCGCAGCCACCGAGGGATCAATGCGGCTGTGGATCGTCCGGACGCCGCAGCGCTCCCGTTAGGCCATTCGCCAGATCGGCTCTCCGTAGGGCCATGAGACAAGCCGGCGCACGCCTCCGCTATTGTTGCCGAGCCAGAGCAGCCAGTCCGCGACTATTTCGGCCTGGGCGATCTCACGAGCGGTCGGGATGAATCGAACTGTCGCTTCCGTGTAGCCATAGGCCAACGCAGCATCGTCGATCGCCCTGTTCCAGACCTGCCGCTGGTTCTGGAATCTCATCTCGGAGTCGCAAAGGGCATCCAGCACGATGATTGCGCGTTTGATCAGTATCAGGGCTGCATGAAATTTGGATACGGACGGTGCACTCATTTATATCACCTGCAAAACATATCAACTTGAGCAGAGCATGGGCCGGGCTAGGCTTGATTTCGCAACGACGCGATCAGGCCCAAACCGTCATGCTTAAGAAGCCAATTCCCGCCGACGAGCTGATCTGGCTCTTTCACGAGAAGCTTGCAAAAACGGCCGTACCCAGCGCCACGATTGCAATTGTCCCCGGTGGTAACAACTGGACGGCGCTGACTAACGCTGGGGAGCGCCGGCGTCACCCTGAACTCGCGGCCGCCGTGGCGCGCATCCAAAGGCAGCTTCGCTCCCGGTACAGCCTCAAGGGCCGCTAATTGAACTCCCGAAAGTGCGGGGCCTTGCGCGTAGGGCGGGGAAATGGCTTCGAACAAGTCCGATCACGATGATACTGACGTACAAGACGTCGCCTCACTGCCTCGACATCTTCACGCAATCTCGCCAAGATAGTTCTTTCAACTGTCAAACGCGGAGATTGCACATGCCTCTCTATGTTCTGGCTTTTATTTTCTTCTCACCTCTGTCGCCTTTGCCGAAGAAGCCGGAGTAAAGGCCCCTGAGTTCTGGCTGCGATGGGGTGGCATTGCGGCATTCGTGCTGGCCTGCGCGACCCTGATCTACAACCGGATCGACAAAACCAAGGACCGGAAGTCAGCTCGGAGCGCCAGCGACCCGACCTGCGAGCTCGACATGGTTCACGAGGCGGGCGATCGATGGAAGTACACCGCTAAGATAGCAAATCCGGGATCGACAGCTATCAAACTCGCGTCGTTCACCGCATCTCAGGGCTTTTTGATCGATGGTACTCGTGCCCGTGCAGTGCTGGGCATCGCCGGCAACGACTGGACGATCGCCCCGGACTCCGTGATGGTTATGAGCGAGCGAATAACGCAACAAGACCGACCCGAAAAGGAAGTCCCTGACGGTACAGGTTCCGCGTGTCGTTACGGGACTGAAGACTTCCACGTCACCTCGTCCTCATATTCTGCAGGAGCTCAGTGGACGTGCCACACTGTCAGGCGCGTCCGACAGCACCTGAGGGAATCTTCGCCGGCATCCTGCCTCGATAGACCGATGTCAGCGAGCAAATGGTCATTGAGGTCGAGCAGTTCCGGACGCGAGCTCAATCGCTCAGGACACCGAGAAAATGCCGTCAACCGTCCAAAGGGGCCCAGCCATGGCCGCTTTAGGCGTCGGCGGTACGTCGCTATGAGTTTGGCGTAATTTGTCGATGCAGAAGTCGCGCTGACACAAGACATGTTCCAACTCCGAACTGGAGCGAAACAACGCTTGGCCTCAAAGGCTCATCGGGCGGTTGTCGATGGCCCGAGGAGAAAATTCTAGCACTCTGGATAAGGTTTCTCAAGCTGCGCATTAATGGGGACAGTTGCGGCTTATTCTGCAAACCGGTTAAGGCGGCCATGCGGACGCAGTCGTCGAAACGGGTGAAGCCGTCCCCTATGGAGCCATTGTCCTTGGCAGAAGGAAGTGGCACTCGTTACGCATCACGGGTCCTACGCAAAAATGCGGAGGACCCGTGGAAGCATGAACGTGAATGGACGTATGCCGCGCGTATCGAAGAGTTTGCGCTCCGCACGACTTCGATTTGAGACTAAGCACCGAGGTTTTACATCGGATTAGTTCGTAGATACCCCCTCCATCATTGATCCAAATTAGGAGCAGACTGATGGAACGCGACAAGACGACGGACGTACTATCCAAAAAGAACACCTCAGGCGCCGGACCGGACCCTGTCTGACCCAAGATAGCCCACTGCTCTATGCCGAATTATCCTGAGTTCAAGCAAGCAGCATTTTCGTCGATACTGAAGGCCGGTCGGACGCAACGTTATGTTGACTGATGAAACAATGGACCAATTAGTGCCCATTGTAAGCCGGCCAAACAGGGCGCGAACCTTGTCGAGCTCTCGGGTCAATCCAGAGTGGCCCCGGACCTCGACGGGAATTTTAATCTGTTTCAGGATGCCGGAATTGCCGTCGTGCGCCGAGTGATCCGGCCATCTCGCCGGCGCGTAAAATCTTCAGCATCGACTTTTAGAGGACAATACATTGAAAACCTTTGGCATCGCCTATGTCGCGACCGGTCTGGTATTTCTCGCAATCGACGCAATCTGGCTGATGTTTGCCGCGCAGCGGCTGTATCGACCGCTGATGGGCGAGATGCTGCTTGATAGCTTCCGGCTGGTTCCGGCGATGCTCTTCTATCTGATTTACGTTGCCGGCATTGTGGTGTTCGCCATTGCACCGGCGATTGCCAGCGAGCGTTTGACAACGGCCACGTTCTACGGTGCTTTCCTCGGGTTCGTTGCGTATGCGACCTACGATCTAACCAACCAAGCGACGTTGCGGAACTGGCCGGTCGCGGTGACGATCGCAGATCTATGCTGGGGAACGTTTCTGACGGCGTCTGCCGCAACCATCGGATTTTTGATCACGCGCGCCTTCACAACCTCATCCTGACGAGCTTAAGGACGCCGGCTTAACAGCTCCGATGCCACAAGTCCGACGAACACAGTGTGGATGCCAGCGCTCATGACATTCAATCTGAGGAAGGCACGGTATTCTGCGATCGAGTAGGGGTGTACGGGGGCGCCATACGTGCCACCGAGTCCAAGGCAAGCCATCATCGCCAGCCCAACCAGCATGAAGGCGATCAGCCTTTCCGATGGTCGAAAAGAGGTCGCGGCAATCAGCGCACAAGGGATGAGAAAAATCTCCACGTCCGATGCCTGCCCGAACACTTTTGCGCTGAAAACCGTATTGGCGATGCCAGCAAGTGGGAGAACCGCACGGCCTGCCGTCTACGATCGCCTAGCCAGTACGGGCACCGCTAGGAAAAATGGCGTCGACAGAAACGTGAAGAAGGTCGGCCGAATGTGTTCGCTGACGGCCAAATAGACGTAGCGCGGATAGAAGGGCTGGTTGGAAGCGACGTCAAGCGCGATCAAGTTGCAGGTCGCGACCATCGATCATCGTGAGCGGCATAAGCGGCAACTCGCCGCCAGATATTTCTGACTAAAATCACGAACGACACGCGCTATGCCGGGCGCAGGAGGTAGTGGCTCACACCCCATTCTTCGCCGCCGGCATGCCCGAAGAGCCCTGCCGTCGCCAGATAGAAGAGCCGCCAGCGTTGATGCCAAAGCGCCGCGTCCGGACCATAGACCTTACTCAAAATGCGCTCAATGTGCTGGCGGTTTGCATCGAAACATGCCAGCCAGTCGACCGCCGTCTTCTGATAATGAAGGCCGTTCCAGCGCCAGTCTTGTTCAACGACAAAGCAGTCCGAAAAATGCCGGATCAGGCCATGGCTCGGCATGATTCCGCCGGTGAAGAAATGCTGCCCGATCCAATCGGCCTCGTTGTTATGATCGAAGCGATAGGGACTGCGCCTGTGGCTGAAGACGTGAACGAAAACGCGCCCCTGCTGGGGTACAAGCCATGTCTTGAGGCGCGCAAGTAATCTCCGCCAGTTGGACATGTGCTCGAACATTTCGACCGACACGACCCGATCGTATGTGGTGTCCGGTTCAAAAGCGTTCATGTCGGCAGTGACGACGTGGATATTTCCCAAACCGCGGGCCACGGCCTCCGCCTCGATGTGAAGCCGTTGCGGGGTCGAATTCGAAACCGCGGTGATATTGGTGCGAGGGAACCGCTCAGCCATGAACAGCGTCAGCGAGCCCCAGCCGCAGCCGAGTTCCAGGATCGACTGTCCGTCGGCGATACCAGCGTGCGCAACCGTTTCCTCAAGCGCCAAGCGCTCGGCATCGGCCAGCGTTTCGTGACCCGTCGAATAGAGGCAACAGGAATATTTGCGACGTGGGCCGAGCGAAAGGGCAAAGAATTCGGGCGGCAATTCGTAGTGCTGTGCGTTGGCGGCGTTCGCATGTTCTGCGATCGGGTACTCTGCCATGGCGCGCGCGAAATCGCCTTCCTCGCGATCGCTAGCAGCGGCAAGTTTACTTCTTGTGCGTCCGATCAGAAACTCGATGCCCATTCGCATCATTGGGTCGGGAAGCGGACGGCGCTCCGCGACGCGTATTGCCGAGGAAATCAGGCTCATGAATGGTCTTCTTTGTTGCCGGCGGCGCCAGCGCCGCTCTGCGGACCGGGCCAGAATGCGTTGACGCGGTGCTGGTATTCTCGGAAGGCCTTGCCGCGCGAGCGCAGCATGTGCCCTTCGAGAGGCGGAATGCCGGAGGCGTGGACGAGGAGCCAATACATCAGCAATGGCCCGGCGAAGGCCAGCCACCCCTGCGGATAGGCGCCTGTGAGATCGACCGCGATCACGGCATAAGCCAGCCATCCCAACCATTCAAAAAAATAGTTTGGGTGGCGTGACCTACTCCAAAGCCCGACGTCGCAAACTTTCCCCTGGTTTCCGGGGTCTAGGCGAAAGGTGGAAAGCTGGCGATCCGCGATCGTTTCCCCGACAACGGCCGTAATCAGGATGGCAATTCCGAACCAGTCTAAGACCCTCAGGCCAGGCGCCGGATTTTGCGCCGCGATCATTATAGAGAGGACGAGTACCAGCGCAGCCAATGCCTGGATTTGCAGGAACCAGAACAGGTGCGATCTGAAGGCACTCCCCCAATGCTCGCGCAAGTGCCGGTAGCGAGGATCATCGCCGCCCCGCGCGGTGCGCGCCACGATGTGGATGCCGAGACGCAGTGCCCACAAGACCGCCAGCACTGCCACGAGTATCTGACGCGATGAAATTTCCCCCCCGGCGAAAGGAAGAAGAGCGGCCGCAGCGCCGAACACGCCAGTGGCAAACGACCATATCGCATCGATCCACCCTGACTGGCCGGTTCGAAGCGCGACCAACCATGCTCCCGCCATGGTCAGCGAAAGGAAAATCGCAAGCGCAACGACTGCGATAACCAGTGTCATGCGATACTGTCCCGTGCCGTCCAATCTGGCACAATTTTCGCGACGGCTTTCTCGCAAGGCCAATTACACGACCTCATGAAACATCTTCATAGGCCAACCGAGGCTAGCCAAAGGAATCTAATGGCTGTGCCGCCGCCATCGTTCAAAATCCCACGATCGGACGTAGGAGACGCCCCAGAAATCCATGAAGGCGCGTATCTCCTTCCAAAGCAGCGAGACAGACGCAATCCGACTTCTCGCCGACAAGGGGCCGGTGATTGACTTCATCATCTGCTTCGTCGAGATCGCCGGGAAAATACTGACTGCGCTCGTCCGACAGAGATCCAGATAGAATCTGCATAAACTCCATGCCGGTGTGTCCATGGGCAGGCAGATGAAGCCCCGCTTTACCCTTAATCATCATGACTTTGGCATCTGGACTTCCGGCAATTTGGACCTTGCTCCATCTGAAGCCGGGGCCAAGCCATCGCCAGGGACCAATTTCGCAGTGGCGCATCGCATGAGGGAGCTCGATGCCCAGGTCCGGCTGTTTCCTCGGCCTGGGTTCTTTCACTAACGTGGATGGAATGCTTTCCAGCCGCTCCATGGTCCGTCCGAACAAATCCTCAGCAAGCGGAGCCAAGCGCATCTCGTCGAGGATCGCCCCGCCCATAGCCTCGAACCGGGTTAAGCGCTCGCGGCAAACGGCACATCCTTCGAGGTGGACGCGGATGACTAGCGCCGGGCCGGCACCCAACGCTCCGGCCGCAAGACGCAGAAGCGTTTCATCGCTGGGGTGATGATTGATCGTCATATATCGCGGTCCAATAGGGTTCGCAGCCGGTTCAATGCGAGCCGGACGCGGGATTTTACGGTGCCGAGCGGGATGCCCAGCTCACGAGCGATCTCCGCATGCGGCGCTTCGGAGAAGAAAGAGAGTTTCACGATGGTTGCCTGTTCATTTGACAGGGTCGCCAGCGCTTTCCGGACCTCTTCTTCCCGCTCTGCCATGATCACGATGTCTTCGCCCGACGGTGGCGTGTCCGGCTCGTCACTCAGATCCAAGAGATGATCGGCCGTCCGGGAACGCGAGCGGCGCAGCCTGTCGATCCTCTGGTTACGAGCAATCGTAAACACCCATGTCGACGCGCCCGCCCGGCTGGGATCGAAATAGGACGCCTTTCTCCATACCGCGATCATGACTTCCTGTGTCACCTCCTCGGCAACCGCCTCCGCGAGACCGGTCCGCATAAGGAAGCCTTTCACACGCGGAGCGAAGTAGGCGAAGAGCTGCGCGAACGCTTTGCGATCCTGCGCCTGTGCAACGGCATCTATCAGGCGGATCAGCTCTACAGGAGAGGGCAGCACCTCTTTTTGAATGCCCTCGTTCAAAACAATGAGCCTCGCCGCCGGACCGACATCCCGCGTGCGCCTGATGTCGAGATGTAATCTTGCAGCATCCATTTGCCCTTCATACGCGCCCTCCCCCCAATTGGATCACGCCTCAAGTGATCCAATGCGCGCTGGGTTCCGTAAATATTGGCAGCTTGGCGCATGGAGGGAAGTCTTTTGACGAGAAAGATTGCTGGGAGTGATAGAATGAACAGCTTTAACGCCGCGGCACATAGCGGAAGCCTCGACATAGCCGTTGTTGGGAGTGGTATTTCCGGCCTGTCCGCAGCGTGGCTGCTTTCAAAACGGCATCGGGTTGTTCTGTACGAAGCCGATAGCCGCCTGGGTGGGCATAGCCACACGGTCGATGTGGCGGGTGCCGCGATCGATACGGGCTTTATTGTCTTCAACGAATCCACCTATCCAAACCTGACATCACTCTTTGAGCATATCGGCGTCGCCACGAAGCGATCCGACATGTCTTTTGCCGTCTCGCTCGACGATGGCAGGCTTGAATACTCCGGAACCGGCCTTCTGGGCCTGTTCGCGCAGGGTCGAAACGCCATCAGCCCACGATTCTGGCGGATGCTGCGCGACCTCGTGCGCTTCTATCGCGAGGCGCCACGCAATGTGGCGGCCTTGGGCTTGATTACGCTCGATGAGTATCTCGACGCCGCCGGCTACGGAGAGGGATTCCGCAACGATCATCTCTATCCGATGGCGGCCGCCATCTGGTCCACGCCTGCTGCAAAGATCGGCGCCTATCCAGCGGCTTCATTCATAAAATTTTGCGACACCCACGGCCTCCTGAAACTGTCTAGCCGCCCTATCTGGCGCACCGTGTGCGGCGGCAGCCGCTCCTATGTGCGAGTGCTGACTGACGCCATAACCGAAATAGTGTCTGACTATCCGATCCGTGCAATCGTTCGCACCCCTAACGGTCCCGAGGTCGTCGGATATGACAGTGTTCGACGCCGTTTCGATCAGGTGGTAATTGCCACTCACGCGGATCAGGCGCTCCAAATGCTTGTTGATCCGAGCAGCGAGGAACGGCGACTGCTTGGCGCGTTCGACTATATCGACAACGATGCAGTCCTTCATTCGGACCCTCGCTTGATGCCGCGCCGCCGCCGGGTTTGGTCGAGCTGGAACTACATGGCGAGGGACGACGATGATGGTCGCAAGCTCGCAGTGACCTATTGGATGAACCGTCTTCAGGAAATCGAAAGTGAGCGGCCGCTTTTCGTCACGCTCAATCCCCACCGGGAGATCGCACCAAACTCTGTTCTCAGGGAAATGCGCTACAGCCATCCCCGTTTTGATGTAAAGGCGATGCGAGCGCAGAGAGAGCTTTGGTCGTTGCAGGGCAAGCGCAATACATGGTTTTGCGGCGCCTATTTCGGCGCCGGCTTCCACGAGGATGGATTACAGGCCGGCCTTGCCGTCGCTGAAGCCCTCGGGGGCCTGCAGCGACCCTGGACGGTCGCTGATGAATCCGGCCGCATCCATATTCATGAGACCGTGCCTGCCACACCTGAAACGGAGGCTGCCTGATGTCGGGCTTTCATTCGGCCCTCTACTCCGGCTCAGTGATGCATCACCGATTGCGGCCAAGAGAGCATCGGCTGCGCTACAGCATTTTCTACATGCTTCTCGATCTTGATGAAGTCGATATGCTGGCAGGCAGGCTGCACCTCTTCTCGCACAACCGCTTCAACCTCTTCAGCTTCCATGATCGGGATCACGGCGAGGGAGAGACCACGTCGCCGCGGGCCGGGATCGAGCGGCATTTGCAAGAGGCCGGCATCGAAGCCGGCGGCCCGCTCCGGCTTCTCACCATGCCGCGCATCCTGGGATACGCCTTCAATCCGCTGAGCATCTATTTCTGCTACAGGCGAGACAACTCGATTTCGGCGATCTTATACGAGGTCAGCAATACGTTCGGTGAGCGTCACAATTATCTCATTCCCGTTGCCCGCGACACGAAAGTGCCAATCCGCCAGAAAAGCCAGAAGTCCTTCTACGTTTCCCCCTTCATGAGCACCGACATGGTCTATTCGTTCTCTGTCGTCCCTCCGGGAAAGAATTTGACGGTTTCGGTCATCGGTCACGATGCACAAGGGCCGCTGCTCATCGCCAAGCTCGCTGCAACCCGCCAGAATCTGACCGACGTAGCTCTAGCGCACGCCTTCTGCGTTTACCCCCTGCTGACCCTGAAAGTGATCGCAGGCATCCACTGGGAAGCATTGCTGATCTGGCTCAAGGGCATTCGCCGGCATCACCGCCCTTCTCCACCCGATCAACCGATAACACTCGGCCGCGATCTCGAAGCCGCAGCCCGTTTAACGAAGGACACGACAAATGTCCTCCGATAGCAAAATCGAAGGAGTGCGGCACCTCATCCGACGAAAGGAAGGTGGCGGGAGTTGACGATGCTGCGCTGGGAGATGCCGTCGGGCGATGCCTTCGGCGAATTACTCCGGAAAGGGCCGGACAAGGCACGACCAATATTCGGCGGCTAGAAAGCAAACACTGGGCGCGATGGCTCGCCACATTCCGGTCGGCGATGGCATTATCGAGATGCACGAGTGTTGAGCGATCGGGAACTTTCTGACCTCCCACACGCTTGGGTTTGTCGTAGCGAGGTGCCATGAGCGACAATCTTGCAAATGACGGGACTATTTTCATTGGAGACGCGGAAGCCGGCACGGTTTTCTACTGCTCACCTTGGTGGAAGAACCAAGACCGGTGATCGCTGAAGGCTGCATTAGCGCGTCGGAGTGAGTTCATGCAGCGGATTGCAGTCTCGGAGCAGGTCAAGCTACAACTTGATGATGGACCGACGTTCGCGATGGTACAGACGGCGGCGCAAGCGGCTCTCGATAGGTAAGACTCTTTAAGCTTTAAGTTCGTCCTCCGGCATCGGAACTAATCCGCCACAGGACGTTCGAATCCTCGGTTCGTTGCGTAGCGCCCGCTTGATTATTCGTAGACCGCATTATGACAACTTCGCGGTTTTTGGCACAAAGTGACGACCCGCGACGGGCGCACATTCGTCTGACCGCTGCGGAGCGCGTCTGAGAGGGTTCGGCTCACCGTTTCCTGGCACCGATCGCACGTTGTAGGACGACGCGATTCGCGAGATGGACATCGCGTATCGCGCATCGTGCAAGCAACTTCTATGCCGAGACGCCGTTGTCGAGCAAGCTTTTCTCGCCCTTTGGCGTAAGCTGATAAAGGTCGCCATCCTTCTGGACATAACCGTCCAGCACCAACTCTTCAGCCTTAGCTGTATCGTCAAAAGCAAAGGCGTTATCTATTTCCCGCAAAATCATCAGTTGATCGTCCGTAAGCATGGAAACCTCCGTTTCCATGGAAACCACGGAACGCGCAGCTTGTTCCTATTTGCGATGTCATGCTGAAGACCTTGTGGCTTCCGCCTCTAACGCACGCTGTCGTTTGCGAGCCTCTCGCGTTGTAGGCAATGAGATCCCCAACCGGCTCGCCTGACGTCTGACGGCCTGGACATTACGTTTCATGGCCGCAGCAATTTTGATCGGTGATGCCCCCGCTTCAGCCATGGCTTTAAGTTTTTCACTTTCGTTGGCCGACCAAGGCCGAACTAGCGGCATCATCGCTCATACTCCACCAACCGAAGCGGCGTCTTTTGCCTATAGCGCTCGTAGGCTGTAATCGCCTGGTTCGACAGCAGCAGAGGACGGACGATCCCCTGCCCGATCTCCAGTGTTTGATGCCTAAAGGAACGCATTTCTGACTTTCTTGTTCCGGCGGGGCCAGTAAGGCGGCCGCCGCGATAGGTCGCCGCGCCTCCTCGCGGTACTGATGCCGGCCTTCTGAAGGGTCGAGGTGTTTTTGTCGCCGCTTGATTTGGAATGAACTTTGGGTTGAGTGGCGGGTTAAGAAACATGCCCAAACGCACACGGACATCGGCCCCTATGGGCCTTCAACCTTCCCAGTTGGAATCCTGCTCGCAGATGATGCCGGCAATGCCGATTGCCGGAAATTCCAAGACCGGCCCATTTCGTCCTATCAAGAAATCGGCGAGCGACAAGGAGCGTGCTCACTCTGCGAAAGCGACGCTCCGTAAATCATTGCAGAAGCAGCGAGCCATGCAGCGCGGCTAGCTGTTGCGCTGAAGATCGTTCTGCCGAAGGAACGAGAGGCCATGCACCGTAAGGCGGTGATGATCGGTCTCCCCCTCACTGTGCAGTTGGTCAAGATGCTGGGAAAGCTGGGCGCGCACGCCCGGTGCTTCCGAATGTCCTGAGAGGGCGCCATAAATATCGATGGCGCGGTTGACGGCCGGGATGTTCATGGCGAGCTTTCTGATGGCCACAGCCACCCGTTCACCGCCGCCATGTGCGACAGTTGTCGGAGTCAAGTCCCGCGACTTCCGATCGTTCCGAAGTTTCTCAGTTCTCACTCGGAGCCAGGTGATCTCACCGGATGATGGATCGAGTTCGCATTCAGCCAGTCCTCATTGTCTGCAGCTGAGATCCAGTAGTGTGCCATCTGTAAAAGCCGGAGAGCTTCAGCTTGGTCCGTGGCTTCTTTTGCCTGTCTCGCTGCATCGGATGCCATCAACCGAAACGACGTACCTTGGCGCATTTTCGCTCTCCATGTCAGCGAAAACATAAGCCACTGTTGCGCTAAAGGTTTCTTCGACGGGTGGGAGGACTTCGTAGTCCGGCTCCAGTGACGGAGCCGGACATATAGGCTTAGAGATCTTGCTCTGCTTCGACGTTGACGACAGATTTGGCCAGCGCGGTCAACGCAACGTCGGTGGCCTTCTCTTCCTTCAACGTGGCATCGAGAAGCGAGGCAGCTTCAGGCATCCCAAGCTCCTTCGCCCGGCCGCCACGTGCCGTAGCGGGAGATCTCATAGTGCTCCACCGCCTGTGCCGCGGCAG
This sequence comes from Tardiphaga sp. 37S4, assembly GCF_021044645.1. NCBI lineage: Bacteria > Pseudomonadati > Pseudomonadota > Alphaproteobacteria > Hyphomicrobiales > Nitrobacteraceae > Tardiphaga > Tardiphaga sp. 37S4. Next base: position 674,988 of record NZ_CP088008.1, on the reverse strand, counting down.
CAAGACCGGCATCGAGAGCAGGCATGCCCCTATATTCGGTCATGATCTCTGCGCCTTCCTTGGTAATGCGCCCAATGGCTTCACACTTCTTGGCGGTCGGCTTCTTGCCGAAAATCTTAAACACGCCTTGCCGCTTGATCTGACCGGCGGTCTCTTTCTGGTGCTCAGGAAGGCGGCCTCGAGTTCTTTCGATTGTGCGGCCTTGGCCACAATCTTCTTCTCGGCGAAATAGACATCCTTGAGGGTGTCATGGAAAAAGTCGGCAAGAAGCTTGGCGTTTTGGCCATGGGAAATTTCCTCCAGTAGCCCTGGTGAGCTGGGGCGGCTTATCACGCCAGCCCAACATACCGCTTGAACTGAGGAGCTGCGCTGCGCTCTTCTTTCCAAAACGCGATGGCCGTATTCACCCAGCGCTAGCGTTAAGCTGCCCTTTATTGCCTCAACGAAAAAGGCCCCCGTGAGGGAGCCTTTTGATTTGAAGAGCAACGCGTTCAGCGGTGGCCGTGGTGGATTCCACGATGCATGTGACCATGACCGCGCTTCACGATAACAACTTTGTTGGCACGATGCCCGCGATGGTAGCCGCCGTGATGGCCGCCGCCGTGCCGCACCACGACGGTCTGAGCATCAGCCTGTGAAGTAGCGGCAGGAACAGCGATGCCGATGGTAGCGAGGGCAGCGAGAGCCAAAAGAACTTTGCGCATTATCTTCTCCTTTGAATGAGCGGAGATTGAATGCGCGACGGTACGGCCCGTTCCGTCGTCTCAGGATAAATTTCCTGAACGATTGTTCAGGAAAATGCCGTCAAGCCTGCTCTTGCTTTCGCCGTAGCGCCTCTACTGCCGCCATCCCCGCACACACCATGCCGCCGAACGTGCGCTCCCCCGCATTCACGCGCTTCAGTATTTTCTTGGCGACGAAACAGCGGTTCTTGTGGCTGTCCAACTCGCGCGGCAAGACCTCGCAGGCTTTGGTAAGGGCTATCTCCATCTCGAGAATTGTTCGCTTGTCGACTGTCTGTGCGACCAATCGCGGTGCGCCGGCGAGTGGCCGTCCGGCAATTCCATCTTCCATCAACATGACGACCTCCCTTGTTTTCCCCTATATCGCGCGTTCGGTGTTTTGGTTCCTTCAATGGGGCCTGCGGTGCTTGCGGCACCTACCGACCTTGGCAGCCCATTGATTACGCGCCACGCTGCAGCGCACCATCAATTCATTCTGGACCCTGCGATCTACCGTCGCTACGCTTTGCACAAGTTCGCCTCAAGATGCGAGCGCCGACGATAGAAATTACAGGGAGAGACCATTGAACGTTCTTCAGAAGACGAATCGGAAAACCCCAGATGAAGCCACGATTATTGCGTGGGGGCTTTTTTTCTTCATCTTGGTATCGGCCATCACCCTGATTGGTCTCTACGTTGGTTTTCGGCATTAGATAGTGAAAGCTCGCCGGATCGTCTGCGCGAGCTTTTAATTTCAACCTCTGCCGGCAACGGCTCAACTAGATGAAATACTGGAGAGACGATTTCGAGCTCGACTGGACGCTCCGCGATATCGGTGGCGGCCGGCTGAAGCTGTCCCCGATCACGGAAGAACAACTCGGCGAACTCCTGGAGATGGGCCTCGTCGAAATCGTGGACGACCAGGTCAAACTGACGGAGGCCGGAAATCGGAAGATCCAGTGAAGCCTTTCTACCGAAGGACGATTTTCCGGTATTCTAATTTGGCTCACACAGAACAAGGGAGGCTGCGATGAACAGGCTTGCTGCAGTTATTCTCTGTGGAGTCTTGCTAATGGGCGCATCGACTATGGCGCGAGCTGATCAGCCTGGACCGGATTGGATGCCAATGGAGCAAGTAAAGGCGAAGGTCCTGCAGTCCGGCTACTCGCAGGTTACCAAGCTCGAGGCTGATGATGGCCGATGGGAAGGTAACGGCATCAAGAATGGTCAAAAGATGGACTTTCACGCAGATCCGAAGACTGGCGTGATCGTCTCTGAGAAGCTTGACTAGCCTTTGCGGTCTGCGGTGAAGGGGAGCTACTTCCTCACCTTCCTTTTTTTCTTTTCAGCTTTCAGAGCCTCGGCTTGCGCGCGGAATGCTTCAGCCAGGTCGTGCATCCGCTCAGCATGCTCGGTGTCTTCCGAGCGATGAGCAACGGCCTCGGCTTTCTCAGCTTGCTTCTTGAACGACTTCGTTGATTTCATAGGAAAGTTATGCCGCAACCCGGGAAGTAGTTCCACCTGCTGCGCGGCGCTATCGTACGCCCTCCGGACGACGTAGGCTTTCGGGATGAAACAGTCCGACACTTACCGCGCGAATGCACACAACTGCGCCGAGATGGCTGCTGCAGCCGACAACGAGCCGGCCAGGAATCGGTTCAAGCGCATGGAAGCGGCATGGCTCGCATTGGCCGAAGAAGCGGACTGGCTCGATGGCGAGGCTTCGCCGAAACCTGATCTGTCGCGCAAGCAGAGCATGCCCGATCCAGAAAAGAACTGAAACTTTCGTGCGCCCGTGTCGTATCCGGATTGATCATACCGCGAGGAGCACGTTTTTGACTTATGACGATCAGATCGAAACAGCGATAGCAGATCAGGACATCGACAGATTGATAAAATTTGCTTACGGGGACACATGCAGGTGCACTACCGTCAAAGGCGAACCGATGTGCGTCTGCAAGATGTTAGCGACGGCACTTCGCTCCAAAGTTGTTCCACGTTCACTTTTCAAGAACAGGATTGAGCGAGTTGCCTCAAACGGCTGATGGATTTGCGGTCGGAGTTAACGCAGGATGACAGCGACCGAATCTTGACCCCAGAAGCCTCGCTTCGGTCGGCCCGGCGATAGAGCGACCTACCCGCCGGGCCTTTAAGCGACAATGTTCCCTAACGTTGCTGTTCGAGCAACCAGACAACACCCTCCAGTATCGACAAGCCGGTCAGGCCCGACGCGCACTGCCTAGCTTCCAAGGATGTCACTCTTCGATCGCAAGCTTCTGCTGCCTCAACTTGCGCGATGAGCCTCGGTCGAGGACGCCACCGATCACATGCAGAAGTCCGCCCCTGGAAGGCACCAGGCGCGATTACATTGCCAGCAACGTGGAGACGACGCGACGGTGGCAAGGATCCGTGTGGCAAAACGGCGAAGGTGCACCGCAAAAACATCGAGATCCGCTCTCGGTAATTCGTGTCAAATGATACGACGTCACCTCCCGGCTTGTGGTTCCATCCCGAGGAACCATTGGAGGAACCGACATGAATGAGCGTCAGCTGATAACCCGCGCATGGCAAGATGCGGACTTGGAGAAGCTCAAACAGTTGCATGCAGAGGGGGCTACGCTTCTACGAGCATGTGCGGCTATGAAGCGACCAATGGCTTCCGTCAAAAAGCGAGCTCGTGAACTTGGCCTGCATTTCGCAAGTGTTCGAGAAGTTCGGCGCGAGATCAGCGCTCGCGAGCAAACCCAATGACAGTTATTGGGTCTACAGCGCCGAAATGCCCGAAGTGCAATCGCAAGATGACGTCATTTGAAAAGGGAGATTCGGAGTTCAGATGCTCAAAGTGCGAGGTCGATCCGATGGAGCGCAGCAAGGGTTGGCTTTCGAGCGAGTTGAAGCCACCGTCAAGATGACTAGGATGCTGAGCGCAGCCGAACAGGTTCAGCCCGTAGGAGGCTACAATCGACCCTCTAGTCGTCCTTATAAAAAAACTGAAAGAGCACTCACACCTGAGCCAAGAGGACCTTTTGGAGATCCGCCGGCTGCCGTGCTCTGTCCGCGAATTGGATAGTCATGAGGACTTCATTCGGCAGGGCGATCGACCCAAGGTGTCCGCCATCGTCGTCGAAGGGATGCTCGCTCGGTATCATCTCCTGCCGAATGGCGCGCGCCAGTATTTGTCCTTTCATCTCGCTGGCGACATGCCGGATTCACAGTGTCTTTTCATCGAGGTGATGGATCATGCCGTCTGCGCGATCGGCAAGGCCGTCGTCGCCTCGGTCCCGCATCGGGACTTGATGAAGTTATTCGATAGCAGGCCAAAGGTTGGCGCTGCAATCTGGCGTGAAACCCTGATTGACGCCGCCATCTTCCGTGAGGCAATCACGAACAACAGCGCGCGATCTGCTCCTGCCCGCATGGCTCATCTCTTCTGCGAACTCTTCTACCGATCGCGGGCTTCCGGCTTGACGCGTGACGATACGTGTACGCTGCCGATAGGTCTTAACCAGCTGGGAGAGGCGCTTGGGCTGTCGCTAGCTACCGTAAACCGCGCTTTGGCCAACCTTCGAGACACCGATCTTGCCGACTTCAAGAGCGGGTCTCTCACCATCAGAAATTGGGCGGGTCTGGCGGACTGCGGCGAGTTCAATCCTCGCTACCTGCATCTGCGACGCGAGCCGTTCTGACCTCGCGAATGTCCACGAACAGCGCAATGGCGGCACCTATGCCAGTCTCAAGACCGCTGTCGAGTTTGTCGAGAGGCTGCACAACGCGATCACGGTTCTTAGCATCTCGGCGGTGGTCGCGGTCTGACCGACACTAGCCTCTGACCAAATCCCGGTAACGCCTTCCCGACATTGGCCGAGATTATGCGTAGGCAGGGAAAGGCCCGGCTTTCGCCGGGCCCCGGTCTGCTGAATTCAGTGTTCGGACTTACAAGTTTGAGCCGCCCCAATTGAAGTGATAGTTGATGCCACCCTTCACAGGGTGGGTGGTGGCACCAAACTCCAGACCGCCGGAAGCAAATGCAGTCAGTTAGCGTTCGCTGCCGTAGTCGGCACAGATGTACTCACCCTTGAGCGACCAGTTGGGGGCGAACATGTATTCCACGCCAGCGCCGACGGTCCAGCCCGACAGCACTTTGCTCTCGCTGAAGCTGCCGCCTAGGGCGGCGATCGAAAAGCGAATATCGGCCCATGCGTAGCCGCCCTTGGCGTAGAACGCGCTGCGCCTGATGTCACACCGACGCGACCGGCGACACCGCCGAATGAACGAATCTTATCCTCAAGCGTGACCGGAAATGCCGAACAAGCCGGTCTAGCTGTGTCGTGATACCGCGGACGTTGACGCGATCCGAACAGCCGTAACCACCCATGACACCGAGATAGAAGCCCGACCAGTGGTAGCCTACCGGAATCGGAGCGAGCGGGGCTTTAGTGTAGGGACGAGCTGCTAGATCGGCGGCAGCTGCGCCCAAGGTTAAAACGACCGCGGCCATCGCGGCTGATTACCAACTCTGACGTCCATACCAGTCGTCGACTTCCTTCGTGGTCTGGTCCTTGGCCTAGCCATAACGCTCTTGAAGACCACCCTCGAGTTGCTCCCGTTTGCCGTTGATGACGTCGAGGTCATCGTCAGTGAGCTTGCCCCACTGCTCCTTGACCTTGCCCTTCATCTGCTTCCAATTCCTTCGACCCTGTTCCAATCCATTTTGGGGTGAACGCCGTGAGGGGGTGCGAAAAAATTTAGCTTCACCCCTTGACCGAACGCGGCGAAAATCTACATCGACAATCGCCTTTAAACGAAAGGAGTGAGGAGGCCCTACATGACAAGCAGTGCCATGTCGATGAATGAAATCCACGCAAATTCTCTGCTCGCTAGCACCTTCACGCACCCACGGGAGGTTCTTGCGAATCCCTTCTTAGACGCCCTGCAAAAGAGATGCATCCTAGCTGCTTGGGCATCAGATGCATTTACTGTCGAAGGGAAGCCGTGGCTGCGCCAGATTCCAGGCTCCCATGAGACTGTAAGGATCGGTGATATTCTCGCAGCTCTCCGATCCCTTGATGAGGATGACGGTCCCCCACCGAAGACGTCGCGAATGCCGTTGCCGGAGGCACCGATTCGTGTCCGAGCTGTGGGCCAGACCGCAGGAGAGGATCGACGCCGCCGTCTCGTGGACATCCATCCATAAGGCGCGAAACCATTTTCGCAAAGAAGCCGCCCGAGCATATTGCTCGGACGGCTCAATCGTCGACCCATCGAAAAGATCGATGCAAGTCCGCCGCAATCGTCAATGAGTGTCGGTCCTTTTCCACTTTTCAAGGTCCGGCTTTTCTCGGTCCTGATCAAACTGTTCCTTTTCCGGCACGCCTCTCCAGGGCTTGTCGGTTTGTTTCGTTGGAGCCCAATCTGACTCCGTGTGGGGATCATCTTTGGGAGTTTCTTTGCTCATGGTCCCTCCGAAATGTTACTTGCCGGCGCCGATGTTGCCGCCCTTGACGTTGCCCAGCGAGTTGTCCCCCTGCCCCGAATTGCCATTGTTGCCCTTCAGCGCGGCGTTCCCACCTGTATAAGTGTGGCCGGATCCGGTCGTCATGCCCTGTCCCGTGTTGACGCTCTGGCTGGGATGGCGCGCGCGGGATTTCTCGGCGGAAGCACTGGTCATCGCGGCAGCCGCGAGGAGAAGCGCCGCAGCGCCGATCATCGTAATCTTTTGCATGGAGTACAACCTGTCTGTTCGTGAAGCTCTTGCTTTTCGAACGTGGGGTCACCGGACTCGTTCCGTGCTTATCTCAAAGTGCCGAGGCACATCACGAAAGCGAAGTCGGTAAGGCCCTTGGATGATGGCTAAATGCGAAGTATGCGCGCATAATGAGAGCATGAAGGTTTATGTTGAGAACATTGCACCGCCCGGTCCGCTACCCGCTTCTACGGAGGCCCCGGACCTGCAATCTGTACACCGCGCCACCCCGCCCCTTCCGCCAGAGAAGCTGGTGCACGCCAGGATCACCAGCGCAAATAAAGTCAGGCTTTGATGGGCGCTATCGCCTTCGCTCGCCAAATCGCCAAACGCAGTTCAGCTTCATCTGCCTGTACAACCGTTTGGGCGTCACGAAACAGATGAGATATTTTCCATCCCTCGATGTTTCCATGCCTGCTTGTCGAAAACTGTCGCAGCTCGGTGGCAACGCCGGTGAGCCGAATCTTTCGCTCTATATCGATTTGATATGGGCGTTCATTGATCGCCGCTCCAATGTCGGCTTTCAATAAGTGTCTAAGCGCCCAAAGGTTGCATGTCAGGCTATATTTCTACTCAAGCTAGTGCCGCGGCGAACGTCTAACCTCGCAGCGAGCAGGAGATAGGGGTCAAACTTTGATTTGACTACTGCCGACGTGGGCAATCTACATAAGAGCCAGCGGCTGGACCGTATCCTCGCCATGTACGATTGCTGCTTTTTGCTTTTGAAGATGCAAAACCAGATCGCAGATGCGCCCTTTCGTTAAAGCGTCTACGTCCCTGGCGAAACCAAGATATCGAGTAATCTGATCTTCCAGGCTGATACACTTGGCACACATAATGCGCTCCCATTGCGGGCGGGAGCTGTGCTCTCATCACTGATTAAAGCCAAAATCCGAGCAGTGATGGAGGTCAAGTAACGCGACCGGCTCTGGTTCCCGCACTCCGGGCAACGTGCGTGCGATCACCTACACCGCGTGACGACTTGCTTGATCGTTCTGAGCCCCGGCGCTCTGTAGCTCAGGCCATGCGCGAGAGAAAAGAGCCAGGATCGAGTGGCCCCTCTTTGCCTTTTTCCTTAAGCCAAGCTTCTTGAGTGAGCGCGGTATTCGCTTTCAGAAGCTCGATTATCGGTGCCTTAGTGATCCGCGCGTTGAGCGTGCCGACGGGATCCTGCTCGTCGTTCATCACTGCGCCGAAAGACTGCAACACCGCCTTGATCCGGCCTGCACGATCTTCGGCAAGATCAGGACCGACCATTTTGTCCCCGGCGAAATCGACCTTGTCGGCAAGAAACCTGTATTCGTCGGCGATCTCGACGGCACCGCTGTTGTAGATTCTCGCGATAACCTTGCCGTTGACTTTTATTTCGGTGTGAATGTTTTTGGTCTGATTGTCGGCCAAGCCATCCCCGCTTGGTGGACCCAATTCTGCGCCCGACGCGAACGCCTCGGCTGGACTGATCACCGGATGATCTGCCAGCCATATGGCTTTCATCTCCTCGGCCGTTGGCTTTTTTTGCGGCTCAATTGTCTCGATCGTGCGAAGCTCGGCATCCGAGATTTGCGACGGCGGCGCGGGCATGCCGAACTGAGGTGACGATACCAATCCAAACTGGGAAGCGCCGATCATGTGCCCTTCGATCCTTGTTCGATTCGCGTCGTCCGATATCATCGCCAGAGCTTAAAGAAAAACTTAACCGGCGCTGAAGACATCAGCTTGAATGGCGACTCCCGCCTTTTAACCCTGAGCCTCGGGGGCGTTTCATTCTCCGTTGGCGATGGCGTTTCTGATCATTCGGTTTACGGCAAGGCTCTTAACTCCAAAAACCGTTCTGCAATCAGCGACGAAAGAACCCCTGATCGATGCAGTTCGAGAACCTTTCGGCAGCGTGCTTCATAATCTCTGAGGTCGTATTCCCTGTGCTGTGGGAACGCTTATGGACCGCCCCTCAGATGAGAGAACACTTTATGAGCCTGCTCGGGAAAGTCCTGTGCACTTTGTGCCAAGAGAGAGAGATTTTCTCGACCGCTGAGAAGGTGTTGTCCAATCGCAACGCGCCATCCTGTTCCGCTCGCGGGAACCCAGACGGTTCTTCGTCAGGCGGGATCAGTGTGTTTTGATTGGTTCGCCGGAGGGGGTTTTAAGAACCAATCTATTTTGACAGGTTCCGGCAGCCGCCGCGCGAAAATGCCGGCGGTTTTTTTTATTGTGAACAAGATTCTAAACAAGCTGCAGGTGGCCTTACTTCTTTGGATTGAAGTGCCCGTCCAAGGTTTTGATGCTTCCAGGCGAAGGTTGCTTCTTCGCGAACCCTTTGGGGGTGATCGCCGCCCTACCATTCTGGAGCGTCGGCAGATTTGGCCTGATGCTCTCGGGACAGCTGCGCCCTCTTGTACTAATCGGCCCGCAAGATCCCCTCGTCGGTTGCGCGCGCAACCTTCGTTAGCCGCTGCACTTCGCACAGAGTCTTCTCGTCATTTGCAACTGTCATGATTTACCTTGTCTCCCGGCGTTCGCGGGGACCTCGTGCCAATGCACTCTATGATATTAAGTTCCGTCTCCGACGCCTGATCCGTGGGAATAAATACATCGACATCAAACGGTAGGGCGAGTACGAGTCAGGCATCACCTCCAAATCAACAGGCACTCGGTGACTGAGGGCCCTGCAATGCTCCCGCCGCAACGAGGAGCATTTATGGTGATTTCATCTGGCGAAACGAACGTACTGGTCGTCGAAGACGAGATGGTTCTGCGTATGCGCGCCGTCGATATTGTCGAAGACGCAGGATTTACTGCAGTCGAAGCAACCAATGCTGATCAGGCCATCAGCGTGCTCGAAGCACGATCCGACATCTCGCTTCTGTTTTCAGACATCCAGATGCCAGGGAGCATCGACGGACTGAAGCTCGCACACGCGGTTCATGAGAGATGGCCCGACATCAAGATCATCCTTGTTTCTGGTCAGATCAATCCGTCGGCTGAAGAGAAGCCTGAGAATAGCCGGTTCTTTGGTAAGCCCATTGACAGTGAACAGATGATCGCTGAACTGCAGGACATGATCGGCAAAGGCGCGCTCGAAGTTGTCTCTGGACAGGCAGCTTCGATTGCTAATCCGACATCGGGCACACATTCTGCCGCCGAGGAAACCCTGACGGCCGAAAACGACAGCTTGCGACTGTTGTTGGAACAGGCCGGAATAGACGCCGAGTTACTGCTCGCCCAAGCGGGGATAGACGCGAAGGAGCGCGAAGCTGCCGATAAGCTGCAACAACTTGTCCTTGGGGAATTGCATCATCGGATCAAAAACACGCTCGCGACGGTCAGCGCTATCGCGTCGCAAAGCCTGCGAACCGCTACAAGTATCCAGCATGCGCAGCAAGCGATTGAGGGGCGGCTTCTCGCTCTCGGTCGAGCGCATGACCTGCTGATGCAGGTGAGTTGGGCCGGCGCCGAGCTTGGAATGACCCTCCGCAAGGCCATAGAGCCTTTTGACACGAAGATTGCTGGCCGCTTCGTTCTATCAGGGCCGGAACTTGATATCGCTTCGGCTGCGGTGATCGCACTGGCGATGACAATCAACGAACTTTGCACAAATGCCACGAAATTCGGAGCTTTGTCAGACCCCGCGGGCCGCGTGAAGATAGAATGGACGGTCGACGGTCCATCACAGCGTCTTTCCCTAAAATGGATAGAGACCGGCGGCCCCCATGTCTATTCGCCTACACGCCGAAGCTTCGGCACGCGCATGATGGAGTCGCTAGGGCAGCAGTTGAACGGCTCTGTCCATCTGGCTTACCCGCCATCGGGCTTCACTTACACTCTGGATGTGCCCGTTGCTTCGATAAATAAATAGGGCTTGGAGGTCCTGGTCGGACTCTACTTCGCTGCCGGTGCCGGGCGGTTGCGAGAGAACAGGTCTCGCCTCGCGTATTAACTTCCATGATCCCACCAGCTTCGCCTTGATGGCGATCGACACCCTCACCGAAGCGGACATGAGCGTGATCGACACGCTCGATGCCATCGAGACCGTCCAAGCCGAGGCCGTGTCGGAGCTGGTCCTCGAGGCACCGGCCGTTGATGGCGAAACCTTCGAGCTTGTGATGGCGAATGTCGATGACGACATGGTCGAGAAAGCCGTCCTCGCCGTCGCAAAGACGATCGAGCCGGGCGTGACGGCCAGTCGCCAGGAACGACTCACTTCAATGTGCTTGACCGCCGTTCAATTGCGGAGTTGGGTTGTGTCGTGGTTGACCCGGTTTGATATACCTAGGTCTGATGATCAGACATCACCCGTCGCACCGTCTAATCACATTATGGCTGCGCGGAGCAACGCAGCGGCAAATTCAGAGCGGCCGGACAGTCTGTTTTCCCTCCGCGCGCTACTTATCTGTGAAGAACGTCAAGAGTACTTTGCCCTTTTCGCCGATCAGGCAGAGGAAAGTCCGGCGCGTATCTTGTTTGCCCTTCTCCAGATAAGCGTCGCCGATGACGATGGTCCTAATGGGCGTGTCTTCAACTTTCGTGTTCGCCTTCGCTACGGTCATCCCGTCCACATCAAAAGTGACATCTTTTACCGCGGGATTTCGTTCACGAAGAGCGATCAAGCCGGTTGTCCGACATGCTTCCAACTCCGGATTTGCGCCCTGAGCGAACGACGGATGGATCGACATCCCGAGTGCCAACGCCGCTACGGCAGTCAAACAAAGGGCTCTAAGTTCGCACATGAACAGTTCTCCGGTTTAATGCTGCTGAATGTACCGCGAGCTCGGGTCCGGGCGCGGTGATGCAGAACAAGACGAGTGTGTTCGGATAGTTCCATTTCAACGCGAAATCTGCATTGCAGCGCCCTGGGGCGAGATCAAACACCCAGCGGTGGAACAACCCGGACATGGCGCACTTAGACTAGCCAACCGAGGAATGAATATGTTGAGATTTATCACGCTTGTAGCTGCGGCGTCCTCTTTCCTTGCTTTTCCGGTGCTCGCGCAGCAAGGAGGCACCGATCAGGAAAAGGCCGCGTGCGCGCCCGATGTTAAAAAATTCTGCGCGCGGGTCATTGACCAAGGTGACTTAGTGATCCTGAGCTGCCTGCAGCAAAACCGCGCCAACATCTCAAAAGCATGCAATCAAGTGCTCGTCGATCACGGACAGTAGGATTCGTAGAGGCTGACTTGATCGTGACTTTAGCGAAAAACAGCATCATCAACTCCGGCACTGAAATCGGTCCTGTATTTAGGGGCTTCCTGTATATCCTGGATGATCTCAGCGTCCCCAAACTTAACTCAGTTTGGGGTTCCCGGTGGGTTGAAACGCGATAGCACCAACGCGCTTGGAATTGTGGCTAAGACCGCGCGCAGTCGTGCCTGCGGAGTGACACTCGACCACTTGACGCGGAACTGGTTCATGCGGACCCGGGATGTAGGTTGGCGATGCCTTAGAACGTTTACTCCAATAGGCATCATAGACCGGTCGCACGCCTCCCTGGAACAGTCGACGCGCACTGTGCCGCCAATAACAACGTCGGCTTCAGTTTCCTGAAGCTCCATCCCGGCGTCACAGCCGACGACGCTTTGGAGATGCCGAGCCAACTTCTCTCTACGATTGAGCAGAGCCTGCAGGCCTTGCGGCCACCAAGTTGCACCGGATGTCAACGAAGAGTGCAATGGCCGGAGCCTCAAACGCGTCGGAAGGCTATAGCGCGCGCAACCGATCTCGGACGGGTCCTTATCGCACCGCCATCATTCCCACTGCACTCAGCCATCAAGAATTTTTTGCTGACCCACGCCGGGCCGTCGCTCCTGAGCATCGCAGAGAAATGATCGGATCAAACCAGCCTGTCCGGTATGAAGCACTGATCACGTACCGGGCTTTGGATGCCGTGGGCGCTGTCATTCAAGAGCAGGCGAGTTGCACCTTTAACTCGCTAAGCGGGGGCGACGCGCCAAACAAGACAGGCTGGGTCTTGATTGACGGCGAGTACAATCTGGACTGGGTCAAGCGGCAGAATCCCAATTCCAGAGAGAGGTTCTTTCGCATACTCAAAAATTCGTAGCGTAGAGTCGGCTGGATGCCGCGTTCCTGAACAAACAAGGATTGAGCATGACGCTGACCATCAAGACGAAGTACGGCGCCCAATGGACCGAGCCGGTGAAGGTCTATTTCGGCTCACACTAACGCCGTGACGCCCTCCCCGCCATCGGGTAAAATGGCGGGATGCATCAAACTCGCATGAAATGCCGCCGATGTTGAAGCAGAATACGTTAGTCGCTCTCGGTATCTGCTGTATTGGCTTTATGCTGTGGTTTGGCCTGTCTCAACTGACGAGTTTGTTCTCAACGGGCGAGTTGTTCGGTCGATCTCACGGTACAGATGGGCCGAGCCAATTCAATATGATCACTTACGAAAGCGATCCGCTTAATTTCTTGGCTGCTCTCGGCACGGCCGCGGTACTGACGGTGTTCGGACTATACTTGTTCGTCAAGCTGCTGCTGCGCATCGGGCTGTGGTGGGGACGCTAGTGGAGAGTTCCTTCCTCCTGACCAATCCCCCGTGAAGCCCTCACCGCCGTCCATTAGTATGGCGGGATGCAGGACCATGTTTTCTCTTCTAGGGCGTGTACTCATAAATCGCGCGCTTAAGGGTCGTCGTGATATGCCACACTGGTCAAGTTTCACGAGATCGAAGAGCAAGGAAAGCATGCGGCCCGCGCGGACAAAATTGATGGAGCCGCCGGCAAAGATGGAGCCGGGGCAGGTAATCTGAAATGGCTAAATGACCAAAAAACTTGCTCTTCTTGTCATATTGGTCGGATTGAGCTTGTGGTTTCTGTGGGGCCTAAATAGACCGTACCACTTCGCGGAAAATGCCTTCGCGATAAGCGATCTGAGGACGTCTGAATCCAACGCGGCTTTGGTCTCTTTGACGTGTCCGAGAGAAGCAATAAGAGACCGCGAGACTTGCGGTTGCATCCGAACCGCGATCTACGCCAACACCAGTATGTTCGAAGGATATCTCTTCACTTACGCTAATAGCTGGATTTCAGGCTACGGCGTTTGGCAGGGCGGCAGAAGCGCAGGACTGACAGTCCCTGAGATCAGAAAAATGTCCGACCGAGTGTTTCGGTTGGTCCCGGAGCTAAGTCGTCAGTGCGAAATCGAACGCGCGGCCCAATTGAACAGCCCGCAATCTATAAAATAGAAATGTCCGCTGTGGGTCATTCGCGTCGTTTTTAACATGTTTGCGGCATGTCCGATACACAAGAAAAATGCCCCTCACACGATCACTGTTCGTAGCATCTCGACGGGCGTCACGGGCTGGCCGACTCCAGCCTCTGACTAATCCCGCGAGATCGGTCCCATGGCGAGACGCCCGATTAACAAGACCTGGACGCCTGAAGACATCGCGCGACTGATCAGCCTCGCTGAGAGCAGCGCAACGGTTCTGCGCGCCGTTGCCGCCCTTGGACGGCCGGCGATGCGATCGAAGTATCCTGCTTTCGGTGGCCTAGCTCTTGGCTCACAACAGCAATAGAGGCAAGCCTAGCACCAACAGGAAAATGACGAGGACGCCAAGTCCTAGATTATCGTCGCCCCTTTGCGTCTCTTGAGGCTGTCGGTTCAAGCGTCGACATTTGTCAGCCTGACAATAAGCCAGCCACTTTACGACGAGCCATCCAACGCCCGTCTGCTGGCGCCTGAGATAGATTTGATTTCCACCCATTACCATCGTCACCATCGTCATGGCCCCTCTAGGAGGCCGCTCGAAGCGTGCGAGCTTCAAGAGCTTCCATGTATTGAGCAATGGCTCTGTTTGAGAGTAGCAGGCGGCTCCGTATCCCCTGCCGGATCATGGTTTCAACCGAGTGGAGTAGAGTGTGCGAGCAGAACTCGGCGTCCTCGATCTCGCCTGCCCGTTCCAGATAATCCCATGCAATCTGAATCGCCTCTTCCATGAGGACAGCGAGGTGAACCAGTTGGGCAGGATTGTTTCTCATGCCTATCAAACGGCACGAATTGGATTCGTTCCGCGCAAACCGGGAACACACGATTAAACCCGAGGTCATGAACATATAAAAGAAAGGACAGGCCATGAGCGTCGAGAAAACAAACCCGGCAAGCGAAGACGACCGCGATAAGCAGGACTGGGGTAACCAATCACAGAGCAACGAGCCCTGGAAGCAGAACGCTCAGAACACCACCGACCCGAGCCTGCCGGATACACCAAAGCCGGACTTGGAGAAGTGGAAAGACACCAACACCCACTGACCAACAAATAGCCCGCCGCACCGGAGGACTCCAATGCGACGGGCCTTTTCGAAGCCGCGTTGGGGCGCGGCCTCACTGATTGAATGTAAAGTTACCTGAAACGTTCCGGGGTCCGACCAGCGACCTTCCATACCGCTAGTGCCGTTCGGAGAGCCGATCGTAGTTTTCTTTCACGATTGTTCTGAGGTCAGCGCAGACGGCTGATTGGGATGACCCGGCCGCAAGATCAAGGAACGCCCGACCGAAGGCTTTCGTCTTTTCGCGGACCATTAGATCAGCTTCATCCCATGCGGCCGTCCCCCCAAGCATAAAAACTTGCATACGTAGTGCGACGACCCGGCTCGCTTCGAAGCCGAGAAGGGAAGCTTCGGTCATTGCGACGAGAGTAGATGCAAACATGATGGCTCCAATGGCGATAGCTCCGGCTCTAAACGGACGGGACCGCATTGGAACACCGGCTATCGAGCATCGTTCCCCGGCAGGTGCGTAAGCTGCCCCGCGGCTGCAACGTCGCGCGCCGCATTCAGCGCTGTAACGGCGATTTCTCGAAGCCGATCCCGCGGAAAGTTCAGCCGAAGCATGGCTCGGAAGCCGAGTTCGTAGTTTCCGAGAATTTCCTGCTCGAGCACAAGCGCGACGGCTTCTATCTGCGCCTGGGAGGGTGGCGGATCTGGAACGATATCGGCTGACAACTTTCTGATGGAGCCGCCCGCGGCGAGGACGGCCTCGGACATCAAGACACCTATTTGGACGTTCAGCGCGCCTAGTTTCAGCAAGCCGTCGACAATTTCGCGAGCGGGATCGTAACTCATCTGCCTACCAACGGCGCCGCCGTGCAATCGCTGCCCCGAAAAGAAAAGCAACCAAGAGGGCGCCCAATGGCGCGTCCCGTGTGACCTTTGCCAGAATGTCCAACGGTCTGCCGGGCTTGCGGCCCTCGTCGATCGCTGAGCTGACCCGGTCGGCGGCGTCTTTGACGCCATCGATGACGACATCTTTCAAATCCTCGGCCGGCTCGGCAGCCGGTAGTGGCGTTTCGTGTGTCATTTTGTGATCTCCTCGCTGCAGCAGCACAAGCTCGCGATCGGGCATATCGTTCCAACCAAGTCGGCACGACACTCGGTTAGTGGGACAAGGTGTGAAGCCCTGGGAGTGACGCCGGCCAAATGGCGGCATGGGAACGTTATGATCTGCAAGCCGTTCGTTCATCCATGGCGGCAAGGTGCGGCCACAAGGATGTGTCATGCCAGCCGATCGAGAAACAGCCGTCGCCCCTCACGAAACTCCACAGACCGATCACACGCCTGTCCCAGCCAAAATGCTGACAATCGGTCTAGTCGTTTGGCTGCTCGGGGGTGGGCTAGCGGTGCTAGGCGCCTACGCCTTTCTACTTCGAGGTTGATCAAGCCTTCCCTGGACCGAGAGCTGGAGCCGTGCCCGTGTGATTCCTCGTTGTCCTGCTGCCCCCGTGACGCCCTCCTCGCCATCGGCTCAAATGTCCGGCATGAAAGCTGACAGTCGGCCAGCAGTATTTTGTCTCGTGTGTTTCGCTATCTTGATAGCGGGCGTCATGGTCGAGAAGTTCTGGGATTGTCGTCTCACGAAAGGCCTGACGGAATCGGAGTGCTTGTTCACGCCTGCTCCGTATACCGTGCCCTAGAGACCGCTCGCTGAGGCGGCCTTACTTTCCGCGCTCGATGTCACGGGCCTGTTGTTCCAGTTCGTCAGTAAGTTCAAGAATACGTCTGGCCGTTTCGGGATCAGTGGTCATACGCGCCATAGCTCGATACTTATCGACCTTGTCACGAAGCTCCCTGACTGTGCGCCTTGTATGCATCTCATCCTCCGCGCCCATAGCGTGACGCGGGAAGAAGAAATTGGTTCTTTAGAACACCTCCAAATCCGCCTCTGCCGAAGTGGGCCAATGGGGATCGACACAGACCCATACCCGCCGTTTAGGGGGCGCGAGATTCAACCTCCACGGACTCGACTTTTGTTCTTGATATGTTCTAATTGCAGACATGAGTGACAGACCCGCAAGCTGGCGCATGCCGACGCCCAAACAGATGGAAAAGTTGGCTTCCAAGCTAGACCGGCAACCCGAACCTGCCAGCCCCATGCCCGGCCCTGCGGACGACCTGCCGGAAGCATATTGGGACTCGATCGTCCGGGATCCTCGCGGTCAGATCTGCACCGGCGTTCCCATCCAGCAACGGCGCCTATCGGAAATTCCGCGCCATGTTCTGCGTGTCGCCTGCCGACGGTGCGACCGCATCGTGGAAATTCAGACCGTGGATGCTGTGCGTCTCTACGGAGCCCATGCCATCTGGAAAGACGTCGGCAAGAAGTTGCTCGACAACGGCTGCCAAGAACGCACAGGACGCCTTGAGGAAGACGGGTGCTGGCCGTCATTTGAGACGACATAGTATTTTTGATTCTTCTTTTTGACCGTCGCGCCTGGATGCCCATATGGCTCCGAAATATCATCCCACGCCCCTCTCCGGCGGCCACCGGAAAGCTCTGAGCAAAGAGCTCGGGAAAGCGCGCGGAATGACTGCCATCCTTGCCACCCAGTCCGACGAGATGAGGTCGAAGGGCGACGCCCTGATCAGGCAGGCTGATCGGCTTCTCTGCGAAAGCTGGAACGAGCGCATGTGGGCGGACGGTGAGCCGATAGATCCTTCCCCAACGATTGATCAGGCCATCAACGGCAGCTTCCCCTGGCTGGAGATTGAATGCTCGCGGTGCAAGACGCCAAACAACATCGACCTCGCTGCGCTACGCTGTCCGCCAACCACCTTCGTGCATGATCTCGCCAGCAAGCTAAGATGCGAGAAATGCAGAAAGGCCGGGAAGCGGCCGTCCGCGACGCTGCAACAGTTAGGCGAGCGACCGCGGCAATTGCGAACGGACACTTGATAATGTGCAATCTCTATTCGATGACGAAGAACCAGGACGCCATCCGCCGGCTCTTCAATTTCGACATCGACAGCACCGGGAACTTGCCTGCAATGCCAGGCATCTTCCCTGACTATGCGGCACCTATCGTGCGCAACGCCCGCGGCGGACGGGAATTGACGCTGGCGCGTTGGGGGATGCCGTCGTCCCCGAAGGCACTGCTCGAAGCCACTCAGAAACGCGCTGCCAAACTGGCAGCGAAGGGCAAGCAGTTCGACTTCAAGGAATTACTCCGGATGGAGCCGGACGGCGGTACGACCAACATCCGGAACGCGAAGAGCGCCCACTGGAAGCGCTGGTACGGGACCGAGCACCGCTGCATCGTTCCGTTCACTTCGTTTAGCGAGTTCAACAAGGATGCCGGTGGCGACATTTGGTTCGCACTCGACGAGAGCCGCCCCCTCACCTGCTTCGCCGGCCTGTGGACAAACTGGACTTCCGTCCGGAAGGTGAAGGAAGGCGAGACGACCAACGACCTATTCGCGTTCCTCACCACCGACGCCAACACCGAGGTATTCGCAATCCATCCGAAAGCGATGCCTGCCATCCTCACCAAGCAGGAGGAGATCGACGTCTGGATGAATGCCCCGTGGGACGAGGCCAAGTATTTGCAGCGCAAGCTTCCAGACGGATCGCTTAAGATCGTCGCCCGAGGTCAGAAAGAGGATGGTGCCGATGCGCAGTGAATGGATTGCCGCCCTCGCCATTATGCTGCCCGCCGCCGCGCCGGCGCAAGACATCACGCAGCGCCCCGTCCGAACCGAGCGTATCTCGGGCGTTCCGGTGGGCGTGGGCCTTTACGAGGTCGCTCCCGACGGGACCGTCCTGATCGACTGGCGCGCCGTCGAGGCAGCGGCCGAGGGCTCCGCCGATCGCGCATCCACTCCGGTCGCGAAGGCGATGCTGGCGATCAGAGACAGCAAATGGAAACCGATGGCCCGGTGACGGACGACGTCGCGCCGGAAATCCGACAGCGTAAGATCATCCATATCGACATGGACGCCTTCTACGCATCAGTCGAACAGCGGGATAATCCAGAGCTTCGCGGCAAACCTGTCGCCGTCGGCGGCTCACGGGAGCGTGGCGTCGTGGCAGCAGCGAGCTACGAAGCCCGCAAATTTGGCGTCCGCTCGGCGATGCCGTCCGTTACGGCCAAGCGTCAGTGCCCAGATCTGATCTTCGTGAAACCGCGCTTCGAGGCCTACAAGACTATCAGCCAGCAGATCCGCGAGATCTTCGCCGAGCACACGCCGATCGTCGAACCGCTATCCCTGGACGAGGCTTATCTGGACGTCACCGAAAACCTTCAGGGTATTCGACTAGCGCGCGACATTGCGCTAGCGATCCGCGCTAAAATCAAGGACGAGACCGGGCTTAACGCCTCCGCCGGCATCTCCTACAACAAGTTCCTGGCCAAACTCGCCTCCGACCATCGCAAGCCAAACGGTCAGTATGTCATCTCTCCGGAGATGGGCCCGGCCTTCGTGGAGACGCTGCCCGTCAGCAAGTTCCACGGCATCGGCCCGGCGACTGCGGCCAAATTCAGTGGATTGGGTATCCAGACAGGCCTCGACATCCGGAACCAGTCGCTGACATTCCTGGAAGCGCACTTCGGCAAAGCCGGGACCTATTACTACTGGATATCACGCGGCATAGACGAGCGTCCTGTCCGCGCCAACCGCATCCGGAAATCCATCGGCGCCGAGAACACTTTCTTCGACGACCTCACCGAGTTCAACGCCATGGTCGCTGCGCTGCAGCCACTGGTCGACAAAGTGTGGCAGCACTGCGCGAACACCGGAAACCGCGGGCGAACCGTCACGCTGAAGGTGAAGTTCGCTGACTTTGAAATCATGTCACGAAGCCAATCAATGCCGACAGCCGTATCAAACCGTGGAGAACTCGAACGGGTCGCAATATCACTTCTCGAGCGCTCAATGCCACTGCCGAAAGCAGTGCGGCTGCTCGGTGTGTCGCTATCGACACTTCGGACGAAGGGGGACGACGCGCAATCCCAGTTCCAATTACCAATCTAGCAGCGCTAGGCCGATTCAGTCCGTCGGTCAGTGATCGCCTTGCGCAGCGTGCGCGACAAAAGCTCAACCGAATACGGCTTCTGGATGAGTTCAAAGCCTGTATGGGCGTTTTCGGCTAGAACGTGGCTGTAGCCACTTGTCAGAACGACCGGCAATCCAGGGTATTGGTCGCGGATAATCGTGGCCATCTCCACCCCGTTCATGCCGGGCATGATGACGTCCGAAAACACAAGGTCGAATGCGAATTCGTCCTTGGCTAGAACGTCCAGTGCCGCGGAAGCTGACGTCACCCAGTCGGTTGCATATCCGAGATCCTGCAGAAGCTCTGTCGAGAATCCCCCGACGTCCGTATTGTCCTCGACAACAAGAACGCGGTGCCCCCGCCCGCTTGTCGCCGCGCTTGCTAATGGCGGCGCGCTGCTTTCGACTTCGGCGCCAGTTTCGGCCCGCGGCAGATAAATTGTGAACGTCGCGCCCGCTCCAAGCGTGCTTTTGACGCCGATCTCGCCGCCCGTCTGTTTGGCGAACCCGAAGGCCTGACTCAAGCCGAGGCCCGTTCCTTTTCCCACGTCCTTGGTCGTGAAAAATGGCTCAAAAATCGCATCCAGGTACTCGCTAGCTATGCCGACGCCAGAGTCAGTTACGGAGACCGAGATGAAGTCGCCCTCCTTCAGAGGATGAGAACGCATCCCCGGGATCGAGTCGACTGCCGCGACACCAATGACGAGGCGCCCTTCGCCGTTCATGGCGTCGCGTGCATTAACAGCGAGATTGACCAACGCGGTTTCGAACTGCGTTATATCGGCCATGGCGAACTGGTCGGCAGTCTCAACTTCCAGATCAATCTGAATCCGGCCGCCGACCAGTGGTCGGATCAGATTCGCCACGCTCGCGACCTGCGTACAAACATTGAAGACGCGCGGAGCAAGCGGCTGTCGGCGAGCGAATGCAAGCAACTGTCCGGTCAGCTTGGCCGCACGGTCAACTGTATCGGAAATCGCGTCGATATACCGCCCTCGTCTCTCATCTGGAAGATCGCGCCGACGAAGAAAATCTGTGGCTGACCTGATAATCGTCAAGAGATTATTGAAGTCGTGCGCCACGCCTCCGGTGAGTTGTCCGACCGCCTCCATCTTCTGAGCCTGGCGCAGAGCGTCCTCGTTCCGGCGACGCTCGGTCACATCGACGGCCTCTGCCAAGACGGCTGTAATCCCACCTCCACTGCCAAATACCGGGCGCATGGCGAGGTCGAGATGCCGCTCCGTCCCGGATAGGTTCAATTGAACTTCGGCGCGCCACGCATCGCCGCTCAGTGCGGTTTTAAACGCGCTGAGAACTCGTTCGGGCATACGGGGCGTCGCAGTAAACCAGGGCGTATCCCAGAACGGCATCCCAAGGACTGTCTTCGCTTCGACCGCGATGGCGGCAAGTGCGACCGCGTTGGCGAAAACGAGCGTACCATCGAGCGCGAGCAATCCCTGATACTGGTTGGTCGTCTCCAAAATGGCTCGTAAATGAGCCTCGTGGGTATGAAGTTGCGCGGTTCGCTCTTCAACCCGCCGTTCAAGCACCTCATTCAACCCACGTAGTTCGATCTCTGCTTCTTTTGCAATCGTGATGTCGTGGGCAACCCCAATAAAGCCGATATGCTTACCCGCCGGGTCCCATCGGGGTTGCGATTCGGATCTGACCCAACGCCACGCGCCATCCGCACGTCGATATCTGCTTTCCAGCACGAACGGCTTTAGGGATGCCTCACCTGCAATGCTCTCGCGCACGACGCGCGCCATATCGTCCGGGTGAAGGATGGTCCTCCAATCGAAAGCCAACGCTTCTTCATATTCAAGGCCAAGAAATTCCAGGTAGGCTTTGTTTGCGAAGGACCGCGTCCGATCAAGACGTGTCACCCACATCGGGACTGGCGCACTGTCGGCGATCAATCGGAACCGCTCTTCACTCTCGCGTAGCGCCTCTCTGGCGATCGCACGTTCCGTGATATCGATATGAGCGCCGATCATCCGCAGCGGTCGGCCTTCTGGATCACGCTCGATACGCGCCTCCGCCACGATCCAGCGAATTTCCCCGTCGCTGGGCCGAATGATGCGATACTCCGAAGAATAACGTTCCGCATTGCTTTTCAGAAGGTCCAGAAATTGCCGCTCAGCGCGCTCCCGGTCGTCGGGATGAAGCCTGGCGACCCAGTCTTCATGTGTCTCGTTTGCAGCTTCAGGGGGTAACCCGTGTATGGCGAGATATTCAGGTGATCGTCGGTTCTGAAATCCATCGCGCAGGTCGACGATCACACCGCCGACTTTCGCGATCCGTTGCACCTCCGCGAGTTCGCTTTCCCGATCGCGCAGGGCCTGTTCGGACGCTGTCAGTTCGTTCGCCACGGCTTCCTCGCATCATGCGGCGGTCGGCCGCTCTCACACTGCTTAGCAAGGCGCAGGGGGAAAGTCCGCTAAAACGGCGTGCCCTAGGAGATCGCAACTCAATAACATGACGCAGAGTTCCAGCTTCTCGCCTATCTGGCATTTATGCTAAACATTATCTTATGAAGAAAACGACAGTAGCAAAGCAAAAATTAAAAGGCCGACCTGCGACCGGCCAAACGCCAATGCTCGGCTTTCGCGCCGCAGACGAACTACGCGGCAGGATTGTTCATTGGGCCGAGTTTCAGCCGGACGCTCCGAGACTCTCAGAAGCTGTGCGCCGCCTTGTCGAACTGGGCCTTACCGTTAAACCGTCTCGCAGAAAGAACGTCGCTCATAGAGCCCGTGCCAGTGAGATGGCCGCCGGCGCAATCGACACGCTGACGGACAAGGGCGCCAGTGCGGACGATCAGGCCAGTCGGAAGCGGCGCCTGCTCAAAGGGCCCGAGGAATTCCGCGACGTCCGGGTTGATCGGAAAGCCAAAAAGTAAGGAGTAGCACTACTTCAGCACTATCCACGCTGGAGCATGGTCGCTTGCATCCAGCTTGCCGCGCACCTTTCGGTCGACACCGGCCTGCGCAAGCCGCGGGCTCAGCTCAGGACTGAGAAGCAGATGGTCAATGCGAAGGCCAGCGTCACGCTCGTAGCGGTTCCGCCAATACGACCAGAACGTATACATCGGCTCATCCGGATGCTGCTCGCGCAGCGCATCGATCCACCCCTTCTTGAGGAGCTTGCCGAACGCCGCCCTGCTTTCCGGCTGCACGAGCGCATCATTGTCCCACGACTTGGTCGAGTAGATGTCGAAGGGCGTTGGCACGATGTTGAAGTCGCCGGCGATAACAGCAGGAGCACCGGACTTGAGCAGTTTGCCGGCGTGGGCGTTCAGACGCTTCAGCCAGGCGAGCTTGTAATCGAACTTCGGTCCCGGCTGCGGATTGCCGTTGGGTGCGTAGACGCAGCCAACGAGAACGCCATCGACGGCAGCCTCGATGTATCGGCTCTGGTCGTCGCTCTCGTCACCAGGCAACCGCCTGCGCGTTACCACGATCTTGGATTCTCTAGCGAGGATTGCGACGCCATTCCAAGTCTTCTGCCCAACCCACTCGGCAAAATAGCCCGCCTTACGCAGCGCATTTTCCGGGAATTCGGACTTGGCGGCCTTCAACTCCTGAAGACAGGCCACATCCGGTTTCGACGACTTCAACCATGCCAGCAGATTGGGCAATCGCTTGTTGATATCGTTCACGTTGAAGGTAGCGATCTTCACGCGCTCTCCTGATCCGAGGCTTACGGACATTTAGCTCAGTCATGCAGCGGCCCGGGTTCCAAAGCCGACAAGTGAAGCTCCATCGGCGTATGCCACCCTTGGGCCTGTACGAGATGAACTCAGGACGGTCGTGGAGCGTTCAAAATCTTGTCAATCGTGATGGGAAAATCACGCACCCGCACACCAGTTGCGTGAAAGATCGCATTAGCGACGGCAGACGCGGTTCCCACGATGCCGATCTCGCCCAGGCCCTTGACGCCAAGAGGGCTGACCTTGTCGTCCTTTTCATCGACGAAGATCACTTCAATATCCTCGATGTCGGCATGGGCCGGAACGTGATATTCGCCGAGATTGGCATTCATAATCTTGCCGAGGCGATGATCCGTCATGGCTTCCTCGTGAAGCGCCATGCCGATTCCCATCACCACACCGCCTAGGATCTGGCTGCGGGCCGTCTTGGGATTGAGGATCTTGCCCGCCGCCGCCGCGCACACGACGCGCGTCACGCGAACGACACCCAGATCTTCATCCACGCGCACTTCCACGAACACGGCGGAATTCGTGTAGCTGATGTATTTCAGCATCTGCCGCAGGTTCGGGCTGACTTTGCCCTGCTCGGTGATTTCCGTGAGCTCGGCGGCGTGCATGACTTCGAAAACGGAAAGCCCGCGCGCCGGATCATCCGTCCGGAAGATGCGTCGATCCCGAACCTCGACGTCTTCGAAACTTGCATCCGCAATAGGCGAATTGGCCATCTTCCTGGCTTGCTTGAACAGAGAATGCTTGACCGCCTCACATGCGGCCTGAACTGCCGAGCCGTTTGACGCTGCGGTCCACGAACCTCCTTCGACCGGCGACATCGGCAGAGTCGAATCGCCGATCCTGGCCTGAACGTCTCCGAGTGGTAATCCGAACGCTTCGGCGCCGATCTGCGTCAGGATTGTCCAGGTCCCAGTGCCAATATCGGACGCCGCCGTTGCCACCTCCAGCGTCCCGTCCACCCTGAGAGTCGCAGTAGCCTGGGCCTTTTGCAGGAAGGCGTCCCACATTCCCGTTGAGACGCCCCATCCAATCAGCTCGCGACCCTCCCTCATGGCACGCGGCTTGGGGCTTCGCTTCTCCCATCCAAATGCCGCAGCGCCCTTGCTGTAGCATTCCAGAAGCGCCTTGGATGTGAACTGCTTGTTGGTGTTTTCATCCTTCGAGGCGAAATTGATCCGCCGGATTTCGAGCGGACCGATACCGAGTTCGTATGAAAGTTCATCGAGCGCGCATTCGAGCGCTGTCACGCCGATTGCTGCGCCGGGTGCGCGCATGTCACACGGCGTGGCCGTATCGAGCTTGGCAAGCTGATAGGTCAGCTTGACGTTGTCGCAGTGATACATCATGCCCGACCAATTGACGACAGCCTCCTGATAATCCTCGTAATGGGAGGTCGAGGCAACGGCATCATGCATAATCGACTGCAGCCTCCCATCGCGATCGGCGGCGAGCGAGACGGTGTGGAAACTGTCCGGCCGGTAGCCGATATGAAACATCTGCGCGCGCGTCAGCGACACCCGGACCGAGCGTTCGAGTTCGAGACTGGCCATGACGGCGAAGAACAATTGGTGCTGCGGTCGCAAGCCGGCACCGAAGGCGCCGCCTACATAATGATTGACCAGGCGGACATCCTTGCTCCGCAGGCCGAACACTGAGGTGACATAGCCCTGCGCATTCTGCGAGCCCTGCGTCTTGTCATAGATCGTCAGCTTGCCGTCGCCCTCGAACACGCAGGTGGTGGCGAACATCTCCATCGGATTGTGGTGCTCGGCATTGACCCGGTAATCGCGGCTGATCTTGACGGGTGCATCTTGAAACGCCTGCTCAGCGTCGCCGCGCGGGTCCGGCGGCGGCGGAATACCGCTACGCTTCTTCGGAGGCACATAGGCCTCTGCCCGCTTCGCCTCAAGCTCGGTACAGTGCGCATCGACATCATAGGCAATGCGAACCAGGGAGCCCGCATCGCGGGCGGCCTCGAACGTTTCGGCGACAATCAACGCGACCGGCTGACCGTCAAACAGGATACGGTCCGAATGCAGCGGCCGGAACGGATGGCCAGGAGGCGCGACTTGGTCCCGCCAGCTACGATCAAGCCATGCCGCCTTGCTGCGATTTTCGTGCGTGAAGATTTCGACGACGCCTGGAAACTGCCTTGCTGCATCCAAGTGCATCGCCGCGATCCGTCCAGCGGCGATCGTACTGCCAACGATGTAGCCATAGAGCAGATCGTCAGCAGGATACTCCGCCGCGTAGTGCGCTTGGCCGGTCACCTTCAGCCTACCGTCGACCCGGTTTGTCGGACGTCCGATATGCGTGATTTCACCAACTGACATGCGATGTTCCCGTTAACTTTCTAGTGGAGCGATTTGTCGGCCTGGTCCTGCGGCGTGCCCGCAGCCGCCTGCTCCAGGGCACGAACGATAGCGCGGCGAGCAAGCTCGATCTTGAAGTCGTTGTCACCCTGCCCCTTCGCATCACGAAGAATGAAATCAGCGACCTGCGTAAAGCTCTGGTTCCCGACTCGCTCGCCTTTCAGCGACCTTTCGGCGTCGAAATCCCGCCATGGCTTATGCGCGACCCCGCCGAGCGCGATCCGGGCGTCCTGAATGACGCCCTCATCCACGCGCAGCGCGGCGGCGACGGAGATCAGCGCGAAGGCATAGGACAGCCGGTCCCGGATCTTGAGATAGGTGTGATGGGCACCGAAGTCGGGCTCTGGGATAATGATCGATGTAATGAGCTCGCCCACCTTGAGCGTATTGTCGCGTTCGGGCTCTCCGCCGGGGAGGCGGTGGAAACCAGACATTGGAATCGATCGCTTGCCCTCCGGCCCCTCGACTTCGACGGATGCATCGAGTGCAGCCATCGCGACGCACATGTCCGACGGATGGACCGCAATGCAGCTATCGCTCGCGCCGAGAATGGCGTGAATGCGATTGACGCCGCCAATGGCGGAGCAGCCACTTCCTGGCTGTCGCTTGTTGCAGGCTGTGGACGGATCATAAAAATAATAGCAGCGGGTTCGCTGCATCAGGTTTCCCCCGGCTGTAGCTGCGTTTCGCAATTGCGGCGATGCGCCGGCAAGAATGGCGCTTGACAGTATGGGCCACTTTTCCCGAACGTCTCGATGCCACGCCAGATCGGTATTGGTAACCAGAGCGCCGATGCGCAGTGCTCCGCCGGAAGTGATTTCGATCGATTTGAGCGGAAGCCGGTTGATGTCGACCAGCCGCGACGGCTGCGCCACATCGTATTTCATGAGGTCGACGAGATTGGTGCCACCCGCCAGCGCGCGCGCTGCAGGTTCATTCAGCGCCGCGATGGCATCGGCCACTGTGGCCGGGCGGATATATTCGAACCGGTTCATTCGGCGGCCTCCTTCGCCGCGATGGGCGGCATCAGCACGTCCTCGACCGCGTCGGCGATATTGGTATAGGCGCCGCAGCGACACAGATTGCCGCTCATATGCTCGCGTATCTCGGCCCGACTACGGGTGTGACCTTCCGCCAGCAGGCCCGCCGCTGAGCAAATTTGGCCAGGCGTACAGTAGCCGCATTGAAACGCGTCGCGCTCGATGAAGGCGACCTGCAGCGGATGCAGTTCGCCGTTCTGAGCCAGACCTTCGATAGTGGTGATCTCGGCGCCATCGCGCGATACCGCGAGTGCTAGGCACGAATTGACGCGTTTGCCATCGACGAGCACGGTACACGCGCCGCATTGTCCCTGATCGCATCCCTTCTTAGTCCCGGTGAGCGAGAGGCGCTCGCGCAACAGGTCTAGCAGCGTCACCCACGGCTCTACTTTGAGCTCGTGCAACGTTCCGTTGATCGTCAGGGAAATTGGGATCTGTGGGTGAGGTGGGATCTGGTTCACGGGGGGCGCCTCGCTATGCGTTCGCCATCAGAACCATTCTAATCGTAGGATGTTCCGTTTTCTTCCGCCCTCAGGATCGGCTTGCCCGCACCGGTCGGCGAGGCCAACCTTCCCGCTTCTGGCGTCTCAGGCGCGCCGTGGGAAGGCCGCCAGGATGCTGTCGGAACCGCCTCTGGCAAATGGGTGAAGGAGAAGCGAGTGTTGTTCCAGCGTTGCGTGATGTCCGTCGCCAGGAACAACAAACGAGCAAGTTAATTCATCCAGCTCGGGGCATGACAACGAACGAGGACAATATGAAGAAGACGTTGATAGCAGTAACGGCAACGGCACTGATGATTGCTCCTGCTGCATTCGCACAGAGCGGTGCAAATCCGAGCGCGCCTCAGGTCAATTCCGCAGGCAACGGCGTTACACAGCCCGGCACCACCAGTACAGGGACGGCAGTCGATCGCCCGACATCGAGCACTCCACACGCGGCGCCGCACGCTGCAGGATCGCAGACCGGCAACAATGCGAGCTCCCTTAGTGGATCGAACGCGGCGACTGGAACTACCGGGTCTAACAGCTCTGCCGAAGGTCGCACTTCGGGCGGCGGCGGCGGTGCTGGTGGTGGTGCCGGCGGCGGCAACTAGCGCGTGATGCCAGCCAGAGGGAGACCCCGATGATCGGGGTCTCCTCTTTATGGGTCTTGGTCGCCCGCGCCGGTGGCGCGCGCCAAACACTTCGCCCGTCCGGCCCTAGCCCTGACTGCATTCAAACCTGCAACCATCTTTCAAGGATCTCGGCACAATCTGCCAGTTCGATCTGTAGGTCGAAGCGCTGGGCGTACAAGCCAAGTAAGGCATCGTGAGTTTCGTCAGCTGAGCTGCACATCGCGTCTTGGGCAACGATGATTCGATAGCCCAGATCAACGGCACTCAAGATGGTTGAGAGAACGCAGACGTCAGTCTCCGCGCCGCTCACAATCAAGGTATTGACGTTACCGTCTTGCAGAATATCGTGAAGTCTTCCATTCGAGAACGCAGAATACGCAGACTTGTCGCAGACAATCGCCGGTGGGACATGTCGCTGCAAAGGGGGCATAAGCTCGAGGAGTTGCGGGTCCAGACGTTCGCGCGTGACCACCCGCCATTTTTGGAAGTAGCTCTGCCACATCCCATTTGCATGCTCGGGCGACGCCGGGGGAATAAAGCGCGTAAAGACAGTCCGTGCCGGGTCATGCTCGACGAGGCTTTCCACCGCCGGGATGACACGTTCGAGCCAAGGTGTCGGCCAAGGCCCTTCGGGACCGAACAGCCTCTGCATGTCCAGACACAAGTGCACTGCCCGACTGGTGTCTATTCTTGATCGGAGCTCGCCCATCTCAGGTCCACGTCCTGCGAAGTCTCTTGTAAGTCCACCAGCAAGAACCTGCTGTTGCCGCCCATACCAGAGATGCCAGCGCCAAGCTGCTCCAGGGAGCCGCGGCATTTAGGAGGAAAACTGTGAGAGCGAACGTAACGAGGCCCATGCTTCCCAGAGCCGCTCCGGCGGCGTCGAGCGCAGCGGCGTCTTCACCACGTCTCTTGCCATGCAGGCCAATTTCCCTTTTGCGGCGCCTTTCGTGCGCCTCGACCAGCGTGGCACTGGCGCAGAGCATGGCTGGAAATGCCAGAAACAGACCGCCGACGCCCGGCCCACAACGTGTGCCGATCAGACCCGTTATTGCAGTCGATGCTCCGCCCAGTAGGAACTGGACGATGTATTCGTACCAGTGACCATCGCTCAACGACGAGAATGAGACTCGAACAAGCATTCACCCCACCATCGCATAGAGGTCAAACGCGACTACCAGCCACAGGGGCAACCCGAGCAGAGTAACAGATAGAACTGACAACCCCGTGCGTTTGAGTAGATGGCACGTCACGAAGCAGAACACGAGAAGAGCGGTCGCGCCGGCCATCATCCAAGCAGCCAGCGTAGAGACGTAGTCCGGTCCGTGCCTGGAGATAGCGAGCGCGAGCGAAACCAGGGCCACCGATGGCGCGGCGCCGAAGAGCCCCGCGAAGGACTTAGGCCGTAGCACGTCTCCGAGCAGCGCGAATATCGAAACGACTGCCCCTCCAACGAAAAATCGGACGGCGTAATCCGTCATGGCGTCGTCGTCTCCTTGCCGTAGCCGGTCCAGCGTCTCAATAGCCGATCGATCAGATATCCGGTGGCGAAGCCCGCGACCACATCGCTCGTCCAATGCGCGAGAACATAGATCCTCGTCAGCGAGATACCGACCGCAGCCGTCCAGGTCAGCTCGCGATACGGCCGATCGAATGAGGATGCTGCGCTTGCGAGAGCCCCCATATGCATCGCGTGCCCCGAGGGGAACGCATCATTCGGGCGGCCTGAGATCGGTACTCCGTGTAGATGGCCAACAATGGTGAGCCTGTCCGGGCGACGTTGATTGAAAACATGCTTCAGTGCATGTGGCACAACGGCCGTTGCCACCGAGGCCGCCCGAAAATGCGTACCGACCGTTCGCTTCCAGGGAGAGCCGCTACGCGACAGGAGCCAGAAGGCCGCTGCAGCAACAACGAGAACATGCTCGTCCGCGCCCCACGTCAGAGCTTCGGCCACTTGTTCACTTGCGGCATGTGCGTGCCGAACGGCAGTTGCTGCGGCCTCGCGATCAAGGAGAGTGGGTGGTACCATTATTGGCCGCATGGCATCTCCATATGACACCTAGATAACAGGCACTCTAAACCCTGATCACGCAGCCAGGTTCCGCTCCCTATGCAGACCCCTCCCCGCCAATGTCTCGTATTTTACAGCCGAGCACGGTCGCTGTCAGCGCACAGCCGATGCTGTTTGCCAGAACAATGATCCAGTCGCCCTTGAACAGACCGTAGGCGCCCCAGAGACCGAGGCCCGATGTCAGCGCTACGAGCATCCTGAGCGACAGATCTTTGGTTGAGCCCCGGGGCAATGCTTTCCGGACCTGTGGGATGTACGAAAGCGAAGTCAGGACAGCGGCGAGCCCACCCACCCAAGGCAAAATATTGGACACCGATGAAACCCCGCTGCTTGAAAGATTTTGCCCCGTCCCGCGAGCCGTCAAACGGCCTCGAACGGACACTTCTTTGACACGGGCGCGAAATGCCCGATCCGCTTAGATGAACGGCTTACCGCCTGTAACGGCGATCGTGGCTCCGGAAATATAGCTTGAGAGTGGATCTGCGAGCATCACGTAGGCGGTTGCAAGCTCTGCGGGCTGCCCGGGACGTTGCATCGGCGTCTGCTTGCCGAAATTTCTAACGGCTTCGTCTGGCATGGTGGATGGAATGAGCGGCGTCCAAATCGGTCCCGGTGCCACCGCGTTTGCGCGGATGCCCTTATCGGCCAACATCTGCGCCAGGCCGCCGGTGAAATTCTGAATGGCCCCCTTCGTCGTTGCATAGGCCAGCAAGGTTGGGTTCGGCATATCCGAATTGACCGACGCGGTATTGATGATCGCACTTCCGGGCTTCATGTGAGGCACGGCGGCCCTTGTCAGGTAGAACATTGCATAGATATTTGTCCTGAACGTCAAATCCCACTCGTCGTCGGAAATGTCGCCGATGTCCTTGAAGATCGCTTGATGCGCCGCGTTGTTAACGAGGATGTCGATCCCGCCCAATTCCCTTACCGCCTTATCGATAATCACGTCGCAATGGCGCCGATGCTGGATGTCACCTGGGACCATTATGGCCTTGCGGCCTTCCCGCTCGATTAAAGCGCTAGCTTCGAGGGCATCCTCGGTCTCATCGAGATAAGAAAGCAAGATGTCGGCACCTTCGCGTGCGTACGCCAACGCGACAGCGCGGCCGATCCCACTGTCGCCACCCGTAATCACTGCTTTCATGCCCTGCAATCGACCTGACCCCTTGTAACTGCTTTCGCCATGATCGGGATAAGGCCGCATGGCCTCCGTTCGGCCCGGCAACGGTTGTTTCTGGGAAGGAAACGGAGGCGCGGGATAAGAATGGCGCATGAACCAACTCCTAGATAAGTACCAAACGCGAAAACGCGTGACTTGATGCAGCGTTCCGCCGGTGGCGACATCGCCCTGCGCCAACGACGAAGAGGCGCTTGGGCAGCGCTTTTTCCTACTCTGGCATCGGTTTCGGGTCTTCGTCGCCAGGCGCATCGCTTTCAAGCTCGCTTTTGGCCTGGTGCCAGAAGTCATCGGCCTTACCTTCCGGGCGACCTTCCCTTTCCCAAAGTTTGTGAGCGTACTCTCGGATCTGTTCTTCAGAGTATCGGGGCATCGGCCTCTCCTCAAAAACGGATAACTGCGGCGGCGAATCGCTTTGGAACATTCATGCAGGCGATCGCATCGATCGCTATAATTGCTTGTGCGCTTAAGACGCCACTATGTGACCAGTTCCCGTCCAAGAATATTTCGATTAGGATTATCGCTCCCGAATGAACCGTTCTCTCGTTCGCGCAGCAAAGGGTTGTCACGAAAAAAGGGGACTCGCATGGCTTTTCGCGAATCCGTCAGCCGGCTTTTTGGCCGCCCCCTCACACCGGAAACCGCCGAGCGTACCAAGCAGCTTAACGCCTCGATGGACGAGTTCGTCCGGCTACTGCATACCAACGGCTATGACAGCAGAAGCTCCGCCACGTTTGGAGCGATGGCAGGGCCATCGGAACGGCTGCCATGCGAACAGGACGCTCAAACCTCAAAAGAGGAAGGAATGTAAGTCGGTCCTACGTAACAGACGACAGCCTGATCGGCGTCTCGAAGCGGGTACGCCGCCACCATCTAACCGTCGGCTAGGTTTTGAAGAACAGGAAATATACGACGGCAAAGGCGGCCACAACTAGGCCGAGGCTCCAAACTAAAACGTTGCGAACCGACGGCCCTGGCTCGGCCCCGCGTGCTTTGCGCGCTGACTTTACTTGGGCGCCATCATCATCTCGTCCCAATTCATATCCTTTCACGAAGCTTGAGCCCCCGTCAATTTGTTGCGCCGCCAAGCGCTGTCTTGTTTCCGGCTTCGCTGCTCGGGGCGCTGACATGGACTTCGTGTCCCTGGCGGATCGCAAGAGACGCTGCAGCGACGGCTGCTTCGAAAGCAGACTCCTTGGTCAGGAATTTCCCCTCCACGTCTCCATCGTGCAGAACGCCCCAGCCATCGTTAGATTCGATGACGGCATAAGTTGCTAAACCCATAGTGTCCTCCGGAATGACTGTCGGTCACAAGCCACTGCTAAATTCATGTTTCCCAAAAGCGTCTCGCTCGACGATCTCAAATGGCAACCGGCCTAATCATCGCCGCCGTGCCAGTGCCCGGCCAATGAGAAATGCTGCCAACAACATGCCGAGCGGAGCTTCACGCGTAAGCTTGCTTAATATGTCGAGCGGCTTGCCGGGCTTTTTGCCTTCCTCAATTGCTTCTCCGATTGTTGATGCGGCGGTTTTGACACCATCCGCCACAGTAGCTTTCAGATCAGACAATTGGTCGGTTACAGATGGCGTGTCTTGATCGGTCATGGCGCATCCTCGTCCGGTCGTTGCACAAGCACTTACTAAGAGAGTTGTTCCCGGTTGGCGATCATTTCTGCGCATTGAAACCCTGGTGCGGCGGTCCGCGCGAGCCGGCGTCACGCAGAATAAGCGCCCCGCCGAGTAGCAACAGCAGGAATACAGCGCCGACAAGGTACGGCCCATGGAGCATCGCGTTACTTCTTCTCGCGACGCCCCCCCCTAAGCTCTTGGTCGTTTTCTTGCGAAATTCTTCTTCGCTGCAGCGCCGCCTGCCGCCGGAAAACATGCTACGGTGAGCGATCACCGCCCGACCAAGGACAACTATCGGTGCTGAGATTTGCTTGCTCCCGTCTTTAAAAGGAGCAGAACGATGCCTGACTATCGCGCCCATATCGTAGGCAAGAACGGTCATTTCGAAAGCTTCGAAGTCTTCCAGGCGGATTCCGACGAAAGCCATGAAGGTTGCCGAGAAACTCGTCGATGGTCACGACGTCGAACTCTGCAACTTGCTCGCAAGGTTGCAGTGCTCAAGCACAAATCCAAGTCCGGTATCGAAACCAAACGTCTCTTCCGCCGTAAATGGGACGCCGGGATGGAGATGTGGCGTGCCGGACGATTGCGACAAGAACGAGCTCTATCGGCGGCTAGCGCAAGCGCGTCGGCTGATTGCCGGGCCGCTTGACCCACTGACCTTGCAGCGATTAGAGGCCCTAGCCGTAGAGCTTGAAAAACAACTCGCGGTTGTCGAACTGAACGACACCGATGCGCCGGGGGCCTGATCTCGATCTCAACCTGACCCCTCCGCTTGGACGAACTCGCCATCGATGCCAACCACCAACGAACGTCACGTCGATAAGCGGCTACGCTCTTTTCTAGCTTTCCCATCCCGGTCTGAGTGCCTCAGTAGACACCGTCTAAGGGAAAGATTCGTGGCGTGTATTGTAAAAGCCAAAGCGGGGAATAGTGGTGTGCGGGGCATTATGGGCACGCCGCGCGCGACGCTTGCCAAATTCGAGGAATGTAGTGCCTAATGAAGGGACTGAGCACTGTCGTGGCCGTTTTGCGCGGTCTGTTGATTGCGACTGCTTTTGCTCTCTCTGCTTCTTTTCTAGCGAGCTGGCTCCTGCCGACGATGCCTTCGATGGCGTGGCTAATTTTATTTAAATGCAGAGTGTTGAGAACGCAGTTTGAATTGGAACGCATCTGCGAAATGAACGTAGTAAGGGCGCCATGTCCCTTCTGTCAGATCCAACGTTGCAGATCGTCTTGCTTGCGGCCGTTTTCGTTGTCCTTGAGGGCCGCGACGCCGTCTCGCGGCAGCTTTGGAACGTGTTTTTGAACACCTAATTGTTTTCGCGTTCATCAGTGTGGAAGTTTGCCATGGTCACAAAGGACGGAACTACAATTCCCGGGATAGACGGCGAGCAGATGGCCAAGCTTGAAATTGCACGTCGGATTTTGGAGCAGGCACGGCTATCCTAGCAAAGGCGGCGAAGAACGAGACCTCGCTCGCTCCCTGCATTCACGGCCTGCCCGGTTGCGCCCATCTTGCGGCCAGCGGTCGGCAACGGGACGCCAGCGGATCGCGTTGATTGGCGGGACTTGGGGATCTTGGTGACGTTTGAGCCGCCGCGGCAGTAGTAATAATGCGCGTCCTCGGATTCATAGAGCGTGACGTGGCCGCCACCGGTGCGGCTGCGCGCACTGCTCTTGCCGGCGGCATTACGAAGCTGGCGGTCGAGCGAGTTTAACTGTTTGGTTTCTTGATCAGCGCTCAGCGCCGGCCTTGCAGGCCGTCTGCATATGCGGGCCGTCCTTATTCTCGAACGCTAGCATTTCTCTTTTCAATCAATCTGTCTTTCGCTTGGAACCGATGGCAGACGGGTCTGCTCGATCGAGGGACCATGTCGGAGGTACGTCTTGGGAACAACTCTAACAATTTTCGCTTAGTCATACCGTGAAGGCGCCGGACTCTTGAACTATCTTTCGCGGTCTCAACAATAGGTCGCCTAGCTCTCCGCCACTTGAGCCTTGGCCATCTAACAGACCTTTTCCGGCGTGCTTGCGCCTGGGCGATGACTATCGCTTGGGTCTCATTAGAGGCAGCGTCTTTGCCCGCGATTCACCAGCAGGGGCCGTTAAGCGGCCGCGGAGCGTTTCATGAAGACTGCACTAGGAAGTGATCCGAGACTTAACGGCGACGGTCTCGTCGATCGTTTCAAAGATCAGTTGCTGATCGTTATGTTGAAGCGGCTTGGCGGCGGTCCATTACGGATTCCAATCGAGGAAATGGACCGGACTGGAATGGACCTAGCGCGTTTCGCCTTGTCGGCGACGACTTCGTCGTAAGTTTATTCAAACCGCATTAGGATGGCCGCGGCCCGCTGGAGCCTACGGCCCTTCGCATGTGCGGTTGGTCCTTCGAACGATCGACTAGATATTGCTTAAAAAGAAAGGCCGCATCGCCCATGACGACGTGGCCTTTGCCCTACCTGCTGATTGTAGGACAGTGCCCTACCGGTCTCCGAAATACGCCTGAGCCTGCTTCAGAGCTTCGGACGGGTCGTCGAATTTCTCGCCGGCGAAACTTTTCATAGGGCTCCAATGCGGTCCGTGAGCGATGATCCGGAACCATCCGTCCTCGTTCCTCCGGACGCGTCCGATGATCTCCTGGCGCTCAGTCCAGACGAGCAGCCACGTCTCGGAGTTCTCGTTGTGCGGCTGCAGTTCGATGATCGCCATATAGTTTATCCCAAAGAGTCCTAAGACAACGCAAGGAATGAGACTCGTTCCAGCGGACCGGAACTATCGGTGCGCTGCGGACTTCACCGCATGCATGCAAAACTTTCGTGAGGACACCGCCATTCTCGCTCCTTCCCAACATCACAAACTGCTGGAGAATGCGCAGGCCTTCGCCGCGAAGCTCTCAAAACGCGCCTTCGATACCGATAGCACCGCCCAGATTTCACAAGACGTCTGGACGGACTTCCGCTTCAGCGGGTTGGCCATGAGCCCACTGCCTCACGAGTTCGGCGGCAACGGTCTCTGGGAGCCGCGGTTCGGCACCGAGCTCTGCACTATCCTGCGTTTGATCGGCGCTGCTGACCTCTCGCTCGCGCGTCTCTACGAGGGCCACATCAACGCAGTGGGGCTCGTCTGCCGTTACGGGACAAAAGCGCAGATCGAAAGTCTCGCGGGAAGCGTACGCGACGGTGCGCTGTCCGCAGTATGGGGCGCCGACGATGCGCAGGGCCTGAAGATCATCCCGGAGCGGGATGGCAACGTCCTCAAAGGCCGCAAGATCCTGGCGTCGGGCGCCGGGTTCGTGACGCGTCCCCTGGTTACCGCATCAGCGCCGGAGGGGCAGCAGATGTGCCTGCTCGATCTCAAGATCGGATATGCGCACGACACGTCCCGCTGGCAGCCGCAAGGCATGCGCGCGACGGCGACCGGGACGGTCGACTTCACGGGGCGACACATCACGGATCGTGAGCGGATCGGCGCTCCCGGCGACTTCATGCGACAGCCGCACTTCTCGGGCGGTGCATGGCGCTTCTGCGCCGTCCATACCGGCGCAACGGAACGGCTAGTCGACCTGTTTCGAGACCACCTCATTTCCTCAGCAAGGGGCGAAGACGCGTATCAGCTCGAACGTCTGGCGTCTTGTGTCGCCGACGCGACGACGGCGCGCTTTTGGGTGGAGGACGCCGCGCGGCGTTTGGCAGTCGAGGATGATCCAGAGAGCATCGTGGCTTTCGCCAACCTCACCCGGATGGTTGTCGAACGATCCGCCCTGACTGTCATGGAGACCGTCCAGAGGGGCATCGGGCTTCGGGCGTTCGTGCGTCCTCACGACGTTGAGCGCATCTGCCGCGACCTGGCAACGTATCTGCGGCAACCGGTGCCGGACCGCGCCATGAGCGACGGAGCTCTGGTCTTTCTGAGTTCGAAGCGGTCGGCGGGAGACTTTTAGTGAAGGTGTCGGAATTTTTAGAAGCGACGAAAGTGCTTCCTCTCATCTCGCGCGAGGCGCTGACGGACGGTGCGCCCTTTATAATTCTGTCGCCGCACCCGGACGACGAGACGTTAGGCCTCGGCGGTCTGATCGCTCAGGCCTGCCAGGTAGGCCAGAAGGTTCACGTAGTCGTCTTGACCGATGGCGCAGGCTCGCACCCCCAGTCTGTCGAGTACCCTCCGGGGCGACTGGTGGATCTCCGGAAGGCAGAGGTCAGGGCGGCAGGCGAGATTCTGGGCCTCGATCCGGCGTTCGTGCGCTATCTCGACCTCCCCGACACACAAGCCCCCCTAGAGGGACCCCAGTTCGATATGGCCGTCCGCGCCTTGTGCGACCTCATCCAGGAGACCGGTTCAAAGACCGTCTTCGTGACGTGGGAGCAGGATCCGCATTGCGATCATCAGGCGGCCGCTGCCATCGCCAAGGCGGCCGGAGCCGCCAACCCGGCCGTCCGGCTATTCGCGTACCCGATCTGGGGATGGCACCTCGATCCGGACAATGAGGTCCCGGGCACTCCGCGGGGCCACCGGCTCGACATCGCCCCAGAACGTGCTGTCAAGCACCGCGCTATCGCGGCCCACGCTTCTCAGATGTCCGACCTCATCGAAGACGATCCAACGGGCTTCCGGTTCACGGCAGGGACGTTGGCGCCGTTCCTTGGTCCGTATGAATACATTTACGAGGTCCCGCGATGACAAGACACTCGGACAGCCTGCCGGCGTCCTATTTCGAGGACCGGTACCGGCAGGATATCGACCCATGGGGTTTCCGGACGAGTTCCTACGAGCACGAGAAATATGACCGCACTCTGTCGGCTCTTACGCGCGCCCATTATGAGCGTGTCCTCGAGGTCGGCTGCTCGATCGGTATCCTGACGGCGAGGCTCGCGCAGCGAAGCGGGCAACTGTTGGCGATCGACGCGTCCCGCAGCGCGCTCGACGCTGCGCGAAAGGACGCGCCGCCGAACGTCGCCTTCGAGGAATGTGTGCTGCCGACCGAATTCCCGGACGGCGCCTTCGACCTCATCGTGCTGTCAGAAGTGCTGTACTACTTCAGCCGGGCCGATCTCCTTTCCGTGGCCGAAAACTGCTGCAGGGTCCTCGCTCCCGACGGAGAGATCGTCCTCTGCCACTGGCTGGGCGAGACCGACTATCCGCTGAGGGGAACGGAGGCCAGCGACGCTTTCGCCTACGCCGTCGTCAAGCGAGTTCCGGCTCGCCGGATCCTTCGCGATGAAGTCTATCGCCTGGAGCGGCTGTCTGCGTGATTGCGGCGGCCCTCAGGCTTGCGACGATCATTCTGGCGATCGCGATCTGCCGAGGCAGCTCCGAGGGGCGTAGCGTCTGGTGAACCGTGAGAACAGGACTTCTGCCCGATACGGCTTCCCATGCCTCACGAAGCGTCGCCTCCTCGGCGCGGAGGTGACGAACGAAGTCGGAGGGAATACACAACCGGGCGGACATCGGACCGTCTTCGCGCGCACTCTGCCACGCCCGACGGAAAAGCGATCGGTACATGGCGCGACGGGCGATCTGCAAGGCGGGCTCAAGATCGTCGTCGCAAGGAGCATTCAAATCGGCGAGCCGGCGTCGCATGGTGTCGGCCGCTCCGCCAGGCGCCCGCCCCAAGATCCGACAGGACGTCTGGACGACGACGTCGAGCGAGTGACGAACCTTGAATCCCGCCTCGTCCAACGCAGCCGTAAGGGCGGCGTCTTCGCCGAGAGCGCGTGCAGGAAGTCCTCCGATGGCCCGATAAGCCGCCACGGTTATGGCCAGGCTCGCGCCCGAAGAGACACGATGGTTCGGCCACGGATCATGGGCTCGCGGATCACAGCGCGCGATGATTTCCGCGGCAAGGCTGAGGTAAGTATCTTCGAGCCTACCGCGGGACAGGAAATCCCGTCCCAGCGAAACGATCTCGAGCGGTTCTGCATCGATGTAGCCTGCCACGCACTCCACACCGTTCGCCAACTCATGGAGGTTAGACGAAAACCACGCGAGGCCGACGCAGCTATCGGCATCCGTGCTTATAATTACACCGCCCGGGCCGAGCGTATCGAGGCGGTCGGCCGCAAGGTCCATTGCACGCTTCCGCGCCCAGCCGGCGTTGGCCATCTCCGATGGCAATTCCTCCTCTATGACCACCACCCTCTGCGGGACCGATTCGGCGAAACGTCTGGCGACTGCCGAGGTACCGTCAGTGCAATTGTTGGCAAACACCAGGATCTCGAACGCGTCCGCGGCAAGGGGCGCGCCGAAACGGTCGCGCTGGACGGCCAGCGCAGCGATGCACCGCTCGATCCGGTCGGCTTCGTTGCAGGCCGGAATGGTGACGATCGCGAAAGGCTCAATGTTCGTATTCATAAGGCGGAGCGTCCTGGCGTAGGTGCGCCTGCTAATCGCCAGGTTCGATGCATGTTCCCTCAGCTGGGCCGCAGCGGCTACTCTATCAAGAGACTGGCGCGAAGGCCTGTCCATGTTCCAGGTCGTATCGCTCTCCAGGTTTTAGAGCGAAGCTTCTTCATCTGCCTTCCGCTGATGTCGGCGTACTCGCTGATGGCCGCAGGCTTGGTCCCGCGATCCAGGCGCAGGCACCCTTACGCCGGATGCGCATCCGTATCACTGTCGATGTCACTGCGCCGGAGCAGATAATCTAGACCGCCGACGCGGTACCAGCGATAGGCATATGCTTCCAGCATCAGGTGATGCTTGCCCTGGGCATCCGCGCGGCTATGGTCTTCCGCCAGAAGATTGATCAGGTGGTCGCCCTGCTTGCCATCGAGGCCGAGTGCGAATGACACTTCGCGTGGCTGTTCGTCGAGATTATGCACGAACAGCACGGAGTTGTTGCGCCAGTCGTAGCGGATCGCCAGCACGGCAGGGTTGCGCGTGGCGATGATGGTGAAGTCGCCCCAGCCAATTTCGGGGACCTCCTTGCGCATCCGGATCATGCGCTCGGTCCAGTTCAACATCGAATTGGGATCGCGGCGCTGCTTGGCGACATTGACGTGATTGTAGCCGTAGGGGCCCTTGTCGATCACAGGATTCTTTAACTTCTCGCTCTTGGTGAAGCCGGCACGGGGTTCGGTCGACCATTGCATCGGCGTCCGCGCGCAGTTGCGTTCAGGCAGCGTGAGATCATCACCCATGGCGATCTCGTCGCCATAGCGCAGCACGGGCGTACCCGGCAGCGTGTACATCAGACTGTAAGCAAGCTCGAGCCTGCGTCGGTCGCCGCCGAGCATTGGCGCCAGCCGACGTCGGATGCCGCGATCGTAAAGCTGCATGTCCTTGTCCGGGCCGAATTTCGCGAACACTGTCTGGCGTTGCTCCTCGGTCAGTCGGCCGAGATCGAGCTCGTCATGATTGCGCAGGAACAGGCCCCATTGCGCCGTCGCCGGGCGTGGCTTGGTCACCTTCATCGCCGCAGCCAGTGGGCGCACGTCGCCGGAGGCCAGCGCATAGAAAAGGTTCTGGTTGACGTGAAAGTTGAACATCATCTGCATGCGGTCGCCGTCGTTGCCGAAATATTCCATGTCGGTTTCCGGCAGCACATTGGCTTCGGCGAGAATGATGGCGTCGCCCTTGCGCCATTGCAGGAATTCGCGGAAGGCGCGCAGCATGTCGTATTGTTCGGTGGGCTTGTTGACCTTCGGTCCCTTGGTGGCGATCACGAAGGGCACCGCATCCATGCGGAAGCCGGAGACGCCAAGCTGCAGCCAGAACCCCATGATCTTCAGGATCTCGGCCTGCACATAGGGATTGGATGTGTTGAGGTCCGGCTGGAAGTCATAAAACCGGTGGAAGAACCAGGACTTCGAGGTCGTGTCATGCGTCCAGGTCGATTTCTGCACGCCGGGAAACACCATACCCTTGTTGGCATTGGGCGGCTTCTTGTCCGACCACACATACCAGTCGCGATAGCGCGAATCCCTGGCGCTACGCGCGTCCTTGAACCAGGCGTGCTGGTCCGAGGTGTGATTGACCACAAGGTCGATGATGACGCGGATGCCGCGCTGGTGGCAGCCATGGGTGAATTCGACGAAGTCTCCTAGCGTGCCGTAGCGCGGATCGACGCCGTAGTAGTCGGAGATGTCGTAGCCGTCGTCCTTGCCGGGCGAGGGCTGGAAGGGCATCAGCCAGATCGCGGTGATGCCGAGGCCGTGAATGTAATCGAGCCGCCGCGTCAGGCCCTTGAAGTCGCCGCAACCGTCGCCATCAGCATCCATGAAACTGCCTACGGAGAGGCAGTAGAAGACGGCGTTCTTGTACCAGAGGTCGTCGATCATGTGGCCCCTTAGTCCGTGGTTGTGTCGCGACCGGGTCGCGTCAATCAGCCGGGACTCACTCGGAATCGTTGGAGCTTGCCGACGGCGCACACGTCCAAATCCCACCGTCGTTTTCAGTCCTGAACCATGAGAGCTCGACGCGAAGAAAAGATCCATCGACTACATGAGCCGCAATTACTTTGGCCGTGCGGATGAAGTCGATTAAACTGCTGGTGCTATCAATGGTTCCCGTCAACACAGCGATCCTTCTACTAACGGGGACGCAGAACGCGGCACCCATCAGCCCGTGACGCCCTCCCCCCATCGGGTAAAATAGGGATATGCAGGACCATATTTTCGATCTTCTAACGTTGGGCATCTTACTCTTCGGCATAGCGCTGATCCTTCAGACACACCAGGAGCCCAATGACGGCTCGTTCTGATGCGCGAGGGCGATACCCACCGGCCATCGTCTAAAGAGGTAGGAGCCGCGTTTTGATTTGGCGCGATCCGCAGACGTCATATCGAGTCATAATGAAAGAGGCCGCCAACTGAGGCGGCCGCTCAAATACTACCTACTGCCCAATAAAGCAGTAGGAGGACCAAAACCACGGATGCAGTAATCAGCCCGGCTATGCCTAACGCGAGAAGGACTCGGTAGAGCCTGTCTTCCATTGTGTTGCAATGCCAATTCGCGCCTATTGTTCCGCTTGCCCATCCCGACGCTCATCGAAATCGTCGCCGCCCGGACGGCGGCACGCCACGAAGGCGCTGTGATGCCCACCCGAACTCTCCCGCCATCGCTCTCCCGCCCTGCTCGAGACATGGACATCCGGTACGGCGACGTAGACGTCGGCGCCATCGCTCAGCAAGACTGGAATGCGAACCCGAAAGTCTGGCATCTGAAAATGGACCTGCGGCTTCTATGGGACCACATCGAGCCTAGGCGTCGCCACCCGCAGTCGGTTCTCCAGCGCATGCCTGAAATACCTGAGCGTGACGATGCGAATCGCCGCTCTTGAGAGTTTGCAGAAGAGCGAAGAGCTATGGCCAGTTGAGGAGTGTAAACGAAGCCACGGTCGTTGAGCGAACGGCTTCGATCACGACGTGAAAAGCTTCGACTTAACAGTGGGTCCGTCCGCGAGACATTTGCCCTACCCGTCTTGCCGCCAGACAGCGAGCGCGCGCTATTTCGCGGATTTTCCAGCTGATGACCGCATTGAATTTCACAATGCGAACGTTGCCAACAGCCGGCTAAGTTACGCGGGAGACCCGTCCTTTATTTTGGCTTTGAAATGCTGCAAGACGAACAGACGGACGGCCGAGGTTAAGTTCACCTGAGGCCCATTGCAGTCAACCAGTCTGACAAGGGCTGCTGGGCTCGTCCCTCGTTCACTGGCAATTTCCTTTAAAGCGCTCCAAAACTCAGGCTCAAGGCTGACGCTCGACTTCGATCCGTCGGCTTTAACGAGTCCCTGCTTTCGCCTTTTCGGCTGAGGCACGCTATTTCACCGTTTTGGTTTGCTGATCGACAGGTGCCTTACCTTCGTTTCTGATGACCGAGACCGCGCCTCCAATGAGACCCAGCAACAAGATGAAGCCGAGCGCGTAGCCGTAAATCGGTCGGATGGATCGTCGCGGACTCTTCAACATAGAGGCTACTTTCAAGGGTCCCCCGGTGTTCGAGGCGCCGCGGCGAGGCAACCAGAAAATCGAACTCCTGACGAAGACACACTCATGCGAGGCTTTCTGAGAAATGCGAGAACCAGAAATTGTTCCCATCTAAAAGTGAAGTCGTTCGGGAACAGGTTTTGTTAGTTTGCATTTCTCGGTTGGGGCGCCACGAGAGGAAACGACATGCGAAAGCTTCTTATTGCAAGTGCAGCACTGACACTTATTGCAGCGCCGGCGTTCGCCCAGACGACGCCGAGCTCGCCCACTGCACCAACAACGTCGGATCGGACGACGGGCGCAGTTGGCTCGGAACGTGGCAACAACGCCAGCTCTCTCAGCGGTTCGAACGCAGCTGCAGGAAAAGTCGGTGGCGCCAACTCAATGAACAACGTTGATCAAGGTCGCACTAGCGGCGGCGGCGCGGGCGGTGGCGCAGGCGGCGGTGCCGGGGGTGGCGCGGGCGGCGGGAACTAACTGTTCAGTTGGACGGATGTACTCTGCTGGACAGCCGGGGGCCTCGGAGCAAGTGCCGGGGCCCTTCGCCTGAGCACGCCTATTGGCCATACTTCAATAACACTTGCCGACCTGCTTTCGAAATGCGCGGCCTATTCTGCTGAAGGCAGGAAAGCACTACCATATCCCCGCCCTGAATCGCTTGTGCGCAATAGCGCTTCACGCTGGCACGGCACGCAGCCTGCTCCTCCGGCGTTCCGCTGCTTTGCGCAAGGGCTGTGCCGGAGAATACGATTGCCGCGGCTATTAAAAGGATCGAACGTGTCATCAGTAACTCCTATCTGCCCTTGATAACAGCTCTCCGCTTTGCTCTGTTCCTCCACGGCTCGCCAATTGGAACACCATCTGGCTGGCCACTTGGTCGGATCGCCCCGCACCATCGAGCGCGATGGGGTTGGAACACCATTCGCGCGTGCGAGCTGGGCGCGCCCAACACCTGCTCGTGGGAAGAACATGAACGTATTGCATCAATGAGCGTCTTCGCTCTCTTACTTTCTAAGGCGCGCGCCTGACAGAAAAGCGGCTGGACCGGTACGATCCGGCGAGCCTGTCGATCGGCCAGCCCGGAACGAATCATTCGGCGCGCTCTTAAAATCCCGGTCCGTGCGTGTGTCAGCGATGAACGCGGAGGCGAGAATGTTCCTGATGGGCCTTGGCGCGCTGCTAGTCCTAGGCGGCGTCTTGTACATGGCACGCGCCGCTATTTGGCGGGATCGCTTAGCGGCCCAGATTCCTCCCGGCCAGTTCGCGACACTCTGGAGCCACCGCGGCGGGGCTTGAGATTCTTGGGGCTCGGAACGAACTGGCCGGGCATTCTCCTAATGATAATTGGTGCGGTTCTGTTGGTGTCGGGGGCCAGTTTCTAGGCCGCAAATGTTCGCCCGGCTTGGCTCGATGCAAACCTTTTCCGACGGACGAACCCATCTATCACTACGGCAAGAAGGAGCCGGCGTGGCACGACCGAACAAAGCTAGCGAGGGACCAATGAGTGAACGAGATGATATCGATCATCTAATACGTTCTATGACCGCGGCGAGAAATCTTTTGAGAGACTACATCGGGCCGGGCTCGCGAAGTGCCGTTGATACAGTCGATCGGCTGGACGTGCTCGACGATCGGGACTTCGTTGGCACGCTGGATCGACTCAATCGGCGCAAAGTGATCCGATTGATCGAATGACGAAAAAGCCACCCGGGCATGACAACGGACGGCATTGTGATGCGGCTGCTGGCTCCCCGTCCGGTGCCGCCGCATTCTTGGATAGGCTGATCGAGCTTGGTTAGGGCATCGCTAATGCGCTCGTTCGTGCTGTCGATCCGACCATCGGAGCAATCCCCAAATTCCAAAGTGCTAAGAGGACGGCGATCACCAAACACCACCAACATACTGGTATACCGTCCACGGCGGGGTTTCAGACCACTTCCCTGAATAAACCATTCAGGACGCATTCATTAGACTACTTCTAAATCGCTTGTTAGACGCATACGTTTGGCAAGTAGGTGAGAAAATGTCCTTTGACCCAATGGCCGCGGTAGTTGATTGGCTGGATGCTTATCGCTCA
Organism: Tardiphaga sp. 37S4; assembly: GCF_021044645.1. Classification (NCBI taxonomy): domain Bacteria; kingdom Pseudomonadati; phylum Pseudomonadota; class Alphaproteobacteria; order Hyphomicrobiales; family Nitrobacteraceae; genus Tardiphaga; species Tardiphaga sp. 37S4. Next base: position 630,108 of record NZ_CP088008.1, on the reverse strand, counting down.
GGCGACCTTGAAAGTATTCTCGGCCTTTATGCCGACGCCGCTACGATCGAATGTGGTTGCGGCGGCGCGACGACGATAAATGGTCGCGAGGCTTTACGTGCATATTGGGAGCAGCGCCTAAGAGATTCTCCGGCCGCGGACTTGGATAATCTCGAACCGGCCCGTGATGGCGTTGCCGTTACTTACGTTTGCCACGGCTCAAATATCCGCGCTGGCTTTGAATTTGATGCTGCTGGCCAGATCACCTTCCAAAAATGCGGCCCGCCAAATTAGGGCCACTTGACCGCGCAAACCGGCTAAGGGTCATCAGGCTGGTCGAATAAAAAGCCCAGTCACCATCGCCGGCGCCGAGCAAGAGCGGCCGCAGGCTAATCGCGGGTACCTACCCGACTTCATCATCTGGCGGTTTTTTTTCGCTGCGCCAATCGGTGTTCGCCGTGTCGTCGTAGCCGCTTCTATTACTGTAGAACATCAAGGCCATCAGGCCGCATCCAATAACGAGTGAGAAAACCGTCCCGAGCGCCAAGGCGATCCAACCATGGATCGACATCTCAGCGTCCTCAGCTGACGTCCATGCCATCATCGACCAGACAATTGCGAAGAGCAGCATGGCGAACAGAACGATTAAAACGATGGCCTGACCAAAGTTAATCGTCCGGGATGGATTTTGCTCGCGCATTGCAACCTCCCTGTCGGCACCGTGCCGGTCCGGCTATTAGACACTCCATCGCAACGGATTACAAAAAGCCCGGCCTCCGTTCGACAGCCTGGCAAGTTCCGGAGGCAAACACGACCGGGTCACCCGCTCGTGGGGCTACCGGACGGTGACGCGCGCGATACCGCCCATGCCGATTGCATTGGCTGCTGCTTGAGACAGATCGATGCAACCGCCCTTGATACACGGGCCGCGATCCGTGATCCGAACTTTTACCGACCGATCATTGGCTTTATCACCGTGACGTGGCTGCCGAAGCGCGTGGTGCGGTGTGCGGCCGCCAGGGCGTAATTTGAACCGTTCGCCCGAGGCCGTCCTGCGGCCGTGATAGCCATCTCCTACGCCGTATGTCTAGCGATGCAGGTTTCCTCCTTGGTCACGGTGACGTTGAGGGATACAACGCCTTCGAGGAAGTTCTGAGCAGCAGCAGGCCTGACGGAGAGCACGCACAGCCATGCTGCCGCTAAAAGGTGGGTCGTTGAGTTTCCATTTGTGTTGATGCTAGATTTTCCCGGCCCGGAGCGATCCCAGGAAACACACGCGACGGTCGGCCCGCCGCTCAAGGATTCGGCTGTGCGCCGGGCCATTTCATTAGCTGCTATTTGATGGAACGAAATCTATTATTGCCGCTTTTTCCTGCGGTCGGCAGTTGTGTGGTGCTGTCGGCCGGGCTCGGCGGCTTCCCCACCCCCAAAACCCAACGCCGCCGAGCCTCCTATGATTGTATTCAGCTGATGTGCCCTGTGCCGCCGGTGACAGGCGATGGCGAAATCCGCTCCGCAAGCCGCGAGAAGCAGCTAACGAATTTCGTCGATAAGGTTGAGTAGTTAGGTTAAGGAGCGGCTTGTGTTGTGCACATGAACGATGGGCTTAGCGTCAAAAGTGTCGCGTGACGTTGCCGGACTTGTCGTTCGTACCGGCAACATTTCAATTGCGTGGCACGGGGTCGCTCAATTGCAATATGAGCGGCCCCACTAAGCTGGGCGGATGTTGACCGGAACGTTGTCGATCAGATCTGATTATTTGAGGAGCCGATCGTATTCCTCCAAGGTCACACACTCCGGTTTCCGTCGGCCCAGGAAGGATCCCAAGTATTCTGTTTTTCCGGCGGCTGGCAGATGATCCCTTACGCTGTCGCCGGGCTCGGCGGCTCGCCATGTCCCTCAACCTCAGGCGGCCGGGCCTTCCATTATATTATTGGGGGCTGATGAAGCTCCGCCGGAACGAATCCATTTGATCCCAATTTTCACGAGTCGACAGCTTTTAAAGAAGCTGTTGGCCGGGCTCAGCGGCGTTCCCTGCCACCCAACTCAACCGTCGCGGAGCGTCTCCAGTTTCAATCGCAGGGCTCGGGATCATTCCGCACCGAGTTCAGTGAGGCGGCCGGCGGCAGCCGGAATGAGCGCAGACTTGGACCTGAGGACTTAGCCGGGGATCTCCCAGTTGGCGAAGGCCAAGTCGGCGTCAAACCTTCGGCGACGCGCGAAGGTAGGACCGGTAAAACTCCACGCTAGCCCGCTGAGCGCTTGACATCCCTTGGCGGGCCATTGGCCGCTCGGGATCGATATGCCGCGATAGCCCGATTGGACAACAGAAGGCGGCTCGTGATGCCCTCTCGCATCAGTCTGGCTACGTGAAATGTGAGGAACTGGTTAGCCTCACGAACATCTTCCAATTCTCCCGAGCGCCGCAGAAAATCGAAAGCGATATCGACGGACTCATCAAGAAGCGCAGCGAGCGAGACAGCAGTCAGGGTCGCCTCCCGTTCACGGTCGCGGTAGAGTTGCCAACTTTTTCGACAACGCTTTGCAACTCCTCCTTCTGAACCTTGAGGTGCTTGGTCCAGTATCGAACTCTTGCTGCGACCTTGCGGAGTTTTTTTTTAAGATCGTCCATAACAGCCTCGATTAGCGTGTTAAACGGCGGACAGCGGCATCAAGTTCCCGCCAAGACCGCTACAGACACATCTGGCGCCAGTCGCGCAGGTTAGCGCTCTGTAAAGCGTTACGATCACATAAAGGAGCCGCGCCAACCCAAAGGCCCGCGCGGCGAGTTCGTCTATGCAAGAGTTTGCGTGCATGCAAGGACGTGGGATCAAGAGCTCTAATTGAGCGTTGTTCCAAGCGACTGGTGGTGGGAAAGGTATGCAATTGCGACCCCGCTGCGGAGCGGCTGAAGGTCGTCTAATTCCGAAGCCGGGGAGTCGTTGAGACGCCGTTCTCGGTAGGCCCGCAATGCGTCCCGTCTACAAATAATTTTGGTCCCGCTAAAACACCATACGGTTCCCGTCACGTTGCGAGCGTCGCGGGTGCGCCGCGAGCATGTGTCTGCCTTGACGTACTCCCCAATTACAATAGTTGCTTGATTGCCGGAACAGTCCGGCGAATTTTGCGGGAATACAAGGAGGGAGCCGGTTAGCAGACTTGAGCTCGCAGGGACGGCGTCGAGCAGAACGATGCCGCAGCTCGCATTAAGATCAGCAGGCGCCGTGCAATTGCGCCAGGCCCTCGCTCTCCGGCTCTGCCACGCGGCCATTAATGCCTACGCGACCGAGAAGAAACCCCTTGTCATTAGAATTTGCCACTTATTCCCGACTTCTATCGGAACTACCGTGTGTCTTCCTCGTTCACGATGACTACAAAAAATGGAGGAATTGATCATGAAGGCGCGTTTCTTATTTAGCACGGCGGTCGGCTTGGTGTTCGCCACCGCAGCAATTGCTCAGTCGCCAAGCGCGACAGCAACCTCCCCTAGCACACAACAAACGCAGTCCCCGAGCACCTCTTCGCCTACGACTCAGAAGGCACCCGATACGACCAACGATCGGTCCACGTCCACCTCACCAAGCACATCCACCAGCTCTTCGCAGGCGCAGACGACTGCTCCATCGTCGGCGGCCGGGTCTTCGACATCGCAGCCCCCGCAAGCGCAGACCAACACGCCGCCCGCAACGGCCGGCGGCCAGATGCAGGCTCCGACCAGCGGCGGTGCTAACGCTGCAGCGCAGCCAACGACAACGAGTAATACGGCGCAGTCTCCTTCTAACAACGCGGCGCAAGCTCCCTCGACGAACAACAATGCGCAGTCGCAATCGACCAGCGTCAATGCTTCCGTCAATATCAATGACCAGCAGCGCACGCGTGTTACCCAGTCGATTTCTCGGCTCAACGTGCAGCCTCTTAACAACGTTAATTTTTCCCTGACCGTGGGCACCTCTGTCCCCCGCGACACCCGTCTGCAGACGCTTCCCTCTGAGGTCGTCGAAGTCGTACCGCAATATCGAGGCTACAGCTTCTTTGTGGTGCGCGACGAAATCGTCATCGTCGAACCTTCGACCTTGCAAATCGTAACTGTGCTGCCGCGCTCCGGTGGATCAACGGCCGCCGCGCCTGCACCGGCCCGCTCCAAGGTCTCGTTTACCGACAAGGACCGGGACGTTGTGCGCAAGCACGTCAAGACGAGGACAACCGAGCGCCAAACGACCGGCAGTACGGCCAAGACGGTTATCCGCCGCGGCGAGCGTCTACCGGAAACGGTCGAGATTGAAGAATTTCCCGACGTCGTTTACCGAGAAGCTCCTTCACTGCGCGACTACCGCTACATCCACCGCGAAAATCGCACCTATCTGGTCGACCCCGGAGAGCGCGTGGTGATCGACGAAATTGACTGACACGACTTCACAAAGTGAATCGAGGCGGCCAATGGGCCGCCTCTTTTTCGCAATGTCATTACAAAGGCCGCAACCTCGGGTGCGATGGCTGTCATATGGGGGCTCGCGCACTTTTCCGTATTATATTTTGGCAGGTCCTACTCAGACTTCGTGGCGTGTGCCTTATCGGGCAGTGCAGCCAATTGCTGAAGCGCGACCCGACTGTTCAGCGCCGCAAAAGTCTCGCGCATACTGAAAAAACTGACGGCTTCGTCAAAATCCTCAGCTTCTACAATTTTTGCTCGCGCGATGGCGAGGTCGGAATCGATCTGGCCACGGCTGCGTGGCTCATCAACCAGCGATCTCAAATGGGCCGCGCACAGATCCATGTCCTTACGCAATTCGTGCAGCGAGCTTGCGCCGTAGATCGGTGCCGCCAAGGCCAACTCTTTTGCGCGAATCAGTACTTTCGGCGGTAGATTCTGTTCGGGAGTTGCAAATAAGCGGGCGTGCTGGCCTGGCTGCAGCGCGCGCGACGACACGATGGCCAGCGGCATCGACAGCCACAAACCTACGATTACCGGCGTCATCCACAGGAATAGCGGTAGCGACACCGCATAAGCGCTAATCGCCATCAGTACACCGAACACGGTCGGTACCGCGTACTTTCTGACCACTTCGCGGATCGGGACAACGCCGTCGTCGCGGCGCTGAACCTGCCAGCCGGCATCCCGACCAAGCAGAATCTCGCCGACCGCCGACGATTGGAAGATCATCATCACTGGCGCGATCAGGCCGGACAGCAAAGTCTCGACGATGATGCCGGACAAAGCAAGAAAGCCGCCGCCGAACCGCGCTCGATTTTCGGCCTGGGTGAGCAGCAAAACGTAGGCAAGCAGTTTTGGTACGATCAGAAGACCCATCGTGCCGGCGAAGACCCAGGCCGCGCGAACCGGATCTTGGGCTGGCCACTGCGGAAACAGCGAAAACCCCTTTGCGAAATATTCCGGACGCACAAACTGGGCCTGCAGCGAGATGAGAATCCCGAGCACCAGAAACATAAGCCACAGCGGCGCAGTTAAATAAGAACCGATGCCGGTCAGGAGATGCAACCGCGAGACCCAATGAAGCCGTGGCGCTCCCAGCACAGCCAGGTGCTGCAGATTGCCCTGACACCATCGGCGGTCGCGCGCTGCAAAATCGAGGAGCGATGGCGGGCACTCCTCGAAACTGCCGCCCAGTTTCGGTGCCATGTGGATCGCCCATCCGGCGCGCCGCATGAAAGCTGCTTCAATGAAGTCATGGCTGAGAATATGGCCGCCGAACGGCTTGCGCCCGGGAAGTTCGGGCAGGCTGGCATGTTCTGCAAAGGCGCGCACGCGGATGATAGCGTTGTGTCCCCAGTAATTGCCTTCCGAGCCGTGCCACCAAGCGATTCCGGAGGCGATTACCGGGCCGTAAAGCCTGCCAGCGAATTGCTGCATCCGTGCGAACAGCGACCGCGCATTGACAACGATAGGCAGCGTTTGGATCAGACCGACGCCGGGATGCTGCTCCATGCCGGCGACCAGGCGCACGATCGTGTCACCAGTCATGAGGCTGTCGGCGTCCAGGATGATCATGTGATCATACCCAGCGCCGAACCGCTTGACCCAATCCTCAATATTTCCCGATTTGCGCGCGGTGTTGCGCATCCTGTGGCGATAAAAGATGCGATCGCTGGCAGTCTCGCGGCGCAGTTTCAAAATGGCTTTTTCCTCGGCCACCCAGATTGCAGGGTCAGTGCTGTCACTCAGCACGTACCAGTCGAACTGCGCGGCGTAACCGGTCTCCGATATAGATTCCCACATCGCCCGCAACCGCGCCGTGATCTGATGGGAATCTTCGTTATAGGTCGGTAACAGCATCGCGTTGCGGCTTGAGATCATCGCAAGTGGCGTAAGCGGTTCTATAGCGAGCGGATCCCGTGCGCGCATCAACAGTAGGGCGAAGCCGGCCAGCGCCGACATAAACGAGAACGCGACCCAGGCGAACAGCAGCACGAAGAGCGCCAGGACCATGCCTTCGAGGATGGTCACGCCGCCGACCTTCAGCACCTCGAACATCTCGTAACCGCCGGCCGCGGTCAGGGCCACGGTGCCGAGGAGGATGTAAGCGCGCCGCAGAACAGTCGGCATGGGCCTGAACTGCGCGCGTCGTTGGGAGGAAGCTGGCCCTGCGAGCCCATCCGATATCATCGTCAGCGGCATCTCTGGCGGTAGAAACCCCTCGCCCGCGCCGGCCGGCAACGCAGCCGCAGGCACGGCAACCAACGGCATTGGGTTCTTCACATTCACGGTGTCCATCGATAGACCCAAACTTCGGAGATCGCCTGATCGTCCTGCATCAAAGAAGCGCGCAATTCGACCGGCGCCTTACTCTTGACCGGCATTTCGAAACTCAGGCGCCAGCCGCCGTTTTGCGGATTCCGCTGTGTTACGATATTGCGGATTTCAACCTTTTCGGCCGTGACAACACCTTTGATCTTGGTGGGATCGATGGATTTGAGCTTGTCGCCAATCAGATCGAGCACAAATAGCTTGGTATCGTCCCCGCGCGCACCGATGCCGCTGCGTGAAAAGATCGCCAGCGCCGACGGCTTCGGTTGATCGGGCCCCCAATGCAGGCGGTAGGTAAACGCGAGTTCGCCCTTTGCTGGAAGCGGGTTTTTCGGACGCCAAAAGGTACCGATATTGTCGTGAATCTCTTCCTTGGTCGGAATTTCCAGCAGTTGCACCGATCCCTCGCCCCAATCGCCAATCGGCTCCACCCAGAGACTGGGGCGCCGTTCGAAACTTGATTCGAGATCCTGGTAGTCGGAGAAGTCTTTCTGCCGTTGCATCAGTCCAAAGCCGCGCGGATTTCGGTCTCCGAAAGAGCTGATCTGCAGATCGCGCGGGTTATGCAGGGGTCGCCAGAGCTGCTCGCCTCGCCCGTTGAAAATTGCCAGACCGTCCGAATCGTGCACGGCAGGGCGGAAATCGTCCACTTCCTTGCGGTCGTTCGGGCCGAAGAAGAACATGCTCGTGATCGCCGCGAGGCCAGTGTTCTTTATTTCCACCCGCGGATAAATGACCATTTCTACATCGAAAATGGTCGTATCGCCTGGCCGGATGGTGAACCGATAGGCGGCCGCGGCACTTTCACTGTCGAGCAACGCATGGACTACAATCGAGTTGGCGTTGGACGCCGGCTTCTCGATCCAGAAGGACTTGAACTGTGGGAACTCCTCGCCGGCCGCCTCGCCGGTGTTGATGGACAGGCCCCGCGCGGACAAGCCGTATACTTGGCCTTTGGCCACCGCGCGGAAATAGCTGGCGCCGAGAAAAACGCAAACCTCGTCATAGTAATCGGGCTTGTTGATCGGGGCATGCAGTCGGAAGCCGCCGAAGCCTAAGTCAGCCCCGGCCGGCGGGGGCGGCGTAGCGCCAAAGGAGAAATTCTCAGGTTGATAAGGGACTTGGGTCGCCTGGCCATTGGCCACTTCATAGATATCGACGCGATTGGTGTAGAACGAGCCTCGATGAAAGAACTGCACCTCGAAGGGCAGCTTCTCGCCGCGCCACAAAGCCTTCTCCGGATTAAAGCGCAGCGCGCGGTATCGGTCGTAGTCCAGATCCTTGAGGGAGTCTGGCAGCTTGTTGTCTGGCGCCTTGAACGCCTTGGCGGCGGCTTCCCGCGCCATTTGCCGCACCACGGCGGCGTCGAACGGCACAGGCCCGGGAGCGGCGCGGGCGCTGCGCGGGATAATCGTCATCAATGGCAAAGCGGCCGAAGCGCCGAGAAGTTGTCTGCGGTTCAAGGTGTCTCCAAACGCCAGAGTGATATGCAATAACACGCGCTGCACCATCGAGTTCCGCGAGCTGGAACATTCAGCGCTCTGCGCTTGCCTTGATTGCCGGTGTTTCCCGACTCTACCTCACTAAACGCTGGCGTTTCCCAACCCGCGGTTGGCCGGTGTCAAATGCCAGTCGACGGCGCACGAACTGACCATAGAACGAGTAAAAATAGCGCTGTCCGGTTACCGATAGACGTTCAATCACTCGGTTCACGCCGTGCGAGGCCGCTAAGTCACCATTCAATGCGGCAGCCAAGATGCCCCCTGCCGGATGACTCACAAAAACCCTCAAGATCAGCTTTCAACGACGGACGCAGCGCTTCGACGATGCTGCATTGATCCGCATTAGTGCTGCCAATTTATCCCGCCGGTTGTTCATAATTCCCCGTCGCGTAGCCCGGTGTCTCGCATCGGCCGCCTGACACGCCACACCACTCCGCCCTGACTGCTGAGCTTGACCTCCGGTGAAAAAAATGGCCCGCCGAAGCGGGCCATCGTTGTTATCGGGAACGACCGTACAATTCTCGCTCCTTGCGCACCTGCCCCGCATCGTAGGGCGGGCTTGCCGGGTCATACCCGCTCCAACCCGACTTCTCCCAGGCCACACGGCGATCATTGAGATTGACTGACGATGGGCTCATCAGCGCCTCGAGGCGCGCGCGATCGGCCTCGTTGACCTTTGCCGAGACCAACGTGCCGCCGCGGCGAACGCCTTCCGCGTAAAGCGGTGCATCTTCCTTGGAGACGCCAGCCTCGGTCAGAGCACCAACAATGCCGCCGGTTGCTGCTCCGGCGGCAGCGCCGACTGCCGTGGCGGCAAGCCATCCTGCCGCGACAACTGGTCCAAGGCCAGGAATTGCAAGCAGCCCTAGTCCGGCTAGAAGGCCCGCAGCGCCGCCGATCCCTGCACCGATTCCGGCACCGGTGCCGGCTGCTTCGGCGCGATCATCGACGCCATCACCGTCGCGGTCCTTCTTGCCGTCGAACCAGCCCTCGGAGTTGTTGGCCACGATACTGATGTCCCCATGAGGAACGCCGGCGGCCTCAAGGCTTCCGACAGCTTTCTGCGCTTCCGTATACGAATCGTACAAACGCGAAATGGTCACGGTCATGAGATTACCTTCCGATTACTTTGCTGCGTTGACGTTGCCCTGGAAATCGACGCTGATCGCACTGGTCGAGCCCCCCTTGGTCGCTTTGCCGCGCCATACGCCGTTGTCGTCTTTTTTCAGTTCGGTGACGTTCGTGTACCCAGCCTTTTCGATGGCACTCTTGGCCTGCCCCTCGGTGAAGGAGTTGCGTCCGGCGACCGGCGCATTGGAGTTCTTCTGCTCGCTGTTGACGGCATTGTTGCCCGGACGATCTTTTGCCGCCGGGCTCTGGGCATGGGCTACTCCCGAGATCAGGAGAGCGGCGACACAGATAGTCGAAACGCGTTTCATAGGTCCCTCATAGGTTGGTGTTTGGGATCCTCCAACAAGCTGTTAGCTGACGCGTTCCATTGATTGCCGAAAAAAGCCTGGACCTACGATAGCGGCGCGACATCCCTTGCTTATGCCATTCTTTCCCGTAACGGCGGATCATATGGCCGGCTTGCGTGCCTTTGCTTGACTCACCGCCAAACCATGATCGGGAACTTTCGGCAATTGCGCGGATTGATTGACGCGTTTGCGTCTCGCAAATTTTGCAATTGGAGGATACACCATGAAAACACTTTATCTCGCCGGAACCCTAGCTGCTTTCGCTTGTACCTCGGCCTTCGCTCAAACGACGACGGTTTCCAGCGACTACTACGTGGTGCGCGATGCCACCACCAAGAAGTGCACAATCGTTGATAAGAAGCCAACGACCACGACAACGACGATTGTCGACAACGGAACGTTCAAGACCAGAACGGAAGCCGAAACCGGCATGAAGACCATGAAGGTCTGCACAGAGAACTGACGCGCGTCAGCACCCGTCACTTCGATCGGTGACGGGTGCTTGTGCCGACCGGTCACGGTATCGCGGTTCCGATTAGCGAGAGTCGACGCGACTAATCGCAAGGATGCGCAACCGCGTGTCCAGCGCTCCACGACGTCTCGCGCTTGCAGCACATGTCGGCGCGGCTTGAACCTTAGCGAACGGCAGTGCCCAGCCGCTTTCGCGCGTAGCGGAAAGCGGGACACGCATGACTCGATCACTCAATGGGTCCCGTTGCCGAAGTGCTAATCGAGTGGGCAACACGCCTCTGTTGTGATTAACAATTTCAGGAGCACATCGATCGATTAAGGGAACCTCCGTCCGCGTGACACATCCCTCGCAGCGAGCGCCAACGCTAAGCGTCGTTCTAAGTCAAGCCTGCGATCTTCTATTGGCGGCTTGAAAATATTATCGCGAGCGACCACGCCTCGATGCTCGTCGGCTTGGATTGCATCGATGTTGCAATCTTCGAACGTGCAGTACGTGAAAGCGACGCTGGTGGTCCCCTCATCGAGCAGTATCTGGCATTTGACGAACTCACAGCAGTCGTATCTCAGGAAAACGGGACGCCCGCGGAAATCCAGTACCCTTCCCTGAAATCTCGTTTGGTAGATAACGTGCTCGTCCGCACCATTGTCTGTGTTCATTTCGCGCCTAGGATTTCTGTTCATAGTTCGGTTATGCATTAGTCGGCTATCGGTCCCACTATTTTCTAATGTCAGAATTCCACCAGCTCATAGCGGTCAATCCCGGCATGGAGCGTCAGCCGCCTCGGCGATGTCGACAAACAATTCCTCCGACGCCGGATGCGCGTCCAAATCCCCGCGCTCTATATGCAGCTGTCTTCCTCCTCGGCCGCAATCGAGATACCAGGATTTCCCGCTCGTCCATTTCTGCCAGGGCTCACAATAGTCAGCACCACGTTTTCTGAATCACATCCAATAGTTATGATAGGTCATATAAGTCAATGTATTGACGAGTACCAACGTGGCGCGCGGTCCCCGATCATTCGGTTAGAAACCGTTTCCCCGCCTTCCACACGGTCGATGAGAAATGTCGGGATAAAGCGGCAATTCGACGGAACGACCTTAAGTGTTGGCAGTTTTCACTCCGCCAACACACCAGGAGGACGATCATGAAATTCATTTCCACGGCTGCCATTGCAATCGCTTCGCTGGCCTACTTCTCGCCAGCCCTCGCTCAGAATGGAGCGGCGGGCGGAGCCGTCGGCGGCGCAATCGTGGGTGGCGCCGTCGGCGGCCCTGTCGGTGCCGCCGTTGGCGCTGCCGCCGGCGCCACGGCAGGCGGCATTTCCGAGGCCAACCGTCCCCGCTTCCACAGCTACGTCACCGAGCGCCGTCACCCGTCGTACCGGTATGACCGCGAGCTACGCGTCGGTGCCGTATTGCCCGACAGCGGCGTCACCTATTATGAAGTTCCGCGAGAGTACGGTTCCACTGCCTATCGCTACACGGTGGTCAACGATCGGACCGTACTGGTCGACCCGGGCACCCATCGTATCGTCGAAGTGATCGACTAAGCGCGCTTTTCGAGGCGGGCCGCAAGGGCCGCCTCGACCAGTTCGATGCGTCTTTGTGGGAGGATCATCTTGCCCATATTTCAATATTTCGTGTGGGTCGGCGCCGTACTGCTGGGAGTTCTATTTGCCATCGGCGAAAGCGACAGCTCTCCGACAAGAAGCTCCTCCGCAAAGGGGTGGAGGCCCACCGATTCACTGCGCAGCATGGCGCATCATCGTCAGCCGGAAGACCCGCCACGTGCCCGGGACGCGGCGTTTCGCATCGTCAAATAATAGATCGGAGGCCCCAAGCCCTGTCTATTCAACGTGCCGTTCCTAAAGACTTAAGCAGGTCGTTGCTTTGTTCAGGAGTTGCTAGAGGTGGATGACTTCCAGCTAATGACGATCATAGCCGAGGCTATTAGCACTTGTTCTATCGAGAACCGCAACGGAGAAAAATTGCCGATAACGAGCGAGCAAGCGACCTGCGTTGCAAAGGTGGTGATCACGGCTCTCTCGCTGGCCGGTTTTGAGATCACGCCGATGGCAAAGACGGCCGGTCCAACCTAATCCGGCGCTGCCAGCGGTAGGCTGCACCGGATTGTTGTCCATCCGTCGGCACGGATGTAGTCAAACTTTCCTTCTAAGGCGCGGAGGCGCTCCTGCATCCCCGTCAGGCCCCGTCCGAATTTCGGCTCTAGGGGCGCCCTCGCACCATTATCGGCAACCTCGACCAGAATAGCTTCGTTCGTCACCTCGGTCTTCACGCTCATCTTAGACGCACCGGCATGTTTCAGGACGTTGGTGATGCCTTCCTGCAGCAAACGGTATACGGTCTGAGCGACCACACTGTCCGCCGTGACGATCCGGGGATCGATCTCGAATGTCACGGCCATTTCAGGCACCTGCGCGTGTACGTCACGCAAAAGCTTTTGAATGCTAGCATCCAGACCCAGCTCTTCGATGAGCATTGGTCGCAGCCGCTCAAGAATGCGGCGGTTGGCGATTTGCAAAGCCTCGACCGCCTGCAGCACACGCTCCTCTCCCATGGACCGGTTGGTGCCGCTGCCGCGGTCGTCGATCATAGCAGTAACGTTAGCCCGGATAGCAAACAGAAGCGGACCAAGTTCATCGTGCAACTCACGCGAGATGTCACGTCGCTCCTCATCTTGGATGGAGATCATCCTTCGTAATAGACTTCGGTTCTCTGAACTGAGGCGACCGAGAGTCAAAGCAAGCTCGTTCACGGACAAGCTGCTTTCCCGAACTTCAGGGGGGCCGGAACAATCGACTTTCTTCGAGAAGTCACCAGTGCGGAGCCGTGCCAGCCCCTCAGCGAGATCGCGTAAGGGCTGCAGCGCTGCGCCAATCGTCACAAACGACAAGAGGCCGGCAAGCAATGCCATGCCGACGAGTGACCCGAGAAGCGAGAGAAAGCCGATCCATTTCTCGTAGATCTGCGCAGAGAGATCTGGTTCGAAAATAAGATCGCCGACCCGGCGACCTTGGACCAGGACGGGAATATGCTGCGCAAGGTCAGGCACGAACAGCGCTTTCACGAACCATTCCGGGACCCTACCGGACGTCTTGCCCTGCTCCGGTGCATGCACCTCGCCATCACGGCGAAACCGGATCGCGTCCGCAGGTGTCGAACCGAGCTGATCGACGAACGCCGCAAGGATTGCGTCGGGTCTTGTGGAGGCCGCGAGAGCGGCGTTCAAACCCGCCGCGACGGTGATTGCCGACCGCGCCGATGGCTCGTTTTCCTCCAAAATTTGATCCGAGGAGAAAATCCATAGCAAAGCGAGGCCGGCGATCAGGGCGCTCAGAAACATGCCGCCGAGCAGCACGCAAATGCGTGCACGCAGCGACAAAGTCGTCCACATTGGAATCATTAAATTGGTCAACCCGGCACCATTCCTCTGGTCAAAGCGTTGAAATCCAATATGCATAGCATAATTGCGAGATTGTCCCGCCGATGGCACAGACTGTGAAGCTCCTGATTGTCGATGACCACCCCGTCGTGGTGTCGGGCTGCCGTTCGCTGTTTGCGTCGGACCCTACAATATCCATCGATGAGGCGGTCGATGAGAAATCGGGGCACCGCGCCTATCTATCTAAACGGCCCGACGTGACGATCATCGACGTCAATCTGCCGGATCTTTCCGGCTTCGAGTTGATGCGTCGTATCCGCAAGGATGATCCCGACGCGCGGATTATCATGTTCAGCATGAATGACGATCCCGCCTTTGTGGTCCGAGCCGTCGAGCTCGGTGCCCAAGGTTATGTTTCTAAGGGCGACGATCCGCGTCTGCTCATCAAGGCAGTACGCAAAGTGGCTGCGGGTGAGAACTTCATTTCTCCGCATCTCGCAAAGACAGTAACGTTCTCAGGCGCTGCTATCCGGGCAAATCCGGCCACCAGCATGTCTGCCCGGGAACTGGAAATTCTTCGGCTCCTCGGCCGGGGCGACAAGATCGTTGAGGTCGCCGACGCGCTCGGCATCTCCTACAAGACGGTAGCAAATACCACGTCCCTACTGAAGCAGAAGCTGGGCGCACGGAACCACTCCGATCTTATCCGTATAGCCGTCGAGATGGGCTTAAATTAGAGTTCTTCACGATCAAGTCTTGGCCACTTCTTTCGGCACAGCTCCCATCAGCCGCAGGCTTAAAGCCTAAGGACGTGGATCGACAAGTGGCTAGCGTTCCTATGACATGGGAGAAAGTGCTGCCACAGTCTTAGGGAGGCGCGACGCCTGTCGCCGGATCCGCGCGAAATTCACTGCGGAAACGCTGCTGCATTGCGTGCGTGGGCGCGGGCAACAACAGCGCCAGGCCCGGAACGAGTGGCGGACGCTTAATCGCGCCCGCCGGACTTATCACCAATGATGACGATGACCGCGGCCGCGGCTCCAGCCGTAATGATGCCCGCGCCCGCGGGACCAGCCGTAATGATGTCCGCGTCCACCACGATGCATGTGGCCATGACCATGACCGTGGCCGCCCTTTATCTCGATCGCATCGCCCGAAGTTGTCATCGGCGCTAGCGGCATAGCGGCCACGGCCGCTCCACTTCCCACCGTAAGCAAAAAGGCCGCGACCCCGGCGATCATCATCCGTTTCATATTGCTCTCCTTTGACCGCACCATGCGGCCGTTGACACAAGTTCCCGGTTTGTGATGGGTTCCTGAGCTCGGCATTTCGAAGACAAATGCTCATATGAGCGGCATATTTTGGAATTTGGCGCCACTCGTATTGCTTCTTTTACCCGGAATCGTCATCCAAGAACGGAACCAGGAAACTGCTTTCGCTGTTGTTGGATAGGACCGAATGAGCGGTCTCGACAGTGGAGGTCATAAAATGAATAGGAGATTGATGGGATCGGCTGCCGCCATTGCCTTGATTGCCACGACTGCTTTCGCTCTGGCGCAGGGCGGCGCGAGCGGATCAAAGGGCGGCGATGCACCTGCCGCATCAGCACCGCGGGCCGGCGAGGCTCCTTCGACCAACATGCCCGCTGCAAAGGGGACGGCAAGTGAAGGCAAGCCGATGACCGATTCCAAGTCTGCACCTGATGCCAAGGCCGCCTCCGACCAGAAGGCCGCGCCTGCCAAACCAGCAACGACCGCCCAGGATAAGCCTGCCGTCGTTCCGTCGGATAAAGCCGGGACCTCTGCGCAAGAGCGCACCGACACTAAGGGCGCGAAGGCCGCGAGGGACACCAAGTCGACAAGCGATACCAAGGCTGCCACTGACGCGAAGACCGGCGACGGCAAGGCCGGCTCCGCGTCTACGACGGGCAATGCCGCGACGTCTGCAACCGTTGCCCTTCCTGCTGAAAAGCGCACGCAGATCACTAGTGCGATCCGGCAAGAAAAGGTCGAGGAAGTTCGCAACGTAAACTTCAACATCTCAGTAGGCGTGACGGTACCGTCTACGGTGCGCGTGCACCCGCTTCCAACGCGAGTGATCGAAATCTATCCAGAATGGCGCGGATACGACTTCATTCTGGTCAATGGTCGTTACGTTATCCTTCGACCGCAGACGCATGAGATCGTCTACATCATCGAAGGTTAGGCCCGGCGCCGCCTTGTGGCGCTAGACACTCGTTCCTCGTTCACTCTACTGCCCCGGGTCCACATCCGCGGGCAGTTTTTTTGGCCTTGTGCGGATCAATGCAGCGACAGCGGAACGATTGCCACTTTATCCCGTTGGCGTCTCGGTTGAACAAGGGAGCTTGAAGATGAAGTTATCAACTTACGCATTTGCCGCTGCCATCGTGGCGACCATAATTACCCCGACCTTTGCAAGTGCGCAGGACGTGCGCGTTCGCATCGGCGAGGATCACGGAATGTCCCGGGACTATGAGCGCGGCTACCGCGGCCCTCGCGCGGAATATCGCCGCGATCATGGATGGCACCGCGGCTGGCGCAATCGCGAGCGGGTGGTAGTGATTAAGCAGCGCCGTCATCGTTGGGATTGATCCTAGGAAGTGGCCCGCATGGGCCACCTCCTCCTTTCTGACAAGGTTATCCGCATGACTTTTCTAAAGACATTCGATCGACGTGCAGCTGGCTTAATCATCTTCGCTGGTTTCATCACGTTAGCATTTGCGACCCAGGGCTCCGCGGTGCCTAATGCCCCCGCAGGAGCTTCTGACGCGCTAATCACATCAGGCAGAGCGCCCATGGACCAAGACGCCGCGCGGGTTTCGCTAACTGCTGCCGATAGCGTGTGCGAAAAGCAAAACTGGCCATACTACTCCGAAGAATGCCTGCGCGGCGAAGGCGGCGGATCCGCTCCGCGTCAAGTTCACCTACAACCGGCTGCTGTCGAGCCGGCGAAGCCGACACCTATCCTCGCCTCTACAAACACCGCCGAGCGCAAGCCAACTGAGTTCCGCCAAGTCACCGAAACGCCCCGCCGGCGTAAGATGCGCCAGACGCCCCACTATGCAAGCCGGCGCATTTCAAGGCCACAAGTGATGCAACCTGAGGATTCCGAGCAACTACCCTTGACCTGGTGAGCTTACTACAGCGTTTGCGCGTAATGATTTTTGGGCTATTGAGCGTCACGTCATCCATGGGTGCCAAGAAATGTGGCGCCTGGCGTGACCAAGCGCTCGACCAATAAATTACATCGCCTTGAATTTGCACGGCATGTTGTGGAAGGTCGCATCGGCAAATGGATTCAATAGTATCAAACAACGAACGTCGCAGCGGATTTTCCCGCTTTTTTGGAGACCTTGCTAACAAGACTTCTCAACTCGCGGGTCGAGCCACGACGTTCATCGTCGCAGCCGCCGTCGTGATCATCTGGGCCGTGACCGGTCCTCTGTTCGGTTACTCGGACACGTGGCAGCTTGTCATCAACACTGGGACGACGATTGTTACGTTCTTGATGGTCTTTCTCATCCAAAACTCACAGAACCGAGACAGCGCCGCCATCCAGGTGAAGCTAGACAAACTCATCCGAACAAGTGCCGCTCATAACTCATTCGTCGGCATCGAGCATCTGACCGACGAGGAATTAGAGGATATCCGGACCAAGTGCGAGGCACGCGCTGCTGCCGAGAAGGTCGGTGAAAGGACTGTGCAACGCATGGGCGAAAAAGCTCGCGAAGCCGCGGACGCCGCCGGGTCTTGATGGACGGATGATGCGGGTTCCGTCCTGACTTCGCAATCCCCTCATCGTAACTTTCGTCGTCGCCATGTCCATACGCCGGCTCAGGACTAGACGACGCTCGGCATTCTGCCGACCCGTTCACGGGCCGGGGCGTCAAGTTCGCCGCAACCTACAACGAAGCAAGTTGGTCAATCCGCATCGGCTAGCCTCCGAACACGAACCGCAGGACTGTCACGATGGTCGCGGAAATGAGGAATGAAATCGCGAGCAGTGTCCAATTCGGCCTTGTGCTTCCCTGAGCCAATCCAGCGAGCATTTTCATGCCCGTCAACATTCGTCTTGGGGAAGCCGGCGCAGGTGCGCTATGCCGAAGCTGGTGAGTTCTTCGGTATCGCTTTCTCGCGCTTCACGCCTCCTGTGCAGATGGCGCTCCAGCAGGCAGCGGCGGCTGTCCTGTATATCGACGTCGGGATGCGCCGCCCTGTACACCGTCCAGGCTGTCTCTGCCGCCCTTCTCACTTCGTCAGCCATTCTCGCTCCGGCGATTGCTTACAGTCGGTGCCAACTCAGCATGACGGCGAAAGTTGCCAGTTATTCCCGAAACGTCGGCCTTAGCGGAGAAGCGCGCGGTATGTCGACGTAAACTGACGTTCAATAGCCCGGCCGCAGCCTCAGCGATTGTCTCGCTGCGGGTAACACCGGCGTCGCTCCAACCTTCAAAGCGACGTTGATATACGGCATACTACGTCCGGCAGTGAAGATCGACGGCCTCAAGACATTCCTGACCAAGACGGTCGCCTGATCATGGACGTCGTCGGATCACCGAATGTTCGACGACCGCCGACCGCAGCTGGCCTATTCGCCGTTTGCACGCGAGGTCGTTTTTACCGCCCGGCGGCCATCCCGACGGGCGCCTTCGGCCACAATCATCTTTTCCCGGTTGGGGAATACGTTCGAGGCCGAGAAGAGACAAGCGAGCGATGAGGATGCGCCGCAGCCCCTGGCGGCAGGTAGAGCCACCGTCACTTAAGGCCGCGAGCCTCAACGCGTCGGGAACAATAAGCAATATTCGAGAGTTTGAAAACGCAGGGCAAAAAAGTCGATTCATGCAGCAGACGAGCGAGCGATTGCTTTTGAATACAGCGGTGAGGACTGCAGGCTCTGACGGTAACAAAACGAGGAGAAGAACGATGAATGGTTTGATTTATCTGGTGGGATTAATCGTCGTCATCTTGGCCGTGTTGTCATTCTTCGGGCTGCGCTGAGATGATTAAATCGATTGAACCTGCCGCAGCTTCCATTGAAGTCCCCTCAAGGTATTTGAGCTGGACGCCCGTAATCCTCGGTGCCCTCATAGCGACCGCGCTTTCGTCAATTCTGCTGGCCTTTGGCGTAACGATCGGACTTGGCGTTTCATCCACGGCTCCGACTTGGCGGGACGCCTCCGCTGCGCTTTGGATATTGTCGGGACTTTATCTCATTCTCCAAGCCGCGCTGAGTTTCGGAGTGGGAGGCTATATTGCCGGGCGGACAAATGTCGGTCTCGCTGCTTTGGATACCGCCGAAATTGAACAGCGCGATGGTCTACATGGACTCGCTGCGTGGGCGCTTGCCGTTGTTCTTGGCGTAGCGCTTGCGGCCTTCATTGGAAGCGCGACACTAACGCGGCCGAACAGTAACGGATCGTCGGCACGCACCAGCGCTGCGGAGCCTTTGCTAAGCTACGAGATCGACCGCCTGTTCAGGCCCTTGCGTCGCGCCGCAAACGTAGACCTTCTGCAGGAACGTGCGGAGGCGGGAAGAATTCTCTTGACCTCGTCGAGCCACTCGGGAATGAGCAGCGAGGATCGATCTTATCTTGCTCAACTCGTTGCCGCGAACACCGGTCTCGCCGGCGCAGAGGCGGAAAAACGCGTCGATGCCGCGATTGCAACCTCTCAAGCGTCGATAGCCAAATCTCGACGGAGTTCAGTGATCCTGGCCTTCTCCGTCGCGGCGGCCATATTGCTGGGCGCTGTGATCGCGGTGGCCGCCGCCAGCGTCGGCGGCAGCCACCGCGACGGCGCAGCGATGCCGCATTGGATGGGTGCTCGCGGATCTGGAGCTGCCTATCGACGTGAGGTCGCGTGAGTTAGGTGGAACGTAGTAGATCGAATTGAATGCGCCGATCTTCTCGCTAACCTTGGCTGCCGCAAGTCCTGTACTGAACAGCGGCTAAGGCGGACGACGGGGGCTTTAGATTTCGCTTGGATTTATTAGGCCAAGCCGTTCGATGGCGCGCATGACGCCTGTGGGCGAGCCTGAAGCAAGCCGTCTACGCGAGCCACATGCGGGCTGGAGGTCACTCACAGCAAGGCACTCAACCTTACAATGGCCGTGCGCCAAGAGCGGCCGTTTCGCCGGTCGGGTGTTGTAAGACGACGAGTTGCCTTTCGTTGCCGCGCGGATTCGCCACTGCTGACGGGCGCGATCTAGTGAACCCTCTAGTCGAGTAATTCTTGCTGAGACGCGGCTAGACCCATTATTTCGTTGCCTGCGCGCGAGCTTCGCGGCGCTGAAGGTTTACATCAATGCCGGGGATCGGCTTGAGAAACTAATAAATTCCGCGCAGAACGCCTTGACTTAAAGCTGATTTCTGCCGTGTGGGCCCCTCCCGCGGGCCACGATCTTTGGACCATTACTTATGTTGTGACGGCAAAGGCACCTCATTGGTTTATTAGTTGCTAGCGTAGTTCATATGGAAATCTTTCATTTTGCGGAGCTCTTCAAGAAGGAGGACAAAGTTACTGCGGCACTGGCCGGAAGATCCACTCGCGCCACACGGTCAGTAGTGCTGCCATAATGACAGGCCCTAGGAATAAGCCGAACAGGCCAAACGCAGCAATACCTCCGAAGATACCAACAAATGCTAGAAGAAAGGGAAGTCGCGCCGAACCACCGACCAGGGTCGGCCATACGAAGTGATCGCCAGCAAGCATAACAATCGCCCCCCATAGAAACACCCCGGCGGCCGCTAACCCACTGCCTTCGCCGGAGACCAGAACTAATGCCGCCGCGGTGAAAGCCAACCAGGCTCCGAACGGTAACATCGCGAATGCTATCGTTATTATAGTAAACATCACGGGGGTCGGTACACCGGCGACTAAGAAGCCGACACCAATAAGCAGTCCTTCGCCCACAGCGACGAGAATTGTACCGTTGACCGTGCCGCGCGTCGCTTCGACCATTTTCTCGACGAGTCCCTCTCCTGGATTGCCGATAAGGCGGTCGCACGTCTCGAGGAAACGGCTCGTGACGGCGCGACCATTGCGGAGGAGGAAAAACAAGGTCAGGAGAGAGAACAGCAACAGAAAAAGACGATGAAGCAGCTGTGAGCCGAATGTTTTAAACAACTCCGACGCATTATCCGCGTTAACAGTTTGAAGCCATGCCGCTGCAGCTTTTGGATTCGAAAGGTTGGCGCGCCACCAAGTTTGCAGAGTTTCCGCAACGAGCGGTAGACGCGCGACCCAATCCGGCACCTCAACACCGCTCTCGCTGGCTTGCTTTAGCCACCTCACAAGAACGTCGCCTTGCTGCGCGATTTGGTAGATGGCAAGTGAAAGTGGGGTGAACAGCACCAAAGCCACGATTGCGGTGAAGATGAACGCTGCCAGACTTGAAGGACCTGACGAAAAGCGCCCCGCAAACTTAAGGTACAGCGGCCACAGGGCAATTGCGAGAATGGTGGCCCATATCAGGGCCGGCAGAAAAGCGGAGGCGGTCCATGCCCCGAGGCCGAAAAGGGCCAGGGCAAGCACGACCCGGGAGTTCCTACGCGCGTCAGCTCCTAAAGGTAGGGGCTTTCGCTCTGCTTTGGGTGACGCTTGTTCGATGTGCACCATCCGTCGCTTGCGCAACGCTTCCGTTCCGGCCTTTTCTACCATCCATCACGCCCCGTTTGTCGGGGAAGAACAAAAAAGACTGTCGTTAAGTTCCAATCGGGAAAATGTTGCAATGCCATGAACGAGCACCGCATTTCGATTGTGAGGGTCGGGCGTTCGAATCGCTCCGAAAACTAAAGTCTAGGTGAACGATCCCTGCGGCTACTTATACCAATTTCGTGGACGTCCTGCATTTGCAGGCCTACGCATTGAAATACCAAGCAGGTGAGCTTTGCACACGGTGGCCGTTCGCGTCCGTCTCAACTCTCTGGAAATATCGCCAGGAGATCTGCTAGCCAGATCTCGTAACTTTGCAAGATCATCATCGGTCCACACCCGATATTCGTGCGGCATTTCCATCCTCCATATCGACGCTACCTTCTCGGCAATAAAAGATTATGCGCCGCAACATGGCGGTTCAATCATGTTTTCGGTCTTGCTTGCTAAGGGCCAGACTCACGTCTGCCAAAGGTGGAGAGCGTATCGAACTGCGCAAAAGACCACTTTCGAGATTGTGGATCGATTGGTAGCGCTGTGCCGAGTGCGTCGATGGCTCTGACGGCGCCCCAACGAGAAGCGATCGCAACGGCTGCACGCCTGAGAGCGATATCTCGAAGGTGCGAAGAGTTTGCGAAATTCGGCGGGTATCGATCAGTGTCCGATCAGCTAAATGCTCTGGCGGTGAAATACCAAGAACGAGCGCGGAGGGTCGAGGAACGCGCCGGAGTATACTTAAATGGAGGCATTCCTGACGACAGGCCGTCGTTCAGTTTGCGGAGAAGGCGCCGCTGTTGTCCTGAATGACTGCCGACTGACCTGCGATCGGCCACCGTCTGTCCAACAACTCTCGCACCTCTTCCCGGACCACTTCCGTACCGGAGTAGTAACCAAGGCAGAGGCCCGCATATCCGCCGATCAGAAAACAAGCGAAGCAAGCCATTAATGTTATCCACATCGCAGGGCCTCCATGCTTCTTAGCTCTTCGCCGCATGTACACGAGCTTCGACATCGAAACGGTATTCTCCCCGCCCGCCACCGGCGACGTCAATGATAACTGGATTCTGTCTCAAGTCGCCTAGTTTCTCGCCGGCTGAGAATCGCACCGTAAACATGACCGGGTCATCCCGGTCGCCCTCTCGGGCCTCGTGGGCTACTGAACGGTTACGCGCGCGATCCCGCCCATGCCGATTGCGTTGGCTGCTGCTCGAGACAGGTCGATGCAGCCCCTTGATGAACGGGCCGCGATCCGTGATGCGGACCCGCACCGATCTGCCGTTGTTCTTGTTCGTGACCGTGACGTGGCTACCGAAGCGCCGGCTCTTGTGCGCGGCCATCGGGCGTAGGTGTTGAACCGTTCGCCCGAAGCCGTCCTACGGCCGTGGTAGCCATCCCCAACGCCGTACTGGCTCGCGATGCACGTTTCTTCCTTGGTCAACTTGACGCCAATCGAGACAACGCCTTCGAGAAACTTCTGGGCAAACGCCGGTGAATTAAAATGCGCACAGCAAAACGCACGCGGAGAACAGGCGGATCATTGAGGTTCCTTGGGTTGTGATGCTAGAGGTCGATGGTCGGCGTGACCCTAGAAGCCACGCTTAGGCTAGGCCCGGCGCTCATGGATTCGGTTGAGCGTCGGGCCATCTCGCTGCCGGGCTTGGTTGGAACTAAATCTGTTTTTGCCAATTTTTCCCGCGGTCGGCAGTTTCTGTGTGTCTGCCTTCCGGGCTCGGCGGCGTACCCTTGCACCCAACTCGACCGCCGCCGGGCCTCTCTAAATTTCCATCACCGGGCTCGGGATCATTCCGCACCGAGTTCAGTGAGGCGGCCCGGCGGTCGATCCCATCCGCCGTCGGGCCGATCTTCCCCGAGGAACGAATTAGGTTTGCGTTGATTTTTTACGAAGCCGGCAGCTTTCCTCAGCGGCTGTTGGTTAGGCTCGGCGCCTGAGTCCAAACGGGCGCTGGGCCGCCTCTTTAAGCGTGCGCGCTCGGACGAATTCGCTCCAAAAACCTGTCAAGGCGAACGTGATGCCTTTCCCAATAGCGGCGCACGATCTCGGGGCCATCTCCTCGATGATGAAGGATTTGTTCTTCGAGGACGGCGCTTCATTCTTGGCGGTGATGGCGCATAAGGCCTGATGTTAGATTTGCGCTCCGGTTCGACCTCGCGTTTGCCTTTTCCACGAAGAGACCCGACCGGCGCCCTAAACATCTGGACTTACAGCGCGCCGCTTCCCTAAGCTATCTTATCCCAATTGGTTTGGAATCCGATGGAACAACATCCTTCGAGGATGGGGCTAGGCATTGCGTTAGGGGTGTGCCTTGGAGCTGTCCTCGGCATTGCCATCAGGAACGTGACCGCTGGCATCATTATCGGCATCGCCGTAGGGGCCGTGATTGCTGGTTACGCAGATCATCGATCCCGGTAATAAGCGCACGCCCGGCTGCTCCCCATCTCTCCAAGGAACATGGCGTGCTGGTTGTCGTTTTCCCCTTATGTCCGACGAAGACAAACCCGTCACCGAGATCGCCGCTCCACCCGTTTTGGTTCCCGAAACCAATCGATTGTGGCGGTTAACGCCTGCATTGAATCTGCTTGAGAAGAGCAGACAGATTGCCATCGTCCCCGCCGAGACCGAGGATGTGGCCCGCGCCATTGCGACGAGAGCAGATCCCATGGGACGGGATTGGCGTGATCGCCTCTCGTTCGCAGCGGATAGCATCGAGACGACCGAGCGGCACGTCATCGGCGACGTAATATTTCGATCGATCCCGCAGCAGCCTCCTCCAAAGCCGAAACGAACCAAGAAGGCCTAACCATGCCCAAGAGAAAGACTGAGAATGAACTAGAGATGTGGGCCGCAGATCTACTGATGGAAGCGCACGCGATCACTCCATGCCCCGACCACGGTTATAAGCGCTTGCGACACAGCCATCACGCTGTGGACTACGCTCTGTCACTGGCAGTACACCGAACATTCTCGGGCAAAAACAAAAAGAAGCGGATCGCGGCGGTCGAGAGCGTGCTCGATGGGCTGAGCGATGAGTGTCCCGCATGCTGACACCCACCTTGCCAGATCTCATCGACTTTCCAAATGTCGTACTGCGCTCGGGTAAGCTCAAAGCATGACAAAGAAACCAGCGGCTTCCCTGCATGACAAACCACTCAACATGCCCGCCGAGGATGACCTCGAGGCGCTGCTGGCCCTCGATGTGGGCGTGATGTCGATACACGATTCCCCGCTCCTTGGTACTCTGACGTTAGTCACCCGAGATGGGCACTACGATTTTCTGATCAACGAACAGATCGCCAACGAACTGATCCAAGAAGCACGAGCTCTTCTCCGAGGCGATAGCCCGTCTCTGGTCGAACGTAACGAATAGTCAGATTGCCATTAGTCAGTAGAGCTTGTCGCCCACATTCCGAAGAAACGGACTTCGAGTGCACCCAGGTGCGGATCGCCGACACTCGCAATAACGATACATGATCGCTGCAGCGCGAAAATCGAGGACGATAGACAGAAGAACGAGAGTACGGGTTAGAATAATGCTGCGCAACGACATCACTAGCATCGCCCGTTAAATGCGAAACCCGCCTCGCTCCCGGTGCTGCAGGCGGACAGCTTCAATACCGAAGTCTGGATATCGGAGGTGTCCCGCCTCGATCCGTGCCCATGATCAGGCCTGTCACGCCGGCATGCTGCCATCAAGGCTTGCCGATCAGCTGGATGCTCAACGTCGCTCTTCCTACGCATGGAACCAGACGGTAGCGGGTGCCGCACGCTTTAATTTGTTCCCGCCTGCAGCTGACAACTTCGGCGCGATCGTCCCCGTGTGTGCCTTTTGAGAGACGGTAGTGGGGCGGATTAGTTCATACGATCTCGCTACAGATTCAAAATGGAGCGACACATGAAAAAGTACTTACTCGCAACGGCCGCGCTACTTTTCGCTGCAACATCGGCCTCGGCTGCCGACATGGCGGCACGTCCCTACACCAAGGCGCCCGCAATGGCGCCCGCGATAATCTACAATTGGACCGGCTTCTATATCGGCGGTCACGTCGGCGGCGCCTTCCGCGGCAATTCGAACAACGTTCTCGGCGGCGGTGACGACGGTCGCTTCATGGGCGGCGGTCAGATCGGTTGGGACACACAGTTCGCGCCTAACTGGGTGTTTGGTCTGGAAGCGAACTACAGCTTCATTGACACCAGCAGCAGCTTTGCAAACCGCGGTCTCGGTTCGGTTACCGGCCGTCTCGGTTACACATGGGGCCCGTCCCTTCTTTACGTAAAGGGCGGTTACGCCTGGGCCGACTCGCGCTTTACCAACGGCTTCACCGGCAATGGTGGACGGGATGGCTACACAGTTGGCGGCGGTCTCGAATATCTGTTCAGCCAGAATTGGTCGGGCAAGGTCGAATATCAGTACTACGATTTCGGGACGACCAGTTTCGTCACTCCGACGTTTGCTATCGGCGGCTTCCGAAACGACGAGCACACGATCAAAGCGGGCCTGAACTACCGCTTCAATCTGGGCAACTTCGGCACCGGCACCTTCTAAAGACTGCTGACGTCAGTGAGAGGCCGGCAAATGAATGCCGGCCTTTCTATTTGCCAGACTATTGGCGAGACAATCAGAAACAATTGCGGCCGCCGCGGACGTCTCCGGGGCGGGCACATTTCTTCACTCAAGGTGAGCGTTGTCAGTGAATATACCCTCAGCCAGCGCACCTCGTTGATCGCCCTATCCAGACCTGCCCCTGGTTCTGACACCTCATCTCGGAGTCGCCGAGCGCATCGAGCACGATGATTGCACGTTTGATGACCACCTTAAGGGCGACGTGAAACATGGCGACAGAGTGATCATTCATTGCTGAACCTTCGCGACCGGGAACGATCCGCCACAGCGGCTTTTTTCTGGAAAACTCGCCGGAGCCAATCGATGAAAGTGATACTTTCTAAAAAGGAGCTACAGCGCGAAGTCCTCGCGGAGATGAGAAAACGCCCAGGTTGCGAGACGCTGGAGGCAGTCGACTTCCAATACAGTGACCTTCGAGCCGATACGAATTGGACTCTGTATGCCTTCACAGAAGGTCGAATTGATCCAGGTGCTTTGCGTGGCGCGCTGGAAATGACGGTAAACAAACTGTGCCATCAATATGAATTGCGCGCCCCGGAGTGATCCCTTACAGGATGTCAGACTCCCACCACGTCCTGAAGTCTGACCTCCATGCTTAAAAAGAAAGCGACCGCCAACGAGCTGATCTGGCTCTTTCACGAGGAGCTGGCAGGCTCCAACTTTCCCAATGCGGGGATTGCGATTATTCCAATCGGTAACGGCAATTGGTCCGCGTTGACGAATGCCACCGAACGCCGGCACTATCCCGATCTAACAAAGGCTGTGGTGCGAATAGAGAAGCAACTCCGCGCTCGCTACCTCCTGAAAGAAATTTGATCTGCCTTCACGGCCGGGAACTAAGCCGGCAATTGCCTGTTCTATGGTCCCATCGACCAAGGCTGCATCTTGAAACGACCAACCAGTTTGACCTTCCTACGCTGCCAAATGCCCAAGCCGCCGAGCGCTCTCGAATGAGCGACGACCAAAGCCTCATTAAAGCCCGTTACTGCAGATCGATCCTGAAGGTCGCCGCGATCAGCACCGAGCAGGAAGCCCGCATTCTGCTGAACGGCCTGGCCACCGAGCAGGTTACTACGAACACCTCTCCCGCGATGGCCGAAGCTGAACGAGCAGCTTTGACTGCGATCCGCGATCTGGCTGGATATCAGCACGGCCGAAGCGTCCCCCAAAGCTCCAGCGAGTGGATGCGTGCCGCGCGAGCAATCCAATTGTGGCTGAACGTTCACGATCAATAGGCATCGTGCGCTCGTAATGCGGAGAAATGGACGTGTCCGATAGCAAACAGCAAAAGACATCTCGTGAGCTGTGGCTTCTGTATCGGAACGGCCTATTTTCGAAGCTCGTCTCAAAACTTCATTAAAGGCACGCGCCGCTAAGCATCCGGCAACAGACCGTTATCCTACGGTACGCAGTACGCAGGTGCGTACCAGGTGCTGCATACCTCGCTGCCAATAAAGTAGCGGATGTCGTTGAGGTTTCCGCCTATTCGTTTGTGACACGCAGTATGCATTTTCCCCAGACAGGAAAGAATCTGCGCGTGAGGAAAGCGCCGGTCCTTGGCGATCGCGCCTAAAATGTTTTCAGACTTCCCCCTACGATTAGACAAAGCTGGTTTAACTCCCCGAAAAACCAGCGGCCGGTCTTGAGGCAGCGCTCATTTCCGGCGCGGCATTTTCGCGATTCAGGCGATCGCGCATTTCCTTTCCGGCCTTGAAGAACGGAAGGCTCTTTTGGTGCACGGTAACATGTTTTCCAGTACGTGGGTTGCGGCCTGCACGAGCGGGGCGATGCCTTACCGAGAATGCGCCGAAACCGCGAAGCTCAGCCCGATCACCGCGTGCCAGCGCAGCGACGATCTCATCGAGAATCGCGTTCACGATGTTCTCAAGGTCCCGCTGGTAGAGGCGCGGGTTTTGCTTAGCGATGCGTTGAACAAGTTCGGATTTGACCATCGTGACGTCGGAAATTTAGCGGGAGGCCGCATTTCCTCGATCTGACTTGCGCTGTCAAGACGTAAGAAATCGGGGCATCGTCGAAAAACCTGACGCGGCGAGACCTATTGATCTGCACTCACCAATCTCGCAGCGGGACCAAATCATCCACTTCTGCTTACATAATCCAAGTGCGTATATCCCAATCGATTTGCTGTCTGTTCCTGATATTGAGGCCTCCGTGCACCTTCGATCTGGCTGATGGGCATTAGCCGAGGAGCGTCAATTGATCGCGCTGATCGAGGGAATACGTCGGCAGCCAGAGCTCCTGTATCTGTTGTTTTCATTCAGCTTAAGGCGCCGCAGCTTTGTACTTAGAGGCCGTCAAGCAACGCCCTGACCTTTTCTGCAAGATCGTTGATTGTATAAGGCTTTGAGATCAGATGCGTACCCGCGTCCAGAACGCCATTATGGACTATGGCGTTTCGCGTATAGCCCGTGGTGAACAAAATCTTGGCGTCGGGCAACAGCGGCTGGAGGACTTTTGCGAGCTCACTGCCTGTCATTTCGGGCATCACAACGTCCGTGAAAACCAAATCAGGCCGTGAGCCGTTCTCAATGAGGTGAATAGCTTCTCGCGCGCTTGCAGCTTGTATGACCGAATAGCCAAGTTCTCGAAGCGTCTCGACAGAAATCGCTCGCACGCGTTCTTCGTCCTCAACCACCAGGACCAGCTCTTGATGCTGCCCCACGTCTGCGCGCACCGCCCCAGTCGGAGCATCGGTCGTAACCTCGCCGTAGAAACGCGGCAGGTAGATTTTCACGGTCGTACCAACATCAAGCTCCGAATAAATCTTTACATGACCGCCCGACTGACGCACG
Source organism: Tardiphaga sp. 37S4 (assembly GCF_021044645.1). NCBI lineage: Bacteria > Pseudomonadati > Pseudomonadota > Alphaproteobacteria > Hyphomicrobiales > Nitrobacteraceae > Tardiphaga > Tardiphaga sp. 37S4. Next base: position 601,386 of record NZ_CP088008.1, on the reverse strand, counting down.
AAGCCGTATACTTGACTAAGGCCAAGGCCCGTGCCTTTTCCGACCTCTTTGGTCGTGTAAAACGGATCAAAAACTTTGTTCAGCACATCGCCGCTGATACCGGCGCCGGTGTCGGTCACTGCGATGAGAACGAACTGACCCGGTTCAATTGAGTACTGTCGGGCATACGCCGAATCCACGGACGCGTTCATCGTTTCGATCGTCAGTTTCCCTCCTTGAGGCATGGCATCACGTGCATTGACTGCGAGGTTGAGTATCGCGCTCTCAAGTTGAGCCGGATCGGCTTGGACATTCCACACACCCGCTGCGAGCACCGTCTCGACTCCGATTATCTCACCCAGCGACCGATCGAGGAGCTCGCTCATACCCGCAATCATACGATTCACGGCGATAACTTCCGGCGCTAAGGGCTGCTGACGGGAAAAGGCCAGTAGACGCTGAGTTAAAGTGGCCGCCCGGTTCGCGCCGTCCAGGGCTCCATCGATGAAGCGGGTGATGTCAAAGTCACCCTTTGCCAGCTTCCGGCGGGCTAAATTCAAGCCGCCAATGATCACGGCGAGCATGTTGTTAAAGTCGTGAGCTATCCCTCCAGTCAATTGGCCAACCGCCTCCATCTTTTGGGCCTGCCGCAGCTGCTCCTCCGCCTTCGAACGCTCGGCAATCTCTGCAGCCACGCGCTGCTCCAGACTGATATTGAGTGCCTGCAGTTCCGCTTCGGCCCGTTTTCGCTCGGCGAGCTCCCTTTCGGCGGCTGCAAACAGTCTCGCATTGTCGATGGCTGTCGCCGCATGCCCCGCAATCCCCAAAAGCGCCGTTTCATGTTCTTCCTGGAACTTGCCGGTTTCTTTATGGCCAAAGAACAGTCCCCCCAAAACGTCGCCGGTGCGCGAGATGACCGGTACCGCAAGATACGAGCGCACCGGAAGGTGGCCTTCGGGCATTCCCTTGCGGGGAACGTTCTTGCCATATCGCGGGTCGGCGAGGATGTCTTCCGATCGGACCACCGCCGTGCCAAGGAACGTCGGCTCAAACACGGCTGTATTTCGCGGCATCGGAAAATTCGCGAATGCCGATCTGGGCACGCCTGAGAGCGCGTAGAGCATGTAGCTCCCGCCCTCAGGCGAGAGAACATTGTAGAAGAATGCCCCAAATTCCGCGCCGCAGAGCTCAAGGCCAGCATCCGTAACGGTCTGGACAATGGTCTCCAGATTACGCTCCCTGGCGACGGTTGCCCCCGTGTCATTCAAGATTCTGAGATGCCGATCGGTTTTCTTACGCGCCGTGATGTCAATGACAGTGCCAACAAAGCGCACTGCGTTGTGATTGACGAATATTGCGTCCCCCGTCGCAGCGAGCCAACGTTCGATTCCGTCCTCGATCCCAATCGTCCGATACTCGATGCGATACGTCTCGGGGGAGGAAGGGTCCAGCGCTTTGGTCACCGCGCGATGAACACGATCGCGATCGTCAGGATGGAGCCCCGCAAGAAACGATTCTTCATATGAAATCTCGGCTTGGGAGGACAGGCCAAACAGGGCTTTACATCTCGCGTCCCAGCGAAGGACGTTATGTATCGGGTCAAAGTCCCACGTTCCGATACCGGCTGCGTTGTTAGCAAGGCCGAGGCGTTCTGCGGCTTCGCGCGCCACCTCTTCAGAACGGACCCGCTCAATGTGAGCCCACGACCTTTCGGTAACTTCCCCGAGAAGGGCCAGCTCGCCAGCGGCCCAGCGATGAGCGGTCTGATGATGTATTGCCATCAATGCCGTTAAGCAGCCTTCTTTGACGAAGGGCATGCAGATGGTGGATCCGATCCCAATATCCTGGAAGGTTTGGGCTTCTTCCGGATCCAATTCTTGAGCATTGTCATTGATGATCAACGGCCGGCCATTACCGAGCTCTTGAACGGCCTTTTTGCCGAAGTCAGCAAGGCTGTAGTGACCCAAGATGTGTTTCGCGCCAGGTGCTGCCCAATCCCCGCGAATAGTGAAGCCGTCCTGATCTTCATCCATGTCAGCATAGGCGCAGTTAGACACGTTGAGGTGCTGGCCTAGCATCCGGGTCGTGATTGATAGAATTTCGTCGGCCCTCCTGCACTTCGCGGTCTCTTTGCCGAGTTCATCCAGAAAGGCAAGACGGGCTTCACTCGCCCGTATAGTTGCCTCTGCTCTACGACGTTCTACCGCAGTCCGGGTCCGGTCAGCGACCTCCCGTACGAGGTCAAGTTCGGCGTCTGACCATTCTCGAGCTTCAGCATTGTTGAGATAGAGCAACGCCACTACGCCGTTTGACTCAAGGATAGGCATGTTCACCAAGGCGCGTGCTGAAATAAGCTCGAGGGCCCTCGCTTGATCTCCTACTCGACCATCTTTCTGAGCGTCAGCAAACACGACGGTCATGCCGCGCTTCAGATCCTCAATGTAGCTGCCGTAGTCGCGGAAATGCAGAACGCCAGCAAGGCTTGTTATGCCCGGCGCATTCCAGTCACGGCTTATCGTGATCGTTTCAGCGGAAGGGTCAATTGTTCCATATCCGGCGCGGCTGACACCGAAAGCCCGCCCTAAGGTTTCCGCAGCGGCGTACGCAAGGTCATCAGGGTCTGATATCTGGCGTATATGATCGCCTAATGTGGAAAGCACCTCGTTACGCAGCTCCGAAGCCATCATTCCCGTCATACCAAGTCCTCAGCTGTCGGCAGCTGTACAAGGTCGCCACAACTCGAAGTGCTTCGAACGGGACTGAGAAAAAGGCTCACGTGACCCCATAAATTCAATAAAATTCGGAATTTGGTCAATTCGTTGCCGGCCGTCAGGTTCCAATTTTCCGTTTGGCCAGGTTAGCTGACCGCCGCGATTGCGAATTATTCAGCTGATAGGCTTTGCGACCGTCAGAGAGTCGAGGAGTCCGTTCACCCCGGACAAGGAATGCGTTCGTACCGCCTGGGGCATCGGATGGCATTGCTGTCGAAGAAGGAAAGCCAGTGATGAAACGCCCGTCGGCGCGAGAAGCCCGCCGCATCTGGCGGGCTCGCGATCAGTCGTCTCGACCGCAATCGGCTAATCGCCCCTTACTCGGGCGTGCCCTGGCGGAAGCCAAAAAAAATTGCGCCCCCCCTTGAAACTTTCCGCCAGTTTTTTTTATTTTAGTGCTGCTGGACGCCAGAGGTTGGGTCCAGTGTGAGGCGGACGCCGGGGGTGTCCGGCGCCTGCTCATACCCATCTTGCTCATTGGAGGATTTGGCTATGAAGACTTACGACTTTGCTCCGCTTTGGCGCTCAAGCATTGGCTTCGACCGCCTGTTCGACCTCGTGGATGCCGCACAACGCGCCAACGAGGACCATTTTCCCCCATACAATATCGAGCGTGTCGGGGACGACCGATACCTCATTTCGCTGGCTCTGGCGGGTTTCTCGCCGGACGAGATCAGCTTGACGGCAGAGCAGAACGTTCTGACGGTCGAGGGCCGCAAGGGCGAACAGAAGCGTGACTTCCTGTTCCAGGGCATTTCTGGTCGCGCGTTCAAGCGGCAGTTCAACCTTGCCGACCACGTCCAGGTGACCAGCGCGACTTTCGAGAACGGCCTGCTGCAGATCAACCTGATCCGCGAAATTCCCGAGGCTATGAAGCCGCGTAAGATCGAAATCAACGGCGCTTCCCGTTCTAACGTCGAGCAACTTGAAGCCAGGGCGGCCTAACGCCTTTATCGATCGCTTTGTGCAATCGTTCCGCGATGGCTTCGGCCGTCGCGGACCTGCGTGACATTTGGCATCGCGCTGATCACTCGCGAAATCGTCAGGAGGCAGGGATGACTCACTTCGCACTTCCAGCCTTGGCCGCTGGAGAAGGCCTTACGAATTATCTCACCGCTATCAAGCAGTTTCCACTCCTCAAGCCTGAAGAAGAGCTCGCCTACGCCAGGCGCTTACGCGAAGACGGCGACAGGGACGCTGCCTATCATCTTGTGACAAGCCATCTCCGTCTGGTCGCCAAGTTGGCGATGCGCTATCGCGGCTATGGGCTGCCTATCGCCGACGTCATTTCGGAAGGTAACATCGGCCTGATGCAAGCCGTGAAGCGATTTGATCCGTCTAAAGGTTTCAAGCTTGCGACCTACGCCAGCTGGTGGATCAAGGCAACGATCCAAGATTACATCCTGCGGTCATGGTCGATCGTCCAGATTAGCGCTACGTCCACCCAAAAGCGGCTGTTCTTCAACTTGCGCCGCTTGAAGAGCAAGATCGCAGCTCTTGAAGAGGCCGATATGCAGCCCGACCACGTCGCAACGATCGCGCGTCGCTTGAATGTATCCGAGCGCGAGGTCATTGCGATGAACCGCCGGTTCCTCGGAGACATGTCGCTCAATGCGACTTCACGAGAGGACGACGAAGAGGGAGCTGAGTGGCTGGAGCGCCTTCCTGATCCTGACTCCAATTTTGAAGAAGATGTCGCGGAACGTAGCGAGCTTAACTGGCGGCGGCAGGTGCTGACGCGAGCACTCGCCCAATTGACCGCCCGCGAGCGGCGCATCATCGAAGCACGATGGCTGTCGGACACTCCTCTAACACTTGATGAGCTGGCGGCAGAGTTGAGCGTGTCACGGGAGCGGGTACGACAGGTAGAAGTTAGAGCGCTCGAAAAGGCCCGAGCGTATGCAGCATCGCTCTCGAGTGTTGACGCGTAGTGAACGCCAATGAGCGCGGGCTCGCCAAACTCCACAGGTTTATGCCATTAAACCAAACAAACGAGAGGGAGTTAGGGGGCACTGAGGTGCCCACAAGGCCTTAAGTAACGGCTGCTAGCGGATCTTCCGGAGCCTGCCTCAGTCAGTTTGGCCTGGTCCTTCAAGACCTCGACCAGCCCTATCCACCGGCTCGCCGAGTTGACTTTCAGTAATCGGCGACAGCTTCAGCCAGTTGGCGTAGATGTCGCGGAGCGTCCATCCGAGATCGAAATCGTCCTGCCAGTTCTGCACTTATTTTCTTTAAAAATGGACCCGCCGCGGACTTCGCGACCAGCGTGAAGAACCAAATCGGCGGCCTGCCTTCGCTCTTCAGCCCGTTTCAAAAATCCAAGCTGTGGCGGATTGGTGACAGCCTTGGGAAACACGCGGAAATAATATTGGAATCGCGAAAAACTTATAGGGGATTCCAATGAACAAGTATGTGTTGGCCACGGCCGCTTTGGCCTTAAGCGCTGCATCGGCCTCGGCCGCCGATTTGGCGGCCCGCCCGTATACGAAGGCTCCGCCGGCTCCTGTCGCAGTCGGTTACAACTGGTCAGGCTTCTATGCCGGCGTCATGGGCGGCTATAGCTGGTCGGATCGCATCCGTGTTGACGGTTTCACCGCTGCGTCGAGCGACATCAATGGAGGCTTTGGCGGGGGGACCATCGGCTACAATTGGCAGACGCCGGGCAGCAACTTCGTTTGGGGCCTTGAGGTCGACGCGGCAGGCGGCGACGTCAAGTACCGCGAAACGGGGCTGTTCGGCATCGTCCCGGTTACCGCGGAAGATAAGATCCGTGCCTTCGGCAGCGTCACGGGTCGCCTTGGTGTGACCTCGGGGGCGGCTCTTTTTTACGTGAAGGGCGGCTACGCCTGGGCTGATAACCGCCTTTCATTCACCACTCCTGGCGTGACGCTCTTCTCAGAGAGCAAAGTTCACTCAGGCTGGACCGTCGGTGGCGGCGTCGAGTACATGTTCGCTCCGAACTGGTCGCTAAAGGGCGAGTACATGTACGCCGACTATAGCAGCGAGCGTTACGGCACAGTGCTAACCGGTTTCACGGACCTTGGGGTGACGACGCATACTGTTAAGGGCGGCATCAACTACCACTTCAACTGGGGCGGGACCAGCTTCTAAGCCCATGTATGAAGACCGGGGCCCGGCGAAAGCCGGGCCTTTCTCGTCCTAAGGTAACCTCTGCCAATGGTTGGGAGGCGTTACAAGATTGGTCACGACGCCGGAGTCGGCCATACCGTAACGCCAGTCGAGATGCTACGAACAGTGATGGTGTGAGGGGCGTTACTTTTATGTAGCCTCTCTGCGATATCGATAGCGACATTGAGATCAGCATAAGTGCCGCCAGTGCGCTGGCTATTCACGAGAACCTCATAGTCGCCTGGTTCACCACGCATGCTTTCCCGCCTCCGGTAATAAGCGCGTATATTTTCGGGTCCGGCATCAGTTGAGTGATACGATCCGACCATTGAGAGCTGCGGCGAACAATATCCACGCCAGATACGGTAGCAGCAATGCCGCGGCGAAATAATTGACTTTAATTGCGGTGGCAATCGTCACCGCAATTGCAACGACCAAAAGCAGGATCACGATCAGTCCAGCCAGCAAATTGTGATTGCCAAAGAAAATAGGTGACCAAACTGCATTTAGCAAAAGTTGGATAGCGAATGCAGCGAGTGCCAGCGTACGCAGCGAGGACGGCGGCGCCTCCCAAATCAGCCACACCGAAATTGCCATCAAAAAATAAAGGATAGGCCAAACGATCGGAAATGCCGCGCGCGGCGGGGTCCACGACGGTTTCGCCAGGGTCGCATACCAAGTGGGAATCTCGGGAACGGTGACCTTTGCTCCCAATGCAGCTACGCTGAAACAGATGGCAAGGGCGCACATCAGTGACGCGGTGGAAGAAAAAGTAAGGTTCAAGTGGGTACTCCATTGGCGTTTATCGCGACAAACTTAGCGCGCTTTTTCTCTGTCGGCCAAGAGCGAGATGCCCGAGAAAGACCTCAACGATCGTTTCCTCGATACCTCAAGGACCTCTATTGCGCGGAGAGCAGATCTACAAAGCGCTGCCCAAAATGGCCATGGCGCCGACCACCCCCTTATCAACGTGATTTCTTTGCCGTGGACCACAGCTGCGCCATTGGGCCAGTGGCTCCATAAATCGGGTCCTTGCTCGGCTTGATAACCTTGGCAATTCGTTTGATTGCTTCCGGCCGGGCGCGGCTATCGGTGCATTCGTCGTACGTCCCTTGCTCGGGATAGGCTCCCACTACTTGAAATCCTCGACTTGCCTTGATGAGACGATGTCCGGTTCCAGCGGGCAGCACCGCGACGTCCCCTGGATAGAGCGTCAACACGCGCCCCTTTGGACCCCCAAATTCGAGGGCGGCACGGCCTCGCGCCACCCCAAGAACTTCGTGAACCTGCGAATGGTAATGCACAAAATCGTAGACGGTGTCCCGCCAGGACCGGCCCCAATTATTTTCGGCGAAGATCACATCCATGATTGTTGCTGCTTTAAAACGCCTTGTCGAAACATTGATAGCTCCCCGGTAGAGCAGCACAGGGAAGCGAGGATTATTGGGAATGAGACCGTCGTCCGAAAACATCATCGAAAGGGGTTTTCGCGTTAGGACAAAGCCGGACAGCGCTTCCCTGTCTGGACGATCTTCGACCAGCCTTCTACCGATGTTTTTGATTTGGTCCTTGAGCGGCATTGATCTCTCCCGAAGCGAAGCGCCGCGATCTCAAAATATCAATGGCCCCTTATCGTGCGCTCCAAGATCGCATTGTTGCGATGCTAGCCGAAGGCCGCTTGCTTTCTTTGTATCCTTGCGCCGTCGTTTATGCATGACCGAACTCTTTCTTCAGTTCTGCTTTTGCCTCTTCTAATCGTGACAGGTGCGTGGTCCTCCCGGCACGATTGATGTGAAATGTGAGCGTCGATAGCGCCGACCGGTGGGGATTTGCTTTTCGGGAACCGCCATGTCCTGCGGAACGTTTTGAACGATGCGATTTTCGTCGGATCTGTCAGCTTGAAAACGCCTTGTCTAAGATCCGACGCGTCGCTTGTCTTCGTAACATGCCGCGACCATCTCTTTTTGACCGATCGTGCCGTTGTCCCGCGAGCTCGTTTTGGGTTGATTTCGCTTTGGACAACCTCCTCGCCCCGCTGCTGTGATTTTCTTCCAATATTGAGCCATGGCAACTGCCGCTTCGCTAGCTTTATACCGTCTTTCCGATCGCCTCAGCGTAGGTTGTGTGTGGGAGCGCACGGAAGCACTGCCGATCAACGCCCGGAAGAATGCGGCGTTCCTAGAAAGATACATCACTTGGTACGCCTGAACCAAAACGTGCGCGCGCAGGCCCGGTTTCTAACGGCCTGGCGATGCATCCTCCGGGCCGATGGTCCTCTCCACTTCACGGGCCGTGCGGAAATCGTCCATGCGATCGGTGTTCGGGCCGAGTGCGGCTTCCTTGCTGAGCCAATGATACACGCGACCCACGGCCCGCTGCAGGACTTTCGGTCTGCCCGGACGCATGTTGCGCGCTCTGCAGATCGCACGTTCGGCATAAGCTTTAAAGTAATCGACTGCGTCAGACATCGGTGCTCCCCTCAGAACCTACGGCGGGACAAGCGAGCCGGCAATTGGGCGGTCGAACCAAAGCCAAGACGCCGTCGTAGATGTCAAAGAGACAACGGAGAACCCTTCGAAAGGGTTCAGCCGGCTCATGGCTGTCCGAGGTTAATTCTTCAGGCGCTCCGCCCACTGTGAGATCATGAGTGCAATTTCGGACACCACTTCCTGGTTGGTCCGTCCGCTGCGGACCGGGATATGAAAGCCGTGATCGGCACCATCGATCAGGCGAGAGGTCGCCCTCGATCTCAAGCCTTTGCAGACTTGGCGTAGGAGCGCGGGCTCCGCCAGCTTGTCACGTGTTCCCTGGATGAAGAGCATGGGGATCCGAATGCCCGCGAGATGTTCGGCCCTTATGATCGAAGGTTTGCCGGCGAGATGCAGGGGGAAACCGACAAATGCCAGCGCGCGTACGCCTTCGATCGGATCTTCTGCCTGCGCCTGCGAGGTCATGCGCCCGCCGAATGACCTGCCGCCCGCTATAATTAGCATCCCGCGGCATCGACGGCGGGCCTCCGCCGCGGCCAATCGTATGGCCGCATGGGCGACCGCCGGACTGTCGGGGCGCTTGCTGCCCTTCTCCATGAACGGGAACTGGAAGCGCAAGGTCGCGATGCCATGGCCATAAAGCTTCGCAGCAACATCTTCCATGAACGGATGCGTCATGCCAGCGCCTGCCCCATGGGCAAAGACGAAACAGGCTCGCGCGTTCCGCGGCTTCATTAGGAGGGCTGATAGCGCGAGCGCGTCCTTTCTCTTCAGCGTCAGGGGCGTTACGGGCGGCAGCCGGGTGTTCATTTCACTGCCGACCGCTCGCCGAAACGCTCCTCCAAGCCGAAGACCGAGCGACCGCCGAGCGCGGAGGATGCCTGTAATTCACCATCCACGAAATGCTCGAAGCACGGACCGCTTGCCGTTTGTTCGAGGCGGCGAGCCTGGTCGTCGAGCCGTTTCAGAGTCTGCATCTCCTCGTCTCTGCCGAGCTTGGCGTTCTGGACGGCTGTTTTCAGCACGCGGATGGTCTCGTCGTAGACCTTGATCGGCACCGGGTACGGGTGACGATCCTTGCCTCCATGGGCGAGTGAAAAACGCGCCGGGTCGCGGAAGCGGTACGGCGCGCCATGGACGACCTCGGCCACCATCGCAAGCGAGCGGACCGTCCGTGCGCCGACGCCCGGCGTTAGCAGTAGCTCGGGAAAGTCGAGCGGCCCGCGCTCGGCAGCCGCGGCGAGCGTGCCATGAAGGCGCCGGGTGAACACATCACTCGAGCGGACGTCGTGATGCGCCGGCATGACGAGATGCGGCAGGAGGGGCTGGGCAGGCCCGCCACCAGTCAGTGCTGCGAACTCGTCGACGATGCCGTCGGGGCCCAAAGCCGTCAGCAGGTCCAGTTGCGCCGTCCGGGAAGGTGCGGCGCGCGCATCCGTCAGATTGACGACGTTCCCTTGAAACGGACCATCGATGGCGCTGTGCGGTTCGTCGACGAAACTCGTCAGGTTCTCGGAATGCCAATGGTAGCGGCGGGCCTGTTTCTTGTCGCCGTTCATACCTTGCTGGACCACCGTCCATTTGCCCTCGTCGGTGACGAAGAAGCCGTGCAGGTAGAGATCGAAGCCGTCCTGGATGGCTGCGCTATCGACCTTGGCGACGAGACGGCTCGCGCGTGTCAGGGCCGCGCCATCGAATCCGATGCGGTCGCCGAGCGCATGAAGTTCGTCAGGCGTTTTCCGCGAATGCTGGCCCCGACCTCCGCAGACGTGGATACCGAGTTCGTGCTGCAGCGGCCCCAGGCCGCGCTTCAGAGCACCGATGACGCTGGTCGTGATCCCCGACGAATGCCAGTCCATTCCCATCACCGCGCCGAAGGACTGGAACCAGAACGGATGGGACAACCGCCGCAAAAACTCGTCGCGACCGTAATGGTGGACGATCGCCTGGGTGACGACGGCACCGAGCGCTGACATGCGCGAGGCCAGCCATGGCGGAACCCGTCCACCATGCAAAGGAAGATCGGCGCTGCCGGTCCGTTTCGCCATTCGCCTCGATATCCGATTCTTTGCCGTTAGGGGCTACGCTCGACCATCGTCCGGAAGGTGATGGAGTAGCGTTTCGCCTCGACGGCCGGAATGCTGTGTTCCCATACCGACCGCGCCTCGCCGGACATCATGTAGATCGAACGGGACTTCGCTTCGAGGGTGAAACGCTCGAACTTGGTCGAAGCGGGCCTGCGAAATCGGAACTTGCACATCGCGCCCAGCGACAGGCCGAAGATCCGATCGAAGTGCGGCTTGTCCCTGTGCCAACCGATCCCGACTCCGACGTCGTATTCGGTGCAGAGAACTTGCTGTATGCGCGTACTGGGTCCACCGAAAGTCTCGACGCGATGTGAGACATCGGCGAGCCATTCAGGAATCAGCTCGGCTTCAACGAGGCGGCGTGCCGTATAGTCGTAGCTGAACCCGAAGGAGGCTACGCGACGCTTGCCCTCATACTGGCCGAACTGAAACGGCTGGAGGGGCAAGGCGGCCACCTGGGCTATAAGGTCGAGCGCTTCCGCTTCCGAAACGAAGTCGTCGACATACCGGAGGCCTTCGGGACCTGTCGTGTTTTCCGTAAACAAGCTGAACTGGTTGGACAGTGGATTTTACCAAGGCTGTGGATCTACGATCCTAGTTATGGAGCCGAAGTAAGAAGTCAAAGGTCGGGCGGAACCGGCACATCATGACCGGCCGAACAGAAACGGCGCGTACGCGATCGCAAGGAGGATCAGCGCCAGCGGAAACGCGGCGGCGATGCAAATTTTATCGGTGTTGCGAAGCTGCATGCCTACGAAACCGAACGATCGGAGTTCCGTTCCAATGCCGGCCTTAGTCGCCGCCCTTCTTCACCCGATGTAAACTGGCAGCTAGCTTCTCGCGTTGCTGCTCCCAGCGCCGTCGCTCCGCTTCCGCGCGCTTGTCGATTTCGTCTCGTTCCCCTTGTATCGCGGCTTCCCTCGCGTCGTGCTCCTGTTCAGCGGCATTAAAGGCTCCTTGGGCGTTTGCAACCTGCGCTGCTTTCCGCTCTCGCTCCTTGGTCCTGGCTCGCTCTTCCTTGCGCTGGTCGGCCTCGCGTTTTCGCTGCTGTTTGCCGAAGGCGGCCGCGGCCCGACGTGCTTCCACGTTGTCAACTTTGGCCGCTTTGACCCGAGGCGCGGCCCGCTTCCGCGGCGCTGACACTTTCTTGGGGGCCGCAAGGTCTTTCGGAAGTTCACTCGTCTCCTCGAACGCGCCATTGGTGCCGACCGCTCTCCGCAAAACGATGCCGGGATGCGCGATTGTTGCAGAGACGATTGCAGGGTCGTCAGTCTCCTTGGCGAAGCCCTGGTGAAACAGGTTGCTGTCGGCGCCCCAGATATCGAGCGCGGCCTTCATGGACGGCGCCGCGACGGCCAAGTCGAAAAAGCCGATCGATGTCTGGTAGGTCTTGAGCTTCCGGGTCATCACTCGCAGGCCGGACAGGTGTCGGCCAAGCCATCGAGCACTTTCTCGATGGCTTTCACCCGTTGCTCCTTGTTCTTGCCGGAGAACTTTCGATGTTCGGCGATCGATCTTGCGTAATCCACGGCATGGTGGCTGTGACGAAGCCGCATATAGCCGTGATTTGGACATGGCGCGATGGCGTGGGCCTCAAGGAGGATATCCGTCGCCCACATGGATAGGGTCTCGGCGTCGTTCGTGTTCTTCGACATAGTCATGTCTCTCTAGGGAATTTTTTCCCGAGAATGGGATTTGGCGTTGACCGGAAATCAGACATGCCGTTCCGGCGTTTTGACATGCGAGAATGTGGTCATCGTCGAACATACCTTGAAAACAGCTAGGCTATTCTCGAGTTCCTTCTCGGTCTTAAAGGAATTCGCCATGCCTTGCGTCAAAGCTTCCGCCACAATACTGACGGTCGCCGGATCTTTTTCGCTTTCGGCGGGGTGTTCCGAAGCCTCGCATCGGCGGAGCCAGACCGCGAGTAAGCGATTGCAAGACGCTATCCACCGCGGCCAAGGGTAGGTCTTTGCTACAAAACGGGCTTTACAGCATCGCATTCAATGCCCCGGTAAGCGCGGAGGAGCCGGCGTCGTCGTGCTGTTTGACGGCGTTTTGCTTGGTGGCGATTCTTCTCTGCTGTACAAGGGCGCTTACGAGCAGCGAGACGGGAAGTTCTAAGCGACTATCCGGACATCCGGTTGGAGGTCCGTCTCAAGTTCAGGGCGCCCGTCTGAGGGCACCATTTACGTCTGGTTTTGGCTGCACGCCAACAGGAAATCCAGAGCCGACATTGCATCCAGATATCGCAATTTCACACGGCCGTTCACCCCAACCGCTTCGTCGACTAACGTCTGATCAGGCACCCGCTTGAAGCCCATTGCCCAGTTCGGAAACAGCCGGTCCCCATATCCAATGCCGCGCTGGAGCAAGCTGATATCTCGATGCCGCGGATCGACGCTGATACGGCCGTAAACTTCGATCACATTCTCCGGCTCTCCCTCAAGCGCTTGAAGAAAGTCGCCGTCCGAATAGACAAGCATGCCTGTTATATGCGCCGCATCATTCCGCGCCCTTGCCTTCTGCAATAGCTCGGAAAGATCCCCGGATGAAAATGGCTGATTTGCAGTGCTAAGATACAAAATACGAAACACGAACGACCTCCACCTCCGTCAACGCCGGCTTCCGGAGAGAGTTCAATGGTGCCTAAACGGCAACGTCCGCCGCCGACCGGCGCCGCCCCCTGAGCTCACCCGAGCAAGTGTCATCAAGGTTGCCGAAGGCCCTCCCCGACTTGTCAATGATTTACGGTACCGACCCGGTGACGTTGCGAAAAGCCATGGCTGGCGCCGATCAAAAGGCAGCTTTGCGCCCGAAGCGGAGGTCCATCCCAGATCAGCTTTGCCCCAAAGCAGCCATGGAGGCCAGCTTTAGCCATTTCCCACTTGTGTGAACGCGCCTAAGATGGTGAGGGATAGCTGTGTTCCGCTGATTTGGAACAGGTACCAACAGCATCAGGGGAGTGGCCGTGACGGGCTCGGTGTCTGACGAACCTTTCCCGTTCGGCGGTGGTGAAAATGGCGCTCTTATTCGTGCGCTCGATTGGTCCAACACCGGTTTGGGGCCAATCCCCGAGTGGCCAGAAAGCTTGAAGACCACGGTTAGCGTACTGCTGCGCTCCCCAGTTCCCATTGTGCTCCTGTGGGGACCGGACGGCATCATGATTTACAATGACGCCTATTCTATTTTTGCCGGAGGACGTCATCCCCTCCTGTTCGGCTCAAAGGTGCGGGAAGGTTGGCCCGAGGTGGCCGACTTCAACGACAACGTGATGAAGGTCGGCTTGAGCGGGGGCACGCTCTCGTACCGCAACCAAGAACTGACCCTTCATCGTTCGGGCGTTCCTGAGCAGGTCTGGATGAACCTCGATTACAGCCCAGTGTTGGGCGAGGATGGTCGTCCGGAAGGCGTTCTCGCCATTGTCGTGGAAACTACTCAGCAGGTGTTGGCAGAGCGAGCGTTAGGCATCGCGGAGGAGCGACTACGACAAGCTCTGAACGCTTCTGGGATGGTAGGTACGTTCAGTTGGCATGTACAGTCCGACACCTTCTATTCCGACGCGCGATTTGCTGAGATGTTCTCGGTCGATCCCGCCAAAGGAGACAAAGGTGCTCCGTTGTCGGAGTATCTAGCTGGTGTTCATCCCGAGGATGTTCGGCGGATCGCCGATGCCGTGAACCACACTGTCCTCACCCGGGAAAAGTATGTTCAAGAATATCGGCTTCTTCAGAAAGACGGGAGTATCCGCTGGGTCGAGATGCGCGGTGAATGCCTCTACAGCGAGAATGGTAAGCCGGACCGCTTCGTTGGTGTGGTGATCGACGTGACCAATCAGAAGAATGCACAAGAGCGTCAACAATTGCTCGCTCGCGAAGCGGATCACCGAGTAAAGAACATTTTCGCCAATTTCCACTCAATGATTAGTCTGAGTGCACGGAGTGCCGGAAGCCCAAAGGAGATGGCTCAAGCTCTTCGTGGCCGATTGGACGCGCTGTTGCGAGCCAAGGATCTTGTCCGTCCAGGTATCATGGGTACTGAGCACGAGAGCGAGCAGACAACGATGGACGCGCTGGTGCGCACCGTGTTGCAGCCTTATGAAGATGGCTCGCCTGACCGCATCGTCATAAGCGGACCCAATGTGCCAGTGGGAGCAAAGGCCGTGACGGGCCTTGCTTTAGTGTTGCACGAGACGGCGACGAATGCGGTCAAGTACGGGGCCCTGTCTCGGCCGGATGGTTCGATCCATGTCACATGGAACGCGAGCGGTGACTACTTCAGTCTGGACTGGGACGAAACCGGCGGTCCTGAAATTCATGTAAAACCGCAGACGCGTGGCTTTGGTAGCACTCTCATCGACCGCAGTGTGACCGGAGAACTGGGAGGGCGGATCGAGCATGACTGGCTGAGAAACGGTCTTAGGCTAAAGCTGAGCATTCCTCTGCAACGCCTTTTAGTTTGAACGTGCATAGCCCATCGCCACCTGATCGAAGGTCCGCTTCGCACCCAGAAGCTGCCACAGCGGGTTATCGGTGTCGCCGATCCTCGATAGCACCCTTGTCTCGCAGATCGGCCCTTATCTTGCGTACGCTTGGCAGCTGAATACCCAAATCGCACGCCTTCATTTTGACTGACGTAATGGCCGGCGGAGCGCTGCTGCGGCACGTAGAGCAGACGCTCCGCTGTCGACCAGTGCTTTCAGCTTGGCAACGTCGTCCGTGTCCCATGGCTTCGCAAGGAGGTGCCTGCTCACGGCTATTTCTCCATCGGTCGAAGCTCGCCCTCCAACCAGCCTGCGGCTTGGATGGCGGGATCTGGCTCAACGGCGGTATTGATGAAGCTGCACTTTGGGCATTCGTAGGAATGCACAACGAAGCCCTTTTCCGGGAGGGAGCATCTGATCCAGTGAGTGGCGGCTCCGCAATTTTGACAAGGTGGAGTTCGGGTGCGCGGCATGGCAGCACGTCATGAGTTACAAAAGTCCACGCTCGATAATATTCTTCAAAACACTTGCTATCAAGGAGAAGTGGAGCCGTTCAGACTGAACTAATGCGCTCAATCCTGTTTTCGAACAGTGAGCGCGTAACAACCTTGGAGCGAAGTGCGTTCGCCAACATCTTGCAGACGCACATCGGTTCACCTTTAACGGTCGTGCACCTGCAAGTGTCTCCGTATGCAAATCTTATCAGTCTATCGATGTCGCGATCTGCGATAGCTGCTTCAATCTGGCTGTCATAGGTCAGGAAAATCTCGGCTGAAGAGGATAGTGATGAAGCGCAATTAAGAAGGGTTTTGACCGCCAACGTTGAGAAGTTGTGCCACCGCCGTCAGTAGCTGTGCCGGTGCAAAAGGCTTTGTCAGGAGGACACTGTTCGGCACGCCTTGGGAAGCCCATTCCGCGGCGCTATCCCCGGTCATATATACGACAGCCAGTTCAGGATCGATCGCTCGTGCGTGCCTAGCTACATCCCACCCCGATAGTGTGCCGGGACTCAACTTTATGTCGGTCACCAGTGCGCGGTATTTGGGTGCGGAACTATCGAGTAGTCTAACCGCCTCATCCCCGGACTTGGCAACGATGACTTTGAATCCGCCATCGCCCAACGTCTCTTCAACTATATTTCGGATCAGCTCTTCGTCTTCTACGAGCAGGATTACTGGAAGGTCTTCCACTGATGCGCCCCTGTTGACAGCCGGAAGCGACGGTCGCGCTACAATTGATGGGGCAGCGAAAAGTTCCGATAAACCTTTGATGCTGAGAAGTAGCTCTAGGAAAAGGGCGAGGCGTTCGGTGACGACGGGACAGCATTATCGCGGGCGATCGAAGCTCTAGTGCCTTCAAAGGCGTTAGACAGAATGAACTCAATTCACTCGTCGGTATGTCTGCAGCGATAGCCCTTTTCAGGTCGGCGGCTGACTTGTCGGTGGGCGCGGATCAAGTTCTCCGAGGTAGCGCGTTATCGATCAGCAGCGGGCTGACAAGTTTTACGATCGACGCTAAAGCCAACTGAGGCGCAAGTTGATCGGATCTCTAACCGATTAAGGCTTCCAGAAATTTGGCAGTGCGGCTTTCCGTATTGCGCGCAACCTGTTGGGGTTCGCCGGCGGTCACGACGGACCCGCCCTCAATGCCTGCGCCAGGGCCCATATCGATCACCCAATCACTTTCGGCGACCACTGCCATGTCGTGTTCGACGACGACCACGGTGTTGCCGGCATCCACCAGGCCTTGAAGCTGCGCCATTAGCTTTTCGACGTCTGAGGGATGCAATCCAGTGGTCGGCTCATCCAGTACATAAAGTGCCGCCCCCCGCTGAGCCCGTTGCAACTCGGTGGCGAGCTTGATCCGTTGGGCTTCGCCGCCACTGAGTTCCGTCGCGGACTGACCGAGTCTAATGTAACCGAGGCCGACCTCTCGAATGACGCCCAGCGAACGTCGTAGTAGCGCATCTTTCTCGAAAAAGGCGAAGGCATCGTCCACCGTCATGTTCAACACGTCAGCAATGGATTTGTCCCGGATCCTGATTTCCAATGTTTTCGCGTTGTAGCGCGCCCCGTGACAGGTCGGACATGGTGCGTAGACTGACGGGAGGAAAAGCAATTCGACGGTGACGAAGCCCTCACCTTGACAGGTTTCGCAACGTCCTTTGGCGACATTGAATGAAAAGCGGCCGGCATCATAATGCCGTGCCTTGGCCTGCTTCGTGGCCGCGAACAGCTTTCTGACGTGATCGAAAAGCCCCGTATAGGTGGCGAGATTCGACCGCGGGGTGCGTCCGATCGGCTTTTGATCGACGACTACGAGACGTTTTACGTGCTCCATGCCCGCGACGATGTTGCCGCCTAACGTTTGAACGGCGGTTTCCAGAAGGTCCCCTTCGTCTGGAGCGCCCCGGTCCTCTTCGCCGCTCTTGTGCCCCAATATTTCTCCAACCTTCTCGACTAGAAACTGAGTGATCAAGCTGGACTTGCCCGACCCCGAGATGCCGGTCACCGCGGTAAACACACCGACAGGAATGTCGACGTCGAGGTCCTTGAGATTGTTGCGGGTGACACCGCGAAGTTGAAGCTGACCTCGCGGGAGACGGCGCCTTCGATCGAAGGGCGTTGCGCTCCCGAATAGGTGGCGCCTTGTTTGAGACGCTTCGACGTCGGCAAGTCCTTTAGGGATACCGCTGTAAAGCACCTCGCCCCCGTGAACGCCCGCCGCGGGGCCGACATCGACTATCCAGTCCGCGTGGCGGACTACATCCAGTTCATGTTCGACGACGAAAAGCGAATTGCCCGCTGCCTTAAGCCGGTCCAGCGCTCGCAGGAGAGCTTCGGTGTCGGCTGGATGAAGTCCAGCGGAGGGCTCATCCAGAACATACACTACGCCAAACAAGTTCGACCTAACTTGTGTCGCCAACCGGAGCCGCTGCAATTCGCCAGGAGACAATGTCGGGGTGCTGCGCTCGAGCGCGAGATATCCCAAGCCGAGATCGAGCAGAATCGCCAATCTCCCGTTTAGATCTTCCAGAATGCGCTGGACCACGAGAGCTTTTTCCGGATGGTCTTTGGGCATTTGAGATTTGCCTTGGAGATACGGTGCGATCAACTCGCGAACGTCCTTCAAAGGAAGCTCAGACAGTTCTGCAATATCCAAACCTGTGAATCTGACCGAGAGGGCTTCGGGCTTAAGCCGTTTTCCCCGACATACCGGGCAACGGCCGCTCAGCATGAACTGCGAAACCCGCCGCTTCATCATCGCGCTCTGCGTTGTTGCGAACGTCTGCAAGACGTATTTGCGTGCGCCGATGAAGGTGCCCTGATAACTCGGCTCTTCCTTGCGTCTGAGGGCACGCCTCACCTCGGCTGGCGTGTAACCGGCATATACCGGGACGGTGGGCTGTTCCTCGGTAAAGAGTATCCAGTCGCGGGTTTTCTTTGGCAGTTTGCGCCAGGGCGTATCTACGTCATGACCGAGAGTTACCAGGATGTCCCTCAGATTTTGCCCCTGCCAGGCGCTCGGCCAAGCCGCCACGGCTCGCTCTCTTATGGTGAGCTTGTCATCTGGAACCATCGAGGCCTCGGTAATATCGTGGATCCGACCGATTCCGTGACAGTGAGGACAAGCGCCTTCGGGAGTGTTGGGCGAAAATGACTCGGCATAGAGCAGTGGTTGTCCACGCGGGTAGTCGCCGGCGCGCGAATATAGCATGCGCAGCAGGTTCGACAACGTCGTCACGCTGCCGACCGACGAGCGTGTCGTCGGAGATCCGCGTTGCTGCTGTAAAGCCACGGCCGGTGGTAGACCTTCGATTTCGTCCACCTCCGGAATGGACATCTGATTAAACAATCTTCTCGCGTAAGGGGACACCGACTCAAGATAACGCCGCTGCGCTTCGGCATAGAGCGTGCCGAAGGCCAGCGAGGATTTGCCCGATCCCGACACCCCTGTAAAAACGACAAGTGCATTGCGGGGGATGTCGACGTCGATATTCTTCAGATTGTGCTCGCGAGCTCCGCGAACCCGCACGAAGCCCTCATCGAAGGGCGAGCCGGCATTGTACGAACCCCGTCTTCCTGCGTACATCTTGCCCTTCCGTGGAACTTTGGCCGCGATTTCAACCACAGATGAAACTTTGGCGGAGGAGTGCGGTTCCCCCCAACGGATATCCTTAGCGTTGCAGAAGCCTCAACAACATAGGAGGTCGAGATGGTCGACACGTCGCAAATCATAGAGCATATGGACGTCATCTCGTCGGACAAAAAGGTCGTCGGCAAGGTCGATCACCTGGATGGCGTGCATGCGATAAAGCTTACCAAACAGAGCTCGCCAGACGGGCAGCACCATCACTTCATTCCCGTCGATTGGATCGACCACGTCGATCAGCATGTCCACCTCAGGAAATCGGGAGTGGAAGTGACGGCGCACTGGAAGCACGGGCGGAGCTAGCCTGCTAGTTGGAATTCCACTTGTGACCTCTGGCCGGGGTATGGGATTGTTGCGTAGCCTTTCGCATGGCATTGGTGACTCGGTGGCCCATCTCTCGCAGCTTCGCAAGCTAGAGCTTGGAGGCCGGATTTCCCATGGGATCCAGCGCTGGTTATTGGATAATAGCCAGTTCGCCACCAGCCGCGTTGGCCGGCGCCAGATATCCGCCGTTTCGAATGCATGGAAACATCGTACCGCACCACAGCCTTGCCGGCGTAGCTGCGCGTGACATCCGAGAACTCGCCTTCAAAGGTGCCAACGACCGCCCATTCGTTCGTCCATTTCATCTCTGCGGATGCGGTCGTCAACGCAACATCGCGCGCCTGTGCCGCGCCGTTCACGACGAAGCTCGCACGGGGCAGCATCTGGAACGTCGCCGAAGCGAAACGGTCGGTGTTGAAATCATGCGCCCATGCGACTCGGCTGCGCAGGGTCAAGATCGCGTCCATCACGGCAAACGACTTGTCGGTGCGGAAGCCGAGTTCACTGCGGGTGCTTGGTCACCGTCTTGCCAGCATAGGCCATGCGAAGGCATTGGCACCGCCGCCGGTCTCTGCACAATGGGTGCGCGGGCGAGAGATGAGTGCCTGGGGAGAAGGAAGCCTTAGACCTCTGTCAACGAGCGAGAGCCAATCTGTTGAAAACTCTTCTTAATGGTCCCACGGTGAGTGCAGTATGACACTGCAGACATCTACTCGATGAAACGTTTGGTCCTTGACAACGCCTCCGCTTATCTCCGTTCCTAACCAGTCGGAATGGAACGACGTGGAGATGCTCGTCCATCGCAAGGTGACCAGTGAAGACTATGCGCTTTCGGTGATGGATGCGTTCGACGGCCTTTATGCTGAAGGCGTCGCATCGACCAAGTTCTTCGGTCTCCACATCCATCCGCGGATATCAGCCCAGCCGACGCGGTTTCGCCATCTAAGTGAGATTGTTGAGCATATCGCCGGCCACACTGAAATTTGGCACGCGACCACGGGAGAAATGGTCTCCACAGTCAAGTGAGATTAGACTACTCCAATGTGGGGACGATCATTCTGTTACAAGCGCAATCAACCTGCTGTTCAGAATGCCATTTTTGCAGCCGTATAAGGTGCTTTCGCGGATTGGGCGTAGTTCGTCACCGCCCCTATCCGGAGGTTCGGAATCCAGTGTTGAGCAATCCGCTTTGCGCCAGAAGCGGACGGTTGCGGAGCGGCCAACAAACCTTGTTCAGCGCGTTTGGCCAACGGCACGGAACACACGTTGGCTTGTGGAAGTTAGGATCCAATCACACCTTTGAGTCCGGTATAAAGAGACCCAGCCACGCCGGCACCTGCGCCGAGCAGCGGTCCCGCGGTCTGCGCAAACTCCTGAATCAATCTTGCACGACGTCTCATCTGCTCTCCGCCAACATGCTCTCCGAGCAGGCGGGCAGCCCTAAAGGCAATGGCATTGGGTTTGCCACCCTGCGCCAATGTGTTCGGCAAAATTCGAAAAATAACCATCCCGAGGACATTGCCGGACAGGAATGCCAAACTGATGCTGGCTACATATTCTCCGACCTCACGCCACTCGACGACCGATGCCGGGACAATCGGCACGCTGTCGTTGATTCCG
Organism: Tardiphaga sp. 37S4; assembly: GCF_021044645.1. Lineage (NCBI taxonomy): Bacteria > Pseudomonadati > Pseudomonadota > Alphaproteobacteria > Hyphomicrobiales > Nitrobacteraceae > Tardiphaga > Tardiphaga sp. 37S4. The sequence continues at coordinate 580,352 of NZ_CP088008.1, read as the reverse complement.
GTAACGACCAGCATGCACCCTACGCTCAGGATGGCCGTGACCAATCCCACCAGCCAAGCGCCGAGTGGCCCAAGCTTATTGAAGGGCATCGAAGCAATTCCGAACAGCAACGGGATCACGATCGATGCAAGACGCAGATATAGCGGTGCAACATTGAGGACGATGGTGATTACAATGTGGGCGGCTACAAGTAACACGGCTGGCAGCAGTACATAGACCGCAAAGTGAATTACGTAGTAGCGGAGCGGACTGGTCAGCCGCGCCAGCGCAACCTCGGCCCGATCCAGCGCGTGCGTTAGATTGTCGATTTCACTGACAAGGTCCTGGACCTCGAGCAGGATCGGACGGACGAAACGCAGGTCACGCGAGCAGTTCTTGCACGCGATGGCTTCATCCCTGATTGTCTCTGTGCAGAACGGGCATTCCATAAGACGCCTCAGCCCTTCCGCTTCGCACGGATGGACGCGATCTCGGTTCTGATCCGGGAAAGTTTAGCCACTGCTGCATCGCGCTTGGCAATCAGGTCCTTGCGTTCCCTCGCCAGTGCTTCGGGAACGGCGATGTCTCTGGAACACCAGCCACAGACCAGTACGGGATCGCTGTTCTCTCGAAAACAGTACGGACAAATGATTGCCATCGCGTCAGCGCGCGACCTTGAGGACGAAACTCGTGCTGCCGGGGCGCCCATCAGAATCCTTGAGATCCACGCGCAGCATGTGCTCGCCGGGAGGTAGAGACGCATCCGGCATATCGATGCCAGCCGGTTGAACGAACACCTTCAACCGTTCCGTCAAGTCCACATTCGGCGTACGAAGATAAATGACCTTTACGGAGGTAACATCGATCGTCGCTCCACCAAATGACAGGAACTTGAGCTGAAAGTGAGTCGGCGATTGGATGTTATCACTGCCGGAAAGGAGCTCGATCTTCGGGCCACGCGTGACACCGCGCCGATCGACGACTACTGCACCTTTCGGCGGCGGCAAGGAGGCCTCCTCTTGTGTGATTAATACCCCCGCGGCCCGCGACGGCACGGATTGACACAGCACGATCAGGCAGGCGAACGTAAAGCAAATTCCTATACGACGTCGCATCATCCCCCCCCCAACGCGATCTATAAACTTATCTGGTGCCCCCATCCCCTATAATGGAGTAGGGCGCCCAGAATAACGGATGTGCGTAAGCAAACTCTGTCTTCCCATCGGCATTCAGATAGCCGGGTCCGTCAGCCAAAGCCATCATGGCCTGACGCTGAGCTTCGCCGCGTGCCAGCTTTGGATCGTCGGCCTGCCGCTTAAACAGATCTGTCATCAACTCTCGCGCGGACTGTGAATGCACCGACCAGTTGGTGACCAGAAGAGCGCGGGTGCCCGCGTAAAAGAACGCCCGGCCAAGGCCCGAGGCGGCTTCTGCGCCGGCGCCGGCGCCCGCACCAGTGTTGCAGGCCGACAGAATGACCCAGTCCGCGTCGAGTTTGAGACCGAGTATCTCCTCCATCGTCAATAGGCCGTCGCCCTCTTCACCTGTCACAGTCGGCGAGGACAATGCAAGCGCCGGCTGGGTCAGCCCATTCAATTCGCCAGGCACGAGGCCATGCGTTGCAAACGCGATAATCTTGAAGCCGGACAGATTTATCGACTTAACGGCTTTCTCCGTCGCTCCCTTGCCTAGGTTCAAGACTTTCGACGGGTCGGCCCGCAGCGCCAAGGCGATCGAGCGCAATTCGTCGGCCGTATCCGGAAGCCGCGGCAACAAGCCAAGCTCCGCGCTATCCACGCCGTCAAGCTTCGGACTGTTGCGCCGCTTCAGCGGCACACCGCGCATGGTATTGGCGTCGGCGGCATCGGCGAGTCGTATTTTTGCATCGATCTGCTCGGCCTCGGCCTGCTGCTCGGTGTTGAAATACGGATCTCCGAACGCGATTATCTCGCTACGATCGGACTTGCCGGGCGGTAGCTGCCGCAAAGTGCGCAATGCGGCTGCGGACGGAACCATGGCGACCGCATGGGTGCGCGCCAGCCAGGGCACATCCCTGTAGCTCGCAAACAGAACCTCCTCATTCTTCTTGATCACCGACGGCTGCGTCGGCAGTAGTGAGAGTGGCAGCAGACCCAGCGCGCCGTTGGTGACGACGATCAGTTTCCTGGCCGGCTTCCAGCCGGCTTCTACGGGCTTGAGGAGCGACGAATACAGGTCATATCCCAATGCCACATCGAAAGCGGGAATATCCGAGATCATAGCCGCCTGCGGCTCGAGCGCTTCGCGCAACTGAGCTACCTTGGTCTGGACATCCGCGGCATTGGACCCAATTGATGCAAAGGCGACCGCACCCGTCTTCGGGACCGCCCAGACGAAGCTTGCGTCCTGGCCGAAATAAAACGATAGCATCGCCTCGTCGGACGCTAGTGTATCGCGAATCTCGTCCACGGATGGCGCTCTTGGCGCGACCAGATCTGCATAAGCCGGAAAAAGCCGATTGATCTCTTGTCGCGCCTTGGTCCGCTCGCTGCGCAGATTGGCGATCGACGCATTCAGCGTCTGCACGCCCTTCTCATCTCGCTCAGCCGATGACAAGGACAACACGTTGTTCAGCGTACCGATTTGCGCATTGATCTGTTTCGACAGATCCTGCTCCTTGCGCACCAGCTCGGCCAGCGCGGGATCCTTGACTGAACTACGCGCGCTCGAAGCCGCCAAGGCCTGCTGCACCGAGCTGCCACGGACGGCGTCCGCCAAGCTGAATGTTTCGACACCGATATCTGCGGACCGGCTCTTCTGCCTGGCCAACATTCTGAAATAGGCTTCTATGATCGCCTGGAAGCGTTGATTCTTGGCCGCAACGACGGTTGTGTCGTCACCGTCTGTATTCTCTCGCGACGATGCGACTAGGATTGGTATTGCGGTCTTGAATTCGCGAATAGCTTCCTCATCGCGTCCTGCTCGCATCAAGCCGATAGCAAGGGTTCCGCGCGCCGACGCCGTATCAAAATGGCTCTCGCCTACGCGTGCGATCTGCTTCTTGACCAACTGGTCAGCCGCGGAAATGCCCGCCTCGATCTGGCCCGAAGCATAGAGCGATGCGATACGCGAGCCGTTCAGTTCGAATACCTGACGCCGCATCGGCTCCCAGTTGGCGATTGCCCTGTCTATCTGGGCATAAACTGCGACGGCGTCACGACTCTTGCGCTGCAAGTTAAGGACGCCGCCAAGCTGTGAAAGCATCTGTACGGTTTGTGGCGCTTCATCCGGAACGCCCGTTGTCTTGCCGATATCGAGTGCCACGCGCAGCAGCTTTTCGGCGTCGGAATGGCGCCCCTGTTCGACCAGGATGCCCGCAAGACCTGCAATGAAACGCGGCGTCGCGTAATGATATTTGCCTTGGTCCTTCAACCGGGACAACAGCGCGCGACGTGCATCGGATTCGGCCTCCGCAAGACGGCCCTGCCGGGCCTTAGTGCGTGCAAGACTGAGCGTGATAAAATCGATGGATTGAAGCAATGCCGACTCCGTCGGCGGATTCTCGCCACTGAGAAGGCCCTTCATGCCTGCGCGCTTGCGGGCTTCCGCAATGCGAAGCGAAGCCTCAGCCTCCTTAAACTGTCCACGTGCCTCGAAAATGGCAGCATTCCCGAGCTCGATCTCCGCCTCCCAATTCTGGCCGTAACGCGCATACGCTGCGCGCATGGAAGGATGGCCACTCGTTCGCGCCTCCTCGATCGCCGGGCGGCTGCGGCGCATGTAGCCTTCTGCCTGAACGATATCGCCCATCTGGATCAGCGAATTGGCAATCGAGCGATTAGCTGTATGTACGAACCCCTTCGCACCCGGCGTGTTCGCGGTGTCGCGCAGTAGCCGCTGATATGTTTCGAGCGCCTTCTTCGGATCGCCCGCACTGCCGTACTGGACAGCCACTAGTTGAACCAGGCGCGCCATCAGTCCGGGCGGAGCAGCACCGCGGCCCGCCTCAATCCCTTTTTCAAGATCGGAGATGGAATCCGTTAGCCGACCGAGCTGGCTTCTTGCGCCCGCACGGTCGAGATAGAACTGCGCAAGCGAGACGCGCGAAGCTCCGCCGGGAGGCTTCACGTCTGCTTCGGCCCTCAGTTGCTCGATCTTTTTCTCGTCCGGCTTCTCGGTATCGAGGATCGCCGTGATATCGGAGATCGAGCGCGGCGGTGCGACAAAGCCGACCGGCAATGCCGTTTCCGGAGCGATCTTCGGCGTGACATCGGCGGGGACGGCGACGGCGACATTGGCACGCCCGTTTGCCGCGTTCAGTCTCGACATCACACAAGAGCGTACTGCGGGAGTGGCCTTCGTCCGGCATGCCTCCAGGCTGCCGCCGCCACCGCGCATGCAGGACATCACAATTGGCTTTCCAACCGACATCCGGCACTGCTCGATCGCAGCTTCCTGCGTGAGCGCAAATGCCGCCTGCGACAACACCGCGAGCGCTGCGCTGATGAAGAGCGTCGCCGATGCGCATAAAGCCACATGCCAAATTATCAATCGCTTGGAAATGACCGCTTGCATGATCACGGCTCCAAAATAACTTATCAAAATATGACGTGATCCTAGCCGCAAACCAATTTGATCGACAAGCGCGTTGAGGCAGGTTCCGCATGGAACCAGGGTTCATTGTAGTAAAGCTCGGAGACGAGATGGCGACCATTTGCCGAGTGTCTTACGTTGCACTAGTGTTGATCGCAGGTACCGCCGGCCTGTTGACGAGCTCTCTGGCGGAAGATTTTGTCCCGCCGTTACGTATGCTTCCTTCTGAAATCGCCAGCCGCGCCGCGTCATTCGCGAAGGATCTCACCTATCCGCAGCCGGTCAAGGCGGGAGATGAACCGACTTCGTCCCAAGCTGCGTTTCTGAAGCCTGACGGCGATGGCCCGTTTCCTGCGCTGGTGATGGTCCATCAGTGCGCAGGTGTGAACCAAGCGATCGTCCTCTGGGCGCGCGAAGCTGTCAGCCTTGGCTATGTCGTTCTCCTGATCGACAGTCTGACGCCTCGGCAGGTTAGCACGTTGTGCTTCGGGCCGCGAAACGGCGTCAATCTATTCCGCGGAGCAAAGGACGCATTTCAAGCGGCGGACCATCTCCGTCAATATCCGTTCGTGGACCCGACTCGGCTATCATTCGTCGGGTTCTCTTGGGGAGCGATGGTTGGCCTTATCGTCTCCAGCGCAAGGTACGCGGAGGCGCTGGGCGGTCGCCCGTTCGCATCCGTTGCAAGTTTCTATCCCGGGTGCTTCCGCGTTTCGCGGCCAAATACGCCGAGCTTTGACATCGTCAGCGATGACATGAACCAGCCGACACTGGTTCTCATGGGCGCCACCGACAATGAAACCCCCGCCAGCGAATGCGTTGAAAAACTGCATGAAGCCAAGTCAGCTGGCTCAGCCGTAGAATGGCATGTCTACCCTGACACTGGCCACTGCTGGGACTGCCGGCAACTCGACGGTCGTAGCAAGACGGATTTACGCGGGAACCTAATTTCTTATAAGTTTAGACAGGACGTCACGACAGACTCATCCAAGCGGTTATTTCAATTCCTAGCCGCTCCGCACCGGGGCAAATAACTGTGGTGACAGACTCTCTCCACAGGAATAGACCCCCGCTCCTCCGACACTGAAGGACTGGCATCTGCGAGGCGCCCTGACTGCAACCGTTCAGGATTGGCGAGAGGCGGTAGTTAGAACGATTTCCTTTCAATACAACCGGATCTTAAAGGACCTACCCGCTCTGGCGGGACAGTTCCGGTACGGTTAATTACAGCGGTATCTGGTTAATCCCATTAGCGGCGATCGCCACGGAGGTTGATGGTGAACGCAGAAACGCCCGTCGCTATCTTTTTTTTGTTGCCTGCCAGGTAGTCCAAGCTAACCAGACGAATTTTACGCTACCCAACAGGTGGCTTCTGTAGCAATCTAAGTTATACTTTTTGGAATTTTGATAGTGACCGTCATACGCCTTTTGATCGCGGCTGGGCTCTACTGCACGTTGGTTACAGCGGCTGCGGCAGAAAAACGAGTCGCGTTGATCGTGGGAAACTCCGCCTACAGTCATGTCGGAAGACTTGCGAATCCGGCGAATGACGCGGCCGCCATCGAAACAGTGTTGAGAAAAGCCGGTTTCGATACGGTCGATTCGCGTCGTGATCTTTCCATAAGTGACACGAGAAAAGTACTGCGGGACTTCACGGCAAAGACGCGTGATGCAGACGTAGCCGTTATCTATTACGCGGGACACGGTATTGAAGTCGACGGCATCAATTACATTATTCCGATCGACGCGACTCTTGAGCAGGACACGGATATCTACGATGAAGCGGTCTCGCTCGACCGTATCCTTGTCGCTGTTGAGCCCGCCAAAAAGCTGCGGCTGGTAATCCTTGATGCTTGTCGCGACAACCCGTTCGCCAAGACCATGAAGCGTACGTTGGGTTCTCGCGCGATTGGCCGAGGCTTGGCAAAGGTTGAGCCTACCACGCCCAATACCATGATTGCGTTCGCCGCCAAAGCAGGTTCGACCGCTTCAGACGGCGCGAGCCGCAATAGCCCGTTTGCCACCGCACTCGTGGATCACCTGCCTAAACCCGGACTGGACCTGCGTAAGGCTTTCGGCTTCATTCGCGACGATGTGATGAAAGCTACCGACAACAAGCAAGAGCCCTATGTTTACGGGTCCCTCGGCGGCAACGACGTGTCGCTAGTGCCGTCGGGTGCGGTTCTATTACCGACTGCAGTTGCCCCCCCATCTTCATTGCCAGGCTCCACCAATGCCGATGCCCGGCGTGACTACGACGCCGCAGTGACGATCGGTACCCAAGCGGTTTGGGAGGCGTTTATTGTCGATTATCCGAGAGGCCTATACACGGAGCTCGCCAAGGCGCAGCGCGCAAAGTTATTGGCCGAGGAAGCTCGCAGCGCCGCGGCCGAGCGATCACGTATCGCTGACGAAGAGAAAGCCCGGCTCGCTGCCGACGGTGCGCGTGCGGCGGAACAAGCGAAAGCAGCGAAAGCCGCGAAGGCAGCCGACGAGGTTCGGATCGCTGCAGAAAAGAAAAAAGCAGCGGAAGACGCCAAGCTAGCCGAAGCAGAGCGTGCCAAGACCGCCGCCGTAGCGAAGGCTGCAGAAGAGGCGCGCGTTGCAGCGGAAAAGAAAAAAGCGGCGGAAGACGCCAAGCTGGCCCAAGCAGAGCGCGCCAAGATCGCCGCGGTAGCGAAGGCTGCGGAAGAAGCACGCGTTGCGGCGGAGAAGAAACACGCTACCGATGGCCCAAATCTACCGGAGAGGAAGCGCGAAGCTGACGGACGCCAGGCGATCTCGCCGAATTTGGATACGGACAGACCTACTGGGCCGGTGGCCAGCGTTGCATCCGATTCGAAGTTCGAAACTTCATCACGATCTGCCGAAAATGCAATTGATATACCTCGTCAAGTACAAGCAGAGCTGCGTAGAGTTGGTTGCAACACCGGAGCCGTTACCAGCGAGTGGAACGGCGCCGCCCAGCGCGCACTCGGTCTCTTTAACAAGCACGCCGGCACCACCCTAGATGTGAAACTTGCAAGTCTTGATGCGCTCGATCTAGTCAAAAGTAAAACCGGCCGCATCTGTCCGCTGGTCTGCGAAAGCGGCTACAAGGCCGATGGCGATCGCTGCACGAAAGTAACATGCCGCGCCGGCTATGAGGTTGGAGACAACAACGCTTGCGAAAAAATCGAAGTCAAGAAGCCGCCGACAAAGCGCGCCCCTTCAACGACCCAGGTAGCGGCGCCCGCAGCGCCGTCCGCGCAAATCATTTGTGGTAATGGTGGCTGCCGCCCAATCGGCAAGGGATGCAAACTAGTGCAGACGCGCAATGGATACGCCGGAAACTTCGAAGTCTGTAACTGAGCACAAATCCGAAATTCCTGTACGCGCCGCGCCGGCGCTGGAGATGTGTCAATCGCTTCGCCGCAGGAGGTGTTCACAATTCACACACGAGCGCGAGCATGAACGTCCGTTTTGCGCCATAAGCGGTCATGGAAATCTTGCATTCGTTCCGTGCGAGACGCGCGCCGCCGACGCTCTGGCCAACAGATTGCGCGTCTCTCTACTATCTCTTATCAGGCAATATTATAGCGCGGAGCTGGCTTGCCGGTTTGAGTCGCGGCGAAAAGTGCCGAGCGTGCCTCGTCGTACCTATCCCAGAGAGTCGCGTCGGCGACCGACGGCCAAGTAACCTTCTCGCCGTTGTCTAGGCCCGACAATGCCGCATCAACCATGTTCTCAGTCGTCATCACCGCTTCCTGGTTGAGTGCCGAGAGAGGAATTCCGGAGTTGTCCCATATCTCAGTTGCGGTTGTAGCCGGGTTGACCAACTGAACCCTGACACCGGTGCTGGCGAGCTCTTCTTGAAGGCCGCGCGTAAAATTTATAACAAAGCCCTTCGTGCCGCTGTAAACAGCGCTGACCGGCAGCGCGTGAATCCCGAGCACCGAAGCAATGTTGATGATCAAGCCGTCATTCGCCTTCACGAAGGCCGGCAGAACGGCATGGGTGAGGCGCGTCAAAGACGTCATGTTGAGCGCAATCTGCGCGAGCGAGTCTTGAAGGAGAGACTGTGCAAGCGGTTTCAGCCGAGCCAAACCAGCATTGTTTACCAGGATTCGGACTGTCGGATTGGTTGATAGAACGCGCTCAACCTTGGCGATGTCATTATCCTTTTCGAGGTCAGCTTGAAGCGATTCTACGTTTACGCCGTGAGCTTTCCGGATCTGGTCGGCTAACCTGCGTACCGTCCGGGAGAAAAGTCAGGATCAGCTTGATCTGCAGGCCTGCCACCGGGTTCGCTCTCGGCTGGTCTCCCGCCGAACAGCGACCATCAACCAGATTCGAGCCTTCCTCATCGAACAGGGCATTGCCGTGCGAACCGGCTCGCGCGCCTTGCGCACCTCACTATTCGAGATTCTGAAGAACCGCAAAGACGAGATATCGCCGCGCATGAGCGATCTGATCATCGGGCTCCATGAGGACTGGCTCCGGCTCGACGAGCGCATAGAGACGACCACGCGCGAGATCGAGGAGATCAGCGAGCACGAGGAGAACTGCACCCGCCTCATGAGTGTGCCTGGCGTTGGGCCATTAATCTCGACGGCCATTGTCGGAGCGATCGGCACGGGTGAGGCTTTCAACCGAGGCCGGGATTTTGGCGCCTGGCTTGGGCTGGTGCCGCGACAGTACAGCACCGGAGGGCGCTCGATCCTGGGCGGCATCTCCAAGCGCGGCAGCCGATACCTGCGAACCCTCTTCATCCAGGCTGCCAAGGTCCTTTTGATGCGACCTCAAAACTGGGCGAAGTTCAGCTTCGGAGAGTGGCTGACCAATGCCGCGCCGAGGATGCATCGCAACAAGCTCGCCGCCGCTCTGGCCAACAAGCTCGCCCGCATTGCCTGGAGCGTGCTCTATAGCGGAAAGGCCTTCGACACCCACAGACTTGAGGCCGAAACCATCTAGGCTCTCGACCTCCAAATCAGTTCGCGATTGAAAAGCTGCATGGACCGGATCGATCGACGTGCTCAGAGCCTGGTGGCGCAAATGGTTACTCGAAAACCTGTCCGCTAATGAGGCCAAAGGTGCGTGCGTATCCCCATCAAGGCCACGGCCCGCGAGCCGATCAACAGGCCGGATACATATCAGCGACTTCCGCTATCCACGCAAACTTTCACTTGCGATCAGCTGCCGGTCCATACATTTGCGCCATGAGCTACCAGCCAAGCGTGGTTCAGACTGTATAGAAAATTCATGTTTCTTATACAGTCGTCGTCTGGATAGCTTTTGCGTATTTCTTATACAGTCAGAAACCGGGTAGATCTTCCATATTCTCCATAACAGTCGGCCTGCCCCCAGCACAGGCACCGATCTTTCGCCATCGGCATCGAGATTATTTAGAAGTCCGCTTTGCGCCAAGAGCCGCCCTCGCGTCACACCTCTAGTCCTTTAGGCCGTATGACCTGAGCCGGCCAATTTGCGGCGCTCGAAGCCCAAATTTCCCCGCGGGAAGAAATGTGCGGCCGCGCGCCAACTTGGAGGAAGCGCGCGGCCGCGGCGCCGCGAGAGCTACGACAGCCTCGTGGCGGACTACTTGCGGCGAACCGCTATCGTATTTTGCGGGCGAAGCCGGCTTCGCTACCCAATGATCGCTTTGACCTCCAGATATTCCTCGAAGCCGAAAACCCCGAACTCGCGCCCGTTGCCAGACTGCTTGTATCCTCCAAACGGCAGGCTGCGGTCGAATGCAGCGCCGTTGAGGTAAACACGCCCTGCGCGGATGCGATTGGCGACGGTGCGCGCTCGGTTGCGATCACGCGATTGCACGAAGCCCGCCAGCCCGAACGGCGTATCATTGGCGATCTCGATGGCCTCATCCTCGCTGTCATAGCTCATGATGGACAGTACGGGACCGAACACCTCCTCGCGCGCGATTCTCATTTGGGACGTCACGTCGCCGAACACGGTGGGGCGAATGTAATATCCGCGATTGAGACCAGCCGGCCGGCCCGTTCCACCCGTTACCAGGGTCGCGCCCTCGTCGATGCCGGACTGGATCAGGTCCTGCACTTTCTCGAACTGTGACTGGCTCACCAAAGGTCCCATGGTGGACGCCGGATCGAGCGGATCGCCAAGACGAATGCTGCCGACGGCTTCACTTGCCGCGGCGAAGGCTGCGTCGCGCTGTGCGCGCGGAATCAGCATGCGCGTGGGCGACTGGCAGTTCTGGCCAGCATTTGTGTAGCAGGCGTGAACGCCCTGTATCACGGCAGCTTTCAGATCGGCATCCGGAAGGATGATATTGGCGGACTTGCCGCCCAGTTCCTGCGCGACACGCTTGACCGTATCCGCGGCCAGCTTGGCCACCCGGACGCCGGCCGTTGTCGATCCGGTGAACGACACCATGTCGATCTCGGGATGGCCGGCGATTGCCTCACCCACCGTCGGACCATCGCCGTTCACCACATTGAACACACCCGCTGGGATGCCGGCCTCATGCACAATCTCGGCGAACAGCATGGAGCTGAGCGGCGCGATCTCGCTGGGCTTGAGAATGACCGTGCAGCCGGCCGCCAGCGCCGGCGCAACCTTGGACGCCACCTGGTTCAACGGCCAGTTCCAAGGCGTGATCAGGCCGCAGACGCCGATCGGCTCGCGACGAACGACCCCGCCTCCCATCGGTTCTTCGAACCTGTAGTCCGCAAGCACGCGCGCAGCTTCCTCGAAATGAAACAGCGCAACGGTCGCCTGGCGCTCCGTCGCAAAGGTGATCGGTGATCCCATTTCCAGCGTCATCATCCGCGCCAGTTCCGGCAGACGTGCCCTGAATCCCTCGATGATCTTCTGAAGATAGACGAGGCGATCTTTCACGCTCACTTCGGAATATGTCGCGAAGGCGCGGCGGGCGGCCTGCGCGGCCCGGTCCACATCCCGGCGAGAGCCCAGGCTAATCCGCGCGAAGGCCTCCTCCGTCGCAGGATTGAAAACTTCAAGAGTTGACGGTGTGACGGGATTCACCCAGGCGCCGTCGATATAGAATTTCAGCTTGTCCATCTTCTCCATCCGTAACGCCTACATAGCCATTGTGTTTGGAGCTCGCGGCCCCGCCGTAGCTATCTCGCCGCAACTCCCGCCGCCGAGTGCTTTAGAGGTGCCTGCCCTCGTCCACGGGCACGACGATCCCCGTCGAGCTAGTCAGGCTGACGATGCAGGCCATCACCGCTCTTGCGACATCGTCGGGCGTCGTGATGCGGGCAAGCGGGAGTTTTTCGGCGACCCACTGCAACTGTTCCCGCGTCCGGCCGGCGACGAAATCCGTATCCACGCCGGCCGGCGAAATGGAAAATACCCGGATTTTCGGTGCGAGCACTTTCGCGAGCGCGATCGTCAACGCGTCGACGCCCGCCTTGGCGGAGAGATAAGCGAGGCTGCTTCCCAGCCCCGTGCGGGCGGCAATGGACGAAATGTTCACAATGGCAGCGCCGCTGCCGCGCTCCAGCAATGGACGGAAAGCGCGCACCATGGCGAAAGGCCCCCGCAGGTTGACGGTCACGGTCCGGTCGAAGATCTCGTCGGTCAGTGCGTCAAGATCGTTGGCGGGCACTGGCGTCGTGGCGCCTCCACAATTGACCAGTACATCGAGCCGGCCGTACTCCTTCTCCACCCGCGCCGCGGCTTCGGCGATAGAGGATGGATCGTCGATCGCGATGCGCAGAGCGAGATGCCCGGTACCCTGCAGCCCGCTCACGACATCTTCCGCCAGCTCCTTGCGGCTGTTGTAGCCGACCACGACAGCCGATCCGCTGGCGGCGAGCCGCGCCGCTGTCGCCTTGCCAATCCCGCTGCCGCCGCCCGTGACGAGCGCCACTGTGGGAGTCGATAGCGCGGGAACATCGATGCGGATCATGTCGGTCACTCAATCACTCCCGATCGTCAGACGACGAGCCCGGACCAGCGCAAGCAGGATAACGCTGCACTGCGCGGTGCCGGCCTCGCCCTTGCTACATTGCAATTTTTGCCGCCTCGATTACCGGCCGCCACTTGGCGAGTTCGGCCGCGACGAATGCCTTGAGATCGTCCGGCGATCCACCGACGCCCAGCAATGCATTCTGCCCGAGAATAGCCTTTCCCTTTTCACTCTGAAGAAAGCCGTTCACGATGCTGTTCAACTTGGCGACGATCTCTGGCGACGTCCCGGTCGGCGCGACCATGGCGTACCACGCTGATGCCTCGAAGCCCTTGAAGCCCGTCTCCTGCACCGTCGGCACGGCCGGCAGTTGCGCGGCCCGCTGGCTGGTCGTGACGGCAAGCGCCTGAACTTTTCCGGAGGTAACCAGCGGTACATAGGTCGGCATGAAGTCGATGACGATATCGATCTGACCGCCAAGCAAATCTGTCATCAGCGGTGATGTGCCGCGATACGGCACGTTGGTCATCTTGACGCCGACGGACCTCTGCACCAATTCCGACGTGATGTGCCCGAGCGTGCCGTTACCGGGATGTCCCACATTGACCTTGTCGGGGTTCTGCTTCGCATAAGCGATCAGCTCTTCGAACGTCTTCGCTGGAAAGTCGGCGCGCGCGGTCACGATGAGCGGGGACTTAGCGACGAGAACGACCGGCGTGAAATCCTTTTCGGAATCATAGGCCAGCCCCTTATACATCAGCTTGTTGAGCGCAATCGGCGCAGGCGTGCCAAACAGGAGCGTGTAGCCGTCAGCGCTCGCCTTGGCCACGGCCGCACCGCCAATGCTACCGCCTGCCCCCGCACGATTGTCGACGATGAACTGCTTGCCGAGCGCCTCGCTCAGTGCCTGGCCGACCGCGCGCGCGAGCGTATCGACGGCGGATCCTGCCGGAAACGGCACGATCATGGTGACGGTCCGTTCCGGCCACCCTTGCGCGGCGGCGTTGTGAATGGGCGTCAGGGCGAGCACGAGACCGCACAGGCCGACTAGCAATGCACGCATGTTTCCTCCGATTTTTAAGATGCAGGCTGTGCCCACTTGTTCAGCGCCATCTTCCGCAGCGCTTTCCCTGTTCGATGTCCTACAATCAAACCGCTATCGAAGTTGCGGAATGTGCCGCCGTTCCGCTGTACGGCATGGCTCGCTCACGCGCTTGCGTGAACAGTCCCCCGGCACGTCTGCCGGGGGCTCTTGTTTTCAACACCGCCCCAGTGGTCGATCAGGCTCAGAACGATCGCAGGATCTGAACCGCGCCGTTGTAGAGGTTCTGATCGCGCACGGCGTAGGATGTGCCCGCCGGCTTGCCCACGACGTTGCCGGTGTAGGTGCCACCCAGGCTCTGATCCATGCGGCTGTAGATGAATTCCGCCGAGAGCGTCAGATTTTGAACGGGCGTCCAGGCTGTTCTGGTGCCGACCTGCGTGGTGGCAAAGTCGAAGTTGTTGCTGGTCCCGGACAGAACGCCGGCGGACGAAGCCGCTGCCGAGGACGAACTGGTGCCGAAGCCCCGCGTGGTCGAGGCGAATGCCCCTGCCAACAGAGCATTGCCCGCGTCGCCGTAAGAGATGTGGCTGTAGTTGGCGAAGAGAGAGGTGCGCCACGCCGGGTTCCAGTAATGCTCGAAGAAGCCGCTGACTTCCCAGGCCGAGCTCTGCACGATCTGGCCGCCGGGCGCATAGACACCATCGAGAACGTAGCCGAAGCCGACCGTGTTGCCATCGAACTTGGCGAACCGCCCGCCACCCAGCGTATCCACCGTCCCAGCGAAGACGTATTTCGCGGCGCCCTTGGCGTAGGAGGCTTCCAGCTTGAGGCTGTCGCCCGCGCCCGTCGGCAGGTTCTTGAACTCGACAGCGCCGCTTACGGCGAAGCCATAGGCATCGTCAGGGTGGCCGGAGGGTTCATTGGTGTAGTATTGCGCCGTCGCCTGATGAAGGGCTGCAGCGAGATGCAGCGTGCCCCATGCCTGATCGAGGCGCAGGTTGCCGACAACGTCCGGCATATGGTTGCCGCCCGTGGCATTGCCGAGGAACGTGTTCGACGACGAACCGTAGAATGCGCCGGTGAACTGCGAGGCACCGGGCGCCACGATGAACGTGTTCACGTTCCACAGGCCGGCATTGCGATAGGGCGACGCATTCTCGAGCGAGATGGTGCCGGAGACGCCGTTGCCGAACGACGCCGTATAGGCCAGCTGCGGGATGCCGGTCGCGTTGTTGGAGCCCGCGAAAAAGCCGGAGGCGATCGTCGGCTTGGCGAGCGCCCATTGCGGGTCGAACTGCGAGACGGCCTTGCCGAAGGTGAAGCCTGCGAACTGGATGAACGCGAAATCCACTTCGACGTAGCCACCGGCGATGCTTTCACGTCCTTGCGCGAAATCGAAATGAATGTTGGAGAATGTGCGGAGCAGACCGTATTCGGTCGCTGTGCGCGTATCGGTGGTCAGCGTCAGGCGCGGCTTGGTGTTGAAATAGTCCTTCGTGTAGAGATTGTTGCCGCCGGCGCCGCCGAACCAGTACGGCACGTCATAATTGCTCGCAGCATTGAAGGCGGTATCGATGCGAAGTGCACCGCCGATCTTGATGCAGGTGTCGGTGCCCGGGATGTAATAGAAGCCCGCGCCGTAAAGCGAACAGATCTTCACATACTCGACCGCCTTGGCCTTCACCGGAAGATCGGCTGCGTATGCACCGCCGATCGCGAGAATCCCTGCCGCCGAGCCGAGAACAAGAGTCTTGATAGTCGTCGTCATTATAGCCCTCCGAATTGCCGTCGTTTCCTCAGTGAAATGTTACTTGGCCGCCCACCGCCGGCTCGCGTTCGTTGTACGCGAGGGCGTAACGCTGTTTTGATATAGGATATTGATGGAGAGATCGGCCTGTCAACGATGGCGGCGAATTTCGGGCCAATGATGAACGGAGTGTGTCATTCGCGTTGCATTGACGCACAAACGAAGGGTACCGTTTCGTCATCGCGAACAACTATCAAAACGCATGCGCGCCGCACGTCGAGAACGATGATAGCGAGCCCGCCAATGGAGCTCGTATCGCCTCGCTGCGAACTGCCGGCGATCGATTTAGTGAGTCGCTCCGCAAGATGCCGCGCGCTGCGGCTCGCGCGCGCGGCGATATCATTGGGCGTGTAGGGCAGCGCATCCATGGTCGGCGTATGAATGCCGCCGAACTATTGTCGAACCGGCGTCGTTCGATCCCGCAGCGGATGCGGACTGCTGTTTGGCGCGCTCCGTCAGCTCACGCCGCCATCGGCGATGATCGTACGCCCGGTGAGCCATTTCGCCTCCGGCGACGCGAGGAATAGCGCAACACCGGCGATGTCGTCGGTCTGCCCGACGCGACCGAGCGGCGTCATCGCCGCGATCCCTGCGCCGCGCTCGGCCAGGATCTGCGTCGTCATGTCGGTCTCGATCACGCCGGGCGCGATCGTGTTGACTGTGATCCCGCGCGGGCCGAATTCCTTGGCGAGCGCATGCGACAGGGCAGCAACCGCCGCCTTGGAGGCCGCATAGATCGAGGTGGTCGGGATCGGCCGGGTAGCGAGTGCGGAGGAGAAATTGATGATCCGTCCTCCCGGCGCGGTCAGATGCGGGAGCGCCGCCTGAATAACAGCGATCGTGCCGAGGACATTGGTATCGAAGGTGGCGCGGAACAGCTCGGGGTCGACCGCCTCGAACGGCCGATATTCCGCGATACCGGCGCAGTTGACCAGAATGTCGAGATGCCCGAACCGCGCAATGACCTGTGCGACCATCGTCCGCGCCTCGTGCGGATTGGAAATGTCACCAGCAACGCCGATGCCTTGTGCCCCCAACTCGGCGATATCACCGAGTACCGCATGCGCCGCCGCGGACTCATTGCGGTAGCCGATCGCCACACGACAGCCCGCGCCGGCAAAACGCCGTGCGATCGCAGCTCCCATCCCGCGCGACCCGCCCGTGACCAGCACGACCTTGTTGCTCAACGAATCCCGGTCGGGCCGCCCTTGATCGCTGGTGCTCATGACCTGCCTCTTTCCGTGGGAGTGACTACTGCGATGCCGGCGTGCGGCGCCATGTCTTCGACTGCCTTTTGCAATCGCAGGCTCCATTGCCTCAGATACACTTCGCGGCCTTCGGCATCGACGCGCGGCGCGGCGTAAGCGACGAAGGGTTCAAGAGCTGTCATGCCAAGATACTCGATCATCAGGCGCTGTGCCGGCCACAGCACAGTCTGGATATCGCCATAAGCGTCGCCAGCCGAGAACCGTTGCCGGGTGCCGCCGGTGCTGAGGCACAGCAGACCGCGCTTGTCGGGAAAGAAGCCGCTGTCGAAGCGGCGGCCATCGGCATAGGCGAAGCCAAAGGCAAGGACGCGGTCGAACCAGCCCTTCAGAATGGCCGGCATGCCGCCCCACCAGATCGGATAGAGCCAGACGACAAGATCGGCGTCGCGAAGGCGCTGCTGCTCACGCACGAGGTCGGCCGCGAAACCGCCGGTGCCATGCGCATGGGCCTGTTCGGTCTGATAGTGAAAACGTCCCGCGTCCGCCACGGCATTGAAGTCGTGTCGGCCGGCGACCGGATCGAACCGTTCGGCATACAGATCGGACACCACCACCGCGTGGCCGGCCTGCCGCAATGTCGCGACACCGGCATCCTTCAGGGCACCCGTGAAGGAGGTCGGCTCGGGATGCGCATAGATCATCAGGACGTTCATCGCGATACTCTCGCAAGCGACATCATTGGATCAGGCGCTCTTAGCCCGGCCGGCGAACAACCCACTGGGGAAAAACAGCAGCACGATGAGCAGCACCGTCAGCGCCACGATGTTCTTGAAGCCCGCGCCGAAGAACACGATGGCACCGGACTGGATGACGCCAAGGAAGATGCCGCCGATCAGCGCCGCCGGCGCACTGCCGAAGCCCCCGATGATCGCCGCGATGAAGCCGTTGATGCCGAACGGCCCGCCGACGCTGTACGCCGTATATTGCGTTGGCGTGATGAGAATGCCGGCTGCGGCGCCCAGCGCTGCACTGAGTGCGAAGGACACGATCAGCATGCGCTCGACGGGAATGCCGAGCAATGCGGCGGCCTCGCGGTTCTGCGAACAGGCCCGCAAAGCGCGTCCCATCCGCGTGCGGTTGAAGAATTGCGTCAGAGCGAACACCATCAGGGCGCCGCAGCCGAGCACCCAGAACAACTGATAGCCGATCGCGATCGGCCCGATCTTCAACGGCCCGCCGGATGTGAATTCAGGGTAGGTCCGCGGCTGATCGCCCAGCGTGAGAATGACGACCTGTTCGATCAGAAGCTGGATAGCCAGAGTCGCGAGAATGATCGCGAACAGCGGCGCTTTGCGACGCCACATCGGATTGATGATGGTGATCTGGACGAGAACACCGATGCCCGCGACCAGGATTGTCGACAGCACCGCCGAGACATAGATCGGCAGGCCGAATTGCGTCAGCAGCGTATGTGCGAACATGCCGCCGAGCATGACGAACACGCCCTGCGCGAAATTGACGATACCGCTGGCGTTGTAGATGACGCAAAATCCGATCGCGACCAGTCCGTAGATTAGTCCGATACCGACGCCGTTGACCAGACTCTGAACGAGTTCGACTGCGCTAGGCATTGGCTGCCTCCTCTACGCCGAGATAGGCGGCAATGACTTCGGGATGGACCTTGATTTCGTCCGGCGTGCCTTCGGCGATCTTTCGTCCGAAATCGAGCACCGCGATCCGGTGCGCGATCCGTGTGACCAGTCCGACATCGTGTTCGATCAGCAGCACCGTGGTGCCTTGGCGGTTGATCTTCTGGATGATGTGCGCGAGCGCGTCGGTCTCCTGCGTATTGAGACCGGCGGCGGGCTCGTCGAGCAGTAGCAGCCGCGGCTTGGATGCGAGCGCGCGTGCGACTTCGAGCAGTCGTTGTTGACCATAGGGCAGCAATTCGGCATCGAGATCGGCCTGCGCGCCAAGCCCGACGAAATCGAGCAGTTCGCGCGCCCGCTCGTGAACCTCGGCTTCCTGCCGGCGAAACCAGGATGGCCGCAGCAGTGCCGCGGCGACGCCGCCGCGGGTCGCGAGGTGGCAACCGACCTCGACATTCTCGGCGACGGACATGCCCTTGAACAGCTGCACGAGCTGAAACGTCCGGATCAACCCCATAGCGGCGATCTGATCCTGGCGCATGCGGGTGGTGTCGCGGCCATCGAATGCGATGCTTCCCGAGGTCGAACTCAGGAAACCGGAGATCATGCTGAAGAACGTCGTCTTGCCCGCACCGTTCGGGCCGATGACCGCGAACAGGCTGCCTTGCGGCACGTCGAGATCGATCTCGTTATTGGCGAGCAGCCCGCCGAAACGCTTGGTCAGACCCTTGACCTTGAGGAGCGCCATGGTCACGCCTCCCCTTTGTCTTTGCGCGGGCGAAACAGTCCACCGAGCGCCGACAGGCCCGTGGGCGCATAGATCAGCATCAGCAGCAGCACCAGCGCATAGGCGATGTCCTGGAAGCGGCCGGTGCTGCGGAAGATCTCCGGCAGCAGAGATGCAACAATGGCGCCGACGACCGGACCGATCAGCGTGCCGACGCCTCCGACATAGAGCATCGTAAAGGTCACGATGACCATCTGCGGGCCGAACACTTCGGGACTGATGAAGCCAACCGTATGCGCGAACAGCGATCCGGCGGCCGACGCATACAATCCGGCGATGACGAAGGCGATAAGCTTGAAGCGCGAAATCCGAATGCCGAGCGCAGCGGCG
Source organism: Tardiphaga sp. 37S4 (assembly GCF_021044645.1). Lineage (NCBI taxonomy): Bacteria > Pseudomonadati > Pseudomonadota > Alphaproteobacteria > Hyphomicrobiales > Nitrobacteraceae > Tardiphaga > Tardiphaga sp. 37S4. The sequence goes on along the minus strand of NZ_CP088008.1, from coordinate 561,081 downwards.
CCGTTCTCGCTTCCGGAAATGGCGCGCAGTCCGCGGCCGAAACGGGAATCGCGCAGGCGCTGCGAGATCCAGAAACCGACCAGCAGCAGCCCACCGAGGCAGAGCAGCTTCAGCCGTTCGTCCTCGACGGTCAGGCTGCCGATGCCGAGCGGTGGAATGCCAGCATAGCCCATATAGCCCTGGGTCAGGCTGGTCCACTGGACCGAGATGTCATAAGTAATGAGGCCCAGCGCGAAGGTCGCCATCGCGAGATAGTGGCCGCGCAGACGCAGCGTCGGATAGCCAATCACCAGCGCGGCTATTCCCGCCACGCCCATCGAGGCGATCAGGGCAAGCACAGGCTCCCAGTTGTACTGCACACAGAGAATGGCGCTGCCATAGCCGCCGATGCAGGCGAAGGCGTTCTGGCCGAACGAGGCCTGCCCCGTATAGCCCATGAAGAAATTCAATCCGAGGCAGAAGATGCCATAGATCATCGCGAGCTGCATCACCGTCAGCAGATAGCCGCCATAGATCAGCACGGCGACAAACAGCAGCGCGCCTGCCCCAAGCAGGCCGATGGAGAACCGGTCGAGACGCGCAACCGGCTTAGGTGAAGTAATAGCGAGCAAGGTCATGGTGCGATTCAATCTCGTGCGTCGGCAACTCGGCCCGAACGCTTCCAGAGGCAAGAATGTAAACGCGCTGGGCGAGTTTGAGCGCCAGCGGCGCTTTCTGCTCGACCAGCAAGATACCCAGACCCCCCTTGTTGAGGGCGCCGAGCGTCGACAGGATTTCGGAAGCGACGCGCGGCGCAAGGCCGAGCGACGGCTCGTCGAGAATGAGCAGTTTTGGATCGGCCATCAGTGCCCGGCCGACAGCCAGCATCTGCTGCTCACCGCCGGACATGGACGATGCGGTCTGGTCGATACGCTCGCGCAGCCGTGGAAACAGGGAGAACACCTTCTCCAGCTGCCGCTCGCTGTGGGCCTGCGGTCCGGACAGTTTGTAGGCGCCGAGTTGCAGATTCTCCCGCACGCTCATGTCACCGAACAGGCCCCGCCCTTCCTGCACCATGATGATACCGAGCCCGGCCAGCTCATGGGTGCGTAGATGAGTGACATCCCGGCCGTTGAACACAATCTGCCCGGTGCTGGCGATCAGCCGCGTGATGGCGCGAAGCAAGGTGGTCTTGCCGGCTCCGTTCGGTCCCAGAATGGTCACGAACTCACCGGGCGCCACATGGAGCGCGGTCGACCGCAGCGCTTCGATATGACCGTAGCGGGCCGTCAGATCGCGGACAGCGATCAGGGGGACAATGTCCGCCATCGCCGTCACTTCTTGAGAACCAGAACGCCGTCCTTCACGAAGGCGATCACGTAGGGATTCTTGATAATCCCGATATGGTTCTCCGCGCTGAAGTCGTAGGACGCGCCCGCACCGTCGTAATGGCCGAGTTTCTCGAATGCATCGCGTACGGCCGTCCCATCGGTCGAATTCGCCTTCTTCATGGCGGCAGCCATCATCATGATCGAGTCCCAGGCGCGCGAGGCCTGTGCGTTGTCGGACTTGCCGAACTTCGCCTTCATCGCCCTGACGAACGGCTCCGCAGCCGCGCGGGCGGTGGGATCTGTGATAACGTTGATGTCGTCGGCTGCCACCTGAATAAGCGGCGACGGGATCAGATACTGGTCGCCAAGCACCTTGCCCGCCGAGAGCAGAATATCGAGCTCGTTGATACTGCCCAACATCAGCATCTTGGTCAGGCCGAGGCTGCGGATGTTGTTGACGACGGTTACCACCGCATTGCCTTGCCCCAGCATGATGATCGCCCCGGCGCCAGCCGCATTGATGCGCCCGATCTGAACGCTGAAGTCGGCGTCGTCCTGCTGGTAGGACTCGTTGGCCACGACGGTCAGTCCGAATTCCTCGGCGCCCTTTTCCGCTAGGCCGCGCATCAAAAGGCTGTACGGGCTCGGATCGGAGAGGATTCCGACCTTACGGATATCGGTCTTGTCCTTGAGATACCGATAGCGCGCATCCACCTCGAATTTGGGTGGCGGCAGGAACTGGAAGGCCCACTTCTGCTCATCCGGCTGGCGCGGCAGAATGGAACAGAGAAACATCGGCAACTTGGCTCTGGAGACGAAGCTCGCGGCGGCAAAGTTGCCGGCCGAGATGCAGCCGCTGTCGAAGGCGGCGACCTTGTCGTCTGTCATCATTTTCCGATAGACGACCACTGCCTGCTGCGGCGTCGACTTGTTGTCTTCGATCACCAGTTCGAGCTTCTTGCCCAGGACGCCGCCTTGCGCATTGACCGCCTCAATGGCGATCTGCATCCCGTCACGCCAGTGACCGTCGGTCGCCGACCCGTATCCCGTCAAACCCAGCGACGATCCGATCTTGATCGTCTGCTGCGCTGACGCCGGCAGTGCCAGCGCGAGCGCGAACAGCGTGGCGCAAATTGACGCCTTGTGTGGTCTCATGTCTCCGTCCCCCTGTCTGTTTTTTCAGCTTGAGCGCTGATTGCAGATTGATCGATCTAACGCGTGCTCATCCAACCTTGTCCCGGACATCGCGCAGGGCGGCAGTCGCCGCCTGGCGCAGAAAGCCCTGATCCGACGAGAGCACGAAGACGTTGGCGCCGAGCGAATTCAACCAGGCGGCCTCGCTCGCATTGCCAACATAGACGCTGATCGGCTTGTTGGCCTTGCGTGCTGCCTCCGAGATGCGTTCGACTGCGCGCAACACATCGGGCGGATCTTTCGATTCATCGCCAAAGGCCGCGGTCAGGTCGCCCCGCCCAATAAACAGCGAGTCAACGCCGTCGACGGCGGCGATGGCGTCAATCTCGTCCAGCGCCACCGGATCCTCGATCTGGGCTACGAACACCATCCGGGCATCCGAATCCGCAATGTGCCGCCACATCGGTATGCCGGAATAGCGACCCGCACGTGTGCTGGTCGCAAAGCCGCGGCTGCCGCCACGATACCGCAACATTGCCGCCACCTCGCGCGCATAGGCCGCGCTCTTCACATGGGGGACCAGGACGCCGGTGGCGCCGCAATCCAGCACCGAGAGAATGGCCTCCGGTCCCGGCACCCGAACCAGCGCCGGCGTGTCGGTTGCCCGCGCAGCCATCAGCGCGATGTCGCTGCTGGTGCGATCGAATGGACCGTGCTCCTGATCGATCACGACGAAATCATAGCCGATATCGCCGAGGATTTCGGTGCCGTGACCGGTCGGTGTCTTCAGAAACGTGCCGACAAGTTTCTGGCCACCAAGCATGCGTTGCCGGAATGTGGAAGCAGTTGTCATCTTTGATAATCCTGTTGCCGTTGCTGGGTGGACTGCCGGTTACGGCATCGGATATTCATCGGCGTTCAGAATCCAGCCGGGCTTCTGCGAGAAGTCGAGCCGCGGCGGACAGAAGATGTCGACGAGCTGGTTGAAGTCACTTCCACAGGCCTCGGTGGTGTGAATCGAGGGCGGCGGAATGACGGCGATGGACGGCGTCTTGCACAGTTCGTGATCGTCCTTGCGCCAGTTCTTCTTGTTGATCGTCCAGGGCCAGCGCAAATGGTGAATGAACTCCCCCTCAACCGCGAGCGAGCACTGCTCGAAGTCGTCGTGATGGTGCGGCGACAGTTTGCTGGGATCGCGGGGGCCGTTATAGCCGTCGAGATAGTTCACCATGATGGTGGTGCAGCGCCAGATACGACCGAAGCGGCCCGGCTCCGGCGGCACGTCGAGGCTGTAGACGCGCAGACGAAAGCCATCTTTCGGCGCGGGCCACGGCTCCAGCGGTGCGACGTAGGGCTTGGCCGTGGCATATGATGCTGCATTGGCGCATTTCGCCGCAAGATCCTCCGACCGCGTGGTGAAGATGCGAACGATCTTGCCGGCTTCAATGATCTTGATGCTTGACCGTCCTGGCGGCACGAAGGCCAGCGACCGGCCGTTGACACGCTTGGTGCCCTCCGCCGTGGTGATCTCCACGACCACCTTGGGGTCGGACAACAGCACGACGTATTCGTCCGGCTGCTCCTCACGCGCCAGCACACCGCCGGCTTTTCCCTCCGTATGCACGAGTAGGAAGTTCTGCCCGCGCCCATACCAGCTCCTGCCTGACGGCCCATCCTCCTGCGGCGGCTCGTCGTAGAAGCGGAGATATTCGGCCTGACCGAAAGGACCTGCCGGCGCGGCGCCTGCGGCTGCGGGCGCAAGCTTGGCCCTCGGATCGGTGGTGTCGTACATGTGGAATCTCCCTTGGTGTCAATTCTGGGAGCCGGCGTTTCACGATGCGCCGGCCTGAGCCTGTATCTTGTCCGGAAGGCTAACTGGCCCGCGCCGCAGCTACATCCGCTTCGATGCCAAGCGCGCGCGCGGTGTTGCCGGAGACCATCTTGCGGATCTGATCGTCGTCGTAGCCCAGATCCATACAGAGCCTGATGCCGCGGCGGAATCCGTCGAGCGGGCTGAAGGTTCCGGTCTGGCCAAGGTCGGAGCACAGCATCGTCTGCTCCACGCCCGCGGCCTCAATCTGGTCGCGCAGATCCTCGGCCTCACGGCTCTTAAACTTGCAGCCGTCGAGGAACATGCAGAGCGAGTGCTCGACGAAGGCCCCCATCGCCGCGATGCCTTTAACGTCGTTCAACGACGCGTCGACGATGTCCTCCGGATGAGTGAACACCAGACGCTTGACACCGCGGCGCTGCGCTTCTTCGAAGATCAGCCAGGTCTCGCTGACGTGCAGGTGACCGCTGGCCAGCACCATGTCGTTGCGCGCGACGATATCGAGAATTTCCTTCATGTCGTCGCGTACCGACTTGTCGTCGTTCAGCACCGGAATGGCGGTAACCGGTCGCATCCGCTCGGTGGAAGCCGGGTGCACCCATTGAGCAGACGCCTGCCATCGCAGATGGTTTGCGGCGGCCAGCGTGGGAAGCCAGACGATCCTGCCACCCAACGCAGCGGTGTGCTCAACCGCGTAGGGGTTGAGACCGCCCACCACATTATTGAGCACGATGCTGGAATAGATCTTCGTCTTCAGCTCGGGAAAGTGCTGCCGGATCAGCTCGGCCGTCATGACACCGCTGTAGTCGTGATCCTTGGTAACGACCGCGGCGAAACCCGCCTGCGAGGCCTGCCGAAGCAACGTGACGTGGTCGATGCCGCGCGGCGCGATGGACGGCCCGCTATGCACATGCGGATCAATCGCGCCTTTCAACAACGCGTCGATGCGCGCCTCGACCTTGGGATCAGCTAACTCTGTCATTCCCTCACCGCATTTTGTCCCGACTGCCTTGAAGACCGTCGATCTCGTTGACGTTCTCGAGCGCGGAACGCTGTTTCATTTAAAGATAGTGGTCGGCGCACGGTCGTGTCAATAGTTTCGGGGCATATGTCCGCGACGCTCAACGCATCAATCACATTGCACTTGCATTCCAGTTCGCTACGTTGTTCAGCACAGGCGAACACGAATTTGAGAAACGATGAGCGATTCAGCATCAACCGGCGTCCACTCCGTGCAACTGGCCATCGACGTACTGGAAGCCGTTGCATTCTCGGACGATGAACTGGGCGTGACGCAGATCGCCGACCGTCTGGGCATGACTAAGGGATCGGTGCATCGGCATCTGCAGACGCTGGTCGACCGCGGGTATCTCACGCAGAACTCCAGCACCTCGCGCTACAGCATCGGTCCGAAGGGCCGGTTGCTCGCCCGGCACGCGCCTGATGCGGATCTCATTCAGCTCGCGGAAGGACCGATGCGGCAGTTGCGCGATGCCCTTGGCCATTTCGTCGTTCTTTCCGAGATGACGCCGCGCGGCGCATTGATCCTGCACAAGCTGTCGGGCACGGCGGCGATTGAACTCGGCGTTCGCCCGGGGAGCGAATTGACCTTCCATGCGTCGGCGCAGGGAAAGGTCCTGCTGGCTTTCGCCCCCAGCCCCATGAGGGCGCGCGTCCTCGCGCAGCCCTTGCAGCGTTTCACCGACAAGACCATTGTTTCCGTCCGCAAGCTCGAACAGGAATATCTGGAGATCGTGCGTCTTGGTTTTGCCACGGCCCCAGAGCAGAGCTTGATCGGGATGAATGCGGTGGCCGCGCCGATCTTCGACGCGCAGGATGCCTGCATCGCCTCGGTCGCCATCGTGGCATCGATTCAGGTCCTGCCGGAGAAGACACGGCCGTCCGACGTCGCCCAGCTCATCGAGGCGGCACGCCAGATCTCGCACAAGCTCGGGCACGGCCGCGGCGCTCATCAGCCACCACCCGTCAAGCGCAGCGCGCGGACGGCGCGCCCGCGTTAAAGCTGATCGGCAATGTATTTTCTCCAGTTGTCGGTGCGCAGCGGCATGTCGGCAAATGTCTTGCGCTGGTCTGCAGCCCTGCCAACCAGTTCGGCAGCGGTCATCCGCTTGCCGCGCAGGTAAGCGTCGAGTTCATCCAGCGCGGATGACAGCACGGCCGCGCCGCGCAGCATCACGGCCGATGCCATCTCCACCGCGCTGGCGCCAGCGAGCATCATGCGCGCGACATCGAGACCGTTGCGTGCGCCATTGGTCGCAATCAGCGGCTTGTCGGCGCCAAGCTGTTGCCGCGACACAGCCAGCCAGTGACACGTCAGCGGCAGATTCCAGTATCCTCCGACGCCCAGCGTCGTTCCCAGAAACGGCTGCATCGTCTCGACGTCAGGCACGAAGCCGAGCAGCCGCCCGGCCATCACCACGGTTTCGCCGCCCGCGAGACATGCGGCATCCGCCAGGTCCGGCACGCGCTCGCTCTGTCCGGTGATCTTGACCCATAGCGGGATGCCGATCGCCTGCCGTACCGCAGACACGATCATGGACACCCGCTCGGGATCGAGTTCGGTGGACACCACACCTTTTGCCTGGCTGGCATAGGGCGTGCCGATATTCAGCTCGAGGACGCGCAGGCCCGCCTGCTCGACCTGCCTGGCCATCTCGACCGTTCGCGCGAGGTCCGCAACGATCAGGCTCGCGACCGCATAGGATTCGACCTGGCTGGCCTCGCGATCGAGCTGGACCGTCTGATCGAGCCACGCATCGAAGCTCTGCGGCGTCAGGCCAGAGCGACAGGCGATGAATGCCGTGTCAGGCGCGTTCGGCGTCCACGCCATTTCGCGCCACTCGCTGTCGAGCAGCATGTATTCGGCGCGCTGCAGCTGGTCACGGCCGCGCTCGGATTCGTTGATGGACTTGACCACCACCGCGCCAACGCCGGCGCGCAGCGCACGACGTACGCCTTCGGGGTCGATATGGTGCTCCGCGGATCCGGCGATCAGCGGATTCTTGAGGGCCGTTCGGCCGACGGTAACGTTGAGACGCGTCATCCAGCAGACCTCCGTCAGCTTGCCGCTAGGCGAGTGGGAAGGCCGATGATCTCCCGCGCCTCGCGTGGCGATGCGATCGCTCCGCCGAGTTCCTCGACGATGCGACGGGCCTTCTCCACCATGGCAGCATTCGATGGCGCGAGTTGTCCGCGCGACAGATAGACGGCGTCTTCCAGACCAACGCGAACGTGTCCGCCGCACAGATAGGATTGCGCGACATTGTGGAATGACGTCTTGCCGATGCCGATGGCGGTGAACTGAGCATCCGGCGGCAGCATGTTGCGGGCGTAGATGACCGTCTCGGGACTTGGCTGGAAGCCATAACGAACCCCCATGACGAAGGAACAGAGTACGGGCCCGTCGAGTGTGTTGTCCTTCAGCAGATCATTCATCAGCGCAATATCGCCGGAATCGAACAGCTCGATCTCCGGCTTTACCCCGGCCTCACGGATCACCTTCGCCATCCGCCTAACATTGCCGGGCGTATTGATGACGACTTCCCTGCCCGAATTCATGGTGTTGAGATCGAGGGTACAGATATCCGGGCGAAGCGCGGCGATGTGCTCGACACGTTTTTCAGGTGCAATCAGCGTCGTTCCCGCCGCTGCGACGCGTGGCTGGTCCGTGGATGGAACGAAACGGCCGCCGGGGCCCGTGGTGATGTTGAGGATCAGCTGGGTGTTTTTCGCGCGTATCCGGTCGACCACGTCCCGGTAATATTCGAGCTCCATCGAAGGCTTCCCGGTGGAAGGCTCCCTCACATGGATATGCACGATGGCGGCGCCGGCCTCGGCCGCCCCGAGACAGGCCTCGGCGATTTCCGCCGGCGTGATCGGCAGATGCGGTGTCTGCTCCGGCGTGGTCAGATTGCCGGTGACGGCGCAAGTGATGAAAACCTTTTGACGCGGCGCCTGCATCGCCCGTGCTCCTGTTCATTCTGCGGCCGTCGACATGACGGCCGGTCTCATTTTAATTCTTACGGTGATGCTCTTTGGCAGCGCGTACCGTTAAGACGGCAGACGCTCTGGCGATCCGATTTCCTCTGCCAGCGCGTTCAACGTCGCGGACAGTGCGCGTGGAATATCTATCCGGCCGCCATCGCTCTGGCGCTTCGTCCAACTGCGTTCACCCGGCGTACGCGGCGGCGCCTGCGCGCGCGACGCGCGAATTTTCGCGAGCTCGGCGGACGCTTCATTGCGGAAGTCTTCGACCGAACGGAAGTGTTCGATATCGATCGCCAGAAACAGCAGCGAACACAGAAACGGCTTCGAAAGGTCGCCATAGAGCGGCGCAACCTCGTCGCCGCCGGGCCCCTGCGACAGCAGGCTGCACATCAGATTGATCGCCAGCGACAGGCCGAAGCCCTTCGCGCCGCCCGACGGCAACAGCATGCCGTCGATAGCGGCCTTGGCATCCGTCGTAGGCTCCCCGTTGCGGTCGACGGCCCATGTCGGCGGGAGCGGCTTCCCTTCCCGCTCATAGACACGGATCTTGCCGAGCGCAGCTTCACTCAGCGCCATGTCCAGCACAAACTCGGGCCCGTCGGACACCGGAAGAGCGATCGAGAGAGGATTGTTACCGACCAGTTTCTCCAGACCGCCAGGAACCGGCATCATCGGCTTGGTGTTGCACATGGCGATGCCGATGCAATCACGGGCACTTGCCTGGCGTGTATACCGGGCCGCCGCGCCGAAGTGAAAACTGTTGCGAACCGCCACGACACCGACACCCATCTCTTTACTGCGCTCAATGGCCATCTGCATGGCCGCGTCACCCGCCAGATGGCCGAACATGCCCCGCGCATCCAGCACAGCCATTGCCGCGCGACTCTCAACCACGATCGGCTTCACAACGGACGACACACTCCCGAGGCGAAGCCGGCGAATATACATGTCGGCCTGCGACAGACCGTGCGACGGCAGGCCGGCCACATCGGCATCGACCAGCGCGCACGCCATCTGCCCGGACGCCAGCGACGGAAGACCGGCGCGCTCGAACAGATCGGCGAGAAACTCCTCGGCCGCCGCGACCGGCATTGACAGGACATCACTCATCACGTCGTCTTTCGTGCTCTAGTTCGGTCGACCGTCCGGCACCACATAGGCAAGGGCCGGATCGACGATCAGCACGACCTTGCCGATCTGCTCATTGGCATCCATCAGGGCATGCGCCTTGGCCATGTCCTCCAGCGGAAATGCCGCACAGATGCTGAGCCGCATCCGCCGATCCTCGAGCAATGGCCAGACCTCGCGCATCAGGGCCTTGGCAATCCAGCCCTTGTATTCCGGCGGACGCGGCCGGATCGTCGACCCCGTCAGCGTCAGCCGGCGGCGCACGATCTGCCGGACATTGATGTCGGCGCGTTCACCGAGGTGGCTCGCGATCAGGACAAGGCGACCATCGAAGGCCAGCAGTTCCAGCTCCAGATTGGTGTAAGGACCAGCCTGCGAGTCGAGGATGACGTTGATGCCCTGCCCCTGCGTCGCTTCCACCAGCGGCTTGACCCAATCGCAGCGATAGTCGAGCGCGATCTCCGCGCCGAGATCGCGACAGATCTGACGCTTGGTTTCCGACCCGGCCGTGGCGAAGACACGCGCCGATCGCAGCAGCTTTGCGATCTGGATGGTCGCCATGCCGACACCGCTGGTGCCGCCCTGTACGAGGATGCTCTCACCCTCCGCCAGCTTGCCGAGAAGAATGACGTTGTTCCAGCAGGTGAACAGCACCTCGGGAAGTACCGCCGCTTGTGCGAAGTCGTATCCCCGAGGGACCGACATGCATTGCACGGCAGGCACGCTGCAATACTCCGCATAGCCGCCGCCGGTGACGAGCGCGCAGACCGCACTGCCGACCCGCGGCCAGTTCACATCCGGCGCTGTCGCGACCACAATACCGGCAATATCGAGGCCTGGAATCTCCGTTGCGCCGGGCGGCGGCGGATAGAGTCCGCGGCGCTGCTGGATGTCTGGCCGGTTCACGCCGGCCGCCACCACACGCACCAGCACTTCGCCGCGCGCCAGAGTCGGCAAGGCCTCTTCGCCAAGCGCCAGCACCTCGGGACCGCCGAAGCGGGCGATCCTGACCGCCCGCATGTCCGACGGAAGCGCCGTCATGACACGACCTGCCGGCGAGCGGCAGCAGCCGCAACAGTGACCTCACTCTCGCCGTCCGTCTTCGGCAGGACGCGCCATGTCAGCAACATCGCGAATGCGCTGGCGGCCAGCAGACCCAGGCTGAGGGCGGGTACCGACATCGCAGCCAGCGCACTGCCCGACAAGCCCGCGACCCAGGGCATGAGATTCTGCGCGGCAAAGCCCCCGAGACTGCCGATCGTGCTGATGGCTGCAATCGCCGCCGCCGCATGCGCTCCCTTGAAGATCTGCGACGGCAAATACCAGAAGCATGGAAACATGAGCGAGACGCATGGGGTGCCAACCGCGAGCGCCACATAACGCATCCAGTTCTCGGTCAGCAGGGTCGAGGTGAAGAACGCCCCCATCCCGCACAAAGCGATCACCGCCATGCCGATCAGCACTGTGCGGTGCTCGCGCAGATGGCGCGGGAGCCAGACCAGGACCGCGGCAGCCACAGCCCATGGCAGTGCATTCAAGATACCATTCTGCGTGCCGGTCGTGCCGAATCCTTTGACGACCGTTGGCAACCAATAGATGATTCCGTAGAGTGACAGCGTGATCAGCGTGTAGACGAACGAAAACCACCACACCCTCGCGTCGATCAGGACGCGGAGCGGACTGGTATGCATGGTGGTGGCGATTTCATCGCGGCCGAGCGCGGCCGCCAGCCGCTCCTTCTCCTCGGACGACAGGAAACCGGCCGTCTGCGGATTGTCGGGGAGATAGCGCATCACCAAAACGAACAGGATGGCCGCGGGCGCACCGGTGGCGATGAAGACCCACTGCCAGCCGGCGAGGCCAAGCATGCCATCGAAATCCAGCAGGATGCCGCCAAACAGCGAGCCGAACATGTTGCCGAGCGGACTGCCGATGGTGAGAAGCGCCACGGCCTGCACGCGGTAGCGCTTGGGAAACCAGAGCGTGAGGTAGAAGATGATGCCCGGATACGCCCCCGCCTCGGCCACGCCGACCAGAAAGCGCACCGCCGCAAACATCGAGCCGGTCATGCTGAAACCCAGCAGCACCGTCAGCATGCCCCATGTCAGCAGGATACGCGCAAACCAGAGCCGCGCGCCGAACTTATGCGCGGCCAAGGCGCTCGGGATTTCAAAGAACGAATAGCCGATAAAGAACAGCGAGGACGCCAGTCCGTACATGGTCTCGGACATGCCCAGGCTGCTGGCCATCTGCAGTTTGGCGTAGCCGACATTCGACCGGTCGATCACGGCCAGCATCATCATCGCCATCACAAGCGGCATGACCCGCCACATGATGCGATTCATCAGGGCTTCTTCGCTTTCGCGATCCACGTTCATGGTTTCCTCGTCGATCTTGTTGGCCGACCTTCCCCGGTCGTTCTTGTCAGGATTCTATTGAGCGGCGCGCTTCGCCGGCAGATCGAGAAATGCCGCCGCGTTCTCGCTGATCAGTTTCTTGATCGTGGCGCGCGGCATCTGCAGATCGAGCAGCATCTGCGTGATGCTACGGAAACCATCCACCGGACGCTGCGAACCGAGCAGGCCCAGATCGGACGACAGAATGGTGCTCTCCACGCCGGCGACCTCGATGAGGTGGGCCAGATCGTCTCCGCTGAACTTCTTCGACTTGCCTTCGATGAACATGCAGATGGAATGTTCCATCGTCACGCCGAGCGCGACCAACTGGCGGATATCGCTATCGGCAAAGCCGACCACGTAGGTCGGATGATTGACCATCATCTTCTTGACGCCGCGGCGTTTGGCCTCCTCGAAGAGGACGTGCTGTTCCGAGACGTGGAGGTGACCGCCAGCCAGGATGATGTTTGCCTCCGCGATCAGATCGATGACCTTCTTCGTGTCATCCGTGAGCTTGCCGTTGGCGTCCAGCGCCGTGAGCGGGATCGGATCCAGCATCTTCTGGGATGTCTTCGGGAATGTCTTGGCCTGACCGCTGGCCTGAACGTTGATATGGTTCGCCGCCGAAAGCGTCGGCATCCAGACGATCTTGCCGCCGAGCTTGATCGCATGATCGACCGCGTGCGGGTTGATGCCGCCCGACGCATTGTTCAGCGCCACGCCCGAATACAGGCGGACGCCGGACTGCGGAAACAGTTTTTCCAGAATGATGGCATGCGCCATCCCGGGATAGAAGTGATCCTTGTACAGCACCGCGCGAAAACCCGCCGCGGCAGCGTCCTGCATCTCCTCATAGTGATCAAGTATCCGCGGCATCGCGGCAGGCCCGCTGTGGCAATGCAGATCGATCGCATCGACCAGCAGCTCCTCGACCTCCTTCGGACGCGAGAGCGGCGGGAGCGCGACAGTGTCAGGATATGAAACGGAATTCTCGGCCATGATGGCTGCCCTTCAGTGGATGCTGGTTCTGAGAAAATGGCGATCTGCCGATGAATGGCGGGGCCGCAGCCCACGCCTCATCGAGCGGCACTCCCGCGTCGGCGCGTACGCGAAAGATCGCAATAGCGCCCGACGTTTTCCGGATATGGCAGGTGAACTAATTGCCACGCGATACTGGTGGGGCGCGACGACGCCATTGGCGCGCTGACCTCTCCGCAAGACACGGCACTTCCTCCCACGACACGGTTGCGCTTCGGTGGCCTGAACGACACCGGCACATTCTGTTGGGCCGATATTGCAACCAGCCGGGCCATTTGCCATATCTATTCGCCAGCGTTCCGCAGAGTGGAATCTTGGTATGGCCCCCCGTTCACCGAAGGTCGAAGCAGCAGCCCGCACGCTCATCCTGCTGGAGGAGTTGAACCGGCATCGCGTCGCCTCGATCCAGATCCTTCATCTCGCGACCGGCCTGCCTAAATCGACCATCGTTCGGCTGATGAAATCGCTGTGCGCCATGGGCTATGCCGCCAATGACCGCAGGCAAGGCGGCTACACGGTGGCGTCGCGCGTCAAATCCCTGAGCAACGGCTTTCACGGCGACCCACTGGTGGTCGAAGCCGCGCGACCCTGGGCGCTGTCCTTTACGTCACAGCATCAGTGGCCGTTGGCGATTGGCGTTCTCGACCACACGTCCGTGGTCGTGCGCTTCAGCACTATTGCGGACAGTCCGGTGTCGCCGTTCCACGGAACGATCAACATGCATCTCAGCCTGCTGCGCCGCGCGCTCGGTCGTGCCTATCTGGCATTCTGCCCCATCGGGGAGCGCCTGATGCTGCTCGACCTACTTTCACGATCGACGATTGATGAAGATCAACTCATCGGCGATCGTGCTCAGACATTGTTGATGCTGAGATCAATCCGGAAGCAAGGCTATGCCGAGCGGGATCGCGCCGTCGACCCTCGCTCATCCGGGACGATCGCCATCCCGATCATGAGTGGCGACAAGGTGCTTGCGACGGTTGGTATGACTTATTTCATCTCTGCAATCGATCGACGTGAGTTGCTCAAAACCTTCCTGCCCAGCCTTCAGACCTTGGCAGAGAACATTTCTCGAAGCGCAGCTGCCCTCAAGTGAATACGATCAATAGCACCGAGATTTCCACGAAGGTCGCTGGACCCGATGATGGCGACGCCACGTCAAGTACGGGTCAGATCAAATAGGTCAAATTTGCATCTCGACGTCAGCTTTGCGCCAAGAGCGGTCCAGTTGGGTTTCTGAGAGCTTCGACTAGCTTTTCATGGGCTAATCATTCCGCATATTAACGTTGTCTTGAGCCAAAATTTCTTCGTTCTCGGCTATCCCGGTCCAGGCTAGTGCATCCCGAAAGCAGAAGTGCCGATTTATCGGGCTCAGGCTCGGCTTGGGCCTGCCGCGCCAGTTGCGCGGCTTTATATCGAAAGGCGAAGGATTGCTTCGTGGTCTGCACGCGCAACATTCTGTTTGTTCGGGTACCTAGGCTTTTTCGGCGATGACATGATTATGCAGCACACCGATTCCGCTGATCTCTACTTCAACAGTGTCGCCGTCTTTCATCCACAGCGGCGGAAAGCGCTTCGCACCCACACCGCCGGGCGTGCCGGTGACGATCACGTCGCCCGGCTCGAGAGTCATGATCGTGGAACAATATTTAATCAGCGCTGGGATGCCCGTGATCAGCAGATCCGTCGTTGATCTCTGAACGACCTCGCCGTTGAGCCGGGTCTGCAATGACAGTTTCGACGGGTCGGGAATCTCGTCGGCCGTCACTAGCCACGGTCCGAACGACCCGGTTCGCGCGAACGTTTTTCCTGCAATGAATTGCGACGTATGGCGCTGCCAGTCCCGGATGCTGCCTTCATTGTAGCAAGCGTATCCGGCAATCGCGGCCAACGCGAGATCTTCTGCGATGCGACGACCTCCGCTGCCTATCACCACGGCCAATTCGCCCTCGTAATCGAAATGATCGGATTCCAGCGGCTTCACGATCGGTTGCAGATGACCGACCTGGCTTTCGGGGAAACGGACGAAGATCGACGGATTTTCAGTGACCGTACGCCCGGTTTCCGCGACATGATCGCGATAGTTGAGACCGATGCAGATGATCTTACCCGGGTCGGGGATCACTGGAAGGAAGGCGACATCATCGAGTTTCCAGTTCGGCGCAGCCTGCTCGACAATGCGCTTCGCTTCGCCGAGCGCATCCGCCGCGAGTAGCTGCCGTAACGACGCGATGCCGCGCTCCCTGAAATGCGGGCCGAGTTCGACGATGCCCTGGTTCTTTATGCCGCCGAAGCGAGTGACGTTGTCGGCTTGGAACGATACGAGTTTCATGATCGGTCTCTCTGAGTTGAATGAAAAAATGATCTGGAGCGCTCATGCGGCGCAGGATTCCCGGTGCAGTGAAGGCGGAAGGTGGAGCGCGTGGGTGAGCAGGCTTGCTGCATCACCCGGAGTCGCGGCCACGGCGAGCACGTATCGATCCGGCCGGATGAGCGCGGCGCTGATATTGCCCTGATCCAGCCAGTCCCGAAGCGGACCGTCGTCATCGGCCGCCACGAATGCCACGCCCTGCTGCCGGCATCGCCGCCGCAGCGTTTCCTCGGCGCCGATGTCGCCGGCACGCGCGATCAGGGCGAATCCATATCCGACGTGATCGTCGAGAAGGCGGCCGTCCGACATGCGCGGTTGCGGCCCGGGCATCCCGATCGGGCAAACGCCGTCCGGCGCCAGACCCGGGCCCAGACGGGGCTTGATCGAACTCATGCGGACCGGCTCGGCGGTGGCCGACGCGCCCGGCAACGCGCGCTCGACGGCGCGGGTATTGATCAATCCGCCGAGACGCACGGCAAGCTCGATATATTCGGTGACATGCGGCACGCGTTCGCTGGCGTAGGTATCGAGCAACGCATCGTCAGCGCAGCCCCCGATCACTGCGATCAGTTTCCACGCCAGATTGCTCACATCGCGGATCCCCGCACAAAGCCCCTGACCAAGAAACGGCGGCGTCTGATGGGCGGAATCGCCGGCAATCAGCAAGCGGTCCCGTCGCCACCTGCGCGCCACCACCGAATGGAACATGTACACGGCGGCGCGTTCGATGTCGGCATCGTCCGGCGTGATCCAGCGCGACAGCAGTTGCCAGATCTTTGCGGGCTCGATCAGCGCGGCGTTGCTTTCGTCATCGCGCGCCGTGATCTCCCAGCGGCGGCGTTGTCCCACACCGCGCACATAGGTCGCGGGCCGCTCCGGTTCACAAAACTGGATGCTGTGATCGCCGAGATCCGGCCTGTCGCGCTTCAACAGGCAATCCACCACCAGCCAGCGCTCGTGAAAACCCAGATCGGTCGATGTCGAACCGATCAGACGCCGAACCAACGAGCGCGCCCCGTCGCAGCCGACCACATAGCGCGCACGGATTTGTTCAAGTTGGCCCGAGGCAAGATCCTCGAAGCGCAACGTTGCGCCGTCCGCGTCCTGATCGATCGCGAACACATCGCGACGGGTGAGCACCGTCGCCTCGGGCAGCGTCTCAAGCTTGTGGCGCAGCACGCGCTCGAGGTCCGGCTGATGAAAGCGGTAGCTTTCGTGCCAACCCTGCGGCCCGATCGTCGCCGGCCGAGACCAATCGAGCATGCACCGGCCATCGGCATCGACGAACAGCATGCCGGGGGACAGGCAGGTGGACGGCAGGACGTCGGCGGCGATGCCGATCGTCTGAAAGACACGCATCACTTCGTCGTCGAAGTGAACCGCGCGCGGCAGCGGATACGGTTCGGCCTCGCGTTCCAGCACGGTGATGGAGAGACCGGCCTGGGTTAGCAGCAGCGCAAGCGTGGCGCCGACCGGCCCGAGGCCAACAATTGCCACATCGACGGTTTTATCGCTGACGGACATTCCGCTACTCCGCCCGCACCACGGAGTCGAGCCAGGCGCAGTTTGCCGGGTTGGGAACGCGGACGCCGCGGCGGGCAGCATCCAGCCGCATGTCCCGCATGCGCTTGCGTTGTTCCTCCGCCATGTAGAGCCGCTCGTGGCCCCACAGGCTCGGGCCGTCATGGGTCTCGAACGGCTCCCAGGTGTTGGGATCGATGACCTGCGCGCCCCAGCCGTATTCGACAAAAAAGTCCGACGGCGAGTGCGCATAGAACGACGTCATGTGATCGTTGGTGTGGCGTCCCAGCGTATAGGCGACGCGGCCCTCGTCGAGTTGGGCCAGATCGTAGCCCTGCCCGACATCGTCGAGGCTCTGCAGTTCAACCATGAAATGGTGGAAGCTCTGCCTGCCGGACCCGACCATCGCAAAGGAGTGATGGCGCCCGTTGATGTGGAAGAAATATAGCGGATAGGGCTTCAAGCCATAGTCCGTCACACTGAAACCGAGGACATCGCGATAGAACAACATCGCCTGCTCGATATTGTCGACGTTCAGGACCACGTGGCCCATGCCCAGCGGTCCGGTCTTGAACCCGGAAATCGGCCGGCCGGGACTGAACGGGTCGCTCGCGATCTCTGGCGTGTGGAAGATCTCGACGCGGTGCCCGTTGGGATCGGTGAAGACGATCAAGTCGGCGACGCGGCGTTCGTCCGCGAGCGCCCGCGTGCCGCGCCTGACCCGGACGCCATGCGCATCAAGCCGCGTAGCCATCGCTTCCAGGTCGTCGTGATGATCGACCTCCCAGCCCATGAAGCCGAGCCCTTCGTTGTCCGCTCCGGTCACCACAAGTCGCTGCTTGCGATCGTCCATCCTGAAGGTTCGCACGGCCCCGCCCCGGTCGACCGGCTGCATGCCTAGAAGACTGGTGGCAAAGCCACTCCAGTCCTCGAGTTTGGTGGACTGAATGCCGATATAGCCGAGAGACTTGAGAGCCATTGAATATCTCCTGCCGGAAATGCGGTCGGTACCGCTACTGACGCTCGATGCCCCGGGCATCGATGACCTTGTTAAATTCTGCGATCTCCCGCCTCACGCGACCGGCGAATTCCGATGCGGTGCTCGGTGTCGCGTTGGCCCCCAGAGCCCGCATCTCCTTCTGGAATTCCTCCGATTTGACGATCGCGACGACGTCTTGCCGCAACCGGTCGGCGACCTTGGGCGGGATGCCTTTCCGGCCCGCGATACCGAGCCAGGATTCGTATTCGAGCCCCGGCACGACATTGCCAGAAAAGGCAACGTCTCTCATCTCGGCGGGCACCTCTCGGGTCGTGACTGCAAGCGGCCGAACGGTGCCGGCCAAGGTCTGCGGATAGGCGAACGTCATGGTATCGATCATCACGTCGACCCGGCCGCCGAGAAAGTCCGTGAGTGCGGGCGTGCTTCCGCGATACGGCACGTGGAGCAATGACGCACCGGTGGCGGCATTTATCCATTCGCCGAGCAGGTGGTGGCCCGTACCGAACCCCACAG
The DNA here is from genome assembly GCF_021044645.1 of Tardiphaga sp. 37S4. Classification (NCBI taxonomy): domain Bacteria; kingdom Pseudomonadati; phylum Pseudomonadota; class Alphaproteobacteria; order Hyphomicrobiales; family Nitrobacteraceae; genus Tardiphaga; species Tardiphaga sp. 37S4. Next base: position 542,831 of record NZ_CP088008.1, on the reverse strand, counting down.
AATAGAAACTGATCGACCCCGGCTTTGCCTTGGCTGCCGCAATCAGTTCATCTAGCGAGTTGTAGGGCGACGCCGGCCGAACGCCGACTACCATGCCGTAGGTCGACACCGTGGAGATCCATTCCAGATCTGCGACGGGATCGAACGGGAGCCTGGCGCGCATCGCAGCTGCCACAGAATGCGCACTCGCCAGCAGCAGCAGCGAATAGCCGTCCGCCGGCTCGTTCATGACCTGCGTTGTCGCGAGCATGCCGCCTGCGCCGGGCTTGTTCTCGACCACCACGGTCTGGCCAAGCCGCCTGGACAGCCGTTCGCCGACCAACCGCGCCGCCGTATCGGAACTACCGCCGGGCGCAAACCCCACCACGATGCGGACCGGCTTATTCGGATACTCGTCCGCCGCCTGCCCGCCCGCCGTCGAAAGAACAGTGGCAAGCACGGCCGCGACCGACCCAATCCATCGTCTTGACGGACAGCGCCACGTCATAGCGCGATCCCTTCTTCCGCGAACACGCGCGTCGCTGCTTCGGTCGACTTCAAGGTGGCGTAGCGCTCGGCACAGGCTGACGGGACCTCGAGCTTGACGCGGTCGACGGCCCAGAACAGCACGTAGAACAGGGCCGCATCCGCGAAGGTCGCCTCGCCGTGCAAAGCGCCGCCCGTTCTTAAATCGCGTTCGGCAACGGCGAGCCCGGCTCTGACCACGTCGCAGCCTTGCTGCTGGATGGCATCATGCGTGGCTGGATCTTCGCAAAATTTGGCCGGACGAAAGATACGCGAGAAGCCCTGCATATGAAGGGTCGAGACCAGGTAATCGGTCAGCTCGGCCGCCCGCAACGTACGCTCGGGATCCGACGGCAACAAACCAGTGCACGGCGCCGACGCAGCGATGTGTTGCGCGATCACCGGAAATTCCGTCAGCACCGATCCATCGTCACGCTGCAGCGTGGGCACCTTGGCCTTCGGGTTGAGAGCTAGATACCAGGGCTGGCGGTTCTCGCCCGTCTTGATGTCGATCTTCTGCCGGTCGTAGGGGTGTCCGATGGTCTCTAGCAGATAGTGGATGCCGATCGAACACGCGCCGGGTGCGTAAAACAATTTCATGCTCGTCCTCTAATGAAGAGTTTGATCTGCGTTGTCGGGACGCCAGGCTAGGGCACGGCGCTGAAACAGGCGCAGCACGGCGTCGGCGAGCAGCACCAGTGCTGCGGTAATGACCATGCCGGCATAAACACCGGTGATATCGGCAACGTTGTAGGAATGGTGGATGTAGTAACCGATGCCGTTTTCGGCCGCGAGGAATTCACCGACCAGCGCCGCATTGATCGCCCACGGCAGCGCCGCCCGCAGCGCCGCCCAGACGAAGGGCTGGGACGAATTCCACAGAACCTCGCGCGCGATCTCGCGCTTGCCGGCGCCGAAGATCGCAACCGTCCGAATCAGGTTCGGTCCGACCGACCGAATGCCTACAAAGGTGGCGACGAAGACAAGGAAGAACGTCATCAGAGCCACAAGCACGATCTTCGACGTCAGGCCGATCCCGAACCACATGATCAGGATCGGGCTTAGCGCGAGTTTCGGAATCCCGACCGTCGTCTTGGCAAACGGCTCGATGACGGCTGACAGCCGCGGCGACATTTGCACGACAAACGGAAGCACTACCCCGAGGCCTGCGCCGATCAGAAGTCCGCCGATGGCTTCCAGCGTCGTTGCCCAGACCATGGAGACGATCTCGCCGGTCCGAACCAGATCGATCACACGTAGTAGGGTCGGCAACGGCCCGGCAATCAAATCCGGAACCCAGCGGGCGAATGCTTCCCACATCAACAGCAAGCCGATTGCAACGCCGCCGCGGGCCAGCGCGAGCCAGGGCATAACGGAGCGACGCAGCTGGGGCTGCGCGATCTCTGGAACGATATGGCTGATGGACTGGCTCATCAGACCTCCGCCCGGATGCGGCTGAAGATGCCAGGATAGTTCGGCTCGGTGACGAGGCTATCGACCGAGCGTGGGCGTGAAATGTCGATTAGGTGCTCGCCGCGAATACAAGCCGGCGACCTCGTCAACGTCAGCGTCCGGTCGCCGAGCGCGATGGCCTCGGTGATGTCGTGCGTCACGAATAGGATGCTCTTGCGACCGAGTTCCCACAGCCGGACCAGATCCTCCTGAATGTGCAGGCGCGACTCCGCATCGAGTGCGCCGAATGGTTCGTCCATCAGAATCACAGGCGGATCGTAGGCCAGCGTGCGGATGATCGACGCGCGTTTGCGCATGCCGCCCGACAATTCGTGCGGATAGTGGTTCTCAAAACCGTTCAGGCCGACAGCGGCGATCAACTCATCGACCCGCTTGCGAAACGAGGCATCGAGCCGGCCCTGGATCTGCAGCGGGTATTCGACATTGGCGCGCAGCGTGCGCCACGGCAGCAGGTTGTCGTCCTGCATGATGTAGCCGATGCGTCCATTTGCGCCCGCGCTCTGACCCGGCCGCGACGGCGCGCTTATGACCTCACCGTGGAGCCGGATCTCGCCCGCCGAAGGCCTATCGATCTGGGCGAGCAGATTCAGAAGCGTCGACTTTCCCGATCCCGATGGGCCAACCAGCGTGACGAACTCGCCTTCGTGCAGCGCAAATGAGAGCCCCTTGATGATCCAGCGCTCGCTCTGCGTCGCTCTGTCGCTAAAGAACCTGCCAAGATCGCGGGCTTCGAGAACGGGTTCACAAGTCATGTCAGGCCGCCTTCGGAGTGCTGGGGTTCATCTGCGGACGCCATGCCAGTAGCTGCGCTTCTGCAGCGGCCACGGCGACATTGGTCAGCGCCACGATCAGCGTCAGCGCCGCGACGGCGGCCAGCGCGCCGGTGATCTCGAAGTTGCCGGCCGAGGACTGGATCAAGTAGCCGAGGCCGCGGTTTGAGGAGATCAATTCGGCGATCGCCGCACCGCCGATCGACAGCGGCAGGGCAATCTGGACCGCCTGGAAGACGAACGGCGTCGCTGAGGGCAGCACGATGGTGCGCAGCAATTGCGCTTCGCTGGCGCCGGCGACCTTTGCCATCCGCAGCAGGCGTGGATCGACGGCTCGCACTCCCTCAGAAGTACTGAAGAAAACCAGGAAGAAACTAACGCTCGCGACCAGCGCGACCTTGCTCCAAATACCGATCCCGAACCAGACGATGAAAAGCGGAATGAACGCGATTTTTGGCAGCCCGTAGCCGATCATGATGAAGGGATCGAGCACGGCGGCGAGGAACACGTGCCGCCGCAGCACCAACGGCAGCAGCAAGCCGGGCACCGCTCCGATTAAGAAGCCGAGCGCCGCCTCGAGCACGGTGTAGCCGACATGACCGAGCAGCACGCCGGATGCGATCCAGACATAGATCTGCTGCACCACCAGGACCGGAGAGCTTATCTGCTCTGGCCCGGCCCAAGCGCTTCCTGCCTGCCAGACGGCAGCCAGTGCAGCCGCAAAGATGATGCGATCCCACATCTCTCAGCTCCAGATGGCGTTAGTTGGCGGATGCCGGCGAGTACAGCTCGCCGGCAGGCGGAACCTTGGCATCCTCCGGGATGATGCCGCTGATCCTGTCGAAGGAGACGACGTTACGATACATGTCGTCGGTCAGTTCGAGGTCGGACCGCGCATATTTCGCGAAGATCTCGAACGACTGCTTCAGCGCGCCGGGCTCCATCTTGTCGAAGGTCTTGCCGAGCGCCGCGAGGCTCGCGGTCGGATCGCTCTTCATCAAGGCGACGGCCTTCCTCAGCGCCGCGACGAAACCACGGCAGATCGCCGCCTGGGCCTGGCAATGATCCGGACGCACCAGAACGACGTTGTAGGGAAACGTCTTCATCTCCGGCAGGTCGACGTCGGGACCCGACACCCACATCACGCCGCCGTCGGCGACCGCCGTCAGGGAGAACGGCGGCGAGAACGCCATCGCGTCGATCGTCCCGCTCTTCATTGCGGCGACCATCGCCTGCGGCTGCAGAGCCGTGATGGTGAAGTCTGTTTCGGGATTCATGCCCGCCTTGCGGGCAAGATAACGCAGGAAGCTGTGCGGCAGACCGTTCACCGCATCGATACCGATGGTCAGTCCCTTGAGCGCCTTGACCTTGTCGAGGGCGCCTGCGGAGGCCATCGACCCGAGTTTGTCGGCGACCGGCTTGCGCACGATGATATCGGTCGTGAAGCGATCCTGGGTATTGGCAATCGCGACAAGCTTCTGGTTGCGCGCGGCTGCCGCGATCTGAATGCCGCCGGAGATCAGCGTAAAATCGGCGCTCTTGCCGAGCACAGCCGGAATGACACCGGGCCCGGCGACATAGATGATCTTGGGGTCGATCCCCTGTTCGCGAAACAGCCCCCGCTCGACGGCGATGTAAGCCGGCGCGAACAGCAGCGACTGCGCCGGCAGCGCCATCGTCACGGCGGTCTGCGCCTTCACGGCGCTGCCGCCCGACGCGAACATCAGACAGGAAACTAGCGCTGCAAACCGCGCTTTCTTTACCGAGTAGCTCATGACGTCCCTCCCCTTGATGTTCAGCTACCTGTCTTTTGCAGATATGCTTCGTGTTCCGGATGTCGTCTCGGCGTCCGACAGAGCGCGACGTCCAATGCTTCATCGACAATGTCGGGCAGCTCCGCGTGCGGGTCTGTAGTCCGGAAGGTCACGTAACCATCGGGCCGAACCAGCACGGCGCCGCCCTGCGCGAGCCCGTACAGCGCACGGAATTGTTCGGACGGATCGTCCAGGTCACCGCTTGCGCCGATCGACCAGGCGCCGCCCCGCAACTGCCGAGCGTCGATGGCCTGCATGAATGGAGCGTGCCAGACCTTGAACTCCGGCGTCGTGAACAACGTGAACTGCCCGTAGCCGATCAGATCGATGGTCGAAACGGGCTGTCCGCCGCGCTCCAGCCAGATGTGCGGCGCGCGATGACCGGGGCGGCCATCCGGCGTGTAGTCGATTACCGAAAACGGCGGAGCCGACGTCCCGTCGCTGACGAAGGCTCCCCTTGGATAGACGTGGCCAAAAGTCTGGCCAAGATAATCGAAATGCTCCCGAAGGCTCGGCACGACGTTGCGAATATGAGCTTCCGCCGCATCGCGGCCATCGCCGTCGAGGCTCCTCGCCATCGCGCTGTCAGCCGTCGCCATACCGGACAAGCCAAGCTCCGCCATCTTCAAGGCATTGGCGACACTTTGCTCGATGTTGATCTGCGCAATCGGCCGCCGCTCCGTATTGTAGCTGTCGAGCAGTGCGCCCGGCGCCCGTTCGCGCAACACCAGCGCCAATTTCCAGGCGAGATTCTGAACGTCTGCGATCCCTGTATTCATACCTTGCCCGCCCGTCGGCGGGAGCGGATGGGCCGCATCGCCCGCCAGGAAAATCGGTCCCGCATTCATGCGGTCGGCCAGCCGCGCTTGCATCCGCCATGGCATGATCGAATGGATTTTGATGTCGATGCTGTCGAGGCCGATTACTTCGTGCAGGATGTCGGCGCAGCGATCCGGCGTGAAATCAGCTGCCGTTTCCTTCTGCTCATCGAAAGCGAAATTATAGGTCCAGCGACGGCGCCCATCGAGCGCGATCAGGACCCCGCACGTCTGTGCATTATAGATCCACCACAATAGATACGGGCGATCCTCGACCAGCGACCACAAGTCGGCTTCGAAATAGATGCCGATCTGGCGTCCGATCCGGCCGCGCCCGGACATTTCGATGCCGGTCTGTCGGCGAACCAGGCTGCGCGCGCCGTCGGCACCAACCACGAAGGGAACGGCGATTTCGAACGCGCCATCCGGACCGATGCCGACCAGACGCACGCCATCGCCTTCACGCGCAACGCTTTGGATCTCGGTTTCGAAGCGGAGCTCGATATTCGGATCGTTGCGGACCGCTTGCAGCAGGATCGGCTCGAGGCGATCCTGCGGACACGATGCGCGCAAGCTGGGACTAGCGGCGCGATGGGCTGCATCGCGTTCCGTTACACCGCGCGTGCGCAGCACCGCAACTGCAGGCTCGGCGAGCCGTCGCAGGAAAGCAACGCCCTGGTTTCGGTCGGCTGGAAGGCTTTGGGCCACGATGGATTCTTCCAGCCCCAAAGAGCGAAAGATCTCCATGCTGCGCGCATTGACGACATGACCACGGGGATGCGTGGACGTCGTTGCATTCTGTTCGTAGACGATCGTCGCTATGCCCTCATGGGAGAGCAACAAGGCGCACGTCAGCCCCACAGGACCCGCGCCGATAACCGCAACGTCAGGCATCGCTTCCTCCGGCATGACGCGTTCTAAGCCGCATCACCTTCATTGACTGACAGTCAATCCTTAGATTGACTAGCAGTCAAGCCGTATCTCATAGGCTTTGCGGTGCATCATCTGCGCCGAGGACGTGCGCTTGCGCCATTACGACGGGAAACAGCTGCAGGGATGCGGTGATCACACCATCGGGCAGCACACGCCGCCCCTGAATCCACTCCAGGACCAGTTCGTCGTAGAATCCAAGCCACGCCCTCGTGGCGACGACAAGCGGCTCTGAAGGCTCTTCGATGTTGAAAAAGCCGAGAACCAAGTGGATGGCATTGCTGCGGGATTTTTCCCAGATAGCCTGAATGGCGGGCGTGCCTCCGCCGCGCGAGTGAAACACATAGTCCGCCCGCCGCTGGCTGACGGCGTCCATATGGCTTACCAAGAAAGCGCGAAGTTTCGCGTTCGGTGTCTTCGGCCGCCGCGTCGCTTCGATGTGAAGCAGATCGAGGCGATCGGCGGCGACCTGCGAAACTGCCTCATAGAGCTTCGCCTTTGTCCCGAAATAGTGAAAGACAAGACCGTGCGCGACCCCGGCCCGGCGGGCGACTTCCTCAACGGGTACATCTTGAAACGAGGTCTTCGTAAAAAGACTCGTCGCGGCGTCGATGATCTTCCTTCTGGATTCGATACTTCCGGCCTTACTGCTTATTTGCTTCATTGATTTGACCGCCCGTATCACTCCGACATCGCCTATCTCGACCGCATCTACAATGCGAAGTATTTGCTCTAACAGAAAGCAACGGAAAGACTAGATCAGCCCAGCTGTTTCTTAAACGTCCAAATGGCGCCAATGACTTGCCTTTCGCTCTTATCGATACCATGTTCGATTGCCGACAAAAATAGTGTCGAACTCACGCTACTTCCCGGTATCGGGCCCTACCCTCCACCCTATGGAATCCCAAGCAGACCATCGACGTGGTTCGCGCCGGGAAGCGCCACGCGTCTGCCTATGGAAAATTCAGATCAACGATAGCTGCTCTGATCTGCGAACTTAACTTCACGAGCGGCTCTAGTAATGGCTCCACCCATCTGCTTGCGGGTTCAGCCGAGGTAGCGCTAACATTGACGACTTAGATCGGACGTCCTTCGACGACGATAGGGGTTGAAGGTGCCGTCACGTCGGGCTGCCACGTCGCAAAACAATAGTTGTGCCGTTCAATACTCGCGGCGGCCTCCATTATTTCCCGCTCTATTGCTGGCCAGCGTTCTCGCCCCTTTGCGACCAGCGAAGGTGTGAGACTACGAGCCAGGAGAAAAGTGTAGTCGACCCAAATCCCGGCGGCGCGAAACCTGGCGGCCGCAGCTAAGCCGGGGATCGCGATCCCGCCGATCGGATAAGGATACGAAACTTGCGGATCTGTTATGCGCGACTACGTCTCGCGCCACTCGAGTTGCAATATCTTCCGAGGGATCAGGTGCCCCCGTAGCCCGCGTCATGATTTCCAAATCCGTCGCTACGAACACGAAGCGACCGTTCAAACTTGGCGTTTGCGAGATACGCGCGCGTCGCCAAAAGTTGAGAAAACAGCGGGGCCACACGTCATCTCTTCTGCCACTTTCGCGGAGAGGCGGTCGTGCTCGTTTTGGCAGTAGCGCTCGCGCCTAAGACAGCTTCCTTACGTCGTGCGCGTTTCTGAAACCATCATCCCTCACGCTCGGCTTTTATTCCGGGATGATGGTTATGATTTTCGACTTCGTCCATCTGGCGTCGCGTTCTATGTTGGCCGCCACCAAAGGCGCTTGCTCGGCTGCGATAGGCGGAGAGAAGACGTAGCCCTGCACGAAATCGCAATCGAACGCGGCGAGCAAGTCCACCTCCGTCGCCATTTCGGCCCCTTCGGCGACGACACTCATTCCCAGCCCATGCGATAGAGCGATCATCCCACCGAGCAGCTTACGTTTCTCGGGCACGGTTGCAATGCCGTCCACGAATGTCCGATCAATCTTCAGACAATTGAATGGAAGACGCGTCAAATAGCCGAGCGAAGAATAGCCGGAGCCGAAATCATCAAGCGCCAGCTGGACGCCCAATTTCGATAAGGCTGCAAGCGTGCTACTGACTTTCTGCTTGGTATGATCGACAAACAAATTTTCAGTCAGTTCCAGGCAGAGCAGTTCTGAAGGAAGGCCGGTCTCTGCGAGCACAGTTGAAACTACTGCCTCAAAATCCCCACTCCAGATTTGAGCCGGAGAAACGTTCACCGAAATGGATCGTGGCGGCAATCCGGCATCTAGCCAACTGCGCATTTGCTTGCAGGCGTTGCGTAGCACCCAATGGCCGAGATCAACAATGAGACCAGTACTTTCCGCAATGGGAATGAGCTCCGAAGGTGCAATCGGCCCCCGCTCAGGATGATCCCAGCGCAGTAGCGCTTCGAAACCACTTACGCGGCCGGTCTTCAAATCGACTTGTGGCTGGTAATGTGCTTCGAGGCCCCCAGTCTCTACGGCGTGGCGGAGGCGTCGGCCGAGGTCTAGCCTTTGATCAGCCGCCTGAGCGTAAATAGGCTCAAAAAGCTGCGCTCGGCCGCGTCCTGCCTCTTTGGCCATGTAAAGCGCAAGGTCTGCGTTGCGAGAAGCTTTCTCCGCCGTTGCCCCATGTTCTGGCAAGACAGCAATGCCGATGGTGGCGCCAATGCAGGCCTCGCCTTCGGCGAGTTCGACGGGGACCGATAACTTAGCGATAAGCCGATTTGCTAGGATGAGCAGCGCTTTGGCAGACGTGGAGGGCTCGTCCGTCAGCACGGCAAATTCGTCGCCGCCGATCCGGGCAACGAAAGCTTGCGGACCCAGCTCTTGTCTCAGGACATTCGCGACGTGGATCAGCAAGCTGTCGCCAGCGGAATGACCGAGGGAATCGTTGATCTCTTTAAATCGATCAAGGTCTATTAGTAACAGAGCGTCGTGTCCGTTTTCCGAGATCGGCTTCTCGAAAAGACCGGCGAGTTTACGCTTAAAGAGAGCGCGATTGGCAAGTCCTGTCAAAGGATCGGTATAAGCAAGCAGCTCGAGCTTGCGCTCAGCTTCTTTGCGATCCGTGACATCTTGAGCAGTGCCAACTATGCCGACAATCTCTCCGTGAATAATCTCCGCTTTGCATATGACGGCCAGATCGCGCGTCGTGCCGTCAGCGTGCACAATTCGTATGTCTGTGGCTTCCGTCTTGCTGCTGCGAAGAATGCGCTTCTGCATGTTCAGAAGACGATCGGCATCGTTTTCTAGAAAATAAGGCCTGGTACTCTCATCGGTTGGTTCAAAGGTGGTAGGGTCCAGGCCAAGCATTTGATAGAGTTCAAGCGACCATACCGTTCGGCGGGTGTCCAGTCGGTGATTCCAGGTTCCTATTTTGCCCAGGCGATGAGCATCTTCCAGAGCGTGGGTTCGCTGGTCGAGCAACGCGCGGGCTGTTCTGAGCTGTGTGATATCGCTCGCCGTGCCGCGATAGCCTAGGAATGTCCCGTCATCGGCGAAGATCGGCTTGCCGCTCGTGCAAATACTGATCCGCGAGCCATCATTCCCAATCGATGTGTAGACAAAGTCACGGAAGGGGCGCTGGGCTTCCATGTCCGCCCTGTGCAAGGCCATGGAGCCTTCTTCTTCGGGTGCATAAGATAGCTCCCAGCGCGCCTTTCCGCCGGAAGCTACATTTTGTAAGGCTGCATTTCCATCAAGTGACTTAGGATAGGGAAGCAGCCGATGGTCGGGGCCAGTCTCCCAACACCAGTCCGAAGCGGTACTGACGAAATCCGCGAGCCGCTGTTCGCTCTCTGCCAAAAGTCGTAGGGCAGAAGTTTCCGGGGTTACGTCCCGGACAACGCCGAACACCCGCTGAACCTGACCGTTCGGGGCGAACTCTGGTTCGCCATGCACTACGCAATCAAGCTGAGTGCCATCGGATCTGAGAAGTTTCGTCTGTATCGCAAATGGCTGACCCTCCGCCCAACATGCTGAGTAATGGGCCGCTAAAACATCGCGGCTTTCGGGTAGGTAACGCTCTCGCATTGCAGCAATGGGAGCGGAACCATCGGGAGTTTGGAAGTCGTAGAGGGAAGCGAATTCTGCTGATTCCCAGAAATTGGCCGCAGTGGCGCTGTGCGACTCCCAATACCATACGCGAGCCATCCTCATCGCGCGATGCAGCGACCGCTCCTCATGCCAGCGCCTCCGCGCTTCTGGTGCGGGAGGCTGCCCCAATGACAATCTACGAACGGCCATCTTTCCCCACCAAGACGAACGCGCACAATAATAGAACTAGCTTGGTAGCATGCAGCCTTAAACGATTTGAGCGGATGATGCGTCGGTAGGGGCGCGCCCTGCATCTTGGTATAATTTGGGTAAATAGCAGCTGAGAACGTCGAACTGGATTCGGCACCACCTTCCGACCGAACGGGTGTTGCGCCGGTACGTGTGCAAGAAGATATTCCGCAGTGAAGGTTTTGCGACTCTCAGAGAGTTAGGTGTCCGTTTATCCCGCACGTCACGACAAGGCTTCTCGCCGCTTGCGCATCGGATGCCATGCTTTCGAAGGGAAGGGGTACCCATCGCTGCGCCAAATCCTATTGGTGCAGCGCCCCTGGCCGAGGTTTGAGCCCGCCGCCCCCACGGCGGGCTCGTCATCAAGCGTCTCGACCGCAATCGAGATGAATGTCCCTAACTACGTCATGGCTCGACGTTAGCCTAAAAGCCGACCGCCAATTTGGGCTCTTCCAAAATGGGAAGCCGCGCCGCCGGCGCACCGCTCAGAGGGGGAGGATCATCCTCCTCATCGAGGTCTCTCAAAGCACTCAGGATGCGTCCCACCGGGATAGCGGTCGGTGAACCGGGAAGTTGCCTGAGCCACGGACTATTCTCGACGGCAAATGCGTCGGACGCCCATGCCGCCAGCACGCAGCGCTTTTCTAGGCTTGAGAGGACCGGGTTAGCGAGCACCTCTGACGGGTCGCTGTAGGTTGCTGCCAGAAGTGAATTTGCATGAATGTCGAAGAGTGTCTGGTTCGATTTCATGGTCGCCTCCTTTACTCCTTTCTGTTTAAGACGGCGACGAGCGATGTAGAGCGGTCGGCCGGCAGGTCAAGAACATCGCCCTGGCAGAAGCCCAAAAAAATTTGCGACGCCCCCTTGAAACTTTCTCGCAGTTTTTTTTATTTTAGTGCTGCTGGACGCCAGAGGTCGGGTCCAGTGTGAGGCGGACGCCGGGGGTGTCCGGCGCCTGCTCATACCCATCTTGCTCATTGGAGGATTTGGCTATGAAGACTTATGACTTTGCTCCGCTTTGGCGCTCAAGCATTGGCTTCGACCGCCTGTTTGATCTTGTGGATGCCGCACAACGCGCCAACGAGGACAGTTTTCCCCCATACAATATCGAGCGTGTCGGTGACGACCGATACCTCATCTCCCTGGCTCTGGCGGGTTTCTCGCCGGACGAGATCAGCTTGACGGCAGAGCAGAACGTTCTGACTGTCGAGGGCCGCAAAGGTGAACAGAAGCGTGACTTCCTTTTCCAGGGCATCTCCGGTCGCGCGTTCAAGCGGCAGTTCAACCTCGCCGACCACGTCCAGGTAACCAGCGCGACTTTCGAGAACGGCCTTCTGCAGATCAACCTGATCCGCGAGATTCCCGAGGCCATGAAGCCGCGAAAGATCGCCATCAACGCTGGCCCGCGCTCAAACGTCGAGCAACTTGAAGCCAAGGCGGCCTGACGCCTATTCGATCACTTTGTGCAATCGTTCCGCGACGGCTTCGGCCGTCGCGGATACGCGCGATATTCGAATGGTGCGCTGATCGTTCGTGAAATCGCCAGGAGACAGGCATGACGCAGTTCGCATTTCCAGCCTTGGCCGCTGGAGAGGGCCTCACAAATTATCTTACCGCGATTAAGCAGTTTCCTCTCCTCAAACCTGAAGAGGAGTTCGCCTACGCCAGGCGCTTACGCGAAGACGGCGACAGGGACGCTGCCTATCATCTTGTGACAAGTCATCTCCGTCTGGTCGCCAAATTGGCGATGCGCTATCGCGGCTATGGGCTGCCTATCGCCGACGTCATTTCGGAAGGCAACATCGGCCTGATGCAAGCCGTGAAACGATTTGATCCGGCCAAAGGGTTCAAACTTGCGACCTACGCCACCTGGTGGATCAAGGCGACGATCCAAGATTACATCCTGCGTTCCTGGTCGATCGTCCACATAAGCGCCACTTCGACCCAAAAGCGGCTGTTCTTCAACTTGCGTCGTCTAAAGAGCAAGATCGCAGCTCTTGAAGACGCCGACATGCAGCCCGACCACGTCGCAACGATTGCGCATCGCTTGAACGTGCCCGAGAGCGAGGTGATCGATATGAATCGCCGGTTCCTCGGGGACATGTCGCTCAACGCAACGTCAAGAGAGAATGACGAAGAGGGAGCCGAGTGGCAGGAGCGCCTGCCTGATCCCACGTCTAATTTTGAAGAGGATGTCGCGGAACGCAGCGAGCCAAACTGGAGGCGGCAGATCCTCAGGCGAGCACTCGACCAGCTGAAACCGAGGGAGCAGCGAATTATCGAAGCACGATGGCTATCGGACGCCCCGCTTACACTTGATGAGCTGGCCGCAGAATTGAGCGTGTCACGGGAGCGGGTACGTCAGGTAGAAGCCAGAGCGCTGGAAAAGGCCCGAACATATGCAGCATCGCTCTTGAGTGTTGACTCGTAGTGAACGTCGATGTGCGCAGGCTCGCCACACTCCACATGTTCATGCCAATCAATCACAACCAATGAGAGGGAGCAGGGCGCGAGTTACTGCACCATCAGCATGAAATCCGTCTCTCCTACGATGCGGATGGTCGCGCCATTGGCGATCATGCTTTCCGCCTTGCGGTGTTTCGAACTCTTTTCCTGCCCCTTCGTCAACCGCAGATCCTGGTCTCCGACCACGAGAATCGTCGTTTTCTTGGTCACGCTGTCGGCGACATCGCAGCCGGCCGACGCGGCGGCGCTGGCAGCTTGCTGTCGCGCGATCTGAAGCGCGCCCGTGAAAACAACCGTTTCGCCTGCAAGCGTGCCATCAGACAGGCCGGACTGAGCGACTTTTTTGCCGGCATAAGCAGGCGCCTGAATGCGACGCGGAGATGTATCGACCGTCGACGCGTAACCTATGTCATCAACCCATCGATGCAGCGGTGTTCCGCTGGCCTCTATCGCGAGCAACATCAACATTCCAGATGCTCGTGCGTCATCGACGGCCTGATGATGCGTAAACTCGATCCCGAACGATTTGGTAAGGTTCGCAAGACCGTAGCCGCCGTTCCCTCGAAACTGATCCCAAGTCCGTTTCGCGGCTTGGCAGGAATCCACCCAGGTGCACGGTAGCCCGCCCGTCCGGTATCGCCCAGCAGCGCGCGCAAGCGCTGTGCGATCGAAAGGGCTGTGGTGGACTATCACTGCGTTCTCAAGCGCGGCGGCGATGACCGGAATAACCCGCGCCATATTCGGCTTTCCGGCGACCTTTTCGGGTGTAATCCCGTGGATTCTGATGTTGGCCGGGTCGAAGGCGTCCTCGGGATCGACCAAAATGTCGAGAGACTTGAAGACCGCTCCGTCTTTGAAGTGGACAAGCCCGACCGAGCAGATACTGCCGAAATCGGCATTTGCCGTCTCAACATCCAATGCGATGAAATCCTTGACCATCCCCGAGCTCCCCAGCTTGTCTGGATCATTACCCAAGGGCTGGATGAGGACAATGGTCGTTAGCCTGAAAAGCCTTACGATGGCTTCCACAGGGCAGGTATACGGAGGTGGAATCAGGCTGTTTCCCGGTACGGGTATTTGAGCAACGTTATCTGTGATATACTTTCGCCAGAGAATGGGGCCTGCGTTGAATGCTACATCGAACAGTTCAATACGACGTGCAAGAGGTCCAGCCGGGGCTTTGGCGCTGGAACATTTATCCAGGCAATCGCTCGGTACAAGGGCCGGTCAAGTTTCGCTCGCGTGAGCTAGCTGTGGAAGCATGCCACGGCGAGATCAATGACGGCATTGAACGGACGCGCCAGCAGGCAGCTCGGCGGTAGTAGCTCGACCTATCGAGCTCGTGGATCAATCGGTGACTTCTGCTTCCAGGACGTCCTCTTGGCTTCGGTCGCCGTCAGAGCGTAACGTTGCTCGGTAACGACCAGGCGATAGGCCGTGATGTCGATGGAAGAGCTTTGAAAACGCGGCAGTGGTCTCATAGCCGACAGAGGTCGCGATCCGTGCGATCGCCTCGTCGCTTGTTTCAAGCAAGAATGCGGCCTCCGACATCCGGCGTGCGATCAGATAACTGTACATGGACTGACCGACGAGCTTGGTGAAGCGCGCCGAAAACGCCGAGCGACCTAGACCAACCCGCTGCCCGAGGTCATCAAGAGTCCAGGGCCGATCCGGTCGTTCGTGGATCAACCGAAGTGCCGGTCCGATGTGCGGGTCCGCCATCGCGCCCAGCCACCCGCCTTCTCCGGGACCAAGCGACTTGATCCAGTTTCGCAGAACCTCGACGAAGAGCACTTCTGTTAGTCGTGACAACGCGACGCCCTGGCCGGGACGCTCACATGCCGACTCGCTCACCATGCGTCGCAGAATCGCCTCGAGCCACGCGCCATCCTCCGTGGGCTTCAGGAGAAGCACGGGCGGGAGTAAGTCCAGCACGCTGCCGCGTGAGGGCCGCGCCACGGTGAACTTGCCGCAGATCATCGTCGCATGCGGCTGCGCGTTGCCGCCGTGACGAACGACGCCACGATCCGCGGCCGATCGATCGAAGTCGAGAACCGAAAATGGCGTCGTTCGGCGATCCGAATAAATCACATGGGGCTCGCCCCGCGAGATGACAACACAGTCGCCCGCGTCCATGCGGAGTTCTGATCCCTGTTCGAGCGCGAGGGTCGCTGAGCCACGACTGATATAATGAAACATGGCGTACGGGCGTTGTGGCAACGCCAGATTCCAGGGATGGCCGAGCTCGAAGTGGAACAGCAAAGTCCCCCCGAGGCGCACGCGGTCGAGTACTTCGGCGAGGATGTCCATGGCGGCGATGCTAATCTCGCGGACGATCCGACGCAATACTTGGACGATTGGGCTCTACCGTCCAAGACATCTTCATATTAGGTCCTGCCGAAGCGCGCGGACGCATCGTGCAGTCATCCATTTCCGAAGCGGCAGATGGAAGACCCGTGACTTTGCTGGATCGCCTGCCCATCCCCGACCTCGCGTCGTTCGTCATCCAACAGGAGCCATTCATGCGAAATCTTCTGCTTTCAACCGCCGCCGTCCTCATGGCCGGAGCGGCATTTGCCGCCTCCGCCCAGTCGGCCGAACTGCCCAAGGGGGCCGCTCACAACATCGTGCTCGTCCATGGTGCTTTCGTCGACCAGACGAGTTGGCAGCCTGTTGCCGACATCCTCACCAAGAAGGGCTACAACGTCACGCTCGTCGAAAATCCGCTCACCTCCCTTGCCGCTGACGTCGATGCCACCAAACAGGCCTTGGCGAAGCAGAACGGTAAGACCGTTCTCGTCGGCCATTCCTGGGGCGGCGTGGTGATCACGCAAGCCGGCAACGACCCCAAGATCTCGGCGCTCGTCTACGTCTCCGCATTCGCGCCCGACGTGGGACAATCTCTGGCGGATCTCGCCAAGAGCGGTCCTGCGACCGAAGGTGGTGCGGCGATTCATCCGGACGACAAGGGCAACCTCTACATCGATACGAAGGTGTTTCCGTCAGCCGTTGCGGCCGACCTTCCTCCGGAGATCGCCGCGCACCTGGCTAACTCGCAGCTTCCGTTGAATCACGTTGCATTCGAGGCGCCCGTCAACATTGCAGCCTGGCGCGACAAGCCGACATTCTATGTCATCAGCACGAAGGACAAGGTGATCGCACCCGAGGCCCAGAAGTTTTTCGCCGGCAAGATGAAGGCTCAGACGACGGAAGTCGCCGCCAGCCATGCTTCGCTCGTTGTTCATGCGAAGGAAGTCGCGGCGGTGATTGAAAAAGCCGCGCTGGTGAAGTGACAAGACCGCTCCCGGCGCATGCGTGCCGGGAGCGCTGCACTGGTCCCCCACTTGTTACTTCATGCCAAGCATCCGGAGGATGATATGACTGCACTCGACATCACGAGCGAGGACGCCACGCTTGAAACGGCACCCACCCGCTACATCGAAGGCCGCGGAATCCGCTTCGCCTATCGCCGCCTCGGCCCATCGACCGGAACGCCGCTGGTGCTTCTGCAGCATTTCTCCGGCAACATCGATGCGTGGGATCCCGCCGTCGTCAACGTCCTCGCCGCCGATCGCCCTGTGATCGCCTTCGACAACGCCGGAGTCGGTCGCTCGACCGGTCAGACGCCCGACAATGTCGCGGCGATGGCACGCGACGCGGTCGCCTTCATCAACGCGCTTGGCATCTCCGAAGTCGACCTGCTGGGCTTTTCTCTCGGCGGATGCGTCGCCCAGCAGATCGCTGCCGAGCACGGACGTCTGGTCCGCAAGCTCATCCTCGTCGGGACCTCGCCCAAAGGCGGAGAGGAACACCTGCTAGCGGTTCTCCAGGAGGCGTTTTCCCAAACCGATGCGCCCGACCCCCGCCTGCCGCTGTTCTTCACGACGTCGTCCGCCAGCCGCTCGTCCGGCCTGGCGTTCCTGAAGCGGACGCAGGTGCGCAAGGACGACAGGGACACCGACAACGGCAGCGCGGTCACCGATCCGCAAGCCAAGGCGCTGATCACTTGGTGCGCCACACCTGATCCCGAGCACGCCATGCTGCGCGCCATCCGCCAGCCCACGCTTGTGGTCAGCGGTAGCCACGACACTATGCTTCCAGCAAACAATGCCTACGCAATGTTCAAAGAACTCAGTAACGCGCAGCTGGTCCTCTATCCCGATTCAGGCCACGGCGCTCTGTTTCAGCACCACGAGATCTTCGTCAGTCACGTCCGGACTTTCCTGCACGCGTAACCGGCGGCCGCATGATCCCCGACGAGAGGTCGGCGCGATCATACGCACTTTATCCATGAGTATTATTTCGGAGGATAAAATGAAAATAGAGAAAGTCGAAGTCGAACGTTTCAGCCTTACGAGCTCAAAGCCATTCGATGCCGTTGTGGCCACGCTCAAGTCGGCTGTTGGGCAGCCCGACATAGTCGAATTTTTCAACGTGTCGAGGGCGGCAAATTCCTTCTCGGAATTGGAGCGGGTTGTGCAGGGCGCGCTCGGCCGCACGGGTTTGATGCTCTTTGCGGAATTCGACTTGGGCGCCGTTCTCCGTCTCGAATCTGGTGCAGATGGGCCCAACAGTATGCGTTTTGTGGTGGGCAATCCGCTCATCATGAAAGAAATGGTCAAACACGTACCCGATGCTGGATCTTACGCTCCAGTTACAATCCTCATTGATGAACGTCCCGATGGCGTACATCTCTCCTATGACAGAATGGAGAGCTATCTCTTGCCATATGGCAGCGCAGAAGCACTCGCCGTCGCCCGCAACCTCGATGCGAAAATCACGACCTTGCTGCGCGAATGTGCAAACTAAAACTTCCCGATGACGTTTCGGTCGGTGGAAGTGAGCGTCTCAAAGCGGCAGTCGCGCGACGCGAGAACGCAACTTCGTGACGCGAGCGAGACGAATGGCCATTAAACCTGGAAGAGAATTCCGACATGTACAAGAAACGTCTTGCCCTCCTCATCGCGACGGCCCTTTCGACAATGGCTGTCACGGCTGCTCCTGCCGCCAGTGCTGAGCCGCTGGATGCCGCGACCCTTAACACAATCAAATCGCAGTTTGGCAGGCTCATGGAATTGGCCAACAACCACGATTTCAAGGCTCTGCATGAGATGTTTTGGCAATCGCCCTCCACCCTGTTGGTGGCGAAGAGCGCGATCCCGTCCGAGGGGAGCTGGGCCGGCTTTTGGGGCAACCAAGCGATTGATCAAAAGCTGCATGACATCGGTAGCTCCGGTCCCGTCGTGCTCGAGCCAGATTATTCGAAGCTCAAGATTGTCGGCCTAACGCGCGACGTAGCAGAATCCTATGTGCCGATGAACATTACGGTCTCATATGCGGGACAGGATGGAACAGCCAGGCCATTTCTGATGATCATTAATTGGCTTCGCATCGGGAATGACTGGAAGGTCACCTCTGAGATTATTCTGCCGGTGCCGCCGACACCCGCTGCGAAGGGCTAGGAGCGCCAAGCACCTGCTAAGCGATCTCGTCGAGGAGCTCAGGTCGGCTATGACCCAGTCTTCTCACATTTGCGGCAGACGCTCTAGAGATTCAGCGTCCGCTTTGCGCCAGAAGCAGTCATAGGCACAGCTCTGCACCTTAAGTCAGCAGCCCGAAAGCGTGGTTACCCCTGGCGTCGCCGTGGCACCCGTGGCATTGGCAGCCGCCATCATGCCGGGAGCGGCAAGGTTCATCGAGACGGTCTCGTTGCAGGCCGTCGCGTTCGGTGTAGGCATCGTCGCCGACGGGGCGATACTGGTGTCGCCGAGGATGGCAGTCGGCGCCTCAAGCGTGCCGGGTAGGACGCTGGAAATCAGCGGAGTGGTGAGCGGCAACGATGAGGGGTCGCTTGGGCTGGTATTCCCGTTCAGAACACAGCTGCTGGAGTCCAGCGGGCTACCAACCGGCGTGGTCGGGGTGGCCGTACCGGTCGCGCTACCGAGATTCGTCGTCGAGATCGTTCCCAGGGCGGCAGCGGGCGTCGCTGCACTTGGCGCTGTGGTTGGCGCGCAATTGATAACGGTGCCCAGCGTTGTTGGGTCCGACGCCAGCGGCACCGGAGCCAAGCTGGTATCTGCCGCCCCCGGAAGCGTCGCCGCGGAGAACGGACTCGGGCCGTTGAGCGGCGAGGAAACCATCGTACCAGGAGTGGTCGGAAGCCCCATCGACGTCGAGCCCATGGTCGAGACCTGCGCCAGAACCGCGTCGCAGCCTAACAGCGATAGGATCAAAACGCCCAGCAGTCGCACCATGGCTACGTTTCCTTTCTTGCTCACGCCGCCTGCTTGTGGGCCTTCACCTTCTGACCTTCGGCCAGATTCACCATGGGATTCAGCACCACCTGGTCGCCGGCCTTGATGCCATTGCGTACTTCGACGGAGGTGCCGAAGTCGCGCGCGATGGTGATCTTGTGCATATGGACGATGCCATTCTCCACAACGGCCACTTGCGTGCCATCGGCGTTGAAGATCACAGCATCTGCGGGCACGATAAAAGCAGACGTCTTGCGAGGAACATGCAGATCCACGGTGCAATAGACGCCCGGGCTGAGCGCCCCGTCCGGGTTGGGGATGTCGACTTCGGTCAACAACGTCCGGCTGCCGGGCTGCAACGCAGAAGCGATCCGCGTGACCGTGCCGTCAAACACCTGATTGGGAATTTCCGGGACGTGGACGCTCGCTTTCACGCCGGGAGTCACACCGAACGCCGCGTCCTGCGGCACGAATAGCTGAACACGGATGACGTTGCTGTGCATCAGCGTATACATAAACGTGGATCCGGACTGAACCAGGCTGCCGTTATCGATATTGCGCTGGGTGATGACGCCGTCAAACGGCGCGACCACGCGCTGATAAGCCTTCTCCTGCGTGAGTATCCGGATCTGCGCCTCTTGCGCGGCGATGTTGGACTGCGCAACTCCGACCGCCGCCTGCTGGGCCGCCAGTGTCAGCCGGTCGTTGTCGCCCTGCTGCAGCGTCAGCCAGCCCTGCTTCACAAGCCTGCTGTCCCGGCCGTTGGTGGCGTCCGCCAGATCGCGGCTGGCCTGTGTCTGCTGCAACGCGGCCTGGTTCTGCTTCAGCGTGGCCTGGGCCTGAGTGATCTGATGATCGAGTTCCGGCGCGGTGATCTCGGCCAAAAGGTCGCCGGCCTTGACCCGATCGCCAATGTCTACATAGCGCTTTTCAACATAGCCGCTGGTGCGGGCAAAGATATTCGCCGCTTCGAACGCCGTGGTGGTGGCCGGCAGCGAGATGTCGTTGCTGCCGGTGCTGTCACTGATAACCGCGACCTTCACGTCCGGGACCAGATCGCGGAGTTCCTTTGCTGTGTCCGCAACGGCTTGCTGCGCCTGCTCATGCCGCCGGAAGCCGAAGCCGAGACCGCCGCCGAGTAACAGCAGGACCGCCAGAGCCAGCATCAGCCGGGCCTTGGAGCGAGGCCGCACCGGCGGCGGATCCGCCTGCCGATTCACCACGGACGGCCCCTCCTGCGTCCGCGCCTCATGCAACCTCTGAATCCCGGTCATGAGCTAGCCTCCTCAAAGACGCCGTGTTGCGGCTGGCCGTCGACACGTTTGCGCAACAGCGAAAACAAATACGGCACGATCAATAGCGTGGTCGGCGTCGCAAACAGCAATCCGCCAATCACCGCGCGGGCGAGCGCTGCATTCTGTTCCTCCCCGGCGCTGCCGATCGCCATCGGAATCATGCCGACAATCATCGCCGCAGCGGTCATCAGCACCGGCCGGATCCGGGTGTGGCCGGCGCGGATTGCGGCCTCGAACGCAGAATGCCCTGCGAGTTGCTGCTCGCGCGCGAAGGTAACCAACAGAATCGAATTCGCCGACGCCACGCCGACCGCCATGATCGCGCCCATCATCGACGGCACGTTCAGGGTGGTACCCGTGATGAACAGCATGGTGACGATGCCGGCCAGCGTCGCCGGCAGCGCTAGCATCACGACGAAGGGATCGCTGAAGTTCTGGTAGTTCACCACCATCAGGAGATAGACGAACACAGCAGCGAACAGCAAACCGATGCCGAGATTGACGAAGGCATCGTTCATGCTCTGGATCTGCCCCAGTACAACAATGCTGTTTCCGGGCTTCATCTCCTTCTGCAAATTGGCCGTTACCTTGTTGATGTCGGCGGAGATCGCGCCGAGGTCGCGGCCCTGTGCGCTTGCATAGACGTCGTAAACCGGCTGCACGTTGGCCTGGTTCAGGTTGGTGGGCAGCGGCTCGCGCTTGAAGGTCGCGACGTTGCTGAGCATTCCCGGCACCGGCTGGCCGCCAACGGTCAGCGTACTCGACACCGGCGTATTGCCGTAGGCGTTGAGCGAATTGACTCGGTATTCGGGTGTCTGCACGGCGAGATAATAGGGAATGCCAGATGTCGGATCGGTCCAGAAATTCGGCGACACCTGCGACGAGGAACTCAGGCTGACATTGATATTCGTCGCGATCGTACTGGCATTGAGTCCCAGCTGCGCCGCGCGGGTACGGTCGATCTCGGTATAGAATGACGGCGCGTCAGTTTCCTGCTGAAGATGCGCATCGACAATGCCGGGGATCGCCGCGATGCGCTCCCGCAGCTTCTGCGCGATAGCAAGGTCACCAGGATCGTAGCCTACGGTTCGGACGTCGATCTGCGCCGGCAGCCCGAAATTCAAAATCTGCGTTACGATATCGGCAGCCTGGAAGTAGAACACCTCTTCAGGGAATGCGGCCGGCAGCACTTCACGCAGCCTGCGGACATAATCCGCCGTAGGCTTGTGACCTTCTTTGAGCTCCACCTGAATAATGCCGTCATTGACACCGATGGTTGAGCCGTCGGTAAAGGCAAGATTATAGGGTCGAGCAGGCAGGCCGATATTGTCGACGATCAGACTACGCTCGCTCTCCGGAACGATCTGGCGGATCTTGTCCTCCACCTGCTGAAAGATTTTTTCGGTGGCGTCGATCCGCGTGCCGGCAGGGGCGCGAACGTGGAGCTGGATCTCGCCGCCGTCGATCAGCGGGAAGAAATCGCGGCCGACCGAGACCAGCATGACGCCGCCGAGACCGATGATTAGCACCGCAGCCACCGGAACGGCGACGCGATTCTTGAGCAACTGGGTTAGCAGCGCGACGTAGCCAGTACGCATTCGTTCGAAGCCGCGCTCGAACGCACCCGACAGCCGCGCGAACAGCCCCGTCGGATGGCCATCGTCTGGGCCGTGCTTTTCGTATCGCAGCAGCAGTCCGATGGTGATCGGGGTGAGCGTCCGCGACAGGCCGTAGGATGCCAGCATGGCGAATACGACCGCGAGGCCAAGCGGCGTGAACAGATATTTCGCGGGGCCATCGAGGAACACCACCGAGGTGAAGACGCAACTGATAGCCAGCGTCGAGACCAGCGTCGGGATCGCGATGCCGGCTGCGCCATGCAGGGTCGCATCCGGCAACGCCATGTGCTCCTCAGTCAGAAGCCGATGCGTGTTCTCGATCGTTACCGTGGAATCATCGACCAGAATGCCGACCGCAAGCGCGAGGCCGCCGAGCGTCATCGTGTTGAGCGTTTCGCCGAGGAAATACAACACGACGAGCGACGACAGAATCGCCAGCGGGATCGAGATCATCACCACAAGCGTTGAGCGCCATGATCCCAGGAAGAGCAGGATCATCAGCGCTGTCAGGCCGGCGGCGATCGCGCCTTCGTGCAGCACGCCCGTCACCGATGACTTGACGAATACGGACTGATCGAACAATTCGTTGATCTTTAACCCGGCGGGCGCTGCTGCCCGCGCCTGTTTAAGCACATCCTTGACTGCGTTGACCACAGTCAGCGTCGAGGCGTTACCGTTCTTGATGATACTTAACAGCACCGAACGCTGGCCGTCCTGGCGCACGATATTTTGCTGCACTGCCGACGCGTCACGAACCTGGGCAACGTCCTTCAGAAAGATCGTCGCGCCGTTGACAAACTTGACCGGGATCATGTTGAGGTCAGCGATGCTGGCGGGCGTCGCGTTTGTACGCATCGTATACTGCTTGTCACCGATCTTGGCGGTTCCGGTCGGCAGCGTCAGGTTCTGAGTGTTGACCGCGTTGACGACATCAAGCGGCGTCAGTCCGCGCGACAGCAGCTTGTCAGGATCGAGATCAACCATAATCTGGCGATACTTGCCGCCAGCCGGGGTAGGTAGCGTCACGCCATGCACCGGCGCCAGCTGTTGCCGGACTCTGTAGATGCCGAAATCATACAATTGCTGTTCGTTGAGCGTATCGGAGTTGAGGCTGAGCTGCAGCACCGGAACGCTGGAGGCATTGAACTGCACCACGATTGGCGGCTGGATGCCAGGCGGCATCAGCGCACGGATCGCATTTGTAGCCGAAACGATCTGCGAAATTGCGAGGTCGAGATTGACGTCGGGTTGGAAGTAAATCTTCTGAATCGAGAGTCCGTTCAGAGTTTGTGCTTCGATATTCTTGATGCCGTTGACGTTCGCGCTGATGGAGTACTGACTGTAAGTCGAGACCCGATCTTCCATCTCAGGTGTCGAGAGACCCGTATAGCTCCAGATCACCGTTACGACGGGAATTCGGATCTCTGGAAAGATGTCGGTCGGCATCGAGCGGATGGCAACGCCGCCGAGAAACAGAATCAGCACCGCCACCACGTAATAGGTATACGGAAATCTCAGTGCAAACCGCACAATGCCCATTGCTCGCTCCAAGATTGTCCGTACGTGGAATAACTCTGCGACTGCCCCTAAGCGCCGCGTGAAGGCAGAACATCAGCACCGGCAGATGTTCAGCGACTTGTCGAGCTGCTCGTCCAGCAAATGCTGCTGCGCATCGAACTTCGAAAGTCGCTGCTGTTCGTCCGCGTTCGCATCTTCGTCTGACAGAAAGCCATTCGGGGTCGGCTGGGCATGCCCCACCGGAGCCGACAGGGGTTTCGATGCAACGATGGATTCACGGGCCATCGCGGCATTCGGAGCTGCTGCGATGGCGATCAACGCGAT
This sequence comes from Tardiphaga sp. 37S4, assembly GCF_021044645.1. Lineage (NCBI taxonomy): Bacteria > Pseudomonadati > Pseudomonadota > Alphaproteobacteria > Hyphomicrobiales > Nitrobacteraceae > Tardiphaga > Tardiphaga sp. 37S4. The sequence continues at coordinate 518,786 of NZ_CP088008.1, read as the reverse complement.
GAAGACTGCCGACACTACTGGCATGAGATTTGAGCGCATTGGATCATTCCTTCCTTGACGTCCGACCGGATTGGCAATCCAGCGGCGCGCGACTGTTGGGTCTTCGGAAGACATAATGATGCGATGCGGCGGACCAACTAAATAACGATTTAGGAAACGGCGCACCGAGCAACGAACAGCGATCTCGCGGCGATGTGATCGCGGTCTAGACCTTTATCTCGGAAGCGTCAGGAAATCCGATTTCGATCACGCACCCCGCCCCCGAAAAGATCGTCAACCGAAAGCCGTGCAATTTGGCAATCGTGGCAACAAGAGTGAGGCCAAGCCCAAGACCTGGTGTCTTGCGAAACGCATCGGAGCGATAGAACCGCCGCAGCACCGCACTGCGCTCGTCTTCGCTTATCCCCGCGCCGGTGTCCGTGATGCGCAGGATACTCTCGCCGTCGCCGGACACGGTCGTGATCTGGACCTGCCCACCCCGCGGCGTGAACTTGACGGCGTTATCGACCAGATTGGCGATCGCCTCCATCAGCAGGTCACGATCTCCCTCGACGATCGGGGTATGAACGATATCGGTGCGCAGTGTGATGCCCTTGTCTTCGGCGATCGGCGCATAGAGATCGCGGACCTCTTGCAGCAGTTCCTCCAGTGCGACTTTGCCGAATCCGATGGAGCGACGGCTGTTCTCGATCTCGGCCAGCCTCAGCAGCGCCGCGGCAATCGCCAGCGACTGGTCCATGCTCGAGATGGCCTTGTCGACCACAGATCGCAGTTCGGGCAGCGTCCTGGCGTTGTTCCGGCCGCGCTCCAGGGCCAGGCGTGCCCGGGTCAATGGTGTCCGCAGGTCGTGCGCGATGTCATTGCCGACTCCGGCGATCGTGTGGATCAGCGTTTCGATCTCGTCCAGCATGCTGTTGACCATGCCGGCTAGCTGAGTGAACGGATCGCGACCGCGATCAACCGGGAGCCGTTCGTGCAGACTGCCCGCCACGATGCGCTGAATGCGCTCATTAACGCCGGCGATCCGACGTTCGGCACGCAGACTGAGCAGTGCGCCCAGCGCGAGGCATAGCAGCAGAGCCGGGATCAGACCGAGAGCCAGAGCCTGGCTGACAACCATCGACAGCTGAATCGCCTCATCGACATAGCGGCCGATCACCAATATCTCGCCGTCCGGCAACTGCTGGCCGATGGCCTGAACGGTTAGTTGCTCCGGGCCAGCGGGGCGCGGCCTTATGATCTCGACGGTCTGCACCGTGGCGTCCAGCCGCAGCATCGCCGGCGGGCGCTCGAGATTGCCGGCGACCCGGCTTCCATCCGCCCGGAACAGGCCGACGAAATGCACGTCGCGCGAATCCTCGCTGAGTTGAAGATGAAGCGCGTCGAGCCTGCTTTCATTCGGCAATGCCGCCACCGTTTGCAACTGCAAGGCGATGACATGGTCGGAACGGGTCACCAGCAGACGGTCGGTCTTCCAATAGATGAAGCCGAACAGGACCAGCACGAACAAAGAAAGCGCGACAGCCGCGACCGTGGCGGCGCGGAAGGTTGAACTACTCGCAAACTCGGCCAGATTCATCGCGTGAGCGGCCCGTGAGGGATATTTGGGCCGCCAACATAACGGATTTCCCGCGCTTGCGCGATTCGTCATCGTTCGCCGGAATGCCGCAATTCAATGCGTTGCCAGCGCCGGGGCGCGGGTGTGACGTCGATCGTGCGAAAGCTTGCGCGCCGCCGACTGCACCTTCTCGAACGCCCGCTGTTCGATCTGGCGGATCCGCTCGCGCGACAGCCCATAGTGCTGCGCGAGGTCTTCGAGCGTATCCGACTCGTCGGCGAGATAACGCGCCTCGAAGATGTGCCGCTCGCGCGCATTGAGTACGTCGATCGCACGCACCAGAACCTGACGCCGATGATCGATTTCGTCCTGCTCGACCGTGATCAGCTCTGGTGTGGGCGCCTGGTCGATCAGATAGTCCTGCCACTCGGCGGCGCCCTCGTCATCATGCACCAGTGCGTTGAGCGAAGCATCACCGCCGAGCCGACGGTTCATGTCGACGACGTCCTTCTCGGGCACGCCCAGATCGGTGGCTATCAGGGTCACCTGGTCGGGCCGCAAGTCGCCGCCTCCCAGTGCCGAAATCCTGCTCTTGGCCGAACGTAGCTTGAAAAACAATTTCTTCTGACTCGTGGTGGTGCCGATCTTCACCAGCGACCATGAGCGCAGGATGTAGTCCTGGATCGCCGCACGGATCCACCACACCGCGTAGGTGGAGAAGCGGAATCCCTTGTCCGGGTCGAACCCGTCAAGGGCCTGCATCAGGCCGAGATTGGCCTCCGACGTGATCTCCGACAGCGGCAGGCCGTAACCACGATAGTTCATGGCCATCTTGGCAGCGAGGCGTAGGTGGCTGGTGACAAGTTGCTCGGCTGCAGCACGGTCGCCGTGATCGCGCCAGCGTATCGCCAGCACGTATTCCTGCTCGCGCTCGAGCATCGCAAAACGCCGGATGTCGGTTCGGTAATTCAGGGCGCTGCCGGCTGCCGCGGGCGATCGAAGCCCGATCGGAGCCGCCAGGCCAGACCCCGGTGTGGAATACTCCGTCGACATTCCATCGGTATTCATGTCAGCCCCTCCGCTATGATTGATCTGTTGCTGATCGATGTCCGGGGCCGATGTCACGGCCTTTGCGGACGATCCTGAGAAGATAGCCGCGGCGATCACGGGAACCATTAAATTACAGGTTAGGGATATAAATTCGAATTCAGCTTCGGCTTGCGGCAGGAACAAAGCCGGCGTGACTTGGCTTCCGCAACATCACGCCGGCGATCCCTTACAGGACGGTTCGTCAGCTGCAGCCGGCAACCCAAGGATAATGGTTGGGATGCAGCGGGCCGTAAACATACGGACAGCTATAGCCGTAATCATCGTAGTAGCCCGGGAAGCCGAAGCCACGGCCGGTATGTCTGACGAGGTGATGTCCGGCAAAAGCGTGCGATCCGAATCCGCCTCCTGCGAAACGCTGGCCGCCGATTCCGCCGAGATGCTCGCCGCCGATTCCACCCACATGACCGGCGGCGATGCCTGCCATATGGCCGCCGCCGACCCCGGGTCCGAAGCCGCCCATGTGACCACCACCGAAGCCGCCGCCAAAGCTGCCCATATGGCCGCCACCGCCGCCCAAACCACCACCGTGGCCACCACCTCCGCCGCCGCCGCGCGCGTCAGCGGCGGTGGCCAGTAGACTCAATGCCAGCGCAACCGTTGCGAATACCTTGAATGTACGCCCTTTCATGATCTCATCCTTTCCATCGATGCCGCTGTTGCCGTGAACACCCATCCGGCGTCGAGGCAACAGCGCGATCTACGAAACATGGTGAGCGGACACCGCGAGGCGATTAAAATGCGCTTTAGACAAATCACCTTTCCGGCAATGGACAGGCGATCTCCGCGACGCAGCCGGGACCAGTCGACAGCGTCAGCCGGAATCCATGCAGCTTGACGATCGCGGAAACCAGGCTGAGGCCAAGCCCAGTGCCGATAGTCCTGCGACTCTTGTCGGAGCGATAGAACCGCCGCAGCACTGCTTCACGCTCGTCTTCTCCAATACCGGGTCCGGTGTCCGATATTCTGACAATGACATCGCTGGGCCCTCGCACCAGAGCCAACCGGACGCATCCGCGGGGCGGTGTGAACTTGACCGCGTTATCCACCAGGTTGATGATAGCCTCCTGCAGCAGATCGCGGTCGCATCGGACAATGGCATCGTCCTCGACATCGACGCGCAGGCTGACCTGCTTGTCTTCAGCGATCGGTTCGTAGAGGTCGCAGGCCTCACGTAGTAAACCCGCCAGCACCACATCGCCAAATCCCCTGCGGTCGCCATAATGCTCGATCTCTTGGATACGTAGCAGGCTGGTGATAATGGTGAGCACTTCGTCCACGCCAGTGACCGCGCGGTCGGCGACCGCCTGCAGGTCCGCGACCGTCGAGGCATTGGCGCGGCCGCGCTCGAGGCCAACGCGGACACGGGTCAGCGGCGTGCGCAGGTCATGCGCGATCTCGTTGCCGGTCCCTGCCATTTCGGTGACCAGCACCTCGATCTCGTCGAGCATGCCGTTGGCGATGATGGCCAGCTTATCGAAGGGGTGGTCGAGGTTGGCCGTGGGAAGTCGCTCGCGTAGGTCGGCATCGATAATGCGCCTGACCTGTGCATGGAGTTCATCGACACGACGCTGCACCCGCAGGCTGAGCACGCCACCGATCGCCAGACTAAGGGCGCCCGCCACCGGCAGACCGAGCAGCAGGGCGCGGCCGATCGCTGCCGCCAGTTCCTTGAGTTCGCCGCTATGGCGGGCGATGACCAACACTTGGCCGTCAGGCAAGCGACGACCGATGGCGCGCACGGACATCGACTCCGGCTTATGCGGATCGATCCTGATCACCTGCGTCGCATGAATCCGCGCGTCGATCGCCAATTGCGGCGGGATATCGCGCAGATTGCCGGCAATCCGTTTTCCGTCGGCGGTGAACAGACCGGCCAACCGGGTCCGACGCGGATCCGCCGCCAGGCGGTCCTCGATGGCGATGACCCTGCGCTCCGGCACGTCCGAAGCGATCACCTCGCTCGCCTCCGCGATCGAAGCGTCCATGTCGGCCCGCATCGAACTGCCAGCCTCCCAGTACACGAAGGCTGAGAACAAAAGAATGCAGAGCGCGATCGCGATGGACGTCCACCGGAACGTCGTCGTGCGGACGAAATCAGGAAGGCGCACGAAGAATAAATCCTGCGCCGCGGACATTGTGGATCATCGGCGGATCGCCCGGCGTGTCTACCTTGTGCCGCAGCCGCCCCATATGAACGTCGACAAGATTAGTGTCCGGGACGAATTTATAATTCCAGACCTCCTCCAGCAACATCGCCCGCGTCAGCAGCTGCTCGTTACGCTGCATCATGTATTCGAGAAGGCGGAATTCCCGCGGCAGCAATTCGATCTCCCGCTCGCCACGCCGCGCTGTGCGTTCGATCAGGTCGAGTTCGAGCGGTCCCACCCGCAACATGGTTTCCCGCGTTTCGATCGGACGGCGCAACAGAGCCTCGATCCTCGCCACCAGTTCGACTATCGCAAAAGGCTTGGTCAGATAGTCATCGCCGCCCATACGTAATCCGCGGACGCGATCATCGACCGCTCCGAGCGCGCTCAGGATCAGTACGGGCGTGCGAATTTGGTCATGCCGCAGCGCCTCGACGATGGTGAGTCCGTCCATTCCCGGTAACATGCGATCGACGATCATCAAGTCCGGCTTGATGAAGCGGGCCTTGTCGAGTCCTTCGATGCCGCTCGCCGCATGTTCGACTTCGAAGCCGCGCTGCGTCAGTTCGGCCGCGAGTTCCTCAGCGGTCTCAATGTCGTCCTCGATCAGCAGAATCTTGGTCATCTGGAGTATCTCGGGCACCGTTTGATCTGAAGACACGACAAGGTGCGACCGCGCCGTAGCATAGCGGAAAACGTCGTCATTTTGTCGAAACTCGGTCATTTCGTCCATCCGGTCGGTACAAGCCTCACCGCTGCGACAGGGACCAAGGATCCCGGGATCGCGTACGGCGTTGCTCCGGCATCGGTATGCCGTGTCGCCATGATCTGCCGGGCCAGGCCGCGGAGCTTTTCTTCGTGTCCGTAGCGGAGCACGGCCTGCGCCAGGTCGATTGCGTCCGGCCCTCGCGATACCAATCCCGCAATCACATCCTGATCCCTACCCGCCATCGGCCGGAGATTGATATCAGCGACCATCTTGTCGGACGCAGAACAGCTGTTGAGAGCGAGCGGACTCGCTCCAATGAACGCGGCTGCAGTGGCCGGGCGACGCTCAATCGCTGCCGATTGAAACGGCGGCGACTTGTGCGGCGGACGCGCCACCGCAAATGCGGTTGCAGCAAGCAACAGCGATACCCCTAGCGAGATCGCACCTTGTCGAACGAACGACGTCAGAATTCCAAGCATCGACCCACCTGCGAGCGCCCCTTACTGATGCAGCAGTCATCGGAACGCGCCGAGCCGGACGGCGGACCAATGGCCACAACATCTTCGGAAGGCTTGTGTTCTTCAATTAAATACGAATTTAACTTGCGACGCAGCGACGTCCCATGCGCAACGATTGCCGGCCAGACACCGCCATCGCCCCCCGGCAGCGGCCGAAGCAGAGCGTCGGTCGATTCTTAAATCGCAATTTAATCGCTCCGCGGGCTTTCTTCGCTATCTCGACCTTCATCGGCCGGCGCTCATTTCGGCGGAGGCATACGGAGGGATTCCCTTGCCAGCAGTTTATATCAATCGTGTCGCAACGGCTGTGCCGCCTTACGACGTTCATGACGCCTTTCGCCGCTTCGCACAGTCTACGCTCCATCTGGCCAACCCGCGTCAGGCGCGGCTGTTCGAACGCATGGCCGACAAGTCCGGTATCGAGCACCGCTTCTCGTGCCTTACGCCGAGCAATCGACCGGAAGGCGACCATTTCGATGCCGGCGGCTTCTATGCCCGTAGTGGTTTTCCCGATACGGCGACGCGGATGGAGCAGTATGAGCGGCACGCGCCCGAACTGGCGCAAGCCGCCGTCGATCGCCTGCATCTCGGAGCAGATCGTGACCGCATCACGCACTTGATCATCACCAGTTGCACAGGTTTCTCCGCGCCCGGCCTCGACCTCGATCTCATCGCGCGTTGCGAGCTTCCAACGACGGTCGAACGTACCGTTATCGGCTTCATGGGCTGCTACGCCGCCATCAATGCCCTGAAGCTGGCCTATCACATCGTCCGCTCCGAGGCGTCGGCGCGCGTACTGGTCGTGAACCTCGAACTCTGTACGCTGCATCTCAAGGAAAACGCCGATCTCGAGCAGATGCTCTCGTTCCTGCTGTTCGCCGACGGTTGTGCGGCAAGCCTTGTGAGCGCCGAGCCGTCCGGCATCGCGCTCGACAGTTTCCGCGCCATGCTGGTCCCCGATACCCGCGATCTGATCACATGGAACATCCGCGATGCCGGCTTCGACATGGTTTTGTCGGGACGCGTTCCGGCCGTTATCCAGGACGGCCTACGGCGGAGCGCCGATGAAATCCTGGCTGGAGCGCCCGCGGCGGCGATCGACCTGTGGGCGGTGCATCCCGGCGGCCGGACCGTTCTCGACGCGGTGGAGCGAGCCTTCGCACTGGCGCCGACCGCGCTGGCCGCGTCGCGCGACGTACTGCGCCGTTATGGGAACATGTCGTCGGCAACAGTCATGTTCGTGATCGAGCGGCTGATGCGTTCGGGCGCACGCGGCCGCAGCGGGTGCGCGATGTCGTTCGGGCCCGGACTGATCGCGGAAACCATGCTTTTTCGAACCGCGGCCTGACCTCATGAGCACATTCAGCACCACCCGCGCTGCAGCGACGGACTTGTCGCAGCGAAGCACCGAAGCCGAATGGCTGGACAGTGCCGATGCAAGTCCAGAAGAGCTCGAACTTGTGCTGCGCGACCTTGCCCGCTTCAACGGCGCGATGCTCGGGCACCGGGCGGTGATTGCGTGGCTGGACGCCGCCATCCAGCGGATACCTGAAGGCACCGGGCTCACGCTCGTCGATGTCGGTTGCGGCTATGGCGACCTGCTGCGAGCGATCCGCAGCTGGGCCGCCGGGCGCGGCCGGCAGATCAAGCTGATCGGGCTCGATCTCAATCGCGAGACGGTCCGCATCGCGCAGTCGGCGACAGGAAGCGATCTCAATATCGAATATCAGGTGATGGACATCTTCAATTTCATCCCACCCTCCTCCATCGACTTTGTCGTCAGCAGCTTGCTCACGCATCATATGTCCGACGAGATGATTGTGACGTTCCTGCGCTGGATGGAGAGGACCGCGCGACGCGGCTGGATGATCTACGACCTGCAGCGCCACCGGGTGCCGTTCCATTTCATTGGCCTGATGGGCTGGCTTACGCGGCTGCATCCCATTGTCATTCACGACGGCCGGATCTCGGTTGCGAGAGCCCTCACCCGCGCGGAATGGAAGGCGCGGTTACGCGATGCTGGGATCGCGCCGCGCGCGGTGCGCCTGCGATGGTTCTTGTTCCGCTTCGTGATCGGACGTGTGCGATGATTCAGGTCGAGACGATCGTCATCGGCGGCGGGCCGGCCGGCAGCGCGGTGGCCTGCGGTCTGGCCAATTATGGCCACGACGTCATGCTGATCGAGCGCACAGCGACCTCCCAGCATAAAGTGTGCGGCGAATTCCTGAGCGTCGAGACACAGCTGCTGTTACGGCGGTTGGGCGTCGATCCGCTGGCGCTCGGCGCGGTACCGGTCGATGAGGTGGCGCTCTATTCCTCGCGCCGCAGCGTGACCTCGGCACTACCGTTTCGCGGGCTGTCGCTGTCGCGCTATCGACTCGACACCGCGCTGCTGCGACACGCGCATTTCAGCGGCGCACGCCTGCACCGCGACGTGACGGTGAAAACGGCGAGACCCGATGGATCCGGCTGGCTGGTCGTGTGCGACAACGGCCATACGGTGAGTTGCCGGAACCTCGTACTGGCCACCGGCAAGCTGGGTCTGCGCGGCATCGACGACACACGCGACGGCTCGCAGGTCGGGTTGAAAATGCACCTGCGGCCTGCCCCCGACGTTCGCCGAGCGCTCGAGGGCCGGGTCGAGCTTTACTTTCTGGAGGCCAGCTATATCGGCCTCGAACTGGTCGAAGACGGTATCGCCAACCTCTGCATGGTGCTGCCGGGTAAAGCCATGAGCCAGTTCGGATCCGGCTGGCCCGCGCTGCGCAACCATGTGGCGGCGGCACTTCCCGCACTGGCGGAGCGGCTGGCAGACGCCGAACCACTGTGGGACAAGCCGAAGGCCGTGGCCTGTCCCAGCGGCGGACATCTTCATCGCGAGCGAAACACTGCAGCCTATCGGGTCGGCGACCGTCTCGCCCACATCCCGCCCTTCACCGGCGACGGCCTTGCCATCGCCCTTGGATCGGCCGCGCTGGCAGTCGCGCATATCCGGGAGGGCCTTTCACCTGATGTGTATCTGGCGGCCGCGCGAAAACTCACGGCCGGTCCGATCCGGCTGGCGAGCATCGTCTCCTGCCTTGCCGGGCATCGCATCAGCCGAAACCTGATGTTCGCCGCGGCCACGCGCGGCCCGGGCCTGATCGGCTCGATCGTCCGCCGCACCCGGTTGACCCGCGCGATGGATGGCCTTGACCCTGCCGTGCTGCCTGCCCCGCCGCTCGTAAGCCCATGACGACCCTGCGCACCGAGCTGCCCCTCGCGGACACCCGGACATGGCTCGGCTTTGTCCTGATGTGTCTCGGGATGTTCATGGCGATCCTCGACATTCAGGTGGTCGCAACATCGCTGCCGACCATTCAGAATGCCCTCGCCATCTCCCCGGAGACGATGAGCTGGGTCCAGACCTCCTATTTGATCGCCGAGATCATAGCCATTCCCCTGACGGGCTGGCTGACGCATGTGCTCTCGATGCGCTGGCTCTTTGCCTCCGCCCTAGCGCTGTTCACGCTGGCGTCGATCGGCTGCGCCGCGAGCGGCACCTTCGCCGCCCTCGTGTCGTTTCGTGTGCTGCAGGGATTCGCGGGCGGCACGCTCATCCCGGCGGTGTTCGCCGCAGTCTTCCTGCTGTTCCCGCCGCGCAGCCAAGGCATCGCTACGACGGTCGCCGGCATCGTGGCGGTCCTGGCGCCGACGGTCGGACCTGTGGTCGGCGGCTGGATCACGCAGACCTGGTCCTGGCACTGGCTGTTCCTGATCAATGTCGTTCCCGGGCTGATCGCTTGCGTTGTGGCGCCTCCTCTGCTGCCCCGGCAGCAGCTGAACTTTGGCGACGTTGCGGAAATCGATTGGCGGTCGCTGGTTCTGATGGCGATGTCGCTGGCCACTCTGGAGATCGGACTAAAGCAGTCACCCCATGATGGCTGGGTGTCGGTCACCTGCACGGGCCTGTTCACAATCAGCGCGCTTTGCGGCGGCCTGTTCGTCCGACGCACATTGCGCGCGGCCCATCCGGTCGTGCAGCTTGGCCCGTTCCGAAATCGCTCATTCGCGATCGGATGCGCGTTGAGCTTTTGCCTGGGCGTGGGCCTGTATGGCTCGGTCTATCTCATCCCGGTTTTTCTGGCTTACGTCAGGGGTCAGGACGCCCTTCAGATTGGTTCGACGATGCTGGTGACCGGTGCCGCGCAACTGGCGATGTCGCCCATCGCCGTCGCGCTGGAACGGCGACTCAATGCGCGCTGGCTGACCGCTGCAGGTTTTGCGGTGTTTGGTATCGGACTCGCCCTCAGCATGTTTCAGACCCGCGACACCGATTTCAACCAGATGTTCTGGCCACAGATCGTTCGCGGCATCGCTATCATGTTCTGCCTGTTGCCGCCGACCCGCCTGACGTTGGGCTCGCTGCCGGAAGCGCAGGTGCCGGCAGCGAGCGGCCTGTTCAACCTGATGCGCAATCTGGGCGGCGCGATCGGCATCGCGCTGATTGACACCATCCTATACAGCCGCGCCCACATCTACGCCGCTGCGTTGCATATGCAGTTGTTATCGGGAGACCCCACAGCGGCAACGGCCATTGGCCTCGATCCCGCATTGCTGACAAGCGGTCTCTCCGGCCCACCCACTCCCGCCATGGAAGCCCTGGTCCGGCCCATGATCGAAAAGACGGCCTTTGTCTGGAGCGTGAACGATGCTTGGGCAATGCTGGCAGCAACGGCGCTGCTTGCCGTGCTGCTGGTGCCATTCGCGTGGGGGGGGCGCGAACGGTAGTTCGGCCCCGGGGCGAGCGGCGCTGCTGCCGCCATCTTGAGAAGCGATAGACGTTTCAAGGCCCCCCCTTTTCAAGATGATCTCGTTTTCCGCACCAGAGATTATTATCGACCGGGCCGTGCCGCTCGCGAAAGCGCTCAGTACCGGGCACGCCACCCGTCGGGCGTTCGCTCATAACTACCACGGAAATCGATGTTCTCCACGCAGTTGGCGTGCATGTCGGCCGCGGCCTGCAGACATTCCTGATAATCATAGTAGCCGCAGATCTGCGGTGCGCCCCCTGGACCATTGGATGAGCCTGGCAACAGACAGAACGGCGACGCGTCACGGTGCAGTGGCGTAGCTTCGGCGGGTTGCGAGCTCAGCGCTGCGAACGAGAGCACGACGGCAACGGCAAAGGCCGCAGTGAGACACCTGGGTTGTCGATCGAAAATCATCATCCATCTCCATCTGCTGTGAACCTCAAAGCGTGCCGCTCGCGGCCCGCAGTCGCATCGATCGGGAAATCGCGATTGCAAAGCCTGCAAGATGGGCAGCCGAGGGCTACGTTTCCGGGATCATCGTGCGCTGGAAATTCAAGATTTTCTTCGCACAGGTCCCATATCGAAGAGATAGGAAATTCTATGTATTCCCCGAATAAATACGTGTTTAACTTTCGAACGCGCTTGGAGCTACCCCGATCGACGTTGCGCATGAAAGTCTGACTGACAGCGGGAAATCGACCTCTTCCGCAAGGTTTCAAAGAGGGTGCCATCATCTTCGGCACAAAGCAGCCATCACGCTGAAAAAGGGTAACTAATGCGGATGGAGGTTCTGCACTTGATCAAGGCAGATCAGGTCGAAGCACTCCTTGCCCGTCACTTACTGGCTAGGGCTCACGCCTTCCCCTGTGCAAACTTGAGGGTGTATCGAGGCAGGTCGGATCACACCTACATTTCACACCACGGCGCGATGCCAACGGATATTGACGTGGTTGTTGTCCGAGAGCGCAAGAACTGGAAGGGCGCGCGGTCGGTTTTGTGCTCGGAACGATAGGTTTGGAAAAGCATTTTAAGACTCAGTCAAAGCCCTCGAAATTCATAACGGTAAAGAGTAGCTCAAGAAGCCCGCGTGCGTTTGTTTTGCACCTAGCAACCGTTGGCAGTCTGCACTCGGGCCAATCGTAACCGGTGTCATTTGGCACTTCGCTGCCCCCGAATTTTCCGAAGGTCTGTTTTGCGCCAGGAGCTGACATTGTCGGTAGCGCGTAACATGGACGCGCGGCACGCCACCTCACTCAAACTATTCCTCACATTCAGAAAATCGCGCTGGAGAACCTGCATTGCCAGTTGCGCGGCGCCAGGCCCCCGGCGGTAGCCCAGTCGAAGCGGAAAAGACGCGGGTGAAGTGGCTTTGATCGGCAAAGCCACAAATCAGTGCGATATCGGCCAACGACATACCGGTCTTCATGAGAAGGCCACGGGCCTGTTCGACGCGCTGGGACAGGATCCACTGGTGAGGCGCCTTGCCCGTCGCTTTCTTGAAGCCGCGGATGAAATAGCCGCGCGACAACCCGCAGGCCTGTGCGACATCTGCAACCCGTACATTGCCTGCAGTATTGCTGCTCAGCATTTCGACGGCGAGCGCCAGTTGCGGCCGCGACAGCGCGGCGCCTTGCGATGCGGATTCAAGGTTGGTCGCGCGGTTGTATCGCTCGATCAGATGTATGCCGATCGTCGTTCCGAGCTGATCCAGAAACAGCGGACTCGCTTCGCTACTCTTTTGCAGCAGTGGCTCGACCACACTGACAAGCCTCAGAAGGATGAGGTCGGTGTCGCCAGCGTGACACGCAAGGTCTACGGCGCCGCCGCGCCAGCCGTGTTCCTGCGCCAGTTCGATCAGGAACGGCTGGGAGACCTCCATCAAGAGAAAATCGAACGCACCGCGAAGATCGGCACGATAGTCATCCGCAAGGTTACGAATATAGATCGAACCTTCCTTAAATTCGTGGTTCGTTGCGTGATGCTCGTGAAAAATGCGGCGCCGGTGACCCCGGCCCTGTGAGATGCCGATCAGAAAGCCGCGATCGTCAGCTGTCGTCGATACCTGACCGAGATGGGGATCGTCACTGCCCTTGCGGAAAAACTTGATGCCGGCGCCGCGCAACTCCTGGTCCTTGTGAAGCTTGCTGGCAGGACAGCCGAACACATCGATTTTCGGCGATTTTGGCTCGAGCGAGATTTGCGACTGCTCAAGCGCGCGAAACGGTCCCGCATATGATGCATTGTCGGGAGTTCGGGTACCCGTCATCATACACCTCATCACTGCGTGCCGCAGATCGCACGGACGTGTTCACGCGTCCTGCCGACATGCCGCGGGTTTTAATTCAGCCACGCACATCGTTGCGCGTCGTCGTCGCTCCATTCCAGAATGCGGAATTGTATGCGGACAGACAATTGGAGCATGGTGGAGGCTGACTAGACCTTGGTCTAGGCGAGCGACGGCGGCTCATATCCCAACCGGTCAGCCATCCGCACGATGTCAGCGAGCGAGTTCGCCCGCATCTTGCGCATCACCGTGCCGCGGTGGAGCTTGATCGTGGCCTCGCTCAGGTCCAGCGCAGCCGCAATCTGCTTGTTCATCAAGCCGGCGGCGACATGCGCGAACACCTCGCGTTCCCTGACCGTCAACGTCTCGAAATCCGCCTTGAGGCCAGCGATTTTCTCGGCCGCCTGCTTCGTTGCACGATCGCGCTTCACGGCCGCCTCAACCGCAGCAAGAAGATCCATCGCGCGAACGGGCTTCGTCAAGAATTCGATAGCGCCGGCCTTCATCGCCCGCACCGACATCGGCACATCGGCAAAACCACTAATCACGATCACCGGCGTTGTGACATGCAGGGCGGCCAGATCATCCAGAAAATCGAGACCGTTACGGCCGGGCAGATGCACGTCGAGAACGATGCAGCCGAATTTGTCCCGGTCGTCTTTGGCCAGGAACTCCTGCGCCGAGGCAAAGCACTCGACCTGAAGACCGACAGAGCGCAGCATGCCGTCCAGGGCCTCGCGAATACCCTTGTCATCGTCAATGACGGCGACAACTGCAGTAACTGGCTCCAGATTTTCGATCACGGTGCCACCTGCAGCGTACGTGGCGGCAGCGTGAAGCGAAAGCGCGTGCCGGTGGGCACACGTGGCTCCGCCCAGAGCCTTCCGCCATGGGCATCGATGATGGAACGGCAAATCGACAGTCCCATGCCAATGCCATCCCGCTTGGTCGTGAAGAACGGATTGAAGATCATATCGAGATGATCGGGGTCGATACCCACCCCCGCATCTTCGACGGTGACGCAGACCTCTCCCAATGGATCCATCGCCGACACGACAGTCACACGCCGTTGTTGATTCTTCGATGAATTGATGGCATCGGCCGCGTTGGACACCAGGTTCAACAGCACCTGTTGCAACTGCACCCGATCGCCAACGATCGACGGTTGGTCAGGCTGAAGATCAACGTCCAGCGCAATTTCCTGTCGCAACAGTTCCGGCTGCACGATCAAAAGAACGCCTTCGATCATCTCATTGAAGTCGAGCGGCTCGAACACCACTGGCGCGTTGCGCGCAATCGCGCGGACGCGCTGGATGATCGCTCCGGCGCGATGCCCCTCCGCTATGGCTCGCTCCGCGGCGGCTCGGGCTTCGCCGACATTGGCCTTCTCGCCCTTGAGCCATTGCACGCAGGCCTCGGCATTCATGACAACGGCCATCAGCGGCTGATTGACTTCATGCGCAATGGACGCGGTGAGCTGTCCCATCGTGGTGATCCGCGACATGCGCGCCAGTTCCGCCTGCGCGACCTGAAGCGCCGCCGTGCTCTCGCGCAGCTTGCGGTCGGCGCGGTCCTTGTACAGGGCCATTTCGATCACGGTGCGCAGTTGCAGATCCTCGAACGGCTTGAGCAGATAGCCGAATGGCTCGGCCTGACTGGCGCGCCTGACCGTCTCGTCATCGGCATAGGCCGTGAGGAACACTACCGGAATTTGGCATCTGGCGCGGATCTGCCGGGCGGCATCGATGCCGTCTATATCGCCTTCCAGACGGATGTCCATCAGCACCAGATCGGGGCGATTGCTGATCGCAAGCTCAACGGCCGCCTCGCCGCGGGCCGTCACCCCGATCACGGAATGACCGATCCGGCCGAGTTGCTCGCTGATATCGCGGGCAACTATGCGATCGTCCTCGACGACCATCACGCGGGCGCGCGTTGTCATGGCGCGAGCCTCGCGCGACGACCAGCCTGGAATGTAAGGGTACAAGTCGTGCCGCCGGTATCGTCGACAGAGAACGTGCCATGCAGCTGCTCGACGAGATCGCGCACCAGCTGCAGACCGAGTGATCTGGTTTCGATGAAGTCGAACTGCTCGGGCATTCCTATGCCGTCATCCGCGACGGTCAGAATGCATGTCCCGTCGTCGCGGCTGCCGAACCGAACCTTGATATATCCGCTGCGTTCACCGGGAAAGGCGTGTTTGAACGCATTGGAGACGAGCTCGTTGATGATGAGGCCGCAGGAGACAGCGCGATCCATATCCAGTGTGACGTCATCGCTTTCGGCCGTGATCTCGACGCGAGCCCGCCCATAGGCGCGGCGCAGATGCGTGCACAGACTGAGCACATGGGTCTGCATCTGGATCTCAGCGAAGTTGCCGGCACGATACAGATTTTCATGCACCAGCGCCATCGACCGCACGCGGTTGCGGCTATCCGCAAACAGCGCCGCGGTGATCGGGTCGGTGATGCGCGACGCCTGCAGGTTCAGGAGACTACTGATAAGCTGCAGGTTGTTCTTGACGCGGTGATGCACTTCCTTGAGCAGCGCTTCCTTTTCGTTCAGCGATGCTTCCAGTCTTTCCCGTGCAGCGTTTCCTGTTGTGATGTCCATCATCGCGCGGCGGAGCTCGAGCTGGTTCATGATCTGCCGCGCGAGCGCCTGCAGCGTGAAGCGCTGGCGTGTCGACAGACCATCCGGGCGCGGCGTGTGATCCAACACACAAACGGTGCCGATCGGCAGTCCGTTCTGTGTTTCCAGCAGCGCGCTGGCATAGAAGCGGAGCCTGGGACCCCCGCTCACCAATGGATTATGCTGGAAGCGTGTATCCGAAGACAGATCGGGGATCACGAAAAGATCCGTCTGGCGGATCGCCTGCGCGCAGATCGAATGATCCAGCGGCAGTTCCCGATCGCCGTGCCCGATACCGGTAAGGGTCCAGTGCCGGTCGCCATCTATCAGATTGATGGCCGCGATCGGCGCATCGCAGATATCCGACGCGATCTGCACGAAGTCTGCGAAATCCACATCAGATGCAGAATCGAGAATATCGTATCGATGCAAGGCCGCGATGCGATCGCGTTCATTCCACATGTCAGGCACTTATGTCGGCGTCATCCGAACCATCACGCCAAAACGGGACCGATGGCGGGCGAGCGTGTAACCTATTCCGCCGCGGCACAAAATGAAACCACGCCCCATGGCCTCCGGACGTCCGGTTACCACCCATATTTGAGCTCCAAACCCAGATAATTGCTGTCGTGCCCGCCGGCGTTCCGCACCGTGTCGCCAATGGCGTAATGCACCGCCTCAACGGCTCCGGTCAGGTTGGCGTTGAAGACGTAATCCGCTCGAAGCTGCGAATAGACCCCCGTCCAGCGGCTGCCCTGCCCAGCCGTGCCCGCGACGGCAACGTTGGGCTGAACATAAACGGCATCGGCAACCGTCTGCCGCCACTGCATGCCGAGCCCGGCGGTCACCGTCAGATTGGCAATGGGCTTCACCGTCAGTGTCGGCTTGAGATGGATCAGGTTGGCGTAGCCGGTATAGCCTGCCAGCGAGAAATAGTAGCCGTTCGGGAACAGCGGATTGAACGTAGCGATCGTGTTGTCACCCGCACGCCCGTCACCTGACGCCGCATCCGCCTGCAAGCCGATCCTTGGCGTCCATGCGGCGTTAGAGAATGTGTAACCGGTGCGGCCGCCCAGTGCCCAGGCCTCGATCTCCTTAGGCCCGACATGCCCTGTCTGCCCCATCGCCTCGAGATCCCAATCGAAGCCATTGGCATTACCGGCAAAGCGGACGTCGAAGATGTGCCGCGTCTCTTCGCCCAGGGCGTCGAGATAACGCGCAGACGACCGCTCGAACAGGGAGTAGTAGCCGGAGAGCTCGTTGTCGCCGAACACCTTGCGTTCGATACGCGCAGTGCTGAAGCGGAAATTCTGGCCGGAGAAGTCGTCGAACACATCGCCAAAGCGATATTGCACGGGCTGGCTGACAAAGCCGATGAAACGCCACAACCCGGTCTCGTAATCCGCCCACACCGCATCGAAGGACTGCCGCACATTCGGCCCGTCGCGCGAGGACACAAAGCGTTGCAGATCGAAGGCAAAATCCTGCCGGCCGACGCGCGCCTTGAAGATGCCATCACCCAGCGCACCGCTATAGGCGATAAATGCCAGTCTCAGATCGAGCTGGTTCTGGTCGACCGGCGAGACGCTCGCCTTGTCAATGGTGCGGACATCCTCCAGCTGCGTGAAGATCTGCCAGTTCTCGTTCAGCCGGATGTCGACATGTATCTGCAGCCGTTGCAGCAGATAGGAATCGCCGCGCGTATTGCCGACGCCGAAATTCGGAGCGTCGTTGAACTCAAATCGCTCGCGCAGACTGGCACCTAGCGAGATATAGCTTTTCGGATCGGTGACAAAGAGCGGGATATATTTCAGAGCGTCGAATGGCTCGGTGCGCAACACCGAAGTGGCGAGCGCAGACCAGTCTTCCTGCCAGCGATTGGTTAGAAGCTTCGGGCGCGCTGGCGTTACCGCTGAATCGTCTGCATGCGCAGGCGGCAGCAGGACCGCGCTAAAGGCCAGCGCGGTCGCGGCTATCCAAGCCTTACTTGCCGACGGCAGAGTGAATCTCGGCAACATAGCCTCCGGGGAATTTTACCAGCGCTGCGCGGCGCGCATCCGCGACATAGGGCTCGACCAGCACCGTGGCACCGACCGTCTTCGCCTTGGCCAGCGCCTCGTCGAGCGACGGCACTTCATAGCCGGTCAGCTCATGGCCATAAGGATAAGGAAGCACGCCGTCGGTCACCAGCACAGTCATCTTGCCGAACTTCGACGTGATGCGAACCCGACGGTAGGTATCGTTGGGGCGGCCGATCTCGATGCCCGGCGCCTTCGCCGTGTCGGAGACAACGTTGCCTTTCGAGAAAGCGACAAAGCTCTTCACGAACTGGTCGGCCCGGCCGGCCGGAACGTAGACGCGGTTTTCCGGGACCGTCTGCAGTTCCGGATAGGACGGCGCCGTCGTGTGCCAATAGAGCTGCATGTTGATGCCGCCCGGCCATTGCACAACGACGTCGCGGCCGATCGGATCGGGAAACGTCTTGACCAGCACGTCGGCGCCCGCGCCTTGCGCGGCTCTGACGGCGGCATCGATATCTGTAACGAGATAGCCGGTGCGCTCATGGCCGAATGGATAGGGAATCGGAGTCTTGAAGCCAAACACCGAGACCGACCCTGCCGGGGTCAGCAGAAGCTGCGACGTCGTGCTGCTCGGTGTCGGCGTCACTGTCGCAACTACCTGTTTGGTGCTCTTGCCACCAAAAGTCGCGATGAAGCTTTCGACAAAGCGATCGACCTCGTCCGGCGCAACATAGACGTGCGTCGTGTCATATTGCGCGCCGACGGCAAAGCCGACCTTCGCCGGCGCCTCGCGCGACCATGCATCTTGCGGCGCGGCCGATAGCAACGCGATGGAAAGAATGGCGGCGGTGAATTTGAACAAACGCATCATGGCAGTCCTTGTGGCGACTAGTGCTGATTGACCAGTTCGGGCTTCGACGTCGGGTTTTTCAGATCCAGCGTCAGAAAATGCCGGACCACGGGGGCGTCGGGCCCGATGTGATATTGCGTCATCTCGCGCTGCACATCGGCATCAGCCTTCGAGACGCGGTGATGCTGCCGCAGATGCTCCGCCCATGATTCCACCAGGAACCATTCGACGATCTTCTCCGGATCGGCGGCATCCTCGGTGATGCCCCAGCCATAAGCGCCATCGCGACGACGCGCTTCGGAGAGGCGCTTGAGCCCGGTGAAGAACGGCGCGCGGTTTTGACGCGCGATTCGATATTCAATCAGGATCAGGACGGGCCCCCGGTCATGTTCGACCTCGTCCGACGTCAGCGGCTCCGGCCAGTAATTGGACGGCGCGAGATCGGCTTCGCCTGTCGGCAGCTTCACCCGGTGCATGATGAAGGCGGCGACGGCGAGACCGCATGCACTAACCAGCAGCGTCGCCGGCAGGCTCAGCGCTTGGGCCACCGCGCCCCAGCCGAGGCTTCCAGCAGCCATGGCACCGTTGAACACCATCAGATAGACAGCGAGACCGCGACCACGCACCCAGTTCGGCAGCACCGCCTGCGCGACGCCACTGAACGTCGTCAGCGCCGTGATCCACGCAGAACCGAGCAGCAGCAGAACCGGCAGCGCAACCCATTTCGGCGGCGCGAAGGACAGTACAGCCATCACACACGCCGACAACAGCGCGGCGATCAGCAGCAGCGCGTCGGAGTCGAGCTTCGCGCGGAGCCGCGGCAGCACCAGCGCGCCACCGATCGCGCCTGCACCAACCGCGCCGAGCAGCACGCCGTAAAAACTGGCATCGCCACCCAGCAGATTACGCGCCACCAGCGGCAGCAGAGCCCAGATCGAGCTGGAGAATGCAAAGAAGATCGTTGCCCGCAGCAGCACGATGTGCAGTTCACGGCTGGAGCGGGTGTAGCGCAATCCGGCCCGGAACGCGCCGAAGAACTTCTCTGACAACACGTCATTCTCGGCCTTGGCGCGCGGCCACCACAGCAATGCTGCGATGACGAACATGTAGCTGATGACATCGGCGCCATAGGTGACGGCGGCGCCGAATGTCGCCAGCAGGATGCCGCCGGCGGCCGGGCCGATCGAGCGCGAGACATTGATGCCCAGTGAATTCAGCGCGACCGCGCTCTTGATGTCCTGCCGCGGCACGAGCTCCGGCACGATCGCCTGCCATGTCGGCCCGACCAGTGCGGCGCCGATGCCGCCGATGAAGGTCAGCCCGATCAGCAGATTGACCGTCAGCAGCCCGTAATAAGACAGCATCATCAGCGTCGCGCTCACCAAGGCGAGCAGCACCTGCACCGCGATCAGGAATTTGCGGCGATCGAGAATATCGGACAGCACCCCGGCGGGGATCGCAAACAGGAAGATCGGAAGCGTGCCCGCGGCCTGGATCATGGTGACCGCTGCGGGCGCCGCCGACAGGTCTGTGACGAGCCAGGAGCTCGCCACGTCGCGCATGAAGCTGCCGGTATTGCCCATCACCGTCGCGACCCAGATCACCGCGAAGATGGATTGGCGGAATGGCGCGAAGGCGCTGGTTGCCTTGGCCGGCTCGGCGGCTCCGCTCATGGTTTTGCCTTCCTGGCCCGGTCATTAAGGTCATGCCATGCGACGAGCAGGAAGCCGCCGCACAGGCCGATATGTTCGAAAAACGAATTGGCGCTCATAAAGCGCTCTGGTGGAGTCAGCTCCCAGAACCGGTTCGCCAGAAATGTCGCCATCAGCGTAAAGCCTGCCAGCGAGAGTGCACCGAGCCAGCGCCACACGCCACCAAGAATCAATAGTGAGGCAACCAGTTCGAGCCCGATCGTCGCCAGCGCGAAGGGCGCCGCCGGCTGCAGTCCGAAATGGTTCATCTCGGCAATCGCCCCCGGAAGGTCGAACGCCTTGACGAGCCCGCCCTGCAGATAGGCTGCACACAGGCAGAGCAAACCCAGCCAATGCATAGCGGGCGCCCCGATCACGCGACGTGCGAGATTCGTGATCATACCGCCCAGCACGCGCAGCCGAGTGCGCCCCAGAAGCTTTTGAGATCGGCGATGGGCAGCCTGCTGGACCACGCTGTCGCGTGATCGTGGCCGTGCACGCCGCAGGAATTGGCGCAGCCGCAGGTCATCGCCATCTTCTGCGCGACGACCTGTCCATTCGCATCGGGTGCAGCCCATGCGCCGTAGCCGCCGAAGGTGCGTACAGGTGACCAGTCCGGCATCGCCGGCGGCGGCGCATTCTCGTCGAGCTTGGCGAAATCACCGACGGCATAGACAACCTTTCCGCCGACGATTGTCAGCACTGCGCTCGTGTCGGCAATCTCGTTCTCCGCGCAGGAGAAGAAGTCACGATCGGGTACGACGATATCGGCGAGCTGGCCAACCTGGATGCGGCCCTTCTTGCCTTCTTCGTTCGAGAACCACGTTACGTTTTCGGTCCACATGCGCAACGCCGTTTCGCGGTCGAGGCAGTTGCGCTGCGGATAGAGCTGCATGCCGCCGACGGTACGGCCGGTGACCAGCCAGGACAGCGACACCCACGGATTATAGGAGGCCACGCGCGTGGCATCGGTGCCGGCGGAAACCTTGACGCCCTTGGCGAGCATCTTCGACACCGGGGGCGTCGCTTCTGCGGCGCCATGGCCGTAGCGCTCGACGAAATATTCGCCCTGATAGGCCATGCGGTGCTGCACGGCGATGCCGCCACCAAGGGCGGCGATACGGTCGATCGACTGATCCGAAATCGTTTCAGCGTGGTCGAAGAACCAGTTTAGCCCTTCCAGCGGCATCTCCTGATTGACGCGCTCGAACACATCCAGCGCACGGCTGATGGTCTCGTCATAGGTCGCGTGCATACGCCACGGCCATTTGTTCTGGACCAGAACGCGCACAACATCCTCGAGCTCGCCTTCCATTTCCGGCTCCATATCCGGGCGCGGCTGGCGGAAATCCTCGAAATCGGCAGCAGAGAACACCAGCATTTCGCCAGCGCCGTTATGGCGGAAATAGTCGTCGCCCTGCTTGTATTTGGATGTCTTGGTCCAGTTCAGGAAGTCGTCCTTCTCGCCCTTCGGCTTTTGGGTGAAGAGGTTATAGGCGAGACGGATCGTCAACTGATTCTCGTCATGCAGCTTCTGGATGACGGCATAATCCTCGGGATAGTTCTGGAAACCGCCGCCGGCATCGATGGCGCCGGTGACACCGAGGCGGTTGAGTTCGTGCATGAAATGGCGGGTGGAGTTGACCTGATAGTCGAATGGCAGCTTCGGCCCCTTGGCCAGCGTCGCATAGAGAATGCCGGCATTGGGCTTGGCCAGCAGCAGCCCGTTCGGATTGCCGTTAGCGTCGCGAATGATCTCACCGCCTGCCGGGTTTGGCGTGTCCTTCGTATAGCCGACGGCGCGCAGCGCGGCGCCATTGAGCAGTGCGCGATCATAGAGATGCAGCAGGAATACCGGTGTATCCGGCGCGACGGCATTCAACTCGTCGATTGTCGGCAACCGCTTCTCGACAAACTGATGCTCGGTGAAGCCACCGACAACGCGCACCCATTGCGGCGGCGGGGTGATGGCGACCTGACGTTTCAGCATGTTCATGGCGTCGGAAAGCGAGCGCACGCCATCCCAGCGTAGCTCCATGTTGAAGTTCAGGCCGCCGCGAATGATGTGCAAGTGATTGTCGATCAGGCCGGGCAGCACGCGCTTGCCCTTGAGGTCGACGACCTTCGTCTTCGGTCCCGCCAGGGGCAGGATGTCCGCGTTATGGCCGACATGGGTGAAGCGACCATCCTTGATGGCCACCGCGCTGGCGACGGGATTGGAGCGATCGAGCGTCGTGAACAGGCCACGATGGAGAATGAGATCGGGGGTCTGCGGCTCGGTCATGGGAAGTTCCTTCGGCGATAGTGAATTGAACAGGCGATGTGATCGTGAGGCGGGTGCCGGAGACTAACCGCCGGCGGGCGGCGGCGGCGCCTTCTCGGCCACGACACGCGTATCGGAGCGCTGGCCCTTCGGCAGATGGCCGAACATGTGTGGCTTCACCTGTTCGAGCCAAGACTGCACCACCGGCTCCTTCTGCCAGAGGCTGCGTACCAACGGCGGCAATTGCTCGCCGACGAGAATGCCGAGCAGGCCGACCAGCGCCACCACCGGTGGCGCCGGAGAGCGCACATTGATCAGACTGTAGATGACGCCCACCAGCAGGCCTGCGCCCAGCGAGATCATGTGTACTTTCATGTCGTTGTCCTCGGTTGTGTGACGTGACGGCTTACTTGGCCGGGCCGCCTTCGGAAGCGTGCTCGCCGAGCGCCCACTTCGAGAAGCGGATCTGGATGCCATAAGGCGAATGCGCGCGCTGGATGTCCATCATGCCCTCATAGGTCTCGCTGCGCGCCCAATCCTGCTGCAGCTCATAAGCGTATTGCGAGGACGTGATCGGCACCGCGCCAGCCTGGATGGCGCGCTGCATGGCGCGCTCATGCGCTTCCGGCGAGAGATCGCCGCAGGCGTCGGCAGCAATGTAGATTTCAAAGCCTTCGCGCAGCATGTCTAGGGTCGGGAAGATCACGCAGGCTTCGGTCCACAGACCGGCGATCACGAATTTCTTGCGGCCGGTGGCGGCGACGGCCTTGCGGAAGTTCGGATCGAGCCACGAATTCATTGAGCTGCGATCGATGATCTCCTGTCCTGGAAACAGCGACACCACCTCGGGGATGAACGGGCCGGAAAACGACTCTGCCGCAACGGTTGTCAGAACGGTCGGAATCTTGAAGAGCTTCGCGGCTTTTGCAAGAATCTGGACGTTGTTCAATGTGACAAGGCGATCGTGCGACTGGACGCCCTGGAACATCGCGGGCTGAAAATCGATCAGCGCGATGGCGCTATTCTGCGGGGTCAGCATTTCCTGAAATGACATTCTGGTTCTCCGTGAAAGGATTGTGACGATTTCAAACTCGCGCACGCCGCAGGCGAATGTTCTTCAGCTGATGACGGGCGCTACTTCTGGTTTTACGAGCGGCCGGTCTGGAGCGCGAAGTCTCCACGCTATGTGCGCGAGAACGGCGGACAGTGTCTTGTCTGGAAGTCATCGACTTTGAATGATCGGTCACGGCACTATGTCGTCCGCGATTTACTGCGGTCTATCGTGTCTCGCCAAACCGCGCGAACAATCACCGACCAAAGTTGTGCCAACTTCCAGGATAGCTCGAACCTCGCGCCGAGGCCTACGCTGCTTGAGCGGCCGCCGATCGGATCGTCCTCCGATCGGTGCGTCACCGAAATTCTGGAAGGACTGCGCGCCGATCCGACCCGGACGCCATCGCTTGACGAACTGGCAGAGCTTGCCGGCATGAGCCACCGAAGCCTGTCGCGTTATATCCGCTCGCGGACCGGCGGCAACCTCGGACAATGGCTGAAGCAGGTGCGCCTGTCTCGCGCGCAGGAAATGCTGACATCCGGCGTGTACGGCATCGAGGATGTTGCCCTTCGCAGCGGATTTCCAGATGCACACGCATTGCGGGCTGCATTTCGTGCCGAACTCGGGCTTACGCCGACGCAGTGGATGGCGCGGCAGAAAGTCGGCTGATCGCACATCAATCGACCCAGAGCTGGCGATCGCAAGAGCATCATTCAAGAACAGCCGCTTCTCTACGAACTGGTGCTCGGTGAAACCGCCGACGACGCGCACCCATTGCGGCGGCGGCGTCACCGCCACCTGCCGCTTCAGCATGTTCATAGCGTCGGACAGCGAGCCCACTCCGTCCCAACGAAGTTCCAGATTGAAGTTCAGACCGCCACGGATGATATGAAGGTGGTTATCGATCAATCCGGGTAGCGTCGGACAAGACCGTCGCCTGTGCTCCCTGACTGAAAGGCCGTGGTTGTGCGACATCGCGCGTGAGTCCACGACAGACGCTAAAAGCCGGAGACGTTCCGCGAAAACGATTGCTGGAAGGATCTTGATCCGTAATGCAAACGACCGACCGGCCGCGCTCCGGCGTTCGACGTCGACGGGATCGACAGGCGCCTATGGATGGCTTTGGTAGTCTGATCCGCACCCGCATCCACGACGCGTCGTTCGGCATGTGGTTTCCCGAGCATTGTGCCGACGGCACAGGTGGCGGAATTGACGACCACCGGCAATTGTTTCCGTATACGCCATTCCGAGACCACGCAGGAGGCGCTGACCACTTACAGCCAGGTACTTTTCACGCGCGTGTTTATGTTCCTGCGCATCGTTCGGAAAAAGACCAATCGTGGCGGCTGATATACCGACCAAATCTCGATCGATGGTGATCTATCCGCTGTACCGCCGCTACGGGCGGTGCACCGGCCGCAAAGCCGGCAATCCCGGTTTCACAGGCTATCAATACCAGATCGAAGCAACGATCTGGGTCGCCTTGGATCTCATGCTGGCGACGAGAGCGACGGAGATCCAGATCGAGTCCCAGCAGCCGCGGCACACGTCCTTTGTGGTTCGATCGAGCGAATTTGGCTGGGTTGTTGTTCGGTCCGCCGGCACCTTCTGCGAAGGGCTAGTGCGCGCGGCACCTGCTAAGCGACATCTCGTCGAGGAGCGGAGGTAGGCCAACGACCCCATCTTCGACGTTTGCGGCAAACGTTCTAGAGATTCAACGTCCGCTTTGCGCCATAAGCGGCCATTCTCAATTCTAGACGTGGAAGCTTGAATCCGGTCGGGGCAAGTCTAGGCTAGGTCGTCAGCTGACAAAGGCCAGTGGGTTGACGGAATTTCCAGAAATCGTCAGATCGTGAATACTGCGAACTGCAAGCGCACTTACGCTCAGACTAGGTGATCTCGCGCTCAAGAGCTCTCAAGCGGATCAAGTTGGATGCCGCATCGGCGATGGTGCCGAGCGCTTCCCGTTCATTCGCGCTCAATCTTCTCGGCTTCACATCAATCACGCATGTCGAACCCAGAGCAAAGCCGAGAGGGTCGCGAACGGGCGCGCCGGCATAGAAACGAAAGCCGTACGGCTGGGCTATCGTGGGATTCTGCGAAAACTGAGGTGCCTTCGACAGATCTTCGATGACAGTCAGTTCATTGGCAACGAGCGTTTCGTTACAGAACGCCCAGTCACGCGGCGTAGTGGATCCATCAAAACCGGTCCGCGACTTGAACCACTGCTCATCTTGCGTCACGAGTGTAAACATTGCGATCGGCGCCCGAACGGCATGGGCCGCCAACCGGACCAGTCTATCAAAACCTGGATCAGGCGCGGATCCAAGCAACCCCGAGTCTCTCACTGCCGCCAGTCGGGCGCGTTCGTTCCAGGGCGTTCGAAATGCAAAATCGAGATCGTGACGCCCGGTCTTCATCAAGTGTTCGACGACGGCCGCGCTTGTCGCAGCGACATCGGGCAACATTCCCAGCCGGACACGCTGTGGCTCGCGCAAAACGGGGGTACCAGACCTTGTCATCGTGAGACTGACGATCGTCGTTTGTGCGAAACGACCATCGTTGGAGAGCGAAGCGACTAGCTTTTTGCGCTCGGCTTCGTCGGCGTGTTCAACAACGATCAGCATTGGCGGCGTGAGTGTGAGCCACTCACGGACCTGCTGAAGGCCTTCCGCAACATGAAGGAGCAGGCCCAAGCCGGGAAGACCGGCACTCCGCCACCCGTCGCCACGTCCCCCGGCCGCCAAAATGATCGCGTGGGCCCTGACACCCGATTGCTGCTGCAAAGGACGCTCGATCAAATCGAACACAGCCTGGCGCGGTATCCGCCGATGCCCCCCCGGCGTTTTCCACGAAGGAAGCTGCCCGCTTTCGACCCAGAGCTGGGCGGTACGGGTTGATATGCCCAGCAGCTGGGCGGCCTCCGCCGTCGTCAAAATATCTTTCACATCATCATCCACTGTGTGGACCATACATATTCGGGAATGCCTAATTCGCAATAAAATTGAGACGAGAGGGTCGTCAGAACACCGGGATTCGGACGCGACATTCGCACCAATAGCATCGGCCGGTCACCGGCACCTCAATTCTGACGAGCGAACGCAACCTCAGATGCATCGGCTCGCCAGCAAACGCCTGTCAGCCCCCCATGCACAACAGGCTCAAATGGGGCCTGTGAGAAGGCCGTAAGACCGCTGGTAAAGACGCCCGCCCGCGAAACGCAACAGGGCATTTCTCAATTTGCGGGGGAAGCGACGCATTTTGTCGCGGGCGGCACACTGGCGGTGAACCCAATCAACGCGCTTTTTACGGCGTGCTTCGTATCGCAGGAGCGCCGTGTCAACGCATAACGTCTCCGCAAGTTCATGAGCTAGAACGATGGCATCTTCGACCGCCATGCTGGCACCCTGAGCCATACTCGGCGGCGATGCGTGCGCTGCGTCGCCCACAAGAGCGACCCGATTCCGGCACAAGCTGTTCAACTGCAGGCTCACCAGTTCTCCATAGTGAACCCTCGCCTTCGCGCACAGATCGAGAACGGGATAAAGAGGACCCGCGATATCCCGAAACAATGGCTTCAGGGGTGTCGATGGCGAGTAGATCTTGCGATGCGCATCGTCGGCCGACATATCGGCGTAGACGTACATTTCGGACGATGACACCGGCTTGGCGAGAAGGCTGTTCGTGGCGCCAAGCATCAATGTCCAATCATTGATGTTGCAGATGTTCGGCACGATAAAGCGCCAGCACACGTTTCCCACATAGACGGGCGATGCGGCGTCGGGGAAGACGGACTCGCGCACCGTGGAATTAACGCCGTCAGCGCCGATGACCAAATCATATTGTTCCACGCCACCATCCTGAAATGCCACACGACTACAGTAGCGATCGCTGCTGATATCCAGGATACGCCGGTGCTGAATGAGGCTGTCACCCACCCCTTCCTTGAGCAGATCCCAGAGCGCCGAACGCTTCATGGATCGACACGGTGCGACATCGCCCCAGAATGAACTCGTATCGATTTCATTCAGGAGATTCCCGTCTTCATCGTAGAAACGCTGGTAAGCGATCGGATGCGAGATATCCAGCAGCGCGTCGCGCAGTCCGAGTTCACCGAGAGCCCTCACCCCGTTGCCGGGTAGAAACAGCGCAGCGCCACCGACACCAGCAAAGTTATTGCGCTCGACAATCCGGGCCTGGAAACCGCGCTGAGCTAGTGCGCGGTGCATAGCCAGGCCGGCGATGCCGGCCCCTACGATTAGTATACGCATTTGATCTGTCCGATATTCGTTGAAACCAATGGAGATCTCCATCGAGTCTCCCATTGGAGGCGTTATGAGTGGATGCGGCGAAGATCGCAGCAAGGCTAATTCGGCTTCGGAGCTGCACCGCGCTCCCCATTCGAACTCCCCGCGCCTGCGCTCTACCGACCGGCTAATCGCTTCGCCTTCCCGTCAGCTCTTTCAGGAACTCGGACAGCAGGCGATTGACGATATGGGGGACCTCCCAGAATGGGGAATGGGTCGCATGCGGGATTCGGAAGCATTTTTCTCGCCAAAGGTTGCCATAGCGAACGCCATCGACGTAATCGAGATTGATGATTGCATCATTCTCGCCGTTTACGATGGCGGTTGGCACATTTGTTAGTTCGATCACCGCGCGTTGATTGACGCCTGCGCCTTTTCTCGCTGCAGAAAACAGCCTGCTTCTGAACTGCTTATCGGCGCGTTCGATGGCCTTCTGCATAAAGGGTTCGAAGTCTCTGCCAAATACAACTTTGGCAAATTCCCGCGCTTCTTCTGACGTCAGCTCGCCTCTGGATGCCAAACCGTTCAGCGGCTTTCCGATGAATCCTTCTGCAAAATTTTCTCCCAACGCCGGCGTTCCCATCAGGAACTGCCCGCGTGAAATGCCCGAACGGGCGAGTATTTCGATCGCGATATGCCCGCCAAGCGAGGCACCGACAATCGCCGCATAGTTGATGTCGAGCTCACCAAGAAGCTCGATCACCAGATGGGCGAGGCCCGGACGTGAGTAAGTCCGTTCGGGATCCAGGGCATCTTCTGAATCGCCATGGCCGGGCAGATCGAAGCTGATCAGATGGTAGCCGTCCAGCAACGGCGACGTGATCTGCTTCTGAAACACCGCGCGGCACGCCGAATTCCCGTGAATGAAAACGACGGGAAAGCCTGCTCCTCTTGTTTCGACAGCGATTCTGCCATGAGACGTTTTGACGTCGAGACGTGTGGTAGCGTTCATATTCATTCTCTGTACCCACCTTGCGCCATCACTGGCGAACAAGTGGCTGATCATGTTCACTGGGGAATTCGTGGCGCGCTGCGACCGGCGCCACGACACGATGTTTTTGGCCGGCTCAGTAAAGTCAGCCGCGATGAGTGCCTGCGTCGCTCTGCGCATGCGACAAGCCATGCTGCTCCCGGATCATGTCGGCAGCCCGCTCTCCAATGACGACACACGGCGCCATCGTGTTTCCGGTCGTGATACGCGGCATGATCGAAGCGTCGGCGACGCGCAGGCCGTCGATGCCGTAGACCTTTAGCTCGCGATCAACCACGGACATGCTGTCGCGTCCCATCTTCGCCGTGCAGGACTGGTGCCAATAGGTGACCGCCGATTTCCGGATGAAATCGATCAATCCCGCATGGTCGCGTGGACCCGGGGCTGCCTCGCTCTGGATCAGCGGAGCGAATGCCTCGTTGTTGCCGACCTCGCGGCACAACTCCACGGCCGCGATTGCAGCGGCCAGATCCTCGGGCGCGCTCAGTGCGTTCGGCTCGATGAGAATGGGATCGGTGTGGTCAGGCCCGGAGAGCCGCAACCGGCCACGGCTTTTTGGTTGGGCAAGCCCGGCGAACATGGTCCAGCCATGTTCCGGTGTCGCGATCTCCGCCTCAGCGGGCGAGGGCACCGCGAATTCGAGCTGGCACTGAACGATATCCGGCTGAAGCAGACGGGAATCGCTTTTCCAGTAAAGCGTCGCTTCGCAGCCACCGCC
Source organism: Tardiphaga sp. 37S4 (assembly GCF_021044645.1). NCBI lineage: Bacteria > Pseudomonadati > Pseudomonadota > Alphaproteobacteria > Hyphomicrobiales > Nitrobacteraceae > Tardiphaga > Tardiphaga sp. 37S4. Next base: position 489,141 of record NZ_CP088008.1, on the reverse strand, counting down.
GCCGACGCCTTCAGGCTTGCGATAGGCCCAGGTGCACCCGAAAGCGAGATGATCCTGATGGTTGCGGCCGACGCCGGGCAAATGCTGGACAACAGCGATGCCGTGGGCCTTCAACTCATCGCGCGGGCCGATGCCCGACTGCATGAGGACCTTGGGCGTATGGACGGCACCAAGCGACAGCACCGTCTCGCATCGCGCGCGAAACTTCCGGCGCTCGCCATTGACCAGAGCTTCGACACCGATGACCTTCTTGCCATCAAACAGCAGCCGCGTGACCAGCGCATCGGTCAGGACGGTGAGATTCGATCGCGCCAGCGCCGGGTAGGTGTAAGAGCGGAACACAGACTCCCGCTTGCCATCCCGAATGCGCAGCTCCGCGATCGACGCGCCCCCTGCGCTCTCCATCATCTCGCCGTTGGGGCTGTCGAAAACCGGAATGCCCATGAGGCCGGCGGCACTCACCAAAGCCCGCGCGATCGGCTGCGGGGCGCCCGGCTGCGCCACATAGACCGGGCCGCCGCTTCCGCGTCGCAGCGCATCCGGCGCGCCGCGCCAATCCTCGATCCGGCGATAGTAGCCGAGCACTGACTTGTAGCCCCATGCATCATCGCCCGCTTCCGCGGCGAAGTGTTCCCAGTCTTCTTTGTGGCCACGCGCCCACACCATCACATTGATGCTCGAGCCGCCGCCGAGGCCTTTGCCCATGCTGAGCGGAAGCCGTCGGCCGCCGAGCCCTGCTGCGGGCTCGCCCATGAATCCCCAGTCCCGCGCACTGCCGAGATTGCTCGGCCACATCGACGGCTCCGAGACGGCGTCGCAATTGTCGTCGCCGCCGGCTTCGAGCAGCAGCACGCGCGCGTTGCCGTCTTCAGCGAGTCTTGCCGCAACGACCGATCCGCTGGATCCGGCGCCGCAGACGATGAAGTCGAACGCGGCGCTGGTTTGTGTCGCGAGAGAAGCGCTGCTTGGTGTTGCCTGGTGGAGCTGTGTGAGCCGCGTTGTGTCGTTCATCTGGTTGACCTCCGTCGATGAGCTGGGGTGACGAGGCCCGCCTGATAATGGGCTTAGGTTTCATATTCAGCAATATTATCAAATCTATCATATCTAGATTTGGACAAGATCGGGCCCCGGCTGCCCGCCAGGAGCGCGGCGCGACGGGCCAATGGTCTGATTCAATTAGGTATTATTTTGCAGCCGTCGGGATATCGGCGAAGACCAGACGCCGTGCCGTCGTCTTCAAAACTTTTCGTGATGCGTCAGTCTCGACACGCGATCCTCGGTGGAGCCGCCTGCACGCGCAGCGATTCATCGCCGCTCTCTGCCTGCAGCGCTCGCGACGGGAAGCAATAAAAATGGGAGCGGCACATGATGCCGCTCCCATTTGTTAGCACGACGCTGGATGCGTTATTTCGATGTGCTTTTCGCAGCTTTTTCGATCACGTCGGCGACGACTTTGGGCTGCGTCATGAAAAGCGCATGACTGGCCGAAACAGTGGTGACATCAGCGCCGATGCGCTTTGCCATATGTTGCAGCATCGCCTGTTCGAACGCCCTGTCCTCAGTGGCGATGACCGCCCAACTCGGTTTGGACCGCCAGGCTGCGTTCTTCAGCTTGGCACCGAAGGCCGACATGTTGATCGGCACTTGCGAGTCCCGCATAAACGCAGCGTCTGCATCGCTGACGTCGTGAGCAAAGCCGGACTTGAACTTCTCGAGGCTGACAAAGCCAAAACCATCTGCTGCCTTGTCGATGACGAACTGCGATGCCGGCGCAAAACCTTGATATTGCTGAGCCGTCGTTTCTCCGGCATCAGGCGAGAGCGCAGAGACATAGACAAGTCCCACCACTTTTGCATCGACGCCCGCTTCCGTAATCACGGTTCCGCCCCAGGAGTGGCCAACAAGAATGGTGGGACCGCTCGCTCGATCGAGCGCACGCTTGGTGGCGGCGACATCGTCATCAAGCGACGTGAGCGGGTTCTGGACGATTGTCACCTGAAAGCCGCGGTTCTTCAGCTCTTCGTACACGCCGCGCCATCCCGAACCGTCGGCAAACGCTCCGTGGACCAGCACGACATTTCGGACAGTCTGGCTTTGCGACGCCGCCTCAGGGGCAGATGCTGCCATCGCAGCAGTATAGCTGCCGCTGCCGCGATCGTCGCAAGAGTTCTTCTTCTTTTGGTAACGCTCATCATCTCTCTTTCTAAAGGCTTGTTAAAAATCCCGCGTGATCTAGACGATCGACCTCGCCTCGGCCATGTGGCTTTGCGCCGCCCTGCAAGGCGAAGTACCTCGCAGGGCGGCGTTGCCCGATCGCTACACAGTCGGCACGGTCCCACCGTCAATCGTGTAGTCGGTGCCGGTGATCGCCGCAGCTCGGTCGGACGCAAGGAATGCGATGAGGCTGGCGACCTCTTCCGGTTTTGTTGGCCGACCTAGCGGGATGCCGCCCAGCGCCTCCATGATGATCTTTTTGCCGCCCTCGTAGTCGGTGCCCGCATGCGCGGCCAGACGATTAGCAAGCGCCACCGACGCTTCCGTCTCGATCCACCCCGGCGACACCCGCACGACGCGGACTCCTTTCGGGGTCACTTCCTTGGACAGCGCCTTGCTATAGGTCGACAGTGCGGCTTTCGCGGCGGCATAGGCCGTTGTCGATTCCGGTAGCGGAAGCTGCCTTTGAATCGAGGACACGTGAACAACGACGCCGCTGCCCTGAGCGATCATGCCAGGCAGAAGATGCTTGTCGAGCCGAATGGCTGGGAAGAGATTGAGATACAGTTCCCTGTGCCAGTCCGCGTCGGTCAGCGCCAAGAAGCCGCCTCCCGGCGCTGACGATCCACCGAGCATGTGCACGACGAGATCTACCCCGCCAAGACGTTCAGCCACAGCATCGGCGACGCCAGCGCAGCCGTCTTCCGTGGTGAGATCCGCCGCGACGAAAAGCGCCTCGGGCAGCGCCTCCGTTCGGGAACGCGCGGTCGTGATCACTTGTGCGCCGAGCTCACGGAACAGATTGACCGTCGCAGCACCAGCGCCCTTGGTGCCCGCGGTGATGAGGGCGCGCTTTCCTTTCAACGTGAGAAATCCGGTCATCAGCCAATCTCCAGCTCGGCAATTTTTCCGCCGATAATCGTGAAGGTGTAATTGAGCGCCGCGGGGCTACCGGGGAAGTATCCGGTCACTGTCGCCCGGACTCTTGTTTTGTTGTCCACATGTGCGACCTCGAACGGCACGGCGACGTGGTGATACTTATCCTTCGCGGCTGACCACCACTTGCGGATCGCATCGACCCCCTGGTGACGAACTCCTTCGTCCATCACCGATCCGTTGTGAGAAAACGCTGCGACCACGGCGTGCGGATCGCTCCGTTCGTCTGCGTCGAAGAACGCTTTGGCTGTATCCGGTAAATCCATCATCTCTCTTCTCCACTGTAACGCTCGACCCTCACCTAGCACTCGACGATTGTCGCAATAAGTGGGATAAATCGGGACGAGGAACTGAATGGATCGGGACAATGGAGCGCGCTGGGCTAAACGATCTGGAAGCGGTGATGGCGATCGCGCGGCGGGGAAGTTTTCGGGCCGCGGCGATTGACCTTGGCATGTCCAGCACCGCGCTCAGTCATGCGATCGGCAAATTCGAGGAGCGCCTAGGTGTCCGGCTATTCAACCGGACCACCCGTAGTGTATCCGTCACCGACGCCGGGCGGTTGTTTGTGGAACAAGTTGGCCCCGCACTGCTCAACCTTCATGGCGCCCTGGACACGGTACGATCCCAGCGCGAGACGCCATCGGGCACGATCCGGATCAATGCTGCCCCGTTCGCTGCCCGCGAAATCATATCGCCGCTTGTGATCGAGTTTCTGCGCCGCTTTCCGGATATGAATGTCGATCTGGTCACCGAAGGGCGACTCGTCGATGTCGTTGCCGATGGTTTCGATCTCGGCGTCCGGGTCGCCGACCTCGTGCCCAGTGACATGATCACGGTATCGCTCGGCCGCGCGCAGCGCTACGCCATCGTTGCATCGCCGGACTATCTGAAGCGCCACGGCAGGCCGCGCGTGCCACCCGACCTGCTCAATCACCGGTGCATTCGAGTCCGGCTTCCCGACGGCGCGCTGTTTCGCTGGCGGTTTGAACGCGACGGAGAGGCAATTCAGATCGATGCGCCCGGTCCGATCGTGCTGGACGAAGTGAACCTGTCCCGCATTGCCGTCGCGGAGAATGTCGGGATTGGCTGCTTCATGGAGCAGAGCGTCTTGGCCGACATCGAGGCCAAGCGCTTCGTGCGCCTGCTGGAAGACTGGACCCCGCCTTTTCCCGGGCTATGCCTGTATTACCCTGGGCGCCGGAATCCGTCAGCGGGGTTGAAGGCGTTTCTTGCGCTGGCGCGCGAGCTAGCAAATTCCAAATTCTAAAGATGATGGGATAAGTGCGCAGGGCTTCACATTTAGCAGGTGTATCTCAATGTCCGCTTAGCGCCAGTACCTGACATTCAATGAGCACGTTCAGGGATGCTCCCTACTCGCCCCCCAGCCCCAGCCGGTTCGGCATCCGCTTCTCGATATTGAACTTGAGCAGTGCAGCCGAGCGGAAGATGCCGTGGGCGAACTTGCCATAGGGCAGCGTTAGGAACAACGCCATTACGGTGCCGAGATGGATCGCGAGCCACAGCGCCATGAAGCGGGTATCGCGCAGCAGCAGCAGCGCGAAGCCGGTGGCGCTGACCAGCAGCAGCAGCGCGATAAAGCCGCGATCCATGGCGTTCTGCTTGACGTCGGCGCGCAGCGCATCGCGCTTCAGGTTCAGCCACAGCAGGCCGGCCGGCCCGACGATCAGACCGATGCCGCCGAGTGAGCCGAGGATCACCGGCGCGCTGGCGAAGGCATAGGGTGCGTGCAGATTCCACAGATAGTGATACAGCGTCGCTACGCAGGTCGCCGCAAAGCACAGCAGGAAGCCATACAACGTGAAGTGGTGGAAGCGACGCCGCCACAGCGTGAAGGTATCGTCGCCCTCATTGCAGCCCTCGCCGTGGCCGCCGTCGAGATACTTCAGTCGCACGACGTCGTGGACGGCTTCGGCCACCGCAGGAACGCGCGCCTGCGCGGCCGCCTTGATGTCGGCAGGATTGCCGTCCTTCGTCGGCGAGACCTCGCGCCAGAATTTGACGACACCGATGGCGAGCGCCAGCATTGCCAACAGGAACACGGTGCCGAACAAGAGCGCCAGGAAGTTGTGCGGGAAGATCGCGTAGAAATTCCCGGCCAGCGGTTCGTGGATCAGCCGGCCATTCATCGCGATCGCGAGGATCATGAATAGCGCGAGACCGCCCGAGAGCGCGAAGGCAACCGTCAGCCCGGCGCGTTCATAGAGTCGGCCGAAAGCGAGCGGCCACGCATAGTCCTGATAGGTGCGCACCCGCACCTTGGCCATGGCCTGCGGGACATTGACCGCGAATTCATGCGGCGGCGCGTATTGGCAGGCATAAAGACACGAGCCGCAATTGTGGCAGAGGTTGGCGAGGTAATGCGTATCGGCCTGATTGAATTCGAGCCGGCGCGTCATCGCCGGAAACACGGCACAGAACCCTTCGCAATAACGGCATGCGTTGCAGATCTGCATGACGCGGGCGATCTCCGCCTCGCCTGTGGTCAGCGCGTCGGCGAAGTTCACGCCGCCTTCGCAGGCGCCGCCGGCGACGGGCGCTTCCGACTCAGTGACCGGCGGCATAGCGAAGCTCCTCGTGGAATGTCGGGTGGCGATGCCCGGTCGCGGCCGCCGCATTGACGCCGGCGATGCGACCGAACGCGGTGCCGATGCTCATGCCGACGCCGGCGGTGTAGCCCTTGCCGAGCACATTGCCGGCGACCATCTCGCCGGCGGCAAACAGATTGCTGCTGACGACGCCATCAAAGCGGCAGGCGGCTGTGGCATCGGTCTTCATGCCCAGATAGGTGAAAGTAATGCCGGGTTTGAGCGGATAGGCGTAGAATGGGGGCGTGTCGATCACCCGCGCCCAATGGGTCTTGGCCGGCGCGAGACCATCGGTACGGCAGTCGTCGAGCGCGGTGTGGTCGAAGGTACCGGGACGACACGCCGCGTTGTAAGCGGACAGCGTTTCAACGAAAGTCGCGGGATCGACACCGATCTTGACCGCCAGTTCGTCCAGCGTATTCGCCTTGGTGCCGTCGAACACCGGTGGCATGAAGCGGCCAATCGCTTTCTGGTCGATGATTGACCACGCGGTCTGGCCGGGCTGCTGCGCGACGAGGCGGCCCCAGATCGCATAGCGCTTCGGCCAGAAGTCCTCGCCCTCATCATAGAAGCGCCGGGCCTCGCGATTGACGACGACGCCGAGCGAGACGCAATCGATGCGCGTGCAGATGCCGCCGTCATAGAGCGGCGCGCGCGCGTCGATGGCAACGCAATGCGCTTGGGTGGGATCGCCGATGGTATCAGCGCCGGCATCGATCATGAATTTGAGCAGCACCCCTTGATTGAAGCGGGTGCCACGGATCAGAAAGTTCTCCGCGGTCCATTCACCACGCTCGTTCTGGCCCCAGGCCTCGCGCTGCCATTCCAGATTGGACTCGAAGCCGCCGCAAGCGAGCACGCAGCTTTTCGCCGTGATGCGCTCCCCGGACTCGGTAACCGCAGCGACGAACTGTCCATCCTTCAACTCAAGCGTCTTCACGGGCGTGTCGTAACGGATGTCGATGCCGAGCGCCTCGGCTGACCGGTAATAGGCATTCACCAGCGCCTTGCCGCCGCCCATGAAGAACGCATTGGTCCGCGCCACGTGCAGCGCGCCGGACAAGGGAGGCTGGAAATGCACGCCGTGCCTGCGCATCCACGGCCGGCAGCGCGACGAATGCCGGATCACCATCCGGGCCAGCGGCTCGTCAGTCAGGCCGCCCGTAACCTTCAGGAGGTCCTGCCAGTATTCTTCCTCGGGATAGGCCTCGACTAGCACGTCCTGCGGTTCGTCATGCATGCAGCGCAGGTTGCGCACATGCATCGAATTGCCGCCGCGCCATTCTTTCGGAGCGGATTCCAGCATCAGCACCGACGCGCCTGCTTCACGCGCCATCAGCGCCGCGCACAGAGCCGCGTTGCCGCCGCCGATCACGAGTACGTCTGGCATGGTCGTTGCCATGATCAAACCAGTCCTGCGCAGCTTTGCGCCGCGCGTAAAACTGTCAGCGTCGGTAGACCGGCCATTCGCCACCCAGATTGATTGTGAGTTTCTCGGCCACAGGGCCAAGCACACGCTTCATTTCGGCAATCTCCGCCTCGCCGAAGCGCTCGCGCGGCCCGGACAGCGAGATCACGCCGACCAGCATGCCACGCGGACCGAACACCGGTGCCGCCACCGCGGCGCAGCTCGGATCACGCTCGCCGAGCGAGACATCAAAACCAGTGGCGCGAATGGCGTCATAGCGTTTTCCGGTGCTGCCGGCGTAAGCGAGAATGATGTGTCCGGCCGCGCCGCGCAGTAGTGCATAGCTGTGACCGGCCTCGACGCGGTCGAGCGTCGCGTGACGCGAATTGACCCGGAACAGGCAGACGCGATTGTCGGCATCCTGCCGCACATGGAACGACGCGCTTTCGGTGCCGCGATCGACCAGCTCCTGCAGCGCCGGCACCACGTGATGCCCAAGCGCATTCTTGCGGGTAAAGGCGACGCCGAGTCGGAACGCCGTGGGACCGAGATCGTAGCTGCCGTCCGGCAGCCGCGTCACATAGCCAGTCGGGATCAGCGAACCCAGTAGCCGCAGGATGGTGCTCTTGTAGAAGCCGGTGCGCACCGCAAGCTCGGCCAGCGTCATCGGCTGGTCCGCGGTTTCGAGCGCCGCCACGATGGAGAGAGCCCGCTCGACAGCGGCCACGCCCTCCCCGGCTTCGCGCACCGGGGCGTCCATCGTCACAGCTTTGGTTGCGGGCTTCTTCATGGGAGCTTCCGATCAGGCCGTCCGCGACGCCTTGATGACGCGCGCGATTACCGGCCAGTAGAGGTCGCCATCACCGGCGTCAATCGCCTCACCAAGGAGCTTGTCGGCAAGTTCCGCGCCCTGCAGCTTTATATCCACGGACTTCGCCAGATCGAGCGCATAGGAGATGTCCTTGCGGGCATATTCAGTCGAGAAGGCGCGCTCCGGGAAGGTGTCGGGCAGCATCGCCTTCATGCCGTGATTGCGCAGCGCGAAACTGTCGGCCGAGCCTTTGGCGAGCGTTTCAAACACCAGCTTGGGATCGAGCCCGGCGCGCTTGGCCGTCTCCAGCGCCTCGCCGAGCGCAACGACGGTCTCCATCAGCACCATGTTGTTGAGGATCTTGACCACCTGCCCGGCGCCGATATCGCCGCAATGGGTGATGTCGGTGGCGAAGGTGGCGATCAGCGGCTGCAGTTTCGCGAAAATGGCGGCGCTGGCGCCGACCATGACGCTCAACGTGCCCTCTTCGGCCGCCTGACGTGTGCGCGCGATCGGCGCATCCGCATAAGCGGCGCCCTTGGCGGCGAAGCGCTTGGCGAGGTCGCGGCTGGCTTCGACCGGCGAGGTGCCGAGATCGACGATGGTGTGGCGTGCATCGGCAAACGCAAGCAGCCCGTCACCACCCTCACACACCGCCTGAACATGCTTGCCGCTCGGCAGCGCCATGAAGATGACATCGCACTGCCTAGCAAGTTCGGCCAGCGAGGTGGCGCGCTTGACGCCGGCTTCGGCCAGACGCGCGAGCGGCGCATCGGCGCGATCGAAGCCGAACACCGGCAAGCCCGACTTGCGCGCCAGATTGCGGCACATCGGCTCGCCCATCACGCCCATACCGATAAAACCAATGGCGGTCACCATGCCGCACTCCTTCGTCTTCATTTCAAGAGAGATCGAGAAGCGGGCGCAGCCAGGCTGCACCCGCGATGTCGTGGTTCGCTTAGCCCTTGACCAGCGGGCAGTTGCCTTCGCTCATCGGCCGGAACGCCTGTTCGCCGGGTGAGGTGGTGATGACCTTGTAGTAATCGAACTTATACTTCGATTCTTCCGGCTTCTTTACCTGCACCAGATACATGTTGTGCAACACGCGGCCATCGGGACGCACAGTGACGTCCTTGTTGTACATGTCGTTGACCTTCATCTCGTGCATCTTCTTGGCAACCACGGCCGGGTCCTTGGTGCCCGCGGCCTTCACGGCGGCGAGATAGTGATGCACACCGCTATACACACCGGCCTGCACCATGCTGGGGACCTTGTTGTTGGTCATCGCGAAATAGCGCTTGGTCCAGGCGCGGGTCTCGTCATTGAGGTCCCAGTAGAACGAGGTCGTCACCTGCAGGCCCTGCGTCGCCTTGAGACCGAGCGCATTGACGTCGGTGATGAAGACGAGAAGACCGGCGAGCTGCTGGCCGCTCTCGACGATGCCGAATTCACCAGCCTGCTTGATGGCGGTCTGCACGTCGGCGCCGGAGGTGGCGAGACCGACGACCTTGGCCTTCGAGCCCTGCGCCTGCAGCAGGAACGAGGCCATGTCGGTGGTCCCCAGCGGATGTGCGGAGGAACCGATCACCTTGCCGCCAGCGCCCTCGATGAACTTCGTCGCATCACGCTGCAAGGCATGGCCGAAAGCATAATCGGCAGAGATGAAATACCAGGTGTTGCCACCGGCCTTGGTGATGGCCTCAGATGTTAGCTTCGACAGCGCATAGGTGTCGTAGTTGAAATGGAAGCTCACCGGCGAGCAGGCCTTGCCGGTGAAGTCCGACGAGCCCGGGCCGCTGATGGTGAAGATCTTGCCCTTCTGCTTTGCCACTTCGAGGATGGCGAAGCCGGCCGACGATGCGGCACCGTCGGCGATCATGTCGACGTTTTCGGTATCGAACCAGCGACGCGCGGTGGCCGCAGCGACGTCCGGCTTGTTCTGGTGATCGGCGGTGACCACCTCGATCTTCTGCCCGAGAATCTCGCCGCCGAAATCCTCGGCCGCGAGCTTGGCAGCCGCCACCGAGCCGACGCCGCCATTGTCGGCGAACACGCCTGACTGGTCGTTCAGCACGCCGATCTTGATGGTCTCCGCAGCGCTGGCGACCTGCGCCGACAGCAAGAGTGCGGCGGATAGATATAGACTTTTCGTGAATGCCCTGGTTGTCATGTGATGCCCTCTCCTCAGATTTTCTGTTGTTGTTGGATTTTCTCAAGCACCGGCGCGATGTAACGCCGGAATTGCGCGGGGTTCTCGCTCATCGGGAAATGGCCGAGCTGCTCCATCACGGTGACTTCCGTGCCCGCGATGCCGGCGGCCGTTCGCACGGTGTCTTCGGGCATGCAGGAGAAGTCGTATTCACCGGTGAGCAGATAGAGCGGACAGAGTTTTGTATCGATCGCCTTGGTGCGGCCACGCAGGTCACCATCGACACGATAAAAATACAGGTCGCCCTTGAACACGCCGGGGCCGCCCTGCTTGTAAGCCCACAGCGTTTCCATGCGCGCTGCCGCAGGAGACTGCGGCGCGACAAGGCCGGACACCAGCGCGGCGCAGACTTCACCACCATGAATGTCGGGGCGGTTGAGCCAGGTCGTATCGTACCACGGCGCCTGAAAGTCAGCGGCCTCGAGGCCGATCAACGCGCAGAATTCGCTGGCGTGATCGATCGCCAGATTGAGCACGATGCGGCCGCCGATCGAGCAACCCATCACGACAGGCTTGTCGAGATCGAGCGCCGCGCAGAACGCGCGGATCGTCTGTGTGTAGCGTGCGGTGGTGAGTTGATATTCGCTGCCGTCCCAGTTCGCCGGCGGATTCGACTTGCCATGCCAGGGCATGTCGAAGGCGATGATACGGTAGTTCCTCGTGAACTCCTCATCGGCAAGGAGATAGCGCCACTGCCGGTTGTCGGAGCCAGCAGTGTGCAGGCAGACCAGCGGAATGCCCTGCCCGGCTTCCTCGAAATAGATCCGGTGCGAGGTGCCGTCGATGTCGACATGCACGTAACGACCGACCATCGGTTCGATGTAAGCGGTCATGCGACACCTCCCGCGCTGCGCGGCAGCGCCAGCAGGTCCTTGAAATACTGAAGGTTGGTCATGAAGGGCTTGATGTCGCCTTCGAGCGTGGCGTCGCCGCGCTTGGTGAGCGAGAGCAGGTCATGCCAGCCTGCCTTTGGCATCGGTTGCCAGAACGCGGTCCATGCGTCAGGCGTGGCGCGATAGCCGAACGTCCACGAGCGCATCAGCACTGGCGCCGCCACCATATCGATGATGCGGCCGGCGCGAATGGCGACGTGGAACGCCTGCGTGGTCGAACCGAGCAGACAATCGACGTCGAGGAAGCGCCCGCGCTGGATCAGCGCAGCGTCGCGTTCGAGCAACGCCGGAATTTGCGAGAATGCCTCGCTGACCGGATCAGATCTTTTCAAGACCGGACTCCTTGATGATGCGGCCCCACAATTCGGTCTGCTTGGCCACGTGTTCGGCGAGGCCTTCGGGCGTGCTGACATCCGGCTCGAGACCGATATCGGCGAAGAACTTCTTGGCTTCGTCGGTCGCCATCACCTCAAGGAACGCCTTGTTGAGCTTCTGCACAATGTCGGCAGGGACGTTCTTCGGCGCGAACAACCCGCTCCAGGCGGCGAAGTCATAGCCGGGCAGACCGACATCGGCCATTGGCGCTACGCCGGGCAGCGAGGCGACCTTCTGCGCCGTCGTCACGCCAAGCGCGCGCAGGCTGCCATTGTTGATGAATTCGCGCGTCACGGCGACGTCGGTGATGACGAATTCAATACGGCCGCCGAGCAGATCGGTGATCGCCTGCGGCGTGCCGGGATAGGAGATGCGCACGGCGTCGATGCTCGCCGTCGATTTGACGAGCTGCGCCGCCGCCATGCTGCCGGTGTTGCCCGAGCCGTAGCTGAGCTTGCCCGGATTGGTTTTGCCGTAGGCGATGAATTCCTTGAGGTCCTTGGCCGGAAAATCCTTGGCGACCACCATCACCAGTGGATTGCGCGTCAACCGCGCGATCGGCGTGAAGTCGGCGACGGGATCGAATGGCATCTTGTTGTAAAGATGCACATTCGCCGAATGGGTCGAATTGGTCGCGAGATACAGCGTATAGCCGTCGCCCGGCGCGCGCGCGACTTCGGCGGCGCCGATATTGGCGTTGGCGCCCGGCTTGTTGTCGACGAGGATCTTCTGGCCCAGCACTGCGCCGACCTTCTCGGCGAGGAAGCGCGCTTCCACATCGGTGGCGCTGCCCGCGGGGAACGGCACCAGCAGCCGGATCATCTTGCTCGGATAGACGTCCTGCGCCTGCGCCGGTGTGAACACCGCTGCCGTCGCCGCCAGCATGCCTGCCATCGCGCCGCGCCGCGTGAGCGACCACGCCGCAGCCCACTGCTCTCTCATGTTTCAACTCCCAATCGATATTCTTGATGATTTTGTTGTTCAGCGCGCCCGACGCGTGATGACCGACACGCAAGTGGCGCGCGCCGCGGCATCTGCCGCTGCGTTCTCCGCCATCTCGCATCGTCCGATCGTACGCATCTTCGATCTCATTCAATCCCAGAACGTTCTGTCTGACAGAACTATTGTTCTATTATATCAACATATGATTGGATGCCGCGCAAGTGAGGCTGAGTCAACCGCTTCCGACGACCAAGAAAGTGCACTTCGACATGACCTATCCCAACATCGAGCTTTACGTGGACGGACACTGGCGCCGGGCCTCCGGCACGCCGATCATCAATCCCGCCGACGAGAGCGTACTAGGGACGGTGCCGCATGCGACGAAAGCCGATCTCGAAGATGCGCTCGATGCGGCGGTGCGCGGCTTCAATGTTTGGCGCAAGACGGCACCGAACGCGCGCGCGCAAATCATTCTGAAGGCTGCGACGTTGATCCGCTCGCGCGTCGACGAGATGGCGACGGCGATGGTGCTGGAGCAAGGCAAGCCGCTCGATCAGGCGAAGCTCGAAATCCTGCGCGGCTGCGAGATCATCGAATGGGATGCAACCGAAGGCATGCGCATGTATGGCCGCGTGATCTCGGCCGGTCCCGGTCTGCAGCATACGGTGTACCGCCAGCCGATCGGCCCGGTGGCGGCCTTCTCGCCGTGGAATTTCCCAATGAGCTCACCGGCGCGCAAGGTGGCCGGCGCGCTGTCGTCGGGCTGTTCGATCATCCTGAAAGCTTCGGAAGAAACCCCGGCCGGCGCGCTGCAGCTGGCGCGCGCGTTCCATGATGCAGGCTTGCCCGCGGGCGTACTCAATCTCGTGTTCGGCGATCCTGCCGAAATCTCCGGCTATCTGGTGCCGCATCAGGCCATCCGCCTGATCACCTTCACCGGCTCGGTACCGGTTGGCAAACATCTCGCCGCCATGGCCGGTCAGCAGATGAAGCCGGCGATCATGGAGCTCGGCGGACATGGCCCGGTGATCGTCTGCGACGATGCTGATCCCGTCACCACCGCCCAGGCTTCGGTCGTCACCAAGTCACGCAATGCCGGTCAGGTTTGCGTCGCGCCGACGCGTTTCTTCGTGCACGAGAAGAACTTTGAGATCTTCGCAAAGAGTTTTGCCGAAGGCGCCGCCAAGCTGAAGATCGGCAATGGCATGGATCCATCCACGCAGCTCGGGCCTTTAGCGAATTCACGACGCGTCAACGCCATGGAACGGCTCGTGTCGGACGCCAAGGACCGCGGCGCGCGCGTGCTCGCGGGTGGCCAGCGCATCAACAATCGCGGTTACTTCTATCCACTCACCGTGCTCGCCGACGTGCCCGACGATGCATTGGCGATGAACGAGGAGCCGTTCGGTCCGCTCGCTCTCGTCAATCCGGTGCGCGATCTCGACGAAGCCATCGCCAAGGCCAATGCATTGCCGTTCGGCCTTGCCGCCTATGCCTTCACGAAGTCAGCCGACAACGTGCAGCGGATCTCCAACGACGTGGAAACCGGTAACCTCACTATCAACCACTTCGTCGCATCCACAGCGGAGACCCCGTTCGGCGGCGTCAAGGACTCAGGCTATGGCCGCGAAGGCGGTACCGAGGGCCTCGCCTGCTACACGGTGACGAAGAACGTGTCGCATAAATTTGCGTGAGACATTCGTGGAGGCTGGGAAGCACTCTGGTTCTTCAAACAACTTTTGAAGAACCAGAGTCGCACGGGTGCAATTTCCCGACACGATCTGCCCTCGTGCGATTGGTTTAAGCGACGGTACCGCTCCCAAAAATACATCGTCCGCGAAGTGGGGCAGTGGCGAGAAGTTGTCATGCAAACGGAAGCTTCGGCGAGCGCCGGGCCTGCGAGTGGGGAAAGGTCACCCCAGCCTGCGCGCCTCAGCTCGCACCGAGATCGTAGACCTGTAGAACGCTACGGCCGCGCGTGCAGGTGACGCGCCGGCCGCGGCCTTCCTTCCGGATCTTGATGCCTACGCGCCGCTCCCGACGATCGTGGCGCTCGCGACAACCATACAAAGAAGCAGGTTTAAGAGCATCCACGCCTCCGCACCGCCCCCCAAGCGGAACTTCCGCAAAACTCATCCATGTCCGCTTTGCGCCAGAAGCGGTCGTTCTCACCTTCCCGCAGATCGCGATAAGCCGTGCGTATGCTGTCTCACCAGCGCAGCGAAAACGTCGTGGCCGCTCATGCCGCCTTCGCTAGTTCACTTTACTGACCGCAGGAGCCGGTACGATCCGTATCGGAGTTTGGGAACCGTACAACCGCATTGTCAGGTTGAAGCCTACGGCCGGCGCAGGCAGCACCTAGTTGATGAAGCTCTTCGGCTTCGGCGCTCGCGTGCCGCGGATGCGGCCAGGCCGGATGCGTAAATCGCTGTCGCCCGCGCTCATCGCAAAGGCTCCACGAACAGGGAATGCCGGGCAGTGCCGAAAACACTGTTGAATTCATTGGCGAAAGCATCAGGCGCGGCACGCGCCCCGACCGACGGCACGCCCGAACCCAAGCCATTCCAATGGCTTGTGGTTTAAGCGGCGAGCCTCTTTTATCTCGCCTTCCTAATCGGGCGGTCAAAGTCAACACTTCGCTACGCTTTTTCGCGATTTTCCGCATATCACCAATTCCTTTCTCTCTGCGCTGATGGTGAGCAGAGTCCGCCACAACCACGTGCACGATCTGCATTCTCCAGGCGGGGTCCATGCGTTCCTTCGCGTTCAGCACTTGGCTGTCGCATGCTCTTCATCAGGTTCGTAAACAGGGCTGTTCAAGCAGTCCGGCGCTCTCCTCACGTGGACGGAAGCAGGCAAGAGATAGCGGACATTCCCCGTTTCACGGCCCCGCCAGCGGACGCTCAACGCGCGCGCGGATCTCTAATCTTTGCTCCTCCTCAACATGCCGGGTGCAACACCAGCGTTAAGCTTTCGTGCTCCTGCAGCAGTTACTTTGCAGGCTTCAATCGCAGTCGCTGCGTCGCCTTTGCACCAAAGCCGACATGGAAGTCCGTTTCGCCGACCCACATTCGATGTAGGATGCCCGCGAGCTTGCGCGCGACCGCGACGATCGCGCACAGCATGCTTGACCGCTTGGCTATCCGCGGGCCCCACGCCCGCAACGCCGACCATTTCCTGACCCGCAGCAGAAGACTTGCGGCCGCCTCGCAAAGCGCCTCGCGAACCGCGACGTCACCCTGCTTCGTAATTCGGCCTTCATAGTCGATGGAGGTTCCAGACTGGTGCCCTCTCGGCGTCAGGCCAAAATGCGCACCAAGTGTCCGAGATCGCGCAAAACGAAGAGGACCATCAACACCGACCTTGAACGAAAGGGCCGCAACGAGACCCACGCCGGGTACGGTCATTAATCGACGACAAATCGCATCATGCTGGACTACCTGCAGGAGCACCTTATGCAATCGTTCGTAGCCTTCGAAGATCGCTCGCCGCACCTCCAGCATAGCTTCAATCATCATGGTAAATACCGGATCGCCGTGCTCGATCAACTCGCGGACTCGCGCTTCGTATCCCCCGCGGCCGACTGCTCCAACCATCAGACCGCAAGCCCTAAGCGTACCACGAATGTGGTTTTCAATATCGATCAGCTTGCGCTTGAGGAGCTTCCTGTTGGCTAATAACGAGCGCATCTTCTGCATCTCGATGTTCTTGACATGGACCGCGCGGTACCAGGCCAGGCGCATCATCCGCGCAACGCCTCGGGCGTCGTCACGGTCCGTCTTATTGCGCATCGTCGACAGCGAGACACGCATATGGCGCGCTTCGACAACAATGATCGGGACCCCGGCCGGCTGAAAGTTCACGGTACAACCAGATGCCGAGCGACGACGCTTCGACACCGACCGTATCGAGGCGATCCGCGTAGCTTTCAAGAGCGAAGCGGATCGCCGCCGGCACCGTGTTGATCTTTATCTCGCGCACCGTAAGACCCTCACTATCGACGATGCAAAGGCTGGTTTCCTCAAGGCCGACGTCCAATCCAACATACAGTTTCATTGGAGCTCTCCGTTGTGTGAACGACCACATAAGTCGTTGCACCACGCTTCGGATTCCGCCACGGCCGTGCTATTCTCGTGCACCGGTTTCTCGAAGCCCGATTTGAAGAGCCGTCGTCGTGTTTCCCTGCTGCTCTCGCCCTCCCAGCCGTTCTATCCCGAAGCACCTTATGGCGCGCGAGACTGCACATCCCGTCATGACTGGCCACCGGCATTAGATCGGGCAACAAACAGGCTGCGCGCTTGCGGCACGATTGCTGGGAGATCGCGCATCGGATCACTCGTCGAAGCGCGGTTCGATCGAAGCTCAGCCGACACCTGATCGGCAGCGGTTGCGCGTTCGGATCGCCCGACGAACAGCGGCGCCTCGGTCCATGACTTCGAATGAACAGCAGCGACGGAGGGCGGACCGGCGAGTTCACCGCCACCCAACAAAAGAGTAATCTTTGCCACATAGGCGAGGGTCTCCGCCGGCAGTGGACGGCCCGCGAGATAGTGTTCGTAGCGGCACGGGCCCGCATTGTACGGGACGAGGAAACCGGGCGAGCCATAGCGGTCGTGCAGTTCGCGGAGGTACACAGCACCGGCCAGGATGCCGTCATGGGGATCGTAGGGATCGTTGCCGAAGCGGCGATGTGCGCGCAGGTCCGCCCAGGTCTCGGGCATGATCTGCATCAATCCCATCGCACCTTTTGGCGATCTGGCCCGCGGGTCACCGGCACTTTCGACGGTCATCACGGCGCGTATCCAGTGCGCCGGTACAGCAAGCGGCGCCGCGACCGATTGAAGCGGCGTTGTCTAGCTAGTACGGTAGGTTCGACGGCTAGGATGCTGACGACGATCGGGATCGCCGGGCCTTCGCGGTCGACAGAACGGTTCCGGACCTGCGGAGGTCATCCAGGTAATCTGCGTACCACTGCATCATCGGGACGCGTTCTTCCCAATATTCGGCGCCATTATAGGCACCGCGAACCTCGTCTTCCTCTTGGTGCGCTAATTGACGCTCGATAGCATCGCTATCCCAACGGCGCCTGCCATCCGAGCGGCGGCTTTCGTTCAGCAGTGTCGATGCCGTCGACCGGAAGCCATGCGCGGTCACTTGCGCTTTCGTGTACCCAAGCCGGCGAAGCGCAGCGTTTAGCGTCCCATCGGAAATTGGACGATGCCACGAGCGGATCTGCGGAAACAAATAGGGCGACGTGCCTGTGACTTCGCGAAGGTCATTGATGATCGCAATCGCCTGTCGAGACAGCGGCACTTTGTGTGGCCGCGGCATCTTCATTTTTTCCTTCGGAATGTTCCAGACGGCGTCCCGCAGATCGAATTCCTTCCATTCCGCGTGCCGCAGTTCGCCCGGCCGAACGAAGGTAAGGGCGATCAGCTGCAACGCTGCGCGTGTTGTGATCTGACCGTCCATGTCGTCGATCGCGCGGAGAAGCGCGCCGACGGCCTTCGGCTCGGTGATGGCGGCCCGGTGATTGACCTTTGGCGCTATGAGGGCCCCCGTTAGGTCAACCGATGGGTCGCGCTCGGCGCGATTGGTGCTGATCGCATATTTGAAGACACGACCGCTAATGCTGCGGGCGCGTCGGGCCGTGTCATATCGCCCTCGCCTCTCGATCTTTCGAAGTACATCAAGCAATTCCGACGCCTTGATTTCGGCGATCGGTCGATCGCCCAAATCGGCGTTGATGAAGCCGAGAAGCCATTTTTTCTTCTCAATTGTCTTTGGGTCGTCGCCCTCGGCTTCGAACTTCGTGATCAGTTCGTCCGCGACGATCCGGAACGTATTGCTGCGCGCGATGCGCGCCGCGCTGCGATCCAACTTGCGCTGCGCGGACGGATCGATGCCCTTGGCCAGAAGCGTCTTGTTCGCGTCCCGACCGGCGCGGGCGTCGGCGAGACTGACCGCCGGATAGGCGCCCAGCGCGATCAGCTTCTGCTTTCCGTCGAACCGATACGCCTGCCGCCAAAGCCGCGACCCGTTCTTTTCAACAAGCAAATGCAGCCCGCCTCCGTCGCTGATTTTGTAGGGCTTCGTGGCGGATTTGGCGGCACGGCAGGCGGCATCCGAAAGCGGCATCGATTAGGTCCCCGCAGTCAATCTACCAACACGCGATCGACGGGATACCAACAGCAATACCAACAAAAACAACGGCTGCCGGCGGACGGTCGCGAATGTCAGCGAACGAGAAAGCGCTCTAATTCAAGCACTTATAGCACATCAGCGGACAGAGGAGGAAGCTGGGGGACAACAAATGGTGCCCAGGGGCGGGATCGAACCACCGACACTGCGATTTTCAGTCGCATGCTCTACCAACTGAGCTACCTGGGCGCCGCCCCGGATCAGGTCCAGGGAGCGCCGGTTTATAGTCAGGCAAATCGGCCCTGTCCACCCGCCCGATGGCATTTCTGTGAACGAAGATTTTCCCGTCAAAACAATGGGAAATGACCGCTTCGGACCGGCTTGGACAGCGCGAATGCCCGTCGACCCTATTCGGCGTCCTCGTCATCCGTCGGTTTGCCGGGAATCGCATAGGAGCCCGACAGCCAGCGATTGAGATCCACGTCGCGGCAACGCTCGGAGCAGAACGGCTTGGAGGCCTCCATCGCGGGCTTGCCGCAGATCGGGCACGGTTTTTCGCCGGATTTGGACACTTTAGCTTGCATTCAACCAACCGAAACGGATCGGGAAGCCTTCGCCGCCCAGCAGGGAGACGGTCTCATAGAGCGGCAGGCCGACGATATTGGAGTAGGAGCCGACCATCTTGACCACGAAGGAGCCGGCAATGCCCTGCACGGCATAGCCACCGGCTTTGCCGCGCCACTCGCCGGAGCCGATATAGGTCGAGATGTCTTCTTCATTGAGGCGCTTGAAGCGCACCTTGGTCTCGATCAGCCGCTGCCGGAAGCTTTCCTTGGGGGTGACGATGCAGACCGCCGTATAGACACGGTGGTTGCGGCCCGACAGCAGCCGCAGACACTGCGAGGCTTCATCGACCAGTTCCGCCTTGGGCAGGATGCGGCGGCCGACGGCGACCACGGTATCGGCAGCAAGAATGAACGCGCCGCGGAGTTCGTCGTCGAGCTGGACCGACTTCAGCGCCGCTTCCGCCTTGGCGCGCGCCAGCCGATTGGCGCAGGCGCGCGGCAGCTCGCCCCGCTTCGGGGTCTCGTCGACATCGGCGGGACGCAGCGCATCGGGCTCAATGCCGGCCTGGTTGAGCAGGCTGAGGCGGCGGGGCGAACCGGAGGCGAGAACGAATTTGGGACGGCCGAGCATGCGGGGCGATGATCCTGGAAATGCGGCCGGAACCTATCGGAAGGGCTCTGCTTCGACAACCGCGGTGCGGTTATTTAACCGCTCGCCGCGCCGCCTTTGGCGAAACGCTTGCGGATTCGCAGCAGCAGTCCATCGCAGACCTCGCGATAGGCCGCCAGTTTCTGGTCGCGGTTACCTTCGGTTCCCGTGGGATCCACCGTCGGCCAGTATTCGACCTCGGCGGCATCGGTGCGCGTCAGGTCCAGCGCCTTGTGATGCGCCTCCGGCGACAACGTAATGATGAGATCGAAATTGAGCCCTTCCCAGTCCTCAAGCTCCTCGAAGGTCATGGGCTTGTGTCTGGAGATGTCCTGGCCGAGTTCGGCCATCACGGCCACTGCGAAAGGATCGAGCTCGCCCTTCTTCACCCCGGCGGATTTCACATACAGCGCCTGCGGAAACATCTGCTGCAACAGGCTGGCGGCCATCGGCGAGCGCACGCTATTCTGGCCGCAGGCAAACAAGACCGCCTGCGGCGTACGCGCGCGTGGCGGCGCGGCCATCAGCGACTAGCCTTTCCAATGAAGGACAGAGATCAACGTAAAAAGCCGCCGCGACGTTTCGAAATCGACGCGCACCTTGCCGGCCAATCGTTCCTGCAGCGTCCGCGAGCCTTCGTCATGGATGCCGCGGCGGCCCATGTCGATGGCCTCGATCTTGTCGGGCGTAGCGGTGCGAATCGCTTGATAGTAGCTGTCGCAGATCATGAAGTAGTCCTTCACAATGCGGCGGAACGGCCCCAGCGACAGAAGGTGCGCGACGACCGGCGTGCCGTCCTCGCGGCGGATGTCGAACATCAGCCGGCTGCCGGTGATGCCGATATGCAGCGTAAACGGGCCGACGTGTGCGCCTTCCGGCGCGAACAGATTCTGCTCGATCAGGTCGTAGATCGCGATCGCGCGCTCATGCTCGATATCCGGCCCGGAACGGCCGATCGATTCCTCATCGAGCGTCACCGCGACGATGCGGTTGTTGCTGTCATCCTCTGGTGGAGGGGCATTACTCATCGCAAATTGAGGCGCAATCCGACCGAACGTGCGTGAGCATCGAGGCCTTCGGCCTTGCCCAGCGTCATCGCAGCCGGTCCCAGCGCCCGCAGCTGATCCGGCCCGCACTTCAGGATCGATGTTCGCTTCATGAAGTCAAGTACGCCGAGGCCCGAGGAGAACCGCGCCGAGCGTGCGGTCGGCAGCACGTGGTTCGAGCCGCCGACATAATCGCCGATCGCTTCCGGCGTATGGCCGCCGAGGAAGATGGCGCCGGCATTGCGAATCTTGAGCGAGAACGCCTCAGGATCGGCCGTCATGATTTCGAGATGCTCGGCGGCGATGGCGTTGGCGAGCGGCACGGCGTCATCGAGCTTATCGACCAGAATGACCGCGCCGAAACTCTCCCACGACGCACGCGCGATCTCGGCGCGCGGCAGTGTGGTGAGCTGGGCCTCGACGGCAAGGATAACATCGTCCGCAAGGCGCTCGCTGTCGGTGATCAGGATCGACTGCGCATTGGCGTCGTGCTCCGCCTGCGCCAGCAGATCGGCGGCAATCCAGTCGGCATTGGCGGTGTCGTCGGCGACAACAAGCACTTCCGACGGACCTGCGATCATGTCGATGCCGACCTTGCCGAACACCTGGCGCTTGGCAGCGGCCACATAGGCATTGCCGGGACCGACGATCTTGGCCACCGGCGCGATGGTCGCGGTGCCATAGGCCAAAGCGGCCACGGCCTGCGCGCCACCGACGCGATAGATCTCGGACACGCCGCCGAGCTTCGCCGCGGCCAGCACCAGTGGGTTGAGCTTGCCGTCCGGCGACGGCACCACCATCACCACGCGCTCGACGCCTGCGACCTTGGCCGGCACGGCATTCATCAGCACCGACGATGGATAGGCGGCGGTGCCGCCGGGCACATAGAGACCAACAGCTTCAATGGCGCTCCAGCGCCAGCCAAGCTCGACGCCCAGCGCATCGGTGAAGCGGTCGTCCTTGGGCAGCTGGCGCTTGTGGAACAGCTCGATGCGATCGCGGGCGAATGTCAGGGCCTCGACGGTCTCTGCGTCGCAGGCGGCCACGGCGGCATCGATCTCGGCAGGGGTCACGCACAGAGCCGAGGCCTTGAGGTCGAGCCGGTCGAACTTGCGGGTGGCCTCCAGCAGCGCTGCGTCGCCGCGGGCGGCGACGTCATCGACAATGGCGCGCGTGGCAGCCTCGATATCGGCCGCGACTTCGCGCTTCATGGTCAGGAAGGCATTGAAGCGCTGGGTGAAATCGGCGCTGGCGGTATCGATACGAATTGGCATTCTGGTGTTCCGGCGGGGCCTTGCCGGCCAAGGCCCCCTGCTCAATGGCGCGGCGACAAAGGGCCGTCAACCCTGTGCTGCCATGGAAACGATGAATAGCGGATCAGGCGTCCAGACCGGAGGCCTCGGTGCCGGCATCGCTGGTCAGATCGTCCGGGCCGAGATCGGCCAGTTCGACCTCGAGACACTCGACATCCAGCCGGAGTGCGCCCCCACCGGCGAAGATCAGGACGACGCTACCGCCAGGAGGCTCGGCGGCATGGAATTCGATGCCGAACAGTTCCAGCGCGATGTCGGGCGCGCCGAGATCGATATCGCGGGACTTGCAGGCCAGCACGCGGTCGAAGCGCAGCGCCGAGACCAGCCGGCGCGGCGTGACTTCCCCTGAAATCGTCTGATCCCAGTCGAGCCGGCTCATGCCGACCACGAGCCGCTTCTCGCTCTGCCGCCAGATAATGTCGCCGACATTGACGGCCGCATCCTGAACATGCGCGGAAATCACCGCGAGGTCGTCGGCATCCAGTGCAATCAGCTTGCGTTGACCCGTCACGGCGACCCCTTTGAGAGAATCCTATCCGCTGATGCGCTCGATGGTGGCACCGCAGGCGGACAGCTTTTCCTCGAGCCGCTCGAAGCCGCGATCGAGATGATAGATGCGGTTGACCATGGTCTCGCCTTCCGCGACGAGGCCGGCGATCACCAGAGAGACCGAGGCGCGCAGGTCGGTCGCCATCACGGGCGCACCGCGCAGCTTGGCCGTACCGTCGATGGTCGCGGTTTCACCGTCGAGATGAATGCGCGCGCCGAAGCGGGCCAGCTCCTGCACATGCATGAAGCGGTTTTCGAAGATCGTTTCGGTGATATGCGAGGAGCCCGTGGCTGTCGTCATCAGCGCCATCAGTTGCGCCTGCAGATCGGTCGGAAAGCCGGGGAATGGCGCCGTCGACACGTTCACCGGCTTGATGCCCGCGCCGTTGCGCGAGATGCGGATGCCGTCGTTGTTCGGCGTCACCGTCGCGCCGGCCTCGACCAGTACGTCGAGCGCCGACTGTAGCAATTCAGGCCGTGCGCCTGAAAGTTGCACATCGCCGCCGGTCATGGCCACGGCCATGGCATAGGTACCAGTCTCGATGCGATCCGGCAGCACGGTGTGGCGCGTGCCATTCAGCTTGGCCACGCCCTCGATCGTGATCGTCGTGGTGCCGGCGCCGGAGATGCGCGCGCCCATCTTGTTCAGGCAGTCGGCGACGTCGACGATTTCCGGCTCACACGCCGCGTTGTTGATAATGGTCGTGCCCTTGGCCAGCGTCGCAGCCATCAGCGCCACATGGGTGCCGGACACGGTGACCTTGGCGAAGTCGATCTCGGCGCCTTTCAGGCCGCCGGGGGCTTTGGCGATCACGTAGCCGCCGTCGATAGTCAGCTCGGCGCCGAGCTTCTCCAGCGCCATGATCAGCAGATCCACTGGACGGGTGCCGATGGCGCAGCCGCCGGGCAGAGACACCTTGGCTTCGTGCATGCGCGCCAGCAGCGGCGCGATCACCCAGAAGGAGGCGCGCATCTTCGACACCAGCTCGTAGGGCGCTGTCGTATCGATGATATTGGCGGCGGAGATATGTAGGGTCTGGCCCTGATATTCATGGTCGCCCGGGCGCTTGCCGGCCGACATGATGTCCACGCCGTGATTGCCGAGAATGCGCTGCAACTGCGCGACGTCGGCCAAACGTGGCACGTTGTCGAGAATCAGCGTCTCGTCGGTCAGCAGACCGGCGATCATCAATGGCAGCGCCGCGTTTTTGGCGCCCGAAATCGGGATCGTGCCATTGAGTTTGCTGCCGCCGACGATGCGAATGCGATCCATACCGATTCCCGCTGATTGCTGTGCCCCGACTATAGGGCGGATGGCCTCTTTAAAGCAAAAGCGTCGAAATTTGCGGTTTTTCGATGAGGCCGGCGGCAAATCTAAGAAAGGGCCGAATCGGCCCGTTTACGCTCCGACCTGATTGATATCCGGGGTTTCCAGGATTGGCTTGGAGTAACCGTTACGAACCACCCGGATCATGGCGCGGCCGACTTTCTCTGTCGTGGTGACGTATTTTGGCGCGATCCGGACCAGCAGCGCCCAGAGGGGCGCGGTCGCGGTGTAGATCGCCTGAACCCACGCAGTTTTCGAACGAACACCATGCAGCGGTTGGATGCCGCCGGGGCGGAACATATAGGCGGCCTTGAACGGCAGCTTGAGCAAATCGTTCTCGGTCTTGCCCTTGACCCGCGCCCACATGACGCTGCCCTGCTCGGTGCTGTCGGTGCTCTGGCCGGTGACGTAAATAAAGGTCATCGCGGGATTGAGCCGCGCCAGCGTGTTCGCCACCGCGAGGGTGATGTCGTAGGTGATCCGACGATAGTCCGGCTCGCTCATGCCCAGCGACGAGACGCCAAGGCAGAACAGGCAGGCGCCATAGCCCGTCAAGTCAGGCGCGATGGCCGACAGATCGAAAAAATCCGTATGCGTGATCTCACGCAACTTGGCATCGCATTGCCCGGTAGGACTGCGGCCGACCACGAGCACGGCCTCGACATCGGGATCGAGCAGGCATTCGCGCAGCGCGCCTTGCCCGACCATGCCGGTCGCACCGAACAGAATGACTTTCATGAGACTTCCTTTGGATGACTGACAGTCGATCGCGCGACGCAATCAGGCGGCAATCGCGACCTGATCGAACGACGTGCCGGTGAGCGCAGCTGAGACGTCCCATAACCGCGCGCCGACGGCGGCATCCTGAGCTCGCGGCATGATCTTCGCGGGAGCCGGCGGCCCCTTCATTTCATAGACGCCGTTCGGGCCGTAATAGCCAGCTGGCTTCGCATCGGGTGAGGTGGCTGCAAACAATGTCGGCAAGGCACCGGCGGCGGCTGAATGGCTCAGCGGACGCAGCAACCGGCTTCCGAGCCCCATCAAGCCACCGCTGCCGGGACCGTTCGGAATGAGATCGGTGAGCGCGAAACCGGGATGCGCGGCATTGCTCATCAGACCCCAGCCCGCGGCATCGCTGCGCCGCTGCAACTCGATCGCGAAGATCAGCATCGCGAGCTTCGACTGCTGATAGGCTTTCCACGGCTTGTAGAATGTCGCGCCCTGAAGATCGTCGAAATCGATGAGGCCCGAACGATGCGCAAGACTGCTGAGATTGACCACACGCGGCGCCTTGTTGCGGCGAAGCACAGGGAGCAGACGCGCCGTGAGCGCATAGTGACCGAGATAATTGGTACCGAGCTGCATCTCGAAGCCGTCGGCGGTGGTCTGGCGCGTCGGCAGCGCCATCACGCCGGCATTATTAATCAGCAGATCAAGCGACGCGTACATCGCATCGAAACGGCGTGCGAAAGTAGCGACGGCGTCCAGGCTGGCGAGATCGAGGTGCTCATAGCTGATGATCGCGTCGGGATGTCGCTCGCAGATGCGCTCGATCGCAGCGCTCCCCTTGGTGTCGCTACGGCCGGTCAGCACTACTTCGGCGCCGGCTCCCGCAAGCGCCATTGCGGTCTCGAAGCCGAGGCCGCCTGTCGCCCCGGTCACCACGGCCAGTTTGCCGGTCATGGGCGGAATGTCCCTAGTGGTCCAATCACTCATCTCTGTCTCCCCACATCCGATCAGCGGCACGAACGCCTGCGCAAGGCTAAATGTGCACTCAGTGCAAATTTGCAATAGGTGCAGGCTAGCCTTATCTTAAGGCCGATGAGCACCGCCAAGCCTCTGAAATCAAAATTGAAAACGTCAGCGGCCGACATTGCGCCGGCCGCCGGGCTGCGCGAGCGCAAGCGTGAGCAGACCCTGCAGCGGCTGACGGAAGCGGCGATGAAGCTGTTTCTGGCCAAAGGCTACGAGGCCACCACGCTGGACGATATCGCGGCCGCCGCCGAGATCTCGCGCCGCAGCTTCTTCCATTATTTCGCGTCCAAGGAAGATGTCGTGGTGGCGTGGCAGGATCGCAGCGCCGATGCCCTGACCGCTGCCATCGCCGAACGCCCTGCTGATGAATCGATGATCACCGCAGCAGAGAATGCGATCCTGACCATGACTCGGCACCTCAACCCCGAGGATGCCATTGCCATTGCCCGGTTGAAGCGCGAAACGCCAGCACTGCAGGCGCGCGAGCAGGTCAAATACGAGAAGATGGAACGCGCGATGGCGGGGGCGCTTGCAGCGCGCGCCAGCGACAAGACCGGTCAGACGCAGGCGCGACTAGTGGCAATGATCACCACCGGCGCCATCCGGATCGCGAGCGAGAACTGGCTGACCCAAGGCGCGCGCGAAAAGCCGGACGTGCTGGTCAGGCGCATGTTTGCGGATATCCGGGCGGCCCTCGACGAGCCGCCCGCACGCAAGGCGAAAACCTGACGGGTGATATTAGCCGCCCGCTGCGGCTAATCGCCGTCGCGCGATCAGGCAAAGCCGCCGGGCATCGGGCGAAACTTCCTGATCGCAAGGAAGGTCGTGACGACGAAGAACACCAGCACGATGCCCTGAACAATCGCAAAAGGCGGCTCACTGGGCGGCACGCTCGGTGCCAGCGCATGAAGCGGCGGGACCTTCAGGAAGCTCTGGATCACCAGCACGAACACATTGAGATAAAGCGAAATCATCGCAGTCAGCACGTAAATCCAGCGCCATGGCCCCGCCAGCTTCTGGCCGTACAGCGCCAAACAGGCGACCGCCAGCAGCACCAGCGAAATGATGCCGATGACATGCGACGGCAACAATTTCTCGACCGGGAAGAAGAAGCCGGTCACGCTGGTCAGGATCGTCGTCAGCAGAAATAGACCGGTCCAGCCGGGCAGCGGCTTTGACTTCAGCAGCCCGACCATTGCGACCAAGCCAGCAAAAATTCCGATCAGGCTGACCACCACATGAAGCAACGTGAACGTTGCCAAGCTCATTCCCAAAACCATGATGCACCCCTGCTTTAGAACTCGTCAAATCTTAGGGTGCAGCGCGGGAACTTGCCAATAGTTTTTGGCTGATAGTCATCATATAGATTTACGTGCAAGGCGCCGTTTTCTTCAAGACATTCGCGTTCGATCAATAGTGCCCCGCAATCTACTTATTGAGAAACTCAACCAATTTCGGGATCACCTGATCGGGGGCTTCTTCCATCAGCCAATGGCCTGAGCCTTTGACGATAACGCCGTCCACATTGCTGGCAACGAGGCGCCCCTGCTCGATCAGGAAAGACCCACCGGCCTTCTCACCAGAGAGAACCAGCATCGGCATTGGCAGTTTGGTCTTGGCAAGTTCGGCAAACTCGGCGGCATCTTTCTCAAAAGCACGGAAGACCTCGAAACCGGCTGCCATATGGCCGGGCTTCGCATAGGCCTTGGCGTAAAACACGCGGTCCTTTTCGGGCACCGACTTCTTCGGGTTCGCGGCGAAATCATTCCAGAAGTGCTCAAGGTAAATGCGCTCGCGGCCCGCGACCAGCGCCAGCGGCGTCTTGCCGTAGAAATGGAAGTGCCAGAGGTCGCGTAACAGCCAGACATGCGTCCAGTCGCCAACACCAGGCAAAAAGGCATCCATCAACGCGATACGATCGACTTCGCTCGGATATTGCGCAGCGTAGGCATAGGCGACCATCAGGCCGATGTCGTGGCCGACAATTTTCACCTTGGGATATTTCAGGCCGACCACCAACGCATGGATATCGCGGGCCATCGCCACCTTGGTGTAGCCATCGGCCGGCGCGTCGGAATCGCCGAAGCCACGCAGATCCGGCGCGATCACCGTATGACTGGCCGCAAGTTTCGCGATCAGCGGGCGCCACATATGGCTGGTCTCGGCATAGCCATGCAGCAGCACGATCGGATCGCCCTTGCCCGCAATGAGATAATGCAGCTTGACGCCGTTGATGGTGGCGAAGCGGCTTTGCGGAGCTTGCGCTGAAGCGGATACGGGGAGAAACGGCGCTGCCAGGACGGCCAGCAGCACACCCAACAAAGCCCGGCGTCCGATCGTAAAAATGTGCATGAAGTCCCCACTGAAACGTCGCCCGCGTCGGGACGATTGTCTCAGTAGTAGCGCGGAATCGGCCCGTTGTGCGGAGTCTTTCGATCCGACAAATCGAACATGACTTCATCGACATAGCACCAGCCCCAGCCTTCGGGCGGATCGTAGCCTTCGATAATCGGATGCTTCGTGGCGTGGAAATGCTTGGTCGCGTGCTTGTTCGGGGAGTCGTCGCAGCAGCCGACGTGACCGCAGGTCCGGCAGATCCGCAAGTGCACCCACATACTGCCCGTTTTCAGGCATTCCTCGCAACCGAGTGCGCTGGGTGTCACATCGCGAATGCCGGAAATATGCGTGCAGCCTTTGGGCATGATGATCTCCCGTTATGAGCTCAAAGGGTTGGCGTGGCCGTATCGCCGAGAAAACCATGCAGCGCCGCCACCACCTGGGCGCCCTCGCCGATCGCGCCGCCGACACGCTTCACCGAACCCGAGCGCACATCACCGACCGCAAAGACACCGGACACCGACGTCTCCAGCGCCTGCACGCTGCGGCCATTGGCGGGAATGCCGGTGATGATGAAGCCATGACGATCGAGGGTGACGCCGCAATCCGCCAGCCATTCGGTGGCGGGATCGGCGCCGACGAACAGGAACAGATTACGGATGTCAGCGCAGGACTCCTCGCCGGACAGCCGACTACGGGTACAGATCCGTTCGAGCCCCGCCTCCTGCGTCCCCTCCAGCGCCACGACTTCGGTGTTGAAGACCAGCTCGATATTCGGTGTCGCCTCGATGCGCTCGATCAGATAGCGCGACATGCTGGCGCCGAGGCCGCCGCCGCGGATCACCATATGCACCTTGTTGGCCTGGCTCGCGAGAAACACCGCCGCCTGACCTGCCGAATTGCCACCGCCGACCAGGTAGATTTCCTGCTCCCTGCAGAGTCGGGCCTCGATCGGAGATGCCCAGTACCAGACGCCGCGACCTTCGAAATCGGCGAGCCGCTCGATGTCCGGCCGGCGATAGCGTGCGCCCGATGCCACCACGATGGCCTTGGCACGCATGACATCGCCATCGTCGAGTTCAAGAGCGAACAGTCCGTCCTTGCGTGAACAGTCCAGCGACTTCACGGCCGCCGGGATCATGATATCGGCGCCGAACTTCTGCGCCTGGTTGAAGGCACGCGCCGTGAGTGCCATCCCGGAGATGCCAGTCGGGAAACCGAGATAGTTCTCGATCCGCGCGCTGGCGCCGGCCTGGCCGCCGAATGACTTGGCATCGCACACCGCAACCGACAGGCCTTCCGACGCGCCATACACCGCGGTGGACAAGCCCGCAGGTCCGCTGCCGACGATGGCGACGTCATAGGTCTTGCCCTTGGCGATATGGCTGATCATGCCCATCGCGCGGGCGAGTTCGGAGAAGGACGGATTGCGCAGCACCGTGCCGTCGGCCACCACCACCAGCGGCAGATCCTCCGGCGACGGCGTATAGCGCGCGATCAGATCGGCGGCGTCCTTGTCCGTTGCGGGGTCGAGCAGATGATGCGGATAGCCGTTGCGGGAGAGGAAGCCCTGCAGGCGAATGACATCGCTGGAATTGGCCGTGCCGATGAAAGCCGGACCGCCAGCGCTGCCCTGCAGGAGGTTCACCCGACGCAGGATCAGCGCACGCATGATGCGCTCGCCCAGATCCGCTTCCGCGATCAACAGCGCGCGCAGCCGTTCCGGCGGAATCAGCAGTGTCTCGATATCGCCTTCAGCATGACCGTCAACCAGCGCGACGCGGCCCGACAGTTGCGCGATCTCGGCCACGAACTGTCCGGTGCACTGATCGGCCACCGGCGTGATGCGGCCGAAGCCGTCGCGCTGGGTGATCGCCACATGTCCGGACAACACCACGAACATGCCGGGACCGGGCTTGCCGGTCTCGAACAGGCAATCGCCATCCTTGTAATGCCGGATCTCACCGAAGCGGCGCATCCGCTCGATCTCCGCCGCCGTCAGCACGGGAAAAGTCTGATCGTGACGCGGCAGCGCCGCCCGCGGCGCGTAGGCCGGCAGCTCGGCGCTGGATGATGCCTGGGATTCTGATGACATTTAAACTCGCATGCTCACGCGGCGGACAGGTGCCATCAATCCCGATCGGGATCGACGGGTCTTGAACAGAAGTCCTGTGTCTTATCGTCATCCGATGACGCCTCGACTGCGACGGCATCGCTGGCCTGACTGGCGCGCCCGCGCATTTGCACCTTCCGGCGCTTGAGATTTTCACGCAGCGCCTGGCGCAGCCTGTCCTGACGGGCAGTTGCACTTTCCTTGGCGGGTTTGCTCGGCTTATCGGTCATGGGCAGTTATGGTCGATCGAATGGCGTGCACACAGATGCGCCCGATTGGATCCTGTGAGCCCATACATAACCGCCTTCAACGCGGCAGGCGAGATGATCGACTTCGAGATGATGATCCGGCCAATGAAGGCTCTGCCGGCGGTTATCGAGGCCATGGGGAACCGGATCGACTCGCCAATGGCGAAGCGCAAGGCGGCTGCAACCGCAACAGGCCGACCACACCCCTGTTATAATGATGCATTCTAAGTGCCACCCGCGCTTGCGCCGCCCGTGACCTTGTGGCAAGGATCGCCCCGCTTGGTAGGCGCCCTCGAGGCTGATTCCTGCACCCAGCATGCTGCCGTAGCTCAGTGGTAGAGCACTCCATTGGTAATGGAGAGGTCGACAGTTCAATCCTGTCTGGCAGCACCATTTTTCCCTGTTAAATCAATAAGTTCTCCCGACCGAGGCACCTGACAATCAGGCATCTCGCGGCAGAACAGAACGCCAATCGCGGTTCAATACGGGACTATCCGGGGCTCTGTTCCCTGCCTGTTCCAATCATCCGGCATAAGCAGCCCTATCACCGGACTCAAACGAGCTTGAAACAGACCCCCTTCGCGGGGGCAGTACACTTGTGGCTTTGAATGATGGACCAAAATCGAGACGACCGCCGAAGCCCGCCCTAACCGGCGGGTTTTTCGTTTGGCCCACATAATGCCTCTGCCGACCCTCGTCGAACCGTAGAAGACGCAGATGCGATCGGCCGGCACGTACCGCTCTAGCCGAAAATCGTGGAACGGTGCTGCCCGCGGCACACGAACGATTACACTCCGCGGCAGCTTCGGAGCCGCGGCATCTCAATGTGACAGAAAATGCGCCGCCGAAGATATATCGCCCCTGCCCTGCTTCACCAAAGCATTCACGAGCGGCAATTCGGTCGTCGACTTGATCTGCTCCATCGTGAACATTGACGACACATCATGCAGATCAATCTTGGCGATCAGCCGCTGATAAAGATCGTCGTAGGCCCGGATGTCCGAGACCACAGCCCGGATCAGATAATCCACGTCGCCGCTCAGGCGATAGAAATCGACCACCTCGGGGAAGCTGACGACAATTTTCCGGAAACGCTGAACCCACTCCGCGTTATGCTGGTTCGTTCGCACGGCGATGAAAACGCTGACACCCAAATTCAGCTTGTCTGCATCGAGAAGTGCAACGCGTCGCTTGATGTAGCCAGAGCTTTCGAGCTTCTGGATGCGACGCCAACACGGCGTGGAACTCAGGCCAACACGATCAGCCAGGTCCTGCATGGAAAGGCTGCTGTCTACCTGGAGTGCCGCGAGAATTTTGCGGTCGAGCTCGTCGAGCATTGTGACCTCCGATGAAGGGTGTACGCAGAATATTTCTGCCGTTCATTGCCATCGTGACGCAATGCTATTGCGAGATTTGAAAGTTCGCGAGCATAAACAATTATCATCGCTGCGCATTCGAGCAGCAGGCTGGCGTCAAAAGCGACGCCTCTGCTAACGCAGCGCTAAGATGAATTCGCTACCGCGTGTCGTGATATCGGCTCGTTGATTGAACGCGCGGCCTCTTACAGTCGCTGGCCACCACTGGCATCGATCTGCTGGCCAGTGACCCAGCCCGCTTCGCCCGACGCGAGAAAGGCGACGACCCTTGCGATATCGTCGGGTTGCCCGACCCGGCCGAGCGCGATTGTCTCAGCCACTGCGCGGCTGGCCACCGGATCGCGCGCGACGATGTTCATGTCGGTCGCGGTCGCACCGGGCATCACTGAATTCACCGTGATCTGTCGACCGCCGAGATGAACGGCCAGCAAGCGGCTCAGCGCTTCCAGACCCGCTTTGGCCGGCGCGTAGGCGGCCATGGTCGGATAGGCCGAGCGCGTCCCCATCGACGAGATATTGATGATACGTCCGCCATTGCGAAGATGTGGCATCAGTGCCTTGATCAGAAAGAACGGCGATTTCAGATTGGTCTGCAGCAGAAGATCGAAGTCGTCCTCGGAAATATCCTCAATGACCGCGCGTTTTCCAAGACCGGCGTTGTTGACGAGAATATCGAATGCAGGGCTGCCATAACGCTTGGTCAGTTCGGCACCTAGATCAGCGGCCAGGGAGGTTGCTCCACCGCGTTCCGAAAGATCAGCCTTGATGGCGAAGGCATCGCCGCCAGCCGCTGTAATGGCCGCCACCGTCGCATTCGCGGCATCGACTGAGGCGTTGTAATGGATCGCGACGGTTGCGCCGTCCTTCGCCAAGCGAAGCGCGATAGCCTGACCGATCCCCCGGCTTGCACCGGTGACCAGCGCGATCTTCCCTGTTAGCCCGCTCATACGGACCAGCCGTGACTGGCTTCCAGGCTCCGCGCCCTGTCGATCAGCGCCTTGCGATCAATCTTGTTAGTGCCCGCCCAAGGCAGTTCGTGGACGAACTCAACCCGCCGCGGGTGCTGATATGCCGGACCATTGGCGATCGCAAACTGACGGATGTCGTCGAAGCTCGGCGTGGGCTGCTCGCGCGTGACAATAAACGCAACCGGCACCTGGCTCCGTTCCTCGTCGGGCAACGGCACTACTGCCGCCTGCTGGACCTGTGGGTGACGTTCCAGAAGCTTTTCGACTTCGCCCGGATAGATGTTTTCGCCGGAGCAGACGAACATGTCATCCGCTCGGCCCACGAAGAAATAGAAGCCGTTGGCATCGCGGCGCATCACATCGCCACTGTAATACCAACCATCGGTCAGCACCTTGGCGGTCTGCTGCGGCAGATTGTGATAGTGATCCAGCACTGCTGGATTGCGCATCAACAGCACACCTTCATTTTCGGTTCCATTAACGAGACGGACGTCCTCCACGCGGATCGGATAGCCCAACCCTAACGGCGGCGTCGGGATCTTGTCGGGATGCGGACCGAACACAGCCGGCCCCGCTTCCGTGGTGCCGTAACCCATCGTCATCACGACGTTGGGCAGCGCCTGCTTGATCCTGTCCCACAGACCCATGGTCATCGGCGCCGACCCAAGCATCAGGCGACGAACCGAGGCGATATCGTTCTTCGCCAGCAGTTCCGTTTCCTTGACGACACGGGCCCACATGGTGGGAACGGCCGTGGCGGCGGTCACCTTGTACTTGGCGATGGCCTCAATATAACTGCGGGTCTCGAACGACGGCAGCACCACTACAGACGCATTCTGAGCGAAGATCGTCTTGATGGCGAACAGGCCATTCATGTGAAACAGCGGCTGCGCAATGATGTAGCGATCATCCTGATTCAGCGCACCGCTGGTCCGTGTCGAGATCGCCCAGAGTTGTCCGTAATGCGATAGCGGTACGCCTTTGGGCCGGCCGGTGGAGCCGGAGGTGTAGAGCATCTGCCCGACCTCTTCCCGCGTCGTCTCGACGGCGGTGAACGAGGCAGGCTTGATGGTCGTAGCAAAGCCGCTTGGGCCGTTATCGTCGAAATTGATGACGGGAATGTCGTCGCGCACCATCGGCCGATTGGCGTTGTCGACGAAGGCCAGCGCGATCTTCGCGTCGTCCATCACAAAATCGACCGTATCGCGCGCAGCCTTGATATTGACCGGAACAGCGATGCATCCGGCGCGCATGATGCCGAAATAGCAGATGATGTACTCGGCGCGGTTAAACGACAGGATCGCGACATGCGTGCCGCGCTTGTAACCACTATCGACAAGATACTGGGCCACCCCGTTTGCGATCTCGTCGATCTGACGGTGCGTGTAGCGCCTGGGATGCGCGGGATCGATCAGATCGATGACCGCCTCCCGATCAAGGTCACCGCTGCGATCGATCAGGTCGCCGAGATTATTCCACCGCATTGGCTATGCTCCACTTCTGAAAACTCAATTGGCCACCCGAGCAACCCGCGGCAGCGCCGCGGGTTGCTCGAGCAGATCGTAGTGACAGGCCACCTTGCGGCCACCGGAGACATCGCGCAGCATCGGTCGCTCCTCGCGGCAAAGCGCCTGTGCATAGGGGCAGCGCGTGCTGAAGCTGCAGCCCGGCGGCGGATTGAGCGGGCTTGGCAACTCACCCTGCAGCACGCTCCGGGCGCGGCTCCGTGCAGTGCGCGGATCGGCGATCGGCGCGGCGGCAAGCAAGGCCTCCGTATAGGGATGCGCCGGTCTATCCCAGACATCCTCGCTGCGGCCTGTTTCGACGATACGACCGAGATACATCACGATCAGCCGATCCGAAATATGCTCGACGACCGAGAGATCGTGCGAGATGAACAGATACGACACGCCCGTTGCCTGCTGCAGGTCCTCAAGCAGATTGATGACCTGCGCGCGCACCGAAACGTCCAGCGCAGATACCGGCTCGTCGCAGATGATGACCTTGGGCTTGAGCGCAAGTGCACGCGCAATGCCGAGACGCTGGCGCTGGCCGCCAGAGAACTCATGCGGATAGCGCCGCATCGCATCGGCCGGCAGGCCCACCTGTCCCATCAGCTCAACGACACGATCCTTGATATCACGGCGCGACCAGCCAGCGACGCTGAGCGGTTGCCCGACGATGGTGCCGACGTCGTGGCGTGGATTGAGCGATCCATAAGGATCTTGGAAGATCATCTGCATCGACTTCCGCGAGGCCTTCAACGCGCCTGCCTGCATCCGCGTGACATCGTCACCATCGAGGAAGACGCGTCCGTCGGACGTCGGCACCAGACGCATGATCGCCTTGCCGAGCGTGGACTTGCCGCAGCCGGATTCCCCGACCAGACCTACGGTCTCGCCGGGCTCCAGGTCGAAACTCACATCGTCGACCGCCCGCACGACGCCCTGTGCGCTCTGGTATTGGACACAGAGACTAAGCACCGATAGTAGCGGCATCGCGCGATAACTCCTTCTCGGCAGCAAAACAGGCGGCGGAACGGTGCGGCAGCAACGGCGCCAGTTGCGGCCGCTCGGCACGGCAGCGATCGAGTACATCGGGACAACGGTTCTGGAAGGCACAGCCCTGCGGCAAATCGGACAGTGCCGGCACGTTGCCCGTAATTTCGACGAGACGACTGCCACGTCGGCGCTGTGCCGACGGCGTCGCCCCCAGCAGCCCCCGCGTGTAGCGATGCAGCGGCCGCTCGAACAAAGCCTCCACCGGCGCTTCCTCGACTTTGCGGCCGGCATACATCACGGCCACCCGGTCGGCGACTTCCGCAACCACGCCGAGATCATGGGTGATAATGATAAGGCCCATATCGGATGAGGACTGCAATTCCTTCATCAGCTCGATGATCTGCGCCTGGATGGTGACGTCGAGCGCCGTGGTCGGTTCGTCGGCGATCAGGAGCTTCGGCCCACAGGCAATCGCCATGGCAATCATGACGCGCTGACTCATGCCGCCGGACATCTGGTGCGGATAATCGTTGAAGCGGCGTTCCGCATCCGGGATACGCACCCGGCGCAGCAACTCGACCGCGCGGTCTCTCGCCTCGTGACGCGACACGTCATTGTGGCGCCTGATTGCCTCGATCAGCTGATCCCCAACCGCGACCACAGGGTTCAGCGATGTCATGGGATCCTGGAAAATCATCGAGATGTCCTTGCCGCGGACCCGCTGCATCTCGCGCTCGGACAAGGCAGCGAGATCACGCCCCATGAAGCGGACGGCGCCACCGACGATCTTTGCCGGCGGGTTCGGCAACAACCGCATGATCGCCAGCGCCGTCAACGACTTGCCACAGCCGGATTCACCGACGATGGCCAGAGTCTCGCCGGCCGAGACTGTCAGCGATAGACCATCGACCGCAGGCAACACGCCACGGCGCGTGAACAACGACACCTGCAGGTTCTCAATGGAGAGGATCGGCGCTGGACCGGCTTTGCTGCCCATGATCATCTCAGCGGTCCCGCAGTTTGGGGTTGAGCGCATCGTTGAGGCCATCGCCCACAAGGTTGAGCGCCAGCACAGTGAGCATGATCGCGAGACCCGGCACCGCGCAGATGTACCAGGACGAGCGGATGAGCGTCCTACCGTCCCCGATCAGCTGTCCCCAACTGGTGACATTGGGATCGCCGAGCCCGAGGAATGCTACAGCGGACTCGAACAGAACGGCGCCCGCAACGACCAGCGACGACAGCACAATCACCGGCGGCAGTGCATTCGGCAGTATCTCGCCGAACATGATCCGCAGGCTGCCCATCCCCATGGCGCGGCAGGCCTGCACGAATTCGCGATCGCGCAGCGACATGAACTCGGCACGCGTCAGCCGTGCGATCGGCGTCCAGGTCACGACGCCCACGGCGATTGTCACATATTCAATCTTCTGCCCGAGGATCGACACGATGGTCAGCACGAAGATCAGGTTCGGGATGGTCTGGAACAATTCGGTCAGGCGCATCAGCAGCTCATCGACCCAGCCGCCGACATAGGCCGCAGTGGCGCCAACGGTGATGCCGATGATGGTGGCGGTCAGGCTGGCGCAGAGGCCGATCAGAAGCGTGGTGCGGGCGCCGTGGGCAATCATCGCTGCAATGTCACGACCCAAAGAATCCGTGCCAAGCGGATAACGCGACGACATGAAGGGCCAGATCTCCGGCCGCCCGACAATACGAAGCGGGTTGCGCGGGAACCACCATGGCGCGGCAATAGCAACACCGACGACGACCAGGACGAGAAACAGACCGACCAGCGCCGCGCGGTTGCGGGCGAAGCGCCGGGCGAAGTCGAAGAACAATGTCAGCATGATCTACCTCGCCTTGATGCGGGGATCGAGCCGCAGATAAAGCAGGTCGACCGTGGCATTGCAGACCGCGACCAGCAGCGAGCCGAGGACGAGCACGCCGAGCACCATGGGGAAGTTGCGACTCATCACGCTGTCGAACAGCAGGCTGCCGATGCCGGGCCAACTGAACACGGCCTCGATGACGACGCTGCCGCCGAGCATGGTGCCAAGCTGCAATCCGAGCAGCGTGACGATCGGCAACATCGCGTTGCGCATCACATGCGCCATGACCACGCGTCCGCCCGACAGGCCTTTGGCACGCGCCGTCCGCACGAAATCCAGCCGGGCCACCTCCAACATTGAGGCCCGCATCACGCGCGCGAAGGTCGCTGCGTAGAACAGTCCCAGTGCCGTCGCGGGAAGGACGAGATGATGCATCACATCCAGAACGGCACCGAATGCACTTTCGTCGACGCCTATGGTGCGCATGCCGCCCACCGGAAACCAGCCGAGCTTCACCGCAAACATCACCGTCATCATAATGCCAAGCCAGAAGCTCGGTGCAGCGAAGAAGAATACCGCACCGAGCGAGATCAGATTATCCCAGATTGTGTTGACCTTGATCGACGCCAGCACGCCGGCGGTGACGCCAACGAGCAAAGCAATTCCGATTGCCGCCAGCATCAGGATCAACGTCGCCGGAAGCTGCTGCATGATCACATCAAACACCGGTGCGTTCTGCCGGTACGAATAGCCGAGATCGAGCCGCATCACCGACCAGATATATTTGGCAAGCTGCACCGACACCGGCTGATCGACGCCGTAGGTGCGACGCAGCTGATCCAGCATCTTCGGATCGGTGATCTGCTGTTCGGACGTCATGACGTCGAACAGACTCCCCGGCGCCAGATGGATCAGCACGAAGTTCATCACGATGACCGCAAAGATCAACGGGATGATTTGCACGAGCCTGCGGATGATGATGCGACGCACGTTTGCCTCCGCTCTCAGCGGTCCAGCCAGACCTCGGCCCAGCTTTCGCCCATGAAGTCCGCGGTTAGCGAATGATCGCGAACGTCAGAACGAGCGATCGTCACGGGTTCAAGGTCGACCATCGGAAGGACCGGCGCGTCGCTCGCTGCGAGCTTGTCGAACTCGTGCACCAGCGATACGCGCTTCTTCTCATCGGTCTCGATCGCCATCTTGCTGACGGTTTCGTCCATCTTCGGATTGGAATAGCCCGTGGCGTTGCGGAAGGCCGCCCCCTTCACGATACCGTCGGTGGTGTAGTATTGCGTTGTCTGCGGGATCGGCTCGATGCTGGCTGAATTGTTCGATACCGCGACGTCATAGTCATAGTCGGTGTAGATGCGTTTCAGCGAGGTCGCGCGATCGGGGATAGCCAGGTCGACGGTGATGTCGACGTCCTCGAAAGCCTGCTTCAGGTACTGACCGATCTTGACGTTTTCCTCGAACCACCCGGCCGATACCAGGCTCATCTTAAAGCGCGAACCGGCCTTCACCGGATAGCCGGCAGCATCGAGCAACGCGGCAGCCTTCTTGACGTCGAACGGATAATCCTGGACGTCTTTGGTGAAGAAGATCGAATTCGAGAAATGGAGAGCGCCAAGCGAGGGACGCGCGCGACCGAAGAAAACCGTATCCGCGATGAAGCTGCGGTCGATCGCATGAAGCAGGGCCTGACGCACCTCGCGCTTCTTGAAGATCTCGCGACGCTGATTGAACTCGACGCTCGTGATCCACGCCGAGTTCGAATAGCCTTTGGTCTCGGCGACAAATTTCTTGGTGCCGGTCAGGCGCGCGATGTCCGGCGCAGGGATCGGATTAAACGTGCCTATGTCAAGCTGGCCGGCCTCGAACGCAGCCGACCGCGACGCCGGATCTCGCCACCAGCGGATCACTAGCTTGTCGAGATAGGGCTTGCCAGCATTCCAATAATTGTCATTGCGGGCATATTCGACATGGCTGCCGCGCACCCACTCCTTGACCTTGAAAGGACCGGTGCCGATCGGTGTGTTGTTGATCGGATTGGTAATGATGTTCGACCCGTCATAGATATGCTTGGGAATGACGAGACCGGCTTTGCCGGCCAGCACGGACTTGAGGAAGAACTCTGGCACCGGCACTTTGAATTTCAGCACCACGGTCAGCGGATCCACGGCCTCCGCGGTCAGCAGAGCATCGAGCGTGACGCCAGCGGAGATCGGCTTCCAGTATTGGATCGCATTGAAGACCAAATCGTCCGAGGTCAGTGGCTTGCCGTCATGCCAGGTGACGTTCGGACGTAGCTTGATCGTGTAGCTGCGGAAATCCTCTGCCGGTTCGATCCCGAGAGCCAGCACCGGCTCGAATTTGAGGTCGGCGGTCAGGCGGATGAGCCGCTCGAACACCTTGGTCGACGTGAAATACGGACTGGAGCCGCCCCCCGCTGGAACGAACAGCGATTGCGGCTCAAATCCGCCCCATGTGCCGACCAGCGTGCCGCCGCGCTTCGGCGCCCCGGTTGCCGCCTTGGAAGAACCGGCAAAGCCGGAGGCCAAAGCAGCACCGGCTGTCGTCATCAAAAAATCACGTCTGCTAAAACCGCTCATTGTTCTTCCTTTGTTGCAGACAGGAACCGGTCCGCCATCGTGCGCCGCCCGGTCCTGCTATTATTTTGCTTCAAGCGTCGAATAGGTGCCGCGGCCGATGGCGAGCAGCGCCCCCTTTTCGTCAAACACATCGACGTCAGCGACACCGACGCTCTTGCCGGCACGGCGCACCCGCGACACGGCGACCAAGGCGGTATCGACAGCCGGCTTCAGGTAATCGACCCGGAAGTTCACGGTCGGAAGGCCGCGCCCGACCATCATGCCGACGGCGAAATCGCCAACGGTGTCGATGACCGAGGCAATGACACCGCCATGCCATTGCTTGGAGCCCGGGCGGCGTTCGAATTCCGGCCGCATCGGCGAGCGCATCGTCACTTCCTGCGTTACCGGATCGGCCTTGATCACCTCAAGGCCGAGGAACAGGTTGAACGGCGACACATCCAGCATTTGCTGAATCTCAGGGGCCGTCAGCGTCTTGACGTCGGACTTGCTCACGGCGTCACCACGACTTTGCCGAATACCGCACGATCCTCAATGACGCGCACAGCTTCCTTCGCTTCTTCCAGCGGATAGGTCTTGTCGATCAGTACCTGCAGCTTCTTGGCTGCGACGAGATCGAACAGTTTTGTGATATCGTCACGTTCCCAGCCGTTGGAGCCCTTGATCTCCAGTTCGAAAGTCCAAATGAAGCGAAGATCTTCAGTAGGCGAGTAGCCGGCAGTCGCGCCGCAGGTCAGAATGCGGCCGCCGAGCTTCAGACAGCGCAGCGATTTCACCCAGGTATCGCCGCCAGTGAAGTTGACGACCACGTCGACACCGCCGCCTTCGACGAAGCGACGACGATGCGGCTTGCCGTGGCGCTCATAGATCGTCTTCATGAAATCGGACTGCGTGTAGAGGATGATCTCGTCCGCGCCGAGCTCCGTGAGCCTCTTGCCCTTCTCCTCGCTGCCGGCGCAGGCGATCACATAAGCACCTGCTAGCTTGGCGAGCTGAACGCAACATACGCCGACGCCACCACTGGCGCCCAAAATCAGAACCTTCTCGCCGGCCTTGATCTGGCCGATGGTGTTCATCATGCGGATTGCGGTGCCATAGGCGACCGGCAGCGCGGCCGCCTGCTCAAAGCTGACACCTTCCGGAATCTTGACGAGCTGATGCGCCTTGGCGCGACAGAATTCGGCGAGTCCGCCGTCCTGGGTCTCGCCCATCAGGCCACCTTCGACGCGGTTGACCGGATCGATCAGCACGCGATCACCGATGTTCCAGCCAGTGACGCCCGCGCCAAGCTCGGTGATCTCACCGACCACGTCGAGGCCAATGATGACAGGCAGCGGCACCTTGATGCCGGGCATACCGCGGCGGGTGAAAACGTCGTGATAGTTGATCGACGATGCCCGCACGCGGACAACAACGTCGCCCTCGCCGGCCTTCGGCGTCGGATAATCCGCCGTGAATTGCAGCTTATCGTTATCGCCGTGTTCGTAAAGGACAACTGCTCGCATGATCTATCTCGCTCCGTTGGTTCAGGCTGCGGCAGAGAGGGACCAGCTTGCCAGCCCCTCCACCGCCTGTTGAGTGATGGAAATGGCTTGTTCTGTGGTCTCTTCACGCCAGTGCGACGACACGGGCACGAAGCAATCGTGCAGGTCTGCGCGCAGCATGCGAACGCGCTCGCTGTCTTTCTCGGCCTTGAACTTCAGCCAGAGATCGAGCTGCAAGGCGCGACGAACCTTGGTACCGCGCGTACCGAATTCGATCACTGCGCCGACCATCGGTCGCACGCCGAGGAACCTGGTCATGCCGTGAAACACCAGTCCCTGATAATTGGGCCGCGCAAAATTGTTCGGCTTCTGGCCGAAGATGCGGTCACGCCCCCACCAGCGCACGGCTTCCG
This sequence comes from Tardiphaga sp. 37S4, assembly GCF_021044645.1. Taxonomy (NCBI): domain Bacteria; kingdom Pseudomonadati; phylum Pseudomonadota; class Alphaproteobacteria; order Hyphomicrobiales; family Nitrobacteraceae; genus Tardiphaga; species Tardiphaga sp. 37S4. Next base: position 447,517 of record NZ_CP088008.1, on the reverse strand, counting down.
CATGAAGCGCGCCACCTTCAGGGTTGAAGCACAGGAAGAAGGACTCGCCGAAATCACCGATGCCGGTATGCCAATCGATGAAGCCGATACGCTCGGCCGCGCCGAGATGATCGGCGACGATGGTCTCCAGAGTCAGATTGGACCACTCGCGCCCGGAGCCGCCATAGTTGGAACCATCCGGGAAGTCGTACTGCCCGCGCGCCAGCGTGTCGAACAGACCGTCATCGCCATGCTCGTCCTTGAAGGCTTCCACAGCGTCGGCGTAGATCTGCAGGGCTGCCGGCGTCCAGTCCTCCGGAAGGAGATGCGGATAAAGCTTCGCATAACCCGGATTGGCCGGACGGGGAGCGGCGAAATTGATGAAGTTGCGATTGAGATCGACATTGTTCTCGGTGGTCCGCGTCCCCCAGGCAAAGCCGTAGGGATTGATCGCGTGAACGAAGAGAATCGACACGCCGCGCGGAAGGGCGCGTGCAAAATTGCTCTGCATCCAACCGATCTGCGCCGCCGAACCGCTGAGGCCTTCAAGGCCGTGTGTACCGCTGAGGATCACCAGTTGCGAAGCTGCGCGCGGATCACCGAGCCGCGCCACGTCGATGCACAGATCCTGGCCATTCGGGCCCTTGAGCGCCGGATGGGTGTAGGTGGTCAACGCAGCGCCGACGTCATTCGCAGCGTTGCGAAACTTCACGCGCGCGCCGTCATAGTCGAGCGCAAAACTCCGAGTGAAATCATTAGGGAGCGCTACCATCACGCCGTGAACCCCAGAGCGACATTGGCTGCGTCGGTATGCGACACGATGATGCCGCCCGCATAGGGCTTCAAGGAAACGCCGGCCGCATCGAATACGGCGCGCGGCGTGTTGAGCGACGCGACCTTGAACACCAACGCGACCATGCGGTCAGTGCCGTCCTCGCTCACCAGCGCCGCGCCCGCATAACGATCGGCCACGGCCGCAGGATCGAGCACGACAATCGTTGCGGCACCGGCGCTGAACGAAAATCCGCCCGCGGTCGGCGTTAACAGCGGTGGACCAAACATCCGCTCATAGAGCGCCGCAGTTCGCGCCGGCTGCTGCGAGGCGATAACGAATTCGACAATTTCAGTGGCGCCGTTCGCATGCGCCTGCCATTCGGGGCGCCAAACCAGCTCCGGCGTATCGTGATGGCAGAAGAACGTGCGCCCATTCTGCACTACCTCGCCCGCCACGCGGATGACCTTGAAACGCGCGTCTTGGGCGCCGCCCGGCAATTCGACCGGCCGCGCAAAGCTCATTGGCTCCATGACGGGAACAGCATTGTCCTTCAGTGTCGCATAAACCAGATCGGCATCGACGGACTTGAAAACCAGGCCGCTCAATCCTGGTGGATGGGCCCAGAGATCAGCGCGCATCGTTTCGCGCCCCGGCAGATAGCCGAGAAGTTCGAGATAGTTCGTGCCGAAGATCGCCAGGTTATTACTGGAGCCGAGCGTATGGTGACCGCGCTCCGTCAACTGAAAGCCGAGGCGAGTATATTGCGCAGCAGCCTCATCAAGCTGGCCCATCACGTTAATGACGACGTGGTCGAGGACCGGCGAGATCTTACGTTGCGCGGTACGCATATCACTCATACGAAAGCCTCATTGCCTTCCAGGTTAGAGAGACGAGCAAGATCGATGCCAATCCAAAGATCAATCACGCCGATGTCATGCAGCACGTGGTCGCGGCTCTTCTTTCGACATTGAAAAAGCCAGCGCCGCATCCGCGTGCAGAATTGTTGAATTAAAGACGGGAAGATCGATGTGCTCGGGGCCGACCAGCAGACATATCTCGGTGCAACCAAGAATTACACCGTCAGCGCCGTGCTCTTTTCCTCGTGCAATCGCATCGAGATAGAGACGGCGCGAATCCTCGCGAACAACACCTTGGCATAGTTCATCGAAGATGATGTCGTGAATGAACACACGATCGGCCTCAGCCGGAATAACGGGATCTAGCCCGAACCCCTCGCGCAATCGCGTCACATAGAAGTCCTGCTCCATCGTGTAGCGCGTTGCCAGAAGTAGCGGCCGCTGCAACCCTGCAGCCTTCACGGCAGCACCAGTCGCATCGGCAATATGAAGAAGCGGGATCGACACTGCCTGCTGCACTTCGTCGGCAAGCTTATGCATCGTGTTGGTGCAGATCAGAATGCAACCGGCACCGCCTCCTTCCAGATCCCGGGCGATGTCAGCAAGAACCTGGCAGGCCTCGTCCCAACGCCCTTGCTTCTGCAGGCTCACAATCGCATCGAAGTTGATAGAGCGCATCAGAATATCCGCGGAGTGGAGCCCACCGAGCTCCGTGCGGACTTGCTCATTCAGCCGGCGGTAGTAAACAGCAGTACTTTCCCAGCTCATTCCACCAATCAAACCTATTGTCCGCATCACCATTGCTCGCTTCTCCAGTCGATGTATTTGACGGGAACGATAGCATCAGTGCCGCGCAATCCGATTGCGGATCGCAGCGATCATACTCTGTTTGCTTGAGATGAAACTTCATAGTTCGAGCGATCGGCGGAATAGGATTTCAAATTTTTCATTCCGCCGCATCAACGTTTCTTCGCTCGGCCCTGACAGACCAGAATGATGCAACGACGTGCAGCGCCGGGAGTTGCCGTGTGTGTCGCGTGAAATCTCACTGTGTGAGAAGAATGCCGGAGTTCGGTCTGCACCAGGAGTAGAACTCAGTGCAACTTAGCACGCATGCGAATCGGACATGTTCCGCGAACACTTCGCATGAGCCGTTCATCAGAAACAAACGAGGTCGCCTCCTGGAGGGAAAGGCGACCTCGTGGAGCGCGCGAATGCCCTCGCGCCGGTCCATGTGCTCTGGGGAAGAGCGCCATATTTGACCACGGCGCCCGCGCTGGTGTGTGACGACGACATGACACGGCATGTGACAGTTGATCGCATCGGCAGAGTCTTGCGTGTGGTCGCTCGACCTGATGCCTTCCATCAACGCAATATTTTTAATCCCGAAGCATCGTTCGGATTCTGAACGTCCTAGGCATGACGGGCGTATTGCTCGACACTCTTGCAGATTATCAGGCGACCCGAGACCCCTCTGTTCAGATCTTCGACGTCGACTGCACGGCGCGCAAGAACGGCGCGCTGGTTGACGTAGCCCTTGTCAGTAATCTCGCCGCCATCGACAGATAGTGGCTCTGCCAGCAAAAGCGCGCAAGTTGCATAGGTGGAAGACCCTCCGCCTGCCGCCTTCAGTCTTGCGAGCCCTTCCCCTATGGACGAACGCACATTTTCACAGTCAAGCACGACATCGATGCTCGCTGATTCCGGCAGGCCGGACACCGCGCGGCAGGCAGCCAGATTGGGAACGAGAAGGAATCGCACATCCTCGCCGCCATGGCCGGCCACGACAATATCTTGAACCAGCGGCGCCAACGCGGAGATTCCCGCCACGCGCAACGTTCCGACGTTGACCCATGTACCCGATGTCAGCTTGAAATCCTCGGCGATGCGCCCGTCGAACAGCAAGCCCTGCTCGGGATGAGCCGGATCTGCAAATGCAACGGCATCGCCGATCAGATAGAAGCCGTCCGCATCAAAAGCTTTCGCGGTGAGGTCTGGCGCCTTCCAGTAGCCCGGCGTCACATTGGGCCCGCGCACCCGCACCTCGAACTTGCCGTCAGATGGCACGAGCTTTAGCTCCGTACCAGGAATAGGCACGCCTATATTGCCTGATCTTGGCGCCTGAAAATGACAATCGGTCGCAAGCGGCGATGTTTCCGTCGACCCCCAGGCGGAGACCATCGGCAACGGACGCCCGATTGTTTCGATGGAAAGTGTCTCCAGCGCCGACCATGTGCTTTGCGGCAGAGCCGCACCGGCATAGAAGACGAACTTCACCTCGCTGAAGAATCGCTCTCGCAACCCATCCTCCTTCCGCAGGGCTGCAATAAGCATGTCGAAGCCACGCGGCACGTTGAAATAGACAGTTGGCATGACGTTGCGCAGATTGGCGATCGACGTCGCGAACAATCCGGGTGCGGGCTTGCCGCTATCAATGTAAAGCGTTCCGCCGTTGCGAAGCACCATATTAAAATTGTGATTTCCGCCGAAGGTATGACTCCATGGCAGCCAGTCCAGAAGAACGAGTTCGCTCTGCTGAGTTTCGAGAAACGGCCAAGTCTGCGCCTTGGCCTGCTGGCTCGAGGTCAGCATGCGCTGGGTATTGATGACCGCCTTCGGCGCGCCGGTCGATCCCGACGTGAACAGGAACTTGGCGATCGTATCGGCATCGACCGCTGCGAAGGCATGATAGATCGCTGCGCTCACCGGCGTCGTGATCACATCGGCGTATGAGTATCCCGCTCCGGCAGCCGCGCCGCCGCCGATGACGGCGGCAGTGTGAAACGGGCCTATCGCAGCGAGGGCCGGACCGAACTGATGCAGGTTCGAGACGTAGATGGCACCGGGATCAAGAAGCTGAATCGCGCCACGCAGCTTTTCGAAATCCTTCGACATCAGCGAATAGGCCGGGGAAATCGCAGCAACGGGCACACCGACATGCATCGCTGCCAGGGCCAGAACGGCATGCTCGATGCCGTTGTCCGATAGCACTGCGAGGGGCCGCTGCGCACTCATCTCTTGTGCAAGAATCCAGCTAGCGGCGCTGCGCACGCGCCGAAGCGTCTCGGCATAGCTCAGCGTCACCCAAGGCAAATCCGGACTGGACCGCTCCGCCAGAAAGATCCGCTCCGGCACCTGTTGTGCCCAATGTTCAAGCCAGTCCCCGACACAACGCGCATAGGGACGCAGCCCTGTGTCGGATCGAAGAAGGATCGTACCGTCGGATCGCTGTTCTGCGTCAACCGACGGCGTCAGAAAAAATGGACTGCCTGAGCCAGCCGCATTGTCGCGGTCCAGAACCATCGCTTCTCTCCCCCATAACGTACCCGTCTTTGTTCTTATTCGGGCTATTCAATCGAAACGGTCGTTGCCGGCTCGGATCGGATGCAACATCGATCAGTAAGTCTCGACGTGATATCTTCCACCGCCGCGCATCGCCGCTTTCAGATCCGACCAATCCATCGACGCGGCGCGGCAAATATCGGCGAAGGCCTCTTCAACGCCACTTTCCATGCCTTTCAGCCCGCAGATATAGACGTGGGTCTGCACGTCGCGCAGCAGCGACGTGATCGCTGCAGCTTCGCTGCGGATACGATCCTGCACATAGATCCGTGGCTCGCCCGGCACGCGCGAATAGCAGAAGTACTTGCCCAGCAACTCCTCCGGAACCTTTTGCAGCGGACCGAAATAGGGCAGTTCCTCAGGACGGCGCGCACCGAAGAACAGGAGCAGCCGCCCGGGCGCGCCGGGCATCGCGCGCCGGCGGCGCTCCGTGAAGCCACGGAATGGCGCAGAGCCTGTGCCGGTACAGACCATGAGAACATTCGCCGACGGATCGTTCGGCAGCAGGAAGGTGGCACCGAATGGCCCGGTGACTTCGACCTTTGCGCCACGCGGCAGATCACAGAGATAATTCGAGCACAGCCCACCGACCTCACGTTTTACGGTCAGCGCCAGATTGTTGGTGTTCGGCTTCTCGCCATCGCGCGAACTCGCAATCGAATAGAGCCGCACCTGATGCGGCTTGCCATCCGCACCCAGGCCCGGCACGACGATGCCGATGCTCTGGCCTTCGAGGATGGGAAACGGCTGCTCGCCGAAATCCAAGATGATATGGCGCACGTCGGAGTCGGCCGTCGCGTGGGTGAGCCGGAAATTGCCGGTCACCGTGGCCAGCGCGGGCTTGCCGCGGTTATAAAGATTGACCGACGCCTTGCTCGACGACAGCGGCGCGACGGGCTTGCCGCCCAGTCCCTTACGCGCTTCTTCGAGCAACGCGCCGATTTCATCCTCGAGTGCTTCGATGGCGCCCGCACCAGCGCTATTGTCCGCGATCTCCTCCTGCGCCGGCAAGTCACTCCAGGAGAACTGCTCGTCGAGCGAATACGGCGCCGCGACGACACGCCAGTTGTCGATCGCGCCGGTCGGACATGGCGAGATGCAATCCATGCAATAATTGCAGATCTCTGCGTTGACGACATAGTTGTTGTCGTCATGCGTCACCGCATCCACCGGGCAGCTCTCTTCGCAGGTGTTGCACCTGATGCAGATTTCCGGATCGATCAGATGCTGTTTGAAAGGGGCGTTCATGGCAAATCCCGCACGTGCCATCGAGGACTGACAGCGACGGGGGGAAGCTGGAAATCCCTCCGCCGCATCCGCTCGTTTCAGGCCGCAATCTTTACGTATTCGAAGTCGCCCGGCTTGTTATCGATGCCGACCTTCGGCGCCGATATCCAGCTGGCGAACTTGCCGGGCTCGCTGACCGCCGTCATCAGCGATGCGATGAAATCACCGTCGTCAACGGACGGCAGATAGTCGTTCCTGGCTTTCGCCCAGGCGGCATCGCTCATGATGATGCCCTTCGGCGAAGCGTTCACATCGCGGAATTCACCGATCTGGCGATGGAATGCGGTGTGAGGCAAATCGAAGCGGAAATTGACGCCGGCTTTCTCGATGATCTTGTTCCAGCGCTCAACACCCTTGGCACAATCCGCGGTGTAATCGTCGCGTAGACGCATGTTGAGCGCGGTCAGCGCCGGCTCGTCGACCAGCTTGATTTCGCCATCGACGAATTTCAGGACCTGATAGATGTCGTTGGTGAGCTGGTGATCGTCCTCGATCTTGGTCTCCTGGAAGCGGCCCTTCAGTCCGGAATTGTAGAAATTCGCGGCATTGGTCGAGACTTCAGAGCCGAACAGATCGAGCGACAGCGAATAGTGCAGGTTAATCTTCTTTTGCATGGTCGGCAGGTCGATCACACCGAGCGCGCGGATCTTCTCGATGGCGTTGGGGTCCTCGATCCCCGCCGCCTTCATCGCTTCGCAGGTTCGCTGCAGCACGCGGCCGACGCCCGTCTCGCCGACGAACATATGATGCGCTTCCTCCGTCAGCATGAAGCGGCAGGTGCGCGACAGCGGATCGAAGCCGGATTGGGCGAGACTCTCCAACTGCATCTTGCCGTCGCGGTCAGTGAAGAAGGTGAACATGAAGAAAGACAGCCAATCCGGCGTGGCCTCGTTGAATGCACCGAGCATGCGCGGCGCATCGGCATCGCCCGAGCGGCGGCGGAGAAGATCGTCGGCCTCCTCGCGGCCGTCACGGCCGAAATATTTCTGCAGCAGATAGACCATTGCCCAGAGATGGCGGCCCTCCTCCACATTCACCTGGAACAGGTTGCGCAAGTCGTAGAGCGACGGCGCGGTCTGACCGAGATGACGCTGCTGCTCCACCGAGGCCGGTTCAGTGTCACCCTGAATGACAACGAGGCGTCGGAGCATCGCGCGATATTCGCCGGGCACTTCCTGCCAGGCGGGTTCGCCCATATGTCGTCCGAAGTTCACCTTGCGCTCGGTGTCCTGCGGCGCCAGCAACACGCCCCAGCGATATTCAGGCATCTTCACATAGTCGAACTTGGCCCAGCCTTTGGGATCGACGGATATCGCGGTGCGCAAATAGACGAGGGATTCCTGAAAACCTTCAGGCCCCATGTCGTTCCACCAATCGAGATAGCCGGGATGCCATCCCTCCAGCGCCTTGAGCACCTGACGATCCTCGGCCAGATTCACGTTGTTCGGAATCTTGGTGCTGTAGTCGACATTCATGATGTTCATGACTGGGATCTCCCGCTGTATTTCTGATCGTTCGAACTGGGCAAGCCACCGACTTGCATTTATCCAAAGAGTGACACATGGCCGCGCTGTTCCAGTTGCGGACGCTATACGCGCGTCATGTCGAACTGCGCCTTCTGGCCGGTGCCGTAACGTCCAAGCGCGCCGTTCTCGCCGACCGCATTGGGCCGCTGGAAGATCCAGTTCTGCCAGGCGGTCAGCCGTGAGAAAATTTTCGATTCCATCGTCTCCGGCCCGACAAAGCGCAGATTGGCTTCCATGCCTGTGAGGCTGTCGGGTGAGAAACTGCAGCGTTCTTCCAAGAACACGCGCACCTCGTCATCCCAGTCGATGTCATCGAGCGCGAAGGTGACGAGCCCGAGCTGCTCAGCAGCTTCCGCATCCAGCGGCTCACCAATCCGCGCTTCCGCGCGGGTGACATCCTCCGGATCCGCCTGGAAGCGCGACTGCAGCCGCGTCAGCCCGTGGCTCATCGGGTAAGGCCCGAAATTCATCGCGCTCAGCACGATAGCTGGCGGCGCGCGGTTGTCGCCCTGCTTTTGGCCGACCAGCATGTAGGAGCGGTCCGCAGCGAAGACGAGTTCGGCCAGCGTGCCGACAAAGCACGAGCCCGGCTCGACCAGCGTCACCAGCGTGCGCGAGGTCACATCGATGCGCTTCAACACCCGCTTCCAGTATTGCCGGATCTCGTTGACCAGCCAATGCGCCTTGTGCGTTTCGAGGAAGGCGTCATGAGCCAGCACATTGGCGCCTTCGCCATGCGACTTGAACACCAGCATGGCTGTTTCGAGCTCATTGATTCGCAGATGCAGAATGGCGTCGTCCAGCTCGCGCGCCACCTGCAGCGGCCAGAAGGAAGCGCCCTGCGCCATCATGCCCTCGACATCCGACGGCGCCGCAGCGTCAGGCGCTTTAATCGAGATGGTAGCAATTCGCTCTGCGCGATTGATATCGACATTGACCAGACCGTAACGAATACCGCTGTCATCGAAGCGGCGATTCAGCGGTGCCAGCTTGAGACCATCGCCGGCGCCACTACGTTTCGACGTCGCCAGAAACTCTTTGGCACGCTCCGCGACCTTGGCTTCAAGCTTGCTGTTCGGAATGATGTCATCGACCAGCCGCCACGCCACTGCGCGCTTGCCTTTGATGCCTTCCTCGATCGTGCAGAAGTAATCTGCGTGATCGCGGCGCACCTTGCGCTTGTCGACCACGCGCGTCAGACCGCCAGTGCCCGGCAGCACCGCCAGCAACGGCACTTCCGGCAGCGCCACCGCCGCCGATCCGTCGTCTGCCATGATAATGTGATCGGTGGCCAGCGCCAGTTCATAGCCGCCGCCTGCAGCTGTCCCGTTGATCACCGAAATGAAGCGCTGGCCGGAATTTTCACTGGAGTCTTCAAAGCCGTTGCGAGTCTCATTGGTGAATTTGCAGAAGTTGACCTTATGGGCGTGGGTAGCGCCGGCCAGCATGCGGATATTGGCGCCAGCGCAGAACACGCGGTTCTTGCCAGAGCGCAGCAGCACGACCTTGACCTCGGGATACTCAAAACGAAGCCGCTGCACGGCATCCGCCAGTTCGATATCGACGCCAAGATCATAGGAGTTCAGTTTGAGCTGATAGCCCTCGAACAGACCGCCATTCTCATCGACATCCATGGTGAGCGTCGCCACGTCGTTATCAACACTGAGCTTCCAGTGGCGGTAGCGCGACGGATCGGTTTGGAAGTCGATAAATTTGGCGCCGTTCGAGAGAACGCGTTGCTCTGCGGCCATGCTCCACCCTTTGACAGTCTTGATTTATGCGCCGTGCGCCTTGGTTATATGCACAATAATTCATGATATTGAGGGCGTCCAGGGAAATCCGATAGAATTATGCATTTTCTTTCATGTTCCGGTGATCTTGACCGGACCCCGCTCGGCCTCGTCGGTCGCCAGTTGATGCGCGAGCGCAGACGCCAGCATCGCGACCGGAAAGTGCTCGGAAAAGCTTCCGGCAATACCCGCCGGCGGGCGCATGGCGAGTTCATCGAGTTCGGACAGTGCGTCCTGTAGCAATCGATGTGCCGCGCGCGGCCGCTGCAGACTGAGTTTCAGATTGGCATTGGCAACCTGAATACAGGCGCGAAGCAGAATCCGGTCGCGCCCTCTTTGCGGCGCCACCTTCCAGACAGCCTCGAGAATTTCGTGAGCCTCCCAGAAGAAGCCGGCATCGTTGAGCGCGAGCCCGTAACACAGGGCCGGATCGTCTGCCGGGACGAACCGGGCATAGCGCAGCGGGACCAGCGCCTTGGCCTGCGCCAGCGTGTCGTGATCAGCCTTCGTCTGCTTGCCTAGCCGATAGGGCCAGCGCGGCATCGCGAGAGAAGGAGTGACAGTCACGATCGTGCCCGCTTACGCAGCGCGTAATTCGCCCTCGCCGTGAAAATGCAGCAGGCGATTGGCAAAATCCGCCACGGCCCGCAAGGTTGCCTCGGGGGCTTCGCGATGGGGCGAATGCGCAGCGCCGGGAATGATCTCGACATCCACCGGGCAATAGCATTCGACCTCGGCGATCTCGATCTGCTTCATGGTGCCGTACTGATCGTCGGCTCCCTGCAAAATCTGCACGGGCACGCGCACATAAGCGAGATAGTCGGAAATATCCCAGTCGCGGAACTGCGGATCGAGCCATGCGCCGTTCCAGCCATAAAACGCGTTGTCGACGTCATCATGCCAGCGCGCGAGCTTGGCTTTCAGGTCGTCCTGTTCGTACGCCCTCTTGATATCGGCGATGGACGCTACGGAAGTATCCTCGACGACGAAATGCGGCGCGATCATCGAGACGCCGCGGATGCGATGGTCCTGAATGCCGCCGGCATAGATTGTCGCGATGGATCCGCCATCGGAATGACCGACCAGCAAGCCGCGGCGAAAGCCGATGACATCGAGCAGCTGCGGCAGCACCTCAATTGCTTCGACATGCATGTAGTCCAGCGGCCGCGGCAGCACGACCGGCGTCGACGCGCCATATCCGGCGCGCGAATAGACGAAGACGCCGGCCCCGGTCGCTGCCTGAAGCTTGTCCGGGAAGTCGCCCCACAGCGCGACCGAGCCCAGCCCTTCATGCAGCAGCACGATGGTCGGCGCTGCATCCGGTTGCGGACCGATCATACGGTATTCAAGTTCGGACGCACTGATGGTCAGCCGTCCCGCAGATTTCAATGCACTCATCTTGTCATCCATCTCCCGGTTTCAGGCTGCCGTTCCATCGCGCAATTTGAAGCGCTGGATTTTTCCGGTGGCTGTTTTGGGAAGGGAATCGACAACCTCGATCCAGCGTGGATATTTCCACGGACCGATCCGTTGCTTGACGTGATCCTTCAAGGATTCGCGCAGGCCCTCAAGCACGGCATTCGGTTTCAGCACCACGAAGGCTTTCGGCTTCAACAGCCCCTCGGCGTCGGCCTCCGGCACGACCGCCGCTTCGGATACGGCGGGATGTGCGATCAGCGCGCTCTCGACCTCGAACGGGGACACCCAGATGCCGGACACCTTGAACATGTCATCGGCACGTCCGCAGAACGTATAGCGCCCGTCGGCATCGCGGACATATTTGTCACCGGTGCGTGTCCAATGACCCTCGAAGGTGCGACGACTCTTGCTGCGTTGATTCCAGTATCCCTCACCGGCAGACGGAGCATCGACGAGCAACTCGCCGATTTCTCCGTCGGCAATATCGAGGCCCGCATCATCGACGAGCCGCACACGATAGCCTGGCACCGGCCGGCCGGACGTGCCGTATTTGATATCGCCGGGAGCATTCGACAGAAAGATATGCAGCAGTTCGGTTGAGCCGACGCCATCGAGAATATCGACGCCGAAGCGGCTCTTCCAGCCATTCCCCACCGGCTCCGGAAGCGCTTCGCCGGCCGAGGTGCAAATGCGCAGGCGCGGGAGGCGAGCTTCCGTTTTGAAACCTTCATCGTTCAGCATCGCCGCGAACAACGTCGGCACCCCGAAAAAGATGCTCGGCTGATATCGCAGCATCAGGCCGAACATGGTGGCCGGCGTGGGTCGCTCCGGATTGAGCACCGTCGTGGCGCCAACCGACATGGGAAATGTCATGGCGTTGCCGAGGCCGTAGGCGAAGAACAATTTGGCCGCAGATAATCCGACATCGTCCTCGCGGATGCCGAGAACCTGCTTGCCATAGGTGGTCGCCGTTGCTTCCAGGCTGGCGTGCAGATGTCGAACGCCTTTCGGCATGCCCGTGGATCCGGACGAATACAACCAGAAGGCAGGCTCGTCCGCATGGGTCGCGACCGTGGTGAAGCTTGTGCTCTCATCCCTGACTTCATCGGCCAGACTCTTGCGGCCATTGCCGGCACCACCGACCACAATCACATGCTCAAGATCCGGCAGACGACCGAGCATCTCGTCGACTGCCGGCAAAAGCGCCGCGGAAATGAACAACACGCGTGCCCGACAATCGGCCAGCACATAGGCGTATTGCTCCGAAGTCAGCAGAGTGTTGAGCGGCACCGGGACGATGCCGGCCCGGATCGCGCCGAGGAACACCACCGGAAAGTCGACGGTGTCGAGCATGATCATCGCGACGCGTTCTTCGCGCCGGACACCGAGCCGCTTCAGTAAATTGGCCAGTTGGCAGCTTTTTACCTGCAGGTCGCCATAGGTCAGTTCGGTCACGGTATCGGTGAAGGCGAGCTTGCTGCCACGGCCCTCATCGATGTTGCGGTCGAGAAGCCAGGTCACCGCATTGTAAGAACTGGACGGCCCACTCATGATGCGTCTGCACCTTGGGCGATTCCACAACCGTTGCTCACGGTGCTCTCCCTATCGTCTTTTTTGAATTATAATTCATATAAAGTCACCAACTCCGGTTGCTGTCAATCGCATCCGGAATTATCTTTCCTGAAATCCTCTGCGAGCACGCACACCACATGACCGACCAGGCCGATCCCGAAACTGCCTTTCTTGAACAGCTCGGTCAGCGTGTCCGCACCATGCGCGGCCTGCGCGGCATGTCGCGAAAGGTGCTGGCAAAAGTGTCAGGGATTTCGGAGCGCTACATCGCGCAACTGGAAAGCGGCAAGGGCAACGTGTCTATCGTGCTGCTGCGCCGGGTGTCCGGCGCCATGGGTGCCCATCTCGAAGATCTGATTCCGGCGGACGAACCGACAACGGAGTGGCCGGTCATTCGCGACCTCGTTCGCAACGCGACACCGAACCAGATCGCCCAGGCCAAGGACGTTCTCGCCGGACGCGGGAACGGTCAGTTCCAGAATTATATGTCATTCAGCGGCATCGCCCTGATCGGGCTGCGCGGCGCCGGAAAATCGACGCTTGGCAAATTGTTGGCGGACAAGATCGGCTGGAGCTTCGTCGAACTCAACAAGGAGATCGAGCAGCACAACGGACTATCGGTCGCCGAGATCATCGCCCTCTATGGACAGGAGGGCTTTCGCCGCATGGAACAGGCCGCGCTGAACGGCCTGCTCGGACGCAAGGAGCCCATCGTCCTTGCGACCGGCGGCGGCATCGTCTCGGAACCCGTGACCTTCGATCGCGTATTGTCGTCGTTCTACACGATCTGGCTCAAGGCCAAGCCCGAAGAGCATATGGCGCGCGTCCGCCGCCAGGGTGACTTGCGCCCGATGGCCGACGACCGCTCCGCCATGCAGGAATTGCGCACAATCCTGCTGAGCCGCGAACCGCTTTATTCCCGCGCATCCGCCATTGTCGATACGGCCGGTCTCAGCAAGGACAAGGCTGCCGCGCAACTGGTCGGCGCGGTGTCGCGTGTGTTGAACACCAATGCCCAGGCCTTCGGACTGAGAAGCGCTGCGTCGTGACACTGGGCGAGCTTCTGCAAGCACGCGGCTTCGATCCCACCGGTGTCATGGCGATCCGCAATACCCTGCATTCTGAAGACGTCTCAAACGATTTCCGCGATCTCGCCGATGTCATCAGCGCCAATGCGCTGCCGATGTATGACCGGATGCAGGACGGACCACGCATCGCGCATCAGACAGCCGTGCTCTCCTTTGCCGCAACAGACGGCGGGCAGGCATGCCTGACAAGCCTGCGAACCTTCCTGCTGCGCAAGCCGGGAAGCGTTCCCGGCGACATCGTCTATGACTACGACGCCGCGCACCTGCTGCACAGCTTCATCGCGCGCGCAACGACGCCCTGTTTTTATGACGTCATTGACCGGGAAGAACTCAACGATCTGTTCGGCCGTCTGGTCGTGCAATGGCCGGAGCCGCTTTCCGACAATATTCTTGCGGCCGATGACGATGCGTTGACCGTCGTCGTGGCCTGATCGCTCAAACGCCGAGATGGCTCTCCAGCACGCCGGGCTGCGCGGCCAATGCTGCCGGCGTTCCGTCGAACACCACGCAGCCCTTCGACAGGATCACCATTCGGTCGGCGACTTTTGCCAGACTCCTGAAATCCTTGTCGACGACGATGGTCGCAATGCCCTCGCCCCGGACCATCGCCAGCGTTTGCCAGATCGACTGCGCCACCAGCGGTGCCAAACCTTCCGTGGCTTCGTCGATCATGATCATATCTGGATTGGTCATCAGCGCGCGGCCGATGGTCAGCATCTGCTGCTCACCTCCCGACAATTGGTGCCCTCCATTATTGCGGCGTTCATGCAGACGCGGAAACAGATCGAAGATTTTCGGCAGGGTCCAGGACTGACGGCCGTGATTGCCTGGTCGCGCGGCCATCACCAGATTTTCGGTGACCGACAGCGAACCGAAAATGCCCCTGCCCTCCGGCACCAGCGCCATGCCGCATCGCGCGATCGTTTCAGGCGCTGCATTGCGGATATCATGGCCGTGGAAGCGCAAACTGCCGCGACAAAGTGGCATCAATCCCATCAGCGAACGCAGCAGCGTGGTCTTGCCCATGCCATTGCGACCAATCAACGCCACCTGCTCGCCCGGCGCGAAGGTCAGATCGATGCTGTGCAGAATCTGGCTAGCGCCATAAAACGCATCGAGCTTTTCCACCTCGAGCAAGGCCATTACGCGATGCCTCCATCAGCCCCGAGATAGGCGGCGCGTACGCCAGGATCCACGCGCACGTCCTGCGGCAAACCTGTGGCAATGACACGACCGTCCTGCATCACCGTCAACCGGTCTGCGAGTTCGAACACCGCATCCATGTCGTGCTCCACCACCAGCAGCGCACGGTCGGCCTTCAGCGACGCAATCAATCCGATGATGCCCCGCGCCTCCGATGGTCCCATGCCCGCCAGTGGCTCATCGAGCAGAATGACCTGCGGATTGGTCGCCAGCACCATCGCGATTTCGAGCTGGCGCTGTTCGCCGTGGCTCAATCTGTCGGCGATGACCTGCGACCGTGTGGACAATCCGACCCGGTCGATCGCATCGGTGACCAACTTGAGATATGGCCGGTCGGACCGCGTGCCACCAAACATCCGGAGCGGCGCGGTTGAACGGGCCTGCGCCGCAAGACGCACATTCTCGTGCACGCTGAATTGCGCAAACAACGTCGTCTTCTGATAGGCGCGGCCGAGGCCAGCACGCGCGCGGCGGTCCGGCGACAAGGAGGTGATATCCACGCCATTCAGCAGGACCTCACCCGAGGTTGGCAGAAGTTCGCCGGCCAGCAGATTGATCAGTGTGGATTTTCCGGCACCGTTCGGGCCGATCACCGCATGGATCTCGCCAACGCGGATGTCGATCGACACATCGGAGACGGCCAGCAGGCCCCCGAAACGCTTCTGCAATCCAGCGGCACGCAGCGCAATGTCATGCATGACGGGCTTCCGCAGCTGCAGGCTTGATCTCAGCCGCGCGTTGCGGCGACGCGCCAAACACCATCGACCAGATCTGCCGGACGCCATTGGGCAGCAGGATAACGATGCCGATGATGATCAAGCCCTCGGCAAGCTTCCAGTTGTCGAGATGCGCCTTCAGCACTTCTTCCATGCCGATCAGAACCAGCGCACCGACCAGCGGCCCGGTGACCGAGCGCAAGCCACCGATCAGCACCATGACCAGGATTGTCGCCGACTGGTGCCATCCAAGCATCTGCGGTGCGACGAAGCCGAACTGGGCCGCGGCCAGATAACCGGCAACGCCCGCCAGCGCGCCAGACAGGGTGAACGCCGTCAGGCGGAGGCGGAAGATCGGAAAGCCGAGCGACCGTGCCCGGCGCTCATTGTCCCGGGCTGCCGCCAGCGCCCGCCCGAACGCTGAGCGGGCCACCATCGTGAGCAGAGCGATCACGCCCACCAGGAAACCCAGCACGACAAAGTAGAAAGTCATGGGCTTGTCGAGATCGAGCAATTGACGGCCGGCAATGGCGATCTCGGGCCGGATGTTGATGGAGATACCGTCCGATCCACCCGCGAATTTGGTATCGTGGAAGAAGAAGAACAGCATCTCGCCGAAGGCGAGCGTCACCATGATGAAATAGACGCCGCGGGTACGCAGCACCAGCGCGCCAATCAGCAGGGCCGCCGCGCCGGAGCACAGGATCGCAATCGGAAGCGTCGTTAACAGCGACGCCGCATCATAACGAGGCGACAATAGCGCAAGCACGTATCCGGCGAGGCCAAAAAAGGCGGCATGACAGAGGCTCACCAGGCCGCCATGGCCGACCACGAGATTCAGCGACATGGCCAGCATGCCCATGATGAGCGCCTTGGCAAAGAATTGCGTGTAATAGGTCGATACACAGAATGGCAGCGCAATCGCCATAGCCAGACAGGCGATGCCGAACAATCGGACCCGCAGATTGGGCATGCTCATATCAAGCATCCTGGCGTCCGAGAATTCCACTGGGCCGCCACAGCAACACGGCTGCCATCACCACATAGATCAGAATGCTGGACACGCTGGGAAAGAACACCTTTCCGAACGTATCCGTGAGGCCGATCAGCAGTGCGCCGACGGCTGCGCCAGCGACCGAACCGATGCCGCCGAGCACGACCACGACAAAGGACAGGATCAGCATGCCATCGCCCATGCCGGGAAACACTGTCGAGATCGGCGCGATCAGGATGCCGCCGAGCGCCGCCAGCGCGATGCCGGCGGCGAAGACGTAGCGATTGACCCGGTCGAACTTGATGCCGAGCACGCACGCCATCTCGCGATTTTCCGAACCTGCCCGCACGATCATGCCGATTTTGGTGCGCGCGATCACGAAGAAGATGACGAGTGCCACCATCAGGCAGAATACACAGATCGCCAGCCGGTAAACCGGATAGGACAGGTTGTCGGTCAGCTGGATCGACCCCGACAACCACGCGGGCGGAGCAACCGCGTGCACGTCCTTGCCGAACAGCAACTGCCTGATTTCATCGATGACCAGGATGAGGCCGAAGCTGAGCAGCACCTGTGCCAGATGATCCCGGCCATAGAGAAGACGAACGAAGACGGCCTCAAGCAGAATGCCAGCGATGAAGGCAACCAGCACGCCGCCAAGCAAGGCGACCACAAAACTGCCAGTCATCAACGTGATCCAGTAAGCCAGATAGGCGCCGAGCATATAAAACGCGCCATGGGCGAGATTGATGACCCCCAGGATGCCGAACACCAATGTCAGGCCGCTCGCGACAAGGAACAGGACTGCGCCATACTGAACCGCATTCAGCAACTGAACGCCTAGTGTGATGAGGTCCATCAGATCAATCCAACCACGGCGGGCCACCTTCAGTCGCCGGCGCAATCAAGCATGAGGCCGGACCTGGCTGCGCTGCGCCACCTCCTTCACGGACGGTCTTGCACGCAACAGGCTTCGACGATTCGATCTCCATCAAAAGACCGCGTAACCATGCGTCAGGTCATCTTGCAGCCCCGCGCGGGATCGTCGACATCGGCTTGGGCGACCGAGATCATCTCGTTACGCCCGTTGCGGACCTCGCGCAGATAGATGTTCTGGATCGGGTTATGCGCCTTGTTGAAGGACAGCGGCCCGCGCGGGCTGTCGATCTTCGCAGCCCCCATCGCCGCGATCATCTTGTCACGCGCGTTGAAGTCGCCGCCCACGGCGGTCAGTCCGATATCCAGCAGCGCCGCGCCATCGTAGCCCTGTACGGCGTAGATATCGCCGTCCTTGCCCGTCTTGGCCTTGAAGGCTTTGAGGAAGGCGAGATTGGCGGGATTATCGAGATTGTCCGCGTAATGCAGCGTCGTCCTGATGCCCTTGGCGGCTTCGCCCTGCGCTTCGATGGTGCCGTCAGTCAGAAAGCCCGCGCCATAAAGCGGAATGGTCTTGTTCAGGCCGGCCGCCGCATAGTCCTTGACGAATTTCACCGCGCCACCGCCTGCAAAAAAGCTGAACACGGCATCGGGCTTCAGCTGCGCGATCTGCGTGATCAGTGCCTGAAATTCCACCTCCGGAAATGGCACCGTCAGGTCCGCGACGATCTTGCCACCGTTCTTGGTGAAGTTTTCAGCGAAGGCGCCGATCATCTCGGCACCGGCCGTATAACGCCATGTGATCGTGACCACGTTCTTGATACCGGCATCGGCCATCACCTTGCCCATCGGGTAGGTGCTCTGCCAGTTCGAGAACGACGTGCGAAAGATGTTCGGCGCGCAAGCAGGACCAGTCGCATCATTGGCGCCGGCATTCGGAATGATCAGCAGTGTCTTGGTGTCGCGCGCGACCTTGACCATGGCCATGGCCACGCCGGAATGAACGGTGCCGACAACGACGTCAGCCTTCTCGCGGCCGACCAGCCGGTTCATGTTGTCGGTGGCTGATTCCGGCTTCGATTCATCGTCCACCTGCACGAACGCAATGTCGCGCCCACCGAGCTTGCCGCCCTTCTGTTCGACATAAAGGCGGAAGCCGTCATCGATGAACTGGCCAAGCTTCGCATAGGTCCCGGTGTAGGGAAGCATCATCCCCACCTTCAATGGCGCGTTCTGCGCGATGGCCGGGCTATGAAGCGGCGACGTCGCAATGAATGTTGCTGCACCGGCGGTCCCGGACAGCATGGCGCGCCGCGTCAACGGACGCAGAAACCCCTTGGTGGTCATCGGCTCGTCTCCCCTCGGAATAATTGATGACCGGTTGATCCGGCCTACCAATGCAGATTGACGCTAGGTGGGAGCATTGCCCTCCACCCGCGCTCGCATCTCTGCAGCATAATGCACGAAATTGGAAAAGATCAAGAATTATAATTCATGATCTGCGACAGCGGGTAGACACGCTCATTCAAATCAATCGCTGTTGACCATCATGGCAGCTGCTGGCGTTGCCGGCGCATAGTTGCGCAGAGCAGCAAGAATGGAGCGGGCGCCGCGCCGCGCGCCTTCGGTCTGTACCCAGACCAGCGACAGGATAAGTTCAAGCCCGGGATCAACCGGCAGCGCCACGAGGCGTGCATCGAACGAGACGAGTGCGCTTTCGGGGAGTACTGACACGAAGCCGAAATCCAGCATCAGGTTGGCAATGATCGGGATCGAGTCGATTTCCGTGATTGTCAGCGCATCGATCTCTGCCTGAGGCAGCAATTGCGCCAGCAGTTTGTGCGCGGCTTGGCCGAGCCCGGTGCGTCGGCTGGGTAGCGCTAGCGGCTGTTGCCGAAGCACCTGCATGACATCGGGCTGGTCACCCAGCACCTCGCGCGCGCCAACGACCACAAGTTTCGATCGCACCAGCGCGCGGGACGAGACATCCGCGGGGATCGTGTCGCTGTCGATCAACGCGACGTCGCACCGTTTGTCTTTCAGGCCGGTCAGCAGATCCTCGGCAGTACCATTGGTGACAAACAGCGGCCGCGTCGGCCGATCCCGCTGCCAGGCGGCGACGAGAAAGGCCAGCAGCCGCGCGACATTGCTTTCATGGCCGAGCGGCATCACCGCCCCGAGCCTGATGGTGGCATTGGTCGAACGAAAACGCTCACGCGCACGCCGTGACAGTCGCTGCATGGTTTTTTCAAGTTCAGCCAGCGACGTGACCAGCAACTGGCATGCCGGCGTCGGCGTGACACCGATACGGGAGCGATGAAACAACACGCTGCCGAGTTCATCTTCAACGCGTGCAATCTGTCGCGCGAGTTGCGGCTGACCGAGACGGATGATGCGTGCGGCACGACGAACGCTGCCGGTTTCCGCAACCAATGCGACACGCTGCAAGGCCGTGAGACTGACATCACACTCGGCGCAGAAAGCCCGTGCTGCATCGCCTGCCCTATCGGGCGCGATCATCCCCATCGCGATATCCGCTGCGGCTTCGATCTCATCCAGCATGCGCCGCGCCTCGAGCGTGAGAAAGCTCGCGGCACCCACGCGATTCAACAACGGCGCCGCAATGGAGCGTTCGAACCGTTTCACCGCTGCCGAAAGCGTACTGGGTGCGCGTCCAAGTTGGCGCGCGGCTTCGCGCACATTGCCGCAACGAAGCACCACGGCTGTCATCACCAAGGTCGCAATGTCCATTCCATTGTCATCCGGGTCTGTAGTCGATTTTTCCGCGCTGCAGCGAGAGCGTATAGGATGTCCATCAAATGGGATATCCCCCCGATGCGCAATTGCGTTAGCCTTCATGACAAGGACCGCGGAGCCAGCTGCCGGCTTGGCCTGGCCGCACCAATGGAGGTGTTCGATGAAAGCAATGATCCTTGCCGCCGGGCTTCTGGCTTTGGCCAGTCCCGCACTCGCTCAGGCTCAGGAACCGCTGAAGTCCGCGATCGACTCGACCTTCGCGCCGCATGCCATGCCCAAACTGTCAGGCGGGCTTGAAGGCTTCAATATCGACGTCGTTGATGAAATGTCGAAGCGCATCAAACGCCCGATCACGGTGGAAGGCGCGCAATTCGCCGGTCTCATTCCGGCACTTCAGGCCGGCACCTACGACTTCCTCGCTGCTGTGGTCACTGTCACACCCGAGCGCGCGCAGCAGTTGCTATTCATGGAAGGCTTCGTTGACGCCGACTATCGCTTCATGACGCTGGCTTCGGCACCTCCCATCACCAAGCTCGAAGATCTCTCCGGCAAGACCATCGCCGTGCAGAAAGGCGCGATCTACGAGAAATGGGTCAACGACAACGCCGCCAAATATGGCTGGAAGTCTGAATCCTTCGCCACCAGCACCGACGCGGCGCAGGCCGTGCTCGCCGGCCGTGCCGACGCCAACATCTCGGCCGCAACCGTCGTCGCCTGGATCGTGAAGAACAATCCGCGGCTGAAGAATGCCTTTCTCTACAAGACAGGCCTCGTTTGGAGCATGCCGCTGCGCAACGGCAATACCGAATTGCGCAACAAGCTCGAAGACGCACTCGTCTGCATGAAGCAGGACGGCACGCTGAAGAAGCTTTACGTGAAGTGGTTCGGTGTCGAGCCGGAGGCCGGTTCGGCGACCACCACCATCTATCCCGGCTATGGCGCACCGGGCGTCGCCGGCTATGACGCGACCGAGCAGAAGCCGACCTGCTCATGAGTCTGGATGCAGCGGCGTCTGCGCCGTCCTATCTGCTGGAAGCACGCGGCGTCCGGAAGAGCTTCGGGCACACCGAAGTTCTGAAGGGCGTCGACCTTCTGGTGGAGCCGGGCAAGCTGGTCTTTTTGATCGGCCCATCCGGTTCGGGCAAGAGTACCTTGCTGCGCTGCTGCAATCGTCTGGAGGAGCCGGATGCCGGCTCCATCATCATGGACAATGTCGACCTTTTGTCGCCGCGCACCGATATCAACGCGGCGCGGCGGCAGATCGGGATGGTGTTCCAGAGCTTCAACCTCTATCCGCACCTCACGGTGCAGAAGAACATCACGCTGGCCCTGCGCAAGGTCGCCGGCATGAGCACCACTGACGCTAATGCCCGTGCCGCGGAAATGTTGGCGCTGGTGGGCCTGCCCGACAAGGCGACGTCCTATCCTGCGCAACTCTCCGGCGGCCAGCAGCAACGCATCGGCATCGCGCGTTCGCTCGCGCTGAACCCGAAGATCATCCTGATGGACGAGCCGACTTCGGCGCTCGACCCGGAATTGGTCGGCAGCGTGCTCGCCGTCGTGAAGGACTTGCGCGACCGCGGCATCACCATGGTTATCGCCAGCCATGAAATGAATTTCGCCCGCGAAGCCGCCGACAAGGTGGTGTTCCTCGATGGCGGTCTCGTCATCGAACAGGGCAGCGCCGAAGACATTTTCCTGCGCCCGCAGGAAGATCGCACCAGACGTTTTCTCGCGCAGATCAGGCACTAGGCCATGACCGCCGCCGACGCGATGAGCAACTGGGACCGCTTCATCTTCACCTTCTTCAACGCGGATATCGCGATGAAGTATGGCTGGGAGATTTTGCAGGGCGCCGGCGTTACCATTCTTGCCGGCCTCGCAGTGGTCATCACGGGTATCGGTGCAGGCTTCGGCCTCGCGGCGCTCCGGGCGATCGGCTGGAAGCCCGTCAATTTCCTCATCATCGTGTTCGTCGACATTTTCCGCTCCCTGCCGCCGCTCGCAATCATCCTGGTATTATTCTTCGGCTTCCCAAATATCGGCATCGTCCTACCCAGCCTCATCGTGCTGTGGATGTCCCTCGGCGCGGTGCTTGCGGCCTTTGCCGAAGAGATCTTCTGGGCCGGCATTACCTCAGTGCCGAAGGGCCAGTGGCTGGCCGCGCGCTCAACAGGGCTCACCTTCGCTCAGACGCTGCGCTATGTGATCCTGCCGCAGGCGGTCCGCCTCGGCATTCCGCCGCTCACCAACCGCGCGATCTCCATCACCAAGAACCTCGCGCTTGGCAGCGCCATCGGTGTCAACGAGATTCTTGGCCGCGCCAATTCCGCGCTGTCGATGTCCGCCAATGCGACGCCGCTGACCATGGGCGCGCTACTTTACGTGCTGGTCTTCATTCCACTGGTGATCGCCTCCCGTACACTTGAACGCAACTATCGGTGGGGTGAGCACTGATGGAGCAGTTCACCCAGGAATTCTTCAATCTCGACGTCATGGCGAAGGTCGCACCGTTCCTGCTGCAGGGACTGTTGCAGACGCTGCTGCTGTGTTCGTTCCTGATCCCGATCGGCCTGGTCAGCGGCATCCTCGTGATGTTGCTGACCACCAGCCCCTATCGCGTTTTGCGCTGGCCGGCGATCGCCGCCGTCGACTTCTTCCGAGCCTTTCCGCCGCTGGTCCTGCTGGTCTTCGTCTATGCAGGCCTGCCCTTCATCGGACTGCGCGTACCGGCGCTGGTCGCGGTCGCCGTTGCCTTCCTGATCAATTCGGCAAGTTACTACGGCGAGATCTATCGCGCCGGCATGGTTAGCGTGCCGAAGGGCCAGCGCGAGGCCGCGCGGTCGACCGGACTCTCCGCCACACAGACATTGCTTTACGTGACGCTGCCACAGGCGATCCGGAACGTTTTGCCGGATCTGTTGTCCAATACGGTCGAGCTGGTGAAGCTCACGACTCTCGCCAGCGTCATCTCGGTCCCTGAGCTGCTGCATTCTGCCAATCTGGCACGCTCGCTCACTTACAACTCATCGCCGCTGATCCTCGCGGCCATCATCTATCTCGTCTTGCTGCTGCCGGTGGTGCGGTTGATCGCACGGCTGGAGCACAAGCTCTAGGGAATGCGGTCCGACGGGGCCGTCACGACCAACGAGGCCGGGCAAACCGGCCGCAAGCGTGGAGTTGCACATGGATTTCGATCTGGTTCTCACCGGCAAGGTGATCGGTCACGACAGCATCATCGAGAATGGCTGGGTCGCGGTCCGCGACGGGCGCGTGGGTGCCGTCGGCGAAGGCACGCCGCCGGCCGCGCGCGAGCGGCAGGATTTCAAGTCCGGCATGATCCTGCCGGGCGCCATCGACGCGCAGGTCCACTCGCTGTCACAGCGCAACCAGGAAGACTTCGTCTGGTCGACGCGCTCCGCCGCAGCCGGCGGTGTGACCACTATCGTCGACATGCCCTATGACGAAGGTGATCTGGTTTGTTCCGCTGCTGCGGTCGAGCGCAAGATCACCCATGCGAGCAAACAGGCGCGCGTGGATTTCGCGCTCTATGGCACCATCGACCCCGAAGAGGGTCCGGCACGAATCGCCGAACAGGCCAAGGCCGGTGTCGCCGCCTTCAAGTTCTCCACCTTCGGTACGGACCCCAAGCGCTTTCCGCGCATCCCCGCGCCGCTGCTCGCCGACTGCTTCGCCGCCATTGCGCCAACCGGCCTCGCAGCCGGCGTCCACAACGAGGACGACGAATTCATCCGCGATGCCGTCGCCAAGGTGAAGGCCAAGGGCGTCACCGACTGGCGCGCGCATGCGATGTCGCGCCCACCGCTCGCCGAAATCCTCGCGATGCTGCAGATCTATGAGACCGGCGCCGAGACCGGTTGTCCCGCCCATGTTGTGCATTGTTCTGTCGCACGCGGTTATGACATTGCGGCGTGGTATCGCTCCGAGGGTCATCACGCCACGGTGGAATGCTGCATCCACTATCTCGTGCTCGACGAGGAGAACGACGTCTCCCGGCTCGGCGGCAAGGCCAAGATCAATCCGCCGGTGCGCCCGCGCGCCGATGTCGAAGCGCTGTGGGCAGAGCTTGCAGCCGGACGCGTCTCGCTGGTCTCGACCGATCACGTCAGTTGGTCGGAAGATCGCAAGATCAATCCGGACATGCTTGCCAATGCGTCCGGCGTCCCCGGCCTCGAAGCCATGGTGCCGCTGCTGGTAAAGGGCCTCGTCGAACGCAAATTGCCGCTGACCCATGCCGCGAAGCTGATGTCGTTCAATCCGGCGCGGCACTTCCGCATCGACGATCGCAAGGGCGCGCTGGCGCCTGGTCTCGACGCCGACATCACCGTGCTGGTGGACAAGCCCATCGTCTATGACGGTGCCGCAAGCGGCAACAACGTGGTCGGCTGGTCCCCCTATAATGGCATGACGCTGCCGTGGACCGTGGCTGCGACCTATGTGCGCGGCCAGCTCGCCTTCGACGGCAGCAAGGTTCTCGCCGAACCTGGCAGCGGACAATTCGTGCGGCCACCGCTGCTTCTCTCAGAGCGACTGCCGGTGGCGTGACGCCCGCCGTTCCGATCACCGACCACGTATCGAACACAAGAACATCTGCCGAGGAGACATTCCGATGGGACGTATTCTGACCGAACGCGATATTGAAGCCGCCGTGCGCGGCGGCGGTGTCTACGCTGCCGGTGGCGGCGGCTGGGCGGATCACGGGCGCATGCTCGGCCGCGCTGCGATTCTCGTCGGCAAGCCCGAACTCGTGTCGATCGACGAACTCGACGATGACGACTGGGTCGCCACTGCAGCCGCGATCGGCGCGCCGGCGTCGACCACCGCTTGGGAAATGCAGGGCAAGGATTACATCCGCGCGGTGCAACTGCTGCAGGATGCGCTGGGTGAACCGCTGAAAGGCCTCATCATCGGCCAGAATGGCAAGTCGTCCACCATGAATGCGTGGCTACCATCGGCACTGCTCGGCACCAAGGTGGTCGATGCCGTCGGCGACATGCGCGCGCATCCGACCGGCGACATGGGATCGATCGGCCTTGCCGGCTCGCCCGAGCCGATGATCCAGACAGCTGCCGGCGGCAACCGCGCCGAGAACCGCTACATCGAACTCACCGTACGCGGTGCCACCGCCAAGGTGTCGCCGATCCTGCGTACGGCCGGCGACATGTCTGGCGGCTTCATTGCCTCCTGCCGCAATCCGGTGCGCGCGTCCTATGTGCGCGACAACGCTGCTCTCGGCGGCATCTCGCTAGCGCTGCGCCTCGGTGAAGCCATCCTCGCCGCCGAGCCGAAAGGAGCGACTGCCGTGATCGACGCGATCTGCAAGGACACCGGTGGCTCCATCCTCGGCAGCGGCAAGATCACCGCAAAAAATGTGGTCTACACACCGGAAGCCTTCGACATCGGCACCCTGACCATCGGCGAAGGCGACCGCGCCATCACGCTGCATGTGATGAACGAATACATGGCCATCGTCGATGCAAATGGTAAGCGTCTCGCGACCTTCCCGGACATCATCGCCACACTGTCCGACGAGGCCGAGCCGATGAGCGTCGGCCATCTCGAAGTCGGCATGAACGTGCATCTGTTCCATGTGCCGAAGACGATCATTCCGCTTGCCTCCAGCGTCAAGGATCCGGCGGTCTATCCCTCCGTCGAACGCGCCATGGGCATCGAGATCGCGCGCTACGCACTGGCCTGAGACACCGCAGGAGTCCGTCATGACATCAGCGAATCCACGGCACCCCGATTTTCCGATTCCTGGCGGCCCAAAGCTGCGCGCCAAGGGCTGGCGGCAGGAAGGTCTGTTGCGCCTTCTGGAAAACGTGCTCGCGGTCGGTGAGGATCCGTCGAACCTGGTTGTCTATGCCGCACTGGGGCGCGCGGCCCGTAACTGGCCAGCACACAAGGCGATCGTGCAGGCTCTGACGACCATGGAGGAAGACCAGACGCTCGTCATCCAGTCCGGCAAGCCGGTCGGCCTGCTGCGCACGCACGCCAAGGCGCCGCTGGTGATCATGGCGAATTGCAACATCGTGGGCCAATGGGCGAAGGCTGAGATCTTCTACGAGCTCGAGCGCAAAGGCCTGATCTGCTGGGGCGGACTCACAGCCGGCGCCTGGCAGTATATCGGCTCGCAGGGCGTCATTCAGGGCACCTACGAGATTTTCATGCGCATCGCCGAGCGCCGTTTTGGCGGCACGCTCGCCGGCCGCTTTATCCTCACCGCCGGGCTCGGCGGCATGGGCGGCTCACAGCCGCTCGCCGGGCGCATGGCCGGTGCGGCGATCCTCACCGTCGACATCGATCCGGAACGGGCGCGCAAGCGCAAGGAGATCGGTTATCTCGAAGTGATCGCGCCGGATCTCGATTCAGCGCTGGAGATGATCGGCGCTGCAAAGGCCGAGCGTCGCGCGTTGTCGGTCGGCCTCGTCGGCAATGCCGCCGATATCTATCCGGAAATCGCCCAGCGCGGCATCATCCCCGATGTGGTGACCGACCAGACCGCAGCCCACGATCTCGTCTACGGTTATGTGCCGCGCACGCGCTCACTCGAGGAAGCGCGCGCCATGCGCAAGTCAGCGCCGGAACAATTGATGGAGGAGAGCCGGGCGTCGATTGTCGATCATGTGCGCGCCATGCTGACCTTCCAGGCGCGCGGCGCGGAAGTGTTCGACAACGGCAATCTCATTCGCACCCACGCCAAGGAAGGCGGCGTCGCAAATGCCTTCGATATCCCCATTTTCACGGAAGCCTATCTGCGCCCGCTCTTTGCGCGCGCCATCGGTCCGTTCCGCTGGATGGCGCTGTCGGGCGATCCCGACGACATCCGTGCCATCGACGATCTCGTGCTGCGCCTGTTCGGCGATAACCAGATCGTCTCGAACTGGATCAAGCTCGCTCGCCAATACGTGCCTTTCGAAGGCTTGCCGGCGCGCATTGCCTGGCTCGGTCATGGCGAGCGCAGCGAATTGGCGCTGGGCGTCAATGAACTCGTCGCCAATGGCACGCTCAAGGGACCGGTCGCCTTCTCGCGCGATCATCTCGACGCCGCCGGCATGGCGCATCCAAACATCATGACCGAGAACATGCGTGACGGTTCAGATGCCATCGCTGACTGGCCGCTGCTCGACGCGATGGCGCTGTGTTCATCCCAGGCCGATCTCGTCGCCGTTCATTCCGGCGGCGGCGGCTATGCCGGCTACATGACCAGCGCCGGGGTCACCCTGATCGCCGACGGCACGGCCGCCGCGGCAGAACGACTCGCCATGAGCCTCGACAACGACACGGGCCTCGGCGTCATCCGCTACGCGGATGCGGGGTATGGCGAGGCCATCGACGAGGTCTGGCTCAAGCACATCCCGCATATACAACTCTAGAACGGTTGTTCCGAACACATTCTATGGCGTGTTGGGCGAGAGCCCGCCCGCGGACAAGCTTTGGGAACTTCGCTTCGCGCCAGCTCACAGGCCCTATCGCCCAATATGCGACCGCGAAAATCGGAAAATTCAGTGCGTCAGGGGCTCACGCGCAGCGGTAGAAGCCGACACCGCAATTGCACAAAAGTCCGGCGCATCGGAAGCGGGGAACACCGCTGTCAGGTGGTTGAAATTGCGGAGCTCTCTCTATAGACCGACGGAGCCAAAGCGATCCGCGGGCCCGCCCCGCCTGTTGTCGCCTCGGCCGTTGGGGCGTAGCCAAGCGGTAAGGCAGGGGATTTTGATTCCCCCATTCGGAGGTTCGATCCCTCCCGCCCCAGCCATGTTTTATCTACGATTTCAATCACTTATCGACTTGGCGCTGTTTTCTTTTTGACAGCGTTTTCCTGCTCATTCTGAATAGTTGTTGACGGTTCGTTCGCCAGCTTGTGTGCGTGCCCCGCGCGAGTCGCCGACAAGATCAGGCGCTGCCGGTCGGCTAGCACCTTGCCCCTATCCCAGGTAAGCGACCGGTGAAGTTCGGCGAGCAACCGCTACGATTTTCGGGACTTCAGGCTCAGCACAATATCATAACGCCACTCAAAATCGCTCGTTCCGTCACCCACCAGCTCCAGCCCTATCGTGATAAGAGCAGTTCTCACTTCAAGAGTTCATCCAGCTAGTCGGCAAAGACCTGAAGCCTCCGAGAGAGATGCTGACGGTGTGGATAGAGCTGTGCCATCAGCCGTGGGTTCCTCCAATAAAAAGGCCCCGCTACTGCAGGGCCTCACATTTTCTGGTTGGTATTGTTCAAGCCCGACAAGTCGCCGTTCCAGCGGACGAGGAAAGATCTTGAATGTCAGCCTTTGCCTGCCCAGGCCGGGCGCTCGCCTAGCCATGGCGGCAGCGCCTCCCACTCGGCAGATCTCATCCGGCGCTCCTCGCCGCCAACATTGATGAACACAAACGGTGCATCTTCCTGCCCGGTCTTGGATCCGGCGAACATCGCTGGTGTACCGTACGCATCTCGAATAGCCGTCTTGATCGACATGTTTTCCTCGATCTGTGAGCTTGCGATGTCATGACTCTGACGCATCACCACTGCGTCAGCAGGCGTGCAGTTCGATAACTGCTGGAAAGTCCCGTACTAGCGAATCTACACTACTTCTTTCTGACCGCGCCCAGCGCCGGCATGATCTTGGGACCGCCGCCTTTGAGGCTCTCTGCAGCAGCGATCGTCTTGACCGGCACCTTCTTCGGTTTCTTGGTTTCGCGATTTCCCTTGGCCATATCGTACTCCCGCTATGTGAGCCCGAGCGTTACCACGGCTGGCACTGAAAGACCGATTTATTATCACCGCTCTCTCGCCAACCTCCCACCGACTTGTTCCAACTCCCAGCCCTCGAAGATACTGATGGCTATTCGCGAAGAAAGAGCGCACCCTGCGCTCGCGCGCATTGATGACCCTGATGGTCCCTGCCGAGCGCGCGCTGCTTTTGTCACGAAATTGTCCGATATGCCGCGGCTGGCGCAGCATTGCCAATTTTGAGCGATTGCCCTTTCAACATTGAAATCGCGAGGCAGCAGATTGACGGTGTTCAGCCGCATTGCATTCATTGGCAATTCACTTCCACGCCGATGTGGGATCGCCACGTTCACTACCGATCTGCAAAGCGCAGTAGCAGCCGCCCGCGCAGACTCCAAAACCGTCATCGTGGCGATGACCGATCATGGTCATTTCTATGACTATCCAGCCACCGTTGGCATTCAGGTCAATGACGAGCTGATCAACGACTACATACGTGCAGCGGAATTCCTGAACAACGGTCATTTCGACGTGGTGTCGCTTCAACATGAATTCGGTATCTTCGGCGGTGAAGCCGGGAGCGATATCATCCAGCTTCTCTCGCTGCTCAAGATGCCGATCGTGACGACACTTCATACGGTTCTTGCAGAGCCCACCGCCGCACAAAAGGATGTCTTCACACGCGTTGTCGAGATGTCGTCGAAAGTGGTGGTGATGGCGGAGAAAGGTCGGGAACTACTTCGGACCATCTATCAGGTCGCCGAAGAGAAGATCGAGATCATTCCACATGGAATTCCAGAATTCGCTTTTGTGGAGCCCGACGATGCAAAAACGAGGCTCGGCTTTGCCGGCAGGTCTGTCATTCTGACTTTCGGCCTGCTTTCGCCCAATAAAGGCATCGAATTCATGATCGATGCGATGCCGTCCATTCTGAGCACCTGTCCGGGTGCGGTCTATGTCGTATTGGGTGCAACCCATCCAAATCTGGTACATGACGAAGGCGAGACCTATCGCGAATCCCTCATTGCAAGGGCCCGCGAAGCTGGCGTCGCGGATCACGTTGTCTTCCTTGATCGCTTCGTTGATCAGGAGACCTTGCTCGATTTCATCTCGATGTGCGATGTCTACGTCACGCCTTATCTGAACGAATCTCAGATGACGTCAGGCACCCTGGCCTATAGTTTTGGCTTGGGAAAGGCCGTGGTATCGACTCCCTATTGGCATGCTCGCGAATTGCTCGCCGACGGCCGCGGCATTATCGTCCCGTTCGCGGATGCGAATGCGATCGGCGTTGAGATCGAAAAGCTTCTGATCAACGCACCACTGCGCCAGGCGATGCGCAAGCGCGCCTATGCCAGCAGCCGCTCCATGACCTGGGAACGGACGGCCGAGCGATACATGTCCGTTTTCGAGAACGCGGGTCGCCGCCACCGGCTCAAGACCATTGCAAAGTCGGATACGAGTACGCTCCTGCGAGATAGTCGCGCGCCTCCCGAGATGCAGATTGGTCACTTCCTGTCGATGTGCGACGACACCGGACTGTTCCAGCATGCGGTTCACAGTGTTCCGGATCGCTTGCATGGCTATTGCATCGACGACAATGCCCGCGCGCTACTGCTGGCATGCGCGTTGAACACGCCCGGGGAACTACGTCTGTCGGAGGTCCTGACCTCCCGCTTTGCAGCTTTCGTCCAGCATGCGTGGAATCCCGAAACGCACCGGTTTCGAAATTTCATGGCTTTCGATCGCAGCTGGCTGGAAGAAAGCGGATCGGAAGACAGTCATGGGCGCACGCTTTGGGCACTGGGCGTTTGCGCTCTTTCGGATGCGAACCCCTCTCGGCGGACCTGGGCCGCAGCACTCTTTGCGGAGGCCTTACCAAAGGTCGGCGATTTCCTCTCGCCCCGTGCCTGGGCGTTCGTATTGCTGGGACTCGATGCGTATTGCACGACCGTCACCGACAATAGCCGTGCCAATGCAATCCGGACGGCTCTGGCCGACAGGCTCGTCTCGCTTCTTGAGAAAGTCGAGACGAGCGATTGGGTGTGGTTCGAAAACGGACTTTCCTATGACAACGCTAGACTCTGCCAGGCTTTGATTCTCACCGGCACTGCGATGAAACGGCCGGACTATCTCAACGCCGGGCTGAGAAGCCTGCGCTGGCTGCTGACACAGCAGACCTCAGCCAGCGGTCAGTTCAGGCCGGTGGGCACGGAGGGATTTCACGACATCCGGCGCCAGCCACGCAGCTTCGACCAACAGCCTGTCGAGGCTGCTGCCACCATCGCGGCCAGCCTTGCGGCGTGGCGCGCCGACCAGAACATTGAATGGAAGAGCGAAGCCGCCCGGGTCTTCGCATGGTTCCTCGGCAGCAATGACCTTTCCATCCCGCTCGTCGATCTGGAGACAGGAAGCTGTCGTGACGGACTGCATCCGGACCGTGCTAATGAGAACCGCGGCGGCGAGTCAGTCGTATCCTACCTGCTCGGACTATCCGAAATTCGGCACATGGCACGTATCGCCGAGGATCAATCCAAATCCGCGACCCGCGTGGCCTGATCACGTTGCGCTCCCCCTCTCAGCAGACCATTGAGATTCCTTTTGCCCTCATCTCCGATACTGAATCGCCAGGCGCTCTATCTCCGGCCCGACGCGTCCCGAGTCATCGTACGGCCGTTTAAACCTGCGACGGAGCCACGCGATCTCAATCCGACAGATAAGACGCGCGCCAATCATATTGTCGACCGGATTCTTGCGCTCAGTCCCGAGCAGGCAGAGCATCAGTTGGCCGACGTGCTTGAAAACTTTCTGGGTCGCCACCGGAATCTGCTTCAGACATTCGAGGCCCGCGCTGACGAAATGGAAGATGCATTCCACGGCCATAGCCGGTTCACGACGATTCAGCGTCAGCTAGTCGGCGCCTATTTCCTGAGTGAATACTCGTTTGAAGCATCGGCACTCTTCAATCCGAGCATCGTGCCTCACCCCGATCAATCGGGAACGACAGCCGGCGCCCTGCGCTTCATCCTCAGCCTGCGCGCCGTCGGAGAAGGCCATGTGTCATCCCTGACATTTCGCACAGGCCTTGTGGATACCGACGGGACCGTGAGCATCGATCCGACCGCACGCCTCGCATCAAATCCAGCAGTTCAACACCTCGGGTCTGGGCCTGGCGGCGAGGATGTCGCTGTCACGTTTCGTAGCAGCGAGGATATCAGCGAGCGGGTCATTTTTCCGATTACAGAGTCGCAATCGAACGGCATCGAGGATGCGCGCTTTGTGAAATTCGAGCACTCCGAGCGAACTGTCTATTACGCGACGTACACGGCCTATAGCGGCAGGGCGATCCGCTCGGAGATCATCGAGACGTCCGACTTCGTCACGTTTCGCTTTTCAGCCCTCAGAGGCAGCGCATCACATAACAAGGGCATGGCACTTTTCCCCCGGAAAATCGACGGGCGGTTCGCGATGATCGCGCGGCAAGACAATGAAAACCTCTACCTGATCTATTCGGATGATCTTTATACATGGGATGGCGGCACGCCGATCCTGAAGCCGGCCGCCCCTTGGGAGTTCATTCAAATCGGCAACTGCGGCTCACCTATCGAATTAGATGAGGGCTGGCTATTACTGACCCACGGTGTCGGCCCGGTCCGCAAGTATTCGATAGGAGCAGCACTGCTCGACAAAAACGACCCGACGAAGGTGCTGGGGCGCCTGGACGAACCGCTCCTTCGGCCTGCGCCGTCCGAGCGCGAAGGATATGTGCCGAACGTCGTCTATACATGCGGCGCAATGCGGCATGGCGATCAAATTATCTTCCCGTATGCGATTTCGGACAGTTACTCGAACATCGCGACGATCGATATAAGAAGCCTGCTCGCAGCGATGGGCAAATAAGAGCTGACTTAGCTTTACCGTAGAGGCAATCGGACGTGGCTTCTCAGCACGCCCAGCTCGTCCGTGGTTGGCACCTTTCACCAAACGGCAAGTAGAACTTTTGGGAGACGCACAGTGACCGGTGAAAAATCAAGGGCGCTCGTTCTCGGAACGACAGTCTTTTGGAAGAACGATAAAAATGACTTTGGCACCGTCATCGCCAAGGACTGGAGTAGCGTCACGGTCAAATGGGATAGCCGCGCCAGCCAGACAATCATGCACAACGATATGGATAGCTGCACGGCAGCTTGAATTTACTTGGCCCAAACGAGCATTCCTGACCATCATTCGCGAAAGCCGACGCGACGCCAACCCGCCGCTGAAATCATCGCGAAACGCCCGCCGGGACAAGTCCGACGGGCTGCCAGTTATGTGGTCATTTGGCCGACAGCCGGGCGCCACCAGACTTGCGGCGCCAGGCAAAAGAGGCCCGATCAGCCAACCCGAAGGTTTTCCGCCGACGTCTTGCCACGGTTGGCCACTTCCTCAAAGCTGACCTTGGCCCCTTCATTCAAAGTGCTCAGCCCCGCCTTCTCGACGGCCGAGATGTGAACAAAGACGTCTTTGCTGCCATCGTCCGGCTGGATAAAGCCGAAGCCCTTCGTCGCATTGAACCATTTTACTACGCCAGTGGTCACTTCAGTTCTCCCGGTTGTCTCTCAACGATAGCAACCCTGAATTCAGGAAGGAGTCAATCAAGCAAACTTCCATCTCCTGAATTGATGCGGCTGTCGGCTGCCAGGACGACGGGTGGCGGTCGTCCGCCCGCGATGCCGCGATGCGACAGCGGCTTTAGGCAACATAATCTCCGGGAGACCCAACCGACGTGCTAATGTCACCGAAGCCCAGTGCGGGCGGAGGACCAAACCATGGCCAAAGGCGAACAACGGAACAATCGCGAAGTAAAGAAGCCCAAGAAGGACAAGGCCAAGACGATCGCAGCAGCTCCGACCATGAAGGGCCTGATGCACCCCGAGGCGGAAAAGCCCCGAAAGAAATAGTCGAACAGAGCGCATCGCCAACATAGCTGCAGCATCTGAGGTCACGGGCACCCGACGCATGATCCATGCGCTCGATAGCGCTACCGCGTTCGCGGTGATCGAGAACCAGAAAATTCAATCAAAATGTCCAATCCCCTTCCGGGGCGCTCCGACGCGCATCGGCGATCATGCCAGATGGAGCAATCATGACACATGAAGACCTGGAACTGATCCGTGAGATCGTCCTGCACGGCGGCGCAAAATATACGGCTGGCAATATCGATCGCAGCAAATACCAGCGCCTTGTCGATCTCGGGTGGCTATCGCCCCTCATCATGAACAAGACAGACATTGCCTATGAGACGACAAAAGCAGGCGAAGTGGCAGCGAGCTGACCCAGCACCCGGGGAGCGGCTCTAGCCGCGCGCGACGATTTTTCCGGTCGCGAACTGCTCCAAAGCGTAGAGCGCACTTTCCTCATACGTCGCACCCGGCAGCGGTTCTGCGACCACGATCAACTGGCCAATGGTCAATTGAACCATGCCATCCAGGATGTCGTAACTGGCTTCGTACGTCACGCCGGCCAATACCAGTTCGACATAGCCATGCCAGAAGCCCTTCAACTCCGACTCCCAACCAGATCGATAAACGTCTGAAGTTCTGCAGAAAAGCGCTCGGCCTGCCTGGCATCCAGCCATAGTTTTATCGTCGACGTCGCCGACAGGACAAAGGCAACCCCGAAACCGCCCGCATTTGGCACACACAGCGCCGACCAGCTGTCTGCTTCGCTCACGATCTTCCGTTCGTTGGGAGTTCCCGTTTCCAGGACGTGATTGATTTGGATCTTAAGTTCGATTGCATCGTCGAACGACAGGGAAATCTCCTCTCCGCTGAAGTTCAAAATTAGCCAGCAATCTTTTTGCTTGGATTTGACGTCGGAGGTGAAATTGAAGGCCATGGTGGAACCATGCGCCTATGCCCGTGACGGTCAATCAAATTCGTCGCGACACTATGCGACTTGATGCACAGCCCTTCCGTAATCGCCTAGCTGCCTGCCAATCGGGAGCAAGTTTCATGTGGCAGCCAAGGTCTGCACGCTTTAACTGGACGTTGCGGCCTCGCGTCTGAGGCGCACTGAGGCGCAGACAAAGGGGCGATAAAATGGACGACGGGTGGCAACCAATCAGCACCGCACCGAAGGACGATGAAAGGATCATCGTTGCGGGTGGAACATGGATACGCGGAAACAAGGACAGGCTGCCTCAGACATTTCCATGCCTCGTCATCTGGGACGAAACCGAGTGGCTCATTTGCGACAATGAAGGGCCGCGAGCGCTCATACGGGGTCCCAAAATCTGGATGGCAATCCCGCCCGCTGACTTGCCTTCAGCATCGGAATTGCTGAAGACGATCTGACGCATTTCATTAACCATACGATGCTACCCGTCCTGTAGCGCGGGTCTTGTCGAGCGTACCGCGCCAACTCTGGAGTCGCAGATGCAGGTCATCGAAATCACGGACCTCGTCGAGGCCAGGCGCGCTCGTCTGGCTCAATATCACGGGCTGCCGCGCGCACTTCAGCTGAACGGTCAAACCGTCACGGGATCGGTGAGATCCGTCGTGATGGATGCATCGGCAGCAAAGTGGACTGTAAAGCTCGTTGCAACGCCACCTGTCGTCGACAGAAAATATCGTCTGCGCCGCTCCGCCTAGAACCGGACGCGGACCCGCACGACGACATCCGACTTTCTTCACCTACGCCATACCGCGGTCGCATGTATCCGTAGCCCCCCTATTCTCCTGAACCAGCCACCCAAGGCACGGGCAGTCCAGCGGATTGACCTCAGCGATTCCGGCGGCAAATCAGAACCTTCGAATTAGGTCGACTTCCGAACATAAAGGGCATCTACTGCACCGCATCATCGCCCGTCCTTAGGCATTCACCGGTGACAGAGAGTTCGGTCGCGCTCCCGCCCAATGTCTCGGGACTGCCATGCCTACCTCCGAATGTACTTTGGAATCGCAACAGCACAGGTCCGGACGGTGAAGGCTTCTCACCTTGAAGCTGAGCACGCCGCGATGATCGCGCTTGCGGCAGCTGCTCAACTCCCTCACGGAGACGAGCGAACGCTTGCCATGCGAAAAGCCGGACAACTGCAACTAATCGCAGATGCGAGGAAGCATCGGCTACACAAGCCGGAAGCGACACAATTCGTGCTTCCAAAATAATATCTTCCATTCTTAATTTCCGACCGGAAGCGTAAGATCTGAAGATCATCGCAAGAACCTCGGCTTTTACCGGCGTCTGTGAGCACTGTTTCCCCCTCAACAAGGGGGTGGCCATATCAGAGCGTTGGACGATCAATATCCGGGATCGGCCTCTGCCTTTGGTACTACTGTCTCTCCTCTTGGCTCTTCTTAATTGTTGGCGCCATCGTTATTCAGCAGGGCTAAATCGCCTCCGGTCAGAACGCGTCATAATCTGCGTGACGCCAAATCCTCGATTGAACGGAAGCAGATCTTGCACGATCTCAACTTGAGGGGAGGTCTCAATGTCAGAGCTGGAATTCAGTGCCGTGAATGACCTTCAACACACGCCGCAACACGCCAGATGTAACGAGCAGTCCGAATATGATGCGGCGATCGAGGTTGCTGCGAAGGCAATCAGAAAGACCTGGGATACGATGGGCGACATGCCATCACCGCTTTACGAAGATGAAGCGCGGCAACTCGGTAGAGCAGCACTCGATGCCATTATCGCTTCGCAACCAGTCATTCGGACGACCACATGACCTCCATCAGGCTGGCAAACACGCAGCATCTAACGACGGCCTTTCCATGAACGGCGCGCGTGCCGCTCGATACAGACGTTTGGCAACCGCCCAAAGCAGTCCCGAGGTGTACCGGCTACTTATGCTTCTTGCCGACGAAGCCGAAAAAGGAATTCTCTGCATCTCAGCCTTCAAACACCGACGTCCGCCCCACGTTGTCGCAAAATCAACATGAGACGCGTGCGCGGCATGTAGTCGTCGCTTCAGGCAAACAATCACCTTTGTTCGCCAACCACTGCAAGGACATGAACCGTTGAATTGGCTACCTATAGACACCGCACCACAAGACGGAACGCCAATATTCCTGGCTGGCGGATACGATGACAATTCGGATCATGCCATGGAATCCGAGGCGGAAAAAATGCGAACCGCCTGCCGCGCATGGTGGAACGACGGCGACTGGATTATTACCCTGGCTGAAGCAGGATGCGTCAACGTCACCCGGATTGATCCCACGCACTGGGCGCCTATTGAAGAACCGCGCTAGCCCAACAAGATCGGATTGCCTTGCGGGCAAGACCGCGTTGCGGCACTTTTAACAATCAGTCAAACAGAGGCTCAGAGTAAAATCCGCCTGCGAGGACCTCGAAAAGCGCTGCGTTTCCATCATACCGAGCCTTCCATCGTGTGCTGCTGAAGCCACTGTTGAACAGATCACCATCGTCCTGCACCTGCCATTCCCAGAAAAGCAGGGGATGTGGAGTGACTGTGACTTCCAGGTTTGGTTGGCGATACATAGCCACCATGTCGAGCCTCACTTTCGAAACAGCATTTACAAAAGGTCGCTTCCTGCCTGTTTATCTGAAGGCGCCGCGCGCCGTTCTGCAGCGATCGGGGCGCTTGCTCTTGACAGATGACGGGCAGAGCGCCTCTCATTCTGCAGTGATGATGACACCATCGAACCAGCCATCGATGACATTCACCATGCGCTCCTGAGTCGTCGCGTCAATCCAATTTACAGCGGGCCTCCACCAATCCGTCGGCCATATATCCGCCGTGCCCGGATTGACGTAGCTGATTATCCGCCATCCATCCTGCGAGGCTAAACACGATGCGTGTCGCGATGTTAGCGCCTATATCCTGGCGAACTCCTCCCCGGCATTACGGCCCGTGGGAACTCGTGACGAGCTTGCTGACGGAGGCACTGCTCTTGCGGGGAGTTGACGTCACGTTGTTTGCCACGAAGGACAGTTTGACATCGGGAAATCTCGCAGGTGTCGTGCCGGCACCATACTCTGAGGACCCGTCGCTCGACGCCAAGGCGTGGGAACTCCTGCATGTTGCAAATGTCTTCGAGCGGGCCGGCGAATTCGACATCATCCACAATCAGGCAGATTTTGTACCGCTGGGCTTCTCTCGCCTTGTGGACACGCCAGTCGTCACAACCATTCACGGCTTTTCATCAGCCCGTATTGTTCCGGTTTTCAAGGAGTATGAGGATCGTGTCCATTATGTCGCAATCAGCGATGCCAATCGCCATCCCGACCTTCGCTATGCGGCAACGATCCATCACGGCATTCCGATCGACGAGTTTCCCTTCGATCCGCTTGGCAGCGACGATCTTCTATTCTTCGGTCGCATTCATCCCGATAAAGGGGCTGCGGAAGCGATAGCAACTGCCGAAGCGGCGGGCCGCCACCTCATCATGGCCGGTATCGTTCAGGATGCGGACTATCATCGACGTCATGTGGTGCCAGCACTGGGAAGGTCCGCGACTTATCTCGGTCCGGTCGGAGGTCTGGAGCGGACACGCGTTCTGGGATCCGCACAGGCATTGCTTCACCTGATCAATTTCGACGAACCATTCGGGTTATCAGTTGTTGAGGCGCTTGCCTGCGGAACACCGGTGATCGCGCGTAACCGCGGATCGATGCCCGAATTGATCACAGATGGCGTGACAGGTTTCCTGGTCAATAGCGCCCTCGAAGCTGTTCAAGCCGTTGAGCGCATTGGCGAACTGGATAGACGCGCCTGCCGGGCGGCGGTTTCTGAGCACTTTACCGTCGATAGAATGGCAGATCGCTACCTGGCTCTATACCAATCTATCCTGGGCTAACCGACGGAGAACCGCAGCGAGAGCGAGATCGCCTTCAGGGCCGCCCTCGTCCACATACATTGAACACATAGACGTCGTAATGTTCCTGGAGTTCGGGCTTTCGCCGAGCTTTATGGATCCAAACATGATTGCTATTTCGACACAGGTTCAGGCGCCTGATGACTTTCAGCGCGTGGCGTTCGACATAAGACACGGCAACCGCCGAATCGCGTGTACCCTGACGACCAAGTTTCCAACCAAAGATCAGGCCAAAAGGTACTTCCACGCCAACAGGCCGCTGATCGAAAAACTGGCGCGCGAGCAGATGGAACTGGTTGCAGCCAACGAGGGTGAGATCAAGCTGGTGATGATCTAGAGTCGCCTGCCATACTCTCCGTGCTGCGAAACAAAGGCCTGATCTGATCTTCAGGATTGGCTCAAACGATGACGCAAGGGAATACCCACTATGGCGAAGTCGCTGCTTTCCAGACACGACCTCGAACATGCGGCATTGCTGCAAATCCGCAGCTGCTACGGGTGCGAAGACGTCACGGCCGTGACCATTGACGAGATCGCAGACCCTCGCTTTGAGACGAACTGGGGCATTCTCTCACTTCACCGAGCGGCCGACGTGCAATTGAGGCTCACCGCAGAGCTCAATACAGTCCGCGCGATTGACGGCACGCAAGAAAGATTGCGCAAGCTCTACAACCTCAAGACCAACTGAGCTCGCCTAACTTCTGGTGAAGCGCATACTCCAGATCGACGGGGAGCGGTTCCGCCGCCCCAGGACGAATTCCGTCAGGGGCCACCGCCCTTTCAGGAGCGTGCCTAGCAGCGCATTTTTGACCTCCTCGCGACACGCATCATCGACCAGCAGAATGTTCCCATGCATGACGCGGGATAGGCAATCCCAGGATTATGTCGACTTCGGATGTAAAAATCGCTAGGTTCCTTCACATCACCTCGGTACGATAGGCGCTCGGTGACTGAGGGCCGTGTGTGCTCCCGCCTTGATGGGAGCAGCTTAGGTGTCATCATCTCGAGATAAGACCAACGTGCTTGTCGTCGAAGACGAGATGGTGCTGCGTATGCGAGCGGTCGACATCGTTGAGGATGCAGGATTTACGGCCGTCGAAGCGACGAATGCCGATCAAGCCATCAGCGTGCTTGAGGCGCGATCCGACATTTCGCTCTTGTTTTCGGACATCCAGATGCCCGGTAGTATGGATGGATTGAAGCTTGCTCATGCGGTCCATGAACGCTGGCCACAGATCAAGATCATCCTGGTATCCGGCCAGATAACCCCCTCAAGCGACGAGAAACCGGAAAACAGCCGCTTCTTTGGTAAGCCCATCGACAGCAAGGAAATGATCGCCGAACTGCAAGACATGATCGGTGCAGGCACCCTTGAGGTCGTTTCTGGCCAGGCAGGTTTGACCGTCAATCCGACGCGGCCAAGCCAGTCTATCGCGGAAGAGACACTGACGGCCGAGAACGACAGCTTACGACTATTGCTGGAACAGGCTGGAATAGATGCCAAGCTGTTGCTCGCGCAGGCCGGCATAGACGCCAAGGAGCGGGAAGCAGCCGACAAGCTGCAAAAGCTTGTGCTCGGCGAATTGCACCACCGCATCAAGAATACCCTCGCAACTGTAAGTGCGATCGCTTCACAAAGCCTTCGGACCGCTACCAGCGTTCAGCATGCGCAGCAAGCCATCGAGGGGCGACTTCTTGCGCTCGGTCGAGCTCATGACCTCTTGATGCAAGTCAGTTGGGCGAGTGCCGGACTCGAGATGACAATCCGTAATGCCACCGAGCCCTATGACAACAAGGGAGTTGGCCGCTTCGCTGTCTCAGGACCCGAAGTAGATATGGGGTCGGGCGCAGTTATCGCCCTGGCGATGACGCTCAACGAACTTTGCACCAACGCCACCAAGTTCGGAGCGCTTTCGGACCCGAGTGGCATTGTTAAGGTCGACTGGACGATCGACCAGGCGTCGCAGCAACTGACCTTGATCTGGATCGAAAGCGGCGGCGCGCTGGTCAATCCGCCCGTCCGCCGCAGCTTTGGCACACGCATGATGGAATCGCTCGGACGGCAACTGAACGGCACTGTGCGTTTGGCTTATCCACCATCAGGCTTCATCTACACTCTGGAAGTACCGATAGCCTCGCTGAACAAATGAGCCAGTGGACGGCTTGTTTGGCTCAATCTGTCGGGAATGGCCCGCATTTGGCGGCTTTTCTTTCAAGCGAGAAGGTCGCTAGGTGGCAAAGCCGGTCCCAGTAGCTGTCCAATTCCCGGAAGTCTCCGGCTAGCACCGCGCTGCCAGAGAG
This sequence comes from Tardiphaga sp. 37S4, assembly GCF_021044645.1. Taxonomy (NCBI): domain Bacteria; kingdom Pseudomonadati; phylum Pseudomonadota; class Alphaproteobacteria; order Hyphomicrobiales; family Nitrobacteraceae; genus Tardiphaga; species Tardiphaga sp. 37S4. Next base: position 406,469 of record NZ_CP088008.1, on the reverse strand, counting down.
ACCGAAGGTCACCAAAATAGACCTCGACTAGTCGGCAGCGTGTTCGGTCGGGCGCCGTTACCCGCCAGAGCCGTTCGAGAACACCCGGCTCGCGAGCACATCCGAAGCCTCCAGTGACATGATGTCGTCGGCGCTCAGCACGCGGTCGAGATCGGCGACAAGCCGGTTGGCTTGACGCAGCCGCATGCGGTCGAGCGCGTTGCGGATCGAACGGGCGTTGGAGAACAGCGGCTGGGTCTTGCGCAGCGCGATGTAGCGGACGAACGCTGCGCGCGCATCGGCGCTGAATTTGTAGTTCATATCCCCGAGCATCAATTCGGAAATGGCGAGCAATTCGTCGTCGGCATAGTCGGGGAAATCGATGTGGTGGGCGATGCGCGAGCGGAAACCGGGATTGCTGCCGAAGAACTTGTCCATGCGGTCGCCATAGCCGGCGAGGATCACCACCAGATCCTCGCGCTGCGATTCCATCACCTGCAGCAGGATCTCGATCGCTTCCTGGCCGTAATCGCGCTCATTATCAGGCCGATGCAAGTAATAGGCCTCGTCAATGAACAACACGCCGCCCATCGCCTTCTTCAGGATCTCCTTCGTCTTCGGCGCGGTATGGCCGATATATTGCCCAACCAGTTCGTCGCGCGTCACCGACACCACCTGCCCTCGCCGCACGAAACCCAGTTTATGCAGGATGCTGGCGATGCGCAGCGCCACCGTAGTCTTGCCGGTGCCAGGATTGCCGGTGAACGACATGTGCAGCGTCGGGTTGCCCGACGCCAAGTCCATGCGCTTGCGGATGCGTTCGATCAGCAGCAGCGAAGCAATCTCGCGAATCCGCGTTTTCACCGGCTTCAGCCCGATCAATTCACGATCGAGCTGATCGAGCACCTCGCCGATGCCGACCTCGTCGAACTCACGGCGCAGATCGACCTGCGTCGTGGGCGACACGTCGCCGGCGCTATCAACCACCGTCAGCGTGTTCACGACCCACCGTAGCGTTGGCCTTCGGGTCGATCGACGGCATAGGATTTGGTCGTATAGCGGATGTTGCGGCCTTCCATTTCATGCCGCTCGAGCCGGAAGCCTGGCTCTTCCTTCGGACGGTTGACGATGAAGGAGAGCCGCACCGATTCCCAGCCATGGCTCGAGTCGAACGCCGACAGCCGGATGTAGCGATCGCCATACACCTTGCGGCATTCGGTCAGTTCCATCAGCACGCCAGCGGCGTCGCGCAGATCGAACATCGGCAGGCCCCACATTTCCCAGAAATTGTTGCGGGGATGCGGATCGTCGGTGAATTCGATGTTCACGGCCCAGCCATTGGCGAGGCAATACTGCACCTGTTTTGAAATCTGTTCATCAGTGAGATCGGGCAGGAACGAGAAGCAGCCCTGGGTAATGCGCATGATCGTACTCCTTACAGCGAGACGCTGGCGGTGGGGGCGTAGTCGGGCATGTCAGTGGATTCATAATTGAAGGTGACGTTCTTCCATGTCTCCAGCGCCGCCTTCAGCGGTGTGCAGGTCATCGCCGCCTTGGCAAGAATCTCCTCGCCTTCATGCAGGTAGTCGCGACCTTCGTTGCGAGCGAGGATCATCGCTTCCAACGCGACACGGTTGGCGGTGGCGCCGGCCTGGATACCCATCGGATGGCCGATGGTGCCGCCACCGAACTGCAGGATGACGTCTTCGCCAAGGTGATCGAGCAACTGATGCATCTGGCCGGCATGGATGCCGCCCGACGCGACCGGCATCATCTTGTTGAGGCTGGCCCAGTTTTGCTCGAAGAACACGCCGTGTTCGAGCCGCATCGGATTGTAGTCTTCGCGGCAGATGTCGTAATAGCCGCGCGTCGTAGCCGGATCGCCTTCGAGCTTGCCGACGACCGTCCCGGCATGGATGTGATCGACGCCGGCGAGCCGCATCCATTTGGCGATGACGCGGAACGAGACGCCGTGATTGCGCTGCCGCGTATAGGTCGAGTGTCCCGCGCGGTGCAGATGCAGGATCATGTCGTTCTTGCGCGCCCATTTCGCCATCGACTGGATCGCAGTGTAGCCGATGACGAGGTCGATCATGATGATGACGGAACCGAGCTGCTTGGCGAATTCGGCGCGTTCGTACATGTCCTCCATGGTACCGGCGGTGACGTTGAGATATGTGCCCTTGATCTCGCCGGACGCCGCCTGCGCCTTGTTGACCGCCTCCATGCAATAGAGAAAACGTTCGCGCCAATGCATGAAGGGCTGCGAGTTGATGTTCTCGTCGTCCTTGGTGAAGTCGAGCCCGCCCTTCAGCGCCTCATAGACGACGCGGCCGTAGTTACGACCGGACAGACCCAACTTCGGCTTCACAGTCGCGCCAAGCAGTGGGCGGCCGAACTTATCCATACGCTCTCGCTCGACCACGATGCCGGTGGCCGGGCCCTGGAACGTCTTCACGTAGGCGACCGGAAGCCGCATGTCTTCCAGCCGCAAAGCCTTCAGCGGTTTGAAGCCGAACACGTTGCCGATGATCGAGGCCGACAGGTTGGCGATCGAGCCGTTCTCGAACAGGTCGAGATCGTAAGCGATATAGGCAAAGTACTGGCCGGGCGAATTCGGCACTGGATCGACCCGAAAACACTTGGCGCGGTATTTTTCAGCAGCCGTGAGGCGGTCGGTCCACACCACGGTCCAGGTCGCGGTCGAGGATTCGCCGGCGACTGCTGCCGAAGCCTCGATCGGATCGACGCCGTCCTGCGGCGTCACCCGGAACAATGCGATGATGTCGGTGTCCTTGGGTACATAATCGGGCTCCCAATAGCCCATCTTCTTGTATTCCATGACGCCGGACTTGTAGCGATCCTTGCCGCGGATCGTGATCGAAGCATGTTCATTCATGTTGGCCTCCTCGTTTGGATCCGGCGTCACCGGATGGAATAAGGTCTGTTCACTCGGCAGCTTGCGCGATGTTGCCGATCTTCGGGTCGAGCGCGCCACTGCGATAACGCTTCGCCATTTCGGCCAGCGGAATCACCTTGATCTGTGCGGCGTGACCCGCGGTGCCGAATTGTTCGAAGCGTTCGCGGCAGAGGTCGCGCATCGCGTCCATCGCCGGTTTCAGGAATTTTCGCGGATCGAATTCGCCTCTGGTTTGCGCGGCAACCTTCCGGAAGGCAGAGGTCATTGCAAGGCGGCAGTCGGTGTCGATATTGACCTTGCGGACGCCGTGTTTGATGCCGCGCACAATTTCCTCGACCGGCACGCCCCAAGTCTGCGGCATCTCGCCACCAAATTGATTGAAGATATCCTGCAGAGGCTGCGGCACTGATGACGATCCGTGCATCACCAGATGCGTATTCGGCAGCCGGCGGTGAATTTCTTCGACGACCGTCATGGCGAGAATGTCGCCGTCCGGCTTGCGCGAGAACTTGTAGGCGCCGTGCGAAGTCCCCATCGCGATCGCCAGCGCGTCAACCTTGGTGGCACGGACGAAATCGACCGCTTGATCCGGATCGGTGAGCAACTGGTCGTGGCTGACCTTGCCCTCGACACCGTGGCCGTCCTCCTGCTCGCCACCGCCATGCTCCAATGAACCGAGTACGCCGAGTTCGCCTTCGACAGAGGCGCCGATCCAGTGCGCGATATCGACCACGCGACGCGTGATGTCGACATTGTAATCGTAGTCAGCAGCAGTCTTGGCGTCGGCCTTCAGCGAGCCGTCCATCATGACCGAGGTAAAGCCGTGCTGTAGCGCGGTGGCGCAGGTGGACTCTTCGTTGCCGTGGTCCTGGTGCAGGCACAGCGGGATCTGCGGATGCATCTCTTCCAGCGCATCGATCATCCTCGCCAGCATGAAGTCGTTGGCGTAGGAGCGCGCGCCGCGCGAGGCCTGGATGATGACCGGCGCATCGACCTCGGCGGCGGCCTCCATGATCGCTAGGCCCTGCTCCATGTTGTTGATGTTGAAGGCCGGCACGCCGTAGCCATGTTCGGCGGCGTGATCGAGCAGTTGCCTCAGTGTAATGCGTGCCATAGGTCCTCCATTCCGTTGTCTTGTCCCGAACAACTCATTCGGCGGCAGCGATGCGCGAGCGGGCAATGCAGCGCATCGCCGCCGTTGCGACCGCCGCGGCGGTGATACCGAATTCGCGATACAGATCATCCGCAGGCGCCGAGGCGCCGAATCCGGTCATGCCGACGAACTCACCGCCATCGCCAAGCCAGCGCGCCCAATCGCCTTCGATCGCGGCCTCGACACCGACGCGCGGAGCACTGCCGAGAATTGCCGCCCGATAGTCGCCGGGCTGTTGCCGGAACAGATCGAAACACGGCGCCGACACCACCGCGGCGCGGATGCCGTCATCGGCAAGCAGCTTTGCCGCAACAATCGCAATCGACACTTCGGAGCCGGTCGCGATCAGGGTGACGTCGCGGCCACCTTCCGGCTCGATGACGGCATAGGCACCGCGCGCGACCCGGTTAGTGGAATCGATGCCATCGCGGAACACAGGCAGCGCCTGACGCGACAGGCAGAGCACCGACGGCGCATGGGGCGTCCGCAACGCGCAATCCCAGGCCTCGGCGGTCTCGACGGCGTCGCCGGGACGGAACACCAGCAGATTTGGAATCGCGCGCAGGGAAGCCAGGTGCTCGACCGGCTGATGGGTCGGGCCGTCCTCGCCAAGCCCGATCGAGTCATGCGTCATCACGTGAATGACGCGGATGCCCATCAACGCGGCCAGTCGGATCGCGGGGCGGCTGTAATCGGCAAAGCACAGGAAGGTGCCGCCATAGGGAATGAGGCCCCCATGCAAAGCAACGCCGTTCATCGCTGCCGCCATGGCGTGCTCGCGCACGCCGTAATGAACGTAGCTGCCGTCGAAGGCATCGTGCTGGATCGGCGCCTGCATCCTGGCGCGCGTGAGGTTCGAATGGGTGAGGTCAGCCGATCCGCCGAGCAGATTCGGCAGGGCATCGGCAATGACGTCGATGACGAGTTGCGAAGCTTGCCGGGTGGCGATCTTCGGTCGCTCCCGCAAGAAATGGGCGCGAATCTTGGCCAACGCATTCTCGTATCCGCTGGAAAGCTGGCCCTTCAGCGCGGCCTGAAAGTAGTCCCGCACAGCGCCGTCGAGACGCGAAACGCGCCCCGCCCATTCCGCATGCGCCGTCTGTCCGCGCGCGCCGACCGCGCGCCATTGTCGCGCCACCGCATCGGGAACGTGGAACGGTGCGTGCGGCCAGTGCAGCGCGTCGCGCGTCTTCGCGATCTCGTCCGCGCCCAGTGGCGCGCCATGCGCCTTCTCACTGCCTTGCCGATTTGGCGCGCCGAAGCCGATCACCGTGCGGCACGCGATCAGCGACGGGCGGTCGTTGTCGCGCGCCCGTGCAATGGCTGCGGCCACGGCCTCGGGATCATGGCCGTTGACGCGGCAGGCCGACCATCCCGATGCAGCGAAGCGCGCAAGCTGATCGTCCGAACACGACAGCGAGGTCGCGCCGTCGATCGAGATCTGGTTGTCGTCGAACAGCACGACCAGACGATTGAGCCGCAGATGTCCCGCCAGCGAGATCGCCTCGTGGCTGAGGCCCTCCATCAAGCAGCCGTCGCCGGCGATCACGTAAGTGTAGTGATCGACGAGACCGTCGCCGAAACGCGCATTCATCAGGCGTTCGGCCAAGGCCATGCCGACCGCCGTGGCGATGCCCTGGCCGAGCGGGCCGGTGGTCGTCTCGACGCCCGCGGTGTGGCCGTATTCGGGATGGCCGGGTGTCTTCGAGCCCCATTGCCGGAACGACTGCAACTGATCGAGCGTCACCTCCGCCGATCCGGTCAGATGCAGCAGCGCGTAGAGCAACATCGAGCCGTGGCCGGCGGACAAGATGAAGCGGTCGCGGTCTGGCCAGGACGGATCGGCGGCATCGAATTTGAGGAAGCGTGAGAACAGCACTGTCGCCGCATCGGCCATACCCATCGGCATGCCGGGATGGCCCGACTTCGCCTTTTCCACCGCGTCGATCGCGAGAAAGCGAATCGCATTCGCCATATCCGCGTGCGGAACGGTCGCGTGATCAATCTGGGGAGCGGGACTCTGAATATTCATGCCGTGCGCCTTTTGCGTTCCATCAATTGCAGGATCAGCGGGGTGAGGATGAGCTGCATCGCCAGATCCAGTTTCGAGCCGTGGATCACGATCGAGTTGGCACGCGACATGAAGCTGTTGGGGATCATCGACAGCAAATAGGGGAAATCGATGCCGCGCGGATTCTTCAACCGGATCACCACCATCGATTCATCCGGCGTCGGGATCCACCGCGCGATGAAAGGGTTCGAGGTGTCGACCGTCGGCACACGCTGGAAGTTGATGTCGGTCTCGGCAAATTGCGGGCAGATGTAGTTCACATAGTCCGGCATCCGCCGCAGGATGGTGTCGGTGACGGCTTCCTGCGTGTAACCGCGATCCTTGCGGTCGCGATGCAGCTTCTGGATCCACTCCAGATTGATGACGGGAACGACGCCGACCTTGAGGTCAGCATGCTGGGCGATATTGACCTTGTCGGTCACCACAGCGCCATGCAGACCTTCGTAAAATAGCAGGTCGGACTTTTCCGGCAGCGGGCCCCATTCGGTAAAGGTCCCCGGTGCCGCACCGTATAATTTGGCTTCGTCCTCGTCGTGCACGTAATGACGGGCGGTGCCGGTGCCGGATTCGCCGTAGTCGCGGAAGACTTTCTCCAGCTCCTCGAACAGGTTGGTTTCCGGGCTGAAGTGGCTGAAGTGCTTGTTGCCCTTCTCGCCTTCCTCCAGCATCTTCGTGCGCATCTCGACGCGGTTGTAGCGATGAAACGCATCGCCCTCGATATAGGCGGCGGCGACTTTCTCGCGACGGAAAATGTTCTCGAACGTCTTTTTCACCGACGTGGTGCCGGCGCCCGATGAACCAGTGATCGATATGATGGGATAGCTGCGCGACATTTTGCTCTGCCCCCGGCTCAGCGAAACAGGCCGCGCCGCGCAAACAGCGGCGCGTCGCTATTGTCGAACATCGGCTCGATTCCTTCGTGAATGGCGGCAACGTCGCGAACCCCGCGCATCGAGCCCATGATCAGCGGCACGCGCTGGTGCGGCGTTCGCGCCGAGAGTTCGAGGATGCGGCGACGGCCGGTGGTCGCGGAGCCTCCGGCCCATTCCATGACCAACGCCATCGGGTGTGCTTCGTATAAAAGGCGTAGGCGCCCTTCGCGGTATCCGGGGCGCGCGTCGGCCGGATAGAGGAAGACGCCGCCGCGGACGAGAATGCGAAGTGACTCGGCGACCAGCGAGCCGATCCAGCGCATGTTGAAATCGGCACCGCCGTCGCCACCAATGCCGGCCAGGCATTCGTCGATATAGGTCCGCACCGGACCGTGCCAGTGCCGCCGGTTCGACGCGTTGATGGCGAATTCCGGCGTATTGGGCGCAATCCTGACGCCTTGTGCGACGAGCAGGAATTCACGCGCGCGGCGGTCCAGGATGAAGATGTCGACACGCCCGTTGTGCGCCAGCACCAGCGTGGTCTGGGGACCGTAGACAACGAAGCCCGCGGCGCATTGGGCGGTGCCGGGCTCGAAGAAGGTGGAAACCGCATCGTTGCCGCGCGGGCGGATCGAGAAGATGGTGCCGACCGAAATGTTGTTCTCAAGATTGGCAGAGCCATCCAGCGGATCGATCGCGACACAGAGCGGCGCAGCGACATCGAGGATTTCGGGCAATTCCGCCTCTTCCGACAGAATGGCGGCGACGGGGGTCACGAGCAGCGCGCGGCGCATCATCCTGTCCGCGACAAGATCGATGTCCTTCTGCGCGTCGCCGTCGGAATTCACGCCGCTGAGACGACCCGTAATGCCGGCCAGCGGGCCGTCGGCAATGACGTCGGCAAGGTCGATGGATGCAGCGGCGATTCCCTCGATCACGGCGGCGATCGCAAGCCGGTTCGGCGTCTTCACCCCCGCGCGATCAAGATGCGAACGCAATGTCACGCGTTCATCCATAGCCGTTCCCTCATCGCCGCCCTCTGCGGGGCCATTTTCAAAGCGTCGTGCCGTTCGGCCGTCCGCGCACCAACAACATCCCAGTTTGTAGAATTAGTAAAATATTCTTATCTTTGGCCGGAGCAAAGTTTTCCTTATAGAGGTTGCGAGGCTGGTGAGCCGGTTTCCGCGGGAATTGATCCGTCGCCAGTTGCGCGCTGACCGCCGTTCACCGCGATCGCTCGGTCACGGCTGCGGCCAAAAAACTGCATCTGAGACAGTCCGCGGTCACGCTGCAGATTCGCAGTCTGCAGACACTAGCGGGCCAGACCGCCCATTATCCACAAGATGTGGACATCAACAGATCTGTCATTACAGCGTGTTGGCGCCGCCAAGCACGGCCACAAATTCATGCGAGAAGGTGCAGCCATTGCCATGAGCGATCGCGATCTCGGCATCCGCGATCTGCCGTGCGCCGGCATTGCCGCGCAATTGCTCCGTCGCTTCGATCAGCGTGAACAGCCCATACATGCCCGGATGTGCAAACGATAATCCACCGCCATTGGTATTGACGGGCAGAGCACCACCCGGCGCGATCCGACCACCGGAGACAAATGCACCGCCCTCGCCTTTCTTGCAGAATCTCATGTCTTCCAGGAACATGATGACGTTGATGGTAAAGGCGTCGTAGAGCTGCAGCACATCGACATCAGTCGTGGTGATGCCCGCCATCTCGAACGCGCGCGGCGCGCATTCGGCCGTCGGCGTCGTACAGAAATCCGGGATCTGCGAGACCTCGCGGCTCCAGCTCGCCCCGGCGCCGCCGAGGAAATAGACCGGCTTGTGCTTCAGCGCTTTCGCACGATCGGGACTGGTGACGATGATGGCAGCACCACCATCACTCATCAGGCAGCAATCTAGCCGCGAGAGCGGATCGGCCACCAGCGGCGATGCCAGCACATCGTCGATGGTCAGCGGCGCCTTCATCGTTGCGTCAGGGTGCAGTTGTGCCCATTGCCGCGCGGCCACGGCAACTTCCGCCATCTGCGCGCGCGTGGTGCCATATTCATACATGTGCCGCGCGGCGCACATCGCGTAGCCGGGCAGCGGCGACATCAGGCCGTAGACTTTCTCGAAGGTCGGCAGTTCGTGGATGCCGAAGGTGCCGGCCTGTTTGAGATTGGAGCCATAGGCGATCAGCACCGTGGTGCAGAGCCCTGCCTCGATGGCCATGGTCGCCTGCAGGAGATGTGACAGGAAGGACGAGCCGCCGGTCATGTCGGAGCAGGCCCATTTCGGGCGGATGCCGAGATACTCACCCATCGAGAGCGTCGGGAACATGTGATACAGCGTGCCACCGCAGATGCCGTCGATGTCCTTCAGCTGCAGGCCCGCATCGGCGACTGCGCGCGCAGTGGCGCCCGCCATCAGATCCATCGAGGACAGACCGGGCGCACGGCCGAGGCCGTAGGTGCCGATACCGACGATGGCGCTCTTGCCACGCAACGAAGATGCGGTCATGGCGCTGCTCCCACGGGACGAAACAGCACGATGGGCTGCTCGCTACGGGCATAGGTGCCGAAATCCACCGGCGCGATCACCGCTTGCACGCGCATGCCGATATGGACCTCATCCGGCGCGCACTCAATGACGCGACTAAGCATGCGGACGCCCTCGTCGAGCTCGACGACGCAGGCATTGTGGTCGCCGCCGTGCTTCGCGGGCCGCCGCATGATGGTGGTCGAATAGACCGTGCCGAAGCCACTAACTTCGACGAATTCGAGATCGTCTGCGCCGCTGCGGGGCGCGATCAGGCGCGGATAGAACACATATTCGCCGGTCGAGCGCGAACGCTGGATCATCAGTCTGCCCGCGCGCAGATGGGTCCAGAACTGTCCTTCGGGGCCAAGCTCGGCCGCTGGCGAGGTTGCTGTCGTCATGTCCACTCCGCTTCCTGCAGCGACCGCCAGCTGATCTTGTTGCTTTCCGAGCGCGGCAGGCTGTCGACCAGCACCACCGAGCGTGGCGTCTTGTAATTGGCCATGGCGCCGCGCGCCCAGCCGATGATCTCGTCTGCCGTTGTCGACGATTTGGCCGCATCATGCAGCACCACCAGCGCCTTCACCGACTCGCCGCGATAGCTGTCCGGCGTCGAGATGATGCAGCACTCCTTGATGGCGGGATGGCCATACATGATGGACTCGACTTCCGCCGGCCACACCTTGAAGCCACTGACATTGATCATCCGCTTCAGCCGATCGACAGCAAAGAAATAACCGTCGCGGTCGCGATAGCCGAGATCGCCGGTGCGCAGGAAGCGCTTGCCATCGAACGTGACGAAGGCGGTCTCGTTCGCTTCGGGCTTGTTCCAGTAGTTCTGCAGCACCTGCGGGCCGTTGACCACAATCTCGCCGATTGCGTCGCTGCCGAGCTCGGTCAGCGTGTCGGGATCGATGATCCGCGCGTCGGTCTGGTGCACGGGGATGCCGAGGCACTGGCGCCTTGGCGCTTCCATCGGATTGATGTGGGTCGGCGACATGGTCTCGGTCATGCCGTAGCCTTCAACGAATTCGAGGTTGAAGCGGGTCTTCAGTCGTTCGGCCACCGCCACCGGCATTGCCGCACCGCCGCCGGTGATGACCTTGAGCTTTGCAAAACATTCTTCGCGGAATGTCGGGCTGGAGAGCACGTCGACCATCATGGTCGGCGCCGCGTTCCAGAAGGTCACGCCATGGGCCTCGAACAGATCAGGGATCAGGTCCTTATCCCAGCGCGCCATCAGCATCAGCGTCGCGCCGATCGAGATCGCCGCATTCATCGAGCCCTGCATGCCCGCCACATGAAAGAACGGCTGCGCGCCAGTCAGCACGTCGCCGCCGCCGAGCCGGTACCAGCGCGCTTGCAGCACCGCGGTGAACAGCACGCTCGAGTGCAGATGCATGCAGGCCTTCGGCTTGCCTGTCGTGCCGGATGTGTAAGGGAACAGGCAGAGATCGGCCGGCGTCGCGGTCATCGTCGCCGGCGCTTCGTTGCGCGCGATCACATAGTCCCAGGCGCGCCAACCCGGCGCCGTGGGGCACGATCCGTTTAGCGTCACGCAGGCAGGCAGCGTGTAAGGCGATGTCTCGGGTACATAGTCGTGATAGTGCGCGACGATGATGCTGTTGATGGCGTTGCCAAGAAGCGGTGCAAAAACATCGACGAGATCGCTGCCGACGATCGCCACCGTGGCGCCGCTGTCGGACGCGATATAGTCGAGTTCGGCGGTCTTGTTCATCGGGTTGATCGGCACAACCACGGCGTCGGCCCGCATGACGGCGTAATACGCGATCACATATTGCGGCGAATTCTGCAGCGCGACCATCACGCGATCACCGCGCTTCACGCCGCAGATGTTCTGCAGATAGCCGGCGAGCGCATCGACCTGCCGTAACAATTCCGCGTAGGTGAGCACTCCGCCGTAGAACAGCGTGGCCGGATGATCCGGCCGCGCCGTCGCCGCCCGCACCAGCGCATCGTAGAGGACGCCCTCGGGCAAAGGCAGCGTGTGCGGCTCGCCGGGTGGCCAGAACGGAGAGACGTCACTCACGGCAAGCCTCCTGACAGGTACATTTCAGCAATTAATCAGGCGAAGAAGTGCCAGACCTTGGCGATGATCTGCCAGCGGCCATCGATCTTGATGAAGGAGAGTTCGTTGACGAAGCGCTTCGGCAGATACATGTCCTTGACGCGGGCATGGGCCGTAGTCGGCGATGCCACGGACACGCTCACGATCTCGTCCTCGCGCGGGTCGCCCCGCGACGCCGACGACGGTCGCGACGCGACCATGCCCATATAGGTTTCGAGATCGAGATTGACGAGCGTGCCATCGGTTGCCGAGGATAGCCGCACCTGCGGGTGCAACACCCGACGGAAGCCGGCGACATCGCCGTGATACAGCGCTTCGAAATAGCCGGCGATGACGGCGCGGATGTCCTGTTCGTCCTGCATCTTCACGTCTCTGTTGTCGTGTGTCAGTTGAGGCCGCCGGAACGCTCGTGTTCCTCATCGGCAAGTTTGAGTCCATGGTCGAGCGCAGCGAGCAGCCGCTCGGCATCCTGCTCGCTGATGATCAGCGGCGGCGCCAGGAACAGCGAGGTCTGCTCGCCGCTGGTGCCGATCACGGCGCCGGCTTCCATCGCCCGCGCAGCGACACGCGAGGCGATCGGATTCTCCATGGTGTCGGCAGCCCATGAGCGCCAGTCGGGCCCGTGCAGTTCGACGGTCCAGTGCAGGCCCTGGCCTGCGACGCGGCTGACGCTTGGATGGCGACGGGCAATTTCGAGCAGGCGTTTGGTGAAGAACACTTCCATGGCGCGCACGCGTGCCAGAATGTCCTCTTCCGTCACCACATTGAGATAGGCACTGATGGCGGCCATGCTGATCGGATGGCCACGCAGCGTGCCGTAGTTCTGCCAGCTCGATCCCTTGAGCTGCTCAACGATCTTCTTGGACACGATCACGGCCGCGACCGCCGCAGCGCCGCCGCCGAGCGACTTGCCCATGGTCACGATATCGGGACGGCTCTGCGCGCCCTGGAAAGCGAACCAGCGGCCGGAGCGGCCGGCGCCGGTGACGACTTCGTCGGCGATCCAGATCGAATTCGCCTTGGCGGCGTGATCAGCGACTTCGTCCTGATAGTCGCCGTCGTAGTAATTGCCGCCTTGCGTGTAGTCGATGATGGTCGCCGCCGTATCCGCCAGAACGGCGCCGGCATCGGCGAGCACGTCCTTGACTGGCTGGTTGCTGAGCGGCGCGCCATAGATCGCCCCGTCAGGTGCAGGCAGGACCTTCACCGGCGCCATCGGAGCCGGCAGACGCGAACCGCCGGCCTGCACGGCGAGGCCGCCATGCCAGTGCGGCTGCACGGTCATGCTGCGCGAGAGACCGACGAGGCCGTGATAGGCGCGCTCGCGCGTCGCCAATGCCGTCTTCTGCGACAGCGCCTGACACAGCGATAACGCCATGTCGTTGGCCTCGCTGCCGCTGATGCAGAAGCGTACCCCGCCGACCCAATCCTCTTCGCCCGCAAAGGCGGTGCCGATCAGATCATCGGCGGCTTTCTCGCGGCCGATCCAGGTCCAGCCTTCGTTGACGACCGGCGTATCCGCGGCTGCACGAATGGCTTCCACCATTTTCGGGTGGCGATGACCGAGCCCGCCACCGGTGTTGCTGCCGTCGATCAGGCGACGCCCATCTTGCAGATGGAAATAGACGCCTTCGCCACCGACCACGGTCAGAGGGGCGCTGTCGCCGGCATTGAGGCCCGTCCGCAAAAGTCTGCTCATCGATTATCCTTCTTGCACTTGCGGAGGTGCATCACGCGCGGCCATAACCGCCGCCGCCGCACATCTCGATGGTGATGACATCGTCCCGTCGCAGCACGAGGTTCGACTTGCCCTCGACGTCGATTACCTCGCCGCCCCGCGTGAGCGTAAGGCGTGCGGTCTTGCCGGGTGCGCCGCCCTTCAGGCCAAACGGGGGAATAAGCTTGCGCTCGACGCAACTGGTCAGATGCATGCTCGGCGCAAGGATGCGGTAGCTGCGCACGACACCGTCGCCGCCCGGATACGCGCCTGCCCCGCCGGAGCCCCAGCGGATCGCCTGCTGCTCGACGCGAATATTGTAGTTGGCCTCGATGGCCTCGGCCGGCGTGTTGGAGGTGTTGGTCAGATGCACGCGGGTCGCGGCGCAGCCGGCGCGGTTGTGCCGCGCGCCCTCGCCGCCGGCATGGACCTCGTACAGCATCTTCCAGGAGCCATCCTGCCGCGGCTCGGCGAAAGAGAGCATACCGGACGTGGTGGCGCCGCCCGACGACAGCCGCTCCGGAATCACGTCCTGCATAGCCAGGAAGATCGCATCGACGATACGCAGCGACGTCTCGTGATTACCGGCCGCCACCGGCGCGGTGAGACCGGGTTCGAAGATCGAGCCCGGCCGGGTGATGATGGTGAGCGGACGCAACGCGCCGCCATTCTGCTGCATATCGCGCCCGCTCATGATGCGCGCGCTATAGGCCACCGCGGATTTCGCAATGAAGGACGTCGTATTGCAGAAATTCGAGACCCGGTCGCAGCTGCCGGACAGATCGAACGTCGCTTCGTCGCCCTTGATGGTGATCTTGACATGGATACGCGCCGGCTCGTCGCCCGGGCCGCCGTCATCGAGAAAATCCTCGCCTTCATAGACGCCGTCAGGTAGCCCGAGAATGGCTTCGCGCATCTCGGCTTCGGAGAGATCGTGCAGCCGCGACAGCGCCGCCACGAACATTGCCTTGCCGTGCTGCTTGCACAATTCGACGATGCGTTTCTCGCCAGCCAGTGTGCAGGCGATCTGGCCGAGTAAATCGCCCTCGCAGGATTCGGGATCGCGGACATTGACCTTGAGGAACTGAACTATGGCATCGCTGACGCCTGCTGCCGTGGCGACCTTGATCGGCGGAATCCGCAGCGCTTCCTGAAAGGTGTCGATGGCCTTGGCGAGATAGCTCCCCGGCCATGTGCCACCGATATCGGGCCAATGCGCGAGGCTGACGGCGAAGGCAACGATGTCACCCTCGAAGAGCACCGGACGGACGACCTTGACGTCGTTGAGGTGGTTGCCGCCGAGCGCGCCGAGATTGTAGATCAGCACATCGCCTTCGCTCAGCGTCGCAGCCGGCACGACTTTCAGCAATTCGCGGATCGTATAGGCCATGGCGCCGAGATGAACCGGGATGTCGCGACCCTGCCCGACCAGTTCGCCTTGCGCATCGGTAATCGCCGAGGACAGATCGCCGGCCTCACGCAGCAGCGGTGAGCGTGCCGAGCGTGTCATCACTAGGCTCATCTCTTCTGCTGCGGCCGACAGGCCATGGCGAATCACTTCGACAGCAAACGGGTCGAGCTTCATGATGCCACCTTCGCGAGATAGAGATTGCCGTTGCTGTCCGGCGTCGCCTGCCATTGTGGCGGCAGCACCACGGTGGACCACGCGTCTTCGATGATCGCCGGACCAAACACGACGGAGGTCATCGCGCTGCGATCGATCACATCGGTCATCACATCCAGTGCGCCATCGAACGAACAGCGGCGCCTGGGAGTCGCCATGGTGCGCAGCGCCGTCTTTGGACGGCTGACTTCGGTGGTCGAGGGTTGCCGCGCCTGCGCACGGACGGATTCGATCACGCAGCTTTCGTTGGTCGCGTAGCCGAACAACTCGCGATGCTTGACGAGAAAGTCCTGCCGCAATTTTTCAGCATCGAGCGGCATCGTGAAAGGCACGGGGATCGCATCGGCCTGTGCGGCATAGCGCATCAGCGCGACCAGTTCGATCTGGATGGAGTCGTGCGGGATCGCATTCGCGAGCAAAGGCACGAGGGTCTGCTCGACCAGCGCTTCGATACGCTGCGTGACCTTGGCCAGATCGATGCCGTCCAGCGCCACGCGCAACGTCTGCTGCTGCAGGAAGCTGAAATCCGCAGTCAGACATCCCAGCGCGGAGAAGGCGCTGGACGCAGCGGGCACCACGATCTCTGTGATCCCGTAGAGTTCGGCGAGGCCCGCCGCATGCATCGGGCCACCACCGCCAAACGCCAACAGCGTACAGTCGCGACCATCGATGCCGCGTTCGACCGTCACGCGGCGCAGCGCGCGGGCCATGGTGGCATTCGCGACGCGGATGATGCCGAGCGCGGTCTCGGTAAGGCTGAGTCCAAGGCCCTGCGCGATCGGCTCGATCACGCGGGCTGCGGCATCGACAGCTATGCCGATGCGGTCGCCGAGCTTGGTTTCGGGGTTGAGATAACCGAGCAGCGCATTGGCATCGGTGATGGTCGGCCTGGTGCCGCCACGGCCATAGCAGGCTGGGCCCGGCTCGGAGCCGGCACTTTCCGGCCCGACGGTCAGACCGCCTGCGCCCGCGCGCACGATGGAGCCACCGCCGGCGCCGATGGAATGCACCGCGAGCATCGGCTGACGCAGCGGGCGATCGCCAAGCATCTTGCCGTCGGCCATCTCCGCCTGACCATCGACGATGAGGCAGACGTCGGTCGTCGTGCCGCCCATATCGAAAGTGAGCACGCGGGATTTTTTGAGCTGGCGCGCGATGCTGACCGAGGCCGCGACGCCGGCGGCCGGGCCAGACATCGCCATCACCAGCGGGCGGCGTTTGACGGCAGAAATCGGGATCATCGCGCCGGCGGAATGAAAGACCTGCAGGCCCGGACCGATGGGCAGACGCTCTTCAAGCTCGCTCAGATATTCCACCGCAATTGGCATCGCCGCCGCATTGAACGCCGTCGACGACGTGCGCTCATATTCGCGCGCTTCGGGATTGATCTCATGCGACAGCGAGACATGCGGCACGATGGTCTTCAGCCGTTCCGCCAGCATCTGTTCATGGACGGGATTGGCATAGGCATGCAGCAGCGAGACGGCGACGCTTTCCACGCCGGTCTCCTTCAGCCAGGCGATCAGGCGTTCGATCTCGGCTTCGGCCAGCGGCTTCAAAACCTGACCTTCATGGTCGAGACGCTCATCGAGCGCGAAGCACAATTCACGCGGCACCAGCGCCTTGGCCTTTGGCGCGATGTCCAGACGATAGAGATCGCGGCGGCGATATCTGGCGATCTCCAGAACGTCCTCGAACCCCTTGGTCGCGATCAGGGCGATCCTGGGCAGACGCTCCTCGACGATCGCATTGGTGATCCGGGTGGTGCCATGAATGAAACGCTTCACATCGCTCTTGCGCAGGCCGACCGCCTCGATCGCTTCCAGCATCGCCTGCACCGGCGCATGTGGGCGCGACGGCACTTTGGCGATCCGCGTCTCTGACGTGTCGCGCCGAATGGCGATGATATCGGTGAAGGTGCCACCGATGTCGGTTCCGATTTCCCAGATATTCGTCACGCGCGTTGGTCCCGCTTTCGTTCAGGGCCGGCGATGCAGCACAAGGGCTACATCGCCGGGTCGTTCATCTTCGCTTACTTGCGGGCGAGGTCGCGGAAATCGACCTGGCGGTGGAACCAGTAGGTGTAGCCATCGAGTTGCGGGATCATCACGGCGTCCTGATTGGCCTGCCACAGCAGAACCAGCGGCACTTCCTTGACGTATTCCGCGATCATCTGCTTGCCCATCTCGTCATACTTCGCCTGATCCTGCTCGAACCGAGCCTGATTGGCCAGTTTCACCACCAGCTCGTCATTCCAGGAGCTGTAATTCCAGCGCTGGTTACCGGTGAAGAAATTGCGGAAGAAGTAATCGGTGGTCGGCAGCCAGGCGGTGGAACCTTCGGTGAAGAACGGCAGCTTCTTCTCGGTGATCTGCGTCGACATCTGCGAGTCCGGCAGCTTCTGCACGTCGACCTCAATGTTGAGCTTCGCCAGCGCCTCCTTCAGCAGCGCCGCCATCGGCTCGGTGACAGCGGCGGAGCCGACATTGATGCTGAAAGTGGTCTTGAAGCCCTTCTCGAAACCGGCTTCAGCCAGAAGCTGCTTGGCCTTGGCCATATCGGTCTTCGCCGGCATCGGCTGCGGGAAGTCGGCATTCGGCGGCGACGTCCACGATGCACCGAACAGCGGAAAGCCACGTTTGAAGATTGCTGCGCTGAACATGTCGTTATAGGGCAGCGCCATGGCGATGGCCTGACGGACCTTGAGATTGTCGAACGGCGCCATCTGCGTGTTGAAGGCGATCATGGTGAAGCCGTTGGTCTGCGGCGTCGATTCCACCTTGACCTTGCCGCGCTGTTGCAGCGACGGTACGTCGCTGGCCTGCAGATCGATGGCGATGTCGGCATCGCCCTTCTCGATCAGATTGGCACGCGTGGCGGGATCGCCGATGGTCTGTTCGATGACGCGCTTGAAGTAAGGCAGCTTGCCGTCACGGCCGCTCTTCCAGTTGTCGTTGCGCTTCAGGACCAATTGTTCGCCCGGCTTGAACATCTCGACCGTATACGCGCCTGAGCCGGCGGTGTTGGTCTTCAGCCATTCCTGAGCCCAGGGATCTTCGGCGGTCGCATGCTGCTTCGCGAGCTTGCTGTTGAAGATCGGTGCCAAGGGGGTCGCGAGATTGGCAAGCGCCAGACGATCCGCCTTGGGTAGTGTTACAGTGATCGTGCGATCATCGACAATTGCGAACTGCTCGGCCTTGGTCAGCGATCCCGTGCCCATTTGCCCTGCGGCAATGGATTTGGCCGTGACGGCACGATCGAGCGACCATTTCACGTCTTCTGCGGTGACGGGCGTGCCATCGTGCCACTTGGTATCGCGCAGCTTGAAGGTGATCTTCAGTCCGTCCGGGCTGACCTCATAGCTCTCGGCCAATTCGCCGCGGATCTTGCTGCGGTCGAATACCCAGACGCCGTTCTCGTCGCGCTTGCGGTCGAAGGCCACAAGGCGGTCATAGATGCTGGTCGAGACGCCAAAGGCCTCACGTGTCGCACCCGGGGTGGTCGGGTCCAGCGTCGGGATATTGTTGCCAGTCACCTGACGCAGCGTCTCGGCCCGCGTCTGCGCCTGTGCCGCCGCTGGCGTGAGCGCCATCAGCAGCACGCTGCCCGTCAATCTCAACAAACGCCCGCGATCAGCCATCATCTGCCACCGTCCCCTGTCGAACCTCGTTCTGCAAATCTTGGCGCGTCGCGCGCATCCGGATAGAGCCAGACTCACTGGAAACGACTAGGCCAGATTGCCGGACGCAGCGTAACGCGCGAGCGATGGGCCAAGGTGCTTGGTTACAGTGCAAATGCTGCACGCGAATGCAGCAACGATCTCATCGGCGCGCCGATCCATTCAGATGCAGGATGTGCGGCAGTTATCGCGCTATCGATGGTTCGACGAGATCGCGCCTGTGCGGCGGCAAGGGAGCTACCCGCCGAAGATTGCGCAATTCGCAGGCGCGCCCGCCATTGCTGGGAACCGCATATGGCGGATCGGCTTATTTTTTCGCTGCAGATGGTTCCACACCGAGAATCTGCGCCATTTTCGCGATCAGACGCGTCGCATCGGTGGGCTTGAGGCGACCATAACCCAATACGAGGCCGGCATAGATCGGCGTCTCTAGATGATTCTGCGATAGCGGCTGCACGTGGAGACCCCCTTGCTTCAACAGCCGTGCCGCCTCCACATCGCTCATCCGCGCCTTCAGGCGCTCGGTGAACAGAGCGACGAGATGAAGACCGGTTGCACAGGGAGCGACGGTGAGATCATCAGGCAAATACTGACGGATCGCATCCATCAGGGCTTGCTGCCGCTCCGCATAGACTTTTCGCATGCGGCGGAGATGGCGTAGCAGATGACCCTCGCGCATGAATTCGGCGAGGGCGCGCTGGCCGATGCCGGAACTGTGCACGTCGATGCGCGCGCGGCCCTTCGTGAAGATCTCGACGAAGCGCTCCGGCGCGACGATGTAGCCCAGGCGCAAGCTCGGCATCATGATCTTGGAGAAGGTGCCGAGATAGATCACGCGCTGCTCGCGGTCGAGCGACTTCAGCGACGCGATCATACTGTCCTGATGCCGGAACTCGGAATTGTAGTCGTCCTCGACAATCCAGACATCGTTGCGATTGGCCCAGTCAAGCAATTCCAGCCTCCGCTCGAGCCCCATGCTGACGCCGAGCGGATATTGATGCGATGGCGTCACCACGATCAGCTTCGCATTCGGCGCGCGGCGAATGCCCTCGGTGACGCACAGCCCCTTTTCGTCCACCGGTATCGGCACCAATTTACCGCCTGCCGCCGTCAGCGACCACTGCGCCTCCACGAAGCCCGGTTCCTCCACCCAGACTTCGTCGCCATGATCGAGGATCATGCGGCTGCACAGGTCGAGCGCGCTGGAAGTGCCCGAGGTAACGACGATCTGCTCGGGCGTGCAGACGAGACCACGCACCGCGCCGAGGAAATCCGCGATCTCGCGCCGAAGCTCGGGAAGCCCGGCGGGGGACAAATCGAGGCATTCCTCCTTGTCGGGTTGCAGCGACGTCTGGCGCAGCAACCGAGCCCAGTCGCCGAACGGAAAGGTCGAGATATCGGGCGCACCGGGGCTGAAATCGGACGCCCAATTGGTCTCGTAGGTGAAGCCAATCAGCGACTGCCAGCGTTGAGAGATGGGACCGGCGATGCGAGAGGTATCCACAGACACGCCCGCCGGCGATACCGCACTGCGGCTGACTGCGGCGACTGAAACACCGCCGCGCGGCATCGATTCCAGATAGCCTTCGGCATAGAGGATGTCCCAGGCACTCAGCACCACCATGCGCGAGCAACCGAGCTCGCGCGCAATCTCCCGCGAGCCGAGAAACTGGGTGCCCGCCGGCAGCGTCCCGTGCAGAATCCCGTCGCGCATCTGCGCCGCGATTTGCTGGGGCAATGCCACTGACGAAGCCCGGTCAAGACGGATGCCCGCCAGCGACATCCGCCTCCTCTGGCCAGTGGAATTCTGCATGCGAAACGGGGCCCGGACAAACGATCAAGATGAATGCGACCGAACAAGTAGCAGCACGGAAGGCTGGACGTCCACATCGCCCGTACACCCCCGATGGCCGAGCTCGCCAGGCGCCCTGCACACGGGTTGAGATCGGAGCCAAGACGCTTCCAGCACGTTAAAATCTCGATCGCAATACAGGCTCACGCAATACGCGAGATCCGGACCTCTACCTCAAGCTCTTCGAAGAGATCCGGAGCCTGGAGGCATCGGGCGTATCAGCGATCTGCAATCACGGCCTGCACCAACGGCTCCCCCTCCACAAGGGCTCGGATTTACGAATGAAGGTCCGCTTTGCGCCAAAAGCGGACAAGCCAAGCATTGCTGATTGCGAAGTCAGAAACTCTGGGTAGTCCAAGAGACGAGCTCTTTGGCAAGGTTTGAAAAAGCAGAGTCGAAAGCCCGAACGGTTCCTGGTACATCCA
The DNA here is from genome assembly GCF_021044645.1 of Tardiphaga sp. 37S4. Classification (NCBI taxonomy): domain Bacteria; kingdom Pseudomonadati; phylum Pseudomonadota; class Alphaproteobacteria; order Hyphomicrobiales; family Nitrobacteraceae; genus Tardiphaga; species Tardiphaga sp. 37S4. Next base: position 385,554 of record NZ_CP088008.1, on the reverse strand, counting down.
GCTGTTCAATCCTCTGGCTCTGGTGAAATATCCGTGAAGCCATGACCTTTCCATCCTTATCCAGAATCTTTGTAGACAACTCGATTTCTGCCGCGGGCGTTTCATCGGGCCCAACGTCAAATCGTCTGACATCGATCAAAAGCTGATAATCGGGCTGAACGCCGTCCAGCGGCCGCGTGGGTGCATGCGTTACGTCGTAGTTTTCGAAACTCTCCAAGATCTTCGCCTGGATGAGCTTGGGGATGCTGTCTGCCCACTGCGCATCGGGGAAGGCCGCCGTGTCCTTGGGTTGCGAAAACAAGAATCGTTGCGTCTGCAAAAGGACGACAGCTGTTGGCTCGGGTATCGCGAGCTGCCCCTTAAGTATTTTGGTTGGTGCCGGGAAATCAACAGCAGCGCGAAGATTATAGGTCACCTTAGATACCGGAGAAGCGCCGCCGCCCGTCATTCGCTCCAGACCGCTGACAATTCCGTCGAGCTTTCCAGTGTTGCGAGCGAGTCCTTCTGAGAACACTTGAAGATTGGCGATCGTGCTTTTGAGCGGCGCGGCATTGTCCGCCAGAACGCCGTCGACCCGCCCAAGGGCATCGCGTGCCGCTTGTGTCATACTGCGGCCAGCGCCGGGTTCGGCTACCAGCATCGTCACGGGAGCGGAATTCGTCAACAATTTACCTCCCTCCAATGCGATTACCGGCACCCCCGTCAGTCCCTGGAAGTCCAATCCCACCTTTGTGTCACTGCGAACGGGAGTGGTGTTCACGACGGAGATGCTTGCATTGACGCGACTGGGGCTATCCTCCGCCAAATCGAGACGCGTCACCTCGCCCACGCGAATGCCGTTAAAGAGCACCGCGGCGCCCACCAGCAGACCCGGCACAGAGCCGTCGAACTGAATCTGATAGGCAGTCCGCGGACCTGAATTTCCGGTGCTATGCAGCCAGAATATAAAGCCGAACACTGCAGCGATAGCTGCGAGAACGAATGCGCCGACGATGACGAAAGGAGCGCGCGTTTCCATATCAAATCGCCTTTGGTTGGAGCATGAGGGAGCGCTTGCCATGGAAATAAGCCTTAACCCATGGATGCTCGGATCGAAGCAGCTCGCTCATCGGTCCGATCGTGACGATTTTTCCATCAGCCAGGGCGGCCACGCGATCACAAACGGTATTCAGACTGGCGAGATCGTGCGTGACCATGAAGACCGTGAGTCCCAGCGTCTTCTGCAACGTCTTGATCAGCGTATCGAAATCGCCAGCTGCGATAGGATCAAGGCCGGAAGTCGGTTCATCGAGAAAGACGATGGCTGGATCCAGCGCCAATGCGCGTGCAAGCGCGACTCGCTTTGTCATGCCGCCGGAAAGCTCTGATGGAAACTTGGCACCGTCCTCAGGTGCGAGACCCACCATTTCAAGCTTGGCATTCGCAATCTCGGCCATGAGTTCGTCTGAGAGCGTTGCATTCTCACGAAGCGGAAACTCAACGTTCTGCAATGCCGTGAGTGACGAGAACAGTGCTCCCTGCTGAAACAGCACTCCCCATTTTGCAGCGACATTCCTTGCCCGGCGCCCGGGCGTCAGACCGATATCGTTCCCCATCACCTCGATCTTCCCGCTATTCCGCTCAATCAAACCAATCACGGTCCGCATCAGCACTGATTTCCCGCCACCGGAGGCACCGACCAGCCCCAGGATTTCGCCGCGCCGAACATCGAGTGACAGATGATCGATGACGATATGGCGGCCGAAACCGACAACTAGGTCCTCAACATGGATGGCAACATGCGTATCTTTCTCCTGCATCGTTACATTCCTATCGACGCGAAAAACACGGCGAATAGCCCGTCGAGAACGATGACGAGAAAGATCGATTTCACGACAGATGTCGTTGTTTGTTTGCCTAGGGATTCAGCGCTACCTTTCACGCGAAGCCCCTCGCTGCACGCGACGATCCCGATCACCAGCGCCATGAATGGCGCCTTGATGATACCCACTTCGAAATGCGTCACCGAGATCGCCTCATGTAGCCGGGCTATGAATGTCACCGGCGACATACCCCCATAAAACCATGCGACGAGGCCTCCCCCGTAAAGCGCCGCGACCGCCCCTACGAAGGCCAGGATCGGCAATGCGACGATCAACGCGACGACGCGAGGCAGGATCAGAACATCGACTGGATCAAGGCCCATCGTCGATAGAGCATCAATCTCCTCGCGCATCTTCATGGAGCCTAGTTCAGCGGTGTAGGCGCTTCCGGATCTTCCGGCGACCATGATTGCAACAATGAGAACCCCCAGTTCACGCAACACCAGGATCCCTACCATATCGACCACATAAGCCTCCGCGCCAAACTTGCGGAAGTGGAAGATGCCTTGCTGCGCGATAATGGCGCCGATCAGAAATGTAATCAGGACCACGATCGGAAGCGCCTGCCAGCCGACCCGATAGATCTGGTAAACCAATGATGTCAGCCGAAATGATCTCGGACGGCGAAACACACCGACAGCGGCCAGACAAATCGCGCCGAGCATTTGAAGGAAAGCCGACAGATCCAGAACTGCCGCCAGCGCCGCCCGACCCAGCATTTCCAATCTGTCGGCGATGGAGTTACGCTCTGTGGGATCCGGATTGCGTCGTCGATTGACCTGTCTTAATTCCTCGATCAGATCGATATAATCTTCTGCAGCTCCCACAATGTGCGCGCGTTGGCCACCGCTGGCCAAATGTCGCGATAATCGCTCGATCAGCCAAGCGCCCAACGTGTCGAGCTCCCGGACGCCGGACATGTTCACGGTTACCGACCGTGCCCGCGCGAGCTGCGGCGCTATGCTGGCAGATAGTTGCTCCAGAGTTGCCGCATTGACGACGGTCCAACTTCCTGTTGGGCGTAATTCGAGCGCATCGCCACTGGCGCTGGCTATCAGCAAAGGTGCACTCATCACGACGATCTCCTGCGCTTATGCCAAAATAGGCCAGTGGAGGCGCCATCGAGCGTCGTCAGCAGGACGACACGCGGGTTGAAGTGGAGGCCACATGTTGGGTGACACGGATCGCCCTCAAATCATACAACGAAGTTCCTTCTGCCTGATCACGAAACTCCGTTTATCGTCGGCCTGTAACTTATCTTCGGAACTTCCGCCGCTCTGGCGGTTTGGATGAAGTGAACTAGATCATCAAGCGCATTCTGGTCTTTTTCAATTAGATCGTTTCTGACGTGACAGCTGTTTGACGTATGTCAAACGGCCGCTCACCGTTTGTCGTACTGTTCTGCGACGATATTCCGCAACAGCAAGCATGTACCTCGCTACTGCAGAGGATAACACGGCTGCAAGCGCGAGTTAGCGAGAGCAAATCGCAAACAAGGAAACAAGATGCATCATTTTCATGCCGTCGTTTGGATCGACCATCGCGAAGCGAAGATATTCCATGTCGGCCTCGCCGGAACAGATCAACTCGATCTCCATCCGACATTCGAGACACGCCACATTCATCACAAGGCCAACGAAATCGGAAGCGGTCATATCCACGAAGACAAGGGACTGATGAAAGACGTGGCGGACGCGGTGAGTGATGCCGGTGAGATTCTGATCATTGGTCCGGCGCAGGCGAAAACCGAACTGGCGACCTATCTGCGGGAGCATACGCATATCGGCAGCCGCATTGTCGGCGTCGAGGCCGTTGACCATCCCACCGATGGCCAAATCGTCGCTTACGCCAAGAAGCACTTCAAGATCGGTACATTGCGCGGCGACGCACCCGCAAGCCGCTGAAATTTGCGACCAAGCGATTGCGAATATTGGCGGCAGATATTTGCCGCGGTGCGGCGACTGGATCAAGGTGCAGCATATGCCACGTTATGGAGAAGCTTTCCTCAGCACCGACGAGGCTCAGCTAATTGATCGCTACTGGCGCGCCGCAAATTACCTGTCGGTGGGTCAGATATATCTACTGGACAACGCGCTACTGCGCGAGCCGTTGCGCAAGGACCACATCAAGCCCCGCCTGCTCGGCCATTGGGGAACCACGCCTGGGCTAAACTTCATCTACGCGCACCTGAATCGCGTTATTCGCGCCCACGACCTCGACATGATCTATATCTGCGGCCCCGGCCATGGCGGCCCGGGGATGGTCGCAAATACATATCTGGAAGGCACCTATAGCGAGGTCTATCCGGACATTACCCAGGATGAAGACGGACTGCAGAAACTGTTTCGACAATTCTCGTTTCCCGGCGGCGTTCCCAGTCATGCGGCTCCGGAAACTCCCGGTTCCATCCATGAAGGCGGTGAACTCGGCTATGCGCTGGTGCACGCCTACGGCGCGGCCTTCGACAATCCCGACCTGATCGTCACCTGTGTCGTCGGAGACGGAGAAGCGGAGACAGGCCCCCTCGCCGCGTCATGGCACTCCAACAAGTTCTTGAGCCCGAAGCATGACGGCGCGGTACTGCCCATTCTTCATCTCAACGGTTATAAAATTGCCAATCCCACTGTGATGGGGCGGATGAGCGACGACGAAATACGCCATCTGTTTCATGGCTACGGTCATGAGCCGATGTTCGTCGAGGGCAGCGATCCCGCCATGATGCACCCGCTGATGGCACACACGCTTGAGCGCGCGATCGACAGGATTCGTGCGATCCAGGCTTCCGCTCGTGACGGTCGCGCAACGGTGGATCGGCCGAAATGGCCCATGATCGTCATGCGCAGTCCAAAGGGCTGGACCGGCCCCAAGGAAGTCGACGGCTTGAAGGTCGAAGGTTTCTGGCGCGCTCACCAGGTACCGATTGTCAACCCGCGCGGCAATCCCGAACATCTCAGTCTGCTCGAAGAATGGATGCGCAGCTACCGGATCGACGATCTGTTCGACAAAGCCGGCCGGCTGCTACCTGAGTTGCAGGCTCTGGCGCCGCAGGGTCGCCGGCGCATGGGAGCGAATCCTCATGCCAACGGCGGTTTGCTGAAGCGCGAGCTGAAGCTGCCTGACTACCGCGACTACGCCCTCGATGTTCCCCATCCCGGCGGGACCGAAGGCGAAGCAACGCGCGTGATGGGCCAATTCCTGCGCGACGTCATCAAGCTAAACGCCGATGCGCGCAACTTCCGCATAATGGGTCCAGATGAGACAGCATCGAACCGGCTCGACGCGGTATTCGACGTGACCGAGCGCGTCTGGATGGAGGGCATCGAGCCGTATGATGTCCACCTCGCCCAGGACGGCCGGGTGATGGAAGTGCTCAGCGAACATCTGTGTCAAGGCTGGCTGGAAGGCTATCTGCTGACCGGCCGCCACGGGCTGATCTCCTGCTATGAGGCCTTCATCCACATCGTCGATTCAATGTTCAATCAGCACGCTAAATGGCTGAAAGTGTCCCGGGCGCTACCCTGGCGACGCCCCGTTGCCTCTCTCAATTATCTTCTGACATCCCATGTCTGGCGCCAGGACCACAACGGCTTCAGCCATCAGGATCCGGGCTTTGTCGATCTGGTCGCCAACAAGAAGGCGGATATCGTCAGGATTTACTTCCCTCCGGACGCCAATACCCTGCTCTGGATCACCGATCACGTGCTTCGGACCTATGACCGCATCAACGTCATCGTTGCCGGCAAGCAGCCGTCGCCGCAATGGCTCGGTATCGAGAAAGCTGCGACCCATTGCGACGCCGGGATCGGTATCTGGTCTTGGGCTGGCACCGAAGACACAGGCAGCGAACCGGATGTCGTGATGGCCTGCTGTGGCGACGTGCCTACCCTGGAAACCATGGCTGCGGTGGACCTATTGCGGCAAGCCGTACCCGACTTGAAGGTCCGCGTCGTCAACATCGTCGATTTGATGACGCTGCAACCCAAGACGCAGCACCCGCACGGACTGGATGACCGCGACTTTGATGGCATGTTCACCCGGGACAAGCCGGTGATCTTCGCCTTTCACGGTTATCCCAACCTGATCCACCGCCTGACTTATAGCCGCGCCAACCATGCCGGCATGCACGTGCACGGCTTCGAGGAGGAAGGGACGACGACCACGCCGTTCGACATGGTGGTGCTGAACCGGCTCGACCGCTTCCATCTCGCCATCGACGTCATCGAACGCGTTCCTCGCCTCGGCATCACAGCAGCGGCGATCAAGCAGCAGTTTCGCGACAAGCTGCTTGAGCACACAACTTATGTGCGCGCCCATGGCGAGGACATGCCGCAGATTCGCGATTGGAGCTGGCCAGACCGCTTCACCAAGCACACCGCCGACTGAGGACAAACAATGCCAGATGCCGTCCTTGTCGTGAACTCCGGCTCTTCAAGCATCAAGCTTGCGCTATTCGACATCGCATCGGATGGGGGGCCGAGATTGCTCTGCCGAGGGAGTCTGGACGAACACGAGGTCGAACCGCGCCTGACGATCAAGGAGACCGATGGAGCCATTCTCTATGATCGGCATCGCAAGGTCGCAGACGGCCACGGAGAAGAGCTGCTGCTCGATGCGTTGAACTGGGTCGATGGCTATCTTGCCAGTGACGATCTGATTGCAGTTGGTCATCGCGTGGTGCATGGCGGATTGGCCTTCGCAACGCCGGTCCGATTGACGGGATCGATAGTCAATGAGCTTGAAAAGCTGACACCGATGGCGCCACTGCATCAGCCACGCTGTCTATCGCCGATACGTGCGATCATGACCGAACGGCCGGAACTGCCCCAGGTTGCCTGCTTCGACACGGCGTTCCACCACTCACTTCCCGCCTCCGCCACCCGCTTTGCCATTCCACGCCAGCTCCACGACACCGGCATCCGCCGCTATGGATTTCATGGACTGTCGTTCGAGTTCATCGCCGGACGACTCCAGGAACTCTCACCATCTCCCGCCGAAAAACGGTGCATTATTGCACATCTGGGCAGCGGCGCCAGCCTATGCGCCATGCGTGGCGGTGCCAGTATCGACACCACGATGGGTTTCACGCCGCTCGACGGCCTGGTGATGGCTACCCGCTGCGGCGCCATTGATCCCGGCGTGCTCCTCTATCTGCAGCAAGAGCGCGGAATGTCGGCAACTGACCTCGAAAATCTGCTCTATCGAGAATCCGGGCTGCTTGGTGTGTCGGGACTATCAGGCGACATGCGAGCACTGCTCGCCAGTAAAGACCCGCATGCCTCCGACGCCATCGATCTGTTCGTGACGTCCATCGCCAGAGAAACAGCGATGATGGTCAATAGCCTTGGTGGCATGGAGTGCCTGATCTTCACCGGCGGGATTGGAGAGCACGCACAGGAAATTCGACGGCGCGTTTGCGAGCGGATGAGCTGGCTGGGCTTAGCCGTCGATGCAGACGCAAACGATGCAGGATCCGCGTGCATCAGCACTTGGGATAGCAGTGTTGAAATCCGGATCATTCCGACGAACGAGGAGTTGGTCATCGCGCGTTATTGCGTAAGGAACCTAGCTGATAGCATCTCTGATCCAGCCTAGGAGATCTACCGTCTGCTTCAAACTATCGAGAGACATTCGACGGGCTACCCGTCTGCACCATATAACCAACGAGGCCCCCATGATAAATCTCGAAACATACGCACATGGCATCAGGGAAGCTCTGGACGAATGCCACGAGCACATGTCGCCTATGGAAGCTGGCGAACTGCAGATCGGCAAGCGCGCCACCGGTGGCGACTGGCAGGACATAACGGCCGAGACAGTCGATCGACACAAGAAGATGATCACCACTTACGAAGGTATTCTGAAGGTGCTCTCTGCCAAGCTGCAGGGTGGCTTTTAGTGCCGGATCAGGCCACGAGCCACACATGAACGCGGTCGGTGGATCAACTCGTCCTTATCCGGTCGAATGGGAGCGACATCTCGTTCTCAATTCTGACTGGAGAATTTTTACGCGGCCGATCACGGCGGCGGATGAACCTTCGGTTCTGACGCTTCTCTCCCACGTTAATAAAGGCGATCTCAGGCTTCGCTTCTTTGGTGCCATCAAAGAATTCACCCATCCATTTCTCGTAAGCCTGACGCAGATTGATTACGCTAAAGCCATGGCGTTCATCGCGTTCGATGAGGCGAGCCAGGAGCCACTTGGCGTCGTCAGGATGCATCGTAAAGATGACGGCGTTTCCGGTGAGTATGCCATCCTCCTTCAATCGGACCTCAAAGGCAGAGGGCTCGGTTGGGCTTTGATGCAGTTGATTATTGAGTATTCCCGCTCCGAAGGGCTTAAACAGATCGTTGGCCAAATCATGCGCGAAAACACGATCATGCTTCAAATGTGTAGAGAGCTGGGTTTCGAAATCATCGCCGACACGGAAGATCACGGAATTTATGATGTCACTTTAAACCTCTGAATAAATGCACCACCTGCAATCCGGCACTCCGAAGGGCGACCTCGAACACTCAGTAAGGCCGGACTTCCGGATCAGAAGCGTTTTATGACGATGTCCGCGTTGGGCCAAACGCGGACATTATTCACCCTGAAGCGAAGGCTGCAAAGAGGTACGTGCCAACGATCTCGCTTGGCTCTAAGGCGCCAAATACTGCAACAATCTCGGATCGTCACGAATCTCGCCGGCCGAACCTGTCAGCGCAACCCGGCCGCGATCCAGCACGTAAGCGCGGCTCGCGACGCGAAGCGCGAGATCGAGATGCTGTTCGACGATGACGACGGCAATGTCCTTCGCCAGCAGGATCAGGCGCTCGGTAATTTCCTCGATGACACCGATCCAGACGCCCTCAGTGGGCTCATCCAGCAGCAAGATTTTGGGATCGGACAGCATGGCGCGCCCGATCGCCAGCATCTTGCGCTCACCGCCAGACAATGTGCCGGCAAACTGATCGAGCCGCTGGCCGAGCTTCGGGAAGATCTCTAGCACGCGGTTAACCGCCCCGCTGTCGCGATTGGTCAGCGCGCCGACGGCGAGATTGTCCCGCACCGAGAGTTTCGCAAACACCGAATGTTCCTGCGGGACATAGCCGACGCCGCGGCGGATGCGCTGCTCGGTCGGCAGTTTGCCGACATCGCGGCCATCGAGGCTCACCGCACCGCCGAGCACCGGCAACTCGCCGACAATAGCCTTCATCAGCGTGGTTTTTCCGGCGCCGTTGCGGCCGAGAATGGCGACGCCGCCGCGCCACGGCACGCTGACCGTAACGCCGAACAGCACCTGGCTGCGGCCGTAACCGGCATCCAGCGACTGGATATCGAGGAATTTATCGTCAGGCACGGCGGAGATAGACCTCCTGGACTTTGGGACACGACTGCACATGCTGCACCGAGCCAGTCTGCAGGATCTGGCCCTGATCCAGCACGGTCAGGCGATCGCAGATGTCGCGGATGAAATCGAGATCGTGCTCGACGATGACGAGCGAACAGCGCGCCTTGATCGGCTGCAACAATTCGCCGGTGACGCGCCGTTCTTCTAGGCTCATGCCGCCGGTCGGCTCATCGAGCAGCAGGAGCTTCGGCTCGGGCGCCAGCGCCATGGCGATCTCAAGCCATTGCTGCTGCCCGTGCGACAGCGCGGAGGCCGGCTCGTGGGCGCGATCGATGAGGCGAAACTGTTCGAGCATCGCCATGACTTTGTCATGCAGCACGCCGCGGGTGCGCGACAGCGCCAGATTGAGCAGCGATGTCTGCGCCTGCAGCGCCAACAGGATGTTGTCATACAGCGTCAGCGCCGGCAGCACGCTGGTGATCTGGAATTTCAGGCTCATGCCGGCACGGGCGCGCTCAGCTGGCGAGGCCTGCGTGATATCGTGGCCGCCGAAAGTGACGGTGCCTTGCGTCGGTGTCTCGGCGCCGGCGATACATTTCATCAGCGTGCTCTTGCCGGAACCATTGGGACCTATCAATCCGTGGAATTCATTGTGGGCGATGGTGAGATCCGCACCGTTCAGCGCGGTGAGCTTGCCGAATATCTTGATGAGGCCTTTTGCTTCCAGAAGCGCCATGACTATCGCTTCCCCGGACGGCCGAAACTGCCGACGCGCTCGCGCTCTGACAACAACAGACTGACCAGTCCTGCGGGCCGGAACAGGATGACCAGCAGCAGCAATACGCCAAGAATGATCGGCCAGATGTCCTGATAGCTGTTCGACAGCCAGAAGCTGACAGCCTCAATGACGACCGTGCCGATCACAGCACCGATCAGCGTGCCGGAACCGCCGAACAACACATAGAGTACCACCTGGGTGGAAATCACGACGCCCAGCATGTTGGGCCAGACGAAGCCTTCGTGAAACGCATAGAGACTGCCGGCGAGCCCGGCGATAGCCCCGCTCAGCGAGAAAATGATCGCCTTGAGGTGCTGCACCTTGTAGCCGAAGAAGGCGATGCGCTGTTCGTTCTCGCGCAGGCCGGCCAGCGCGAGGCCGAATTGCGAGCGCATCAGGAAACGACAGAGCAGATAGACCACGATCAGGAAGCCGATGGCCATGTAGTAATAGGCAGGTCCCTCCGTGAGCTCATAACTGCCGATTGTCATTGGCGGGATCGAGGGAATGCCGTTCTGGCCGCCGAGATAATACCACCCCCGCGCCAGCCGATCGCAGGCATAGGAGCCCGTCAACGTGCCCAGCGCCACGAAAATCACGCTGGCCGGATGGCGACCAAGCAGCAGAAAGCCGCCGAGCAGCAGCGCAAAGGCAAAGCCGATCAGAAGGCCGGCGGGCAGCACCAGCAGGATGGACGTAATGCCAAGATCGCGCGCCAGCAGCGCCACGCCATACCCGGCCGAGCCGAAAAACACGGCCTGGCCGAAACTCATGATGCCGGCATAGCCCCAGACCAGGTCGAATGACAGCGCGAACAGACAGAGGATCAGCACGCGCGTGGCATAGACGGTGAGATAATCCTGCAGCACCAGCGGCAGCAGCAGGCCAATGACCAGCACCGTAATTTCGATCATCGGCAGCACGCGCCATTGGCGCGATGCGCTGATGCCTCGCGTCAGGGATACGGCAGAGAGTGGCGTCGTCTCGGTCATCAGGTCGCCAGCATGAGAGAAAGAAAAGCGGGAGTGATATCGGTCACTCCCGCGAGATTCGGATTATCGACTCAGCATTCCTTGGGATCGACGAGACCGGCGCTGCGCGCGACGACTTCATACTTTCCGCCCTTGGCCACCGCCGTGTACATCTTCATCTTGCAGTGCCGCTGACCGGGGACCATCTCGGCCGGACCGCCCGGGCCTTCGGCGATCTTGGCATGGTCGAGCGCCTTGGCAACCGCATCACGATCGACACTGCCGGCTTCCTTGACGGCCGCCTCCCACAGTTTCAGGCCGCGATAGGTGCCGGTCGCGGCGCTGCCAGCAGCGAATAGGAAATTGCCGGGAAACTGTTTCTCATAGGCCGCCTGGAGCTTGGCACTGAACGGATCTTCCGGCGTCAGCGCCTTGAAGTAATCGAGGCAGCTTGCGAGGCCCTCGATCTCGGCCGGCTGATTGATGCTCAGCGTGTTCTCGTCATAGTAGACGCAAGCGAGCCGCCCGCCATTCTTGAGGAAGCCTGCTTCGGAGAGCTGCTTGAAGAACGGCCCGACACCTGGCGGAATGACGGTGTTGAAGACGACATCGACCTTGTTCGAAATGATGCGGTTCACGGTCGACGAAAAATCGATCTGGTCGAGAGGGTAATACTCCTCGAACACGACCTCGCCGCCGTTGGCCTCGATCACCTTGCGGGCATAGACGTTCAGCGTATGCGGCCAGACATAATTGGCACTGGGCAGCGCAAACTTCTTGCCGCCATTCTTGATCAGCCAGGGGATGAATTCATCACATTGCTGCGCCGGCGTCGGCCCGGTGCAGAACAGATAGGGCGTGCATTCCTTGCCCTCATAGAGCTGCGGATAGATATAGAGCGTCTTGCCGCGGGAGACGATGACGTCCTTGATGGCGTTGCGCATCGACGAGGTAATGCCGCCGATGACCAGATCGACCTTCTCGCGCTGGATCAGCTTACGCACATTGCCAACCGCGACGGATTCATTGGACGCAGTGTCCTCGATATACAGTTCCAGCGGCCGGCCAAGCAGACCGCCGGCATCGTTGATATCCTTGATCACCATCCTGGCCACATTGGCGTCAGCATTGCCGGCATAGCCCATCGGCCCGGTGAGATCGGTGCCGACGCCGACCTTGATCGGTCCGGCAGCCGCGTTGGCCCAGCCTGCGGGGATGACCCAGCTGCCGACACCGGTAGCGATGGCCGTACCGAACAGCGCCGCATTGCCGAGAAAGCGGCGACGGCTGAGAGTGTTGGCGTCTTGAGACATTGGACTAAACCCCTTTTCCTGCAACGAGGCCCTGCGGCCGGAATTTGATGAAGATGATGGCGAGCACGAATACGGCGACATCGGCGATAACGGGCGAGATCACCCAGGGCAGCGCCGCACTCAGCGTGCCGATCAGGCCGGCGCCGGCCACCGGTCCGGCAAAGGAGCCGATGCCGCCGACCATGACGGCGACGAAGCCCTGAATCAGAAAGCGAATGCCGAGATCGGCGAACAGCGTGAACACCGGGACGATCAGCGCACCGGCCAGTCCCGCCAATGCCGCGCCGAACGCGAAAGTCGCACCATAGATTGCGTTGGTCGAAATGCCGGAGGCCCGCGCCAGCGCCGGGTTCTCCAGCGAAGCGCGGATGCGCAGGCCGAACGCAGTGCGCGCCAGAAGCAGATAGCTCCCTGCCATCACCAGCGCGGTGATCACGATGATCACCAGACGCCAGGTTGAGAAATGCATGCCGCCGATGGCCACCGAGCCGCCGACCGGCTCCGGCACCGAGAGATACAGTCCGCCGATCAGGCCGCGCACGATCTCGCGAATGATCAGTCCGAGCGCATAGGTACCGAGCATGGCGACGATCGGCGCGGCATAGAAGCGCCGGACAATCAGCCGCTCCAGCACGAAGCCTAAAGCACCAACCACGAAGGGTGCAGCGATCATGCCCAGCCACACCGGCGCGCCGGCGGAATGGACGATATAGGTGACATAGGCCCCGAGCAGAACGAACTCGCCCTGCGCGAAATTGAAGATACCCATCATGCTGGCGATGATCCCCAGCCCCAGCACGACCAGCACGACGATCGCCCCGAAACTGGCGATCTCGAAGACCGCCATGATCAGATTATCCATGCGTGATCACCGATCCTCGCTTCTGCATGGATGCCTCACATCGTCTTCCAATCGGCAGACTGCTCGAAGGCATGAGCCGCGCGATAGATGGTCATCTCGTCGAAATGCTTGCCGACCAGCATCAGCCCGACGGGCAAGCCATCGACCATGCCGCAGGGAATCGACATCGCCGGGTGATGCGAGATATCGAAAGGCGAGGTGTTGGAGATCATCTCGAAGGCACGGCCGACGACTTCTTCACGCGGCGCGCCGGGACCCGGCAGCGGCGTCGCCTTCATCGGCGTGGTCGGCATCAGCAACAGATCATAGCTCGCCAGCGCCTTGTCATAAGCAGCCGTGACGCGACGCGAGATGTTCAGCGCCTTACCGTAGAAGCGTGGTCCGAAATTATTGTTGATATAGGTGCCGAACAGCAGCAGCAGCTTGGTGGTTTCGGACAGCGAATCCGCCTGCCCGCGCCAGCCGCGATGGGCGTCCATCAGCGACGTCGAATAGAGATCCGACCGACTGAGGCCATAGCCGTCGCCCACCATCATGGTCTGCGTCATGCCTTCGGTGCCGATCGGGGTCCACACCGCCGCCGCGGTGAGATGCATCGGGATCGAGATCGTCTCCACTGTCGCGCCGAGATCGGCGAAGCGCTTGGCGGCTTCGCGAACGCTACGGTTGACCGCGTCCTCGGCGCCGAGCTGCTCGAAACCTTCCTTGACGATGGCGATCTTCATGCCCTTGACGCCGGTGCCGAGCGCCTTGGTGTATTCCGGCACTTCCGGCGACTTGATCCGCGGATCATAGCCGTCATCGCCGGCAAGTACCTCCAGCAACAGCGCATTGTCGGCGACGTTGGATGTCATCGGGCCGGTGTGATCGACGAAAATCTCGATCGGCATGATGCCTGTATAAGGCACCAGACCCCAGGTCGGCTTCATGCCATAGGTGCCCGAGAAGGACGACGGCATGCGGATGGAGCCGCCCTGATCGCCGCCGATTGCCATGTCGACTTCGCCAAGCGCCACGACAACGGCGCTGCCGGACGACGACCCGCCGGCGGAATAGCCCATCTTGTGCGGGTTATGCACGTTGCCCGTCGAATTGGTGTGGCTGCCGCCGGACATGCAGAAGGATTCGCAATGGACCTTGCCCATGATCTCGGCGCCCGCGTCCAGCATGCGCGTGACGATGGTGGCGTCGAAATCCGGCACATAGCCTTCCAGCGTGGAGGAGCCGTTCATCATCGGTACGCCGGCCAGCATGATGTTGTCCTTCAGCGCGACGGTCTTGCCTTTGAGCTTGCCGCTGGGCGCACCCTTCACCACCGACTTGCGATACCAGGCGTTGCGCGTGTTCTCTTCCGGCGCAGGCCGATAGCCAGGCGTACGCGGATATTTCACTTCGGGTACTTCGTCGGGCATCGCCGCCACGACGTTGTAGGCATCGACGGATCCCTGCATCAGCGCGCGGAACGAGGTGACGTCCTCATCGGACAGCGCGAGGCCGCACTGATCGGCGACGGCGAGGAGTTGATCGGGAGTAGGAAGTGAAACGGCCACGATGATTTCTCCTGATATCCGCGATGCAACCGGCGCGGCATTCTTCGGGATGCCCACGCCGTCAAGGCGACGACGGTGTCGCCTTTCGCGCATCATTAGAAAGAGAAATATTTTCCTTTTCAAGTATTATTTTTCAGGGTCGTCCTGATCGGGCCTGCGACTGACCTAGAATGTCCGGATGAGCCTGAAATCCAGACCGTCTGCTTCGGCAAGATAGATCGGCATTTTCGCCCGACCGCCGCGCATGCTGACCTCACCGCGGGCGCCGTGATAGGCCACGCTGGACGCCGCGTTCAGCATCGGCCGGACGTCGAATGAGCCCGCCTTGGTCGCCACGGATTCGAGAAACCGAAGCCCCTCGTAATTCGACTGCGCGACCGATCCCGGCACAGGCGCACAGCGTCCGAACGATAATTCATATTGCGCACGGAATGCATCATTCGCCGCCGACGCACGGTCGACGAAATAGCCCGATGCACAATAGAGCCCCTCGGAGCTATCCGCGCCCATGCCGAGCAGCAGCGTTTCATCCATGGCCCCCGCCAGTCGGAGAACCTTCGACGAGAGACCATGTTCGGCGAAGGCGCGGTTGAACACGATGCTGTCGGTGCCGATCAGCGAGATGACCACGACATCCGGCTTGGCGGCCCGGATACGGGCGATCTGGGCATCGTGATTCTGCTCGCCAAGCGCAACGAATTCCTCACCGACCACGCGCCCTCCGGCGCCGGCGATATATGTCTTGGTGGCCTTGTGGGCCAGCCACGGCCAGACGTAATCGCTGCCGATCAGATACCAGCGCTTCGCCTTCTTTTCATTCGCCAGCCATTCGATGGCCGGGCGCGACTGATCGCGCGGCGTCTCACCGATCGCCATCACGCCGGGCGTGCGTTCTCCGCCTTCATAGACAGGCGTATAGATATAGGGCACGCGCCCGGCGATCACCTTGCGCAACGCGACGCGGACCGCGCTGATATGAGAGCCCATGATGACATCGGCATCACCAGCCGCGATCATGTCGGCTGCCGTGCGGACAACGCCATCGATATCGCCGCCGGCGTCATGAAACACCGGCTCGATCTCGCGCCCGAGAATGCCGCCGCGCCGATTGATCTCCGATGCCGCGAGCATCATGCTATTGGTGCCCGCCAGGCCCCAGATCCCGGCCGGGCCGGACAGCCCGATAAAATTGACGACGCGCAGCTTTTCGCGATTGCGACGCCGCGGAAACAGATCGGGACGTGCAATCGCGTCACGGCCTCCCCCGCTGTCCTGAAAGCCCTTCAGCAACCATGGCGCCGGCATCGGCAGCGCGCCGGTCGTTGCAATCTGCAGTGACGAGAGCATGTCGCTCTCCTTTCGACGTTGTCAGCGGCGGTGCGGCGTCAATTGATCGGCCGTAAAATCGTGCGAAAGAAAATATCGTAGAGGAAAATATTGAATATTCAACGATTCCCGTGCATATGGATCAGGCAAAGTCGCTTAATATTCATCACCCCTTCCAGCAAAGTTTCCCAACCGTGGCCAGAACGCCGAGCACGCCCATCACCGAACACCTCGCTTATCTGCTGGCGCAGGCGAACCGGGAAATTAATCGCCAGCTCGATGCGCGCTTCAAGAAGGAAGGCGTGCCGGTCGAACAGTGGCGCATTCTGAAAGTGCTGTCCGACGGCAAGGGTCACTCCATGGGCGACCTCGCTGATGCGGTTCTGCTGAATCATCCGACCCTTACCAAGATGGTCGATCGCATGGTGTCTGATGCGCTGGTCTACCGGGTGCAGGACCCCGACGACCGCCGCAAGGTGGTGATGTTCATATCCGACCGCGGCAAGACACTGACCCAGCGGCTGAACTCGCTGGCGCTGAGCCAGGAAGCCCATATCGCCGAGAACTATGGCAACAAGGCAACGGCCGACCTGAAGCGCCTGCTGGAAAGCTTGATCGAAAAGGCGAACTAGGTTTTCCATCTCTCCGCGCCGACCATTATGTGGGCCGTCGACAGACCAGGTCGATTTCGATCAGAGCGTCATAAGCGAGGCCCGTGACGCCGACACAGGTCCGCGCCGGCAGGCGATCCGGCGGAAAATAGCTGCGATAAGTCTCGTTCATCGCCACGTAGTCGCGCTTGAACTCGGTGAGATAGATCCGCGTCATGGTGATGTGCTCGAAGCCGAGATCGAGCCCCGCGAGCACGACGCGCAGATTTTCCATCACCGCTTTGGTCTGCGCCACGATGCCATCGGGCAGCACGCCCGGCATCACCGGCGTGTCCGGCATCTGCCCGGTGACGAACACGAAGCCGTCGGTCTCCACAGCATGGCTGAACGGCGCGACCGGCTTCGGCCCGCCGGTGATCATGTGAAATTGCAACAGCGCGTCTCCTGGACCTTATGATTTTGACGTGTGGTCAAACACTCGCTTGCTCAGAATGGCGTGGACGCCCCAATTGCCATCGACGACCTGCGTCACACCGAAGTCGACCGCGACCGACATCAACGCGATCGCTTCATCTTCGGTGAGACCTTTGATGTTCATCAGGAAGCGCCGCATCTTGCGAAAGGCATCCTTCATCGCAAGATCGAGCGACGAGGTCGCATAGACCTCGCTTTGCCCCTTTGCGCCGAATTCGGCGAGATAGTTCGGATGGCTGAAGCCCATCAGCACCCAGTCACTCTCGGTCTCGATCAGCGGATAAGTGAGATCGGCGAACGCCTGGCCGGCGAGATTACCCTTCTTGTGCAGGATCACCTGGAAGGTTCCGGTCATCGAACATTCGATCGCCGTGCCACCGAGTTCGCCGTCGCCTTGCGCGGCATGGGGATCGCCGACCGACAGCAATGCGCCGGGCACCGACACCGGGAGATAGACCGTCGATCCCTTGCCGAGCCGCCAATTGTCGAGATTACCGCCAAAATAGGCTGGCGGCACTGAATCGACGAGATCAGCCTCGCGCGGCGCCACGGCAATGACACCGAAATGCGGGCGCAAAGGAATGCGAATGCCGTCGAGCACGTCATGCCGACGCCGTACAGAGGCCGGCGTAATCGGAATGCCCGGATAGTCGTAGGTGTTGTGCACGGTGCCGAACGGATCGGTCTGCGGCTCCCAGCGATACGAATAGAGCGCGCGCGCATATGGCACGTCGTCGTGATCGAGAATTTCGTAGATCGTCACCGCCTCACGCGCATTCTGCTCGGCGAGAAATTCCTTGTAGTGATAGCCCCACCACGCGGCGACGCTGCTGCCAAAAACCTGACCGTCGAAATCCGGATTTCGACTGGCGCGCGGCACGATGTCGAGGATGCGGATCTCCAGCACGTCGCCGGGCTGCGCGTCCCTGATCGCCACCGGCCCGGTGCAAATGTGGACGCCAAAGCCCTCACCGGCACCGCGGCCATAGATCGAGGCGTCCATCGGACCGGCGCCGCGGCGATCGACATTCTTCTGATCGCGCGTCCAGCAGAACACGCTCTCAGCGCCGATATCGCCCTTGATCATCCGCTCGGGATCGTCGGATGCGTGCTGCGTCAGTGTTTCGATGGTGATCGTGTCGCCGGAATTGATCTCGATCTGCGGCGACAACGAGCGGCTGAAATAGCCCCAGTGCACGCGAGATGCATCGGCGGCAAGATGATGGTGCCGCTGGTTCTTCGAAGCATCCGCGATGCCGTGCGTGATCGTCGCGGCCGACTCCGGCTGCGCAATCTTCCCCGCGGTCGACGGCGCGTGCTGGCTGCGCAACTGCGCCAGCGCTTCCTGCGGCCAGCCGCGTTGTCCCGCCGCCGTCGCCGACGCCGTCAAGCGCTCGGCTTCATTCTGGCGGAATTCGCGCGGCGACAGGCCGAAGCGGTGACGGAACGTGCGGCTGAAATGCGCGGAGTCATTGAAGCCGGCACGAAAGGCAATCTCGGAAATCGAGTGATGCGCCTCGGACGGATTCGACAGATCGGCCCAGGTGCGCTGCAGCCGGCGTTCGCGCAGGTAATGCGTAAAGCTGCTGCCGGTGCCTTCGAATAGTTTCTGCAGATAACGTTCGGAGATGCCCTCGGCCTGCGCCACCTTGGCCGGCGTCAGATCCGCATCGTAGAGGCGTCGCTCGATGGTTTGGCACAGCCGATGCAAGGTCGCCGCCTTGGTCCCCGTGCCGCTGTTGAGATCGGCCGTCGGCTCGGCCAGTTGACGTGTAAAGGTCGGCAACAGATCGGCAAGACTTTGTGCGATCGCCAACCATTCGGCATCGGACAATGTTTCGAGGTTGCGGGCCGCCTGTTCCATCATACGCGCGAACACGTCGCCGAAGCCGCCGGGGCCTATGATCTGAACATCGGCGATGGCGGATGCACTGGCGCGGCGGCTGTGCAGCGGATCGGACGTCACCGAGAGCACCACCGCGCGCATGTCGCGCTGGAATGCGACGCTCCAGTCCCCTTTGCGGGGCAGCAACAGCAGATGCCCGACGGCGACGATCTGATGCCCCGCAGCGGTCTTCAGCGCGACGCCATCCTCAAGCGGCAGCAACATCAGCGGATGGTCGCTGGCGAGATCGGCCAATGGCGAGATCGCCTGTGCGCCGGCAGACAATTTGGCCAGTGCAATACCTTCGAAGGTGCGACGAACTGCGGTGGCGTGGCCGTGATGCGTGGTCGTCGCAGCCGTCGGCTGCAGGCCAATCGAACCCAGGACGTCGCGCCATGCTTCGGGGCGGTCGTCTTCAGAGTAGGATTCACTGGTGAACGGACGGAGGCTCATGCATCGACCTTCATAGCCAAAGCGAAGCAACCTCCGTGCCATCCCGAAGGACGCAGCGCCCTGCCCTGCAACTTCCCGGATCACCGCGCCATCACCCTCATAGCCAAATTCAATGCAATTTCATCCGCTTAGTCGCAGCGGAAGACGTTCTTGCGGATTGTGCCATGGACGCCCCAATTGGCATCGACCACCTGCGTCACCCCGAAATCCGCACCGACCGACATCAGCGAGATCGCCTCGTCTTCGCTCATCTTGTGCACGGTCATCAGGAAACGCCTGAGCTTGCGGAACGCATCGCGCATGGCCCGATCGAGGCTGGAATGATTGGCGACGTCGAGCTGCGCATTGGCGCCGAGTTCGGCGAGATAGTTCGGGAAGGTGAAGCCGTAGACCGACCAGGCATCGGCGGTTTCCAGCATCGGATGCGTCAGGCCTTCGAGGGGCGTACCGCCGAGGTCACGATGCTTGTGCAGGATGAACTCGAAATCGCCGGTCAGCGAGGTCTCGATGGCCGTGCCGCCGAGCTCGCTGTCGCCCTGCGCGGCATGGGGATCGCCGACCGAGAAGAACGCGCCGGGCACCGCCACAGGATAGAACATCTTGGCGCCCTTGCCGACGCGCCAGTCATCGATATTGCCGCCTGTGTAACTCGGCGGGATCGACGACACGAAATTCTCCTCGGATGGCGCGAGGCCCATGGTGCCGAAATGCAGCCGTGCCGGCACCTTGACGTTGGGCAGGATGTTTTCGCGTTTCCTGATGGTCGCGTGATCGACGCGCACGCCGGGATAATCGATGGTTGGATGCAGGATGCCATCGGGGTCGGTCTGCGGCGTCCAGACATAATTATAGACCGCCTTGGCAAACGGCTCGCCCGATGTATCGAGTTCGAAGATCGTCACGACCTCGCGCGGCTTCGGTTCCTCGATCAGGTCGTGATAGTGGAAGCCCCAATTGGCCGCAACGTTGGAGCCGAAACACTTGCCGGCATAACAGGCCTTGCAGGCCGGTCGCGGGCGCACGTCGAGAATACGCACTTCCAGCACGTCGCCCGGCTCCGCGCCTTCGATCGCCACCGGCCCGGTGAGCAGATGCACGCCGACGCCTTCGCCTGAGCCGCGGATGAACGGACCTTCCGTCGGGCCGGAGCCGCGGCGGACGACGGCCTTGTGCTCGCGGGTCCATTTGAACACGCTCTCGGCGCCGGGATCACCTTCGATCATGCGCTCGTAATCGTCATTGGCATGATGCGTCAGCGTTTCGATGGTGGCACGGTCGCCCGACTTCAGCGTCAGCGCGGGCGTGACCACCTTGCTGAAATAGCCCCAGTGAACGGTCTTTGGCGACACTGGAAGAAGATGATGCTTCATGCTGAGGCCCTCGGTAGCAAATGGACGAACTTCACAGGCGCGGCGATCACGAGACTTCCGCCTCCATCGCATTGAGGAAACGCTGCGCGACGGGATTGCGCGGATTGGTCAGGACTTCACTCGCTGGGCCTTCCTCGATGATCGCGCCTCCGGCGAGCAGCACCACACGGTCGGCCACTTCGCTGGCAAAGCGCAGCTGATGCGTCGAGATGATCATGGTCAGACCGTCCTCGACGGCGAGCCTGCGGATCACTTCGAGCACTTCGTTGACCAGTTCGGGATCAAGCGCCGACGTCGGCTCGTCCAGCAACAGCACGCTCGGATTGGGCGCGATCGCCCGGGCGATGGCAACGCGCTGCTGCTGGCCACCGGACAGATGCCGCGGCAGCGCATCGGCGCGGTGGCTGAGACCGACGCGCGCCAGGAGTTCATCGGCACGGCGGTCCGCATCCGCGCGCGCGACGCCGTGCACCCAGCGCAGCGGGCCGGCGATGTTTTCCTTGGCTGTGAGATGCCCGAACAGGTTGAACTGTTGGAACACCATGCCGACGCCGACTTCGGCGCGGGCATTGGCCAGCAGCCGCGGCGACAACGCCTTGCCATACTCGTTGAAGCCAAGCTGGCGGCCGGCGACCTTGATGGCGCCGCCGTTCCACAGTTCGAGATTGTTGATACAGCGGAGCAGCGTGCTTTTGCCGGAACCACTTGGTCCGAGCAACGCGATCACTTCACCGATCCTGACCGTGATATCGACGCCGTCGAGCACCACGTTCCTGTCGTAGCTCTTGCGGAGATCGGAGACCTCGACGGCGACATTGTTGCGCGCCAGCATCTCCGCGCGTTTGGTGCGATCGGCGCGTTCCGGCCGCATCCGCGGCGGCGGCAGTTCGGTGACACCGCCGTCGGGCAGGATTTCCGGCGACATGTCGGCCTGCGGCGCCAGCGGATCGTCGCTGCCAAGCGCGCGATACCACGGCATGAAGCGCATGAACTGGTTCTGCCTGGTCGTGCGATCGAGGTCGAACTTCCATTCCAGAAGCAGTTGGATGCCGGCGATCGCCGCTGTGAGCAGCAGATAGATCAAACCCGACGCGAAGAAGATCGAAAAGAAATCGAAGGTCGAGGACGCTAGCTGAGTCGAGCGCAGCGTCAGCTCCTGCACGGCGATGACGGAAGCCAGCGACGAGTTCTTCAGCGCGCTGACAGCCTCGTTGCCGAAAGCGGGGATCATCGACCGGATCGCCTGCGGCGCGATGATCCGGCGCATCAGGACGCCCGGGGTCATGCCGAGCGCTTGGCCGGCCACCACCTGGCCGCGGTCGACACCGAGCACGCCGGAGCGCAGCATCTCTGCGATGAATGGTGCTTCGTTGCAGGCCAGCGCCAGACCGGCAGCAAGAATGGCGGGAAGCTTGATGCCGATCTGCGGCAGGGCGTTATAGGCAAACACCATCTGCAGGATCAGCGGCGTGCCGCGAAAGATCACGGCATAGACCCGGGCGAAGGATGCCAGCGGCTTGAATCTGCTGAGCTGCATCCACGCCAGGATCACACCGAGGATCAGCCCGCCGCACAGACCGAGGGCGGTGACCTGCAAGGTCGCCTGGATACCCTCGATCATATACGGCATGCTGAGATAGTGGAGGAACAGCTCCATGGAGGCAGAAAGCCCTTACTTGAGAGTGATCCTTGCTTGCGGGCTGGCGTTACTTCACCGTCAGCAGGCCGGGCTCCATCAGGTTTTCCGGATCGAGTTTCCACTTCTTCAACAGCGCGAGCTGATCACCGGACTTGTAGATCTCGGTGAGTGCGGCCTTCACCGCATCGCGGAACTTGGGCTTGTCCTTCGGAACGGCGATGCCGACCTGATAGGGGATCGTCACCGCGACCGCCTTCTCGAGCTTGTCCGGATAGGCTTTCACCGCGTTGTCGACGGTGTTGACGTCGTTGATATAGGTATCAGCGCGGCCGGCAAGGATCGCCTGGATGCAGTTGGCATTGTTGTCATAGAGCTGGATGGTCGGCTCCGCCTTGCCTTCCTTCTTGCATTCCGGCCCCAGCGCCTGGATCAACGGCACTTCGACATAGCCGGTGTTTTCCGCCGCAGCCGTGCCGCACAGCGAGGTGTTGATACCGGTGATCTTCTTGGGATTACCCTTGGCGACGAGCACGCCGTCGAACACCTTGGAATAGGTGATGAAATCGGCCGCCTTGGCGCGCTCCTCGGTGGCATAGATGTCGGATATCACGATATCGGCCTGGCCCGATGCCAGCGTGGTCAGCAAGGCCGCGAAGGTCACAGCCTTGTAGGTCAGCTTGAAGCCAAGGCATTCGCCGATCTGCTCACCGAGATCGATGTCGAAACCGATATATTTGTTGGGATCCTTGGGATCGATCGATTCATAGCCCGGTGTATGCGGATTAATGGCGTTGACGAGTGTCTTGCCTTTCCAGTCCGGAAATTTCGCCTGCAATTCGGCGCAAGCCGCCGGCACGGCCGCCTGCGCGGACATCGGAACAAAGGTGCCGACCGCCAATAGCGCGCCCACTGCCGCCGCACGCCATCCGATCATCGCGCCCGTTTCAGGCCAAAGCCTACGGATGTCAGCAAAATGCAACTTGACCATTCGATCGCTCCTTCGACGTTGTCATGGCCTGAACCATGTTCCTAACCTCGAAGAAGCCTACGGGCGCATGTCCGCAGAAAGCTTGTCCCGGGACGTACAATAATTTGGATCGTCCGCTCCCATGATTTGGGCAGAGCTGCCACATTAATGGGCGGCGAGGCTCTGCCGCATGTCGGCTGCCCGTCAGAAGCGGTCGTCGAGCCATCGACTCCGCCGTGCAGTCAATGCTGTGAGTATTGTCGCGACAAAGCAGCGGGTCGATCGCAGCGACGCCGAAGCGCGATTATTCGGGTGACCCACAAAGTCGAAGCCCCTTGCCGGAGCAAATCTACCAATAGCAACGCCGGTGGCGACATGTCGCCACCGGCGGATGCTCATATGCCGTGTTGACTCAGGCCGCTTTGGCCGTTGCTACGTGATTGGCGAGGACATCCATCAGCGCAGGCGAAAGGCAATCATAAGGCTCGAGTCCCAGTTCCTTGAGGCGCGACCGTATGCCGGCCATGTCGCTCGGCTTCACGCCGGATTCAATCACCGACGAGACGAAGGCGGCGAAGCCCGGTGCAGCCGAGCCGGATTCTTCGAACAATTCGGGATGAATGAAGTCGAGGCCATAGAACGCATGTCCCTTGTTCTCGATGCGGCCGAACATGTGGGTACCGCATCCGGTGCAAGCATGGCGCTGAATGGTTGCGGCCTGATCGACGATGCGCAACTTGTCGCCGTTTTGCAGTACGGTGACGTTTTCGCGCGGAACCACCGCGACGACAGAGAACGTCGCGCCGCTCGGCTTCCAGCATTTGGTGCAGCCGCAGGCGTGATTATGAGCGACGTCGCCTTTGACGCCGACCTTGACCGGTTTGTCGCTGCACTTGCAGACCAGCGTTCCGCCGGCAAAATGGCCTGAACCTTGTTTGACACCGCCGTCGACGGACGGGTGGATATGAACAGTCATCAGTCTATCCTCCTGGTATGATGCGTCACTTGTGTGAAGCATTGTTGTATTGGCACTCTAGTGTTGCAGCCTGCATTCAGAACACGACCACCGATCGGATCGATTTTCCTTCGTGCATCAGATCGAATCCCCTGTTGATCTCTTCCAGCTTGAGCACATGCGTAATCATCGGATCGATCTCGATCTTTCCGTTCATGTACCAGTCAACGATCTTGGGAACGTCGGTACGACCGCGCGCACCGCCGAAGGCTGTGCCTTTCCAGACGCGACCTGTGACGAGCTGAAATGGCCGGGTCGCAATCTCTTTTCCGGACTCCGCGACGCCAATGACAACGGAGACACCCCAGCCGCGGTGGCAGGCTTCAAGCGCCTGGCGCATAACCGTGGTATTGCCGGTGCAATCGAAGGTGTAATCGGCACCGCCATCGGTCAGCCCCACCAGATGCTGAACAATGTCGCCATCGACCTTCTTCGGATTGACGAAATGGGTCATGCCGAAGCGGCGCCCCCATTCTTCCTTGTCGTCATTGATGTCGACGCCGACGATCTTGTCGGCCCCGACCATCCGTGCGCCCTGAATGACGTTGAGGCCGATGCCGCCGAGGCCGAACACGACGACATTGGAGCCCGGCGTGACCTTCGCCGTATTGACCACGGCGCCGACACCGGTGGTGACGCCGCAGCCGATATAGCAGCTCTTGTCGAACGGAGCGTCGTCGCGGATCTTCGCCACCGCGATCTCCGGCAGCACCGTGAAGTTCGAAAAGGTCGAGCAGCCCATGTAGTGGTAGATCGGCTTGCCCTGATAGCTGAAGCGCGAGGTCCCGTCCGGCATCACTCCCTTGCCCTGGGTGGCGCGGATCGCGGTGCAGAGATTGGTCTTCTGGCTCAGGCAGCTTTTGCATTGCCGGCATTCCGGCGTGTAGAGCGGGATGACGTGATCCCCGGGCTTGACCGAGGTGACTCCGGGACCGACCTCACGCACGATACCCGCGCCCTCATGGCCGAGGATGGAAGGAAAGATGCCTTCGCTGTCGAAACCATCGAGCGTATAGGCATCGGTGTGGCAAATGCCGGTCGCCTTGATCTCGACCAGAACTTCGCCTGCCTTCGGCCCTTCGAGATCGACATCGACGATCTCAAGCGGCTTCTTTGCTTCGAAGGCGACTGCGGCGCGGGTCTTCATTCTCAACTCCCTCGGTCGTTTGATCTTGCGTCATCCGGTCCTGTGTGGTCCGAGCTCGCGTCATCCGGGATTGCAGGTCAGCGGCTTGCGATCCGCATCAGTGCGGTTTCCCCATGCAGGCGCTCTCGGCCTCCGTATAGGCTGCGGGTTTTTCCTCACGCTTGCCCGGGCGCACACGGCCGACTGCATCATTGGCGCGCGCACGCAGATAGACGTAGAGATCGTCCATATAGCAGGCGACATTAGTATTATCGCCAAAGGCCGGCATGACGCTTTCCTGCGACGTGCTGACATTCTTGCGACCGCTGGCGACAACCCCGAGGAAGTCGCCATAGCTCATCGTTTTCAGCGAGTCCTTCAGTGCCGGTGCGTAGGTCGATCCCATCCCATCCGGGCCATGACAAACGTGGCATTCCGAGTGATAGCGCCGGTAACCCGAATATGTGTACCAGTCGATGGTGCCATCCGCGGAAACGTTGAAGGTCGGATTGCCCTCCTTGTCCAAATACTTGCCGTCTTCGGATTTAACGGCTTTCGGATCGCCGGCATTCTCGGCGAAGCTCGTATTCCCGGAGGCCACGACAACAATCGTGGCAATGACAGACCAGATGTGACGCAATAGCTTGTCCTCGGCATGCGATTTCAGAAAAGACCGGCGCATGGACGAAGCCATGCGCCGGTGACTGATGCGTCAGTTCACTGTGGGAGTGCAAAGACCGTCAGCGCGCCGCCGAGTGCGGTATAGTTGGTCAGGGCTGCGTAACCACCGACGGCACCGAGACCGGCAGTCGGATCCGTCAGACCCGCTGCGAGA
Organism: Tardiphaga sp. 37S4; assembly: GCF_021044645.1. Classification (NCBI taxonomy): domain Bacteria; kingdom Pseudomonadati; phylum Pseudomonadota; class Alphaproteobacteria; order Hyphomicrobiales; family Nitrobacteraceae; genus Tardiphaga; species Tardiphaga sp. 37S4. The sequence goes on along the minus strand of NZ_CP088008.1, from coordinate 359,186 downwards.
CCGATACCGGCCCAGCCGCCGACGCCTGACAGGACGGCGATATACTGCCGGCCATTGTTTTCGTAGGTGGTGACGTTGCCGATGATGCCGGACGGAGTCTTGAACTTGTAGAGTTCCTTACCCGTCTTGGCATCGACCGCCTTCAGGTAGCCTTCCAGCGTCCCGTAGAACACCACGCCACCGGCAGTGGCGAGCGCTCCCGACCAGACCGAGAACTGTTCCTTGTTGGACCAGACGATCTTGCCGGTCTTGTTGTCCCAGGCAATGAAGTTACCCATATGGGTTTCGCCCGGAGGCGGATACATCGACAGCGTCGCGCCCACATAAGGCTGACCGGCGGTGTAGTTCACCTTGAACGGCTCATAGTCCATGCAGACATGGTTGGTCGGCACATAGAACAGCTGGGTATCCGGCGAATAGGCCCCGGGTTGCTGATCCTTGGTGCCGAGTGCCGCCGGGCAGACGCCCTTGGTGTTGACGTCTTCACCTTGCTTCTCGGTGGAGTACTGATCGACTACTTTCGGGCGGCCATAGGTCGGCGACGACTTGTTCATGTCGACACCGGTGGTCCAATTCACCTTCGGATCGTATTTTTCGGCAACTAGCAATTCGCCGGTGACACGGTCCATGGTGTAAGCGAGGCCGTTACGATCGAAATGCGTCAGCAGCTTACGGTTTTGGCCGTTCATCTGCTGATCGCTGAGGATCATTTCGTTGACGCCGTCATAGTCCCATTCGTCATGCGGAGTCATCTGATAGACCCACTTGGCCATGCCTGTGTCGGCATCGCGCGCGAAGATGGTCATCGACCACTTGTTGTCGCCCGGCCGTTGCTTCGGATTCCAGGTGGAAGGATTGCCCGAGCCGTAATAGACGAGGTTCAGCTCCGGATCGTAGGAGGTCCAGCCCCAGGTGCAGCCGCCGCCGATCTTCCACTGATCGCCTTGCCACGTCTTGATGCTGGAGTCCTTGCCGACGGGCTTGCCGAGGGCGGTGGTCTTCTCCGGATCCACCATGATCTGGTCGTCCGGTCCTTCCGAGAAGGCGCGCCAAGCGAGCTTGCCGGTCTTCAGGTCATAGGCAGTCATGTGGCACTGAACGCCGAATTCACCGCCCGAGATGCCGATCAGGACCTTATCCTTGACCACGAGCGGGGACGACGTGCCCGTTGCACCCTTGCCAGGGTCGCCGTTCTTGACGGTCCAAACTTCCTTGCCGGTCTTTGCGTCGAGCGCGACCAGCGTGGTATCGGCCTGGTGCAGGAAGATCTTGCCATCCGCATAGGCAACGCCGCGATTGACGGTGTCGCAGCACATCACCGGAATGACGTTCGGATCCTGCTTCGGTTCATACTTCCAGACGATCTTGTTGTCCTGCGACAGGTCCATTGCGTAGACCTTGTTCGGGAACGGCGTATGCACATACATCATGTTGCCGATGATCAGCGGACCGCCTTCGTGGCCGCGCAGAACACCGGTAGAGAAGGTCCAGGCCACCTGCAGCTTGCCGACATTAGCCGCCGTGATCTGGTTCAGCTTCGAATAGCGCGTATTGGCGTAGTCGCCCGCTGGCATGACCCAGTCTTTCGGGTTCTGCGCCATCTTTGTCAGTTCATCATTGGCGATGGCAACACTCGCGGCAGAGGCCGCCATTGTGCCAAGACAGGTCGCAAGCAGCACCTTTCGCATCGTGATGTCCTCCCAGACATAATGCCGGGTCTCGTCAAGCGGCCCAGCTTCATTTTGGTATCTATGAGTAGCAAGATCCGCTGCTGCATACTTGCCCAAGAGCGAAGCAGGCTTGCTCGACAGAGAACCCGTGCAAGATAATTTTCTCGTACATTGACGAAAAACCTGAACGGTATCTGGAAAGCCCGCGCCTTTCGCACTGCACACGGATCGCCGCACTGCGACCTAAGGGTGATGTTTCACTTGACGGGGCTGGTATCGAGTCAGAGGATCGACAAGGAGAAGTGAGTTACTCTGACCACAATTCACGAGCTGCGGGCTGTGCCGTTACATATTGTTTCGCACATTTTTCCATATGTGCTTCGTTCGATATGTGCTTCGTTCTGTAAGTATAGTTCCGTCTCGTGACGAATTGTTACGTGATGACCTTTCATCGGTGAATTGTTCATGTCCGATACGCTTAGTTCTCTCAGCACATCCGGATTGACGCCGACAAGGCAGATCCAGGTTTGGTCAGATGCGCTGACCGATCTGTGCGGGCGTTTTGACATCGATCCGCTGGAAGCATCCACATTCGATGCGCTGATCAGCTGCACATCGGTTTCGCGGCTGAAATTGTGTCACATCGAGGCGAGCCAGCATCGAATCGGCCACGCAGCCCCGCGAATTCGGCAAAGCGACCATCCATACGTAAAGATCGTGTTCCAAACTTATGGCGTTTCGCATTTCGAACAGGACAGTCGCCGGATCGATATCGGGCCTGGCGATTGCCTCGTCTATGATGTGTCGTGCCCGCATACCATCGTCAGCCCGGCCTTTACACGCCATGACGTCGTGATCGTGCCCAAGGAGCTGCTGCATGAGCGCGGCCTCGGTGCAGGAAATCTGGCCGCTTGCAAACTGTCGGCGCGCGCCGGCACCGGGCGCATCGCACACGAATTTGTACAGGCCGCCTTCCACGAAGCGACCAGACTATCGCCAAACAGTGCCATCGGTGTTGCCGATTCACTGATTGATCTGTTGCTGTTGCCGTTGCGGGAAGTCGACATGACGCTCGATCGCGTCGGGCCGGAAGCCATGTATGTCCGCGCGCAGGGTTTCATTCGGGAACACTTGCGGGACCCCGAGCTCAGCATCGATCAGATTTCGTCTGCACTGCACTGCACCAAACGTTATCTGCATATGCTGTTCAGCGACCGCGGGATAACCGTCAGCGACTATATCTGGCAGGCGCGGCTGCAGAATTGCCGGCAGGAACTGGAAGCGCAGAACGGAAAGACGATCACGGACGTCGCATTTTCCTGGGGCTTCTCAAGTTCCTCGCATTTCAGTCGCGTGTTCCGGAAATATTTTGGCGTGGCTCCATCCGCGATACACAAAGCGCATCACGGCCATCAGCGGCCTGCTCTCACCGAGGAAGTGTAGTTAAACTTCGGTTGCCTGCACATTTTGCGCCGCAACCTGAGGAGTTAAGTTGAAAGACGTCGTCTCACTGCTTATCGTGCGGCGGCGCAATCATCGCGCAAACTCTGAGGAGACCAAGATGAGCTGGAAGACTCCGAAGATCGTGGAAGTGCAGGTCGGCATGGAAATCAACATGTACGCCTGCGCGGCCCGTAAGTGACAGATTGATCGTCTTGATCGATCTCTCCCGGCTCGCAGACTGCGGTTTGTGAGCCGGGCAGAGGCCGCTGAACCCGCGTTGCGGCTGTCAGGCGTCCTTCGTATCGAAAATCAGAAGATCTACGCCGCCATCCGCAAAATTCGCGAGGTCGCCTGCTGCAGCCTGCCCTTCCGGCGAGGCGAGGCCCAGCTTGAGCGCTGCAACCGTTTCGAAATCCAGCGCCGCGACCAGATGAATATCGCTGTCACCCGTCGGCGTTGTGACGCCCCCTGTGCTGACACCATAGTGTCTCAGCCCCGGAATCTTCTTTGCCAGCGGGATATGTACAGATTGATAGTATTTGTCGAAGGCTGCGGGCTTCTTCGGTGTTTTGTAGAGGACCAGGAGTCTCGCCATGGACATATCCTTCCCTGACTATTGGCACTAACGGCGCGCCGCATGCGTATAGCATGCCGATCCTGATGCGATGTTCAAGTCAATCGCAGGACGTCTTCGCGGCTGAGCCAATTTCGGCTAGGCTCGCGCGGTGCATTATCTCTATATATAATATATACGCCTCTCTTCGATGACAGGATTGGATGCAGGTGCAGCGCGGCGTCAGGACAGTCTACGCGGCGATTCTTGCATTCAGCACGCTGGCCGTGCCGCGCGCACAGGCCGGTGACATCGATACCGAGCATATTTTCGGCTTCATGATCGGCAGTGACGTCGGCCGGGTGGGCGAGCGGGAATTCCAGAGCGAGACGACCGGGCGATTCGGCAAATCCGGCGGTCGCTATCGCGCGGGCGAGCAAGAATTCGAACTGGAGTTCGTTCCCGCCAAGGACATTCGCATCGAGATCGGCAGCAGTTTCTCGGCCCATCGGATCACTGGCGTTCCCGGATTCGCCGATCAGCGCACGCTTGCCTGGCAGGGGGCATCGCTGGATTTCCGCTACAGATTTCTTGATCGCGAGACGGCCCCCGTCGGCATGACGCTCGCGATCGACACGCAGTTCAACGGGATCGACGAAACGAGCGCAGCGCGGGTCAGGAGCTACGGCACTGGGCTCACGCTGGCCTTCGATCGAGAGATCGTCCCTGACGTTGCCGTTGCGGCGCTCAATCTGATCTATCAGCCGGAATGGACGCGCTATGTCGATACTGGAACGCGGGAACGCGAGGCGAGCATCGGAGCGGCGCTCGGCGTCATGATGCAGGTGCGCCCCGGCATGCTTCTCGGCGGCGAAGCGCGCTATATGCGCCGATATGAAGGGATCGGCCTTGGCGAACTGGCTGGTCAGGCGCTGTTCGTCGGGCCAACCGCCTATGTCCAGCTTTCGGACCGATCACGGCTGACTGCAAGCTGGAGCACGCAAGTATGGGGCCGCTCCGAGGTGCCGGGATCGTCGCTGGATCTGGTCAGTTTTGAGCGTCACCAGGCCCGTCTGGTTTACGGGATCAATTTTTAGCCTGGAAATCGCCGAAACTTCGCGCTGACGGGCGCGTATTTCAGATGTTATCGTCCGGTGAACGATCTGGGATGCCGACATGAATATGATCAATCTGGTCCTGACAGTGTGCGCGGTAATGTCGCCAAACACCTGCGAAGAGCGAAACCTGTCGTTCACGGCGGACTTCTCGCTGCATCAATGCGCCATGGCAGCGCCGCCCTACATTGCCCAGTGGATCGGCGAACACCCGAAATGGACCGCGGTGAAGTGGCGCTGCGAATATCCGCATGGCCATGACAAGGCATGATCGTTACTTGTTGCAGTCCTGCAGGTCCTTGTCCGCAATCGAGAAGACAGCATCGGCCTTGATCTCGATATTCCTGACCAGGCATTGGCGTGCCTCGGAATAGCTGACCTTGGCGTCGTAACTGCCGGGCTCTATCCCCGTGATGCGCAGCCGCTCGTCGTGATCGACTTCCTTATCCTTGTCCGCCAGTGTCAGGTTGGCGCTCCATTGCTGCTTTCCTGCCGGGGACAGCTGGAACCCGGTAATGGTTGATGTCGTCAGGTTCCAGAGCCGAATGCCCTTGCCGGCTTTGCCCTGAGCATGAGCTTGGCTTGCCATGAGCAACAATATGACAGCCATCGATAGAGATGCGCGTGACATGTCCCCTCCATATCTGTTCGGCTTATTGAGCCGTTTCGTTTTCTTAGTATAGTTTGCCAGTCGTCTTCGCCAGCTTTGCGAGGCTCTCGTGGGACCCGATCGAATGACAGGATATCTCGTCGCGTTTGCGGCCGTTGCCGTTTTGTCGGGGGCGGCAAGGGCGGCGGAGGTCAATGACTATCCGACCTCCGCGCGCGCCGAATATGTCTTCGGCTGCATGAAAGCGAATGGCGAAACCCGGCAGTCGATCGAGCAATGTTCGTGCTCGATCGATGTCGTGGCGTCGCTGGTGCCCTACACCCGCTACATCACGGCTGAAACGGCGCTGAGCATGTCGCAGGTGCGCGGCAATCTGAGCGCCCAGTTCCGGACCTCGGAGCAGGCTAACAGCGCCATCAATGACGTCAGGCGTGCCCAGGCCGAGGCTGAAGTGCGCTGCTTCTAGCGCTATGCTCTGCATGATGCGCTGCGTTACATGCCGGAGCCATTGACCTTCCACTCATGCCTGAACTGATGTCCATCGGTGTCCTTGGCCTCGGCGCGGAACGTCTTTGCGCCATTTGAGACGTAAGTGAATCGAATATTCGGGTCTTCGGAGATCGAGATCCCGCCCTCCACCGACAGGACCGGGCTGCTGTCCTGCCAAAGCTGGAGCCGGTCGACATAGAGGGCCGGAATATAGAGTTGCGAGACCTGATCCATCTGCAAGCCGGAATTATTGGGGTGGCCGATCATGACCTGCGCCTCGCGCGTCCCACTTTTTTCCTCGTTTTGCGCTCCAGCAAACTCCCTGTAGCGCATCTGGCCCAACCGGCCCTTGGCCTCTTCGGCATTCTTCGCCGCAGGCGCAGAGCAGCCACCGGACGCCTTCACATAGGTTTGCACCACATGGAGCTTGCCGTCACTGGTCTCCGCGACGGCATGGACGTTGGTGTAATTGTTGATACGGACACGCGTTGAAATCTCCGAGACATTGGCGTCGGCCCCGAGCTTGAATTTCGCGGCCATAGGCGCCGGGTTCTGGTCGATCACCAGCGTGATCGTCACCACCCGCGGGCGCGCGTCGAATGTCGGCTTAAGGCGCAACGTCACCGGCACGATGGCGGCATCCTCCGCGCGCGTCGGCATCTCGAGTGCAATCAGGTTGCTGCCGTCTTCCATCGGTCGGCTGTCGAAAATATCCTGCACTAGCCCCGGCCATGGATCGTAAGGCTCCGGACCGGCCGCGGACACAGAATGCGGACTGAGTACGGCGCTCAGCAGGATGGCGGCACAGACGCTGCGGATTGCAAATTCCGGCATGGTACGGCCCTCGCAAGGGAAGAAGCGACGCGCTTGATACTACCCCAACCGGCAGTCATTCCCATTCAAATTGTGAGTATGCTGCAGTTGCGTTGCGGACGTTGTAGTCGTCAAAAAGCTCCCATTTGCCGCGCTCGGCTTCTGCCGCGTGTTTCGTAGCTTCCGCGATCGGTTTGCCATCGATGACGTCCTTCCGGATACCGGACGCGAGTGTTTCGAGATACCGGCGTTCAGCGGCGAGGGCTTGCGGCCAAATGCTCACCGGACCATGGCCGGGAACGACGCGTTCGGCCGGCAGCGCCGCGAGATCGTCCAGCAGCTTGAGCCACGCCTGGATGCTGCCATCGAGCACGGGAATATGGCGGAGAAAAACCAGATCTCCAGCGAACAACGTCTTCGTCGCCGTGTCGAATACCGTGACGTCGCTATCGCTATGGGCGGTGGGCCAAGCTTTCACGATAAGTGTGCGCCCGCCGAGATCGAGGACGAGCTCTCCATCGACAAGCCGGGTTGGCGGTACGATACGGACGTCATCGATCAGCGCGTCGCCCATGCTGCGCCTGAATGCGTCGAGATAATACTGCCCGCGTACGGCCAGTGCCTGCGGCAGCCTCATATGGCCGACGAACTCGGTTCCGTCAGCGACGAAGGCGGCGTTGCCGAACATATGATCGGGATGACCATGGGTGTTGATGACGTAACGAATGGGCTTGTCTGTATGTGCGCGAATGGAAGCCAGCAATTGTCGCCCTTCCCGCACGCTGCCCCCGGTGTCGATCACGGCAACCGCCCGATCGCCGATCACGACGCCGATATTGGCGACGGCGCCGTCATTGTCTGACGACATCAAGGCGATGCGCCCCTGATGCATGAAGACGCCCGGCGCGATTTCACTGATCGCCAAAGTCTGTTGTTGCGCGCGAGCAGATGCGAGCATTGCCAGCATGATGAGCGCTACATGCATCGCAAAGCGAGATGTCATTTGCATCTCCATATCACTCCGGGGCAAGCAGCGATTCTGCAATCACCCGGAAAGTGCGGCGCAACATCGGAAGCGCCCCATTGCATCTTGCACGCTTAAAACGAGAGGCCTAGGTTTTTGTCGTGTCACCCATCAAATGTGAACGGCAGGTAGCGCATGCACCACAGAGCGGAACGATCCGGAAAACGTCGCGCGCTACTGACGTCGCTCTTTGCGAGTGCGCTGTTGCTTGAGGGCCTATGCACCGCGCTTGGCCAGACTGCTGCGACCGACGATCTCTCGATCGAGCTGGTCGACCCGCAGTCGCTGCGCGTTTGCGCCGATCCGCGTAACATGCCGTTCTCGAATGAGAAGGGCGAGGGCTTGGAGAACAAGCTCGCCGAGCTGTTCGCAGCCAAACTGCAGAAGAAACTCGATTATGTTTATTTCCCGCAGGCGACGGGCTTCGTTCGCATGACTCTCGGCGCGCATCGTTGCGATGTCATCATGGGCTTCCCGCAGGGCGACGACCTCGTCCAGGGGACCAATCCCTATTACCGGACGGCCTATGCACTGGTGTCGAAGACCGGCGCCGGTCTCGATGATGTCACGACACTGGATGACGCCAGGTTGAAGAGCAAGCATATCGGCATCGTGGCGGGGACGCCGCCGGCCACCAATATGGCGGTCAACGGCCTGATGGTGAATGCGAAGCCCTATCCGTTGGTGATCGATACCCGCATTGATTCATCAGCACTGGCCATGATCAAGGATCTCACATCCGGCGATATCGACGCAGCGATCCTGTGGGGGCCTATGGCGGGCTTCTACGCCAAGAACGCCAATCCTCCGCTTCATGTCACGCCGCTGGTCAAGGAAACCACGGGCCCCCGCCTCGTCTATCGCATCGGCATGGGCGTGCGCTCCGCGGATCAGAACTGGAAGCGACAGCTCAACCGGCTGATTCAGGAAAACCAGCCGGCCATCAACAAGGTGCTGCTCGATTTCGGTGTTCCCATTCTCGATGAGAACAACCGTCCGATCGGGCCGGAGGCGGCGGCGAAGTCGCCGTGATCATGCGCTACGCCATCCTTCTCGCGATGGCACTAGTGATGGTCACGTCGGCCCAGGCGCAGGACGCCGTGCCCGAGCCCGATGACTATCGCACCGACAATTATCGCGCACCGGTGCCGGCGACGCTGAAAGGCGGACGCGTCATCACGACGAAAGACGCGGAGGCGATCTGGCGCGACAAACGCGGCGCCTTCATTGATGTCATGCCGCGTCCGCCGAAGCCGGCCAATTTGCCGCCGGAAACGGTCTGGCGCGACAAGCCGCGGCACAACATTCCGGGCAGCCTGTGGCTGCCCGACACCGGCTATGGCAGGTTGGCCGCCGAGACCGAGGCCTATCTGCAGGACGGTCTCGCGCGCGCATCGGCCGGCCGGCGAGACGCGCTTCTGGTGATCTACTGTCAGGCCAATTGCTGGATGTCCTGGAATGCGGCGAAGCGCGCGCTGTCCTATGGCTACAGTCATGTCGTCTGGTATCCGGACGGCACCGACGGTTGGGAGCTGGAGGATCTACCGCTGGCGGATGCGCAGCCTGAACCGCGGCCGCCGGCGAATTAGGGCGTGACCCCATAAACTTGGAGCGGACGGCAGACGCCCATCGCGGGGCGGCTAGCCATTGCATACGAAGAAGCCTTGGCAGAGATCGAGCTGGCTAATTCGTTCTCGGCGGCCAGCGCCGGGCCGCCAACCAGCCCGCCAGAGGCGCGCCAAAGGCCAGGCACCACATGAATTGCGCAACGAATGGAGCGACGGCGGCCATCACCGTTGCGAGCACGAGTGCAAAGACCGGAAAGACCGCGATTGCCAGCAACTCGGAATTGCGGCGACCTCGCAGCGCCAGAGCCCATAGCAGCGCGTTCAAGCTGGCAATGACTGTCAGATGGAAGCCGTAGCTTACTGCGACGACACTATCGAGCCGATACGCGCCGTAAAGTCCATTCGTCACCGGAAGCATGACAATCGACAGCAGGAAGATCAGATTGAGGAAGACTTCGCCGCGGCTGCCTTCCGGCGCGAAAGTGAGCCGCCGATGATGGCTGAGCCAAAACACGCCGGCCACGATAAAACTGATCATCAGCGCGATGACAGGTTGTGCGTAGGCACCGACAAGCTCCATCCAGGCCGGCGCTTTTGTGAACCTGCTGGCCTTCGGCAGATCGTAGGCGAGCAACGTCATCGCAACGCCGAAGATGGTGTTGCTCAACGCCTCCAATCGGCGCATTTCGAAAAGGCCGATCTGCTTCAAGCTCGCTCCCCCTCAAAGCCGCCGGACACGAGACCTGGACATGCTTTCAGCTGCTGGATTGTGGGACATGGATTGCCGGTGTGGGCAAGGTAAGAAGTCGCGACGCTTCGATGGTGATCATCAAAGCACGTTGGTCGCTGTAGGGACAGGCCGCCATGTCCGAGTTCGGTCATTCACGTCGAATTTGGCATGTCCGGGATATGTCCGCTTACGGGGTGACCGCGGAAGTACGGTCCTCCGTTCTTTGCCGGTTGAAGGCACCGGCTTAGACGTGCTTCGAGCGTCCAAACCGGAGCAATATCGGCGCGTCGCGACCTGATACGACGAACTCGCAGCCAACTATCTGGCGTTCGTCAAGCTCGTATCAATCCGGATTTGGCTACACTCAAATGAGTCCACGCCCTGCCACGCAATGTTATTCCATCTCCTGCTGGATGGTGCGGCTGAGCGCGAACAGCCGCTGGTCGATCAGCGTCGGCACCTCGCAGACGAAGGTGACGACGCGGCGTCGGTCGTCGAAGATGCGGGCTTCCCATAGCAGCTTGTTGTTGAGTTCGTCGATCTTCGCCTGATCGGGTGGTGACGCACTCTGCAGCGTCTGCAGCATGGCCGTGTCGGCGCGGACCCGGTCGGCGGCTTCGCGCTGTTTACGCGTGACGCGTTCGAGACCGGCCAGCACTGTCGCGCGCTGCGCGTTCAGACTGTCGAACAGCCCGGCGAAGATCAGTTTGCCTGACCTGGCCTTGTCCGGCGATCGCGACAGAAAATCCGTGATCGCCTTCTGCGCTTCCTCAACGGGTACGCGCCGTGTCGCCAGACGTTCGACAAGTGCGCTGACCTCCGCGTCGTCCTTCCAGGCGCTGGCGACATCGTCGATCGGCGGTCCGGCCCAGACGGCGGCCAGCGAGATTTCCGGCACTTTGGCCTGAATGCACGGCCAGTCGGGATAACGCGGATCCGCGGCCTGCGCAGTGCCCGACCAGATCAACAAGAGTGCTGTGATGATGCCGATCGCTCTGTTCATGTCTCGCCCCCGGCTGGTGCCCGGCGGGCAAGGCCGCGACCGGGATCGTAAGCAATGATTGCACCGATCATGAATACGGCGGTACAGCCCGCGACAACGGCAAGGGAGACCCAGTTGACCTTGTCATAGAGCGCGAAGCGGATCAGTTCGACCGCATGGGTGAAGGGATTGAACAGGCAGAGATAATAGAGCATCGGGCTGCCCTCCTGCACGCGCCACAAAGGATAAAGCGCGGACGACGCAAAGAACATCGGGAAGATCACGAAGTTCATGACCCCCGCAAAATTCTCCAGTTGCTTGATGCGCGACGATATCAGCATGCCCAGCGATCCCAGCATCAATCCGGACAGGATCAGTGCCGGTAGAACAGTGAGATAGCCGATGAGCGGCGGAGCGATGTCCCAGAACCATGCAATCAGGAGAAACGCATAGACCTGCAGCAGGGAGACGACGGTCCCGGCCAGCAATTTGCACACCAGCAGGAACCAGCGCGGCAGCGGGCTGACCAGAAGCGTCCGCATATTCCCCATCTCGCGGTCATAGACCATCGATAACGAGGACTGCATGCCATTGAACAGTTGGATCATCGCGATAAGGCCGGGCGCGATATAGACCTCATAGAGAATATAGGTCTCGTAAGGCGGGATGATCGAAATACCAAGCACCTGCCGAAAGCCAGCGGCGAAAATGAACAGCCAGACCAGCGGACGCACCAGAGCCGAAACGAAACGCTCGCGCTGATGCAGGAAGCGCAGCGCTTCCCGCCACAGGATGCCGTTGAGGCAGGTTAGATAATTGCCGAAACCCAGCTTGCGACGCTCATGCGCGACGAATGTCGTACTCACAATGACCTCCCGCGCCGGTCGGCCGCCTCGGTCATGCCCCGGAAAGCCATGTCGAAATTGGGCGCGCCGGTTTCGCTCAGGATCTGCGTCACGGAACCGCGTGCGAGCACATGGCCGCCATGCAGCACTACGAGATCGTCGCTGGCGGCGATCTCGTCAAACAGATGTGTTGCCCACAGCACGCCGATGCCTTGTTCGGCGACCAGCATCCGGACATGCGCAAGAATATCAGCGCGCGCCTGCACGTCGAGACCGACGGTCGCTTCGTCCAGCAACAGCAGCCGCGGCCGGTGCAGCAATGCGCGAGCGATCTCGAGGCGTCGCATCTGTCCGCCGGAGAGATCGCGCACCCGGCAGTTCACCCGGTCGGCAAGGCCGATGCGCGCGATCACCTCGTCGCCGCGCAGCCGGGCTTCACGCCGCGCGATGCCTTGCAGTGCGGCATGATAGAGCAGGTTCTGCATGACAGACAGATCGAGATCGAGCGTACGTGGCTGAAACACCACGCCAAGCAGCCGCAAGGCTTCGCTCGGCGCATCGCTGATGTCGTGGCCGAATACGCCGATCCGTCCAGTTTGAATGCCGAACAGCCGGGTGATCAGCGCAATCAGCGTACTCTTGCCCGCGCCATTGAGGCCGAGCAGTGCCGTGAAACTCGCCGGTGCGACATTGAAGGAGACATCCGACAGCGCCTGCCGACGACCATAGCAATGGCTGATGCCTGCGACCGACAGAGCGGGCGTGACCGCCGGCACGCCAATCGGCTCGGGCGCGTCGTGCGCGAGCTGTTCAGGGCGCGATGTGTCGATGGTGGTCATGGCCGTGCCATGGCGACGCCCCAGGGCAATTCGCCGACCTGAATGGTCTTGATGACCTTTTGTGCCGCGACGTCGATGACCGAGACATCGTTGGAGACGCCATTGGTGACCAGCAGATATTTCTCATCGGGAGTAAACGCCATGTGCCAGACCCGCTGGCCCACCAGCAGATACTTGATCACTTTGTGGGTCGCCGCATCGACGATGGCGATCCGATTGGCGGGGCCGAGCGCGATAAACGCGATCTTGGCATCCCGGGTCATGCCGATGCCGACCGGCTGAATGGCTTCGCGCCGCAGACCGGGAATGTTGAACTCGATCTTGTCGGTCACGACCCGCTTGGCGGGATCGATCACGGATACGGTGCCGCCGATCTCGGACGACACCCACAGCTCCGAGCCGTCGCGCTTGAATTCGGCGAAGCGCGGACGCGCGTCGACCAGGACATTCGCCACGATCTCGCGCGTCGCGGTGTCGATGAAATGCGCCATATTGGTGGTTTCGGACGTGTTGATCAGGATCTTGCCGTCAGGGCTGATCGCCATGCCTTCGGGCTCGACACCGACCTGCACGTCGCCCATGCGCACGCGTTTTTCGAGATCGATCACGGTCACCGTGTTGTCGTTCTCGTTGGCGACATAGAGAACCTTGCCGGCGGCATCCTGGGTGAACAGCTCGGGATCCGGACCGGATGGCAGCGAGTCGACCACCTTCTGGCTGGCGACGTCGATGATCTGGATGGTGTCATCGTCGCCAACCGCAACGAGTACCGATTTGCCATCGCGCGTCAGTTCAATGCCGCGCGGACGCTGACCGACCTTGATGGTCGCGGTGACGGTCCAGCTATCGGTGTCGATCACCGAAACCGTGTTGCTCTTCTCGTTCGACACATAAGCGAGAAAGGCCGATGCAGGCGCCGCTGCTGCAAGCCATGCCGCCGCGCCGCACAGCCAGACACGGCGCAGCATCTTCGATCTGTTCATCATCATTTCAGCCTGCATTTGCTTTCCGGGCGATCTATACCGAGCGTGTCGAGCTCCGAGACCTGATGCAGGAAGCCTTCCTGCGGCGAGACCGAAATCACCATGCGCCCGTCGACCAGCAGGATCGGCTGGCGTAGCTGCAGGTTCCAGTCGCGGATCGTGAGCCGCTGACCCTTGAAGCCGGCGATGGAGAAATCGGGCGACTTCAGAAACGCCAGAATGGCTTTGCCGTCGCCCGAATTCGTGCGGGACGCGGCTTCGCCGATCATGCGGGTCGCAAGCCAGGCCTGCATGTCGCGCGCTGTCATGCGGCGCGCGTTCAGTTTGGTGAAGCGGTTCTGGATCTGCACCGCGCCCCATTGATCCTGTGCAGCATGCCAACTGGTCGGCACCAGACCCGCCGATCCCGCGACCGGCCGCGGATCCCAGGTGCGATACGGCAAATAGGAGGCGAAGACTTCGCTCTCGTCGGCGGCGATCATGACGTCATAGGCCGGTGCCTGTTGTGTGAAGACCGGGATCTGGCGCTGGATCAATGTGACGCCGCTATCGGTGCGCCGCGCGCCGCCAGTGTCCTCGAAGACGCGTTCCTGCACGATCTTTGCGCCGAACCGCGCGGCGGCACGGCGATAGGCGTCGGCTTCAAGTCGATCGTCGTCATGCGAGCCGACCACGAGCAGCCAGCGTTTCCACTGCTTCCACACCAGATACTGCGCCAGCGCATCCGCCAGCATCGATCGCGTCGGCGCGATATGGATCACATTGGCCCGGCAGTCCGCCTCGCGCAGGCGGTCGTCGGCGGCACCCACATTGAACAGGATGCCGCCGCGGTCACGCACCGCGTCAGCCGCCTGCAGCAATGCATCGGGCGGCAGGTCGGCAATGATGAAGGTATTACGGCCAGCGAGATCGCGTGCGGCTCCGGCGACATCGTCACCGTCCATCACACGGACCTCGTCCAGCCCGAACTGCTGCTTCAGGAACTTGCCCGTGGTGTTGTTGTCCTCGATGGCGAGCCGCGCGCCGGCGATGCCATCGTTCTCGGACGGTAATTCGACCAGCGAAAGGGTTGCCTTGATGCCGGCCTGACCGAGATAACCAATGCTGATCATCAGCGGCTCGGCCGCCAGCGCAGACGACGTCACGGCGCAGAGACTGATCGCGCCGATCAACCACCGTATCATGTTCCCTCCGGCTACTCCTTCCCGGCTTGGCGCCGGTGAAGGGTCTCGTGCTTGAAACATGAACCAATTATCGTAGCTTGCAACCTCGGATTCTGCCGACGCGTTGCATTTTAATGATGCGAGGTCCGCGATGAGAGCCCTATCGATCACCGTGCTGTTACTGATGATGACGGCAACAGCTCACGCCGCAGCGCCTAAAGTGGCGGTGTTCAATTTCGAATGGCTGGATACGAGCCTCGAAGGCGAGGTGAAGGGACGCCGCAGCGACGAGCAGGCAAGACTGCTCCATGCTGCCGACCAGCTTCGCGAGGAGATGAAGCAATCCGGCCATTTCGAGCTGCTGGACATGTCATCGCTCAATGTTGCGGCGCAAGGCCGGAATTTGCAGGCATGCGGCGGCTGTGACGTACAACTCGCGCAGCAGATCGGTGCCGACCTCGTCATTACGGGGCTCGTACAGAAGGTCTCGAACCTGATCCTCAATATGAACATCACCCTGCGAAATGTTCACACCGGGCGGCTGGTCGCCACAATGAGCGCTGACCTGCGCGGCAACACCGACGAAAGCTGGTCGCGGGCGACGAGCTATCTGGTGCGCAACCGCCTGCTCGCTCCGAATTACGGTGCCCCGCAGCCCCAGTAACGCGAGCCGCAACTCACCCTTTGAGCCGCGCCGCGTGCCAGCGCAGATGGTCGGCCATGAAGGTCGAGATGAAATAATAGCTGTGATCGTAGCCGGGCTGATGGCGCAGCGTCAGCGGAATGCCTGCCTTGTCGCAAGCGCTCTGCAGCAGTTCAGGCCGCAATTGTTCGGTCAGAAAATTGTCGGCGTCGCCCTGATCGACCAGCAATTCGGGGAATCGCGCGCCGTCCTCGATCAGGGCAACCGCATCGTGCTTTCGCCAAGCCACTTTGTCGTCGCCGAGATAGCCGCCCAGCGCCTTGATCCCCCACGGCACCTGCGACGGCGCCACGATCGGAGCGAAAGCGCTGGCCGCGCGGTAGCGATCGGGATGACGCAGCGCAATGGTCAGCGCGCCATGCCCGCCCATGGAATGGCCGAGGATCGACTGACGACTGCTATCGATCGGGAATTGATCGGCCACGAGCTGCGGCAGCTCCTCGGTCACATAACTCCACATGCGATAGTTGCGTGCATACGGCTCCTGGGTGGCATCGACATAGAAGCCGGCGCCCAGCCCGAAGTCATAGGCATTGTCGGCGTCACCGGGAACATCGGCACCGCGCGGGCTGGTGTCCGGCGCAATGAAGATCAGCCCCAGTTCGGCGCATGCGGCGCGAAACTCGCCCTTTTCAGTGACATTGGCGTGGGTGCAGGTGAGACCCGAGAGATACCAGACCACGGGCAGCCTGGCGCCGTCTTGATGCGGCGGCACATAGACCGAAAATGTCATGTCAGTTCCGGTCGCGCGACTGGCGTGTTTGTAGACGCCCTGTGTGCCGCCATATGATCGATTGAGCGAAACTGTCTGCATGGTCATGACTTTACAGGTTGGATGCGGCAGCGATGCGACATCGCCGAAACAAGTGATGTCTGGTCAGGAACGCCCGGTCAGGCGATGCCACGCTCGATGGCGAAACGCACCAGTTCGACCGAGCTGCGGACGCCGAGCTTCTGCCGCATGAGTGACGATGTATTGGCCACCGTCTTGTAGGAGGCGTGAACCATCCATGCAATCTCGGCGAGGCTCTTGCCGGCACCGAGCAGTCGCAGGATCTCCATCTCGCGCGAATTCAGCTTCGACAGCGGACTTTGCGTCAGCGCAGGCCCGGCAAAAGCAAGGCTTCGCGCCATCGCCGGTGGGAGATACACGCCGCCGCGCGCGACCTCATAGACGGCCTCCAGCAGATCGTGTGGGTCGCCGGTCTTGGAGACATAGCCCTTGGCGCCGCTCTCGATCGCGCGGGCCGCGAAGATCGGGTCGTCATTCATGCTGAACATGATGATGCGCATCGTGTCGTCGCGCAGCAGGATGCGCCGCGCCAGTTCATATCCGGACACGGTCGGCAGATTGATGTCGATGATGCAGATATCGGGGTCTCCGGTCAGGAAAACCTGCTCCCCACTGGCGGCATCGGAGGCTTCCAGCAGTTCGATCTCCGGATCGTCCGCGAACACCGCGCGGCAGCCCGATGTGACGATGGGGTGATCATCGACGATCAGAACGCGCATGGGTTAACCCCGTAAACTCTGTCGGCAAGAAACTCTGTCAGCAAGTCTCGGCCTGCTCCTCGATTGCTGCGCTGCATCAGCCGCGCGCCTTTGGAGCGACATGATTGACAATCGAAGGTCGCCTCGATCCGATATGATCGCCGTCGAATTTCGCTGTCAAGTTCATAGTCGCGGCATGCAGGCGAGATGCGAGTGAAAGCATGGTCATGTGGCAGAATCTTTCGCTGCGCGCGCGGATCAATCTCCTGGTAGCGCTCGTACTCGCTCTTGGCCTGGTCGCCAATGTCGTGCGGCTCGCACTGGAAGCTGGCCCGCGCGTCCAGGCCGAGGACCAGAGCGTTATCCGGCTGACGCGTGAAGTTATCGAAAGTATTGGAACTGGCCTGAGCGAAGCGCAGGATCCGAATGCGCGGCTCGATAAAATTGTCGCCGATCTCAATCGATTGCGACATGTCAGCATCGTCAGGCAAAGCGATGGGAACATGCCGTCCCCGAAGAGTGACGGTCAGGATCGGAGCGACGGTGCAGGCTCTCCACCATCGTGGTTCGTGTCCTTGATCCATCCCGAGCGGATATCGGAGTCGGCATCGGTGATGGTTGGCGAGAAGCGGCAGACGCTGCTGATCACCTCGCATCCCGATGACGAGATGCGGGAGATATGGGACGGCATCGTCACCCAGCTCGCAGTCAGCCTGATCGTTGCAATGGTGCTGTTCGTCGTCACGAGTCTCGTCGTTCGGCGGGCGCTCGCGCCGCTCGTTGCATTGTCGCAGGCTATGGTCGATATCGAAGCCGGGAACTATCAGGCGCGCGTCGCCCCCGCGGGAGCACCGGAACTCGCCGCACTCTGCATCCGGCTCAATCATCTCGCTGCCACATTGGGCGATGTGCTCGAGGACCGGCGGCGTCTGGCCCAACGGGCCGTCTCGCTGCAGGATATCGAGCGCAGGGATATCGCACGCGAACTGCATGATGAGTTCGGGCCGTATCTGTTCGCCCTGCGCGCCCATGCAGGCGCAGTGATGCGTCTCGCCGATCACGATCCATCGGGCACAGGTGCCTTGTCGAGGCACGGCACTGCCATTCTGGCGCAGGTCGATGTCCTGCAGCAGTTCAATCGCCGCATTCTCGAGCGGTTGCGGCCGGTCGGGCTGACGGATCTCGGTCTGTCCGGTGCCATTACGGTCTTGCTGCGTCTCTGGCGCGAATCCCATCCGGAGGTCGTGATCGAGAGCCTGGTATCGCCGACGCTTGCTCCCCTTGGTGAGGTCGCCGAGCTCACTGCTTATCGTGTCGTTCAGGAGGCACTCACCAATGTGTTCCGCCACGCGCAAGCCTCCGCCGTGAGCGTGATCATCGAACCGGTGATGGGGGCAGCGGCGAAGCCTGAATATGACAATGTACTGGTCCGCGTGCGTGACAATGGCCGCGGCCTCGACCCTGATCGCAATGGCGGCTTTGGTCTGGTCGGCATGAGAGAGCGGGTCTGGGCCCTGGGCGGGACGCTCGCGGTCAGATCTGACGTGGACGGTGTGACTGTCGAGGCTATCATTCCCGTGACGGAGCCGCTGCCAAATCCGCCTGTTACGCGCGATCGGGAATTTGTCCCGACTTTATCGGGAAAATAACTGAGACGGATTTCGACATTTGCAGATAGCGCAGCCTCTCACACTCGCTAGTATCACGCTACCGAACGGTGCCATCAGAGCGCCGACGCGGAATGGGGTGAAACAGATGCGCGTAAGAGTGCTGGTCGTGGCTTCGCTGTCGACGGGTTTTCTACCGGTTTCCGAAACGGCTTTTGCGCAAAGTCCACCTGGAGAGCCGCAGGTGCTGCCTCCGGTCGTGGTGTCCGCCCCTGCCACCGCCAGCAAACGCGGCCCCCGGCGTCAGACCACCCAGCGGGTCGCCGAGCGGCCGCGTACGGTCTACGTCTATCCGACCACGCCGACGTCGCGTTCCGGCATCGACGTCGACAAGGTCACGGCGAGTATCAATTATGTCGATGCCCGTGCGATCGAACGTGCCAATTCCCTGAACGTCACGGATGCCCTGCAGCAACAAGTGCCCGGCATTCTGATCAATGAAGTCGCGGGCAATCCCTTCCAGCCCGATCTGCAATTTCGCGGCTTCGTGGCGTCGCCGGTGGCCGGTACGCCGCAGGGGCTCGCGGTCTATCAGAATGGCGTGCGTATCAACGAAGCCTTCGGCGACACCGTCAATTGGGACCTGATCCCGACCGCGGCAATCCGCTCGGTCAGCGTGGTCACCAACAATCCCGCCTTCGGCCTCAACGCGCTGGGCGGCGCGGTCAACATCCAGATGAAAGACGGCTTCAACTATCAGGGAGCCGAGCTCAGCACGATGGGCGGCTCGTTCGGCCGCATCCAGGGCTCGGCGCAGTGGGGCAAGCAGGTCGAGGGATTCGCCGTCTATGGCGCGCTCGAAGGCCTGCATGACAAGGGCTTCCGCAACTTCGCGACATCGGACGTCCGACGCTTTTATGGCGATGTGGGCTACCGCAGCGACAGCAGCGAGCTTCACCTCAATATGGGCGTCGCCAACAACAAGTTTGGCGCCTCGGCGACCGTTCCGGTCGAACTGCTGCAGCAGAATTATGGCGCCACCTATACGACGCCGCAGACCTCGAATAACCGCGTCGGCTATCTCAATTTCACTGGCAAGGTCGAGGCCACGCCGACCTGGACGGTGGAGGCGGCGGCGCATCTTCGCTTCTTCCGGAACAAGACCCAGGATGGCAATCCAACCGGCACCCAGCCCTGCGAAGATCCGACCCTCTTGTGCTTCGGCGATGACGACACGCCGGCCAACGGCCTCAACGGCGCGCAAATTGCCAATCCCTTCGCGCCCGGCGCGGTTCTTGGCGAGAATGATCGCACCTCGACGCGCTCGACCACGGTGGGCGGCTCCCTGCAGGCGACCAATACCGATCAGCTGTTCGGCCATAACAACCGCTTTGTCGTCGGCGCCAGCTATTCGTCCAGCGCCAGTCACTTCACGGCCAGCGCCGAACTCGGCACGATCGGCCCGGATTACATCGTCACCGGCAGCGGGATTTCCCTCGGTCAGTCCGGCGATCCGATCGCGATCGGCCCGGTGTCGCTGCGGACCACCAATCGATATGGCGGCATTTACGCGCTCGACACCTTCGATGTGACGAATGCCTTTTCGATCACCGGCGGCGGTCGCTTCAACACGGCGCAGATCGTGCTCGAGGATCAGATCGGCACCGCGCTCAACGGTGACCACACTTTCAATCGTTTCAATCCGATCATCGGCGGTACCTACAAGATCACGCCTGAACTGACCGCCTATGCCGGCTATTCGGAAGCCAACCGCGCGCCGACCCCGCTGGAACTCGGCTGCGCCGACCCCGCCAATCCCTGCATCGTCGGTGCCTTCCTGATCTCCGATCCGCCGCTCAAGCAGGTGGTTTCGCATACGATAGAAGCTGGCCTGCGTGGCACGAAGGAGCTGAATGCGGGCACGCTGGGCTGGAAGCTCGGCGCCTTCCGCACCACCAACACCGATGACATTCTCGCGATCCCAAGCCCGGTGCTGCAAGGCTATGGCTATTTCCAGAATGTCGGCTCGACGCGCCGCCAGGGCATCGAGGCGGAAGTCACATTGCGCGCGCCGACCCTGCAGCTCTATGCCAGCTATGCCTTCGTCGATGCGCGCTTCCTTGATCCGCTCGCGATCGGATCGAACAGCCCGTTCAAGGATGACGACGGCAACGTCCAGATCCTGCCCGGCAACCAGATCCCGGCGATCCCGCGTCACCGCGTCAAGGCCGGGTTCGACTATGCACTGACTGACGCTTTCAAGGTCGGGGCTGATGCGCTGTTCGTCAGCAGCCAGTATTTCGTCGGTGACGATTCCAACCAGGCACCGAAACTTGAAGCCTATACCGTGTTCAATGCCCACGCGTCGTACCAGATCGACAAATCCGTGCAGGTCTTCGCCCGCGTCGACAACATCCTCGACCGACGCTATTCGACATACGGGACTTTCTTCGAGACCGACTCGGTGCCGAATTTTGCCAATGGCGGCGCCCAGTTCACGGACGCACGTTCGGTCAGCCCGGCGCGGCCGCGTGCCTTCTATGCCGGTGTGAAGGTCAGGTTCTGACGGGCGTGGGCGATCAGGTCCGCGTCCAGTAGCGATAGCCGAGCCACCCGAGCAGGAGTGCGCTGGCGAGCCACAACACGATGATGGCGATCATGCCCGATCTGCTGGTCGGGCGTTCTGCAGCTTCGCGCGCCTTGATCCGGTACTCGGCCATCACCTCGCCCGGGACCAGCGCCACCACGAGCCAGACACCCAGCGGCACGATGATCAGGTCGTCGAGATAGCCAAGGACCGGCACGAAATCCGGAATGAGATCGATCGGCGACAGCGCATAGGCGGCGACAGCGATCGCGAGAACTTTCGCAAACCACGGCACCCGCGGATCGCGCGCGGCGAGATAGACGGCATGCGTGTCCGTCTTGATGTGTCGTGCCCAGCTTTTGATCCGCGTCAACATGAATGCCTCGTATCGCACAAGTCAGCTTCAGAATAGCCATTGATATTGCAGCAGAAGTTGGCGGATCTCGCCTCCCCCTGCGAAGGGTCGAATCTTCCCGCCCTAGCCACAGCGGGCCCCGGATGCGCCCTTTGGCGTGTTGAGGAGCCGCCCGTTTCGTGGGAAGACGGCGGAAAGCTGAAAAAGTGTACCCAAAGAATTTCTGGGAGCGAGATGCCATGACCTACCGAGCACCGATCAACGACATGCTGCTGGCCCTGAATCACGGCGCCGGCCTGCAGGCGGCCCTGAAAGCCGGCCATTACGGCGATTTCGACGCCGATATGACCGCTGCCGTGCTCGAAGAGGCCGGCCGCTTTGCCAGTGACGTTCTGGCGCCGCTCAATACCGTGGGCGACAAGAACGGTATCAAGCTCGCGGATAATAAAGTCACCACCGCCCCCGGCTGGCCCGATGCCTATGCGCGCTGGACTGCCGCCGGCTGGAACGGCGTCTCTGGCCCCGAAGCTTTCGGCGGCCAGGGCCTGCCGCTGGCGATCAATGCCGCCTGCACCGAAATCTGGAGCGCGTCGAACATCGCCTTCGGCCTTTGCCCGCTGCTGACACTGTCGGCCATCGAGGCGCTCGACGCCCATGGCAGCGACGAGCTGAAAAAGATCTATCTGGAAAAGCTGGTCACCGGCGAATGGACCGGCACCATGCAGCTCACCGAGCCGCAGGCCGGCTCCGATGTCGGCGCGCTGCGCTCGCGTGCCGAGCGTCAGGCCGATGGCAGCTATCGCATCTCCGGCACCAAGATCTTCATCACCTATGGCGATCACGACATGACCGACAACATCGTGCATTTCGTGCTTGCGCGATTGCCCGATGCCCCCGCCGGTACCAAGGGCATCTCGCTATTCCTGATCCCGAAATTTCTCGTCAATGCCGATGGCTCGCTCGGTGAACGCAACGACATCCATGCCTCCGGCGTCGAGCACAAGCTCGGCATGCACGCCTCCCCCACCTGCACCATGACCATGGGCGACAAGGGCGGCGCGGTTGGCTACCTCATCGGCGAGGAAAATCGCGGCATGCTCTGCATGTTCACGATGATGAACCAGGCCCGGCTCGGCGTCGGGCTTGAAGGCGTCGGCATTGCCGACCGCGCCTATCAGCAGGCACTGGCCTTCGCGCAGGAGCGTAAACAAGGCCGCGGCATCGGCAGCAAGACTGCGGGCATGGACCCGATCATCGTGCATCCCGACGTCAAGCGCATGCTGATGCAGATGCGCTCGCTCACCGCCGCCGCGCGGACCATCTGCTACGCCACCGCCGTGGCGCTCGACATCGCCGCACGTTCGCCCGACGCCAAGGTGCGCACCGAAGCGGCCGCGCGCGGCGCATTGCTGACACCGATCGCCAAGGCCTTCTCCACCGATATTGGCAATGAAGTGACGTCACTGGGCGTACAGATCCATGGCGGCATGGGCTTCATCGAGGAGACCGGCGCGGCACAGCACTATCGCGATGCGCGCATCACGGCGATCTACGAAGGCACCAACGGTATCCAGTCGATCGATCTCGTCACGCGCAAACTCGCGGCGTCAGACGGCGAATCCGTCTGGGCGCTGCTCGATGAACTCAGCGGCATCGTGTCGCGCGTCGAGGCCTCCAACGATCCCGGTTTCGGCACCACCGGCGCAAAACTCCGCGACGCGCTCGGCTCGCTGGAGCGTTCAAGCAAGTGGCTGCTGGAGAAGCTGGCCTCGGCACCGAACGACGCGCTCTCCGGCGCCACGCCCTATCTGCGGCTGTTCGGCTCCGCGCTCGGCGGCTGCATGCTGGCCAATGAAGCCCTTGCCGCACGCGACGGCGACGCTGCACGCTATGTGACAGTTGCGCGGTTCTTCGCCGAGAATGTTGCGGTGCAGGCTGGTTCGCTTGAACGCACCGTGATGGACTCCAGTGAATCCGTGATGTCGGCCGACGCCGTTTTGCTGGCATAAACCGTCGCCCGCCATATCGGCCGCAGCGGATTGATGTAATATCCGGCAGAGGAAACGTGCCAGCCGCGCTTTTTGCGGGGCGCTATGGGCTATGCCAGGGAATTGACATGACCGAACATCTGATCGTGACCGACGATGAGGCCACGCGCGTGATCACGCTGCGCCGGCCGGAAAAGAAGAACGCGCTGACGCAGGACATGTATCACGCCATGTCGGACGCGATCGACACCGCGCAGAACAATCCCGATATCCGCTGCATGATCATCACCGGCGGCTCCGGCGCCTTCACCGCGGGCAACGACCTGCAGGATTTCCTGAAGGACAGCGCCGAAAAGGCCGAGTCCCCACGCGCGTCGAACGCCGTGAAGTTTCTGTATTCGCTGGCGCAGAACACCAAGCCGATCATCGCCGCGGTGGATGGCATTGCCATCGGCATCGGCACGACCATGCTGTTCCACTGCGACTATGTGCTGGCCTCGACCACCGCAACCTTCTCAACGCCGTTCATTCATCTCGGCCTGGTGCCGGAAGCCGCCTCCAGCCTGCTGTTCCCGCGCACCATGGGTCATCAGCGGGCCTTCGCCGCGCTGGTGATGGGCCGCACGATGACGGCGGAAGATGGCCAGGCCGCCGGTTTCATCAACGAAATCGTGCCGCCCGGTCACACCGAAGTCGAAGCGCGCAAGGTCGCCCGCGAAATCTGCGCACTGCCGGTGGAAGCCGTGGCAATCTCGCGCCGGCTGCTGAAGCTCCCGCCCGAGGATCTCACGCGGCGCATCGATCAGGAGAGCCATCTGTTCGGCGAGCGCATGAAGTCGCAGGAAGCGAGCGCGGCGTTCAAGGCGTTCTTCGCGCGCAAGAAGGGGTGATCTAACCTCTCCCCGTGCTTACGGGGAGAGGTCGACGCGTCTTCGCGGCGGGTGAGGGGCATGGCACCATGCCAGCATCGATGGAGATCTAGCGGATCACATCGCTGTCGCACTGAGACGCCAAAGTCCTCAATCATCGATACAAGATGCTCAAAATCATGCGACCCGATAGCACTCCCGAATGGCAATGCCCTTGCGCCGCCCCTCACCCGGATCGCAAGAGCGATCCGACCTCTCCCCGTAAAGCACGGGGAGAGGTTAAGAATGCAGCGCTCGCTGCGTGCACTGTTCTAGCTGGCGCACTATTATGTGTAGCACCGGCCGCCCATGCCCAGACATCCCCCACCCCCGTCGACGTCACCGTCCTTGCCATCAACGACTTCCACGGCAATCTGCGCCCTGCCCCCGGCGGCATCGTGATCGACGATCCCGCCGACAAAACGAAGAAGATCACCGTGCCCGCCGGCGGCGCCGAGCATATGGCGACGCTGGTCAAGCAGCTCCGCGCCGGCAAGGCGAACAGCGTATTCGTGGCCGCGGGCGACCTGATCGGCGCCAGCCCGTTTCTCTCCGCGCTGTTTCATGACGAGCCGACAATCGAGGCACTGTCGATGATGGGCCTTGAGATCGCCTCGGTCGGCAATCACGAATTCGACGAAGGGCGCGACGAGCTGCTGCGCATGCAGAACGGTGGCTGCCACCCCATCGATGGCTGCCAGGGTCCGCATCCCTTTGCCGGCGCGACGTTCAACTATCTCGCCGCTTCCACCATCGACACGAAGATCGGGCAGCCGCTGCTGCCGCCCTATCAGATCAAGACATTCGACGGCATTCCCGTGGCCTTCATCGGCCTGACGCTGAAAGGTACGCCGGGTCTCGTGGCGCCGCCCGGCATTGCCGGTCTCGAATTCAGGGACGAGGCGGACACCGTCAACGCGCTGGTGCCCGAACTGAAGGCCAAAGGCGTCGAGGCCATCGTAGTGCTGATCCATGAAGGCGGCTTCTCCACCGGCGACTACAATGAATGCCCGGGTATTTCCGGACCGATCGTCGATATTGTGAAGAAGTTCGACAAGGCGGTCGACGTCGTCGTCAGCGGCCACACGCACCGCGCCTACACCTGCCAGATCGACGGACGCCTCGTCACGTCAGGCGACAAATACGGCACGCTGGTCACCACCATCGACCTCAAGCTCGACCGCACCACCCACGACGTCATCAGCTCGAAAGCCGACAACGTCATCGTGCGCACGGCAACCTATCCCGCCGATCCCGCACAGACGGCCTTGCTTGCGGCATATGACAAGGTAGCCGCGCCCATTGCCAGTCGCCCTGCCGGATCGGTCACCGCAACGCTGTCGCGCATGCCCGACATGACGACCGGCGAAAGCCCGCTGGGCGATATCATCGCCGACGCACATCTCGCGGCGACATCTACGAGCGCTCTCGGCGGCGCCGTAATCGCTTTCACCAATCCCGGCGGCATCCGCGCCGACATCACCAAATCGGCCGACGGCAGCGTGACCTATGGCGACGTCTTCGCGGCGCAGCCGTTCCGCAACCAGCTGGTGACGCTGACGCTCACGGGCGCGCAGATCAAGGCGATGCTCGAGCAGCAATGGAACACGCCGAGCCGGCCGCGCATCCTGCAGGTCTCGAAAGGCTTCAGCTATGCCTGGGATAATACGGCGGCAGCGGGCCAGCGCGTTCCACCCGAGCGTATGATGCTGGAGGGCAAGGTGATCGATCCCGCAGCAAATTATCGCGTCACCGTGAACGGCTTTCTCGCCGTCGGCGGCGATGGCTTCACGGTATTGAAAGAGGGCAAGGAGCCGCTGGTCGGCGTCTATGACGTCGATGCGCTGAACGCCTACATGAAGGCCAACAGCCCGGTGTCGCCGATGCCGCTGGGGCGGATTGCGCGGGTGGATTAGCGGAACGCCTGTCGGCCCCAAGCTGTCATTCCCCGGCGAACCAATTGGTTTGCCTGAGGGCGTGCGTTGCCGGCGAAGCCGGCAGAGCGAGCCTCGATCCACACTCGTCATTCCGGGGCGCACGAAAGCGGCAGAGCCGCTGTAGTGCGAACCCGGAATCTCGATGTGTTTGGCACGATCAGAGACTCCCATGCCGAGATTCCGGGTGCGCGATACGCCGCCTGCGGCGCTCCTCGCGCCCCGGAATGACAGTGTGGGGCGGGAAGACAGCGCCCAGACATTTTTTCCTATATCCCGTTGACAACATCCCCATCAGGTTTATATTCCCCCTCGTCCTGCCCCACCGAGAGGGGCGATCGCGATCGTCACGTTCGCGGGGTGGGATGCGGTGGACGCCGGAGATGCGGCGTCACGCGGTTCATGGGGGAACGTCTGTCTTCGGGCAGGACGGATCTGCGCCAGCACTGCCACTGGCAAGGAGACGGCTGGTCTTGAGATGGAAAGACCCCTGGACAGTGTGACGGACGACCAACTCGAAACGCGTTCGGCCTACTCGCTTGAGGCTCCCTTCCCATCGCCTTGGGACTTTAATTCGCGATCGGAGCGTTCGTCGAGGCAAAGTGCAAGCAACCGAAAAAACACCGCAGGCGGAACGTCGGGCACTTGCTCGGCGCCTCCGAAAGTCCTGATGCATTCACTATTGCGGAAGACCGCATCGCATCAGGCCCAAGGGTGCAACGGGCACCCGGCGTTCCGCACGCCCTCTCACAGGAGGGTGGGAATGCAAGAGACGACGGCGCCCCCGCGCCGCAAACAATGGGGGTGATGACGCATGTCTGAAGGGTAGTGGCTGTTTGACAGTTGAATCAGGAGAGACGTGTCGCTCCGTGGCCACGACATACTCAGTCGTCATCCCCGGGCTTGACCCGGGGATCCAGCTTGGCCCGCACACCGTCGCACAAGAAAGATGGATGGCCGGGTCAAGCCCGGCCATGACGTGGGGAGAAGCCTGGGATTATTGCGAAGCTCGCTTCGCGCCATCCGGCCATGACGATCATGAAATTGAACGGCCTTCACCTTCTACGCCACGTTCCTCCGATCGATCTCGCTATGGACATCGAACGGCTCCGGCCTGCCCACCGCATAGCCCTGCGCAAAGTCGACGCCGATCTCCGTGAGCGCCGTGATGATCTCGTCGCTCTCGACAAATTCCGCCACCGTCCGCTTGCCCATGATCTTGCCGATATGGCTGATCATCTCGACCATGGCGCGGTCGATCGGATCGGTGAGCATGTCCTTGACGAAGGAGCCATCGATCTTGAGATAGTCCACAGGCAGGTGCTTGAGATAGGCGAAGGACGACATGCCGCTGCCGAAATCGTCCAGCGAGAAGCGGCAGCCGATCTGCTGCAGCGCCTGAATGAATTTATTGGCATCGGCGAGATTGGCGATGGCGCTTGTCTCGGTGATCTCGAAGCAGATGATGGTCGGCGGTATCCGATAGATGCGGAACTGCTCGCGGACATAGTCCAGAAAGCTTTCATCCTTGAATGTCGCGCCGGACAGGTTGATGGCGCAGGTCGAGACCGGCGTGGCACCTTCGACCAATCGCGCGGCGAGAATGATGAACGCATTCCTGACCACCCAGCGATCGATCAGCGTCATCAAACCATAACGTTCCGCCGCGGGAATGAAATGGCCGGGCGCAACCAGTTGCCCCGCCTCGTCGCGCAGCCGCAACAACAGTTCGACATGCAGAGTGCCATCCTCGCGCTCGCTGAGCGGAATGATCTTCTGGGCATAGAGACAGAAGCGATCCTGTTCCAGCGCATCGTGAATGCGCTGCACCCAGTTCATTTCGCCGAACCGCTGCAGCAATTCGGAATCGCTGGGCTGATGCAGTGTAACGCGATTGCGGCCTTTCTCCTTGGCCATGTAACAAGCTGCATCGGCTGCGCGCAGCGCTTCTTCCAGCGTCACCTCGGGCTGCGCGATACAGACGAGGCCGATACTGACGGTGACGTTGAACGAACGTCCGTTCCAGACGAAGTTCAGCTCTTCGACCGTCCGCCGCAATCGCTCGGCGGTCGCCGCCGCACGATCCGGCTCGCAACGTTCCAGCAGCACAGCGAATTCATCGCCGCCGAGGCGGGCCAACAGATTGTCCGGGCGCAGATGTTTTTTCAGTATGCCCGAGACCTGCCGCAGCAGATGATCGCCGGCAGCATGGCCACAGGTGTCGTTGACGATCTTGAATTGATCGAGATCGAGGAACATCAGTGCATGCGGCCGCGCATCGGCGTCGATCCGCGGCAATGCGTATTGGACCCGACGCTCGAATTCGCGGCGGTTCGCCAGCCCCGTCAGTGCATCATGCGAGGCCTGGAACGCGAGACGTGAGATGTATTTCTGCTCACGCTCCTTCTCGATCTTCAGCGCCGTCTCGAAGCGCTGACGCTGGATCAGCAGATTACGTGTCCGCCAGATGCCGAGCAGGATCAACAGCGCCGCGGTGAACACATTGGCGACCAGCAGAATGCCTTGAATGGCGCGGGAGCCGATGCCGAGGCGTCGGGAGAACTCCACTGCCAGCGGCGAGGTCTGTTCATTGATCTGGTCGATCTGCGCCTTCAGGGCTGCAAGGCGCATCGATCCCACCTTGCCATCGATGACGCTGGCGTGAATGGCGTCGGCTGTATCGACCAAATTCTGGATCACGGGATCGGTGGCGTGCCAGGTCTCGATGGCTCGGGCGAGATAGACGACCTTGCTGAAATTGCGAAACAGCGAGATCATGCCGGGGATGTCTGCGGCATCGTTGCCGCCTTGCAGGAATCCGTCATAGGCAGCCCGCAGATCCGGCACCGCCTGTTCGAGCGCGCGGCGCGCGATGAGATCCCCGAGCGGCACGGCGATGCTCGCCTGATAGAGACGATAATATTTATCGTCGCCGGTCTCGGCATAGAGGCTGAGCGAATGCACCGCCTCCATCTGCCCCTTCGACCATCGGCTTTCGCCGGTGACATAGGCGCGGACCGACGACAGGATGTGGATGCTGGTGCCGGCGAGAAATGCTTGCAGCAAGACGATGGCAACGAACGGCCACACCGAACGCAAGAGATGGGGTACGCGCCTTGGATATCTCGATTCACTCATCGCGTACGAACCCACCCCAGACGCGAGCGCAACTGCGGAGTCCGACGATGGAATATGCGCACCTTCTCCGCAGAATGCCGCGGCCTCCACCGATAGCAGCCGCGACTTAACGCGCATTTCAATTCCGCGGCGTCAGGCGGTGTCGATGAAACGACATGAATCGAATGTGAAGAAAGCGATCCATAATTCTGATCGGTAGCTTTGTTAGGGGACGACCGCACCAGCGATGCCCCCCTATCGGAACCTGACCTGACCGGCTAGGTTATCGTCTCATCATACCAGCGCACCCTGCGCTTGCGGACCATTTGCATGACGACACTTCTTCTAAGCCATCCGGCCTCGCTCGATCACCTCACCCCGCCCGGCCATCCTGAACGCCCCGACCGTATGCGCGCGGTGGCGCAGGCACTTAGCGAAGACCGCTTCAACGCGCTGGTGCGGGGCGAAGCGCCGGAGGGCAATCTCGACGTCGTCAGCCTCTGTCATGACAATCATTACATCGATGAGCTGCGCCATGTCGCGCCGAGCAGCGGCCTCGTCTATCTCGACGGCGATACGTCGATGTCCCCCGGCACCTGGGAAGCGGTGATGCGCGGCGTCGGCGGCGCAATCGCGGCGACCGACGCGGTGATGAAAGGCGAGCACAGCAATGCCTTCGTCGCGACCCGCCCGCCCGGCCATCATGCCGAGCACAACAAGCCGATGGGCTTCTGCTTCTTCGATCAGGCCGCGATTGCAGCGCGGTATGCGCAGCGCACCTACGGCATTACCCGCGCGGCCGTCGTGGATTTCGACGTCCACCATGGCAATGGCACGCAGGACATTTTCTGGGCCGACCCCACAGTGATGTATTGCTCGACACATCAGATGCCGCTGTTTCCCGGTACCGGTGCATCCCAGGAGCGCGGCGAGCACGACACGGTCGTCAATGCTCCGCTGCATGATGGCGACGGCAGTGCAAAATTCCGCTCTGCCTTCGACAATCTCATCCTGCCGCAACTGCAGAAATTCGCACCGGAACTGCTGATCATCTCCGCCGGCTTCGATGCGCATCGCCGCGATCCGCTCGCATCGCTCAATCTCGACGCCGAGGATTTCGGCTGGGTGACGCGCAAGCTGATGGATCTCGCCGACAGCACCGCCGGTGGCCGCATTGTCTCGGTACTCGAGGGTGGTTATGATCTGCAGGGCTTGAAAGAATCGGCTGCGGCCCATGTTTCTGCGCTGATGGGGGCATCGCGCTGAAAGGCGCGCAGGTCGCAAAACCTACCCGCCACAATACGCCCTCAAACATATCTTTGACTCCGTCCTTCCAAAATGCGCACACGGGAAACCGAATGGCCGAAAACAACCACGCTGACGTCAAGAAACTGACGTTTGAAACCGCGATCGAAGAACTGGAATCGATCGTGAAGCGCCTCGAAGACGGCAAGGTACCGCTGGAAGAGTCGGTCGCCATCTATGAGCGCGGCGAGGCGCTGAAGCGGCGTTGCGACGAATTGCTGCGTCAGGCCGAAGCCCGCGTGGACAAGATCACCACGGATTCGAACGGCAAAGCGGTCGGCACCGAACCCCTGGACGTCCAGTAGGAAATCGCGCGGGCTGAGACCTCGCACCACCCCGCGGCCGAATTAGCGCTTGGCGCATGGCGCGGCCTGTTTATAGTCCGCCGTCAGTCCGGGGAACCAGCGTGCGCGTCCAGCACCGTCATGTCATCTATGTGCAGGGATACGATCCGCGGGGCCTCTCGCAGTATTACCGCATGTTTCGGACCGAACTGCGCAAGTTCGGCCGCCTTTATGGTCTGACCACCTCCGTCAGCCGGCCGAAAGGCCATACCGACGGCGAATTCGCGCATGAATCCGCCTCCTGGCGCATCGAAACCTCCGGCGACGGCTGGCAGACCACAACCGATTACGATTTCCTGCGCTGGGAAGACATGATTCAGCGCGATCTGGCCGTGCCGATCTGGCGCACGCTGATCCACGCCATCGCCATCTATTGGGGCCTCGTCTTCTCCGGCACGATGGGCCGGTTCTGGAAGGCGCATTGGCGCTTCGCCACCTTCATCAGCTGGCCCCACGTCCTGTTGCTCAACGGAGCGATCTGGTCGGCGGGCATCGCCTGGCTATTCGCGTTGGGGCTGCAGGCGCTTGGAATACACGGATTTCTGGTGGGCTGCGGCGCTGCGGCGGTGTTCGTGGCGGTGCTCGGCACGCTGCTGAAATATACCGAAAAGCACACCTATCTGCTTTATCTGATGGCCGATACGATCTTCACTTGGCAGTTTTCCCACGGCAACCGGCCGGACTGGGACGCCCGGATCGACCGCTTCGCGCAGCATCTGGTCCAGGTCGCCAAGTCTACCAAAGCGCAGGAAATCGTGCTGGTCGGTCACAGCTCCGGTTCGTTCCTTGGCTCCGAAATCCTCGCCCGCGCGCTGAAACTCGATCCGGAACTCGGTAGCCACGGCCCTCGCGTCGTGCTGCTGACGCTCGGCGGCAATATGCCGATCGTCGGCTTCCATAGAGTCGCGCAAGGCTTTCGCGACAATTTGCGGCTGCTGGCCGTGGAGCCTTCCATCGACTGGATCGACTGCCAATCCCGCAAGGACGTGATGAACTTCTTTCCGTTCGATCCCATCGCCGGTCACGGGATCGACGCCGGCGCGGCCCGGCGCAATCCCACCATCGTCCCCGTCCGGTTCCGCGAAATCATCCGCCCGGAACATTACAACCGGTTCCGCTGGAAATTCTTCCGGGTGCACTTCCAGTTCGTCATGGCCAATGAGCGGCCGCATGCCTACGATTTCTTCATGATCGTTTGCGGGCCTGTGCCTCTCAGGGGGCGTGTCAGTCAGCCGGCTACAACTTTGGCGTTGGTCGATGGCACCCCCACCACCCGCGAAAACGCATGGAAAAAGCTCGATTTGGGCGTGAAGAGCCCTACCCACACGGGTTCCCATGAGACGGAACCGGTCGCCCGGCGCATCGGCTAGGCACACCGCGCGAATGTCCATAGCGCCTTTGTGCTGCCACCCCCGCAGGCACGGCGGTTGGCTTTGGCCATCGCTTTGGTGTAAAGGGACTAGGACTATGCGCTGACGAGCAGGCTGAAACGCCCGCCGTTAACGTAGATAAGCGCTTCATTCATCTGGCAAAAATGATCAGATGAAGTCGCCGCCAAGCATGTTAGATATCACACTGAAAAATCGAAGCCCATTATAAGGCCTCGAAACAGGCTTCCCGGTTCTGGAGGCTGCGGTTGTCCGGTGGGCGCGCGGAAACGCGACGGCCCCGAAGCCAGACGCAGTCCCGGACATGTAAAATTGGAATAGTGCCGTGACCGATTTTAGTAAGACACCGTTGCTCGATACCATCAAGACTCCGGAAGATCTCCGGAAGCTGAAGATCGAGCGGGTTCGTCAGGTTGCCGACGAGCTTCGTCAGGAAACCATCGATGCGGTGTCCGTCACCGGCGGCCACTTCGGCGCCGGTCTTGGCGTTGTCGAACTGACCACCGCCCTCCACTACGTCTTCGATACGCCGCGCGACCGCATCATCTGGGATGTCGGCCATCAGGCCTATCCGCACAAGATCCTCACCGGTCGCCGCGACCGTATCCGTACGCTCCGCACCGCCGGTGGTCTGTCCGGCTTCACCAAGCGCAGCGAGAGCGAATACGATCCGTTCGGCGCCGCGCATTCCTCGACCTCGATCTCCGCCGGCCTCGGCATGGCGGTCGCCCGCGACCTCTCCGGCGGCAAGAACAACGTTATCGCCGTGATCGGTGACGGTTCGATGTCGGCAGGCATGGCTTATGAAGCCATGAACAACGCAGGCGCGATGAATTCCCGCCTCATCGTCATCCTCAACGACAACGACATGTCGATCGCGCCGCCGGTCGGCGCCATGTCGGCCTATCTGTCGCGCATGTATTCGGGCAAGACCTACCGCTCGCTGCGCGATGCCGCCAAACAGCTCGGCAAACATCTGCCGAAACTGATCGCCGACCGTGCCGAGCGCGTCGAAGAATATTCGCGCGGCTTCATGGTCAACGGCGGCACGCTGTTTGAAGAGCTCGGCTTTTATTATGTCGGCCCGATCGACGGCCACAACCTCGATCACCTGCTGCCCGTGCTGCAGAACGTCCGCGACATGGAGACCGGCCCGATCCTGCTTCACGTCGTGACCCAGAAGGGCAAGGGCTACGGTCCGGCCGAAGCTGCGGCAGACAAATATCATGCCGTCGTGAAGTTCGACGTCGCCACCGGCACCCAGTCGAAGTCCAAGCCCAACGCCCCGGCCTATCAGAACGTGTTCGGCCAGAGCCTCGTCAAGGAAGCCGAGAAGGACGACAAGATCGTCGCCATCACCGCGGCCATGCCGTCGGGTACAGGCGTTGATATCTTCAACAAGGCGTTCCCGAACCGCACCTTCGACGTCGGCATCGCGGAGCAGCATGCAGTGACCTTTGCCGCGGGTCTTGCGACCGAAGGCTACAAGCCGTTCTGCGCGATCTACTCGACCTTCCTGCAACGCGGCTACGACCAGATCGTCCACGACGTGGCGATCCAGAACCTGCCCGTGCGTTTCGCCATCGATCGTGCCGGACTGGTCGGTGCGGATGGTGCGACCCATGCGGGCTCATTCGACAATGCCTATCTCGGCTGCCTGCCGAACATGGTCATCATGGCCGCCTCCGACGAGGCCGAACTGGTGCACATGGTCGCGACCCAGGTCGCCATCAACGATTCACCGAGCGCCCTGCGTTATCCGCGCGGCGAAGGCCGCGGCGTCGAGATGCCGGAAGTCGGCATTCCCCTGGAAATCGGCAAGGGCCGCATCGTCCGCGAAGGCAGCAAGGTTGCTCTTCTGTCGTTCGGCACGCGCCTTGCCGAATGTGAGAAGGCCGCCGACGAACTCGCCGCCCACGGCCTGTCGACCACCATTGCCGACGCGCGCTTCATGAAGCCGCTCGACACTGACATGATCCTCAAGCTCGCCCGCGATCACGAGATCCTTCTGACCGTCGAGGAAGGTTCGATTGGCGGCTTCGGCTCGCATGTGATGCAGTTGCTCGCCGACAACGGCATGCTCGACGGCGGTCTGCGCATGCGTTCGCTGGTGCTGCCCGACATGTTCCAGGATCACGACACGCCGGCAGCGATGTATGCCCAAGCGGGTCTGGACTCCAAGGGGATCGTCAAGAAGGTGTTCGAGACCCTCGGCAAGGATTTCAAGGCCGAGACCGTCAAGCTCGCTTGATCTGTCGTTGAACGCGACATCGCGTTTGCAATTGCGAAGAGAATACGACGAGGCAATTCGGCAGGAACCGCCGGATTGCCTCGTTCTCGTCTGAATTGGCTCGTCAATGTCGGCGCGGCTCACCATGAGACGGGGACTTCATGAATATCTATCTTGCAGGCCCCGACGTGTTCCTGCCCAATGCCGCCGAGATCGGCCGGCAGAAGGTCGCGCTCTGCAAGCGCTACGGCGCGCACGGGTTCTTCCCGCTCGATAACGCCATCGACATCAATGCCGGCGACGCTTCGCGCCAGATCTTCCACGGCAACGAAGCGATGATGAATCATTGCGACATTATCATCGCCAATCTCACGCCGTTCCGCGGTCCCAGCGCCGATGCCGGCACGGTGTTCGAGCTTGGCTATATGGCGGGCCACGGCAAGCTCTGCTTCGGCTATTGCAATGACCCCACGCTCTATATCGACCGTGTCCGCCGCATGACAGAGGTCACCGATCGGGACGGACATCTGGTGGATGCGGATGGGCTCACCGTTGAGAATTTCGGCCTCGCCGACAATCTGATGATGATCCACGCGCTCGATCTCTATGGCGCGTCCATGATCGTCCCCCGTGAAGCACCCGATGATCTCTGGCAGGATCTGACGAGCTTCGAAGCCTGTTTGAAACTTGCTGCATCGTACTGACCATGACGAAATCTCAGAACACTGCTGCCGCGCCGCGCAAACGCGCCGATACACTTCTCGTCGACCGCGGAATTTTCGAAAGCCGCGCGCGTGCGCAAGCCGCCATCGAAGCGGGGCTTGTGAAGGCCAACGGCAAAGCGGTCGCCAAAGCGTCAGAACCGCTGCTGCTCGACGCCGCGATCGAGGCTGAACCGGCGCATCCCTGGGTCTCGCGCGGTGGCGTCAAGCTGGCCGGCGCGCTCGAGCTATATCCGATCGAGATCGAGGACCACGTCTGCCTCGACGTCGGCGCCTCCACCGGCGGTTTTACAGAAGTGCTGCTCGCCAACGGCGCCAGCATGGTGTTCTCCATCGATGTCGGGCACAGCCAGCTTCATCCATCGCTGCACGGCCATCCGAAAATCATCTCGATGGAAGAAACGGATATCCGCAGCTATGAAAACAAGCGCCTGCCGGCGCGTCCAGACGTCGTGGTAATCGATGTCAGCTTCATTTCGCTCAAGACTGTGCTGCCTGTCGCGCTGTCACTCGCGGCGGCGCCGATGAGCCTGCTGGCGCTGATCAAGCCGCAATTCGAGGCCGATCGAAAGCAATCCAAGCGCGGCATCATCAAGAACGCCGCCGTGCATCAGGCCATCTGCGACGACATCACGGATTTTGCCAGGACGCTCGGTTGCACCGATATCGAGGTCTTCCCGTCGTCGATCACCGGCGGTGACGGCAATATCGAATTCTTCATGGGTGCCCGGCGTGGCTGAACGCCTCACCATCGATTACGTCGGCCAGCGCGGCGACGGCGTCTGCCTCACTGGCGGCGCGCCGCTGTTCGTGCCCTACACGCTGGCGCATGAGATCGTCGACGCCGACCCCGATGACGGGCATCCAGAGCGGCGGCGACTGCTGCAGATCGACACCGCCAGCCCGGAACGAATTGATCCGTTCTGCACCTACTTCACGCGCTGCGGCGGCTGCGCCATCCAGCACTGGCAGCCCGATCCCTATCAGGCCTGGAAGCGCCAGATCGTGATCGACACGCTGGCACAAGCGAAGATCACCTGCCCGGTCGATCCGATCGTCGATGCCCATGGCGCCGGCCGCCGCCGCGTAACGTTGCATGCCCGGCGTGGCAGCGATGGCGGACTGCGTGTCGGCTTCGCGGCATCGGCAAGCCACGCCATCATCGCTATCGACGCGTGCCCGATTCTGGATCCCGCGCTGGATGGCGCGCTCGATGCCGCGCGCGCGCTGGCCGAGGTGTTGAAGCCGGTCAGCAAGCCCTTGGACATTCAGGTGACAGCGGCCAGCAACGGACTCGATATCGACGTCCGCGGCACCGGGCCATTGCCGACCGCTATCATCACAGCGCTGTCGCGCATCGCCGAGGCGCACAAACTGGCACGCCTCACGCGGCATGGTGAACTCGTGCTGATGCGCGTACCGCCTGTGGTCACGATGGGCAGCGCGCAGGTTACACTGCCGCCGGGCTCATTCCTGCAGGCCACGGCCGCCGGTGAAGAGACATTGGCGGCGCTTGTGCTCCAACTCTGCAAAGGCGCGAAGAACATTGCCGACCTGTTCTGCGGCATCGGTCCCTTCGCGCTGCGGTTGGCCACCAAGTCGAAGATTACAGCTTTCGATAGCGATGCAGGCGCCATCACCTCGCTGCAGCAGGCCATCAAGGACACCAAGGGCCTGAAGCCGATCAAGGCGGAGATGCGCGACCTGTTTCGCCGTCCGCTGGTGCCGCAGGAATTGCGCGACTTCGACGCTGTCGTGTTCGATCCGCCGCGTCAGGGCGCGCAGGCACAAGTCGAACGGCTCGCGGCCAGCAAGATCCCCGTCGTCGTCGCCGTGTCGTGCAACGTCCAGACCTTCGCACGCGATGCAAAGATCCTGATCGATGGCGGCTACAAGCTCGACAGCGTCACACCCGTGGACCAGTTCCGGCATACGCCCCATATCGAATTGGCGGCCCGCTTCAAACGCTAGTTGTCTTTTCACGGTGCTTGCGCTGGAGTGCGCCCACGCTGCCGCACAAGTGCAGCATGGAGGCGACGTGACACCCATCGAGTCCCACATTCTTCCGGCCGGAATTCGCTCGCGTTTTGTCGAGGGCATCAACGGTTTGCGTGTCCATGTGCTGGAGGCCGGCTTTGAAACCAAAGGCCGGCCCTGCATCCTGCTGGTGCACGGCTTTCCCGAGCTGGCCTTCAGCTGGCGCAAGGTCATGCCGCAGCTCGCCGCGGCCGGCTATCACGTGATTGCGCCGGACCAACGCGGCTATGGTCGTACCACCGGCTGGAGCGCAGACTATGATGGCGATCTGCGTCCCTTCAATCTGCTCAACCTCGTGCGCGATGCGGTCGGGCTGGTCGCAGCTTTCGGCTATCGCCATGTCGACGCCGTGGTCGGACACGACTACGGCAGCTCGGTTGCGGCCTGGTGCGCGCTGGTGCGACCGGATGTCTTCAGATCCGTTGTGCTGATGAGCGCGCCCTTTGCCTGGCCTCCGCCGCTGCCATTCGGCACCGCCGATCAGCCGGCACCGCCAAAGGCCGAAGATCCCGTGCATCGCGACCTCGCGGCACTGCCGCGGCCGCGTATCCACTATCAGTGGTACTACGCCACACGCGAAGCCAATGCTCACATGCAACACGCACCGCAAGGCGTGCATGATTTCCTGCGCGCCTATTATCATCACAAGAGTGCGGACTGGCCGGGCAACACGCCCACTCCATTGCAGGGCTGGACGGCGAATGAACTTGCGAAACTGCCGACCTATTATGTGATGGACCGCGACCAGACCATGGCCGAGACCGTCGCGGCAGAGATGCCGACGCCTGAACAGATCGCATCATGCAAATGGCTGCCGGACAATGAACTGGCCTTCTATGCCGGTGAATATGCCCGCACCGGCTTCCAGGGCGGATTGCAATGGTACCGCTGTAACACGACAGGCGCGTTCAATGCCGACTACGAGACCTTTGCCGGTCGCACCATCGACGTCCCTTCAGCTTTCATTTCGGGCAAGCAGGACTGGGGCATCTATCAGCGCCCCGGCGCCATCGAGACGATGCAAAACAGCGCCTGCACGAATATGCGCGCAGTACACCTGATCGACGGCGCAGGCCATTGGGTGCAGCAGGAACAGCCGGAAGAGGTCAGCCGACTGTTGCTCGAGTTCCTGAAAGACAACGGTCCACGCTCATAGTCCCTGCGATCAGGTCAAGCCAGCATCAGCCGGCCCGCTTCCGCCATACTGACATCACGCTCACCCAGCAGATGCGTGACGATCTCCTTCTGCGTCTCAGTTTCCACCAGCGCAAACGGATCGGGAGCCATCAGGCGATGATCGATGACGAGGCGTGACAGCAGCAGGCGTCGCGCGTCACCGCGTCGGGCGTGGATGCGATGCGCTTCCCACGTGAGTGCGACAGCACTGGCCACGTGATACAGCGAACTGGTCGCGCGGCGCGCATCGCCCTCATTGTCGGAACGTGCGGCAACCTCGCGCGCGAAGCCGATGGCACGGTCGGCGAGACCGCGCAGCCGATCGCGCCATGCCTGCGGTACGCTCGGAGAATCGTCCAGCCGCGCATGCAAGTCGGCAGCAAGCGCAGCCTCCGCACCATGCCGCCCAACCGCACGTGTCAGCGCATCGAGCGCGACGATATTACCGGTGCCTTCCCAGATCGAGCCGAGATGCGCATCGCGCAGCAGCCGCGCGGTGGCGAATTCCTCGATGTAACCGACACCGCCGCGCATCTCCATCGCGTCGCCGCAGACCTTGCGCGCGTCACGGGTAGCACGGAATTTCAGCGTCGGCGTCAGGATCCGCAGCAGTGCTGCAGCGTCCTGGCTGCCGGCCTCTGCACGGTCCAGCGCATCCGCGGTGAGGAAGCTCATCGACAACGCCTGCTCGGTCGCCAGCATGATCTTCATCAACTGCCGCCGCGCCAGCGGCATGTCGATAATGCGCTGGCCGAACACGACACGTCCACGCGCGACTGCCATCGCATCGTGCCAGGCGCGGCGCATCAGCGAGGTCGACTTCACGCCATTCGACAGGCGCGACGAATTCACCATCTCGGCCATCTGCACGAAGCCGCGATCGAGCTTGCCGACGGCATAAGCGATAGCGCCCTCAAGCTTGATCTCACCTGATGCCATCGACCGCGTGCCGAGCTTGTCCTTCAGGCGCACGATCCGGTAGTGATTGGGCGTGCCGTCATCGAGCGTCCGCGGCATCAGGAACAGGCCGACGCCCTTGGTGCCGCCGACCGCACCTTCCGGCCGCGCCAGCAGCATCACGACCTTCGCATCGGCATTGGAGCAGAACCACTTTTCTCCATACAGCCGCCAGTGATCGCCCTCCTGCACGGCCCGCGTCGTCAGCTTGCCGACGTCGGAGCCGCCTTCCTTCTCGGTCATGAACTGGCCGCCCTGGGTCAGCTTGCTCATGTCGGTCTGCGTCAGCCCGTCGAGATATTTCGCCTTGAGCGCATCGTCGCCGTAATTCGACAGCAGCTTCGCAGCACCGTCGGTGACATTGATCGGGCAGCCCATGCCGAACTCGGCCTGGTTGAACAGGAACGTAAAGGCGTGTTTGGCCGCCACCGGATAGGTCGAGGGCCAGCCCATAATGCCCTTGCGGTGCGACAGCGCGTGAATGCCGAACTCGCCGAAGGCTGCGTTCTCCAGTTCGCGATAGGCCGGGTGATATTCCACCCACTGAACGTCCTGGCCGAACTTGTCGCGCTGATGCAGCACGGGCCCATGCTTGTCGGCCATCCGCCCGGCTTCATCGAGCGGACCACCGACAAGGCCACCCAGCCGATCGAGATGCGGCTCGATATGCTTGAACAGATCCTCCGGCAGATGAATGCGCAGCAGATCGGTCAGCGCCGGATCGGCGCGGTAGAAATTCATGCCGGACGTGTCGGGTGCGATCAGATTGGCGGCGATCTGGGCATGGGCGTTCATGACGGCCTCTTGTGTTTGGCAGTTGCGTTTCCATCTTCATCATGCGCCTACCGCGCCAGCGAATAAAGTGCCCAGCCGGAGATTTGATCCATGGAAATTCCGCATTACGAAACCGCTTTGATCGTCGGTGTCGGTGAGGGCATCAGCGCATCGCTGGCGAGGCTGCTGTCCAAACAGGGCATCCGCGTCGCACTCGCCGCCCGCAATCCCGTCAAGCTGGATGCGCTGTGCCAGGAGACCGGCGCCAAGGCCTTTGCCTGCGACGCGACCCAGGCTGGAGATGTCGCCAAATTGTTTGCAGATGCCGAACGCCAGATCGGCGCACCCGATATCGTCGTTTACAATGCCAGCCAGCGCGCCCGCGGACCTTTCATCGAGCTCGCACCTCCCGATGTTGCACAATCCATCGCAGTTAGCGCCTTCGGCGGATTTCTGGTCGCACAACAGGCATTGCAGCGCATGTTGCCCAACAAGCACGGCGCCATCCTGTTCACCGGTGCCTCCGCGAGTATCAAGGGCTTTGCGCAATCGGCCCCCTTCGCCATGGGCAAGTTCGCTTTGCGCGGCATGGCGCAGTCGTTGGCCCGCGAGTTTGCACCGCAAGGGATCCACATCGCCCACTTTGTCATCGATGGCGGCATTCGCAGTTCGGTGCGGATCGAGCCCGCGGACAGGCCGGATTCGATGCTCGACCCCGATGCCATCGCCATGAATTACTGGAACGTGCTACAGCAGCCGCGCAGTGCCTGGAGTTCGGAGCTCGAAATCCGTCCATGGGTCGAGAAATTCTGACGCGAGAACGGGGCGAGATACATGAGTGAAGCCGCAAAGATCATCGACACCGGCACCAGTGAACTGCTGTGTGAGATCCGCGAGCGCGTTGCCGTCATCACCCTGAACCGGCCGGAAGCGCGCAACTCGCTGTCGGATCATCTCACGCCCGCATTGCGCACGATGATCCGCACCTGCGGCGAAAACCCCGATGTCGGCGCGCTACTGATTACAGGCGCCGGCACGGCCTTCTGCTCCGGCGGGGACGTGAAGGGCATGGGCGCTCATCGCAAGCAGTCCACGCTCGATATGTCCTTCGACGAACGCGTTGCCGAC
Source organism: Tardiphaga sp. 37S4 (assembly GCF_021044645.1). Classification (NCBI taxonomy): domain Bacteria; kingdom Pseudomonadati; phylum Pseudomonadota; class Alphaproteobacteria; order Hyphomicrobiales; family Nitrobacteraceae; genus Tardiphaga; species Tardiphaga sp. 37S4. Next base: position 317,608 of record NZ_CP088008.1, on the reverse strand, counting down.
CTGCAGGAGCGCCAGCGCCTGCTGACCGGTGCGCTGGTCGCCGTACGCAAGCCGACCATTGCCGCCCTGCCCGGCCCCGCTGCAGGCGCCGGCCTTGCCATAGCCATGGCCTGCGACATCCGCATCGCGGCGCAATCGGCTTTCGTTTCCACCGGCTATCTGCGCGTCGGCCTCAGCGGCGATTACGGCATCGCCTGGCTGCTGACGCGGCTCGTCGGCACAGCCCGCGCGCGCGAGTTGATGTTCACGGCCGATAAGGTCGAGGCAAGCCGCGCCGAAGCCATCGGTCTGTTCAACCGCGTGGTGCCTGACGACAGGCTGCAGGACGAAGCCTTCGCCATGGCCCGTGGCATGGCCCAGGGACCGACGCTGGCGCTGCGCTACATGAAGGACAATCTCGACGAAGCGCTCGCATTCGATTTCACCACCGCGAGGGATCATGAAGCGGAGAGGCTGATCCGCACGACCATGACGGCAGATCACCGCGAGGCGGTGCAAGCCTTCATCGAGAAGCGCAAGCCAAACTTCTCTGGCAACTAGGGAATAGCCTCTCCCACGTCGTTGCCGGGCTTGACCCGGCAATCCACCTGTCGGAACGATGCGCATGCGGTCAAGATGGATACGCGGGTCAAGCCCGCGTATGACGACTGAGAGCAAAGCGCATGAAACTTCAACCCACCGTCCTGGCAAAATCGACAAACGCCCGCAGTGCCGCCGGCAATTGTCGGCGACTGGGATAATACATGAAGAAGCCGGGATAGGCCGGACACCAGTCGGCGAGGACCCGCACCAGCTTGCGCTTGGCGATCAGCTCCTCGACCTGCCCTTCGAACACGTAAGCCAGTCCGGCTCCGTCCAGCGCGGCGTCCACCATCAGATCCTGATCGTTCAAAGTGAGCACGCCCGCGACATCGATCTCGACCTCGATGCCGCCGCGCTCGAACTCCCAGCGATAGAGCGCGCCGCCCCAGAATCGATAGCGGATACATGGCAGATCTTTCAGCTCGTGCGGCGTCTGCGGCAGCTTGTGCTGCTTGAGGAAGCCGGGCGACGCAACGACGGCCGATCGCTGCCGCGGGCCGATCGGCAGCGCGATCATGTCCGCCGCAACAGTTTCGCCGAAGCGAATGCCCGCATCGAAGCCGGCAGAGACCATGTCGACAAGACCGTCATTCACGGCAATGTCGACATTGATCTCCGGATAGACTTTCAGGAATCGCGTGACGATCGGCAGCAGCACGAGCTGTGCCGATTGCCGGGCGGCGTTGAAGCGCAACGTCCCCGCCGGCTTGCCACGAAAATGATTGAGGTCCTCCAGCGCATCATCGATGTCCTGAAACGCCGGACTGACCCGCGCGAACAGCCGCTCGCCCGCCTCCGTCAGCGCGACGCTGCGGGTGGTGCGGTTGACCAGCCGAACATCAAGACGCTCCTCGATGCCGCGCAAGGCATGGCTCAATGCTGAAGCAGATACGCCCAGCTCAACGGCGGCATTGCGAAAGCTGCGATGCCGGGCAATCGCCAAAAAGGTGGCGAGGTCGGCCGGGCCGATCAAGCTCATTATTGAATCCAGCTCATGAACACATGGAACGAATAGAGGATTATTTCAGTTCTGGCGAGCCGCTAGTTTCCTCCCATCAGCCCGGCACTGACGCGGGGCCATTACGAAAGGGAGACCATCATGCGTGTCTGGTTCATCACAGGAGCATCCCGCGGTTTCGGCGCCCTCATTGCGGCGGAGGCCTTGGCCCAGGGCGATGCCGTCGTTGCAACGGCCCGCGATCCCAATGCTGTCACCGCACGTCTCGGCACCCATGAGCGCCTGCTGGCGACGCGGCTCGATGTCACCAGCGAGACCGAGGCCCATGAGGCCGCAGGTCAGGCCGTGAAGAAATTCGGCCGCATCGATGTGCTGGTCAACAATGCCGGCTATGGCCTGCTCGGCGCGATCGAGGAAGCCAGTGCCAAGGAAGTCGAACGTCTCTATGCCACCAACGTGTTCGGCCTGCTCGGCGTCACCCGTGCCGTGCTGCCGCATATGCGCCGGCAGGGCTCGGGTCACATCATGAACATTTCATCCGTCGGCGGATATGCAGGCTTTCCGGGCTGGGGCGTCTATGGCTCGACCAAGTTCGCGGTCGAAGGCATCAGTGAAGCGCTGGCCGCCGAAGTCGCGCCGCTCGGCATCCATGTGACCGTGGTCGAGCCCGGCTTCTTCCGCACCGACTTTCTGGACGATAACTCGCTGGTGCGTACTGCGCTGGAGATCGGCGACTATCACGCCACCGTCGGCAAGACTCGCGGCCATGCCGCCGACGCCAATCATGCGCAGCCCGGCGATCCCAGCAAGCTGGCAAAGGCCTTCATGCAGCTTGCGGCTGCCAAGACCCCTCCGCTCCGATTGCCGCTCGGCAGCGACACGGTTGCGCGGATCGAGAGCAAGCATGCTTTTGTCGAAAAGGAACTGGCTGCGTGGCGCGACGTGGCCACATCGACAGACTTCGCGAAAGGGACGGCATAGGCGCCATCTTCAAGACACGCAGATGCGACGAAGCAATCCTGAGCTAGAGAGGGATTGAATTGCTTCGTCGCATCATACCTTGCCTGAACGTGGCGAGCGTTGCCGCGCTTAGGCAAGTATCGGCTGCAGGGATTGCGCTGCGAGGCGCCAGACCGCACATGGGTTTGCGGTTGGCGCCGCATCGATCTGCTTTACGAAGCGCACCTGCTTCCAATCGCCCGGCGTCGGCGCGAATGTGAAGCCGGCCTTACGGGCCAGTGCGAGCATTGCCTCGTTTGAGCGCAATGTATCTCCGAAGAGCTGGTCGGCTCCGAGCGCAGCAGCACGGCATTCCAAATTGGACATGAGTGCCGCGCCGATGCCCTGCCCTTGCATGGAATCGGCTACGGACAGGCCCAATTCGAAACGGGACGTCGCTTCATCGAACGCGTAGCGGGCCTCGCCGACAATGGTCTCCGAGCCATCGCGCGAGATCGTCGCGACGACCGAGAAACTGTCGGCCTCGCCGACATGGATGAACTTATCGAGCTGCCCCGCCGGCAATTCGCTGGCGGCGCCCATCAGGCGATTGTAGCGCGACCGCACCGACAGGCCGCGGAAATAGGCCTGCAACGCGTCCGCATCGTGAAGCTCGACAAACCGAACCGTCACCGCGGCGCCACTGCGTGACATCACCACATCGGAATACTGACCGAGGTCATCGAGGTCGAGATGTTGCATGACAGTTGCTCCCGGACGATCGGACCGTCTTTACGCGCGCCAGAACGGCTTGCTGGCCTCGGCCATTACGTCGCCCACCGAAAGGCCGGCGTCGTGGATGTCACGCTCGCTCCAATGGGCCAGTTCGCGGCGTTGATGGGCACGCTCCCGCCAGACGTGGAACGTCTCAGCGATCGTCGCCACACTGAGTGGAGCATGATGATTTGTCATCGATTCGTGGGTGCAAGTAGACATTTTGCTCTCCTGAAGCTAAATTTACTTAGGAAATATCGGCTTCATTCTCACATTGCACAAACGACATTGTGCACCGCGTCACATGATACAAACTCATGTGTGGCAAGAGCAGTGGATCGCCAGGGAGAGAGCGCGGATGAGCACCCGGTTGCCGTCACTCAACGGACTGCGCGCCTTCGAAGCCGCCGCACGCCATCTGAGCTTCACCAATGCGGCGAGCGAGTTGAACGTCACGCAGACGGCGATCAGCCATCAGATCAAGCGGCTGGAGGACGAACTCGGTCTCAAACTGTTCGTTCGGCAGAACCGCGCGCTCGCACTCACCCCGCAAGGACACGACTACCTGCCGGGCGTTCGCGCCGCCTTCAACGACCTGCGTCTTGCCACAGACCGGCTCAAGCGCCGCGACAATGATCACGTGCTGACCGTGAGCACGCTGGCATCGATGGCGTCGAAATGGCTGCTGCCGCGCATCTCAGCGTTCCAGAAAGCCCATCCCGATATCGATGTGCGCATCACGACGTCGACAAGCATGGTCGATTTCAAGAGCGGCGATGTCGATGCTGCGATCCGCTACGGCCGCGGCCAGTGGCCGGGCTTGCGTGCCGACTGGCTGACGGCGGACGATCTGTTTCCGGTCTGCAGCCCGGCGCTTCGCTCCGGAAAGAAGGCGCTGCTGAAGCCGCAGGATCTCGCGGACTATACGCTGCTGCATTCAAGCGGCGGCTATGACGATGACTGGCGGCTCTGGCTCACCGCGGCCGGATTGCCCGCCGATATTTCGAAACAGCCGGGCCTGACCTTCGACATGATCTTCATGACCCTCCAGGCTGCGATCGACGGCCTCGGCGTCGCCATCGGTCGCACCACCTATGTGGAGGGCGACCTCGCCAAGGGCCGGCTGGTGGTGCCCTTCGACATGCGCATGCCCGCCGACGCTGGCTTCTATCTGGTGTCCCCCGAAGCCTCTTCCGACTCGCGGAAGCTGAAGGCCTTTCGCGACTGGCTGCTCTCCCAGGTCCCGCCGGAACGTGACCGTTCTGGCCGCTGATCGGCATTGTCGACATCACGTGTTCGCGAGCAGATCGCCATCCGAAACATGCTAGAAGTCTGGCCTGTTTCGGAATGGAGCTTGCGATGAATCGGACGATACTGGCTGCGGTTTTCACCCTTCTGGCGCTGGCGCCTGCGCTCGCACAGCAGGCGTCCACACCGCCGGCAGCACCGCCGCCGCCCGACTTCTCAAAGGTCGAGATCAAGACCACCGACCTTGGTGACGGCGTTTACATGCTCGAAGGCCAGGGTGGCAACATGACGCTGGCCACGGCCAAGTCGGGCGCGATCCTCGTCGACAGCCAATTCGCGCCGCTGCACGACAAGATCAAGGCGGCCATCGCCGCGGTGACACCGCAGCCGGTCAAGTATCTCGTCAACACGCATTTCCACGGTGACCACACCGGCGGCAACGAGGCCTTTGCCAATGAAGGCGCGACCATCGTCGCCAACGTCAAGGTCAGAACCCGCCTGAAAAAAGGCACCACGAACTTCCTGACCGGTGCACAGAATCCGCCTGCGCCGAAGGCGGCGCTCCCGACCAACACCTACACGCATCAGCTCAAGCTCAGCCTGCGCGGCCGCATCGCTGAACTGCGCCATCCCGACAACGCGCATACCGATGGCGACACCTATGTCTACTTCAAGAGCGCCAATGTCATTGCGACCGGTGATACATTCACCAACGGCCGCTATCCCAGTATCGACGTCCTCAACGGCGGCAATATCAAGGGCATAATCGCGGCGACCGACGCCTATCTGAAGCTGGCGAATGACAACACCAAGATCGTTCCCGGCCACGGTCCGCTCGCCAACAAGGCTGCGCTGGTCGACTATCGCACCATGCTGGTGACGGCGCGCGATCGCATGGCCAAGCTGATCAAGGAGGGCAAGACCGAGGACGAGGTTCTGGCGGCCAAGCCATTTGCCGATCTCGACGCCAAATGGGCGCCGAACGAGACCGCCAGCAAGAATTTCATTCGCGCTGTCTATGGATCACTGGCGAAGAAGCCGTGGATCAGGCCCTGGTCAAAACCTTGGGGGAAGAAGTCATGAGAGATCTCATTCCCCTCGCCGAGAAGATCGCCATTGAGCTGATCGCGCGCAAACAGACCATCGGCATAGCTGAATCCTCGACCGGCGGTTTGATTTCCGCTGCACTGCTCGCAGTGCCCGGTGCCTCCGCCTATTTCATCGGCGGCGGCGTGATCTATACGCGGGATGCGCGGCGCGTGTTGATGGATATTTCCGATGACGCGTTTCGGATACCGGGCATGCGCTCATCTTCAGAGCCCTATGCGCAGATGCTGGCAGAGCAGATCCGGACCCGCCTCGGCTGCGACTGGGGCCTGTCGGAAACCGGAGCCACCGGCCCCTCCGGCAATCGCTATGGCGACGACGCTGGCCATAGCTGCATGGCCGTCGCCGGCCCGCGAAACGAGGTCATGACACTGGAGACCGGCAGCAACGACCGCTCCGGCAACATGCACAGTTTCGCGCAGACGGCGCTGACGTTCCTGCTGAAGAATTTGGCGGGTTAGGACAGCGTCAGGCCGGCACTGCCGCTGCCGCCTGCTCCGCGAGAATACACCGCACCACACGATTGTCGGCGAGTTCGACATTCGGCGGCGGCGCCTCGACGCAGCGCGGCTGGGCGAATTTGCAGCGCGGCGCGAAGGAGCAATTCACCGGCGGCTTGTCGAGCGACGGCGGCGTACCGGGAATGGTCTCAAGCCGTGCCCCGCGCTTGGCGCCGTGCACGGTGGAGGCCAGCAGCCCCTGCGGATAGGGATGCACGGCCGAGCGTACGATCTGGCTCAGCGTGCCCTGTTCGACGATCTGGCCCGCATACATCACCGCGACCCGGTCGCAGATCTCGATGGCCACGCCGATATCGTGCGTCACGAAGATGATCGACATGCCGAATTCGCGCTGCAGCTCGCGCAGCAGCAGCAGGATCTGAATCTGCACGGTGGCATCGAGCGCAGTGGTCGGCTCGTCCGCGAGCAGAATCTTGGGCTTGCAGGCCAGCGCCAGCGCGATCATTGCGCGCTGCCGCATGCCACCGGACATCTCGTGCGGATAGGCATCGAGGCGACGCTTGGCGGAGGGGATACGCACGACTTCGAGCATTTCGAGCGCGCGCTTCACGCCCTCGGCCTGGCTCTTGCCCTCGTGCCGCATCACGCTTTCGGCGATCTGCTGGCCGATCGTATAGACCGGGTCCAGCGCCAGCGCCGGCTCCTGGAAGATCATCGACACCGTCTGGCCACGAAACGCCGAAAGCTCGTCGTCATCGAGCGCCAGCACGTCCTTGCCGAGCACATTGACCGTGCCAGTGATCTGCGTGCGCTTCTTCGGCAGTAGCCGCATCAGCGCGCGCAAGGTGACGCTCTTGCCCGACCCGGACTCACCGAGCAGCCCGAGCACCTCGCCTTCGCCGAGCGTGAGGTTGAGATCGTTCACCGCATAGACGGTGCGTTCGCCGCCGAACCGGACGTTGAGATTGCGAACCTCGACGAGATTACTCATGCCAACTCCGGGCACTGTTTGTGGAAGTCCGTGGCGCGCTGGAAGGCCGCACCGATGGTCAGCAACGTCGCTTCATCGAACGGGCGACCGATCAGCTGCATGCCCACCGGAAGTTTCGACTTGGTGAAACCCGCCGGGATCGAGAGACCGGGCAGACCGAGATAGTTGATCGGGCGCGTGAAGCGCGTCAGGCGCTGGATCATCGCTTCGGCGCCAGAGCTGTTGCCGACATCGGTCTCCGCAATGGTCGGAGCCGCGCCGGGCGAGACGGGTGCCAGCACGGCGTCAGTACCGGTGACTGCAGCGAGATAGGCTGCAAGTGCCGGACCGCGCCAGCGCAGCGCCTCGATGTAGGAGACGCCGGTGATCGCCAGACCGTTCTGTAACCGCATCAGCACCTGCGCGCCGTAATCCTGCGGCCGCTCGATCATCCAGCGCTTATGCATCGCCGCGGCTTCCGTCGCGAGCACGAACTGGCAGGCCGCCGTGAGCTGACCCTGATTGGGCAGATCAACCTCGACGATCTTGACGCCTTCATCCTTCAGCGTCGCGATGGTGTTCTGCAAGATCGCAGCCGTGTCGGCGTCGAGGTCGTCGACATAGAATGCCTTGGGAATGCCGACCGTCATGCCTTTGGCGGACGCACACGTCGCCGCCATGTAGTCCGGCACAGGGCGCGTGCTGGTGGTTGGATCGAGCGGATCGGCACCAGCCATCAGGCCGGTCAGCAGCGCGCAATCCTCGACGGTCCGCGCCAGCGGGCCGACCGTATCGAGCGATTGCGACAGCGGCATCGCACCGGCGCGGCTGACCAGACCGACGGTCGTCTTCAAACCGGAGACGCCGCAGAAATGCGCCGGCAGGCGGATCGATCCGCCGGTGTCCGAGCCCAGCGCTGCAAAAGTCAAACGCGCCGCCACGGCGGAGCCCGAGCCCGACGATGACCCGCCGGTGACGTGATCGACATGCCAGGGATTATGCACGGCGCCGTAATGCACGTTGTGACCGAGCGGGCCATAGGCGAACTCAACCATCTGCAGCGAACCTAGCCGCACCGTGCCGGCATCCTTCAGGCGCTGCAGCGAGGTCGCCGTGGTGGTCGCAACCCAGTCGCGGCGAATATGCGAGCCGCAGGTCACGACGTGCCCTTCGTCGTAATACATGTCCTTGTGCGCCAGCGGCACGCCGTGCAGCACGCCGCGGCTTTGCCCCCTGGCGAGCGCGGCATCGGCTGCATCAGCCGCCGTCAGTGCTGCATCGGCCTCGATCGACATGTAGGCGTTGAGGCTCGGCTGCGATTTCACGGCGCGATCGAGGCACGACTGCGTGGCCTCCCGCGAGGAGATTTTCTTGGTCGCGATGGCGTCGGCGACTTCCGTCAGCGACAGCAATGCGGGTTCGGTGACACTCATTTGGCAGCCTTCGTATTCTGAACGGCGAGGAAGGTCGCGGGCTCGAGATCGAACGGCAGGGTCCCGGCCACGGCCGCGAATCCTTCGAAGGCCGGGCCGATCGAATTGGCGATGCGCTCCGCAACCTCGTCGGATGCGGGAAGGCCGCTGACTTCGGTCAGCGCCTTGATCTGCTTGGCAGTCGGTTTGGTCATGTCAGTGCGCTCCTGCAGCAGGTGCTTTGCTGTGGCCGGAACCCGGGATCGCCATGTAACAGGCGGCCTGATGGCCGGTCACAGTGATTTCAGTCAGCTTCGGCGTCGCCTCGCCGCACATCGCTTCGGCAAAGGGGCAGCGTGTGTGGAAGCGACAGCCGGACGGTGGATCGATCGGGTTCGGCGGGTCGCCGGTGATCGGCGGCGTTTCCGTGCGCTTGTCGGGATCGGACGACGGCATCGCGGCCAGGAGCGCGCGCGTGTAGGGGTGCGCCGGCTTGTCCCAGACCTCATCCACCGGGCCGAGTTCGACAACCTCGCCGAGATACATCACCAGCACGCGGTCGGAGATGTAACGCACCACGTTGAGATCGTGGCTGATGAACAGATAGGTCAGGCCGAATTCGCGCTTGAGATCGACCAGCAGGTTGAGCACCTGTGCCTCGACCGATTTATCGAGCGCCGAGACCGCTTCATCGAGAATGACGAGACGCGGCGACAGCGCCAGCGCACGCGCGATGTTGACGCGCTGCCGCTGGCCGCCCGAGATTTCATGCGGATAGCGATTGGCGAAGGTCTCCGGCCGCAGGCCGACCTTCCCGAGCAGCTCCCGCGCCAGCAGTCGCGCGGCTTTGTCGGCCATGCCGTGCACCTTCGGTCCGAAGGCGATCGATTCTTCGATGGTCAGACGCGGGTTGAGCGAGGCATAGCTGTCCTGGAACACCATCTGCATGCCGCGGCGCAGCTCGCGTAACGAGAGCTCGCGCCCGACAGTGCGGCCGTCATAGATGATATCGCCGGAATTGCGCGGCATCAGATGCATCAGCAACCGCGCCGTCGTCGATTTGCCGCAGCCGGACTCGCCGACGATACCAACGGTTTCACCCTTGGCGATGGCGAACGACACATCGTCCACCGCGCGCACGGTCTTGCTCGGCGCGAACAATCCGCCGCGCACGGGGAAGTGCTTGGTCAGACTGACCACCTGTAACAGCGGCTGTGCAACACCGCCGATATCCTCCAGCGGCTCCAACTTGTCGATTTCTTCTACAATATCACTCATGCCATCAGTTCCGGATGTCCATGGCACTGCGCATGCCGTCGCTCAGCAGGTTGAAACAGATCGACACGGCGAAGATCATCGCGCCGGGGAGTGCTGCTACCCATGGATTGACGTAGATCGCGGTGCGCAGCGTGTTCAGCATCAGACCCCATTCCGGCTCCGGCGGCTTGGTGCCGAGGCCGAGGAACGACAGGCCGGCAGCGAGGATCATCGACACCGAGATCAGGCCGGTGGCGTAGACAAAGATCGAGCCCAGCACGTTACCGAGCATGTGCACCCGCATGATGGTGAAGGCATTCGCGCCGGAGGCACGCGCGGCTTCCACATAATCCATGTTGCGCACGCCGGTGGTGACGCTTTCAGCGACACGCGTGATCTGCGGCACGAAGACGATGGTCAGCGACACGATCGAATTGACGATGCCGGCACCCAGCGCGCCGGAAATCGCAATGGCCAGCAGTACCGACGGGAACGCGTAGAACACGTCGACGGTACGCATGATTGCGGTATTGAGCTTCCCGCCGACATAGCCGGCCACAACGCCAAGCCCCGTCCCGATGAAGAAGGCAAGGATCACCGGCAGGATGCCGATCAGCAGCGACAGTCGCCCGCCATAGATCAGGCGCGCCAGCATGTCGCGGCCGAGTTCGTCGGTGCCGAGCGGATAGTTGGGTGTGCCGATGAAACGCAGACGGCGAATCATCGAGCCCTGATAGGGATCTGCGAGATGCAGATAGGGCGCAAAGATCGCCGCCAGGAAGATCAGCAGCAGAATGAACGCGCAGGCCATGCTGACCTTGTCGCGCACGATGCGGCGGCCCACCGTGGCCCAATAGCCGCGAGCCTTGGTGGCAGGCGCCGCCTGCAATGCAGTGTCCGTCATCGCGGTCATGAGAGGATATCCAGCATGGTCAGCTCCGCTTGATGCGCGGATCGATCGACGCCTGCGCGATATCGACCAGAAGATTGAGGAACACGAAGAACAGCGCCAGCACCAGGATCGTGCCCTGCAGCAGCGGCAGGTCGCGCTGGAAGATCGCGGAGTTTAAAAGAAGCCCCGAACCGGGCCACGAGAACACGGTCTCGATCAGGATCGAACCGCCGAGCATATAGCCGAGCTGCAGGCCCATCACGGCCAGCGCCGTGGGCGCAGCGTTCTTGATAACGTGACGAAACACCTTGGTTTCCTGCAGGCCCTTGGCACGCAATGCTTCGACGAAATCCTGCGACAGGATGTCGCCGGTCAGCGCACGCACCGTGCGGGTCACGATGCCCATCGGAATGACCGAGGTCGTGATCGCCGGCAGCACGAGATATTTGATGTGCTCCCAGTCCCAGGCCCATGAACCCGAACCGCCCGGACCTGCGCCGACCGCAGGCAGCCAGTTGAGCTGCACCGAGAAGATGATGACCAGCACCATACCGAGCCAATAATGCGGCACGGAGACGCCGGCGATGGCGATCGAGGTCGCGACCTTGTCGATCCAGGTATCGCGGAAATAGCCGGCGATCAGCCCGAAAAACAAACCGAGCGTGAAACCGATGGCGGCGGCCGCGATGGCCAGCGTCACGGTATTGCCAACGGCTTTCATCACCTCCGCCAGAACAGGACGTCCGGTGGCGATGGAGCTGCCGAGATCGCCGTGTAGCGCGCGCCACAGCCAGAGGCCGAACTGAACAGGTAGCGGGCGATCGAAGCCATAAGCGACGCGCAGTTGCTGCGCCAGCTCCTGCGATGCGTCAGCGGGAAGAATGGCAACGAGAGGATCGCCGGGCGTAATGTGCACCAGCAGGAAACACACCAGCGCCACGCTGAGGACGATAGGAATCACATAGACGACGCGTCGCGCGATGTAGACGAACACTGATCACCTTCGATTCAGTAACTCTGCCTCCTCGTTCGTCATGCCCGGGCTTGACCCGGGCATCCACGTCTTTGCAGCGAAGAAGGCGTGGATGGCCGGGTCAAGCCCGGCCATGACGTGGAGAGGTTCGTGCGAATATCGACTGCACAATGTGCGGCCGATATTCACTTGTTGCTTACGGCGTGATCGACACCGGCGAGAAGTCGACGAACCAGCTCTTCGGCTGTACGAAGCCCTTGATCTTCGGGCTTAGCGCACGCGGACCGACGTCATGGGCCACGTAGAGGAAGGCTGCGTCATCGACCGAAGCCGCGTGAAGCTCGGCCAGAGCCGCATCACGTGCCGTGGCATCGAAGGTGGTGCGTGCCTTGGTCACGAGTTCATCGAACTTCGGATTGTTGATGAAGCCCCAATTGTTCGAGACCGGCGGCGCCATCGACGACTGCAGGAAGCGAACCAGTGCGAAGAACGGATCCATCGCCGCATAGGTGACGTTGGTGGCGTTGGAGCCGTTCGCCGAGGGATCCTTGACGCCGCGGCGCCAGTTGGTGAACAGCGTGTTCCATTCGATGACGTCGAGCTTGACGTCGAAGTAGCACTCCGCCAGCGCCTGCTGCAGATATTCGTTCATCGGCAGCGGCAGCATCTGGCCGGAGCCGGACGCCGAGGTCTGCGTCTTCACTTCGAGCTTCTTGGTGGGACCGTAACCGGCTTCCTTCATCAACGCTTGTGCTGCCTTCAGATCATACTTGATCTCGAAACTCGGCTTGCCGCGCCATGGATGACCGGGCTCGAATGTGCCGGTCGCCGGCACCATCAGCCCGGCAAGCAGACCGTCCTTCAGGCCTTCGCGATCGATGCAGAGATTGGCGGCCTTGCGGACGCGGATGTCGTTCCACGGCGAGCCTTCGGCACGGGAGAACTGCCACGGCCAGACATGCGGCTGCTCGTTCTTCTCGATCTTGAAGCCGCGTGCGGTGATTTCCTTGACCGCGTCAGGCGCCGGCGCCTCGACCCAGTCGACCTGACCGGACAGCAGCGCAGCGGTGCGTGCGTTGGCTTCCGGCATCGGCAGCAGCACCATCTTGTCGGTCTTCGGAACGCGGTCCTTGTTCCAGTAGGCGTCGTTCTTCACCAGTTCGAGACGCTCGCGCGGCGTGAACTTCGACATCTTCCACGGGCCGGTGCCGGAGGCTTCGCGCGCGAAGGCCGCCCATGCGGCCTGCGACTTGGCCTTGGCATCGGCGCCTTCGGCCTTGTCGAACAGCGCCTGCCACTTGGTGGGGCTCGCCATAAAGAGGTTGGTGAGATTGATAGGCAGGAAGGAGTCCGGCTCCTTGGTGGTCAGTTCGACGGTCATGTCGTCTATCTTCTTGGCCGACACCAGGGTCGGCATGCGCGAGGCGGTTACACCGACCTGACTGGCGTCGAACTGGACTGCATCTTGTTTGAGCACCTTGTCCACATTCCAGACCACGGCGTCCGCATTGAAGGCCGAACCGTCGTGGAAAGTGACGCCGGGACGCAGTTTGAAGGTCCATTTCTTCTTGTCGGCGTCGTCCACTGCCCACTCGGTGGCGAGCGCCGGGATAACAACACTCGCTTTGGTCGCGGACGACAAATCCCAGCCGGTCAGGCCGTCATACATCGTATTGCCGGTGAAACGATTGCCTTCGAAGCCCTGATCGGGCTGGCCAAGCGTGCGCGGAATATCGGCAGCGGTCATGCCGATGCGCAGCACCGTCTCGGCGCGCGCCACCTGTGGCAAGGTCAGGGCCGTGGCAAGCGTCAGCAAGGTGATTGCGGTCGCGAGACGGCTCTTTGTCGGCTTTTCGATACGCATCGTAATCAGTCCCTCTTGGCTTTGGATGACACGTTGGCTTTCGCCAGTGTTGGCTTGTTCTAAACTGGCTAATTCTTATGCAACGCTTGTGCCAAGGCCTGCAACCTTGCACCGCAATGACTCAAACTGCGGCACTGCAGCACACCAGCACACACCAACCGTTCGATATGCCCAATCTGGCATCAGGATTGCAGGTATCTGGCGGACAATATCCCACCATACGGAGTCTGGTTTATGCGCGTTCGAAGCTCGTTATTTGTTGCGGCCATCGCCGCCGCCATAGGTGCAGCCGCGCCGGCGCAAGCCGAAACGGTGGTGCGCTATGGCATCTCGATGGCGGACGTGCCGCTGACCACAGGCCAGCCCGATCGCGGCGCCGGAGGCTACCAGTTCACCGGCTATACGATCTACGATCCGCTTGTCGCGTGGGAGATGGACGTTGCAGATCGTCCGGGCAAACTCATTCCCGGCCTCGCGACCGAATGGAAGGTCGACGACACCGACAAGACCAAGTGGCGCTTCACCTTGCGCAAGGGTGTCAAGTTTCACGACGGCAGCGACTTCAACGCCGATGCGGTGATCTGGAATCTCGACAAGGTGCTGAACGAGAAGGCGCCGCAATTCGACAAGCGCCAGAGCGCGCAGGTAAAGACCCGCCTGCCCTCGGTCGCCAGCTACGCCAAGATCGATGACGGCACCGTCGAGATCACCACCAAGAACGTCGACTCCTTCTTCCCCTATCAGATGCTCTGGTTCCTGGTCTCCAGCCCGGCGCAGTACGAGAAGGTCGGCAAGGACTGGGACAAGTTCGCATCGCAGCCCTCGGGCACCGGTCCGTTCAAGCTGACCAAGCTCGTGCCGCGTGAACTCGCCGAACTCAGCAAAAACTCCGACTATTGGGACAAGAAGCGTATCCCGAAAGCTGACAAGCTCGTGCTCGTCCCGATGCCGGAAGCGCTCACCCGCACCAATGCCCTGCTCGCCGGTCAGGTCGATCTGATCGAGACCCCTGCTCCCGACGCTGTGCCGCAGCTCAAGGGCGCCGGCATGAAGATCGTCGACAACGTCACGCCGCATGTCTGGAATTATCACCTCAGCGTGCTGCCGGGTTCGCCCTGGACCGACGTCCGCCTGCGCAAGGCGCTGAACCTCGCCATCGATCGCGATGCCGTCGTCGCGCTGATGAACGGTCTCGCCAAGCCCGCCATCGGCCAGGTCGATCCGTCGAGCCCGTGGTTCGGCAAGCCGACCTTCAAGATCAAATATGATCTGGCCGAAGCCAAGAAGCTGGTGAAGGAAGCCGGCTACGGCCCGGAGAAGCCGCTGAAGGCGACCTTCATCATCGCCAATGGCGGCACCGGCCAAATGCTGTCATTGCCGATCAACGAATTCCTGCAGCAGAGCTTCAAGGAAATCGGCGTCGAGGTCGAATTCAAGGTCGTCGAACTCGAAGTGCTCTACACCGCGTGGCGCAAGGGCGCGGCTGACGAGAGCATGAAGGGCATCACGTCCAACAACATCGCCTACGTCACCTCGGATCCCTTGTACGCCATCGTCCGCTTTTTTCACTCCGGCCAGATCGCACCGGTCGGCGTGAACTGGGGCGGCTACAAGAACCCGAAGGTCGATGCGCTGATCGACGAAGCCAAGAACACCTTCGATCCGAAGAAGCAGGACGAGTTGCTGGCCGAAGCCCATGCGCAGATCGTCGACGACGCCGTGCTGGTCTGGGTCGTTCACGACACCAACCCGCATGCGCTGTCGCCGAAGGTGAAGAAGTTCGTGCAGGCCCAGCACTGGTTCCAGGACCTGACCACGATTGGTCTGGACTGAGCCTCTCTGGTCCACTGCGAAATCAGGAAGCGCCGCCGAGCAATCGGCGGCGCTTTTTCTTGCCGTGCATGTGGTCGCGGAACGCGGATATCTACCGCAGCCTGACGATTACGCCTTCATTGCCTGATAACTCCAGTGCGCCCGAAACATTCTCACCATGGCGATCGAGGCCTGTCGCCAGCAGGATTTCACCGCCCCCCACATGCAATGATGCGGGCTCACCGCTGAGATTGAGGGCGATCAGAACCGTCTGCGCGTCATAGACGCGCCGATAGGCCAGCACATCGCCCTCAGCGTCCACAGGCTCATAGCCGCCGAACACCAGTTCAGGCATGTGCTTGCGCAAGTCGATCAGCTTCACATAGAGGCTGAGAATCGAATGGGGATCGGCCGCGAGAGCAGCCGCATTCTGATGGTGGTAGTCCGTGTCCAGCGGCAGCCAGGGCTCGCCGGTCGTAAAACCCGCGTGCTCGGTGGCACCCCATTGCATCGGCGTGCGGCATCCGTCGCGGCCGAGACCGATCCCAGGCACGTTCTTTTCGAACGGATCCTGAACCTGATCCGGTGCAATAGGCACCTGCTTCATACCGATCTCGTCGCCATAATATAGCGTCGGCGTCCCGCGCAGCGTCAGCAACAACATCGCGGCGACGCGCGCCTGAGCCATGCCAACCCGGCTGGCGACGCGCGGCCGGTCGTGATTGCCGAGCACCCAGTTAGGCCAGGCGCCGAGCGGCAGCGCGGCTTCGTAGCGCGCGATCAATTCGCCGATGGCGAAAGCATTCCACGGCGCGGAGAGCAGTGCGAAGTTGAACGGCAGATGAGCGCCTGACAGGTCACTGCCGTAATAGGCGACCAGCCGATCGAAGGGGAGATAAATCTCGCCTATCAGCACGCGATCGTCGAATTCATCGACGACGCGGCGCATTTCGACGACCACGTCCAGCGTCTCCGGCCGATCGGTCGAATAGAGCGGCAGGAAAGCCTCGTGTGGCGGGCGCCCGGCCGTGAAACTCGGATTTGTCGGGTTGTCGCGAAACTCCTCGTCCTTGATGAGATGCCAGATCACGTCGACGCGGAAGCCGTCGACGCCGCGTCGCATCCAGAACCGCATCACCTCATAGATGGCGTTGCGAACAGCAGGATTGCGCCAATTCAGGTCCGGCTGTTTGTCGAGAAAGGCGTGATAGTAATATTGCCCTGTGGCCTCGTCATACTGCCAGGAGCTGCCGCCGAATTCGGACATCCAGTTGGTCGGCGCGCTGCCGTCCGGCTTCGGATCGTGCCAGATATACCAATCGCGTTTGGGATTATCGCGTGACGACCGGCTTTCGACAAACCACGGATGCTGATCCGAGGTGTGGTTCGGCACCAGATCGAGAATAATCTTCAGACCATGACCGTGAGCCGCAGCCACCAGCGCGTCGAAATCGGCCGATGTACCGAAGATCGGATCGATGCCGATATAGTCTGATATGTCATAGCCGAAGTCTGCCATCGGAGATGGGAAGATCGGTGACAGCCAGATCGCGTCGATGCCGAGCTGCCGCAGATAAGGAAGCCGGCCGACGATGCCCGCGAGATCGCCGATACCGTCTCCATTGGAGTCCTGAAACGATCGCGGATAGATCTGATAGATGGTGCCGGCCTGCCACCAGACTGTCGCTGCAGTTGCCATGGTCCTGTCACTCAATGTTCTGAGGCTTCCATCACGCACGAAAAAACGGCCCTTCCGAGGAAGGGCCGCCTCTCGTTCGGTGCAATATTAGTAGCGTTCGATGACAGTACGACGTTCGACGCCGCCATCGTAATAGCCACGATCGCGGTCGCGGCTGCGCTTGATGATCACGGTCTCATTGCGGTCACGACGATCGCGGTAGTACCCGCGATCATAGTCGTCGCGATAGCGGTCGCGGCCGACGGCGCCAACCGTAACGCCTCCCGGACCGACGCCAACGCCGAACTCCTGGGCCTTGGCTGGAATTGCGCTGCTAATGCCCGCCGCAGCAACGGCGATGATGGCAAGATGCTTAATCATGACGTGCTCCTCGTGTGTGAACCATGAGGGAGCAATCCCGCGCTGCAGGGTTAGTTCCGAGACGATAACAAAACGATCATGCGTAACGCGCGCAAAGACCCGGAACCAATCGAGGTTTTGCCGACCGCGAGCTAGCCGGGCGGTATAATTGCGTTGCTCGGTGTCGGCCGATCGGTGATCTGCTGCCCGAACAGGCTGCCGACCAGCTCGACCATCACCCGTGCGGTACGCCCGCGCTCGTCGAGAAACGGATTGAGCTCGACGACATCCAGCGAGCACATCAGCCCGGAATCATGCAGCAGCTCCATGATCAGATGCGCCTCGCGATAGGTGGCGCCGCCGGGCACCATGGTGCCAACGCCGGGCGCTGCCGCGGGATCGAGGAAGTCCACATCGAAGGACACATGCAACACGCCGTTGCGCGCCTTGACCCGCTCGATGACGCGGCGGATCAGGACGCCAACACCGAACTCGTCAATCTGCCGCATGTCTGCGATGGCCACCTTGCGCGTGTGGACTAGCTCTTTCTCGAGCTTATCGATGGAGCGGATGCCGAACAGATCGAGATTATCGGGCTTGATCGATGCGCGCGGCTCAGCGCCGAGTAATCCATCCAGACCGGGCTCGCCGCACAGAAAGGCCGCGGACATGCCGTGCATGTTGCCGGTGATGGTCGTGTGCGGCGTATTGTAATCGGCATGCGCGTCGAGCCACAGCACGAACAATTCGCGCCCCTGCTCGTGCCAGTGCCGCGCCACGCCATTGACCGATCCCATAGACAGGCTGTGATCACCGCCCACGAAGATCGGCAGCGCGCCCGATTTGGCAAGCGTGTAGGCACGCGCACTCAGCGCCTGGATCCAGCTCTGGATCACACGGTAATGCTTGGCATTCTCCGGCGGCGCATCGGTCGACAGAGGCACAGACGGTGGCATGAGGTCACCGTGGTCTTCCACCTCGAAGCCAAGCTCTTCCAGCAGCGGCCCCAGGCCTGCCGTCCGCATGGCCGCCGGCCCCATCAAGGTCCCGCGCTGCGAGGCCCCGACTTCGACTGGCGCGCCCAGCAATGCGATGCGTTTGTGACGGGAGACGTCGGTCATAAGCAAAACTCCGGGCTAGCGACCCTCGCAGGCCAAGATATATTCCGAAACAACCTGATTGCATTGCAACGGAAATGCGGCGACGCAGTTATCCCGCGCATTTTCATCACCAGACAGTGGGGCAATCGTGACGAACAGAGTAGTCGAAGAAGGTCTTCCCTATCCCTTTGGCGCGCATTGGGACGGAAAGGGCACCAACTTCGCGCTCTTCTCCGCCAACGCCACCAAGGTCGAGGTCTGCCTGTTCGACGGCGACAAGGAAACGCGAATCGAGCTGCCGGAATATACCGACGAGGTGTTTCACGGCTACATCCCCGACGTCAGCCCCGGCACTTTCTATGGCTACCGCGTCCATGGCCCCTATGAGCCGGAAAAGGGCCATCGCTTCAATCCGAATAAGCTGCTGCTCGATCCCTATGCCCGTGCCCATGCCGGTCAGCTCGAATGGAATCCGGCCGTGTTCGGCTACAAGATGGAAACCGGCGACGACACCACCTTCGACGAGCGCGACTCGGCGCCCTTCATGCCGAAATGCGTGATTGTCGATCGCGATTTCGACTGGGCTGGCGAGGCCGGCCGGCAGCCGGTGCCATGGGACCAGACCATCATCTACGAGACCCACGTCAAGGGCTTCACCAGGCTGCATCCCGACGTGCCCGAGAAGCTGCGCGGCACCTATGCCGGCTTCGGCAGCAAGCCTGTGGTGGATTATCTCTGCGGCCTCGGCATCACCTCGGTCGAGCTGCTTCCGATCCATACTTTCATCAATGACGACTATCTGCTGAACAAGAAGCTGGTGAACTACTGGGGCTACAATTCCATCGGCTTCTTTGCGCCCGATCCGCGCTACGCATCGGACGTGCCGAACTCGCTGCGCGAGTTCAAGGAGATGGTGTCAGCGCTGCATGCCGGCGGGCTCGAGGTCATCCTCGATGTCGTCTATAATCACACCGCCGAAGGCAACGAGCTTGGCCCGACCCTGTCCTTCAAGGGCATCGACAATGCCAGTTATTATCGGCTGCTTCCGGACAAGCCACGCTATTACATCAACGACACCGGCACCGGAAACACAGTGAACCTGTCCAATGCCCGCGTCATCCAGATGGTGGCGGACAGCCTGCGCTACTGGGTGCGGGAGATGCATATCGACGGCTTCCGCTTCGATCTCGGCACCATCCTGGCGCGCGAAGTCTATGGCTTCACCGAACAGAGCGGCTTCCTGAAAGCCGTCGATCAGGACCCATTGCTGACGACAGTGAAGTTGATCGCCGAACCCTGGGACATCGGCCCCGGTGGTTATCAGGTCGGCGGTTTCCCGCCCGGCTGGGCGGAATGGAACGACAAGTTTCGGGATACTGCGCGTGACTTCTGGCGCGGCAAAGCGCCGGTCTCGGCTCTGGCACCGCGTCTCGTCGCGTCTGCGGACATGTTCAACCATCAGGGTCGCCGCGCCTGGGCCAGCATTAATTTCGTCACCGCCCACGATGGCTTCACGCTGAACGACTGGGCGAGTTACAACGAGAAACACAATGAGGCCAATGGCGAGAACAACAAGGACGGCTCCTCCAACAACGCCTCATGGAATTGCGGCGTTGAGGGCCCGACCGACGACAAGGCCATCATCGCCCTGCGCGAGCGCCAGAAGCGCAATATGCTGGCGACGCTGCTGTTCTCTCAGGGCACGCCGATGCTGCTCGGCGGCGACGAATTCGGCCGCACACAAAACGGCAACAACAATGCCTATTGCCAGGACAGCGAGATTTCCTGGTTCAACTGGAGCCTGACGACCGAGGGCAAGGACCTGCTCGCTTTCACCAAGCGGCTCATCAAACTGCTCGGCGGCTGCTCGGTCCTGCGTCGCAGCCGCTTCCTGACCGGCGAGCACGACCCCGACCTCGATGTTCGCGACGTGACATGGATCAACGCCAATGGCGGCCCGATGGAAGACGCACATTGGCAAGACGGCAACATGAAATGCTTCGGCATGCTGCTGGACGGCCGTGCACAGAAGACCGGCATTCACAAGCCGGCGGAGGATCAGACCATGCTGATGATTCTCAACGGCTTCGAAGGACTGGTCGATTTCACGATGCCTGAGGCGTTTGGCGGACAAGCCTGGGAACTTCTGGTGGATACCAACATTCCCGATACGAAGGGTGGCGAGGATTTCCCGTTCGGCCACATGTATCAGGTGACCGCCCGCTCGCTGCTGCTGTTGTCCCTGAAGAAGTAGCTTATGGCGCAGCGGGGCTGGTGCGGCCTCGCTGCCCACATTTTCTGCACATTCCTGTCACTGAACCTCGGAACGATGTTTGGTGACTACACTTGTCTGGCAACGATGAATTCCTGATTTGCCGAGCTAGTGGAGACGTAAAAGTGAAGATTCGCGCGGGCTACGACATCGCTTTCCAGTGTTTGCAGGAAACGCCTATGATCCTGATGCTTAGCATCCATCCTTCGCGCGCGAAGGATCTGCAGAGCCCGCACCGCATCCAGTTTTCCCATGACGTACAGGCGCACGACTATCTCGACATGTTCGGCAATACCTGCACGCGCATCGTCGCGCCGCCCGGGCTGATCGAGATCAAGAATGACTTTCTCATCTCCGATAGCGGACTGCCGGATGCAGCTCCGCCATCAGGGCCGTTGCAGGCGGTTGGCGAACTGCCTGACGATGTCATGGTCTTCCTGCTCGGCAGCCGCTATTGCGACACGCAGAAGCTGTCAGATCTTGCCTGGTCGCTGTTCGGCCATATCGAAGACGGTGCGGCGCGCGTTCAGGCCATTGTCGATTACGCGCATCAGCGCATCGAGTTCGGCTATCACCATGCCCGCAACGATCGCACCGCCTTCGAAGGGCATGAGGAACGCATCGGCGTTTGCCGTGACTTTGCTCATCTGGCCGTCACGCTGTGCCGCTGCATGAACATTCCAGCGCGCTACTGCACCGGCTATCTCGGTGATATCGGCGTGCCCATCGATCCCGCGCCGATGGACTTCAGCGCCTGGTTCGAAGTCTATCTCGGAAACAAGTGGTACACCTTCGATGCGCGTCACAATCATCCGCGCATCGGGCGCATCGTGATGGCCCGCGGTCGCGACGCTGCTGACGTCGCTATCTCCACCAATTTCGGCCCGACGCCGCTGGTGCGTTTTACCGTGGTCACGGAAGAGGTTTTTAGCGAAGCCACCCCCGCCATCGCGCCGATGTCGATGGTGGCGTGATCGTCGTCTCGAGACCGTTATTAATTTTAAAGCCATCCGTGTCCGCGGGTGGCTTTGTTGTTTCAGGTCCTGACCGGACTGATCTTCCACGTCAGCGCCATGAGGCCCGCCGTCATGGCACCCGAGATTACCGAGGCAATCGGCAGCACCAGTGCCAGCGCCGCTGTCGCAGCCCAGCCGA
The DNA here is from genome assembly GCF_021044645.1 of Tardiphaga sp. 37S4. Lineage (NCBI taxonomy): Bacteria > Pseudomonadati > Pseudomonadota > Alphaproteobacteria > Hyphomicrobiales > Nitrobacteraceae > Tardiphaga > Tardiphaga sp. 37S4. Next base: position 295,794 of record NZ_CP088008.1, on the reverse strand, counting down.
TAGACGAGAAGGCTTCGGCGAAGGTCGCGATGCGCGATGACGTTTGACGTCGCCTGAACTGGCTGCGCCGGGCCTGCACCCTGAACCAGAGCTGGATGGCTGTCGCCGAGGCTGCCGCCACGACAGTTGCCAATGCGGTCACCGCAGCCAGCCGCAGCGAGACAAGCGCCAGACCTGCAACCATCGGCGTGAACACGACGGCGATGATCACCAGCACGACTTCGACCTTGGCCGTGATGATCGTGTTTGCCGGAAGCGGTGCGGTCGTCACCAGATCCGCGGCGTCCTCACCGGAGATGGTCAACCAGGCCAGGCCGCCGGCGAGCTGACCCGCGGCCATCACGATCACTGGCGCCAGCACGATGAAGGCACCCGCGCCATCGCCGAAACTGCGCCACAGCATCAGGGCTGGTGGCAACAGATACAGCAGCTGCATCAGGGTTTGCGAGACCAGCCACGGATCGCGCCACAAGAGGATAAACTCCTTGCGGCGCAAGGCGTTACGTCGAGAGCCCGGTCGAAACCGTCTTGCGACTTTCTTGCGTCGAACTTGCGCCAATGGTGCGGCACTGGCCACGTAGTTGCTGAATCGCGGCGAGAAGATCGCCATGGCGCTTCCCAGCAGGATCAACCCGGCCGCCAGCAGCGGCACCAGTGCTGCGATATCGCCAAGCATCGCGCGCGCGGGCCACCACACGATGCTGTTTGCTTCAGGCGCAAAGGCAGCTGCGGCATCGGAGGTCAGCACGGCGAAACGCGACAGCGTGCCGTAAGAGAGAATCGCCGCAACCTGCAATGCGATGACAAAGCCTGCGCCCGTGACTGCAGAAATGATCTGCGCAACCAGCCGCGTCTTGGCGGGGCCGCAGAGCTGAAACAGTCCGACCGTGATGGCGATGGCGCACGCCGATGCAGAAAGGCCCATAGCAATGACGACGGCATAGGCGGAAAACCAACGCGCACCGCCGCCGATCACCAGTACGTTGACAAACGGCGTCGCCAGCAACATCGCCATCAGGGTCACTGTCAATGCGATGGCTGCGATACGGACGGAGAACAGGTTGGTGAGCGGCGCAGGCGACGACATGATGAGATCGAGATCAGCGCGCGCGTAGAATACGCGGGTGACGGACTCAATCGCCTGCGACAAAACGAGCGCCCAGGCGAGGAAGATACTGGCGGTGATGACAATCGCCGTCGATTGATCGAGCGGCGTCTGCACATCTGCGAAACGGCCGACCACCGCATAAGCCGGCAAATGCAGGAAGATCACGAAGACAATCAGCAGAAGCGAAACGCTGCGCGGACGCCAGCGACGGCCCGCCGTGAGCATGCCCAGCATCTCTCGCCATGCCAGCCGGACTTCATGGCCGGCAAACCACATCACGCTGGCGGATGGTGTCATGCGGCGACCGGCGCGCCGTCCACCAGGGCCACGAACATGTCTTCGAGGCTGGTGTCGCCCTGTCCGTTCTGCTGACGCAATTCGGCAAGCGTACCTTCGGCGATCAGCCTGCCTGCGGCGATCACACCGATCCGGTCGGCCATGCGTTCGGCGACTTCGAGAATATGCGTGGTCATGATCACCGTGCAGCCGGAGCGCACGCGATCCTGCAGCAGGCCTTTAACATGACGCGCCGACACGGCATCGAGCCCGGTCAAAGGTTCGTCGAGAATGATCAGCCGGGGCTCATGCACCAGCGCGCCGGCCAGCGCTACCTTCTGGCGCATCCCCTTGGAGAAGCCTTCGCATCGCTCATGTAGATGTGGACCAAGACCTAGCGATGCCAACAATTCATGCGACGTGCGCTCGGCCGTTTCAGCATCGCAGCCCCATAGACCGGCAACGAATTCGAGATATTCGAGCGGCGTCAGCTTGTCATAGATCATCGGCTCGTCGGAGACCCAGGCCATGATCTGTTTCGCTGCAACGGGATCGGCGAGCGCGTCGATACCAAGTATCGACACCGATCCGGCATCGGGACGCAGCAATCCCGCGACCATGCGCAATGTCGTCGTCTTGCCGGCTCCGTTGGCACCCAGCAGCGCATAGAACTCGCCAGCACGAACCGTGAGATCGAGTCCGTCGACAGCTGGCCGATCGAAACGTTTCGTTAACCCTCGCAATTCGAGGGCAGCGTGTGTTGCGGACATGACAGACGATCTGCGCGTTAAGTTGCGTAGCAACATGGAGGGAAGTTGTTTCAAGGCAGTGAATCCGATGACGTAACTACGCCGCCTCACGCGCCTGGTGGTATCTATATGCACATCGGGATTGATGACCCCATCAATCCTCCCACTCACGCATGTGCGTTTTGATCTCTTATGCCGGCAATTTAACTAGATCTGGCGGGAACAATACAACCCTGAATAGATTTACGCTGACCTGCAAAGATCGATCTCCGGAGATTCGCGATGACACGGCTAGCTGCCTTGAAGGTTCCTGCTGTAGCCGAGTTCGATGCGCCGTATTTTCTGACCTGTCCCGGCATCGGAAGGGTTACGACCGACTACAAGAAAAACCAGAACATCTTTTGTCAGGGTGAGACGGCAGATTCTGTTTGCTACATCCTGAGCGGACGTATCAAGCTCACGGTCCTGTCCGAACAAGGCAAGGAAGCCGTCGTCGGCCTGCTCGAACCCGGACAGTTCCTGGGTGAGGGTTGCCTGAATGGTCATCCGCTGCGCACCGTCACAACGACGGCGATGGAAGACTGCACCATCGTCACCATCAACAAGTCGGTGATGCTCGCCCATCTGCGCGACGAGCCCGCTTTCGCAGAATTCTTCGTCGCCTATCTTCTGTCGCGCAACAACCGCATCGAAGAAGATCTGATCGATCAGTTGTTCAATTCAAGCGAGAAGCGCCTCGCGCGCCTGTTGCTGATCCTCGCTCACTATGGCGAGGGAGGCGCCAGCCATCCCATCGATATCGACATCAGTCAGGAAATGCTGGCGGAGATGATCGGCACTACGCGTTCGCGCGTCAGCTTCTTCATGAACAAGTTTCGCAAGCTCGGCTTCGTCAGCTATGACGGACATATTCAGGTCCACAGATCGCTGCTCGATGCGGCGTTTAACGAGAAGCCACATTTGCAACGTGGCATGTAGCGATGCGTGCGTAACCAGACAACCATGCTCCGCACTGGCGCGACGGCATCCGGGGGACCGGCAGATGGCAAGCATCCTGATCGTCGACGATGACAAGGTCGTTCAGATCTTCACCAAATTGATGCTTGAGCGCGAAGGCCACCGCGTCACCTGCGCGAGTGATGGCCCGCGCGCGCGCCACATTCTCCGCAACGCCGATTTCGATCTGCTCATCATCGATATCTTCATGCCCGGGATGAACGGGCTGGAGACGATGAAGCTGGCGCATCGGTGCCGCCCGGAGATCCCGATCATCGTCATGTCAGGTCACGCGGCCTCACCGGCAGGCGCGTTCGCGCCCGATTTTCTCGCGATGTCCACCGAGCTCGGCGCCGTCTGTCGCCTCCAGAAGCCCCTCAAATCGGCGGTTCTTCTCTCGCACGTGGACCGCTGCCTTGCGCCGGGGAATGGCTCGTCTCGGCTCCACTAGTATCGTCGCACATTCGATCACGACTGATGCTGGCATCGCCCGAAGCCAAAATCTGCTGCGGCATAATGGAATCATGATACCAGGATACCTACACATCAGAGGTAATTAAGGGCTCCTTCACTCGGCTTCCCTATTTTCACGTGGAATTTCAGTGCCGCAGCAAAATTGCTTGTCGCGGTCCAAGGGGCATGTCGATGCAAGCACTCAATTCTATTTCAGCACGTATGATTGTCGCCATCACGCTCGTCGCTGCCGGATCGTGCGGCGCGCTCGCAGCCTTCAGCATGTGGCAGCAACAGGCGATCATCGACACAGCCCTTAGTCGCGAAGCGCATGATGACTACGCCAATCTCACGGCAGCGCTGAATGCCGAAACGCGCACGCTGCTCGCAGTTGCCGAGTCGATCGCGTCATCACAGCCGATCAAGGACGCCATCAAGGCGAACGATCGTGCCAGTGCGCTCGCGAATCTGAAGGAGGCCCATCAGCGTATCAAGCCGCGCGGCCTCGAACTGATCACCATTCAAACACCGCCGGCCATCAGCTTCGCCCGCATCCACAATCCCGGCACCTTCGGAGACAACGTTTCCGAGCGCCGCAAGATGGTGGTGCAGGCGATGACCAGCAAGAAGTCGGTCGGCGGCATCGAGCCCGGCCGTGATGCGCTCAACGTCTTTGGCGTAGCACCGGCGATGGATGGTGATACCATTCTCGGCACGATCGATGTCGGCGCTCCGTTCGGCAAGACTTTCGTCGACACCATGAAGTCGCGTTTCGGTGTCGATGTCGGCATTCACCAGATCGACGGCCAGGCCGGCAAGACGCTGGCGTCCACCCTGAAGTCGGCTGCTCCGGGTGTCGATATGCTGCGTCGCGCGCTTGCCGGCGAAGTTGTGACCCAATATGGCGAACTCGACAACAAGCCCGTTGCCACGACCTTCGGCGCAATCAAGAGCTTTTCGGGCGACAACATCGCCGTCTTCGAAATCACCCGTGATACCAGCGGATATCACAGCCTGATGCGATCCTCGCTGAATTGGCTGGCCATCATTTCTGCTTGCGTGCTGCTGCTCGCCGGTGCCATCGCAACCTTCATGGGCCGCTCGATGGCGAAGCCGATCCGCGCACTCGAAACTGCGATGCGGACCATTGCGGGCGGTAATCACACGATCGCGGTGCCGGGTGCAGGCCGCAAGGACGAGATCGGCTCGATGGCCGGCGCCGTCGAAATCTTCAAGACCGGGCTGATCGAAACCGAGCAGTTGCGCGCCGCCCAGGAACAGCAGCGCGAGCGCGCCCAGCTTGATCGCCGCGACACCATGAGTGCTCTCGCCTCGCGCTTCGAGGGCAGCGTTGGTACCGTAGTCACCGCCGTTGGTTCGGCTGCCGGCGAACTCCGCACAACCGCGCAATCGATGGCGGCCACCGCCGAGGAATCGACCCGGCAGACCGCAGCCGTCGCGGCAGCGTCCGAAGAGGCCACGCAGAGCGCACAGGCGGTCGCCGCTGCTATCGAGGAGCTCAACGCCTCGATCAGCGAAATCGCACAGCAGGTCAACGAATCTGCCCGCGTCGCCGGCGATGCGGTATCGCAGGCCAACGTCACCAATAGCGAAGTGCAGAGCCTTGCGGAGGCCGCGCAGAAGATCGGTGACGTCGTCAAGCTGATTAGCGAGATCGCTGCGCAGACCAACCTGCTCGCACTCAATGCCACCATCGAAGCGGCCCGCGCAGGTGAAGCCGGCCGCGGCTTCGCCGTCGTCGCTTCCGAAGTGAAGGCACTGGCCACCCAGACGTCGAAGGCAACGGACGAAATCTCGGCACAGGTCGGCGCGATTCAGAGTGCCACGAAGCTCTCGGTGGGTTCGATCCAAAGCATCACCTCGACCATCGGCCGCGTCAGCGAGATCGCAAGCGCCATCGCCGCCGCCGTCGAGGAACAGGGCGCAGCCACGCTCGAAATCGCCCGCAACGTCGCCGAAGCCGCCCGCGGCACCGGCGAGGTCTCGCAAAACATTGCCGGCGTCAATGACGCCGCCCGCGAGACCGGCCTCGCCGCGTCGCGCGTGGTGGAGTCGGCCGCGGACCTGTCACGCAACGGCGAAGATCTGCGGACGCAGGTCGATGTGTTCCTCCGCGAAGTGCGGGCGGCGTAATTCTTCCAGCGGCGCGCTTCGGCACGCCGCTCTTCCATTGCGAACAAAGCGGGAATCAGCGAGCGTGATTCGTCACCTCGGATACATGCCTTGCTCGCTCAAGCCTCTTATCTCGACGCCCTCAATCCAGAACAACGCCGTGCCGTCGAGCATGGCGTGTTCCCGCATGGGAACAGCGTCACGTCTGCTCCGCTGTTGGTCATCGCCGGTGCCGGTTCCGGCAAGACCAACACCCTCGCCCACCGCGTCGCGCATCTGCTCGTCAACGGCGCCGATCCGCGCCGCATCCTGCTGATGACCTTCTCACGGCGCGCGGCCAGCGAGATGAGCCGCCGCGTCGAGCGCATCGCGCGCCAAGTGATGGGCGACAATGCCGGCGTCATGACCGATGCGCTGGCCTGGGCTGGCACATTCCATGGCATCGGCGCGCGGCTGCTGCGGGACTATGCCGAACAAATCGGACTCGATCCCGGTTTCACCATTCACGACCGCGAGGATTCCGCCGACCTGATGAATTTGGTCCGGCACGAACTCGGCTTCTCCAAAACCGAGACGCGCTTCCCGACAAAAGGCACATGCCTCGCGATCTATTCCCGCTGCGTCAATTCCGAGACCGAGCTCGATCAGGTGCTCGGCGCATCCTATCCGTGGTGCGCGGCGTGGTCAGCCGAGCTGCGCGAGCTGTTCGCCGGCTATGTCGAAGCCAAGCAGAAGCAGAACGTGCTCGATTACGACGACCTCCTTCTGTACTGGGCGCAAATGGCGAGCGAACCGCTACTGGCTAGCGATATCGGCGGTCGCTTCGATCACGTGCTCGTGGACGAATATCAGGACACCAATCGCCTGCAATCGGCGATCCTGCTGGCGCTGAAGCCCAACGGGGCCGGCCTCACCGTTGTCGGCGATGACGCGCAGTCGATCTATTCGTTTCGCGCCGCCACCGTACGCAACATTCTGGATTTCCCCGGGCAGTTCAGCCCGCCGGCTGACATCATCACGCTCGACCGCAACTATCGCTCGACGCAACCGATCCTGGCGGCGGCCAATGGCGTGATTGATCTCGCGCGTGAACGCTATACGAAGAATCTCTGGACCGATCGCGTCTCCTCCGCCAAGCCGCAACTCGTCACCATCCGGGACGAGACCGATCAGGCCCGCGCCATCGTTGCGCGTGTGCTCGACAATCGCGAAGGCGGCATGAAGCTGAAGGAACAGGCCGTGCTGTTCCGGACGTCGTCGCACAGCGGATCACTCGAAGTGGAGCTGACGCGGCGGAACATTCCATTCGTCAAATTTGGCGGCCTGAAATTTCTCGACGCCGCGCATGTCAAAGACATGCTGGCGCTGCTGCGTTTCGTGGAGAACCCGCGCGACCGCGTTGCCGGTTTCCGGCTGATGCAATTGCTACCCGGTGTGGGACCAGCTTCCGCACAGCGCGCGCTGGATCACATGATCGCGGCACCCGATCCGATCGACGCCCTCGCTCACGCGCCGGCCCCGCCCCGCGCAGCAGCCGACTGGCGCGGCTTTGTCGAGGTCATCAGCGAGATCAAGTCACGCCGTGCGGGTTGGCCCGCCGAACTGGAACTGGCGCGGCGCTGGTATGAGCCGCATCTCGATCGCATTCACGAGGATTCGCTGACGCGCCGCGCCGATCTGATCCAGCTCGAAGCGATCGCGTCAGGCTATCCGTCGCGCGAACGTTTTCTCACCGAACTCACGCTCGATCCGCCGGACGCGACCAGCGATCAGCCCGGCGTGCCGCTGCTCGACGAGGACTATCTGATCCTCTCGACCATCCATTCCGCCAAAGGGCAGGAATGGAAGTCTGTCTATGTGCTGAATGTGGTCGATGGCTGCATGCCGTCGGATTTGGGCACCGGGACATCAGCGGAGATCGAGGAAGAGCGCCGGCTGCTTTATGTGGCGATGACGCGCGCCAAGGACGATCTGCATCTGATGGTACCGCAGCGTTTCTTCACCCACGGCCAGCACGCACAAGGTGACCGACACGTCTATGCGTCGCGCACCCGCTTCATTCCCGAAGCGCTGCTCGGCCTGTTCGAACGCACGACTTGGCCGCAGGTCGCCGCCGCCGATTCCGCCCGCGGGGCAGCGCAGGGTGTGCGCATGGATATCAATTCCCGCATGCGTGCGATCTGGCGCTAGAGCTTCTCATCCCACTCCGGCACGCCGCTGAAGCGCGCCACCAGGAAATCGATGAACAGGCGCACCTTCACGGCGAGGTGCCGCGTCGGCGGATAGATCGCATAGAGCGTCAGCGGCGGCGCCTTGTAGGCGGAGAGTACACTGCGCAACGTCCCCGCACGCAACGCGTCGCCGGCAATGAAGGTCGGCAGCAGCGCGACGCCCCTGCCCTTGATCGCGGCATCGCGCAGTACTTCAGCATTGTTGACGCAGAGCGTCCAGCTCGGCTGGATCCAGTGATCGTTGCCCTCCCTGCCGGTCAGCTTCCACTGATTGCCCGTGAGTAGGAAGCCATAGGTGAGCAGCGCGTGGCTGCGCAGATCCTCCGGCAGCTTCGGTGTGCCATGTTGCTTGAGATAGTTCGGCGACGCGCAAACCGCGCGATCGATGGCGACGATTTTTCGCGCGATGAGACTTGAAGACTCCAGGTCGGCGATGCGAAGCGTCACGTCGAAACCGCCCTGCATCGGGTCGACCTGATCGTCCGACAGCACGAGTTGAATCTGCAACTCTGGGCACTGCGCCATGAAGTCGGCAATGGCAGGCCCGAGCTGCAGCGTGCCGAATGACATCGGCGCATTGACGCGCAGCAATCCGCGCGGCGTCGATTGCGCCTGCGCCACCGCCTGATCGGCGGCATCGAGATCGGCAAGGATACTTAGCGCCCGTTCGAAATAGGCCTGGCCGTTCTCGGTCGCGCTGGCATGGCGCGTGGTCCGATTGAGAAGCTGGACGCCGAGGTCCTGTTCGAGCTCGCCGACATATTTCGAGATCGCCGAGCGCGACAGCCGCAGCTGCCGCCCTGCTTCGGAGAAGCTGCCGAGTTCGACGACTTTGACGAAGGCGCGCAGGCTGTTGAGCTTATCCATGGGGGCATTCCTGACTGTCTCCAATTCATAGACAGTCATGTCACAAATGGCCAGATTGTCTTTGAACGGGGATGACCCAATTATCCCGGCAACGGAAGACGAGACGCCTTCCCAACCAGGAGACAGACCATGTCAGGCATCCACCATGTCACCGCAATCGCCGGTAACGCCTTGCGGAATTTCGATTTTTACACCCGCGCGCTGGGCATGCGCTTCGTCAAGAAGACCGTCAATTTCGACGATCCGGGCACCTACCACTTCTACTACGGCGATGAGACCGGCAAGCCGGGCACCATCCTGACCTTCTTCCCGTGGGAGCATGCGGCCCCCGGCCGTGGCGGCGTGGGCCAGACCCAGCAGACTTCGTTCCGGGTCCCTGCCCGCTCGCTCGGCTACTGGACGCATCGCTTCATCGAGAAGGGCATTGCCCATGAGGCGCTCGAAAAGCGCTTCGGCGAAGCCGTGCTGCCCTTCACCGATCCGGACGGCATGAGCCTCGCTCTGGTCGGCGTTGCCGGCGCGGAGAACGAGCCCGGCTGGAGCAATGGCGACGTTCCGGCGGAGCACGCGATCCGCGGCTTCCATGGCGTGACGCTGCTGCTGGAGAAGGCCGAGAAGACCAGCGCGATCCTCACCGACGTGTTCGGCTTCAAGGAAACGGCGCGCGAAGGTTCGATCATCCGGCTGAGTGCCGACAGTGTCGAAGGCGGTATCGTCGATATCTATGAGGCCGGTGGTTTCCTGCCGGGTCGTCAGGGCCGTGGCTCGGTGCATCACATCGCCTTCCGCGCCGTCGATGATGCCGATCAGCAGGTGATGGCCAACAAGCTGGTGAAGACCCACGGCCAGCAGCCGACGGAGCAGAAGGATCGCAACTACTTCCGTTCGGTCTATTTCCGCGAACCCGGCGGCGTGTTGTTCGAGATCGCCACAGACATCCCCGGCTTTGCCGTGGACGAGCCCGTCGAATCCCTCGGCGAGCATCTGAAACTGCCCGCTTTTCTCGAAAAGCATCGCGGCGAGATCGAGCGCGTATTGCCGGTGCTCGACACGGAAAAGGTGACGTCATGAGTAACGACCTGTCCCACATCCATCGCTTCGTGCTGGGCAACCGGCGCGAAGCAACGCCGCTCCTGCTGCTGCATGGCACCGGCGGTGACGAAAGCGACCTGCTGCCACTCGGCGAGGCGATTGCGCCCGGCGCAGCATTGCTGTCGCCGCGCGGCCAGGTGCTGGAGCACGGCATGCCGCGCTTCTTCCGCCGGCTCGCCGAAGGCGTGTTCGACGAGGACGACGTGGTCAGTCGCGCCAACGAACTCGCGGACTTCATAGTCGAAGCCCGCAAGCGCTACGGGCTCAAAGCACCGATCGCGCTCGGCTATTCCAACGGCGCCAATATCGCCGCGGCAATGATGCTGTTGCGCCCCGAGGCGCTGGCCGGCGGCATATTGTTGCGGGCGATGGTGCCGCTACGTGACGCGCCGATGGCAGATCTTGCAGCCAAGCCGGTACTGATCGTGTCGGGCCAATCCGACCCGATCATCCCGCCGAGCAATTCGCAACGGCTGGCTGTGATGCTGACAAAGGCGGGGGCCGATGTGCAGCATCGCACGTTGCCCGTCGGGCATCAGCTCTCGCAGGCGGATCTGACGATTGCGAAGGAATGGTTGGGGAATGTTGAGGTGGCGAGACAGCCAACGAGTGTGGCCGTTTAACTTTTCATCGCCCCATACACCCCGTCATGCCCGGGCTTGTCCCGGGCATCCACGTCTTCGTTCACGCACAACAAGGCGTGGGTGGCCGGGACAAGCCCGGCCACGACGTGGGGAGAGATTTGCGCAGGAAATTCGTTAGAGGTTCGCACCGCTGAACATTTCGCTGTACCAATCCGCGATCAGCTTCGGATTGATCCGGCCGTCGACGATGAACACCCCCTGCGCGCCATCGGCAACCCAACGCTTTACCGCATCGAGATCGGCGAGCGTCCGCACCACCACGCCATCGGCGCCATATCCGCGCGCGATGGCCGCAAAGTCGGTCACCGGAAATTGCGCCATGCCGGCATTATAGCCTTCGGGGCCGAAGTGATGTACTTCGGCGCTGTAGGCGCTGTCGTTATAGATGAAGATGCAGATGCGCTTCTTCAGCCGCACCGCGGTCTCAAGTTCCGCGATCGACATCAGGAAGCCACCGTCACCGACCGCGAGCACAGTCAGCCGCTCCGGCTGCGTCACTGCCGCACCGATCGCGCCGGCAAGGCCGAGGCCGATCGACTGGAACGCAATCGGAATGCACCAACCCTTGTGGTCCGGCGCGGAAATATAGCGCGTCACCCAGCCGACGAAATGTCCACCGTCGACAACGACGGTGCGATCCTTCGGCAGGATATCGTCCATCGCCTTGCTCAGCGTGCGCGGATCGATGTGGTCGGCAGTGCTGGTGTCGTCATAGGCCAGATTATGATTGCCTCTGGCAGTCATCACCGCGGTAACCTCGGGCGTGCGCCAGCCGGCCTCGCTGGGCGGCGTCTTATCAAACGCCTGCAACACGGCAGTCGCCACAGCGGAGGCATCGCCTTCGAGCTCGAGATCGACCGGGCGATGCACGCCGATGCGGCCTTTCTCGACATCGATCTGCACGAGCTGAGCATAGTCCGAGATCAGCTTGCCCTTCTTCGTGGTCCACATGTTCAGCGACATGCCGAAGGCGAGAATCATGTCGCTCTGCGCGATCAGCTCAGCCGTCGCCTTCGACGAGAAGCCTCCGGCAACACCGAGATTCCACGGATGACCGGAAAACATCCCATGCGCCTGCAACGACGTCGCCAGCAACGCGCCAAGTTTGTCGGCCAGTTGAACCAGCAGCGGCTGTGCATCTGCCACGACAGCGCCATGCCCCGCAAGAATCAGCGGCCGCTTCGATGTCCGGATCGTCGCAACAAGTTCATCCAGCTTCGCCGGATTAATCGTGACCTGCGGCCTGATCGGCAAATGTTTCTTGCCCATCGTTGCCGTGACCGACATCTCCTGCACATTGATCGGCAGGCTGAGCACGACCGGCTTGCGCTCGCGCAGAGCGACCGAGGCTGCTTTCCAGGTGTCGGCGTAAGCGCTTTGTGCATCTATGATCTGCCGCCACTCGCCGCCGACCGCGTGAACAAGTTCCGACTGATTGAAGGCAAATGCCGAGTGCTTGTCGCCGAGCACCACGTCGCCTGCGAGAACGAGCAATGGCGTGTCGCTCTTAGCGGCTTCGCCGATGCCGGTGATCGCATTGGTGAGACCCGGCCCCGCCGTTACGCTGACGATCGTGAGATCGCGCGTGAGACGCGCCGCCACATCGGCCATGCTCACCGCACCGCCCTCATGGCGCGCAGCAACGAATTCGACACCGAACTCGGTGAGGCCGAGCGTCACCTTGAAATTTGCGCCACCGACGAGACCGAAGCAGCGCTTGGCGCCGATATCGGCGATCGCGCGTGCAACTTCGCGCCAGACGGTCGAATTGGCCGGGGTGTGGTCGAGAACTGCAGCGGATGAGGATGTCATGAGGTCACTTTGCACCGATCGCGATCTCCTCGACATTCAAGGATCGGGCCAAAGTAGTTTAGGTTTAAAGGGATTGCCATATGTCGATCGCGCTGGCCCAATCACGTGATCGGGAGAGCGGAACAGGCGCAAAAATGCCATCTGCGGTCATCGCAGTGGCTCATTTCGCAGGTACAGCCTTATTTAAGGGCAGATCGACCGCCGACTACGCCCGTCCGGCGACCACCATGCTGTGCAGATCGTCGGCCATCTTCGGCGCAGCCGCGCCTTCAAGCGACGATCGCAGGGCCTCGATATCGGCATCCGGGACCGGGCCCCATCCGCAGGGGCACTGGCCGTCCTGATGGGCCGCCGCAACTTCGCGATAGGTCGCGCCGATCGCGGTGGCCAGAAGACGCATCACCACATCGGGCGGCAGACGCGAACTGTCGAGCACGCGGCAGAACGTCGTCATGATGGCCTGGTTGAGATAGGTCTGTGCCGAATTCTCATCGGTGATATCAGAGACCTTGACCTGCTGCGGAAGCATGCGCGTATCCTTTGCGACCCCTGCGTTTGTCTAGGCCGCGGTCACGTCATGCTCAACCCGTTTCGGGCCGGCTGGCCTTAGAAGGCCTCAAGCCTGTCATGTTTTGAATGGCTCAAAACAGGATGTGTCGTGCGCACATTCTTTGTTCGGCTGCGCCTTGCTTTATTCTGCCGCGGCCTGCGCTTGTCCCGCGCGAGCATCGAGATGCATGGCCTCGATACGTCTCACCTTGCTGATCGATCCCATGATCAGCGGCACACGCTGATGGATCGCCGTCGGCGCGAGATCGAGAATACGGACACGACCCGTGGTCGCGCCGCCGCCGGCCTGTTCGACGATGAAGGCCATAGGATGCGCTTCATAGACGAGACGCAGCCGGCCATCGGCATAGCCCTTGCGCGCATCGGACGGATAGAGAAACACGCCGCCCCGGATCAGGATGCGATAGGCCTCGGCAACCAGGGCAGCGATCCAGCGCATGTTGAAATTCTTGCCACGCGGGCCATCGGCACCAGCGAGGCACTCTTCGACGAAGTCGCGCACCGGCGCTTCCCAGTGGCGATGGTTGGACGCATTGATGGCATATTCCGAGCACTCGGCCGGGATCTGCACGCGCTGCCGGATGCGCTTGTAGCTCCCCGCGGCGCGATCGAGCGTGAAGATATCGACGCCATCGCCGAGCGTGAGGACCAGCGATGTCTGCGGGCCGTAGACCACGAAGCCGGCAGCGACCTGTGCGCTGCCTTTTTGCATGAACGGCGTCGTGCCCTTCGAGGTCGGCATGATCGAGAAGATCGTGCCGACCGTCATATTGGTTTCGATATTCGACGAACCATCGAGCGGGTCATAGGCAATGTCGAGCAAGCCGCCGTCGCGGATATCCGCCGTCTCGGCTTCCTCGGAGGCCAATGCGGCCCAGGACACGGACTTCAACGCCGCGCGAACAATCTCGTCGGCGCGGACATCGAGATCCTTCTGCACGTCGCCATCGGCATTCTGTGCGCCCTGTGCCTCGCCGGTAATTCCGGCCAGCGCGCCGCAACCGATCAGGTCGGAGATTTCGATGGAGGCCTTGGCGACGGCATCGACCGCAGCAGCCACGGCCAGCCGCAGCGGGTCCTGTCCGGCGTAGTCGGCCGTATATCGGGACAGGGGCATGTGGTCGGTCATCGCAATCTCCGCAAAATACTGGGCTCCTTCTGGCACATGGCCGCGTCCGGAAGGCCCGGGAATGGCAGAAATGGGCCATTTTGCCCACAGATATTGACCAGCTGGGCCAAATAAAGGAACTTTCGTAAAAATCAGGCGGCGAAAGTTTTCCTTATATGACAAAGCGCTTCCGCGACATCTCGATCCGCCAGCTGCGTGCACTGGCCGCCGTCGCCGCCAGCGGCAGCATTACGGCGGCAGCTTTGAAGCTGCGCCTGACACAGCCGGCTGTCACCTTGCAACTGCGCAACCTGCAAGGCCTCGCCGGCCTGCCGCTGATCCAGCGCACCGGCGACGGAATGGTCCTGACCGATGCCGGCCGCGAGGTGCTGGCGCTGTCGGAACGGATCGAGGCGGCGATGGCCGCCTGCGCAACATCGCTGGACATGATGGCCGGCAAGACCGGCGGGCGCATTTCCATCGGCGCCGTCAGCACCGCGAAATACTTCGTGCCCTTCGCCATCTCCGCCTTCGCGAAGCTCCATCCCAAGATCGAGATCTTGCTGACGGTCGGCAATCGCGAGGAGACCATCGCAGGCCTGCGCAGCTACGATCTCGATATCGCAATCATGGGCCGGCCGCCGGCCGGGATCGACATGGATGTGAACCTGATCGGCGATCATCCGCATGTGATCATCGCGCCGAGCGATCATCGCCTCGCGAGCAAGGCGCGCCTCTCCATGAGCGATCTTGCAGGCGAGACTTTCCTGACGCGTGAGCCCGGCTCGGGCACGCGTGGATTGATGGAGCAACTGTTCGAGAGCGCAGGCTTGCGCGCCACGATCGGCATGGAGATGGACAGCAATGAGACCATCAAACAGGCCGTGATGGCCGGGCTCGGCATCGCCTTCATCTCCGCACATACGGTGGCAACCGAACTGGAGCAGCGGCGACTGGTGATGCTGGATGTGATCGGCCTGCCGATCATCCGGCAATGGTTCGTCCTCAACCGCAAGGACAAGGTGCTGCTGCCGCCGGCGCAGGCGATGCGCGCATTCCTCGCCGCACAGGGCGCGCAGTTCCTGCCTGCGACGGAAACCGGCAAATCTGCGCCGGTACGCCGCAAGTCCCGCAGCCGCGCGGCGCTATAGCGACCGACCTAGCCTCACCTTGTAGCATCCGGCGAGGGTGATATGGTGTCGCCAGCCCGAGCGCCAACACATCCCTTTATCAGTCATCGGAGAATTCAATGCCTGCTGCCTCGGCAGATAGCACTGCGCCCGTCAGCGTCGTGACCGCCCTTTATCTCGGCACCAAGGTGCTTCACACCGAAGCCGAGCGCTCCGGCATCATCAAGGACATGTTGCGCGGTGACGTCAGCCGCAAGGGCTATGTCCTGCTGCAGCGGAATCTGCTGGCCGCCTATCAGGCGCTGGAAGCCGGACTTGAGAGCCATCGCGACACGCCTGTGCTCGCCGCACTCGCCCAGTATCGGCTCGATCGTGCATCGGCCATGCAAGCCGATCTCAATGTGCTGTGCGATGGCGATTTCTCGGCAGTGCCGATACTGCCTGCCGGCGAAGCCTATGCCAAGCGCATCGCGGATGCCGCCAAGGGCGACGGCGAATTGCTGATTGCCCACGCCTATACGCGCTATCTCGGCGATCTCTCCGGCGGCCAGATTCTCAAGCGCCTGCTCGCCAAGAAGCCCGGCCTCGCGCCGGAGGAATTGTCGTTCTACGACTTCCCGGCCTATGCCGATCTCGCCGCGCTGAAGTCGGACTATCGCAACGCGCTCGATGAAGCCGGCAAGCTCGCGACAAATCCGCAGGCGATCATCGATGAAGGCTCGGTCGCGTTCCAGCTCAACACGGATCTGTCCTGGGCCGTGCAGGGTGCGATCGAAGCGGAGCAGGTGGCTTCTTAGCCTCTCCCCGCCTGCGGGGAGAGGTCGACTTTCACATGCGAAGCATGTGGAAGACGGGTGAGGGGGAGCCAGTGTTTCACTCTCTGGCTCCCCCTCATCCGTCTTGAATGACCTTCGGTCATTCAAGACACCTTCTCCCCGCAAGCGGGGAGAAGGAAATTACTTCCAGCTGACCAGCGGCGGCATCGAGCTCAGAATGTTCTCGACGTTGCCGCCGGTCTGCAGGCCGAACATCGTGCCCTTGTCGTAGAGCAGATTGAACTCGACATAGAGGCCACGCGTTTCGAGCTGCTGCGCGCGCTCTTCCTCGGTCCAGGCTTCCTGCATCCGTGCGCGCACGATGCGCGGATAGACATCGAGGAAGGCGGAGCCGACATCGCGCGTGAACGCGAAGTCCTTCTCGAAATCACCGGTGTTGAGCTGATCGTAGAAGATGCCGCCGACGCCGCGCGCCACGCCGCGATGCGGCAGGAAGAAGTAGTCGTCGGCCCAAGCCTTGAACTTCTTGTAGTAAGCGGGGTCATGCGCATCGCAGGCGCCGCGCATCGCGTCGTGAAACGTGATCGTATCCGACGCATCGACCTTGCGCTGCTCGGGCAGCATTGGCGTCAGATCCGCGCCGCCGCCGAACCAGCCCACCGCCGTCGACAGGAATCGCGTGTTCATGTGCACGGTCGGCACGCGCGGGCTGCGCGGATGCATGATCAGGCTGATGCTGCTGGAGACGTAATCGAGCTGCGATCCGCCGCCCGGCATTTGCCGCGCCATTTCCGGCGACAGCTTGCCGTTCGCGGATGACGTATGGATGCCGATCTTCTCGAACAGCCGGCCGCCCGAGAGGAAGCCGCCGACGCCGCCGCCGATGCCTGTCGCACGGGTCCACGGCTTGTAGGTGAAGGTGGCCGGCGCGCCCGGGAACAGCGCCTGCGGCGCCTCGCGCTCCAGCGCCTCGATCTCGGCGCAGATGCGGTCGCGGAGGGATTCGAACCAGACCTTGGCACGGGTGCGGTTCTGTTCGATTTCTGGACTGACGATCGGGGTCATGATGTTCATGGTCTTTTCGCTCATGATGTTCGTACAGTCTATATGCCGCCTGCGGCGCGATGACACCTTGAGATGCGTCAAAACGTGAAGTGAATCGCCGGTTTTGCGGAATTGCCGCGCCTCGCCAAGAGCGAAGCGGCGGTGTATCAGAGGCGGCAAAATCATGCCTTTCGGCACCAGTTTCCGGAACCCAAGCATTTGACCCAGTCCACGCCCCGCAAGCCGTTCCTCGATGTCCTCGCCGGCCAGCGCCAGGCGGTGCCGCCGCTCTGGATGATGCGACAGGCCGGACGCTATCTGCCCGAATATCGCGAGGTCCGCGCGCAGGCCGGCGGTTTCCTCGATCTGTGTTTCAATCCGGATTTCGCCACCGAAGTGACGCTGCAGCCGATCCGGCGTTTTGGTTTCGATGCCGCGATCATCTTCTCGGATATCCTGGTGATCCCTTATGCGCTCGGCCGCTCGGTCCGCTTCGAGGTCGGCGAGGGCCCGCGGCTCGACCCATTGGACACGCCGGAAAAGGTCGCAACGCTCTCACCCGAGGCCGACTTCACGAAGCTTGAGCCGGTGTTCGAAGCGCTGCGCCGCGTGCGCGCGCAGCTCGATCCGAAGATCACGCTGATCGGTTTCTGCGGCGCGCCATGGACCGTTGCGACCTACATGGTTGCCGGCAAGGGCACACCGGATCAGGCACCGGCGCGGATGATGGCCTATCGGCATCCGGAGGCCTTCGCGAAAATCATCGACACCATCGTCGAGAACTCGATTACTTACTTGCTCGGCCAGCTCAACGCCGGCGCCGATGTGCTGCAGATCTTCGACACCTGGGCCGGCATACTGCCTGCGGCGGAATTCCAGCGCTGGTCGGTGGAGCCGACCAAGCGCATCATCGCCGGCGTGCGCGCCAAGGTTCCGCATGCGAAGATCATCGGCTTCCCGCGCGGCGCCGGCGCGCTGCTGCCGAGCTATGTCGGCGCGACCGGTGTCGATGCCGTGAGCATCGACTGGGCCGCCGAGCCGTCATTCGTGCGCGAGCGGGTGCAGAGCCACGTCGCCGTGCAGGGCAATCTCGATCCGCTGGTACTGATCGCCGGCGGCGCCGCGCTCGATCGTGCCGTCGATGACGTGCTGGCGAATTATGCCAGCGGACGCTTCATCTTCAATCTCGGCCACGGCATCCAGCCGGAAACGCCAATCGCCCATGTGGAGCAGATGGTGAAGCGGGTGCGGGATTTCAGGGGATAGCATCTTGCTTCTCCCTCCCCCTTGCGGGGAGGGTGGCGCGTTGCGAGCGCAGCGAGCAAACGTGACGGGTGGGGTGCCCCACGTGAGGGCGTCGCTCGTGGCACCCCCACCCCGGCCTATCGGCCGACCCTCCCCACCTAGCGAAGCTTCGCTTCGCGCGGGGGGAGGGATATTTCTGGCGCCGTCGCGCCATCGCAAACCCAGAATTTCAAACAGCCACTACCCTTCAGACATGCGTCATCACCCCCATTGTTTGCGGCGCGGGGGCGCCGTCGTCTCTTGCATTCCTGCCCCCTGTGAGAGGGCGTGCGGAACGCCAGGTGCCCGTTGCACCCTTGGGCCTGATGCGATGCGGTCTTCCGCAATTTAGAGTGCATCAGGACTTTCGGAGGCGCCGAGCAAGTGCCCGACGTTCCGCCTGCGGTGTTTTTTCGGTTGCTTGCACATCTGCCATGGCGAACGGTCCCATCACCAAAATTAATGTCCCAGGGCGGAGGGACAGGGTAGCCGCAAAGCACTTGGCCGAACGCGTTTCGATTTGGTCATCCGTCACACTGTCCAGGGCTTTTTCCATCCCAAGGTCGGTCGTCTCCTTGCCAGTGGCAGTGCTGGCGCAGATCCGTCCTGCCCGAAGACAGACGTCACCCATGAACCGCGTGACGCCGCATCTCCGGCGTCCACCGCATCCCACCCCGCGAACGTGACGATCGCGATCGCCCCTCTCGGTGGGGCAGGACAGAGGAGAATATAAACCTGATGGGGATGTTGTCAACGAAGAATAGGAAAAAATATTTAGGCGCTGTCTGGCCGCCCCGCTCTGTCATTCCCGGCAAACCAATTGGTTTGCCTGAGGGCGACTGCGCGCCTTCGCGCAGGCGAACCTCAGCCACTCCAATTGGAGTGGCGGGGAATCCCGACCTGTTCAGCGCAAAACACGTCGAGATTCCGGGCTCGCGTGCGGCTGGCGCCGCCCAGCCCCGGAATGACGAGGAGGACGCGCAATACCGCGCGCACTACTTCGCCGCTTGCTTGTCGTCGACGAAGCTGACTTCCACACCCTTCTTCACGGATGCACCGAGGCGCTCCACGTCCCAGTTGGTGAGACGCACGCAGCCGTGGGAATCGCTCTTGCTGACGCGGGAGGGATCCGACGTGCCGTGGATGCCATAACTCTTCTCCGACAGGCCGATCCACATGGCACCGACGGGATTGTTGGGGCCGCCATTGATGGTGAAGGGCTTCGACGATTCCACGCCCTTGAACTTGTATTTCGGATCGTAACGATAGACCGGGTTGGCGTGAACCGAGGTCACTTTCAGTGCACCCGATGGCGTCGGCTTCTCATCGCTGCCGACGCTGGCGGGATAGAAGGCGAGCAACGCGCCGTCCTTGGCGAAGGCCTTCACGGTCTGCCGGACCTTGTCGACCTCAAGGCGGCTGACCCTATCGGGCTTGCGATCCGAGAGCTTGACGATGGTGATGGTGTCGCCAGCCTTGTCGAACTTCGCTTTGGGATTGAGCGTCTCGAGCAGATCCTGGCTCATATGGAAGCGTTCGCCGAGGGCTTCGCGGGCGCTGGTGTAGTCCAGCTTCTTCAGCGATTTCATCTCTTCCATCTTGACTGGAAGCTTGTCGAGGAATGGGCCCTTCACGTCCTTCTCGGTCAGCACATAGTCGGTCATGACCGGGTCCGATGATCCCGCCTGCAGCTTCGCCCAGATCTCCGGCGTCAGCGCCTTGCCGGACGGCAGGCTGTTGGCTTCCGCGAAAGCCAGCAGCGCCTTCTCCACATTGTCGCCGAACATCCCGTCGATCTCGCCCGGCGAGAAATGCGCGCGGTCGAGCAGCACCTGGAGCTTCACCGCCAGCGGGCTGAGCTTCTCGTCGGGCGGCAGCTTGCCGGTGAAATTGGCGCCGTTGATCGTCTCGGCATTGAAAGCCCTGGACGGCTTGTCGGAATCCTTGGCGAGGGCTGCGCCCTGCGCCAGCAGCGACAGTCCGACCGCGACGATGAGGCTGCGCATAGCGTCTCTTTCCGGCTGAGTGATGGATGATGCGCACCGGCGCATCTCTCCAAGACAAAGCCAAGAACCGCCTCTGGTTCCATCCTGACGCGATGCACGCCGTGATCGCGCCCTACCGCCCCTTCTCCTTCCGCCACGCCGCGAAATCCACCAGCGTCTGCTCATCCGTCGCGGGGTAAAGCCCGAAGATGCCCTTGCCCTTCTGCACCTGTTCGGTGACGAAATCCTCGAAGGCGGTCATCTCGAAGGCCTCGTTGGCGATCTCGTCGGCAAGATGCGCGGGGATGACGATGACGCCGTCGCTGTCACCCAGAATGACGTCGCCGGGAAACACCGGCGCGTCGCCGCAACCGATCGGGCCGTTGATCTCGATGGCCTGATGCAGCGTCAGATTGGTCGGTGCGCTCGGGCGATGGTGATAGGCCGGGAAGCCGAGCTTGGCGATCTCGGCGGAATCGCGAAAGCCGCCATCGGTGATGACGCCAGCGACGCCGCGCTGCGCCAGCCGGTTGATCAGGATCGCGCCGGCGGAGGCCGCACGCGCATCCTTGCGGCTGTCCATCACGAGCACCGCACCGGGCGGGCAATCCTCGACCGCCTTGCGCTGGGGATGCGCGCGATCCCTGAATACGTCGAGCTTGTTGAGATCCTCGCGCGCCGGCATGTAGCGCAGCGTGAAAGCCTCGCCGACCAGCGTCGGCTGGTCGGGGCCGAGCGGATGGACGTCCTGGATGCATTGCGTGCGGAAGCCGCGCTTGTAGAGCGCGGTGGCCACGGTTGCGGTGGAGATGGTCTTGAGTTTGGCGCGGGTCGCGTCGCTGAGCTTGGTCATGGGATCACTCACTCAATAAATCACGGGTTCTTTGACCGGCGCGCCGAAGTCGGTGCGCAGGAAGTCGAAGTCGCAGCCTTCATTGGCCTGCTGGATATGTTTGGTGAACATCCAGCCATAGCCGCGTTCGTAATTGCGCTCCGGGGCTTTCCACGCCGCGCGGCGCTTTTCCATTTCGGCATCCGAGATGTCGAGATTGATCGTGCGGGCATCGACGTCGAGGGTGATCATGTCGCCATTCTCGACCAGCGCCAGCGGGCCGCCGATGAAAGATTCCGGCGCCACATGCAGGATGCAGGCGCCGTAGCTGGTGCCGCTCATGCGCGCATCGCTGAGGCGCACCATGTCGCGGACGCCCTGCTTCACCAGCTTCTTCGGGATCGGCAGCATGCCCCATTCCGGCATGCCCGGCCCGCCCTGCGGACCCGCATTGCGCAGGATCAGAACGTGATCGGCCGTGACATCGAGGCTCTCGTCGTCTATCGCCTTCTTCATGCTGGGATAGTCGTCGAACACCAGTGCCGGACCGGTATGCTTGAGAAAGCGCGGCTCGCAGGCTGACGGTTTGATGACGCAGCCATCGGGCGCGAGGTTGCCCTTCAGCACCGCGAGCGCGCCCTCGGCGTAGATGGGATCTCTGACGGTTCGGATGACGTCGTCATTATAGACTTCAGCGCCGGCGATGTTTTCACCCAGCGTCTTGCCGGTGACGGTCATCACATCAAGATGCAGGTGCTCCTTGATGCGGCTCATCAGTCCCGGCAGACCGCCGGCATAGAAGAAGTCTTCCATCAGATAGGTGTCGCCGGAGGGACGTACATTGGCGATGACCGGCACCTTGCGGCTGGCGATCTCGAAATCGTCGAGGCCGATGTCCTGGCCGGCGCGGCGCGCCTGCGCGATCAGATGGATGATCGCATTGGTCGAGCAGCCCATCGCCATCGCCACGGTGATGGCGTTCTCGAAGGCCTTTCGCGTCTGGATCTTCTGCGGCGTGAGATCCTCCCACACCATCTCGACGATGCGACGGCCGCATTCACTGGCCATGCGGATGTGGCCGGCGTCCGCGGCGGGGATCGACGATGCGCCCGGGAGCGTCATGCCGATGGACTCTGCGATCGCCGTCATGGTCGAGGCCGTGCCCATGGTCATGCAGGTACCGTAGCTGCGGGCGATGCCGCCTTCCACCTCGACCCATTCCTTGTCGGAGATCTTGCCGGCGCGGCGCTCGTCCCAGTATTTCCAGGCGTCGGAGCCGGAGCCCAGCGTCTTGCCCTTCCAGTTGCCGCGCAGCATCGGACCGGCGGGCAGATAGATCGCGGGATAGCCCGCGCTGGTGGCACCGAGCAGAAGCCCCGGTGTGGTCTTGTCGCAGCCGCCCATCAGCACCACGCCATCGACCGGATGGCCGCGCAGCAGTTCCTCGGCATCCATGGCGAGCATGTTGCGATAGAGCATCGTCGTCGGCTTCAGGAAGCTCTCCGACAGCGACAGCGCCGGCAGCTCCATCGGGAAGCCGCCAGCCATCAGGATGCCGCGCTTCACATCGTCGACGCGGGTCTTGAAATGCATGTGGCAGGGCTGCGCTTCCGACCAGGTGTTGAGAATCGCGATGACGGGGCGCCCCTTCCACTCCACCGGCGCATAGCCCTGCTGCATGGCGCGCGAGCGATGGCCGAAGGCACGCAGGTCGTCCGGCGCAAACCAGCGCGCGCTGCGGAGTTGATCGGGGGTCTTCTTGTGGCCCGGCATAATTCCATCCCTGTTTCTTTTTGCTTTGGCACGACTTACTTTTGCACGATGCGAACCAGTCAAGCCGGTCGAGTGTGCCGGATTCGACTGTAGCGGTTCAAGACCGCCTGGCCAATGTCCGGTCCGGCGTCTGTGCATCTGCCAGCCGATGCGCTTCCAGTGCCTCGGCATAGAGCGCGAGACCTTCGGCCACCTTCTGACGCTGGGCCGGAGCCAATTGCTGCAAGGCATTGGTGACCTGCCGCTGCCCATAGGCCTCGATCGCCTCGCGGGTGCGCCGCCCCTTGGCCGTCAGCAACAGCCGTTTGACGCGGCCGTCGCCGGCACTGGCGGCTTCCTTCAGCTCGCCGGCGTCGATCAGCTTGCGGATCATCCGGCTGACGCTGGATTTCTCCAGCCCGAGAAACGCGGATAATTCGACCGCGCTCATCGCCTCGCGCGCGCCAATCTCCAGCAGCGTATGCACCGCCGATGGCGGATAGTCGGTCGCTGCAACCGTTGCCTGCATGAAACCGAGTTCGCGCACCATCAGACGCGACGCGGCGCGGATGTTATCGATCAAATCGGCGTCAATATCGGACAATCGCAGGCTCCTTGACGATAGTTGCATGATACAACTATATTGCTGACGACGAATAACGACCGTGTTAGCACGATCCGTGCAAGGAATGACCATGACAACCAGCGCTGCCCAGTTCCGCCCCCGCGACCGCATGGCCGGACGCATCTGCCTCGTGACCGGCGGCGGCACCGGCATCGGCCGGGCGGCCGCGCTGCTGATGGCGCATGAAGGCGCAGCTGCGGTGGTGATCGCAGGCCGTCGCGAGGCCGAGGGACAGGCCGCGGCCGACGACTGCGGCCGGTTCGGCGCCAAGACACTGTTCGTGCGCACCGATGTGACCGAGGAGGCCGAGGTCGCCAGCCTGGTGCAGGCTGTGATGTCCCGTTTCGGGCGGCTCGACGTGGCCTTCAACAATGCCGGCTATCAGGAACGACGCGCGCCGATCGAGCAGCAGACCAGCGCGGTCTATGACACCGTGTTCGATGCCAATGTCCGCTCGGTGTTTCTTGGCCTGAAGCATCAGATCCAGGCCATGGAACTGAATGGCGGCGGCCGCATCGTCATCAATGCCTCGGTGAGCGGCATCCGCAATCCCAATCCCGGCCTCGCGCTATATTCCGCATCGAAAGCGGCGGTGATCTCGCTGATGCGTTCGGCAGCGATGGAATGCGGGCCGCGCGGCATCCGCATCAATGCGGTGGCACCGGGCCGCGTCGTCACCGACATGATGCTGGCCTCGGGGATCGCCGACATGTCGGCTGTGGCCGCCGGCCTTCCGATCCGGCGTATGGGACAGCCGCATGAAGTGGCCGAAGCCGTGGTGTGGCTCGCGTCCGACGATGCCGGCTACATCGTCGGCCATGTGCTATCGGCGGATGGCGGCTTCAGCGCGACCTGACGGCGGCCGCGCATCATTGCGTTGCAACAGACGAGCGAGACTGCAGAGCAGCACCGTGTGACTTGCAACGGCCAGGCCCTTGGCAACGTCCTTGCCATCGTCAAAGATCACAAGCCGATTGCCAAAGCCACCGCGACAGGTCAGCCTGAGGCGATGGAGATGGATCTGCGCGTCGCGCTCTGCCACCGCGCAACATCGGCATATGTCATGACGATCCGGAGTATCTGACCGACCAACGACATCACCCACACACATCATCCGGCAACGACCGGGCGGACGAAACGGATGCCTGCATCAATGACAGGCACCGCAAAGGGAAAACACAGGGAGGAAGTCAAGATGAGCATTTCTCGTCGTGGAATTCTGTTGGGCGGCGCCGGCGCACTCGGCGCAGCAAGTTTTCCACTCGCACGTCCCGCCATTGCGCAATCGTACGAACCGATCAAGATCGGCTGGCTCGCCGCCATGACCGGACCGAGTTCGGCGCCGACCGTCGGCTTCAACCGCGGCGTCACGTTCGCCACGGAAGCCATCAATGCCGCCGGCGGCGTCAAGGGCCGCAAGATCGAGATCATCACCCGCGACACCCAAGGCGATCCGACCAAGGCCGTTAACGCCACCCAGGAACTGATCAGCCAGGCCAAGGTCCATGCGATCTGGGGGCCGGTGAATTCCGGCGAGGCACTGGCCACGACGCCATTGATGGCGCGCGCCAAGATGCCCGACCTGCATCCCTGCGTCGTCGATACGCTGATCGATCCCGCGAAATTCCCCGCCGCATTCCGCATCGCGCCGTCCAACGGCCAGTGGGACGACGCCGTCCGCAACTACTGCCTCAAGGTGCTGAAAGTCAGCAAGATCGCCGTAATCGGCGACACCACGGGCTACGGCGTCACCGCCGTGAAAGCCTCGGTCGAGGCCTTCAAGAAAGACGGCGCCGATGTGGTCTACAGCGCCAATATCGACGCGACCCAGCCCGACATGACGCCGGACATGCTGCGCGCCAAGAATGCCGCTGCGCAGGTCATCGTGGTGTGGAGCGTGTCCACCGGCATGGAAGCGCGCATGTTCAACACCCGCGCATCCATGAACTGGGACGTTGCCTTTGTCGGTCATCCGTCGCTGGCATCCGGCGAACTCGCCAGCCTGATCGAGAAGCCTGCCAACTGGGAGAAGGTCTACGCCATCGGCTACAAGAGCTGCAGCTATGACTCCGCCGGCAAGCTGCCTGCCAAGAGCCAGGATCTCGTCGATCGCCTTAACAAGGCCAAGGTGCCGCTCAACGACACGCTGCTGTGGTGGATCGCGGGCGGTATCGACGCCGTCGAACTGATCGCCAGGGCTGTCGAAGCCAGCGGATCGACCGACAGCGAGGGCATCGTCAAATACTGGAACTCGCTGACCAAATATCCCGGCTATTTCGGCAACTACTCGTTCTCACCCACCCAGCATAACGGCTATCCGACCGACGAGATCGTCATGTCGGAAGCGCGTTCGGCCAAGAACGGCACCTTCGCCCTCGCCCCCGGCTACTCGTAAGCCGGCGCGAGGACGACACACATGCTCGGCTCGATCATAGCTTCAGGCCTCGCGGCGGGCGCGATCTATGCGCTCGTCGGCATCACCTACAATACGATGTTCTCGACCTCGCGGGTGATGAGCTTCACCGCCGGACAGCTCGCGATGCTCGGCGGGGTGTTCGGCTCGCTGTTCATGCTGAAGATGGGGATGCCGACTTTGGTCGGTTTCGCCCTCACGCTGATCGCCTGCGCGATCATCGGCGTCATCACCGAATTCGTCGCGGTGCGGCCGGTGCTCAAAAGCCTCGAACAGCATCTCTATGTGCTGTCGACGCTGGCGCTGGCGCTGATGATCCAGCAGGTCACCGCGATCAAATGGGGCACCGAGCCGCAGCCCTTCCCGCGCATCGTCGGTCTCGGCACCGGCGTGTGGGACGAAAAATTCTGGCTGCCGGTGGTGGCCTGCGGCCTCACCATCTTGGGCCTCGAATATCTCTATCGCCGCACATTGGTCGGCCATGCCTTCATGGCGATCGCGGAGGATAATTTTGCGGCGCGTGCACTCGGCCTGCCTGAGCGCAACCTGCGCGTGGCGAGCTATGCCCTCGCCGGCGTGATCGGCGGCGTCGCTGGCTTTGCCGGCGGCGAGCTGATGCTGGCCTTCTTCGCCAACGGCGCGCTGTTGAATTTCTACGGCTTCGTGCCGGTGGCACTCGGCGGCCTCGGCAACAATCGCGGCGCGCTGATCGGCGGGCTCGCGCTCGGCCTGTTTCAGCAAGCCGCGAACTTCCTGGTCGGCGGCATCTTCTCGTCCGTCGCGGTGTTCGCGATCTTCATCATCGTATTGCTGGCAGCGCCCTCGGGCCTGTTCGGCTCCGCAACGGCGCGGAGGGTGTGATGACGGCGATCACCGATATTCCGACATCGCGCGAGACCACGACGAAGCATTCGGTGTTGCCCGCGCTGCTGCCGTTCCTCGGCGTGTTCGCGCTGGCGATGATCCTGCCTTTCGTCAGCAACGACTACTGGGCGCTGATCGGCACCCGCGCCGCGATCTACTGGGTGCTGGTCGCCGGACTCAATCTCGTGGTCGGCTTCGCCGGTCATCTTGCCATCGGCTATGTGGCGCTGCTGACGCTCGGCGCCTACACGACCAGCGTGCTCGCTGCCGGGAATGTGTTGCCGCCGGTGCCGATCTATGGCGCCCTGATCATCGCTAGCTGCGTCGGCGCCGTGTTCGGCGTCATCGTCGGCCTGCCGGCGATGCGGCTGCGCACCTTCTACTTCGCCATGACCACACTCGGCTTCGCCACCATCGTGACGCAGATCGCGCTGGCTTGGCAGAGCGTCACCGGCGGCGGCATCGGCATTGTCGGCCCGGAATTCTCCGCGCCGTTCAACACGCCCTGGGGTTTCTATTATCTGTGCATCGGCTTCGCAGCCGTGGCGACCTGGCTCAGCGCCAATATCGCCTATAGCCGGTTCGGCCGCGCGCTGATTGCGATCCGCGATGCGGATGTGGCGGCGGAAGCCACCGGCATCTCCAAGCCGAAGCTGCTGGTGTCGATCTTCCTGCTCGCCGGCGCCATGGCGGCCTTTGCCGGCGGATTGTTCGCCAGCCTGCAGACTTACATCACGCCGGACGCCTTCACCTTCGATCTCTCGGTGCTGTTTTTCATCGCCATCCTGATCGGCGGCCGCGGCTCGATCCTGGGGCCGATGCTCGGCACCATCATTCTCACCATCCTGCCGGAGATCGCGGCACCTCTGGCCGCGTGGTCGACCTTTCTCTATGCGGTGCTGCTACTGCTGATCGTGCTGGTGATGCCCGGCGGCATCGCGGCGCTGCTGGATTTCAAGAGCCGCCGTCCGCTCGCCAGCAACCGCGCCATCGTGCCGCGCATCGCGGGACTCTCCGAAGTGCTGCGCAAGACGGCCACCACCAAGACGCTGACACTGCGCGAAGTCGTCCTCACCTTCGGCAATGTCCGGGCTATCGACGGCCTCGATCTCGATGTGAAGCCCGGCCAGATCCACGGCCTGATCGGGCCCAATGGCTCCGGCAAGACCACGACGCTGAACGTGATCTCCGGCTACTACGCCGCAAAAGGCGGCACCATCACGCTCGGCGATGACGCGCTGCCACCGGGCATGCCGGAACTGCGCGCCGGCAAAGGCATCGCCCGCACCTTCCAGACGCCCCGCGTGATCGGCGAAGCCTCGGTGCTTGAGAATGTGATGGTCGGCGGCACCATCGAGGGCGAAGCGACATTCGCCGAGGCACTGCTGTCGCTGCCGCGGCACCACCGCGACGAACGCAAGCTCGCCGCACAGGCGCGCGCCATGCTCGGCGTCGTCGGGCTGGAGGCGCTGGCCGATGTCCGCGCCGATCGCCTGCAGCACAGCGAATTGCGCTTCATCGAGATCGCGCGCGCGTTGATGCTGCAGCCGGACTTCCTGTTGCTCGACGAACCTGCCGCTGGCCTCTCCAGCGACGAGATCACGCGGCTCGGCGCGCTGATCAAGGCGATCAGCCGCCGCGGCACGGGGGTGCTGCTGGTCGAACATCACGCCGACCTGATCTTCGACATCTGCGATCAGGTCACGGTGCTCAACCTCGGCAAGATCCTCGCCGCCGGCACGCCGGCCGAAATCCGCGTTCACAAGGAGGTCGTCAGTGCTTACCTCGGAGGCTGAACCGCTGCTCAAGGTTACCGCGCTGGAATCCGGCTACGGCAAGATCCGCGTGCTCCATGGTATCGACCTGCATATCGCCGCCGGCGAAGTGGTGACATTGCTCGGCCCCAACGGCGCCGGGAAATCAACCTTGCTGCGCGCGATCTCCGGCCTGCTGCCGGTCAATGCGGCGAGCGTTCGCTTCGATACCCGCGACATCAGCAACGGCACGCCGCGCGAGGCAGCACGTGCCGGGCTCGTCCATGTGATCGAGGGACACCGCGTGTTCACGCAGCAGACCGTCGCCGAAAATCTGCTGCTCGCGGCCTACGACCTGCCGCGCGGCGAGCGCAACGCGCGCGTTGATGAAGCGCTGTCGTTCTTTCCGGAGATCGCCGAGAAGCGCCATGAGCGCGGGGCGTCACTCTCGGGCGGACAGCAGCAGATGCTGGTGGTGGCACAGGGCCTCGTGCGACGGCCGCGGCTGCTGATGCTCGACGAGCCCTCTGCAGGCCTCTCGCCGGTACTGGTCGACCGCGTGCTGACGGTGATCGCGCAATTGCAGAAACAAGGCACCGCCGTACTGCTAGTGGAGCAACTGGTGGAGAAAGCGCTGGCCGCCGCCAATCGCGTCTATGCCCTGTCGCAGGGGCGTATCGTGCTCGAAGCCGCGACAACGGAAGCGAACCTGCCGCAGCGGCTGGAGCGGGCGTATTTTGGGCACGAGGAAGCGGCGGCGGTGTAGCAACGCATCTCGCAGCGCTTTGCCCCAACCTCGTCATTCCGGGACGCGGGCGTATCTTCGCGCACGCGAACCCGGAATCCCAATATGAGAGTCACATGTCGAGATTCCGGGTTCGCTCGCGAAGAGCGAGCGCCCCGGAATGACAGCGTGGTTCACCCATCAATAATCGCTACCGCCCTTGTCCACCCCGCCGATGCCTTCTCGATTTTCACCGGGAAGCACGACACCATGAAACCGGTGGACGGCAGCTGCTCAAGATTGTGCAGCTTCTCGATATGGCAATAGCCGATATGTCGGCCGGCCTTGTGGCCTTCCCAGATCAGGCTGGCATCTTTCGTCTCGGCATATTTCTTCGCGGTGTAGACGAAGGGCGCGTCCCAGCTCCAGCCATCGATGCCAGTGAGGCGCACGCCGCGCTCCAGCAGATACATGGTGGCCTCATAGCCCATGCCGCAGCCGGAGATGACGTAGTCCTGCTGACCGTATTTGACGCCGGCAGACGTGTTGACGACGACGATCTCCAGCGGGCTCAACGTATGGCCGATGCGCTTGAGCTCGTCCTCGACGTCCTTGGCCGTCGCGACATAGCCGTCCGGGAAATGCCGGAAGTCGAGCTTCACGCCGGGCTGCAAACACCAGTCCAGCGGCACTTCGTCGATGGTCCACGAGCGCTCGCCGCGGTTCATCGTGGGATGGAAATGATAGGGCGCATCGAGATGCGTGCCGTTGTGAGTCGAGAGCTGCACCAGCTCCACTGCCCAGCCCTGCCCGTCCGGCAGATCCTCAGCCTTCAGCCCGTCGAAAAACTGCAGCATCCGCGGCAGGCCCTGCTGATGATCGACATAATTGATGGTGGGATGATTACCCGGCGGATCGGCGGGAACGTCGTTCTGCAGGGGAACGGAGATGTCGATGAGGCGACGGGGCATGGTGGTTTCCTCGGGGTTTTGTCTTTTGTTTGATCCTATCGGTCGTCATTGCGAGGAGCCCTTGCGACGAAGCAATCCAGTCTGCGCTTGTTGCTTCTGGATTGCCGCGTCGCTTCGCTCCTCGCAATGACGTGGAGAGGCAGGTGCGTTACACGTCCTGCCGCACCACTTTGTTCTTCAACACGCCGATCTTCTCGACCTCGAGTTCGATCTCGTCATTATGTTCGAGATACCAGCCGAGTTCGAGGCCGCAGCCGTTGCCGACGGTGCCGGAGCCGATGAATTCGCCGGGCATTAGCGTCTCGTCCTGCGTCACATGGGCGATGATCTCCTCGAAGGAGAACAACATGCCCTCGCTGGTCGAGGACGAGCGCACCTTGCCGTTGACGCGGCATTCCATCTTCAGTCTGTAGGGATCGCCGATCTCATCCGGCGTGACAATCCACGGCCCCAGCACATTGCCGCCGTCGAAGCTCTTGCCTTTGGCGGGACCCAGGCGGCCTTCCATCTCCAGCCGCTGCGCATCGCGGGCCGAGAAATCATTGAAGATAGTATAGCCGAAGATGTGATCCTTCGCCTTGGCCGCGGAAATATTCGCGCCCCTGTTCTTGGTGACGATGCCGAATTCGAGTTCGTAGTCCATGACCTCGCTGTAGCGCGGCCACTTCACCGTGGTGCCCGTGCCGCGCACGCTGAAGCGGTTGGTGATGTAGTAGATCGGCTGGCGGCGATAGACTTCGGGCAATTCGCCGAGCGGCTCGGCTTCCAGCCGCGCCAGTTCTTCCATGTCCCCCTTCGCACGGGCAGCCAGTTTCAACTGGCCACGCGGCGACTGCCGGATATGCAGCGGAAACGACATGCCATCGCGCATCTGCCGCGGCTCGGGCAGCGGCGCGAGAATGTCCGTGCCGGCGACATTCACTGACAGCGTTGCGTCACTGCGATGTTTCTCGAACGCGCTGCGCGCCGCATCGAGTGCAGCCTCACCTGCATCGATCAACGCCAGCATCGATGTGAAGGCGGGATTGCCGCCATCGCGGGCCGCGGCGCCGGCGAGATCGAACAGCTTGGCATCGTTGGCGTGAACGATACCGACCCTGGCTTGGCCATCCTGCTGGCCGCCGGCACGAAATGTCGCGAGCTTCACGAGCGTTCTCCCACTTGCTTGTTCTTCGATAAAATATATGATCAAAAAAAATATCGATAAACAAGAGGCGATCGCAAAGATTGCTTCACGATCGAAAAATGCTCGGGTGAGGGAGACGACCATGACCAGGTGGACGGTGGCAGCCCTATTGGCCACGCTCGCTGTGACGGGCACCACGCATGCCCAGACCAAGCTCCAGATAGGTTGCACTGCAACAACGGACTGCGCCTCGGCCATGGTCGCGGTCGATGAAGGCATCTTCAAGAAGCACGGGCTCGATGCCGAGATGATCCCCATCGGCATCAACTCCAATATCCCCGCGGCCATTCTGTCCGGCTCGATCCAGATCGGCGGTCCGACCTCCACCGTCTTCCTGCAGGCTGCCGACGGCGGCCTCGATCTCGTCGCGGTTGCCGGCGCAACGGTGATGAGTCCGACATCGAACGCCAATATCACCGCCTTCGTGCGTAACGGCATCACCATCAAGGAGCCGAAGGATTTCGTCGGCAAGAAGGTCGGCGCACCGGGCCTCGGTGCGTTTCTTCACGTGCTGTTCGTCAAATGGCTGGTCGACAAGGGTGTCGATCCCAGGAAGGTCAATTTCGTCGAAGTGACCTTCCCGACCATGCCCGACATCATCAAGTCCGGCGGTGTCGATGCCGTGCTGACCGCCGAGCCAACGGTATCGCGCATGCTGGCGGCCGGCAGCGGCAGCATCGGCGCGCGTTACGCGTCGGAGCTCGAGCGCACAGAGCCGATCATCTTCTATGCGGCCTCGCGCGAATGGGCCGAGAAGAATCCCGACACCGTCAGGAAATTTCGCGCTGCCATCGCCGAAGGTGCGGCGATCGTGAACAGCGACAAAGACAAGACCTCGGCCGCAATTGCCAAATTCACCAAACAGACCATCGAACTGGTGAAGGCATCACCGCCGAACAAGTCAGAGCCGGTGCTGAAGCCCGAGCAACTGGCATGGTGGATCGACGTCATGTCCTCGCAGAAAATGCTGGAGACCAAACTCGATCTCAACAAACTGATTCTGAAATAGGTCGAACTGAATGGCGGGCCAGCCCCTTAGCAGTCCAATCGATGTATCCGGCTCGGATACGCTGAGCGAACGTGCAGCGACATTGCTCCAGCATGACATCATTGCCGGCAATCTCGCGCCAGGCACGCGGCTTGGCATCGTCGATCTCGTGCAGCGTTACCAGATTGGCGCCACGCCGATGCGCGAAGGACTGTCGCGCCTGATCTCACGCGGCCTGATTATCGGCATCGGCCAACGCGGTTTTCGCGTCGCCGACATCAGCCGGGAGGATCTGGCCGACATCACACGGATGCGCAGCGTGGTGGAGATGGAGGCGCTGCGGCTAGCCATCGAACATGGCGACGATGCCTGGGAGGCTGGCATCCTCGGCGCGCTTCACCAGATGCGCAGGCATATCGACCGTACCGGCGATGAATTCCGCGAAGGCGCGCCGGATTTCGACAAGCTCCATAAGGGATTTCACACCGCATTGCTGGCAGCCTGCAATTCGAAGCGCCTGCTCTCGGCGCATTCGGAACTTTACGATCAGGCCTATCGCTACCGCAGGGTGATGATGCGTGGCTTCGACAGCGGTAGCCGCTTTGTCGCAGCCCATCAGCTTCTGGCCGATCGCGTGCTTGCGCGCGAAACCGGTCCTGCGCAGGCCATGCTGACGTCGCATCTGCACTCGACGCTCGCTTTCGTCTATCCGCCCGGACAGGGAGATTGAGCGCGATGACATCCATTGCCCTCCGCAAGGACATCCCACCGGCCCAACTCGAAAAGTCGCAGATCGCGTTTTCCCATGTCACGCTGGATCTCGGCGGCAAGACGATTATCGAAAACGTCAGCCTCGACGTGAAGCCCGGCGAGTTCCTCTGCATCATCGGCGCCTCCGGCTGCGGCAAGACCACGGCGCTGCGCCTCGCCGCCGGCCTGTACCAACCGACATCCGGACATGTCAGCTTCGACGGCGAGCCGATGCGCGCGCCGCGGCGCGACGTTGCCATCGTGTTCCAGGATTACGGCAAGGCGCTGCTGCCATGGCGCACGGCCGCCGGAAATGTCGCGCTGGCGCTGGAAACCATCGGCATGCCCAAGGCCCAGCGCCCGGCACGCATCGACGAATTGTTGAAGAAAGTCGGCCTGCCTAATCACGCCGCGAAATATCCCGCCGAGATGTCCGGCGGCATGCAGCAACGGTTGCAGATCGCGCGATGTCTGGCGCAGGAGCCGAAAGCACTGCTGATGGACGAGCCGTTCGGCGCACTCGATGCCATGACGCGGCAGGGTCTGCAGGACGAGGTCCTGTCGCTGCTCGATGCCAGCAAGGCCACGGTGATCTTCGTCACCCACGATCTCGAAGAGGCCATTTATCTCGGCGACCGCGTGGTGGGCCTGCTGCCGCATCCCGGCCGCATCGGCATCGATCTTCCGATCAACCTGCCGCGCCCCCGCGATCAGTTGACCACGCGCGAGAACCCGGAATTCCTGCGGCTGCGCCGCGAATTGTTCGACTTCATCAAGGCATCGGAAGCATGAGGTCCGAGCGCCTGAAAGCGGCGATCCTTCCGATGAGCCTGCTCATCGTGCTGGAAATCTGGGCGCGCTCCGTCGATATCCACAGCGATGCATTGGCGCCGCCGAGCGCCGTGGTGCTGGCGCTGTTTCAGGCGTTCGGCGACGGCTCCATCCTGGCGGCCACGCGCGACACGCTGGCTTCGGCCTTTGCCGGCCTCGTGGTCGGCGGCGCTATCGGCCTGTTTCTTGGAATCGCGCTGGGTATCTTCCAGCCGGTGGATCGGTTGATGGAAGTCACCATCGAATCCCTGCGGCCGATCCCCTCCATCGCGCTGCTACCGATCGCGCTGATCGCGCTCGGCTTCGGCTATCGCATGGAAATTGTGATCGTCGCCTTTGCCTGTGTGTGGCCGATCCTGATCCTCAGCCGCGCTGCGGTGCGCAGCATCGAGCCGCGACTGATCGAAGTCTCCCGCGCGCTGCGGCTGTCGCCAGGTGACCGCGTCCGCAAGATCATCATTCCCGCGGCACTGCCGCGCATCTTTCTCGCCTTCCGCCTCGCGGCCGGCATCGCGCTGATCGTCGCGGTCACCGTGGAAATCGCGATCAATCCCATCGGGCTCGGCGCCGGAATCATGATTGCGCAGCAAGCATTGCGGTCGGACCTGATGCTCGCTTATCTGCTGTGGATCGGCCTCATCGGCTATGCACTCAATGCCGGATTGCTGGCAGCGCAGCAGCATCTGTTTGGCCCCGCAGCGCTGGCGGGAGAGGTCCGATGAACTGGGCACTCACCCTCTGGCGCATTGCCAGCTTCGCCTTGGCTGCAGGCCTGATCGCGCTGTGGCAGTTGATCGCCAATCTGAAACTGGTCTCGCCGGTGTTCCTGCCCGGCCCCGATCGCGCCTGGGCCGCGCTGATGCGCGGCTTCAGCAATGGCACATTGCTGGACAAGACAATCGGCACCCTCGAACACATGTTCTATGGCTGGCTGGTCGCATCCGTCGTCGGTATCGCACTCGGCGCCATGATCGGCTCATCGAAAGCGATGCGCAGCTATGTCGCCCCGTCGCTGGAGTTCCTGCGGCCTCTGCCCGTATCGGCGATCATTCCCGTCGCCATCGCTCTGTTCGGGCTGACCCAGGGCATGGCGCTGTTCGTCATCGCTTTCGGCGCGATCTGGCCGATGCTGCTTGCGACCGTTCACGGCTTCGGCGCAGTAGAGCCTCGTCTCTATGAGGTCGCGCGCTCGCTGCATATGTCGCGCCTCGCGGTGATCTTCAAGATAGCTCTGCCATCTGCGAGCCCCGACATCATCTCCGGCATGCGACTCAGCCTGACCGTGTCGCTGATCCTGGCGGTGGTCTGCGAAATCCTCGCGGGGCTCGACGGCCTCGGCCACTGGGTGCTGCTCTCGGCGCGCGCGTTTCGTTCGCCGGATCTGTTCGCCGGCGTGATCCTGCTCGGCGTGATCGGCTATGTGACCGCGCTGGCGATGTCGCTGGTCGAGGCGCGACTGCTGCGGTGGCGGACGAGCGGGCATTGAGAAACATACTCGTCGTTCCGGGGCGCTCGCTCTTGCGAGCGAACCCGGAACCTCATCCTGTGGCTCTCTGATCGTGCCAAGCACCACGAGGTTCCGGGTTCGCGCGTGCCGCGCGCCCCGGAACGACGAGTGTGGGGTTGCGTGTGAGGCTATTTCGCAAACACCTTCGAGATCGCCGCCTGCGCGTCGCTTTGAATCTGCTTGAGGTGATCCTCGCTGCGGAAGCTCTCGGCGTAAATCTTGTAAACGTCCTCCGTGCCGGACGGCCGCGCGGCGAACCAGCCATTGGCGGTCGAAACCTTGATGCCACCGAACGACTGGTCATTGCCGGCCGCCTTGCTCTCGGTCTTGGTCACCGCATCGCCGGCGAGCTCGGTCATGCCGATCTGCTCCGGCGTGACTTTCTTCAGCACATTCTTCTGCTCGGGCGTGGCCGCCGCATCGATGCGCTCGTAATAGGGCACACCGAATTCCTGCGTGAGCTTCTCGAAGCGCTGGCTCGGATTTTCCTTGGTCACCGCCGTGATCTCGGCGGCGAGCAGGCCCAAAATAAGTCCATCCTTGTCGGTGGTCCACACCGTGCCGTCCTTGCGCAGGAACGACGCACCGGCGCTCTCCTCGCCGCCGAAGCCGAACGAACCGTCAACGAGACCGTTCACGAACCATTTGAAGCCGACCGGCGTCTCGACCAGTTGGCGGCCAAGCTTGTTCACCACGCGATCGATGATGGCGCTGGAGACGATGGTCTTGCCCACCGCCGCATCCTTGCGCCAGTTCGGGCGATGCGCGAACAGATAATCGATGGACGCCGCCAGATAATGGTTCGGATTCATCAAGCCGCCGGTGCGGGTGACGATACCGTGGCGGTCGGCATCGGTGTCGTTGGCGAAAGCGACGTCGAACCGGTCGCGCATGCCGATGAGCTTGGCCATCGCATAGGGCGATGAACAGTCCATGCGGATCTTGCCGTCCCAGTCCAGCGTCATGAAGCGAAAGGTCGGATCGATCGCGGTATTCACGATGGTCGCATCGAGCTTGTAGCGCTCAATGATCGGCTGCCAGTAATGCACGCCGGCGCCGCCGAGCGGATCGATGCCGATCTTGACGCCTGATGCGCGGATCGCCTCCATGTCGACGACATCAGCGAGGTCGGTCACATAGGGCGTGATGAAATCGTAGCGCTTCACGAATTCGGATTTGCGCGCACGCGCGATCGGGATGCGCTTGACGCCGGCCATGTCGTTCTCGAGGAAGCCGTTGGCAGCTTTCTCCATGATGCCGGTGATGTCGGTATCGGCCGGGCCACCGTTCGGCGGATTATATTTGAAGCCGCCGTCTTCCGGCGGGTTGTGCGACGGCGTGACCACGACGCCATCGGCCAGACCGGACGAGCGGCCCTTGTTGTAGGTGAGGATGGCGTGGGAGATCACCGGCGTCGGCGTATAGCCGTCGTCCTGGTCGATCCGCACATGCACGCCATTGGCGGCGAAGACTTCCAGCGCGCTGACCAGCGCTGGTTCAGCCAGCGCATGGGTGTCGATGCCGATGAAGAGCGGGCCGTCGATGCCGGCACCCTTGCGGTAATCGCAGATCGCCTGGCTGACCGCGAGGATGTGGTTCTCGTTGAAGGAATTGTGGAGCGCGGAGCCGCGATGGCCGGAGGTGCCGAAAGCGACGCGCTGGGCGGGGATGGAGGGATCCGGCTTGCCGACGAAATAGGCCGTCACCAGCCGAGGCACGTTGACCAGCAGGGACGGATCGATGGTTTTGCCGGCCAGCGGACTCACATGAGCAGCCATTTGTTCTCCTTCGCACACCAAGAGCCCAGACGCGGCGCAACCGTCGCGGGGGTCAGGACTCATGGCATGTTTTGGAGGACAAATCAGCCGGTTATGAGGGGCACCGGCATGCCGCCGAAGGGCTCCTGCCCGAAGGTCCGGCGCGAGACCCAGGCCAGCGGCAGGGCGAAGCAGACGAACATCGTGACCACGGCGGCGGCGACCAGCATACTGTCGAAAGGCATATCTCTTCTCCTTGAGTGACGGAGAAGAGTGTGAGCGCGGCAGGACACGCTCTCCTTGAGCTGCATCAAAATGCAGCGCCGCATTACGCCGCGGCGAGCTGATCCAGCCGGTCGGTGGACAGCAGCCGCACGCCATCGGGCACCACGACCACGGTCTTTTCCTTGGCGAGCTTGGTCAAAGTGCGGCTGACGGTTTCGATGGTCAGGCCGAGATAGTCGGCGATGTCCTGGCGGCTCATGGGAAGCGGCACGTTGACCGACATCGCGCCGATGCGGCCATAGCGCGCCTGCAGGTTCAGCAGGAAGGCGGCCACCTTCTCGTCGGCCGTGCGGCGGCCGAGCAGCAGCATCTGGTCCTGCGCGAGCGAGAGTTCATGGCCTGCAAATTCATGCAGCCGGCGCAGCAGATGCGGCTTGCCATCGACATAGCTGAGAAACTGGGCGCGGGAGAAACGGCAGACGCGCACCGGTGTCACGGCCTCGGCGGCGACGCCGTAGCGGTCCATCAGCGCAAGTCCGAGGAAATCACCGGGCAGCGCGAAGCCGACGATCTGACGGCGGCCATCGGGCAGCGACTTGTAGAGCCGGACGATGCCTTCGGTCACGTTGAACACGCTGCCGGCCAAGGCGCCCTGATCGAACAGCATGGCCTTGGCGGGGAAGTTCTTGACCTGGCTGAGACGGTCGAGCTCGTCGAGTTCCGCCGGTTCCAATGCGCCGCAAACGCTGAACAGGCGCACCTTGCAATCGTCGCAGCCATTGGTGCTACGGCCATGCCTGCAGTCGCGCTCTCCGGCACAGGTCTCGGCCGCTGGTTCCGCGAAGGTCATGGCACTGTCCATCTTCGGTTTGGTGATATGTGGCAGGTCTTGAAATCACTCTACACCATTTGACATGGATCAATCGTGGACGCTTTGACCCATATCAATGCCGAACCAGCCCATCCCCGCCAATTTCGCAGGCCATGCGGGAATCCGGCGATGAATGAGGAATATCAGGCGCAACCAATGACTTGGGCGGACGCTCGCGCGGCCTATCCGCTCGTCTATCTGCACGATGCCAGCGTTACGCTGGATACATGGCTGGATTTCGTGCGCCGGCGAACCGATGCCGACGGCGGCGACAACGGGCTGATCGTGATCCGCGACCGGCGCGACATCGTCCACGCGCTATTTGCCTACCGGGTCGATCTCGACCTGCGCGGCACCAAACAGCTCTGCATCGCGCAGCTGATCGTGGCCCAGATTCCCGGCTCGCAGATCGACCATGCCGTG
The DNA here is from genome assembly GCF_021044645.1 of Tardiphaga sp. 37S4. Lineage (NCBI taxonomy): Bacteria > Pseudomonadati > Pseudomonadota > Alphaproteobacteria > Hyphomicrobiales > Nitrobacteraceae > Tardiphaga > Tardiphaga sp. 37S4. The sequence goes on along the minus strand of NZ_CP088008.1, from coordinate 257,063 downwards.
GTCGCCTCGACCAGCCAGGTCGCGGCGTCACTGGGCTGCCCGAGCATCGTGATCGAGCAGCCGTTCCAACTGATGCCGGGCGTCACGTTACGGACACCGACAGCAGCGTAATGCGAAGGCGACCCACGACGCCGGTGGCCGCGCGACAACACTCACATCGCGCAAATCACAAGACGAAATCACCTACCTTCAAGGCGGCGCTGTTCACCTGAACCGCGAAGTCGGCTGCACCATCGCCATCGACATCGCCTTGAAGAAGATGATCGGCGAAGCGCAATTCGCCGGCGATATGTGTGAAAGCGGCGCTTCCGACGAAGGCGAACGCTTGATCGCCGGCGGCCTTGCTGTTGGCATCGATTGCCGACAGATCGATCCAGTCGGCCGTGTCTGCGACGATCGACGAAAAGTCGGTGATCTGATCGGCAGCTCCGGGCAGACTGTCCTGCACAGCTTTGAATACAAAACTGTCCGCGCCAGCTCCACCGGTCAGGATGTCGGCGCCGAGCCCGCCTGTGAGCGTATCGTTGCCGGTGCCGCCATCAAGACTATCGTTTCCGCCGCCACCATCGATCAGATCGTTCCCGCCGCCACCGGAAATCCGATTGTCGCCTGCGTCACCCGTCAGCAGGTCCATGGTCCCGCTCCCGATCAGATTTTCGATCGAGCTGAGCCGGTCACCTTCGGCATCTCCCCATTGAATGACACCCGTCGCGAGATTGATATTCACCTGGGCGATGGACGTGCTGTAGTCCGCCGTATCGTTGCCGGCGCCACCGGCAAGCATATCGGCACCTGCGCCGCCGGCGAGGATATCGTCACCCGCATTGCCCCAAAGCTGATCGTTACCGGCACCGCCGTGCAGGATGTCATTGCCGGCGCCGCCGGTCAGCGCATCGTTGCCTTCGCCGCCATCCAGCACGTCATTGCCGGCGCGACCGTCCAGCACATCCTTGCCGCTGCCGCCTGACAACGTGTTGGCGGCACCGTCGCCGATCAGCATGTCGTCAAATCGGCTGCCAATCACCGTCTCGATTGAGCTGAAACTGTCACCGGCGGCATCGCCCCCACTGCCCGTGCCAAGTGTGAGATCGATGTGAACACCAGACGGCGATGTCTCGTAGCGCACCGTATCGATGCCGGACGCGCCGGCGAAAGCATCGGCGCCCTTGCCGCCGACGAAAATGTCATTGCCGTCACCGCCCCACATGCGGTCGTCGCCATCGCCGCCGAACAGAAAATCATTTCCGGCATCGCCGTAGAGAAAGTCGTTGCCGCCGTCGCCATGCAGGACGTCATTTCCCGCCTCGCCATGAATTGTATCGCGACCATCGCCACCGTGAATGATGTCACTATCCGCAGTGCCGAAGATCGTATCGGCAGCCGGCGTGCCGTTCGTGATCGTGTTGAACGACATGATGCGGCCGTGGATGTCGTCTGCAGCCGGTCCCTGCTCAAACGAGGTCCAGGTCGCGAGAATACGTCCATCTGACAATGTCAGGAGATGCGGTCCGGTTTCCGCCAGGCCACCTGCCGAATTAACGAGGAAATCGTTGCCGATCGGGAAAGCGCCCGGAATCAGCAGGCGACCATAGAGATCACTGGCTCCGGTGACGGGATCGGTGGCGTGCCAGATGATGACGGCGCGACCATCCGGCAGTGCGGCGATCGATGGGGAATCCTGACCGCCGTCAAAATTCGCATTGACGATATTATCGGACACAACCACAGACCCGTCCGGGTTCAGCAGGCGCGCATGAATGTTGCTGTCACCATCCGGTTCCTGCGCGGTCCAGGCCACGAGAATGCGTCCATCCGCGAGAACCGCGGTGGACGCGTCGCTCTGATTGAACTGGGCTCCCGGCACGATGCGAAAGTCTGGCCCGCTCGCGCTGCCATCGGGGTTCACGAACTGGCCGGAGACGTTGTAGCGCCCCTCGTCCGGATCGTACGACCTCCATGTGACGAACGCCCGCCCGTCGGGCAGCGCCGTCACCTTCGGATCATATTGCGTACCCCAGGTGGTCGTATTCACGGTGAAGTCGTCGACAGCGACGGTGCCGTCGTCGTGGAGGATCCTCCCGCGGATATCGCCAAGATATTTCGGATCCCCGCCATCCGCGGACACATAGGTCAGCAAGATCTGGCCATCGGCAAGCGTCGTGACGGAAGGCATCTGCGGCGAAATCGCAGTTGATGAATTGACCACCATATCTGCAACGGGATGCCCCTCCGCATCGATGAGGGTGCCGCGAACTTCGGTGACATTGTCGGCGGCGATATAGGACTGCCATGCGACAAAGGCGCGGCCGTCGGAGAGCGCAGTGACCGAAGGCGCTCCCGGATCTCCGCTCCGATCGATCGTGATCTGAAAATCGGGTCCTTGAGGCGTACCGTCCGCCGACAAGTAGTGGCCCTGAATTGTATGCGGCTGATGACCGCTAGCGTCCGTCGCAGTCCATGTGACAAGAATACGTCCGTCGGACAACAGCGTTTGGGTTGCTCCCGCCTGATCATTAGCGGTGGTGGAATTGATGGGAAATTCAGGTCCGACAAACGCCATGATGCAGCCCCCACTCATTTCGCCGGAGCGTGAATCTTTAATCGGACGAATCTGCGGCTGATATTTGTCGAGCGCGCGTTGTTCGTCCTCGCATTGAATCAATTGCATCCCATCGCATGCGTTAGGCGCGGCGGCCTTGTCCGAATGCAACGCGGACGCTTGCGATCACGTCGATCGCCCGCTCCGTCTCATCGCACATCGCGATATCCTGTTTCCCACACGCAGTTTGAATCGCGCGCAGCGCTGACGGCTGCGCGCGCACATGGTCTCATCCTTCTTGCAGCGATCTCCTTCGATCGGCGGGCTGACGGCGATGCCCGGAGCCCTACCAACCATCTGGTGCGACCTGAACGGCGTGCCGAAGGCGCAACAGCGCGACGTCGTGCAAGTCGATCGCCGCGTCATTCGGCTCGGGTCGATTTCAAATCGACAATATCGATTGCAATCGTCAATAATATTCGTTTGTCAAAATTCATGGCAGTTCTAGGGTTGAAGGACCCGAGGAGCTATGCCGCCCCTCGATCATGCAGGAGCCGACCATGAAAACGATCATCCACCCCGACGTATCGGTCGCTCTCGCGCTGTTCGCCTTTGCTGCGGCGATCATCGCACGCCTGACAGTTACCAAGCGTTCCCGGCACCGCGCCGATCAGATCGCGGCCATCGTTGCGACATCGGGATATCCGTCCGGCGCCTAGGCGCGCCTCAGCCCCGCATCACGTCCGCTTTGCCGGACGTTTCGGCGCCCTCGCCTGCCCTGCAGGCGCGGGCTTTTTGTTGGCCGCGTCATGCGCGAGGCGATGCATGAGTGCGACCGCTTCGGCGATGATCGCATCGTCGCGATCGCCGGGATAGACGACATAGGCTGGCATCGAGAATTCCGGCGCATCGGCGACGGCATGCAGCCGCCCAGCCTTCAGCTGGGGTGCAACGATGCGGCGCGGGAAATATCCGGAGCCGCCATTCTCCAGCACATGCTGCAGCCCGAGCCAGCCGATATTGGCTGTGAGCGATGGCCCGGCGAAATCCGGAAACAGCGCCATGTGGCGTGCGTAGAATTCCGGGCCCCAGTCGATATAGACGTAACCCGACTGCGGCTCCGGCGCGCTGTGCGTGCTGGTCGAGACCAGAATGAGCTGCTCATCGAACAACTGCTCGACCTTGAGGCCAGGCCGGCTCTGCGGCGTATACATCACGCCGATATCGATCCTGCCTTCGACGAGGCCCTGCATCAATTCGGCTTCGAGAGCGCTCTCGGCGCGGATCGCGATATCCGGATGTTTCGCGCGCATCAGCGGCAGCCAGTGCAGCAGATGCTCCTCCCACAGCCCAATGCGACCGCCGACGGTCAGCGTCCCGCTGAAGCCTTTCGCAATGCCGACATCCTGCCGCGCATGTTCCACCGTACGTACCAGCGTGGAGGCGTGTTTCTGAAACTGGCGGCCTGCCGGCGTCAGCGTCGCACCGGCCTTGTTGCGGACGAACAGCGTCACGCGCAGCAACTGCTCGAGCGTCTGTATCCGCGCGCTGACCGTGGACTGTGTGACATGCAGCTTCTCCGCCGCAGTCACGAAATTGCCGGCGCTCACAACTGCAAGGAATGTCCTGGCCAGTTCAGTGTCCATGACAAATGCCTCCCGGCTACGCGCCCTCGTCGAGCGCGACCATCTCGCGCTTCTTGCGCAGTGCAGGCAACAGCGGCGCGATCAGCAGCACCACTGCCAGCGCAAGACAGGCCGCCGAGATCGGGCGCTCGATGAAGGTCATGAGATTGCCTTGCGACAGGATCAGTGACTTGCGCAGATTGTTCTCCAGCAGCGGACCCAGCACAAAGGCCAGCACCAGCGGCGCGGGCTCATAGCCGAACTTGCGCATGAAGTAGCCGATCACGCCGAAGCCGATCATGACATAGACGTCGAACACATTGTTGCTGCTGCAGTAGACGCCGATGATCGTGAACAGGATGATCAGCGGGAACAGCACGTTGTAAGGCAGCTTCAAGAGCTTCACCCACATGCCGATCAGCGGCAGGTTCAGCACCAGCAGCATGAGGTTGCCGATATACATGCTGGCAACGATGCCCCAGAACAGTCCGGGGTTCTGCGTGATCAACAACGGGCCGGGCTGCAACCCGTGAATGACGAAGGCGCCGAGCAGCAGCGCCATGACGACGTTCGGCGGAATGCCGAGGGTCATCAGCGGAATGAAGGCACCGCCTGCTGCCGCGTTGTTCGCCGCTTCAGGTCCGGCAACGCCTTCGATCGCGCCATGACCGAAGCGCTCCGGATGTTTCGACAGCCGTTTCTCCAGCGCATAGGACGCGAAGGACGCGACCACCGCACCGCCGCCCGGCAGGATGCCGAGGAAGAAGCCAAGAATTGTCCCGCGTCCGATCGGTCCGGCGCTGGCCTTCCAGTCTTCCTTGTTGGGCAATAGCTGCGTGATCTTGGCATTGATGATGTCGCGCTTGATCACCTGCTCGGTGTTGAGCAGCACCTCGCCGAGCCCGAACAGACCCATCACCACGGGCACGAGGCCGATGCCATCGATCAGCTCGATCCGGCCGAAGGTCAGCCGCGGCTGCGCCGTGATACTGTCTAGGCCGATGAGGCCAAGCACGATGCCGATACAGGCCATCAGCAGCGCCTTGGCCATCGAGCCTTGTGTCAGGAAGGTCAGCACCACGAGGCCGAGCACCATCAGGCTGGCATATTCGGCGGGACCGAAGGCAATGGCGACCGAGGCGAGTGACGGCGCCACCAGCATCAGCATCACCAGCGCAAAAGTTCCGGCGATGAAGGAGCCGAGCGCGGAGATGCCGAGCGCCGGACCGGCACGGCCCTGCTTCGCCATCTGGTGGCCGTCGATACAGGTGACGACGGAGGCCGCCTCGCCGGGGATGTTGACCAGGATCGACGTGGTCGAGCCGCCATACATCGAGCCGTAATAGATGCCGGCCATCATGATGATGCCGGATTCCGGCGTGCCGGACAAAGTCACCGGCAGCAGCAGCGACATCGCCGAGATCGGCCCGATGCCCGGCAGCACGCCGACCAGGGTGCCGATGAAGACGCCGATAAAGCAGTAGAGAATATTGACGGGCTGCAGCGCCACGCCGAAGCCGTGCATGACATTGACGAGAACATCCATGATCCGTGTTTCCCGTCAGCCGATTTCAAACATGCCCGAAGGCAACTGGATCAGCAGGCCGCGTTTCAGCACCCACCACACACCAACAGGCGCCAGCACCGCGAGTGGGATCGCCAGCGTCCAACGCACGGGATCGATGACGCGCAACAACACCAGCATCAGCGGGATGGTCGAGATCAGGAAGCCCAGTGGCTCGAGCGCGAAAGCATAGGCCGAGAGGATGACGATGATCGCGCCCGGCTTGCCCCAGCTTGCGCCTTCCCATCGCGAGCCAAAGGTCGGGCCGCCTTCCGTTACCGAAGCGAGAATGATGGTGAGCGCGAAAGCGCACATCAGCAGACCGATATAGAACAGCATGAAGCCGGAGCCGGGATCGTTGATGGTGCCGAGCTTCAGCTTGAGGCCGGAGCGAATGACGAACACACCAAGCGCAATGCCGAGCACGCCGGTCCAGAGTTCTGAATTGTTGAGCCGGAATGGGGGGCGGGTTTGATCAGTCATCGTTTGTGTCCCGGGACATCGACATGAAATGAAGGCGCATGCGATGGACCCATCGCATGCGCCTGACGTCGTTATTCGACGATCAATTCGGCTTCTTGCCCAACCCGATTCCCTCGATCACCTTGCGCTCGGAATTGGTGACCTCGACAACGAATTTCTTGTAGTCCTCGGTGTTCTTGTAGTTCGGCACCATGTCGTATTTCGCCAGCGTCGCGATGACAGCGGGATCCTCGATGGCCTTCTTGAAGGCGTCATGCAGCTTGGCGACGATCTTCGGATCCATGCCCTTCGGGCCGGCGATGCCGAACGGCGAGTCATAGACCATCGGATAGCCGCTCTCCTTCAGCGTTGGCGCATCCGGGAAATTCGGCGACCGCTTGTCGGTCCACACCATCAACAGACGCAGCTTGCCGGCATCGACCAGCGGCCGCCAGCCGGTGGAATCCGCCTGCAGCATGGTGTGATTGCCGAGTACCGCAGCGTTGGTTTCAGCGCCGCCCTTGAACGGCACCTGCGTCAGCTTGATGCCGGCCAGTGCCGCGATCTGCTCCATGCCCACATGCAGCGAAGTGCCGGTGCCCGGCGTCGCATAGGTCACCTTACCCGGATTGGCCTTGGCGAAATCGACCACGTCCTTCCAGGTCTTGAACTGCGACTCCGCATTCGTGGTGATGCCGAAGGTGTAGCCGGTGAGATGGATGATGTAGGAGAAATCCTTGTCCGGATTCCACGACACGTCCTGCATCAGCGGCAGGCGGAACACGGTGATCGGAATCTGCGAGATGGTGTAACCATCCGGCTTCGCGGCGGCGGCCATGGTGGCCGGGCCGACCGTGCCGCCGCCGCCGCCCTTGTTGTCGATGGCGATGGGCTGGCCGAGATGTTTCGACGCCGCGTCCGCAATCGCGCGCATCGAGATGTCGGTTGAGCCACCGGCGGGCCATGGCACGATCAGTGTGATCGGCTTGGTCGGATAGTCCTGCGCCTGGGCTGCACCGCCGAACATGGTGGCGGCCGCGGCGAGCGCGACAGCAGCGGACAAGGCAAGGCGATTGCGTTGCAACATGTGTTTCTCCCTCTGCGATTCCGGGGGTGATGCCCGGACCGGCTGTATTTTTATTGTCGTTCAGTCTAGCCCGGAACAACCCCAGGAAAAGGACATGTTCCGAACCAGGCTGCGAACGCGTCTTGCGTCTTTGGCAATCAACGATGATTTCACCGCCGCCGCAATTCGCAATCAGGATGAGCCATGCGACATTCCGTCTGCACGCGGAGATCGCCCGGCTAACTTATTGATCGCAGCGGACAAGAAATTCCGCCTGCAAAAATAACTGAGAAAATTTTGTCGGTGATGTCGGATCGCGGCGGGCCCACGCGTCCTAAGCGGGACAGTCACCAAAGAGAACACCCAGAGCGTATACCCACAGGAGCCATCCGATGAGCAAAATGATCTTCGTCAACCTGCCCGTCACCGACCTGCCCCGCGCGGTCGCCTTCTATGAGGCGGTCGGCGCAACCAAAAACCCGCAATTCTCCGACGACACCGCCGCCTGCATGGTGTTCTCCGACACCATCCACGCGATGCTGCTGACCCATGATAAATATCGCCAGTTCACTTCGAAGAAGATCGTCGATGCAAAGACATCGAGCGAAGTTCTGATCTGCGTCTCCGCCGACAGCCGCGACGAAGTCGATGGTCTCGTGAAGAAGGCTGTGGGTGCGGGCGGCAGCGCCGATCCAACACCCACGCAGGATTTCGGCTTCATGTATGGCCGCAGCTATGAGGACCCCGACGGTCACATCTGGGAAGTGATGTGGATGGACATGGCCGCCGCGCAATCTGCGATGGCTCAGGCCTGATCGAGAGAGGGATAGCAGCGATGTCAAAGATCTCACCCTGCATCTGGTACGAGACCGAGGCCGAGGAAGCCGCCAGGTTCTACTGCTCGCTGGTGCCCAATTCCTCCATCGATCGCGTGCAGCGCGCCCCGATCGATTATCCCGGCGGCAAAGCAGGCAACGTGCTGGTGGTCGGCTTCACGCTGGCCGGCCAAAGCTTCATTGGCCTCAATGGCGGCAGCCCCCCCACATTCAGCACGGCCGTGTCCTTCACCATCCATTGCGAAGACCAGGCCGAGGTCGATCGTGTGTGGGACGCCATTTTGACAAATGGCGGCAAGGCAAATGCCTGCGGCTGGATCAACGACCGCTGGGGCGTGCCCTGGCAGATCGTGCCGAACGGCTTTACTGAAATGCTTGCCAGCGAGAATGGCGAGGGCGCCAAGCGTGCCATGACGGCCATGATGGGCATGGTCAAACTCGATCTGGCCGCCCTGAAAAAGGCCTTCGACGGCGGCTAGACGTGGCCATAAGTGCCTGATCGGGCGGCGATAGCTGCCCGATCTCCAAATCGGCGGCCGGGTTGCGGGAACATCTATTCAGGCACCGATTTCAGGCGCTACTTTGCTTGACATCGAGTCCCTCGACTTCTTATATGCCGCGCATTCGCCGGGGGACAATTTGTCCCCTCCGGATGCCGTGGCGGGGTAGCTCAGTTGGTTAGAGCACGGGAATCATAATCCTGGGGTCGGTGGTTCGAGTCCACTCCTCGCTACCAAATTTTCTGCCTACCAAATCTTGCAGACATGTTTCCAAGGCCTTGCATGCGTCGCGAGGCCTTTTTCATGCCCGCAGAGGTGTTGGCTGGGCCTGCGTCCGTGCCCTCTACGATGCGGCGTCTTCGCCCTCGTGCAGTTCTGAGAAGATCTGCTTGTCCTGGAGAATGACTTCAGCGGTCTGCCTGTAATGCGCGGTGAGCAGATCCACGGCGTGGTCCGCGTCGCCGCTCAAAACTGCAGTCATGATCGCCTGATGCTCGTCCGTCACATGGCGTGACGGGAAGGCCTTGCGGATCGACAGACGCCGATAGCGGTAGAGCTGGTCGGCGAGTTGTCCGCAGAACGCGATCAGGGACTGCGAACCGCAATTCCCGATCAAGGTGCGGTGATAGACGCGGTGCAGTCGCTCCCATTCCGGATTGTCTTCGAAGTGTTCGGCATTGAGCGAGCGCGGAGTTCGCCCGAGGCGATGCTGGGCGAGCAGAAGCTGCTCTTCCCATTGCGGCGTTGATGCCGCCATGGATTCCCGCAGCGCCAGACTCTCGACCCAGCACCGGGTCTTGGTCAGTTCGGCCAGTTCGCTGCGGCTGATATCTGCAACATAGAATCCGCGCTGCTCGCGGCACTCGACCAGACCATCGGCGGTCAGCCGGTTGAGCGCCTCGCGCAGCGGCGTCTGACCGGTCTGATACAGTTCGGTTAGAAAACGCATCTGGAGTTTCCGGCTCGGCTCGAGCCGCCCGGACAGCAGGTCCTCCCGCAGCCGGTCATAGACCGTGCTGGCCTGGGTCGAGGACGGCGGCGGCGAAGCCAATTCCAGTGATGTTGTGTCCACGTGCTTCAATCCCGGAATCATCTGCCTGTCGGCTTCGATTTCTATACACTTTTTCTGATTTCATAAAAATCTATAAATTTTTGTTGTACGAGCCAGTTTCTATAGATATTAGTTCCCCAAGGTCCTGAGAGATGACTGGCCGGGAGGCGCGACAATGTTTGGCAAGGCTCAGCAAGCGCCTGAGGCATCGGCAGTTTTCGCAGCTGTCCAGCCGCGCATTGCCCGATCACAGTGCCTATGAGCGCCATCTCCCCATGCAGCTGCGGGATCGATGTCCACGCGCATGTCGTGCCCTCCTCCTTCCCGTCCTACCTGGGCGCGGCGGTGCCGGCCGATTGGCCGTCGATGGCGGATGCCAAACCCTGCCACAAGCATGTGATGATGGCCGGCCGCGTCTATCGCACGGTGTCGGATCGCTGCTGGGATGTCGCCAAGCGCGTCGCTGATATGGCGGAGATGGGACTCGGCGTGCAGGCCATTTCGCCGATGCCGGAGCTGCTGTCCTATTGGATGGAGACCGCAGCGGCGAACGATCTCCTCCGCTACATCAACGACCAGATGGCCGCGATGGTCATGCATTCCGGTGGCCGCCTCGTCGCCCTCGGCGCGGTACCGCTGCAAGACATCGACCGCGCCATTGCCGAGCTGCATCGGCTGAAGCACGAACTTAGCTTTGCGGGCATCGAGATCGGCAGCAACATCAACGGCAAACCGATCGGGTCTCCCGACTTCGATGGATTCTTCGCCGAGGTCGAGAAGCTCGACATGGCGGTGTTCGTCCACGCCTTGCGGCCTTGCGGCATGGACCGCCTTGTCGGCCCGGCACAATTGCAGCAGGTGCTGGCCTATCCGACCGATGTCGGCCTCGCTGCCGCATCCGTCATCACCTCAAACCTCTTGCTGCGCCACCCGCGCCTGCGCATGGCGTTCAGCCACGGCGGCGGCACGCTCGCGTCGCTGCTGCCGCGGCTTCAGGAGGGATATCAGGTCTTCCCGGTATTGCAGGAGAGCATCCAGGAATCGCCGATCTTGCAGGCACGCCGGCTCTATTACGACGCGCTGGTCTATGACGACCCGACGCTGCTGCATCTGATCGCCAAGTTCGGCGCGACGCAGATCATGCTCGGCACAGACTACCCGTTCGCATTTCACGATCGCGCGCCGGCAACGCGCGCCGCATCAGCGATCGGCGACGAGGCGACGCGCAATCTCGTCCTTCATGCCAATGCAAGACGTTTCCTCGGCCTTGACGAGCAGGCTTCGCAATGACCCATTTCCCGATCACAGCCCTGCGCAGTGTCGATCTCGACACGCCCGACCTGCAGCGATCCGAGCAGTTCTACACATCTGTGTGGGGACTCGACCTCGTGACGCGCCACGAAGGCGTCACTTACTTGCGGGCCAGCGGCACCGATCACCATGTCGTCGCCTTGCAGCAGGGCGATCGCCCCGCGCTTCGGGCCATCACGTTCCGACTGCATTCGGATGCGGAATTCGAAACGATCGCCGCAGCATCCGTGAAACACGGGGCCACGCTGCTCTCAGGCCCGGCTCCGAATCCGGGGCCCGATGGCGGAACGATCATGAGCATTCGCGCGCCCGGTGGCGGCGTGCTTCGCTTCGTTCATGGCGACCTGCAACATGCCGAAGCTCCGTCATCGGCCAACCGGCCGACACGCCTCGCGCATGTCAACATCAACAGCACCGGTGTCGATGATCTCGCCGCATTCTACGAGCAGGCACTCGGCTTCCGGCTGACCGACCGCTCGAAGATCATGGCCTTCGTTCGCTGCAACAGCGACCACCACGCCATCGTCATCGCCGACGCTGCCGTGAACGGGCTCAACCACGTCGCCTTCCTGATGCCGGATCTCGAAGCGGTGATGCGCGGCTCGGGCCGCATGATCGATGCCGGATTTCCCATTGCCTGGGGCGTCGGCCGCCACGGCCCCGGCGACAATGTGTTTGCCTATTTCATCGATCCGGTCGGGACCGTGATCGAATACACCGCCGAGGTTCTGCAGGTCGATGACAGCTATGTGGTGCGCGGGCCGTCGGAATGGGTCTGGCCACCCGGCCGCACCGATCATTGGGGTATCGCCCCACCGAAAGCCGATCACGTCAAGGCAGCACAGATTGCCGTTCCCTATGCCGACGGGAGTGCCGCGTGACGCTTTCATCGAAGTTACAGAATGATTTTCAGGTTGTCGTGATCGGTCACGGCCCATCGGGTGCCGTCGCGGCTAGTCTTCTTGGCGACTTGGGCATCCGCACGCTGGCCATCGACCGTCAGCTAGAGGTCTATGACAAGCCGCGTGCGATCGCGATCGATCATGAGATCCTGCGTCTGCTCGACAATCTCGGCGCGGCAGAGCGCGTGCTGCCTTACGTTGCTCCGTTCCCCGCCTCCCAGCATTTCGGTGCCAAGGGGCAGCTGATCCGCCGCATCGACATGGTCGCGGAGCCCTATCCGCTCGGTTACACGCCCAGCATGGTGTTCACGCAGCCACCGGTCGAAGCTGCCTTGCGCGAACATGCCGCAGCCTATGACAGCGTCGAGGTCGAGCTGGGCACCGAACTGCTCGGCTTCACGCAACCGACCGACCGTGTGACGCTGCATTTGCGGAACGACCGCGGCGTGACGCGCGACGTCACCGCCGACTACGTCATCGCCTGCGACGGCGCATCGAGCGGCACCCGGCAACAGCTTGGCATCGCATTCGAGGATCTTGTCTTCGATGAGCCCTGGCTTGTCGTCGATCTTCAGGTCAACGACGCCTCCCTCAGCAAACTGCCGCAGACCGCCGCGCAATTCTGCGATCCGTCGCGGCCCACGACCTTCATCATCGGCCCCGGCAATCATCGTCGCTTCGAAATCATGCTGCTGCCCGGCGAAGATCCGCGCGAGATGGAAACAGCCGCGCAGGTCTGGCGGCTGCTTTCGCGCTGGATCACGCCTGATGATGCCACGCTGTGGCGCGCTGCGAGCTACCGGTTTCATGCGCTGGTCGCGCAAGAATGGCGGCTTGGCCGCATCTTCCTCGCCGGCGATGCCGCGCATCAGCAGCCGCCGTTCATCGGCCAGGGTATGTGCCAGGGCATCCGCGATGTCGGCAATCTGATCTGGAAGCTCGACCGCGTACTCCGCGGACAATCCAATGCAAAATTGCTCGACAGCTACGGCGAGGAGCGCGGCGAGCATGTGCGCCAGCTCACTTCCCGCATCAAGGCCATCGGCCATGTGATCTGCGAACGCGATCCCGACGCCGCAGCAGCACGCGACGAGCGCATTCTTGCGGAGGGTGGCGGCCAACCCCGCACTATCACCCGTCAGGAAATCGTGCCGCCATTGCAGACTGGTTTATTGGCGTTCCCGCTTTGCGCAGCGCATGGCACGTTGTTTCCACAGCCCTGGATCAGGACTGCAGAAGGACGGCGCCGTCTCGATAGCGTCGCCGGCACCGGATGGCGGCTTGTGCTTGATATGCGCAACGAACTGGAGCTCAGCCCAGATCTGCGAGCGATCCTGACTCAGCTGGACATCAGGCCAATTCGCATCGGCCCCGCCGCCAATGACGTACTTACTGAGGAAGATGGCGTTCTCGCTGCCTGGTTCGATCGCCACGACTGCCGCGCCGCAATCGTGCGGCCCGACCACTACGTCTTCGGCGTCGCCAGCGAGACCAGTGCACTCGACGCGCTGCTCACCGATCTTGCGGAGCGGCTCCGATGATCACGCCGGCCGCACAGCGTCACCACACCACCATTCCCCACGGACACGCAGCTTCCAGAGCGAGGACATCACGATGAAATTGGCAAGTTTTCAGATCGGCGGAAAACCCACCTGGGGCGTGATCGAGGGCAATGATGCGCTCGATGTGGGCGCACTGCTTGGCGATCGCTTCCCCGACCTTAAATCCGTCATCGCAGCCGACGCGCTGTCCGTGGTGCGTGATGCAGCCGGCAAGGCCAAGCGCATCCCGACCGCTGACATCACCTGGTTGCCGGTGATTCCGAATTCGGACAAGATCCTCTGCATCGGCCTGAACTATGAAATGCACCGCAAGGAAACCGGACGCGCCGAAGTCGACAATCCCACGGTGTTCGGCCGCTTTGCCAACAGCCAGACCGGCCATCTCACCAATATCATCCGGCCGAAGGTCTCGACCCACCTCGACTTCGAAGGCGAACTCGCGATCATCATCGGCAAGCCTGGACGACACATCACGCAGGCCGATGCGTGGAGCCATATCGCCGGCTATGCCTGTTACAATGAAGGCAGCGTGCGCGATTTCCAGCGTCACACCCATCAGTTCACGCCCGGCAAGAATTTTCCGGAGACCGGCGGCTTCGGCCCCTGGATGATGACGCCGGACGAACTCGGCGATGTTGCGCCGCTGCGGCTGCAGACCCGCGTCAATGGCCAGGTCGTACAGGACGCCACCATCGATCAGATGATCTTCGATATCCCGCGTCAGATTGAATACTGCTCGTCCTTCACCCGCCTTGAGCCGGGCGACGTGATCGCCACCGGCACGCCGGGCGGCGTGGGCGCCAAGCGCACGCCTCCGCTCTGGCTCAAGCCGGGCGATATCGTCGAAGTCGAGATCGATCGGCTCGGCGTGCTGCGCAACGGCGTGGCCGACGAGGCCTGATGCAAGCGGCAGCACGCGCCACCAGCGCCGCGGGCTGCTTCGCACGACAAGACCCGCTCGTTCAAAAAGCACGCCTCAACAAGCGATCAAAAATCGCAGGCCAACCATTTCAGGAGGAAATCCATGCTCACATTGTCCCGTCGTTTGTTGTTGACCGGTGGCATTCTTTGCCTCTCGCTGCCCGCCTATGCGCAATCATGGCCGCAAAAGCCGGTGACGATCGTGGTGCCGCAAGCGGCGGGCAACAGCCCGGATGTGCTGTGCCGCATCGTCGCCGAAAAACTCTCCCGCTCGCTCGGACAACAATTCATCGTTGAGAACCGCCCGGGCGCCGCGAACCTCGTCGGCGCACAGACGGTCGCGCGCGCCGCGCCCGACGGCTACACCTTCCTGTTCGCGACGTCGGCGGCGCTGGTCACCAATCCCTATACGTTCAAGAAGCTGCCCTACGATCCCGTGAAGGATTTCGTGCCGGTGGCGATGGTGGCGCGCAGCAACCACGTGCTGCTCGTCAATCCCGAAGTGAAAGCAAAGACGCTGGCGGAATTGATTGCGCTCGAAAAATCCGCCCCCGGTTCCCTGAGCATGGCGGTCGACGGCGCGCGCAACATTTCCGGCCTGATCGCACAGACCATCAACAAGCAGGCGGGCACCAGTTTCGTGCTGGTCCCCTACAACACCATCACCAACGCGATCCAGGACAGCCTGACCGGACGCACCCAGGTGACGATCCAGTCCGCATCGGTGGCTGAGTCCTTCATCAAGGCCGGTACGCTGCGGGCACTCGCCATTGCCGGCAACAAGCGCGTCGATTCATTGCCGGATGTGCCCGCAGTTGCCGAGACGTTGAAGGGCGCGGATCTGCAAGGCTGGTTCATGATGATGGCCCCGACCGGGACACCTGCCGAGATCGTCGACAAACTCAGTGCCGAGATTGCGCAGGCACTGAAATCGCCGGACGTGCAGGAGCGCGCGCCCGTGCTAGGCTTCGATGTCGCCTCCGGTGACGTGGTGACGCCTGCGGGCGCGAAGCGCTTTTTCGACGCCGAGCTTGTCGCCACGGGCAAGACGATTCAGGAGCTCGGTATTCAGCCTGAATAACCGCGGCCCAGCGCTTGTGCCGAACAACGGCAGCATCTCCACATGAAAACGCCCGCTGTGAAGCGGGCGCTTTGACATATTCAATCGGGAACGAAGCTTACGCCTCGTTGCCGCCTTCCTGCTGCGACGCCTCGAACAGGAACCAGGTGCGGCGCTCGGTGTCGTCGATGTAGTTTTCAAGCAGGCTGGCGCTGGCGATGTCCTTGGCGTCGTCGCAGACCTCGTGAGCCTTGCGCATCGCCGCTGCCATCTTCTTGTTGTCGTTCATCAGCTCGCGCAGCATCTCCACCGGCGGCACATAAGCCTCGTCATTGTCCTTGATGGTCTGCAGCTTGGCGACTTCGCCGATCGAACGCAGCGTGCGACCGCCGATCTTGCGCACGCGCTCTGCCAATGGGTCAGTCGTCGCAAAAATCTGGTCGGACTGCTCGTCGAGCATCAGGTGATAGTCGCGGAAATGGCGCCCGCTGAGATGCCAGTGAAAATTCTTGGTCTTCAGGTAAAGCGCGAAAGCGTCGGCGAGCAACCCGTTCAGCGCCTTGGCCACCTTCTCCACGGCGTCGGCTGAGAGGTCAGTCGGGGTATTCATTTCGGCAGCGATTTTCGATGTCTTGGTGCTCACGTTACTTACCTTCCCGTGTCGGATGATTTGATGGCTGGAGGGTTGTCGTCAGGGCGGAAGATTTCAGGAAAAATCGGAGTGGTCTTGACGGAAAGCACTGCAAATTTCCGAAAACTGCGGTTCTTGAAGGAAAGGCGGTTTCCCACGCGCCTGAAAACGCTCTAGACCGTTTCAACGCATCACAAATATAGGGGTTCCCGACACGGGAACAACAATCGGGCCGGGCAGACGATGGAAGATTGGATCGATTATTACGATTCCACGCATACGATTTATGCGAGCAAGCTGCATCGTGACGTGCATTTCGAGGTCATCGCCCGCGATATCATTGGCTACATCGCCTCTCAGGATGCCGTCGTGCTCGACTACGCCTGCGGCGAAGCACTCTCGGCCGCCAAAGTGGCCAATGCCTGCAGCAAGCTGATCCTGGCAGAGCCGGCGCCTGGCGTTCGCGGCCGGCTGGTCGCCCGCTTCGCGCCCAACACCAAAATCCGGGTCCGGTCGCTGGAAGAGTTGCGCAACATGACGGCGCAGTCGATCGACCTGGCTGTCATGAATTCGGTGGCTCAGTACATGACAGGCCCCGAACTCGACGATGCCTTTGCAATCATCAAGCGGCTCCTGGCGCCTGGCGGCAAGCTGGTGGTCGGCGACATCCTGCAGCCCGATGTCGGCATGGCGACCGATGTCATGGCGCTGCTGAAGCTCGCCTGGGAACACGGCTTTCTGTGGGATGCGTTCGTTGGGCTTGTTCGCACGGCCCTCTCTGACTACCGCCAGCTGCGCACCAAGGTTGGCCTGCAGCGCTACAGCGAGGCGGAGATGCTGGCCAAGCTGACCGCGGCCGGTTTCCGGGCGTCGCGGGCGCCGATCAATATCGGCCACAATTCCTCGCGCATGACCTTCGTCGCCCATCACGCATTCTGAGGCATCGGCTCGGGCAAACGGACGATTAAGGTTAACAGACGGTTTACAAAACTTGAGGTGGATCGCCACCCCGTGATCGGTAACATTGTGCTCGGCCCGGTGGCGGAAATGTCTACGCGGGGGCGATGCATCGCTCTTTATCCTGGTTCAAGTCCAGGCTGGGCCTCCAACCTTTCAGACATTCACCAGTGCGTCGGCCACCCGCGCGTCGGCGCTGTCAGGCTTCGGTGAATTCCAGCACCGGAAGCTGCAGGCGCTCGGCATCGCGCTCGGCCGATGCGAGCACCGCATCCAGCAAACCCGGAAATCTGCTCTCGAGATCTTCGCGGCGCAGTTTCATCAACCTCGCCGTCCCCACCGCGCGCGTTTCCATCAGGCCGGCCTCGCGCAGTTTCGCAAAATGATAAGCGAGATTGGACTTGCCGCTGAGGCCGTAAAAATCGCCGCAGCGCAACTCACCGACCTCTTTCTCGCGTTTGGCCAGATTGTAGACAATCGCCAGCCGGATCGGATCGCTCAGGCAATCCATCACGCCAGGCAATTCGATCTGTTCGCGCGTGGGATGCGGGAGAATGCGGCTCATGACTCCTCAATACTGATTCCAGCCGGCTGCCGCAATGTTCAATATTTCTTGAACCATTTGACATTTTGCACCGCCACATCAATAGTTCAACAGACCTTGAACTAAGGATTTGGCGATGAGCGTTTTCTGGCTGGCCCTGGCGGCATTTGCGATTGGGACCGAAGCATTTGTAATTGCTGGTCTTCTTCCAATCATGGCAACGGACCTGAATGTCACGTTGGCGGCTACGGGACAATTGGTCACCGTTTACGCCATCACTTATGCCATCGGCTCGCCGATCCTGGCTGTGCTGTTCAGCAATTTTGACCGCCGGACCGTCGTCTCCCTGGCGCTGGTCTGCTTCATCGTCGGAAATCTTTTGGCGGCCGTTGCGGCCACATTCGGCACTCTCCTGCTATCGCGCATGCTGATGGCCGTCGGCGCCGGCCTGTGCATGCCAACCGCCATGGCCGTCGCAATCGCGATCGCTGCACCGGAACGCCGTGGCCGCGCCGCGTCGCTGGTGATCTCCGGCCTGACGGTGGCGACGGTTCTGGGCGTGCCGCTCGGAACCTGGGTCGGCAGTCATTTTGGCTGGCGGTCGACATTCGTGATGGTCGCAGCGCTCGGCGCCGTCGCATTGGCCGGGCTGCTGCTGGGATTGCCCCGCGGTTTGCCACGCACTGCTGCCACACTCGGTCAGAGGCTTGCCGTCGCGCGCCATCCCGAAGTGCTGAAAACCCTTGCTGTGACCTGCATGTGGGGCCTCGGAGGCTTTACCTCATTCACCTATCTGGCTGTGCCGCTGCACCGACTTGGCTTTGACGCCAACGGAATCAGTCTGGCACTGCTGGTCTTTGGTGTCGCCGCGGCCATCGGAAACACCCTGGGCGGCACGATGTCCGACCGTATCGGGCCGCTCCGGACCTCGACGCTGGGCCTGATCGGCATGATGCTGTCACTGATCCTGCAATCGGTGGCCCTGATATTCGCGCCGCCCGCCACTGCGGGTGTGCTGTTTCTAGTCTTCATTTTTACCCAGGGCATTGCCGGCTGGATGTTCTACCCAGGACAGGTCGCGCATCTCGTGCGCGTCACGCCGGAAGCCTCGGTCATCGCGCTCTCGCTGAACGCCTCGGCCATGTATATCGGCTTTGCCGCCGGCAGCGCGTTGGGCGGCGTGGTGCTGTCGACATTGAGCTCCAACCACCTCGGCTGGATCGGCGGCTGCGCCGAGGCAGCAGCCCTCGTGCTCGTCCTCGCCGGACACCTTCTGAAGCGCCCGAAACCGGCCCAAATTGCCGGTTGATGGCACCTTCAAAAGCCTTCCCCGCCCCGTTATAGTGGTCTAAAGACAGCCGCGCGCGAGGATCGGCCTATGGCTCCCTGAGGGGTCAATGGCTGGTTTGGCGCCCGGGCCCGAGGGACGCGCGTATGCGCGCCCTTTTTTTGTGCCGATTTGTCACCACCGCGAGTTTAAATGCCAAAACGCACCGACATATCCACCATCCTGATCATCGGCGCCGGTCCTATCGTGATCGGCCAGGCCTGCGAGTTCGACTATTCGGGCACGCAAGCCGTCAAGACGCTCAAGGAAGAGGGCTACCGGATCGTTCTGGTCAATTCCAATCCGGCCACCATCATGACGGATCCGGAACTGGCGGACGCGACCTATATCGAGCCGATCACGCCCGAGATCGTCGCCAAGATCATCGAAAAGGAGCGCGGCGACCGCTCCAAGGGTTTTGCGCTGCTGCCGACCATGGGCGGACAGACCGCGCTGAACTGCGCGCTGTCGCTGCGCCAGCAGGGCACGCTGGAGAAGTTCGACGTCGAGATGATCGGCGCCACCGCCGAAGCCATCGACAAGGCTGAAGACCGCCAGCTGTTTCGCGAGGCGATGACGAAGATTGGCCTGGAGACGCCGAAGTCGCGGCTCGCCAACGCATCCGCGCTGAAGAAGCAGTATCGCGAGCAGCACCAGGCCGAAAAAGCCAAGCTAACGGGCGACGCGCTGGCCGAACATGAACGCCAGTGGGTGCTGCATGAAGGCGACCGCCGCAAGCGCTATCAGGAGCATGCCCTCGGCCAGGCGCTGATGGCGCTGTCTGAAATTGGTTTGCCCGCGATCATCCGCCCGTCCTTCACCATGGGCGGTACCGGCGGCGGCATTGCCTATAACCGCGAAGAATTCCTCGACATCATCGAGCGCGGCCTCGACGCGTCTCCGACCAACGAAGTGCTGATCGAAGAGTCAGTGCTCGGCTGGAAAGAGTACGAGATGGAAGTCGTCCGCGATAAAAAAGACAACTGCATCATCATCTGCTCGATCGAGAATCTCGATCCGATGGGCGTGCATACCGGTGACTCCATCACCGTCGCGCCGGCGCTGACGCTGACCGACAAGGAATATCAGATCATGCGCGACGCCTCGCTGGCGGTGCTGCGCGAGATCGGCGTCGAGACCGGCGGCTCCAACGTGCAGTTCGGCGTCAATCCTGCCGACGGCCGCATGGTCGTGATCGAAATGAATCCGCGCGTGTCGCGCTCGTCGGCGCTGGCCTCGAAGGCCACCGGTTTCCCGATCGCCAAGGTCGCAGCGAAGCTCGCTGTCGGTTACACACTCGATGAAATCGCCAACGACATTACCGGCGGCGCAACGCCTGCGTCGTTCGAGCCGACCATCGACTATGTCGTCACCAAGATTCCCCGTTTCGCCTTCGAGAAATTCCCCGGCGCATCGCGCACGCTGACGACGTCGATGAAGTCGGTCGGCGAAGTGATGGCCATCGGCCGCACATTCCAGGAAAGCTTGCAGAAGGCGCTGCGCGGACTTGAAACCGGCCTGACCGGTCTCGACGAAATCGAGATCGAGGATCTCGGCCGCGGCGACGACAAGAACGCGATCCGCGCTGCTCTGGGTACACCGACGCCGGACCGTCTGTTGCAAGTCGGTCAGGCCATGCGTCTGGGCTGGACCGATGAGGAGATCTTCAACTCCTGCAAGATCGATCCGTGGTTCCTCGCCGAGATGCGCGGCATTGTCGAAATGGAAGCCAAGGTGAAGGCCAATGGCCTGCCCGCCAACGCCTTCGGCATGCGGACGCTGAAGGCCATGGGCTTCTCCGACGCGCGCCTCGCCGTGCTCGCCGGCAAGACCGAGGCCGACGTCAAGACCCTGCGCCGCTCGCTCGATGTGCGACCGGTGTTCAAGCGCATCGACACTTGCGCCGCCGAATTCGCATCGCCGACCGCTTACATGTATTCGACCTATGAGTCGTCCTTCGCAGGCGCCTTCGCTGACGAGAGTCAGCCGTCGGACAAGAACAAGGTCATCATTCTTGGCGGCGGCCCGAACCGTATCGGCCAAGGCATCGAGTTCGACTATTGCTGCTGTCACGCCTGCTTCGCGCTCGCCGACGCCGGCTACGAAACCATCATGGTCAACTGCAATCCGGAGACCGTGTCGACCGACTACGACACGGCGGATCGCCTGTATTTCGAGCCACTGACCGCCGAAGACGTGCTCGAAATCATCGACACCGAACGTCAGAACGGCACGCTGCATGGCGTGATCGTGCAGTTCGGCGGCCAGACCCCGCTGAAGCTCGCGCGCGCGCTGGAAGCCGCCGACGTGCCGATCCTCGGTACCTCGCCGGATGCCATCGATCTTGCCGAAGATCGTGATCGCTTCAAGCGCATCCTCGACAAGCTCAAGCTCAAGCAGCCGAAGAACGGAATCGCCTATTCGGTCGAACAGGCCCGCCTTGTCGCAGCCGATCTCGGCCTGCCGCTGGTGGTGCGTCCGTCCTATGTGCTCGGCGGCCGCGCGATGCAGATCATCCGCGAGGAAAGCCAGCTCGGCGATTACCTGCTCGGCACGCTGCCGGAGCTGGTGCCCGGCGACGTCAAGGCGCGCTATCCGAACGACAAGACCGGCCAGATCAATACGGTGCTCGGCACCAATCCGCTGCTGTTCGATCGCTACCTGTCGGATGCCATCGAAGTCGACGTCGACTGCCTGTGCGATGGCAAGGATACCTTCATCGTCGGCATCATGGAGCATATCGAGGAAGCTGGCATTCACTCCGGCGACTCGGCCTGCTCGCTGCCGCCGCATTCGCTCGACGACGACATGATCGCCGAGCTCGAACGCCAGACCCGCGACATGGCGCTCGGCCTCGACGTGGTCGGACTGATGAACGTGCAGTTCGCGGTCAAGGATCGCGACATCTACGTGCTCGAAGTCAATCCGCGCGCGTCGCGCACCGTGCCTTTCGTTGCCAAGGTGATGGGCATGCCGGTGGCCAAGATCGCCGCGCGTATCATGGCCGGCGAGAAGCTCGCCGACTTCAATCTGAAGAAGCGCAAGCTCGACCATGTCGGCGTCAAGGAATCGGTCTTCCCGTTCGCGCGCTTCCCCGGCGTCGATACGGTGCTCGGCCCGGAGATGCGCTCCACCGGCGAAGTGATGGGCATCGACCGCTCGTTCGAAATCGCCTTCGCCAAGAGCCAGCTCGGCGGCGGCACCCGCGTGCCGCGCAGTGGCACCGTGTTCGTGTCCGTGCGCGAAAGCGACAAGACGCGCATTCTCGATGCCGTGAAGCTGCTCTCGTCGAACGGCTTCAAGGTGCTCGCGACGTCAGGGACCCAGCGCTTCCTGGTCGACAACGGCGTCCCCGCCGAGAAGATCAACAAGGTGCTGGAAGGCCGGCCGCATATCGTCGATGCCATCACCAATGGCGAGATTCAGCTGGTTCTGAACACCACCGACGGGCCGCAGGCCCTGGCCGACAGCCGCTCGCTGCGGCGGGCTGCCCTCTTGCATAAAGTACCGTATTACACCACTCTTTCGGGTGCCGTGGCGGCTGCACAGGGCGTCCGGGCCTATCTGGGCGGGGACCTTGAGGTCCGCACATTGCAGAGTTACTTTTCCGAAGCCTGAATTCGGGCGGACTGCAGGTCCGACGAGATCAGCTAGGCAAGGCACGACCGGAACTCACCGGTCGCGTCTTTGTTTTGTTTCGGCACTCGAAGCCGGCGTCTGAACTGGCTGCAAGCGCAGCCAAGCCGACATCTTGCAGAACGAATGGTTTCATGCGCGCGCCGCCGCGTTCCGCATGACGTTAGAGGACGAAGAGAATGGTTGAGAAGGTCCCGATGACAGCAGGTGGCTACGCTGCGCTGGAGGTCGAGCTGAAGGAACGTCAGTCGGTGCACCGTCCGCGGATCATCGAGCAGATCGCCGAAGCGCGCTCCCATGGCGACCTCTCGGAAAATGCCGAGTATCACGCCGCCAAGGAAGAGCAGTCGCATAATGAAGGCCGCATCAGCGATATCGAGGACAAGCTCGCCCGCGCCGATATCATCGATATCTCGAAGCTGTCCGGCGATACCATCAAGTTCGGCGCGACCGTGACGCTGATCGATGAGGACACCGAGAAGAAGGCGGTCTGGCAGATCGTCGGCGAGCCCGAGGCCGATGCCAAGAAAGGTCGCATCTCGATTACCTCGCCACTGGCGCGTGCGCTGATCGGCAAGAGCAAAGGCGCATCAGTCGAAGTCGTCGCTCCCGGCGGGGCCAAGGCCTATGAGATCACCAAGGTCGAGTGGCGCTGATCGACAGCGCTCAACGCGAAACAAGAAAGCCGCGCATGATGCGCGGCTTTTTTATTATCCCCTGATGGCGGTATCCAGCCATCGCTACTCACGAAAACTTCTGGAATACTTCCACAGCTCACGTGTTTTCACACGAGAGTGACCAGCATTTTGCATTGCAGTAATGCTAGAAACGATGGTCATCACAGGGGGACTAATGACATGGACCAAGCCTTCGCTAAATTTCAGCCTGCTGCACTAAGCCTTTTCCGCTTCATCACCGGCCTGCTGCTGCTGCAGTATGGCATCGCCAAGATCTTCAAATTTCCGGTTCTGCCCTATTTCGCGAATATTCCGCCGTTGATCCAGGTCGCGGCAACGCTTGAACTCGTCGGCGGTGCGCTGCTGCTGCTCGGCCTGTTCACGCGCCCAGTTGCGTTCATCCTCGCCGGTGAAATGGCTTTCGCTTACTTCCTCGGCCACATGTTTAAAGGCGCGGATCCGGTTTTCCTGCCGCTGCTGAACGGCGGCACCGCTGCCATCCTGTTCTGCTTCTCATGCCTCTATCTTGCGACGTCAGGCGGAGGCCCGATCAGCCTCGACGCGATACTGCGCAAGAAGAACTGATTGAACGGTAGGATGGGTAGAGCGTCTTCGCGAAACCCATCGGTGCACACATTCAGGTGATGGGTTTCGCTTCGCTCTACCCATCCTACACAAAGAAAGGGCGCTGACTTCACGGTCAGCGCCCTTCGCTCTTAGAAAGTACTGCTAATCCGCGGCCCTCAGCTCAAGCGGCACCGCGGCAGCGTATTTCGAGTTCTGCAAGACCAAGGACGTGCGGACGTTGCGGACATGCGGTGCGGCCGTGAGATGGCCGACGAAATCCTGGAAGGTCGCCATGTCGGGCGCCACGCATTTCAGGATGAAATCGATCTCGCCCGATAGCATCCAGCACTCCCGCACCAAAGGCTCCTTGCGGACGAAATCCTCGAACGCCTTGAGATCGGCATCGGCCTGACTCGACAGGTGGACCGAGGCAAACACGGTAACGTCGAAACCGAGCAATCGGGGATCCAGCAACCCGCGGTAGCCCTGGATATAGCCAGCCTCTTCCAGGGTCCGGACCCGGCGCAGGCAGGGCGGCGGCGAGATGCCAACGCGCTTGGCGAGTTCCACATTGGTGATTCGGCCGTCGGCCTGGATTTCGCTGAGAATTTTGAGGTCGATGTCGTCTAGGCTTTTCGGCACGCGGCGCGGATCCTGGCTGGTATTCAAACAAACCGTTTGAACTCTCTTAGCGCAGGAGCCGCAACTTGCGCAATTTTATTGCGCGTGCATCGCAGAAATTAAGTGTCTCCGGGGGAAAAATTGCCGGGACGAATTGCAATTCTTGCATGGCTCGCCAGATATTCTACACTAGCAGACAAGACTTTCGACGCCGCAGCGACGTGTTCGCCGGCACATTTCGCCTCAGCAATGACCAATTTCCCTTCAGAAAGGGACTCGACCATGGCCGCCCCCATCCATGCCAAAGTCGTCATCATCGGCTCAGGCCCGGCTGGCTACACTGCCGCTATCTACGCCGCACGCGCGATGCTCGAGCCCGTCCTGATCCAGGGGATCCAGCCCGGCGGTCAGCTCACCATCACCACGGATGTCGAAAACTATCCGGGCTTCGCCGACGTCATTCAGGGCCCTTGGCTGATGGAGCAGATGGAGAAGCAGGCTCAACACGTCGGCACCAAGATCGTCACCGATCTGGTCAGTGACATGGATCTGAACCAGCGTCCGTTCCGCCTGACCTGCGACAGCGGCGATGTCTATCTCGCCGAAACCGTGATCCTGGCGACCGGCGCGCAGGCGCGGTGGCTCGGCATCCCGTCGGAAGAGAAATTCCAGGGCGGCGGCGTATCCGCCTGTGCCACCTGCGACGGATTCTTCTATCGCAACAAGGAAGTGATCGTAGTCGGCGGCGGCAACACGGCCGTCGAGGAAGCTTTGTTCCTGACCAATTTCGCCTCGCAGGTCACCATCGTGCATCGCCGCGACCATTTCCGCGCCGAACGCATCCTGCAGGAGCGATTGTTCAAGCACCCGAAGATCAAGGTGGTCTGGGACTCGGCGCTCGACGAGATCTGCGGCACCGAAGGCCCGGCCAAGGTCACCCATGTGCGCCTGAAGAACGTCAAGACCGGCGCCATCACTCAGGTGCCAGCCGACGGCGTCTTCATTGCCATCGGCCACGCGCCCGCGACCGAACTCATCAAGGGCCAGATCAAGCTGAAGCCCTCGGGCTATGTCGAA
The DNA here is from genome assembly GCF_021044645.1 of Tardiphaga sp. 37S4. Classification (NCBI taxonomy): domain Bacteria; kingdom Pseudomonadati; phylum Pseudomonadota; class Alphaproteobacteria; order Hyphomicrobiales; family Nitrobacteraceae; genus Tardiphaga; species Tardiphaga sp. 37S4. The sequence goes on along the minus strand of NZ_CP088008.1, from coordinate 231,627 downwards.
GTGGCTCCGAATTCCACCGCAACCTCGATGCCCGGCGTGTTCGCCGCCGGCGACGTGGCGGACGAAACCTATCGGCAGGCGGTCACCGCCGCCGGCATGGGCTGCATGGCCGCCCTCGAAGCCGAACGCTATCTTGCCGCGCATGCTCATGACCGCGCAGCGGCCGAATGATGATCAAGCGAACCCGCGACGGATTTACAGATATGGACTGGGACAAGCTGAAGGTGTTTCACGCGGCGGCGGAAGCGGGGAGCTTCACGCATGCAGGCGAGCAACTGGGCCTGTCGCAATCGGCAGTCTCACGACAGGTGAGCGCGCTCGAGCAGGAGCTGGCGGTCTCGCTGTTCCACCGCCACGCCCGCGGCCTGATCCTCACCGAACAGGGCGACCTGCTGTTCCGCACCGCCCATGACGTGTTCATGCAGCTCCAGGCGGCCCGCGCAAAGCTGACTGACAGCCGCGAGCGGCCTAGCGGCGACCTCAAGGTCACCACAACCCCGGGCGTCGGCATCAACTGGCTGATCCCGCGCCTTGGCGAGTTCACAGCGCTCTATCCGGAAATCCGCATTTCGCTGATCGTCACCGACGAGGAACTCGACCTGTCGATGCGCGAAGCCGATGTGGCCATCCGCACCCGCAAGCCGACCCAGCCGGACCTGATCCAGCGCAAGCTGTTCGCCATGGGATTCCACGCTTATTGCTCGCCGGAATATATCAAGCATTTCGGCACCCCGCGCACCCTCGACGAACTCGACGGGCACCGCATCATCATGCTCAGCGACGCCCAAGTGTCCCCGCACCTGCAAAACCGCAGCTGGCTGATCGATGCCGGGCGCAACGGCTCCGGCCCGCGCGAACCCTACTTCAAGGTCAACAATATTCTGGGCCTGATGCGCGCCTGCCAGCAGGGCTTGGGCATTGCAGCATTGCCGGACTACCTGGTCGAAGAAAACGATCGCTTGGTTCAGCTCTTCAGCGAGTCGGACTCGATTCAACTCGACACTTATTTTGTCTATCCCGAAGAGTTGAAGACGGTTGCCCGTGTGCAGGTGTTCCGCGACTTCATCGTCAGCAAGGCACAGCGCTGGCCGTCCTAACCCGCAATATTTCAGGGCAGATATGCCCACGCTTCCCAGCATGTCAGACATGCCAAGTGATGCGTTGCTGCATGCCACCTTCAGGGATCATACTTCTCAGACGCTGAGATTTTGCGCTGCGCATTTGTCCCCCTCCTCCAGTGGTGCGAAGTCTCAGTAATCCCTCTTGGAAGGTGATTGTGTCGGCCTCTCGAGGCCAATACCTCAGAGCCGGACTCGTTTGAGTCCGGCTTTTTTTTGCGCCCGCGAACTGTCAGTCCAGCTTCACTTTCGCCAGCCGGAGCGCATTCCCGATCACGCTCACCGAGGACAGCGCCATCGCTGCAGCACCGAGCATCGGCGACAGCAGGATGCCGAAGATCGGATACAGCACACCGGCCGCAATCGGCACGCCAGCCGCGTTGTAGATGAAGGCGAAAATCAGATTCTGACGGATATTGCTCATCACGGCCTTTGATAGTTCGCGCGCGCGCACCAGCCCCATCAGATCGCCGGTCAGCAGTGTCACGCCAGCACTCTCGATCGCCACATCGGTCCCCGTGCCCATGGCGATGCCGACATCCGCAGCAGCCAGCGCAGGCGCATCGTTGACGCCATCGCCAACCATGGCGACCCGGCGGCCTTCGCCGCGCAGACGCGTGACCACGTCACTCTTGCGCTCCGGCAACACACCCGCCTCGACCTCATCGATACCCAGTGTCTTTGCCACGGCTTTAGCCGTCGTCGCATTGTCGCCGGTGAGCATGACGATCCGCAGGCCGTCGGCGCGCAGCTTCTTCAAGGCGTCCTGCGCCGATGGCTTTACGGGATCGGCAATTGCCATCACACCGGCGACGCTGCCATCAATAGCAACGAAGATGGCAGTCGCACCGTTCTGCCGCGCCAGCTCGGCGACGCCGTCGGAGCGCGTCGTATCCACTTTCAATTCGTCCATCAGCATCGCATTGCCGAGCGCAACGCGCTTGCCATTGACCACACCCGACGCGCCTTTGCCGGACGGCGAGGCGAAGTCACTGGCATCGCTCAGCACCACATTGCGTTGCTTTGCTTCATTGACGATGGCCTGCGCCAGCGGATGTTCGCTGGAACGTTCGATACTTGCAGCAAGTTGCAGAATGTCGCTTTCGTTGAACCCTTCCGCCGGCGTGATGCTCACTAGTTTCGGCTTGCCTTCCGTCAGCGTACCGGTCTTGTCGATCACAATGGTGTCGATGCTTTCCAGGCGCTCCAGCGCCTGCGCGTCACGCACCAGAATGCCGGCATGGGCGCCGCGACCGACGCCGACCATGATCGACATGGGCGTGGCGAGACCGAGCGCACAGGGGCACGCGATGATCAGCACGGTGACCGCAGCAACAAGCGCAAACGAGAGCCGCGGCTCCGGCCCGAATGTCGCCCAGGCGATGAATGCAATCACCGCTGCAGCCAGCACGGCCGGCACGAACCAGCCGGCGACACGATCCGCGAGACGCTGGATCGGCGCACGCGAGCGCTGCGCCTTGGCGACCATGTCGACAATGCGCGACAACATCGTATCGCGGCCGATCTTGTCGGCCCGCAGCACGAGGCCGCCGCTCTGATTGACGGTGCCGCCGATGACGCGCGCGCCTTCGGCCTTGCTCACCGGCATGGACTCGCCGGTGACCATGGATTCATCCACCGACGAACGCCCCTCGGTAACGACGCCGTCGACCGGAATTTTCTCGCCCGGCCGTACCCGCAACAAATCGCCGATGGCAATGGCGTCGAGGGCGACGTCCTCATCACCGTCCTTGCCAATGCGCCGCGCTGTCTTCGGTGCGAGACCGAGCAGCGCGCGGATCGCACCTGACGTCTGATTGCGTGCACGCAGCTCGAGCACTTGTCCGAGCAGCACGAGCACGGTGATCACCGCAGCGGCTTCGAAATAGACTGCCACAGCACCGTGATGGTCGCGGAACGCGTCGGGAAACAAACCAGGCGCGAAGGTAGCCACAACGCTGTAGACCCACGCTACACCGGTACCCATGGCAATCAGCGTGAACATGTTGAGATTGCGCGTCACCACCGAGCGCCATCCACGTTCGAAGAACGGCGCGCCGGCCCACAGCACCACGGGCGTCGCCAGCACGAGTGAGATCCAGTTCGATGTGGTCTGCGATACCAGCTGCATCAGGCCGAGATGCGCGCCCATCTCCAGCACGAACACGGGCAATGTCAGTGCCAGCGCGATCCAGAAGCGCCGGGTCATGTCGATCAGTTCAGGATCGGGCTTGTCGTCGAGCGAGACCTGCTCCGGCTCCAGCGCCATGCCGCAGATCGGACAGCTCCCGGGTCCTTCCTGACGGATCTCCGGGTGCATCGGGCAGGTATAGATGGTGCCGGCTGGCGCGGGCGGCGCGGGCTCCTTCGGCTTCAGGGAACTCTCGGGATCCGCATTGAACCGCTCGCGACAGCGCGCGCTGCAGAAGAAATACTCATGGCCCTGATAGATCAGACGGTTCTTGGCGGTCGCGGGATCGACGGTCATGCCGCAGACCGGATCGAGCACTTTGGTCGGCGCAGCCTCGTCGTGATGGTGACCATGCGAACAGCATGCGCCATGCGTGTGACCGGCATGGGCATCGTGCCCCGTATGCGTGTGAGTTGTCTCTGCCACCGTGACCTCGCCTCTTGAAACATATACCCTATGGGGGTATATGAACCTCATGCGCAGCGAGATCAAGACGTCCTGTTTAAAACGCCTCAAACGGATCGAAGGCCAGGTCCGCGGCTTGGCCGGCATGGTCGAGGCCGACCGCTATTGCATCGATGTGGTTACTCAGATCGCCGCGGCCCGCGCAGCGTTGCGGCGCGTCGAGGAAGAGATCCTGCGCGACCATGTCGCGCATTGCGTGGAGCACGCGATCTCGTCAGGCGACAAGGCCGACCAACGCCGCAAGATCGCCGAACTGATGGACGTGGTCAGTCGCGTCGACCGGTGACGCGAATGCGACGTGCGGGCGCGATGTTAGAAAACGGTTGATCAGTCGTTACAGTTTTTGCCCGGTGAGGGTGGCGCTGAAATGCGACCACACCTTTAGGTCATCAAGAGCCGGCGAATATCCGCAAAATTTACGGTTGGATAAGCATGCGCAGCGATAGCACACGGGGCGATCTAATAGCGCCGATCGCCGGTATTTACGTGTCTTTACGTACTTATATCTAACGTCCCGCGCAATTGCGGTAATCCCGCTCGCGGTACCTGTACATGCTTACGATCTATAACTGCATCGCCAATGCCCATGATTTCAGGCTCGTCGGACTCGCGGCCATCATCTGCGCGATCGCGTCCCTCGCTGCTATCAACCTGCTCCGTCACGCGCGAAGCGCCACAGGCCAGATGCGCCTCGTCTGGCTCGCGGTATCCGCGATCTCCACGGGCTTCGGCATCTGGGCCACGCATTTCGTAGCGATGCTGGCGTTCTCGCCGGGGATGCCGAGCGGCTACAATATCGTACTTACGGTCGTCTCGCTGATCGCCGCGCTGCTGCTGACCGGCGCCGGCCTTGCCGTGTCGTTGATCCCGAATTTTCGTGCCGGCCTCTGGATCGGCGGCGCCGTCGTCGCGGGCGGCATCGCGGCGATGCATTACACCGGCATGGCCGCCTTCGAACTTCAGGCGCGCATCGACTGGGATATGACGCTCGTCATCGTCTCGATCGTATTGGGAGCCGTGCTCGGTGCGATCGCGCTTCCGGTAGGGTTGCATGGCACCACCCTGCGCTGGAAGATCAGCGGCGCGCTGCTGCTAACGCTCGCGATCTGCAGTCATCATTTCACGGCGATGAGCGCGGTCACGATCACCCCGGATCCGACCATCGCCGTCTCGCCGCTGACCATCCCCGCCGGATGGCTCGCACTTGGCGTCTCATTGATCAGCTTCGCCATCATTGGCCTGGCGCTGGCCGGCATCGTGCTGGATATCCGTGATCACCGCCGCTCCGATCTCGAAGCCGACCGCATGCGCGGACTCGCCAATGCTGCCGTCGAAGGCTTGCTGGTGTGCGACGACGACACGATCGTCACGGTCAACACGTCCTTCGCCGCGCTGGCGGGATCGTCCGCTGAATTGCTGATTGGCGGGCGTCTGCAAGACTGCTTCCCCGATGGCGATACGCGGACTCAGATCATGAGCCAGCCTGACAAATCGGTGGAAGCGAATCTGCGACAGCGCAACGGCCAGACGATCCCAGTTGAATTGATCCTGCGTGGAATCGACTTTGCGGGGAAGCCACATCAGGTCATCGCCGTACGTGACCTCCGCGAACGCAAGCAGGCCGAACAGCACATCCGCTATCTCGCCCACTACGACTCCCTGACCGGACTGCCCAATCGCGGCACGTTCCATGATCGAATCGATCAGGAGATTGCGACACTATCCAAGGACCGCCCGCTCGCCGTACTCGCTTTGGATCTCGATCAGTTCAAACAGGTTAATGACCTGTTCGGCCACGCCGCCGGCGACAAGGTTCTCAAGAGCGTAACGGCGCGCATCACCGCCCTGCTTGGCGAAGGCGAGATGATGGCGCGTCTTGGCGGCGACGAGTTCGCCATTCTCTTGCCGAACCTGACCTCGCCCGCAGCTGCGAGTCAATTCGCCGACAGGATACTGGAAGCATTCCGGAGCAAGGACGCCACCTTCGAACTCGGCAGCGTCACCGCCAGTGTCGGCATCGCACTCTGCCCCGACGACTCCAGTGATCGCGACACGTTGCTCGCTTGCGCTGACACCGCGCTCTACCGCGCCAAATCCGAAGGCCGCGCGACCTGGCGCTTCTTCGAGCCTGCAATGGGGGAAGCCGTGCGCGACCGCCGGCTGCTCGAACACGATCTACGCAACGCCATCGATGCCAATCAGCTGAAAGTGGTGTATCAGCCCCAAGGCACCATGGAGTCGGGCCGCGTGATCGGCTTCGAGGCACTGCTGCGCTGGAACCATCCCGTCCGCGGCAATATTCGCCCCGACATCTTCATTCCGATTGCGGAAGACACCGGCGCCATTCTCGGCATCGGCGAATGGGTGCTGCGCGCCGCCTGCCGTGAAGCGGCGACGTGGAAGCATCCGTTGACCATCGCGGTCAATGTCTCGGCGGTTCAGATCCACCACGATAGCTTTGTCGCAACCGTCCATGAGGTCTTGCTGGAAACCGGCCTGCCCCCGCATCGGCTCGAACTGGAGATCACCGAGACTGCGCTGATCCGCGACTTCGATCGCGCATTGCTGACACTTCGCCGGATCAAGGCGCTCGGCGTTCACATCGCCATGGATGACTTCGGCACCGGCTACTCGTCGCTGTCGAACCTGCGCGCATTCCCTTTCGACAAGATCAAGATCGACGGATCATTCATCAGGTCGGTGAACACCAACAGCCAGGCAGCAGCAATCGTGCGCGCCGTCCTCGGCCTCGGCCGCGGGCTTGGGCTGCCGGTGCTCGCCGAAGGCGTAGAAACCGAAGCGGAGTTCGCATTCCTGCGCGACGAGAAATGCGACGAGGCGCAGGGCTATCTGCTCGGCCGTCCGGCTGACATAGACAACTTCCGTGAAGTCACCCAAGGGGTGACCTCGCCCACCGGAGATATCGCCATTTCAGCATAGGCGTGAACACCCCACCGTCGCGGCCATACCAACGACAAAAAACGCGCGAAGGTCTCGCGCGCTTTTTCTGGGGTCAAAAGAGCAGAACGGCTATCAGGCCGCCTGCTTGTGCATCGCGCCGGTCGCCGATCCGTTGCCGCGAATAGCCTTGATCGAACGTTCGATCGCCGCCCACAGCTTCCCGATCTCGCTGGCTGCGCGACCTTCTGCTTGATATTCGCGGGCGCCTTCGCCGTTGCCAAGCGCGAGCAGGAGATCTGCACGGTTGGTGATCTGACCGGACCACACCGGAGCCTTGAACTTGGCGAGCGCTTCGCGGGCGATCGTCACGATACGGCTTTCGGAATCGTCACGGCGTGCCGGCGCACCGTTGATGACAACCGCATAGGGCTTACGGGCCGAACGGCAGCTCTGGATCGTCGCCTGCACCGCATCGACGTCGAACACGCCGGGACGCGCAGGAATGATCACCATGGTTGCGTTCTTGATGGCATCGTCGACCACAGCCGATGTATTAGGCGGCGTGTCGATGAACACCCATTCAAAACCGTCACGCTTCGCGGCGGCAACCATTTCGGTCACGCTGCGATTTGCGATCTTCAGCGGCGGTTCATTTGTTCCCCGCAGCTTGTGCCACAGCGTCAACGAACCCTGCGGATCCGCGTCGATGAGCAAGCAAGGCTTCGTTGATTTATGAACTTGAGCAGCAAGATGTGCAGCCAGGGTACTCTTCCCCGAGCCGCCTTTACGCGATGCGAAAACTATGACGTTCATATGTTGGCCTCCAGATTGACCCCAGGAGGCGAAAATGAATCAGTCTGCTGATTCGTTAAAGTCATATTTACGCGTAATTCAAGGATATGTGCCTGATTTGTTTGGAATGTTGGTTTTTGAGTCACACAGTGCGGCGCAACAGGCCCGAAATGAGTCAGGTGTAGTACGCTTGTCGCCACTTTGTCGCACTCTGGTATCAAGTCAGGCGCTCAAATCTTGCTATCAGCGCCGTTGGAACGAGTTGAGTCCGGACCTTCGATAGCAATGCCCTTCGCGCGCTGACGTTCGATCCACTTTCGCTCAAGCCAACCGAGAAACTGCGCCACCGGTTTTTCCAGCGGCGGAATATCCTGCGCGATGAGGATGAGTCCGAGCGGCAACATCCAGAGGCCGAGCACAGGAAGAATGCTGAAAATTCCGCCGATAATCAGCAAAATGCCAAGCGGGAATCGCACGAGCTTCGATGAGGGCTTTCGCAACCAACCTACAAATCGAGCCGGTCGGGGCGGAAGTTTGGTTTCGAACCAGGCCAAATGCCGATTGAGTTCCGCCTTGTAGTCGATATTGGTTTCGCTGCTCAAAATGACGCTCCTCGTGGTCTGGAGATGTTGTTTCGTGTCGTGATACCCAACGTGTCAGTTTGTCACGGGTTCACTTTTTTGCCACGATCGATGGCGTCACGGTGCAGTGACTCAGCGAGATCACGCCGTTCTGCACGCTGACTAAACGTCCGTTCACGTGAGAGCGAAGCCTGATCAGCTCGGACGAGTCGGTTTTTTCGCCCTTCGCGACTTGACCGTGGGTTTGCGCGCGTTGACCGGCGTTGCCCGAAAGAATTGCGCGCAGCCCGGGCTCAATTGCGCCCGCTTCTGGATCATGCAGGCCGTCACGCGATCCACATCAGGAATGGCTGCACTGCAGAGCCGAAAGGCATCGCCGGTACAGAGCTGTTGCTGATCGTCGGTATAGGCTTGCGACGGCGTCGCCAAGAACGACGCGCCGATCATGAGTGACATGGCAAGCGACCCGCTCAAAATCCCTGGACGTACCGACATTAGTCCCCCCTGGTTGCACGTTATCGTGGGAGTGTCGGAGACGATTGCCAGCTTGGCAAGGTGGACGTGACGGGGATCGGGCTTGCCTTCGCGCCAGCCCTGTAGTTTCTCCCGAACATCGCGGCGCCGTTGCCCCGTCGCGACCTCGTGCGAGAGACGGTCCAAGATGAACAGTGAGACAAAAGCGATACTCCGAAACTGCGCGGGCGGTCCACGATCATGAACTGGACCCGTATTGGCATTATCGGCTTCGTGGGGTTGTGCGGCTGGGCGGCATGGCCCAAAGGAAATGACGCGACGCCGCCGCGCCCACTTCTGATCAGGGCAGCATTGAAACAGGTCGATGATCCCGTCATCATCCTCGGCGACAGTATCGTCAAACGCGCAACCTTCCCCCGTGCCGTATGCGGTCGGCCCATCGTCAATGCCGGAATCGACGGATCGACGACATCGAGCGGTCTCGATGCCATGCTGACAAAAGCACTTGGCGGGAAGCAGGCCGCCATGGTCGTCGTCTCCCTCGGACTCAACGATGCTGCGGTCCCTGTGAACGCGGACTCATACAGGACCAACTATCTCGCTTTGCTCGCGACGCTGAAATCCACGGCTCCACGAATGGCCATCGCGACGGTGACACCTGTTGAAGCCGGCAAATCCGATAGCGCGCGCATCAACAACCGGGCGATCGACAGCTACAACGCGTTGCTGCCAACCATCGCGGGCGATGCTGGCGCGAGCCTTGTCACCATCCCGTCCATGCCGGCGAAATACACAACCGATAGCATTCACCTGAATGATGCCGGCTATGCAATCTGGACCAAGGCGGTTCTCGGCGGGGTCAGCGACGTCCTCTGCAAAGGCAAGTAGCAGCAACGCAGAAACCCGCATCAGGCCTCGTTGACGCCAACGCCGCGCTCGTCAAGGAGCTGCTGCCCTTTCAACGTGATCCTAAATTTCGGCCCCGCTGCCGGCTTGGCTTGATCGATTACCTCGACAAGCCCTTGAGCAATCAGCCCGTCAAGCACGGCACGTTTTTCGGCATTGAGATCGAGCCCGGAGGCGCGCGCGATGTCGCACATCATCGCAATAGCGGTATTGCTGATATCAGCGTCGACCATGATTGCCTCCCTGTCGTTGGGAAGCCAACGGAACGATGGCAATCGAGTTCCACGACCGGCCCGGCGGAAGCACGCGGGCATTTACGACGTCGAGTTGCCCGAAGGCGGGCTGTTTGTGCGGAAACCTTACAGCCCCGAGCCAGATCGTGGGCACGCTGAGTGATCTGACCGGCGCGCCGGCGTTACCGGCCCGCCCCAAGCGGTCAGACATTGCCGCAGCCCAAAGCAACGGCCAGGCTCGAATCGGCTAAATGATTGATTTGTATGGTACAGTTGGGTGGTAACCGCATAACGCGAGGCTTGATGTTGATATCATTGATGAAATTCACGGATCGGTTCCGAACTTTGTAGCGGCGTTTGTATTAATTTCAAGGCCTGCCAAGCCCTAGCCACGCGGACCACCTCTCAAACGCAGCATGCGGCCATCGATTGGGCTAAACGCAATGGGCATACACCCCATGTCGCGTGCGTCCGGCACTTGAACGCCAAGAAACGCCCTGATCACTGGCGCGCCGTGTGACTTCTCTCCGCCCCAGAACGGACGGGTACTTTCGAGCGCAAAAAACGCAGTGCCTCGGTGGCGATTTCAAGAAGGTTATGGCCATCGACCACGACCGCGCCGGTTCGATCTCCAGCGATGGACCGGCCCGCCATCGCTCTTCCCGCCAGTGCGGGCGGCCTTTCATGGACGTCACCTGCTTCAAGCCCTCTCACGCTGACAGTCTTCACGTGCTTAAACGCGTTTGCAGTCTCGCTGGCCAAGCGAAAATTATCACTCTCTTTGCTGAACTCGTTGCGCAATCGAGCACGCTTATCGCGATGTTCTTTGCCATCCCATTGCGAGCGATCCGCCGGAAACGCCAGATAGTCCACAGCGTGATCGATTGCCACGCAGGCTAGAAAGCCGAGCCGCACGCTCGACGGCTTGCTGCGAAAATCATTCACCGTCGGCTCAATGATACCATCCAGATAGCGCTCAAGGTGTTCCATTTAAGTCACCCAATCTGGAGCCCCCGGCAGAATACTCGGCAGGCCGACAGTTACCGGCGTCACGGCTACTTCTTTGGGCGAGGCTTTACCTTTTTAGTGGTAGCGCGTTTTCGCCGAATGGCAGGCTCGAACACGGGAGCGTCCTCTGCCGGAACGATGGATATGATATGTTCGGGCAGGAACGCGACTGGACTTCCGAACTTCAGGGGCACGACCACAGGATCATTACTGATCTTTCCTATAAAGTACGGGCCATTCACGTCCGCAACTCGCACCCACATTCGCTCTCCGCCGAACCCGTCTTCTTCTAAGTCCGTCTCAAAAGCAAGTTTGACCAAGTCACCCGCTTCAATACCATTACGTGCCCGCTCTGACGGTATCTCGAACGTCTTGGGGTACAATTCATTCCGAGCCACACCACTTGCAAGCCACCAGCCTTCCGCTTCGGCGGTTGCTAGCCGCACAGACTTTCGCTTTCCCGCCTGCCAAAGTGGCGCCCCCCGAGCCGGAGGTACGAACTTTGGAACGCGATAGATTGCACGAAGCAATTCCTCAAAATTGCGGGCTGCCCTTTGGGGCGTCGTCATGTCGATGACGTAGGTTCCCGCGAAGTGGGTAGGGATCGCGCTTGTTTGCCCCGGATTTAGGCTGCCCCTTCGCAATATGGGTATGAACTTCCGCCGCGAGATGCCGGCTGCGATGCGACCTGAGATGATTTGTTGCTCGTACCCCACTCCGCCTCGTCTGGAATTTGCTCGCTTGGCATAATTCGGTGTGCATATGACCACGACATGGCCACTAGTAGCGATCCTCTTTTCCATGAATGCGGTAAGGCTATCGCCTGCCCTTACGTGCCACTCATCGAGCCAAACTCTCACGCCGTTCAAGACTAAGCGACTTGCTAAGTCTCTGACCCACTTCCGATGAGATGCATCGTCCCAAGAGTATGAGATAAAAACAGACGGGCTCGCGGCCATTTTTTAGCTCTGCACCATTAGCGACCAGAACATATTTCACTCCTGCTAATCCAAGGCACCCAGCGATGCCTAACAATTTCGGCTTTACGGCTCAGGATGGCACTCGCACCATTCGTACCGCGTGCTTACGAGGTTCGGAGTTCAGCGCAGAGCCATCTATAGGCCGGCTGGAAAGGCCAGCTGCCGCACTACTCATGGTCGCCGCCGCTTTGTGGGCCTTGTGCCTAAATCGTCCAATCGTATCTGGCGCCATTCAACCGATAGTATCTCGTTCGGAAAGCATCCATAGCGGCCTCGGTCTGGCTGAGAATGAGCACAACATCGCTGTTTTGTGGTAGGTCGTCTTCATTGAGGTCATCGAGATAGCTTCGGCTAGGCTCTCCTTCCAGTATCTGATGAATGGCTTTGAGAAGCCTGTTCACCATCTTGACTTTCGTTGGCCCGACCTGACCATCGGGCTTCTTTCGGGACAGCTCCTGAAACTCCTTGCACATGGCCTGAAGAAGCGGGCTGAGCGTGGTGTATTCGGCAACCTTATGCTCGGTCGTCTTTGACTGGTCGGATGCACGTGCCAACTCAACGCACTCCCTTCGGCGCCACGGCAGCAATCTCAGAAAAAGCGCCCGAAACTATCCAGTACCAAACGCCGTTATGGAGGCGCTTGATATTCTGCGCTTTAACTTTCTCCGCGCACTCGACAAATTGAGTAACGACGAAGCTGAGGTCACTATTTGTAGGAAGGTCGTCGACATCAAACCTTTCGAAACTCAACGTGGGCGCCGACGTGCCGAGTACCTGTTTGGCCGTCTCGAGCACGGAGTTGGCAAGCTCCACCTTGAACTTGCTCACGGGTTTATCCGGCAGCTTCTTAGATGCAGCCGTTGCTTCTTGATGGAGAGCATCAAGCTGAGCAGCCATCTTTCGAAACTTTTCCACCTCATCAGCAGTCATGACGGGCATTCCCTTTTAAAAGTTAAATAGCTTCTCTTCAGCACATCGAGAGGAGGTCGTCGCTTATCCTCGAAAAGATCTACCATCACGGACAAGTCTTCATCAGTGATTGGGATGATGCAGCGGCGCTGTCCTGACCACAGGTCAACGGTATTCCTGCGCATCGCTTTGGGCAGCGGATTGCGGGTCACCAACACACCAAAGCGACCAAACTCATCCGATAGGTAGCGATTGAGCTGATTGATGTGCTCTCGCTCGATCTGTCGTACATTTTTTATTTCACATACAAGCTGCCGCGTGCCGTAATCAGCGAATACGTCGCTCAAAAAATCTGCCTCGCGGTTCATATAAAAGATCAAGTCTCTAATTTGCGCACCACTGTCTGTACGGACCTGGTCATCCGCATAGTCGAGTTGCGGATAAAACATGTTGGCGAGAAGCTCGACCACTAGGTCTTCGTACTTGCGATCCGCGTTTTGGTCTTTTCCACTGGGAAGTTTCTGTATCGCTGCCAATTTCCGCTTCGCGGAGATCAGTGGGATTTGCGAGAAAAGGGGATCGGTTGCGCAATCAGCGGCAGCTCGCTCTTTGAATGCGATGTACTGCTGGACAACACCATAGTTGTGGCGATTGAAATTTAGTAAGCTGACGCGATCCCAGACGACCTTGTTGTGCTGATCGTCCTTTGGAATGTAATTCTTGAAATAGTCGTCAAAACCGATCCAAGGCGAATGTCGCAGCCACCGCTTCGGCACTAGCAAAATTGGAGAGCCGTCAGTCGGAGAAATCGGAAGCTCGATATCATCGATGGGCATCAACCTGTGCGACTGATGATCGTAGACATTGGCTAGTCTTGTCCTCGAACGCGGTATCCTCAGCCTTTCGCATTGCTCGATTGTGTAGTCTATCAAGAACGACTTGAGCAAATTGCACGCAATGTCGCTCACTCTATCCTTCGAGATACCATCCACGAACAACTGAATTTCTTCGAAGTGGGTGAAGCCGGCAGCGTACATAGGGACGCCTTCGAAAAGGCTTAGTATTTGTTGCGCGACAACTAAACCAATCCTTTTCCCTTTTTTCGTTGCGGCGCCACCTAATCCGACCTCTTCGCACTCAGACATTTGCTGGATAATCTGCACCGCTAAGTCGGCCTGACCTCCTCGCGAGAGCATTCCAAGTCGGTTGAACGCCGCGACCATTGCCCCGTGCAGTGATTGATCCTGCAGCGACGGTGACTTCCAAAGCAGAAACGGGTCAACGTAGAGGGGAAGGTCTTCTTCAAGGAATGGAATGGCGAAGTCCACGTTGGCTTGAGCAACGTCGATGCCATGAAATTCGGTGAGACGTGGGCGTACAAGGGCCATCTTCAGATCGGGTTAGCGTGAACGCCTCCTTCTACGCAACTATTGGTGTACTCAATCCCCACCAATTCACCCTGTGCATGTAGGAAGACAGTCGGGGAAGTAGCGAAATGTAACTTGCATCTGCGTGCCGATCCGTATCTAATTCTCAGGAATACGATACGGACGTGCGGTGCAAGCCATGGTAAAATCAACGAAATCTATTAAGGCATTCTCGTATTTGAGGACTTCCTCAGCGGCGAACATAGGGGAAGACAAGGACAGCGGCCGCAGGCAGCTCCTTGCCATCGAAGGGTTCGCGAGGCGAAGCGGCATCGAGTTGGTCGGCACCTATCACGACGAAGCGGTGAAGGGTTCCGACCCTATCGACACGCGTCCGGGCTTTGGAGAGATGCTGGAGGCGCTTGAAGCCAACGGCACCAAAACGATCATTGTCGAGACAGCCAGTCGGTTCGCGCGAGACCTTATGGTTCAGGAGGTTGGGTTCGCAATGCTCAAGTCACGCGGGATCGACTTGATCGCCGCAGACAGTCCCACGTCGTTCCTGGATGACACGCCTACTGCCCGGCTCATCAGGCAAGTGCTGGGCGCAATCTCGGAGTTCGAGAAGGCCATGCTTGTGGCGAAGCTCAAGGGGGCACGGGATCGCAAGCGGCGCACTGGCGTCAAGGTTGAGGGGCGGAAATCCATCAACGAGGAGCGGCCTGAAACCGTAGAGCTTGCACGTAGTCTGGCACGGGCGAAGCCGAAGGGTGGCAAGAGGTCCCTGAGAGAGATTTCTGCGGCGCTTGCTGCAGCAGGCCACACAACGAAGGCAGGAACGCCCTACGCTCCAACAGCCATTAAGCTCATGCTCGGACGGCCGTTGCAACGTACTGCCAGCAGTTCGACACATGGAGAACGCCGGTGACCCTCGCAGCACTCCTCAGCGCACTAGTGGTGTTCGCAGTCTCGTTTGAGCTAACGGGCACCGCTGCAGTTCTGGGCGCGGCTCTGGTCGGGCTCGCATTGTTCGGTGGGTAGCCTCATCCTTGCGAGCGCCCTACGTCCACCTCGGGATTTTTCAAACGATGGGTCCTTTCTTGCCACCGGACCCTGAATTGCTCGACCCGGCTTACCCGACTTCAAACAGTTCGGGTTTAAGAGTGCGCCGCCGCCTGACTTACGGCTGCAGTGTCACGCGAGACACAGACCTTTTAATGCAGAGACGTGCGAGCATTTACGTCTAACGTGGTTTCGGGGCCGCAAGCAGTAGCCGCAGTAGCCGCTCGGTGCGCTTTATTTCCCCCACCGTGTACTTGCCCGCCGGGAGCATGCTCGCGAGCACACCTGTGTCTTTTATCGTCTGCTCCGGCTTTTCCCTTTTGTGGTGCATCAGACTTCGGGGCCATGCAGCGAATACATATTTGTACCCGCGATACTTATGGGCGGCGTGCGCGATGACATCCCGCATTCGTAGCACCGTCCTGTAGGACACCCCGAGTTCATCTCGGATAGCTAAAAGCGACGGCTTGATCTCCCTGTAACCGGGCACGTGTTTGGGCGGCTCGTAACTGAAGACACGAGCTGCGCTAATCCACGTACTCAAAGGGATCCTGAGCCGCTCAAAGGAGGTGCCCACTGTCGCGCTGAAAGCCTTGCGACACCGCCTGCACTGGTAGAGCCCATCCCGGTGGCTATGCTTCTCTCCTCCAATTTCAAAGACATCCGGTTCTCTGGCCGCGCAGTGCGGACACGCGGGGCCTTCGGTCCACCTGAGCCGCTCTAAGAGCTGGCGGGCTGCGGTGTCGTCTTCAAATGGAGAAAGCATAGGGACTTCGTGGCGCGGCAATGATGCAAGCAAGCCAATCTACACTGTTTTGTTAGCTACACACAAGAACACGCACTTCGAAGATTTTCTTTCGACAAATCAGAACCTTAGATGTTTGTCCTACCCGCTTATAGAGGAAAAGGCTGAGCTTTTGCTCCCTCCCTCCCCCGAGGAGACACGCAGGCCCCCGATGGCCAAAACAAGCTGCTCCTCGGGCTCCCTTTTTTCCACCACTCCAACAACACACGTGAACGAACCATCATCATCACACACAGGGCCGTTGCAGGCCCCGGACTTCAAGCAGGTCCGCTCCTATCTTCGCACCATCAAGCAACGCGAGGCCCTTGGCGGCTTCATCAAGGCCGGGTGGTCACCTCAAGAACTCGCTGAGTTCGCTCGGCAGGTTTTCCTCGCACCCGCTAAGACCTATCCAACAGCGGCGTCCTATCAGTACGCAATAGAGAAAGGTGCAGACCATCCGTACGCCGTGGAGACCCTGAAGGACCTAAGGGCACCCGGGTTCACAATGCCGCCCTTCGATAGGCCCGCTCAGAAGGAATACGAGTGGGACGATCCTGCTAACCCGAAGCACACGGCTGAACTGAAAGCCGAAATCGAAGTGATGGCACGCCTCTGGATCAATCGTGAGGCCAGCTTCCGAGAAGAGCCGTGGCCCACGGAATACCCGCCGATACCGAAGGCCCATTGGAAGCGTCTCTTTCGACTACGCAATCGCTACCATTCGCTTGAGAACACCTTGCAATTCCAAGGACTGCTTGGGTTCAGCAAGCCCGAGGCCAAAGAGAATGCTGTTGAAGTTAGCTGACACTTGACAACGCATCGGCTCGCCAAGGGATCCTCGTGCTAACTCACGGCCTCCCACAACACGCAGGAGGTCGCATGTCCGTACAAACGCTCACTAAGGAGACAAAGGACAGCCTTGCTCGCTTTCGGCTGACCATCAAAGCGCTGCTCTCGATGCACCCCCGCATGACCACGTCACAGGCAACGACCTTTGTTTACGTAGCGATGTCGCAGGAGGAGTTTACTGTTTCAACACTGGCTACCCTGTGCGGTGTCGGGTCCACAACAATCTCGAAACACCTAAGGGACTTTGGAACGGCCACCCGACCAAGAGGACCCAACATGGGCCTCCTTACGACCGTTCAACGAGCCCACGACGACCGTAGGCAATATCGGGTGGTCCTCACCGACCGAGGAGTTATCGTTGCTCGAATGCTGGGTGAGATAGTGAGAGGCCGACGGCTCGACCTAACTGACCTACCGGAGGATACCTGAAAGCCAAGTCTGACGTTTGGGCCCGTGCAGTAGCTCCATTGAACACCTCGGCCCCATTGGTCCCACCCGCTCTGCCACTTATTGCTCTCTTGACGTTCGGCCCGAGTGCACACCAACAACACCAACTCTCTGAACACGCCCGAGAAGGGGCTCAGGTAGTCTTAGGGTGGTGTGGTGGCGGCTTATCTCTGAACTCGCCTCCTGAGGCTCGCTTGCGGTCCCTAGGAGCCCACAAGTCTGCCTAAGGCTCGCTTTAGTGCGTCTCCCACTATGGTCATAGACTTCTACACGCCTCTGTGTACCAAAGGTCCCCCTGAGACCTCTAATGATGATCTTCTTTAGAGGTTTGAGGGGGTGATTATCTCCCAACATACCCCTTAACCCCTGCACCTCCCTTAGAGGCCTTAGGGGCTCCTTTCCGGCTGGTCGGTGTCGACCAACCATCATTTCCCAACCTCCCTCACAAGCCCATCGCTGGTGTTCTCAGGAACACCTATCGGCTTGTCGTGTCCCTACTAGGAACACTACATTTAATGAACGATACCATAGCTCTCCGAGAGCAACACACACTCGCCCTCGTGTGCCCTCATGAGTTTTCTCAGCGAATGCACCGGCACTGGACCCTGCCCTGTCCTGAAGGTCTTGGTCAGCACTCATCGTCGGCCTTGGTCACCCTCTGGCGCATCATGGGAGAGAACTTCCAGATTGCCACGGTCGAAGCTGCGACTGGCGTTCAATCACCATGGCGCATCCTGCAACCGCCGACTGGTACAGGCAAGACCCAAGGGACCTGCGTGTACGCTGCCATGCAAGCGGAGTTCAATCGAGAGACTGAGGGTGCATTGAGCCCCGTGGGGATGCTCATCGTTACGCGGTTGAAAGAAGATGCCGACAACATTCGGAACACCATCAACACCATAGCGAGCCGTGCCGTCGCCGTTGTGCATCATTCAGGCAGCTATGCCACCCCGCAACAACTCCATGATAGCGATGTCGTGATTATCACTCACACCGCGTTCATCAACGTTAAGAGGGACACCAAGAGCCTCGATTGGAAGTCTTGGGATCACTTGATGTCTTGGCGAGGCGGTCAACGGCTCCTCACTATCATCGACGAAGCTCTCGCTAATGTGGTGGACGAGAGCAGCGCAACCATCGAGAACCTGGCTTTTGTTATCAGTCAGATCCCACCCGAGGTGCGATCAGCGTTGCCGAAGCAAGTGGCGCTTCTGGAGCAGGTGCATCGAGTACTTCAGGCCTACATCGATCCTGATGAGCTGGATTGCGCCATGTCGATGATATGGGGAGACGAGCGCGCCCCGGGCGCTCCAGACTTCGCACCGCTCCTCTCTGCCATGAGCGCGCTACCTTATGATCGGATCGTGTACGCCCGCAGTAATACCAAGGATCGTATCAGGTTGGCGGAGCGTGTTGCAGAGACCATCACGGCGGTTCAGTCGTGCCTTGAGCAATTCGCCTACTACGCCAAGTCAGGGAAGTGGCACTCAATCAATTCGGCAGCTCTCGCCGTACCTTTGAACGCGCCGGGACCTGTGGTGCTCGATGCGACAGCTCGGGCGAATTTTCTCTGGGACCTTTTCGAAGAAAAGCATGAGCGTCCTGTGGTTCCGGCCCATGCCCGTGACTACAGCAGCGTCAGGCTTCACGTCGCTCGGGGCAGCGGGCTTGGAAAGAATACCATGGCTGAACGCATCGGAGAACGGATGCCACGCATCAAGAAGGGTCTCGAAGAAGCCATAGGGCCAGACCGCTCGGTGTTCATGTGCGTCCACAAGGATGTTGAAGACGTCATCACGAAGAAGCCCAACAACGCGAAAAGCTGGGTGGAGAAACTGAACTTCAAGGAGTGTTCAGTCGGGCACTGGAACGCCGTAGATGGCCGCAACACGTGGCAGGATTGTGATACAGCGGTGATCCTCGGGTTACCCTACCTTCCGCAGACGTGGTCCACGAACATGTTCTGTGCCCTACAGGGTGCTCAGGACGACAAGTGGCTGCAGTCGCCGGAGTGGAAGCAGTTCAAGAATGTGCGAAAGGAGATGGAGCAGCGCCAGATGTCGGTGTCGGTCATTCAGGCCATCAACCGCATTTGCTGCCGTCGTGTTGTCGATGCTGAAGGTCATTGCCCTCCAGCAGATATTTTCATCGTGCTGCCTAAGGATGCCATGGGCGACGCCGTCCTCGATGACATCAAGGCGGACATGCCGGGCATCGACGTGAGGCCTTGGGACTTCGCTCTCGACCACGCCAAAGAAAAGAAGCCGCGTGGCGGCAGTTCTCACGCCCGGCTGATTGCTTATATGGCAAAACTCAACGCGGGCTCGGTATCCCTCTCCGCCGTTCAGCACGACCTGCAGCTCAACAGCGTCAAGAAGTTGCGAGAGACGTTGAACAACGGTGAACACCCGACAACGCAAGCGCTCAGAGATTTGGGCGTGAGCTACATTCCGGGCGTCGGGCGAGGATCGAAAAGCTTCCTGTTGAAAGCAGCATAACCACATAGGCCGCACCAAGGGTATCCATTAGGGCTCCTCTGGTGCGGCCTTATTTTTTCTGTCGTTAGGCTACGGCGACTAAGCGCGCTCGAACATTCGTGCACTCAGGTCGATACCGCACTCGGCCGCCAAGCGGTCCACGATGGCCTCCAAGGTCTCTCCGGTACGGCGAACGCCTTCCCAGAAGCCCGCCACTCTGTCGGTGGGAGCAAACACTGCCCGCTCACCTGCTTTGATCATTGCCCAAGCGCACAACTCAACTGCGTAAAGGATTGAAGCCAAGATACGGACGATCATTGTCTATGATGCCTTTGTGTCGTTCCGGCGTGGCCCTGCCACTTGCCGATGGTTAAAGCGTGATGGTGCCCCGTGGACGCCTTTACTCCCCAGCGGTGGACACGTGGCGGCCCCCTTTGGGTGAACTCTTCCCAGACAACTTACGCACGCAACGCTTACGTAGGTGAGCTTCCCCTCAACTGACCTTGTACCGAGGAAATTTCTTTAGGGCCGCCGCCATGTCCTCTAGCGTCGGCGTACCATACTTGCGTCCCTCCGAGGCGGGCGCATGTCCTGTGATGGCATCATGGACCTTTTCGGAGATGCCAGCGCGCTCGGCTATCGCCTTGAAGGAATGCCGCCAGCCGTGCGTTGGGCTGACCTCTGGGTCTGCAACACCGAGTTCACGTACCCATGTACTCAGGTGCGCCCTTGCGGTGGCCGCTCGGCTACGGGAGGGCTTGAGAAGGTCATTATGCTTTCGTTGCTTCGATGTGTCGGGATTGTAGAACAGCGGCCCATCGCCCAACTCATTGACCATCTTGATGAAGCCCTGAGCCACGATGTGCTCGTGTATCGGGACCGTGCGAGTTTGACGCGTCTTGACCGTCCCCGCATCAGGCGTGAGCTTCATAGAGTAGAAGCCGCTTTCATGCCGCGCGACATCCTTGCCCCGCAGTTGGGTTATCTCACCCGCTCTCGCACCAGAATACGCACACAACCATGGCACCCAACGTCTGACGCGGGCCGTGGCAGAACTCATGTCCTTCTCGCTTATCGTCGCCTGCAAAATTAGCCGAACCTCACTCGGCTCGAACGCTTTGGTCTCGCGGCTACGTGACCGCTTAGGCACGTCCACTTTAATGCCGGTGAACGGGTTATGATGGACGTGCTTGTGATTGAGAGCCCAACCGAACACGCTTCGCGAAGCCGCAAGCCAGACTTCGCGGACTGTCGTCGGGGCACGGTCAGGCGTAACGAGCCCTTTGATCCAAGTCCGAGCCTCCGCCTCCGAAATTGACGCGGCCGCTCTGTCGGTGAATTGAGCTTTCATGTTGAGGAAAACGGCACGCCAGCGGCTCACTGTCCCATCTGCCGGTTTGACCGCTTTCACGTACTCCTCAAAAAGCTGCCAGCAATCGAAACCGTCCGCTGCTGTCACACGATCCGTAGTGAAGGCCGGGAAAGTCTCAGGGATATCATCGGGGCTGTAGTCGCCTGCAGCGCGGCGCTCCAGTAGATGGATTGCCGGTTGCAAATTATCACTCACGGCATCCACGAAGAGCGCATACGCATCAGCATTTAACGCGAGACCTTGGTCAGCCAAAAAGGACGCCACGCGAGCAAGCTCGGCAATTCGCGGACGTACGGCCTGCCGCACCTCGGGCTCTTTTGCCCATTCCCAATTCGGATCAGCTTTGGGGGCCTCGTGGTAGCTTTCTGGGGCCTCGGGCAGGAGCACTTCGTAGGCCAGATAGTCACTCATCTCACGCCACTGCTTCGGCGTTCCCGGGTCGCCCACGTGCTTACCCACGAACCACATGTACCAACGGCCCGCCAAGGCGAACGCGTTCATTCTCGTTAGCGGTTGCCCCTCGCCCTTCGCGGCGGCTCGTATCGCGGATATCCGGGTCTCTATCTCGGCCAGCCACTCGCCGTGCCGTGCCTTGGCAGCGGACTTTGGCGTGCCCGCAGGAAGCCGGAGTATTGCCTCCCATCGCACACCATAGAGACGTGCGTAGGTTTCTCTGACGTCCGCAGGAATGCCCTTGCGAGCGATATACTCGCCACTCTTCGTGAGGCTAAGGCCAGCCATTCTCAACGCCATTTGTTACGCTCTTTGTATTTTGAGCGAACAAATAAGCCAAGTCTATCAACACGATACTGTAACCACAGGGGAATTTTCGGGTGTGGTACAGTTGGGTGGTCTCGAACCACCGACCTCCTGCTCCACAAACAGGCGCTCTAACCAACTGAGCTACAACTGCATCCTGACCGGCCCCAAAATCAGGGGGTCCCGAACAGGCGGGAAACTAGGTGCAACGCCTCACTTTGGCAAGGCCGCGATGATGATTTTTGGCGCAAACAAAAGCCCGGGCTTGCGGCCCGGGCTTTCGATTATTTGGCGGTGCGATCGGCTCAGGCGGCCGGCTGGAACAGCTTCGAAGCGCCGGTCTTGATCGGTTCGGCGGTCTCGGTGGCGATCTTCTGGCCGAGTTCGGCCAGCTGTTTGGTCTGACCGGTGAAGGTTTCAACCTGGCTGCGCGCAAAAGCGGTCCACAGCTCCATCGCCTGCGAAGGCGACTTCACGCCGATCAGCGACTGAGCGAAGTCGAAGCCCGCATTGGTGTTGGTCTTGGCAATGTCGAGCAGCTTGGCCGAATATTCGGCAGCGCCCTTGGTGGCCGTGCCGAACACGGCTTCAACCGTGCTGTTATGGGTCTCGGCAGCGTCCTTGAACTTGGCATAACCCTCGCGCGCCTGCGAGACGCCCTTTTCGGCGAACGCGCGGACCTGCTCCGGCACCTGGAACGGGATAACGGAAGATGAGAACGGATCGGTCGATTCGGCCATAGCGTGCATCCTTCGTGGTGGGGGTGAAATCAATAAACCCGTGGAGGCTGCGAAAGGCACCGGTGCCTTTCATCAGCTGGCGGGAAACAGAGCGGCATCGCCATCAGCGATGCGTCATTGTGGTTACCGCAATATCATGTCGGAATTGTGCGGCGCAACAGAATATTGCACCGCAGAATCGCATGAGACCCGGATCGAATGCGCGCCCACGTCATGGAACTCGCTCAATATCAACCATTGATTGCGGAACGGAGAGCGCAGGGGTCGGTCAGCTCTTGGGCTTGGCGGCGTCCATGGCAGCGCGGCTCATGATCTGGCCCATTTCGCTGGCCTGCTCTGCCAGCGACTTCATCTGCGACTGCACGTATTCGCTGTGGAGCCGCATGACGTCGCCGAGATCCTTGGCGTGCAGCAACTGCTGGGCATAATCCAGCGACGCGGCGACGTTCTTCTCGGCATAGGCGATGGCCTTGGTGCTGACATCCTTGGCGCCGGCACGCACGGTCTCACCTCGGTTTTCGATCGACGACGCCGTGCTCTGGGCGCTGGCCAGAAACTTCTCGAATGCCTGCTTGGCCTGGTCGAAGCTGGCTTCGGCCATTGCGCGCATTTCCTTCGGAATTTCGAATTGGTCGGTCATGTCCCGCTCCATTTTGCATTGACGAAGCCATCCACGGCCCCGTCTCCCGTGTCGCCCACTGCAATCTAGCCGAGCTTGGCATCGCCGATGTGACGCGGCGTCCCGTCCTCGTCCGATCCCATCGTGGACCTTTGTTTTTGTTTTGCAACTGCCAACGCATGGCCCAGCCCCTCCGTTCGGCAGAATGCCGAACCCTCGGAGCGGATTAACGTTATTGCTGCTTTGGCCTGCTGGAATGGGCCGGGGACGTGGACCTGCGCGCCCGCGCGGGCGATACTAACGAATTATTAAGGATGTCATCGTTTGGCCCGCAATCTGTGACGCGGATACCGGACGGGCGCCCAACGAGTCAGTCATGAAGTGCCGATGAACAATGCGGATTTTCAGTTGCGGGGCGTTGGCGATGCACGGCTGGCCGTACACGCCACCAGCAACCAGCCGGTCTGGCTGTGGTCGCGCGACGGCACCCGTGTGCTGTGGGCCAATCCGGTCGGCGCGCGACTGTTCGGCGCCCGTAACGCAGCGGACCTGTTTGCCAGGACTTTCGGACCCGCCGATACCCATCGCCGCCAGATAGCCCAGCTCGGCTCCCGGTTGCCGGCCAGTGGCGCAATGCGGCTGGAGCGCCTGCGCGGCTTCGGCGCGGCGCTGGGCAGCCTGATGACCTGCGCCTGCTCGCAGCTTGAATTTCCCGATGGCGGCAGCGGCATTCTCGTTGTCGCAGCGGAGCCGCTCGGTGGCCGCGGCATGCCGCTGGTCGAACGTCTGCAAAATCTCGTCGAGGGAATCGACAACCCGATCGCCGCCTTTGCACGCGACGGCCTGTTCGTCGGCGCCAACGAAATGGCTCGGGCGCTGCTTGGTTTTCGCAATCTCTCCGATGCCGGCCTCGATCATGCGCGCGACGGCGCGCTGAAGGACGGCCGCATCGAAACACCTATCGGCTTTGGCCGCATGGTACTGCAGCGCGTGGGCAGCGGCGCCGATGTCGGACTGGTGGCGCTGATCGCGCCGGGCGCTGTGCATCCGGCACCGAGCGAAGAAGAACTCGAGGCTCCGGCAGAGCCGGAAGCCAGCGTTGAACCACAGAGCGCCCTTGCAGAGCCGAGCGACCTCTTCGTCGAATTCGACCAAGCCCCCGGGGCAAAAGACCCGAGCGAAAACGCCATCGACATAGACGCTCCGATCGAGCCGGAAAAAACCGAGATCGATCGCGACGTACATCTCGAAGAGGTGATCGCCGAAACCATCGCACATGCCGACGCACCGACTGAGACTGATGCGCAGTCGCCCGCCGTCGAAGCCGTTGCCGACCAACCTGCGTCCGTTGCGCTGCCAGAGATCGAGCCGCGCACGACGCCGCTCCGTTTCGTATGGCAGATCGATGCGGAGAAGCGTTTCACAGTGAACTCCGACGAGTTCATCCACCTGATCGGCCCGCGCACAGCGGCAAGCTTTGGCCACAAGTGGAACGATCTCACAGCCGAATTCAACCTCGATCCCGACAGCCACGTCGTCAAGGCGATGGCCACGCAGCAGACATGGAGTGGCATCACGCTGCTCTGGCCGGTGGATGGCGGTGGCCGCCTGCCTGTCGAACTCTCTGGCCTGCCGCTGTTCGATCGCGAGCGCAATTTCACCGGCTATCGCGGTTTCGGCGTTTGCCGTGACCTTGATGGAATGACGCGGCTCGCCGAGCAACGTCGACATGATCACATCGGCGATCCACCGCCCCGACCATTATCCGCCGACGTCGCGCAGGCCGGCCCTGTCGGCGACAGTCTCGATGAACCGATTGCCCTCACCACCAACCCGATACCAGAACAGACACCACCGCCAACCACACCGGACAGCACCGTGCAACCACCCGAGAACGTCGTGCCATTTCGACCAGGCGATCCCAGATCGCCGGCACTGACGCCTGTCGAGAACAGCGCCTTCAACGAGCTTGCGCGGCAATTGTCGGCGCGGCTTGAGTCGGAAACGGGACTGATCACGAGCACGAACACACCCGAAGCGGACAGCGAGACGGACGATGCACCGACGGCTACCCAGACCTTGTCTCAGCCAACTGAAGCGGCGTCACAGGCTGCCTGGCTGACAACGCCACCGGCTGCACCACGCGGCGAGATGACGCGCGACAAGGTGCTGCTCGACCTGATGCCGGTCGGCGTCCTGATCTATCGCCTCGATCGCCTGCTGTTCGCGAATCCCGCCTTCCTCGCCCGGATGAACTATCCAAGCCTGAACGCACTGGAAGAAGCGGGTGGCCTCGATGCGCTCTATGTCGGAGCTGATGTCTCTTCTGCGGCCAGCACCTCGGATGACGGCACCGCCGTCACGATTTCGGACGGTGACCAGTCCGGCAACACAGTGCCCGCCGAAGCGCGCCTGTACACGATTTCATGGGACAACGAACCGGCGCATGCGCTGATTTTCTCTCCGCCCAAGGCAGAGCCTGTCGCCGCCCCTGTTACGATCGCTGCGCCCGTTGCGGACGCGCCCTTGCCCGCCGGCCATATCGATGCCGAAGATCTGGCCACGATCCTCGATACCACGGCCGAAGGCGTCATCATGTTCGATGCCGAAGGCAACATCAATTCCTGCAACCGCAGCGCCGAGGCGCTGTTCGGCTATAGCGGCGAATTACTGACGCAGCGGAATCTGACCGACCTCTTCGCAGCAGAAAGCCGCCGCGTGGTGCAGGACTATCTCGCAAGCGTCAAGGACTCCGGCGTGGCCAGCCTGATGGATCATGGCCGTGAGGCCCTGGGCCAGGTGCGCGCCGGCGGCCTCGTGTCGCTGTCGATGACCATCGGCCGCACGCGCACGGATGGACCGAACTTCTTTGCCGTGTTCCGCGACCTGACGCAGACGAAGAAGACCGAAACCGAACTGCTGAATGCGCGCCGCCAGGCCGATCGTGCGGCAACGGCCAAGGCGGATGTGCTGGCGCGGATCAGCCACGAGGTCCGTACACCGCTGAATGCCATCATCGGCTTCGCGGAAGTAATGGTCGACCAGCGCTTCGGCCCACTCGGCAACGAGCGCTATGTCGAATACATGAAAGACATTCGCGCCTCGGGTGAACGGGTCATCGCGATCGTCAACGATCTGCTCGATCTGTCACGCATCGAGACCGGCAAGATTGACCTCGCTTTCACCACGCAGAACCTCAACGAGATGGTGGAGCAATGCGTCGCGGTGATGCAGCCGCAGGCCAATCGCGGCCGCATCATCATCCGTACTTCGCTGGCGCATCTGCTGCCGACCGTCGTTGCCGACGCCCGCGCGCTGCGGCAGATCACGCTGAATCTGATCGGCAACTCGATCCATCTCGCCAATGCCGGCGGTCAGGTGATCGTCTCCACCGCATTGTCGGACTTCGGTGAGATCGTACTGCGCGTCCGCGACACCGGTCACGGCCTCAACGACAACGAACTCGCCGCCGCGATGGAGCCGTTCCGGAGTTCGACGCCGGCGGATTCTTCGGAGAGTTCGGGTGTCAGCCTGTCGCTGACCAAAGCCCTCGTCGAAGCCAACAACGCGCGCTTCCAGATCAAGACCGCGCCGAGCTCGGGCACGCTGATCGAGGTGGCATTCTCGAATGCGGCGATGAAGGCCTGAGCGGCCTTCACCGATTTAGTGACTGAGCGCCATCGCCGCGTCGGAACGGCGTGGCTTGCGATAGCCGATCAGCAGCGGACCGAATGAGACGGCGAAGCCGATAAAGGCCGCGACCCACGTCAATGCTGCAACATGGAGCAGCGGCGGACTGTAAGCCGGCGCGATCACGGCGCCGATCCGCGCCAGTGCCGCCACGATGACGGCAGCATAGATCATCAGCGTCGTGCGTGAGGCATGCAGTGCCTGGCCGGTATGACCGAGTGTTGCCCGGCTCATGACAGCCAGCGTCATCACGCCCGCCGCACCTGCCATCCATGCATGCAGGCCGGCGCTGGGCGCGACCCATCCTGCTGCCGCTGCGGCATTCAGCAGGAAACCCAGCGGCACGAAAGCGTAACCAATATGCAGGATCAGCAGCAGGCCCTCGCGCCAAGTCCGATTGCCGGCCCAGCGCGCGAGACGCATGATGTGCAGCAAGCCGACCAGAGCGAGAGCCACTCCCGTTAGTTCGGCAAAGGGCTGCGCGATCCACAGCACCAGCGCAGCGGCGCTGACGGCAATGACAACCATATCGAAACGCGCGAACGGCACTGGAAGCCGACCGGGATTCTCGCGCACCAGCCAGTTGCGGGTGAAGCTCGGAATGATCCGCCCGCCGATCAGCGAGATCAGCAACACCACGACCGCGACGCCGATCCGGATGCTGACGTCTGCGACGCCAGCAAGATGAGCTTCAACATGAAAGGCGATGTTACCGAGCAGCAGGAAGGCGACGATGCCGACCACTGGCAGATTGCGCCAGTTGTGCCCCGCGGCGATCTCGCGGGTTGCAGCGGCAGCGACCAGCGTCAGGAAACTCACATCGACCAGCATCGCCACGAGCCAGCCCGTATAGGCCGAAAATGTCATGCAAGCGCGCCCAGCGATCCAGAGGACGACCAGCCCGAGCAATGGCAAGCCCCGGATCGGCAACCGGCCGGTCCAGTTCGGAATGGCCGTGAACAGAAAGCCGGTGACCACGGCCGACATGAAGCCGAACAGCATCTCGTGAATGTGCCAATCGCGCGGCGCAAAACCGGTGGCCAGAGCCAGCCGGCCATGGAAGGCCGGCATCCAGACCAGAATTCCCAAGCCGGCATAACACGCACCGAGCAGGAAAAAGGGGCGGAAGCCGGCCGAGAGCAACGGCCAATCGGCGATGGAGCGAACACGAAGAAGCGTCATCGTTACTCTCCCGTTTGGGGCGTGTTACTTCGCAGCGACTTTCTCGAACAGCGCCGCGAACGCTGTCTTGGCCTTGCCGGGATGGGTCACCGCCTTGGCTTCGGCCGCGTTGGTTGGCGTACCGACCACCACCAGTCCCACCATGCCCATGCCGTAATGCGGCGCGCATTTCACGCCGTAGACGCCGGGCTTGTCGAAGGTCACCACGAGGTCCTGGCTCATCTTGCCAACGAAGGGCGTCGCATCGGCGGGCAGCATGCCTTTGACCGATTCAACGCTGTGCGCCTTGTCGGTCGACACGAATTTCACGCTATCGCCGGGCTGCACATTGACCAATGCGGGCTCGAACACCATTGCGGCCCCGTCAGCGCCCTTGTTGAGCATTTTGACCTCGACCTCCGCAGCGCCAGCGGCGCCTGTCAGAGCGAAAAGGACGGCGGCGGTTGCAAGCATAAGAGCCTTGCGCATCGTATTTCTCCGTAAACTCCGGTCATTTCAGCCGGATGCGCCAAATTAGGCCTGCCGCCCGGCCCCGACATTGCGCCAGCGCAAACTTCCGCTTGATCGACGCCCGCAATCACGGTCTAGAAGTGGCCGGAACGGGAATTTGACGGAGAACGCATGTCGGCGGTCGACAGCTCCATGGTCGCGCATCTGCCGCTGTTCGAGAGTCTCGACACCGCAGCCTGCGAGGCGATCCTGCGCGAGGCGCATTCGATCCGCGTCCCGAAGAACAAGGTGATTTTCGAGCAGGGCGAGGACGTCCACTCGTTTTATCTGCTGCTCCATGGCCATATCCGCGCGACCAAGATGACGCCCGCCGGCGAACAGGTGATCGTGCGCTATGTCGCGACCGGCGAGATCTTTGGGATCGGTCAGGCGATGGGGCTCGCAACCTATCCGGCAACCGCAACGGCGGTGGATGACAGCGTGGTTCTGGTGTGGCCTGCCACGATCTGGACGCGGCTGGTTGCCGACTATCCCGCCCTCACCGCCAATACGCTCAAGACCGTCGGTAGCCGGTTGCAGGAGGCTCATACGCGCGTGGTCGAAATGTCGACCCAGCAGGTCGAGCAGCGCGTCGCCCACGCCTTGCTGCGACTGGTGAACCAATCAGGCCGCAAGACAGCACAAGGCATCGAGATCGATTTCCAGTTGAGCCGTCAGGATATCGCTGAGATGACCGGCGCCACGGTCTTCACAGTGAGCCGCACGCTCAGTACATGGGAACAGCGCGGGCTGATCGAAAGCAGCCGGCAGCGCATCGTGCTGCGCGAACCCGAGACATTGCGTGCGCTTGCCGACGCTTTCCCAGGTGATGACGCGTAGCGTAATTACGCAGCTTCGAACTGCCTGACTTCGTTCGACACGTCACCGAGTGGGATCGAGACGGCAGCCCTGACGCCCTGAGCATCGTCGCGGTTTGCGATATCGAGGCTAAAGCCGTTACGATCCGCCGCCGTCCGGGCAATCGCCAATCCGAGCCCCGTGCCGTCGATATCCATCGGCGCCGCACGGAAGAAGCGGTCGTAGAGATACGGCACGGCGGATTCCGGTATTCCACATCCGCTGTCGATCACCTCGATGACGAAATCCGTGCCTCGGCGCTCAGCCTTGATGCTGACCGCGCCGCCGGCGCGCGTGTAGCGCACCGCATTGTCGAGCAGGTTCGAGACAATCAGCCGGAGATCGGCGGCACGAACATTCAATTCATCACGCGTCCCCGGTAGAATCGCGAGTGAGACGCCCTTGGCCTCGGCGATGGACACGAAACCGGACACCACCAGCCGCACGAAGGCCTCCGCATCGACGACTTCGGCTTCGCTTTCGATGCCGGCATCGGCGCGAACCATGGTCATCAACTGGTTGACCGAATAGGAGGCCCTTCGAATCCCGTCGAGCAGATCCTGCGCGATTTCACGCTCAGGCCCGTTGAGCTCCCGAGCCCGCAGATTATCGATCTGGATCTGAAGCGCCGCGAGCGGAGTCCGCAATTCATGTGCCGCGTCAGACACGAAGCGACGCTGGGTCTCCAGCGCGGTCTGATGTCGCTCGATCAGGGAATTCATGGCTGTCACAAGCGGAGCGACTTCAACCGGCACACCTTTCAGGCTAAGTGCATCCTTCGCATCGGCACTGCGCTGCCCGATATCCGCCGATAGCGTCCCAAGGCCAGACAACACGCGCTTGACCGCCCACCAGATCATCAACCATGCGATCGGAATGGCGGCGATTAGCGGCACCGCAGCGCCCGCGGCCGCATAGGCGGCCACTTCCTCGCGCGCGCTCCAGCGCTGCGCGACCTGGATGGCATGCGTCGCGTCGCGCGACCTGAACACGCGCCAGCGCTCTCCGCCCGCGGTCACGTCGGCATAGCCGAGTTCCGACTGAAACGGGATATCGACTGAAGGGCCTGAACGGTGAACGGGCTGTTTCGACTGATCCCAGATCTGGATCACCAGCTGGTCTTCCAGCTCGGCATCGATCCGCGGCTCGATATCATGCCGGAACACCATGCCCGCCGTAAGCGCAACCTCGTGAAGAGCGTTGTCCTGAAAGCTGTTCACCTCGTATTTGACGAAATAATAGGACGTGATGGCCGCAGCGACACCGACGAAGATGAGCAGCCCCGTGACGTAAGTCATCACGGTCTTTCGCAACGACGTCATGCGCCCTCCTTGGTGACCATCCAGCCCGCACCGCGGACATTGCGGACAATGTCCTTGTCAAATTTCTTGCGCAGCCCGTGAATCAGCACATCGACCGCGTTGCTCTGCACTTCCTCGCCCCAGCCGTAGATCCGGCTCTCGATCTGGCTACGCGACAGAATCTGCCCGGGCCGCTCCATCAAGGCCTGCAGTACCGCAAATTCGCGCACCGACAGCAGATGCTTGATATCGCGGAACGTTGCCACCTGCGTCGATGGATCCAGCGTGATCTCCGCAGACGTCATGAGCGACACCACGCGACCATTGGCGCGGCGCGTGACTGCGCGGATTCGCGCGAGCAGGACCGGCAGTTCAAACGGCTTGACGATGTAATCGTCTGCGCCGAGATCGAGACCCGCCACCATGTCTGACACGCCATCCCGCGCGGTGATGATAAGGGCCGGCGTGGTCATGCCGGCTTTCCTTTTCGCCTTGAGCACGTCCAGACCGGACATCTTGGGAAGACCGATATCGATCAGTGCGACCGCATATTCCGACCGGTCCATCGCGGCGAAGCCATCGCGGCCATTGCGCGCCCAGTCGACGCTCATGCCATTCTCGCTCAGGCCGCGCACCAGCGCCTTGCCGAACATGGCATCGTCTTCGATCAGTAGAACGCGCATCATTCAATCTCGTGCCTGCGGGACATTCGGAAAGCCAGTCAGTCAGACAACATCGGAGGCATCCCGATATTCCCTTATCCCAGGTGTCGGTGACTGCGGCGCTTACGCGCATTGCAGCGCTTGTCCAGTGACCAATAGCCCGGCGCAGGCTAGGCGCCGCTCCTCGTTTAGAACGATTACAAATTATTTCGACGCCCATTGGTGCGTAGATCACACACCTTGGGCATATCCCGCGAAGTTCGATTTATTCTAAACGCCATCTAATTCGCGCCTAATACTCCGAATTGCAGATGTGTCCAAGTGTTTCCGAGGAAGCACAAGGACCGCCGGCATTTGCATGAGCGGAGAATATTTCAGGGGCGTAGTAATGACTTCCAGGACTTCTATCGGGGGGCGCGGCACGGCGGCGCGCAAAGCTTTTCTGATTTCGACGAGCGCGGCGGCCATCATCGCGGCGGGATTTTGCATCGCAGAGCCGGCGATTGCACAGAATGCGAATTCCGGCGCATCGACGTTGCCGCCGGTGCAGGTCGACGCTCCCAGCGCGCCGCGCGTCCGCCGTGCCCAGCCGCAGCGCGCCGCATCCGGCCGCGTCGCCCGCACCCGCCCCGTTGCGCCGCAGCCGGTTCGCCAGCCGCTCAGCGTCAACCCTCAGGACGCACAGTCCGGCCAGGTCGGCTACATCACCCGCAATATTTCGAGCGGCACCAAAACCAACACCGCGCTCCTCAACGTGCCGCAATCCGTCACGGTACTGACGAAGGAATTCATCCGGGATCAGGATTTCCGCAGCATTGGCGAAGCGGTTCGCTATGTGCCGGGCGTCGTTCCGCATCAGGGCGAAGGCAATCGCGATGACGTGGTGATTCGTGGCCAGCGCACCAATGCCGACTTTTTTATCGACGGAATCCGCGACGACGTGCAGTATTTCCGCGATCTCTACAACACCCAGCGCATCGAGGTCCTGAAGGGGCCGAACGCCATGATCTTCGGCCGCGGCGGCGGCGGCGGCGTCATCAATCGCGTGCAGAAGGAAGCCGATGGTGTTTCGATCCGCGAAGTGACGGTTCAGGGCGGATCGTTCGACAACAAGCGCGTCACCATCGATACTGGCGGCGCCGTGAACGAGAATGTCGCTGCGCGTATCAACGCAATGTACGAGAATTCCGGAACCTATCGCGACTACGGCCATCTTGAGCGTTACGGCATCAACCCGACCGTGACGATTCGCGGCGAGGACACCAAGGTCAAGCTCAGCTACGAATATCTGCATGACGACCGCACCGCGGATCGCGGCATCCCGGCACAGGGCACCGTGCCGGCTCCCACGAATGCACGCCCGACCGTGCCGTTTGCGACCAATGCCTCAACCTTCTTCGGCAATCCGGACCAGAGCTATTCGAAGCAGGACGTCCATATCGCAAACGCCGTGATCGACCACGACTTCAACAACGGTCTCTCGGTCAAGAATTCATCGCGCTACGCCAATTACGACAAGTTCTACCAGAACGTCTTCCCGACCACGACGTTCTTCGTGGACCCCGCGGGGCGCGCGTCCATCTCGGCCTACAATAACCTGGCTCAGCGCGAGAACCTGTTCAACCAGACCGACTGGACCTACAAGACCAATACCGGCCCCGTGCTACACACCATCGTCTTCGGTACCGAGTTCGGGCGACAGAACACTTTCAGCCTCCGCAACACCGGCCAGATCAACGGCGGCACGACCCTGCTCGTTCCCGCGTCCAGCCCGACCACCTTTGCCCCGTGGTCGTTCATTCACAACAACGCCTCCGACAACAACTCCTATGCGACACTCGACGTCGCATCGGTCTACATTCAGGACCAGATCGAGGTCAGCCGTTACCTGCAGTTCATCGGCGGCGTTCGTTACGATCGCTTCGACCTCACGTCGCAGAACCTCAATCCGGGCGGCACCGTAGACAGCCGCGTGGATAACCTGGTGTCGCCACGCGCCGGCGTGATTATCAAGCCGGTCGACAACGTCTCGGTCTATGGCAGCTACAGCATTTCGTATCTGCCAAGCGCCGGCGACCAGTTCAGCTCGCTGACGCCATCGCTCGCCGTCACCGTGCCGGAGAAGTTCATCAATAACGAAGTCGGCGTGAAGTGGGACATTACCCCGCGGCTGCAGGCCTCCGCGGCAATCTACGACCTCGACCGCGAGAATCAGCGTTTCATTCAGAACGGTCTGGTCGTCGCATTCGGAAAAACTAACACCAAAGGCGCCGAACTCAGCCTGACCGGTTATGTCACCGATCAGTGGCAGGTCACCGGCGGCTACGCCTATACCGATGCACGCATCGTCGATGCCAGCTCCGCCACGATCGTCCCAGGCAACCGCGTCGGCCTGGTGCCACTCAACACCTTCACCATGTGGAACAAATATCAGTTCAACGAGATGTGGGGCGCTGGCCTCGGTGTCATCCATTACGACGACTTCTTCGCCACGTCGGATGATACAGTGAAGCTGAAAGCCTTCACCCGCGTCGATGCCGCCGTATACTTCCGGCTCGACAAGACGTGGCGTGCCCAATTGAACATCGAGAACCTGTTCGACACTAGTTACTACGCGACGGCTGACGCCCCCAACAACATCACGCCGGGCTCGCCGCGCGCGTTCCGGGCATCGGTGACGGCGAACTTCTAAGAGCTCTCGAAATGGGGCCGCAGGTAAGCCATTGCTTATCTGCGGCCCACTTTCGAATCTGGAATCAATCTAATCTTTTGTCACGCGACGTTCAGTCACTGACATTCGAACGCCCACTGCGCTACTCCACCTGACATTGTCGATATGCCCCTTGCCGGAGCCATTTCATGATCAAGCACCACGCCCTCGCCACCGCCGTCCTCTTCGCTGCCCTTGGCTCATCCGCACTGCAGGCGGCCGAAGAAGTCAATGTCTATACCTATCGCGAGACCAAGCTCGTGCAGCCGATCTTCGAGGCCTTCACCAAGGACACCGGCGTGAAGGTCAATGTGATCTCGGCGAGCTCGGGCCTCGAGCAACGCATGAAGGCCGAAGGCGCCAACAGCCCGGCGGACGTGCTGCTGACGGTAGATATCGGCCGCATCGACGAGGCCGTGCAGGCCGGCGTGACGCAGCCGATGAAATCCGAGGTGATCGAGAAGGTCGTGCCGGCGCAATATCGCGATCCCGACGGCCACTGGGCCGGCATCTCGATGCGCGCCCGCGTCGTCTATGCGTCGAAGGATCGCGTCAAGCAGGACGCCATCACCTATGAGGAACTGGCCGATCCGAAGTGGAAGGGCAAGATCTGCATCCGCTCCGGCCAGCACATCTACAATAACGGGCTGTTCGCCGCCTATGTCGCCAAGCACGGCGAAGCCAAGGCCGAAGAATGGCTGCGCGGCGTCAAGGCCAATCTGGCGCAGAAGCCCTCGGGCGGCGACCGCGAGACCGCGCGGGACGTTGCAGCCGGCAAATGCGATCTCGGTATCGGCAACACCTATTACTGGGCGCTGATGATGAATGCCGATCCCGACAAGAAGCCGTGGGCGGAAGCCACCAAAGTGATCCTGCCGACCTTCGAAGGTGGCGGCACCCATGTGAACCTGTCCGGCGTGCTGCTTGCCAAACATGCGCCGAACAAGGCCAATGCCATGAAGCTGATCGAATGGCTCGCCGGCGAGCATGCCCAGCAGGTCTATGCCGACGCCAATTACGAATATCCCGTACGTGCCGGCATCACGATCAATCCGACCATCGCTGGCTATGGCAAGCTCAACGCCGATCCGATGCCCATCGCCAAGATTGCCGCCAACCGCAAAGCCGCGTCGACGTTGGTGGACAAGGTCGGGTTTGATAATTGAGCCCGGCTATTGCTCCGTAGGATGCGATGATACACAGCCTATCAGTATGTTGTCCCCGCCATGTGTGCCTGCAGCGCACACGGGGCGGGGACCCATACGCACCGAACTCTCGGTAGGGCGCTGTGGCTACGGCAATTTCTGACTTACTTCTCCTTGGGGTATGGATCCCCGCCTTCGCAGGGATGACATGCGGAGAGTGCCCACGTGGGCATGCACGCCCGTGAGGCCTTCGCGCACCGAAGCGCTCGCGATTCTCGTCGCAGTTGCCACCGCGCTCCTTGTGGCTGCGCCTGTCATCAGCATCGCGCTACTGGCGCTGCAGCCGGAGCCTGAGCTTTGGCAGCATCTGATTGCCTATGTATTACCGCAAGCGCTGCGCGACACCGCAGCCCTCCTGATCGGCGTCGGTATCGTTACGCTCACAGTCGGTGCCGGCACCGCGTGGCTGGTCTCGGCGCATGATTTCCCCGGCCGCACGCTCATGCTCTGGCTCTTGCCGCTGCCGCTGGCGATTCCGACCTATCTCGCCGCTTACGTCTATGTGGACCTGTTCGAGCCACTGGGCCTCGTCCATCGCGCATTGGCAACGGCAATGTCGTTGCCCGGCGCGATCGGGTGGCTGCCGAGCCTACGTTCGTTGCCCGGCGCCATCTTCGTGATCGGCATCGTGTTGTATCCCTACGTCTATCTCTCTGCCCGCGCGATGTTCCAGCATCGCAGCGCCGATTTTGCTGAAGCCGCGAAGATACTCGGTGCCGATCGCTGGACGACGTTCCGCCGGATTTCGCTACCGATGGCGCGCCCCGCCCTCGCTGTGGGCCTCGCACTGGTATCGCTGGAAACGCTGAATGACATCGGCGCCAGCGAATATCTGGGCATTCGTACGCTCACCGTCTCGGTTTTCACGACCTGGCTCAACCGCGGCAGCCTTGCAGGTGCTGCGCAGCTGTCATTGTTCATGCTCGCCATCGTCGGGGTGCTGATCACCATCGAGCGCTTCGGCCGCCGCGAAGGCAGCGTGGAATTCTCTTCGGAGAATCCGCGGTTGGCATCGCGCACGCCTTTGACAGGCGTACGCGGATGGCTTGCTTTCACCGCATGTCTCCTCCCTGCCCTGCTTGGCTTCGCCGTGCCCTTGCTCTATCTGCTGCGTGAAAGCCTGCGTCGCGGTCTGCTGTCGATGGAAACGACGGTTTGGCGCGATGCCGGCCACACCATTGCGCTGGCCGCAATTGCCACGGGAGCCGCACTACTTCTCGGGCTTGTGGTGATCGTCGCTCAGCGCTGGCGTGCTTCGCGGCTGACCAACCTGTCGGTCGCTGTCGCCCAGACCGGCTATGCGCTGCCCGGAACGGTGCTGGCGCTGGGTCTACTGACGCCGGTGCTGTTCATCGACAATGGATTCAGCAAGCTCGCCGGATGGCTCAGTCTCGCTTCGCCCGGGCTTGTCATGGTCGGCTCTGGCGCCGCCGTGGTGATCGCTTACGTGATCCGGTTCCTGGCGGTGCCGACCGGTTTCATCAAGGCCGGCTTCGAGCACATCCCCGTCGATTACGACGACAGCGCCCGCGCCGCCGGCGCACCGGCAATCACCACGCTGCGCGTGATTCAACTGCCGCTATTGCGTCCGGCATTGTTCGGCGCCGTCATCGTCGTCTTTGTCGATTGTCTGAAGGAGCTACCGGCCACGTTGCTGCTGCGGCCGCTCAATGTCGAAACGCTGGCAACTTCGATCTATCAATATGCGAGCCGTGGCAGCTTTGAAGAAGGCGCCCTGGCCGCACTCCTCATCGTCGCTGCGAGCATCGGCCCGGTGGTCTGGCTGACACGCTTTGCAGATGTGCCGCAAGGGCCGGTGTAACGCGCTTACGCGATCGGGACCTGACCGCTTTTGCGTGACTCCGCAAAGATCGCCCAGGCCGCCACGAACATCGCCGCAATCACGGGACCGACAACGAAACCGTTCAGACCGAGGGCGTCGATACCTCCGAGCGTCGCGATCAGCACCAGATAGTCTGGCAGCTTGGTATCCTTGCCGACCAGCATCGGGCGCAGGATGTTGTCGACTAAGCCAATGACGAGAAATCCATAGGCGATCAGGATCACACCCTGAACGACCGAGCCCGTAGCCAGCAGATAGAGCGCGACCGGCATCCAGACGAGGCCAGCCCCCACCGCGGGCAACAGCGACAGAAACGCCATCAGCACGGCCCACAGCAACGCGGCATTGATGCCAAGGATCCAGAAGATCAACCCGCCGAGCGCGCCCTGTGCCAGCGCCACCAGAATGCCGCCCTTCACCGTGGCGCGGATCACCACCGTGAACTTCTCCATCAGATCATCGCGCAGCTCGGGCCGCAGCGGAATGGCATTCTTCACACGCTGCGACAACGCTTCGCCATCCTTGAACAGGAAGAACAGCAGATAGAGCATGATGCCGAGATTGATGATGAAGTCGAACGTGCTCTGACCGATGTTCAGCGCCTGCGATGCAAAGTACTGACTGCCTTTGACGAGGCCCTCAGTCAGCTTGTCCTGCATGCCGCCGAGATTGGCGACGCCGAAACGATCCAGCAGTCCCTTCGCCCATTGCGGGACGGCATCGAGTATCTGCTGCAGAAACGTGCCGAGATTGAATTGGCCAGACTTCATCTTTCCGACAACGACGGCCGCTTCCTGCGCCAGCGATGCGCCAACCAATGTCAGCGGTAGGATCACGATCAACACGATCAGACCTACGGTGAGCAGAGCTGCCGAATTTGGATGCTTCGGCATCCGGCGCTCCAGGCGCCGGTGCATCGGTGCGAACATGATCGCGATCACCACGCCCCACAGGATCGCGCTGTAGAACGAGCTCATGATCCAGCCGAAGGCCAACGTGACCACGACGATCAGAAGCAGGAAGAAACGGTCTTCGAGACTGGCGCGCATGTCGGCTTCCTAGAGCATGACCCGGAAAAGTGGCAACCGGTTTTCCGAACGATCATGCTCAACTAAAGAGATGAAAAGGCAGATACTAACACGAATGCCCGGCACGGGGCCGGGCATCATGTCAACGTTCGGAGCGCGCAATCGTTCAGGTGTTGGTCAGCGCGACCCGGAATTCAGCTTCGGTATTGGCCTTCACCTCATCGAGCGTCACGCCATCGGCGAGTTCGATCAGGG
This sequence comes from Tardiphaga sp. 37S4, assembly GCF_021044645.1. NCBI lineage: Bacteria > Pseudomonadati > Pseudomonadota > Alphaproteobacteria > Hyphomicrobiales > Nitrobacteraceae > Tardiphaga > Tardiphaga sp. 37S4. The sequence continues at coordinate 193,367 of NZ_CP088008.1, read as the reverse complement.
CCATGCCATCGTTGCCGTGCTTGTCGATGGTGAACACTGCCAGATCGGTCACGACCATGTCGACGACGCGCTCGCCGGTCAGCGGCAGGTTGCAGCTCTTCAGCAACTTGGCGCCGTCCTTGGCCGAATGCTCCATCACGACGACGACGCGCTTGACGCCGGCGACGAGGTCCATCGCACCGCCCATGCCCTTCACCATCTTGCCTGGGATCATCCAGTTGGCGAGATCGCCATTCTGGGCGACCTGCATGGCGCCGAGGATCGACAGATCGATATGGCCGCCACGGACCATGCCGAACGAATCCGCCGACGAGAAATAGCTGGTCTCCGGCAGTTCAGTGACGGTCTGCTTGCCGGCATTGATGAGGTCCGGATCTTCGTCGCCCTCATAGGGGAAAGGGCCCATGCCGAGCATGCCGTTCTCGCTCTGCAGCTGAACGTCGACGCCTTCGGGAATGTAGTTCGACACCAGCGTCGGAATACCAATGCCGAGATTGACGTAATATCCGTCGCGCAGTTCCTTAGCCGCGCGCGCTGCCATTTGATCACGGGTCCAAGCCATCGTTCTCTCCTGTTTTTGCTTTTGGCGGTTACGCGGGACGCTGACGCGAGGTAACTTTTTCGATCCGCTTCTTGCCGGTACCGACCTCGACAATGCGCTTCACAAAAATGCCGGGGGTGTGAATGTGATCCGGGTCGATCTCGCCGGCCGGCACCAGATGCTCGACTTCGGCAATGGTGATCTTGGCGGCGGTCGCCATCATCGGGTTAAAGTTGCGGGCGGTCTTGCGATAGACGAGGTTGCCGGCGGTATCGCCCTTCCAGGCGTGCACGATGGCAATGTCGGCGAACAGACCACGCTCCAGCATGTAGGTCTCGCCATTGAATTCCATGGTCGGCTTGCCTTCCGAGATCAGCGTGCCGACGCCGGTCTTGGTGTAAAAGCCGGGAATGCCGGCGCCGCCGGCACGGATGCGCTCGGCCAGCGTGCCCTGCGGGGAGAATTCGAGTTCCAGCTCGCCGGCCAGATACTGCTGGGCGAACAGCTTGTTCTCGCCGACATAGGACGAGATCATCTTCTTGATCTGGCGGGTTTCCAGCAGGCGCGAGAGGCCGATGCCGTCAACGCCGGCGTTATTGGACACCACGGTGAGGTCCTTGACCCCGGAATCGCGCAAGGCGTCCGACAGGTCCTCGGCAATGCCGCAGAGGCCGAAGCCGCCGGACATGATCATCATGCCGTCCTTGAGAATGCCATCGAGTGCCGATTTGGCGTCGGGGTAGACCTTGTTCATGGGAATCGACCTGATGCAGGAATGCGCTGAGAACCCAGCGGGCGCGGGCGGCTATGTCGTGGATTATTAGGCGGAAACTCCGCGGCAGGTCAATCGCGGGGGACTGCGACCCCATCACCCCCGCTATGGCCTTGAAAGCGTCAAGAAAACCCTTCAAATTGAGGACCTTGGACGTGGGCGCACGTGGATGCCGCCCCGCTATGTGTGACCACCAACCAACCCGGATAGTTCATTGACGAGTGCCCAAGGAATAAGACGCCTGGGGATGCCGATTGCGGCGCTCCTGGGTGTTGCAGTGATCGGGCTGTTTGCCATGTCGTGGTTGCTCAACCGCGATACGCTGCGTCATGCCGTGGAGGCCCAGATCCGCGCCGTGACCGGGCTGGATTTCGTCGTCAATGGCGCGGTGGATGTCTCGGTCTTTCCGGGCAGCTATGTCTCGTTTCACGATGTCGGCCTGAAAGGCGGCGGGTCGATCGATCCCGCTTTGACGGTCGACGTGTTGACGGCCAATCTGCGGTTGTTGCCGCTGCTGCTGCAGCGTTTCGAGATCGCCGACATGATGATGCTGCGGCCACGTATCCGCGTGATCCGCGAGGCCTCCGGCGAAAGCAACTGGACGCCATTCATCGAGTCCATCGCCCGCACCATGAGGCCGGGCGCTGAACAGCCACTATCCTTCTCCGAGATCCGCATCCAGGACGGCGTGCTGCACTATCAGGACCCGCACAACACCGAGCGTCTCGGCGACATCGACCTCTCACTGGCTTGGCCATCGATCTCACGCTCATTCGCGGCAACAGGCCAGTTCGACTGGCGCGGCGAGCGCATCGACGGCAGCCTCAGCGTCAGCGACTTCATTGCGGCGCTCTCCGGCGAACGCTCCGGCGTAAAGGCACGCATCGCCGGCGCGCCGATCAAGCTCGCATTCGACGGTACTGTTGCCAACAAGGCCAGCCTGGTCATGGAAGGCACGCTGACTGCTGACAGCCTGTCGCTGCGCAATGCGCTGCGCTGGGTCGGTCAGGCACCGCCCGGCTCCGGCGGTTTCGGCCGCTTTGCCCTGAAGGCGCGCGCCAGCCTGGTGGGCCCATCGATCGCGCTGACCAATGTCAATGTCGAGCTCGACGGCAACAGCGCCGAAGGCGTCATGACCTACAGCAACACCGGCCGTCAGACGCTGCAGGCGACGCTGGCTGCCGGCGCACTCGACTTCACGCCCTATGTGTCTACCGTGCGGCTGCTGGCCTCCGGCGCCCGTGACTGGAACCGGCAGCTGTTCGATTTGAACGCGCTCTCCACCACGGATCTCGATATGCGCCTGTCGGCCGCCAAGGTCACAGTGGGGTCCTCAGTGCTCGGCCGCACCGCCCTCGGCGCCAATCTGCGCGGCGGTACACTGGCGCTGTCGGTGGGTGAGGCGCAGATGTATGGCGGCATCGTCCGTGGTTCGTTCAATGTTGCCCATTCCGATGCCGTGGCCGATGTGAAGGCCCAGTTCCAGTTCAGCGATGTCGATCTGCAGGCCTGTGCCAGCGATCTGTTCGGCGTCAACAAGCTCACCGGACGCGGCAATCTCAGCATGATGCTAGAGGCCTCGGGCTCATCGCCCTTCGGTCTCGCGCAATCACTCGACGGCACCGCGACGCTGACTGGGCATGACGGGGCGATCAGCGGCTTCAACGTCGAACAGCTTTTGAAAAGGCTGGAGCGACGTCCGTTGTCCGGCGCCGGCAATTTCCGCTCGGGTTCGACGCCGTTCAACACGCTCAACATGTCCGTGAAATTCAACGACGGTATCGCCACCGCACAGGATATCCGGATCGATGGTCCCGCTGCGAAACTGACGCTGACCGGTACCGCGTCGGTGCCGGCGCGTGAATATGATTTCAAGGGCATTGCCAGTCTCAATCCGGCAACCAACGGCACCGGCGGCTTCGAGCTGCCTTTCGTGATCCAGGGCCCGTGGGATGATCCGCTGATCTTCCCAGATCCGGAAAGCCTGATCCGTCGTTCGCCGGGCGCGGCGCCTTTGCTGGATGCGGTGAAGGATCGCAAGACCCGCGACGCGGTACGCTCGGTGATCGAGCGCTTCACGGGCGTGCCGAAGCAGGCGCCGATAGCAGAGCCGGATAAGCCCGCCGATGCACCTGCGGCGGCAGCACCTGCGGATGCAGCACCAAAGGCGAACTAACTTTTTGCCCTACAACGGCGCGGCGCTTTCGCCCCGGGCGCTCGATAGTTTCGACACCAGCGATGCCAGCACGATGACTACGGCGATGAAGCCGACGATCAGCGTGCAGATGGCATTGATCTCCGGCTTCACGCCGAGACGCACCTCCGAATAGATCCGGATCGGCAGCGTCGCCGAACCTGGCCCTGTCGTGAAGCTGGCGATGACGAGGTCGTCGAGCGACAGCGTGAAGGCCAGCATCCAGCCCGCTGCAATGGCCGGCCAGATCAGCGGCAACGTGACGGCTATAAATGCGCGGAGCGGATCGCGGCCGAGATCCATCGCCGCTTCCTCGATGCTGCGATCAATCCCCGCGAGGCGCGACTGCACCACGACAGCGACAAAGCACATGGTGAGTGTGGTGTGGGCGATGGTCACCGTGACAAAGCCGCGCCCGGCATCAAGCGCCACGAACAGCAGCAGCAGCGACAGGCCGGTAATCACCTCGGGCATCACCAGCGGCGCATAGAGCATCCCGGACATCAGCATTCGGCCGCGAAATCCCGCACCACGCGTCAACGCTATCGCGGCCAAAGTGCCGAGCAGCGTTGCCAGCGTTGCTGACACGACCCCCACGCAAAGACTCATCCAGGCGGCGTCCAGCATCGCGCGGTCATTGAAGAATTCGGTGTACCAGCGCGTCGACCAGCCGCCCCATACCGTCACCAGCCGCGAGGCGTTGAACGAATAGATGACCAGAATGACGATCGGCAGATAGAGAAACGCCAGGCCAAGCACCAGCGACGTGACATTGAAGCGCGACAGGCGGAGCGGATGCACGGCCATCAGCGCGCCTCCAGCTGCCGGCGCTGCAGCCGGTCATAGACCAATAACGGGATCAACAGCAGTCCAAGCAACACGATGGCGGTGGCAGAGGCGACCGGCCAATCCTTGTTGGTGAAGAATTCGAGCCACAGCGTCTGGCCGATCATCAATGAATTCGATCCGGCGAGCAGATCAGGAATGACAAATTCGCCCATGATCGGAATGAAGCAGAGCAGTGCACCGGCGCCGACGCCACGCAGCGACAAGGGAACCGTCACCAGCCAGAAGGCGTCGATGCGCGAGACGCCGAGATCGGCGGCGGCCTCGATCAGCGACGGGTCCTGCTTCGCCAGCGTGGCATAGAGCGGCAGGATCATGAAAGGCAGATAGGAATAGACGATGCCGAGATACATCGCACTGTCGGTGGAGAGCCACACGACTGGCGTCGATACGACGTGCAGCGCAAGAAGGACCTTATTGAGCAAGCCGTCATGCTGCAGGATGTTGATCCAGGCATAGATGCGGATCAGGAACGAGGTCCAGAACGGCACGATCACCAGCATCATCGCAATGCCCTGCCAGCGTCGCGGCAAACGCGCCATGCCATAGGCGATGGGATAACCGACCGCGAGCAAGATCAAGGTCGACACGACGGCGACGAGGACACTGCGCAGATAGGACGCAAGATAGAGATTGTCCGAAACGAGCAGCCGAAAATTATCCAGCGACAGCGCGGCAAACGACGCCTTTAGCCCGGCGATTCCTTCGGACAGACCAAACACCGGCAGATAAGGCGGCTGCGCGATCGCCGTCTGCGACAGGCTGATCTTCAGCACGAAGCCGAAGGGTACCAGAAAGAACAGCACCATCCAGACATAGGGCGGGATGGCAGCACGCCGCGCCGGCGCCGTAAAGATGCGATTGCGGCTCATTGAACCAGCACCACGCAATCATCGGGGGCGAACCACGCCGCAACGCGCTCGCCGATCGAATAGGCATCGACATCGAGCCGCGCCGTATTGGCGAGAGCGACCCGCAATGTGGCTCCACGGTCGAGCTTCACTTTGTAGAGCGAGCGACCGCCGAGATAGCCGACATCGGAAATGACACCCTCAAGACTGTTCATGGCACCGCTATTGATGAGGTCCGTCGCCGGCCCGCGACGCGACAACCGGATCTTCTCCGGGCGGATCGCAACGCAGATGACCGCGTCGCCGACAGGTTGTCGCGGCTCGATCGCAAACAGGGTTCCTACGTCGCGGCCTGCAATGGTCAAGCGATGACTGTCACGGTGCGTGATACCGCCCTCGATGATGTTGATGTCGCCGACGAACTCCGCGACCCAGCGCGATGCGGGCGCCTCATAAAGCTGTCGCGGTGTCGCTACCTGTTGCAGGCGACCGTCATTCATGACGCCGATGCGGTCGGCCATGGTCATCGCCTCCTCCTGATCGTGGGTGACGATCACAAAGGTGGTGCCGAGCTGGCGCTGCAGCGCCATCAACTCGACCTGGGTTTCCTCGCGCAGCTTCTTGTCGAGAGCTGCCAGCGGCTCATCGAGCAGCAACAATTGCGGATGCCGCGCCAGCGCCCGGGCGAGCGCCACGCGTTGTTTCTGGCCGCCCGACAATTGATCCGGTCGGCGTTTCTCCAGTCCCTGGAGCTTGACCAGCGCCACCATCTCGGCAACCCGCGTATCGATGCCGAGACGCGTCAGGCCAGCGCTCTTGAGACCGAAACCGATATTGTCGCGCACGTTGAGATGCGGAAACAGCGCGTAGTTCTGGAACATCATGTTGACGGGCCGCTGATGCGGCAAGACCGCGGCGATATCCTCGCCGTTCAACTCGATCTTGCCCGTGTCCGGCGCTTCGAAACCAGCCAGCATGCGCAGTAACGTGGTCTTGCCACAGCCGCTCGGGCCAAGCAGCGCGAAGAATTCACCGGCCTTGATGTCCAAAGAGAGATCGTTAACTGCGCTATGCGCGCCGAATTTTTTGGTGACACCGTCGATCCGCAGCAAGGGCGTGGGATAGGCGATGACCGGCGCATCGCCGGCCGCCGGATCCGCGACTGTCGCAGTAAGATTCGTCATAACCGCAAGCTAGCCGTGGAACGCCGCGGGCTCAACAACATCAGCACTTCGCAACGGCCTGTCGCTCAACCGACCATGCGCGCGGCGGGCGCAGCGGCGGCAATCCGTCCGACCAGCGCAGCATATTGCGCAATCGGGGCCGGACGCCCGATGAAGTAGCCTTGTACGCCGTCGCAGCCTTCGCTGGCGAGGAAGCAGAGTTGCTCGTGGGTCTCGACGCCTTCCGCAACGATCGCGACGTCGAGGCCATGGCCCAGCCCGATGACCGCGCGCACGATGGCGGCGGACTGCGGATTGAGCCCCAGATTGATCACGAAAGCGCGGTCGATCTTGATCTTGTCGAACGGGAATGCCTGCAGATAGGTCAGCGAGGAATAGCCAGAGCCGAAGTCGTCCATCGAGATGCGCACGCCGAGCGCCTTCAACCGCCGCAGCAACGCGACGCCGCGATCGAAATCCTCGATCAGCACCCCCTCGGTGATTTCCAGCTCAAGGCGACCGGGCTGCAGGCCGGTTTCGAGCAGGATCGAATGCACAAGGCCGACGAGATCACCATGCATGAACTGGGCGGGCGACAGGTTGACCGCGATCTGCAGCGGTACCGGCCATGAGGCGGCCTCAAGGCAGGCCTGACGCAGGATCCACTCACCCATCTCGACGATCAGGCCACTTTCTTCGGCCAGCGGAATGAAGTCTCCGGGCGGCACGAAACCGCGCGTCGGATGAATCCACCGCGCCAGTGCCTCGAAGCCCGTAATGTCGGCATCGACCACGGTCTGGCCGGCGCGTGCCTGGGGCTGGTAGTGCAGCGACAATTCGCCATTGCGGATCGCGGCCGAGAGGTCCTGATGCAGCACGCGGCGATCGCGCAGTTGCTGATCCATTTGCGGCTCGAAGATGCTGATCGAACCGCGCGACTGCGACTTGGCACGGAACAGCGCCGCGCCGGAATTCGCCAGCAACGCGGCCGGGTCATGGCCGTCGCGCGGGAACAGCGAGATGCCCGTGGTGACGCCTGTCCGCACCGATTTGCCCTCGATCGGGAATTCCTCCGCAAGAGCCGCGGAGATCCGCTCTGCGATCAACAGCCCGGCCGCGGGCTGCACGCCGTCGATGATCACGCCGAACTCGTCACCGCCGAGCCGCGCCACAACTCCGCCGCCCACGGCTGCATCGACACGACGCGACACCTCGATCAGCAGCTTGTCACCGATGGCATGACCGAAGACATCGTTGACCTCCTTCAGGCCGTCGAGATCGATCGACAGCACCGCGAATTCCTCGGAGGTCTCGCCGCAGGCATCGATCATCTGCGACAGGGCCTGCAAAAAGGCCGGGCGGTTCGGCAGATCGGTCAGGCCGTCGTGATAGGCCATATGCGCCATCCGCGCCTCGGTCTGGCGGCGATCGGTGACATCTTCGTGGGTCTTGATCAGATATTGCGGCTCGCCTGCTTCGTCGAGCACTGTGACCCGCCGGGTCAGGAACAGCCGCAATCCATCGCGCGTGCTGATCGGATGCTCTTCCGCAATCGGTGTTCGGCCCCTGATCGCTGCCTGATCCCGGCTGACGATCAGCTTCGCTTCTTCCGGGCGAAGCATTTCGGGAACGGTCAGACCGATAGCGTCTTCGCGCTTGCGACCCAAAATGACCTCTGCGCCGCGGTTGGCGAACAGATAACGACCGGTGCTGATCTGTTGCACCATCAGCGACACAGGAATGTTGTCGAGCACGGTCTCAAGGAATTTCTTGGCGTTCTCCAGTTCCTTGGACAGCGACTTGCGGTCGGTCACATCCTCGAACAGCGCAATCAGGAATGCCGGCTCATTGCGTTCGTTAAAGGCAATCACGCGATTGCTATCCAGCGTGCGGAGGTCTGAACCAATCTCCACATTGAACTCGCTGCGACACTGACTGCGCGTTTCCACTGCCAGGGCATCGGCTTCGGCAATCGCTTTCGCAGACTGTGCGGAGAATATCTGATCCGGTCGCTTGCCGACGATCTTATCGCGCGAGAGCCGAGAGAAGGTCTCGAAAGCCCGGTTGGCGAAGATATAGCGGCCATCGTCAATGGTCTTGGCCGCGACGCAGATCGGGACATGATCAAGGACAGATTCGAGGAACTGCTTGGTGGTCGCAAGCTCGCGCTGCAGGAAACGCTGCTCGGTGCAGTCCTCATGAATGCCAATGGCGCCGCCATTGGGAAGCCGGCTGAACTTGACGTGAACGGATTGCCCGCCGGGCATTTCGGCAATGTACTCGCCGGCGGAAACAGTCTGCTCGTAGAAGCTCTGGGTGGCCAGATCGAGCTTGCCACGCTGGCGGCGTAACTCACGCAATTCTGGACCGGTAATATCCTTGGTGATGTCGGCGCGCGTCAGGTCGTAGATCTCAAGATAGCGATCGTTGCAAAACACGACCCGCTTCTGGTCGTCGAGCATCACGATGCCTTGGCCGAGATGATTGAGGGCAGAACCGACAAACGCATTGCGACGATGCTGCTCGCGACGCACATTGCGCAGCGCCGAGGCGACCCACAGCACAATGGCGGCGAGAAATGCCAGCGCGACAAATCCACCGATGAGGATCTGCCAGATCATTTGCGGGTCGAGTTCACTGATATAATGAACCGCCGGGGATTCTGCGTGGGCTCCGGCAATGCTGCCGAGAAGGCACGCGACTGCGATGACGGACACTGCCGCCTTGCTGTCTGATCGCCCGATCTTGCCAGTCATTACACACCCGCGTATTCGCAGCGTGAGTGTTTGGTTACAGGTATGTGGATCAGGTAAATGCGTATCGTCGCACCTGCAGAATGCGGCGAAATTTGGTGGTAATTAGCTGTGATGCTTAATGTTTTACTAATGCGCCACATGCGCAAGGTCGAACCGCAGCTGACCGGCGCAGCAAACTATCGGACGCGACATGGACAAGGTTGAATGCGTGGTGGTGGGCGCCGGCGTCGTGGGTCTTGCGATCGCCCGGCGACTGGCGGAAGCGGGACGCGAGGTCATCGTGCTGGAGGCCGCGGACGCGATTGGTACCGTGACCTCGTCGCGCAACAGCGAGGTCATCCATGCCGGCATCTATTATCCGGCCGGAAGCCTGATGGCACGGCTCTGCGTCGCTGGAAAACAGGCGCTCTATGATTATTGCCGCGATCGCGGCATCCCACATCGCAACTCCGGGAAACTGATCGTCGCCACACGTCCGGAGGAGATCGCCAAACTGGCGTCGATCAAAGCGCATGCCGAAGCCAATGGCGTCGCTGATCTCGAGCAATTATCCGGGACAGAGGCACGGGCGCTGGAGCCGGCATTGGCTTGCGAAGCGGCGCTGTTGTCCCCCTCCACCGGAATCGTCGATAGCCACAGCTACATGTTGTCGCTGCGCGGTGAAGCGGAAGCCGCCGGCGCGGCCTTCGCATTCCTCGCTCCCCTGGAACGTGGCCGGGTCACCGCCGACGGTTTCGAACTGGATGTCGGCGGCGAGGCTCCGATGACACTCAGCTGCGACATGCTGATCAATTCCGCAGGCCTGTCCGCAACCGCGATCGCCCGCATGCTCGACGGCATGCCGCTCGACCTCATACCGCCCGCTTATCTGGCGAAGGGCTGCTACTTCAGCTGCAATGCGAAAGCACCGTTCTCGCGGCTGATCTATCCCGTGCCGGAACCGGGCGGCCTCGGCGTGCATCTCACGCTCGATCTGGCCGGCCAGGCGCGTTTCGGCCCTGACGTCGAGTGGGTGGATCACATCGACTACACGGTCGATCCGGCACGCGGAGAGAGGTTCTATCCGGCTATCAGGCGCTACTGGCCAAGTCTGCCGGACGGCGCATTAATGCCGAGCTATTCAGGAATGCGGCCGAAGATCGTGCCGCCCGCAGTCGCGGTGCAGGATTTCATGATCCAGGGTGCCCAGACCCATGGCGTGCCGGGCCTTATCAACCTGTTCGGCATCGAGTCACCGGGGCTGACATCATCGCTGGCCATCGCGGACTACGTGGCTGAGATGGCGGGACATTGAACGCGAAAGGTTGCAGGCGAAGCGATCCAGGCCAACCGAATACTGGAGCTTCGTCGCAAACCTATCGCGGGATGAGGGGAAGACGTCATCGCACCTACGCGAAAGCAGTGACGTAGACGGCGATGTCGATGCTGTGATTTATCGTTCGCTGATCAGTGCAGCCGTTGATCAGTGCACCGTTTCGCTGGCCCCATTTTTGAGACGCTGGATTTCGTCCCTGACCATCAGTTTTCGACGCTTGAGTTCGACGATGCGGAGATCGTCGGTAGACAGGTGCACGAGCGCTTCGTGCAATTCGCTTTCGAGAACTTTGTGCTTGCGTTCCAGTTCGACGAGATGCGCCTGTAGTGCCATTCGAAAACTCCTCGGTAGGATTGAACCTCAGGATACGTTCGGTTGGACGATGAATTCTACATGACAGTGGACATCTGTCGATGGGTATTGAAAAGTGTATTTTGAGTTTCAGGTATCGTGCGAAACGAATCGTGACCTGATCGCGCCGCAAAAACATGGAACCGGACGGCTTGCGTGGTGCGCCTGCACCGGCGATAGTCATCCTAGAAATTCCTCGCAAATGACTTGCGAATCCAGTCAGCTAGAAACATGAACGACGACGAAGATCGCGAACTCCCGTTAGAACTCGCCCGATTGCAGCAGGAACATCGCGACCTCGACGCCGCTATCGATGCCTTGCAACATTCACCGGCACCCGATCTTTTGCGACTGCAACGGTTGAAGAAGAGGAAGCTTCAGCTGAAAGACCGGATCTCCTTTATCGAAGACCAGATCACCCCGGATATTATTGCCTGAGACAACGCGTCGCGCTGTGGCTGTGGGTTGAAGAACGGCCAGGACTGCGAACTCAACGCGCGATGATCGATGGATCGGCTTTCTTTAACTCGCGGTGAATGCAGCAGGCTGGGCGTTGAACTCGCCCGTCGTCAAAACCTTGCTTCGCGACGGCCGCCGCTCTTTTCGCGCGGCATCGTAGGCACGACAGCCAGACTTAATTCTGGCCAGCATCGCATTGTGGCGCGGTGAAAACTGCTGGGCTCCGCGAATTGATCGCCATGGCGCTCGCGCTGGCCGACGTGACGCTCGCAACGCGCAAGCCAGCTATTGCGGCCTGACAGGAGCGGAATGGGGCGACTGCAAACGAGGCGCTGTCGAAACTTGACAATAAGAACAAAATAAGAACATTCTCGTGCCGAGATCAATCGACTCGTGAGGGCACCATGGCCGATATCACCTATTATGTCGCACTGCCCTTCTTACACGACGACTCTGGTTCGCCGGCCGCCGGTGCCGCCGAGGAATGTCAGAGCGCATCCGGCGCCATCCGCCGCGCCGAACTATTGTCCCGTGCGCCAGGTTCGATCGGCGCACTGGCCTTCAGCCGTACCGGCGATCCGATGATCGGCGAGTTCGGCGACGCCCAGGTGATCCGCGCCTTTGGCGAAGTGCCAAACGACCTCAGCGCGCTGTAAGGGCGCCAACGCCGACAATCGACTAACTACACTTTCGCGCGTCGCGCGGTCTTGCGCACATACATCGCCCTGTCGGCCTGAACCAACGCGGCTTCGCCATCGACATCGGGACCCAGCAGTGCGACGCCTGCAGAGGCGCCAGCCGACACGTTGATGTCGCGGAAGACGAAAGTGAGCTGGTCGATCGCCACGGCGCGGGTCAGCTCGCGGGCAAATCCACGGCGGTTGAGAATGTCGAGCAGGAAGTCGGTTTCCGCCGAAGCTCGCAATTCGGCAATCTTCGCCTCGGCCTGTGTGAGTTGCGCTTCCAGCCGCCGAATCGTGAGCGCTACCGCCGACGCGCGGCTTTTCGGCAGCGACACCAACGCCTTGGAACCCCGAACTGCCGGCTTCATGGAACGTTTGACCGACTTTGCAGCAGGCGTTCGGGTTTTCTTTTGCATGGGATTTGTTACAAGGCTTGCCAGTCTTCACCAAGACGAGATCATGTTTGCCACGCTCCTTGCCACGCAAGGGGACGACATTGTATTTCCAGCCTATCTTTCTGGATTCGCGAAAGAAAATACGGAATGACCGCGCCCGTCGCCATTATTATGGGAAGCCAGTCGGACTGGGAAACCATGCGCCACGCCGCCGAAACGCTGACTGCGCTCGGCGTGTCCCATGAGGCGCGCATCGTCTCGGCCCACCGCACGCCGGACCGGCTGGTCGCATTCGCCAAGGGCGCCAAGGCAGCGGGCTTCCAGATCATCATCGCCGGTGCCGGCGGCGCTGCGCATTTGCCCGGCATGGCCGCGGCGCTGACGGAACTCCCGGTATTCGGCGTGCCCGTGGAATCCAAGGCGCTATCCGGCGTCGACTCGCTTTATTCGATCGTACAGATGCCGGGCGGCGTGCCCGTCGGCACGCTGGCCATCGGCAAGCCCGGCGCGATCAATGCGGCACTGCTCGCAGCGAGCGTGCTGGCGCTGCACGATACAGCACTGGCGACAAAGCTCGCCGCCTGGCGCAAGGCGCAGACCGATGCCGTGGCTGAAAAGCCGGAAGGTGCGGCGTGAGCGCTGTGGTGACGAAGGTTCTCAAGCCGGGCGATACGATCGGCATTCTCGGTGGCGGCCAGCTCGGTCGCATGTTGGCGATGTCCGCAGCGCGCCTCGGCCTCCGCTGTCAGGTTTTTTCACCGGATCCGGATTCGCCGGCTTTCGATGTCGTGCAGAACGCGACATGCGCTGAATATGCGGATGTCGAGGCGCTCGAACTGTTCGCCAGTGATTGCGACGTCATCACCTACGAATTCGAGAACGTGCCGGCCGCCACCGCGATGATCCTCGACGCGCGGCGCCCGGTTCTGCCCGCACAGACAATCCTGCAGACCACGCAGGATCGTCTGGCCGAGAAGGATTTTGTAACGTCACTGGGTATCGGCACGGCCGGTTACGCAGGCGTTGCGAACGCTGGCGAGCTTCATGCAGCGGTCAAGAAGATCGGTCTGCCAGCTGTCATCAAGACGCGTCGCTTCGGTTATGACGGCAAGGGCCAGGCAATCATCCGCGAGGGTGACGATCTCGATCAGGTCTGGAAGGATCTCGGCACCAATTCCGCGATCCTTGAAGCCTTCGTGCCGTTCGAACGCGAGGTTTCGGTCATCGCTGCACGCGGCGCCGACGGTCACGTCGAATGTTTCGACGTCACCGAAAACGAGCACCGCGATCACATCCTGAAATTCTCCTATGCGCCCGCGCACATCTCTGACGCGCTTGCCGCGAAGGCACGCGAGATCGCCGAGAAGATCGGCACTGCGCTGGGCTATGTCGGCGTCTTTGCCGTCGAACTGTTTGTCGTGCCCGGTAAGGACAGCGCGACGCTTGTCGTGAACGAAATTGCGCCGCGCGTGCATAATTCCGGCCACTGGACGCTCGATGGCGCCTCAGTGTCGCAATTCGAACAGCACATCCGCGCCATCGCCGGCTGGCCGCTCGCCAAACCCGTCCGCCACGGCCAGGTCACCATGATCAACCTGATCGGCGACGATATTCTCGACTACGGCAAGTGGCTCACCGTCCCCGGCGCCACCGTGCATCTCTATGGCAAGGGCGCGCCGAAGCCCGGCCGCAAGATGGGCCACGTGGTTGAGGTGAAGCCGGCGACGTAACGACGCCGGCTTCACCGCCTCATTCGTCAGGTGGCCGCCTTGCCTTCCACTACGCCAGCGGGCTCGTCACTCAGCCAGCGATAGATCGCGCCGCCGAGAACACCGCCAACCAACGGCGCCACCCAGAACAGCCACAACTGCTGCAGTGCCCAGCCGCCGACAAACAATGCCGGCCCCGTGCTGCGCGCCGGATTCACCGACGTGTTGGTGACTGGAATGCTGACGAGGTGGATCATCACCAGCGCAAGCCCGATTGCCAGCGGCGCGAAGCCCGCAGGGGCCTTGCCGTGCGTGGACCCCATAATGATGAACAGGAACATCATGGTCATCACCACTTCCATGATGAAGCCCGCGACCATGCTGTATTTGCCGGGCGAATGATCGCCGTAGCCGTTCGACGCAAAGCCCTTGGCAAGGTCGAAACCGGCAGCGCCGCTGGCGATGACATACAACACGGCCGCACCTGCAACCGCACCGACGACCTGCGCAATCACATAAGGGAGAATCTGGCCGGCGGGAAAACGTCCACCTGCCGCAAGGCCCACGGTGACCGCAGGATTGAGATGGCAGCCCGAAACGTGGCCGATGGCATAGGCCATGGTCACGACGCTGAGGCCGAAGGCCAGCGAGACGCCGACGAGACCGATACCGACCTGCGGAAATGCTGCCGCGATTACGGCACTGCCGCAGCCTGCAAATGTGAGCCAAAAGGCGCCGATCAGCTCGGCCGCGTATTTTTTCCCATTCATGATGCTCTCCGGTCGTAATCGGCGTCCCGGCTGAGTCGCCACGGGAATTATGCGTCCGTGCTCCAATACCTGTCGAGACAGGGAACCTGCCCTATCCCCACCCGGGAAAATTCGGAAAAAATAGGTTATTTTCCCGGCCCAGAAGGTTAAAATGACGGCGCCGCAAGGTGGACATTCGCCATTTCATCTGGTACATCGGCGCCCTTGAGGTTAAGGGCATGGCCTTTGTCGGCCCTTCACTTTACCGAAATTCAAATCCGATCAATTGAAAAGAGGATGCCGCGTGCAGGTTCTCGTTCGCGATAATAACGTCGATCAGGCTCTCAAGGCGCTGAAGAAGAAGATGCAGCGCGAGGGTATTTTCCGCGAGATGAAGCTCCGCGGTCACTACGAGAAGCCCTCTGAGAAGAAGGCTCGCGAGAAGGCTGAGGCTGTGCGTCGCGCACGCAAGCTGGCTCGCAAGAAGCTGCAGCGCGAAGGCCTGCTGCCGATGAAGCCGAAGCCGGTGTTCGGCGCGGGTCCTGGCGCCGATCGTGGCGGCCGTCCCGGCGCTGGCGGCGCGGGCGCTCCGCGTCCGGCGCGCTAAGCGCACTTCATCCACCGAGTTTGATAACGCGGGCCAAAGCCCGCGTTATTTTTTTGCGCAGTTGCTTTTTGCGCGAACTACTTCTTTGGCGCGCTGGTCTTGATCGGGTGCATTTTGCCCGATGTCGCGCTACCAATAGGTCATTGGTCGCTGCGTGAGATTGGCCCTGCATGGAATGTCCCGTCCGCAAGTCCCCGTCCCGCTTCGGCGCCCGCGGTCTTACCGCGATTGCCCTTATCGTTACGGGTCTGTGCGGCACCGGATGCTCGTTCAACCTGTCGTCACTAACACCAGGGTCTGACAAGGACGAACCGAAGACGACGGCTCTGGCGCCTCCGCCGCCCGCGAATGCCGGCAAGACCAATCCGCAGGATGCACAGATCCACGCTGCACGCGCGCAGGCGCTCGCACAATCCGGCAAACCCGATGACGCGCTGCTGGCCTTCAATCAGGCACTCGACCTCGATCCGCACAGTGCGCAGACCTTCTACCAACGCGGGCTGCTCTATCAGTCCGAGAAGAAATATGAATTTGCCATCGCGGATTTTACGTCGGCCAACGGCCTGACGCCGCAGCAGGCCGATCCCCTGCTCGGCCGCGCGCAATGCTATCTCGCCCTCGGCAAAAACCAGGAAGCCGCAGCGGATCTCGACGAGGCTTCGCAGGTGGCACCGGGCAATGCGCAGGTCTGGCTGACCCGCGGCGCGACCTATGAGAAGCTTGGCGACAGGGCCAAGGCCGCAGACTCCTACAGCCGCGCGGTCGCGCTGCGCCCGAAGGACGATGCCGCGCGGAACGGCCTCGCCCGCACGGGTGGACGCGCGGGCTAGCTAAAGCTGGCAGGAGTCAGGCTGATACCAATACGACGTCGCCCTGCATGCGTGAGAGCGGCGCGCGGAAAATCCACCGTTTCCCTTACCGCTCGAACGGGCGCGGGATCACCGAATTGAACACCGACTTTGCCGCAGACAGCACATCTTCGGCCACGTTGGTGCGCTCAGATCGCGGTGTGCCAGCAGCATCCGCCTGCAGATCCATCGGCTGCGGCGTCGGGATGTCACCGGGCGGACGAATGCGACGTACTTCGGGGCGTTCGGCCTGCGAGGGCATGGGATCGAGCTTCTCGACGCTTGGCGTCGCCACCACGATCGGCGGTGGCAGCTGCTGCATCGACGGAGGGGAAACAGTCCGTGCGGCTTCCTGCACCCGAGGCGCCTCCGGTGCACGCGGAGTCTCAGGCGCACGGGCAGCTTCCTGGGGTCGCGGCTCGCTGCGGTTCAGGCGCTCGATGGCAGCACGGGCGAGATCGTTGGCGTCGCGGCGTTCATCCGCGCTGGCATTCGCCGCTGGCGCAGTGCCCACGGTGGCAAGGACCGGCGCAGGCGCGGCCGGAGCCGGCGCGGGTTTGGCCGCTGCCTTCTCGCGCAATGCCGGCTGATGGCGACGCGGCTCGGGTGTCGTGGCCGCCTCGGGCTTTTCGATGCTGGCCTTCTCGACCACTGGCTTATCGCCGGCCTTGGCCGGGGCCGATTCGGGCAGATTGGCGAGGTCGGCAGAATTCTCGGCGGGCTTGGCTGTCGCTGCCTTGGTGTCAGGCTTCGGCTCCGCAGACGTCGATGCGACAGCCGCAGCGGGGCGATCCGGGCTCGCCTTCGGGATGATGTAGTGATTGACGATATAGGCACCCACGATCGTCGCCAGAATCGACGGCAAGATATCGATGGTGAACTTCGAGAGATACTTGTGCAGCATGAACCGGCCTCTTCCCCAAGCTGCTTCATGCTAGGAATTTGAGGCTGATTCAGGGATCAATCGCGACGGATCGAAGGCAAAGTTCCAATCCGTCGCATTGAATTGTTTCAGGTCGTCCTCAGCAGGCTAAGCACGATGAACCGGCAGCCGCTGGAGGCAGACAAGGTTAAGCTTTCTTAACCTCGACCTCGAGAAACACGATTTCCTTGTCGGTTTCATTCAGAACGTCATGCTCGACGCCTGCCTTGCGGAAATAGGATTTGCCGGTCGTGATCGGCGCCTGCGAACGGGTGCCGTCCGGCGCAACGATGGTCATCACGCTCGTGGTGATCGGAACGATCACATAGTCCATCCCATGGGTGTGGTGACCAGTCGCCGCGCCAGGCGCGAGTCGCCATTCGGTGACGCGAACTTCGGGCGTGTCCTGCTGAACGTCGGACTGGGCAGCGAGCATCGTCTCATTCTCCAAAGTGGTCACGGCACAAACACCATGAAGATGAATACCGCAAACACTACCAAGTGAACCAGCCCGAACAGGATGTTTGTGCGTCCGGTGCCAAAGGTCAGCATGCTCAGCACGAAGGTCATCACCAGCAGCACCATCTTCTGCGCACTGAGACCGAGCACCAGTTCCTTGTTTAACGCATAGGCTGCCACCGCAACCGCAGGTATCGTCAGTCCGATGGTGGCGAGCGATGAACCGAGTGCGAGGTTGATGCTCTTCTGCAGATCGTTGCCACGCGCGGCAGAAATGGCGGCGACGCTTTCCGGCAGCAGGATCAGCAGCGCCACGAGAATACCGGCAAAGGCTTCCGGCGCGCCGATCCGTTCAATGCCGGCATCCACCACCAGCGAGAATTTCTTCGCCAGCAGCACCACCGCCAGCAACGAGACCAGCAGCAAAACGGCGCTGACGGCCAGAAGACGGTTGGAAACATGCCCGCCTGCGGCACCTTCGCTACTTCCGTCTGCAACGAAGTAATCCTGATGTCGGATGGTCTGTGTGTAGAGAAACACCGCATAGAGCATGATGGTGGCAACGCTGACGAAGGCGAGCTGTGCGTTCGAATAGAAAGGTCCCGGAGTGGTCAGGGTGTAGTTCGGCAGGATCAGTGTGATCGTCGCCATCACAATCAGTACGCTGAGATAAATATTCGACCCCGTGACCTGAAAATCCTGCTCTCGGTAACGCAACCCTCCGACGAGGATGCAGATGCCAACCAACCCGTTGCAAACGATCATCACCACCGCGAAGACAGTATCGCGCGCCAGCGTCGGGACGGCCTTGTCACCCAGCATGATGGAGGCGATCAGCGCCACCTCGATGATAGTCACGGCCAGTGTCAGCAACAGCGTGCCGAACGGTTCGCCGATCTTGTGTGCGATGACTTCGGCATGATGCACGGCGGCGAACACCGTGCCGAACAGGATGACCAGCAGAACGACCGCGAACACAATGCCAGCAGTCGTCTCCGTGAATCCGATCCCGAGCGAAGGAATCGACGTCGCGACAAAAAGCAGAACGGCCAACGTGGGGAAAATCCAGGACGATCTGGGCATGGGATGTGCTGACATCAAGCAAGTGTCCTGATTGAAAACGGGTTCGGCAGCAAGCGACACGCCGCTATTGCAGACCCATAAAACCGATTGCGCGGCGGGATCATGCCGTCTCGCCAAACTGCATATGATGCGTATAGTTGCGTATCACCTGAAGGTGAGTTTGCAAGAAAGTGGGAGAGGAAGCGAGATGTTTTCACATGTCATGATCGGCACCAACGACCTCGAAGCCGCGAAGTCGTTTTATGACAAGCTGCTCGGCACGCTGGGCGTCCCGCCCGGCGCCGTCGATCGCCACCGGGTTTTCTGGCGGACCAAGACCGGTACTTTCTCGGTGTCGAAGCCGATCAATGGCGAGCCTGCTTGCGCTGCCAATGGCGGCACCATCGGCTTTCTCGCCAAATCGCAGGAAGAAGCCGATGCCTGGCACGCCGCCGGCATCGCCAATGGCGCCACCACCTGCGAAGAACCGCCGGGCATCCGCGAAGGCGGCGTGAAGCTTTATCTGGCCTATCTGCGCGACCCCGACGGCAACAAGCTGTGCGCGCTGTATCGCTTGCCAAAGGAAGACGCTGCGAGCTGACCTTTCAAACAAAAAACGCCCGGCTTGTAGCCGGGCGTTTTGATGAAGGTCATCAGGGTGGGACTTACATCGCCTTCACGATGTTCTCCGTCACCTTCTTCGCGTCGCCGAGCAGCATCATGGTGTTGTCGCGATAGAACAGCGGGTTATCGATGCCGGCATAGCCGGACGCCAGCGAGCGCTTGATGAACATCACGGTGCCGGCCTTCCACACCTGCAGCACCGGCATGCCGTAGATCGGCGAAGTCTTGTCGTCTTCCGCCGCCGGATTGGTGACGTCGTTGGCGCCGATCACGAAGGCGATGTCAGCCTGCGCGAATTCCGAATTGATGTCCTCGAGTTCGAACACCTCATCATAAGGCACGTTGGCTTCCGCCAGCAGCACGTTCATGTGGCCGGGCATACGGCCTGCCACCGGATGAATGGCGTATTTCACCTCGACGCCTTCCTTCTTCAGCGTGTCGGCCATCTCTCTCAAAGCATGCTGCGCCTGCGCCACCGCCATGCCGTAGCCGGGCACGATGATGACCTTCTGCGCATTCTTCATGATGAAGGCCGCGTCGTCCGCCGAGCCGAGCTTGGCCGGCTTCTGTTCGCCCGAGCCACCACCGGCCGCCGCGGTCTCGCCGCCGAAGCCGCCGAGGATGACCGAGATGAAGGAACGGTTCATCGCGTGGCACATGATGTAGGACAGGATCGCGCCGGACGAGCCGACCAGCGCACCGGTGATGATCAGCGCGGAATTGCCCAGCGTGAAGCCAATGCCCGCGGCTGCCCAGCCGGAATAGGAGTTCAGCATCGAGATCACGACCGGCATGTCGGCGCCGCCGATCGGGATGATCAGCAGCGCGCCGAGCACCAGCGCGATGACGGTGATGAGCCAGAAGTCGACGGCACTGCCCGAACGGACCAGACCGAAGATGAAGAACACTAGCGCCAGGGCAAGCGCGATATTGATGATGTGACGCGCCGGCAGGATGATCGGCGAGCCGCTCATGCGGCCGGAGAGCTTGGCGAACGCGATCACCGAGCCGGTGAAGGTCAGCGCGCCGATGGCGACGCCGAGCGACATTTCGACGAGGCTGGCGCCGACGATCTTCTTGGTTACCGGATCGAGAATGCCGAAGGCTTCCGGCGCATAGAACGCGCCCGCGGCAACCAGCACAGCGGCCATGCCGACCAGCGAGTGGAAGGCCGCGACCAGTTCGGGCATCGAGGTCATCGGCACGCGCTTGGCGATGACCGCGCCGATGCCGCCACCGATGGCGATACCGAGGATCACCAGGACCCAGCCGAGCCCATCGGCCGGCGGATGCGCGGCCAGCGTGGTGCCCACGGCGATGACCATGCCGGCCATACCGAGGAAATTGCCCTGGCGGCTGGACGCCGGGCTGGACAGCCCGCGCAGCGACAGGATGAAGAGGATGCCCGCGACGAGATAGAGCAGTGCGGCGAGATTGGCGTTCATCGGGCTGCCCTTACTTCTTTTTCTTCTGGTACATCGCAAGCATGCGCTGCGTGACCAGGAAGCCGCCGAAAATATTGACGCATGCAAAGATCAGCGCGACGAAGCCGAAGCCGCGCGCCAAGGCGCCGCCACTGCCGACCATATTGACGCCGACCGCGAGCAGTGCGCCGACCACGATCACCGAGGAGATCGCGTTGGTCACCGACATCAGCGGCGTATGCAGCGCGGGCGTCACCGACCACACCACGAAATACCCGACGAACACGGCGAGCACGAAGATCGAGAGCTGAAAGACGAACGGGCTGACCAGCGAGGCATGATCCATGGCAGCGCTCCTTAAGCGGTCTTCGGCTGAAAGTTCGGATGAATGACGGCGCCGTCCTTGGTCAAAGCCGTTGCCTTGACCAGTTCGTCGTCCCAGTTCACCGCGAGCGCCTTGGTCTCTTTGTTGACCAACGTTTCGATGAACGAGAACAGATTGCGCGCATAGAGGCTCGACGCCGAGGCGGCGACGCGGCCGGCGACATTGGTATAACCAACGATCTTGATGCCGTTGACGTCAGCGACTTCGCCGGGCTTGGCGCCTTCGACATTGCCGCCGCGTTCGACCGCAAGATCGACCAGCACCGAACCGGGCTTCATGGACGCCACCATCTCGGCGGTGACCAGACGCGGCGCCGGACGGCCCGGGATCAGCGCGGTGGTGATAATGATGTCCTGCTTCTTGATGTGCTCGGCGGTGAGCGCGGCCTGCTTGGCCTGATATTCCTTGGACATTTCCTTGGCGTAACCGCCGGCAGTCTGCGCGTTCTTGAACTCGTCGTCTTCCACGGCCAGGAATTTCGCGCCGAGGCTCTCGACCTGCTCTTTGGTGGCCGGACGCACATCCGTCGCGGTGACCACCGCGCCCAAGCGGCGCGCGGTCGCGATCGCCTGCAGGCCGGCGACGCCGACGCCCATCACGAATACCTTGGCGGCCGGAATGGTGCCGGCCGCGGTCATCATCATCGGGAAGGCGCGGCCGAAGCTCTCGGCGGCCTCGATGACGGCGCGGTAGCCGGCGAGATTGGCCTGGCTGGACAGCACGTCCATCACCTGCGCACGGGTGATGCGCGGCATCAGCTCCATCGCGAAGGCCGACACGCCGGCATCCGCCATCGCCTTCAGCGCCGCGTCGTTGCCATAGGGGTCCATGATCGCGATCACCAGCGCACCGCGCTTGTAACCGGCTAGTTCGGACACCTCAGGACGCTTCACCTTGATGACGATGTCGGCATCCTTCACCGCATCGGCGCTGATGGTGGCGCCGACGGCCGTGTATTCCGAATCCGGCAGGCCGGACTTGATGCCGGCGCCAGGCTCAATCGCCACATCGACGCCGAGCGCCTTGAACTTCTTCACCGTGTCGGGCGAGATCGCCACGCGCGGTTCGGACGGATCGATTTCCTTGGCAACGGCAATCTTCATGGGGCCTCCGGCGGCGCAAGGCACGCGCGTGAGCAAACAGGACAGGACGCCACCCGAGTCGGGCGGCGCAATCGGCGATAGATCAGGTGAGGAAGATGCCCATCAGGGCCACGATGGCGATGACGCCGATGGTGCCCCACTTCACCAGCATGAGAAAGCCCTCATAGGTCTGCTCATGCGCCGGATAGTCGTTGCCATCGGCCGTGGTGTAAGCGACTTCGCTGTGATCGGACATCAGGGTCTCCCGCCTCGTATTTCGTATGTTGCCACGGAATTAGCGCAATTGGATATGGAGAGCAACGGTTCGTGGCATACCACGGCAATCTTTACATACCGCAGTGCATTAGGCGGGCCAGTTGTCCCGAATCCAGCGCGTGAGCGATTGCTCGCTGACTTCGCCGGCAGCAAGGGCAAGGATGATCTCTGTAGCTTCGCCGGGATCTGGGGCGAACGAGATATCATTCATGCGCAAGAACACCATCATCGCATGAAAGGCGATGCGTTTGTTGCCATCAACGAACGCATGATTTTTGGCGAGACCGTATCCATAAGCTGCAGCAAGCGCCGCCATATCAGTCTCGCCGTAATGCCATTGATTGATCGGCCGTAGCACTGCCGACTCAAGGAGGCCGTGGTCCCGAACACCTTCGGGACCACCAAACATAGCAAGCTGTTCCGCGTGCATGTCGATTACTTCATCGACATCAAGCCACAATGGCTCGAATGTCGCGTTCATTTGGCCAGCGCGGCGAATGTATCCCTGTATTCGTGCATCACCTTGCGGGCGATTTCCATCGTCCGCGCAT
This sequence comes from Tardiphaga sp. 37S4, assembly GCF_021044645.1. NCBI lineage: Bacteria > Pseudomonadati > Pseudomonadota > Alphaproteobacteria > Hyphomicrobiales > Nitrobacteraceae > Tardiphaga > Tardiphaga sp. 37S4. The sequence goes on along the minus strand of NZ_CP088008.1, from coordinate 170,343 downwards.
GCTTCGGATTGAAGGGAGACAGCCGCAAGCTTCCGTCTGGCTGTTCAACCGGATAGAATTTGTCGCCCTCCTTCAAATTGAGGCGCGCGAGCAATTCCTTCGGCAAAATCACTCCCACCGAATTACCAATTTTACGAATTTGAAGCGCCGTTGCCTCGAATTCGGGATTCCGGGCAGCTCCATTCATAGGTCCAGCTCCCTGTTGTACGGAATGTATAACAGAAAGCTCGCGTACGTACAACAAATGTTTTACGTACGCCTACCCCATCGCTTCAAGCTCATCGATCATCCCGGCGATGACTGACAGGCCGCCGTCCCAGAAGGTCGGGTCCTTGGCGTCGAGGCCGAAGGGCTTGAGCAATTCGGAATAGTGCTTGGTGCCTCCAGCGGCGAGCATCGCGAGGTAGCGATCCGCAAACCCTTCCTGGGCGTTCTCGTAGACCGCATAGAGCGAGTTCACCAAGCAATCGCCGAAGGCATAGGCATAGACGTAGAACGGCGAATGGATGAAGTGCGGGATGTACATCCAGAAGTTCTCGTAACCCGGCTTGATCTCGATCGCGGGCCCGAGGCTTTCGGTTTGCACGCTGAGCCAGAGTTCGCCGAGCCGCTGCGCCGTGAGTTCGCCGTGGCGACGCTCGGTGTGAACAGCGCGCTCGAATGAATAGAACGCGATCTGCCGCACCACCGTGTTGATCATGTCCTCGACCTTCCCCGCCAGCAGCGCCTGACGCTGCTTGGCGCTCCTGGTCTGCGACAGCAGTCGCTTGAAGGTCAGCATCTCGCCGAACACGCTGGCGGTTTCGGCCAGCGTCAGCGGCGTCGGCGCCATCAGCGCGCCGTTGCGGGCGGCGAGCACCTGATGCACGCCGTGGCCGAGTTCGTGGGCGAGCGTCATGACATCGCGCGGCTTACCCTGATAGTTCATCAACACATAGGGATGCGCCGACGGCGTGGTCGGATGCGAGAACGCTCCGGGCGCCTTGCCCGGGCGCACCGGCGCATCGATCCAGCGATCGGTGAAGAAGCGCTTGGCGATATTGGCCATGTCGGGTGAAAACGCGCCATAGGCGGTCAGCACCATGTCCTGCGCGTCCGACCATGGAATCGTGCCGGTCGGTGCGAATGGCAGCGGCGCGTTGCGGTCCCAATGGGCGAGCTTCTTCTTGCCGAACCAGCGCGCCTTCAACTGATAGTAGCGATGCGACAGCCGCGGATAGGCCGCGCGCACCGATGATACTAGTGCGTCCACCACTTCGCGCTCGACGCGATTGTTGAGATGGCGGGAATCCGCAATGTCCTGGAAACCGCGCCAGCGGTCGGAGATTTCCTTGTCCTTGGCCAGCGTATTGGTGATCAGCGCGAAGGTGCGCTCATTGGCCTTGAAGGTTTTCGCCAGCGCTTGCCCGGCCGCCTTGCGCTTGGCCGGAGCGCGGTCCTGCAGCATGGTCAACGTTGGCTCGATCGCCAACTCCTTGCCGCCGAGCTTGAAGCGAAGCCCCGCGATTGTCTGATCAAACAGGCGGTTGAAGGCGCCATAACCGGTCTGGGACTTTTCGTGAAACAGCTGCTCGACGCGGTCTTCGAGCTGATAGGGCTTGTCCTTGCGGCTGTCTTCGATCCACGGCCGGTAGTGGCCAAGCTCGGGCGTCTGCATCGCCTGCTCGATCACGGCATCGTCGACACGATTGAGTTCGAGGCCGAAGAAGAGGAGATGCACCGACGCCGCGGTGATGCGCTCGGAGACGTCGCCGTAGAATTTCGAAATCGCAGGATCGACGCTGTCGCCGGCATGGACGAGACCGGCATAGGAGCCGAGCCGGCCGGCCAGATCGTCGATCGCCTCATAACGGCGAACAGCGCCCGCGAGCCACACACCGCCGCCGGGCTTAGCCGTCTCTTCCGCGAGCTTGCCCTTGTAATCGGCTTCGAATGCCGCGCATTCGGCGTCAATCTTGTCGAGATCCCCGGCAATCTCCGGCGCGTCGATCGCCGTGTAGAGATCCGCAAGATTCCATTCCGGCAGCTTGCCCCCCGGCGATTTGGCCGATGATTTCGACGCCAGCTTGCTCACCGCTTTTTTGGCCGGAGCGGATTTGCGCGAAACAGTTTTGCGAGAAGCGGTCTTTCGAGCAGGCTTGGCAGTCCGAGCAGTCGCAGATTTCGTCATGAATACTTTCGGTTGGATGCAGCCGTCACACGAAAGCAGCGAGCTGCGGAGCGAAATGGACAAGCAGTTCTTCGCCCTCGGTCATCAAGGGTTCGATCTCGTCATGAAGCATATGGCGAATCGTACACCACACCATGACAATCCGTGCGACAAGCCACCATCGCGTCCCGCGCAGCGCAGTGCGGGCATGCGCCGCCACCAGCGGCAGGCTGCGATGCTCGAACAACAGGCGCCCGGTGCCGTCTTCGAGAATGTACTGGCCATCCACGCGCGATACGCACAATTCGCAGGCCTGCTCCGGCTGCGGTCCCAGCAGATAGAGCTGCGCATCGCCGTTCTCAGTGATGCCAGTCTCCCATTCGCGGCCGCGATGCCCGAGATTGATCGTGTCGGCAAGCGTTGCGAGCTCGGTCTCGCTCCACGCGCCCTGCAGCGGTTTGCGCTGAAATGCGATGACGTTCATTTGGGTGCTCCAAACAGCAGCCGGTGCAATTCCGGCTCGTAATAGACCAGCAAATGTTTTGCGAAGGCGGCCGGCTCCAGACCGAGCTGAATGGCCCATGCTTCCATCGTTTCGGTGGGCACCCGACTGAAGCCGTTCTCAACCTGCGAGATGAACGTGTAATATTTGAGACCAAGTTTTGCGGCGAGATCGACCTGCGACAACCCGGCTTCCGCTCGCCGCGCCTTCAGCCAATCCCCAGCCTGTTTTCGCAACTGCCGCGCTTCCGGCAAGGCTTTGCCGCGCTGCACTCCAGCGAAATCCTCTTGATTTTCGCCACGTTTCATGATTACGAAACTATCCAGTGTGAATTAAAGATCTGACGACTTCCTGTAGCACGACTATCGAGCTGCAAGAACGTTGCGGACGGGATGAAACGATACCCGACAGGACAACGATGGCCTTTACGGATCGCAACAGCATTGGCCGCAATTATGCGCCTCCTGCCCCTCACCGGGTCAAGGAGCTGTTTGCCGCAACCCTTTTGCTGGCGCTGACCGCGGCACTGGCCTTGCGCGCATTTGTCTCGCTCGATGCGCTGGCGCCGATGGTCGCCACCCTGCTATTCGCACTTGCAGCATTGATGGCCGGTGGCGCGCTGATTCCGCGGAACTTCGCGCGGCGCGCGACCTGGTTCGATGTCGCCGGCGTCCTGACCTTCATCGGGGTCGGAATCAGCATCTTCATTGAGCCCGACCAGATGGTTCGGCTCGTCACCCTCTCCGATCAACCCGAGTAACGGATCGGATCAAGCGCGGGATCAAACCCGCATGTTTTGCAAAGTACGACTTTTAACAAGCACGTCCTGGCCCGGGCCCCTCTGGCAGTTCACCCGAACTGTGATGTCGGACTGGACGTTCATACGGAGTGGCCCACATGACAGACTTCTTCACCGCTGAAGCTATGACTGCACTTTTCCAGGTCGTGATGATCGACCTGGTCCTCGCCGGCGACAACGCCATCGTGATCGGCCTTGCGGCCGCCGGCCTTCCCAAGGAACAGCGCGGCAAAGCCATCCTGATCGGCATCATCGCCGCCACCATCCTGCGCATCGGCTTCGCCAGCATCACCGTCCAACTGCTGCAGATCATCGGCCTGCTTCTGGCCGGCGGCATCCTCTTGCTGTGGGTGTGCTGGAAGATGTGGCGCGAATTGCGCGCCGGCCATGAGCACGATCTCGACGCGCTCGAGAACCAGCTCAATGCCGATGGCACGGCCAACGGCCCGCGCAAGACGCTGGGCCAGGCGATCTGGCAGATCACCGTCGCCGATGTGTCGATGTCGCTGGACAACGTCCTCGCGGTCGCGGGTGCTGCGCGTGAGCACCCGAGCATCCTGATCTTCGGCCTCGTGCTGTCGATCGCGCTGATGGGTCTCGCCGCCTCCTTCATCGCCAAGCTGCTGCAGAAGCACCGCTGGATCGCCTATGTCGGCCTCGCCATCATTCTCTATGTGGCGGGTGACATGATCTATCGCGGTGCCCGCGAAGTCTGGCCCTATGCGACGGCTTACCTCGCCCCGGTGTTATGAAAGCATTAAGGCTTTGATCGCCATGGTGGCTCAAATCGGGACATACCCGCTCTGGAGTTGCCATGGCCGAACGAATCCTCATCGCAGATGACGACGCCGTCCAGCGCCGCCTCCTCGAAAACATGGTGCAGCGCTGCGGCTATGAGGCCATCACGGTCGATAGCGGCGACGCTGCCATGGCCCGGCTGATTGATCCCGAAGCGGCCGCCATCGATGCTCTGGTCCTCGACCTGATGATGCCCGGCCTCGACGGCATGGGCGTGCTCGACAAGATCCGCGATAGCGGCCTCAGTATCCCCGTCATCGTCCAGACCGCCCATGGCGGTATCGAGAATGTTGTGTCCGCCATGCGTGCCGGCGCACATGATTTCGTCGTCAAACCTGTCGGCGTCGAACGTCTGCAGGTGAGCCTGCGCAATGCGCTCAATACCAGTGCGTTGAAAGGCGAATTGCAGCGCATCAGGCACAGCCGCGAAGGCAAGCTCACTTTTGCCGACATCGTCACACGCAATGCCGGCATGGACGCCGTGCTGCGCACCGCACGCAAGGCGGCGACCTCCACGATCCCCGTGCTGATCGAAGGCGAGTCCGGCGTGGGCAAGGAATTGATCGCGCGCGCCATCCACGGCTCGGGCGAACGCAGCAGCAAGCCGTTCGTAGCTGTGAATTGTGGCGCCATTCCTGACAACCTCGTGGAGTCGATCCTGTTCGGCCACGAGAAGGGCGCCTTTACGGGCGCTACCGACCGGCATCTCGGCAAGTTTGTCGAGGCGCACGGCGGCACGCTGTTTCTCGACGAAGTCGGCGAGCTACCGCTATCGGCACAAGTGAAGCTGCTGCGCGCGCTTCAGGAAGGTTCGGTCGAGGCCGTGGGCGGGCGCAAGCCGGTCAAGGTCGATGTCCGCATCATTTCGGCTACCAACCGCAAGCTGCTCGATCTCGTCAAAGCCGGGCAATTCCGCGAAGATCTGTTCTATCGCCTGCATGTGCTGCCGCTGACGGTGCCGCCGCTCCGGGCGCGCCGCGAGGACATTCCATATCTGCTGCGGCATTTCCTGGCGCGTTTCTGCGCCGAGGAGAACAGGCCGATTACCAGCATCGCCGGCGACGCCATGACGATGCTCACGCAGCTCGACTGGCCGGGCAATATCCGGCAGCTGGAAAATGCCGTCTACCGCGCCGTGGTGATGAGCGAAGGCGATCAACTCGGACTGGCCGACTTCCCGCAAACGACCGCGTACGCTCCATCGATCGTGGCATCGGCGGTCGCGCCGCTGATTGTAGACCCCGTCTTCCACACGATGGCGCCGACCATGGTACCGGGCATCGACGCAGCCCCGATATCGCTCGCCGCCGGAAGCCTGTCCATGCTGACAGCGGAGAACGAGGTAAGGGCACTGGAAGAGCTCGAATCCGAGATCATCCGCTTTGCCATTGCGCACTATCGCGGTCAGATGTCGGAAGTTGCACGGCGCCTCAAAATCGGCCGGTCGACGCTCTACCGCAAGCTCGATGAGGCAGCGGAGAAAGATTCATCGATTGCGGATTCCGCACCGTCGAACTGAACTTCTCGCCTCCCACGCGATTGAACATGTTGTTGCGATCGCTATGGAACTTGAACCGTTGCGGTCTGGTGACACACAAAGTCAAAAGCATCGGTGAAACCTCGGTATGCGTTGCAAACCGGGGAGGTTGAGGTCAGTTTGTTGTGACTTGTCCGACAAGCGCTAGCGCTTGTGCCGGGCGCGTGTATCGTCTGCACAGGAAGCGCTCTGAATCGGAGCGAGCAGGCAAAACAGCGCGACTGCTTCAACCGAAGCTGATGATGTCAGACTAGAACTGTTCCATGCCGGAACAGCTCACCTAACGAGGTGCGAGAATGCGAGACTATTCCAAGGGCCGCTCGGGATTCGACCGCGTGCTGATGGCCGTGGCCGCGACATTCCTGACGGTTTCCGCTGGCGCCGCAGCTGCTGCCCAGAGCGCAGCGCCCCGCGACAGTGTCTCCGAACTCGCCATCGATGCGGCGGTGCCGCGCCCCGAACCCGCCAATGTTGCCCCGCCGACCGCTGCCGACTTCAAGGCCGAGGCGCCGAAGGCCGACACCACGGCGTCCGTGCCCGATGCAACCAAGGCGTCCGAGAAGACCATTGGTTCGGTCTCGACCGATACGCCAAAGGCAACCGAGGCCGTGCAAGCGCCTGCGGATGTGAAGCCGAGCGAGGCTGTAACCGCGCCCGCCGCTGCGACACCGCCGGCCGCGACTGCTGTGGCACCTCCTGCGCCCGCAGCCGAGCCGCCGAAGGATGTCGCCAAGGACATCGCCAAGCCCGCGACCACCGTTGCGTCCAGCGATCAGCCCGTCGCCGAGAAACTGCGCGATATGTTCGGCGCCAAGTCCACGCGCTATTTCGACCGCAAGGGCGAGCGCGCCGCGGTCGAGAAGTTCTACACCGCACGTGACTTCGCACCGCTCTGGACCCAGGCTGGCGCAACGACCCCTGCCGCCAAGGGCGTCATTGCGCGCCTCAAGGACGCCGCTTCTGACGGCCTCGACACCGCCGATTATCCCGTGCCGGATTTCACCGCGGCGAATACGCCCGATGCGCTCGCCGAGGCGGAGCTGAAGCTCACCGCCAGCATGCTCGATTACGCCCGCCAGGCACAGAGCGGCCGCATGCACTGGTCGCAGGTGACTGGCGACATCATGTATCCGGAGCATCCGACCGATCCGGCGGAAGTGCTCGCCAATATCTCGACGGCGAAGAACGCTTCGGCAACCCTCGACGCCTACAACCCGCCGCACAAGGGCTATCAGGAGCTGAAGAAGAAGCTCGCTGAACTGCGCGGCGAAACCGCAATGCCCGTACAGCCGATCGGCGAAGGCCCGGCGCTGCGTTTCGCCAAGGCCACGAAGAAAAATCCGAACCCGACCGTGACGGACGACCCGCGCGTGCCGTTGCTGCGCGCTCGCCTCAACGTCGAAAATCCGGCCGAGACCAAATACGACGCTGCCGTCGCCGAGGCCGTTCGCAAGTATCAGGCCAGCAACGATCTGAAGGCCACCGGCGTGCTGGACGAGGCCACCGTGCGCGCGATGAATTCGCCGAAGCGCGACCGCCACATCGATACGGTGCTGGTCAACATGGAGCGTTGGCGCTGGCTGCCACGCCAGCTCGGCGCGTCCGCAGTCGGCAATGCCTATGTGATGCTGAACATCCCGGACTATACGCTGAAAGTGATGCAGAACGGCGCGCAGGTCTGGACCACACGCGTCGTCGTCGGCAAGCCGGGCAATCACGCCACGCCGCTGATGACCGAGACGATGAAGTACATCACGGTCAACCCGACCTGGAACGTGCCGCCGTCGATCATCTACAACGAATACCTGCCCGCTCTGCAGCAGGACCCGACGGTGCTTGACCGCATGGGCCTCAAGCTGACGCGCAATTCCGACGGCAGCATCCACATTGCGCAGCCCCCTGGTGAAGCCAACGCGCTGGGCCGCATCCGCTTCAACTTCCCGAACAAGTTCCTCGTCTATCAGCACGATACACCGGACAAGAACCTGTTCGGTCGCGACGAGCGCGCCTTCAGCCACGGCTGCATGCGCGTGCAGAATCCGGATCAATACGCCGCGACGCTGCTGAACATCACGATGCCGAACGAGCACTACACGCCGGAGAAGGTTCGCGGCATGTATGGCCGCAGCGAGATCGATCTGAAATTCCCGACGCCGATCCCGGTGAACATCACTTACCAGACAGCCTTCGTCGATGACGGTGGCAAGCTGCAGCTGCGCAAGGATATCTACGGACGCGACGCGCAGATGATGCAGTTGCTCCGCGGCGGCAAGAACAAGGATCTGGAACAGGTCGTCGCCCGGGCCCAGCCGAGCTATTCGCGCCCGCGCGCGGATATCCCGCAAGGCGTGGCCTTCAACGACAACGGCTCGCGCATGGCCAGCAATGGCGGCCTGTCCTTCTTCGAGCGCCTGTTCGGCGGCGGTGCCCCGGCACCTCAACCGGTGGCACCCGGCCAGAAGCCGCGCCGCACGGTAACCCGCTAAACTGCGACGTCGGCGCTAATATTCTGAAGACTTATCAAGGGCTTCACCTTCCGGTGGAGCCCTTTTTACGTTTCGCCCTTTATCCAGATTAACCATCGTCCATCTGGAACCCGGCAGAGGACTATTTTTCGCCATACTCAATGGGTTAAGTTTAATGGCTGGCTGAAAAGCCCGCTTGGGGGGATGGGTTGTAAATCTCGGTTAACCCTCCCGTTTTAAGAGTACGTTCACTCTCTGTCGCCGCATGGGGTAGCGAGAGAGTTGTCGACTTGGGTGGGTTCATACGTGCTGAGCGGTTTCGCACGCAAAACGAGATTGCGGACATCGCGCGCTGGCTTTCATGCCGGCCTCGCTTCTGTCCTGCTGATCGCAGGCGCCAGCTCTGTCCATAACGCCACCGCTCTCGACGAAACCCGCACCCTCTCGTTCCACCACACCCATTCAAGCGAAGACCTCACCGTCACGTTCAAGCGCAACGGCCGCTATGACGACGACGCGATGAAGAAGATCAACTACTTCCTCCGCGACTGGCGCAGCCAGGACCAGACCAACATGGATCGTCGCCTGTTCGACATCCTCTGGGAGGTCTATCGCGACGTCGACGGCAAGGCGCCGATCCAGATTATCTCCGCCTATCGCTCTCCCACCACCAACGCCATGCTCCGCCGCCGCTCGTCCGGCGTCGCTCGCGCCAGCCAGCATATGCTCGGCCACGCGATGGACTTCTTCATTCCCGGCGTGGCGCTGGAAAAGATCCGCTTTGCCGGTTTGCGCCTGCAGCGCGGCGGCGTCGGCTTCTATCCGACCTCCGGCTCGCCTTTCGTGCATCTCGACACCGGCAGCATCCGTCACTGGCCGCGCATGACGCATGACCAGCTGGCGCGCGTCTTCCCCGATGGTCGCACCGTGCATCTCCCCACCGACGGCCGTCCATTGGCAGGCTATCAGCTGGCGATGGCTGAGATCGAGAAGCGCGGCGATGGCGATAGTGCAGCTTTCGCCAAGAGCAAGCCGGGCCTGTTCGCCTCGCTGTTCCGTGGTGGCAAGTCGAATGACGACGAAGACGAGAGCGCAGCGGCCGCGATCGCACCCGCCAAGCCGTCGCCTGTCGGCATGATGGCCGCCGCGATGCCTGCGAAACCGGTCGATACGAAGCAGGCCGAAACGAAGCTGGCTGAGGCGAAGTCTTCGGACCCCGTTCCGATGCCGCGCTCCAAGCCGGCCGCAGCGGCAACCTATCAGCTCGCATCGGCTGACACCGAGACCGTTCCGGTACCGCGCCCGAAGGCACCGATTCCGGCGCCCGCAGCCAAGACCGACAACCGGCCGCAGACGCCGGCCGATATTATCAATGCCCGCGGCTTCTGGGATGATATGCCGGCGCCGAAACAGGCCACGCCGCAGCAGGTCGCCGCGATCACCGCACGGCAGGCCTTGGCCAATGTGGTCGATCCGCAGCCGGCCGCCACCGAGTCCAGCTTCGCCAAGGCGATGGCCTATGCGCCGCCGGCTAACTCCCCGGTCGATCGCGCCAATGTCGTTGCCGCCAGCGCGCCAATCCCACGCAGCATGCGTCCGGCCTCCGTGGCCAAGAACCCGATGGCGGTGAATAACATCACGACCGTCGTCGCGAAGGGCGCTCAGGGCCAGAACAGCACCGTCACCGTAGCGACCCGCCTGACCGCAGCAGCCATTCCCGACAACCATGTCTGGATGCGCGCGATGATCCTCGCGCCGAGCGCCACCACGTCGATGTCGGCCTCAGTAATGGGCGACGGCGACATGACCATCCTGCGCGCACACTTCGTCAAGCCGCAGGCGGTGGTGGCGATGACTTTCTCGGATGATCCGCAGCAGGGTCTGGTCTGTGAGCGCTTCACCGGCTCGGCAACAGCCTCGCTTGCGACGACAGCATTTGTGATGCGCACGGCGTCGCTGCGTTAAGCGCACGAATTTCTCAGACTACAATGGTGTCATGGCCGGGCTTGACCCGGCCATCCATCGCTATTTTTGGGCTAGATGGATACGCGGGTCGTTTAGCGCGAAGACGCGCTTCGCGCTTTTGCCCGCGTATGACACCTGAGTGTTTGGCTGAGTATTGGCGCGCTAAGCGCCTTACAGCATTCCCAAGGCCTGCAGATAGGTCTCGAGGATCGTCTCCTGCTCGGCACGCTCGTTGGCGTCCTGCTTGCGCATGCGGATGATGGTGCGCAGCGCCTTCACGTCGTAGCCGTTGCCCTTGGCTTCGCCATAGACGTCCTTGATGTCGTCGGAGATCGTCTTCTTTTCTTCTTCAAGGCGCTCGATACGCTCGACGATAGCCTTGAGCTGATCCTTGGCGAAAGAATGCGTCGCCTGATCGTCCAGCACGGACGCAGCAGAGGTGGCCATCGAAAACTCCTGGTGAACTGATGTTGCTTTAAGCGGATATGGGGTGGGTTTAGTGCGCAGCGTTATGCGCGCATTAATCTTAAGGAAATGACACTCAAGACCACGGCGCCTTGCGTCAAGGCGCCTTCGCGGTCATCCACAGCGCCCCCACAGCTTTGATTTCATGCCTCAAAAAGACCAGAAATCGTCAGTGCCCGCTGTGCACTTTCTTCATGGCCTCAATTTGTTCGGGTTTGGCCTCGGCCTGATGCAGCGATTTCCAGGTCTCGTAAGGCATGCCGTAAATCGCTTCGCGGCTCTCATCCTTGGTCATCGCCACGCCCTTGGCGTCGGCAGCGTCCTTCAGCCAGTTTGACAGGCAGTTCCGACAGAAGCCGGCCAGATTCATCAGGTCGATATTCTGCACATCGGTGCGACCGCGCAAATGGTCAACCAGCCGGCGAAAGGCGGCGGCCTCGAGTTCGGTCTGGATCTTGTCGTCAATCGCCATGAATGGTCTCGCTGTTGCACCCGATACCGGCCTGTCGTCTTCGTGTAACATGGGCGCTGTCACAGATTTTGCCATATCACAACGCAAACCGCCTGGCGGGACAGAATTGGTTCCGCGACCGTTGACAGGCCCGCCGGGTCAAGCGAAATCGTCAACGAATTGAGATAGCTTCGCCGCATGACCGCAAGAGATTCCCATTCCCGCCCCTTTCGACCCGTCCCCCTCGCCGGCCTGTTGCCGGTGCTGGCGCTGGCCCTGTCGTGCCTGTGGACGAGCCCCGCGGCGGCTGATTTCCGGCTGTGCAACAACACCTCGAGCCGGGTCGGGATCGCGCTGGGCTACAAGGATGCCGAAGGCTGGACCACCGAGGGCTGGTGGAATGTCTCATCGCGAGCCTGCGAGACCTTGCTGCGCGGAACCCTGGTTGCGCGGTATTATTATATCTACGCACTCGATTACGACCGGGGTGGTGAGTGGTCGGGTCAGGCCTTCATGTGCTCCCGCGACAAGGAATTCACTATCAAGGGCACCGAAAACTGCCTCGCACGCGGCTTTGACCGGACCGGTTTTTTTGAGGTCGACACCGGCGAACAGCGTGCCTGGACGGTGCAACTGACCGAAACCAACGAACAACCGCCGAAGCTGCCGGGCATTCCGGGGCCGACCGGACCGCCTCCGGGCGCCCCCGGCGCGGGCTTCCCCGGTCTGCCCAACACGCCAGGTGGCGCGCCCCCGGGCGGGTCAACGACCCTGCCGCCATCAGTACCGCCGGGAGGCAAACAATGAGACGTCAACGCCGCATCAAGATTCTGGCCACGCTCGGCCCCGCCTCCTCCGACAGCGCGATGATCCGCAAGCTGTTCGAGGCTGGTGCCGACGTGTTCCGCATCAATATGAGCCACACGCCGCATGACAAGATGCGCGAGCTGGTGAAGACCATCCGCAATGTCGAGAGCAGCTACGGCCGCCCGATCGGCATTCTGGTCGATCTGCAGGGCCCGAAGCTGCGCGTCGGCGCCTTTGCCGAAGGCGGTGTGCAGCTCAAGAACGGCGAGAGCTTCGTGCTGGATTCCGATCCTGCGCCCGGCGACGCCACCCGCGTGCACCTGCCACATCCGGAAATTCTCGCTGCACTTCGCCCGGGCCATGCGCTGCTGATCGACGACGGCAAACTGCGGCTGATTGCCGAGGAGACATCGAACGACCGCGCAGTGACGCGCGTGGTGGTCGGCGGCCGCATCTCCGACCGCAAGGGCGTCAGCCTGCCCGATACAGACCTGCCGGTGTCGGCAATGACGCCGAAGGACCGCCTGGATCTGGAAGCCGCACTCGAGACCGGCATCGACTGGATAGCCCTGTCCTTCGTGCAGCGCGCCGAAGACGTTCATGAAGCCAAGCGACTGGTGCGCGGCCGCGCATCCATCATGTCGAAGATCGAGAAGCCGCAGGCGATCGACCGTCTCGATTCCATCCTGGAAGCGTCCGACGCGCTGATGGTGGCGCGCGGCGATCTCGGCGTCGAACTGCCGCTGGAACGGGTACCAAGTCTACAAAAGCGCATGACGCGCATGGCGCGCCGCGCCGGCAAACCGGTCGTCGTCGCTACGCAGATGCTGGAGTCAATGATCCAGAGTCCGGTGCCGACGCGCGCCGAAGTCTCCGACGTGGCAACGGCCATCTATGAAGGCGCGGACGCCGTCATGCTGTCGGCCGAATCCGCCGCCGGCAAATTCCCGGTCGAAGCCGTCTCAACGATGAACCGCATCGGCGAGGAAGTAGAGCGCGATCCGACCTATCGCACCGTACTGATGGCCCAGCGCCCCGAACCCGAGCCGACCGTCGGTGACGCCATTGCGGACGCCGCACGACAGATCGCCGAGACGCTGGACCTGTCTGCGATCATTTGCTGGACCAGCTCAGGATCCACCGCCGTGCGCGTCGCCCGTGAGCGGCCGAAGCCGCCGGTGGTAGCGATCACGCCGAACCTCGCCGCCGGTCGCAAGCTCTCGGTCGTGTGGGGTGTACACTGCGTGGTGGCGGAGGATGCGAAGGACCTCGACGACATGGTCGATCGCGCCGGACGCATCGCCTTCCGTGACGGCTTCGCTAAAGCCGGCCAGCGGGTCATCATTGTCGCTGGCGTGCCGCTCGGCACACCAGGTGCGACCAACATGGTCCGCATCGCTTATGTCGGGCCAAACGACGCGGATATGTAGTTCACTGACACAATCTCTCCCCGCAAGGCGGGGAGAGATTGTGTCCGCCGCCTGAGGCTTAACCCACCAGCGTCGCGTCGAGCGTGATCTCGGCGTTCAGCACCTTCGACACCGGGCAGCCGGCCTTGGCCATCGCGGTGAGTTCATCGAACTTCGCCTTGTCGGCGCCGGGAATAGAGGCCGAGAGCGTGAGGTGCACTTTGGTAATGGCGAAGCCATCACCCTGCTTCTCGAGCGTCACATCGGCCTTGGTTTCCATATTGTCGGCTTTGAGCCCTGCTTCGCCAAGGATCAGCGACAGCGCCATGGTGAAGCAGGCGGCATGGGCCGCGCCGATCAGCTCTTCAGGATTGGAGCCCGGCTTGCCTTCGAAGCGGCTGGCGAAACCATACGGATAGTCGCTGAGCGCACCGCTCTTGGTGGAAATCGATCCCTTGCCGTCCTTGATGCCACCCTGCCATTTGGCCGAACCGAAAGTCGTGGTCATGCAATTCTCCTCAATTTGGGTTGAAGTCGATCGAGCGGGAGGTTAGCGCAAGGCGGCCTTCGGTTTTGTGTCAGCGGCCGAGATCATGCCCTCGATCTCCCTCATGATAAGATCAGGTGCAGCATTTTGCACCATGTGACCAACGTTCGGCAGCACGATTAGTTTGGCTCCCGGCACGGTTTTCGCGAAATGACGCGAATGAATCTCCGGCGATACGATGGTGTCGGTGGAGCCTGCGATCACGACGGTCGGAGCTTTGATATCGGCATAGCGGGATGCCTGTGCCACGACGGCGGATTTCAACGTTACCAGATCCCAGGCATTGGCGAGGAAGTTGCGCGGCCGCAGCACAAGTTGCGTCGCAGTCTGCGCGATATAGCCTTCCGGCATCGGCTGCGGCGCAAACACTGCGCGTCCGCCCATGTCCGTCAGGAAATAGCCGAGGGGCAGCGTGATCGTATACGCCAGCAGCTTGCCGATCACCGGTGTGGTAACAACCTCGTTATAGATGCCAACGCCACCGGGCCAGGGATGAGTGACACCCGCCAGCATGACCAGTCCTGCGACACGCTGCGGATAGTCCAGCGCCATCAGCGCGCCCAATGCGCCGGCAAGCGAATGCACCACGACGATCGCCTGATCGACACCGAGTTTTTCGAGCGCCTCGTCGATCATCCTCGCCTGCATCGCCGGAGAAGAGTTCGACAAATCGTCACGCAAGCTCCAGCCAAAGCCGGGACGGTCGATCAGGATGACGCGGTGTTTTTCTGCCAGCATATTGCCGAGCGGCAGCCGCATGGTCTCCATACTCGACGTGGCGCCGTGGATGAGGACAATCGGCGGGCCGGATGCATCGCGTCGTCCGATCTGCACCACATGCAGACGGCCGCCCGTGACGTCGACAAGCTCACCCGTTAGCGGATATTTACGCTCGAATACGAATACGCCAACCTGCGTGGCCACGGCCAGCGCGCATAGCGCGACCATCACAGTGACTGAGATCATCGCCAATATCCGGGGAATTTTGTGCACGATCCAGCTACGCGACGGTACCCTGGGGGTTTCGCGCCGCGCGCCACTTATGCGCTGACGCCAAGACGACCAATGCCCGGCAGTTTGATCGCGGGCCGGCGGATGTCGAGGCCGAATACGGCACCGAGCAGATTGAGCTCGATCCCTTCGACCCAGCCTGCGGTAACACCGAAATAGCCGCCCAGCGTGGCGCGCACGCCGGTGCCGGAGGGTGTCCAGCCGAAGGCATTGCCGGCATAGGGAAAATCCTTGCCGATGGCGGTGGGCGGCAATGCCACCTGCAACTCGGGCACGGCGGCCAGAACGGCTGCGACAAAGGTGTTGGAGTTCGGACCCGGCCACGCCCGATAGTCGCCATAGGAGCGCCAAGAATAGCTCGTGATCGCCGCCTGAATCTTCGGGATCATCGCCGTGGCCGCTTCACCATCGGCGGCTGCGATGGCGGTCGGCACGTCACCGAACCAGCGGCCGTCAGCGGCAAAACCATTCAGGCGGATCGGCTCGCCCCACGCCGTATAATCGTAGCGGGTATAACGCGACGCGCCCTTCTCCTTGAAGACGATCCAGCTATGGACGGCAAAGATACCGCGCCAACGCACGGTCCGCGCCACGAAGACGCGCACCAGTGCCTCGGGATGCGCGGCCGGCGGTGGCAACAGGCCGGCGCTTGAACGATCCGCGCTCTGCCAATCTACCGAGCGATCACCCATCCAGTATCTGGCTGCCGACACAACGATGGGAACGACGAGAAGCGCGAGCAGGACAATCACAAATTTTCTCACTGAGGAAAGGCCTGTGGCGGGAAACAATATTGTGGATATGGGGGCGTTTGGCGGCTTTGCCACGGCGGCCGCGACGAATGGCCAGCAAGAACTGTCCACACTATCCACAGGAACGCATTCATTCCCGCCCGGTTATCGCCATGATCAGGCGGCGGACTGACGCCATGATCTGAACTGGAGATAGTTCCATGACGCCCCGCCCCACCGATGCCGTGATCGACGAAATCATTTCTACCTGCAATGGCGACTTGCGCGGCGCGCTTAAGGCTTTGCTGATGGTCAACGAGCAACTGGAAGCGGAATTGCAGCAACTCTATGCCGCTTCACCCCAGTTCGGTGCTATTCGGCCCGGCAATAACGTCCTGCACTAGATCGACAGACCCACCTATTCTGGATCGTTTTTGTCTTCCGGCTCGTCCATCTGCCAGAGCGGCCGTGGCGGCATGGCGAATATGGCCGCCACTGCGCCCCACGTAGCCGCAACTTTAGTTGATCCGGAGCTGCAGCGATCTAGCCCGCGCGGCGCTGCACTGACTTGCTCTGCTGGATATCTGCGTCATTGTCCTCTGCAGCTTCAGTGGTCGGCGGGGGCAACTGCATCAGGACGGTCTGTCCGGGTGACGCGATCTCGATACCTTCTTCCTGGAAGCGGATTTTCACGCGGCGATTGAATTCGCGCTGCACCGCCCAGCGGCCAGAATCGGTACACCGGATCTGCCCGACGATCGTCGCCATCGAACCATCGACCTTGTCGACGCCCCACAATTCGAGATCGCTGCGGATCAGCGGCTTGAAAGCTGCCTCATTGCGCATCTGCTCGACGATGTCCTTCAGCAACTGGCCGGCGCGGTCGGTATCTTCCTTGTAAGCGACGCTGACGCTGACGGCCGCGTTGCCTGCACCGCGGCTGGCATTTGTGATGGTGGTCACCGCGCTGAAGGGAATGATGTGAACCGAACCATCGCCGGCACGCAGCCGGATGGTACGGATCGAGACGTTTTCGACGACACCCGACAGGCCCGACACCGTGACGTTGTCTCCGACCTGCACGGTGCTTTCCAGCAGCAGGAACAAGCCGGTAATCACGTCCTGCACCAGCTTCTGCGAACCGAAGCCGATGGCAATGCCGAGAATGCCGGCACCGGCGAGCAGCGGCGCAACATTGACACCGATCTCGCTCAGCGCCGTGAGCGCAACCACCGCAATGATTACGCCGAGCAATGTCGTTCGCAGCATCGGCTGAAACGTGCGCAGACGTGCCGCGCGGGCGAAATGAGCGTCGCGCGTCAGCGCCGCGAGCTGACGCTCCATCAGCGCATTGCTACCTTCCCACACAACCGCAGCGACAATGGCAGCGATGCCGACGGTAATGACAGCCGAGACGACCCGACTGCCGATTTGGCCACCATAGAACCAGACAATGGCATTGACGCCCCACACTTCCAGCAAGGCAACGAGGCCGATCACCGCGATGATCGTTGCGACGACCTTGCGCAAGAGTGGCAGATAACGATTGGCACGCGTCTCAAGACCCGGAAAGCGCTGCAGGATTTCCGGTTTGATGCGGAAACCGCGATCGATGAGGCTCAGCGCAATCATCGAGACGAGCCGGGCCACCAGCGCGACAATGATCGTGCCGACAATGTATCGCAGCAGCAATGCATAGCCGTTCTGGATATTGAGCGCCCAGATGGTCCAAGCCGCCATCACGACGACGATCGCCAGCACATGCCAGAGGCTGGCAAGGCGATTGCGCATCGCGCTCAGGAAGCCCGTGGCGCCGATCGGCGCGCGGAGTGCATCGGCAACGGGCTTCCGGCACTGCAAGACGATGACGACGACAAACAGATGCACGACCAGCATCACGAGCTTGATCAGCGCGAAATGCGCCGAGCGATAGAGGCCCATCATCAGGGCAACATTGGCAATTGCGATGCCGGTGGCGCCGACACCGACGATGCGACGCGTCCAGATTTCGAGATAGGCGGCGGTCTCCTCCTTCACCCTGAACAGAGCGAGCGGCCCGAACAAGGCGCGCATCGCGCAGATGATGGCGCGCGCCACCACATAGCTGTTTACGATCGCAAGGATCGCGAGGCGGGTGATCCCGGCATCGCCGATCTGGGTGCCGAGCAACAGCGACACCGTGCCGGTGAAGACGAAAATCGGAAACAATTCGAGGAGAAGACGCCCGACGACATAGGGAAGCCGCAGCAGCGATTGCCAAGCCCGGGTCAGACTGCGCCGTCGCTTGTTGAGATCGGGCGCCTCGGTGAAATCGGCAGTGGAAGACGGCGGATCAACGCGTTCAATCACCGCCGCCGGCGCGCGCGCGACAAAGGGAATGCGCGCTTCGAGCGCTGCCTGCGGCTTGCGCAGCAGCCAGACCATGAGCCATTCCGCCGCCAGCGCACCGCCGAATACGACAACAAGTTTCCAAGCGATGTCGAACAGGAGATGATAGGTGCCGGGATCGTTGGCGCTGCGCTGCAGCCAGTACCACAGGGCCGGAAAGCGCGTGACCGATTGCACGGCTGTCGAGACCTCACGCGTAATATCGCCGAGCTGATCGGAAATCGTCACCAGCAATTGCGCGCCAAGACTGTCGGCGTCGAGCGGAATGGCAGGCTTCTTCTCCGGCGATCCGGGTGTCGCCGCGGCGATCGCGCGCAGCGTATCGATCATCTCCTTGCGCTTGACGTCGTCTTGCAATGTGTCGAGCGCAGCCTTGGCCTGATCGGGGGACAGCGTCGAAGCTGCAGGCGCCGGCGGCGCATCAGCTTTCTGCGCCAGCGCAGGGCTGGTCACAGCAGCCATCGGTGCGGCCATCAACACACATAGCAAAGCGAATAGCGGAAATGACTTCGGCGCCAAAAGGTGTCCCTTCCTGTGGCTCGGAAAACGCCCTTTTCGCCCGTTTCCTGTGTCAGAAGTTTGATTCCCCCGCGACGATGTCTTGTTTTTCCATCGCGGGCAGCAGGGATGCATCAAAGCAGGGCGATGTTCCCGCGATGTCCAGCGAGCGCCCCAATTTTCAAGGAATCTCAGATATCGCGGCCTTCGACCTTTTCGGTCAGGGTCTTGACCAGCTCCGGCACCTTTTCGAGATGCGGATTGACCGCAAGCGCCTTGCGGAACGCATCAAGCGCACGCTTGTCGTCGCCCAGCTCCTGCATGATCATGCCGAGCCCTGCCAGAGCACCGAAATGCCGGGGTTCGCGTATCAGCACCTGCTCGATATCCTGCAGCGACCGGGTGTAATCGTTCTGCAGATAATACAGCGTCGCGCGCCGATTCCAGCCCTCGACGTAATCCGGGCGCAGCTTCACCACCGCGCTCAACAACTGCAGCGACAGATCGACCTGCTTGGCGTCCAGCGCCGTCTTGGCGCGGGTCATCAGCAGCGCGGTCGTGTCGCTCGTGGTCTGCGACCACAGGGCCCAGATCCGGCCTTCGACGTGTTTGGCGCTGGCTTCGTCCGGCGCCGCTTTCAGCGCACCAAACAGGAAATCAAGACCGCGCGTCTTGTCGGCATTGACCTTCGGCAGTTTGGCGGGTGGTTCGGGAATCTTCTTCGGCGCATCCGGGGTCACGACCTGCGGATCTTTGACCTGCGCATAGGCGGGTGCTGCGCCCAGAAATGCGCTCAGCAGAATTCCAAAACCTACGGCCGGGATTCTCAATGCCATGCCGCAAGTCTAGACACGAAAAAACGCGCTGCAAAGCAGCAGCGCGTCAAACACCTGTGATGTCGCGAGGCCCAGCCGGCAAAATCCCGGCCGAGAAGCAACTCAACCCTGGCGAGCCTTGAAACGGCGCTGGGTCTTGTTGATCACGTAGACGCGGCCCTTGCGGCGGACCAGGCGGTTGTCGCGGTGACGACCACGCAGCGATTTCAACGAGTTACGGACTTTCATCGGTCAATCCTGATAGCTTGCGATACTGACGTCAAAGGCCGTGCGCAGCAGGCCGAAATCAGCGAAAATGAGCTTAAACCCGCTGGCGACCAAGTCGCCCGGGACCCGCGGTTTCTAAGCCATCGAGCGCCGGACTGTCAATCCGATCCGGGCATCTGGCGACCACCGGATCGATATTTGCAGGTATTTTGGTGGCTTGAGGGTCCGGGAACAGCCACCGGACCCTCAAACCGGTACGGAATCACTCTTGCGGGACATTCGCGGTTTTCACCACGGCGTCCCACTTCTTGATTTCCGAATCGACGAAAGCCGTGAATGCAGGTCCCGTCAGCTTGCCCGGCTCGACGCCCTGGGTGGCGAATTTCTCGCGGGTCGCGGGTGCCGCCAGGATCTCCTTCATGGCCGCGACCAGCTTCGTATAGGCCGGGCTGCCATTGGCCTGCGGCATATACATGCCGAACCAGGCGGTCGCCTCGAACCCCTTTACGCCGGCCTCATCAAGGGTCGGGGCATTGGGGAGCGAGGCCGCTCGGGTCAGGCTGGTGACCGCGAGCACGCGGATGTTGCCCGCCTCGGCAGCAGGCAAAACGGTCGGCAACGTATCGAACATGATCGGAATATGGCCGCCGATCAGGTCGTTCATCGCCGGCGCGGCCCCCTTGTAAGGGATGTGCTCGATATTGATTCCAGCCATCTGCTTAAACAATTCGCCCGACAGATGATTGGCGCCGCCGACGCCGGCCGATCCGAAGGACAGCTTGCCGGGCTGCTTCTTCGCCAGATCGATCAACTCGGCGACCGACTTCGCCGGAAAGTCCCTGGTCACAACAAGCGCATTTGGCGCCGTCGCGATCAGGGCGATCGGCGAGAAGTCCTTCTGTGTCTCGTAAGGCAGACTCTTGCGCAGACTCGGATTGATCACGTGATGCGTGGCCGTGACCAACAACACGCTGCCATCGGCGGGCGACTTCACGACAACTTCCGAACCTATCGTGCCCGATGCGCCGGGCCGGTTCTCGACGATCGTGGTGACGCCGAGCTTCTCGCCCAGATATTGCGCAACGAACCGTGCGAGGATATCCGTCGTGCCCCCCGCTGGAAACGGCACGACGATCTTGATCTGACTGACTGGAAAATTCTGCGCCAGCGCGCCCGACAACATGACAAAAGTCATCGCCAGACACGACAGGGCGAGCCTCGTGAGCTTCTTCATTTAGGTCCCTTGCCTGTTCTTGTCCGGCGTGCCGACTATGCCGCACGCCGTTGCATTGAGCCACTAGGCTGTCAGCGGAAATTCAACCATCGCCTCGCCAACAGCGACCTTCTCGTCGTTCTGGTTCTTCACCAGCACGTCGATCAGCACCCAGCGCGACTTCTCGGTGGTCTGCTTGGCCTTGATGATGCCAACCGGCTGGATGGTGTCGCCGGGCTTCACCGGCTTGACCCAGCGCGTTTCGAGACGGCGATGGATTGCACCCGCAGGATAGGCCCAGTCGGTCAGCATCCGGGTGATCAGCCCGAAATTATTCATGCCATGCATGATGATGCCGCCGAAATTGGTCTTGCCGAACGAGTTCTTCATGTAGTTGTCGTCGAGATGCAGCGGATTGTAGTCGAGCGATCCATCGCAGAAGAGCCGGATCGACTCGCGCGACACTGCGAAGCTCGGACCGTCGATGGTGTCGCCGGTGGAGAGTTTGTCAAAGCTGGTTGTCATGGTTGATCTCCTTGCCACGCTCACATCGGGCGGATGGTCTGGCCGCGGCCAGAACAGATGACGTCGCCACGCTGGTTGAAGAACACGTTGTCGTGGACCACGAACAGCCGCTCGCGCTTGATGAACTTGTCGAGCGCGCGGGCCTGCAGGGTGATGGTATCTCCGGGCCGTGCCGGGACGTTGTAGCTCCAGGACTGGCCAGCGTTGACGGTCCCAGGTGTGCGCATCCAGTCGTCGGCCGGCGTGCAGGAGAACATCAGCAGAATGTGGATCGATGGCGGCGCGATCAGACCGCCATAGGGCGACGCCTTCGCGTAAGCCTCGTCGAAATACAATGGGTGGTTCTCGCCAACCGAGCGGCAATAAAGCTGGATCGCCTCCCTCGTCAGGACATAAGGCAGCGTCTTGCGTGGCTCACCCGGGACGATCTCGTCCCAGACCTTGCGCAGGTTCGCGTCCTTCCAGAAATCGGTTTCAAAAACTTCCGCTTGCGCCATAGCGCCTTCTCCACTAACGTTCACCAGGCGAACTTTATGGCCGCCTTACGAACAACTATAGGCGCGGTTTCCCGAGACTGACAAGTCCGAACCGGCAGGATGGTGCATGGCTAAAGACAGTGACGGTTTCGTTCGGGCGATCGCCCGTGGTTTTGCGGCCGTCGAAGCGCTGGGTCGCCCACCAGGTCGGCACACGCTCTCGGAAGTCGCCGCGATCGCGGGCCTCAGCCGCGCGACGGCGCGCCGGATGCTGGCGACGCTGATCGTGATGAAATATTGCGAAGCCGATGGCCGCTATTTCAGCCTACGCCCGCGGGCGCTGGGGCTTGGCCTTTCCTACCTCAATGCACTGCCTTACTGGGGCTATGCGCAACGCGCTTTGGAAGACCTGCGCAACGAAATCGGCGAATCCTGCTCGCTGGCCGTGCTGGACGAGACCGAGATCGTCTATGCGCTGCGATTGCCGGCGCAGCGCATTCTCTCGGCCAATCTCGCCGTCGGAAGCCGCCTGCCCGCCCACGTGGTGTCGCTCGGCCGGGTCCTGCTCGCAGCCCTGCCGCCGGACCAGCGCGCGCACTATCTCGCCACCACCGAATTCAAACATATCACCCCACGCACCATCACCGATCCCGTGCTGCTGGAACGCGAGCTCGAACGCGTCGAGGCCAAAGGCTATGGCTGGGTCGATGGTGAACTCGATCCAGCCATCTGCGGCATCGCCGTCCCCGTCCGCGACCACGGCGGCCGGGTCGTCGCGGCGATCAGCGTGAATGCCATTTCGGGCACAATGGACGAGGCGACGGCAAAGGAGAAATACCTGATCCCGCTCCGCCGCACCGCGCAGGATATCCGGACACAGTCCTTCTCCACCGGCTAGGTCGGCAGCGTTCCGCGCCTTTCATTCAGCAGGCCGGTTTGCTAGAGCAACCGCCAACGATAATGATGAAAGTGCGGGAGACGCGGGACATGAAATTGCTCAATCCGGACGACCTGGTCGCCATCGACATCCACACACATGCGGAAGAGCCATGCGGCTGCCACGCCGACGACGGCTATGATGATTTCCAGGCCCGCATGGCCGAGTATTTCAAGTCGCCGCATAAGCATCCGCCGACAGTGCAGGAAACAGCCGCCTATTACCGCGACAAGAAGATTGCCGCGGTGATCTTCCCGGTCGACGCCGAGCGCGAGACCGGCTTCCGCCGCTACAACAACTACGAGATGCTGGAGATCGCCAAAGAAAACGCCGACGTGCTGATCCCCTTCGCGTCGATCGATCCGCACAAAGGCAAGCTCGGCGTGCGCGAGGCGCGCAAGCTGATCTCCGAATACGGCGTGAAGGGTTTCAAGTTCCATCCGACCATGCAGGGCTTTTACGCCAACGACCGCATGGCCTATCCGCTCTATGAGGCGATCCAGGAAGGCGGCGCTATCGCGCTGTTCCACACCGGCCAGACAGGCGTCGGCTCCGGCATGCCAGGCGGCATGGGGATGCGGCTGAAATATTCCAACCCGATGTATATGGACGACGTTGCGGTCGACTTTCCCGACATGAAGATCATTCTGGCGCATCCCTCCTTCCCCTGGCAGGAAGAAGCGCTGTCGGTCGCGACCCACAAGCCCAACGTGTATATCGACCTGTCCGGCTGGTCGCCGAAATACTTTCCGCCGATCCTGGTGCGCTACATCAATTCGATCCTGCAGGATAAGATGCTGTTCGGCTCCGACTGGCCGGTGATCATGCCGGATCGCTGGATGGCCGACTTCGCCAAGCTCGACATTCGCGACGAGGTGCGTCCGAAGGTCCTGAAGAACAACGCACGGAAACTCCTGGGCATATGACGAACAACGATCTGCCGCGCAAACTTGCGGATGCCCGGCAGATCGCTGCCATTGCCACCGGCTTCTCGCTGCCGTTCTCAACCAGCGGTCAGGCTATCGCGGTGTCGATCTTTGCAGTGCTCGCGCTCCTGACACTCGACCGCGATCGTTTCATCGCCACGTTGCGGAGGCCGGCGGCCTATCTGCCGGTCGCGCTGTTCGCATTGATCCTGGTCGGCGTGCTCTGGTCGATGCAGCCGCTCAGCGGCGCGATCAGATGGGTTGGTCCCTACGCCAAGCTGCTGCTGATCCCACTGGTGATGGCAACGGCATTTACGCCGAAACAAGCATTACAGATCGCTTATGGCTTTCTTGCCGCCTGTATATGTCTTCTCGCCCTGTCATGGGCTGCGTTCCTGTGGCCCACGGGACCGTGGGGCTGGTTCAAGGCGCCAGGCGTGCCCTTCAAGGACAACGCGGTTCAATCCGGCTGCTTCGCACTTTGTGCCTTCGCTCTGGCGATCGGCGCGATGCGCATCTGGGTCCAGGACACCCGCCGCGCCATCGCGATGATCGCGCTCGCGCTTCTGTTCTTTGCCGACATTTTCCTGATCTATGTGTCGAAGACCGGCGCAATCATGGCCGCCGCATTGCTCGGTCTATTCGTCGTCCATGCCGGCGGCTGGCGGCGCTCTGCCATGGTCGCGGTCGCAGCCATGATCGTAATCGGCATCGCACTGCTGACCTCGCCACAAGCCCAGCGCCGGATTGCAGAGATCAACTCGGACATCAACGCCAATAGCGGCCAGACCGCAGGCGGCGAAACAATCTCGACTGCATCGCGGCTGGATTTCTGGAGCAAGGCAGTCGGCTTCGTGAAGGCCTCGCCCATCGTCGGCCACGGCACCGGGAGCATCAAGCCGCTGTATCAGAGCATGGAGGCGACGAAGCCGTCGCCCTATGGCCAGGCCACGCCCGATCCGCACAATCAAACGCTTCATACCGTGCTGCAGGTCGGCCTGATCGGCGGGCTGCTGCTATGGGCCATGTGGATCGCGCATGCACGGCTTTTTCTCGCGCGCGATTATGCAAGCATCCTCGGCCAGGCCGTTGTGTTGCAGAACGTGATTGGCTCTTTATTCAACAGCCACATCTCGGCGGTGACGCAGGGGATGCTGTACTGTCTGGCAGTGGGATTGCTCGGCGCGTTGGTACGCAATGCTCCATCCGGAATGACCGGCCGAAAGCCGCCAACTACTTCAGCTTCAGCCACCGCTTCAAATAACGCCGCCTAAACTTCTGCACGGCAAACTGTATGCGCAGCTGCAATTGCGCATGCCCTTTGCGATCAAGCGAGCTCTTGAACACGCCATTAAGCGAGCCTTGCTCGGCCAGCGGCGGTTCCGGCCACAGGAACGGGATGCCCATGGCAGGATCGCCGGTGTTAAAGGCGATGTCGATAGGCTCGTGCATGGGATGCTGCGCGATCCAGTCAAGTCGCGCCGAAGCCTCCGGCGCGCCCAGCACATAGGCTTCCATATTGCGCACGCGATTGCCGGGATAGACGATCTGGCCCGGGCGCAACTCCGACGCCGGGGTGTAAAAATTGGTCGCAGCGCCAAGATGCAGAATTCGCGGCCGCGGCCACTTTTCGGCTTCGTCGAGCACCCGCTTCAACTGGTCGCAGAAATCCGGCACCAGCAATGCGTCATCCTCGAAGATCAGCGCCAGATCCTGGCCGCGCTCGCGGATGCGCTGCATGGCGACCACATGTTTCAGCGCGCAGGATTTTTGCCGCAGCGTGAGGTCGGCGCCTTCGGCGAAATAAGCCCGATCGACATCGGAGGTGATCTCGTCGGCATCGAAATCCAGCACCCACTCGAACTTGATGCCCGCACGGTCGAGCTCGCGCTGGATATGCTCCGTGCGCTCGGGCAACGACTTGGCATGGATCACATAGGCCGGCAGCATCGAGAGGTAGGCTCCAGAACATCGCCCGGCACGGTCAGCCAGACAAGAGCCCGTATAAGGTCAAAACCGGCGTGAGGGAATGGCGCGGCAGCGCCGTCCCAGTTCCTCAATGCACGGATGTGACTTCACTTTGTCGGCGACATGTGAGAGGGCGTGGCGGTATGTCACCGAGACCGCATCATGAGCCTTGAGTCCGTCCGCGCCTTTCTCACCGCCAACGCCCCCGAATTATCCATCACCGTTACCGACAAAAGCTCGGCCACGGTCCTTCTCGCCGCCGAGGCATTGGGCGTCGAACCCGGCCAAATCGCCAAGACGCTGTCGGTGCGGGTCGGCGACCGGGTGGTGCTGGTGGTGACCAAGGGTACAGCGCGGCTCGACAATAAGAAGGCACGCGATGCACTTGGCGGCAAGCCCCGCATGCTGGGGGCCGATGAGGTCGTTGCCCTCACCGGCCATCCGGTCGGCGGCGTCTGCCCCTTCGGCCTGGCAACGCCATTACAAGTCTACTGCGACGTGTCGCTGAGGGAATTCGCCGAGGTGTGGCCGGCGGCCGGCTCGGTCAACAGTTCGGTGCGTATGTCCCCGGCACGGATGGCCGAACTGACCGGGGCCAGTTGGGTCGATGTTTGCCAGGAGCCGGCGGCAGTGCAGCAAGCTCCCGCGATGGGTTGAGGCAGCGAGAATAATTCACTGCCGTTCATTGCCGGCAGAGAACAAGCCGACCGCCATCCGGCACGAGAGCAGCGCGGGTATTGCTATTTTTGCCGGGGGATCGACTTCCCCCGCGCAAGGCACGATTTTCCGGGTGTCGTCCCTGAGGACGCTCGGCTGCGCAGCAATATGTGCGGCCCAACCGGACAAGACCATGCGCTTCAAAGCCTCGTCTCATCGCCCGCAGTCGTCGAAGACCTGGAAGCAGGTCGTGGCGTCGATCGTGGCCGCAGCTGCAGCCGGACTACAGTCCGCTGGCGCCTGAACGCGCTCTGTGGACGTCCGCTGGAGCGCAAACGCCGCTGGCGCCAAGTTCCCGCGTTATCGAAATCTTGAGGGTATATAGCTAGGGTTGCATCCGGCCGTGTGTAAATCGGCGGGGGGACCTCGAGATGCGGCTCGTGCCGATCACCGACGCCGACAGAAGCTGGGCTTCACTGAAGTCGCAGTGGCGGAAGGCTGCCGAGGCAGCCGAGGAAGACTTCTCCACTTACACCCAGGGTATTTTCGCGGCGTTGGACCCTGTCATGCAGGGCGGCAAGGGCGGGTTGTACGGTCTCTACGACGGCACCGTTCCGCAGGCTTTTTGTCAGGTAAGCAAACTTCTGATGCCCAAATTCGAGGGTCCCGTGCTGCGTTGCCGTTTCATGACCGTGTCGCCAACCTACGACTTCGGGAGTGCCGGTCTCGATAAATACGGACAACTGCTGATCGAGCTGTTTTCCGGCATGATCTGGCTGTCGCGCAACGCCCTTTCCGCCAGCCATATCCAGTTTCACCTCCGCAGCCCCGCCGACGCGCAGTTCCTCGCCCCATTGCAGGCACCGGTGCCCGACTCGCCGTTCCAGCGCTTCACCATTAACGGCGCCTGGGTCGAATGCGATCTCAAGCTGCCCGAACTCGAAACAATGTAAGAGCGTGCAGCGCAATGACGCGTGCCGCAAGCTTGCGCAGCGACATCGGCGATGATAGCCCGGTTGTACGATGACCGGACAAGCTAAGCCACGCACCAAGCGCAAGACAACCAATGGGGCCGCAGGCACGCCTTTGCTGCGACCGCTCAATCCCGTGCGCCGCCGTACTGAGGAAGTCGTCGAGCGCATCGCTGCCCAGATCATCGAAGGCCGCTTGCCCGCAGGCGCGCGTCTGCCGACCGAGCAGGCCATGATGGCGGCCATGGGCGTCAGCCGCACGGTCGTTCGCGAGGCGATTGCCGCACTCCGCGCCCGGGGCCTTGTAACCACCCGGCAGGGCGCCGGTGCCTTCGTCAACAGTGAGCCCGATCAGCAACCTTATGCCATCGACCCCGACGGCCTGGGCTCGCTTGGCAGCGTGATCGAAATTCTTGAACTGCGCACGGCCGTCGAGATGGAGGCCGCGGCTATAGCCAGCGAGCGCGCCACCGCTGCCCAGATCCGAGCCATTGCCAAGGCCGCGGCTACCTTCAGCCGCGCCATCGCCAATGGCGACCGCGCAGTGAAGGAGGATTTCGACTTCCACTTCGCTATTGCTGTCGCCACGCAGAATGCGCGCTTTGTCGGTTTTCTGGAATTCCTTGGCGGTCTTATCATCCCGCGCCAGAGCATCCGCACCTTCGATGGCAAAGTCGAATTGCAGAAGCGCTATCTCGAGAGTATCGAGAAGGAGCATCAAGTCATCGTCAATGCGATCAGCGCCCGTTCGCCGCGCAAGGCTCGCGATGCGATGCGCCGGCATTTGCTGAACGGCAAGGAACGCTATAAGCAGTTGTCAGTCGATCCGGTCCAGTAGCTCACCTGAAGCCGAACGCGTGCGGCAGCGCCATCGAGAACCACGGTACGTAAGTCACCAGCATCAAGACCGCGAACATCACCCAGTAAAACGGCCAGATCCCGCGCATCACCTCGTCCACCGAGACCTTGCCGATGGCGCAGCCCACGAACAGCGTGGTACCGACCGGAGGCGTCAACAGGCCGATGCCGAGATTGAGCAGCATCACGATGCCGAAATGCACGGGGTCGATCCCGAAACTCTTCACCACCGGCAGCAGGATCGGCGTGCAGATCAGCAGCAGTGGCGCGAGATCGAGCGCCGTGCCGAGGATCAGCAGCATGATATTGAGCCACATCAATAGCACGTATTTGTTCGACGAGATGGCGACGAAGAACTCGGTCATATGCGCGG
The DNA here is from genome assembly GCF_021044645.1 of Tardiphaga sp. 37S4. Classification (NCBI taxonomy): domain Bacteria; kingdom Pseudomonadati; phylum Pseudomonadota; class Alphaproteobacteria; order Hyphomicrobiales; family Nitrobacteraceae; genus Tardiphaga; species Tardiphaga sp. 37S4. Next base: position 141,874 of record NZ_CP088008.1, on the reverse strand, counting down.
GCATCCGCATCATCGCAGCGACATAGCCGAAGCATGACGCGGTCGCGACCAGCGTCAACACCATCGCCACCGTCTGGAGCGTCCGGTAGGTCAGCATCGGCAGCTCGGACCATTTGTAGTCGCGATAGATAAACATCGTGACGAAGAAGGCCCAGACGCACGCCACAGCGCCAGCCTCGATCGGCGTGAACACGCCTGTGAGAATGCCACCGAGCACAATTACCAGCGTGACGATTCCCCAGGTGGCATCCCCCAGCATCTTCAGCGCCTGCTTCACTGGCACCGGCTCGCCCTTCGGATGACCATCGCGATAGGCAAAGTAGAGACACAACAACATGATCGCGAAGCCAAGCAATAGCCCGGGCACGATACCTGCAAGGAACAGGCTGGTGATCGAGACCACGCCGCCGGTCGCCAGCGAATAGATCACCGCATTGTGGCTCGGCGGCACCAGGATCGCCTGGACCGAGGCGGAGATGGTCACATTGGTGGCGAACACCCGTGGATAACCCTTCGCCGCCATCTGCGGGATCATCACCGAGCCAATCGCCGACGTATCCGCGACCGACGAGCCGGAGATTCCGGACATGATGGTCGTAGCCAGAATATTGACCTGGGATAGGCCGCCGCGGATGCGCGTGAAGCCGACCACGACGGCTGCAAAATCCACCAGCCTTCGCGCCATACCGCCTTCTGCCATGATGGCGCCGGCCAGCACGAAGAACGGCACAGTCAGCATCGACACCTTGCCGACGCCGCTGGAGAGTTGCTGCATCACAGCTGCAACGGGCAGATCGATCCACAGTGCGCCGACCAGCGCGGAAAGCGCCAGCGCAAAGGCGATCGGCATGCCGACGGCGAAGAACAAACACATGCTGAGCAGAAGAACGGCGATGTCCATCTCGGATTTTCTTTGTTCTGGCTGGAGCTGATCGGTGAAGCTAGTCGAGGGGTATGTGTGCGTCGCTGCCATCCTGCGGCGGCGGGCCGATGGTCAAGCGTTCGACGACAAACAGAAACATCATCGCACCGGAAACCGGGATCGGCATGTAGGTGATCCCGACAGACAACCAGGGAAATTCATCTACCGAATTGCCCCAGGTGGTCATCACCAGCTTCATGCCCCAGATCACCATGAACAGTGCCACCGCAGCCATCAGCAACTCGCTGATGAAAGCAGCTACGACACGCGCGTGAGGCGGCAGCAGGTTGGTACCTACCGTCATGTTCATGTGGATGCGCTGACGATAGCAGTTGGCAGCGCCGATGAAAGTCACCGCTATCGTCAGCAACACCGCCAGAGGCTCCGGCCACGACGCCGCGCTGTTCAAAATGTAGCGGGTGTAAACCGCCCAAGGGATAATCGCGGAGATCAGCACAAGCGCAAGGCAAGAAAACACGGCACCGGTCCAGTACAGTGCGTTCATGGCGCGGCGGAATGCGTAAGCCGCACCATGGCTGGCCGTATCGGCGTGATGACTGGATGCAGCCGGCAGTTTGGAAACAACGTCAGACATGAAGACCTCAGGTAACGCGACGGAAGCGCAGGCCTATCCTGTCGTCCCCGCGAAAGCGGGGACGACACATTGAGAACATGCCGCTAGCTCACCGCAGCAATGCGCTTGGTCATCTCGGCGTATTTCGCGCCGTATTTGTCCCATACGGGTTTGACGGCATCGCGGAACGGCTGCTTGTCGATGGACGTGACGATGTCGGTGCCGACTTCCTTCATCTTGTCGAGCGCGGTCTTCTCCGCCTCATACCAGAGCACGCGCTGTTCGAGCTGCGCTTCCCGGCCGAATTTCTTCAGCAGCGCCTGATCGTCCGGCGTGAGCTTCGCCCATGACGCCTTCGAGAACACCAGCAATTCCGGAATGATCAGATGCTCTGTCATCGAGAAATACTTGGCGACCTGGAAGTGGTTCTGCGCCACGAAGGATGGCAGGTTGTTCTCGGCCCCATCGACGACGCCGGTCTGCATGGCGCTAAACACCTGATCGAAGCCCATGGCGACGCCGTTGCCACCGAGCGCATTCATGGTGTCGATGAACAAGGGATTACCGATCATCCGGATCTTGAGACCCTTGAGATCGGCGAGCGTCTTGATCGGGCGTTTGCTGTTATAGATGTTGCGCGAGCCGGCATTCATCCAGCCAAGCGCGACCAGGCCGGTTTTTTCATTGGCCGTGATCTTGTTCAGCAGCTCGGTGCCGATCTCGCCGTCGAGAACCGCTTCCATGTGCTTGGAATCGCGAAACACGAACGGCATGTTGAAGACGTTGACGTCATCGACCACGGGGCCGACCGCACCGACAGAGATACGGGCGATCTGCAGAGCGCCGACCTGGGCCTGCTCGATGGCTTCCTTCTCGCCGCCAAGCTGCATGGACGGAAACATCTGGACCGTGAGCCGGCCGCTGGTGGCGGCATCCAGCTTCTTGCCCATGCGGACCACGGATTCGACCGTGGGATAGCCGAGCGGATGGACGTCGGAAGCCTTCAGAACCATCTTGGTCTGCGCCCGCGCGGGCGTAAGCCGCCCGAGGCCGGTCGCTCCGACGGCAAGTGCGGCCAGTCCGCCTTTGACGACATCTCTTCTCTTCATGGACGAAATCCTCCCTGTGAATTTCCCGATGCGGCGCGTTGGCCATTATTCTCGTTCGCCCCTTTGCGGGGTCGATCTTGTCACAATTCTAGGAGCGTGCCGGCCCGCCGTCCATCAGCTTGTATCGGCAGCGCACCCCAAAAGTTGTACGATGACCCGACATCTAGCACCGACATCGGAGGCCGGCAAGCGCGTGCTCGAGCGGCCGCGCAGAACTAAAGTTCAACCCGAGGTGCAACGCGAAGAGAGCGGCAGCTCGGCCTCATTTTCGCAGGGGTGTTGGGTACCCGCTGATTGATTGGGTGGAATCGGTGTAGAAAGAGACATCTGTCCCGACAGGAGCCCACCGTGCCAACTGAACGCTTTCAATTCCCCGGCGCGGCCGGCCATATGCTGGCGGCGGCGCTAGACCTGCCCGATGGCGATGTCCATGCATATGCGCTGTTCGCGCATTGCTTCACTTGCGGCAAGGACGTGCTCGCGGCGCGGCGTATCTCTGCGGCGCTGACGCTCAAAGGCATCGCCGTGCTGCGCTTCGACTTCACTGGCCTCGGCTCCAGCGATGGCGATTTCGCCAATAGCACGTTCTCGTCGAATGTCGCCGATCTCGTAAAGGCCGCGGACCATTTGCGGGAAATACGCCAGGCACCGGCAATCCTGATCGGCCACAGCCTCGGCGGCGCAGCGATCCTCGCCGCCGCTGAACAGGTGCCGGAAGCCAAGGCCGTTGTCACCATCGCGGCGCCCTCCGATCCCGCGCATGTCACCGACATGTTCGCCGAACATGTCGACGCGATCCGCGAAAAAGGCGAGGTCGAGGTCAAGCTCGCCGGCCGGCCATTCAGCATCAAGCGTGAATTCCTCGACGATATCGCCGAGCACAATCTGATGGCCAAGGTCGCCAGGCTGCACAAGGCGCTGCTGATCATGCATGCGCCCACCGACGACACCGTGGGCATCGACAACGCCACGAAGATTTTCGTCGCTGCCAAACATCCCAAGAGCTTCGTCTCGCTGGCCGGCGCCGATCATCTGCTCACGCAAAAGCATGACGCGATCTATGTCGCCGATGTCATCGCCGCCTGGGCTGGGCGCTATCTCAATGCGGTCGCCGTCACGCCCGTAGCGAGCCCGCCCGATGAGCCGCGCAAGGTGGTGGTGAGCGAGACCCGCGCCAGCAAATTCCAGCAGGTCATCAATGTCGGCCCGCATCAGATACTCGCCGACGAGCCGATCGCGGCCGGCGGCGAGGACACCGGACCCGGTCCGTATGATCTGCTGCTCAGCGCGCTCGGCGCCTGCACCGCGATGACCATGCGGCTCTATGCCGAGCGCAAGGCATTGCCGATGGACCACGTTACGGTGACGCTGAACCACAAGAAGATCTACGCCAGGGATTGCGAGGAATGCGAGACCAAGGACGGCATGCTGGACCAGATTGAGCGCGTCATCACGATCGACGGCAAGCTCGACGCCGAGCAGCGCGCAAAGCTCATGGAGATCGCTGACAAGTGCCCGGTACACCGGACACTGACATCTGAGATCAGGATCGTGACCAAGGCGGCTGAGTAACCCGCGAACCTCTCCACGTCATTGCGAGGAGCCCTTGCGACGAAGCAATCCAGCCTTCGCTTGCGGCCTTCTGGATTGCTTCGCTACGCTCGCAATGACGGCGGAAAGTGGAGTGTGTGCCTTTACCTGTTAGGGTCCGGATAGACCAGGCTGCGCCAGCCAGAGCGATCGAACGGTGCCCACGCGCCTTCCTTTTGCGCGAGACGCTCCGCCACCGCATAGACGACGGCGGGGTGATGCCCCATCCCGCAATGGCTGCTCTCGACCTCGATGCTCTCCGACATCGCCGATGACTTCTCCATGCAGCCCTGCCAGGCACAGACGCCGTCGGTGCGGCTGTAGATCGCGGTGGTCGGGACCGGCGGCGTATCGGCGAGCGAACCACCGAAATCGTCGTCGGTGTCATCGGCGCGTTTGCCGCTGGCGAATTCATAGACGCGCCAGGCATTGGTGGATTTCGGATGGCCGGCAAACGGGCTACCCAGCGTGATCACCGAACGGACGCGGTCCGGCATCATCTTGGCGAGCTGGCGCGCATAAAGGCCGCCGAGACTCCAGCCGACCAAACTCACCTTGCGGCCGTGGGTCTCGTTCATCTCTTTCAGCAATTCGACCATGCTGCCCTGCACGCCGTCACGCAGCCCGAGATTGCGGCCCTGCTTCCAGCCGCTGACGGCATAGCCCCGACCCTTGAGGAAGGTGCGAAGCGGACCTGTCGAAACATCCGAGGCCACAAGACCCGGCAGTACCAGTACCGGATGACCATCACCACGCGGCGCGAGATTCAGCAGCGGCAGCGCGCCGAGAAAGGCGCCGAATTCGTGAACCGCACGGCCTTCAAGAAACATCAGGGTTTTCGATGGGGGACGTTGCGCCTGGGCCGTAGCCGACATCTGATTTCCTCTCGCCGGCGCGTTGGCCGGTCATATCGATTGATTTGAAAGCAGCCTCACGGGGAGGGAATCACACAACGCACCGAAGCAAGTATCAGTTCACTCAAGTTAAGGTCAGGTTTGTAGCAGTTCAAGCGCATCCCGATACCCCTCCGACGCCTCACTTCCGCAATGCGGAACTGCCATCACAGCAGTCGCAACAGATATTCGATCGTGTAGAGCGCCAGCCCGGCGAGCCCGCCGATCAGCGAACCGTTGAAGCGGATATATTGCAGATCGCGGCCTATATTGACTTCGATGACACCGATCAGCTGCTGCATGTCCCAGCCCTTCACCTGATCGGCGATAAAACTCGACACGCCGCTTTTCTGATCGGCGATGAACGTGCGCAGCACCACGACGATGCCCTGGTTGATCTCGCCGCGCATCTCGGCATCGGCGCGCAGCGCTGCGCCGGCCTCGACGAATACATTGGCGAGATGATGTGCCAGTACATTGCTTTCACCTGATGCGCTGCGCTCGATGAAGCTGCGCGCATTGTTCCAGAGATTACGTCCAAGTTCGGCAAGCTCGGGTCGCGCCAGCAGATCGCGTTTCAACCCATCGATGCGACCGGTGAAGCCGGGCTCGGTCTCCAACCGATCGACGAAGGATAACAGCATGCGGTCGAACTCACCACGGAACGGATGCGCTGGATCCTTGCGTACATCGTCAAAGAAGGTCGTGGCCGACGCGACGATGCGCTTCAGCAGGAACGCATCGGCGCGATAGAGTTTGAGCAACGTCGGCAGCTCGTCGCGAATCTTGTTCTTGATGACAGCCAGCGTGTCCGGCTCGGTCAGCGCGCCATGCATGGCGCCGAGCAGGTTATCGAGCAGGCCCTGATGGCGACCATCGCGAATGAAGCCGCGCATGGTGCCGGCAGCGATGGGCGCGAGATCAACCGACTGCAGCTGGGTCATCACGCGGCGCGTGATGAAGGTTTTGAGACCAGACGTTTCCGTCGCCGACATCGCCTCCGGCAACAGCCGCAGCAAGAAACGCGCGAGATCCGCGCTACGCTTTTTGTCGCTCAGCCAGTCTGCAACGAAACTCGCAAAATCCACCTCACGTAATTTGGCCTCGACCGGCCCGGCTTCGAGGAAATGCACCTCGATGAATTCACCCAACTTGTCCGCAATGCGATTTTGATTCGCCTGGATGATCGCGGTGTGCGGAATCGGCAGACCCAGCGGCCGACGGAACAGCGCGACAACGGCGTACCAGTCCGCCAATCCGCCAATAGTGGCCGCTTCCGCGAAGGCCGCAACGAATCCGAACGCGGGATGAATCGGCAGCAAGATTTTTGCACCGACAAACACGACCAGACAGCTCGCCAGCACCAGCGCCGCAATCGCCTTGACGCGGCGCAACTCTGCTGCGCGCGCAGCGTCGCCGGGACTCGCGAAAGACGAAAAACTGTTTGCGTCCATAGGCTTCCTCAACCGGTCAAGATGACCGGTTCCCGCTGTTAACATAATGTCGGACAATGTGAGTCACTGTCGTTAACCTTTCTTAAAGATGTCGCTCGCGGAACCTGCTCCGCGTGGTAAATCTCGATTCGAACTTGCGAGGCGCGCTTCGCTTTGATGCGCACCGAAGACCGTTTGGGAATTTCATGAGCGAATCATTGTCGTACCGCCCCGCCCGCGATCCGCTACCGGATCAGGAACAGAAGCAGGCCGCGCTGAGCTATCTCAACGAAGCCTGGGCGGAAGCACGGCATGACGGCGTCGATGGCGATTGCCTCGCGCAGGCCAGCCTGTTCGCAGCCTTTGCCGAGCTCGTCGGCACCTATGGCGAAGACGCCGTGGCGAAGTTTGTCGAGGGTCTTCCGGGCCGCGTGCGCAATGGCGAGTTCTCGCTGACACTGGCACGGCAGTAAGATTTCTTACCCTCGCCTGAAGGGGAGGGTCGGTGAGCAATCCGCGAAGCGGATGCGAGACGGGGTGGGGTGAGGCCACACACTACGTCGCTCGTGATTTCACCCCACCCCGCTGCGAGCTTCGCTCGCATCGACCCTCCCCCTCCAGGGGAGGGTGAAGAGTTCAAGCCTTCAGCGTTTCCAGGAATTTCACCGTCTCGCCCTGCGACGGCGTGACCAGCTCGCCCTGCCACATCACGCGGCGGCCGCGCACGAAGGTGCCGACGGGCCAGCCGGTGACTTTCACACCGTCATAGGGCGTCCAGCCGGCCTTCGAGGCTACCCAGTCATTGGTGATGGTCTCGGTGCGTTTCAGATCCACGATGGTGAAGTCGGCGTCATAGCCCGCCGCGATGCGGCCTTTCATGGCGATGTTGTAGAGCCGTGCTGGACCGGCACTCGATAGATCGACGAAGCGTGCCAGCGACAGGCGGCCGGCATTGACGTGATCCAGCATGATCGGCACCAGCGTCTGCACGCCGGTCATGCCCGAGGGCGACGCCGGATAGACTTTCTTCTTTTCCTCAAGCGTGTGCGGCGCGTGATCGGAACCCAGTACGTCGATGATGCCCTGACTGATGCCATTCCAGATCCCATCGCGATGGCTGGCATCGCGCACCGGTGGGTTCATCTGCGCCAGCGTGCCAAGACGCTCATAGCATTCCGGAGCCGCCATGGTCAGATGATGCGGCGTCGCTTCGCAAGACGCGACGTCCTTGTGGTCGCGCAAATAGTCGATCTCCTCTTTCGTCGAGATATGCAGAACATGAATACGCTTGCCGGTCTCGCGCGCAAGGTTGACCAGCCGCTGCGTCGCCATCAGCGCCGCAGTCTCGTCGCGCCACACCGGGTGCGAACGGGTATCGCCTTCGATGCGCAGATTCTTGCGCTCGTTGAGGCGATATTCGTCCTCGGCATGGAAGGCGGCGCGGCGCTTGATGACCTGGAAGATGCGGCGCAGGCTGTCGTCATCCTCGACCAGCAGTGCACCGGTCGATGAGCCAATGAATACTTTCACGCCGGCGCAGCCGGGCGCGCGTTCGAGCTCCGCCAGGTCCTGCACGTTCTCGCGGGTGCCACCGATGAAGAAGGCGTAATCGCAATGCATGCGATGATGACCCCGCTTCACCTTGTCGGTGAAGGTCGCCTCATCGATGGTCAGCGGATTGGTATTCGGCATTTCGAACACGCCGGTGACGCCGCCCATCACGGCGCTGCGTGATCCGGTCTCCAGGTCTTCCTTCTGTTCGAGGCCCGGCTCGCGGAAATGCACCTGGGTGTCGATCACGCCCGGCAGGATGTGCAGCCCCTTGCAGTCGATCACTTCAGCGGCCGAGGCCGCACCGAGCGATCCGATGGCCGCGATTCGGCCATTGCGAATGCCGATATCGCGCACACCCTCGCCGTCCTGATTGACGACGGTGCCGTTCTTCAAAATCGTATCGAATGTCTGGGTCATCTGGTCTCGTCACAGCCTGTGAATGCCGCGCAGGATGAGCGCGGGCCTTGTTGTCGGCATCTTAGCGGCTTAACTTTAGCTGTCATATCCGCCAGCCGTGATTCACCCTCGTTTCCTGGCTCGTTTATTGGATTTTTCGAGATTTTCCCAATGAAAGCAGCGTTTCTCCCCGATCGGGGTGTGGTGAAAATCGCCGGCGGCGACGCCCGCGGTTTCCTCAACAACCTCGTGACTTCCGAGATCGAGGTGGTGGCGCCTGGCATCGCCCGGTTCGGCGCGCTGCTGACGCCGCAGGGCAAGATCATCGCCGACTTCCTCATCACCGAAGCGCCGGCCGGCCATGGCGGCGGGCTCCTGATCGACTGCCCGCGCGAACTGGCACAACCGCTGGCCACCAAGCTCGGCTTCTACAAGCTGCGCGCCAAGGTGACGGTAGAGAATCTCTCCGACGCGTTCGGCGTGCTTGCGGTGTGGGATGGCGAGCCCGGCATGAAGCCGGACCTCGCCTTTGCCGATCCGCGCAATGCGGAGCTTGGCTATCGCATCCTCGTGCCGCCCGATCTCGTCCCGAAGACGGCCGCGCTGGTCGGTGCCGAACTGGTCGATGCATCAGCCTATGAAGCGCATCGCATCAGGCTCGGCGTGCCACGCGGCGGAGCTGATTTCGCCTATGGCGATGCGTTCCCGCACGAAGCCAATATGGACAAGCTCGCCGGCGTCGATTTCGACAAGGGCTGTTACATCGGCCAGGAGGTCGTCTCCCGCATGCAGCATCGCGGCACCGCGCGCACGCGCATTGTCGGCGTCACGCTGGATGGCGCGGCGCCGGCCGCCGGCACCGAAATCCGCGCCGCGGACAAGCCGATCGGCACCATGGGCTCGTCTGCCGATGGCCGTGGCCTCGCCATGATCCGCACCGACCGCGCCAGTGATGCTCTCGATGCCGATGCCGCTTTCCTGGCCGGCGACATCGCCATTCATCTCGCCGACGCCGCTGCCGTACGCGCACTGGCCACGAAGAAGACCCCCGCATGAAAAAGATCTCGGCATGAGCAAACCCGCGATCACGCATGACGACGGCAAGACGCGCTGCCCGTGGCCGGGTGAAGATCCATTCTATGTCGCCTATCACGACACCGAATGGGGCGTCCCGGAATATGACGACCGCGCGCTCTACGAGAAGCTGATCCTCGATGGCTTCCAGGCCGGCCTCTCCTGGATCACCATCCTGCGCAAGCGCGACAATTTCCGCAAAGCATTCGATGACTTTCAGCCGGAAAAAATCGCGCGCTACAGCGAGAAGAAAGTTCATACGCTGATGAACGATGCCGGCATCGTGCGCAACCGCGCCAAGATCGAAGGCGCGATCCTCAGCGCCAAAGGCTATCTGAAAATCATGGAGGAAGGCGCCAGCTTCTCGAAATATCTGTGGGACTTCGTGGACGGCAAGCCGCTGGTCAACAATTTCAAGACCCATGGCAGCGTGCCGGCCTCGACCCCGCTATCGGCCAAGATCTCCAAGGACCTGCAGGGGCGCGGCTTCAAATTCGTCGGCCCGACCATCGTCTATGCCTTTATGGAGGCCACCGGCATGGTCAACGATCATCTCGTGACCTGCTTTTGCCACGAGGCCTGCATGGGCCTGAAGCGCAAGCCGCGCCTCAAGGCGAAGTAGCAGCAAGAAACTCAAGACCAAGAACCGATGGCCCAATCGAAATTCGACCAAAGATTTTCCCGCGACGTCGCCACCCGCGCCTGGCAACGCATGCTGTCGGGCCGGCGGCTTGATCTGCTCGATCCCTCGCCGCTGGATATCGAAATTGCCGATATTGCCCATGGGCTCGCGCGCGTCGCGCGCTGGAACGGGCAGACCCATGGCGCGCATATTTTCTCGGTGGCACAGCACACGCTTCTCGTGGAAGCCGTGTTGCGCGAGCAGATGCCGCGCGCTGATGAGCGCGTGCGGCTCGCGGCCCTGCTGCATGACGCGCCGGAATATGTCATCGGCGACATGATCTCGCCGTTCAAGGCGGTGATCGGCGGCGATTACAAGGTGATCGAGAATCGCCTGCTCGGCGCCATCCACATCCGCTTCGGCCTGCCGCCGGCGCTGACACCGGAGATCACCAAACAGATCAAGGCCGCCGATATGGGCGCCGCCTATCTGGAAGCCACACGCCTTGCAGGCTTCAAGGAAGCCGAGGCAAAGCGTCTGTTCGGCAAGGATCCCGGCCTCTCGGAAGCCATGGTGGAAGATTACCTGACGCCGTGGTCGGCGGGGAAGGCTGAGAAGCGGTTTCTGGCAAGGTTTGAGGCGCTGCTGGCGTAATTTAAACTCCGTCATGCCCGGGCATGACGTGGAGAGAACGGAGCGTTATAACGACGCTCAACAAAAGGTTCCCCGATGATCCACGTCTGCTCGCTCGCCGATCTGCATCCCACCGTGAAGGACACGGCCGCGAGCCACGTGCTCACCATCATGGCCAATGTCGCGCAGGTGCAGCGGCCGCCGTCGATCAGCGAGGCCAATCATCTCAGGGTGCAGGTCGACGACATCACCGAGGTGATGGACGGCTTTGTCGCGCCCAACGAAGGTCACATCACGCAGGTGCTGGACTTCGTCCGCGGCTGGGATCGCGCCTCGCCGCTGGTGATCCATTGCTATGCCGGCATCTCGCGTTCCACCGCCAGCGCCTTTGCCGCCGCCTGCATGCTCAATCCGGACCGCGACGAGCGCGACATCGCGCTGCGAATCCGCGCCGCCTCGCCGATCGCCTCCCCCAACCGCCTGCTCGTGACTCTCGCCGACAAGGCGCTGGGCCGCGGCGGCCGCATGGTCCGCGCGCTCGACGAGATGGGCCCCGGCAATCTGACCGTGATCGGCAAGCCGTTTCGCCTCGATCTGGATTAATTCCAGCAATTACGCGCCAAATACACGGATTGCGTGAACTAAAGTTCTCCACGACAACACATAGAGTTGTCATGTCCCCGGACGTCGTTCCGGGGCATGATTGGCGCGCGTCCTGCTCTCTGAAGGTTTGATAGTCGATGTTCGATGATTTCGGTTTCGTCACGCTGGTGATTGCTATCGTTGCCTTCATCTTCGCGCGTAAGGCGCGCAATGAGGTGAAGGTGCTGCGCGCCCGACTCGACTCCTATGAGGCGACACCGCGTGTGGCGACCACGACTGCCGCAGCAACACCGGACCTCACAGCGACCGCACCGGACATTGCATCCGCGCCTGCTCTCTCAGAGACATCGACCGAGGCAATCCGCGAAGCTGCCCCCTCGATCCAGCCGGATGTCCCTGCTCATACTACGCCCGAACCCGCTGCGCCTGTGGAAGCCCCTGCGGCTGGCCCCGGCTTCGAGGAACGCATCGGCACGCGCTGGGTGGTCTGGGTCGGCGGCCTCACACTGGCGCTCGGCGGCTTCTTCATGGTGCGCTATTCCATCGAGGCCGGCCTGCTCGGCCCCGAAGTGCGCGTGCTGCTCGGCGGCCTGTTCGCCCTGGCATTGCTCGCCGTTGGCGAATTCGCCCGCCGCAAGGAAAGCCTCTCGGCAATCGCACCGCTGCCGATCGCTAATATTCCGGCGATCCTCACGGCCGCCGGCACTGCCGTCGCCTTCGCCACAGTCTATGCGGCCTATGCGCTGTATAACTTCCTCGTCCCCGGCACGGCCTTCGCCCTGCTCGGCATCGTCGCCATGTGCACCATGGCCGCGGCATTGCTGCACGGCCCGGCGCTCGCGGGCCTCGGCATTGCCGCCGCCTTCGTCACGCCGGTGCTGGTGTCGTCCGGCAAGCCGGACTACTGGGCGCTGTATATCTATCTCGCCATCGTCATGGCCGCTGCCTTCAGCCTCGCGCGTATCCGGCTGTGGCGCTGGTTGGCGCTGACCACCATCGTCTTCGCGACGCTGTGGACCCTGCCCGGGCTCAACGAAGGCCTGAAGAACGTCAACCCACACGCTTTCCACGTCCTCGCCGGATTCCTGCTCGCGTCCATGCTCGTGGTTTGCGGCTTCCTGTATGGTCCGCCGGCCGAAGAAGGCCGCATCGAAGGCATCTCGTCGGGCGCGCTCGGTGCAAGCCTGCTCAGCGCGACGCTGGTGGTGCTCTCCAGCTTCCATGCCGACATCGCCATGGTGACCTTCGCGCTGATCGTCGCTGGCACGCTGTTCGTCGCATGGTACGCACAAGCGGCCACCGCGGCGGTTGCCGTAGCCGCAGGCTTCGTCGCCGTGGTCTTCCTGGAGTGGGCCATCCAGGGCAATCTGGACATGCTGGTGCTGCCCGGCGGGCCACTGGCGGGCATCGGCGCCAGCCCGGTGGAAAGCTCGGTGTCGTTGCATCTCGCCTCCGCGGCGGTTTTCGCCCTCGGCTTCGGCGTGCTCGGCTTCCTCGCACAGGGCCGATCCGTTAGCGCCGTTATTCCGGTGATCTGGTCGGGCGCAGCGGTATTCACGCCGCTGGCGCTGCTGATCACGCTCTATGCCCGCATCGCGCATCTCGATCGCTCGATCCCCTTCGCCATTCTCGCCGTGATCATCGGCGCAGCCTTCGCGGCCGCCACCGAACTGCTCGGCAAGCGCGAGCCACGTCCGGGCCTCGCGATCTCCACGGCGCTGTTCGCCACCGGTACGCTCGGTGCGCTGGCGCTGGGGCTGACCTTTGCACTGGAGAAAGGCTGGCTCACCATCGCACTGTCGCTGATGGCGCTGGGCACAGCCTGGATCTCCATGCAGCGGCCGATCCCGTTCCTGCGCTGGCTCGCGGCCATCCTTGCCGGCATAGTCGTCGCCCGGATGGGATGGGAGCCGCGCGTGGTCGGAGATCTCGTCGGCACCACGCCGATCTTCAACTGGCTGCTATGGGGTTACGGCGTGCCCGCTACTTCGTTCTGGGCCGCCAGCATCCTGATGCGCCGGCGCGGCGATGATGCACCGCTGCGCATGGTGGAGTCCGCAGCGATCCTGTTCACGGTGCTGCTGGCCTTTATGGAGATCCGCCACTTCGTAAATGGCGGCGATGTCTATCGGTCCTCCTCGAGCCTCACCGAAGTCGCGCTGCAGGTCTGCGTCGCGCTGGCCATGGCAATCGGGTTGGAACGCCTGTGGGAGCGGAGCCGCAGCATCGTGCACAGCGTCAGTGCCGGGTTGCTGACGCTGTTCGCCGGCGTCGCAAGTCTCGGCGGGTTACTGTTCCTCACCAATCCCGGCATCTGGCACATCGATGTGGGCGGCGTGGTCATCAACCTGCTGCTGCTCGGCTATGCCCTCCCCGCGGTGCTCGCTCTGCTGCTGTCCTATGCCGTCGCCGGCCGTCGCAAGCCGGCCTACGGCAACACCATCGCCGGTGGCGCGCTGGTGCTAGCCCTGATGTATGTGACGCTGGAAATCCGCCGCATCTATCATGGCCCGATTTTCTACAACGCCGCGATCACCGATGCTGAGCAATATACGTTGTCGATCGCATGGCTCGGCTTTGGCGTCGTGCTGCTCGGCATCGGCATCCTGTTCAACTCGCAGCGCGCGCGGCTCGCCTCCGCCGTGGTCATCGCATTGACGATCCTCAAAGCGTTCCTAGTCGACATGTCGTCGCTGACAGGCGTCTATCGCGCGCTGTCCTTCATGTGCCTCGGCCTCGTGCTGGTAGCTATTGGCTGGCTGTATCAGCGTATCCTGTTCTCTAGACGCACACAGTCACCCGCTGCGGCCCCTGCAGCAGAAAGCTGACGCCTCTCCAGCGCAATTCCCACTTGCACATTCCCTGCGATCGTCAATGATACCGATCGCGGCGATCCCCGGCCTTAAACCGGGGATCGCCGCATAAAAGCATCCGCGCACCAAGCGCGAGAGCCAAAAAAAAGATCGGGAGCCCATGAACGTCCAGGGAAAGATCACCACAGATTCGTCCGTCGAAAACGCAGCCGAACATGTCGATGTCATAGTCGTCGGCGCCGGCATCTCCGGCATCGGCGCCGCCTATCATCTGACGAAGCAAAATCCAGATACGCGTTTTCTGATTCTGGAAACGCAGGGCAGTTTCGGCGGCACGTGGAATACCCATCGTTATCCTGGCATCCGCTCCGACAGTGACCTGCACACCTTCGGCTATCGCTTCAAACCATGGACCTCGGCACCCATCGCCACCGCCGCGGAGATCCTGCGCTATATGGGCGATGTGATCGCCGAGAACGGCCTCGACACGCATATCCGCTACAATCACAAGATCCTGTCCGCCAACTGGTCGAATGACGACAAGCTCTGGATGCTCACCGTCATTCGTCACGACACCGGCGAGACGCTGTTCTTCACCACGCGCTTTCTCTGGATGTGTCAGGGCTATTACAACCACAATCAGGGTTACACGCCGCAATGGCCGGGCATGGACCGGTTCAAGGGCCGCATGGTGCATCCACAGACGTGGCCAGAGGATCTCGACGTCACCGGCAAGAAAGTCGTGGTGATCGGCTCCGGTGCGACTGCAGCGACTCTAGTGCCGGCCATTGCCGACAAATGCGCTGAAGTCACCATGCTGCAGCGCTCGCCGACTTTCTTCATCACCGGCCGTAATGCCAACGCGCTGGCGGAGACGCTGCGCGAGCTGGATGTCGACGAAGAATGGGTCCACGAGATCGTCCGCCGCAAGATACTGTTCGATCAGCAGGCCTTCACCAAGCGGACGAACAGCGAGCCGGAGATGGTGAAAGAGGAACTACTGAAGGGCGTACAGGCCTATCTCGGCAAGGACTACGACATCGCCACCCATTTCACGCCGCGCTACCGGCCTTGGCGGCAACGCATCGCCTTCATTCCCGATGGCGACCTGTTCCAGAGCATCAAGGCCGGCAAGGCGAGTGTCGTCACCGATGAGATCGAGACCTTCACCGAACAGGGCATCACGCTGAAATCCGGCAAGACGATCGACGCCGACGTCGTCGTCACCGCTACCGGCTTCAACCTCAACATGCTCGGCGATATCGCCTTCTCCATCGATGACACACCGCTGAATTTCTCCGACACCGTGACTTATCGCGGCATGATGTTCACCGGCGTGCCGAACATGGTGTGGATCTTCGGCTATCTCCGTGCGAGCTGGACATTGCGCGTCGATCTCGTGGCCGACTTCGTCTGCGGGCTGCTGAAGCATATGGAGGCGACCGGCGTCACGACGATCACGCCGCAGTTGCGGCCCGAAGACCGCGACATGCCGCTGCTGCCATGGATCGACCCCGAGGACTTCAACCCGGGCTACATCATGCGCGGCATGCACCTATTGCCGAAGCGCGGTGACAAGCAGGAGTGGCAGCACAACCAGGACTACTGGAGTGACAAGGACGTATTTCCGGCCATCGACTATGGCGATCCGATCTTCCGATACACGTAACAAACGTTCAACACATCGCGCATTTCTCCAAGCATTGCGCAAACTTGATTGACCATCATGAAACCGTTTCGCGGTTCAGCTATTGCTGCAGTGCGACCATTCGGTTCCAATCACAATTGGACCGACCGCATAGCTGCATCAGCCCGCCTCCCGGCGGAGAGCCAATTCTAGAAATCGGAGCTCCCATGTCGAAAACTGTCGCAGATGAGATTGTCCATGTGCTTGAGACGATTGGCGTACAGCAGATTTTCGGCTTGATCGCCGACTCGCTTAATCCGCTGGCGGACTCGGTCCGGCGCAGCAAGATCGAGTGGGTCGGGGTACGGCATGAGGAAGGCGCGGCGCTGGCCGCCGCAGGCCAGGCCAAGCTCACCGGCAAGCTCGGCGTTTGCGCCGGCTCCACCGGGCCCGGCAGCACGCATCTCGTCGCCGGCCTCTATGAGGCTGCGCGCGATCACGCCCCGGTGCTGGCACTCTCGGGCGAAATGGCGCGAGCAGCAAAAGGCGTCGACTTTTTCCAGACCACCGAGCCGGACCTGCTGTTTCGCGACGTCGCACTCTACACCCAGACCATCACCACCGCCGCGCAGGCGCCCGGCGTGATCCATCAGGCCATCTCCACCGCCTATGCAGGGCCTGGCGTCGCGCATCTGACGCTGCCTGTCGACGTGCTGTCGTCGAAAGCCGAAGGGGCGACAGCGAGCCTTGCCACGCTGGTGCCACGCGGCGAGATCCTCCCGAATGATGCCGCCATACAGGAAGCCGCCCGCCGCATCGACGAAGCCAGCAGCGTTGTCATCATGTGCGGCCATGGCGCCATCGGCAGCGCCGAACTCCTGCGTGCGCTCAGCGATAAGCTGAAGGCGCCACTGGTGCATTCGGTGCGCGGCAAGGAGATCATGGCGTTCGATGACATCAGATGGATGGGCGGGCTCGGCATGATCGGCACCAAGGCCGTCTACAATGCCGTGCATGATTGCGACCTGCTCGTCATGGTGGGCACCGACTATCCCTATTCCAACTTCCTGCCGCGCAAGGGCAATGTCATCCAGATCGATGTGCGCGCCGAAGCACTCGGCAGGCGCACGCCGACGAGCCTCGGCGTCATCGGCTCGGCACGCCCCGCGTTGAAGATGCTGCTGGACACGGTGCAGACCAAGACCGACGGCCAGTTCTTCGAGACGACCAGTCACGCCCGCAAGAAGTGGGATGAGATGCTCGACAAGCAGGCCGATCCTGCGCGCAGCAAGAACAGGATCCACCCGCAGGCCGTCGCGCGCATCGCCAGCGATCTGGCACGGCCCGATGCAATCTTCGTGTTCGACACCGGATTGAACACCCTGTGGTCGGCGAACTGGATCCGCCAGAACGGCACCCAGCGCATCATCGGCTCGTTCAACAATGCCGCGGTCGGCACGTCCGTCGGCCAGGGCAACGGCGTGCAGATCCTCGATCGCAGCAAGCAGGTGATCGTGCTCACCGGCGACGGCGGCTTCAACATGCTGATGGGTGAATTCATGACCGCTGTGCAGCACAAGCTGCCTATCAAGGTGATCGTTTACAACAATTCGGCACTGGGTCTGATCACGCTGGAAGCCGAAAGCATCGGCCTGGCGCCGTTCCGCGAAGCCATCGAATTCCCCAATCCCAATTTCGCCGCACTGGCGCGTGCCTGCGGCGCACAGGGCTTTACGGCCAAGCAGCCGGGCGATCTGAAGAAGGCCATCGCCGACGCGCTGGCCTGTGACGGACCCGCCATCGTCGATTGCGTGGTCGCTGCCGACGAAATCCCAAACCTGCCGCATGTGGACGCCGCCATGGTCGGCAATTACGCACTGGCCAAGATCAGGGAAGCGGTGATGGCCGTCACGGGTTGATGCGCGAACTGTTCGCCAAAAATACACTTCGGCGTGCCTGCTCAATTTATCGCCGAGAATAATTCCAGCCTGCCCAAAGCCGGGGCAAAACACTTCAAGCCTCAAGCACTCAGCAGAAAACCTGCGCGATTGCTTGAGGCTTTTTCGTGCCCAAGATGGCACGCAGCTTGCGTATGTGCGGTACCCAGGAAACCGCATCATGTCGCCGAAACAAGTTCAACTCACCGTCCAGAACATCAGCAAGTCGTTTGCCGGCAAGGGCGGCGACGTCAATGTGCTCGACGATCTCTCTTTCACCATCAACGAACGCGATTTCGTCAGCATTATTGGCCCTAGCGGTTGCGGCAAGACGACGATCTTCAACATCATCGCAGGCCTGCTGGAGCCCGATGGCGGCACTATCACCTATCGCGGCAAGGAAATCGAAAGCCTGCGCGGCCGCGTCGGCTACATGATGCAAAAAGACCTGCTGTTTCCGTGGCGCACGGTGATGGGCAATGTGTTGCTCGGGCTGGAGACTCGCGGCGTCGACCAGAAGGAGGCCGAGGAGAAGGCGCGCGAATATCTCAAGCAGTTCGGCCTCGCCGGCTTCGAGAACGCCTATCCCAAAACCCTGTCCGGCGGCATGCGCCAGCGCGTGGCGCTGATCCGCACGCTGATCATGGATCCTGACATCCTGCTGCTCGACGAGCCATTCTCGGCGCTGGATTATCAGACGCGGCTGTATCTCGAAGGCGTGCTGAAGGATGCAGTCCAGAAATTCAACAAGACGGTCATCCTCGTGACCCATGACATCGACGAGGCGGTCGCGCTGTCGAAGCGCGTCGTCGTGCTGTCCGGCCGCCCGGCACGGGTGAAGGTCGTGCATGAGATCGACATCGAGGCAACCTCGCCCATCACCGCGCGCAACGACGTGAAATTCTCGACTTATTTCAAGACGCTTTGCGCCGAACTCGATATCCAGACGGAGACAACATCATGAGCCTCGTGATGTCCGGCACATCCGCGCGCAAGAAGACCGCACCGCGCAAGTCCCGCAAGAAGCGATCGACCTTCGACACCACGCTCGGCCGCGCGGTGTTACAGCTGCTCGCCGTCGCAGTGTTCTTCGCGCTATGGGAGCTCGGCGTCCATGCCGGCTATATCTCCGCCTTCCTGATGGGATCGCCCTCCGGCATCTTCGCCACGTTCTACAAGCTGATCCTGAGCGGCGAACTGCTGTCGGATTCCTGGTACACGCTATTCGAGGCCATTTTGGGCTTCATCATCGGCACCATCTTCGGATCGCTGTTCGGTCTGGCGCTGTGGTATTCGGTGTTCGTCGCGAAGCTGGTCGAGCCCTTCATCGTTGCCATCAATTCCGTGCCGAAGATCGCGCTCGCGCCCATCGTGGTGCTGTGGTTCGGCACCGGCCTGATCTCGAAGGTCGCACTCGCCGTTTCACTCACTGCACTGGTAGCGCTGATCGCCGCTTATCAGGCGGCCAAGGATGCCGACGTCGATCTGCAGTCGCTGATGATCTCCATGGGCGCCGACAAGCATCAGGTGTTCTGGAAGGCTGTGGTGCCATCCACACTGCCGTCGATTATCGCCACCTTCCGCATCAATATCGGTTTCGGCCTGGTCGGGGCCGTGGTCGGCGAATTCATCTCGTCGCAGCGCGGCCTCGGCCACATGATCTTCCTCGCCTCCAGCCTGTATGACCTAAATTCGGTCTGGGTTGGGCTATTCACGCTGATGATCCTCGGCTTCGTGCTCTATTACGTCATCGACATCATCGAGCGCACTTCGCTGCCGTGGAAGCAGGCGACCACCTCGCATCAGGTCCAGGTTTAATCCCCCTTTCCACCATAACGGAGACGTTCTATGTCGTTGTTGAAGCGTATCACCGGCGCGGTCGCGCTGGCTGGAGTCTTGCTCGCCACGCCAGCGATGGCGCAGAACAAGAAGGTGGTGTTGTCGCAGGCCTTCCAGTCGATGCTGTACCTGCCGCTCTATGTAGCCATCAATGAAGGCTTCTTCACCGCGCAGGGCCTCGACCTCACCAAGGAAACCGCAGGCTCGCCCACGGTCGCACTCTCGGCAGTGATCTCCGGCAGCGCGCAGTTCTCGATCCATGGTCCGGAATGGACCGCGATCGCCGCCTCCAAGGGTGCGCCGGTCGGCATCATCGCCAATGTCGTCAACGGCGCCGCGGTGTGGATCGCGACTTCGCCGGACTTCAAGTTCACTGACGTCAAAAGCCTGAAGGGCCAGAAGGTCGTTGTCGGCACTATGCCGACCACCAGCACGTCGCTGTTCCTGAAACTGCTGAAAGAAAACGGCATGGACGGCAAGACCGATGTGGAGATGATCCCAGTCGCGATCGGCAGCGAACCGGGTCCGTTCCTCGCCAAGCAGGCTGACGTCGCCGTGATGTATGAACCCGGCCTCGATCAGGTTGTCGCCAAGGGAATGAAGGTGGTCTACGGCTTCCCGAAGAGCTACGGCGCCTATGCATTTTCGTCGGTGACCGCACGCAACGACGTCAATCCGGATCTGGCGCAGCGCGTCACCAACGGTATGGAAATGGCGATGCGGTTCATGAAGAAAGATCCTGCCAGGACCGTGGCCATTGCGCAGAAGGAATTTCCAACGCTGGATCCCGCGGTGATCGAGTCTGCCGTCAAGCGTATGCTGGCCGACGGCGTCTATCCGGACAGCGTCGATATTTCTGCGCCATCGCTGAAGATCTCCATGGACACCCAGATCGCGCTCGGCAATCTCGCGGCCCAGCCCGACTATGACAAGTTTGTCGTGAAGAAATATATCGAGCCCGCACTGGCGATGAAGTAATATCGAAGGCGCGCAGCCTCGCGGCTGCGCGCCTCTCTTGATCCCAGAAGAAACGTTCAGGACGACACGACATGACGAATGCAACCGCGCGCACTGCAACATCTGGCGCGGGGGTTCTGGACCTGCTGCGGCTGTTCAAGGGCAACACATCTGCGGCAGATCACTACGCATCGGAGCGGCTCGCACAGGCCAAGGCTGCCGAACCCATACTGAAGGCCTTTGAGGTCCTCCCCACCGACACTGTGCGCAAGCCGGGGCCGCTCTCCGGCATCCCCGTCGCCATCAAGGACATCATCGCCACCACCGACATGCCGACAACCAACGGCTCGGCCGTCTATGCCGATCACGTGCCATCGGCCGATGCCTGGGTGGTTGAACGGTTGCGCAATCTCGGCGCCACCATCTTCGGCAAGACGGTCTCCACCGAATTCGCCTGGCGCCATCCTGGCCCGACCACCAATCCCTGGAACAGCAAGCACACGCCGGGCGGTTCGTCCTCCGGCTCCGCAGCCTCTGTTGCCGCCGGTATCGTGCCCCTGGCGCTGGGCACGCAGACGCTGGGCTCCATCGTCCGCCCCGCCGCCTTCAACGGCGTCGTCGGCTTCAAGCCGAGCTTCGGCGCTATCCCCCGCAGCGGCGCGCACCACCTCAGCCAGTCGCTCGACCACATCGGTTTCTTCGCGCGCAAGGTCGATGACGTCGCCTATGCGCTGTCACTGATCGCAGGCACCAGCGACAGCGATCCGCATGGCGCGCCGGTGCCGGGTTTCGAAATCTCCGTCGAGCGCGGTGTACCGCCGCTGCCGTCACCACGTCTCGCAGTGGTGCGCTTTGCCAAATTCGCCAAGGCCGAGAGCGAACAGCAACAGGTGTTCGAGGCCTCTGTCGCGCGACTGCGCAGCGCCGGCGCGTCGATCGAGGAACTTGAACTGCCCGAACTGGATCGCAGCAACTGGGACGCGATCAACATCATTCTGGCCGCCGAAGGGGCGGTGATCTTTGGCGATCTCGTCGCACGCTACCCTGACAAGACCAGCGATCACCTGAAGAAACTGGTGGAAACCGGCAGCGCCATCAGCGCGGCAGCCTATCTCAAGGCCAAGGCGTTGCAGATGAAGCTGCGTGCGGATTTCACCGCGCAGATGACGAATTACGATGCGGTGCTGACGCTGCCGGCCTATGGCGAAGCACCGGAAGGGCTGAGCTATACCGGCGATGCCGAATATTGCGCGCCATGGACCCTGATCGGCGTGCCCGCGCTGTCGCTGCCGGCCGGGTTCGGCAAGAACCATCTGCCACTCGGCCTGCAGGTGGTCGGCACCTATCTGAACGACTTGCGCACGCTGCGTGTTGCGAAGTGGATCGAGAGCGCGCTGGCGTTTTCGCCGGGATTGCCGGAGATCAAATAGCAAGAAGCCCTCGCCCGGTCTCGGGCGAGGGCCTCAGCTTGATGCTTACTTCTTCACCGCGCCATCGGGATGCGTGGGATCGACCCACAACACCGTCTCCGGCTTCTCCACCGGCTCGATGTCGATATTAATGGCGACCGCTTCGCCGTCGCTGCGCACCAGCACGCATTCCAGCACTTCGTCGGCACTCGCATTGATTTCCTGATGCGGCACGTAAGGCGGAACGAAGATGAAATCGCCAGGACCGGCCTCCGCGGTAAACTGCAGGCGATCGCCCCAGCGCATCCGCGCCTTGCCCTTCACCACATAGATGACGCTTTCGAGATGGCCGTGGTGATGCGCTCCGGTCTTGGCATCCGGCTGGATCGACACGGTGCCGGCCCAGAGCTTCTGCGCACCGACGCGCGCGAAATTGATCGCGGCCGCGCGGTCCATACCTTTCGTCGAGGGCACGTTGGTATCGAGGTTGTCAGCCGGAATGACGCGAATGCCGTCGTGCTTCCAGCGATCCGGATCATGGTCGTGAGAATGATCATGCGCGTGATCGTGCGGATGAGTGTGATCGTGGCCGTGACCGGACATTTCAATGCCTTCTTGGGTTCCGAAGAAATGCTGCCACCGCATGCGGCATCACGCCCCCGGGAGTGAGGAACATTCAATTGAGCTGGCAATTGTCTCTGCGAAGCTCAAGCAGCGCGTATCGAGAATGGTCTCGGAACTGCGTCTGCAACATGACAGGAGTATCCCATGGGTGCCACCGCAGACAAGATCAAGGGAGCCGCGAACGAAGCCATCGGCAAGGCCAAGCAGGGCGTCGGTGAAGCGACCGGCTCTGACCGCCTGCAGGGCGAAGGCCTGATCCAGGAAGGCAAGGGCCACGCGCAGAAGGCCGTCGGCGATGCCAAGCAGGCTGCCAAGGACGCTGCCGACAAGGCGTCGGATTTCGCGAACCGCAAACTTTAACCAATTCCAACCGGCGGAGTTTTGACTCCTCGGTCGCAGGTGACGCTGCAAAAGAAGCCGGTCCCGTAAGGGGCCGGCTTTTTTGCGTTCTGGCACCACGCGTTGCGCTGGTTGCGCCGGGTATGACATAGGTCAATACCTGCGCAGGGGAGCATCCGACCCAAAGCCCTGATGGCAACGATATTTCGGCCAGTTCCCGGACTTCCCCCTCGCTGGTCCGGCTGGTAAACCCCCGCCATGTTCAAGGTCGCCGCCCTTTACCAATTCGCTGCGCTGCCGGATTTTCGGCAATTGCGCGAGCCGCTGCGCGCCTATTGCGCCAATCTCGGCATCAAAGGCTCGATCCTGCTCGCCGAGGAAGGCATCAACGGCACCGTGGCCGGGACCGACGCCGCCATCGACGCACTGGTGCGCGAACTTGAGACCGGCGTGATGTTCAGCGACCGGCTGAACCATCTCGAGCTGAAATTCTCCCGCGCCAGCCTGATGCCGTTCCTGCACATGAAGGTGCGGTTGAAAAAGGAGATCGTCACCCTCGGCGATCCCCAGACCGATCCGACCAAGACGGTTGGCACCTATGTCGACGCCGCCGACTGGAACGATCTCATCGCCAACGAGAACACGCTGGTGCTCGATACGCGCAACGCGTTCGAAGTGGCGATGGGCACGTTCGAGGGCGCGGTCGATCCGGAGATCGCAAGCTTCGGCCAGTTCAAGGATTTCGTCGCACGCACGCTCGATCCCGAGAAGCACAAGAAGATCGCGATGTTCTGCACCGGCGGCATCCGCTGCGAGAAAGCGAGCTCGTATCTGTTGTCGCGCGGCTTCGCCGACGTCTATCACCTCAAGGGTGGCATCCTGAAATATCTCGAGGAGATCCCTGAGGTCGAGAGCCGCTGGCGCGGCGAATGCTTCGTGTTCGACCAGCGCGTCGCACTCGGCCATGGCCTTGTCGAGAGCCAGTCGATCAAGCCTGACTTGCCGATCAATTCGGAAGATTTTGCGATGCTGCGGGAGAGCGCATCCGATGAGTGAGACCGCAAACGACCTGACGGGCTTGCGCGAACGTATCGACGCACTCGAAACTCGCGTCGCCTATCAGGACGACACGATCGAGACGCTGAATACGACGATCACCGCCCAGTGGAAACAGATCGACATGCTGACGCGGCAGGTTGCCACGCTCGGCGAGCGGCTGCAGGAGGCCGAAAGCAACAGCGGTGCGCCGCGGAATGAACCTCCGCCGCATTATTGAGGCGGCGATCCCAAACTCAGCCGTCGTCCCCGCGGAGGCGGGGACCCATACACGCCGAAGAGTTAGAAAAGACGCTGTGGCTATAACTCTGCCGCTTGAACCATACTGACCGTGGTTATGGGTCCCCGCCTCCGCGGGGACGACACCTGATAGGCCAGTGCTCTAAACCGACAAATCCGCCGCCAGCTTGCGGTCTCGCAACTCGCGTTTCAGCACCTTGCCAATGGCGCTGCGCGGCAACACATCGACCAGCACGACATCGTTGAGTCGCTGGAACTTGCCGACACGCTTATTCGTCCAGGCCTTCAGCCCCGGCGCATCGACTGAGGCACCCGCCTTCATCACCACGAAGGCGACCGGTGTCTCACCCCACTCTTCCGACGGCATGGCCACGACAGCGGCTTCGAGCACGTCCTCGTGTTTCGTCAGCACGGCTTCGAGATCGCTCGGATAGACGTTGAAACCGCCGGAAATGATCATGTCCTTCTTGCGGTCCATCAGCTGCAGAAAGCCGTCTTCGTCAAAGCGCCCGACATCGCCGGTCCGGACATAGCGCTTTCCGGAAGCGTCGTGCCAGAACGTCTCGGCGGTCTTGCCGGGCTGGTTGAGATAGCCCTGCATGATGACGGGCGAATGCCCAACCACTTCGCCAATCTCGCCCTGGGCAACGAAATTTCCGTCCTCGTCGATCAAGCGAATCTCATGATCCGGTGCAGGCTGGCCGACCGTATGCAGCTTGGTTGGATGTTCATGGGCCAGCAACACGCAGGTGCCGCCGCCTTCGGTCATGCCGTAATATTCGGTCAGCCCGCCGGGCCAGCGTTTCAGCACATCCGTCTTCAGCGCCGCGCCGAATGGCGCCGAGGTCGAGAATTTCATCACGAAGGACTTCAGATCGAAACTATCGAAGTCCTCGACCGCCATAATGCGGCGATACTGCACCGGC
The DNA here is from genome assembly GCF_021044645.1 of Tardiphaga sp. 37S4. NCBI lineage: Bacteria > Pseudomonadati > Pseudomonadota > Alphaproteobacteria > Hyphomicrobiales > Nitrobacteraceae > Tardiphaga > Tardiphaga sp. 37S4. The sequence continues at coordinate 116,704 of NZ_CP088008.1, read as the reverse complement.
ACCAGCATCGCATGGGTCGCGCGATGTCTGGCGCTGAGTTCAAGGAAGCCCCGCGCATCAAACTTCTTCATCAGCACCAGGGTGCCGCCACCGGCGAGTGTCGGATTGAAACAGACCAGCGTGGTGTTGGAATAGAGCGGCGTCGACAGCACGGTGACGGCATCCGGCCCGTAGCCCAGCGGATCGAGCTGGCCATATTGCCGCCAGCGCATCCAGCAGGTGTGGATGATGCCTTTCGGCGTACCGGTCGTGCCCGAGGAATAGATGATATTGAAGACCCATTCCGGATCGATCGTCACCGGTGTGGGCTTCACGCCTTCCGGCACCAGCCATTGCGCGAACGGCTTTCCGGCCTTGCCGCCGTCCAATGCGATACGGGGGATCGAGGGATCGATCGCGGCCCGTGCGAATGACGCAGCCGTGGCCTCGTCCATAAACAAAATTTTTGCGGCCGCATCCTTCACCATCGCGGCGAAATCCGTTGGCGTCGATGATGGCGCCAGCGGCGCCACCGCCACACCGGCGCGCAGCGCGCCGAGGAACACGGCGGCATATTCGATCGAGGACAGCGCACAGATCGAGATCGCATCGCGCGGCTTGAGGCCGCTGGCCTGCAGTGATGCAGCGATACGGTCGATCAGCGCATCGAAGGCGGCGTAATCGATCTGGCGATCGGCATCGATCACGGCGATCTTGGTCGACTTGGACGCGGCGGTGTCACGGACCAGTGCATCGAGGGTGATGAAGTCGGGCATGTTGTTTCTCCCAGTCTTTTTTGTTCTTTATCAACTATTCACGTCATTGCGAGGAGCGGAGCGACGAAGCAATCCAGAGAGCGACAAGGAAAGACTGGATTGCTTCGTCGCCAAGAGGCTCCTCGCAATGACGGCTGAGGGTAAGGCGGCTACCGATCCAGCTTTTCGCCGTTCAGCCATTTCTTCCCACTGGCATAAAGCGCCTCCACCGCGTCGCCGCGCAGGCCGGGCATATCAGGCTTGATCTGATAGCCGATCTGGCTCTGCAGATAAGCGAGATGGCGATAGCCCTCGGGGAAGCTCGCGAGCAAATCCGCGTCGAGTTTCAGAGGCGCGCCCGGCACCACCGGATCCATGCGATCCTTTTCATAAATCGGCTGCCGCAGCACCATGCCCCATTTGCCGTCACGCTTTTCGAGGAAATCATAGAAGCGTCCAGTCAGCATCACGTCGACATTGACGCCGTGTACCAGCGCGCGCTGGGCAATGGTCATCTTGGTCTGCGAAATTGCGCGGTTGCCAGCGAGATCGATCGATTGCGCGCCGAGGAAATGCATGATCGAGACGCCCTTGGCCCAGCCGGCCTTGCTCATGGCAATGAACTCGTCGGCGGTGCCCTGGGTCCAGGTGGCCACCATGCGGCCATCGTCGAACCAGACGGTGCGGAAGCGGTCCCAATCGCCGGCATCGCGCCAGACCACCCAGTTTTCAATGAGATCGCGGATGGCAAGGCGGTCGATAATCTCTATATCCATGGAATATCCAATATGCGGGGCAGGCGCCGATGCGCGCGTGTTCCGTAATCATATCCGATCAGGCTTCCGCGAAAAGAGCGTTCATGACAAAGCAGACATCCTCCATGCCCGCGCCGGTTGCGCCGCGTCATCCGCATTCCTTCACGACCCACGGCATCACTGTGACCGATGACTATGCCTGGCTGAAGGATGCCAAATGGCAGGAGGTGTTGCGCGATCCCAGCGTGCTGGAGCCGGAGATCCGCACCTATCTGGAGGCCGAGAACACCTATACCGAGAGCCTGCTCGGCGGCACGGCGGCGCTGCAGACCAAGTTGGTTGCGGAAATGCGCGGCCGCATCAAGGAAGACGATTCCAGCGTCCCGTCGCCGGATGGCCCTTATGCTTATTTGCGGAAATTCCGCGAGGGCGGCCAGCATGAATTATTCGGCCGCATGCCGCGGGATGGCGGCGAGGCCACCATCGTTCTCGATGGCGACAGGCTTGCCGCCGACCACAAATATTTCAAATTCGGCGGCGCCCGCCATTCACCCGATCATGCGCTGGAAGCCTGGAGTGCCGACGTCAAGGGCTCGGAATATTTCACCATTCGCGTGCGTGACTGGGCCACCGGCAGCGATCTCGACGACGTGGTCGAGGAGACCGATGGCGGCGTGGTGTGGACGCTCGATTGCAAGTCCTTCTTCTATGTGAAGCTCGACGACAATCATCGTCCGATGCAGGTCTGGCTGCACAAGCTCGGCACCAAACAGGCCGACGACAGGCTGATCTTCGAGGAGCAGGATTCCGGCTGGTTCACCCACATCCATGAAAGCGCCAGCGGCCGCTTCTGCGTCATCGCCGGCGGCGATCATGAAACGTCCGAGCAGCAATTGATTGATCTCAACACGCCAGACGCGCCGCCGCGCCTCGTGGCGAAACGCGAAGATGGCGTGCAGTATTCGCTGGCCGATCGCGGCGACGAGCTGTTCATCCTGACCAATGCCGATGGCGCCATCGACTTCAAGATCGTCACCGCACCGCTGGCTTCGCCCGCGCGCGCCAACTGGACGGACCTGATCCCATATCGCGAGGGCATCTATGTCCTCGACATGGATCTCACTGCCGGCCATCTCGTCCGTCTGGAGCGTGCCAATGCGCTGCCGTCGATCGTGATTCGCGATCTCACCACCAAGGACGAACACGCCATCGCCTTCGACGAAGCCGCCTATTCGCTCGACACCATGGGCGGCTACGAATTCGATACGACCACGCTTCGCTTCGCCTATTCCTCGATGACGACGCCCTCGGAAGTCTATGACTACGACATGGCAACGCGCGAACGGACGTTGCGCAAGCGCCAGGAGATTCCGTCGGGGCACAATCCCGCTGACTATGTCACCACGCGCATCATGGCCAAGGCACATGACGGCGCCGAGGTTCCGGTGTCGATCCTGCATCGCAAGGACCTGGCACGGGACGGCAAGGCGCCGCTACTGCTCTATGGCTATGGTTCCTACGGCATGGCAATGCCGGCGTCGTTCTCCGCCAACCGGCTGTCGCTGGTCGATCGCGGTTTCGTCTATGCCATCGCGCATATCCGCGGCGGCGCCGACAAGGGCTGGGGCTGGTATCTCGACGGCAAGCGCGACAAGAAGACGAACTCGTTCGACGATTTCGCGGCCGCTGCGCGCGCGCTGATATCAGCGAAATATACATCCGAGAAAAACATCGTCGGCCATGGCGGCAGCGCCGGCGGCATGCTGATGGGCGCGGTCGCCAATCGCTCCGGCGAGCTGTTCTCGGGGATCGTCGCCGAAGTGCCGTTCGTCGATGTGCTCAACACCATGCTCGACGACACCCTGCCGCTGACGCCGCCGGAATGGCCCGAATGGGGCAACCCGATCGAAAGCGCCGCGGATTTCAAGACGATCCTGTCCTACTCGCCCTATGACCAGGTCGCGGCGAAAGCCTATCCGAAGATTCTGGCGATGGGTGGCCTCACCGATCCCCGCGTCACCTATTGGGAGCCGGCGAAATGGATCGCACGGCTGCGCGCGACGATGACGGGTGGAGGCCCGGTGCTGCTGCGGACGAATATGGGCGCCGGCCACGGCGGCGCGTCCGGGCGTTTCAACCGCCTGGATGAGATCGCGATCGTCTATGCGTTCGCACTGTGGTCGGTGGGGATGGCGGAGAGCTAGTCGCCACACACTCCGTCATGGCCGGGCCTGACCCGGCCATCCAACTTCACTGTCGTACATCAAAAGATGGATGCCCGGGTCAAGCCCGGGCATGACGTGGAGAGGGCAAAGTGTCGTATCGAACGGCCTAGTGCTCCGGCCGATTGGCCTCGATCAGCGCGCCGGCGCCCTTGTCGAGCAGCTCCAGCCCGACAGCCCGCCCAAGCTCGCGCGGACGATCCGCCGGCCCTATGCGCGTTACCTCAATGAACTGCCCGCCGGCTTCATCCAACACCGATGCGGTCAGCGACATCTCGTGCCCCGAGATCACCGAATAACCCGCGATCGGCGAATTGCAGTGGCCGTTCAGCACCCAAAGCACCTCGCGCTCGGCATCGCAGGACAGATGTGCCGCAGGGTCGTCGATCAGTGACAGATGACGCCGCGAGGCCCAGTCATGCGCCGCGCATTCGACTGCGACGATGCCCTGCCCCACGGCCGGCAACATTTCCTGCGGCGTGAAATCACGTGCGATGCGGCTCGCCAATCCAACGCGCTCCAGGCCTGAACGCGCCATGATCAGCGCGTCGGCAGGGCCGACCTCGCCGCCATCAGGCATCCGCTGCATCTCGCCACTGTCGAGTTTGCGCACGCGCGTATCGGCAGCACCGCGGAAGTGGATCACCTCAATCTCGGGAAACAGCCGGCGGATATAGGCGGCACGGCGTACGGCATTGGTGCCGATCTTGAAGCCCTTGCCATGCGTGCGCTTGAGATCGTCGAGGCTGACGCCTTCGCGCAGCACCAGCGCATCGGTCGGAGGATCGCGCACCAGCGTTGCACCAATCACGAGGCCCGGCGTGTCCTCGTTGCCCGGCATGTCCTTCAGCGAATGCATCGCCGCATGCAGCGTGCCCTTGAGCACGGCCGCGCGAATCTCCCCGACGAAAGCCCCGCCCTTGCCGCCATGCTTCAGGAGATTGCTGGTCTGGTCGCGGTCGCCGACCGGCTCGAATTTCACGATCTCGACGGCCAGTTCCGGCGCGACCACCGCCAGCCGGCGCGCGATCTCTTCGGTCTGGGCCAGCGCCATGGTGCTTTTGCGCGTGCCGATGCGCATCGATTCAGTCACTCAGGCAAGCTCCATCCGGCGGTCCCGCACAGGGATGGCGGGCATTCGCGCGGACAATAAAGCCAGCGCGCGCCGGAAACAATGCGCGCGCGGCTTTACAATGAGGCCGTTACGTGCCCGCCGCCTCGGCCGTTGCGACCGGCTTCGGCACCACGAGATTGACCAGCATTGCGACCGCGATATTGACGACGAGCGCAATCAGCCCGACATAGACCGTCGCCTGGAAGCTGCCGATAGACAGCAAGTGCAGCGGCTTGAGGCCGTCCGTCCAGGCCAGATATGTGCCGCCAAACAGGCCGACCACCCATCCGGCCAGCAATGCCGGCGCGGTGAACCAGCGGGTGAACAGGCCGAAGATCAAGGCCGGCAACGTCTGCAGGATCCACAGGCCTCCGAGAAGCTGCAGGTCGAGCGCGAACTGCGTCGGCAGATAGATGATCACCAGCAGCGCGCCGACCTTCACCACCAGCGACGCGATCTTGGCAACGGCTGCTTCGCCCGCTGAATCGACCTGCGGATTGACATAGGCCTTCCAGAAATTGCGGGTGAAAAGATTGGCCGCACCAATGCTCATCACGGCCGCAGGGACCAGCGCGCCGATGGCAATCGCCGCAAAAGCGAAGCCTGCGAACCAGCTCGGAAACAGCGTCTGGAACAGCGCCGGTACCACGTCATTATTGCTGGCGAGCTTCAACTTGGCGGCGTGGCCCATATAGCCGAGCAGCGCCAGCAGGCCGAGCATCAGTGTATAGGCCGGTAACAGTACGGCGTTCTTGCGGATGGTCGTGGCGCTCTTGCTGGCGAAGATACCGGTCAGCGTATGCGGATACATGAAGGCCGCGAGCGCCGAACCAAGTGCCAGCGTGGCATAGGCGACATACTGGCTGGGCTGCAGCAGGATACTGCCCGAGCCCTTGGCCTTGAATGCCTGATCGGCGGCGTCGAACACTGCGGCATAGCCGCCGAGCTTGCCGGGGATTACTGACACTGCCGCGATGACGGCGATATAGATCATGATATCCTTGACGAAGGCGATCAGCGCCGGGGCACGTAGGCCCGACGAGTAGGTGTAGAGCGCCAGCACGACAAAGGCCGCGATCAGTGGAAGTTCGCCTTCGAAGCCAAGCGCCTTCACAGCCGTGGCCATACCGATCAGCTGCAGCGCGATATAGGGCATGGTGGCGACGACACCGGTGATGGCGACTGCTGCTTCCAGCATGCGTGAACCATAGCGGCCATGCACAACGTCGGCGGCAGTGACATGGCCGTTGTCCTTGGCGACCTGCCACAGCCTCGGCATCACCATGAACACGATGGGATAGACCAGGATCGTGTAAGGCAGCGCGAAGAAGCCGTAAGCACCGACCGAATAGACCAGTGCCGGCACGGCGATCACCGTATAGGCGGTATAGAAATCGCCGCCGACCAGAAACCAGGTGATCCAGGTGCCGAACTGGCGGCCACCAAGGCCCCATTCGTCGAGACTGGCCAGCGTTTTCGGGCGGCGCCACTTCGAGGCGACGAAGCCCATCACGGTGACGAGCGCGAAGAAGAACAGAAAGACCGCAACCGCGGGAATATCGAGCTCAGTCTTCATTGGCGTAAGTCCGGTAAGCGAGCCAGGTCAGAAAGGCGGTCATCGGCACCCAGGCGAGCTGGTACCAGTAGAAGAACGGAAAGCCGAACAGCACCGGATCATGAAAGTTGTAGAACGGGACCCAGAGCAGACCCACGAACGGGATCAGCAGAAGCCATAAGAAATGGCGGGCCATGGCGGGGCTCCTCTCGATAGGCGGGCAGCGCCGGATGCCACGATTATTTTACGGCGCAGAATTTTGCGCTGTGTAGGTGCGACATTCTGTCATGTAAACACGATGCTGCCGCAGGGCTGCCATTCGCGGAGTGGACGCACCGCAACGACAAACACCCACACATCGCACCCGGCTTGCGGGACAATGTGTGGGTGTTGAAAGTCAGGCGCCTTGAAGTGGTTTAGCGGCCGCCGAATGTCGTATCGCCGAACAGCGCCTTTTGCGTCGATGGCTGCGAGCGCCAGTATTGCGGCGGCGCCTGCACCTGGCCGCCGAGCTGCGCCGCCGCGTGCCACGGCCAGCGCGGGTCGTAGAGAATGCCACGCGCGATGGCGACCAGATCGGCCTTGCCGGAGGCCACGATGTCTTCAGCCTGTTGCACTTCGGTGATCAACCCCACCGCAATCGTCGGCAGTCCCGTCGCCGCTTTCACGGCTTCGGCGAACGGCACCTGATAACCTGGCCCGAGCGCGATCTTCTGCTGCGGCGAGACACCGCCGGACGAAACATCCATCCAGTCGACACCGCGCTTCTTCAACTCATTGGCGAAGACGATGGTCTGCTCGACATCCCAACCGCCCTCGACCCAGTCCGAGGCCGATACGCGGACGCCCACAGGCTTGTGCGTGGGAAACGCGGCGCGTACCGCGTCGAATACTTCGAGTGGAAACCTGATCCGGTTCTCCAGGGAGCCGCCATAATTGTCGGTGCGCTGGTTGGAAATCGGCGACAGGAATTCGTGCAGCAGATAGCCGTGCGCCGCGTGGATCTCCAGCGCATCGATGCCGAGCCGCTCGGCGCGCTTCGCCGTGGCCACGAAGGCATCGCGGATGCGCTTGAGGCCGGCAACGTCGATCTCCTGCGGCGCCAGTTCGCCGGGTTTCTGCGGAATGGCCGAGGGCGCCTGGGCGACCCAGCCGCCTTTGTCGAGCGGGACCTGCTGGCCGCCATCCCATGGGGCGTGGCTCGACGCCTTACGGCCTGCGTGGGCGATCTGCATGCCAACGGCAATGTTCGAATGCTTGCGGATTGCCGCCAGCACCGGCTTCAACGCGGCTTCGGTCGCGTCATTATAGAGGCCGAGATCGCCGGGTGTGATGCGGCCGATGGCTTCCACGGCGGTCGCTTCGATCACCAGCATTGCGGCGCCCGACAGGGCCATATTGCCGAGATGGATCATGTGCCAGTCGGTCGCCCGGCCATCTTCGGCAGAATACTGGCACATCGGCGCAATGACGATGCGGTTTGGCAGCGTGAGGTCGCGCAGCTTGAAGGGAGAGAACAGGGCACTCATGAAGGTTCCAGGGTGGGAGGACCGAATTGCCTTGCGCGGGCGCGCAAGCTTGCCATGCCGACATTGGAATTTGGATGAGAAAACACAAGATGGCATGCCAAAAGCGACCTCAGCATTGTGCAAGGAGGGTAGCTTTCGACAAATCATTCCCGAAGGAGAGGCCCGTTTCCTGGAGAAAGGCGAGCCTGGAAAGCAAAAGGCGCCCCGGTTACCCGGCGCGCCTCTCTATCTCGTTCATTCAGCGCCGTGGCGCTTATGACTTAGTACGGGCAGACCACCCGGCCCCAGCGACGGCTGAAATAGCAGCCCGGCGCCACGAAGCGCGGTCCACCGTAGAAGCCATAGCCGCGACCGCCGCCACGATAGAAGCCGCCACCGCGTCCACGGCCCCAACCGCCGCCGCCACGACCGCGACCACCGCCACGGGCCTCGGCCGAGGTGCTGCTCGTGGTGAGCAACACCGTGGATGCGCCGATCAGACCAACACAGTAGACAGACACAAGCGCCATCGCTGCCAGGCAGCGGGTCACGATATTGTGGCGCGTCGTTTTGGTTTGAGCCATTCTTAGGAACTCCCATTCTGCAGAAGCACGGCTTTAGAATGCTTCCGGCCTCGAATCGTTCAGTGAGCAATTCTTGATTCACACAGGTGCTGAAACCAGAATAGTAATATGGCCATCACAAGGCGTGCACGCACGAACAACTTTACAATAGGGTCAAGCTCGAACGCCGGTCAAGTTGCCGGCAACGCTGTCACTACGAACGAATGCGCACCTTCACGCGGTCACCTCGCTTTTGACCTCCTGCGTTCATCTTCTCTTCATATTGCCTCGCACTATGCTGATCGCTGCACCTCGCAACTGCGAATATGCGGTCAGCCCCACCCGCCGCGTCTGCATTAGCAGCTCGATCCCATCATTCGTCCCTTCCCGCGAATTGTCAGAAGCCGATTCATGTCCAAACCCAGCTACATCCTCGGTCTCAACACCTACGATCACGACGTCAGCGCCTGCCTGCTGCGCAACGGCGCGCTGGCCTATGCGATCGAGAAGGAGCGGATTACCCGCGAGAAACACGCGACGGGGTTCTACAAGGAAGTGATCGACTACGTCCTCGACGCCGAAGGCATCACGCTGGGCGACGTCGACCTGGTGGTGAGCAATTGCTACATCCTGCCGGTTCCGGAGATGGAAGACCGCCTGATCTATCAGGACATGCCGGGCTTCCTGCCCGAATATGAACGGCAGGACGCCAGCGTCCATCCGCTGTTTCGGGCGCGCACCGGCAAGGTCAAAACGATCTCGCATCATCTGGCGCACGCCTATAGCGCGTTTGCCGTCTGCCCCTTCGAAGAGGGGGCGATCATGATCGTCGACGGCGTCGGCAGCTATCGCTCCGATGTGATGGAGGTCTATCCCGGCGACGAGCCGGGCTCGAAGCTCGCCCGGGAATCCGAGAGCTACTACACGTTCAAGGGCACGCAGCTCGATTGCCTCAAGAAAGTCTGGATGGAGCCGGACCGCGGCTTCCTCAGCGATGAATTCTACAACATGCCAGGCCTCGGGGCGCTTTATAGCCGGGCCTCGACCTATGTGTTCGGCGACTGGAACAAATGCGGTGAACTGATGGGGCTCGCACCCTATGGCCGCCGCGACCAGGTCAAGCCGCTGATGGATATCACCGACAACGTGCTCAGCGTGCCGCGCTGGACCCCCGAATACAACCAGCCCTATATCGCCGACAGCGATGGCAAGTGGGACACCCATCCGTCGATGCGGCATTGGGAGGATATCGCCTGGCGAGTCCAAGACGACACCGAGAAGGTGCTGCTCGCCCGCGCGCGCTGGCTGCGCGAGACGACCGGCGCGAAGAACCTCTGCATTGCCGGCGGCGTCGCGCTGAACTGCGTCGCCAATGGCCGCATCGCCCGCGAAGCCGGCTTCGAGAATGTCTGGATCCAGCCCGCCGCCGGCGACAACGGCATCGCGATCGGCTGCGCCTATTATGGCCTGCTGGAGGTACAGAAGCAGCCGCGCTCTTATGTAATGACCCACTCTTACACCGGCCGTGCCTATACTGATCGCGACGTCGAGGCAGCGACCCAGCGCACGCTGGTCAAGGCGCAGACCAGCACGGTGCGCAGCGACAATATCTGCCGCGATACGGCCAAGCTGCTCGCCGACCAGAAAGTGATCGGCTGGTTTCAGGGTCGCTCGGAATACGGCCCCCGCGCGCTCGGCAATCGCAGCATCATCGCCGATCCGCGCCGGCCGGAGATGAAGGACATCCTCAATTCACGCGTGAAGCACCGTCAGCCGTTCCGTCCGTTCGCGCCGATTGTGCTCGCCGAGCGCGCCAGAGAGATTTTCGAAGGCGATCAGGATTCGCCGTTTATGCTGATCGCGGCCCCGGTGCGCCCCGAATGGCGCGAGAAGATTCCGGCCATTGTGCACATCGATGGAACGGCGCGCATCCAGACCGTCACGGAAGACACCAATCCTGTGCTCTATCGGCTGCTGAAGGAATTCGATGCGCTCACCGGCGTGCCGGTGCTGCTCAACACGTCGTTCAACGTGAAGGGCGAGCCGATCGTCGAGACTCCGCGCGACGCCATGGCGTGTTTCATCAATACCGGCATCGATCACCTGATCCTGCACGATACGCTGGTGTCCAAGACATCGGCGCATCGTTTCGTCGCCCCGCTGGTGCGCACCTATATGGACATCGCGGGGCTGGTGTCGGCGAGTACGAGATAGAACGCTCGAAATCCGCAGGGCGGGCAAAAGCGCAGCGTGCCCGCCACCATCATCGAAAGCGCTACGGTGGGCACGGCGCAAGAGCGCCTTTGCCCACCCTACAAGTCATGATCAGGCTGCCCGCACCGCGTTCAGGAACTTGCTGACTTCATCCTTCAGCCGCGTGCTGTCCGAAGACAACGACTGCGCTGCAGCCAGAACCTGAGTCGAGGCAGATCCAGTTTCTGTTGCACCACGCTGCACATCAACGATGTTCGACGAGACCTGCATCGTGCCCTGCGCCGCCTGCTGGACATTACGCGAAATCTCCTGCGTCGCCGCGCCCTGCTCTTCCACCGCCGATGCGATGGTCGAGGCAATCTCGGACATCCGCCCGATCGTGTCTCCGATCTCCTTGATAGCGCCAACCGATTCCTGCGTCGCCGCCTGGATACCGGAGATCTGCGTCGAGATCTCGCCAGTCGCCTTGGCAGTCTGCTCAGCGAGTGCCTTCACCTCGGAGGCGACGACGGCGAAGCCGCGACCGGCTTCGCCGGCACGCGCCGCTTCGATGGTGGCGTTGAGCGCCAGCAAGTTCGTCTGGCCTGCGATGTTGTTGATCAGCTCGACCACATCGCCGATGCGCGACGCAGCGCTGGCGAGCTCGCCGACGCGATCATTGGTCTTGCGTGCCTGATCGACCGCCTGCCCTGCGATCGCAGCCGACTCCTGCACCTGTCGGCTGATCTCGTTGACCGACGAGGCCATTTCTTCGGTTGCCGATGCCACTGACTGCACATTGGCTGATGCCTCTTCGGAGGCTGCGGCAACCGTCGTGGTCAATTCCTGCGAGCGCTCCGCCGTGGCGGTCAGCGTACCTGCCGAGGCTTCCAGTTCGGTCGATGCCGACGACACCGTCTCGACGATCTCACCGATCATCGATTCGAAGTTGCGGGTGATGCTGTCGACGCGGCGACCGCGTTCGATCTTGGCTTCTGCATCGGCCGCTGCGGCTTCATCCGCCGCGCGCTTGTCGATCAGCGCCTGTTTGAATACCTGAAGCGAATCCGCCATCGTACCGATTTCGGTTTTCTCGCCCTGATGCGGAACATTTGCTGTCAGATCTCCTGTGCCAAGCGCCTGCATCGGCAGCACGATCGACGTAATGCCGGCGGAGACATCGCGCACCAGCAAGATAGCCGCACCGATGCCGACAACAATCGCAAACAAGAGCGAACCGATCACCATCTTGATGGCGACCCCAAAGCTGTCCGTCGCCAGTTCTCCGGCTGTCAAAGCTCCCTTGTTGTTGAGCTCGACATCCTTCTGCAGGGCTTCGTCCGCTTTGAAGCCAATCTGGTTGACCTTCACGTTCATATCTCGCGCTTCATCACGAGCGTTCTTGCGCGACAACGCAAGAACCGGCTGCAACGCCGCTATGTATTCGCTCCAGAGCTTGTTGAATTCGCTATACATCGCGCGCTCCTCGGGCGACGAAATCATCGGCTCATAGCTCTTGCGCGCCTTGTCGAGCATCTCAGCGTAACGCACCAGCGTATCGTCCTGGACCTTCGTATCTGCGGCATCGGTCGCAAGCAGATGTCCACGAACCACCGAACGATAGCTGATCGTTGCAGCGCGGACTTCACCCAGAGCGCGCACGCTCGGCAGCCAGCTCGTGACGATGTCGGATGTCGCTCCGTTGATGGTGTACATCTGCTTGATGGCCAGCGCGCCCATTGCAGACATGGCGAGCAGCAGGAACGAGACGACAAGAGTGATCTTGGTGCGGATGGACAGGCTGGCAAACATAGGTGATGGTCCCTCGGTTTTTGACCGTTGGCGCGCAACTGCACGAATGGCATTTTCTGGGTTTGAAGACACGGCATGCATTGGAGCTGCCGGCCGAGCGTCGATAGCTTTCAACGATCTCGTGATCGAGATTGTCCGGATAAAGTTAAGGAGCGGTGCATCATGACTGCTTCTTGTGCATGACTTCTCGAATGAGTGTGGCGCACACGCATAACAACACTATCGCGTAGGAAAGCCGACGCTCACGCGCCGGCTTTTTGCGCTGTACACTTGTGTTCAAGCCCGTCAGGCAGCGCGCACCGAGTTCAAGAACTTGCCCACTTCATTCTTGAGACGTGTGCTGTCCGATGACAGCGACCGCGCGGCCGAAAGCACCTGCGACGACGCAGAGCCGGTCTCGGACGCTCCACGCTGCACGTCAGTGATGTTCGACGAGACCTGCATGGTACCCTGTGCCGCCTGCTGGACGTTACGCGAAATCTCCTGCGTCGCGGCACCCTGCTCTTCCACCGCCGATGCGATGGTCGAGGCAATCTCGGACATCCGGCCGATGGTGTCGCCGATTTCCTTGATGGCGCCGACCGATTCCTGCGTCGCCGCCTGGATACCGGAAATCTGCGTCGAGATCTCGCCAGTCGCCTTGGCAGTCTGCTCAGCGAGGGCCTTCACTTCGGAAGCCACGACCGCGAAACCGCGACCGGCTTCGCCGGCGCGCGCTGCTTCGATGGTTGCGTTGAGCGCCAGCAGATTTGTCTGGCCGGCGATATTGTTGATGAGCTCGACCACATCGCCGATGCGCGCTGCAGCGCTGGCGAGTTCGCTGACGCGATCATTGGTACGCCGCGCCTGGTCGACCGCCTGATTGGCGATGCTCGCCGACTCCTGCACCTGTCGGCTGATCTCGTTGACCGACGAGGCCATTTCTTCAGTGGCCGATGCCACCGACTGGACGTTGGTGGAAGCTTCTTCGGACGCTGCCGCCACTGTGGTGGCGAGGTCCTGGGAACGTTCGGCCGTCGCGGTCAGCGTGCTTGCGGAGGCCTCGAGTTCGGTCGATGCCGACGACACCGTCTCGACGATTTCGCCGATCATCGATTCGAATTCGCGGGTGATGTTGTCAACGCGGCGACCGCGTTCGATCTTGGCTTCGGCGTCGGCAGAGGCAGCTTCATCTGCCGCGCGCTTGTCGATCAGCGCCTGCTTGAACACCTGAAGCGTGTCGGCCATCGCGCCGATCTCGGTCTTCTCGCCCTGATGCGCTACATGCGCCGTGAGATCGCCAGCGCTCAGCGCCTGCATCGGCTGCACGATCGAAGCGATACCCGACGACACGTCCTTGACCAGATAAATGCCGACACCGATGCCGATGACCGCGGTCGCTGCAATGATCACGATCACCGTCATCAGCGCCGAACCATAGCTCTCATCGGCCTTCTGTCCCGATGCTGCCGCGCCCTTGTCGTTGAATTCGATGGCCTTGCGCAGGGCAAAATCGGCTTTGGATCCCAGCGGATTGATCACATTCAGATTGAGCTCATGGGCTTCCTGACTGCCTTTGCCGAGATTCTTGCGGTCGAGTGCGAAGACTTCCTGACTGCGTGATACGTAGTTGTCCCACTCCTTGTTCCAGTCGTTGAAGATTGCGCGCTCTTCGGGGCTCGATACCAACTTGTCATAGGCAGTCCGCTCATCGGCGGCCCGCTTGACGATGGTGTCGATACCAGCCTCGGTCTTCTGCATCTGGTCAGCATTGGCTGCGAGGATGTGTGCGCGCACCAGATTGCGATAATCGATGGTCGTCGCCCGCAGCCCACCGAGAACACGGACGCTTGGAAGCCAGTTCTTCTGGATGTCCGACGCATTGGCGTTAATTGTCTGCATCTTGCTGACGGCAAGCGCCCCCATCCCCGTCATTGCGATTAACAGAAAAGCGATAACGATGATGATCTTGGCTTTGATAGAGGTGTTCGAGAGCATGGCTGGACGTCCTGTTATCGCTCAATAGAATGATCAGTTCTGATCCCGCATGGCCTAGGCCGCGCGAACAGAGTTGAGGAACCGCGCGACTTCAACCTTTAGCCGCGCGCCGTCCGACGACAGCGACTGTGCTGCTGAGAGAACCTGCGACGACGCCGACCCGGTCTCGCTGGCGCCGCGCTGCACATCCGTAATGTTGGACGAGACCTGCTGGGTGCCATGCGCGGCTTGCTGCACGTTGCGGGAAATCTCCTGGGTGGCGGCACCCTGCTCTTCGACGGCCGAAGCAATCGTGGACGAAATTTCCGACATCCGGCCGATGGTGACGCCGATCTCGCGGATGGCACTGACCGATTCGTCCGTGGCGGACTGGATGCTGCCGATCTGCGTGCTGATCTCGCCGGTCGCCTTGGCGGTCTGCTCTGCGAGCGTCTTCACCTCGGCCGCCACCACGGCGAAGCCGCGGCCCGCTTCACCGGCGCGGGCGGCTTCGATGGTCGCATTGAGCGCCAGAAGGTTGGTCTGCCCCGCGATGCTATTGATCAGCTCGACCACGTCGCCGATACGGCTGGCCGCCTTGGATAGCTCGCCGACACGGTCGTTGGTCTTCTGGGCCTGCTGTACGGCCTCGCTAGCGATACGCGCAGATTCCTGAACCTGGCGGCTGATCTCGTTTACCGATGACGCCATTTCCTCGGTCGCCGATGCCACGGATTGTACGTTCGTCGAAGCCTCTTCCGAAGCGGCTGCCACCATGGTGGTCAAATGCTGCGAACGCTCGGCAGAC
The DNA here is from genome assembly GCF_021044645.1 of Tardiphaga sp. 37S4. Lineage (NCBI taxonomy): Bacteria > Pseudomonadati > Pseudomonadota > Alphaproteobacteria > Hyphomicrobiales > Nitrobacteraceae > Tardiphaga > Tardiphaga sp. 37S4. The sequence continues at coordinate 101,484 of NZ_CP088008.1, read as the reverse complement.
GACGTCAGCGTGCCCGCCGACGCTTCGAGTTCGGTCGATGCCGATGACACTGTTTCGACGATCTCGCCGACTGCGCTCTCAAAATCGTTTGCCAGCGTGATCATCTCGCGCTTGCGCTGCTCGGCGGCGATCTGCTCTTGCTGCTTTTGAGCGTCGGCTTCGGCGCGGGCGCGCTCCTGCGCCTTGACCTTGAACTTCTCCACGGCGCCAGCGACGTCGCCGATCTCGTCCTTGCGGCCCAGGCCCGGCAACACCACGCCGAAATTGCCCTCGGCGAGTTCTTCCATCGAACGGCTCAGCGCGCGCATCGGACGCCCGATGGTGAACACCGAGAACACGCAGGTCCCGATCAGCATCAGGGCGACCACACCACCGAGAATCAGCGAGTCTCGCTCGGTCGCAGCGGCCTCGTTCGCCGCAGCATTCGTTTGCTGCTCGACCTTCTCCTTAGCCAGATTGACGATCGTATCGGCCAGCTTGTCGAGTTCTGCACTCATGGGTAGCAGCACGTCGGTGCGGAGTTTCACGATCTCCGCACCCAGTGCAGTGACGCGCGTGGAGGCATCCGCAGACAATTCGCCAGCTTCGTTGCGCGTCGCCTGCAGATTCAAGATATCTGTGCGGATTACACCGATCTTGTCGCCGCCCTTACCGAGGGTCGTCATCATGTCGAGGAATTTGCCGATGCGCTCGCGCTCGTCCGGTGCGGTCGCAAGCTTGAGCATCTGAGCCGAAAATTTAAGGCCAGCGGTAGTACGCGCCGTGAAATAGTCGGCGGCCTTCTGGACATCGGCCACTTTCGTTGCCCCGAGGAAGTCACGCACGCCGATCTGCATGCCGCGAAACGAGGCCTTGGCCTCGGCAGCGTTCTGCGCAATGCCCTGATAGACGCCGGCCGTCTGATATGACTGGCGAACGCCTGCGCTTCCCATCGTCTGCATATAGATCATGACACCGAGGAGAAGAATGCCGAGCCCGGACGCAATCGCGAGCTTGGTGCCGATGCGCAGATTCTGGATGAAGGCCATGACAGTTCCTGGGAATGAAGCGGCAGAAAAATGAGTCGGGTCGTCCTTCGCCGGACGGAGTCCGGCGTCGCGTGAAATGGTCGAATGCTAAGCGGTTGTCATTTTTGGCGCAGCCCGGCGGCAATCCGACGGGCACGCGAAGCTTGGCGTGAGCCGATCCTGAACGAGAAGCGTCATCGGCTCATATGAGCGGGCGATACGTTCGATGATCGATCAAATCACCTGCTCATGGGCAGGAACCTACCATCGCGCTTCTGACACAAACGTTAACGCGCCGATGATGCCATCACTCAAATTGAGCCGGTACCGCAATGGTCGTCGAGCAATTCGGACTTTTCAGACAGTGATGGAGTTCGAGTTCAGGCATCAGAGGTTCTGAATTAACGATCTAAAATTGCAATCTCATCATGCGATACCCTGCACGGGATATTTCGAGGCCCTGAATTCTCTCGGAGCATACAGCGGCTTGAGTGGCGGTGTGCGGAGAACGCACCGTTACTCAAGCCAGTGAATTGCGATGTTGGAGAACTCAGGCCGCGCGGACCGAGTTCAGGAAGCGACTGACTTCATGCTTCAGACGGTTGCTATCTGACGAGAGCGACTGCGCTGCCGACAGCACCTGAGACGACGCGCCGCCGGTCTCGCTCGCGCCGCGCTGCACGTCGATGATGTTGGACGAGACCTGCATCGTGCCTTGCGCAGCCTGCTGCACGTTACGGGAAATCTCCTGCGTCGCCGCGCCCTGCTCTTCGACAGCCGAAGCGATCGTGGACGCGATCTCCGACATCTTGCCGATGGTCGTGCCGATCTCGCGGATCGCCGAGACGGAATCATCGGTCGCAGTCTGGATGCTCGCGATCTGCTGGCTGATCTCGCCGGTGGCCTTGGCGGTCTGCTCGGCGAGCGCCTTCACCTCGGACGCGACCACTGCGAAGCCGCGGCCGGCATCGCCGGCACGTGCCGCCTCGATGGTGGCATTGAGCGCCAGCAGGTTAGTCTGCCCCGCAATGGTGTTGATCAGCTCGACCACCGCGCCAATGCGGCCGGCAGCTTTTGACAGTTCGCCGACGCGATCATTGGTCTTCTGAGCCTGGTCCACGGCCTCATTGGCAATACGCGCGGATTCCTGGACCTGACGGCCGATCTCGGTGATGGACGACGCCATTTCCTCAGTGGCGGACGCCACCGACTGCACGTTGGTGGAGGCTTCTTCCGACGCCGTCGCGACGACCGTGGTGAGCTGCTGCGACCGATCCGCTGTCGACGTCAGCGTGCTGGCCGAGGCTTCCAATTCGGTCGACGCGGACGACACCGTCTCGACTATTTCACCGACCGTACCTTCGAAATCGTCGGCGAGCCGGATCATGTCCTGCTTGCGTTGCAAGGCCGCCGCCTGATCCTGCGTGATCCGTGCCTCGGCTTCCGCCTGGGCTTTCTCTTCCGCCTTGACCTTGAAGGTCTCGACAGCCTGCGCCATGTCGCCGACCTCGTCCTTGCGGCCGAGCCCCGGCAGCACCACGCCGAAATTGCCCTCAGCGAGCTGCTTCATGCCCGCCGTCAGGCCGGACAGCGGACGGATGATTCCGCGCGCGATCAGGAACGCAATCAACAGACCGGTGATGGTCGCCGCGCCAGCCACCATCTGCTGCAGCGTGATCGTGCCGGAAATGCGCTGCTCATTGGCTGTCGTCGCGCTCACGACCTCCTGCTGGATCGCGGCCTTGATGCCGTCGGTCTTGCGGATGGCGCTGACCACCATCGGCGTGATCGTATTGTAATAGAGCTGATCCATCTTCAGCAGACTGGCCGACGCCTTATCGAACCCGCTGGAATAGCTGACCAGGCCTTTCTTGATCGATTCGAACAGCGCTGAAAGACTCGGCGCCATATCAAATTTTTCCATCTCGGCGATCTGTTGCTGCGCGTTCTTCACGCTGTTGGCAAACAACGTCACATTGTCCTGGTCGCGACCTGCAAAGAACCGCCAGTTCGCCATCTGAACCAACAGAGTTTCGGATTGCAGGGTGGTCGCCCCTTGTGCGAATGGCGAGCTACGCGTCGCGAGCACGAGTTTCTTCAGGTCGGCCTGAAGCTTTTCACCTTCAGCAAGCAGCGCCTTGCGGCTGGCGAGCATCTCCTTGACGGTGTTGCCGAGATCGACTCGCTTGCTCTTCAAATCATTGATCGTCTTTTCGACCTCGCGATAGACCCCGCGACGCTCCTCCGAGCTCGCCTTGATCGTCTCTTCCAGCACACCACCGACCTGAGTCAGCAGCTTTTCGGCTTCAGCGAATGACGCCTCGTCCTGATCGAACGTGTAGCGCAGCATCGCGCGGCGAAGTGCCTGGAGTTCCGCCGAAATCTCCATCGAGCGCATCGCGTTGGCGGACTGGGCATTCATCGCCGAGACGTCGTCGCGAATTTCCGTAAGTTTCCACACGGCGAAACCTGCCATGCCCAACCCGAACAAGACGAGCGCACCGAAGCCCCCATACAGCCTGCCACGGATGCGGAGATTGAATAGCGACATGCGACATGCCCTTCTTGGGAGAACCACTGATAGCCGACCTTGCACGTCGCGAATCGCACCCGCAACGCAAGAGGCAATCTCGAATCCGATCATCGTTAGGTTGCGAGAACTTCGGGTTAATTTCAGCCGCGCAAACGCTTTAAAGTGGAATGACTTTTTGTCGCGCGTGTCATCGTTTAACTCACCAAAACAAACAGCCCGGACGCGATGACGCATCCGGGCTGTTTGCTAGTTGTATCTTACTCGTCGGGCGAACGCGCGTGATCGTGTGACGTTTTGTCCTATGCCGCGCGAACGGAGTCTAGAAACTTACCGACTTCGCGCTTCAACCGCGCGCTTTCGCCGGACAGTGATTGCGCAGCGGACAGGACTTGCGACGACGCTGAACCCGTGTTGCTCGCGCCGCGCTGCACATCCAGAATGTTCGAGCTCACCTGCATCGTGCCTTGCGCCGCCTGTTGAACGTTGCGCGAAATTTCCTGCGTCGCTGCGCCCTGCTGCTCGACGGCAGATGCGATGGTCGACGCGATCTCCGACATGCGGCCGATAGTGTCGCCTATTTCCTTGATGGCGCCGACCGACTCTTCAGTCGCAGCCTGGATGCCGGAGATCTGGTGACTGATGTCGCCGGTTGCCCTGGCCGTCTGTTCGGCGAGCGCCTTCACTTCCGATGCAACGACCGCGAAGCCGCGACCGGCATCGCCGGCGCGCGCCGCTTCAATCGTGGCATTGAGCGCCAGCAGATTGGTCTGGCCGGCAATCGTGTTGATCAGCTCGACAACATCTCCGATCCGCGCGGCCGCCTTGGCAAGCTCAGCCACGCGATCATTGGTCTTGCGGGCCTGTGCCACCGCGGAGTTGGCGATATTGGCCGACTCCTGAACCTGACGGCTGATCTCGTTGACCGAAGACGACATCTCCTCGGTGGATGACGCCACCGCCTGCACATTGGTCGAGGCTTCGTCGGAGGCCGCGGCCACCATGGCGGTGAGCTGGCGAGATTGCTCGGCGGTCGCAGTCAGTCCGCCCGCCGATTCTTCGAGCTGGCTCGAAGCCGATGACACGTTCTCGACGATGCTGCCGACAGCGCCCTCGAAATCGTCCGCGAGACGAATCATGTCCCGGCGGCGCTGAATCGCTGCCTGCTGGTCCTGCGTCAGCTTGGCTTCGGCCTCGGCGCGTGCCTTCTCCTCGGCCCGTACCTTGAAGGTCTCGACTGCGCGTGCCATGTCGCCGACCTCGTCCTTGCGGGCGAGACCCGGCAACACCACGCTGAAATCCCCGTCGGCGAGCCGCTTCATGCCAGCCGTCAGGCCCGACAGAGGGCCAATAATGCCGCGCGCGATCAGGAAGGCAATCGCTAGACCGACCACAGTGGCGACGCCGGCCACGATCTGCTGCAGCATGCTCGTCGTCGACATGCGGTTGCTGGTTGCGGCGACGGTTTGCGACTGAACCTGCTGGATGTCGGATTTGATGGTCTCGACCTTCCCGATCGCTTTCACGACAGTCGGGCTGATCGCCTTGTTGAAGATGCCGTCTGCTGTCTGCAGGCTGGCGGCAGCCTTCTCGAACTGGGCGGCGTAGCTCTTCAGGTTGCTGCGGATGGTGCCGAACAACGCGCTGAGCGTCGGCGGCATCTGCATCTTTTCCATTTCGCCAATCTGCTGCTCCGCGATGCGGACGTGATCCTTGAAAGATTCGATATGTTTCTCATCGCGGCTGACGAAGAAGCGCCAATTCGCAATCTGCACCATCAGCGTGTCGGATTCGAGCTTGGTCGAACCCTGGCCATACATGGTGTTGCGCGTGCTGATCACCAGCTTGCGTAGGCTAGATGACAGCTTGTCGCCGGCTTCCTGCAGCACTTCCCGTCCGGCGACCATCTGCTTGATGGCCTCGCCAAGCGCCTGGCGCTGCGCCTTCACGTCGGCAACGTCCTTCTCGATGGTGCGGTAGGCAGCGCGGCGCTCTTCCGAACGACTGGTCTTGATCACCGTGTCCAGGCTGGCTGTGACGCCGGCGAGACGCTTGTCGGCATCCGCAAGCGCCGCTTCATCCTGATCGAATGAATAGCGCAACACGGCACCGCGGATCGCGTGCAGTTCGGAGGCGATCTCCGAGGCGCGGATCGTGTTGGCCGAAAGGATATTCAGGGAGTCGACCTGTGTTCCAACTTCCGTCATCTGCCAGACGGCAAATCCCGAACTGGCGAGACCAAACAGAACCAGCGCGCCGAAACCGCCATAGAGGCGACCGCGGATACGGAGATTGAACAGCGACATCATTGGCTTCCTAGGTAGGACTTGATCTGGCTTCGGCGACGGGCGCCGTCTTCGTTGTGGCTTCCCCCATCATGGGAGAAGCATGAATTTATGCGGCCCGGACGGAGTCCAGGAACTTGCCGACTTCGAGCTTGAGCCGCGCGCTTTCGCCGGACAGCGACTGCGCCGCGGACAGCACTTGCGTCGAAGCCGATCCAGTCGCGCTGGCGCCGCGCTGTACGTCGGTGATGTTCGACGTGACCTGCATCGTGCCCTGCGCTGCCTGCTGAACATTGCGCGAGATTTCCTGGGTTGCCGCGCCCTGCTGCTCGACAGCAGAGGCGATGGTCGAGGCGATCTCGGACATGCGGCCGATGGTGTCACCGATCTCCTTGATAGCGCCGACGGATTCCTTGGTCGCCGCCTGGATGCCATTGATCTGGTGGCTGATGTCGCCCGTCGCCTTGGCGGTCTGTTCGGCGAGCGCCTTCACCTCGGACGCAACCACCGCAAAGCCGCGGCCCGCATCGCCGGCGCGCGCCGCTTCGATGGTGGCGTTGAGCGCCAGCAGGTTGGTCTGGCCGGCAATGGTATTGATGAGCTCGACGACATCGCCGATCCGGGCCGCTGCCTTGGCGAGCTCGGCCACACGCTCATTGGTCTTGCGCGCCTGCGCCACGGCCGAGTTGGCGATATTCGCCGACTCTTGCACCTGCCGGCTGATCTCGTTGACCGATGACGACATCTCTTCGGTCGATGACGCAACCGCCTGCACATTGGTGGATGCCTCGTCCGATGCAGCGACGACTGCAGCGGTCAGCTCCTTGGCCTGTTCGGCCGTTGCCGTCAGCGCGCCCGCGGACTCCTCGAGTCTGTTCGACGCGGAGGAGACATTGTCGACGATATTGCCGACAGCGCGTTCGAACGACCCGGCGAGCTCGACCATTTCGCGCTTGCGCGACGCCGCGGCCAGATTGTCCTGGTCGAGGCGCGCCGCAGCCTCATCGCGCGCCTTCTGTTCGGCGTTTGCACGAATGACCGTAACTGTCTTGGCGATATCGCCGATTTCGTCGCCGCGCTTGGCGCCGGGAATGACGACATCAAGATCGCCGGCCGCCATCTTGCCCATGGCGCCGTTCAGGCGCGTCATCGGCCGTGCGACGCCGACGAAAGAGAACACCATGGTGCAGATCAGCACCAGCACGACCGCGAGGCCGAGCGCGAGATTGACCTGGCCGGATCGTGCCATTTCCTCGGCGGCCTGCGCCCGGGCTTCTCCAACCGCAGCCTTGGCCGACGAGACCGATTGCGCGACCAGTTGAGATGCTGCCGCAGCGGCGGGCGTGATTTTGGTGCGGACGATATCGGTCTTCTGATCGTTACTGCCGATCGCTTCATCGGTGGCCGTCATGAACTTCTTCATGTCGGTGCCGAGCTGGATCAGGCCGCCCTGCACGAGCTCGCTGTCTTCGAACACGCTGGCCTTGGCCAGCGCATCGGTAAGGATCTTGGCCTTGGTGATGATCTGGCCCTTCTGCGTGACTTCATTCATCGACGCATAACGCCATGCGGCTGCCTGCACAGCGTTGATGGCATTGTCCGCGATCTTGAGCTGTCCATCGACTTCAGGCCAGTTCGTCGCCTCGGTCACGGCAGTGGTGAGGCGCAGCTGGTCGAGATGCCGGTTCCAGTCGATCACGGCGACGTTGCGGTTGCGATAGAGCTCGAGCAGTTTCTTCTGCAGACCGACGATCTCGTCGGCAGCGGCGAGATAGGTTGACGTCAGCGATTTAATCTTCGCGAAATTGTCCTTGTATTCCTGCCTGGTCGCCAGGGCGGACGCGGCATCGATGATGCGGTCCTGCGCAGCCTTGGCGGCCCTGATCTCGGCCGCGTTCTTGTCAATCTCGGGTGTCGTGATGGCCATACGCAGGCCTTGACTGGCCACCTGCATGGCGCGCATCTGGCCGTCGGCCTCCATCGCGCTATCGGCGATTTTCTGCTGCACATCGGCCAGACGGTTGACCTCCGAGATCGCGGTCTCGGTCCTCATCTGGTTCGCCACGACGCCCGCCGAGAGCAAGATGCCAACGAGACCGGCAAGACCCAATTTGTTGCCGACACTGTTGATCTTGATCATGCGATGCACTTTCCGGAGAAGGGCCAAGTCAGGACGCGCGCAAGCATGGCTCGCGCAGCCTCGGCTCGGGTCGTTGGAAGACGGTCAGAGAAGCATTGGGCAGAGGCTGAGAACGTGGCGTCGTGGAATTGTCCGTGAGGACAAAGACCCGATCGCTCCGGTGGAGTTCAATCAGCGGACCAACAGGCCCTCGCCCTCACGGTTGAAGGATACCACTCCATTTCTGACACATTCGTTAATTGCCCCGTCATGCAGCATTCAAGAATCTGCATAAACTTGAGGCACAAGCGCCACACTGCATGCGTCAGTGCGCGAGGATCTTCGACAGGAACTGCTGCGCCCGATCGCTGCGCGGATGGCCGAAGAAGTCTTCCTTCTGCGCGTCCTCGACGATCTCGCCGGCATCCATGAAGATGACGCGGTTGGCGACCTTCTTGGCGAAGCCCATTTCGTGGGTCACCACCATCATCGTCATGCCCTCCTTTGCGAGTTCGACCATGACGTCGAGCACTTCGTTGATCATTTCGGGATCGAGCGCCGAGGTCGGTTCGTCGAACAGCATGCAGATCGGATCCATCACCAGCGCGCGCGCAATGGCGACGCGCTGCTGCTGACCGCCGGAGAGCTGGCCGGGATATTTCTGCGCATGCGCCGTGAGGCCGACGCGTTCCAGCATCTTCATGGCTTTGGCCTTCGCCGCATCTTCGGAGCGGCCGAGCACGATGGTCTGGCCGAGACACAGGTTCTCGACGATCTTCAGATGCGGAAACAGTTCGAAGTGCTGGAACACCATGCCGACGCGCGAGCGCAGCTTCGGCAGGTCCTTCTTCATCGTCGTCACATTGAGCCCGTCCACCATGATGGTGCCCGCCTGCACGGGCTCCAGCGCATTTACGGTCTTGATCAGCGTCGACTTGCCTGATCCCGAGGGCCCGCAAACGACGACGACCTCGCCCTTCTCCACGGTCGTCGTGCAATTCTTCAGCACCTGGAACTGCGGATTGTACCACTTGCTGACTTTTTCGATGGTGATCATGGGCATGATGAGCGACCGATAGTTGGAGGCAAAGACTGAAAGCGAAAGTGGCTAGCGAATGATGCTGATGCGCTTCTGCAAGCGCTTCACAAAGAATGACGCGGTGAAGCAGATCAGGAAGTAGACCAGCGCCGCGAACAGATACATTTCGGTGAGACGACCGTCGCGCTGCGCAACCTTGGACGCGGCGCCCAGGAAATCCGTGATCGACAGCACGTAGACCAGCGATGTGTCCTGGAACAGCACGATGGTCTGCGTGAAGATCACCGGCAGCATGTTGCGGAACGCCTGCGGCAGCACGACATGGCGCATCACCTCGCGATAGTTGAGCCCGATGGCATAGCCGGCCATCACCTGCCCCCGCGGCACCGACTGGATACCGGCACGCATGATCTCCGAGAAGTAAGCAGCCTCGAACAGCGTGAAGGTCACGATAGTCGAGGCGTAGGCACCGACCTGCACGGGCTGATCGGAGCGGATGATCCACTGTCCGACATAGGGCATCAGGAAGTAGAACAGGAAGATCACCAGCACGAGCGGCAGCGAGCGCATCAGATTGACGTAACTCACCGCAAAACCCGACAGCACGGCACTGGACGACAGCCGCATCATCGCGATCAAGGTGCCGAGGATGAGCCCGAAGACCGTCGCAATTGCCGTCAGCGTGAGGGTGAACGCCATGCCCTGCTGAAACAGGTAGGGCAGGCTGCGCCAGATGACGTCGTAATCGAAATTGCTGAACATCGCTTATTTCCCCTCGTTGAAGCCGGGGATCGCCAGGCGCTTTTCGAGGATGCGCATTCCGATCGTCACGACGGCGCTGAGGACGAGGTAGATGGCGGCCGCAGCCGAGAAGGCCTCGAACACCTGGAACGAGAACTCCTGCATGGACCGCGCCCGTGCCGTCAGCTCAAGCACACCGATGGTGAGTGCGGGCGCCGTGTTCTTGATGGTGTTGAGAAATTCGGATGTCAGCGGCGGGAAGATGATGCGATAGGCCAGCGGAAGCAGGATGTAGCGATAGGTCTGCCAGGTGGTGAGGCCGATTGCCGTGCCGGCCATGCGCTGGCCCTTGGGCAGCGCATTGATGCCGGCGGTGATCTGCGCCGCGACGCGCGACGACATATAGAAGCCAAGCCCGAGCATCGCGGCAATGAACGGCCCGTTGCGCAGTTGCTTGATCCAGATGCCGAGATCGCCGGGCAAAAGTTCGGGAACGACGAAGAACCAGATGAACAGCTGCACCAGCAGCGGAATGTTGCGGAACATCTCGATATACGCATTGCCGACAAACACCGCCCAGCGCGCAGGCAGCGTCCGCATGATGCCGATCAGAGAGCCCATCACGAACGCGATGAACCAGGCGCAGAGTGCGAGCAGGATCGTGACCTGAAGGCCGCTCATCAGCGAGCCAAAATAGGTCCCCGTCGCATCAGGCGTCTGATCCCAGAAGATTCCCCAATTCCAGTTATAGTTCACGCATTCACCCCCACGCGCCGTCCACGCGAAAACCTGGCAACCTCAGGCAGAAACCCATGCAATGGCCGGGCCATTGCTTCTTCCCTCGCCCCGCCTGCGGGGAGAGGGTGGATCGAACGACCGAGAGTCGTTCGAGACGGGTGAGGGGGAGCCAGTGTTTTACTCGCTGCCTCCCCCTCACCCGTCTTACACGCGCTACGCGCATGTAAGACGACCTCTCCCCGCAAGCGGGGAGAGGTAAGCAAGAGTTAGTTGGCTGCGTAGGCGTCGGGATCAGGCGAATCCGACGGGCTGGCGAACGCCTTCTTCTGCTCGGCTCCCATCGGAACGTTCAGATTGAGGCCCTTGGGCGGAATCTTCTGCGTGAACCACTTGTCATAGATCTTGGCGCCTTCCGGGCTCTTGTAGAGCTCGGCAGTGGCCGCATCGACAACCTTCTTAAACGGCGCGTCGTCCTTGCGGAGCATGATGCCGTAGGGCTCAGCTTTCGAGAACGCGTCCTTGGAGATCACATAGGCGCTCGGATCGCGCGCACCGGCAGCAAGGCTGGCAAGCAGGATGTCATCCATCACGAAGGCCACAGCACGGTCGGTCTCGACCATCAGGAATGCTTCGGCGTGATCCTTGGCGGGAATGACGTTGATGCCGAGATTACGCGCGGCATTGGCTTCGGTAAGCTGCTTGATGTTGGTAGTGCCGGAGGTCGAGACCACCGACTTGCCCTTCAGATCGTCGATCTTGTCGAGCTTGGCGGCCTTCTTCGAGACGAAGCGGCTGGCCGTCAGGAAGTGCGTATTGGTGAACGCGACCTGCTTCTGGCGATCGGCATTGTTGGTAGTCGAGCCACATTCGAGGTCGACGGTGCCGTTGGCAATCAGCGGAATACGTGTCGCCGAGGTGACCGGATTGAGCTTCACCTCGATCTTGTCGTTCTTCAGCTCTTTCTTCACCGCATCGACGATCTTGTAGCAGATGTCCATGGCGAAGCCGACGGGCTTCTGGTTGTCATCGAGATAAGAAAACGGCACCGAGGAATCGCGGAAGCCGATGGTGATGGCGCCGGTGTCCTTGATCTTTTTGAGCGTGCCGGTGAGCTCCTGAGCGCCCGCCTGCGTCGTGCAGACCGCCGCGGCGATCATGGTCCCCAACAGATAAATTCGTTTCATAGTCCCTCTCCTCAACACAGTCCGATCTCACGCCGACGACTCTCTTACCGAGCGCCCCGGCACGACCGCCCGGGATGCTTGCACAATCGGGGCCAAAACGGAATTGCCCGATCGGAGGACAATGGTTTGTTCTGAGCTCCCGTTCCCCCTACAACCCGGTCATGAGTAACGCCTTGCATGCGCTTTGTGACGCAGGCGCCGCCGGCGCCACGGAAAAGATCGATGATATCAGCCATCCCGGCCTGGTGATCACCACCACGATTCTGGCCTCCAGCCTGGCCTTCATCGACGGATCGGTGGTGAATGTCGGACTTCCGGCCATTGCTGCGAGTTTTCAGGCCGATGCCGTCGACCTGCAATGGGTGATCAATGCCTATCTGCTGCCGCTCAGTGCACTTCTTTTGCTCGGCGGTGCAGCAGGCGACCGCTTCGGCCGCCGCAGGCTTCTGATCTGCGGAGTCGGCCTGTTCGCGCTGGCCTCGCTGGCCTGCGCTGTGGCGCCCAGCCTGCCTCTGCTGCTGGCCGCGCGTTTCCTTCAGGGCGTCAGCGCGGCGATGCTGATGCCGAACAGCCTGGCGATCCTCGGCCAGACGTTTTCCGGCGAAGCCAAGGGCCGCGCTATCGGCATCTGGGCTGCCAGCGGCGCTGCCGCCGGCGCGCTCGGCCCGGTGCTGGGCGGATGGCTGATCGACATCGGCAGCTGGCATCTCATCTTTCTCATCAATGTGCCGATCGCATTGGTGGCAATGGTGCTTGCCTGGCTAGGCATCCCCCGCGATCGACACGACAGCGACGAGCCGCTCGATAGTCTCGGCGCCATCCTCGCGACTGCGGGACTTGGCCTGACGACCTGGAGTCTGACCGAAGCTACGTCACATGATTGGACGGGTTTCACGCTTGGCGCGCTCGTCGCAGGACTCCTGCTGTTGCTCGTTTTCGTGTGGGTGGAAGGCCGCAAAGGCGAACGCGCGATGATGCCGCTCGCACTGTTCGGGTCGGCGAGCTTCGTCGGCCTGACGCTGCTGACATTCTTGTTGTACGGCGCACTCGGTGGGCTGTTCGTCTTGATGCCTTTTCTCCTGATCGAAGCCGCCGGCTACACGGCGACACAGGCCGGTGCCGCGCTGCTGCCCTTGCCGCTTGTCATCTCTTTGACATCACCGCTTGCTGGCTCGCTCGCAGCCAGAACCGGCCCGAGGATCATGCTGACGCTGGGACCGGTGATTGTGGCGATGGGTTTTCTGCTGGCGCTCCGAATCGGTCCCGACACCAGCTACTGGACCAGTGTCTTCCCCGCCATGGTCGTCATCGCCATCGGCATGGCCGGCGCTGTCGCACCTCTGACGACGGCCGTGCTGATGTCCGTCGATGCGCGTCACACCGGGTCTGCATCGGGCTTCAACAGCGCGGTCGCACGCACGGGCGGTCTTGTGGTCACGGCGCTGATCGGATCGGTTATGGCGGCAAAGGGGCCGGCGCTGATCAGCGCCTTTGCAGCAGCGACGGTCGCGGGTGCTGTGCTCTGTGTCGCAGCCGCGCTCAGCGCATTCCTGCTGATAGCGGCGCGGCCGCAGCCGTGAAGGCCCCACGCTGCCTGCGAGCGGCCACTGCCTCGCCGAAGGCCTGAAACAGCGTCCGGTTGATCGGGTTGATCTGCGGATCATATTCGGCGTGCCATTGCACACCGAGCGCGAAGCTCGGCGCATCGGCAATGCGGATGGCCTCGATGGTGCCGTCCTCGGCAATACCCTCGATCACCACTCGCTCGCCAGGGACATCGATGCCCTGACCATGCAGGGAATTGACCGTGATGGTCTCGCGCCCCAGCAGGCTGGCGAAGGTGCCGTTGCTGGTCAGATGCACGTCGTGGCGATCGGCAAATACGACGGCCGGATCGGGATGGATCTCGCCGCTCTCGAGCCGCGGCATGCGATGATTGATACGGCCGGGAATCTCGCGGATCTCGGGATGCAATGAACCGCCGAATGCGACGTTCATCTCTTGCAATCCGCGGCAGATACCGAAAATCGGGACTCCGCGCGCGACACAGGCTTCGATCATGGCCAGAGCCACCGCATCGCGGCCGTTGTCATAGGGCTCGTGACGGGCATGGGCTTCCATGCCGAACCGGGTCGGGTGGACATTGGCACGCGCGCCGGTGAGCAGAATGCCATCGACCAGATCGAGCACCTGACCGATATCGGTAATGTCGGGGGTGCCGGCAAACATCATCGGCAGGGCATTGGCCACTTCCGCGACCGCACGAAGGTTGTTTTCTCCGACCGCCTGGACGGAGAACCTGTTCTCAATGCGATACGCGTTGCCGATCACGCCGATTACCGGCCGGGTCTTCGTTGGCATCAGCTTCCGGTCGAAAAATCCTGGACCATTGAGCTATAGCCGAGTCACGGCGTGAACACGACTGGTTCCGAAATAAAACTGTCACTAATCGGAGCATTAGGGAAAGAAACGTCTCCCGGCGCCTGAAAAAGCGCCAATCCGGCAGTTTTCGAAAGTGTGAGGTGCGTTTGGATGGTGGGCGCGACAGGGATCGAACCTGTGACCCCTTCCATGTCAAGGAAGTGCTCTCCCGCTGAGCTACGCGCCCTAAGAACCGGTCGTTACGGGTGTGGGGTCTATAACGGGTCAAACCCGGACAAGCAAGGACGGCGGAGGGCCAATCCTTGCCTGATTTGCAGGAAATCCAAGAAAGAAATCCAGGAAAGCGGGCTGCCCTCAGGCCGCCAGCATCTTGTTCACTTCGCTGACCAATTCGCGCAGGTGGACCGGCTTGGACAGAACCTTGGCGTTTTTCGGCGCTTCCGAGTCGGAATTCAGCGCCACGGCGGCGAAACCGGTGATGAACATGATCTTGATGTCGGGATCGAGTTCGCTGGCGCGGCGCGCCAGTTCGATCCCGTCCATCTCCGGCATCACGATGTCCGTTAGAAGCATTTCAAAGGGTTCCTCGCGGAGTCTCTGATAGGCTGACATCCCGTTATCGTGGTGCGACACCTGAAAACCGGCGTTTTCCAACGCCTTCACCAGGAAGCGGCGCATGTCGTTGTCGTCTTCTGCGAGAAGGATTTTGTGCATGGCGGTTGGACGTCGAACCCGAATGAGAGGACCTGTTCGCCCACTAAGCCCGAGGTCTGGTAAATTTCGGGTGAAGGTGATCAGCGCAGACTGTGCATAAGCGTCTCAAGATGGTGCGCCAGAACGTCGTGAAACACAACAAATGAGCGCGTTTCTCGCGATCGCCGCGCCTGCGGAAGGTTTTTAACTTGGCAGACTTGTTTCGGTTATCGACAATGCAGCCTCACAAAGCGCCGGTTTTCTGCCAGACTGGGCAAACCGAAGAACGCGGCTGCAGGGACGATGCGCGACGATGACCCAGTTTGACGGTGAGCTGTCGCCTCCCTTCGAGATCGTCGAGCCGGCCAACTGGCGCGCCCCGATCATTTTCAATTCCCCGCATTCCGGCTCGGTCTATCCAGCGGAATTCCTCAGTGCGTCCCGCATTGACGTGACTGCGCTGCGCCGCTCGGAAGATTCGTTCATGGACGAATTGATCGCCGGATTGAGCGATCGCGGCTTCCCGGTGGTCCGGGTGCACTTCCCGCGCTCCTATGTGGACGTCAATCGCGAGCCCTATGAGCTCGATCCGCGGATGTTCAACGGCCGCCTGCCTAGTTTCGCCAATACCCGCTCGATGCGGGTGGCCGGCGGTCTTGGCACTATTCCCCGGGTGGTCGGCGACGGCCAGGAGATCTACCGCGAGCGGCTGGACGTCGATGACGCCCTCACCCGGATCGAGGCGTTGTACAAGCCGTACCATCGCGCCCTGCGCCGCCTGATCAACAAGGCGCACCAGACATTCGGCACGGTGATCCTGGTGGATTGCCACTCGATGCCCTCGATCGGAATTTCCCGCGAGGAGCCGCGCCGCCCGGACGTGGTCGTCGGCGACCGATATGGCACCAGCTGCGCCACTATCCTGGCCGAGGTGGTCGAAGACACATTCGGCGGCCTCGGCTATTCGCTGGGCCGTAACAAGCCCTATGCCGGCGGCTTCATTACCGAGCATTACGGCAACCCGGCCAGTGGGCTGCACGCCATCCAGATCGAGCTGAACCGGGCGATCTATATGGACGAACGCCGCCGTGAGCGAACCGCGCGCTTCGATCAGATTGCTGCCGATTTTACCGTCCTGGCCGATGCGCTGGCGAAGATCCCGCTGGACAGCCTCGGCCCGTTCCAGGCCGCCGCCGAATAGGCTGGGGCCGAACGGCTCGCCGGGTTCGAACCTTCGCTCAATCAGGTGGGGTATTTGGAACCGTGACCGCCGGGTCACGGCAGCGCTTATTTCGTGCGACAAATTGTCAATTTTCGCTGGATTTAGAGATGGGGCAGAGTTTTACCACCGGGATTAATGCAACTTTAGGTTATCCCCACCAGCGTGGTTCCGCGGATTGGAACCGCGTAAAATGGCAGGAGAGAACATGAAGAACATGATCAAGAAATTCTGGTCGGACGAATCGGGAGCGACTGCGATCGAATACGGGCTAATCGCCGCCGGCATCTCGCTGGCCATCATCGCCGTCGTCAACGGCCTCGGCACCAACCTCAACGGCAAGTTCACCGAGATCAACGGGTCGCTGAAGTAACCGCCACGACGTGGACACCGGCTTGAGGTTCTCAGCCGAATAAGTCTTGCTTGATGACTGACGTCGCAATGGGCCCGAGGCTGTCGGGGTGCCAGGCGACGAACAGGCCAGGCGACATAAAGACAATCGCCGGCAGCCACGTCGGCACGCCGTGATGCAAAACTCCTCCGACAAGAAAAAAGGACCGCTTGCGATAGCAAGCGGTCCAAGTCTAGGGAGGAAACGCCCAAGGAGGGCAGCGATAGCGCAAGCGCTACCGCACCGCAACAATATGCAGCCGCGACGCACCAAGTGCAAGAGTTTTCGGGCAAATTTCCATGCAAATTTCGCATGGTGATCGCACCATTCAGGCATAGGCGTCATAATTTCTACAAGCAAAATCAACGCGATATAGAAATGACAGTAGCTTTGACCTATTTAAGAAATGATCATATATTCATTTCATTGACCAATTTCTGATGCCGGACATCAGGAATCTTAGGGAAATCGCAATCCGATTCAGTGCTGTGGCTTAGGGGAATCGCAGAGAGATTTCGATCACCGCAGATGCGAGTCGTTGCCCTGCGCTGTATAGGAAGCGACACGTCCCCATCCAGCAGCCGCAACAAAGGACCTCTCCGTGACGGTCATCGACTTCAACGCCTTCATTGGTCGTCTTGCGACCTCGTCGGGCGAGACCATCCTGCCGTTCTTTCGCACCTCGCTGAGTATCGACAACAAGAACAGCACCGATTTCGACCCGGTCACGGAAGCCGACCGCGCTGCCGAAGCGGTGATGCGCCGGCTGATCAAGGCCAACTTCCCCCAGCACGGCATTGTTGGCGAGGAATTCGGTACCGAACGCGAAGACGCCGAATATGTCTGGGTGCTCGACCCGATCGACGGCACCAAATCCTTCATCTCCGGCTTCCCGATCTGGGGCACGCTGATCGCGCTGCTGCATCGGGGCACACCGGTCTATGGCATGATGCACCAGCCCTATATCGGCGAGCGCTTCAGCGGCGACAGCGGCTCGGCGCGCTACCAGGGCCCCAACAACACCACCCGCAAGCTTGCCGTGCGCCGCTGCGCATCGCTGAAGGACGCCACGCTGTTCACCACCAGCCCGCGGCTGATGGGCGACGCCGATCGCGCAAAATTTCACTACGTCGAAAAAGGCGTGCGGCTGACGCGCTACGGCGGCGATTGCTATTCCTATTGCATGCTCGCCGCTGGTCATCTCGACCTCGTCATCGAGACCGAGCTGAAGCCCTACGATATCGCAGCCCTGATCCCGATCATCACCGGCGCCGGCGGCGTGGTGACAACGTGGGAGGGCAAGCCCGCGCAGAACGGTGGCCGCATCGTCGCCGCCGGCGACCCGCGCGTGCATGAGGCGGCGCTGAAGATCCTCAACGCCTGATCGGGCACTGCTACGCCCGCGCTGCAGCCCGCAGATGCTCGATCATCTGCTGCGCGGGACGGGATAACGTCTTCAGGCTGCGAAAGCAGATCGCCAGTCTGCGGTTCGCCCAGGGATCGCGAATGCGGATCAGCGCCAGCGCCGTCGACCGCGCGCAGCGCCGTGCGGCGACTTCCGGCACAATCGCAATGCCGACCCCCGCCGCCGCCATCTGACACATCGCATCGAAATCCCGCATCTGCGCTCGGTAGCGCAGTCGCGCGCCCAGCTTCGCCGCATATTTGCCGATGTGGTTCTGCAGCGCGGTCGCGTTGGTGAGGCCGATGAAGTCGCGGTCGATGATCTCATGGAAATCGATATGTCGCCGGCCGGCGAGATCGCTGCGCGGCGCCGTCACCAGCATCAGCCGGTCTTCGTTGAAGGTGAAGCGTTCCAGACTGTCCGGCAGCGTATGCTCGGCAGCGAAGCCGAAATCGGCGATGCCGGCGGCGATCGCCTGGGCGATATCGGCGCTCTCGCGCTCCTCGACCTCGAGGCTGACATTGGGGTGCTCGCGTAGGAAACTCGCAAGCGCCTTCGGCAGATGTTCGGACAGGCCCACCGTATTGGCCAGCATCGACACACTGGCCTTCATGCCATTGGCATAGGCCGCCATGTCGCCGCGCATGGTCTCGACATTCTGCATGACGATGCGGGCATGGCCGAGCAGGCTCTCGCCAGCCGCCGTCAGCGTAACGCCGCGCCGGCCCCGTTTCAGCAATGGCACGCCGATCGTCGCCTCCAGCCCCTTGATTCTCGCACTAGCCGAAGCCAGCGCCAGATTGGCAGCGGCAGCACCCGCGGTGATACTGCGCGCCTCGGCCACCGCGACGAACAGCCTGAGATCGACAAGGTCGGCATGCATGGTGTTCTCCGCGCCAGCCTTCGTTAAAGACGAAGGCTTTCTCCGTAACCTCCAGATTGTGCCTGTGCAGCCGATCGGTCAATGTGCCTGCATCATGTTCGATTCCTCACTCATTCTGATCGCTGCAGTCTTCGCGCTCGCCGGCTTCGTCAAAGGGGTCATCGGCCTCGGCCTCCCGACCGTTTCGATGGGCCTGCTCGCCGTCGCCATGCCGCCGGTGCAGGCGCTGGCCATCGTCATCGCCCCCGCGATCGTCACCAATATCTGGCAGACTTTCGTCGGCGGCTATTTGCGCGACATCATCCGCCGGCTGTGGCCGCTGATGCTCGGCACCGCTTTCGGTATCTGGAGCAGCGGCGGGCTGATGACCGGCCCCTATGCGCGCTACGGCACCGTCGTGCTCGGCATCCTGCTGGTGATCTATGGTGCCATCAGCCTCGTGAAATTCCAGCTAAGCGTCGCAAAACAGAACGAAGGGTGGGTCGGCGGCGTCGTCGGCCTTGTCACCGGTGTCGTCGCTGCCGCCACCGGCGTGCAGGTGATCCCGTCGATGCCCTTCATGCAGTCGATTGGCATGGAAAAGGACGAGCTGATCCAGGCGCTCGGTGTCTATTTCACCGTCTGTACTCTCGCACAGGCCTTCAACCTCTCCAGCGCCGGTCTGCTGAATGCTTCCATAGCGCTGTCGGGCCTCGTTGCCATGGTGATGGCCTTTGCCGGCATGTTCATCGGCCAGATGGTGCGTATGCGGATGCATCCCGACCAATTCCGCCGCTGGTTCCTGATCGCGATGATGCTGCTCGGCGTCTATCTGGCCGGCGTCGAGACGTGGGAAATTCTGAAGTAACTAACGCGTCTCCAGCATCGCCACGCGGATGCCGAGATAGATGAAGACGCCGCCGAGGGCGCGGTTGATCCACATCATTGCCTGACTGGATCGCCGGACGCGGCTGGCGGCTTTGGCCGCGACAATGGCCGTGCCGAGCCCCCAGATCGTGCCCGTGCTGATGAAGATCAGCCCAAGTACGATGAAAGCCAACGCCTTGCTGGGCGCATCCACGTCGACGAATTGCGGCAGGAAGGCGAGAAAGAACAGCGCCACCTTCGGGTTCAGCGCGTTGGTGAAGGCGCCCTGCCAGAACACCTGCCGAAGCGACAGCAGCGGCTTTTCCGCAGCGTCGTTCGTTGCAACTGTCGATGCCCGCGCACGCAGCATCTGCACGCCGGTGTAAAGCAGATAGGCCGCACCGATCCATTTCACCGCTGTGAAGGCATAGGACGAGGCCGCCAGCAGCGCCGACAATCCGACCGCCGCGGCGAACACATGGACGAGGCATCCCGCACTGATCCCCAGCGCCGCCGCGACACCGCCACGCCAGCCCATCTGCACGCTGCGCCCGACGATATAGGCCGTGTCCGGCCCCGGCGTGATGTTGAGCAGGATGCCGGACAGGATGAAGAGCCAGAGGCCGTGAATACCAAGCATAGGATGTGTCCGTTATTTGAACAGCGGCGTCCCCGGCACGAATGCATCGAACGCCGCCCAGAATTGCTGCCGGTAGCGATCCTGTTCCTGCAGGATCTCGTGACGGGAGCCGGCGATCACCAGATGCGACCCGGCACGCAGGTGATAGGCGAATTCCTCGATGGCCGGCGTCGACACGACCTGGTCGTTGCTGGCCGCCAGCATCAGGATCGGCTGACGGATCTTCACGGGATAGCTGGCCTCGCGAAAGCCATGCATCCCACGGATCGCCGTATCGGCCCAGGCCACCGTCGGCGAGCCGATGCCGAGCGTCGCGTCCTCTTCGAGGATTGCCGCGTTGCGCGCATAGCGCACAGGATCGCTGGTCAGCTTGTTGTTGGGGAATGACGAGGTCCCGACCAGCTCACCATTGCCGCCGGGAATGTAGTTGCCGCCCTGCCCGGTCCAGCGCATGACACGCAACAGCAGCCGCGCCGGCAGCGAGGTCGAACGGCCCGGCAGATCGATCATCGGCGCCGACAGCACCATGCGATCGAACCAGCGCTTGCCGGAATGCGCCACACGCAGCATCACCGCGCCGCCCATCGAATGCGCCAGCGCGAAATAGGGCGGAGGGCAATCCGGCATCACCACCTGCTGCACGAAACTTTCGACGTCGATCTCGAAATCCGAGAAGCTGCGCACATAGCCCTTGCGGCCATCGCGCAACTGCCGCGACGAATGGCCCTGCCCGCGCCAGTCGATCATGGCCACTGCAAAGCCGCGGTCGCGCAGGTCGCGCACGGTCTCGAAATACTTCTCGATATATTCGCCGCGCCCGCTGAACACGCAGACCGTGCCCTTGCGCCCGGTCGTCGGCGCCCAGCGCGCGAAACGTAGCTCAGCGCCGTCCGGCGTCTTGATGGTGCCGGACACGGCCCCCTCGGGAACGGGGTTGGCGGGAATGGAGACGAGCGTCATGGCGGGGGACCGGTTAGGCAAAAAACGCGGGATTTCAAGGGCGGGAGACAGGTCGGCGCGAATCTTTCGGCCCCCCTTGCGAGCCGCCAGACCCCTCCCATATCAGCTTCATGCAGGCCTCTCTAGGCTGCATGACACGAAAGCCCGGCCCTTATGGCGGGCGGGTTATTGCAACAGTCGCTCAATGGAGGACTATCCAATGCGTAGCTATGATCTCACCCCGTTTTATCGTTCCACCGTCGGTTTCGACCGCCTGTTCAATCTGCTCGATCAGAGCACAGGTGACGCAGCGCCGGGCTATCCGCCCTACAATATCGAGCGCACCGGCGAGAACGAGTACCGTATCAGCGTCGCCGTTTCCGGCTTTGCGCAAAACGAACTCTCCATCGTCGCTAAGGAAAACACGCTGACGATCAAGGGCGAGAAGGCTGCCAACGAGAATGGCAGCAAGGCCGAAGTGCTCTATCGCGGCATCGCCGCCCGTGCCTTTGAACGCGCCTTCCAGCTTGCCGATTTCGTACAGGTGAAGAACGCCTCGCTCGAGAACGGCCTGCTTCATGTGGACCTCGTCCGTGAGATCCCGGAAGCCAAGAAACCCCGCAGCATTCCGATTTCCACCAGCGCGGTCAGCGCACCGCAGGTGGTTGACGGCTCGGCCGAGAAAGTCGCCGCGTAACCGCGACTTTGTACTTGAAGTATGTGAACTGAAGTAAGTGTAGTTGTTGAACGAACGCCCCGGAGCAATCCGGGGCGTTTTTTCTTGATCCGGCCCGGACTATTCCAGCCCCTGGGCAGGAGGCGGCGTTTCCGCAGCCGGCGGTGTCGCAGGCTTTGCTTCTGTCGCCGGCGCAGCGACTGTCGGAGCAACAGCGTCCTTCTTCTCGGGCACTGCCGGTGTTGCCGGAGCAGCCCCGGTCGTTTCCGGCGCCTTCGTCTCGGCGGGCTTCTGCTCCGTCACGGCCGATTGCTGCACGGGCGCAGCGGCCGGCGGCGTTTCAGGTGGTTTGACTGCGACCGGCTTGGTCTCGGCTGGCGTAACAGGCTTGGCCGGTGCCGCAACCGCGCGCGCCGGCGGCCGCTTCGGCAGCGGTACTGTCGTCGTGCGGCTCGCAACCTTCGGCGCGGGCGTTGCCGTCCCGGCCGTAAACGGCGGGCGGCGATATTGCGGCAGGGTCGGCACTGCGCCTTGCGGGCCGTAGCGCGTGTCGATTTCCTCGCTCATCCGGTCGCCCATGCGATAGGCCGGAATGAAGCGCAGGATGCGTCCGCTCCGCGCATCGATCACCAGCCGGCCGTCCTCGCCGTCGAGATCGATCGCCGCGACCGTGTAGATGAGGCCGCGCTGCTGCGGCATGCCGAGGGCGGAGAAGCCGGCCTCGCGCAGGATCGAATAGACCTCACGCAGCGGCAGCACCGCCAGATCATAGCCACGGCGCAACACGCCATAGGGGCGCGGCTCCGCATATTCCACGGGCGGCATAGCCGCATAGGGACCGCCGACATCGGAGACCTGCGCCACAACGGCAACGTCGCCGCGCATCGGCGGCAGCGCCTGCGCCTGTGCAGCACCACTCGCCAGCAACAGACCGGCCGAGGCCAGACATCCCACAAGTACCTTCATTGCATGCTCCTTCGACGCCCCCGCGCCCGGAGAGTGTTCAACTTCCTGAACCTCACGCTTCGCTCGCCTGCCAGCACCGCTGCCACAGGCGTTAACGAGCACTGCGCAACCTCACCGCTGAATCCGGCAGCCCTTGGGCCAGCCTTTGGCCGGAACGCGGCACCTCCGGGCTGAATGTGTCCACGCCAGCTTGGACAATTTGGCATGCGTTGTTGCTATGCGACGACGGACTCAAGCGCGCTTGTGTGCTAGATAAAAATTTGGCAAAGTCCTGGTTAGGACAGCATCACTGTCGCAATTTTTGGTGGCAAATCCGGCACAGGGTTTGCAACATAAGCAGGCGTCGCGACTAAAAAACACGCCTGCTGAGACGAAATGCCTTTAAGGCGAGATATGGGGTGGCCGCCGGGGACGATGGGCACCACCAGTCTGAATTCTGAAAACGAGGCTCGCAAGACGCGCGAGCGGTAGCCCGAACGGGTTCCGCGAGCGTCAAAGGTGCGCCGACAAGGGTGGCAGAACCCCGACGGGGGTTGAGAGGACGAAGATGAGCGGATCAGAGCACGAGCGCCAATTGATCGAAACCGGCACGCATTCGGCGGCCCCGGCTATCAAATCGGCTAACGTGAAAGACACCGCCATCAAACCGGAACTCCATACCTACCGTCCGCCGGCGCTGGGCCTCTATGACCCGTCGCAGGAAAAGGACGCCTGTGGCGTCGGCTTCATTGCCAACATCAAGGGCCGCAAGTCGCATCAGATTGTGTCTGACGCGATCAGCATCCTGTGCAACCTCGAGCACCGCGGCGCCACCGGCGCAGATCCGCGCTTTGGCGACGGCGCCGGTATTCTGGTGCAGATCCCGCATAAGTTCTTCGTCCGCAAGACTGCGGAACTCGGCTTCAGCCTGCCGGAGCCTGGCCAATACGCCATCGGCGCGCTGTTCATGCCGCGTGATACCGCGTGGCGGAAAGTCATTCAGGGCATCATCGGCGACCAGATTAAGGCCGAAGGCCTGAAGCTGCTCGGCTGGCGCGACGTCCCGACCGACAACGCATCGCTCGGCGAAAGCGTGAAGCCGACCGAGCCTGCCAACATGCAAGTCTTCATCGGCATCGGCAAAGCCAAGATCGCCGACGAGGACGAATTCGAACGTCGTCTGTACATTCTCCGCAAGTCGATCTCGCAGGCGATCTATCAGCGCCGCGAGCGCGGCCTTGCCGGCTACTATCCGTGCTCGATGTCGTGTCGCACGATCATCTACAAGGGCATGTTCCTCGCCGACCAGCTCGGCAGCTACTATGCCGACCTGCACGAAGAGGATTTCGAAAGCGCGCTGGCACTGGTGCATCAGCGCTTCTCGACCAACACCTTCCCGACCTGGTCGCTGGCGCATCCCTACCGCATGGTCGCGCACAACGGCGAAATCAACACGCTGCGCGGCAACGTCAACTGGATGGCGGCGCGTCAGGCGTCGATCGAGTCCGAACTGTATGGCAAGGACATCAGCCGTCTGTGGCCGATCTCCTATGAAGGCCAGTCGGACACTGCCTGCTTCGACAACGCGCTCGAATTCCTGGTGCAGGGCGGCTACTCGCTGCCCCACGCCGTGATGATGATGATTCCGGAAGCCTGGGCCGGCAATCCCCTGATGGATGAGCAGCGCCGCGCCTTCTACGAATATCACGCCGCGATGATGGAGCCGTGGGACGGTCCTGCTGCGCTTGCTTTCACCGACGGTCGCCAGATCGGCGCGACGCTGGACCGTAACGGTCTGCGCCCCGCACGTTATCTCGTCACCAAGGACGACCGCATCGTGATGGCGTCCGAAATGGGCGTGCTGGCGATTCCGGAAGAAGACATCATCACCAAGTGGCGTCTGCAGCCCGGCAAGATGCTGCTGGTCGACCTCGTCCAGGGCCGTCTGATCCCTGACGACGAGATCAAGGCGACGCTGGCCGCAAGTCATCCCTATAGCGAGTGGCTTGAACACACCCAGATCGTTCTGGAAGAGCTCCCGGACGCGGCGGCCAAGGGCCAGCGCTCCAACCTGCCGCTGCTCGATCGCCAACAGGCCTTTGGCTACACCCAGGAAGACGTCACCATCCTGCTGACGCCGATGGCGTCGCAGGGCGAGGAAGCGTCGGGCTCCATGGGCACCGACACGCCGATCTCGGCGCTGTCGAGCAAGCCGAAGCCGCTGTTCACCTATTTCAAGCAGAACTTCGCGCAGGTCACCAACCCGCCGATCGATCCGATCCGCGAAGAGCTCGTCATGAGCCTCGTCTCGATCATCGGACCGCGGCCGAACCTGTTCGACCTGCAGGGCGTTGCCACCACCAAGCGTCTCGAAGTGCGCCAGCCGATCCTGACCGACCAGGATCTCGAAAAGATCCGCTCGATCACCGATGTCGCCGAGTCGCACTTTGTCTCGCGCACCCTCGACACCACCTTCCATGCCGGTTTCGGCGCGGCAGGCATGGAGCAGGTGCTCGATGAACTGTGCGCCCGCGCCGAAGCCGCGGTGCGCGAAGGCGTCAACATCATCATCCTGTCCGACCGCATGGCTGGCTCGGATCGCATTCCGATCCCGTCGCTGCTGGCCTGCGCCTCCGTGCATCACCACCTGATCCGCACTGGCCTGCGCACCTCGGTGGGCCTGGTCGTCGAATCCGGCGAACCGCGCGAAGTGCATCACTTCGCCTGCCTCGCCGGCTATGGCGCGGAAGCGATCAACCCGTATCTGGCGTTCGAATCCATCATCGCCATGAAGGACCGGCTGCCGGTGCAGCTCGACGACTACGAAATCGTCAAGCGCTTCATCAAGTCGATCGGCAAGGGCCTGCTCAAGGTCATGTCGAAGATGGGCATCTCGACCTACCAGTCTTACTGCGGCGCCCAGATCTTCGACGCCGTCGGCCTGCGTCAGGAATTCGTGACGAAGTACTTCACCGGCACCCACACCAAGATCGAAGGCGTCGGCCTCGCCGAAATCGCCGAGGAGACCGTGCGTCGCCACAACGAGGCGTTCGGCGAGATCCAGATCTACAAGACCGCGCTCGATGTCGGCGGCGAATACGCCTATCGCAGCCGTGGTGAAGACCATGCGTGGAACGCCGAGTCGGTGTCGCTGCTGCAGCATGCCGTGCGCGGCAACTCGCAGGATCGTTATCGCGCCTTCGCCAAGATCCTCAACGAACAGTCCGAGCGTCTGCTGACGCTGCGCGGTCTGTTCAAGATCAAGACGGCCGAAGACGAGAAGCGCAAGCCTGTGCCGCTCGACGAAGTCGAATCCGCCGCGGACATCGTCAAGCGCTTTGCCACCGGCGCCATGTCCTACGGCTCGATCTCGCGCGAGGCGCATACCACGCTGGCCATCGCCATGAACCGGATCGGCGGCAAGTCGAACACCGGCGAAGGCGGCGAGGAGTCGGATCGCTACAAGCCCATGCCGAATGGCGACAGCATGCGTTCGGCGATCAAGCAGGTCGCGTCCGGCCGTTTCGGCGTCACCACGGAATATCTCGTCAATTCCGACATGATGCAGATCAAGATGGCGCAGGGCGCGAAGCCCGGCGAAGGCGGTCAGTTGCCCGGCCACAAGGTCGACGCGACGATTGCCGCCGTCCGCCATTCGACCCCGGGCGTCGGTCTCATTTCGCCGCCGCCGCATCACGACATCTATTCGATCGAAGACATCGCGCAGCTGATCTACGACCTCAAGAACGTCAATCCGACGGGCCAGGTCTCGGTCAAGCTGGTGTCGGAAATCGGCGTCGGCACGGTCGCCGCGGGCGTCGCCAAGGCGCGCGCGGACCATGTCACCATCGCCGGCTTCGAAGGCGGTACCGGCGCGTCGCCGCTGACCTCGATCAAGCATGCGGGTTCGCCGTGGGAAATCGGTCTTGCCGAAACCCATCAGACCCTCGTGCGCGAGCGGCTGCGTAGCCGCATCATCGTCCAGGTCGACGGCGGCTTCCGCACCGGCCGTGACGTCGTCATCGGCGCGCTCCTCGGCGCCGACGAATTCGGCTTCGCCACCGCGCCCTTGATCGCCGCCGGCTGCATCATGATGCGCAAGTGCCATCTCAACACCTGCCCGGTTGGTGTCGCCACCCAGGATCCGGTGCTGCGCAAGCGCTTCACCGGCCAGCCCGAGCACGTCATCAACTACTTCTTCTTCGTCGCCGAGGAAGTGCGCGAGATCATGGCCCAGCTCGGCTATCGCAACTTCGACGAGATGGTCGGCCAGGTGCAGATGCTCGACCAGTCGGCCCTCGTATCGCACTGGAAGGCCAAGGGTCTCGACTTCTCCAAGCTGTTCGTGCGCCAGCCCGAACTGCCCGGCCAGAAAATCTATCACACCGAAGATCAGGACCATCACCTGGAAGCCGTGCTCGATCGCGAGTTGATCAAGCAGGCGCAGCCCGCGCTCGATCGCGGCGCGCCGGTGAAGATCGACACCAAGATCAACAGCACCAACCGTTCGGCCGGCGCCATGCTGGCGGGCTCGGTGGCCAAGATCTACGGCCATGCCGGCCTGCCGGACGACACCATCAAGGTGTCGCTGAAGGGCACCGCCGGTCAGGCCTTCGGCGCCTGGCTGTGCAAGGGCATCACCTTCGATCTCGAAGGCGAAGGCAACGACTATGTCGGCAAGGGTCTCTCGGGCGGCAAGATCATCGTGCGTCCGCCGGCTCATTCCGCCATCGTGCCCGAAGAGTCGATCATCGTCGGCAACACCGTGATGTATGGCGCGATCGAGGGCGAATGCTACTTCCGCGGCGTCGCCGGCGAGCGTTTCGCCGTGCGTAACTCCGGTGCCGTGGCCGTCGTCGAAGGCGCCGGCGATCACTGCTGCGAATACATGACCGGCGGCATCGTCGTGGTGCTGGGCAAGACCGGCCGTAACTTCGCGGCCGGCATGTCCGGCGGCGTGGCTTACGTGCTCGACGAAACCGGCGACTTCCCGAAGCTGTGCAACATGGCGATGGTCGAACTCGAACCGGTTCTCTCGGAAGAGATGATCGCCGAGAACACCTATCACCACTCCGGCGATCTCGAAGCCCATGGCAAGGTGGACGTATTCGCCAACTTGCTCGATAGCGACATCGAGCGCCTGCATGTGCTGATCACGCGTCACGCGAAATATGCCGGCTCGGCCAAGGCTGCGATGATCCTCGCGGACTGGAAAACCTGGCTGCCGAAATTCCGCAAGGTGATGCCGGTCGAGTACCGCCGCGCGCTGCGCGAGTTGAAAGCGAAAAGCGCCGAGGCCGAACCGCAGATCGCGATCGGCGCGTAAGGAAAAAGGCCCTCATGGTGAGGAGGCGCGCAGCGCCGTCTCGAACCATGAGGGACAAATCACGCATCCTTCGAGACGCGGCCAAGTGGCCGCTCCTCAGGATGAGGACGGAATTTGGAACTTAAGAGTTCAGAGGCGTCAGTTGTAATGGGCAAGATCACGGGTTTTCTGGAAATCGATCGTCACGACCGCAAGTATGCGCCGGTTGCCGAGCGCCTGAAGGGCTATAACGAGTTCGTCATTCCGCTCAGTGAGAAAGACACCCGCGATCAGGCCGCGCGCTGCATGAATTGCGGCATTCCCTATTGCCACGGCACCGGCTCGGTTCAGCCCGGCACGCCCGGCTGCCCGGTCAACAACCAGATCCCGGACTGGAACGACCTCGTCTATAGCGGCAACTGGGAAGAAGCCTCGCGCAACCTGCACTCGACCAACAACTTCCCGGAATTCACCGGCCGCATCTGTCCGGCACCGTGCGAAGCCTCGTGCACGCTGAACATCGATGACAACCCGGTCACCATCAAGACCATCGAATGCGCCATCGTCGACAAGGCATGGGACAATGGCTGGCTGAAGCCGCAGGTCTCCGCTGTGAAGACCGGCCGCAAGGTCGCCGTGATCGGCGCCGGTCCCGCCGGCATGGCCTGCGCACAGCAGCTCGCGCGCGCCGGCCACGACGTCCATGTCTATGAGAAGTTCGCCAAGGCCGGCGGGTTGATGCGCTATGGCATTCCCGACTTCAAGATGGAAAAGCACATCATCGATCGCCGCGTCGCGCAGATGGAAGGCGAAGGCGTCACCTTCCATTACGGCAAGGCTGTCGGCGGCACATCACCCGGCGCCATCGACCCCGCCGAATTGCTCAAGGAATATGAAGCCATCGCGCTGACCGGCGGCGCCGAGCACGGCCGCGACCTGCCGATCCCCGGCCGCGAATTCGACGGCATCCATTTCGCGATGGACTTCCTGCCGCAGCAGAACCGCCGCGTCGGCAACGAGCCGCTCGGCGACGTCAAGGAGATCCTGGCCGGCGGCAAGCATGTCGTCGTCATCGGCGGCGGCGACACCGGCTCCGACTGCATCGGCACCTCGCTGCGTCAGGGCGCGCTGTCGGTGACCCAGCTCGAAATCATGCCGGCTCCGCCCGAGCAGGAGAACAAGGGTCTGACCTGGCCGAACTGGCCGCTGAAGATGCGGACCTCGTCGAGCCAGGCCGAAGGCGCCAAGCGCGAATTCGCCGTGCTGACGCAAAGCTTCGAAGGCGTAGACGGCAAGGTCACCAAGCTGAACTGCGTGCAAGTCGACGACAAGTTCAAGCCGATCCCCGGCTCGGAATTTGCGCTGCAGGCCGATCTCGTGCTGCTGGCCATGGGCTTCGTCCATCCCGTCCACGAAGGCATGCTGAAGACCCTCGGCGTCGATCTCGACCAGCGCGGCAACGTCCGCGCCCCGACGACCGATTTCGCGACCTCGCTGCCCAAGGTGTTCTCCGCCGGCGACATGCGCCGCGGCCAGTCACTGGTGGTCTGGGCGATCCGCGAAGGCCGCCTGTGCGCCCGCGCCATCGATCAGGCGCTGATGGGGACGACGACGCTGCCGAGGTAAGGGCCGCAGTTTCAAACACTACGCTTCAAGAGCCGCGCAACTCAGTTGCCGCGGCTCTTTTCTTATCCCTCCCCCTTGTGGGGAGGGTGGACGGCCGTAAGGCCGGCCGGGTGGGGGGAGCCCAGAGCTCCGATTATCGACTCCATCACGCCATCCAGATTCCGATCCACCTCGAAATTCCAGAACCGCATCCGCGAAATCCCTCGCCGCGCAAGAACGCATCCCGCGCTTCATCCCGACGCGCCGCCTCATCGAAATTATGCTGTCCGCCATCGACTTCGATGACCAGACACTCACGAAACGACACGAAGTCCACGATGATGTGCTTGATCGGCGCCTGCCGTCGAAAGTGAAAACCGAGCGGCTTCAGCGCACGCAGCTTCACCCACAGCTTCGACTCCTGCGGCGTCAGGTTTTTTCGGAGTACACGCGCATATGCGTTCGCCACGCCGTCCTCGCTTGCTGCACCACCCCACCCGACCGGCCTGTCGGCCGGCCACCCTCCCCACTGCCCGCAGCTTCGCTGCGCTTGAGGGAGGGATAAGAAGCGCGCGTCGATGCTTAATTGTACAGGTTCATGATGCTATCAAAAGCTGGCAGATCATGCCGTGCGCTGGCCCGCGATAAACGCCGTCAACTCTGCCGGCCTCGTAAACCGATGCACCTCGCCGGCAAAGTCCGCCATGCGCTCCATGTCACGCGCACGCTGGTCGCGCCTGTAGTTCATGACAAAATGCAGAAACTCCACATCGAAACGTTCTGGACATCCCGGCCCCGTATCGACACGCACCCGTCCCCAGCCCAAGGTCGTCCGACGCAAAACGCGCCACAGGCAAAGCCCGGTCGGATAATCCAGATGGATCAGCGTATCCGCGCGCGCCAGACGCGACACAAGCGTGCCACTGTAATTTCCATCCATGATCCAGCACGGTTCAGCCGCCAACGTCTCGACTGTCGTGCGCCAGACGTTGCTATCGGGCATGCGCCAACCAGGCTGCCAATAGTGACGGTCGAGATGGATCACCGGCAGGCCAGTGATTTCAGACAGCGCACGAGCTGCCGTACTCTTTCCCGCGCCTGGACAGCCAACAATCAAGATGCGTTTCAAAACAAGAACTCCGCGGAGCAGCAATGCCCTTTCCCCGCTCTTGCATAACGCAGCGAGTACGCCATGCTTGAGGGAGCAAGGGACCTTCGCCATTCTTACTCATGGCGGCTATGACTTTAACGACATATTTCGATATTGACATGATTCCTATAAAGGCTGACATTCCTATCACTCTGTCCAACGAGGGGCGCTTCTCGAGGGCGTCTTTGGAGGTGGGACAGGGTGCGGCGCCCGCGGACGTGCCTCGCAAGCACGGACTCGGGAGGTCCTGGGTAGCCGTCCGGGCCCACTACGGGGCTCTGCCGCTTGCGGCTGGACGGGTGCGGGTGAAGGCTGGCGAAAGCCGGCCGGATGACGGGCACGATGCCCGTACCCAGTACCCGGAAGCACGGCCCCGGGAACAAAAAAGTCGCGATGGAGCGCCGAAAGGCGTGCGCGCACCGAAGGTCGCTGTCGCAGGCAACCAACGGGACGCGCCACTGACGACAAAGTTGCGCCTTTCGGCGCTCTATCCTCCACATCAAAGGGGACCACCGGAAGGCCAACTTGCGCGGCGGCGCGGGACAGACGGCGCGTGCGCGCGTCGACCCCATTCATGACCGGGACTCGCACAGCGCGACCGGGCGCGCTGCGCATCCCAGAGTGGGTAGCCAGCAACCTCCGGACACGCTAAGCGGATGTCATCCCGCCGGTTCATCCTTCCAAACGTGTTGTCCCTTCCCGCATGAAATTCCTGCTTATTCCGCTCGGCCTTGTGGCGCTTGTCCCGCAGGCCCATGCCAGCGATGCCCGCTTCATGGCGGCCCTCGGCAAGCTCGATCCCAAGACCCGGCTGGAACAGGTCTGCGACTTCGAGGCGATGCGCCGGATCAGCAAGGGCGGCCCGCGCGTCGAGCGCGCCAAATCCGACGCGCTGATGCCGCCGCAACATCTCGGCAATACGATGATCGCCAAGGGCGGCGCCTAT
Source organism: Tardiphaga sp. 37S4 (assembly GCF_021044645.1). Lineage (NCBI taxonomy): Bacteria > Pseudomonadati > Pseudomonadota > Alphaproteobacteria > Hyphomicrobiales > Nitrobacteraceae > Tardiphaga > Tardiphaga sp. 37S4. Next base: position 69,816 of record NZ_CP088008.1, on the reverse strand, counting down.
CGCGCGGGCGGCAAATGGATGCAGGTCGCCTTCACCTGCAAGGCGACGCCGGACCACAAGACGGTGCTGGATTTCACCTACAAGACGGGAACGGTCATTCCGCCCGCCAAATGGCAGTCTTTGGGACTATGGAAATAGACTAGCCTGCCGGCGTCAGTGCTTGGGCTCGTTCTTGGTGAGCGCGCCGCTATGCGGATCGACATGGACCTCGAAGGTCCGGCCGTCCTTCACGACATCGGCTTCCCAATGGCCGTCGTCGGCCTCAAGCTCTCTGATCTCCGTGTAGCCCAAGCTGCGCAGCTTCTCGGTGACCTGCTGTGCGGTCATCCAGTCCTTGCCCGGGGTATCTGCGGAAGCCCATGAGGGCAGCGCGAAAACGAGCGCAACGGCGAGCAGCAGTGACTTCATGGCAAACCTCCCTGATTTGTCACGACAACTCCGGGATTGCCGCTTTGTTCGGCACAGGCCTTGGCTGCGGCCTCGCTGTTCACCCTGCCGCTAAAAGTTCCGGGATTTGCTTGACGTTAACGCCGGGCGGCGCTTGATGGCGGGATCGCGGCTGCCCGCTTGCGGCCCGAATCCGGTAGTATGTCGAGCGGGAACCCGGGTCTGCGGACCCTGCGATTGCGGTCGAGGCGCATGTCACAGAAGCCCAACTTGCCGAGATGGCGGATCGATCACTGGCGTGCCGAAAAGGGCACGCTGATGGTGCTCGCCGTGGCGCTGGGCCTCCTGATCGGCATCGTGGCGCCGGCCTCCGCGCAGTTCTTCGGTTTCGGCGGTCCGCAGCAACCTCCTCCACGTCCGCAGCGCAATGTGCCTCAAGGCGGCGGTAGCGGCTTCGGCTGGTTCGGCGGCGGCAATGACAGCCCGTTTTTCGCGCCGTTCCAACAACAACAGGCGCCGAAGCGGGCCGCTCCGCGCGAGGACTATTCACGCGCACCATCGCCGGAAAAACGCGACGCACCGGCCGAGCGCAACGTGCTGGTGCTCGGCGACAGCATGGCCGACTGGCTCGCTTACGGCCTCGAGGACGCCTATGCCGAACAGCCCGACATGGGCGTGATCCGCAAGCACAAGACCGTCTCCGGCCTGCTGCGCTATCAGCCGAAGGGCGATCCCGCCGATTGGGCCGCGGCGGCCAAGGGCATTCTTGCCACCGAGAAGCCCGATGCGATCGTCGTCATGCTCGGCCTCAATGACCGCGTCGCAATCCGCGAGCCCGACAAGGCGGCCGAGAAGAAGGGCGCCAAGAAGGACGAAAAGAAAGACAGCGCCGCGGAAGTGAAGCCCGGCGACAAGCCGGCGGAGCCGGAAGCTGACGATGCAGATATTCCCGATCCCGGTTCGATCGTGACCGAGCGCGGCGCGCGCACCGGCGGCATGGTCGATTTCCGCGACGAGCGCTGGGGCGAACTCTACTCGAAGAAGATCGAGGAGATGATCAATGTCGTGAAGGCGAAGGGCGTACCCGTGCTGTGGGTCGGCCTGCCGGCAGTGCGCGGCACCAAGGCGACCGCCGACATGCTCTATCTCGACAATCTCTATCGCGACGCCGCGACCAAGGCCGGCATCACCTACGTCGATATCTGGGACGGCTTTGTCGACGAAGCCGGCCGCTTCCTGCAGCAGGGCCCGGATTTCGAAGGCCAGATCCGCCGGCTGCGTGCGGCCGACGGCGTCTATTTCACCAAGGCCGGCGCCCGCAAGATGGCGCATTACGTCGAGCGCGAAATCACCCGTTTGCTCTCCGGCCGCTCCGCGCCGATCGCGCTGCCGAGCGAGCCTGCGACGCCGGACCTCAATGCCGTGCCTGGCGCGCCAGCGCCGCGTCCGCTGGCCGGCCCCATCGTGCCATTGGTCGCCTCCTCGGTCGGCACCGATCAACTGCTCGGCGGCCCCGGCGTGAAGCCGGTGAGTGTCGATGCACTGGTCGCGCGTGTATTGGTCAAAGGCGAGCCACTCGCCGCACCGGCCGGCCGCGCCGATGACTTCGCCTGGCCGCGCCGCGAGATCGGCCGCGAACAGGCCAAGGGCGATGTTCCCGTCGCGGCGGCCACACCTGCTACCTCAGGCACGAGCGGCGCTGCGACGACAGGACCGGATGGCATCGTTCCGGTGATGGCAGCGCCGGCCGCACCGAAGAAAAAGCCGAAGCCCGTCATCGCCACCGAAGCGCCGTCATCCTTCGGTAGTTTCTTTGGCTTCGACGATGCGCCGCGCCGCGTGCCCGTCCAGCAGGCGCCCCAGCGCCCCCGCCCGGCCCAGGCACCCGGCCCGCGCCCGCCCGCCAATGTCGGCCCCGCCGCCTCCGCCCCCTCCGGTTTCTTCACGCGCTAATCGCGCGAAAAATTCCGACGCGAAATTTGAGAGTCAAAAAAAATCCCTCAGCCTTTGCGGGCTGAGGGATTTTTGCTTCTGGATATTTTCTTGGACGTTTTCTCAGATGCGACTGCTGACGCTTCTGCGGCGTTCGTTGTGTCAGCCGTGATCTGCTATCAATAACCGAAACGGTTCGGACGACGGCGCGGCGGACGCGTCATCAGCATCGCCAGCGCAAAGCCGATACCGCCTGCGATGAGCAGCGAGCCCAGCGGATTGTCGCGGACCTTGTCGGTGATCGCCTGCGTGCCGTCGCGATAGACGTCGCTGTCGAGTGCATCCTTGGCATAGCTGGTGGCCGCGTCCGATGCGTCGCGCACGGCATCCTTGGCCTGGCCATACAGGTTCTGCACGGTGCCCGTCGCTTCGCGCGCGCGGCCCGAGGCTTCAGTCCGCTCATCGCCCGTGGCTCGGCCGATCACACCTTCAACCTTGCCAGCCGCATCCTTGGCTGCGCCCGCAATACGGTCCTTGTCCATGTCCATTACTCCGTGAGGAAATTCTCGCCGGTGTAATGCCCGAAGCCAGTACTGGTTCCGCCGCGATGCAGGCGCCGTCAATTTAAAGGATCAAACCGCCATCGACGACCAGCGTATGACCGCAAACATAGGATGACAGCGGCGACGCAAGGAACAATGCGGCGCCGGCCATATCGGCAGGCGTGCCGAGGCGCTGCAGCGGGATCCTGGCAATCGCGCCTTCCAGCCGCTTCGGATTCGCTGTCGTGACCTTTGTCATCTTGGTGTCAACGAGCCCCGGCGCGATACCGTTGACACGGATGCCGTCTTCCGACCACGCCTGCGCCAATGTGCGCGTGAGGCCGACCGCGCCGGTCTTCGACGCATTGTAAGAGGGATTGCCCTTGGTGGCATGATAGGCCGCGGTGGAACTGACAATGATCAATCGGCCCTTGCTTGCCTTGAGCTGCGCATGAAACTTCGTCGCGCAGCCCATCAGGCTGATCAGATTGACTTCCATCACCTTGCGGAAGCCATCCATCTCGAACTCGCCGCGGCGATAGATCACAGCACCCTGCGCGAGGATCAGCACATCGACCCGATCGAGCTTCGGATCGAAGGCCTCGATGGCCGACGCGCTGCCAACATCGAGCTGGCTGTAGCCGAGGCCGTCGAGATCGGAACCTTCATCGATCGTGTAGTCGCTGGCCTTGGCGCGCGTACCGCACACATGCACGCGTGCGCCGCGCGCACGAAACGCCTGCGCCATACCATTGCCGATGCCGCTGGATCCTCCGACGATGAGCACCTGCTGGCCGCTGAAATCGAGTTCGTTCATCCCTGATCGTCCTTCTTGATTTTATCGGCACATGTTTGACCGCGCCGACGATCGGTGCAAGCCTTCAATCAAGCCTCACCATGAAGGCGCAAAATTCGGAGGATGCCTTGTCGGACTACAAACAACTCAGCCGCTCGGTGCGCGGCCTCACAGTTCTCGTCACCGGCGCTGCAAGCGGCATGGGCCGCGCGACGGCGCGCTTGTTCGGCGACGAAGGCGCCAATGTTGCCGTCACGGATATTTCGGCGGACGGGATTGCCGCGGTGTCGGATGCGATCACATCAGGCGGCGGCAGCGCACACGCATGGACCCTCGATGTCGCCGATCCCGATCGCATCCGCACAGTGGTTAGCGACGTCGCCGCGCATTTCGGCAGCCTCGATATCATCGTCAACAATGCGGGCATCTCGGTATCGACCGCGATCGACCAAGACGGCTATGACGCCGCGTGGGATCGCGCCATCGCCGTGATGCTGACCTCGCACCAGCGCATCATCCGCGCCGCGCTGCCGCACCTGCGCAAATCGCCCTCGCCGCGGATCGTCAACATCGCGTCCACCGAAGCGCTCGGCGCCACCGCACTGCACAGTCCGTATTCCGCAGCGAAGGCCGGCGTTACCGGCCTCACGCGCTCGCTCGCGGTGGAACTCGGCCGCGACGGCATCACGGTGAATTGCATCTGTCCCGGCCCGATCACGACGGGGATCACCGAACGCATCAGCGACGAACACAAGGTGATCTTCGCCAAGCGCCGCACCGTTTTGCGCCGCTACGGAGAGCCGGAAGAAGTCGCGCATATGACGCTAAGCCTCTGTCTGCCGGCCGCGTCCTATATCACAGGCGCGGTGATCCCGGTCGACGGCGGCCTCATGGCACGCAATGCTTGACGGCATTCACACCGGTTGACTTCGCACTTTGGGGGCGTAGCATTTTTCTCAAGCGGCACGGCATCGCTGGAAGCCGCAATCGAATGGGTCAACCATTCCACACGGAGGAAATTTGCAATGCCCGTGACGATCCGCAAACTGCATCCCTTTTTCGTCGGCGAAGTGACCGGCGTCGATCTGACCAAGCCGGTCAGCCCCGATGACGCCGTCGCCATCGAGCGCGGCATGGATGACTATGCCGTTCTGATATTTCCGAAGCAGGATATCACCGACGAACAGCAGCTCGCTTTCGCGCAAAATTTCGGCGAGCGAGAGAACCGAAAAGGCGGCTCCGTCACGAAGAAGGAAGACTACCGGCTCACATCGGGCCTCGCCGACGTGTCCAATCTCGGCAAGGACGGCAAGCCGCTGCCGAAAGACAGCCGGACACACCTGTTCAATCTGGGCAACTGCCTGTGGCACTCCGACAGTTCCTTCCGGCCGATTCCGGCGAAATTCTCGCTGCTGTCGGCACGCGTGGTCAATCCGAAGGGCGGCAATACCGAATTCGCCGACATGCGCGCGGCCTATGATGCGCTCGACGGTGATGCCAAGGCCGAGATCGAGGACATGATCTGCGAACACTCGCTGATGACGTCGCGAGGTGCGCTCGGCTTTCTCGACTACACCGACGAAGAGAAAGAGATGTTCAAGCCGGTGCTGCAGCGGCTGGTGCGCACCCATCCGGTGCATGGCCGGAAGTCGCTGTATCTGTCGTCGCATGCCGGCGCGATCCAGGGCATGTCGGTGCCCGAAGCCCGCGTATTGTTACGCGATCTCAACGAACACGCCACGCAGCCGCAATTCGTCTATGTCCACAAATGGACGCTGCATGACCTCGTGATGTGGGACAATCGCCAGACCATGCATCGCGTCCGCCGCTACGACCAGTCGCAGCCGCGCGACATGCGCCGGGCCACAGTCGCCGGCAATGCGCCGACGGTGGCGCAGCAGGCGGCGGAATAACCTGCCATCCAAAGACAGGCGCGCCGCACGATGCAGCGCACCCGTGTGCGTTCTAGATCCGCTCGATCTTTGCCTTCTCCAGCACCTCGCTCCAGCGCTTCACGTCGGAGGCGAGGAGATCGATGACCTCCTTCGGCTGCGAGGCCTTAGCCTGGCTGCCGAGCGACAGCAGCCGCTCCTTCACGCTCTCATCCTTGAGCAGTGTGACCGTCGCAGCGTTCAACCTTGCCACGACGTCGTCGGGAAGGCCGACCGGGCCAACGAGGCTGTACCAGCCCGGCGCGGCGTAGCCGGGAAAGCCCGCTTCGGCCACGGTGGGAATATCGGGGAAAGACGGGAAGCGTTCAGCCGTCGTCACGGCGAGTGCGCGGAACTTGCCGGCCTTGATCTGCTCGATCATCGAGATCGGCGGATCGACCATAAAGTCGATGCGCCCCGCGAGGACTTCGACAACGGCCTGAGCGCCGCCGCGAAACGGAATGTGCTGAAACTTCACGCCGGCCAACTGCCCGATCTGCTCGACGATCAGATGCGGGCCCGAGCCGACACCGGGCGTGCCGTAAGTGAGCGGCTTGTCCGGCTGCTTCTTTGCAGAAGCGATCAACTCGGCGAGATTCTTGAAGGGCGCGTCCGCATTACACGAGAACATGTAGGGCGCTTCGGAGACCTGGCAGATACCCTTGAGGTCATCGACCGGCTTGTAAGGCAGGCTCTTGTAGAAGGCCGACGACGCGCCATAGGTCGCGGTGATCAGCGAGATCGTGTAGCCGTCAGGCGCCGAGCGGGCGAGCTGCGCCCCGGCGAGCGTCGTGCCGGCGCCGGGCTTGGTTTCGACCACCACGGTCTGGCCGAGAATTTTCGACAGACCTTCGGCGAGCACACGCGAGGTTGCGTCGGTGCCACCGCCCGGCGCGAAACCGTGCAGCAGGGTGATGGACCGTTCCGGCCACGCCGCTTTGGCCTGAAATGGAAGAAGGCTTGCCGACAATCCGGCCAGCAGCGCGCGCCTGTTCAACATCGATAGTCCCCAAAGAATGCATCCAAGGGGACCAGCGTAGCATGCATGCTGCACTGCGGTATAATGTTATGCGCTATGGGCCTCTGCGCAGAACGCCTATCTAGCCCGGAGCCGATCCAGCATCTCCGACGATGCAAACCCGTCAGCGGGCGCGCCGACGGAGGCCTGGAAGTTGCGCAAGGCTTCGCGGGTCTGGCCGCCGAACTGGCCGTCCGGCGTGCCTTTGTAGAAGCCGCGCTGCGCCAGCAGCTGCTGCAGCTCAAGCCGTTCTGCGCGGGATAGCACGCGCTCCTGACGCGGCCATGGCTGCACGAAAGGCGGACCGCCGCGCAGGCGATCGGCAAAATGGCCGATAGCCATCGCATAGGCTTCAGCCGGATTGTATTTCATGATGACGCGGAAATTCGTCAGCATCAGAAAGCCCGGCCCCTGCGAACCGGCGGGCGCGAGCAGATAGGCCTTTTCCGTCATGCGCGGGAACGGCTGGTTGTTAGCCCGCTTGAGGCCAAGCTGCTCCCATTGCGGCAGGGTCATCGCCTTGGCCTTGTCGGCCAGCATGTAGTTGAAGCCTTGTGGCACGACGACCTCGTAGCCCCAGGTCTGACCGCTCTGCCAGCCATCCTTTTTCAGGTTGTTGGCGGTCGAGAAAATCAGATCGGTCGGATTGTCGACCACATCGCGGCGGCCGTCGCCGTCGCCGTCCACCGCGAAGCGCTTGAACGCGGTCGGCATGAACTGGGTCGGCCCGAATGCGCCGGCCCAGGAGCCGCGCATCTGTTCAGGCCTCAGATCGCCGCGATGCAGGATTTCCAGAGCAACCAGAAACTCATCCTTGAAATAGGCCTGGCGGCGGCCGACGCAGGCTAGCGTCGCCGTCGAGCGCAGCACACTGCGATCGCCGATCATCGTCGAGTAGTTCGACTCGATGCCCCAGATCGACGCGACGATGTAGCGATCGACGCCGTAGGCCTTCTCGGCCGCATCGAAGATGGTCTTGTACTGCGCCAGCACCTCGCGGCCCTTGGCCATGCGGTTGTCGTTCACCAGGATGTCGAGATAGTCCCAGATCGCCTTGGTGAATTCCGGCTGCGAATCCATCAGGTCCATGATTCGCAGATCCGGCGTCAGCCCGGCGGTGAAACGCTGATAGCTGTCCTGCGAGATGCCGCGGCGTGCGGCATCAGGCCACAGTCCGGCAATGCAGTTGTCGAAATTACCAGCGGCCTCGCGGATTGCCTGTGCAGTCATCAGCGGATGGCCGGATGCGCCGTCCTCGCCGCTCCAGGGCTGCGCTCCGGGCGCGCCGGGCAGTGCCGCCTGTGGCGGCGGGTCCTGGGTCTGCGACGATCCGCTAAAGATATTGTCGAACAGGCTGAAAGGGCCGCTCTTGCTCTGCGCCTGCGCCGCCACGGGCAGGGCTGCCGTAAGCAAAACTGCGCCGAGCGCAGCTACACCGCATGTCAGGCTACGCGCCATCTTCTTCGCAGATTTCATCACTATCCATCTCGGGAATCTGACCGGAATTTGGTCATGACTGTGGCATGACAGGAGGCCCGGTGAGGGTTTCCATCAGCTTAACACTATTCCAGTTTTGCCTGGCTGGGCGGACGTGCCGCGCGGCAGAAAGGATAATTGCAGACATGTAGCCCGGCACCACACATCCGCCTTTGTTCCCGGTTGCAAACGGAACCAGCAGGCGCAATCTTCGTTGGCCTGCCTGCGTCGTTCCCCTCCAAGGTCATTGCAAAGTCCCCTGATGAAAATTCGCAAAGCCGTTTTTCCGGTCGCCGGCCTCGGCACCCGCGTCCTCCCCGCCACCAAGGCGATGCCGAAGGAAATGCTGACCATCGTCGATCGGCCGTTGATCCAATATGTGGTCGACGAAGCCCGCGAGGCCGGCATCGAACATTTCATCTTCGTTACTGGCCGCAACAAGGGCATCATCGAAGATCACTTCGACCGCATGTTCGAGCTCGACGAGACACTCAAGAGCCGCAACAAGTCTGCCGAGATCGAACAGCTGGCGCTGTCCCAGCCTGCCGCCGGCGCCATGAGCTTCACACGCCAGCAGGCCCCGCTCGGGCTTGGCCATGCTGTCTGGTGTGCCCGCGATATCGTCGGCAATGAGCCCTTCGCCGTGGTGCTGCCGGATGAGCTGGTGCTGAATTCCCCGGGCTGCCTGAAGCAGATGGTCGACATTGCCAATGCCCTCGGCGAAAAATCCAACCTCGTTGCCGTCGAGGAAGTGCCGATGGACATGACGCATCAATACGGCATCTGCGGTGTCGGCGAGCGCCACCCAACCCACGAAGCCGCTTTCACCATCGACGGCATGGTCGAGAAACCCCCGAAGGGCACCGCGCCGTCCAACCTTTCGATTACCGGCCGCTACATCCTGCAGCCGGAGATATTCAAAATTTTGGAGACCCAGGAGCGCGGCGCGGGTGGCGAAATCCAGCTCACCGATGCGATGATCGGCCTCGCCAAGAGCCAGGCGTTCTACGGCGTGGAATTCGAAGGCGAGCGGCACGATTGCGGTTCGAAGTCGGGCTTCCTGCGCGCCAATATCGCGTTCGGCCTGCAACGCCCTGATCTGCGCGAAGGTCTGCGCGCCGAAATGCTGCGTTACCTCGGAGAGTAAGCGCTAGGCTGCAATCGCCTGATGCGCATCGCCTGCGATGACACACTGGTTGCGGCCTGCGGCCTTCGCCGCATAGAGCGCCTTGTCGGCAGCTTCGACCAGTCCCGTCCACTCCATCGTCACCAGCGGCTTCACGCTGGCGACGCCGATGCTGACCGTGAGCATCGCAGGATCGGCCGGCACCTGCTCGACGCGGCGCCGAATGGTTTCGGCAACCTCATAGGCATCCTGCACGGTCGCACCGGGCAGCAGCACGGCGAACTCTTCCCCGCCATAGCGCGCGGCACAGTCGCCGGCCCGCTTCGCCGCTCCTGCGATGCAATTCGCGATCGCGATCAGGGCAGTGTCTCCGGATTGATGACCGAAGCTATCGTTGAAAACCTTGAAATGGTCGGCGTCGATCAACAGCAGTGCCATCGGCCGTGAATGCCTGATGGCACGGCGCCATTCCAGCTCCATCGCCGCATCGAATTTGCGGCGATTGCGCAGTCCAGTGAGACCATCGGTCGTGGCCAGTTCTTCGAGCTTGTGCTCTGCGTGTGCGCGGCGGCCTATTTCGCGCGCCAGGAACAGTGTCACCGCGGTGATGAAGATAATCAGCGCCAGCATGATGCCGCCGATCTTGATCGCCTGCTGATACCACAGACTGTAGATGCCGGCCCACGGCCGGCCGACGATCACGAGCAACGGCCGACCGCTGTCGCGCCACACGTAGAGGCGCTCGATCTGGTCAACGACACCGACGCCCGAATACGACCCGTTGGACCGGCTCAGCGCCCGCATCACGCCGGGGGTCTTGCTCAGATCCCTGCCGACCACGTCGAGATCGAACGGCGTACGCATGATGACGACGCCGTCGCGGCGGATCACTGTGATGTTGTCGTCCTTGTTCAGCCGCAAGCGGCCGAACAGATCATGAAAGTAGGCGAACCGGATGGCACCCGCGACGACGCCGGCAAAATTGCCATCGACGTCGGTGATGCGGCGGCTCAGCACGACGGAATACGCGCCCCGGTGCAGCATCGGTTTGCTGACATAGAGCCCGCGCTCGCCGTCGAACTTGTGTACCTTGAAGAACTCTTCGTCGGCACTGCTCTGCTTGGCAGGATCGAGCGATGCCGCATCGATGATAAGATCGCCATGCGCATCGAACACCTGAATGGATGCAAACTGGCGCGCTGATGCCGCATTGTCGAACAGGATCAGCTGGCGCATTTCCTTGCTGAGCTTGTCGATCTCGGGCGTATTGATGCCGGAAATGACAGCGCGCAACGACAGATCGTATTGTTCAACGGTTCGACCTATATCAGAATCGATGGAGGTGGCGAGGTTCTCGGCAGTCTGTCGCGCGAGCGCTTCCTCGCCGCGGCGCATATCGAGCATCACAGTGCCGCAAACGGCCGAAAAGCCAATGATCGTGACCAGCGACGACAGAATCAACAGCTTGGCCGATAACGGCCAGCGTCGAATTCCCGTGCTTGCATTCCCCGACTTCATCATGTGCTCCGTACCCCACGGATCGCACGCGAATGCTTGCCGAGCGCTTAAGTACCGGCTTTGGGTTCCACACGGCGTTAACGAACGGTTGCGGAAAATGCTCGGATGACGCACTTCCGATGTCGATTTACCAAAATCGCGCTGTAGCGCCTGATCGCGCGGGCGCGTATGACGTTTGCGAGATTATACCGAGGACAATTCCGTGCCTGACTACGACCTGCTCCGCGCCTACCTGGCCAGCCAGACCAAGGACGAATTCGTGCTGAGCATGGATGCGATCGAGGAGATCATCGACGACGCGCTGCCGCGCGCGTCGCACCGGGCCTCGTGGTGGGAGACCGAGCGCGCGCCCGATGAGCACATGCCGCAGCGCGAGGCCTGTATCGCAGCCGGCTTCATCGCCATCCGATTGCCCGATGGCTCCGGTGTGAAATTTCGCCGGAAGACGGCCAAGTTCATGCGGAAGTGGAATTAGGACGAGCGACGTGGCGCCCAGCGATTTTGACGGCTACCGCTGCAGTCTCACGCCCAGCATCACCACGGTCGAGGCCGTGCTCGCGCCAAGGATGTTTGAATCCAGGATATCGCGGCGCACCTGCGCCTTGAGCTGGATTTCACGGTTCAGCTTGTAAACGAGATCACCCTGCAGCGAGTAGATCTTATCGAAGCGAAAGTTTTCCTGATAATCCTGCGTCACATAAGTGAACTTGCCCGTGGCCGTCAGCCAGCGCCGGAAGTCGTGATTGACCTCGACCGTATAGGTGCGCGTGAGAATGCCGGGAACGCCGGGAACGGTCGTCTCGTCGATCGACGTGGTCGAGACGAATTTCGCGGTCGTCAGCGGTGTGGCCGTCCAGATCAGCGACGCTGACGTCAGCAGGCCCTTGAGAACCTCCAGCCGCGTATCCGTATAGCTGCGCGCTGCATATCCGATCGACGCTTCGCCCGTCAGCAGACGCGTGAATTCGAACGTCGTACCGGCCTTGATATAGCCGCCGCTGGAATCGCGGAGATAGCCAAAGCGATCCGCCCGATCGTCGTGCACACGGACATCGCCCTGGACTTCGGCGAATGGCTTCAGACCCGGCAGCACTTCATAGGTGGCGCGGCCGACGCCGCCATACTGATTGAAATTACGGTCATTGTTGTTGGTCTGGGTGCCGTCGGTCAGTTTCGAATCCTGATAGACAGTGCGATCGACGAGACCATCGACCTTGATCTGAAGGCGGTTGAAGTCCTTCTCGACCCCGAGCGACCCACCAGTCGTCGTGAACAGCGGGAACTCCTTCAAGCCGGCCTGAATGTTCGGGCTGCCCGGATTATCCGCGCCGACCCGCATACGCATTTCGCTGTTAACGCGCAGGTCGCGGGCGACATCGAGACGACCGGCGATCTTGCCGTTGAATTCGGCGCGATCGACATTTTCGGGTGCCGGCGAAGTCTGGAATGGCGCTGCGGGAAACTGCTTCTCATAGCCGGTGAAGGATCCGCGCAGATCCACGATGATCGAGTGCCGCGTCCAGTCGGTTGCGGCCAGCAGCTCCGGCGCGACCTTGTAGAACGACGACCCCTTCGGCTGCACGAAACGCGCCGGATTGTTGTCGAAACCGCCATAGATTTCCACGGCTGACTTCACGAGAAAGCTGCCGACGCGCACGCCGGTCGGGGCATAAGGATCGGGATCAATCGGCAATCGCCGGCGCGGCGGCTGACCCACCACGGTGCCGGCAACCGACGGCGCAACGGGGGGCTTGGCGGCCTTGGCCGATGGCGGTGACGGCCGCGTCTCGGGCACCAGCGGCGGCGGCGGGCTGCCGGGGCCCACTGGCGGCTTCGGCTTCTTCGCGCCCGGATAATATTTGGTCTGCTTGCGCTTGCGGTTGAGCGCATCGAACCCGGTGCCGGCGGCGCCCGATGCAGCGGGCACCGGCGGCGTGATGATCGATTGCGGGATGCGATCCGGCGATAGCTGGCTGCTCTGCAGCGTTCCAGTTGGCTGGAGCGGCGCATCCGTCGTTCGGCGCGTCGGCAGATTCTGCGGTGACACGAAACCGCCCGGGACCGGCGCCAGCAGGTCTGACGTCAATGCTTGCGAGAATGCCGGAGATGGCGTGAGGAGGCTCAGGCACAGACATGCCGAAACCGCGCCGTTGGCCCAGGCGCGGTTGCGGCGGTCGCGTACTCGACCCATCCTCACGATCAGAAAAACTCCAACACTATCAAAAGCTTACAAAATCAACCAAGAGCGACGCCGGAGGCGCGCGCGACAACTCATGGTTAAGGGAGTTAAAACGCTTATGGTTAATGGCCCGTTGAGATCGCATCGGCGGGGTTTCGCCAGGCAGGCCCAGCCGTGCTAAGAGGACGGCGACACAGCCGGACAATTTACGGCCCCAGGATGCTATTGATGCCCCTCTCCAAGACACCCGGCCTTCCGACGAAAACGACGGCAGCGATGAGCGATCAGGCCATTGAAGCGATTGCCTCGGCGCTGCGTACGCTGGAGGCCGAAGCCAGCGGCGTCACTGCGCTGGCCACCGCGCTGCAGTCTGACCTCGGCCCGGCCTTCGTCGCGGCCGCCGACCTGATCCTCAAGGCCAAAGGCCGCCTGATCATCACGGGCCTCGGCAAGTCCGGTCATATTGGCCGCAAGATCGCCGCGACCTTCGCCTCGACCGGAACACCTGCCTTCTTCGTCCATGCCGCCGAAGCCAGCCATGGCGATCTCGGCATGATCACGCCCGACGACGTCATCATGGCGCTGTCGTGGTCCGGCGAGCAGCCGGAAATGAAGAACCTCATCACCTATGCCAAGCGTTTCAGGATCGGCGTGGTCGCGATCACCTCCGAAGCCACCTCGACGCTGGCCGAGGCCGCGGATGTCGCGCTGACGCTGCCGAAGGCGCGCGAGGCCTGCCCGCATAATCTCGCGCCCACGACGTCGTCGCTGATGATGCTGGCGATGGGCGATGCGCTGGCGATCGCGCTGCTGGAAGGCCGCGGCTTCACCTCGGTGGATTTCAGCGTGCTGCATCCCGGCGGCAAGCTCGGCGCGATGCTGAAATATACCCGCGACCTCATGCATTCGGGCGACGCCGTGCCGCTCAAGCCGCTCGGCACCAAGATGTCCGACGCGCTGGTGGAAATGTCCTCGAAGGGCTTTGGCTGCGTCGGCATCACCGATGGCAACGGCCATGTGGTCGGCATCGTCACCGACGGCGATCTCCGCCGTCACATGCGCGCCGACCTGATGACGGTCTCGGTCGATGAAGTCATGACCAAGAATCCCAAGACCATCAGCCGCGACCTGCTCGCCGGCGAGGCGCTGGAAATCCTCAACTCGTCGAAGATCACCGCACTGCTGGTGACGGATGCGCGAAAACCCGTCGGCATCGTGCATCTGCATGATCTGCTACGGGCGGGCGTGGCGTAAGCCACGTTAGCTGGCAGTTCGCAGGAACCTTGCCGCATTCGCTTCGAGTGGCAATGCCAAGCCGTTCGCGATGTACGACACCGTACGATAGAATCCACACAGCAGGATGATCTCGAAGATTTTCGCGTCATCGTAGTGAGCGGCCAGCGTCTTGAACTCCTCATCGCTGAGCGTGGCGCGGTGATGCAGCGCATCGACTGCCGCGATCAGAGCTTGTTCCGCTGACGACCAGCATGTCGCCTGTGAGTCACCGTCAACGGTCGCCCTCACCTCCGCTTCCGTCAGCTTCGCCGCGTCTGCAAAGGTCGCGACATGGACGCCCCATTCATATTCGCATCCGGTCAGTGCGCAGGTGCGATCTATGACAATCTCGCGCTCCCGCAGCGACAGCGGTCCGCGATCAAGCAGGCCAGCTGCGCGAAATTTGCTCCATGCCCTCGGATGACCGGCGATCACGCGAAACAGCATCAGCGGCGGCGCCCCGCGCATGATCGCATCGAATTGCGTCTGAATGTCGGAAGCATAAGGCGGCTGCAGCGGCGCGATGCGTGACATGCCCAACTCCTGCGCTACAATAATCGTAGCGACATGCTACATATTTTGTAGCGCCCTGCAAGAGAGTAATGTGATGGCAAAGTCCGTTTCCAAGCCGCCCAGACGCGGTGTGCGCGGCTCAACGACCGGCCGACCGATCATGGCGCTGCTCGACCTGCTGGGCCGGCGCTGGACGCTGCGCATTCTCTGGGAGTTGCGTGAGCGCTCCCTGACCTCGCGGGCGCTGCGCGAGGCTTGCGACGACGCCTCCCCTACCGTTCTCCAGGCACGCCTGAGCGATCTCAGAGACGCGGGTCTGATCGCGCTGCAGCCGGACGGCTATGGGCTGACGGATACAGGCCGGGAGTTGCAGGACACCTTCCTGCCACTGCATCACTTTGCGGAGCGGTGGAGCAAATCGCTGGCGGCTGACTGATCAGGCCACGTCCACCGTCAGACTGGCCCCATCCGCCTTCACGATCTTTACCCGCGTCCCAGCCGGCGTATCCGGGCCACTGACGCGCCAGACCGTGTCGTCGATGCGCACGATGCCCTCGCCGTCCATGATCGGCCGATCCAGCGTGCAGACACGGCCAACCAGCGCATCGGAGCGCTTGTTGAGGAACGGATTCGGATTGGCGCCGGGCTTCTGACGCGCGATCCGCCGCCACAGCGGCACGGCAGCGAGCGCGAACAATCCGAACAGCAGGATCTGCACTTGCCAAGTCGGCGTGACGATGAACGACAGCACGCCGACCAGGAATGCGGACAGCCCGAGCCAGAACATGAAGACGCCGGGCGCCAGCAGCTCCAGCGCCATCAGCAGCACGCCGAAGATCAGCCAGTTCCAGCTACCCAAAGTGACGAACATTTCGGCCATTGCGAAATCCCTAGCTGCGCGGCGGCGTTGTACCCGCCGGCGGCACCGATCCGCTGCGGCGCGCGGCAGCCTGGGCCGAGGTCGAGTTCTCGCCGAAGGTCGCCTTCGCGATCTCGCCGATACCGGCCAGCGAGCCCAGCATGCTCATGGCTTCCACCGGCAGCATGATAACCTTCTGGTTTGGCGATTCCGCAAGCTGGCCGAACGCCTTGATGTATTTGTCGGCGATGAAGTAATTCAGCGCCGCAACGTCACCCTTCGAAATCGCCTCCGACACCACCCGCGTTGCGTTGGCTTCGGCCTCTGCGGAACGCTCGCGTGCCTCGGCGTCACGGAACGCAGCCTCGCGGCGACCTTCGGCCTGCAGAATCTGGCCCTGCTTGGCACCTTCGGCACGGAGAATTTCCGACTGGCGCTGACCCTCGGCCTGCAGAATATCGGCGCGCTTGACGCGTTCGGCCTTCATCTGGCGGCCCATGGCCTCTACGAGGTCGGCCGGCGGCACGATGTCCTTGATCTCGATACGGTTGACCTTGAGGCCCCATGGGGAGACGGCGGCATCGACGACGCGCAGCAGACGCTCATTGATCTCGTCGCGATGCGACAGCACCTGATCGAGATCCATCGAGCCCATCACCGAACGAATGTTGGTCATGGTCAGCACGATGATCGCCTGATTGAGGTCGGACACTTCGTAGCTTGCCTTGGCCGCGTCGAACACCTGGAAGAACGCGACGCCGTCCACGGTGACGGTGGCGTTGTCCTTGGTGATTACTTCCTGCTCGGGGATGCTGATCACCTGCTCCATCATGTTCATCTTGCGACCGACGCGGTCGAAATAAGGGATGATGAGGTTGAGGCCCGGCGACAGCGTGCGGGTGAACTTGCCGAAGCGCTCAATGGTCCAGTCATAGCCCTGCGGTACGGTCTTCACACCGGCAAACAGCGTGAAGATGATCAGCAGCACAACGGCGATGGCGAAAATGTCGTAACCGGACATCAAAGTCTCCCTGCGGCAAAATGGACGCGCAACATATGGCGCCTCGTTGTTTTGTCGGCGTGGAGGATTTTAAGGTTCGAAATCGGGAAAAGCGAGAGCGCCGACGTGATCGCGAGCCACGGACCTCTCAGCCGTCATTGCGAGGAGCCCTTGCGACGAAGCAATCCAGTCTTCGCCTGTGGCTTCTGGATTGCTTCGCTGCGCTCGCAATGACGTGAATGGGTTGGAGCGCCCTTAGATCCAGCCCTGCAGCTCGCGCAGCACAAGCTGGCGGATCGTGTCCATGCCCTCATCGCTGTCGTTGAGGCAGGGGATCGCAGAGAATTGCTCGCCGCCATTATGCATGAAGATCTCGCAATTCTCCTGTGCGATTTCTTCCAGCGTCTCCAGGCAGTCGGCCGAGAAGCCAGGCATTACGACGGCAATGCGACGCACGCCGTCCTTGGCGAGCTGCTCGATGGTCTTGTCCGTATACGGCTGAAGCCAGGCGTCGAAGCCGAAACGGGACTGGAAGGTCAGCAACAGCTTCGGCGCATCCGGCCCGAGCCGCTTGCGCAGCGCTTCGGTCGTGGCCACGCATTGCGCCTGATAGGGATCGCCCTTGTCGATATATTTCTGCGGCATGCCGTGGAACGACGCCACAATCATTTCCGGTACGAAGGACAGCGTCGCCAGATGCTTCTCGATCGAGGTCGCCAGCGCACTGATATAATCCGGCTCATCATAATAAGGCGGGGTGACCCGCAGCGTCGGCTGCGCACGCATGGTACCGAGCACGCGGAACACTTCGTCGCAGACCGTCGCAGACGTCGCCGCCGAATATTGCGGATACAGCGGCACCACCAGAATGCGGTCGCAGCCCTTTGCAGTCAGGTCAGCGATGCGGGAACGGATCGACGGATTGCCGTAGCGCATCGCCCAATCCACCACGAGATGGGTATGGCTATCGAGTGACGCCGCGAGCTTGTCGGACTGCGCACGGGTGATCGTCTTCAACGGAGATTCGTTTTTCTCCGTGTTCCAGATCTTCAGATAGTCCTTGGCCTTGCGGCGCGGGCGCGTGGTCAGGATGACGCCGTTGAGGATCAGCTTCCACAGCAGGCCCTGGTTCTCGATCACGCGCGGATCGGACAGGAACTCTCTGAGATAAACGCGTACGCCGCGGGTATCCGCCGTGTCGGGAGTTCCGAGATTGACCAGCAAGACGCCGACGCGTTCCGATATCTCCAGGGTGGAGGCCGGTGGCTGCTCGAGGGAAACGACATTTGTCATGATGCCGGTGGCTTCGCGCTTTGGTTGGACCTTGTCAAGACGACGGACTGTCCATCAGGGCAGGACAGCGATCAGAAACAGGTGACGCGTTCGGCCGCGACATAGCCCAGCAGCAGGCCAACGCCAAACAGCATCACCAGCGCCGCCGCGCCGAACTCAATCCCCCGCATGACCAGCGCGCCACTGCCATCGCGGCCACCGGCCAAACGGCCGGCGAGACCCTTGGCGGAGACGGCGAGGACGGCAATGGTTGCCACGGTAATCGCGGTTCCCAGGCCCATCACGAAGGTGGCGGCGATGCCGGCCCAGAACATCCCCTGCGCCAGTGCGAAGACCAGCACGAGGATCGCGCCCGAGCATGGCCGGATGCCTACCGTGAACACGGCCGACAGTCCGCGCGCCCAGCCGCCGGGGCCGGCGAGCTGATCCGGCGTCGGGCCGTGGGAATGGCCGCAATGCTCATCATGAACGTGATCGTGATGACTGTGCTCATGGTGCGCATGCGCTGAAGCCGTCGCCTCGGCATGCGCCGTATGGGCGTGCGCATGAGAATGAGCGTGGCCATGATGATGGTCGTGGTGATGGTGGTCATGGCCGTGATCGTGCGTATGCGCGGACGCACTGGCATGGGCCACCGCGAGTTGCGGCCCCGCAACCGGCAGCGACGGCCGCAAGGCGCGGAAGAACCCGCGCCCCTTGCTCCAGACCAGTCGCGCGCCGAAGGCCGCGATGAGCCCATAGCTGGCGATCTCCACCCAGCGCTCGGTGCTGCACATGGTCTTGGCTGTGACATTTAGCAACCATGCGCCAATGCCGACGATCAACACGGCGACGAGCGCCTGCATCAGCGCCGAGACGAAGGACAATATGATACCGCGCTTGGCGGTCTCTTCATTGGCGACCAGATAGGACGAGATCACCGCCTTGCCATGGCCGGGGCCGGCGGCGTGGAAGATACCGTAGGCAAAGGAGATCCCCAGCAGCGTCCACACCGCGCTGCCGTCGGACTTGGCGGCACGGATGGTCGCCGACATCGCGCGATAGAATTCGGACTGCTTCGTCAGGAGCCAGCCAATGATGCCGCCAACCTGTGAGTCCGGCACACCCTTCGGCGCACCGAACGGGTTCTGCGCCAACACATCATGCAGCGCTCCATCGGCAATCACTGACGCTGCGGCCAGCACAGCGCAAGCCAACAGCACGTGGCGCATCGTCATTTTCTGGAGCATCATGGGCAATCGACCGTGATCTTGTTAGCGAACATGGCGCCGTAATTGCTGTTCTCGCCATTCATGAAAGTGTCTTCATTCATGGTCTGCGCCTTGGCGGCGCCGTCCGACGGGCGCTGGATCGCCATCGTGCAGGAGGCCGGCGCGCCAGCCAGCTTGATGGGGTCTTTCTTCTCCAGACCGAAATCGACGAAGAAGCTCGGATCGAAGATTTCCAGCTCCATCTTCTTGGCCTTGAACGGCGTCTTGAAGGGCAGCGTGAAGTGCAGCACCAGCGCCGCGTCGCGCTTCTCAAGATAATAGTCGACGGGATCGTTGAAGCGCTGCTTCTTGCCCTCGACCTTGGCGAAGGTGAAGAAGGCGAATTCCTTCAGCGACTCCACATTGGTCTGTGCCAGCGGCGCCAGTTCCTCGCGGGTATAGACGCCCTTGGTCTTGCTCTCGATGCCCTGCAGCGCATAGGTCGAGAACATGTCGTCGAACACCCAGGCATGACGCACACCTGTGATGGTGCCGTCCGGCGCGTAGATCAGTTCGCTTGATGCCGTGACGAAGACATGCGGATGGGCGGAGGCAGCAGTGATGCCGCCAGCCAGCGCAACAACGATCGCGATCAGACCCAAAAAGCGGTTCATCAGAAGTATCACCTCACGCTGCCTCAGGCTCTTCCAACAACCCGCGCCGCCGCAGCAGCGCATCCGGCGCGGGGGCACGGCCGCGGAACGCGATATAGGCCGCTTCCGGATCGACCGAACCGCCCGACGAATAGATGTCGTCATGCAGCCGCTTGGCCACTGCGGGATCGAAGATGTTGCCGGCTTCCTCGAAGGCGCCGAAGGCGTCCGCATCCATCACTTCGGACCACATGTAGCTGTAGTAGCCAGACGCATAGTGATCGCCGGAGAAGATGTGTCCGAACTGCGTCGGCCGGTGCCGCAGCGCGATTTCCTCGGGCATGCCGATCTTCTCCAGCTCCTTCTTCTCGAAGGCAGCGACATCGGCGGAGGCCGACGCCGGCTGGGTGTGGAATTCGAGATCGATCAGCGCCGACGACACAAACTCCACCGTGGCAAAGCCCTGGTTGAACTTGCGGGCAGCGATGAACCGCTTCAGCAGATCGTCGGGCAGCGGCTCGCCGGTCTGGTAGTGCTTGGCGAAAGTCTGCAGCACCTGCGGCTGCTCCTGCCAGTGTTCGTAGAGCTGCGACGGCAGTTCGACGAAGTCCGTGAAAACCGAGGTGCCCGACAGCGAGGGATAGGTGACGTTGGACAGCATGCCGTGCAGGCCATGGCCGAATTCATGGAACAGCGTGCGCGCATCGTCCGGCGACAGCAGCGATGGCTGGCCGTCGGTGCCCTTCGCGAAGTTGCAGATGTTCAGCACCAGCGGCGCCACGTCGCCGTCGAGCTTCTGCTGGTCGCGCAGCGAGGTCATCCAGGCGCCGGAGCGCTTCGACGGGCGGGCGAAGTAGTCGCCATAGAAGATCGCCTTGAGCGCGCCCGAGGCGTCCTTGACCTCCCAGACGCGGACGTCCGGATGCCAGACCGGCACGTCCTTGCGCTCGGCGAAGGTGATACCGAACAAGCGCGTCGCGGTGTCGAATTGCGCCGCGATCATGTTGTCGAGGGTCAGATAAGGCTTGATCGCCGCATCATCGAAATTGGCGCGGCGCTGGCGCAGCTTTTCGGCGTAATAGCGCCAATCCCAAGCGGCGAGCTTGAAGTTGCCGCCCTCCTCCGCGATCAGCTCCTGGAGCGCATCGCGGTCGGCCAGCGCGCGGGCGCGGGCCGGCTTCCAGACCCGCTCCAGCAGACCGCGCACGGCCTCCGGCGTCTTTGCCATGGAGTCTTCCAGGCGATAGGCCGCGAAGGTCGGGAAGCCCAGGATCTTCGCGGTCTCCTCGCGCAGCTTCAGGATTTCGACGATGGTCTCGTTGTTGTCATTGGCATTGCCGTTGTTGCCGCGCTGGATGAAGGCCTTGTAGGCCCTCTCGCGCAGGTCGCGCCGCGCCGCGCTCTTCAGGAACGGCTCCATCGAGGACCGCGACGTGGTGATGATCGCCTTGCCAGTCATGCCGCGCTCGTCAGCCGAGGCCCTGGCAGAGGCGACGAAGCTCTCGGCGAGCCCATCGAGATCGCCTTCGCCCAGCTCCATGAACCACTCCTGCTCGTCGCCGAGCAGATGATGGCTAAAGCTGGTGCCGAGATGCGCGAGACGCTCGTTGATCTCAGCCATCCGCGCCTTGGCGGTCTCGTCGAGGCCGGCGCCGGAGCGGTGGAAGCGGGTATAGGTCCGCTCCAGGAGACGCATCTGTTCGGTGGTGAGGCCGAGCTCGGCGCGTTTGTCGTGGAGCGCCACGATGCGGCCGAACAATACGGCATTCATCATGATCGGATTCCAGTGCCGCGCCATCCGCGACGACACATCCTTGTCGATCTCCAGGATCGCCGGATTGGAATGCGCCGACACCAGATCGTAGAACACCGATGCCACACGGCTGAGCAACTTGCCGGAGCGCTCCAGCGCCGTGATCGTATTGGCGAAGTCAGGCGCGGCCGGATCGTTCACGATCGCGGCAATCTCGGCCGAATGGTCGAAAAACGCCTGTTCGAAGGCCGGCATGAAGTGCTCGGGCTTGATCTCGTCGAACGGCGGGGTCTCGAACGGGGTCTGCCAGGCTTTCAGAAGCGGATTTTCGAGACCTTTCGACGCAACCGGCGAGACCGACGTTTCTGACATAAGAAATCCTGCTTTGAAGCCCAGAGAATGCGTCGATCTATACCACGCGATGGGGCTTTTTTGGGCCCTTTAGTGCTTGCCGCAGCAGGCTTTTTCGGAGAGATTGCGGCCCGAAACAGGACCTTGAGATTATGACCACCTCCACCGCCCCTCGCCGCATCTACTGGCCCAGCGTCATCACCGTCATCTCGGCGGCGATCCTGATCGGCGCGGAAGTGTTCGGCGCCGCCTTCGCGGGCGGCTGGGCACTGTCGATCCTGTTCGGCCTCTCCACCACCGGCGAGCACATCCTGCAGGTCTGCCTATTCCTGTGCGGCGTCGCCATCATGGTGGCCTTCCTGCGCACCGCCGCACGGATCGAGCCGTTCACCCGCCGCGGCTGATCGCTCTGCGCCCGCGCAGCTCCACTCTCCGGCTTCTCACACTCGACTGTCATCGCCCGGCCAGGCGCGCAATTGCGTGCTTGAATTGAGCGCCCCAGTAACCGACGCGGTTCGCGATTCGTCGCTGGCTACAGCGTTTATGGGATTCTCCGCTTTCGCGGAGGACAACAACCGAGAGCGAGATGACAGCGGGACGAGAGGACGACTACAGGACCATGACGCTGGTGTAGTTCAGCACTCCACACCAGCCTCAGACTACGCCAATTCCTTAACCGAACTTAACATCCGTTCATGTTGAGCGCGCTGAGTGCGTCTCGTTTGCAACGCTGCGCGATGGCGTTGAATAAAATGCCCCACAGCCCAAAAAAATTGTTGCGTAGCAGGGTCAAAGAACCTATTTCCGGTCTTGCCCAATTTCGCACGTGCCTGTGGTCGTGTGTCAGTCGGTAGGTATCCGGACAAGAGGCCGGACAGCCGCCAAGGGATGAAGAAGCCGAGGGTCGTTCGCGGAGTTTTGCGAAAGGCCAGCATCTCTCTCCAGAGATGCCGTTGAAGGTGACTTTGTTCTTTGCAACCGTGACTGGCAGCCGGAGGCGAACCGGCGCACCTCGTTCTCAACGGGGGACGCGACTTAAAGCAACGACGGAGCGGGCTTTTTTGGTCTCTGCTGGCTTTCCAACAGCCAGCGCGAATACCGAAGAGGCTTGTCCTTCATTGCCAGGTGTGCGGTAGGGTCACCCCCAACCAATCCACGGCAGCACTTACGGTCTGTACTTTTGGCTTTGTCACGCCTCCATCGCGTGCCTGGGTCCGAAAGCGCTGAACCGTCATCATTTTTTGAACGTGACCCTTTCGCGGGGCCGTTTGGGAGAGTGCTATGACCGAACGTATTCAGGAATTCCTCCGCGCCCGCCGCAACGAGGGCACCGATGTCGAGCCGTGCCTCGTCGTCGACCTCGAAGTCGTGCGCGACAACTTCCAGAGCTTTGCGAAGGCTTTGCCTGATAGCCGCGTGTTCTACGCGGTGAAGGCAAACCCGGCGCCGGAAGTGCTGTCGCTGCTGGCCTCGATGGGCTCGTGCTTCGACTGCGCGTCGGTGCAGGAAATCCAGATGGCGCTCGACGCTGGCGCCACGCCGGACCGCATCTCCTTCGGCAACACCATCAAGAAGGAACGCGATATCGCGCGCGCCCACGCGCTCGGCATCGGCCTGTTCTCGGTCGATTGCGCCGCTGAGGTCGAGAAGATCGCGCGCGCCGCTCCCGGCGCCCGCGTGTTCTGCCGCATCCTCTACGATTGCGCCGGCGCCGAGTGGCCGCTGTCGCGCAAGTTCGGCTGCGATCCGGAAATGGCTGTCGACGTGCTGGACCTCGCCAAGCGTCTTGGCCTGGAGCCCTATGGCATTTCGTTCCATGTCGGCTCGCAGCAGCGCAAGGTGAAGGCATGGGACCGTGCGCTGGCAATGGCCTCGTCGGTGTTCCGTGACTGCGCCGAGCGCGGGATCAACCTGTCCATGGTCAATATGGGCGGCGGCTTCCCGACCAAGTACCTCAAGGAAGTTCCGGCGGTCGTGCAATACGGCCGTTCGATCTTCCGTGCGCTGCGCAAGCATTTCGGCAACGCGATTCCGGAGACCATCATCGAGCCGGGTCGCGGCATGGTCGGGAATGCCGGCATCATCGAAGCCGAAGTCGTTCTGATCTCGAAGAAGAGCGACGAGGACGACGTGCGCTGGGTGTATCTGGACATCGGCAAGTTCGGCGGTCTCGCCGAGACCATGGACGAGTCGATCCGCTACGCCATCAAGACGCCGCATGACGGCGCCGAGATGACGCCCTGCGTGCTCGCCGGCCCGACCTGCGATTCGGCCGACGTGATGTATGAGAAGCTGCCGTATCCGCTGCCTGTGACGCTTGAGATCGGCGACAAGCTGCTGATCGAAGGCACCGGCGCCTATACGTCGACTTATTCGGCAGTGGCGTTTAACGGCTTCCCGCCGCTGCGCACCTTCCATATCTGAGCGTTGCAAATCTGACGTCGCTCACTATATCCGGCATCCACCCCGGATATGACTAATCGGAGAGCCGGCCCGCCGGCTCTCATCCCGTCACCTTCCAATTCTGGATGACAACACTCCGTGTGAAAAACGGAGTGGGGACCGACATGCCATGACCGATCTGCACGAGACCGCCACCAACAACACTGTTGCTTTGCCCATCGCAGCCCCTTCGTACGAGATCCGTGCGGAACGTGGCTCCGACGTCGCCGCCCGTGAATCTCTGCTGGATGTGTGCTTCGGCGCTTCGCGCCATGCCCGCACCTGCCAGCGACTGCGTGACGGACGACTGCCCGCCGAAGGCCTGGCCTTCTCGGCGGTGGTGCAAGGCAGGCTGGTCGGCACGATCAGGCTTTGGCATGTCGACGCCGGGGGCCGAGCTGCACTGATGCTCGGCCCCCTGGCGGTCGATCCGGGTGCCCGCGACCTTGGCCTTGGCGCCGCGTTGATGAATCACGCGATCGCCGAGGCCTCGGCGCGCGGCCATGGCGCCATCGTGCTGCTCGGCGATGCGCCTTATTATGCCCGCTTCGGCTTCATGCCCTGGAAAATGACCGATCTGGCGCTGCCCGGGCCGTTCGAGCGTGATCGCCTGCTCGGCCTCGAGCTGAAGCCCGGAGCGCTGGATGGCGCCCGCGGCATCATCTTCGGAAGCGGTAAATGGGTCCGCAAGGCTGCTGAGCCTGCCGATCTGGCCCACGCGGCTTGATTTGACCACCAAGACACGGCATTGCGGAGCTCACCTCCGCAGGAGAGCCCGGTAATGACGCGCAAACTGATTTCCACCGGATCGCCATTCGAAAAGACCGCTGGCTACAGCCGCGCCGTGGTCGATGGCGATTTCTGCTTCGTGTCCGGAACCACCGGCTACGATTACACCACCATGATCTTGCCGGCCGACGTCACGGCACAGACACAGAACTGCTTCAAGACCATTGAAGCCGCGCTGAAAGAGGCCGGCTTTGCCATGGCCGATATCGTGCGCGCGATCTACTACATCACCGACGCCAGCGACGCCGACAAGGTGTTCGCGGTGACCGGCGCGCATCTCGGCGAGATCAGGCCCGCTGCCACGCTCCTCGTGGTCGCCGGGCTCTACAAGCCCGAGATGAAAGTCGAAATCGAAGTCACCGCCAAGCGGCGCAGCTGATCGTCAACCGCGCGTCAGACACACCCGTTGGACGTCGCTGCTAGCAACGGCGCCATCGCCGGTTGACTTTCACTGCAGGATACATAGGTTTCGGCCATCATGACGAACCTGCCCCGCAACCGCTTACTGCTCCGCGCCGGTCACCTTCAAGCAGGAATGTGACCCGGGCGCACGCGCGCGTGCCGTCCGGGCTTGTTCGATTTCAGCATCCTCATCATTCTTGGCATGCTCGGGCGCTTTGCGCGCCGGGCGTCATTTGGCTGTGAAACCCATGATCCATTCCCTTCGAACTGAGCTGCCGCCCATCACACTCCGCCGCAGCGACCGTGAGCGTCTCGGCGTACTGGCCGAGGCCACTGCAGAGAAATACCCTGTGACCGCCGACTTTCTGGCCGGCGAAGTTGAGCGCGCGACGATCGTGCCCGACACTCATCCATTGCCCGGAATCGTCGGCATGGAGTCCGATGTGACGTTCCGCGACGATATCAGCGGGCAGGAAAAGCACGTCACACTGGTCTATCCGACCTCCGCCGACGTGGACACCGGGCGAATTTCGGTATTGACCCCGATCGGAGCCGCGCTTATCGGCCTTTCTGCGGGGCAGTCCATTACATTCGAGACGCCCTCGGGGGAACCACGTTCGCTGACCGTTCTCTCGGTCGGCATACGCCGCTGAGCTGCATTTAATACTGGCATCGAGATTTCATTCCCGAAATTTCATTCTGATGTCACATCGTCACTGTCCTTTCCCAACCGCGCACGACGCAGCGCGTTAATCTTGATCCTGTCTGGAGTTAGAAGCTGATGTCCTCATCCCCCGCCTCGCCGATCTACGCGAAGATCACTGGCCCCATCGTGATCGTCGGCTTCGGCTCGATCGGCAAAGGCATGGTGCCGATGATTGAGCGGCATCTCGACTACGACAAGTCGCGCATCACCGTGCTCGACCCCAAGGATGAAGGCCGCAAGGCGCTGTGCGACAAGCATGGCCTGCGCTTCATCCAGCAGGGGCTGACCAGGGAGAATTATCGCGACCTACTGACGCCGCTGCTCACCGAAGGCGGCGGCCAGGGTTTTTGCGTCAACCTGTCGGTCGATACCGGCTCGGTCGATATCATGGAGCTCTGCAACGAGCTCGGCGCGCTCTACATCGACACGGTCAACGAGCCCTGGCTCGGCTTCTATTTCGACGCATCGAAGGGCGCCGAAGCGCGCTCCAACTACGCTTTGCGCGAAACGACGCTGGCCGCCAAGAAGGCACGCAAGGCCGGCTCGACCACGGCCGTCTCCTGCTGCGGCGCCAATCCCGGCATGGTCTCCTTCTTCGTCAAGCAGGCGCTGCTGAATGTCGCTTCCGACCTGAAGCTCAATGCCCCCCAGCCGAAGACCAAGGCCGAATGGGCGGACCTGATGCGGCAGGCCGGTATCAAGGGCGTCCACATCGCTGAGCGCGACACCCAGCGCTCCAAGTCGCCGAAGCCGCCGGAGGTCTTCGTCAACACCTGGTCGGTCGAAGGCTTCCTCTCGGAAGGCGTGCAGCCGTCCGAACTCGGCTGGGGCACCCATGAAAAGTGGATGCCGGAGAATGCACACACCCATGAGGCCGGCTGCGGCGCTGCGATCTACCTGATGCAGCCCGGCGCCAATACGCGCGTGCGCACCTGGTGCCCGACGCGCGGCGCGCAATACGGCTTCCTCGTCACCCACAACGAGTCGATCTCGATCTCCGATTATTTCACGGTGCGTGACGCGTCGGGCGCCGCGGTGTTCCGGCCGACCTGCCACTATGCCTATCACCCGGCGGACGATGCGGTGCTGTCGCTGCACGAGATGTTCGGCTCCGGCAAGATGCAGACGAAGCACCACATCCTCGACGAAAACGAAATCGTCGACGGTATCGACGAACTCGGTGTGCTGCTCTACGGCCACGACAACAATGCCTACTGGTTCGGCTCGCAGCTCTCCATCGAGGAGACGCGTGAACTCGCGCCCTATCAGAACGCCACCGGCCTGCAGGTGACCTCGGCCGTGCTCGGCGGCATGGTCTGGGCGCTGGAGCACCCGACCGAAGGCATCGTCGAAGCCGACGAGATCGACTTCGAGCGTCTGCTGGAGATCCAGACACCCTATCTCGGCCCGGTGAAAGGCTACTACACCGACTGGACGCCGCTCGAAGGCCGTCCGGGCCTGTTCCCGGAAGATATCGACACGAGCGACCCGTGGCAGTTCAAGAACGTGCTGGTGCGTTGAACTGAGTGCTCAGCCTGAATGAGTAACGACGAAGGCGGCAGTGTCGGACACTGCCGCCTTTTTTGTACCTTCGCATTTTATGGTGAGGCTCTGCCTTCTCCCCACGTCATGGCCGGGCCTGACCCGGCCATCCATCTTCGTTGGACGGTGCAGAAAGGTGGATACGCGGGTCAAGCCCGCGTATGACGTCGGCGTGTGAGGAGGCCCTGGACAGCTCACTTCGTCAGATAATCAAACGCCACTTCGCCCAGCCCCAGCGTCAGGTCGCACTTGAAGTGCAGCGCCGACACGACTTCCTTCACCGGCAACCGCGCCACATCCGCGAGCGCATGTGGAAACAGGCCGAGCGCCGCAGGTCCGGTCCAGGCTTCCTTCAGATTGATCTGTTCCAAGTGATAGCGCACCAGCTCGCAGATGCGCGGCGTGCCGTCCACATGCGGGATGATCTTGAGAATAAAGTTAGGTACCTGCAGCGCGTGCATTACCGTGTCATGATCCACCGGCCGGTGCTTGTAGCCCATGGTGCCTGACGCGCAGAGCACCGAGCCGTAATGCAGCGTACCCACCAGTACGTCGCTTTCGACCACGATCTTCGGTGTCGCGCGTTTCTTCGGAAAGCCCCACAGCTCTCGCCCGCCGGCGATCGGCGCATCGTCGTCGAGATACATCGAGTGGATATAGACGCCCTCGACGCCGTTGAGGCGGACCGGAATCGCCTGCCCGGTTTCGGTGTAGTCGCCGAAGCCCGTGGAGTCCGGCATGCGGATGAATTCGTATTTGACGATGTTATCGACGATCTCCAGCGGCTCCGGCACCACGGCCTGCAGCGCGTCCATGTCGGTGCGATAGCTGATGATGAAATATTCGCGGTCGTAGAATTTGTAGGGCCCGCGCGGGAATGACGGATTGGTCAGCGGCATCGAATAGGCGTTACGCCTGACGTCGTCGATCTTCATGGTGCCCCCTATGAAACTGTTGGCAGGGAGTATGAAGGCGGTCGATGAAACTGGCGAGACTATTGTGCGGGCAGCGTCAACAAACACCGTCCTCATCCTGAGGAGCGCGCTCTTCGCGCGCGTCTCGAAGGATGGCGGCACACTGAGAGAACCCGGCCTCATGGTTCGAGACGGCGCAAACGCGCCTCCTCACCATGAGGGACTTTGACAGCGACCTGGAAAGCTCCGCTATTTCGTGGTGATCGGCGGCGCCGTTTTCTCCGCCGGCGCTGGTGGCAGCGCCGGCTTGGCACCGGCATCCCGCGCTTCCGCATCCGGACGAGCCGGCTGCGGCGGCGTTTCCTGCGGGCGCTGGCCGGTGGTCGCGGGTTCTGCGGGGGCCGACGGCTTGTTTTCGGCACCCGGCGTCGACTGCAGTGGCGGCGTCGCTTGGGCAAATCGAGCGGATGGTGGCGTCAGCGTGAGCCGCGCCATTGCCGACGTCGATGCGCCCAATCCTGCTGCGGTCGCCAAGATCGCGATCGTGAAATACGTCCGGAACACGCGCGTCTGGGTCGTCGGGATCATGGCATCCACCGCAGTTAATGTGCGGTGACAACGGGAGCCGGCCGCCAAAGTTCCCGAGCCGGAAGTCGCAGATCGCCGATGGCGCCCTGGACTTCCTTTGGACGACTAGTCCTTGGTGCTGACGTCCCATGTGGCGTTGCGCACGCCGGCATACGCCTCGAGCCGGGCGGCCACGGCATCCAGCTCCTTGGGATCGACGGCCGTCGAGACCAGCGTGGCCACGATCTCCTGCTGGGTGTCGCTCTGCTCGATCACATCGACATCGCCGACCGGATATTTTGCGGCTTCCAGCGCCTCCTGCAGGCGCTCGCGCATCTCCGGCACCACCTCGGGCGAGACCGTGAGCCGCACGTAATAGGTCACTTCCGACGACTTCGCGTCCAGCGGCGCCCGGTTGATCGCATTGACCAGCGGCCGCAGTAGCGTATTGCCGGCCAGCACGAAAAACGTAAGCGCGATAGCCTGTGCGATCATGTCCGCGCCGGCGCAGGAGCCCACCGCGGCCGAACTCCACAGCGTCGCCGCCGTATTGAGGCCGCGCACATTGGTGCCTTCCTTCATGATGACGCCCGCGCCGAGAAAGCCGATGCCGGAGACGACATAGGCGATCACGCGCACCGCACCATCGGCACCGTGCAGCTGCATTGCGAGATCGACGTAAGCGGCCGCCCCGAGCGCCACCAGCACATTGGTGCGCAGGCCCGCGGTGCGCTGGCGATATTGTCGCTCAGCACCGATCAGCGTGCCCAGCACAAAGGCCGTGGCCAGGCTGAGCAGCGTGTCGAGGAAGTCGTAGGTCTGGAATGTCGCCAAAAATCGCATGATGTCTGCATGCGTACAGGAAGTGACGGGCGGATGACAATGCCGCCTCGCACCAACCGTCGTGAACTCCCTCTCCCCACAGGGGAGGTGAAAGAGCTACAGCTCCAGCAGCCCGGCGTCGCCGTCCTGATCGGCAAAAGCCAGCAGCGTACCCTTGGCATTCCAGGCCAGCGCGCTGACGGGCTGCCCCTTGTTGGCGCGTACCAGAATTTCCGCGCCATCGGTCATGCGAACCATCAGGATGGTGCCGTCACTGTAGCCGGCGGCCAGGATGTCCTGCTTGGGATGACAGGCCACCATGGTGACCTTGGCCTTGAGCGGCGCCAGCATTGCCGGCTCTTTGCCCATCGGGCCGTCCTTGCTCGCGAACGGCCAGATGATGACCGTATCCGCGCCCGAGGTCGCCAGCCCCTTGCCGCCGGCGCTCCAGGAAATCGAGCGCACGCGTGCGGGATAGCCGGTCATGCGCATGTGCTTGCCGTCCACGAGACGCCAGCCATGCAGCGCCGGCTCATGCATCGCGGTGACCAGAAACTTGTTGTCCGGGCTGAAGGTCACGCCGAGATGCGAACCGGCCCATTCCAGCACTTCGGCATTGCCGGCCATGTTGGGAAACCACAGCGTCACGCCGTTGTAATGTGCAATCGCGAGCCGCAGCCCCTTGGGTGCAAATGCCAGACCGCCAACGGTCGATGGCACCTCGAAGAATTTCACTTCGCCCTTCGGCGCCTGCACGAAGGCCGTCTTGCCCGCCGACCACGCCACAGCGCCATCGGGATGCAGCGCAACACTGTCGATCCAGCGCCGTTTGGCGTCGGTCGCAAAGGTCGAGACTGTGCCGTCGCGATCGAGCACGACGACCTTGCCGTCGTCGCAGCCCATGACGACGCGCTTGCCGTCGGAGGTCGAGCACAGGATGCCACCGAATGCGACCTCGACGGGCGACATCGCACCCGCCGGATCGACCAGCGTGACTTTCTCTTCGGCGCCGACAAAGGCTGCCTTGTCGCCGAGAAAATGCACTGATGTGACCGACGCACCGATGGCCACCGGCAACACGCGGTCGGTGACCGAAACGATGGATTCCTGCTCCTGCAGCGGATTGAAATCGGACATCATCAGGCGGGGATGCAGCGTTCGAAGCCGTCGCGGATCAGCTGCTCGGGCAGATCGCGACCGATAAAGACTAGACGGCTTTCGCGCTTCTCGCCGTCCTTCCACGGCCGCTGATGATCACCTTCGAGCATCATGTGCACGCCCTGAAACACGTAGCGGTCGTCGTCGCCGGAGAACGACAGGATGCCCTTGGAGCGCAAAATCTTGCCGCCCTCCTTGGCCATCAGATCCTGCAGCCACGGCATGAAGGTCGAGGCATCGAGTGCCTTGTCGGTACGCAGCGACATCGAGTGCATGTCCTCGTCGTGATAGTGCTTCAAACCACCGTGGCCATGATCGTGGTGATGATGGCCGTGATCGTGGTCATGATGATCGTGACCGTCGTCCGCGTTGAGGAATTCCGGTTCGATCTCCAGAATGCGATCGAGATCGAAGGCGCCACGCTCCAGCACATCGGACAGCTTCACCTGCGCGCGTTCGGTCTTGTGCAGCTTGGCGTAGGGGTTGATGGCGCGGATGCGCGCCTCGACTTCGGCGAGCTCAGCCTTCGACACGAGATCGATCTTGTTCAGCACGATGACGTCGGCGAAGGCGATCTGGTTCTTGGCTTCCGGCGCATCCTTGAGGCGGTCGCTCAGCCATTTGGCATCGGCCACGGTCACGACGGCATCGAGCCGTGCATGGGCCTGCACGTCCTCGTCGACGAAGAAGGTCTGCGCCACCGGGGCCGGATCCGCGAGGCCCGTGGTCTCGACGATGATCGCGTCGAACTTGCCCTTGCGCTTCATGAGACCGTCGAGAATGCGCACGAGGTCGCCGCGCACGGTGCAGCAGACGCAGCCGTTGTTCATCTCGAACACTTCTTCGTCCGCGCCGATGATGAGGTCGTTGTCGATGCCGATCTCACCAAATTCGTTGACGATCACAGCGTATTTCTTGCCGTGATTTTCCGACAGGATGCGGTTCAGCAGCGTGGTCTTGCCGGCGCCGAGATAGCCGGTCAGCACGGTCACGGGAATTTTGTTGGCAGTCGCTTCAGACATGATCACTCCGGCGGGGTCTTGTGCAGCGCCGGCAGCAGGGGTGCCCCTGCGCTAACTGGTCAGCGCGCTCGTCAGCGCCTTTATATTGTGCCTGACCATATCAATGTAAGTGGGTGCATCGCCGTTTTCGGGCGTCAGGCTGTCGGAATACAGCGTTCCGCCGATTTTTGCCCCGGTCTCGGCGGCAATCCGGCGCATCAGCCGGGGATCGGCGATATTTTCCAGAAAAACCGCCGGAATTTTCGAGATCTTGAGCTGGGTGATGATGACCGCGATATCCTTCGCGCTGGGCTCCGAATCCGTCGAAACGCCCTGCGGCGCAATGAATTCGATGCCATAGGCCGCCGCGAAATAGCCGAAGGCGTCATGGGTCGAGATCACCTTGCGGTGCACCGAGGGGATGGAAGCCACAGCCGCCTTCACGTCACTGTCGAGGGTAGTCAGCTTCGCGAGATAGGCCTCGGCGTTCGCCTTGTAGATGTCGGCACCGGCCGGATCGGCCTTGGCCAGCGCATCGCGAATGTTTGCGACGTAGATCCTGGCATTGGCCACCGATTGCCAGGCGTGCGGATCCTCGTGCGAGTCGAGCTTGCGCGGTGCGATGCCCTGTGTCGCGGTGACGATGACAGCCTTACCACCCGATGATTTCACCAACCGCGGCAGCCAGCCTTCGAAGCCGAGGCCATTGACCACCACAAGCTTCGCATCGGCGATCTTTTTCGCGTCACGCGGCGTCGGTGTGTAGACATGCGCATCGCCATTCGGGCCGACCAGGGTCGTGACAGCGACTCGCTCACCGCCGACATTGCGCACGAAGTCACCCAGGATGGAGAAGCTGGCGACGACATCGATTTTGTCCTGAGTCTTTTCTTGCGCGCGCGCCGGGACAATCGCAGTGACGAGCGACAGGACGGCACAAATGACGAAGACGCTGGATTTCCGCATGACTGACACAACTACGCCTCAAGATGCCGGCCGGGGAACAACTGCCTCACCAAGCCACTGACATTGCCGAACAAAACCGAAAGTACGTAGAGCACCGCGGCGACCAGAATGATCGCGGGGCCGGACGGCACCTTGGTCTGGAACGACAGCACCAGACCGAAATAGCCGGAGACCATCGCGCTCGCGACGGAGATCATCATCATCCCCGTGATGTCGCGCGACCAGAACCGCGCGATACCCGCCGGCAGGATCATCAGCCCCACCGCGAGCAGCGTGCCGAGGGCGTGAAAGCCGTTGACGAGATTGACGACGACCAGCGCGAGAAACGCCAGATGCGCGGGTGCACCGGCGCGCGAGACCGTGCGGAGAAACACCGGATCGACGCATTCGATCACCAGTGGACGATAGATCACCGCCATCACCACCAACGTGATCGTCGCGTTGAACGCGATCACCAGCAGCGTCTGATCGTCGAGCGCGAGAATGTTGCCGAAGAGCACATGCAGCAGATCGATATTGGTGCCGCGCATCGAAACGATGGTGACGCCGACTGCCAGCGATACGAGATAGAACGCGGCCAGCGACGCATCCTCCTTGATGACGGTGACGCGCGACACGAGACCAGCGAGCAGCGCAACGGAAAAGCCTGCAATCAAGCCACCAAACGTCATCGCGAACAGATTTAGCCCCGAGAACAGGAAGCCGATTGCCGCCCCCGGCAGAATCGCATGCGCCATCGCATCGCCGACGAGACTCATCCGCCGCAGCATCAGGAACACGCCGATTGGCGCGCCTCCGAGTGCGAGCGCCACCACGCCGGCCAAAGCACGCCGCATGAATTCGAAGTCGAGGAAAGGCGCGATCAGCGCATCGTAAAACATGGCGATCAGGCCGCCCGAGAATGCGCGGCATCGACGACGCAGGTGCCCGCGCCATCGTCGAAGGCTTCGCACATGCGCCGCGCCTCCAGCAGGTTATCCGCCGTCAGCACCTGCTGGGTCGATCCCCAGGCCACGGAGCCGCGCGCCAGCAGCAGCGTCTCCGGGAAATGCGAGCGCACCATCTCCATATCGTGCAGCGCCGCCAGCACCGTGCGCTTTTCGGCATGCCAGTGGCGCACCAGCGCAATCAGGTCCGCCGACGTCTTGGTATCGATCGCATTGAACGGCTCGTCGAGCACGATAACGCGTGCGTCCTGCAACAACACCCGCGCAAACAGCATCCGCTGCATCTGGCCGCCCGACAGCGTGCCGATATTGCGATTCTCGAAACCATTGAGGCCGACAGAGGCGAGCGCCTGTCCTATTTGCGCACGCGCGGTCTTGCCAAGGCCGCCGAATATCCCGGTCGTGCGCCAAAGCCCTGTGCCGACGAAGTCGAACACCGAAATAGGGAATGTGCGGTCGATATCGACGCTCTGCGGCAGGTAAGCGATGTCGCGCGCCTTCAGGCCGCCAAGTGTGATCGCGCCCGTCAGCGGCTTCAGGATGCCGACGATGCCGCGAAACAGCGTGGATTTGCCGGCGCCGTTCGGCCCGACCACCGCGAGCAAACTGCCAGCGGCGATCTCGCCATTGAGGTGATGCACCGCCGGATGCCGGTCATAGCCCAGCGTGACGTTCTGGAAAGCGAGCTGTGCCGTCATGATGGCCTCATCGCCAGCAGAACCACCGCCCAGAGCGCTGCGGAGACCGCCAGGGCGGCCCCCAGCCGTGCGGGCAACGTCATGCGCAGGATCGACCAGGGCGCCGGCTGGGCCGGATGCGGGCTTGCCGGGCCATGGCTGTGACTATGATCGTGGCCGTGCGCGTGACCGTCGGAATGGTCATGACCGTGGGAATGGGAATGCGCCATGAGAGCGGGCCTGAGCCAATGGAGATCCGGCGCCAAGGCGCCTAACTGTCATTTATGTTATATTATAACATACCGCAAGCCCGGGAGGGCTCAGGCGAAGTGGCGGACCAGCGCCAGGCCGGCAAAAAGCCCGGCAATCGACAGCACCACCGACCCCAGCACATAGGCCAGGGCGAGGCCCAATTCGCCGCGCTCATAGAGCACTGCCGTATCCAGTGAAAAGGCCGAAAACGTCGTGTAGCCGCCGAGAATGCCGGTCATCAGGAACAACCGCCATGGCTGCGAGGCCTCACCCTTGTAAGCGAGATAGCCGGCGATCAGGCCCATCACCGCGGAGCCAGTGATGTTGATGATGAAGGTGCCCCACGGGAACGCCGTCCCCATGCAGCGAGCGCAGGTCATATTGATGACATGGCGCAAGGTGGCGCCAAGCCCGCCGCCGACAAAAACCAAAACATAATTCATCGAACACCCGCTGCGCTTGGTGGCTCACGTCATTCCGTTCTGCCGCAGCGTGTCTGCGGCGGCAAGTCGCAGCAGGCCGACCAAGACACGAAAACGTCACGACAACGAAAAAGGGCGGCAGCTCGCGCCACCGCCCTTCCCGCGCGTCATTAAACGCAAATCGAAAGCGATTAGACCGCCTTGCCGAACTGCTCGTCGACGTATTCCCAGTTCACAAGGTGATCGACGAACGCCTTGAGATAGTCCGGACGACGATTGCGATAGTCGATGTAGTAGGAGTGCTCCCAGACGTCGACGCCGAGGATCGGGGTCGCGCCATGGACCAGCGGGCTTTCGCCGTTCGCGGTCTTGGAGATTTCCAGCTTGCCGTTCTTGACCGAGAGCCAGGCCCAGCCGGAGCCGAACTGGCCAACGCCTGCAGCGGCGAAGTCGGTCTTGAACTTCTCGAGACCGCCGAGATCCTCGGTGATCTTCTTCTCCAGACGGCCGGGTAGCTTGTCGCCACCGCCGTTCGGCTTCATCCAGTTCCAGAAGTGGAGATGGTTGTAGTGCTGGCCGGCATTGTTGAAGAGCGCGGCATTCTTGCCGAACGAGCCCTTCACGATTTCTTCAAGCGATTTGCCTTCGAATTCGGTGCCCTTCAGCAGGTTATTGCCGTTGGTCACGTAAGCCTGATGGTGCTTATCGTGATGGAATTCCAGCGTTTCCTTCGACATATGCGGCGCGAGCGCGTCATAGGCGTAAGGCAGATTGGGAAGCGTGAAGGTCATGGGTCAAGATCCGCAATAATGGGAGAGTTGGCTTAACGGGAACCCTTATAGAAGGTTCCGCCCGGCTCCGACACTCCCATCTTTGCGATCCCGATCGCTTCGCGATCAGGCCGCGCTCGGCATTGCGGCGGAGACGGCATCGCGCCGCACTGGCGGCTTCACATTCATCAGCATCTGGAAGCATCCGGCGATCATCCCGATCACGACGGCGAATTGCCACGCACGGTCGTAATTGCCGAGATGCGAGAAGATCATTCCACCGCCCCAGGCGCCGAGGAAAGATCCCGCCTGATGGCTGAGGAAGGCGATGCCGGTGAGCGTGGCCATAAAGCGCAGGCCGAACAGCTGCGCAACGAGGCCGTTCACCAGTGGGACCACGCCGAGCCACAGCGATCCCAGCACGGCCGCGAAAATCATGGTCGTGGTAGGAGTTGCGGGAAAATAGAAGTAGGTGGCGAGCGCCAGCGAGCGGGCGATGTAAATTCCGCCGAGCAAAATCTGCTTCGGATAACGGCCGCCAAGCCAGCCAAAGGCATAGGAGCCAAACACATTGAACAGACCGACTATTGCCAGCGCGGTGGCGCCAAGCGACGCGTCGAGGCCGCAGATCGCCAGATAATTCGGCAGATGCGTGGTGATGAATACGAGCTGCAGGCCGCAGACAAAGAACGACAACGCCAGCACGATATAGCCGGAATGACCGAGTGCGGACTGCACCACTTCTCCCAAAGATTGCTGCAGCTCATCCGCCGGTGCGCGTTCGATCTTGTCAGACTGGCCAGCAAACAGCGCAGCGGGGAGCATCACCGCAGCGAGGCCGAGAAAGCCGATCAGCGCCACTTGCCAGCCCGCCGTCGAGATCAGCGTCTGCGCCAGCGGCGAGGCAATGACGAGGCCTAGCGAACCGGCGGCCGACACAGCCCCCATGGTGACACTGCGCTTGGCAGCGGACACACTGCGCGAGGCCACCGTCATGGTCATGCTCGACGCCGTACAGGACAGCGCGAGGCCGACGCAAAGGCCGGCGCCAAGCGTGAACACCAACGGCGTGGTCGCGACCATCATGAAGACGAGGCCGGCCGCATAAATCAAAACGCCGATGATCATCACGTGACGGGTGCCGAAACGATCGGCGATAGCACCGATGAAGGGCTGCGAGATGCCCCAGATCACGTTCTGCAAAGCGGTGGCCAGGGAGAAATCGGCCGTGGTGATGGCGGTGTCGCGCAGAATCGAGGGTTGAAACAGGCCGAAGCTCTGGCGCATGCCCATGGCCAGGCTGAGCAGCGTCGCCGCGCCGGCCAAAATCGCCCAGCGCTGGTATTTGGAGAGCTCCGCCTCGGTCATTCCAACGTTTCCTTGATCCCTAGAATATTATTCTCAGATAAGCACTGGATTCGACAGGTTTACTACCCTCGGACCGACCTATAAGGGCTGCACAGAGCGCAGAGGTGGCGACCGAAATGAGCATCGAAATCGAGATTGTGACCGGCGATGCCTCATGGCCGAGCGTCAAACCGCTGTTCGACTTGGTTTGGCCGCGCGAGGCGGTCGAGAAACTGCCCTGGGGACACGTGGTCTTCGCCTATCCCGAATTGCGGGTCATCGTGGAGGACGACGGACAGCCGGTCTGCCATGTCGGCCTGTATCGGCGCGAAGGCATATGGAAGGATCGCAAGACGCGGATTGGCGGCATCGGCGGCGTTGTGACGCATCCCGACTATCGTCGTCGCGGTCTGGCCAGTCTGGCGCTCACCGCCGCACTCCATACGCTGAAAGACGAACGCGCCACCGATTTTGCGCTGCTGTTCTGTGAACCGCACAATCTGGATTTCTACACCCGCCGCAACTGGAAGCCGTTCATCGGCGAGGTCTATGCCGAACAGCACGGCGAGCGGGTACGCTTCGATGTCATGACCCCGCTGGTGTCCTACCTGAAGCGAGCGCCGCATGAAGGCGAGATGGACCTGTGCGGGCTGCCGTGGTGACCGCCACCGGTTGACCTGAGCAAGCTGCGTCAAATCGAATCGATCATGATCATTTGAGACGCTGAGTAGTCTCAAACGCATCGCCGCGGCATTGCACAAATCCCATTTCTTGTTATGCAGACCGCCTGATCCGAGGAGACACGCATGGCCGCCAGATTCACTGTTATGATCGCATTGCTGGGTGCAGTGTTCGCAGGCTCCGCTGCGCAAGCCCAATCGGGCGGCGAAGCAACGGGTGTCTGGCAGACCCAGGCCGGCGATGCGCAGGTGCGGGTCAGCAAATGCGGCACCATCCTGTGCGGCACCGTCGTCTCGCTGCGCGACAAGATCGATCCGCAGACCGGCAAGCCGCCGATCGACGACAAGAATCCCGATCCCTCGCTAGCCAAGCGCTCGATGATCGGCATTCACTTGTTCTACGATATGCGCCCAACCGGAGCGAACACGTGGTCGGGCCGGATCTACAATGCCGATGACGGGAAGATCTATACCAGCAACGTGGCGCTGGTCGGCCCTAACACGCTGAAGGTCGAAGGCTGCGTCGGCGCATTCTGCGGCGGCGAAAACTGGACCCGCGTCGGCCGCTGATCAGGCGATCTCTTTCAAACTGACATAGCCTTCAATGCGGTGGCCGCCGAGGCATAGCCACCGCGCGCGCCGTCAATGAAATGTACGTGATCGCTGCGGATGGCTGACGGTGTGAAACACGTCATCATCGCAGCATCCTGGCGGTGCAGACCATAGCGCACCGTTCCTTCCGAGCCCGCCGCAACAAGACGCTGCTCCAGCGCGCGTTCGAGATCGGGCGTGCAATCCAGAATCATGCGCAGGCTGTCGTCATATTTGCGGAAATCCGAGTTCTCGACCAACTGCTGCACATAGGTCTTCGGCACGAAGCCGCCGACGCTAATGCCAAAACGCATCAACACAAAAACGAACAGCGTTCGCGTCGTCACCCAGATACGAAAGCGCGACAGCGATCTCGCGCCGCGGCCAGCTCGGATTTCGTAGCCGAGACCCGCAGGCGGCCACCTCAGCGCTGGGCCGCCGGCAGGCACGGGACGGCCCGCATTAGGACTGCGTTCGACCAGTGCGATGATGTCTTCGATAACGCGACGAAATGCGGATGGGTCGGCTCCCGCTGCAGCCGTCACCAACACCGACAGAATCAAACCATGTGCCGATGGAATTTCCTCGAAGCGACATGAGAGCCCGGAGAGATCGGGATAGGTTCCGACAGGTGCCGGCGTCACCGCGAATTCGCCGCGCTTCATCGCGGCCTCTGCCCAGCCCAATCCGCCACCGGAAAACATCGCATAGGACACATTCTTCGATGGACCAAAGCGCGCC
This sequence comes from Tardiphaga sp. 37S4, assembly GCF_021044645.1. Taxonomy (NCBI): domain Bacteria; kingdom Pseudomonadati; phylum Pseudomonadota; class Alphaproteobacteria; order Hyphomicrobiales; family Nitrobacteraceae; genus Tardiphaga; species Tardiphaga sp. 37S4. The sequence continues at coordinate 30,288 of NZ_CP088008.1, read as the reverse complement.
ACGCGCACATCCAGCCCCTGCGCGCGGATGTCTTTGATCGGCACCAGGGCCACGCGCATCGCGAGATCGAGATCGTGCTTCACCCAGGTGGCCGTTGCCGCCAATGCCCCGCGGGCGCGATCGAGATCGTCCGGCGAGACTGCGAAGCTCGCGCCATCGCCGCCGAACACGAAGGGGAATTCGCGGCCGTCCAACGCGTTGGTCACGGCAGCAATGACGGCAGCGCCGGCCATGTTGACGGCCTTGTAGCGCTGTTCGGCGATGGCCTTGGTGGATTCGACGATATCGGCGACGCCGATGATCCAGTCATCCGGCAGCGGCTTGTACAAGGACGGGTCCATCACCCGGTCGAAGCCGTAAAATACTGAAATGCCATCGTAAAATGCGCTGACGCCGGTCGTCATGGTGCGAAATGATCCTGCGGCGACGTTGCGTCAACCCAATGGCGCTCCTGAGTCAGGACTCATAGCACGCAATTTCGACGGACGCGCGGTATCAGCAATCCAAAGTCGTCTGCCGCTCCCATTCGGTGAGCTGACGGCAGTGCTCATTCCAGTCGCTGTGTTTGAGCTTGAGGTACGACCCGACCACGGCCTCGCCGAGTTGATCCTTCAACACGTCGGATGCTTCGAGCGCCCGCAATGCATCGAGCAGGTTCAGCGGGAGCTGCTTTGCCTTCGGCGCCTTCGCGCCTTCCGTATACATATTGATGTCGAGGCGCGGGCCGGGATCGCGGCTGTTGGCCATGCCGTCGAGACCAGCGGCGAGCAAGGTCGCCGGCAGCAGATAGGGATTCACCGCACCATCGGGCAAACGGAATTCGAACCGGCCCGCATCAGGAATGCGGATCATATGCGTGCGATTGTTGCCGCCATAGGTCACCGTGTTCGGCGACCATGTCGCGCCGGAGAGCGTGCGCGGCGCATTGATGCGCTTGTAGGAATTCACCGTGGGATTGGTGATAGCGCAAACCGCTTCGGCCGAATGAACGAGGCCGCCGATGAAGTGATAGGCCGTCTTCGAGAGACCCAACTCGCCGCTCTTGTCCTCGAACACGTTCGAGCCGTCCTTGGTCGACCATAGTGACGCATGGACGTGGCAGCCGTTGCCAGTGAGATTGGCAAACGGCTTCGGCATGAAGGTCGCCTTGTAGCCGTGTTTCTCGGCGATCGACTTGACCATGAACTTGAAGAAGGCATGGCGATCGGCGGTCTTCAGCGCCGTATCGAACTCCCAGTTCATCTCGAACTGGCCGTTGGCGTCTTCATGATCGTTCTGATAGGGCTTCCAGCCGAGCGCAATCATCGCATCGCAGATTTCGGCGACGATCTCGTAGCGCCGCATCAGCGCCTGCTGGTCGTAGCACGGTTTGGCCTGCTGATCGGCAGGATCTGAGATCGCGGTGCCGTCGGGCGAAATCAGAAAGTATTCGCATTCGACGCCGGTCTTGAGTTCGACGCTCTGCTCGGCGGCTTTTGCGATCAAGCCTTTCAGCACCTGACGCGGATTCTGCGCCACCAGCTTGCCGCCCATATAGAGATCCCCGGTGACCCAGGCGACGCCGGGCTTCCATGGCAGCAGCGTCAGCGTATCCATATCCGGCATCACGAGCACGTCGGGATCGGCCGGCGTCATATCGAACCAGGCAGCAAATCCCGCGAAGCCCGCGCCGGACTTGGCGACGCCGTCCATCGCGGTCGCCGGCACCAGCTTGGCGCGCATGCCGCCGAACAGATCGACAAAGGCAATGAGGAAATATTTGAGGTCGTGCTGTTTGGCTAGTTCGGTCCAGGTCGTCATTGACACGCGCTCCGAAGATCATCCAGCCATAACGGCTTGTTAGATATTGCTGCCGGGAATCCAGTTCGTCCCGGCGAGAGGGACTCTCGCCATGGCCGCCGACTCCATTGTCAGCGCTACCAGATCTTCCGGTTCGAGATTGTGGACGTGGCTCTTGCCGCAAGCGCGTGCGATGGTCTGCGCTTCCAGTGTCATCACCGAGAGATAGTTCGCGAGCTTGCGGCCGGCGACCACGGGATCGAGCCGCGCGGCCAACAAAGGATCCTGCGTGGTGATGCCAGCGGGATCGCGGCCTTCATGCCAGTCGTCATAGGCACCGGCCGTGGTGCCGAGCTTCTGGTATTCGGCTTCCAGCGCCGGATCGTTGTCGCCGAGCGCGATCAATGCAGCCGTGCCGATCGCCACCGCATCCGCGCCGAGCGCGAGACACTTCGCCACATCAGCGCCATTGCGGATGCCGCCGGAGACGATGAGCTGCACCTTGCGATGCATGCCGAGATCCTGCAGCGCCTTCACCGCCGGCGGGATCGCGCACATGGTCGGCAGGCCGACATTCTCGATGAAGACGTCCTGCGTCGCCGCCGTCCCGCCCTGCATGCCGTCGAGCACGATGGCATCGGCGCCGGACTTCACAGCGAGCGCGATATCGTAATACGGGCGTGAGGCACCGACCTTCACATAGATCGGGATCTGCCAGTCGGTGATCTCGCGCAATTCCTGGATCTTGATCTCCAGATCGTCAGGCCCGGTCCAGTCCGGATGCCGGCACGCCGAGCGCTGGTCGATGCCGACAGGCAAACGGCGCATGCCGGCCACGCGCTCGGTAATCTTCTGGCCGAGCAACATGCCGCCGCCACCGGGCTTGGCACCCTGCCCGACCACGACTTCAATTGCATCGGCCTTACGCAGGTCGTCCGGATTCATGCCGTAACGCGACGGCAGCACCTGATAGACCAGCAGATCGGAATGACCACGTTCTTCCGGGGTCATGCCGCCGTCGCCCGTGGTCGTCGACGTGCCCACCGCCGATGCGCCGCGGCCGAGTGCTTCCTTGGCAGGGCCGGACAGCGCACCGAAGCTCATGCCGGCGATGGTGATCGGAATCTTCAGATGGATCGGCTTCTTGGCGAAGCGCGCGCCGATGACGACATCGGTAGCGCATTTCTCGCGGTAGCCCTCCAGCGGATAGCGGCTGATCGAGGCGCCAAGAAACAGCAGGTCGTCGAAATGCGGCAGCTTGCGCTTGGCGCCGGCGCCGCGAATGTCATAGATGCCGGTCGCGGCAGCACGACGGATTTCCGCGATCGCGGCATCATCGAAGGTCGCGGACTTGCGCGGCGGCGTATGGATCCAGCGGTCTTGCGCGCTCATCAGTAGGACCCGACGTTGTCGATGTGGAAGTGATAGAGCTTTCGCGCGGAGCCATAGCGTTTGAACTCGTCCGGTCTGACGCCCTCGACGCCGGCCTCATCGAGCAGCTTCTTCAGCTCGACTTTGTGTTCGTCATTCAACGGCTTCTCGATGCAATCGGCGCCGAGGCTCGTGACCGTTCCGCGCACGAAGAGCTGCGCCTCATAGATGGAATCGCCGAGCGCTTCGCCGGCATCGCCGAGCACCACGAGTTTTCCGGCCTGCGCCATGAAGGCCGAGAGATGGCCGACCGAGCCCTTCACGACGATATCGATGCCCTTCATCGAGATGCCGCAGCGCGCCGAGGCATTACCGTCGATCACGAGCAGGCCGCCATTGCCGCTGGCGCCCGCCGCCTGCGAGGCATCGCCGGTGACGTGCACGCGGCCCGACATCATGTTTTCGGCGACACCCTGCCCGGCATTGCCGCGCACGGTGACGCGCGCCTGCTTGTTCATACCGGCGCAGTAATAGCCGACGTGACCGTCGATCTCGATCTCGACCGGAAAATCGAGACCGACCGCGATATTGTGCTGGCCGCGCGGATTGCTGACGGTCCAGTGCGTCGCGTTGGTGTTATCAGTCAGCGCATGCAGCGCGCTGTTGAGTTCGCGCAGCGGCGAGGACGCAAGATCAACCGAAGGCATCAGTGCCGCTCCCACAAATAAACTTTGGCGGGTTCGGGCTCCCAGACCTTGGCGACGTCGATGCCCGGCAGATCGACCAGCGCACGATATTCGGTGCCGAAGGCGACCCAGCGATCGGTCTCGGCCATCACGGCTGGCTTGCAGGCAATGGGATCGCGCAGCACGCCGAAGCCGGTCTCGGTGCCGATGACGAATGTGTAGAAGCCATCGAGCGCGGACAGCGACGACGTCATCGCATCCTGCAGCGAAGCACCGGCGGCCATTTGCGATGAGATATAGCCGGCGGCGACCTCGGAATCGTTTTCGGTGCGGAACGTCATGCCCTGGCGGATCAACTCGCGGCGAACGTCATTGTGGTTCGACAACGAACCGTTATGCACGAGGCACTGGTCCGTGCCCGTGGTGAAGGGGTGCGCGCCATTGGTTGTCACGGCGGACTCAGTCGCCATGCGGGTGTGGCCGACGGCATGGGTGCCGGCCATCGCGTTCAGACCGAAGCGCTTGGCCACGTCAGCGGGCAGACCGACTTCCTTGAACACAGCCATGCGCTTGCCGCGCGCAACCATGTCGACGTCTTTCATGCCGAGGAGCACAGATGCGACAGCAGCCTCGCGATCGGTGGGAACGCTGATGACGGCGTGGGTATCGTGCACCTGATACGAAATCGGTGCGCCGGCGATTTTACCAAGCGATGCCATCAGTTCAGCAAAATCGAACGACGGCGCAGCGCGCAGCGTCAGCTTGATCTGTCCGGCATCGCCGTCGCCATAAACAGCAAAGCCTGCAGAGTCAGGGCCGCGATCGCTCAGCGCTTCCAGCATGCCGGAGAGCAACCCGCCTAATTCGGGGGCCAGCTTTTGATCTTTCAGAAACAGACCGGCAATGCCGCACATGGCTCGCGTCTCGCTCGTTGAATGCGCGTGGACCTTGCCCGAAACAAAACCGCCATGTCAACCACAGAGAAAATAGTTTTCCTGACAAGAAATATTGCTATTGTCGGGAAATCAACGCTGCAGGAAACGCCATCGTGAAAGCGAAACCGAAGAAAACGAAATCATCGCCCGCGCGCTCAAAGCTGGAGGAGCTGCGCACCGGTTCGAACGCGCCGCTGGAAGTCGGTGGCTCGCTGGAATCCAAGATCGGCAATGAAGTGCGGCAGCTCCGCAAGGAGCTGGAGCTGACGGTGGCCGAGCTCAGCACATCGGCGGGCATCTCGACCGGCATGTTGTCAAAGATCGAGACCGGCAGCATCTCCGCATCGCTGGGCACGCTGAATGCACTCTCAAAAGCGCTCAACGTTCCGATCTCCAGATTCTTTCGCGAGACCGAGGAAGAGCGTGATTGCTCTTTCGTGAAAGCCGATACGGGCGTCAAAATCGAGCGACGCGGCACCAAGTCCGGCCATCACTATCAATTGCTTGGCCAGTCGATCCACGGCGAGCTCGGCGTCGAGCCCTATCTGATCACGCTGAACGAGGATGCCGAGGCCTATAGCAACTTCCGCCATGCCGGCGTCGAGATGATCTACATGCTAACCGGCAAGGTGCGTTATCGCCACGCCGATCAGACCTATCTGATGGAGCCCGGCGACACGCTGTTCTTCGATGCCGCCGCGCGGCACGGCCCGGAAGAACTGGTGAAGGCGCCTATGACGTATCTGTCTGTGATTATTTATCCGCGGCGGAGCTAGGCCTCACTTCGCCTTGCTCTTCCCCGACATCCGGTCCTGCGACGGTGGCACATCGAAGGCCCGCCGATACATCCGTGCGAAATGGCTGGCGCTGGCGAAGCCGCATTCGGCCGAGACCTCGACCACCGGCATGCTGGTCTGCTGCAACAGCGCGCGGGCCTTGGCGACACGCAGGGTCAGGTAATGCTGCTCGATGGTTACGCCGAGATGCGCGGTGAACAGCCGCTCGAGCTGGCGCACGGACACACCGGCCGCCTTCGCCAACTCGTCGCGCGGCGCAGGGCTGGCCAGACGCCGTTCCATCACGGTGATCGCCGAAAGCACGGCGCGATTGCTGGTGCCGAGGCGCTCGCGCAATGAAATGCGCTGGCTGTCGTCGCCGAGACGCACGGCGGTTTGCAGAAACCAGTCACTGACTTTCGCTGCCAGTGCCTGGCCGTGATCGCGGCGGATGATGGCATGCATCATGTCGAGCGCGGCGACACCACCGGCGCAGGTGAGCCGGTTGCTATCGATCTCGAACAGCGTACGCGTCGGCTCGATCTCGGGAAAGGCCTCGATGAATGCATCGAGATGCTCCCAATGGATCGTGCAGCGAACGCCATCGAGTATGCCGGCCTTGGCCAGAATGAACGGCCCACCGGAGACGCCGCCGATGGCGCAGCCCGAGCGCGCGAGGCGACGTAGCCACGCCAGCGTCTTGGCATCATCGAAACCAGCGGGATTGCCGCCGGCACAAACCAGCACCGTGTCGTAACGCACGCTGTCGGCAATGGTGTGATCGGACGCCACCGACAATCCGTTCGACGCCAGGATCGCGTCGGCGCCGGTCGAGATCTGCAGCCACTGATACAGTTTCTTGCCGGCCAGCACATTGGCGGCGCGCAGCGGTTCGATCGCCGAGGCGAAGGACATGAGTGCGAAGCCGTCGATCAGAAGAAAGCCGACGCGGTGGGGCTGGGCCATAGATTTGAAGACTCAGTTTCCGCGCCCGTTCAGATCATTGCTGCAGCGTTACGCCCACTCGCCCTTGCGGAACACCGGCACGCGACGGCCGTCGGTGTGGACACCGTCGATGTCAATCTCGCCGGAGCCGATCATCCAGTCGATATGGATGAAGCTCTTGTTGCCGCCCTGCGCCGCGATCTGCTCGGGCGTGAGATCGCCGCCATTGACGAAGCACTTCGAATAGCACTGGCCGAGCGCAATATGGCAGGCGGCATTCTCGTCGAACAGCGTGTTGTAGAACAAGAGGCCACTCGCCGAGATCGGCGACGAATGCGGCACCAGCGCCACTTCACCGAGCCGACGCGAGCCTTCGTCGGTGTCGAGCACCTTGTTGAGCACTTCCTCGCCGCGTGAGGCCTTGGCCTCGACGATCTTGCCGCCCTCGAAGCGCACGGCAATGTCGTCGATCAGCGTGCCTTGATAGGATAGCGGCTTGGTCGAGCGGACATGGCCGTCGACACGCGCAGCATGCGGTGTGGTGAAGACTTCCTCGGTCGGGATATTGGCGTTGCAGATGATGCCGTTCTTGGCGGTCGACGCGCCGCCTTCCCATTCATGGCCATCGGCAAGACCCACCACGAGATCGGTGCCGGGGCCGGTAAAATGCAGGGCATGGAAACGCTGCGCGTTCAGCCATTCGGTGCGGCTGCGCAGCGCCGCATTGTGCTTGGCCCAGGCGGCAATGGGATCGGCATTGTCGACGCGCGATGCGGCGAAGATCGCGTCCGCAAGCTTCTGTACGGCAACGTCGTCTTCGTCACCGGGAAACACCTGCTTGGCCCATGAGAGCGTCGGATAGGCGATGATATTCCAGTTGATGTCGAAGCCGGCGATCTTCTGCAGCGCCGGCTGATAGGCGATGGAATTCGCCTTGCTGGCGCGCGACACCTTGGCGGGGTCTTCGTTGGACAGCAGCATCGGATTGTCGCCGACGATGGCGAGGCGCGCCGTGTTGTTGCCGAGCGCTTTGGCCATGCCCTCATAGAGCCAGCCGGCGGCGCGATCGAACGACACATCGTGGCCGTAGCGGTAGCGCGCCAACGTCATCTCTTCATCGGAGAAAAACGGCGTCACCAGACCTGCGCCGGCCTTGTAGGCATGTTCAGCGATCTTGCGCACCAGCGGCAGCGCCGCGGCGGGGCCGGTCAGCAGTAGATCCTGCCCCGGCGCCAGTTGCAGCCCAACTTTCACGGCGACTTCGGCCAGACGGTCGAGCTTCACGGGATCGATGGGGGTGGACAAATTGCGCTGGTGAACGGTCATGCAGAGGCCCTGACTGATGTGGAAGTGGCTGGACCGAATGTAGGCGCAGATGCGCCTTGCCGCCAGCCGGTCCGCCGCAGGGCTTACCGGACGCCTACGACAGCCCGGACTGCGGGACGAGGGCCTGGTAATGGGCCAGCGCGTAAAGCCTGATCGCCGAGGACAGGTTGTTCTGCTGTCGGTTCTTGTCGATCTCGCCGACGAGCTGCGACATCGTGATCCGGCGCATGCCGGCGATCTCCTTCAGCGCCGTCCAGAACGCCTCTTCGAGGCTGACGCTTGTCTTGTGTCCGGCGACAACGATCGATCGCTTTACGACGGGTGATTTCACCGCGCCTCCTCCATTTCATTTCCGCCCAGTGGTCGTTTTTCTTTCAGGACAGCTTATACGGATTGGAACCCGCGGCAACAGATCAGATGATGCGACCTTAGACGGCTACGCATCGCGCAACCTGATATCAGAAACACAACCTCTGCGGCACAATCGCTACCTTGTTTTCGCGGCGCGCATTGAGCAGAAGCAGCATAGTGCACAACTTCGGATTCGACTTTCCTGACTGACTCGATGGATTCCACTACGCTCGCACTTCCGGACGCCCAGCACGCCGCCGATCAGATCGATCGCTGGATGAAGGAGCACGCCGTCTTCGCGCTGCTGATGGAGCAATCCGACAACGCATGTTCTGTGCTGCGGCAGTTTGCAACGATCAACCGCAACCATGGCCAGCATGACGTCGCTATCGACGCGCTTCTTGCTGCACTTGCACTGATGCCGACGGACGTCACCACCTGGCGTGAGCTCGCGACGGACTATCAATTGAGCGGTCGCGACGAACTGGCGGAAGCAAGTGCGTTGCGCGCGCTCGCCATCGATCCGGACCACGCGACGACATGGCTGCAATATGCGAGCCTCGCCTACCGGCTGCAGCGTATCAATGATGCTGAAGCGGCCTATCTGCGCGCTCTGTCCGGCGATGCCTCGCTTGGCGACGCTCATCTCGGCCTGGGCGTGCTGTATCTCGGCTCCCACCGTCCCGAGCAGGCGATCGTGCATCTGCAACGTGCACTATCCTGGGGCGGCATCGACGCGGTCACGCATCTTTGCCTCGGACAGGCCTTCTACATGGCCGGCCGGTTTGGCGAGAGCGCCGATGCCTTGACGATCGCAAACGGATTTGTGCCGCTGGAAGGCGTGACGCTGCGTCTCTACGCCCGCGCGCGTACCTTTGCTTCGATGCTGGACGGCGACATTCAGGGCGCAATCACCCGCTACCCGGCACTTGCCGGACAAGAGACCGAGCCATTGGATGAGGTCTTGCGCACCGCATTCGCGTTGTTCAGCGCCTATGGCATGCATGAAGCCGCTGCCACGGTCGGACGACTGCGACTGGAAGGCCAGCCGGACGATCCCGTGCAGCGCTACTTGCTGGATGCCGTCGGTGGACAGACACATGATCGCGCACCGGCAGCCTATGTGGAGGCGCATTTCAACGAATTCGCCGAGGGCTTCGACAGCAAGCTTGTGGACATTCTTGGCTACAAGGTGCCGCAGCAACTCGCCGATATGATTGCGTCCTGCCGACCGAGACTTGCGACCATTCTGGATCTCGGCTGCGGAACGGGGTTGACTGCAGAGCCACTCGGGCGGTTCGGCGCGCGACTGACCGGCATCGACCTGTCGGAGAAGATGCTCGCCATCGCAACACGGCGGAACGCCTATCACGACCTTATCAAGGCCGATGTCGTGAGCTATCTCGCGGACAGCCCGCGCAGCTTCGACCTCGTCTTCGCTGCCGATCTTCTGATCTATCTCGGCCGGCTGGAAGAACTCATCGGCCTGATTGCGCGCGTGCTCCCTGCGGGCGGCCTCTTCGCAGCGAGCATCGAGCGCGCGGGTCACGGCGACTTCACGTTGCTCTCGTCAGGCAGGTTCGCCCATAGCGAGAGATATTTCGAAACCTGCGCCGCGAAGGACTTCGAAATCGCATGCAAGGAGAATTCCGAGCTGCGCCTCGAAGCAGGGCGCCCTGCCCTCGGCACGCTTTATGTGCTGCGTCGCCGTGCCCGGCCGAGCACCGAGAACGGCCAGCTCACCACCGCAACAGACCACCAATAAATTGACGAGATCTTCGCCAAGCGCGCGTCCACCTTCGAACCTGTTGTCTGCACAGATCGGGAGCCATCTCGAACCTGAAGCGCACCGCACAAGATTTAATCATCTGCCTAGGAAATCAGTAATGCCGCTCGTTTTAATGGCACGACTGATCGCCGACAGCCGAGCTCATTTAGAAATAGTCGAAAAATCAGAATGTTATACGACAGGTACGTTGGCACGCCATTTGCTAATAATATCTACGTCAATGATGACCGCCGTCCGCCGGATGCTGAAACCGCTGCTGGTTTCAAGCGCAGGGACACAGCTCGCTTCCTGATTGTCAGGTGCGAAGCGGTCATCGTGACTCCATCCCTACCGGGCTTGGTGAGCGAGTTCCTGTTTCCGATCGGCAGCGGTCCAAACAGGTTTGCACATGCTCGATCAACCGAACGCAAAGAAGCAGAAGCTCGTCATCCTCGGCAACGGCATGGCCGCCGGCCGCGTCATGGACGAGCTGTTCGCACGCGCACCAGACCGCTACGACGTAGTGGTGTTCGGCGCGGAGCCGCGTGTTAATTACGACCGCATCATGCTGTCGCCGGTGCTCTCCGGCGAGAAGGCATATGACGACATTCTGATCCACACCGATGAGTGGTACGCGACCAACAAGGTTGATCTCAGGCGCGGCGAACTGGTCGTCGCGATCGATCGCGTTGCGAAAACCGTCACCACACAGTCCGGCGCGGTCGAGACTTATGACACGCTGATTATCGCAACCGGCTCGAAGCCGATCCTCATTCCGGTACCCGGCGCGGAACTGCCCGGCGTCGTCACCTATCGCGATCTCGACGACGTCAACTTGATGCTCGATGCAGCTGGCAAGGGCGGCCACGCCGTCGTCATCGGCGGCGGCTTGCTCGGCCTCGAGGCTGCAGCCGGCCTGGCCATGCGCGGCATGACGACGACCGTTGTCCATCTGATGCCAACACTGATGGAGCGCCAACTCGATCCCAACGCCGCCTATCTGTTGCAAAAGGCGATCGAGGCGCGCGGCATCGAGGTGCTGACCGGAGCCAACACAGCAGCCATCCTCGGTGACACATGTGTCGAGTCAGTCCGGCTCGACGATGGTCGGACCCTACCGGCCGATCTCGTCGTGATGGCGGTCGGCATCCGCCCGAACACCGCACTCGCCAAGCTAGCCGACCTCAACGTCAAGCGCGGCATCGTCGTGGACGATCATCTGCGGACCAGCGACGACAACATCTATGCGGTCGGCGAGTGCGTCGAGCATCGCGGCCAGTGCTACGGCCTTGTCGCGCCCCTGTATGACATGGCGAAGACCCTCGCGGCGACCCTCGCCGGCGAAACCGTGGACGGCTATATCGGCTCGACCACCTCGACCAAGCTGAAAGTCACCGGCGTAGATCTGTTCTCGGCCGGCGATTTCGCCGAAGGCGACGTCAAGGATGAGATCGTGCTACGCGATCCTGCCCGCGGCATCTACAAGCGTGTCGTCTTGCGCGACGACCGCATCATCGGCGCGGTGCTCTATGGCGATACGGCCGACGGCTCGTGGTATTTCGACCTCCTCAAAAAGAACGTCGATATCGGCGCCATGCGCAACGCGCTGATCCTCGGCCAAGCCTATCAGGGCGGCGTTGCCCTCGATCCGGTCGCTGCTGTCGCAGCGCTGTCCGACGATGCCGAAATCTGCGGCTGCAACGGCGTCTGCAAGGGCGCGATCACGCAGGCGATCACCGCCCACGGCCTCACCACCCTCGACGATGTGCGCACCCGCACCAAGGCATCGGCTTCCTGCGGCCAGTGCACGGCGAAGGTGGAATCGCTGCTCGCGGCCACGCTTGGCGACAACTACTCCGCCGCCGGCCGCAAGCCGATGTGCAAATGCACCGACCTCACCCATAGCGAAGTCCGTGGCTTCATTCTCTCGAAGGAGTTGAAGTCCGTTCCCGCCGTGATGCAGGAACTGGCGTGGAAAACCTCTTGCGGCTGTCCGTCCTGCCGCCCGGCGCTGAACTATTATCTACTCTGCGCGTGGCCGGGCGAATATGCCGACGATGCGCAGTCGCGCTACATCAACGAGCGCGTCCACGCCAACATCCAGAAAGACGGCACCTTCTCCGTCGTACCGCGCATGTGGGGCGGCCTGACCACCCCCGACGAATTGCGCGCCATCGCCGACGTCGCCGACCGCTTCAAGATTCCGACGGTGAAAGTCACTGGCGGCCAACGCATCGATCTGCTGGGCGTGCGGAAGGAAGACCTGCCCGCGGTGTGGGCGCAGCTCAATAGTGCGGGCCTCGTCTCCGGCGCAGCCTATGCCAAGGGCCTGCGCACGGTGAAGACCTGCGTCGGCTCCGAATGGTGCCGCTTCGGCACGCAGGATTCGACCGGTCTCGGCGTCAAGCTCGAGCGCTTCATGTGCGGCTCATGGGCACCTGCGAAGGTAAAGCTCGGCGTCTCCGGCTGCCCGCGCAACTGCGCAGAATCCACGGTGAAGGACATCGGCGTGATCTGCGTCGAATCCGGCTACGACATCCACATCGCCGGTGCAGCGGGCCTGCATGTCCGTCAGACCGATCTGCTTGGCCATGTCGATACGGAGGACGAGGCGATCGAATACATCGCCGCCTTCATGCAGATGTACCGCGAGGAAGCGGGCTATCTCGAACGCGTCTGGAAGTGGGTCGAAAACGCCGGCCTCGACAAGGTACGCGCGGCGATCATGGATGATGCCGACAACCGTCGCGCGCTGCTGGCGCGCTTCGAGAAATCACAGCGCGCGGTCCGCAGGGATCCCTGGGCCGAACGCGCCGCCGGCCGCGAACAGCATGAATTTACGCCGCTCGCAACACTCAACTCGATTATAGCCGTCCCAGCAGAATGAACATGACAATGGTCCCATCCAACGACTTCTGGTTCGACGTCGGCCCACTGCGCGCGATCCCGCAACGCGGCGCGCGCACGGTGAAGACTCCGCGGCGCGAGATCGCGGTATTCCGCACCGCCAGCGACGAGGTGTTTGCGCTGGAAAATCGCTGCCCGCACAAGGGCGGTCCGCTTAGTGAAGGCATCGTGCACGGTCGCAAGGTCGCCTGCCCACTGCACAACTGGATCATCAACCTCGATGACGGCGAAGCCTCGGGCGCTGACAAAGGCTGCGCGCGCAGCTTCCCGGTCAAGCTCGAGAACGGCCGCATCTATCTCAACATGAGCGTCGCCGCCGCCCCATAGGTGCACGCCACATCAACCGACCCCGCTCCAAAGAAAGTTTTCAAGTAATGGCCTATCTCGTCCCTTCAGAATTCGTGACTAAGATGGTGGATGCCGGCGAATCCAAGATTTTCATGTCCACGCGCGACACCATCATCCGCGCCTTCATGGCCGGCGCTATCCTGGCACTCGCCGCGGTGTTCGCCGTTACCGTCACGGTGCAAACAGGTTATCCGATTATCGGCGCGATCCTCTTCCCAGTCGGCTTCTGCATGCTCTATCTGCTCGGCTTCGACCTGCTCACTGGCGTCTTCGTGCTGACGCCCCTGGCATTGCTTGACAAGCGCCCCGGCGTCACCGTCGGCGGCGTGCTGCGCAATTGGGGGCTCGTCTTCGTCGGCAATTTCATGGGCGCGATCATCGTCGCCATCATGATGTCAATCGTATTTACCTTCGGCTTCTCGACGCCGCCGGACAAGGTGGGGCAGGTGATCGGCCATATCGGCGAAGGCCGCACGCTCGGCTATGCGCAGTATGGCGCAGCCGGCATGCTGACGCTGTTCATTCGCGGCATGCTCTGCAACTGGATGGTCTCAACCGGCGTGGTCGGCGCGATGATCTCAACGACCGTCAGCGGCAAAGTCATCGCGATGTGGATGCCGGTCATGGTCTTCTTCGCGATGACGTTCGAGCATTCGATCGTCAACATGTTCCTGTTCCCCGCCGGCCTGATGCTCGGCGGCAAGTTCACGATCATGGATTACATCATCTGGAACGAGATTCCGACCGTGCTCGGCAACCTCATTGGCGGCCTTACCTTTACCGGCCTGACGCTGTATGCAACGCACATCAAGACAGCTCCGAAGCGCGTTGCTAGTCTCGCCCGCTAGGCCGCCCCGCAATCCTCGCAATACGACGCCCCGGCTTCTCCAGCTGGGGCGTCATTTTATTAGTGTGACCCATGCCGCGTGAATTGACGATTTCGATCGGCCAGCATTCGGACAGGGGCCGCAAAGACACCAATCAGGATTTCCACGGCGCCCTGATTCCGACCGAGCCGCTGTTGAGCCTCAAAGGCATTGCCGTCGTCATCGCCGACGGGATCAGCAGCAGCGCGGTCAGCGGCGAAGCCAGCGAATCTGCGGTCAAATCGTTTCTCACCGACTATTACTGCACATCCGAATCCTGGTCGGTGAAGACATCGGCGCAACGCGTCATCGCTGCGACCAATTCGTGGCTGCAATCCCAGACCCAGCGCGGCCGCTACCATTACGACAAGGATCGCGGCTATGTCTGCACGCTGAGTGCAATGGTGATACGCGCACGCGCAGCGCACCTCTTTCATGTCGGCGATTCCCGCATCTATCGCGTATCGGACCGCGCACTCGAGCAACTTACCATCGACCATCGCGTCGTAATCTCATCCGAGCAGAGCTACCTCGCCCGCGCGCTTGGCGTGAACCCGCAAATCGAGATCGACTATCAGGTGCTGCAGATCGACGACGGCGATGTCTTCATCCTCGCCACCGACGGCGTCTATGATTTCGTCAGCGCGCGCTTCATCACTTCGGCGATCGCCGATCACGCCGACGATCTCGACGCTGCCGCGAGGCTGATCGTCGACGAGGCCTATGCACAGAACAGCCCGGACAACCTCACCGTACAGATCGTGCGGATAGATGCGGTGCCGGATGGTGAGGCCAGCGACATTCTGATGCCGCAATTGCCGCTGCCACCACTGCTCGAAGCTCGCGCGGTGTTCGACGGCTACAGGATCGTGCGCGAACTGCATGGCAGCAGCCGTAGCCACATCTATCTCGCGATCGATCTGGAGAGCGGCGAACAGATTGTCATCAAGATTCCGTCGATCGATCTGCGCGACGACCCGGTCTATCTCAAGCGGTTCATGATCGAGGAATGGGTGGCGCGGCGCATCGACAGCGCGCATGTGCTGAAGCCGTGCCGACAGTCGCGCAAGCGCAACTACCTCTACATCGTCGCCGAATTCATCGAAGGCCAGACGCTGAAGCAGTGGATGCTCGACAATCCGAAGCCGGATTTGGAAACCGTGCGCGGCATCACCGAGCAGATCGCACGCGGCTTGCAGGCGTTCCATCGGATGGAGATGATCCATCAGGACATTCGGCCAGACAATATCATGATCGACAAGACGGGCACGGTGAAGATCATCGATTTTGGTTCGACCCGCGTCAACGGCGTCGCCGAAGCTGATTCACCCGGCAAGCACAGCGACATTCTCGGCACGCCGCAATACACCGCACCCGAGCTGTTTCTCGGCAAGCGCGCCACGTCGAGTTCCGACCTCTATGCGCTTGGAATTCTGACCTATCAGATGCTGTCCGGGACACTGCCTTACGGAGCGGAGGTCGCGAAGGCGACGACGGCCGCACAGCACCGCAAGCTGCGCTATCGATCTCTGCTCAACGATGCCAGCGATATCCCGGAATGGATCGACGGCGTGTTGCGCAAGGCCGTGCACCCCGACCCGGCGAAGCGCTACGACGAACTCTCCGAGTATGTTTACGACCTGCGTAATCCGAAGGCGGAGTTTCTCAATCCGTCGACCGTGCCGCTCCTGGAGCGCAATCCGAACATGGTCTGGAAGGGCCTGTCGCTGCTGCTCGCTATAACTGTCATCGTATTGCTGTCGAGGCGCTAACGGCATCGTCAGTTGGCGCCTGCATCACTGCGGAAACCTCACATTCTTTCCCTGAAAGGCATCCGTCGCCACGCCGAAAAAGCCGCCCAGAGGGCGGCTTTTCGTTTTTTCTGAAATATCAATTAGATGTTTGGTTGCGGGGATAGGATTTGAACCTATGACCTTCAGGTTATGAGCCTGACGAGCTACCGGGCTGCTCCACCCCGCGCCAAACCTTTCGGAAAACCAGAGACGAAACGAAGTCGGCCAACGCCAAGGCGTCGATCGATCCCAGTCCGGAGGCTTCCTGAGAAGGCAACCGGGGCAAAGCCCTCGGTGCGAGGGGTATGTACCAATGCCAGCCTGCTTTGGAAAGGGGCTGCGGCGATCTTTTTGCGCTTTTATGACGGTCCGGAAACGCGCCAATCTGCCTTGTTTCGGCACAGTCCGGCCCAGTGACGGACCGCACAGAGCCAAACAGCCTTCAAAGACCCGCTGGACGCCCTCTGGCGGCCTAGTTCAGCAGAAAGCCACCATCCACAGTCACGGTGCTGCCGGTCATGTAGCGCGAGGCCTGCGAGGCCAGCAGCAGAATGGCACCGTCGAGGTCGCTCTCATGACCGACCCGGCGCTGCGCGATGCGCTTGATCAGCTTCTCGCCCACGGGCGTGTCCCAGGCGGCGTGGTTGATGTCGGTATCGATGTAGCCTGGCGCCAGCGCATTGACGCGAATGCGGTGAGCGGCGAGTTCCAGTGCCAGTGCCCTGGTCGCCTGCACGATGCCGGCTTTCGAGATCGCATAGGGCGACACCGCCTTGGTCAGCCCGAAGCCGAGGACGGAAGCGATATTGACGATATTGCCCTCCACTTTATGCGCGATCATGCGGCGCGCGGCTTCGGTCGCCGCGAAATAGGCGCCCTTGAGATTGGCCCCGATGACCGCGTCCCAATCCGCCTCAGTCTGATCGATGGCCATCTTCTCCACCGCGATGCCGGCATTGTTGATCAGCACGCTGACCGGCCCGAGCGCAGCTTCAGCGGCATCGAACGCCTTTGCGATCGAGGCATTGTCGGTGACGTCCATCGACACCGCGACAGCGCGCCCCCCCTTGTCCGTGATTTCCTTCTGCAGGCTCTCTAGCTTGCCCATTTGCCGCGCTGCGAGCACCACAGCTGCACCATGCGCGGACAGCACGCGCGCAAATTGCCGGCCGAGGCCCTGCGAGGCTCCGGTGATGAGGATGGTTTCTTTACTGACGTCGAATATCCCGGACATGGCATTTCCCTTTGATTTTGCCCTAGTGATACCCGGCCTTGCCGCGATCGCAAACCGGCGCGCTCAGCCGATTTCTTTGAAGCGGAATTGCCGCATGGGGACGAAGCCGCGATGAACAGTTTCGATGTCGTCGTTTATGTCGGCCTGATCGTCGCCATGGTCATCGGCTTCCGCGCCGGCCTCTTGCGCAGCGCCGTGACCATTCTGGGCTATCTGCTGGCGATGCCGATCGCCGTCTGGATCACCGGGCTGATCGCGCCGCAACTATCCGGCAGCGCCGCCGCTTCGACCACGCAAAATTCATTGCTGTTCTTCGCGATCTTCCTGGTGTCAGGCATCGTGCTCGGTTCGCTGCTGCGCATGGCAATCAACGACGTGATCGGCCACGAGATCGGCATCGGCGACCGGCTCGGCGGCGCTTTGCTCGGCGCCATCCGCGTCGGCCTGATCGCGGTAACGCTGGTGCTGATCTTCGACCAGCTGGTGCCGGCCGACAGGCAGCCAGCCTATATGACCGGCTCACAGCTGCGGCCCCTGCTGTCGCTGGCCGGGCAGAAGGGCGTCAAATCGCTGCCGCCGGACGTGACCGCCACCATCGAGCAATGGAAACGCGCGCATCGGCTCTGACGTCGGCGCCCTTATCAGGCCGCTTGCGACGAGCTAGACTGTCCCCCTCTTTTCTTCGCCAGTTCGACAACTTCAGGAGTGATATCGTGGATCTTGGAATCAAAGGCCGCCGCGCGCTTGTTTGCGCATCCAGCAAGGGCCTCGGCCGTGGCTGCGCCGAAGCGCTGGCCGCAGAAGGCGTGCATGTCACGATGACTGCACGCGGCGGCGACGTGCTGGCGGCAGCCGCTGCCGATATCCGCAAGGCCTATCCGGGCGTCGAGGTCACCGAAGTCGTCGGTGACATCACCACGGTCGAAGGCCGCGAAGCTGCGCTAAAGGCAGCCGGCCAAATCGACATCCTCATCAACAATGCCGGCGGCCCGCCACCCGGTGATTTCCGCAACTGGACCCGCGACGACTGGATCAAGGCCATCGACGCCAACATGCTAACGCCGATCGAGCTGATCAAGGCGACGGTGGACGGCATGATGGAGCGCAAGTTCGGCCGCATCGTCAACATCACCTCGGCCGCCGTGAAAGCGCCGATCGATGTGCTCGGCCTGTCGAATGGTGCACGCAGCGGCCTGACCGGCTTCATCGCCGGCCTGTCGCGCAAGACTGTGCGTGCGAATGTCACCATCAACGGCCTGCTGCCCGGCCCATTCAACACCGACCGCCTGAAGGGCGTTGCCGCCGGCCAGGTCAAGGCGACAGGTCTTTCGGTCGATGAGATCCTGGCCAAGCGCGCGGCCGAAAATCCGTCGGGTCGCTTCGGTGAAGCCGATGAATTCGGTCAGGCCTGCGCCTGGCTGTGCGGCGCTAAATCCGGCTTCATCACCGGCCAGAACATCGTGCTCGATGGCGGCGCTTTCCCCGGCACGATGTAACTCGGCAGCATCTCAAGACCCAAAAAGGCGATCGGCTGCACGGCCGATCGCCTTTAGTTTTTGGGTTGCGCAATCAGTGGACGGGTGTGGTGCGTTCGCTGGACCAATCGACGCCGAATTCTTCCAAGCCTTCGGCGAGGAGATCGCCGAGCAAAGGCTCGCCGAGCAGATAGCGCGCGGTGCGCCCGTTGCGGCCTTCTGCGGCTTCGCGGCGCAAGTCGCTCCATTCCTCGATAGTGGCGTCGCCGCGTCCCAGCCGCATCAGGGCGACGAGGTCGATCTGCTCGTCCTCGGTGAGCGCGCTGATGAAGCCCGCGATTTCCCGCGCCACGGGATCTTCGCCATTGTCCTCCAACACATCGATCATGTCGTCGTCCGCACCATTGGAGCCGGAATCGGGATCCGAGGCGATATCCTTGGCATCGAACTGCCGCGCCTT
The DNA here is from genome assembly GCF_021044645.1 of Tardiphaga sp. 37S4. NCBI lineage: Bacteria > Pseudomonadati > Pseudomonadota > Alphaproteobacteria > Hyphomicrobiales > Nitrobacteraceae > Tardiphaga > Tardiphaga sp. 37S4. Next base: position 11,268 of record NZ_CP088008.1, on the reverse strand, counting down.
CTCGATCAGAAAGCCCACTTTCTCGGATGAAATCGCTAGTTCTGGCATCGCACGCTCCTCGCTGCAGGGCCCGGTGTTCCACTCAGACAACGCGCAGCCCCGCGAGATGATCCATTGCGCGCCACGCCGGAAACCCGCATCTTTCCAGCCCTAAAAAGAACAATGGGGTGAACGCCTGATGCAATGGACGGTCGGCAAGGTCAGGATCACGCAGATCATCGAAGGCGAGACGATTGGCAGCACACGCTTCATTCTCCCGCAGGTCGGCCCCGATGAAGTTCATGCGCTGCCGTGGCTGATGCCGGAATTTGCATCCCCTGAAGGCCGGCTGAAAATGTCAATCCATGCGCTGGTCGTGGAAACGCCCACGCAAAGGATCATCGTTGATACCTGTCTCGGCAACAATAAGCAGGGCCGTTCGGTCCCGACTTGGAATAATCTGCACACCCCGTTCCTCGAGAACATGACAGCAGCCGGCTTCGCGCCTGACAGCATCGACACGGTGCTGTGCACCCATCTGCATGTCGATCATGTCGGCTGGAATACAAAACTGGTCGCCGGCCAATGGACGCCGACATTCCCGAATGCACGCTATGTGTTCGGGCAGCACGAATACAACTACTGGGCGGCGCATAGCGATACGGCGCCGCATCTCGCCGTGTTCAACGATTCCGTAAAGCCGATCGCCGATGCGGGGCTGATGGATCTCGTTGCCAGCGATGCGCAACTCTCGGACGAGGTTACGCTGATCCCGACACCGGGCCACAGCCCCGGCCATATGAGCGTGCATATCAAATCCGCAGGCGAGGAAGCGCTGCTGACCGGCGACGCCGCACATCATCCGGTGCAGATGGCGCATCTCGACTGGTCGTCCACGGCGGATGCCGATCCCCTGCAATCCGCCGTATCGCGGCGCGCATTGTTCTCGCGTTTTGCGGATACGCCGACACTGGTGATCGGCGGTCACTTCGGTGCCGGCCACATCATGCGCGAGGGCGATGCTTTCAGATTTGCCGCGCTGCAGCACTGATTTTTGCGGCTCTGACCTTTCTGTCGCGCGGTTGAATTTCCCCGCGCCCTGTTCCACAACCTTTCAGGCAAGCCCCAAGGGAGACGACAATGAAGCTCGTAAGATACGGCGCGTTCGGCAGCGAAAAGCCGGGACTGATCGACAAGGACGGCAAGCTGCGTGACCTCTCCGGCCAGGTGAAGGATCTGGCTGACGATGCATTTGCGCCTGCCAATCTTGCCAAGCTCGCTGCGCTCGACCCGGCGTCGCTGCCTGCAGTAAGCGGCTCGCCGCGCATTGGCTCGCCCGTTGGCGGCAAGCCGAAATTCATCGCCATCGGCCTGAACTATGCGGATCATGCGGCGGAATCCGGCATGCCGATTCCGTCAGAGCCCATTGTTTTCATGAAGGCGCTCAACAGCCTGTGCGGCCCCAATGACGATGTGGAAAAGCCCCGCGGCTCGACCAAGCTCGACTGGGAAGTCGAACTCGCCATCGTCATCGGCACCAAAGCCAAATATGTGACCGAAGCCGATGCGCTGAAGCATGTCGCCGGCTACAGCGTCTGCAATGACGTTTCCGAGCGCTTCTTCCAGATCGAGCGCGGCGGCCAGTGGACCAAGGGCAAGTCGCACGACACGTTCGGCCCGCTCGGCCCGTGGCTGGTAACATCAGATGAAGTCGGCGACGTGCACAAGCTCAGCATGTATCTCGACGTCAATGGCAAGCGCTGCCAGACCGGCTCGACCGCGACCATGATCTTCAATGTGCCGCAGATCGTGTCGTATCTGTCCGGCATGATGACGCTGATGCCCGGTGACATCATCACCACGGGCACGCCGCCCGGCGTCGGCCTCGGCATGAAGCCGCCGAAATTCCTCGAAGTCGGCGACGTCATGACGCTCGGCATCGAGAAGCTCGGCGAGCAGAAACAGAAAGTGGTTGCGGCTTAAGGCGTATCACTTTCCTCGTCATTGCGAGGAGCGAAAGCGACGAAGCAATCCAGAAGGCCACAAAGCAAGGACTGGATTGCTTCGCTGCGCTCGCAATGACGACCAATAGAACTGAGTAAAGGACCAAAAATGAAGCTGACTTTTTCTCCGGGTTCGCCCTTCGCACGCAAGGTGCGCATCGCAGCGATCGAACTCGGGCTGATCGACAAGATCGAACTGGTGGCGGCTTCGGTCGCGCCGACACAGAAAAACGAGACCTATTCCCATGACATCAGCCCGGTCAGGAAACTACCGGCGCTGATCTTGGATGACGGCAATGTCATCGTCGATTCCTATGTCATCACCGAATATCTCGACGAGCTCGCCGGCGGCAACAAGCTGATCCCGGCCGCGGGTCCGGCGCGCTGGAAAGTGAAGAGCGAGCATTCGATGCTGCAGGGCATGACGGATGCGATGCTGCTGTGCCGCTACGAGGTCGGCGTGCGCCCCAAAGAGTTTCTGTGGCAGGCTTGGTATGACGATCAGTGGGATCGCGCATGGCAGGGGCTCGCACGTTTCGAAAATCATCCGGACATCCTGACGCGTCCGCTGGATGCGGCGCAGATCGCGCTCGTCTGCGTGCTCGGTTATGCCGACTTCCGCTTTCCTGATTGCGGATGGCACAAGGCGTTTCCGAAACTCGACGCCTTTCACAACAAGATGCTGCAGCGGGAATCGGTCAAGATCTCCGTTCCGCCAAAGGGTTAGGGTCGAAAAGCGGCCTGACGCAATTTCACGTCAGCTTGCGAAAATTCTGCGTCAGGCCTGCGGCAATCTTGCGGCAGGCCTAATCGAACAGCGAGGGCGTGTGATTCACATACGCGCCCTCGATGGCGAGCATCTTGAGCTTGGTCTCGACGCCGCCATTGGCCGAAAATCCGCCCGGCTTGCCGCCGGCGGCCAGCACCCGATGACACGGCACGATCACCGGACACGGATTCTGCCCCATCGCCTGCCCGACATTGCGTGACAGTTCGACACCGCCGAGCTTCTTGGCGATATCGCCATAGGTCAGCGTTGCGCCCGGCGGGATCTGGCGGGCAATCGCATAGACGTTGCGATTGAATTCGGGGACGTCGGTGAGATCGAGATCGATATCGAGAAGATCGACCGGCTTGCCGGTCATCAGTTCGACGATACCGTCGATGGCGGCCTGTACCGCCGGCGGCGGCGCGGCTTCGACGACCTCCGCATGGCGCTGCTTGATGCGTACACGGGTCTGTTTTTCGTCCGGCTGCGGCAATTGCACAGCAACGATGCCACGATCGGCCCATGCGATGCCGCAGCGGCCGATGGCGGTGTCGAAGAGAGTGAACTGAACGTCGGTCATATGAGCCTCCATCGATCGCATCAGCATCCGATGTGGTGAGGTCCGGAGTTTGCGACGATCTTCAGCCATTCGCCACCCGATTCCGGAGCGGCAAACAGCTTTGTCTCAGCTCTGCTCGCGCGACGGCATTGAGGCGGCCTTGTGGATGAAAGCCTGGCCGAGCATGTCGAGGATTTCCTTGGTGGCCACGAACATGAACACACCCGCCTCGGTGTCGAAGGAGATGCCGACCACGGTCGGATCAGGCTGGAAGTCCAACAGGCTGTAGCCCTTCAGCGGGAGGGCGGGAACTTCTTTCGGATTCGACATGTCGGTCTCCCGCGTCAGTGAAAGGCTCGTGAAAGCCGGAATAACGAGGGCTTAGACAACAATTCGGAGCACGCCAAGGCGTTATTTCGTAGCGTTGGCCGGGCTTCCAACAACAATCGGGACCGCAT